>CAVQKE010000001.1:0-753892 GCA_963713045.1 uncultured delta proteobacterium
CCTTGGATACACGGCGCTCTGGCCTGGAGGACGACCATCGGTTCATAATTACTGCTAGAGAGACAATCAGCAGAGGACGCGGAGGCACGAGTCATGCCGGTTCACGACTGGACTCGCGTGAGTGCGGGCATCTTTCACCATTTCCACTTCGAGTGGATCGGTGACCTCTCGAGGCAATTGAACCGGGGGCTGCTGCCTCCTGATTACTATGCCTTGGCCGAGCAGCTTGCCGGTGGACTGGGCCCCGACGTGCTCACCCTTCAGTTACCCGAGAATCGTGCCGCGGCGATCGCTGAGCCGGCGGGGGGAATCGCTCTCGCCGCCAACCCACCGAAAGCGCGCTTCCGATTGCGGGCAGAGCCTGACGTCTACGCTGCCAAAGCGAGGACGGTCGTCATCCGGCACGCCAGCAATCACCGGATCGTCGCGATGCTCGAAGTCGTCTCGCCGGGAAACAAGAACACGCGTCACGGCCTGCGCGCATTCGTTGACAAGGCTGGACAGATCCTGAGGGCGGGAATCCACCTGGTGATCGTCGACCTGTTTCCCCCGGGCCCACGCGATCCCCAGGGCATCCACAAGGCAATCTGGGATGAGTTCATCGAAAACGACTTTGCCCTACCCTCGGACCGAACGCTGACCCTGGTCTCTTACATCGGCGGCACCTTTCCCGAGGCGTTCGTTGAACCGGTCGAGGTCGGCGCCACTCTGTGCGACATGCCGATGTTCCTCACCCCCGAGGTTTACATCCCCTTGCCGCTGGAAACGACTTATCAGTCGGCGTGGGAAGCCGTACCGGCATTCTGGCGAGACGTCCTCGATGCACCGTGACCCTGGCAGGCTGCAAAGTTGGCCTTGACCGCCCTCTGATCCCGGCCGCTTTCGTTGCGATTTGTTTCGTTCGGCGAGGGTCGCCAGACCACTGCCGTGAACATCTTCGAGACCGCGAGGAATTGCTGGGAAAACCGGGAAATCTCTCGGTCTGGCGACTGTACGATGAATTCCTTCGGGGCATAGTCTGACGGGTCTATCTCTCGAGAAACCAAGGTCTGACTCAGAGGCCCCCCATTCTTTTTTCCTCCCCGAGGTCGCGGCTTTGCCGGGCGCAATTCAGTGATGGCCCGTTTCCCCTCCTTCACGGGTGGTCGCTGGCCGACGATCAACTCCAGTGATTCAGGACGTGGATGTTGTCGACGACCGCCACCCCAGAAGACTCCAGGTTCCCAATCGCCGTTGCAATTGCACGCTCGGTCAGGTTGTGCCGCGGATCGTTGTCGAATCGGACGACCAGGATACCCGGGTGGTGGCCGACGACTGCCATGACGAGGTCGTGCAGATCGGCGAAGTCTTCGTGGTCTCGGGTCAAAACCGGGCGGTCCTGAGCGACAGCCCAGGCCAGCACTCGAGCATCGCTGACCGACCCTAGACCGACATCCGAGGCAAGCAGAACGTCGTGCCCACCGACTGCAGCCGGGCGGCCAAGCGGCGGCTACTCATATTCTCATCGATCAGGACCCTCACGACTGCGTGGGCCGATCGAGGCCACGGGCCCGGACGTCAGCGGCCTCGCGGTCCCGCTCTGATTCGATTAACGGCAGGTTGTTCGCGACGTAGTCGAGCGCCTCGCGGACCGCTTCCAGGGGCACGCCGTAATCGCGAGCGAACTCCTCGGGCATATAAGGGTCGGGACCGTGGACGGCCTCATAAACGACCGCGGCGCGAATGCGGCGACCCTTAAGGAAAAGCTGGCGATAGTTGGAGCCAGGTCGCGGCTCCAGGTGCTGGTATCGTGCGGCGGTCGATGTCGCCATGGCTGGTCCTCCAATGATCCAGGACCATTCTACCACTACTTCCTCGGGCTAAGAAGCCCGACCAGGTGTGTAATCGATCGAGTGCGTGCTTCGGGACAGAAAGCGCACTTCTGAACTAGAACAGAGCAGAAACGGAGCAACAGCTAGAATCAATAACTCGCTGCGTCCCTGTTTCCACGGACTTTTCTCTATCAGTTGCGGCTCCAGCCTATCAGGCCATGGATACCCAACTCAACGCCCCGCCAACACTTCCTGTCCGCGCTCGGACCGTTGCTGGCTGCTTGAACTCCGCGTTTCTCGGACTTTTCTAGACCAGTTGCGGCTCCAGCTTTCTGGCCATGGATAACCAGGTGACGTGCCAACGGTCGGGGACTGGGAGACCGTCGGTCGAAAGGGACGAGCCGGTCAGGAGACCCTGCTCGAACCAGGGCAACAAGTCCGATAGGAAAGAGAATGCCCGTCAATCGCAACTTTGCAGCATGTCACCGTGACCCCCCGCAGGAGATCCGCTTCGAGATTTGGCCGGATGTCTCATCGCTCCTGTGAATCTTGAAGATTTGATGTATCGGGTGACATGCCGGAGGTCATGCTTTAAGATTAGTTGCACAATGGGTTTCGCTCCAGCAATGAAAGGACTGTGTCCAGCTTTTTTCGCAGGCTCTGTTATATTATAATGGAATGAGTATTCTTCGCCGGGTCGCCACGGATTTCCGGCAGGCCCGGATGAAGCCGCCAGACGAGGACGTGATCCTGGCGGGCCGGGAATGACCGCGGGAGTCGCGTGATGGAGACCGCCTCGAGCGTACACGGTCTTGGCGAGAAAATCGTCTACGATTGCATCGTGATCAGCGATCTGCACCTGGGCAGCGACGTCTGCCAGGCGAAGCTACTCGAGGAGTTCTTGACCTGGGCGGTCGAGCACTGCCGCGAGCTTGTGATCAACGGCGACATCTTCGATGATCTCAACTTCAAGCGGCTCACGAAGCGGCATTTCGCCTGTCTGAAGGTCATCCGCCGCAACACCGACCGCGACGACATCCGGGTCGTGTGGGTTCGGGGCAATCACGACGGCCCCGCCGACACGATCAGCCACATCGTGGGCGTCGATATCCTCGACGAATACGTCTTCGACAATGGCGAGATCCAGCTCCTGATCCTGCACGGCGACCAGTTCGACACCATCATCACCGACTATCCCTGGCTGACCGAGATTGCCTGCGGGATCTTTTACTTCATCCAGAAATTCATGCCCCACCGCGCCGCGCGATGGATTCGCCGGATCACCAAGCGGTGGCAGCGCAACAGCGAGCTGATCATGCGGCGTGCTTCCGAGTATGCCGCCAGCCGCGGCTTCCGGTTCGTGACCTGCGGTCACACGCACCTGCCGCTGGTGGCCGAGCCTGACGGCGTTCTGTACATCAATAGCGGCTCCTGGATCGAGGCACCCCCCTGCCCGTTCGTCGTCGTTCAAGGCAACCAGGTCCGGCTCGAACAATGGCCCCTGCCGCACCTGGCGGCCGGCGAAGAGCCGGTGGCCGGGGAAGAGCCGGTGGCCGCATTGCCTTCATCCGAGGCTGCCCCGCCGGCGCTTCCCGCTCTAAGCTGAGGCCGGTCCCAGATCGTCCGCCACGAGGACGAGGACCTCGAGTCACGAAATTTCTGGGCCCCGGACCTTCCGAAGGTTGTGTTTTCTTAAATCAACGTACCGGCCGCGAGAACGCTTCAGGGCTTTGCCGGTCGTGTTGGAGATGCTTGTTTTTGGTAGGCTAGCACAGGTCCTATTACGTGGGTGCATTGCCACGGGGCGAGTGCGGCCGCGTTGAACTTGGAGAGGATAGGAGGCTTCTGTCGTGTCCACGACTCGGCGAGAACGCGATTCCATGGGGGAGATGGAGGTCCCCGCGGAGGCCTACTACGGCGCTCAGACGGCACGCGCGGCGCGAAACTTTCAGATCAGCACCCTGCGGTTTTCTCGCGGGTTCATCCGGGCGCTGGGGTTGATCAAGAAGTCCGCGGCCCAGGTCAACATGGATCTCGGCCTGCTCTCCCCGGAGCTGGGGGCGGCGATCATCCGGGCCGCGCAGGCGGTCTGCGAGGGCGAGCACGACGACCAGTTCGTCCTCGACATTTTCCAGACCGGCAGCGGCACCTCGACCAACATGAACGCCAACGAGGTGATCGCGGGAATCGCCAATGAACAGCTCACTGGCGTCCGCGGGGGTCGAACGCCAGTCCATCCCAACGACGCCGTGAACCTGGGGCAGTCATCCAACGACGTGATTCCCACCGCGATTCACCTGGCCGCACTCGAGCGGTTGCATGACCAGCTCAACCCCGCACTTATCAACCTGCACGACCGCCTGGCGGAATGCGCCGGGGCCCTCGATCGCGTGGTCAAGATCGGCCGGACCCATCTTCAAGACGCGGTGCCGATTCGGCTGGGCCAGGAATTCTCGGGCTACGCCTCGCAGGTACAGCATGGGATCCACCGACTGGAGCTGTGTGCCGGGTCGCTGCTAGACCTGCCGATCGGTGGCACGGCGGTGGGCACGGGAATCAACACGCATCGCGAATTCCCCGAGCGGATGGCCGCGGCACTCGGCCGGGAGACGGGCCTGCCGGTTCGGCCCGCATCCAACACGTTTGAGTGCATGGCCCAGCGCGATGCCGCGGTCGAGGCGTCCGGGGCCCTCAAAACGGTGGCCGTCAGCCTCTCTTGCATTGCGAACAACATCCGCCTGCTCGGTTCGGGGCCACGCTGCGGCATCGGCGAGATCCGTATCCCGGAGCTTCAGCCCGGCAGCTCGATCATGCCCGGTAAGGTCAACCCGGTCATTCCCGAGGCGGTCATGATGGTGGCCGCCCAGATTGTCGGCAACGATACCACGATCACCTGGGCCAACGCGCTAGGGTCAAGCTTCGAGCTCAATGTGATGATGCCGATCATCGCCTTCAACCTGCTTCAGTCGATCGACCTGCTGGCCGCCGCGGCCAACCATCTGGCTGCCAAGTGTATCGATGCAAGCAACTTCCTTGATAACCAGAAGACCGATGGGGTGGTCCGCATCGAGGCCGACGACGAGCGCTGCCGCCAGCTCATCGAGAAAAGCCTGGCAATGTGTACCGCACTGGCGCCCCGAATTGGTTATGATATTGCATCGGCGATCGCCAAGACGGCTTACCACGAGAACCGGACGGTCCGCGAGATCGCGAGCGAGCTGATCGGGCTTGATCCCGACCGCGTGGCAGCCCGGTTGGGCCAACCCGACTCGGCGGCCGCACTCCGAGAAAAGGGGGGCTTCCCCTCGATCGAAGAAGTGGAACGGCTGCTTGACCCGTACAACCAGACGATTCGCGGAACCGGCTTGCAAGGGAGTACGAGCGGATGATCGAGGAGAACCAAGACTTCAACCTGGAAACCGACCACCTCGAAGAGGTCATCGAGTCGCCGCCTCCGGCCCAGCCAGTGGTTGTGATCCAGTACCGCACGCGCGGCGTTCCCTGGTACCTGGTGCTGCCGCTCTTGGTGCTCGTACCGCTCGGCGCCGTGGCGGTCTATCACCGCGTTTCCTCGCGTGTCCGCTACCCGCTTGTGCCGCCCCCGTCGGCGGACCAATCGACCCGGAAGGCGGCGGAGAGGCAGGCCGTCCCGGCGCGCTCTCCGAAGCGTCGGTCAGCGCGGCTCTTCAGGGGCTGCCGTCTGCCTCGATTGGTGATTGGGGCGCTCCCCTGGCGCTCAATTCGCAGCCGATCGCCCCCGGATCGTTGCCTGCCGTCCTGCCCGCGCCTGCGCCCGCGGCCAAGGCGGATCTGACGAAGCCGGCGAGCCCGGCGGCCGCCACGCCGGCGGCGACGAAAGAGGGAGAACCCTCGAAGAGCGCCGGAAGTTCCGACCTTGCGAAAGCCGCGCCCGGTGTCACGGTCGCCAGCACTCCGCCACCCGCGGCGACTTTTGTGAAGGAGCCTGGGCCTCAGGCCGCCGCCACCACTCCCGTGGACGCGACCCGCCCCGCCCCTCGAGGGACCGTGGCGATCGGCTTCTCGGTGCCGGCCGATAATGACAGCCCCTTCGCCGAGCTCGACATCTCCCGGCGTCTGCCGGCATCAACTCCAGATCAGGAACAGGCTGCTGCCAGCAACGGACCCGCGGCGGCGAGCGATCCGTCGCCGGACCGGCAGCCGCAACCGACCCAGGACCAGCTTCTCCAGGACATCCAGGCCGAAGCGGCTGAGAAAAACGCTGAGCTGAAGCAACGTCGCGACCTCAAGGATCGCGCCCGCGAGGTCGTCGATTCCGAATCGCAGGCACGCGTCGAGGACCAGCGGGCCGCCTTCCGTCGCGACCTGCGCGAAGCCATCAAACTCAGCCGCAAGGAGGCCGCTACTCAGATCGACGACCTCTGTAACCGGTACGGACGGAACTACAGCGACGAGCTCCGGAACAAGGCCAGATATTACCTGGAGCGATATGCCGGCAAGATGTCCCGCGAGGCCAAAGTTCGCATGCTTCGCCTTCACGGAGTTCCCGAAGCTGGTATTCTCGACTTCCTCGCCAATGAAATTCACCACATGGTCAATTCCCGCAACGGTCCCAGAGACTCGAACGAGGTTCGCATCGTTGCGGCCAAGCAATTACTGAGCATCAGGCTGGTCAAGGATGCCGGCGGCGCATCCAAGGAACTTCAAGCCCAGCGGGTCCGTCCAGCCGCATCCGCGGCCTCGAACTCCGCGGCTGGAAATGACCAGGTGCCCTGACCACAACGTAGAATACCACGACCATGAAGCGGATGCGTTTCGCTTTCATCCCCCTGCGACTCTTGGACGGGCCCGACTCATGTGCTTTTCGCCACGCCTGGTTGCCTTAATTTTGACCTGTATTCTGCTCGCACCTGCCCCGGGTCGCGGGGACGAGATCGACGCCAGCATGAAGGCCGGGACGAAACTCCTCGAGGAGGGTGACCGGCTTGCAGACGAGGGCAAGCCGGGCGAGGCCGTGATCCGCTACAAGAGCGCCTTCGAGCAGCTTCTACCCCGGTTGCGCAAGATCCCGTTCAAACACGAGGTCAAGCGCGACGTGACCAAGCGCGAGCAGTTGAAGGCCATGCTCGTGAAGGAGTTCGAGGAAGACCAGACTCCCGAGGAATTCCACGCGAACGAGATGGCCATGAAGGCGTTGGGCCTGGTGCCGCGGTCGCTGGACCTGAAGTCGCTGCTGGTCCAGGTGTACTCCGAAGAGATCGCCGCCTTCTACGACCCGAAGACCAAGACCATGCACCTGATCGAGGAGCTCGAGGCCAAGACCAAGGCGAAGCCCACGCTCCTGGAGCGGCTTTTCGGCAAGACGGGCGGCTTTGACAAGGATGAGAACAAGACGGTCATCGCGCACGAGCTGACGCACGCCCTGGCCGACCAGCACTACGACCTCGACAAGCTGCAAAAGGACGCCAAGCACGACGACGACCGCGCGCTGGCTCTTTCGGCCCTGATCGAAGGCGAGGCCACCCTGGCCATGATGGGCGCCGGGATGGACGACTGGGACGGTTCCAAGATCGTCAAGATGCCCGCCGGCGATCTCGATCGCGGTCTGAGCATGATCAGCCCGTTCATCTCGATGATAGGCGGCGGCAAGACCTTGCGTTCGGCGCCCCCGATCGTCTCCGAGAGCATGGTTTTCCCCTATTTCCGCGGTATGGTCTTCTGTGCCGCTCTGGTCAACGACGGCGGCTGGAAGTCAGTGGACGAGGCGTACAAGAGCCCGCCCGTCTCGACCGAACAGATCATCCATCCCGAGAAGTATCGCTCCAAGCTTGACCTGCCCATGTGCATCGATCTTGCGCGCTGAAGCCGGGCGCACCCTGGAAGGAGCTGGGGCGGAACGTGCTCGGCGAGCTGCAGACCTCGATCATGCTGGGGCGAGCGGGCCCCAAGGCCGCGGCCGGCTGGGATGGCGACCGCTACGCGGTATTCGAGGGCCCCGCGGAGAAGCTCGGCCTGGTCTGGCTGTCGACCTGGGACGGCGAGGATGACGCCCGGGAGTTCGCCCAGGCCTATACCCGCTACCAGACCCGGCGGATGGGCAAGGACGCATGCCAGCCCGAGCGAATTCCCGACTCGCTCTGGCGCGTGCAGCGACAACGTCTGCCAGGTCGTCGAACGCCGCGGGCGGGACGTGGCCGTGATCGAGGGCTTCGCACCGGCCGTCACCGAAAGCTTGCTCGAATCTGCATTCAAAGCCAGCAAGGCCGAGTTCCGACCGACGCCACGCAAGGAACCGGAAGTCAAAACAACAGGAAAGTGACTTGCCGGCGTATTGATAAGTGCAAGGCCCGCTTTTCAGGAACCGGAATGATGACACGATCTCTGTGCGGTCGTTTTGCCTTGCTCCTGGCGGGCGTGTTCGGCATCGTTTCGGCGAGTACGGCGGTCCAGGGGCAGGATCCGTTTGGAACTGCGCCGGATTCCGGGAACAGGGTCGAATCGTCCAGGGGCTCCAAGAGCGCAGCCAAGGAGCCCGAGCGGATATTCAGGACCAATGAAGAATGGCGGAAGCTGCTGACTCCCGAGCAGTTCATGGTCACGCGGATGAAGGCCACGGAGCAACCCTTCTCGGGCAAGTATGCCAGCGGCCATTTCAAGGGAACGTTTGTCTGCGTCTGCTGTGGTGCCAAGCTCTTCGACGCCAGCAACAAGTTCGAGTCGGGAACCGGCTGGCCCAGCTTCTGGAGGCCGGTGAGCGAGAAGGCTCTCGATACGGCCATGGATTACAGCGAGCCTGCCGAGGCGCGCGTCGAGGTCGCCTGCCACCGCTGCGGCGCCCACCTCGGTCATGTTTTCCAGGACGGTCCGCCGCCCACGGGACTGAGATACTGCATGAACTCGGTCGCGCTTTCTCTGGAGTCGGAGCAAGGCGTTCCCACTCCATCCCGCAAGTCGAGCCGCATGCCAGCATCGAAATCGACCAGAAAGGGCAAGACCTCGAACGGCGACATCGCGACCAAGAAGCCAGACAAGCAGGCCCAAGCGACTGAGCCGAAGTTCTGAAAAATCCGGTGCGTAGTCGCAGGCTGGACGCACCCTACCGGTTCGATGAAGCGTGGCCGGCGGGTGTGGAGTTCGTAGCCACGTGTCCCTCGATCCAGTCGATCACGTCGCGAGCGTAACGGGTGGGATCAGGATCAAATTCCAACGTGTGATGACCCTCGGGGTATTCGATCACCTGCCGGTCGGTCGTCGCCAGCCTTTGAAAGTAAGCGAGGGTCTGCCGGTTGTCGACGATCCGGTCTTGGCCGGCCAGCATGAGCAGGGCGGGCTGCTTGACACGGCCCGGCACGCGCTGGACCAGTCTGTCGATCAAGAAGCTGGCGGCCAATAACGCGGCCGTGCCCTGGCGCAATCCCTGAGGGTCGGCGGCGATGAATGCCTGGGCCTCGGGATTGGCGGTGAAGAGGGCGGGGTCGGACAGGGGGATCGGGAACATTCTGCGGCGATTCGTGAGTACGGCCCAGGCGATCTGGAACTTCTCCGTGCGCGAGACGCCCACCCGGGGCAGCAGCCCGGGACAGATCAGGGCGATGCCGTCGACGAGCTCGGGATACCGCCGCCGCCGCGATGAGCACGAGCTTGGCCCCCCAACTGATTCCGGCCAAAATGATCGGCAAGGAAGGCTGCTGGTCGCGTAGCGACTCGAGCCACTCGACGATGTCGCGGACCAGCCGGCGCCCGGAGGGAGCGTGGCCGCGATCACGCAGGTTCGGACCCGAGCCGCGGCGATCGGGAAACGAGGCCTGATATCCCGCGGCGGCCAGCGTGCGGCCGAGCGAGTGATACCAGCCCGAGTGGCTTTGCACTCCATGAAGAACCACAACCCTCCCCTTGATCGGCGGCGCGGCGGACCAGAGGGCCACGTGGAACGGGTAGCCGTCGGAAGCCTCGAACGTGCGAGATTCGTTTTCCGGCTCAGTCATAAGTGATCTCGCTCCGTTGCGTGACCATGCTTTCGAGAGCCCGGGGATCGACCTGGATTCCCAGCCCCGGACCCGCCAGTGGACAGGCCCAGCCGCCGTAGCCGAAGGTGATGTCCTGCCGCGTGACGTTGGCCCTCAGGATGTGCCGGTCGTAGGACCCCTCGACCCAGCTCAGACCGTCGACGCGGCTGGCGACATGCCGGCCAGCCGCGGACAGGATGGCCGTCTCTCCCGGATGGCAGCCGAGCTGCAGCCCCAGGCCCGACCGCTGAGCCAGGCCGATGATCCGCAACGTGGGAAAGATGCCGCCACACTTCGAGAGCCGGACGTTGAACATGTCGGCTGTCGTCTCCTTGACCGCGGCCACCGCATCGGGATAGCCGCAAAGCGACTCGTCGAGCATCACGGGCACACCGAGCCGCCTGCGCAGGTCTGCGAGCGCCTGAACCTCGGCATGCGGGACGGGTTGCTCCAGTGCCGCGAGCGAGAACCGCAAGAGTGGCTGCACCCGGTCGAGCAGGTCAGCCGCGGGCCAGGCCTCGTTGGCGTCGAGCCGCAGATCGACGCGCGGCCCGAGCAGCCACCGGAACCAACAGACCCGGCGGACATCGTCCTGGCCCTCGACGCCGACCTTCGTCTTCACATCGTGAAAGTGGTACACGTAATACTTGATTGCCGATCGCAGCTCCTTGCGCCAGGAATCGGCCGTGATCGCCGCCCCGTAGCGAACTTTCCTGGGGGCGGCAAACCTGCGCAAGCCGGGAACGCTCGCCAGCTCCACGGCGCGTCCCACGGGCTCGCCGAACACGCGACCGTAGGCGTCCAGCAAGGCCACCTCGAGTGCGCACCGACCCGCGTTGCCAGCCATGCCTCGAGAGTCGGCTTCGATCTCCGGAACCGTCAACGATTCCAAGCACCGCACCACCTCGGCGAAATCGCGCGGCTGTCCGACCTTCCGGGCCCAGTCGTGCCTGGCCAGCGTGGCGAAGGTCGACTCGATCGTCTCGCCGGTCACGTACCGGCGCGGAACGCCTTCCCCATAGCCGACCTGGCCATTGGCCAGCTCGACCCGGACCACGAGGTTCTCGCTCTCGGTCCGGCTCTGCGAGGCGTGCTTGATCTCCTTTTTCAGCGGCACTCGCACGCGAAAAAGCTCGATGCGCTTGATTCTGGTGGTCAAGCGAACCGGACTGAGGACATCCATCATCTCGAACGACCGGGTTCCCATTCTCAAACCCTCCATCCTCCAACGAGCTCGGCCGGGAACGTTAGGCCTCCGGTGGGGGGATGACTTTCGCGTCGATCGCGCGATGAGCGCAACGTCGCAGCCGATCGACGCCAGATGTAACTTGTCGGCGTGCTGGTCATGGATCGTGAGACGCCACTGCTCTTTGTCCCGATCATGCCCCACGCCCCACGCCCAACGCCCCACGCATTACCTCCCACATGGCACGCCCCACGCTCGTCGGGGCGGGGCCCGCCGTCGCTGCCCCGCGCCGATCTGGGTACAGCACTCCCCACCCGGCAGGAGACAACATGCTACGAGATGCTACGTTTGCGGGCTTGCTTGAAAATTTGGGAAACCATGTTTTCGACGCAAGTTCTTAAGAAATAGATAGTTGTGGCCATTTGTCTCTCGGCGCTCTTTTCGACGACAATTAACGCAACTGAATGGCAATAAAGGAGTTGCGTCATAAATAGTAACGTAGCCTTTTCCCGTAAAAGTCGCCTTTTTGCCCCCTTTTTGGGCCATTTTACCCCCATTTTGCCATCCCATCGGCTTTGAGAGCGGCAGGGGCCAGCCGCTATCCGGCACCCTAAGGAAAGAGAGTCGCCTCGTTCACTCTCGTGACGACGGTCGGGCCCGAACCACGTCCTGCCAGATCAACCCCGGGTGAACCTGGCCGCGCTGCGGGCCGTCAAGCGTTTGCAAGCCTTTCTTGCCCGACTGATCGACAAGTCGTGCGCAATCCGCATGTCGTGCGGCCAGGTTTCCTCGTGTCAATGAACACACACCCGCGCGCCGCCTTTCGGCATGGGCGGCACGCGGGCTTGTCTCTCACACCGAATTGCCAAAGCTGGTCAGCAGATCACGACATACATAGTGTACGACAAGATCGCCGGACTGTTGCGAGCGTCTCCGGAAGAGTGAAATGAAGACGAGCTTGGAATTCAGCCTGCGGGGCCGCGTCATCGCGCCGCGCAGCCGCCCAGGTTCGCCAGGTGGTGCACGCCCAGACGCTCGGCGACTGCCCGCAACCGGGCTCGGCTGGCGGCGAAGAATCGGCCTAGCAGCCGGCCCGCGGCCAGCTTCTGCAACCGCGCCTGCCAGTTCTCGGCGGTGCTCCCCAGCCGCTCGAAGATGCCAGCCAGCTCACCGGAGATCACGGCTTTGCCCGCGCGGAACAACCGCCCGGTCTACTCCACCAGGAGCAGGTAATTGCCCAGCGAGAATCCTTCGATGTAAGCACAGGTCGCCAGCAACGACTCCTCATCGAGGATCGCCACACTCTTGAACCGCGCTGCTTTGCATCCTTGGACTTTTTTGAATGGCCGGAATCGATCGATTCATATTACCCTGGCACCGAAGAAGCTCATACGAACCCGACGCGCCAGCGAGGGGAGTGCCTCAGAGCCCTCGCTGGCGCGTCGGGTTCGTATGTGCTAAGGATGCGAAACTTTCTTGCCGGGGTAATAGCTCGACCGTCGGGGTCCGAAACTCGTGTCAAACCCACCGGTCCGCAACGGCCAGCAATTGCGCGAGCGGAAGCTCGAAACCAGGCAGTAAGGAACAGTCACGGAATAAGTTCCCGATCTCGTAGTCTCATACTGGCTTGGGAACGGCTGTATAGTTCCATTTGGGAAGGAAGCTGTCGAACACGATCTTCATGGCCTTCTTGAATCCCGCGGCGCACTTGCGGCCGGTGGCGTACACCTTGTCGAGGATGCTCACCTTGACCCTCATTCCGGTGGTCGTTTCGGCCTTGGCCATGTAGTATCGAACGGTCTCCAACGTGTGGAAGATCACTCCGCGGCAAGCCCGGGTCAAATGCGGGAACAGGCGATGCTCAATCGGATTGTACTTCGAGCAGTAAGGCGGGTAGTGGGCCACGCGGATCTCGATGCCCAGCCGGCTCGCCAGCTTCTGGAGGTCTTCCTTGAACAGATACATGGTCGCGCTGTTGCTGCCGCCGCCATCGCACAACACCAGCAGTTTCTGGGCCTGGGGATAGTCGGCCCGGCCTTGCTGGTCCCACCACGCTGCCAGGCTGTCACAGGCCAGTTCGCTGGTGTCGTGGCTGGTGTTGAGGTGGATGAACCCCTTGTTCTTCCCCACATCGTAGAGACTGTGGGGGATCACCACACCGGCTCCCGCGCTGCCGAAGTCGTGGTCGTTGGTCTCAATGGTTTCCTGCGTGTCGATCTTGCCGTCGCGGTAGAAATTGCCGAGCAATTCCTTCTTCTTCGTGTCCATGCTGATGACGGGCAGGCCGGCCTTCAAATACTCCTTCTTGAGACGGGCGATGTTCTCGAACTGGGCGTTGCGGTTGGGATTGCGGGGGCCCATCGTCTTCTTCTTCTGAGCTTTCCGCCTGCGGTATCCGTGCTTGCGGAGCAACGAGGACACGATATTCCGACTGACCGGCGTCCCCATCGCGGTGAGTCGCTTGGCGATCTCCCGCCGCGACAGGTTCGTCCACTTGACGTCGGCTCGCATCGGATCGCCGGCGGTGTGGTCGTGAAGCACCTTCAGGAAGTTCTCCTCGAGGGTCGGGCAGATATCGATCAACTGTTTGCGGCCACCCCTTTTTTTCGGACACGTCCGGTGTCCAGGTCGTCCCCCTCTTCCAGTTCCGTTTGTCCCTGTCGAATGGTCTTGGGATCGCACCCCAAGATGCGCGCGATGTACTCGACGCCACCATGCCCCAACTTCGTTGCTTCAATGGCGGCATAACGCCGTCGATCGTTCTCTCTCAGCGAGTCGAACAGCCGCTTCATCATCCGTTCGATGCCCGGTGTGTACGCGTTCATGAGGCCCTCCTTGATGCTGATCCCAAAGCAAGGTGTCTGTTATCATACCGCAAGAAGACCGGGAAGTTATACCGTGACTGTTCCTAAGAGCGTTTTGTAGGTCTCGTGTTCACGGACGATGAATTCACTGGTTCCGTCGCTTCCATGGCGGAGGACAGTCATGTTCCGGTGGAAGCGGTCGACGATCCAATGCTGGACGACCCCCGCCTTCTGGTACTCGCGGCGCTTCTCCACATAATCCCGCGACCGGTCCCGGCGCGAGGCCGAGACAAACTCGATGGCGATCGTGGGGACGTCCACAGCGGGGTCCGGGCGGCGTCCGAGCCCCGTCCAGATCACGCGGTCGGCTCGTCGCCGGCCGCTCGATGTCCGGATATAGCGCTCGGGCAGTGTTTCATCGATGACCCCACCTTGAGGATTTTCGCGCCGATATTTCCTCAATATCGCACCCAACTCGTCGTTCGGCGCGGCCTCCGCTTCGGCGGGTATTGGCGTCACGACCAGCACTCCCCGGATCAACTCGTAGCGGAATTGGTCGTCATAGTCCGTGACCGCATCGAACTCCTCGGGCGTCAACAGCATGCCCGCGGATTCGGGGCCGAGAACGGCTGGAGCGATGGTATCGATCGGTAAGGGATTCATTATTGCTTCGCCGAAACGTACGACCGTGGGTGCGACTATACGATGCAGGAGCCAAGCCGTGAGCTTCTACGCCATTTTACCGGACGTCTGACCCAAGCGGAACTCTTGGAGTTGCGGCCTGAGTTCGCGATCGCCAATTCGGGGCAAGATAAGGGGATATTGGTAATTCTTTTGGGAGCCGAAAGGGGACGCTGGTAGTTTTTGAGGAGCTATGGGGGAAATGGGTAACCTGGCTTCTGGGTCTTGGATTGCACGATCTTTCCGCATAGGAGAGCCGCCGGCACTATGTTCGCGAGGGTCTTGGTCACTCCACTGGAGACCGGGGCGGGTGGGCGGAGGCTGTATTCCAGGCCCAGGGTCCTGGCAGTCGCCAGCGTCCAGGTGGGGTCGCCCAGCGGGCGGTCTCGTCGGAGGGATTGGCGTACTCGGGCAACATCATTGTCAAACATCGGGGCGTTGACGTCCTCCACCCAGCCGGCGCCCCGAGGCGCCGGGCCCGGGTCCAACCGGATCGGGCCCGAGGAGTCGGTCGACAGCGCGTGCAGGCTGGACCAGCCCCAGTCTTCCGCCCGCTCCACCAGGCCGGCCCGCAACGGGTTGCGTTCGACGTACCGCAGCACCACCCGGAGATGATCGTCCTCCTGGATCGGGAAGGATTTGAATCGGCCCTGCCAGACATGCCCGCTGGAATGGTAGTGTTTCTGGTACTGACGGACATGGGTCGTCAGCAGCCAGTGAACCCACCGGCTGATGTCCCCATCGTGCCGGGGCCAAAGAACCAGATGGAAATGGTTGGGCATCAAGCAATAGGCCAAGATCCGCAGGGGCTGCCGAAGCGATGCTTCGGCGATCATGTCGAGGAACGCCTGAAAGTCCTGGTCCTTGTGGAAAACCTTAGCGCGGGCATTGCCCCGGGTTGAGCACGTGATAGCAGTAACCTCAGGCAGGCGCTCGCGACGTGCGCGGCATGATGAGAGTCCAAGATCACGGGAGAACCACTTCCGGACCGCGCCTCCCAATTTACCCAGATCCCTGGGAGAATTACCAGTGTCCCCCTTTGGTCTGCTTTGGTCTGTGGGTTTTTAATCATTTTACGTCTTTAAGGCGTCACGCAATTAAAAACGGGGTTAAACAAGGTCATGGGACGCAACCTAATCGCTTGGCTATGAAAGACTTGCGGCCATCGGCAAGCCGATCCGGGCTAACGGCCATTTCGCTCTTCCGAGCGACCAGGGGGACCGCAACGCACTGGAACACCGCCCATTACAAGTGTCGTTCTAACACTTCGTGGCCCCAAGCACCATGAGCCCGCACGCCCACCTTGCCCGCAGTCCAGTGGGACTTACAGACAAGGTCTGGCTGGAAGCCGTGGGCCGCGAGCCAGGCGAGAACAGCCCGTGGTATCGCTCGCACGTTCTGGCGTAGCGGCCCAAACTGGCCAGCGAGACATTGATCCCGCAAGAGTGGCTGAATCTTGCGCTCAGCGACGCCACCGCGGCCGCTGTGCAGACGCTCCGAGTTGGTGCATGATTGGAAGGCCCGTCTTGGCTGTGACCCGGGGATTGGATGCAGGCGTGTGAGGTCAGACCGAGTTTCAAGTTAACTTGAAACTCGGTCTGACCTCAAGGCGGCCCTGACCCCAAGGCGGCCCTGACCCCAAGGCGGCCCCCGGACCGAGGTTCCCAGGTTTCGGCGTTGGGCGTGGGTATACCATCCATCTGGGACCCCTTTCCGGTGCAGGCACCGGATAAAGCACCGGAAACGTGCACCTGGTCAACGAGGTCTGAGGGTGGGCGCCAACTTGCAAAGCCGCAACCACGACGGAAACCAGATCGCTTGGAAGTACCGAAGATGCGCTGGACATGCGAATCTCCTGTTTCGTGATGGTGTCAAACGTCAGGTGGGGAAATGCGATTGCCTACTAGAGTTTACGACCAGGCCTGAGCTTTCTCAGAGCCGTGCGCGAATCTGGCCACAAGAGCATGTGCCAAAACGGCTTAAAAATTCTGCTACGCGCAATAGTAGGGACCATCTCACGGCACATCATCTGTAGCGGACAGTTGTTTGCGCAGTTCTTCCGGAGTCATCCTGAGGAACTCCCAGAAGCTCAACGCGGGCAACTTCAGGCCCAAGAGGCCGTACGGCGTCTGATTCTTTCGGTGCCCGGCCCGGAACTGGTGTAAGTTCCAGTACAGCCGCTTCAAGTCCAGCAAACCCTGCGTCATCTTGCGGTGCCGCCCTTGATGCATCCGCGCCACGCTGTTGATGCATTCCACCAGGCTGCTGGCACGCCACACTCCACGCAATACCTCACGAACCCGCCCAGCTAATTCCTGCCAGTGGGGTTCTGCCTTCGCCAGTTGGACCGTGCGAGCCAACGCCCAAGCCCGTGTCGCGGCTGAGCCGGGCGTTGACTCCGACAGTCGCCAGGCTTGGCGCTGCAAGCCTTCCAGGTCCAGCAAGGCCGACAAAACGTCGGGGTCCAATCCCAGCTCAGCCAAACGCCGTTGCGCTTGGTCCAGGAACGTGAAGCTCTCGCGGCGGAGCAACAACCGCCGGGTCTTGGCCCATGCCGGACCGCTCAAGTGGCGCAGCGCCGCCGCCACAACCGCCCGGGCCTGTTGCCGATCGTTGAAGCGGCCTTCGGGCGTGAAGAACTCGAAGGCGGATCGGGTCCGCTTCCAGGCCCTCTCGGCGGCCATCGCCTGATCCCAAAGCCCCTCGGCCTGACGCCACAGGCGGCTTGTCCGTGTGGCGTGGCCCGTCCGCGATTCTCCCGCACGGCCCAGCCGGTCCAACTCCTTCTGGGCCGCTTCGGCTCGCTCCAGGGCGCGGCTGGCCGCGCCCAGGTTTTCCGCAGGGCACGGCCACCCTCGCGGAATGTGTGAAAGATGTCCAGCGAATCCTCGAGATCCGGCTGTCCTTCGGCGCGACGTCGGGCACGCTCCAGCTTCAGCCCCTTGCCCAGGCCGCTGCCATCGTCCCGGACGACGCCGCTGAGCGCCGAAAATCGGGCGAATTCCACAGCCCACGTCGGGCCATCGCGGGCTTCGACCATTCGTCCCCCGACCCAACACAGGCTGCCGGGTTCGACGAGCATCAAGACCGGTTTGGGCCCAAAAAAATTTCGTCGGCGGTGGCCTGTTTGACCTTGGGTTGGGCCACCTCGTCGAGCACTTCGAGCAACTGGCCGGCGCGTTGGCCAGCTTCCTCGGTAGCCCGTCCCAACGTCGGCACGCTCGGGGTAGTTACCGACCCGGCCACGACCTGCAACAGCCGCCGCGCCACGCTCAGGCTGACCCCCTCGGCTTGGGCGACGCTGGCGAACTCGTCCTGTTTGTCGCGTGTGATCTCGACGGCGTGCTCCAGTCGCTCCTGGAGATCTTGGATTTGAGCCTGCTGCCCGGCGAGTTGCCGCTGGAGTTCGTCGATGCGGGACTGGACTGCGGTTCCGTCGACAGCATTGGCGACCTGACTGGCCTCGCGGTAAAGCGATTGCCGCGATTGCTCTCGGTCGTGCGCCATCTTGGTGACGTCGCCGTATCGGCCGCAGAGGACGACAAAGGCGCTGGCGATCCGTTGCGTGATTGTGGACATGGGGCTCCCTCCATCGATACCAATCGGGATTAACTCACCAACGATTGAACACGTTTCGAGAGGAATTGTCCACAGGCTACCCCCCGGAAAGCCCCCCTCTTGAGAAAGTCCCCAATAGTAGGGCACGGTCCCAAAACAGGCGACTTGCCATCTGTATGGCTTGACACCTGCGGGTCCCTCCCATACCAACCCGACGCGTTAGCGAGGGTCGCCGCAAGTCCTTCGCAAGGCTTCGCGGGGTCAAAGGCTTCGCGGGGTCAAAGGCTTCGCGGGGTCAAGCCCTGTTCCGGTCTAAGGAAGGCCGGCAGACGACCACGAACGGGCTTTGCGGGGCCATTCAAGGAGGCCGGCCCACTTTTCGGTCATCGAGACTTGGAGTCAAGGTCGCCGGGTCGGAGGTCATCAGGACGAGCCGTGTCTTCGTTGTTCGAGGCGCTGGGTCATGCCGATGTCCTCTCTCAGTTCACTCGACCTGGCCAAGGCAAGATCGACGCGACGAACCAGATGGTTGACGCTATCGGGATGATTCAAGCCGAAGATCGGGGCTATTACCCCGGCAAGAAAGTTTCGCATCCTTGCACATACGAACCCGACGCGCCAGCGAGGGCTCTGAGGCACTCCCCTCGCTGGCGCATCGGCTTCGTATGAGCTTCTTCGGTGCCAGGGTAATAGCTCTGGTAGTGTGGCAGAGGAGTGATGTCGGACCAGCCAAGCGGCAAGGTCTCTGCCCAAAAGCCCGCTTCGGCGCACTTGAAAACAGTCTTGATCAACACCGTAGTACCGAGCCACTTCTGCCAGGACTATCGCCTCGTCCAGGCTGGCCAACTGCCGGGCTGCGGGCACCTCGTCTTGGTTTCTCGGCTCGCTCAGCAGCGATCGCATCCGCTCGATGAACGTCGCGCTGCCCAGCAGCCAGCCAGGCGCCGCGGACTGAAAGGGGTTTGCCGGAGCCCTCGCCAGTCCCTGCTCGACGAACCGCCGGTAGGCCGCCTCCGGGAGATCGTTGCCGCCCGACTCGCCACGCCAGGCCGAATGCAAAGCCTCGTAGGCCACCCATCCAACGCGCCGCCGCCGGCGGTCGTAGCCCGGATAGCTCGACCAGGGCCAGTCGCGCGGGTGATCGGCGAGCGGGCGTTTGCCCCGCACGGGATTGAGCTGGATGTAGCGGCTGACGGTCCAGAAGTAGCTCTCGTCCTCGATCAGTTCACTCTTGAACCGGCCCTGAAATGTGTGCCCCGGACGCCGATGATGTCGGCTGCACCAGTTGGCGTATCCGGATGTGAGATGCTGCATTCCCCGCGAGAGGTTGGGCCTTGGCGTCCGTACCAGCAAGTGGAAGTGATTGGGCATCAGGACAAAGCAGAGCAAGTCCCATCCCAACCTGCCAACAACCGTTTCCAGGCCCTTGCTGAGCCTCTGGTAGTCGCTGTCGTCGCGGAACACCGTCTGTCGGGCGTTGCCCCGCGACATCACGTGGTAGATCACGCCGGGAAATTCGATCCGCAAGGGCCTAGCCATGCCCTCAGCTTAGCAAGCGTAAGGCCTACCGTGAACCGGAAACAGGCTTGACCCCGCGAAGCCTTTTGACCCCGCGAAGCCTTTTGGAACAAATTCTAAATCGCTCTGACCTCGCGCACCGCAAATCGGTCTGACCCCGAGGACCCCGTGGAAAAAATTCTAAATCGGTCTGACCCCGAGGACCCCCCAAAGCCAAAGTCAACCTGGTCCGATACGCGGATGACTTCATCATCACCGGGAGTTCCAAAAAACTCTTGGAGGAAGAGGTGAAGCCGCTGGTGGAATCGTTCTTGAAAGAGCGGGGATTGGAACTCTCCGCCGAGAAGACCCACATCACGCGGATCGAAGACGGCTTCGACTTCCTCGGACAGAACGTCCGTGACTACGGCGGCACCATCGTGGTGAAGCCATCACGGAAGAATGTCGCGACGTTCCTGGAGAAAGTCCGGGGGATCATCAAGGCGAGCAAGCATGTCACCGCCGGACACCTGATCGTGAACCTCAACCCGGTCATCCGAGGCTGGGCGAACTATCATCGTCACGTGGCAAGCAAGCGGACCTTCTCACGAGTGGACCACGCGATCTTTCGTGCGTTATGGCAGTGGGCCAAACGGAGGCACCCCAAGAAGTCCAGACAATGGATCAAAGACCGATACTTTGAGACCATCGACCAACGGCATTGGGTCTTTCACGGCACAGTCGCCGGCCGGGAGGAGGTCATCCAACCGGTCTGGCTCCTCGCCGCCTCAAGTGTGCCGATCCAGCGACATACCAAGGTCAAAGGGGAAGCGAATCCCTACGACCCCGCCTGGGAACCGTACTTCGAGGAACGTCTCGGCGTGAAGATGGCCGGGACCCTGGCGGGCCGATGGACTCTGCGGCTGCTCTGGAAGGAGCAAGGCGGTATCTGTCCGGTTTGCAACCAGAAGATCACCACGGCGACGGGGTAGCACAACCACCATATCGTGTGGCGAACCCATGGGGGCAAGGATACGATCGAGAACCGCGTGCTGGTGCATCCGAACTGCCATCAACAGATCCACAGCCAAGAGTTAGATGTGGGAAAGCCGCGTCCTGCGAAGGGCGTTCGAGAGGCTTGAGCTGCATGAAGGGAAACTTTCACGTGCAGTTCTTAGGGGAGGGGGTGGCGGCGACGTCACCTCCTTACCCGACACCTGGGTGGGCAACCACCCAGGTCTACCCGGCCCGAGGACCCCAGAGGCGCTGGCGCAGACGATCCAGGAATCGCTCACTGCCGAGGAGCCATCCATTGCCGTGCCTCGGCCCACGGGGGGGCAGGCGGGGTAGTCAGACCCGCTGCCACGAAGCGACGGTAGGATGCCTCCGGATCGGTCCGTCCGAACTCGCCGGCCCAGGCCGCAAGCAACGCGTCGTAGGCCACCCAGTCCAGGCGATCGCGGCGGCGGAAATGGCCGGGGTAGCTCGACCATTATCCAGGCCTCCGGCGTCGCGGACAGGCCGGCCCGGACGGGGTTGAGATGGACGTAGCGGGTCAGGACCCAGAGATACGTCTCGTCCTCGACCAGCTCGGTCCGGTAGCGGCCCTGGAAGAGGTGCCCGCAATGGCGGTGGCGACGAGCCCACCCATTGGCGTACGACGAGAGGAACAGTTGCATGCCCTTGGCGAGGTTGGGGCGAGGCGTCTTGAGGACCAGGTGGAGGTGATTGGTCAAGAAGACAAAGGCATACAGCGACCATCCCGACCGCCTAACGGCGCGTTCCAGGCAAGCCACCAGCCGCCCGCGGTCGGCATCGTCCTGGACGATGTCCTGCCTGCCGTTACCCGCGCCATGACATGATAGATGGCATCGGAATACTGGATCCTCAATCGTCTTGCCATCACCCCATTAAATCATCGTGCCGTGTCTCATTCAACAAAAAATTCTAAATCGGTCTGACCCCGATACCCCCCTACCCCCCCGATACCCCCCGGGGTCAGAGCCGAAAAAGGAACCACTGGATAAGCCACACGAGCTGCCGATTTTAGCTATTTTAACGGCTGTAGCGCGCGAGTTGCAAAACTCCAGTAAGAGAATTCTGCTCGATCACTTGTTTAGAAGTATCCTGGAGTTGAGTGACGGCCTGCGATGGGGCGATCGCCCAGGCTGAGGATCGTGCGGACGTCAAGGGGAAAGGTCCGCATGGCTCGCGGCGGAGCCGAGTTGGCGCATCCGGGGAGTTCAAGCCATGACATCACAACACAAGGGACTGTTCAATACCAGCGGGGCGGGACAAGGGTTCCGGAGGTTTCACCTGGGGAAACGGAAAGCGTTCGCCAGGGCCAGGCGAGCGACGGCGCGGCGTGTAATCCCGATCCTGACCCCCCTCGAGCAGCGCCAACTGCTCTCGTTTACTGCGACCTGGGTCGGTCAGAATGGGAGCGATTTCGTCGGGACCGTGGCACGGTCCCCCAACGATTACCAGGACGTCGTCATTCACCTGTCCGGCCTGAAGACCACCGTCTCCGAAATCTACGTTCAACGGTACGGTGGAGATATCTGGGATTACACGCCCAGCAGCAGCTCGAATGCCTTCTTCCAGACGGACTCGAGCGATCAATCCCAGGGCGAGCTGTACCTCGAGCCCTACCACACCGACGTGCCGGTGTTTGAACTGATCAGGGTCACCTACCAAGACGGGACGTCTGAAGATTCGACCCTGTCTAATACTGGACCCGTCGACGCCAACCTGCGTGATCCCGGCCGAGGGCTGTCGGCCCAGTGGCTCGGGCAGGACGGCAACGATTGGACCGGGAACGGCCCTTCAGTCGGCCCCGACGGCATCCAGGATTTCCACCTGAAGGTGTCCAACATCTCGACAGGGGGGACCGTGAGCAGCCTCGTGCTCACCGCCAACTCGGGCCCGTCGGCCCAGTCCTGGCAGATCGGGACGAACCCCCAAGGTTATTCGAACGCCGAGCTCCTGAACCGGGTGACCTCGGGCGGCACGGACACGGCGGATTACTTCGGTAACCCCAGCTCGAGTCTGAGCAACGGCGCGCCCCTGACTCTGCAACTCACCTACTCGGACCAGAACCGGGGCGGCAAGACAGACACCGTCCCGATCTCGGCGGGCCTCACGGTGGGCAATATCAATCCCACGCTGGCGATGCCTCGCGTCTCCGTGGCCAACTTCGCCGCGGCGTCGGCCCACAGCACGGCCCAAGACGCTGGTTACCCTGGCTCCTCGCACATCGTTCTCGACACCCTACCCGTACGCGAGACGACGGCGTCGGTCCAGGCGGCAGTCCTCAGCGATCAGGCCGGGACGACTTGGGTCTACGGCTCGCCCACCCCCTATACCGGCGCCTCCCCCTTGCTGATGAGCTACAATTCCGGCACGTTTTCCTTCCCGCCCGTCCGCGACGAGAGCTCGGCGACGTTGACCTTGCGCCTCCTCTTCAAGGACGGCAAGGAGGCTGTGGCCCGGTTCGCTGGCACGGCCAGCGACCTCAATCGTCGCGACACGCCCGTGGGGACGTCCATAGCGAACGTCGCCACGGCAGCCCAGCTCGTCGATGCCGTGAGCCGCCAAGTCGCCAACATCCATCTGGCGGCCGCCACTTATTTCCTGGGCGCGCCACTCAACTTGAACTACCCGGTCAAGATCACCGCTGACCCGGGGGCCAGCCTGGTGTTCATGCCCAGTCCGAGCGATCCGTCGTGGACGAACGCCTCGGGGGCCATCGGGGTCTGGGCCAGTCACGTGTCCCTCGGCGGCTTCGCCATCAGCTTCCAGGGGGACTCGGCCTCGTGGGCCTATACAGGGAGCACGACGCGGGCCGTCATCCAATCGGCCGGCAACGGCAACGGGGGGAAGGTGGATCTGTCCTTCACCAACCTGAACATCCAGGCCCCCGCGGCGCACACCGCCGGCGAGGAGGCGGTCCACCTGATGAACTTCGACTCCTCCGACAGCGGCCAGATCGTCGGCAACACCCTGAAGGGGGGGACTATTAGCCTCTGGAACGGCCCCTGGCAGCTCCTCAACAACGACTACCAGGGCACGCCCCCAAATACAGTCTCGTACAGCGTCTTTTTCATCAGAAATGAGCATGATGTGTCGATTCAGGGGAACCACATCCATTCGGTCGCACCCGCGGGGGTGACCTACCGGTTCCTCCTCTTCGGGGCCAGCGACACGGGACGGGGCTTCAACGATGTGATCCAGAACAATACGGTCGACGGGGGTATTGGCCGGCCGACCACTGACAGCTCCAACAACCCCGAGATGATCCTGACTGAGCAGTTCCAGCCGCGCTTCGAGGGCAAGCCGTCGGTGATCTCGCCCAACCGCTACGTCGTTCAGGTCCCCTACATGCGAGGCCCGACAGCCATGACCGGCGATGTGGTCGCGGTCCTGTCGGGCT
Organism: uncultured delta proteobacterium; assembly: GCA_963713045.1. Taxonomy (GTDB): domain Bacteria; phylum Myxococcota; class Myxococcia; order Myxococcales; family Myxococcaceae; genus JADGRA01. The sequence continues at coordinate 23,955 of CAVQKE010000001.1, forward strand.
CGCAGGCCGGCCAGTGGCGGCTGATCGCCCAGGCGCTCAGCCCGACCCAATATCTCCTGGACAGCCCCCTGCCTTCGGGCAGCCCCGTCATCGCGATCACCCGGGGCTGGATCAATGACACCTACCAGGGTAACACGATCGACCTCACCGGCACCAACCCGGGCAACGCCGCCCTCATTCTGGGGGGCAGCCATTTCAACACCCAGGTTCGCAATAACACATTCAAGGGCGCCACGGCGATCAACATCTCCGCCACCCCGACCGAGGGGGCCTTCTCGGGGACGAACCCACCGGACTGGGGTTGGACTCACTTGCCGATCTTCGGGGTCGCGATCGACGGCAACACCTTCCAGGATGCTGGCCTGTCGCTGAACGTCGACCACAGTCGGTACATTAAGTCGAACAGGGGGCGGGTCTATTTCACGGGCTCGTTCACGAATAACGCGATCACGTGGTCCACGGGATCCCAGCCGGCCGCCATCGTGGGGATCCCCGCGCAGAACGGGGAGCCCGCCTATACGTCCCAGAACTTCCCCTGGCTGGACGACGGCGAACTGGTCCTGAACCTCCAGGGCAACTGGGGAGTGAGGTCCGACGGAGTAGTCGCCGCGACGATCCAAGTCATCGCCGCGACGATCAATCAGGGGGCGATGGAGAACCAGACGCTCATCCTGCCGACCAGCCCATGACCACGACCACCGCCAGTCGAACGAATTCTTAATCAAGCGTGGTCCGAGGCCTGAGAGGGGAAGGGAAAACGGGACATCACTAAGCCGGTGGGGTCTGACCCCCAGGACCTCTCGACCCCCAGGGCTTCTCTGTTTCTGCTCCCGTGTGAGTTAGTCAGCTCCCGTGTCTGGAAACACGTCCGGAGCATCTTGCGCATCCGCGAAGTCCGGATTGGACGACGTAGAGAACGACGTCACCTCCGCGGCTATGGCGTCGAGATCTGGAAACAAAAGGTCCTGGGTGAGCATGTGGCTGGACAACTTCAGCTTGGCCTCAAAGATCACAGACTCTGAAAGAACCACTTTGGTATGGAGGAGGTGCTCAGGCAAGGAAGCTGATATACGGCCTGGAATCAAAAAGCAACCGCGCTGCGCGGCGATGCGCGGATGAAGCCCCGGTGGTCGCACGACTGTCGCGCCGTCGTGCTTGCGGGCCTTGACGTAGGGCTTGTGCGTCGGGCCGGCATACTCCGGAAGGTCGCTACGAACCCGGAGACAATTGATATAGCGTCGGTCAACGATCCAGATGGCGCTGTCGTCTGACGCGTTATGTACAGCGAAATACGCGGCGACAAGCGGATGCTCTGTAAAGTCGATGACTCGGGTGGGAACGCTATGATGGCGCATCAACGAGAGAATCTCGAGAAGACACAAGTCATCATAAAGCCTGGGGCAGAGACGCAGGATGCGTTCCCGGAACGAGCGGTACATCTTGAGTTCACCGCGGCGCCACTCGTCCGGCTTCACTGGAGGGGAGTGCGCGAGGAGGTGTCGCGCGAGACTTGAGAAGATGGGCCACGTTGCGCTGCTCTGGCCGCGAAAGACGAAGCGAAAGCCGTCGGAGGACTCCGGAAGCCTCTCGTCCCACGGAAGCCTCTCGTTCCATGCGGGCAGCGTCGCCCAACGTTCGAGTTCAGACCAGCTCGAAACCGCGTGTGTGTCCATTTCGTGGTCTCCTTAACGAGCCTGGAGCTATATCCAAGACTGGAAACGGGGACGCAGCTAGTTATTGATTCTAGCTGCGTACCCATTTCTACTCCCAACAGAAGGCGGATCAGGATTGCTTCAAGATAGCCAAGAACTTCGCCACGACCGCCCCGGCATTCTCAAAACACTCGCTCGCATCGAAATGCTCTACAACTAGGATACCGTGGGATTTGAATAAACGATCTCGCTCATGATCGTGAACAGTTCTTGATGGAGGATGGAAAGGCTCTCCGTCCACTTCAAGAATGCCCCATTTGCCTTCGTTGCATACAAGGAAGTCGGCTTCTCGGTTCTCCCGCCCGAGTGGGGTATTCAATCGCCCGCGACAATTTGGGAGAAAGAAGACGCCTGCTGCGTCAAGCGCCATCGCTATTCGCACTTCGCTCACCGATCGGAATCGAAGGTCCTTCCAGGTTCGCACTTTGGCTTGTGCTTGGTCCGCCAGCTGATTATGGGTACGCTTTCCTCGGGCGATTTCAAGCAATTCGGTACACCATGACGGATCGATATCGACTAACTCTCCGCTAATCACTACGTCTTTGAGAAATATGTTTGGAGGCAATATTGCTTTTATGGATCTTTGGATAGACTGACTTAGAGGGTTATCCGAATCGGTTAGAATGTCGTAGACGCTGCGCGGGCATTTCAGGTAGATCCAAATATCATGATATCCAGTATTAATATACTCATCAAATTCTGCTAAATATTTGTATGTTGACTTAATCTCAAATTCAAGCAAGCATGACAGGAGCATGCTTGCGGCATCTTCCTCCCCCCCTTGGATGAGAAATTCAGCAGCGCTGGCAGTCAAACGCTCGTCAGTCTCTCGCTCATTATCAGGCGGCAGCGGCATCGCTTAACAACTCCTCGCGAAATCAGGGTAACGGCGATTCAGGCAAGGATTGCCTGCTGGGATGCATCATCTCGCGCGAAACATTCACTGTCAATAGACACGGACCCAGAGTTCCGGGGGACACCATACCTAACTGCTTGGTTGCGATTCGTAGCATCTTCTCGACCTGTAATGCGTTATGTCAAGGAGGTCTTCTGAGATTACTCGATGTTCCACCATCGGTCTGCTACCCCAGCGGGCATCGCTGACAACGGCGAAGTCCGAAGCCTGGGGAACAACGAGCGGCTTGGCGGGGTCAGACCGAGTTTCAAGTTAACTTGAAACTCGGTCTGACCCCGAGGTCCTCCCGTAGCGTCGACCAGAGCATCTACGGCCTCCTCACCCTGCGGGACCTCGCCGTCCTGACCGAGGAATGGGGCGACCGCGCCGAGGCCCGCCGGCTCTGGAAGCTGGTTCTCGACGTGTGCCCGGGCGATGCCGAAGCTAGGGCGCACGGGGAAGCATAGCTGTAACTGGAGGATCTCCGGGCCAGGCAGTGTCGGCGCGATGCACTCAGCTCCAGGCAGAGAGGTTTCAAGAAACACCGCCAATCCCGCTCCGACAATGAAACGGCCCTGGGCCCTCCGTGCAGGAACGGCCACCCCGTGCTCAACCCATGAAGAGCACCAAGCCGAGCCCCGCCAGGATCAGACCGCTGAGCAGACCAAGCTGCGACTCCCACGACCTGGTAACAGACGAAAGAATTGCCGACTTGAGGCGGGCTGCCAGCAAACCCACACCGACCAGGACGGCGGCCATGCCGGCTCCGAAGGCGATCACGAGCAAGACCCCGATCGCCAGTCGACCGAGAGCCGCGGAGAGCACGACTAAACCGACCGCATCCCAGCAAGGAACCAGGCCGCCTGCCAGGCCCAGGCTCACAAGGCTGGCAGACGACATGGCGACTGGGGGCGTCTGGCCTTCGCCCTTGTGTTCTTTCCACCCTCCCAGATATCGACCGATCCTCCAGAATCCTCCCGCGGCTATCGCAAAACCGGCCGCCTGCATCAATCCTTGGTGCAGCGCAGCCACCTGCGACGCGCCTGTCCACCAGAGGAGTGCGGCGATCGCAAGCACACTGCCGGTGTGAGCCAGCGTGGTGACCAGACCCAGTAGTGCCGGCTGGTACCAGCGAGCCTCGGGTTGCAGGGCGATTGCCGATACAAGGGTTTTGCCATGTCCTGGCTGGATGGAATGAATGGCCCCCAGACCCGCGGCGATCAGAACCAGGCCGATCCATGAAACGCCGGACCGGCGGTCCAAAAGGCGTGAGAGCTGAGTGGTCCGGCCGGGCTCGGTTGGAATCGTCTGGCCGCCCCGGCTTACGGAAGTCGACGCCTCGTCGCTGGTCGCGACCTCTCGAGATGGCACGGGCGTGCTGCCTGCGACCGCGCTGGATGCGCTGAGGTCGGTCGTCCGGAAGGCGATCTCCGTCTGCCGGGTCCTGCGCTCTTCGTCGTCGCCGAGCTGCCAGACCGGCCGGATGGGAATCTGATCGACATCCGCCGGAAGAGTGTCGCCGTCAATCTGCACGCCCTCGCGGCGCGCACGGCCAGCCGGCTGGTACCCTCGCTGGAGGAGTAATTCGTGTCATGGATTGACAGCAGCCGCTCGGGCAGGCCTTCAGCGCCAAGGTCCGGTCGTATTGGCGCTTTCCGTCCACCTCTTGGACGATGGCCTTCTCCACCTGGGCCTTGGCCGCGACAAAGTTGGCGCGCGCCTGGTCCACGCCCGCCTGGTAGAAGACCGGGTCCAACCGTGCGATGAGCTGTCCCTTCTTCACCACCGAGTTGTAGTCGGCGAGAAGCTGGGTAATCTGGCCGCTGACTTGGGCGCCGACCTGCACGGTGACCAGCGCGGAGAGGACGCCGGTCGCGGTGATGCGGGCCACCACCGGCCCGCGGTCGACCACGGCCGTCTCATAGTTGAGGGGCGAAGGCCGCCTCAACACGCGCCAACCCCCGGCGGCAGCCACCGCCAACGCGATGAACACCAGCGGCCAGCGCCAGCGCCGGAAGCGAGCGGCCAGGCTGGGAACCTCGGTGGCGAGGCCGGGCAAGGCGGTCGAGGCAGTCTGGGAAGGACTCATGCGGGTGTTACCAGGGGTTGTGGCATCCAATAAATGCGAGGACATGACAAGACACCCGAAGTTGCCAATCCGTTAGAGTTCTGCTCTATGGCCGGCATGGTTCTTCGCTACTCGGCGGACCGACGGACCATGGCCTGGGCTGCGGCCATGCCAGTCGTCGCGCTCGCCCCCTACCTCTGGCCGAGTCTGGCCACCTGGCTGTGGCCACTGAGTTGTTACCTGGCCCTCTCGGCCGGCGTCATCGCCCACAACCACAACCACTGTCAGACCTTTAAGAGCCGGCGGCTCAACTCCATTTTCGGCCAGTGGTTGAGCATCTTCTACGGCTACCCCACCTTTGCCTGGGTTCCGACCCACAACCTCAACCACCACAAATTCGTCAACCGGGCCGGCGACGCCACCATCACTTGGCGGTACACGAAGAAGCATCACTTTCCGATGGCCTTCGCCTTCCCCTTCATCGCCGCCGTCTTCCAGTCCACGCCCACCAACGAATACATCCGAAAGGCCCGGGCGACGAAGCCGGCGCTGTTTTGGGAGATTGTTCGCCAGTACGTGGTCTTCGTCGGAATCCATGTCGGGCTACTATCGCTGGCGGTGGGACTGCACGGGTGGAGGCAGGGCCTGCGGGTCTGGCTGCTGATGTTTGCGCTACCGGCGGTGTTTGCGCTGTGGACCATCATGTTCTTCAACTACGTCCAGCACGTCCACACCGACCCTTGGAGCGAGCACAACCATTCGCGGACCTTCACCGGCCGGGTCCTCAACTACGTTCTCTTCAACAATGGGCTTCACACCGCGCACCACGAAACGCCTGGAGCCCATTGGAGCACGCTGCCCGGGCTCCATGCGAAGGTGGCCTCCCGAATTCACCCGGAGCTCGTCCAGAACGACTTCTGGGGCTGGTGCGCACGCAGCTACCTGGTGGCGCCATTCGTTCCCTCGATGGGCACCCGGCAAATCGGCCGCGCGCCCTATGAGGACCCGACGCTCGTCGACGGCCTGGTGACCGCCTCGGTCGAGGCGAGCGAAGCCGGCGTCAACGCCGCCCGCGCCTAAGACGCCCTGCCCCCCCTGCCGCTCTCGCGGCGCCACGGAGGGACGAGCGCCTCCGGGCGGACACCTCACGCCGTTTGCGGCTGAGTCCGCGAGCGCAACAGCGCCTCAATCTCCGGCTGGCTCTTCGGTTGAGCCGAGTCGAGCTCGACGTAGTAGCGAGAGAGCATTCGGTATTGCCGCGCCATCAACAACAACCAGATGGTGAAGTAGTCGAGTTTCTTGAAGACGATGGCGGATTCGCTCCGGTAGCGCTCGACGTTCTGCAGAAAGTCGCCCGGCATCTCCGTCCAGTGCATGGTCGGTTTGACGTGGTGGCCAATGTGGTAACCGTCGTTGAAGCACCGGCGGTTGTAGGCCGAGTTGACGCAGGTAATGCTGTTTCGATACGGGCTCTCCGGCGTGGAGAGGTCCACAAACGCATGCTGGGCCCAATTGCCGCACATCATCATCACCCGGGTGAAGACGTACGGGATGATGAAGACCCAAAGCGTCGGGAGGGGCTTCCACCAGGCAAGCGCCGCCACCAGGGCATAGAAGGAGAGTTCTCCTAGCCAGAAACGGCGCAGCATTTTGTAGCGCTTCCGCTTCCAGTGGTAGTGCGTCAACTCGGCCCAGCCGAAGAAGAAGAAGCGCCCGAAGTAAACCAGAAAGTGCGGCAGGCTGTCGCGACGAAACCGCAGCGTCGAACTCAAGTCGTCCGCCAGGTTGTTCTCGGCGTGGTGCATGCCGACGTGGTGCGCGAAGTACGAGTCCGGCGTCTCTCCGAAGAAAGGCCCCAATGCCCAGGGCACCAACAAGTTGAGTGCCCGGTACTGGCGCTTGAAGAGCGGCCGGTGCGAGGTGTTGTGCAGCATCAGGATGAAGGGCCCGAGGAAGAGCGCGCTGCTCAACAAGAAGTAACCAGCGCCCAGCCACCACCGGTAGACCCCCGGCACATACAAGAGGACAGCCAGAGGGACGTTCAGGACGAGAAGCTTCAGGCACAGCCGGACAAAGGGGAGGTCGCGCTCGTCATTCAACAGCGGCCGAATCCACTCCTCCCACGGCCAGAGGCGGCCCTCGGGTGAGTGCATGGGGTCAGTCAGGGTAAGGGACACAAGGCAGGACACGTACCACGGCGCCCACCCGGAGTGGCTGCCTTCTCTCGAAAACCTGACGTGGCCCTGACGGGAGGCGGCTGGCCAACCCCCGGAAATTGGAAGGGCGTCGGCCCTGGCCTCACGGAACCTGCCCAATTGGGCGCCCGTTTCAGGCCAGGCGCTTCTGGGCCCAGGCGAGCCTGAGGACGCGCTCCCAACGTGCGCCGCCAGTCCGGCGAGCAAGCTCGAGAGCGTCGGCGACCAGGCTGGCCATGCGCTTGGGCCCGAGCGCCGGCCCAAGGAAGGAAAGCGAATGCAGCACGGCTTCCAGCGCAACGGCCGACAACTCGACCGAGTGCTGAAACTCCAGGGCACGCACCGGCGCGCCCCCACTGGCGAGCGCCAGCCATTGTCGTGCACGGCCCGGGCCCTGGGGCCTCCGCTTCGGATTGGCCTCACGCACCAGCCGCTCCAACTCCCGCATGAAGGGCGTCTCCGCCGGCCGCGGCTCCACGGCGGCCGCGGTGCCGCCGGCCACCAGCAACCGAAACGCTTCTCTGCCCGCGGCCTCTGGGTCCACCCAGTGCGCCGCGTCCGCCAGCACCACCAACTCCGCCGAGGCGGCCACTAGGCCGGTGGACTCGGCCGGTGCCTGCACCAGCTTCACCGCCAAGCCCTGCACGCGCTCGGCGCAGATAGCAAGCATGGCCTGCGCCGGCTCAACGGCCACCACTCGGGCGCCAGCGCGGGCCAATGGCTCCGCCAAATGCCCTGTCCCTGCGCCCAAGTCCACCACCCGGGCCGCCGGCGGCGCGAGCGCCAGCAGCCGTTGGACCAGCGCCGCTGGGTAGCCCGGCCGCGCGCGGTAGGCCTCCGCGAGGCCCTCGAAGACACGGGGTGAAGGGCGGCGCGTCATGGGGAGCCGGGACATAGACGACTTGCCTTCGGCCGAGCTAGGAGCGGCGCTAGCGTGAATCTCCTGCTTCTCGAAGCCAACGACTTCCGCGACGACGGTACGGCCGAGCTTCAAGGCCGAGCCGCCCGCCACGTCCGGGAGGTGCTGCGCGCCCAACCGGGGGACGTGGTGCGGGTAGGACGCTGCGGTGGCGCGGTGGGCACAGCCGAGGTGGTGCGCTGCGCGGGGGAGACGGTGCTGCTCCGTGTGCAGTGGGACGGCTTGCCGCCGCCCCGGCCCGGCGTGGACGTCCTTCTCGCCCTCCCCCGGCCGAAAGTACTTCGCCGAGTGTTTGCCTCCGCCGCCGCCCTCGGGGTGGACCGCCTGGTGCTGCTCAACGCCGCGCGGGTGGAGAAAAGCTACTTTCTCTCTCCGGTCCTCACCGAGGCAAGGACGACAGCCGCGCTGCGTGACGGGCTCGAACAGGCCCGGGACACCCGTGCCCCGGAAATCCACCTCTTCCAGCGGTTCCGCCCCTTCGTCGAGGACAGCCTCGATGGGTTGCTCGGCCCAGCGACGCGGCTGCTGCTGGACCCGGGACCGGAGACGCTTCCGCCCGACGTCCCTCGCGGCACCCGGGTGACGCTGGCCATCGGCCCCGAGGGAGGCTGGGTGCCCTTTGAGCGTGCGCTGCTGGCCAAGCACGGTTTTGTGCCGTTCTCCTTCGGGCCCCGGACACTCCGGGTGGAAGGGGTGCTTCCCTATGCCCTCGGCTGGCTGGCTGGCTGTCGCGCCCAGGCCATCAGCCGTGGGACAATTTCCTCGTCCGTGGCCGTCCCCTGAAAGGCGCACCCTCATGGCTCATCCACCCCCTCCGCCTGCGCAGCCAATGAAGGCCCCCGCTGCGCCACCGCCGGCACCCAAGTCCACCACCGCCTACGACACGGCGCCCCCGGCGGCCCTCTTGGAATTCATGATGCAGCGGTGGCGCCCGGCGGACGGCCGGCTGCCGCGGCCTCTCCCCCACCACGCGTCCTTCGCGGCCCGCCGCCGCGCCCTGTCCCAGATGTTTCCAGGCGAGACGCTCCTCATCCCCACCGGGGAAGAGAAGGTGCGCAGCAATGACACCGTCTACCGCTTTCGACCCGGTAGCGACTTCTACTACCTCACCGGCAACGTCGAGCCGGACTGCGTCCTGTTGATGCAACCGGCGGTTGGAGGTGGCCATCGCGACGTCCTGTTGGTGGAGCCCAACCCGGGGCGCAGTGACGCCACCTTCTTCACCGACCGTCTGAAGGGGGAGCTTTGGGTCGGCCCCCGCCTCGGCGTCCAGCAGAGTCTCGCCCGCTACCGCGTGGACGAGGTGCGTCCGTTGAGCGAGTTGAAGCCCGTGTGTGCTTCCCTCAACGGACCGGCGACCCGCCCCTGGCGGGTGGTGCGCGGCATCAGCCGCAGTGTGGACGCGGCCCTGCCGGACCAGGGCGCTCGCGATGCGGAATTGGCCACCGCGCTGGCGGAGATGCGCCTCTACAAGGACGCGCAAGAAGTCCGCGAGCTCTCGGCAGCCATCGCCTCCACCAAACGTGGCTTCGAGGACGTCATCCGCGCGCTTCGTGGGGCGCAGACCGAGCGCACCGTCGAGGGCGTCTTCAACCTCCGGGCCCGCGTCGAGGGGAATGACGTTGGCTATGGCACCATCGCTGCCTCGGGCGCCCACGCCTGTATTCTCCACTGGACACGCAATGACGGGCCCCTGCGCCGGGGCGACTTGTTGCTTCTGGACGCGGGCGTCGAAGGCCACAGCCTGTACACCGCCGACATCACCCGCACCCTTCCCGTCTCTGGGAAGTTTACCCGGGAGCAGCGCCAGATTTATGAGCTGGTGTATGCCGCCCAAGCCGCCGGCTTTGCCGCGGTCCGCCCAGGCAACGACTTTCTTGAGCCCAATCGCCAGGCGATGAAGGTGCTGGCCGAGGGATTACAGGCGCTCGGCATTCTCGAGGAGGCTGCCCTGGCGCTCGCCGACGAGCATCAATTCTACAAGCGCTATTCGCTGCACAACGTCAGCCACATGCTGGGCCTGGACGTCCATGACTGTGCGCAAGCCAGGATGGAGGTCTACAAGTATGGAACGCTCAAGCCGGGCATGGTGTTGACGGTTGAGCCGGGCCTGTATTTCCAGAAGGACGACCTCAGCGTGCCACCCCAATACCGCGGCATTGGCGTGCGCATTGAGGATGACGTGCTGGTGACGGCGAAGGGGATGCGCAACCTCTCCCACGCCTTCCCAAGCGAGGCCCGGGCGGTCGAAGCGTGGATGGCCGAGGTGTGGAAAAGCCGACGCTAAGCGGTGTCGGCAACCACCTGCCTTGACAGCGCGCGCAACTCATCGTTAGCGTCGTTTTTCTGATGAAGTTCTCGTCCACGGCGTTGTTGATGTGCCTGGAGGCCATGCGCATGCGCGGCCCGGGCATGTGCGCGTCCGCGGACGAGTGTTGTTGCGGCTGTCGTCGTTAGCCGCTCTCCCGTCAGCGAACCGCCGCAGGCCCGGGCACCCTGACTCCGAGGCGGCCCGCCCGGACGGTTCGCACCAGCACCACTTCAGCGACTCGTCCTTCCCGGTGGGCCCCTCGCCTCATGGCCGAGAGTTTTCCCACCGCCGTTCATCAAAAAAAGGACCTGTCGTCATGTCAGAAAGCAAAGAGCAGCCGAAACCCAACTATCGCCCCGAGACCCTCGCCCTCCACGCCGGCTACCAGGCTGACGCCACCACCGGGTCACGTGCGGTGCCCATCTACCAAACCACCAGCTACAAATTTCGCGATGCGGACCACGCTGCCGCGCTTTTCGGGCTGAAAGAGTTCGGCAACATCTACAGCCGCATCATGAACCCCACCAATGACGTGCTCGAGCAGCGCATCGCGGCGCTCGAGGGTGGCGTGGCCGCGCTGGCGGTTGCCAGCGGGCAGGCGGCGGAAACGCTGACCTTCCTCACGCTGCTCAAGTCAGGCGAGGAGATTGTCTCGGCAAGCAGCCTCTACGGAGGTACCTACAACCTCTTCAAGGTGACGCTGCCTCGCCTCGGCATCAAGACCAAGTTCGTCGAAATTGGTGAACACGACGCAGTGCGGGCGGCCATCGGCCCGAGGACGCGCGCGCTGTTTGCCGAGACGCTCGGCAATCCTCGCCTGGACGTGGCGGACCTGGAGGTCCTCGGCGGCATCGCCAAGGACGCCGGCATCCCCTTCATCGTCGACAACACCGCTACCACGCCGGTCCTGGTCCAACCGCTGAAGCACGGCGCCAACATCGTCGTCCACTCGGCCACCAAGTACATCGGAGGGCACGGCCAGGCCATCGGCGGGTTGATTGTCGACGGAGGAAACTTCCCTTGGGACAACGGCAAATTCCCCGAATTTACGGACCCCAACCCCGGTTACCACGGGCTGAAGTTGTGGGAGAGCTTCGGCAATCTCTCCTTCATCCTCAAGGCCCGGGTGGAGACGCTTCGGGACACCGGGCCGGCGCTCAGCCCGTTCAACGCCCACGCCTTCATCAACGGCCTGGAGACGCTGCACCTTCGGGTGCGCCGGCATGGGGAAAATGCGCTCACCGTCGCCCGGTGGCTCCAGAGGGACCCGCGCGTGGCCTGGGTGCGCTACCCCGGCCTGGAGACGGACCCCGCCTACGCCCTCGCCCGCCGCTACTTCGACGGTGGCTTTGGCGGCCTGGTGGCCTTCGGCGTGAAGGGCGGCTTCGAGAAGGGCAAGGCACTCATCAACCGCGTCAAGCTGTGGAGCCTCCTGGCCAACATTGGGGATGCCCGCTCCCTCATCATCCACCCCGCCTCCACCACCCACCAGCAGCTCACCCCCGAGGAGCAGCGCTCCACCGGAGTGACGGAGGACTTGGTGCGGCTGTCGGTGGGGCTGGAGCACCCGGACGACATCCTGGCGGACCTCGACCAAGCCCTGGGCCGTGACTGAGGACAGGGCCTTCGGGCAACCCCCCATGTTGCATCTCAACGAAAGCAGGCCGGCCGCGGCTACCCCCCGTCTCTTCGACCTTCGCCTGCCGGCACTTGCCTTGGCCCGGGGAGGGACCGTCGAGCCGCACGTGGCCCGCGGCTTCTGGTGGGGGCCAGAGGCCGACTTGCCGGCGCTTCGGGCGCGGACGCACACGCTCGCCAACGCTGAGTTGCAGGCTGCCCAGGCACAGCAGCCGGTGCGGCGCACCCAACCGCCGCCCTGGCTTCAGCCAGCCGGAGCGCCGGAATTCGAGCAAGCGGTGCCCACGGTCCTCCTCGTCCACGCGCTCACCGGCGATGCCCGGGCCGGAGGGCCGGGAGGCTGGTGGGAGCCGCTGCTCGGTCCGGGACGCGCCCTCGACCCGTCGCGCGTCCGCATCCTGTGCTTTGCCAACCTCGGCTCGTGCTACGGCAGCTCGGGTCCGCTCGACGCGGGTTTTCCGGCTGGCGTCGACCTCACACCCTGGGACTTGGCCCGCGCGGCGCTTCAGGCGGTGGAGGCACTCGGTCTGGAGCGCTTGGCGTTGGTGGGAGGAGGCTCGCTGGGGGGCATGGTGTCCCTTTGCGTCGGGGCGCTTGGTGGCGCGCGGGTGGAACGGCTGCTTCCATTGGCCACCTCCGCCGCCGCGTCGGCCTGGGTGGTGGCCTGGAACCACATCCAGCGCAGCCTCCTGCAGCTGGACCCGGGCTGGCCAGACGACGTGGGCCGCGGCCTTGAGCTTGCCCGCCAGGTGGGGATGCTGACTTACCGCGCGGAACCGGGCCTCGAGGCGAAGCAGGGCAGGCACCTCGCGGGCCAACCCGGCTTCCAGCTCCCCTACCGCGTGCAGGGGTGGCTCGAACACCAAGGGCACAAGCTCCGGCGACGCTTCGACGCCCGCGCCTACCGGCTGCAGGCCGACGCCATGGACAGCCACGACTTGGACGCTCCTCCGCCAGGCCTCGGCGTTGGCCCCATCCGCGCCAGCAGCCTGGTGGTGGACGTGGACACCGACCAGCTTTTCACACCGGCGCAGGTCGACGCCTTGGCCCAACGGCTGCGGGCGGGCGGCGCCCATGTCGAGAGGGCCACCCTCAAAAGTGCCCACGGGCACGATGCCTTTCTCCTCGAGTGGGACGCAGTCGCGGCCCTCGTGCGGCGCGCCCTGTCACTGCCCCCGGGCGGATGAGGCTTCACATGAGTTGGCACATCTACAAGTTTGGTGGCTCTTCCCTCGGCGGCTCCGGGCGACTGCTGCGCGTCGTGCAACTCGTCGCCAGCGGCCCACGTCCTTTGGCCCTGGTGGTGAGCGCCCTCGGAGACACCACCGACTTCCTCCTCGCGGCGGCGACGGCGGCCGCGGCGGGCGACGAGGCCCGGGCACTCAATGAGGTCGGCCGCATTCGTTCGCTGGCTGTCGAAACGGCCGGGCAAGTCCTCTCCCAGGCGTCGTTGACGGCCCTGGGCAGAGCACTGGAGCAAGTGCTTGGCCCGCTGACCCAGCTGCTCCAGGGCATCCGGCTCACCGGCGAGTGCACAGCCAACGCGCGGGACGTGGTGCTTTCCGCCGGTGAGCGCATTGCCGCCGAAGTGGTGGCGGCCGCATTGCGGACCCGGGGCCAGTCGGCCATCGCGGTCGACGCCTCCACTTTCGTCGTCACGGATGAGGCCGCCGGTTCGGCCACGGTGGACATTGAGGCCACACGGGCACGGCTCGCGCCGCTGACCTCGGCGTGGGAGGGCACCATTCCGGTCGTGACCGGCTTCATCGGCCGCTCGCGCGAAGGCCGGGTGACGACCCTCGGGCGAAACGGCTCGGACTACACCGCCACCGTCCTCGGGCAGACGCTGGGCGCCCGCGAAGTCACCGTCTGGACGGACGTCCCGGGCGTCATGACGGCAGACCCGCAACTCGTCGCCGAGGCCTATTCGGTGCCTCACCTGAGCTACCACGAGGCGCTCGAGCTCGCACACTTTGGAACGCGGATGTTTCACCCGCGCACCTTCCTGCCGCTGTTGGAGTCCGGCGCCCGACTGCGCATTCGGAACACCGTCGACCCCGAGTCGGCTGGCACGTGCATTGACGGGGCGGGCAACGCCGACCCGCGTCGCCCCACCTGCGTCACCAGCCTCGAGCGCCTGGCGCTCCTCGGCGTGGAGTCGCGGCGCTCGGCCCTCCCGGAGCCCATTGCTGCCCGTGTCCTTGAGGTGTTGGAGCGGGCGCGGGTGACGGTTTGGATGGCCACCCAAGCCGCTCACGGGCGTTCGGTGGCGCTGGTGGTACCCGAGTCCGAGGCGGCGCGCGCGCAAAACGCACTGCTCGGCACGCTGTCGACGGAGCTGCAACGCCAGGAAGTGGAGCTCCGGCCAACCCAAGCGCCCGTCTCGCTGCTGACCCTCGTCGCGGAGGCCATGGGACACCGCCCCAACGTCGCCGGGCGCTTCTTCGCGGCGCTGGGGAATGTCGGCATCAACGTCCGCGCCATCGCCCAGGGGGCAAGCAGCCGCAGCATCTCCTGCGTCATCGACGGCGCGGACACCACGCTGGCGGTGCGGACGGTCCATGCCGCTTTCAACCTGGCCGGCACAGAGACCTCCGTCCTCCTCCTCGGCCGGGGAACGGTGGGCGGGCGCCTTCTGGCGCAGATTGAGGCCAACGGCCCAGCCCTGCGGGAGCGCCACCACGTCGCCGTCCGGCTGGTGGGTATGGTGGACCAGCACCACCGCCTGTGGGACCCGAGGGGGTTATCCCCCGGCGAGCTGCCGCCGCGCGCGACGTCGCCATCGCCGGCCTCGGCACCGGACGTCGTTCCGCTGCTCGACGCGTTGGCGCGGCTTCCGGTGCCCATCCTCGTCGACTGCACCGCCGCCGACGGCATGGAGCGTCTCTACCTGGAGGCCTTTCGCCGCGGCATTCACGTGGTGGCCGCCAACAAGAAGCCGCTCGCCCTGCCCTTCGCCGAGCGCGAGGGGCTACTTCAGCACGCGCGCTCACATCACCGCGCTTACCTCTACGAGACGACGGTGGGAGCAAGTCTGCCCGTCATCGAGACGCTAAAAAACCTGGTCCGTACCGGCGACCGTGTGGAGCGCATCGACGGCAGCCTCTCTGGAACACTGGGCTTTCTGAGTCACGCCATCACCGGAGGCGAACTGCTGTCCCGCGCCGTCCGCACCGCTCGGGACCGGGGCTACACCGAGCCACACCCGCGGGACGACTTGTCCGGACTGGACGTGGCGCGCAAGGCGCTCATCCTCGCCCGCGAGCTCGGCCTGCACGCCGAGCTCGAGGACGTCGCGGTGGAGCCCTTCCTTCCGCGGGAAGCGCTGGCCGAGGATGACCCTGAGGCCTTCCTGCGCTCGCTGAGCGGCCTGGATGCCGCCTTCGCCGAAACCGTCGGGCGCTACCGCGCAGCGGGCAAAGTCCTTCGGTACCTGGTGCAAATCGTCCCCAACGCCCCGGATGGGCGGCAAGTGCGTGTGGGACCAGTCGCGGTCGATGCGGACCACCCTGCCACTGGCCTGAAGGGCGCCGAGGCCCTGGTGGCCTTCACCACCGAAAGGTACCGCGAGTACCCGCTCATCGTTCGGGGCGCGGGAGCCGGGGGTGACGTCACCGCTGCCGGGGTTCTGGCCGACGTGCTGAGGCTGGCCCAAGACGTCCGCGGCCGCTAGGCCGTGGGCCGCTCGCGCACCCGACTTCCGAGGGGCTTTTCCGGACAGCGGCCAACGCCGCGGCCGGGCGGTGGGGCCTCTCCCCGGAGGAATTTCATTGCTCGCTGGTGACCAGGCCGTGCTCTTGCGTCCCGATGTCCGGGTCGTCGCGCACGGTGAAGTCACGCCGGCCAATTTCGCGCCCATCGTTCGTCTCCACCGTCACCCGCCAGTCCCCCGGACCCCAGTTCTGCTTGTAGGAATAGCCTGCGTAGCCCTCGTTGCGACCTCCGGAGATGGTGATGGGGACGGCGTCGCTCGACGCCCAGTGGGACCCGCTGTCTCGGTGCGCCCAGCGCAGCCGCACCTCGTCGTGGAAGTTGCGCGGCGCAAAGATGTGAACGAAGCAGTAGATGCGGTCACCGGGGCGAGCCAGAAAGTCCTGCTCGTCCGTCGTCCAAAAGCGCCACCAGGGCGGCCGGTGGTGGGTCAGGGTGTAGGTTGAGCTTCCGGGGTTCCTCGAGACGCCGTGGTAGATGCCGATGCCCCGCAGGGAAAGCGGCACCGGGGGCACCAAGTGCCCGAGGAAAAGGAGCACCAACACCGTTTGGACCCCGAGCGAAGGGGCCAACGCCTCCCGGAGCACGCGTCGAGTATCCCCCGTGAGGCGGTGGTGGCCCCAGGCGAGCAGCGACAGCGGCAACAGCGAGGTCCCGACCGCCAGAAGAAACATCCACGGCCGAAGCCGGCCGAACAACACCGGGTACAGGTAGGCGAAGTAGCTGGTGAGGCAAAAGCTGTAGAGCCCGAAGAGGACGACCGGGCCAAAGCGGCGAAACTGGGGCAGTTCGTTGACGACCAGCAACAGAGAGATGGTGCCGAGAAAGAGCAGCGCTGAAAGCCCAGAGGCGCTCTTCAGGTAGAACAGCACGTAGGCATTGAGCAGCGTCCCCAGCATGAAGTGCAGCGCGGGCTGGCTCCACCTCCACAGCCCCCGGAGATAGCGCGGAGGTTCCTGTTGGCGGTGGTTCCAAGTGTTGAGGCCGAAGAGCAAGAGGCCGGCGACCGCTAGGTAGGCTCCCTGCTGAATGAGGATGGGACCGTCATCAATGCGGCGCACCATCAACGCATCGAAAGTGAAGCCTCCAATGAAAAAGACGAGGTGCTCGGCCCGTGCATGCCGATGGCGAAAGGCCTCCAAGCGCTGGCGCAGGGAGGGAACCTGGTCCGACAGGTCGGTGGTGTTCACCCTCGGGCAGGCGCGAGGGTCAGCCGGCGACCAACGCTTTGAGCTCGCCCCGCTCTTCCAGCTCCCGAAGGATGTCTGAGCCGCCGACGAATCGGCCGTGGATGAAGATTTGGGGAATGGTCGGCCACTGGGTGAACTCCTTGATGCCGTCACGGAGCTCGGGCTCGGCCAGTACGTCAATTCCATGCACCGGTCCGTAGGCCTGAAGCATTTGGACCGCCGCGGCGGAGAACCCGCAGCGTGGGAAGAGTGGGTTGCCCTTCATGAAGACGACCACCGGATGGTGCTGGATTTCCTCTTCAATGCGGCTCTTCAGCTCGGGCGTCATGGCGGAGTCCTTGTGCGTTCCTGAAATCGCTTCCATTGGTCCGGGGTGTATGTCTTTAACGCCAACGCGTGCAAGGCGCCGCTGTCCAGGAAGTCCCGCAGCGAAGCGTACACGGCCTGGTGCTGGTCGAGCATCCCCACCCCCTCAAAAGCGGAGGCCACCACTCGGGCCTCGAAATGGTCGCCCGTTCCGGTGAGGTCTCGCACCTCGACCGCGGCTCCCGGCAGAGCGGAGGTAATTCGCTGGGCAATGTCCTTCGGGTCAAGCATCCCTAGTTGGCTCCCGGTCCATTCTCGCGCACCGCCGGGCTTTGCAACATGGCGGGGTCCACCCCCATCTGCCGCAGCACCTCCTCCCAGAGCGTGTCAGCGTCGCCATGTAGGACGCGCTCCGGGCTCGCCTCGGTGAAGAGCCAGGTCCCTTGCTTGAGCTCTCTCAAGCTGTTGTGGCCCCCAGCCCGCGTAGCCGAGGAAGAAGCGAAGCACGCCCGAGCCCTCGGCCAGGAGTTCCTCGAGAGCATCCACCGTTTCTGACAGGAAGAGGCCAGGCGCCAACTGGCGTTTTTCCAAGAGGCCTGCCCGGTCGTGGAGCACCAGGCCCCGCTGAGGGTCAACCGGACCTCCGGCGCTAACCGGCTGGCTCTTCAGCCGCGTGGCCACCGTGATGGACTGTCCGCGGGCCACGTCCTCCAGAGTCACCCGGGTCGGCCGGTTGAGGACAAGTCCCCGCGCACCGTCGAGACTATGCTGGAGAATGAGGACCACCGAACGATGAAAGTTGGGGTCCCCCAGCTGAGGCATGGCGATGAGAAATCCAGAGGAGAGTCTTTCCATCGTCGCGGCCAGCGAGTCTAAACCGAGCCCCGAGCGAGGTGGTGGCCAGCCAGCCAACCGACGGCCGCTCCCCCCGCGAGGAAGCCCATGCGACTTTAACCATCGCCCGGTATGGGGGCCCGGAAGTCCTCGAAGTGCGCACCGCCCCGGACCCCATTCCCGGCCCAGGACAACTCCGCATCCGCGTGGCACGTGCTGGATTGAACTTTGCCGACGTCAGCGCCCGGGTCGGGCTGTACCCGGATGCGCCGAAGCCCCCGGTGGTGATGGGGTACGAGGTGTCCGGCACAGTGGACGCCGTCGGCGCTGGCGTTACCGCGGCTTTGGGAGGCGAAGTCCTTGCTTTGACGCGCTTCGGTGGTCAGGCCACCCACGTCCTGGCCGACGCCCGACTGGCCTTTCCGCGGCCTCCCGCGATGACGCTGGAGCAGGCCGCGGCGCTGACGGTCAACTACCTTACCGCTCACCACCTGCTGCACCGCGTGGGCGGCCTACGGCCTGGCCGTTCGGTGCTGGTGCACCTGGCCGCAGGGGGAGTTGGCTTGGCGGCGATTCAACTCGCCCGCGCCGTGGGCGGCGTGACGCTGTTTGGTACTGCCTCCGCTGCGAAGCACCCACTGCTGCGCGAAGCGGGCATGCAGCATCCCATCGACTACCGCACGCAGGATTGGGAAGCCGAAGTCCGGCGGCTGACCGCAGGCCGCGGAGTCGATTTGATTCTCGACCCGCTCGGCGGGGCGGATTGGGAGCGCGGCTACCGCTCGCTGGCCCCGGCTGGACACCTGGCGTGTTTCGGCTTTGCCAATCTCGTCTCAGGCCCCAAACGCAGCTGGCCTCGCGTGTTGTGGCAACTGGCTCGAGTTCGCCGCTGGGGGCCCTTGCAGCTGATGAGCGACAACCGGACGGTATCCGGAGTCAACCTGGGCCACTTGTTTGGTGAGTTCGCCCTCATCGGCGAGACGATGCGAGAGCTCCTCGGGCTCTTCGCCGAGGCACATTTCTCCCACAGTGGACCGTGTCTTCCCCCTTGCGGAGGGAGCCGCCGCACACCGCTTTCTTCAGGAGCGGCGCAACGTGGGAAAGGTTCTCTTCGACTGCACCTGAGAGGAATCGAAAACTTGGGGGGCCGGGGCGCGGGAGGCAATCTCGACTGGGACTTCACGTTTCTTGTGGCGCGAGGACGGCCAGGTCCTGGACGATGTGAATGCTGCTGCCTTCTCGCCGCGGCGGGCGCCGCAGCGACCCAACCTGGCTGCGCGATGCGGCGACTAAACGCACTCGACAAACGCCGACTGAAGAGGCCTTCCCGATGCAACACGTGCGAAACTTTGGCTTTCTGTTGGCAGTCCTTGGCTCCTTGCCCACCCTTGGCGCCGAGGGTGCGGGCCCCGTTGCCGTGAAGGCGGCTCGCCTCATTGACGTCCGGGGCGACCGAGTGCTGGCTCCTGCAGTCGTCCTCATCCTGGATGGTCGCATCGAGGCCGTTGGGACGGCCCTGGCCATTCCAGCAAACGCGCGCGTTTATGACCTCGGCCAGGCGACCCTCCTTCCGGGCCTCATCGACGCCCACGTTCACCTCACCTACGTTCCCGAAAACTCCGGCTACAAGGGACTCGGTGTCTCCATCCCCCGGGAAACACTGTATGGGGCCAGTAACGCGTTGAAGACCTTGCTCGCTGGCTTCACCTCAGCGCGCAACGTGGCAGCCGGAGGGTACTCGGACGTCGCGCTCCGAGACGCCATCGACGCAGGCGAGCTGCCCGGCCCGCGATTGCTGGTGTCCGGCCCGGCGCTCGGCATCACCGGCGGGCATTGCGATGAAAACCTGCTCCCGTCGCAGTTTCACTACCGCGAGGAGGGAGTCGCCGACGGGCCCTGGGAGGCACGCACCAAGGCCCGGGAAGTCATCAAATATGGCGCCGACCTCATCAAAGTCTGTGCATCCGGAGGAGTCCTCTCCAAAGGCGACCAGCCCGGGGCTCCGCAGTATTCGCCCGAGGAGTTGCGCGCCATCGTCGAGGAAGCGCACCGCGGAGGCCGCAAAGTTGCTGCCCATGCCCACGGCACCCAATCCATCAAAGAGGCCATTCGGGCCGGAGTGGACTCCATCGAGCACGCAAGCCTCATCGATGAGGAGGGCCTGCAACTTGCCAAGGAGCGCGGAACCTTCCTGGTGATGGACATCTACAACGATGACTTCATCCTCCAGGAAGGCTTGAAGATGGGAATGCTTCCGGAGTCGATTGAGAAGGAGAAGGCCGTCGGGAAGCTCCAGCGGGACAGCTTCTCGCGCGCGGTCAAAGCGGGCGTCCGGATGGCTTTCGGCACCGACGCCGGCGTCTTCCCCCACGGCGACAACGCCAAGCAGTTCGCGGTGATGGTTCGCTACGGAATGACTCCCATGCAGGCCATCCGTTCGGCGACGCTAGACGCGGCGGAACTTCTCGGGTGGAAAGACAAGGTTGGTTCGCTGGAGCCGGGCAAACTTGCGGATTTGATTGCCGTTCAGGGCGACCCCCTGAAGGACGTGCGCCTGTTGGAGGACGTCAGCTTCGTGATGAAAGGGGGAAAGGTCGTAAGGACACGACGGGGGCGCGCGCCGGAGGGAATTGAACCGCACCCGGCGAGGCGCCCACCGGAGGACCACCCTCTGGCTGCTCACGGACGGCCCGGGCAACAGGCTCGGGCGAAGCGAGAAAGCCCGAAAGCCTAGGGTTTCGCCAACCCCGCCTCCTGGCCTTTCCACCGACAGACAAGGCCGTAGTGCAACGGAAAGAGGTGCTGCCGAAGGACCACG
This sequence comes from uncultured delta proteobacterium, assembly GCA_963713045.1. Lineage (GTDB taxonomy): Bacteria > Myxococcota > Myxococcia > Myxococcales > Myxococcaceae > JADGRA01. The sequence goes on from CAVQKE010000001.1 coordinate 44,552, forward strand.
AATCCGCGTCCCTCCAGTCGGGCGGTGGCTTCGAGGGGCGAGTAGACGTGCTCGCGGGGAGGGCCAACGGCCCTCTCCACCTGAGAATTCCAATCAATGAAGACTGCAACGCCCTCGGCCCGGAGCAGCTCGCCCAGCTGGGCCAGCGCATCGTCGCCCAGCTCATGCAGGACGTTGAGGGCAAGGACCCGGTCCACCGTCCCCCTCAGCGCCCCGCTCTCCGCCGTTTCCACCAGAACGGGTTCGACATTGTGCAACGGGCGCTCGGCGAGCTTGGCCCGAAGTCGGTCCAGCATCGGCGGCTGCTCGTCGAGGGCGACGACGCGCAAGTCAGGACGGCTTCGCGCCAATTCCAGGGCGTAGGTGCCGGTGCCAGTCCCGAAGTCGACGACGGTGGCGGCGGGAGGTGCGTCGAGGAGGCCGAATACCTCCGCTGGAGGCAAGCTGTCGAAGCGCTCGCATTCGTCAAGCAGTCCTGCCCGCCGGGGGTCAAAGCGGTGAGGTTGTCGAGCGCCGTGGCGGTCGCGTTCCATTGGACACCTCTCTCTGGGCGCTCGGCCCGTCGCCCACCAGCAACCCCGGACCTCGGTTCAGCATCTTAGCGGCGGGGAAGCGAGCAAGCCGTGTACCCCGCCGGGCAGGCGCGACGGCTTTCCGGGCACTGAAGAAGCAGGCCCGGCCAGCCGAAGGCTCGGGGGCGTGCCCAGCGGCGGTGCGCGTCAGGGCGCGGCCGAGGGCTCGCTGGGGATGGGCAGGGGAGCCCTGAAGAAGTCCTCGGGCTTGGCCAGCACCAGCGCCTCGCGCAGCACGTCGTCCATGAACTCGACGGGAAGAATGCGGAGCTTGTCCCGCACGCGGCGGGGGATGTCCCGGAGGTCCTTCCGGTTGTCCTTGGGGATGAGCACCGTCTTGAGCCCGGCTCGGTGCGCCGCCAGCACCTTCTCCTTAAGTCCGCCGATGGGGAGCACTCGCCCGCGAAGCGTGATTTCCCCAGTCATCGCCACGTCGTGGCGGACCGGGATGCGGGTCAGCGCCGAAACCAGGGCAGTGCACATGGTGACGCCCGCCGACGGCCCGTCCTTGGGAATGGCCCCTTCGGGAAGGTGAATGTGAATGTCGTTGGTCTCGGAGAATTTTCGGTCGATGCCGAAGCGGTCGGTGCGCGAACGGACCCAGGACAGTGCAGCCTGCGCCGACTCCTGCATCACCTCGCCCAGCTTGCCGGTGATGATGAGCTTGCCCTTGCCGGGCATCACCGTGGCCTCGGTGGTCAGCAGCTCGCCGCCCATCTCGGTCCAAGCCAGCCCAGTGACGATGCCCACCTGTGACTCGCGCTCGGCCTCGCTCGCCCGATAGCGGGGCACGCCGAGGTACTTCATCGCCTGGCGCCGGTCGACGCGCATCGGATGCTTGCCCTTTTTCAGGACGTCGCGGGCGACCTTGCGCAGCACTGAGGCAATCTCCCGCTCGAGGTTACGGACGCCGGACTCCCGCGTGTACCGGTGGATGAGCGTCCGGATGGCGGCGACGCTGAAGGTGACGTCCACATCGGCCAAGCCGTTGGCTTCACGTTCCTTGGGAATGAGGTAGCGCCGGGCGATAGAAAGCTTCTCCATCTCGGTGTAGCCGGCGATTCGGATGATTTCCATCCGGTCCTGTAAGGGACTTGGGATGTTGTGCATGGTGTTCGCCGTGCAGATGAACATCACCTTCGACAAGTCGTAATCACAATCCAGGTAGTGGTCGTTGAAGGTGGAGTTTTGCTCTGGGTCCAGCACCTCGAGCAGTGCGCTGGACGGGTCGCCGCGGAAATCGGTGGACATCTTGTCCACCTCGTCCAAGAGGAAAACCGGGTTGCTGCTCCCGGCCTTCTTGAGGGACTGAATCAGCTTCCCTGGCATGGCACCGATGTACGTCCGCCGGTGCCCGCGAATCTCCGCCTCGTCCCGGACGCCTCCGAGGGATTGGCGGACGAATTTGCGTCCGGTGGCGCGGGCGATGCTCCGCGCCAGGCTGGTTTTTCCCACCCCGGGGGGACCGACGAAGCACAGGATGGGTCCTTTCATCCGCTGCACCAGAGACTGGACGGCGAGGTATTCGAGGATGCGCTCCTTGACCTTCCTCAGGCCGAAGTGGTCCTCGTTGAGCACCCGCTCGGCCTCAGCGATGTCCAGCCGGTCCTTGGTCTCCTCGAACCAGGGCAGGGCGAGAAGCCAGTCGATGTAGTTGCGGACAACGGTCGCCTCGGCCGACATCGGACTCATCATCCGCAGCTTCTTCAACTCCTTGCGGACCTTGAGCGTGGCCTCCTTGCTCATCCGCTTGGTGCGGAGTTTCTCCTCAATCTCCTGCACTTCGTTCTTGAATTCGTCCCGGTCACCCAGCTCCTTCTGAATGGCCTGCATCTGCTCATTCAGGTAGTACTCCTTCTGGGTCTTCTCCATCTGCTTCTTGACGCGGGTGCGAATTTTCTTTTCGACCTGCAGAATCTCAATCTCGCTCTGCATCAGCTCATACAGCTTTTCCAGACGCTTGGCCGCATCATCCATCTCGAGCAGCGCCTGTCGGTCGTTCAGCTTGAGGCTGAGCTGCACGGCGATGGTGTCGGCCAGTCGGGCTGGGTCATCGATGCTCGCCACCTGGACCAACATCTCGGGCGGGATGCGCTTGTTGAGCTTGACGAACGACTCGAAGACCGAATGGACGCTGCGCACCAGGGCCTCGAGCTCCACTGAGCGCTGCCAGACCTCCTCCACCTCGTCCACCTCGGCGGTGAAAAATGAGGTGGAGTCAAGGAAGCGACGGACCCGACCTCGCTTCATGCCTTCCACCAGCACCTTCACCGTGCCATCGGGCAGCGGGATGAGCTGGATGACCTGCCCCACCGTCCCAAAATGGTAGACGTCATCCACCCCGGGCTCGTTGGTTTTCGCCTTCTTCTGGGCAGCGAGGAAAATGAGGGCCTTGTCGTCGGCGGCGCTGGTCTTGCGCGCCATGGCTTCATGGAGCGCGGCAATGGAGCGCTCGCGCCCCACAAACAGGGGCACCACCTGGTGCGGAAAGACCACGATGTCCCGCAGGGGTAAAAGCGGAAGCGTCGCCGGGCGGCGGTTGGCATCGCGCTTGTCATCACGGCCGAAAAACATGCAGCGCAACTCTACACTCGCCCCCCGCGTCTCGCCACGTCCTGGCCCCTAGCCTTGCCGGGCCAATGTGCACCACAGCAACTTCTGGGGAGCGCTTCGGGACTGGGTCAAATCGGCCCGCGCGCGCCTTTTCTCCGCAAGTCGCCGTCCAAGGGCGAGCAGAACGGTTTCTGCTGCAACAGGGTGGTATGGACAACGGTCACCGGCCCCCGAGGGACCGAAGTGGGACATGCAATGGCCCCGCATCACCGCGCGTAGAAAGGCACGCCCATGGAGATTCAGCCGATAGACCTGACCGCGCTCGTTTCTGTGACGCTCGGCATCCTTGTCGTCCTCGTTCCAGTGATTGGCTTCACGGTGCGCTTTGCCATCAAACCCATCGCCGACGCACTGGGACGTTCCCGGGAAGGCTCAGGCCCAGCGCGCGAGCTGGAGCTGCTGGCGGCGCGTGTGCGCGAGCTGGAGGAGGAAGTCATCCAGCTGAAGAACAGCGACCCCTACCGTGTCAGTGCCACCGGCCGCTCCGAAGCCCTCCCAGCGGGCCAGAGCCGAGGCTAGAGCAATCGGTTGGCGCCGGCCCGCGCTTGCGCTGTCACCCAGCCAACGTGGCAAGCACCGTCTGCACCGGCGCTCCAGCCTTGACGGTGGCCAGGGTCAGCCGCACCAGCACCGAGACCAGCTGACGCCGCGCACGCTCGGCGGTGTCGCCTCCCACCGGCTGGGCCAGCCCGAACGAAAGTGCGCAGGCGCAGACGCCATGCGCGGCGCGCACCATCAACTCGGGCGCCGCATGGGCACGGGCCAGCTTCTCGAGCGCAAACATGGTGCGCCGGGCGACCTCCTCATCGGTCACCTCGGGCAGCGCCCGAACGGCACCTGCCGCACCGCCTAGCCGTGACGCCTCGAGGCCGAGCGGAAGGACTTCCCGTACGGCGCGGTCCACAAAGGCGAAGATGGGCGCCTGCGGTGCGGCGGCCAAGGGACCGAGGGCCTCGGCTTCCATCCACTCCGAAAGCTCGTCGAGGAGCTCGAGGCGAAAGGTGGCCTCGGAGTCCCGGCTCAGGCCGATTCCTTCTGCAGCTCCTCGTCCTTGGCGGTGGCGTGGAGGATGACCGGCTCGCTCTTCTTGAAGATGACTTCCTCGGAGATGACGACTTCGCTCGCCGTCTTCATCGATGGGATGTCGTACATCACATCGAGCATCGCCGTCTCGAGAATGGACCGCAGTCCGCGTGCCCCGGCCCGGCGCCGGATGGCCTCGTGGGCGATGGCCTTCAGCGCCCCTTCGGTGAACTTCAGCGCCACCCCGTCTAAGTCGAAGAGCTTCTTGTACTGCTTGACCAGTGCATTCTTCGGCTGGCTGAGGATGCTGACCAGCGCCGGCTCGTCGAGCTCCTCCAGCGCGGTGACTATCGGCAGCCGCCCGATGAACTCCGGAATCATCCCGTACTTGAGGAGGTCCTCCGGCTCGACATGTTGGAGCAACTCGGTGAGGTTGCGCTCCTTGCGGGTCTGAATGTCCGCGCCAAACCCGAGGTTGCGACCACCCAATCGCCGCTCGATGATTTGTTCCAAGCCGCCGAAGGCTCCGCCACAGATGAAGAGAATGTTGGTGGTGTCGACTTGGAGAAATTCCTGCTGCGGGTGCTTGCGCCCGCCCTTGGGGGGCACGTTGGCAATGGTCCCTTCAATAATCTTCAGCAGGGCCTGCTGGACGCCCTCGCCCGAGACGTCCCTGGTGATGGAGGGGTTCTCGCTCTTGCGCGCAATCTTGTCGATTTCGTCAATGTAGACAATCCCGCGCTGGGCCCGGTCGATGTCATGGTCAGCGGCCTGGAGCAGGTTGACGATGATGTTCTCGACGTCCTCACCCACATAGCCAGCCTCGGTGAGGCAGGTGGCGTCGGCGATGGTGAAGGGGACGTTGAGAATGCGGGCCAGGGTCTGCGCGAGCAGCGTCTTGCCGCTTCCGGTGGGGCCGAGCAGAAGAATATTGCTCTTCTGCAGCTCCACGTCGTCCATCTGCACCTTGGACTCGATGCGCTTGTAGTGGTTGTGGACAGCGACCGCCAGGACCTTCTTCGCCCGCTCCTGCCCCACCACGTACTCGTCGAGGATGATTTTGATTTCCGACGGCCGAGGGATGCGGAGCTTGGTGTCCTTGGTCTCCTCGCGGTCAATCTCCTCGGCAATGATGTCGTTGCATAGCCCGATGCACTCGTCGCAGATGTAGACCGTGGGGCCAGCGATGAGCTTCTTCACCTCCTTCTGCGACTTGCCGCAGAAGGAGCAAGACAGCGTCTGGTTGGCCTTCTCCACGTTCTTCCCTGCCATGAGGCCTCCCTGGGCGATGCACTGCCAGCTAGATGGTACGGGGGGATGAGGTCCAGGTCCACGCCCTGTTCATCCCCTTGTTCAACCCCTGTCTGCTAACCGCTCCCACCTCTGACTGCAGCGCCCCCCTGAGGAGCCCTACCGGTCGCGCTCCTTGGGCAGCGTCTTTCTGTTCACTGAGACCACCTCGTCGATGATGCCGTAAGTCTTGGCCTCCTGGGCGCTCATGAAGAAGTCCCGGTCGGTGTCCTTCTCTACCCGGTCCAAAGCCTGCCCGGTATGCTTGGAGATGAGGTCATTCAGCATCGAACGCATGCGAAGAATCTCGCGGGCGTGGATTTCGACGTCGGAGGCCTGACCACGGGCCCCGCCCATCGGCTGGTGGACCATGATGCGGCTGTTGGGCAGCGACTGGCGCTTGCCCTTGGCCCCGGCGAGCAGCAGCACCGCCCCCATCGAGGCGGCTTGGCCCACACAAATGGTGGCCACCGGCGGCCGCACGTACTGCATGGTGTCGTAGATGGCCAAGCCGGCGGTCACCGAACCGCCTGGCGAGTTGACGTAGAGATTAATCTCCTTGTCCGGGTCCTCCGACTCAAGGAAGAGCATCTGAGCGACGATGGCATTGGCGACGTCGTCGTCAATCTCGGTGCCGAGCAGGATGATGCGGTCCTTCAAAAGGCGGCTGTAGATGTCATAGGTCCGCTCGCCGCGGTGGGTTTGCTCAATGACGTAGGGGACAGGCATGTAGGGCATGGGCGGTGACCTCAGGGGTTACGCTTCATCCTTCGCCCGAGACCTCAGGAATTCAACCGTCTTTTCCTCGCGAATGCGCAGTTCGAGGCTCCGGCGCTGGTTTGCGTCCTTGAAGGCCTTGCGTACCTGGCTGATTGGCTGCTCGCTTTCTTTGGCAAGCTGCTCGATGCGGGCGTCGACTTCGGCCGGCTGCACGGTCAGCCCTTCGGCCTGAGCGATGGCTTCCAGCAGCAGCGCCCCGCGGACTTCGGTCTCGGCGCGGGGGCGCATCTCTTGGCGCAGGGCTTCGAAGTCCAGGTTGAGCGCTCGCGGGTCGACGCCTCCCCGAGCCAGCGAGCGTAACGCCCCCTCCAGCATCGCCTCGACGCCGCGGTCCACCATCGCTTTGGGGACAGCGAACGGGTTGCGCTGGATGAGGGCGTGGACGAGCTGGTCGCGCTCGCCGCGCACCGCCTCGTTCTTGGCAGCCGTCTCAAGGTCCCCGCGGATGCGGGTCCGCAGGGCTTCCAGCGTGGGACCTCCTCCCACCTCGCGCGCGAGTTCGTCATCCAGCGCTGGCACCACCCGGCGCTTGAGCCCTTTGAGCGAGAAGCGGAAGACGGCTGTCTTCCCGGCCCGCGAATGGCCTGTCGGGAAGGTGGCCGACACCTCGCGCGTCTCGCCCAAGGACAGGCCAGCCAGCGCCTCGACATTGCCGGCACTCACCTCGCCCGGGGCGACCTCCACCGTGACCGCCTCGCCCGAACCCCCCTCAAAGGGTTGCCCGTCCACGGTTCCCTGGTAGTCGACCACTGCAAAGTCCGACCGCTCTGCGGTCTTGCGCCCCTCCACCGGCTCCAGCCGGCCAAGCCGCTGGCGGAGCTCCTCGAGGCGCGCTTCCACCTGGGCCTCCTGCACCATGGGGGTGACGCGCTTGAGCGGAAGTCCCAGGTAATCCTTGGGAGCTATCTCCGGCCGGACCTCCACCGTGGCCTGAAAAGCGAAAGGAGCGTCGACGACGAGGCGACCGCCGGTCACTTGGGGTTCGCCAACGGCCTCCACTCCGTGCTCGGTAATGGCGCTCAGGTAGCTGCGCTCGACCAGCCGCCGGCTGACGTCGTCCTCCACCTCGCCCCGGAAGCGCTGCTCCAGAATGCGGCGGGGAATCTTTCCGGGTCGAAAGCCTGGCAGCCGGACCCGCTCACCGAGCGCGTGGTAGGCACGCCCCAGCTCGGCCGCGACCTGGTCCGGTTCGACTTCAATGGAAAGCTTGCGCTCGATGGGGGACAGCGTCTCGACTTGAACCTTCATACGCAGCTCACGGCCTTAAGGGTGGCTGGGCACCCTGTCAACGTGAAATGGGGGCCCAATCCGGGAAGGCGCCAACGCATGGGCCCGGAGGGACTCGAACCCTCATGCCTTTGGGGCATCGGCTCCTAAGGCCGACGTGTCTACCAGTTCCACCACAGGCCCGAGCGCCGTTGTACCTTGGGCTTTCGGCCTCTTCCACTTGAGGCGGAGCTGTTGACTCTCCTCGGGGTGGCACCGCGACGTGGGCCGGCGCCTGGTCGCTTCTGCGCACGCTGAAGGCCCACCCGGGCGACGGCTCTTCCTTGAAGGGGTCCTCCAGTCAGCGCTGGCCAGCCAGAGCCTGCAGGGCTTCGCCGTCGAGGCGGCAAATCAGCCATTCCCGGAGCACCACCGCCCCCAACCCTTCGTAGAAGCGGATGCTCGGGAGATTCCAGTCCAGCACGTTCCACATGAAACGACCGCACCGGAGACGCACCGCCTCCTTGGCAAGAGCGCACATCAGCGCGCGGCCAAGACCGTTTCCGCGCGCCACTGGACGGATGAAGAGGTCCTCGAGGAATAGGGTTGGTCGGCCGCGCCACGTGGAGTAGGCAAGAAAGAAGAGGGCAAAGCCGACTGGTGCGCCGTCCAGCTCTGCGATGAGGGTGCGAAACAAGGGCACCGCTCCAAAACCATCGCGCCGAAGGTCCGCCTCGGTCGCCAGGACGGCCTCGGGCTCCCTCTCGTAGGCGGCCAGTTCCCGAATTAGGGACAACACCAGCGGAACGTCGCTCGGCGTTGCAGGTCGAATTCCGATTCGCTGCCCATCTTCTTGAGAGGACAAGCATCCCCCCCTTCCCGGTCTCGTCTCTACCGCGTCGTGGCGAGAACACCACGCAAGCGCTCGCGAAGGCCCTCCACTTGAAGGCGCGCCGCGGCTTTCAGTGTCTCGACATCCAGCAGCGTCAGGCCTTGGGTGGACAGAGGCGTCCCCACCGCGACGCCCGCATGGGCGGTTTGGAAGCGCCAGCTGTGCTTGGGAAGGGCGGTGCGCGTCCCGCTGACGGCAATCGGGAGGACGTCTGCGCCCGTCTCGATGGCCAGACGAAAGGCGCCGTCTTTGAAGGGAAGCAGCTCTCCATCCGAGCTGCGCGTCCCTTCGGGGAAAATCATCACCGGGACACCCCGTCTGAGCCAACGGGCGCAGGCGGCCATGGCACCCCTCCCAGAGTCCTTGTCGCCGCGGTGTACTGGGACGTCGCCAGCGAGCCACATCATCCAGCCGACGACTGGAATGCGGAACAGCGACGCCTTGCCGAGCCATTTCATCTCCCACGGCAAATGGGAGATGAGGAAGGGGTCGGCTTGCGACTCATGGTTGCTCACCACGACCGTTCGCCCGGCCACCTTCGGCGTCGCCCCCACCACGCCAAAATGCCAGAACGGGGTGAGGGTGGAGGCCAGCACTCCTACCAGGCGGAAGGTGCGGCCAGCCACCAGGCGACGCCGGTCAAAGCCCCAGGTCAGAAGCGCCAGGACAAGCTGCACCAACCAGCCCAGCAGGGCCACCAGGCCAATTTCGAACCAGGTCCACACCGAGAGGAGGGCATTCACCGAAGGGCCTCGCTTACCCCACCCCGGGCGGACGTTGCTTCGACAACCGCCGTTGCGCAGTGCGCCACGGGAGACGCTACTCCCCCGCCTTCGGCGCTTGTGCCTAAGAAGGGTGGGAAGCCGATGCCCAACCGCCCGGAAAGCCGAAGCCGCGTCGTCGAGCCCGCCCTCTGGGTTTTCGGGCTGGCCTTGTTGGTGTTCGCCTCCAGCGCTCGGCTGCTGTGGGCGGATGGGCAACACAGCTGGCTCTGGCCGTTCGGCCTGTGGGCCGCCATCATCCTGGTGGGCGCGGTGGTGAACCGGCGGACCGACTAGAGCCGCGGACCTCTCGTGCTTCAGCTTGGACAGCTGTTCGCCGTCGCCGTCGGCTACCTGCTTCTGCTGTTCCTGGTGGCCTATGCCGCCGAGCGACGCTGGGTGCCGGCGGCCCTGGTCCGCCACCCACTGACGTACGCGCTTTCCCTCGGCGTCTACGCCACCTCCTGGAGCTACTCGGGAAGCGTGGGTTACGCGCGGGCCCAGGGCTTCAACTTCCTCGCCATTTACGTCGGCGTGACACTGTCCTGTCTTCTCGTCCCGGTGGTGTGGCAGCCAGTGCTGCGGCTCACCCGCGAGCACCAACTGACGTCGCTGGCGGACCTCTTCGCCTTCCGCTTTCAAAGTCACGGCGCCGGCGTGCTGGTGACGCTTTTCATGCTGGCTGGGACGTTGCCCTACCTCGCCCTGCAGATTCGCGCCGTCACCCAAGGCGTGGGGCTCTTGGGGCATGGGCCACCGGCCGCGCTGGTCGGCCTGGTGTTTTGCGCCTTGGTGGCGCTGTTTGCCCTGCTGTTTGGCGCCCGGCATGTGACGCCCCGAGAACGGCATGTTGGCCTCGGCTTGGCCATTGCCTTCGAGTCGGTGGTGAAGGTTGGCGCGCTGTTGACGGTGGGGGCGGTGGCCGTCACCCAAGTGTTTGGCGGTGCTGGCGGCCTCGGGCGGTGGCTCGCCGCAAACCCGGAAGCCCTGGAAAACGTCTACCGCCCCGTGCGGGAGGGGCCATGGGCCACCCTGTTGCTGCTGTCCTTCGCCGCTGGCTTTCTCCTTCCACGCCAGTTCCACATGGCGTTCACCGAGGCCCTCGGGAGCCGGGCGCTCGGCGTCGCCGCTTGGGCCTTCCCGGCTTTTCTGCTGCTGCTCAACCTGGCGGTGCTGCCGCTGTTGTGGGCCGGCCAGGTGGCACTTCCGGGCGTCCACCCGGACAACTATGTGCTGGGGCTGGCGCGCGGCACCGGCGTCACCGCGCTCGCCTTCGTCGGGGCTGTCTCGGCGGCCAGTGCCATGGTGATTGTCGACACGCTGGCCTTAGCGGCCATGTGTCTCAATCACCTCTTCCTTCCACGGCGAAACTTGGCCGGGGCGGGTGACCTCTACCGCGGCCTGTTGTGGGCCCGGCGCATCCTCATCGTGGTCATCATCTTCATCGGCTACGGCTTCTCCCGGGTGCTTGACGTCCGGCACGGCCTGGTGGAGTTGGGACTGGTTTCCTTTGTGGCCATCGTCCAGGTGCTCCCTGGCCTGTTGGCAGTCCTCTTCTGGCGGGGAGCCACCAGGCTCGGCTTCCTCAGTGGACTGTCGGCTGGCATCGCCGTCTGGGCGGCGGCGCTTTTTCTGCCACTGTTGGCCCGCGCCCACCTGGTGCCTCAAAGCTTCGACCTGGCGCAGCTCTTCGGGATTGTCCCGGGGACCGAACCGTGGAGCACCTCCACCTTCTGGTCGCTCGGCCTCAATGTGCTGCTGTTTGGGGGCGTCTCGCTGCTCACCAAGCCGAGCCCCCGTGAGGAAGAGGCCGCCCTGTCGTGCACTCAGGCCCCGCGGCCGGTCGAGCCGATGGTGGTGGAGGCCGACAGCCCGAAGGACTTCCAGGCCAGGCTCGCTCCCCTGCTGGGTGCAGATGCCGCCACCACGGAGGTCGACCTCGCGATGGCCGACCTCAACATGGTGGAGGACGAGCGTCGACCGGCGCAGCTGCAGAAGCTTCGGGAACGGCTCCAACGCAACCTTTCTGGACTGGTGGGCCCGCTGCGCGCCCGCTGGCTGGTCGACCGCGGCATTCGCCTGGACCCCCGGCGTCAGCCGGCACTCTCCGAGAGGCTGAGGTCGCTCGAGGAGCAACTGCGGATGAGCCGTGCGCAACTGCACGGCGCCCCGGCCGAGCTGGAAGCCTTTCGGCGATACTTGCGCCGGGTCCTGGAGGACTTGCCGCTCGGCGTCTGCGCGCTTGGGCCAGACCAGGACGTCGTCATTTGGAATCATGCCCTGGAGGCCCTCTCCACCCTTCATGCCGCCGACGCGGTGGGAGCGCGACTTGACCAGCTGCCCGGGCCGCTGGCCTCGGCCCTGCGGGACTTCCTCCTCCAGGAATCTCCTCACGCGGAGGTCTGCATCAGCCTGCAGGGCCGCGAGCATGTCCTGGCGCTGGGGAAGAGTCAGGAGCCGGTGTCCAGTGCGCCAGCGGACCTGCGCGGGCCGGTGCTGCTGGTGGAGGACTTGACCGAGCGGAAGGCCCTCGCCGCGCAGGTTGCCCACCAGGACCGCCTCGCTTCGGTGGGCCGGTTGGCGGCCGGGGTGGCGCATGAGATTGGAAATCCACTCACCGGAATCGCCTGCCTGGCGCAAAACCTCGCCCGAGAAGCGGGCACCGTCGAGCAGCGCGAGCGCCTTGCGCTCATCCTCCGGGAAACCCAGCGCATCGACACCATCGTCCGCGTCCTCCTCGGCTTTAGCCATGCGGGGACCATCCACGCGGTGCCGCGGCTTGAGCGTTTTGCTGCTCGAGACGCCCTCGGCGAGGCCATCACGCTGGTGCAGCTTTCCCGCAAGGCCAAGCGCGTGGCCTGTCACAACCGGGTGGCTTCAGGCCTGTCGCTCGAGGGTGACCGGCAACGGCTGCTTCAAGTCTTTGTGAACCTCATCTCCAACGCCTGCGACGCAAGCCCCGAGGGGGGCGAGGTGGTGGTGGAGGCAGAAGCTCTCGATGGTGCCATCCGCCTGCGCATCGCGGACCGCGGCACGGGCATTGACGACGCAGTGCGCGAGAGGATGTTCGAACCTTTTTTCACGACAAAACCGCCTGGACAGGGTACGGGACTCGGGCTCCCTCTTGCGCAAAGCATCGTGCGGGAGCATTTGGGGACGCTGGAAGTGGAGAGTTCCCCTGGGAGAGGAACGACGGTGGTGGTGGAGTTGCCGTCGAGACGAGAACGGGAGCCGGTGGCTGACGGGGCCGCGCAGTCGCAGGTCCCGGCGAAGTAGGTGACGAGACATGAGCCGCACCCTCATCGTCGAGGACGAGGACGTCATCCGCACCGAGCTGGCCCGCCTTCTGGTGCGGGCTGGCCACGACGTGGCGGAAGCCAAGACGGTACAGGAGGCTGCCAACCAGGGCCTGGACGGTTTTGACCTCGTCATCGCCGACTTGAGGCTTCCCGGCGGCCTGGGCACGGACTTGGTGGACCTCTGTCCTGGGACACCGGTGCTGATTATGACGAGCTTCGCCACGGTCCGGGCTGCGGTGGAGGCCATCCAAAAGGGGGCGGTCGACTTCGTCGCCAAGCCGTTTGACCACGACGAACTGCTGCTGGTGGTGGACCGAGTGCTTCGCCAGTCGCGACTCCAGCGACAGAATGCCGTTCTCCGGCAAGACCTCGAGCGCAGCTACGCCGTCCAGGGGTTGGTGGGCAATTGCCCCCAAATGCGCGAAGTCTTTGAGCGGGTCCGCAAGGTGTCGCATACCGACGCGACAGTCCTCATCCTCGGCGAATCCGGGACTGGCAAGGAGCTGGTGGCGCGCGCGGTCCACGACCAAAGCGCGCGCCGCGAAGCCCCGATTGTCACCGTCAACTGTGCAGCCATTCCAGAAAGCCTCATCGAGTCCGAGCTGTTCGGCCACGAGAAAGGCGCCTTCACCGGGGCGCACAAGACAAAGGCTGGACTGGTCGAGGCTGCCGACGGCGGCACCCTCTTTCTGGATGAGATTGGCGAGCTGCCGTTACCGGCCCAAGCCCGACTCCTTCGCGTGCTTCAAGAAGGCGAGGTGCGCCGCGTGGGCGCAACCGGCAGCCGCCACGTCAACGTCCGCCTCATCGCCGCGACCCACCGGGACCTACGGCAGATGTGTTTCGACGGACATTTCCGCAATGACCTCTACTTTCGCCTCCGCGTGGTGGAAGTCCACCTGCCACCGCTCAGGGCCCGCGGCGATGACGTCCTAGAATTGGCGGACTTCCTCTTGGCCAAGGCGTGCCGCCGCCTCAACCGTCCGCCTCTTCGCTTCTCCGAGGAGGCGCGCGGAGCCATCTTCGCCCACGATTGGCCCGGCAACGTGCGCGAGTTGGAGAATGCGGTGGAACGGGCCGTCATTCTGAGCGAAGGCGGACTGATTACGCCGGATTTGCTGGCCATTGATGCGCCCCACCTGACCGATGCCCCCTCCGATGCGGATGCGGAGACGGGGTCGGATGGAGCTCTCACCGAGTATTTCCGCCGCTTTGTCCTCGAGCACCAGGCGCAGCTGTCGGAGACGGAGATTGCTCGGCGGCTGGGCATTAGCCGCAAGGCCCTCTGGGAGAAGCGGGCGCGCCTGGGAATTCGGCGCAACAAGCTCCAGGCATGACGACTTTCACGACGCCCAGACGTCGTCCCCCAGGCTGTTACCTTCGGTAACGGCTGTTCCGGAACGACACGGCAGGGCAGGCCTTCACCGAGGCCAAGTCCACGAAGGCTGCCGAGCTGGACCACTGGCGTGGCCTTTGCCTCTGCGTGCTGGAAGATGTGAGCCGCTCCACTTCCCCGTCGCCACGCCCTTCCCCGACCAGCCGACTGGCCCATTGCCGGCGGCTGCGCGAGGAGAGCCTCGCCCACCCAGAGCAGTTTTGGCTCCGTGAAGCTGCGGCGCTCAGCTGGCTGCGCCCTCCGCAGCATGCCTTCGAAGGCGAGCTCGCGGAGGGCGACATCAGTTGGTTTGGCGACGGCCAACTCAACGTGACTGTCAGCTGCGTTGACCGCCACGCCGCCTCGTCACCAGACCGCCCGGCCGTGGTGTGGTTGAGGAGTGAGGGCGATGTGGAGACGTTGAGTTACCGCTCCCTCCGGCAGCACATGTGTCGGATGGCCAACGTGCTGCTGAGTCATGGGGTGCGGCGGCAGGACCGCGTTGCCTTGTACCTTCCGTTGGGCACCCCGCTGGTGGTGGCGTCGCTGGCGTGCGCGCGGCTCGGTGCAGTGCAGCTTTGCGTGCCGGTGCAGGCGGACACGCAGTCACTTCGGCGTGCGCTCCGTGTCGCCAAGGCGCGGCTGTTGGTGACGGCCAATGAGGCGGAGATTCATGGAACCAGGATTCCACTTTGGGAGCGCGCCGATGAGGCCCTCAATGGCCTCGGTCGCGTGGAGGCGGTACTGGTGCAGCGACGAACCGGCGCCCGGGTGCCGCTGGCCTATGCGCGCGACGCGGACCTGGAGCGCGCGCTCGCATTGGCCCGCCCGACGTGTCCGCCCACCTGGCTGCAAGGCGAGGATGCCCTGCTTCTGTCGGCCGCTGGCGGGGAGGAGGCAGGCCGCCGGGTGGTGCACGGCGTGGCCGGGTTCCTCCTCCAGGCACTGTTGGTGCAACGCGAGGCACTGGGCGTGCGCGTAGGAGACCGGGTGCTGTGCCTCAACGACGGAAAAGGGCTTCGACGAGACGTGCTTTTCGGCACCCTGGCGTTGGGGGCGACTCTGGTGCTGGACGAGCGTGGGGATGGGATGGCCCACCTGGACGCTCTGGACGTGACTCACGTCCTCGGCCGGGCCGAAGACTTCAACGGCGCCGGCCCCGCAACTGGGAGTCGAACCCGGGTGCTTCTGGACGCGCCTGGCGGCGTCACAGCAGACGTCGAAGGAGTCTGGAGCAGCGAGGAGGCCGGAATGCTGCTCGCCCATTGGCCGGGCGCTGGCGAGACAGCGTTGTTCGGGGTGGATCCGGTGGTGCTGAACGCGGAGGGAAGTCCGGTGGGCTGCGGAGCGACGGGTGAGCTGTGTACGCGCGCCTCGTGGCCCGCACAGCCGCGCACGCTCGACTCAGACCACGCCCGCTTCGTCGACCAGCGACTGCGGCGCTTCCCGGGCGTCTACCGCACGATGGAGCGGTGCCAAGTCCTGTCCGAAGGACGACTTTCCTGGGTGGGCCGCAGCAATGAACCGGCCTTGGTGGCCCTCAGCCCGGCGGAGGTTGGCCCGCTCTCCGGACCGCTCGGACACGCGTAAGACCGCCCGTTACGTTTGGTAGCAGGCGGTGTTACCCGCGGCCGCATGCTGCGCCGCGTAGTGGATGCAAGCAGCGAGGACTCCTGGGACTTTGCGTTGGCGTGGGAGTTGCCCCCTGTTGGAGGTCGCTTCCCTACCCGGAGGTTTCAACGTGGCCACACCTGCCAGTGCCATTGCGGCGCCGCTTGAGGTGCCAGAGGAGCGACGCGTCATCTTCGCGTCGTCTCTCGGGACCGTCTTCGAATGGTACGACTTCTACATCTACGCCATCCTGGCGCCCTTCTTCGCTGGAGTCTTTTTCCCTCCTGGGAACCAGCAGGCAGCACTGCTGGGGGCCTTCGTTAACTATGCGGCCGGCTTCTTGGTCCGGCCCTTCGGCGCCCTCGTCTTCGGCCGGGTCGGCGACCTCATCGGACGCAAGTACACCTTCCTCGTCACCATCGTGGTGATGGGGTTGTCCACGTTCCTGGTCGGCCTGTTACCAACCTACGCCCAAGTCGGCTTCCTCGCTCCGCTGTTGCTCCTTCTCGTGCGGCTCGCTCAAGGTCTGGCCATCGGTGGCGAGTACGGAGGCGCCGCCACCTACGTCGCGGAGCACTCTCCGAACGAAAAGCGCGGTTTCAACACCAGCTTCATCCAGACCACCGCGACCGTTGGACTGTTGATGGCGCTGATTATTGTATGGCTCTGTCGCAATGGCTTCTCCGAGGCGACCTTCAAGAGCTTCGGCTGGCGCGTCCCCTTCCTTGCTTCCAGCGTCCTATTGGTCATCTCGGTGTACATCCGTCTACGCCTTCAAGAGTCGCCGGTCTTCATGAAGATGAAGTCGGAAGGAAAGGGCTCCAAGGCACCGCTCACCGATAGCTTCGGCAACTGGAAGAATCTCAAGTATGTGCTCATCGCGCTGTTTGGAGCCACCGCGGGCCAAGGCGTCATCTGGTACACGGGGCAGTTCTACGCGCTCTTCTTCCTCATCACGACGCTGAAGGTGGGCTGGCACATTACCTACTTCCTCATTGGCATGTCGCTGGTTCTGGGAACGCCCTTCTTCCTGGTCTTTGGCTGGCTGTCGGACAAAATCGGCCGCAAGTGGATCATCATGGGGGGCTGTCTGCTGGGCGTCCTCACCTATCAGCCCATCTTCAAGGCGCTCACTCACTATGCCAATCCAGCGCTGGAGGACTTCAACGCGCGGACAAAAATCTCGCTCACCGCGAGCGACTGCCGAATCCACCTGTTCCCGCTGCCCACCACCAAGTACAGCGACTGTGACCGGGTTCAGAGCCAGCTCTCCAGCCGGGCCCTGACCTATGCCATCAACGAAGGCGCTCCTGGAGCGCCGCCGGTGGTCAAGATTAACGACCAGGAAATTGTCGGCGTGGACGAAGCGAAGCTGAAGTCCATCCTGGCCGGGTTGCAGTACCCGACTTCGGCCAAAGAGGCAGACATCAACTCCGGGATGGTGCTCTTGTTGCTGTTCATCATGGTCGTCTACGTGACGATGGTCTACGGGCCGATTGCGGCGTTTCTGGTCGAGCTCTTTCCGACTCGAATCCGCTACACGTCCATGTCCCTGCCCTACCACATTGGCAATGGATGGTTCGGTGGCCTGCTGCCGTTGACAGCCGCCGCACTGGTGGCATCCCACGGCGACATCTACTACGGCCTCTGGTACCCAATTGGCGTGGCGCTGATGACGTTCATCGTTGGCAGCCTCTTCATCCGCGAGACGAAGGACCACAAAATCACAACCAACGTTTAGCGACTTTTTCCTGAGCAGTTCGCGTAGACGGGGGGCCCGGCCGGCGACGGTCGGGCCCCTCTTGCGTTTCGGCCGAAGACGGAGTCCTCCTAAAAAAGCGAATCTCGAAGGCGCGGGGACCCTCTGACCGACAACAGTCTCTCGCCGCGTCCACCTCCGGGAAGAACATCTTCCCTCCCCTTCGGACAGGGACTCGGCCGCGTGCACGTTAAGAGTCCCGAGCCCCTCCCTACGCACCAACATTTTTACTTATAAACTCTTGGGGAAAAAATCCCCTGGGGTGCGAGGAAATAGTCCCCGATTGAGAGGGTTTGGTCCCCTCCGGGCGGGAATTTTTGGCGGAAAACATTCCCGGTGGCAGACGGCGTTGGAATGTTTCCCGGTCGAACCAGCCTGCCCGGAACGCCAGCGCAACTTCAACGCCAACGAGTTGCCCTGCCACGTGCGGAGGATAATCGGTGCATCGTACTTCCAATTTCTGGAGGACATATGAAACAAACGCATTGCACCTGTCGTGACAATCATCGCAGCACAAGGCTCCTTTCAGCTCGGATTCCAGGGAAACGTCTCCCGGGGACGATGGGAAGACGTGAAGACGTCATTTGAGGACACGTACACCGCAGACCCGTTCGCCCATTCCGGAACCTAGTCTGGTTCGAAGCCTCGCAAAAGCGACGGGGGTCGGCCGCCGTAACGTCCCACTCCAGCGCTTTTGCGGGGTCTTGTTGTTCGTCAACGACGGGCCGTTCGAGTCGCGGTAGAAGACGCGAGTTGGCCGCTCGGGTCATGACGAAGGCGCTCATTTCACTCATCGCAGTGGCGTGCCTGCTGCCCGATGTCCCGGCGCTCGGCTGGCGGGCGCTTCCCACCTGGGCCGCCCTCCTCCTCGGTGTGGCAGTCACTTTGGTGGTTGGAAATCCGTGGGTCATACACACCAAGACGCTGACGCCCCGGCTCCTCGCTGCGTCCGTGGTGGGTCTGGGAGCGGCGATGAACCTGCGAACGGTGCTGACGGTCGGCCTGGAAGGCTTCGTCTATACGCTGGTCGGCATCGTCGCCACGCTGGGAGCCGCGGCCCTGCTCCAGCGGTGGCTGGCCGTCCGTCGGGCGACCGGGATTCTGGTCGGCGTGGGAACGGCCATCTGCGGTGGCAGCGCCATCGCAGCGGCGGCACCAGTGATTGGGGCCGAAGCTGAGGACACCAGCGCCGCGCTGGGAATTGTCTTCCTTCTCAACGCGACGGCGCTGCTGCTGTTTCCAGTGGCTGGCCACCACTTGGGCCTTTCCCAGCATGCCTTTGGCCTGTGGGCAGCTTTGGCCATTCACGACACCTCCAGTGTCGTCGGAGCGTC
Organism: uncultured delta proteobacterium; assembly: GCA_963713045.1. Lineage (GTDB taxonomy): Bacteria > Myxococcota > Myxococcia > Myxococcales > Myxococcaceae > JADGRA01. The sequence continues at coordinate 63,067 of CAVQKE010000001.1, forward strand.
TTCGAGCTATGGGCCGGAGGCCCTTCTCGTGGCCACCACCACCAAGCTGGTGCGGGCACTGTGGATTGTCCCGGTGACCCTTGCCCTCGGCGCATGGGTCGCCCGTGAGCGGCCGGCAGCGCCGGGAAAGCCCCAAGCCAAGCGTCCTTGGTTCATCCTCGGCTTTCTCTTCGCCGCAGCAGTCGTCACCTTCGTGCCGAGGCTTCAACCCGCGGGGCGAGCGGTCGCGCTCGCCTCACAACGGGCGCTGGTCCTCACCCTGTTCCTCCTCGGGCTGGGGCTTTCCCGCAGCGCGGTCGCTCGAGTCGGCGGCCGCCCCTTCCTGATGGGCGTGTCCCTTTGGGTTCTGGTGGCGAGCGTGACGCTGGGGGCGCTGCTCCTGGGATGGATTTCCTGAACGCTGGGGCTCTACTGGTTTGGCTGTGTGCCGTGCCCAGCCTGTGGTGCCGACAGCAACACCGGCGTCGACTGCGCGCCCGGCCCCAGGACGACGGTCTTGGCGTTTCCGGAAGTCGCGAGCTTCTCAAGCTGTAAGATTCTTTCGAATTCGAGAATCGACGGCGTGAGACTCGATGAGACGGCCCGGTTGTAGTCGGCGATGCCCTGTGCCTCGACTCGCTTCTGGTCTGCCTCGGCCTTGGTGATTTGAAGAACGTAGTTCATCTTGAAAACCTCCTGCTCGGCGGCCAGCTTCTGGTCGATGGCCTGTCGAATCGCGGGAGGTAGCTCGACATTCCGGATGAGGACGGCCTCGATGATGAGGTGCTTGCCCGTCGCGCGGCTAACCAGCTGCTCGCGTATTTCACGTTCGATGACGTCCCGCTTGGTCGAATAGATTTCCTCAGGCGAATACTGGCCGACCACCCGGCGCGCATCGGAGCGGACCAAGGGTTCCAGGATAATGTTGTAATAGTCGGGGCCAATTTCCTCTTGGAGCGCCACCACCTCGTTCGGCGCAATCCGGTAGCGCACCGTGGCGTCGAGGGTGATGGAGAGTCCGTTGTTGGCGATGACGTTGAGTTTCTCGTCATTGCTCATTACACGAAGGTCATACACGTACATGTGGTTTTGAAACCAAACCCAGTATTCACCTTCTGCATAGGTTTCCTTTTGGGTCCCGCCGCCCGCTTTCCACAGGACGCCTGCTTGACCAGGTCCAACGGTGACGCAGGCGGAAGACAATGCAAAAATCAAGAACAGTGGGACTCGCTTCATGGCGACACCTCTACAATTGCCGGAGCATCCTTCGCTTCGACGTTGACAGTTGTTGAAGGCGCCCGAAGCAGTCGGTCCCAGGCTCGTCGGCGCAAATCCTCCAGCGATTGACTGGAGAGAGAGCTTCCCAGCGCCTCGAATTGTTGTTGAAGGCCGGCCCCTTCCTCACGACGTGCGTCGGCTGCCTTCTGGGCAATCTCGAGACGCCGCGGCTCAGCCAGTAGCTCCTGTTGGAGGACCAGCGCCGCACCCACTTGCCCGAGCGCCAACGGAGACACGACTTGGAGCGTCCGCAGGTCCACCGATTCGAGCAGGACGTGGTAGGGGCGCAGACGCGACGCGGCGCGCTCAATCACCTTAGCTTGAGCAGCCAGGATGTTCGCCGTATCCAGCTCATCCGAGTGGAGTCCGCCGATGTAGAGGCGCACCGCGGCTTCGACTTCCGGTCGCACCATCACCTCTGCGTAGTTTGGGCCTACCTCGCGCGCCAGGGCGACGACTTCCTCGGGGGCGATGCGGTAGGTCACGACCGAGGCGGAGGTGGTCGCTGGGCTTCCGTCGGCGGTAATGGCGTTGAAGCGAAGGGTCATTTCCTGCTGGCGAGTGCTGTACAAGGAGACCTCGCCAAACCAGGGAATGCCTGAGACCCCTTCGGGGAGGGGTTGGGAGACAACACCGGAGGGGGCCAGAACCACGGCTGCGTGGCCCGGAGGAACGCTGGCACAGGCCGCACTGAGGACCAGCGAACACGGCACCAGGGCGCGGGCCAGAATGCCGGACGCTGGACACCTTCGCGGCCGACCGACGGGGCTTCCACGCGAGAAAAGACTGCGGCATCTGAGGCTCATCATAACCTCTCCTCATGCATGTCCTGGAAGCGCTCCGCTCGGGGCTGCCGGGACGTCCTCTTCCGCCCAAACTTCCTTGCGCGCGAAAATCATAAACATCACCGGAACCAGGAAGAGTGAGAGCGCGGTCAATCGGGTTATTGAGCGCGAGGCGAGTCACGGTGTTCGCTCGACTTCCGTTGCCGGTTTGGTGTTGAAACTGGGGCCGGGACTCGGTTCCGTCACTACCTCGACGGCGCCCACCTTCACCCGGTCCCCATCCTGCAAGAGGGACCTCCCCTCGAGCGCCACCAGCGTTCCCGGCTTGAGCGACGGGTCGAGGTAAAGCAAGCCCTCCCGCTCGCCAAGCAGCGGCACCACCCGCGCATGTGCCACATCGCCATCGACTTCAAAGAGGCTGACTTTGCCGCTGCGGACGGCGGCCGCCGCCAGCGGGACGGCGGATGCCGGCTGAGGCTGTCCGACGTCGATGGTGAGCTCGGCGGTGGTTCCAGCTGGCAGAGAACGGGTGGGGTCAGGGACGTCGATTTCAAAATGCACCGTCCGCGTCGCCGGGTCGGCCGCCGGCGCACGACGCGAAATCACCGCCGTATAATCCTGGTTGGTCGCCAGAAAGTGCATCTTCACGCGGCTTCCCGGCGCGACGACGGCGAAGTCAGTCTCCGGCGCCTCCGCCGTCACACGGATGGTGGAGCGGTCCACAAGCGAGACGATGGTTTCACCCGGACGGACGTAGGCCCCAGGGTCGACCTCCCGGGTCGCGACTTCTCCGTCGAAGGGCGCGAGCTGGATGCAGTCTCTGCTCTCCACCGAGCTTCGAGCCAGCTGAGCTTTCCCGGCCTGCAGTTGGGCTGCCTCGGACGAACTGGTGGCGATTTTCTGCTCGACCTCATTGACGGAGACGAAACCGCCGTCGAGCAACGCCTGGGTTCTGGCGGCTTCGTCGGCCAGCGCCTTCTGCCGCAGGTCGATGGCTTCGGCCTGCATCTGCACCGCCCGCGTCGACGCGGTCGCATGCCGGCAGTCCAGCGTCGCCAGCACATCGCCCTTCTTCACCGCCGCACCGGGCCGCACCGTCACCGTCCAGACAAAGGCCGAGACAAGCTGCGGTCCGAGGCGCGCCATCACCCACGGCTCTAGGGCGCCGATGTAGGTGCGGAAAGGGCGAAAGTCCGTCCCCTTGGCCTTCACCACGGTGACTGGCTGGGCAGAACTGGCCAGTGTGACGTTGTTGACGCGGGAGTTCGCCCGCCAGAGGAGCCATCCCCCCACCAGCAGGACGAAAGCGACGCCGAGCGAGAGGAGAAGTGGGACATTCCACGTCTTGGTCGCGGCGCCTTCGGCCGAGGTTCGGGCCGCCACCGTCGCTTGCGGTAGTTCGGCGGGAGCGTCTGGCTTCACAGTTCCTCCGCCACGGCTCGGCCAAAGGTGGCCCGCGAACGGGCCAGCTCAAACTCTCCAATGGCGAGGTCCGTTTGAGCCTCCACCCAGAGCGATGCCGCGTCCGCCAGGTCGGTGACACTTCCCAGTCCGGTGCGGAAGCGCGCATCCGCTTGCGCGTAGTTGGCCTGCGCTGCTTCGAGAGACTTGCGAATCCTGGGAAGCGCTTCGCGAGCGACCACCACGGAAACGTAAGCATTTTCGACTCTTGCCAACAGTTGCTGGCGGACGATGCCTGCCTGCTCGCGGCGGACGGCCTCCACCTGCTGGGACGCCTTTGCTTTGGCCCAGAATGTGCCCTCGAAGATGGGCCAACTGAGGAGGATGCCAACCTGCCAGTTTGGGACACTTGGAAGCCACCCGTCGCCGTTGGGAATCGGCGCGCTGCCAGAGGGCGTGGACCCGCCCGCCCGGCCGTTAATGGTCCCAATCGCGAAGATATCGGGCCGAAGCTGAGCGAAAGCTGCTTTGGTCGCTTCCTCCTGCGCCTGAATTTGAGCCATCGCGGCTTGAAGGCCAGGCTCCTTCTGGAGCGCGTGCTGCAAGGCAACGTCCAGAGGCGGCAGGTCTGCTGGAGTCGGCGGTGTGTCAGCGATGTCCAGAGCGAGCGCGGGACTTCCCACGGCAGCGGCGAGGAGCGCCTGGGCGGTGCGCATGGCACCCCGGGCTCGAATGCGGGCCACGTCAAAGCGAGCTTGCTGCGCCTCGGTTCGGGTTCGGTCAATCGGCGGCCGCAGCCCTGAAACCACCCCAGCCTGGGCCATCTCAAACTGCAGCGCCCCCCGGGTGTAGGCCTCGTCGGTCGCTTTCAAAATTTGCTTCGCGCTGTACACCGCGAAGTACGCCTCTTCGACGCCCAACCTGACGTCGAGGGTTTGCGCCTCGGCGCTGCGTTGCTGGACAGCGACCAGTGCGTCAGCAGCCGCGATTTCCGAAGCAATGCGAAAAAAATCGAAAACTTCTTGCGTCACCCCCAACCCAGCAAAGGTAGACGGCTCGGGCGACCACTTGGCATTTTGGGCGTTGGTCGAAGTCGTCCCACCCACCCGCGGAGTCGGCGTCCATGCTTCGTTGAGGTAGGAGGCGGTGGTGTTGTTTGCCGTGCCGCCCAGCAGCTGCACCGTCAGGCCCACCGTTGGAAGCCATTGCCCGCGTGGAATCTCCACCGCGGTCAACCGAGCGGCGACCTCCGCCAGGGCCGCCTTCACCGCTGGCTGGTTCTTGAGCGCGTAGTCGAGCGCATCCTTCAGCGTAATTTTTGCCGGCGACAGGAGTTCTCTGGCCAACGGCAAGTCGGCGGACGCAGCTGAAGCGGCGGACGGCGTCGGTGGGGTGGGTTGGGCCGCGGGCGGCATTGTTTGAGCGGATGCTTCGGTTTCCATCCAAACCAGCGCGAGAAGAACGGGCATCAGCCGAACCCACGCAAAGGACATACTTGGCATCGTCGGCACTCCTGTTGAGCAAGGTCTGGGCCACTCGGACCATACTCGGGGTGTCGGGCCGAGACGGGCCCCGGAAGGGGAGATTTTCCCCATGAAAGAGGAAGGATTCCCGCCAGCAACCAGTTTCTCAGGCCCGGTGGCTTTCCGCTTGCCTTTGCGCACGGTGGCATCCGCTTTGCTCGTCCCTCTGCTTCGATGCTGGCTGTTTTCCCCGCTGTCGGCCGTTCGGCGGCCCCACTGGTCCCCCCCAGGTTGGCAGCCATGAAGCGCACCCGACTGCTGGTGGCGATGGTGGTCGCGTTGGCGGCCGTGCTGGCGGTCGCCATCTGGGACGAGCGACGGGAAGCACGAGCGGCCTTGGAGGACTTCGGCGCTGAGCAAACCACCGTGGCCCGGAGTGCCGCCATCGCGCTGGTGGACCGCGTCCGTTCGCCAGATTGCCTCTTGGCCCAACGCCCCTGTCTTCAAGCGGCGCTGGCGGCGATTCGCGGTGTCGAGCAACCGGGTGCTGTGCGCGTCCTGGTCCGGGCCCCGGGTCAATCGCCTCTTTTGGACAGCAGCGGAGTCCCCGTCACGGCGCCGGCCCTCGACGCCGCGCTCGCCGCTGGAACACCGTGGCTCCAACTGACGCGCGCAGAAGCGGCGGCCCTGGGGCTACCACGGCGGATGGCCTTGGCCGGCCTGTCGCGCCTCCCGGATGCCTTGCAACGCGACTGGTCGGTGGCGGTGGTGGCGACCGCACTCCGAGTGCGGGACCGCGAATCAAAGGCGCTCTGGAGGCTCCTTCTTGGGACCCTGGTTGCCTCGCTCCTGGTGGGAGGCTTCGGTGGCCTCGCCCTGCGAGAACAGCGGCGGGAACTCGAGTTGAAGCAAGTCCTCGCCGTACGGGAGGCCGTCCAGGTCCGGGACCGCCGGCTGGTGGAAGCAAACAAGCTGGCGACGCTGGGAGCCTTGGCCACCGGCGTCGCCCACGAGGTCTCGACTCCGCTCGGCGTCATCGTTGGCCGGGCGGAGCAGCTCCTTCCACGCTTGGAACCGATGTCGCGGTCCCATCGGGCCGCCTCCGCCATTCTCGAGCAGGCGGCCCGCATCTCTCGCATCATCCGGGCGTTTCTCACCCTGGCGCGGGGAGGTGCGCCCTCTTTGAGTCAGGTCGCGCCATCCGCCCTGGCGCAAAGCGCGGTGGAGTTGGTGGAGCACCGGTTCCGGGAGGCGAGTGTCCAGCTTGCACACCGCCTCGAGCCAAACCTTTCTGCTGTCGTCTGCGACCCGGCGCTGTTTGAGCAAGTGCTCGTCAACCTGCTCCTCAACGCGTGCGACGCCTGCACTCCTGGTGGCACCGTCGAACTGCATGTGGAGCAGTCCGCGAGTCGCGTGGCTTTTGTGGTGGAGGATGACGGAACGGGCATTTCCGCTGAAGTCGCCGAGCGATGCCTTGAGCCTCTCTTCACCACCAAAGCCCCAGGCCAGGGCACCGGCCTCGGTTTGACCATCGCCAGCGAAATTGTGAAGCACCACCACGGTACCCTCTCCTTCGAGTCGCGAGCCCCGTCTCGGGGCACCCGCGTCCGGGTCGAGATTCCAGCAGTCGCTGAGGTGCATCGTGACGCCACCGGATAAGCGGACGCGCGTGTTGGTGGTCGATGATGACCTGGCTCTGGCCGAGACTTTGGCCGACGGCCTCGAGGAGCGCGGCTACGCTGCCATCCCCGAGGGCTCCAGCGCCGTCGCCGCCCGACGCCTGGAACAAGAGTTGGACGTCGCGGCACTGGTGACCGACTTGCGGATGCCAGGGCTGGATGGATTGGAATTGCTTGCGCTCTCGCGCCGCTTGGACCCAACGCGGCCGGTCATCATCACGACTGCCTTCAGCGCGGTGGCCACCGCGGTCGAATCCATCCGGCAGGGCGCCTACCACTACCTCACCAAGCCCTTCACCGTCGATGAACTGGCGCTCTTCCTGCGCCGAGCGCTGGAAGAGTCGAAACTGCGGACCGAAGCCGTTCTGCTGCGCCGAGCGCTGCGGGAGCGTTTCGCGCTGGCCAATCTGGTGGGCGCAAGCGCCTCGATGCGGGCCCTTTTCGACGTCATGGAGCGCGTCGCGGACGCTGAAATCCCGGTGCTGCTCTCCGGGGAGACCGGCACCGGGAAAGGCCTGGTGGCCCGAGCACTGCATGCACTGGGACGCCGCGCCAGCGGGCCCTTCGTCACCGTCAACTGCGCGGCGCTGCCGGAACACTTGCTCGAGTCCGAACTATTTGGCCATGAGAAGGGTGCCTTTACCGGCGCCACCTCTCGGCGCATCGGGCTCTTCGAAGAGGCCCAAGGGGGAACCCTGTTCCTCGATGAAATCGGAGAAATCGACATCGCCCTTCAGGCCAAGCTTTTGGACGTGCTCGAAAGCGGGCAGGTGCGCTCGGTCGGAGCCAACAGACACCGGCCAATCGACGTCCGGGTGGTCGCGGCCAGCAACCGGAACCTTCGTCGGATGGTGGCCGACCATCGGTTTCGAGAGGACTTGCTCTTCCGACTGGACGTCGTCCGCTTGGAACTGCCGCCCCTGCGAGACAGGCTCGAGGACTTGCCGATGTTGGTGGAGCACTTCCTTCAGGCCGCGAAGTCACGCCATCCGCGGTCTCCCGTCCAGACGTTCTCGGCCGAGGCCTTCGCCCGGCTTGCCAAGCACGGCTGGCCGGGGAACGTTCGCGAATTGGAGAACGTCGTCGAACGCGCGGTACTCCTCGGCCGCGCCCCAGAGGTTCAGCCACAAGAATTGCAGCTCGAAGCCAGCCCAAGCGCCGAAGCGCACAGCCTTGAATTTCGCGGCCCCGTCCTTCCCCTTCGCCGACTCCAAAAGCTGTACGCCAGCTGGGCCTTGAAGCAACAGGGGGGGCGGCGCCTGGCAACCGCCGACTCCCTCGGCGTGGACCGAAAGACGCTCCACCGCCTTCTTGAGACTTCCGAGGATGAAGAGGGTGAGCGCCCGGCCGCCAATGGCTCCGGCGGCGAGGGGCAGGGTCCCGGCGGTTGAGGCCACTCCCAGGGGGCCCCGGCCCCAGTCATTTTCGTTCGGGAATTGGCATAGGGGCTGACGGGTCGTCCGTCAGTCCGCTGCCACACCACCGGACATGCGGGTCCGCATCCGGCGGTTCGATGAGTTGAGGTTAGCTTGCAAGCCGTGGGACTCCCATGCGTCGAAGTACGCTTTTGGCACTGTAGCGTGGACGCGCATCGCAGCGTTCGCCCACCAAATACCCGCGAAACTCCAACGGCCAAGGGCCAGCGACGTATATCCGACTTCCTGTACGTCGGCTCGCAGCTCTAGCTCTTCGCTTCCTTCGGCGACGGCCTCACGGCAGGCGCCTTGCGATTCGCTCGGGGTCGCTTCGGCCTGCTTCCCCAGAGGACTTTCACCTCCAACCCTGCACAAAAGAGAAGGGCGAGGCCCCGTGGAGGGAACCTCGCCCTTTCAACTTCGCTCTGAAGCGTGCTCTAGACCGACGCTAAATCTTCCACTCGAACTCGAGGGTGCCCGACCACTGATTGCCGTTGATGGGCACGCCTTCGCTGGCTACCGTCGCATTTCCGGCGTTGGTCTTGGTTTGGAAGGCCATGTCGAGGTTAATCATCGGGCAGTTGCCCACTGGGCCGCCTGGGAAGAACTTCAGGCCACCGTGGTACGTCTGGAGGGTCCCGACGCGTCCCGATGCTGGAAGCCAGCCGTTTCCGAACGCCTGGTAGGTCGACGTGACGTAGTCGTTGGACAGGTTGGACTGGTACCATTCCATGGCGAAGTACGGGTAAATCCAAGCGATTCGGATGCCAGCTGACCCGTAGTAACCGTTGCCAGCAGCGTTGATGAGGCCCAGGCCAGTGGCGTTTGCCGAGGAAACCGGAGCGCCGTTTCCGGAGTAGACGGTGCGCACCCAGCCCGCCTCGACGACAAATTCATTGTCACCAAAGGCATAGTCGAGGTGGAGGTCGGCGAAGTAGCCCTCGTAGCTGGCGGTCGAAAGCCCGCGCGCGGTCGCCGCAATGGCCCTCGGCTGGTAGTTGATGCCGCCGCCGATGCTGAAGTAGCTGTGCCCGTCGTAGGCGACGCCGCCGTTGTAGCCGTATCCCGGCTCGATGCCGATGAGGTTGATGCGGATGGCCCCGTCGTAGCTTGGCGAGTCGCCCGGATTCACGCCGGTGTAAGCCGGGTAGTTGACTGCAACCGCGGGCGTGGTGTTCGTCGTGAGACCCGAAGCCGTCGGGGTGCTCTTGCCAGCAATGCTTTGAACGCCATTGAAGACACCGATGCGGTAGTTGATGAAGGCCAGGTCGCCGGTGAAGACGAGGCCCAAGTCTCGGTCACGGCCATAGTAGCCACCTGGACGGCCGCGCTCGGTGGCATCCGTCTGTTCGTCCAATGCGGCAAACCGGGTAATGTCGGTCAGTGACTCGTGGACCCACGGGAGCAGCTGAAGGCCCGCCCAGAATTTGAATTCCTTGCAGACGTTCCAGTAGCCGAGCGCTTCGTTCATGACGATGGTCGGCGAGTTGAACCGGACGGAGTTCTGTTGCGTCACCGGGTTGGTGATGACGTCGCTCGCCGCAGCACCGGCTTGCGTATAGCTGACGTCGGTGTTGGCGATGATGCCGAAATGCGCGTTCACCTGACCGTTCACATAAAACCGCATCCGCCGGAAGAAGATGTCGTACGACGGGCCCGTATGGTCTGCAGAGCCGTTCTCGGTAATGCGGAGCCACGTCTGCACAATCGCACCGACGTCGACAAATCCGCCTTGGTCACCGATGGTGATTTTCGCAGCCTGGACCGGTGTGGCCAGCAGCACGAAAAGCACCGCCAGAAACGTCACCCCTGATTTCAGCTTCATGCAATTCCCCTCTCCACGTGGACGCTGCAGCAATGGCCGTCAGCGGGAATCTCTCCGGCAGAGCACCAGCTTCGGCGCCCCTGTACGCAAGGTGCGTTCCACTAGAGACCGGAGCCAAGGTCAAGCGCTTAAATCAAAGGGGGATTTTCTTGCCGTGGTGATGGGTAACAGGGCGTTACCATCCGTAACGCCGCGCAATGCCCCGACATTGGCCTGCGGTGGGGCTTGGGCGCTTCGGCGCTTGACACCCCGCCGGGGCGCATTTGTTGCGACCCCGTCAACTGCTGCAGCGCGTCAACTCCTCGAAAAGCTTGGCGCAGTGGGGCGTCACACGGCGGCAAGCTGCTTGCGTCCGGTTTGCAGCCCGGCTGGGGAAGGCTGCCGCAGGGTAAATGAGAGCGGAGGGAATCGAACCCACAACCTATGGATTAAGAGTCCATTGCTCTGCCAATTGAGCTACGCTCCCCCGCCTGCGCGAGGCGCGGGCTTGTACTGAGGGGCCCCCGGGAAGTCAACGTGGGTGGGGTGCCTTCGCTTTTCGCCCCGGAGGAGTAGACTTCCTGACTGGTGGGGCTCCCCACGAGGGGACGGGACCCTGCGGTGGAGGTTGTTATGGCGCCGCGTCCTTTCCGCATGCGCCTGTGTCTCGGTGCAGCCGTGCTGTGGGCGCTTGCCGGATGCGCCACGACCGCCGTCACTTCCACGCCAAGCGGTCCGACCTGGCTTCAGGACGGCATCGCCCGCGGGCTTCCCATGGAAGACCCGCTGCAATTCAGTAGCTTCGCCAAGGACACCATCGCCCTGCGCGCCTCCCAAGGGCCCGGGGAACGTGCTCGGATGCAGGGGCTGGTGCGTTACCTGGTGGACAAGGACGGCCTCAACTTTCGCTACGTCCACACCCGCACCCTCAACGCCGAGGCGGCCTTCGAGGCCGCCGAGGGCGACTGCATGAGCTACGCGATGCTCTACGTGGCAGCGGCCCGGAGCATGGGGCTCGAGGTGCACTTCGTGCGCATCACCACCTTGCCCGTCTCCTGGGAGGAGGGGGGACGCTTCTTCACGGCGTCTCACATCGCTGTCGCGCATGGCATGGACACGGGCGCGGACGCCATGGTGGTGGACTTCTCTGCCACCCACACCACGGAATGGCGCTTCTCTCTGTACACCGCCATCGACGATGAGACCGCCTTCGTCCTCTTCCACAGCAACAAGGCGGTCGAGCTTTTGCTCCACGACAAACCGGTGGAGGCCGAACACCTCCTGAATTACCTTCTCGCCCACGCCCCGGTGGTTCCGGAGGTCTACAACAACCTCGGCATCGCGCTGATGCGCGAGCACCGCCCCGAGGAGGCCACCGAGCTGTACGGGGAGGCCATCGAGCGTTTTCCGCGCTTCGTCCCGCTCTACAGCAATGCGCTGGCCGCCGCGGCAGCCAGCGGCATGCCGGACCTGGTGAAGCTGTGGAAGACGGAGGGGAAGAAGGTGGCGGAACGCGACCCCGCCTTCAGCTTTGCCCAGGGCATGTTGGCCTTCCGCAACGCTGACTTCCCGGCCGCGGCCGAGCACTTTGCTCGGGCGCTGGAGACACAGCCGAACGACCTCACGCTGCTCGCCTGGACTGCGCGCGCCCACCTGTCGGCCGGAGACTTGGACCACGGCCGGCAAGACGTCGAGCGCATCCAGCAGCAGGCTCCCTCGGAGGAGCAGCGCAGCCTCCTCGGCGCCCTGCAGCGCGAGTTCCCGGCCGCCGGCATCGTGTTGCCGGCGTCGCCTCCCTCGGCGGCGCGCTCCTAGTCGCTCCCCTCAGCCGGCGCCGGCGCGCGCACCGGCCGGAGTCAGCATCAGGCGCACTCGTTCAGCCAGTCCGTCGAGGCTGAAGGGCTTTTGCAAGAAGTGTCCGGACAACTCGCGCCGCAGCGTGGCGTCCAGCATCGCCTCGCTGTAGCCACTCACCAGCAGCACCGGAAGGCCGGGGCGTCGCCTCAGCATTTCGCGGTAGGTGTCGAGCGCGGACAAGCCGGGCAGCACCGCGTCCAAAAGCACCAAGTCCACCCCGCCCTGGTCGAGCACGGCCAGGGCCGCCTCGCCATCGGCCGCCGCCAGCACGCGGTAGCCAGCGTGCTCCAGCATCCGCACCATCCCGAGGCGGACGCTGGCGTCGTCCTCCACCACCAGCAGCGTCCCGGAGCCGAGGCGGTGTGGGGCCGCCGCCCAGGGCCGGTACCACCACGGCGTCGGCCTCGACGGCCGGCAACAGCACGGAAAAGGTGCTGCCTGCCCCGGGGGCGCTGTCCACCTCAATCATCCCGTCGTGCTGGCGCACAATGCCGTGCACCACCGCCAGGCCGAGCCCAGTGCCCCGCCCCGGGGCCTTGGTGGTGAAGAAGGGCTCGAAAATCCGTTCCAGGGTCCGGGGATGAATCCCGGTTCCACTGTCTTCGACCGTGAGGAAAACGTACCGCTTCCCGGGGACGCTTCGTGCCCGGGCTGCGAGTTCCGGGCCGGCGGTTAGATTTCCGGTGCGGACGGTGAGTCGGCCACCCTCCGGCATCGCATCCCGAGCGTTGATGCAGAGGTTCATCAGCACCTGCTCCAGCTGGGCGCTGTCGCCGCTGATGGCCCACACATCTGGCTGGAGCTCGACCGCAAAACGGACGTGCTCGCCGATGACGCGCCGGAGCAGGCTTTCCACGTCGAGCACCACCTCATTGAGGCTGAGGGTCCGCCGCGCGAGCGGCTGCTTTCGGGCGAAGGCGAGCAGCTGGCGCACCAGGGCTGCCGCCCGTTGGCATTGCCGCTCGATTTCGGCCAGGTCGCCCTCGGCGGCATGGTCTCTCGGGAGTTCGAGACGGGCCATCGCCGCCGCACTCTGGATGCCGGTGAGGACGTTGTTGAAGTCGTGGGCCACGCCACCGGCCAGCATGCCCACGGTGTCCATTTTCTGGGTGCGCTGGACTTCGGCCTCGAGCCGCCGCCGGTCGGTGACGTCCCGCACCGTCACCACCAGGCTGGGCTCGGTGTCCGGCACCGCGGCCACCGACACCTCCAGCTGCAGCAGCGAGCCATCGGCCCGCCGGGCCTCGCATTCGCGGGAGCCCTGGCCCACTGCAGAGGAGAAGCCCGGCGGCAAAAAGTCCTCGGCGGGTCGGCCCAACACCTCCTCGGCCCGCACGCCGAAGATGCGCTCCGCCGCGGGGTTCATCGAGACCAGCGCGCCGGCCGCGGAAACGGTGAGCAACCCATCCGGCACGTGCGCCATCACCGCTCGCAGCTCGGCCTCGCTGCGGCGAAGGGCGGCGTCGGCGCGGCGCCGGGCGGCCCGCTGAACGGCCTCTCCGCACTCGCGCTCCACGGCGGGCCCGAGGCGAGTCAGGTTGTCCTTCATCAAATAGTCGTCGGCGCCGGCCTTCATCGCGGCGACTGCGTCGTGCTCGGAAATGGCGCCGCTCACAATGAGGAAGGGCACGTCGCGTCCGGTGTGCTGCAATATCCGCAGTGCTTCCAGCGCAGAGAAGCGCGGCATGCGATGGTCCGAGACGATGACGTCCCAAAGGGTGGTGCTGCCCAGCGCCGCGGCAAAACCCTCGGGCGTGTCCACCCGCTCCGGACGGATGAGTCGTCCCTCCGAGGAGAGCGCATGGACGATGAGCGCCGCGTCCGCCTCCGAGTCCTCGACCAGAAGCACGCGTAGCACGTCTCGTGTCCCCGTCGTCCGCTGCGGCTCGCGTTCGCCCATCGCGTCTGGCGCAACATCAGACACGAAGTGCGGCGCCCAAGGCGAGGGAAGGGCCGGGCGACTGTGTACCCGAAAGAGCGATGCTGTGGGCACCTCACCCCGGTTGTCGCCTAGACTCCCCTGGCCCGGGGCGCTCACCGAGGGAGGTACGGCCATGGCAAGCAGACAACGGAAGCACACCCGCAAGAGCGCTCCGCTGCGCACCACGTCCCGTTTGGCCAAACCAGCCAAGGCCGGAGGCGCGACACGCGCTGAACCGGCGCCCCGCATCGCCCCCACGGCGAACGCGGCCGGGCGCAAGCGCGCCATGCCCGACGTCGAGGTGGGCCTGCGCGAAAAACCTCCTGGGCGGCCGGAGCAAACGCGTGCCTTCTTCCTGGACGCGCGGCACGCCACCGATGAGTTGGCCGAGGAGCTAGGAGAAAGCTTCGTCCTCAGCGCCACCAGCGGCGAGGACCCGGAGGAGTACTACCAGAGCGAGCGTCCCGAGGAGGAAGGCGGTCCCTTCCTAGAGACGAGCGGACACATCGAATTTGCCCATGGCGTCGATGAGAGCAACCCCGAGGACGCCGAGCCGGCGCCCTGGCCGGCGGTGTCCCCCGGTCAGCCGCCGCCTCACCGCTCGGGCGGCCCCAGGTAGCCGAGGCACCGCCACACGCGGAAGGCGCGCACCGACCGGGCCCCGAGCGTGACACGTAGCCACGGTTCGGCGCGCACTTCACGGAAGGCCTGGACCAGCCGCGCCGGGGGCAGGCCGAACGGCTCGCTGCCGGTTGGGTCCTGCGGCGCCGAGTCGACGAAGAGCGCGTCACGGCCGACCAGCTGGCGCGGGTCGAGCCCGGCGTAGTCGAACTGAAGCGCGCGCTCATTGAGGACGTTGCGGCCGTAGACTTCGAGGCGCGAGTAGAAGAGGAGCTCCGCCGTCGTCTTGTAGTCATCCGCCGAAAAGACGAACTCGCCCGGCCGGACGCGCGCCTCCACCTGTGCCGCAAGCGCCCGCCAGCCCACCCACGTGTCGTCGGTGCGCAGCACCACCGGGTAGAAGAGGAGCTCCGCCACAAACAGCGCGTGGAGTGCCGCACTGCACAGGAGATTCCAACGCAAGAGCCGCGGCCGCAGGTACCGTGCCGCCCACAACACCCCGGTGACGTAAGCCGGCAGAAGCCAGTTGGGCTTCACCAGCACCGCTGCGCTGAGAAGCACCCCGACCACCAGGACCGGCAGACAGAAAGCGGCGAGGAAGAGTTCCTCGGGCGAGAGGGCACGCCGCGCCAGTGCGCGCATGCCCCGCACCACGGTGCCCACCAGGAGCACCAAGAGCGGCGGAAGCAGCAGCGCCGCTTGCGTGCAAACCAGAGCAAGCAGGTGCCGGACGCCGAGGCCGGAGGCGGACTGGATTCGGCCAGTCGTCTGGAAGAGGAAGGACGCCCAGCCGTGCTGGGCATTCCAAACATAAACGGGCAGCGCCACCAGCTGCGCCACCCCGACCGCGAGGTAAGGCCCGGGGGTCCGGAGGAGCCGACGGTGCTCTTGCGAGGCCAACAGAAAGAGGACCAGTCCCACCGGAAGGGCCGCCGCGGTGTACTTGGCGTCGAAGGCGAGGCCCATCAGTGCCCCGGCCACTGGCCACGCGCCGCGGGCGCCGCCGAAGACAGCGGCCGCCAGTGCCAGGACCGCCAGCGTCCAAGCGCACACCAGCGGGGCGTCCGGGAGGGCCACCAGAGACAGCAACGTCACGACGCCAGTGGTGGAGAAAAGCAGCGCGGCCTGGCTGACTCCGGCCGGCACGAAGCGTCTGGCCAAGCGATAGAAGGCCACTTGGGTGAGAAGCGTGTAGAAAAAGGGCACCGCGCGGAGTGCCAGCGGGCGATGGCCGAACAGGTGAAACGAGCCAGCGAGAGACCAAGCCAGAAGGGGTGGGTGGTCAAAGTAGGAGAGCGCCGGGTGGACGGCCCAAAAGGCGTAGTAGGCCTCCTGTGGCACCAACTCGAAGGCCGGCAGAAGGAGAGCTCGCGCCAGGGCGAGGGCCAGTAGCCCCCAGCCCCACGCGGGGAGGCCCCACCACCGGTTCGGTGCCTGTGGGCTGGCGGCCATGCTTCTCAATTTTTCACCGACGGATTGGCAACTGTGCCCCTGGTCTGACGGCAGTGTGCCGCGATGCCTTGAACCGCGGAGACGCCGGCAAGAAAACGAAGGACAACCAAGCAGTACGCCTTGCAGTCTCCCGCCGCGCAGGCGTCCGTGTCAGGGGCGCGAGCGAGGTTCCTGTGGAGGCTTTCATGGGGCCGCCCACCGACGCAACCGAGGAGGACGCCCCTGGCATCCTCGCCATCTTCAACGACGTCATCGCGAACACCACCGCCGTGTATCGCGAGGAGCCAGTCGCGCTCGAGGAGCGGCTGGCGTGGATGAAGTCCAGGGTGGCCGCAGGCTACCCCGTCCTCGTCGTGCGCGATGGAAACGGCGTGGCCGGCTTCGCCTCCTTTGGCGAATTCCGGGCGTGGCCCTGTTACCGCCATACCGTCGAGCACACCGTGCACGTCCGCACCGATGCACGCGGAAAGGGTCTCGGACTCATCCTCGTCGAAGCACTTCTTGGCCGGGCCAGAAACCTTGGAAAGCATGTCCTCGTGGCCGGCATCGACGCGGACAACGCCGTCTCCCTGCGGCTCCACGTTCGGCTGGGCTTCGAAGAGGTGGGCCGCTTCCGTGAAGTGGGGAGGAAGTTCGACCGCTGGCTCGACCTCGTCTTTCTGCAGCGCTACATCGACAGGCCCTAACGCCAAAGGGCAGCCACGCCGCGCCTTGGGGGTGTCGCCCTACACGGTACGGCCACTGCCGTAGGCACCGCCGACTGGCCATCAGGGCTCGAAGACCTCGGCCGCCTCCGTCGACTCAAGCTCCTCCTCCTCGCCCTGGGTCTCGCCGCTGCGGTCGAGGGCCACTTTGAAAAGCACCGGCCCCACCATCTCGTTCATCGCCACCGTGGCCACCGCCAAGGCACCCAGTCCAGCTCCGAAGGCGGGGAATTCGCTCTGGATGCTGCTGGAAATGCCCAGCGCAAGTCCGGCCTGGGACACCAGCCCCGACCATCCCCAGCGCCGCAGCGCGGGGGGTCTTCGGCAAGACGGCTGGCCACGCGGCCGGCAACCCACGAGGTCACGCCGCGCGAGACGACGAAGAGCAGTGCTACTGGCCACAGCACCCGCAGCACGGGAAGGTCGAGATGGGCGCCGGCCACACCGAAGAAGACGACGTACACCACCTCGCCCATCGACTCGATGGAGGTGACGAAGCGGGCCCCCTGCTTCGACAAATTCTGCACCACGAAGCCGGCGGTCATGAAAATCAACAGCCAATCGAAGTGCAGGTAGTCGAACAGTTCCGTGAAGACGAGACCCAGGGCGATGAGGAGCAGCGCCAGCCCCTTGCCGCTCCCGAGACGCAGGTACGCGGCCAGCAACAGTCCCAGCGTCGTTCCCACCGAGATGCTCCCCATCAGCTCCACCCCGAGCTCCCGGAATGCCGCCATGGAAAACGTCGACCCGGGGAGAATGAGTGGGCGGGCGACGGTCATCACCAACGCGAGCAGCACCACCACCACCACGTCCGAGGACATGACAAAGTTGAGGGTGAAGGTGGCCAGGGGACCCTGGGCGCGCGTCTGGGAGAGAATGCCAAGCGTGGCCGAGGGACTGCGGGTGACCGCGACAACGCCCCACAAAAGTGCAACGCCCACCACCCCTGCGGTAGGCACGCCCGCCAAAAAGGGGAGCAGCGGGCGAGCTGCAATGAAGACGGTGGCCAGCACCACCATCACCAGCAGGTTCTGCCAGAGGGTGGCCCAGGCCAGGCTCCGAAAGCCACTCTTCAACGCGGCGAGTTTCAACTCTGCGCCACCCGCCAGGGCAATGAGGGAGAGCGCAAGCTGGTTGACCGGCGCCAGGTCCTCGACGGACTGGTGGTCCACCATGCCCAGCGCGTAGGGGCCCGTCGCCACCCCGGCCAAGAGGTACCCGGTGAGGTGGGGCAGCCCGACCAACTCGAGGAGGTTGGCCAGCACCGCGCCGCCCATCAGCAGAATGCCGACCGAGGCGATGGTCCCGGCGCCACTGCCGAACGCCGGGAAGAGTCGGCGGGCCGCCACCAACAGGGCCAGCAGGACGAGCACCACGACGGCTTCAAGAAGCCGCTCGCCGAGCGGCCTCGGGGCCTCCTCGGCACCACTCATGAAGTGGCCCCGACGGCACCCGCTGCAACAGGTGCGCTCGGGCTCTCGTTCAACTCCCCCGCCCGGCCCATTGCTCGACGAAGGCTGGCTGGGCCAAGCAGCTCGCCCACCACCACGCTGGTGGTCGACGCCGCCAGGACGGTCGCCCCCACCATCCCCGGAAAAGCGAGGGCGAAGGACAGCCCGACGGCGATGCTGAGGGCGCCGGAGGAGACGAGGCCCAACCCCAGCCCCGGCCCGGCGGGCCGAGCCTCCGGCCAGACGGCCCACAGCCCGACCCCGCTCAGCAGCTTCATCAGCAGGCGCGCAGCCACGGCCGCTCCCACGAACCACCGCACCGCCCCGTCCAGGGTCGTCATCGCACCGGCTACAAGAAGCACCGGGAGGAGGACAAAGCGCTCGGAGATTGCTGCCCGTCGCACGCGGGCGCGGTGGCGGGAAACGGTGGCCAGCCCGAGCCCGAGTCCAAAGGGGACCGCCAACAGCGACTGGCCCAGTCGGACGGTGAAGCCGATGGCGATGAGAGTGACGCCGAGCAGCAC
The DNA here is from genome assembly GCA_963713045.1 of uncultured delta proteobacterium. Taxonomy (GTDB): domain Bacteria; phylum Myxococcota; class Myxococcia; order Myxococcales; family Myxococcaceae; genus JADGRA01. The sequence continues at coordinate 81,401 of CAVQKE010000001.1, forward strand.
GCCGCGGAAGACGTTGAGGCGGAACGTTCGGCCGAGCATCAATGCCGCCGCCACACCCAAGAGCCATCCGATGAGGGGCTGCGCGGCAGCCTCGGCGGCGACTGGCAGCGGACCGAAGACGGAAGGAAGGGGCTGCAAGGCCACAGCGACCGCGGCGAGGCTGATTGGCACCAGGTCATCCCCAGCAGCCAGGTCGGCCAGTCGGCTGAAGAGGGGTCCGCGGGCGCCGTAGCGCTGGGCCGCCCATCGGAAGACAGAACGCGTCGTTTCAGAGAGCGCGGCGCCGGTGCCAAGCACCAGCACCCAGCGTTCCCGGTCAGACAGTCCGGCCGGCGCAGCCCACGGCAACCACGTCAGGCACAACAGGACAGCTGCCCCCACCCCAACGGCACACACCAGCGCCAAGGCGATGCCCCAAAGCGCGCTCAACGGCCGCACCGGACGACCCAGCACCCGTCCAAACACCAGGCCCGCGTCCATGGCCAACCAGCCGACCCCAACCTGGGCCAGTGGGGTAAAAAGTTCCAGGCTGTCCTGAGAGACGAGGTCAAGCACCGTCGGGCCGGCTGCGAAGCCAAGCATCACCACCCCGGCCCCAGAGGCCAACCCTCGCGCCGGCACCTTCCGTCCGCCCACCACGAAGCCGCCCAGGTAGGAGGCAACGAGGAGCAGCCCGAGGAGGGCAAGACCCGTCATGGGTGGTCTCCGGCCTCTCCCAGCGATGCGAGTTGAACGCCGGCGTCCTTGAGGACGCTGGCCACCCGGAGGCCGATGTCCTCGTAGCTTGAGGTGACGCGGTACACTGCGCCGGCGGCGTCCAAGGCAGTCAGCTCGACCCGCGCCCCGGAGGCGTGCGACCCGGCGGCGTGTAACAACAGGGACTGGACGCGGGTTTGGTCCTCGCTGCCGCCGACAGCGACCTCAAATCTGTTGAGCGGGGCAGACCCGAGGACGCGGGTTGGCTGAAAGAGCGAAACCAAGTGCGGGATGCGGACCGGTCGGCCCGCTGCGTCCTCCAGCACCACCGACAGGAGGTCGACCTCCTTCACCGTCCCCACCTTGCCGCCCACTTCCGCCACCTCACCCACCCGCAGGCCCCGGCCATACACAACCGGAAGCCCGGCCACGACAGCTGCGAACAACGGCGCGCAGGCGATGGCCAGGCCGATGAGCATCGCTTGCGCCAGCCCGTGAAACGGGCCCGCCGCGTCGCCGCTGATGACCGGCGCAGCGAACAGCACCGCGAGGATGAGGAGAACCGCCTGTAACAGCGTGCTCGTCGGCTTCGCCAAGTCGGCCGGCACCCAGGCCAGGTGCGTGTCACCACGGGCGACGCTGCCGAAGAAGAGTCCGACAGCACGCAGGACGAGGTACAGCACCAGCCCCAGGACGCCCAAGGCCAGGAGTTGTGGAATTGCCCCCACCAGACGGGCGAACACCCGCCCGAGCGGTTCGAGCAGCATCCCGGTGATGCGGTCGCCAGTGGCGCGCGTCGCCTGGAAGAAGCTCAGGACTGTGTAGAGCCAGATGTAGACCAGGACGACTTGGAGGACTCGCTTGCCAAATCGCAAGACGACATGAAGGCCGCCACGGACGGCCGTTTGGCTGGCGAGCTCCACGTTGCCGAGGCGAACCGCGGGCGCCCGCTGCGGCTGCGCATCGAGCCAGCGCTCGGCCGCTGCTTCCAGGTCCCCCAACTTGCGGATGAGGAGAAACGCCACCAGGCCAAGGAAGACGGCCGAGGAGATGCGCAAGACTAGATTTTGCAGCGCCTCACGGCGCGCCTCGGCGTTCAGCGCGTGCTCGAGAGTGGCCTTGGCTGCCGAGGCATAGACGTGAAGGCTCGCGTCGCCCGCAGCGGCCGCGTCCTGGGCAGCAAGTTGAAGCACGGGCGCCGCTCCGACGAAGAGGGTGGCCCGGTCGTCTGCCTCGTCGAGGCGGACTGTCTTTGGACCCGGCGACTCAAGCGCGCTGGCCAACGCCTGTGTGGCATTGCGCGCGCGCACTTCCGCCGACTGGCCCCCGAGGGGGGCACTGAGGGGAAGAAGGCGATGGCTGCGGAGACGAACGTATGCCACCTCTTCGCCTGAGGGGGCCGCAGGTGGCTCGGCCGCTCGGCTCGAGCTGCCGGCTGACAGAAGCAAGCCGCTGGTCAGGGCCAAAAGGGGAAGGACACCGACTGCCCGACGCAGGCACATGGGCCAAGGAGCGTCACCCTGCCTTCCTCCAAGGTCAAGGAGCGTCTTGAGGCAAGAAGCGCACGTTGCTGCCCTTGGACTTCAGCGCGCCTCTTGCGGCACCGGACGGGGGCCGAGCGCCGTTTCAGTGAACGAAAATGCTCTTCGGAACCATGCAGTGCACGCCCTTTCGGATGTCCACCACCTGGCTCACCCGGCAATCGGCGGCGAGCGCGGCCAGAGAGTAAGCCTCGTAGCGGTCGAGGCCCTTCTTCTGGACGAGGAAGTCCACCGTCTCGGCGACGGCAATCGCCATCGCCTTGTCCAGGCTCTCATCGAAGCCCACCTGAATGTAGTGGGTGGGCGTCTCGATGCGCGGCCAGGTGAGCTTCATGTCCTTTCTCACAATCGGCTGAATCTCGATGTTCTCGAACGAGCACTCGAGGGCCGTCAGGTTCACCTCGCCATTGCCCTGAGCGCAGTGCGAATCCCCCGTCCAAATCAGTCCGCCTTTGAGGAAGACCGGGATAAAGATGGTGCTGCCGGCGGTCAGCTCGTTGATGTCCATGTTGGACCCATTCTTCCAAGGGCGCAGCGAGCTCACTGGGGCGAACGGGTCCTTCGAGCCGCCTTTCCTCGGTGAGGGGTCATTCGGGTCAATCCCCACTGCCAGTGTGCCAGGGAACGGCCGCAGCGGAAGCACGATGCCTGGCTTGAAGACGGTCTGGTTTTTCTTCAAGTCCAGGTCGAAGTACTGCACGTGGCCTTCGGGAAATTCGGATGCCAGCAATCCAATGGTGGGGAAGTCCTTGCCCGGGAGATTGAAGTTGGCGCCCACCCTCTTGGGAACGATTTTCAGAATGCGAATTTCCAGGACGTCTCCCGGTTCGGCGCCCTCGACATAAATTGGCCCGGTGAGCGAGTGGGGGCCGCCGCCCGGATTCGCTTTGCGCAAGGCAACAATCTCCTCCATCGACGTGCCTTTCTGAATCTGGTCCTTGGCGTGCATCAGGGTCTCAATGGAGACAATGTCGCCTGAGGCAATGGTGAGCCGAGGAGGCTCCTTGGGGTCGAGCCATCCCCACTGCACCGTCTCGGGCGTGGCTTTGAGGACATAATGCTTCGGGGGCTTGGCCGCGGCTTTTGCCGAAGGCACCTCGTCGGCGGCGGCAACGCCGGCCAATAGCAAGCCCAACCCTGCCTCCATCCGCAGCAGCCTCCCCATGCGCCCTCCTTCGTCTTCGGTGGCTAGGCTAGCCCAGCGTGCACCCGGTTCCCGCCGCAGGGTGAGCGGGCACATTAGCGAGGCCTTGGGGAGGTATGACCTGCGCCCTCAACCCTCGGAGTTGCGCGCTCCGCGAGGCGAATTGGAGTGCTGGAGCAACAGCGTGCGGACTTGAGGATGGTGCTTCACCACCACCTGCTTCAGCAGGTGCTGTAAGACACTGGGCGGCGTTGCTCCCCAGCGGGCGAAGTTCTGCACCAGAAGCACCGAGGCGACGGTGCGGCCGCACACCAGCGCCGCCGTCTTTTGGTCGAGCGGGAGCCCTGTCAGCAGCAGCAGCACGCGGCCCTCGGTATGGAAGAGGAGCTCCACCTTTTCCTCCGGCGCCGCGGTGTTCGCGAACTTGTGGCGCAGCACCTCCCGGCTGGCCCGCTGATTCTTTTCTGGTAGCTCGCGGCTGACGCTTAATTTGAAAAGCTCAACCAGCCGTTTCGACCCGAGCAGTCGCTGGAGAAGCGCCGAGGGCAGCTGCACATTGCGCAACAGAAGCCGCTGCACCTCGCCGTCACGGAGAAAGGCCTCGCGGTTGGCAAGCGCCTGAAGCGCGGAGGGGTGTGGGTGATGCGCAGCCAAGAGACGCGCCTGCCCCAGCCCGAAGCGCGGATTGGCAAGCAGCTGCGCCGCCACCGCGGGAAGTGGGTCGAAACAGAGCGCCGACAGCACCGGCTCCTCCGCCGCCAGCGCGAAGGCGGCGCGGCTCTCCGCCGCCAGCCCATGCAGCTTGCGCTCGAACAACTGGCGCAGCCGCAAGGCTTCCGCGTCCGGACGGGCCTCTTCTTCCATGGCACCCAAAACGGACGCCAATGCTAACCCCCCTGACGCTTTGCGCTCGCTGACGCGATGCGGCAAGGCTGGGTGACACTTCGGCTGCTTGCCCCGTGCTTTTGAATGCCCCGCAACGGAAGCCGTCGGTTGCGTGTTCCAAAGCGCGGCAGCACGCCGCGGCATCGGCCGAGGAGGGCCTTCCACACATGACGACTCGGCGGCCTTCGACTTCGGTGGCGGCGGCACACCCGGCAGTGCTTCTCGGCTGGCCCCTCCTCTTGGCGGCATCCCTGGCCGGCTGCAGCAGCACCAGCTCCAACGCTGGGGCACCAGACAGCGGGCTGGACGCGGACACCGTCCGCTTTCTCGAGCAGAGTACCTTTGGACCCAGCGAAGCGCTCGCGAGGACAGTCCAGGACGCGGGCTTCGCGGCGTTTATCGACACCCAGTTCAACCTGCCGACCAGCAGTCTCGGTACCTACCCCGTCGTGTTGCAGTCTCCCGCCGTGGTGTGTCCGCCCACCGCGCCCTCCAACTGTTACCGCGACAACTTCAGCGCTTTTCAACCCTCGGTGCAGTTCTTCCGCAACGCGCTGGCGGGAAGCGACCAGCTTCGACAGCGCGTGGCCCTTGCCCTCAGTCAGATTCTGGTGGTCAGCGACGAGGATGTGCCCACCACCTACGGGATGGCGGCCTATGAGCAGCTCCTCCTCAACGACGCCCTCACCAACTACCGGCAGATTCTGCAGGACGTGACGCTGAGTCCAGCCATGGGCCGGTACCTGAACATGGTGAACAACAACAAGGCCAACCCGGCGGAGGGCACCCATCCCAACGAGAACTACGCCCGCGAGCTGCTTCAGCTGTTCTCAATTGGCTTGGTGCAGCTCAACGCAGACGGCAGCATGGTGACCGACTCCAACGGGCAGCCGGTACCCACCTATCCGCAGAGCGTCGTGGACGGCTATGCCGCCGTGTTTACCGGCTGGACGTACCCCACCGTCCCAGGCGCGACGCCCCAGGGGCACAACCCGGCTTACTACTTGGGGCCAATGGTGGCGGTGGAGGCCAACCACGACACCACGCAGAAGACTTTGCTCAACGGCGCCACGCTGCCGGCCGGCCAGACAGCCGCCCAGGACCTGAGCGGGGCGCTCGACATTCTCTTCAGCCACCCCAACGTCGGGCCGTTCATCGGCAAGCAGTTGATTCAATTCCTCGTCACCAGCAACCCAAGCCCGGCCTACATTTCTCGCGTCAGCGCCGCCTTTGCCGACAACGGGTCGGGTGTGCGCGGTGACATGCAGGCAGTGGTGCGCGCCATTCTGCTCGACCCGGAAGCGCGCGGAGCGGTCCAGTCCGGCACCGGCTACGGCAAGTTGCGTGAGCCCGTCCTGCTCGCAGCCAACCTGGCTCGGGCGCTGGAAGCCCAGAGCGACGGCGTCTACCTTCGCAACGCGGCCGCGGCGATGGAGCAGCCGCTCTATTCGGCCGGCAGCGTCTTCAACTTCTATCCTCCCAACTATCCGCTTCCGGGAACCGCGCTGCTCAGCCCACCTTCGACGCTGTATGACAGCACCAGCGCGCTGACCCGCGCGAATTTCGTCTTCGAGCTCCTCTTCGAGACCGTCAACCCAGACCCCACCATCCCCGGCGCGACCGGCACCACCGCTCCGCTGACGGACTTTCTCACCTCCGCCAGCGACGCCGGGGCCCTCGCCGACCGCCTCAATGCGCTCCTGATGCACGGCACCATGTCTTCCGGCATGCGCCAGGCGGTGCTGGATGCAGTGAACGCCGTTCCCAGCACGGATGCCATCGACCGGGTTCGGGCAGCGGCGTACGTCGTCGGAACCTCGGCCCAATACCAGGTGGAGCAGTGACCATGCGCATCTCACGAAGAAGCTTCCTCGAAGCCCTCGGCGCAATCGGCGCGGCCGCCTCCTTCTCGAAGTTCGGCGAGGGACGGGCTTTTGCGCAGACCGCCGACGACTACAAGGCCCTGGTGTGCGTGTTCCTCTTCGGAGGTAACGACGGCAACAACACGGTGGTGCCCCTGGACAGCGCCGGCTACGCCGCTTACGCGACAGCTCGCGGCGCCATCGGCGCTGGCGGTCTTGCCCTCCCCCAGGCCCAACTCCTCCCACTCACTCCGGCCAGCGGCGCGGCCGCCTATGGGCTGCACCCCAACCTCCCGGAGCTTCAGACACTGTGGAACGACGGTGTGCTTGCGGTGGTCTTCAACATCGGGACGCTGCTCGCCCCGACGACCAAGCAGCAATACCTCCAGAATGCCGTCCCCATCCCCATCAGCTTGATGTCCCACCAAGACCAGCAGCACCAGTGGGCTACCTCTCTGTCGGACCAGTACTCGCAGACCGGCTGGGGCGGCCGCATCGCCGACGGCCTCTCCGCTGGGCCCCTTCCTTCCGTCATCTCCATCAGCGGAAACCAACTCTTCGCACTCGGCGCGAGTTCCAGCCCGCTGTCGCTTCCGGCAGCCGGCGGAACCTTCGCACTCGCCGGTTTCAACGGCTCGGCCGCTGCCAATGCCCGGCTGCAGGCCATGCAAAGCGTCCGCACGTTGGAGGAAGCCAACCTCATCGTCCAGGCGACCCAGTCGCAGACTTCGGGGGCACTGTCGGCCAGTTCCTTGGTGGCGCCCGTCCTGGCAGGCACCGGGTCCACCGTGGATGGACTCTTCGGTGGTCTCACCTCGAGTATTGCGCTGCAGCTGAAGCAGGTCGCGCGGATGATTCAGGCGCGGCAGGCGCTGGGCGTGGGCCGCCAAATTTTCTTCGTCAGTCAGAGCAGCTACGACACCCACAACGACCAGCTAGCCCGCCAGGCGGCGCTCTTCAGCGACCTCTCCCCGGCGCTGAACGCCTTCTACCAGGCAACCGTCCAGCTGGGCGTTGCCCAGCAAGTCACCGCATTCACCCTTTCCGACTTCAGCCGGACGCTCCAGCCCGCCTCGGGGGATGGCTCAGACCATGCGTGGGGGAACCACCACGTGGTGCTCGGCGGCGCGGTGCAGGGTCGTCAAACCTACGGCACCTTTCCGACGCTTCAACTGGCCGGGCCGGATGATTTCACCGGGCAAGGCCGTTGGGTCCCCACGCTGGCAGTGGACCAATATGCCGCCACGCTGGCGACTTGGTTCGGGGTGAGCGCCACCGACCTAACCACTGTGCTTCCCTATGTCGGTCGCTACCCCACCGCCAACCTCGGTTTTCTCGCCTAGCGCTCGGCCCGACGGACCTGCACTGGAACGCCGCTGAAGGCGGCGGCTCCGGTGAGCGCATCGACCAGGCGCTCGTCGGTGAGGTCGTTGATGCTCGCGCCGGGATGGGCGGTCGCCACCTGGGCGAGGACACCATCGCGGCCGTGCCCCCATCCGTGGGGGATGCTGACCGTGCCAGGCATCATCTCCTCGCTTACCTCGAGCGGAAGGGGAATGGCGCCGGCCCGAGACTGCACCACCACCGGCTCGCCGTGGGTGAGTCCGCGCATGGCCGCATCCTCGGGGTGCATCAACAAGGTGCACCGCGGCGGACCCTTCACCAGGCGGAGGCTGTTGTGCATCCAGGAGTTGTTGCTCCGCAGCTGACGGCGGCCAACCAGCTGCAGCGAGCCGTTGGCAGGCGCCGGACTTTTCAGGTAACGCGAGCTCAGCCGCCCCACGTCCCCCATCAACTCGGCAGGGGCCAGCTGGATGTGCCGATTCCGGGTGTGGAGTCGGCCCGGTAGGCAGGGTTCCAGCGGGCCAAAATCCACGCCGTGGGGGGCGGCCTCAAGAGCGGCCAGCGTCAGTCGGTGCGGCGACCGACGGCCGTAGGGGCCGGCCCGCAGCCCGAGGTCGAGGAGCCGCCGGGGGGAGGCCCAGCGGAGGGCGACGGCCCGCGCCCGAGCTCGCAACCCTCCAAAGCGCCCGCGCCGAGCGAGCCGGGCAGTCAGGCCGTTGAAAATCTCCCAGTCCTGAAGGGCTCCGGGCGGCGCCGGGAAGAGGCCGGGCGAGTACTTGGCCGTGTTGCGCACCGCCAACAGGTGAAACACGACGTCATAGTGGTCGTGTTCGAGCGGCGAGGTGGGCGGGAGGATGAGGTGCGCGTGGCGCGTGGTTTCGTTGACGTAGAAGTCGACGGACGCCATGAAGTCGAGCGAGCCGAGCGCGCGGTCGAGCTGAGTCCCGTTGGGTGTGGAGAGGACTGGATTTCCCGCAACCGTCACCAGCGCAGCGATGCCGCCCGGTCCGGGAGTGAGAATCTCCTCGGCCAGAGTGGCCACTGGGTATTCGCCGCCAAACTCTGGAAGCTGACGCACACGCGAGCGGCGGAGGCCGAAGTGCCCACGGCTAGCTCCGGCGCCAATCACGTCGAAGGCGGGTCGGGTAAACATCGCGCCCCCCGCGCGGTCGAGGTTCCCGGTGACCGCGTTCAGCACGTTGAGGAGCCACTGACAGAGCCCGCCGAACTCCTGAGTGGAGAGGCCAACCCGCCCGTATGCCACGGCGGAGGGCGCGGCCGCGAAGTCGCGCGCCAGGCGACGAATGGCCTCGGCTGGCACGCCCGTCGGCCCGGCAACGACTTCGGCCGGAAAGGCCTGCACCAACTGCTCAACGGCGCCGAGTCCATCGAGGAAAGCAGACAGACGTCCAGGCTGGACCCGCCCTTCGGCAAAGAGAGTGTGCAGCATCGCCAGCAGAAGCAGGGCGTCCGTCCCGGGCCGAATGAAAAGGTGGGTGTCGGCAAGCTCCGCTGTCTCGGTCCGGCGCGGGTCCACCACCACCAGCCGACCGCCGCGCGCCTTGAGTGCTTTCAGCCGCAAAGGCATCCCCGGAGCGCTCATCAAGCTTCCGTTGGAGACGGCTGGGTTCGCCCCGAGGACGAGAAAAAGGGCAGTGCGGTCCACGTCGGGAATCGGGAGCAGCAGCTGGTGGCCGAACATCAGGAACGCGGCCAGATGGTGCGCCAGCTGGTCGACACTGGTGGCCGAATAGCGGTTGTGCGTCCCGAGAGCCTTCACAAAGGGCACTCCTAAGAGGAGCGTCCCGAGGTTGTGGACGGTGGGGTTGCCTAGGTAGACGGCCACCGCGTCCTTGCCGCGCGCTTCTTGAATCCGGAGCAGCCGCTCCGCCGTCTCGTCCAGCGCCTGTTTCCAGGACAAACGCTGCCACCCAGTGGCCGTCCGCCGGACCGGAAAGCGGAGCCGGTCCGGGTCCTCGTGAATGTCCTGCAACGCAGTGGCCTTTGGGCAGAGGAAGCCCCGGCTGAAGGGGTCATCCCGGTCTCCGCGAATGGAAAGGAGCCGCTCGGACTCGACCTCTAACGTCAGACCGCACATTGCCTCGCAAAGGGCGCAGGTGCGGTGGTGGAGGGGCATAGTCCTGGAGGGAGGTTACTTCTCTGGCACGTACTGAGCGATGCCGTTTCCGAACGACCAGTCTTCGCGCCCGGCCTCCACGAGACTCACCACCAACTCATTCGGTGAAACCCCGGCTTCCGACACCAGCTGAGCCATCCTTCGGTACAGCGCCTGTTTCTGCTCGGTGGTGCGCCCGCGACTCAACGTCACCTGCACCAGCACCGGGTCACGGTGGGGAATGCCCAAGTAGCTCGGCGGGAAGGACAGGCCGCCGGCGGCATGGGCGGTCACCACTTGAAAGCGGTCGTCCGGCGGTACGGCAATGGTTTCCACCAGGGCCCGGTGGACGGCGTCGGCAATGCGCGCCCGGAGCTCTGGGGGCCGGGCGATGGAGACGTCGATGCGCTGCAGTGGCATGCCCTCCCCGTAACCGTGCCCCGCGCTCCGCGCTGCGGCGAAAGCCGTCGGCGCCCAGTGCCTTCGCGGCTGCCCTGGGGAGGCGTCTCCATTTGCCGCACAGCGGCATGACTCTGCGACTTTGGCCGGCGCGACCGCACTGGACGCTTGACGGGGGCTATTTCAGAGCGCCTGTGGCCAACGCATCCCCTGCAACGCCTTTCTTGGCAGGCGTCCTCGTTCTTGTGTTGAAAAGTACCCCCCTCGTATGGTTGCACGGTCAACAGCCATCGGAGCAGCGTGAAGTGACGTCTTTCGGAAGACTCGCTTGGGCAGTGCGCATCGCTCCCATGCTGTTGCTCGGGGCGTCTCCTCCGGCGCCGCCGTCCGCCTGGCGTCTCCAGCGCACGACGGAGGGGGGCACCGTCAAATGTCGCATCGAGTCCGAGAAGGCTCCCGTCAAGGACGGGTACCAGGACGTCACCGCCCAGCTGGTCGTCCCTGCGGGCGGGGGGGTCCTCATCGTGAGCGAATCAACGTTCGACATCGGCTCCGGGGACATCGGCATCCAGGTGGACAAGAACGCCTTCGTGAAGGCAGACAAGCTGGCCGGGGACAAGACGGTGGTCTTCGAGACTTCCGGAGCAACCCTCGTCTCACAGTTCAGGGCGGGTTTGAGCGCCCGCGCCCAACTACGCTTTTGGCCGACTTGGCCCGTCACCGGCACCCATGACGCCGTTTTCAGCCTCATCGGCTTCACAAAAGCCTATGAAGACATGCTCGAGAACTGCCACTAGCCGGAGGTCACTGTGGGGCTTCGACTTAAATTCAACCTAGTTTTGGTCGCGGTCTTCGCCATCGGCTTGGCCTGTTCGGCCTACATCTCCCGGCGCATCCTTCAGCAAAATGCCCAGGACGAAGTGGAGCGCAACGCGGGCTTGATGATGGAGTCGGCGATGGCGGTCCGCGACTACACCGTGGGCCAGGTGAAACCGAATCTCGAATTGCAGCTGATGCGGGTATTCCTGCCACAATCGGTGCCGGCGTACGCAGCCACCGAAGTGTTCAACAACTTGCGAAAAACGTACCCGGAGTACAGTTACAAGGAAGCCACTCTCAACCCCACCAACCCGCGCGACAAAACTGTCGGATGGGAGGCCGATGTCGTCAACCAGTTTCGCAACAACCCCGACATCAAGGAAGTCGGCGGGGTGCGAGACACGCCCAGTGGGCCTTCCCTTTTTCGGGCCCGACCCATCAAGATTACGAACGAGAAGTGCCTCGTCTGCCACAGCACGGTGGACGCAGCGCCCAAGTCGATGATTCAGCTCTATGGGCCGGCCAATGGCTTCGGATGGAAGCACAACGAAATTATAGGAGCGCAGGTCATCTCGGTCCCCATGGCGCTGCCGCTGGCGAAGGCCGATACGGCCTTTCGCACCTTCATGACGTCGCTGATTGCGGTCTTCGTGCTTGCCTTCATCGTGCTCAACATCACCCTGTCGGTGATGGTCATTCGGCCCATCGTCCGGATGTCACGCGCGGCCGACGAAGTCAGCACGGGCAACCTCCAAATTCCCGAGTTCGCCGTCACCAGCAAGGATGAGATTGGCGTGCTTGCCACGTCCTTCAACCGCCTCCGCCGCAGTCTCGAAAAGGCGATGAAGCTTCTCGAATAACCCCGGGAGGCCGCGCGACCGCTTTGATGAAGACGCATGGGAACAGGACCTTCGTGGGCACGGTCGTGTTCCTTGACCTGGGAGAGGAGAGCACAGCCTCTGCCGCCCCCGAGCTCCAGCAGCGCGTGCGCGACGTCGTCACTCGCACTGTCGGCCACCTCGCCGAGGCCGACCGAATCCTCCTGGACACCGGAAATGGCGCGGTGTTGTGTTTCCCGGGTGACCCGGAGGACGCGGTGTTTGTCGCCATTGGCATTCGGGACAGTCTTCAGCAGGAGGCTGCGGTTTTTCATGACCTTCAGGTTCGTCTCGGCGTCAACCTGGGGCCGGTCAAAGTCGTCGAAGAGTCGCCTGGGCATACCCAGTTGCTGGGCGAAGGGCTTTACGGCGCGCAAGCGCTGCTAGGATTTGCCAGCCCTTCGCAGATTCTCGCCTCGCGGTCGTTCTTCGAGCTGGTGTCGAGTCTCTCCGACGAATACCGAGAGCTCTTTCATCACCGAGGTCGACGCCGGCCGGGCACGCGGGAGGTCGACTTCTTCGAGCTGGCGCCGGTCGGGGGTGTCGCGGCAACGGACTTGACGTGGCCGGCAGGGGCGACGCCGCAGCCCGGCGCGCCGGCCGCTCCCGCCGCCCCGGTTCTGCCGATTTCCCCGGCCGCCGCTCCGGTCGCGGCGGCAGCTGCCACACCCCATGAGGGTTGGCGTCCGGAAGCCCTGGGCGAGCTTTCCAGTGCCCTGGCGAAATGGGTCGGGCCACTCGCGCCGGTGCTGGTCAAGCGCTCCCTGACGCGGACCGAAGACCCGCGGGCGCTGTGCGAATTCCTCGCCGAGGCCCTCACCGATGAGTCGGACCGCGCGGCCTTCCTCAGCTACGCACGCCGCTGGATTCCGTCGGCCCGTAAGCCGCAAGGGCCAGCCGGCACACCCGCCCCAGTGGTGACGCCGGGCAGGCTTCAGCCCGAGGAGCGCGCCCGATTGGAGGCGGCTCTTGCACCCCACGTCGGACCGATTGCACGCCTTTTGGTGGAGCGGGTCGCGCACGAGGCTCCGGACCTGGCCGCCGCTTCGAAGAAGCTTGCCAACTCCATTGCCGACGGCGAGTCGCGCAAGACGTTTCTCAAGACGGTCACGATGGTGCTGCCACCGCCGCGGAAACAAGGGTCCCGTCCGGGGGGTGCCGAGACCGCCGCCGCGTCCAAAGCTGTCGCCAAGCGCACCCCCGCCCGCGCAGCCCAGGCCATTGGGGGGACGCAGCCACTGCTGGCAACTGCCTTTCTGGACGAGGAAATCCTGCGCCGGGCGGAACAGAGTCTGGCACGTGCCGTCGGGCCGATGGCGCGCGCGCTGGTGCGCCGCGCAGCCAAGGGGGCTCGCGACACAACCGAGCTGTATGCAGCACTCGCCGAGGAACTTCCTGAGGGACCGGAACGCGACCGATTCCTCGCCTCGTACGGCAAAAGCTGAAAGCTCCGCGCTACGCCGTCGGTTGGGCAGGATTCGAAAGGCTCGAACGAAGACGGGTCCCAGCCCGTGAGACCATCTCCTGCAATTCACCCACCGTGCCCTTTTCCCCCCACACTGCAACCACCTCCCCCGAGGACGTGTCCTGGACGCGAACGGCCAACCTCAGCGGGCTGGAGAGTCCGTTGCCAAGACACAGGTAGGAGCCGAGGACAGTCAGCTGAGCGCCCGTCAGGTCGCGCACGTGGCCCAGTGTCTCGCTGGACAGCGTGTCCTGGGCTCCAAGGGAGAGGGCGCGCTGGGCGCGCGCGACCTCCTCGGCGGGCAGCGTCCTGAGCGTCTGACTCGCCTCTTGGAATTCACGGGTGACCATTTCCACCAGTGCCGTCGACAGCCAGGCTCCGTCCGGTCGCCCGGCGAGATTGCGGAAACCAAGGACAGCCACTGCCTTGCGAGGGTCTAACGTTTGCTGGCCCACCGCGCGGACCACATCCAGTACCGAACGAAAACGCTTTTGCGGTTCGCGCTCGAGGCAGCGAAGGATGGCGGCGTCCCAGCGGGCGTCGAGGCTCGTCACCAGCGCCGAGGGAACTGGCGGCGCCTGATGCAACCGTTTCATCGCCGCCTCGAGTGCCGTCTCCCCGGAGAAGGGAACGGTCCCGGTGAGTGCCTCGTAGAGGAGCACGCCCAGCGCGTAAATATCCGTGGCGGCCGAAGGGGCTCCGCCAGTCAACTGTTCCGGTGCCATGTAGGCAGGCGTTCCGATGAAGCCCACCCGACTCGTCACCGAAGCGTCCCGGTCGTGGCGGTTTTCCCCGTGCAAGGCGCGGGCGATGCCAAAGTCGGTGATGACGGCTCGCAGCGCCGCGTTGCCCTGGTGACCGGGCGTGTCCGGCGTGCGCTGCATGAGAAACACGTTCGCCGGCTTGAAGTCCCGGTGGATGACGTCTTGGACATGCATCGCCTCAAGACCGTCCGCCATTTGGCGCAGGAGCACCAGCAGCTCATAGCTGGCCATCGGGCCGGTGCGAACCAGCCGTTGGGCCAGCGTTTCGCCCAGCAGCAGTTCCATACTCAGAAAGTTGACTCGTTCCCCTCTGGAGTCCACCCCCTCGTAAAGTTCGAAGATTCGGCAGACGTTGAGGTGGGTGACCCGTCGGGCCAGCAACACTTCTCGGCGAAACCGCTCCATCGCCGTCGGGTCCGCGGCGAACTCTGGAAGAATGGTTTTCACCGCGACGCGCGTCCGCAGCACCGTGTCTTCCGCCTCGTACACCGCGCCCATCCCGCCCCGGGCGATGAAGCGGAGGATGGTGAAGCGGTTTGCCAGGCGCTCCCCGACCTGCAGCGTCGTACCTCCTGGGTCCGGTGGCTGGGTAATGACCGAATTCAGCGGAATCGGCTCAGTGGAGGAGGTCGTCGGAGCTGGAGTGCGCCCAGGCTGCACCGGACGCGCCCCCTCCTTCGACACGCCACCCGGGCGTCCGGCCTGTTTGTCCCAGTCTGCGGCCATGAAAAACGGCTCCCACCAGCAGGCCAAGGCCCCTGCTCAAAAGAGGAAAGCTTGCAACGCATCCAGAGCCACAGCAAGAGGCGCTTCACGTCTAGTATCCGCCGCTCCTCGCAGTCCCCCCCACGGCCATGACCTGCCCCCACCTCAAAGACATCAAGAAGGTCCGCCCCAGCTCCGACGGATGTGAGGACTGCCTGCGCATAGGCGACACGTGGGTGCACCTCCGCCTCTGCCTTTCCTGCGGTCACGTCGGGTGCTGTGACTCCTCAAAAAACAAGCACGCCACCAAGCACTTCCATGCGGGGCACCACCCGGTGATGCGCTCGGTTGAGCCGGGAGAGACGTGGGGCTGGTGTTACGTCGACGAACTGATGTTCGACCCAATGCCGAAGCACTGATTATTGAGTGGCTTGTCGCCGATTGGCGTCGCTTAGGGCGTCTGGGATTCCAACTGCTTTTTCGCCGCCTGACGCTCGCGCTCCTGGTCGGCGATCAGCCGGTAGGCAACGCCGGGATCAGCTCGCCGCGCGCAACCGGGATGAAGATGACTCTGACCCTCAGCGACTGCGAGTCCTGCTTACCATTGATGTCGGCCTCGAAGGCTTTGAGCAACTCATGGCTGAGTCCGCGCTGCGAGCCTCGATCGACGAAATAACAAGTCCGGCTGTACACCACCAGCGCCCGTAGGACGCTGCGGCGCTGGATGACGTCCCAGTCACCGGTAAAGGCAGGCAACTCCGCCGGTAAGTCCCCGTCGATGCCGGCGTCAGGACTGCCAGCGCCCACTGGGGATTCTGCACGCCCGGGCTGCGCGGCCAGCAGGCTTACTCCCACCAAGACGCCGACCGCCCGCACCATCTGTCGAAAAACGACCACACCCGTACCTTCACGCGACGTCCCATTGACGCTCGAACTGGCTCCAGCTCAGGCTTGGCCGCTGCTCAGCCCGGAGGTTTCCCATGGCTCAAGTCAATGCGGTTCCTGCAGGCATGCATTCCATCACCCCGGCGCTCAGTCTCGAGGGTGCCGCGGACGCCATTGGCTTTTTGACGCGCGCTTTTGGCGCCGAGGAAGTCACGCGGGCCATGGACCCAAGTGGGAAAAAAGTGTGGCACGCGGTGGTCCGCATCGGCGACTCCGTCATCTTCCTCAACGACACCTCCCCGGACATGGCGCCGAAGCCCGTCACGGCAAGGCTGTGGCTGTATGGAGACAACGTCGATGCCGCTTTCAAGCGCGCGACGGAGGCCGGTGCGGTCGCCAAGATGCCGCCGGCGGACATGTTCTGGGGAGACCGGATAGCCGAGGTGCACGACCGCTGGGGGAACGTCTGGATGTTGGCCCAGCACATGCGCGACTTGACGCCTGCTGAGATGAAGAAGGCCCAGGACGCCTTCGTCGCCAGCATGAAGAAGTAGCGCGCCGTCGTTTTGCCCCTGGGCGACTCTTCAACGCCCGCCGTCGTCGTCGCCCAGGGGTGCTCCC
Source organism: uncultured delta proteobacterium (assembly GCA_963713045.1). GTDB lineage: Bacteria > Myxococcota > Myxococcia > Myxococcales > Myxococcaceae > JADGRA01. The sequence goes on from CAVQKE010000001.1 coordinate 97,525, forward strand.
GCCTCCACTCCCCGACCAGCGCCGTTCACTTTCGCGCTCGAATCCCTAAGCGGAGTCGGTCGCGATGAGCCATTTCTCCGCACGCACGTACCGCAGGAGTTCGTCTATCGGCGGCTGTAGACGCAGTTGCTCGACGCCGATGAGACCAGGCCCGGAAAGCTCGAACACCGCATCGGCCTGCCCCCCGAGCTCCGCTCGGCAGACCTCGACTGGAACCGCCGAGACATAAAGTCTCACGTTGTCGGCAAGGAGCTTTCCAAGCCCCTCCAGCATCTTCCCTGGAAGGGCGAGGTACTCGTCCTGCACGAGGAGTTTGGCCAGGGCCGAAACGCCCATTGCCAGGCGGATGGGTTCCGAGGTGAAGCGCCTCAGGAACTGGACCAGACGGTAGCCTTGAGCCAAGTCGGTGACAGCAACGGCTCCCAACTCCACCAGCCTCTCAACCCGCGCAAGCAGCTCACTGTCTGGCGTGGGCACGCCTGGCTCATCCTTCAGAGCCATGTCGATGACGGTAGTGACCGAGTTTTTGGTGTCCGGGAATTCTTTCTGAAACTGACGTTCCGCAGCTTTCAGCAGGTCCGTTTGAAATGGAGAAACGGAATCAAAGCGACCGCTCTCGACGATGAGCGGTCGCTTTCTCAGCACCGAGGCGGGCTCCACCACGCGCCCACTCCGGTCAAAGACCACGGCATGGCACATCTGCTGGCGTAGCGAGCGGATGCACCACAACCGTGCATCGACATTGTTGAAGGCTGCCCCGCTCAGCTCGATGACGTCCAGCTCGAGGTTCTCTCGAGATAGCCCCTCGAAGAGCGAGGTGAGGAACTCAGCAGAGGAGTTCCGGTGGTGGTAGGCCGCATCGATGAGGTTGACGCCCAAAAGTCCCAGCGATTCGCTCTGTTGCGTTGCCGTCGCATCGCGAAGCTGCACATGAAGGAGGATGTCGCTCGGAGTCCCGCCGGGTTCAACCTCGAACCGGAGCCCCATCCAACCGTGTTGATGATTGTCGCCTTTGAAATTCCTCGCAGCGACGGTATCGGCGAAGGAAAAATATCGAGCGCTGGCGCTTCGAGTCGGACCAAGCTCGTTTCGGAGCAGCGAGTACTCGCGTTCGAGCATCGACAATAGCCGCTCCCGAGATACATAGCGCGTCCCCTTCCCGTAGCGGTCGTCACTGAAGGCCTTGTCATAGGCGCAAATGGTCTGTGCAACGGTTCCCGAAGCGGCTCCCACCAGAAGAAACCACTGCGCAACGTCCTGACCCGCGCCAATCTCGGCAAACGTCCCGTAGATGCTCGGGTCTAAGTTAAGCGCCAGTGCCTTCGAATGTGCCTTGGAGGCTGCTGTTTTGGTGTCATCCAACTTAGAGGCCATGCGCTGTTCCTTAGCAAATTCGTCATTCCGACGCCGGCTCGGAGGGCGCTATCCTCCCTGGGCTGCCCGACCGGCTCCATCCGCCATGCCTAGTCGCCCCTTCCATCACGCCTTTGCAGTGAAGGACCTCCCTTCCACCCGCTCCTTCTATGGAGAGCTGCTCGGATGTCAGGAGGGTCGGTCGACCGACACCTGGGTGGATTTTGATTTTTTTGGAAACCAAATCTCTGCCCACCTGGGCCGGCCCTCTTCCCTGGGGGCGGTGGGCCTGGTGGAGGCCGTCGAGGTCCCCATTCCGCATTTCGGCGCGTTGCTCGAGTGGAGGGAGTTTCAAGTCCTCGCCTCTCGGCTGGAGCGGGCCGGACTGACCTTCCTGATTCGGCCCTCGATTCGCTACGTTGGAGAACCCGCTGAGCAAGCCACGATGTTTTTTCTCGACCCGAGTGGGAATGCCCTGGAACTGAAGGCGTTCCGCAACCCCTCGGCAGCTTTCGCCCGATGAGGGCGGACGTGGTGGTCATCGGGGGTGGCGTCGTCGGTAGCAGCGTTGCATTCCACCTGGCAACGGCGGGCACCTGGCGCGTCACTGTGGTCGACCGCGGAGGGGGCAGCACCGAGCGCGCGACGGGCGGCTTTCGAGCGCAGTTCGCAACCGAAGTCAACGTTCGCCTCTCTCTCCTTTCCCTAAGGAAGCTGCGCTCTTTTGCCGACGAGACCGGTGTCGAGCCTGGGTACAGCCCGAGCGGCTACCTCTTCGTCGCCGCGACGGGGTCACAGCTACAGCGGCTGCGCGCGGCCATCAGCGTGCAGCGAGGCGCTGGCTATGACGCCGCATGCGAGCTCTCCCCCCAAGAAGTCCTCCACTGCAACCCAGCCTTAGCGCCAGAAGACATCGCCGGCGGGACGTTTTCCAAGACGGACGGCTTTCTCCGTCCGACCGAGATTCAGCGCGGTTACCGCGAAGCAGCTGGCCGTCTTGGCGTTCGTTTCCTCCAATCGACAGTCCGCAGCGTTCGTCGCACAGGCGACCGCCTCGTCGAGGTTCGCACCGACAGGGAGAGACTGCCCTGTGGAGCAGTCGTTAATGCCGCTGGTCCGTGGGCCGCAGAAGTGGCGCGGCTCGCTCGAGTCGAGGTCCCGGTAACGCCCCTGCGACGCCAAGTGGCAGTCACGTCCTCGACGGATGCACTTCCGGAGCTCATGCCGATGACGGTGTTCGCGGATGGATTCCACTGCCGAGTGAGGGACGGGCGGGTGCTGCTGCTTCAACCCAGCGCCCCGTCGATGGACCCATTCGACGTGTCCGTCGACCGGGCTTGGGTGGAGTCGGTGCTCGCCGTGGCTCGTGTCCGAGTGCCTTGCCTCGCAAGCGTCCCAGTCGCTTCCACTTACGCCGGACTTTATGAAATGTCGCCGGACGAGCACGCGCTGCTCGGTCTCGCCGACGGCCTAGAAAACTTTTGGCTCGTCAACGGCTCATCTGGCCACGGCGTCATGCACGCACCGGCCCTGGGCCAGCTGGCCGCAGAGCTGATGACGCTTGGGGAGGCACGGAGTCTCAACGTGTCGGCGCTACGGCCGAGCCGCTTCCGAGAAGGTCAGCCGAATCCGGTTCGTTCATTGCTCTGACGAACGGCCTCGTGTCGCGGCAAGCCGGCGCGCCGTCAAGCTCCCTTCAAGCTCGGCTTAAACGCGGCCAGCACCTTCTCAGGAGTAAAGGGTACGGACCGGACGCGTGCTCCGACTGCGTCGTTGATGGCGTTGGCAATCGCTGCCGGCACCACGGCCGCTGTCGGCTCACCGGCACCCCAAGGCTTCTCGTGTGGTCGATCGATGAGGTCAATCACCACCTTCGGGGCGTCGGGGAACCTCAGGATGGGGTAGCTCGCCCAATCGAGACTGGTCACTCGTGAGCGGTTAAACGTCAGCCGTTCGATGAGTGTGCGACTGACGGTTTGTACGACGTTTCCTTCAATTTGATTGCGGAGCCCGTCGGGGTTGATGATTTGGCCGCAGTCGTGTGCGACGTAAAAGCGCTTGACGTGGACGGCCCCGGTGCTGGTGTCGACCACGACGTCGGCGACCGCACCCACATAGGTGCGCACCAACTCGTATTTCACGTACGCCACGCCTCGTCCGCTCGCCATCGGTCCATCGGCGTTGTTTCGTCCGCCCACCCGGGGCTTCCAGCTGGCGAGCTTCACCAGCCGGTCGAGGAGCTCCAGACCGCGCGGATCCTTGAGAAGACGCCGGCGGTACTCGATGGGGTCGACTCCCGCAGCAGCCGCACACTCGTCGATGAAAGACTCGTTGCCGAACGTATTCTGCATTCTCCCCGGCGTGCGAATCCACGACGGGCGAAGCGGCGTCTCAGCGAGCCAGTGCGCAGTCGCCTTGATGTGCGGAACTCCATACGGAATGGCGAGTGACGCTTGGATGTTTCCAGGGTGTGCCGGATCTGTCGGTAGCCCAGCAAGCTCGGCCGCAACGAGCGGCACGACAATCTTCGCGGGGCGGTTTGGAATGAAGGCCTCCGACTCCCAAGCGACGAGGGAACCGTTTGCGTCGAGTGCGGCGCGAAAGTCGAGCAGGGTAGGCGGCCCCTTGGGATCCCAGCCGTGCTCGTCCGCGCGGCTCCACTGAACGCGGATGGGCTTGGCCAGTTCCTGAGCGATCAGCACCGCATCGGCGGCTGCGTCCTCGTGACCGTTACGGCCATAGCAACCAGAGCCATCGACATAAATGCAGCGAATGTCCACATCCTTCATGGTCAACATCTGCGCGAGCTGATGTCGCAGCAGGTGCGTTGCCTGGGACGCACTCCAACAAGTGAGCTTCCCGTCCTTGAACTCGGCGACTGCACAGGACGGCCCGATGGAACCGTGCGTGTGCATCGCGAAGTCGTAGGTAGCGCTCAATTTCTTGGGATAGTTTTTGACCGCCTCCGAGGCGTTACCAGCTGACTGAAGCACTTCGACCTTCGCGACTTTGCTGGCCCGGACGAATTCCCAGAGTTTCGCTTCATCGGGGAGGCCCTGCCAGTCGGACCAAGTCGCCTTCAGCGCGGCGGCTGCCTGGATAGCCCCCCATTCTGTCTTCGCCGCGACTGCGAGAAAGTTTCCCTTGCGAATCGTCGCCACGTAGCCAGGAACCAGCTTGGCCGCCGCGTCATCGACGCTGAGGAGGGTCGCTTTGATGCCTTGCGGGCGGACCACCCGGGCGTGCAGCATGCCCGGAAGCCTGAAGTCCTGCATGTATGTGAAGCGGCCGGTGACCTTTCCCGGAATGTCCAGCCTGGGCACCGGTGTCCCGACAATGCTGTACTGAGATGGGTCCTTCAGCGGCGCCTTGGGGTCTACCTTCAGTGAAAGCTTCTGCCCTCCGATGAGTGCGCCGTAAGCAACGCTCTTCCCTGTACTCTTGGCAACGACTCGACCCGCCCGCACTTCGACATCCTCCCGCGGAACACCGAGGCGTTGAGCTCCTTGGGCCAGAAGGGCTTCCCGTGCTGTCGCCGCGGCCTGGCGAATCTGCATGCCGCCGTTTTGGATCGACAAGCTTCCAAAGGTTACTCCTTGGTCCGGCGTGAGCAGGGTGTCGCCTTGAATGACCTCGACACTCGCGAAGGGAATCGTTAATTCTTCGGCCGCTATTTGAGTGATTGCCGTGCGGACCCCGGTTCCCAGGTCAACTTTGCCTGAGAAAATCGTGACCTTGCCGTTCGCGGCAATTGAAATGAAACCATCGACTTCATCGAGGGCGACGGTCTTCCCCGCAGGTGCTGTCGGCGCGGAAGCGGCGGCGGCAGCTCGAGACGCGAGGTTTCCGAGCGAGAAGGTGATGACCAGCGAGCCAGAAGTCTTCAGAAAACCACGGCGCGTGAGGGTGGTAGTCGGCATTGGTAGCTCCCTAGGTGGCGGCCGCAGCCCGTTGAATCGCCCGGACGATGCGCACGTGCGTTCCGCAACGGCAGAGGTTGCCGGCGAGCTGGTCGCGTATCTCGTCCTCCGAGGGGCTCTTGTTCGAATCAAGGAGGGCCTTTGCCTGCATAATCATGCCGTTGATGCAGTAGCCGCATTGGACCGCTTGCTCCTCGATGAAGGCCTTTTGAAGCGGGTGCAGCTTCTCGGGAGTGCCCAGCCCCTCGAGAGTGAGGACGCGCTTCCCGACGACACTGGCCACTGGAGTCACGCAAGAGCGGACGGCTGCACCGTTGACATGAACCGTGCACGCACCGCACTGCCCAAGGCCGCAGCCAAATCGCGGTCCGTGCAGCTCTAGGTCATTTCGAAGTGCGTAGAGGAGCGGCATCTGCGGGTCATCAATTCGGATTCTCGCAGTCTTGCCGTTGACATTTAGGGTGATGGTCATGGCCATGGGCGCATCCCTCCCTCGATAGATGCCCGGTGACGCTAGGCAGCGCGCCGACGACTTTTCAATCAAGCGGGATTCCAATCGCACAACGCGATGCGTCCACTTGGCTGGCGGGAGGACCGCAACGGAAGCCGTCGACGGCGGTCGCTCGCGGGACTGCCACGTGGCCTTTCCGCAACCCCCGCTGGATAGGAAGTACTTCGAACGACCAAAGCAATTTCCAGTCAATGTAGCTTAACGTCGCCTTTTTTTGCCTAAGTTTCGCCGCTCGACTTGATTTTCTCGTCGTGCGTAACCCAACCTGCTATTAAGGCTTTACACCTCCAAGGAGAACCATGACCGTTCTTGATCTTTTGAAGGACCTGCTCCACCAGATGGAATCGTTGGTCGAGAGCAACGAGAAGCTTGAGCGCCGTCTGGGGGCTCTGAACGGTGTTTCCTACAAGACGAAGCGTGGTCCAGGTCGTCCACGCGGTTCAGGCAAGAAAGCCAGTTCCGGAAAGAAGCGCGGCCGTAAGAGCCGCTTCACCTCCGAAATGATTGCCGACATCAAGAAGGCGCGGGCCAACGGAACCACCGTCGCAGAGCTGGCCAAGACACACAAGGCGAGCGGGCCGACGATTTACGCTCTTCTGCGAAAGTAAGCACCCTTCGGGGGGGGCCGCTGCCGCCGCGACGGGGCGAATGCGTGAGCCGCGCCAAGGGCCAGTCGCACTCCGTGTCCGGCCTTGCAGCGTCCGCGGCTCACGGAGGATGGTGGCACCGAAGGCGTCCTCGACGCGCTGGGTTTGTGAGCGCGCCCGGAGGGAATCGAACCCCCGACCTTCGGATTCGAAGTCCGACGCTCTATCCGATTGAGCTACGGGCGCTTGAGAAAACGCTTTGTCTGTCCGGCCCGAACTGAGAGAGCACCGGTGGAGCAGAGATATCGCTCTTGGCCTTGGTCGTCTAGGGCATGCGCCCGCTGCAAGGAAGCAGCTCTCGCGGTTTGTCGTGGCGTCCGCTCATCACTCCGTCCGAGAACGCCGTCTTGCAGATGGCCCGGTCCCGACCAGTCCGACAGACGCCTGATTGCACGGGACATTGTTCGACGTACTCCGATGGGGGCACTCGTCCCTGAGTCCAGGCCATTCGCCGGCTGAAATGACTGTCACGGCTGAGGCGCACACGCCGTGTCGGTGACAGTCTCGATTGCAATGGCAGTCAGCGCTGCGCAGTAGTCGAGATCGATGTTCTCCAGCGTGTCATGGGTGTCGTGGTAGCCTTTACGGCTGATGTCATAATTCTCCATAAACAGCACAACAGGAATTCCGAGGTCTGAAAGAATCTGCCCATCTGTGTTGAACAGCGCCGAGCGTGGCTCCCACTCGACCCGCACTTCGCCGTGCAGCGCCAAGTGAGCAAATAGCGGCGGCGGCGGGTAAGGCGGCGCGTCCTTGACTCGCTGCGCACGGCCGGCGCGTGCGCGAACGGGCTCACGGTTTAACCGGTCGACCAAGCGGTTCCATCGCAAGTTCGCGCGATGTGCGCGACGCGCTAAGCGGGCTGAGGCCGCACCTTCGCCAGATGCGATCTGGAAAACATCGCGATCGCGATCTGCGTTGTGGCCAATCATGTCGAGTACGAACGCGCCGACCACGCGAACGGCGGACACGTCGCGGGCACCCCCGTCCTCGGCGGTAAAGCTCAGGCGGTGCTCAACGAGCGCCTGGCACAGCGCACGCGCACCCATGCAGTCTGCCGGGAACTCCTCTCCAGTGAGGTGGACGAGCCAGACGTCGCGGGCGAGTTTTCCGGCTCGGGCAAGCGGGAGCAACTGTTCTGCCGCAAGCAGCAGCGCAGTCGTCGCCGAGTGGTTGTCATCCGCGCCGCACGCCGGGGCCCGGAGAGCATCACCGCCGCTCTCTGGGTAGTAGACATCTTCCATGTAGGCCGTGTCGTAGTGATCGGCCATGATGACCGCTTCGCTGCGGTTCGCCCCCGGTATCACAACGACGATGTTGCGCTCATTCGGCGCCTGCTGGTTCTTGGCCCAGCCCTCCATCCAAGGGAACTCGAAATCGGTCTCCCATCGGAAGACGTGGTCGACCACTTCAGCACGCCCGGACATGCCGTGCCTGGCGATGAGGTCGCGGTAGCACGCATGTAGGTACTCACCGAGCGCTTCGAGCTCGCGACGCATGTGGCATTTCACGTGCGCGAGCGCCCCCGGAGCTCCACCGCACTTCCCCCGGTTCACGCGAATTCCGTCCGCGTCGTTCTTCTGGCGGAACTGGTGTGCAAGCGTTGCAATCGAGGTCCAGAGTTCCTCCTCAAAAGCGCGCGTCCCAAACTGCTCCAGCACCACTGCTGGCCCAGGGTCTTCGTCAGGCGCGAGGCTCGCGCGCAGTGTCGTCGCCAGGCGTGCCCCCGCGTGGCAATCCGACGCATGTCCCTGAAGCTTCCCAATCCAGTCTTCGAGAGAGACCTCTTTGCCAAGATGAACCACCGCACGAGCGAAGCTGCGCGGGAGGGGCGTCCGCAACGACTCCGCCGCCTCAAGAAGCTTGCGCACGTTGTGACTCGTGGTGTGGCGCGCGCGTTCTCGGTCGCGTTCGAAGAAGCGTGCAGCCGCGTCGTGGGGGGACCGACTCAGCAGACGGGGAGTGAGTCGCAACGTTGGCACCCCGTCGGCTTCGGCGGTCGCATAACCCAGCGGTCCAGCGGTGAAGCGTCCTGCACCTGCGCGGGCGACCAGCGGTAGGTGCCAAAACACCTCGCGCAGGCCGGCCCGCATCGGCGGGTAGTACAAGCGGTAGCCAAAGCGGCCTCCGGCATCGACGACGGCGGCGGCGCGCTGAAGAGCTGCGCGATCGGCCCGCGGCCCGTCAAGCAGGAGCTTATAGTCCTCCGTCCAAATCTGCGAATTGCGCGCGAGCGGCTTGTCGTAGAGACCGATTGCCTCCGGGTCTGTCGAAAACAGCGCGACCGACACCTTGTCCGTGTACATGCCATCGCCGTGGATACCCGCATCGCGCGCCACTCGCTGCCAGCGATGCGTACGGGTAACGTGGGAAACGACACGATGTCCATGCGGGCTTCGTCCCGTGACGGGATCGAATTCATCCAGCCAGCCTGACTGCGGGATACGAATCGCACAGCTTCCCTCCACCCGCGGGAACAAATGGAGCAGCGGAATCTGCGCCGCACGTGGCAGCTCGCGCCCGAGCGCGCGGTACCGCGGATGCTCGAACAAGACGAGACTCGCCGGGGAGGGAACTAGAACGAGCTCGCCGCTGAGATAGGCCTTCCGCACCCCAGTTGGCAGCTGAGCGAACGGCTCGAATGTCACGAGCGTCCGGATAGACTTCAGAGGGCCGCCAACCAGGAGGCGCCCGCGCAGAGCGGCTGGCAACTGCTCCGGCTGTGCGAGAATCCGCCAGGCGTCATCGAGCCCCGCCCAGCCGAGCAGTTTGGCTAGTTTCGCCTCATCAAGCCCATTCCAAAACGGGGCCCCAGCCGGTTCATGGCTGGCACCAAAGAGAGTCCAGGGGTTGTTGCCCTTGTCATCCTGGGTACGCGACAAGGCGATTGGACAGACGACCACCAGCGGATCATGCGATAGCTTTCCGGCATTCGCTGCGTCAGCGAGCTCGCCCGGCCACGCCGGGTTGCCTTCGAGCAGCGTCCGCGAAACTGCGCGTGTCTGGCCGCGAACGAGTCTCCCGAATTCGGAGAGCAAGTGGTCGGCAATGCGCTCGAGGCCGGGCTCGAGGTCGTGCGCTTGCTCATACTCATCAATGTCGAGGGCGTCAGCGCCGGTTACTGCGAACGATGTCGGCGCATCGGCGCAATCTGGCGCGTAGGGCTTGATGCCGACGTACGGCGGCGGCATGAACTCCGAATATGCTCGCAGCGGGAAGCGCCGCGTTGTGTGAAAGGCGTCTCGGGCTTCAGCCTCAATCTGTTCCCAGGCGTCGCTCATTACCCCGACTGTACGCTAGGCTTGGCTGGCGTGGCGGCCACTGCCAGGTTCCGAATCGTCTGGAACACCGACATCGGCGAGCTGGTCGCGGCCGAACCTCAGCTGTCGGATGTTCCCACCCACGCCGCCGAGTTGGCGAGCGGTTACAACGATCCGGAAAACGCGCCTCTCATGGGACATATCAACGCCTTCTCCGAGGCGGACGTCGTCGCGCACTACCAATCGCTGCTCGTGGAGGGTGGCCGACCATTTCTTCTCTATCTCGACGGTAAACTTGTCGGGGATGCCGACCTGCGCTGCTTTCGAGACGGAGCCGCGGAGTTCGCGTTCATGATTGCTGCGCGTGATCAACAGGGGAAAGGCCTCGGCACAAAGTTCGCGCTCATGGTCCACGCATTCGCCTTCACCACGCTAGGGCTCGAACGAGTCTACGCGTCGATTGTTCCTGAGAACCGTGCGTCCCGCCGCGTATTCGAAAAACTCGGCTACACGCTCGACCACAGCGCCGAGGCACGATCATTTGCGGACGAAGCGGGTGATGTCATGCTGGTAATCGACCGCGCGACATTTGAACGAGCAAACGTCGCGAAGCTCGGGCAGCTCTGCATCACTCCATCTTAACTAGAATCCGAAGCGTCGCGTTCAAACCCGCGCGCGAGCAAGTGGTTCAGGCGCACAAGAGGACATCGGCGGCGCTCTCCGTGGTGGCCCGGCAACGCCATCGCCTGGTGGACATTCGGCCCAAAGCGGAGGAGGAGTCAGAGCGGGGAACTTGGATTCCACTCTTGGCCGAATCGTTAGAGCCTCACATGACGTTCTAGTCCTCGGCGTGGCAGCCTACCGGTGTGCCACTACCTCAGCTCCTGGTCGTGGTTCGAGGCGCTCAACGGCGGCAAGGGTGTCATCAAGGCGTTTTGCGACGTCAATCCGTTATGAGGAAGCCTTCGCCAAAGAGAATGCCGCTTGTCGTCGGACGGGAGACGTGCCGGGACTACGCCAAATCGTCGCGCCTCGAGTGGTTGGAAACCAATGGGACGGGCGCCTTCGCGATGGGAACGGCGGCGGGAGCAAACACCCGGCGGTACCACGGGCTTCTCGTTGCCAGCCTCCGGCCACCCGTCGACCGGGTGGTCACGCTGTCACGCTTGGAAGAAACACTGCTCGGGCCGTCCGGAGACGTCCCGCTCGCAACCAACCAGTACCCGGGGACCCTCTACCCGAAGGGCTTCGAGCTCCTCACCCAATTTCGTCTCGAGCCGTGCCCGACGTGGGAATTTCAAGTCGGAGACGCGCGCATCGAGCGCCGGCTGTTCCTGGTCCCGGGACAACAGACGGTTGTGATGCTCTACCGGAGTGACCGACCCGTTCGTCTGCGCGTCGAACCGCTGTTCGCATTTCGCGACTACCACGCTCTTGCCCATCGAAACGATGGAGTCGATGCGGCAGTCAGCGAACAAGCAGCCAACGACGTGCGACAACTCACATTCCGTCCTTACCCGGGCCTGCCGCCAATTTCTCTCTACCATCCTGGCGAGTCCTTCACGCTCGCCCCCGCGTGGCGCGAAAATGTCGAGTACTTGGAGGAACTCGACCGGGGCCTGGATTTTCGAGAGGACCTCTTTCTTCCCGGTGGCTTCATCCTCGACGTTCGACCACAGCGCTTTGGCTGGGTAGTAGCCACTCTCGAAAACTCCTCGGCGCAGGACGCTGCCACCGTCCTAGGTCTGGAAAAGGCCATGATGGCGCGCCGGAGCCGAGCCGAGGACCCGGTGAGCATGTGTCTCGGCGGCGCTGCGGAGCAGTTCTCCGTGTCCAGGGCGGACCTTTCACCCACCATCATCGCCGGGTACCCCTGGTTCACCGACTGGGGCGAGACACGATGATTGCTTTGCCCGGCCTGCTCATCGCGCAGGGGAAGCTCGCCGTCGCGCGCCAGGTCTTGGAGGGGTTTCTGCGCTGTCTCGACGGCGGCCTCGTCCCCAACCGGTTTCCCGACCAGGCTGGTCCGGCGGAATACAACACTGTCGACGCGACGCTCTGGATGTTTCAGGCGGTGCGGGCTGACCTCACCGCTGGCGGCGACCGCACGTTCCTCAAGAACATCTTCTACCCTGCGGCTCGCGGCATCATCGCTGCCCACGTGCGTGGGACGCACCACGGGATTCACGTCGATGCCGAGGACGGGCTGCTCGTCGCCGGCGGACCAGGCGCCAACCTGACGTGGATGGACGCCCGCGTCGACGGCCGACCGGTGACGCCGCGGCACGGAAAGCCGGTCGAGGTAAATGCCCTTTGGTACAACGCCCTGAGGTTGATGGAACGCTGGGCGACCGACGTCGGCGGGCCGCTGGAAGCCGCCGAGTACCGTGGTTTGGCCGACCGAGTCGAGCTGTCGTTTTCAGAGCTCTTTTGGAATCCAGCTCGGAATTGCCTTTACGACGTCGATTCTCCCCGAAGGCCCCGATGGCCGGGTGCGCCCCAATCAACTGTTGGCGCTCAGTCTTCCGTTTCCCCTCCTCGACGAGACGCGCCGCCTTTCCGTCCTCCGCACGGTGGAGTCGGATTCTGCTCACGCCGGTGGGACTCCGGACGTTGGCACCGGGAGAAGCGGGCTACCAACCGCGCTACCGCGGAGGTCCCGCAGAGCGCGACGCCGCCTACCACCAAGGTCTGGTCTGGCCCTGGCTGCTGGGACCCTTCGTCGATGCCTACCTCGTCATTCACGGCAGCAGTGAGGCGACGCGGGCCCACTGTCGGACACTGTTGCGCGGCCTCGAGGCGCACCTCATGGAAGAGGCGTGCCTGGGCTCGGTCTCGGAATGCTTCGAGGCAGAGGCGCCGTTTCGCCCGGTCGGTGCCCCGGCTCAGGCGTGGAGCGTCGCTGAGCTGCTTCGTTTACGGAATCAGGTGCTCGTCGAGCCCGTCAACGAGGCGAAGGCGACCGCAATCCCGTGGAAGGGCATCCTCGCCTCGGTGGGAGTGGCAGGCTTCGGACGATTCCAATGAAGTGGACCACGGCGCATTTCGCGGAATATGCAATCGAAGCAGTCTTGCTCGCAGTGTTTATGGTTTCAGCTTGCGGCTTCGGTGTGCTCCTGGAGCATCCGAGCTCACCCGTGCATCAGACTCTGCGCGACCCCACACTGCGTCGCGCCCTGATGGGATTGGCCATGGGCACACACGGCCGTTCTCCTCATCTATTCACCCTGGGGCGCCCGGTCCGGGGCGCATTTCAATCCGTCGGTCACCGCCGTCTTCTATGCACTCGGTAGAATCTCGGGCCGCGACGCTGTTGCGTACATCGGAGCCCAATTCGTTGGGGGCGTTGCAGGTGTCCAGCTCGCAAAGGCCTTGCTCGGTGAGCGGCTAGCGCACTCCTCAGTGGGTTACGTGCGGACTCAGCCGGGGTGGGTGCTGCCTTCGCCGCCGAGATTCTCATCTCGGCGCTGTTGATGGCCACCGTCGTGGGGCTCACCGGCACGAAGCTGGCGCGCTGGACGGGTGTCGTTTGCGCTGGTGGTGTTGTTTATCACCTTTGAGGCGCCCTTCTCTGGCATGAGTATGAATCCTGCCCGGTCCTTTGCTTCGGCCGCGGGAGCGGGTACGTTGCATTTGCTCTGGCTCTATTTCGTCGCCCCACCCCTCGGAATGGCGTTGGGTGCGACAATGGCTCTCGGGCTGCGTGCTGCGCCCGCCTGTCCCAAGCTTCACCACCCCGACAGCCAGCCCTGCATTTTCTGCGGCCACCTCCCTCCAGGGGCCCAGTCAACGCGCGTGCGGGCAGCGTCGGCCAGCCGGGAAGTGACGCCATGACGCTGCTCCGAGGTCTCGTTCCCATTCTACTTTTGGTTGCCACTTCGACTGGACAGGGAGGCGGCCTCCCGACGAAGAAGGTCATCACGCTTCAAGTTGCGAAGCGCATCGCTGAGGCAGCCGAGGCGGAGGCCGAGCGCCGGAAATCGACCGTCGTGGTGGCGATAGTCGATGATGGCGGCTATCTCCTTGTGCTTCATCGCCTTGACGACACGCAGGTAGCGAGCGTGGAGGTTGGCATCGGGAAAGCGCGTACGGCAGCGATTTTTCGCCGACCGAGCAGAGCCTTCGAGGAGCAGACTCGAGAGGGTCGGGTGGCAGCCCTTGCGCTCCCGGGAGCAACACCGCTCCAAGGTGGAATTCCCCTCGTCTACGAAGGCAAAGTCATCGGTGCCATCGGGGTGAGTGGAAATACGCCACAGGAAGACGAGGACATCGCCAAGGTCGGGGCCGCGGCCTTGGAAGCTGCGATTCTAGCTGTGAAGTAGTTATGCACGCGCTTCCGCCCTCCTGCCACACGGGGGTGGAAGGACGTCTTTCGGGCCCGTCTCTAAGCGGTGCTGGGGGCGTGCGTCCTTCAGAGGGTCCTCCGCCACGCGTAGCGCCCCGGATTCGGTGCAGGAAAGCCCAGCCCAAGCGGCCGAAGCCCAAGGCGCGCGGGGCAGGGACTCCTGAATTCACCCGTGGAGCGGCACGCGGACTGCGGGGTGCGCCAGCGTCCAAACGGGGGCGTGAGAGGAATTGCCACGCCGGAGCGTCATTAGGGGACAGTAGGACTCGCCTCTAGGGGGGCCACGTATGTTCAGACGCATTGGTGTCTTCGGAGTCTTTCTCCTTTTCGGAGGTTGCGGCAGCACGCCAACCCCCTCGCAAACCACCCCCACCGCGACGGACATCCCCGGCGAGTGTGAGCGGCCCGCTCAGCACTAACCTCTCGGCGCTGGCCCAGAGCCTGAGCGGCCAATCTGCTCTTGCCGCCCACGCCGCCGCGCTGGCACTGCAGGCCGGTGTCCAAGCTGAGCAGGTGACGCTCACCGCGAGTGAGGATGCCCTGGCGGCCCCCGGCGGTGCGGCCAGCGACGCACTCCCGTCGCAGCGGCGCGGTGAGCATGGGGGGTTTCGCCTCCGCCTACGGATTCCAACTGACCATCCTAAACCAGCCCGCCAACTCAGGGCCTTCCGTCTACTCTGGCGTCCTGGCCTACTACGACCAATACGACTATGTGCTCGTCCAGGGCGAATATGGTGGGGGCGCAGCGGAAGTCGCAATTCCCTCCCCAGCCATTGGGCTCATCGAGGTGTCAGGCACCAGCGGGGGTTTTATGGGTGGCGAGTGCGGGGCAGGAGGTCGCAGAAATCGGCACGCAGTCTGGCTCTTGTAATACCCTTCCCGCCTCCATCACCACCTGCAACAAGGCCAGTTTCACCACTGCCGGTTTTAACATTACGGCCTCGATGCTGTTCTCCGGCGGGAATCCCTCGAGGCTGGCCGCCCTGCCCAACGTCACCAACCCCCCCCTCCCGGGAGTCGCCCTCACCGTCGACTGTTCCCTACCGGCAGCGGCGACGGTGTGTGGCGTAAGTACTTCGACTTCCGTCTCCATCCACCGCGTCTCGATCCAGCGCAACGGTAGCGCCGGGCGGCACCTACCAGTTCGAAGCGTATGTGACTGGGACGTCGGCTCAGGTGATGTGGACCGTTACAGGGGGGACCCGAACCGGGAATGGTGTCGCAGACGGCGAGCGGCTCAACCACAACGTACACAGCGCCGTCCACCCCGGGCGGCCCCTACACCGTCACGGCGACCGTCGGCGGCAAGTCCAGCTCGGCCGACTGTGAACGTAGCGGAGCCGGCGCCCAGCTTTCTGGGTTATTGGGAGGGAAGCTATTCCATTACCGACAGCTTGACGCCACCCGTCACGGCGTCGGGAACTGACACCACGTTCCCCATCAACCAGTCAGGGAGTGGCCTTAGCTTCGGCTTTCTCTGTGCTTCGCCTGGGCTGCAAGCGACTCAAACTTCTGCAACAACCTTTACAATCGTTAACAGCACGTGCGGACTCGCTGTAACACCCCCAGGCTGCCCGGGAGCCACGCTCACCTTGACCGGTGGTACGGGGACTCTCACTTACTCCGCAACGATCGCCAATTATGTGCTCACCCTGACTGACCTTCAGGGCACCAGCAACGGTTTATTCGGGACTCCGTGCAGCGAGCAGACCGGCTTCACGGGGGGTACATTTACCGGAAACCCTGACTAACCCATAGAGCCAAGCGCGCACCCAAGGCCCGACATGCTGGAAGGCCAGCACGAAGGCGAGGAAGTGCACCCATCAGGCGAGCCCCGCACCGAGCGGCGGGTTCGGTCAGATGTTCTGGAAAGCGGAGGCCGCCAGAGAATTGGCAGAGAAGGGCTCCCGTCGGGGACAGGAGAGCCGGCGGAGGGATTCGAGAACGCCAGCGAGGCGCGGAGCCCTTCGGCGGAGCGGTTCGACGTCGCGAGACTGCGCGAGGCGCTGGGGTCGGCTGCGGCCACGAGGCCTTCGCGCTGAAAGCCGGCTCTCCGAAGCGCAACAGCACGATTTCCCGGGAGTGCGATCGACCCGGGTCGCGTGACGTCGGCTATGACGTCGACGTAGGCCGCATAAGCGGCGTAGCGCCTCGGAGTCACTGCCCGTCCCTTTGAGTTCTGAGTGGATTTCGCGAGTCGGGCGGGCGGCGGCCCAAGACATGGCCGTGGCGAGGATCAGGTTGCAGCTGCTCTCAGTAAGTGTATTACACTTATGATGTGCGATTCACTTGGGATCCGAGAAAGCCCGCCGTCAACCTGCGCAAGCACGGGGTCTCCATCAGGAGGCGGCTTCGATCTTGCGGATCCGTTGCCGCTAGCCGTCGAGGATGCCGTCGATCCCGGGCGTACGCTCCTGATCGGATTGTCGGATCGGCGGCGGCGTGGGTCCTCCTCTCCGTCTATACGGGAGATCGAAGACGACACGATCCGTATCATCAGCGCTCGACGGGCCACATCGCACGAGAGGAGACACCATGAAGAAGGCACGTAGACACGAAGACCCGTCCCGAGCCGCACTAAGGGAAATGCCCGAGGTGGACTTCGAGACTGCCCAGGTTCGGCGCAACCCGTACGCGAAGCGTATTGCCGCCGAGGGCATCGTTCACGTTCGTCCTGGTAGGCCAAGGAAGGGGGAGGAGAGCGGCCCTACCATCCCTCGCTCGATCCGGTACCGGCCCCCGTCTGGAAGCGGCTCGAAAAGCGCGCCAAGGCTGAAGGGATTACACTGCACGCTGCGCTTCGCGCGGCCATTATCGAGTGGGTGAGCCGCTCTCTCTAGCCCGTGCTGACGGGCAGCGCGGCAGCGCCGAGATCGAAGTTGACGGCCTGAACAATGCCGCCAGCGCGTCGGGTAGCGCGCACACTCTGTGGCAGCGAACCTGGGACTCACGCGACCGGAAGCCGCGAAACGTGTTCAGAAGCGCGGGAGAAACCTAAGCGAGTCGGCGCACCTGATGACCAGCACCTTGCGAGAGGCGGTGCAGGTTCTCAACGCTCGGGCACATATCGGGCACATGAGCAGTCCGGTTCGCCGGTTAAGCAGCGTAACCAGGAAAACACTGGGCGACCAACCGGGGTCGAACCGGTAACCCCCGGAGCCACAGTCCGGTGCTCTGCCAGTTGAGCTATGGTCGCCGCGACGGGGACTGCCTAGCGGAAACGCCAACGGGCATCAAGCCGCCCGCGCCAGAAGCTAAGGTGGACTCGCAGAATTCGAAGGGGCCGATGTCGCCCGCCTCGGCAGGCCCGTTGGCGACTCGGCGAGTGCATAGGTCACCCATGCGACCGCCGCGGAGGTCTGCCCGAAGGCTTCTGCATTCACCTTGTCCAAAGTGTCACCGGCGGAGTGGTGAACATCAAAGTAGTGCGTAACGTCCTGGACGACTGAAACCAGCGGCACCTGCTCATCCGTCATTGGCGTTAGGTCGGCGCCGAACGCATCTCGCGGCAACAGGGTTCCGGCGTCTAGAGAAGCCAGAGGGGGGAGCCAGGCGTCGACCAACGCTGCAGCGCCGTTGCCACCCCGGACGGCGACGCCGAGGGGACGGTCCGCACCCGAGTCCATTTCCATGGCCGCGACGTGGTGTGGCAACTCTGCCCGGTGAGCCAGCGCATACGCCCTTGCACCGCTCAGCCCATTCTCCTCGTTCATAAAGAGGACGAAGCGAACCGTGCGCCGCGGTCTTTCTCTCAGGCCGGCGAGGAGGCGTGCGGTTTCAAGCACCAACGCCACCCCTGCCCCATCATCCTGCGCCCCGACGGCCAAGTCCCAGCTGTCCAGGTGTGCGCCCAATAGAACAACCTCCTCGGGGTGCTCACGTCCACGCAACTCCGCCACGACGTTAAACGACTGTACCGGCGGCAGCAGGCGGCAACTCAGGACAAGGCGAACCTCGACAGCACCTAACGCTAAGAGGCGATGCAAGAGCTCGGCGTCTTCAACGGAGATGGCGGCGGCGGGAATCGTCGACTGCCCCTCCTCGAATTGCGTTTGCCCAGTGTGCGGCGAGCGTATCGAGGCCGTGGCGAGCGAACGCACCAGCGCGCCTACAGCACCCTGCTTTGCGGCCGCGGACGGCCCCTGGTTACGCAGCTCGCTGAAACGGCGGTAATCCGACGCCACTGCCATGGCGTGGTTGAAGAAGACGATTCGTCCCTTCACCGCAGCGCCCAGCGCCTTCAGTTGAGAAAGCGAAGAGACCTCGACGAGCTGAGCCGTTAGCCCACCAACTGGAGTACTAGGACTGCCGCCGAGCGCCGTCAGCGCCAGGATTTGCCTTTGCCGCCCAGGCGCTGCGAGTACCTCCCCCTGCTCGATGCCGCGGACCCATACCGGAACCAACACCGGCTCCTTTCGGGGTTCGAGGCCAAAGGCGGAGAACTGAGCCATGGCCCAAGCGATGGCGGCCTCGGCCCCGCTTGAGCCCGCAAGCCGCGGTCCAACGTGGTCAACCAAGTCCGAAAGAAGGACATACGCCCCACGCGACTCTTGAGCCTGTGTCATCAGTGGCCCGGAGGCAGCGTTGAAGTCGACCGTCGCGCCAGCGTGGAGGACAAGAACGAGAAGCGGGGCGCTGGGGAGCATCAGGGGTGCGTCTTCCGGGAAAAGGCGACCTGTCTAGCACAGCCAAAGCGCCAAATTCGTCCTGACCTCGGGCCCGTAGGCCCCTGGCGTGCTGGCATTGAGGAAAAGCGAAGGGGGCGCGCATTCATCGCTTCGTCAGCGCCGGCATGACCAGGTAGCTTCGGTCCACTCTTGCTACCGCTCCGCGCATTGGTCGCCGGCGCCGTCCTGCTTGTGGCGCTTCCGGCCTGGTGCAGCGACCAGGAGGCGACCCGCCCGTTTAGTGCACCCTGGTGGGGTCCCGAATCGGTGGTCCTCTACGGTGGCGTTTACGGCCTCAGGGGACCTGAGAAGTGGGAGGACGGCTTTTTCGGTTTGGAGCTGCGGGGAGGCCACTTTTGGTGGGAGCTTCGTCTCATCGCCGGTGCGTTGAGCGCCTCAGATGGTTCGGGCTACCTCTACGCCGGAGTCCTGGCCGACATCCCAGTGGCCAATGTCCTCCACATCATTCTCAGCTTCGCGCCTGGAGTTTACAGCGGCGGAACGGACTACCAACTCGGCTTTCCGCTCATTTTCCGCTCCACCGTCGAATTCTCGGTGGCTGTCGCTGGATCGGTTCGGCTGGGGGTCAGTGCGAGCCACATGTCCAACGGAAGGCTCGCACACCAAAACACCGGTGTGGAATCCCTGTCATTGACCGTCACAATGCTGACGCTTCCCTACTAACGCGCGCGCAGCCTGAAACCATGGGGGTTGGTTTTGACTCCGGCAATCACCAGCTTTTCGGCCGAAAAGGCAAAAGGTCTGAGGGAGGCTCTCGCCAATGACCGTACTCTGGGCGCTCGTTGCCGGAGCGTTGTCGCTCGCCGGCAAGCCGGACTTCCGGACAGATGTGCTTGCCACCCCGCTGGTTGACGCGAAGAACGCCTTGGTGGACGCCGCGCTGGCCGTCCGGCGTGGCCGGGTGGATTGGGAGGAGGCCGAGGCGGGAGTCGAGGAAGCGGAAGCACGCCTCGAAGCAGTCCAAGCCCAACAGGGGCGGGCCCTGGAAGAACGCAAGCCTTGGCAGGGGGCTCACTCGCTCGCTTCGGCCGAGCTGAAATTGCAGACTGCGCTGAGGGCTCTGGACATATTCGGTGGCCGTTTGAGCAGGGCGGAAAAACGTCTGCAAACGGCTAATGCCGCGCTCAACCAAGCCGAGAAAGCCCTGGCCAGCCCATAGGGGCGCATTCAGGCTAGGACAGGGCGGAGCCCCTCACAGGACAGAGAGGGTTGTCGTCCGCGACGTCCAATGGTGTATGCCAGACGGCCACCCATGTCTACGAACGGACGCCTTCTCGTCATCGACGATGACCGCGAAACGTGCGAGCTCCTTCAAGAGCTCTTAAGCCGCGAGGGGTTCATCGTCACGGCGCTGACGTCGGCAACCGAGGCACTTTCTCGGGTTGTGGCAGAGGATTTCGACGCCGTCCTGACCGACTTGGGGATGGACGAAATGGATGGTGTCTCCCTTTGCCGGCGCATTCTCGAAATTCGACCGGACCTCCCAGTCATCGTTGGCACCGGCCAGGGAAGCATGGAGACCGCCATCGCCGCGATGCGCGCCGGTGCCTACGACTTCGTCACCAAGCCGTTCGACCCCAAGTTGTTGGCGCTCAGCGTCGGCCGCGGCGTCCAGAACCACCGACTCCGGAATGAGCTGAAACGCCTGAGGCAGAGCAACACGTCTCTTTC
Organism: uncultured delta proteobacterium; assembly: GCA_963713045.1. GTDB lineage: Bacteria > Myxococcota > Myxococcia > Myxococcales > Myxococcaceae > JADGRA01. Next base: position 117,920 of record CAVQKE010000001.1, read on the forward strand.
GACTCCTGGCTTCGTCGGCCGCTCGGCGGCGATGCGCCGCGTTGGAGAACTGCTGACGCGCTTGGTCGACTCGGACGCATCCGTTCTCATTCAGGGGGAAACGGGAACCGGCAAAGAGCTCGTCGCGCGCCTCATCCACTCGAGCGGCAAGCGCCGAGATGGTCCCTTCGTCGCCATTAACTGCGCAGCGGTTCCTCATGCGCTCATCGAGAGTGAGCTTTTCGGACACGCCCGCGGCGCCTTCACGGACGCGCGAACGGAACGCACTGGCCTTTTTGTGGAGGCCGACGGCGGGACGCTGTTTCTTGACGAAATCGCAGAACTCCCTTTGGAAACGCAGCCCAAGCTGTTGCGCGCGCTTCAAGAGCGCACCGTTCGTCCGGTCGGTTCCAACACAGAACAGTCCTTTGATGTCCGGATTGTCTCCGCCACCAATCGCGACTTGGAATACGAGGTCTTCGAGAAGCGCTTTCGAGAGGACCTCTTTTACCGAATCGACGTCGTAACGATCGAGCTGCCGCCCCTACGCAACCGCGGCGGCGACGTTCTCGAGATTGCCCAGCACCTTCTCGAGCGCTTCGCCCAGCGGACTGGGAAGCAGCCTCTCGTTCTGTCCGCCGCCGCCGCAGAGAAATTGGTGGCCTACGGATGGCCCGGAAATGTCCGGGAGCTGGAGAATTGCTTGGAACGCGGAGTCGCTCTGGCCCGCTTCGACCAGCTCACGGTGGAGGATTTGCCGGACAAAATCCGGAACTACCGCGCCGAAAAGTTTGTCGTCGTCGCAGACGACCCAACAGAAGTCGTGACGCTCGAGAACCTCGAGAAAAGCTACATCCTGCGGGTGCTTGCACTCGTCGGCGGTAACAAGTCGCAAGCGGCGCAAATGCTGGGTGTCGACCGCCGCACCCTTTACCGGAAACTCGCGCGGTACCAGCACCCGGCCGCTGCGGCGGGGAACGCGCACCACGGCGACCGGTAAGCCGTCCATCGACCCTCCACGTTCGCGAGGAGCGGCCGAGCGTGGCGGAATGTCTCTCCCCGGGGGCACAACGTGCCAGGAATGGCCAGCCCCGTAGCCCGCAAGAGTCGCTCTTCGCCCGGAGGCCCTTCCCCAGGCCCAATTGTTGCTCCAGTCTCAGGCCTTAACCACCAGCGGAGGTTGGACGACATGAATTGGTCGCAAGTCGAAGGTCAGTGGAAGCAGGTGAAGGCCCAAGTCAAGTCCAAGTGGGCGAAGCTGAACGATGATGACTTGGAACAGCTCACCGCGAAGAAGGACGACCTCGTTGGGAAACTTCAGGAGCGCTATGGCCTCCTCAAGGAGGAAGCGGAAAAGCAGGTAGACGCCTTCGTCGCTTCGCTCGGTGCCGCGAACAAGCCGAAGTAAACGCTGCGGGGCCGCTCCACAGCGCGGTCACAGCCCGCGTCCAGCGCCGCGGCGACTTCCTTTTTTCGGTGCAATTAGACCAGCGGGAGCCAGAAGCGAACGGTCGCGCCTTCCGTCAAGTTGTTGGCTGCTCGGATGACGCCGCTGTGGGCCTCCACGATTCCTTTTGCAATGAAGAGCCCCAGTCCTGCGCCATCGCGGCTGGCGTTGGAGCCCTTCCAATAGCGCTCGAAGAGGTGCTCGAGATGCTCCGGCGGGATGCCTGGGCCATTGTCGGTAACCGAGAATTGTGCCCGGTTTCCATCGAGAGTCACGGAGGTCGTAATTCGTCCGCCTCGTTTGGGCACAAACTTGAGGGAGTTCCCAATCAGGTTCGAGAGAACCTGCAGAATCCTTTCCCGGTCAGCGCGTACCGTCAGTGCTGCATCAAGGTTTTCCGTCTGTAACTGCGTCTCTTGCAACTCCGCCAATGGCAGCGCGGCGTCGACGGCATCCACCACCAAACTCGAGGCCTTCTCCGGCTTGGGCTGAACGGTCAACTTCCCGCCGTCGACGCGCGAGGCGTCCAGCAGGTCGTCAATCAGACGGTTCATGCGCGTGACGTTTCGCTCGATCCTCTGAACGAGCGGAATACAAGTGGGGGCGGGCGCCGTGGGCGTCTCGTTGAGAGTGGTCCGAAGCAATGCAGCACTCATTCCCACGACGTTGAGCGGATTCCGCAAGTCGTGAGACACGATGGCCAACACATCGTCGCGGGTCGTCGCCGCATCCCGGGCTACCCGATAGAGGCGTCCGTTCTCCAGGGCCACCGACGCAGTCTGGGCAAGCTGGACAAGCATCGCTTCGTCGCCGGCGTCGAAGTCACCCTCCAGGCGGTCGGTGAGCTGGATACTGCCAATTGCTTTACCGTCTGGGCCGACCAACGGGGCGGCGAGGAGACCTCGGAGGGTAAGGCCGCTGAAGCGCTTCGCGCATGCCGCCTTCCAAGCTGGATTGCCGTCCAACTCATTATTCGTCAAGCGGAGACTCTTCTGAGTCTCTTGAGCCAACGTCCGCCAATGCAAATCAACATCGTCGTCGGCAGTCGGGGACGGTCCGGTGCACTTTTCCGACAAGGAGCGGCGCTCGACGGCCCCTTTCCCGTCGAGACCATCTACCTGCGCCAGAGCGACGTTGGCACCGATGAGCTCGCGTGCGGTCTTGCTGATGAAGTCCATCGCGGCATCGAGCGATTGGGCGGCGTGGAGGCCGACGCTGGCGGTCGCAAGGCGCTGGAGTTGCGCGGCTTGCCGTTCGATGGAGCGATGGGCGTCCCTCGCCCGTCGGTCCGAGTCCCGAAGCCGCAGAGCCTGCCGGAGGCTCTGCGCGAGGCGCGCGGGGGTGAGGAGGTTCTTCGGGAGGTAATCAGCGGCGCCGGCCTTCATCAGCTGCACGGCGAGGGCTTCGTCCCCTTGACCGGTGAGGACGATGACTGGGGTATCCACCCCGCCCTCTCGGGCCTCGCGGAGCAACTCAAGGCCGTCGCCTCCCGGAAGTCCGAAGTCGAGCAGCACCACATCGAACTCCTTGCTGCCTAGGAGCGCTGATTCGGCCGAGACGAAGTCGCTCGCTTCGGTCACTTTCGCCTCGACGCCGCCCCGGCCCAATGCTCGCCGGACGGCAGCGCGGTCCACTTCATCATCGTCGACCAGGAGGAGCGAAAGGGGAGGGGCGGAAATCATGGCAATTCCACCTGGGTCCAATAGCGGTCGAAGGCTGACATCAAGTCAACAAAGCTCTGAAAGGTCACCGGTTTGAGCATGTAGCCTGCGACGTTCAGCTCGAATGCAGCCGCCTTGTCTTGCTCATCATCAGACGTGGTGAGAACCACCACCGGCGTTCGGCGGAGCTGCTCATCCGCTCTCAGCTCTCGCAAAAACTCGATACCGTTCATCCGCGGAAGATTGAGGTCAAGCAATACCAGTCGTCGCACGCTGGGGGTCGACGATGCACGCAGGAGGTCGAGGGCCTCGACACCATCCACGGCGCGCAAAAGCGTCAGCGAGACTCTTGCCTTCTCGAAGGCGCGCTCAACGTTCATGACATCGACGTCGTCGTCCTCCACCAACATGATGTTGAGCGGCTTTGCAGTCATGAACGTGCCTCTGCCTTCGGCCAAGTGAACCGGAAGGTCGCTCCCTGGCCAGGTTGCGACTCGACCCACACTCGCCCTCCCGCGCTCTCAACGAGCTTCTTCACGGTCGCGAGTCCGATTCCGGTGCCTTCGAGCTTGTCGCGCGATGCCAGCGTTTGAAAAATCCCGAAGACGCGCTGATGGTACTGGGGCGCGATGCCTGGCCCGTTGTCGGCCACCCAAAACTCCCAGTCTGCTCCCCGGTCAATCGCACCGATGCGAACTTCTGCGCCTTCCCGACGGGCGTGCTTGAAGGCGTTACCGAGCAGGTTCATCCAGACTTGTTGAAATGGCGTTCTGACCGCGGTCACCTGGGGGAGATGGGAGGTAACACTCACCGCAAAGAGGCCGCTCGGCGGCGAGAGAAGGTCACGAACCTCCTGCACCAACTGCCCGACGTCGATTGCCTCGCGCTGGCCTTCAACCCTCCCCGCTCGTGCGTAGGCGAGGATGCCGTCAATCAAAGACCCCATTCGCTGGACTCGACTCAGGAGGACCCGAATGTGTTCACGGGCGCCATCGGTCATCGCTTCCCCAAGGTCCTCTTCAATCCATTGCGCGAGGTTGGCGATGCCACGAAGCGGCGTCTTTAGGTCGTGGGATGCGACATAGGCGAATTGGTTCAGCTCCCGGTTGCTGCGCTCGAGCGCTGCACTGGCTGCGTTGCGCTCGGCAAGTGCCTTTTCGGTCGAGGCAATCGCCGCCGCCAGTCTGTCACTGAGGCTGCGCTCCGCCTCGAGCTGACGTCCTAGCGCTTGCTCACTTGCCTCGAGGTTCTTTCGTTGGAGTGCGAGGCTTGTCGCTTGTTCCGTGAGAAGCTCTTCATTTTCTTGCTGTAATGCAAGGTCGTGGCGGATGGCGATATTGGTTCCCAACCCAAGCATCACTGCGAAGAGACTCCCAGCGATAATCACCCAATCGGTGACTTCGATTTCATGGTCTCGGCGATTGGCCCGCTCCAAAAGAAGACCGTGTTCGATGGAAATCATCTCGTGAATCTTGCTGCGGGCGAGTTCGGTGGTTTGATCTGCGTCATTGGCCGCGATGCTTTTTTGCGCGGCCGCCAATCCACCGCTCTGGAAGGTCGTCACCGTCTTCTCGAGCTGAGTGAGCGAAGCTTCGGCCTGTCGGCGAACTTCCAACACTCGCAGCGACTGCGCTGGGTTATCGGCGACTAAGTCGCCAACGGAAGCGAGCAACGTCCGAATCTTCTGCGCCGAGTCCTTGTGCCGTTGCAGGTAATCCGGCGAATCCGTCAGCAAGTAGGCTCGCTGTTCCATCTCCGCTTCGACCAAGCCGAGCTCCACTTGCAGCAGAGCGTCATTCACCTCCAGCGAGTGCGTCACCCACGTCTGCGATTCGCGAACCCGGTCGACGCCTAAAAGCGCGGCCGCAGCAATCAAGGCCATGACGATGGGCGACAGGAGGGCCGCCAACACCTTCCGGTCCAGAGGCCGAGCCAGAGAACGGACCTGCTTGACCAAATGGTCCACCGCCGTTCTCGTAAGCTCGGTCCGGTCGTCCATCTCAGCCCTTCGTCAAAGGCACTCTCGCATCCCCTGACCAAAGCCCCCAGTCTAAGACTAGCCATTGGGGGCCCGGATGCGACCCCCCGTTTGAAGCCTGCATGCCACAAGCGGGGCAATCTGCCCCGCTTTTGCCGGCTCACCACTTCCAAAGCGCCGATATTCAGGCGTCGGCACGCATTTGGCAAAGCGGCTTGGCGCACGCATTCAGGAGGAGCCAACGCATGAAGCGCGAACCAAGCGAGGATGCCGAGACGACGGGCGCCGAGGATCGCCTCCTCCGACGGTACTTCCTGGAGGTCGGCCGGCACCGCCTGTTGACCGCCGAGGAGGAACGCGAGCTGGGTCGACGCTACCGAGCCGGCGATCAAGCTGCCGGGCAAACCTTGGTGGCGTCCAATCTTCGTTTCGCCATTAAGGTCGCGCGCTCCTACCGCTCTCCGGGACTTCCGATGAGCGACCTCATTCAGGAGGCTTCGCTGGGACTGATGAAGGGGGTCGAGCGCTTTGACCCAGAGCGGGGAATCCGACTGATTTCCTTCGCGGTGTGGTGGATTCGCGCGCAACTCCAGAGCTACGTGCTTCGGAACTGGTCCCTGGTGAAGGTGGGAACGACTCAAGCCCAGCGCCGGGTCTTTTTCGGCCTCGGCAAGGCGAGTCGGGCAGCGAAGGCCGTGGAGGACGACAGCGAGGCTCAGACGCTCGCGTTGGCAAAGTTGCTCCAGGTCGATCCCAGCGAGCTTGCAGAGACGCGCCAGCGGATGATGTCCCGCGACGTCTCGCTGGATGCACCCGCTTCTGAAGACTCGCCCACTGCGCGAGGTGCCTCATTCGCGTCGGACGTCCCAGCGCCAGATGAGCTGGTCGCCGAGCGCGAGTGGGTAGCGCACGTCCGCACTGCAGTCGACCGGGCTTTACGCGTCTTGGACCCGCGCGAGCGCTTTATCGCTGAGCGACGGCTGCTTCGGGACGATCCGCCGACGCTGGTTTCCCTCGCTGCGCACTTTGGCTTTTCTCGCGAGCGAGCGCGGCAGCTCGAGCTGCGGGCGCAAGCGAAGCTGCGGGCCGTCCTCGCCCCGCTGCTCTCTGCCGAGTACGCCTCGTAGAGAAAGCGCCTTTCACCCCGCAGTCTTTGAAGGAGTCGTCATGCTCTATTGGGCTGCAGTGTTTTTTGTCATCGCGCTGATTGCCGCTGTCTTCGGCTTCGCTGGCATCGCCGCCAGCGCCGCTGGCATTGCGAAGATTCTCTTCTTTGTCTTCCTCATCTTCGCCATCATTTCTCTCGTGCTTGGTCGACGGGCAGTTTGATCCAGGACAAGAGGGCTTGCGACCCCACGCTGAGGTGCCCATCTATGGCCGGCATGCGTCCTGTACAATGGAGCCAGGTGGAAGGGCTGTGGGAGATGCTTCGCCCGAAAGTCGCCGCCTACTGGTCGCGGCTTCCGAAGGACGAAGTGGCACAGCTCGGTGGTGATTGGACTTCGCTGGTCCGACTGGTGAAGCGTTACTGCGCGCTCGAGCAGAGCGGCGCCGAGGCTCAGGTCGATGCCTGGGTCGCCGGCCTTCCGTTGGAGACCCCGACCCGCGAGGCCATCCCTCCGCTGGCCCGAACCAAGGACGAGCAGCGGGCGGAAGGTGAAGGATTGGGCGTCGTTCCGGGTGCGGAAACGCGAAGCTAGGCGACTGCGCCCGGCGCAGGGACGGTTGGGGGCCCGGTACGGATTCCTTCCGCGGAAAGCCATTCCAGTCGGCTAGAGTCAGGGGCCGCGCCGCCGCCTTTCGGCAGGCGGTGAGCGTCCGATGGCCCGACCGACAGAACGAGAACCCGAACAGCACCGAAGCGGCCGCGCCGGGTGGCTTCGCGCGGCGGTCTTGGGGTCCGATGACGGAATCGTTTCCACCTCAAGCTTGATGATTGGTGTCGCCGCCGCATCCGCCTCGAAGGAAGCAATCCTCGTTGCTGGCGCAGCGGGGCTCGTGGCCGGCGCAATGTCGATGGCGGCAGGAGAGTATGTCTCCGTCAGCTCTCAACGCGACGCCGAGGAGGCCGATATCGAGATTGAGAAATTTGAGCTGGCGGTGCGCCCGCGAGCCGAGCTGCAAGAGCTTGCGTCTATTTACGTCCGCCGCGGGTTGGATAAGGACCTCGCAATGAAGGTTGCAGAGCAGCTGAGCACCCACAACCGACTCGAGGCCCACCTGAAGGACGAACTGGGCATCGACCGCGCAACCATGGCGCAGCCCCTCCAGGCGGCGTGGATTTCGGCGCTCAGCTTCGCCACCTTTGCACTGATCCCCATCTTCGCCATGCTCATCGCTCCGCCGGCTTGGCGTCTGCCGGCCATCGCAGTTTCGTCGTTGGCCAGCCTTGGGGTTCTGGGCGCATTCGGAAGCCATCTTGGCGGCGCACCCCTTGGCCGGGGCGCCTTGCGCGTGATGGTAGGCGGCGGCCTCGCCATGGCGGTGACAGCCGCCATCGGTCGCCTGCTCGGCACTTCAGTCGGTTGAGGTCTGAAGCCTCGAGTCGTCTGCTGCAGAGGGTTTCCGGGAGGAGCGACCAGCGACCCCGGCGTGACTCGAACACGCAACCGTCGGCTTAGAAGGCCGATGCTCTATCCAGTTGAGCTACGGGGCCAGCCGGCACTTTGCCCAGCCAAACCCGACGAATCAAATCAGCGTCCACGCCACGAAATGCCGTCGGTTTGGGCTCCTCGCAAGGTTCACTGCAAGCTCAGAAGGTCTTCTGCCGTCGGCGAGCCAAAAAAGGAAAGGACCCTGTGGCCTCTTCAGCTTTGCGTCCAGTTGAGCCCGGCGATGCCAAAGCGCTCGGCTCTCTGCGAGGGGCGCCGCCGGCGGTGGAGCCGAAATGGAGGGAAGCGGCCGTCGATGAGGCCGCTTACCCCGGGTGCGCCCCTCTGCGCGTTTCCGCATGCAGGAGGCCGGCTTCAAGGCCGGTGGTTGCTGCCACCCGGAAGCTCGCCCACCCGCGCGGGGTGCGACAACTGGACGCAGCTCGGCTCCGGAGGGCAGGAGGTATGAGTTGCTGACATGTGCAAGCGCCCCTTCTATGCGCTTCTTCTCACGGGCTCGGCAGCCTCTCGGTCATCTCGCGCTGGAGTGCTGCGAGCCTGACCGAAGCGCCCCGAGCATTGGTCAACGAAGCAGCCATTCATGAGGATGGAGCCGTGGGCTTCATCCTGAAGGGCACGGAAATCCTCGGTGCCTGGGACGGCCACGGAAACTACTTCGCCCAGCCAGCGGGAACAGCTGAGTTCGACGCGGAGCAACCCTTCCCAGTGACCCGGGCTCGGTCGGCGTCATGAACGTGCCATGCGTTTGCGGCTACTACACCGCTGGTAGCACAGCGCAGAGCCGTCTGCGCAACCGGTTGCAGCGAATTCACTTCTTCAGCCGCTCTGTGTGGCTCCGGACGTGCGTCGGCCCCGCTTTCCTTCGTAGAAGTCTTCGCCAGTCTCTTGTGGGAAGGTCGGCCTGATGCGGATACATCCTGCGCTTCGGGGGTTGCTGGCGCTGGCCTGCGTAGTTCCCAGCCTCGTTCTCGCGGCGTTGGGCGCAAGCGACGCGCGGGTGAAGTTTTCGTGCGTTGGTCCCGGTGGCTTGCGCTTTGAGGGAGCGGGGACGGAGCTGCAAATCCTGGAAAAAGGCGAGGCACTGGTTTTCGTCGTCCCGCTGGCGAGAATCACCACCGGCATTGGGCTGCGGGATGGGCACATGCAGGAGAAGTACCTCGAGACCGACAAGTTCCCCACTGCCGAGCTGGCGGTCCCGCGCGCGCCGCTGTCGTTTCCCACCGACGGCGCCACTGTGGATACGACCGCTTCGGGCACGATGACCATCCATGGCACGTCCCGACCCGTCACCGTCCACTACAAGGCAGCCCGCAAAGGGAACGCGTATGACGTCCAAGCCGACGTCCACATCAACATGAACGACTACGGAATCCCGACGCCGAGCTACCTGGGAGTTACGGTGAAGCCACCGGTCGACATTCAGGTCGCATTCCGGCTGACCGAAACCTAGGTTTAAGAGTGGCCATGCTGGGACGGCGCATGCGAGGGAGCGCAGTCTGGCCGGGAGTGGCCGTCGCCACGCTCTTTGCGTGTCTTCTGCCGACGTCAGCCAACGCTTACCCGTGGATGATACGGCACGACTACACGGGCTGCGCCGTTTGTCACGTCGACCCATCCGGTGCCGGCCTGCTGACCGACTACGGTCGCGCCCAGAACGTGCTTCTGATGCAGATGAACTACGGCAATCCCTTCAAACCGGGCGACGAAGTGCCATCCTACGCCGGCTTCGCCTTCGGCGCGGTTCCGATGCCAGATTGGTTGCTTGCGCAGGTCACCTTTCGCGGGGCGGAATTCTGGGTGGCCGAGACGACGCCGGCGACGCTCACCGCCCCCAGCATGACGCTCAGCAACCAACAATTCCTGATGATGCTGCTCGACGCGCGAGCTGAAATTAAATTTGGAATTTTTCGGGCCGCTGGGTCCCTCGGCTGGGGGACGAGTCCCTTCACCCTACCGGCAGCGGTGTGGACCAATGCCCAGGCCAACGAAATGATTGTATCTCGGGACTATTGGGTGGGCCTGCAGCTGGATGACAGCCTCCTCATCCGGCTGGGCCGAATCAATTTACCCTTTGGACTGCGAAACGTGGAGCACACCTCCTGGGTGCGCAACAACACGCAGACCGACATCAACTACTCCCAGCAAAGCGGGCTCTCGGTGTCCTTCGACAATGGACATGTGCGCACGGAGGTCCTTGCTATCCTCGGCAACCTCAACATCAGTCCGGACGGTTACCGGCAGCGGGGCTTCTCAGGGTTGGTCGAAGTCCCGGTGGCCGAGCGCGCCACCGTCGGAGTGAGTGCCGAAGTCACGCGCGCCGACCTCACCACCTCCTCGCCGAGTCCGGCGCTGCACCAGGTGTATGGCGCCTTCTCGCGGTGGGCTCCGGTGGAGCCGGTGGTCTTCATGCTGGAAGGTGACGTCTTCATCAACAACACCTTGGGAAGCGGCGTCGTCCAGCCCAACGCTGCCACTTGGCTTCAGGTGGACTATGAGCCTATTCAAGGGCTTCACTTCGCCCCTGCGATCGAGACCCTCAACACGGCTGGCATACACGGCGCAGGGCTTGGGACGTGGATGACCATCGATTGGTTCTGCCTACCCCACACCGACATTCGCCTCGACGGCGTCTATCGCTACCAGCCGACGACGCAGGGTTGGACCAATACCTATTCCTTCCTCATCCAGCTCCACACCTTCCTATGAGAGGCGCGTCTTTGAGAGTGGCCCTCCTGTCCTCCGTACTTGGGCTGCTGGCACCAATGTCGGCTTTCGCCTCTGCGAGTTACCCCGCTGAGATTCAGAGCCAGCTCAGCCTTTCCTACACGCCGGCCTGTGCCATTTGTCACGCCAACGGCATCACTGGGTACGGCACCGTGACGACGCCCTTTGGTGAAGCCATGCGCGCCGTGGGCCTCGTCTGCTGCAGCATCCCTTCCCTCGACGGCGCGCTCGCAGCCCTCGAAGCGGAAAACAGCCCCTACATTGAGTACTTGAAGCAAGGCCTAGACCCCAACGACCCGGGTGCAGGCGCTGCGCCTCCGCCCAGCTACGGCTGCTTCAGCATCACGGGCCAACGGCAGGGCGCCGGCGCCGCCTTTCTCCTGGCGGCTGCGCTGCTCTTCGGGCGGAGAAGGCGTCCTCTGCGGCCGCCAGCAACCGAGGGATGTGGCGGTGCGAGGCCTGCAGCCAGGGCCTCGCCTAGCCGCGGACGCGCTTCGGGCCGGTAGAGACGTCCTGGGACTCCGCCTCAAGGGCATCCGCAATGGCATCGAGTTCGGCTCCCAGGTCCCGGACGCCCTGTTCCAACTCAGCGGTCGGAGCGCGTCCAGCTTCTGCCCCCGCCGTACGAAGCCGAACAAATTGCGCGGCGAGCCCTTCGAGCGTGTAGACAAGGCGCATCCGTTCCGCTTGCAGACGGTCGGCGCTCAATCGCAGAAGCTCCTGCTGTCTGCGCCGCTCGTCGATGGCCGCCGCCGCGCCAGTGAGTGAGGTACGCAGACGCTCGTCGGTGGCGTCAATGAGTCGGGCCTCGAGTTCCCTCTTTTCGGAATCCAGTCGACTGAGCGCGGAGGGCGCCAGCTCTGCGAGCACGGCCCGTTCGCGCTCAAACAGGTCCTGACAGGTGTGCCGAAGCGCCGCGATGGTACCCTCGGATGCCCCGAGAAAAGAGCGCACCGGCGCGGACGCCGTGCGCAGCTCGGAGGCCAGCCGAATCGCACGCGGCGTTGGCGCGCTCCTGCACCGCGTCGCGCATGGTCGACGCGGCCGGCGAGAGGGGTACCCCGGGCAGGCGCTGGCGAAGCCAGCCGGCAGTGACCGTCGCCCCCATATGCAGACGCGTGCCGGCCGGGACCTGAACACCCTCCCCGACGGTCGCGCCCATGCCGACAATTGCGTTGGGGCCGAGGCTTGCCCCCTCACACAGGGTTGCCCCCCAGGAAAGCCTGGCACCGGTGTCGAGGACGGCGTTTCCACCCACGGTAGAGCCCATGCCCACCACAGCTCCCGAGCGGATGACAGCACCCTCTCCGACGGTGGCGCCCATTCCAACGATGGCGCCAGGCTCGACCAGCGCACTCGCGGAGACGGTGGCACCCATCCCGATGTGGGGCAGCCCGTATGGCTGGGCGGAGCGGCGGCGCGTCCAAGCGCGGCCGAACAGCACCGCTCCACCGACGGCGAAGGCGGCCGCTGGCCCGACGAAGGGCCACGCTCCCAGTGTGACCAGCGCACCGAGACTGGCCGCGGAGAGCCCCAGAAGCAGCGCTCCCCATCGGAGGGCGACCCGCGCCGACGAATTCGGCGAAGCGGCTGGCGCTCCTCTCGTCGTCGCAGCAGCCAGGGCCGCCTGCATGCGAACCAGGCCTCGTTCCAGTGCCGCCTCCGGCGTCTGTCCCTCATCGGGCACACGGTCCTCCCCGGTCGCAAGATTGCCGACCGAACGGTTTTCTACGCAGACGGCCGCAGCATGGTCCGGGCGACGCGCCGAGTCGACAGCTCTAAGAGGCCGAGCGTCGGGACTCCGCTCTGAAGGTCGTTTAGCGCCTAGTGAGCGGACTGTTGAGGCGCAAGGGCTGGCCTAAGCCACACCTCTGTGACGACGCGGAAAGGCCGAACGCCAAAGGGCGATTCCGAAAGGTCACAGCACCTCCTTCTGCGCGAACCAGCTCCGCCACCACGCGCCCGTATGAGGCCGCTGCCGAAGCGCAGAGACGGACTCGGCAAAAAAGGGAGGACACATGGCGTCGAAACGCACACTGCAAAAATGGAAGAACATCCTCAGCGTCGGACTGGCCATCCCGCTCTTTCTGAGCGGGCAACTGGTCGGATTTGCGCGAGCTGACGAGGCGCGCGACGACCACCATCGAGAAAAAGAAACCCGCACGCCCATCAAGCACGTCATCGTCATCATCGGCGAGAACAGGACCTTCGATCACATTTTTGCGACCTACGTCCCCAAGTCTCATGACTCCATTCACAACCTGCTCTCGGAGGGCATCGTCAACGCTGATGGAACTCCCGGGCCCAACTACAAAAAGGCTGTTCAGTATCAAGGCACCGACGTCGCACCTGACCCCTTCCTGAATGCCCCCGACAAGGATGGTGCATACAAGATTCTCCCGCCGGTGCTCACCGGAGGAGCCCCGACCAAGCCGTACATTTCATCGATTGCCGAAGCAATGGCGGTGGAGAACGGGCTGCCAAACGACTACTACGTGTTTTTGACGACGGGTGGCACGGGCCTACCGAAGTACGGGCCTGACACTCGCATTGACTACCTCGGAAAGACCTTCGACACCCTTCCTCCAGGGCCCTACCAGCTCACTCCCGGGGTGCCGTACGACTCGTATGCCTCGAGCCCAGTGCACCGCTTCTACCAGATGCGCCAGCAGTTGGACTGTGATGCGAAGCGGTCCACGAACCAAGACCCCGCGGGTTGTGACGGCCGCCTCTTTGCGTGGGTCGAGGTCACCATCGGCGCTGGAAACAACGGCTTGACTCAATCCCAATATAACTCTGGAGCGCCCTTCGACGACTATGCGACCGGCGAGGGCAGTACCGCGCTCGGCTTCTACAACATGCAGCAAGGCGATGCCCCGTACCTCAAGTACCTCGCCGACACCTATTCGATGAGCGACAACTACCACCAGGCAGTCTACGGAGGCACCGGCGCGAACCACGTCATGATGGGCACCGGAGACGCTATCTGGTTCAGCGACGGCAATGGAAATCCCGCCGTTCCACCCAATAACGAGAACGTCTACTCCTCGAGCCTGTGCCCCTCGGGTGGTTCGACTGCCACCAACTGCGGTAACCAGGGCGTTGTTGCGGAAATCGAAAACCCTGACCCGCAACCGGTGACCTCGACCACCATCACCAGCAATAACAACAACAACTGGTACACCGAGGACGGCTACGGCGGCAACGGGTACAGCGCGATGCCAGCCTACGGAGGCGGAACCTACAGCGACTGCTCGGACAGGTCTCAGCCGGGGGTCAAGTCAGTGCGGGACTATTTGGACTCCATCCAGGTGAATGCCAACTGCGAGAAGGGCCACTATTACCTCCTCAACAATTACAATCCTGGCTACTTCGGCGACGGCTCCAACGCCTACACCGACACCAACAACAACAACTACGTGTTCACCATCCCGCCGTCCTCTCTACGCACCATTGGAGACGCGCTCCTAGAGAAGAACATCTCTTGGGCTTACTTCGGGGACCAGTGGAACGTCTACTTGACCGACCCCTATGACCTTCTTCCGCAGGACGCGTACTGCAACATCTGCAACTTCGAGCAGTACTCAACGTCCATCATGACCAACGACGCGGTCCGCACCACGCACCTGCTGGACACGACTGACCTATACAATGACATCGACAATGACTACTTGCCCGCCGTTTCCTTCGTGAAGCCCAGCGGGTTTGTGGACGGGCACCCCGCCTCATCGAAGCTCAACCTCTTCGAGGGGTTCGCAAAGAAGATTGTCGACCTGGTGAAGGCCCACCCGAAGCTGTGGAAGGAGACGGCCATCTTCATTACCTTCGATGAGGGCGGCGGCTACTATGACTCGGGTTACGTTCAGCAACTCGATTACTTTGGCGACGGCACGCGCACTCCGATGATTGTCGTCTCGCCATATTCGACCGGCGGCCACATTTCCCATACCTATACCGACCACGTGTCGCCGATTAAGTTCGTCGAATACAACTGGGACCTGAAGCCGTTGACCCATCGCAGCCGCGACAACTTCCCGAACCCGGTGACGTGTGACGACCCCTACGTGCCAGTGAATAGCCCCGCCATCGGGGACTTGGTGGACCTCTTCCACTTCGACCACTGCGACCAGTAGCCGGTTCGCGCTGCAGTTCAGGCCGCGCGAGGGGCGCCACTTCGGCCCCTCGCGCGGTTTCTTGTTTTTTTGGGGGGTGGGACTGGGACCTCTGGCGGCAGCCTCTCGGCACGGAGCATCCCGCGCGGCGTCGACGCCTACCCCGGCCGACCGCTTCCCTCGGGAGGGTACGGGGGAAGCCACCGTTTCGTTCTCTTTCTGCTTGCCCCTCCCGCTGGTGGCGGAGTCTCATGGGCCCCCACTCGTTTCCATGAGGCGAGCTTCACAAGGTCCTGGCGCGGCAGGTGCGCCTCGGCTGCCTTTGGGGTTAACCCACCTGTACCTGAGGAGGTTCGCCTATGCCCACCGCTGCAGCGATGAGCAAGGAGCCCGCCGCAAGCCAGACGGAGTCCTTTCTCGCTGCCACGGTTGGCAAGAAGGTGGTGATGGCAGTCACCGGGCTGATTCTCTTCGGCTTCGTGATTGTCCACATGCTCGGCAATCTCCAGCTGTATGCCGGTGCCGAGGCCATCAACGCCTATGGCCTCTTCCTCCATACGTTTTTGCATGGGGCCGGCATCTGGATTTCGCGCGCGGTGCTGCTGGCCGCCGTCGTGCTCCACATCTGGGCGATGACGTCGCTGACCCTGGTCAACCGGCGCGCCCGCCACGTGGGCTACCGCCAGTGGAGTGCCCGCGAATCCACCTACGCTTCGAGGAGCATGCGGTGGAGTGGCGTCTTTCTTCTCGCCTTCATCATCTTCCACCTGCTGCACTTCACCACCGGCGATGTCCACCCGGACTTCATCCCAGGGGACGTCTACCACAACGTCGTCACCGGCTTTCAGGTGATGCCGGTGGCCGTGCTGTACATTGTGGCGACGCTGGCCCTCGCGCTTCACCTTTTTCACGGCTCGTGGAGCCTGTTTCAGACGCTTGGGCTCAACCATCCGCGCTACAACCGGCTGCGCAACGTGGTGTGTGTCGGCTTGGCGGCCCTGGTGGTGGTTGGAAACCTTTCCTTCCCGGTCGCTGTGCTGGCCGGCTGGGTTCGCTGAAGGGCACATGGACCTGCGCTCGAAAATTCCCGAGGGCCCCCTCGACAAAAAGTGGGAACGCTACCGGCTGGAGATGAAGCTGGTGAACCCAGCCAACAAGCGGAAATTCACCATCGTTGTGGTCGGCAGCGGGTTGGCGGGCGCCGGCGCTGCAGCATCCCTTGGCGAGCTCGGCTACAACGTCAAGTCGTTCTGCTACCAGGACAGCCCCCGGCGCGCGCATTCCATCGCCGCCCAGGGTGGCATCAACGCCGCCAAGAATTACCAAAACGACGGCGACAGTGTGTACCGACTCTTCTACGACACGGTGAAGGGCGGAGATTTCCGGTCGCGCGAGGCGAACGTCTTCCGGCTGGCCCAGGTGTCCGGAAACATCATCGACCAGTGTGTGGCAGTGGGCGTTCCCTTTGCCCGCGAATACGGCGGCCTACTGGACAACCGCAGCTTCGGCGGCGCTCAGGTTTCGCGCACCTTCTACGCCCGAGGACAGACTGGTCAGCAGCTTCTCCTTGGTGCCTACCAGGCGCTGGAGCGGCAGGTGAGGGCCGGCAAAGTAGAAATGTTCGTCCGCCACGAGATGCAGGACATCATCCTCATCGACGGGCACGCGCGGGGAATTGTCACCAGGGACCTGGTGACCGGCGAGGTCGAATCGCACATTGGCGACGCGGTGTGCCTGGCCACCGGTGGTTACGGGAACGTCTTCTATCTGGCCACGTATGCAAAGGGCTGCAACGCGACCGCCATCTGGCGTGCTTACAAGAGAGGGGCCGCCTTCGGAAACCCTTGCTTCACCCAAATCCATCCCACCTGCATTCCGGTGACTGGTGACTACCAGTCCAAACTCACACTGATGAGTGAGAGCTTGCGGAACGACGGACGCATCTGGGTGCCGACGAAGGCCGCCGACAGGCGGGCGCCGGGCGACATCCCCGAAGCCGAGCGCGATTACTACCTGGAACGCATGTACCCAAGCTTCGGGAACCTTGCCCCTCGGGATATCGCCTCGCGGGCGGCCAAGCGCGTTTGCGACGAGGGCCGAGGGGTGGGCCCGGGCGGTAAGGGCGTCTATCTCGATTTCGCCGATGCCATTCGGCGGCTCGGCCGCGAAACCATCGAGGAGCGGTACGGGAATCTCTTCGAGATGTACAACCGCATCACCGCCGAGGACCCCTACCGAGTGCCGATGCGCATCTATCCGGCGACTCACTACACGATGGGCGGCCTGTGGGTGGACTACAACCTGATGTCCACCCTCCCCGGGCTCCACGTCCTGGGAGAGGCCAACTTCAGCGACCACGGCGCCAACCGGCTCGGTGCGAGCGCCCTGATGCAAGGCTTGGCCGATGGCTACTTCATTATCCCCTACACCATCAGCAACTATCTGGCTTCCGCCAAGCACGCTCCGGTTTCCTTGGACCACCCCGCGGTGAAGGAGACAGAGAGGGCGGTGGCGCTGCGCACCCAGCGCTTGCTCGAAGTGAAGGGCAGCCAAAGCCCCACCCACTTCCACCGAGAGCTTGGCAAGGTGATGTGGGAGTACTGCGGAATGACGAGAAACGAAGCCGGTCTCAAGAAGGCACTCCAACTGATTCCGGAGCTGCGGGAAGCCTTCTGGAAGAACGTCAAGGTGGTGGGCAGCGGGGAGTCACTCAACCAGTCCCTCGAGTTGGCAGGACGGGTCGCGGACTTCCTCGAGCTGGGCGAGCTGATGTGTCTGGACGCGCTGGAGCGTCGCGAGTCCTGCGGTGCACATTTCCGTGAGGAATACCAAACGCCCGACGGGGAGGCGTTGCGTGACGACGAGCACTTCTGTCACGTAGCGGCCTGGCAGTACCTGGGCGAAGGAAAAGCGCCGGTCCGCAACGTCGAGCCGTTGATGTTTGAAAATGTGCACCTCTCAGTGAGGAGCTATAAGTAGAAGCGTCTCCCGTCGGTGAAGCGCCCATTGCCACCTCGGCTGCCACCGGGAAAGTCCCAAATCAGCCGGAAGCACCTAAATTCGGGCGAACGGCGGACACGAGCTCGGGCAAGAATATGCGCTCAGGAACGGCCCGAAGACTCCGGCGCTCGATTAGCTGACGACGGCGCCCTTTTCAGCTTTTGGAGTGCGGCCAAGTCCCGGGAGATGTAGGGTCTTGCGGTTCCGCGTTCGTCCACGTTGGAGCGACCGAGTCGACGAATGAATCTGACCCTCAACGTCTGGCGCCAGAAGGACGCCCGGGACCCGGGGCGGTTCGTCACCTATCAGGCGCCGGACATCAGCCCAGACATGTCATTTCTGGAGATGCTCGACGTGGTGAACGAGCGGCTCATCACCAAGGGCGAGGAACCAATCGCCTTCGACCACGACTGCCGGGAGGGAATCTGCGGCCAATGCGGAGTGGTGATTAATGGAAACGCGCACGGGCCACAGCGGCGCACCACTGCCTGCCAGCTCCACATGCGCAGCTTCCGCGACGGTGATTTCCTGACTTTGGAGCCCTTCCGAGCGAATGCCTTCCCAGTGGTGAAGGACCTCATCGTCAACCGAAGCGCCTTCGACCGCATCATTGCCTCCGGCGGCTTCATCTCTGCAGCCATCGGTGGCGCCCAGGACGCCAACTGCGTTCCCGTCTCCAGGGAGAAGGCCGACCTCGCGATGGATGCGGCGGCATGCATTGGG
Organism: uncultured delta proteobacterium; assembly: GCA_963713045.1. Taxonomy (GTDB): domain Bacteria; phylum Myxococcota; class Myxococcia; order Myxococcales; family Myxococcaceae; genus JADGRA01. The sequence goes on from CAVQKE010000001.1 coordinate 136,156, forward strand.
TGCGGCGCATGCGTCGCCGCATGTCCCAACGCTTCGGCAATGCTGTTTACGGCGGCCAAGGTGTCCCAGCTAGCGCTGCTCCCTCAGGGCAAGCCCGAACGAACCGACCGCGTACGAAGAATGGTCGCGCAGATGGACGCCGAGGGCTTCGGCAGCTGCACCAATCACGGCGAGTGCGAAGCGGTCTGTCCGAAGGGCATCAGTCTCGGCAACATCGCCCGTCTCAACCGGGAATACCTCCGCGCGAGCTTCGTCTGGGGACGGCGTCCGGGTGGGGGCGGAGGGCTATAGCCCCGCGCTTTTGCAGCACCGCTTAGTGCGGCGTCGAGACACACGCCGTGACGTCCATGTCGAAGAGGACGTCGTAGGCGACGAGGAAGGATGCGCCTCCATCGATGCTGAGCTGGTAGTACCCCGCTGAGGGTGTGCCGGTGGTGATGATGAGGCTCGGTGGACTCCCATCGGCGTTCCCGTACCCGACGACGCCGCTGATGATGCTGATGGGAGCTCCTCCGTCCGCGGATGGGCCGGTCATGCTGAAGGCGATGTTGCGCGAAAGGTAGCCGTTCCCGGAGAGGTCTGTATTCGTGTAATTCTGCCCATCAATCACGAAACCGGAGAAGTCGCTGTAATTCTGGTAGGTGAGGTCGACGTTTGGATTGAAGAGACTCTCGACACTGATGTTGACGGAACCGCTGAGCACGCCATTGAAGTTGGCGGGCGTGGTGTATTGGATGATGGATGGGCCGTTGAAGTCGAGAATGCGCGTCTCAGAACTGATGCAGGTGAGGTCATAGACGCGCAGCAGGCACTCGGCCTCGGACTGAGTGGTCGCCTGGAGGTTGGCCAGGGCCTCGGCAAAGGGAACGAAACTTCCGAGGGAGGGCGTCCCGGTGAGGGTGAGGACGCCACCATCGAGGGTGCTGGTGTAGGTGGCTCCGGCGTCGACGTTGAACCGCTGGGCGCCAATCCGGGAAGTCACCGGGAGATTGTTTTGGTTGGTGAGGACGTACTTCAGTGTGCTGTTGAGGGTGACCTGGGTGGCGGTTGCAGAGTAGGTCCCGGTATAGATGACGGTCGACTGGTCGTTCGCGATGGTCGTTAGGGTGAAGGGCGCCGAAAGCCCTCCATCTGGCGCAGCGAACACAATCAGCGTCGTCTGCTGTGGCGTCGCCTGAATCCACGTCGGCTGGTCCCCGAGGCTCACCGTCGGGTCCAACTCCTGTCCAATAATTTGGTACGGGCCAAGACAGCCAATGCCGAGGGCCGTCAGCAGCAGGAGCAAGGCCTTGCGCAGCATCAGAGGTCGACCCCCACCAGCGCACCGAGCGTCAAGGCATACCCCACGGATAGGTCGCCTCCATGAAGCAAATCGAGAAAGTCGACGGCTCCGCTCCCAAAGGCAGCCAGAGTAACCGGCCCACTGCCAACCCGCCATCTGAGTAATGCATTCATTCCTAGACCAGCAGTGAAACTGTTGAAGTCCGTGTAGCCATTGTTTGTGTAGCGGTTTCCCTTCATCACCAAGCCGTCGAAGTGAGGCCCCAGCCCGACGTCGAGTTGAATGCCGGCAAGGAAACAGAAACGGCGCATGGCGGCAAAGACGGCGTCGATGCCCCAGGCGCTGCTGTACACGGTGGAGATGTCGACGTGCATCTGGTTTTGGTAGGCCGACACCGGGAAGTAGCCAGTAAAATTGGCCTGAAATCCCCACTCGCTGCCCAGCGTCGCGGCGTAGCTGATGCCGGGAGCCTGCACCAGCGACTGGTTGCCCTGTTTGGTGTTGATGACGGTCAGCTGGTAGCTCGGGCCAATGGTGTGCTGCGCATCGGCCAGCGCGCCTGTGCCAATCAGGCACACCACCAGGCTCGCCAGGGTGCGCGCGTTGTTCAAACGACCCCCACGGTCGAGTCGGCCCCTGCCGCCGCGGAATGGCTCAAAGCCAGCTCGCGCGCGGCCAACGCGGGGGACCATTTCCATCGGGTGGGCTCGAGGGAACTCACAATTCGAAGGAGGAGTCGGGGCGAGAGGATTTGAACCTCCGACCCCCTGCGCCCAAGGCAGGTGCGCTACCAGGCTGCGCTACGCCCCGAGTCGGCCGCGCAGTGAACACGAGGGGTTGGGCTGGGTCAAGTACAGAGCGCAAATCAAATTGCGATGGCTTACTGCACCAACGCGCGCTGGCCGAGAATCGCATTTGGGTCCACGTCCCCCGAGGTGAGACGTCCCGAAGGACGGCGCGTGGGAAATGCCAGGCGGCTTACGGCTCCCATCAGGCGCTCTCGGGCAAGCGGGACCTCCTCCACTGCTTTCAGAAATGGAGAGTACCCCGCCGCCCGGCCTTACTTGTGCGCCTGATTCCGTTGCGCTTCGGCAAGGGCGCGATAGTCGTACGTCGGGTAGAACTCGGTGCGGTAGGCGCCCCAGGCGCTTTGCTCAATCGCCAGGTTCACCTCGCGCAGCTTCTCCGCCGGAAAGCGCAACGTCACCACTTGGCCGATGCCCATCATCACGTACCAGGAGACGACTTCCACACCCGCCGGCGGAAACTTCTGCCAGAAGCCACTCGCGTCGAGGTCCCGCTCGAGCTGAGCCAGCGTCTTGGACTGGTCGTGTCGCAAGAAGATGGTGAGCATCAACTTCCCCTTCTCCTGCGCCGGGCCGATGGCTGGCGTGGAGGGTTGGCCAAGCACCACCGCGCCCACCAGCAGCACGAGTGCCAACGGCACACAGAACGCCAAAACGCGGGGGAAGCGGGCCATCAGAGTCCTCCCTGGCAAAGGATGCCGGACTCTTAACCAGGCAGCGAAAAGCCGGTACAGACGGTAGAAACCAGCCCAGGGGGGCCCGAGAGGAAGACGAAAGCGCCGCCGGAGTCAGGCGAGATGCAGGCCCGAGCTGTTGCGCATGCCGATTCGCCAGCCGGTGCGGGCCGCAGGCACCAGGAGCCGCTCCCAGCGCTTGTCCTCCGGGTGGCGCGTGCGAATCCGGCGCAGCCACTCAAAGGTGCGGGCCGTCAGGTAAGTCTCCACCTCGATGTCAAAACGCTGGGCCAGCACCGTGGAAACCTTGAGGCTGCCAGGCTCAAGCATCAGGCAGAGCCGCACCAGCTGCCGGTCGTCCACAAAGGGGCGGTGCCAGCGCGGCAGGGCCGTTTCGTCGGGATTGACCGAGCCGGCCCAGGAGACGAGGCGTGAAACTGTTACCCCCAACAGGCGCGCTCCATGGACGAGGGCCCGCACTTCACTCGGCAGCAGACGCAGTTGCAGCGGGACATCGCCGGCCGAGGCAGGTTCTCCAGGCAGGAAGACGCGTCCAGCGTCGAGCCCTGTCAAATCCAGCTCCTCACTCACAGTCCGCCCCATGTCAGCTTCCGCCCCTGATGTAATACTACCTCCGCAGAGAGAGTACACACCCCCTCACGGAGAGGCCAGTGCCCGCGTAACGGCCCGCAATCTCAAGGGGATGGTCCTCGTGAAGCCGGTTCAGCAAGGCGTCGAAACACGCTACTGCTACCGAAAAAAGTCTCGCCCTCAGCCGCCAGCAGGACTGCCGCCGCCACCATTCCGGGGAGGACTTGGGTCAGGTGGTACAGAAACACGAAGGCCAGCGCCGCGTCGGCGTTTACGCCAAGCCAACCCAAGGCCAATGTGCCGCTCGCCTCAAATGAGCCGGCGTTGCCAGGGCTGGGGATGATGGTGGCGAGGTTCCAGGCGGTGAGCGCGCCGTAGGCCTGCATCGGGCTCAGTGCCAAATCCACGGCGCGGCTCGCGACAAGGATGACGAGCGTCTCCCAAAGCCATGGCAGTGGCGCGAGCAGCGTTTCGACGACGAGTAGGCGTCTCCAGTCCGCGGCAGCAAACCCCTCGCGGAGGTTCCTGAGCCACGCCGGTCCCCAGGGCTGACCCTGCGCGTCGCGACGCCAGCGGCGGCTGCGCATGGCGACCACCGCCGTTGCAACCGCAAAGACAACGCAGGCCATGAGGCCAAGCGCACGGTAAAGCCACACCGGAGGCCGTTCATGCGCCGGAAGCAAGAGGCTGACCAGGCAGACGATTGGGAAGGTTGCCACCCAGCCCCATCGGTCGCTGAAATGGTCCACCACTTCGTTGCCGAGCAGCTTCGCCCGGCTCACCCCGGTTCGCCGACCCAGGTACTGCACCCGAAGCAAGTCCCCCCCGCGCAGCGGCAGAAGCATGTTGAAAAAGAAGCCCACCAGGATGGCGCGGTAGGCATCCCCATAGCGCAGCCCAGGAAGCACCGGGCGCATGACCGTCCACCAGCGCAGGGATTGAAGTCCCATCAACACAAAGCCGCCCGCCACCGAGAAGAGCAACGGCCCCGGGCGTGCTGACAGGACGTCTTGCATGAAGCGCTGGCGTGAGATGCGCAGGTAGACGACGGCCAGGCTCACCACCAACAGCCCAGCGAGGGCGCCCAACACCAGGCGGACGAGGGGATGCCGCCAGAGGGATGGTCGCCTTTGAGGCGACCCGGTAGGCGCTTCCAACAGCTCACCGGATGGGTTTGGAGGAGCGGGCACCAGAGGCGCCTAGCACTCCGGCGCCCCCGGCGGCTAACCCTCGAGGGCTTGGCCTCTCAGCCAGGCCAGTTCCCCGTGCGGTAGGCCAGCAGCCAAGGCCGGAGCTGCGCGAAGGCCCGAGCGCGGTGGGAGATGCGGCCCTTTTCCTCGAGCGACAGCTCGGCCAGGGTGCGCTGGAGTTCCGGAATCAGCAGGACGGGGTCATATCCAAATCCGCCCGTGCCCCGCGGCTCTCGGGTGATGATGCCTGGGCAGCTGGCAGTCTCCACCACCCATTGTCCGGAGGGGGCGGCGAGACACAGCGCACAGCGAAAGGCCGCGGTGCGGGCGGCCTCTGGTACGTCCCGGAGTTCCTCGAGGAGCCGCGTGAGGCGCGCGGCGTCGTCTCCCGGGGCGTACCGCGCCGAGTGCAACCCCGGTCGGCCCTGGAGGGCATCGACGAAGAGGCCTGAGTCATCCGCCAGCGACACCAGCGAGGAGGCCTTCGCCCAGGCCAGGGCTTTCTTGCGCGCGTTCCCCTCGAGGGTGGACTCGGTCTCATCGACGGCCGGAAGCGGAGCGACGTCCGAGGGTGAGAGGACCTCCAGGCCGCCGGCCAGCGCCCGCAGCTCACGAAGCTTCCCTGGGTTGGTGGTGGCGAAGAGGAGCGGCGGCCTCACCCCAAAGCCTGCCTCTGTCGGGCGACCAGCTGAGCGACGCCAGCCAGACCTGCGTCCACCATGGCATCGAGTTGGGCCCGGGCGAAGGCGCCGTGCTCGGCAGTGCCCTGCACCTCCACCAGACGGCCGTCGGCCGTGGCCACAACATTCATGTCCACTTCGGCACTGGAGTCCTCCTCGTAGTCGAGGTCGACCACCACCGCGCCGCTCACCACGCCGACCGAGATGGCGGCCACCGGTAGCACCGCCGGCAGCTGGCTGAGTGTTCCATTCTTTTTCAGCGCTTGCAGCGCCTGCACCAGAGCGACGTAGGCACCGGTGATGGAGGCACAGCGCGTGCCGCCGTCCGCCTCAAGCACGTCACAGTCCAAGGTGAACGTCCTTGGGCCGAGCTGGGACAAGTCGACGGAAGCGCGCAGGGCACGGCCGATGAGGCGCTGGATTTCCTGCGTCCTGCCGGTTTGCTTTCCCTTGGCCGCTTCACGCGCGCTGCGCGAATGGGTGGCACGAGGCAGCATCCCGTACTCGGCAGTCACCCAGCCCGAATTCTTGCCCAGCAAGTGAGGGGGAACGCGCTCCTCCACCGAGCAGGTGATGCGAACCAGGGTATTGCCGACGCGGACTTCAGCCGAGCCCTCGGCGTAGCGCGCCACTCCGGCAACCAACTGCACTGGGCGGAGCTCCAGGGGGCCCCGGTTGAACGACCGCATGGCAGTCCTCTCTGCAGGAGACGAAGAAGTGCAGCGACTGCCATAGCAGACTTGAGGAGCCCGGTTAGCGGCTGGCGGAGGGGGCGGCCGGGGTCCGGTCGCGGGCCTCCACCTCGGTCAGGAAGGCGTGGATGCCCTCGGAGAGGGCGGTCACCAGACGGGCCCGGTAGTTCGGGTCGTTCAGCCTGCGGCCCTCGTTGGGGTGCGAGATGAAGCCGACTTCGACCAGCACGGCGGGAGCCTCCACTCCCATCAGCACGTAAAACGGCGCCTGTTGCACGCCGAGGTCCGCCGCCCCAGTGCCGGCCAGCAGCCGGCGGTGAAGTGCATAGGCAAGCCGCGCGCTGTCGGCGTGCGCTTCGCCGCGCTGCAAGTCGGCAAGGATGAAGGCAAGCGTGTCCCGCTGCGCTGCAGATGCGCCGGACGTTCCGGCGCCCGCATTTTCCTGACTGGCCGTCCGCAGTGCGTCCTCGCCCGAGGCACTGGCGGAGAGGAAGAACGTCTGGATGCCTTCCACCCGGGCCCGCAGCTTCCGGGTGGGCATGGAGTTGGCGTGCAGCGACAGGAACAGGTCGGGGCGGGCGTGGTTGGCGAAGCCCACCCGCTCGGCCAGTGGCAAGAGGACGTCCTGCTCCCGGGTGAGCAACACCTCTGCTCCGGAGCGCTCCAGCTCTGCTTTCAGCCGCAGCGCGAGGTCCAGCGCCAGCGACTTCTCGAAGAGGCCGTCCGGACCGAGCGCACCCTCTTGGGCGCCTCCGTGCCCCGGGTCAAGGACAATTCGGGGAGGGCGTTCCAGGGGGCCGTCTGCGCCCACCGGTGCGGCAGCCAGCAGAAGCGCGGCAAGCGCGAGGGGCGCAGTCATTCCAAGTCCGATGCTACGCCGAGCAGTGGCCGGTGCCCAGTTGTGCGCTATTCGACCACGTCGACGCCGGGACGACCGCGCACCAGTTCGCCGACGTGGGCGGCGTCGATGCCCGCCCGTCGAAGCGCGCGTTCCGCCCGGAGCGCCTCACTGGCGGGGACGGCGGCGAGGAGGCCACCGTTGGTCTGTGCGTCCGAGAGCACCAGCTGGACGTCGCGTGGGAGCCCCGTCGGGAAGCGCACCGCTGCTCCAAAATGCTCGAGGTTGGCGATGGAGCCAGCCGGAACCACCCCCTGCGCCGCCAAGGCGGGCACCCCCTCCAGGATGGGGATGTGCGAGAGGCGCAGCCGGGCACGCACCCGTCCGGCAAAGGCCATCTCACACAAATGGCCGAGCAGCCCAAAGCCCGTGACGTCGGTCAGGGCATGCACACTGAAGCGCCGGGAGGCGAATACCTCTCCAGCGCGGCGGTTGAGCTCGCTCATCAGCGCGGTCACGCGTCGGGTCAGTTCGGCGTTGGCCGCCCCGCGCTTAATGGCGGTGGTGGCAACGCCCGAACCCAGCGGCTTGGTCAACAGCAGCACGTCTCCCGGGCGGCCGCCGGCGTTGGTGAGGATGCGACGGGGATGGACCACGCCGGTCACCGCCATTCCGTATTTCGGTTCCGGGTCGTCGACCGAGTGGCCTCCGAGGACGGGGATGCCGGCCTCGTCCGCCTTGTCTTGTCCACCTTCGAGAATGGCCTGAAGCACCTTGAGCCCGAGGACTTTGGTGGGGAACGCCACCAGGTTGAGCGCGAACAGCGGACGGGCGCCCATCGCCCAAATGTCGGAGAGGGCGTTGGCGGCGGCAATTTGTCCGAAGGCAAACGGGTCGTCGACGACCGGAGGAAAGAAGTCAGCCGTCGAGACCACCGCCTGGGTGGCGGACAGTTTGTACACCGCGGCGTCGTCGTGCGTGGCAAACCCCACCAGCGCCCGCGCATCCTTTCTGGTCTTCAAATGGCGCAGGACCTGCGCCAAATCCGCCGGTCGGAGCTTGGCGGCTCAACCGGCGCAGTGGCTGAACTCCGTCAGCCGCTGCGGCCTCGGCACGTCAGTCATCAGTTTCCTCGGATGTAGTCCTTGCGCAGCAAGTCCAGCACGCCCTGTGCAATCTCCACGTCGTCGATGAGCGAGTGGTCGCACATATCCTGCAGGGTGCCGTGGTTGTAGACCAGCTGGAGGATGTCCAGCTCCCGCGGCGTCAGCTCGCGCAGCGGCTTGTTCAGCGGGCGGCAGAGGACCAGCTGATGGTCGGGCGCCGGGAGGTCCCTGGCGATTCGCTTGTACTCGTCCATCAGGCGGAGAGCGTCCATCAGGAGCGCTTCGGTGGAGTGGTCGAGCTCGACCATGAACTCATCGGACTCCGCCGGACGCAGTTCGAAGTCGCCCTCCTCCCAGGTGATGATGCGGTTGAAGCTCTTCTGAGGCCCGAGCTCGTGCCGGCCACCGATGACTGCGTAGTAGACGCGCCCCTGGCGCAGGTAGATGCGGGCCTCGTGCGCACCGGTTACCACCAGCACGCCGTTCTTCTTGGAGGTATGGAAGAGCTGGAGCAGGTCAGGCAGCGGGATGTCCTCGATTTTCCCGCTCATCGACGACGTCTTGGTCTTCGCTGCCTGTGCCTGAGCCGCCGCTTCCAGGTTGTGCTTCACCGCAGCGTCGCTCAGCTGGGTGCTTTCGGCGCCCGCCACCACCAGCTTGAGGATGGAAGTCCCGATGAGGATGCGGTCGCCTTCCTTCAAGCGCGCGGTACGGACCTTCTCACCATTGACGAAGGTGCCGTTGGTGCTGCCCAGGTCCTCGATGGTGATTTTGGCGCCCTGCACAGCGATTTTGGCGTGCTTGCGCGAAACCATGTCTTCGACCAGCACCATGTCCAACTCGCTGGACCGCCCGATGACGACCTGTTTATTCGGCTTAAGCGGGAATTCGCCGCCCTGGTACTTGCCGGAGATAAACTTCAGCGCGTAGGCCACGTCACCGGTCCCGGGTCCACTCACGGCGCCGCGACCCTTCGAAGCATTTGACTGACCTTACAGCAGCGAACCCACGAAAACGAATTCCAAAGATGCCGCCGCTCTCGGTACCAGCCGGAGTCGATGCAGGTGCGGCGGCAGCCCCTCCTCCTCGGTGACGGTGACTTCGCCGGATTCGGACCGCACGTACCAGGCCTGAATCGCAGTGTTGCGCACGGGATGGGCCAGCAGCGCACGCAGCCCCGGCTCGGCCAGTGCCTGCTCCCGGTCGGCGGGTGCGTGGAGCTCCGCGAGCGCAGCGGCGTTGGAAGTCTGCAGTGCGAGTCGCCGAGCGACGAGGGCAGACACCACCGCGGCCAGCGTCGGCGCGAGGCCTCCGTCGAGCTGCCAGCCGGTGGCGTGACGAGCAAAGCGCGTCGTCTCCCGCCCCAGCGAAGAGACGCGAGTCGAACCAAGCGTACCTTCAAAGTCCAGCGTCGAGACGGCCCGGGCATGGTCGCGGCCCTCCTCGGCGACGGTGACGCGCTGAAAGTGCAGGGACTGTCCGACGAGCGGCGTCTGGCTGCCGGCAATGGCCAGCGTCACCGGTGGGCGTGCAGCGTCGGCAAGGACACTGGCCACCTCGGTGGCGGGGCCACCGGCCAGCCCAAGCAGAGAGGGCAACGCCCAGAAGAGGCTGGCGGCGGCCAAAGTGACAGCCAGAAGCCCCACCACCGGCGCGAAGCGTGACCGCGCACTCATCGGTCAATGGGACGGCCGTCCTCAGCCGCCAAGCATTGCCTGCGCACGCTGCGCTGCGGGCGTTCCCGGCAGCCGAGTCACAATGCGCTCCAGGGCCCCGCGGGCATGCACCGGGTCGCTCAGCTTGATGTACAGGCCATACAGCCGGAAGAGGATGGTGGCCTCGTCCTGGCCAGGGTATTTCGTCACCAACGTCTCCAGCCTTCCAACCGCGCCGGCCAGGTGGCCACGCTTTTCATAGAAGTCCGCGACGTACATCTCGTGCTGGGCCAGCCTTTGACGCGCTTCCTCGGCGTGCTTTTTCGCTTCCGGGACGTAGACCGAATTGGGGTAGGTCTTGACGAACGCCGACAGTAAGTCCCAAGCGCCGTGCACCTGCGTCTGCTCCCGTTCCGGGGACGGTGGAAGGATGAAGAAGCTGCTCGGCATGTCGCGGTAGTACGTCAACGCTGCTCGGTAAGCGCAGTAGTCCACTCGATAGTAGGAGGGATGCAGCTTCACGAAGGCGGTGTAGCGGTCGCGGGCCTCGGTCCACAACTCATGGTCGAAGCTGACGTCGGCCAGACGGATTTCCGCCTCGCGGGAAACGTCGATGAAGGGGTACTTCGTCTTGACGTACTCAAAATACTTCTCCGCCATGCCGTACTGGTGGTCGGCGAGGGCTTCGTTTCCAAGCCGCATGTTGTTGGTGGCGTCGCTCGCAAACGTCGGCGTCGCCGTCGAAGTCCCGGCGAAGGTGGTGCACCCCGCGGCCAGCGCGGCCAAGCTGAGGAGGAGGAGACGGCCCATCGAGGGGCGGGAACCTAATACCCCGGAACGCAGCTTTCCAAGGGCCCTGCCCCTGCAGCGCGCTCAGGAGGGCCGGCCGAGCGGGCTGGCGCGCGTTTGCGACCGGGGCTGCCGGCTAAAAGCGCTCGATTTGAAAGTCGTCGTCGGCGCCGGCCGCTGGCTGCGGCTGCGGGGTGGCGGTGCGGGGTGCCGCTGGCGCTGAGCGCGGCGGCGTGGGCAGCGGCTGGGGCGGAGGGCGGGGAACTGCTGGGGGTGCCCGCGCTGGCGTCGGGGCCGAGGCACCCGAGGTCGGCGCGGTGCGCTGGGCGTAGGCGATGGAACCGGGTGCGCTCGCGCCGTCGGTGCGGCCTTCGAAGTCGTCCCACTTGCTGTCGCCGGTGGCGCTGATGCCGCTGAAACGCAAGGCGAAATCATCCGGATTGGAGGCCTGCCGGTAGGCCTCGTCGTAGGTGATGAGTCCCTGACGCACCAATTGCATCAGCGACTGGTCAAACGTCTGGGTGCCGTATGTCTGGTGGCCTTGCGCAATGGCGTCGTTGATTTCCTTGGTGCGGTCCTTGTCTTCAATCAGTTCCCGCACCCGAGCGGTCGCCTTGAGGACTTCGACCGCCGCCACCCGGCCTTTTCCGTCGGCCCGCGGGACGAGGCGTTGGGAGACCACGGCCTTCAGCACTGAGCCGAGTTGGAGACGCACCTGCTTCTGCTGGTAGGGCGGAAAAACCGAGACAATTCGGTTGATGGTTTCGGTGGCATCGAGGGTATGCAACGTCGACATCACCAAGTGGCCCGTTTCGGCAGCGGTGAGTGCAGTCTCGATGGTCTCCAGGTCCCGCATTTCACCAACCAGAATGACGTCCGGGTCCTGGCGCAGCGCGCTCTTCAGCGCCTGGCTGAAGGACATGGTGTCCACTCCCACCTCGCGCTGGTTGACGATGGAGCGCTTGTCCCGGATGAGGAACTCGATGGGGTCCTCGATGGTCATGATGTGGTTGGTTTCATTGGCGTTGATGTGGTCAATCATCGCCGCCAGCGTGGTGCTCTTGCCTGACCCGGTGGTGCCGGTCACCAGCACCAAGCCGCGCTCGTCGAGTGCGATTTTCTCCAGCACCGGGGGCAGCATCAGGTCGCGGATGGTCATCACCTTGAAGGGAATCACCCGCAGCACTGCCCCCACGGTCCCGCGCTGCTGAAACACATTGACGCGGAAGCGTCCCAGGCCCGGCACCCCGTAGGCGAGGTCCACCTCGTTGCTCGATTTGAAGCGCTCGCGCTGGTACTCGTTCATGATGCCGAACGCCATACGGGCCACCTCTTCGGGTGGCAACCGCTTGCCGTCCTTGAGGGGCACCAGCGAGCCGTCGACGCGGAACATCGGCGGCAGGCCGGCCTTGAGGTGGATGTCGGATGCACCACCCCGCAGCGCAATCTGCAGGATTTCGTTCAGTTCCATCGGGATAGGCCGGCCTTCAAGCCTAGCACTCGGCTCTGGGGAAGGTCAGCGAAGGGCCGGCCGGAAGGGGCCCCCCAGGGTGGGGAGACGGCGGTGGATCAGCGCTTGCTGAACTGGAAGCGGCGCCGCGCGCCGGGCTGCCCGTACTTCTTGCGCTCCACGACGCGGGCGTCGCGGGTGAGGAACCCGGCCTTCTTCAGAGGGGCACGGAACTCCGGGTTAAACTCGCACAGCGCTCGGGCCAGCCCGTGACGAATGGCGCCGGCCTGGCCGGAAAGCCCGCCTCCGCGCACGTTGACAGTGATGTCCACCTTGCCGAGCTGCTCGAGGACTTGCAGCGGCTGGTGCAGAATCATCTTCGACGTCTCGCGGCCGAAGTATTCGTCGATGGGCCGGTCGTTGATGATGACCACCCCGGTGCCTTCCTTCAGCCACACGCGGGCGGTCGACTCCTTGCGTCGGCCGGTGGCGTAAAACCCCTTCTCGCTGTGAATGGGCATCTTTAGGCCTCGACCTGTCGGGGCTCGGGCTTCTGGGCCGCGTGGGGGTGGGTGTCCCCGGGGTAGACGCGAAGCTTGGTCATCATTTGTCGGCCGAGCGCATTGCGCGGCAGCATGCGGCGAACGGCGTTGAGGACAATGTCCTCGGGGTGCCGTGCCCTGAGAGCCGCGAGGTTGGTGGTCTTCAACGCACCCGGAAAGCCGGCGCGGGGGTGGCGGTAGTAGAGCTTTTTGCTCTCCTTGGTGCCAGTCACCTTCACTCGAGCGGCGTTGATGACGATGACGTGGTCCCCAGTATCCAAGGAGGGCGTGTAGATGGGCTTGTGTTTGCCCTTCAGTAGGGTCGCGATTTGGCTGGCGGCGCGGCCGAGCACCTTGTCGGCCACGTCCACCACGTGCCACGCCCGCTTCACATCAACGGGCCGTGCGCTGTAAGTCCTGTGCGACATCGAACGACACTCCGGGGTCGACCCCTCCCAAACGCCGCGAGGGAAAAAGGGTGCCCATCTAGAGGGAGCTGCCCCGTAAGTCAAGCGAACGGGGCTTCCCCGGCCCCGGGCGGCCCCAAGCGCCCCCCGACGGGGCGGGGCACTCCGGCTCCGGCTGCAGGGGGACGGTGCTAACCTCGACGCCCGTGCTCCCCGAATCCCGGGTCCGTCCCAGCTCGCCTGCACCGGACGAGGCGGCACTGGCGCGGGCCGCCATCGCCGCGCTGGGGCGCCGGGAGTTTCTCGAGCGTCTGTCCGGCCTGGTCCGCGCCGCCGGCTCGGATGCGGCCAACCCCGGCTCCTATGGCTGTACCGAGTGCGAGCGCTGCGCGGACTGCATGTTCTGCAAGTCCTGTGACGCCTGTCACCAGTGCACGCACTGCACCCGGTGCGAGCTCTGCAACAACTGCAGCCACTGCGTCGACTGTAAGAATTGCCACGCTTGCGCCTACTGCCTGCGCAGCGAAAACTGTAGCGCCAGCGCCTACTTGGTGATGTCGCGCAACCTCGCCGACTGCACCTACTGCTTCGGCTGTGTCGGGCTGTCGCGGAAGGACTTCCACATTCTCAACATCCCCTTCGGCCGGACGGAATACTTTGCCATCACCAAACGGCTTCGGGCGGAGCTCAACTTGCCGGGCTAGCCGTGGGCTAGCCGGGCAAGCTACTTGGGCCTCGTTTCCAAAGCGCAGCCGAGAGGACACAGCGCGTCGCTTTCCCAAGCGTACTTCCCTCTCGCCTCCACCCGCCTGTCACCCTACCCCCTACAGCGCCCGGAGGAAGAAGACCTTGAGGTACTCCGTCTCCGGCAGGCCGCCTAGAGCCGGATGGTCGGCGCTGGGACCACGTCTCTCCAGAATTTGAATGGGCCGGCGGACGTCCTCGGCCGCCCCGAGGAGCATTTCCTCGAAGGCCGAGACGGAGACTTTGCCCGAGCAGGAGCAGCTGACGAGGAGGCCCTCTGGGCGCAGCAGTCGCAGGGCCCGCACGTTGAGTTCCCGGTAAGCGCGCATGGCAGCGTCCGGACCCTTGGTGCGCTTGGCCAGCCCAGGTGGGTCCAGCACCACGGTGTCGAAGCGCTCTCCTGCGCGGTCGAAGTCATGCAGGACGTCGAAGGCGTTGGCGGTTTCCACCCTGACCTGGCTGCGGTCATTCCGCGCGGCATTCTCCCGAAGCCGTTCGGCCGCGCCGGCGTCCTGTTCCACCGCCAGGACCTGCTGGGAATGCAAGGCCAGCGCCAGGGCGAAACCACCGTGGTAGCTGAAACAGTCCAGCGCCCTCCCGCGGCCGAGTTGCCCGGCAAGGAGGTGGTTGTCGGCCTGGTCCAAAAAAGCGCCGGTCTTCATGTCGTGCTGCAGGTCGACGCGAAAGGAATTGTCACCTTCTCGAAAGTCCACCACGGCCTCACCCCTGCCGTGGAGCAAGCGCACTTCGCGCGGCAGCCCCTCGAAATCCCGCCCGCTTCCGTCATCGCGGGCCAAGACCCGGGCGGCGCCGGTCAGCTCGACGAGGAGACGCGCCAGAACTTCCTCTCGGGCATCCATGCCTTCGGAGAGAGACTGCAGCACGAGCGCGCTGCCGTAGCAGTCGACCACCAGGCCGGGGAGCAGGTCCGACTCGCCATGCACCAGCCGGAGCGCATCGCGGCTGCCCAGCGAGGCGCGCCGGCGGATGGAGGCCTCGAGTCGACGACGGAAGAAGTCCTCGTCAATCGGCTCGTCGGCCGGACCGCGCCGAGTGAGGAGCCGCAGCGCCAGCGGGGAGTGCCTCGCATAGAAAGCCTGACCAACGAGATTGCCACCGGGGTCGACGACGCTGACGACTGGGCCCGCGGCGTCGGTGGCCGGGGTTTCCACCACGTCGGTCCGCCAGCACCAGGGCCGAAGATGACGCAAGGCGCGCGCGGCCTTGGCCGAGACGACAGCCCGATTCGAGGCCACAGCTGGCATCAGCCTTCCTTGGTGCTGAGATTTGGTGTTTACCAAATTCCTGGCGCTGGGCGGCCCGCGTTCTCTAACGTCGCAAGAGCCGTCCAGGTGAGAGTTTCTGGGCGACGCATTTCCCAACGAGTCCGCGCCATGATGCTTGCCTACTGGCCGAACAGGGGACGTCAGACGCCTCGCTCTCAACCGCACGGGAGCCTGACCGAATGAGAGCTTTGCTGGGGGTGCCGTTGGTGTTGCTACTCTCGGCTCCATCCGTGGGGCAGGCGGCGCCGACCTTGATGCAGAATGTACGCGGCTACACCCTCTCCGGTGATGAGCTGAAGCAGTTCGACGGCCTATTGTTTGACGAGGGCCGGGTGGTGGAGGCTGGGGAGGCCGAGGTGCTGCGCCGGCAGTATCCGACGGCGCACCTAATCGATGGGCAGGGGCGAACCCTGCTGCCAGGTTTGCTCGACGCTCACGGCCATGTGCTGCGCCTGGGTTTTGAGTCGGTGGAGATTCAGCTTTGGAACACCGGCAGTCTTGCCGAGGCACAAAGGCGCATCCTCGCCTATTCCAAGGCCAACCCGGGCGCTCCTTGGCTCCTGGGCGGTGGCTGGAATCAGGTGAAGTGGCAGCTCGGCCGGTTTCCGACCGCGCGCGACCTTGATGAAGCCGAGGCGAATCGGCCGACTGCGCTCCGGCGTGTCGATGGGCACGCCCTTTGGGTAAATACCGCTGCCCTCCGTGCGGCTTCCATCGGCCGGGCCACCGTGGACCCTCGAGGAGGGCGGATCGAGCGCGACGAGCACGGGGACCCGACCGGTGTCTTGGTCGACGGCGCAATGAGCCTGATGGATGCGGTCATCCCCAACCCGACCGCGGCCGAACGAGAAGTCGCTCTCAAGGCCGCCCTTCACCAACTGAATGCGCTTGGGCTGACCAGCGTTGGCGACGCGGGCGTGAGTGCAAGTGAGGTGGGCCTTTACCGTCTGCTCGCAGACCGAGGCGAGCTCACAGTGCGCATCTACGCGATGATTGAGGGAACCGGCGAGGACTTCCGTTCACTGGCGAGGGCCGGACCGTTGGTCGGCTACGCGAAGGAGCATCTGACGGTGCGCGCCGTGAAGCTTTACGCCGATGGGGCCCTCGGCAGTCGTGGCGCCGCCTTGCTCGAACCCTACTCTGACCAGCCGACGCAGAGGGGTCTGTTGTTTCTTTCCGACACCGAGATGGAGCAGCAGATGGAGAGGGCGCTTGCGGCAGGCTACCAGGTCAACGTGCATGCCATCGGCGATGCTGCCAACCACCAAGTGCTCGGAGCCTTCGAGACAGCCTTCCGGGCTGTCGGTGGCCGCCAGCTGCGCAACCGCGTCGAGCACGCCCAGGTGGTGTCGCCGGCCGACATTCCACGTTTCAAGGCGCTCGGACTGATTGCGTCGATGCAACCCACCCACGCGACCAGCGACATGGGCATGGCGCAGGAGCGCTTGGGCGTCGAACGTCTTCAGGGAGCCTACGCCTGGCGGACGTTCCTCAATCAGGGGACGCGAATCGCCGGTGGTTCGGACTTTCCGGTCGAATCGGCCAACCCCTTCTTCGGACTGCATGCGGCGGTCACTCGGACCGACCATGCCGGTCAACCGCCGGGCGGCTGGCACAGCGAACAGGCAATGAGCCGGCTCGAGGCCTTCCGAGCATTCACCCTGGATGCCGCGTACGCGCAGCACCAGGAGGCAACGCTGGGGTCGCTCCAGCCGGGCAAGTGGGCGGACTTCATCCTGGTCGACGGCGACGTCTTCACCGTCGAAGCGGCGGACATCTGGAGACTTCAAGTGGAGCAGACGTGGGTCGCCGGGCAACGCGTTTACTGAAGCGAAACCTGGACGGCGACCGGTAGCCGAGCTGCTAGGTACGCGGATGGGGCGTCCGGAGCGATTCCGCTGGAAGCTGAAGAGCGGCGAGGGCCTTCAGCTGGCGAATTTCCTCCGCCATCTCTGCCGTCTGCCGCGCCAGAGTGTTGACGTCCGGCTGGTTCCTTATCTTGGCCCAGTCGGCCAGAAGCGGTCTCAGGCCGAAGCGGATGGCGACGGTGAGCATCCCAACCAGCGCTGAAACAGCGATGAAGACGCAGCCTGTCGCAAGCAGGACTTCAGGAACGCCCGTTTCGGTGAGATTCATCGGTGGATTGCTACGTCGCGGCGGACGGCTGATTGCTGCAAGCACGGGGCGTCGCACACCACCCGCTTTCCGCCACCGGCCGGCCCAGAGGTCCTCCCCTGCACGCGATGTACAAACCACCCGCGCCGCGCGTGAAGTCGGGCCTATGGCCGGGCGGCTTTCCTCGGCGGGGCAACGGGCGGGGCAACGGGCGGGCCGCCCGGCCTTGGCCACAGACGAGCGGTGCTACTCGAGACCGCGAGCGGCCAGTTCCATGTCGTCCTCACCACGAAGGTGGCCGACCTCATGGAGCAAGGTAACGCGAATCTGCTCGAGCAGTTCCTCCTCGCTGGTGACGGCGCGCGCCAGGTTGCGTCGGTAAAGCACCACCGAGCGACAAGGGCCTTTGTCATCCTGGGGACAGGCCTCGCTCAGCGAGGGCCCGCGGAACAGTCCGAGGATGGTGGGCGACAGCGGCGGGTCCCCGTCGCGCAAGTCATCGTCTTGGGGAATCTCCTCCGTCGTCACCGGCACGCCGCGCAAGTCCTTCTGCATGTCCTGGGGGAGGGCATGCACCGCGCGGGCGACAGCCTCTCGAAAGGCCCCGACTGAGAGAAGCACCGGCGGCGGAAAGTCCTCCGGAGCCAGCTGCTGGGCTCTCTGGAAGCTGTCCTCGGCCTCGGCCCACTTTCCGTCGCGCTCCAGCAACAGCCCAAGGTGCTCGAAGGCGTGCGCGGCGTGGTCCGGGTCCTTGCGCAGCGCGAGAAAGGCTGCGCGGGCCTCCGGAAACCGGCACAGCTCGAAAAGCGCCACAGCGCGCTCGTAGGCCACGTCGGCGTCGCCCTGGAGGACACTGGCCGCCTCCTCGGCGCGCTGCAAGGCCAGCGTCGGCTCACCCAAGTCGTTGGCGGCCATGGCCGAGAGCAGTGCAAACTGCGCGGTGAGTTCCTCGTCATCACCGTCCGCGGCGAGTTCCCGACCGCGCTCGGAGTAGAGGAACGCCAATTCGTCATTGTCCCGGGTCGAGGGCAGGCTCACGCCGTAGAGGTGCGCAGCGCCGAGAAGCGCGTCCAGGTGGTCCGGGTCCAAGGCCAGGGCCCGGGCGTAGGCCAGCCGCGCCTCGTCGAAGCGTCCCAGTGCGGACAGCGCTGCCGCGCGCTCGCTGTGGGCCGAGGAGTCGTCTGGACTTCGGGCCGCCGCCTCGGCGGCGCAGGACAGGGCCCGCTTCCAGTCCTCGACCTCGTAGGCGGCGTGGGCGGCTTCCAGCGGCGAGGCGCCGTGCGTCTCGCACACCGCCAGGGGCTCCACCGGGACTGGGCGCGAGGGGTGGTGCACCGGGGCGGTGGGCGTGCCGGCATTGGCAACGCTGCTTTGCGCGACGGGCTCCATCCGGTGACAGCCGGCGAGGAGAGCTAGGCAGACAAGCACCGGTGAAAGGAATCGCATCACGTCCCTGGCAGTGTAGCAGTCGCTCTGGGCAACTCGCCTCTGATGCTAAGAACGGGTGGCGCCGTCTGCCATTTCCCACTCGACGCCTTGGCTGGCATGGCGACAGACTTCCCCAAGGTGTCCCCCCTCCTGTTGGCCTCCACCTCCCCGGCCCGCCAAGCGCTTCTCGCCGCGCTGGGAGTGCCCTTTGCAGCCATCGCCCCCGGCGTCGACGAATCTCTCCCACCGGGTGCGAGCTTGGAGGAGGCGGTGCGCACCCTGGCGCAGAGGAAGGCGCGCGCCGTGGCAGCGCGTTTTCCAAGTGCGCTGGTGCTGGCGGCCGACCAACTGGGCGAGGTGGAAGGCAGACTGCTGCGCAAGCCAGCCAGCAGGGAGGAGGCCCGCGCCCAACTTCAAGCCCTCAGCGGACGGACCCACCGACTCCTGACCGCAGTTTGCCTGCTCGGGGCAGGCGAGGAGGAAAGCGTGGTTGAGGAGGCGCAGCTGACGCTGTTTGCCCTTTCGGCCGCAGAAGTGGAGGCCTACCTGGACACCGGCGAATGGGAAGGGTGTGCGGGCAGCTACCGGGTGGAGGGGCGGGGACAAGCCCTGATGGCGCGCATTTCAGGAGACCGCACCTGCGTCCAGGGGCTCCCCATGCAGGCGGTGGTGCGTCTTCTGCGCAGCCGACGGGTTCCCCTGTTGGGCTAGACGCCCCCCAAGGGACATGAAAGACGCCTCAGGCGCGCAGCTCGGCCAGAATCTCCGCTGCCGCTGCCCTCGCCCGGGCGACTTCCTCGGGCCGAAAGCTCATCGCCGCCACCACTGGATGGCCGCCTCCGCCGTAGCGCTGGGCAATGGCCGACAGGTCGTGGCGGCGGAGCTCCGGGCGCCAGGGGTTGCTGCCGATGGAGACTTTGCTGCGCTGGGCGCTTTTGCCCACCCACACCACGTAGCGCGCCTCGGGGAACAAGTCGTAGGCGATGAATTTGTTGATGCCGTCGAGGTTTTCGTCGGCCAGGTCAAAAAAGACGATGTCCTCTTCAAGGCGGGCCTTTCGCCGCACCACCTCGACGTGGGACCGATGGCGCGCCAAGAGAGGCCGGAAAGCCTCTTGCACCAGCGGCAGTGCGGCCACCTCAGACAGCGAGGCCTGCTGCAGGCGGCGGATGATTTCGGGGATGAAGGCCCGGTCGCGGTTGGCCTCGAGCACCGTCATCAGCTGAAGGGCCGGCTCGCGCAGGGCCACCGCCATTTCCGGGCTCGGAAACTGCGCTCCGTCAATCAATTCGGCCCAGTCGATGAGCTCGCCCAGCGCGCTGCTGTCAAAGCCGAAGCGGGCGCGCGTCAAGTCGGCGATGTACTTGGTGCAACTCTTCCGGCTTGGGTCATGAAACTTCCGGCCGCTGGTGTCGGCGCGGAAGTGCGCCTCGTCGCCTGCGTCCTGAAAGCCCGAAGCATGGTGGTCAAACCACCAAGTCAATTGGGGAGACTGGCTGTAGCGAAAGTCGACAATGGCGTTTTCGTCGCCTTGGAAGACGGCCTCCGGGATGGCCCGACCGTCGCCCTGGTGCGACAGCCCGTGGAAAGTCAGCTCGGCATGTGGACGGATGCACTCGCGGAAGAAGTTTGCAAACACGGCGGCGCTGGCCGCCCCGTCAAAGCAGTTGTCATGAAAAAGGACGTGCATCCACATAGGGCAACTTAGGTTAACGCGGAGAGCCGACGTCCGCGCGCGGCTGTCCCCCCGTGGAGGAAAAAAAAGAAGCCCTTGCGTAACGCCAGAGCCTCTCGGGAATCCAACAGAAAACGGAGAGCCCCATGAAACGTGCGATTCGTCGTACCGGGCAGAAGCTGCGGTCCTTTCAGCAGAAAGCCGTCGCTGGAGGCCGCAAGGTGCAAACCAACCTTGGCGAACTCATTGCCGCAGCTTTTGACACGGCGGGCAACGAGGTGAAGGACGTGGCCAACTTGCTCGCCTCCCCGGAGCTCGGCCGGATGGCAAAGAGTCGCATCGTCCTGGTCCAATAAAGCCCCCTTCGGAGGTTGTGCAGGGCCTACCTGGTGCCCTAGGGAGCCTGTGGTGATTGACTCCCACTGCCACCTGGACGTCCAGCGCTTCGACGCCGACCGGGCAGCCGTGCTGCAGCGGGCCTGGGAGGCTGGTCTGCGAGGCTTGGTGGTACCGGCGATTGGCCCCTCCGCCTGGGAGGAACTGCTGCAGTGGCCGGGGCGCGACGCCCGCCTTCAGGTGGCCTTGGGCATCCACCCCCAGCTGTTGGCCGAGCTTCCCGAGGCCGCCGACGACGTTCACCTCGAGGTGTTGGACGGGCTTCTGTCGCGGGGCATCGCCTGCGCGGTGGGTGAGTGCGGCCTCGATGGGCCGACGCTGGAGCGGGTGTCGCTGCCCCGCCAGCTGCGAGTCTTGGACGGCCACCTCCGTCTGGCCCACAAGCACCACCTGCCCCTGTTGCTTCACTGTCAGCGGGCTCACCCCGCGCTCGAGGCATGGCTCGAACGCGTCCGGCTGCCCGAGGCCGGGGCGGTGCTGCACAGCTACAGCGGTGGCGCCGAGCGCGTCGGCACCTACCAAGCCCGCGGCTGCTGGTTCAGCTTCGCCGGCCCTGTCACCTGGCCCGAGGCCCGACGGCCGGTGGAGGCGCTCCGGGCGGTCCCGGCGCAGCGTCTTTTGGCTGAGACCGATGCACCGGACCAAACACCCGAGCCGTACCGCGGGCAGCGCTCGGAGCCGGCCTTTCTCCAGCAGGTGGTAGCGGCCATGGCCAGCCACCGCGGGGTGCCGCCAGCCGAGCTGGCCGGCCAGCTGGCGGACAATGCCCGACGCTTCTTTGCCCGGCACTTCGCGCCGCGCCCGGCACTCCGCTAAAGAAGGGCCGCCATGTCCTTGCAACCTGTGTCCACACCCCCCGCGGACGTCCCGGTGCCGGCAGAGCCCGGCCGCTCCTTCCGCCTCTCGCGGCGCTTTGACCGAACGGGACGACTCCTCGGAGACGCCGGGATGGAGCGGCTGGCCCGCGCGCGGGTGGTGGTGTTTGGCTTGGGCGGGGTGGGCAGCTACGCGGTGGAGGGCCTGGCGCGCAGCGGCGTCGGCCAGCTGACGTTGGTGGACTTTGACGAGGTGTGCGTCACCAACCTTAACCGCCAGCTGCATGCGACGGTGCGGACTGTGGGCAAGCCCAAAGCGGAGTTGATGGCGCAGCGCTGCCGAGAGGTGAATCCGGACATCTCGGTGCAGGCGGTGCGTGCGTTTTACCGGGCCGACCTCTCGGAGACACTGCTCGGCCCAGGCTGGGACTACGTGGTGGACGCCATCGACAATGTGAAGGCCAAGCTGCACCTGTTGCACCGGGCCGTCAGCCTCGGGCTTCCGGTGGTGAGCAGCATGGGGGCGGCAGGAAGGCTCGACCCCACCGCCATTCGGGTGGAGGACTTGTGTGAGACGCACATGGACCCCTTCGCCAAGGATGTGCGGAAGCTGCTGAAGCGCAAGTACGGGGTGGATACTGAGCGGCCGACTGGGATTACGGCCGTCTACAGCACGGAAGCGTCCCGGACGCCGTTGCCGCTCACCTATGACGCCCGCACGCATGGATTCCTGTGCGTCTGCCCGTCCCGTGAAAACGACTTCCACACCTGCGACCACCGGACGGTGGTGAATGGAAGCGCCGTCTTTGTGACGTCGGTCTTCGGGATGGCGATGGCGGGGGTGGTGGTGCGCCGCATCGCCCAGGGGCGCTAGGCGCCGACGGAGGCCCTCAGGCCGCGCTGGCGGTCAGTTGCTCGGGGGCAGCGGGCCGTGTGGCTTGGGCTTCCAGGGCGGCGAAGGTGATGTGCTGGCGGCCGCAGGCGCGCCGGAAAGCGCACCTGGCGCACTCGGTGAGGTCCTCGGTCTTTGCAAACTCGGCCGCATCGGCCGGGACGTTTTGCGCGGCGTTCAGCAGCAAGGCCTGCATGGAACGCACGCTCTCCTCGAAGAGGACGCGGTAGCGCTCGAGGGTGTTTTGGTCGACGCGGACCTCCACCTCTTCCCCTTGGTTGACGAAGACCAGGAGGCAACGCACCGACTCAGGCGGCACCCGGTAGCGGTGGGCCAGGTAGAGGGCGTAGCCCACCACCTGGTCCTCGTACCCTTCGCGCATTTTCCCCGTCTTCCAGTCGACCACCGTGATGCGCCCCTCGTCGTCGCGAAAGACAAAGTCGGGAATGGCGAACACCCGCACGCCCTGCAAGTCGAAGTTGCTCTTCTGTGCGCCCTCGTCCACTTCGAGCCACTGGTCGGCCCGGAGGGCGCGGGCGCGCTCAACCCACGCCGAGGCGAGAAACCAGCGCAAGCCCTGCTCCACCGTCTGCCAGTTTCGCTTCCATTCCTCGGCCGGCACCGGCTCGTCGTACTCGTGCTCCACCAGGCCAGTGAAGTCCGGCCGCCGCTTGCCCTCCTCCCAATAGGACTTGCCGCGCGAATAGACCCAGTCCCGCTGCATTTGCTGGTGCGCGCGCCGCAGCACCGCTTCGCCGTCCACCGCTCGCTCAGCCTGAATGTTGCGCAGCACATCTCGGATGTGCGCATGCACCACGTTGCCGGCCCAGTTGAAACGGTTGGCCAGCCGCTTCAGGGTGAAAAGCTGGCGCGCTTCCTCGGACGCACCATTTTCCCAACCACCCCAGCTACCGTAGTAGTGGAGGAAGTAAGCGCGGCGGCAGCCGGAAAACTTCTCGTGCCGGCTCTTCGACCAGCTGAAGTCGTTGGTGATGACGTTGTGAGGCATGGGCGTACGTGTGAGGCACTCTAGCCGCTGCCTCTGTCAGCCAGGGAGGTAGGGTGGCGGCCCGTGGCACTTGTCCCGCGCACCCGACAGACGGCCGTCGGGCCCAGACCGCCGGTGGTGGACGCTGACGCGGCACTCCGGCACGCGCTGCTCGCTTGGTACGACGCCCAGGCACGGGACCTTCCGTGGCGTCGAAGCCGTGACGCGTATGCCATTTGGGTGAGTGAAGTCATGCTGCAGCAGACGCAGGTGGCCGTTGTCCTGCGCTACTGGGCCCCCTTTCTGGCACGCTTCCCGACCCTCGAAAGCCTGGCCAGCGCTCCTTTGGGCGCGGTGCTCGGCGCCTGGCGTGGCCTCGGCTACTACGCCCGGGCGCGCAGCCTGCACCGCGCAGCACAGGCGGTGGTGGAGCGCCATGGGGGCGTCCTGCCGGCCTCGGCCAGCGCGCTGGCCGAGCTTCCGGGCTTCGGCCGCTACACGGTGGGCGCCGTGGCCAGCATTGCCTTCGGCTTGCCGCAGCCGGTGGTGGACGGCAACGTGGCCCGGGTGCTGTCGCGCCTCTTCGCAGAGCACGGTGCGCCCGGAGCACCCGAACGGGAGAGACGCCTTTGGGCGCTGGCCCGTCGGCTGCTCTGCGCCCAGCGGCCGGGCGACTGGAACCAGGCGGTGATGGAGCTGGGGGCCTCGGTGTGCCGCCCCAGCAACCCCAGCTGCCTTCTGTGCCCGGTCCGGCAACACTGCAAGGCGCTGGCCCGTGGCGAGGTGGACGTCCTGCCCCGACGGCGCCCAGCCCCCAAAAGGCAACAGCTGCGCCTGGCGGTGGCGGTGGTCCGCCGGCGCGGGCGACTGCTGTGGGGACGGCGCCCAGCGCAAGGCCTCTTCGGCGGCCTGTGGGAGCTGCCGGCGGCAGCATTGCCGGCGAACGCGACCGAAGACGAGGAGCGCCAAGCCCTCCAGGGGCTCCTGGGGCCCGGGACGCGCGTGGGCGCGGGCCTCGGCAGCGTCCACCGCACCCTCACCCACCGGGCGCTCACCCTCTCACTCTTCGCCGTGCGGCCTGCCGGCCACCCACGGCAGGGGGCGTATGTGGAGCTGCGTTGGGCGAGCGCCGCTGAGGCGTCCACCCTGGGCGTCAGCGCAGCCATGCAGGCAGCCGTCGCCCAGGCCGAGGCCAGCACGTCAAAGAAGTTGCCAGCCTCGCGCCGGGGCAAAAGCCCCCGTGCCCTGGGCAGCGCCCCACCGGAACGGCCGGCACCCGAGAGGCGCCTTCTGCCTCGGCCGCGGCCCTGGAAACCACCCCACCTCCCTGGTTAAGGAGGGGCCATGTCCCTCTTCTTCAACAGCACCAAGTCCAGGCTCCCCACCGCGGAGGAGGCGCTGCGGGGCCGTACGCAGCCCATCGCTGTGCCAGCCAAGCACTTCGTCAACGGCGCACCCCTGGTGCCGCCCTTTCCGGCAGGCAGTGAAGTCGCCACCTTTGGGATGGGGTGCTTCTGGGGAGCGGAAAAAAAGTTCTGGCAGCTTCCCGGCGTCATCTCCACCATGGTGGGGTACGTGGGCGGTCTCACCCCCAACCCCACCTACCAGGAGGTGTGCAGCGGCCGCACCGGGCACGCCGAGGTGGTGCAGGTGGTGTTCGACCCGAAAAAAGTTTCTTACCAGCGGCTGCTTCAGGAATTCTGGGAGAACCACGACCCAACCCAGGGCATGCGGCAGGGGAATGACGCCGGCACCCAATACCGCAGCGCCGTGTACACGCATTCCGAGGAGCAAGCGCGGGCGGCGGCCGCCTCGCGGGAGAGTTACCAGCGCGTCCTCACCGCCGCAGGGTTTGGCCCCATCACCACGGAGATTCGCCCGGCCCCGCCATTTTACTACGCCGAGGAATACCACCAGCAGTACCTGGCCAAAAACCCGGACGGCTACTGCGGAATTGGCGGCTGTGGGGTCTCCTTCGCACCGAAGGCCACTGCGGAGGCCAGCCCGGCCTGACCGGCGGCGGGAGTCGGGCCCCGCCCTCGGCCGCAGGGGGGAAGGCCGTCCCATCAGATGAAGGCGCCTGCTTCCAGCGAGGCCGAAGCCGGCGTCAACCTTGAAAGGTGAACAATGCGTTTTTCAGCTTCATCGGCCGCTGTTCTCATCGCCCTTGTCGCCGTCAGCCGCGCGGCCGCGGCCGAGGAGGCCGACCCCTACCTGTGGCTTGAGGAGTGGAAGAGCCCCAAGGTGATGGCGTGGATTGAAGCGGAAAACGCCAAGACCCTGGCCGTGCTGGAGGGCGACCGGAGGTACGCCGGGTTTTACCGCGATGCGTTGGCCATTGCCGAGGCCAAGGAACGCATCCCGACGCCGAGTTTTTTGGCGGGCGCACTCTTCAATTTCTGGCAGGACGTCCATCACGTTCGCGGAGTGTGGCGGCGCACGACAGCGGCCAGCTACCGCGACCAGCATCCGCACTGGCAGACGGTGTTGGACCTGGACGCCCTCGCCCAGAGCGAGAAAGCCAATTGGGCATGGAAGGGCGTGGACTGCGCCGAGCCACGGGAGCTGCGGTGCATGGTGTTGCTCTCCGATGGCGGGGAGGACGCAGTCACCCTCCGGGAGTTTGACCTCCCGTCGAGACACTTCCTCCGCGCGGGGTTCGTCCTGCCGCGGGGAAAGCAGCGGGCTGCCTGGCAAGACGACGACACGCTGTTGGTGTCGCGTGAATGGGCCCCTGGGGAGATGACCGCCTCGGGCTATCCCTTCATCGTCAAGCGGTGGAAACGTGGCCAGCCGTTGGGTGCGGCGACCGAAGTCTTTCGCGGCTCGGCGCAGGACGGGGGCTATGGCGTGTCACCGCTGGCTCTCCATGACGGGACCGGGCACCAAGTGCTGCTGATTCTGCGTCCCCGGTCGACGTTCGAGGCCGAATACCATCTCATCACCACAGGGGGTGTGAAACGGCTCGCCCTCCCGCTCAAGGCGCAAGTCGAGGACTTCGTCTCCAACCAGCTGCTGGTCAGCTTGGCGGAGGACTGGAGCCCCTCTCCAGGCGTTCACCTTGCGCAGGGCACCTTGGTGGCCATCGACGCCACGGCGGCCTCGGCGGACCCAGCGCATTTGCAGCCGGTGGTGGTTTACGCACCCGGTCCGCGCGAGAGCTTTCAGGCCAGCCTCTCCACCCGGGACTCCCTGGTGGTCGCGACGCTGGACAACGTTCAAGGCCGGGCGTCGGTCTATCAGCGGAAGGCCGACGGAACCTGGGCCCAGAAACCGCTGCCCGTCCCGGCCAACGCCTCGGTGCAGCTGGTCGATGGGAACCTGCACGGCGACGAGGCCTTCCTCGAGCTGACTGGCTTTCTACAACCCTCCTCGTTGGTCCTGGCCAACGCAGCGACTGACGCCCTCACCCCGGTGAAGCAATTGCCAGCGCAATTCGACGCGAGCCGGGACGTGGTGGAACAGTTCGAAGCAACCTCTTCCGATGGCACACAGGTGCCGTATTTTGTCGTCCATCCGGTCAAGATGAAGCTGGATGGCAACAATCCCACCATTCTCTATGCCTACGGCGGCTTTCAAGTCATCGAGGCGCCGTCCTATTCCGGCGTGCGGGGCAAGCTTTGGCTCGAGCAAGGCGGAGTCTTCGTCCTAGCCAACATCCGTGGCGGAGGTGAGTTCGGTCCCGCTTGGCACGAGGCCGGGCTGAAGACCCATCGACAGCGCATCTACGATGATTTCGCCGCGGTGGCGCGTGACTTATTTGCCCGGAAAATCACCAGTCCGCGTCGGCTGGGGATTGTCGGCGGTTCCAACGGGGGACTGCTGATGGGCGTGGAATTCACCCAGCATCCGGAGCTGTGGCGCGCGGTGGATATCCAGGTCCCCCTCTTGGACATGCTGCGGTTCGAGAAGATTGCGGCCGGTCCGTCCTGGGTTGGAGAGTATGGAAGCGTGTCGGTGCCGGAGGAACGGGCGTTTCTGGCGTCCATCTCGCCCTATGAAAACCTCAAGCGGGGCGTCCAATACCCGGAGCCCTTTATCTGGACGACGACCAAGGACGACCGCGTTGGGCCGCAGCATGCAAGAAAATTTGCCGCACGGCTTTCGGAGCTGGGGATTCCTTACCTCTTCTATGAGATTACAGAAGGCGGCCACGGCTCGGGCATCAACTTGAAAGAGACTGCCAAGATGAGCGCGCTTGAAATGACCTACTTCGCCCGCAAGCTGATGGACTAAAGTCAGCCCCAGGCCGCTACAGCCCGAGGTACGCTTCGCGAATCCCCCTGTCCTGCGTCAGGGCCGCCGCCGTCCCTTCCGTCACCAGCTTGCCGTTTTCGATGACGTAGCCCCAGTCGGCAATCTCCAGGCCTTCCATCACCTTTTGCTCGACCATCAGCACCGTCACTGTCTTGGCCAATTCGCGCACCGCCGCCAGCGTCTGCTCGGTCAGCTTGGGGGATAGCCCGAGGGAAGGCTCGTCCAGGAGGAGCAGTTTCGGCTCGGACATCATCCCTCGGGCGATGGCCACCATTTGCTGTTCCCCTCCGGACAGGGTCCCGGCCACCTGTCGGCGCCGCTCCGCCAGCCGGGGGAAAAGCTGATACATTCTCGCCACGTTTTCGCGCCGCCGCTTGCGAGCGCGCGGCAAATAGGAGCCGAGCCAGAGGTTCTCCTCCACACTCATCTCTGGAAAAAGTTGCCGGCCCTCTGGCACGTGGGCAATGCCCAACTGGACAATGTCCGCCGCCGAGAAGCCGGTGATGTCCTGTCCCTGGAAGCGCACCTGGCCCGACCGCGGCCGCAACAGGCCGGAGATGACGCGGAGGCAAGTCGTCTTCCCAGCCCCGTTGCCGCCGAGGAGCGCCACCACCTGCGAAGGACGCACCTGGAAGCTGATGCCAAACAGCGCCTGAAAGTCGCCGTAAAAGGCCACCAGTCGGTCCACTTCGAGGAGCGTTTCGGAAGTCACCGCTGGGCGCCGCCCGTCCGGTACTTGCTGCCGAGATAGGCCTCAACCACCCGCGTGTCGTGGACCACCGCCTCGGGGGTGCCCTCGGCCAGCTTGGCCCCCTGGTCCATCACCACCACCCGGCTGGCCAGCGCCATCACCACCCGCATGATGTGTTCCACCCCGCCCACGGCGGTGACGCCGAAGTCCTTCAGCTGCTTCAAAAGGTGCACCACTTCGGCCGACTCGGCGGGGTTGAGCCCGGCCATCACCTCGTCAAGCAGCAACAGCTTTGCGCCGGTGGCCAGGGCACGGGCCACCTCCAGCAGCTTGCGCTGGGCCAGCGGCAGCCCGGACGCCAGCTGGTCGGCGCGCTTGAGCAGCCCCAGAAACTCCAGCACCTGGTCGGCTTTTCGCGATGCCTCGGCCCGCGAGCGCGCGTGGAGGAAGGAGCCAAGCATGACGTTTTCCCGGACAGTGAGGCTGGGCAACGGCTTCACAATTTGGAAGGTGCGGCCGATGCCCAGCCGCGTCGTCTGGTAGGGCTTGAGTCCCACCAGGTTTTGCCCCCGGTAGAGGATTTCACCGGAGTCCGCGGTGAGATAGCCGGAGATGAGGTTGAACAGCGTCGTCTTCCCAGCGCCATTGGGGCCGATGATGAACACGACGTCGCCCTCCTCGATGTCGAAGCTGACGTCGTTGGTGGCGAGCAGCCCGCCAAAGCGCTTCACCACGTGCTTCAGCTGCAGCAGGGGGGCCACCGTCGCTCCTTCAAGCGGTCTCGGTGCCGGCCGGCCTTCGGCGCCACCAGCGCTGCTTGGCGATGGAGACCAGTCCACCGGGGAGAAAGAGAACCACCAGCACCAACAGCAGCCCATAGAAGAAGGTGTGGGCCCGCTCCAGGTAGGTCTTGAGTGCCTCGGCCGCGACGGTCAGCACCACCGCGCCCACCATCGGGCCCCACACCGTGGCGGCCCCGCCCAACATGGCGATGAGCGCCATCTGCACCGACAAGTCGATGCTCAGCACGCTGTCCGGGCCGATGAATTGGAACACCCCGGCGTACAGCGAGCCGGCGGCCGACACCAGCGCCGCGGACAAGAGGAGCGCCTTCAGCTTTTCCACCGCTGGATTGATGCCCACCGCCATGGCGGTGTCCTCGTTCTCGCGGATGGCCCGCAGCGAGTAGCCGAAGCGGCTGACGTCGGTCCAGCCGCTCAAAGCAAAGGCCAGCGCCAACAGCGGCAATGCTGCGTAGTACGTCTTCCGGTCGCCGTTGGGCTCCTCGAAGAAGCCGGGAGCAATCATCCCGATGGCCCCGTGGGTGAAGGACAGGTTGAGCGCCAGAAGTCGGAGGATTTCGGCGGCGGCGATGGTGGACAACACGAAGTACGGGCCACGCAGCCGGAAGGTGAGGCTGCCGATGACCAGCGCCGCCAGGCAGGCCAAGACGACGCCGGCCAACAGGCCGAGCCAAGGGTTCCACTGGAAGGACTCGTGGAAGAGGGCCAGGCTGTAGGCCCCGATGCCGAAGTAAGCGACGTGCCCCAGCGACAGCTGTCCGGCGTAGCCGCCGAGCAGATTCCAAGCCATGCCGAGGATGGCAAACACCACCACCCGGAAGACAATTTGCTGGAAGTAAGCGTCGCGCAGCCACAGCGGCAGGCTCAACAGGAGAGCGAACAAGACCATCGCCGGCACCCAACGTGCTCGACTCATGGCGCCTTCTTGCCGAACAGGCCCTGGGGCCGGAGCAGCAGCACCGCCAGGAAGAGGACGAAGTCCACCACCTGGGTGTAGCTGTCGGACCAGTAGTAGGCAGTCAGCCCTTCGGTCACGCCGAGAATGATGCCGCCCAGCGCCGCGCCCTCCACGCTGCCCATCCCCCCCAACACCACGATGACGAAGGACTTGAGGTTGTAGGGGCCGCCGACGGTGGGGTTGACGTAAAAAATCGGGAGCAGGAGGGCGCCGGCTCCGCCCGCGCAGGCCACCCCAAAGGCGAAGGAGATGCCGGAAATCCACCGCACCCGGATGCCCATCAGCGAGGCCACCGTCGGGTTTTGGGCCACCCCGCGGATGGCCCGGCCCATCTCGGTGTACTTCATGTAGAGGTACATGCTGGTCACGCCGAGCACGGCGATGAGGAAGGACACCGCGTAGGCGACGTTGAAGTTGAGGGGCCCAACGTTGGCGGTGCGGTCGGCCAACGGAAGGCTGATGGAGCGGTAGTCGCCGGTGAAGAGCAGCTGCGCGGCACCCACCAGGCACAGCGAAATGCCTTCCGTCAAAAGAATTTGAAGGAAGTCCGACTGCGCCATCACCCGCCGAATGAGGAGCCAGTAGACCGCCATCCCGATGATGAACAGCGCGGCACCCACCAGTGCGCAGCCCCAGTAGGGGTTGATTCTGAAAAGCGTGTAGCCGAAGTAGGCGAGGTACATGCCCACCATCAGAAAGGCGCCGTGGGCGAAGTTGACCAGCCGCATCACGCCGAAGACCAGCGCCATCCCCATGGCGATGAGGGCGTAGATGCCCCCCACCAGGACACCGTTGAGAATGGCCTGGAGCGCGGCCACGGGGAGTTATGGCCGGGCAGACCAGGGCGGAGTCGGGAGGATGACTTGCGCGGTGGCCTGGTCGGCCGGGGCCACAATCTGGAAGGCGCCCTTTTGTACCTGGGTGATGAGCACCGGGTGCTGGTTCTGCTGGTTGACGAATTTAATCGGACCAAAGATGCTCATCATCTCCGTCTTGGCGATGGCGTCGCGGATGGCCGCTGGCTCCCATTTGCCAGCGCGCTTCAGGGCGTCGGCGACAATTTTCAGGCTCACGTAGGCCTGGACTGCGTGGTAACTCGGATATTCACCCCACCGCGCCTTCACCGTATCGGCGAATTGGGCACTGCCCGGCCACTTGGACTCGCGCATCCATTGCTGGCCGCTGAGGGTGTACTCGGCGTCCTTGCCGGCACCGACGAGAAAGGCCGGCAGTGCGAAGCCGGTCCCGGCTGAGGTGTACACCCGCGGGTTGAGGTTGACTTGGCGCGCCTGCTTCATCAGCTGGGTGGCGTCGAGAAGGTAGCTGGCGAAGTAAATCGCCTCCGGCGCCTTCTCTTTCACCTTCTGCAGCATGGCGGTGTAGGAGGGGCTCCCGGCGCCGTAGGCTTCGTCCGCCACCACCGGGATGCCAAAAGTCTTGGCCCAGGTCCGCATGGCAGCGCCGTTGGCCTGACCGAAGTTGGTGTTCTCATAAACGATGGCCATCGTCTTCGGCAGCCCGGTGGCCTTGAGGAAGTCAACGGTGGCGTGGGCCAAGTCGTTGGCGCCCGAGCAAACCCGGAAGACCCACGGGCTCTTGCTGGCGAGCACGTTGTCGGCCGTTGCGGTGGGAATGAGGAGGGGCACCTGGCGCTTGACGATGGCAGGGACCACTGCCAGCGTGGACTGACTGGCGTAGGCGCCGATGACCACCGGGACCTTGTCCTGGTCGACCAGCTTGCTGACGCCCTGCACCGCCACGTCGGCCTTGCTCTGGTCATCGTACTTCACCAATTCGAGCGGCTTTCCCAGCACCCCGCCGCTGGCGTTGATTTCCTCAAGGGCCAGCGTGTAGCCGCGTTCGTGCTGGGTGCCGAAGGCCTGCTCAGAGCCGGTGACGGAGGTAATGATTCCCACCTTCTGCGCATAGCCCTGCGCCCAGGCGCTTGAAGTGGCGAGGAGGAAGCCTGCGACAACCGTCCGCACGAGCATGGGGACTGCCCTCCCGCGCCAACAACGGGCGCCCTTGCAAGCACCGCCTGCGGTGAGACTCCTGCCTAAACCAGCGGGCCCAGCCCAGCAATGCCAAACCACTGGACACCGCAGCGCGTCAGGTGTCCGCCTGCGCTGCGCGTCCCAGCACCGCTTGGGCGACGCGCAGCTGTTCCACAATGTGTTCGGCGTCCGGGACGGTGCGCAGGGCAAGCCCGCACGCTGGCGTCAACACCGAGTGCGCGACCGCGGCGCGTGCCGCCCGGGCACCCAGCACCGATTCGAGAGACGTCTCGGCGGCCGCCGCCAATTCTTCCACCGAGGCCTCCTCGCCCAAGTCGGTCGGTACGACTCCCAGGGACAGCGCGCCGCCGCCGCGGAGGTAGGCCTCCAAGGGCCCGGGCACGTCGAGCAGGGCGTCCAAGGAGAGGCGCACGTCAAAGGAAAGCAAGTCCAACCCCAACTCCAACAGGGCTTCCCAGCGGGTGTTGCCGCAGCAGTGCAGCCCCACCAGCGCGCCCTCGCGCTGCAGCGCGACGATGAGGAGGCGCAGCTCCTGCAGCATGAGGAGGTGCCGGCCCTCGCGGGTGTCCAGGGCGTAGAGCCCGGGCTCGTCCAGGTAGAAGAGGGGGGTGGCACCGGCCGCCCGCAGGGCCTTCACCATGGCCAAGCAACGGGCCAACAGCAGGCGGAAGACTTGGCGGTCCAGCGCCGGGTGTTGCGTGATTGGCCCACCGCTGTCGAGCTGCGTTCCCCAGCGGACGGTGGCCGGTCCGGCCAGCTGGGCCTTGGCCAGCGCCAGGTGACGGTGCTGCACTTCCCACAGGAAGGGTAGCCAGGCACGCCGCGCCGAGGCGGAGGGCTCGAAGGCGGACAGCTGGCCCGAGGCCAGCGCCGCGTCGAGCGGGGCGGCGAAGGCGGCGGCGCCGGCCTCCCACGCGCCGAGCGCGACGGTACACATGCCCTGCGCGTCGAAGGAGAGGCCGGGGAGGCCTTCCAGCGCCGAGGCCATCATGAATTCGCCCGGGTTGTCCGCCGGAAGCTCCGGGAGAAAGGGCACGTCCACTTGGAAGGCAAGCTGCAGCCCGAGTTCGCTTTGGGTGTGCGGCAGGCTGCCAATGCCGGTGGTGGCCCGAGGCGGCAACAGCGCAAGCGCGGCGCGCGACAAGGTGGTGGGACCTCGCTTCGTCCGACGACAGCCCTGGGGGACAGGGAGGTGGAGTTAAGCCACCGAGAAGTAGAACGCGTCTGGGTGGTGGAATGCCAGGGCGGACACCGAGGCCTCGGGCTCCATCATGCAGCCGTCGGTGAGCTCCACGCCGACCTCCTCCGGGCGAAGGACAGCGAAGAGCTGCGCTTGGTCCTCCAGGCGCGGGCAGGCCGGGTAGCCAAAGGAGTAGCGCTTGCCCTGGTACTCGGCACGAAAGCGCTCCAGCATGCTGAGGCCGGGCGCGTCGGGAAAGCCCCACATGCTGCGCAGCCGGGAGTGGAGGAGCTCGGCGTAGGCCTCGGCCGTCTCCAGCGCCAGCGCCTGGACGGCGTGCATTTGTAGGAAGCGTCCTTCGGCTTTGAATTGCTCGCTCAGGGCACGGATGCCGGTGCCGGCGGTCACCACGAAGAGGCAGACGTTGTCGCGGGGGGCGCCTGCCTGGAGGGGAGCAGCGAAGTCCGCGAGGCAGACGCCGCCGGCGCGGGCCTGGCGGGGAAAGTCGAAGCGGGTCACTTCCTTTCCACCACTTCCGTCGAAGAGGAGGAGCGCGTTGCCGTCCGAGCCAGCCCGGAAGAATTGAAACACCGCGCGCGGCTGGAGTCGTCCGTCGCGGAGGAAGGCTTTCAAGCCGTCGATGACCTGCTTCACTTCGAGTGCCTTACGGCCCTCTTCGGTGTTGTGGAGCGCTGCCTCCCCGGCCGTTCCCAGCGCCCGCGCCACCGAGCCCTTCACGCCCAGGTGCCGCCCGTAGAGCATCACTGGGTTGACGAAGCGCCAGATGTCGTCGAGTGGCGTGCTGCTCAGCACGTGGCGCTCGAAGTCCGGAGGGGCCGGGAAGGCCTCCAGGACGCGCACCTCGGCGGAGCGCCTCGCCGGAGCGACGACCGGTGCCGGGCGGGCGACGGCCTCCGCCTTTAACGCCGCCCGGCGCACTTGGAGCTCCCCCTCGAGGACACCGCGCTCGGTGGGGTTCACCATCCGTTTGGCCAGCTCCAGCCCACTCATCGCGTCCTGGGCGTAGGCCACCGTGCCGGCGTAGGCCGGGGCGATGGACTTGTCGACGAAGTTGCGGCTCAGCGCTGCGCCGCCCACCAACAGGGGAAGCTTCACCCCGGAGCGAGAGAGGTCTTCGGCGGTGGTCACCATCTGGTGGGCGCTCTTCACCAACAGGCCGGACAGCCCGAGGATGTCTGGCCGGTGCTCGCGCACCGCGGCCACCAGCTGCTCGGGCGGAACTTTGATGCCCAGGTTCACCACTTGGAAGCCGTTGTTGGCGAGAATAATTTCGACCAGATTCTTCCCAATGTCGTGCACGTCCCCCTTCACCGTCGCCAGCACCACCTTGCCGCGCACCGCAGTGGTGGAGCGGTCCATTTTCGGCTCGAGGTAGCTGACCGCCGCCTTCATCACCTCCGCGCTCTGGAGCACCTCGGCCACAATCAATTCGTTGGCGCCGAAGAGGCGGCCCACCTCGTCCATGCCGCGCATCAGGGGCCCGTTGATGACTTCCAGCGGCGTCCGGTTGGCCAAGGCAAGCTCGATGTCGGCCGTCAGCCCGTCGCGAGTTCCCTCCACCACGTAGCGGGCCAGCCGCTCGTCCAGCGGCAGCTCAGCCACCTTGGGGCGCGCCGGCCGCGCCTCGCGGAATTGCGCGGCAAAGGGCGTCACCGGGTCCAGGCCGCGGTTGTAGAGGAGGTCCTCCGCCAGCTTGCGGTCCGCCTCACCCAAGGTGGCGTAACGCTCCAACTTCTCCGCATTGACCAGGGCCATGTCCAGCCCGGCCAGCGTGCAGTGGTAGAGGAAGACCGAGTTGAGGACTTCGCGCCCGGCGACGGGCAGCCCGAAGGAGACGTTGGAGATGCCGAGCACCGTCTTGCAGCGCGGGAGCCGCTGCTTAATCAACCGCACGCCTTCGACGGTTTCCACCGCGCTGCCGGTGTACTGCGCATCCCCGGAGGCACACGGGAAGACCAGCGGGTCGAAGTAGAGGTCCTCCGGCTCCATCCCAAAGTCTCGGGTCAGCACCTCAAAGCTGCGCTCGGCGACTGCCAGCTTCCGCTCGCGCGTCACCGCCATGCCCACCTCGTCGATGCAGCCGACCACCAGCGCCGCGCCGAATTTGCGGGCCAGTGGCACCACCTTCTCGAAGCGTTCAAGCCCGTCCTCGAGATTGACGGAGTTGATGAGGGACTTGCCTTGGCAATAGGTGAGCGCCTCGGCGATGCAGCGCGCATCGGTGCTGTCAATCATCAGCGGCACCCGTACCTTCTTCACCACCACCTCCAGGAAGCGGCGCAGGTCGGCCAGTTCCTCTCGGTCGGGATTGGCCAGGCA
Organism: uncultured delta proteobacterium; assembly: GCA_963713045.1. Classification (GTDB taxonomy): domain Bacteria; phylum Myxococcota; class Myxococcia; order Myxococcales; family Myxococcaceae; genus JADGRA01. The sequence goes on from CAVQKE010000001.1 coordinate 171,441, forward strand.
GATGTCGATGACTTGGGCGCCCCGCTTCACCTGGGCCCGGGCCACCTCGCTCGCGTCCTCCCAGGCTTCGGAGACAATCAACCCCTTGAATTTGCGCGAACCGATGACGTTGGTTCGCTCGCCGACGATGACCGGCCGCACTTCCTCCCCCACTTCCAGGTAGTCGACGCCGGACAGCCGGGAGCGGGTTGGCGGGAGGGTCCGCCGGGGCCCAAGCCCCTGCACTGCCTGGGCGATGGCGCGGACGTGTTCCGGCCCGGTGCCGCAGCAGCCGCCGACGACGTTGAGCCAGCCCTCCTGGCAGAAGCGGCGCAGCACCCGGGCCAGCATGTCCGGGGACTCGAGGTAGTGGCCGTTTTCGTCCGGAAGCCCGGCATTGGGGACGCACCCCACCGGAAAGCGGCTGATGGCGGCCAGCGACCGAATGTGGTCGGTCATGAATTCCGGCCCGGTGGCGCAGTTGAGGCCAAGGTAGAGGAGCTCGGCCTGCTCCAGCGAGGTGGCCAGCGCTTCCACCGATTGGCCGGCCAGCATCGTCCCGGTGGCCTCAATGGTACCGCTGACGGCGACCGGTACCCGCTCGCCCAGCGCCTGGAAGGCGCGCTCGCAGCCGAGGAGCGCCGCCTTCACATTGCGGGTGTCCTGGGCGGTTTCGATGAGGAGGTAGTCCACCCCGCCCGCCACCAGCCCCTGGGCCTGGACGCTAAAGGTGTCGACCAGGCCCTCGAAGGTGACGCCGCCGGTGACGCTGATGGCCTTGGTGGTGGGGCCGATGCTGCCCGCCACCCAGCGGGGGCGGCCGTCCTCGGCCTCGACGGCAGCCGCGGCTTCGCGGGCCAGCTCCGCCGCCCGGGCGTTGAGGGCGTGCGCCTGGTTGGCCAGGCCATACTCGGCCAGCACCAGCGGCGTTCCGCCGAAGGTGTCCGTCTCGGCCACGTCCGCCCCGGCGCGGAAGTAGGCGATGTGGATGTCGCGGATGAGGTCGGGCCGACTGAAGACGAGGTTTTCATTGCAGCCTTCGAGTTCCGGGCCCCCGAAGTCCGCAGCCTTCAGGTTTTTGGATTGGATGTAGGTGCCCATCGCCCCGTCGAGGACAAGGAGCCGCGTTGCCAGGCCGCCCTTCAACCCGGCGATGCGCTGGGCGCGGCTCACCTTTTTTCTCCGGTGAGGAGAAAGACGCGAAACGGCGAGGTGGCCTCCCGGGGGTGCACCTGACGACCGAGGGCGCTGAAGCCGGCGCGCTTGAGACTGGCCTCAAGCCGAGGCGGGCTGAAGCCGAGGTGGCGGTGGCCGAGGCGCTCCCGCACCCACGTCTCCTCGTGCACCATCAGTTCCAGCACCACCAGCTTCCCCTTGGGCCGCAGCAGCCGCGCTGCTTCCCGCAGCACCGCGTCCGGCTCCTCCACATGGTGCAGACTCTGCGACAGCACCACCAAGTCCAGGCTGCTTGCCTCCAGCGACAGCGCATGGAGGTCCTCCCGGACGAAGTGGATGTTGCGCACCCCCTCCCGGCGCGCCCGGGCCCGCGCTTGGGCCAGGGCCTCGGGGTTTTGGTCGATGGCCACCACCGTCCGGGCCCACCGGGCCAACGACACGCTGAGGACGCCCGAGCCACAGCCAAAGTCCGCCACGTCCAGCGCCGGCAGCAGCGAGGCGAGCGCTGAGCTCCAGAGAAACCAGGACTGCCCGGGCTCCAGCAGGCGCTCGTTGAGCACCGTCCGGTCCAGGCGCTGGCGCATCAAGTCGGTCAGCCGGGCCTGGTCGCCGCTGACGTCCTCGGCTTCGCAGGCCAGGCGGATGAGGGGCCAGTGCAAGTCCTCGGCGTCCACCGCCAAGGAATAGTAGGTGAAGCCCGCGGCCCGCTCCTCGCGCACCAGGCCCAGCTGCCGCAGCTTGCTCAAATGGTGGCTGACGCTGGACTGGGCCACCCCGACCACCGAGACCAGCTCGCTCACGTTGAGCGGTGCCGCCGCAAGAAGCCGCAACAGCCGGAGCCGCGTCGGGTCTCCGAGGGCGCGAAAGGACTGGGAGAGCGCCTCCATATCGACAGATGCTCATATGTCGATTCTTTGCGTCGCACAACCCAGGGCGCGCGAGCGGCCTTCTGGGGGGCACCCGGGGGGGGCGAATGGGACGACGTCTTGGGGGGCGTCAGCCGCGGCTGCGACGGCGGTGCTCCACCAAAAGGCAGCGGTCCTGGACCACGTCAATGCCCGCAGCGGCCAGCGTGTCCGCCACCGCGTCATTGCGAATGCCCAGCTGAAACCACACCGCCTTGGGCCGTTTGGCCAGCAAGTCAGCCAGGTGTTGCTCGAGGTCCACCGGGCGTCGGAAGACGTCCACCAAGTCAATGTCGCCGGGAATGTCCTGCAGGCGCCGGTACACCTTCTGGCCGAGAATTTCTGTCGTCTCCGGGTAGTAAACGGGGACTGGAATCACCTCCAAGCCCGCCCGAAGCAGGTACTCCGGCACGTCGAAGGCGGGCTGCCCGGCCTGGGCCTCGGTTTTCATGCCGAGGACGGCAATGCGCCGCGAGCGCTTCACCACCTCGGCAATGCCGGCGTCGGTCTCAATGCGGTGCGGCGAAAGCTGGCTCATGAGGCGACACCTCCCCGGGAGGCTGCCTACATAGCTGGCCGGGCGCCCCGGCCGCACGCCATTCGCGCCCAGCGTTGTCGAAACTCACCCACAGTGCTGGCGACTTGCGAAGGGCTTGCAAGGGCGGACCGAGCTGAGCATGAGCAGAGGCGTGAAGACCCTGCACCTGAGTCATGCCCGCGCCCGGGAGCTTCTGGGCCACGCGCTGAAAGCTGGCCCGGCGCGCCTGGACTGGGCCGCCTGTGCGGTCGCTTCCCTCGTCGACGACGCCTTTGAGGTGGACGCCGTGGAGGCGACGCTCGACGCGCTGGGCCGCCGCGTCGAGAAGTGGCTTCCGGCGCAAGCCGACGTCCCGGCCCAGCTGGGAGCCCTGCGCCGGGTGTTGGTCGAGGAGGAGGGCTTCACCGGCAACGCCGCGTTGGACGACGCGCCGGAAAGCAGCGCGCTGCACCACGTGCTGGTGCGCAAGACTGGGCTGCCCATTGCCCTCTCGGTGGTCTACCTGGAGGTGGCCCGACGGGCCGGCGTCCCGCTGGTGGGCGTGTCCTTCCCGGCCCACTTCCTGGTGGCCACCCCGGGCCCCGGCGAGCGCCTGGTCCTCGACCCCTTCAACCAGGGGCGGCTGCTCAGCGGGAATAGCTGCGAGGAGCTGTTGGCCAAGGTGGCCCCGGCGGTGCGCTTCTCCCCGCGCCTTCTGTCGGCCGCCTCGGTGCCCACCATCGTCACCCGCATGCTGAGCAACCTGAAGCGCTCCTACCTTTCCACGGGGGACGGGGAGCGCGCCCTGGCGGTGGTGGACTTGCTGCTGGTGTTGGCCCCGGACCATCCCGGGGAGCTGCGGGTGCGGGCCGGCATCCTCTCCGCCTTGGGCGCCTACCAGGCGGCGTTGGCGGACGTCGAAAGGTGTCTGGAACTGTCCCCGGACGCGCCGGACCAGCGCAACCTGCGGCTGGCAGCCCGGACCTTGAAGCAGCGCGTGGATTACCTGAACTGACGACGGCCTCGAGGCCCCCTTTTGGACGAATCCATCCCCAAGGCCTGGAGACGTCTAGAGAAGGGGGAGGAGCACGACTTCACCATCCTCCGCGTCCGCGAGGACAGCTACCTTGACCCCCGCGATGGCACCGTCCACCCGCGGCTGCACTTCAGCGCGCCGGACTGGGTGAATGTGCTGGCCCTCACCCCCCAGCGCGAGGCCCTGCTGGTGCGCCAATTCCGCTTCGGCGTGCAGGCCACCACCTTGGAGATTCCGGGGGGCATGGTGGACCCCGGAGAGACGCCAGCCGCGGCAGCAGCCCGCGAGCTCGAGGAGGAGACCGGCTTCGGTGCAGCGCGCTGGACGTCACTTGGCACGGTCCACCCCAACCCAGCCCTCCAAGACAACCACTGCCACAGCTACCTCGCCTTGGGCTGTGAGCCGCTGGCCAACGCCCGCCCCCAGGCGGACGAGGACATTCAACTGGTGCGCGTTCCGGCCGATACCCTCCAGCGCCTCATCGCAACGGGCGAAATTACCCACGCCCTGGTGGTGAACGCCGTGTACTTCGCCGTGCGCGCCGGGGCGCTTTGAGGGGGCGGCGGGGGGCGGAGCGCTTGGCTTTGGAAGGCGTGCGGCTCCAGGTCCCACTGCGACCGCCGGCCTTGTGCTGTAGCTGCAGCGACTCCAGCACCATGCCCCGGTCGACGCTTTTGCACATGTCGTAGACGGTGAGCGCGGCGGCAGCCGCAGCGGTGAGGGCCTCCATCTCCACCCCGGTGCGGTCCACCGTCCGCACCTCGGTCCGCACGTCCACCCCCGCGCCGCGCGTCCACACCTGCACCTCCACCGCGGACAGGGCAATGGGGTGGCACAGCGGCACCAGGTCCGGTGTGCGTTTGGCCGCCATCACGCCTGCCAATTGAGCGGCGGCCAGCACGTCCCCCTTCTCCAGGTTGCCCTTCACAATGCGCCGCGCGGTGGAAGACTTCATCCGTAGCCGGGCGGTGGCCACCGCCACCCGCTCGGTCTTCGGCTTTCCGCCGACGTCCACCATTCTCATCGGCCCACCGCCTGGAGGAGGTCCGCGGCAATGTCCTCCGGGTCCTCGAGGCCCACCGAGACACGCACCAAACTCTCCGTGATGCCGGCTTGGGCGCGCTCCTCGGCCGTCATGCGGCGCGCGGATGCCGTGGCCGGGTGCATCACCAGGGTCCCCACGTCGCCCAGGGAGGGCGCGGGCCGGGCCAGCTTCACCCGCTCCAAAAACCGAAACACCTCTGCCCGGCCACCGCCGGCAATCTCAAAGGCCACCATGCCGCCGTAGCCGTGGGGCAACAGCACTTTGGCCCGGGCGTGCTGGGGGTGCGTCGGAAGCCCTGGGTAAAGCACGCGCAAGACGCGCTCATCCTGAGCCAGCCGCTGGGCCACCGCCAAGGCGTTGGCGCTGTGGGCCCGCATCCGGACCGGCAGCGTGCGCAGGCCGCGCAGCGTCAACCAGGCCTCGAAGGGCCCGAGGATTCCCCCGTCCAGGACGCGCGCGGCGAGCAGCGGGGCAATCAGCTTCGAGGAGCCGGAGATGGTGCCTCCGGTCGCGTCGGAATGGCCATTCATCCACTTGGTGGAGGACTGGAGCGCGTAGTCCGCGCCGAGCTCCAGCGTCCGCTGCAGCACCGGCGAGCTGAAGGTGCCATCCACGGCGAAGACTGCGCCCACCGCGTGGGCGGCCCGTCCCAAGCCGGGCAGGTCCGGGACGTGGAGCAGCGGGTTGGTGACGGCCTCGGCCAACACCAAGCGCGGGGCGAGGGCGCGGATGCGCTCCGGCGCCTCGTCGTCCGAGAGGCGAAGGGCGTGCAGCTGCACCTGCGAGCGGGCGGCGAGGGCCTTGTACAGGGCCCGGGTGGCGCCATAGCCGTCGGCGGGAACGACGACGCTGTCCGAGGGCCGAAGGCCTTGAGCGTCCCACAGCGCCCGCAGCGCGGCCATTCCACTGGCATAGGCCACTGCCGCCTCGGCCCCCTCCAATGCGGCCACCGCCTCTTCCAACAGCGCGGCGTTCTGCCCGCGGATGCGGGTGTAGACGAAGTCCTTGCCGTCCAAGGAGGCGTCCAGGTCGTCGGCAGACTCGAAATACCCCACCGAACTCAGGTGCACCGGGGGAACGAGGTCCACCGTGCGAGAGCCGCGCAGCCGGCTGCCGGCGTGGACGGCGAGGGTGTCCGGTTTGGGAGGCGCACTCACTTTCCGTGCTCCACCAGGAAGTGCTCGGCGTCCATCGCCGCCATGCACCCAGTGCCGGCGGCGGTGACGGCCTGACGGTAGACGGGGTCCGCCACGTCGCCGCAGACGAAGACGCCTTCCACCTCGGTGCGCGTCGAGCCGGGGACGGTTTTGATGTAGCCGGCCTCGGTCGTCTCGAGCCAGTTCTCGAAGAGTTCCGAGTTGGGCCGGTGGCCGATGGCGACGAAGAAGCCGCTCGCCGGCAGCGTCTGGACTTCCGACGTCTTGACGTTGCGCACCCGTGCCCCAGTGAAGGACTTCCCGTCGCCCAGCAGCTCCTCCACCACGGTGTTCCACACCACCTGGATTTTTGGGTTTTTCAGGACCCGGTGCTGCATGATTTTGGAGGCCCGGAAGGCGTCACGGCGGTGAAGCAAGGTGACTTTGGAGGCCAGTTTGGAGAGGTAACTGGCCTCTTCCATGGCGGTGTCTCCCCCGCCGACCACCAGGACGTCGAGGCCTTTGAAGAAGGCCCCGTCGCAGGTGGCGCAGGCGCTGACGCCGCGGTTTCGGTAGTGCAGCTCCCCGGGCACATCCAGCCACTTGGCGGTGGCGCCGGTGGCGACAATCAACGTCTCGGTCGTCACCTTCGCCCCGCTTTCACTTTTGAGGTGGAAGGGGCGGTGGGCGAGGTCAACCTCGAGGATGTTTTCCAGGTGAATGACGGTGCCGAAGCGCTCGGCGTGCTTCTGGAAGCGCTCCACCAGCTCCGGGCCCGTCACCGCCTCGGGAAAGCCCGGGTAGTTCTCGACGTCGGTGGTAATCATCAACTGCCCTCCGGGCACGCGGGAGGGGTCATGCGCGATGGGGCCGCCGGCGTACAGCACCGGCTCGAGGTTGGCGCGCGCGGCGTAGATGGCCGCGGTGTAGCCGGCCGGGCCAGAGCCGAGGATGGTGACTTTGTGGATGGGCGTCGACACGGGCTTCGCTGGACTCTCCTTCCCCGAACCGGTGGGGCAAAACGGCGCCCCTTGCGCGGGCCCCACCGTAGCAGCAGCAGGCCCTTCTGAGCCTCCGCCTTGTGGTACCAATGCTTCTGCAGATGGAGGAAGGTAACCGGATGGACGTTGCCCCGCTCGCCCAGGTCACCCTTTTCCAGGGGTTGAGTCCCGCGCAGCTGAAGAAGGTGGCCTCCATCTGTGAGGCGGAGACGGTCGACGCCGGCTCGGTCATCTTTCGCGAGGGTGAGCCCGGCCAGTCGATGTACCTTTTGGTCTCGGGAAAAGTGCGCATTTCCCGCCGCGTGCCGGGAATGGGCGAGGAAGCGTTGGCCATCCTCGACGCCGGACAATATTTCGGCGAGATGGGTGTGGTGGAGGAGAGCGTCCGCAGCGCCGACGCCTACGCCCACGAGACGGTCACCCTATGGCGCATCGACCGCCGACAATTCGACCAACTCCTCTTCACCGACAAGGAGCTTGCCTACGCGGTGCTGTGGACGTTGGTGCGGACCCTGTCGGCGCGGCTGCGGGAGACCAACGAGAAGATGAAGGCCTTCTTCGCGATGTCCCAATTCTAAAGGCAAGGCCCCGGGCGCCCTCAACGGCCCCGCGGCCGCCAGGAAACGCTTGGCCTTGAAGTCGCCCAGGCCAGCGCCGGGGTAGACTGCCCCCATGCAGGGAGGGCAGGAAGACGAGGCAGCGGTGGCGCTGCGACGCCACTTCGGGCTGCCCGGTTTCCGCACCGGGCAGGCGGATGTCATCCGCAGGGTGCTCGCCGGGCAGAACACCGTGGTGGTGATGCCCACCGGTGCCGGGAAGAGCCTCTGCTACCAGCTGCCGGCGGTGCTGCTCCCCGGGGTGACGGTGGTGGTGTCGCCGCTCATCGCCCTGATGAAGGACCAGGTGGAGCAACTTGAGGCGCGCGGCATTGCTGCCACCCTCGTCAACTCCACCCTCAGCGAAGCCGAGCGCTCCGAGCGCATCCGCCGCATGCGTGCCGGCGCCTACCGGTTGGTGTACGTGGCTCCGGAGCGCTTCAAAAGCAACGCCTTCCTCGAGGCGTTGCAGGCCGCCGGCGTCGCCCTGTTGGCAATCGACGAGGCGCACTGCATCAGCCAATGGGGGCATGACTTCCGGCCGGACTACGCGCTGCTCGGCCAGGTGCGCAAGAAGCTGCGCCCCCCGCGCACGGTGGCCCTCACCGCCACCGCCACGCCGGAGGTGCGAGAGGACATTGTCCGCTCGCTGCTGTTGAAGGACCCCTGCGTCTTCGTCGCTGGCTTCGACCGTCCCAACCTCTTCCTCGAGGTGTGCCCGGTGTCCGGGGACGAAGACAAGCGGGCAGCTTGCGCCGCCCGGGTGGCCGAGGGCGGCTCAGGCCTCGTCTATTGCGCCACCCGCAAGGCGGCCGAGTCGATGCACGCTGCACTCAAGCTGCGCGGTCACACGCCGGTGCTGTACCACGCTGGGATGGAGGAGGACGACCGCCGCCGCGCGCAGGACCGCTTCATGTCCACCGCCAACGCGGTGGCCATCGCCACCAACGCCTTCGGGATGGGCATCGACAAGCCCGACATCCGCTTCGTCATCCACGCCCACATTCCCCGCGCGGTGGAGGCCTACTACCAGGAGATTGGGCGCGCCGGGCGGGACGGCGGGGCGGCCCACGCCCTGCTTCTCTTCAACCACGCCGACGTCTTCACCCAGGAACGGATGATTGAGGGCAACCACCCGTCGGAGGCCGTCATCTCCGATGTCTGGAATGCGCTGGTGGCAGCCGGAGGCTTTGACCGCGGGCTGGCGGCGTTGGCCACCGGCGTGGGTGCCAGCGAATTCGAGGTGTCCGCCGCCCTGCGCATTCTTGAACGCGAAGGGCTTTTGGAGAGAAAGGACGCGGGCGAAGGCGCCTGGCGGCTGCGCCGCCTGGAGGCGCCCAGCGTGCCGGCGCGGCTGAGTAAGCCGGCGCGGGGGGTGTACGACGCCGTGACGGCGCTGGCTGGCCCGGGCCAGGTGGCCAGCGTACGGCTTCACGCGCTGGCCTCACGTTGCGGTCTGGAAATGGACACAGTCCGGCGGGCCCTTGCCGCCTTGGACAAGGCCCATCTGTTGGAGGTGCGCCGGCCTTTTTCGGGCCGCAGCATTCGTCCGCTGCAGCGCGTGCCCTTCCACACCCTCGGGCTGTCCCTCGAGCGGGTGCGGGCCCAAGAGCAGCGCTCGCTGCTGCTGCTGAAGCGCATGACGGACTACGCCTACGGCCGCCGCTGCCGGCGGGGCTTCCTGTTGCGGTACTTCGGTGAGGAACTGGCCGAAAGCGGCTGTTCCGGCTGCGACGTCTGCCACGGCCGGAGGACGACGCTGAGCCCGTCTCGGCCCAAGCCGGTGGGGAAGAATGCCGTCTACAAGCCGGGCGCTGAAGGCGGACCTGGCCAGTACAGCGAGCACGCCGCGCTGGAACTGCGCCGCTTCCGCCGGGAGCTCTCGCGGGACCTGGAAGTGCCCCCCTTTATTGTCTTCAACGACAAGACGCTGCGCGCACTGGCCACCGCCCTCCCCAAAAACCGCGAGGACTTCCTCCGGGTGAAGGGCACCGGCCCGACGCAGTGGGAACGCTTTGGGCCGAAGGTGGTGGAGATTTGTGCCACCGCCCACCGCGGCGGCACGGAGACTGCGCCGGGCGAAGCGTCCTGAGGGACGCTTCGGCCCTTTCAGGAACGAAAGGCGGCCCGGCGCTTCCACACCGCGCGCAGGCCCGCGCCCAAAAGGCCCAAGGCGGACGCCAGAAGGAAGATGACGGCCAGGGCGGTGGCACCGAAGATGGCACGCAGGCCCACCTCGCCCAGCTGTCCTTGCAGGTAGGCTTCGCGCAGCGGCCCCAACAGCCCGCACAGCGACAGGACCTGCGCCGGCAGCGCGTCCAGGGCAAAGGAAAGGGTGAGGACGCTGCGCGAGGGGTACAGCCGCCGGAGGCTCTCCACCAAAAGGCCCACGCCGAGGTAGGCCACCGCGAGGGCAAGCGCATTGGACACCACCACCCGGGCCAACCTGGGCGGCGCCGGCTGCACCACCCTCATCGGCCGGTCCCAGTCTGCAAGGCGTAGGGCACCGGCACCGGCGAGGCCTGGGGGGCACTTGTTGAAAGCGGGCCAGCAGCGGACATGAAAGTTTTTTCAGCCAGTCTCCAGCGTGTCCACCGGCAGCCGCGTCGCGCCGCCGAAGGAAGTGGCGGCCACAGGCACGGCAAGACGCTGAGGAGGCCTAACTGGTCGGGTACCCGGGCAAGTATAGGGAGAACCTCCGGCAGCCACTAGACGGGGGCACCTGGCCGAGTGCCCCGCCTGCGCCGCGCCTGGGGGCTGGCTCACCTGTTGGCAACCGACTTCTTCTTCAGGCCGGGAAGCAGCTTCTTGACCCGCGTGGCCTCGCTGGCCTTGGGCGCCAGGCGAAGAAACGTCTGGTACTCCACCTGAGCACGCGCCACTTCCGCGTCGGAGCCCCCCACCAGCGCGTCCGCCAAGGCGAGGCGCATGGCGGCGTCCCCTGGGTCCAGCTGCACGGCTTGGGCGAGCTCCTCGCGCGCATGCGCATCCTCATGCTGCCGGCGCAGCACCAGGCCCAAGGAGGCATGGGGTTCAGCCAGCGCCGGCCCCACCTGGACGGCTTGTTCCGCTGCATGACGGGCGTCCTTGACGGCGCCGTTCAGCAGGAACAGCCGGGCCAGAAGCGCTGAAGCCGAGGCGCGGTCCCACACCTTGGGCGCCTGCGTGGACAGCGACTGCAGCATGGCCCGGGCCCTGGGCGGAGCCGCCTGGGGCTTCACCGCCACCTGACCCACCTTGCCGCAGACGCTGTCCGCGTCCTCGTGCAGCGCGGCCTGGTAGGCCTTGGTGGCCTGGGGGGAGTTGAGTTGGCGCAGGTAGGCCCGGCCGATGGCGCAAAGCGTCTCGGCGTCCTTGGGGTTGAGACGGTTGGCCTTCTCCAGGGCCGCCATGCCGCCCCGCACGTCCCCCTTGGAGAAGAGAAGCTGGGCGTGCAAGCGCTGCGCGTCCACGTCCGAGGGCTCCTTCTGCAGCGCGCGCGCAAGGTGCGCTTCGGCGTCCTTCGGGCGGCCCAGCTGGGCTTCGGCGAAGGCCACGTCGCGCGCAGCAGCCGGGGAGGCCGGGTTGTCCGCCAACCAGGCCTCGGCCTGCCGCAGGCCGTCCTCGCCGCGCCCCAGCGCCAGCAGCGCCCGGCTGAAGGCATGCCGGGACTCGCCGTGGCTGCCGTTGCGCTGCACCGAGATGCTGAGCGGTTCGAGCGCCTTGTCCGGGGCCCCTTTGCTGAGCAGGAGCCGACCCAACGCACAGCCGCCCTCCCAGTCGCGCGGGTCCTTCATCGCTTGCTCGAATTGCGCCCGCGCCTGGTCGAGGACGCCGCGCTGCCAGTAGATTTTCCCCAGTGCCACCGAGACTTCGGCCCGGGGGCGCTTGCTGGAGGCCTGCGTCCGCTCGAGGACGCTCACCGCCTTGTCCGCCTCCCCGTCGGCGGCGTCGGCCAGCGCCAGCAGGGCCACCGCCTCCACCGGGACACGGCCCGCCACCTGGGTGCGCTGCAGCTCGCTGCGCGCGCGCTTCCAGTCCTTCAGTCGGACTGCCGCTTCGCCGCGGACCAGGGCCATTTTCCGGCTGTCGTCGGACGCGAAGCGCTGCAGCACCTCGCGTTCGCGGTCTCGGGCAAGCAGCACCCGGGCCAGCCCCTCGCGCGCCTCTTCACTTTTGGGACGCGCCGTCACCGCCGACTCGAAGGCGTCCTGGGCGGCGGCCATCTCTCCGCCGGCGCGCAGGGCGTCGCCCAGCGCCAGCTGAAAGTCAAAGCTTCTGTCCGGGAAGGCCTTGGCACCGTCGGTCAGCGTCTGCACCGCCAAGGCATGCGCCCCGGTGGCGGACAACAGCCGGCCCAGCACCAGGCTCCGCCGCGCCTTCTCCACGGGCGTCAGGACGTCGCCGGCGGCGGGCAGCTTCTCCACGGCCTGGACGGTGGAAGTGACGTCCTGGCCTTGGGCGAGCAGGCTTTCCGCCTCGCCCAGGACGCGTCCCGGGTGCGTGGGTGAGGCCTGGGCGGCGTTGGCGTAAAAGGTGAGGGCGTTGGCGTCGTCCCCCGCCTCCCGGTAGTAGTCCGCCAGTGCCAGCAGTGCCCGGACGTTGGCGCCTTGCAGCTCGAGCGCTCGCTTGAAGCGCAGCACCGCCGTCTTGGCATCCCCGGACTGCAAGAGGATGCGCCCCGCCAACTCATGCACTTCGGTGACGTCCAGCGGGCTTGCCAGGACGGCCGCCTTCTGCGCCGTTTGGCCGGCGGCGTCCGCCAACAGGTAGCGGCTGACCAGCACCGTCGCCGGCGAAGCCTCGGCCACCCCAGGGTGGGCCAGCGCCGCCTCGGCCTGGGCCTTGTCAGCCGGCGTGCCGCCGTGCTCGGCGAAGAGGCGCGCATGCCCCAGTGCGGTGAGCGTCCAGGCTTCATCGCTGTGCGCGTCCATGGAAACCGCCTGCAGCAGGGCCTGCAGCCCTTGGGTGTAGCCGGCCACCGTGTCCAACGCGAAGGCCTTGCGCGCACTGCCCAGGGCGTCTCGCAAGTCTCGCCCCTGGTTGACGGCCCGGGTGTGGACGAAGGCCCAGCTCGCGGCACCGACGGCCGCCGCCACCACGCAGAGCAGCCCCAGCTTCAGCCAGTGCCGCTGAAGGAAGCTTCTCTCGCGATGGGCCTCCTCCACCTTGGCTCGAAGGTTGGATTCAAATTCGCGGGCAATGGCCTCGGTGTCCCTGGTGCTGAGGCCCATCCGCGGCAGCGCCGGCATGGTGGAGGCCTCTGACAACTCCGGAATCTCCGACAGGACGCCGGCCTCGGCGGCAAACGGCGCCGGCGTCGCAGTCCGGGCCTCGGCGGCGTCACGCGCCGCAGCGTCGCGCAACAGCGGCACCGGGATGATGTCCCGGGTGTTGGAGGGCGAGCTGGCCGGCAAGTCCGACAGGCTGGACAGCGCCGGGGACAGCCCGGGAGGGGCGCTGCGCGTCGGTGGACTCGACGGCGACCCCGTCGGGGCCCGCGCCTGCGGCGCCTCCTGCGGGACCGGGGTCAGCATCGGCGGCGGGGCCCGCCCCGGGTCCGTCCGCTCGAGGGTCTCCCCCAGGTTGCGGTTGCCGGGGCGGATGGTGGGCGGCGGGCCGCCGGCCAGCGCCCCTTGCGTCTGCTCGAGCCAGGTCCGCAACTCCTCGTCGTCGGGGGCCAGCGCCTGGGCCTTGCGCAACAGCGGCAGGGCCGAGCGGTACAGCCCTTTGGCCAGCAGCACCTCGCAGATGAGGTGGTAGGCGTAGGGGTCGTCGCGGTTGACGGCCACCGCCCGGTCAAACTGTTCCATCGCCTCCGCCGGGCGCCCCAGGTTGATGAGGGCCTTGCCCCACATGACGCGCCCAGCAACGCTGCTTTGGTTGTGCAGCACGCCCTGCTGGCACACCGCGATGGCGCGCGCGCTGTCGCCCTCCTCGACAAGCGAGTTCGCAAGCTCAACGAAGAGGTGGGAGGTGGGGTCCTGGGCGAGGATCTCCTCGTAGCGCTCCACCAGCGACTTGGCCATGAAAGACTCTCGACGCTACCACGGCACTGCAATCCCCGCCGTCGGCCGAAACCGGTGCGTCGGACCCCGGATGGTAGGGTGCAGACTCACCCGTGAGTCCCCCTCGCACCCTGGCCCTTCTGCTGCCGGCGATGATGCTGGCAGCCTGCTCGCACAACCTCTTCGACCCAACCCCCAACTTGAAGACGGACGTCGACGACTTCGAGAAGGCGTTGCGCTTTCAGGACTATTCCGGCGCGGCGTCGTTGGTGGTGCCGGAGCGCCGTCAGGCCTTCCTTGCCGCCCGGCGCAAGGAAGGCACGGACCTCGAGGTGACGGACATGGAAGTCATCGACGCGCAGATGACGCCGGACGGGAAACAGGCCAACGTCATCAGCCGCATGCGCTGGGTGCGGCTGCCTTCGGTGAGCGAGGTGACCGCCGAAGTGCACGAGCACTGGGTGCTGGTCGGAAACGGCTGGCTGGTGGTGTCGCTGGCCGGCGGTCCCTTTCCGGAACTCGCACCGGCGCACTAAAAAAATACGCCCACCGCCTCGGGGCCGGCCGAAGCGGTGGGCGCCGGGCGTCCCCCCATGGGACGTCCTGACCTTGAATACCCAACACGCTCAGCAAACCGGATGCCGAGGCCTCCGCATGGCCTCAAAACACCTGGATTTCGGCTGGTTAGAAGCAAACCAGGACCGACAGTGAACCCCACTGCCGCCGCGAAACCACGACAGCCGTGTCAGGCCGCGGCGGTCGGGGCGCGTACCAGCGCCATCTCCGCGTCCACGCAGCGGATGGTTTCGCGCATGGAATAACGAGGCGCCCAACCCACGTCACGCACCCACGCCGAGCCGTCCACATTGCAGAGGAATTGAATGTGGTCGAGTTCCGGAGGCGGAAACCCCGACAGCCGGTAGCGGAAGAGGAGTCCCAACAGGGGGCGGGCGACGACGTGAGGGACGGGGATGGGCGTGCGGCCGAGCTCGCGAAACACCGCGGACAGAGGCACCTCGCCCGGGCCGACGACGTTGTAGACGCCCCGCAGTCCGGGGGTGAGCGCCGCCACCATGGCCCGAGCGGCGTCCTCCTGGTGGATGAGTTGCACCATCGGGTCAAAGCCGGCCAGCACCCATGGATGGCGCAGCCGGAGGTAGTTGGAAGGGGCGTTTTTGATGGTCGGCCCCAGAATGTGCACCGGCCGGAGGATGACGGTCTCCAACTCGGGGTGCCGCCAGAAGAAGCCGTGGGCCAGCATGTCCACTTCAATCAGGTCGCGCACCTCGGAGAAGCGCGAGGCGGCCATCAGCGGGGCGTCCTCGGTGAGGAAGTTGGAGTTGTCCGGCGAGGGGCCGTAGGCGTTGGCCGAGCTCAGCACCACGACTTTCTTCACTCCGCTGCGGGCGCAGGCGTCGAGCAGGCGCATCGTCCCCAAGACGTTGAAGGAATGATGCTCCTCCTGGCTCATCCGCGGGTCATGCATGATGCCCATGTGGATGACGGCCTTCACCGGAAAACGTCGGAAGACGTCCTCGGCCTTCTTCTTCCGCAAGTCGATTTGGAAAACCTCGACGTCCTTCGGCGCCCCGACGAAGGGGCGTCGGTCGATGCCAACAATTTTCTCCTTTCGGTGAAGGAGTTTGGTGAGGGTCCGGCCGAGGTTTCCGCTGATGCCGGTGACCACCACCACCTGGTTGTTCTTCTCGGCGCTCACCAGAACACGTTCTTTCGCTCTTCCAGCCCGTGTTGCAGAAGCGACTGGATGGCCGACTTCACCACCCGCACTTTTTTGTCCAGCTCCACGTCCTCGTCGTCGGGCAGCCCGGTGAAATACAGCGGGTCCCCGAAGTAGAGGCGGTACTTGGTGGGCAGCGGCAGCGGGGTGACGGTGAGGGGGAGCGCCGGAAAGCCGATAAGCTTCCCCAATGGCTTGAGGTTGAGCACCGCCGGCGCTTGCTCCTCGGCACCCACAATTCCAATCGGGACGATGGGGGTGTTGGTTTCCAGCGCCAGGCGCATGAAGCCGAGGCCGAAGTCCTGCAGCTGGTAGCGCTGAGGCCACAGCTTGCTGATGCCGCGCACCCCTTCTGGAAACACCATCACCGCCTCTTCCGCTTCCAGGAGGCGCCGGCAATTCTCCGGTGTCCCGACGATTTGGCCGCTCCGGGCGAAGATGGTGGAGATGAAGGGCAGCGTCGCCGCCCACTTTTCCGTCATGGCGCGCAGCGCCCGCGGCGGGTTGGCTTCCAGCAGCATCGCCACCCCCACCATGGTGCCGTCGATGGGTAGCTGGCCGCCGTGGTTGGCCACCAGCAGCACCCGTCCCTTGGGCACCTTGTCAATGCCGTGCGTCTCCACCCGGAAGTAGTTTTTGTACAGCCAGATGAGGGGCGCAGCTGCGGCCAGCAGGTAGTCGACGTCAAAGCCGAAGCGGTCCACGCCAAATTCATTGGCCGGGCGGCGCAGGGTGAGCAGCGCAGCCGCCCGGTCCCCGGCCAAGCGGTCCGTCCAGGAACGCAGAGAACGCTTCACGTCGTCGGAAAGGGTTTCGAGCACGGGCTTTGGGCCTTCCAATTACCACGGGGACCGCGCCTGGTCCCCCCGCCCGGGGGCTGCGGCGCCTCGGCCCTCAGGAAGACGCGGGGGCGAAGCCCCGCGCCGCCTCGCCGAGCGTGCAAAAGGTGAAGTCTCTGGCCAACCAGGACAGCACCTCGGCCAGCCGCCGCTCCTTCTGGGCGCGCGCGACGCCGAGGTCCCGCTGGCGCCGCACCAGCGCCCCGGCAATGCCGTCGGCCGCGTCCAGCACGTCCACCGCGTGCAATTCGAAGGACAAGAAGTCGTCCCGCACCACCCCTCGGTAGGCGCCCCGCACTGCCCAGCCGGGCATCGACGTCACCAGCGTCCCAAAAAAGGGCACCCGCAACCGCCTGGTCACCGCCATCGGCAATTCCCACAGCGGTGCCGTGCCCCGGCGGTAAGGCTGATGGATGTCCGGCGCATACGGCTGGCGCGGGGCCAGAAGGACGGCCGGGCTATCCAGCGAGGAGGCCGAGCCGCGTCCCAACAGCCCCATGCCCCCAAGCACCGCCGCCTTGGCCAGGTAGTAAGGCACCGCGGGGAAGACGGAGGCGTCGTAGCGGTAGCCCCGGCGCACCAGCGCGCCCAGCAAGGTACTGGACAGTGTGTAGCCCGGCGCGCGGAAGCCTTCGGGCTGGACGCCGGAGACGGCCCTCAGCGCCTCCTCAGCGCGTGCCAGTTCCTCCTCCACCAACGACGCACTGGCCCGGGCAAGCGCATAGGGATGGGTGTGGCTGTGGCTGGCCAACTCATGCCCGGCTTGGACAGCCCGGCGCAGCACCTCTGCCCCCTCCCCCTGGGCGTCCTCTCCGACGACGAAGAAGGTGGCCTTGAGGCCCTGCGCTGCGAAGAGGGCAAGCAGCCGAGGCAGGGCGAGGGTGAGGTGGAGACCCCGCGTCCGGGCATCCAACGCCGCCTCGCCGAGGCCGTGGATGCGCGCATAGTGCTGCAGTCCGTCCAGGTCGACGCTGACGCAGGCGCGTTTCACGCGCCGCCCTTGAGGCGCACCACCCACACCAGCTTGACCACATTGCGCAGCACGTTGGGGACGCGTTTGTAGAGGTGCACCGTTGGCTTGCGCTTCTCGCGCAACTCAATGGGGATTTCCAACACCTGCAGCCCGGCCCGCCAGGCACGGATGACCAATTCACTGGCGAAGACGTCGCGGTCCACCACACAGGCCGTCACCACCGGCAGCAGACGCTCCCGTCGAAAGGCCTTCAGCCCGTGGGTGTCGGTGCCTTGGAAGTCGAGCAGCAAGCGCAACAGCCCGTTGTGGACCCGCGTGGCTACCCGGCGCACCAGCGGACGGCGGTCCACCGCCCCCTTGGCCGCCTTACTGCCCACCACCAAGTCGACGCTTGGGTCCTTCAGCACCTCCAGTGCCGCGTCGTAGAAGTGCAAGTCCCCAAGGTCAATCTCGTCGCACACCACCAGCGTGCCGCGCGCGGCCAGAAGGCCAGCCTTGAGGGCCGCCCCGTAGTTGGGGCGCTGCACGTGGAGCCACCGCACGCGCGGGTCCGCCGCGGAGAGGCCTTCTAGAATTTGAGGCGTCTCGTCCCGGGAGCCATTCTCGGCCAGCACCATCTCCCAAGTCAGCCCTCGGGCATCCAGGGCGCGCGCCAGCTCGCCGACAGCCGAGGCAACAATCGACGCCTCGTTGTAGACGGGGATGACGACGCTCAGCTGCGGTGGAGCAGTCATGTTTCTGAAAAGCAGGCCCCAGGCCCGCGGCGCGCGGAGGGACTAGCACGCGTTGCGGCCGGCGCCCAAGCGGGGCGTTGGTCCGGAGTTGCTACCTGGGGTTGAGTCGGCGGAAGTGCGCCGCATTGGCGAATGAATTTCGCGTCTTGAACGCCGTCGCACTTGGTTGGAACAGGGACTCCGAACAGCCGTGGAATTTTACGCGCTGGCTCGTCATCGCAAGCTTGTTGTTGCCGGAAGCCGGCTGCGGCCCTTCCACCTACAGTTGCCCCATGGCCAATGGCCTCTGCTGGCAACTGACCGGGGCACCCAGCTCTGAGTATTCAGACTGGAGTGGCTTCGGCTCGGGCCTCGGAATTACCCACACGGGGCCTGCTGCCACGCTGACGTCCGGCGGTTGCTCGACGGTGGGCGTCATTGGAACGTGCACCGAGCCATCCGAGGGACAGATTAAGTGGGTTTATTTCTATTATTCGCCGGCCTGGACCGTGACGCAGGCAGTAGACAGCTGCGCTTTCAAGGGTGAGTCTGGGCTCCGGACTAGCTGCTGGCAGATGGCCTCTGTCAACAGCTGGGGCTGGACACGCACCGGGGTGGAGGTCAATCCGCGTTCAGTGTCTTGGCGGCCGCCCGTCCGGACAGCAGGGCATCCTCCATGGAGGAGTATTCCCACTGGCCGTAGCGTCCGGCGGTCTGCAGCTGGGCGGAGGCGAGGAAGTCCACCACCGTTTTCTTCGCTGGCCCATAGGCGTCGTCATAAATGACGTAGGCGTGAGGAATGTCCTCCGCCTCGGCAAAAAGCACGTCCTCGCGGCGTTGCACCATGCGGGAGTTGAGTAAGTCCTCCACCGCGTCGGCTTCGCACCCCGCCCGACTGCGCTGCCCGGTGTGGCTGTATTCGACGTAGAAAGAAGCCATGCCCGGTGGCGCCAGCGCCGGGTACACCGCTGAGGGGGAGCCAATGCGGTAGGTTTGAAATTCGTTCCCCGGCAGGTACACCCAATGCCAGGGTTGGGCGTTGGTGTGCCGGACGCCCACTCGGACGTAGGTGACGGTGAAGGAGCGCAGCCGCGCCGCCGCCGCGCGTACCTCCTCCGGCACCCCAGCTGGGCCCTCGGCCAGAAGGGCCACCAGCTGCGGCAATTCGATGGTGGACACCAAAGCCGAGAAGCGCACCGTCTCCCCGGTGGACAGCGTCGCTGTCCGGGCGCGCCAGTCCAGCCGGGTGGCCACCGTCCCTACAAGGACGCGCCCAGGCGGAGCCGCCCGCAGCAGCGCGCGGGGGAGCGCCTCGATGCCGCCCTCCTTGGGGTAGAGGAAGCTGGCGTTGTAGCCAAGCTGGTCCCCCCCCAGGCCCAACGCACCGTCCACCACTTCTTGAAGGGTGGGCTTCGGGACAAAGCGCCCGCACCAAGCGGCCGACAGCTCGGCCGGTGGCACGGTCCACAGCTTGGTGTTGTAGGGCACCATGAAGTTTTTGGCGAAGCCCTCGCCCAGGTGCCGAAGGATGAATTCCTCGAAGTTGCGCGGCTCCCTTTCCCTTAAGGCCCGGCCCTTCTCCCCCAGCGTCGCGTCGATGAAGCCGAGAAGGTTTTCCGCCACCACCTCCGCCGGCAGGCCGTAGGTATTCACCTGGTAGGGGAAGCGGGTGAAGACGCCGCGGGAAAAGACGGCCGCACGTCGGTCAATGCGCACCCAGCCGCCCGGCAGCCAGCTTTCCGTGACGAGGGCCTTCATCTCCGGGTCCCGAAGGTGAAGCCAGTGGCCAGTGGCGTCGAAGTGGAAGCCCCCATGCAGGACTTCGGTGCGCGTCTTTCCCCCGACACGCGCCTCTTTCTCTACCAACAGCCAAGGGCGCCGGAGGAAGACGGCGGTGGAGAGGCCGGCCAGTCCGCCGCCGAGAATGAGCACCGGGTCCATAGAAAGAGGCCGGACTACCTAGCATAGCCCCCCCGGCCTCCCTCGGCCTTTCTGGTAACCTTGCGCCCCTCCAATGAGAGTGACGTGCCCCTCCTGCCAGGCGCTCTACAACCTCGACGAGCGGCGAATCCCGCCCGGCGGGGCGAAGCTGAAGTGCACCAAGTGCCAAAGCGTCTTCCCCATCCAAGCGGGTGGGACGGCGCAAGAGGCGGTGCCGCTCCCGGCCAGCGTGGTGCCCCCCGCCGCGCCACGTAGGCCACCTCCGCCATCCAGCCCTCTGCCGGCCGTCCCCCGGACGCCCACCGGTTCCATCGCGGTGGTGCCGCCGCCGCAGTCGATGACGACGGGCGTCATCCCTTTGCCCTCGCTGGGCCTTTCAGGCGAGGCAAGCTTCCCGCGGATTACCGCCCATGCCCCGGAGGCCGGCCCCTCACCCATCTCCATGACGACCGGTGTCATCCCCTTGCCGGCCATGACGGCACCACCGCCGCCGCCGGCACCGGCCCCCTCCAGTGCGGCCAGCGCGCCACGCCCCACCGACAGGACGGTGGTATTTCCGCTGCCGAGGGACGGCGCCCCGGCGTCCACGGTGCCTCTGCCCTCCCCGGGCGGCGCGCCGGCGACTCCATCCTTTCCGCCGCCACCAGCCCGGACCGCAGCATCGCGTCCCACACCCCCTCCGTCGCCGCCGCCCAGGCTGGAGACGCAGCCCCCCGCTCCTCCGCCGAGAGCGGCTACGCGAGCCGAGTCCCCGGCTGCCCCCGTGCTGGAGGCTCCGCCGGCGGCGCCGGGGCTGGACGCGCACGTCGTCCCGCCGGTGCCGGCGCCCACCGACGTCGACTTTGCCGACGTCTGGAATACCAACCCCGGCACTCTCGCCCCCACCCGCCCTTCTTTTGGGGAGGTGCAACTGGAGGGCGGCGACGCCAACGCGACGGACTTTCCTTTCCCGGAGGACTTCGAGCCGGCGCAGCCCGGTGGCTTCGCCTGGGATGCGCCTGCCTTCCCGCCTCCCTCGCAGACGCCACCTTCTCCCACCGCGCCCCCCAGCCCGAAGGTCCCGGCCCAAGCGGTGCCGGCCGCCGCCGCCGCGGCAGTGGACCCACTTGAATTTGACCCGTCTGCGCCTCCCAACGAGGAGTTGGAGGCGGACTTGTCGGCGCCGCTTCCGCGCGCGCCGCAGAAGGAGCCCGAGCCAGAGGACGGCCTGGAGATGCTGGGCTTCCTCGACGAGGCCGCCAAGGAGAGTAAGGGCAAGCGCGTCAAAGCGGCGCGCTTCCACGTGAGGCGGCGCAGCGGAAAAATCTTCGGCCCCTTCGACGAGGGCGTCATCGCCAAAATGCTCGCCGACGGGCAGTTGCTCGGCAATGAGGACGTCTCCACCGACCAGGAGACGTGGGTGCCCTTCGGGTCGGTGCCCGGGTTCGCCGCCATCATGCAGCGCCTCGTCGCACGGCCCGACGTCCCGGTGGCTCCCCCGGGGACGGCCGCCGCGCCCAGCGAGCCCTCTTCTCCGGCGGACTTGGAGCGGCTGCGCCAGGTGTACGAGGGCCGGATGGCGGTGGTCAGCTCCATGGTGGACAGCGACGCCGAGGGCGCGCGCCGCAAGGTGCTTCTGCGGCTGGGCATCGTCGCCGGTCTGGTCCTCCTGGTGTTGGGTGCCGGCGGAAGTCTCGCCCTCACCCGCTTCGGGCCCTTTGGCGTCAAGTGGCTCTTTCCTCCCCACCTGAAGGCGGGCTCGCCCGAGGCCGTCAGCTTCGCCGCCGCCGAGAAGGCGATTGGGCAGGACAGCTATGCGGCATTGAAGGGGGCCAAAGTCCAGCTGGAGGGCCTCCTTTCCGGACAGGAAGTGGCCGAGGTGCGCGCCGCGTGGGTGCAAGTCGTGTCCCGGCTGGAGCGGCAATACGCCAGCACCGTCGCCGGGGACGGCGCCCGGGTGGCAGCCGCCCTGGCCGGCCCGCTGGATAGCCTCGGCAAGCACGACGCCCGGCGCGTGAAGGCCCTCGCCAATGTGGCGCTCACCTCCCATCGGGCCGACGACGCACTGGCTGAACTCGCGCTGGCTGAAGGCAGCGACAGCGAAGTGGCGCTGCTGCGGGCCGAGGCCCTGCTGCAAAAAGGCCAGGCCCCAGCCGCAGTGGCAGCGTTGGAGCCGCTCTGCAAAACCACCCCCAGCGCCCGACTCTGCCACGCGCTGGGGACGGCCCTTCTGGCCAAGGGGGACGCGGCGGCGGCGGATGCGGCCTTTGTCCAGGCACTCGCCCTGGACAGCAAGCACTTTCCCTCGGCCTTGGACCGCGCCAACCTCGCCTTGAAGAAGCGCAACGACGGCGCCCAGGCACTGGACCTTCTCGCTCACTTCCTCGAGCCAACCGCGCTGGCCAAGCTGGCTCCGGCCCAGCAGGCGCAGGCCCTCACCATCGAAGGCGTGGCGCTCTTGGAAACCGGAGACGCGGACCGCGGGCTGGAGGCCCTGGAGCGCGCGACGAAAGCCGACCCCTCCTCCGCCGTCGCCCGCGGGGCGCTGGCTCGCGCCTACCTCGCAAGACACGACTTGCAGAAGGCGCTGCCGCTCCTGTCCGAGGCAGTGCAGAAGGACCCTCTGAATCCAGCGCTGGCCGAGGCCCTGGTCAGCGCCCAGCTTGCCCTCGGGCTGCCGGCGGAGGCCCAGTTGGCGGTGACCGCGGCCCTGAGGCGAATGCCGGGCGACGCCAGGCTGTTGCTCCTGTCCGGCCAGGTGAATGAAACCCTCGACCGGCTGGGCGAGGCGGAGGCGCTCTACACCCAGGCACTGGCCGCCGACCCCAAAAACCCGGAGCCGTCCCTTGCCCTGGGGCGCTTCTTTCTCCGCTTCCGCCGCAACAGCGAGGCGCGGGCCCAGTTTGACGCGCTGGCCCAGCGCCTCCCCGACGACCCACGGGTGCTGGTGGGGCTGGGGGACTTGGCCATGGCCGACGGCGACGTGGCCAAGGCCCGCGTGCAGTACGAGAAGGCCACCGCGGCGGACCCCAAATTCGCCGCCGCCTGGCTCGGCCAGTCCAAGGTGGCCATTGAACAGCAGCGCTGGTCGGATGCGCGAAGCGACGCCGAGCGCGCACTCAAACTGGACGCCAACGTCCCCGACGGGCGGCTGCAGCGCGGCCTCGCCCTGTGGAAGCTGAAGGACTTGCCTGGCGCCTTGAAGGAAATGGAGGCCGGCCGCCCCAACTCCGGAAATTTGAAAGTCAACGTCGCGGTGGGCGCCGTGCTCGTCGACCAGGGCGACCTGGCGGGGGCCGAGGCGGCACTCAACCAGGCGCTGCGCGTCGAGCCGAGTAACCCCGAGGCCAACTTCTACATGGCGCAAGTGCATGCCGCGCGCCTGGAGTGGACCGGCGCCATCGAGAGCATGCGCGCCGCTTTGGACCGGGTCCCGCAGCGAGCCACGTACCACTATGAATTGGGGCGCATTTACCTCGGCGCCAAGAAGCTGCCCGAGGCCCTCGAGTCCTGGAAGATGGCGGTCAAGCTCAACCCCAAATACACCGACGCCTGGGTGGCCATCGGACAGGCCGAGCAGGAGGCCCAAGCGTACGAAGAGGCCATTGCCGCCTACGAGGGAGGCCTACAGTCGGACCCGTCGCGCACCGCCCTCCTGGTGGCGGTCGGCGACTGCTACGCGCAAACCAACCATTGGGCGGACGCGGCAGCCCGCTACCTGCAGGCGCTGAAAGCCGACCCGAGGCTACCGGGCCTCTACTACCGCCTGGCCCGCTGCTATGCGGAGCAGGGGGATGAGGCCCGCGCACTCCCTTACTACGTGAAGTCCACCGTGAGCGACCCGAGCAACGCGCTCGCCTTCTACCACCTCGGCTACGCCTACAAGGAGCGCGGGCGTCGCCGCGAGGCCATCGCCGCCTTCAAAGCGTTTCTACAAAAGAGTCCCAAAGCCAAGGAGCGCCAGGAAGTGGAGGACGAGATTCTGGACCTGCAGGGCGGGCACTGATGCTCGACTTGCGGTTCGTCGCCGAGAACTTCGACGCGGTGGACGCACGACTGCGCACCCGCGGGGGGGCGTTGGACTGGGGGCCTTTCCAGCGGCTAGAGGGTGAGCGCCGGGCGCTCATCGTCTCGCGGGAAGCGCTCCAAGCGCGGCGCAACGCGGCCAACGAGGAGATGAAGCGGGCGGCGAAGGCGGCCCCGGCGGACTTCGAAGCGCTGCGCGAAGAAATGCGCGGGGTGAGCCAATCCATCAAAGAATTGGAGAAGCAGCAGGCGGCGGTGGAGGAGGCACTCCAACGCATCCTCTTGGACGTCCCCAACCTCCCCGACGCCTCGGTGCCGGTCGGCGGTGGCCCGGAGGACAACCGGGAGGTCCGCCGCTGGGGGGAGCCGCCCCGCTTCCTCTTCGAGCCGCGCCAGCACTTTGAATTGGGGGAGGCCTTGGGCCTGTTGGACTTCGAGCGGGCGGCCAAGGTGTCCGGAGCGCGCTTCGCCTTCTATCGCGGCGCACTGGCACGGCTGGAGCGCGCGCTGGTGGC
This sequence comes from uncultured delta proteobacterium, assembly GCA_963713045.1. Taxonomy (GTDB): domain Bacteria; phylum Myxococcota; class Myxococcia; order Myxococcales; family Myxococcaceae; genus JADGRA01. Next base: position 195,543 of record CAVQKE010000001.1, read on the forward strand.
CTTCATGGTGGATGTGGCCAATGAGCGGGGCTACACTGAATTGCTTCCTCCCTACCTGGTGCTGCGCTCGGCCCTGGTGGGCACCGGGCAACTTCCCAAGTTCGAGCAGGACTTGTTTCGCGTCAGCAGCGGCGAGGAGCGCTTCCTCATCCCCACCGCGGAAGTCCCCGTCACCAACTACCACGCCGATGAAATACTGGACGGCGAGCGGCTCCCCTTGCGGTACGTCGCCTTCAGCCCCTGCTTTCGCGCCGAGGCCGGGGCCGCGGGCAAGGACACCCGGGGCCTCATCCGCCAGCACCAATTCCATAAGGTGGAGCTGGTGCACTTCGTCCGCCCAGAAACCAGCATGGCGGCTCTGGAGGCGATGGTGGACGCAGCCTGCGAGGTGCTGCGCCGGCTGGCGCTTCACCACCGGGTGGTGCTGCTGTGCACCGGGGACATGGGCTTCACCTCCGCCAAAACTTATGACGTCGAGGTGTGGCTGCCGGGACAGAATACCTTCCGGGAGATTTCTTCCTGCTCCAACTGCACCGACTTCCAAGCGCGGCGCGCGAAAATCCGCTTCCGCCCAGAGGCCGGCGCCAAGCCGCAGCCGGTGCACACCCTCAACGGCTCGGCCCTTGCGGTGGGACGGACGGTGGTGGCCTTGCTGGAGAATGGACAGCGCGAGGACGGCACGGTGGCGCTTCCCGAGGCGCTGTGGCCCTACCTGGGGGGCTTGAAGGAACTGCGGCACTGAGCGAGCGTCCAGCCCAGGGGGGGTGAAGGCGCAGGGCGAGGGTTGCAATGCCTTTGCAATACGGTAAGAAGGCGACCCTTTTTTGAAGGGATGGAAGGAGTCGCCGGTGCCGTCTTGGAGGAATGGCCGAGCGGCTGAAGGCAGCGGTCTTGAAAACCGCCAAGGGTGAAAGCCCTTCGTAGGTTCGAATCCTACTTCCTCCGTCGCAGTTCGTTCTTTGACATCGGTAGGTCTTGGTTCCTGTGGAGAGATGGCCGAGAGGCTGAAGGCACAGGTTTGCTAAACCTGCATACTCGAAAGGGTATCGAGGGTTCGAATCCCTCTCTCTCCGCCATACTTAAAAAACGCGCCCTTAGCTCAGTTGGATAGAGCGTCGGACTACGAATCCGAAGGCCAGAGGTTCAAATCCTCTAGGGCGCGCCAATTCTTTTTGTTGAGAGCCTATGCCGCTTCCCGTGACTCCGATGGACCTCCACTGGATGCAGCTGGCGCTGCGTCTGGCCGAGGAGGCGGGCCTCGATGCCGAGGTCCCGGTCGGCGCTGTCGCCGTCCACGAGGGACTGGAAGTGGGCCGGGGCCGCAATCGCCGGGAAAAGACGAATGACCCTTTTGCCCATGCCGAGATGGAGGCGCTGTCGTCGGCGGTGCGGACTCTGGGCCGCTCGCGGCTCACCGGGGTGACGCTGTACGTGACGCTGGAGCCCTGCAGCATGTGCGCCGGAGCCATGCTTCTGGCACGCATCGACCGGCTCGTCTTTGGTGCGCCGAGCCCGAAGGCGGGAGCCGTCGGCGGCCTGCTGGACTTGACGGCCGCCAGCCACAATCACCGTTTCGCCCAGATGAGCGGTGTTGAGGAGCAGGCCTGTGCTGGGCTTTTGCGGAGATTTTTCGCCGAGCTCCGCGAGGCGCCCGAGGACGAGGGAGGACGTTGAGGAGAGCTGGCCGAGTGGTCGAAGGCACCTGACTCGAAATCAGGCGTACCGGCAACGGTACCGTAGGTTCGAATCCTACGCTCTCCGTCGCTTTTTTTGAGAAGGAGGTTGCCCGGGAACGCGAGGGGAATGGCTTCTCGCTCCAGCGGGGAAAGGCTTTTTGAGGAGAGGTGGCCGAGCGGCTGAAGGCGCACGCCTGGAACGCGTGTATACCTGAAAGGGTATCGAGGGTTCGAATCCCTCCCTCTCCGACTGGTACATCGAGGTCAGGCAGTCCAGCACTTTTGTGGCCGGGACGACGCGGGGACGTGAACCCCGCCAGGTCCGGAAGGAAGCAACGGTAGCGCACCACCGCGTGTGTCCCGGCCGTTCCCGTTGTTGACGCCCCCGCGGGTTCCCCGCCGGGGAAAGGTCGGCATGCCGTCCGCTTCTGACGACGTCAGTCCGCGCAACCGACTGGCCGAGGTGGCCGGCGTCTTCCTGGGCTTGGGCGCCTCTGCCTTTGGCGGCCCGCTGGCTCACCTGGCCCTGATGCGCGAGAAGCTGGTGCAGGGCCGCGGCTGGGTGGACGAGCGCACCTTCGTCGACTTCCTCTCCTTGGCCAATCTCCTGCCGGGGCCCACCTCCACGGAAGTGGCGATGCAACTTGGGCGCGCCCGGGCCGGTCGGGCGGGCCTGGTGGTGGCTGGGGTGTGCTTCATCCTCCCGGCGGCACTGTTGGTGGCCGCCTTGGCGGCTCTCTACGTCCGCTTCGGCCTCCGTCCGGAGACGCAAGCCGTGCTGGTCTCGGTACAGCCGGTGGTGGTGGCGCTGGTGGCAACCGCCGTCGTGCCGCTGGCCCGCAGCACCCTGCGCACCCCTGGGCTGTGGGCCCTGTTTCTCGGCGCTCTGGCGGTTGCCCTTTTGGGCGTCCACCCCCTGGCCGTCCTGGCGGGCACCGGCCTGCTTTCTCTGCTTTTTCTTTCCCGAGGGCTGACACGCGCGGCGGTGGTTTTCCCGGCCGGTTGGCTCCTCGCCGCCACGCCCACCTCGGTCGGTCTCGGCCCGCTGTTTTTCGCCTTCCTTAAAATTGGCGCGGTGGTGTTGGGCAGTGGCTACGTGCTGGTGGCCTTCCTGCAGGCAGACTTGGTGGACCGACTGCACTGGCTCACTACCCCACAGCTGTTGGACGCGGTGGCGGTGGGCCAAGTGACACCGGGTCCCGTCTTCACCACGGCCACCTTCATTGGCTACCTGCTGCACGGGCCTTCGGGTGCGGCGGTGGCCACGCTGGCCGTCTTCCTGCCGGCCTTCCTCGGGGTGTGGCTGTCGGGCGGGCTGCTTTCGCGCCTTCGGGACAATCCTCGGGCTCGCTCCTTTCTGGACGGCGTCAACGCGGCGTCCCTGGCCCTGATGGTCCAGGTGACGCTCGTCCTCGGGCGCGCGGCGCTGGTGGACGTCCCCGCCCTGCTGCTGTGCGGGGCCGCCCTCGCCCTTTTGCTTCTGCTGAAGGCCAACGGCAGCTGGGTGGTCCTGGGTGCAGCCCTGGTGGGCCTGGTGCGGGCCCGCTTCGGCTAACGCCGCCTAAGCCCACCCCGCTTCAACGGGCCAGCACCGTCTCTCGGCCCACCGTTGCCGTCACCCGGAAGCCAGCCGCTTGCAGCGCGTCCAATGCCCGCCCCTCGAAGGTAATGGCCCGGTTGAAGCGCCGGTCCGCCATGGCCTGGCGAAACGCAGGGTCGCGGGGCCAGTCGCACGTCAGCCACGCAATCGGCTTGCCGAGGTAAAAGAAGCCCCCGGCGCCCCACACCCCTTCATTCACGATGAGGAGGCCCGTCACTTCGGCTGGACGGGCAGCCCGCACCAGCGCACGGAATTCATCGCCGCGGGCGTCGACGGTGGTGGTTTGGCAGAGGAGGCTAGCGGCCAGCGCGAGTCCAGCCACCGCCAGGCCCACCGCCCGGGGCACGGCCTGCACCAGCCGTCCCAAGCTGGGCGCCGCTTCGAGGACGAGCAGCACCACCACGGGGTAGAGGAAGCGCTCTTCTTTGTGGGGCGTTGCCAACAGCGCCCCCAGCGCCACGCTGGCCATGGCCAAGGCCAGGCCCACCCGCGGCCGCCCGCTGGCCGGCCGCACCACCCCATATAGAAGGAGAGGCCACACCCACAGCGGGACGAAGCCCCACAGCAACGACAGGTAGAAGGCGCTTGGCTGGACGCCGAAGCTGCGCGCTGCGCCCCCGGACAGGACGTTGAAGTGCGTCCAGGCCACCAGGGAATGGAAGGGCGCGCCCCAGCTGAAGAAGTCCAACACCCCGAGGAGGACTGCGATGGCCGCCCCGCCAGCCACGCACCGGCCGAATTCGCGCCAGCGTCGGCGGACTGCGAGCCACGCCAAAGCGGCCAGGACGGCTGGAACCGAGCCATACCGGGCCACCACCGACAGGCCAAGCGCAATGCCCCCCCAGCCGGCGCGGACTTGTCCCGGTGGGCGGTCCAACGCGTCCACCGCCAGGACCAAGGTCGTGGCGGAGAGGGATTCGCTGAGTGTCCGGCCGGCGTAGGCCCACGCCATCGGCAAAAGCCCGACGGCCAACAGCGCTGTCCAGCCGGCCAAGCGCGACTGCCGACTTCCCAGCCGGAAGGCGGCCAACAGGGCAGCGGCATGCAGCAGCGCCAGCGGAAGGCCCACCAGGCCGCGCAGCGTCCAGGGGTCCTGCAGGGACAGCCACCCTGCGGCGCGGAAGAGCGCGGCCAGGCACAGGGGCACGGCCCAGTTGCGCAGGCCGGCGCGCCACTCCCAGGCCAAAACGCCGTAGCCGTGCACCTTATAGAAGGCCGGCTCGAGCGACTGGTACACCTCGTCCGGATGAAGCCGGCCCAGCTGGGCCACGGCCCAGACAGCCGGAAGGCCGCCCAGCGCCAGCGCGGCGAGCAGAGGCCCGCGCCCGCGGACAGGTGCCAACGCTCGGCGGGCAATCGAAGGAGACAAGACGGTGCTGAGCGGGACTCTAGCCTGGGCGGCCAGGACAGAAAGAGGCTGTTATGGTGGGCTGCGTCGATGAGTTACCTCGTCCTGGCTCGCAAGTGGCGCCCTCAAAGCTTCGAGGACATGACGGGCCAGGAGCACGTCGTCCGGACCGTGGCCAATGCCATTGCCCAGGACCGGGTGGCGCACGCCTACCTGTTTTGTGGCCCACGCGGCGTGGGGAAAACCACCGCCGCCCGGCTACTGGCCAAGGCACTCAACTGCGTCACCGGGCCAACCGCGACGCCGTGCGGGAAGTGCGCGCCATGCATGGAGATTGCGGCCGGCACCAGCGTCGACGTGGCGGAGATTGACGGCGCGTCCAACAACGGCGTGGAGAATGTCCGCGAGATTCGCGAGAACGCCAAGTACCTGCCGCAGCGGGACCGCAACAAAATCTACATCATCGACGAAGTGCACATGCTCTCCGGCGCGGCCTTCAACGCGCTGCTCAAGACGCTGGAGGAGCCCCCGCCCCACGTGAAGTTTATTTTTGCCACCACCGAGCCGCACAAGCTGCCGGACACCATTCTCTCCCGCTGTCAGCGCCACAACTTCCGGCGGATTCCGGCGGCGCGGATGCTGGAGCGGCTGAAGCACATTGCCCAGGCAGAAAAGGCAGCCCTCTCCGACGGCGCGCTGGCCCTCATCGTCCGCCAGGCCGAAGGGGGGATGCGCGATGCCCTCTCCCTTTTGGACCAGGTGCTGTCGGCGGTGGGGCCTGGTGCCTCCGACGAGGCGGTGGCCGAAGCGCTGGGGGCCATCGACCGCACGCTGGTCCAGGCCTTCGCCCAGGCGTTGGTGCATCGCGACGCCCCGGCCCTGTTGCGCCTCGTCGAGGACAGCCACGTCAAGGGCGTGGACTTGAAGCGGCTGGCCGAGGAGGTGGCGCTGCAACTCCGTCACGTCCTGGTGACGCTGGCCACCGGCGCGGCTCCGGCCGAGCTGCCCGACGCCGAGCAGCAGGCGGTGGGCCAGCTGGCGGCCGAGGCGGACGCAGCGCAGCTGGCGCGTTTGTTTGACGTGGTGCACGGCGCCGTGTGGGACGTGGGGCGGGCCGCGCAGCCGCGGCTGGCGCTGGAAATGGCCCTGTTGAAGGCCGTCCAGCTGGCCCCCGCTGCGTCCATTCCGGAGTTGATTGCCCGGGTGGAAAAACTGGCCAACGCCGGAGGCCTGGAGCCTGCGCGCAAGCCCCAAGGAGCGCCTGGAGGTCGCTCCGCTCCGGCACCCTTTCGCGCCTAGCCCCGCAGCACCGCTGCGCCCAGCGCCCGCCACCTCTCCTCCGCAGCGCGCGGCCGCACCCGTCCAACCGCCGCCTGCCACCGGCAGGCCGACGCCTTCGCCTGAAGCGGTGCCGTTGCCCAAAGCCTCCCCTCCCGCCGCTACTGCCGAAGCCGGGGCTGGCGAGCCCCGCCTCTTCTCCGAGGAGGCCCCACCGGCTGGGTGTGCTTCAGGGGAGTGCCTTCCCGACGCCGCGCCGTCCGCGCCCGTTTCCTCTCCCGCCACCGAAGAAGCCCAGTGGAGGGCGGCGGTGGAGGCGGTGCGGGCCACCTCGCCACGCCACGCGGCCTCGCTTGCCCAAGGGCGCCTGCTGGCGCTGCGGGCCGATGAAGTGGTGCTGGCCTACCGCCCCGAGGCCAGCTTCCACCGCACCACCGTCACCGGGCAAAGCGGACGGGTGGCGGTGGAACGGCTGTTGAGTCAGCACTTCGGGCGGCCGACGCGCATCCGCTTGGACGACGCGGCAGCGGCCACCGCGCCCAAAAGCCTAGCCGAGCAAGAGGCCGAGGCCCGTGCCGCCCGGGAATTGGCCACCGGCCAGACGGTGCGCGGTCACCCTGCCATTCGCGCGGCGCTGAGAATTCTCGGCGGCGAGCTGGAGCACATCCAGGTGCTGGAGCGCGAGCGCACCGGCGCGCCGGGGTCCGACGTCGTTGACGAGCCGCCGGGCTGACATCCCGCCGCCCACCCCTTTTTGACGGAGAGAGACATGCCGGGAGTCGACTTAAATTACTTCATGCGCCAGGCCGCCAAGCTGACGGAGAAGATTGAGGCGCGGAAGAAGGAGCTGGCCGAGGAGACGCTGCAGGCACAGGCCGGGGACGGCCGAGTGGTGGTGGTGGTCAGTGGCCTTCAGGAGGTGCGCAGCATCACCCTCTCCAAGGAGGTGGTGGACCCGGCCGAGGTGGGGCTGTTGGAGGATTTGGTGACGGCGGCAGTGAATGCCGCGCTCGCCGCCAGCCGGACCCACATGCAAACGGAATTGGCCAAAGTGAGCGGCGGCGTCAGCCTGCCGGGGCTGGTCCCGTGACGCCGGACCCCCTGAACCGGCTGGTGGCCGCCCTGGCCAAGCTGCCAGGCATCGGCGAGAAAACGGCGCAACGGCTGGCCTTCCACATTCTCCGCGCCCCGCCCGAGCTGGCCGCCGAGTTGGGTCAAGCGCTGGCCGAGGTGAAGACGAAAGTTCGGCTGTGCGTGCGCTGCTTTGCCCTGACGGAGGCCGAGCTGTGCCGCTTCTGCACCGACAGCCGGCGCGAAGAGCGTGTGCTGTGCGTGGTGGAGGGCATTGCGGATTTGATGGCGGTCGAGCGGACACGAGAATTCAAGGGCCGTTACCACGTGCTGCACGGCGTCCTTTCCCCGCTGGACGGCACCGGGCCGGACCAGCTGCGTATCCGCGAGCTGCTGCAGCGGCTGGAGGACGGCACGGTGGAGGAGTTGATTGTGGCCACCAACCCGGATGTGGAGGGCGAGGCCACTGCCCTGTACCTGCAGCGGCTGCTGAAACCCACCGGCATCCGCCTGACGCGGCTGGCGCAGGGACTCCCGATGGGCGGGGACCTCGAATTCGCAGACCAGGCCACGCTGGCCCGCGCCCTGGCCGGCCGCCGGGAGCTTTAAACCGGGGCCCTTCAGCTGGGCAACGTCACCCCAAGGTCGAGCAGCACGCGCATCGCCGCGTTGTGGCCGGCGGCGCCGACGACACTGCCCGCCGGGTGGCAGCCGGCGCTGGCGGCGTAGAGGCCTCCCACCGGGGTGCGGTAAGCCACTCGGTCGGTAAAGCCGAAGGCGTTGTCCACGTGGTGAATGTGGCCGCGGGTAATGCCGAAGTGCTTCTCAATTTTCTCCGGGTGCAGGGCGAAGGTGTCCACCACCAAGTCACTTGTCCCAGGGGCGAAGCGGTCACACAGCGAGAGGAGGTGGCGGACGTAGCGCTCCTCTTGCGCTTCCCATGTCGTCCCGGACAACCGGTAGGGGACCCACTGGACGAAGAGGGCGGCGTTGTGGTGGCCCTGGGCGTCCCGCAGCGTCGGGTCGACGGTGGTGTGGACGTACCACTCGATGGTGGGAAAGTCTGGCAGCCGTCCCGCGGCCACGTCCGCGAAGCTGGCGCGCAGCGAGGCCATGACTTCGCCCTCGTCCGGCAACAGGTGCATGGTGCTGCCGAATTGGCCCTTGTCCTCGGGGAGGCAGCTGAAGCGGGGCAGGCCGCGCAGGGCGAGGTTGACTTTGAGGGTGGTGCCGTCCTTGCGCAGCCCGTCCAGCTTCCGGTTGAAGGCCTCGCCCAGGCTCTCCGCGCCGACCAACTCCCGCATTCGGAAGACGTCGGCCCCCACCACCACGCAGCCTGTCCGGAAGGTGCGGCCGTCGGCCAGCGCGACGCCACAGACGCTGCCTCCTCTGGTTTCCACCCGCGCCACTTTGGCCGACGTCTCGAAGCGCGCGCCGGCAGCACGGCCCAACGCAGCCAGCCCCTGCGTCACGCTGCCCATCCCCCCTTGGACAATCATCCACGTGCCACCGCTGCCGGGGAGACGGCACATGTTGTGGACCAGGAAATTCATCCCCGTCCCAGGGGTATCCCAGGTGCCGTTGAGGCCACTGAAGCCGTCGGTGACGGCGTACATCGCCCGAAGCAAGTCGCTCTTGAAGCCGAAGCGGTCGAGGTACTGCCCCACCGGCTTTCGGCACAGGCCGAGGAAGGTGTCCCGTAGCTCCGGGCGGACATACCGCTCGGCCGTCTCCTCGAGACTGTCGGGTTCCTGGAGCCAGCTTGGGGCGACGTCGTCCCGCAGCTGTCCAATCTCCTGTTGAAGTCGCTCGTTGGCCGCCCAGTCCGCCTTGGAGAAGAAGGCCTCGAATTGGGCCTGCATCGCCGCCCGGTCGCTGCCAAAGAGGAGGTAGCGCTGCCCAGTGGTGGGAAGAAAGTAGTGCGGGTCCCGGCGCAAAAGGGTCAGCTTCAGCCCCAGCTTGGCCATCAGCTCAGGCGGCATCACCCCAAGGAGGTAGGCGCCGGTGGAGGTGCCAAGGTGGGGCGCTTTTCGGAAGGGGTGCTCCGTCTTCGCGGCCCCGCCCACCTCCGGCTTTTCCTCGAGCACGAGGACGCGCAGCCCGGCCCGGGCCAGCAGCGTCGCCGCGACCAGCCCGTTGTGGCCCGCGCCCACCACCACCACGTCTGTGACAGCCGTCTGGGACATGCCTTGGGGGGACCTTGCGCGCGACAAAGCTAGCTCAAGCAGTGACGCCAATGGTGCGGGGCCACGTCGCCAGCCCCGCTTGGGTGGCTATGCGCGGGCCGACGGCGCTAAGGGACCGCTGCCGAGGTTGGCGCGCGCAGCTTTTCCTCAAGGAAGAGGCTCAGCGTGGTGGCGAGCAGCGCACGGGCCTCTTCGCCATTCAGTGCCGGGCCTTCGTCCACGGCCAACAGGTACCAGTCCGCGCGCCCCCGGGTGTGAATGAGTTGCTGGGCCTGGGTGGCGGGGAGGCGGGCATCCTGCTTGGCTTGCACCAGGAGGAGTGAGGCCGGCATGCGCTCCACAGCCGCCAATGGGGAGAGGCGCTCCAGCACTGCGCGCACCTCCGGCCGACGCTCGTCGCCGTATTCGGCCCGGAGGGCTTCGCGCCGGTAGGGCGGCGCAGTTTCTACAAAGGAGGACAGCTGCCAAGGGCCCCCTTCGTCCGCCACCGCGCGGAAGGCCGTCGGGTACAAGGCAGCGGCGGTGAGGGCCAGGTAGCCGCCATAGCCGTGGCCCCAGGCCGCCAGGCGCGAGGCGTCGACGCCCGGCTGTCGGGCCAGCATGGCCAGCGTGGCCGGAATGTCCTGCAGCAGCGTCAGCTCGCGAAGGACGCCGTCATCCAGCGCACCGAAGGCCTTGCCAAAGCCGGTCGAGCCCCGCAGGTTGGGGGCCAGCACGGCCAGTCCGTGCTCCAACAGCAATTGGTAATCCCAGCGGAAGACGGGGCGCTCTTGGGCACTAGGGCCGTCGTGCAACGCCAGCACCACCGGCACTTGGGTGCCCACCGGGACCTCGCTGGGCAGGTAGAGGAAGGCCGAGAGGGAAAGGCCGTCCTTGGTCACGTACCGCACAAGCTTCGGCGCCACCAACCGGCGCGTGTCGACTCCCCCCACCTCACTCTTCGTCCAGCGAACAAGCTTCCTCGTCTTCAAGGAGAAGGCCCAGACGTCGGCCGGCGAGGTGGGGCTCTCCAGCGAGAAGAAGAGGACCTCCCCTTTGCCCGGGGCAAACCGCAGGTCGTGCAGCACGCCCTCCGGAAGCGGCAGCGCTTCGGCCCGTCGGCCGCGGACAAGGTAGGCGCGAGAATAGCCGGCCTCATTGGTGGAGAAGACGAGCGTCCCGTCCGTCGACACCGCCACCTCCTCCACTTCGGCGGGGACGTCCGCCACCACCGCCTCCGGCACGGCCTGCGGTGGGTCGAGGGGCAAACGCCGCAGGGTGGTGAAGTCCGTGCCGTCCAACAGCAGGTACACCGCCCTGCCGTCGGCGCTGAACCGGGCCGCGCGTACACCGGCTCTCGACCCCTCGGGCCCGGTCACCAGCAGGCGGCGGGCCCCGCGGGCAATGTCCAACAGCCACAGTCGGCCGGCTTCGCCGTCCGGTCCCTCGGCAACCAGCAGCTGGCTTCCGTCCGGAGAAAACTCGAGCGGTAGCCAGCGCCCCTGGAGCGCCGTGAGGCGCCGTGCCGCGTGGGCGTCTGCCACTTCTGCCAAGTAGACGTCGCTGTCCAGCCCAGTGCGTCGGGTGCTGCTGTAGGCAAGCCACCGCCCGTCCGGGGAGAGAACAAACGTCTCGTGGTGGCTGGTGCCGTCGGTGAGGAGCTCGGTCCGCCCGGTGCGCAAGTCCAGCCGGAAGAGCTGCAACGCACCGCCTTTGCGGGCCCCCTCTTGGAGGAAGAGGAGTGTGGAGGAGTCGCCCGGGAGGAAGGCCGCTCGGCCGACGGGTGCCTCAAAAAAGGTGAGCTGCTCACGCATGCCCAGCGGCTGGGAAAGCCGGTGCAGCTGAGGGCTGGAGCCGAACTGCGTGGCCACCAGCACCAGGCGACCGCCCTCCGACACGTCGCGAAGGGCGGCCGAGCGCGCTTGCGCATATTGGAGCACACGCGCCGAAAGCGCCGGGGGGAGGGGCGGAAGGTTGGCGCCCAGAAAGCCGGCGTGCCCTGGGACCGCCTCCAGCACCAGTGCGTCCCGGAGGGGCGGCATCCCTTGGGCCAGCACCAGTGCGAGGACTGTCCACAGCTTTGCCAAAAGAGGACTCCTGGAACCGGACGGCCGTGTGTGGTTAAGTCTCTAACCCTCCGAGTTCACTCCGAAAACCAGGGCAGCGCGGAGCGACCCAGCAGGACGCGATCGACAGCGAAGGGGACTGGTTCACGTCAATGGGCACGCAACTGGTGATGTATGACGAGGAGTACAATCGCATCAACGCCGTCTGTGACCGACTCACCAAGGACGCCAACGCCAAAGTCGTCTTCTTGGTGGACAAGAATGGGCAGCTCATTTCCGCCTCCGGCCAAACCCAAAACATCGACACCACCTCGCTCGCCTCGCTCACGGCCGGCAACGTCGCCGCCATGGGGGGGTTGGCCAAGCTGATTGGGGAGAACGAATTTCCCAACCAAATTCATGAAGGAGCGCACGAGTCGCTCTACATGACGATTGTCGGCAGCCGGGTGGTTCTGGTGGTCATCTTCGAGACAAGCACCTCGCTCGGGCTGGTCCGACTCCGGGTGAAAAAGGCCTCTGATGAACTGGCGAGAATCTTCGAGGCGCTGCTCAAGAAGACCGAGAGCCCCGGAGGAATGGGGTCGCCCTTCGCCGAAATCTCCGACGACGACATCGACAACCTGTTCAGCGAGTAACCTGAAAAAAGACAATGTCCTTCATCAACTACTCATCCCGCGAGATTAACTGCAAGATTGTCTATTACGGACCGGGACTCTGCGGGAAGACCACCAACCTGCAGTACATCTACAACAAGACCAATCCTGAGACGAAGGGCAAGCTCATCTCGCTGTCCACCGAGACCGACCGCACCTTGTTTTTCGACTTCCTCCCCCTCTCACTGGGAGAGATTCGCGGCTTCAAGACGCGCTTTCACCTCTACACCGTCCCCGGCCAAGTCTTCTACGACGCCAGCCGCAAGCTCATCCTCAAGGGGGTCGACGGAGTTGTCTTCGTGGCCGACAGCCAGGTCGAACGGATGGAGGCCAACATGGAATCCTACGAAAACCTCAAGACCAACCTCGCCGAGCAGGGGTACGACCTGGCGAAGGTCCCCTCGGTGGTGCAGTACAACAAGCGAGACTTGCCCAACGCCGTGCCGGTGGAGGAACTGCGCGGCGTCCTCAATGCCAAGGGGGTGCCGGAATACCAGGCCGTCGCGCCCACCGGTGTCGGTGTGTTTGATACATTAAAAGCAGTGGCGAAATTGGTGCTGACGGAGTTGAAAAAGGGCGGCTGAGCTGGATCGGCGAGCACTGCTGTCCCTCGTGATATGTCTCGCCCACGTTCCCCTTCGGGGCAGCGCTCCACAGGAGCCATTCCGTGCGCCGGATTGCCGTCGTCGCCCTTGCCCTAGCGGTCCAACTCACCGGCGCCGCCGCCCTCGCGCAATCCGCGACCAAAACCACGGTCCAGCCGCCTCCTGGTGCGCCGGACAATCCCCCTGCCCCACCGCCGGACAAGCTCGGCACTCAGGAGGCCCCGCCCGCAACCGACATCGTCCCGCCGCCTCCACCCGCTGACGCCAAGGCCCCCGAGACCTCCGCACCCTCCACTGCCAGCGACGCCTTCAACACCCGGGTGAAGACGCTGGAAGAGCAGGTGGTGGACCTGAAGGAAAAAATCTACCGCACCAAGGCACGACTGCTGCTGCTTCAGGAGACGGTGTTGGGCGGGGATTTGAGCAGCGGCGCGCGCGCCATCATCTCCAGCAAGAACGAGATGGGCGGGACCTTTGCGCTGAACTCGGTGGCCTACGCGCTGGACGGTGCCCCCATCTTCACCAAGACAGACAAGAAGGGGGACCTCGCCAACCAGCAGGACTTCGAGATTTTCAACGGCCGCATTGTGCCCGGCCAGCACCAAATTGCGGTGCGGCTGGTTTACCGGGGACGGGGGTATGGCGTCTTCAGCTACCTCGAAGGCTACAAATTCACCGTCACCTCCAGCTACACCTTCACCGCCGAGCCAGGAAAAGTCACCAACGTCAAAATCGTCGGCTACGAGAAGGGCGGCCTCACCACCGACCTCAAGGACCGACCTGCGGTCCGCTACGACGTCGAAGTCACCAAGGACGCGGGCCTCAAGTCGGCGCAGGGCGAAGGGACGAAACCGGCGACGCCGGCCGGGCCTGCGGAGCAAAAGTGATGCTTCGAGCCGGGTGGGTCGCGCTGCTGCCGGCGCTGCTGGCCGGCGTGGCGTCGGCGCAGGGCCGTTCAACGGCCCAGCTCTCGGCCCAGTTGGACCTGGTCCAGGCGCAGGCCAAGAACGCCGAGGAAAACCTCCAGGTGGTGGAGACGCAGTACGTCGGCCAGGCGGAGCCAACCGGCGAGGAAGCGCTGCTGCGGCGCTTCAGCGATGGGGAGATTCAGTACCTGCTCGGCGACTACGCCACCGCCTCGGTCCTCTTCTACGACTTGGTCGGAGACAAGACATTCCAGGCCAGCGCCAAGTACCCCGACGCGCTCTACTACCTGGGTGATGCCCTTTACCAACAGGGGAACTGGGCCAGCGCGCGGGTGTACCTGCGCACGCTGCTCGGCATCGACAGTGCGCACTACCGTGAGGCGCTGGCCGAGTACCTCGAGGCCACAAGCAGACTGAATGACTTCAGCAACATCGAGGGCTACATCCAGCGGGCCCGCGGCCCCAACGGGGAGCTGCCGCCGGAACTGGCCTACATCTACGGCAAGTGGCTCTTCAAGCGAACCGACGTGCCCCCGGCACAGCGTTTTTCCGAAGCGGCCGCGGCCTTCGAAAAGCTGGCCGCACAGCCCGACGGCCGCTACCGGCTGCAGGCCCTCTACTTCCTCGGCGTCATCGAGGTGGAGCGCGGCAACTACGACGCCGCGCTGGCCCGCTTCGCCGAGGTGGCCAAGAGCAAGCCCAAGGACGCCAAGGAGCAGAAGCTGGTCGAGCTGGCCAACCTGTCAGAGGGCCGGGTGCTGGTGGAGCAGGGGAAGTTCGCCGAGGCCATCGACCGCTACCAGGAAATCCCCCGCGACAGCGATTCCTTTCCGGAGAGCATCTACGAGACGGCTTGGGCCAAGGTGCGTGCCGAGGACTTCGAGGGGGCGAAGAATGCCACCGACATTCTCCTCTTGGTGGCGCCTGACTCGACGCTGGCCCCGCAGGCCCAGATTCTCCAGGGCCACTTGCTCCTCAAACTGAAGCGGTACGGCGAGGCCACCGAGACCTACACCGGCGTCATCAACAACTACGCGCCGGTGCGCGATGAACTGGACGCGCTGCTCAACGTCAACAAGGACCCGGTCACCTACTTCGACAACCTCCTGTTGCGAAACGAGCGCAACCTCGACGTGGGAAGCCTGCTTCCGCCGGTGGCTCTCAAGTGGGCCACCACCCAATCCGAGGTCAGCGACGCCCTCGGCGTGGTGAAGGCGATGGAGGACGGGCGCCGGGGTGTCAACGACGGACAGACCCTGGCCAACCGCATTCTCAAGACGCTCGGCGAGCGCGGGATGGAGGCCTTCCCAGCGCTGCAGGAGGGCTACACCCGCGCCGATGCCATCTCCAATGCGCTGGTGTCCGCCGAGCAGGCGCTGACCGACGTCGAAGTCGAGCTGGTGTCCCCGGTGCTGACCGCCGATGAGAAGGCGCAGCTGCAGTCGCTGCGCGCCAGCAACGCCACCGCCCGCACGCAGCTGGCCACGCTCCCCACTTCCAACACTGCGGTGGCCAGCCGGCGCCAGGCGATGCAGGAGCGCGTCGACGTCCTGGACAAAGAGGCGTTCCGCCTGGGCTATGAGTTGCAGAGTATGAATGCGGTACTGGCCGCCGTGCAGAAGTGGGTGGTGGATACCCGCGGGCAACGCGGCGGGACCGCCGCCGATGAGAAGGCCTTTCAGGAGCGGGTGCGCACCGAGCAGCAGTCCGCCGCCGCGCTGGAGAAGGAGATTGAGGCGGTCCGCGCCGAGCTGCGCGATGCCCGCGCCAAGGTGGACACGTCGCTGGCCGGCGAGGAGCAGCTCCGGGCGGAAGTGACTTCCATCGAATCCCAAGCGCACCAAGTCATCGCCCAGGCCGAAGGGCGACTCACCGACTCGACTGCCCTGGCCCTCATCGCTCGGGCCCATGCCACCCGCCTCCGGCTGGACGCCATCGCCCAACGCAACGAGGTGGCCAAGGTGGCGCTGCAAAACCGGGTGCGAAAGAAGGGCGATGAGATTCGCGACAAGGTGGTGGCCGAGCAGCTGCTGCTGCAACAGTACGACGGCGATGTCACCCGCGCCTCCGGGGAGGCGCGACAGCTGGTGGGCAGAATCGCTTTCGACAGCTTCCGCCGCGTGCGGGGCCAATTCTATGACCTGGTGCTGAAGGCCGACGTGGGCGTGGTGGACGTGGCCTTCACCCGAAAGCGGGACAAGACGAGCGACATCCAAAAGGAGGCCGCACAGAAGGACCGCGAGCTGAAGGCGCTGGACGAAGAATTCAAGGAAGTCCTCAAGGACGTCGACTAGGGCCCATGCTGCTCCTCCCCTTCCTCCTGGTGGTCTTGGCACAAGCGCCCGCTCCGGCGGCCGCCAAAGGGGCCGCGCCTGTACCGGCGGCTCCCGCCGCGGCCGAAAGCAGCCAGGAGGAGAAGGCCGACGTCTCCCCGGAGAATCCCGCCCCGCCCAACCCGATGCGGGGCCTGGGCCGCACCCCAGAAGAGCAGCGGCAGCTGGACGAGATTGGCCAGGCCATCCAGGCCTACGAGGCCGAGGCCGCCGAGTTCCGCAAGGACGTCCAGCTGTTGGTGCAGAAGAAGTACGAGGAGAAGCGCAACGCGCTGGGCGCCTCCTACGAGAAGGCGATTCGGGACTTGGAAGTCATCGAACGCAAAGAGCGCCTCGACGCCATCGCCCAGTTCGAGGAATTCCTCCAGCGCTACCCCGACGAGGCCCGCTACACGCCAGACGTCATGTTTCGGCTGGCGGAGCTGTACTACGAGCGCTCCAGCGACGACCACCTCATCGCACTGCGCGAATACGAGGACAAGCTGAAGGCCACCGAGGCCAGCCCCACCGCCGAGCCGCCGCCCGAGCCGGTGCCGGACTTCCAACCTTCCATCGGCATCTACCAGCAACTCATTACCCGCTTCCCGGCCTATCACCTCAACGACGCCGCCTACTACTTGCTGGGGTACTGCCTGGAAAAGCAGAACGACTTCGACAACGGGCAGGTGGCCTACAAGACGCTCATCGCCCGCTACCCGAAGAGCAAATTCGTCACCGAAGCCTGGGTCCGCATCGGCGAGTACTACTTCGACGCCTACAACGACAAGGGAGCGTTGGCCAAGGCGGCGGAGGCCTACGAGGCCGCGGTGAAAGACACCAAGAGCCCGCTCTACGACAAGGCGCTCTACAAGCTTGGGTGGACCTACTACAAAATGGACCGCTTCGAGGACGCGGTCAGCCGCTTCCTCGCCCTGGCCGACTACTACGAGGCGCAGAAGAAGGACACCGGCACCGAGACCGGCGGGGACCTGCGCAACGAGGCGCTGCAGTACGCAGCCATCAGCCTGGCCGACGAGACTTGGGGCTCGGTGGACCGGGCCAAGGCCACCTTTGCCAAGCTGGGGCCGCGGCCCTACGAGGCCGAGGTCTACAAGAAAATGGGCGACGTCTTCTTCGACCAGACACGCCACCCCGAAGCCGTGGCCGCCTACCAGTTGGCCCTCTCCAAGAATCCCCTGATGGACGAGGCGCCCTTCGTCCAGCAGCGAATTGTCGAAGCCTACGAGAGGGACCGAAAGCTGGACGAGGCCTTCAAAGAATCCGAGAAGCTGGCCAGCGGCTATGGCCCGGGCACGGCCTGGTACGAGAAGCACAAGCGGGACCCGGACTTCATCTCCCAGGTGCAGACGTTGGCCGAGAAGAGCCTCTACGGCAGCGCCGTTTACCACCACCAGCAGGCCCTGGCGCTCAAAGGGCAAGGGAAGCTGGAAGAGGCCAAGTCCGCTTTTGAGATTGCGGCGCGCGCCTACGCCTCCTACCTACAACGCTACCCGCGCAGCAAGAATTCGTATGAGGTGCAGTTCTTCGCCGCCGAGTGCCAATACAACTCACTTCAATTCGCCGCAGCGGCACAAAACTACGACGCCGTCCGCGACTCCACCGCCGACACCCGCTACACCAAAGACGCCGCCTTCAACGCCGTCCTGGCCTGGCAGAAGCTGCTCGAGCAGCTGCAGCGCGACAAGAAGTTGGCTGCCTACCCGGTGCTGCGCAGCAAGGAGCGGCCCGAGGGAGAGCAGGTCAAGGCCATCCCGTTGGCCGACGTGGAAAAGCACTTCATCGCCGCCTCCGACGCCTACGTGGCGGCCTACGGCAAGGACGACAAGGCCCCGGGCGTGGCCTACAAGGCCGCCGAGCTCTTCTACGCGCACAATGACTTTCCCGAAGCCCGCAAACGCTTCGAGCTCATCATCCAAACCTACCCGCGCAACGAGGTGGCGAAGTTCGCCACCAACCTCATCGTCGAAAGCTACCTCGTCGACAAGGACTGGAAGAGCGTGGAGCAGGTTTCAGCGCGACTGGCCCAAAACAGCGCCGTCATCGACCCGAAGAGCGACCTCTACCGGGACCTCAACAAATTCAAACTCGCCGGCCGCTTCAAGCTGGCCGATGAGCTGATGGCCAAAGGCGACTACGACGGTGCCGCTAAGAAATACATCGAGCTGGTCGACGAGGACCCGAAGAATGAGTTTGCCGACAAGGCGCTCAACAACGCTGCCGTGGCCTATGAGAATACCCGGCGCTTCGAGTCGGCCCTCAAGCTGTACGAGCGAATTTTTCGCGAGTACCCCAACAGCAAGCTGGCCGACGCGGCCCTCTTCCGGGTGGCCGTCAACGCCGAAAACAGCTACGACTTCGACAAGGCGGTGGAGAATTACCAGCGCCTGGTGAAGGACTATCCGGCGAGCAAGAACCGAGAGGCGGCCCTCTTCAACGCCGGACGCCTGCTGGAAGGCCAGCAGCGCTACCGCGAGGCGGCCCAAACCTTTACCCGCTACGTGGAACTCTTTCCCAACGCCGAGGATGCGCCAAAAAACCAGTACCGCGCGGCGCTCCTCTACGAGAAGCAGGGAGACCCGAAGGGCGAAATCAAGGCCCTCGAGGCCTTCGTCAAGAAGTTCTCCAGCAAGCCCCAGCAGGCCGAGCTGGTGGTGGACGCCCAGAAGCGCATCGGCGAGGCCTACCAGAAGCTGCAGGATGACCGGGCTGCCCGCCGCGCCTTCGAAGAGGCGGCCCGTGAATTCGACCGGCGCGGCCTCAAGCCCGAGGCGGCGCCGCTGGCCGCCGAGGCCGCCGCCCAGGCCCGCTTCCAGCTGGCGGAATATCAATTCAAGGACTTTGACAAGCTGAAGATTGGCGGCCGGGGCAAGGCACTGGAGAAAAGCTTCGCCGTGAAGCGCGCCGCGGTGAAGAAGGTGAATGACGCGTACGGTGAAGTCTTCAAGTACAAGCGGCTCGAGTGGACCCTGGCGTCGCTCTATCGAAAGGGCTTTGCCCTGGAGCGCTTCGGCCAAACCATTCTCGAGACGCCCACTCCACCGGAGGTGAAGCGGCTGGGAGACGAGGCGGTGGCCTCCTACCAAGACCAGCTGCAGCAGCAGACGGCGGCGCTCGAAGACAAGGCGGTGGAGAGCTACGTCGCTACTCTCAATGAGGCGCGGAAGAACCGCATCAACAACGAATGGACGAAACGCACCCTGGAGGCGCTCAACCGCTACCGCCCCAAGGAATACCCCGTCTTGAAGGAGCCGAAGTCCGCGGTCGCGCTGGACGTCACCCACCCGGACGGGATGGTGGTGACGCTGGAGGGCAAGCCGCCGCCGCCCGACGCCGCGCCGGCCGGCAAGCTCCCCACCGGGAGCGACAAGTGAAAGGGCACCCGCTGTCCAGCCTGGCCGCCGTTGCGCTTCTGGCCGGCTGCGCCGCGGGGCCCAAGCCCACCGAAGGGCCGGCGGCCGCAGCCTCCCCCGGCGCGGCGGCCGCAGCATCGCCAGCCGCCCACCCAACTGGGCTTCCACCGCCCAAGGTGACGCCGCCGGCCACGCAGGACCCGGCAGCTCGGGCCAGCTTCGCCAAAGCCGTCCAACTCGCCCAGGCCGGGGACGTGGCCGGCGCCGAGCGCGCCCTCAATGACGTCTTGCAGCGCGACCCTCGGCTGGACCACGCGTGGACGGACCTCGGCGTTCTCGCCGAGCGCAAGGGAGACTTGCCCGGCGCCGAGAAGGACTACCGACAGGCCCTGGCGTTGGCACCGGACCAGGAAGCAGCCTGGGACTTCCTGTCCCGGCTGTTGTGCCGCCAAGGCCGGGCGCAGGAGATGCAGCAGCTGGCCACCGCGCGCTGCGCCGCCGCGCCCACTGCCCCGGGGCCCCGCAACGCCCTGGCCTTTGCCTTGTTGGAGCTGAACCAGCCTCAGGCGGCTGAGGCCGAGGCGAAGAAAGTCCTCAAAGAAGAAGAGCGCAACGTCCGCGCGATGCAGCTTTTGGCCCAGGCCTACTTCCGCGAAGGCAAGTATGAATTGGCCAAGCTGGTGCTGGAAAACGCGCGCGCGGTGGATGCCACCGACGCCGCCACCCGCAACCTTCTGGGAAGCACCCTGCTGCGGCTGAAACAGCGGCCGCTGGCCCTCGAGGAGTTCCGCGCCGCCGCCCAAAGCCGTCCCGACTTTGCCGAGGCGCGCAACAACTACGGCGTGATGCTGGTGGAGGCGGGGGACTTTGACGGGGCGGTAAGGGAATTGGAGGCGGCGGTGGCCTTGGCGCCGGACTTCGTCGCGGCGCGGCTCAACTTGGGCAACGCCTACCGGGGCAAACTGGCGCTGCAGCAGGCGGAGGCCCAGTACCAGAAGGTGGTGGAGCTCCAGCCGGCCTTGGCCGACACCTACTTCAACCTCGCCATCCTCAACCTGGATTCGGATTTGCCTGGGGTGGACACCGTGGAGCGGATGAATCGCGCGGTCGCCTACTTCAAGACGTATCGCGAAAAGGGCGGCAACGACGAGCGGGTGGACCAGTACCTGAAGGACGCTGCCAAGGGCATCGACCGAGAGCAGCGCCGGCGTGAACGCGAGAAGAAGGACCAGCTGCGGAAGGTGGAGAAGGACAAAGAGGCAGCCGCTGCGCCCACCAAGGCCGCCGGCACCCAGCCCGCCGCGCCGGCCGCCAAGGGTAAGCCACCCGCCTCCAAGCTCCAGAGCACCCCGCCCTCGCAAGGCCCTGCTAAGCTCAACTCAGACGACAAATGACGGACTTCTCCTCTGCTGGCCGCGCCGTCTTCCTCGCCCTCTGGGTGCTGGCCATGCCGGCCGCGGCCCAAGAAAGTGCCCCCAGCGCTGCGCCGCCAGCTGCCCCACCTGCCGCCAAAGTCTCCAAGGAAGCGCACAGCACCAAGGGCGGCCGCAAAGTCATCAAGTTGGAGGCCATCACCGTCGAGGGACGCATCCAGAAACCCCAGGCCTTCTACATTCTGCAGCGACAGAACCTCAATTTCGACGAACTCAACCGCACCGAAAGCTTTCTCTACAAGGTGCTGAAGAGTGTCGAGCACGACCCCTTGTAGGGCCCAATGACTCGCACCTCGGCTGGTCAAAAAATTCTCCGCGTGGCCATCATCCAGGGCGGAAAAATCATCGAGGAGCGCCACATTCGGCGCCCGGACAGCGTCTCGGTGGGCCAGGACGCGAAAAACACCTTCGTCGTACCGGCCAGCAACCTCCCGCCCAGCTTTCCCGTCTTCGACTTCCGCGGGACGCACTACTACCTCCTCTTCACGGAGCGCATGGACGGCCGTGTCCGCATCGGCAACCGGGACGTGGACTTCGCCACCCTGCGCACCCAGAAACTGGCCCAGCGACGGGGCAGCGTCTTCGCGCTGCAACTCGACGAGTCGGCGATGGGCAAGGTGGTGCTGGGAGAAGTCACCCTGCTCTTTCAATTCGTCCCGCCTCCGCCGGCGCCCAGCCGGATGGCGCTGCCGGCGGAGTACCGCGGCACGCTGTGGTCGTCTTTGGACCACCTCTTCTTCGGCATTCTGGCCGCCTCGGTGCTGTTCTTCTTCTCCATCGCCGCCATCATCGCCCTGGCCCCCAAGCCACCCGACTCCGACGTCACGTTGGACGAGCTTCCGGACCGGTTTGCCAAGCTGCTGGTTCCCCCCAAGCCGCCCGAGCCTGAGAAGCCCAAGGACGAGCCGAAGGCCGAGGAGAAGGTGGAGAAGAAGGAACCGGTGAAGAAGAAGGAGAAGCCGGCTTCGGATGAGGCGCGCAAGGCGGCCATCGCCCAGAAAGTGCAGAGCAAAGGCATTCTCAAAATTCTCGGTGCCTCCGGCGGACAGGGAGCCCTCAAGGATTTGCTCGGTGAAGGCACCGGCACCCAGGACGTGGCCACGGCGCTCAAGGGTGCCCAGGGCGGCGTGGTGGTGGCCACCACCGGTGGCGTCGGCGGACCGCGCGGGGGCGGTGCCGGCTC
Source organism: uncultured delta proteobacterium (assembly GCA_963713045.1). Classification (GTDB taxonomy): domain Bacteria; phylum Myxococcota; class Myxococcia; order Myxococcales; family Myxococcaceae; genus JADGRA01. Next base: position 217,230 of record CAVQKE010000001.1, read on the forward strand.
GGCGGCCGGCATTGGCGAGCTCGGCACGGCGGGGGGTGGAAACGTCTCTCTCGGCTCTAAAGGGGACGCTCGGGTGACAGGAAAGGTGGCCGCCGCAGCGCCCGAGGTGGACAGCGCGGACGTGGACCGGGAGGCCTTGGCTCGGTACATCAAAGCCCGTCTCACCGCCATTCGCGGCTGCTACGAAAAGGAGCTCAAGCGCAACCCCACCTTGAAGGGCAAGGTGGTGGTGCGCTTCAACATCACCCCGGCTGGACGCGCTAGCGACATCCGCCTGGAGGAAAATTCGGTGGGCAGCGCCGAGGTGGGCCAATGCATCGTCAGCCTGATGCGCTCCTGGGTGTTCCCCTTCAAGCCGCCCGACGAGGTGCCGGTCCAGTACCCCTTCCTCTTCACCGCCTCGCAGTAGCCAGTCTTGCCCTGAAGTCGCGCGGTGGCGCAGGACCCAGGGGAAGTTGCGGCGCGTTTGACACACCGCTTAAGGGCTACCTAACCTCACGTCCAAGGCCTCATGTCCTCCCGTCTCCAACTCCTCCTTCCAGCCCTGCTGCTGGCGCCGCTGGCACTGGCGCAAACGCCGCCTCCGCCAGTGCGCACTGGCACCGCTCCGCCAGAGGAAAAGGCCTCCGAGGTGCCGGACGCGACGAAGCTGAGTCGGAGCTCCGCCGCCGTCGCGCAAATGCAGGCCACCTACAAGGCCGTGCTCGGCAAGCTGGAGGAAGCGCGCAACACCAAGGACGTGGTGAAGCTGAATTGCGTCAATGAAAAGCTCACCCAGGTGAAAGGGCTGCTGCGCATCTCCGAGCAGTCGGACGTGGCGCTGCAGGAGGCGGTGGCCAAGAAGGACGAGCCGACTGCCGACCACGAATACACCAAAGTCACCATCGCCCAGTCCAAAACGGAGCAACTGCGGACCGAGGCCGAGCAGTGCATTGGTCAGCTGGCCTTCCGAACGGACGAAAATCTCAATGTCGAGGTGCTGGTGCCGTCGGACCTTCCCGGTGGAGACCCCACCAACCCGCCGTCCCCAAACCTAGCCACCGTCAGCCCTCCTCCGGCCAGTCCGGTTCACTAGACTGCTGTAAACCTTCCACCGTGCTGGAGTGACGGATGGGCAACGCTGGCGCCCATTTGTTGGAATGGGTCCGCCGCGACGTGCTATGTCCTCGCTACGCGCTGCGCTGTAGCGCGAAGGCGGGGTACGGACCCACCTATGAGCCCAAGGGGTTCGCGGGAGGTATGAGGCGTCCGCACCAAATTGCTGCCGCCGGGGCCCTGGCCGCCTGTGTGGTGGTCTTTTTGCCGTGTCTCGCCCTCGCGCAGGACACCTCGGAAGTCGCCTCGAGCACCGCACCCGAAGCACTTTCCGGGGAAAAGCCACAGGAGAATGGTTTCAAGATTGGCCCCGGGCGTCTTCACTTCTTCCTGACTGAGGGGCTGGCCTACAACTCCGCCGCCGTCGTCATCCCCAACGCCAACGGGACGTACACCATTGAGGGCGAGATGATTCTGCACACTCGCCCGGGCCTGAACTTGGAAATCGACGGGGACAACAACACCTTCGGGTTGAACGGCTACGTCGACTACCTCTGGTACACCGGCTGGATTACCCCGGGAGACCAAAACGCGAGCATCCTCGACGCTGCCGCGGACCTCCACGGCGCTTTCAACAAGAATGGTGCCGTCGGCTTCAACATTGTGGACACCTTCAGCCGGTCGGCCAGCAGCTACACCCCCTCGGTGCCGGTCGGCGTCATCTCGCTCTACAACAACGTGGGCATCGAGGTGCCCATCCGCCCTGGCGGCCGGGCGCTCGAGATTGTGCCCCACGGCTCCTACGTGGTGGAGGCCTTCCAGCAGTACTCGGGGGTCGTGCCTGGCAGCGGCGCCTGCACCAACCCGCCCGTTCCTGGCTCGCCCTGCGACGTCTCCCAGTACAACTACCAGGAACTGATTGGCGGACTGGACGCCAAGCTAAAATTCCTTCCGGAGACGGCCTTCGTCTTCACCAGCAGCTACACCGCCCCCTGGTACAGCCAGCCAACCCTCAATCCCGGAGCGGACGAGTTGAAGCTGGAGGTGGGGCTGGTCGGCCTCGTCAGCACCAAACTGTCCGTCATCCTCAAAGCGGGCTGGGCGCAGGGTTGGGGCTCGGGCGCGACCTCGACCGTGATTGGGCAGGCGGAATTGACATGGCTTCCCACGGAGCTGGCCAGCCTGGCGGTGGGCTTCCTGCGGGACGTCTACCCAGTGTCTGGCAATGGAAGCTACGTCGACGACCGGCCCTACCTGACGGGAAAGATGTTTCTCGGCGGCCGACTTTCGCTGACCCTCACCGCGGCGTACGACTTTTTCACCTTTGCGCTGGGGAACCCTGCGACGCCCACCACTGGACGCAACGACACTCAGCTGACTGTCAACTTGGTGGCCGACTACCAGGTGCTGCGCTGGTTCGTGGTCGGTGCTGGCCTGCTTGTCACCTACCACACCAGCTCCGAATCGACCGACAACGCGCTGAACTACACGCAGTGGGAACCCTACGTGCAGGTGACCTTCACGTACTAGAGTGGTGGCCTCCCGCGTGACGTGCCGACCCCGTCTTCTCCTGGTACTCCTTCTGGCGGCGTCCGCCTGTGTTGGGCCGCATGGTGGGAGCGTTCCCACCAGCAACGCCTCGGAGATGTCGCCCTCCCCCGGAGTACAGCCGAGCGCCAGCACCCTTGGCGCCGGTGACCTGCTCGAGGTGCGTGTCTTCGAGGAGCCGGACCTCTCCGGCCCCTACCGCGTCAGTCCCGGGGGCACCATCGACTTCCCGCTGTGCGGCAAGGTCAAGGTGGAGGGACTCAACGGAAGCGGGACGGCCGACCTGCTCACCAAGTGCCTCGGGGAGAAGTACCTGAAGCGCCCCCAGGTGTCGGTGCTGGTCCGGGAATACAACAGCAAAAAAATATTTGTCTTCGGCGAGGTACAAAAGCCGGGGACTTTCCCCTACGACGAGGAGATGTCCATCATCCAGGCCATCACCGTCGCAGGCGGCTTCAGCAAGCTGGCCAGCAAAAACGACGTGAATGTGACGCGCGTCGTGGCTGGCCAGGAAACAAAAATTCGCGTTCGGGTGGCCGACATTGGCACCGGCCGCGAGAAGAACCTCAAGCTTCTGCCGGGAGACATTGTCTTCGTCCCGGAGAGCCTCTTCTAGGGCACGTCGCTGACCAACGTCATTACCGCGCCGCCGGAGCGCGACGCGGCGCCGGCGAAGCGACGGGCGAACGCCAGCGGAAGTTGGGAGACGCCCCAGGCCCTCGCGACCGAGGTCCTCCTCGTGAGAGTCTCCACTGGTCGGTGCCTGCACCACTGAAATTAGAGGGTCATGCCTTTGGCGTCGGCTTTCGGGTCGAGGCAGACTCTGAGGAGCTCCTTGCGGAAGCGCGCCTTCGGATGCCGCCCACGTGGAGCCAGGGACGCGCCGGGACTCCGCGAAGGGCCTACACTTTGGCGCACGCACCCGACGGAGTCCTCGTCACCTCGGAAGGCGCTTCACTTGGACGAAGCCTGTCGCACCTGGGGGCATTGGATGTCCTCGAAAGCGACCTGCAACTCTTCGTGGCCCAGCATTCGAGAGCCTTCGTCTTCCTCCATGCCGGGGTCGTGGCCGTGGGCGGGAAGGCGCTGCTGCTCCCTGGCACCTCGGGTGCCGGAAAAACGACACTGGTCCGTGCGCTTCTGGAGGCGGGCGCAGCCTATTACTCGGACGAGTACGCCCTCTTAGACGCTGCGGGCCGTGTCCACCCATACCCACGCGCTCTCTCCATCCGAAGGGCGGATGGCCAAAAGGTCCGTGAGCCGGTGCATCCGACGCTTGCGCCGACTGGAGCAGCACCGTTACCGGTGGGAGTTGTTGTCCTGACGGAATATTGCAGAGGCGCCCACTGGAGGCCTCGGCCATTGACGCCAGGTGAAGTGGCACTGGCACTGCTCAGCAATACCGTCCCTGTGCGAGAACGTCCCGCCGAGGTCCTGGCGACCCTCGCTCGGGCCGTCTCAGGAGCGGTGGGATTTCGCAGTGTTCGCGGGTCGGCAAAGGCGATTGCGCCAGCGATGTTGCGGTTGGCCGACGGGAAGGCAAGGAGTGCTAATCTCACGCCTCATGTTCAGCCCGGCCGCCTTCGTACCGCAGCCCCGCCGGCGCGGCGTCGTCTCCCAGGAAATCGACGGTGAGACGCTGTTGTACGTTGAGGAGACGCATCAAGCCTCCTCGCTGAATGGTCCGGCAAGCCGCATCTGGAACCTCTGCGATGGGAAGCGCTCCGTCGAGGCCATCGCGTTCGAGGCGAAGCTGGTCCCAGACATTGTGGCGTCTGCCGTGAGGAAACTCGCGGATGCTGGACTGCTCGAGAACGGAGCCGGATTGCCTTCGAGCTACTCACGCCGCCGAATCGCCATCGGCCTCGGGCTGGCCGTACCCGTTATTCTGATGGTGATTGCTCCCGGTGCAGCGGGGGCGGCGTCAATCTGCCAGGGCACAGGGAGATGTAATCCTCTCGGCCCTCCGTGCTGCTCAACAGGGGAAGCGTGCCCGGCTACGAACCCCTTCTGTTGAGAGGTATGAAGCGCGGGCTCGCCAGCTGACGAGTCCTGCCGTGACGCCAGGCGGCATCGTCAAGAAGCCTCGCCGTCCAGCTTCGCCCTGTCGCCTTGTTCGGCGCGTCAAGCCTGAGGCGCGACTTCAAGGGCCGGTTGTGAACGTGCGAGTCGCGCTAAAACTCGCATTCAAGTCAAACGACAATTTATTAATCCCACCTGGGTTCGCCAGCACGTCGACGGTGGAAACAGGAGCCAACCCGAGGATGAACCAACTGTATCCAGTGGTCGCCGGCAGCGGAAGGCCAGCAAGGTCGGGAATGGTCACCGACGTCGCCGCGGTAATGACATAAAAGGTTGGTCCGGACGTGCTATAGACTTCCAATTCGTAAACTCCTTGCGGATAGATGCTCCAGGAGAATGGAGTCCCCGCGTCGACGCCGGTGGCCAAATCCGATGGAGTGATGAGCGTCGGTGCGGCAGGAATGATGAGCGCGACGTTCTGTGAGGTCGCGGAAAGATCCGCGGCCTGCACAGCGCTGTACTCTCCGGCCGCGCTGGTTGCGGAGGCTGAAACGATGAGGTCGGTATTCGAAATCACTGGCGCGACGTAGGAGAAGGTCGCGCCGGGGCTCGGATCATAGAGAAGACTCAGGGTGAGACCTGCATCCGCGTCCGCCAAGAGGGACATCGTTTTGCCGGCCACGGTGTAACCGACTGGGGCACTCACCGTTCCGGTCAACATGCCGGTGGGTAACGGGGCGGAACCGAGATTGACGTCCAAACCACTGACAGTCCCCGTGTCCGCGAGGGTGACGCCACCCAGCGTGCCATACCCCGGGTAATCTGCCGGAAGGTTCGCACTGTTGTGAATCTGCAGGGCGTAGAGCGTTCCCGTTGTACTCACCGGTCCCGGCCACTTCACAGGCAGCGACGTGTAACTTCCAGAAGTTTGGTCCTTCAGGTTGACCGTCGCTTGCGGGGAGGAGAACAGGAAAACCGTGTCATAAGCGGCCGTCTCTGGATAGAGGCCGCCAATGAATTGGCCGGAGATACTCGCGCCCCGATTGTTCGTTAAGTAGACGAAAGCCGAGAGAAAGGGATCGGCTCTCGTGAGGCCTTGGTACTCAATCGCCTGCGTTGTCTGGATGACGGTCGCGTCGTAAGGCGTTGGGACATTCGGTACGTTGAAGGTCCCGTCAGCGGCCGAGACAGCAGTCTGGCTGAAGCCGCCATCCGAAGTTGAGATGAGGACGGTTTCTCCTGCGATGGGCTGCCCGTTGTTGTCAACAACAGTTCCGGTGACATTGACCATGGGCTGCGCGGCGAGCACCACGACACCGGCATCCGCGCTGGTGCTGCCGCCATCGTTGGTGGCTGTCAACACGAACATCGTTGAGACCGACACAAGCCCGGTGGCGTCACCGGCGTCAGTCGGGGTGACAGTCCCGACATTGGGTTCAATGGTCAGACTGTCTGCGCCTGTTACGTTCCAAGCAAACGTCACGTCACCGCCCCCTGCCTCTAGTGTGGACGGCGTCACAGTAAAGCTGTTGATAACTGGCGGGGGGATGCCAACCGAGACTCGGCACATGGCAGTGCTCTGTCCGCCGAAGTTCGTCGCGAGGAGTGTGAAGGTCGTCGCGACAGTCACCTGGTCGGTGACGCTGCCTCCGGTGGGCGGGCTGACTGGCTCGTTGTTGATGGAGACACTGGTCGCACCGCTAACCATCCAGGTAACGGTCACCGAGCCACCACCGAACGGAACAATCCCGGGGAAACAGGTGAACCTTGTAATGGACGGGGCCGCGGGGGGGCCATTGTTGCAGCCAGCCATTGCCAGTACGGCAAGCAACGCGATGACCACCGTTCGCATCGGGACCATGTGCATTTCCTCCACAATACCCGAACCGACAGCAGTCCCCCCGCCGTCCCATGGAGCGCGGCGCGTTTGAATGTCCTCGACGCTTCACGACAGCGCGAAGGAACTGAGCTGCTGCAGGGGCTGCTCCCCGATTCGGCAAGAGCATACTCGCCGGCGAGACACGAATTCGCAGACTTGGCCGTCGGAAACTTCCGCGCCCGTATCGGACTCGGGAGTCCAGCCTGAAGCGAAGCCTTCTGCCGTGGACGGAGGCTGCTCGGCTTGTTCCGACGGAATATTTCAAGGGGAGCGCTGGCGGTCAGGAGGACCCGGGCCATGATGCGACTCGAGCGCGGCACCGGCTGGTCGGGCCGTGTGAGATGAGGTCACCCGCGGGGGCGGTAAAACCAACCCAGTCTTCCCCTGGGTTTAGCTGACGGGGCGGCGTGGGATGCTAGGCTTCACGCTATGTCGATTCTGCGCGGCTTTACGCCGCGGCCGCGCGCGCAGGGCCTCCTGACCGAAGCCATCGACGGTGAAATCCTGCTGTACGTCGAGGCGACGCATCAGGCTTTCTGTCTGAATGCCGCCGCCGCACGCATCTGGACGTTGTGTGACGGACGGCGAAGCCTGGCAGCAATCGCCGCCGGAGCGGCGTTGGACGTGGAAGTTGTCGCCCATGCCCTAGGAGACCGTCCCCTTAAGGGGGGCGCAGGCCGATGGGGGTGGTGGGCGGGAGATGAGCATTAAGGCGGAGCGGCGGCTACGCCGCCCGGCGGGCCAATTTGAGCAGGTTGTGGGCGGTACAGGCCATCGCCCACTCGTGACGGACCTTCTTGATGCCCCTCAGCAGCATCCGCCGCATCCCCATCTCTTCCTTCATCTGTCCGAAGACAGGTTCCACCACCTGCTTGCGGAGCCGGTAGCGGCTCCGGTGTCCGCCCCTTCGGAGCTTCTCGCCCATAGCACGCGAGAGCTTTCCCATCGGGGCGCCGCGCTTTCTCTTGCCGCCCTTTGCTTCCGTCCTCCTGGCGACCGCGATGTAGCCGCGGACGCGCCGACGCTTGAGCTCTTGCAGGTTCGCCTCGGACAGGTAGCCCGTGTCCGCCGAGAGCTCTTCGGGGTTCCGGCCGACGTTGGCGCGGATTTGCTTCAGCATCGGCACCAGTTCCGGGGCGTCCGCCGGCGAGGCCGCTGCACTGTGCGCCACTATTACTTGGGCTGTGGCATCCACTGCCGCCTGGAAGTTGTACCCCTGCAGGAAGCCATTCGGTCCCTTCAGCAGTTTGCTCTCCGGGTCCGTGAAATTCAGCTGGGCCTCGTCGTTCGGCTCGCCGTTCTCCTTGGGGCGCTTCCCTTTCCGCCCCCTCGGCGGCTTGTCGGGGCCGTCGGGCTTCACCGGTGCGGGCTTGACCCCCGCCTCCAGCTGCGCCTTCGCGTCAGCCTCCAGCTCGGCCTTGGCTGCCCGGATGACTTCCAGACGTTTCTGCTTGTTGGTCACCCACTCCGGCATCTCATCGCCGCTGTTGTCCTTGCCATACTCGGCGTCTTCCGCCTCGTCGATGGCCTGGGACTCGGCAAACCACTGCGCAATCTCCGCCTTCAATTCCTTCTCTGTCTTTTTCATGCGCGCATAACTCATGGCCTTGTGCTTCGAGGCGTTGGCCTGAATTTTCGTCCCGTCCAGGGCAACGTGCCCCAGCTTCACCATGCCCGCCTTCTGGCACAGGTGCAGCACCTGGCCGAAGAGGGCGGCAAGCGCCTCGAGGTGCCGAAGTCGAAACTTGTTGACCGTCCTGAAGTCCGGCCGCTGCATGGCCGTCACAGCCATAAAGTCGACGCGGGTCTCGCAGGCACGGGCTATTTTTCTCGAGGAGCGCACCCCTTGCGTGTACGCGAAGAGCAGAAGCGCGGTCATCATCACCGGGTGGTAGGGGGGAAATCCCCGCTCCTCCTCGTACGTCCCCAGAATGGCGTCGAGGTTCAGCTCCTCTCTCACCAACTCCCGGATGAAGTGGGCAGCGTCGCGGGCCGGCACCAGGTCCCGAACCGACGGCGGGAGCAGCCACGCTTCGTCCACCTTCCACTCCCGAAACGTCTTCGCCATTCGCAGAGGCAATCACACCTGGACTGCGGGACGCAATCCCCCCACCATCTCCCCGTGACCATTACGGGGACAGGCTCCTAGGGCACTTCGCGGAGTCTGGGTTGCTAGAGAACGCGCCGGACAGAGTGATGAATTTGTCGCGACGCCGCGTGCTCAGGGGCGTCGGGCTGGCTGCCATTCCCATCATCCTCATGGTGACTGCACCCGAAGCTAGAGCCGCTGGCTCCTGTACGGTTGGCCTCAACAACGGCGGGGCGCCCTGTAACAACACCACCACTTTTTGCTGCACTGGCATCTGCGACGAAGGCAACGGCACCTGCCACTAGGACTTGCACCAGTGAACTCCTCCACCACCAGCATGGGTCGCTTCATCGCTCGGGGCATCCGAACGGCCTGGCGTGAAACCCCGGAGCCCCTCGCTGAGGAGGTAGGCCGAGGCTTGAACGTTCTTGCACCACGGCTGCTCGACGCTGGGTGCGGCGGACTCGGCTGGTGGGCAGTCCGGAACACGCCGTGGGCAGAGGACCCGAGTGCGACTGTGCTCCACCAGGCATTTCGCGTCCATGCTCTGGAGGCTGCGCGGCATCGGTTGGCGCTCGAAAGCGTGCTGACAAGCTTCAACCGCGCCGGCCTGGAACCCATCGCTTTTAAAGGGTGGACCATCGCGCACCTCTACGCCCACCCCGCTCTTCGTCCCTTCGGTGACATCGACCTCTTGGTCGATGTTGGTGACGAACCGGCCGCTCGACGTGCCATCGCAACTCTTCCGAGCGCCCTGCAGCCCCTGGTGGACCTCGACATGCGCGTCCTTGGCCGATTTTTGCCCGACCGAACCTTTGAAGAGCTGGTCGGTCGGGCATCCCGTCAGACGGTGGGCGCAGCCCAGTGCCGCGTGCTCGCGCCGGAGGACCATCTGCGGCTCATTTGTCTGCACCAGTTGGACCACGGCGGTTGGCGCCCGCTGTGGCTGTGTGACGTCGCAGCCTTCGTTGAGCGGCTGCCGTTGGGGTTTCAGTGGGCGCAGTGCCTCAAGGGAAACCCACGCCTCAGCGACAGCGTCGTGGCCTTACTGTGCTTAGCCGAGGAATTGCTTGGGGCCAGGCTTCCGCCAGAAGTCCCACGTCGTCCTGCACCTGCCTGGTTCCGAAACGCCACCCTGCGAGGTTGGGGGGGCGGCTTTCAGAAGCCGCCTGAGTCTCTGTACAAGCTGCACCGGCTCGGCTGGAAGCGCACTCTGGCGGCGATTGTCGCGCGGTGGCCCGACCCAATTTCCGCGACGCTGCACCTGCGTGCACCCTTCCGTTGGGTGCCACGCTGGCTTGTGCAGACGGCCGAATGCGGGCGCCGGGCCGTTGCCTTCCTCGGCCGATCCTGGAGCGCCAGCTGGACGAGATTTCTGTCTTCGGACGGAGTCGATGGTCACGGAGCCCTGCTGTGACGGCTCGAGGAGCACGCTTCAGTTTCTTCGTCTTGGCGCTCCTCTCCGGACGTGCCGCCCAGGCGCAATTCACCTGGACCGGGGCGGGTGGAAACAACAATTGGAGCACCCCGAACAATTGGAATCCTGTCGGGCCGCCGACAACGGGGGCCGATGTCGTGTTCACCACCGCCTCGACGCCTTCCCTCAACGTCAACGCGACGGTGGGGACGCTCAGCAAGACAGGAGCTGGCACCACGACCATCAGCGCGACGGGCACAAATGCCCTGACCATCAACACCGGAATTACCAAATCCGCCGGCGTCTTAAACATCTCCGCGGACATCATCCTTGGAAGCGCCGGCGAGGCCTGGAGCTTCAACGGCAATACCAACACCTTCAGCGGGAACATCAGCGGGGCGAGCTTTACAAAAACCGGTGCGGGCGGGAATTTGGTCTTGAGCGGCAACAACACCTTCGCTGGCGCCACCGTCACCGTCAACGCTTTGCGCGCAACCACCTCGGCGGCACTGGGGACAAGCGCCACCACCATCACCCTTGCCGGTGGCAACTTGCAGCTCCAGGGCGGGGGCCTGACATTGCCAGTCGGCGTGGTCGCGACCGGCAGCGAGAATCTCAACCTCGGTGGTGCGGCCAATTCGCTGGCCAGCCTCACGGTTGCAAGTGGGGCCACAGTCACCCTCACCGGCGGCGGCACCCTCAGCGTTGGCACCTTGTCGGGGAGTGGAACCATCGCTGGAACCGTCACCGTCACCGGCAACTTGACCCCTGGAACGGGGGGTACCGGAACGCTGACCACAGGCGCCCTGACGCTGAACGCCGGGACCAATCTCAACTTCAGCTTTCATGCGCCGCCAACGACGAATAGCACCACCACCACCGGCCGGCTGACGCTGAACGGCCTCGTCAACATCGTCAATGCGGGCGGCCTGGCCATCGGCGCGTACCCAGTCTTCACCTACAACAACATCACCAATGGCAACACGGTCGCGCTCGGCACTGTGCCAGCGGGCTTTTCGTATGGGATTCGGGCGACCACCACCACTGGCGCCGGCACCGTCTTCATCGATGTGGGCCGAAAGCCCTCCGCGGCCACCATCGTCCCCATCGCAGCCGAGTATGACGGCACCGCTTCGCGAATCGCCTGGAGCGCTCAAGAATCGCAAAACCTGGGCTTCCGGATTTGGCGCGACTCGGGAGGAACGCGGAAGCTCATCAGTCCTGGCCTGGTTGCGGGATTTGCCCTCCGCGCTCGGGTGCAGCGGGCGGCTGGGCAGAGCTATTTCTGGACGGACTCAGGTGCGCCGAACGGCGGCACCTACTGGATTGAAGCCGTCGACGTCCAAGGCCGGAGCGATTGGACGGGCCCCATCACCACTCAACAGGGGACCGCCTTGAAAGGTGTCCCCGCATCCGCTTTCCTCACCACCCCAAGCCAGTCCCTGGCAGGGACGCTGGCCCCTTCCATCCCAAGTAGGGTGCTTGGCCAAGTCGGCGCGGCTGCCAGCACCAATCGTTCACGACAGTGGGCACTCGCGGCAGCGGCGGCTGTCAAGCTGCAGGTGCAGGACCAGGGCGTCTACCAGGTGAGTGCAGAACAGTTGTTTGCGGCCGGAATCCCGCAGGGTACGCCAGTCGCCTCGCTGAGTCTGTGGGCGGCCACTCAGCCCGTCTCCTTCAACGTCATCAGCGCCGACGGGGTGCACCTGCAGGCGGGGGACGCCATCGAATTCTACGGCGTTGGCCTCGACACCTACTACACGGACACTCAGGTCTACTGGCTCACCACCCAACTCGCTGGCGGCCAGCTGATGGGCACCGCATCTGGGCTGGCTTCTTCTCAGGCTGGCACCAGCTTCCTCGAGACCCTGGTTAACCCTCAACACGCCAACTACACGGATTTGCCAGGCATCGCCTCAAGTAACCGCTTCTACGGCTCAGTCCTCACCCCCTCCTATGGGCTGCTCCTCACGGACCAGGAAGTCTTCTCGACGCCCCTCCTCGACGCATCCTCGACGAGTGCGAGCACCCTTGCCGTCGCCATCCAAGGGCTCAGCCCAGGACCCCACGCCGTCAATGTGCTTTTCAACGGGACGACCATCGGCTCCATCACTGGGACGGGCGTGCAACTGATGAGTGGCAGCTTCACGCTGGCCCCCGGGCTTCTCTTGGCGGGCGGCAACCAAGTCGAACTCGTCCCTCAGCCATCGCCGGGAAACTCGCAATCAGATGTCACCGGTGTTGCCTCGGAGACGCTCATCTACCCGCGCCTGTTGACCAACGGCGGTGGCCCGCTGCAATTCACGGCGCCCGGCCAGTCCAGCGTCGCGCTCACCGGCTTCGGGTCGGGAACGCGCGTTTTGGACGTCACCAATCCCCTCAGCCCCAGTCTAGTCGCGGCGCACGTCGACAGCACGTCGGGCACGCTGCTGGTCGACGTTCCCGGACAAGGAAGTCGCACGCTGTACGCCTTTCAGCCCTCGGACATTCAAAGCCCCGGCGTGGTGTCAAACGCTCCCTCTTCCTGGCACTCGGCCGAGGGGGCGGACCTGGTCATCATCGCCCACGCCAGCCTCCTGGCGAGCGTTCAACCCCTGGTTGCGCAGCGCCAACAGGAAGGCCTCAAAGTCCTGGCCGTCGACGTCCAAGACGTCTACGACGAATTCGGCTTCGGGGAGAAGAGCGCCGCCGCGCTTCAGAGCTTCCTTCAATTCGCCTCGGGCAACTGGGGGATTCCGCCTTCGTATGTGCTGTTGGTCGGCAACGGCACCTACGACCCTCGCGGTTACTTCGGAAGCCCTGAGCTGGACCTGGTCCCCATCCTTCAAGTCGAGACGTCGCAGATGTACACCGCCTCGGACGATGCCTTCGTCACTTTCGGCGGCCAGGCTCAGACGATTGCCATCGGACGGCTCCCTCTTCGCAATGCGATGGACTCGGCAATCGCGGTGCAAAAAATCCTTGGGCGAACGTTGCTGAGTCCGACCGCCTCTTTCTTGTTTGTCCAGGGCACCCCGCGCTACGTCTCCGACGACTTTGGAGCGGACACGGCACTTGTCCACTCGGTCGTATCAAGTTGGCCATCGCAACAAGTTGGTCCACTTCCCGATGGAGGCGTCGATACCAGCGTCGCGGCGGCTCTCATTTCCGCCATCAAGGCTGGCCCGGCGGTTGTCACCTATGAGGGCCATGGCCTCGAGGACTCGTGGTACCCCACCACGTTGTTTTCCGGCGTCGACACCACTGCACTGGCGGGGACGGGAATGTCCTCCGTTTTCCTGGCCGCCACCTGCCTCAACGGCTACTTCCTCGACGCCGAGCCCGCCAGTGAAAGCTTGGCGGAGCAGCTTTTGCGGACTGACGCAGGAGGTGCCTGGGCCGTGTGGTCATCCACCGGCGAAACCAACTCCACGGACCATGCGGCCTTCAGCGCGGCCCTCCTCCAAGCCGCTGCCGTTGAGGGCATGACGCTGGGGAAGGCAACGCTGGCTGCCAAGGCTTCCGAGTCCGACCCAGATGTTCGCACCGTCTTCCACCTGTTCGGCGACCCGAGTTCCCGACTGACTCCAGCCAAGGCCAGCGGTGCAATCGCTGAAGCTGGCGGCGTTCAGGCCCAGGCGTCGTCTGGCTGCGGGACGCCCGGGAGCGCCGCGTTGGCGGTGCTCCCCCTCGTCGCCCTGGCCTTGGCGTTCAACGCTCGTTCCCGTCGCTCCGCGGCGGTACGCGCGCGCCAGCGCTAGCATCCCAACTTCCTGAGTGGTCTTGCGCTTACGAAGGGCGGCCGGCGCGCTGTAACTCTTTGGAAAGCCGCCCAGTGAGTGCCGCCCACCACATTTTGAAGTCCGCCGCGAACGACCAGAGCGGATAGCGGAAGGTGGCCGGGCGGTTGTGCTCGACCAAGAAGTGACCCAGCCAGGCGAAGGCGTAACCGCAGACAAGCGCACCGGGCAAGAGTAGCCAGCGTCCTGTCGTCACGGCAGAAAGCGCGAGCAGGATGGCGAGCGACGTCCCCACCAAGTGTAAGACCCGGGTGCCAGGGCGACTGTGCTCGCTGAGGTAGTAGGGCCAAAACTGCGCGAAGCTGGTCATGCGTTCGGCCATGGCGTCTGGTCCCTCCTCGGCCCACCAAGGACGCTACCCCAATCCTCTTGTCCGTCCACGGAAGCTTTAGCGCCCAAAGCCGCCCGGGCGAGGCTGGTACCCCAGTTCGGCGAGAAATGTCCGGCACTCTTCCACCAGTGGTCCCTCCAGGCCGGGCGCACACGCCACCACGTCACCCACCGCGAGGTCCAAAGGCGCCCCGTCAATGCGGAGGCACAATCCACCGGCCTCCACCACCAGCAGCGCTCCGGCGGCAACGTCCCAAGGCTTGAGGCCGAACTCGAAATACCCATCAAAGCGGCCGGCGGCTAGCCAGGCCAACTCCAAGGCAGCGCTGCCCATGCGCCGGATGCCTTGCGCCTTGCGAATGAAGCGCTGCAGCAGGCCCATCGGGCCCTCTGGGTGCTGGTGGACGTTGTAGGGAAAGCCGGTGCACAACAGGGACCGCTTCAAGTCGACAGCCTCAGAGACGCGCAGCGCAATGCCGTTGCAAGTGGCCCCGCGACCTCGAGCTGCGGCGTAGAGCTCGTCCTTGAGCGGCTCATACACCACGCCGGCAAGCAGGCCCTCCGGCCCCTCCACCGCCACCGACACACAGAAGTGCGGAAGGTGGTGCGCATAGTTGGTGGTGCCATCCAGCGGGTCCACGAGCCAGCGGTAACGCCCAGCGCCCGACGCACCACTCTCCTCGGCCAGCACCGAATGCTGCGGGTGACGCGCCCGTAAGAAACCGAGCACCGCCGCCTCACTCGCTTGGTCCGCATCGGTGACAAGGTCGATGCCACCTTTGAAGCTGATGGTGCGAGAGCCAGCGAAGGAGTCGCGTAGAACAGCGCCGCCCAGACGGGCCGCTGCCTCCGCCGAGGCCAGCAGCATTTCGACTGGCTCGACCGCTGAAGTCATGGCTTGGCGGGCGTGCTCAGCATGAGATTAACCTTCTCAGCGATGAGCGCTGCCGTGCCCTCTTCTGTGAAGACGAGGTTGCCAGCGCGGTCAAACACCCAGGTGGTGGGCATCTTTTGCAGGCCCAGCCTCTGGGTGAGCACGCCACCTCCCGGGTCCAGGAGAACTGGCAAGTCGATGTGAAACGTCATCAGGAAGGGCTGCACCGTCCCAGGACTGGTGTCGATGTTGACGGCGTAGACGCGCACTCCCTGCGTCGCCCACTGCTTGGCCAGGGCGTCCAGTTGAGGAAGCTCTCTCTCGCAGGGCTGGCACCAGCTTGCCCAGGCGTCGAGGACGACGATGTAGCCGCGGTCATCCGCAAAGGAATGCGCCGTCGTCGCAGGCCAAATGGGGAGGGAGAAGTCGAGGACGCCGCCCGAAGGCGGTTTGGGCGGCGGCGCGCTGGCACATGCCAGAAGGGCCGCAAGAAACCCGACCATCAGCACCTGCTTCATTTTCCACCTCCCACAAGGACATTGAGTTTCGCTGTGAGGGCAGCGGCAATGTTGCTGTCCTATCCCTCCTCGTACCAGGAGACCTTGCCTTTGCCGTCGAGAATCCACGTCGTGGGAATGGAGCCAAGGGCAAGACCACCGCCAGCGGCTGGCCGCTGGGGTCCACCAAAATGTCCGTATAGCCGGGCAAGGTCCTCAGCAGCGCCGGAAAGCGCGTAGCGTCCGGTTCGATGTTGACGGCGTGAATGTGAACCTCTTGGGCGGCAAATTGCCTCCCCGCGGCGTCCAGCTGGGGAAGCGCCTCCACGCAGGCGCGGCAGGAAGTCCCCCACGCGGTCAACACCACCAGGTGTCCACGGTCGTCCGACTGCGCCCACCAGAGGCCGGTCGGCCACTCCATAAAGGACAGCGGGTCCGTGGGCAGGGGTTGTGGCTGCGGTTCTTCCGGCGCCCCGCCCATGACATCGGTGGTGATGGACATCCCGAACATGCCACCACTGCTGCCCGCGCCGATGCCCATCCCAACAGACGGCGTACACCCGACAAATAGGGCCAAGGGAACGCAGCCCCACCCTCTCATGGCGTTTCCGGGCTCAGCGCGCGCAGTCGGTCGATGAGCATGGCGTGAAAGCCGCCGAAGCTGCCGTTGGACATGACCAGGACGACGTCGCCGGGACGGACGCCTTTGGCCACCTGCTCGACGAGAGCAGCCACTTCATGCTCGGCGTCCGCCTCGATGCCGCGGGCCCGAAGCTCCGCGACCAGACGGGGGACATCCAGCTCCTCGCCTTCCGGAACCCGGTCATGCCGAGCGGGAATTCGAAGGCTGACTCGGGCCGCACCCTGAAAGGCGGTCGCATACGCCTCCTGGTGTAGCCGCCGCCGCGAAGTGTTGCTGCGCGGCTCGAAAACAGCCCACAGTCGCCGGCGGGGAAAGCGTCCCAGCATCGCCTGAACGGTTTCACGCACCGCGGTCGGGTGATGGGCGAAGTCATCAACGACGGCGACGCCGCCGACTTCGGCTCGAAGCTCTTGGCGACGCCGTACGCCAGCGAAACTGGCGAAGCCAGCCTGCGCCTGCGCCCAGGCCACACCAAGTGCCGAGGCAACCGCCCACGCGCCAACCGCATTCTCCACGTTGTGGAGGCCGGGCACCGTCAGCTCGACTTGCCCCAACCGTGTTCCGGCTTGGACCAAGGTAAACCGGGTGCCGAGTGGTCCTTGCTCCACCTTCTCCGCCCAGACGTCGGCGCGGATTCCCGGAGCACGTGCGTACAGCGCACAGCGGCAGCGCGCGGCCCGAAGGACCTCGAGCGCCCGAGGCCAGTGGGCGCTGACGGCGAGGAAGCCGTCCGGAGGGAGCAGCCGGACAAAGGCCTCGAAGGCCGACTGGTAGTGGTCCTCGTCCCGGTAAATGTCTGCGTGGTCCAACTCCAGGCTGGTCAGCATCGCCGTGCGGGGCCGGTAGTGGAGGAATTTCGGTCCTTTGTCGAAGTAAGCCGTGTCGTACTCATCGCCTTCGACGACGACGTGCGGGCCACTCCCAATCCGGAAGCTGACGCCACCATTTTGTGCCACTCCTCCAACGAGAAAGGAGGGTTCGAGGCCGGCGGAGACCAGCAGGTGAGCCACCATTGCCGAGGTGGTGGTTTTCCCGTGGGTTCCTGTGACCACCACCGGGTGTCGGCCGGCGAGAAAGAGCGAGCCGAATGCGGCCGGGAAGCTCATCTGGGCCAGCCCTCGTTCGCGGACCGCCGCTGCCTCTGGGTTGACGCGGCGGATGACGTTGCCCACCACCACCAAGTCGGGTCTTGCCGTGTCGAGGTTTTCCGGGCGATAGGGGGTGAGCACCTCAATCCCCCAGGCGCGCAGCATCTCGCTCATGGGTGGATACACATCCGCGTCACTGCCGCTGACGGAGTAGCCCTGCGCCTTCAGCATTCCCGCGAAGCTACCCATCCCACTACCGGCGACGCCGAGGAGATGGACTCGGCGGATGGAGGCCGGAGCGACTTCCCGCAGGACATTGCCGTCGTCAGCACTCACCGAGGCCCTGTTTATTCGAGGCCGAGCGCCACCACCACCCGGTCATGAAAGCGAGGGCGAAACGCTTGGATGCCTACATTGTCGCGGCCGGTCGCGGTGCGGTTGGTGACCAGGGCCACCACCAAGTCACGCCCCCGGTCTACCCACAAGCTTGTCCCGGTGAAGCCCAAGTGTCCAAAAGCGCCAGGCGGGCTGTTGCCGAGGTGCGTGCCGGCCGACGAGGCGTACGGCGAAGGCGTGTCGAAACCGAGCCCGTGCATGCCCCCCGGAAGGGGCGAAACCGCACGCTCCCACAGACGCGCCGGTGCAATTCGGCCAGCCCCGGAGAGTTCATCCAGCACCGCTTGGCCGAAGCGCGCGACATCCTCCGCATTGCCGAAGAGGCCCGCATGTCCGGCCACACCGTCGAGAATCCATGCGTTGTCGTCGTCCACTTCTCCGGGCCTTGACGGCAGAGGCTCGATTCCCGCCCAGTCGTACCCTTGGCCCGGAGCCGGCGGACGGGGCCGTACCTGTCCGGTGGCGGGGAGGCCGTCCCAGTTGCCGGCGCAGGGGTCGCGGTTGTCGTGTCCACGTCCCGAAAGGCGGTGGAAGTGTGCGCCCAACCCAAGGGCCTCACGCACCCTCGTGTCGTACAGGGCGTCGAGTGGCTTACCAGCAAGGCCTGCGAGCATCTCTCCGAGCAGGAGGAAGCCGAGGTCACCGTAGGTCTGCGCGCCCTCCGGTTGAGAGACGAGTGGAGTCCGAGCGCTGGCCTCAACCAGTTGCGCGCGGACAGCAAACCGCGTCGCGGTGGGGCAGTCCGGCGAGAGAAGGTCCGGCAGGCGCTGGATGGGCTCCGAGAAAAGCGGCAGCCAGGTGGGGAGGCCGGAGGTGTGAGTCAAAAGCTGCCCCAACGTGACTCCCGCTTCTGCGGCCGGCGTCCCCGGATGAAAGCGGGAGACTGGCGTCTCCGGGTTGAGGGAACCGTCCGTCCACGCGCGCAAGAAAAGTGGAACCGTGCAGATGGCCTTGGTGAGACTGGCTAAGTCAAAAGGCGTGTGCCGCGAGACGCCGCCGGCCACACCGCGGAAGACTGGCTCCCCTTTGCGCCAGACGGAGGCCTGAGCCGACGGAAAGCTACCGTCGCTGACGCCAGCGTCGAGTAACGCTTGAAGAGAGTCACTCACTGGGTTGCCGCCTCCAGCGGCGTCAGGGTCCCTGCTCCGGCGTCGAGGCGCACGCGCGTCCCCAGCGAGAGAGGCACATTCACCGGACCGTGACCCACCGGGAAACCCACCGCGCACGGAAGCCGGGTCTCCTCGGCCAACGAGCGCAGCACATCGCGAGCGGTGAAGTCCGCACCGGGACGCTCGCACTGCGTGAAATCGCCAAGCGCGAGGCCCGCCAGCCCGGCCAGAAGTCCTGCGTTCCGCAGATGGGTCCAGAGACGATCGACCCGGTACGGTTGCTCGCCGTCGTCCTCGAGCAGGAGAATGGCGCCGCGCGTGTCCGGCAGCCAACTGGTGCCCAAGACTGTTGTCAGCACAGAGAGGTTTCCACCCAGCAGCGGTCCCTCCGCAATGCCCTCGACGAGCGGCACCGCGCCGCTCAGTGGAGGAGGCATCCCACCCTCCAGGAGGAGGAAGAGCAGGTCCAGCACCTGCTGGGGCTGTTCCGCGAGTTGGGTGACCACTGGCCCGTGAATGCTCGTCCGGCCATGGGCCTGCAGGGCGGCGTGCAAGACCGTGGCATCCGAACAGCCGACCAGCAGCTTGGGGGGGAAGCCGGCCAGGTCCAGCAATGGAAGTAGTCGTCCGGCCCCGCTACCCCCACGGGAGCAGAAGACTGCGCGCGTGTTTGGGTCAGCCAGGGCCGCTTGGAGCGCCACTGCGCGCACCGCGTCCGGTCCAGCGAGGTAGCGCTCAGCCTCGAGAACGTGCGCGTCCAGGGTAAGCCGGTAGCGCTCGGCGAGGCGCCCCAGGCCTCGCTCCAGAAGGGCGCGGTCGACCGGACTCGACGGGCTGACGACGGCGACGCGGTCTCCAGGCCGGAGCGGCGGGGGGCGAAGCATCCAACCCGAGGCTAGCACCGGTAGGGCAGCCGACCATGGAACGGCCGGCGTTTCGCCACCGGCTGCCGGCGTTACCGGATGGGACTGAATTCCATTTTACAAGCCTCAGCGGTGCAAGCCGCGGGAGGCGCTACCCCTGGGTGAGAAACGACAGACCTCACTTCTGTGCATGAGCCTTTGGGTGAGCCCAGAGAAAGTCGAGCACCGCATCCGGCCAGGCCGGCAGAGCGAAGTTGGGTATGTGAGTTGCCCCGTCCAACCTCCAGTGCTCGACACTGACGCCAGGCGGGCAGCCCAGGTAAGCGGAGACCGTGGTGTCCTCCGCAGTCGCTCCGCATGTCAGCTGTCGTGCCTTTGCAGAGGTACGCTGTCCGGTGCAACCGTCCGCCTTGGCCCAGAACGCAAGCGTCTCGTCGGCCGAGGCATAGGGGCCGAGAAGGCCGACGGCGCCCCCCTCGTAACGAATGAGAGGGTCCGCGGTGCCATGGACGGTGAGGACGGATACCGGTTGCGTGGGGTGACAGGCGTCCAGAGCCACCGCCCCGGCGAGACTGACGATGGCCGCAATGCGGTCGCTGCGCTGACACGCCAGCCGGTTGGCCATGAAGGCCCCGTTGGAGTGCCCCACCACGAAGAGACGCCTGTCGTCTGCTTCGAAGGCTTTGGCGACGTCTTGCAGCACCGCCGTCAGGTAGGCCACGTCGTTCGGACTCTCCGGGGAAGGGTGAGAGCCGTTGGCCCAGTACAAGGCGCCCCGCGCGTCGGGAGTTCCGTTCGGCTTCACGAGGATGAAGTTGCGGCGGTCAACGGCGGAGTCCAAGTCGAAATAACGCGCCTGTGATTCGCCATCGCTCGAGTACCCGTGCAGCAGCAGCACCACCGGGAGTCCGGGCTTGGGCCGGCCAGGCGCGTGTACGCAGTACGTCCGGCCGAGGACCGTGCGCTGCTCGCCGAGGCATGCAGGGTTATCGCCACGCAGAATCCCGTTGAAAGCGCAGGGGCGCGCGGGCGCCTGGGCGTCGAGCGCCTCCGCCCAAAGCGTCAAACTGAAGAAGACCAACCAGCTGCCAGGGAGCCTCATCCCTCTCCTCCGTTCCGCGTCCGAGGATGCTAGATGGGCTGACGGCCATGGAATTGCTGCCTCACCTCGACGCGGGTTCGGGGAATCCACTGCTGCTGTTGCATGGCTTCGGGATGGACGCTCGCACCTGGGCAGGTCAAGCCCGTGCGCTCCAGCACTGCTGCCGCGTTCTTGTCCCAGACCTGCCCGGCTTTGGTCCGACGGGTGCCGAGGTTGGCCAAGCGTCTCCGAGTGAAGAGCTTTTTCGGCTCCTCGAAGCCAAGGGGGTCGGCCCGGTGCACCTGGTGGGCTTGTCGCTGGGCGGCGCGGTCGCGGTGGACTTCGCGCTTTCACACCCAGAGGCAATTCGGTCGCTGGTCCTCATCGACCCGCTGTTGCTGGGAGAACGCCTAGGGATTGAGTCCTGGGACAGCTGCGTCGAGAAAGCGAAACGGGGGGACGTTCCCGGCGCGCGTCAGGCGTGGCTGAGGAGCGAGCCGTTTGCGCGCGTCTTCGCCAATCCCGAGACTCGGACCATCGCCCGCCAAATGGTAGAGGACTACAAAGGAGGCCACTGGCGGGGGACCTTCAAAATGGTGTGGCGACAACCGACGCCGCGACCCTTGCTCAGCAGCGTTCAATGTCCGGCTTTGGTCGTGGTGGGCGAGCAGGACCTTCCCAGCTTCCAGGCCATGGCGAGAATCTACGCCGCCAATCTCCCTGGGGCGCGACTCGAGATGCTTGCCGGATTGGGCCACCTCACTCCGCTGGAAGCACCCGAGCGCGTGAACCGGTTGCTCCTCGACTTTTTGAAGGCAGAAGGCGCTTGTGCCGCACCGCTCCCAAGCTCTCCGCGACTCACCTTCCGGACGTGGACGCCACAAGACGGAGGGCTCGCACTGAAGGTTTGGGGAGACGCCCGCGTCACGTCATTTGTGCTGGCCCAGCCCTTCAACCAAGCCCAAGTGCAGGAACGCCTCCGACAGGAGATTGAGCGGCAGACAAGACACGGGATGCAGTACAGCCCAATGTTTCTTCGGACCACGGGGGAATTGGTGGGCTGCTGCGGTCTGCGCCCGCGCCCTTCCACCGCCGGCGTTCTCGAGCTCGGGTTTCTGTTGCGCCCAGGGTGTTGGGGACAGGGCCTAGCCACCGAGGCCGCCCAAGCCACCGCGGCGCACGCGTTCGATGTGCTCGGTGCTGCCGCACTCTTCGCCGGTCACCACCCAGAGAACACCGGCTCGCGCCACGTCCTCCTCAAGCTCGGCTTTCGACAGACGCACCTCGAGCAATACCCGGGCACAGGCCTCGAGCATCCATCCTACCTCTTGAGCAAGAGCGACTTTCGACGGCCCATGCCCTCACCCGAGACCGTCTAGCTCTGGCTGCACATCCAACGAGAGCGGTTTGGTTCGGGCAGCTGGAAGGCCATCCCGGCTCGGACTCCGGAGTCGTCCCTCTGCAGGCCAAGCCGTTGACATGGGCGAAGTCGGACCCTAAACACCGCCCTCCATTCCCCGATAGCTCAGCTGGTAGAGCGGGTGACTGTTAATCACCATGTCCCAGGTTCGAGTCCTGGTCGGGGAGCTTAGCGCATCGTCTATGTGGACGGGTTCAACCTCCATTACGGCGCGGTCAAAGACACACCCGGCCTGAAGCGGCTGAGCATCCTTGGTCTTAGCCGGCACTTGCTCGCTGAGCACGACATCATCGGAATCACGTACTTCTCGCCGGGGAAGCTCTCGGCCGGCTGGCTTCCGCTCGCGTAAGGGGCCGTCCGGAAGACCCAGCGCTCGGCGCGCCATGGGGTTCCTTCGCGGTAACCTCGGCACTATCGCTAGAGCCGTAGGCCTCAATTCGTTTGGCAAGGGCACGATGTCAGCGAACAAGCCACGCCTCCTCGTCACCGGAGCAAGCGGTCAGCTCGGCCACCTCGTCATCGAACACCTGCGCCGCCTGGACCCCTCTGCCGACATCACGGCAATGGTCCGCACACCACAAGCAGCGGACGAACTGGCGCCGTTTCGCATCGCGACGCGCATCGGCGATTATACTAATCCCGCGTCGCTCGATGCGGCCCTGGCCAGCATCGAACGGCTACTGCTGATCTCATCGAGCGTCCTCGGTCAGCGCGCTGCGCACCATAAGAACGTCATCGATGCGGCAACGCGGGCCAAAGTGTCGCTCATCGCTTACACGAGCATCTTGCGGGCTGACAGGTCGGAGCTGAGCCTCGCTGTCGAACACCTGGCAACCGAGAGGATGTTTCGCGAGAGCGGACTGCCGTTCGTCATACTGCGCAACGGCTGGTACCTGGAGAACGATACCGCGATGCTTACGCCTGAGGTAGCGCACGGCGCGATCATCGGCGGCGCGGGCGACGGACGTCTTTCCTCGGCGAGCCGATCGAATTATGCGGAGGCGGCAGCATTGGTCCTGCTGCGCGGGGCACCCGCCGGTACCGTCTACGAACTCGCCGGCGACGAGGCGTTCACGCTGACGCAGCTCGCGGCGGCGGTGAGCCAAAGAACCGGAAAGACGGTTGCTTATCGGAATATGAGCGAGGCAGATTTCCGCGCGGCGCTTGTCGGCATGGGTCTCCCGGACGCAGTGGCGACAATGCTCGCGGACACTAGCGCTGGCACGGCGAAGGGCGCGCTCGAGGACCACGGTCAGGTACTGAGCCGCCTCATCGGCCATTCAACGACCTCGCTTGCCGATGCCGTAGCCGCTGTGGTGCAAAGTGGTTAACGGGCATGCGTTCCTGCTGTGGCTTCACATCGGCGCGATGATGATTGCGTTCGCGGGGTTGCCGATTGCCGGAATCATCTTTCGGGTCATCGCGGTGCACGTAGACGAGCAACGGGTGTTTCAGCTGCTGGCCACCGCCTTTAGTCGCATCTTCGCAGCCGGCGGCGTATCTGTCGGGGTAGGAGTGGTATCCGGTCTGTTGCTTGCGCGCCCATTCGGATACGCGTCTGGCTGGCTCGTGCTGTCCTATGTGCTTGCAACAATCGCGGCGCTCATCGGCATTCTGATCGACGAACGATGGTCGCGACGTCTCGCCTCTTCGGACCGCCAACATCTACCGCTCGTCCGCAGTGCATTGTTGCCACGTCTCGCCGCTCCACTCGGGATCGCCCTTTGGCTCTCCATTCTCTGGCTTATGATTGCCAAGCCGTCCCTATGAATGCTGCAGCAAAGTCGCCGCTTATCGAATCGCGGAATCCGAACATAATCGCGATCGATGCCATCGGGACCTCCGGGCCGGAAGCCCGAGCCCCGAGGAGGCGCAGGGCTTCTTCGCAATAGGCAACGTCCCCGGCGGTGAAGGCTGCGTCCGTAATTTCGAAGCTCACGGCACCGCCTTCGACGTCGAAGTCTCGATGCGGACCATTGGGGCGAGGACAACGCGATGATGGCCATGACGAATAAGGTGGCCATCGTAATGGGCGGCGCGATGGGCATCGGCGCGGCCATCGCCGAGCGACTGGCCAAGGAGGGCGCCTTTGTCTTCCTGACAGGCCGACGCGCGGCTGACGTCGAAGGGACGGCCGTTCAGTGAAACGCCTCGCCTTGCGCGAGTTGGGCAAGCATCGCAGCGATTCTCTTCGCCCGCGCCCGTGATCAGGAGCGGATTGACCCCCTTGTCAGGATGGCGCTCGCGATAATGTGAAAGAGATAATCGGCCCGCGGCGCGAATGAGGGTTGGCCGACCGCCCAGCCGAGCGCCGACATCAGGGCAAACAGGTCCTCCCCATCCATATCGGCGCGCGCCGTTCCCTCGGCCTGAGCACGGGCGAGTAGTCGCGCGCCCGCTGAGTGCAGCGTTGTACTTGAAGCGTAAAGCGCGGAGTCCGGGTCCGCGTGGGCGCTCGCCATCAAGGCGCAAACGCCGCCATAGCTTTGGACGAACGCCACCCCTTCGCGAAACCAGCACACGAGCGCTTCGTCCGGTGGCTTCGACGTTTCGAGCTCGGCTGCCTTCTGCGTCAGAGCGTCCGCCTTCGTACGCAGCAACTCTTCGAACAAGGCCTCTCGCGTCGGGAAATGACGAAGCAATGTGGCCAACCCGACGTCGGCCCGACGGGCGATATCTCGCATGGACGCATCGGCACCATGCCTGGTGACGACGTCACGCGCGACTGCAAGCAGGTGGCTGTGATTTTTCCTGGCGTCGGCTCGCATCGGTTGCCTTGACAAATGGAGCACTGAACCGTATATCCGGGTCAGTGATCCACAAGATACACCCCAAAAGGTGAACAGTCATGGGAAAGCTTGCAGGTAAAGTTGCAGTCATCACGGGTGGATCGAGCGGCATGGCGTTGGCGAGCGCCAAGCGGTTCGTTGAAGAAGGCGCCTATGTGTTCATCACCGGCCGGAAACAGGAGGCGCTGGACGAGGCCGTCAAGCTGATTGGCCGGAACGTGACCGGCGTGCGCGGCGACGCGGCCAATCTCGACGACCTCGACCGCCTGTTCGATACGGTCAAGCGGGTGAAGGGCAAGATCGACATCCTGTACGCGAGCGCTGGCACGGGCGAGGCCGTACCACTGGGCGAAATTACCGAGCAGCACTTCGATGCGGCCTTCGGCCTGAATGCGCGCGGCACGCTGTTTACGGTTCAGAAGGCGTTGCCGCTGTTCAACGATGGGGGATCGATCTTCATGACCGGGTCAGTTGCTTCGGTGAAGGGTTTTCCTGGTTATGGCGTGTATGCGGCGAGCAAGGCGGCGTTGCGCTCATTCGCACGCACTTGGCTTAACGAACTGAAGGGCAGGAATATCCGAGTGAACGTGCTGAGCCCGGGGCCGATCGCCACCCCGATGCAGGACCAAGTTCTCACCGAGGAGGCGAAGCGGATGTTCGAATCCCTGATCCCGCGGGGAAAGATGGGTCGTCCTGAGGAAATTGCGACGGTCGCGCTGTTTCTTGCTTCAGACGATTCGAGCTTCGTGAATGGCGTGGAGTTGTCTGTCGACGGCGGCTTCTCGGCCATCTGAAATCGCGCCGGATCGCGGGAAGCAGCTAACCGGCGGGAACTAGCGTGTCCATGGTGGAACGACTTCCGCGCTGAACGGTCAGTCCGGCCGCGCGGAAGTCGTTCACGGCGACACGCCTGCGCGAAGGTCGCCACGTAGCGAAACGGATAACCCAGCGCCGTTGAAGGCCGGGGAATCAATATCAACACGGATCGGAGAAGCGTTATGAGCTATGCGATTGTAGGATTCGGTGCGGTAGGCCAGGCCCTCGCCCGCGCCTTCGCCCGTAAGAACATCGACGTGACCGTCGCGAGCCGCCGGCCGCCCGAGGCGTTGGCGCCACAGGCTGGGGCGATCGGACCCACGGTCGTCGCCAAGTCGCTGCAGAATGCAGTCGAGGCCGACACGATCATCTTGGCAGTCCCGTTCTGGGAGCACCGCGCGGTTGCGAAGGCCCTGGCGAGTTGGGAAGGCAAGACGGTCATCGACGCGACGAATGCGTTTGGAGTTCTCCCTGAAGAGCTGGGCGGTCTCCCGTCCTCCGCCGTCATCGCGAAGGCGTTCACCGGCGCCAAGTTCGTGAAAGGTTTCAATCACCTGCCTGCGGCCGCCCTGGCGGCCGATCCCCTCGTCGAGGGCGGCTACCGGGTCATCTTTCTGTCGAGCGACGACGAGGACGCGACCGCTCCCGTGGCGGCATTGGCCAAACAACTCGGGTTCGCACCCGTCAAGCTGGGAAAGCTCAACGAGGGTGGCGCGCTGGTGCACGCACGCGGCCGCACTTGGGGCCAACTGATCTTCCAGGATCTGTTCAAGAAAAAGCAGTGAGCGATGTAAGACCAACGCGACGCTGGCGCGGTGAGCGTCCCAGGCGTTTTGGGCGCCCGGCCTTGGGGCGAAACTACGAATCGCGGCGCCGGAATGCATTGACCGTGGTAACTCTATTGGAACTGCTTACGGCCACCCACGGCCACTGACGGCCGAAGCTGAGCTTGGGCAACTTCTTGAGGTCGAGCTGCTGGGCCAGACGGGCCCTGAGAAAGCCGGTAGCCCTGCCAAAGCCCTCTTTGCTCGCACGCCCCACTTCTTGCTCTCGGCTGAGCGGGGCCGAGACGGCATAGGCCACGCGAGCGTGACCTCCGTCGGGGGAGAGATGCACCGCGAGAATCCTGATGCCGTCGAGAGACGGGTCCGTAGTCTCATCGCTGATGAGGGATTGAAGTTCGTCGAGAAGGATGTGTTCGAGGCGAGCCTGCCGATGGCCAACTCCCTCCTCGTGAAGACCTCCGCTAGAAAGGGTAGACGTGTCTGACTTCGCGAACTGCGATTGGGTACGACGAGATTTTGGTGACATGGAAACGGTTTTCCTGCGGCGTCGCCCGACTGAGCGACGCACAAGGTTCAACGCAACGCTCAATGAGCGCGCGCTCGACAGGACCCCGTCACACGGAAAAGCAGACGACGCCTACGCGCACCTCAAGGAGCACCCCCGGAAACCGTTTGGCTGAATATCCACGGGACACCTCCTTGTTTACCGGCAGCAGCGGCGTGGCTGGATTGGGATCGCGGTTGCCCGTCCGCCGTCAAACGCTGGTTGCCGGCGCCTTGGAACTACCGAGATCAACTGAAGGTGCTCGGCGCTCGATGGCAAGCGGGCGACCCGCAGGAGGCCCCTCAAACTGAACTGACGCTGGCGGCACGAGTCCCAGCGCCCGATCGGCCGAGGCTCCTGAGAATGAGCCACGCCGACACGCGGGTAAAGTCAGGGCAACTCGCGCAGGAAGTCTCCAGGCTTTACCAGGCGTACACCGCCCACTGTGCGCAGCCGGAGCAGGTCCTTGTCCAGCGTCACTACGAATTCTGCGTTCCCGCCGAGGGCGACGACGACCACCATGTCATCGCCCAGGTCCGAGGGGACTAAGCCTCGCGAGGGAATGGCAGTTACCCGCTCGGCCGCGGCGACGATGACAGAGACGAAGACCAGTCTATCTACCTTGGCGGCATAGCGGACGACCTCGGGATAGTTCACGGCGCGCCTGTACTCGGCCTCTAATTCATCCGTGATTACGAGCTGGATGGCGCCAGCTGCCGCAGCGGCGAGGACCACACGCGACGCAGAGTGGGGGTTGGGAGTGGTGAGGGCCGCGGCAACCACCAAGGTGTCCACGACAACTCTCATCTTCTGGACCGGGCCCTGCGGGCTGCCTTCTCCCCAAGGCGCTCTGCGGCGACCTCCGAGCGGGCTCGACCCGGAGGAAGCCTAGCCAGCAACTCAGCGAGGTGGACGCGAGCTGCGGCAGCGAGCACCGCGTGCGCCCGCTCCTCGGCTGCCTGGCGTAGGAATTCCGAGCGACGCTTGCCCTCCACCTTTGCGGCGCGGCCCACAAGCTCGCGGAGTTCTCTGGTCGTACGGTAGGTTTCGACGGTTTTGGACATGCTCTTTTGCCTCGTATTACGTTTGTCCATCTATTCTATCGCTTCGCACTACGCATGGCCACGGTCTGATGACCCTCCTGACCGAGGTTCTGAGAACGGCAAACGGTAGTCGTCGGCGGGGGGTGGACCGGTCCACACCCTCGGTGTGGGAGTGAAATCTCCATGGCCGATTTCGCCACGCCGCAGGCCCTCAATGGCGCATCTGGAGAACTGACCGCAGCACCGCCTGCGGCTCACCACTGCTTCGACGGGCGCGGAATGAGGGGCCGACTGTGGTAACTCTCTTGCGACTGCTTACGGCCGCTCATGGCCACTGAAGACCATTGCCCCTCTGCTATTTGTAACGACTAGAGGGGGCAAAGGTGACTGTTAATCACCATGTCCCAGGTTCGAGTCCTGGTCGGGCAGCTGCGGAATGTAGATTGCCTTACCAGTGCATCGCGAAGCGGCCAAGTTCACGCGGCGTCCACCACCCTTCCACGACCTCGCGGAGCAGAACGCGCGGGAGCTTGGCCTGTGCCGCCACTGCCCAGGATGCCGCGCTAGCGTAGCCGCACTTGGACAGCGCGTCCGGTGTTCATGCACGGCGCGTGAGTGCTGCTCACCGCTGCAAGCGCACGTCCTGCGCGGAGGAGACGTGCTTCTGCAAGCATTGCGTGGCTACCGACCCCGCTCGTTTCATTAACCGAGGAATGAAGGGTACCTCCTGGCATTCGCTGGTGCCCAGTCGGAAGGTGGTTACGTTTTCGTTGCGTTTGAGCGCAAGGCTCATCGCTTGAGGCATCTGGACTAGGTCAGACGCTTTCGTTTCGTGAACGCTTAGTCGACTGGAGGACGCACATGAATCGCATGCTGGTGGTGGTTTTCGACAAAGAGGCCAAAGCCTACGAGGGCAAACAGGCGCTGGTGGCGCTTGACTCAGAGGGAAGCATCTCCCTCTACGCTTCTGCGGTGGTCGCAAAGAACTCTGACGGCACTGCAACGGTGAAACAGGGCAATGAGCCGGCGCCGTTTGGAACGCTCGTGGGCACGACCCTCGGAAGCCTCATCGGGCTACTCGGAGGCCCGACAGGTGTAGCAATTGGCGCTGCAGCAGGCATGACCGTGGGTGCCGCTTCAGACGTGGACGACGCCCGTATCGGCGACGACTTCCTGGACGACGTCAAGAAGGCGCTTACGCCGGGCAAGGCTGCAGTGGTTGCCGACATCGATGAGGAGTGGACGACTCCGGTGGACACGCGCATGGAGAAGCTGGGCGGGGCGGTGTACCGCCGTGCTGTGTCGGCCGTGCGAGACATTGCCAACGATGAGGACACTGCTGCCATCAAGGCGGACATCGCAGAGATGAAGGCCGAGCATGCCCAAGCGCACGCCGAGCGCAAGGCAAAGCTGCTGGAACGCCTCAACCAGCTGGATTCCAAACTGCAGGCGCGGCTGCAGAAAGCAAAGGAGCAGCGCCAGCGGGCCGAAGGCGCATCCCAGGCAAAGGTTGCATTCCTCAAAGCGAAGGCGACCGCCGCCAGAGCGAAGGCTCCCTGAGATGCCGAACGGCCGTCCGGTCTGTCGGAGTTCAAACAACTAACGCAGGAGGAAGGGCTATGGCACCAGGCACGACAATCCTTGATGAAGTCAGGAAGCACTCGGCGTGGAGCATCTTCATGGGAGTGCTAACGGCAGCCTTGGGTATCTTGCTCATTGTCTATCCGTTCGCCACGGGAATGCTCACCACTGCCTTGCTCGGGACAACGCTCATCGTAGTGGGCGTGGTGGGGATTTTTCTCGCACTCAGCTCGCAGACCGCCGGGAGCTTCTTTGGGCACATCCTCCTCGCAGCGCTCTACGGGCTGACGGGCATCGTCCTCCTCGTCTTCCCGTTTCAGGGTGTGGCGAGTCTAACGCTCGTCCTCGGCGCGATGCTGGTAGTCCGCGGCATTTTTGCAATCGTTACAGCAATCCGCGTTCGGCCGATCGACGGTTGGGGGTGGCTCCTCGCTGACGGCCTGTTCGGCGCCGCCGCGGGCGTGCTCGTCCTCGTCAATTGGCCGGGCAGCACCGTATGGGCCGTGGGTACTCTCGTCGGTGCGTCCGTGTTGGTGACGGGAATCTCGCGGATTGCGCTGGCGGCGCGCATCCACGGCGGAGTTGACCGGCTCTCGCCACGTGCGGCATGAAGCTGCTCAGTGATTGTAGGGCCATGGTGATGAAGACCATGGCCCTAGCAGCGGTACTGACCTTTGGAGCCTGGCCGGTGTGTGCCTGGGCAACCGAGCCCGCTGCGGACGCAGGGCAACCAGATGTCGAATTGCAGCTAGGCCAGGAGGTCTTCCACCCGCTGAAGGCGAAGGGAGAAATCATCGCGACTTCCTCGCTTTATGGCCTGCCTGACCCCATCGCGTCCGATGGATTGCCCCCGGCGGACCCTCCGCCAGTCGTCAGCTGAACGCTTAAACCTGTGGACCGCCACCAGGCGCTATTTGCGAACGAGCGCATTGGTCATGTAGGAGCCTCGATGAAGAATTCCCGGGGCATGGCCTCGGCGTCCAGAGGAAGGCTGTGGCGTTAATGCTTTCGCAATACTCCGCCAGCGATGGAGAGGGAAAGAAGACCGGACGGATTGCGCGTCGAGACGGCCGACTTTCGCGAATAGGAGGCACGGACGCCGCGCTTCACGCTGGTGGACAGAGCAACCACTGATGCTGCGAATCGCTCATGTCTCCGACACCCACGTCCTCTCGACCCGAGGTGTGGAGTGGCACAACTTGCTCTTCAACAAGCGACTCACCGGCCAGGCCAACCTCCTCCTGCACCGTGGACGCGTGTTCCGCCGGGCGTATCTCCTGGCAGTACTTGAGGCCGCCGCTGCTTCCGCGGACCACGTCGTCGTCACCGGCGACATCACCAACCTTGCCCTCGAGAGCGAGTATGAGGAGGCGCTCAGACTGCTCGACGGCGTCGCACGCTCGGTTGAGGTCACCGTCGTCCCAGGCAACCACGACATCTACCTTCCCTCCGTCCAACACGAGCGGCGGTTTCCGCATTACTTCCGTCGGTTCCTGAAGAGCGATCTCCCGGACTTGGCACTCGATCTTCCGGCCGGCCCATATCCCTGCGTCAAGCTGCGGGGCCCGACGGCGATCATCGCCCTGTCGAGCGGGGTGCCCCGTCCGCCGTTCGTCGCCTCTGGCTCTCTCGGCGATGAACAGCGCGTGGCCCTGGCACGAGCGCTCGCCCATCCCGAAGTGGCGAAGCGCGTGCCACTGATCCTGGTGCACCATCCGCCGGTCGACGCCCGGAACTACCTCGCCCGGCTGCGCGATGGGCTGGTAGACGCCGCGCAGCTCCGAGACACTCTCGCACCTCTCGCGCGTGGACTCGTGCTTTTTGGTCACCTGCACGTGCGGGTGCGCTGCGTGCTCCGCACCGCCACAGGCGCACTGAACGTCATCTGCGCGAGCGGGGCTGCGCTCGACCATCCGGATTCCGCGGTCCGCGCCGGTTTCAACCGCTACGAGATCGGCGACGATGGACAAACGGTAACCATCGAGGCGCACGTCCTCGACGCATCAGGCACCACCATGCGGCAAACTGCCATCCTCGAACGTCCGAGCTGCGTATGAACTACCGCCGCGTGCTCTTCATCACCGAGCTCGGGAAAGATGCCCGGGCAGCCGTGGCAGTCATCCGCCGCATCGCGCCTGCCGCCGAGCTACTGGTCGTCGTCGCTCGCTTGCCGGAGCACCAGATTGCCTGGCTTGCCGACGAGGCACCGGGCGACCTGAACCAGGCTGCGCTGGCGGCGCTCAACGCCCTGCGCGACTCGGCTGCCGGCGCTGCAACGCGGGTGGAAGTGAAGCTGGCGTCCGGGCTCGTCATCGACGAGCTGGCGCAACTCGTGAAAGCGTCGGGCGTCGACCTGCTCGCCGCGAGCCCGCTACCGCTGACGGGTATTGCTGTCCTAGCCGAGTTGCGCAACCACCAGTCTCTTGCTGTGCTTTGGACCGCGGCCGCCGTGCCCGGCGATGGCCCGCTCAATGAGCTCAGGTGCTTGGCGGTGGGCGCGCGCGGACGCGCCGAAGTCGCTTCGTTTCTGCGCGATCATGGGACTCCGGCGATGCATGCTGTTGTCCTCTGGCGCAGGCGCTTTCCACTCGGCAAGCTCTCGGATGCGCTGGACATGGCAGGCATCACGGCAAGGGTGGACCTCGTGCCGGTTTCCGGAGGGTTGCGGTCGTGGCTGCGCGCTGAGACGACTGAGGCTCCCATCGACCTGCTGGTGTTGCCGCGGTTTCCTGGTGACTTGCTGCTCGCGGCTAGCTGGCCCGCACCGGTCCTATTCCTACCCCAACTGGAGACGGTCGCGCCCGTCTTGACGCGCGCCCTCGACGTGCCCGATCTCGTGGAAGAAGCCGGCATCACTCGGGTACGCCTTGAGATTGCGTCCGGGGTAGGACGCCGCGACCCCATCCCCGATCAGCAGGTCGCATTCATCTCCGGTGGCCGCGTCGTAGCCGCCTTCACAACCAGCCACGGCGAGGGCGAGTTGCCCGCCGGCCTCGACGCGGTTTCCCTCGGCGTCTACCGGGTCGGGGAGACCCTGGCTCCCAATCCGCTTGCTCAGATTGAGGAGCAGGTCACGGTCTTCCGGCCGGGCTCACGGCCGTTGCTCCTCTTCGACGCCGGCCTCGCCGACGAAGACCTGTCTCTGCTGGCCAGACTCCAGGAGTCTGCCGAACTGCTCGCGGTCCGCCTCCGGGCCACCCGGAGCTGCAAAGGCATCCGCTTGCGGTTGGCTGCCGCCGGGTTGCGACCAGTCGTCGCCGATGCCAGCACTATCCTCGACGAGGGCGAAGCCCTCGACGTGGCGAAGGTCGTCGATGCCGTCCGTCTCGCGCGGGTGGGCATGCGAATGCGCTGGGCTGGTTTTTCTGTGGTGGGCATCGTTCACGATGGCTCGCACTCGCCGCGCACCATCGGGTTTGAAGCCGTGACCGCGTCTGAAGCCGCCACGAGACCATGGCGCATTGAGGCTTCCGTCACGGGGTCGCAGTCCATCGGCAGCCGCCTCCAGGCGACGACAGGGGCTTCACTCATCACCGGCAACGGGGTGGAGCTCGAGTTCGACAACGCGAAGGCCCGTCACTGGCTGCTCGACGCCATCGCGGCCAGCCGCGAGCGGTTTCACTTCCAAGTTTACATGGGGCTGGACGATGACGTCGGCAGCGCGGTCGAAGCGGCGTTGGCCGCAGCCGGCGCCCGTGGCGTCGCCGTGCGCGTGCTCGTCGATTCTCTGCACGGTTTTCAAGGTTCGTACGGCATTCGCAATCCGGTGTTCGACCGTCTCAGCAAACGTCCTGGGGTCGAGCTCCGCGTGTTGCGGCCCCTCACCGGCGTGCCCTCGCTCGAGGACCTCAAGCGGCGGGACCATCGCAAAATGGCCATCGCCGACGGCGCCGTCGGACTAATCGGTGGGCGCAACCTCTCGCACGAGTACTACACCGGGTTCGATGAGGTGCAGCTCACGCCCGCGACGCCGTGGCGCCAGGTGCCGTGGCTCGACGCCGGCGCCCGGGTCGAGGGCCCCGTCGTCAGCGCGCTTGACCGCGCCTTTCTGCAGTCCTGGACCGAGACGGGAGGTAAGACGTTCGACATTGCCGAGCGCCCGCCAGCTGGGGGCACGCAGGCCCGTCTCGTCATCCACCACGGGCTGGAGGACGCGGCCACGCTGGAGGCTTACCTCGCGCTCATCGACACCGCGCAGTCACATGTCTACGCCGTCAATGGCTTCCCGCTGATCCTCGAAATCCAGCATGCCCTGCTGCGTGCGCTCCGTCGGGGCGTCCGAGTGCGCACCCTCTTTGGACACCTCACACCCACCCATGGCACCACGCCTTTCAAGGGCCCCTGGGCCACGGCACGCACCGCCGCAACACAAATGGTCCATTCGCGCATGGATGCGCTGGTCGCAGCAGGCGGCGAAGGCTACCAGTTCGCCGTGGCCCAGCAGCCTGGATGGGCACGCGGCCTCGGTTCCGTGCACTCCCACGTCCATGCCAAGGTGATGAGTGCGGATGGACGGGTCTGCGCCGTCGGTAGCGCTAACCTGGACTTCACCGCCGGCTATTGGGAGAGCGAACTCCTACTTCTGGTGGAGGACCCGACGGTCGCCGCAGCGCTCGAGGCGCGCATCGAAGCGCTCATCGCGGGCTCGGACCGCGTCAACCGCAATGACCCCGCGTGGCAGGAAGCCGCGAAGCATCGCCAATGGATGGAGCACTGGCCGGGCGGACTGTCGGTCTGACTCCCGCCCTAGCGGAACCGCTAAGTCAGCGGTCGCCGAATTCGGTCACCTTGCCCCTGGGCCGAAGTGCGGCAATGTAGTTGTGCGGCCCGTGCTCGGCGAGGGTGTAGCGGGACGAGTCGCGGAGCTTGGCGGCGGAGAGAAGCGCCAGGACGGAGCGAGGCACCTGTCGCATGTTGCTGAGCGGCGCGGTGGGAATCTCCGAGCGCTTCCACTCGCCCTCCGAGAGGCGATACTCCTGCCCGAAGTGCGCGAATTTCCCCCACGTTGTCGCCGGGAGAGCGGGGATGATGTCGCGGGTGGTGATGTGGCGGAACAGCCGACGTCCCACCGTCAGCGCAAGCTTGGGCAGCGGTTCGACGAGGACCATCGGCTGGCCAAACGTGTAGACGGCCCGCAGTTTCTCGGCGATGGCGGGATTACTGGCGGTCCCGGCCACTGACAGTGCAAGCAGCGCCGCCATGGCGCCGCCCAGGCTGTGCCCCGTGACGTACAGTGCCTCGAGTGGATGGTCCACGTTGGTCGTTGGGTCGAGCAGCGAGCGGCGCTCCAGGGCGTGCTGCAACTCGTTCGTGACGGCCAGTCGCGTCGCACGCACGTTTCGGTGGAAGCCGGCATGCACACTCGCCGATTCGGCGCCAAGGCCCATTGGCTCCGATTCGGTATCGGCATCGCCGAGCCAATTGACGAGATTCCCTGGCTCAGTGCCCCGGTAACACAAAATCACGATGCGACCGCAGCGGCTCTGCACCAGGTAAACGGTTGAGAAGACGAACATCGCGTCCACCGTTTGCGACACACGGACGCAGGCGTTATCGCCTAGACCGAGTCGGGCCATGACCATAGCCACCGTCCCGGTGTCCGCGTAGGCATAGCCGGCGCAAGTCCCCAGCACATGAGCCACCACGGCGTCGCGGCCCGAGTCGTCCCGGGCATGCGCCACGAGGAGGCTTGCCACCGGATCGTCATAGACGGGAAACGGGTCCGCAGCTTTTGCGCCCTTCACTCGCTCGATCTCCATCACGGTCCTCACACTTCTCATGGCGCAGAAGCGCCCACCGGGTCAGAAGCCTACTTGAGGCAACCGCTCCCGACAGCTCGATTGCTAAGCCAACCCTCGCGGTGCTCCGCACTCTTCATTGGGGCCGGGAGTAGGCAACGCGAAACAGGCTCGATGGACTCCAGCGTCCATCCTGGGGACGAAGAACGTGCCGGCCCCACGGCCACGGAAGGCCATTCCCCCTCGGTGATTTCTGACAACCGCAGTACCCATCGGTGACCGTTAATCGCCATGCCCCAAGTTCGAGTCCTGGTCGGGGAGCTTGCTGAGCTGGCGTGCCTGAAGTCGACGCTGGACCTGGAGTGGAAACGCGCCCCCTGAAAGTGACGCGGATCCTCTCCAACGGCTCCATCCACTCGGCTACGAAGAGTCTGCGTAAAGAACTTCGCCGCAGACGCCCTCCGATTACCCTGACCGGACCTGCGCTTGACGAGGCGGGAGCACTGCCAGCACAGTCGCGACGACAAACAGCGAGCCGCAAGGTAGCGATTGACCCGTGCCAAGTGGGGCGGGAGTCGCTTCTCCTCGGCCGCTGGATGGCTTGCATCTTGACAGCAGCTCATTTGATTCTATGATGCCCGTGATGCGAACGACGGTTACGATCGAGGCTGATGTGGCAGCCCTCCTCAAGTCCGCCATGAAGCGGACAGGGGTATCGTTCAAGGAGGCGTTAAACGACGCGCTTCGCCGCGGGCTTTCTTCCAATTCGGGTGTCGGACGGCAGCCGATGCTGCTGCCGGGCATTCCGATGCAACTGCGCCCAGGGCTAAACCTCGACAAGGCGCTGCGGCTGGCTTCGGAATTGGAAGACGAGGAACTCGAGCGCCGCCTCCAAGTCGGCAAGTAGCGACATGAAGATTGTCGACGCGAACGTCCTTCTCTATGCGACGAACTCCGACGCCCCTCAGCACCAGGCGTGCCGGGTGTGGCTTGAAGCAGCCCTGAACGGAAACGAGCCTGTCGGTTTTGAATGGACCGTCCTACTTGCGTTCCTGCGCTTGGCGACCAAGCCTCAGGTCTTTGTCTGGCCGCTCTCGCCGGCGAGGGCCTTCGAGAGAATCCGCCTTTGGCTCTCCACGCCCGCGGCGATGTTGGTGGCTCCGGGTGACAGGCATCTGGACGTGCTCGAGAGCCTGCTCGCTCCGTTGTCGACAGCTGGGAACCTGACGGCCGATGCGCACCTGGCGGCCCTGGCCTTAGAACACGGGGCCGCTGTCGTCTCGTGTGATGCGGACTTTGAGCGGTTCTCAGGAGTCGTTCGCGTCAATCCCCTGAAAGCATAGCCTCCAGCGCCGCGCCTCCAGCTCCGCGGGCCAGCACCGCCGCAGCAATGCCCTCCAGCTGCGAGGAAGCGGAGCCCCTCGAGGGCGAAGAGCGCACAGCGAGCCTCGCAGGCGTTTGAAGCACCCCGGGCCGCGTGGCTGGTCCACTCGGGGACGAGGAACGGCAGTCCCAGGGTGGTAACTCTATTGGAACTGCTTACCACCCCCACCCACGCCCACTGACGGCCAATTCTCCTCGACAGTCCCGTCCGCCAAGCAGAAGGGCAAGGGAGAGGCGCAAAAGCGCGTGACTCCCAGCACCGCGCGATGGTGCCATGGCCTTCGGCCTCCAGCACGCAAGAGAGCGGCTACCGTGGCCCATGCTGGACCTCGGGGCGGCCCCATTGGGGTTCGCTTCACGCGCACCCGGTGGCGATGCCCAGCGCGAGACAGACGTTTTTCATTTGCTGCTCGCCGAGAGAACCGACAAAACGCCTGAGACGCGTCTTGTCCACGCTTTGCAGGGTATCGAGTTTGACCGCCGAAGGGCGCTTGAGACCCTCTTCCACGCCGACCTGAACTTCGGTCGGAAGGTCGCGAATCGTGGAGGTCACCGGGGCAACCAGGACGGTATTCGAGACTTCGATGGTCGCGTTTCGCATTAGTACGAGAACCGGTCGCAGCTTGTCGGGCTTGCGAAACTCATAGGTCCAGATCTCGCCACGGCTCACTCGCTGGGCCACATTCCCTCTCGGTCCCAGCCTTCAAGTTCAGGATCGACTGGGGTCCTTCGGTAGCCTTCGCGAATCTGGTCGTCTATTTCGGCGCTCCGCCGCCGAGCCAGGTACTGCGCCAGTGCTCGCCGGATCACCGCCGAGCGTCCATCCCGCTTGGCTTCGGCATTCGCATCTAAGGATTTCAGGAGGCGTTCATCGACGGTGACTTGTATAGCCTTCATATACAGAACAATATACAAGAGGCACGCTTGAAGCGCCAGAGGGCCAGGACCCGAGCCTGAACCGATCTCGAAGTTCATCGGCTTGGACGCCCCTGCGGCGTCCTCGCGCGTGCCCAGCGCCTCGGGAAGCGCGGGGCTAGCCTGACTGGAAATGCGCGCCGCGGCCCCGCGTAAGAAGCCCCGATGAGCGTCCCGAGCCACTACTCCGGTGGGTTCCGGCTGCCGCGCCACCGCCACGTGGGTGCGTATGCTGCCGTGGTGCTCTCCGGAGAGTTCGTCGAGGCCGGGGACAGGGGTCGACACCGTCTCGAAGCCGGGAATGTCGTGTTCCATCCGGCATTCGAGGCGCACCGTGACGACTTCGGGCGGCGCGGGGCCGTGGTCCTGGACATTCCGCTGGGCCGATGCCCGGCCTTCGCTACCGGCGAACTCGCCGCGCCGGATGGGGTCGTCCGTCTCGCCCGGCGGGACCCGCAGGCGGCGGCCGCGGTGCTCCTCAAGGACGTGCGGCCGGTGGAGGTGGCGCTCACCGACTGGCCGGACGTTCTCGCCCGCGCTCTGGCCGATGAACCTGTGCTCTCCCTCGCGACCTGGGCGGAGCGGAGCGGCCTCAGCGCCCAGACGTTGAGTCGCGGCTTCCGGCATGCGTACGGAACGACCCCCAAGCGGTTCCGGGCCGAGCACCGCGCGCAGCGGGCAGTCCGCGCGCTGGCCGCCTGGACGGGGACGTTGGCCGAACTCGCGGTCGAGCTCGGGTTCGCCGACCAGGCCCATCTCACGCGAGCCGTAGTATCGCTGACAGAGTGGACGCCCGGGCAACTGCGCGCGAAGTGGATACAAGACGGCAGGCGTACCCCGGGCTAGAGGCGGAGCGATGCATCGCCGAACCGTTCTCGCAGGCTCGCTCGCGCTCCTGGCATCGCAGAGCGTCCGCGCGCGCGATGGGGGAAGCCCCGCGCGCCGGACCCGCTGGTCAGTGCGGCCCTCGGAAGGCCTGGACGCGATTCTCGTTCCTCCAGCCGCTCTCGGGGCGCTCGCTTTACACCGAACCCTATGCCGAGGAGCTGAAGGCTTTCGCGCCCCGACTCCCACCGGAGGTCGGCGCCGACGTGCCGAGGCTCTGGGCCGAGGCCGAGAAGGCCGGCGTGGGTCTCCTCGCGCCGGAACTCGACGTGCTCTTCTCCAGCGGGCGGAACGGGGACACGCTCGAGACTGTTCTCGCCGCGCTCGAAGCCCCCGAGCAGAAGCTGCTCCCCGCGTACCGCGAGAGCCCCTACTGGGAGCAAGAGACGTGGGCCTGGCTGATGGGTGCGCGTGGGCGGCTGAGTACCGTGTTCCGCGCG
Organism: uncultured delta proteobacterium; assembly: GCA_963713045.1. Taxonomy (GTDB): domain Bacteria; phylum Myxococcota; class Myxococcia; order Myxococcales; family Myxococcaceae; genus JADGRA01. Next base: position 256,219 of record CAVQKE010000001.1, read on the forward strand.
ATGCGGACGGCGGGATTCGTCCAGTTCCGGGAGCAGAGTGCGGGACGCGCGCTCGCTGCGCGGGTGGCGAGCGTTCGCCACGACCTAGGCGGCTTCGATGTCATCGCGTGGGAGGAGAAGCTGACCGGCCGCATCTTTGATCCGACAATCAACATCGTGCTTCTGCTGTTCTGCAAGCCACACGGGATCAAGGTGCAGGGGCAGACCTTCCTCCAGGCATATGATTACGACATCCCGACCACAGTGCGGATCGCCGCGCACGAGATGTTGCACCCCCCAGTCCCAATGGACGGGGCGGCGGCGCGCGCCGCGCTGGCAGTGATCTCGAAAGACCCACTGATGACACGGATCGTGCACGATCACGATCCGCGCTGGGGGTACACGACGTTGGAAGGGCTTCTGAACGAGGACCTGTGCCAGGCGCTGGACCAGCTGATCAGCGAGGCGCTGGGCGTGGGCCGAAATCCCGCCAACCGCTGGCGGGAGTCGGACGACGGGATGCACGTGCTTGCGGCAGGATTGTACGCCTACCTGCTCGAGGACCGCTGGGAGGAGCTTGGCGGGTCCATCGAGAGGTGGCTCGGTGAACTCGCGGCCAGCGGGCGCCTCGACCCCGAGCGGCTGCACGCAACGGCCGCCGCGGTCCTGGAGCGCCCGGTGACGCGGCTCTGGCCATTGGACGCTGACACGGGTCGCTAGGAGCGACGCTCTCTCGAGCGACTGCGCTGTCCAAGCCTCGAGCAGCCGACGGGCTACGACCACTCGCTGCTCAGCGGTTCGTCGGGCTGGTCCCCCTTTCTGTTTGGGGCTCCTCGTTCTGAGCAATCGGGTGAGCAGGGAAAACACGAGGGTCGGCCCTGCAACTGTCGCGATACCCACGACGACGAAGGCCGCGTGGCGGAGAAAGTCCGGGCGAGAAAAGGCGCCATGAAGGGCGGGCAGTCCAAGGATGACCGCCGCGTAGCACCCTAAGGGGACGAGGAGTGTTAGGCCGGCGTTGCGCTGGTTAGCCGCCATGGAACATCCGATCGACCGCACGGTGGGCGCAGCGGTACAAGAGAATGAGCGCGCCCGTGTACACCACCACGCCAAGCAGCCGATGGGCGTCTCCCTCGGAGAGGAAGGCACCGTAGGTGGAACGGTGGGCGTGGAGGGCGATGGCGAACCCAATGCGGACCGCATTGGCTCCGAGGGTGCAGAGATACGCTGAGGCGGCCGAGGCGCTCAATAACAGGAGCCCACCACGCCAAGACTTCACCCGTTCCGCGAACCCCACAACGCCGGAGAGGAACACGGCACTGAGGAAGTTCACACCGGCACAGGCCGGCGCGATGAGGAAGTGAGCGTCGGCGTCGAGAAAGCCCTGCCCGGCAATCCAGTCAAAGCGCCCCACATGCGCCACGTCGAGCAGGGCGGCGGTTGGCACGAGAAGCCAGCGGAGGCCCTCGGCACTGGCGTGGGACGCCGCGGCCTTGGCCCCCAAGACCCCGGCCCCGGCCGTTCCCCAAATGACCGCCCGCCCCACCACGCTAAGCGCGCCCATGGCGTCCTTCCACCACGTGGGCTTGGAGCCGCCGCCGAGCCGAGGACCAAACCAGCAGCGCCATTGCTACCGTCAGCACCCAAATCAGGGCGGGCTCGTCCCCCTGGACTACCTCGCCGCCCCCGACCGCCGTGTCTTCCACGCCTGCTGGGAGTGGAAGGGGCTGCTGCACATTGCGGCCTGGGCTGGAGGTCCGGACTTCCTCGGATACCGCGATGAAGGACGTGTAGGCAGTCAGCAAGCTGTACTTCAACCCCAGCTCCACAACCTGCGGCTTCAGCTGTTCCCTGTTGTCGCCGTAGTCCTCCAGTGCAGCGATGCGTTCGCGGGCCCAGGTGTAGCGCAGTGGGGCGTTGGCGTCGGTGGGCTCTGCCTGGCTGACATCAAAGGTCTGGACGTAGTCTCCTTCACCCGTCCTGCCGGTGAGACGGAGCGTGCCTGTTCGCGGGCCCTGCCACTTGCCCAACAGGACGATCGGCCGATCGGCCAGTACGTCAGGAATTCCCTGCGGCTCGACGTCGGAGATGTCAAAGCCGTCCGCCTCGAGGTGGATATCCGTGAGGACCGGCCGGCCCACGTAGCTCAAGAAGCGTTGCGCCTCGGCGGCGGCGTCAGACGGCTTGAGGACGACGAAGGACTCGCCCAGACCCGCCTTGGCAATGCCATCCACCAGGTAGCGGTTTACGGCCGAGCCGATTCCGAAGCAGAAGATGTTGGCATTCCCGAGGTTGTCGCGAACGGTTTGAAAGAGTTCCTTTTCGGTGGAGATGTAGCCATCGGTGATGACAATGAAGGTCCGGGACATTCCTTCCTGTCGCGGCAGGCTCAAGGCCTTGAGCAGCGCCGGCCTAAGTTCGGTCCCTCCACCGCCGCGCTCACGGTCCAGATAGTCCATCGCGGTGGAGAGGTTGTCCGGCGTTGCCTGGAGGGAGGCGGGTGACATGAGCCGGAACGCTCCGGAGAAGAGCAGGAGGTTGAACGAATCCTGCGGCCGGAGGCCTGCCACGAGCTGCCCCATCAAGGTCTTGGCCGTCTTGAGCGGAAAGCCCATCATGGAGCCGGACACGTCGATGACAAAGACGTATTCCCGCGGGGGCAACTCGTCGGTTGTCACGCGCCTCGGAGGCTGGACCATGAGCATGAAGAAGTTCTCATCCGTCCCCTGGTAGAGAGACAGTCCGGACTGGACGGCCTTTCCCGTCAAGGCGTAGCGCAGGACGAAGTCGCGGTTTCCGCCCGAGTTCTCCTTGGGGTCCAACGCGACGACGGCGCGCATTGGGCTGCGATAGCTCACCTGGACGGCGTGGGATGTGGAACCAAGCCCTTCCAGGGGGACGCCCGCGGTTATGCCGCCCGAGATGGAGAAGCCCGCCGGCGAATCTGTACCCTCGTGTAGGTATGGGCTCTCGATAAATGCGTCTGTTGGCTGAGCCTCCGAGGCCTTGATGGCGGAGTAGCGCGGCCCCACCACGGTGGGGAACACGAACTCGTAGATGCCTGAGGTGGGAACTAGGAGCTCCGTATAGTGGAGCTCCACCTTCACCTCCTCGTTGGGGAGGATGTTGGCCACGCTCATCTGAAACACGTTGGGGCGGTGCTGCTCGAGCAGCGAGGCGCTCTTGCCGCTCTGCTTGGCCACCTCGTACGTCTTGCGCGCCTCCTCACGCTCCTTGATTTGCGCGTGGATGATCCGGTCCTTCAGCCGCATGGTCAGTCCGTGCACGGCTGCCCGGGTGGACGCGGGGAAAACGTATTCGGCGCTGATGGGTACCGTGCCCCGGTTCTGGTACGTCTGCTCCACCGTGACGTCTGCGCTGGTGCCGGAGATGTCAAAGTGGACCTGTGTCCCCTGCAGCGGGAAGGTCTCCTCGCCACCCGACTCGCCGCGGACGACAAAATACGGGGCGAGGATTCGATCCCCGTTAGTTTGGGAAAAGGCGCCGGTACCCAGAAGGCAAAGCGCCACCGTGAAAAGTCCTGTCCATCCGTTTGCTCTTCCTAGACCTCGCATGCTGTTCCTCCGCACTGGCGAGTGGCGGCACTTGCAAGGGGGCGGCCAGGTCCGGACGGGCGAAACGCGGCGAGGATGGAGAGCGAACGTGGGTCTTGGGCCGCAGACCGTGGCACCTTGCACGCAGGGCAGCGGTATGCGCAGCCGCGGTCCGGCCTTCCCTACCCCAGCCGCCTCCGCCGACGAACCCAGACGAAGCTCAGGAAGGTTTTAGTTCGTTGGATGCAGAGCACTCTTGAAGCCGAGCCTGTTCGGCGTCCCCGTCTGCGGGGACTACCGGCGCGTCGAGTGTCGGGCCGATCCCACGGTGACTCTATTGGCACTCCGACGACCGCAGTACCGAAGGACGACTGTTAATCACCACGTCCCAGGTTCGAGTCTGAAGCGGGATATTTGGATCGGCAAAAGCAGCGCGGGGCGCCGATGACTCGGCCATCTCGACCCGGGTGATTCCCAGGGACGAAGACCTCATGATCGCCGGTCCACGTCTACCGTGCTAGGCCTGGCGGCAACCTGAGCTTCGGCGTCGACCTCCGAGAAGGCCCAGAGAGTGAATTTTAATGTCTGGTGACGTCAAGGCCAAGTTCGACGCGCCACGGGCCGGCACGTCTGCTTGAGGCATGTGAGCCAGCGCGAACGGGTAGCCCTCGTGCTTCTGATGCTCGCGCCGCCAGCCAAGGCGACGCCATCGGCCAACGAGGCGTCGGCCCCAACCACCAGCTCCGAGGCGACGAACGCACCCTGGGATTTCGGCTTTTTGGTCTCCGGCTTCTATTACCCGGACCAGAGTGGATACCTCCAGCCAACCGTGACCGTTGACCACGGCTGGCTGCATCTTGAAGCGAGGTACAACGATGAGGCCTTGCAGACGGCGTCACTGTGGGTGGGATGGAACCTCGCCTGGGGAGAGGAGCTCAAGCTCTCGCTGACCCCAATGGTCGGCGGCATCTTCGGGAAGGAGAACGGCATCGCACCCGGGCTCGAGTGGTCGCTCGCCTGGGGGCCCCTTGAGCTCTCGTCTGAGAATGAGTTCGTGATCGACCTAGGGAATCTGGAGCAGAGCTACTTCTATGCCCGGTCCGAGCTGAACGTCCGGCCTCTCCCTTGGCTGCACGCGGGGGTAGCGCTCCAGCGGACGAAGGTGCACGCGGTCCCTCGAGTAGCCTCCTGGGGGCCACTGATCGGCGTGTCGGTCTGGAAGTTTGAGGTGGCCGCCTCGTGGTTCAACCCAGGCCAGGCCGACGCCCAGTACTGGGCGGTGTACGTTGGCTTTCACCTGTGATGCGTCCACTCGAGGGATTGCCGAAAAACGCTGGGACGAGGAAGGGCAAGTGGCCAGTGCATCCGGGCCAAAAGCGCGTCCTCAGTCCAGTGGAACGGCTGTCTGAGATCGTCTTTGGCCTCATCATGACGCTCTCGATTACCGGGACACTGAGCGTCGCCGAGAATGGCAGGAGCGACGTTCGCACAATGCTCATCGGAGCTCTTGGTTGCAACACGGCTTGGGGCATCGTCGACGCGTTGATGTACTTGGTCGTCGTGCTGACCGAGCGGTATCGCGGTCTGGCTTTGTTGCACGCCGTCCGGGGCGAGCCGGACACCGAGGACGCCCATCGGATGATCGCGGACCGTCTTCCTCCGCTCATCGCAGCCTCTATCCAAGCGCCCGAACTCGAGAGCTTGCGCCGGCGATTCGCGGAAATGACCGTCATACCCTCGGCGGGACTGACTCGGCGCGACGTGCTCGGCGCCCTCGGCGTGTTCCTGCTCGTCTTCCTCAGTACCCTCCCGGTCGTCTTGCCATTCCTCCTCCCGGTCGCGCCGCTGCGGGCGCTCCGCCTGTCGAATGCAGTGGCCGTGGCGATGCTCTTCGCGCTGGGGTACCGACTCGGCCAGTACATCAGCAGATGGCCATTCCTCTTCGGAGTTTGCGCGGTTGCGGTGGGTGGGGCGCTCGTTGGCCTCACGATCGCGCTTGGAGGCTGACGTCTAGGCTTCGCGCGACCGGCCGATCGAATCAACACGGAAACCCAGCGCCCTTTCGCCTCGTAGCGAGAACTAGAACGCCCGGCAAGCTACGAGGGCTTGCCCTTTGGGTCGCCTCGATCGCGCGACCGGCGTCTCCCTCGGCCCCCCTCGCGGGGTTTCACGTCGTAGGCGCTACTAGTCTTCTGCCGGCGGCGCGGTGACTTTCCAAGAATCGTCCGGATTGAATCGCGTCATGGCCATGGCCTGCCCAGCCGTGTTCGACCCGAGGTCCTTCTGGAAGACCACTCCTGCCTGGTTGACGAGAAACGTCATTATTCCCGACTTGCCGTAGGAGGCCGGATAGGCGACCAGAGCGAATCCGCCGACGAGCTTGCCCTGCAACACATAGTTGAGGCTGCCGCCCTCAGCGTGTGGGCCCTGTGCCGTTAGGATTCGATAGAAATAGCCATGGTACGGCGCGCGCTTGCCGTGCTGGGGGTCATAGCCCTCTCGCCTCGCGCCACCAACAGCCGGCCCGAGAGGGCTCTCCGGCTTCCCCTGTTCCGTTGGCCAGTAGAGGCCGTCCTGCTTGCCCGGTGAGCTGATGAGTTTGCTGGCGTAGTGAGGGAGGGCCTCGCCGTCCGGATTCAACTCGCGGTACTCGCGCTGTGCTTCGACATAGTTCCGGCAGACTTGGATGGCATCTAGCTCGTTGCGGCCCACGCGCCGCGCGAGGATTTCCTCCTCACCCGCCTTGGGCTCAAAGACCCAGCCCTTCTTAGTCTTCGCTAGGGGGATGGCGAAGGGCCAGTCGTCGTCCCCCAACATCAAGGTGCGTGAAGTGTCAGTTGGAGCGACCAAGGCATGAGCGTGGTCATACTTTTCGACGAAGCGAAGAAGTGCAGCCCGGTCTGCGACCGCATCCCCGGATTCGAGCAGCGAGCGCGCGCCGCTTCCCAGCACGCCCAGCACCGCATCCATTTCCCCGGTACGTGCCGCCTCGACCAGCGCTTGCGTCGCCTCCTCCGGAGTGGCGAACGCACGGCCCGCAGCGGCCAGCACCGGAGAGGCGCCAGCGGTAACCAGCAGCAAAACGAGCCAAACGTTGGTGCGACGAGTTGCCATGGTCGTCCTTTACCGCCTGCGGCCGCCGCCACCGCCGCGTGATGCTCCACCCCCGCCGCCGAAGCTCGAGTTCCCGCGAGCGCTCGCCTGCCTGGTCTGTGCACCGCTGTTCATGCCGCCGAAAGCCGCGCCCCCGCTGGCGCCACCTCCACGTCCGCCAGCGCCGGACGAACTGGTCCCCCACCCGCGGTCCCCGCCGGAGGGGTGTCCACCTGCCGGCATTTGACTTGGACGGCCCGCACCGCCGGCCGGCTGCTGCCCGGCGGTGACCCCGCCTCCTGAAGACCCTGGGCTCGGGCGCCCAGCTCCGCCGGCCGGCTGCTGCCCTGCAGTGGCCCCGCCTCCCGAAGCCCCTTGGCTCGGTCGCCCGGCACCGCCCGCCGGTTGCTGCCCGGCCGCCGCTCCCCCTCCCGCGGGCGTCTGGCTCGGACGCGCGGCGCCGCCGGCCGGCTGCTGCCCGGCGGTTGCTCCCCCTCCCGCCGGCGTCTGGCTCGGACGCGCGGCACCGCCGGCCGGTTGCTGCCCGGCGGTTGCTCCCCCTCCCGCCGGCGTCTGGCTCGGGCGCCCGGCACCGCCCGCCGGTTGCTGCCCTGCGGTCGCTCCCCCTCCCGCCGGCGTCTGGCTCGGTGTCCCAGCAGCAGGCCCTGCAGGGCGGGGCGTCGGCGCGGGAGCGCCCGCGGGCGGAGGGGCCCCACCGGCTGGCGGCGCCGGGGTGGTGGTCGGCGGACGCGTGCTGGTCGGCGGACGCGCGCCGCCTGGGGGATAGGCACCCGGCGGTCGGTACGCTGGCGGCCGGTACGGAGGATAGCGGGGGTAGACCGGATAGGGAGGGTAGCGCCAGTAGCTCGAGCCGATGGCGAAACCGATGCTGAATGACACGACCGCCGCGCCCGCAACGTAGCCAGGCGGGTAAACCGGAGGCGGCGGATAGGCCGGATAGACCCAGGTGCCGTAGACCACCGTCGGGCTGTACACCGGAACGTAGATGACCTGGGGATTGGCCGGCTCAATCCGGATGATTGTGGCCGCCTCCGACGTCCCGCCATCCCCTTGCGCTTCGGGCACCGACTCCACCTTGACGGTCTGTTGGGGCGACGACGCCAAGTTTCCAGCTGCTAAGGCTCTTGCCCGGAGCTGCTGCACCGCAAAAAAAACCGCGTCGCGCTGGCTGCGGTAGGCCTCACCGAGGTCTCGCGCCCAGTCCTGGTGCTCGGTCAACATCTTCATCACGTCAGGCAGCGAGACCAGTGCCTTCACACTGGCGTCCCAAGGTTGCGCCTCGAGGGCCGCATCGAGTTCCTTCCCAGAAAGCCCTGGATGCGCCTGCGCCCACTTCTGCGCTTCCAATACTTGCAGGAGGCGGGTGGACGCCTCGAATACCTGCCCGAGCAGCGGATCCGGGAAGAGGGCCACAGGGGAGACCAGCGCCTCAAGCTGCTCCGGTGGAACCACCGCGGGACTCCCGGACCTCGACGCCGGAGGCGTCGGCTGCTGAGCTGCGGATGTGCCCGTCCAAGCGACGAGAAAACAGCCGACCATCAGGTTTCGCCAACCCAACATGGGTACACCTTCGCAGAGAACTTCGCGCCGCGCTCCCGGAAAGCACCGCGGGCCACCTCAAGCGGAGGCCCGCCACTGGGCGTAAGTACACCGGCGCCCGTTGAAAACGTACGCGGACCAGGAATAGGCGGCCTTCTGCGTCGGCTCCAGCCCTTTCGCAGAGGGTTATCCCCGCTGGCAAGCACTACGTCTTTGGGTTGGTTGCTCGCTGCGGGGCTTCCCCCGACTGGAACGCTCCGAACGCTGCACCGCGCTGAGAACCTCGCGCGTCCGCTGACGGCGTAACGCTTGACTCAGCGAATGATGTGCCCCACTTTTGCGGCGACTCGGCCGGCTTGTGGCAGGGCGCCTGCGTTGCTCGAGCGCCGGCTGGTCGGCGCGGGGGCCCTCCTCCGAGAGAGAAGGCAACTCCCGTGGTGGACCGCTCAGCGTTGCCGGATTTACCGCGCATTACCCTGGCCGTGTTCGCCATCGGGCTCCTGAGCGCCGCCAGTGTCTGGGTGCTTTGGCCATTCGCGGTGGCCACCATCTGGGCAACCACGATTGTGGTTGCCACCTGGCCCGCGCTTCTCTTTGTCCAGGGCCGGCTCGGGGGCCGACGCTGGCTGGCGGTGGGCGTGATGATTTTCATTCTGCTCACGCTTTTAGTCATCCCCGTCTGGCTGGCCATCTTGACGATTGCCGACAACGCCGAGCGCGTTCTCGACTTCACCCGGTCACTCATGACTCGAGGGCTCCCGCCGCCACCGGAGTGGCTGAGGAGTGTGCCGGTCGTCGGGCAGCGGCTTGCGACGGCCTGGGGAAGCTTTGCCGGGGACACGGCTTCCCTCGCATCCCGGCTGGCGCCACACGTGGGCGAAGCTACCCGGTGGCTCGCATCGCGGGCCGGGGGCGTAGGTTCGGCCGTGGTCCAGGTCATCTTTACCGTGGCAATTTCGGCCGTGCTCTACGCCACCGGGGAAAAGTGCGGCCGGGGGGTCGAGCGCTTCCTGCGACGCCTCGCGGGCGGAGCGGGACGGGATGTCGCCTACCTCGCCGCAAAGGCGGTGCGGGCGGTGGCCCTTGGCATCGTTGTCACCGCCGTGGCCCAAACTGTGCTCTCCGCAATCGGTCTCATCCTCTCCGGCGTGCCCCATGCTGGAGCACTGACCGCATTGGTTCTGCTCCTCTGCATCGCACAGCTTGGCCCGCTGCTTGTACTCGCCCCGGCGACAATCTGGCTCTACAGCTCCGGCTCACCCGGGCGGGGCACGGTGCTGCTCGTCTTCACCCTCGTCGCGGCGACGCTCGACAACTTCCTCCGTCCACTGCTCATCAAGCGGGGCGCCAATCTTCCGTTGCTCCTCATCCTCGCCGGGGTCATCGGGGGCCTCATCGGCTTTGGGATTGTCGGGCTATTCGTCGGCCCGGTGGTCCTTGCCGTGACCTGGAAGCTCCTCGAGTCCTGGGTTGGCGACTTGGATTGCACTGCGAGCCCGGCCCCCCCGAAGTAACCGGGGAAGGTAGGCGTCTAGGCCGGTTCGGGCCATTCCTAGTCGCAAACGTTTCCCGAGGGCTCCCGAAGTGACCGCGGGCGATTGTATAGGAGCATGGGCAGGAGCGGACCAGTGAGGATGGGAGGGACGAGATGAACCGGCTTCTGCATGCTTTCCCGATGGCGGTGTGGCTGCGGGAGTACGAGCTGCGGTGGCTCCGTTTGGATCTGGTCGCCGGCATCACTCTCGCGGCGTACGCCATTCCAGTGTCACTGGCCTACGCAGGTCTCGCTGGGCTTCCGCCGCAGGTCGGAATCTACGGCTATCTGCTTGGTGGCGTCGGATACGCGCTCTTTGGCAGTTCGCGACAGCTGGCGGTTGGCCCGACGTCGGCTATCTCGCTCACCGTGGGCGTGACGCTCGCAGAACTCGCCGGCGACAATGCCTCACGCGCGCTTCAGATCGCGGCGCTCGCCGCATTCACGGTCGCCGGGCTCTGCGGAATCGCGTGGCTGCTCCGCCTCAGCACGCTTACCAATTTCATCAGCGAGACGATTCTACTCGGCTTCAAGGCGGGCGCCGGGCTGAGCATCGCCTCGACCCAACTGGCAGCCTTCCTCGGCCTAACAGCCGGCGGCGATGATTTCTTCTCCCGCGTCACTCATGTGCTCCGCCACCTGGCCGACGTCCGGCCGGCCACTGCGCTGGTGGGAGCCGCGGCGCTGACGCTCCTCTTGTTGGGAGAGCGCTTCCTCCCTGGACAGCCGGTTGCGCTGGTCGTCGTCATACTCGCCACCGCGGCGGTAGCGCTCACGCCACTGCGGACGGCCGGCCTCGCGCTCGTGGGCGCAGTGCCCCGCGGTCTGCCCAGTTTTGCGCTGCCGCCCCTACGCCTTCGCGACGTGGATGGGATCATCCCGCTCGCGTTCGCCTGCGTACTGCTGGCGTACATCGAAGGTGTCTCCGCGGCGCGAACCTTCGCCGCACGACACCACTACTCGCTCAATGTTCGACAGGAGTTGCTGGGGCTGGGCAGCGCCAACCTGCTCGTTGCCTTTGGAGGCGGCTATCCGGTGGCCGGTGGGCTTTCCCAAAGCGCGGTGAACGACAAGGGCGGAGCAAGAAGCCCGCTCTCGCTCATCTTCGCGTCAGCCACCCTTGCGGTTTGCCTGCTCTTCCTGACCGGGCTCGTCGCCACACTACCGAAGGCGGTGCTTTCGGCGATCGTGCTCGTGGCGGTCACCGGACTCATCGACCTCCGTTCGATCGCGCGCCTGCGGCGCGTAAGCCGGTTTGAGTTTCGCGTGGCGATGGTAGCGCTCGGCGGCGTTCTGATTTTTGGGATCCTCAACGGCGTGCTGATCGCGGCGGCCGCGTCAATTGCCGTCCTGCTTTACCGCGCGGCTTTCCCGCAGGTCGCTTTCCTGGGTCGCATCCCCGGGACCCGACGATTCTCGGATGTCGCGGTGAGTCCAGACAACGAACCCATTCCCGGGGTGCTGGCGTTCCGCGTGGAGGCTGGCTTGTTTTACTTCAATGCGGAACACGTGCGCGGTACCGTTCTCGAGCGAATCTCGAACGAGCCCGCGCCGATTCGTCTGGTGGTGTGCGACCTATCCGCGTCGCCGAACGTTGACCTCGCCGGCGCTAGGATGCTCGCCGAACTCGCAAAGGAACTCGAGGAGCGCGGCATGGCGCTCCGTCTGGTCGAAGCGCGCTCCGGGGTGCGCGAGATCCTCAGCGCGAGTGGCCTCGATGAGACGCTGGGCAGAGTGCAGCGCGAGACGTCGTTGGCCGACGTGGTCGATGGTGCCCTTGCTGGGAATGGTCGGTGATGCGGCCGACCGTCCGCCCATCCCTCAATTCGCTTCGCGACGAGGCCCCAAGGGTACTCGTCGGCTAGTAGACCTCGGGAACGAGGTGCCGTCCGCGGAGGGAGCGTTGGTCATCGTAGGCGCCCTTCTTCGACCGTGCCGGAAGCTTGACTTTCTCCCTACGCAACCGCTGGTAGTCGACCTGACCGAGCAGGTGGGCGATGCAGTTGAGGCGCGCTCGTTTCTTGTCATCGGAGCGAAGGATGTACCAGGGCGAGTGCTTGGTGTCAGTGGCCTGCAACATCTTGTCGCGCGCTCGCGAGTAGTCGTACCAGCGCTCGCGCGATGGGAGGTCGACCGGACTCAGCTTCCATTGCCGCAGTGGGTCACGGATGCGAGCTTCAAACCGTCGGGCTTGCTCATCATTGCTAACTTCAAGCCAATACTTAATAAGTTGCACTCCGCTCTCCCTCACCTCCTTCTCGAAGAGCGGGACGAGCTCGAGGAACCGGCGGTTTTCCTCTTTGGAGCAGAACCCGAGCACGTACTCGACTCCTGCCCGGTTGTACCAGCTCCGGTCGAAAATGATGATTTCGCCGGCGGCGGGGAAAAGCGCCAAATAGCGCTGTATGTACATCTGGCTCTTCTCTCGGTCGGAGGGCGCCGGCAACGCCACCACCCGAAAGATCCGGGGGCTGACCCGTTCGGTAATGGCCCGAATCGTCCCGCCCTTTCCCGCGCCGTCCCGTCCTTCGAAGACAATGACGATGCGAAGACCTTTGTGTTTGACCCAGCTCTGCAAGTGGCACAGCTCGGTCTGAAGGGTCCGTAGTTGGCTCTCATATTCCTTACGGCTGAGCTTGGGCATCGGGATCAACCCCTTCTCGTTTGATGGACCATCCGCGAGCACGGCTACCAATCAAATAAAAGCACCACTGGATTGACGGGACGCATGAGGCTGCCGCCCTCTTCGGTTCGCCTGCGCTTTTCCGCCTTGTCGCCATGGTTGTACCCGTTTCAGGAGACCACTTTGCTGTAGTTGAAGTGCGAGGAGCTATCAACTCTTGGATTGAAAAGAGGAAATCGGCGTCCGGCTGACAGATAAGGCGTGGAGATAGACCTTCCAATGCCAGAACGGAGCTGCTCTACGCATGTAGAGAAGCTAAACTTGAAGGAGCTGCCCGCGGCCTCTCGGGGACGTGGAGGCTCCCCCTTCGTCTGGGTTGGCATTTGTCGAGCTGCCGAGTTTGGCCGAAGTAAGCCCTGGTGGGCCGGGCGACTGCTTGCGTCAAGGCGCGCGTCTTCCGGCGGTGATTGCGGTGGCGCAGAAACTGCGGGAATCGCCAGAGAATTAGGCGAGGATGAGTCCGCGCTCCGCCCCGGGCCTGGCAACTGAATCTGCCCGGAGCCCAAGAGGTTCTGGCCGTGCCCAGCCCAACTGTCGCCAGCGAGAAGCACAAATCCTACCGAGAGGAGGCTTCTCCGTGACGGAATCCCGCGTGATGGCACCCCCGAAGGCCTTACCCGGGGTCGCGAGCGACTTCTCACTCTTCCTTGGAGGGCCGCTCTTCCAGCTGCTGCGCCGGGCACACCTCTCTGATGACGCGCTGACTCACGTGCGCCAACGCATGGTCGCCATCTCGTTGCTCGCATGGCTTCCGCTGCTCGTGCTGTCGGCCGTCGAGGGTCGCTTGTTGGGCGGGGGTTTGTCGGTTCCCTTCCTGCACGACCTAGAGGCCCACGTTCGCTTCCTGGTGGCGATGCCCATTCTCATCGCTGCCGAGCTTGTCGTGCACCGCCGCATGCGCCCAATCGTGCGGCAGTTCCTGGACGAAGAGCTGATACCGGAGAGCGCCAAGCCTCGTTTCGACGCCGCGCTTGCAGCGGCGATGCGGTTACGAAACTCGGTTGCCGCCGAGGTGCTGATGATCGCCTTCGTCTGTGGCTTCGGTTTCTTCTGGCGCCGCTACCTGGCTCTCGAAACCCCGACCTGGTACGGAACGCCTTCAGCCGGGAGGCTGTCCCTGACGCTTGCCGGTGCCTGGTACCTTTACCTCAGCCTGCCGCTCTTCCAGTTCTTGCTGGTGCGCTGGTACTTCAGAATATTTATTTGGGCCCGCTTTCTTTGGGCCGTCTCGCGGCTCGACTTGAGGTTGGTCCCAACGCACCCCGACCGGACCGGTGGGTTAGGCTTCCTCGCTGGCGTCGTCTACGCCTTTGTGCCGCTCGCAGTCGCCCATGGCGCGCTGCTTGCCGGACGGGTTGCCGACCGCATCTTCTACCTCGGAGCCACGCTGACACAGTTCAAAGCCGAAATGGTCGTCTTGGCCGTCTTCGTGCTGCTGCTGGTCTTTACGCCTCTCCTGCTCTTCCTTCCCGCGCTGTCGCGGACGAAGCAGGTTGGCCTCCGCGAGTACGGCGTCTTGGGCCAGCGTTACGTGCGCGAGTTCGACAGCAAGTGGCTGCACGGCGGCGCGGTCGCTACGGAACCGTTTCTTGGGAGCGCCGACATCCAGTCGCTAGCCGATTTGGCGAACAGCGTGGAAGTGGTGCGGACCATGCGGGTCGTGCCGATCAGCAAGGCAGCCATCGTCCTGCTCGTGGTATCGACACTCGCTCCGCTCGCTCCGCTGGCCCTAACGATAATGCCGGCGGAAGAATTGCTAAAACAACTCCTCGGCGTGCTCCTCTAAGGAACCGCTCTCCGCGATCGGCCAACGGTTCGTGGCCAGCCTCCCGGGAGGCGCTGAAGTACGTGCCCGTGGTGGGCACTGCTCGAGTACTTCACAGTGCCTCACAACAGGCGAATTTTTCGAGTACGACCTCACTGGATCTGGCCTCAGAGAGCCCAGTGGTCCGCCAAGAAAGAGGCGAGTACAGTCGCTGCCATTCTTGCCGTGTCGGCCCTGGGAAGAGGGAAGGGAAATGGTGCAGGAACCTTCGAATCAACCCCCTCCACGCGCGGCACGGATTCCCCGCGCCGCATCGTCACCTGGCTCTTGGGCGACGACGCCTGGGAGCCCTCATCTCCGGGCCTTTTTCGGTATTTAGGCTGGACCGCCTTGTCGCGGTTCCTCCGTCCGGTGGTCGAGGCCTTCAATCAATGGCGTGACGAAGAGCGTTGGCTTCGCAATTACTGCCCGACCTGCGGATCGGGCCTAGCCATGGCCCAGCTGATTGGCAAGGATGCGGCGCGGAGGCGGTTGCTCATCTGCGGACGCTGCGCCACAGGCTGGGCGTACAAGCGAACCCAATGTCCGTTTTGCGAGAACGACTCGGATCGTGTTGCCATCGTTGCCATCGAAGGAGAGGCAGGCCTGCGCATCGACCATTGCCCGTCATGCCGGGGCTACCTCAAGACTTACGACGGGCAGCAGGACCAGGGCCTGCTCCTGTCGGACTGGAGTTCCCTGCACCTGGATCTAATCGCTCGTGACCGAGGGATGTCGCGCTTGGCCGTGTCCCTCTACGCTCTCGACGGCGACACTGCCGTTCGTGGATGAAGAAACACCCGCTTACCAGAGGAGAGGCCGACAGCGGCGGAGGAATACGAACTTGCGAGCCGGGCTTGGGAACCTGGTGGCCCGGGCCCCAAAATGGACCAACGGCGTCTTGTCATGGGTGGGGCCTCGAGACCGCTCCCGCAAAGACCGTCGAGAAGCCCGTCTCGCCCGTCCGGTGGGGCCGTTAGAGCCGCCGTAAGACGGCGGAAGCTTCGCTAATTGCGGTAGCGGCGTCGGACGCAGCTGGGTTTCCGGTACCCGATGGCCATGGCCTCCCAAAGGTCCGGAACGTCGAATGGACGCCTCCGAGCGTTTCCGGGTTTCTTCTGGAGGCCCATTGTGCGCAGAATCCGCTCGTCGAGAAGGACTGGGTCCCGCGATGGAAGACGAGGGGGATCGCCGCGACGAGCAGCGCTGGGCGTCCGCGAAGCGACGCCTGCGTGAGCGCGCCCATCGGCCTTGGTTGGCCTGGCAGGGGTCCGCTCGCGGGCACCGGATTGGTGGCGCGAGCTTCGCGGCCGCGCTGGGACTCAGCCTAGTCCTTTGGGCGCCAGTTGCCGTCGCGCAGGTCACGGAGGCGAACTCGACGACGGTGCTGCGCCTTCAGCCAGACTGGTATGCCGGAGAGAAGAACAACAGCTTTTGGGCCACGGAGTATGTGAGTCTCTCGATGAGAGACTTCGGCGTCCCGGGAGTGCAGGACCTCCAGTTTCAACTGTCCGCCTGGGGACAGGCCGCCACGAATCCCGACGGGGGCCTCGGCGACATCGACCTGTGGTACCTGCAGGGGTCGGTCCTGGACCGTCACCTCAGCTTCACCGTCGGTCGGCAGCTCGTCGTGGGCGGGGCTGCCAAGGTACTTCCACTGGATGGGCTCAATTTGACCGTCGTCAGCAACGGGGGTTTCGGACTCTCTGCTTACGCTGGGGCCCCCACCGCCTTCAAACTGACGTATCCCATCGGAGACTTCGCGTTCGGGGCTCGGGCCTTTTGGAGGCCGTCCTATGGCACCGAGGTGGGGGTTTCTTTCATCGAAATCCTCAACCAGGGTGCCATTGCCCGACAGAACCTGGGGGTGGACGCTCGTGTCGTCATCCTCCCTAACCTGTCCACGACCGCCTCGGCCGACTTCAGCCTATGGGCTGAACGCTTCGTGGACGCTGAGCTCACAGTCTCCTGGCAAGTCCTCCCGACGCTAGAGCTGTCGGTGAAGGCGCAGCAATCTGAGCCGGACCTCTATCTCCCTTTGACCTCCATCTTTACCGTCTTCTCGTACACCGAGCGGACAGGGGTCGGTGGAGGCCTTTTCTGGCAGGCGCTTCAGCGCCTCTCGTTCTTTGCCAACTACGAATTCCTTTGGGTCGACGGCGGGACTGGCAATGACGTGGAGCTGGGCGTCACGTACAAACTAAGCCGCAAGTCGACAGTCGGATTTAACTGTCACCTCTTATACGAGCCAGCAAATGGCTACGCGGATTTGCGTCTCTGGGCTCTTCAGTATTTGACGGAACAAATTCGGCTGAGCGCAGACGTGGACTGGGTCTTGCTGGAGAATCCAGTGGTGCCACCAGCGGCGACCCAGCAGGCCTCTCTGTTGGGCACATTGAGCGCGACCTGGGTGGTCGGCTCCGGGTGGAGTTTGATGCTCAGCAGCACCGTGGGGTCGACACCCCTCAACCAGCCTGAATTCACGGTGACTGGGAAAGTGGGCTATGACTTTTATTCCATGCTGGGCGCGAAGGCACCCAAATGAAGTCGCGTTTCGGCACTCGGGTTCTGGTCGTCGGGGTATTCCTTCTCATCGGCGGTGCAGTGCTCGGCGGGCTTGACCCTCCCGACCAAATCAACGCCAACCATGCCGGGCACGTCAAGGCGAAGCTGGACTGCCTCACCTGTCATGAGTCAATTTTCGATGAGACCAAGCTTGGGCAGCGCGACGTCTTCCCCAAGGAGGCCAAGTGCCTCGAGTGCCACAAGAAGGAGAAGGATGAAGGCAAATGCGGGATGTGCCACTCCCGCCCCGACAAGCCCGGCCCATACGTCATCCAGGAACCGCACCTGAGCATCAACCACGCGAAGCATCTCGAGAAGGACGAGAAGTGTGAGGTCTGTCACCTGACACTGCCCGAGCGCGGCCAGCTGGAGAAGCCCGTGCCGCCGATGAAAACCTGCCTCGGCTGCCACAACCACAATGAGCAGTTCAAGAACGGCCAGTGCAGCGGTTGCCACGTCGACTTGAACCGCTATCCACTCAAACCCATCAGCTTCTTCAGCCACCAGAGCAACTTCACCAAAACCCATGCGCCCATCGCCCGGTCGACAAGCGCCGCCTGTTCCGTGTGCCATGAGCAACGGTTTTGCTCGGACTGCCACTCCAACCAGCCGATGACGCCTTCGCAAAAAAACCCAGAGCAGGTGAACAAGAACCTCATCCACTGGGGCGATTACCTCACGCGGCACTCCATTGACGCGCGCTCGGATGAATCGCGCTGCCAGGTTTGCCACGTGACCAGCTTCTGCTCGAACTGTCATACTGCACAAGGGCTGACGACGACCTCGACCAACCCGAGCAATCCGCACCCAGCCGGCTGGCTTTCCCCTGGGAGTCCCAACTTCCACGGCACCGCAGCGCGGAATGACATCGTGAGCTGCGCCAGCTGCCATGACCAGGGAGCGCAGTCCAATTGCGTGACTTGCCACCGCGTCGGCGGGGTGGGCGGAGATCCGCATCCGGCGGGCTTCACCTCCAAGCACCCGCCGAGCGAAATCAACCGCAACCCCATGTGCCTAACGTGCCACTAGCCAGTTGCGAAAAATGGGCGCCGGCAAGAGGGAGACGTCTCACACCGTCGGTGCCAGGCGGACGTTGAGGAGGTCACGCCATCCGCAGGCACGAAGACAACGAAGGGCTGTTCTATAGCCCCTGGGCAGGGAGCGCAGTGCTCGGTGCGTTTCGCTTTGAATCGACTACTTCTTGAACGTGCGAATGTACGCGACCACTCCGTTTACCTGGTCTGGCGTCAACTCTTTAAACGCGGGCATGTCCGGCTTTTGGCCTTCGATGATGGCCTTCTTCATGACGTCATCGCTCTTCGCCTGATACGCAGCGCTGGTCATGTCCTCAACCTTCAGCTTCTTACCCGTGTCGGTATCTCCCTTGCCTCCCTGACCGTGGCAAGAGGCGCACTTCGATTTCCACAAGCGCTCGCTCTTCTTGTCCACATCAGCAAACGCCAGCGCGCTGAGGACAAGCGAGCCACCTACAATCAAAGCCATGGACCGGACGCTCTTCATGTTTGACCCCCAGTTCAAGAACGGCGTAACGCATGGAGGCCGAAGACGCAAGCACCTTGAGGGCGGCTCGGCTCGCGGTCCGCCGGAGCTCCTCGGAGGCGAACGGAAGTAAATTCTTCATGCCGGCCTTTACGAAGTCTCTCGCGAGCCGAATTCCCCTGACCGAGGGCCCTGGGCCCGACCACTTGAGGACTCGACACCCACCCCAGCTGCCATCGAGGCAAAGATGCGGCGCGTTGGCTCTCCTGAAACATCCCTGCGCCGCTACCCAGCCAGCTGGCCTCCGGCATGCGACACCGTTGACGACGCTCTGGATTGCTGTCGGAGTGCAATTTCTGCGGCGCGGCAAGGAACCTCAGGCAAAGCCTAGGCACTACGCCTTGGCGTGGCGCCACAATATGGAGTACAGGACGGACCGGACTTGGCACGTGTCGGTGGAGAGAGGGCGCCGGGGTGCTCTCGTGGAACTAGCTGCTTTCATGGTTCGCCAAGCCTTCGCCCTGCTTGTGATTTCTGCCCTGGCGTGCGGCCCCACCGGGCCACCCGGGCCTCCTGGGCCAGTCGGTCCGCCTGGGGCCGGGTGTCCGGCAATCGCTTCGGGCCAAACGCCTGGTGTGCGAACGAGCCTCTCGGTCTCAAGCCCGAGTAACGGTCAATTCTTCGTGGAAGGTGAGCGGCCGGTCGTCACCATCTACTTTGTCAACAATTCCTGCGGGCAGCTGATTCAGCCCGCACAGCTCACGACGGCGGAGCTCATGGTGTACGGCCCGCGCGACCCTCTCAGGACGGTCACCAACATGGACCTGCTCCTGGATTCGCCGGTGGTGACGTTCAACGCCTATGCGAACCTTCAGGGGTACGCGGATGGTGGACCCCCCAACCTCCGGGTGAACCAGGATGGCGTCATCAGCTACACGCTCAACCCCATCTCCAACTTGAGCGGCACCACATTTCACCAGAGCGGCGGTGCAACCTACACACAGGAAGTCGCTGGGACGTACAGCGCCGCCGTGCTCGCAATTGGAGCGAGTCAACTGGACCAGGATTTTGAGGTGGTTGACTTCCAGATTGGCACGGCCAGGGTCGAGGCTTACGCGACCGGTCCAGCGGACGGCGGCCAAGTCTCGGCGACCGACCACAATTCCAGCTGCTTTGCCTGTCACCAGAATTTCGCGCCCGGCGGGAAAACGTACATGGCGCATATCGCGCCCGACAGCCGTTCGCCCGACGGCGACTACGCGCAAGACTCTCTTCCCATCGCTTCGTGCAAGGCCTGCCATAACAACGCCGGCTACAGTCCAAACACCCTGATGCGGAAGGCGCACGCCGTCCATCGAGGTGAACACCAACGGGCGCCGGGCGTAGCCCACCCCGAGTACGGCGAGGGAACAGACTCGTCCCTCGACGCGTACCTCAACGTGGGCTTCCCGATGATGCCCCTAGGCGAACCGTTTTTCGAAGCACTGACGGCTGATGTGGCGATGGAAAAGAATTGCCTTGCGTGCCACGTCAGCGACGTATGGGAAACGCAGCTGTCCCGGGCCGCCTGCGGGACCTGCCACGACAACGTCTTCTTTGCTGGCGCACCCCTTCCTGACGGTGGTGTCGACCCAAAGGGGCAGAACGTCGTGCCGCCTACCGTTTTCGGTCAGCCCTCAACCGGGCCGTGCGCTACCAACCAGGACTGCGCTGCCTTCCCCGCGGGTGGCAACCCAAGTTATTCGACCGCGACATGCGACGTGTCGAGCTCTTCGCCGACCTATGGGAGTTGTATACTCACTACCCACCCTATCCCTGCCAGTGCCAATCCAGATGTTGAGTGCGGCAGCTGCCATGCTTCATCGACCTCAACCATTCCTGGGTTTATTGCTCCTGTGGACACGGTGCACAGCATCGGCACTTGGTTGCCACCCATTACCCTGGACGGCTACTCCTTTAAGAATGTAACTGTGACCGGTGGCAGCGGCCCCGACGGCAGCTTCAACGTGGGCGACACGCCGCAGCTGAGCTTCCAGCTGCTCGACAACACTGGTGCTTCGGTAACGAACCTCACCACCGCGGGTTCCGGGTGGTCCGGGACATTTATTGTCGCAGGCCCAACGTCCAACCCGCAGCGCGTGTACGGCAGTGCATCGGGCGGCCTTTCGATGGCGAGCTCAACTTACAACTCGAGCAATCAAACGTGGACTTACATGCCACCCACCACGTGGCCAGCGAATGCCCTCGCGCCAATCAACAGCGGTCTCACGCCTCAGCCCGCTCCCGCCGGAAGCTATACAGTGTGGTTCTACTGGGCGAGGACGACCAGCGGTGAACGGGACGCCGTGGATGCTCAGTATGTCGTGGCCTTCGGACCGAACCAGCAACCGGTGTCGGGGCGACAGGTCGTGACCCAGATGGCATGCGCCTCGTGTCACGGTGCATCGACGGACGGCGGCCTCTTCTTCCCGCACTTGGCTGAACATGGAGGCCAGCGGAAGAACGCCGAAACATGCAATACGTGCCATAGCCAATATGCGCAAGACGAGGGCGTCGGCTCAACCGGAGTGGTGTGCACGTCCAATGCGCAGTGTGGCGGCTACGACTCCGCTAACCCGACGGCGAGTTGGGAAGAGTGCGAACCAAACCCAGCCGTCACGGACGGTGGCCAAATTTGCACGGTGATTGTCGACCCGACGCCCGACGTCGAAATCGACTTCCAGAAGCTCGTGCACAACATTCACTTTGCCAGGCTGCGGGATGGTTACGCTGAGCAAGGCAACCTCGGCGAGCCCTGGGCAACTCCCATTCCCATTCCTCCGATGACGCTCAACTATCTGGGCTTCAACAATGGCCTGACCAACTTCCAGCAGGTGCTCTCTCCAGTGGACGTCCGCGCATGCACCAACTGCCATGCCGACAGCAATGCCACCTGCTCGGCAACGACTCCTTGCGCCTTCGGACAGACCTGCAGCTCGGCCGGCACCTGCACCAACGTAGCCTGGCTCGCACCGACCGCTCGAGCATGCATCACCTGCCACGACGGGGCCGCTGACTTTGCCCACGCCGCGTCGAACACCTACACCCCAACCAGTGGACCACCCCTCGAGACCTGCGATGTGTGCCACGGACAGGGCGCGCCATTCGCCGTCGACGTGGTGCACAACATTACATCGCTCTATTCCGTCCACCTCGCCTATCCGCGCGAGCCGTAAGTCAGCGCTGCGAAGTCGAACGGACGAGGAGCTCCGGGCGTACTGGCCTGAGGGCCCACCAGTAAGTGCCCGACGACCCCCCCCCGTGTTTCGAGCCGCGGTGAGTAAGTCCACCCCGGCGGGAAGACAAGCTGCAACGGGGAACAGCCCTTAGCCTCGGTTAGAAGTCGCAGACCAGCCGTTGTCAGAGGCGTTTTCGATTGAAACGCGCTGTCGGGGAAACGGTTCTTTCCGCTCTCGCGCGGCAGCTGGCTACTTGGGTGGGAAGCTCGACATGATTCCGTTCACCGCGTCCTTGAGGTTGCTTGACGTAGCGCTGGTGTCGATGTCGCCGGATGCCGCTCCACGCCACACCGCCGTGCCGTCGTCCCTTCGGGCGGCCCGCAACTCGAGCTGGCTGAGCACCCAGCCGCTCTCGTAGATGTAGTAGGTGTAGTTGCCATTGATGCCAATGGAGAACAGCAGCTCCGGCTGGTCGGACACCTTCTTCCACCCCTTCGCCTCCAGGTCCCGGTCCGCGTAGAAGCGGACGTTTGCTTCCAGCAGGCTGTCCTGCGGCGAGTTGTACGACGACTGCACCCACTGGTAGGTCTTCGCGCCCGAGAAGGTCGCTCCCGGGTCGTAGGTGTACCTCAGCGACGAACTGCATGCCGTCAGCGTCGTCACGCCAACCAGCGCGGCAAGGACCACGAGCCGGACTGCCACAGCGGTCTTCCGTCGAGCCATGAGTTCACCCCCGATTCAATACTGAAAGTGCTTAAAGCAGTATCCGCGCTGCAAGGAGCTCCGCCACTCGAAGGAAGAGGACACGCATTTCCGGAGCCGCGCTGCGGCTGTCCAAGGGCCTCCATCATCCTTGAGGTCGGCCTTTCGGTCGTGGGGGATGAGCACTACTGCCTCGTCTCCGCAGCCAACGCCGAGAGCGCGCTGACGCGACGCCTGGATAGCGCACTCAGCGTCGGCTGGTCCACTTCGGCGCGAAAATTATTTGCGCGACAGTGGACTTTCCAACTGAAAACGAGCTTGGCTTGGGAACCCACGTGTAACTAAGTCAGGGGGACACCATGGCGAAGACGGGTGCTAAGGACAACCGCCGGGACGGCGCAGTGCGGAAACGCTCGCAGGTGAAGAACCGGCGGACAGGCCTGTGGATCAAGCGAAACGCCAAGACCGGCCGCTTCGTCGACGTGAAGACGAGCGGTGGGAAGTTCAAGGGCGTGCGGCGCGAGAAGAAGAAGTGAGGGCTACCGCGCCCCCCTCTCCTCTCCTCTTCGCCAACCCGGCGCCATCCGCGTGCAGGACAAGGGCTGCGCTCGGAAGCTGAAGTGCGCTTGGACGACCGGGCGATGTACACCTTAGAGACAACTGCCGCGCCGAGTACCGGGGGCGAGCAGCTGGGCTTTATGGTAACGGCCCAATCATCAGGGTAGACCGCCCTTCGATGTTGGCCTTGCTGTCGGGTCAATCAAGAGAAGTTCCACATCGTTCCCAATGGAGAATCCGCATGCGAAAGCTGGTTATGTCGTACGCCATCTTCCTCACCAGCGTGGCTGCATACGCCCAAACACCAAGTTCAGACGGACAGAGCACACTCGAGATGAAAAACACTGGCACGCCGGGTAAGGCGACCGCCAAACGAACGATTCGCATCACCGCCACCGTCAAGGCAATCGACGTCCCGAGTCGGACCCTGACACTGCAGAGCAAGTCGGGTGAGACAGAGACTTTCACAGTCGGGCCCCAAGTCCAGCGCTTAGGGGAGTTCGCTGTCGGCGACACCATCGTGGTTGACTACCAGCAGGGGCTCGCACTGGAGTTCCAGCCGGCCGGGTCGGAAACAGTGCCCCCAACGGCCGGCGCAGTCGCCGGACGCGCTTCAAGCAACCAGGCACCCGGAGGGTCTGCTGCTGCCGGGGTGCAGGCGACAGTAACCGTCACCGCAATCGATTCCGCCAAAAGGCTGGTGTCCTTCCAGGGACCCGGCGGCAACGTCTACCAAGTGAAGGCCGGCGCCAACATCAAGCTCGAGAAGCTCAAGGTTGGTGACCACCTGCTCGCGACGTACGTCGAGGCCGTGGCCATCAAGCTGGAAAAGCCGAAAAAGTGAGGGCAGCCGCGCCTCAATTCTCGTGAGTCCGGTCAAGTGTTGGGGTTCATAACCGCCAGACTGGATGCAAAGCGTCAGGGTGGGTTGGGTTAGCCTCGCCGTCGCCATTACCTCCGGGCGGCGATATGGACTCACGCTTCCAGCCCGGGCCGGCCTCGATTGCACCGCGTCCTCGGCGTGCCATCAGCACGAAAGCCACCACTAACCGTCGGCAGCTCCCGAGCCTTCGTCAGTCGTCCGCCCGGAAGAAGGACCTGGCCTCGCCGATGGTCTGGTCTCGACCCTCGGCATGACGCAGCCGATGAGATCGCGGCGCTCCCCCTGTCTAACGCTCAGAAGTTCCACCCGGCGAGCAGGGAGAGAGAGGACTGTCATGAAGATCGAAGGATCCATTGCGCTTGTCACCGGCGCGAACCGAGGACTCGGTAAGGCCCTTGTTTCAGCGCTTGTGGAGGCTGGTGCGGCCAAGGTCTACGCCGCGGCCCGAGATGAAAGGAAGCTCTCCATCGATAGCTCCCGGGTCATCCCCCTCGGGGTCGACACCGCCGAGCCGGAGCAGATAGCGGCTGCCGCGAAAAGGGCCAACGACGTCACGCTCCTCATCAACAACGCGGGCCTGCTGAGCTCGTTCAACGTTTTGGCGACAAGACAGGCGGAGTTCGACGCCGATTTCCGTACCAATGTTTACGGCACTTTGGCTGTTATCAAGGCGTTCCTGCCGGTGCTGGAACGAGCGGCCTGGGGCGCGACCATCGCGAATGTCCTGTCGCTGACGTCCTTGGCAAGCTTCCCCGCCCTCGGTGGTTACTCCGCGTCGAAAGCTGCGGCCTACTCCATCACCCAAGCCTTGCGTCCGCAGCTGAAGGCCAAGCGCATTGAGCTGCTTGCGGTCCTTCCCGGCCCCATCGACACCGACATGGTGAAGGCCCTTCCGATGCCGAAGACGAGCCCGGCCGAGACGGCCCGGGGTGTTCTCGCGGGCATCGCCCGCGGCGACGAGGAGATCTTCCCCGACCCCATGGCACAGGAGCTGGGAGCCCTATGGAACAAGAGCCCCAAGGAATTCGAGCGTGCTTTCGCAAACTTCTGAAGACCGATGAGTTTCGGCCCCCACGCCGGTTTCACGACTACGAGGGCCAATGTTGGCCCGAGAGGACGGCGGTCATGAACGTCACAGAGAAGTCAGACTCCAGGACCAGCAGCCACCGCGACACCGCTCGGGTTACTGAGGGAGCGGAAGAGAAAAGAGAGCAGGCGATGAAGGCGAAGGGCTTCACCACCTCCTTTGTGGTGGACCGCTCTCCCCAAGCCGTCTTTGACGCGATTAACAACGTTCGAGGATGGTGGTCAGGAGAGATTGATGGGAACACCGACAAGCTCGGGGCGGAGTTCACGTACCGCTACCAAGGTCTCCACCGCAGCACCCAGAGAATCTCTGAGTGGGCGCCCGGCAGGAGAGTCGTCTGGCGTGTCTCGGACGCCCGCCTCAACTTCGTGAAAGACAAGACTGAGTGGAACGGCACGGGAATCGTCTTCGAAATCACCAGGAAGGGCCATAAGACCGCGCTCCGCTTCACCCACGTCGGCCTGCTTCCGGCCTTCCAATGCTATGGAGGCTGTTCAGTGGCGTGGGGCTTCTATGTCAACGACAGTCTGCGCAGGCTCATCACAACCGGCAAAGGCGACCCCAATCCGAAGGAAAGCTGAGCACGAGATGCTCGGGGCTTCGAATTCTCCCGCGAGAGCTATACCTTCCGTGTCGATGGCAGCAGCGCAACCCAGCCAGACGTTCGAACGGATTGCCGAACCCTTGCGCCGGCAACTCCACCTGCATTGCTACCGCATGCTCGGCTCCCTGCATGAAGCCGAGGACCTCGTGCAGGAGACGTACTTGCGCGCCTGGCGCAGCTTCGACACCTTCGAAGGAGGATCGTTTCGTGCCTGGCTGTACCGCATCGCGACCAACGCTTGCCTCAATGCGCTGGAGAGCCGCAAGCACTCGCAGCGTTTGCTGCCGGACCAGTTGGGACCTGCCAACGAGACGATGCCGCCCGGCGCCCCGGCAACGGACGTGGCGTGGCTAGAACCTTACCCGGATTCCGAACTGGAACGCATTGCGGACGCCTCGCCAACTCCGGAGGCACGCTACACCTCACGCGAGGCCGTGCAGCTGGCTTTCATCGCCGCGCTCCAGCAGCTACCGCCTCGTCAGCGTGCAGCCCTGATGCTGTGCGATGTGCTTGGTTGGACCGCCGTAGAAGCCGCGACCCTACTCGACAGCTCAACAGCTTCGGTCAACAGCGCCTTGCAGCGGGCGCGCGAGACGCTTTCCAAACGCTACCCAAACGGCCGGCCACCGCAGGCACCCTCGCCAAGCCCCGAGCAGCAAAAGCTCCTCGGTCGCTACCTTCAGAGCTGGGAAGGGCATGACTTGGACGGCTTCGGGGCTCTCCTCAAACAGGACGCGACCGTCATCATGCCGCCGTGGCTGCAATGGTACGCTGGACGCGAGACGATCCAGGCCTTCTTCGGGGCGTCGTGGAAAAGCTGCGGGGGGCTTCGCCTGGTCCCGACTGCTGCCAACGGGCAGCCCGCTTTCGCCGTCTATGAGCGCGGAGCCGACGGCCGGTTTAACGCCCACTCCATCCACGTGCTCACGCTCGAGCGGGACCTGGTTTCGACGATGACCCTATTCGTGGAACCTCGTCTGTTTCAGGCGTTTGGACTTTCGCTCGTTCTTTCAGACGCTGAGAGTTGACTCGTTGCATCAATAAGCGGCGCCCAGCCATGAGCAGCTTGACGTTCACGACATCCCCCGCCCTGGTGAGTCACAACCCGATTACATTGAGCCCGAGCACCAGAAGGCCGCAGGCAAGCATGATGGCGGCGATTGTCGCTGCCCGCCGTGTGGGCCGCGCCTGGGATGCTAGCGTCCAGGCAGCCGCGCGCCAGTAGGTGTAGCAGCCCACGAGCACAATGAGCAGTTCGAGCAGGGCACTGGCCGTCGGCACCCGCCAAAGGCCAAAGCCAAGCCGAGGCAACGAAGCCAGGTCGCCCGGCAGAATCGGCATGTCCCCCCGGTGCACGATGAGGTCAAGGACCCAGTGCGCGAAGACAACTCCGGCGAGGATCAGGCCGCTTCGCCGTCCCCATGGAAAGGCCGCTACACCGCCAAAGATGACGGCAAGCGCCAAGGCACCCACGAGCGAGTGCGTATAGTCGGCGTGGATAATGACCTCGCCGTATCCACCTCGAGTACCTGCAACGGGGGTCAGCGTCTCCACACCGAGCAGCAAGAGCGGGACGAACACAACGTCCAGCCATTGAGTGGCGAGCATAAGAGCCCACAGAGGCACCTGACGTTCTCTGGACTTCACAACTGCGGCGAAGCCAAAGTGTCCAGCAATCATCGTGGTTCAGCCCCTCGTCGGGGCGGGCCAAGGAAGCCGCGCGTCGAGCGCTCCAATTAGGGCGACGAAGAGCACCATTCCGAGCAGGAAGGACATCGCGCCGGTACGATAACACTCGCCAAGCGCAGAGGCAGCAACCCGTAAGGTGACTGCCCAGGCTTTGACCGACGAGGAGGTCGCCGGGTTCGTTTGGAGCGCCCCTTAGTCAGACATTCCGAAAGGCAGCACGCCCCCTTGTTTTCGTGCCCTCATGTGTTTTCGTACGCTCGCCGGCCGCCCTCGCACCGAAGCAAACATGAAATGCCCTTAGAACTGCGCCGCGGAAGATTAGCCATACAACGTGCCCTCACCGATGTTCCGTCACCCTGGGTGACGTGTCTGTTGCTGGCCTTGGCCGCCTGCTCTGGGTCCAACGGCAAGCCAGACGGCGGCGGGCTCAACATCCTTCAGGGGATCGCTCCGACATTTACTTTCGAAAGCGGTCCGGTGCGACCGATCGCCCTTTCTCCCGATGGATCGCAGCTCTTCGTCGCCAACATCCCCAACGCCTCTTTGGACGTCTTCACTGTCACCGCCAGCGGAGTCAGTTTCAGCAGCTCGACCTACGTCGGCCTGGACCCGGTGTCCGTTGCCGCACGGACCAACACTGAGGTTTGGGTGGTCAATCAGGTTTCTGACAGCGTGAGCGTCGTCGACCTAACCACCAACCCACCGCATGTGACTCGCACGCTGCTTGTCGGCGATGAGCCCAGCGACATCGTGTTCGGTGGACCGGGCGGGAACCGAGCATTCATCACGACCGCACACCGCGGCCAACAGCGGACCGACCCATCGCTGCAGGAGGTACCTGGCGCGGGCGATCCTCAGCTCACCACGGCTGGCGTCGGCCGGGCGGACGTGTGGGTCTTTGACGTCACCAATCTCGGCACCACCGTCGGTGGCACGCCGCTCGCGATTGTGACGCTCTTTGGCGACACGCCGCGGGCATTGGCTGTCACCCCCGATGGTGGAACTGTTTATGCCGCGATTTTCAAATCCGGGAATCAAACCATGGCCACTTCGTCGGGTCTGCCCTGCCCCGGTTTCGCCGCCTCAGATGGCGGCCCTTCGTGTATGACCGATGCTGGAATCTTCGTCCCCGGTCCCCCGCCAGGTCCAGCCACCAACTACGCACAGCTCCCCGCGCCGGCGGCGGCGGTAATTCTCAAAACCGACGCACAGGGCGTCTGGCGGGACGTCCTTGGTCGCGATTGGACCAGCGCCACAGCGTTTTCGTTGCCGGACGAAGACGTCTTTGCCATCGATGCCAACGCCCTGACTCCGACGGCCGTTTACTCTCACGTCGGCACCACTCTTTTCAATCTGGCCGTTAACCCAGTAAGCGGTACGGTCTACGTCTCCAACACCGACTCTCGAAATGATCTGCGGTTCGAGGGGCCCGGCACCTTTGCTGGCCAAACCCTCCAGGGCCACTTGGCCGAGGCCCGCATCACAGTGCTCGCCAATGGGGGAGTCCTTCCGCGCCACCTCAACAAGCACATTGATTATTCGATTCTCCCGGCACCGAATGGCACGATTCAGCACAGCCTCTCGACGCCATTGCAAATCGCCGTGAGCTCGGACGGCGGCACACTCTACGTCGCCGCTTTTGGTTCCTCGAAGGTCGGCGTCTTTCCCACGGCCGCCATTGAGAACGACACGTTCAATCCCGTCAGCCAGAGCAACGCGTACCTCCAGGTGACCGGCGGTGGCCCCGGTGGATTGGCGCTCGACGAGCCCCGCCAGAGGCTTTACGTGACGACTCGCTTCGACGACGGCTTGTCTGTCATCGACCTGACCTCTGGCAACGAGATTGTTCACCTAACACTCCTGAATCCCGAGCCGACGGCGGTCACGAGTGGACGACCGTTTCTCTACGATGCCACGACCACGTCGTCCAACGGCGAGGCTGCCTGCGCCAGTTGCCATATTTTTGGAGACAAAGACAACCTCGTCTGGGACCTCGGCAACCCGGACGCCGATCCGACGGTCACTCCCATCAACATCAAACTGAAGCTAGGCGCTCCGCCGACCATCAACGGCGGGGGCGGAGCGGCCACCCTCCATCCGATGAAGGGGCCCATGGCCACGCAAACACTGCGGGGTCTCGTCAACCATGGCCCGATGCATTGGCGCGGGGACCGTGTGTCCGGCTTCTTCGGGACTGATACCAGTCCCACCCCACCCTACGACGCCACGCTCGCGTTTAAAAACTTCATCGTGGCCTTCAACACTCTGGTCGGGCTTGGGCCTGCCTTTTCGTCTTCGACCATGCAGACTTACGCCAATTTCGCTCTGGTCATCGCCGTGCCGCCGAACCCGGTGCGGGCCCTCGACAACTCGCTGAGCGCAGCCCAAGCCGCCGGCCGAAGTTTCTTTCTCGGTTGTGATGGCATCGACAGCTTGACCGGAGTTCCAGTGGACTGCGCCGACGGCGGCCCCCCCGCCACTGGCGGTCATTTCGCTGACGGAGTGGGGATCGCCACTCTCGGTTTCACCTGTCAGGGCTGTCATGTTTTGAACCCGGAGATGGGCTTTTTTGGCACCGATGGGGAGAGCAGCTTCGAGGCACTCCCGCAGACCGTGAAGATTCCCCAGCTGCGCAATCTCTACGACAAAGTCGGCATGTTTGGGCTCCCAGCGAACCCCTTCGAGAATGCCGGGGACAACGGCTTTACCGGCCCGCAGGTCCGGGGGACAGGCTTCCTGAACGACGGGAGCATCGACACCATCTTCCGCTTCCTTCAGGCCAACGTCTTCAACCCCACCCAGAGCGGCCGTGTCGGGTTCGCGAACGGCGACACCCAGCGTCGGGACCTCGAGCAATTCCTCCTGGCGTTCGACAATGACCTCGCTCCCATCGTCGGCCAGCAAGTCACTCTGAGGACAGACAACGCGTCTGCCGTGGGTTCGCGCATCGACCTGCTCATCGCACGGGCCCAAACGCCCTTCGTGTCCAAAATCCTCGGCCCCGGAGCGACCGAGTGTGACCTCGTGGCTCGGGCGTTGGTCGACGGAAGAGCCAAAGCCTTTTGGCTACAGTCCGACGGCACGTTCCTTCCCAACGACGGGAGTCCAACACTCACCGACTCTGCACTGCGAGCCCTGGCCACCACACCCGGACAGGAAGTCACGTACACCTGTCTGCCTTCAGGCTGGGGCAATAATCGGCCGTAGCCGAGCTGACCCTACGCTCGCGGCATTTCGGGCAAGCACAAAGCCGAGGGCGACTCGCGAGGCTTCCGGGGCGACGGTAACCGTGCCCTAAATCGCCAGAACGGCTTAACCTCAACGCCGTCGTTTGGTCCAACATCCGCCGGATGCGGCCTCTGCCGTCGTTGAGGGCCGGGCGTCCTGGAGAGTCGAGCCATTGAGACCGCCCCTCGCGACACCGAGCCAACGCGATGTCGGGCTAGTGCGGGCAATTGGCCCCTGGGCGCTCGCCGCGAGCATCGTCAACGTTGTCGTCGGCGCGGGAATCTTTGCAGTCCCCTCCGCCCTCGCTCAAAACATGGGACCGTATGCGCCGTTGGCATTTCTGGTGTGTGCAGTTGCTGTCGCCTCCGTGGCGATTTGTTTTGCAGAGGGTGGCAGCCGAATCCCAACGAGCGGAGGCGCGTACGGCTACGTGAGCGCGGCCTTCGGCCCACTCGTTGGCTACGTTGCCGGTACGATGCTTTGGTTTTGTAACGCGCTTGCCTGCGGAAGCATCGCAGCGGCGCTCGGCGATATCGCCGTTACCGTGGTGCCGGTGCCCTACCGGACGATGGCGCACGCGGTGGTGATTGTCGGGGTGGTGGGTGGAATCGCGCTGGTTAATCTCAGTGGTGTCGGGCGCGCGGCACGCCTGGTCAGTGCGATGACCGTGCTGAAGTTAATTCCCCTCGCGATTTTTGTTATCGCTGGGGTCGGCGCGGTTCGATGGTCCAATTTTGCAGCAACCGCGCGTCCCACCACTCACGACCTTGGGCGCGGCCTCATCCTAGCCGTATTCGCATTTAGCGGGATGGAGGTCTCGCTCAGTGCCAGCGGCGAGGTTGCGCAACCAGCACGTAGCATTCCGAGGGCCTTGCTCATCTCGATGGTGTCGGTGACAGCGCTTTACGTCGCCATCCAAGTCATCGCCCAAGGCATCCTGGGCCCGTCATTGGCCCCTGCCCACGCGCCTCTTGCGGAGGCGATGGCCCGCATCAGCCCGGGATTGGGGTGGCTGATGCTCGCCGGCACCGCAGCCTCGATGTTCGGCTGGATCGGCAGCGACATCCTGGGCACCCCGCGAGTGCTCTTCGCCTTCGCGCGAGACGGGCTTCTGCCGCGGGGGCTGGGGCGGGTCAATCCGAAGAGCCAAACTCCCCAAGCCTCAATCCTACTTTACGCGGCGCTGGCCATTGGACTCGCGCTCTCTGGGACGTTCGCCGAACTTGCGATCCTCTCGACGCTGGGCACTGCCGCGCTGTACATCGCCGTTTGCGCCGCGGCGTGGCGTCTTGCGCGACGTGGGGTTGCGGATTCCGGGCCGCCATTGAACTTCCGCTATCTCGGAGCAGCCGCAACGACAGGAATCGCCAGCATGCTGGGCCTGATTGCCCTCGCGTCCAGCGCAGAAACCATCGGCCTGTTCGCTGTCCTGGGCGTGAGCGCCATTGTGTATTTGTTGCAAACGCGCGTCCGGCGCCCTTCCTGAAGACTCGCCATTGACAGGATTTCACCTGGGCGGCTTATGAGTGACGCTGCCCCACGCTCCAGACTAGGCACTTCATCGGCGCCTGGATGTGCGTCTCTGCCAGCCGACCGAGCCCGCGCAGGAGGTGGCCCATCTGTCGGCCCGCGCGGAGGCCTTCAGTATGACGATGCAGAGAGGGTTTTCAGGCGAAAGGGGTCACCGCCGCCCAGCGTCCGGCGCGGGCGTCGCTTTCTTGCCACTCGCTTTGCCGAGCTGACGAATGTAGGCGACGACGCCTTGAATTTCGCTCTTGGACAGCTTGGGGAAAGCAGGCATCGACTCTGGAAGGCCGTTCGCCAATCCGCCCTTGGCGATAACCGATGCGAGGAACTCGTCAGTTTGCTTGTCGAGAACGCCGGTCGTGAAGTCCTGGGGCTGGGGCGTCACGTACACCGCTTCCTCGCCATCGCCCTTTCCTTGTGAACCGTGGCACTGGGCGCAGTCGCGCTCGTAGACGGCTTTGCCAGCCGATGCTGGTGCCTTCTCTTCAGCGCTGGCCGACCAAGCGACAGCAAAAGACGAGATTCACAGCGGCAACGCGGATTCGACCGATTGACATGTCGGCTCCTACGAAGTTGGGAGCCCCGCCTTTATGAGCCCTCGGCGCCAAGTTCAAGTGTCCAGGGCGAAACTCCATCGGCTACCGTCCACGGGGGAAGACGAGCGCCCTGAAGCCCCGTCGGTTTAGGATTGTCCATCATGTCCTCCGCCCAGGACCTTGTCGCCCAGCGCAGAGACCAGATTTTCCCGCGGTTGACCGAGGAGCAGATAAGCCGGCTGCTTCCCCTCGGGAGCCGGCGACCTGTCCAGAGAGGTGAAATCCTCTTTGAACAAGGATCGATTGACTCTCAGTTCTACGTCGTCCTCCAAGGGAACCTCGAGGTCGTTCGCCCTCTGCTCGGGGAAGAGGAGCGGGTCGTCATCCATACCCCCGGCGAATTCACGGGCGAGACGAACCTGCTCACAGGACGGCGCACGTTGGTGCGCTGCCGAGTCATTCAGGACGGGGAAGTCCTTGCCCTTCACCGTGACGTTCTCAAGACCTTAGTACTCACCGACTCCGAATTGAGCGAGCTGTTCATGCGGGCATTCATTCTCCGCCGCGTCGCTCTTCTGGACGCCGGGTTCGGAGACGTGGTCATCATCGGCTCTCGTCATTCCGCGGACACCCTGCGGCTCCGGGAGTTTTTGACGAGGAACGCTCACCCGCAGACGTACCTCGACGTGGAGACGGATCCTGATGTCCAGGCTCTCCTCGACCGATTCGGCGTCAAGTTGGAGGAGATTCCGGTCTTGATCTGCCGGGGGGAACTGGTCCTCCGCAACCCCAGCAATCAGGAGGTCGCCGACTGTCTAGGCTTCAACGCCGGGATCGACATCGCAATCGTGCGCGATGTCCTCATCGTGGGGGCGGGGCCGGCCGGATTGGCCGCGGCCGTCTACGGCGCTTCCGAAGGTCTAGACGTGCTCGTTCTCGAAGCCTACGGGCCAGGCGGGCAGGCAGCGTCGAGCTCGAAAATCGAGAACTACCTTGGCTTTCCAACGGGCATCTCCGGCCAGGCACTCGCGGGTCGAGCCTTTACCCAGGCCGAGAAGTTCGGTGCCCACGTCGCCGTTGCGCGTTCGGCGACCCGGTTGCTTTGCGAACGCAAACCCTACGCAGTCGAGCTATCCACCGGTGAAACCGTCCGAGCCAAGACCCTCATCATCGCCTCCGGAGCAAAGTACCGAAAGCTTGAGTTGGAAAACCTCACCCGGTTCGAGGGAGCGGGCGTTTACTACGCCGCGACTAAGATGGAGGCCCAAGTCTGTGACAACCAAGAAGTCATCGTCGTCGGGGGAGGCAACTCTGCGGGACAAGCGGCCGTTTTTCTTTCGCAGTCGATGAAGCACGTCTACGTTCTGGTTCGTTCGGATGGCCTTGCGGCGACCATGTCCCGGTATTTGATTAGACGAATCGAAGAGACCCCAAACATCACCCTTCGGACCCAAACTGAAATTGTCGGCCTGGAAGGGAAAACTCATTTGGAAGCGGTCTCCCTTAAGAACTCCGCCACTGGCGAGGTTGAGAGGCGGCCGATTCGGCACGTTTTTTCGATGACCGGTGCGGTTCCCAGCACGGAATGGCTTGCGGGCTGCGTCGCATTGGACGAGAAGGGGTTCGTTAAGACCGGCCCTGACAT
Organism: uncultured delta proteobacterium; assembly: GCA_963713045.1. Classification (GTDB taxonomy): domain Bacteria; phylum Myxococcota; class Myxococcia; order Myxococcales; family Myxococcaceae; genus JADGRA01. The sequence goes on from CAVQKE010000001.1 coordinate 290,168, forward strand.
CAGCCGGGAGGAGCGCGATGCAGTCAAATGGCCACGGGCGCGGGCACCGTTTCTCCTCGAGACCAGTCTTCCGGGCGTGTTCGCGGTGGGAGACGCCCGGATGAGCAACGTCAAACGGGTCGCTTCGGCCGTCGGCGAGGGGTCCATTTGTGTGCAGTTGGTGCACCGGGTTCTCGCCGAATGACTGAGGCGCACTCGGCTGCCAGGGCGAGTCTCCCCCATTGCTTCTGGCCCAAGGACTGCCAGGGGCGATGATTCGCGCCTTCCGGTCGCTCGGCCGCAGGATTCATCGAGACGCCTCGGCACTCCTCCAGAGCGCTCGCGCGGTACTGCGCCTGTACCTCCCGAACGAGTCGCAGCACCTGTTTGGGCTGACCATCGTCGTCGGACTCATCTCGGGAGTGGTGGCAGTCGCCTTTCACCTCGCAATTCAAGCAACCGAACACCTGTTGATTGACCGTGCGCTCAATGCCAAAGGCCATCAGTGGATCGTCTGGACGATTGTGTCACCCACCGTGGGCGGCCTGATTGCCGGAGCACTCCTGACGTGGGTCGTTCCCGACGCGCGCGGTTCTGGCATCCCTCAAGTGAAACAAGCGTTCGCTGAAGGCGGTCGAATCAGCTTCCGAGATGCGGTCGGGAAATTCATCGTTGCTACGATTGGGATCGGCTCTGGGGCATCACTTGGGCGCGAAGGTCCCACGGTCCAAATCTGCGCAGGGGCGACGAGCGCACTCGCTAGGCTGACGTCGCTTCCTCCAAAGAGCGCACGCCGCCTCATTCCCGTCGCCGCCGCCGCCGGCATCGCCGCAGCCTTCAATGCCCCCATCGCTGCCGTGACGTTCACCATCGAAGAGGTGGTTGGCGCTCTCGACCAGACCATCCTCTCAGGCGTCGTCATTGCTGCCGCACTGGCGGCGGTCATCGAGCGCAGCGTGCTAGGCGTCCACCCCGTCATTGAGGTGGATCAGCAATACGGGCTCGACCATCCATCGTCTCTCGTCTTTTACGCGCTCCTCGGCTTGGCTGCTGCGGCGGTGTCTGCCGCCTTTACCGATTCGCTGTTGAGACTTCGTCTCTTTTTCCGTCACTTCAAGGCGATTCCTGCTTGGGCGCATCCGGCCGTGGGAGGCCTGGTGACGGGAATACTGGCTGTGGTGGCTATGTACTTCTGGGGCGTCCGAGGCGTTAACGGCGGCGGATATCAGACCCTGAGCGACGCCCTGGCTGGCCAACTCGCTTTGAAAGTCCTGCTGGCCCTATGCGTCATCAAAGGCGTGGCCACCGTTTTCTCGTATTCGAGCGGAGGCGCGGGTGGCATCTTCGCTCCGGTGCTGTTCGTCGGGGCAATGCTCGGCGGGGCTGTCGGCTATTTGGACGTCGCCGCGCTCCAGCACGAGGGACGTCAGCTCGGTGCGTTTGCACTGGTGGGGATGGGTGCAGTCTTTGCCGGTGTTATTCGGGCGCCAATTACGTCCGTGCTCATCATCTTTGAAATGACCGGCGGCTACGGCCTCATTCTTCCTCTCATGCTGGCGAACATGACCTCCTACGCCCTGACCCGCCACTGGCGCCCCATCCCCATCTACGACGCGCTGCTCGAGCAGGACGGCGTCGTTCTTCAACACGGGACTCCCCGCGCACATCCCCTGGAGCAACTGACGGTTGCTGAGGCGATGAGCACCCCTGTGACGAGCGTCGAAGCCAACCAGACCGTGGGCGGCGCCCTCGCGGTCGTCCGAGACAGACCATTCGCCCTTCTCCCGGTCCTCGGCGAGGCGGGAGAACTGGTCGGGGTGGTTCGCGTGGCCCGTCTCCGCACAGCGGCAGCGACCGGCCAGGAAGGAGCCCCTCTGGGTGCCTTCATCGAGCCTGCTCATAGTGTCCCGGCCGACGCGCCTCTTATCCGCGCGGTGGTGCGCATGAACGAAGCCGGCGTCCGGCAGTCGGTGGTGGTGGACAATGCACAGAAACCCCATTCGGTGGGCGTACTGGCCATCAGCGACTTCGTGCGAGCGCATGCTCGCACCGGGCCGGCGCTCGACGCCTCACGAGCACGGACGGTCAGCCTTGCGTCTTCAGTGAGCTTGAGCGCTCGAGCGCACCAATTGATGACGCCGGTGCATGTCGTTTCTGGAGCCACTCACCTCGAGACGCTTATTGAAGAGCTCAACCGGTCGGAGTCCAAGGCTCTCATCGTCGACGGTGGACAAGGCGAGGCGGGGGTGGTTCTCCTCGAGGAGGTGCGCGAATTCGAGCGCGAAGAACAGCTTCAGGGGGTCCTCATTGCCGCCGACGTCGCGCGCAAGGTTCCCCAAGTCCACCCTGAGGCGGACCTCGCCGAGCTAGTCCGACAACTTTCCGACGCCGCAACCGATGCAGTGCTCGTTACCGAACCCGGCACGAAAGTGCCTTTGGGCGTCGTCCGGCGAACGACGCTCGCCGACGTCCTGTTGGACTGGTATGTCGCTGAACTCAGGACGGGCTCTGCGAAGCGAGTTTCGGGAAAGACGCCGCGCCTGAGCTGAGACAGCGCGCAGTTGGAGCTAGGCGGGATTCTTCGCGACCAATTCTGCATCGATTTGCAGCTTGACCTCGTCGCCGACCAACACGCCCCCGGTCTCCAGCGGGGCATTCCAGGCGAGGCCCCAATCCTTTCGGTTCAGCTTGCCCACTGCGGAGACACCTCGCACAACGCGTCCATAAGGGGACTTGGTAGGCGCGGTCAGTGAGTCAACGAGGAGCGTCGTCGGGCGAGTGACGCCATGCATCGCCAAATCACCGGTGACTTTGAATTCGTCCCCGTCGCGCTCAATTCGCGTCGAACGGAACGTGATTTTGGAAAACTTGTCGGCGTCGAAAAAATCCGGCGACCTGAGGTGACCATCCCGCTTCGGGTCTCCGGTCTCAATCGAAGCAGCATCAATCTCGACCTGGATGCGCGAGCGCGTGAGGTCTGCCTCGTCCAGCGTCACTGTCCCAGTGACGCTCTTGAATTGACCGCGAACGGTCGAAACCATCAGGTGTTTGACGCTGAAGTGCGCGCGGGTGTGCGCTGGATCAATCTCCCAGTCTTGGGTGCTGGCGGCTGCAGTCATAGGTCGTCCTCCGGTTGGTGGCTAAGGTGCTGCCTCATCGACGCCGTCGCCAGCTTCTTTGGCGGATTAGTCTTTTCCAATGTGGGAACGATGGATTCCAAAGGAACGCCCACTCGATGGCTGTCAGCTGGCTCTTCGCGCCCCGAGCTTGTCTTCCATGGCGTGGGCATCGGAAGGTCCGGAGCCTAGTGAGCGCCGATCGGGGCCCCCCCGGGGCGATTCTTCTTAATGAAGAGGAGTATCAGCGGTACCAACACCAGCGTGAGAACTGCAAACGACCGGATGATGTCTACATAGGACAGCAGCGCTGCCTGCTGTTGAATCGTCTGGTACAGTTGCGCGTAAGCGTGCTGCATCGCTTGTGCCGGTCCGCCGGAGGAGCCGGCCAAACTCTCAAGGCCGTTGAGTCGCTGCTGCAGCAGGGGATTCGAGGCATAGGTGTGGTCCACCAAGTAATTTTGGTGGGCCTGGGATCGGCGAACCAGCATGGTGGTTAAGTAGGCGATGCCGACACTGCCGCCGATGTTGCGCGCCAAGTTGAGCAGACCCGAGACCTGGTTCGTCTGACTCTGCGGAATCCCAATGTAAGCAACGGTATTGATGGGGACGAAGAGAAACGCCAGAAACACTGCCTGAAATATCCGGTAAGAGGTCGCCGTCGGCATGTCGATGGCCAGGTTGAGGCTGGTCATGTAAAACAGCGCACTCGACAGTCCCGCGAAACCGAAGGCAATCAGGTATTTCGCCGGGACCCGCCCGACCAAAAAGCCCACCAGCGGCATCATCAACATGGTGGCGAATCCGCCCGGACTAAGCACCTCTCCGGCGCGTTCGGCAGTGTAGCCCATGAGCGTCTGGAGAAACTGAGGAAGCAGCACCGTCGACCCGTAGAGGGTGCCCCCCAATACGAACATGAGTGTCGTCGACGTCGCGAAGCTCGCATTGCGCAGGAGGCGAACGTTGACGATGGGGTTGTCGTGACCCATTTCCCAAATGACGGTCGAGATGAGGCAAATGACGGTCGCCATTCCGAACAGGACGATGAGCGGAGAGGCAAACCAGTCGTCTTGCTGGCCCTTGTCTAGGACGACTTGAAGCGAGCCGAAGCCCACTGTCACAAGCAACAGCCCAATCCAGTCCACCCGGATGGTCCGCGACGCCTCGCGCTGCGCCTCCAGGTAGGGCGGGTCCTCAACCATGATGCCACTCAGCACCAGCGAAATGAGGCCGACCGGCACGTTGATGTAGAAAATCCACCGCCAACTGGCGTGGTCGACGATGAGGCCGCCCAGCGTCGGCCCAATCGCAGGAGCGAAGACGACTGCCAATCCATACATGGCAAAGGCCATGCCGCGGCGGGCCGGTGGAAAGGTGTCGGCGAGAATCGCTTGCTCACTCGGCGCGAGTCCTCCGCCACCGACTCCCTGAAGGACACGAAAGAAAATCAGCCAGGGTAGCGAAGGGGCGAACCCGCATAGGAAGCTGCTCGCCGTGAAGAGAGCAACGCACGTCATGTAAAAGCGCTTCCGTCCAACTCGGGTCGATAGCCAAGCGCTGATTGGCAGTACCACCGCGTTGGACACCAAGTACGAGGTCAGCACCCAGGTGGCCTCATCCTGGCTCGCGGAAAGGCCGCCCGAGATGCTGCGGGAGGGCAACGTTGGCAATGCTCGTGTCGAGCACCTCCATAAACGTCGCCAAGGTGACGGTAATGGCAATGGCCCAAGGGTTACGTCGCGGCTTCCAGACCGGTGCTGCTGTTCCGCCCTCTGCCATGGGGGCTCCGTCCCTTCTCGCCCTAGTTGGCGGCAGCGCCGGTTGCCCGGTCGAGTGCGACGCGGGCAACGGCTCGCTCGTAGCGGGCGCGAGCCAAGTTCAGCCGAGCGGTGGTCAGCGCCGACTGCGCATCGAGCAGGTCGGTCGTCGTGCCGATGCCTGCTCGGACCTGAGCGCTGGTGACGCGGTAAGCTTCCTCCGCGCTGGCGATGGCCGTCTCCGCGACCTGCACTGCCACGAATTGCGCCTGAAGCTGGGCGTACTTGGTCGAGACCTCGTACGCCGCTTGCCGCCGCGCATCCTGAGAGAGAGCCTCGGCGGCATCCGCCTGGCGTTCCGCGCTTTTGGCGGCATAGTACGTGGCACCCCACGTCCAGAACGGCCAGCTGACGAGAAATCCAACGTAGGTCTGGTTCTCCGGGAAGAAAATCTGGCCCTTGGTCCACTGGTAGGCGGCCTGGAAGCTCAGCTCCGGAAGAAGCGCGGCGTACAGCGACTTATCGTTGTCGCGAGCGGCCTCGGCTTGGGATAGGGCACGCGCCACCTCAGGCCGTTGGCCCAACGATTGGTTAATCAGCGCATCCACCGACTGAGGCACTGGTTCGCCAGCCAACCGTTCTAGGTCCTCCGGCTCGATGAATTGAATGCTCGGGTCCTCAGGATTGCGCGCCAGGTATGTAAGGAGCGCTTGGCGGTCGACCAGTGCGTCTGTCTTGGCCTGGATGAATTGCTGCTGGGCATTCGCAGCAGCAGTCTTGAAACGCAGCAAGTCGGCGTTGGTGATGGTGCCGGCGCGGTAGCGCGCCTCAGCGTCATGGACCTGCTGATCGAGCTCATCGAGGCTGGCCTGGGCGATGCTCTGCTGCGCCAGCGCCTCAAAGAGTCGGAGGTAGGTGGTGCGCACCTGCTCGCCCAGCGAGGCCGCGACCGCCTGCGCATCGGAGCGACTTGCGTCCGCCGAATGGTTGGCCGATGCGACTGTGAATCCGAGATGCACCAACCCGAGCAGTGGTTGGTTCGCCGAGACGATCAGTGCGTTGGTATTCAAGTTGCGGACTGGAATGTTCTGGCCCGGCTGCCCTGAGACGTTGACGGTGAAGGGCGCATTGAAATGCTGCCACTGCTCGGTGCCACTGAGCGCGGGCAACAGGTTGCCCCGAGCGCTGCGAGAGGTGTCGTCGGCGCTGTCAGCGCGCAATTGAGCGGCACGCAGCTGATCGTTGACACGGAACGCCTCCTGCACGGCTTGCTCAACCGTCAGCTGAGTCACGCTCTGCGCGTCGGCCAGTCCCCTTGGCCCGAGAAAAGCTGTCGCGAGGAGCAGCAGGGGCGATAGTCGCATAGGGCCCTTCACTCGTTGACGTGGACGGTGACTTCCGCCGATTGGCCAGCCCGAAGAACTACGCCAGCCGGGACGGAATCCAGCGTGATGCGGACTGGGATTCTTTGAGTAATCTTGACGAAGTTGCCGGTGGCATTGTCCGGGGGCAGCAGAGAGAAGCGCGCACCAGTCCCGCCGGCGAGGCTCTCCACCTTTCCGGCCAGCGTCTTCCCCGTCCCATCGACGGAGACGTCCGCCGGTTGCCCGGGGTGCATCTTCGCAACCTGTGTCTCTTTGAAATTGGCCACCACGTATTTCTTGTCCGGCACAAAGCTGGCGACCGTCTGCCCCGCGGCCAGCGTCGTCCCGGGATAGGCGGTCAGCCGACTGACCACGCCGTCCCCCGGGGACAGCAGCCGCGTCCAAGCTAGATTGAGGTTGGCCAGTGCGAGCGCGGCCTCGGCGCTTTTGACGCGAGCGTGTTGGTAGGCAGCGTTCGCATTGGCCGCCGCAATCAGTGCGTCCACTGGGCGGCTGACCACGACGCGGCCCTCGGCCTCGGTCACCTGCGACTGGCTGCGGAGCAGCTGCTCCTCGGCGGCAGTGACGCTGGCTTGAGCTGCTACCACCCCCGCCTTCGCCGAGTCGTAGGTAGCGAAGTATTGGTCTGCCTGCTGTTGAGGGATGGCGTTGTCTTTAAGCAGACTTCGGGCCCGCTCGACGTTGGTTTCGGCCAGCTTCAGGTCAGCCTGTCGGCTCACCAGCGTGGCTCGCGCCTGCTCCACCTGGGCTCGCGAGTTGGAAACGGACCGGTTGGTGCCGGTGAGACTGGCCTCCGCCTGGGAAAGTCCGCCATGGGCGCCGGCTGCGGCGACGGCCGCCTGTGCATCGGCGGCATCCGCCTGAGCACGGGCGCTGTCCAACTCGGCCTCGGACTGCTGAACCTTAGCCAAATAGTCCGAGTCGTCCAGCTGGAGGATGAGGTCGCCCGTCTTGACGTGCTGGTTCTCGGCAATGGCGACTTTGACGACTTGGCCGCCGACCCGGAGGGCGAGGGGGACATAATCGGCATCCACCTGTGCGTCGTCGGTCGATTCCTTCCCCAGGCCGAGGAGAACCACGACCACTGCCCCCAGCACGACTACCCCGACGACCATCCCAATAAGGACGGGCGGCGTGAGCTTCCGTTTCGCGCCCGACTCGACCTCTGCAGCCTGCTTCGGCTGCGCCAGTGCGGCCTCGGCCATGCCCGTCTCCCTCGTTAAGGCCGGTCCTTTAACCGACGTCGTTTAGGTGTCAACCAATTCTGTGTGAAAAACGGTTTAGCCCGTGGCCGGCGCACGCCGGGCTCGAGCGGGCGCCCCGGAAGCGCTGAGAAGGGGCAGCGCGGCGTACAGCCGCCTGAGGGCGGCTCCCAACGTTACGCGCTCCGCGGGCGAGAGGACGGACATGTACGCAACCACTCGGGCCATGTAGGCGGGAAGCGCGCGCGCGAGGAGACGACGCCCGCGAGGCACCAAAGCGACGTAGTACTTGCGCCGGTCTGTCGGGTGCGCAACACGCCGCACCAGCCCTGCCCGTTCGGCTCCGCGGACCAACCCCGAGATGGCCCCGCGCGTCACGAGCAACCGTGAAGCAAGTGCGGACGGAAGTAAGCGTCCGGAGGGCTCGGTATAAAGCTGCATCAGCAGTGCCCATTTGGCGTCGGTGAGACCTAAGCCCTCAAAATTGGACTCCAAGGCGGCATAGGCGTCGCGAGCCACGCGAAGGAGCTCGAGCAGCATCAGCACGGCTTCGGCATCGGTACGACTGCCGAGAAGTTTCTCCACCCGGGCAGCGTCCGGCAACTCTCGAAGGAGCAGGGACACGTCACCCGTCCGTTCCGGCGCTGCCCCGGACTTGCTGGCTCGTTGCGGCCGGAATTACCGACAGCGCCGCGGCGAGCTTTCTAGCCCGTTGGGGTTGCCTTCGGAGCAAATTCACCAGGCTGCGGCCTCTGCCCTCTGCCAGCGCCGCCAATGTCTCGTTGAGCGAGCTCACCGGTTGGGGCTACGGAGCCGTTGCATAAACCACCACTGGTGGCCCTCGACATCCTCGGCCTGGTAGCCGCGGTCTTCCCAGTGGTCTTCGCCGTAGTCGACCGACGTCGGCTCGGAGACGATTTTTGCTCCCGCGTCCCGAGCGCGCGAGCAGTGGGCTTCCACGTCGTCGACATAAACCATCAAGTTTTGGGTGTTGGCGCCGCCCAAGGCGCGCGGACTGCGTCGGAAGGGATATTTCGCCCGGGGCCCGGCCACCATCACCACACCCTCGCCATAGACCAGCTCGGAGTGCTCGATGACCCCATTTTCGCCCTCGACCTTCAGGCGAACCTCAAAACCGAAGGCGCGACATAGCCAGTCGATGGCCTTGGCCGGGGCCTCGTAATAGAGAGCCGCCGAAATCCGCGGCCAGCCGGGTGGAGCGTCTCGCATGGGCCCCTCGTCACGACTGCATTTGCGCGAAACATTTGCTTTAGTCATTGACGGTTGTCAAACGCGTGCGCGAACCAAGGGCGGCGGCCAATCGGTCCGCTCGGACCGTGCATTCCGCTCACAGCCTCGCCGCGAGCTCTCCGGCAGACCGCCAGCAGCTGAACGGTGTCGACGTCGTTGCTCGAAAGGCTTCTCCCCTTTCGGTTCCAGTCCGTCTGCGGCGATGATGAGGGGGTGAAGCCCTCGCCGACGCTCTCACCGCTTCTGAAGCTGTCCCATGTGCTGTTCGACTGGCTTCATAACCGGTGGGAGAGCCGGCGAGTGCAGACCGCTCTGGCCACCGCGCTGGTGGCTACCTTCATCGGCGCGCTGCTGCTGATTGAAGCTCGACGCCGAGGCTGGCTCCCCGCAGCGCTTGCGTCGCATGTACCGACTAACCACTTCGATTCGGTCCAACTGGCCTTCACTCTGCTGCTCGCCATCGAGGTCATCAGTCTGGTTTTCGGGCTGTCCGGCACCACCGGAAACACCATGGGCAGACAGTTCGAAATCCTCTCCCTCATCTTGCTGCGGCAGTCCCTCGGCGAGTTGGTGAATTTTCCGGAGCCCATTTACTGGGACGCTGTCAGGGACGCCGTTCCTCGGATGGCAGCCGACGCAACGGCGGCGGTCCTCATCTTTTTCCTGGTGGGCGTCTTCTACGCCCTGCAGCGTCGGACTGAATCCCAACTCTCCGAGGAGGCCCGGGCCAGCTTTACCGCCTCCAAGGAGATGGTGGCTCTCGTGCTGTTGGCGATGTTTGCCGGTCTCGCCCTCAAAGCCGTGACGGGGGGGATGGAACCCGCTCGGGCGTCTCAACGTGCCGGGTACTTCTTTGAGCAGTTCTACACGGTCCTCATCTTCGCCGACATCCTCGTGGTGCTGCTCGCACTCCGCCACAGCTTCGCCTACGACTTGGTGCTACGGAATTCGGGCTTCGCGGCGGTGACCGTCCTCATCCGACTGGCCCTCACGGCTCCGCCCTTCGTCAACGGCATACTCGGCGTGGGCGCCACCCTGTTGGGCATCGCGCTGACCTGGGTTTACAACCGCAATGTCCCCGTTCCCCGGCCTCCCGACCGCCTCGAGGCAGCAACTCGTTGAGGTTCGCGTACACTGTCGGCGGCGTGTCCAGCACACTTGCCATCATCGGAGTCCGGGGCCTTGGCAGAGAGATTGCCCTGCACTTCGCGCGCGAGGGCTGGCGGGTCCTTTGTGCGGCCCGCACGGCCGCCGCGGTCGACCAACTCGCCCGGGAGGTCAGCAGCGCCGGCGGAATCGGCCTGCCGGTCGTCTGTGACATCACCGACCCAAAGTCACTGGCTTCATTTTCCGCAGAGGCGGTCGACCTGGTGGTTGCCGCTCAAACCTCGGGCGGACGCTTTGGCTCCCTCCCGCTCTTGGACCTTCAAGACGCTGAGCTGGCGCAGGGCTTTTCGAGCTACGTCCAGGGTACGTGGAATCTCCTTAGGGCATTTGGTCCCGGCCTGCTGTCCCGAGGCCGGGGCACCTTCCTTCAGATGGGCACCTCCTCCGGAATTCGCACCAAGGAGGGCTTCGCTGCTCTCGGTGCGGTGCAGCACGGCCTCCGCGCACTGGTTCAAGTCGCAGCCCGGGAATGGCGTCCGCGCGGCGTCCACGTCGCCTATGTCCCCATCGACGGCCCAATCGCCAGCCAGGCAGCCGCAGCCCATGGCCGGGCCACCGAGCGTCTGCTGACGCCGGCCGCCATCGCGCGAGCCTGCGCGTACCTTCATGCGCAGACTCCAGACGCCTGGACGCACGAATTGGTCTTGCGGCCAGCGGGGGGCGACTGGACGGCCCCCACTTGAGCGGCCGCTGGCGCGGTGCGCTTCGGCTTCGACATGTTCGGCTTCGCATTGATGCCCCTTGTGCTCCTGGTCGAAGCCGCGGAGCCCACGGTCGGAAGTGCCTCCAGGGCCGATGTGCCCAGCGCCGCCACCACCAGCGGGCCTAGCTCCGTCTATCAACTGCAGCCCTGGGCGGATGGTCTGCTGCTCGCGTCCACCACGGCCACTTGGGTCTTCCTCGAAGCGGAAGGCCCCTCCTGGGTGACTCCGCAATGCCCGTGCGCAGCGGCAGACGTTCCGAGCTTTGACCGGGTCGCGCTTCATTGGCACAGCGCGGCGGCCGACACGGCGAGCACCATCACCGAGGTGTTGGCTCTGCTTGCGCCGATTGGCGTGGACTTAGTCGACGTGGGGCTGAGCCAGGCCTTCCTGGAGGACATGGTGGTTTACGCCGAAGTCCTCTCCATCAGCGGAACGCTGACCGCCGCCGCGAAATACTCCTTCCAGAGGCCCCGACCCAACGTCTACGCCACCACCTCGACCGCGGTCCTCCATTCCCCGGCGAGCTACACCAGTTTTCTTTCCGGACATGCCAGCATCACTTTCGGTGCGCTGACCACGCTCGCCATGACCGAGTCGCTTCGGCACGGGCCGACGCTGTGGCCCTGGCTTGTCGTGGCCGTCGTGGGGGCCAGCGTCGCCGTTGAGCGCGTGCTGGCCGGACAGCACTTCCCGTCTGACGTCTTGGCTGGGGCTGCGCTGGGCGTCGGGACGGGCGCGCTTGTACCCGTGTTCCACCTCCGACCTCCTGCCCCGCAGGTAGCGCTGGTCCTCCGCCCCGGCGGAGGCGAGCTCGAGCTGTCGTGCCGCTGGTAGCAGCTTCCTGGCGGTGTCGTTTCTCCAGGCCATCCGTTCCTGCAAAAAGACCGGCGCGGAAAATTCCGCGCGAAAAAAAGCGCGAGCCTCGGCGGTAAAGAGGGGCTATTCCGGCGAAAACGCCTCTCCCCTTCGGCTCCATGTCCCTCGGCTACACGCGCTTCGGGCTGTTGGTTGCGCTGGCGCTGGTTCCTGCACGCGCTTTGGCCCAGGACAATTTCGAGATTCAAGTCTACGACAGCGAGACCGCCGGCCCCTGGCACGTCGGCCTGGAAACTCATCTCATCTATTTGGCGAGTGGGACGACGGTGACGTCCCCCGACGGCCAAGCTCCGACCGAACACCAATTCCACCTGACGTTTGAGCCCCATTTGGGGATCGGCACATGGGTCGAGCTTGGGATGTATTTGCAGTTTGCCGTGCTCCCCCAAGCCGGCTTCGAATACGCCGGCGTCAAGCTGCGTTGCAAGCTTCGCCTGGACCAAAAGCTCGCCGGCGCCATCGGCTTGGCCATCAATTTCGAGATTTCAGATGTGCCCCGTCAATTCGAGCCCAACGTCTGGGGCAGTGAAATCCGGCCCATCATCGACGGACGGTGGGGCTTCTTCTACGCCGCGGTGAACCCGATTGTGGACATTGACCTCAACGGTATCAACGCGGGACTTCCTCAGTTCGAGCCAGCGGCAAAGCTGGCGTTCACCGTCGTCGGCTCCCTCGCGCTGGGGCTGGAGTACTACGGCGCCTACGGCCCCATCACGAAAACGCTGCCCATTTCCGAGTCGACCAATCGACTCTTTGCTGCGCTCGACTTTGCCTCAGACTATTTCGACTTAAATTTCGGCGTTGGCTACGGCTTCACCGGACCCGAAAAGCTGATTGTGAAGGCCATCCTTGGCTTTCACGGGAAAGAGGGCCCCTGAGCGAGCGGGCCCCGAGGGAGAAGCGGGGGGAAGCGCGCAACGGTGTGTTGCCCATGGGGCAACGAGCCCCGGAGGCCCGGCGGATTAAAGGAAAGGCATGAATCAGCTACGCAGAGTTTCCAGCGTCGTGACCGCTCACCGTCAGACGGAAGGGGGTGGCTTCGTCGTTCGCCGCCCCTACCCCACTACAGGGCTCGACTCGGTGGACCCCTTCCTCCTGCTGGACGAGATGGGGCCGGTCGACTACGGACCCGGAGAAGCAGTGGGCGCCCCCGACCATCCCCACCGGGGCTTTGAGACGGTGACCTACCTCCTCGAAGGAGAGGGGGAGCACCAGGACTCGGCGGGGCACGCCGGGACGCTCGGCCCGGGGGACGTCCAGTGGATGACCGCCGGGTCGGGCGTGGTGCATTCCGAGCTGCCTTCCCGTCGCATTCTGGAGAAGGGAGGTCGCGTCCACGGCTTTCAAGTCTGGGTCAACCTACCTCGCCGCGACAAATTCATCAGTCCCCGCTACCAGGAGATTCCGGCGGCGGCCATTCCCGTCGGCCGTTCAGCGGACGGCCTGGCCGAAGTCCGCGTGGTGGCCGGCGAGGCGCTGGGCGCTCAAGCTGTCATTGAGACGCGGACGCCAATTTACTTCCAGGATTGGACGCTTCGACCCGGCGCCGAAGTCATCCTCACCTTGCCTCAGGACCATCAAGCGTCGGCCTACGTATTTTCCGGCGAAGCGCTGGTCGCCGGCAGGCCGATCCGCGACGGCCAGCTCGCCCTACTGACTGCCGGAGACGCGGTGCAACTCGCTGCTTCCGGGAGCGCCTCGGCGCCGACCCGACTGCTGTTGCTCTCCGGCGTCCCCCTCCGGGAACCGGTGGCTCGCTACGGGCCTTTTGTCATGAATACCCCTGAGGAAATCCACCAAGCCATCTTCGACTTTCAGGCGGGCCGTATGGGGGAAATCCGTCGGAGCCCTTGAAGGGGTCCAGCGCGCCTAGGAGGTGCTTCGTCGTCCAACGGCGAAGCTCATCCTGAGGTCGCGACATTCCTCTCTTGGACCGCCGCGACGGCGCCCTCGCGGAGGAAGGCGGTTGTGGCACGCACCACCTCTGCATCCGACAGGATGCGAGTGTGTCCGACGCCGGTCAGCGGAACGAAGCGCGCCCCCGGCCAGGCTTCGGCAATCGCACGCCCGTGTGCAAAGGGCACATCTCTGTCGCCCACGTCGTGGAAGATGAGTGCCGGTCGACGCATCCACCCGGCGAAAGCCCGCACGTCGAGTGAGTTGAGGTGAACACCCACCTGACGCTGAACTTCGGCCAGCATGCCCTCGGTGCGCACTGCAGACAGGCCCAACACCTCCGCCAGCCGTCGAGCGAAGTGCGGGGCTGCGGCGGGGGGGGCGAGGAGGACGGCGCGCTGGGCCGGAAGGTGGTCAAAGAGGGCCAACGCCGTGGCGGTGGCGCCCAGCGAATGTGCCACCACCGCGTGCAGTGGCCCAGTGGCACGGGCAATGGACTGGATGGCCTCGGCCATCTTCAACACCGTCGTGCGGCGGCCGCCAGAATGGCTGTGGGCCGGCTGGTCGAACGCCACCACCCGGAAGCCGGCCTCGACGAGAGGCCGGATGAAACTGCTCAGCTGCCCGGCGTGGCCGTTCCACCCGTGGGCAAGCACGACGGTGGGGCCGTGGCCCCAGGCCCAGACGGCAAGGTCGACGTTTCCACTCACGACGCGGAGGCGCTGCGCGCCCAGTCCCGGCGCGCCCGGCTCCGGGCGCCGCCGCCGGAGCGGCGTGAGGAAGAGGGCCGCTGCTCTGCGGTCGGAAGTCCGCGGGGCAAACCGGGCCAGGAGGCGGAATTGTGCACGCAGGAGCGCTCGAAATATCCGAGCGTTCGTGCTTTTTTTCGAGATGGAGACGACACGGGACGGCGGCATGGGGACTTCCTCCTTCAGGAAACAGCGGCGGCGTCGGACATCAGCCGGTCAAACCCGGTCCTCAGGGCAGCTTCGGCTCGGGGGTCTCGCAACAGCCGTTTGGCGTGGTGGTAGCCGAGAAGCAATCCGTAGAACTCGAAGGCGAACTGTCGACAATCGACGTCCTTGCGGAAGTGACCCACGTCAATGGCCATCCGTGCCGAGCGGGTGAAGGCGTCGTGAAGCTGGCGCTGCGTCTCGACGAGGAAGTCCCGCGGACGCCCCGCGCGGTCATCCAGTTCGACCGCCGCCGTGACGAAGAGGCAGCCGCCGGAGGCTTCGGGCGAGTTTGCCCAGCGAACCCAATTTTCGAACAGCTGGCGGATGCGAGGTGTCCCGCGGGCAGCCCGGAAGGCCGGGCGCACCACGTCGTCCTCGAAGCGCCGAGCCGCCGCACGCAGGACCTCCACCTGGAGCTCTTCCTTGGAACCGAAGTGGGCGAATAACCCGCTCTTGGACATGGCCAACGCCTCGGCCAACCCGCCGATGCTCAAGCCTTCGAGACCGTCTCGGCTCGCCATGCGGAAGGCCCGGTCAAGAATCCGTTCGCGGGTGTCGTCTCCCTTGGACATGGCCGCCCGCATAACGAACGTTCGTGCTGTTTGTCAAGGCCAACGGCTGGTCTAGTGTGGGCGCCGACGGGAGGACACCATGCCGCAACGCGTCGACGAGGTTCGGGGCACGCAACTGACGGTGCGCTTTGAGGGCAGCCGCTGCATCCACTCCCGCACCTGCGTGCTGGGCCGCCCGGATGTCTTCCTCCCCAACGCCCCCGGGCAGTGGATACATCCGGACGCCGCCAGCGCGGAGACGGTGGCGGCGTTGGTGCAACAGTGCCCTTCAGGTGCCCTCACCTACCAGCGCCTCGACGGTGGCGAACAAGAAACAGCCCCCTGCGTAAACGTCGTGCGCATTGGCGAGAATGGGCCACTCGCCTTTCACGCGGAGCTCCATCTCCAAGGGGAGGAGCCGAGGTTTCGTGCGACGCTCTGCCGTTGCGGCGCCTCCTCGAAGAAGCCCTTTTGCGACAGTGCCCATGTCCGAGTCGGCTTCACCGCCACCGGTGAGCCCAGGACGCAGGAGAGCCCGGGACTCGAGGAGCGGTCCGGCCCACTGGCCGTCACGCCGTTACCCAACGGGCCCCTGTTGGTGGAAGGCAACCTGGAAGTGGTCTCGGGGACCGGGCGGATGGTATCTCGCACGCGCAAGGCGGCGTTCTGCCGGTGCGGCGCCTCGGCCAACAAGCCCTTCTGCGACGGCTCGCACGCGCGCGTTGGCTTTCGCTCGGAGTAGGCCTAAGCCGTTGTTGCGTCTAGGCCCGTGTCGTTCCACGACGCCGGCCTGGCCGCCGTGCTAACTCGCAACAGCCCCGTAGGGGGCAACCTTCGGCAGGGAGAGGGACGTCATGCTTCGAACCATCCTCATCGCAGTCGGCGCGCTGGTGATGCTGCTGCTCATTCTCATCCTGACGCGGCCGGACACCTACAGCGTCGGTCGCAGCACCACCATCGCCGCGCCAGGAGATGTGGTTTACGCGCAAATCGCCGACTTCCACCGCTGGGACGCCTGGTCGCCTTGGGCCAAGCTGGACCCGGCGGTGAAGGTGACGTACTCGGGCCCAGCGTCGGGGCCGGGCGCGGCCTATACCTGGACGGGCAACGACAAGGTGGGCGAGGGGAAGATGCTCATCACCGGTGCGAGGCTCAACCAGGAGGTGAACATCAAGCTCGACTTTATCCGCCCCTTCGAAGCCACGGCCAGCACTGGGTTTGCGTTGGAGCCTACCGGCAGCGGCACCAAAGTCACCTGGACCATGTCCGGCAACCAGGGCTTCGTCATGAAGGCCATGTCCCTGGTCCATGACATGGGCAAAGACATTGGAACGGACTTCGACCGCGGTTTGCTCGCCCTCAAAAACGTTTCAGAGGCGGAGGCCAAGCGTCAAGCGGAGGAAGCCGCGAGGAAGGCCGCGGCCGACGCAGCCGCCGCACAAGCGGCGGCGGATGCGGCAGCGGCCCAGGCGGCGGCCGACGCGGCCGCTAAGAAGCATCCCAAGGCCCACCACTAGACGCCTCCGGCAAGCAGCCCCTTCTCCCAAAGGGCGCGCCGGTTGCCCCCAAGCGTCCCCGGACGCTAAAGGGTCACTTCGGTGTCGAACTTTGCGTCCGAGAGCGGTGGGGCCGCTGTACCGCGCAGTGAGGACGTCCCCGAGGCGCTTCTGGACTGCCATGCGCGCCTCCGGCAGCTGACCGGACGGGCGACCGCGCTCGGGGCGTCACCGGGCGGCACGGCCGAGGCCGTGCGGGAGGTGGCCGAGAAGCTGTACCGCTATCTCACCGTGTCACTGCCCCTGCACGAGGAGGACGAGGAGGCCTCCCTCTTCCCTCGACTGCTTCGCCACGCGCCCGAGCTCGCGCCCACTCTGGCCGCGCTTCGCGCGGACCACCAAGTCCAGGCGGAGCGCGTCGCACCGCTGGTTTCCCTTTGCCAACGGGTGCAGCGGGCACCAGAGCAGGCGGCGGCACTGGCAGGCACCCTCGCCGCTGCAGCACAGGGGCTGCAAGACGTCTTCCAAACGCACCTCGTGACGGAAGAGCGCGACATTTTTCCGGCGGTGCGCCGCGTCCTGGCCGATAGGGCGCGGGCCGAGATTCGAGAGGAGATGCGCGCCCGCCGCTCGCGCCTGCCCCGGTGAGCAGCCGCCGCCTCCTCCCGTTCGCCGTCTTGTGCCTGCTTTGGGCGGGCATCGTCGTCGGCATTTCCTTCATCGAGGCCCCAGTGAAGTTTCACGCCCCGACGCTGACCCGCGCCGCGGCCTTGGACGTTGGGCGCACCGTCTTTCAGGCCTCCCAGTGGGTGCAGGCAGTTTTCGCCGTCCTTGCGGTGGGCGCAGCGCTCTTCGGCCGGGTGCCTCGCCCAGCGTGGCTGTGCCTTGCGGTGGGCGTGGGCGCCCTCGTGGTGCAAATGGAATGGCTCTTTCCGCTGCTGGCTGCCCGGACCGAAGCCATCCTCTCCGGGGCCGTCCCCACCGGTCCCAATCCGCACCGCGCCTACGGCCTTTTGGAAGTCTTCAAAGTGCTGGCCCTCATTCTCGGTGCGGTGCTGGCCCTGCTTCTGCCACGGCCGAGCCATACATCCTCTTGAGGTCCGTCGCGCCCGTTGCTGAGGCCGCTCCGTCCTTCCCCAGTTTGGCTGGCAGTCGCTACCGAGAACGACGCGGCTTTTTGCGCCCTGGGCGCTTGACGGCTCGGCGCGTCGTGCTGGCCGGCTTCGCGTGCCGGCGGCCGCCGGCGCCGCTTCGCGTTGCTGCCCGTGGCCGGGCTGCCGTCTGGAAGTACTTCTTCATCGGTCGAAAGTAGAAGGCCGACCATCCGGCCTGGTAGTCGGCCTCCTGCCCGGTGGGAATGTGTGCGTGCACCACCGTCAGCCGAGTCCCTCCGCGGGCCGCCTCAAAAAAAACTTCTACCCTCGAATCCGGTGCGGCGACCGGGAAGTCGGTGGTGCGCCAGGCGTGGACAATGCGCTCGCCCGGTTCGAGCACCAGGTACGTCCCCTGGATGTAGCCTGCCCACGCGGTGAAGGCGCCGCCGATGCGTGGCTCGGAGGTGGCAACCCCTCCGCCGGTAAAAGCAGCATGGGTCCGTGGGTCGAGCCAGGCACGGTAGACAGCCGAAGGCTGGGCCCGCACCACGGTGGACATTTTAAAGCCGTTGGACACGGCTCCCTCCCTTCGAAACCAGCACCGGACTCTAGCCCAACGAGGCGCGACAACCCTCCTTGAAGGGTCCTCTGCCGTCCTCCCCATTGGGGTACCATTTGTTGGAGAGATGGCGGAGCCCATTCGCACTGAGCGTCTCGTCCTTCGCGAGCCGGAGGAGGCCGACCTCCCGAGCCTGGTTGCAATCCTCCGGGAACCGGAGGTCGCTCGCTGGTGGCCCGGATTCGACGAGGCCGAGGCCCGCCGAGCGCTCCTGGGGCGAGAGGACATCGCCGTGTTCGCCATCGAGCACCAGGGACGCGCCATCGGTGCAATTCAATTCTACGAGCACCCCGACCCGAGTTACCGCCATGCGGGCGTCGACCTGTTTCTCGCGTCGGCCTTCCAGGGCCAGGGTCTCGGGAGCGAGGCGGTGCAGGGACTGGCCCGCCACCTCTTCCGCGTGCGAGGCCACCACCGCGTGGTGATTGACCCGGCCGCCGAGAACCTTCGCGCCATCCGCGCCTACGAGCGAGCCGGTTTCCGTCAAGTCGGTGTCATGCGTCAGTACGAGCGCGGCTCCGATGGGCACTGGCACGACGGCGTGATGATGGAACTGCTGCAGGAGGACCTGCGCTAATTGGCGGTGCCCCACCTGGCGCCGGCCAACCGCGGAGCCCTTTGAGGTAAGGGCCGGTCACTAAGCGTCGAGCGAGCGCTTGACTGCGTCCGAGGAGCCGAGCAGGGTCCGCGCCATTCTACTTTCCAGAGGGGTACCTCACGATGCCCATCAGCAACCGTGCTGCGGCGGAATTTTTCGGTACGTTTTGGCTCGTCCTAGGAGGCTGCGGCAGTGCGGTCCTCGCGGCCGGCGTTCCCATTCTGGGCATCGGTTATGCCGGCGTCGCACTGGCGTTCGGACTCACGGTGCTGACTGGCGTTTACGCGCTGGGCGCGATTTCCGGCGGCCATTTCAACCCGGCCGTCTCGGTCGGCCTGTTCGTGGCGAAGCGCTTCGCGGCCAAGGACGTGCTGCCCTACATCGTCGCCCAAGTGGCCGGGGCGGTGACGGCTGCGGCCGTTCTCTACGTGATTGCCAGCGGCATCCCGAGCTTCAGCACCGCTCATGGCTTCGCCGCCAACGGCTACGGCGAGCACAGCCAGCGCGGCTACTCTCTTTTGGCGTGCGTGGTGTGCGAGGTGGTGATGTCCTTCATGTTTTTGATGGTGATTCTCGGCGCCACCGACGCCCGCGCGCCCAAGGGTTTCGCCGGGCTGGCAATTGGCCTGTGTTTGACGCTGATTCACCTCATCAGCATCCCGGTCACCGGCACCTCGGTAAATCCCGCGCGCAGCACGGGCCCGGCCCTCTTCGTCGGTGGTTGGGCCCTCTCACAGCTTTGGCTGTTCTGGGTTGCCCCTCTGGTCGGTGGGGCTCTGGCCGGTGTGACCTACCCAGCACTGATGAAGGAAAAGAGCTGACCCCAGCGAGGCTGGCACACGGCCCCCTGACGGCCGAAACCGTTCGCCGCTTTGCGCCGTACTGGGCTCTGCGTGTGGGTGTCCCCTCTTGTGTTACCGTTGTCGGAGGGTAACCGGGAGACTCCAAAGAGACCGGGCCCCTCTGCCAGAGGCAGCCATTCCGATGCAGCTTGAAGTTCGGCCCTTCTCCCTCGTCCTGTTGCTGTGGACCGCTTGTGCGACGGCGCCCTCCACGCCGACCAGCTCGGACGTTCCAGCCCAAAAGGCCGCAACCGGCTCGGATGCTGCGCCGACGCTCTACCAGCGGCTCGGTGGCCGCGACGTCATCAACGCCTTGGTCGCCACCTTCGTCAACAACGTGGGACGCGACCCGCGCATCCAGCTGCGGTTTCTGTTTACCGACCTGGACAGTCTCCGGGGCCACCTCTCGGAGCAAATCTGCGAAGCCAGCGGCGGCCCGTGCAAGTACACCGGCCGGCCGATGAAGTCGGGCCATGCCGGGATGCACATCCAAAACGCCGAATTTGACGCGATGGCCGAGGACTTGGTGGCTGCCCTCAAGGTCCATGGCATTGGCGCCAAGGAGCAGCAGGAATTGCTCGCCGTGGTGGGCTCGATGCGCGGCGACATTGTCGAGAGACCGCAGTGAACGCCACCGTTCCGCCCACCGTCGCAACCCCGGTGAAGCTGGACGACGAGCTGGAACCTCAGCCGCTGCCCGCGGGTTCGATGTTGAAACACTTCCGCGTAGACCGCCGACTGGCCGCCGGTGGAATGGGGGAGGTATACGCCGGCTTCGACACCTCTCTGAATCGCCCGGTGGCTTTGAAAACCATCCGTCCGGGGCTGGCCCGGGACCGGGCCTTCCTCGTGCGGTTTGTCCGCGAGGCGCAGGCGCAGGCCAATGTGGTCCACCCCCACGTGGTGCAAATCTACTTCGTCGGCGAAGACCAGGGCGTGTGGTTTATGGCCATGCAGCTGGTGGACGGCGGCTCCTTGCAGGACGAGATGCTCGGTGGACGCGGTCTCAGCTGGCAGCGGGTGGCCAACGACTTCGTCGGCCTGGCCGACGGAATGGCCGAGGCGGCGCGACTCAACATCATCCACCGGGACATCAAACCGGCAAACATCCTGGTCGACCGCTACGGCATTGCGCACTTGGCGGACTTTGGGTTGGCGACCGCACCCGGCGCGGGGAAGGAGTCGTCGAGCACGCACGTGCGCGGAGCGCTGGACGGCGCGGAGAGCGTCACCCACGTCGGCACGGTGGTGGGCACCCTGCCCTACATGGCGCCCGAGCAGCTTCGCGGCGAAGCGCTGGACCAGCGGGCGGATGTCTACGGCCTCGGAGCAACCATGTACCACCTGCTGAGCGGGCATCCGCCGCTGCAGGCGCGAACGCCGGCGGAGGCCCTGCAGCTTTTGGCCCCAGGGCTTCCTCCCATCCGCAGCCGAGCGCCAGCCACCCCCCGGGAGTTGGCCCGCGTCGTCGACCGCTGTGTTGAGCTGGACGCGGGCGCCCGCTTCGCCACCCATGCCGACCTCGCGCGCGCTCTGCGAAGCGCGGCGCCGCAGCCCGAAGTCCGCCCGGTGTTTCTGGTGCGCTTCCTGGCGGCCCTGTTGGACGTGCTTCCCTTCGCCGTCGTCTTGCGCTTCACCTACAGCTGGGCGCCCTGGGTCGCCCCCTGCGCACTGTTTCTCTCGCTGGCCCTTGGGCAGCTTCTACTGGGCGCTTCGCCCGGGCAATGGCTGATGCGGCTGCGGCTCCGCACCTCCGACGACGGAGACGTCTCTTTGGCGCGAGCGGCAGTCCGGGCACTGCTTCAATATGGCGGTTTCTTCCCTCTCGCGTTCACCCTCTTCGCGCTTTATGCGCGCGGCACGGCGGTGGTGGATGTGCTCGGGCTGTTGACCCTCCTCTGGGCAGGGGTTCCGCTGCTCGGGGCATCGCCCGCGCTCGTCCGACTTCCCACGCTGGTCGACCGCTTGACTGGCACGCGTGTGCTGGTGGACGTCCGATGACTTCTCGACTGCTCGCGTTGTGCCTTCTCCTTTGCCTACCCGCTGCGGCTGAGCCCCGCGTTTGGACGCTGCAAAAGCCGTCGGCACGTATCCGCTTCACCGTCGAGGCTCCCCTCGACGCCATCCACGGCGCCTCCAATGGCATGTCCGGGACCCTCAACTTCGCCGAGGAGGCTTGGGCCAGCGGGGCCGGGCGAATTCGAATCGACCTCACCGCGTTCACCACAGGGCTTTCGCTTCGAGACGAGGACCTCCGGGACCAATTCTTCCAGACCGACCGGTTTGCCGAGGCAATGGTCTTTCTGACCGGAGTCGAGCGGGTCTCAGCAGCCGCGCTGACCTTGAACACCGATGTCCAAGCAGATGCGGTGGGGACGCTGTCGCTTCACGGGCAAACCCATCCGGTGCGAATCCCCATCACCGTCCGGCTGACGCAGTCGGAGGGTCAACGGGATTTGCTGGTCCGCGGAACGTTCGACGTCACCATGGCCGACTACGGCATCGAACGGCCGGCGCGCCTCTTCCTCAAGCTGGGGACGGTTGCGCGCGTGAGTTTTGACGCCACTTTCCGGGCGTCACCACCCGCTTCGGTGTCGCAAGCCGTGGCGGCCAGCGCCCCTCCGCCAGCCAAAAGCAGCGTGCTCAGTACCGTGGGTCCAGCACTCTCGCTGAATGTCGTGGTGGCCAGGAGGGTCAAGACAGCCGCTCGGGCTCCAGCTTGGGACTTTTCCCTCACCTCGCCCGAAGGACGGGGCGAACGTCTCTTCCATGACCCTGCAGTCGGCAGCGAGCTCAACGCCAACAGCTGCTGGTCCTGTCACAGCGTCCGCGACGAGCGCACCGGCTTCTTCGATGCGGCAGGTCACGTGAAGTCCAACGCCACGCTGTGGGACAGCGGTCGGCGCCCCAGCTACTGGCGTGGTTTCGCGCCGACGCTCGAACAGGGCATCGACATCTGCGTGCGCAAGTTCATGCTGAAGGCGGGGGGCGCATCCAAAGAGCAACTGGCGGACTTGGCGGCCTACCTCCGGCGGATTTCGCCCGACGTGCAGGCGCCGGAGGACTACACGGCCCTCGTTCTCGGCCGCTCCACGGCCATCGATCGGCCCACCGGGGGAAATGCCGACCGCGGAGCACTGTTGACCGAGCGCTTCTGCAATTCTTGCCATGCCGAGGGTGCGCTGCGGCCGCCCCTCACGCCCGGTCTGTATGAGGCGGACTACTTGGTGAAGCGCATCCGGTGGATTCCGGGCCATGACGCCAAGCAAATGCCACCCCTGTCGATGGACCGCTTGCGGGACAGCGAACTGCGCGACATCGTCACCTACCTCGTCGGCGATGACACGACGCGCATCTTCCACAGGAAGCCAAAACCCGTCGTCGCTCCCCGCACTGAGGCGCCCCACACCACCCCACCACTCGCGGCGCGCTGAGAGGGCCGAGCCGGTCGTCCTGGCGTCCACTGTGTTGGGGAGCCGTCCGGTCAACTGTGCCTGGCCGAACGCAGGCCAGCTCATCAGAAGGTTTACTGACAAAGGATTCCGGACAGGTGGCCGAACGTCGGCGCGATCAGATATGCCGGCAGCTACCGGAAACCTGCCGGACGCCAGAGGAGCCGCCCATGTCGCTGGACATCTCCATTACCCGGTCCACGCAACCACGTCCGAAGCCGCCGCCGGGGGACCTCGCGTTCGGGCGCTTCTTCAGCGACCACATGTTTCTCGCCGACTACGAGTCAGGCAGCTGGGGCAATGCCCGCGTGGTGCCGTACGGGCCGCTCGCCCTCGACCCGGCGGCGGCTGTCCTGCACTATGGGCAGGCCCTGTTCGAGGGGATGAAGGCGTACCGGGCCAAGAATGGCCGGGCACTGGTGTTTCGGCCCCAGCTACACGCGGCTCGGCTCAACGCCAGTGCTGAGCGGCTGTGCATGCCCAGCCTGCCGGAGGAGGACTTCCACCAGGCGTTGAAGGCCCTGCTGCAGGTGGACTGCGAGTGGATTCCGGCGGTGCCAGGAACGGCCCTCTACCTTCGACCGACGATGATTGCCACCGAGCCTTTTCTCGGTGTCCGGCCCGCCCGCCGATACAGCTTCTTCATCATCGCCTCTCCGGTTGCCGGCTATTGGGGTCCGAAGCCCTCGGGCCTAAGGCTGTGGGTGGAGACCAAAGCCGTGCGGGCGGCGAAAGGTGGCGTTGGGGCGGCCAAGGCCGGCGCCAACTACGTCGCAAGTCTCCTCACCGCCGAGCAAGCGAAGGCGCAAGGCTACAGCCAAGTGCTGTGGCTTGACTCGACGCATACCCACGTCGAAGAAGTTGGGACGATGAACGTCTTCTTTCGCTTTGGCGAGACGGTGGTGACACCGCCCCTGGACGGCTCGTTCCTCGCCGGCGTCACCCGGGACACTGTCCTGCGTCTGCTTCGGCGCTGGAAGGTCCCCGTCGAAGAGCGACCGGTGGCCATGGCCGAGGTGGCGGCGGCCTATGACCGCGGCGAGTTGAAGGAAGTCTTCGGCACCGGGACGGCGGCAGTCATCGCCCCCGTCAGTGAACTCACCTGGGGAAAACGGTCCCTGCGTCTGAGCGAGCAGCGCGGTGCGGTGGCCGAGCGGGCCTTCCGGGCCCTCACCGAGCTCACCCAGAGGGGCGAACCGGACGCCGAGGGCTGGCTGGTCGAAATGTGAAGCGAGCGCCGGCCTTCGACGTCGCCATCGTCGGAGGCGGCGCCAGCGCCGCCCTGCTCGCCATTCAGCTTCTGCGCCGAGCGCCCAGGGGCTTTCGCCTTGTCTTGGTGGACCGAGCCGGAGACTTTGCGCGGGGCATTGCCTACCGCACCGTCGAGAGTTGCCACCTCCTCAACGTCCCGGCGGCGCGCATGAGTGCGCTTCCTGACGAGGAGGGGCACTTTCTCTCCTGGCTTCGCCGGCATGAGTCCGGGGCCGGCCCCGAGACGTACGCGCGCCGCCTCCTGTACGGCGACTACCTGAGCGAGCTCCTCGACAGCGCAGAGCGCGGCGCAGCCGGGACGCTACTCGAGCGGACGCAAGACGAAGTCCAGGACTTGGAGGAGGTTTCCAGTGGGGTGCGGTTGCAGCTGGCCACCGGAGACTCTTTCCTCGCCGGCCGGGTGGTGCTGGCCCTTGGAAACTTCCCCCCCAGTCCACTTGAGGTGGCCGAGGACGCCCAGAGGTTGGTGTGGCAGTCGCCCTGGCCCCGGAACGCGCTCTGGCCTCCTTCTGAGGCGACGGTGCTGGTGGTGGGCGCGGGCCTCACCGCGGTGGACGTGCTGCTGTCGCTCGCTGCACGCGGCCACCGGGGGTCGTGGCACGTCCTGTCCCGTCACGGGCTAATGCCCAACCCGCACGGCGAAACGACGCTCGCCCCTCTCAAGCTCGAGCTTCCTCGGGGCAAAGTACGGCGGCTGGTGCGCGCAGTGCGCGAAGCCTCTGCGCCCTTCGCCGACTGGCGGCCAGCCGTGGACAGCGTGCGCACGCAAGCCCAAGCCCTGTGGCGTTCCGTTTCTCATGCTGAGCAAGCGCGCTTCATGCGCCATGCACGCACGTATTGGGAGGTGCACCGGCACCGTGTCGCGCCTGCGGTGGGAAGGGTGGTGCAAGGGTTTCGAGACTCGGGCCAGCTTCAGGTGCACGCCGGTCGGCTGTTGGGACTCGTCGCCCTCCGGTCGAGACTTGAGGCGAGCTTTCGGCCTCGGGGGGCAGCCCACCAAGAGAGGCTCGTCGTGGACTTAGTCGTCAACTGCACGGGCCCCGCGGGCCAGGTCGCAAACCCGGACGCGTTGGTGCGTGCCCTGCTCCGGCGCGGACTCGCCCGGCCCGGTCCTTTTCGGCTGGGGCTGGCCACCGATGAGCGAGGGGCACTGCTCGACGCGCACAGCCGAGCAGGCGGCCTTCTGTGGACGCTCGGCTCGGTCCGGCGCGGGGAGGTGTGGGAGTCCACTGCCATTCCGGACATTCGAGTGCAGGCGGCGGAACTGGCCACTCACCTTGTGCGGCTGCCTGCAGAGCGCCTGCCGAACGGCTCAGAGTGACTGGCCCGAAGGCGGCACGTCCGGGCGTCGACTGGTGTCTCGCACGTCGGCCGGATGGACCGCGTGCACGGGACCCCGGCGGACTGCACCCTCGAGGGCCCGCACCACGTCCCAGGCCAGAGCCGTGCTGACTGCGTCGAAGGCAACGGCCACCACCAGCGCTACAACCACCAGTCGCAGGAGCGAAGGTTGCTTCGGAGCGCTTGCCTCACCCAGGACTATCCGTGCGTGCGCCATTGCCAAAACCGCCTACACACTACGACGCCCCTCGGCGTCTCCTATTTCAGGACGCAAAGTCGGGGCCAGCCTCTCGTTGGAAAAACCCCTGGCCTTTTGAAAGGTTGTGGTGTCGAGGCTTCCATGGTGATTGAAGAAACTTCCTTCCCGGGGAAAGGCTGCACCTCCAAAGCGGCGGCGTCCGGCGCCGTCGAAAACATCCGCGCTGGGCAGCAGGCACTCGCTTTCGCTGTAGGAGTCAAAGCGGACTCTGAAGTGCGCAAGAAAGTCTACCGAAGCCCACTTCTTTCGGGGCCTCGCCTTGCCAACTGTCGGGGGAGACGCACGCCGCGTACCGCCCAGTTTCATGCGGCTTGCTCCACACCGTCCGCCACCGGCAATGCATTGGGAACGGGGCGTCATTGCAGCTTGCAACGCAAGCGCGCCTCCAGCTCTAGGCGAACGTCTCTGCCCGGTCTGAGTGTATTCCATGGCATGACACTTGCGGTGTCCGCATCACCATGACGCAGGGCGGCGCGCCCTGAATTCCCTCGCCTGTCAGGAGAGCTGGACCCTTAATGCCTCCCACGACGCTGGTATTGACTCTGCTGTGCGCGGCCCTGGACGCACCGCCGTCCCCGGGAAGCGCCCCGCCGCCAGAGACGACTGACGCCGGGACGGCTGCTTCCGCGCCGGAAGTGGCAGTGGGCGCAAACGACGCCGGCGTTTCCGGCACACTAAGCGAGGGCTTCTTCACCCGCTTGGGCAACGCCTACTGGCAGGACTGGACGGGCACCCTCCCCCCTCAACCGGAGGCGCCGTCCCGGGGCTACCCCGCACCAGTCAGCAACCCGCCTTTTCCATTCGACTACTGGCCGTATGGCGGCTCGCCACCCATCGGCGCCCCGAATGCTGCTTGGTCTCCCCTCATGGCTGCCATCTATGGAGGCCCGGGCGGGGATGCGTGGAAGGCAAGCGGCGTCCGAATTTACGGCTGGCTGGCGGCCGGCTTCAACGTCAGCTCCTCGCGGGAGAGCGGGTTCGCCAACGCACCCGCCGCCTATTACGCCATCTCAAACACCGTCATCCTCGACCAGTTTACCCTCTACATCGAGCGGAAGCCGGACACGGTGCAGACGGAGCACTTCGACTGGGGCTTTCGGCTGACGAATCTGTTCGGGCTCGACTACCGCTACACCACGATGAAGGGCGTCTTCAGTAACCAGCTGTTGGTGAGCAACAACGACTACGGCTACGACCCGGTCATGTTTTACGTCGACCTCTACTGGCCTGTCCTCGCGGGCCTCAATATACGCGTCGGTCGCTACATCTCCCTTCCAGACATTGAGGCTCAGCTCGCTCCCGACAACTATACCTACAGCCACTCTCTGCTCTACACCTATGACTGCTACACCCAGCTGGGCATCTTGACGACCCTGAAGCTGGACGACCATTGGCTATTTCAGTTTGGACTTTCGTCGGGCAACGACATCGCCTTCTGGGTGCAGAATGCGGGAGCGCAGCCGACGTTGACCATCTGCGGCTCGTACACGTGGAGCGAGGGCAAGGACAACGTCTACGTCTGTGCCAACTCCATCAACAATGCCAACTATGGCTACAACAACATGAATGCGTACTACGCCACGTGGTACCACCAGTTCGGTGATGGGCCTTTCCACATCGCCATCGAGGCCTGGTACCAGTACCAGCTAAACGTCCCGAGCATCTTTGTCCCCAACAACCCGGCTCTCATTACGGGCGCGAACGGGGCTTGGTGCGCCACGGGCGAGACGAAGTGCACCGCCCCGGAGTGGGCCATCGTCAACTACATCGAGCTCAAGCTCGGCGAGCACGACGCCCTCGGCTGGCGCAGCGAATACTTCGACGACCTCCAGGGACAACGCTCTGGCTACAAGACCCAATATTTCGAGACGCTGCTTTCTTACGTGCATTGGATTGGAAGCAGCATCATCCTGAGGCCGGAAGTCCGCTTCGAGCGGTCGTTCGAACGGCCGGCGTACAACAACGGGACAGCCATGAATCAGGCCGTCTTCGCTGCCGACCTCATCTTCAAATACTAAACCGACACACTCAGAGCCGGACGAGAAACGCGACGTTGACTCGGTTCTCGAAGTTGACGAGGTCGGGGCTCCACCCCGGAACTGTACTTCCCGGCAAACCTTGGTTACCGCCTGGCGGTGTTACGCCGCCGGGACCGGCAAAGTACGGCACGCTCGAGCTACGGTGAATGTACTCCATGCGCAACGTCGTGAACTGGGAGGGCATGAAGTCGAAAGTGACAGAGGTGTCCCAAGCCCGAAACGGGTTGCCTGGGTTCTCCGTAAAATACGGCGTGCCCGAGGAGGCCGTGGCTCCGTTGATAGGCGGCAGGAGGACCAGGTAGCGACCCGGATTGTTGATGGCACCCCCCCCAACGGTAATGGCAAAGACGTCATGCCAGAACCAGAAGCGATTGTAGAACATGAAGCCGAGAAAGAACTGCGATGGGGCGGCTCCAGTGCCGGCGAAGCACGAAACCCCGCCACCAGTTTCGCAACCGGCGTCGATGGTCAGGGAAAACGCTGCCTTGCTGACAAGAGACTGCGGTTGGTCAAGGTATTTCACTTGACCACTGGTGTCGCTGTGCATCCTCCACCGGCCCGGGTTGTAGAGCGTGTCGGTCCCGAAATACTCGTTGGTCACAAATGAAAACCATCCCGTCGGCCGCCAAAGAATTTCCCAGCCAAAGCCTGGAATTTCGTTGAATTTCCCGTAGGACTGCCACCCATTGATAAGCCAAAGCTCGACCTTGAGCGTTTCCGTTGGAAATGTCTGGATGCGCACACCGTTGAAGAACCAAGGCGTGTTCGCCGACACATAGGACATCTGGTACACCCAGTTGTCGAAGTTGTAATAGCTGCAAAGACCGATGTAGGACATGAAAATTCCGACGTCGACGTTGATGCCGTACATGGCGTCGAAGTGGTAGCCGGCGTAGGCCTCGGAGAGGTACCGGTACACGTCGGCCAGGCTCCATTGGCCGCGGGATGGACTCGCGTCGTTACGAGGGGTCATCGTCGAGTAGAGACCGAACTGGGTGAGCAGCCGTCCCCGGATGTGCTTCCAGTAAAGGTCCCCTCCTACGCCGAAGTCCTCGATCTGAAACTCATAGGTGCGACCAGAATTCGTCGAACCAATGAGCGTATCGTCCTTGGGATGAGCAAAATCGAAGATGTAGTTGGCGTCGAAAGAGAATTCGCCGGTGAACGGACCTGCAGTGAGCGGAAAGTCCACTTGGCGGCTGGTCCCGTTGAGCCAGGTGAAGTCAGCGAAGGAAAACGGTTGGGGCGTTGGCTCGGGACCGACCAGAGTCGTGGTCGTGGCGGGGGGGGCCGGCGCCGCAGGCGCGATGACCGGCGCGGATGGCTGCGCCTCCTGCGCCAGTGCCATAGAGCCACTGAGCGCGACAGCAGCTGCGAGTTTGTAGAGCCGCATGCTCTCTGGCTCAAGCAAATACAGCGCCACAGCATCGAAGCTCCCTAGGAAGGGCTCGATGGCCAGCGGTCGTCCTGTAGTCAGCAAGGTTTGCGGCTGCATGCTTTTGCAGAATGCAACACGAGCGCGGTCGCCACGGGCGTGCGCAAGTCAGCTCCGTTGAAGGACACGGCTGGCGCGCGGTGTGCAGTATTCCGGCTGTCGTTTACCAGTCTGGGGACTTCAACCATGTTGGATTTACTGTTCGTCGCCGCCACCGTCGCGTTCTTCGCCGCAGCCTTTGGGTACGCCCAGGCCTGCGACAGGGTGTGAAGGAGTTCGCCCATGACTCTCGACTACTGGATGGGTGCGGTCATCTCCGTGCTGCTGGCGGTCTATCTCTTTTACGCGCTGCTCCGTCCAGAGCGCTTCTAGGGTTTCCATGACGCTCGTCGGGTGGGCGCAAATTCTCGTTTTCGCTGGCGTCATTCTCGCCGTCACCCGGCCTCTGGGAGCGTTGCTCTACCGGGTGTACGAGGGAGAACGGCAGCCCCTGCCGCGCTTGCTGGGTCCTATCGAGCGCGGCGTCTACCGGCTGTGCGGCATCGATGCGCGTCGGGGGCAGACGTGGGTCGAGTACGCCTTGGCGCTGCTGGCTTTCAGCGCTTTCAGCATGCTGGTGACCTACGCCATCCAGCGGCTCCAGGGGTTCCTGCCACTGAACCCGCAGAAATTCGCAGGCGTAGCGCCGGACCTCGCCTTCAACACCGCCGCCAGCTTTACCACCAACACCAACTGGCAGTCCTACAGCGGCGAGTCCACCATGAGCTACCTGACCCAGATGGCGGGTCTCGCCTGGCACAACTTCACGTCGGCTGCCGCTGGCATGGCGGTCGCCATTGCCCTCGCACGGGGCTTGACGCGACGGCTCGCCCCCGGTGCGCCCAAGGTGCTCGGCAACTTCTGGGTCGACTTGTGGCGGGGCATCCTCTACGTGCTGTTGCCGTTGAGTCTTGCCTCGGCTTTGGTGCTCGCCAGTCAAGGCGTCATTCAGAACCTCGCCCCCTACCGCGAAGTGACGACAGTGGAAGGGGCAAAGCAGCTGGTGGCGCTCGGGCCGGTGGCCTCCCAGGAGGCGATTAAAGAGCTCGGGACCAACGGCGGCGGCTTTTTTAACGCCAACAGCGCCCATCCCTTCGAGAACCCCACACCCTTCACCAACTTCTTCGAGTTGGTGCTGATTTTCGCCATCCCCGCAGCGCTCACCTACACCTACGGGCGGATGGCGAAGAGCCAGCGTCAGGGCTGGGCCATCCTCGCGGCCATGGCCCTCTTGTTCCTGGTCGGCGTGGGCAGCGCTTACTGGGCCGAGGCCCACCCCAACCCGGCGCTCGCTGAGTTGGCCGTGTCCCAGGCCAGCGGAAACCTGGAGGGCAAAGAGGCGCGCTTCGGCGTCGCCGCCTCGGCTCTCTTCGCCACCGTCACCACCGACGCCTCCTGCGGGGCTGTCAATTCCATGCACGACAGCTTCACGCCGCTCGGCGGACTCGTGCCTTTGGTGAACATTCAGTTGGGGGAGGTGGTGTTCGGCGGCGTCGGCGCTGGCCTCTACGGAATGTTGGTCTTCGTCGTCCTCAGCGTCTTCATCGCCGGGCTGATGGTGGGACGAACACCGGAATACCTCGGCAAGAAAATCGAAGCCCGGGAGATGAAGTTGGCCATGCTCTACGTGCTCGTCTTCCCATTCATCATCCTCGGGTTCTCTGCTTGGGCGGTGGTTTCGCCGCTGGGGCTCGCCGGGCGAAACAACCTCGGGCCGCACGGGTTGACTGAGATTCTCTACGCCTTCACCAGCGGCGCCGGAAATAATGGCTCGGCTTTCGCCGGCCTCAACGCCAACACCCCGTTCTGGAACGCGACGTTGGCCATTACCATGCTGGCCGGCCGCTTCCTGATGCTCATCCCAGCGCTGGCCATCGCCGGCACGATGGTGGGAAAGAAGGCGGTGCCCGCCGGACCGGGCACCTTCCCCACCGACGGCACCCTCTTTACCGGCTTGTTGGTGTCGGTGGTCATCATCGTCGGCGCCCTCACCTTCTTTCCGGCGCTCAGCCTCGGCCCCATCGTCGAGCACTTCCTCGCCACGGCGGGAAGGACCTTCTAATGGCCGCGCCCAACGCCAAGTCCCTCTCCCTGTTCGAGCCTGCCATCCTGGTGCCGGCCATCGGGGAGAGCTTTCGGAAACTGTCGCCCCAGCTGGTGGCGAAGAATCCGGTCATGTTCGTGGTCGAGGTGGGTTCAGTCCTCACCAGCGTCCTGTGGGCGCGCGACCTCTTCTCAACGCACCGTGCCGCCCCCCTTTGGTTCACCGGACTGACCAGCCTCTGGCTGTGGTTCACCGTCCTATTTGCCAACCTCGCCGAGGCGGTGGCCGAAGGGCGCGGCAAAGCGCAGGCCGAATCGCTCCGCCGGATGCGCAAGGACACCACGGCGCGCAGGCTTTTGGGCAGCCGGGAGGAGGCGGTTCCGGCTTCGTCGTTGAGGAAGGGCGACCTGGTGGTGGTGGAAGCGGGCCAATTCATTCCGGGCGATGGCGAGGTAACGGAAGGCATTGCCTCGGTGGACGAGAGCGCCATCACCGGCGAGTCGGCGCCGGTCATCCGGGAAAGCGGTGGGGACCGTTCGGCCGTCACCGGCGGTACCAGGGTGCTGTCCGACCGCATCGTGGTGCGAATCACAGCCAACCCCGGCGAGTCCTTCCTCGACCGGATGATTGCTTTGGTCGAGGGCGCTGCTCGGCAGAAAACACCGAATGAGATTGCGCTTCACATCCTTCTCGTCGGCCTGACGCTGATTTTCCTCTTCGCCTGCGTGACGCTGGTTCCCTACGGTCTCTACAGCGGGGTCGCGCTGTCGGCGACGACCATCGTCGCGCTTCTGGTGTGCCTCATCCCCACCACCATCGGCGGCCTGCTGTCGGCCATCGGCATCGCGGGAATGGACCGGCTGTTGCGCAAGAACGTCATCGCCATGAGCGGGCGCGCAGTGGAAGCCGCCGGCGACGTGGACACCCTCCTGCTCGACAAGACCGGAACCATCACCCTCGGCAACCGGATGGCCACCGAATTCCTTCCGCTGGCGGGGGTACGGGTCGAAGACTTGGCCGACGCCGCGCAGCTGAGCAGCCTCGCCGACGAGACGCCCGAGGGACGGAGCATCGTCATCCTCGCCAAGGAACGCTACCGACTGCGGGGACGCGAAGTGGCCGAACCCGGGACGCACTTCATCGCCTTCAGCGCGCACACCCGGATGAGCGGTGTTGACCTTGGGGGACGCTCGGTGCGCAAAGGAGCAGTCGACGCAGTTTCCGCTCATGTGCGGAGTTTGGGAGGGATGGTCCCGACGGAGCTCGACGCCATCGCCAGTCGCATCGGGGACAACGGCGGTACTCCGCTGGCCGTCTCCGATGGCGCGCGTGTGCTCGGGGTCATCCATCTCAAGGACGTCGTGAAGGGCGGAATTAAAGAGCGGTTCGACCGCTTCCGGGCGATGGGCATTCGGACGGTGATGATTACTGGCGACAATCCCCGCACCGCCGCCGCCATCGCCCGCGAAGCGGGGGTGGACGACTTTCTGGCCGAGGCGACGCCCGAGGCCAAGCTCCGCCTCATCCAGGACGAGCAGAGCAAGGGCAAGCTTGTGGCGATGACCGGCGATGGCACCAACGACGCCCCGGCGCTGGCCCAAGCGGACGTCGGGGTGGCGATGAATACCGGGACCCAGGCGGC
Source organism: uncultured delta proteobacterium (assembly GCA_963713045.1). Classification (GTDB taxonomy): domain Bacteria; phylum Myxococcota; class Myxococcia; order Myxococcales; family Myxococcaceae; genus JADGRA01. Next base: position 323,180 of record CAVQKE010000001.1, read on the forward strand.
CAAGGAGGCTGGCAACATGGTGGACCTGGACTCCAATCCCACCAAGCTCCTCGAGGTGGTCGAAGTCGGCAAGCAGCTCCTCATGACTCGAGGCACGCTCACCACCTTCTCCATCGCCAACGACGTGGCCAAGTACTTCGCCATCCTACCGGCGATGTTCGTCGGGGTATTTCCGGAGATTGCCCCGCTCAATGTGATGCGGCTCGCATCCCCCCAGTCGGCGATTCTCTCCGCGGTCATCTTCAACGCCCTCATCATCGTCGCCCTCATTCCGTTGGCGCTCCGCGGCGTGCGCTACCGCGCCATCGGAGCCGCGGCGCTTTTGAGACGCTCGCTGCTCATCTACGGCGCGGGCGGCATCGTCGTCCCCTTCTTCGGTATCAAGGCCATCGACCTGGCGCTCCAAGCGCTGGGCCTCGTCTGAGGCAACTTATGCCCTCCCTCTTCGCTGTCGCACTGCGTGTTACGCTGCTCACGTTGGTGGTCACCGGCGTGCTCTACCCCTTCGCCGCCACCGGACTCGCGCTGTTGCTGTTTCCCGCACGTGCCCAAGGCAGCTGGCTTACCGATGAGCGCGGCCAGGTGGTGGGCTCGGAGCTGTTGGCGCAAGGCTTCTCATCGCCGAGCTATTTCCAGCCCCGGCCGTCGGCGGCCGGAACGGGCTATGACGCAACCGCCTCGTCCGGAAGCAACCTCGGCCCGACCAGCAAGAAGCTTCGGGAGGGAGCGGCCGATGCCCTGAGGAAACTGGAAGCGGAGAACCCCGGCGCGCCGCGACCAGTCCCAGCGGAGTTGGTCACCGCATCGGCGAGCGGGCTCGACCCACACCTCTCACCCGAGGCAGCGCGATGGCAAATCAGCCGGGTGGCAGCGGCCCGAGGGGTGAGCGAGGATCGCGTCCGGGCCGTCGTCGCCGCCCATGCCGAGGAACGGACGTTTGGCTTCTTGGGCGAGCCACGCGTCAACGTGCTGGTTCTCAACCTGGCGCTCGACCGGCAATTCGGCCAGCCCAGCCTGCCGCCCCCGGCACCCCAGGCTGCGCCGGCCGCGCACTAACGCTAGCCTTCTTGGCCGATGGCTCTTCCCGCATCGCGCCTCGGGTATCTCCGCCAACGGCCTGAAGACTTTCTCACCCTCCTCGAGCGCGGGAAGCGGGGTCGCCTCAAGCTCTACATCGGCTTCGCCGCCGGCGTGGGGAAGACCTACCGGATGCTCGAGGAGGCGCACGACCTTCTGGTCCGGGGCATTGACGTGGTGGTCGGCTACGTGGAGGCGCACGGGCGCGCCGAGACGGCCGCCCTCATCGAGGGGCTTCCCGTCATTCCCCGCAAGTCGGTCACCTACCGTGGCGTCACAGTCGAGGAGATGGACCTCGACGCCATCCTCGCCAGGAAGCCGGCGGTGGCGGTGGTGGACGAGCTGGCCCACACCAATCTCCCGGTGTGCCGGAACCGCAAGCGCTACCAGGACGTCCAGGAGTTGCTCAGCAACGGCATCAGCGTCATCGGCGCATTCAACGTCCAGCATCTGGAATCGCTCAACGACTTGGTGGAGCGCACCGTGGGTGTCGAGGTGCGGGAGACCATCCCCGACTCGTTTCTGCAACTCGCAGACATTGTGGTGAACCTCGACTTGGCCGTGGAAGACCTCCAGGAGCGGCTGCGGGCGGGGAAAATCTACCAGGCAGAGAAAGTCCCTCAGGCCTTGGAGGGCTTCTTCCAGCACAACAACCTGGTGACGCTTCGGGAGCTGGCCCTCAGGGAAGTGGCCGAGAGCCTCGAGCGGACGGCCGCCGCTGGGCGTCCAGCGACCGAGTCTGCGGCCCGCCCGGTGGCCGGGCGGGTGATGGTGTGTCTCTCCTCCTTTCCACCCCATGCGGCGGCCCTGCTGCGACGCGGGTCCCGTGCCGCCGGCCGGCTCAACACGGACTGGTTCGTGGTGTACGTGGAAACCCCGGCCGAAGCGCCCAACCTCATCGACTCCGAGGCCCAGCGCCACCTGTTGGCCAACATCGAGAAGGCGCGGGAAGCCGGGGCCGAGGTGGTGCGGCTGCGGGCCAAGGACCCGGTTCCGGCACTGCTCGACTTCGCGCATAGCCACGGGGTGGGGCTCGTCCTCATCGGCCGCTCGCAAGCCGGCGGCTGGCGCAAGTGGCTCGGCTTAACCACTGACCTCCGGCTGGTGCGTGACGCCAACGACTTGGACGTGCAGGTGGTGGCCTTTCCGGAGCCGCGCGCATGACGCTGCGGACCCGGCTGCTGTTGGCGCAAGGGCCGTTGGCGCTGGCCCTTCTGCTGGTGGGGGCCCTGGCCGTCATCACCATGGCGGACCTCGGAAAGAGCGGCGACCGCGTCCTCGCCGACAACTACCGCAGCGTGCTGGCCGCCCAACGGATGAAGGAGGCCATCGAGCGCATCGACAGCGCCGCTCTCTTCCTTCTCATCGGAGAAGACGCACGCGGCCTCCGCCAAGCGGCGGAAAACCGCCCTCGGTTTGAGTCGGAGCTCCAGGCGGAACTGCAAAACATCACTGAGCCGGGCGAGCAGGAGGCGGCCGATGCGCTGCGCGGGAATTGGGCCGACTATGAGCGGGCTTTCGACGCCTTTGTGAAATTGCCCACCACCGAGCAGCGCCGCGCCCAATACCTGCAGGCGCTCTCCTCGGGCTTCGTGCGCGTCAAAGACAGCGCCGACGCCATCCTCGCCATCAACCAGGACGCGATGGTGCAGAAGAGCGAGCAGCTGCGCCACAAGAGCGAGGTTGCCCGCACCATCACCATCATCGCGGTGCTGGCGGCCCTGCTGGCAGGTCTGCTTGCTTCGGGCTCGCTGGTGAGCCGAGCCCTGCGCCCGGTGGCCGTGCTCGGGCAGGCGGTTCGCCGGCTGGGGCAAGGGGACTTGGACACCCGTGTCCGGGTCAACGACAGCGGAGAAATTGGCCAGCTGGCGGACGACTTCAATGCCATGGCCGACAGCCTCCGCAACTACCGGCAGAGCAGCCTCGGCGAGCTGCTGCAGGCCCAGGCCAGCGCCCAGGCGGCCATCGACAGTTTGCCAGATGCCGTGCTCGTCTTCGGGACAGATGGTGCACTGGTCAACGCCAACCGCATTGCCGAATCCGCGCTCGGTGTGCGGCTGGACGCCGAAGCACCGCTGGCGCCGATGCCGCCCGAGCTGCGCGCGGTGGTGGAGCGCGTCCGCAGCCACGTCTTAGCGGGGCGAGGCCCCTACGTCCCAAGGGGGTTCGACGACGCGGTGTTGGTCCCTTCGCCCGAGGGCGGACTGGCGCTGCTGCCGCGGGCTTCGCCGGTGCTGGGCGAGGAAGGCGGCCTGATTGGCGCGGCGGTGGTGCTGCAGGACGTGACGCGGCTGCGCCGCTTCGACGAACTGAAGAACGACCTCGTGGCAACCGTCGCTCATGAGTTTCGAACGCCCCTCACCAGTCTGCGGATGGCCATTCATCTGTGCGTCGAGGGGGCGGTGGGCCCAGTGACGGACAAACAGCTCGACTTGCTCACCGCAGCCCGAGAGGACTGTGAGCGGCTGCAGCGCATTGTCGACGACTTGCTGGACTTGGCGCGGGTTCGCGCTGGACTGCTCGAGCTCAGCCCGGCTCCGCTGGAAGTCGTCCCCCTCCTCGAGCAGGCCCTGGCAGCCGTCCGCAGCGCCGCCGAGCAGGCTGGGGTGCACCTCGAGGCACGGGCCGAGCCGGGCAGTGAGGCGCTGGTGGCGGACCGGGAGCGGCTGGCGCTGGCGCTTCAAAACCTCCTGTCCAACGCCATCCGACACACCGCGCGTGGCGGAAGCGTCACCTTGCTGGCCGCTCGCACCGACGACGGCGTGCGCTTCAGCGTTCAGGACACTGGCCAGGGCATCTCCGCGGAATACTTGCCCCGTGTGTTTGACCGCTTCTTCCGCGTCCCGGGCCGACCCGGGGGAGGGGCCGGGCTCGGGCTGTCCATCGTCAAGGATGTGGCCGAGGCCCACGGCGGTACCGTCGGGGTCCAGAGCGTACCCGGGGAGGGCAGCACCTTCTGGCTCGCCATCCCGACGACGGCAGGCGCCGCGGGGACCACCTAGCGGGCGGCCTTACCCACCCTCGTACTTCTTACGCCGGCGCCACAAGGTGCTGGCGTCGATGCCGAGAACGCGGGCCGCTTCCTCCAGCGTCGGCGTGGCCGCGAGCACCCGTAGAGTGTGTTCGCGCTCGATGGCGTCGAGCGAGTATGGCCCACCGAGGGCCAGGGTGCGACTGGAGGCGGCAGTGATGCGCTCCGGTAGCGCCTCCGGCTCCAGCCGCTGCGCTGGCCAGACGATGAGGGCCCGTTCGACGGCATTCCGCAGCTCGCGGATGTTGCCCGGCCAGCCGTACCCTTGCAGGACAGCCTCGGTTTCCGGGGCAAAGGCGACACCCGGGCGCTTGGCGTTCCGCGCCAGGGCCTCGAGGAGCCGCCGGGCCAGCGGAAGAATGTCCTCCGCGCGCTGGCGGAGTGGGGGAAGCGCAATCTCCACCACGTTGAGTCGGTAGAGGAGGTCCTCGCGAAAGCGGCCGGAGCGCACGTCCGCCTCCAACTCGCGGTTGGTGGCCGCGACCACCCGCACATCGGCGACGCGCGTGCGGCCCTCACCGAGGCGCTCGAAGCGCTTCTCTTGCAGAAACCGCAACAGCTGGACCTGGACGGTCGGCCCCAGCTCGCCGACTTCGTCGAGAAAGAGAGTGCCCCCCTCGGCCGCCTCCACCCGCCCGGGCTGGTCGCGCACCGCGCCGGTAAAGGCGCCCCGCACGTGGCCAAACAACTCGCTGGTCAGCAGTTGCTCGGACAGGGTGGGGCAATTCACGGTGACAAAGGGACGAGCCGCGCGCGAAGACAAGCCGTGCAGCGCCCGAGCCAGCACGCTTTTCCCGGTCCCGCTCTCGCCCCGCAGCAGCACCCCTGCCTCCGACGGCGCCGCCCGGCGCAGCAGCCCCAGCACCGCCTGCATCGCCGGTGAGTGCGTCTCCAGCGAGGCCTCGGGCGCCGTCTCCGCCAGCCGCCCTTCCAACTCCTCCAGCCGTGCGCGCAGCGTGCGTCGCTCCGCCAGCCGCATCACCACCGCCCGAATCTGCGCGGGGGTAAAGGGCTTCGGCAGATAATCTCGAGCGCCGCGCTGAATGGCCTCCACCGCCGTGTCGAAGGTGGCGTAGGCGGTCACCATCACCACGTCCAGCCCCGCGTCCTCCGCCAGCAGCTGGGGAAGCAACTCCAGCCCGCTGCCCAGTCCGAGGCGAAGGTCTACGAAGGCCATGTCGAAAGGGCGCTGAGCCAGCGCCGCGAGGGCCGCCTCGGGCGTCGATGCTTCCACCACTTCGCAACCTGACTGCTCGAGGCAGACGCGAAGCGCCGAGCGGATGTTTCGCTCGTCATCCACCACCAGAATGCGCAAGCCCTTCATGATTTGTTGCGTCACGTCCGTGCCCCTCGCGGAGAGGCGTCCCAGCTTGCCCCAGGCTTTGAGTTTTCCGCGGGTTGCGTGGTGCTACAGGCCCGTGTGTTCGTCACGAAGCTGTCACTTGCGGCTGGCTGAAACGCGGATAGTCACTCGGTGCTCGCTGGCGAATTGCCGGGGGCCTGCGCATCTTCTTGCGTGGCTCGGGAGCGGATGATGAAAACACGGCGGACGTCGAATCTGGTGGTTCCGGTCGGGCCTGAGGACTACGCCCTCGGAAACCCCCATGCCAAGCTCACCCTGGTGGAGTATGGGGACTACGCCTGCCCGTACAGCCGGCATGCATTCGGCACCATCGGCGTCATTCTGAGGCGACTGGGAGGCCAGCTGCGCTTCGTGTTTCGGCACTTCCCGGTGGTGGACCGAGACCCGTTGGCCGGGGAGGCAGCTCAGGCTGCGCTCGCCGCCGGCGCCCAGGGACATTTCTGGGAGGCCTATCAGCTTCTCTTCTCCAGTGAATTGGAGCGAGTGCTCAGCGACCCGGCCGCCATGGCGGAGGAGCTCCACCTGGACGTCCCACGCTTCACCAAGGAGTTGCGCGAGGGCGTCTACCAACCCCGCGTTGCAGACGAGGTGGACGGAGGCGTGCGCAGCGGCATCCACGGCACTCCCACCTTCTTCATCAACGGCACCCGCTTTGCCGGCAGCTGGGAGCTGCACAGCTTGCTGCACGCGCTCCGCGCGCGACTTCGCGCGACGCCCTCCCAACGCGCAGTGCTGGGCGCCGCGACGCTCTAAATGCGCATTGTCCAGTTCGACCGCTTCGGTGAGCCAGCCGAGGTTCTGCACCTGGTGGAAGCGGAACTTCCTGAGCCGGCCGCCGGCGAAGTCCGCGTTCGACTGACAGCGCGCGCCATCCACCCCTCGGACCTGCAGAACGTCCGGGGCCGGTACGGCAAGCCACCGCCCCTTCCAGCCACCCCGGGGAACGACGCGGCGGGGGTGGTGGATGCGGTCGGCCCGGGCGTGGTTGGCCTGTCGCCGGGGACCCGGGTGACGCTCCTGCTGGGGGCCACCGGCGGACGAGGCACCTGGCGCGAACAGGTGTCGGTGCCGGCCACCCTGGTGGTGCCCAGCCCACCAGGCCTCAGCGATGCGCAGGCTGGAGCGCTGTGGGTGAACTACCTGAGCATCGTCGCCATGCTGGACGACGTGCTCCGTCTGCAGGCGGGCGACGTCCTCATCCAAACTGCGGCCGGCAGCCAGCTCGGGCGTGCTGTGCTGGAGTTCGCCAAAGTCCGGGGGCTGGTGGTGGTGAACGTGGTGCGCCGCCAGACGCAGGCCGAGGAGCTTCGGCGCAACGGGGCCGCGCATGTGGTGGTGCTTCCGGGCGAAGACTTGGCGGCGGCCGTGCGGGAGGTGACGGGCGGAAAGGGTGCCACCGCCGCCATCGATTCCGTCGGCGGGGAGACCGGTGCTGAGGTGCTGGCTGCGCTTCGCTTGGGGGGGACGTCTCTACTCTTCGGTGCGTTGGACGACCGTCCGGTCCCGGTGAACCCTGGGCCCTTTCTCTTCAGGGAACTGGTGCTGCGAGGCTTTTGGTTGGTGCGTTGGCTCCAACAGGTGCCTCCGGAGCGGGTGCGTACCGCAGTGGGGGTCATCCTGGCCGGGGCCGAGCGGGGGGACTTCCGGCCGGCCGTCGACTCGACCTACCCGCTGTCCGACGTCCGGGGGGCGGTGCTGCGGGCCGAGACGCCCGGACGCTCGGGCGCCGTGGTCCTGGTCTAGCCGCTTCCAGCGTCCCTGATGGCAATTGACGGAGCCCCGGGTAACGGGCAGCGTCTCAGTTTGGTGAGAGTCGCCCGGACCCTGGCGCTGCTGTCCGGAATTGCCTTGGTCGCCGGCTGTGCCCATGCCGGCGCCGGGACCGAGGCGGACACCGAAGCAGCCCTGGCGGAGGGCGTCCGGGCGGCGGTTCGCCTCTACCTTCCACCGGAGGAAGCGCTGGCGGCACCCATCTGCGTCGAAGTCGCGTCCGCGTCTGACTTCGAAGTCGGCGTGGTGGCTGCACTGCGCGACAAGGGCATGTTTGCCGTCGCAATGCCCGACTGCTCCCGAACGGGAAGGGATGCGGTCCTGCTGGTGAGAGTGCTGTCCTACGACTGGGTGGACTGGTTGACGCATGGGAAGTTGGTGATGCAGGGCACCATCGAAACGCGGCCCGATGAGAGGGCCAACTTCCGCCTCTCCTGGTGGCGGGCCAATTTTCGAGCGAGTCTAGGTTTCCACGACGGGCAATGGGTCGCCGCGGCGGATGACCTCGGCCGCATTTGAGCGCCAGGGGCCTTCGGCCGAAATCGGTTAGCGTGTCGCGTGGAGAGGCAAGGAGGTTCGACCGATGGGCCGCCTGGCAGGGAAAGTCGCACTGATCACCGGCGCCAGCTCTGGTCTGGGCCGTGCCGCCGCGCTCCGCTTCGTCCGCGAAGGGGCCCGTGTTGTCCTCGGCGACATCGACGAGGTGGGCGGGGCCGAGACGCTGGCCTCTTTCCCCGACGAGCTCCGCGCCAACGGCCTCTTCCAGCGGCTGGACGTCGCCCGCGAGGAGGACTGCCAGGCGGCGGTGGACACCGCACTGCAGCGCTGGGGCCAACTCGACGTCGCTCTCGCCAACGCCGGCATCGGAGCACCCGGCCCGTTGGCCGCGCTCTCGCTGGGCGACTGGGAGCGGGTGCTGGCCGTCAACCTCACCGGCGTCTTCCTCAGCACGCGGTGCGCCTTTCGCGCCATGCAGCGGCGCGGGGGAAGCCTCCTGGTCATGTCGAGCGTCGCCGGCCTGGAGGGAACCCCCAGCCTCGGGGCCTACGGCGCTTCCAAGGCGGCGGTCCTTCAGCTGGTGAAGACGCTGGCGCTGGAGGGGGCGCGTTTCGGCATCCGAGCCAATGCCATTTGCCCGGTGTGGACCGACACTCCCCTGGTGGAAGCCTTTCTCAAACTCATGGGACTGGGCCGCGAGGCGGGCCTGGCGCGCCTTCTCAAGGACATCCCGCTTGGGCGACTGGCGACTGCGGAGGATGTAGCCAACGCCTGTCTGTACCTGGCCTCGGACGAGGCAGCCTTCGTCACCGGCGTGACGCTGCCAGTCGACGGGGGCCATACGGCGGGGCGAACTTCGGCCGGCTAGCCACTCGGCGTGCTATCTCCCGTCACCTACATGCGCCGCTTGGCCCCCCTCCTCGTTCCCCTGGTGGCACTGGCGGGCTGCGCCACCACCCGCGGCATGAGTCCAGAGGAGGCCCGCTCCGCTTTCTCGAAGTTGGTGGAGGACTTCTTCGCCGAAGAGTTCACCTTCAACCCAGTTGAGGCGACCAACGCCGGCATTCACCAGTACGACGACCAACTCGAAGCGTGGACGCAGGCCCGCATTGAGGCCCGGGTGGCCGAACTCGAGGACCTGCTGAACCGCGCCACCACGCTCTGGACGGAACGCACCGCCCTCAGCCCCGACGACTTGGTGGACCTCGAGGCGCTCGACGGACGCATTCGCGCAGAGTTGCTGGATTGGAACCTGCTGCGTTTCACCGCGCGCAACCCGATGACCTATGCGTCTCGCCCGGGCAGCGCCATCGACCCGCTGCTGAGGCGTAACTTCGCTCCTCGCAAGGAGCGGCTGAAGTCCATCGTCGCCCGCCTGGAAAAAGTCCCCGACGTCTACGCCGCCGGCCGGGGCAACGTGACGGACCCGCCCAAGGAATGGACCGAACTCGCCATTGGCCAAGCGCGTGACACCGAGGCTTACCTCACCGACACGCTTACCGCCTGGGCCAAGGAGGCGGCAGGCAATGACCCCATTCTCTGGGCGGACTTTCAGCGCGCCAACATCAGCGCCATCGCAGCCACTCAGGACCTCCAGTATTGGCTGTCCAAGACGGTGCTTCCCAAAAGCAACGGCAGCTGGGCGATTGGTCCCCGTGCCTACGTCACCCTGCTGAAGCACGCCGAGTTCATCACCACCTCCCTCGAGGAGCTCTTGGCACAAGGGGAGGCCCAGCTGCAGCACGACCGGCTCCTCTTCATCGAGACGGCCAAGGAGATTGACTCGGACCGCACGCCGCAGCAGGTACTGGCCAGCCTTGGCCTCGAGCACCCCACCGCACGCCAGCTCATCCCCTACGCGCAGCAAACACTGGAGCAGGTGCGGCAGTTCGTGCTGCGCAAGGACCTTGTCAGCTTTCCCTCAGACGCCCGTCCGCTGGTGGAGGAGACGCCGCTCTTTCTGCGGATTGGCAGCGTTGCCTCGATGGACGTGCCCGGACCCTATGAGACTCGCGCCAGGCAGGCCTTTTATTACCTCACCCCGCCCGAGCTGAGTTGGGACAGCAAGCGCCTGGAAGAGCACCTGCGACAATTCAACAGCTCGATGCTTCCCATCATCCACGTGCGCGAGGCCTACCCGGGACACTTCCTCCAATTCCTGTGGGCGCCCAAGCTTCCGACCAAGGTTCGTAAGCTGCTGGTCACCACCTCCAACGTGGAGGGCTGGGCCCACTACACCGAGGAGCTGGTCATCGAGGAGGGTTTCGCCGACGACAATCCCAAGTACCGGTTGGCTCAGCTCGAGGAGGCATTGCTCAGCGACTGCCGCTACCTGGTGGGAATCGGCCTTCACACCACCAGCATGACGTTGCAACAGGGCGCCCAGCGCTTCGTCCAGGACTGCTTTCAAAGCCCGAAAGTGGCGGAGGCCGAGGCGCGCCGGGGAACCTACGAGCCGAGCTATGGGTCGGCCACCGCCGGCAAGCTGATGATTCTCGACCTCCGCAAGGACTACCAGTCCCAGAAGGGTGGAACCCTCAAGCAGTTCCACGACGCCTTTCTGTCCCAAGGACCGCTGCCGGTCCCCCTGGTCCGGAAACTCCTGCTGCCGGCGCCCTGAACGGAGGCACCTCATGCCTGCGCCCGATTCCCCGCATTTCTCGCTGTGGTTGATTCAGGCCTTCATCTCGCTGTTTCTCTCCATCCTTTTTCTCCAGTCCGGAATGGACAAAGTGATGGACTGGCGCGGCAACCTCGGCTACTTCGCGCCGCACTTCGCCAAGAGCCCCCTGGCCGGCATCGTCCCGCTGATGCTGCTCGTCTTGACCGTCATCGAGGTCTCGGCTGGCGTCGTCAATGGCGTGGGCCTGTTGGAGTTGGTGGTGCTCGGCAAGGCGCAAATCGCCTTCTGGGGGACGGCGTTGGCTGCGCTGGCCATCACCTCAATCTTCTTCGGTCAGCGGATGGCCAAGGACTATGCTGGTGCGGCGATTCTGGTACCCTATTTCCTTCTGACCATCGTTGGCCTGTGGGTCACCAGTCGCCCCCGGTGAGCCTGCCCTCCGCGCTCACCTTGAAGCTGCTGCCCGAGACACTCGCGGTGTGCCGCCTCGACGCCGACGCGCCGTTGCCCAAGTGGGCCGTGGGCGCCCTGACGTCGTTGACGCGGACGCCGGATGAGCTCTCGGTGGTGTGCGCCGAGCGGGCCGTTCCGCAGGGTGTGCGCGCCGAGGGCGGCTTTCGGTGCTTGGCGGTGGTGGGCCCGCTCAGCTTCGCGATGACCGGTGTCATCGCCTCGCTCTCCACTCCGCTTGGGGACGCCGGCGTCGGCCTCTTGGTGTTGTCCACCTTCGACACCGACCTGCTTCTTGTCCGTGAAGACCACCTCCCTCGGGCGGCGGCCGCCTTGCGCGCGGTGGGCCATTCCCTCGTCGGGTTGTCCTGAGATGGCACTCCAGCTGCTGCTGTGGTCCCTGGTTCTCTCCTCGCCGGGCGCGGGAAGCGTCCGGACGCTGCGCGTCGATTTCTTCCACACCGGCGACGCCACCCGGGAACTCTTCAGCCTCGAGCGCTTGGTGATTGAGCCGACACCCTGGCCGGGAAACCCACTCCGCCCACTCGACGACACCGGCCTGGGGAATTACTTCTTTGAGGTGCGCGATGTGGCCACTGGCGCACTGCTGTACTCGCGCGGTTACTCCAGCATTTATGGCGAATGGGAAGACACCGCAGCGGCGAAGCAGCAGGTGCGGACGTTCGCCGAGTCTCTCCGCTTCCCACTTCCGACAAACAAGGTCGAGGTGACAGTCAAAAAGCGGACCGACTCCAAGCCCTTCGTCCAGGTTTGGACTTTCAGCGTCGATCCCCATTCGAAGGAGATTGATGCGACGCCGCCGCCCTCCCCCGGGCCCTTGATGCGCCTTCTGGTGAATGGGCCGCCCTCGACCAAAGTGGACTTACTGATGCTGTGCGACGGCTACACGTCCGCAGAGCGGGTGGACTTCGAGCGCGACGCGCGTCGGTTGATGGCCGTGCTGTTCACCACCTCACCGTTTAAAGAGCGGCGAAGTGACTTCAACGTCTGGGGCCTCTGTGCGCCTTCGGCCGTCTCCGGCATCTCCCGTCCGTCGACCGGTGTTCACCGCCGCTCGCGGGTGGGGGCCACCTATGACGCCTTCGGGAGCGAACGGTACATCCTCACCTTCGACAACCATTCCTTCCGCGAAGTCGCTGCCTTTGCTCCGTACGACTTCGTCGAGATTCTCGTCAACTCTCACACCTACGGCGGAGGCGGCATTTTTGGCCTCTACGCAACGGCGGCGGCCAAGAGCCGGTGGGCTCCGTACCTCTTCGTGCACGAGTTTGGCCACCACTTCGCCGGATTGGCCGACGAGTACTTCACCAGCCAAAGCACCTTGCTGCCGCAGCAGGGGCGCCCTGAACCGTGGGAGCCCAACGTCACCGCCGAGAGCGAATTGGCCAAACTCAAATGGAGAGCGCTGGTCACACCCGACACGCCCATCCCCACGCCCTGGAAAAAGCAGCAGTTCGAGGCACGCGACCGCGAGCTACAGGCCATTCGCAAAAAGATTCGCGCCGAGGAGCGGCCGGAGACGGAGATGGATGCGCTGTTCCAACAGTCCAAGGAAGAATTCAGCGCGCTTCTCGACCACGACACCTACAGCCACCGGGTCGGCGCCTTCGAGGGGGCGATGTACGAGTCCACCGGCTACTATCGACCCGAAGAGGACTGCATCATGTTCCTCCGCAACGACGTACCCTTCTGCCGGGTGTGTCAAAACGCCATCTCCCGGGTCATCGACCTCTACAGTGGGGGCCCGCACTAGCGGCGCGCACCAGAGTGCTCTTCACCCGCTACCTTCTCGTCGCGCTCGGTGGCGCCCTAGGCTCGGCCGGCCGCTACTGGGTGGGCGGTTGGGCCCCGCGCATGCTCGGCCCGGCTTTCCCGTACGGAACGCTGCTGGTCAACCTGCTCGGCTCGTTCTTCATCTCGCTGGTGATGGGGGTGGCCCTCCAGACCACCTCCATCCCGGTGAACCTACGACTCTTTCTCACCACCGGCTTTCTGGGGGGCTTCACCACCTATTCAACCTTCAACTACGAGACGCTGGTGCTGCTGCAGCAGAAGCTGTGGCTGGCCGCGGGGTTCAACGTCGCCGAGACCCTCCTCGGCTGCCTCATCGCCGGGCTTCTGGGCTTGTGGGTCGCCCGGCTGGTGACGGGAACGTAGGCAAACTCCCGATTGGCCTTCCCCGCGCTTAGGCTACGTCTTAGAGAGGACGACCTCTTGACTGGGAGTGCGGGCGGGCTGGCACGCCCTGGTGTCCGGAGACCGTATGCCTGACGCTGAGTCCATTCGTGCCGTGCTGTCTGCGCTGACCGCTGCCTGGCGGTCTGGCCGGACGGTGGACGTCGGGGTGCTGTTGCACCCGTCGGTCGTCTTCGTCCGCCCCGGCTTCACCGAACGTGCGGAGGGCCGTGCCGCCTGCGTCGCCACCTACGAGGAGTTTCTCTCCGCCGCGCTGGTGCTGCGGTACGAGGAGACGGAACCGTCCGTCGACGTCTTCGGCGACACGGCCGTGGCCTCCTTCCACTGGGAGATGGACTGGGAAATGGGCGGCCAGCGGTCCGAGGAGGCTGGGCACGACCTCTACGTGCTGGTGCGAACCGAGGGACGCTGGCTCATCGCCTGGCGAACACTGCTGCCAGCAGCGTCGGCGTGAAGGCGCTAAAGCAGCGCCGCCTCAGCCAGCGTGCGGTAAGCAGCCACCTGGCTGTTCTGCCAAGCCTCATCCCGCCCCAGCTCGCGCGCCAACAGCTGCGCCACCAGCGGCGCGCATTCCGCCGAAGCGCGTGCGTCCAAGAGAAGGGCGCGCGTGCGGCGGGCGAGGACGTCGTCCACCGTCCGGGCCATCTCGTGCCGGGCTCCCCAGACCACCTCAGCCCGGAGATAGGGGAGCCGCGGGTGCAGTAAGCCGGCGAGCTCCGGTTGACGCGTCGCCAGCGCCCGCAGTGCCAAGGCTTCGGTTCCATAGCTGGCCAGCGGCCCGGCGGGGACGCCAACCGCGGAGAGGGTCGCCTCTTCGGGGGCGCCATGCAGCCGCAGCTCAGCAGTCCGCGACGGGACCGCCGGCAGTCCCGCCACCTCCGCGGCTCGCTTGATGACGTCCTCGGCCATCTTTCGGTAGGTGGTCCACTTCCCGCCGACAATCGTCACCAAGCCGCTGGGCGAGGTGAAGACATGGTGGTCGCGTGACAGATTGGCCGTGCCCTCGCCCTCTTCATCCGGCGGCCGCACGAGCGGGCGCAGTCCGGCGTACACCGACAGCACGTCGGCCGGCCCCGGGTCCTTCACCAAGTACCGCGCGGCATGGTCGAGGAGAAACGCCACTTCCTCCGCCAACGGCTTGGGCTCCTCGACCGCCTCCTTCACTGGCGTGTCCGTCGTCCCGACCACCGTCCGGCCGTGCCAGGGTAGAACGAAGAGAACCCGTCCATCGTCCGTTCTCGGCACCACCAAGGCATGGGTGCCAGGCAGAAAGGAGTTGGGCAACACCAGATGGATGCCCTGAGAAGGAGAAACGGTGGGCCTGGCGTCAGGATTGTCCAGGCGGCGAATGCGGTCGGCGAAGACGCCGGTGGCGTTGACCACCACCGAGGCGCGGATGGTGTGCGCACGCTTGGACTCGGCGTCGAGGACCTGCACCCCTTCCAGCCGCCCGGCGCGTTTGAGGAGACCAGTCACCGGGGCCTGATTCAAGAGGGTCGCGCCGAGGTCGCTCGCGGTGAGGGCCAGCGTCACCGCCAGCCGGGCGTCGTCGAATTGGCCATCCACGTAAAGGATGCCGCCCTTGAGTTGTTCCGGCTCCAGGGTGGGGAGCGCCGCCAGGACGGCTTCCTTGTCGAGGGAGCGGCTGCTGCCCAGCCGAAAGCGCCCGGCGAGCAAGTCATAGAGCTTGAGCCCCACCCCGTAGTACGGCCCCGACCACCAGGCATAGGCCGGGACGATGAAGGCCAGGTCCCCCACCAGGTGGGGCGCGTTGCGCCGGAGGCGGCCGCGTTCGCGCAGCGCCTCGCGGACCAGGCCGACGTTGCCCTGCGCCAGGTACCGGACCCCTCCATGAACCAGCTTGGTGGAGCGGCTTGAGGTTCCTTTGGCGAAGTCGTGCGCCTCGACGAGAACCGTGCGGTAGCCTCGCGCAGCACTTTCCACCGCCGCCCCGAGGCCGGTCGCGCCTCCGCCGATGATTGCGACATCAAAGCGTTCGTTTAACCGGTCAAGATTCTGGGCACGGTCCATCGGCGCGCCCGGCACTCTACCCTCTTCCCTAACGCCCTCGAGCTGTCGCAAAGTACAAACGTCACCATGGACATCCCCCCGGCTCCTCCCTTTCGCCTTCCTTCGGACCGCACCCGCGTCACCCACGAGCCGGATGAGCTTGGAAAGTGGACTCCCCTTTTCCCGGACGTGATGGGACCTCATCAATTCGGTGGTGGAGACGTCCCCAAGGACTTCGACTGGCCCTCCAACCCCAAGGAATGGCAAGAGGAGTTGAGCAACAGCGAGCTGCGCCGCGAGGCCGAGGCCCATGGCGCGCTCGGCCCCCCCGGCGAGTTGCCGACGCTCGCCCCGGCATCCGTTCTGCAAGCGCTGCCTGCTGGCCTGCCCAGCGGGGACCTCTAAGGTTCCGCACGCGTCGACTGCACCAACTCAAGGCCCTGTTAGCGCACCAGCGTCGCCACCCCAGTGACCAGGCCGATGACGACCACCACCCAGCGGACCGGTCTCTGGCCGATGCGCTGGGCCAGTCGCGCTCCGGCCCAACCTCCGAAAATGGCACCGACCGCCATCAGCGCGGCGAGCCGCCAGAAGACCAGTCCCGCGGCGATGAACGTCAACGCGGCCGTCAGGTTGATGAAGGCGGCACCAAAATTCTTCAGGGCGTTCATCTGGTGAATGTTGGTGAGCCCGGCAAGTCCGAGCTCGGCCAACATGAGGATGCCCATTCCAGCTCCAAAAAAGCCGCCGTACACCGACACCAGGAAGTGGACTGCCGCGACGCCCCAGATGCTGCGTCCGGCAAGGGCGGCAGGGGCGTGGCCCTCCGCTGCCCGGCGCTCGCGCCATAGCCGCAGTGGCTCCTGGAGGATGAACAGAACGGTCGAGCCGATGATGAGGCCCGGCACCAGGCGACGAAACAGTGCGTCACCAGCCACCGCCACCAGGGCAGCACCCACGCCACCCCCGAGGACACTGGCGACGATGAGAAACGTCACCAAGCGTGCGCTGTGCTCCCCCAACTCGCGCCGGAAGGTCAGCCCCGAGGTGAACGAGCCTGGTACCAGCGCGACGGCGTTGGTGGCGTTGGCCATCACTGGGGAAACTCCGGCCGCCAGCAGCGAGGGAAAGGTGAGAAGCGTTCCCCCGCCGGCGATGGCGTTCATCACCCCGGCGCCCACCGCCGAGGCAAAGAGCAAACTCAGGCCCAAAAAGGAGAGATGCTCCAAGAACGGTCTGCCGCCGGCTAGCTAATTGGGTCGCGCTGGGCGAGGGCGTTGTAGGTGGCGTACTTGTACGTCTCGGACAGCGTCGGGTAGTTGTAGCAGCTCTCGATGAAGAGCTGCGCGGTTCCGCCCAGCAGGATGGCGGTCAAACCAATGTGCACCAACTCCGAGGCAGCCTCCCCCATCACATGGACGCCCAGGAGCTTCATGTCCTCGCGGCGGAAGATGAGCTTCAAGAAGCCGCCCCCGTCGCCGATGATTTGGCCGCGGGCGTTGGTGGCATAGGAGGCGCGGCCCACAATGTAAGGGACCCCCAGCTTTTGCAGGGACTCCTCAGTCTCGCCCGCCATGGACAGCTCGGGGATGGTGTACAGGCCATAGGGCAAGGTCGGCGCAAGGGCGTCCTTGGCGTACAGCGAGAAGGCATGGGCCATCGCCACGCGCGCCTGCTCCATGGCAGTGGAAGCCAGGGCCGGAAACCCAATGATGTCACCGGCGGCATAAATGTGAGGCACCGATGTCTGGAAGTGCTGGTTGACTTGGATTCGGTCGCGCTCTGCTATGACCACCCCCGCCTCCTCCAACCCGAGGTTGCGGCTGTTGGCGGCACGCCCCATGGCGACCAACACTGCGGCCGCCTGGACCGACTCGCCGCTCTTGAGCCCTAAGGTGATGCGCCCCTCCTCGACGTCCACCGCTTCGACGGCGTCGGGCATCCTGAAGTGCACACCCAAGTCACTCATTCGGTCCTGAAGCCGCTGCGACATTTCGCTGTCGAGAAAATTCAGCAGCGGCGAGCGCGGCTCAACCAACGTCACCGGGATGCCCAGCGCGGCGAAGGTGCACGCATACTCGCAGCCAATGACGCCGCCTCCCACCACCACCAGCGAATGCGGGACCTCCTCCATTTGAAGGATGGTGTCCGAGTCGTAGATGCCGGTCGCTCCGAAGGGGAACAGCGGCGGGTGCAGGGGGCGCGAGCCGGTGGCCACCAGCACCACGTCGCCGGTCATCCTCTCCTCATACCCGGGCCGGCGAACGACTACCGTGTGCGGGTCCACCAGTCGGCCCTTGCCCTGAAAGACGTCCACGCCATGCGACTGCATGTTTTGCTGGACCCGGACGCTTTCCTCCTGGGAAACGGCACGCTCTCGGAAGAGGAGGTCTCGGACGCCGGCGCGGTGGGAGAGGTTCATCTCCACGCCGAACAGTCCGCGCTGACGGAAGCCGGACAAGTAGAGCGCAGTCTCGCGAAGCGTCTTGCTTGGCAGCGTTCCGGTATTGGCGCCAGCGCCGCCGAGAACGGGCCGCCACTCGATCAGCGCCACCTTCTTCTTGAAGTACCCCGCCTGGGCGGCGCCCTTCTCTCCTGCGGGACCCGAACCGATGACAATTAAGTCGTAGTGCGCCATGGGAAGGGCCAGACGCTAGGCGAGGCCGTGGCGACACTCAACGAAAGGACGCCAACCAGACGGTGACGGGGCGGCGACACTTTCGCTGGCCAAGGGGGGCCCCTGGCGTGGGGGCATTTCGGAGGAGGGTGCACCGGCGAGGCCAAGGGGAGTATGACGCCCGTTGAAAGCGGCACCCGGAGCATGTCCTTCCCCCCGCTGGCCGACGCGCTGGCCCCAGCACTCGAAAGCCTCGAGCAGGGACTGTTGCGCCTTCACCACCTCAGGCCTTCGGTTGTCATGGGACGCCGCCCGGTGCACGTGCTGTACGGAGGTGCGCACCTGTTTTCCGCGCGGAGCTTGGCCCGCATTCGTGAGATTGCTCGGGCCGCTCTCGACACCTATGCGCCCGACGGAACCACCTTTGCCTGGGCGCTCGGCCTCTCACTTGCCCCCGACGCTGCCACCCAGCTGCGCAACCGGGTGGTGGAGAAGCTCGAGCACGAGCCGTTGGAGGATTACCGGGTCGACTTCGAAGATGGCTACGGAGTTCGCCCCGACGCGGAGGAGGATGCTCACGCCGACGCGGTGGGAGCAGCCTTCGCCGAGGCCGGCCGGTCGGGAGCGCTGCCGCCCTTCGTCGGTATCCGCATCAAGTCCTTCACCTCCCCCACCTCGGCGCGCCGTGCACTGCGCACCTTGGAGCGGGTGTTTCAGGCAGCAGCGCCAGGGGGCTGCCCGCCTGGCTTCGCCGTCACCCTGCCCAAGGTGTCTCTGCCCGAGCAGGTCCACCTGCTGGTGCATGCCCTGGCCGCGGTGGAGGCCCGGGCCGGATGGCGGAATGGATGCGTGGCGCTGGAATTGCTGGTGGAAACGCCGCAGGCGCTGATTGCTCCGGATGGGGTGGTGGGGGTGCCTCGGCTGCTGGCCGCCGCCGGCGCCCGTTGCCGTTCTCTTCACCTCGGCCCGTATGACTTGAGTGCGTCGCTCGGCATCACCGGGGCTCGCACCACGCTGGCCCACCCGGCGCTGGACCTGGCCCGACGCCTTCTCGTCTTGGCAACTTCCGGGACGTCCGTCTCCGTTTCGGACGGCCCCACCACCGTCCTCCCCGTGGCGCCGCACCGTGGCGAAAACCTGAGTAAGGAAGCGCAGGCCGAAAACCGCCGCGCAGTGCATGCCGGGTGGCGGCGCACGGCAGAGGACGTCAAGCGGGCCCTGGAGGACGGGGTTTTCCAAGGGTGGGACCTGCACCCGGCCCAGCTGCCAGCGCGCTTTGGCGCCCTTTTCGCCTTCTTTCAGTCAGAGCTCGAACCGGCGGGAGCCCGCTTGCGTTCCTTCTTGGACCGCGCTGCACAAGCCAACCGGCTGGGGGTGATGTTTGACGACGCGGCCACCGCGCAGGTGCTGCTGAATACCTTCCGCCGAGCCCTGGCCTGCGGCGCGGTGACACCCCTGGAAGTCGAGCACGCCACTGGGCTGTCTGTGGAGCAGCTCGTCGAGATGCGCTTTCGCTAGGGGGCCAGCGCCGTCCGCAGCCGGCCCTGGATGACGTCGAGCAGCATGTCAACCACCAGGGCGGTCCACCCCGTTTGGTGCGCAGCTCCCAGGCCCTGTCCGGTTTCGGCGTGGAAAAATTCGTAAAAGGTCACCAACTGGCGGAAATGGGGGTCCCGCTGGTAGCGGTGCTCCTCGCCATTCAACGGCCGCCGTCCGTCGGCG
Source organism: uncultured delta proteobacterium (assembly GCA_963713045.1). GTDB lineage: Bacteria > Myxococcota > Myxococcia > Myxococcales > Myxococcaceae > JADGRA01. The sequence goes on from CAVQKE010000001.1 coordinate 342,558, forward strand.
TCGGGGAGAAAGAGCGCACACAATCGTTCGGCGATGAGGTGGGCAGTCTCTCTCAAGGTACGCAGGTTGCCGGTGCCGGTCGGAAACTCGATGCGGAACTCATCGCCGTAAAAGTGGTGGTAGCGCTCGAGGGCTTCCAACAGCAGATAGTTGGTCGGGAACCACACCGGCCCGCGCCAGTTGGAGTTGCCCCCGAACATTCCGCTCTCGGAATTTCCCGGCTCGTACCGCACGTCTGCCGAGGCCCCGTGCGACTCCATCACGTAGGGGTGCTCGCGGTACACTTTGGAGAGCGAGCGGATTCCGTAGGGTGACAGCAGCTCCCCTTCGTCGAAGACGTAGCGCAGGATGCGCTCCATTCGCTCGCGCGGCGCGACCGCCAACAGGTGCCGACCGCTGGGGTGGCCGGGGTTGGGCGGCCGGTAGAAGACGTGGCTCGCCAACTCCGGCTTGTTCTCCAAGAACCAGTGCATGCGCTTGGCGAAGCCCGGGAGCTTCTGTAGGAAGCGGTCCTCGAGAATCTCCGTGGCAAATAGCGGGATGAGACCGACCATCGAGCGCAGCCGCAAGGGAAGCATTTCCCCTTCGGGAGTGATGATTTTGTCGTAGTAGAAGCCATCCTGCTCGTCCCACAGCCCGCTTTTGCCGGAATTCATCGCGTCGACGATGGTGACGAAGTGCTCGAAGAATTTGCTGGCGATGTCTTCGTAGGCTGGGTCCTCCACCGCCAGTTCCAGAGAAATGGAGAGCATGGTGGTGCAGTAGAACGCCATCCACGCGGTGCCATCGGCCTGAGCCAGCTGGAGCCCGTCGGGCAGCGGGCGGTTTCGGTCGAAGACTCCGACGTTGTCGAGGCCGAGAAAGCCGCCGCCGAAGAGATTCTTGCCGGCCACGTCCTTGCGGTTGACCCACCAAGTGAAGTTGAGAAGTAATTTGGGAAAGACGCGCCGCAAGAAGAGCGGGTCTCGCGACCCGCGTGGGGCACTCTTCTTGTAAACCCGCCAGCAGGCCCAGGCGTGGACTGGAGGGTTGACGTCTTCGAAGGCCCATTCGTAGGCCGGGACCTGGCCGCTTGGGTGCATGTACCATTCCCGGAGGAAGAGCTGGAGCTGCTCCTTGGCGAACACCGGGTCAATGTTGGCGAAGGGCAGCATGTGGAAGGCGAGGTCCCAGGCGGCGAACCACGGGTACTCCCACTTGTCCGGCATGGAAATCACGTCGCGGTTGTAGAGGTGCTTCCAGTCCTGGTTTCGCGCTTCGGCGCGCCTGGGAGCCGGCGGCGAGCCGGTCGGGTCGCCTTCCAGCCAGGCCTTCACCACGTAGCCGTAGAATTGCTTGTTCCAAATCAGCCCGGCGTAGGCCAGCCGCGACACCTGGCGCTCGTCGGCAGTGGCTGTTTCGGGCAACCGCTGGGCGTAGAAGGCGTCTGCCTCGTTGATGCGCTGAGAAAACACCGTGTCGAAGGTGCGCCCGAAATCCGCAAGCACCCCCAAGTCGACGTTGCTCAGCCGCAGACGGACCTGGACCGATTCGCCCGCGTCCAGTTGAAAGGCATAGTGCGCCGCGGCCTTGGTCCCGACCAGGCTCGGCTTCACCGCGTCGTGGCGCCCCTCCACCAGGTAGGCATGAAAGCTGTCTTTGGGCCAGCGGCTCCGTCCGGGGGCGCGGTACAGGCGCTCGGTGTTCGTCTCGTTGTCGCAGAAGAGAAAGGTCGGCGCCGGGCCGTTGGGGCTGGGTGCCGCTTCCAGCCGCATCAACCCGAGGGAGGAGTGCTGGGCCAACAGGTATCCATCCCTGGCCTGAATTCGGCCAGGAGCCCAGTACCCCTCGCCGGAGCGGCCCCAAGCCCAGGTGTTGCGAAACCACAATGTTGGAAGCAGGTGCAGCGGCGCTCGCTCCAGTCCCCGGTTGGTGGCGGTGATGCGGATGTAGATGTCGTCCGGAGAGGCCTTGGCGTACTCCACCAGGACGTCGAAGTAGCGGTCCTCGTCAAAGGCGCCGGTGTCGAGCGGGTCGTACTCAGGAAGCGCGTGGCCGCGCCGCCGGTTTTCTTCCACCAGAATGGCGTAGGGGAAGGGGCCGTGGGGGTACTTGTAGAGCGCCTTGAGGTAGCTGGCGGTGGGAGTGGCGTCCAGGTACCAATACAACTCCTTCACGTCCTCGCCGTGGTTGCCCTCGGAGTTGGTGAGTCCGAAGAAGCGTTCCTTGAGGATGGGGTCCTTCTCGTTCCACAGCGCCGGGGCGAAGCAGAGACGGCATTCGCGGTCGGTGAGGCCAAGCAGCCCGTCCTCGCCCCAGCGGTAAGCACGCGAGCGCGCGTGGTCGTGGGGAAAGGAGTCCCACGCTGTCCCATCCGGCGAGTAATCCTCGCGGACCGTGCCCCATTGGCGTTCAGAGAGGTAGGGGCCCCACCGCTTCCAATTCTTCCGACGCTGGGCCTCCTCCTCCAGGCGCTCGGTCTCAGCGTCGCTCGCGTTCGTCCGGGGCATGATGGCGGGCCTGGAGACAAGCACCGACCGAGGGGGCCGGGCAATCTCCATCCAGCGTCGCCTTCCCGAGCAGCCTCTAGGAGCACACCGGCCTTGGCCCGAACGCGGAACACGCCAGGCCGGCTAGAAGTGGCGCCTCGGAGCCGCTAATTGCGTTTGAAAGCAGGGAGCGGGAGGCCGGGTGAAGTCAGCAGCGCACATGGTGCCGAGGACCGAGCCGTCGGTCACCGCTGCCGGAGCCTCCATGCGAAGCCACCCGCCCGTCCCGCCGACCTTGCGCTGGGGCATCGCACTCGCGCTCTTCCTGCTCTACGTCGTCTGGGGCTCCACCTACCTGGCGATGAAGGTGGCACTCGAGGGCTTCCCGACGTTTCGGATGGGGGCCATCCGCTTCTTGGTGGCTGGCGCGGCGCTTTTCTTGGTGGCCCGGGCGCGCGGGGTCCCACTTCCCACTCCCGTGCAATGGCGCAACTGCCTCGGCGTGGGCGCCCTATTGCTGGCGTTTGGAAACGGCGGGGTGGCCTATGCCGAGCAAACGGTGGGCTCCGGGCTGGCCGCGCTGGTGGTGTCCGCCATGCCCTTGTGGATGGCCTTCTTCTCGGGCGTCTTCGGCAAGTGGCCCTCGGCTGGCGATTGGGCAGCCCTTCTGCTGGGCGCTCTCGGCATCCTCCTCCTCAACCTCGGCAGCGACCTGCACGGAAACCCGGCCGGCACGCTGGCGCTGCTCTTGGCTTCGGCCTCTTGGGCCTTCGGCTCGCTGTGGAGCCGGCGGCTCGAGCTCCCCACCGGACCCATGTCCGCGGCCACGCAAATGCTATGCGGCGGCGCTGTCCTCTTCTGCATCAGCTTGGTCCGGCAGGAGCACTTCGTCGCGTCGCCCTCCGCCCGCTCGGTGGGGGCGCTGGCGTACCTCATCGTCTTCGGCTCGCTGGTGGGCTACAGCGCCTACCTCTACCTGCTGGCGCGGGTTCGGCCCGCCGTCGCCAGCAGCTATGCCTACATCAACCCGGTGGTGGCGATGCTGCTGGGCGCCTTCCTCGGCGGCGAGGCCATCCCCCCGGTCGCGCTGCTGGCCACGCCCCTCATCCTGGCCAGCGTCGCGGTGGTGCTCCGCCCCAAGAGAGCAACGGCGCTGCCGCATGAGGCACCGCCCGCCGCGGTGGCCCCCGAGGTGGCCCGCCGCTGAGCTAGAATCCCGGCCCGAGTTGGACGACATGAAAGTCCTAAGAGCGCCCGTCTTGCGCTTGCTGTTCGTCGGCTGGGCGGCGCTGTTGCTGCCCGCGCGGAGCGCCACCGGCGCGCCACAGGGCCCCCCGGTGCGGACGGCCTGCGTCGCGGAAGAAACCTGCACGCTCGTCACACGCATCTCAGCGGCGGACGGGGTCGATGCGGTGGCGCTGTTGGACCACTCGACGCCGCGGGTGGTAGCCGGCCAAGCGTTTGCGCAATGGCTGCCGTGGAGTCACGCCCCGGCTGCGGTGCGCACGCGGGTATGGCACGGCGGCTCGGTGCACATTGAGCGGCCCACCGAGGTTGGCACCTTTCTGTTGCGTGCCGTGCCCGGGGTGCGCCTGGCCGATGAGCCGGAAGCCCTTCTCGTCCTCCTCACCCTCGACCCGTTACGGACGGGGACCGCGGCCGACCTCCCGGAAGCCATCGCCATCGCCCAGCAGCGGGGGTTGCTCACGCCGGAGCAGCAGACCCGGGCCAGCCAGGAGAGCCGGGCGCAACAGGTACGAACCAAGTCCCTCCTGGACGCTTGGACAGGCTTCACGCGAGCGCCGACCAACCGGGCATCGCGCACCAAGCTGGTGGACACGCTCGGCGGCGACACGTCCGCCCTGGAGTCGGACAGCTTCCTCACCCCCGAGCAGAGGAACGCCCTCCGTCGCGCAGGCCTCGCCTTGGAGGGCCGCATTCTCCTCGAAGACGGGCCGGGGCCGGGGGTTGCCTACCGCCTACGCGTTGAGGAAGTTCCGCTCGAGGAGGTGGCCCGAGAGTGGAATGCCGGATTGCGCGCCCTGGTGAATCCATTGGAGCGCGTCCCTCGCCCCCTGCTTCTGGTGGCTCCAGCCAGCCGCCACGAGGAGGTGAGCTTCATCCTCGACGTCAAGGACGGTGACGAGGGGCGAATGTCCCAGGTGGTGCGCCGGCTTCTCGCCGTGCCGGGCCTTTCCACGGACGGCAAGCAACTACCGCCCCCAGGGCTTTAGGCACAACTTCATTTTGCGAGAAGTCTGACAAGCGGGCAATGTGGCGCCTCCGCCATGCCCGTGTTCTCCGCTGCCGTCCTGGCTGTCCTCTGCACTGCCACGCCTGCGCCTGCCCGCTTCGACGCCGAAGGGAAGGCCATTGGCCAGCCGTTGAGTGAGCGCACCGCCTCCTACGTCATCGAGTCGCACCTTCAGCCCGAGACCCGCCAGCTGACTGGCCACGAGACGGTGACCTGGGTCAACCGGAGTGCCGAGCCCCAGTCGACGCTGTGGTTTCACGCATACTGGAACGCCTTCAAGAATGCCAAGTCGACGTTCTACCGCGACGCCGAGGAGAAGCAGGGCTTTCGTGACGAATCGCCTGGCCGGGGCCGTTACCCGACGCGGAAGCCCGACGAGTGGGGGTGGATACGGGTGGTGCGCGCCGCCCTACCCGACGGGACGGACCTCTTGCCCTCGTTGCGCTGGCAGCACCCCGACGACGAGAACACCGATGACCAAACGGTTTTCACCCTTGCGTTGCCACAGCCCGTCCCACCCGGGGGCACGCTCAGCTTCGAGCTGGAGTGGCTAGCCCGCGTGCCACGCGCGGTGGCCAGGGCTGGCTACAGTGGCGATTACTACCTCTTCGGCCAGTGGTTCCCGAAGTTGGCTGTCCTCGAGGCGCCTCCCACCCGGGGCGTCAATCAGCCGCAGTGGAACGCTCACCAGTACCACTCCAACAGCGAATTTTACGCCGACTTCGGGACCTATGACGTCTCCCTCACGGTGCCTGCCAAATTCTTCGTCGGCGCGACCGGCGTCCGGACCGGCCGCACGGAGAATGCCGACGGCACCGTCACCTCCCGTTTCCACCAGGACGACGTCCAGGACTTCGCTTGGACTGCCAATCCCAAGTTCATCGAGGTGAAGGACGTCTTTCGGGAGGATGGACTGCCCGAGGTGGCGCTCTCTGCCGTGGTGGAGCCGCCCTACCGGGCGACCGCCAACCAAATGCTCGCGGCACTCAAGTCCTCCCTCAGCCATTACGGCCGCTGGTGGTACCCCTACCCCTACCCGCACGTCACCGCGGTGGCTCCCCCCAACACCGAGCACGCACTTCCGACGGCCGGAATGGAATACCCAACGTTCTTCACAGCGCTGAGCCGTCGCGACCCGAGCGTAGGAAAGGACACGGGTCTCTGGAAGGTGACTGCTCACGAGTTTGGCCACGGCTACTGGATGGGTCTGGTTGCCTCCAACGAGTTTGAGGAGGCCTGGCTCGACGAAGGCGTCAACAGCTACGGCACGGCGAAACTGATGGACGCCGAAGGCATCCGGTGGAATCTGGCCGACTTCCTAGGCCAGCCCCTTCGCGCACTGCTGGGGCCACTTGTGCAAACCAACATCTCGGAGTGGAGCTGGGTTGGGCCCTCGGCTGCCCGGCGCTATGACTCCCCCATCGTGCGCGACGCTTGGAAGTACCGCACGTTCTTCGACTACGACGAGAACTCCTACCGCCGCCCGGAGCTCGCCCTCCGGCAGCTGGAGCTGACGTTGGGGCCGCAGGTGTTTGCCAACGTGCTTCGCACCTACGCCCAGCGGTGGGCCTTCAGGCACCCGGCGACTGCCGACTTCTTCGCCGTGGCGCAGGAAGTCTCCGGACGGGACTTGACCGGCTTTGAGCAGCAATTTTTCCACAGCACCGAGGGCTTGGACTTGGCCGTCGCCAGTATCTCTTGCGCGACGGAAGCCGAGACGGCAGCTGGCGCCTTCGACGACGCGAAGGGCGCGCCGGTGACGCGTTCATGGAGAGAGCCCGCGTCACCGGACACGGCGCCGGTCCGCTGCGCGGTGACGGTGGAGCAACGGGCACCCCTGGCGATTCCGGCCACCGTCCGGGTGACATTCGAAGATGGCTCGGTGGTGGATGAAACGTGGGACGGGAAAAACACGTGGGCCACCTACAGCTACCTCCGGACCGGCAAGGGAGGGCGCGTTCGCGAAGCGCGCGTCGACCCGGCCGGCGTGAACCTTCTCGATGCCGCCCCCCTCAACAATGCCCGTTCCACCCGCTTGACACCCCAGGCGCCAACCGCCCTGACCGGCTTTCTTCTGTATCTCGGCCAGCTGTGCACCGCCCTCCTCGCTGCGTTCCTCTAGAAAGGCCCCTCACCCTTGCGGACGCTCCGCGCCGTTCTCGCCGCCCTGCGCAAAGGCTTTTCTGACTGGCAGACGCTGCTCGTCCTCCTCTGTGTGACGCTGGTCTGCGCCCTCATCGCTGTCGCCCCGGACCTCGGGGTGCTGTGGAGGTTTTACAGCCATGCGCCTCTGGCAGAGGGAAGGCCCCTGCGCTCCATGGAGTTGCTGTTCGGTATGCGTCAGGCCTTTCCTCCGGGGGACGGCCCGCTCCGTCCGCTGAGCCTGGCCAGGCTGGGAACCTCCAGCGTGACCCTGTTGGTGGCACTGTCCCTGACGCTGCTGGCAACCGGCGGCGTGGTGTGGCGCGCCTGGACGGTGGACGCTTTTCGTCTGGTGGACTTCACCGTGGAAAGCGCTCGGATGTTTGGCCGGGTGGTCCGGACTCTGCTGGTCAGCCTTCCCCTGCTTTTGGCCTGTGGCGCCGTCGCTGCCGCCACCGGTGCGCTTCTGCATGCAGCGCACCGGGATTCGGTGTTTACGGTGCCGTGGACGGCGTGGCTATTGGAGCGCCCCCTCGGCAGTTGGGCGGTGGCCCATTTGGGCCTGCTGGCTGTTCTCTTTGCGCTGTGGAGACTGACGTTGGACGCCTCGCGCGTCCTGGTGCTGGTCGAAGAATTGGCCCAGACGCACCAGGCCGTCTGGCGGGCATTTTGGCTGGTGGTTCGCTCCCCCGGCGCCTGGGCGGCGTACACCCTGCTCGGTGTGGCCGAGGTGTGCACGGTGCTGTGGGTGATGCGCCTGCAGGCAGCCCTTCCGGAGGGGAACACCGCGCTGGCGCTGCTTGCACTGTTGGTGGGACAGCTGGTGGTGGTGGTCCGGGCGGGCTTTCAGGTTTCGAGCACCGTTTTCGCCGCGGACCTGGTCCGGCAGGCCCGAACCCTCCGTGCCTCGGCAGCGCTGCCTAGCGTCGCCGCTGCGGCCGCAGCGTCCGTCGCTCCGGACGTTGCCGCGCCCGAAAACGAGCCCTTCGAGCTACTCACTGCGAAGGAGCCCCCGCGCACCGGCTCGACCTCGGAGATGCCGCTGGTCGATGCGGACCTCATCGACGAGGAGCCCGGCGGCGGAGGTCCACCCAAGCGCTAAGCCCTGCGCTTCGGCGCTACACCAACAACGGCAGCTTGCCGGTGAGGTAGTCGCGCGCCACCACCCCGAGGTGCACCTCGTCCGGCCCGTCGGCAATTCGCGCGGCGCGGGCACTTCGGTACCACAGGGCGAAGGGCACGTCCTCGCTGTAGCCAAGCGCACCATGCATTTGAATGGCGTCGTCCAGCACCTTGCACAGCGTGCGCGCGACGTGCGTCTTGGCAATGGACGCATAGGGCCGGGCCTCCTTGGTCCGCCCCTGGGCCAGGAGCCACGCGCAGTGCCAGGTCATGAGGTTGCCGGCATGGACCGCGGTGGCGCCGTCGAAAAGCATGGCCTGCATCGCCTGGTGTTGGGCCAGGAGCTTTCCGAAGCTGACCCGGGTGGTGAGGTAGGCCTTGCACAACTCCAGCGTGCGGTCAGCAAGTCCGAGCCAGCGCATGCAGTGGGTCAGCCGCGCCGGGATGAGGCGCGCCTGAGCCAGCGCAAAGCCCTCCCCCAGCTGACCGAGGATGGCCTCCTCGGTCACCTGCACGCCCTCGAAGTGAAACTCCGCCTCGCGGTGGGCCAACAGGTCCGGCCCCAGCGTCCGGATGTCGCGTACGTGGGTCACTCCGGGCGCGCTGCGCTCGACGATGAAGAGGGTGGCCCCGGTTCGCGGGTCGTCCGAGGTGCGCGCCATGACGATGAGGAAGGAAGCGCGCCCGCCGCCGGTGGAGTACCACTTGTGCCCGTCGATGCGCCAAGTGTTGCCGTCGCGCACCGCCCGCGTCCGGAGGTTGGAGGGGTCGGCGCCGGCGCCGGGCGCCGGCTCCGTCATACAAAACGCGGACGTTATCTCCGCGCTGGCCAGAGGACTTAGCCAACGTTCTCGGAGCGCGGCATTGGCCTGGTGAAGCAGCAAGTCCATGTTCCCCTGGTCCGGAGCGTCACAGTTGAAAACGCGGGCACCGACCGGAGAGCGGCCCATCTCTCGAAAAAGCGTGCACATCCCGAGGATGCCAAGCCCTCGGCCCCCATATTCCGCCGGCAGGTGTGGGACGAAGAGTCCCGCCTGACGGGCCTGCTGCTGCAGCGCCTTGAGTGAGGCGTCCCCTCCAGCCGCATCCTCTTGGATGACGTCGTTCTCCTTGGGCAGGACGCGAGCCTCCATGAAGGTCCGGATTTCCTGTCGCAGGGCAGCGAGCTCAGCGGGGAGTGCGAAGTCCATGGTTAGCCCTCGATGTCCGGTGAGGTGTCAAAGCGCGGACTGAGCACGCCGAGCGCGTCGGCGAGCGTTGTACGCAGGTGAGCCCGCAGGCCGGCGTCGTCTGACGGGTGCTCCCCGCGACGGAGGCGCTCCGCCAGTGCCGCGTTGAGGGCGCGCAGCTCTGTCGCCGTTTCAGCCGAGACAACCGGAAGCTCGGGGAGGAGGGCACGCAGCCGACGCAGCTCCGCTTCGGCGTGGGGTCGGCGCGCCTCTAGCTCGGCGGCAAGGGTGGCGGCAAGATGCGCAGCGATGAGGACCCGAAATGCGAGCCGCTTGTCGGCGAGCGCCGGCTGCACCTCTTCGAGCAGAAAGCGCGAGAGCGCTTCCAGGACTGCGCGGGGGGAGGGACGCTCTTGCATGGCTTGCTTACCTTTCCTGCTCCAGCAGGCGCAGCGCCTCCCACTCCATTTCCGGAGCCCGGCGAGCGATGGCGACGTATTCCAAGTCAGACTCCTCGCCGGACAAGTAGCGCTCGCCTTGGTGCGCGCTGCCGGCCGCCCAGCGCACATTTCCCATCACTTCCCACCAGTGCACCATCCGCAGGTCGAGCTGGGTTCCGCTGGCACGCGCATAGGCCTCGACGAAGGCCTCCCGGGTCGCTAGCCCCCCCGCCGGCAAGGCGTTTTGGCCGAATCGCCAATCGCGCACACACAACCAGCCGATGTCCTCGGCCGGCGTTCCCCACCGCGCGAATTCCCAGTCCAGGACGGCCGCCAGGCCCTCGGTGGTGACGAGGAAATTTCCTGTGCGGAAATCTCCATGCAGCAAGCACGTCGAGGCCTGCTCTGGAGCGTGCGCGACCAGCCAGCCAAAGGCGTACTCCAGTGCCGGGTGCGGCTCCTGAAGTCCGTCCAGCATCCCCCGGACGAAGCGGAGGCCGCCCAGCACTGGGCCGTCAGCCACCTGCCGCAGAGGGAGGGCAGGAGCGCTGCCGGGGCGAATGCTGTGCACCCGGGCCAGCGCCCACGCCAATTCCTCGGGAAGGCGCTCGCGGGCGCGAACCAGCTCGGGTGCCTTCACCACCCGGCGGCCAATGGCCTCTCCGTCAACCCAATCCATGAAGTAGGCCCAGGCGCCGGGGCGGACCAGACCCTCAGTCAGGTGGTGGACGGCCGGGGTGGGAACATCGGCGGCGCGCGCCGCCTCCACCACTGCAAACTCCTCGCGCCTGCCAAGGCTAGCCGGCAGCGGCAGGCGGGCGTCGCTGCGCAGAACCAGGCGCATCGGGCCGCGGGCGGTGGAGAGCTCCACTCGGTGCATGTCCTGGCAGGCGCCGCCGGCCAGAGGGGCCATCGCCAGCACCTGGACGTCCTTGCCCCGGGCGCCTTGCAGGAAAGCCTCGACGCGACTGGCGAGCGCCTTGTCGTGCAGCGGAGCGGCCACGGCTTCGCTCTCTAGCCCGGCGGCGCGCGGGCTGCCACGCCCGAAGGGCGTTTGTCTCTCCCTGGCGGAGCTGCGGCCGAGGCGCCGCGCTTTTGTCGGCTTACAGAGCCACGCGGAAGCCCACGCGCGCGCCACCTTCGGGGCGATTTTCCGCAAAGGCCTCGCCCCCGTGCGCCTCGGCGATGCGCCGCACCAGCGCCAATCCCAGCCCGAGTCCGGCTTGCTCCCCTTGCTTGGACGTCGTTCCCCGCCGAAAGGGTTGAAACAGCGCTGCCTGCTCGGCCACCGCGAAACCGGGGCCTTTGTCCTCGACGGAGAAGACGAGAGAGCTAGCCTCCTCCGTCAGGTGAAGGGCGGTCACACCCCCTCCGTGGCGGGTGGCGTTTTCTAGGAGGTTCGCCAGCGCGCGTCCGAGGAGGGTGGGGTCTCCCTGGAAGTTCCGCCTCACGGCCTCAACGCGGAGAAGTGTCGGCGGGAGCCCGGCGCGCTCCAGCGCGCGCGCCGCCACGTCCCGGCCGTCCAGCATCACCCGGCTAACGGCGGCAAAGTCCATCCTGGCGCTGGCCAGCAACTCCCCCACCAGTCGGTCCATCTCCAACACTTCGCCTTCCACTTCATCCAGCGTGCGAGAGAATTCGACTCCACTCCGGCCGAGTTCGAGGAGCAGCCGCACCCGGGAAAGCGGCGTGCGCAACTCGTGGGAAACGCCGGCCAACAGCTCTCGCTGGTCCCGCAGCTGGCGCTCGATGCGGCCGGCCATCTCGTTCATCACGTTGGCTAGCTCGCGGATTTCACCCTTGCCGCGCACCTCGGCGCGGGTGGACAGACGCCCCTCGCCCAGCGCCCGCGCCACCCGGGTGAGCTCGGCCACCGGACGCGCAATGCCGCGGGCGACACGGCCCGCCGCTGCCCACAGCATGCCGAAGATGAGGAAGAGGACCAGAAGCAGTGGCCACCACTGACGGGGATGGCCGGTGTCGACGCGCACGTAGCCCACCAGCGCGCCATCCCGTTCCACCGGCGCCACAATGTCGCTACGGACGAAGCGAGGCCCATAGCTGGCCAGGCCTTCGTGGTTCGCATCCTCCAAGCGCACCGACCAGCGCAGCCCGTCGGCGAGGTGCGCTGCCCAAGCCGCCCGTTCCTCCGGGCTTTCCCACACCTGGGCAGCTTGCCAGGAGAGAAGCTCGACCGGGCCCTGGAGCCGGCTGCGTGTCCCCTCGAAGCGCCACAGGCCGGAAAACACCAGTGTCACCACCAGGCCGGTCGCGAAAATGGACGCGCCAAACCAGAGGAAAAGCCGCCGCTGGAGGCGCATCCGGCCATGCCAGTGCCGGTGGTGGCCTTCCCAAGGAGAGTGGTGGTGCCGGCGCACGGAGAGGTTTCAGGCTTCCCGCGCGAGCACGTAGCCGACGCCGCGGACTGTCTTGATGCGGCGAGGGGAACGCGGGTCATCGCCCAGCTTCGCGCGCAGGTGCGAGATGTGGACGTCCACGGTGCGCTCGCCCACCACCACGTCGGAACGGCCGGCCTCGGCCAGCAGGGCATCCCGGGGAACCACCCGCCCCGGACGGCGCATGAGGGCAATGAGAATGTCGAACTCGATGCCCGTTAGCTCAACCGCCTGCCCGGCCACCTGGACCTCCCGGGTGCCGACGTCGGCGCTGACGTCCCCCACTGCCAAGCGCTCAGCGATGGCTTCTGGCTTGCTTCGCCTCAGCACGGCGCGGAGCCGAGCCAGCAACTCGCGCGGACTGAAGGGCTTCGGGACGTAGTCATCGGCGCCGATTTCTAGACCCACCACACGGTCCGTCTCATCGCCCCGAGCGGTGAGCATCAGCACCGGCACGCTGCTCTTGCTGCGGATGCGTCGGACGACTTCCAGGCCGTCCATGCCGGGCATCATCACGTCCAGGAGAACGGCATCAAACGTACCGGACTGGAGCAGCTGTAGCCCCACGGCCCCATCCCCAGCGGCCACCACCGAAACGCCATTTTGCTCCAGGAACGTCTTGAGCAGTTCCTGGAGCCGGCGGTCATCGTCAATCAGCAGCACCCGGACGGACATGGGGTGCCCGAACTTACCAGTCCGGAGCGCCGTCTGGGCTGGGCCAGGGGCTACGGCCCGGAGCCGGGGGCACCTGTCCGCTCCGCGCTGCGTCCACGCAAATTTCAGCGACGTGGCGCTCGAACGCCGCCCGCCGCGCCCAATGGCGCCAGCGGAGCTGATGGACGCCGGAGGCAAAGCCAAAAATGGCACCGACGGCGAGAAGGAAAGCAAGCATTCTGGTTCGCATCGGCGTCCTCTCTAGACATTCCAACGGCCGCGGCCGGGGGTGCGCTCGAGGAAGTCAGCGAGCGCGGCACGCTGGCGCCCGTCGAGGACGTCGTGGACACGCGCGCCTTGAGTCACCAGCACGTCGCGGACCACCTTGATGCGCTCATCGTGTCGCCCGAAGGCGGCTCTCAGCGCGTCGACGTCGAATGGCTCGGCCCGAAAGGCGCGAGCGAGGTCTCCCCGCGACTGCTCCCACTCGCCGCGGAGGCTCTCCAACGCACCCGCCACCGCGTCGGCCGCGTCGGCCAACACGGTTTCCTGCGCAGGTGAAGTCCCAAGCCGTTCATAAACCCAACGGAGCATCCGCCGCGCGCGGCTCGGACCGCCGAATCCCGGCCCGCCACCTCGGCCACCCCACGACTCCTCGTCTCGCCAACCTCGCCGGCCTTCGCCGTAAAAGCCCCGGCGCCAATGGCCATGGTGGCCGAAGGCATAGGAGCGCCGGAGAACGAAAACCATTCCGGCAACGCACATTGCACCAAAGAAAAAGCCAAACATCTGCACCACTCCTTGCAAGGCCGGCTGACCGGTCCATCCGGTCCAAGTGCCGTCCTTCGTCACAAGGAGCTAAAGGCCCACTGTGAAGGCTGGGCACCCCCGGCGGTGAAGAAATGCAAAGCTCATTGGGGCAGCTCGAGGCCCCGCCACAGGTACCAGCTGGCAACGCTGCGAAAGGGTCTCCACCGCCATCCGCGCCGCTGCAGCTCACGCGTTGAAGGCAAGCGTCCTTTGCCAAAGGCGCGGGCATATCCCTTGCGAATGCCGAGGTCCCCCAACGGGAGGACGTCCGGCCGGCCAAGCCGAAAGAGGAGAAGCATCTCCACCGTCCACCGGCCAATTCCGTGGATTTCCGTCAGCGTTGAGACGATGCGCTCGTCCGGCCATTTGCGCAGCACCGCCCAAGAGGGCACCCCCCCCGCCAGAGTGCGGGCCGCTAAGTCGCGAAAGGCGCGTGCCTTTCCGGCCGACAGACCGGCAGCCCGCAGTTTCGCGTCGGACGCCTGTCGGATGCGTCCCGGTGGCGGGACTCCCGGCGTTCCGAATTCCGACGCGAGCCGCGCCAGAATCGCCTCGGCCGCCCGCCCGGAGATTTGCTGCCCGATGATGGAGCGCGCCAGCGCCTGGTAAGGCGACAAACCGCGCCGCTGCGTCAGCCGGTAGGGGCCCACCCTACCCATCAGCTCGCCGAGTACCGGGTCTTGCTGTCGAAGGTGCGCGAGGGCCTCCTCCACCCGCGCTGGAGCCGGCGTCCCCTCCGCGACGTGGAGTGCTGGGTGCGCCATGGACTCAAGGCCCAAGAGACGCTCGTGGAGGACCTCTCCGCCGCCCCAGGCACCGAGCAGCCCCGCCGGTCCAAGCAGACGGTGGCTGGGAAGCAGGACCGGCAGCGGGTTTCGGGCCAACAGGCGGCGGATTTTGGGCCAGCCGCCGGCGTGCGGAACAAGGGCAGCCAACGCCTCTGTCTCGACGGTGGCCCCCGGCGCCGTCGCACGGAGCGCTTCGGCCAGGCCGCTGAGGGAGGCAGACGCCCCGGCGAGGTCGAGCGGCACGCGACTCAGGTCCCGCGGCCGCCCGGAGAGGTGCGCGGCAAGAAGACTCACGGCCTCCCGGACAAAGGGGGGAGCTCGCCTGCTCTCGACGACGCCCCTGCTGGCCAGTAGGTCCCGACGCGCCTTGGCCGTCTGTCCAAAGGCGAGCCGCCGGATGCCGGCCTCACTCCACTCCACGACGCACAACCCGAGCGGCGTGTCCTCAAGGAGGAAGGCCATGCTTAGGGTGGGGACACGAGGCGCTCGGCGTCGTGCATCAGGCCTTCGGCGCGTCCCACCACCCGCATCCACCCGACGGAATGCTCGCTGCGGGCAAACCAGGCATTCTGAGCGCGGGCCAGCTCGACGAAGCCAAGGGACTGGGCCCCCCGGAGAAAGTCCACTCGAAGTTCAACGTGCGGCTCCCCCTCCAGCGGAACCTCTCCGCGGCCCAGCACATCCGTCGGGACCGTCTTGTTGAGCCGGTCCAGCCACCCTTGGGCATAGACGTCTGGCGTGTCGGTGTGCGCGTCGGCGTACACCTTGGTCGTCGTTCCCACGCGCTTCTGGACGAGCGTCCGGGATTGCGTTCCAAGGTGCACCGTCACCCGGTCTGCGTCTTCGGGACGGAAAGCGTGCACCCGCCGGTCGACCAGCCGGCTGGAGCCGGCGGAGAGGTCCTGGACCAGCGTCCCGCCGAGGACGAAGACGCGCCCGTCCGACGTCCGTAGGTAAGAAGCACCGGTCCCGACCGGCGTGGACACCTCGAAACTCAAGTGCTTGGCCTCGGTCCAGACTTCCAATCGGCGCAGCCCGCTCTGTAGCCCCAGCTCTCGGACCTTGGCGGCGTCTGGGACGCCCAGCGACCGGGTCGCGGTGAACGGCGAAAACTGGCCGAGAAGCTTTTCGGCGGCTTCGTTGCCCCGGAGCTCCCGGTCCGGTGCTGGAGGCGCAAGCTCGACGGCGGCGGGGCCGCCGTCAGCCCGGGCGCCGGCGTCGGCGCGTGTCCCCCCATCCAATGCGTGAGCGGGTGGCGCGCCCGCGTCCAGCGCAGGACGTACGCCTCCGTCCGCGCCCGCGTCCGGGGCGAGAAGCGAGGGGCTACGGGCGACGTGCACCCAGACCCCAGGCTCCCCCCGGTGCACGCGCTGGACCTCCACCAGGTGCGTCCCGTCGTCCCAGACGACGCGCTCGACGGAGCCAGCTGGCACATCAGCAATCACGACTCCACCGGGCGTCGTGGACTCGGGTCCGTGGAGCCAGACGGCCGCGGCGAGCGCCAGCGTTCCGGCCGCGATGGCCCCGTGCACCGCTGCGCTTCGGGCCTTCAACGCGTCGCCCTCCGCCGCCGCGTCACCAGGACCCCCACCGCCAGCGCCAGCGCTGGGGCGAGGAACAGGGTGGCGTAAAACCACAGCACGTCCTGACCGCGGGTGTGCTGCATCGGGACGTCGACCTCGCTGCTAGGCGCCCCAATGGCGTCCTCGCCAAGCAACCAGCGGACCGAGTCCAGGGCGAAGGTCCGGTTGCCAATATTGCCCTCCATCGCCACGTCGGTGAGCACATCCGAGTCGGCGACCACCACCGCTCGGCCGTCCGCTCCGTCCTTACGCTGAAGCGTGACTGCGGCGGCGAGCTCCCATGGCCGCCTCTTTCCGACCCGCGGCTCGAAGGTGAAATTGCCCTGAAGGTCCCGGAAGGTGTCCGGCAGCGCCATCACCGTAAAATCAACCACCGTCCCTGCCGGCTTCTGTTTGAGCACTTCGAGCGAGCCAGCGGTGATGAAAAGCATCGGCGCCGAGACGCTCAACTTGGCGAGCGTGGCCACTGACGGGTGGAAAGAATAGGTGGCGGTCACCAGCAGCGCCCGGTCGCTCGGTTGGTGCGAGCGCGGAACGTAGACGCGGTCATTCGCCAAAATGGTCGGGACGAAGCGGACCCCCAGCGGCTGCAGCAACGCATCGAAAGACTCGCCGACCTCCGGGTCCAACGCGATGAGCAGCCGCCCCCCCCGCGAATGTAGCGGTTGAGCGCCTGGATTTCCTCGGTGAGAAACGCCGAAGTGGGCCCGAGGATGAGGACTGCCCCGGCATCCTTCGGCACCTCGCTGGCCAATCCCTCGGCGAGACCGAGCGGGCGGAGCTCGTCATTTTGGGCCTTCAACAGCTCGCGCAGCACGCGGACGGTGCCTCGCGCGTCCAGTGAGTCGACGTTTTGCTCCAGCCGCTCCCCGTGCCCGCTGGTGAGGTAGAGAATTTGTCGGGCGCGGGCGACCGCGGCGAGACGCTTGGAAACTTCGGCGTCCAGCGCACGGAGCTCGCCCCGGGCCAGCTCCATTTCCAGCCCTGCAACGTAAACCTCCTTTCGGGCACCTCGACTGACCACCACCGAGCCATTGGCGGTCACACCCAGTTCCCGAGCGCGCGCCAAGTCGATGGCCTGGTCGAGAAAGCGGACTTCGAGGCGCGGGTTTTCGCGCGCTAAGTCCTTCGCGTACTCCCCGACTGCCGCCCCGACGTCGTTTCCGGGGGGAAAGAAAAGCGTCAGCGCCACCGGCTCCGTCAATCCCCGGACGATGGCGCGCGTTGCCTCGCTTGGTCGCGCGGTCCGGAAATAGGAGAGGTCCACCTTCGCGTCGCGGGCGTCGGCCACCCAGCCCAGCGCCAGGGCAGAAACCAGCACCGACGCCAAGCCCACCCCTGAGAGCACTGCGTCCTGCACCCGATGCTCCTCCACCGTCGGGGCTCGCGCCATGGAGGCGAACGCCAGCTCGCCCAGCGCCAAGGGAAGCAGGGAGAACACGGAAAGCAGCGCACAGAGGATGCGAAAGGCCACTGCCAGTCGCGGCGCGGACTGCGAGAGGTCGGGGCCGCCGAGACGGGGCAAGAGGTCCGACTGAAGGAAATAGGCCAGCAGGGCCAACAGGCCGACCGCCTGCAGGGCAGCAAATGTCCGTTCCACGGACGCCCGGCGGTCGTCCTCCTCGGAGCTGGAGCGCCCCAAACGCAGGGCAAAGGTACCGAGCGCCAACAGGACCCCCAGCGCGGTGCACACAACTCGCGCCTCGCCTGCCCCCACCAGCCGCTCGCCGATGAAGACGGCGGTCATGCCCGCGGCGAAGGCCACCGAAAGCCAAGCGCTCCGTGGACTCATCGCCACCGTCGGGCCTCCACCACCCGGGTGGCCGCGAAGAGCAGCACCCACGTCACGAGCAAGTAGTAGGCGACGTCGCGAAGGTGCACCACCCCGGACTGAAAGGGGACGAAGTGGAGGTTGTGCAGCGCCAGCGCGGCAAATAGCCCTGCAAAGGGCGGTTCAGCCACTCGGGAAACCTGCCACGTCACGAGGAGCGCCACCAGCAGCGCCCCTCCGAGGATGCCGGCTACAATTTGGCTGCGGGCCAGGGCGGAGGCGAATGTGCCCAGCGCCACACAGGCCGAGGCCAACAGGAACAGGCCCAGGTAGCCGGCGAGCAGGTGGCCAAAGGACACTTTGCCATGGATGAGGATGAGCAGCGGCATGTAGGCGGTGAGCAACGTCAGGCCCCACAGGAACGTCAGGCCGGCGATGAACTTGCCGACGACAATCTCCACGTCGCGAACCGGTGAGGCGTACAACAATGGCAGCGTTCCAGCCTGGCGCTCCTCGGCGAGCAGCCGCATCGAGACGAAGATGGCTGCCACCATGGTGGTTCCGCTGGAGAAGTAGAAGAAGCGGGTGAGCACCTCAGCGGAACGGCGGACCCCTTCCAAAGCAAAGGCATTGAAAAGGAGCCCGTCCACCGCAAGCACCGCGGCGAGGATGACCCAGCCGGCCATCGTGCCCACCATCGCCAACAGCTCGCGGCGCGCGATGAGGACCACCTTGGTCGGGCTCAAGTCTCCATCCCTCGGGTGAGCCGCAGGAAGAGGGATTCGAGACGGTCCTGACCGACGTCGAGCCGCACCAAATCCAGACCCGCGGCCACAATGGCGCGGGCCAGTGCCGGACGAAGCGCTTCCTCCGCATCGACCTGTAACTCAACGCGGTCTTCCTCGACCGATGTCACCGTCACCCGTTTCACTCCGGGCACTGTCCGCAAGGCGGTCTCCGCAGGAGCGGCGGCACCGCGCACCTGCACCACCACCGAACCGCTTCCGCCCAGCCGTTGCTCCAACTCGTGCTCGGTTCCCTGAGCGACGAGCTCGCCGTCTCGAACGACCAGCAGCCGGTCGCAGGTCTGGGCAATCTCGGGAAGAATGTGGCTGCTGACCAGCACGGTGTGCGTCGTGCGTAAACTGCGGAGCAAGGCGCGCATCTCAATTATCTGGGCGGGATCCAGCCCCTTGCTCGGCTCGTCGAGCAGCAGGACCGAAGGGTTGTGAACCAGTGCTTGCGCGACCCCCACCCGCTGCCGGTAGCCGTGGCTGAGCGCGCCCAAAAGTTCACCGTGCACGCTGCGCACGTCGGTACGCTCCTCCACCGCCTCCACCGCCGCGCGCGACCGTTCCTTGGGGACGCCATGCAGCTCGGCGACGAATTTGAGGTATTCCCCCACCGTCATCTCGTCATAGAGCGGCGGTTGCTCGGGCAAATACCCAATGCGCTGCTTCAGGCTGAGCGGTGCTCCGGCCACATCCATCCCATCAATGCGTACCGTGCCCGAGGAGGGCAAAAGAACCGCCGCCAGAATTTTGAGCGTGGTTGTCTTCCCCGCCCCGTTCAGGCCGAGAAAGCCCACCACCTCACCCGAGGCAATCTGAAAGCTGAGGTCCCGAACGGCGGCGCGCGCCCCGTAGTACTTGGTGAGACCGTCCACCTGAATCATGTCTGTCCCCTCTTTTCAGAGCGACTTGGTAGCGTCAAGGCTGGCGCGCATGTGGGTCTCCCGGTGGGCACTTCGCCGCCCGGTTGCGGTTCGACCTGGGAAGCGCGGCTGGCGGTGCGACGTGCCGTCAAGCGCCGCTGGGGAGGCGGTCCATTCCGAGGCAGAAGCGCAAGGCCTCGCGAAGCGCTGGCCAGCGGAAGGTGAAGCCTGCCGCGAGCAGTGCCCGAGGCATCACCCGTGCCGAGGCCAGGACGGTCTCGGTTCCCATCTCGCCGAAGAGGGCCTGCACCGCTGCGGTGGGGACTGGGACCGCCGTGGGCCGGTGCAGCACTTCGCCGAGGACCTCGGTGAAGGCTTGGTTGGAGGCAGCCTCGGGCGCGGTCAGGTTGAGGGCACCTCGCACGTCCGGTCGACGTAAGGCGAGGTGAATTGCGCCAAGGGCGTCCTCCAGCGCTATCCAGCTGTAGTACTGCTTCCCCGACCCGACGCGGCCCCCCAATCCAGCCCGGAAGACGGGCGCCAGTTTGGCCAGCGCGCCGCCATTTGGACTGAGCACCAGGCCCGTGCGGAGCGAAACCACCCGCGTGCCAAAGTCCTCGGCGCCCAGCGCCGCCGCTTCCCAGGCCTGACAGACTTCCGCCAGGAAGCCCTGGCCGGCAACAGAAGATTCCTCGAGCGTTTCGCTGCCGCGGTCGCCGTACAGCCCAGTGGCGGACGCCGCCAGCAGCACCGGCGGCGGGCGCGCGCAGCGGCGCATCGCGTCCACCAACCGCGCCGTTCCCTCCACGCGGCTGTTGCGAATCTCCTCCTTACGGGCGGCGTTCCACCGGCCGCCCGCAATGGACGCGCCGGCGAGGTGCACCACGGCGTCCAGCCCCTCGAGGAGTTCTGGGGCGAGCCCGGTGCGAGGGAGGGGCTTGACCCAATGCCCACCGGTGGTGAGGAAGTGCTTCAACGCCGTCCCCATGAAGCCATGGGAGCCGGTCATCCCCACCCGGAGCGGCGGCCCGGGGAGCGCGTGGTGGCGAGCCAAGTCGGCCGCCAGCAGGGCGTGTCGGTAGGCGAAGACGGACTGGAGCTTGCTTCTCACCAAGGCGCCCCCGCTGAGCGCGCCCAGCCACCCGAGGGGTAGCCGGTAGTGAACGTCGTCTTCGAGAAAGGAGCGGTCCCGGCCGTCTGGCACCATGCGGTGCGAATGCTCCCAGAAGGCGAACGGGCCGGACGCCTGACGGTCACTGAAGGAGACACCGTCCTCGAGCGCGGTGTGCACCGCAACCCACGTCCGCGGCACCGGCCCCAGCTGGACGCGCAGCACAGTACGCCCCCCGACGGCAGTGCCAGCCGGGGACTCGAGCACCTGCACCTTCTCAAACGGCGGCGTTAGCCTTTCAACGGCACCCGGTCGGGCATGCCAGTCGAAGAGGGAGCGCGCGCTGCAGGGCATGGGGCTGCGGGCCAGGTAGCGCTCCGTCTGCGACATGAATTTCCAGCTCCTCCCCCGCAGGGCCCGCGCCCCCGGGGCATTGTTCCCAACCCGCGTGCATGCTTACTAGCGCCCCGGAGGAGAGGATTCACCTTGCCCAAAATTTTCCCCGTCCCGCAGCCACCGACCGCCGAAGCGTTGCAGCGGGCGGTACAGGTGCTTCGCCGCGGGGGATTGTTGGGACTGCCCACAGAGACTGTCTATGGGCTTGCGGCAGACGCCGAAAACGAACTGGCTGTCCGCCGAATTTTCGCCGCCAAGGGGCGTCCCTCCACCCATCCCCTCATCGTCCACTTGCCGCACGCCGCGGCGGTGACGGATTGGGTGGCCCGCCTGCCGCCCGAGGCCGCGTCCTTGGCCGAGGCCTTTTGGCCGGGGCCGTTGACGCTGGTCTTGCCGCGGTCGACCAGGGCCTCAGACGCCGTCACCGGGGGGCAAGGCACCCTGGCAGTGCGCGTCCCGGCGCACCCGGTTGCGCAAGCTGTGCTGCGCGCCTTCGGGGGCGGGTTGGCGGCTCCCAGTGCCAACCGGTTTGGCCGGGTGTCCCCCACCCGCGCCGAGCACGTGATGGCTGACCTCGGCGGTGCCGTGGACTTTATCCTCGACGGCGGCCCTTCGAGCGTTGGTGTGGAGTCCACCATCGTTGACTTGAGCGCAGACGCCCCCGCACTGCTGCGCCCGGGCGGAGTGACGCGCGAGGCACTGGAGCAGGTGCTGGGGCGAGCCCTTCTCAGCCGGGAGACGGCCGAGGTCCGAGTGCCGGGCATGTTGCCCTCCCATTACGCACCGCGCGCCGGCCTCGTCCTGGCGAGCCGAGACCAGGCAAGAGGCGTGGCCTCCCAGCTTCTTGGCTCGGGTCGGCGCGTGGCCCTCTGTGCTCCCGCGGACCTGGCTCCCCCGGAGGGCGTGGTGCACCTGCATGCGCCGGAGGACGTCCAGGCACTGGCCCGCGCCCTGTACGACGTCCTTCGCGCCGTCGACGCGGCGGGTGTGGACGTCGCGGTGATGGTGACGCCCGATGAAGGAGGGCTGGGCCTGGCGGTGCTCGACCGGCTGCGGCGCGCGGCTGCACCGCGAGCCTGAAGCGCTCCTCTCGAGCGCTCTGCTAAGCTGCGGCTTCCCCAGCGCCGAGCAGCGGGTCGCGCACCATCTGCACCAGTGCACGCACCCAAGCTGGGTGGGCATTGAGACTGGGGACCAAGGTGAGGGACTCCCCGCCGGCGCGAAGGAAGTCCGCCCTGGCCCGAATGCCGATTTCCTCTTCCGTCTCGAGACAATCGGCGACGAAGGCTGGGCACACGACGGCAAGACGACGGACGCCCTTCTGCACCAATTGTGGAAGCAGCAAGTCGGTGTAAGGCTTCAGCCATGGCGTCCGGCCGAGGCGAGACTGGAAGCTGACGGTGGTGTGCTCCGGCGCAAGGCCCAGTCGACTGGTCAGTGAGCGTGCAGTGCCGAAGCACTGAAATCGGTAGCACCACTGGTTCTCGGCAACCGGACCGTCACAGCAGCTGGGAGACTGCAGGCAGTGCCGTCCGGACACGTCGCTCTTGCGGACTTGCCGTTCCGGCAGCCCGTGAAAGCTGAACAGCACGTGGTCAGCCCGCGCCTCGCGAAGCGCGGGCCGCGCCACCTCCACCCAGGCGTCGAGGAAGGCGGGATGGTCGAAGAAGGGCGGCAAGACGCGCAGCGCGGGGACATTCCAGGCGGCTCCCACCAGCTGCTGGACGCGCTCCAGCGTGGAGCCAGTCGAACTCGAGGCGTACTGCGGGTACAGCGGCGCGAGGGTGATGGAGCGCGTGCCAGCGGCGGCAAGTCTCTGGAGGGCCACGTCCAGCGAGGGATTGCCGTAGCGCATCCCCAACTCGACCGCCCATCCTGGGCCAAGCGCCTCGGCCAGCTGCGTCGCCAGGTTACGGCTGTGGACCAGCAAGGGCGAGCCGGCTTCGGTCCATACCTTTCGGTAGGCCTCGGCCGAGCGAGCCGGGCGGCTGGGTAGAATGAAAAGTTCGAGCAGCGCCCAACGCAGCGGAGCCGCGATGTCGAGCACGCGGCCGTCGGATAAAAACTCGCGCAAATACCGGCGCACCGCAGCTGTCGTCGGCGCGTCCGGCGTGCCGAGGTTCACCAGCAACAGGCCTTTTCGCTGGTCGGTCAATGCAGGGCGTGCGGTTGCGTGAGAGCAAACTCGCTGATGAGGGCGTCGAAGCGCTTCCCGTTCGGCCTCTCCATCTGGTAGCTGCCGCGCATCGTCCCAAACGGCGTGCGCAACATGGCCCAGCTTGCGTATTCGAAGCGCTCGCCGGGGTTGAGGTGAGGCTGCTTGCCCACCACTCCCTCCCCTCGCACTTCTTGAACGTAGCCGTTGGCGTCGGTAATCACCCAGTGCCGGGTGCGCAGGTGGGCCGGCTCATTGCCGAGGTTGACAATCTCCACGCGGTAATTGAAGGCAAACTGCCCGCTCTCCGGCGAGCTGCGCTCTGGCCAGAAGGCGGGCTTCACCGTGACTCGGATGCCGTCGGTGGTGGTGCTGGTCATACGGACGGCCGCTAGAATCCCAGGGACATCGCGCGGCTGCAACAGCCCCGGGTGCCGCGCTAGCCGTCCCGAGACGGCCGGACCCAAGAAGCGAGCACGGCCAGGCACAACATGCTGGCGATGACCAGCAGCGAGACCCACAGACGAAGCTGTACCCACGGCTCGACGAGCATTTTCGCGCCGATGAAGCCAAGCACCGCCGCCAGTGCCGGCTTCAAGTACACCAGCCGGCCCATCAGTCCCTCCAGAACGAAGAACAGCGAGCGGAGCCCAATGACGGCGCACACGTTGCTCGCGTAGACGATGAAGGCGTCCTGGCTCATGCCCAGAACGGCAGGAATGGAGTCAAAGGCGAAGAGCAGGTCGGTGCTTTCCACCATCACCAGCACCAGAAACAGAGGTGTGAAGCGCCAGCGGCCGTCCTGATGGACGAGAAGGGCGAAGCCCGGTTTCGTCGTCTCCTCGGCGAGGGGCAAAAACCGCCGCGCGGCCCGCACCACGGCGTTCTCGCGCGGCACCAGTTCGGGTGCTTGCGGCTTGGAGACCAGCCTGACGGCGCTGAAAAGCAAGACACCGCCAAAGGGCACGAGGAGCCACTGGAAGCGGTGGACCAGGGACACCCCAGCGACGAGGAGGAAGCCACGCATCACCACGGCGGCCAGCACACCCCACAGCAACAGCGGACGTCGGTGCTCCGGGCGAACGCGGAAGGCCGCGAACAGCAGGATGAAGACGAAGAGGTTGTCCGCGCTCAACGCGTATTCGACCAGGTAGCAGCTGAAGAATTGAAGTCCGGCCTCCGCACCGCGCAACCGCCACAGCGCGGCACCGAGGCCGAGGCTGAGGCCGACCCACAGCGCCACCCAGCCCACGGCCTCGCGCTGCGAAGGGGCCTGCGCCTTGCGGCCGCTCACCGCGAGGTCGATGGCCAACACCACCAGCGTCCCGCCGGCGAACGCCGCCCAGGCTAGGCCACTCGACAATCGCCCCCCTCCGCTGGAGACGAACGGGCCATGACATTCATCGATGCGCTGCGCGTCGGAGGACGACCACCGCTCGGCCAGGCACCGTCACCAACTCGCCGGCCGGGTAGTCCTTGCGGCCGGCGCCATGTCCGTCGCTGGTGTCGAGCCACCACTCCCAGTCGTGCCCCCACTCCACCGCCGGGAGGACGAAGGGGACCGGGCCAGCCCCGGCGTTGAGGAGAATCAGCAGCGAGTCCCCGAGCCGCTTTTGCCCCCGTTCGTCGAACTCGCCGATGGCGTCTCCTCCCAAGAGAAAGCCGAGGGCGCGCAGCACCGGCTTTTGCCAATCCGCCTGCTGCATTTCGCTTCCATCGGGCCGGAACCAGGCCACGTCCTTCAGTTGCGAGTCGAAAATGTGGTGGCCCTGGAAGAAGCCCCGCCGCATCAGCACCGGTTGCGAGAGACGGCCTCGAATCAAACTTCGCGTGAATTGCAGGAGTTGCTGGCGCTCCTCGTCGAGATTCCAGTCAACCCACGAAGTTTCGTTGTCCTGACTGTACGCATTGTTGTTGCCAAGCTGGGTGCGGCCCAACTCGTCTCCGGCGAGCAGCATCGGGACGCCCTGGCTCAGAAACAGCGTGGCCAGGAAGTTGCGCACCATCCGCTGTCGGAGGGCGTTGATGGCCGGGTCGGCAGTTTCCCCTTCCACGCCGCAATTTGAGGAGTCGTTGGAGTCGCTTCCGTCGCGATTGTCTTCGCCGTTGGCCTGATTCCTCTTGGTCTCATACGTCACCAAGTCGCGCAGCGTGAAGCCGTCGTGCGCAGTGATGAAGTTGATGGAGGCGGTGGGCCCGCGACCTGACAGCTGAAACAAATCCGAGGAGCCAGTCAGCCGATAGCCAATTTCGGCAGCCAGGTTGTCATCGCCCTTCCAATAACGTCGGAAGGCGTCTCGGTATTTGTCATTCCATTCGCTGAAGTCGACCGGGAAATTCCCCGACTGGTAGCCACCGGGCCCCAAGTCCCACGGCTCGGCGATGAGCTTCACCCGGCCCACCACCGGGTCCTGGTGCAGCGCTTGGAAGAAGGCCGCGGTGCGGGAAAAGGGGCCTGCCTGCCTTCCCAGCGAAGAGGCCAGGTCGAAGCGAAAGCCATCGACGTGCATCTGCTGCACCCAATAGCGCAGCGAATCCATGACCAGCATCAGCGTCTGAGGGTGCTCGACCTGGAGCGAGTTTCCGGTGCCCGCGACGTCGACATAGAAGCGTTTGTCCCCCGGGGTGAGTCGGTAATAGGTCGTGTTGTCCAGACCGCGGAAGCTCAGGGTTGGGCCCTGTTGGTTTCCTTCGGCAGTATGGTTGTAGACGACGTCGAGAATGACTTCGATGCCGGCCCGGTGCAGCGCCTTCACCATGCCTTTGAATTCGTTGACGACGTTGCTCGGACCGCTGCAGGCGTGGGCGACGTCGGGTGCGAAGAAGCCGATGGTGTTGTAACCCCAGTAATTCACCAGGCCGCGCTCGGCCAGGAAGCCTTCGTCGACTGCCTGCTGGACCGGCAGCAACTCCACCGCCGTGATGCCCAAGGACTGCAAGTGGGCGATGGCCGCCGGGTGGGCAAACCCGCCGTAGGTGCCGCGCAGGCTGGGTGGGACATCCGGGTGGCGCTTGGTGAAGCCCCGGACCTGGACCTCATAAAGGATGGAGCGCGGCCACGGAATGGCCGGGGGGGTGTCGCCTTCCCAGTCGAAGGTCTCATCCACCACCAGGCAACGCGGCATCGCATCGGCACTGTCGGTGGAGTCGGGCGCAGCCTCGGCTAAGTCCTCCGAAGGCAGCAAGGTGCGGTGGGACAGGTTGGGACGGCCGGTGAGGACGCGGGCGTAGGGGTCGAGGAGAAGTTTGGCCGGGTTGAAGCGTAACCCGCGGTCCGGCGCCCACGGGCCGTAGACCCGTAGGCCGTAGAGGGTCCCCACTGGCAGGCCGGGGACATAGCCGTGGTGCACCGCACGCGTGACTGTTGGCAGCGTGAAGCGCTGCGTCTCGCGCAAAGGCTCCTCCTTGGCGAAGAGGCACACCTCCACCCGTTCCGCTGCCTCGGAGAACACGGCAAAGTTGATGCCACGCCCGTCCCAAGTCGCACCCAGCGGACGCGGGCTTCCGAGCCAGACTTCGGGCGCCGCTTGGTTCATGCCTCCCCTTGTCGATGCCGGTTGTAGCCTGACGGTGCTGGGGCTGCGGGGAGAATGTTGTCAGGGCTTGTTCCTCGCCACGCCGCGTCGGAGGCAATTTGAGGCTGGCGACTGCCGACTGGGGGAGGGGCCGTGGAGGCGCCGCTTCAGAGGTGTCCTGACGCCGGATGACGCCTCTTGGGCCAGCGGGCAAAGAGAATTCGGTCCAAGGACACTGCTCCGGCACCGGCCACCACCAGCCACAGGAAGCAGGCAAAATAGGTGAATTCGTTGAAGCCAAAGAGCGTGGCCAGCCCATCAACCTCGCCTCGCTTTGCCGTCAGGATGGCGACCAGCATGCTGAACGCCATCGGGAGGGCGGCAAGCCGAGTGAAGAGGCCGACCAGTAGAAGCGTCCCCCCGACCAACTCGACCGTCGAGACGACGACGGCGTTCAGGCCCGGCATGGGGATTCCCAACTCGGTGAAGTACGCGGTGATTTTGGGCAAGTCATGAAGCTTGCCCCACCCGGTGACCATGAACACTGCGGCGAGCGAAATCCGAACCAGCAGTGGACCCAGCCACGCCAGCCGGTTGGCCAATGCCAGAGCGCGGGAAAGCAGTGTTTCGAAAGACATGGAAGGCCTCTACGGGTGGGGGTGTCGCGTCACGGAAGACGGTTCAGTCCCGGCCGGGGTTACAAGCCCCAGGGGAGCGTCACGCCAACCGACGGCTGTTACGGCTGTTCGCCTGTCGCCAAGCGGCTTTCCGCCCGGGCTGGCTGGGGCCCGCACCGAGGGAGGGCCTCTTGGGCGGACCTCTCTTTGGCGGGCTCTTCGCCCGGCAACGGGACGACTCGACGCCAAAGCAACGAGGCTCGCCAAGGGGCGAGCCTCGTCCTGGTTATGAGCTGCGCGGGCCCGGCGAGGGAATCGCCCCCGGTGAGACCGTCATCAGCTGAGGTGCTTGTTGACCAGCTTGGTCATCTCGAACATCGAGACCTGCTTCTTGCCGCCGAAGACGACCCTCAGCTTGTCGTCGGCGTTAATCATCCGCCTCTCCTTTGCGTCCTGGAGGTTGTTCTTGCGGATGTAGGCCCACAGCTTCTTGACCACCTCGGTGCGCGGAACCGGCTTACTGCCAATCACCTCGGCCAAATCCTTGGAAGGCATCATCTCCTTCATGAAGGCGGCGTTCGGCTTGCGCTTGGTGCCAGAGGCCTTCTTTGCGCTCTTCTTGGCGGGCTTCTTAGCGGCCATTCGTTCGCAGTCTCCTCCCCGCTCGGGGGACGTTAGGGCTTCGTGTCCGAAGCCAGCGGCGTGACTATCAGGTTTCAGAGGGGAAAACACGAGCTACAGAGGTAATTTCCCCTCTGGGAGGCGACGGGAGGGGCGGGGTGAATCCATGCACGCGCTGATTACCGGAGCGGGGGGCTTCGTTGGGCAAGCCTTGGCCCGAAGGGTCGCCGCGTCCGGACATCGCGTGCGAGGGCTGCTGCGAGGCCCTCTGCCACCCCAACCCTGGGGGGAGGCTTTGGAGTGGGTCACCGGTGACGTCACCCAGCCGGCGTCCTTGGAGTCGGCCCTGTCCGGTGTTGACGTCGTCTTTCACCTCGCCGGAATCCGCCGAGCACCGCTGCGCAGCGCCTTCTTTCAGGTGAATGCCGAGGGCACGCGGACGGTATGTGACGCGTCGTGGCGCTCCGGAGTGCGGCGTCTGGTGCTCGCCAGTTCGCTCGCCGCGGTGGGGCCCTCCCGCCCGGAGCGGCCGCACGTCGAGTCCGACCCTTTCCGCCCCGAGGAGTGGTATGGCGAGAGCAAGGCGGAGGCCGAGCGGATTGCGCTGCAGCCGCGCGGGGCCCTGGAGGTGACGGTGGCGCGGCCGCCCCGCATCTTGGGGCCCGCGGACCGGGAAAACCTGGTCTTCTTCAAGCTCATCCGCCGAGGGCTCCGCCTCTCCATCGCCGGAGGGCCTCGGCCGTTGTCGGTGGTGGACGTGGACGACGTGGTCGACTTTCTCGTGCTGCTGGCCGAGCGCCCGGAAGCGGTGGGGGAGGCCTTCTTCTGCCCTGCTCCGGGAACGACCACCTTGGAAGACATCCAGGAGCAAGGCGCCGCAACGCTGGGCGTCCATCTCCGGACGCTCCGGCTCTCTCCTTCCCTGCTGCGGGCGTTGGCGACGGCGGCGGATGGCGTGTCGCGCATCACCGGGCGGTCTCTGCCGCTCAACCGAAAGTTGGCGAAGCAGCTTCTGGCTCCAGCCTGGACCTGCAGTGGAGAAAAAGCCGCGGGCCGACTCGGGTGGCGACCCCGGGTGAGCATCCAGGACTCGATTGCCCGAAGCGCTCGGTGGTATTTGTCCGAGGGTTGGCTATGACCGCCAAGGCCGCGTTCTACGACGTCGATGGAACGCTGGTGAAAACCAACATCGTTCACACCTACGCTTACTATGCGATGAACCGAGGCTCGCTCTCGGGCATCGCCGGGCGGACGCTTGCCGCTGCTGCGCAGGTGCCTCTCTACGCCGCGCTCGACCTAGTCAACCGCAAGTGGTTCAACGAGTACTTTTACCGAGCCTACGCCGGTCTCAGTGAGGACCGGCTGGTGGTCCTCGGAGAGGAGATGTTGGAGGAAGTGCTCAAGCCGGCTGTCTTCCCGAAGGCCCAAGACCTCATCGACGAGGCCCGGCGAGCCGGCTGTCGCATCGTCTTCATCACCGGCGCATTGGACTTCACGGTTGTACCCCTGGCGCGGCTCCTCGGCGCCGATGACGTCATCGCCAACAAGATGCAATTCGTTGGCGGAATCGCCACCGGCAAGGTGATTCCTCCCATTATTGAAGGAGCCAACAAGGCCCACGCCATCCGGGACTACTGCGTCAAACATGGGCTGGCCCTGGACCAGAGCTTTGCCTATTCGGATAGCTTCTCCGACTACGCCATGCTGGCCATGGTGGGACGCCCCACTGCGGTGAACCCCGACGTTCGGTTACGGTCGGTTGCGCGCGCCTACCACTGGCCAGTGCTCGACTTGAGGTGACATGCGTCCGCTGAAGACATTGAAGCGGCTCTACGACGAGAACAACCAGGTCGTGGTGACCGAGAAGGGCAGCCCGCCACGCATCATCTTCCACGGCGAGGACTTCCTGCTCGAAGACCTGCCGCTTGGCACGCGGGTCATCTTCGCGCGCTTGCCATTGCAGCCAGTCCCCAACCCCAAGGCCGCCATCCGCTGGGCGCTCAATCACCCGGAGGGAATGGAGCCGCTGCATGCCCTTCTCCGGCCCGGAATGAAGGTGACCATCGCCCTGGACGACATCTCGCTGCCGCTACCACCGATGGTCACTCCCGACGCCCGGCAGACGGTGCTGGAGATTGTGCTCGAACTGTTGGCCGACTCCGGGGTGGATGACGTCCATCTGGTGGTCGCCAATGCACTGCACCGGAGGATGACCGACGCCGAAATGAAGCGGATGGTGGGGGAGAAAATCTTCACCGCCTTCCACCCCGACCGCTACTACAACCACGATGCGGAAGACCCGGATGGGATGCTGGAGTTGGAGCGAACCGCCCACGGTGAAGTGGTGGCCATCAACCGCCGCGCGGCAGAGAGCGACCTGCTCATCTACGTCAACATCAACCTGGTCCCGATGGACGGCGGCCACAAGTCGGTGGGGACCGGTCTGGCCAACTACGAAAGCCTCCGGGCACACCACAACCCGAAAACCATCCGCGAGTCAGAGAGCTACATGGAGCCGAGCACGAGCGCGCTCCACCGCAGCACCGAGCGCATCGGACGGGTCATCGACCAACACCTCAAGGTGTTCCACATCGAAACCGTCCTCAACAACCGGATGTTTGATGGGCCCACCGCCTTTTTGGGAAAGCGGGAAGAGGACTTCACCGAGGTGGACCGGCTCAAATTCCAGGCGCTCCGCTATACCCTCTCCAAGCTGCCGCGGGTGGCCAAGCGCAAACTGATGATGTCGGTGCCGGCGCCCTACGACATCATCTCGGTCAACGCCGGGGCCACCGAGCCCTGCCATGAGAAGACGCTCGAGGCCTGCTGGCGGCAGTACAGCGTGCCAGTGCAAGGCCAGAGTGACATCGTCATCTGGGGAGTGCCCTACATCTCTCCCTACAACGTCAACTCCATCCTCAATCCGCTGCTGGTCCAGGTGATGGGGCTGGGGTACCTATTCAACCTGAACCGCGGCATTCCGCTGGTGAGGAAGGGCGGCGTGGTCATCCTCTGTCACCCGGCCTACGACGAATTCGACCCTGAGCACCACCCCAGTTACATCGAATTCTTCAACCGGCTGCTCCCTGAAACCCGCGACGCGATGGTGCTGGAACACAAATACGAGAGGGAATTCGCCACCAATCCCTCCTACGTGCACCTGTACCGCAAGGGGAATGCCTACCACGGCGCCCATCCCTTCTACATGTGGTACTGGGGCGAAAATGGCCGGCAGCACGTCGGCAAAGTCATCGTCGCCGGCGCGGAAAACAACCATGTGCCAGAGCTTCTCGGCTGGGAACGGACGGACACGCTGGCGGAGGCCATCGACTTGGCCCGAGGCGTCATGGGACGCAGCGCCTCCATCACGCTGGTGAAGTCGACCCCCATTCTCCAGACCGACGTCCGCCTCTAGACTGCGAGGGCCGCGCAACACCATGGTCGAACCCGCCCCGCTCGACGTCGCCCAAGTCCTGACTGGCAAGCATCTGCTGTTCGCCGGCAGCAGCGGCTTCGTCGGTAAGGTGGCCCTTTCCCTGCTCTTGCACCGCTATGGGCAGCAGTTGTCCCGGGTGTCGGTGGTGGTTCGGCGTGGCTCTTCGGTCTCCGCCGAGTCGCGCTTCTTCGACAAGTTGCTGCCAGGGGAGCCCTTCCGCCCGTTGCGTGAGGAGCTGGGGGACAGCGCTGCCGAGGCCTTCGTCCGCTCACGGGTCCAAGTGCTGGAGGGGGACGTCACCGACGCCAGCTTTGGCCTGTCGGAGGAGAGGCTGGCGTCGCTCCGCGGCTCGGTGTCCGCCATCCTTAACTGCGCCGGACTGGTTTCCTTCAGCCCCTCGCTGGAGGTAGGCCTCAAGGTCAACACCCTGGGCGTCCAAAATGCGGTCGACCTGGCGCTGCGCCTGGAGGTGCCACTGGTTCACGTCTCGACGGCCTTCGTCGCCGGCAACCGTTCGGGCCTGGTTTTCGAGGACGAGGACATCATCGGCTACTTCCCCAAGCGGGGGGAGCTGGATGGGCGGGACTTTTCGCTTCAGCGCGAGCTCGCCGACTGTCGCGAGGAGGTCAGCCGGCTGCGCAGCAAGGCGGAGGACGCTGCGCTGACGGCCGTCTTCCGCCGGCGGGCCATTGAAAGGCTGGAATACGAGGGACGCGACGCCGGTGACGAGAAGGCGGTCCGGCTGGCGGTGGGGCGTGAGCGGAAGTTGTGGCTGACGCAGAAGCTGGTGGACGCCGGCATGGACCGGGCGCGCCAGTGGGGATGGCCCAACACCTACACCTACACCAAGTCCCTGGGCGAGCAGGTGATGGCCGGTACGCCCGGGCTGCGCTACGCCATCGTCCGGCCGAGCATTGTGGAGAGTGCGCTGCAGTACCCCTTTCCGGGCTGGAATGAGGGCTTCACGACCTCCGCGCCGCTGGCCTACGCCGGGCTGAAGGGCCAGCGCAGCCTCCCCACCGGCGAGCACACCATCCTGGACATCGTCCCCGTGGACTTGGTGGCCGCTTCCCTCATCGCCATCACCGCCCACACGCTGACGACGCGTGAGCGGCGCGTCTACCACCAGGCCTCAGGCGACGTAAATCCGCTTTATGCGGCCCGTTCCTCGGAGCTGGTGGGCCTCTACCGCCGGCGCTTCTTCCGCAACAAGTCCACCGGCAGCAAGGTGTGGAATGAAGTGCAGAGTCGGCTCGAGCCGCGTGCGGTCAGCAAACGGGCCTTTCAGCTTCGCTCGACACCGCTGTTTGCAACCGGAGCGAGGCTACTGCGTGAAACGCTGGAGCGCGTTCAGCCACAGTGGGGAGCTCCGCGCGTCTCGGCGATGCTGGAGCGGGCCCAGGACCGGCTGTTGGACGTCGAGGAGCAGGCTCGCTCGTTCTCCGCCCTGGTGGAGCTCTTCCTCCCCTTCATCTGGGACAACCATTACGTCTTTCGCTGCGACAACACGCGCTCCGTCTACCGGCGTCTTTTGCCCGAGGACGCGGCGCGGCTTCCCTGGCACCCGGAGGCGATTGACTGGCGACAGTACTTTTTGGACGTCCACTTGCCGGGCCTCGAAAAATGGGTGTTTCCGGCGTTGGAAGAGGAGCGCGAGCGGCGCACCGCCATCCACGCCCACCGCGACTTGCTCGAGCTGTTTGACGCCTCGGTTCGGGCCCACCGCCACCGGGTCGCCTTCCGCTTGGTCGAGGGCGAGCGCGAGGAGCGCTTCACCTATGGCGAAACGGCGCGCTGGACGGCACGGGTGGGAAGCTTCCTCGCCCGGGCCGGCGTGGCGCCCCGGACGCGGGTGCTGTTGGTCAGCGAAAACCGGCCCGAGTGGGCCTTCGCTTACTTTGGCATTTTGAGGGCTGGGGCGACGGTGGTGCCCGTCGACGCCGCCTCCAGCGAGGCGGAGACGGTCAACATCGCCCGACGCTCAGAAGCCCGGGCGGTCCTGCTTTCGGAGAATGCGGCTCGGGATTTGCCCGGCCTCTTCAAGGCGCTCGCCGATGCCGGGCTGTCGACGCAGGTTTTTACCTTGGCGCAGGCGATGGAAGGCGACGGCACGGCCCCGGACCACATCGCGCCTCTCGGCAAGTCCACCGCGCCAGACGACGTCGCGTCCCTGATTTTCACCAGCGGCACAACCGGACGGCCGAAGGGGGTGATGCTCACCCACCGCAACTTCGCCTCGCTGGTGCCGAAACTGGCCGGCTCGTTCGACTTTGGCGTCGGGGATGGACTGCTCTCGGTGCTGCCGCTGCACCACACCTTTGAGTTCTCCGCTGGCCTACTGACGCCCTTCAGCCGCGGGGCGGAAATTACCTACCTCGACGAGCTCACCACCGACCGGTTGGGCGACGTCTTCGAAACCGGTCGCATCACGGCGATGATTGGGGTGCCGGCGCTGTGGTCGCTGCTGCATCGAAAAATCACCCAGGAGTTTGCGGCCAAGCCCGCCCTGGTGGAACAGGCCCTGCGCGGGCTGATGAGTGCCCACGGCGAGCTGCGGAACCGCCGCAACATCAACCTGGGCAAGCTGCTTTTCTGGCCCATTCACCGGCGCTTCGGCGGCCGCATCAAGTTTCTGGTGAGTGGCGGCTCGGCGCTGCCAGACGAAGTCCATCAGGCATTCCACGCACTGGGCTTTGACTTGAGTGAGGGCTACGGGCTGACGGAAGCCGCGCCCGTCCTGACGGTGGCCGCCGCAGCAAACCGGCGCAGCCCGGGAAACGTGGGCAAGGCGCTGCCCGGCATCGAAGTCAAAATCCACAACCCCGACGCCGACGGCGTGGGAGAGGTGTGGGCCCGTGGCCCAAGCGTCATGGCCGGCTACTTTGGAGACCGCGAGGCCACCGACTCCACTCTCATCGACGGCTGGCTGCGCACCGGCGACGTGGGCCGGCTCGACGGCGAGGGGCGCCTGAGCCTGCTCGGCCGCGAGAAGGACGTCATCATCGACGCCGGTGGGAAGAACGTGTACCCGGATGAGCTGGAGGAACTCTACGCCGCCCACCCCCGGGTGAAGGAATTGTCCATCGTCGGACTACCGGACGACAGCGGCGCGGAGCGAGTCGCCTGCCTCTGCGTTCCGGATTACGCAGACCGGCGGCGCGGGGAGGTGCGGGCCGAGTTGGAGGAGCACTTTCGCGCCGTCTCCGCCGACCTCCCCTTCCACCGGCGCGTCAAGGTGTTGCGCTTCTGGGAAGGGGAGCTTCCGCGCACCAGCACCAAGAAAGTGAGGCGGCCAGAAGTCCTGGGGGAGCTGCAGCGCCTCGAGAAGCTGGCCTCCAGCAGAGAGCGGGTCCGCACCGCTCCGCGAGCCACCGGTTGGCTCGAGGCCCTGGTGGCGGAGGTGGTGGGCCGTTCCATCGCGGAGGTGACTTCTGCCTCGCGTCTGGTGGCCGACCTCGGGTTTGACTCGCTGTTACTGACTGAGCTCTCGGTGGCCTTGGAAACGGCCGGCGTCCCGGTTCGCGATGTCAGCGACCTCAGTGGGCTACAGACGGTGGATGACTTACGCCGGTTGGTGGCTGCCTCGGGTCGGCGGGGACGGGAACCGGAGCCAGTGGACGTCGCCACCGAAGCCAACGCCCGGGAAATTCCGGTCCCGGCCCCGGTGGCCTCCTTGGGCCGGACGCTGCTTTCCTTTGGCCAGAAGGTTCTCTACGGCGGCCTCTTCGAAGTGCAGGTCACCGGTCAGGCCTTCATCCCCCAAAACCGCAACGTGCTGGTCATCGCCAACCACAGCAGTCACTTGGACATGGGGCTGGTGAAAACCGTGCTCGGCGAGCAAGGCCAAAGGCTGGCCGCCCTGGCTGCACGGGACTACTTCTTCGACACTCCCCTCAAACGGGCCTACTTCGAAAATTTTACCAACCTCATCCCCATGGACCGGCACGGAAGCCTGCGCGAGTCGCTCCGGCTGGCGGGCGAGGCGCTGCAGCAGGGTTACCACCTGCTTATTTTTCCCGAAGGTACCCGGTCGGTGAACGGCGTCCTCCAGGAATTCAAGCCCACCCTGGGCTACTTGGCGCTCAGCTACGACGTGGACGTCCTGCCGCTTTACATTGAGGGAACCCATGCCGCCCTCCCCAAGGGCGCCATGTTTCCGAAGCGCAAGCCGTTGAACGTCCGCATCGGGCCTCCGCTGCTGGTGAGCGAGCTGAAGCGCCGGACGCAAGGGCTGGCCCGAAGTGAGAGCTACCGGGTGGTGACGCGGATTGCGGAGCAGGCGGTGCGTGCGCTGCAGAACCACACCGTCTTCGACTTGGAAGCCCAGGCCGAGTTGGTGGCCCCAACCACCCGCCGCTCCAGCGGCGGGGGCTCCGAGTCGTGAACGTCCTCGTCACCGGGGCCACCGGCTTTCTTGGCACAGCGGTGGTGCGGCAGCTGGCGGAGGCTGGACACCGGGTGCGGATGGTGGGCCGTCACCCACCGCTTCCGGAGTTGTTGGCACTGGGAGAGTTTCGCGAGCTGGACCTCCAGGAAGCGGCCGCCATCCGTCCGGCGTTGGCGGGGATGGATGCGCTGCTTCATCTCGCCGGACGCGTCTCGTTCGACCCTCGCGACGGGCGGGCCATGTACCGGCTGCACGTGGACGCCACCCGCGCCCTGCTGGAGGAGATTCGGGCCAACGGCGGCATCGGTCGGCTGGTGCTCGCCTCGACCAGTGGTACCACCGCCGTCTCCAAGACGCAGCGCACCGGAAGCGAAGAGGACACTGCCCCGCTCGACGTCATCGGCCGCTGGCCCTACTACCTTTCCAAGGTTTACGAGGAGCGGCTGACGCTCGACTTCTGCCGCAAGCACGCCATTCCCTTGGTGGTCTGCAACCCAAGCCTGCTGCTCGGGCCGGGAGACACCCGGCTCTCCTCCACCTGGACGGTGGCCAAGTTTCTGCAGAGGGACTTGCCGGCCATGCCCAATGGGGGCATGTGCTTCGTCGACGTGCGCGACGCCGCGGCCGCCTTCGTCGCCGCACTGAGCCGCGGCGAGCTGTACGGAAAGCATCTGCTGGGCGTCAACCTCTCGATGGCCGACTTCTTCCAGCGCCTAGAGCGCCTCTCCGGCGTGCCAGCGCCCCGGCTGAGGCTGCCCTCAAGAGTGAATGTCCTCGGCGCACAGCTGCTCGAGCGCTTGGCCAAGGCGCGCGGACGAGAGCCCGCGCTGGATGCGGCCAGCGTGGAAATCGCGGAGCACTGGTTTTGGGTGGACAGCCGCAAGGCCGAGCAGCTGCTTAGTTTTCACGCGCGAGACGTGCACGAGACGCTGCTCGACACGGTGACGGACCTCATTCAGCGGATGCCGGAGCAATCCTGGCCAGGGACCAAAGGCCGCCTGGCCGAGCTGCGGCGGGAGTGAAGGCGCCCTTTTTCGCTCGCCCCGGACCGACGGCCGCGGCGCTCGCGCTGCTCATCGCCTCGGCTGCGCTGGTCGCGCCGTGGACCGGGCACGTCGACGACACCGACTCTCAGCTGTACCAGGTGGTGGCGCGCCACATGGTGGAGGACGGCAGCTGGCTCGACTTGCGCTACCTGCCCGGGGTGCACCCCAGCTTTCGCGAGCACTTGCCCTTCGGGCTGTGGCCCTGGGCGTTGGCCATCCGCCTCGGCGGCGAGCGGGCGCTGGCCCCCCTGGCCGGCCTGTTTACCCTGGGCACCCTCCTCCTGGTGGCGTGGCTGGGCCGGCGTTTCGGGGGCTGGGCCATGGCCGCCCTCGCCCTGTTGGTGCTGGGCACCACCGAGTCCTTCATTGTGTACGGGGCGGCCGCGCCTGGACCCGTTGCTGTTGCTGCTTGTCGTCGCCTCCATGGCCCCGGTGCTGGCCTGGCCGGCCAGTGCCCGGCGGTGGCTGTTGGGGGCTGCGTTTGCTGCCGGAGCGGCGTTGGTGAAGGGGCCCTTCGGGCTGTTGCCCTTCCTCGCCGCGGGACTCAGCCTCGCCGCGCAGTCGCGCAGCGCGCGCCTGCTGGCCCGCGCCCTGTTTTTCACCCTGCTTGCCACGCTGCCGGTGGGTGCCTTCCTGCTGGCGGACAAGACGTGGGGCAGCGGCACCTGGTGGCGGGGCTACCTGGACTCCCAACTTCTCGCCTCCGCCACCGGCAGCCGCCTGGACGGACTCGAGCCTTGGTGGTTTCCCTTTTCCACCGTCGCCACGCGCTTCTGGCCTGGCCTTCCGCTGGTGGGGCTGGGGCTGGCGCGGGCCGCCGGCTGGCCTCGCCAGTTGGACGTGGAGAGGCCTCCCACGCCGCAGGTGGCTCGGCGGCTGGCCCTTTGCGCGCTTTTGGTGCTGCTGGGACTGGCCCTGCCTGAGCGCAAGGTGTGGCACCACGCCCTGGTGGCCTACCCGCTGCTGGCCCTGCTGGCCGCGGCCGGGGGAACGCCCGTGCTTCGCCGCTGGCTGTCCACCGTGCGCCGGCAGCGGACCGCGCTGGCGGCACTGGCGGCGCTGGCGGGGGTGTGCCTCGGCTTCGTCGCCGCCGGCGGCGGCGCCCGGGTGTGGAGGCCGTGTGTCGTGGCGGAGGAGTTTCACAGCGAATTGGACGCCCTTGGCCCCGGGCAGGCGGTGCTGGTGGTGTCGGAGCCGCCGCACTGGCGCATGGTGGCTGCCCTTGCTGCGGAAAAACGCCTGGAGCCCTGGATGGCACCCACCCTCGCTGGGGCGCCCGCGCACGGCGCCCGGCTGGCCCTGGTGGAGAGTCACCTGTTGCCGAGCGGCACGCTGCCGGCGCCTTGGCAGCGGGCCAAGGAAGCGCGGGGCTGGGTGCTGTTGCGCCGGGAGTAGGGGGGCCTACTGACTCTCCGTTTCTTCCCGGAGGAGGCGCGCTTTGCGCGCGGCGCCCCAGCGGTAGCCTCCCACGCTGCCGTCCGCATGGACGACGCGGTGGCAGGGGATGAGGACGGCCACCGGGTTTCTGGCGCAGGCCTGCGCCACCGCGCGCGCCGCATGGGGGGCCCGCACCGTACGGGCGACGTCCCGGTAGCTGGCCGTTTGCCCCGGGGGAATGGCCTGGAGGGCCTTCCAGACGCGCAGCTGGAAGGCCGTCCCGTGAATGTCCAAAGGGACGCTGGGCGACTTCCACGGGCGGTCCACGCTGTGCACTGCCTGCTGCACCCAAGCCGCCTCGGCCTTGCTTGCCGGGACCAGCACCGCCTGTGGGTATTCTGCCCGCAGCTCGGCCAGCAGGGCTGCGTCGGAGTTGCCGAAGGCCACGCGGCACACGCCGCGCTCGGTGGTGGCCACCAATGTGCGGCCCAGCGAAGTCTCGGTGACGGCGTAGCCAATGCGCTGGCCTGCGCCCCGGGCGCGGTAGGCCGAGGGCGTCATGCCCAGCTGGTTGCGCGTCCGGGCGTAGGCCCGGCTCGGTGCCTGGTAGCCGGCCGCATAAATGGCAGCGCTCACCCCGTCTTCCGTCCGCAGCGCCTCCTTCAGCTGGCGAAAACGCCGCGCCTCCACGTAGGCCTTGGGGGACAGGCCGGTGTGCCGTTTGAAGAGGCGTTGCAGGTAACCCGGGCTGAGGCTGACGGCTTGGGCCAGCTGAGCCAAGGTGGGCACCGGCTGGACGTCGGCCGCAAGCAATGCCCGGACGCGCTCCACCACCGCCTCGGCCGGCCCGAGGGCCGCCTGGGGGTGGCAGCGCTGGCATGCGCGGTACCCCTGACGCTCGGCCGCCGCGGCCGAGGGAAGGAAGCGGACGTTGCTGCGCAGCGGCCGGCGGGAAGGACAAGACGGGCGGCAGTAAACGGTGGTGGTTTCCACGGCGTAGACGAAGCGGCCGTCCCAGCCGCGGTCACGCTGCAACACCGCACGCCAATAGGCCTCGGCGTCCAACTCCAACGGTCTTTCGACCACTTCCACTTCAGCTTGGGCCTGCATCAGCCCACCTCCCGTTCGCTGGGCAAATACCCGGCAGCGTTTGCAGGGTAGGGAAAGACTTGGGCGATGTGCCCGGGCTGTTTCCGCACCCGGGCCAGCCACGCCAGCACCGCCGGGTAGCGTTCCAGCACAAAGCCTGCCTCATGTGCCAGGTGGGTGTAGGCGTAGAGCGAGATGTCGGCAATGCAATAGCTGTCACCGCCGAAGAAGGGCCACTCCGCCAGGTGCCCCTCCATGGTGGCGAGAACGGCCTCGCCCAGTCGCCGCTTTGGCGCCACCAGGGCCGGGTACCGGGACAGCTTTCCCGTCAGCGTCCAGTGCCGCAGCGTGGCGATGCTGGGCTGATGGGCCTCCTGCTCGAAAAACATCCACCGCAGGGCTTGGGCCTGCGCCAGGGCCGTCGATGGCCAGTAGGGCGTGCCTGCGGCCAGGTAGTAGAGAATGGCGTTGGACTCGGGGATGAAGACCCCCGGGCTTGGCTCGAGCACCGGGACGGTGCCGCTCGCATTCATCCGGAGAAAGTCAGCCGTTGCGGCCTCGCCAGCGAAAATGTCCACCCAACTCGTCTCGTACGCTGTCCCAAGGTGCGAGAGGAGGAGGCGGACTTTGTAGCCATTTTGCGAGGCGGCATAGTCGTACAGGTGCATGGGCTTGTCTCCAAGTGGGAAGGCCACTTCCTTAAAGGCGTGGCGGACAGGCGAGAGTTGTCCAGCCGCGGCCTTCGGTGCCCCCCGCTTGTTGCCTTCGAAGTCCCGTTCCCCAGCCAGCCGGCCCCGCGGCAGAAGAGGGGCGCTTCCGCCCCGGGTCGCAGAGGCTTCCCCCCTGCGGTGCCTGGCCCAGGGGCAGCGAAATTCTTCAAGACTTTTCAGCGACTTGGCCGCACCGCCCCATCCCGTAACTGGCGACACCCGCTTGGCGCCCCAGCGCCTGGCCGCTGCACGCGTCAGCAGCAATGCTTAGCCTTCTTCAGAGCTGGCCGCGGTTCCCCCCACCGAAGGCCAGTCGCCGCGTGAACCGCCGCTCCCTCTTTGAGGGAGCGCGCGGTCCGCGGGTTTCGCCCGAGGGCCCTTTTAAACTCCCGGGCTGCGCCACAGCTTGGCCC
Organism: uncultured delta proteobacterium; assembly: GCA_963713045.1. Lineage (GTDB taxonomy): Bacteria > Myxococcota > Myxococcia > Myxococcales > Myxococcaceae > JADGRA01. The sequence continues at coordinate 382,682 of CAVQKE010000001.1, forward strand.
CGGGGCCCATGCCGGGTTGCACCCGGCGCGCCAGCGCCGCGGAAGGCGGGGCTTACCGCGCTGAACAGGACGGGGAAGGGGGGCCTTTGGCGGTTCGCACAGCGCAGAAGCCGCTGACGCTTCCAGCCACCGCCGCGGCCAGCCACAGCCCTTTGGCAAAACGGCGAAGTCCGCGTTTGGGGGTGCGTGGCACCAGCGGTGCGTCACCCAGGACGGCGAGGACGTCCTCGACGTGCGAGAAGCGGCGCGACGGGTCCAGTTGCAGGCAGCGGAGAATGGCCGCGTCCCAGCGAGCGCTGAGTCCAGGACGGCGCCGGGAGGGCGCTTCCGGAGCCTGCTCCAGCCGTTTCAGCGCGGACTCCATGGGGCTGTCCCCGACGAAGGGAAACGTGCCCGTCGCCATCTCGTACAGGACGATGCCAAGCGCGTAGACGTCGGTGGCTGGAGTGACGGGCGCACCCCGCACCTGTTCCGGCGCCATGTACAGCGGACTGCCCACCATCCCGCGGGGTGCCGGCCCTTCGCGGGCCTCGCCCGGCCGGATGCCGCAGGCCAGGCCAAAGTCCGTGACCACCACGCGCCGGGTGCCATCCGAAGCCCGCACCAGCATGACGTTGCTGCTCTTAAAGTCCCGGTGCACCACCCCTTCGCGGTGGGCGGCCGAGAGGGCAGCCACCATTTGCCGGACGAGAGGCAGCGCCTCGTCTCCCACTTTCCCTTCGCGCGCCAAGTACTCGCTCAGGGTGGGACCCTCGAGGAGCTCCATGGTGAGAAACACCAACGGGCACGGGCTGTCGTCCGGGGAGATGAAGAATTCAAAGAGGCGACAGACGTTGGGATGGGTGACGCGCCGGGCGAGCAACACCTCCCGGCGGAACTGCGCCAGTGCGGAGGCGTGGCAAAGCGCCGAGGCCCGCAGCGTCTTCAACGCCACCCGCGTGCCGAGCGCGCTGTCCTGGACGTCATACACCTCGCCCATCCCGCCGCGGGCCAACAGCTGCTGCACCCGGAAACGTCTGAGGAGGATGTCCCCGGGCCGAAACCGCTCAATCGACGTCTCGGCATGCTGTCGAAGGCGCGGCTCGGACCGTAGCGTCTGAGTTTCCGCCCCTAAGCGTCCAGCGCCGCTGGCGCCCGCGTCGGCAACGGGTCCGGGAAGGCAAGGTGGAGGTTGCATACAATTTCAGGGGCAGCGTCCTGGAGATTGCGGATTGCCCGATTCATCACAGGGCGACGGGGCGGACGCCGACACCACGGGCGCACCGGGGCCCCCGGGCGTTTCCAGGCGGGGGCTGGTCGCCGTTGGAATGGGAGGGCGTGCGGCGCCTCTGACATCGGGGGTAGTGTATGCGTGCCATGCCACGCCCGGACGAACGGCCAGCGGACGAAACGGACACCGAGCCGGCCAATGTGACGCCGGTCAACCGGACGCCGACGGTGGGGTTGGACCGTCCGGTTGCAGCCGTCTCCAGCGTCCGGCGCTTCCGCCTGCGCATTGTCGACGGGGGCGAGGTGGGCAACGTCTTTGAGTCCAACGGGGACCGGGTCCAGCTCGGCAGCCATCCGCTGAATGACTTGCTCCTCGATGAGCGCACCGTCTCGCGCTTCCACTGCGAGATTTTCGTCGATGACAAGGGCAACCCTTGGGTGACGGACTTGGGCAGCCGCAATGGCACGGTGGTGGACGGCGTCCAGGTGAAGGAGGCCGCGCTTCGCAGCGGGAGCCTGTTGCAGCTGGGCCGTGTCTCGCTGCGCTTCGAGCTCTCGGGCGAAAAAAACCGCATCCCGGTCTCCGAGCAGAAGAGTTTTGGCTCGCTGGTCGGAACCTCCATCGCCGCACGATCGAGCTTCGCGATGATGGAGCGCGCCGCCGCCTCAGACTCGACGGTGCTGCTGGAAGGGGAGACGGGCACAGGAAAGAGCCAGGCCGCCGAATCCATCCACCGGCTGAGCGCCCGGCGCAGCCATCCCTTTCTGGTGGTGGACTGCGGGGCCATTCTCGGCAGCCTGCTCGAGTCCGAGCTTTTCGGCCATGAGAAGGGCGCCTTCACCGGGGCCGACACTCGCCGGGTGGGCGTCTTTGAAGAGGCCCGCGGTGGGACTGTTTTTCTCGACGAGATTGGTGAGCTGCCGACGGAGCTTCAACCGAAGCTGTTGCGCGTCCTCGAAGCTAAGGAAATCCGTCGACTGGGGACCAACGCCTACCTCCCCGTCGACGTGCGCGTCATCGCCGCGACCAACCGGGACCTGCGTGCCCAAGTGAACGCCGGCCGCTTCCGACCGGACCTCTACTTTCGGCTGGCAGTCGTCAAAATCACCGTCCCGCCACTGCGCCAACGCTCCGAGGACATTCCCGCCATTGTGGAGAAAATGCTCGTCGCCCTTGGGGTCGACCCCCGGGTCCGCGAGTCTCTCAAGGACCCGATTTTCATCGCCCAACTGCAGCGCGCTGCGTGGCCTGGCAATATGCGCGAGCTGCGCAACCATCTCGAGCGGTGCCTGGTGATGCAGGAAACCCTCGAGCCCGGGCTCGAGCCGGAAGGCGCCCTCACCGAGTCCCCCGTTGCAGTGGACCCCCGGGTGCCGTACCCAGAGGCCCGACGCCGCGCTCTGGAAGCCTTTGAACGGGCTTACGTGAAGGCCTTGTTGGAGCTGCACAAGGGCAAGGTGGCCCAGGCTGCCGAATCGGCCGACATTGACCGCGTGCACCTGTACCGCCTCATCAAGCGCCACCACGTCAAGGACTGAGGGCCACGCCTCTGGCGGTTGCCGTTGGCGCCACAACCCCGGTGCGTTGTTGCGTGCGCGGCTACGAAGCGTCGGTGACAGGCATGTCAACTCGGCGTTCTTCCTGTCCCTTTTGAATGGCACCTCCGCTGCAATGACGCCCCAGCGTAGGCCGGCAACACCGCCGACGCTTTTTCACCCCCAGGAGAAGGCCATGCATGCTCCCCAGCAGGATTCGGCACCCCTCTTCAACACCGTCCGCCGCAACCGCGGCCGGGAAGTGGCCGTCACCGGCGCGCTCCTCATCGCCGCCTACCTGGGTGTGGCGACGGTCCTCATCGACAACTACCAGCGGCCCGACGTCCCGGTGGCCGCGGCTCGCGTTTAAGGTTTGGGCCTTTGGTGCCGGGCCACGGCTGACCTTCCCCGTTGGCCGGAGGGGAAGGCGGCGGGCGGTACCTCATCGAGTTGGACCCCGGGTCGGCTGAAATGGGGGGGACCCATGCTGTGGGGCAAGCCGAACCCTTCCCCACGGGAAAGCGTCCCGACCCGGGGTCCCTTTGTTGGCGGCCAGCCAAGCCCACCGGCGGCACTAGACGACGGAGGCTGCGACGTCGGCGGACCGCAGCCGGGCAATGCCGTAAATTGTCTCCTGTGGGTTGACGCCCAGGGACGTCGGAAACACCGAGCCGTCCACCACGAAGAGGTTGTCGAGCTGGTGGTAGCGCAGCGAGCTATCCACCACGGAGTGCTGGGGGTCCTTCCCCATGCAGCAGCCCCCCATTTGGTGTGCCGTCGCCACGCGGACGCTTCCTGGCTCCCACGGCGCGTCTGCCAGTCGGCGGGCGATGTCGTCCCCGGGCCGGAGGCGCACCGGCGAAGCATGCAGAGACCAGACTTCCTGGGCCCCGCCGGCGAACTGCACCCGGGCCATCACTTCGCACGCGTCCCGAAAGGCCTCCCAGTGCCAGGGGCGAATCGGGTAGTCGATGTGGACGCGGCGCTCCTTCGGGTTGCCGAGGCGCACCGTGCCCCCGACGTCTCCCGGGAGGAAGCCGTCCACCGTCAGGGCGATGACGATTTGGGTGTGGGGCAGCCGCTCCATCAAGCGTTGGTGGGGCTGACCGAAGCCGGGGAGGACGGTCGCGGCAATCATCGGGTACAGCGGTGGGACTTCCAAAAAATACCCCATTCGCCCGGGGCCGCGGTCGATGAAGTGGTGGGAGTAGGCACTCTGCGGCGCGCCTCCCCAGGCCTCCACCGGGTGCTCCATTTGGGCAGCCATGATGACCACCGGGTGCAGAAACAGGCGCTGCCCGACGTTGCCCCGGCCGGTGAGGCCGGAGCGCAACAGAAGGGCCGGGGAGTTGATGGCGCCGCCGCACACCGCCACCGTCTTCGCCCGCACCGTCAGCGTCACGCCTGTGGGCCGGTCGGTGGAGCCGTCGAGGACCTGCGCCTCGACGCCTCGCACCTTCCGTCCTTCGACCAGGAGTCGGCGTGCCGAGGCGTTGGCATAGACGTCCATCCCCCGCTCGACCGCGTCCGGAATCAGCGTCACCAGCATGGACTGTTTGGCGTCGATGGGGCAGCCCAGCCCGCACTTGCCGAGGTCGGCGCAATTGTGGACGTTGCGCCGGATGAGTCCTCGGCTGAAGCCCAGCTTGCCGCAGCCTTCCCAGAGGACTTGGTTGTTGCGATTCATCGCTTCGAGGGGCCACTCGCGGATGTGCAAGCGCCGCTCGATGGCTTCCCAGTGTGGGGTGAGCGCGGCCTCGGTGTAGCCCTCCACCCCAAATTCGGATGCCCATCGGTCCAGGACCCTGGCTGGCGTCCTGAAGCAGGTGCACCAATTCACGGTGGTGCCCCCGCCGACGCTGCGTCCTTGAAGGATGAGGACGCTCTGGTCGTCGGTCGCTCGGTTCCCCATCTCCTGGTACAGGGCTGGATAGGCCCAGGACTCCCGCATGTTGAATTCGGAGCGCGTGTGGTAGCCGCCTTCCTCCAGCATCACCACCTGCAGGCCCTTGGACACCAGTTGCTCGCCGAGCACCCCAGCCCCCGCTCCGGAGCCGACGACGCACACGTCACAGGAGACTTCGGTGTCCCGGGTGACGTCCTTGCCGGTGCGGATGCGTCCGCTCAACGTGCGGCCTCGGGGTGGAACACGCCGTTGCCCTCTGGCCGGGGCACTCCGCCGCCGAACCACACGGGAGCATCGGGCTCGAAGAAGCCCTCATCTGGCCCCGGGTAGCCGATGGGCTTCCAGGTCAGGGGCGACTGAAAGTAGCCCGCCAGCACCAGCGTGCGCAGGGCGTTGTAGCCGGTGCGGCGGATGGCGAGGCGGCTGTCCCGCCACTGCTGCAGCAGACGGTCCTGCTCGGCTGCGTCGAGCGCGGTGAAGGGCTGGGTGTTCCCGTCGAAGAGGAAGCCGGAAAGTGCGTTGTCGAAGAGGGCGAGCAGCTGTTTGAGCTCGGCCTGCGCTGAGCTCTCAATCCGTTCCGCAATGCGGTCCACCGCCTGGGCCACTCCCACCTGCTCCACGCTGGGCCAACCGGGCAGCGTCCCAACCAGGCGGTGGGCGAGCGCGTCGAGGACGCCATACTCGCGCTCGGAGAAGACGCGCAGGCCACCCGGCGGCAGCGGCACGCGTTTGCCTGGCCGGAAGGCCAGTACGCCGGCCCCGCCCACCAGCAACAAGGCACTCCCCCACAGCCCCCGTTTGAGGAGCGAACGGCGGCCAGGCGAGGGCGGAACCTTGGAGAGCATCCTTGGGAAATTCTATGCCCCTCGCCATCGCCCCGTCACCGGAAAGCACAAGAGGCTTCTTCCCCCTTTTTGGCAAGGGCCAAGCGTGGGCCGTCACCTTTGGACGGCCCACTGGCTTTCTGCCTAGATGCACTCCGCCATGCCCAAAACGCTCGCGATGATTCTCGCCGGCGGCGCCGGCACCCGGCTCGAGCCCCTGACGCGCGAGCGCGCCAAGCCGGCGGTCCCCTTCGGCGGCCGCTACCGCATCATCGACTTCGTCCTGTCCAATTTCGCCAACTCCGGCATCTACAAAGTGAAGGTTTTGACTCAGTACAAGTCCGACTCGCTGAATAAACACCTGTCACGGACTTGGCGAATGACGGCCTTCCTCGGCCATTACGTGGAGGCAGTCCCGGCCCAAATGCGCACTGGCCTGGACTGGTACAAGGGGAACGCCGACGCCATTTACCAAAACCTCAATCTCATCTCCGACGAAGAGCCGGACCAGGTCTTCGTCTTCGGCGCGGACCACATCTACCGGATGGATGTGCGGCAGATGCTCGACTTTCACCTCGAGAACCGCGCGGACTGCACCGTGGCGGCCATCCCGGTACCGATTGAACAGGGCCCGGAGTTTGGCATCATCGACGTTGGGCCCAACGGGGAGATGCGCGGCTTTCTGGAGAAGCCGAAAGTCCCTCCGCCGATGCCCGGCAACCCGGCGATGTGCCTCGCCTCCATGGGGAATTACCTCTTCGCCACCGAGACCCTGGTCAGGGAGATTGTGCGCGACGCGGCCCGGGAGACCAGCGCCCACGACTTCGGAAAATCCATCCTCGGCGAGCTTCACCGACACGCCCGGGTCTTCGTCTACGACTTCGCCAAGAATGAAGTCCCCGGCATGGAGCCCAAAGAAAGGGGCTATTGGCGCGATGTGGGCGACATCGATAGCTACTACCAGGCCAACATGGACCTGGTGGACGTGGACCCGGTCTTCAATCTTTACAACTTCCGCTGGCCGCTGTTCACCCAGCCGCAGACATTCCCTCCGGCAAAATTCGTCTTTGCCGACCGGACCAGCGGACGCGTCGGGTATGCGACCGACAGCTTGGTTTCCGAGGGCTGCATCGTCTCCGGCGGTCATGTCGACCGCTCGGTGCTGTCGCCGCGGGTCCGGGTCAATTCCTATTCCACCGTCGAGCAATGCATTCTTTTCGAGAACGTCCAAGTCGGCCGCCGCAGCAAAATCAAAAAGGCCATCATCGACAAAAATGTGGAGATTCCCGTCGGGACCACCATTGGCTTCGAGCCGGAGGAGGACCGCCGGCGCTTCCACGTCACCCTGCAGGGCGTGGTGGTCATTCCGAAGGGGATGAAAGTCGGTTGAGGCGCGGACGCGCCTGGCCGCTGCTGCTGCTGCTGTGCCTCGGGTGCAGCTCGCCTCTGGAAAAAGTCTTCAGCGTCTCGGGGGATGCACCGAGCCGGTCGGGCCTGGCGCCGCTCGGCGACGGAGCGGTGTTTGGCAATGAGGCCGGTCGAGTCCTTCGGCTTGGGCCCACCGGGGCGGTCCTGTGGACGGCGGAGCTGGCCCATGAAGTCCGGCAGACGCCGGCCGTGGTGGGGGACACGGTGGTGGTGGCCACTGTGGCGGGGGACTTGGTGGGCCTTGACGCGGCCACCGGAAGCAGGCGCTGGCGAACTGAAGTGCCGCGACCCGGGGCGGCGCTGGTCGCGCTGGCCGGGCGCGTCCACCTCCTCTCCGAGGAGGGGGAGTTGTTGGCCGTCGAGGCGGCCACCGGCGGGCTGGTGTGGCGGACCGCGCTGGGCAGCGCCCTCGGCCTACGCCCCGGCGCCGCGGGCCGCCTCGCCTTGGCGACGGACATGAAGGACTGGCTGGTGGTGGCCGGACCAGCAGCGGTGCTGATGGTGGGTGCCAGCGGCGGCCGGCGCTGGCGCGCTGTGGTGCACGAGCCAACCGGACTCCTCGTCTGGCAGGAACGGGTGTGGACGGTCGAGGAGACCGGGCGCGTCGTGGCGCTCGACTTGGAAACGGGGGAGGTGGCGTGGCAACGCGCGCTGGGGGCGGCGCCGGCGTCCCCGCCGGCCGGCGCGCTCGACCGGATTTGGGTCGGCCTTCAAAACCAGACGCTGGTCGGCTTCCGTCTGTACGACGAAGGCCCGTTGTGGACGGCGCACGTGTCGGGACCAGTCACCGCCCCGGTGGTTGAATTCCAGGGGCGTCTCCTGGCGTCCACCAGCGGGCGAGAGGGACGTCTTTTGGCGTTGGACGTCAGCGCCCCGGGCAACCCGCCCTCGGCCCAGCTGGACAGCCCACTGCGCACATCGCCCCTGGTGCGCGGCGCGACGGCCTGGGTGCTGGCCCAGGACGGCCGGGTGGTGGGCTTTCGCCTCAGGTCGGTTGCAGGAAGCGCGCGATGATGCGCTTCAGGCCCACCTGGGAGAAGCTGACGGTGAGTTTGGCGTTGGGGCCACTGCCATCGCACGCCACCACCTCCCCTTCGCCGAACTGCGCGTGTCGTACCCGCAACCCCACCACCGAGTCGCTGTCGAAACCTTCTGTCTGCTGGCCGTAGCTCCGGTCGATGCGCGGTCCATCGTCGTCGTAGGGCCGGCGTCGGGACGACGTGGAGTGGGAGGTGGACGGCGCGGTGGGCAGCTGGCGTTGCACGTCGAAAAGTTCCTGCGGGACATCGCGGAGAAAACGCGAGGGGGGATTGAAGCGCAGCTCGCCGAAAAGGCTTCGAGCCTGGGCCAGCGACAGAAAGAGGCGCTTGCGAGCTCGGGTAAAGCCGACGTAGCACAGCCGGCGCTCCTCACTCATCTCCTCGCCGTCCCCAAATTCCTCCAACGCCCGGTTGTGGGGAAAGACGCCCTCCTCCATCCCCGGAAGGAAGACGGCATCGAATTCGAGGCCCTTGGCGGCATGCAGCGTCATCAGCGAGACGCGGCCCTCCTGCGCTTGCCCGTCTGCCTCTGCCACCAGCGAGATTTGCTCAAGAAAGGCCTGCAGCGGAGGGACCTCCGCCGCCAGCTGCTCAGCCGAGGGCGCCGGACGGGCCCCGCGCTCCAGGTCAAACTCCTGGGCTGCCCCGAGAAACTCGCGCAGGTTCTCGGCGCGCGTTTCGGACTCGACCGAGGCCTCGCTGAGGAGCGCCTCCACCAGCTTGGTCTCAGAGAGCATCAACTCCACCGCGCTGGCTGCGCTCGGAGCCTCCGGCCCAAAGGCGACCAGGATTTGCAGCAGCTCTCGAAAGCTGCGCAACCGCTTCTGGGCGGTGGCATTCAGGCTTTGGATGTGTTCCACCTCGGCCAACGCCTCGAAGAGGCTGACCCCTCGGTCTGCCGCCCAGGCGCTGAGACGGTCCTGGGTCGTGTCACCGATGGCGCGGGCCGGGGTGTTGATGATTCGCAACAGGTCAGCGTCGGACTTGGGATTGACCATCAAGCGGAGGTAAGCGGCCGCGTCCTTGACTTCGGCTCTCTCGTAGAAGCTTCTGCCGCTCACCAGGGTGTACGGGACGCGGGCCAGCCGCAGCGCTTCCTCGAGCACTCGGCTCTGGGCATTCACCCGGAAGAAGACGGCCACGTCGGCGTAGGTGCACACGCCGTCGCGGACCAGGGCGTGGATACGACGGGCAATCTCGTGCGCCTCCTCGCGCTCGTCTCGGCTGATGAGCAGCGCCAGCGGCTCGCCGCGCTGCCTTTCGGTCCAGAGGCGCTTCGGCATGCGGTGCTGGTTCTTGGCGATGACGGCGTTGGCGGCGTCGAGAATTATCTGGTCACTGCGGTAATTCTGCTCGAGCTTGACGATGGTCGCGCCGGTGTATTCCTCGGGGAAGCGCAGGATGTTGCCCACGTCCGCGCCGCGCCAGCGGTAGATGGACTGGTCGTCGTCTCCAACCACCACCAGGTTGGCCGAAGGGGGTGGCGCCAGCTGGTGGAGCAGCTCCATTTGCACCGCGTTGGTGTCCTGAAACTCGTCCACCAAGACATGCTGGAAGCGACCGGCATAATAGGAACGCGTTTCTTCGTTCTCCCGAAACAGTTGAACCAGCAGCAGGAGCAAGTCCCCGAAGTCCACCGCGTTGGCCGCCCGGAGCAGCCGCTGGTAGGCGCGGTAGGCGCGCTGCACCGCCAATCCGCGGTAGTCGGTTGGGTCCGTCGCTTCCACCGCCGGCAGGCGGCCGGCATTCTTCTCGACGTCGATGCGGTGCAGCACCTCGCGCGGGTTGATGACTGGGTCGATGCGCTCCTCCCGCATCGCCCGCTTCACCAGGGAAAGCTGGTCGGCGTCGTCGTAAATGACGAAGGAGCGTGTCAGGCCGACCTTTTCGGCCTCGCGGCGCAAGATGGTGGCCGCCGAGGCGTGGAAGGTGGATACCGTCAAATCGCCCGCCCAAGGGCCCAGCAGTCCAAAGAGTCGCTCGCGCATCTCTCGGGCTGCCTTGTTGGTGAAGGTGACGGCCAGAATGCGCCACGGCTTGACGCGCCGGGCGAGGACCAGGTGCGCCACCCGCCGGGTAATGACGCGCGTCTTGCCCGAGCCGGCGCCGGCCAGGACAAGCAGCGGCCCCTCAGGGGCCAACACCGCCTCCCGCTGGGGCGGGTTGAGGTCGACCAGCAATTCTTCGGGACTGGAAACCGGAGACGGCACGCTTGGGTGGACTCTTGTGCACATTGGGCAAGGCCGCGCAACCCGAGGGTAGAATCCCAAGCTGAGGCCATGCACCCCTCTCCAACCTTGGAAGAGCTCGCTCAGGCGGCCGAGCGCCTCAACCGCAGCGCACCGCTGGCCCATGCCGGAATCCGCGTTCGCTTTCCCGCGCTCGACTTGGTGGTGGCTGACCTCCCTGAAGTTCGCGCCGAGCACCGTGGGGGCCTGGGGACGTCGGCCGTCAACGGCGGCGTCCTCGCTGCCGTCTTCGACTTGGTGACCGGTTGTACGGCGCTGCTGGTGGACCCGAGGCGCCCCAGTGCGACGGTGCAGCTGTCGATGAGTTTCGAGCGGCCGGTGCTCGGGGATTCCCTTCGGGCCGAGGGGCGGATTGACAGCCAGGGCCGGAGGACGCTGTTTGCCAGCGCGCGCATCCTCGATGAACGCGGCCAGGTGTGCGCTCGGTGCCAGGCCCTGGTGGCCCTGGCCCGCCTCCGTCCGGTGCCCCCTTGAGGCAGCGAGCGTCCAAGGACTTCCACCGGTGAGCCGGCAGCTCGCACTGGGCGGACAGCCAGTGCTGGTGTCCGGTTGGACCGAAGCGCTGCGCGTGGTGGAGGAGCACCCACACCTCAATCGCCTGCTTCTGGTGGAGGCCCGCGTCGAGGAGCCGGGGCTGGCGCCGCTGTTGCGCTCGGCGGCGATGCGGGGCTGCGCGTTGGTGGTGGTGTTGGGCCCGGGCGCGGAGCAGGTGGTGCGGGAGGCGGACGCGGTGCTGGACACTGTGGCCCGAGAGGGACAACCGATTGCCACCTCCTGGCACGACCCAGAGAGGGAGCCGGAGGCGGCGTTGGACGCCTTTGGCCTGTTCAGCACCTGGGTCGGCGGCGCTCCCGGCATTCCCCTGTTGGTGACGGGCGACGCGGGGCTGGACAGCATCCTCGACGCAGCGCGGACCCTCCACGGCCGGCCTCGGTGACAGGCCGTGCATCGGCCCCCCGGTGGGCTGCCACACACGGCGGAGGCGGGTACAGTCGCCATCGCGCACGGTGAAAGTCGACCTCCGAAGAGCCACGCCAGAGGACGCCGCGGCCCTGTGGAGGCTCTTCTCTGCCATTTTTGCCGAAGGCACGACGTACGCCTCGGACGAGCAGACCAGTGAGGCGAGCTTCCTTCAGGACTGGTTCGGCCGGGGCGGCGAACAGTGGGTGGCCGAATCGGAGGGCCGCTTCTTGGGAGCCTATACCCTGCGCGCCAACCAGCCCGGCCGGGGAGCCCACGTCGCCACCGCGTCGTACGGCGTCGATGCGGCAGGCCGGGGGCTTGGCGTCGGCCGCGCCTTGGGCAGCCACTCCATTGAAAGGGCCCGCGCGCTCGGCTACGTGGCCATCCAATTCAACTTCGTGGTGGCCACCAACGCCTCGGCCGTCCGCCTCTGGAAGGGCCTCGGCTTCCAGGTCCTGGCAACCTTGCCCGGCGCCTTCCGGCATCGCGTCCAGGGGCCAGTCGACGCCTACGTCATGTGGCGAAGCCTGGGGTGAAAGACTTTTCACGCCGCCGCCTGGCCGTTATGGGCGCTCCCCGCGATGAGTGACCGACAGAAGGCGCCACTCCACTACAGCTGGATTGTCGCTGGGACGACGTTCCTCACCCTGTTGTGCGCCGCCGCCGTCCGGGCCACGCCCAGCATCCTCATCGTGCCTTTGGAGGAGGCCTTCGGCTGGTCGCGGGCCGTCATCTCCTCGGCCGTCTCCATCAACCTCCTCCTCTACGGCTTGATGGGGCCCTTCGCCGCAGCGTTGATGGAGCGGTTCGGCATTCGCCGAGTGGTGGTCACCTCGCTGTGCCTCATCTGTCTCGGGGTGGCGCTGACCAGACAGATGACCCAGCCCTGGCAACTCCTCTTGTGCTGGGGGGTGCTGGTGGGGCTCGGTACCGGCACCACCGCCACCGTGCTGGGCGCCACCGTGGTGGCCCGTTGGTTCCACCAGCGCCGTGGGCTGGTGATGGGCGTTCTCACCGCCGCCACCGCCACCGGGCAGCTCATTTTTCTGCCGGTGCTCGCCTCGCTGGTGCAGAGACGGGGTTGGCAGGCCGTGCCCACGGCCGTGGCCGCTGTCCTGGCCGGCGTCATTCCCCTGGTGTTGCTCACCATGCGCGACCGGCCAGCGGACGTGGGCCTCAAGGCCTATGGGGCGCCGGCCGGCAGCGCGGAGCCTCCGCGCTCAGGCCGCTCGCCCATCCTTACCGCGCTGGCGGTGCTGAAGAAGGGCTCGCGCAGCCGGGACTTCTGGCTTCTCTTTGCCAGCTTCTTCGTCTGTGGGGCCACCACCAACGGGCTGGTGGGAACGCACCTCGTCCCGGCGTGCATGGACCACGGCATTCCTGAAGTGCGCGCCGCGGGACTGCTCGCGTTGATGGGCGTCTTCGACCTCATCGGCACCACCGCCTCCGGCTGGCTCTCGGACCGGCGAGACAGCCGGTGGCTGCTGTTTTGGTACTACGGCCTCCGGGGGCTGTCGCTGCTCTTCCTACCCTATGCCTTTCAGCTGTCCGAAGGCGCGCTCGCCGTGTTCGCGATTTTCTACGGCCTCGACTGGATTGCCACCGTTCCCCCGACCCTGAAGCTCACCACCGACGTCTTCGGACCGCAGGAGGCCCCGGTGGCCTTCGGCTGGATTTTTGCCGGCCATCAAATTGGGGCCAGCTTCGGCGCCCTCAGTGCCGGCATCATCCGCACCTCGACTGCCACCTACACCCTGGCCTTCCTCGCGGCCGGCGTCTTCTGCCTGGTGGCCGCGGTGCTGGTGCTGCGCATCGCCCGCTGGAAGACCCCCATCGGAGAAGCTGTCTCCTCGGTGGCCTCAGCCGCCTGACACCGGCGCCCGCTAAGGTGACTTCAGCGTGGCGCGCATCGTCCCCTTGGGAGGCCTTGGTGAAATCGGCCTCAACGCCATGGTCTTCGAAGTCGGCGGCGAGCGCCTCCTGGTGGACGCCGGGCTGATGTTTCCCGGGCCGGAATTCCCCGGCGTCGACATCCTGGTCCCCGACTTCAGCTACCTTTTGGAGGGCACCGCGCCCCTCACCGGCCTGGTGCTGACCCACGCCCACGAAGACCACATCGGCGCCGTCGCGCACCTGCTTCGTCAGCTGCAAGTTCCCGTCTACGGGACACGCCTCACCTTGGGCATGCTGGCCCAGCGGCTGGACGAGGCGGGGGTGGAGGCGGAGCTCCACGAAATGTCTCCCGGCGAGCGCTTCCGCGTCGGAAGCCGTTTCGACGTCGAAGCCTTCCGGGTTGCGCATTCGTTGCCGGACGCGGTGGGCCTCGCGCTGCACACGCCCCAGGGGGCGCTGGTCCACACCGGAGACTTCAAGCTTGACGACGTACCGCTCGACGGACGTCCGACGGACCTCCAGCGTCTGGGCCAGCTTGGCGACGAGGGGGTGCTGTGCCTCTTCAGCGACTCCACCAACGCTGAAGTGGAAGGGGAGACACCCCCCGAGCGGGTGGTGGCCGAGACGTTCGCGCGGCTGATTCCCGCGGCGCCGGGACGGGTGCTGGTGGCGATGTTCGCCTCGCAGCTGCACCGGGTGCAGCACCTATTCGACTTGTGCCACCGCACTGGGCGGCGGGTGGTGCTTGCCGGCCGGGCCATGGCCCGCAACGTGGACTTGGCCAACCGCCTCGGCTACCTGCGCGTCCCGGAGGGGCTATTGGCCGAGGCCGAGCAAGGCGCCTCGCTTCCGGCGGAGCGGGTGTGCATCCTCACCACCGGCGCACAGGGCGAGCCGCTCGCTGCCCTCAGCCAAATGCTGCAGCCGGAGGCGGCGCCGCTTCGGGTGCGGGCCGGCGACACCGTGCTGGTCTCGGCCCGCACCATCCCGGGCAATGAACGCGCGGTCCACGCGCTGCTCGACGGACTGATTGCAACCGGCGCGCAGGTGCTGCACGCCGAGATTGAACCGGGCCTCCACGTTTCCGGCCACGCGGCCCGCGCCCAGCAGCAACGGGTGTTGGAGTTGGTTCGCCCGCGCGCCTTCGTCCCCATCCACGGTGAGTTGCGTCAGCTGGCGGCGCACTTGCAGTTGGCCCGCTTGGCGAATGTGCCGGCAGACCAGCGCCTGCTGGTGCGAGACGGAGAGGTGCTCGACTTCGTCTCGGGGCAGGGCCGCCTGGTGGGCACCACGCAGGTGGGACGAATTGCACTGGGCCGCGGCGGGGGTGGCGCGGTGTCCAGCGAGTCGCTGGCCGACCGCCGCCGGTTGGCCCAAGGTGGCGTGGTGGCAGCGGCAGTGGTGTTGGCTGCCGACCGCCGCACCTTTGCCGCACCGCCCAAACTTTCCGGCCGGGGCCTCACCCGCGAGGAAGAATTGCTTCTGGAGGGCGCGGTGGGGGACGTCCAGGCGCTGCTGGAGGAGGTCAGCCCTGCCCTCCGGGCGGACGACGCCTGGCTGCGGGAGGAGGTGGTCCGGGTGGTCCGGCGAGTTTTCCGGGAACGGACGGGACGGCGCCCTGCGGTGGTGCCCCTCGTCTTCAAGCTCTGATAGAAGCCTCCGGCCCTGGGGTGGTGACGCTTCAGCCCCCTGAATTCCTTGCCCTTCTGTCTTGATGGTCCCTCTGCCCACTGCCCTGCTGGTCGCGGCTTTCGCGCTCGCCTCTGCTGCCGTCCCTCCTCACGAGGAACCGTTTGTCCGAAAGCTGACCGAGCTTTCGCGCCGCCCGCGCATGGATGGAGACGCACGGGACTTGCTGGGCGCGACGCCAGTGCTTGCCCGAGCGGCGGGCGACCACACTGCAGGCCTGAACGTCCGCGCCGGCGTCTTCGGCGACACCCTCTACCTGGGGCTGGACGTCACCTGGGAAGCTGCCTTCGACGCCTCTGCCCTCACCCTGGGGCTGCATTCGCCGGAGGCCGGCGTCGCCGCCCCGGGCCACCTTTTCCACCTCGGCCCGGACGGCAAGCGCCCCTCAGCGGCCGAGGAAGCTCCCAGCTATGCGCAGTCTGCCCTGGAGGCGGTCGCGGTGCGCACGCCGCACGGGATGGCAGTCGAGGTTGCACTTCCGCCGCTGTCGCTGCCGCGTCTGCCAGCGCACGGGCCGGTGCTTCTCGAATTGTGCGTCGCCGCCGGCGCGGCGGACGCCAATGGCCCACCCCCCCCACAGCGCCTCAGCGCTTGTCCGGCCGGGGCGCCGCCACCGGCCCGCCTGGAGTTGCCGGAATCGCTGTTGTCCGCCATCCGGCAGCACGTGCCGCCCGAAGTGGTGGCCCTCGAAGCGAGGCCGGGAGGCTGGGTGGGATTTGGCGAGCGCGTGGACCCGCGGTGGATTTTCGCCGACAAGCCGCTGACAGTGCCTGGGCTTCGGGCCCTGGTCAGTGACGCCTCACTCGACCCGGCTGCCCTGCGCCTCTACATTCCAGACCGGATGACGCTGCCGGATGGCGGCGCCGTCCTGGCCGTCCTCACCGGGCTCGACCCGTTCGACAACGCCGAGGACGCCTGCTCGCCGGACCGCGAGGTCCGCTTTCTTCTCTACCGGGTGAAGGGCCGCGTCGGGGAGCGCGTTTTGGACTGGCCGGCCCGGAGCTGCGCCCTGGGACGGGCCCTTTCGGTGTCCTTGGACGCGAGCGGTGAATTGACGGTGGGCTACTCCAGCGGCGCCACGGTGCGCTTCATCTGGAGTCATGACCACTTCGAAAGGACGGAGTACGGAAGGCGATGAAGAACGAAGTCAAAGCTTTGTACATGCAGACGCTGGGGTGCCCCAAAAACCGGGTCGACTCCGAAGTCATGCTGGGGACGCTGACCCAGCGGGGCTACTGGCTGGTGGATGACCCGGCCCGGGCCGACGTCATCGTCGTCAACACCTGCGCCTTCATCGGGCCAGCAAAGCAGGAATCCATCGACTCCATCCTCGAATTGGCCGAATACAAGAAGACTGGCCAGTGCGGCACCCTGGTGGTCACCGGGTGTCTGTCCCAGCGTTATGCGCCGCAGCTCGCGCGGGACATGCCGGAGGTGGACCACTTCCTGGGCACGTCGGCCTACGTGCAGCTGGGGGACTTGCTGGCGGCCGAGGCCGCCCCCCGACAGCTGATTCCCGACCCGGACTACATCCACAACGCGCGGACGCCCAAACTCAACTCCAGCCCGAAGTACACGGCCTACCTCAAAATCGCCGAAGGCTGCGACAACGCCTGCGCCTTCTGCATCATCCCCACCTTGCGCGGAGCTCAGCGCTCCAGGCCCATCGACGACTTGCTGGAGGAGGCTCAGGCGCTGGCCAGCTCCGGGGTCCGCGAGCTCAACCTGGTCGCGCAAGACCTCACCGCCTACGGGCACGACCTCCCCGACCGGCCCAAGCTGCACCAACTCCTCCAGGAATTGTGCGCGGTGGACGTCCGGTGGATTCGGCTGCACTACGCCTACCCACGGGTGTTTCCCGATGAGCTGATTGACGTGCTGGCCAACCAGCCGAAGGTGGCCAAGTACCTGGACATGCCGCTCCAGCACGCCTCGGACCGTCTGCTGAAGTCGATGCGCCGCGGGCGCGACCGCGCCTTCCTCGAGGCGCTGGTGGCAAAAATTCGCTCCCGGGTGCCTGGACTCACCTTCCGCACCTCTCTCATCGCCGGGCTTCCTGGTGAGAAGGAGGAGGATTTTGAGGAACTCAAGGCCTTCGTCCGCACCATGCGCTTCGAGCGGATGGGGTGCTTTCAGTACTCCGACGAGGAGGGGACGGCCGCCTTCCACTTACCGGACAAGGTGCCCCAGGCCGTCATTGAAAGGCGCTGGCGCGAGGTGATGGCGCTTCAGAAGCGCATCAACCGCGAGCAGAACCGGGCCCTTCTCGGCAAGCGCCTCACCGTCCTGGTGGAAGGCGCCAGCCCCGAAACCGAGCACCTGTTGGTGGGCCGCCACGAGGGCCAAGCGCCGGAGATTGACGGGCAGGTGTACCTCAACGATGGCTTTGCCTACCCGGGTGAATTCGTCACCGTGGAAGTCACCGAAGCCCACGACTACGACTTGGTGGGCCGCATTGTGGAGCGCCCGGAGCGGCCGCCCGGCGCCATCGCGCCCACCGGCACTGGCCTCGCGGCCCCAGGCGTCCGGGCCAGCTGAGGGGGGGGTTCACCGCCGCCGGGGCGCCGGCGCCGGGTCGCTCGGCTCGGCGGCAGGTGGGCTGGCGGTGGGTGGGGGAGCGCGCACCGGAGGCCAGCCGGGCACCGGTCCCGAGCAGTGGCAGAGGGTGCGGCCCTTCGGCACTTCCTCGGCGTAAAGACAAAAGCCGCTGCACGGCCTGGGGGCCGCGCCCGGTGTCAGCTCCCCCGTCCACGCCGGCACCGCGGCCACTTCCTTGGCGCAGTTGGGTAAGGCCTCTTCCAGCCCCGCCCAGGGAAGAGCCACCGCCAAGCTGTAGCCCGGGTCCTCCGGACCGAGAGTCAGGCCCACGCGGCAGCTGCTGAGTGCGGCGTGCACGGGCTCCAAACGCACCTGCCCGCCCTGGTCAAGCATCTGCCAGCTGCCGAAACGCACCACGGCGCCCCCTGGCGTGGATTCTGAGGAGAGATGCGTCCAGGACTGCGGCCCGCTGCCCTCCTCCGCCGGCGGCGGCCGCCGAAAGAGGACGAGTTGGTGGCCACGCAAGTCCACCAGGGCACGGAAGTGTCCCCAGCCGTCCGCCCCCAGCACACCCCACAACGCCGGAGGCGCCAGCGTCTCCTCGCCACCACCCTCCGGCGAGAGCGACTCCTCGCCCAGAATGGAGACGACGACGTGGCGAAGCACCCAGTTCGGCGCCAGCGCCAACCCCTTGGGGGCGAAGGCCGCCATGGGGATTCGCCCACCGACGTCCTTGCCGAAGTCGCGAAGCACCCAGTCCGGCGCCTTCGCCAGTTCCCTTGGGAAGGCCGCGGGGCCTGCCGAGGCTGGCCAACCCGGCGCGAGTCTTTGCCAACCGACGTCCTTGCCGAGGAGGGCCCTGCCGGCCGCGGCGGACACCTCCACGCCGTCGGAAGCCGTGGCAAGCACCATCGGCAGCGTCAGCGGGCTACCGACGGTGTCCAGCTGCACGGCCAGCGACGGGCGGTCCGTCCGTGGGTCCAAGGCCAGCTCCACCACCACCGACTCCTCGGTCAAAAACTTCGGCGGCGGCGGCATGGCACTGTGAAAGGCCACCGTCCTTCCGGCCGGGTCCACTTCCAGGACGAAGGCAATCAGAATCTCCGAGCCAAGGGTGACTTCGCAGCGCTCACCAGCATCCCGAAGCGCCCGAATGTCCCCCAGCATCCGGCCGCCGAGCTGCACTGCACTGGCCAGCACTTCCTCTTGCACCCGGGCGGCCGCCGGGCTGAGGCCAGCGTCGGGGGCGGCGACAGCCGAGGCGGTGTGGACGCGGGCCAACACTTCCGGCGGAGAGTCGAAGCACCCGTCCGTCACCCGGCTGTAGGGCTCCTCCACCGCCAGTCGGATGACGGCTTGGCGGCCGGCGACACTGCCGTCCACGGCCAGCGCCATCGACCAACCCGGCCGAAGCGGAAAACTCTGGCCAACCAGGCCGCGGGGCGTGAAGGGCGTCGTGTGGACGCACGCTGCCGCGGCCAGCAGCAGCCCGGCGAGGCGGCCCTTCATGGGTGAGGGGGCGCCGTGGCGTCCAGCACCTGGGTACCCTCCGGGACGTCCAGGACGAAGGTTTCCTTGGTGAGGCCGGTGTTGGTCCGCAAATTGGTGAAGAGAATGGAATTCTCACTGCCGTCTGGGTCGACCACCAGCGAACGGCGCACCTGGGCCGTCTTCGGGTCGAGCTCCAGCCGAAGTTCGCGAAAGCGCGCGTCGGCCTTCCTTGGCGTGAGGACCAGCAGGACGCCTTGGCAGTCGCTGCAGGGCGCCCGGACAATGTTGAATTCGTCCAGCAGCCGCCCCCGCCCCCAGAGGAAAGTGACTGAGCTCGACAGCTGACTGGCAGGCAGCGCGCCGCGGGTGAGCGTCTGGGCGGCCGGGTCCCACGCATACACCTTTTCCCCGGAGAGGACGAAGGAGCGGGGGGTGGGTGTCAGGTAGTCCCACCGCATTTGCGCCGGCTTCTTGAAAGCCACCGTCCCGGTGGACGTCACCGTCCTGCCAAACGTCTTGTAGGCGTAGTCCTGACGGAAGGCGGCGGTGAAGTCCTCGGTGCGTTCATAAAAGGCCTGCATCCGGTCGACCAGCGCTTTTACCTCCGGCGTGGGCTCGGCCGGCGGCACAGCCGCCCGCCCCCCGTCGGGAGCGCCGGCCAACAGCAGAAGTGCAAGCGCAAACGGAGCCATGTCTTCACACCTGACACGAAAGGGGGCTTCGACGTCCAGCGTCATGTCGCAATTTCGAGCTTGGCACTGGCGCGCCGGCGCGCGGGACGCTAGGCAAGGCCGGCCATGACTCCACGCTTGCTCCTCCCGCTGTGCTTCGTGCTTCTGGCTGCCCGGCCCGCCTCCGCCCAGGACTTCTCCAAGGTGACAGTCAAGACCACCGCTGTCGCCGGCGGCGTTTCCATGCTGGCCGGCGAAGGAGGAAACATCGGCGTCCTGGTGGGCCCAGACGGGGTGCTGTTGGTGGATGATGAGTACGCGCCATTGGTTCCCAAAATTGCTGCCGCCGTGAAGCAGCTGAGCCCAAAGCACATCCGTTTCGTCGTCAACACCCATTGGCACCGGGACCACGTGGGAGGAAACGAGGCCTTCGGGACGGAGGGCGCGGTCATCGTCGCGCAAGACAATGTCCGCAAGCGGATGAGTACCGAGCAATTCAGCGCTTTCATGAAAACAACCATTCCTCCCTCTCCCGCGGTGGCCCTCCCCATCGTCACCTTTGTCGACACCGTCAGCTTCCACTTGGACGGCGAGGACGTTGACGTCGTCCACGTCGTCCCAGCCCATACCGATGGGGATTCGGTGGTGTTTTTCAAGAAGGCCAACGTGGTGCACATGGGTGACATCCTCTTCGTCGGCATGTACCCCTTCATCGACGTCGGTTCCGGTGGCTCGGTGGACGGCGTGGTCACCGCAGCGGACATGGTGCTGGCCCGGATTGACGACAAGACCAAGGTGATTCCGGGCCACGGCCCGCTGGCCACCAAGGCGGTGTTGAAGCAGTACCGCGACATGCTGGCCACCATCCGTGACCGCATCCAGAAGGCCATTGCGGACGGCAAGACGCTGGACCAGACGGTGGCCTTAAAGCCCACCGCCGAATTCGACGCAGCGTGGGGAGGCGGCTTCTTGAAGCCCGACGCCTTCGTCGCGCTGATTTACAGCGCACTGAAGCACTAGCCCGCCGCCCCCCCGGGCTTAGACGCAGAGAGCGCGCAGGGCGATGCCCTCGTACAGAAGTGCCGCGGCGAGGTGACTGGTGATGTCCGCGTGGTCCAGCGCTGGGCAGACTTCCACCACGTCCATCCCCACCAGGCGCAGGCCCTTCATCCCGCGCAGGAATTGAAGGGCCTCGCGCGAGGTGAGGCCCCCGGCGACTGGCATCGCCGTGCCCGGCGCGAAGGCCGGGTCCACCGCGTCCACGTCAAAGGTGACGTACAGCGGCCTGTCCCCCACGCCGAGGCGGATGGCGGCCACCAATTCACTGACGCTGCGCCGTTCCAGGGCCTCCATGCCCACCTGGCGCGCGCCGTAGGCCGAAGCGAATGCGCCTTCCTCGGGGTGGGCCCAGGTAGCGCGCAGCCCCACTTGCCACAGCTGCCCACGCTCGATGAGGTCCTCCGTCAGGGCGTGGCGCAGCGGCGTGCCGTGGTGGTAGGCGTCGCCCCAGACTTCTGGGCCGCTGGTGTCCAGGTGCGCGTCGACGTGCACCACCGCCAGAGGCCCGTGCTTGGCGGCCACCGCGCGCAAGCAGGGAAGCGTTAGTGTCTGGTCTCCTCCGACGATGAAGGGGGCAGCGCGTGCCTCCAGCACCTGGGCCACTTCCCGCTGGATGACGGTGCGCACCAGGGTTGCGTCAAAGGGGGGCAAGGCGACGTTGCCCCCGTCCAGGGTCAGCAGTTTGCGGAAAACGTCGACCTGGTGCGTCGGGTGGTAGGACTGAACCAGGGCGCTGACGCGGCGAATGGCAGCCGGGGCGTGCCGGGCTCCGGGCTGGTAGGTGGTGCCCCCGTCATAGGGCACGCCCAAGAGGACCGCACCTGCGCCGGCGTAGGGCTCGGCCGAGTGGAGGTCCGCCTGCGCAAGCCGGAAGAAAGGCATTTGCCCGTGGCGGAGGTACTCGCCGGCGGGCTGCTGGCTCACGCGAGCGGCCTTCCCAACAGCACCGCCACTTGGGCGCGCGCCTCGCTGGCGCAGGCCTCGGCGGTGGGGAAGTCGCGCGCTTGAAGCGGCCGGCCGAAGCGAATGCTGGCCTCGACGTAGCCCCCGCGTCCCCAATGCCGACGGTAGTGGGGGAAGAAGGGCTCGCCGCCCAGCCAGGCGGCGTCCTTGGGCGAAAGCCGCAGGGCCACTGGCACCACCGGGACGCCCGCCCGCGCGGCGATTCCAAAAATGCCGCGCCGGAAGGAAAGCAAGCCGGTGCCGTCGGTGGTGGTGCCCTCGGGAAAGTTGAGGACGTGCACCCCAGCCACCAGACGTCGCAGCGCCTGACGCAGCACCGAGGCTTGGTGGTGCACGTTTCCCCGCTGGACGTACAGCGTCCCCAGCGCGTGGCCACACCAGCCCAAAAGCGGCCAGCTGGCCAGTTCCGACTTGGCAATCGCCGCCATCGGCAGCAGGGCACTCAGCAGCACCGGGTCCCAGTAGCCGAGGTGGTTGGCCACCAGCACGCTGGGACGCCCAGGCAGCTCCCCGGACAAGACAATTCTCAGGCCATTCAGCTCCGCAATTCGTCCGGCCAGCCGGTAGCTGGCCAACGCCCGGTGGCTGAAGCGCTCTTCCTCGGTGAGGCCACGCGCCGCCGCCGTCCGCACCGCCGCGGCGACAATGGCGGTGAAGGTGGCGCCGGTGCGGTGGAGGACTTCCCCCAGGGGCAGCGGGACCAACGGGTCCGCGGCCGCGTCCAGGACTCGCCCGCCGGCGAAATTCACGCAGCTCCCCGAAGCTCGCTGCTGTCTGGACCCAAAAGGCCCAGCCTTTCATAGCGGGCGCGCAGTGCGGCGAAGCCCTCGCGGTCAATGCGAGAGACGATGCGGTCGATGCCCGGGCCGTAAAAGCCCTGACGGACTTCGGTGTCCGTCGCGCCCAGCGCCTTGTGCAGCGCTCGCGCGGCGACGTTGTTTTCCTCCACCGTAAACCAACAGCTGTCCACCCGCGGGACCAGGTGCTGGACCAGGGAGCGCAACAGCTCCACCACCACGCGAGTCCGCTGGTAGGCGGGAAGCACCGCCAGGGTGGTGCAGTAGGCCTCGCGCCCTTTCAGGAAACAGAGGAGGTAGCCGGCGGGGGTGGTGCCGTCCAGCGCGAGAAAGCAGCTGTCGGCGAAGAAGTCACAGCACAGTCGGACGTAGTAGGGGCCAAGGAGCGCTTCGCCGCGTTGTCCAAAGACGTCTTCTTCGAGACGTTGAAGCGTGTCAAAATCTTCTGGGCAGAGGGGGCGAACGCGATAGCGCGCCATGGGTCTCCTTCCGGTTGGCAGGTAGGAGTTTCGAGCGCTTAGGTCACAACGCGATCGCCGCAGCGCGACACGCTGGCGACGTTGCAGGAACGCTCCTTCGACACCGCGACAGCGTCGTGAAGAGACGCTGACGAAATGGTGAAGCCAGGGGTTAGCGCCGGCCCGGCCGCCAGATGCGCCTTCGCTGCTTGACCGAGAGGGCATGAAAGCGGCGGCGCAGCGCTTCGGCTTCCTCAGGAAGCAAGGCACCCTCCTCCGCTGGCTGTCCCGAACGCCACGTCATGGCCCGGGCCAGTGTCGCCGCCACCGCCACGGAAACGTTGAGGCTGCGGGTGAAGCCGCGCATCGGAATCCAGAACGTGCCGTCTGCACCCTCTAACGCTTCGTCGGAAACGCCGGTGCGCTCATTGCCGAAAACCAGGGCCCGCTTGCCCTCGAAGCCGAGGGCCCAGAGGGAGGTGGCCTCGGGGCGCGCGGCGGACACCCAAAGTTGGAAACCGCGCGCACGGAGGGCCTCGCCGGCAGCGGCGAAGCTTTCCCAGCGGTGCACGTCGAGCCACTTGTCGCAGCCCTGCGTCACCTTTTCGTTGGGGACAAAGGGCGCCTCCGGGTGTTGCACCACATGGACTTCCTGCAGCCCAAAGGCCTCACTGGTGCGCAGGACGGCGGCCATGTTGAAGGGGTCCTCAATTTGGTCGAGCACCACCACCAGGCTGCGGGTGCGCTGGCGCACCACTTCTTCAATCCGCTTCCGCCGCGGGGCCAGCACCAGCGTTTCCGGGACGGGCGGTCCGCTGGTGCGCGGTGCAGCGCGCTTCGGGCGCCGCGCCACGCTTAGCGTTTCCTCGGGGCGCCCCGGCGTCGCGCCGGACGCTTGCGGGCGGCCGGCACCGGCCGGGCCGCCCTTTGCCGGCGCGGGCGTGGAGGAGCCTCGACGCTGGGGAGTGCACCTCCGAAGACAATGGTGGCCGCCGCGTCGAGGAGGGCCGGCACCCCTTCTCCGGTGGCGGCGCTCATCGGAAACACGGGAATCCCTCGGCGGCGCAAGGCCAGGGCGAAGCGCGGAAGGCGCGCTCGCGCTTCGGGAAGGTCGACCTTGTTGGCCGCCACCAGCTGCGGCTTCTGGGCAAGCGTCGGACTGAAGCGCTGCAGCTCTCGGTTGAGGACGTCCCAGTCACGCAGCGGCGAGCGCCCTGGGCCCTCGGCCGACAAGTCGACCAGGTGAATCAGGACCCGGCAGCGCTCCACGTGGCGGAGAAACTGATGGCCGAGCCCCACCCCCTCGGCTGCGCCCTCAATCAGCCCCGGAATGTCCGCCATGACGAAGGACAGCCCGTCCTTGTAGGCCACCATGCCGAGGTTGGGCACCAGCGTGGTGAAGGGGTAGTCGGCCACCTTGGGACGGGCGCGGGAGACGCGGGCGATGAGGGAACTCTTCCCGGCGTTGGGAAAGCCCACCAGCCCCACGTCCGCCAAAAGCTTCAACTCCAGGACCAGGTCCCGCTCCTCGCCCTTGGTGCCTTCCTGCGCAAAGCGCGGGGTTTGGCGGGTGGAGGTGGCGAAATTCATGTTGCCGAGGCCGCCCCGGCCGCCCCGGGCAGCCACCAACTCTGCGCCCGGCGTGCTGAGGTCGGCCAACAGCTCGCCGGTGGCAGCGTCCTTGACCAGCGTCCCGGCCGGGACGCGCAGCACCAAATCCTCCGCCGCGCGTCCGTTGCAGTCGCTTCCCATGCCCTGCTGGCCGGAGGCCGCTTGCTGCAGGGGCTGGTAGCGGTAGTCCAGCAGCGTGGTCAGTTGCGGGTCGGCCAACAGGCGCACCGAGCCGCCGTTGCCCCCGTCCCCTCCCGAGGGGCCGCCATATTCAATGTACTTCTCTCGGCGAAAGGCGACCGCGCCGTCTCCGCCGTCGCCGGCCTTGACGTGGATGCTGACTTCGTCGACGAACTTCATCGGGCTCCCGGGCGGCGCCCCAGGTGGCCGGCTTAGGCCTTGGCGACGGGGTCGACCGACACCTTTTTCCGGTCGCGCCCCACCCGCTCGTACTTCACGACGCCGGTGGCGGTGGCATACAGGGTGAAGTCTCGGCCGAGCCGGACGTTGCGGCCAGGGTGTATGACGGTGCCCAGCTGGCGCACCAGGATGCTACCGGAAGGGACCGTCTCTCCGCCGTACACCTTCACGCCGCGGTGTTGTCCGGGCGAGTCACGCCCGTTGCGAGAGCTGCCCTGTCCTTTTTTGTGAGCCATGGGCCTGCCGTTCCTTCAGCCGGTGACTTGGGTGACTTTCACTTCGGTGAAGGGCTGGCGGTGCCCGCGGCGCCGGGTCCAACCTTCCTTCTCTTTGCGGAAATGCAGCACCCGGGCGTGTTTGTCCTGAGCGGTGATGGTGCCCACCACCTTGGCGCCGTCCACCAGTGGCTTGCCAATGCGGGGCGCTGCGTCCCCACCGAGCAGTAGGACTTCTTCGAAGGTGATGGTGGCGCCGACGTCTCCGGGCACCTTCTCAATGCGCACCACGTCGCCTGTGGCAACGCGGTACTGCTTTCCGCCCGTCCGGATGACTGCGTACATACTCAGGTCAACCCCGATTCTAAAAGGGCCCAGTCGTGTAGTCGGGCCGCTGAGGGATGTCAAGGTCAGCCCCCCAGTGGCCTTGGGCGCGACCGCTGGTGGGCGCGGGGGGCGCCCAGCCGCCCTTCGGCGGAGGCGCTTTTGTGTCTTCTGCTGACCCTTCGACGGCAGGACCTTCCTTGGCTGTTGCCAGCCCGTCAGCCACCGAGCCGTGTCTTGAGGACGGCATTCACCTGGGCCGGGTTGCCCTTCCCCTTCATTCCCTTCATCACCTGCCCCACCAGGAAGCCCAAGACCTGCTTTTTGCCGGCGCGGTACTTCGCCACCTCCTCCGGGTTGGCGGCGAGGACGGCGTCCACTGCCGCCTCGACCGCCCCACTGTCCTTCTCCAGCGACAGGCCTCGCTCCTCCACAATGGCCCGAGGCGCCTTTCCCGTCCGGAACATCTCGGCGAAAACGTCCTTGCCGGCGTTGGCCGACACCTCCTCGCGGTCCACCAGCTGGAGGAGCTGAGCAAAGTGCTGGGGCGGAAAGCTGAGGGCGGCCACCCGGGTGCCCTCCTCCTTGAGGAGGCGCTGCAGCTCGCCGGTAAACCAGTGGGCCAGCTTCTTCGAGCTGCCGCCGTAGCAGGCCTGGACCGCCTCGAAGTAGTCGGCCAGGGCGCGGTCGGCGACGAGAATTTTGGCGTCGTAGGCAGTGAGGCCAAAGTCCGCCTGAAAGCGCTGCAGCTTCTCCCGGGGCAGCTCCACCAATTCAGTCCGGATGCGCTCCGCCATGCCCTCCGGCACCAGCAGCGGGGGGAGGTCCGGCTCCGGGAAGTAGCGGTAGTCGTGCGCCTCTTCCTTGCTGCGCATGCTGCGCGTCTCGCCGCGCTGGGGGTCCCAGAGGCGGGTTTCCTGAAGCACTTTGCCGCCCGACTCGAGGAGGGTCACCTGCCGGCCAATTTCATAGTCAATGGCCTGGCGGACGAAGCGGAAGGAGTTGATGTTTTTCAGCTCGGCACGCGTCCCCAGCTCGCTGGTCCCCTTGGGCATGACCGACACGTTGGCGTCGCAGCGAAAGCTGCCTTCCTCCAAGTTGCCGTCGTTGACGCCGAGGTAGACCAGGATGTCGCGCAAGGCCTTCAAGTACTCGGCCGCCTCCTCGGAGCTGCGGAGGTCGGGCTCGCTCACAATCTCGGTCAGCGGGACGCCGGCCCGGTTCAAATCCACCAGGCTCTCCCCGCCGAGCGGGTCGTGAATGTTTTTCCCCGCGTCCTCCTCGAGGTGAATGCGGCGGATGGCAACCCGCTTTTCCACGCCATTCACGTCGAACACCAGCGCCCCGTGCTCGCACAGGGGCAAGTCGTACTGACTAATTTGGTAACCCTTGGGGAGGTCCGGGTAAAAGTAATTCTTCCTGGCCCAGATGCTGCGCTCATTGATGCGGCAGCCGAGAGCCACCCCGGCCCGCACCGCGAATTCCACCACCCTGGCATTGAGGACCGGCAGCGAGCCCGGCATCCCGAGGCACACCGGACAGGTGTTGGCGTTGGGAGCCGCACCGAAACGCGTCGAGCAGCCACAAAAAATCTTGCTCTCGGTCAACAGCTGCCCGTGCACTTCGAGGCCGATGACTGGCTGAAAGTCCGAGATGCCCATCGCCGCTACCCCTCCCCCACGGGCGGCGAGCGCACGAAGTCATGGGCCTCTTCAAAGGCCCGGCCGACCCGCAGGACGGTGGCTTCGTCGAAGGGCCGACCCAAAATTTGCAGTCCAATGGGGAGTCCCGCGCGGCTGAAGCCGCACGGCAAGCTGAGGCCCGGCAATCCCGCCAGGTTGCACGGCAGGGTGAAGACGTCGTTGGCGTACATGGCCAGCGGGTCATTCACCTTCTCCCCCAGCTGGAAGGCGGTGGTGGGTGCGGTCGGCGAAAGGATGGCGTCCACCCGGTTCCACGCCGAGGCGAAGTCCCCTCGGATGAGGGTCCGCACCTTTTGGGCCTTGAGGTAGTAGGCGTCGTAGTAGCCGGCCGACAGTGCATAGGTGCCTAGCATGATGCGGCGTTTCACTTCCGGGCCGAAACCACGGCCGCGCGTCTGGGCGTACATCTCCCGAAGGCTTTTGGCCTCCACCCGGAGTCCGTAGCGGACGCCGTCATAGCGGGCGAGGTTGCTGGAGGCCTCGGCGGGAGCCAACAGGTAGTAGGTGGCCAGCGCGTAGGAAGTGTGGGGCAGCGAGATGGGCACCAGCGTCGCGCCCAGCTTTTCGTAGGCGCGCGCCGCGGCTTCCACCGCCGTCCGCACCTCGGCGTCGAGGCCTTGCACTTCGAAGTATTCGCGCGGCATCCCGAGCCGCAGTCCCGCCACCCCGGCGTCCAGTCGGGCGAGGTAGTCCTCGGCCAGCTGCGGTGAGGAGGTGGAATCCCGGGCGTCGGGGACCGCCAAGACTTGGAGGAGTGCGGCGGCATCGGCCACGGTGCGCGTCAGGGGGCCGACTTGGTCCAGGCTGCTGGCGAAGGCCACCACGCCGTAGCGGGAGACGCGTCCATAGGTGGGCTTGAGGCCCACCGTTCCGGTGAGCGCGGCCGGCTGGCGGATGGAGCCTCCGGTGTCGGTGCCCAGGGCTCCAAAGGCGAGCCGTGCGCTGACCGCCGCGGCGGAGCCGCCCGAGCTGCCACCGGGGGAGCGGCTGGTGTCCCACGGGTTGCGCGAGGGGAAGAAGGCCGAATTCTCGGTCGAGCTGCCCATGGCAAATTCATCCATGTTGGTTTTGCCGAGGATGGGCAGGCCGGCGGCCTTCAATAGAGTAACGACGGTCGCGTCAAAGGGAGGCCGAAAGCCCTCGAGGATGCGCGAGCCGGCGGTGGTCGCCAGGCCTTCGGTGCAGAACAAGTCCTTGAGGCCCACTGGCACGCCGTCGAGAAGCCCCGTCGGCCGCCCGGTCCGACGGCGCGCATCGGACGCCTCGGCTTGGGCCAGGGCGCCGTCCGGGTCCACCGACAGGAAGGCCTTCACCTTGCCGTCCAGCCGGGAAATGCGCTGAAGGCAGGCCCGCACCGCCTCGACGGAGGAGGCCTCGCCGGCGGCCAGCCGACGAGAGAGTTCCAGCATGGAAAGGTCCGTCAGCTGCATCGGCCGTCACTCGAGGATGCGCGGCACGGCGAAGCTGGTCCCCACCCGCGCCGGGGCATTGGCCAAGGCCTTCTCCACGCTGAGGGAGGGCTCGACGCGGTCCTCGCGCCAGCTGCCTGTGGCATGGGCGGCGTGGGAGGTGGGCTCCACGCTGGAGGTGTCGAGTTCGCGCAGCGTCTCCACCGCCTCCAGAATGGCCGACAGCTGCTCCTGCATTTTCGCCTCCTCCTCCGGGCTCAAGGCAAGGTGGGCGAGCGTCGCGACGTGACGGACCTGCTCCCGAGTCAATCGCATGCGGTGTCAGTCGCCCTTGAAGAGGTTGAGGATGGAGTCAATCAGCGGTGTCTTGCGCTTTTCGTGGGTCGCTTGGGCCTTCAGCCGGCGGAGTTGCTCGGCGTCGAGCCAAACGCCGTGACAGTTGAAACAGGAGTCCAGGTGCAGTTGGCCCTCGTCCAGGCTGTGCAGGTCAAAGCCGCACTTCGGGCACTTCATGTAATGCTCCGCCTTCAGTGCGTCGCGCTGCCGCTGGGCCAGCACCTGCCCCTGTTGGAAGGCCAGCTTGCGCTTGGCCTCCACCTCCTCGGCGGCGAAGTAGTCATCCTCAGGCCTCGACGGTTTGTCCAGTGACATGCCTTCCTCACTCCTTCAAGCTCTCCAGTGCCGCGCGCGCGGCACGGGCCTCAGGGTCATGCGGCCAGCCTTCCAGGTAGCGCTGGTAGGCCGCCCGCGCTTCCGGTACCCGCCCCAGTGAGCGGTATGTCTCCGCGAGCCCCAGCACAGCTACTCCACTCTGAGGGTCGAGTTCCAGCGCCTGGTTGAATTCGAAAAGGGCTTCGTGCCGGCGGCCCAAGTCGAGCAGCGCCAGCGCGCGCCCGCTGTGGGCCTCGGCAGACAACGGCTGGAGGGCCAGCGCCTTGTCATACGCCGCCAAGGCGCCGGCGGCCCGCTCGTGGGTGCGGCGCCGCGTCGCCTCGGCCATCCACTCTTCAAAGGTCTGCGGCCCAGCACGCACCCCCACGGGCGTGCTGGGGATGACGGAGGCCTCCGGCGCTGGTGCAATGGCACTCGCCGGAAGCGCTGGGGCCGCCAGGGATGGGGCGGGGACGGCTGGAACTGAGGGCCCCAGCAAGCCGTGCGGGGAAGTGCCGGCGTCCGGGGAAGGTGCGGCCCCACCGTCCAGCGCGGCCGCGGCCGTCAGGGCAGAAAGCAATTCGTCCTTGGCGCGCTGCTCGGCGGCCTTCTGCCGCGCCTCGTGGTCGGCCTGCTCGCGCGCAAGCTGACTGTTGCGCGCCTGTTCCGCGCTGGCCCGCTGCATTTCCGGTCGCCAGAGGTAGACGTAGGCCCACGCGCCTCCGGCCGCCAGCAGGAGGAAGAGGGCGAAAAGCAAAAGCCAGCCCCCCGTGCCGCGCTTCAGCTTGGGCGGCTCCCAGTCGTCGGCCTCGGCCACCCCGAGGCTGCGCCCGCCCTTGGTAAAGGCCGGCTCCTCCGCGCTGCTGCGCAGGCGCGTCGGCTGAAAGGTGGAGATGGGCGGGGCCTGGCTTTGGGGCGGAGGCGGCGGCGCGGCGGCGGTGGCCACGGGCGGCGCGGCGGGACGGGGCGGCTCCAGCGCCGGCGGTGGCTCCAGCGCCGGCGGTGGCTCCACCACCGGAGGGGCCTTGGGGACGTCCGCAGCTGGAGGCGAGGTTCGCCCTTCGGCCTCCAGGGCCGCCAGACGCGCCACGGCCGCCGCGGCGGTGAAGAAAACGCGCAAGTCCGGGATGGCGCCGAGGACGCGCCACGTCTCACCGTCCAGGCCGACTTCATCCTCGGGCGACAGCTTCCCTTCCACAATCCACCGCTGCAGCGTCGTCAATTCGCGCAAGGAAGACAGCGAGCCATTGCGGCGGCGGACCCGCCACGCGCGGCGCGGACTGTCGGCCGCTGGGGGTGCAGCCGCCGGGCCGGCACCGGTCGGCGAGGGGGGCCTCGGCGCCAAAAACACGTGCCCACACCGGGAACAGCGGACGCGCGCGCCGGCGGGACCGAGGCGCGCCTCCTCGAGCGAATAGCTGGTTCCGCAGCGCTCGCAATGGACGTCCACCGCTCCTCCAACTCCCACAAAAGCCGAAAGCTGTCGAATTGCCCGCGCTGGGCGACAGCCGGCCGCACGGCCTGGCACCCCCCGGCGAAAAATTGACCGGCCCCCCACCCCCCCTACACTCGCTCGACGCTCCAGAGTGGTTGCGAGCTGTAACAGCGAGGGTGTCACCGGCCATGGCGGCAGCGCGGAAAGGACGAGCGGAGAAGGCTGTCTTGTCGCGGCAGGACATCACCTCGCGCCGGCGCAAGCTGGAACGTCAAAAGGTGGAAGCTGCAGGTGGCGGCTGGCGGCCGTTCGCCGCCTTGGGCCTGTTGGCGCTGTCCAGCTTGGGCCTGGTGGCCCTCTTCAGCGAAAGCGGCGGCCTGCACCCGGCCAATGCCGCCGGTCCGGTGGGGCACGCCCTGTCGGCGCTGTTGTCCGGTTGGCTGGGGGTGTGCGCCGCGGCCATTCCGCTGGCCGGACTGTACGTCGCCGGCGCGCTGGCGGTGGGTGCCCGCGGCCGACGGCGCTGGCCGCAGGTTTTGTCCGCCACCGCGCTGCTGTTGTGCGTGGCGGTGCTGGCCGAACTGATTGCCGGCCGCCCGGACGCCCTTCACCCTCCCGGGGGGGCGGTCGGCCTGGCGTTGGCCGAGACGTTGACGGCGTGGTTTTCGGTGGTGGGCACGGTGATTGTGGTGGCCGCGGTGGGCGGTGGCGCGCTGCTGGTCACCACCCGCTTTGCCCTGTTGCGCTGGCTGGCCGCGGCCGGGCGCGGCCTCCTCGGCGTGGCGGAAAAAGGGCGCGCCGTCTTCCGCGCGCTGGGGGCAGCCAAGCAGCGCGCACTGGAGGCGCGGACGCGCGCCCGGGCGGAGGCCAAGCTGGAGGAGGCTGCCTTCCTGGCGCAGCTGGAGGCGGATGACGAGGAACTGGCCGACGCCGAGCGCGAGGCGGGAGAGGCCGAAGCAGTGGCTGAGGAAGCGATGCGGCTGCACCATGAGGCCGAGGCGGCGCAGCTGCGCACGCCGCCCGCGGCCTCCCCCGGGACCGACCCGGCCTGGGCCGCCTCGCTGGCCTCGGGGGTGACTGCGGCGGCGGAGCCCTCCGGCCGACGGCGGCGCCAGGCGGACGGCGCGCCGGTGGAGGGCCAAGCCACCGCGCCCGCGGCCATCGGCGAGGCCGTGCCCCCGCTGGCCCCGCCCCGGACGCCCCTGATTGTCGAGCCGAAGGCGCCTCCCAAGCCAACCGCGCGCAAGGAGCAGGAGCAATTCGAATTCGTCGGGGGGCGGACCCGCTTCACCCTGCCGCCGTTGGACGTTTTGAGTTGCGAGAGGAAAGAGCGCAGCGCCCTGGACAAGGAAGTCTTCCTCAGCACCGCCGAGAAGCTGCGGGCGAAGCTGGCGGACTTCGGCATTGACGGCGAGGTGGTGGAGATTCGCCCCGGCCCGGTCGTCACCATGTACGAATTTCTCCCCGGGCCGGGCATCAAAGTTTCCAAAATTGCCTCCTTGGCCGATGACTTGGCCATGGCCATGGAAGCGATGCGGGTGCGGATTGTGGCCCCCATCCCGGGCAAGGGCGTGGTGGGGATTGAAGTCCCCAACCGCGACCGGGAGACGGTTTATCTGCGAGAGATTGTGGAGCAGGACGTCTTCCAGCGCTCGGCGTCCAAGCTGACGATGGCCCTGGGCAAGGACATCGAAGGCATGCCCTACGTCTTCGACTTGGCCAAGGCGCCGCACCTCCTCATCGCCGGCACCACCGGCTCCGGTAAGTCGGTGGCCGTCAACGCGATGATTATGAGCATCCTCCTCAAGGCGACGCCGGAGGAGGTCCGTTTCCTGATGGTGGACCCGAAGATGCTCGAGCTCTCGGTGTACGAGGGCATTCCCCACCTGTTGTTGCCGGTGGTGACCGACCCCAAGAAGGCGGCGCTGGCACTGCGCTGGGCGGTGGAGGAGATGGAGCGCCGCTACGCGCTGCTGGCCGAGGCCGGCGTGCGCAACATCGCCGGCTACAACAAGTTGGTGGAAGGCGCTGGCGGCGATGCACGCGCGCTGCTGGCGGCCAAAGAATCTGAGTCCCAGCGGGCGGCCCGCCCAGCCTCGACGCTGATTGTCGACGTGGCGGAGGGCGAGTCCGAGGAAGAGGCACTCTCCCGGGCGCGGGCCGAGTCGGTGGGCGTGCCGGTACCGAGGGAAGGGCCGGAGGAGCTGCGAGCGAGCCTCCACCCGGTGGAGACGGTGGAGGCGGCCAGCGTCCCGGCCGCCGACGCGTCCATTGAAGGGCGGGAGCTGCGCAAGCTTCCGTACCTGGTGGTCATCATCGATGAACTGGCGGACTTGATGATGGTGGCCAGCCGAGAGGTGGAGACCTCCATCGCCCGGCTGGCGCAGATGGCACGGGCGGCGGGCATCCACTTGATGGTGGCCACCCAAAGGCCCTCCACCGACGTGGTGACCGGCGTCATCAAGGCCAACTTCCCGACCCGCATCACCTTCATGCTGCGCACCAAGCCAGATTCAATGACGATTCTCGGCACCACCGGGGCCGAGTCGCTGCTGGGCATGGGCGACATGCTGCTGATGCCGCCCACCAGCGCGCACCTCACCCGCGTCCATGGGGCTTTCGTCTCGGAGCCGGAAATCAAGGCTGCGGTGGACCACCTCAAAGCCCAGGGCAAACCCGTCTATGACGAGTCCATCCTCCGGGCCCGGGAGGAGGACGCCTCCGACGGTGGCCTGGAGGATGAACTCTCCGACGAATTGTATGACCAGGCGCTGGCCACGGTGAGCGAGATGCGCCAGGTCAGCATCAGCATGCTGCAGCGGAAGATGCGCATCGGCTACAACCGCGCGGCGCGGATGATTGAACGGATGGAGCGCGATGGCGTGGTGGGACCGGCCGATGGCGCCAAGCCGCGCGAGGTGTTTCTTCGCCCGTTGGGTGAGATGCCTGGGGCCGGCGCCCCCTGACGCCTGGCCGCCGGCAAACCAATAATTTCACTAGGCTTTTCGCCCGTTTGGCGGACATTCCGTAAGCAACGGATTGCTGAGGCCCCCCCAGTCGGAAGGCCGTGCCCAGCACTGGCCGCGCCCGCTGCAGCGCGCGCGCGGCGCGCTGCACCCCCCAGCGCAACGCAGGGAAAGGCCGGCGGCCATGCCCAGCGCAAGGCCAGTCCGGCCGTGGCCGACGGCCCGGCCCACCGCGAAGCCCACCAGCGCGGCACTGCCGACGTCCACCAGCGCGCCGGTGGCGCGCGTGCGGGAAAGGGCGACGACAAGGGGTGGGGCGTACTGCATGGCCACGTCCCTTGACGCCACTAGCATAGTCTTTCGCCCCCGCGCCCATGCCGCCCCGCCTTCCCCTGTTTGCCACCGCTGCCCGAGGCACGGAAGCCCTGCTGGCCGAGGAGTTGGAGGAGTTGGGGGCGGTGCGCCTGCGCCGGGACCTGGGGGGCGTGCGCTTCAGCGCCAACCTGACGGAGGCGCTGCGCGTCTGCCTCTGGACGCGCCTGGCGATGCGGGTGCTGTGGCCGGTGGGCGAGGGAGAGGCCAGCGGCGCCGAAGGGCTGTATGCCGTCGCCGAAGCCGTCCCCTGGGAGGACTATTTGACGCCGGACACCACCTTCGCGGTGGAGGCTTCGCTGCAACATTCGGAGCACGCGCATTCCGGCTTCGTCGCCCTGAAGCTGAAGGACGCCATTGTGGACAGAATGCGGGCCAAGGTGGGCCGGCGTCCGGACGTGGACAGCCGTGCCCCAGCGGTGCGGGTGGTGGCCCACCTGTCCGGCACCTGGCTGCAGCTGTCGCTGGACTTGGCCGGCGAGGCGCTTCACCGCCGGGGGTACCGCATTCGCCCCACAGTCGCGCCCCTGAAGGAAACGCTGGCTGCGGCGATGCTGCGGGCGGCCCGCTTCAGCGCTGAGGAGCCGGTGTTGGACGCCCTCTGCGGCTCCGGCACCCTGTTGATTGAGGCGGCGTGGGTGGCGGCGCGCCGGGCCCCCGGGCTGGGGCGCCGCTTCGCGGTGGAGGGTTGGCCCCAGCTGGGGCCCCTGGCGCGGCCGGTGTTGGCCCAGCTACGGGCTGAGGCCTTGGCTGGCCAACGCCCAGTGCCTGTCCCCCTGTGGGGCTTTGACAAGGACACCGACGCGCTGGCCGCGGCGCGCGCCAACCTGCGGGCCAGTGGGCTGACGGGCGCCGTGGTGCTGCGGGAAGGGGACGCCACGCGCCCGCTGCCACTGCCTTCCGGCGTCAGCGGCCTCTTAATAACAAACCCCCCTTACGGCGACAGGCTGGGCAAGGGCGGCCAAAAGGGGATGAAGTCCTTCTACTTCCAGCTGGGCGAGCAATTCGACGCGCTGGCCCGCTTCCGCGCGGCCATTCTGGCCGGGAACCCGGGCTTTGAAAGCGCCTTCCACCACCGTCCGGTGGCCCGCCTGCCGCTGTGGAATGGCCCCATTGCCTGCACCCTCCTCAGCTACGCGGCGCCCGGGCCCAAGGGCGGTGCGCGCTGAAGGTTGTACCGCTGGCCCAGGGGGGACTTCCCCGGGCCCTTCCGGTTACAGCCGCCGCTCCACCCGCCGCCACAGCCGGCGGATGTTGCCCCGGTGCGTCCACAGCATCCCCAGGTACAGCGCCAGGGTGAGGCCGACGGCAAGCCGCGTCCCCGGCCAAAGGGCTGCGGCGGCCAGCGCGGCCGGCCCCGCAACCAGAGAGGCGAGGCTACTGACGCGGCTGAGGAGGAAGACAAGGGCGTAGGCCAGCACCCCGGCCAGCGCTGCGGCCGGGACGAGGACGGCCAGCACACCCAAGGCAGTGGCCACGCCCTTGCCGCCGCGAAAGCCCAGCCACACCGGGGCGACGTGGCCCCAGAAGGCGGACAGTCCGGCCAGCGCCGGCAGCAAGGGCGCCTGGGGGAAAAGGGCTTGGGCCAGAAGCACCGCCAGGGCGCCTTTGCCTGCGTCCAAGAAGAGAACCAGAAGGCCGGGGGCCCACCCGGCGGCCCGCACCACATTGGTGGCGCCGACGTTGCCGCTGCCCACCGCACGCACGTCCACCCCGCGCACCGCGCGGGCCACCAGGTAACCCGACGGGAAGCTGCCGAGGACGTAGCCCAGGGCGGCGGCGGCCGCCGCCGCAAGGCCGCCTGTCACGGCCAGCCCAAAAAGCGCACCCGCACCACCACCACCGCGTAATTGACAAGCAGCGCGGCGAAAACCACGCCGCGTGCAAGGCGCGCCTCTCTCTCGCTGCAACAAACAGTTGGCAGCGGCAGCCGGAACAGCAGCTGCAGTGCCGCCACCACCGCGCACGCCGCGAAGCCCAGGGCGGCCACTGTCCCCAAGGGGTTGGCGTCAAAGGCCCCGGCAATGTCGCCCTGTGCTACCCGCATTGCCACCCGGGTGAGGCCGCATCCCGGACAGGGCCAGCCGGTGTGCGCGCGGAAGGCGCAAGGAAAAAGCGGCAGCCGCGCAAACGAAAGCACCCGCGCCAAAAGAAGGCCCAACAGGCCGGCCAGCCCGAGGGCGTGGAGGAAGCCGAAGCGGCGCGTCCGGGCTGTCCAGCGCAGCGTCACAAGGCAGTCCTCATTGGCCGGCGTGGCCCAACGCCGCGTAAATGGCAGCGCCGAAGAGGGCGGCCCCGACCCCGACGCAGCAGCACAACAGCAGTCCCGGAAGCACCACCGCGCCCGTGGCGCGCCCCACCGTCGTCTCCTGCACCGAAGCCAAGCCGATGATGAGGAGAAATCCCCCATACAGCCCAGCCAGAATGCCCAGGCAGGGAATGAGGCCGACAATGTTGGGGGCGGCGGCGTAGGCGACGACGCGGAAGGTGGCGTAGAAGCCGTTTTTTCCTGCGCCCAGCAACAGGCAAAACAGGTGTTGGATGGCGGCGAAGATGATGAGGCCCACCGGGTAGAGAAACAGGCTGAAGCCGAGTTGAAGCCCGCTCGCACTACCAGCCCAGTTGCGGATGGCCGCGCGGGCCTCCGGCGGAAGCTGGCCCATCTGGTCCAGCACCTGCTGGAGGTTGGCCTTGCTGAGGCCGCTGAAGGGCGCAGACACCAACAGGCCCACCGCAAAAAGAAGCCAGGCGTAAAGAAGCGCGTCGGTCCAGCTGCCGTCGGGCTTCACCGAGGCCCAAAAGGCCTGGGGGGTGAAGATGGTTTGCTTCCAGGTGTCGAAGAGGCCATGAAACCAACCCACCGTGGCGCGCCGTTCCCAGGGCGTGTCCTCCCGGCCGGCCGGCCCCGGTCCGATGCTGCCCGGGCCGCCCGGACCGCTGGGCCCTCCCCAGCCAGCGCCGTGGCTTTCTGGCGCCGCGCCGGGGAAGGCAGGCACGTCAACCTGCTGTCCGCAGTTGGGGCAAAACTGAAGCCCGCTGCGGTCGGTGGTGAAGACGGAAGCGCAGCGCGGACAGCGGGCTTGCATGGGTGTCTCCCCGCGAAGGGGGTGAAGGGACGTGGGGGAGACTACGGGCCTGCACAAAGGCCGGGCAAGGACTTCAGGCGTGGGAGGCGCGTGCTGTGGTGCACGAAAATGCCCCACGGCTACACCATGCAGTCCGTCCGCGGCGCCGCGGAACGTGCCGTGGCGGTGGCGCGCCGCTTTCTCCTCGCACAGGACGCGCAGTCCGACATTCACGACGTGCAGGCGGACCCTCGCTTTCAGGCCCGGGGCGTGGACTTGCTGTGGGCGACCGGCGAACAGCTGTTGGGGGTGGAGGTGAAGGGGGACCGCCAGGCGGCGCGCAGGGGCCACTACTTCTTTGAATTGGTCTCCAACCTCGAGAAAAATACGCCGGGCTGTTTCCTCTATTCCACCGCGGACCTTCTGCTGTTCGTCGTCTTCCAGCGGATGGAGGTGCACCAGCTTCCGCTTCCGGTGACGCGAAGCTGGTTTCTACAGTGCGCCCGCCGCTACCCGCTCCGCCACACCACCACGCGCCTCGGCGCCGAGGGCTACACCAGCGTCGGTGCCCTGGTGGCCGTCCGGGACGTCCTTTTGGAAGTGCCGGGGGCGCGCCGCGTCCGGCACGCGGAGTGGGCGGGGCCAGACAGCGGTGGCCACGCCCGCGTCGACGTCCCCCTTATGCCCTAGGCGGCACCGGCTTTCGCTGCCGGACGTCCGGGCGCAGGGACGGTGGGCCAGACGGTGGGGTGCCGCCGGCCGTCCTCCACCCGCGCCGCGAGGAAGGGCGTGCAGCCTCTTTCGGCAAAGGCGCGGCGGAAGGCAGCGAAGGTGCCGCCGGCGCGCCAGGCCTCCTGGGCGGCCAGCCCGGCCTCCGGCCCGCACTGGGCCAGCATGTACTCCACCCAGGCCCAGCGCGCCGACGTCGGCCGGACGTCGGCCTTGCCCCGAAGGCCAGTGCGCAACTGCGCCAGCCGGCGTTCCACCGTCCGAATGCCGGCAAAGGGAGAGCCGTCCAGCGGCGTGTGCCGCTTGGCAACGAAGGGGGCGACGCCCAGGGCCACCGGGACAATGCGCGACAATTCGCGCGTGAAGCGCACCAATTCATCCACGTCCGCGTCCTCTTCCAGCGGCAACCCCACCATGCTGTACACCTTGAGGCGCTGCATCCCGGCCGCGGCGGCGTAGCGGGCGGCGCGGAGAAGCTGTTCTTCGGAGTGCTTGCGGTCCACCAAGTCGCGCATGCGCTGGCTCGCCCCGTCGGAGGCCACGGTGAGGGTGCGGGCGCCACCGCGGCGGAGGGTGTCCACCAACTCTTGCGACAGGCGGTCGGCCCGAAGCGAGGAGACGCCCACTTCACGGCCGGCGTCCACCAAGGCGCGCAACAATTCGACGATGCGCGGATGGTCGGTCACCGCCGCCCCCACCAGCCCCACCCGTCGGGCGGCGGGGGGGACCAAGTCCAACACTTTTTCGGGAGGCACGGTGCGCATGCCGCCGTTGGTGGTGCGGCGCATGACGCAGTAGTGGCAACCGCGGCTACAGCCACGCTCCGGTTCAATGAGGAACATGCTTCGCAGTTCCGTGTGGGGCGTGAGTATTTGGGAGCGCGCCGGAAGCCAGCTGTCAGGGGCCCGGGCCACGTGAAGCGCATCCCCGCCGCGGCCCGGGACCCGGAAGCCGGGGGTGGAGGCCAGGTGGGACAGAAGCGCCTCGCGCCGGGGAAAGGCCTGCACCGCGGCCAAAAGCGCGTGGACCAGCCCCTCGGCCTCGCCCTGCACCAAGACGTCGACGAAGGGTTCCAAAGGCGCTGGGTTGGAAAACGTCAGGGGCCCACCGGCCACCACCAGCGGATTGCTGTCCAGCCTGTCTTTGGCCAGCACCGGAAGCCCGGCCAAGGACAGCATGCTGAGCAGGCCCGTCAGTTCCAATTCATAGGCGACGGAGAAGGCCAGAAGGCCGAAGGCAGCGACGGGGGCTTGGGACTCCAGCGTGAAAAGGGGCACCCGGCTGGCAACAAAGCCGTCGACGTCCTCCGGGAGAAATGCCCTCTCCGCCGTCGCGCCCGGGTGCGCATGAATTTCCCGGTAGATGGTTTGAAAGCCGAGGCTACTCATCCCCACGTGGTAGGGGCTGGGGTAGCAGAGGGCCACCCGCAGCGGCGCCACCTTGTGAAGGGTGCCTTCCTCGGCCGCGAGTAGGCGGGCGGCTTCTGCCAGCAGCTGGTGGGCATTCAGCACGGGAAAAAGAAGGGTTTAGCCCAAAAAGCCACGGCCCCGCGCGGACTGGACGTCCGAGCGGGGCCGCGGGTGCTTCGAAGGTGCAGGCCGCCTGGGGCGCTACTTCCCTGGCGTGTTGGTGTACGGGAACGTCGCCGGGCCGGGGTTGGCGTAGAAGCAGACGGATGTCCCATTGGTGCCGTCGTTGTCCTTGGCGGCACCACCGCAGCCGAGGAAGAGGTCCATGTACGCCGTGCCAGCCAAGCTGCCGCAGCCATAGGCGTCCAACACGGCAAAGGCACAGTTGCCGGCCAGCGTGCCGCAGGAACCTGTGGCGGTCGTGCCGTCGGACGGTGCCGTCACTTGGCTGCAGGCGCCACCGTCGGAGGGGCAGCTGACGCACGCCGTGTAATTCCCGGGGGGGGCAGTGGGGTCACAGCTGTCCCCATTCGTCATGTCCACGGTGCAGGCCACCGGCGGGGCGGTGATGGTGGCGACGGTGTTGTCGCAGACGCTGTTGGCTGGGGCACTGGCGGAGGGCGCTACGGCATTGACGCAGCTGTCCTCGCCGGCCCCACCCACCAAGCAGGGGGTGGTTGGGGTCA
Organism: uncultured delta proteobacterium; assembly: GCA_963713045.1. Taxonomy (GTDB): domain Bacteria; phylum Myxococcota; class Myxococcia; order Myxococcales; family Myxococcaceae; genus JADGRA01. Next base: position 422,391 of record CAVQKE010000001.1, read on the forward strand.
CGTTGACGTTGGCCGGTGGGTAGGTGAGGTCCAGGGAGACGATGCTGGGGCCGCCGTCCGAGCCGCTGCAGGCGTAGTTGAAGCCTGGCAGTAGTCCCGAGCCGATGGCGCGCGGGGGGTTGAGGCTCGGCTGAGCATTCGGGTTGCAGTCGTTGTCCACATTGCACAGGGCGATGGGCCACATGCCGATGCCAACGTAGGTGCGGGTGCAGGTGCCCCGGGTGATTTGCGCGTCGATTTGGAGTTGCGTGCCCTCGCCTGCATACGGGTCGTTGTACACCAGCACCTTGGGGAAGCTGTAGGTCACCAGCTCGCCGTTGATGAGTTGGCTACCGGCATCCATCTGGTTGATGGTGCATTCCCCGTTGGTGTCCTGCCGGTAGGTCGCGAACTGTCCGTAGATGATGGGGAAACCACCGAGGGGGTCTCCCGGAGAGATTGGGCTGCCCTGGATGTAGGTCTGCAAGTAGGGCTGCGTCCAACCGAATTCCTCCGGCATCATGCCGGTGATGTAAGTGCCGCCGTTGGCGATGGTTGGGTCGACGGCCGGCGAACCACCGTAGGCTTCGGTCCATAGGACGCTTGAGAAGTCGGCGCCTGCACCCTGCGCGGTGCAGTCCCCGACGTCCAAGCCGGGGCTGTAATAGTAGTGGACCGCGAAGCCGAAGCCGGCCAGAGCTGCCGACGGCCCTTGCGCCGTCCGGGCGATGGTGCAGATGGAGGGTGGGTTACTAGGGCACCCGCTGAAGAGGAGCGCGGCGCCGCCGGTGAGGAGCGACAGAGCGATGACTTTCCGTGTTCTCATGGGTCGGGTTTCCATTTCAGAAGGTGAACCGGGCTAGGAAGCGGAAGGTCCGCGCCGCTTGGTACTGCGTGGCGTGCCCGAAGTTGGGGTTCAACGGCTGCGGGTTGGGGTACGCCTGGCCCGTGGCCGGGTTGACCAGAGGGTTGGCCTTCAACTGTGCGGGCGTCGCGCCGACTTCCGCTTTCACGGGGGTGTTGGTCGGGAACACCCAGGACTGGTCGACCTGTATTGGTGACTGGAGTCCCAGAATGTTGAAGACGTCCAACCCGACGCTGAGCTTCATGTCTCCGCCGAGGCCGATGTCCACCGTGGCATGGATGTCCAAGTCGTTGACCCACGGCAGCCGCCCGTAGGTGCCGCGCGGGATGAGGTACACGGCGTCGGCGCCGTACAGAAGGTCACCGCCCAAAGCCGAGATGGGAGCGCCGGAGTGGCCGAGGTAGGCCAGGCCCAGGGTCAACCCGACGGTTGGGGCAAAGACGAATTGGTAGGACCCAAACGCTTTGATGGAGTTCTGGGTGTCCGCCTGCAGAGGCCCAAAGGCGTTCACCAGGAACTGCGGCAAGTCATAGGCCGCGGTGATGTTCGGGTCGAGTTGTCCCTGGTAGTTCGCGCTGAACAGACCGTCGTAGTTTCCGTTGAGGGAAATGTACGTGTAGCTGACTTGCGCCTGCCAGTGGTCGGCGAACGTCTTGGTCAACGACACCGTGTAGCCGTTGTAGATGCGTGCCGGCTGCACGAAGTTGCTGGCGATGCCAAAGCCAGGGTTACCGAGGAGGTAACTGGAGGCGGAGTTTTGGCTGAAGTCCTCAATCAACCGCGACAGGCCACGGTGGGTGTAATTCACTCCCAGTCGGGCGTTGGGGAAGATTTCGTACTCGGCGCCAATCTGAATTTCATCCGATTTGTCCGGGACGATGTTCGGGTCGATTTGCACGCCAGGAGGGGCGCCAATTGCAAACCAGTACTGGTTGGGACCGGCGCCCAGGCCTAGCCCACCGCCAACGCCGCTTCCGCCGCCCGGAAAGTTCCCGGCTGCGTTGGGGCACCGCTGTCCGGTGACCGCCGGGTTGTTGCAGTTGTAGTGGTAGGCCGAGAGGGTTTCGTTGCCGGAGATGTCACGGTCCACCAGGTCGAGGGGAACCTGCTCATAGTAGAAGGCGTAGCTGGCGTAGATTTTCGACTTGCCTTGGTACGTCGGGTCCCAAATGACGCCGACGCGAGGAGACCACTGGTTGTTGAGGGCCAGGGCCAGCGCACCGGTGGTGTCGTAGAAGTACTGGTTGTCGTCGCGGACGCCGATGTTGACCGTCACCTTGTCCATGATGTTCCAGCTGTCCTGCAGGAAGTAGCCGGGCATCAAAGCGTAGGAAATCTGGTTCTGCACCGGGACGTAGACTGGGTTGTCCGGGCTGACCAGGTAGCCCTGGGCGCGGTAGTCGAGGAAGGCTGCAGCAGTGGAGTTCTGCGGGGAGCCGCCGTAGGCAAAGTAGATGTCCGTCCCGACATCGCCAATCTTGTTGTTGTAGCTGAACCATTCGACATCGGCGCCGGCCTTCCATGTCTGGTGACCCAAGGCATTCAGGAAGTAGGTCAACACCAACTTGCCTTGAACCCGCTCCTCGGTGACTTCCCGGGGAACGCCGCCGGGGCCGCCACCGCCCTGGGAATAGCCGCCGACCGAGCACGCCGTGGCGCCATTCGGACCGTTGCAGACAGCCTGCAGCGCGGTGCTGTTGCTGGCCGGGTCGTTCGGGAAGTTCTGGGTGAGGTTGTAGCTGCCTGTCCAGATGACGTCCGGGATGGTGACGTCACCCGTCGTCTGGCCCAAGGTCGAGCCGTCGATGGGGAGCTGGTTGTTGCTCTGGTGGTGGTAGCCCAACGTCACGTCCAACAGCAGCTTCTTCTCCATGAAGGACGAATTCAGTCGCAGCACCATGTCGAGGGTTTGGTCGACGCCCGAAAAGCTGCTGGAGGTGTAGTCGCCGTTGGGGCCGTTTCCGTACGGGGTGACGTAGCTGTCCGGCGTGCCGGCGATGCTGAAGCTGAGGCGGTTGTCGGAGTTGATGAGCCAGGTCAACTTGCCGAGGTACGAATAGTTGGTTTGCGTCTGGTAGTAGTTGCGCGTGGCACTGGGGACGTTCGTTTCCTGGAAGCCGCCACCCTGAATCGGAATGGGGTTGCCGTTCGCGTCCAGGTCGTAGGGGCTCACCGTTCGCTGGAGCTCCGTCTTGTACTGTGACGGGTTGAAGCCGACGAAGAACCACAACTTGTCCTTGACGATGTAGCCGCCCAAGGTGAAGCCGATGTCCCAGGCGTTGGAGAGTTTGGTCGACTGGTTGATGATGCTGGTGGCGCTGGTGATGGTCTTCGACTGCTGCGCCAGCGCGCCTGGCGTCCAGGTGCCGAACACCGACCCGTGGAATTCATTGCCGCCGCTCTTGGTGGTCAGCGACAGGATGCCGCCGGTGCTCCGGCCGTACTCCGGCAGGTAGCCGCCGGTGATGACGTTCAACTGGTCGATGAATTCCACCGAGAAGTCGCTGCCGCCGCCGGTGGTTCCCGTCATCGGCCCTTTGTTGCTGACGCCGTAGCCGGTGTCGCCGAAGTTCAAACCGTCGATGAGGTAGCCGTTCTCAGGAGAGGTGGTGCCGGCGATGGACACGCCGTAGAGGTCACCGTTGACCTGTGGGGCGGCCAGGGCCAAGCCCTGGTAGCTGCGGACACCTTGGTTGCCGACGTTGGCCGGGCTGACCGGGATGTTTTGAGAGAAGGTGCTGGTGATGGTCAGGCCGGACTGCGTCGAACCGACGTCGATGACTGGCGTCTTTCCGACGACCACCACCTGCTCACCCACCAAGGACTCGGGAAGCAGCTGGATGTTGACCCGCAGCAGCTGGTCGGCGTTGAGCTGGATGTCGCCTCGAGAATAGGGCTTGTACGTTTCCTTCTCGAACCGGAGGGAATAAATGCCCGGTGTCAATTGTGGAATGTGGTACGTGCCCGTCGAGTCCGTGACGGCCACCTGCTCGCCTTGCAACTGAGGCGAAGTCGCCGTGACGACCACATCTGCAATGGGCGCATTGGTGGATGCATCAACCACCGTTCCGGTCAACGTACCGACACCCTGCCCCTGCGCTCGTACCTGGCCGGCCACGAGCAACCCGAGAAGCGCAAGCGCATAGCTTGCGCCTCTCCCAACAAACTCCCTTTTTGGACTCACCGAACCCCTCCAAGTGTGGTCGAAAAGCGGGAAAGCGAAGCGCGAGGATGGTCGGGCGTGCGGGGGGCTGTCAATAGAAGTTTGCAGATGGCCTGTGATTTCTGTCCCAGAAGTGCCGCCCGGATGGCACCAGTCCGTCAGCCGGGGGTGACGCCACCCCCGATGGAAGGACTTGTGTGCAGCCGCCCTTCTGAGGTACCCGGGGCAGTGTTGCGAACGGTTTGCGACTTGGGCGGCGTGTTGGATCAGTCCAAACGGTAGGGAGAGTCCGGTCGATGTTTGATTCTGTTTTGGGCCACGGCACGGTTGCGAAATCCCGCTTCGGTACGGGTGCGGTTGTTTCCGTGTTGCTGCACGTCGCGGTGCTGGGCCTCGCCATTTACTTGAGTACCCGGCCCGCGCGCAGCCAAGAGAAGGACATCGCGGTGGTGCTGAAGGTGGCTCCGCCGCCGCCGCCGCCGCCCCCGCCGCCCGCGGCGACGCACCACGAAAAGCACACCGTCAAGAAGAACCAATTCGTCCAGCCGAAAGAGATTCCCACCGAGAAGCCGCCGGAAGCCGAGCCTGCGAAAGAAGAAGAGGAGGCCGGCGTCGAGGGCGGCGTCGAAGGGGGCGTCAAAGGCGGCGTGGTGGGCGGGGTCCTGGGCGGCACCTTGGGTGGGACCGGCACCGGCACCGTCGCCTTCGGCGAGGGCATGACGCGCCCGGTGCTGCAGTCGGGGCCCGGCGGCACCAACGCGCCTCAGTACACGCGCGAGGCCCGGGAGGCCGGCAGCGAAGGCTTGATGATTGTGAAGTGCACCATCACCGTCGAAGGCACCGTCACCAACTGTCAAATCATCAAGCCGGTTCCGCACATGGAGGCCGCCGTGCTCCAGTGGCTGGCGGGCGCCAAGTACAGTCCGGTGACTTTCCAGGGTCGCCCGCAGCAGGTGAGTTACGTCTTCAACTACCGCTTCAAGCTCGACACCCCATGACGAGCGCACCCCAGGCACCTTCGGGGAGCAACGACACATTTCAAGAAGCACATTTCTCCAGCGCAGACGGAGGCGCTTCCTAAACCCATGCAATTCACAATCACCGACCTCTACGCCCACATGGGCCTCTTCGCTCGGCTCATCGTCTTCGTTCTGGGCATCATGTCCGTGCTCTCGCTGGTGGTGATGGCGGAGCGCCTGGTGGTGTTCAACCGCTCGCGCAGCGAATCGCGCAACTTCGCCGAGCGGATGGCCGCCGTCCTGTCCAAGGGTGACTTGATGGCCGCCGCCAATGCCAAGATGGGCGACAAAGTCGGCCACCTCGGCCGGGTCATCGGCGCCGGTTTGAATGCCCTCAAATTTGCGCCCGGCCAGGACAAGGACCTGTTGGTCGAATCCGTCGCCAGGGCGCTCGAGCGACAGGCCCAGCGCGAAGTGCAAAGCTTGAAGCGCGGACTCGGGCTGTTGGCCACCGTCGGCTCGACCGCTCCCTTCGTCGGCCTCCTCGGAACGGTGATGGGAATTGTGTCTGCCTTTCAGTCGATGGCCATCACCGGGTCCGGTGGCCTCGGGACGGTGTCCGCCGGCATCGCCGAGGCCCTCATCACCACCGCCTTCGGCCTCCTGGTCGCCATCCCCGCGGTGATGGCCTACAACTACCTGCAGGGCTGGGTCGACGCCCGCGCGGTGGACATCAGCGAGTCCTCCAACGAATTCCTCGACGTGGTGGCCAAACAGCTGGGCGGCCACGCCTATGTTCCGGGGACTCCGCAGTAGCGGTTCCATCAGCAGTCCGGCCACGGTGCCGGACCTTTGGCAACACTTGAGGTGAGACGCCATGGCGATGGCAGCCGGCGCTGGTCGAGGCAAGGTCAAATCCGACATCAACGTCACGCCCCTGGTGGACGTGGTGCTGGTGCTGCTCATCATCTTCATGGTGGTGACGCCGATGCTGCAGCGGGGCAAGGACGTGAAGCTGCCGACCGCCTCCAAGCAAAAGGAGGACGAAAGCAAGAGTGACCCGATGATTGTCTCGGTCACTTCCGACAAGAAAATTTATTTGGAGAAGGACCCCTACGACGAAACGGGACTGAAGATTGCCATTTCGTCCAAACTGTCGGTGGAGCCCTTCAAGCCCATTCTCCTCAAAGGAGACTCGAGCCTCACCTTCGAGGACGTGCGCAAGGTACTGGCGGTGCTGCAGAAGAGCGGCGCCAAGACGGTCAAGCTCGGCGTGCAGGAGCAACAAAAGTGAGCCTCGGACTCGGAAAGCACCTCGCCAAAAAGCGAAAATTCTCCATCAGCGAGGGCCGACCCAATTCCGACATCAACGTCACCCCGCTGGTGGACGTGGTGCTGGTGCTGCTCATCATCTTTATGGTGGTGACGCCGCTCCTCGAAAAGGACATCCAAGTGCGCGTCCCGGACGAGGAGTCCGAGACCGTCCCGGAGCCGGACCCCAGTCAAATTGTGGTCAGCATCGAAGAGTCGGGCACCATCAAGCTCAACTCGGAGGCGGTGGACGACGCGGCCTATGTGGAGCGGATGAAGCGCGTGCTGGCTGCCAAGGCTCCCGACGAGAAGCTGGTCTTCTTCATCCCCGAGGAGAAGGCCAACTATGGCCGGGTGGTGTTTGCCCTGGACGGCGCCCGCGCTGCCGGCGCCAAAATTCTCGGCGTCATCACCGAGCCGGTGGTGGGCATCGTGACGCCTGGAGAGGTGCCTGCCGGCGCCCCGCCCGGCGGCCCTGCGCCCGCCGCCCCTGCAGCTCCGCCAGCGCCGCCCGCAGCAGCGCCGAAGTAGTCTTTAGGGCCGCGGCGCCGGCGCCGTTTGTGCCGAAGGCGTGGCCGGCGCAGCGTTGGGTTGACCGCATGTCTTGGCAAAGCTTGCCAGGCGCGCGGTGTACTCCGCCCGCGCGGCGGGCGTGGAACGCTCCGGGAGCAGTTCAACCGCCAAGGCCTGGGTGTTGACTGCCTCGCTGCAGCGCCCGACGGCAGCCAGCGCCAGGGCCAGCGTATAGAGGTAGGCGGAGTTCCAGGGCGCCATCCGGGCCGCAGCCAGGGCCAGGGGAAGGACGGCCTCGGCGTGGCCCGCTCTCAGGGTCAGCCAGGCCAAGGCGTAGAAGGCCTCCGGGTTGTCCGGCAGCAGCTGGGTGGCCTTCTTGAGGGCCAGCGAGCGCTCCTCCAGCGTCTGCGGAGTGTCGGGCAAAGTCTGCGCGAGCAGCAGCCACGCGAGCCCGTCCTCCGGGTGACTGGCGGTGGCCCGTCGCCCGAGGGCCACCCGCTCGGCGGGCGGGACCAGAGACACCTTCATCCGCAGGGCGCGGACGTTGGTCGGGTCTTCAGCCAACGCGCTCGCAAGGTCTGCCAGCGCCTTGGCCCGCTGGCCCTCAGCATCCCCCAACGCCACGCTGGCACTGAGGGCCATTTCAGCCCGCGTGGCGTGCACCTCAGCCGATGTCATGGGCCGCTCCTTCAGCGTCCCGGCCACCTCGGGCAGCTCGACGCTGACGTTGCGGTACTCGCCGTAGTGGGCGAACTGCTGCAGCTGCGCGTCGACATCACCCAAGCCGGAGAAGGTGGCCTTGTAGGCCTTGTCCGGGTCAATCCCCTTCACCAGCAGCGTCTGGTAGCGCGCAAATTCCTCGGGGTGGGTGTTGTACAGCCAGTGGACGAGGAGCCAACTCAATCCATACAGGCCCCAGGTGGTGGCCTCATCCTGCGCGTTCAGCTTGCCGCCCCAGGCCAGGGCGTCGGCCACCGTCAGCGTCCGGTGGGTGTTGTACAGCCTCAACGCCTGCAGGTTGATGTCGCCCAGCGTCGCCGTCTTTCCATCCGGAGACAGCCGCATCGTTTCTAGGAATTGGGCCAGCCCTTCGGAAAACCACTTCGGCTGCCGGCGGTAGACATAGGCCGCCAGGTGGTGAGTCAGCTCATGCTTGAGGACGGAGGTGGTTTCTTCCAGGGCCAGCGTCTCGCGGTGCTCCCAGCTTTCTGGAGCGCCGTAGAGGTAGGCGGTGGGCGGATAGACCCGGTCGACAAAGAGGCCGCCGATGCGGCCCCCGAAGTACCCTTCGAAGTCCTGGTGGTTGGAAAGCACCACCACGTCAATGCGCTCGGGTTGCATCAGCTGTAGCCCCGGCCAGGCGGCCACCAGGAGGGCCGCCCGCGTGCGCTCCACGGCCAGCGCTGCGCGCCGCGCGTCCTGCAGGCGGAGGTCCGTCCGCAGGGTGACGTGGGCGGTCTGCACCTCGGTCCAGCCGGTGGGCGCCTCCGCGGCTTCGGTGGCGGCACTGCCGAGGACCAGCAGAAAAGCAAGAAGGGGAGCCCGGGGCGTCAAAAGAGGCGCACCAGTGCCGCGCCGGCGACAATGAAGAGCACACCGAGAATGCGTGCGGCGTTGATGGGGTGGTGCACCGTGCCCAGCCAGCCGAAGTGTTCCAGAAGCAGCGCCGCGCACAGCTGCCCCATCACCACCGCCGCCAGCAGCGGCCCTGGGCCCATCCGGGGTGCGATGACGACGGTGCCCAGCACATACAGCGCGCCCATCAGCCCTCCGCCCCACGCCCAGAGGGGTGCCTGGCCCAGACGAGGCCCAGGCCAAGGCCCGCGCGAGCAGGCAAGGACGACGGCCAAGGCCAGCGTGCCCACCGCGAAGGAGACGAGCGAGGCTCCGACCGGCCCGGCGGCAGCCGGGCGCAGGCGGGTATTCATCGCCACTTGAAGGGCAAGGCCGGCCCCCAACAGGGCGGACGCAAACAAGAGGCCTGGGTTCAGACGGGTGTCCCCCCTCATCCAGCAAGTCGCTGGCGTCAGCTGTTGGCTTTGTACTTCACCGAGCAGCCGTAGGGCGCCGATGTCGTCACCGGGACGGTTTGGCCGCTGAGGACGGCGTCCACTGCTTGGCGCACGTAGTTGATGGCCGAGGGGTTTCGCCCGTGTGGGTCGTCATCCACCGCGCCCGCGTAGCGCAGCGTCCCTTGGGCATCCACCACAAACATGTGCGGCGTCGTCTTGGCCCCATAGGCATGGCCCACCGTGCCACTTTCGTCTTGCAACACCGGGGGCAAAAAGCCCTGCTGCTGCTTCCAGGCGGCGGACTTCTCCGGGGTGTTGAAGTGGCTGGAGTCGATGACCAGCCACACCACCGGCTTTCCGGCAAAGGTGGCCAGCGTCTTCTGCATGGTTTTGTCGGCGTAGTGCCGCTGGACGAAGGGGCACTCCGGGTTGGTCCACTCCAGCACCACCACCTTGCCGCGGTACTGATGAAGGGCGTGGGGCACGCCCGTCTCGTCGCGAAGGGTGAAGTCTGGAGCGCTCTGCCCGACTTCGGCGGCCGAGGCGGAAAAGGCCAGATGGAGTGAGGCGAGGGACAGAAGGGCAAGCAGGTGACGCTTCATAGGGGCACATTCCCCAAACGGGCTAGAAGGGCGCGGGGGACAACTCCGCCGACAGCGGGGCAGCCGCACGGTGCAAAGCGTCCACCACCTGGGAGACGCTGAGCAACTCTGGGAGCACCTCCGGGGAGTCCGGCCGGTGGGGGCTGAAGAGGAGGTACATGGGCACGCCTGCCCGCTGGTGGGCAGCCAGCTCAGCGGCAATTCCGGCGTCGGGGCGCGTCCAGTCCGCCACCAAAACCCTTGTGCCGGTGACGGCCAGCGCCTGTTGCACCGCGGGGCGGGACAGGACAGCGCCTTCGTTGAATTTGCAGGTGAGGCACCACTGGGCGGTGAAGTCCACGAAGACCGGCCGGCCGGCGTGCAGCGTCTCGGCGACCGCGTTGGGCGTCCAGTCCGACGCTGAGGTGTCTGGGACGGAAGCCGTGAAGCGAAGGCTGGCTGCACCGGCGACCAGGACCATGACCGCGGCCGCGGCCCACCCAAGTCCGGCCCTGCCGTCCTGCCAGCGGCCCCACAGCCACGCGGCACCGGCGATGGCCAGAAGAAACGCGAGGAGGCGCACCATGCCCTGGACGCCGCTGAGGCCGCCCAACACCGAGGCCAGCCACACCGCCGTGCCCAACAGCGCAAAGCCCAACAGCTGCCGCAGCCGCTCCATCCACGCCCCGGGGCGCGGCAGCCGGGCGCCCAGCCGCGGCACCAGCACCAGGAGGAGGAAGGGCAGCGCCAGCCCCAGTCCCACCAGCAGAAAGACGCACCCCACCACCCAGGCCGGCGCGGCGAAGGCGAAGCCCAGGGCGGTGCCCAACAGCGGCGCCATGCAGGGGGTGGCCAGCACCACCGCCAACACGCCCTCCGCGGCACTGCGCCAGGTGCCGTGCTGACGGTCCACTGCCTGGACCAGCGGCTGGCTGGCAACGCCCACGCGGTAGACGCCGAAGAGGTTGAGGGCAAAGGCCACCACCAGCCCAGCCAACGCGGCGACAAACAGGGGCTGTTGAAATTGGAAGCCCCAGCCCACGGCGTGCCCGGCGGCGCGCAGCCCCAGCACCACGGCGGCCAGCATTTCCAAGGTCAAGACAATGCCCAGCGTGTACGCGACGGCATGCCCCGCCGCCTGGCGCCCCTCAGCCTGCGCCGCGCGGAGAAAGCCGTAGGCCTTGAGAGCCAGCACCGGGAAGACGCACGGCATGAGGTTGAGCAACAGGCCGCCCACAAAAGACAGAAGCAGCACCCACGCCAAGGTGGGCCCGCCTGCGGCCGGCGCCGCGAGGACGCTGCCCAGGGGCAAATTCAACTCCACCGGCCTTTGCGAAAGGCGCAGCACGCCGCGCAGGAGGAGGGGGCCCGGGCCGGCTTCCGGCACCAGGCGGCCCGTCAACAGAAGCTCGCCGGGGCGCCCTGCAAGGGCCTCCAAGGCGAAGGCTGACACCCTGGGGACGCGCTCCGGGATGAAGGCGTCTTGGGATGGCAGCGTCACCGGCCGCCCGTCCGGCCCAGAGAGGGACAGCTCGGCCGAGAAGCCAGTGCCGGCGCGCAGGACGGCTGGCCTTCGCACGCGAAGCTGCAGGCCGGCCTGACTTTCCGAGACCGGCACCCGACTGTCGGCCGCGTCCAGAAGCTTAGCCTCCTCGGCGTTGCGGACGGCCTGCGGGCCGACCGCAAGGCGGCGCTCCAACGTCAGCGTCGCCGGAATGCACTCCACCTCGCACACCAGCACGTCCACCAGGGCCCGCAGGGGCAGGGTCGGCCCTGCGGGGGCTTGCGCCTGGGCGCGGGCAAACAGGACAACGTCCTCGGCGTAGCCGTAGGTGGTGATGGAGCCGTCCGGGCTGTGCAACACCGTGGGCTCGGGCCATTGCAGCGCACCGACGGTGAGCCCAGGGCCCTGCAGCGCCACTTCGGTGGCCATGCCCGCCTCTCCGGGGTTGCGCCAGTAGACGTGCCAGCCCGGCGCCATTTGCAGCCGCACGCCCACGCGGAAGCTGCCGCCCGGGGCCAGCTGCTCCACCTCGGACAGCAGCGTCGCTTCCACCCGGGGCACGCCTTCCACGAAGGCGCCGGCGGCGCTGGAGGGGGCGGGGGCCGCAGGGGCGGCCCACGCCCAACCAGCAACCAGCAGCGTGGACAGGCCAAAGGGACGCACGGAGGATGAAACACTTACCGCCGCCGCGGCGTTCCCGCCGGCCCTTTCGCCCGGGGGGGCGGTGGGGCATGTGGATGCCCGTCTGTCCTCAAAAGGTGTGCAGCACGGCCGGCGACAGGGGGATTCTGACTGGACCGCCGGGGAGGCCGAGGACCAGGCCTTCTTCCGTCTCTTCGAGGAGGGTGCCCAGTGCAGCCTGGGCCTGGCGCGAGAAGCGCGCCTTGGCCCGGCCGGCCTTGACGCGCGCGTTGAGGACGCCGTCTGCGTCCAGCCGGAGGGTGGAGACGTCCAGCGCTTCGCCCGTCCGGTCGCTGAGGCGGAGAAACACCTGCCTTTCTGCAGCGTCAAGGCCCGTCACCCAATAGGCAGCGTCCTCCACGGTGACGTAGGCCCAGTCGCTGCCAACGCGCAGCTGAAAGCGGCCGTCCTCGGTGGGCACCAGGCTTTCATTGAAAAGCTGCACAATTTTGGGATGAACAATGGGCTCGCCGTCGTGGAGCCAGCGGAGCTGTCTGTCCAGGACGAGGCCGCTGTCTTCCCGGGTGTGCCAGCGCGGCAGGGCTTGCTCGGCCATGGTGCCCCCTCCCTAGCCCCCCGCGGCGCGCCGGACCAATTCGGTGTAACCGCGAAAGGCGAGTGCCCCCCAGAAGTTGACCAGGAAGCCCAGGCCCAGAAGCGCCTGGACGCCCAACAGGCGGAAGGACCATCCGCCCACGGCCAGCAGCAGCACCAAGTAGGGCGTCCAGTCCAAGCTGAAGCGGAAGCCAAACTGCATGTAGCCGGTGTTTTGGTAGAGGAAGCCGGGAAGTGCACTGGCGGCCACCGTCAACCACAGGGGCCAGTGCAGGCGCGGGCGGCGCCGGGGGAAGAGGAGCAGCACCAAGAAGGGCATGGTGAGCAGGAGCGAGAGGCCGTGCGGGTCATAGCTGAGGTGAAACGGGTGCAGCTGCACCTGGGGCAGCTTGAGAAAGGCCGCCTCCAGGTTTCTCGGCAGGTAGGCCAGGCTGAACAGGCCGTGGGCGTCAATGTCGGCGTTGACGCGGTTGTTGTAGAGAAAGCGGTGGCCGAAGTCCGCCGGCGAGCCGAAGCGCACCCAATTGTACCAAGCGGCCGCCAGGGCCAGGGGCGCGGACCCGGCGGCGAAGGCGCCCAGCCGACGCAGGGCCGGCGCCGGCGTGCGCAGCACTTCGCGCAGCTGGGCGCGGCGGTGCGGGCCTGGGGCCACGGCTTCCAGGAGGAAGAAGACAGCGGTGAAGAGGAGTGGCGTCCGGGTGAGGGTGGCCATCGACCACAGCACGCCGGCCCGGGCCGGGTGCACGGCGTGGAGGGCCGCTTGTAAGTACAGCACCGTCAACAGCACGCCCAGCACCTCGGCGAGAAACCACACCTCTCCGCGGATGGCGCAGCTGAAAAAGAGGGTGCCAAAGCCAAGCGTCAGGGCCAGCACCACATCCTCCTCGGTGGTGCGGCGCGAGTCCCCGCCGGCCGTCAACTTGCGGCACAGTGCGTAGAAGAGGGCAATGGCCGCGGCGCCGAGGAAGACGCCGAAGCTGGTGTCGTTGAATTGCCAGCCGTTGACGGCGACGAAGGGCACCATCAACAGCGACGGGAAGGACGGGAAGCTGACGTACCAGCGGTCGGTGGGCCGGGGCGCGCCTTCGCAGCGCACCTTCTGTCCGGCGCTCTCGCGCACACAGGCCCAGTCCTCGAGGTTGGGTAAGTCCTTCGGGTCGACGTCCAGGCGCCCATCGAGCCAGGCTTTGGTCGCGTAGACGAAGTGCGGCGCGGCGCTCTGGCGCAGAAAGCGGGGGCCGCTGAAGCAGGCCAGCACCAGCAAGCAGCCGAGGAAGAGGGCGACTTCGGTCCGGTAGGCGCCAAACATCAACCGCAGTGCGGCCACCGCGCCGACGGCGTGCTGGCTGCGCTCGGCCGCCTTGTCCGTCACTGGGACGTCTCCAACAGGGCCAGCCGGAGGCTTTCCAAGGCGGCCGCCGCCGAGAAGGTGCGCACCTGCTCGCGGTCGCCAAGAAACCGGTGCTTCTGAAAGCTGGTTCCGCGCGGGCCGGCCAGGGCGGTAAACACCGTCCCCACCGGCTTCTCTTCACTGCCGCCGTCCGGCCCGGCGATGCCGGTCACCGCCAGTCCCCAGGTGGCGCCGGTCGCCCGCCGGACGCCCTCCGCCATCTCTCTGGCCACCGCCTCGGAGACGGCGCCGTGGGCCTGTAGCGTCTCGGCGCGCACGCCCACCCAGGCCTCTTTCATCGCGTTGGCGTACACCACCGCCCCCCCGGGAAACCAGGCGCTGGCGCCGGGAATGGCGGTCAGCAGGTCCGCGATGCGCCCTCCGGTGCAGCTCTCCGCCAGCGCCAGTGTTTCCCTGCGGGCGTGCAGCAGCGCTGCCAGCACCGCCGCATGGCCCTGGCCATCCTGGCCAAAAAGGTGCCGACCCAAAACGGCGCGGCTGGCCTCCTCCGCGGCAGCCAGCGCCGCGTCCGCTTCGGCCTGGGTGCGCCCGTGGGCCAGCAGCTTCAGGTGGTTTTCTGGCGCTTGGGTGCGGAAGCCGAAGGTGACGTCTGGATGGGCGGCCGCCACGCTGGCCACCCGGGCGTCGAGGTGCGACTCCGGCAGCCCCACGGTGCGCAGCAGCCGGAAGGCGAGGAAACGCCGGTCCGGGCGCTGCTCCCGCAGCTTGGCAATGCGGGGAAGCACCTCCGCATCCACCAGCTGCCGGTACTCGCGCGGGACGCCCGGGACGAAGAAGGCCGTCGCCCGGCCCAGCCGGAGGATGAACATCGGCGCGCTGCCATGGGGGTTGAGCACCACCTGCGCTCCGCGCGGAACCAGCGCCTGACGGCGGTTGTTGGCTGTCACCGTCAGGCCCCGGAGGGCAAAGCGGGCCTCCAGGGCGGCCATCGCCTCACGGCTCTCCACCAGGGGAACGCCCGCGGCCTCGGCTGCCGAGGCTGCGGTCAAGTCATCGGCGGTGGGCCCCAAGCCTCCGGAGACAAGCACCACGTCCGCCCGCGCGCCGAGGGTCGAAAGCGCCTCGACAATCTCCGCCTGGACGTCGCCGACGATGGTGGCCCGGGCCACCTGTTCCCCGCAGGCCAACAGCCGCTCCATGAAGTAGGGGCTGTTGGTGTCCACCGTCAGTCCGGTGAGGAGCTCATCGCCGGTGCAGAGGACTTCGAGGCGCATGGCTTGGGGGGGAACGGCTTTTGAAGGGCAAGGCTTGGCTACAGGAAGTCCTGCTCGTCCGCTTCCTCATCCACCTCGCCGGCCTCGTCTTCCAGCACGCCCACTGCCGGCTGGACGCCGCGCGCGTGGAGGTGCCGGCCAAGCCACAGCCCAGACTCAACGAAGCCCAAGGCCAGGTAGCCGCAGAAGTACGTCACCAGCACGTAGGCCGGGTGCAGCCGGGTGGCGATGAGGACGCCGCTGATGCAGACGGCGCCAAAAATGGAGAGCGACGCGGCATTGAGCCGAAGGTCTTTGAAGGTGCGGTAGCGAAGCGTGGACACCATCAGCAGCGACAGCACGCTCACCACCACCAGGTAGGGCACCCGGGCCCCCGTCCCCAACTCCCTGCCCCGAGTGAGGTAGTGAGCGATGACCACGCTGACGATGACGCCGGCGGCCAAGGGAATGGGCAGGCCGACGAAAAACCGCGAGCTCGCCGCCCGCTGCTGCGACAGCACGTTGAAGCGCGCCAGGCGCAGCGCTCCACAGGCCGTGTAGAAAAAGGCCACGAAAATGCCGATGAAGCCCAACGGGGCGAGGGCCCATTTGTAGACCAGCATGGCCGGCGCAACGCCGAAGGAGATGACGTCCGCTAGGCTGTCCAGCTCAACGCCAAATTGGCTCTGGGTCCGGGTGAGGCGCGCCACGCGGCCGTCGAAGCCGTCAAAAAACATGGCGAAGAAAATGGCCAGCGCCGCCTGGTAAAGCTGGGTCGGGGAGGCGTCACCCGAGCACAGGGTAAGCGCATAGAACCCGCAGAAGATGGAGGTGACGGTGAAGAGGTTGGGCAGGACGAACTTGAGCTTGTGGAGCTTCATCGAAGTTCCGGCCGCGGCGCTGCGGGACGACAGTGGACGGCTTCTGCCGGCGGGAGACGGCTTGGGACTATAGCCCATGAATCTTGCCAGCGCTGGAGTGGTTTTGGTGGCGCTCGGCCTGGCGGCCGCGGTCTACCTGCGCGCCGTCCGGCATACCTACCGGCTGAAGGGCGAGCCACCGCAGCAGCTCTGGGCCCAAACCCGGGATGGCTGGCGAATTGCCCTCTACCGCAGGACGCCCAGCGTGCGGCGCTTCGGTGAGCCTGTCCTCTTGTGCCACGGGCTGGCCACCAACCATCTCAACCTCGACTTTGACGCCCCCTACTCTCTGGCCCGCGCCTTCGCCGAGGCCGGATTCTGCGTCTACAGCTTGGACTGGCGAGGGGCTGGGGCCTCGCGCCCGCCGTCGGGACGCGGCCGCTTTGACTTCAATGCGGACCACCTCATTCAGCAAGATGCGCCGGCGGTGATGGACGTCCTTTTGAAGGAAACCGGCGCCGAGGAATGCTTCTGGGTAGGCCACTCCTTGGGTGGGCTGGTCGGCTACGCGGTGTTGGGCGGCGCCGAGGGCCGGCGCCTCAAAGGCCTGTGTGCGCTGGGGGCTCCGGTGTACTTCCACTACCCGCGCTGGCTCGCTCGCGCGATGCGGGTGTGCACCTGGCTGGCCTGGCCGGTGGCCTTCCGTCAGCGGCTGTTCAGCCTCGCCTGTGCGCCCTTCATGGGACGGCTGACGTTGCCGCTGTCCGACGTCCTGCTCAACCCCCAGGCCGTCGCGCCCGAGGTGCTGCGAAGCATCTACGCCAACCTGATTGACTCCATGGGCTACCGGCTGTTGCGCCAGCTCGACGACTGGACAGCCCACGACCGCTTCTGCAGCGCGGACGGCGCCACCGACTACCGCGCCCGACTGGGCGCCGTCACCCGGCCGGTGCTGGTGCTGGGCGGTACGCGAGACGGGCTGGCCCCTCCGACGGCCATCTCGGCGCAGGCCGCGCTGTTGGGGACGGCGGACAAGACGGTGATGCTCTTCGGCCGGGAAAACGGCGACCAACTCGACTATGGACATGGCGACTTGCTGTTCGGCCGCGGAGCGCCGAGGGAAGTGTACCCGCGAATTGTGTCCTGGGTGGCCGAGCGCGCGACGCCGCTGCCGCAGGGCGACAGGCCGCTCCGGCCTGAGGTGGCCGGTGGCGCCACAGGTGGGCTAGGCCTTCTGCCATGACGTTGCTCGTCCGCCAGGCCACCGACGCTGACCTCCCGGCACTTTTGCCGATGATGGTGGACTTCAACCGCTTGGAGGGCATCGCCTGGACGTTCGAGCGGGGCGAGGGCGCGCTGCGAAGCCTCCTCGGCAGCAGCGAGCTCGGCTTCGTCGGCTTGGCCGAGGTGGACCAGGTGCCGTGCGGCTACTTCGTCCTCACCTTCGGCTTTGACTTGGAGTGGAATGGCCGCGACGCCTTCCTCACCGAAATTTACCTGCGGGCAGAGGCGCGCGGCCGCGGACTGGGGCGGCTGCTTCTGGAGGTCGCCGAGGCCACGGCCAAGTCGCGCGGCGCCCGGGCACTGCATTTGATGGTGCGGCCAGAAAACGCCCCGGCACTCGCCCTCTACCTGAAGCTGGGTTTCCAAGAACCTTCCCGGCGGCTTTTGAGCAAGCCCTTGGGCGAGTAGCTGCCTCGGCCGCAGTCGCCGGTGCCGACATAAGGGGCCTGTTGTCCCTTCGGCCTAGCGCGGGACCAGACGGGGCGGCGCCGCCAGCCTTTCAACGCACGGCAGGACGGGCAACTCCCCCGTCACCCCCCAGGCCTGCACCTGCGCGCCGCTCGCGCATTCTGCCCACAACAGGCCCTCGGTGGACCGCGCTTCAAAGGCGCGCAGCACCAACTGGGAATCGCCTTCCACCACCGCCCCTGGCCCCTCCGAGGACAGCACCTGCACCTGGCTGGCGGTGAAGTGGGCACGCGTCTCGGCCACCAGCCCGGCGGTGTGGCAGCGCTCCAGCGTGGCGTTGGACAGCGCCACGTCGGCCCCTTCCGCCGCCCAGACGCACGCCCCGCCCGCGTCGTGGACGGTGAGTTGGTGCAGGCTGGCCCGTCCACCGCGCAGCTGCAGGCCTTCCCCCCCGCTGCCATTCGGCTCTCGGGTGTGCGCCACCACTGCGTCCGACACCGTGAGGCTGCCATCACGCTGCGAGACGCCGACCCCGGCCACTCCGTCCACGTGCAACCCTTCCGCCACCACGTCGGAGGAGACGCATTGGAGGCCGCCCAACGTGCCGGCGGAGAGGATGGTGAGTTGGCGGAAATGCGCCTTGCTGTTCACCACCCCAACGCCGGCCCGGTCTGCGCGCGTCGAAGTGAAGTCCTCGGCGTCCACCACCGCGTCGGTCCCGGTCAGCAGGGCGTATTCTTGGCCAACCACCTGCACGCGGCGCAGGACCAGCGTCCCGCCGGCGACGTACAGCCCCGGCCCCCGACCCTCGGAAATGGTGACGTCAGACAGCTCCGCGCTTCCGCCCCGGAGGCGCAGCGCGGTGACCGAGCCGCGAAAGCCCGTCCGGGCGATGGCCAAGGCCAACGGCGCCTGTGCTTCGACGCCCCGTCCCCAGGGCCCGTCAAACGTGCAGCCAGACAGCTGGGCCCGGGCCGTGGGCTCGACGTCCAACGCCTCGCCACCGCTGACGCTGGCCTCGAAGCGGCAGTCCGAGGCCGACAGCGTCCCGCCGGACGCGACGAGGAGGGCCCCCTGGCGTTGCCCGCTGAAGTGCACCTGCGTGAGGCGCAGGCTCCCGCTGGTGTGTAGCCCCAGCGTGCCACCCTGGATGAGAATCCGCTCCAGGCTGAGGGCGCCCAGGGCCTCCAGCACCGTCACCCCGGCCGGCGCGGTGAGGACGGCCGCGCTGCCCCCGACGAGGGTGGTGGCGTCCGGGGCAGTGAAGGGGCCGTCGTACAACCCTGGTGCCAGGTGCACCCGCCGGCTGGCGGCAGGCACCGACAGCGCGTCCTGCAGCCGCCGCAGCGGCCGCGCAGCGCTTCCGTCTCCTCCATCGGCCCCAGAGGCGTCTACCCACACTTCCAGCGCCGGCGGAGCGGCGGGCATGGGCGCCAATTCAGCCGGCGCACGCGTCCGCTCGCCGGCGCAGGAGTGGACAAGCACCAAGGCGGCTGCGAGCAGCGCCGCCCAACCCCACCACGCGACACGACGGGCGCTCACTCTCGCCGGCGAGTGTAGCCGCCCTCCGGGCCGGCGCTGACTACGCGCCCGGTTCGCCCGAGGCCACGGCTTTTGGCTTTTTCCCCTTGGGGTGCGGCCGTGGGGCGACCAGGACGACGGTGGGCGACGGCGCCCCCACCAATTTGCGGAACTCCCCGAGCGGGTCCCTCGGCACCCCGTCTCTCACAAATTCAAAGTGGAGGTGCACCCCGGTGGCCGTGCCGGTGCGCCCGGCCAGGCCCAGCGCATCCCCCGGCTGCACCGGCGTCCCTTCGAGGACGAGGGGAGAGGCGAGGTGGCTGTAGCGCGTCATCAGGCCACCCGCGTGCTGGATTTCCACTTCATAGCCGTAGCCGGCGGTCCATCCGGCGCGCACCACCATGCCCGCCCCGGCGGCCAACACTGGCTCATTGGGGTCCGCTGCCAAGTCCACACCAGTGTGCAGCTTCCAGCGGCGCGCAATGGGATGAAGGCGCCTTCCGAAGCGACTCGTCACCCGGACGCTGGACAGAGGCCAGCGGTAGCCGCCCGGTCGCACCGTCCTCGGGCTGGTCACTGCGAAGCGTGCGTCCAAGGCGGATAGCCGGGCCTGCACGCCCTGCAGAAGCGGCTCCGGTAGGTCCTCATAGGCCCGCGCGTCCAGCTCCAACACCGCCTGAAGCAGCGCCCGTGCGGCCGAGACGTCATCCGCCGATGTGTCTTCTGTCAGAAAGCGCTCGACGTCCGTCTGGACGGCCTCCCAGCGCGCCAGCTGCGCGCTGGACATGACATCTCCGGGCAAGGACGCCTCGCGCGCCGCCTGGGCTTCGGACACGAAGCCCACCAGCCGCTCGCGCAGGACGGGGCCGGGCAGGGGCTGGAGGGCGAGGGGCTCCACCGTTGGCGGTGGCGGCGGGGGCAATTGGGCCACCTCCGGCACCCCGTCGTGAAGGCGGCTGGGCTGCTGACGGCTGGACGGCAGCGCCGCCGGCTGAACGGTGGCGCAGCCAACCAGGCCGACGGCAAGCAGCGTGGCTCGGGGAAGGGGCAAGACGGCTGCGACTTCTACCTACAGCGGCCCCCCCTGCAAAGGCTTATGTGGTGGACGGCCCTGGCCCCTCCTCCGCCACGTCCGCCAAAAGCCGGCCCGCTGCCTCCAGGGCACGGTGCACGTCCTGTGCGCCCACGTCCAGGTGACAGACGAAGCGCAGCGTGCGGGGGCCGACCGCGTGTCCCAGCACACCCGAGGCCCGCAGGCTGGCCACCGCCCTGGGCGCCGGGCAGGGAAAGTCGACGTACACCATGTTGGTTTCCACCCGTGCCAGGTCCACCGTCACGCCCGGCAGCGCGGCCAGGCCCTCGGCCAGAAGCCGCGCGTGCCGGTGGTCTTCCTGAAGGCGCGCCAGGTGGTTTTCCAAGGCGTACAGGGCGCCAGCGGCCACGATGCCCGCCTGGCGCATGCCGCCGCCCAACCGCTTGCGTAACCGGCGGCCTTCGTGGATGAAGCCGCGGCTGCCCACCAGCACCGCGCCCACCGGCGCACCCAGGCCCTTGCTGAAGGACACGGTGGTGGAGTCCGACAATTCGGCCCAGCTGCGCGCCGGCGTCCCGGTGGCCACTTCGGCATTCCACAGCCGGGCCCCGTCGAGGTGGACCTTCAGGCGATGTTCTCGGGCGGCCTCCACCACCCGGCGGAAGGCCTCCAGCGGCCACACCGCGCCCCCGCCGCGGTTGTGGGTGTTTTCCACCATCAGCAGCCGGCTGCGCGGCGCATGGTCGTCATCGGGGCGAATGGCGGCCCGCACCTGCGCTTCAGAGAAAATGCCGCGCGGCGAGGGCAACGGGTAAATCTGCGCTCCCCACAGTGCCGCGGTGGCCCCTGCTTCGTAGTGCACGCCGTGGCTGTTGGCGTCCAGCAGCACCTCATCCCCGGGGCGGCAGAAGACGCCCACCGCAATTTGATTGCCCTGGGTGCCGGAGGGGACAAATAGGCCAGCCTCGTGCCCGAGGCGCTGCGCGGTGACTTCCTCCAGCTGGCGCACGGTGGGGTCCTCCCCGTAGACGTCATCCCCCACCTCGGCAGAGGCCATGGCGGCGCGCATCGCTGGGGTGGGACGGGTGACGGTGTCCGAGCGAAAGTCAGAGAAGGACGGGGGCATGGGGGCGAAGGCTGGTTATAAGGCGGCGGCAGCATGCCCCGCGAGAGCCAAGCCGCGCGACGGGAGCGCGCCCGCCGAGTGCTGGAGGCGCTCGACGTCGCCATGCCCGGGGCCCACATTGAGTTGGACTACAAGACGCCCTTCGAGTTGTTGGTGGCCGTCATCCTCGCCGCCCAGTGCACGGACAAGCGCGTGAATTTGGTGACGCCGGCCCTCTTCGCGCGCTTTCCGGACGCCAAGGCGATGGCGGCTGCGCCGACCCGCGCCTTAGAGCAGCTCATCCGAAGCTGCGGCTTCTTCCGCGCCAAGACGCGTGCCTTGAAGGGGATGTCCGAAGCACTGCTGGTTGGCTACGGCGGCCAGGTGCCGCCCAGCCGGGCCGCCCTGACCGCGCTGCCCGGCGTCGGCAACAAGACGGCCGGCGTGGTGAGTGTGCACGTGGGCGGAGAGCCAGCCTTTCCGGTGGACACCCACGTCAAACGCCTGGCGCGGCGCCTGGGCTTCAGCCGCAACCTGCTTCCGGACCGCATTGAGGAGGACCTCCAGGCCCTCTTCCCGAAGGAGGACTGGGCCAAGGGCCACCAGCTGTTGGTCTGGCACGGGCGGCGAACCTGTTTCGCCCGGAAGCCAGCCTGCGACCGCTGTGTGGTGGCAGCGCTGTGCCCCAAAGTGGGCGTGCCCAAGACCAAGCCGGCCACACCGGCCCGCGTCCGGGCAGCCGCCGGCCGCCCGCGCCTGGGTTAAAGCGCCTCGCCGGGGGACACCGGCGGGGGGCCGGTCAAGGCGCGCTCGCGCTTGCGCCGGCGCATGCGCTGGCGGATGAGGACGCGCGTCAGCGGGGAGAGGTGGTCCAAGTACACCTTGCCAAGAAGGTGGTCCGTCTCGTGCTGCACGGCGATGGCCAGAAGGCCCTCGCAGAGGACGGACTGCGGTTGCCCCGTCTCGTCCAGGTACTCGACACGGACGCGTTCGGCGCGTTCCACCTCCTCGGCCTCGCCGGGAATGGAGAGGCAGCCCTCGCGGTAGACGGTGGTCCCCACCCTTTCCACGAGGCGGGGATTCACCATGGCGAAGGGCCGGGACTCGGGCTGTCTCGGCCGCGTGTCCAGGACCAGGACTTGGCGCAAGACCCCCAGCTGTGGGGCGGCCAGCCCCACACCCGGGGCGGCGTACATGGTGTCAAACAGGTCGCGGATGAGGGCCTGCACTGAAGCGTCCACCGCGTCCACTGGGGCTGCCGCTTTCCGCAGCGTGGGGTGGGGCCAGAGGAGAATGTCGCGCACCATGGTGGCAGTTAAACACGGCTAGCGGCCTCGGAGTCCACGAGGCTGCGGGCGTAGGCCGCCCGCAGCCGCTCGTCGCTGAGGGCCGCCGCGGCTTCGTCCAAAAGCATGGCCAGCCGGGCGGCGCGGGCTGGGACCTCCGGGTCGGGGTGGCCGGCAAAGCGCAGCGGGTGAAATTCGGCCGCCAGCCTCGCATGGGCCCGGTGCACCTCCTCCGTTCCGGCGGTGCGGGGAAGGCCGAGGACGCTGAAGTAGTCCGCCTCCTCGGCAGCCGTCCACCTCTCCCGCAACCGTTCGACTTCGACGTCCGGGTGCACCTCCGGGCCGGCCGATTCCAAGGCCGTCACCTCCAACAGCCCCAACACCGCGCCCACCGCCAGCGCCCGTAAGGCCACCTCCTGCCGCAGGCCACTGGCGCCCAACAGCTCCAACACCGTGCGCTGGCCGTCCACCGCCTCGAGGAGGCGGCGCTCCCTCTGTGCAAACTCAAACGGCGCAAATTCCTTCAGCTGCAGACGGCGAGGCACGCCGTGCGGCCCGCGGATGTGCTGGGCCACCTCCTCCGGCGTAAGGGCACGGTGAAGGGCTTCGGCCAGCACCGCCTCCAGCGGCCGGGCGGTGGCGCACCCGCCGGTGGGGGGTGCGCCGTCCGCGGCCAGCCGGTAAGCGCTGTCCCTTTCAGACAGCGCCTCCAAGGCGCGGACTTCGGTGCAGCGTTGAAGCAAGGGCACCACCTCCGCCTCCCGGAGGGCGCCGCGCTCCACCAACTCCGCCGCCAGGGCCTCGTCCGGAAGGCGCAGGGCCCGGGCCTCGGCAGCTGTCGAGGTGTCCAACAGCCCATCGGCCAGCGCCACCTGGGCCAGGGACTCGGCCGGGTGGGTGGAGGCGGCGCCCACCAGCGCCCCGTCCGCCAGCCAGAGGAGGCGCAGCGTGTCCTCGGCCCGCAATTCCAGCCGCGCGGTGGCCCGCACCGTCGCCAGCCGCAAGACTAAGGCGGCCAACTGCTCCAGGCTGACGCGTCCGCCGTCCGCGGCCCCCCATTCCAACCGGGCCGCCGCGGTGGCGACGGCTGGGCCGGGGGCGGCCTCCGGCGCGGGGGGACGCGGCCCGCGGCGGATGAAGGGTGCGTCGGCCGGCTTCACCGGGGCCGGGGCCGGCGGCGGAGGCAGGGCGGGCGGAGGCGGGGTGGCGCGTGCCGCGGCCAACGCTCCGCGCAGCGCCTCTCCGGTGGCGCGCTCCTGGCGCAGGGCCTCCTCGGCGCGGGCCAACGCCTCCAGCGCGGCCCGCTCGCCCTGGGCCAGGCGCTCCGCCAGCTGGGCGGCCTCCACTTCCAAGGCCTGGGCCTGCGCCTGGGCCCGCTCGGCTTGGGACAGGGCTTGGCGCTCGCGTTCCGCCCAGTCCTCCGCCTCAGCGCGGGCACGCCGGGCAGCGGCGTCGCGCTCCTGCACCTGTTGGGAGAAGCGCGTCAGCTGCTCGGCGGCGCGCAACTCAGCCGCCGCTTCGGCCCGGGCCGCTGCCTCTTCGCGCTGGCGCAACTCCGCGGCTAGCCGGGCCACCTCGCCTGCCGCGCGGGCCTCTCCGCGGGCCCGGGCCTCCGCTTCGGCCTCGGCCCGGGCCTCAGCCTCCTCACGCAGGCGCTGTTGCACGGCCAACTCGCTGGTGCGACGGGCCTCCTCCTCCCGCAGGGCCGCGGCCAGCAGTTCCGCCTCCGCCGTGCCTTGCGCCTGGGCGGCGCGGACGGCGCCCTCCGCCTCCTCGGCGCGCGCGCGGGCGGCCTCCACCTGTGCCTGTGCGACGCGGGCCTCCCTTTCCAGTCTCCGGGCCTCCTCGGCTTCGGCCCGGGCCCGTGCCTCCGCTTCGGTGCGCCGGCTCCGCTCGACGGCCTCGGCCTGGCGGTAGGCCCGCAGCGCCTCCTCGGCCTGGGTGCGCGCCGCCTCGGCCTCCGCCCGCGCGGCTTCGGCGGCCTCGGCCCGCGCGCGGGCCAAGTCCGCCTCTTCCCAGGCCGCATGGGTTAACGCCTCCGCCGCAGCCACCTCCTCGGCTTCACGGGCGGCGGTGGGCGCCGCCTCAGCCGCCACCGCCGGGGCAGCCCGCAGGCTGGCGAAGGCCTCCGCTTCCAGGTCCGCCTCGGCCTCGGCCAGGGCCGCGTCCACCAGTGGCGGCAGCTCCTCCATGTGCCCAGCGTCCAACAGCGGGACGTCGTCTTCCTCCGTCCCCTGCGGGGGCGCCAGCGCTGCCTCCACCGCCTCCAGCAAGGCTTTCGCGTCCAGGGGAAGGCCCAACACCGGCAGGGAGGCGCCCGGGACTGCCTCGCCCAGCAGCACCACCGGGGCATGGGCCCCGGCGGGCCGGGCCCGCAGTTCCTCGAGGAAGCTGGGCCCCCGGCCGCCCTCCACCGCCGGGGCGAGGAGAATGGCCGAAGGCGACAGCTGTTCAAAAGCGCTGAGGGCGTCCGCGGTGGACGTCGCCAGGTGGAGCGCGTGGCCGGCGCGCGTCAGCACCCGACGCACCGAAGCGATGGTGGCCAAGTCGTCGTGCACCAGCAGCAGGGGCGGGGGCATGCGGGGGCGAATGGGAGGGCGCGGGTTGGTCGCCGGGGGACAAAGTCTACAGCATGGCCCCCGGGTCCACGTCGAGGATGCCCCGGACGTCCGGAGGCAAGCTGGACAGCGCCCGTTCGGCCATGTCCAGCACCGGGCGCAGCACCCGGTGCTGCGGGGCCTTGAGGAGAAGCTGCCAGCGGGAGCGGCCTTTCAGCCGGGACAGCGGCGCCGGGGCAGGCCCCAACAGCCGCACGCCAGAGGCCGCAGGCGGTAGGCCCGCCTCCAGCAGGCGGCCCAGGGCCCGGGCGGACGCTGCGGTGCGCGCCGCGTCGGCGCCCTCCAGGCCAATGGCGGCCAGCCGGGAAAAGGGCGGGTAGGCCAGGGCCCGCCGCCACTCAAGTTCCCGGGCGGCGAAGCCGACAAAGTCATGGGCTGCGGCCCGGGCCACCGGCTCGGCCTCAGGGTTGTAGGTTTGCACCAGCACCCGGCCCGCCTCCGCGCCGCGCCCCGCCCGGCCGGCCACCTGGGTCAGAATTTGGAAGGTGCGCTCGGCCGCCCGGAAGTCCGGCAGCAAAAGGCCGGTGTCCGCGGACACGACGCACACCAGCGTCACGCCCGGGAAGTCATGTCCCTTCGCCACCATTTGCGTGCCCACCAGCACGTCCAATTCGCCCCGGGCGAAGCCGGCCAGCCGCTCCGTGAGGCGCTCGCCGGTGCCCACCGCGTCCCTGTCCAGCCGCGCCACCCGGGCGGTGGGGAAGCGTTGGGCCACTTCTGCCTCCACCCTTTCCGTGCCGGCGCCCAGCCGTACCAGCGGGCCGCGGCAAGCGGCGCACGCCTGGGGGACAGCGCGGGCAGCCCCGCAGTAATGGCACTGCAGCGCCGGGGGGTGCAGGTGCAGGGTGAGGGCGACGTCGCAACTCTCGCAGCTACAGGCTTGGCCACAGCCTTCGCACACCAGGGTGGTGCTGTGGCCGCGGCGGTTGAGGAAAAGAATGGCCTGTTGCCCCCGGGCCAGCGTCTCGGCCAGCGCGGCGGCGCTCTCCTCGGCCAGCACCGGAGGGGCCTCACCGGCGGTCCGCGGGCGACGGCGCAAGTCCACCAGTTGCACCGTGGGCAGCGGTCGGTCGTCCACCCGGGAGGGCAATTCCAGAAGCTGGTAGCGGCCGCGTTGGGCATTCTCGTAACTCTCCAGAGAGGGCGTGGCCGAGCCCAGCACCACCACCGCGCCTGCGTCGCGCGCCCGCACCACGGCCAAGTCCCGCGCCTGGTAGCGCAGCTTCTCGTCCTGTTTGAAGGACGGGTCGTGTTCCTCGTCCACCACCACCAGGCCCAAACCGGCCACCGGGGCGAAGACTGCCGAGCGCACCCCCACCGCCAGCCGGACGCGGCCCGCGCGCAGGGCCTGCCAATGGGCCCGCCTTTCACTGTCCTTCAAGCCGCTGTGCAGGACGGCCACCTGCGCGCCAAAGCGGCTGCGGAAGCGGCCCACCAGCTGGGGGGTGAGGGCAATTTCCGGCACCAGCACCAGGGCGCCCTTGCCGCTGGCCAGCGCATGCTCGGCGGCGCGCAGGTACACTTCCGTCTTCCCGCTGCTCGTCACCCCCTGCAGAAGGAAGGGGCGAAAGGCGGCCGCGTCCAGCGCCTGGGTGATGGCCTGCACGGCGCGCTGCTGCCCAGCGGTGAGGGTGGCCGGACGGAGTTGGCCGAGGCCGGCGCGCACCAGGGGCGGGACGTCCAGCGTCTGCACGTGGACCAGGCCCTTGGCCACCAGCCGCCGGACGGCCTCGCGGGCCTTGGGCACGGCGCGCACCAATTCGTCAAGCTCGGCGCGACCGCCGACGGCGAGAAGGTAGCCGAGGGCCGCGGCCTGGGACGGCGCACGCGCCAGCGCCGCCGTGTCCGCGGCCGGCGCCGCCACCACCGTCTTCACCCCAGCCGGGGCCACCGGCCTGTCCTGCACCGCCCGGGTGAGGCCAGGCGGCAGCGCGGCCCGGAGGGCCTCGCCCAACGGGTAGCGGTAGTGGGCCGCGGCGAAGGCCAGCAGGCGGAAGACGTCCGGCGGCAGCGCGGGCTCGACCTCCAGCACTTGGGTAATGGGCTTGAGGACGGCGGCTTGCGGAGGCTTGGCCGGCCCCAGGTAGAAGCCGAGCGCGCGGCCTCGTCCAAAGGGAACCAAAAGCCGCTGCCCCGGCAGCAGCGCCCCCCGGTAGCCCACCGGGGGCAGGTAGGTGAAGGGGCCTGCGACGGGCCGGCCGACGGCAACCGAGGCGCAAGTCTCCACGTCCACGGCTGGGACTACCGCCGTCCCCCGACATTGCCCAGTCGGGCCGTCCTCCGTCGGGCCGCTAGAAGAGGCGCTCCGGCAGGTTGGCATGGCTGTCGCCCCGGACGGTGGTGAAGCGCGCTTGCAGTTCGCTTCCTCGAGAGACTTCCAAGAAGCGGGGAAACCAGCCCCCGGTGGCCGGCGCGGCGTAGTCCGAAAAGCGCACGTCCCAGCCCACGCCCTTCTCATCGGTGAAGCGCACCCGGGCCGGCAAGAAGCTTTCTTTAAAAACCCACAGCTGCGCGTCGCCCGGCTTTTCGCCGCCGAGGACGTACACCACGTGGCCGCCGAGGCGGTCCAGGGACGTCGTCTGCGTGTCCACCTTCAGCAGCGCCAGGTGCTGTTCCAGCCCGCTGTGCCCATCGCCTTGGCGCAGGGCGAGCAGGGCGCACACTTCCTGCACCGCCACCTGCAGCGCCGCGACGGCCGGGCCCTCCACGCGCAGTCGGCCGTTGGCCTCCACCACCACCAGGGGCTTGCCGTCCGGGGCGGTGGCGTCCAGGCGGCAGCGTCCGGGGACTTTCAGCAAGAAGGCGGCGTCGTTGCGGACTTCCGGTAGCCCCGTCTTCAGCTCGGCCAGGGCGCCCCCTTGGAGGGAGAGTGTCCCCTCCACTTTGGCCGAGGTGAGGTGGAGCTCCTCCCGGGCCTCCACCAGGCGGCGGAGAATGGCGTGGCCGGGAAGGACGTAGGCAGCGGCCGGAACGGCCACCCCGAGCAGGCAAAGCAAGAGGAGCCGTTTCATCAGCGGGAGGAGGGCCTTCAAACCATAGCAGCCGGGCCCCCTTCCGGTGTTACATCCGGGGCCCACATGGCGGCAATTACCTTCTTCGTCGCAGTCCTGCTGTTGGCGGTGGGCCTCATCGGCTTCGTTGCCTCGGGGGGCCACGCGCCGACGGCCCTCATCCCCGCCGCCCTGGGAATCCTCCTCGCCTTCTGCGGCGCCCTGGCGCGCAACCCCAAGTCGCGGATGCATGCCATGCACGCCGCGGTGCTGGTGGCGCTGGTCGGGCTGGCTGGCTCGCTGCGGGGCGTCTTCCAACTGCCGGCCTTGCTGTCCGGCGCCAGCGTCGCCCGGCCGCTGGCGGTGGTGGCCCAGACGGCCACCGCCGTCGTGTGCCTCGCCTACGTGGCGCTGGCCGTGCGCTCCTTCATCCAAGCCCGTCGGGAACGGCTGAGCAGCCCAAGCTGACGCGGGCGGCCCCCCCAGGGGGCAGGCACCGCTGAGGGAGGACAAGCGCCCATGACTCTCGCCATCGGCATTCAGAAGACGGGTGGCCCCGAGGTGATGCAGGTGCAGGACGTCCAAGTGGGTGCGCCCGGGCCTGGCCAGGTGAAGCTGCGCCAGAGGGCCGTTGGCCTCAACTTCATCGACATCTACCACCGCAACGGCCACTACCCGGTGCCGCTGCCGTCCGGGCTGGGCATGGAGGCGGCCGGGGTGGTGACCGCCGTCGGACCGGGGGTGCAAGCCCCCCAGGTGGGGGCGCGGGTGGCGTACGCCGGCGGCCCACTGGGTGCCTATGCCGAGGAGCGCCTCTTCCCGGCTGACCGCCTGGTCCCCATTCCGGACGGCGTCACCGACCGGCAAGCGGCGGCGGTGCTGCTGAAGGGACTCACCGCGCAGTACCTGGTGCGTCGCACCCACGTCGTCCGGGCGGGGGAGACGGTGGTGGTGCATGCCGCTGCGGGAGGCGTCGGCCTTTTGTTGTGTCAGTGGGTGCGCCATTTGGGGGCCACCACCATCGGCAGCGTCGGCAACAAGGAGAAGGCGGAGCTGGCGCGGGCCAACGGCTGCCAGCACCCGCTGGTGCTGGACGCCTCCCACCCGGAGGAATTCCTCAATCAGGTGGTGCAGCTGACGGCTGGAGGCAGGGCCAGCGTGGTGTATGACTCAGTGGGCAAGGCCACCTTCTCCCTCTCGCTCGACTGCCTGGCGCCGCTTGGGCTTCTGGCGCTGTTTGGGGCCTCCTCCGGTGCACCCCCTCCGTTGGACGTCGGACTGCTTGCCCAGAAGGGGTCGCTCTTCCTGACCCGGCCCACCCTGGCCACCTACAGTGCGCGGCGGGAGGACCTTCTGGCTGGCGCCGCCGAGGTCTTCGGCCTGGTCCAGCAGGGCGTCCTCAAAGTCCACATCAACCAGGAGTACCCGCTGCAGGCAGTGGCGCAGGCGCACCGCGACTTGGAAGGCCGGCGGACGACGGGCTCCACCGTCCTCAGCGTGGGCTAACTGCAAACGTCGTACACCCTGGGCAGGATGGCGCCTCCTTAGATGCTCAGGCCCGCGCTCCTCCTCTCGCTTCTGTTGGCCACGGTGGCGGTGGCGCAGCCGGTGGGCTTTGAAGGAGCGCTGGAGGCGCGCGAGGTGTCGATGGGCAGCGCCTACCGCGCCCTCGGCACCACCGCCGTCGGCGTCGACGGAAACCCGGCCGCCTTGGCCCTCGCCAAGTACTTTCAAGTCGACGTCGGCGGCGCCTATGACTTCGGCACGGAGACTTGGTACGTGGCCGGCTACGTCCGCGACAGCGTCTCCTCGCCCTTGGCGGCCGGCTACAGCATTCACTACCTGTCCCAACAGCTGAACAGCAGCACCGGGCAGACGACCGTCAGCGGCTTCCAAAACGTCTTCGCCTTTGCCATCCCGGTCGCCGACTACATGACGGTCGGCGTCTCCAGCCATTGGATTACCGAGAGTGACTTGCACATCAACGCCGCCAGCCTCGACGCCGGCGCGGCCTTCAAAATTGGCACCATCGCCACCATCGGCTTCGCCGGCCACAACCTCATCGACACCGGCCACCCCGTCCAGCTGGGCCGCTATTTCGACTTAAGCACCGGGCTGAAATTCGGCCCAGTGCAGCTGGCCATCGACGCGCTGAGCAACTTCGGGCCGCACCAATTTCACCCGAAGCTTCTCTTCGGCACCGAAGTCGCCATTGGGAAAAGCTTCTTCATCCGCGCCGGCGCCGACTGGTACACGCGGACCAACTACACCGCCCCGGTCGTCTACCTCACCGCCGGCGTGGGCTTCGCCGTGGACAAGGGCGGGCTCGACATCGGCTACCAGCAGTCCTGCACCGGGGTGGGAAACCTCTTGGTGGCGACGCTGCGCATTGTCTTGTAGCCCCCCGGGCCCCCAGGCGACATCCCCCCTGCCCCCTGGGGTACGCGGGGGGGGGGGCAGCGGTGGAGAAGCACTTTGGGCCAGCCAGGCCTAGGCGGGGGTCCCGGCCGGGGCGAGCGGCCGTCGCGCCTTCCTCGCGGCCCGTTCGTCCAGCCAGCGCCAGGCGACGACCACCATCGGCGGCTGCAGAATTCGAGTCAAGAACGCCACCATCAGTGAGCCACCGATGATGACGATGGCCAAAGGTTTCTGGGTTTGCGAGCCGATGCCGTGCGACAGCGCCGCCGGCATCAGGCCCAGCGTCGCCACCAGCGTCGTCATCAGTGCTGGCCGAAACCGCTTCTCCGCGGCCTGCCGTGCCGCGTCCTCGATGGCCATGCCTTTGGCGTGGAGCTGTTGGAAGTAGGGCACCATGATGAGCGCATCCTGGACGGCGATGCCGAAGATGGACACGAAGCCCATCGCCGCGGAGACCGAGAGGTTTTCCCGGGTGATGAGCAGCGCCAGGATGCCTCCGCTGCAGGCGACCGGGATGTTGACCAGGACGATGATGGTCGCCAGCCAATTCCGCACCGCGCTGTAGACGAGGAAGGCGATGACCAACAGCGTGATGGGAACGACGAACTGCAGCCGAGCCTCGGCGTCTTTGAGTTCATTAATCTCGCCGGCCCAGATGAGATTCGTCTCCGGAGGGAAGCGGACCGCATCCTCAATCTTCTGCTGGGCTTCCTGGATGGTGGAGGCCAAGTCGCGTCCGCGCACACTGAATTTCACCGGCGTGTAGCGCCGGCCGTCTTCCCGGTAGACGACGCTCGGACTGTCCTCGCTGGTGATGGTGGCCAGCTGTTTGAGGGGGATTTGGCTCCCGTCCGGCGAGGAGACGGTGATGTTGCCGATGGAGTCGACGTCGCCCCGGTATTGGGGAAGCCACCGCACGGTGAGCGCGAAATTCTTCTCCCCTTCGTACACCTGGGTGACCGCCTGACCACCGATGGCGGCCTGGACCACCGCCTCGACGTCGCCGGTGTTGAGGCCATACCGGTCGGCCTGGGCCCGGTCGGGGACAATCTTGATGCTCGGCTGTCCGAGCGAAAGGAAGATGCCCACGTCCTCCACTCCCTTCACTTTGCTGATGGTGGCCAGAACGGCATTGGCCACCGAGTCGTTGCTCTTGATGTCCGGACCCACCACCTTGACGCTGTTCTCCCCTTTGACTCCGGAGAGCGCCTCCTCGACGTTGTCGGAGATGTACTGCGAGAAGTTGAAGACGACGCCGGGGTATTCCCGCTGGAGCTCAGCCTGGAGGGTGGCGGTCAGCTTTTCCTTGGTGAGCCCTCGCGGCCAGTCCTCGAATGGCTTGAGCGGCGCAAAGAACTCGAGATTGTGAAACCCGGTCACGTCGGTGCCGTCGTCGGGGCGACCGGTTTGGGAGGTGACGGTGACCACCTCGGGGTGGCTGCGAATAATCTGCCGCATGCGGCTCACGTGCTTCGACGACTCCTCCAGGGAAATGGACATTGGCAGCGTGGCGCGAATCCAGAAGTTGCCCTCCTCCAGCTTGGGCATGAACTCCTTGCCGAGCAGCGGATAGAGCACCACGCAGGCCAGAATCGGCACCAGGACCAGTGAGGAGGCGAGCTTCGGCCGCCTCAGGGCCGCGTCCCAGAATGGCTGGTAAACTGCGTGGAGAAACCGCATCACCGGATTCGTCACTTCCTCGTCCGGGTCGATGTGAGCCTCGACCAGCCGCTTCAGCCAGATGGGTTTGTCCGCCTGCTCCTCCGGGGTGGCGATGCGGAACAGCCACGAGGCCAGCACCGGCGTCAGCGTCAACGCAAGGAAAATTGCCCCACCGATGGCGAAGGCGTAGGTGTGCGACATCGGCCGAAAAATGACGCCCGAGACGCCGGTCAGGGTGAACAACGGCAGGAAGGCGAACCCGATGATGACCGTGGAGAAGGCCATCGGTCTGCCGACTTCCGAGGCGGCAGCCAGGATGCGCTCCTCGGTGGGCCCTCCGGAGGATTCGGAGAGGTGGCGGAAGATGTTCTCCATCATGATGACGGTCGAGTCGACCACAATCCCGAAGTCGACCGCTCCCAGCGAGATGAGGTTGGCCGGCGTTCCCGTCGCCACCATGCCGATGAAGGCCACCATCAACGCGAGCGGGACGTTGAGAGCGGTGATGAAGGCCGCGCGCAGGTTGCCGAGGAAGAGAATGAGGACCAGCGTCACCAGGCCCATGCCCATGAGAAGGTTCTCGAGCACCGTGTGCGTGGTGACCTTCACCAGCTGGCCGCGGTCGTAGAAGGGTTCAATCTCCATCCCCGGCGGCAGCAGGTGGTACTTGCGGATGTAAGCCAGGCGCTCATGAATGCCCTGGAGGGTGGCCGCCGTCTCGCCCCCATACTTCATGAGGATGGTGCCCTGGACGACGTCGTCGTCCCCGTCCCGTCCCACAATTCCCAGCCGCGGGGCGTTTCCGATGGTGACCGTGGCCACGTCCCGCACCCGGACCGGCACGCCCTTCTGTTCCAGGATGACGACGTTGTCGATGTCCCGGAGCGAATTGATGAGCCCGATGCCGCGCACCGTGTAGGCCTGCTGCCCGATGGTCAGCCGCTGGCCTCCGACGTTTTGGTTGGCGTTGGCCAGCGCCGCGTCGAGCTGAGCCAGCGTCACGCCCCGCCCGCGAAGCAGGTAGGGGTCGACTTCGACGTGGTACTCCTTGGTCCGCCCACCGAAGCTGGTGACGTCGATGACGCCTGGGACCTGCCTCCACTGTCGCTCGAGAATCCAGTCCTCGGCGGTCTTCAGGTCGATGAGCGAGTAGCCCTTGCCCCGCAGGTTGTAGCGGAACACCTCGCCGATGGCATTCCAGGGTGAAAGCGAGGCCGAGATGCCGGCCGGCAGCGAGACGAATTGCAGACGGTTGATGACTTCCTGCCTGGCGTCCCAGTAGTCGACGCCCCACTTGAAGTAGCACTTCACGTCGGACAGCCCGAAGAGCGACTGGGAGCGGATGTGGTCGAGGCCCCTCATCCCGGCGAGTGCAATCTCCAGCGGGACGGTGACGTAGCGCTCGGTCTCCTCCGCGCTCCAGCCCGGGGGCTGGGCGATGACTTCCACCAGCGGAGGAACCGGGTTGGGGTAGGCCTCGATGGGCAGTCTTTGAAAGGCCAGCAGTCCGACGATGAGGAGGGCGACTGCGAGCAGGACGATGAGGATTCGGTTTCGCAGCGCGAACGCGACAAGATTGCGGACCATGGAGGTTGTTCTCGCTACATTCCGAGGAGGAAAATGGAACCGTCGGTGGCGACTCGCTCCCCGGCGGACAGACCGCTCAGCACCGGAACGACCTCTCCGGGGAACGCGTCGTTCGCCACCACCCTCCGGCGGCTGAAGCTGAGCTTGCCGTCTGCCGCGGGCTTCTGCTGGACGAAGACCACCGTCTCGTCACCATCGCGCAGGATGGCGTCGCGCGGAACGGTGAGCGCAGCCCGCACCGGGGCGGCGACCTTGACCACGCCATACATCTCGGGCCGTAACAGCCCGTCCGGGTTTTCGATGACGGTGCGAACCTTCGCCGTGCGCATCACCGGGTCCAGCGTGTCCGAGACCCAGTCCACCGTGCCCCGGAACGTCCGGCCAGGGTAGGCCGACACCTGCACGTCGAGCTGGGCGCCCACCTTGATGTGCGGCAAGTCGGCTTCGTAGACGTCGCCCAAAAGCCACAGCGGGTCAATCTTGCCGATGGTGAACAGCTCCACGACGCTGCTGGCGCCGGAGTACTGACCCTGCACCTCCAGCCCGGGGTTTGCCATGCGCGCCACGACGTCTCCCTCGATGGGACTTCGGAGAAGAAATTCCTGGCTGACGGCGTCGACCGCCCCCTCGCGCAGCAGCTGGCTCTTCTGAGCGGCGCGGTCATATTCCGCCTTCGAGCGGCGGTAGTTGTCCTCCGCCGCCTCGAGGTCACGCTGGGCGCTGGCCTTCTCCACGTACATCTCTCGCTGCCGCTGCACCTCGTGCTCTGCGGCAACGAGGTCGGCCCTGGCCTTCAACTCATCGGAGAAGGCGCTGCCAACATCCGGAGAGAGGATGGTGGCCAGCGGTCCGCCCTTCCTGACGTGGTCGCCCGGAGCAGCCAGCAGCTTGGTGATGCGGCCGTTGACCGGTGAAAAAATGTGGGTCACCAGCATGTCGTCGAACGTCAGCCGGCCGCCCACCGTGACGGCGTGCGGCACGTCCAGTTGCTTCACCAGGGCCGTTGAGACTTTGTTGATGGCCTCCTCGGTGGAAAGAGTGACCGTCTCGCCGGAGAGCTGATTGCTCGGCGCAGCCTCGACCAGCACCTTCTCGCCCTCGGTCAACCCAGCGAGGACAGGCACCGGCCCCGAGTTGGTGGGGTCCACCGGAAGCTGTCCGCTCGAAGCGGCCGGGTCCACCCGTCCCGAGTTGTTCGGGACCTGCACCGGCCGGCGCTTGAAGACCTGGCGCCCGTCAGGGCGGGTCCCCGCAGCGACATAGACGAAGGGATGCTCATCGATGCGGACAATCGCCTCGCGTGGAATTGCCAGCTTCTCCACCGTGGGCCGCTCGATGACCACGGTGGCATACATTTCCGGCTTGAGGAGCGCCTCTGGATTTGGAACCGACGCGCGAACGCGCGCGGTGCGCAGTGCCGGGTCGAGGGCGGGGCTAATCCAGTCGACGGTGCCCTTGAAGACGTGGTCCGGGTAGGCGAGGACGCGGATGTCCACCGGCGCTCCGAGTCGCAGCTGGGACACGTTCTCCTCGGGGACGTCGGCGAACACCCACACCGTGTCGATGTCGCCAATGGTGAAGAGCTCGACGGCGGTGCCCCCGGAGAACTGTCCCTGGATTTCCAAGCCCGGGTTGACCGCCCGCGCGACCACCCGGCCCGCGATGTGGCTGGGAAGGGTGTACTCCTGAGTCACTCGGTCGATTTGCCCTGAGCGCAGCAGTCGCAGCCGCTGCAGCGCGCGCTCGTCCTCGGCCTTCGCCTTGCCGTAGTTGTCCTCGGCCGTCTCGTAGTCGCGGCTGGAGGCCGCTTTGTCCGCATACAGCTTCTTCTGGCGGTCGAGGTCGTGCTCGGCAGCAATCAAGTCCGCGCGCGCCTTCACCTCGTCCGAGAAGGCCGAGCCGACGTCCGGGGAGACGATGGCCACCAGCGGGGTGCCCGGCTTGACGCTTTGCCCGAGCTGCGCCAGCACCCGCGTCACGCGGCCAGTGACCGGCGAAAAAATATGGGACACCCGCTCGTCACTGAAGGCGATGCGGCCACCCACCACGATGGACTGAGGAAGCACCTGGGTCTGCGCCTCCACCACCTTCGCCCTGCCATCCTCAAAGGCAGCGGGCCGAATCCACACCTCGTCCTCGGGGGGCGTCACCAGCTGGGTCGCCACCCGGCGGTGGCAGCCCAAAAGCAGGGCGAAACCAGCCGCCAGGCCCAAAGAGAGCCCGGTCCTCATTTCCTCAGCTCGCCCGCCATCGCCTGCTCCAGCAGCGCGACGGCAGTCCAATAGTTGGCCAGGTCTTGCGCGTATTCGGCGCGCGTCGCGGTGTAGGTGCGCTGCGCGTCGAGAAGGTCGAGCAGCGAGGCTGCCCCCTTCTCGTATTGCACCTTGGCGATGTCGCGCGCCTGCTTGGCCCGGTCCAAAAGCGCCGACTCCATCCGTTCGACTTGCTGGCGCGTCGCGATGAACCCGGCCCAAGCCGATTCGATGTCGGCGACGACGCTGGCCTCGGCCTTTGCCCGAAGAATTTGCTGGCTGGTGAGGTCGGCCTCGGCCTTCACAATCTCGCCGCGCTGCCAGTAGAAGATGGGGAGGTTGAACGACAGGCCGATGCTCAGGTTGGGCGGTGAGATGTTGGTGTCGCCCGAGCCGTTGGCCGAGTAGAGGAGAGACAAAGCGAAGTCCGGGACGATTTCGCGGTGAGCGAGCGACAGCGCTGCCTCAGCGCGCTTTTCCTGCTGCACCAACGCCAGCAAGTCCGGGCGCCGACTGAGCGCGTCCTTCAGCAGCGACTCCCGGGTGGCCGTCGCCAGCGCCGGCGGCAGCTTGAAGTCGAGTTCCGAGTTGTTCACTTGGAAGTCGGGCACCAGCGCGCGGAAGCCAAGCAAAAACGCGAGCCCCACTTTGGCGGTGCGCAGGTTCTGCTCGACCTGGGCGAGGGCCTGCTCCGCCTCCAGCGCTGCCACTTGGATTTTGGCGAGGTCCCCTTCGTTGATGGCGCCCAATTCAAAGCGCCTCTCATTCAACTTCCGGGTGGACAGGTTACTGTCCCGGGTTTCAATTGCGTTCTGCCGTAGCGCCTCCGCCTGCAGCACGGCGATGTAGGCCTGCTTGACTTGGGATTCGAGAAGCCGCTGCGCGTCGTCGCGCGAGCGGCGGGCGGCAGCCAGTGCGGCATTCGCGACGTCCTTGCGAAGGCCATATTTGCCCGTGACGAAGGTGGAGATGGCGTTGTTGTCCGAAATGCCGACGCTGTAGGAAAGCGCCGAGCAGTCCTGGCCGGTGCCGCAGTCGAAATTCTTGCCCAGCGTGCCGGAGAGACCGGGATTGGCGACCCCGCTGGCGATGATGAGGTCACCTTCGGCTGACTTGACACTGGCTTCGGCGAGGAGAAGGTCAAAGCCGCGGTGGCGAAAAATGTCGAGCACTTGGCTTTCGCTCAGCACCTTCGGCAGCGGCGGGGCAGCCTCGAAGGAGTCGGCCGTTTGGGCCACCGCACAGCGGGCAAGCGCCAGCACCCCGAGCCAGACGCTCGCCTTTGCAAGGGACGCGCTCCGCAATGCCATGCGTGGGGCCGAGCAAGTCCCAAGCCACGGCTAAGGGGCTGCAATTGTGACCCATTCCGCCGCCCAAGCCGGGGGGAAGGGACAAGATTTTTCTCCGGTGCAACTTCCTTCAACGCGCAGGAAAATTCCGCACACCGCAGACGGCCCCGGGTGGGCGGCACGCCCTGGGCGCCTTAGTCGCTCCACAACGGGCCGTCCGGCACGGCCAGCTGGGCTTCGGCGAAGCGCCGGGCGAGGTCCTCCGGCAGCGGTGCCACCAGGGTGAGGGCAACGCCCTTCTGTGGGTGTGGCAGCCGGAGGGCATGCGCATGAAGCAGCGGGCGGCCGGCCGCGGCGACGTCGCCGCCATAAAGTTTGTCACCCAACAGCGGCGCCCCGACAGCGGCCAGGTGCGCGCGAAGCTGGTGCGTCCGGCCGGTCTGCGGCCAAAGCACCGCCAGCGCATAGCCTTCCCCCTGGCCCAGTCGACGGAAGTCGCTGACCGCTGAAAGCCCATGCGCCCGTGCCGAGGCGCGCCAGCGCCCCGGGTGACTCGGGTCTCGCGACAGAGGAAGCGTCACCCGGCCGGAGGCGGGAAGGCCGGGGCCGGTGGCGGCGAGGTACTGCTTTCTCACCTGGCCGGTGCGGAAGGCCCGCGCCAGCGCGCGGGTGGCCGCGTCCGTCGCGCCAAACAGGGTGAGGCCGGTCGTCCCTTTGTCCAGCCGGTGGACCAGCCCTGCTGGCCGGCCGAGGTAGGCCGAGGCCTGCGCCGCCAGGCTGGTGGCGCCGCCGGGCGTGGCTTGCGCCGGAAGCCCGGCCGGCTTGTCCACCACCAGCAGCGCGGCGTCTTGGTAGAGGACGCGCAGCGATGGACCGGGCGTTTCCTCCGCCAGCACCGAGCGGCCAGACTCTTCCAGCACCACCAGGACGCTTTCTCCGGCCCTCGCCAGCCGCACGGCCCCATCCACCCGCCGCCCGTCAAGGTAGACCGCCCCGCGCAGAAGCAGCGCTTCGGCCTCGGCCAGCCCAAGGCCCAACCTCCGCGACAACAGTGGCGCCAGCGGGCCGGCCTCAGTTGGCAGCACGACGAAGCGACGGCGCTTCACCCCGGGCACTCCCGTCGTCGTGCCGCTGGCCCGCGCCCCGATGCGCCGAGGCAGTCGCTTGACCGCTGGGCCAACACTCCGTCAGCGTGCCGTCTCCAGTGGCCACCTTCAAGTCCGCGACGCGGGGCGCCTCGCTGTCTGGCTAGCCTCCCCGCCGCCGGTTGCCGCCCAGGCGCCCAGTGGCATTTCCGCTAGAAAGCCGCCCATGGCCTCGCTTCAGCGACTAGAGGAGGAAGTCGAGTCCTTCGTCCTCGGCACGCAGGAAGCGCTGGCGGAGGAGGCGACGGGACGGGCGCCGCGCGCGGACATCGCCGCCGTGGAGCGCGCACACCCTTTGCCCGCGTCTGCCGACACCCTGGCCACCGTCCGAGAGGCAGCGGCCAGTGCCCAGACGCCACAGGCCCAGCGGCCCCGGCTGTTGGCGCTGGTGCCCTTCCTCGCCCACACCGTCGTGGACGCCCGCGTGCGCGGCGAAGACGACGCCCTGCGCGCTGCCCGGCGCGCCGCCGTCGTCTCGGCGGTGGACGTGGCGCGGCCCTTGGAAGGCGTCTGGCGAGCTGTCGGGGCGGAGGCGGAGCGTCCGGGCCGCGCGGCCCTGGCGCGCGCCGCGGCCGACGCTGAGGAGGCCCTTCTCGGCGCGGTGCAGCGGCGGTGGGAGGCGGCCCGCCGCGTGGGAGAGACGCTGGCGGTGCCGCCGCCGGCGCCCGCTGCAGCCCTGGTGACAGAAGCGGTGGAGTTTCTGCGCAACACCGAGGATGCCTACCGGGACGTCCTTGGCTTCGCCTTGCGGCGTCTGGAGCCCGGGCTGAGGCCCTGGCCGGCGGGCGAGGCCGGGTACCATGACCTTCTGCGGCTGGCCCACCAGCCGCTTCCCGGGGCCTTTCCCAGCAGCGAAGCCCTGCATCCGCTGCGCCGTTGGCTGGATGCCTCGGGCCTGACGCTGGCGGCTGCCGGGCGGCTGCAGGTGGCGGAGGGGCCTCAGGAGGCGGCGTGCTTCGCCCTGGAGGTGCCCCAGCGCATTCTGCTTGTGCAACCGGCGGCCGACCGCGGCGCTTTCCCCCAACTGGTGGCAGCCGTCGGCCGGGCCCGCGCCCTGGCCGAGGTGGCGCCGTCCGCGTCGCTGCGGGCGCGCAGACTGGGGGACGAAGCGGTGCGTGCCTCGGCCAGCTGGCTATTCCGCAGCGCCCTGGCGAGTGAGGCTTGGCTGCGGCGCTTTCTCTCGCACGGGAAGGTGACTGCCCGCGAGCTGGCCCGCCTCAGCGCGCTGGTGCAGCTGGGCGAGTTGCGGCAGCGTGCCGCGCTTCGTCCGCTGGCGGCCGGCCTCGCCGCCTCGGGGCCCACCGAGGCAGGGCTACAGGCGCTGGCCGCCGCCACGTCCGAGGCGCTTCTGCTTCACGTCCCTTGTGGGGCGCTGCTGCCGGGGCTGGAGGAAGGCCTCGCTGAGGCCGACGGGCTGCGCGCCGCCGCCCTGGCCGAGTGCCTCCGGTACCAGGCCGAGCAGCGCTTTGATGCGGAGGACTTCCGCAACCCAGCCGCCGCCCGCTGGCTGGCCGCGGTGTGGGCCCGCGGGGCGGAACTCGACGCCGAGGCACTGGCCAAGGAAGTGGGTGGCGCGCCACTGGCGCTGGCCCCGGTGGGCCACCGGCTGGTGGCCGTCCTGGGCGCGTAGCGGGCAAGTGCCTAGCGCTTCTTGCGCAGGGCACGCACAATCTTGCTCTTCGTCGCCGGGTTGGCTGTCCCGCTGGCCGCGGCGGCCTGAAGTGCGCGCGAGCGCAACACGCGCAACAGCTGCAGTTCCAGCACCAGCAACTCGTCGCCCAACTCGGAGTCCACCGGCGCCACCCGGCCCAGCGGGGCGCGCGTCTCTTCGGAGACGCCATGGCGAAGTCGCAGCACCCGCTCCTCCAGCAAGGTGAGGGCTGGCGCGCGCCCCAGCGCCGCTCGGACTTCTTCCGTCACCACCGTGCTCGACCCAGCTTTGCGTTCCGTCATGGCGCCGCCACCTTGTACCTGAACATCCGCTCAGAGACACCGCGGACAACCCGCGGTGTTCCAGCAACTTACGGGGCGGCAGGGGGTGGTCAACTTTTTGAAGGGACAGCCCGGTAGAAGCCTGTCGCAGCGCGTGGTTACCCGTCGTCGTCGTCGGCCTCGGCGCCGGCGTCGGCCTTGCCACCCCGGGGCATCCCGAAGCGGTCCAAGGCGTCGGCAATTCCAGGCGGTTTGTCCACGTCCGGGAGCGCCCCAGCGGGCGCATGCAGCGGCGGGACCTGGCCAATGCGGCTCACGCGCTGCTCGAGAGACACCTTCAGCGTGGCGGGCTTGGCTCCAGCGGCCCCGGGCACCTCCAGCCGGCCCGCCACCGAAGCGCGCACCACCACCCCGGTGGCCTGGTCGACAAACACCTCGCCCTTCAGGGCGCGGGGATTCTTCGCGGCCAGGAAGGCCAGGCGCCGACGCGTCGTCTCGTCCACCCCGCCCCGCGCACTCAGCAGCGGAGGCAGGTTGGGCGGTGGCGGCTGGGGGGCGGAGGGGGAGAGGGACACTTCATAGCGCAGCGCAGGGCGGCCTTCGTACGTCACCAGGCCCTGGGGCAGAAGCTTGAAGCGCCGGTCGAAAAGGAGGTCCAGCTCGCGCAGCGGCGCCACCACGTCCTCGCGGGTGCGTTCGGCCATCCCGCGGTCGCGTCGGCGGAGACGAAACTTGCCGAAGCGGTTGCGGGCGTACACCTCGCCATTGACGCGGATGACTTCCAGCCCGACGTCCTCGCTGTTGTCCACCCGGGCGTGGAAGTCGCCGTTGACGCCTCGCGCGCCCGCCTCCAAAAGCCGCGTCTCGCTCAGCTTGACGGGCGCCTCGGAGGGGGTGCTCCAATCAAAGGAGACGGTGGCGTCGAAGCGGTGGGCACCGAGGCGTTCCGCCATTTCTGCGGCGCCCATGGTGAGGACCCGCTGGGCCAGTCGCCCGTCGTCGCCCAGCTGTTCCGGGGCCAGGTGCTCGGCTGCAGAGGCGACGACTTTGGGCGGGTCCTCGGGCGAGAAAATGCGCTGCTTGGCGGCGCGTTCCCGGGGGTCATGGCACGCCGGCAGGGCCAGCAGCATCACCACTGTGGCGCAAACTCCAACCGGGGAAGCGGGCAGCAGCGGGAGGACCTTCGGCACGGCGCGAGTTGCCACCATACGTGGGGCCTCGCGGCCGGCACAACCCTTCCCAAACGGGGAGGGCGCGGCAAGGCCCTCCGAGGGCCTTGCCTCCAGGAGGCAGCTTCCCCTAATGCAAGGCCCGCCTCCGCCATGCAAAACCTCCGCGAGAAGCTGTTGAAGGCGGGACTCGTCTCTGCCGAGCAGGCCACCGAGCCCAGGCCCGCGCCCCAGTCCCCAGTCCCCGCGGTACCGCCAGCCCAGGCCACGCGGCTTGCAGCGCGTCCGCAGGCCGCGCCTGCCTCAGCGCCCCTAATTGCCGTGCGGCGCGAGCCCCTTTTGCCAAAGTTGCCGC
Organism: uncultured delta proteobacterium; assembly: GCA_963713045.1. Lineage (GTDB taxonomy): Bacteria > Myxococcota > Myxococcia > Myxococcales > Myxococcaceae > JADGRA01. The sequence goes on from CAVQKE010000001.1 coordinate 464,032, forward strand.
CCCTTCCCGGCAGTCGCGAAGCGCAGCGCATGGAATCACGCAAGCAGCTGGAACAGGACCGGGAGTTGCACCGGCGCGTCACTGCCGCCCTGGTGCCGCTGTGTCCTGGAGAGCGCGCCTTCTACTTCGTCACCCGGAAAAGCCGGCTGCGCCGTCTGGAATTGTCGGCCGAGCAAGCCGCGGCGCTCGAGTCCGGAGTCCTGGCGGTGGTGGAGCGCCCTGAGCCGGGGCAGATTGGACACGCCCTGGTGCCGGCGGCCACTGCCGAGGCGCTGCTGCGAGACTTCCCCAAGGCGGTGCGCTTCTTCAACCGGGAAGGCGAGCCGGTGGGCTTTCTCTCGGAGGAGGAATTGCGCAGCCGCCAGGCCTTGGAGGCCGAGGAAGACGGCCGGCCGAATGCGGCGGAGTCTTGAAGAGGCTTTTCTGACTTCTTGGGCCCTTAGCTGAAGGCGTCCAGTCCGGTAATGGCCTTGCCCAACAGCAGCGTGTGGACTTCGTGCGTGCCCTCGTAGGTGTAGACCGACTCCAAATTCAACAGGTGGCGAATGGGCGGCGTGTCGTCGGTAATGCCGCTCGCCCCGTACACGCTTCGGGCCTCGCGGGCCGTCTCCAACGCGGCCCGGACGTTGGCCCGCTTGGCCAGCGAGATGAGGGTGGGCGAGGCCTTTCCCGCGTCCTTCTGCCGCAGCAGGTGCAGCCCGAGTCGTTGCGCCAGCACAATGCGCTCCAGCATGTCGGCCAGCTTGGCTTGGGTGAGTTGGAAGGCGGCAATGGGCCGGCCAAACTGCCGGCGTTCCAGGGCATGCGCCCGCGCTCCCTCAAAGCAGGCGATGGCCGCGCCGGTGACGCTGAAGGCAATGCCGGCGCGCGCCTGGTTGAGGCAACTCAACGGTCCCTTCAACCCCTGGACGCCGGGAAGCACGTCGCCGTCCGGCACGCGGACCTCCACCAGGGAAAGTTCGGCGGTGGAGGAAGCGCGAAGTGAGAATTTGCCGGCAATCTCCCGCGCGCTGAAACCGGGAGTGCCTCGCTCGACGAGGAAGCCGCGGACCGACTCCGGGCCCCCCGCGTCCGTCTTGGCCCACACCAGGGCGACGTCGGCCAGCGCGCCGTTGGTAATCCACGCCTTGCCGCCATTCAGCAACCAGCCTTGGCCGTCCCGCACGGCCCGGGTGCGCAGGCTGGCCGGGTCGGACCCGGCCTCCGTCTCGGTGAGGCCGAAGCAGCCAATGGCCTGCCCGCGGGCCAGCGCCGGAAGCCAGCGCTGCTTCTGCGCGTCCGAGCCGTAGTGGTGAATGGGCCACATCACCAGCGAGCTCTGGACACTGGCAAAGCTGCGCAGCCCGGAGTCGCCGCGCTCCAGCTCCTGCATCGCCAGGCCATAGGCCACATTGGACATTCCGGCGCAGCCGTAGCCGCCGAGGCTGGCGCCCAGCACGCCCAATTCGCCGAGGCGAGGGACCAGCGTCCTGGGAAAGGTGCTGTTGCGAAAGTGTTGGGCGATGACGGGCAGCACTTCGCTCTGCACCAGGCGCGCCACCACGTCGCGCACCGCGACTTCTTCGGCCGTCAGGCTGTCGTCCAGCCGATACAGCTCGGCGACGTCCGGGGTGGTCGACATGGTGTCTGGCCTCTGCCTTTCCCTTCAGCCAAAAAGCTTCCGCCCGGCGTTTGCCTACAGCTGCAGGACGCCCTCCACCCGGGACATCAACCCCACCCGGCGCTGGGTGACGGGGCTTGAGCCGTCGAGCAGACGGGCGGTCTCGCTCAGCACCATCTGCAGGGGGAAGCGCCGCACCGAGGCGTCGGAGGTGGTGATGCCGCCCGGCACCGGGGACTGCCAACCCACCATCTCGTCGGTGGCCCCTTCCAACAAGGCGGTGATGGCAGCGAAAGCCAGCCGGGCAGCCACCATGCGGTCCAAAAAGGACGGGTTTCCGCCGCGCACCAAGTGTCCCAGGACGACCCCTCGAATTTCCAGGCCCGGCAGGACCGGCTTCACCGACTCCTCCACCAGGTGCACCAGGCGCAAGGTGGGCACCTCCACGCCCTCGGCCTTGAGGACCAGCACCCGGCGCTTGCCGCGCTGGGTGAAGGCCTTGCGGACGACGTCGGCGACGGCCTCCACCAGCGCTTCCGGCGTGCGTTGCTGTTCGCGAAACACCACCGCATCCGCACCCACCGCCACTGCGGCGGCCATCGCCAGGTAGCCCGACTGCCGGCCCATCACTTCCACCACAAAGGCACGCCGGTGCGAGCGGGCCGTGTCCGAAATCCGGTCGCAGGCCTCGACGATGGTGTTGAGGGCGGTGTCCACGCCGATGCAGGTGCCGGTACAGCCAATGTCGTTGTCGATGGAGCCGGGCACCCCCACCACCGCGATGCCCGTCTCTTGCGCCAACAGGTGCGCCCCGGTGAGCGAGCCATTCCCGCCCACCACCAAAAGGCCGGAGACGCCGCGCTGGCGAAGCTGTTCGGCCGCACTGGCCCGTCCCTCCGGGCTTCGGAAGCGTTCGCTGCGGGCGGTGCCGAGAATCGTCCCGCCCTGCCGGGCGGCGAAGTCCAAGGCATTGGTGTCGAAGGTGTCTGCGTCGACGGCCCCCGGCCCCAAGGCGACGAAGCGCCCGTCCATCAACCCGTCGTAGCCGTCGCGGACGCCCAGCACCGCCGCTCCTCGGGCGGCCGCCGTCTGGGCCGCCGCGCGCAGCGCGGCATTCATCCCAGGCCCGTCCCCCCCAGAGGTGAGAAGTGCGACCGTCGTCACAAGGGGCTCCCCATGGGGGTTGCCGTCCGTCCCGTCCCCCAAAGCTGCTGCCTGGGGAAGCCTGCCCCAACTGCCGGTGTCCTGTCCCGCGCCGGCGAGGAACCGAAGAGGGCTAACCTCTGCCCGCAAGGGCGCATGACGGACTCCTCCTTCTCCTCGCGCGGTGTGGTGGTGACTGGCGCCAACCGCGGCATTGGCCAGGCGGTGGCGTTGGCCTTCCTGGAAGCCGGCTGGCCGGTGGTGGCGGTGGCCCGCACCGCCGCCTCGCTGGAGGGCCTGGCCGAGTGGGCCGGGCCGCGGCGCGCAGCCCTGGAGTCGGTGGCCTGTGACTTGGCCGACGCGGAGGCGCTTGCTTTCACCTGCCGACAGCTGCAAGCCCGCGCCCGGGCGCCGGCCGTCCTCGTCAACAACGCCGGCGTGTCCCTCGGCGCCCCGGTGGAGCGGACGGCCCGGGCGCAGCTGGAACGGCTTTTGGCCATCAACACCGTGGCGCCGTACCTTCTGTGTGCGGCGCTCCTCCCGGGCATGGCGCGCGAGGGCGGCGGGCGCGTCGTCAACATCGCCTCCATCGCCGGCCTGCGCGGCATGCGCTACACCTCGGCCTACTGCGCCAGCAAACACGCCCTGGTGGGCCTCACCCGGGCACTGGCGGTGGAGTGGGCGGACCGCGCCATCACCGTCAACGCGGTGTGCCCAGGCTGGACGGAGACGGACATGCTGGAGCAAGCCGTGGAGGCGGTGTCCGAGAAAACCGGCCGCAGCCCGGACAAGGCGCGGGCCGCCATTTTGGGCCGCACGCCGCTCGGCCGGCCCGTCCTTCCGCAGGAAGTGGCGGCGCTGGTGCTGCACCTGGCCTCCCCGCTGGCCGCCTCCCTCACCGGAGCGGCCCTTCCACTGGACGGGGGCGAGTCGGCCTAACCCCCCAGTCGCGGGGCCGAAGCGGGAGGGAGGCTTGAAATGCGCAAAAATCAGACTAATACAAGGGCCGCGTGCGGGGAGGAACTCTAATGCAACTCGAGTCGCTGAAGATGTTCTGCGACGTGGTGGAGACGGGTTCCTTCTCCCGGGCCGCCCAGCTCAACCACGTCACCCAGTCCGCCGTCAGCCAGCAGATTCGTGCGCTGGAGACGCGCTACCACCAGAAGCTGCTCAGCCGCAGCGCGCGTCAGGTGACGCCGACGCCGGCAGGCGAGCGCCTCTTTCGAGGCAGCAAGGAGATTCTCACCCGCTTCGGTGAAGTGGAGACGGAAATCCGCGAGCAGTCGGCGGAGGTGGTGGGGACCGTGACGGTGTCCACCATCTATTCGGTCGGGCTGCATGAGTTGCAGGAGTTGCAGAAGAACGTCCTACGGACGCACCCCAAAGTGAATATGCGGTTGCTCTACCGGCGGGCGGACCAGGTGTACGACGACGTCATCCTCGGCCAGGCGGAAATTGGCGTGGTGGCCTATCCGCTGGCCCGGGCCGGCGTGGATGTGCTGGCCTTCCGCGACGACCGGCTGGGCGTGGTGGCCGCACCCACCCACCCCTTCGCTTCCAAGGCCAAAGTGTCCATCCAAGCCCTGGCCGGCACGCCCTTCATTTCCTTTGACCGCGAGTCGCCGACGCGCAAGGCGCTGGAACGCGTCTTCCGGGAGAAGGGCGTGGTGCTGGAACCGGCGATGGAAATGGACAACGTGGAAACCATCAAGCGCGCTGTCGAGCTGGGGCTGGGCGCAGCGGTGCTGCCGTTGGCCTGCGTCGAGCACGAGGTGGGCGCCGGCAGCTTGGTGGCCAAGCCCTTCGCCGAGGGCACCATCTCGCGCCCCATCGGCATCCTCATCCGCAAGGGCAAGTACCTGGACCGCGCCGCTCAAGCGGTGCTCGACGCCTTCAAGGCAGCCGCTTCCGAGAAAGAGGACTAAGCCCCGACGGGGCCCCGGGCGGCCAAGGGGTTACGGCGCGGCCCCATCCACCGGCCCCTTGGCCTCGCGGTAGCCAGGGGGAATGTCGAAGGTGGATGCCGGAAGGTGTTTGGGCTGCACCCGCACCGCCTCCACGCCCGTCTCCTTGCTGCCTTGGGCGGTGGAGCGAAACAGCATTTTCAACGGAAGCCCCTGGAGGCTGGCCGCTTTGAGAGCGGTCCACCACGCGTCGCCCCCGTTTCTATCGAAGGCGGAGACGAAGCGGGCCGGCGGAACCAGCGAAGTGTCAATCCACAGCTCCTGCTCCTTGCCCTGGGCAGCCGAGGTGAGCAGCACGTGCTGCACCGTTCGGCCAAGCATCGTGCCGGTGCCCAGTCGCTTCAGGGCGGGCGGGGCCGAGCCGGGGTCCTCGGCGGGCGTGGCGTTGTCGAACTTCTGGTACGTCTTGTGGGCCTCGTCCAGCGTGTAGGTGACGTTCGGCTCACTGGCCCGCACCAGCGACACCATCTGGAAGGGCTGCTTGGCCGTCTGGGCAACCAGCTCGGAGCGCATCCCCGCCGGACTGACCAGAATGCGCACCGTCCCGCCGGTCCAGCCGCCCTTGGCGCTGGCATCGGTGAGAATCCTCATGTCGAGCTCGCCCTCGAATTCAGCGGCCGCCGCTGGCAGCGCGCACAGGGTGAGGCCGAGGAGAAGGGCGCGGCGCAGGGGGCTTTCCCGGGGGGAGAGGTGGGGGCGGCTTCTACTGCTGGTACTTCTTCATCATCTCCTCAAATTTCGCGCGCTGCTCCGGCGTCATCTTCTTCAGGGCCTCGTCGCGCTGCTTCTTGAGGGCCGCCTGCTGCCCGGGAGCTGCCAAGTCCAGCGGGTCCTTGGCCTCGCGGAAGTCGGCCGGAACCTGAAACATCGTCTTGGACAGGCTCTTCTTCTCGACGCTGGTGGCCTCCCAGCCGGAGTCTCCGTTGAGTTCCTTCAGGGGGATGCCGAGCACCCCCGCCTTTTCCAGCGCTCGCCAGGAGCTGTTTCGTTCCCCCTGCTGCTGGCTAAAGGCGGCCAGCGCCGCCGCAGGGAAGTGGAGCGAGGTGTCAATCCACAGTTCCGAGGTGCGGTTGTTGGCGAAGGTCACCTTCACCCGCTCCACCGAGTGACCGAGGAATGTCGTCCGGCCCAGTTTCTCCACCTTCGGACTCTCCCCCTCGCTGCTCTTCACCTTGGTGAGGTCGTGCTTCATGTAGGCCTTGGCTTCGTCATTCAAAAGGTAGGTGACGCCAGGCTCGTCGGCACGCCACAGCATCGTCATCTGAAAGGGCGCCCCGCTGGCTCCCGGCTTTTGCCCGGAGGCCTCCACCCGGAAGCCGGCGGGTGAGAGGTACATCTTCATGGTGTTGACGGACGGGGCCGCAGAGCCGCCGCTCACCGGGTGTCCGGTGATGACGCCCTCAAAGTCCCCGGCCCAGCTGGGGAGTGCCACAAGGGTGAGGCACAGGAAAACCTGTCGCATGCGGGGCTCCTTCACCTTAGGCGGGCACTGTTGCCCGCGCCCAGGGCCGCAGTCTGCCCTTGTCCGGGCTAGGAGGGACAGCCCGAAAGGGCTGCGGCCTCTGGCCGACCCGGGGTGCAGCGCGGCCTTCAGTGCCGGCGCAGCCGGGCCGCGAAAAATCCATCGCGGCCTTCGGGCCCAGGCAGCGTCCGGAGGCAGCCCGCCTCCAAGGGAAGCTGCGGCGCGAGCGGCCCCTGCGGCGTCTCCAGCGTGAAGTCGGGGAAGGCCTGCAGGAAGTGCTGCAGCTGCTGCGGGCCTTCCTCGGCCTCCGTTGAGCACACCGCGTAGACGAGCAATCCCCCGCTGGGCACGGCCGTCTGGGCAACCTCCAAGAGGGTTTGCTGGAGGGCCGCCAAGCGGGGGAGGTCCTCCGGGAGACGGCGGTAGCGCAGTTCCGGGTTGCGGCGCAGCGTGCCCAGTCCGGAGCAGGGCGCGTCCAGAAGCACCACCTGGAAGGGACCCAGGTCCGCCGGCAACGGCTTCGTGGCGTCATGCGCGCGAAGGCTGACCTGCGCGCTCAACCCAAGGCGGGCCGCCTCGGCGCGGACCGCCTCCAGCTTCCGCGGCTGAATGTCCAGCGCCACCACCGGGCCGCGCTCGGCAAGCTGGCAGGTTTTCCCGCCGGGCGCAGCGCACAGGTCCAACACCCGTGCCCCCTGAGGCACCTCGGCGTAATGCACCACCAGCTGTGCCGCCTCGTCCTGCACCTGCCACAGCCCTTCCCGGAAGCCCAAGATGGACTCCACCCGTCCGGGCGCCTGCAGGCGAAGACCCAAAGGCGCACAGTCGGTGGGCCGGGGCCGGAGCCCGGCCTCGTCCAACAGGGCGAGAAGCTCCTCGCGCGTGGTCCGCGTCGCGTTGGCCCGCAGCACCAGCGGCGGCGGTTGGTTGTCGGCGGCCAGCATGGCCAGGGTGCGCTCTTGACCGAAGGCGCCGAGCCAGCGTTCCACCAGCCACGCGGGGTGGCTTTCCCGGACGGAGAGGAAGGGTGCTTCGGGTTCAGCCGGCGGCAGCGGCTGGGCAGGCAAGGCCGACAGCTTCCGCAGGACGGCGTTGACGAAGCCTGCGGCGCGGGCCAGCCCGACTTCCTTCAAGGCCTGCACCGTCTCGGCCACCGCCGCCCGGGCCGGCATCCTGGCGTAGAAGAGTTGGTAGGCCCCCACCCGCAACGCGGCCAGCACCCTATCCTCCAGCGTTGACAGGCGCCGGTCGCACACCCCAGCCAGCGCATAGTCCAGCGTCAGACGCCGGCGGGTGGCGCCGTAGCACAACTCGGTCACCAAGGAGGCGTCGCGCGCGTCCCGCAGCACCGTCTCGCTGAGGCGCGCGTCGAGGACGGGCGTCAACCAAGCGTCGGTGGCCTCCACCCGCGCCAGAACTTCAATGGCCAGCGCCCGCGCCGTCATCCGTCCAGGGCCGTCATCAGCTCCACCAGCTGCTCGTCGCCCAGCCGAGACGGCTTCTGCACCGCGAGCAGCAGTTGCTGCAGCGTCTCCTCCAACAGCTCGCGCTGACCGCTCTCCGCCGGCGCGCCGCGCTGCAAGTCCAACCACTGGCCGCGGGCCCAGGTGGCGAGGCCCGCCGGGGTGATGCGGCCCGCCAGGCGGTCGGCAATGCGGGCGCGCAGCTTGCTGCGGCTGAGGGCGCCTTCGGCAACGGCGCGCCCGGTGGGGGCCACCGCCGGTTGGGCGGCGCGGCGCCCCAGCGTCTTGGCGGCAGGCCGGGCCGGCGCTGCCGGTGGGGCAGGCGCCGGCCGCCGGCCGAGAGGTTCCTTGCGGGCCGGAGGCGCCTTGCGCTCGGCCACCGGCCGGGGCCGAAGGCCCGCGGTGGCCAGGCGCTCCAGGGCGTGGAGGTAGCCCTCCGGGCCTTCGCCCACCACGCGCGCGACGCAGACGTCCTGAAGCAGCGAATGGCGGCGCACCGACGCCTTGCCGGAGGCGTCGTGCAGGTGCACCTCCACCACCGGCAGCCCCACCGCCGCCACCGCCTCGTGCAGCACGTGCGAAGTCAGGGCCAACAGCCCCGGTGACAACACCACCGCCTCGGCCCAACCCCCGGGGTTGCGGAGTGCGTCGAGGAGGGCCCCCTCGTGGTTGCTTTGCAGCGAGCGGACCGTCAAGCCGAGGCGCCGGGCGCGCTCGGCAATTCGGCGGTCCAGGCTAGGCAGGGACAGGGACGGGTCATCGCCCGGGCGGCGTCCGAGGAGGTCGAGATTTGGTCCATGCAGCACAAGCACATTCATAGTGGCGTCTCGCGAATGAAGCGGCTTTAGGCTGGCATCTCATCAAAGGGCCGCGATTCCACCGCCAATGGGTGGCCGCGGAGGAAGTCGGCCGCCGGCATTCTGCGCTTTCCTTCGGCCTGCAACTCCATCAGCAGAAGCGAACCTTGGGACGTGGCGACCTCCAGCAGCCCGTCCGTCCGGAGGACGGTCCCCGGAGGCCCGGCGCCTTGGCCCACCCGGGCGCGGTGCACCTTGAGGAGGTGGCCGCCGAGAGTGGTCCAGGCGCCCGGCCAGGGAGTGAAGGCGCGCACCCGGCGCTCCAGCACCCGCGCCGGCAGACGGAAATCCAGAAACCCGTCGCGCTTCTCCACCACCCGGGCCAGCGTCACCCCCTCCCGCGGCTGCGGGACGGGCAACAGCGCCCCGGCGAAAAAACGGGGCAACTCCTGGCGCAGCAGCTCGCCCCCCAAGGCAGACAGGCGCAGCGACAGCGACTCGGTGGTGTCCTCCGGGCCAATGGCCTCCCGCCGCGCCGCCAGGACGGGCCCGGTGTCCAGCCCGACGTCCATCTGCATCAGGCACACCCCAGTCTCTGTGTCTCCCTCGGCAATGGCCCATTGGATGGGGGCCGCCCCGCGCCAGCGCGGCAGCAGGGAGGCGTGCACGTTGAGACTGCCGCGGCGCGGCGCGGCGAGGACGTCCGAGGGAAGAATGCGGCCATAGGCCGTCACCACCGTCACTTCCGGCCGAAGTGCGGACAGCTGATGCGCGAAGTCCGTGCCTTTCAGGCGCGGCGGCTGCAGCACCGGCAAGCCGGCGGCCTGCGCTGCCACTTTCACCGCCGACGCCTGCGCAGCGTGCCCGCGGCCCTTGGGACGGTCCGGCTGCGTCACCACCGCCACCACCTCGCCGACCAGGCGACAGGCCTCCAGCGACGGGACGGCGAGGGCGGGGGTGCCCATGAAGACGATGCGCGGACGGTCCATGGGGTGCCCCCGTCTTCTTGGAGAGAAGGGGGCCGAGGAAGGGGCGTGCCACTAGGTACGCCAGCGGGAGGGGGGAAGGCCAGAGGTCGGGGAACGTCTTACCCAGGAGCGAGAATTGACCGACGAGGGGTGCTCGTCTATGCCCACCAGTTAACCCCGGGGGGCTCGCTGGAGGGGAAAATGCAACGGCGTACGCTCGTCTGCCTCCTCTTGGGCCTCTCCATGCTGCCAGGGTGCAGCAAAGACCCTTCGACGCCGGAGTACTGGCAGGGCCAACTCGACGCGGCCAAACGTCCCTCCGAGAAGGTGCGGGTGGTGGACGCCCTGCGCAGCTCCGGGAAGCTGAACAAGTCCTTTCTGCCGATGTTGGAAGCGGAATTGGCCAAGGAGAAGAACGCCGAAGAAAAGGGTGCGCTGGCCCGCGCCATTGGCGACTTACAGGACCCAAGCAGCGTCCCGGCCCTCTCCGATGCGTTGGACCTCTCCTCCTCGGACGGCGCCACCAGCCGGATGAATTCGGCCATCGCCCAGGCCCTGGGCAGCACCCACGACCCGCGCGCCGTTCCGGCGCTCCTCAAGCTGCTCAAATCCAAGGACGACTACGTCCGGATTGACGCCATTCAAGCGCTGGGGGCCCTCAAGGCCCCGGAGGCGGTGGCCCCGCTGATGGAGCTCGCCCTGGATGACGCCAGCTCGCCCCAGGTGAATCGCCGGGCGGTGGCGGCACTCGGCGACATTGGCGATGCCAAGGCCGTCGCGGTGCTGCTGAAGGCACTCTACAAGCAGCGCGGAAATCAGAATTTCTCGAGCGAGGCCAGCTTCTCCCTCTACCAAGTCGGAAAGCCGGCGGTGGACGCCCTGGTGCGCGTCGTCCAGGGCGAGGACGCGGACCTCAGTGCCTGGGCCCGCCGGCGAGACGTGGACGGCACGGTGCTGGTGGTGCGAGCCACCGACGTCCTGAAGGACTTCGCCGCCCCGCAAGCCGAGCCGGCGCTGTTGAAGAAGCTGTCCTTTCAAAACCCAGACGCCAGCATGCAGTGGTATGGGCGGATGTTTGCCGCCAACGGCCTCGGCAAGTTACGCGCCCAGCCAGCCGTCGCCCCGTTGATGGTGATGGTGGTGGATGAGAATGAACCGCTCCCCCGGGCGGAGTACGCCCGGGCGCTGGTGCTGGTCGGCAACCGGGAGGCCCTGCCGGCCCTCTTCAAGGCAGCCGGCAAGGGCACCTGGAATGCCCGGCAATTCGCGGTGGCCTCGCTCAGCATGCTGGGCGACGACCGCGAGTTGGCCGGCTTTGACAAGTTGGCGCAAGCCGAGCCGGCGCTGGCCGCCTCCGAATGCAAGCAGTACGGGTGCGCCACGCCGGCCAGCGAAGTGGCCCAGCAACGGGCCAAGGTGTTTGCCGTGTTTCGCAGCTCGCTGGAGGCCGCCGGCAGCTGCAAGCAGGACTACGCCTGCTGGGCGGGGAAGCTGAAAGACACGTCGGCTTCAGCGCCGGTGCGTCAGCGGGCGGCGCTGGAAATTGGCCGCTCCGGGCACGCCGAGTTCGCCACCACCTTGGCGCAACTGGTGGACGAGTCGGACGCCGAAACGCGGATGGCCGTCCTGCAGGGCCTCTCCTGGCTGGTGAAAGGCGGGACGGCCGCGGCGATGGCCCTCAAGGACGTGGTGCCCAAGCTGGAGCAGCGCCTGGAGGAGGACCGGGGGAAGCAGGACTACGTTGCAACCAGCGAGGCGCTGCGGCGGCTGTTGGTGGACATCAGCCGCCGGAGAGGCTGACCTCGCTGCGCTCCGGCGCCGCCGGCCGCACCGGCGGCGGTTGAAAGGCCGTCGGCAGGAAGCTTTGCGGAAGCAGCTTCACCAGCGCCGCCAACAGCAGCATGCCCCCCGGCGCGGCGAAGATGGCCACCGCCGGAAGGACTTTGGCCAAGTCCAGAAGCTGCTCCCGCATCTGGCGCCGCTCGGAGGCATTCAGGGCTTGGCCGCGGACCAGCCGGCTCAACAGCACCGACAGCTCTCCCACTTGGTGCGCCTCGGACAACAGCACCTGGAGGCTTCGGTCCAACGTCCCTTGCATCGAATCCACCAGCTCATCTCCCAGGCGGGTGGCGCCGTCCTGGACGGCGAAGACGTCCAACACCGCGCGGTGGTGGGCGTAGAAGTCCGCCACCTCCCCTTCCAGCGCAGCCAATTCCCTTGGCGAGAAGCCCAAGGCGTTGGCCAAGCTGAGGATGAAGGCCACCTCCTTGGCCGAACGCCGCCCCTCCACCAGCGAGGCCAGCACCGTCTGCTCGACGACGAAGCGCCGCATCTCTCGGCTGCGGACCCGGGCCACCAGCCCGGGCAAGTCCCCCGGCCCCTCAAAGGCGCGCCTCAGCCGGCTGCGCAGTTCCCCCGCCAGCCGCCGTGGCAGCCCGAGGTCATCCACCTGGCGGAGGATGGCCCGGCGCGCGGTGGCGGCCGGGGCGCGGTCCGCGGAGGCCAGCGCCGTCAGCACTTCCACCAAAAGGGCCTTCTGCCGCGCCGCCACGCCCAACAGGCGCTGCAGGCGTGGGCGCTGAAGCCGGCGGCCGCTCCACACGTCCAGCACCAGGTGCGCGAACAGCTGCGCGTCGACGTAGGTGGCGCCGTTGTGGAGGAGAAGGCCGTAGACGCGGTCGGCGGAAATGGACAGGGAACGGCGGACGAGGGCCGCTTCCAGGCGGCTCCACAGTCGCTGGGGCACCGGAGTCCCCTTGGCCAGGTGCTCGGCCAGCGCGTCGGCCAGCGGCAACTGCCCCGTCCAAAGCGCGAAAATGCGGGCCAGTTGCACCGCGCGGGGCCCAGCCGGGACGTCGAAGAGGACGGCGGCGTCCAGGGCGAAGCGGGCCAGGGTGCGCAGCACTGCGAGAAACAGCGTCTGTGCCGGTCGGGCCTCCGGCCGGATGTCCTCGGGGAGGTTGGGCGTCCCGTAGACTAGGCCGCTGTCCCGCAGCGCGCGGTGCAGGTAGGCGCGGGCACACGCCATCGGCCGAGAGAGGGTGGGGGCCTCGAGCGCCGGGGCGCGGGCCTGTCGGGCCACGACGTCGTCGAGCAATCGAGGCAGCCAACCGGCTGGGGTGTGTTGCATGGCCCTATCCGGGCTCTAACCTTCTGGTGACGCTGTCTGCAAGGCCAGCGGGAGGGCCCTTGCAGGCGTGGGGGCTACTTCACCGCTTTGACGCGAGGAGGACGCCGTTCCTCCTCCGGCTCGTCGGCCACCGCCACCACCGGCGTCAGTCGGGCGACGCCGTACTTCTCGAGCACCTTCAGCTCCACCGCCCGCGCCACCTCGGGGTGGTCCCGGAGGTAGTCCTTGGCATTCTCCCGGCCTTGCCCAATGCGCTCGCCGTCATAGGCGTACCAGGCGCCGCTCTTCTCAACAATTCCATCCTGAGAGGCGAGGTCGAGCAAGTCACCCTCGCGGGAGATGCCGCTGCCGTACATGATGTCGAACTCCACCTCCTTGAAGGGCGGAGCCATCTTGTTCTTCACCACCTTCACCCGGGTGCGGTTGCCGACCACCACCTCGCCATTTTTGATGGCCCCCACCCGTCGGATGTCGAGTCGCTGGCTGGCGTAGAATTTCAGCGCGTTGCCACCGGTGGTGGTCTCGGGGTTGCCAAACATCACGCCAATCTTCATCCGAATCTGGTTGATGAAGATGACGCAGGTCTGGCTCTTGGAGATGGTGCCGGTGAGCTTGCGCAGCGCCTGGCTCATCAGCCGCGCCTGCAGGCCCATGTGCGCGTCGCCCATCTCCCCTTCGAGTTCGGCCTTGGGAACCAGCGCCGCCACCGAGTCCACCACCAGCACGTCGATGGCTCCGGAGCGGACCAGCATCTCGGCGATTTCCAGCCCCTGCTCGCCGGTATCCGGCTGAGAGAGAAGCAAGTCGTCCGTGCGCACGCCGAGCTTTCGCGCGTAGCCGACGTCCATGGCGTGCTCGGCGTCGATGTAGCCGCAGATGCCGCCCTTCTTCTGGGCCTCGGCCACCACGTGCAGCGACAGGGTGGTTTTTCCGGAGGACTCCGGACCGTAGATTTCGACAATTCGCCCGCGGGGAACGCCCCCCACCCCGAGCGCGATGTCCAGCGAGAGCGCCCCGGTGGAGATGACTTGGATGTCGCGGATGAGAGGCTCGTCCTTGCCCAGCCGCATGATGGAGCCTTTGCCAAACTGGCGCTCCACCGCCCCCATCGCCAGCTCGACCGCCTTCTCCTTCTCCGGATTCAACGACATGTTGGACGCGCCCTTCTTTGGATGGACAGACCTGAACGTCTGTTCTCGTACCTCAACTTGGAGTCGTAGTCGAGCCCTCTGACAGCGCCCCGGGCCCCCCGGGAGCCTCAATCTGTAAGACTGGCCAGCAGCAGGCGCCCCGCAACTTGCGCCGGGCGCCTCGTGTTCGAGGACTCTGTGGATGTGGACGCTGATGCGGAGCTGATGCTCCGGGTCGTCGCCGGCGACCGCGCCGCCTTTGCGTCCCTGTTTGACCAGCACCACCGGGGCGTGGCGCAGTTCGCCTTCCGCTTCGTCGGGGACCGGGCGCGGGCGGAGGAGCTGACGCAGGACATTTTCGTGAAGCTGTACCGGAACGCCGGCCGCTACCGGCCCAGCGCGAAGTTTACGACGTACCTCTACCGGGTGGCGGCCAACCATTGCCTGAATGAGGTCCGCCGCGGGGAGTACCGGGTGAAGCACGTGTCCACCGCTTGCGAAGAGGATGAGCCGCTGCAGACGCCAGCGCCCGAGGCGCACCGCCCGGACCACCAGCTGGCAGCGCGGGAGCTGGAGTCGGCCGTCGGCCAGGCGCTGGCGGCACTTTCCCCGCGGGAGCGGACCGCCTTCACCCTGTGCCGCTTCGAAGGGATGACCTACCGAGACATCGCCCAGGTGCTGCAGGCGAGCGAGGCGGCCGTCAAAAGCCTCATCCACCGCGCCACCTTGTCGGTGGCGCGACACATCCAAGCTTTTCAGGCCGGGGCCGACGAGCCCCTTCGGAGTCGGGCATGAGCTGTGACCTTGAGAGCGAGTTGACCGCCTATCTGGACGGAGAGCTGTCGCCGCAGCGGACGACGGCCGTGCGCGCTCACCTTGCCGGTTGCGCCGCCTGTCGTTCCACCGAAGCACTGTTGCGCAGCGCGGTGGTGACCCTGGACGGACTGCCGGCCTTCGAGCCCTCGGTCGGCCTGCGGCGCGCCGTGATGCAGCGGCTGGACACGGCGCCCTCTGCGCTCGGCGAGCGGCTCCGCCGGTGGCTTCGGCCCAGCGTGTTTCTCCCGTCGGCGGCGGTGCTGGTGTCGGCGGGGGTGGTGGCGGTGCTGCTCGCCTCGGGCAGCCTCGGCCACCGCCTACCGGCAGAGCTTCGGGACGCCCAGGCGCTGGATGTGGCGATGAATTACGACGTCCTTCGCGACTATGACGTGCTCGGGGTCGACAACCCGGACGACGTCGAGGTGGTGGCGCAACTCGACCGGCTGGAGGCTCGACCATGAGGGCGCAGCTCCTCCGTTGGGCCGTCTTGGGACTGGCATTTCTCTGCCCCTTGGCCCGGGCCCAAGGCAGTGACACCGACGCAGCAGCGCGCTTCCAGAGTCTTTCTGAGGAGCGCAAGGAGGCGCTGCGACAGCGGCTGGCCGACTTCAAGGCGCTCTCGCCGGAAGAGCAGGCCCGCATTCGCGACAACCTTCAGAAGTGGCAGGCCCTGCCGGCGGAGGATCGCGCCCGCGTGCTCGCCAACCTGCAGGCCTTTGAAAAGCTGAGTCCCGAGGCGCAAGCCGAGCTGCGGGCCGCGGCTCGCACCTTTGGCCAGCTTAGCCCAGAGGCGCAGGCCGAGGTGCGCAAGCGCTTCGACGAATACCTCCGGGCAAATCCTGACCGCCGCGAACAGCTGATCAAGAATCTCAAGCGGTGGAGGGCCATGACCCGCGAGGAGCGAGAGGAGATGCGGGAGCGGCTGCGCGAGCACCGCAACAAGTGAGGGCCTGCCGGCTGAAGCCGGCGCTGGTGAGTCTTTTGGTGGGCTGGATGGTGGCCGGCGTGTCCGCCGCCCAACCGGACGCCGGCCGCCGCCCGGACGCCGGAGGGCCATTGTCTGCCCGGGGACGCGATGGCGGGGCGACAAGTCCCCTCAACGCCGCGGACCAGGAGGTGGTGGACAACCTGGAGCTTCTTGAACATCTGCCGGAAGCAGACCTGCTTCCGCTGCTGCTGCCGGTGCGCGACCAGTAGGCCCCCTTGCCCTCAGCCTTCGGCAGCCGGGGCGGCACTGGGCCCCGGCCTCCGGGCAGGCAGCAATAAGCCAAGGACAATGGCCACCGCCGGCGCCAGGTAGGCCAAGGTGACGAAGCACCACATGAAGGCACCGGCCAGCTGCTGGTCCGCCAGTGCCGAGGCGCCGGCTGCCGGGGCGCCGGCGAGGTAATGCGGGTACACCACCCGGCCGCAGAAGGCGAGGAAGGCCGAGAGCGCATCGCAGGGCAGCGTCGCCAAAAACAGGTACAGGACGAGGGTCCACCGCGGCCAGCGGGGGACGTCGGGCCAGGGCTGCACCACCGGCCACCAGAAGAGGAGTCCCGCCAACAGAAAGCTGAGGTGCTGGGCCGCGTGCCAGCCCGGCGAGGCCAGCGTCCGGGCGAGGACAGCTGGCAGGTGGAAGGCCAACACCACCGAGGTGCCAGCCAACCAGCACACCAGCGGGTGGCTGAGGAAGCGCAGTGTTGGCCGAAGGCTGCCTTGGCCCAACCCCAACACCCAGCCGGGGGCCAGCGCGTCCAGCGTCCACAGCGGCGCGGACAACAGCAACAGGGGCGCCGCGACATTCATCACCCACAGGTGCTGCGCCATGTGCGCGCTGAGACGTTGATGGTCCAGCTGCGCCAGCGGCGAGCCCACCGCCGCCCACAGCGCGAGAAGGCCCCCCAGAAAGCCCACCAGGTGCCAGGGCGAGGCGGTGGCTGAGGACAAGCGCTGGAGGCGAAAAAAGCCGGCGAGGTACGCCAGGGCCAGGCCCAAAAGGGCCACCGTCCAGGGGACGGACACCACGGCGTGGCCAGTGGCGCTCACCGCGCGGGGCCGACGCCCAGCACCGCATCCCGGGCGGCGTCCCGGGCCGGTGGCTGGCCGGGCGGGTGCAGCGTCCCGAGAAAGGCCACCACTGCCGTGGTCTCGGCCGGGCTGAGGTTTTTCCCGTAGGCCGGCATGTTGCCGCCGCCTTGGATGACTTGGCGGATGAGCTGGTCCTCGGTGAGGCGCAGCGCCACGTCGTCCAGGGCCGGCCCGCGGTGCCCTCCCTGCCCGTCCAGGGCGTGGCAGTTGTGGCACTGCTTGGCTTGAAAGACGAGTGCCCCCTGACGCTCCACCGCCGTGCGGTGGGCCAGGTACTGCGTCGGAATGGGCTCCGCACTCCAGGCGTCCATCACCGGGCTCCACGGCACGTGCTCGCCCAGGTGGGTGAGGGCGGAGAGGGCCACGGCCGCCAGAAGCACCAGCAGCACGGCCACCGGCCGCCGCCGCCAACTCCTCTCCCCTTCGCCGGAAAGGAAGGGCAACAGGAAGAGTCCCAGCACCACCACCGCCGGGCCGATGAGGAGAATGGGCGTCTCGGCTGCCGGCGGCAGAAAGGACAACAGCGCATACAGCCAGAGGAAGAAGTAGTCCGGCCGCGGGGACGTCTGGATGATGGTGGGGTCCGGCTCCCCGCCCGGGCCGAAGGGGCCGAAAAACGCCGCGCAGGCGGCAACGGCCAACAGCACCACGGCGGCGAAGACCAGGTCCTTCCACACCGCGGCCGGGACGAAGGGCACGCCGTCGGCCTTGGTCAACGCCTCGTACTCGGCCAGGTAGCGGGAGCGCCGCACCAGCCGTCCGGGCATCGGCCACTCGCTGATGCCCAGCTTCAGCACCAACCAGAGGTGCAGGCCCACCAGGCCAATGAGGAGGCCCGGAACGACGAAGACGTGCAAGGCGAAGAAGCGCGACAGCGTCGCGCCGGCAATGATGGGCCCACCCAACAGCACACTCACCAGCGTCGGGCCGAGGACCGGGACGCGGCTGGTGACGGAGGCGCCGATGCCGAGGCCCCAGTAAGCGTCCTGGTCAAAGCGCAGCACCTGCCCGGTGAAGGCCATGCCCAGCGTCAGCAGCAAGAGGCACACCCCCGCCAGCCAGGTCAGCTCGCGCGGAAACTTATAGGCCCCGAAGAGAAACACCTGCACCATGTGGACCAGGACAATGGCCACCATGAAGTTGCTGCCCCAGCCGTGCAGGGCGCGCACGTACCAGCCCGCCGACACCTCGTGGTTGAGAAGCTGCAGCACCCCCCAGGCCTCCCCGGCCGAGGGCACGTACAAAAGCGCGAGGAGGATGCCGGTGACGACTTGGTTGACGAAGACGGCCAGCGCTGCGCTGCCGAAGACGTAGGCCCAACTGGCGCTGCTGCGCGGGACCGGGTGCTGCAGCGTGTGCTTCAGCGCGCTCGCCACCTGGAGGCGCGCCTCCAGCCACATGCCGAGACGGCGAATTAGACGCACCGGCCGCTCCCAGCGGCGCTGCCGGCGCGCGCCAGGTCTCCCGGCGTGGGAAGCCCGTGCGCTTCGATGAAGAGCTCCCCGGCCTGCAGCTTCCAGCGGTATTCAAACAGGCCCCGCTCCGGGGGGCCGGAGGCCCGCGAGCCGTCGGCGTAATACACCCCACCGTGGCAGGGGCACATGAAGAGGCCGGACTGGGGGAACCAGCGCACCGGGCAGCCCAGGTGCGCGCAGTTGATGGCGAAGACTTGGAAGCGGTCCGCTCCCAGCCGTCGCACCCAGCAGGGCAGCTCCGCCGTGTCGCCATCTGCTGGCCGGGCCACCGGGTTGCGGTAGGTCGCCAAGCGCGTCTGGCCTTCTGGAAAGCGGCCCAGCCCGCCCAACGACACCCACGCTTCGTCCTTCCCCAGCCGCTCGTGCGTGGCGGGGGACAACAGAAACCGCACCACCGGCACTGCCAGCGCCAGCGACACCGCGCCGTTGAGGAAGAGCCCCAGCTTGACGAAGGCCCCCCGGCGCGAAAGGCGTTCCGGCTCATTCATGGCAGTGCTCCGGCGCTGACGCGCCCCAGGGGATAGGGTTGTCCGGGAAATTCCACCCGGTGCGAGGTGAGCCAGGCCACCACGTTCGAGACGTCCTCGTCCGTCATCGGCCTTCCTGGGACGTCCATCCGCCAGTCCGGAGCGCCCAGCGCGGGCCGTCCCACCAGCACGCTGGTGCGCAGGTGCTGCTCACTGACCAGCGCGAGGTAGGTCGCGTCGACGATGGAAGTGGCGCTTCCACCGCGGCCGTCTTCCCCGTGGCACCGCGCGCAAAACACGGCGTAGGCACGCCCGCCGGCGGTCGCATCGCCCGCGCCAGGCGCCGCATAGGGGGGGTGGGAGGCCCCGCCCAGCACGTCCGGCTTTGCCCAGCGGGCGCGAATGCCGCCCACCAGGGCGTCGACTTGGGCCTCGCTGAGGGTCCCGCCCGCGCTTTGGGCGAAGGCCGGCATGGCTGTCCCGGGCGTCCCGTTGGCGGTCACGCCCCGCAAGACAGCGTCGTCGGCGAAGGCCAGATACACCGGGTCCGCCAGCTCCACCGAGGCGCCGTTGCGGCCAGCTGGGCCGTGGCAGCCGGCGCAGTTCTCGGCATACAGCAGGTTGAAATCCAGCACGTGGCTGGGCCGCACCGGCACCACCTCGGCCGCCGCCCGCCCGGGGAAACTCTCTCGGTTGCAGGCCGAGAGCAGCAGCAGCACGGCGAGGCCCCACTGCCTCATGGCCTTTTGCCTTTGGGGTGGGGGCCTTCTCGCATCATCCCCGGCGTCTCCAGGCCGGCCCGAACGGCCAGGGACATGCCCTGCACCACCGGGATGCGCTGCTGCCGGGACACCACCACCCCGGCCACCAGGCCAAAGCCCACCTGGCTGAGGACAAACCAACCCCACTGCACCCGGGCGTCCAACACCGGGTTGATGATGCCGAGAATGCCGTGCAGCAGGCCGGACCAGACCAGCGGGGCCAGGACACCGCCGAGGAGGATGGGCCGCGTCGGCAGCATCGGCAGCATGGCACCGTACAGAAGCCCCACCACCACCGACGTGGTGAGGTGAATGGCCACCGCCAGGGCGAAGGCCACCGGCTGAAACGCCTCCAGCTGCGCGGTGCTCTCCGTCATGGAGGTCGGCAAGAAGCCGGCGGCCAGCAAGTTGATGGGGTAGAAAACCCCGTGGCCGCTCAACACGCCGTACAGGACGGCGAGCGCCGCCATGGCCACGCTTCCAGCCAGGCCGCCCTTGAGGCCTGCCGAGACTGGGTACGTCGCCAAAGGCAGCACCGCGCGCGGCAAATCCGGGGCGAGCTGCAGCCGAGTGACGACCGGGCGGGACGTCGTCGGGGCCGGGACGGGCGGCTCCACCTCCACCGTCTCGTGGGCCTCCCGCGGAAGCACGTTGGCAAACCAGCCCACCGCACCGGCCAGTGCCACCGCAGCCCCCACCACGCTGACTGAGGCGGCGGTGGCAAGGCCGGCGGCCACCAGCGTCCACCCGAAGGCGAACACCATCGGCCAGGCGGTTGGCGCCGGCAGTTGGATGGTGCGGGGCGCCTCTGACTTTTCGGCTGGCATCGCTTTCCCTTGGCCCCTCTCCCCTTCAGCGTCCGATGACGTAGACCACGGTGAAGACCACCACCCACACCAGGTCCACGAAGTGCCAGTACAGCGACAGCGCGTCCACCGGCTCGGCGTGCTCCTGCTTCACTTTGCGCCACAGGGCAAAGACGCCCACCGTCCCTAAGAGGAGGAGCCCCACCGTGACGTGCAGGGCGTGCAGCCCCACCAGCGAGTAGTAGGTGGTGCCGAAGAGGTTGGTGGAAATGCGCAGCCCCTCTTCGCCGATGAGGTGGGCCCACTCGCGCGCGGTGCCGGCGAGAAAAATGGCCCCCAACCCGAAGGTGGTGAGCCACCAGAGGGTGAAGGCGGTGAGCGCCCCTCGGCGCAGCGCGCTGACCGCGAAATGGATGCTGAGGCTACTGGACAACAGGCACACCGAGATGAAGACCGGCAACTGCAGGACGCGCGGCGTCGGGCCGCTCAGGCTTTTTCCAGCGTAGAAGAGGTAGGCGACGATGAAGATGGCGAAAATGGCCAGGTCCGAGGTGATGAGGCAGGCCATCCCCACCTTTCCCTTTGGGGGGAGCTTCCACTCGGGTGCGCTGTCGAGCGTTGCCGTCGTCATGGCCGCAGTCACTCGTATTTCCAGTCCGGGTCTTCGGGGTGCTTGAGGTCCCACAGCGGACGGCGGCTGCGTACCAGCGGGAGGAGGGCGAAGTTGTAGGCCGGCGGGGGCGAAGAGGTGCTCCATTCAAGCGTCCAGGCGTCCCACGGGTCGCTGCCGGCGCGCTCTCCACGCGAGCGCGAGAGGAGGAGGTTGTAGAGGAAGACCAGGACGCCGGCGGTTTGAATGAAGACCCCCACCGTCACCAGGAAGTTCCACCCGTCCCAGCCCCGGCCAGGCTCATAGGTGTAAATCCGCCGCGGCATGCCCAACAGCGCCGGGACGTGCATGCAGTCGAAGGTCAGGTGAAAGCCGATGACGAAGAGCCAAAAGTGCAGCTTTCCCAAGCGCTCGCTGTACATGCGCCCGGTCATCTTCGGGAACCAGTAGTAGAAGGCGGCGAAGAGGGTGAAGAAGATGCCGCCCACGATGACATAGTGAAAGTGGGCCACCACGAAGTAGGAGCTGCCCAGCTGCCAGTCGATGGGCGCCGAGCCCAGCATCACCCCGGTGAGTCCGGCAATCAGGAATTGGAAGAGAAATGCGGTGCAGAACAGCATCGGCGTCCGGAAGGAGATTCGTCCCCCCCACATGGTGGCCAGCCAGTTGAAAATTTTGATGCCGGTCGGCACGGCGATGGCCATCGTGGACAGGACGAAGAAGGTGTTGGCCGTGGAGCTCATCCCCACCGTGAACATGTGGTGCGCCCAGACGCTCATGCTGATGAAGCCGATGGCCAGCGTGGCCGCCACCATCACCGGGTAGCCGAACATCGCCTTGCGGGAGAACACCGGAATGATTTCCGAGGCGAAGCCAAAGGCTGGCAGCACCAGCACGTAAACTTCCGGGTGTCCGAAAACCCAGAAGAAGTGCATCCACAGGACGGCCGACCCGCCGGCTTGGGTGTCGAAGAAGTGACCGCCGAGGTACCGGTCGACGAGCAACATCAGTTGCGCCGCGGTGAGCGGTGAGACGGCCAGGATGACGAGGGCCGCCATCACCAGGCTGAGCCACACAAACAGCGGCAGCTTCGAGAGCGTCATGCCCGGACAGCGCAGGCAGAGGGTGGTGGCGATGAGGTTGACCGCGGTGCCGATGCTTCCGGCCCCGGAGACGAGGAGCGACAGCGCCCAGAAGTCCGTGCTGTGCCCCAGCGAGAACGTCGGGGACGTCAACGGCGCGTAGGCGAACCAGCCGACATCGGGCGCACTGCCAGCCCCATACAGCCCATAGCCGCCGAGGATGCTGAAGTAGAGGAGCAGGCCGCCGAAGGCCGTCAGCCAGAAGCTGAAGGCGTTCAGCCGCGGGAAGGCCATGTCCCGCGCCCCCACCATCAGCGGAACCAGGTAATTGGCGAACCCAAACATGATGGGCATGGCGACGAAGAAAATCATCGTCGTCCCGTGCAGAGTGAAGAGCTGGTTGAAGGTCTCTGGGGACAGAAAGCCGTTGTGCGCATGGGTCAGCTGCAGGCGCATCAGTCCGGCTTCCACGCCGCCCACCACCAGGAACAACAGCGCGTAGAGGATGTAGAGGATACCCAGCCGCTTGTGGTCGACCGTGGTCACCCACCCGTGCAGCCGCTCGGTCAGCGAACGGCTGTCCGTCTCGGGGGTGGGCCAAGCCAGCGACTCGGTCGACATGCTGCTCCTTCAGCGTAAGGACAAGAGGTAGGCCGTCACGTCATCCACCGCCTGGTGGTCCATCCCCATGGCCGGCATCTTCGAGCCGGGCTTGATGGAGTCCGGGTTTTCAATCCATTGCCGCAGCACCGCCGGGGTGTTGGGGACTGCGCCGGAGGCCAGCGTGTCCCGCGACATCAGATGCGTGAGGTCGGGGCCGAAGCGCCCGGTGGCCACGGTGCCCGAAACGGCGTGGCAGTTGATGCAGGCTGTGCTTTCGAAGAGGCGACGGCCTCGGGCGACCCCCGCGGAGATGCGGGCCGGCTCGCGTTGCTCGGCCACCCAGCGTGCAAAGTCCTCGCGGCTGTCCACGTAGACGCGAAGCAACATTTTGGCGTGGTTGACGCCGCAGTACTGGGCGCACTGCCCGAGGTAGAGGCCCGTTTTTTGCGGGTCCACCCACAGCTTGTTGGGGAAGTTGGGAATGAGGTCCGTCTTTCCCGCCAAATGCGGCACCCAGAAACTGTGGTCGGTATCGGCCGACAACAGCGTGAGGACGCTGGGCGTCGGAGTGGCTCCCTCGCTGACCGGGAGGTGCAATTCGTTGGCGGTGACGATGCCCAGGCTGGGGTAGCGGTACTCCCACCAGAATTGGTGGGCGATGACGGTCACTGGCAGCGCATTGGCCGGCTGCGCCTTGTCCTGGACGGAGATGATGACCCGGGCCGAGGTGAGAAACAGCACCAGCACCACCAGCACCGGGACGATGGTCCAAGCCAATTCAATCTGCGTACTTCCGTACACCTGCGCCGGCTCGCGCCCGTCGTCGGTGGCCCGTTGGCGGTAGCGCACCACGGCGTAAACCAACAGCGCCAACACCACCACGAAGACGGCCCCGCACGCCGACCACACGAAGAGGGACAACTCGAAGACGCTTCGGGCCGGCGTCGAGGCGGGAGTGAAGATGTCCGTCGGGCCGAGGAGCGGAAGCCCGGAAGCCACCGCCGCCGTCAGCACTACCGGACTCCCTCGGGCGGCGGAGTTGGGCCGGCGCGCCCCGGTGCCTTGGCACCGGACGCTGGTGGAAAGGGCCTGGCGCACAGCAGCACCATAGTTTGGCCGACACCCCTCTCTTCCAGCGTCCTTCTTGTGACAAAGCGGAGGTGGAAGGCAAGGCGAATTCGCCCCGAGGGAGGCGCGAGTCCGTCCCGTTGCATCGGAGCGGGCGGGCTACCCAGGCCGTCGCTTGCCAGGCCTCGACTCGACGTTGTCTAGAGCCGACAGACGCCGCCATTCCCACTGTCCCTCACGAAGGGCCCCGCCTTCAGGCCGACGGAAGAAGGCCGGGGCGGCTTGAGGGCTCAAGCCAACGGGTCGTCATCGGCGGACGGGGCCTCCGGGCCTCGAAGGCCGGTCCCTCCACACCTCAACCGTGGGCTGGAGGATGATGGGCGCCCGCAGCGCACGGGCGACGAGGCAGCCGGCGGCGACCTCCGTAAAAAGCGAGCGCGCGCTCTGCACCTCGAAGGGCCGGTGGACGCCCACCCGAGGCTGCACCCAGACGTCCAGCAACTCCGGTCCGTGCTGGCCGTCGCTCCAACGGGCCTGGGCGCTGCTTTCATAGAAGGCCAGCTCCAAGCCCGCCCGCTCGGCGCGGTGCAGGAAGTCCGCCCGCACCCCGGCCTCCACCGCGCCCAGCAGCAGGGCGTCCACCGGCCAGCTGGCGACAGCGCCCAGCCCGGCGTCGGCCACCCGCAGGGCCGGTCCGCTGCAGGTACTCAGCACCGCCGCTCCGGCTTCGGTGCGAAGCCACGTCCGTTGCACGTGCACGCTGGCATGCGGGTGACTCTCCGCGTGGAGGTGGCCCTCGGACGCAGCTGCTGGAGGAAGTGGTTCCATGCCGCCGTCGCACTCTCCCGCGTTTTGCGTCCACGCCGTGTACGCAAAAACGCGCATCGCCAGGCTCTAGAGCGCCGCACTGGAGTCCGACGGATAAGGTTTACGCACCGAGGGGTGTCCATGGCAACCCCATCTGCGGCGCCCTCCGGTGTACCGCCTCGGTGGCGGAGGGCTAGGCTTTGCCGGACGCGCCGCAATGTCTCCCGCACTGCCGCCCCCGTAGGCCACCTGCCCCCGTGCCCCTTCGCTCGCCCTTCGTCCTGCTCGCCGTCCTCTGTGCCTCCATCGCCTCTGCGGCCCCCCCAACGGCTGGTCCCCAGCTGCGCGCGGTGCTGGGACAGCCGGACCTCGCCGCGCCGGCCCGGATGCTTCAACTCACCTTTCTCGAGGCAGGAGCGCAGCTTCTGGCGCTGGATGCCACTGGCACCGCGCAGCTGTGGGACATGGGCCGCGCGGAGCGCCGCGGACTGGTCTTCGGGCCGGTGGTGCTGACGCCGGCCGGTCTGCGCTCGGCGCCGCCCGGTGGAGGCTGTCTCCTCGACGGGCCGCTGGTGGCGCTGCCCGACGGGCGGCTGGCGCGGGCCGGCCACGGGCGATTGCAGCTGTGCGACGTCACTGGACGGGCCCCCCAGACGGAGAAAAGCGTGCCCGCCCTGTCCGAAGACGGGACGGCCCTGGCCCTCACCGCCGACGCCAGCGTGGTGGCGCAGGGCACGGCGTTTGGCGAAGTGGTGCGCGTCCCGCTGTCCGGGGGTGAACCCTTTCACCTTCAGGCCCACGAGGGCCCGGTGCTCGCCTTGCACCTTGGCGCGCAGGGCGAGCTGCTGACCGCCGGCGCAGACGGCGCGGTGCGGGCCTATGACGCCCAAGGCCGCCGGCTGCGCAGCGTCGAAGGCCTCCCAGCGCACAAGCGCGGCAGGCCCCAGGGTTGCGAGGGGGAGACGCCGATGGTGGCCGCCTTCGCCGTCGATGGCTCGGCGGTGCTGCTGGCCACGGTCGCCGGGGATGGGCTTGAGTCCTGCCCCGACGTTGGCGTCCCCGCCCGGCTTCGGCTGCTGGAACTTCCCAAGGGCAACCTGCGCTGGGAACTGAAAGGCGTCCAAGCCAGTGCGGCCAGCTTCGCCCCGGACGGGACACTGGCGGTGGCGGTGGCCCTCCGCCCCGGCGAACTGGGAGACGCCAACCCGTCGACCGTGGTGCACCTGGATGGACGAACGGGCGCACAGCTCGACCGGCCGAGCGGCCACCAAGCCCCCATCACTGTGCTGCGCTTCTCCCGGGACGGGACGGCGCTGCTGTCCGGAGACGCGGCGGGCACCTGGAAGCGCTGGGCGATGGACAGTGGCCGCGAGATGGCGAGTGGCAGCCAGGCCGAAGGGGCCATTCTGGACTTGCGTCTCACCAAGCAGCAGCAGGTCCTGACCCAGCACGAGGACGACACCGTTCGGCAGTGGGCGGAGGACGGCAAGCTGTTGGCGGTGCTGGTGGCCGCGCCGCGCACCGAGGCGGCGGCCTTGTCTCCGAGCTGCCGTGCCGAAGAAGCGAAGATGCAGACGGCGATGGCCAGCATGCGTCCGCGCCCCTCGCCACTCGCATTGCGCGACCCTGGCCGCTACGCCGGCGTCACCATGCTGCCCGAGCTGGCGCTGTCTGTGGACGGCGAGACGGTGCTAGCCCCGGTGGCCGAAGAATCCTGCGTCAGCTTCTCGCGCAACGGCTGTCCCAGCGGCTGCCACCGCAACTACCACCTCGAGCGGGTGTCGCTGCGCACCGGACGCCCGGTGCAGTCGCTGCCGGTGGATGAGGAGCTTCTCGGCGGCTGCGTGCCGCCGGCCGGGGCCTTCGTCACCCGCGGGGACCGGGCGGGCATGAATGTGTGGACTGCCTCCGGCACCCTCACCGGTCAAATTGGGGTGGTGCTGGGCAAGGTGACGGCCTGCGAGACCACGCCGGACGGAAGAAAAATGCTGGTGGCCACCGCGCGCTCGCTCTCGGTGTGGGACGCGGCTGCCTTCTCGGCACCGGTGCAGGCCGTCCCCCGTCGGGCGCAGGCGCCCGGGGTCGTCGCCTTTTCCCCCAGAGGGGACTTGTCGGTCGACGTGGACGGAGGCGAGCTGCGGCTCCGGCATTGGCCCAAGGGCACCTTCCTCGCGCGGCTGGTGCTGAGCCCGCATGACGACGCGCCGACGGCGATGGCCTTCACTCCGGACGCCCAGACACTGGCGGTGGGGACGGCCCGCGGGGTGGTGTACCTCTACGCCCTGCGCACCAACGAGGCGACCGCGCACCAACTGCCGTAGGGCCCCCGGGTCCCCGGGCCGCCCTCACTCCACGGTGACGCTTTTGGCCAGGTTGCGGGGTTGGTCGACGTCGTTCCCGCGCAAGTCCGCGACGTGGTAGGCCAGCAGTTGCAGCGGCACGACGGCCACCAGCGGGGCCAGCAGCGCGCGCGTCGCCGGAATGCGAAGCACCTCCTGGGCCAGGCCGTCGAGGGCATGGTCGTCCTCATCCACCACCGCGATGACGTTGCCGCCCCGGGCCCGCACTTCTTCCACGTTGCCCAGCATCTTCTGGTAGGGAAGCGGCGGGTCGCGTGGCGCCAACACCGCCACCGGCATGCGGCTGTCGATGAGGGCGATGGGGCCATGCTTCATTTCCCCGCCGGCATAGCCTTCGGCGTGGATGTAGCTCACCTCTTTCAGCTTGAGCGCCCCCTCCAGCGCCACCGGGTACATCGGCCCCCGGCCAAGGAAGAGGAAGTCTTGTGCGCCCTGGAAGAGGCGCGCCACGCGCTTCACTTCCGGCTCCACCCGGAGTGCCTCCTCGATGTGTTTGGGAATTTCCACCAAGTGGGTCAGTTCGTCCTGCGCCTCGGCGACGCCCAGCCGTCCGCGGAGACGTCCCAGTTTCACTGCGATGAGGTACAGCGTGGCCAGCTGGGTGGTGAAGGCCTTGGTGGAGGCAACGCCAATTTCCGGACCGGCGTTGGTCAGAAGGCTGGCGTGAGCCTCCCGCGTCATGGCGCTGCCCATGACGTTGCACACCGCGAGGGTGTAGGCGCCGCGGGACTTCGCCTCTCTCAACGCGGCCAGCGTGTCCAGCGTCTCGCCGGACTGGCTGATGGCCAGCACCAGGTGCTCCGGCCCCACCAGCGGATTGCGGTAGCGAAACTCCGAGGCCAGCTCCACTTCCACCGGCACCCGCGCCAGCGCCTCCACCATCGCCTTGCCAGCCAGCCCGGCGTGAAAGGAAGTGCCGCAGGCGAGGATGGTGACTTTGGACCAGCCGGCAGCCTGGGCCCCCGAGGGGGACCAGCCCTCGAAGAAGACGTCGCCCTCGGACAGCAGCACCCGGCCGCGCAAGGTGTCCGCCACCGCACGCGGCTGCTCGTGAATCTCCTTGTGCATGAAGTGCTTGTGGCCGCCCTTCTCCGCCATGACCGGCGTCCAGTCGATGCGACGGACGCTGCGCTGGACGACGCCTCCGGTGCTGTCCTGCACCTCGACGCCGGCGGCACTCACCACCGCCAAGTCTCCATCCTCGAGAAAAATGACGTCTCGGGTGGCGTCGAGGAGCGCCGGGACGTCGCTGGCGATGAAATTCTCGCCCTCGGACAGCCCCACCACCAAGGGCGAACTGTCTTTGGTGGCCACCAGCCGAGTCGGGTCGCCGGCCCACACCACCGCCAGTCCATAGGTGCCCCGCACCCGCCGCATGGCGGCCCGCACCGCCTCCGGCAGACGGTTCCCCTCCGCCAGCGCCTGGGCGATGAGGTGGGCAAACACCTCGCTGTCGGTCTCGCTGGAGAAGACGTGGCCGCGCGCGCGCAGCTCGGCTTTCAGTTGGAGGTGGTTTTCGAGGATGCCGTTGTGCACCACCGCCACCCCTTGGTAGCTGTGGGGGTGGGCATTTTCGTCCGAAGGGCGGCCATGGGTGGCCCAACGGGTGTGGCCAATGCCAAGGTGCCCGGCCGGGTGTTCGGCAGCGAGGCGACTCTGGAGGTTGGGCAGCTTGCCGCTGGCCCTGACCACGTGCAGCGCGCCGTCATCGACGACGGCGATGCCGGCCGAGTCATAGCCCCGGTATTCAAGCTTCTTCAGCCCCTCGATGAGGGTCGACGCCGCATCTCGCTGCCCGACGTACCCAACAATTCCACACATGGTGTCTCTCTTCTCCCATGGGGCCTGCCTCGGCGGCAAAGCGCGTCGCGCTGCGCCTTGGCAGAAGCTGCCTTCCTCATGGCTTAGCCTTGGCCCGCTCTCGGCGCTTGCGCGCCCAACCCGGTTTCACCACCATCGGCGCTCGCGACAGGGCCAAGGCGTCGGCCGGGACGTCCTCACTGACGGTGGTGCCGGCCGCGACGAAGGCGCCCGGGCCCACCTGGACGGGGGCCAGCAGCTGGCTGTCGGAGCCGAGGAAGGCGCCGTCCCCCACTTCGGTGAGGTGCTTGGCCACGCCGTCGTAGTTACAAAAAATGACGCCGGCACTGACGTTGACGCCCGCGCCCACCACCGCGTCGCCGACGTATGCCAGGTGGTTGGCCTTGCTGCCTTTGCCGATGCGGGCTTTTTTCGTCTCGACGAAGTTGCCCAAGTGCACGCCTTCGGCCAACTCCGTCCCGGGACGCAGCCGGGCGAAGGGCCCCAGCACGCAGCCCGGTCCCACCCGCGCCTTGTCCAGGACGCAGTAGGGGCGCACCTCCACCGCCTCGGCCACTTCGGCATCCAGCAGGACACAGCCCTGGCCCACCCGGCTTCCCCGCCCCACCCGGGTGCGGCCACGCAGGCTGGTGCCGGCGTCCACCCAAACGTCCTCGGCCAGCTCCACCGTCGCTTCAATGCTGGTGGAGTCCGGGTCCTCCAGCGTCACACCGGCGCGCATGTGCGCCTGGTTGATGCGCCGCCGCAGCACCTGGGCGCAGGCGGCCAAGTCGACGCGGTCGTTCACTCCGGCCGTCTCCTGGAAGTCCGCCTGCACCACCGCCACACCGCCCTCCGCAGCCGCCAGCGCCACCAAGTCCGTCAAGTAGTACTCCCCTTGGGCGTTGGAAGGCCGCAGCCCGGCGAGGGACTTCCAGAGGAAGTGGGAGTTCACCGCGTAGACGCCGGCATTCACCTCGTCGAGGCGGCGCTCCGCCTCGCTGGCGTCCCGTTCCTCCACCACCCGCACCACCCGCCCGGCCTGCCGGACCAGCCGGCCGTAGCCATGCGGGTCCGGCGCAGTGGCGCTCAACAGGGCCAGCGGTCCGCTGGCTGCGGCCTGCGCCTCCAACAGACGCCGCAGGGTGGACGGGGTGAGGAGAGGCGTGTCTCCGTAGAGAATGAGCAACGGCCCATCGATGTCGCGCAGCTGGTCCGCGGCGGCACGCACCGCGTCGGCGGTGCCCAACGGCTGGGGCTGGACAGCGAAGCGCGTCTCGATGGACGCAAACTGCGTCCGCAGAGCCGCTTTCACCTCGTCCGCGTTGGGACCCAACACCGCCACCACCGGGCGTGCCCCCGCTTCGGCGGCCGCGGCGAAGGGCCAGGCGCACAGCGGACGGCCCAACAGCGGGTGCAGCACTTTGGGCTGCGCGGACTTCATCCGGGTGCCCTTGCCCGCGCAGAGCACCACCGCCGCTGCATTTGCCATTCCCAAGTGGCGCCAGGATGCAAGCCGTTCGCCAGCGGCGTCAAACTTTGGCCCCAGCCCCCCCGAGTGGGAGGAAGCCACCCACCCCGGGACGCACCGGCTGCAGGCTTTCTTGGGCTTGCAGCCGTGCCCAGTCCTTGGAAGACAGTGGGAAGCGATGCGCGGCCTCCGTCTCAGCGTGCCGGTGCTGGCCGGCCTTTTCTGGCTGCTGCCCGATGCCGGTTGGGCTGACCGCCTGTACCAGAAAGGCGTGGTGGCAGCGGCCTACCCAGACGCCAGCCGCGCAGCACTGGAGATGCTGGACTTGGGCGGCAACGCCGTCGACGCGGCGGTGGCCGCGGCCTTCGCCGCCGGCGTGGTGGGGCCCTACCACAATGGCCTGGGTGGGGGCGGCTTTGCCCTCGTCTACCAGGTGGCCGGACGCACCACGCTGGCCCTCGACTTCCGCGAGGTGGCCCCCGGCGGAGCGAGCCGGGACATGTACCTGCGCGAGGGGAAGGTGGTGTCCCAGCTGGCGACCGACGGCGCCCTCGCGGTCGCGGTCCCCAGCGCAGCCCAAGGCTACCTGGCGCTTTTGAAGCGGGCCGGTACCCTGAAGCCCTCGGTGGTGCTGGCCCCCGCCATCCGCCTGGCCAGGGCGGGCTTCCTGGTGACGCCCAAGTACCAGGCCATGGCGGGCCCTCGGGCCAACTGCCTGGCGCGCGACAGCCAGGCGGCGCGCATTTTTCTGCGCCCCGGTGCCGATGGAACTCCCCAAGTGCCCGCGCTGGGGACGCGCCTGCGGCAGCCAGAGCTTGCACAAACGCTGGAGCGGCTGGCACGGGAAGGCCCCACGGCCATGACGCAGGGAAGCGTGGCGCGGGCCATCGCCGCGACGGTGCAGGACGCCGGCGGCGTCCTCACCGCCAAGGACTTGGCCGACTACCGCGTGCGCTGGCGCGAGCCGCTGTGGGGCAGCTACCGCGGCCATGCGCTGGCGGTCTTTCCCCCGCCCACGGCCGGCGGGGTCGCCGTCCTTCAAGTCTTGGGGATGCTGGAACAGCTGCGGCCCCTCGGCTGGGAGCGCCGCGGGGTGGAGGACTTGCACCTGTACATTGAGGCGGCGCGTCGCGCCTATGTGGACCGCGCCCGGTGGCTTGGAGACCCAGACTTCTCCGAAATTCCTCTTGGGCGGCTGCTGTCGAGTCGCTACCTGGCCACGCTGGCGCGCTCCATCGACCTGAAGCGGGCCACGCCATCCGCCTCGCTGTCGCTGGCCGCAGCAGGCGCGGACGCCGGAGCCGCCCCAGCGGTGGAGCGCAGTCCGAAAAACACCACCCACATTTCAGTCCTCGACCGCTGGGGGAACGCGGTGTCTCTCACCACCACCCTGAACGGCGCCTTCGGCAGCTGCCTGGTGGCGCGCGGCACGGGCATTCTCCTCAACAACCAGATGGATGACTTCGCCGCGCAGCCGATGCGTCCCAACAGTTACGGCGTCGTCACCGGCGAGGCCAACGCCATTGCGCCTGGCAAGACGCCCCTCTCCTCCATGTCCCCCACCCTGGTCTTCCAGAAGGCCCACCCGGAGCGGGTGCTGTTGGCGGTGGGCAGCCCCGGGGGTTCCACCATCCCCACCACCGTGCTGCAGGTGCTCCTCAACGTGCTGGACGCGAAGATGGACTTGGTGCGGGCCGTGGGCGCGGGCCGCATCCATGAGCAATGGCTTCCGGACGAAGTGGTGGTGGACCAGCAGTCGATTGAGCCGGCGACTCGGGCCGCGCTGGAGGCGATGGGGCACCACTTTCGCGCGGTGGAAGCGCTGGGGGACGCCGAGGCGGTGATGGAGGACGAGACGACGGGGCTGAGGACGGCGGCTTCTGACCCGCGCAACGAGGGGGCGGCCCTCGGCCAAGAGGAGGCTGCGCCGCCCGTCCAGCGAGTGGCCCCCTAACCCTCCGGGGCCTTCTTCTTGGTGTAGACGCCCTCGAAGAGGAGGCTCCACGTCTTTCCAGCGTCCTGCGAGATGTCCCAGCGCTGGCGGACCTTGTCGCCCACCAGTTGCCAGCTGATGCGCTGCAGCGCAGTGCGCTGGCGCCCCATGGTTTTTTCCCCCTGGAGCACCATCCTCCCGTCTTTGTATTCCCCTTCGAGGACCAGCACCTGGCCGGTGTCATCGACGAAGGTTTGATGCCACCTGCGCGCCACCGCGTCGTAGCTGCTGAGGGAGGTGCCTTTGCTGCCGTCCGCGGCCGCCCAGTGCTCCTGAATCGCGCAGCCGTCGAGCAGCCGCTCCACGCGGTTGGTGCCGGCCGGCGTTCCCTGGGCGGTGGCCACGTCCCACTCGCCCAGCCAGAAGTCGAATTGACGGTGGCCGGCCGAAGCGCAGCCCGAGGGCTTCAGCCCACCCGCCGGCGCAGCCTTCGTCTTCGACTGCCCCTCGGCAGCGCCGGCCAGGCCAAGGACGACGCCCAGGAAGATTGTCGCTCGGCAACTGCCCACGCCCATCGCCTAGCATATTGGAGACGCCCCTTCCTTCCCCCGTGCCCGAAGCGCCTCGTCTCTTCGACAGTCACCTGCACCCGGAGCGCCTCCGGGATGTGGACCTGCAGACCTTGCGCTTCTTCGGCGTGCAGCGCGTCCTCGGGGTGCCGCACTTTCTCGAGGAGCCCAGCGTCGACGCGCTGCGTGCGCAATTCGCCGCCTTGGTGGAGGACCAGCTGCCTCGACTGCAGCGCGCTGAGCTGGACGCCCGGCTGGCACTCGGCGTCCACCCGCGCTCGCTGCCGCGACGCGGGCTGCAGGCGGTGCTCGACTTGCTGCCGGCGGCCTTCGACCACCGCCGGGTGGTGGCGCTCGGGGAAATCGGCCTTCACCAGGGCGGACCGGCGGAAGAGGAGGCGGTGGTGGAACAGCTGCACCTCGCCCGCCGGCTGCGTGTCCCGGTGTTGGTGCACACCCCGGAGCGGGACAAGGAGCGACACACCCGCCGCCTGTTAGCACTGCTGCGGCAGCACGGCCCGGCGCCGGAGCGCGTGCTGGTGGACCACGTCAGCACGCGCACGCTGCCGCTGGTGCTGGGCTGCGGACACTGGGCCGGTCTCACCGTCCAGCTGGGCGCCCTCAAGGCAGAACGAGCGGCGGCGCTGGTGGCAGCCAGGGGCAGCGAGCGCCTGGTGCTGAATTCCGACGCTGGAGACCGGACCGGCGACCTCCTCGCCTTCCCCCGAGCGGTGCACCTGCTGCAGACGGCTGGGCTGTCCGAGCGCGTGGTGCGCCGGGTGGCCTGGGCCAACGCCGACACCTTCCTCGGCCTAGGCCGCACGCCAGAATGAAGAGGGATGCCGGCCCGGGGTGCCGGCGCTGAAGCCCGCGGTCAGTGCAGCGAGGAGCGCTGCTCGAAGCGGACATTGCCGTCGGCGTCCAGCCGGACGTCCATCTCGAAGCCGCGCAGCCGGTAGGCGTCCAGGGACACTTCCGCCAAAGCCAGGCGCTCCTGGGTGGCCTGGTCGAGTTCCACCGCAGCCAGCAAGGTGACGGGGCCGCGCACCTCGCCGGCATAGACCGGCAACTGCCGGAAGCGCGCCCAGCGGCCATTGCCGAGTTTCACCAGCTCGCCTTCCACCGCCATTTGGCTACCCCCACCCGGGCGCGTCACGCACTGCGTGAGAACACAACGTAGTGGCCTGCAGGGGCGCTGTCTACACCTTGACGTTAACGTACGACAACCAGATGAAATAATTGAAGTTTAGGGCGCCCATGCGAGGCGGATGCGACTGGCGCGTGGGCTCCCGCTGTGAATCCGTCAACGCAAGCCGTTCAGGCGGTTGTAAAGGCGCCCTTCAGGAGGCTGGGCGCACCTGTGTGCCGACCAAGTCCTCGAAGACGGTGATGACGGCGCCGATGTCTTCCTCGCCCTTTCCGGCGGCGCGGGCCAATTCGTACACCTCCCGCACCGCTGCGGCGAGCGGGGTGGGCACCCGCAGCGCTGAGGCCGACTCGAGGAAGAGGGTGAGGTCCTTGTGCATCAACTCAATGGCGAAGTGCAGTGAGAAGTCGCGTCGCAGCAGCGCGCCTCCCTTAAATTCGAAATAGGGGGAGCGGTAGCCCGAGGCCTGCACCACTTCGAGGAGTTTGGCCGGGTCCACGCCGGCTTTGCTGGCGAGCAGCATGCCCTCGCCGAGGCCCTGCAGCATGGAGGCAATGAGGGCGTTGCCGGCCAGCTTCACCTGGGCGCCGGCGCCGACTGGGCCGCAGTGGATGGCCTTCTCCCCCACCGCGGCAAAGACCGGCCCGCAGCGCGCGACGGCCTCGGGCGTTCCGCCCACCATCAACAGCAGCGTCCCCTTCTCGGCCCCATTCTTACTTCCGGTCACCGGCGCCTCGACGAAGTCCAGCCCCAGCGCCTGTGAGCGCGCCTCGAGAGAGCGCGCCAAGCTGGGCGAAATGGTGGAGAAGTCGATGTACAGCTGCCCCTTCCGCGCGGTGCGGAACAGGCCCTGCGGGCCAGCCACCGTCTCTTCGAGGACCGCGGGCGTCGACAGGCAGGTGCACGCGATGTCGACGTCCGCCATGACGTCGGCCGGTGTGGCCACCACCTTGGCGCCGTCCGGCACCAGCGCCTCGGCCTTGGCGCGCGTCCGGTTCCAAACAGTGACCGGGAAGCCCTTGCGCAACAGGTTGCGCGCCATTCGGCTTCCCATGAGTCCCATTCCCAGAAAGCCCACCCGCTGCGATGCCGTCGTGCCCATGTCGCCTCCTCAGTGCATTTCCCGTATGGTGCCGCCCATGCGGTTGCCACGTCTGTTCCGTGCCGGCAAGGACATAGCCCCGGTGGGCCCGGACGCGCAGGACCAGTTGGAGCGCCTGTTGGCCGAGGGCTTCCGAGCGCTGGCGACCGTCTGTGCCCGAGCCGCCGAACTGCTGGAGGCGCAGCGCCTGGCCCGAACCGGCTATGGCGCCCAGGGGAGGTTTCTGGAGCGGCTGGACTCGCCGCCGTCGTCCCGGCGCCCGTGAGGCCCTAGCCCGGCCCTAAGCCCGGCCCTAGCCCTTGAAGGTTTGGGCGAGAAACTTCTCGGCCAGCGCGTTGGCCTCGCCGGCCGCCGCCGGGTTGTAGCGCCCCCCGGTGGGGTTGGCGAAGGCGTGGTTCGCATCGAAGGAGTGGAAGGCGTGCTTCACGCCGGCCTCGGTGAGGGCACGGTCGAAGGCCGCCACCTTCTCCGGCGTAATCCACCCGTCCTGTTTCGCCCAGATGCCAAGCACCGGCCCACGCAGCGTCTTCAACTGGGCGACATCCATCACCGGCATGCCGTAGTAGATGATGGTGGCCGCGATGTCCTGCGGGCTGCCCAGCGAGGCGAGCAGGCTCTGGCCGCCGCCGGCGCACCAGCCGAGCGTTGCAATTTTCCTTCCGTGGCCGTTTTCTTTCAGCCAGGCCACGCCAGCCTTTTCCACCGCTGCGGCGTGCGCCGGGTCAAGCGCCTGCATCAGTTTTCCGGCCTCCTCCGGCGTCGTGGCCACCTTGCCCTGGTAGAGGTCCACCGCAAGCACGAGGTAGCCCAAGCCGGCAAGCCTATCGGCCTGCCCTTTCACATAGTCATTCAGTCCCCACCACTCGTGCAGCACCAGGATGGCGCCGCTCGGCGCCGCCTTCGGACGCGCCACGTAGCCGATGGCCTGCTTCCCCCCGGGCAGCCCCAGCAGGACGGTTTTCCCAGTGGGCTGCGGCGCTGCGGGGTCCACCGGGTGGCTTTGGTGGGCGGGAATTCCGGCATCCGCGTCCGAACCCTGCACGTGGGTTGGGGCAAGCCCGGGAAGGCTCCAGCCGAGGATGAGGGCGCCGGCCCAAAGCAGCATTCGTCGCGTCATCGGTCCTCCAAAAGGAGAAGGCCTGTCTCGCCGGCCCAAAGCGGCGCTACCCCTGGTGGCGCCGGCCACCGCCCTGCGCCGCGGGCGGCTCGGTGACTTCCGGCTCCAGCGCCATGTTGGCCGGCTCGACGGGAAGGTTGGGCCCGCTGCTCCAGGCCTGCACCGCGTTGCTGGTCCGCGGAGTCTCCGCGTTACCCGGCAACCCGGGCACCAAGGGGGGTGGCCGCACCGCGGTGGAGGTACTTCGGTCCGCCAGCGGGTCGACCCCCTTGAGGTCCGCCGACTCCGGGTAGACACCGTAGGCGGTGCTCACCCCGCCCGGGCCGAGCCCTCCGGCCACGCCGAGGCTGGAGGTGTCCGGGGTGTCGCTGAGCGGTCCATGCTGGGTGGAACAACCCGCCCCAAGGATGAGGGCAGAACACAGGGCTAGAAGGGCGCGCATGCCGGTGCCGGCTTACCTCAAGCCCAAGCCCGGATGAAGCGGAAAGCCGGAGGGCCTCGCCGTTGGGGGCCGCCAGCAGCCCGGGGCTTTTCCGACCGGCCGGACAATGGCTTCTTTCGGCCCCGATGCGCGTCTTCCACTGCGACAGCTACCTGGTCCCCTTGCCAGAGGGTCACCGCTTTCCAATGACAAAGTACCGGCTGCTTCGGGAGGGGCTTTTGGACGCTGGCCTGTTGGCGGCTGGGGAGCTGGTGCCGGCCAAGCTGGCGCCGCTGCAGGCGCTCCGCCTGGTGCACACCGAGCGCTACCTCCGTGCCCTGCTGGAAGGGCGACTCAGCCAGCCCGAGGTGCGCCGTCTCGGCTTCCCGTGGAGTCAGGCCCTGGTGCAGCGCTCGCGGGCGTCGGTGGGCGGCACCTGCGCCGCTGCGCGCGTGGCCCTCGAGGAGGGCTTCGCCGCCAACCTGGCCGGAGGAACGCACCACGCCTTCGCCGACCACGGGGAAGGCTTCTGCGTCTTCAACGACATTGCCATCAGCATCCGAGAGCAACAGGCCGCGGGCCGCATTTCCCGCGCCGCGGTGGTGGACCTGGACGTGCACCAAGGCAACGGGACGGCTTCGGTATTTGCCTCGGACCCGTCCGTCTTCACCTTCAGCATGCACGGCCAGCACAACTTCCCCTTCCGCAAGCAGCCCTCGTCCCTGGACGTGGGGCTGCCCGACGGCACCGGCGATGGCGTCTACCTGGACACCCTGTACCGCCATTTGCCCCGCGTCCTCGACGCCGCCCGGCCCGAACTCATCTACTACCAGGCAGGCGTGGACCCACTGGCCGAGGACACCCTCGGAAGGCTGGCGCTGAGCGCAGAGGGTCTCGAGGCCCGCGACCGTTTCGTCTTCCAGTGCGCGCAGCGGCGGGGCGTCCCGCTGGTGGTGACGCTTGGAGGCGGCTACGCCCAGCCGCTGTCCTGCAGCCTCACCGCCCATCTGGGCACCTACCGCGCCGCGCGCGAGGTGTACGGCTGACGCACCCGTCCCCCGGGGGGGGATGAAGGCTAGACAGGCCCCCTTTGCCTGGTGCACGGTGTGTCGCCTTCCCCCACGCCCCAGAGGTGTCTTCTCTGCTCGCCCGCGAACAGCTGGCCCAACTTTTTGATGCCAGCCCCGAGCCCCTCTGCGCCCTCAGCGCAGTCCGGACGGACAGAGGCATCGAGGACTTTCGCTTCCAGTACGTCAACCCCGCCGCCCTGCGCATGCTTCGCCGGACGGCGGCGGCCGAGTTGGAAGGCCGGCGGCTGCTGGAGGACGGGCCCACCCAAGGGCCGAATGCCCTCTTCCAGCGTTTGGTGCGGGTGGTCGAGACGGGGGAGGCAGACGGCAACTGCTCCTTCTTTGCAGCCGAGGGGGCATCCGCCGGGGCCAAAAGCCTCGCCGTGCGCTGCGGCGACGGGCTGACGTTGGCCTTTCGAGGAGAAACGGACGCCGCCGCCGCGGTGCAGCCCGTCTCGGGACAGCCGCTGCCGCCTGTCCCCGCGCCTGGCCGCGCGCTGCTGGAGGCCGTCCTGCACCACCTGCCGGCCCGGGTCGTCCTTCTCCGCCTGCCGGACTTCATCATCGAATACGTCAACGAGGCCTTTCTCGCCGGCAGCGCCGGCGGGACGCTTCTCGGCCGCCGGGCCGAAGACGTCTTCCCGCAGCTGCTTCACCATCCGCTGGCAGTGGGGGTGCGCCGGGCTGTCGCCACCGGCAGGCCGTACGTCGAGGCCGAGCTGCCGGTGAGAATGGACGTTGGCGGAGGCGTCGAGGAGCGCATCTTCAGCGTGGTGTACCAGCCACTGGCCGATGCCCGAGGCCACCCGGTGGCGCTGCTCGGCTTTCACTTCGACGTCACCCACCAAGCCGAGGCACGCGCTTGCACCGAAGCCTTGCTTCAGGAGAAGGAACGGCTGGCGGCGCAAGTCGAGCAAGAACGGCGGTGGCAGCAGGCGGTGCTGACCGACGTCTCCCAAGGCCTGGCGGTGGTGACCACCGACGGCGCTGTGCTTTTTTGTAATCCGCGCCTGCAGGAGCTGCTGGGCCGAACGGCCGACAGCCCACCGCGCCTGGTGGGGGAGCTGTTTCCCTTCTTCGGGCTTGACGGCGAAGGGACCGAGGAATGTGAACGGCCCTTCCACCGCGCCATCAGCACCGGCCTTCCGGTGCGCAATGTCCCGGTCCTCTACCGCCACCCGGCGCGGGGGGACATCACCTTGGACGTCAGCGTCGCGCCCATTCTCGAGGCGGGGCGGGTGGCGTCGGCCATCGTCACGGTGGATGACGTCACCGACAGACACCGCTGGGAGCGCGAGCGCGCCTCGGCCCTCGGCGCCGAGCGCGAGGCGCGGCTTCGGGCGGAGGCGCTGGCCCGGGACCTGGCCCGCAGCGAAGGGCGCTTTCGGTCGCTCGCGGAAACTTCGAGCCAAGCCATCTGGATGACCGACTGGAGGGGCTTCGTCCTCAGCCCAGCCGCCGGCTGGTCTGCGCTCACCGGGCAGTCGCATGAAGAGACGCTGGGCCTCGGATGGCTGAACGCGGTTCACCCGGCCGACGTGAAGGGCATGCAGCGCATGCTGAGGGACGGGCTCAAGACGGGCCAGCCGCAAAACGGCTACTGCCGGGTGCGGCGCGCCGACGGGGAGTGGGCGGAGTGTGTGTCGCGGGGCGTCCCGCTGTTTGACGAGCCGGGAAAAGTCCGCGAGTGGGTGGGCACCCTGCGCGACGTCAGCGTCGAGC
Source organism: uncultured delta proteobacterium (assembly GCA_963713045.1). Lineage (GTDB taxonomy): Bacteria > Myxococcota > Myxococcia > Myxococcales > Myxococcaceae > JADGRA01. The sequence goes on from CAVQKE010000001.1 coordinate 502,969, forward strand.
GCCGAGAGGAGGCCGCGCTTCGGCTGCTGTCCAGCACCGGGGCCGAGCTGTCCAACACCCTCGACGTGGCCGAGACACTGGGGGCGGTAACCCGACTGACGGTGCCGGCGCTGGCGGACTTCTGCATCGTCGACGTCTTGAGCGAGGAGGGGCTGCGCGAGCGGGTGGCGGTGGGGCACGCCCGTTCCGAAGACGCCGGCGTCGCCGAGGCACTCCGGCGGGCGGGCCCGGCCGCGGGCGGTCCTTTGGCCGAGGCGCTTCTGCGGCTTGAGCCGGTCCTCCTCCCCGTCATCGACAAGGACGCGCTGCTCGATGCGACGGCCCGGGACGCGAGCCACCGGGCGGTGCTGGTGGGCATCTGCGGGCGGTCGCTGTTGGCAGTGCCGCTTCTGGCCCGCGGCCGGCCACTGGGCGTCATCGGCTTCGTCTACGCCCACAGCGAGCGCCGCTACGGGCCGCTGGACGTCGCGCTGGCCAAGGAAGTGTGTCGCCGGGCGGCGCTGGCCATCGACAACGCGCGGCTGTACCAGCGGGCCGAGGACGCCAGCCGCGCCAAGGACGCGTTTCTGGCCACCGTCTCCCACGAGTTGCGCACGCCGCTGTCGGCCATTCTCGGCTGGACGCGGCTTTTGCGCGGGGGGGGTCTGTCGGCGGAGAAGCAGGCCCGGGCGCTGGAGACGCTTGAGCGCAACGCGCGGGTCCAGGCCCGGCTGGTGGAGGACTTGCTCGACGTCAGTCGGATTGTCGCCGGCGCAACCCGTCTCGAGGCCGCGCCGGTGGAGGTGGCCCGGGTGGTGGACGCGGCCCTCGAGGCACTCCGGCCCGCGGCAGAGGCGAAGGCGTTGGGCCTGGCGGTCACCTTGGACCGTACCCTGGTGGTGTCGGGCGACGCAGACCGACTTCAGCAAGTCACCTTTAACCTGGTCAGCAACGCCATCAAATTCACCCCGCCCAAGGGCCACATCTCGGTGCGCCTTCAGCCGTCCGGCGAGCAGGCTGAGTTGTCGGTGTCCGACAGCGGACAAGGCATCACCCAGGACTTTCTTCCCCACGTCTTTGAACGCTTCCGCCAGGCCGACTCCACCGCGACGCGCTCCACCGGCGGGTTGGGGCTGGGCTTGGCCATCGTCCGACACCTGGTGGAGTTGCACGGCGGAACTGTCACCGCCTCCAGTCGCGGGCCGGACCAGGGCTCGACGTTTACCGTCCGGCTGGCCCTGCGCCCCCTCGACGCCGCCGTCCTGCCAGCACGCCGGGTGACGCCCGGGAGCGGCGTCCACCCCTCCCTGGCCGGGTTGCGTGTGCTGGTGGTGGACGACGAGGAGGAAACGCGGGAGCTGCTGTGCCGCGTGCTGAGCCAGCAGCACGCCGTTGTCACCACCGCCTCCACGGCCACCGAGGCGCTGGGCGCGCTGCTCCGAGAGCGGCCGCACGTCCTGGTGGCCGACCTGGCCATGCCGGGCGAGGATGGCTACCAGCTGGTGGCGCGCCTCCGCAGCCTCCTCCCCCAGCAGGGCGGCCAAACGCCGGCGGTCGCGGTGAGCGCTTCCTCCGGGCCGGGCGAGGCCCAGCGGGCGCAGCGCGCTGGTTTCCAGGTGTACCTCACCAAACCAGTGGAGCCCTTGGAGTTGCTCAGCGTCGTGGCAGAGCTGGCCGCCTCCGCAGTCGCCGCTGAAGCCGACGTGACGGCGGCCGCCTCCTCCACGGGTTGACGTCGGACGTCCACCCACCCTTGGTGCGGGACCCCTGCTTCGGCCTACGCCCAGAAGACAACAACTTCCCATGCGGACGGGTGTTAGGGCGTCAGGGCCCTTGCGTACGCTTTTTGCTTTGGGTCGCGTGAGAGCCTCCCTTCCACAAGCCGTCGCCTCCATGCCCCCCCTCCGCCCGGCACCCCTGCACCCGGCCGCCACCCCTTCGGACGGGGAGCGCGACGCGCTGGGCCTGGGGGACAGTGGGCGGGAACCCGCCTTTGACCGGGTGGCCCGGCTGGCCGCCCGCGCCGTGCGCGCGCCGGTGACACTGCTGGTTTTCTTCAGCGAAGGCGGAGCCTTCGTCGGCGGGGCCGCGGGCCTGGAAGAATCGCCTTCGGGCTGGCCCATTCCCCAGGACGCGGTGGCTGCTGTCGCCCAGGCCAACCTGACGGCCACCGGTGTTTTGGCCCCGGAGGAGGGGGGCCTCGGCCGACAGGCCTGGGTGGGCGTGCCGGTGCGCGACCGGTCGGGACAGCTGTTGGGGGTGCTGCTGGCCGTCGATGCGGCGCCTCGCACCTGGCAGGCCGAGGACGTCCACGCGCTGCAGGACGCTGCCCACACCCTCCTGCCCGAGTTTGAGGCGAGGGCCGCCGCCGTCGAACTCGGCCTGGACCGGGCCGGGTTGTTGAGCCGACAGCGCCTGGGGGAAATCCCCGAGGCGCTGGCCCGCCTGCTGCGCACGGAGCGGGCCCACCTCACCGCGTTGCTCGACGCCTTGGCCGACGGGGTGCTGTTGGTGGGGGAGGACGGTGCCGTCATCCACTGCAACAAAGCCTTTCTCGGCCTTTTTGGGCTGCTGACGTCCCACTCCCTGGTGGGGCTCGCCAGCAGCGAGGCCGGTGCGCTGTTCCGGCTGCAGTTTCTTGAGCCGGACCGCTTCGAGGCACGCGTCCAGGAACTCTCCGGAGGACGAACGGCCACCTTCCGGGAGATGCTTCCACTCGCCGACGGCCGGGTGGTGGAGCGCGACTACGCGCCGGTGCTGGCAGCGGACCAGGCGCTGGGCCACCTGTGGATTTACCGCGATGTCACCGAGCGGGAGCGGGCACGCACCTCGCTCGGCCGACAGCGCGACAGCGGCTCGCTGAGCCACGTTGACGAGCTGACCAGCCTCCACAATCGGCGCGGCTTCATCGACTTGGCGCGGGCGCAGCTGGACGAGGCGGTGCGGGCCCAGCGCGGGATGCTGGTCATCTTCTCCGACCTCGACGGGCTGAAGCAGATAAATGACCGGTTCGGCCACCAGGCTGGGGATCGGGCGCTCCTCGAATTCGCCACCCTGCTGCGGGCCACCTTCCGGGAGCGCGACCTCGTCGCCCGGTTGGGCGGTGACGAATTCGTTGTCCTCGTCACCGACGCCGCGGGCGTGGGCGCCGCGGAGTTGGTGGCTCGACTCAACAGCCGGGTCGAGCAGCACAACAACCGGGGACGGAGAGACTTCGCCATCGCCTTTTCCACCGGTGTGGCCACCTTCGACCCGGCCGAACCCGAGCCGCTGGAAGTCCTCCTCAGCCAGGCCGACGCCCGGATGTACGCCCACAAGCGCCGCCGGAAGGACGCGACCGGGAGTTGACTTAACTGCGCGCCAGCTGCCTCAGCACGAAGGGCAGGATGCCGCCGCTGCGGAAGTAGTCGAGCTCATTGGGCGTGTCGATGCGGGCGGTGACGGTGAAGCGGCGGACGCCTCCCGGCTCGGCCTTCACCTCCACGCTCAGCCGCTTCCCCGGGCTGAGTGCCTCGGCAATGCCGGCGATGCTAAACGTCTCCTGCCCGGTCAGTCCCAGACTGGCTGCGTCTTCGCCTGCCTCATACTGAAGCGGAAGCACGCCCATGCCCACCAGGTTGCTGCGGTGGATGCGCTCGAAACTTTTTGCGATGACTGCCCGAATGCCCAGCAGCTGGGTGCCCTTGGCTGCCCAGTCCCGGGAACTGCCGGTGCCGTATTCCGCGCCGGCCAGCACCAGAAGGGGCGTCTTCTGCTTGGCGTACAGCATCGCCGCATCGTAGATGCTCATCTTCTCGCGCGTGGGCAGGTGCACGGTGACGCCGCCCTCGGTGCCCGGCGCGAGGAGGTTGCGCAGCCGGATGTTGGCAAAGGTGCCGCGGACCATCACCTCATGGTTGCCCCGCCGAGCGCCGTAGCTGTTGAAGTCCTTCGGTTCGACACCCTGTTCCATCAAATAGCGCGCCGCCGGGCTATTCTTGGCGATGTTGCCGGCCGGGCTGATGTGGTCGGTGGTGACTGAGTCTCCCAGCAGGGCCAGCACCCGGGCCCCTGCGATGTCCTGAAGCGGAGCGGGCTCGTTCGAGAGCTTCTCGAAGAAAGGCGGCTTGCGGACGTAGGTGCTCTTCGGGTCCCAGTGGAAGGTGTCGGCGCCCTTGACGCTGAGCGAGCGCCAGCGCTCGTCCCCTTCCAGCGCCCGCGCGTATTGGTCGCGAAACTGCTCCGGCTTGACGAAGCTCGCCACCGCTTCGCGAATCTCCGCGTCGGTGGGCCAGACTTCGCGCAGGTACACCGGCTGCCCATTGCGGTCCAGGCTCAGTGGCTCGCTGGTGAGGTCGACGCCCACGGTGCCCGCCAGGGCATAGGCCACCACCAGCGGAGGGCTGGCCAAGAAATTCATGCGGACGTAGGGGTTGATGCGGCCTTCGAAGTTTCGATTGCCGCTGAGCACCGAGGCCACCACCAAGTCGGCCGACGTCACCGCCTCCGTGATGTGCTCTGGCAGCGGGCCCGAGTTTCCAATGCAGGTGGTGCACCCGTAGCCGACCAAGTGGAAACCGAGGGCCTCCAAGTAGGGCAGCACCCCGGCCAACTTCAGGTAGTCCATCACCACCTTGCTTCCCGGAGCGAGCGACGTCTTGACCCAGGGCTTGCTGGTCAATCCGCGCTCCACCGCGCGCTTGGCCAGAAGCCCAGCGCCGAGGAGCACCGCCGGGTTGCTGGTGTTGGTGCAGCTGGTGATGGCCGCAATCACCACCGCGCCATGACCCACGTCATAGCGAATCCCGCGCTCGCTCACCGGCACCTTCATCGCCGCGCGCTCCGCAACAGACGGGGGACGTGCCTTGGGGCCCGAGGGGGCTGGCCCCTCCTCGTCCGGGGCAGGCGGCACCGCCAGCATCTCCGCCAGGGACTGCTGGTAGCTCTCTTTCATGGCCCGCAGCGGGACCCGGTCCTGCGGGCGCTTCGGGCCGGCCAGCGACGGCTCGACCGTGCCCAAGTCCAACGCCAGTGTGTCTGAGAAGTGCGGCTCGGGTGTTTCCGCGGTGTGAAAAAGTCCCTGCTCCCGGCAATACGCCTCCACCAGCGCCACCTGCGCAGGCGAGCGCCCGGTGAAGCGCAGGTAGCTGAGCGTCTGCGCGTCCACCGGGAAGAAGCCGATGGTGGCTCCGTATTCAGGGGCCATGTTGGCGATGGTGGCCCGGTCCGGGAGGGAGAGACCGGAGACGCCCGGACCAAAAAACTCGACGAATTTCCCCACCACCCCCTTCTTGCGCAGCATCTGGGTGACGGTCAGCACCAGGTCGGTGGCGGTGGTCCCGGCCGGGAGGGCCCCGGACAGGCGGAAGCCCACCACCTGCGGGATGAGCATGGTGATGGGCTGCCCAAGCAGGGCGGCTTCTGCCTCGATGCCGCCCACCCCCCACCCCACCACGCCCAGGGCATTCACCATGGTGGTGTGCGAGTCGGTGCCCACCAGGGTGTCGGGAAGGAGGGTCTGGCCGTCGCGGAAGACGACCTGGGCCAGGTACTCGAGGTTCACCTGGTGGCAGATGCCGGTGTCCGGCGGCACGACGCGGAAATTGTGAAAGGCGTCCTGGCCCCAGCGCAGGAAGGCGTAGCGCTCCCGGTTGCGCTCGAATTCCAACTCGGCATTCACCGCGAAGGCCGTCGTGCTGCCGAATTGGTCCACCACCACCGAGTGGTCGATGACCAGGTCCGCCGGATTGCGGGGATTGATTTTGTTCGGGTCCCCACCGAGTGCGGCCAGCGCTTCGCGCATCGCTGCCAAATCCACCACCGCCGGCACGCCGGTGAAGTCCTGCAGCAGCACGCGGGCCACGTGGAAGGAGATTTCGGTTTCCGGAGGCGCCTTGGCGTCCCAGGCCGCCATCTTCTCCACGTGCTCGCGCCGCACCACCCGCCCATCCTCGTGGCGCAGCAGATTCTCGAGCAGCACCTTCAGCGAGAGGGGCAGCCGAGCCACCGCCGGGTGGCGCTTGGCCAACTCGGCGAGACGGAATACCGAATAGACGACTCCCTGCACTTCCAAGCTGCCTTGGGTGTGAAATGAGTCGGTCGGCATGGGCTTTTTTCCTCGCGTCCCCTCCCTATGCACCGGGGCCTGCGCCGGGTGCAACACGCGCTTTCGCATCGAGGAAATGCGCGCCCTGGGGGGCAAGCGAGGGCCCCGGCCAACCGCCACCCGAGGGGGGCTACTTCGCCGGCACCGAGGGCGTGTCCGACGTCGGCGGCGGGGTGGGCAGCGGCTTGAGCGTTCCGTAGGCGCCGGCTGGCGCCTCGTGAACGATGCCGGAGCTCAGGTCAATCACCAAATCCACCGGGGGTCCTCCGGTGGGCCCGGGCCCAAAGCGCAGCAGCCAGAGGTTGCCGGCCATCTCCTGCGAGCCGAGGAAGACACGGTCCGGCAGACTGGAGGAGTGGATGTAGTCCGAAGCCAGGTGCATCGCATCGTCGAAGCCGCCGACGGTGATGACATCCTGCGGCGGGGCCGGCGGGATGAGCGGCGGCCGGGTGCTCCGGTCATTGGCGACGCATGCGCCAAGAAGGACGCTGCATACCAGCACCCGCTTGCCCGCACCCATGGCCCCTCCCCTCAGGGCGAAAAGCTAACACGCGCCGCGCCGCGAAGCGGCCTCTGGCGCCGGTCCGCCGGCGAAGGGCCGCCCTGCTGCTTGCGCTGCCCGCGGCGGGCTTATTCCGACAGCGCTTGTTCAGCGGCACGCGCCGCCGCCGCCCGCGCCCAAGCCGGTTCCACCACTTCGGCCTCGCCCCCGAAGGACAGGACCCACTGCGTCAGCCAGCGCTCGGCGTCCCCGGCCACGCGCACCTCCACCCCCCCGTCGGCCAACTCCTTCACCTCGGAGCCGAAGCGCTCGCGCAGGTAGGGAGCGGCCACCGCCGAGAAGCGCACCCGGACTTCGCCGCGCTCGGCTGGGTCCGGCACGTGCGAGGGCGCCCCCACCCGGGGCGCGAATTGCCGCCCGGTTGCCACCAGGTGGGCCATTCGGTCGACCCGAAAGAGACGCTGGTCGGCCCGGCCGGCGTCCCAGGCGCTGAGGTACCACTGGCCGCGGTGGCTAAAGAGTTCGAGCGGTTCCACCCGGCGGGCTTCCACCGCGTCGCGCATCTTTCCGGCGTAATCGAAGGTGAGCTCCGAGCGCTCGGCGATGGCGCGGGTAATCTCCCCGAGGTCCGCCGAGCCGGTGGTCCGCATGTCCACCGTGCGCTCCAAGGCGTGGTAGCGCAGCCGCGCCGTCGCCGGCAGCACCTTCTCCAGCTTGGCCAGCGCGGTGGCCAGCGCCCCGCCAGCGGCGGGACGAAGCAACTCGCCGGCCGCGGCCAGGGCGGCGGCCTCGGCGGGCGTCAGCCGGGGAGGCTTGGTGAAGCGCTGGTCGAGCTCCACCGTCACTCGGTCGTTCTCGACGTGCAAGTCGATGAAGTCGTCGGGCTGAAACGGCGGGCGGCCCACCAGCGTCAGCAAGTCCAAGTCTCGCAACAACTCCTCCCGAGACAACCCCAGCGCCCGGGACAGTGCATCGACGCTGATGCCTGGGTTGCGGGACACATAGGGCACCACCAACAGCAGGCGGCGGAGCCGCTCGTGCACGTCGCTCATTGGGGTACCTGGTGCCGCCGGCGCACCGCCTCGGCCATCTCCCGGATGCGGGCGACCGCCGCCTCCGGTCCAAGGACGCGGACATCCGGGGAAAGCGCCAATAGGTGTCGGAGCAGCGGGTCCAGGTTGGTGACGGTGAGGGTGGCCCGGGTTTCCCCCGCCTCGTGCACCACCCGCGCTTCGGGGAAGTGGGCCTCCGCCCGGTCGGCCAGGCCTCCGGACAGCCGCAACGTCACTTCGGTCGGCTCTTCAATGCGAAACTGCCAGGGAGCATGGGGGACGTGGTCGTCCAGGCGAAAGTCCTGGGGCACCTGGAAGTCGGCGGTGCGGGGCTTACTGGTATTCATCTTCAAGTCGCGAATCCGGTGGACGTGGAAGGTCCGCAACGCCTGTCGCTCGTGGCAAAAGCCGACCAAAGACCAAATGCCGCGCCGAAGTGCCAGCCCGTAGGGGTCCACCGTCCGGTGCGAAGGGCGCGGCGAGCGCGGTGAGGCGTAAACCAGCGTCACCGACTTTCGGGCACTGGCGGCGGTCCACAGGGCCTCCAGGTGCTGCGGCACATGGCGCGCCTCCCGCACCGCGCCGAGCTCCATCCGGACCCGCGGCGCCGGCAGGTCCGGGTCGGCGAAAAAAGCAATCTTGCGCAGCGCGTGCTGCAAATCCTGTCGGCCGGGGAAGGCCCCCGAGGCGAGCGCCGCCGAGCCGGCCGCGTACAGCACGGCCATCTCTTCCGGCGTGAAGCCCACGTCGGGCAGGTAGTAGGCGTCGCGGTCCAGCAGATAGCCGTCCTTGCGGTCCTCGTCGCCCTGGACGTAGGTGAGGGGAATCCCCAGCTCGAGGAGTTCCGCCTTGTCGCGCTCGAATTTGCGCTCGGTGGCCTCATCCGTCCCCGCACCGTAGTCCTCGGGGAAGGCCTCCTTCAGCTCCGCCCAAGAGACCGGCTCCTGCGCGTCGAGGAGTAAGGCCACCAAGTCCAGCAGTCGTTCGGTGCGGTCCATCTTCCAGAAGGGACGGAGAATGGAGACCCGCGCGCCGAGCCGTCAAGGCATCCGCGGCGTGCTACGGTTCCACCAAGGCCCGCCCACCCCCTGCCCTGCGTCGCGAGCTTCTCATGCCCCTGACTCTGGTGTTGCTCCTGCTCGCTCAAAGCAACCAACAAGTCCATGACTGGCTCCAGGGCGCTGAAATCGGCGACCGCGTTCAGGCGATGACGTTTGGCTCGACCGGACGCTACCGGGCCGAGCGGAAGGACGCGCTCGGGCAAACCTTTGCCCACGGGACATGGGAGCTGAAGGGCAGCACCCTCAGCGTGACGGTGCGCAGCTGCAAGGGGCCCGCCTGTCAGGTTTTCGGGACGAATTTTCGCGCCGAGTTGGCGGTGGTGGGGGGCCGTGCCCTCACGGTCAATCCGACGCCGGTGGACGTGCCGTTTGCGCGCGGCAGCTACTATTGCCACTACCAAGGCTGCGAGCGGCGGGTCGGGGTGCGGGTGGTGGCGCACGCGGCTGCACCCTCCGCGGTCCAAGCCGTCATCGACCGCCTGGTCGCGGCCAACGTCGGCCGCAACACCACCGTCGTTTGGTCCGCCCCCCCGGTCGACACCCCCCTTCAACGCTCTTCGCTGGTGTTTTGCCCCAGTGGAGGGGACCTCGCCCGCCAAGGTGCGCAGACGACGGCGATGGACCTCGCGCCGTTGGCCTGGCTCGGTCCCCTCAGCCCCACCGCAGCCACTGGCAACGACTGCCTCTGGGACGTCGAGGTGACGGTGGCGGACAGCGTGGCCATTTCAGGAGCGGCGCCCCGGCCGCCGCCGTGAGCCACATTGCCGCCCGGGTGCGCGAGTTACCCGGCACCATCTTCTCGGAATTCAGCGCCCTGGCCGCTCGCACCGGCGCGGTCAACCTGGGACAGGGCTTCCCTGACTTCGACGGCCCCGAGGAAGTGCGCGAGGCGGCGGTCCGCGCCCTGCGAGGGGGCGTCAACCAATATGCACTGGGCGCAGGCAGCCTCAACCTGAGGCGCGCCATCGCCGAGCACGCGGCCCGCTTCCACCAGCACCACGTCGACCCGGAGCGGGACGTCACCGTCACCGCCGGAGCCACCGAGGCGCTGTTTGACGCCTTGCTTGGCCTCCTGGACGCCGGGGATGAGGCCGTCCTGTTTGAGCCCTTCTACGACTCCTATGCCGCGGCAGTGGCCATGGCCGGCGCCCGGGTGCGGCCGGTGAGGCTTCGACCGCCGGAAGGTGGGCAAGGCAACTGGTGGTACGAGCCTTCCGAGTTGGAGGCCGCCTTCGGCCCAAAGACGCGGGTGGTGGTGGTGAATTCTCCCCACAACCCCACTGGGAAGGTGTTTTCCCAAAGCGAACTCGAAGCCATCGCCGACTGCTGCCTCCGCCACGACGCGGTGGTAGTGACCGACGAGGTGTACGAGCACCTGGTCTACCCACCGGCGCGGCACCTGCGGCTGGCCACCCTGCCGGGCATGGCGGAGCGCACGCTGACCGTCAGCAGCGGCGGAAAAAGCTTCAGCTACACCGGCTGGAAGGTGGGGTGGGCGATTGGGCCACCGCTGTTGGGACGGGCGGTGGCGCTGCCGCACCAGTACGTGACGTTTGCCGTCGCCGCGCCGTTGCAAGAAGCCATCGCCCTGGCCCTCCGACTTCCGGACGCGTACTTCCAAGGGCTGGTGGAGGCCTATGCCGAGCGCCGCGACCGCCTGCTGGCCAGTCTCCGCACGGCTGGACTGCAGCCCTGGGCCCCCCAAGGGGCTTATTTCCTGTGTGCCGACGTCAGCGGCTTCGGCCACCCCAGCGACAACGCCTGGTGCCGGTGGTTGGCGACTGAGGTGGGCGTGGCGGCCATCCCCCTGTCTGCCTTTTATGCACGGCCGGACCTCGCGCCCCAAGTCGCGCGCTTTGCCTTTTGCAAGACGGACGCCGTCCTGGACGAGGCCGCACGCCGGTTGGGCCGGCTCGCCAGTCCGCGACTCCCCTAAAGCGCGGGGCCCGTTGCCGCGCTACATTGCTGGCACCTCCCATGGCGCGGCTACCGTCGGGCGCGCCGCGAGAGGGAAGGAGAGACCGCCCCTCTGAACGACATCGCCGGCAACACCCTCGGACTCAAGCCCAGCGAGCTGCAGCGACTGCGTAACACCTATCGCCGCCGCGTCTCTGCCCATGAAATTGTGAGCGCCGAGCTGGCCCGCCACCTGACTGAGCTTTCCCGCGACACCCACCGTCAGCTGGGTGTCTTGCTCAACCGCAAGGGCGAGGTGGAGCAAGTGGTGGTGGGAGACGCGCAGAAGCTGGAGCTGCCGGACATTGGGCGCGCCCGCGCCGGCCAAGTCCGCCTCCGCGGACTGCGCCTCGTCCATACCCACCTCAAGTCCGAGCCCCTGACCCGCGACGACCTCACCGACTTGGCCCTTTTGCGCTTGGATTTGGTGGCAGCGGTGGGTGTCCTGGACGACGGGTTGCCCGGCGTCCTGCACTGGGCGCACTTGGTACCTGCCAACGGCGACGGCAGCTACTGGCACACCGAAACGCTGAATGACGTGCATGGCCAGCAGCCGGACCTGGCCTCGACCCTGGCCGCACTGGAAGACGAGCTGGCGCGCGGCGCGCCGGTGCGCTCGGTGGCGGGCGCTGAGCGAGCCATTCTGGTCGCAGTCTGCATCGACGGAGACCGCGGGGCGGCCGAGGCGTCCCTGCACGAGCTGGGGGAACTGGCCCGCACGGCCGGCGTAGAGGTGCTCGACTCCATCCTCCAAATCCGCCGTCAGCCCGACCCGCGCTATTTGGTGGGCAAGGGCAAGCTGCAGGAACTGGTGCTGCGCTCGATGCAGCTGGTGGCCGACGTCATCGTCCTCGACCGGGACCTCAGCCCGTCGCAGAGCCGCCACATTGCCGAGGAAACCAGCCTCAAGGTGCTCGACCGCACCCAGCTGATTCTCGACATTTTCGCTCAACGCGCCCAGAGCGCCGACGGCAAGCTGCAGGTGGAGCTGGCGCAGCTGAAGTACCTGCTGCCGCGCCTCAGCCAGCGCGACGATTCGCTGTCCCGCCTCGCCGGCGGCATCGGCGGCCGTGGACCGGGCGAAACCAAACTGGAAGTGGACCGGCGCCGGGTGCGCGACCGCATCGCCCACCTCGACCGGCGCATCGGCCAGCTATCCAGCGAACGCCAAGTGCGCCGCGGCCGGCGCCAGCGGAGGGAGCTGCCCGTCATCTCCATCGTCGGCTACACCAACGCCGGCAAGTCCACCCTCCTCAACGCTCTCACCCACTCCACCACGCTGGTGGAAGACAAGCTGTTTGCCACCCTCGACCCGACCAGCCGACGCCTCCGCTTCCCCGAGGAGCGCGAAGTCATCATCACCGACACCGTGGGCTTCATTCGAGACCTGCCCAAGGACTTGCTCGCCGCCTTTCGCGCCACCCTGGAGGAGTTGGACGACGCGGACCTGCTGCTGCACGTGGTGGACGCGGCGGACCTGGCGCGCGATGCGCAGGTCACCGCGGTGGAGCGCATCCTCGAATCCCTCGGGCTGCAGGCCACGCCCCGGCTTCTGGTGTGGAACAAAGCCGACCGGGTGGAGGCTGACGAACTGGCCCTTTTGCTTCGCACCCGGGGCGGCGTGGCGGTAAGCGCACTGGCCGGCCAAGGGTTGGAAGCGCTCCTCCTCAAAGCGGACCGGACCCTGTTTGCCGAAGGGTCCGCCGAGCGCCTGGGGACGGTGCACGCCGAGTTGCCGTCCGGGCTGCCCCTGCCACGGGCGGAAGCAACGTCCTCCCTTTTCTTCCCCCCGGAGGCTTAGGCCAAGGACGGCGCCGCTTCCGGGCTAAAAGTACAGGGTGGCGGTGGCGTACACCGCAATCGGCGCGCCGGGGGTGAAGGTGATGCCGGTCACCGCCGTCTTCTGGTTGTAAGGCGCTTCGACGACTTGGTAGGTGGTGGCGAATTGTGCCTCGCGCCAGGTGGAGTTGAAAAGGTTGTTGATGGCCAGCCCAACCTCGACAAAACGCCATCGGTAAGCACCATACAGGTCGACGATGAAGTAGCCCGTCGCCGTCAGGGTGCCTTCGGTGTTGGCCGGCCGGTCCCCCACCCACCGCGCACCCAGCCGAGCCCGCAAGCCCGGCAGCCAGCTCGGGTGAAACAGACTGAGTCCGGCCTGGCCGGTGAACGTCGGTGCCAGCGCCACCGCGTTCCCGTTCCCGTAATTCTCGGTGTAGACGGCGTGGGCCAGCGAGGTGTCGAAGTCCGCCCACAACCAACTCAAAATTTGGTACCGGGCCTCGAAGTCAAAGCCATAGCGGTTGGTGGGTCCGGCAGGCTCCGTCGTCCCGACGTCGGCATTGAAGACGAATTCCGACTGCAGATGCAGGTACCAAAGCGCGCCGGCCAGGTCGAGCTTCCCGTCCACCAACGACAGCCGTGTCCCGAGTTCGGCCCCGGTGGCGCGCGGGAGGGCGCCGACGCCATTGGTGGCCACGACCACTCGGGCGTCGTTGCTGTGAAAGCCGCCGCCGGCGTCGAGGTAGATGTCCCAAATGGGAATGGGGGTGAAGACGGCCTGCAGTTTGGGGTTGACGATGGCCTTCTGAATGACGGCCGTGCCCTGGTTGGGCTCGACCCCGGCTGGAGGAGGCGAGGGGTTGTAGGGCAGCTGGTTGGTGACGTTCCATTCGAAGAGGTCCGAGCGCAGCCCCAACAGCACCCGCGCCCAGGGGCTGAAGCGGACATCCTCCTGGGCGAAGACCGACAAGTCCGACTGCACGATGTCCGCATCGTCACAGGGGTTGGGCACCGCTGGAACGGTGGCGCCATCAAAGGTGGTGGCAGGGGTGCAGTCGGCTAAGCGCACCCGCTGCTTCACGTGCCACAAGGCGACGTTCATCGAATCCAGGCGCGCCTGGGCACCGAGCTCCGTCACGGTGCGCACCTCAGCGAAGTTGATGCGCTTGCGGTACAGGGCGTTGAAGCCCAGGTAGTAGCGCTGGTCGTCCTGCTCGATTTCGTCGAAGTTTGCCGCGTCGACCCACTGGAAGGTGAAGTCGTTGAAGAGGCGCAGCGAGTAGCGAACGAAGTAGGCGCTGACCAGAATCTGGTCCGAATAGGACGGACGGCTCTCCAGCGTGAGGACCAGCATCTGCCGCTGCGTCTGGCCGCCCTCGGTGGGGTCGATGGCACCAAATTCCGGGAGCTGCCCAGATTGGACGAATTGGAGGGGAATCTGTCCGCTGGCACTCCACTGCGAGCCGTAGGCAGTCCCGAGAAGCGTGATGCGGGTGCTGGGGTTGACGTTGAAGGTCGACTTGAGAAACAGGTTGTAGCGAAACAGGCCTTCCGGGTTGATGAAGGGCCCGTTGGTTCCGTACATCTCAGCGGCGAACCAGGTCGGCGAATCCTTCCCGCCGGGACTGGCGACGCCGAGGACGCGCCAGGTGTCGAAGGAGCCGTACTCGCCGGTGACCGAGTTCTCGGCGAAGCTGCGCCGGGTGCGAAGGTTGATTGCGCCGGCCGTGTCGAAGTCGCCGGTTTCGACGAAGTAGGGGCCCTTGGTGACTTCCACCCGGTCAATGGCCTCGGGAATCAGAAAATGGAGGTCCGAAAACCCCTGCCCATGGCCATTGCTGGGCAGGTTGATGGGGACGCCATCGATGTAAAAGGCGATGTCCGTCCCGTGGTCCGCGTCGAAGCCGCGGAGAAAGTACTGGTCGGCCTTCCCGCCCCCCTGGTGCTGGGCGATGACCAAACCGGGAACGACGCGCAGGATGTCCTCCGGCGTCGGGTAGAACCTCAGCTCGAGGTCTCGCTCGCGAATGGTGTCCGCAGAAGCGGTGGAGGTGGGTGCCGGCGCTTCGACCACCGACTCAAACATGGACGGCTGCGTGGCGGCCGGCGGTGCCGTCAGCAGTGGCCCGCCAGCGGCGGGGGCTGGGGCGGCGCGCCCGGCGGCGGCGCCACCGGCGCGCTCGGCGGAATCAGCTCGGGCTCCGGCGCCATCGCTCCCTCCGGTAGCGCGGCCGGCCCGCTGGCTGGGCCCGGGGACACCGAGGAGGGCTCCGGAGGCGGAAGCGCAGCCGCCGGCGCCGGCTGCGCATCGGCTGCAGCAGCGAGGCAGAGCAGCACAAGCAGAAGGCATGCCCGCAGCGCCCAGGGCATGGATGACCGGGTGAGCACAAGGCTCGCCCGCACGAAGAAGGGCATGCAAATCCCGAGGTGAAGGGTAGGGCCAGACGACGCTCGACACGTCGACTGCCGCTACGGTGCGCCGGGGACTTCTGGGCGCCGCCAACGCCGAAGCAGGGGCGTCCGCCACGCCGGAAGCACCGCCGTCTGCAGCCGGCGGAGCACCGCCATCACGGCCAGGCAAGTCGCGGCCGCGAAGAGGGCAAGCCGCAGGTGCTCCAGTCCGCCCGGCGAATGCCGGTGGGAAGGCGGACGCGGTGGGAATGGCTGTCCGCGTTCGCCACCCGCATGCCCAACCCAGTTTTGGTCGGCGCTTTCCTGTACCCGCGGCTCGCCATGCGCAAGGACAGCGTGCGCCACGGGCCCGGCACCCAACCCCCAGCCGAGCAGCAGCAGTCCGACCGGTGCCATTTGCAGCCGCCGCTGGCGCTCGGGCGATGGGACAGGGGGCTTCACGTCACCTCAGTTGCTGGGGCCTTCGGGTGGCATTACGCGGACCGGTCCATCCCGGATGCAATGCCAACCTGCTTTGACAGGTCCGAGTTTGGCCGTCCCACGTACAGTGCGTGCAGAAATGCAGCCCCCCGCCCACGCCCGACCTGCTTTTCGCCGCAGCGTGGCAGCCTTCGTCGGCTGGGCGTTGCTGGTGGCGACGCCAGCGGCCGCGCACCTGACGCGCATCTCCACCAGCGACTGGACATTGGAGGGGGGCGCGGCCGCTGCCGAACTGCAATTCTTTCAGGGAGACTTCCTCGCCCTGGTTCCTCCTGGAGCCTCCGAGTCGGAGCTGGCCGCCCGGGTGCTTTCCCTGGTGACGGACACCACAACGGTACGCGTCGGCAACGCGCCGTGCGCCCTCCGGAGTCGCACCATCGCCCCGAGCGGCGACGGTTGGTCCATCCAGGCCGCTTGGGCGTGCGCGGGCAAGGGTGAGCGCTGGACATTGACCTTGGGGGTGCTCGAGCTGCTCCCTCCAGGCCACACCCACCTGGCCCGAGTGACGGTGGGTGGCGAAGTCGTCGAGCGCATCGCCCGCAGCACCGCACCCACCATCGAAGTCGCGGCCAACCCGTCGGTTTGGTCAGCGGCGTGGCGCTTCTTGCGCCTTGGCGTTGAGCATATTTTTACCGGCTACGACCACATCGCCTTCCTTCTGGCGCTGCTGCTGTTGGGCGGACGCTTCGTGGACTTGGTGAAAATTGTCACCAGCTTCACCATCGCCCATTCGGTGACGCTGGCGCTGGCGGCCCTCGGCCTGCTGAACCCTCCCTCCCGCTGGGTGGAAGCGCTCATCGCGGTCAGCATCATCGCGGTGGCAGCGGAGAACCTTTGGGTGCTCCGCGGGACACCGGGGGCCAGCGCTCGGGTCGCGGTTGCGCTACGGCATCGCTGGCGCATCACCTTCGCCTTCGGCCTGGTGCACGGGTTTGGCTTCGCCAGTGCGCTTCAGGAGCTGAGGCTGCCGCGCTCGGCGCTGGTCGCCGGGCTGGTGTCCTTTAACCTGGGGGTGGAAGTGGGCCAGGTCAGCATCGTCGCCCTTGCCTTTCCGGTGCTGAGCTGGCTGCGAACGTTGCCCCATTTCCAACCGCGGGGGCCGCGACTCCTCTCAGCAGCCATCGCCGCCTTCGGCCTGGCGTTGCTCGTCCTGCGCCTACGGGGCGGTTAGCCCTCGGTTAGCCCCCCGCAAGACACGCCATACATCCATCTCTCGGCATGGGCCGTACCAGAGGCGCCGGCAGTCGTGCCGCGTCGCTTTTGGAGGAATCCCATGAACTTGAAGACCTTGGGGTGGTCGGCGCTGGCCGTCGCCCTGTTGGCACCCTTGGCATTGGCCGCAGACCATCAGGACGGGCCTGCCGCCACAGCGGACCCAGCCGCAGACATCACCGACATTCTGGCCTGGATGAGCTCGGACGCGACGAAGGTCAACCTGGTGATGAACGTCTATCCGTTCGCCACCAGCACCGCGCAGTTCTCCAACACCGTGCAGTACGTCTTCCACACCTCGAGTCAGCCCGCTTATGGAGGGACGGTGGGAGGCAGCGTGAACGTCATCTGCACCTTCGACACCTCTCACAACATCAGCTGCTGGGCGGGCACGGAGTACGTCACTGGCAATGCCAACCTGTCGTCTGGCTTGAGCAGCGCTGACGGCAAGATGACTGTGTTTGCGGGTCCTCGCGCTGACCCATTTTTCTTCAACCTCGACGGCTTCAAAAGTGTCGCGGCGGACGTCGCCTCAGCCCTTGCCACCAGCCCTCTCCCCTTCACCGTGAACACCAATGGCTGCCCGGACCTTGGGACGCTGGGGAGCCCCTCGTCAATTTCCACCGCCTTGGTCAACCAGCTGATGTCCGCGCCGGATGGCGGTCCGCCGATGGACCACTTCGTGGACGCCACCGTTCTCTCCATCGTCGTCCAACTCGACAAGTCCATCCTCACTGCCGGCGGTCCGGTGGTGAGCGTTTGGGCTGCCACCCACATGTCTCCGTGAGGAACGCCACCACCATGAAACGCACCGCGACTCTCCTCGGCTTGCTCGTTCTTGTCGCTTGCAGCAGCAGTAGCACCCCGGACGCCGGAGCTCCGGCCGCGCCGACGCTGGGCACCACCATCGTCGACCGGATGGGCAGGGCCGGCGTCAATACCGCCTTGACCGACCCATTCAATGACCTCGGCTCGGCCACGCCTCCCTACACCGAGTCTGCGGCCAAGGACCATTACAACTCCATCAGCGACCCCACCCAGTGGAGCAGCAATTTCAAGAGCTGGATTGAAAGCAACATCGCCATTCTCGACGGCTTGGACGGCGTCTGCGGCAACCAGTTCATCTTCAACTTCATGGGGAGCGGCGCTTACAGCACGCTGGCCAGCGTCCTGGTGGATGACCGGCTGTACGTCAACACCGCCAGTGGCACGTGCACCACCTACCTGGGAGTGGAAGCCAACTACGTCGGTGTCACCAATACGGACTGCGGTGGACGGACGCCTCTGGAAAACACCATCGATGAGACCTACTCCCTGTTGGCGATTGGGGCACTGACTGGCGTCACCAACGGCATCACCTCGAGCGGCACTGCCACCGCCAGCCTCAACGTCTTTCCTTTCCTCCAGCCGCCCCCGAACTGAAAACTTGAAAGCCTCCGACATCGTCGCTTGGGTTCTCTGTCTTTTGGCAGTAGCGAGCTGCCATCGCGCAGCCCCTTCGCCGGGGGAAGTCGGGGATGCTGTGCGCACCACCGACGGCGCCCTCGCCACGGCCAACCTGGACTCCCTCGTCGAGGCGCACCAGGGCTTGGTCACGCGGGACGCGCGCTGGGCGGCCCAGCGTGCCGTTCTGGTCGACTTGCTCCAGACGCGAGGGCAACTGCTCGGCCGCCTCGGGGATTATGACCGAGCTCAGGAGGTGGCCCAGGAGGCTGTGCGCATCGCCCCGCAGCTTCCGGAATCGTGGCTGGCTCGCGCCAGTAACTCCCTCACCTTTCACCGCTTCCAAGACGCGCTCGGGGACCTCGAGGAAGCCGGCCGCCGCGGCGCCGGCGAGGACGCGGTGCGCGCGCTTCGCGCCTCCGCGCTGCTCGCGGAAGGGAAAACAGACCAGGCGCTCGTGCTCCGCCGCCAGGCGGTGCAGCGTTGGGCAAACACCTCGAATTTGGCGGCGTTGGCGGTCGCGGAGATGGCCGCCGGGGACCTGGCGCAGGCCGATGCCCACCTGGACGCAGCGGCCCGCGTCTACCGTGACTCAGCGCCCTTTGGTTTGGCCTTCATCGACTTCCAACGGGCTCTGCTGGCAGAGGAACAAGGAAATCTCGACCGGGCGAGCGCTCGCTATCAAGCCGTCCTCCAGCGCCTTCCCGGTCACGTCCAAGCGGCCGTCCACCTGGCAGCTCTCGACCTGGCGCGCGGCGAGGTCGACCGGGCTGCCCTGCTGCTGCTGCCGTTCGCCCCGGTGGATGACCCCGAAGTGATGGCCCTCCGCGCCGACGTACTCGAGCGGCAGCAACGTCGGGCTGAAGCGGAGGCCCTCCGACTGCGCGTTGAGGAGCGGTACCGCGCGCTGGTGGCACGCCACCCAGAAGCATTCGCCGACCATGCAGCGCGCTTCCTGCTGATGCGGGATGCACCGCGTGCTCTGGCCTTGGCTCGACTCAACCTCGCCGTGCGACAGACGCCTGCGGCCTATGACTTGGCCCTATCCGCGGCCCAAGCCGAGGGCAACTCGGCGCTGCGCTGCGAATTCGCCAAGCAGGCCCAAGGGCTGCCCCACCCGACCGCTCGGCTTCGCGCCCTCGCCCTCAGTGGCCTCGCTGGCTGTCCGGTTGCGCTGCTTCCTGGCCTTGTGGGCCCGTTGTCGCGTTAACCGCGGGGCCCCAAAAGGCCCCCGTCTCGAGTCTCGCGCCGCACGACGCACCGCGGTAACCGCGCGCCGTGCTTGCGAGGCGTTCCAGCAGAGGACTACAAGTCCGCCTCGGTCGAAGCGCCCGCTCACCGCAATTGCTTCTGGCGCGCGGGTTAGTGGTCGTCCTGTTGTCGGTCTGCCGTCTTGCGAGGCCATTCCCAGCGCACCGCGCTGGGTTGCCTCAGGGAGAGCAAACGTGACCTGGCCGCAAAATTACGACCCTCTGGGTAACCTATTTCTTTCGGCGCTGGTGGCGGCCATCCCCGTCATCGTCCTGTTGGGTTCCCTGGCGTTCTTCCACGTCCGCGCGCACATCGCCGCGCTTCTCGGTTTGGGGGCGGCGCTGTTGGTTGCACTTTTCGTCTACCACATGCCGGCGTCGATGGGTTTCGCAGCCGCGTTCAACGGGGCGCTGTTCGGACTGATGCCCATTGGCTGGATCGTCCTGAACGCCATTTTCGTCTACGACGTCTCGGTTAAGACCGGGAAATTCGAGATTGTGAAGGAGACCATCGCCGGCTTGGCCAGCGACCGCCGCATTCAGATTTTGCTGATTGGCTTTTCCTTCGGTGCCTTCATCGAAGGGGCCGCCGGATTCGGAACGCCGGTCGCCATTTGTGCGGCCATGCTCATCGGTCTCGGCTTCAAGCCCCTGGCCGCCGCCGGGCTGTCGCTGATTGGAAACACGGCGCCGGTCGCGTTTGGCGCGTTGGGCACTCCGGTCATCACCCTGGCCAAGGTCACCGGCCTTCCGGAAAACCTTCTCAGTGCGATGGTGGGAAGGCAGCTGCCGTTTTTTTCGCTCATCGTCCCTTTCTGGCTGGTGTGGGCGATGGCTGGGTTCGCGGGGATGGTCGAGGTCTGGCCTGCTTGTCTTGTGGCCGGAGTCTTTTTCGCCGTTCCCCAATTCCTGGTCAGCAATTTCCATGGCCCGGCGCTGGTGGACATCATCGCGTCCTTGGTCAGCATCATCGCGACGTACGGCCTCTTGAAGTTCTGGCAGCCGAAGCGGATTTGGCGCTTCGAAGGGGAGCACGACGGCGTCGAGGGGTTGAAGAAACACTCGAGGGCTGAGGCTTGGAAGGCTTGGATGCCGTGGGTCATTCTCTCGGCGTTGGTGGGCATCTGGGGCACCACCACCGTGAAGGACCTGCTGAACAAGTCGTTTGGAGGCGTTTTCGCCCCCAAGTGGGCCATCCCTGGCCTCCACAACTTGGTCCTGCGAATGGCCCCGCTGGTTCCCAAGCCCACGCCCGAGGGGGCCATCTACACCTTCAACTACCTGTCGGCGACGGGAACTGCGCTGTTGCTGACCGGCATCATTTCGGGACTGCTCCTCGGCCTCAACTTCGGAAAACTCCTCCGCATTTACGCGGGAACCCTCCACCGGGTGCGGTATTCACTTCTGACCATCGCCGCGATGTTGGCGCTGGGTTTCGTCACCCGTTATTCCGGCTCGGACTCCACCATGGGATTGGCCTTCGCGACCACCGGGAAACTGTTCCCCTTCTTTGCGGCCCTCGTTGGCTGGCTCGGGGTGGCGCTGACCGGCAGCGACACCGCTTCGAACGTCCTCTTTGGCAACCTCCAAAAAGTCAGCGCGCAAGCCCTTGGCCTCAACCCCATCCTCACCGCCGCCGCAAACAGTTCGGGCGGCGTGATGGGGAAGATGATTGACGCGCAAAGCATCGTGGTTGCCGGTGTCGCCACCGGCCAGGTTGGCCAGGAAGGCACCATCCTCCGCTACGTCTTCTTCCATTCCCTAGCCCTGGCAGTCTTGGTGGGAATCCTGGTCTACCTCCAGGCCTACGTCTTCCCGGGCATGGTTCCGCCGTACCCGTAAGGTTTCGCCATGTCGCTGCAGGTCCTGACCGCCGCTCCACAGGGCACCGAGAAGGTGCTCAGCCGCGAAGCGCTCGCCTTCATTGAGGCGCTTCACCGGGAATTCAACCCGACCCGCGAGCAGCTGCTCGCCCGCCGTCTTGAGCGGCAGAAGACATTCGACGCCGGGACGTCTCCCGACTTCCTGCCCGAAACCAAGTCCATCCGCGGCGGAGACTGGAAGGTGGCCCCGACGCCGAGCGATTTGCAAAAGCGCCGAGTGGAGATTACCGGCCCGGCTGAAGCCAAGATGATGATTAACGCGCTCAACTCGGGCGCATCCGTCTTCATGGCCGACTTTGAGGACTCGCTCTCGCCCTCCTGGCGTAACGTCCTCGCCGGGCAGCAAGCCTGCTCCGAAGCCGTCCGGCGTACGCTGACCTTCACCAGCCCGGAGGGGAAGCGCTATGCGCTCGCCGACAGGACGGCGACGCTGCTGGTGCGTCCCAGGGGCTGGCACCTTCCTGAAAAGCACATCACCGTCGACGGGAGGCTCATCAGCGCCAGCCTGTTCGACTTCGGGTTGTACTTCTTTCACAACGCGCGGGAACTCATCAACCGCGGCTCCGGGCCTTACTTCTATCTTCCGAAAATGGAGAGCCACCTCGAGGCTCGGCTCTGGAATGACGTCTTTCGCGCGGCGCAACAGGCGCTGAAGATTCCGCAGGGCACCATTCGGGCCACGGTCCTCATCGAGACGCTCCCGGCGGCCTTCGAAATGGAGGAGATTCTGTACGAGTTGCGAGAGCACGCGAGCGGCCTCAACGCCGGTCGCTGGGACTACATGTTCTCGTTCATCAAGAAGTTCCGAAACCGGAAGGACAAGGTGCTGCCGGACCGAGTGCAAGTGGCGATGACGGTGCCGTTCCTGCGGGCCTACACCGAGCTGCTGGTGAAGAGCTGCCACCGTCACGACGCACACGCCATGGGCGGCATGTCACCCTTCATTCCCAACCGGAAGAATCCAGAGGTCAACGACAAGGCCTTGGCCAAGGTGCGCGAGGACAAGCTGCGAGAGGTGAACGACGGCTTCGACGGCACCTGGGTGGCCCATCCGGACCTGGTCCCGGTGGCAATGGAAGTCTTCGACCAAGTGCTTGGAGAACGCCCTCACCAAAAGGAGAGGAGTCGCGGCGAGGTCCGCGTAACCGCCGCCCAGCTGGTGGACCCGACCGTTCCCGGAGGACAAATTACCGAGGCCGGCTTCCGCCTCAATGTTGAGGTGGCGCTCCAGTACCTCAACCAGTGGCTTCTGGAGAATGGTGCCGCCGCCATCCACAACCTGATGGAGGACGCCGCCACCGCCGAAATCTCCCGCGCCCAGCTTTGGCAATGGATTCGCCATGGAGCGTCTTTGGCCGACGGTCGGCCAGCGACGCGCGCCCTGTACCAGACCATCCGCGCCGAGGAGCTGGCCAAGCTGGGGGGTCCGGAGGCGGCACGTTACCGGGATGCGGCGGCTCTCCTCGACAAGATGGTGCTTTCCGAAGAGTTTCCTGACTTCCTCACCCTTCCCGCCTACGCGCTGCTCGACTAGCGCGGGAGCCGCCTTCCCGTGTCGTCCCCCTCCGTCGTCTCCGCCGTCACGCCGACGCCCTCCCGTCCGGTCAACGCGTGGGTGTCGGCGCAACTGGCGACCATCGTTGGTACCAAGCACGTCCTGTCGGACCCCGGGGCCCTTCGCACCTACGCCAGCGACGCGCTGGCCACTTTCGCCGTCGAGCCGGGCGTGGTGGTGCTGCCGGCGTCCACCGAGGAAGTGGTGGAGGTGGTGAAGGTGGCGCGGGCGGCCGGGCTTCCCGTGGTTCCGCGGGGTTCAGGGACTGGGCTCTCCGGCGGCGCCCTGCCGGTGCCAGGCTGCATCCTGGTGGGGATGGCCAGGATGAACCGGATTCTGGAGGTTGACTTGGCCAACCGCTGGATGCGGGTCCAGCCAGGCGTCATCAACCTCGACGTCAGCAAACGCATTGCCCCGGAGGGCTACTACTACGCACCGGACCCGTCGTCGCAGAGCGTCTGCACCATCGGCGGAAACGTGGCCGAGAATTCCGGCGGGGCGCACTGCCTGAAGTACGGCTTCACCGTGAACCACGTCCTCGCCGCCCGACTGGTGACGTACGACGGCACGGTGGCCGAACTGGGGTCACCGGTGCCGGACACCCCGGGCTTCGACATGCTCGGGGTGGTGGTCGGAAGCGAAGGCCTTTTGGGCATCGTCACCGAAGTCACCTTGCGCCTTTTGCGCAAGCCCGAAGCCACCCGGACCTTCTTTGCCACCTTCCCCTCCACCACCGAAGCTGGGCACTGCGTCTCGGAAATTATTGGGTCGGGCATCATTCCGGCAGCCATCGAAATGATGGACCGCCTGGCCATCGAAGCCGCCAAGGCCGCCACCGGGCTGGACTGGCCGGACGTCGGCGCAGCCCTCCTGATGGACGTGGACGGTCCACTGGCCGAGGCCGAGCACACGTCGCAGAAAGCGGTCGAATTCGCGCGCCGCACCGGGGCGCTTGAGGTCCGCGTCCCAAGGGACGAGGCCGAGCGGATGTTGATGTGGAAGGGCAGAAAGAGTGCCTTCGCTGCCGTGGGGCGCATCAGCCCGAACTACATTGTCCAGGACGGCGTCATCCCGCGCACCGCCATTGCGGAGGTGCTGGCTGAGATTAGCCGCTTGTCCTTGAAGGACGGGCTTCGGGTGGCCAACGTCTTTCACGCCGGTGACGGCAACCTGCACCCGCTGGTCCTCTTCGACGCCAAGCTTCCCGGCGAGGAGCAACGGGCAGAGGCGCTGGCGGGCGAAATTCTCCGCATCTGCCTGCGCCACGGCGGCTCCATCACCGGTGAGCACGGCGTCGGCGCAGACAAGGCAGTCTACATGGGGGAGATGTTCACCGAGGCTGACCTCGACACCATGGCCCAGGTGCGCTGCGCGTTTGACCCGGAGCAGCGCTTCAACCCGGGCAAGGTGTTTCCCACCCCCAGGTTGTGCGGGGACCGGCCCGGACTCTACCGGCCTCACCCCGCCGAGGCCTCCGGCCTGGCGGAGCGCGTCTGATGGCCGCCAGGGCGATGCCTGGCACGCCCTCCGAGGCGGTGCTCGGCGTCCAGCCGACACGCGTCTACCGGCCCGACACGCTGGATGAGGCCGAGGAGGCCATCCGTGAGAGCGCCCAGGACGGCCTGCGGTTGGCCTTCGTCGGAGGCGGCACGGAGTTGGAGCTCGGCGCGCCGCCCTCCGCTTTGGACGCCGTCCTCTGCACGCTGGGCCTGTCCCGGATTGTGGAGTACGCCCCCCTCGACCAGATTGTGACGGTGGAGTCGGGGGTTCGGCTGGCCGTGCTGCAGGCGCGGCTGCGCGAGAAGCGCCAGATGCTGGCCCTGGACCCGCCCTGGGCAGAGCGCGCGACAGTCGGCGGAATCGTCGCCACCAACGCCTTTGGGCCCCGCCGGACGCGCTACGGCAGCGTGCGCGACCTCCTCATTGGCATCACGCTGTTCCGCGCCGACGGGACACGGGCCAAAGCTGGGGGCAAAGTCGTCAAGAACGTCGCTGGCTTTGACTTGCCCAAGCTGATGGCCGGCTCACTCGGTAGCCTCGGCCTCATCGGCACTTTGACGTTTCGCGTTCACCCGCTTCCCGAGGCCTCCAGCACCGTCGTCTTCCCCCGCGCAGCTCCGCAGACGCTGGGACGCGTGGTGGAGGAGATGCGCGCGGCCCAATTGGAACCGGCCGCCGTGGCGGCTCTGTGGAGCGAAGCCGGCTTGGACTTGGGCTGCCGCTTCGAGGGCTTTGAGGCCGGGGTGCGTCAGCAGCGAACTCGGCTCGAGTCGCTGGCTCGCACCCTGGAACTTCCAGCGGAGGTGCTCGACGGCTCTGCGGCGGATGGCTTCTGGAGTCGACAGACTTCGGTGCGCGAGGCCCCGGCCACGGTGCGGGCCAAAATTTCTTCCCTTCCCAGCGAATTGCCGCGCGTCGCGGCCCAGCTCTGGCCCCAGCTGTGCCAGGCCCTCCACGCCCCGCGGGCAGTCTTTTACCCGACGCTGGGCCTCTCCTTCGTCGCCGGAAACATGCGCGACGCAGGCGCTCTCGCCCTGGCCATTGCTCGCTCCCGCGAGGCGCTGGCAGCCAGAGGGGGTCACCTCGTCCTCCACGCCGCTCCAGCCGAGTTGCGCGCTCGCACCGACGTCTGGGGGCCCGCTCCGGCTGCCGCCTTCCTTTTTCGACGGGTGAAGGATGCCCTCGACCCCGAGCATCGACTCGCCGCCGGCCGCTTGGTGGGAGGACTGTAGCGCCATGGCGCAACGCGAATTACTCGACGACTGCGTCCACTGCGGCTTCTGCCTACCGCATTGCCCCACCTACCAGTCCTGGGGCGAGGAGATGGACAGCCCCCGCGGCCGGATAGATTTGATGAAGGGCCTCCGCAGCGGCCAGGTTTCCCTCACCGGGGAGGTGGTGGGCTACTTCGACCGCTGCCTCGGCTGCTTGGCGTGCGTCACCGCCTGCCCGTCCGGAGTGCAGTACGGAACCCTCATCGAAGAGACCCGGGCACGCGTGGAATCCGCCCACCCGCGGGGCCTTGCCGACCGGGCCTTCCGGGGGCTGGTCTTTTGGCTTTTCCCACACCCAGCACGGCTCCGCGCGATGCTGCTGCCACTGTGGCTCTACATCGCCTCGGGGCTTCGGCGGCTGGTCCACATGACCGGCTTGTTTCAGCTGCTGCCAGAACGCTTGCGGCAGTTGGAGGCGATGCTGCCGGAGGTGCGTTGGGCCCACCTGCGGGCGACGCTGCCGCCGCACGTTCCAGCCCAGGGACAAAGGCGCGCCACTGTCGGGCTGGTCGCGGGCTGCGTCCAGCGCGTCTTCTTTCCGTCGGTGAATGAGGCCACGGTGCGCGTGCTGGCTGCCGAGGGCTGCGAGGTCCGCATTCCGGCGCAAGGCTGCTGTGGCGCGCTCAGCCTCCACACCGGCCGCGCGACCGAGGGGCTGGCTCTGGCGCGCGCCCTCATCGAGCGCTTTGAAAATACCGGCGTGGACACCGTTGTCATCAACTCGGCCGGCTGTGGCAGCGTCCTCAAGGACTATGGCCGTCTGTTGGCCGGGGATTTGGCCTGGGCTCAACGGGCGCGCGCCTTCAGCGCCAAGGTCCGCGACGTCCACGAGTTTCTGGCCGCCCTCGGACCGCGCGCCCTTCGTCACCCGGTGCACGCCCGGGTGGCCTACCACGACGCCTGTCACCTCGCGCACGGTCAAGGCATTCGAGCGCAGCCGCGGGAGCTGCTGCGTGCCATCCCCGGCGTGGAGTTGCTGGAGATTCCGGACGGAGACACCTGCTGCGGAAGCGCGGGAACCTACAACCTGATGGAGCCCGCGAGCGCCGCTGAAATCGGCAAACGCAAGGTCGCCAACGTCCTCGGGACGGGCTGTCAACTGTTGGCCAGTGCGAACCCGGGGTGCACGCTGCAAATTCAGAAGTTGGTCCGTGACCAGGGCAGGCAGCTGGCAGCCGCACATCCCATCGAGATTCTCGATGCCTCGCTTCGTGGCGCGGCACTCAACCCCGGCTCCCCCACCGCTTCCACTCAATCCAAGGCGCACACCCCACCGTCGGTGGCAGGGGTGCAGGGGATGGCGCACAGGCCCCCGTCGGCGCCCGCCGGCGCGACACATTCAATGCAGGTCCCAGCATCCGCCAGGGGGACCTCCGCACTGACCAGACAGGTGGAAAGGGAGTTGGTGCCGCTGATTTGCGTCCCATTGACGACTGCTGTGTAGCTGAAGGGTGAAATGCCTCCATCCACGGCGTTCAACGACAACAGTGCCGCAGTGCCGCTGGTGGCGTAGTCGAGTTGGGAGGAGCAGGAACTGTCCGTCTGCAAGACGAAAAGGTTCGAGGCCAGCCCCGGCGGAGTGAAGCTCGACGAGGTCGACCCGGTCGGGTCGACGATGGTGTAGTTGCCGGCGACCACCGGCAGAGTCGCATTTCCGGCTGAATCCAACGCTCCCAGCAGGATGACCAAATAGGACATCTCTCCGATTCCAGCCTCGAGGGGGGGGTACAGCTGAACTCCGGACTGGAGCATCGGGCAGTTGCCCGTTCCGCTGGACAGCACCGCATACCCAATGGTTGGGTTCCCCGGGTAGAGGACCAGGAGACTTTCCGAGATGTTGAAAGAAATCGCGCCCATGGGCGGGGTGCTGCTGGAGCAGCCGACCAGTTCCGCACTGCTGACAACCAACGCTAGAAGTAGCCCACTGCGCATGCCTTCATCCTCCGCCGTGAGTTGACATCTCAGCGCGTACGCCCTTGGACTCCGCAGAGGCCATGCGTGTACGGCTGACACGCCAAAGCAGACACCTTGGTACCGGGGAAGGTTGCCCCTTAAGGAAAGCCCGGCGGCACGCAGGTGCCGGCATCAAACCCCGGCGGCGTCGTTGGCGGAACGGTGCAGGTGGTGAGGTCATTGGCACCCTGAAAGCGGTTCACTCCGAAGATGAGCGTCCAATTCGCTGCCGAGAGGCCGCCGTCCGGCTCAAACGGGTTGAGCGTGAGCGTGCCGCTGTTTGCCCCGGTGGGCGTGAAGGTGCAGGCCCCCCCGGTCTCGTATTCGGTGGCGATTCCGTAGAGCCCCGGCTGGGTCGCGCCGGTGTCGGAAGGAACGGTGATGCTGTAGGTGCCAGCGCTCAGCGGAAGGAATCCGAGGTTCGGCCCCACCGACTCCAATTGGAACGCGAGAAAGGCGGTGCTCGCGATGTCGGTCCAGGGGATGCCTTGCCGCAAGTAGGCGCAGTTTCCGCTGGTGCTGGCGAGCAGCACCGTGCCCACCGTTGGGTCGCTCTCGGTGACGAGCAGCAGACCTTCCGAGACAGTCCAGCCGAGCTGGGCGTCGATGATGGATTGGTCCCCGCTACCGCACGCGGCAATTCCGACCACCAACAGCGCCAGCGCTCCTGCCGTCCCAACAGTCCTTCGCATTCGCTGCACCTCGCTTGTGGCCACGGTTGAAATTCAGGCGCTCTGCTCACGGGCTTCGATGGTAATCGCCTCCGTGAAGGCCCGGTCCGCCGGACGCTGCTCGGTCACTGGAGCCGCAATCCCCCGAGTCCGTCGGCTGTAGAGACTCAGGGTGGGGTCGAAGATGAAGCGCAGCCAGAGCCTGGTCCAACTGGAGTGCGAATACAGGGGCTCGTACAACTCGGGCGCCATCGCCTTCACCTTGGGCAGTCGCGACCAGGGCACCATCATCAAGTCGTGGTGTTCATTGTGGTAGCCGACGTTGAAAGCCACGTGGTTGAGCGGCCCGTAATAGGAGAACGTCTCCTGGGGGCCAGGCGCCGTGAGGTAGTGCTCCTGAATCCAGCGCGCCCCCACCGGGTGAAGCCCAATGGCGAAGACGCTCGACAGGAAGAGGTAGACGAAGGAGCGCCAGCCGAAGGCCCCCAGCACCGCGGCAACGAAGGCCACTTGCACCGCGAGGTTTGCGACGTACCAGGCGTCCCAAATTTTGATGCGCTTCAGCCGGGGCACGCGCGCCGCCTGCCAGGCAAAAAAGGTGAGCAGCCAAAGCGCTTTGCGAATGGTGCCATTGCCCACCACCCGGGCTTCCAGCGGCCCGGCGAGGTCGGCGTCCAGGTCCGGGTCTCCTTGAAACCGGTGGTGAAGCAGGTGGTATTTCCGAAACGGGATGGCGGCCGGAAAAATGATGGGAAGCCCCGCAAAAATCTGAAGGAAGGCGTTGTCCCGGGCCCGGCGGAAGACGAGGTTGTGGGTCAGGTCATGAATCAACACCCAGAGCCCATGCACCACAAAGGCGCCCCCCAGCCATGCGGCCACCACCAGAAGCCACAGCGGCTGGGCCCGGAGCAACCAAGCCGCAGCCCCTTGCACCCCCACCAAAAGGACCACCCAAAATGCAGTCCAGGGCTCGCGCCCAAAAAGCTGCCGAACCTCCGGGTGCGACCGCAGAAGCTGGCGGGTACGCTCCAGGTGCGGCTCTGGATAGCTGACTCTGTCGAAGGACAGGGGAGGATGGACCGTCATCGCTGCGTGCCTATATGCGAAACGCCGGAAAAAGACAGGCCCTCACCACGGCGCATACAAGGCCAGCCCATGGTAGCAGAAAGGCCAGTGACTTCCGGAGGCTAGGGACACTGAGAAATCCGCCCAGGGAAGACTCGCCCCAGGGCCGAGCGCTTGAGGTCGGCCGCCTGCTCGGCGGCCTCTGCTTAAGTCTCCGCTTTCGGCGCACGGGTCATCAATTCGACGACGGCACGCTTCGGCTCCTTCCCCTCATACATGATGGCGTACACCTGAGCGCAGATGGGGAGCTCGACGCCTGTCTTGAGCGAGAGGTCTCGGGCGCTTTTCGCTGTCTTGACGCCTTCCGCCACCTGATTCATCTCGGCGAGAACGTCCTCGAGTGCGCGGCCTTTGCCCAATTCAACGCCGACGCGGCGGTTTCTGGAAAGCTCTCCGGTACAGGTCAGCACCAGGTCTCCCATTCCGGAGAGTCCGGCCAGAGTGAGCGGGTTTGCACCTTGCCGAACGGCAATGCGGGTGATTTCGGCCAACCCCCGGGTGATGAGCGCTGCCCGGGCGTTGTCTCCGAAGCCCAGTCCGTCCGAGATGCCCGCAGCGATGGCGATGCAATTCTTGAGCGCTCCCCCCATCTCGACGCCCACCACGTCGGTCGAGGTGTATGCCCGAAAGCTCTCCGTCTGCAGCGTCTTTTGCACCCGCAGGGCCACTTTGTCCCAGTGGCTGGCGATGGTGACCACCGTCGGCATGCGCTGCGCCAGCTCCTTGGCGAAGGAGGGCCCAGAGAGGATGGCCAAGTAGGGGTGGACTTCCTCCGGAAGGCAGTCCTCCAGTAGCTGGGTCATCGTCATCAGCGAGCCATTCTCAATGCCCTTGCTCACGCAGACGAGAGGCACGTGCTGCGGAATCCACGGCAGCGTTCGCTTCATCACCTCCCGCGTCGCCTGGCTGGGGATGGCAAGCATCACCAACTCGGCACCGTCCAGTGCCTGAGAGAGGTCGCCGGTGGCTTGCACCCGCTCGCTCAACCGGATGCCAGGGAGGTAGCCCGGGTTTTCGTGTCGGGTGTTGATGGCCGACACCGCGTCGGCATCGCGTCCCCACATTCGGACTTGTGCGCAGTTGATGGCCAAGGTGTTGGCCAGCGCCGTTCCGAAGGAGCCCGAACCGAGCACCGCCGCACGCATCGATGGCCCTCCTGGCCAGACTCACCGGGCCCGAAGCCAACTGCCGGCCTGTCCCTCAATGTAGCGCCTCGGCCACCACTCCGACAGAGGCAGGGGCGCCCCTTCACAGGAAACCCTCCCCCCCCCGGGGCTTGCACTGCGAGGACGGGGCGGTGAAAACAGTGACCGCCACCGTGCCATCACCGACTTACGACATCCTGAGCTTTCGGCGGACCTTCGCCTTGTTGATGGTGTTGGTTGCTCTGCCCTCAGCCGGTCTCACCGGCCTGGGCGTGGTTGCCATTCTCAACGAACGAGCAGCGGTGGAGCAACGACTGGGGGCGGTGTGGCGCAGCCGACTCGAGCTGCTCGCCGTGCAGCTCCGCCAAACCCTCGAGGCCTCGACGGTCAGCGCTGGGGCAGATGGCGGATTGGAGGTGCGTGCGCCGTCCGGCCGCAAGCTGTCGGACGAGGGCTTTCAGCTGCAGGGCGACGTGGTGCAGGCAGCCAACAGCGATTTGGCAGCGGCGCTGACCCCGCTGCGCAGCCAGCTGGCCTTCCTTCCCAATCGGCCTTCCTTTCTCTCCGTCACCGGGCCGGAGCGCCCCTTCCTCATCATCGCCGAGCGCACGACGTCGGGCGTCGTCGGCGCTCGCCTCGACGAGGGCCAACTCGGCGTGCTTCTGGATGAGGCTGGGCGGGAGCTGCTCGGCCGGGACGAGGCGGTGCACTTCGAGCTGGTGCCCATCAAGCGGGATGTTCCCCCGCCCGGCCTGGTGGGGCGCCTCATCTCGGGAGTGGCCACCGCGCGCACGGCGTTGACGCCCACGCCGGTGGCCAGCCGGCCGCTCTCGCCGCCGTTCCAGGAGTTCCAAATTCAGGTCGTCCCCCAGTCCGGGGACCCGGTGGCCGCGGCCTCGATGCGGAACCGACTGGTCTACGGGCTGCTGCTTGGGATTTTCTATGTCACCTTTGTGGTGGGCGTCGTCTACACCGCGCGCGCGCTCTACCTGCATGCCCAGCTGTCGCGATTGAAGACTGACTTCGTGAGCCTGGTGAGCCACGAGCTCCGAACGCCGCTCACCTCCATCCGCATGTTCATCGACACCCTCGCGCTCGGCCGAGTGAAGGACGAGGGGCAGACTCAAGAAGTGCTCGGCCTTTTGAAACGCGAGACGGAGCGGTTGTCGGCGATGATTGAGGCCGTGCTCGACTGGTCCCGTCTGGAGAGTGGGCGTCAGCGCTTCAAGCGGGAGCGGCTCGATGTCCGCCAGGTGGTGGAGGCTTCGTTGGAAGCCTTCCGCGCCCAGCGGCTGGAGGCCACCGTGGCGCTGTCCACCGAGCTGCCGGAGGACTTACCTGCCATCGAGGGCGACCGCGAGGCCTTGGCCGGGGCCCTCTTGAACCTCTTGCACAACGCCTACAAGTACAGCGGCGTGGACAAGCGAATCGCTCTGCGCGCGCATGGCGAGAAAAACGGTGTGGCCATCGAGGTCGAAGACCACGGGGTCGGCATCCCGAAGCGGGACCGCAAGCGCGTTTTCGACCGCTTCTACCGCGTGGACAACCTGCTCACCCGCGACACCGAAGGTTCGGGGCTGGGGCTGTCCATCTCTCGGCGCATTGTCGAGGCCCACGGCGGTTCGCTGACCTTGGTCAGTGAATTGGGCCAAGGCAGTACCTTCACCCTTCATCTGCCCACGGCGCGCGCATGAGCACCGACGCTGGTCGCATCCTCGTCATCGAAGACGACCTCTCCATCCTGACCGGCGTCTCGATGAACCTTCGCTTCGAGGGCTACGAGGTGCTCCAGGCGCAGGACGGCCCCCAGGGACTTGAGCTCGCCTTCGAGCAGGCGCCGGACCTGGTCATCCTGGACATCATGCTGCCGCGGATGAATGGCTACGAAGTGCTGACCGAACTCCGCCGACGCGGCCAGCGGGTTCCGGTGCTTTTGCTCTCGGCGCGCGGGATGGAACGGGACAAAGTCCGCGGGCTGGACCTCGGCGCCGACGACTACGTCGCCAAACCCTTCGGCGTGGCGGAGCTGCTGGCACGGGTGAAGGCGCTGCTTCGGCGCCGCTACGGTGAGGAAGGCACCGTCATCCGCTTCGGCGATGTGCGGGTGGAACTGGACGAAAAGCGGGTGTTGCGCGCCGGGAAGCCGCTCGAGTTAACCGCTCAGGAATTTCGGCTGCTGGTCCACCTGCTGTCGCAGCCGGGCCGAATCTTCTCTCGGGAGGAGCTGCTCTCCGGGGCCTGGGGCCTCGAATACGAGGGCACACCCCGCACGGTGGATACCTTCATTCGCCAGCTGAGGGCGAAGCTGGAGCCGGACCCCGACCAACCGCGCTATTTCGTCACCGCGCGTGGGCTCGGCTACCGCTTCGAGTCCGACTCGGCGCCGGCGCCCTAGACGGTTTCCACCACCTTCTTCAGCCAGCGGACGAAGGCCTCGGGCGACAGGAAGGTGAGGTCGAGGTCCCCGACGCGGAGGCGATGGGCGCTGCCAAGCGGCGTTGGAACATTGGGCTTGAGCGGCAGGCCGTCCCACTGCGTCCCGTTTCGACTGGACGCGTCTGCCACTGCCCAGCGAGTGGAGGTCGACTCCTTCTGAAAGTAAGCGTGGAAGCGGCTGATGCTCTTATGGGGAAGCACCACGTCGTTCACCGATGCTCGGCCGAGTGAGATGCCCGCCTCGAAGGGGTTCGGCCGGTCCTCCGCCTTTCGCAAGAGAAACACCACCGGGTTGTCCGCGGTGGGGACTTGCAAGGGGGGGTGGCTCCAGTCTTCAGCAAACAGGCCGGCCTCCCACACCAGAACCGGTGTGGTGACCGCCTGCGCCAGTGCCTGCTCGCCATCAATGTAGCGGCGCACGTATTCGGTGAAGGGGGCGATGGCCGGCAGCTCCACAGTCGGCAAAGCATCGGCCAGCCCTGAAGGGGCTTCAAGTTCCCGCTCAGGCGACCTAAGACCACGATGTATGTACCGGCGCTACACCATCCATCGGGACGGCGACTTGTTGGTGGAGGAGCTCGACCCCTCCGGGAAGCCGATGGAGCCCGAGCCTGTCCCGGCCGAGGAGCGGCTTCCAGTGGAAGTCACCGTGTTGGCAGCGGACACCCTCGACGCCAAGGCGCAGCTGTTGGACTTGCTCGAGCTCGCCTTCGAGATGGAGTCCGGCCCCGAGGAAAAGCCCCGCTGAGCCCCATTTGTTGCGCCGTCGCCTTGCAGCCGTCAGCGAATTCGTCAAGCCTTGCGGGTGTGCGGCGCCCGGCGTCGCACGCCCCGGGGCGCGCCTCGGCCTGGAGCCGGTGCCGCTCGGGGCGAGGCTGGCTGGGAGGCCGCAGCCCGCCGGGCGGCACGTTTTCTACTGGCGCAGGTGGGCGACCACCAGCATCACCGCGTCGCCTGCCTTCCAGGCGCGCCCTTCGAAGGCACCGTCTCGGGTGTGCGCTTGCAGCCCGGCCGCGGCGAGTGCCGCATCGACTTCCCAAGCGGTGAAGGGCCGCAGAAGAAGGCGGCGGATGCCGGTGTCTGCGTTTGCGCCACGACGGGTCTCTCGAAGGTGGGGCGTGAAGACGGTCCGCTCTGAGGCCACCGCGTCGTGTGGCCCTTCCTCCTCCAGGGCCAGGTAGCGCGGAGGGGGAAGGGCCAGGTCAAAGACGAAAGGCGCTTCAGGGCCGAGGTGTGCCGCCGCGGAGGCGAAGAGAGCTTCCAAATCGGCCCGGCTGGCCATCAGTGCAACCGCATTCTGCGGGGCAAACACCGCCCCAAAGCGCCGCGGCAGCCGAAGAGAGCGCAGGTCCGCCCGCATCAACTGCCACCTTCCCTGCGCCTCTGGAGAAAGCTCGCTCCGGGCTTCCTCCGCTCGCGCCACCATGCGGAGGCTGGGGTCGACGGCTGTGACTTGGGCGCCGCGCTTCACCAAGGCTCGCACCACCCGCCCATCGGCGCTTCCGAGGACCAGGACTTCGCCCGAGGCCGGAGGCAAGTGCTCGGCGTAACGGCCGACATCGGCATCCACGTCGCTCACCAGCGACAACACCCTTCGGCGGCCTTCTCCGCGTTTCATGGAAGCTTCCTCGCGCCCGGGTCCCTAGCACGCTCTTGGCCGCCAGGTGGAGCCGACGTGGGAGAGACTCTCACCCTCTGGAAGCCGTGGCGGTCGGCGTGAGAGCCCGTAGAATGTGGAGTCGACCCCCCAATGAGCACCACCGCACCGAACCCCACCATCCCGGCGCACACCGTCCTTGGGAGCCGGTCTGCCGTTGGGGAACGACTGGGATTTCAAGATTTTCACCTGGTGCTGGTGAACACCGAGCAGGCCGGGCAGTCCTTTCCGTTGCGGACCGAGACGTTGAAAATCGGCAAAGCCCCGGACAGCGATGTCGTCATCGACTCGCCCACGGTGAGCCGAAACCACCTCATCATTCGCCGCCAGGGCGACCGCTTTCTCGTCCAGGACTTGGCCTCCACCAACGGCACCTTCATCGACGGCGCCCAAGTGCGGGAGGCCTACCTCAAGCCAGGTCAGCTGCTGGAGTTGGGCGACGTGCAGCTTCGGTTCCAATCCACATTGCAGCCGGTGCGCATCGCCCCCATCAGCGAGGACCGTCTGGGAGAGCTGGTCGGGAAAAGCCTGCCGATGCGCCAGATTTTTGCCCTCCTCAAACGGATTGCCCCCACCGACTCGACACTGCTGTTGGTGGGGGAGACGGGGAGCGGCAAGGGGGTGGTGGCCAAAGGCGTCCACCAACTCAGCCCGCGAAAGGCCGGACCGCTGGTCATCTTCGACTGCGCCGCAGTCAGCGACAGTCTCATCGAGAGCGAATTGTTCGGCCATGAGAAGGGCGCCTTCACGGGCGCGGTGGCTCAGCGCGTCGGGTGCCTGGAGCGCGCCAACAACGGGACCCTGTTTCTCGATGAAATCGACGACCTGGGGATGGACCTCCAGCCCAAGCTGCTGCGCGCCATCGAAGACCGCGAGTTCCGTCGGCTTGGAGCTTCGGGCACGCCAGTGGCCTTCGATGCCCGCATCGTCGCTGCCAGCAAGAAGGACCTGTGGGCGGAAACGCAGGCTGGCCGCTTTCGCGAGGACCTGTACTTCCGGCTGTCGGTCTTCACCGTCACACTCCCGCCGCTGCGCGACCGCAAAGAGGACATCCCGCTCCTCGTCGACGCCTTCGCCGGAGAGTCGCTTTGGGAGAGGCTCCCGCAGGGCGTGCGAGACCAATTCACCGCCCACACCTGGCCGGGCAACGTCCGGGAATTGCGCAACGCCCTGGAACGCGCTCGGCACATGGTGGAGATGCCGGAGCTCACCTCCAGCTCGCTGCTGCGCGAATTCGCCCAGCCGCCACCGGCCAACGCTGACAGCCTTCCCGCCGGCTATACCGGTCCCTTCAAGGAGTCCAAAGAGGAGTTGGTCCGAGCCTTCGAGCGGGAATACCTGACGCGACTGCTGGCCCGAGCCAAAGGCAACGTCGCCAAAGCGGCGCGCGAAGCCGAGCTCGACCGCAAGCACCTTTACTCCCTCCTTCACAAGTACGGCCTGGTCCAGTCCGACTCAGAATGAAGTGGCAGCGCTCGACACTGCTTGCCGCCGTCGTCGCGGTCGCTGTCCTCGGCGCTGCTGAGTTCTACCTGCACCGGCGCGGACCCGGCCCCGAGCTGCGCGACGTTGGTCCTCGGCAAGTGAGTAACCAGACGTCCCAGCCGCTCGCCCTGGTGGGTGACCACTTTTACCAGGGGATGACGTTGTCCTTGGGACCGCCTTTCTCAAGGACGCTTCCGGTGACCGTGCTGGACGAGCGCCACGCCTACGCCCGTCTGCCGGGGGACCTCCTCCTCCCCCCGGCGACGGTGGAAGTGGACGTGCACCTCGAGCTGTCGTCGCAGAGGCGCGGAGCCGCGCAGGTTTTGCTGCACCTCATCAATGACCGCGGTTTTCCGGACCTCACCTCCTTGGCAGCGACGCCGGATGGGACGCGGGTCTGGGCAGCCTCCTCCACCACCGACGAGTTGGTGGGCGTGGACCCGGCGGCTGGCTCGGTCGTCATCGTCCCCGGAGGGGACGGGCCATCGGCACTCGCCACCTGGGCTGCCGCGGGCCAGCAGTGGCTGGCCGTGGCACATGCCTTCCTTCCGGAGCTTTGGCTGTGCGACGGACGGACGGGTGCGCGCCTTCGGTCGCTGGCCGCCCCGGCGTACGCCACCGGCGTGGTGGTCGACGCGGCCCGTGGGCTCGCGCTGGTCAGCGAGCACGCCACCGACAGCGTCGTCGCGCTGTCACTGGCAGATGGCACCGTCCGCTGGCGCGCTCAAGTTGCCCCCAACCCCAAGGCGCTTGCCCTGGCGGGCGACGTGCTGGTGGTGGGCAGCCAGCAGTCGGGAGAACTCCAGGCCGTGTCCCTTGGCACGGGCACCGTGGCCCCAGCCATTGCTCCAGGCCCAGGGACCCCCATTGTCGGCGGCCATACGGAGGCTTTTTCCCAATACATCATGGGAGGCAAAGCGCCTCGCGGCCTTGCGTGGTCGCCCAGACTGCAGCGCCTCTACGTGACGTCCATTGGACCGAACATCGGCCCCAACCCGCAGCGGATGGAAGTCTCGATGAATGGCGGCGTCGGGGTGGTGGACGTCGCCAAAGGCGTCTTTGAGCGGCACCTCGGCTTTGGCTGGGGCATCCCCCAGGGCCTCGCACTCGACGATGCACGCGGCGTGCTTTACGTCGCCGACATTGGCACCGGGCTGGTTCGTGGACTGGACGCCATCGCCCTCAGCCGAGACGACGCTTCGGCCCGAGCAGCTGCACTCTTTAGCGTTGCGGTGCCACCCCCGGTGGGCTTCCCCACCGCACGGCCGGCGGAGGACTACTCCATTCAAGGCCGAGCAGGAGTGGAACTGCATTCCGGACCACAGGCACTGGCGCTTTCGCCGGACGGCGCCACGTTGTGGGTGCTCGACCGCTTTACCGGGACACTGGCCGAGTTGGACGTCGCCGGCGCGCGTCAAGGCAAGGCCAGCCTGCGCCGGCAACTCACCCTGCTCGACGTGCGGGCGCAGGGCGAGCGACGGCTCGGCCAAGTCCTCTACTTCACGGACATGGGCCACTCGGCGATGTCCTGCGATGCCTGTCACCTGGAGGGCCACGACGAAGGCGTCCTCTTCGAGAAGACGCGGCCGTTGCGCATCTACCGAAGCCCAACCGTCCGCGGCGCCCGCGAGACGCCGCCCTACTTCACGCCGGCCAGCACCTTTAGTCTGGAACAGACGGTCATCACCGTCGGGAACCGAAACCGTTACTTCAACCCGCGTCTCACCGCAGACGAGGTCCGGCGTCTGGCGCTGTTCACCCGCAGTTTATCCCTCCTCCCCAACCCCTTCGTCGGCCAGGACGGCGCGCCTCCCCGCGAGGTCGAGCTTCCGGACGGGCGCCGCGGCGATGCGCGCACGGGACTCGCTCTCTTCGAGGGGAAGACGGGGTGCGCAGGTTGCCACCCTGCTCCCTATTTCACCCTTGACCAGACGGTCCGCACCCGCGGTCAATACCTCGACGTCCCGACGCCCCATCTGTTCCCGCTGCGTCCGGAGATGCAGGACGGCACGTACGTCGGAATGGCGGCGCCCGCACTGATTGGAGCTTGGGACGTTTTCCCGATGCTCAGCACCGGAGCCGCAGGGCTCCGCGCAGATGCAGTTGGAAAATTACATGTCAGCAACCGCTTCGTGCTGCGCGACGTCTTGGAAAACTACAAACACTCACCCGCGCCCAACGTCGAACTGACAGCAAGCGAGCGTGACGACCTCCTTGCCTACTTGATGACGCTGTAGACTCGTGCGATGTCCGCGCGCCTTCGCGCCGCTGGCTTGAGCGAGTCGGTGAGGCGGACGGAGGAAGAGCAAAGGCCCTGAAAACGATGCGACGCGGTTCTAGGTTTCTGCTTGCAACGCTCCTGGGAGGGGCCTTCGGCTGCACCGACGCAGGCGTCTATACGTTGCAAGGCGGTGGTGTTCCCGGACCGGACCGAACGGCCTTCGAAGGCACGGTGTGCGTCCCGCTGGCGACCGGCTCGGCCTTTCCGGTGAAAGTCGTCTTCGCCATGGAAGGCGGAGCGACCACCGTCACCGGAGCCATCAGCTCCAACACCCTGACAGCCATCGCAACGGTGGCGGGGCTCCAACCGACGAGCACCAGCTTCGCCTTCATGGTCTACCACGTCACAGCGCAGGGCTTCACTGGCTTCACCGATGCGGTCACCCTGCAGGGGGCGTTGTCCCAATACGGAACCTTTCAGGAGAGCGGGCCGGTGAGCATCGCCTCGGCCCTCAACCTTGCCGACAGTCTGATTTCCGGAGACATGCAGACCAGCTGCCGCGGAACGGTCAACCGGACGCGCTACGTGGTCGTCCTGCTGGAAGCTTCGGTCGATACCAGTTGCGAGTTCCCTGACATCTACGCCGGCATCTCAAACTCGCCCTGTTTTGCGCTGCCCAATCCCTCCCAATGCGCTGCCTGCTATCTCCAGGCGCAGACCAGCCAAATCACCGCGCTGCAGCAGCAGTACTCTGCTGGAAGCGTCACCGTGCAGCCGATTTACATCACCGATATTCCGTCCAACCAACCAGATCCCAACATCGACCTGGTGAACATCATCAACCCGGCCATTGCTGCCGTCGGAGGCAGCCAACCGGAAGTGGCCACCAGCGCCACCATCGACACCGTGCTCTCACGGGTCAACCTCTCCTCGCTCCAGGGCCAGCTCGCCCTCAAGCGATTTTTCGCCTTCAACCGCAACGCGATGGCCCGGGGAGGAGAGCAGCTGATTGATTCGGACGGAGATGGTCTGTCCGACGACTATGAACGTAGCATCGGAACCAACCCCCTCCTCTATGACACGGACGGCGATGGCCTCGGGGATGGGGTCGAAGTGAAGATGGGCCTTGATCCGCTCACTCCCAACCTGGTGACCGGATGCAACTCGAGCTTGGATACCGATCAGGACATGCTCAACGACTGCGAGGAGCGCGTCCTCGGCACCGATGCCTGCGTGGCCGACACCGATGGTGACGGCTTAAGCGACTTCATCGAATTCATGTCGCAGACCAATCCGCTCGTCCCGGAGGCACTCCAGGACGACGACCGTGACGGCACGACCAACGCCGATGAGGTGACGAAACACTCTGACCCGGAGAGCCAAGACCAGGCGTACCAAGCGGACCGCGGCTACCAGTACACCGTTTCCGCCGCGGCGCCGACGCCCGATGGGCGCCCCTGTTACTCGATCCGCGTCGACAACATCTCCCTGGTCCGCACCCTGTCGCTTCCCAACAAGCCGCTGACGCCGATTGCGGCCGGAAACAACGAAATCTATTTGTATTTGCAATCCGGCCGTCAAAATGATCCGAACGACGTTGGAATTGCCTCGGTGCTGACGCAGCAAGTGAACTTCAACCCGCCGAGCACCAAGACGCCCAAGGGTGTCATTTCCTTTCAAGACAGCGACTTTGTGGTGGGTCAATGAAGGCCCCTGAGGGTGTGGGGTCTTCCCCCCACAAGGCCTCGGGTCTGAACCCCACACTCCCCGCTCGGAGGGCTCCACGGTCAATGAAAGCCCATGAATTTCCTAGAGAACACCATACGCATGACGACGGAACCATTCTTGCTTCGCTGCTTGCCGAAAGGAGCAGCAATGACGAACGCACGTAACGCTTGGATATTGGCTCTTGGCGCGTCGCTGTTCTGGGCGGTACCTGCGCTTGCCCAGCAAAGCAACAACCCGGAGTGTCTTGGGACGCAATGTGGCGCCCCTGCGGAAGAGGGAGGCGGCTGCGGCTGTAGCTGCGGTTGCTCGGTGTGGGTGAGCTACACCGACGACGGCAAGACGCTGTCGTACACCGACGACTCCGACGGTGACGGCATTCCGGACGGCTATGACAACTGCCCGTTTGTCGCCAACCCCGACCAGAAGGACACGGACGGCGACGGCGTGGGCGATGCCTGCGACAACTGCCCGACGGTGCCGAACCCGGACCAGTTGGACCAGAACGGCAACGGCATTGGTGATGCCTGCGACCCGGACATCGACGGCGACGGGATTCCCAACGCGCAGGACAACTGCCCGCGCAGAATCAACCCCGACCAGAAGATTTCTTACCCTGCCATTTACGGCCCGGGGACGGCCCTCGGTGGAGCGCTGGGCCTCGGCGATGCCTGCAACGATGACATCGACGGCGACGGCTGCCCGAACGCAACCGACAACTGCCCGCTGTACCCGAACGCGGGGAGCTGCAACAAGGCCACCAACCCCAATCCGCCGAGCAACCTGCCGGCCGGCGTGGTGTGCAGCGTGGACACCGACAAGGACGGCATTGACGACAGCGTCGACAACTGCCCGACCGTTCCCAACCCAGACCAGTCGGACATCAACCACAACGGCATCGGCGACGCCTGCGATCCGGACATGGACGGTGACGGCGTTCTGAACTGGAAGGACAACTGCCCGAAGGTCTACAACCCCAACCAGCTGGACAGCGACGGCGACGGCATCGGCGATGCCTGCGACCCGGTGTACTGCGTGGTGGTCGACCCCTCGGACAAGGCCGCGTGCCTCGACCCGAACGCTGCCTTCAGCGTGAGCGCTGGCGGTCACATGACGGCCAATACCGGTGAGAAGATTCGTCCTCCGCTGTTCGCGAACCGCAACAACGCGGCGATGAACTTCGTGTGGAACGTCAAGAGCGCCCCCTCCGGCAGTTCTGCCGCAGTGGGTCAGCCGAGCGGCGTCGCCACCGCCAGCCGCAGCTGGCTGTACGCCTACCCGAATGGCTCGGTTCCGAGCTTCGTGCCGGACCAGCAAGGCACCTACGTGCTTCACCTGACGGCCACCCTCGTGGAAGCCGACAGGGTGTACCCCAACTCCAACCAAGCAAGCGCGGACCTCACGGTGAACGTGGGTCAAGGCACCAGCGCAGCCACCGGCTGCAGCGCGCTTCCGTTTGGGGCTCCGGTCGCAGGCATGGCGCTGGTCGCTCTCGGCCTGCTGGCGCGTCGCCGTCGGAAGTAGTCTTCAGCGACTGCGGCTCGGGGGGTTTCTCTTCACCCCAGAAGGACGTGATGGAGCCGTGAATTTGAAATCCTCCGCAGTGCTCACCACGGCGACCCTGTCGGTCGCCGTGGTGTTGTCGTCTTGTACCAATGCCGCGCTGGAGAAGCCGGGCGGCCCTGCCACCACGCTCGACAACCAGCTGACACTCACTGGCCGGGTCTGCACCCAGCCGCCGAACCCGAACGGCTTTCCAGTCAAAGTCCTCTTCTTGGTCGACCAATCCGGGTCGATGTGCATCTCCGACCCGCCCGGCAGTCAGGGTGCGGCTGGCCTCTGCGAAGAGCTCGTCCAGTTGGGCATCGTCCCGGCGAACCTGACGACGCCGGCGCGGGTGCGGGCCATCGAGTCTCTCCTCACGCAGTTTCAAAACGAGATTACCAACCAGGGCGCAAACATCAGCATCTCCATCGTCCCGTACTCGACCAACGTTCAAAACCCCTACCCCGTCGCGGGGTCGGTTCCAGGCTTCGTGACGCCGTTTGGGCTGACCGGTTACCTCAGCGCGCTTCAAGGTCAGCTGGGAAAGGGAACGGATGACCAGGGAGCG
The DNA here is from genome assembly GCA_963713045.1 of uncultured delta proteobacterium. GTDB lineage: Bacteria > Myxococcota > Myxococcia > Myxococcales > Myxococcaceae > JADGRA01. The sequence goes on from CAVQKE010000001.1 coordinate 544,926, forward strand.
CTGTCCTACGCCTACAGTGTGATCGCCGCCGATGTGGCGGCGACCTACCAAAGCAATCCGGAGCTTCTGCCGCGGACCCGTTACGTCGTGGTGTGGCTCACCGATGGGACGCCATATCCTCGCTGCGCCGCAAACGACAATCTGCCGGAATATGCTGACCCCCAGCACCCCTATCTCATCTGGCAGGACGAAGACCCCGACTTCTGCAACGTCGCAGGTTCAACCGGACCCGACGCCATCAACGGCTTCGTGGTGGGAACGGACCGCAACCAGAACTACCAAATCTTCAGCTACGTCGACCAGCTGATGAGCCTCAAGTCGACCTACAACCTGGGCGACATTCGACTGGATACCGTCCTGCTCTTCAATCAGGCGGCAGTGCAAGCCTGCGGAACAATCTGCGAGGACATCTACGGCGTGTACCCCAACACGCCGGTGGCCCAGTATCCGGCAGCCGCCCACCAGGTTGCTCAGTGGCTGCTGACCCAAGTGGCGCTGCGAGGCAACGGCGTCTACCAAGAGTTTATCGACGGCGACATTCAGGACTTGGGGCTCGGAGCTCTGGACTACAGCTCCCTCGCTTCCCGCAACGTGGTGAAGAATCTCATCGTCCAGGCGCTGCGCAGCGAGCCCGCGGTGACGATGCGAGCGGTGGACAGCGACGGGGACGGTCTCATTGATAGCGCCGACCAGGCCTATCTCTACCCCGGCTCAGTCCTCAGCCCCTATGTTCTAGACAGCAACCAGGACGGGTTCAGCGACCGATTCGAAGTGCTCCACCAGTCGGACGGCTTCATCCCAGGCAACCCGGTCAAGGACCTGCGGGGGTGCGATCCCACGCGCACCGCGACGCTCGGGTGCGTCTCCTTCACCGACACCGACGGGGATGGCCTGACCAGCTGGGAGGAGGCCTATCTCGGAACGCATCCCAACATCGTCGACTCGGACTCGGACGGCATTCCCGACGGAATTGAGGTCCGTTATGGCTTGGACCCGCTGGTCACCAACGTGGGCAAGGACACCGACTCCGACGGCATCAGCGACATCGACGAAATCCGCGGCGGCACCGACCCTTCCACACCTGACCGCGCTTTGTACGACTCGACCGCCATGCAATACACCTTTGTGGCCACTGTCCAAGCGGACAACAGCGTCTGCTACGATTACTCGGTGAGTAACATCCAGCTGGTCACTCCCCCTGACAATGTCAGCGCCGTGGAGGGGTTCAACCTCTTCAAGGTGTGGTTCGACGAGGCACCGGAGAGTGCCGTCGCAACCGACTACGGCGTGTGGAAGGTTGCCTGCGCTTGGGCCCAATACTCCCCAGCGCTTGGTGGGGCCACTGGGGTGCGTGTGCCGGCAGGTCCCAGCCTCACCATCAACGACGCCAATTTTTATCCACCGAGTCAGTTGATTTATCCGAGCCAATATCAAGGCAATCCCAATCGGTGTGTGGGTATCGCGCCTCCATGACCAGCGGGGGGCGTTCCATTGTCGTCTCGCTCGCCACCGCCGGCATTCTGGTGGCCGCTGCTTGCACCAACAGCTATCTGTACGACCAGGAAGTTCTGACAGTACTTCCGGTCGACCGTACGGTGGCCATCGACGGCCATTTCTGCACCTACGGCGCCAACGACGTCATCGACCCAATCAAGATTCTCTTCGTTCTCGACGCCTCCCAGTCGATGCGTGTCACGGACCCCGACGGAACACGGGCCCTCGCCGTGGTGCAACTCTTGAACTCACTCCCGCAAGACCCGGAGATTTACTTCGCGGTGATGCTCTTCGCTGGTAGCACGACCGCTTTTTTGACCAAGAGCGGCCTCGCGGAGTTCGAGCAACTCATCACCTACAGCCAAGCTGACTACAACGTCTTGGTGGATAAGATTCTCAATTACACCAGCCCCGACCCCAATCGCGACTCGACTGACTTCGTCAAAGCCCTGGCGGAGGTCTATACAGTCGTCAGTACCGACATCTCCGCGGCGCAGGTCGGGGTGGCCGATGGCGGGTTCGGGGGGACTGCTCCGGGCCGCTACTCCATCATCTTTCTTTCGGACGGTGCCCCGACCTTCAATCAGAATGCCCAGCTGCTACCGCCCGGAACCTCGGTGACCAGCATCCGGCAGCTGTCCATCCTCGTCGACAACGTTCAGCTCAACACCGTCCATGTCTTTGACCCCACCATCCCGCCCAGTAGCCTCTGCGACTTGAGCGGCGACGGCGGCTGCCCACTGCTCATCATCAATCAGGATGCAGAGCTCCTGAAGCAGATGGCCTTTTACGGGGGAGGCAATTTCCGAGACTTCGAGAACCACGAACCGGTGAATTTCCTCAATTTCAGCCTGGGCGCCGTACGGCAGGCCTACGTCATCAAGGACGTCATGGCCACCAACCTGAACGCCCCTGTGGAAAGCCCCGCGGCACCGCCCAATTGGGATGGTGGCCCGACCGACGCAGCAGACTCGGACGGCGACGGGCTGACCGACGCTCAGGAAATTAAGCTCGGCACCGACCCCAACAATCCCGACACCGACGGCGATGGATTCAGCGACGGCGTGGAGGTGTATTTCGCGGCGCGCGGCGCAAGCTTCAATCCCCTGGTTGCCGACCCGGGCTGTCCAGCCGCCCTCCACGGTGTCGATTCGGACTGCGACTTACTGACGGATTGTGACGAGCAGGTCATCGGCACAAATTCGCAAATTCAAGACTCGGACAGCGACGGGGTCCCTGACGGAGTGGAATGGCAGATTGGGACTCAGCCGGCTTCTCCCGACATGACCGAGGACCCGGACGGGGATGGCCTGATTAACGACCAAGAGGTCCACCTGCACATGAACCCAGTGGTCGCCGACTCGCAGCTGGTCACCGACAACGGGTACCGCTACACCATCGAGACCGATGGCCCGGTCGACTTGAATGGCCGCCAGTGTTACCACGTGCGGGTCGACAACATTGCGCTTGCCCCAACCATCGCCTACCGCCCCGACGGCGGGATGAATCTGCCGGATGGGGGCGTGGCCTTTCAGGCGGACGGTGGCTTCCTCTTCGCTGACGGGGGCACCGGCTGGGGGCCCGGCTGGAATTCCTTGCTCCTCACCGTCACGCAGGTGCCAACGGACAATCCGAGCGCCCGACCTATCGTGACCTCGTACCACGGCGTCCGCGTGGCCCGCTATCCGGTGGGCGGCATCAAGCTTCCCGTGGACGGAGTCATCACGGTCGAACCTTCGGATTTTCAAAACGGCTGCGTTGCCGCCTTTCCTGCGGACGCGGGCCCGTGACCGGGCGGGGCGAGATTCCAACCGCCCGGAGGAGACACCACCGCCGGGGCAGTCCGACGGGAATCGGCCTGGTGCTTCTGTCTCTCTCTTCGCTGAGCGCCTGCACAGGCAACGTCAGCTCTCTGCCCCTGGGGAATACCCTTCCGCCCACCGTCTGTACCTCCGCCGACGCGGCACTCAACAATCCAGCCTGCCAGCTGACGCTGGGCGTGTGGACGCAGAATTACATCGCCTATCCCCAGGAGCAGTATTGGTATGGCGCAAAAGTTGGGGCCTTGGACGCGGGAAGCATTGGTCACATCATCGCCGGATACTTCCCACCCGCCGACGCAGATGCTGGCTGGGACCCGCCACCGTATGCCGATGGCAGTCCCTACGGCGGCGACGGTGGTAACATCCCCTCGCTGCTTCCCAATTGTCAGGACGTCAATTTCAACACTGCCGTCAACCTGACGCTCAACGTCGTGAAGCAGGATGGAGAGACCAGCATCACCACCGCTTCGGATTTGCATGGGCAAAGTTGCCCAGTTCCGATGGACACCACCTTTCGATACACCGAGTCCGACACCAGCCTGATTGTCGTCCTGGAGGACAACACTGAAACTGGAGTCGACCCCAAACACGAATTCAGCGTCTGGCTCGACATGCTGAACGACCCGGACGTCAATGAGCCGAACGACACCCCCGCGACCGCGACGCCGATTACGCTCACCACCACCGGCGGTGTGGCGAGCGGCCAGAGTGGCGGGTACCTGGCGACTCCCGGCGACCTCGACTACTTCGTCGTTCAATCCCCGGGAGCGAATTACGTCCTCTGGCTCGAGCTGTCCCAGGACCCGTCGTCACCCTCGCCTCCACCCCACCCGTACCGGCTCCAGTACAATATTTACGGACCCGACGGGGTGACACAGGTCTCCACCGGAGCAGCCCAGGCTGGGTCGCAATTTTCGGCCAATGCTGTGTCCATCGGCACCGCCATTCTTCTTCAGCAGACCGGCCCCTACTACATCCAGGTCGATGGCTACCGCGACTCGACCACCGTCGGTGCCATCCCTGGCAGCTTGACGTACAAATACCAGCTGAAGGTGATTGTCGTTCCCTTGCAGGACCCGACTGAAGGGACGGCGCCGAACTACAACAACAGCTTTGCGTACGCGTACCCGGTCAACGGCGGGGCCGCGCTGGCCCTGGGCGGTAATGCGATGGTGACCGGCCGCACAAGTTATGTCGCGGACCAGGACTGGTATTCCATCACGCTGGCCGCAGACCCCGGGCTTGGGCTGTTGCATTACAAGCTGACGCCCAACCAGAGCGCGGGCCGGTTCCCGCCACTCCCGACGCCGCCGAGCCGCGATTTGTTTGTGTACACGGTGACGCCCGATGTCCCCAGTTGCACCGCGCCAGACGCCGGCATCTGCTTAGACAGCATCACCCTCCCCGGTGGTTCCACGTCGTGGAATATTGCGCACGGCGCATGTGGCGAGATTCCGCCGAAGTGTTTGGAGTCGTACCGTGAGGAAGCCCTTCCCAACGCTCCTCCCCCACCGCTTCTCAACTTGGTCAACTTCGAGTCCGTGCTCCAAGTCCCGCCGCACGCCTCGCCGGTGACCTACTACTTCTTCCTGCAACCAAATGGCGACCTCCAGCAAAACGACGGCCATTGGGCAGACGACCGGGATTACACGATTCTTTTCGAGTACCTCGCAGAGCCGGACTCGCTCGAAGGCATCCCCGACCCAATCCGGCCCTCGACCCTTCCGCCAGCCCCTGGCGGCCCGATTGTCGGCGTCCCCGTCTACCTCAGCTTTGGTGTGGGGGAACCCAATCCAAACAATCCAAACATGCAACCTCCGAACGACGTCATCGTCGGGCCCGACGACTTCGATGGTCGAGGCAACGACACCGACACCTACCAGGTCGCGCTCCCCTTCGCCGCGCAGCAGGCCTGGGAAATCTCCTGGACCGTTCCCTCCGCGGATGGCATCAACCCGGACTACGACTTGGGGTTCACTCTCTCCTTCTGTGACACCTCTCCGGACGCCGGGACCGGAGCTCCTCCCTGCTACGCGATGGTCACCAGCAACAGCGGTCCGGGAATCGCCTACAACCCCAAGCCGTTAGACTCCTGGTGGAACCCCAATGCGAGCGTCATTCCGGATCAGCTCGTCTACACCCAGACCACCGACGGCGGCATCACCACCACCACCGTGACACCGTATGGTTGTTTTTGCTTCCAGCCGGACTTTGTCAACGCCGCAGGCACCAGCTATTTCTTGATGAGCATTTTCCCGTTGAACCGAACGTCCTGGGACCTGGTGCCTTACGTCGTGACTGAGTCGTACGGACCCTACCCCTACACGTTCACCAACGCCGCGGGTGGGATGACCAGTTGTCCGGCCACCTGTGACTTGACCGGCAATTGATGCATTTCATCCGCCGTCAGGAATGCCACCGTCCGGAAGTATCGGAAGACCAATGCACTGAACGTAAATGGTCAGGTCAGGCAGGTTGGAGGCATTGCTCTTGATGTTCACGCTTCCGTTGTACGTCTCCTTCATCTCTGGGGTCGTGACGACAGGCGTGCAGGTCATCTCCACCACCAGGTTTTGGTCGTAGGCAATGGTGGCCGGCAGCATCGAGGGTGTAACCCCGGGCATCAGCGTGATGGCCGGATCCCCGGTGTAGGTGACACTGCTCACCACCATCCCTTGAGAACCGATGTTTTGAACTGTAAAGCTAAGAAAGGCCGACTCTCCAATGAGCACGTCTTCTCCACCGTTGACGTTGGTGAACGGAGCCGGAGTCGACTGGGTGCCCTGGATGGATGGCTGGGCGGTGGGCAGAGCCGGGACAGAATTGGTACCGCAGGCGAAGGCTGCTGCGATGAGGGCAGACAGCGAGGAGAAGACGAAAACGCGCATGTGCATAGGTGAAACGCTACCAGCCCGGTCGAGTGCTCGCCAGGCACTGACTTGGGTGGTCCTTCTGCCGCTGGTGTGGGTGCTGTACGGTTGCAGCAGCCCGACGGACGACTTCATCGGGGCCAGAGTCCTCGACCCCTGCAACAGCAGCTGGCCGATTTGTGACGGCTACGGCAGCTGCATCCTCGGCCCAGAGAGCTACACCGAGGGCAACCTTCCGGGTCAGGGTAACATTATTGTCCAAACGCTCGCCGACAGCAGCAATGTCACACTCAGCTTTCTTTTCTCCAACCTCACTGCAGCTGGCGGCACCTTCTCCATTGTCTTTTACGAGCCAGGTTGTGTCGGGACCGTCAGCGTCGATGTGCCCGGCCAGACGGTGGCTGAGGAATCGCAGTCCCTCGGGGTCTTCGCGCGAAGCGCGCAACTGGTTGCTGGAGACCACCTGGTGACGTACCAGTCCACCACCGCCGCCTATTACCTACTCAAGGTGGACGTCACGCCGCTGAATGACTGAACCGGGGGCATGCCGACGCAGGTCAGGTACACCACGGCGACCGGAGAGTTGACGGCGTTGCTGGTGATGGTCACCGTGCCGGCGTAGTTGGCCAAGGCGGGCGGCGTACAAACCAGCGGGACCAGGAATTCCTGGTTGAAGCTCAGCGACGCCGGCAGTGGCTGGGCGAATGCCTCGAGCGCCATCGCCGGGTCCCCACCGTAGACCACCGTCTGCACCGCGAGACTCTCGGTGCCGGCATTCAGCGCGCCGAATGCGAAATATCCCGTCGTCCCGACAGTGACACCTTGGGCCTCGTTGAAGAAGACAGGGGCTTCGGGGCTGCTGGTGAAGGGAAGTTGCAGCGTGGGGGCATCGGGCGGGGACGCCGCCCCACAGCCCGCCAGGCTGAGTAGAACCAGTACGAAGGCTTGTGCGCGGAGCTGCACACCCAGGAAGGTACCAGCCGTCTGTTGGGTGGCCAAGCAAGTCCGAAGGCCAACGGCCTGCAGCCTCCCCCTTGGGGGGTTTCCCCGCCTAGCCCTTGAGGGCGCTGCTCCCATCGCGCTTCAGTCGACGCGACAACCGGTCCGCCACTCGGTAGGCGTTGGCGATGATGGTCAGCGTCAGGGGCACACCACCGCTGGTGGGCATGAAGCTGCCATCGACCACATAAAGATTGGGAACCTCGTGCGCGCGACACTCCGGGTCCAAAACGCTCGACGCCGCGTCCCGGCCAAAACGACAGGTGCCAGCCTGGAGGATGGTCGTCTCACCGTACTGGTTGAGGCGGGTCACCTCGTCCGGGTCCATCGCACGGAGAATCTCCTCGCCCCGCTCAACCAAAAAGCGCACCACCTTGAAGTCCACCGGATGCCGGACGGTGGTGATGGCTGCCACGGGCAGGCCGTATTTGTCGGTGACGCTCGGGTCGACCGTCACCGAGGTGTTGGGGTTGGGCAAGTACTCGGCGTAGGTCTCGAACTGCAGCATCTTGCTGTCCCGGTAGGCGCGGAGTTTGTCTTTCAGCGCCAGGCCGAAGACGCCCTTCTCGCCGGTGCTGGCCAAGTCACTGGCGGCAGCAATGGGGTTGGGGTGTTCCCATAAGAATCCGAGGGTGCCGCCCTTGCGAAAGCCTTCCTTGTCGTTGGGCATCGCGTAGAAGTCCTGGACACTCCGTTGCACGAAGGGCGCCGAGTCATCCAGCCACGGCCAGCTGGCCTTTCGCTTGGCGATGCGGAAGGTTGCGCGAGAGCGACCGAATCCACTGAACATCAGGTTTTTCCCAACCAACCCGGACCCATTGGCGAGGCCGTTTGGGAACCGTGCCGAGCGCGAGTTGAGCAACAGCCGAGCAGTTTCCACCGCGGTGCAAGCGAGGATGACCAGCTTCGCCGGCTGCTCCTGGTTGACTCCATGTTCATCCTGGTAGACGACACTTCGGGCGCGGCCGTCAGGGCCGACCGTGACTTCCTTCGCCATACAGCAGCTGCGCAGTTCGGCCTTCCCCGTGGCAAGCATGGCCGGCACCAGCGAAGCCTGGGTGCTGGACTTGGCATCGACTTCGCAGCCGTAGGAGCCACACAGTGCGCAGTAGGCGCAAGGTGAGCGGCCCCGGTAACTGCGACTGAGGATGGCCCGCGCGGTCGGACTGGCATGCAGTCCGAGGCTCTTCGCGGCGCGGTCGATTTCATTCGCAATGGGATGCTCTCGCAGCGGCGGAAGTGGGTACGGCTTGCTCCGCGGTTCGGCGAACGGATGGGGGACGGTGACGCCGCTCACTCCAATTTCTTCCTCGGCCAGCGTGTAGTAGGGCTCGAGGTCAGCGTAGGAAATCGGCCAGTCCTCCACCGTGCTTCCGGGGATGGGCCCGAAGAGCGAGCGCACTCGGAAGTCCATCGGCTTGAAGCGATAGAAAAAGCCGCTCATGTGCACCGTCCCGCCGCCCACGCAATTGGCCGTCCAGGCCACGTTGCTGCGTGAGAACTTCCCGTTCGGAGTGGTGCGGTACAAATGGGGTTCTTCCCATGGCACTGGCATGAAAAAAGTCCGCCGAGTCATCCCCACTTCGTCGTGGACGTACTCACTGACTTTGTAGTCCCTGCCCTTCTCGAGGAGGACCACTTGAAGGCCGGCACGGGCCAATTGGAGCGCGGCCGGTGTGCCGCCGGCACCGCTGCCCACCACGATGACGTCGACTGGAGCAAGCGCCATGCTGGCTCAGCCCCCGCACTTGTGGTGGGCGTGCAGGCCGTCGTAGCCGGCAGGCGGCTCACTGGTTCCGAAGCCGATGAGGGCCCAGCCCTTTCGGTCCTTGTTTCCACCGTAGGAAGGGTCCGAGAAGGCGCCCTCCATGGTGAGGACGACGAGGAGCTCGTACCAGTGCCCCTCCCCGGTGTCCTTGGCGCTGTTCTTAAAGGCGGTGAGAAGCGTGTCCTGTTGCTCAGCGGTGAGCTGCGGGAAAGGCTTACCGAATTGCCGCTCGGCACGGCGCATCAGCGCCTCGAGTCCGCGAATGAAATCCTCTTTGACGTGGCTCATCCGCGGGTCGGAAAGTGCCCGGTCCAGGTAACCCGGGACGCCGAGGTCAGCTGCACCCGGGTCCCCATCGCGGGGGAGCATGCGCTCGCAGGCCGCCGCCATGGCCTCATATTCGGCATCCAGCAGCGTGAGGTGCGAGGTGGTGAGGGCGCTCGGTTGCTGGGCGTGCTTGGCGGCCACCGGCTCCGGCGAGCAAGAGCCGAGCACAACCATACTGCCACCGAAGAAACTCACACGCTGAATGAAAGACCGGCGAGAAAATTCGTCCTGGGGCGTGTCGTCCGACATAGGTGGAGGTGTTCCTCGCATCTGACGTGAGGGATTCACGCAGGGAATCAGGCAGTCCAAGGGTAGAATACAATGCTCGATTGCCGGAGGCTGCATGCGTCCTGTCGGATGGCTGATGTTGTTCGTGTGTGTCTTGGGCGCTGCCGCCTGTACTGGGAACGCCGGCAGCGTCATTCCCCTCGACGGCGGGTGCACCAGCTGCGTCCCCGACGGGGGCCGCTTCAACATCTTCGTCGTCGACCCAACTCCCTTCTCCCCGCCAGTGGATGGCGGGGTCGTCAGTTTGGATGGTGGCGCCGTCCAGTCGCAGGTGACTGGCTACGAGACGATTCCCCTCTTTCAAATGCACGTGGCTCCGAACGGAAATATCGGCATCGCGTACGTTGAGTTTAGTGCCGACCAAACCGACAACAAGCCGCGCCCGGACCCAAGCCTGTTGAACTACGACGTCCTTTACACCGAATGGTCTGTGACCACGAATTCGCCCGCTTTCAGCCCTGAGCGGGTGAGTGGGAGCTACCCGGTCCAGAACTTCGTCGGAGTGAGTCTCGACTATTACAACGGGCAGCCCGTGGTGGGCTTACTCGGTTGGACTGCAGCCCCCGGTTATGACGCGACCCAGGCCTATTGGTACCAGCACCAGGGCGTCCTGTCGTACCGGAACCTCGCTGGCGGTGGCACACCGGGGACCTGGACGCAGGTGGCCGTCGTGGATAACGGACCGGCGCCGGGCGCCGACCCAGCCGCCGCCGGAACTGCATGTGGCGGCAATGGCTCGTGCGTTCAGGGGCCAATTACCGGTCTTTACCCGGCGGTCCTCGTCGACGGGCCGGAAACCTTCTTCACCGTCCGCAACGTGCACTTTGGAAGCTCGACCGGGACGGGCGACTTCCAAAACTCCAACTTCGACCTGGCTCTCGGAGAACCAGGCAATTGGCAATATTTCGGGCTTGGCTGGGGGAAACCGGGAATTCAGTTGTCCCTCTCACCGACTCAGCCGGGCGTCAGCCGAGGCTGCTCCATTTCCAACAACACCTCAGGCCGTACGGCTTATGGAAATCACAGCAGCATCGTCCTCGGGTACAACGGCAATCCAGCCATCATCAGCGACATCGGCAACAACGAATACAACAGCCCTGGGACCGACGTCTTCTTCTTCGAGCAGCAGGACGGAGGGAGCTGGAATTGCCCGATGACGGTCCTCACCAGCGCCGACACCAGCACCACAGGAAATTTTCCAGCTGGTGAGCAGAGCATGCAGGAGACCAGCGGACCTTCCATCGCCTACGACAGCCAAGGCGTGGGTTACGCCGTTTCCATCTCGGACGTCAGTGGCAGCGGAGCCGCCTATTTCAAGACCTGCAATCCCAATGCAGACGCTGGTTGGGGTTGCGTCACCAACGGCCACTGGACCGACTTCCAGCCCGTGTTTCAGAGCGGCAGCGGCGGCTACTTCTCCTCGGTCGCACTGAACCCGGACACGCATGACCCTTGGGTGGCGTATTACTTTTGCAGCAGCAACTCGGCCTACAACGAGTTGAGCTGCCCGGTTGTGGAGCGTCAGCTGCAAGTGGCGCACAGCCCGTACAACGCCGGAATTTGGTACCCGGAACCGGTCGACAACCAGGGCGCGTGGCAGACGCAGATGCTTTACCTCACCAGCCCAACCCGTCTCGTCATCGGCTACCGCGACCCGACCACGGGAGCGATGAAGCTCGCCGTGGAGAACCCCCCGTGAGAAGGTCGGTCCTGGCTGTCGTTATGGCCACACCCTTGGTCGCTGCCGTGGGATGCATGGGCAGCAATTCATTGAGCGGGAGCATGAGTGAAGTGTTTCCGCTGGACGTTTCCAGTGTGCAGGTTCTCCGCAACGACGACGCCTTCCAAGTCAGCTACTACAACTACAGTGGCGTTGGGATTGACCTGGTGGCCCGCGTGAGCGTCGCGCTCGATGGATGGGACTTTGTGTCAGGCAAGAATTACCCGCTTGAGGGGGAAGACGACGCTGGGCAACAGCGGACGTCGGTCCTTCACCTGGCTTCGCAATCACCGCCCGAGCCACTGGCCAACGTCTACCTCGGGGTTCTTGAACTCGACAACGGCGGGAATGTCGGCCAGACCACCCAAGGCAGTTTCTCCATGTCATTTGTGAGCGACGGCGGCTTCGGTGGGGGCTTCACGTTGCAGGGAAGCTTTTCTGGGATCGCCCAAGACGCTGGTTACGGAGACGGCACCTGGCCCGACTGACCCGAGGGGGCCGCTCTCCTCGGGGGACCACGTCGCCACACATGGACTACCCGGCAACACACGGATTTTTCAGGGGAATCCGGCGATTGGACGCGTTGACAGGGGCGCAGGCCGTGCGATTTGCTGGGGGAGTTCCCATGCGAGGCCGAACTGTTCGACGCGTCGTGGCCTGTCTGGTCACGATTGCATGCTGCATCGCGCTGCCCTCTGCGGTGCGGGCTGCCACCGACAGCACGCAGACGACGCCCTCCAAGTCGAAGAGCACCAGCAAGACGTCTTCTACCGGCAAGAGCAAGAGCAAGCCGTCGTCCAAGTCGTCAACCAAGTCTTCCAGCAAAGCGGCGTCGTCCAAGACGAAAGGGACAACCAGCAAGTCGACGGCCTCCCGGAGCTCCGGAAAGTCGTCCAAGGGCACCGCCTCCGCGAAAAAGGCCACTTCTGCCGCGACAGCCAAGTCGTCGCCCTCGACCGAGGCGCTGCGCACCGCTTTTGACCCAACTTCGCCCACCGCCACCTCCATTCCGGGCGCGCCGGCCGCGACCGCGTCGGCAGCGCCACCGGCTGGGCAGCGCGGCCCAACGCGCATTGACTTCGACGACCGGCTGATTCAGGGCCAGCGCAACAGCGCTGGCGCGGTTTACCTCTACGACCGGAAGGAACTGAAGCAGCGCTCGATGATCAAGAAGCGCGAGAGCTTCCGCGAGGAAATCGTCGGCGTTGTCTACGACTCCGAGCTCTAGTCCTCCTGCCTCAATCCCCCACCCACGAGGGAATCGAACGTTGAGCGGTCAGCCGGCAGTCCTCCAGGTCGTCATCCTGCGCGACGGGCTCCTGGTCGGCACCGAGGTGTTCGTCCCAGGTTCCTACACCTTGGGAAGCGCGGCTGACGCGGACCTCCGCCTCGATGACTCGACGGTCGATGCCTCCCACGCCGTTCTCTATTTCCAAAACGGCAAGGCGGCAGTCCAGGACTCCGGTTCCAGCGGCGGCCTGTATGTCAACGGTCACCAAGTCACGGCTTGCGAGATTCGCGCCGTGGACGAAGTTGTCGTTGGGCCCTTCGTCCTCAAAGCTCGAGTGCTGGGACAGAAGCTGGCGGCCAAGGCACCGCCTCCCCCCGAGGTGTCAGCGCTGCTCGGTGGAGCAGCTCCGGCGGCGGCAGTGCCCAGGGTGGCGCCGGTACAGGCGCCCGCGCCGCGACGCGCGGCCGCCACGCCGCCCCCGCCTCCGTCCGACGCCGACTCCTTGAACGGTCGAGTCCCCCGGGAAACAGCGGCGCCAGGAACGGTGCCCTCGGCGCGCCGCCGGAAGACCAACACCAAGAGTCGACTCAAACCGATTTCAGAGTCCGAGCTGGCCACCACCATGCCGTACCCGTCCCATCCGGTGCACGGCGCGAACTCGGGCGCGACGGAACTGGACCCTTTCGACGAGCCCTTGCAGCGCGCCAAGGGCTGGCCGCCGCCGGCGGCGTCGCCGTCCGCCCCGCCTCCTCCTCCCGCCGCAGCACGCTCGCCCTCGGCGCGTCATCCCTCGCGCCCGGCTGAGGTCGAACCGGAGCCGGCAGCCAGTGCGCCACCGAGACGGGCGACCTCGGGGCCGGTCAAAGCCGGGCCCCCGCGGACCTTCAGCATCCCCAGCAAAGGCGGACGCGGCCCGGCGCGCATTTACTTTGAGCTGTTTTGGGGTCAGGCCCGTCAGGGCGCAAATAGCTTTGGCCCCACCAAGAAGGACAAGCCGGTCAGAGCGGGGCTACTCGAAACGGCGATGCTTCCGCTGTTCGGATTCACGCTTCCGGAGGGCTTCCCCATCGCTGAATCCTCGGGTGGAGGCTACCGCCTCTTCATCCCACCGCGGGCCGAGGTGGAGCGACGCCGCGCGGACGGAGCTTTTGTCCCCGCCCTCCCTTCCGACGTGGAGAAATCGGGCGGCCGCCGAAGTGTGTCGCTCCAGCTCGGCTCAGCAGTGTGTCTGCGAGAGGGCGAGATGGCCTGTGTGGCCTTCGTCGCTCCTCCGCCGGAGCCGGTGTTTGTGAACCCATTCCGGAACCGACCCTGGTTCTTCATCTTCCTGGTGCTGCTCTTCTTAGTCCCGTCAGTTTATTGGGCCATCTTCGGCCCCAAGCTCGACGACCTTGCTGACTTCTCGGCGAAGAATCTGAACCCGGTCGCGGTCCGCCTGCTGGCTCCGCCAAAGCAAGAGAAGAAGAAGGAACCCGAGAAGAAGAAGGAAGAGCCAAAGAAGGAAGAGGCCAAGAAGGAGCCGGAGAAGAAGAAGGAACCCGAGAAGAAGGTCGTCAAACCGACACCGAGGCCCCCAGAGCCTAAAGTCGAGCCTCCCAAGGATGTGACCAAGGCGCTGGCCAAAGTGACGGCAGCCGGCCCGGCGATGAAGTCCATGCTGGCGGCCATCAACAAGATTGGGCCCGGCGGCAACAACACCGCTTTCAAACTCAGTGGCCTGGTGGGCAAGGGCCCAGTGGCCAGTACCAATGGGCTTCCGGGCATTGGCATTGGCAAAGGCGGCGGCGGCCGCGAGATTCTGCTGGGGGCCGGCGGAGGTGGGATTGGAGCGCTGGGTGTAGGGAGCGTGGGCAAGGGCCCGGTGCGCTCCAGTGTCACCAAGGCAGTCTCGACCAGCATCGCCTCGCAGGGCCAAATCGACAAAGAGGCGGTGGCCAAGGTCATCAACTCCCACTTGGGCGAGGTCCAGCGCTGCTACGAGGCAGCCCTCTTGAGGACCCCCGCCTTGGCGGGAAAGGTGGTTTTGGAGTGGAGCATCTCCACCAGCGGGAAAGTCGTCAGTTCGAAGTCAAAAAGTTCGACTTTGAAGGATCCCTCGGTGGAGTCGTGCATTCTCAGGTCGCTCAACAACTGGCAGTTCCCGCCCGCTAAGGGAAACTCGGTCATCATCACCTACCCGTTCATCTTCAACGCGGTCGGCTTTTGATGAGCGCCAGAGGCGGCGGCCTTCTCGAAGGGAACCTTTCGTGAGACGAATTCTCGTAATTCTGGTTTGCCTTGCGCCCTTTGCAGCCCGGGCGCAAGAGGAGCTGGAAAATCCAGGCGTGGTTCTGGCTGTCCAGGACCGCACTTACCGGATGAACAGTGAGTTGATGCTGGCGATTGGCATCCTGCCGCTCGACGCTTTCACCAAAGGCATCAGTGGAGAGGTTTCATACACCTACCATTTCTCCGACAGCATCGCCTGGCAGATTGGGCGGTTTCTTTATTCCTACAACGTCGCGACTGGTCTGCAGAACCAACTGGTCCAGGACTTCGGCGTCAATCCAACCGCCTTCACGCAAACCAACTGGATTGCCGGAAGCGATTTCATGTGGACGCCGATCTACGGCAAGTTCGCCTGGCTGAACAGCAGCGTTGCCCATTTCGAGATTTACGGGCTGCTTGGGTTTTCGGTCGCAAACCAGAAAATCTCCAGCGACATCACCGCCGGGACAACCAGCACCGTGTTTTCTCCGGGCGCCAACTTCGGAATTGGCTGGCGCTTCTACATCAGCAAGAGCGTCTCCTTTAGGCTCGAGTTCGACGAGAACCTCCTCTTCGCGACCAGTGGACCCCAAAGCGTCATGGTCATTCAGCTCGGCGCGGCCTTCAACTTCGGCTCGACTGAATGATGCGAGAAGGCTTGACCACCAGGTTGCTGTTGTTGGTAGGACTTGTTCCCTGCCTTGCACTGGCGCAGGCGCCGTCCGCCCCACCAACTGCAGCACCGGCAACGCCCGCCCCCCCGACGCAGCCGGCGCCCGCCGCAGCCAAGCCGCCCAGCGCAGCTCCGCCGCCGGCGGCGCCCCAGCCACCGCCGGCTGGTCCCTCAACCCCCGAGGCGGCCAAAGCACCGGCGGAGAAGGCCGACCAGGCCCTCTTCGACGACGCGCTTCAGGACTATTTCGGCGACAAGAAGGAGTCTGCCGCGCGGAAGCTCTTCGCCTTCATCGAGGGCACGCCACCCACGGACGAAAATCACCCCTGGGCTCAGTACTTCTTGGCTCGTTGCTTCATCGACCTCGGCCTGCGACATGCCGGAGCCGTTTACTTGGCGAAGGTGGCACGCGAGCGGAGCAACCCGCAGGTGCTTCCGCGGACGCTGGAGGCCCTGCGGACCCTCATCCTCGTCCCCCACGATGAAGTGCTCATCGACGAGCAGGTCTTCGGCTCGCTGGACTTGGGCTTCCTGCCGGACACAGTGAGCGACTACGCCAACTACGAGCAGGGGTTGGTCGACCTTCGGGTGGGCAACGAACGCTGGGCGAACACCCACTTCGCCAAGCTGGACGAAGGAAGCGTTGAGGCCAGCCGGGCCAAATTCGCGTTGCTCGTCACCCGCCTCAAGAAGCTGGAGGGCAAGGCCGTTCCGGACGAGATGATTGAGGACTTCCTGGCGCTGTCCAACGACGAGAAGCTGACCATGGAGGCGCGGAATGAGGCCCGTCTCGCGGTGGCCCGCCTTCGATATGAGCGCAAGGACTTCGAAGGCGCGCTCAAGGCCTACGAGATGGTGCAGCTGCCTTCGCTGGACCCCGGCCGCGCAACGCTTTACCTCGAGGAGGCTTGGACCCGGTACAACCTTGGCCAGCTGCGGGCGGCGATGGGCCTCCTCACCACCCTGGATGCGCCGAGCTTCCGGGAGGAGTTTTTACCGGACAAGTACATCCTCCGCGCGCTGGTCTACCGCGACCTCTGCCACTACCTGCCGGCCAAGCGCGCCGCCAAGGAACTCACCCGCCGTTACGCCGAGTCGCTCGAGTCGATTCGAGAGCGAGACGACCTCACCCAAGACGCCCGGTTGCGCGCCGCCGCTTCGAGCCACGGGAGCACCAAGCGGGCAGCGAAGTTTCGGGAATCCCTCAACCTCGAGATTGAGCTCAAGGCGCGGTACGCCGGCGGCTTCGGCGAACGGCTCTTCACCCAGACGACGAAACTTTATGACCTCGCTTACGCCGAGGCTGAGCGGGTCTACCGTCAAAGGCTCGAGGAGGCAGTGCGCGAAGAGGCTGACAAGCTGCTCCTGGCCGCCGAGCAAGTCCGGTTGATGGAATACGAGGTCGGTCTCAAGCTCTACGAGCGCATCAAACGCGGCGCCAAGCTGGTGCAGCCCGAAAAGCAGCAACCGATTGGGCCGGGCCAGGAGGCGTTTCGTTTCGACGGCGAATACTGGAACGATGAATTGCGCAGCTACCGGGTCAGCATTCCCAGCCGGTGCGTGGAAGAGGGGGCGCTGTGATTGCCGCGCTCCTCACCGTGGTCTTCGCCGCGGGACCAAGCGGCCCCGCCCTACTGACCCCGCTCGACAAAAGCGTCAATCCGGTGGTCACCAAGGTCCGGGAAAAGCAAGAGAACATCGACAAGCTCAAGCGCGACATCTTCAAGGTGGACCGCTCCATCATCGAAACCGAGCGGTTGATTGCACGGAGCCGCACCGCCACCTACCTCCCCGACCTCCAGTTCCGGCTCGCCGAACTGTATGTCGAGAAAAGCCGCTACGTGTACTACCTCCAGGCCGAACAGCGAGCTGAAGGTGTGACCGGAGCGATGGTCAGCCCCGAGACGCGTCTTCTGAAACAAAAGGCGGTGCAGCTCTACTACCGGCTTCAGCGGGAGTACCCGGACTTCCACGACGGGGACAAGGTCACGTTTTATCTCGCGCACGAGCAGCGCGAGCTCGGTCAGTTCGACGACATGCTGGCCACGCTGCGTTCGCTCATCGACAAGTACCCGAAGAGCGAGCTGCGGCTGGAGTCGGAGCAGATTCTCGGCGACTACTGGTTCGACAAGGCAAACCTCGATGAAGCCGAGCGCCACTACCAGGCCATTCTTCAGTTTCCGCCCTCACCGGTGCATGACTTGGCCCGTTACAAAATGGGGTGGATTCGCGTCAACCAACAGCGCTTCAACGACGCGGTCGGCTTTTTCGAGGCGGCCGCCGGCAGCCCGCCGATTCCCGGCGTCGACTCGGCCAAATCCCTCAACGTGAAGCGCGAGGCGCTGCTCGACCTGGTCTACAGCTACACCGAGGCACGCCCGGCCAAGGGCGCCCTGCCCTACTTCGAGAAATTGTCCGACAGCCGATCGACCTACGCGCTCGCCTTGGACAAGTTGGGGAACCGCTACTTCATTAAGCAGCAGTATGAGTGGGCCATTCCCACGCTCCGCAAGCTGATGGAAATTCAGCCTGACCCAGAGCTGGACATGGAGCGGGCCGAGAAGGTGTACGACTCGCTCCGCGCTGCCAAGGGCAGAGTTCCTACCACCCAGGCCGACATCAAGTTTTTGGTACGGGCCGCAGTCAACGTGAAGGTGGATCCCTTCAAAGACGAGATTGTTCGCCGCAAACAGCTGGCCGAGCTCGAGGAGATTACCCGCGACCTGGCGACGCAGCTGCAGTCTCTGGCCCAGAAAACCAACACCCGCGAGGCTTACCTGGACGCGGCGGCGGCGTACAAAGAGTACCTGTCTCTGTTCCGGCCGGAAAAGTACGTGCGTGACATCATGCACAACCGTGCGGATGCGCTCTTTGCCGCTCGGGCCTTCCCGGAGGCCGCGCGTCAGTTTGAGGAGTTGGGGCACTACGAGGAGCGGGCCAAAAACACCAAGGGCATGGAGGCCTCCGCCTACGGTGCGCTCCTCAGCTCCTTCTCCGCCCTCAAACCGGGAGAAGTCGAGCAAATCTCGGCCTTCGAAGTGGCCGACGCTCGCCAGGCGCTCAAGATTGATGGCGCCGCCTTCATCAGCAAGTACCCGCGCAACCCCAACGTGGTGACGCTCAAGTTCAACATCGCTCGCGCCTATTACGACGATGGAGAATTCGAAAGATCGAGCCAACTGTTCACCGCCTTCGCGCTCGAATACCCGGACAACAAGGACGCACCGGCGGCCGGGAAGTTGGCGCTGGACGGCCTGCGGCAACTCAACGACTTCAAGGGCATCGAGGAAACGGCCCGGAAGTTCCTTGCCAATGCGCGCCTGCCGGCGACCTTCCTGGCCGACGTCCGGAGGACCCTGAGCGAGAGCAAGGGCGAGGCCCTGGGCGAGCTCGCGCTGCAGAGCTCTGCAGAGACCGGTGACGTGGTGGAAGGCCTGCTCAAAGTCGCCGCGGAGAACAAAACCAACGACATCGGCGAGAAGGCTTTGTACGGCGCCTTCAGCGCGGCGCGCGAGAAGCGCGACTTCGCGAAGGAGCGAGAAATCGGCGCCAAATTCATGGCCGACTACCCGAAGAGCAGCTTCGTTCCGGACGTTGCCAACACGCTCGGTCGGGCCGCCGCAGAAGCAGGCCGCTTCACCGAAGCGGCGCAATGGTACGAGCAGGTGGGGGCGCGCATGGGAACCGACCCAGCGGCTTTCGAGGGCTGGATGTCTGCCGGTCGGCTTCGCGAGGCGCTGCACGACTACCCAGGCGCCATCAAGGACTTCAGCGCGGCGGCGGCCTTGCCGAGCAACCGGCGCGCCGACGCCTATGGCGCCCTGGCGCAAGTCAAACTGCGGGCCAATGACCTCGCCGGGGCAAAGGCGGCGGCGGAGGCCGCACTCAAGCTGGACAAGAGCCAGCCGCTGGCAGCCTCGGTGTACGCCGAAGCCGCCTCCAAGCTTGGCGGAGAGAGGCCCGACGTCGTGGCTCGGGTGTTGGCGACGGTGGTCAACTCGCCCAACGGCCAGGGGGAGGAGACGGCCCGGGGCCTTTGGTACCTGGGAGAAATGCTGTACCGCAACTTCAAGGCTATCCCGCCCGACCAAATTGACCAAAAGGTGGCCGCCCTGCAGCAGCTGCAGGGGGTTTACAACCAGGCGGCGTCAATGGGCTCGGCCGAGTGGGCCGTTGCCTCTCTCTGGAAGCTCGGACTGGCCTTGAAGTCGCTTGCCGAGACGGTGGAGGCGACGCCGGTGCCGGCCGGCGCGAGCGCCGCGCAGGCCCAGCAGTTCCGGAGCACGGTGCAGCAGCAGGTGCAACCCATCAAGGACCAGTCGGACGAGGCCTTCAAGACCTGTCTTGCCCGGGCCACACAGCTTGAAGTCTTCAGCGAAGCCGTCCTTGGCTGCAGGACGAAGAGCGACTCCGTGCGCTCGCCGCTTCCCACGCCGGGTCCACCTGCGGCGCTGGCCAACAACGTTGCCGAGTTGCAAAAGCAGGCCGAGGCGAAGCAGGACGCCCCATCGATGGAGGCGCTCGGCATGGCCTACCTTGACGCCCGTCAGATGGGACAGGCGCAGCTGATTCTCTCGCGAGCGACGGAGCTGCAGGAAACCCGCGCCTCGGCGCAAAACGCGCTGGGGATTGCGCTCCTCTACCAAGGTGAGCCGATGCTGGCCCGGGCTGCCTACGGCAAGGCGCTCGAGGCCGACCCTGGGTATGACAAGGCCCACGCCAACCTCGCGGCGCTCCACTGTCGGTATGGAGACGTGGACGGCGCTCGCAAGGAGCTGGCTCAAATCAAAGACCCGGCAAGCGTCCGCGGCGTCGACGTCGACCCTGACTGGAGGGCTTGCAAGTGAGGTGGCTCGGGTTGGCGAGCTCTGCCGTGGTGCTGCTCTGCTGCGGACCGCAGCAAGTCCAAGGCAGCCTGAGTTCTCTTCTCAACCTTCAGTACAACGAGGTGCACCTCGGCTACACCGGCGGTTCGGTCGACGGCGGCGTCATGACCAATGGCCAGGTCGCGGTCTCCTTTCTGGAGATGTCGGGAAAGAACGTCAACGCAGTGTTGGTTGTGACCGAGGACTTGACCGGTTTGCTTGTCGAGCCGGGTGGCTCGGTGAACCTGGCGCAAGTCCCACCTTCCGGCGTCGGTCAGCGCGGTGTGGTGACGCGCGATGTGGCCAATGACCCCGTCACCACCTTCCCGGCGTTGCAACGCGGGGCGATGACGCTCAACTCCACCCCGATTCCCGGATCCGGACATTCAATCGGCGGGAGCTTTTACGTCACTTTCGAGAACTGCCCTCAGTTCGCCTGTGGCTTCACGGCTTTCGGTTCCTTCACCGCGCAGGTGCAATGAAATGAAACGTCCACCGAGACTGCCGCTTCTTCTCGGGCTGCTGACCGTCGGCGCCGCGTGCGGCGGGCACTACAACACCAAGGTTCCGGACGACATGGTGCGCCAGCTTCCGTACGAGAACAAAATTGACCTGCTGGAGGCCGAGAATGACCTCTTCATCGCTTACGACAAGGTCGACGAGACCGAGAACGAAGTTACGCGGACTCGCGACCAGATTCGCCGTGCCAAGCGCGCCGAGGGCATCGCCAGCGACGAGGTAGGGCAGTCGAAAGACCCGGCCACCCGGGAAATCGCACAGCTGACGGTGGAAGAAGTCCGTGCGCGCATCGACTACCTTCGAGCCCGTCAGACGCTCAACCTCCAGGCGGTCGAAGTCGAGGAGGTCGCCCGGCAATGTGCCGTCGCCCGCTACCAGCTGGCGCGTCTCCTCGCGGTTCGAAAGGCCAAGGTGAAGGGAAGCGAAGGTTACAAGCCAGAGGATTTCGAACGTCAGGTGAAGGCCTGCGACGCGGAGGTTGCTGACCGAAAGAAAAGCCTCAAGCCCGACCAAGAGTCACTGACCAAGACCCGGACCGAATGGGAGAAGCGCAAAGAGGTGCTGGCCAAACGCACCTTCGATGCCCGGGCCAGTCCCTTCGTGGAGCGTCTCTAATGTCCGTCTGGCTGCTGGCGCTCTCGCTGCTTGCGGCTGACCCCGACCCGGAGCAGGCCGAACTTCGCAAGGCCATCCAAGAGGAGAGCGCACGGGTGGAGGTCGCGCCGGACGATGCCGAGGCGCTCCAACGCCTCGGGCTCGCCTTCCTTGCCCTCGGCGAACCGGAAAAGGCGGTGGGGCCTTTCCGCGAGTTGGTGCGGCGGCGAGATGGGCCCACTGCGCGCCTCCTCCTCTCGCGGGCGCTCCGCCTCTCCGGAGAGGGCACCGAGGCCCGCACCGTCTTGGTGGCAGCCATCGCCGCCTTCCCCGGGGACGCCTCGCTGCATGCCGAGCGCGGCCTGATGGCGCGGCGCTTCGACGAGACCGACATCGCAATTGCCGAATATGGACGAGCGGTCGAACTGCAGCCGCAGGACGCCGCGCTGCGCTTCAATCTCGCCGAGGCACAGCACCACGCTGGACGATTGGACGAGGCCATCGAGGGCTACCGCCGAGCACTGTCGATGGACCCCACCCTTGGCGCTGCCCAGGTCAACCTCGGCAAGGCCCTGGCGGAGAAAGGCCTCACCGCCGAAGCCAAGGACACTCTGCTTGCAGCCGCGCGGACTGGGGTCGCCGACCCAGCCGTCCACTACAACCTCGGCGTTGTCTTGATGAAGGAGGGCAACATCGACGGCGCAATCGCCTCTTTCGAGCGCGCCCTGACGCTGAACCCCAGCTATGTCCAGGCCAACAACAACCTTGGGGTGGCCCTGATGGATGGCAAGGACGACGTCGCCCGGGCCACCAAGCATTTTCAGGCGGCCACCCAAGGCGACCCCGGCTATGCCGACGCCTGGTTCAACCTGGGGCTGGCCCAGTTCCGAGCGGGGGACAACCTGCACGCCACCAAGTCCTTTGAGCGGGCGCTGTCGCTCCAGCCGAAGGCGAGCGGCCCCTACACCCAGTTGGGGCAGCTGTATTTGAAGATGGGGAAGCGAAAAGAGGCGGTGGAGGCATTCCAGAAGGCCATCGCTCTGCGAGCGGACGACCCGAAAGCCTCGCGCAGTGCCGAAGCCTTCAAGGGACTGGCCTTGGCTTACGTCGGGCAGGGGAAATTCGCCCAGGCCGTCGAGACGCTGCAGCGGGCGGTCCACGAATTTCCCGACGACGCCGGCACCCGCGCTGCGCTGGCCGATGCCTACCTCGCGATGGGCGACCTCGACCAGGCCATCATCGAAGCAGAGAAACGCGTCGCGCTTTCGCCGACTGTCGACGCGAGGCTCGACTTAGCGGCCCTTTACGCCAAGAAGCGCGTCGCCGCCAAGGCCGAGCCCCTCTTCAAATCGGTGCTGACCGACGCGCCCGATGATCTCGCGGCCATCATCGGCTTGGCCGACCTGTACCTCGCGATGGGAAACTGGCAGGCCGCCGAATCCCTTCTCTCGGCGGCGAAGGAGAAGCGCCCCGACGACACCTCCATCCTCTCGCGGCTCGGCATCCTCCATGCCCGGAAAGGGCGGCCGGACCTGGCACTCCCGGAACTCGAGGCGCTGGTGCGCCGAGACCCAACGCAACTCGAAGCGAAGGCCGAGCTGGGCTTCCTGTATTTTAGAGGCGGGGACCCGGAAGCCGCGGCCAAAGTCTTGCGCGCGGTGCTGGCTGCGGATCCTCGGCAGCCCTATGGGCTGCTCTACCTCGGCCACGTCCTCTATGAAGAGCGCCAGCCGACCAGGGCCGAGGAGTCGTTTAAGGCGGCGGCCCAGTCGGACCCGGGTGCCGCCGAGCCTCACTACGCGCTCGGCCAACTCTACGAGGCGCAAGGGAAGAAGAAGGACGCTTTGGCCGAGTACCAGCGGGCGGCCAGCCTCCAGAAGGACCATCCCTACGCCGCCGAAGCAGCGAAGCGCGTCGCCTCGCAGACTGCCACCCCATAAGCTGGCGTCGTGCGTTGCGACGTGGGAGGCGCCGCGCTCTAGGGTTCAACCCGCAAACGCCCTTCTCCCCAATGGAAGTTGCCGGCCTCGCCTTAGCGGCGACCGGCGTGCGCAGAGGAGCCGCTTCTTTCGGCCACCGCGTTTGGGTGACTGCTGGCAGTCACTGCGTGCCAGCTCGTCACGTCGGCAGCGTGGAAGAAGGAGGTCTCGCTGCCCGAGGTCGAAGCTGCCAGGCGTGCCGGCGCGGAGAAGGGCACGCCAGGCGCGACCGGAGTGTACTCACCACGCGGCTGCGGGTGTGTCCCGGTCGACGGGGGCGCCTGACTCGGTGGGGGCGGCGGGTGGGCGGACGGTGCCGACTGACGGAGCGCCGCATTGCGCAAGACGTTTCCCGAGTAGCCACGCGGCGGCTGGAGCTGAATG
The DNA here is from genome assembly GCA_963713045.1 of uncultured delta proteobacterium. Classification (GTDB taxonomy): domain Bacteria; phylum Myxococcota; class Myxococcia; order Myxococcales; family Myxococcaceae; genus JADGRA01. The sequence goes on from CAVQKE010000001.1 coordinate 568,707, forward strand.
GCCGCGATGTGCCCCGGCGCGGGCGGCATAAGACTACCAGAAACGTGCTGGACGGGCTGAACGCTGGCGCGCTCCACCTGCGCAACTGCCGGCCCGGCATACCAGCGCGCCCCGCCGTAGGCGACTGCCTGGTGCACTGGAGCGGTGGCGGCATAGGCGTAGTGGATGCTCTCCACCGGAAGGCGGTGCGCCCAGAAGTTTCCCGAAAAGTGCGCTGTCGGGACGAAGCACCAGTAGGGGCGCCACGGCTGCACCACAACCACCCAACCAATCGGAGGCAGCGGCGCCCAGCCGATGTAGCCACCGCCCATGCGCCAGTCCACCCAGGCGGGCGCCCAGACGGTGCCCGGAATCCAAATCCACCCGAGAGTGGCGTCCATGGCCCAACGCCCGTAGTGAAAGGGTGCCCAGCCCCAGCTGTAGTCACTCTGGAAGTACCACCCATAATCCGTCGACAGCCATTGGCCATTGGTGGCGTAGGGCTGGAAGTCGTCGCCGACGACGTTGGCCGAGGGCCGCCAAGCCCGGGTCCCGTCGGCCTCGAGCCACTCCCCATAGGGTGCGAGCGTTTCATCAAAGCTCGCCTGGACTTCGCTGTCGGGAGGGGGGATGGCAGTCCAGTCCTGGGCCAGAGCCCCCGTGCTGATAAGGCTCCCGGCCATCCAAAAAACACCAATAAATCCGACTAGTTGTCTCTTAACAACCATGTTTGGCGCGCCACCTTCTCATCGCCGTCGGTGGCACAGTCATGCCGGCCGAACCCCGAGCCAACATCCGACGTGAACTCGCGCCCGAATGTTCACACCCCGCCCCCCCCGCGGGAAAAACAGGCCCCGACCGGCCCCTCATTCAAAGGGGATGTATTCCAGGTAGAGGGTGGAGTTGCCGGGGTTGCGGGTATCCACCACCCAGCCACGTCCAAGCCCGTCCACCACCACCTGAATCGCGAAGTTGAAGACAGGGTCCGAGGCGGTGCCGATTTGGGTAATTTCACGCCAGCCTCCATCCGCGGTGTAGCGGCCGCCCTTCACCACCAAGCAGCCGAGGGGTGGGGCATAGCAACCCGGCGGCAGCACGGCGCCAGCGTCGTTGCCTTTCAACCAAGCGGCCAGTGCATTCCCGCCCGGGTCCACTGCGATGACCGGGGCGTAGACCGCAACGCTTGGGTCACTGTCGAGTGTGACCGGTGCCGACCAGCTGTCGCTGGCACGGGTGTAGATGGCCGAGGAGATGGCATTGGCCGTCCCGCCGTCGGGCGTGTCCTGCTCTTCTTGCCAAATTGCAATGACGTTGCCGTTGGCGGCAACCCCCACGTGCGGGTCGATGGCGAGAATGGCGTCGTCCAGTTGCACCCGAGCGCTGAACGGGTTGGCGCGGGTGGGGTCGAACGTCGAGCCGAAGACGTGCGTCACGTTCGGCTGGGTCTCGGATTGCCAGACAACGGCCCCGTTGCCGGCCGTTCCATACCCCATGGCAACTTGCGGCAGCTGCGAGTCTTCACTTGAATTGGACAGCGGGACCGGCGGGGGAAAATTTGCGGTGCTTGGGAGGAAGGCCGCCAGAATTTGTCCGGCGTCCACAGTCTCCTGGGCGGAGGTCCACGCGACCAGCGCATCCCCCCCTGCGAAGTCGCTTGCCAGACTGAGCTGATGTGCCGTCCCGGCCGGGTTCGCGGGAACGTTCAGGTTGGTTTGTATGGGGAAGGAGGCTCCCCAGCCCGCGTCCGCGCGGTAATACTCCCCGTACAGCACTTTCTGGAAAATCCACACCGCCAGCCCTCGGGCGTGTTCGAAACCGACGACTTGTGGGAATGCCGGTCGTTGGTCTGCGCCGGCGTCGGCGAGTTCAATCGCACTGCTCCAACTTTGCGAGGTGGGGTTCCAGACGGCGACCACCGCGACAGAACTGACTGGACCGGTGGTCGTCTGGTTGGTCCAGGCTGCGAACCCCGTCCCGTCATCGGCAACCCCGACGCTCGGATTGCTGGCCTGAAGGCCCACCACGTCCTGAAGGGTGGAGTTGGCCGTGGGATGGGCCCCAGAGGCCGAAACCCCAGCCCCGACGCCAAAGTCAGCCGTCGTTCCGGAGATGTAGAGGGTGACTTCGGTGATGACGTCTCCGAAGTAGTTGTCCGCGAGACTGAAGAGGCCCGTCTGCGTGGCGTAGCGGAGGCTTCCGCCCGAGGTGAAGACGCCGTCCCGCGTCGAGAAAGTGCTGCCGAACGGCAGCAACGGGCGCCCTTGCAAGTCCACGATGCCGGCATCCAAGAAGACGGTGTAGTCCGTCCCCAGGGCGAGTCCTCCGGCGAGCGGGACAAACGTGGCCTGGGAGACCCCGCCATCCACCGTCACCAGGTAGCCGCCCGGGACCACGAAGCCCTGTCCCACCAGGCTGAAGTTGTCGCTGACGCCTGAATCGGCAATGACCTCGGAGAATGTTGCGACGACGTCGGCGTTTAAGGGGACCACGTCCGTTGCCTGGTTCGCCGGCTGGATTTGCGTGACCGTCGGCCCGGCATAAAGGAAGCAAACCTTCAGGGTGGGGTCGCACACCGCCGAGGGGTTGACCGCCTGGCAATCCGAGTCCGTCGAGCAATTGGTACCGAAGCCGTTGCACGCTGCGAGGGCGAGGGCCGCAGAGGCAACGCCGGCAGCCAGACCCCAAAGCCGCTTGGAAGAGGTCATGGTTAGAAGCTCCCCGCGACGAGCGCGCCGCCGCCACCTGGAATGAGACTGGGCGCAACGGAGACGCTCGTCGTGCCGTGACCGCCCACGACGAGCAACACCACGCCGGTAGCCAGGGCCGCCAGCCCAATGCCTCCCGCGACGACCGCCAGGGTTTGTCTGGACTTGATGGTGTTATTGGCCGACGCGAATTCGCTCTGGTAGTTCGGCGGGAAGGCCCCGTTGACCTGCTTGGCGCTCAACGAATTTTTGGCGTCGTTGGCCGAGATGAAAGCAGCGACGCCCACCCCCACGCCGAGCAGGCCGACGCCACCCACCACCCAGCCAGCGATTTGAAGGCCGGTATTGGGATGGCTGACCGGGGCGGCGGCCGGAGTCGGCTTCGGGGCACTGGAGACGGTCACAATGGGTGGAGGGACGTCGGTGTCGCCTTTGGGCAGAACTTCCACCTGCGGCGCCGGGTGCCCGGTCTGAAAAAAAGCGGCCAAGGTCGCGAACGCCTCGCTTTCGGGGGAACCGGCGAGAAGCTTGACGCGGGCGGTTTGCAGTTGGTTTCCCTCGGCAGTGACTTCGGTGACGCTGGCATAGCGGCCCGCGCCCCAATTGAGAGTGCGAACGCCGTAGATTTTGCCCGCGTGCAGCAGGGGAAGCAGCCGCGCGAGCGCCGTGGCCATCTCTGGCACCGGCTCGACGCAGGGGCCGCCGTCCGGTGCGACGGCCCCTTCCACCGCAGCGGCCAGTTCGACCGTCTTGGTCGGCGTGGGGGGCGCCGGAACGGTGACGGTGCGCGACAGACCGCGGTATCCCCAGTCCACTTCGACGCGGTAGTCGCCCGCCGGCAGACGGAGCGAGAGGGGGGCGGCACCGACGGGCTTGCCGCCCACAAATGTCGGCCGGCCGGGCGGAGAGAGGTCGATGTCCAGTCGGTTGGTGGGCAGCTTTTTCGCGGCCTTCCGCACGTCATCTGCGAAGCGCTGGAAGGAGGGCGGATACACCGAAGTATCCGGCTTGTAATTGGGGTCCACCCAGAAGAGCCGACTCAGCGTCGCGGCGGCGGTGGCGCGGTCGGTCTTCAGCTCCATCTGGGCCTGGAAGGTGAGCATGTCGCGCTCGGCCAACCAGCGGGCCTCGGAGGGCATGAGCCGGACGATGTCGTCGAGGGCGCCCTTCACCGCGGAGAGGGCCGCATCCGCCTTGTCCGAATAAAAGTCGTCTGCGGGCCGAGGTGAGGGCGGCCAGCAATTCGGGGAGGGTGCGCTCGGCCAACCCGCCGAGCGGCGCGGCGGTCTGCACCTCGGGCTGCACCGAGGCCCCAACCCGTTGGGTGAGCGCCGTCCGAAAGCTGCGCGCTGCGATGGCACTGCCGGCGACGGCGCATTGGCCGACCGCGACGACGGCACTCTGCGGCGCCCCTTGAGCCGCGGCGGATTGCGCCGCCAGCGCCAGCGTCGCTGTTGCCCAAGTCCAGGTCCAGCGTGCTCGCATCGCCCACCCTCCCCTCGCGCCGCCCGGGCGCCCCCCTGGGCCCATTCCCGACGGCGCGCGCTCTAGTCGGTGATGAAGTTGTACTTCAGCGACTGCGTCTTCCCGGATTCAATGGTCACAATCCACTTCTTTGTTGTGCGGTTGACCAGGCGGACGTCATGGACTCCTGGGGACAACGCGATGCGCTTGCTGAGCCCCTCGATGTCGCCGTGGGATTTGCCGTCGATGAGAAGCTTCCCCCAGGGCGTGGCCTCCACCACCACAAACCCCGGGGCCTCGGTCGGGGCAGGCGCCGGTGCGGCAGCAGGCGAGGCGACGGCCGGCGCCGCGGCTGGGGCCGGCGGTCGACTCGACCCCGGGGCGATGGGTGAGGCGCCCGGCGAACTGGCCGTCTCGGCCTGGGGCGCGGGGGCGGCCGGTGGGGGCGAGGACATGCGCTGGCCCAAGAAGAAGACGGCCACCAGGACTGCGAAGACAGCGAGGCCGACCAGGGCGGCGACGATGTTTTTCCGCGTCCCGCCGACGCCGGCCCCACCGGCGCCGGTGGTTGGCGAGCGCTGCGTCACCACCGAGGCGACGGCGCCGCCGGTGGGAGTGCCGCCGGGCACGGGCTGTTTTCCGCTTTGTTTGGTGGTGAAGGCGAAGGCGGCAGCGTCCATGGCCACTGGCGCCATGCCGAGCGAGGGCGTGCCGCCGCGGACGGCGAGCCCCTCGGCCATGCCCGCTCCTCGGTTGAGAGGCGGCGTGAGGAGCTGGAGGGGAACTTCGGGCTCGGTCTGGTCTGCCTGGAAGTCGTCCGCAAAGAATTCGCGGAGATAGGCGCCGACGTCCGCGTCCTCGGGCGAGAGCGTGTGGTGGATGACGTACTGCTGCAAGGCACGTTCGAATTCGTGGGCGTTCTGGTAGCGGCCCACCGGGTCGCGGAGCAACGCCCGCAGGACGATGCCGTCGAGTTCCTGGTCCACCTCAGAATTGATGCGGGCGGGGGATTCGATGGGCCGCTCCTGGACGGCGCGAAGCACCGCCACGTCGCTGTCGCCGTCGAAGAGCTTGCCTTGGGTCAACAGCTCCCAGAGGGTGATGCCGAGGGCGAAAATGTCGGTACGCGCGTCCACCGGCTCGCCTCGGGATTGCTCCGGCGACATGTAGGCGAACTTGCCTTTCAGCATTCCGGCGGTGGTGGCACGGTTTCCGGCCTTGGCGATGCCGAAGTCGGTCAGCTTCACGGAGCCGTCGTAGGAGACGAGAATGTTGTGGGGGGTGACGTCCCGGTGGACCAGGTTGAGGGGCTTGCCGTGGTCCGTCATCCGGTGGGCATAAGCCAGCCCCCGCGCTACCTCGAGCGCGATTTGCGCGGCCAGCACGGCGGGGAACTTCGACTGGCGTTCGCGGGTCCGCCGCTGCACCTCCGCCAGGGACTTGCCCCGCACGTATTCCATCGCCAGGTAGTAGCTGTCCCCGTGCTGGTCGAAGTCGAAGATGTGGACGATGTTGGGGTGGTTCAGCTTGCTGGCCACCCGCGCTTCGGCGATGAACATCTGGACAAAGCTCGGGTCATCGGCGAGCGCTGAGCGGATGCGCTTGATGACGACTTCTTTCTCGAAGCCCTCTGGGCCGCGAGAGGCAGCCAGGAAAATCTCCGCCATTCCGCCTTCGGCAATCTTGCGCCGAACGACGTAGCGGCCGACGGGGGTCCCTGGAGTCAACGACACGGTTTTGCAGACTAACCCGACCCCCGGCCAGAGGTCGCGCCCGCCCGTACCTCCGTGGGGCGCCTGGCACCCCCCCGCCGGGGGCCGTTCTTCAGTGGACGGCCGGACGGGCCTTGCGCCGCTTTGTGATGAATTCCATGGTTGACACGAAGAGTTGGTCTTCGGTGTAGCGCCGGCGGTTCCTGCTCGGCCGGGGGACGTGGAAGGCCGGGGGCCGTTCCAGCCATTGCAGGACTCTCACTGGCCCCCGGTGCGCGAACGCAGCGAGCACCTCCGGCGGACACCGCCTCAAGTAGCGACGGACGAGCGGGCGAAATGTCTTCCGGAAGGCCACCCCCAGGCAGGCGTGACGACGCGATGGGTCAAGCGTCCCATCAAACGTTGCGCTGACGTGGAAAAGCTCATGGAGGAGCGTCTCGACCCGCGCTTCGGGGGTGGAGGCCCGGAAGAAAAGTGGCCGCAGGGTGATGCAGTACAGCATCCGCCGCCCATGCAGGCGGACCACCGGCTTGCGTAAGCCGGTGGCGTCGCGGCTCTTGCCACCGGCGAAGGTCAGCGGCTTGACGCTGCCTCGGGAGGCTCGCCGGGCCTCGCCGGCGACAACCAAAATGCGCGCGGGTTGGACGTGGGAGAATTCCGGCATCCGGACTGAGACATCGGTCAGCAGCTCCCGGATGGCGCGGTTGAGGTCGAGGGGAGCTCTGGGCACCGGCTTGGCCTACAAAGCATGGTAGCAGTTCACCGCGGTGACCGTCTTCCTGCTCGGCGAGGACGAGGAGGCGTTTCCGCCCCCAGAGGCGGCGGACAGAAGCGGTCTGCTCGCGGTGGGGGGAACGCTGACGCCCCGGCGGTTGGTCGCCGGCTACCGGCGCGGGATTTTCCCTTGGTACGCCCCCGGACAGCCCGTCCTTTGGCACTCGCCGGACCCGCGCTTTGTGCTGCCGCCCGGTCGGCTGCACGTGCCCCGGAGCCTGCGAAAGACGCTGCGTCGAGGTCCCTTCGTTCTCCGGGCCGACACCGCCTTCGAGCGAGTGGTTGAGGCGTGCGCCGAAAGCCCGCGGCCGGGGCAGGACGGAACGTGGATTACCGCTGAGATGCGCACCGCCTATACCGCGCTGCACCGCCTCGGCATCGCCCACTCGGTGGAGGCCTGGCAGGGCCAGGCGCTGGTCGGCGGCTTGTACGGCGTGGCTGTGGGCAGCGTCTTCTTTGGGGAGAGCATGTTCACCCACGTTCCCGACGCCTCCAAGGCGGCCTTCGTCACCCTGGCACAGGCGCTGTTCGCCGCCGGGTGCCGGCTCATCGATTGCCAAGTGGAGACCGAGCATCTGGAGCGCTTCGGCGCCGAGGCCTGGCCTCGCCGTCGGTTTTTGCGCGAGTTGGCCAGCGCCGTGGAGGGCCCGTCCCTTGTGTCCGTCTTCGGGAAGCTGCAAGGCGGCTGACGTCGGGTGCGGCGGCGCGTTACAGGTACCACCTGTGACGGGTCCGACGCCTTCTCAGCGACGCGAGAGCCCCGGCGCGCGTTGGGTGGTGGTGGCTGCCCTGGCGCTGGCCGTGCTGCTCGCTGTCGGCGTGCGGGGACTCCTGTCGGCGCGGGTGGTGCAGAGCCGCGCCATCGCGCTGTTGCAAGCGGGTAAGCCCCTGGAGGCCCTGGACGAGGCCGACACTCGCCTGTCTCAAGACCCGGACGACCCCCACCTTCGCAACGTGGCCGTGGAGGCGGCCAGGCGAGGCGTCGCCCAGCTGCTCAAGACACGGGACGTGGGACAGGTCGCCGACTGGCTGGAGGAGCAGCTCCGGCGACGCCCCTACCTCCGGGCGGCGCTCCAGCCACGGCTGGAGGAACTCCAGGCGGCGGCGCGGGCGGAGAATTCAGCCGGGCAGCGCAGCCAGCCGCGCTAGCCCAGCCCCCCCAAGGACGCCCTACAGCCCCGGCTCCTCGCGGTCGTGTGCGTGGCGAATGGCCCTCCGCAGGGTGTCATCGATGCGGTTCGAATCGACAATGACCTTGCCGTCGTGAATGGCACGGACGGCATGGAAGGGAACGGTCATGTCTCCGGTCCCCTCGACGTTCACCACCAACATCGGGTGCGGGCTGGTCCGAATGTCGCGGACGGCGCCGAAGGTGGTCCCTCCCTCCTCCAGAAACACCTGGTCTCCGAAGTGCACGTCACTCACTTTGAGGGTCGTCATGACGCGTCGGGACGGTAGCGAATCCTTTCCCAGCCGGCTGCGTTGAAAGAGAAGCATGCGTGCGCTTGCCCGACTCTTTCCGCGCGACCCCCGGGTCCTCCAACTCCTATTCCTTGGCACTTTCCTGGTGCTCGGGCTCGCCGCGCTGGGCTTCCGGGTTGAGCCGTGGATGCCGCCTCTGCTGGTGGCCACCGCTTGTGGAACGCAGCGCTTGTGCGAGCGTTTGCTCCACCGGCCCCCGAGCGGCTACCTCTCGCCTCTCATCACCGCGCTTGGGTTGTCTCTGCTTCTGCGCACTGACACCTGGTGGGTCGCACCACTGGCGGCGGTGGTCGCCATCTCATCGAAATTCCTCATCCGGGTTCGCGGAAAGCACATCTTCAACCCCGCCAACCTGGGCCTGACGGTGGCCATTCTCCTCACCGGCCATGCCTGGTGCTCCCCGGCGCAGTGGGGCGAGTGGGGAATTCTGTTGGCCTGGCTCTTCGCCTTGGGCTTGGCGGTCGCTCATCGTGCCTTTCGCACCGACGTGAGCCTCGCCTTCCTCATCTCCTGGATAGGACTGAAGGGGGCACGGGTGCTCGTCCTCGGGCAGCCGGCGGCGGTGCTGCTGCATCAGCTCGAGGTGGGAAGCCTCATTCTTTTCACCTTCTTCATGATTTCTGACCCGAAGACCACGCCAGACCGCCGAGGTGGGCGGATTGGCTACGGCGTCGCGGTGGCGGGACTCGCCTTTTGGCTCCAGCACCAGCTGTGGGTGATGAATTCCCCCATTTGGGCGCTGCTGTTGCTCGCCCCGCTGGTCCCAATCATCGATGGGCTGTGGCCCGCCACCCCTTTTCAATGGCCCACCGGGCCCTTCACCCAAGGCCGCACCGTGCGTTCCGTCCGCGTCGTCGTTCCGGCAGTCCTCGCCGTTGTTGCTCTCAGCGCCGTCCCCGCCCACGCCTTCTGCGGCTTCTACGTCGGAAAGGCCGATAGCCAGCTCTTCAATGACGCGTCCCAAGTGGCCCTGGTCCGTGACGGGGACCGAACGGTGCTCACCATGAGCAACGACTACCAGGGACCGCTGAGCGAGTTTGCCTTGGTGGTCCCGGTGCCCAGCGTGCTGCAGAAAGAGCAAATCCACATCGGCGACCGAAAGCTTCTGGAGCACCTGGACGCCTACTCGGCTCCCCGGTTGGTCGAGTACTTCGACCCGGACCCGTGCGCCCGCCAATACCCGTATCTGGAAAGTGCGGCGGCGGGCGCCCCCAGCGCGAAGGCGCAGTCGCTGAGGGAGGCGCGCAGCGATGCAGCCCTCGGCATCACCATCGAAGCCCAGTACACGGTCGGCGAATACGACATTCTTATTCTCTCGGCCAAGGAGTCCTCGGGCCTGGAGACCTGGCTCCGGCAGAATGGCTACCGCATTCCAGAAAAGGCGTCGGCCGCGCTCCAACCCTACATCCGTCAGGACATGAAGTTTTTCGTGGCCAAAGTGAACCTGGAGCAGCAGGCGAGCACCGGCCTGCAGTACTTGCGGCCGCTGCAGATTGCGTATGAGTCCAGAAAATTCATGCTTCCCATCCGTCTGGGGATGGCCAACGCCCGCGGCCCCCAGGACATGGTGGTTTACGCCCTGACCCGCCAGGGGCGCGTGGAGTCGGTCAACTACCGCACCATCCGGGTGCCTTCGGACGTCACCCTTCCTGACTTTGTGAAGGATGAGTTCGGCAGGTTCTACAAGGCCACCTTCGCCCAGGCGCTGACTCGGGAAGGCAGCAGAGCCCTTTTCACCGAATACAGCTGGAACATGGGCTGGTGTGACCCCTGCGCGGCGCAGCCCCTGGCCCGGGATGAGCTTCAGCAGCTGGGCGTTTTCTGGCTCGACAACTCCTCTGGCCAGTCCTTTCTCCCGGGCATGAGGCGTCCTGGACCGGTGGGTGGTGTCAACGTACAGCTGACGCGGCTTCACGTCCGCTACGACGCCGCGCACTTCCCGGAGGACCTGGTCTTCCAGGAGACAGCCGACCGAGGCAACTTCCAGGCGCGCTACGTCCTCCAGCACGCTTTCAAGGGGGCGATGGACTGCTCAGCGGCGGCCGACTACCGCCGCAGTTTGGTGGAGCGGCACAACAAGGAAGCGCAGACCCTGGCCGACCTCACCGGCTGGTCGATGGCAGACATTCGCCGGCAGATGGGTTCGGACGCTCCGCCTCCGGCTGACCCGGCCTGGTGGAAGAGGATTTGGCAATGAGGGGCCTTCTGTCAGTCGAACACCTCCACCACGTCCCCCACCCGCACCGTGCCCACGCCCTGATGGGCAAGGTAACGGCCGAAAATGACGCCTCCCCGGTCGCGGCGAAAGTTGCCCAGCGTCGCCAAGGGCTCCTTGGCTGAGACTCCGGTGGCCTGGTCGACGGTGGTGATGACGCAGCGTTCGCAGGACTTAACCACCTGAAACGTCACGCCAGCAATCCGCACGCGCTTCCAGCCGTCTTCGGCAAATTCCGGACAGCCGTCGACGACGAGGTTGGGCCGAAAGCGGTTCATGGGCACTGCCTCGGCGAGGCGCGCGTTGAGAGCGGCCAGCGAGGCCAGCGAGAGGAGAAGCAGCGGGTAGCCGTCAGGAAAGGCGACCTCTGCGCCAGGTGCATGGGCCGCCTCGGCCACCGGACGCTCGAAGCCGGTGCCAATGCGCACCAACCGCACCGGCTGCTGAAGGTACTCGGAGAACCACTGCGCGGCGGTCTCGCCCTGGTCGAGGGCGACGCAGGTGTCGTTCCAGATGGACACCGTCCGCGCGGGGCCAGCCCGTCCCGTCGCCGGCAGCTCAAGCGCTGGCCTGCCCGGAGCGCGGAGCGTCAACAGCTCTTGGCCAAGTGCTGGCTGGACGAGGGCGAGTCGTGGCTGCGTCCGTTGGGAAATGAAGCGGCCGTCGGCGTCGACCACCATCCAGTTGCGGTCATGCCGGAAGCCCCAGCGGTCCAGGGTGGCTGCGCCCAGTGGAATGCCGCCACAGGACTTCACCGGGTAGACGTTGACGTTGACCACACGCAGGGGTGGAGTCATCTGGCGGGTCTCGCGTCGGCCTTCTGCCCGTCGGGGCCCCGGCGGGTGCGACGAACGGCCAGGACCTCGCGACGCGCCGAGCCGGTGACGGCGTGGCTCATCACAAGCCGGGCTGCCTCACCAATGCGGGAATGCCACTCCGCCAGGCTCGGCTGAGCTGAGCCACCGTCACATCAAACAGTCCGGGGAGCGTCAGCCGTTCGCCCCCCACCAGCCCCAGCACCGCGCACGGCACGCCTTCGGCGGCGCAGGCCGCCGCCACCTCGTCCTGAAACGGCGGCGGGAAGGACACCACCACGCGACTCGCGTCTTCACCAAAAAGGTACGCATGGGGTGCCACGCCTTGGAGCGACAGTTGCACCGTAGCGCCAAGCATGGATTCTTGGTCGGCGATGCAGCACTCGGCCAGTGCGACGGCGAGACCGCCCTCGCTGGCATCGTGGGCACTGGCCAGGGCGCCGGAACCAACCAGCTGGCGCACCACCTTTTGAAGGCGCCTTTCCCGCTCCGCGTCGAGGCGGGGGGGGCGTCCGGCGAGCCGGTTGTGGAAGGCCAACAGCCACTCACTGCCGCCAAGTTCTCCGCGCGTCTCGCCGAGGATGGCGATGAGGTCCCCTGGGCGGCGGAAGGCAAGGCCCACCGTTTTCGTCACGTCCCTCAGCAGCCCCACCACGGCGACGGTGGGGGTGGGAAGAATCGCCTCGCCATCGGTCTCGTTGTAGAGGCTGACGTTGCCGCTCACCACCGGTACGCCCAGCTCGCGGCAGGCAGCCGCCAGGCCGCGGGTGGCTTCGGCAAACTGCCACATGATGTCCGGCCGCTCCGGGTTTCCGAAGTTGAGACAATCGGTGAGCCCGAGCGGTTCCCCACCCCCACAGGCCACGTTGCGCGTGCACTCCGCCACCGCCAGGCGGGCACCTTCATAGGGGTCCAAAAAGACGAAGCGCGCGTTGCAGTCAACGCTGAGGGCCAAGCCCTTCTCGGTGCGTTCCACCCGCACCACGGCGGCATCTCCCTTCCCGGGCAGGACCGCCGCGCCGAGGCGCACCGTTTGGTCATATTGGCCGAAGACCCACTCCTTGCTGGCGATGGTGGGCCGGGCGAGCAATCCGAGGAGCGTCTCACCGAGGTCCTTCGGGCCCGGCAGCGACAGCGGGTCGAAGGCTTGAAGCGCGGGGAGCCAGTCGGGTGCACGGGTGGGACGCTCGTATTGGGGCGCCTGGTCGGTGAGGGGCTTCACCGGCAAGCTAGCCACCTCGCGGCCGTCGTCGAGAATTCGGAGCGCGGCCGTCGTCGGTGACGCGGCCAATGACCGCCGCATCGAGGTCCCATTTGTGAAAAATGCTGAGGACCTCGGCCTCGTGGCCCGCTTTGGCGACGAGGAGCATTCGCTCCTGACTTTCGGAGAGCATCACTTCATAGGGCGTCATCCCCTGCTCCCGTCGCGGGACTTTGGCCACGTCGAGCTCCAGGCCACTTCCTGCCCGGCCGGCCATTTCCACCGAGGAGGACGTCAACCCGGCAGCCCCCATGTCTTGGATGCCCACCAGCGCGTCGGTTTGGAAGAGCTCCAGGCATGCTTCCAGGAGGAGCTTCTCGGTGAAGGGGTCGCCCACTTGGACGGTCGGTCGCTTGTGCTCCGAGTCCTCGCCGAATTCCGCCGAGGCCATGGTGGCACCATGGATGCCGTCGCGCCCGGTCTTGCTCCCGACGTAGAGGACGGGGTTTCCGACGCCGCTGGCCGTCCCTTTGAAGATTTTATTCTTGGGGAGGATGCCAACCGTGAAGGCGTTGACCAGGCAATTGCCGTTGTAGCTCTTGTCGAAAGCGACTTCGCCGCCCACGGTGGGGACGCCGACGCAGTTGCCGTAGCCGCCAATTCCTCGCACGACGCCCGCCAGGAGCCAGGCCGTCTTGGGGTGCGACGGGTCCCCGAAGCGCAGCGAATTGAGGCTGGCAATGGGCCTTGCGCCCATGGTGAAGACGTCGCGGAGAATGCCCCCCACGCCGGTGGCAGCCCCCTGGTACGGCTCGATGTAGCTCGGGTGGTTGTGGCTCTCCATCTTGAAGGCCGCCGCCATGCCGTCCCCAATGTCCACCACACCGGCGTTCTCGCCCGGCCCAAGCAGAACGTGGGGTCCGGTGGTGGGCAACCCTTTCAGGTAGCGACGCGAGGACTTGTAGGAGCAGTGCTCGCTCCACATCACCGAGAAGATGCCGAGCTCGAGCAGGTTGGGTTCCCGCCCCAACTGCTGGCCGATGAGGGCGTACTCTGCCGAGGTCAACCCGTGCTGTGAAATGACGTCGGCAGAATGGGCCATCCGAGTCAGGCTCCCAGCAGGGCCAGAAAGACGGCGCGGCCGTCGAGGTTTCCAAGCAGCGTTTCCGAATTGCGCTCCGGATGGGGCATCAACCCGAGCACATTCCCTTGCGCATTCACGACGCCGGCAATGCCGGCGAGCGAGCCGTTGGGGTTTTCGTCGACGTAACGAAAGGCCACTTGACCGCCATCCTCCAGCCGCCGGCGACCCTCCTCGTCAATAAAGTAACGGCCGTCCATGTGGGCGATGGGAAGGCGGAAGCTCGCCGTGCGAGACAACCCCTGGGTGAAGCGGTTGGCGCGTCCCTCGGTGCGCACCAGGACGTTGCGGCACAGGAAGTGTTGTCCGGCATTCTGGAGAAGGACGCCAGGGAGCAGCCCCGCCTCGGTCAATATTTGAAAGCCGTTGCAGATGCCCAGCACCGGGCCGCCCTTTTTGGCAAAGGCCGCCACCTCCTCCATCACCGGGGAGAAACGGGCGATGGCTCCGCACCGCAGGTAGTCGCCGTAGCTGAATCCCCCAGGGAGGATAAGGTAGTCGCTGCCGTGGAGGTCGCGGTCTTTGTGCCAGAGGAGCCGCGCCTCGCGCCCGAGGACGTCCCGCACGACATGCAGGGTGTCGTCGTCGCAGTTGCTCCCGGGGAAGACGACGACGCCGACCTTCATGCGTTAGCTCGCGAACTCCACCCGGTAATTCTCCACCACGGTGTTGGCGAGCAGCTTCTGGCACATCTCCTCGACACGGACCCGGGCGGCGTCCGGGTCCCCATCCGGAAGCTGCACCTCGACGTACTTGCCAAGACGGACCGAGCGCACGTCGGGAAAGCCCAAGGTGTGGAGCGAATTCTCCACCGCCTTCCCTGCCGGGTCGAGGACGCCAAGCTTGAGCGTGATGTAGACCCGCGCCACCATGCCCCCTGGCCTCTATCAAGCGCAGCGCGGAGCGTCCACCCGAGGCAGCTCGGCCGAAATGGCCGGGGCGATGGCGTCCCAAAGCATCAGCCCAAGGTGGTGCCGGTCGGCCCCAGCGCAGCCTCGGGCCGCCTTCATGAAGCGGTGCCACCGCCGGTTTTCGGACACCACGAATCTTGTAACTTCAATGACTTAAGTCGGTTGAGAGCGCGCCGGCCCCGCCCCGCGGTAGACAGGTGGGGATGCCGTCTTGGGCGCTGTGGCTCGGCTGTTTCGGGCTCCTCTTGGTGCGGGCGCTCCTGGGTGCGGCCGACGCCGCGCTTTCCGGCATTTCCGACCTCCGCGCGCACGAGTTGGCGACGGAATTCGGCCGCCGGGGCGCGCGCGTGCTGAAGCTGAAGACCGAGCGGGAGGCCACCGCCGCGGCGCTGCGGATGGGGATGGTGCTGAGCGGCTTTCTGGCAGCCGGCGTCGGGGCACTGGCGCCCCCTTCGATGGTGCACCTCGAGCGATTCGGCGAATCCGCCTGGCTGAGCCTCGGCGCGCCCCTGCTCGGCGTGCTGTTGGTGGGGCTTCTGGCAACCCTGGTGGAAGTGACTGCAAGGGCGGTGGCCTCGAGCGCTCCAGAAACGTGGGCCATGCGGCTGGCGGGCATCACCAGCGCCTTCGCGGCGGTTCTCGGCCCCATCGGCCGCGGCATGCTGGTCGCCGTGAACCTGTTGGCCGCTCCCTTTGGGCTGCGGGTCCAATTCGAGAGGCCTCCGCCTCCGCTCGAGGAACTCGAAAGAATGCTCACCGTACAGGCGGAGCAACATGAGGTGGATGCCAGCGCGCCGCGCCTCATCCGCAGTATTTTTGAGCTCTCCGACAAGGTGTGCCGGGACGTGATGGTACCGCGCACCGACGTGGTGGCGGTGCCGGTGACCACGCCGCCGCTCGAGGTGCTGCGCACCTTGGCCGAGGAGAACCACAGCCGACTCCCGGTCTTCAAGGACGACATCGACCACGTGGTGGGCGTGCTGCATTCGCGAGACTTGGTGCCGCTGCTCCAGCACCCGGAGCTGATTGTGCTGTCCGACATCATCCGGCCAGCCGTCTTCGTGCCCTGGCTGAAGCCGGTGGGCGACCTGCTCAGGGAAATGCAGGGACGCCGCATCCACATGGCGATGGTGGTGGATGAGTACGGCGGCTTCATGGGCATCGTCACGCTGGAAGACATCCTGCGAGAGATTGTGGGCGACATCGGCGATGAGTTTGAGGTGCAGGAAACGCTGCTCGAGAGGCAGCCCGACGGCTCCTGCCTGGTGGATGCCGGGCTGGATGTGGAGTCCTTCGCCCGTGCCTTCGGGACGCCCCTGCCGGAGGGGGACTACGGCACCCTGGGGGGGTACTTGAGCTCGGTGGCGGGCGCCATTCCGGAAGTGGGCGACCGCTTCACCCTGGACGGCCTGCAATTCACCGTCGCCTCGAAGAAGGGCCAGCGCCTGGACCGAGTCCGCGTTGCGCGCGCGAAGGCAACGGCCGGTGCAAGCGCAGTGGCCAGCGCAGGGGGCGAAGCGAAAAGCGCAGGCTAGCCGCCGCAACCCCCGAGGGCCGTCGGCCAGAAAAAGCCCTGGTCCCCCGGCTCCCCTTGCCCAAGGGGGCCTTCAGCGGCCGAGGAGCGGGTTGAGGGACTCCACCGAGAGTGGCCAACCGTTGCGCTGGGCGGACACCTGCAACGCGCGCATGAAGTCCGAGGCCGACTGAAACCGCCGGGCTCGGTCGGCGAACAGGCTCTGGCGTACCACCCGCACCAAATAGTCGGGAAGTCCGGTGCGCACCGTGTCCAGCACCGGCACGCGCGCGTCGCGGACGCGGTGAAGCAGCTCCACGTCGCTTTTGCCCGAAAAGAGGCGTCGGTTGGCGAGCAGCTCCCAGAGGAGAACGCCCGCCGAGTAGAGGTCGCTCCGCGCGTCCGCCGCCTCGCCCAGCACCTGTTCCGGACTCATGTAAGCAATGGTGCCGCGCAGCGCACCGCTTTCGCCTCGGGGCTGGCCCTCGAATTCGGCGACGCCGAAGTCGGTCAGCTTGACGTCGCCGGCCACGCTGAGCAGAACGTTGGCGGGGTTCACGTCGCGGTGGAAAATGGGCACCGCCGGTGTGGCGTCCGCACCCCGGTGCAAATAGTCCAGCGCATCGAGGACGCACCACACCACATAGCCGGCCGCGGGAACCGGCATCGGCGTGCCGGCGTCAATCAGCAGCTGGAGGAAGTACGCCAGGCTCCGGCCGGGCACCAGCTCCTGCACCATCAGGTAGTCCTGCCCGGCTTTGAAACAGCGGAAGGTGCGGACCAGGTGCGGGTGCTGAAGGCGCACCGCCAACTTCGCCTCGTCGATGAAGTGCTTCACGTAGCCGCCGTCGTTGCGGTAACTGGGCAACAGGCGCTTCAGCACCACCTCATCTGGCTCGCCCTCGCTGCGCTGCGTGCCGGGCAGCGCGCGCGCTTGGTAGACCTCGGCCATTCCGCCGACGGCGAGGCGACCGACAATCTCATAGCCCCCGAGCTCCCGTTCCAGCGGCACGCAAATATCCTACCGCGGGCGGGCTCACTCTCGGAGGTTCTTGCCCGTTCCGGGGGCCGGCGCCGCCTAGGACTCGCGGCCGCTGGAGCCTCCGCTCGTCTTCAAGACGTTCATGGCGAGCGCAATCATCGAGCCGACGTCGGCGGCATTGGCCGGAAGCACCAAGGTGTTGGTCGACTTGGCCAGTTCGCCGAATTTACTGACGTACTGCTCGGCCACCCGCAGTCGAACCGCCTCGAAGCCGCCCGGGACGGTGATTGCATCTCCGACTTTGCGAATTCCCTCGGCGGTCGCCTCGGCGATGGACAGAATGGCGCGGGCCGAACCTTCGGCCTCGTTGATGGACTGCTGCTTCTTGGCCTCCGAGGCCTTGATGACTTGCTGCTTCTCGCCCTCGGCGTTGTTGATGGCCGCGTCGCGTGCGCCTTCCGAGGTGAGGATGACAGCGCGCTTTTCGCGCTCGGCCCTCATTTGCTTTTCCATCGCCGCCAGCACATCCCGGGGCGGGGTGATGTTCTTGATTTCGTAGCGCAGCACCTTCACGCCCCAAGGCTCGGACGCCTTGTCCAATTCGCTGACCACCATGCTGTTGATGTGGGTCCGCTCCTCGAAGGTGCGGTCGAGCTCGATTTTGCCCACCTCGCTGCGGAGGTTGGTTTGGGCCAGCTGGCTGATGGCGAACAGGTACTGCGACACGCCGTAGGAGGCCCGTTCGGCATCCATCACCTTCAGGTAGAGAACGCCATCCACCGCCACCTGGACGTTGTCTCGGGTGATGCAAATCTGCTCCGGAATGTCGACCGCGGTCTCCTTCAGCGAATGCCGGTAGCGAATGGCGTCGGCAAACGGGAGGAGCACATGAAAGCCCGCGCCGAGGGTGTTGTGGTACTTCCCCAGTCGCTCAACGACGTAGGCCTGCTGCTGCGGCACCACCACCGCCGTCCTGGCGACGACGAGCAACACCACCACCGCCACTGCGGCCACCACCAGCAGTCCAGTCATCGTCCCCACTCCTTCAAGGTCTCTGGACGAATCCAGAGCGTAAAGCCTTCCACCCGCTCCACCCGACAGCGCGCCCCTTTGGCCAACGTCTTGGGTTCCACGCTTCGCACCGTCCAGCCACTGCCGCGCAGTTCGGCTCGTCCCACCGCACCCGGTGGGAGGTCCTCCAGCAGCGTCGCCACCTCACCCACCAGAGAGTCGATGGGCGGCAGCGACCTCGCAGTGCCCTTCACCCGGGCGAGGAGCGGTCGCCGCACCGCCAACACCAGCCCGACCGAAATGCCTGAGAAGAGCAGCCACTGAAGCCAAGGGGGACCGGCCAGGGCCAGCGCGGTGAGGCCGCCCACCAGCAGGGCGCCCAACCCGAAGAAAACGGCAAAGAAGCCGCCTGGCGTCAGGACCTCGAAGCTCAGTAGCCCGAGCCCGAGAAGAACCCATAGCCACCAGACCATGCCCTTTCTGCGCTCCTCACTCCCGATGCGGCGGGCGACCACCCACACTAACGCTCGCGCGGACCTCGCCGCCAGCGTGTGCGCCGCCCGGGCGCTTCCACACGTCACTCCAGCAGGGAGGCGTACAGCGCTTCGTACCGTGCCGCCGAAACGCGCCACGAGAAGTCCTTCGCCATGCCGCGACGCCTCAGTCCCTCGAGGACGTCCGGGCGAACCCAGACCTCGAGGGCGCGCTGCAGCGCCCAGGCCAACGCTTCGGGCGCGAAGTGCTGCAGCTTCAATCCATCTCCATCCGGCAATGCCGCGTCGGTGACGGTGTCGTCCAGGCCGCCGGTGGCGCGGACGATGGGCACCGTCCCATAGCGGAGCGAATACATTTGGTTCAGGCCGCACGGCTCATAGCGCGAGGGCATGAGGAAGAAGTCCGCTCCGGCCTCCACCAGGTGGGACAATGCGCTGTCGAAGCCGATGCGCACGCCCACCCGGCCAGGAAACTGGGCGGCCAGCGCCAGGAAGCCCTTCTCATAGCCCTCATCCCCGCGACCGAGGAAGACGAATTCCGCGGCGGCGCGCGAGAGCATCCACGGGACTGCCGCCAACACCAAGTCAATCCCCTTCTGCGCCGTCAGTCGGCTCACCAGGCCAAACAAGGGACGAGAGGAGAGGCGCTCCGGCTCCAGAAAGCCGAAGCGACGGCGGAGCTCGGCCTTGCACACCGCCTTGCCCGCGAAGTCGGAGGCGTCGTAGCGGGCCGGGAGCAGCGGGTCCTTCGCCGGGTCCCACTCCTCGTCGTCGATTCCGTTGAGAATGCCGGTCAGGCGGTCCGCCCTGGACTGCAGAACGCCCTCCAGCATGCAGCCGTACTCCTGCGTTTGGATTTCCTGAGCGTAGCGCGGGCTGACGGTGGTCAGCGCGTCGGCGCTGGTGATGCCGGCCTTCATGAAGTTGACGGTGTCGTAGAATTCGAGCCCGCCCGCGTGGAAGAGCGCCCAGGGCAGCCCGAGGTCATCCATCACCGCCTTCGGAAAGTTGCCCTGGTAGGCGAGGTTGTGAATGGTGAAGACGGACCGCGCCGTCCCGAGCGAGGTGGGGGCAAAGCCGCCCCGCAGCGCCACCGCGGCGAGCCCGCATTGCCAGTCATTGAGGTGGATGACATCCGGGGCAAAGCCCATCCGTTGGGCGGCCTGCAGCGCTGCCACTGAAAAGAAACCGAAGCGGCGGTGCTCGTCCCAGGCAGTGCCGTAGATGGCCGGTCGCTGGTAGTAACCTGGGTGGTCGATGAACCACACCTCATGTCGCGGGCCGGGGCGCGCCAGCGCCAACCTGGCGCTCTCGACGCCGAAGGGGAACCGGAGCCGGAGGGTGACGTCCGTCGGCACCAGGTCGCCCCGGACGGCCGCATAGAGCGGGGTCACCACACGCACCTCGTGCCCCAGGCGGGCCAGGGCCGCGGGCAGCGCCTTGGCCACATCGCCCAGCCCCCCCGTCTTGCTGAAGGGCGCCACCTCGGAGGACAGGAAGAGGATGCGCACGGACGAGACGGGACCTCGCCCGAGCCCCGGCGTCAACCCTCTTTCGTCTAAGGTGAGAAAGCTTGCAGATGAGCGCCACCATCACCGAAGTCGTGGACCTGTCGGCGGTCCTCGCCTCGGGTTTGAGCGGCGCGGCGCTGGCCAGCAAGAAGCGCTTCGACCTCGGGGGATTGGCCTTTCTCACGCTGGTGGCTGGACTGGGCGGCGGCCTCATCCGCGACGTGCTGCTGCAGCAAGGCCTCCCCGTGGCCCTCTCTCACCCGAGCTACCTGTTGGTGGTCATCGCCGCGGCAGCCATTGGCTACTTCTTCGAAAAACGGGTGTGGCGTGTCCTTCCAGCCGTCGTCGTGGTGGATGCTGCTGGCCTCGGCCTGTATGCCGTCATCGGCTGCGTCCGGGCTTCGCAGGCTGGCCTCAGTCCACTTCCCACCGTCCTGGTGGGCGTGCTCACCGCCGTCGGTGGCGGCATCCTCCGCGACGTGTTGGCCGGTGATGCACCCCTCATCTTCCAACGGGAGGTGTACGCCACCGCCGCCCTTCTGGGCAGTGTCGTCTACGTCGGCCTTCATCGCCTCGGCGTCGGGCCGGAGGCCGCGGGCGGGCTGGGCTTCGCCTCTGCCACTGGGCTGCGGCTGGTTTCGGTGTGGCGAGGATGGAACATCCCGCGCCTCGGTGGCACGGGTTGAGGGACGTTATGGTGGACCCGTCCATGAACGACCCCTTTTCCCGCTTCGCCAGCTGGTACGCCGAGGCGATGAAGGTCATTCCCAAGGACCCCGAGGCGATGGTGCTTTCCACCGTCGGCCCGGATGGCCGGCCCAGCGCTCGGGTGGTGTTGATGAAGGGCTTCGACGCGGGCGGCTTCGTCTTCTACACCAACCTGCAATCGCGCAAGGGCCGGGAGCTCGACACCCAGCCGGCGGCGGCGCTCACCTTCCACTTTGGCCCCCTTCGTCGCCAGGTGCGGGTGGAGGGCGTCGTCCACCCGGTGTCGGTGGAGGAGGCGGACCGCTACTTCGCCACCCGACCGCGAGGCAGCCAGCTGGGCGCGTGGGCCTCGGCGCAGAGTGAGCCCCTCGATGAACGGGCAACGCTCGAGCGTCGCTTCGCTGAGGTGGAGGCCCGTTTCCGCGGACAGAGTGTCCCTCGCCCTCCCCATTGGTCTGGCTACCGCCTGGTCCCGGACCGGATGGAATTTTGGTTGGGGCGTGAGGACCGACTCCACGAGCGAGAGGTCTTCAGCCGGGAACGTCCGGGCGCCCCCTGGACGCTGCAATACCTCTACCCCTGAGGCAACAGGAGAGGCATGGCACAGCAGCCAGCAACGGTGGTGGTGGGCGGAGGCATCTCCGGACTGGCGCTGGCGCTGCTGCTTCATCGGGCGGACGTCCCGGTGACGGTGCTGGAGGCGGCCAGCGCCCCTGGCGGCACGGCGCGAACGGTGGAGCGCGACGGTTTTTTGCTCGAGATGGGGCCCAACAGCGTGCTCGACCGGGAGGGGGCGGTGGGCGGACTGGCCAACTCACTCGGTCTGCAGTTGAGACCCGCCACACCCCAGGCCGCCCGTCGGGCCCTCGTCCTAGGCGGCCGTCTGCGCGAGCTGCCCAGTGCGCCGCCGGCCATGTTTGCCTCGGATGTGCTCCCCTGGGGCGCGAAGCTTCGCCTCCTCCTCGAGCCCTTCAGCCGGCGAGGGCCGGCCGGGGTCGACGAGTCCCTGGCAGCGTTCGCGCGCCGACATGTCGGGCGCACCGTTACCGCCACGCTGGTGGACGCGCTGCAGACGGGCATTTGGGCAGGGGACATGGAGCGGCTCAGCGCCGCGTCGGCCTTCCCCCGCCTGGTGGCGTTGGAGCGCGCCCACCGAAGCCTGGTGGTGGGGGCCATCCGAAGCCGCAAGGGGGTGGGGGCAGGCATGGGCCGCGTCAGTGTCGCCTCCCTCGAGGGCGGCCTCGGCGCGCTGTCGCGCGCGGCGGCCGAGGCGCTCGGCCCACGGGTGCACCTGGAGACGCCGGCCCTGGCGCTGGAGCGCCGCGGCCATGGCTGGTCGGTCGTCACCCCCTCTGGCACCTTGGAGACGTCGCGGGTGGTGCTGGCGCTTCCCCCCACCGAGACGGCGGACCTTCTCCGCCCCCTGGACAGCGGGCTGGCCGAGGCGCTGGTCAGCATCCCTTCGGTGGCGGTGGCCGTGGTGCACCTCGGCTTCCGCCCGCCGCTGGAGCCCGAGCCAGAGGGCTTTGGCTTCCTGGTCCCGCCCCGAGAACGAAGGGACATCCTCGGGGCGCTGTACGCTTCCTCCGCCTTTCCCTTCCGCGCTCCAGGAGGCGGCACCCTCCTCACCGTCCTCATCGGCGGGGCGCACCGGCCTGAGCTGCTGGCGCGCGACGACGAGGGCCTGGTGCAGACGGCCCGAGGAGAGCTGACCGCCCTGTTGGGCATTCAGCGTGCGCCCACCCTGACGCAGGTCTTCCGCTGGCCGCGGGCCATTCCGCAGTACAACGTCGGCCATGCGCAGCGGGTGCAAAGCATTCTGGCGCAGGCCGGCCGCTGGCCCGGGCTGTGGTTGGCTGGCAACGCCTACCGAGGGGCGGGCCTGGCAGACTGTGTCCGGGCCGCTTCGGAATTGGCCCGGCGGCTGGCCGGCTGACTCAGACCGCCGGTTGAAGTCAAGGCGGCGCGCGGCACTCCCCCGGGGCAGGCAGCCCCTCCGGGCTTGCGTCCGACGGGTCGACTGAGGCATGGCGGGGTTAGGGATGGAACCAGTCTCAGCACACACCAGTTGGAAAGAAGCCGGGCGCGAACTCGTCGCCGAGGCCCTCGACCCAACCAACTGGGTGGGGGTGGCGCCGGGAGAGGCACTCTCAGCGCGGCCGGTCAACCTGCAGCGGCGGGTTGGGCACACCCGGGTGGTGGCCTCGGTGGATGTGAGTGAGCGCCTCGGCCTTTTGCTGCACGTCGCCTTTCGCGGTCCGGCGCTTGACCCCATGGGGGCGGCGGCCCTGCTGGCGGCCTTCTTGGATGGCTCCCGGCCTCTGCTGTTGTCCGCCCGCTGGCAGGTGGAGGTGGACGCCCGCGGCTGGGTCCACTTCGTCAGGCCGTACCTGCCGCTCCTGAGGGCGTAACGGCCTGCGGCCGAAGGGCGCGCGCGCTGGAAATTTGCCCGGCCGCGGTCTCCAGCACCCAGTAGCCTTCGTCGCCGGCCTCGGTGGAGGAGCCCGCGCCGAAAATATGCGGGCGGGACGCCGTCGCCGGGTGGTGGAAGCGGTGGTGGATGTGGCCGTGCAGCACGGCGAAGCGTGGCCCGGGCAGCAGCGCCAGCAGCCGTCGAGCGTCCACCAACCCGTGTGCCGGCCGGTCCGCCCGCCCATTGGCCCTGAAGGGGGCGTGGTGGACGGCCACCAGCACCGCACGGCCGCGCATTCGCGGGTCGGCCAAAAGACGCGCCAGGGCGTCGAGCTGCGCCTTGCCGATGACGCCGTAGGAAAGGCCTGGAATGGGCGGAACGCGTGCTGAGCAGAGCCCCACCACCGCGTCCTGGTCTCCCAACAAACGCACCACCGGAAAGCGGTCCTCCACCGCCAGCTCGGGAATGTCCGAGGGCAACAGCTGCCCGAAGCTGCATTCGAAGCGCCGGCACCGCAGGGCGCCGGGCGTGTAGCGGTCGTGGTTTCCGGGGATGACGGTGGCCCGCCGCGGGTCCTCCACCCAGGGGGCCAGCGCCGCTCGAGCTCGGGTAAACTCCTCGGGCATGGCGTAGGCGGTCACGTCCCCGGAGAGGATGAGGTGGTCCACGCCAAGGCCCTCCGCGTCCCGAGCGATGTGTCGCAGCGTCTCCTCGGCGTGCGCAAAGCGCCGGGCCCGGCCGCCGAGCCGCAACTCCACCCAGTGCAATCCACCGCCGCCAGCCCAAACGAAGCAGCTGGCGGCGCGCATAGTCGGCGGTGACGTGGACGTCGGAGCAATGCAGGTACCGCATGGGGTCCCCTTTAACCTTCTTGGGCCTGGAGGAGCAGGGCTGTTGTGCCAGGCTGCAAAGGCCATGCGCACAATTCACCGCGGCCGCTTCGCCCCGAGCCCCACCGGCCAGCTGCATCTCGGCAACGCCTGGGCCGCGTTGCTCGGCTGGCTGTGGGCGCGAAGGGAGAATGGGCAGTTTGCCCTTCGCGTTGACGACCTCGACGCCAGCCGGTGCCGGGCAGAGCACGTGGACACCCTGCGACGCGACTTGGACTGGCTGGGGCTCACCTTCGACGGCCCGCTCGTCTACCAAAGCCAGCGCGCTGAGGCCTACCAGGCCGCCCTGGAGCGACTCACCGCCACCGGCCTCCTCTACGCGTGCTTCTGTACCCGGGCGGAGGTTGCCCGGGCCGCCACCGCACCGCACGGACCGGCAGAGGATGGGCCGGTGTACCCCGGCACCTGCGCCATTCTTCAGCCGACGGAAGTCCAACGGCGCAGCCGCGAGCGCACTCCGGCCCTGCGCTTCCGCACCGCGAAGGGCCCCGTACGCTTCGTCGACGCGGTGCGGGGCGAGGTGCAGCAGGACGTGCAGACGGCAGTGGGCGACTTCGTCGTCCGACGCAACGACGGGGTGGCCAGCTACCAGTTGGCCGTCGTCGTGGACGACGGCGAGTTGGGCGTTACCCACGTCCTGCGAGGAGACGATTTGCTTGGCTCGACTCCCCGGCAAATTCAGCTGGCTGGCGCGCTGGGTCTTCCAGTTCCCACCTACGCCCACGTGCCGCTGTTGGTGGGGAGGGACGGGAAGCGGCTGGCCAAGCGCGCCGGCCCACCCACCCTGAGTGAGCTCCGCCAAGCGGGACTGCCGGCGGAGCGGCTGTTGGGCCTCCTCGCTGCGTGGGCTGGGCTTTCGGACGGTCGCCCGGTGTCCGCCGCAGCGCTGGTCGAGCACTTCTCCCTCGCCCGCCTCGGCCCTTCTCCACGGACGGTGGACGAAGGGGAGGTGCGCGCCACCCTGGCGAGGCTGCCGTGAAACGTCCCCCAGGGGTGCTGGCGGTCAGCCGTTGGGCTTGAAGGCCGCCGACGGTGTTGGCGCGCGGCGGCGTCGACTGGGGGTTGCCTCAACGGGCCGGGGGTACTTGTGCAGCTTGCGCTGCAGGGACTTGCGGTGGAGGCCGAGGCGGCGTGCGGCCTCGGAAACGTTGCCTTCGCAGTCCGCCAGGACGCGCTGAATGTGCTCCCACTCCGCTCGCGCCAGCGTCGGCGTTGCCGCCTCGGGCAGCGGGCTCGGGGCACCGGCTGCCCGACCGAAGGTGGCCAGCAACTGGTCGGCGTCGATGGGCTTGGCCACGTAGTCCAGCGCTCCGCGCCGGACCGCCTCCAGGGCAGTGGCAATGCTGCCGTAGCCAGTCAGGACGACCACCGAGGTGCTGGGGTCGAGCGCCTTCAGCTCGGCCAAAAGGTGGAGGCCGCCGCGCCCAGGCATCTTCAAATCCACCACCGCGTACTCAGGGGATTCTTGCTGCGCCAGCGCCAGCGCCTCGTCGGCGCTTCCGGCGGTGCGCACCTCGTGGCCGCGGTCTCGAAGGGCCCGCGCCAGGCGGCTGCGAAAGACCTCGTCGTCGTCAACCACCAGGATGGAGAAGGAGGGGGGAATCACGGCTGCAGGGACTGGGGCTGGGTGGCCGGCGCGCTCGCCGCCTCCAGCGGCACTTGCACCACCGCGCGCGTTCCGCTTCCCGGCTCCGAGGTGAGGGAGAAGCTGCCGCCCAGCTGTTCGGAGAGGCTGCGCGCAAGAAAGACGCCTAAGCCCATTCCCGAGCCGGGCTGGCGTGTGGTGAAGAAGGGCTCGCCCACGCGGCGCAGCACCTCCGGAGGAATTCCGGTGCCCCGGTCGGTGACCTCCAGGCGTAGCGCGCCCGCGGTGGCCTCCACCCTCAACACCACCTCCCCTCCCACCGGGGAGGCCTGAAGCGCGTTGCGCACCAGCGCTTGCGTCGAACGGCCCAGCGCCCGCAGCGGGAGCAGCGGGGCTCGGCGCCCGAGGTCCCCCAGCGCCACCACGCGCACCTGCTCTCGCCCGGCGAGACCCTCGAGGGCCTCGTCCACCACCGCCGACAGCGGCTGGCCGCTGCCCTCGCCGCTCGGCGCGCCGGCGTCGGTGGCCATGCGCGCCAGGGTCCGCCGGCAGCGTTCCACCTCGTCCCGAATGAGGCGCGCATCGGCTGCAGCTTCGGGATGGGCGGTTAGCTGCCGCCCCAGCTCGTGGGCCACCACGGCAATGGTGGACAGAGGCGTGGACAACTCATGGGCGGCTCCGGCGGCGAGGGTGGCCAGCGAGGCAAGCCGCTCGCGTCGGGCAGCTTGGGCGCGCGCCTCAGCCAACTCCGCATCGCGCGCCGCGAGGGCGCGGGTGACGCGCTGGACGAAGACGACGATGAAGGCGGCAGCCACCCCGAAGGCCACCCACATGCCTCGAATGTGCAGCTCCATCATCTGTTCGTGGGACAGGCCGTGGGCCAGCAGCCACGGGAAACGGGGGGCCAGGAAAAGCGTCCCGAAGCAGGCCAGGGCGAAGCCCATCAGCGCCCAGGTGCGCCGGGGAGCCAGCATGACAGCGGCCAGAGCCACTTCCACCAGGTACAGCACGCTGAAGGGGTTGTTGGGACCTCCGCTGAGGGCGAAGAGAATGGTGAGGAGGATGAAGTCTGCCGCGATGACCAGGGCGATGGCATTCTCGGCTCCGGCGTCCGAGGACAAAAGGCGCGGCGATGTCCGTGCCCAGCGGGAGAGGGCGGCGTTGCTGAGAAACTCCACGCCAATGACGCAGAGGAGCGGCACCAGCGGCACCCGCACCCCGAGGAAGGCCTGCACCGAAAGCAGCAGCGCCAGCTGTCCCAGGGCAACGCCCCAGCGGAGGCGGACCAGCCAACGAAAGTTGAGGGCGCCTGGTTCGAGGGTGCTGTCCATAGGGCGGCCCGCAAGCGTACCTCGGCTGTGGCCGGTTGCCGTTGTCTCCTCGCCCACCCCAGGGGCGGCATGAAGTCCGCCCCTTTGCGCCCGCGCGCCCACTGGCTGGACGTCGCCTTCGCCCGGCACGCCAGTCGCCAGCCCTTCTTCCAGGACGGCTGGGGGGACGAGACACTGCTGGAGAAGGCCCGCTTGGGCCTCCTGGATGGAAGGCCCCCGGCTGCGGTGGAACCCGCCTGGGCGACCGCCGGTCTTCGGCGCGGGCGACTGTCAGTGCGAGACGGCGTCTTTCGCTCTCCGCAAGAAGGGCTTCCGCGAGGCGTGGAAACTGCCCACCTGCGCTGGCTGACCCACGCGCGCGGCCCGGCCGACAGCGCGTGCCTGGTGCTGGCCGGCTCGCGAGAAGAGGGCTTCGGCCTGCGCCAGGCCATTCACGCTCCCCTCGTCCACGCCGGGGTGGACGTGGTGCTGCTGGAAAACCCGTTTGCCGGCCTTCGACGCGCACCGGGGCAACGCGGCGCAGCGGTGCGGACGGTGAGCGACCACGTGCTGCTGAACCTCGCCATGGTGCAGGAAGCACGGGCCGTCCTCGGCTGGCTCGGCCGCGCTGGCTACCACCGGCGGGGAGTGGCGGGCTACAGCATGGGCGGCTTCATGGCCGCCCTCGTCGCTGCCCTCAGCCCTGAGCCCCTGGCCGTGGCAGCTCTGGCGGCGGGGACGACACCGGCGCCGGTTTTCACCCAAGGGCTGCTGGCGCGCTCGGTGGACTTCGCCACCTTGGGGAAGACGGCCGGTGGCCCGGAGCAGGCGCGGACTCGACTGGCCTCCCTCTTTGCCATGGCCGACGTGCGCCGTTTGCAGCCGCCAGCTCGGGCCCAAGCGGCGCTGGTGGTGGGGTGCCTGCGGGACGGCTACGTGTCGTCGGAGGACACCGAAGCGCTGGCAAAGCACTGGCCGGGCAGCACCTTGCGCTGGCTGAAGGCAGGACACATTTCCGCCCTCCTCTTGCGGCGCGCGGAGCTGCGAGCCGCCGTGGCCGAGGCCTTTCAACGGCTCGCCTGAAGCCCCGCCCCTCTCTGGCAGTCCGGGCAGCGCCCGCGCTAGGAAAGCGACGGCCCGCCCGATGTCCACCTCCCGCCTTTTGCGGAGGCCCCCGACCCCGGGCCTCCTCTTACGTGCCGCCACCGCGCCGGACTGGCTGCCCCGTGCGCTGGCGGCGTTGGACGTGGTGCTGGTGGACCACGCCCATTGCGAGAAGAAGGCGGCGGCCAATGCGCTTTCCTTGCTTCAGGCCTACCCCGAGGTGCCGGGTCTGCCGGCCCAGATGGCCCGGCTGGCGCGCGAGGAGGCGGCGCACCTTGCCCAGGTGTTGCACTGGCTGGAGGTGCGCGGACTGGCCCTGGGAAGGGACAGGGGAGACCCCTATGCGCAAGGCCTGCAGGCGCTGGTGCGGACTTCGGCCAAGGAAAGACAGCTGGACCGGCTGTTGGTGGCGGCACTCATCGAAGCGCGCAGCTGTGAGCGCCTGGGGCTTCTGGCCCGAGGCCTTCCCGAAGGGGGGCTGAAGGCCCTGTATGCCCGGCTGACGCAGAGTGAGGACGGGCACCAGCGCCTCTTCGTCCGGCTGGCGGAGCGCGTCCACGGGGCCGCGGCCGCCGCGCGCCTCGACGGCCTTCTCGACCAGGAGGCGAGGCTGGTGCGGCAGCTTCCGGTCCGCGCCGCCATCCACTGAAAGGGCCGGGGAGGCCCTTCGCACTCAGGGGCCAGAGGCCACTTCGAGGCGCAGCACGTCCTGGTAAAACACAGTCACGCGGACGCGCTGCCCGGAAAAGCGTTGGACGGGAGGCCAGCGGGTGGCATGCAGCGCGGGCGCCCAGGCGTCCCAGCTGCGCTGAAGCGACAAGTCGGCGACGCGGAAGGCGTCGGCCCGAGGGGAAGACACCTCCAGCGTCCCTTCGGCAACGGTGGCCGTCGCATTGCCCAGCCGGGCGACGCCCACCCGCCAAGCCCCGACCCCGCCCAGCGTCCACCACACGGCGAGAAGCCACAGCACTATTGCCGCAGCAGCCAGCGCCCAGCGCCGCCGGGGGCGTGCGGACGGGGTGCGCAGCCGCAGAAGGAGAAGTCCCGCGGCAACGGCCAGTGCAGCGAGTCCGGGCACGAGGACCCAACCCACGTCCAAGGGCACCACGTCCCACACCACCTGAAAGCCGCCTTGAGGTGAAGGCACGGGCCTCCCGAGCAGCCGGTTAGACGCGGGCGATGGAGCCGCTCGGCGAGCGACGATGCGGCAGGGCCTCCGCCCAGATGCGCGTCTCGCGCGTCTCCTTCAGCCACACCAGGCCGATGAGGCCCGAGAGGCCCGCGACGGAAATGGGAAACCACAGGCCAGCGTAGAGGTTGCCTGTGTTCGCCACGAAAATGCCGGCCAACAACGGGACCAGGCCGCCAAACCACCCATTGCCCACGTGGTAGGGAAGCGACACGGCCGTGTAGCGCACCCGGGCGGGGAATTGCTCGACCAGAAAAGCGGCCATCGGGCCGTAGACCAGCGTGACGAGCAAGACTTGGAGAAAGACGAGGAAGCAGAGCAGCACCGGATTGAGGGGGTTCGCGGCGGCCGCCATGGCCTTGTACAGCGGCAGGAAGAGGGCGGCGGCCAGGAGGTTTCCGCCAACAATCAACTTCTTCCGGCCGATGAGGTCCGACAGCTGACCGGTGACAATGAAGAAGGGCATCCCGCACAGAAGCGCGATGGCCACCACCTCGCTGGCCACGGTGGACGGCACGTGGAGCTGCTCCTGCATCCAGATGAAGCTGTAAAACTGCGCGGTATACCAAACCACCCCTTGCCCAGCCGTGGCCCCGAGCAGCGACCGCACCATGGCCAGGCTGTTGGACGCGCTGAAGCTCTCGAGCACCGGGTCGGCAGACAGCCGCCGTTCCGCTTTGAGGCGTTCCCACAGCGGAGACTCCTGCAGCCGTAGCCGGACGTACATGGAAACGCCCAGGAGAAAGAGGGATGCCACCCAGGCGAAGCGCCAGCCCCAGGTGCGATAGGAGGCCTCCCCCAGGCCGCTCTTCAGGGCAAGCAGCACCACCAGGGTGATGAAGAAACCCAAGGTGGCGGTGAGCTGGACGAAGCTGGTGTAGAAGCCGCGCTCGGCGTCGGGGACGTTTTCGGCGACGAAGGTGGCCGCGCCACCCCACTCGCCGCCCAAGGCGAACCCCTGCAGCACCCGGAAGAAGACGAGCAACACGGGCGCGGCCACTCCAATTTGGTCGTAGGTCGGCAGAAAGCCAATGCCGACGGTGGCCGCGCCCATCAACATCAGCGTGGAGAAAAAGGCGCGCTTGCGCCCGTACAGGTCGCCCAGCCGGCCGAAGAAAAGGGCACCCAGGGGCCGGGCGGCGAAGCCGGTAAAGTAGACCGCCAGCATTTTCAGAGTGGGGTCTGCGCCAAAGCCCTTCGCGAAGAATTGGTCCTTCAGCACCAGACCGAGTGAGCTGTAGAGGTAAAAGTCGTACCACTCGATGGTGGTGCCGGTGACGACCGCGAAAATGAGCCGGTTCCGCTCACCTCGATTCCGGGTGTAGGGGACGGTGGCGGCAGCCGAGACCGGCGCTGGGATGGCCATCAGTGCGGCATGCTACGCCAAGCCCCCGCCGTCAGGCCCGAAGCGCATTCTTTCCTGCGAGGGAGCCTATCCATTGACTCACACGCCTGCCCCCCGAGACACTGGGGATGCCGTCTTTGCCCGGTGGAGAGCCTGACATGGTCGGAAATTTCCCCGACGTCTCCTTCCCGGACCTCATTCAGTTTTACTGCATGAGCAAGAAGACGGTGGCCATCCGCATCTCCACGCCGGACCTCCCGGAGGGCCGCGGAGAATTCTTCGTGGCGGACGGAGAGCTTCTCGACGCCCGCTTTGGCGAGCGGGTGGGCGTGGACGCTCTCTACCGGGCGTTGCACATCCGCAACGGCTCCTTTGAGGTGGAGGTGGACGTGCGGCCCCCCATGCGCCGCATTCACGTCCCCCTCAACGAGGCGCTGCTGCAGGGCGTTCAGGCTCTGGACGAGGGGACGCCGCGGCCCAGCGCCTTTCGGGACAGCCCGGGGTGGGACCAAGTCCTTCCGGTGGAGCCTCCCTTGGGGCGGCTCTGCGCGGAGTGCGGAACCTGGCACACCGAGGACGCCTTCTGCCCGGAGCCCGCCACCCAGCCGGGGCACACCGCGGCGGCGCTGCTGCCGTCCCCTGCCGAGGAGGCAACCAGCGCCCTGAACGAAGCGGAGGCCGAGGCCGCCGGGGACTCCCGCCGGAAGATGACGGGGCTGGCCATCCTGGCGGGGATTCCGCTGCTGGGCATCGGCGCCCTCGTCCTGCTGTTCCTCCTCAAGCCGAAGGACGTCCCGGCCACGGCTCCGGAGGTCACCGAGGCCGTCGCCCGACGCTCCGCCGCGGCACCGGCCGTCGGGCCACCAGTTGCTGCCTTGCCGCCGGTGCAGGGCGTGACCGCGGACAGCGTCGTCTTCGGACTGGCCGCCCCCTTCACCGGCCCCTCCAAGGAGCTCGGCCGACAAATGCGGGTGGGCCTCGAGGCAGCCTTCGCCCAGGCCAACGAGGCGGGCGGCGTTTTTGGCCGCAAGCTGACGGTGATGCCTGAGGACGACGGGCTCGACCCAGCACGGACCCCGGC
Source organism: uncultured delta proteobacterium (assembly GCA_963713045.1). Taxonomy (GTDB): domain Bacteria; phylum Myxococcota; class Myxococcia; order Myxococcales; family Myxococcaceae; genus JADGRA01. Next base: position 600,242 of record CAVQKE010000001.1, read on the forward strand.
CGCGCTGCGGGCGCTGTGGGAGAAGCGAAAGGTCTTTGCGCTGGTCGGCAACGTGGGCGCGGCCAATGCGTTGGCGTCGGTGCCCTTCGCCTTGGAACATCGGGTGCTGTTGCTGGGCGCTTTCAGCGGGGCGCAGGTGCTGAGGCGCGATCCGCCAGACCGTTATGTCTTCAACCTTCGCGCCAGCGACGCCGAAGAAGCGGTGGCCACTGCGCGCTTCCTGGTGCGCCGGGGCGTCCGCCCGGAACAGCTTGCCCTCTTCGGCGAGGAGGGTCCGGCCAGCGAAGCCGCCTACCAGGGGCTGCTGAAGCTCCTGCGGCGGGAATACAAGCTGACGACGCTGCTGCGTGTCAGCTACCCCCGAAATACCCTCGACGTGGAAGACGCAGTCCAGCGCATTCGCAGCCACGTCCCTGCAATCCGGGCGGTGGTGATGGTGGCCAGCTATCGGGCCGCGGCCCGCTTCATCACCCGCCTCAAAGCGGTCTCTCCGGGCATCGCCTTGGCCTCCGTCTCCAGCGTTGGGGCCACGGCATTGGCCGAGGAGCTACAGCAGCTCAGCCCTGGCATGGGCGAGGGAGTCCTCGTCACCCAGGTGGTACCGCCGGTGGACTCGGGCGCCTCCGCGGTGCTGGGTTACAAGAAGCAGCTTGAGCGGACGGCCCCCGACGAACGCCCGGACAGCGTTTCCTTCGAGGGGTACCTGGTGGGCCGCCTCCTGGTGGAGGGCCTGCAGCGGGCCGGCGCGGAACTGAACAATGAAAAGCTGGTGGACGCGCTCGAATCCATTCGGGAGCTGGACCTGGGCACCGGGAACAAGCTGTCCTTCGGCCCTTCCGAGCACCAGGCCAGCCACCGCGTCTGGGGGACGCTGCTCGACGCCCGCGGCCACTACCAGGTGATTGACCTGGAGTGACCCGCGGGGTGGATGCGGCGCGTCACTTTTCAACGTTGGCTGATGGGTAGGATGAGTGGGCGGAACGGGTTGTCGCCCGTCGCGCAGACGGGTATGGGCATAGCCCATGAGAGCGCATTCGAGGCGAGAGATGGCAATGCAAGAGGGCGAGGACAGCGCGGCCCCCACGCGCAACCCGGCGCTGCTGAGCTGGGTGCGCGACATGGCGACCCTGTGCAAGCCGGACCGGGTGGTGTGGTGCGATGGTTCCGAGGAAGAGCGCCGCCGCCTCACCGACTATGCGGTGGAGAAGGGGGTGCTCATCCCGCTCAATCAGCAGAAGCGCCCCGGGTGCTACCTTCACCGAAGCAACCCCAACGACGTGGCGCGCGTCGAGCACCTGACCTTCATCTGTACCCCGACCAGGGAAGAGGCCGGAGCGACCAACAACTGGATGGCCCCGGCGGAGACCTACGACAAGCTGAGCAAACTTTTCGATGGCTCGATGCGGGGCCGCACCATGTACGTGCTGCCCTACGTGATGGGGCCCATCGGCTCGCCCCTTGCCAAAGTGGGCGTTGAGCTGACCGACAGCGTCTACGTGGCGCTCAACATGCGCATCATGACGCGCCTCGGAACGCAGGCGCTCGCGCTTTTGGGAAACCAGGCAGACTTCAACCGTGGCCTGCACTGCACTGGCGACGTCAATCCAGAACGCCGCTTCATCTGCCACTTTCCCCAAGACAACACCATCTGGAGCTTCGGCTCAGGCTATGGAGGGAACGCCCTCCTCGGCAAGAAGTGCTTGGCGCTGCGCATCGCCAGCTACTTGGGAAAATCCGAAGGCTGGCTCGCCGAGCACATGCTCATCCTCGGCGTGGAGAGTCCGGACGGGCAGACCACCTACGTCGCCGGCGCCTTCCCCTCCGCCTGTGGGAAGACAAACTTCGCGATGCTCATTCCGCCGAAGCGCTTCGCCGGCTGGAAAGTCTGGACGGTGGGAGACGACATCGCCTGGATGCGGGTCGGCAAAGACGGCCGGCTGTGGGCCGTCAATCCGGAGAATGGCTACTTCGGTGTGGCGCCAGGCACCAACTTCTCCAGCAACCCCAACGCCATGGCCACCATTGCCAAGGACACCATCTTCACCAACGTGGCAATGACCAAGGACGGGGACGTGTGGTGGGAGGGGATGGACGGGCCAGTGCCGGACGAACTCATCGACTGGCAGGGTCGGCCGTGGAAGAAGGGCAGTCCGGAGAAGGCGGCCCACCCCAACAGCCGTTTCACCGCGCCGATGGTGAACAACCCGGTGCTGTCGCGAGCGGTGAATGACCCCGACGGCGTCCCCATCTCAGCCATCGTCTTCGGCGGTCGGCGAGCCACCACGGTGCCGCTGGTGTTGCAGAGCTTCAACTGGGGACACGGCGTGTTTCTCGGTGCGACGCTTGGCTCAGAGACGACGGCCGCCGCCACCGGCAAGGTGGGCGTGGTGCGCCGGGACCCGATGGCGATGCTTCCCTTCTGCGGGTACAACATGGGCGACTACCTGCAGCACTGGCTGCAGATTCAGAGCAAAATCGCCTACCCGCCGAAGATTTTTCAGGTCAATTGGTTCCGCAAAGGCAAGGACGGCAAATTCCTCTGGCCGGGCTTCGGCGAGAACATGCGGGTGCTGAAGTGGATTGTCGACCGCTCCCACGTCCGGGTCGGCGGCCAGGAGACGCTGCTCGGCTGGGTGCCCAAAGCTGGCGACTTGGACCTCTCCGGCCTGGACATCCCCCCCGAATTGGTCGACGAGGCGACCAGCATCAACACCGCCGAGTGGAAGGAAGAGTTGCAGAGTCAAGGAGAGTTTTTCGAGCTGCTCGGCAAGCATGCGCCAGAGGCCCTCCAGCTGCAGCGCAAGTTGCTGCTGGCGCGCTTGTCCTGAGCAGGAGCGTTCTCTCGCACGTCGTCCGTCACGAGACAGTCCCCCCGTGTCCATCCGGCTCGTCCGCGGCGTGCTGCTTGCGTTTGCCCTGGGCTGCGCGCAGCCAGGGCCGCTTCCGCCTCCACCTGCTGCCCAGCCGGCGCACCGCACGGGCCCCAGCGCGGAGCTCGAGCGGCGCTACGCCGGCACCTACGTCTTCGCCGGAGGGGACGCCGAGCGCCGCGCAGTCTCCGCCGCCGTCGAGCACGCCATCACCGGAATGTCCTTCCTGGCCAAGCCCGTCGCCCGGGCCAGTCTCAAGCAGCGGGCCGAGGTGAGGGACTCCTACAGCCTTTCCTTTGATGGGCTCGGCAATGTCGAAATCACCAGCCCCGGCTTCCCGGTGGAAGCCGGGCCCCTGGACGGCAAGCCGGTCCCGCTCGAAAACAAGTCTGGGGACCAAAGCCAGGTGACGTTTGGCTTCGTCGAGGGAGTGCTTTTGGAAAAAGGACACAGCGAGGAAGGCGGCGGGGAAACGGACTTCCGGCTGGCGGACGATGGCGCAACGCTGCTGGTCCGCCGGGTCATGCAAAGCGGGCAGCTGAGCGCGCCAGTCGACTACAGCCTCACCTACCGACGCCAATGAGACGACGCCACCACCAAGGCTGGCTTCTTCTACTGGCGGGGGTCCTCCTCGTCCTTCACGCCGAGGCAGGCAGCCCGGAGGACGAGGCCCTCAGCCAGCGCTACACCGGCCTGTGGCGCTTCGCCGGCGGCTCCTCGGAGCGCGCCGCCATCCCCCCGGCCGTGGAGCGGTCGGTGGATGGCATGTTCTTCATCTCCCGCGGCATCGCCTACGACAGGTTGATGAAGGTGTGCGAGGTGTGCAGCAGCTATACGCTGGCCTTCGGCCACGGCCAGGTGACGGTCGCCGGTCCGTGCCAGCTTCCGGACGTCAGCCCGCAGGACGGCAGCGAGGTCGACCACAAGACCAAGTACGGGGATGCGAGCAAGCTCAGCCAGCGCTTCCTCGACGGCGCCCTGGTGCAGGACTTTCGCGGGGAGGAGGGCGCCCGGCGGGTGGTGTGGACACTGCAGCCGGACCAGGTGAGCCTCTCGGTGCACGTCACCATCACCAGCAAGCACCTGCCCCATCCGGTCGACTACACCCTCAGCTACCACCGCGTGCCGGCTGCGCCCTCGGCCTCCGCAGCAGGCCTGCTGGACGCCGGACCCCCGGGTCCTTGACGCCTGCGGCGCGTCGGAAGGGTTGCGCGGCCTGGTGGCACCTCTCCAGGAAAGGCCTGGGCTTCACTCGAGGAGGCAGGCCTCACGGACGGGGCGGTGGAGCCTCTGCGCACTGTGCGCTGGGGCGCTCCTCTTCGGCGGCCCGGTGCGGGCCCAGGACGTCATCCCCCCGGCCAAGCCTCCCCCGCAGCTCACCAAGCCTCCTGGCCTAGAGCACTTCGTCGAAGCGGTCTACCCGGAGGCGGCACGGGCCAGTGGCCTCCAGGCCCGGGTCCTGCTGGAGGTCGACATTTCCGCCACCGGCGAGGTGACGCATGCCACCGTCCTCACCCCGGCCGGCCACGGCTTCGATGAAGCGGCGCTGGCGGCCGTCCAGCAGTTTCACTTCACTCCGGCTGAGGTGGACGGCAAGCCCGCCGCAGTGCGCATCAACTACGTCTACCACTTCGTCCTCACCACCGTCGTCAAGGAGTTGCCCCAGCAAGGAGCGGTCAACCTGGCGGGGACGGTTCTCGAGCGGGGGACGCGGCGGCCGCTGGCCGGCGTGGAAGTGGCGTTGCCCTACGTCGGCCGCACCGCCGTCACCGACGCAACCGGCGCCTTCTCCTTCCAGGGCCTCCCTTTGGGAAAGCAGAAGCTGGTGGTGGTGGTCAGCGGCTACCAAAAATTCGAAACAGCGGAGAGCATCGTCGAAGGCAAGGTGACGCACGTCACCTGCTACCTTCTCAAGTCCTTTTTCAGTCCGTACGAGACGGTGGTTCGGGCCAACCGCGAGCCGACGACAGAGACGGAGTATTCGCTTTCGCTCGCAGAAGTGGAGCGCATTCCTGGCACCTACGGGGACGCGCTGAAGGCCGTGCAAAACCTTCCCGGCGTGGCACGCGCCCCCTTCAACGGGGGACTCATCGCCATTCGCGGGACGAGCCCCCAGGACTCCGGCATCTTCCTGGACGGCGAGCGGCTTCCCCTCCTCTTTCACTTCGGTGGGCTGACGGCCGTCTACAACAGCGAGATGTTGGCGTCGGTGGACTACTTCCCCGGCAACTTCGGCCCCTATTACGGAGACATTCTCGGAGGCGTGGTCGACGTGAAGAGTCGCGACCCGAAGACCGATGGCTTTCACGGGGTGGTGGATGTCAACGTCATCGACGCGAGCGCCGTCCTGGAGGGCCCCTTGGGGCCCAATTTCAGCCTTGCCGTCGCGGGACGCCGCTCCTACATCGACGCCTTCTTGCCGCTGTTCACCTCGGGCAGCTCCACCACCTACAACGTGGCTCCCGTCTTCGACGACGCGCAGTTGAAGCTGGTGTGGAAGCCCGACCAGAAGAGCACGGTCAGTCTGTTGGCGCTGCAGAGCCAGGACGCCTTCAAGCTGGTGGTGGGCAGTACCCCGTCCAACAACCCGACGCTCGGTCGCACCTTCGTCGACGAGACCGGCTTCTGGCAATTGCGCCTGCGCTACACCTACCTCGACGGGCCGGTGCGCTGGGACACCATCGCCCTCGTCGGTCAGACGAACATCCAGCTGCAGATTGGGGCCACCGAGGGCCTCCAGGCGGATTCCGTCCCCTACGCGCTGCGCAGCACCCTGGAGGTGGCGGTGCTGCCAAGCCTGACCTTGGCTGGAGTGCTGGACTATGGAAACCAACCGACAGAGTTAAACGTTGCCCTTCCGGAGCCCCCGCAGGAGGGCCAGCCCCCGGGCGGTCCGCTCAACCCGATTCTCTATTTTCAGACCCACACCTGGCAGAGCGACCTCGGGCTGTGGGTGGAGGCCCGCTGGCGGCCAGTCCCCAATGTCCTCATCCTGCCTGGGCTGCGCGTCGACCAGACCCTGTGGAAGTTTCAGCCGCAGCCCAGCTGGACGGCGGACCCTCGGCTGGTGGTGCGCTGGACGGTGGCGCCCCCCCTCGTCCTCAAGGCCGGCCTCGGCCTGTACCATGAAGCGCCGACCCTATCGACGGGCCAAATCGTCCCCGTGTACGGCAATCCCAGCCTCACCAGCCAGAGGAGTCTGCAAAGTAGTCTCGGCTTCGAGTGGACGGTCCGTCCCGGCCTGTTGGCCACCTTCGAGGCCTTCTACGACCGGCTGAACAATCTCGTCTCGCCGGCGCCGGCGCCGGAGAATTTGGCCAACACCGGCATCGGGCGCATCTGGGGCTTTGAAATTTTCGTCCGCCAGGCCCTGACCAACCGTCTCTTCGGCTGGCTGAGTTACAGCTTTTCCAAGAGTCAGCGACTGGACGCCACCGGCGACCCCTGGCGGCCGTTCGCCTATGACCAGACCAATGTCCTGACCGCCATTCTCAGCTACCAGCTGGGGGCTGGCTGGGAGGTGGGGGCCCGCTACCGGTACGCGACCGGCAACCCCTACACCCCGGTGGTGGGAGCGGTGAAGGACGACAACACCGATACCTTCGTCCCCATCTACGGAGCACTCAACTCGGCGCGTTTGCCCAATTTCATGCAGCTGGACATCCGGGTGGACAAAATCTGGGTCTTTAACACCTGGTCGTTGGACCTTTACCTGGACGTGCAGAATGTCACCGACACCCGGGAGGTGGAGGGCGTCACCTACAGCTTCAACTATGCCCAGCGGGTCTTCTTCGTCGGCCTCCCCATCATCCCGGTCCTGGGCGTGAAGGCGGTTTGGTGATGGCCCGCGCGGCGCTGTGGACACTCGCTGTTTTCGCACTGGGGTGTGAGCCTCCGGTGGTTTCCCAAACCGAGTTGCTCACCACGCGCGTCCTGGCCATTCGTGCGGACCCGCCGGAATTGGTGGTCCCGCCCGACGGCGGGCTGCCTCCTCCGGTGCACTTCAGCGTGCTGTCTTTCGCACCGGCCGGCGCTGTGCCTTCGGTGACACTGGCCCTGTGCGTGGCAGGTGACCCCTATGGCCCCGACAGCGGGTGCCCCGGCCCCAACGGCATTCCGCTGCCAGGCGACACCTTGGACGTCGCCAACCCGGAGATTGAGGCCCTCCTCCTCGCCCTGGACGGCGGACTGCCGACAAGCGGACTGCCACCGACTGAGCCCGGCGTCTTCCAGGTGGCCATCGGCTATTTCGCGACGACGGGTGGCACCGCCCCCGGAGACAGCGAGGTCGGTGTCTACCGCTTGGGCGTGCGGTTTTCCGGAAGGCCCAACCACAACCCCCAGCTGCTGGCGGTGGGCGTCTCGGACGGTGGCAGCCCGCTGGCGGGCGCCGCGCTGCCTCAGGGACAGAATGTCACCCTCACCCCAGCCATTCCCGACGGAGGCCCGAACCCCGCCTGGCCCAGTGTTGGCATCGACGGCGGCGTTGAAACCTACCTCGGCATCGACGGTGGCACCTTTTACGAGACGCTCTTCTTCAGCTGGTACGCGACCGCCCCCACCGTCAATGACTTGTTTTCCAATGAGCCAACGCCGACGGACATGGCGGAGACGCCGTCCAGTCAATTCAATGGGACTTCCGTCGGGCCGGTGACGTTTTACGTCGTGCTGCGCGATGGCCGTGGCGGGACGGACTGGATGGTGCTGGATGCTGGCGTCGTCCCGTAAGGCCTCCAGTCAGACCCCGGCTGACGACTGCTGCGGCGGGAGCAGCCGGGCCAGCGTCGCGGCCAGCCGCTGCACGCCGGTGGCGAAGCGGGCCTCCTCGGGGAGGAGGGAAAGCACCAGGAAGCGGCCGCGGGGAAAGTCATAAAAGTGGCCAGGCTGCACATGGACGCCCGCCTCAAGCAGCTCCAAGGCGAGTGCTGTCTCATCCGTCGACTGCGGAAGGCGCAGCACCGCGGACCAGCCACCTTCCGCAGCCAGGACATTCCACGGGGCATCCGCCGGACGGGCGGCCACCAGTACCCGACGGTTGTCTTCCAGCCGGACGGCCACCCGGTGACGCCATGCGGGCCCCAGCGCAAGCAGACGCGGCAGGGCGTACTGCGTCGGTTCAGCCACCGACAGCAAGCTGTCCGCCAGCACTTCCAGCCTGGCCAGCGCCTCGTCCCGCAAGGGGGAGGCCCCAGTCACCGCAGTCCAGGCGCATTTCAACTGCGGCAAGCCAACGGACTTGGACAGCCCTTCCAAGCTGAAGGTGAGGGCCTCTCCGTCCAGGGCCGCCGCGGTGGAGGGGGCGCGGCCGCTGCGCACGAAATGGCCAAACACCTCGTCCACCACCAGGGCCCAATCGCTCGAGGCGCACAGCGAGTCCAGCGCCAACTGGGAGTCGGGCGTCAGCACTTGGCCGGTGGGGTTGGCTGGGCTGACCACCAGCACCCCGCGGGTGTTCTCATCGGCCAGGGCCTCCAGCGTCTCGGTATCGAAGCCAAAGCCCACTTCCAACTCCAGCGGGTAGCCGCGGAGCTCGACCGCCGCCGCGTCCGCCAGGAAGGACAGCAGCGGGTAGCCAGGCATCGGGATGAGGAGGTTGTCGCCTGGGTCGCACAGCAGAGCAAATAGGAGCGCGTAGGCCTCGCTGGTCCCAGCGGTGAGAAGCATCTGGCTGGCCGAGAGGTGTGCGCCCCGCGACGCCAGCTCGGCTGCCACTGCCTCTCGAGCCAATGGCACCCCAAAGGGCTCGGGCGCATAGCGGTCCATCGCGGCAGCGGCCAGCGCCTCGCGGACCTCCCGCTCCGGCTGGGCCAGCCCGACCTCGGTTGGGTTGGAGACGGTGAGGTCGACCACGTCCACGCCCCGGGCGCGCAGCATCTCGCGCCGCATGGCAAGAAGATTCGGCGTCCGGTCCCAGGCGGTGCGCGCGGAAAACATTCCCGCCCCTACGCTAGCGCCTGCGGCGGCCGGACGGTTGTGCAACGCTCTGTGGCGTGGTCGAGCCCGAACGCCTTCGCTGCCCCTGGCCGGGCCAGGACCCCCTCTACCTGGCCTACCATGACACCGAGTGGGGAGTGCCGGAGTGGGATGACCGGGCCCTCTTCGAAAAGCTATTGCTTGACGGGTTTCAGGCCGGCCTGTCGTGGATTACCATCCTCCGCAAACGGGAAAACTTTCGAAGGGCCTTCGAAGGTTTCCACCCCGAACGCATCGCCCGCTGGGGACCGCCGCGCATTGAGGCGCTGATGGCCAATCCGGGCATCGTCCGCAACCGGGCCAAGCTCGAGGGAAGCGTCCGCAACGCGCGCAGCTACCTGGACCTTCAACAGCGACAGGGCAGCTTCGCCCGTTTCCTGTGGAGTTTTGTCGGTGGCGAGCCGAAGGTGAACCACCGCCGGTCGATGCGACAGCTCCCCGCTGAGACTCCTCACAGTCGCGCCATGTCGCGGGCGCTGCGCCAGGCGGGCTTCACCTTCGTCGGGCCGACCATCTGCTACGCCTTCATGCAGGCCACCGGCATGGTGGATGACCATTGGGTGCACTGCTTTCGCCACAGCGACCAACTCGGCGGTTACTAGCGAGCGGCCCTCACGGCAATTGGGTCAGTCCGCGCAGCAAAAGCACGGTCATCAACAGCCCAACCAGCGCGGCACCGGTGCCAAGCGCATACACCAGGGCGCCGCTGGGCGCCGCTGCGTCGCCTCGCTCGATGGCGTGCCGAATGCGGCCGTAGCGAAAGACGGCCGCCAAGTTGGTCAGCATCCCCAGCGCGACGAGGAGGGTACCCACCCACCCGGAGCCGAGACTTTGGAGGGCGTTCCGAGTGACGGCTCCAGTCGATACCAGTTCTCGGAGAAAGAGGCCAAATCGGGCGATGGCGAAGCCAAAACCCATGAGCGCGATGCCGGTGCGAATCCAGGCAAGCATCGTGCGCTCGTTCGCTTGATGCAGCGAAATGAGCGACATCTGGGCGGTCGTTGCAGTGGGTGCCATGCCAGATGCTGCAAGACCCGGGAGCGCCGCAGAAGTCAAGGACAAGAAAGTGCTTGGCCCGGGCGCAACCGGCGCCCCCAGCGGCTGGCGCTAGAAGCCGGTCCGCAGCATGGTTTGGACGACGCGGCGGATGAGTTCCCGGCGGATTTCCCTGCGGCAGTAGTCCACGGCTGGCAGGGGTGGCTTGGGCAAATGGCTGGGGCGATTGCGCGCGGCGGTGCGCACCACCATGTCGACCTTGGACTGTTCAATGTGAAAGAGCCGCTGTCCGTCTTTCCTGAGGAAGTAGGAGAGGCCGCGGGCGTCGAGTAGCTTGAAGAAGAACCGCCTGGCGTCGGTGACGAGCGTGAGGTCGATGACGTCTGCCATGTGGCAATGTTTGTCGCGTGGATCTCACGACGCGTCCAATTCCCGCTCGCGCTCCACACCATGTCGCGCGCTACACCCACATAGCGGCGGCACTTTCCGCGTGAAGAATAGTTGCGCCGGCGCCGGGCTGGTGTTCACCCTGAGGGCGGAGGGAGTCCCGGGCCGTCAGCCCACCAACGGGCGAAGCTGGCTTCGGAAGGCGGCCCGCCGAGCCGCCGGGTCCGCGATGAAGGGCAGTGGACCCAGCACCTCCACTGCGTCACGGCGTTCCAGCCACCGGGGGTTGTCGCGAATGCTGGCATCCCGCGCGGCTGAGGTGCGTACCAGCACCACCGCCCGGACCGTGAGGCGGCGGGCGCGGAGCGCGAGCACAGACAGGCCGGTGTGGTTCAGGGTTCCGAGTCCGGCCCGTGCGACCAAGACGACGGGGAGCCGCGTCGCTGCAATCAAGTCGATGACTTGGTGTCGCCGGTCGAGCGGGACGAGGAGTCCCCTGCGCCCTCCATCACCAGGGCTCGGCCCTGGAAGGCCCGAAAGGCCTTCAACGTCTCCGCCCAGGAGGGATTGAGTCCCAGCCGCTCTGCGGCGATGCCCGGCGCCAGGGGGGCCCGGAAGCGGTGCAGCGAAATTTTGCTCAGCGCGTCCTCGCTCCGAGCGGCCGCGCGGAGCGCCAGTGCGTCCTCGGGCCGCTCCACATCAGCGCACCCGCTCTCGTAGGGCTTGAGGGCACCGGGGGCCAGGCCGGCGTCGGCCATCAGAGACAGCAGCGCCGCGGCGACTTCCGTCTTTCCGATGCCGGTGTCCGTCCCGGTGACGAAGTAGCGCGGGAGCTCCCTCATGCCTCCGTCACCTCGACGATGGCACGATGGACGGCATCCCCCAGCAGGCGCGCTTCTTCCTCGGTCAGGGAGAGCGGCGGCATCAGGACCACCACCGCCCCGAGGGGACGCAGCAGCACCCCGTGCTTGCGCGCCGCGAGACAGACGCGGTGGCCGATGCGCGCCGAGGCCGGGTACATGGCCTTGGTACGGCTGTCCTGCACCAACTCGATGCCCACCATCGCCCCCCGCTGGCGGACCTCCCCGACGTGGGGCAATTCGGCCACCTGGGCAAGCTTCGGAGCAAGCGCCGCCAGCGTGACTTGAAGACGCTCCAGCACGTGCTCGGTTTCGAAGAGTCGGAGGCTGGCCAAGGCTGCAGCGCAGGCCAGCGGGTTTCCGGTGAAGGTGTGCCCGTGAAAGAAGGTGCGCTGCGAGGCCGCGTCTCCGAGGAAAGCCTCGTGCACCCACTCGGTGGTCAGTGTGGCGGCGAGCGGCAAATAGCCACCACTCAAACCCTTGGCCAAGCACAGGAAGTCCGGACGCACCTGCTCCTGTTCCACGGCGAAGAGGGTGCCGGTGCGTCCGAAGCCAGTGGCCACCTCGTCGCAGATGAGCAGCACCTGGTGCTTTCGACAAAGCTCCTCGAGGCGGCGAAGGAAGCCGGGGGGCTGGGTCAACATCCCGGCGGCGCCTTGCACCAGCGGCTCCACCACCAGCGCAGCCAGCTGTTGGCCTTTCTCTTGGAAGAGCCGTTCGGCGGCAGCCAGGCAGGCCTGAGCGCAGTCGCCGGAGCCGGTCCACCGGTAGGCGTATGGGGTGGGGATGCGCTCGGCTTGAAACAGCAGCCCGCGGAAGGTGCCATGGAAGAGTTCCATCCCCCCCAAACTGACGCTGCCCACCGTGTCGCCGTGGTAGGCCTCCTGCAGTGCCACGAAGCGGGCCTTCTCCGGCCGGCCTCGCTGCCGCCAGCACTGGTAGGCCATCTTCAGCGCGACTTCCACCGCGGTGCTTCCGGAGTCCGAGAAGAAGACGCGACTGAGGCCCGCCGGAGCGAGGCGGACCAGCTCGGCGGCCAACTCGATGGAAGGGACCGAGGCCAGTCCCAACAGCGTGGTGTGCGCCACCCGAGCCAACTGGTCCGCGCACGGCGTCGTCCAATTCCCGCTTCCGGTGGCCGTGGACGTTGCACCAGAGCGAGGAGACCCCGTCCAGGTAGCGGCGCCCGAGGTCATCGAAGAGGTAGTTGCCCTCCGCCCGCTCGATGAGGAGGGGCTCGTCCTTGGCCCAGTCCTGCATTTGGGTAAAGGGGTGCCAGACGTGCGCCCGGTCCAACCGGACCAGCCGTTCATGCCGCGACGAGGAGTCCATGAGCCTTCAGTGCCTCGAGTCCGTCGAGCGCCTGTTGGAGATGGGCCGGCGTGTGCGCGGCGGAGAGCGCAAACCGGAGCCGGCTGGTGCCGGGGGGAACGGTCGGTGGCCGGATGGGCTTCACCAACAGTCCTCGCTTCCGGAGAAACGCCGCCGCCGCCACCGCCCGCTCCGCGGAGCCGAGCAGCACCGGGAAAATGGCGGACACCGCCTGCACCGGGTGGCCGAGCGCCGACAGGCCTTCGGCGAACCGATGGATGTTGCGCCACAGTCGGGCGCGCAGCGCTGCGCCCTGTTCCACCAGGTCCACCGCCGCCTGCGCCGCCGCGCACGTCGCCGCGGGAAGCGCGGTGGAAAACACCAGGGAGCGCGCCCGATTCCTCAGCAACTCGGCCACCGCGGTGCTGGTCGCGGCGTAGGCGCCGAAGCAGCCGAGGGCCTTGCCCAGGGTGCCCATCCGCACGTCCACCGCGGCGCTGATACCGAGCGCCTCGCACAGGCCCGCTCCGCGGCGGCCGTGGACGCCGGTGGCGTGGGCCTCGTCGACCAGAAGCGCCGCGCCGGCGCGGCGGCAGACGTCCACCAGTTGGACCAGCGGCGCCACGTCTCCGTCCATGGAGAAGACGCTGTCCGTCACCACCAGCTTGCGGCGCGCCGGGGTACCGGCCAGAAGCGCGGCCAGTGCTTCGACGCCAAGGTGCGGGTAAACGCAGATCCGGGCACGGGCCAGCCGGCAGCCGTCCACCAAGCTCGCGTGGTTCAGCGCATCGGAGAAGACGGCGTCCTGGTTGCCCACCAACGCCGGTACCAGCCCGAGGTTGGCCGCGTAACCACCGTTGAAGAGGAGCACCGCTTCCGCCTCCTCGAAGCGCTGCAGTCGTTCCTCCAGTGCGTGATGGGCCAGGGTGTCGCCCACCACCAGGCGCGAAGCGCCGCTGCCCAATCCCCAGCGGCCCAGGGCAACCCGGGCGGCGGCCACCACCGCTGGGTGCGCTGCGAGGCCGAGGTAGTCGTTGGAGGAGAAATTGATGAATTCTTCGGTGCCTAGCCGCACCACCGGCCCCTGCGGGGAGGCGAGCGGTTCAAGCGAGCGCAACAGCCCGGTCGATGCCAAGCCGGCCAGCTCTTCTTCCGCCCAACCGCTGGCGACGCTGCTCATCGCCCCGCGTTCGGCTCGAGCGGCTGGACCCCGGCCGAGGCGAGCAGTGCCATGTCCTCGGCGTACTCGGGGTTCCCGGTGGTGAGCAGCTTTTCGCCGAAGAAGAGCGAGTTGGCCCCAGCCATCATGCACAGTAGCTGCGCCTCGCGGCTCATCGACAGCCGTCCGGCCGACAGTCGCACCATCGCCAGCGGCATGAGAAGCCGGGCGGTGGCAATGGCGCGGACCATCTCCACCGGCTCCACCGGCCGCTGGTGTTCCAGTGGGGTCCCCGGCACGGCCACCAGGGCGTTGATGGGCACCGACTCCGGGTGGGTGGGCTGGTTGGCCAAGGTAAGGAGCAGCTCGCACCGGTCGTCCACGGACTCACCCATTCCAAGAATGCCGCCGGAACAGACGTTGATGCCTGCGGCGCGCACGTGGCGCAGCGTCTGCAGGCGGTCCTGGTAGGTTCGCGTGGAAATAATCTCTTTGTAGAAGTCGGCCGAGGTGTCCAGGTTGTGGTTGTAGGCGGTGAGGCCAGCTTCGGCGAGGCGCTGGGCCTGGGACTGGCTCAGCATCCCCAGAGTGCAGCAAGCCTCCATCCCCAGCGCGCGCACGCCCCGCACCATGCCCAGCACCTGCTCGAATTGCGGGCCGTCCTTCACCTCTCGCCAGGCCGCGCCCATGCAAAAGCGTGTCGCTCCGGCGGCGCGCGCGACAGAGGCGGCTTCGAGGACGTCCGACTCGGACAGCAACTTCTCCGCGGCGACGCCGGTGTGGTAGCGGGCAGCCTGCGGGCAATAGGCGCAGTCCTCCGGACAGCCGCCGGTTTTGATGGACAGCAAGGAACAGAGTTGAACCCGGTGCTCTCCGAAGACGGCCCGGTGCAGCGTCTGTGCACGGTAGAGGAGTTCGAGCAGCGGGAGGTCGTGCAGCGCACGGACTTCGGCCAGCGTCCAGTCGTGCCGGAGCCGGACGTCGTCCGGCGACGGGCTGGGGGAGGAAGCAGGCGCGGGAAGGGACACGGGGAGTCGGGGGACCTTTCTGACTTGCCAGTTTGGGACGCTCGACCAGCGGCCCCTGGCTTGTCAACCTCTCGTCACAAGGCGGTTGACGAGCGGGCTGGCAGGCCATCAACGCCAGGACAGGCCTCCAGCACGGCGCCTCACTCGCAGTGCAGTTTGGTGCGGGCGTTCAGCTCACGGCCCCAACCGAGGCAGGTGCGAACGCCGGACTGACTGCCCTGGAATTGACGGCAGGGCTTCACCCGGTAGCGGAGCAGCGTGGGTCGCCCGCTTGCCCCTTCGACGTCGACTGCCGGCGGACTGCCCTCGTGGTCCGCCCGGACGAAGGCGCCTCCATCCGCAGGGAAGGCGCCGGTGAAGCTCCAGCCCTGGCCGCCGGTACGTCCGCGAAACGCCCAGCCCGCATCAAGACGTTGCACCGTCTCAAACTGGGGGTCCGTGGGCCAAGGAAATTCCTGCCAGCTGTAGCGGTTTTCCGGGTCGAGCGTGCCGTCCTCGTGCAGCGCAACCATGGGCATCGAGGTGATGCCGATGCTTGTTCCGTCGAAGATGCAGAGGCGAGGGCCGCGCTGACATGCGCCGGCGAGCGCCAGCGCGAGCATCAACGTGACCAGCCGAAACGAAGAAGGCACAGGGTGCGGAGGGTACTTGAGAAGAGCCGCCCCGGGGACGCCGCCCTGGGGGCCCGCCCGCCGGCGGACGCTACCGACGGCTGGCGCGGTGAGGCGGCAACTGTCCGGTGTTTCGACAGGCCGTCCAAGCGACCCTCCCGAGTCCAGCTGCTGTCGTCTCCTCAGCTCGAGCCCTCCATCCTGACGTTCCTTGCAGGGAGCCTCGGCTAAGCTCCAAGGCGCGTCCCCCCCTCCCGTCAGGACATCGGCATGTCGCTGCTTGGCCTTCCCTGGTGGACGTCGGTGGCCCTTCTCGGGCAACTGGCGACACCTGCGCCTCCCCCACTGCTGGACAACCTGGGCACCTACCATCGGCCCATCTCTTCGCCTTCGCAGCAAGCGCAGGCGTATTTTGACCAGGGCCTCCGGCTTCTCTACGCCTTCAACCACGAGGCGGCCCAAGCGGCGTTTGAGGAGGCAGCCCGTCGCGACCCTGGCTGCGCCATCTGTTTTTGGGGAGCCGCCTTAAGCCTCGGGCCCAACATCAACCTTCCCGCCCTTCCTGAGCGTGCCGAGGCCGCCTGGACACTTCTTCAGAAGGCTGTGGCGCTCGCCCCGACAGCCAGTCCGGTGGAGCGTGCGCTGGTGGAAGCGCTCGCGCACCGTTACGCCCATCCGGCCCCCACCGACGCCCAAGCCCAGCATGCACTGGATGCGGCTTATGCCCGGGCCATGCGCCTCGTCGCACAGCGCTTCCCGAAGGACCCTGAGGTGCGCACCCTCTTCGCCGAAGCGATGATGGACTTGCGGCCGTGGGACCTCTGGAACGCCGAGGGCAAGCCGCAGCCGGGCACGTTGGAATTGCTTGCCAGTCTGGAAGGCGTCCTCCGGGATTACCCAGACCATCCCGGCGCAAACCACTACTTCATCCATGCGGTCGAAGCCTCCCCCCATCCCGAGCGCGGGCTCGCGTCGGCCGAGCGGCTGAAGACGCTCGAGCCGGGGGCCGGCCACCTGGTGCACATGCCCAGCCACATCTACATCCGCACCGGCCGGTACGAGGAGAGCTCGGAGGCCAACCGGCGGGCCATCGCCGCGGACGCGGCCGCACCTGCGCCCGCCCCCATCTACACCATGTACGTCGCCCACAACTTCCATTTCCTGTGGGCGTCGACCTTGATGGAGGGCCGCAGCGCAGAATCCCTCCAGGCGGCGCGCGACATGCTGCGACGCCTTCCGCTGCAAATGCTGAAGGAGATGGGGGGATTCGACTTCGCGCTCGCCCTCCCGGTGGTGGGCCTGGCGCGCTTCGGCCGCTGGAAGGAGATTCTGGAAGAGCCGATGCCCGACGCGGATTTTCCAATTGCACAGGCGTTGTGGCATGGCGAGCGCGGCCTCGCCTTGGTGCGAACCGGGGACCTCGACAGCGCTGGCAAGGAGCTCGCCGCGCTCGACGCCATCCATCGCCAAACACCGGCCGAGGCCAGAGTTGTCGAGAATTCCGCGCGCGACGTGCTTGCCATCGCTTCGGACGTCCTCGGCGCAGAGCTGGCCCTGGCCAAGGGCAACCTTCCGTCGGCGCTCCAGCACTTCAATCGGGCGGTGGCCGGTGAAGATGCGCTCCGCTACGACGAGCCCCCCGACTGGGGCTACCCTGTCCGGCACCAACTGGGCGCAGCCCTTCTTTCCGCCGGCCGCCCGAAGGAGGCCGAAGCGGTGTACCGCGCAGACCTACAACGCCACCCGCGCAACGGCTGGGCCCTGTACGGGCTGGCGCAGAGTCTCGAGGCACAGGGGAAAACGCAGGCCGCGGCCGCAGCGCGCCATGACTTTGACGATGCTTGGAAGCGGGCCGACGTCCAACTCCACGCGTCGGCCTTCTAGGACTTAGACAGGCCACCCGTCCGGGCCCGGCGCCGTTCCGTCAGGGGCGCCCGCTAGGAGAGTGGGCGGTGGCAAAACAGCGCACGCACTTCTCCTGTCAGGCCTGCGGCTTTCAAGCGCCGAAGTGGCTCGGCCGGTGCACGGACTGCGGAGGATGGAACACCCTGGTCGAGGAGGCCGCACCCGCCGCCCACGAACGGGCGGCCTGGGGTGCTTCCGGGGGGGCAACTCGGCCGGTGCGGCTGGTGGACGTGGAGAGCGAGGCCGAGCCCCGGCGCGGCACCGGGCTGGCCGAGCTGGACCGCGTCCTCGGAGGGGGCGTGGTGCCAGGCTCCCTGGTGTTGCTGGGGGGAGACCCGGGCATTGGGAAGTCCACCCTTCTGCTGCAGGCAGTGGAGCACCTCGCCGCCAACGGACCGGTCCTCTACGTCTCGGGCGAGGAATCCGTCCGCCAGACCAAGCTGCGAGCCGAACGACTGGGCGTCCATGCCCCGGCGCTTCATCTCTTTGCGGAAACGGACGCAGACAAGGTGTTGGCTTGCGCGGAGGCCCTCAGGCCCCTGGCCTTGGTGGTGGACTCCATTCAAACCATGTACCTGGCCGAGCTCGGCAGTGCCCCTGGCACGCTGAGCCAGGTGCGCGAGGTGGCCGGCCGCCTGATGGCCTATGCCAAGCGCTCCGCCGTCCCGACGTTCCTCATCGGGCACGTCACCAAGGACGGAAGCATCGCTGGGCCGCGGGTGCTGGAGCACATGGTGGACACCGTCCTGTACTTTGAGGGCGAGCGCGGCCACCCGTTTCGCATCCTCCGGGCTCACAAGAACCGCTTCGGCAGCACCGATGAGATTGGCGTCTTCGAGATGAAGGGCTCGGGCCTCACCGAGGTGGCCGACCCCTCGGCGCTCTTCCTCGCGGAAAGGCCCGCTGGGCAAGCCGGCTCCGCGGTGACTGCCACCCTCTCCGGCAGCCGACCCCTGCTGGTGGAAGTGCAAGCCCTGGTTGCCCTCACCGGCTACGGGACCGCGCGGCGCACCGCGATTGGCGTGGACACCAACCGCGTGGCGCTGCTCGCCGCCGTCCTGGAGAAGAAAGAAGACGTGCAGCTCACCGGGTGCGACCTCTTCGTCAACGTGGCAGGCGGGTTGACGCTGTCTGAGCCTGCTGCGGATTTGGCGGTCTGCGCCGCCCTGGTGTCGTCGCTGCGGAACCTCCCCCTCGACGCGCATACCCTGGTGCTGGGCGAGGTGGGGCTGGCCGGGGAAGTGCGCGCCGTCGCTCAGCCCGAACCTCGTCTCGCAGAAGCCGCCAAACGCGGCTTCACCCGGGTGGTGCTTCCCGCGGCAACGGCCCGACGGCTGGAGACCCGCCGGTTGGAGGTGGTGGCAGTGGAGACGCTGGGCCAGGCCCTCGAGGCACTCTTCGGCGAGCCAGCCTTGCCGCGCCTCGCGGCGACGTCCCGCGGCTGAACAGCGAGGCCGTCTGGAGGCGGTGGACGACAACCGGCTCCCGTCGGCTGAGCGGCCTGAGGGGCCGCGGCGGTGAGCATTGAGGACTTCCGGAAGTTAAGAAAGACGTCCCATGGTCACCATCCGCCGCGCCGAAGACCGAGGCCACGCCCAGCATGGCTGGCTCGACAGCCAGCATACCTTTTCCTTCGCCGACTATTACGACCCGGCGCAGATGGGCTTTCGTGCCCTGCGGGTCATCAACGAGGACCGAGTGCAGCCAGGCGCGGGGTTCGGCACGCATTCCCACCGAGACATGGAGATTCTCTCCTACGTCTTGGAGGGCGGCCTGGCCCACAAGGACTCGCTCGGGACGGGTTCCACCATTCGACCCGGCGACGTCCAGCGGATGAGCGCTGGGACGGGGGTGACGCACAGCGAAGTCAACGCCTCGAAAACCGAGCCGGTCCACTTCCTTCAAATTTGGCTCCTCCCGGAGAGCCCGGGCCTAGAGCCCAGCTATGAGCAGAAGCACTTCGACCCAAGCTCGCGACAGGGACGGCTGAAGCTGGTCGCCTCGCGGCAAGGCCGCGACGGCAGCCTCACCGTCCACCAGGACGTCGCCATTTACAGTGGACTCTTCGACTCCGGAGAACGGGCCGAACTGGACCTCGCGACCGGGCGCCACGCCTGGGTGCAGCTGGCGCGCGGGACGGTGAAGCTGAATGGCGAGACGCTGCATGCCGGGGACGGCGCTGCGCTGAGCGCGACCGGGCGCCTCAGCCTGGAAGCGCTGCAGCAGGCCGAAGTCCTGGTATTCGACTTGGCTTAGCGGCCCTTTGGGAAGCGCGGTGCCGCCGCCGCAGTCAGACAGGCCTGGGCTTTGTGCAGCAGCCGGCGGAGGCTCGCATCATCGGCCTGCCGCAGCGCCTCTTCGAAGGTAAACCAGCGGAGGTCGGCGACTTCCGAGGCATCCCCCAACAGCGGGGCGGCACCATCCGCCATGGCGAGAAACCGAACGTCGAGGTGCAGGTGGGGCGGGGCATTCGGGCGCCCAGGAATCCGGTGGACGTCGACGTCCAGGGGCTCTGGAGCCCCCGGGTGAAGCTGCACTGGAAGGCCCGTCTCCTCACGGGCTTCGCGCAGCGCGGTCCGGCAAAGGTCTCCAGCGTCCTCGGGCTCGGCGTGGCCGCCGGGCTGCAGCCACCGGCCAAGCTTCCGGTGAAACACCAGCGCCACGCGGGTTCCGTCCGTCACCAGCGCGCTCCCGGTGAAGTGCGCCTCGGGCTGCTGGCTGGAGAGGGGCTCGGGAAGGCTGGCAGCATAGTCACGCAGAAGTGCGAGCGCCGCCTCCTCCTGGGCGTCACTCGGCACCACCCGGTCGAGCAACCTCTGAAGCGCCATCGGAATGGCCATGCGTTGGTGGGTGTACACTCCGGCTCCGTCCGGGAGGAAGCCCACCCATGCCAGTGCTCGTCGCCCTGCTGCTCGCCAGTGCACCGACGTCGGAGGACAAAGCGCTCCGGGTTGAGCTTCAGGGCGCCTATGACGCCTGCGCGGCCGCTTGCGTCCGCCGGGACGTTCCAGCGGTCATGGCCCTGCTGGCCCCGGACGTCCGTTGGACACTGGTCGATGGTTCAACGCTGGACCGGGCCGCGGTCGAGAGCGCGGTCCGCGATTTTGTGAAGACGCTCGAGCCGGGCAGCACGGCCAAGTACACGCTTCGCTCCATTCAGCGCCAGGGGGAGGAAGTCCTGGTGGACGTGCACCTCAGCGTCACCACGGTGCAGCCCGACCCCGACCACCCCGGCAAAGTCGTCAAACACGTGGGCCGCTCGGGCTGGCACGACGTTTGGGTGAAGGGGCCCTCGGGCTGGCTGGTGAAGTCGGGGGAGGAGTATGAGCTGCCCGCGAAGAAGGCGAGCTGACGGCTGGGCGCAGGCCGCGCCTTCCCGTTCCCCCTCAGTCCTTGCTTCCGGTACGCCCGCGCTTCCAGGCATGAAGGCGCGCGTCGGCCATCGCCAGCCAGTCCTCGACCAGGGGGGACTGGGCAACATCGAGCGACACCGCGCCGACGCCCAACGACAGCCGCCAGGCACGCGCCGGACGGGCGTTGAGCAGTGCGACGGCCCGGTCGAGCCGCTCCAGAATGTCCGGCTGCTGGGCCTCGGCGACCTCGAGCGCTAACACCGCAAATTCATCCCCACCGATGCGGCCCAACAAATCCGTCTCGCGAAAGGCCACCCGCAGGACGCCCGTGACTTCCTCGAGGGCTTTATCGCCTGCGCTGTGGCCAAAGTGCTGGTTGATGTTCCTCATCCCCTCCACGTCCACGCAGAAGAGGCTGGCTGCCTGTCGGTCCTGGACGGCCCTCCGCAGCCGGCGGTTGGCTTGGGCGAGGAACCCGCGGCGGTTGGGTAGCCGGGTCAGCTCGTCCATGAGGCTGACGGTGTGCAACGGCTCCACCTCGCAAGGGGAAGGTGCCGAGGCGCTCACCTCCCGGAGAAGGACGAGCACCCCGTGTGCCCCCGCTTCACCGACTGGAAGCAGCTCGCGGCCGAGGACGCGCCCATCGACAAGGCCCAACCGACGGTCCCCTTCCAGAAGGCCCTGGCGCGCGAAGGCAGCCGAATCCACAAAGCGGTCGCTGAGCAGCCGGGCGACCGTCGAGCTGGTCTGACCGACCAGCTGCCCAGCCGACGCCACCCCCAGCATCCGGCACAGGGCTTGGTTGACGAGGTCCACCCGGCCCTCTCGTCCGACGAAAAGGACGCCTGCCGCGACGCCGTGCAGTAGCGCATCCAGGCGTGCATGGGCGCCGTGGGCCGTTTGCCTCAGCTGGTCGAGCGCCTCCGGGTCCGGGTGACGGGGACTTGGCACTGCTGGCGCCGACGCCTCGGCGCGCGCCGCACCGGAGGCGGACGAAGTCTTCCTGGCAGTCCCCATTGCCGACATGCCAAAGCACACCGCGCGCCAGCCCAACCGGCTGGAGTTTCAGACGGATGGAACGCCGGCGGCCGGGGCCATTCGGTAGCGGCGGGTCGCCGCGCACCCGCTTCGGGGCCCCCTGTCGGCTCCGCTGGCAGGGCGTCCCCCCGGGTAGCCTAGGGCCCATGCCGATGCAACCTCTGGCTCTCGTCCTGTTCGCGCTGTCAGCGGCGCCACCGGACGCACCCCCCGCCGCGGCCGCCTTTGCCTCGGTGGACGAGCTTCTGTCCGCCGCGCTGCCGGCGGCTGGGGGGGGCGTGGTGCGAGTTGCCCAACCGGGCCAGGTCCTTTTCGAGCGCGCCTACGGCGGCTACCGCCTCAGTGACGCGGTCCCGCTTGCCTCCGGCACGCAGCTGTTGAGTGCCGTGGTGCTGCTCACGCTGGTGGACGGCCACCAGCTGTCGCTCGACGCCAAAGTGGCGTCGGTGCTGGCGGAGTGGCCGGCGGACAAGGCTGCCGTCACGCTGCGGATGCTCCTCGCGCAGACCTCGGGGCTCCCTCCCTCAGCACCCTGCCTCGACCAACGCGACACCACCCTCGCCGCGTGCGTCCACCAAATCTCAGCGTTGCCCCTGCGCGCGGACCCGGGAACGGCAGTCATTTATGGCGGCACCGGCTTTCAAGTTGCCGGGCGAATGGCGGAGGTGGCAAGCGGGAAGAGTTGGGCCGAGCTTTTCCGCGAACGCCTCACGCAGCCGCTCGGGCTGCGCATGACCGGTTTTGGACGTACCGCCAATCCCCGGCATCGCCGGGGGCGCCCAGTCCAGCGCTGATGACTACGGCGCCGTGCTTGACGTCCTCTTACTGGGCGGCGCGCGCCCCGGCGTGCGGCTGCTCTCCGCCGCCTCGGTGGCGGCGATGTTTGAGGACCAGAGCGGTGGCGCTCCGCTGGTCCTCTCGCCTTACGCGCTTTTCCCCGGACGCGAAGCCAGCCGCCCTGGGCTGGGACTGTGGCTGGACCGCATGGACGGGCAGGGCCACGGCGTGGAGGCCGTCTGCCAGGGAATTTTTGGCTTCACCGCTTGGATGGACCGAGAGCGCCGGCTGGGCGGTGTGCTGTTGGTGCACGGGGACTTGCGACAGATGGTGCCGCTTGAGCAGAAGCTGCGTGCGGCCTTTCGCCAGGCGGTTCCGCCCGTCCCGCGCTAGCTGGAGGCAGAAAGTTCGGCGAGCAAGGCGTCGACTTCCTCGGCCAGCGAGGGATGGTTCTGCTCCAGCGCCCGCGCCCGTGCGCTCTCCCAGGTGACCCGCGCGGCTTCAGCCAGCCCATTGCCCCGGAGGGCCTCGCCCAAGCACACCAACGCCGCGGCGTACGTCGGGTCGAGTCGGGTGGCCGCGGTCAAACTGGCAACCGCGTCGCTGTACCGGCGCTGCTCGAGGAGCAGCTTTCCCAAGGAGAAGTGTCCCATCGGCGACTCCGGGAAGCGTTCCACCAGTTTCCGGAATTGCGCCTCGCGCTCGGCAGTCATAGTTTGCTGTAGCATCTCACACGCACAGGACTTTTTGCCCCCGCCCACCAGACCTCGCAGTGCCGTTGCCCGGAAGGGCCCCCAGCGCCGAGAGGCGCCGCCGGTGGAGACCCGCCGCCCACCCGCCGAGGATGCCCGGGCGCATGGCTTGGCCCGACGCGCAGCCGAATTGATGGTGGACAAGAAGGCCTCGGAGGTTGTGCTACTCGACGTGCGCGGGATGACGTCCTATGCGGATTGGTTCGTCCTCAGCTCGGGCGACTCAGAGCGCCAGGTGACGGCCACCGCCGAATACCTGCGTGAGAAGCTCCGCGAGGAGGGCTTCCGCATCATCGGCGCTGAGGGCTTTGAGACCGGCCACTGGGTGCTCCTCGACTATGGCGAGGTGGTGGTGCACCTGTTCAGCACTGAGGTTCGTGCCTTTTACGACTTGGACGGCCTGTGGGCCGATGCGCCTAAGGAGAAGGTGGCCTGAAGGTCCGAGTGCTGTCGGTGGGCCGCGACCGGTCGGGGTGGTTCGAGCCTGCCGTGCAGGCCTACGCCGCGCGGCTTCAGCACTACACCCGCCTCGAGCTAACCGAGCTGCCGGCGTCCTCCGGCAGGCGTCCGGCCGAAGCGTCCCGGGCCAAAGAGGCGGAACGGCTCCTCGCCGCACGGCGGCCCGGGGAGTTGCTGGTGGCGCTTGACGAAGGGGGCGAGCGGCTGGACAGCCACGGGTTCGCCCGTCTGCTGGGCGACGCCCAAGGGCGCAGTGCTGACTTACTTTTCGTCGTCGGGGGCGATGATGGACTGGACGCAGCCGTGCGAGCGGCCGCCGTTCGCGTGCTCTCCCTATCCTCGCTGACACTTCCCCACCGCCTCGCACGCCTGGTGCTGGTGGAGCAGCTGTACCGCGGCTTCACCCTCTTGCGGGGCGAGCCCTACCACCGCTGAGCGGAGCGCCTGAGCGCATCAGCTCCTCTCGCTGCACCGGCCAAGAAGTTTGGTTAAGTCAGAGGTGACCATGGTGACCATTACCTACTGCAACTCCTGAGGCTACCTTCCCCACGCCACCCGTGCGGCGGCCGCGCTGAAGGACGAGCTGGACGTCGAGCCGGTGTTGGTGAAAGGCCACTCCGGCATTTTCGAGGTCGCGGTGGCGGGGAAAGTCGTCGCCTCCAAGGGGCGGCTTGGCTTTCCCTCGGAGCGAGACATTGTGGATGCCGTGTCCCGGGCTCTGGGCCCGGGCGGCCCGTAGGCCGACCCCTCCCGCACCTGGCGAGGCGCTGTCCGCTCCAGCCCGGTGCCTCCTTCCCAAGGAGGGGGTGCGGCAGACCCCACTCAATCGCTCTCCTGCGCGGACCGGGGCGCACGCGCTACACGACGCGGCCCCCGTGGTCACCATTTTCTACTGCGTCACTTGCAATTACCTGCCCCAAGCGACGGAAGCCGCCGACGCGCTTCGCGAGGCGCTTGGCATCGAGGCGGTACTGGTGCGTGGGCACTCCGGTCGCTTCGAGGTGGAAGTGGACGGTAAGCTGGTCCTTGCCAAGGGCAAGGGGTGTTTCCCCACGTCGCGCGACGTGGTCGAGGCCGTGGCGCGAGTTCTGGGCCGCCTTCAGTCCATTTCGCACTGAAGGCCGCGGCGCCTCAGCCACCGAGTGGGCGCGGCCCAACCGGGCGCGCGGCGAAGCGCATCTGGCTGTCCAGCGTTCGGTACACCCGGTCCGTCAACGCCGTCAACACGGCCGTCGCGGCGATAACGCAGAGGGTTAGCCCGGCATATCCCCACCAGCCGCAGCGCTTGCCGAACAGCACGTCCAAGGAGAGACCGCGCACTTGGTAGAAGAGCAGCATCTCGTGAAAGAAGTACGCCGCGAGCGAGGAGGTGCCGAACAGCTCCACGAAGCGCACCGGCGCTCGGGTGCGCCAAGCTGCCGGCATCCGCGCTTCGAGGGCCAGTAAGCTGAGGAGCAGTAGGCCAACCACCGTCCAGCGCTGGGCCGAGTTGGATGGGTCCGTCACCCAGAATTCATGAGGCGGGTAGACGCGGAGCCAGACCGGCGTCAATCCCCAGATGAGAAGGCCTGTGCCCACCAGCCCCAGAAGCAGCCAACGCACCGCGGGCAGCCTTCCCGTCGCCAAAAGGGCGCCCAGTGCCGCCCCGAGAAAGATGTAGCCGGACCACGGGACGAGCGGGAACACCGTCGCCCAGGGCCCTTCGCGCTTGAGCAGCTGCGTTGCGACACTCCCCTGCACCCCTTCGGCGAACGGAGCCAGGAAGAAGATGGCCAGCGCCACCAGACACGACACCACCGCCAGAAGAGAAGGTCGCCGGGCCAGCGCAAACAGCAGCGGGAGTGCCAGAAGAAGCGACAGCCCGATGCATTGAAGAATGTCGATGCGGGTGAGCCAGCGAGGCTCGACCGAGATGGGAAACCACACCACATTCACCAACGTGGCCACCGCCAGCACTTCACCGATGCGGCGGAGCGTTCGCCAAAGCCGCGCCGAGCGGCTCGCTCCACCTGCTGCCGCGGCGCGCACCTGGAGTAGCCCGAGCGAAAATCCTGCCGCCAGGATAAAGGACGGAGCCACCAGTCCGTTCACCCAATTCAGTCGCGCCATGGCACGGGTTTGGTGGAGTTCGGGCTGGAGGAAGACGAGGGCGTGCGTTTCCACCATCACCAGGACCGCCAGTCCTCGCAGCCAGTCGAAGGCCCTGATGCGTCCGGCGGAGGCGGCAGTCATTCCAGTGCGAGTCGCCTAGCAGGAGCGTCCGCCAGACGAAAGGCTCAAGCGACAACCGCTGTCCTTCCTAAGGTGTGGGTGCTGGGGGGTGAGGTTAGAGTAACGCCCCTATGAAGCCTGCCCACCGCCTTGTGCTGGCAATCCTCGACGGCTGGGGCATCCGCAAGGAGCGGGCCGACAATGCGATTCTGTTGCAGGGCACCCCAGCCTTGGACCGGATGGCGGAGGGGATGCCGCAGACGCAGCTTGAAACCTCGGGCCTCGCGGTCGGCCTCCCCGAAGGACAAATGGGGAACTCAGAAGTCGGCCACACCAACATCGGCGCCGGGCGCATCGTCTACCAGGACTTGGTGCGCATCAATCGCGCCTGCCAATCGGGCGAGTTGGCCAATCTGCCGGTGCTGCGAGCCGCCTTCGAGGAGACCAAACGAGAGGGTAAGTCGTTGCACTTCCTCGGCCTTCTCGGGCCCGGCGGTGTGCACGCCTCTCAGGCGCACTTGGAGGGCCTTCTCCGAGCCGCGCAGGCGCACGGGTTGGCTTCGGTTTACGTCCACGCCTTTCTGGATGGTCGAGACACGCCTCCGCAGAGCTCGCTGGGTGAGTTGGAGAGGTTCGAAGGTTTCTTGCGCGACCTCGGGACCGGGCAGCTGGCCACTGTTTCGGGGCGCTACTACGCCATGGACCGCGATCAGCGCTGGGACCGAATCGAACTGGTCTACGACGCGATGGTCCGCGGCGAGGGTCCCCGGGCACCGAGCGCGGTGCAGGCGGTGCGCGCCGCCTATGACCAAAAGGTGACCGACGAATTCATTCCTCCCACCGTGCTGCTCGCCGGAAGCGAGCCAGTCGCTCGAATTCGGGACGGGGATACCGTTCTCTTCTTCAACTTTCGCGCAGACCGAGCGCGAGAGCTCACCCGGGCACTGGCCTTCCCCGACTTCAAACAGTTCGACCGCGGCGGCTTGCGGCTGGGCCGTTTCATCTGCATGACCGAATACGACAGCACCTTCGGGTTGCCGGTGATTTTTCCGCCCAGTCAACCGCGTCACATCTTCCCGGAGGTGGTCTCCGACGCCGGTCTCCGCCAATTCCGCATCGCCGAGACTGAGAAGTACGCCCACGTCACCTTCTTCTTCAACGGAGGCCGGGAGGTGGTTTTCCCCGGCGAAGAGCGCGTCCTCATCCCCTCTCCGCGCGACGTCAAGACCTATGACTTGAAGCCGGAGATGAGCGCAGTCCCAGTCACTCAGGAATTGGTGAAACGCATCGCCTCTGGCGACTTCGATTTTCTTCTCGTGAATTACGCCAACCCGGACATGGTGGGCCAT
The DNA here is from genome assembly GCA_963713045.1 of uncultured delta proteobacterium. Taxonomy (GTDB): domain Bacteria; phylum Myxococcota; class Myxococcia; order Myxococcales; family Myxococcaceae; genus JADGRA01. Next base: position 627,281 of record CAVQKE010000001.1, read on the forward strand.
TCGGGCGTGCTGAGTGCGGCCATGCGAGCGGTGCAGACGGTGGACAGCTGTCTTGGCGCCGTCGCCGACGCCTGCGCGCAGAGCGGGCATGCGTTGGTCATCACCGCCGACCATGGCAACTGCGAACAGATGCGCGACCCGGTGACCGGTGAGCCGCATACCGCGCACACTCTTAACCCCGTTCCCTTCTACCTCGTCCACCCGGACTTCCGCGGGGCAGCGCTACGCCCAGGCGTGCTCGCCGACGTCGCCCCGACGTTGCTCCGCATCATGGGGCTTCCGCAGCCGAAGGAGATGGACCGCCTCGGCCTCTTTCCTTGAGAAGAGGGCCCCCCGGTGGGTCCGACTGGCACCGTCCCCCCCATGAGGCGCCGCGCGGCACCGGGCGGCCCCCGCAGGGTAGAGTCGTCGGAGGGGAAAGGCCCGCCCACCCTGGGGTGCATTCCACGGCACAGGGAAGAGACGGCGGCCGCAAAGCGTTGGTTGGGCGCAGGGCGGCAGTGGTGGATATGAGAGACCGAAGCGCCCCGCACCGCCCCTGGATGACCATCCTCCCGCTCAGCATGCTGTTGCCGTTGCTCGCGGGGGTGTCGGCCCCAACGGACCCCATCAGCCGGACCATCGCCGAGCGCACCGCCCAGGCGCTGGCCAAGGCCTCCTCGCCGACTGGGACCGCGGCGCTGCTTCATCTGGATGAGACCCGCGACTACCTGGCCGACCCGAGTGTGCTCGAGCGCACTTACCAGCGCATTGTGCGGAGCCCCAAGACAGATGCCTTCACCCGCACCAGCGCCCGGCTGCTGCTGCTGCAGTCTTCCCGCGAGCAAGCCCAGCTCGGTGCCGCTCGGGCCCAGGCGGCGGCGCTCGGCTTCATTCAGTCGGTGTACGCGCTCGGCAGCTTCGAGAACGAGGGCAAGTCCGGGTGCGACACGGCGTTTGGGCCCGAAGTCTCGCTCGACCTCGCGGCCTCCTACCCAGCGAAGGGGCAACCGGCGCAGTGGCGGCCGCTGAAGCACGCGTCGCTCGATGGTGCAGTCGACCTCTCGGCTGTGTTACGGCCCAACCGGTCGGTGGTGGCCTATGCGCTGGCCTTGCTTGAGGAGCCAACCCCGCGGCGAGTGACGTTTGGGCTGGGCACGTCGGGCGCATTCCGCCTCTGGGTCAACGGCGAACAGGTGGCCTCCGACGACGCCTACCACCCGGCGCGGGTGGACCAGACGCGGCTGTCGGTGCAACTGCGGCGGGGCGTCAACCGGGTGCTTCTCAAAATCTGCCAAGAGGGCGCGGTCCCGCTTGGCTTCTTCCTTCGCGAAGAATCTGGACGCGCTCACGCCATCCAGCCGGCGGCGCTCCCGCCGCCTGCCGTGGGCGCCGCGCCCAAGCCAGTGCGCCTGCCGACCCTCACTTCGCGACTCGAGGCGCTGGTTGCCGCACACCCGAGGGATGCCGCCCTGTTGGGAGACGCCGCGGCCGTTTTCGCCGCAGCGCGTGGCTTCGACGAGCTTCAACACGTCGCCACCCGCCTCGCTGAGAAGGCGGCTGCCCTTTCCGCGGAACAAGGCAAGCCCAGTGCCCCCTTGGAATTGCTCGCGGCGCGCCTGGAGACCGACGACCCGAACGCGCAGCGCCGTCACCTCGAAGCGGCGGTGGCTGCCGAAGCGGATGACCCCGAGCCCAGCCTGTCGTTGGCGCGACACGAGCTGTCGGCCGGCTACCCGGAGCGGGCCCGCGCGCTGCTCGCGCGCTGGGACCGCGACTACCCCTCCTTTGCGCCGGCCCAGCTCCTCCTCGGCCGGGTCGAAGAGGAGGAGGGCGACCCAGCGTCCGCCACCTTGAGAGTCGAGCGCATTTACCGGCAGATGCCGGACCTGGTGGCAGTGGCGCGCGAAGCGGTGCGCTCGGCGCGCCGGCTGGAGCGCAGTGACGAAGCGGCGGCGCGGATGGAGCGGCTTCTCGCGCGCCGGCCAGGTGACACCTCCACGCTGCTCACCTTGTCTGCCCTTCTGGCGGACCTCGGGCGGGTGGAGGAGGCCGAGGGCCTCCTGGAGCAGGTGCTGGCCGTGGAGCCCACCGACAACGGCACCCGACTCAGGCTGGCGGAGCTGCTGGCGGCCAATGGCGCCTTGGAGCGTGGGCTCCAGCGCTTCGAGGAGGCCGCTGCTGTCGCACCGACCGACCCCGAAGTGCCGGAGCGGATGGGGCGTGCGCTGCTGCAGGCCGGGCGCCGGGACCCAGCCCTCGCCGCCTTCGAGCGCTCGCTGGTCCTGCATCCGCAGAACCCTGGGCTTCAGGAGGCGCTCAGGACGCTGCGGGACGAGCTTCGCGCACTACCGGTTGGCTTCCTGGTGGACCCGGCCACCTTGGTGGCGGACGCCGACAGCTACCGAGAGGACGCCATCACGCTGGTGGACAACACCTTGGTGCGAGTCCAACCCAGCGGCCAGTCGACTCGCTTCGAGCAGCGCGCTGTGAAGGTGTACACCCAGCGCGGTGTCGACGCCTTCCGGACACTGCATCTGGCCACCTACAGTCCGGGCAGCCAGGAAGTGCGCGTCATCCGCGCCCGCATCACGCGGCCCGACGGCTCGGTGGTGGACACCTTCGGAGACAGCGACGTCAGCGTCAACGAACCGTGGACCGGGATGTTTTACGACGTGCGCGCCCGGATATTGAGCTTCCCCACCCTGGCCCCTGGGGATTTGCTGGAGGTCCAGTTTCAGGTGGACGACGTCGCCGCGGAAAACCTGCTCTCCGACTATTGGGGTGACCTGGTCGCGGTGGAAGGGTCAACGCCCAAGCTGCGCTGGCAGTACGCCGTGGAGATGCCTCCTGGCAGGCGGCTGTATTGGAATGAAAAGACGCTCGGCCCGGGCGTGAAGGTGATGGAGGCCCCGGCACCCGACGGCCGAACCCTGTACAGCTTCTCGTCCATTCGCGTCCCCCGCCTCACGGCCGAGCCGGCGATGCCGGGGTGGTCCGAGGTCGCCTCCACGCTGAGTGTCTCCACCTACCGCACCTGGGACGAGGTGGGGCACTATTACTGGCGTCTCATCCGCGACCAGCTGCGCCCAGATGCCTCCATCCGGGCGGCCGTCGAGGAGGCATTGCAGGGGGTGGACCGCAACGACCGCCGGGCGGTGGTGCGAGCGCTGTACGGCTACGTCGTCTCTCGGACGCGCTACGTCGCCCTGGAATTCGGCATTCACGGCTACCAGCCCTACCGCGTCGACCGAGTGCTGGCCCGACGCTTCGGGGACTGCAAGGACAAGGCGTCGCTTCTTCACGCCATGCTGGAAGTGGCCGGCGTGGACAGTCGCATCGTCCTTTTGCGGATGCGTTCTCTGGGCGCGGTGCCGTCCGAACCAGCGTCTTTGGCCGTCTTCAACCACGCCATCCTCTGGGTTCCGTCGCTCGACTGGTATCTCGACGGAACGGCGGAGTTCCACGGCGCGAGCGAGCTGCCCGGTGGGGACCGCCAAGCGAGCATTCTGGTGGTGGAGCCAGATGGCCCGAGCCGCTTCACCACCACCCCGCCAGCCGCGGTCGATGGCAACGTCACCGACTTACACCTGGAGCTGGCCCTCCGGCCGGCCGGCACCGCTGACGTCAAGGCGGAAACCCACATTCGGGGGACCGACGCACCGGCCTACCGGCGAAGCTACCAGACGCTGGCCACCCGCCGGTCCAACCTGGAACGGGCCTGGTCACACGCCTTTCCCGGACTCTCGGTGGGCGAGGTCACCGCCGACGGCCTGTCCCAGCTCGAGCGTGACGTCACGTTGGATTTTCAAATGCACGTGCCCCGCTACGCCGAGGTCAGCCCCGCCGGCCTGCGCTTTCTCCCCTTCCCTGGCGCGAGCGGCTACCTGCAGGGCCTGGCCCCGCTGGCCGAGCGCAGCCGCGATTTGCTGCTGGACGGGCCCACGGTGAACCGCTTCCACTTCCTCTACCAACTGCCGCGCGGCTACGTGGTGGACGAAGTGCCTGATTCAGTGACGACAGAGACACCCTTTGGCCACGCGGTGTTCGGCTGTCGCGCCGCAGCCGAGGCCCTGGAGTGTTCCGGTGAAGTGGCGGTGACGACGGCCCGGGTGGCAGCCAAGGATTACCCGGCCTTTCGAGCTTTCCTCGCCGAAGTGGACCAGGCTTTCGCGCGAAAGGTGCTGGTGCGGCCGACGAACTCGGCGGTTCGCTGAGAGGGCCTCGCCCTCCCGAAGCCCGGGGCGGGGGCGTCAGGCCAGGTAGGGGATGGTCATCGGGCCCTCGGGGAGGACCGCCACCGGCGCATCCTGACCCAGCCTGGCCAACTCCTCTGCGATGCGGCCACTGGGGTTGTCCACCGGCTCGAGGAAGGCCCGGCGAACTTCCTCCGCCGGCAGGGCGCTGTACAGGCCAACCCGTGCTTTGAGGGCGATGATGGCGTGCAGCTGCGCCTCCCACTGGTCGTAGAGGGAGAAGCCCGGCGTGAGGATGGTGTCGAGCAGCGCCCGAGGCGTGGGGTGCTCGAAAAGCAGCTTCTTGTAATTGCCGTGCGTCGGAAACCCGTCATTGCAGCGCGACGCCGTGAGGATGAAGCCGTCGTTGCGCACCACTTGCGCGCCAGCCGACATCCCCTTCACCGTTTGGTAGAGGTTTTGGTCCAGCGGATAGCCGGCGTTGGTGGTGACAACCACTGGGAAGCTGTCCTCGCAGGCGACCATCGCCGTCTCGCGTGCGAAGGCGCACCCGCGCGCGTGGGCGGCGAGCACTTCACCGCAGAAGAAGGCGGTAATCTGGCGGCGCCGGTTGAGCGTCAGGTTGACCAGGAAGTCGACCGGCACCAGCGCACCGCAATGGCGGATTTGCTCTTGGGTGGGGTTGGCGTCGAGATTTCCCCAGGTGCTTCGCGCATCTCCAATCACCGCGGCGCGGTGGTAGTGCATGATGCTTTCAATGTCGGCCACAGCCGGGAAGACGCCCTTGTAGCCACCGGAGAAGCCGGCCATGAAGTGCGGTTCGATGAAGCCGAGGACAATCCGCCGGTCGGCCTCGACGTAGGGCCGCGCCATCCGGACCAAGCGGCCGTCCAGGCTCCTCCCCACCTCCACCAGCGTGGAGTCATCGTGCGCGTCGTGGTTCACCACGCGGTAGCGTGAGAGGACGTCCGTCCCGACCATCTGCGCCAGCTCGGCGGCCGTCTGCACCCGGTGGCTTCCGGTGCCATTCACCACGGTGATGTGCTCGGCGGGAATGTGGTCGAGCTCCGCGAAAATCCACGGCAAGAGCCGCTCGCTCGGAAGCGGACGGGTGATGTCGGCGATGACCACCGCCACCCGGTCTCCGGCGCGCACCGTCTCGCGCAGCGGTTTCCCGCCAATCGGGTCGCGAACCGCCGCCCGGAAGGCCGCGGCCTCATCCGCTAAGCCTGGGACAAAGCGCGGCGTGATGACCTGGACGTGGGACGAGGGCACCTCGAGCTCCAAGCCCTCGGTGCCGTACTCCAGATGGACTCTCATCACTTCACCCCAAAGCAGCCAGACGGGTGGTAACCCCCGAGGGAGGACACACTAATCCCGGCGAAAGTCGCCACACCAGCCAGTGACGCGGCTTCACGGCGAGCGCGACGGCGCGGCAGCCACTTCCGAGCGCACCAAGGTGAGCAGGTGCTCCAGCTCGAAGGGCTTGTGCAACAGGCCGACCACGCCGGGGGCAGCGCGGAGCTCCGGCGCTAACTCGCTCGCCGACATCAGCACCAGCCGGTGGTGTTTCAACCAGGGACGGGCACGAAACTGGCGCATGAACTCCACCCCATTCATCACCGGAGTCCGCACGTCGAGCACCACCAGACACGGGTCGCTCAGTCCCTCCAGAAGGCTCAAGGCCTGCTCTCCGTCATTCGCTGAGAGGACGGAGTAGCCCTCGTCTTCGAGGTAGTCCTGGATTGCGTCTCGGACGCCCCGGTCCTCCTCGACGAGGACGAGCTGCGGGCGCTTCAGCGGAGAGGTGTCTGTCACAGGGCCCCCCCATAGGGCGAAAGAAAGGCGGAAATCTCCACACCCAGCGGTCGGGAAGCAAGCGCCGAGTCCGAACAATTTCTCTGTAGGGAACCTGAATACGTTCTGCGCAGATGGGCGCAACGGCGAGCCGCCCCGGCCAACTTCCCTCGTCCGGAGCAGCCACCACCGGTTAGGCCTGCGTCACGGAAAGCAGCCGAGCCGCTTCGCCCAGCTGCCCGAAGACGACGGCCAGTTGACCGAAGCGCCGGGCGAGCGCGACCGCGCCCGTGGCCTCCAAGCTCAGCACGCAGACGCTTTCTTCGCGCCATCCGCCAGCATCTGCCTTGCCCTCAGCAGGCCAGCTTGCCAATCCGAGCTCCTCGACGACGCGAAGCAACTCGGCTTGCGCCAGAGCGTTCTGCTGGACGCTTCTCGGAAGCGAGCCTGGATTCCAGGCGGTGAGGAAGGCCCAGCAGCTGGCCCCGGCCGCCGACAGCTCGACGTCGAAGGCCGGATGACGGGCGCCGATGCGCAGCGCGTGCACGCCTTGCGGCGCCCGCACCACATACGCCGTCTGGAGGTAGGCCTTGCGGAGTCCTGGAGTCACGAAGGGAGTTCAGCCGGCGAAGCGATTTGCCAAGGGCAGGCCTCACCCGGTGGGGGAAGATGCCTTCTTAGAAGCCCACAACGCACAGACCTCGAGATGATTGCGCCCGGGGCCCCCGGCGGTGCGCGGCTATTCCGAGCGCATCGCTTCCACCGGGTCCAGGTTGGCCGCCCTGGACGCCGGGTAAATGCCAAACACCAGCCCGACAGCGGACGACATGGCCAGAGCCATGGCCACCGCCCAGGGGGGCACGGCGGTCGGGAAACCCAGCGCCCAACGACCGAGGAAGGCCACGAAGAAGCCGAGGGCCACCCCGGCCAGTCCGCCTAAAAGCGACAACATCACCGCCTCGGTCGCGAACTGACTGAGAATGCGCCCACGCCGAGCTCCGAGGGCTTTGCGCACACCAATCTCGTGCGTCCGCTCGGTGACGGAAACCAGCATGATGTTGAGGATGCCAATTCCTCCCACCACCAAAGACAGCAGGCAGACGCCAAAGCTCGCTGCCGTGACAACCGCGGAGATTTGGTTGAAGGTGGCGGTGGCGGATTCGTTGGAATAGATGGTGAAGTCGCTCTCCTCATCTGGGCGCAAGTTGTGCCGGTGGCGCATCAGCAGCTCCACCCCATCCTGGGCCCGTTGAAGGCCAGCCGAGTTCCACGCCTGCATGCTGATGTTGAGCGAGCGGTTCTTTCCGAAGAGTTCGAAAAAGACAGGAATCGGGATGACCACGCTGTTGTCGTACCCAGGGCCGGCCAAGGAGCCCTTTCGGGTCATCACCCCAATCACTTCGAAGCTCCGTCCTTTGAGGCGAATCTCCTGGCCCACCGACTCGAGGTCTCCAAACAGCAAGTCGGCGACATCCGGACCAATGACCATCACCTGGGCAGCGGACTGAATTTCCGCTTCGCTGAAAGTGCGGCCCTTGGCCATTTCAAAGGCGTTGGTGTCGAAGAAGTTCACCGTGCCGCCAGCCAAAATGACGTTGGGCTGCGTCTCGCGCGATGCCGTCGACAGCTTTTTCGCTCCGTCCCAGGCTTCGGCCGTCACCTTGGCCACGTCCGGGACGTGCTTTTCGATGGCGAGAAAGTCTTCGAAGCTAATGTTGGGTCTGCGGTTAATTTTGTCGCTGTCGAAGTTGCCGAAACCCTGCGGCCATTTCTGAAGCTGAAAACCGTTGGAGCCAAGGGCCGCGAGGTCCTGGTCGACTTTCCGGCGCAATCCCTCAAGCAACGCCATCATCGAGACGACGGTGGCCACTCCGATGACGATGCCGAGCAGCGTTAGTACGCTGCGCAGACGGTGCCCCCAGAATGTCCTCAAGGCCAGCCGGAAGTTGTCGGCGATGGTGCTCGTCCCACGAAGCCATCTGCGAGCAAACTCCATACGAAGTCTCCCGGGGCCTACGCGCTCAGCGGGGGCGCGCGGAGGTTCAGCGACTGCCCTCTGTTCTGGCTACCATCCTCCCACGGGACGACCGGGTAACCCAGCCGCTTCCAGCCGGCGTAACCTCCCTCCAGGGGGCGGACCCGGTGAATGCCTCGTCGCTTCAGCTGGAGCGCCACCCGGGCGCTCGTCCATTCGCTGGGTCAACTGCAGTAGAGGACGAGGTCACGGTCCCGCGGGATTTCCGAATGCCGCGCTGGCAGTTCTGACGGCGAAAGGTGGAGGGCACCGGGCAGGGTGTACGGGTCCTCGAGCAACTCCCGGCGATGCCGCAGGTCCAGGAGCAGCGGGGGGCTGGGCCGGGAGAGCACGACGTGAAGCTCATCCGAGCCAATGCGGGCCACATGAAGCTTGCGACGCACCCGCTCGCGCTGCAACACCTTGAACAGCAGCCACAACGCCAGGCAGGCCGCCGCGACGCCGAGGATGGAGAACCCGTACGTCAGCGCGAGGCGCAAGGCCCAAGTCACTTGGTCGCCGAAGCCATAGCCCAGCCCCACGAAGGTGCCTGCCCAGAGCAGGTCCCCAAGGACGTCCAGGGAGAGGTACTTGACGAGCGACATGCGGGACAAGGCTGCCAGCGGCGGGGCAATCGTCGTCAAACCGGGGATGAAGGGTGCCACCACCAGCGCTCGGCCACCGAAGCGCTCGAAGGTGCCCTGGGTGCGTTGGACGCAGCTGTCCGGCTCGAGGCTGATGCGGCAAAGCACCCGCAGCACACCGTAGCCCCAGCGGCGCCCAGCCAGGTACCAAGCCAGATGGCCGACAGCGGCTGCCAGCGCGGCCAGCGCGATGACGGCCGTCAAGGACGGTGGACCGGAACGGGACAGCGCACCCGCTGCGAGCAGCCATGGAGTGCACGGGATGGGGAGTCCCATCTGCTCAAGGAGGACGGCAAGAAACACCACCGCCGTGCCGTTTTCTCGGAGAAACTGGATGGACTCATTCACCGCGCGTCTTGGATGTCTGAGAGTGGCCTAGGTTGCAAAGACCGCGGCGCCTCAACCCGCAGGGGACGACTTTCTCAGTCGATGCTGTTGCGTTGACGAATCCGCGCCGCCACCTGCTGGCGTTGGGCTGGTGTCAGGATGGACGTGAGGGCACGGGCAAATGCGACCAGGCGCTGGGACTTGCCCTGCAAGTCCCAAGCTGCTGTCACATTGGCGACCACCGGCTCGAAGTAAAGGGTGGCAAAGGCCTGACTCAGCCCGCCCAACTCCTTGCGCCGGCGGGTGGCCTCCTCCTGGAGGTCCGGAGCGTAGGTGTGGAAGCTGTCGATGATGGTGGAGCGAATTTGCGCGGCTTGCGCGTCGGTCAGCCCAATCCCGGCCATCAGCCCATCCACGCGCTGTTGGAGTTGGTCCCGCTCACTCTTCGAGTGTCCTTGCTGGCCGGCGATGCCCTGGCTGATGGTGCTCGCCACGGTCTGCCGTTGCTCGACGGTGAGCCCGGAGTGCAACTGGCCAAGCGCTTGCACGACCGCCGGACCGCGGGCCTCGGCGGCAGCCACGATTTGTTGGATGACCGCTGCGATGCGGTTGTCGTCGAAGGTCCCGGATGAAATGCCCTCCACCACCAGCCCGAGCAGCTCGCGCCGTGCGACCTGCACAGGCTCCGACTGAGCGCGGAGCGTCTGACTCAGTTTCAACAGAAGGCCCTGCTGTTGATAGGACAGCGTCAAGGCGGAAGTGGCATTGAAGAACCAGGCGGCGCTTCCCTCGTCCAACTCCTGGCGCAAGCCAGGAGCCGGGACGGTCGTCCCGACTGGCGTCGTGGCGCACCCCGCGGCGGCCGCGAAGCAAGCCCAGCCCAAAAACCCCAAACCGCCTGTTGCCGCCATCGCCCCTCCTGAACCCACCGCTCGCCGCGCCCGACGCCTGCAGGCTACCCGACGCCGCGCCCAGGTTTTCGGCTTATTTCTCCTCCCGGGGGGGGGCGCCACCGGGTCCCACTTCGGCTTTTCGGGGGAGCGACCCCGCAAGGGCCGCCCCGGGGTGAAAGAAGTGAGGCGACGTAGTAGGTGGGCCTAAAGGTGGCCCCGGTGAACGCCGTTCTTCAGTCGCTCCGGCGCTTCGCAGTCCAGCGACGCGGCTGGTTCGTCGTGGCTGTGGCTGTCCTGCTGGCATATGCCGGGGTGGGCTTCATTCTCTTCCCCTGGATTCTGCACCATCAACTTGAGCGCCGCCTCGCCGCTGCGCTCCACCGCGACGTGTCCATTCAGCGCGTCCGCGCCAACCCCTTCGTCCTTTCCATCACCATTGACGGTTTCTTGGTGAAGGACCGCGATGGCAGTCCGTTCATCTCCTGGGAGCGCCTCTTCGTGAAGGGACGGGTGCTTCCTCTCCTCAATCGAGAGGCCGACCTTTCCGCTCTGCAGCTGACCCGTCTGCGTGCCCGCGTCCGTCTGGCCAAGGACGGCAGCCTCAACTTTTCGGACCTCCTGCTGCCTTCGTCGACTGGTGAACCGAGCGACACCGCGACTCCACCCCGTCGGCCCTTCGTTCTCGGCGTGGACCAACTTGCGTTGGAGGAGGCTCAACTCGACTTCACCGACGTCTCCCACCACCAGCCCTTCCACACGACGGTCGGGCCCTTCACCATCCGTCTGGAGGCTTTCCGCACTCGAGCGGATGCGAAGAATCCATACGCCTTCAGTGGGACCACCGAGGCCGGAGAGACATTCTCCTGGAGCGGCTCAGTCCACATCGACCCCATCCGCTCGCAGGGCACCCTGACGCTGGAGGGAATTCGGCTCCCCAAGTACACGCCCTACTACGAGCAGAACGTCGATTTCGACCTCATCGACGGGACCTTCCGAGTCCAGGGCACGTACCAGCTGGAGTGGGGCCCTCAGAAGCGCGTGGCGCGTCTGTCGGATGGGGCGCTCGCGGTCCGCAGCCTAGCCCTCCGCCTTCGAGGCACCGCCGAATCCGCCATTGAGTTGCCCGAGCTGAATGTGAGTGGCGTGCAGGCCGACTTGCTGGAGGAGGCGGCGACGGTGGAGGCCGTTTCGCTGCGGGGGATGACCGTCCGTCTCGTCCGCGACCGGGACGGACACATCAACCTCACCCGCTTGGCCCCGCGCCCGGAGGAGCATCCCCCCACCCACCCCGGACCGACCAAGACCGCCAAGCCCTTCCGCTGGACGGTCAACAAGGTGCAGCTGAGCGATGTCCGGGTGCTGTTCACGGACCTGCTGCCTGCGTCCCCCGTCAGGGTCGAGCTGGCCCCGCTAGCCGTTACCGTCGGCAACCTCTCGAGCGACCATTCCGCGCTTTCCACCCTGGTGGTGAGTACCGGTTGGAATGGGACCGGACACCTGGCCGCGGACGGGAACGTCTCGCTGTGGAAGCCAGCGGCCGACCTGTCCTTGCACCTGCAGGGTCTGACGCTGCCGCCCGTCGACGGCTACCTCCCACTGTACGGCGGTGTCGACGCGCGCCTCGGCGATGGCCGTCTCAACCTGGAAGGACGTCTCCACGTCGACGCGGCGGCAGATGCACTGGTCTACGGCTTTGACGGGAACGCCTCGCTCGACGCGCTTGCACTCCTCGACACGCAGCGGGGCCAGGAGCTCATCCGCTGGAAGTCCCTTCAAGTGCTTGGCCTTCATCTCACGTCACAGCCGCAGGCTTTTTCCGCTCACTCGGTGCGGTGGATAGAGCCGCGGGTGAAGATTCAAATCGCCGCCGACGGCTCCTCCAACGTGCGTCGGGTGCTCCGCGCTGGGCCGGCGGCACCGGGAGCTGCAGCGGCCCCATCCACCAAGCCAGCCCCCAAAGACGCCAGTTCGCCATCCCCCATCTCCATCGCCACCTTTCAAATCGTCCGGGGAAGTGTCGGCCTGGTGGACCGGTCGGTTCAGCCGGTGGCGCTTTTCGAGATGTCCGACGTCGACCTGCGGATTCGCGGGCTCTCCAACGACTTGGCGGCCCGCGCCCAGGTGGAGCTCCAGGCCACCGTGGAAGGCGGTCCGCTCAAAGTGAGCGGCACGCTGAGTCCGCGAATGAAGAACGACGCCACGGACCTCAAAATCACCTCAAAGGGCATCGACCTCACCCCGCTCGCTCCCTACTTCGGTAAGTACGTTGGCTTTGGCCTGGAGAAGGGCAAGCTCGACCTCGACCTTGGCTACAAGGTGGCGCAGCGCCACCTGGATGCAACCAACCTGGTGCGAGTGGACCAGCTCACCCTCGGGGAGGAGACGCATAGCCCGGACGCCACCAAGCTCCCGGTGAAGCTTGGACTGGCCGTCCTTCAGGACCGCGATGGCATCATTGAGTTGGACGTGCCGGTGGATGGAAACGTCGACGACCCGGACTTTCGTCTGGGGAAGCTCATCTGGCACGCCATTGGAAACATCTTCACGAAGATTGTGACCGCGCCCTTCGCAGCGCTGGGGGCTCTCTTCGGGGCCGGCAGCGAGCGGCTGGATTTGGTGGACTTCACGCCGGGCACGGCGGAGGTGAACGCCAAGGGGGAGAAGACGCTGCAGAACCTGGCCAAGGCACTGTACTCCCGGCCCGCCCTCAAACTGGAAATACAGGGCACTGTGGACGCCGAGGCGGATGGGAGCGTGCTTCGCCGGCAGGCGCTCCGCCAGCAAGCGCGCGAGCAGAAGTGGAAGGCACAGCAGGGCCACCGGGGCGCCGCTGCCTCTCCGGATGGGGTGGAGCTGTTGGAAGACGAATTCGTGAAATTCATCGAAGCCGACTACCAGCACACCTTTCCGAAGGACGGGAAGCAGCCGGCGCCCAGCGTGACGGAGATGGAGGAACGCCTATCGGCGGCCGTCGAGCTCAGCCCGGAGGCTTTGCCTGCGCTCGGTCGGCGCCGAGGGGAGGTGGCCCGTGACCGAATTCTCCAGTCGGCGCAGGTGGAACCCGAGCGCCTCTTTCTGGTCGAAGGCGGCGAGCGGGCCACCAAGGAAAAGGGCCCGCGTGTCTACTTCACCCTCAAGTAAGAGGGCGCCCGAACGCCTTTCCAAGGGTTAGAAGACGTAGGCCAGCGCGAAGAGCAAGCTCAACGTCTGCGCGGTGAGCGGCTGATGGAGATTGATGAGCCCGCCAACAGCAGGCGGGATGACCTGCAAGGGGATGACGCCATTCCCCCACTCGTAACCCAAACCGACCGAGCCCGACAGGTGTGGACTGTTGAAGGAGATGCCCCCGCGCACACCGTAGAAGCTAATGGATTGAAATACGTTCGACGGAACATTCCCTGGCGCAAGGGCCGAGTAAAAGCCCGCCAGGATGCTGATGAGTTTGCTTACCTTGACGCTGCCCCCAACGTTCAAGTCGACGACGTTGCGCGTCCCCCAGGTTTGGGCCGGGAAGGGACTGACCACCTTTTGCGGCGGAGTCCCGTTCACCGCGTTGACCACAGTGACCGGAAGGGAAGAATTCACCAGGATGTACGGGCCGGTGGCAATGTACCAGTGCGCATCCAGTTCAAGCTCGGCCGGGCCGAGCTTGAACGCCAGGCCCGCGCTGATTTCCCCGGGAATCACATAGTTGAAGGTTGCGCCGGTGTCGCGAAAACTCAACTGGCGCGTGCTCGAGGGGCTGGTCACGTTCTGCGAGTCGACTCCCTGCACGGTGAGGTTGCCGCTCGAAAAAAGGCGCACCGCAGGCGGCTGGAGCACCGCTCCCACTCCGAGCCAGGGCAGCGCATCCCATTGAAAGCTGACGGTCGGCAGCAGGTGAAAGTTGTAGGCGTAGAAGGCGACCGTACGGACCGAGTTGGTCAGCGACGAGGCGGTGTTGAGCGAGGCGCTCAGCTGCCCACTGTTGTTGAGCTGGGTGTAAGGAACTGACAACTCGAAGCCAAGCCGCAGCCGCTCGCTCACCGCGTAAGCCACTGCCACATCCGGTTGGTACTGGGTAAAGGATGAGTTCACGCTGTAATAGACGCTGGTTGAATTCGAGACGGCTGCGCCGAGGTTGATGCCTTGATTCCAGGCGACGGGGGTGCTGACCCCAAAGCCGAACCGCACATTCTTGAGGGGGATGGCTTCCTCACCGAGAACGATGCCGACGAAGTTTGGCACCGCACTGAGATTAGATTGCTGGGTCCCCGCACCGAGTTCATTGGAGCCTTGCAAGAATGTCAGCTGGTAGCCCTGGACGCTTGCATTCACCGTGGTCCGCGTCGACAAGACGAGGCCCGCAGGGTTGTACCAAAGCGCCGGAGGGGTCCCTGACCGCACCAGCGCGGCGCCAGCCATGATGGATTCGTCGAGACCTGGGAATACCCGGTTGAAATTCGGCGCAAGCAACGTCGGGGGAAACAGCGGCTGTTGAGCCGCTGCCCATCCTGGGAGAAGAAGTGCGCCAGCGAGCACCACCAGTCGTCCCCGTCTCCGACGAACGACCTGTCCGCCTTCCATCCGTCCCTCACCCTGGTGCCGATGGCCGCTTCTTCAACGCTAATAGAGCGGGCCTCTCAGGGTCACCGCCCAAGCGCGCCGGCTTTGCACTTTTCCGCCCATTGGCGCCAGGAAGTCCGTTCGCACTTGGGGGAAACGACGCGTTGGAACGCGGAAAACAGACCGCTTCGTGGCGAAGACACTCGGAAGCCGACGGCAGCGCTTCTCGCCTTGGGCAGACAGAGAGGCGGGCGTCCTGATAGGAGTGTTCTGCCGATGAGAAGACCGATGGTATGGGTCGCGCTTGCCACCGCAGCGCTGGGGTGCCCTGCAAATCCTGCGAAGACGAGTTTGGAGCCAAGCGCTCCGGCAGCAGCCTCAGTCTCGACGGATAGCCTCGAGAAGCGCTACGCCGGAACCTACGTCTACATCGGACCGAGCTCAGAACGGGCAGCGGTGGAAGCGGCAGTGGACGCGGCGACCGAGGGAATGATTGGGGTGCACATCGCTCGCCAAGAAATACTGAAGCGCTCGGAAATCCGTCCCACGTACACCATCAGCTTCGACGACAAGGGAGACGTCAGCGTCGAGACGCCGGGGTACCCCCCGGAGGTTTCGCCCCTCAACGGCACCGAAGTGAAGCTGACCGACAAATACGGTGACGCCGTGGAAAACAGTCAACAATTCGTCGACGGTGCGCTTCTGCAACAGGGCAGAACGAACGACGGAAGCGGTTCAACGCAGTTCAAGCTTCAGCTGGATGGCAACACCCTGCGCGTCACTCGGGTGAGCAAGAGTCCGAAATTGCCCAGACCGGTCGAATTCAAGCTCACCTATCATCGCCGTCAGGGACCTTAGAGCCGCTGCCACCGTGGCCGCGGGCACGCCAACCCGTGCATGGCGAGCGCGAGGCGCTACGCCCGACGGGGCGGCGGCCGATGTTGAGGCCCGGGCAAAAGCGCTAAAAAAGGGGCCGGAGCAGCCTGGCAGAAGCACCAGCAACTCCGACCCATACACCCTGTCGGGGAGACAGGATTCGAACCTGCGACCCCTTGGTCCCGAACCAAGTGCTCTACCAGGCTGAGCCACTCCCCGGGCACTAGCGACGATGGACGGCCGAGCGTCCTTTTCACTCGACTTCCTCCGGGAGTGGACCTCGTAACCGATGCCGGAACGCGACGTCAACGGTAGGCGGTCCGAGGGCCAGGCGTCCTTTGCGCTTTCCCAGGCGCCATCCAGTGCCCTCGCCGCCGACCCTGGGGCCCCCGGCCCGGCACGACGAGGGACGGCTGTCTCGGCTTTTCAGGGTTTCCCGCGTTTGGCCGCGAAGGGGGTAGGAGCTGACCTGCAGCCTCGGACTGACCCAGGGAGGGACCCTCCAACACGCTGAAATTGCGGGCGTCTGCGGGTGGAACCGTTCTTGCAATCAACCGGGGACAGACACGTTGCATCTTCGAGCTGACCATGGCTGACAAGCCGACCATTCTCATTGCAGACGACGAACCGGGTGTTGTTGCCGCCCTGGCCCGCGAAGCACGGCGCGCGGGCCTTTCCTACATCACCGACACCAGCTCGCGCCTGGTGCACGAACTGGCGCTCAAGCACCAGCCGGCGGTCATCATCCTCGACCTCAAGCAGCATGTGGATGGTCGAGACCTGCTGGCGAGCCTCAAGAAGGACCCGCGAACCAAGCACATCAAGGTGCTGGTGTTGTCCGCAATTGAGGACCAATTCACGCGGCACGTTTGCCTCGAGCTCGGTGCCGACGATTATGACGTAAAGCCGTTCGACCCCTGCTTCATGTCGAAGGTGGCGCGACTGGCGGGCGTGAAGAACTAGCCCGAAGGCTTTCTCCAGGCTCCGGGCGACCCCCTCCCGGCCGGAGCCAGCACTGGCGCCTCGGGGCCGCTTCGCGGCCCGGCGGCGCCGTGCGACTTTGCGGGGCCGTGGAGTAGAAGGGGACTGCCGATGAGCCCTGGTTTCGACAGCGCGCAGAACCTCGAGCGCCGGGTCAGCAAGCTCACTTCGGTCCTGGACGTGGCCAAGGCGATGGCCGCGGCCCGAAACCTGGAGTCGCTGCTGCCGCTCATCATCCTCGAGGCAGCGAAGGTGGTGGATGCCGACCGCTGCACGCTGTTCATCCTTGACCGAGACCGCGGGGAGCTGTGGAGCAAGGTGGCGCAAGGTGCGGCCAAGGAGATTCGCGTCAAACTGGGTCGCGGCATCGCTGGGACGGTGGCCGAGACGGGTGCTGTCATCAACATCACCGATGCCTACCAGGACCCGCGCTTCAACCGTGACATCGACCTCACCACCGGTTACCGGACACGCACTGTGCTGTGCGTCCCGATGCGCGATGCGGCGGGCGAAGTCACCGGCGTGCTTCAGGCGCTGAACAAGCATGAGGGCGCCTTTGGAGAGGAAGACACCGAGCTGCTCCTCGCACTTGGGGGTCAAGCGGCCGGGGCCATCGAGAACGCTCTGCTCCACGAGGAAATCAGCCGCCTCTTCGAGGGCTTTGTGGCCGCGTCGGTGGTGGCCATCGAGTCCCGAGACCCGACCACGGCTGGCCATTCCGGGCGGGTCGCCTCGCTCACCGTCGGTCTGGCCGAGGCCATCGAGCACGTGGACCGGGGGCCCTACGCCCGGCTGCGCTTTTCGACCCAGGACGTGCAAGAGATTCGCTACGCCAGCCTCCTGCATGACTTCGGCAAGGTCGGCGTCCGCGAGCCGGTGTTGGTGAAGGCAGAGAAGCTGTACCCGCACGAGTTGGCGGTACTCCAGGCGCGCTTCGAGGTGGCGCGGAAAGACCTCATGTTGAAGAGCTACCAGCGGCGCTGGAGCGCGGTCGGGCGCCGGGGGGAGCGAGCACTGTCAGAGGTGGAGGGCGAGGAAGAGGAACGACTCGCACGGGAGTTGGCGCAGCTGGACGAGATGCGCCAATTCGTCCTCGCCTGCAACAAGCCGACAGTGCTGGCTCAGGAGGGATTTGAGCGGCTGTCCGAGGTGGCCCGCTTTTCTTTTGACGACGGACAGGGTGAGGAGCGCCCCCTCCTCATCCCCCGGGAACTGGAGTGCCTGTCCATCTCCCGCGGCTCGCTTTCTGCCGGAGAGCGAATCGAAATTGAAAGCCACGTCACCCACACCTTTCGCTTTCTCTCGCAGATTCCGTGGACGCGGGCCCTGCGGCGCGTGCCGGACATCGCCTATGCCCATCATGAGCGGCTGAACGGCCGCGGCTACCCACGCTCCATCCCCGCGCAAGACATCCCGGTGCAGTCGAAGATGATGGCCATCGCCGACGTTTACGACGCCCTCACCGCCGCGGACCGCCCCTACAAGAAGGCCGTCCCCACGGTGCAGGCGCTGGCCATCATCGAGCAGGAGTCCAAAGCGGGAATGCTCGACGAGGAGCTGTTCCGCGTCTTCGTCCAAGCCGAAGTCCCGAGAAAAGCACTGGCCCCGCTTCGGGACGGCTGAACCGGCAGCGGATTCACTGCAGTCCCGGGGGTGCGGCGTGAAGCAAGGCCCGCCCCGGCAGGGCCTCGGTGCGGATGCCGTCGCGGAGGACGACCTGGCCGTTGACCAGCACCAAGTCAATGCCCACTGGGTACTGCTTTGGGGCTTCGTAGGTGGCGGTATCGGCGATGGTGGCGGCGTCGAAAACCACCACATCCGCGGCCATGCCGACCCGGAGCAGGCCTCGGTCGAAGAGGCCAAGGCGAGCGGCGGGAAGCGACGTCATCTTTCGCACTGCCTCTTCGAGGGGGAAGAGCGTCTCCTCGCGGACGTAGTGGCCGAGCACACGAGGCATGGCACCAAAGGCCCGGGGGTGCGTTTGGTCAGCAGCAAGGGGGCCGTCCACGGCGAGTGCGGCGGCATCGGTGCCGAATGACGTCCAGGGCTGGCGCATCGCCAGGCGCAGGTCGCTCTCGTCCATGGAGAAGCGCTCCACCAGGGTGTTGTTGCCCCGGTCGGCGAGGACCAGGTCGACCAGCGCCCCGGCAGCAGTGACTCCGCCCTCCTTGGCCAGCTGCGCCAGTGTCTTGCCCTCCGCCGGCTTGGCCTCGGGAAGGACACAGGACACCACGGTGATGCGCTCCGGCTCATCGCCATCGGCCCAGCTCTGGGTGACCTCCCGCTCCACCCGCGCCCGCTGCTCGGGGTCGCGCAACCGCTCGAGCATGGCGCTGGTGCCGCCGGCCATCACCCAGCCGGGGAGGTCCGCCGTCAGGTCATTCATCGCGGCGAGATAGGGATAGACGTTTGCGGCGATGTCGACGCCCTCGGTGCGGGCGAGCGCAATGCGCTGAACCACGTCCGCCATTCGCCCCCAGTTGCGCTTTCCCGCGACCTTGAGATGCCAGACGTCGACCGGGATGCGGGCGCGCTGGCCGATGGCAATGGCCTCCTCCAGCGCTTCGAGAACCCCATCCCCCTCCTCACGCAGGTGGGTGGCGTAGAAGCCGCCCCAGGCGGAGGCCGCCTGTGCGAGCGCGACCAGCTCGTCGGTGGTCGCATAGCTTGCCGGCGCGTATTGCAGCGCCGAGCCGAGGCCGAAGGCTCCCTGACGCATCTGCTTTCGGACCTCGACCTGCATCCGCAGCAGCTGCTCTGGCGTCGGCGGCCCCTGGGCAAAGCCCATGACTGCGGCGCGGACCTGGGTGGCGCCGACGATGGTTGCTAAGTTGACGGCCGACCGCGCGAGGCGAAAGCGTTTCCAGTAGCCAGTCAAGTCCGTCCAGTCGATGCGCAAATGGTGAAGCGCCAACCCATCTGCCAGCTGCGCGACCAGCGGGGCCGTCATCGGCGCGATGCTTCGCCCTTCGCCGGTCAGTTCGGTGGTGATGCCCTGGCGAATTTTCGACTCGGCCCTCCCATCGACGAGAAGCGCCAGCGCGGACTGGCCCAGCATGTCGATGAAGCCGGGTGCGACGAAGCGACCGTTGAGGTCGATGCGCTGTTTCGCCGCGGCTCCATGGAGGTCACCGACGGCTGCGATGCGGTCCCCCTGAATGGCGACGTCAGCGCGGAACCAGGGTGCTCCAGTCCCGTCCAGGACGCGGCCGTTCTCAAGAACGATGTCGTAGCGTTCAGCCTGAGCCGACAGCGACACTGCCACCAGCAGAGCGAGCAAGCCCACGGGGCAGTAGCCTAACCGCAGCGACCAACGTCCCCTCCCCAGGGCTGATGCCTCAGACGATGGTATGCAGCCGGACGGTGTTGGTGTGGCCTGCCTTCCCTACCGGAGAGCCGAAGACCACCACCACCCGGTCACCGGCGTGGGCAAATCCCCGGCTGACCAGCTCCTCTTCCACCCGCCGCACCATGTCTTCGGCACGGTCCAGGGGTTCCAGCACCCGGGGCACCACGCCCCACAGCAGGGACAGAGTGCGACGGACCTCCTGGTTCGGCGAAAAGGCGACCACCGGGACGGGAGGGCGGTAGTGGCTCAGCAAGCGGGCCGTCGAGCCGGAGAGGGTGAAGGCTGCGATGGCCACTGCGTTGGACAGCCGCGCCGCTTCGCAGGCGATGGCCGCCGTCACATCCGGGAAGGATGCCGGCGCCGTCAGCGGCAGCCGCTGCGGCACCCGCCCTTGCATTCGCGCCGCGCTCTCCGCCGCCAGGATGATGCGGTCCATCATCTGGACGCTTTCCGCAGGGTAGGCGCCGGAGGCCGTTTCCCCGGAGAGCATCAGGGCATCCGCCCCGTCAAAAATGGCGTTGGCCACATCAGACGCCTCAGCGCGCGTGGGACGCGGATGTTCAATCATCGAATTGAGCATCTGGGTGGCGACGATGACTGGGAGCCCCCGGGTGTTGGCCCGGCGGATGATGTCCTTTTGGATGGCGGGCACTTCCTCGGGTGGAATCTCCACGCCGAGGTCACCCCGGGCGACCATGACGCCGTTGGCTCTGTCCAGAATGGCATCCAGGCGCGCGATGGCCTCCGGCTTCTCCAGCTTGGCGACGATGGGGACCTGACGGCCGGCCTCTGACATCGCCGCGCGGGTCTGATCCAAATCGCTCGGCTGCCGGACGAAGGACAGGCCGATGAAGTCGATGCCCGCCTTGAGTCCGAAGACGAGGTCCTCGCGGTCCTTCGGGGTCAGGGCCTCGGCCCGGAGCGCAACGCCGGGCAGGTTGATGCCCTTGCTGTTGGTGAGCGTGCCACCGTGGATGACTTCAGTCACCACCTTGCTTTTCTTGTCCGTCTCCACCACCACCAGTTCCAGCAGTCCGTCGTCCAACAGGATGCGGTCCCCGCGGTTCACGTCGGCGGCGAGGTGGGGGTAGGTGGTGGCCAACAACTCCGCGGTTCCCAGCACGGTTTCGTCGGTGGTGATGCTGAGCGTCGCTCCGGGCAGGAGTTCGACGCTGCCCCCTTGGAGCTTTCCGGTGCGAATTTTCGGCCCTTGGAGGTCCCCTAGAATGCCTACCCCTTTGCGCACCTTCAGGGAGGCAGCCCTCAGCATGGAAATGGTCTTCGCATGTTGCTCGTGCGTCCCGTGCGAGAAGTTGAGGCGCGCGACGTCCATCCCACCGGCGAGCAGCTTCTCCAGCATGCCGGGGTCGAGGCTTGCGGGCCCCAGAGTGCAGACGATTTTGGCGCGACGCATGAGACTCCATTGTGTAAGGCGCAACCCGCAAGGGCGCAAGGGACGGGCACTGCCGGGCCTTCAGCGGGCGAGCAGCACGCCGAGATTCTCCCGCTCCCAGCGCAAGGCGGCGCGGTAGAAGGGAAACGACTTCTCCCGGTCACGGAAGGCGCGCGGGTGGTGCATCCGGCGTCCCGGGCCGTGGGAGCTGGGAAACACCTGGTGCAGCATCTCGTGGAAGACGATGAACTCGACGAAGAAGCGCGGCACCGCAGGCTGGTCAAGCGCAGGGTGAAGCCGGATTTCTCGCGTCTGATGGTCATAGACACCGAGTCGGATGGACTTGCGTCGGCGCCGGGCGGAGCTGCGTCCCCAGCCAATGGTGGCGCGCACCCCGCCTTTAAAATGCAAGTCATTGAGCTGATGGAAAATCTCGCTCAGGTCATAGGTCCGGCCGAGCGGGGAGAGAATCTCGTCGCCGGCGTCTCGGTGTTGGCGGATGCGGGGCTGCTCCCGCCGGACAAAGTCGTCGAGAAGCCGGCCCGCCCGCCGATGCCCACGACCGGCGTAGTCGGCGACGGCCCGCACCACCGGTGCCGGTGCATCCAGAAACATGTGGTGCAGCCGGAGCCGGAGTGCTGCCGGAGCGCGGCGAAAGCTCACCATGGTGCTGCGGTTGTCGGTCACGGAAAGCCTGACCGGCACACCCAACTCAGCCGACAGGGACTGCGCCAAGGCGGCCGCCTTCTCGAGAAGCACCTCTCGCGCCGGCAAACGGCGCGTGCCCGCCGTTTCGGGCACGAGCAGCAACAGCTGGCGTGGGGAGGTATCGGAAGCCACTCTGTGGGCAAATCCTAGCCCGACCGCGGCTCGACTCAAGCTGTGCGACGCCCCGGGCGGAGTGGCTCGGCACCGTGGGCACGGACTTCGGCGCGCAGGCGCCTTCGCAGTGCTTCGAGCGACTGCGCGTCCTGCCCAAACGCGCGCAGCAACGCTCCACGCCCATCCGCCTCCTCCACTGCCAGGCACCTCGGTTCTCCCGAGGCCAGGGCCCGTTCCACCGATGCGTCTCGCTCCACCGCCAGCGCCCAATCCGCTGTGTCGGTGGGCTCAAATGGGTAGAGCATGCAGGCGGTTGGCCGAACGCTTGGGGGGAGGCTGCACCCCGTGCGCCGGTCCAGGAAGACGCAGGCACCCTGGCTGCGGGCAAGCGTCAGCCGCACCATCCCTTGTCGAAAGTAGCCTCGCCAGCCCGGCCGAAGGCTTTCATAAGCTCGCGCCTCTGCCTCGCTGAAGACCTCTTGCTGCAGGAAGGCGGTGCGCGCGAGGTGGGTGGCAGTCTGGATGCGCGCCACATCGGCCCAAGTCAGCGTCGCCAGCGACTCGTCGTCGGCCGCCTCACAGCAGGAGCGGCCGAGGCGCGCGGCGCACCGGGAGCAGGCCGAGGCGCCCGCACCGGTCAGCGGCACCCTCACATCTCCTCCCGAGACGCGAGCAGGCGCTCCAGCCGTTCCGGTTCGGGCCGCACCAGAAACGTCTTCTCGCGCGAATAGCTCACCGCTCCCGGTGCTCCCCCCTTCACCCGCCGGACGAATTTTGCCCGGGTGTAGCTCACCTCGCCCGGTTGCCCGTCCGCACCTCGAGCGTGGTGCAGCGCCAGGTGGGCCGCATCCAACAGCGTCTCCTGTGGCACGTCGCCGCCGCGTGCCAGCGGAATCAAGACGTGGGCGCCTGGAACGCCGCGGGCGTGGAGCCAGAGGTCATTGGGGCGCGCGACCCCGAAGGTGAGGGCATCGTTGTCGCGGCCGGCACGACCGACCAGAATGCGCTCCCCTGAGCGCCCGTGAAACACCCGGTAGGGCTGGTGCGTGCGTGGAGCCTTGCGCGTCGGTGCCGGCTTCGCCGTCTCCAGCTCCGCCAGTAGCTGCGCATCGGGCACTTGGCGGGCGGCGGCCAATTCCGCCTCGGCGGCTCTGAGCTCAGCCTCCAACTCTGTCAACCGCGCGCCGGCCCGGGCGCTGCCGCGGCTCAGCCGGCGGTAGCGTTGAAAGTGCCGCTCGGCCTGCGCCCGCGCGTCCAGCCCTTCTTCCAGGGGCACCAGCACCGGTCGCGCTCCTTCAGCGCTGTACTCGGTCAGCGTCACCTGCTTCGCGCCGCGGGCCACCCGGGAAGCGTTCTGGCGAAGCAACTCGCCGAAGCGCCGGTGCTGTTCGGCAGCGTCTGTCCGGTTGGCCTCGGAGCGGACCTTCTCGACGGTTCGCCGCAGGCGCTCGACGCGCGTCCGCAGTGGCTGCACCCACTGGCGGCGCCGGGCCGCTGCGCGGAGGCTGGCCTCCTTCTGGGAGAAGAGAGCCTCGACGGCCAAGCCCAATTCGACGCCATCCGTCGTCTCGGGAAGTCGGGAGGGTGGCTCGCTCTCCGGTTGGGCGGTCGGCGGTCGAGGTGACCGCGGCCCTTCTCCGGAAGCGGCGAGCGGGCGCCGACCTTCCCCAAGCAGAAGCAGCGCCCCTGGGGGGCCCGCTTCGAGGACGAGAATTCGGGAATGGCTTGCCCGCACAAACCCGAGCTCCA
The DNA here is from genome assembly GCA_963713045.1 of uncultured delta proteobacterium. Taxonomy (GTDB): domain Bacteria; phylum Myxococcota; class Myxococcia; order Myxococcales; family Myxococcaceae; genus JADGRA01. Next base: position 650,846 of record CAVQKE010000001.1, read on the forward strand.
CTTCCCGGGCGCCGGTTTGCTGAAGTGCGTTCAGCCGCGAGCCGACCAACTCCTTGCGAAGCCGAAGGAGGAAGGGCGAAGGCGCGCGGGCGGCGGGGGTGCGGGCGCTGGCCACGCTGAGACGGGCCCCTTCAGGCTCGGCGCACAGCAAAAGACGCACCGTGCGTCCGGGGCGACGCAACTCAAACTCCGCGCGCAGCGGCGCAGCGCTGCTAATTTTTTGGACCACCGCGCCCGTCAGCGCCTCGCGAAGTGCGGCGGTGACGGCGGCGAACTCGGCCGGGCGCAGCGACATGTGCGTCTCATCCTGGTGGACAGAAAAACGGCCCGGGCCTCCTTCGGGCCCTGGGCCGTGTCATCCACCCCTGAGCGAGACGGAGGGGGACCGCTACTTCCTCGACCTCCGCGTCGTCTTCCTCTTCGTCTTCCGGGCGGCGGGCTTCTTCTTTGCGGTCTTCCTCTTTTTCGCTGCCATCGCGTCCCTCCGGTTGAATTGCAATGTGTGATGCTAGTGACGGTCTTGCGACGTGTCAACGAACGGCGCGTTCACGCTAGGGTCTCACGTCCACCGAAGAATGCACGCCAGCCAGCTCATCTTTCCCCCTGACTTCGTTTTCGGCGTTGCCACGGCCGCCTACCAGGTGGAAGGCAACATCGAGAATGACTGGAGTCACTGGGAACGCTCGCAATCGCTGCTGCATTCTGCCGGTGCGGGCGTCGACCACTGGAATCGCTATCAAGCCGACTACCAGCTGGCGCGCGACGTGGGGGCCGGCGCGTTCCGCATCAGCCTGGAGTGGGCGCGCATCGAGCCGGAACGCGGCCGCTTCGACGACGCCGCACTCGACGCTTACCGCACCAGACTCCTCGCGATGCGCGCCGTCGGTTTGAATCCGGTGGTGACGTTGCACCACTTTACCCACCCCCGATGGTTCCACGCCGAGACGCCTTGGCACAGCCCGGAAAGCGTCAACGCCTTTCGCAATTACGCCCGTGCTTGCGCTGCGGTGTTGAAGGGCTTGGACGCGCTGGTGCTCACCTTCAATGAGCCGGTGGTCCTGATGCTGGGCGGGTATGTGCGCGGCGTCATCCCCCCGGGGCTGACCGAACCGAATCTGGCCCTGCCGGCGCTGGCCAACATGGCCCGAGCCCACGTTGCGGCGCGGGAGGAGCTGCACCTGGCCATTGGGCCGGTGCCGGTGGGCACCAGTCAGAACATGCTGGCGTTTACCGCCGACCGCAGCTGGCACCCGTTGGACCATGCCTTGGTGCGCCTCACCGACGCCGCCTACAACCATGCATTTCTGGAAGCGCTGTGCACCGGCACCCTCCGCGTGCGAATGCCCGGGCTCTTCAACACGCACACCGAAATTGCCAACGGCCGCAACAGTCTCGACTTCGTGGGCGTCAACTATTACACGCGCGCCCACCTGCGCTTCGTCTCAAGGAAGCCGTTCTTCGAATTTCACTACCGAGACCCATTGCGCCGCGGGCTGACGGACATCGGCTGGGAGCAATACCCAGAGGGCTTCGGACAGACGCTGCAGGCCGTGCGCCGCTACGGCTTACCCATTTGGATTACGGAGAATGGCATCGACGACCGCCGGGGGGACCGCCGGTCGGCCTACCTTCACAGCCATTGGCAGGCGCTGCTGGCGGCCCTTGCCTCCGGTGTGGATGTGCGCGGCTACCTTTATTGGTCGCTCCTCGACAACTTCGAATGGCTCGAAGGATGGGGGCCTCGCTTCGGGCTGTACCGCGTGGACTTCCAGACGCTGCAGCGCACCCGCACCGCCGCCTGTGACTACTTTCGCGACACGGCCCTCAGCCGGGTGCTGCATCCGCCCCCGCCGTCACCGCCCCGCCCCAGTGCCGAGACGGAGATGACGTCGGTTGGCGCTCGGGCCCCGGGGACGGCCACCGGTTAGCCACTGCCTTGGCTGCCCGTCTCGCCAGCCATGGCCGGCCTCCTCTCCAGCTGTTGCGGCTTGGGGCGCACCGAAGACGTCCTTGTTGGGGGACTCTCTTTTGCCAACATCCGTCTCCCAGCTGACACCGGGCGATGCCGCAGCGGTGTGGTTTCGTCGTGGCGCCGAGGGCTTCTCCAGTCCCTGGCGCCTCTGTCTTACAAAGGCGCCCCTGGGGCCTCGACTGGCCGGCAGGCGAGGGTGCGGCAAGGTGTCGCGCCCCTCCCCGGAAGGGGCGGGTTACGCTACAAGCTGCTTTTGTGAGGGGCATCCCCGCGTCCAAAGCAGGCGTCTTGGGCATGGCGTTGGCAGCCTGGCTGCTGCCCGCTGCGGGCCTCGCCGCGGATGGAGGGGCGCGAGCCACCGACCCCGGGCTGGACCTCGGTCTTGAGCAGCGGACGTCCCGGGCGCCAGACGGAGCCTGGGACTGGGCGGTGGACGGCAGCGCGGTGCTCCCCGTCGTCGACGTCGCCACCCAGTTTCGCCTCGGTCTGCGCCTCACCGACGTTGGCCGGGTTGAGCACTTGTCGGCGCGTTGGGGGCTCGGGCCGAAGGGCTGGACGGCGGCCCAGGCCCTCTTTTGGAGCGGCCGGATGGACCGCAGTGCCACCGACCAAGTGGCCATCACCTTTGCCGGCGGCGTCCGCCTCGACGCCCTCGCGGAGGGCCTTGGCCTTCCGCGCACCTCCTGGGTGGAGCTTGGCCTGCAGAGCCGGACGCTGGCCGATGCCTCGGGGCGGACGCGACTGTCCTCGACGCTGGTGCTGTCGCTGGACTTTGACCTCCTCGCCAACGTCCCAGAGGGTCGTCCCCAGCGGCCGTCCTCCGGCTTTCGCATCCGCGCCAGCGCAGCGCTCGGCAATGACCCGGGCTGCAACCTGGGGACGCCGACCGTTCTCTTCTTCAGCGGTCGGTGCCTGTCCCTGGCCTTGGCGTTGGAGTTTTAGCGCCTGGCCTGGGGGAGGCGGCGCACCCACGTGCCCGCCTCAACCGAGCGCCGAGCGGTAGTCGACCTCCTGCTCTTCGGCGGCTGAACCGTCCCCCACCGCCTGGCAGAAGAAACGGTGCACGGCGGCCTGGACAGCCGCCAGGTCGGCAAGTTGATTCACTTCGGAGCGGAAGGCCGCCGCACCGTGCAGGCCATGCGAGTACCAGCCCAGGTGCTTGCGGAAGCTGCGGACCGCGGCCAGCGGCTCGCCCACAAACGCGACGTGGGCCGAGAGGTGGCTGGCCACCACTTCGCGCCGCTCCCCCGGGCCGGGCGAGGGTCCTCCAAGAATTTCTCTGAAAATCCACGGGTTCCCCAGAGCTCCCCGTCCCACCATCACCAGGTCGCAGCCGGTGCTCTCCAACATCCGGCGCGCATCGGCGGGCGCCTTCACATCGCCGTTGCCAACAATGGCCATTCGTCGGCGGTGGCGGACCAGTTCCGCAATGACGCTCCAGTCCGCAGCTCCGGCATAGCCTTGGGCGCGGGTGCGCGGATGGACGGCCAGTGCAATGCAGCCGGCGTCTTCCAGGTGCTCGGCCATTTCCAGGTAATTGCGGTGGTGCGCATCCCAGCCGCTGCGAATTTTCGCACTCACCGGCAGTCCGGTGGCGGCATGGATGGCGCGGATGATGGCTGCGGCGCGGGGCGGCTCGCACAGCAGCGCCGAACCCGCTCCATTGCGCGTCACCTTCTTCACCGGACAGCCCATGTTGACGTCGATGGCCTCGGCTCCCCATTGCTTGGCCACCACCGCGGCCTGAGCCATGGATTCGGCATCCCCGCCGAAGACTTGCACCGAGTAGGGGTGTTCCACTGCGGCGTCATGCCGGAGGTAGCGCAGCGTGCGGGCGCTGGCGCGCAGCAGCCCTTGGGCACTCACCAGCTCGGTGGTGCACAGCGCGGCCCCCAACCGAAAGGCCAGCACGCGAAAGGGCTGCTCGCTGACCCCGGCCATCGGGGCCAGCACGTAGGGATGGGGCAGCCGGTAGGGGCCGTAGGCGACGGACATAGCGCGGGCCGACTGCCTACCATGGAGGGCCAGGGTTCCAGAGGCGCGGCCGTCCCCTGGGAGTAGAGTCCTCCCATGTTGCGCTTTCGGCTCGGTCCGATTCCGGTGGAGGTGCACCCGAGCCACCTGCTCATCGCCGCCGCCTTCGGCTTTGGCAGCCTCGGGCAGGCCGCGGAGGACCCCACCACCTGGCCGGGCCGGGTGCTTTCCAGCGGTGACAGCCTGGCGGTGACCGGCACCCAGGCAGCGGTGGTCGCCCTCTGGGTGGCCATCGTCTTTGTCTCGGTGCTGGTCCATGAACTGGGCCACGCGCTGGTGTCGCTCGCCTTTCACTACCAGCCCAGCATCCAGCTGGTCGCTCTCGGAGGCCTCACCAAGCCCAATGCGCCGGGGCCCATCCCTTGGAACCGGGAGGTGCTGCTCACCCTGGCCGGACCCCTGATGGGCGCAGCCTTTGGGGCCCTCTGCCTGTTGGGCCTCGGCACCATCGGCCCCTTCTCCGACGTGGCCGCCTATGCGCTGCAGCGTGCGGCCTGGGCGAACTTTCTGTGGGCCGTCTTCAACCTGTTGCCGGTGCTGCCGCTGGACGGAGGACGCATTTCGGCGGCCGTGCTGACCCGGGCCTTTGGCAAGCGCGGCTTGGCAGCCGCCCAGGTGCTGGCGATTGGTGTTTGCGCCGCGGTCATCTACCGGTGGTGGCGCCAGGGCCCGCTGATGACGTTGCTCTTCGCTCTCTTCGGGCTGCAGGCGGTGCGCGGCCTGGCGGCGCTGGTTCGAGGCGAGGAGTCCATCCCGCAGTCCACGGAATTGCAGCAGACGGAGGCGCTCTTCCGCGAGGGCAAGCTGCAGGCAGCGCGAGAGCACGCCGAGGCGCTGTTGGCCGACAAGTCAAGCCCAGCACTGCAGTCGCGCGCGCACCACCTTCTTGGGTGGATAGCGCTCAAGCAGGGGGAAGGCCGCCGAGCGCTCTCCCATTTCAGCCAGGTGCAGGGCCGTGGCGTCGAGAAGCATGCGCTGGCCGCCGCCTTCAGTCTTTTCGGAGACGACGCTCGGGCGCTGCCGCTCTGGCAGCAGGCCTATGAAGCCTCCCGCGACTCCACCATTCTCCACGAATGGGCCGGAGCATTGTTGCGCGCTGGAGAGACGGACCGCGCAGCGCGACTGCCCGGGGTGGACCTGGGCAAAGCCTACGCCTGTGCCGAGCGCGTGGCTTTTCTGCGAGGCGACTTCACGCGCGCTGCCGAGCTGGGGTTAGCCGCACTCGACCGGCACCCTTCGGCCGAGGCCGCCTACGACGTGGCCTGCGCTCTCGCACGGGCCGGCGAGCTCGACCGCGCGGTGCTCGTCTTGGAGCGGGCGCGCGACCTCGGCTTCTCTGACGTCGCCTATGCGCGCACCGATGCCGACCTCGCCGCCCTCCACGGCCATCCCGGCTTCGAGCGCTGGCTGGACGCGCTGGGAAAATCGGCATCCGCCTGACAGTGGCCTGACAGCCGGCCCATAGATGAGAGGGTGGCCGGACTCCCCGGCTCTACCCCCTGGGCCCATGACCTCCACCGAAACCCCTGCCTTGCCCCACGACGAGCGCATCAAGTGGGTCACGTCGTTGCCCTTCTTCGGCGTGCACGTCATGGCGCTGTTTGCCTTCGTGGTGCCCTTCAAGTGGCACTACGTCGCAGTGTGTGTCGGCTTGTATTACTTCCGGATGTGGGCGCTCACCACTGGCTACCACCGCTACTTCAGCCACCGCACCTTCAAGACCGGCCGTGTCTTCCAATTCGTCCTCGCCTTTTGCGCCTGCCTCTGCACGCAGAAGGGCCCACTGTGGTGGGCCGCTCACCACCGCCACCACCACCGCTACTCGGACCAAGAGCAGGACGTCCACTCCCCGTTGCAGCGCGGCTTCTGGTGGAGCCACGTCGGGTGGATTCTCTGCGACCGGTACGTGGAGACGCGCTACGACGCCATCAAGGACTTCGCCCAGTACCCCGAGCTGCGCTGGCTGAACCGCTGGTACATCGTCCCACCGGTGATGCTTGCTGTGGCCCTCTTCTTCATCGGGGGCTTCCCGTTGCTGGTGTGGGGCTTCTTCGTCAGCACCACCTTGCTTTGGCACGGCACTTTCACCATCAATTCGCTCAGCCACGTCTTTGGGCGCCGCCGCTTCAAGACGGCGGACACCAGTCGAAACAACTGGCTGTTGGCCCTCATCACCTGCGGCGAGGGGTGGCACAACAACCATCACTACCACCAGAACACCGCCAACCAGGGCTGGTTTTGGTGGGAGTTCGACCCAAGCTTCTACGTGTTGCGCGCCCTCAGCTGGGTCGGCCTGGTCTCTGACCTGCGCACTCCGTCCGATGCGGTGAGGTACGCCTACCTCCGCTACACCGATGAAGAACGCGCCGAGTTGCGTGGAACCCCGGCCCTCTTCGGCAACGGCCGACGGGCGATGGTGCAAGCCGCCCGTCGGGCAGTCCAGCGCGCGGCGGAACTGCAGCTGTCCGCGCCCTCGACGGCGCCAGTCCTGCGGCGCTAAGGCCGGGGGGCACCGGCGACCAGGCTGCATCCCCGGGGTGGGCCGTTGGCGTTTTGACGTGCTAATGGCCCGTTCTGGTGAAACCCGGGACCCCCGTGCGGCGTACCGGAACCGAGGCCAATGCCGCGGAGCCGGATGAGATGCTGATGGCGCGCTTCCTCGGCGGTGACTCCGCCGCCTTCGACGCGCTCTTCGTCCGCCATGCGGGCCGGGTACACGCTTACCTGCGGAGGATGGTGGGCCCGGCGACAGCGGACGACCTCACCCAGACGACGTTCCTGTCGATTGTCCGTTCCCGGGAACGCTTCCAACACGGAGCGCGCTTTCGGCCGTGGCTGTACGCCATCGCCGGCAACGCGGCGAGGGACTTCGTCCGCCGGGCGCGCTTTGAAAAACCCACCGAGGACGGGGAGACGCCGGAGCACGTGGCGGAGGGCCTCCCGTCGGACCCGCTGTTGGAGCGTGCCGTCCAAAGGGCGCTGGCCCAGCTGCCCGTCCAGCAGCGCGAGGCAATTGTCTTGCACCGCTTCGAGGGCTTCTCCTTCGGGGAGATTGCCGAGACGCTGGGCCTGAGCGAGTCGGCCGTCAAAGTGCGGGCCCATCGAGGCTACGTCCGGCTACGCGAGCTGCTGGCCCACCTGGGAGAAGGGCCATGACGCCCCACCAGCGACTGGTGAAGCACCTCTCGGAGGGGGCGCCTGACGGCGAGGACCGCGCTCATGCCGCACAGTGTCAGGCCTGCGCTGTCCTGCTTTCCGAAGAAGGGGGAGAGGACGTTTTGTCCCCAGAAGTGCAGGCCGCCTGGCTCGGCACCGCACATTTGGAATTGGCGCGGCCGGTGCGCCCATGGTGGCTTCTGGCCCTGGGTGTCGGCCTCGGCAATGCCCTCCTCGCTGCGCTCGCCATCGCCGTCCTCGAGCCGTCGAATTGGGATGCGCCGCGCCAGGGCAACGCGCTGCTGGTCGCGGCCCTTGTCTGCCTCACCGCGTTGGCGGCCGGTGGCAGCCTGTTGGCACTGGCCCCGCGACGGCGAGGGCTTTGGGCGGTCCTCGCCGTCGCTGCGGTGGCTCCGCTGCTGGCGCTCCTCACCGCAGGCGGCCGCGCCTCCGGCCAACCGCTGGTCGCAGGCGCGCACTGCGCGTGGACCGTCCTGCTGCTCTCCGTTCTTCCAATGGCGGGCGGGGCTTGGCTACTGACCCGGGTGGCGTATTCGCCGGCCCGGGCCTTCGCCGTCGGACTGGTGAGCGCGGCAGTGGCACTGCTTGTCTTAGAGATTCACTGCGACGGCACTGGACCACACGTCCTGATGTTTCACGTCATTCCCTGGCTCGCCATTGGGGCCGGCGCGGTCCTCTTGCGCCGGGCATTGCCCACATTAAGTTACGCGCCATGAAAGCCTTGCTGGTGCCGGTGGTGCTTTTCTCCCTCGCCGCCTCAGCTGCCGAGCGCACGCCGGTGCTGGTGGAGCTCTTCACCTCGGAAGGCTGCTCGAGCTGTCCGCCGGCCGATGAGGCGCTTCTGACGCTGGGCAAGGAGCAGCCCGTCCCGGGGGCGGAGATTGTTCCCCTCGAATTGCACGTCGACTACTGGGACCAGCAGGGCTGGGTGGACCCCTTCTCCTTGCCCGAGGCCACCGCGCGCCAGGAGCAATATGCCGCGGCCGCGGCGAAGGCCGGGTACAAGGCGCAAGTCTTCACCCCGCAGGTGGTGGTGGACGGAACGCGCTCCTTTGTCGACAGCAGCCCTGAGCTGGTCCGGGGTGCCGTGGAAAAGGCCACTGCCCTTCCGACGCGGCCGATTCGGGCCGACCTCCGGCCCGTCCCGGGCGGAGTGGACGTCGAGTTGCACGTCGGCCCTGGAGAGGACCGGCCCGCCGCGCTGTGGGTTGTCCTAACCGAATCTGGACTCTCCTCGCGCGTCACGCGCGGGGAGAACGCCGGGAAGACGCTGGTCCATGCGCCGGTGGTGCGTCACTTGGAGCAGGTGGCCGCCGTTCCCGGCGCCGGTTGGACGGGAACGGTGCGTTTGGTGTTTGGGCGCACCTGGCGCCGCCAGGCGCTGACGGTGGTGGCCTTTGCCCAGGACCGCGCCAGTGGGCGGGTGGTGGCCATTGGTACCGCCCCGGTGCCTCCCCCGGCGGTCAGCGCTGAGCCGACGGCCGCACACAATTAGCGAGGCGGTTTTTCGTCCACCGCTGAGGGGTGACGGCCCCCGGTGCGCATTGCGCAAGACAGCAAGCTGCATTAGCCGTTCAGCTTGGACACCGCACTGCAGCGCTTTCGTCTCGCCTCCATTCGCGCAAGCTTCCGCCACACCCGGGCGACGGTGGCCCTGGTGTGGCAGTCCTCTCCGCGGCTGACGCTGCTGCTCGGCGCATTGACGCTGTTCGGCGCAGCTGTCCCCTTGGCCATTGCTTGGGTCGGAAAGGCCATCGTCGACAACGCTGTCGCGCACGCCCGTGAGGCGACGCTGCGGTGGGTGGCTGTGGAGCTGGGCCTGGTGGTGGTCCAAGCGGCAGTCCTTCGCGGTCTCGGGCTGGTGCGGGGGTTACTTGGGGCTCGGCTCGGCCTCGACATCAACGTCCGCATTCTCGAGAAGGCGCTGACCTTGGAGCTGCGCCACTTCGAGGACCCTGACTTCTACGACCGCCTAACGCGCGCCCGCCGCGAAGCGTCGGTCCGCCCCATTTCGGTGGTGACGGAGAGCTTTCAACTCGTCCAAAACGTTCTGACCCTGTTGGGGTACGCCGGGCTTTTGGTGTCTTTTTCCCCGTGGGCGGTGCTGGGGCTTTTGCTGGCGGCCCTGCCCGCGACCCTGGCCGAGATGCGCTTCAGCCAGCAGGCCTTCCGGTTGCGAAACTGGCGCTCGCCGGACAGCCGCCGGTTGCTCTACCTCGAGTACGTCCTCGCCAACGACGACCACGCCAAGGAAGTGAAACTGTTTGGGCTTGGACCGATGTTGCTGGCGCGCTACCGCAGCCTTGGCGAGACCTTTTACCGGGAGGACCGCCAGCTGTCGCTGCGCCGGGCACTGTGGGGCTACGCGTTAAGTTTGGTGGGGACGCTGACCTTCTACGGCTGTTACGCGGTGGTGGCGGTGGCCGCAGCCACCGGACGGCTGACGCTGGGCTTGATGACGCTGTATGTGGTGGCCTTCCGGCAAGGGCAACAGGCCTTCCAGAGCATCCTCACCGCGGTCGGTGGCATGTACGAGGACAACCTCTACATGTCCAACCTGTTTGAGTACCTGGCCATCCCCACCGGGCGTCCGGCGGCCGCCCCAGCGCTGGTGGCCACCGCCACCGCGGGCGAGCAGGGCATCCGCTTCGAGGACGTTGGCTTCCGTTACCCGGACGCCGAGGGCTGGGCGCTTCGGCACGTGAGCCTCTTCATCCCACGGGGTCAAAGCCTGGCGCTGGTGGGGCAAAATGGCGCCGGGAAGACGACGTTCATCAAGCTGCTCACCCGCCTTTACGCCCCCACCGAAGGCCGGATTCTCCTGGACGGGGTGGACCTGGCGAGCTGGGACGAAGCCGTTCTGCGTGGACGGCTGGGCGTTATTTTTCAGGACTTCAACCAGTACCAGTTTCGCTTTCGCGAGAACGTCGGCGTGGGCAGCGTGGAACACCTGGAAGACTCGGCCCGGGTGCAGCGGGCGGTGGAAGAAGGCGGCGCCACCGAGGTGCTCTCCGGCCTGTCCGCCGGCCTCGAGACACCCCTCGGCCGCTGGTTCAAAGACGGCACCGAATTGTCCGGCGGCCAGTGGCAAAAGGTGGCCCTGGCCCGCGCCTTCATGCGCGAGGAGGCCGATATTCTTGTGCTGGACGAGCCCACCGCGGCCCTGGACGCCGAAGCAGAGCACGCCATTTTTCAGCGCTTCCGGGAGCTCGCGCGGGGACGGACAACTCTCCTCATCTCACACCGCTTTTCCACGGTGCGGATGGCGGACCGCATCGTCGTCATTGAAAACGGCCAGCTGGTGGAGCAGGGCACCCATGCCGAACTGATGGCCCTGGGTGGCCGGTACGCCCACCTCTTCACCCTGCAAGCGAAGGGCTACCAATGAGACCCCCTTTCCGCCCCGGGAAAAGCGCTGAGGGTGCACCGAGGAGCAGGCTTCCCTATGCTGCGCCGCCGCTGTCCGTCAGTCGCCCTTTCGAGGAGGGACGTCACCCATGGATGCGCCCAAATGGTCTGAGTTGGAGCCTCCCGGAGGCAACGCACTGGAGCCCTTTCAGCCAGGGGTTCCGGCGAGGGATAGCCCGATGGCGGTGGTCAGCCTTGCCAGCGGCATCCTCTGCTGGTTTGCCCTCCCCCTCATCGGTGCCGTGGTGGCGGTGGTGACGGGCCTCAGCGCCCGACGGGAAATTCGCGCCTCCCAGGGGGCGGTCGGCGGCTGGACCATGGCCAGCGTGGGGCTTTGGCTGGGCGTCGCCCACCTCATCCTGGTGGCGCTGGCGGTGCTGTTGGCAATCGGCCTCATCCTGGCCGGCGTTGGATTCCTCTGGTTCAACCGTTGAGGGTGCCGTCCGAGACGGCAGGAGACTGACCCAGGGCGTCCGGGCCGACCCAGGCCCCTTCCGCCAAGCCCACGGGATTCCGAGGCGATGGCCCGCGGCGCGGCGCTTGCTCTGCCCCAGCGGTGGAGGCGCCTTCCCCCGTCCATGGCCGCAGCCGTCCAGTGCGCAGAATGTCGTACCGCCAACCGGGCTGGCCTCTTGTTTTGTGTCGTCTGCGGTCGCCGCCTTCCCCGCATGGAATTTCCCCCGGACCGCGTGACGGCACTCGCCTGGCCCGGGCCCGAAGTCCGAGAGGTGTCCCCTCCGGCCAGGCGGGGTGCGTTGGAGTGGGCCAGTTTGGTTGCGGCGCTCCTCGGCTGGACGCTGTTGCCCGTGGTGGGCGCGGCGATGGCGGTGCTGCTTGCGCTGCGTGCGCAGGAGGAGGCGGGGACGCGCGGCGGAAACACCGTGCTTCGGGTGGCGCTGTGGCTCGGCGGGACGCAGCTGGTGCTGGCACTGGTGGCCGGCGCGGCGATGGCTGCCGTGGCATTCACCGCCCTGTTGCGCGCCGGGTGAGACGCTGTCCGGCTGCGGGCGGCTGTGGCCCCGCAGTGGCTGGGGCGTGGGTGTCCTCCACACAGGGCCGGTGCGTGCCCCGGGCTGTAGCCTTCAACTTCCGGACGTTTGCAGCCGTCGGCCCGGGGCTGGGGCCGCCCCGAGGGGTGTAGACTTCGCCCGCGCTTGAGCGTCTCCCAGACGTCCACCTGGTTCGGCCGCTACCGGCTCACCTCCCGGATTGCCACCGGTGGGATGGCCGAGGTGTACCTCGGCCGCATGCTGCTGCCTGACGGGCGCTTCGGCCCCGCCATGGCGGTGAAGCGGCTGCTTCCGCACCTCATCGCGGACCCGGCCATTGTCCGGATGTTCCTCAACGAGGCGGACATCACCCGCCAAATCCAGCACCCCAACGTGGTGCGCATTCTCGACTTGGGGCAGGTGCATGGCGAGCCCTTCATCGCCATGGAGTTGCTGGAGGGGCACAGCTTTGCCGAGCTCCGTCAATCGGCCGCGCACGCCGGACTCCGGGTGCCGCTGGGCATTACCCTCCGGGTGCTGACCGAGGCCTGCCGCGGGTTGGACGCGGCCCACCGTGCGGTGGACGCCAAGGGGCGCGAGTTGCGGATTGTCCACCGCGATTTCACCCCGGACAACATCCACGTCGGCGTCAACGGCGAGGTGAAAGTCATCGACTTTGGCATCGCCAAGTCCTCGCGACTTGGCGGTGGCACCGAGCCAGGGACGCTGAAGGGGAAATTCTTCTACATGTCCCCGGAGATGATTGCCGGTCAACCGGTCGACCACCGCGCCGACCTCTTCGCCGCCGGCGTCATGCTCTATGAACAGCTGTGTGGGCGCCGGCCCTTCACTGGATTGAATACCGAGGAGGTCCTGAACCGCATCACCGAGGGCAAGCCCAGGCGCCCCACCGAATTCGACCCCTCGGTACCGCAGCAGCTGGAGTTGGTGTGCCTCACCGCCCTCTCCAAGGACCCGGCGCAACGCTTTCCCAGCCTGCAGGAATTCATTCGCGCCATTGAAGACGTGGGCGGTCCGGCCCGGGTGGCGGGCGCCGAGGAAGTCTCAGCCTACGTCTCCACCATCTTCCCCGCCGAACAGGACCCGAAGCGCATTGCGCTGCGCCGAGCGCGCCTGGCAGACCCGTCCACTCCGGGGCGGCGCGACGAGATTCCACTGGACTTGCTTCCGCCGCTGCCGGACAGCCAACCCCCCCGCAAGGTGGTGCCCCCGCGGCCCAAGGGCCCTTCGTTGGGGACGCGCCTCGGCCGTGCCCTGGGGCGGCTTCTGCGACGCCTCGTCTCCCCGCAGGTGCTGGGGCCGGCGGTGCTGGCCGCAATGGTGCTGGGTGCCGTCGGCTATTGGGTATTCCGGCCGCAGACGACGCCCGCGGAACGGTTGGAGCGCGCCGAGGCCGGGGGAGAACCTGCGGCGAGAATGCGTGAGTTGGTGGCCATTTCTTCTGACCCCAAGTCCAGCGTCGACCAGCTGCGCCGGGCTGGCGAGCTGGCGCTGACGCTGCCGGACCACGAGGTGGCGCTGGAGGTGGTGCAGGCCTTCGTCCGCCGCTTCCCGGCGACGGAGGACGCCTACCTGCAAGAAAGCCGCGCCTTCATTGCCTTGCGGATGGGAAAGCGGGCCGACGCGTCGCTCGACAAGGCCCTGGAGCTCGCACCACAGGACTCGCGGCCTGACTTGCTCCGGGCTGACCTCCGGCAGCTTCAAGGGGATGCGCCCGCCACCCTGGAGGCGCTCAACAGCGCCGCGCGCAAGGCACCGCAGGACCGCGACGTGGCCCTCCGCCGGGCGCAACTTCTCAGCCAGATGGGGCGCCTGGACGAGGCGGCCCTGCTGCTCAACGGCATCCTCAAGAAGCGCTTTCAGCCGAGCGCGGCCGCGGAGCTGGGCTTCGTCCGCCTGCGGCAAAACCAGCCGCAGGAGGCCCTTCGTCTGTTGAAGGCGGCGCTCGCGAAGGACCCGCAGTTGGCCAAGGCCTACTACTACCTCGGGGCCACCCTCGCCCAGGAAGGCGACCCGGCGGGCGCCGAGCGCGCCTACAAAGAAGCCGACCGCCTGGACCCAGCCGATGCCCGTCCGCTGGCGGCCTTGTGTTTGGCACAAGCCCGCGCCGGGAAAATGGCCGAGCGCGACGCCATCCAGAAGGATTTGGCAACGCGCTTTCCGGAGCAGGCGCCGCACCTGATTGCCGAATGCCAGCCCTGAAACGCCTCATCATCAACGCGGATGACTTGGGCTACGACCCAGCGGTGAACGCCGGGCTGCTGCGCTCGATGCGTGCCGGCGTGGTGACCTCCGCCACCCTGTTGGTGAATACCCCCTTTAGCCAAGCGGGCGCCGCGGCGGCGGACGGCCTGGCCGTCGGCCTCCACCTCAACCTCGCGCGCGGCCGTCCAGTCAGCGCTGCCTTTCCCAAGAAGCTTCTCGCGGAGGGGGCTTTCGCCGAGGGCCGCGCCGACCAGCTTCCCAGCTGGGTGGTGGAGGCCGAGACAAACGCTCAGCTGAAGCTGGCCGAGCAGCTGCTGGGCCGCCGGCCCACCCACCTCGACGTCCACAAACACCTGCACCGTCACGGGGCGGTGCTGGCCGGCGTGGCCGCCGCCGCAGCGGCATGGGGGCTGCCGGTGCGGGCGCTGGACGGGCCGATGCGCGCGGCCCTGCATGGCCTGGGCATCTGCAGCCCGGAGCACTTTGTGGGTGAGGCGGGAAGCGAGGCGTATTGGACGTTGTCGCGGTTGTTGGGCGCCGTGGAAGGGCTGCGCCCGGGCACCACCGAGTGGATGTGCCACCCGGGCGAGACACCGAGTCACGTCCAGTCCGGGTATGCCGCCCAGCGTCAGGTGGAACTGGACACTTTCACCTCGCCGGAGGCACGCGCGGCGCTGGAGCGCGCTGGGGTGGTGCTGACCGACTTTCGCGCCTTGTTGCCCAAATCTGCTTCAGCCGGGCGGGGCGTCCAGTAGCCGGTACAGGAGGATGGTGGCGTCCAGCTTTCCATTCTCGCTGCGGACGTAGGCTGGAATGCGCCCCGCCCGGAGGTACCCCGCCTGAAGGTACAGCTGCTCGGCCACGTCCCCTTCGCGCGTGTCCAGGTAAAGCAGGGTGCGGCCGTGGCTTTTCGCCAGCTGCTCCACTTCTTGGAGGAGGAGGCGGCCAACGCCCTGGCGGCGGGCGCGGGTGTGGACCAACAGCTTGGTGATTTCCGCCCGGTGACGCGCATTGGGCTTCTGGGCGAGTTCCAGCTGCACCGTGCCCACCAGGACACCGTCCCGTTCGGCCAGCAATAGCTCCCGCCGTCCGTGCGCCAACGCGGCTTCGACCTCAGCCCAGTAGGCGCTCGCTTCCGCTTCGCTCAGCGGGGGGAGGAAGCCGACGGAAGCGCCGGCCGCGACCACGTCCAGCAGGAGCTCCGTCAGCGCCTTCTTCTGTTCCGCCAGCCGGTGGGGGCTGGCGCGTATCAGTTGGACGGTCATCGCTCACCCTCGACGCCCCGCAGGACGGGCCCGGCCGCGACAGTCTGCCAGTCGGCCGACTCGGCTTCCACGGCCGCCCCAGTTGCACCGACAGGCCAGCTGCTGTCAAAAACTGGCCTCACCTGGCCATGGCCCCAACCCCCCCGCGCACCCTGGAAACGTTCCCCAACCCGGCTTCCGAGCGGGACTACGAAATTGCCTTCGACGCCCCGGAATTCACCTGCCTCTGCCCACTCACCGGCCAGCCTGACTTCGCGCGCTTCAAAATTGTATACGTCCCGGACAAGAAGTGCGTCGAACTGAAGAGCCTCAAGCTTTACCTGTGGAGCTACCGCAATGAGGGGGCCTTCCACGAGGCCGTCACCAACCGCATCGCGGATGACTTGCTGAAGGCGTTGGAGCCACGTTCGCTGGTGGTGACGGGCGAGTGGTTTGTCCGGGGGGGCATCGGCACGGTGGTGACGGTGCGTTACCCGGAGGGGCGGGGGGCTACTCGCTCTTCTTGAAGAGGTCGTCGGCGCGTTTTTGACTGTCCTGCTCAATTTGCTTCGTCTTCTGCCGCACCTGGTCGAGTTGCTGCTTCGGCGCGGACGTCTCTCCCCTCGAGGACTCGGCGGTCCCTTGAAGGAGGTAGTAGGCCGCTCCCGCCACCACCAGGAGGCCCAGCAAAAGGGAAAGGAGTCGAGCCATGGAAGACGCCTCCAACGCCAGCATACCTCCGCCGGTGCGCCGCCCAGTGTGGCGCCTCCCGGCGTTGGTGGGGGGCGGGACGCTGCTCCTGCTGGCCGCCTTCCTCGCCGTCCTCTCTGTGGGCAGCCGACGCACCCCGACGCCGGACGTCCCCCTCATCGTCGAGCGGATGCAGGAGGTGGCCCGCCTCGAGACGATGGATGTCAGCGTCTATAAGAAGGTGGGCTACGCCCCCCAGCCGGTGCCCACCGGCCGTGTGTGGGAGGACGTTTACCTGTGGGCCAAGTCGGCCCTGTGGCCAAGCCACGGACGCGCCATTGTGTTTGGGACGGTGCACGTTGGCCTCGACCTGGCGCAACTGGACGCCCACGCGCTCGCCGTCGATGACGGCACGGTGGAGGTACGACTTCCGCCGCTGCAGACGCGCGCCGAGGTGCGCCCAGCGGAGATAGAAGTCATCCAAAGCAACCTGGACTCGGCGCAGACCGCCCAGCTGCTGGAGCTCGCCCGGGTGGCCTTTGAGGAGGAGGCGCGCGCCGATGCGGGCCTTCAGGCGCGGGCCCGTGGGTCCGCCGAGCGGGCGCTGCGCGGGCTGCTGTTGTCGCTCGGGTTTCGACAGGTGCGCTTCGTCTCGGCCTTCCCCGGCACTGGCCAAGGCGAAGGGACAGGCCGTCCGCAGAGGCGGCTTGGGAAACGGCTAGTGGCCAGAGGCCCAGCCGCTGTACACACCCCCCAGCCATGAGCCAAAGCACCCTCCGCACCGTCACCCTCATCCCCGGAGATGGGATTGGGCCCGAAGTGGCCGAGGCCACCCTCCGCGTCCTCGAGGCCCTGCACCTGCCCCTCAGCTTCGAGCGGGCAGACGCCGGGGCTGAGGTGGTCAACAAATACGGCACCAACCTGCCCCAGTCGACGGTGGATGCGGTCCTGCGCTCCGGCGTGGCACTGAAGGGGCCCACTGGCACCCTGGTGGGGACGGGCCTCGCCTCAGCCAACGTCGCCCTGCGCAAGGCGCTCGATTTGTACGCCTCGATGCGTCCGGTGCGCTCCATCCCGGGATTGAAAACACGCTACGAGAACGTCGACTTGGTGGTGATGCGGGAGAACACCGAGGACCTCTACGCCGGGCTGGAGCACATCGTCGTGCCGGGAGTGGTGGAGAGCCTGAAAATCATCACCGAGAAAGCCAGCACCCGCATCGCCGCCTACGCTTTCGAGTATGCACGGACGCACGGCCGGAAACGGGTGACGGCGGTCCACAAGGCCAACATCATGAAGCTGTCCGACGGCCTCTTCCTCGACTGCTGCCGGAAGGTGGCCCGGGAGTTCCCGGAGATTGGCTACCAGGAAGTCATCGTCGACAACATGTGCATGCAGCTCGTCCGGGGCCCGGAGCGCTACGACGTTCTGCTCATGGAAAACCTCTACGGCGACATTCTCTCCGACCTCTGCGCCGGACTGGTGGGGGGCCTGGGCGTCGTCGGAGGGGCCAACTTCGGCGAACACGTCGCCGTCTTCGAGGCGGTGCACGGCACCGCGCCAGACATTGCCGGCAAGGGACTGGCCAACCCCACCGCCCTGATGATGTCCGCCGCCCTGATGCTGCGTTACTTGAAGCACGACGAGGCGGCCGGGAGACTCGACCGGGCCTTGGCGAGTGTCTACGCCGAGGGCAGAGTGCGGACCCAGGACTTGGGTGGCTCTTCCACCTGCCGCGACTTCACCGAAGCTGTCGTCGCCGCCCTCTAGCCGCGACGGCGGCGGACGGTCACCGACTCGCCGCCAATTCCCCAACTGTCGGTGTCGACCTCCTCGATGACGACCACCGTCGTCTGTGGGTCCTTGCCCAACGTGTCGCGGAGGAGGTCGTCACCCCCCGAATGAGCTCCGCCTTCTGCAGCGCCGTGACGCCTTCGCGGGTGACTTTGATGTTCACATAGGGCATCGCCCTCTCTCCTTTCCCTGCACCTTTCACGAGCGCCAGCGGTGGGGCAACACCTTTGCTGCATGCCCGAGCGCCGTCAGCTTGCCACGACTGTCGGGCACGCAGAACTTTGCCCAGACCTCCCTAACTGACCGAGACGCGAGCCACCCCGCGGGCGCGCAGGTAGGCTTCCACCCGCCGACGTTGGTCCCCCTGCAGGACGAGGGCGCCCTCCTCCTCGGCCCCACCGCAACCAAGGCTCCGCTGCAGCTCCGAAAGCCAGACGAGGCGCTCCGCGGCGGACAGGGTGAGTTGCTCCACCACCGTCACTTCCTTGCCGCGACGGCCCTTTCTTTCAAGGCGCACCACCGCGCGCGGAGGCGGAGCGCGGGGGTGTGGCGCGGGCGGGGGGCGGGCTGGCTCGCCCACCGGAAGTCCTTCCCGGAGGGACGCGAGGCCGGCCAAGGGGGTGTGGAAAGCCGCCCCGGGTGAAGGCGGGGCCGGCCGTGGCTTTTTTCGCTTCACCGGTGCGGGGCAGCCGGCGGCGGAAGGGCGGCGAGGGCCGGGGCATCCGGATTGCCGGCCGTCATCGCCAGCACATACAGGAAGGGCCCGGAGGGCGGGGCCAGCCGGCCATTGACGGTGATGGTGGGGGTGCCCGTCGGGCGGTACAGCATGGCGTAGCGGATGTCCTCGAGGAGGCGCTGCTTTGTCTCCGGGCTGGCCATGCAGCTTTCGAGGGACGGCCGCGTGGCGCTGAGACTGGACGTCGCAATTTGCAGAATCTTCTCCCGGGTGAGGTCGTTCTGCGCCTCAAACAGCTTGTCGCGCAGCTGCCAAAAGTCCGGCGACTTCTCCAGGCAGATGAGGGCCAGCGCCCCGTCACAACTCACCCCGCCGGCCGTCGCTTGGACGAAGGGGTTGCAAAGGCCATCCAGCGGCAGGTTCCGCGCTTCCACCGAAAGGCTGCCCGGCGGGAGAATGGCCCGAAGGCTTTCCAGCACTCCGTTGAAGCGCTTGCAGTGGCCGCAGCGGATGTCCGTCCACTCCACCACTTTGACGGGGGCCGAAGCCTCGCCCAGGCGGTTGCGCTCCGGAGGCAGGGGCACTGGTGCGGTGTTGAGACGCCAGATGGCGAGGTTGTCGCTGAGTGCTTGGCGTTCCCCGGGCTCAGCCGCGGCGAGGAAGGCCTCCAGGCCGCCGGGCTTGGCCGTGGCGTTGGCCAGTGGTGAGGGTTGAGGCGCGGTGCGGCCGGGGATGAGGAGCACCAGGTAGCCGACCAGGGCCACCACTGCCGGGAGTCCGAGCGCCGTCCACCATTCCCCGCCCTGGGGCAGCAGTGGCCGAGGAAGAGCAACCGTGGCCACCACGGCGTAGCCCAACACCAGCAGGTAGCTGAGGAGGCAGGTGAGACAGAGCGCGCCGGCCTGATAGCTACCCGCGGCAAAGCCGGCGGCCGACAGGACGCCCACCACCGCAGCGACGCGCGAGGCGCCCACCAAGTCCCGCACCGGCTCGGCGCGGCGGGCGCGCACCCACAGCCATGCGGCGCAGGCCGTCGCGACCAGGCCCCACACCACGCCGAGCGCGGCCACCGGCATGCCCAGGGTGCGGTGGACGGCTTGGGCGAACGGGCTGGTCCACACCGTCTCACAATTCACCGAGGCGTTCAGGTTGCACACCACCCGGATGCCGGACTCCACCAGGTGCAACTCCCACCACTGGTAACAGGACAGCCCCACCATGGCGAGGCCGAGGAGGAGAAGGGCAAAGGCCGCTCGCCTGTGGCCAAGGTGCCGACCAACTGGCTTCTTACTCATGACTTTCCCGGGTTGGGCGTCATGAAGACGAGGACCCGCGCTTCGCCGGGCCCGGGGTTGTGCAGCCCATGCCGACTTCCCGCCGGGCAGTGCACCGCCGCGCCGGGTGGCAAGACCGCCTCCTCTCCGTCCAACTGGACGACGGGAGTGCCTTCCACGCCCAGGTACACCTTGTCCGCCTCTGCGTGGGCGTGGGGTGTCTGCGCCTGCCCTGGCCGCAGGCAGTAGACGTCCAGGAAGAAGCGGGCGGTGGAGAAGACGTTGTGTTTGCGCAGCTTCTCTGCCGAAGAGTCGCGGAATTGGGAGAGGTGGTGGAGGTTCATCTCTAGCAACCTTATATAGCTGGCTGGCCATGGAAACCCTCGCCCTTCATGCACACCATGCCCGGCTCCACGCCCGCTTCGGAAGCGTCGGGGGACGGGAGGTGGTGCTGCACTACGGGGCCGCTGGGGACGCTCGCCCCGTGGCGGAGGAAGCAGCCATGCGCGAGGGCGTGGCGGTGGTGGACCTCTCGGCGCGGCAGGTGGTGCGGGTGACCGGGCCGGACCGCCTCTCCTTCCTGCACGGCATGCTGACGCAGGACGTGCAAGGCACCCCGGACTCCGGGGTGCGCTACGCGGCGCTGCTCACCGCCAAGGGCGGCATGGTGGCCGATGTGCAGCTGGTGCGGCGCGAGGAGGACGTCCTGCTGTTGGTAGAACCCGGGCTCGCCCCATTGGTGCTGGCCCACTTGCAGCGCTACCTCATCAGCGAGGAGGCGGAGCTGGCCGACGCCAGCGCAGAATTCGGGCAGTTGGCGCTGGTGGGCCCACGCGGCTGGGCGCTGGCGCGGCGCCTGTTCGGCCTACCGGGAGAGACCCCACCCACCGCCGATGCCGTGGCCGCCGGCCTGGAGGGGCAGGGCGGGCTGGTGCTGCCCTCGGGCCTGCTGCTTCCCGGGGTGGACGTGCTGGTCTCGACCGGCGGCCTCGAGACGTTTTTCACCGCGCTGTTGGACAGCGGCGACGAGGACGGCCTCGTCCCTGCAGGCTGGGAGGCACTGGAAGTGCTGCGGGTGGAGCGCGGTGTCCCGCGCTACGGGGTGGACATGGACGAGCGCACCCTTCCCCTGGAAGCCAACCTCGAGCGGGCCTTGCACTACCAGAAGGGCTGCTACCTGGGCCAGGAAGTCATCGCCCGCGCCACCTTCCGCGGCCATGTGAATAAGCGCCTGGTGGGGTTGCTCCTCGGTGAGGCCCACCCCGCGCCGCGCACGGAGCTTTTCCTGGGCGAGCGCAAGGTGGGCTTCGTGACTTCGGTGGTGCCGTCCCAGCGTCTGGGACAGCAGGTGGCCCTCGGCTACGTCCATCGCGACGCGCTGGCCCCGGGGACGGCGCTGCAGCTGGCCGGGGGCGCCGGGAGCGCCACCGTGCACACCCTCCCCTTCCTGTGAGGCACGCATTGCGCAAACCCACCCGCCTGCTGGGGCTGTTGGCCATGGTCGCGCTGGCAGGCGTGGCGGCGGCCACCGAGGATGCCGGGACGACGGCGGCCCCGGGCCTGGTGGGCGTGCACTGGCGCTGGGTCCACTTCACCCCTCCAGCTGCCGCCCCAGTCGTCCCTCAGCACCCAGAGCGCTATTGGGTGGAGTTTCGCGGGGACGGCGGGTTGGCCTTTCAAGCCGATTGCAACCGTGGCGCCGGGACGTGGACGCACCAGGGCGCTGAACTGAAGCTGCAGGCCCTGTCCACCACGCTTGCCGCCTGCCCGCCCGGCTCGCTGGACAGTCGCTTCATTCAGCTGTTGGGCGCCGTGAGGCGTGCGTCCGTCCTCGGCCGGACGGCGCTGTTCCGGCTGCCGGACGGCGGTGTCCTTCACTTCGAGGCGGCTATGGCCGACGCGCCCCCGGCACCGTAGAAAATCCGGCCGTCGCCCGGGCGGCCCTGCGGGCCAACATCTACTTCGGGCGGTGCGGGTTGTTTTCCATCAGCCGTCTCGCCGCGGCCGCACTTTCGGCTTCCATCTGCACATGCAGCGAGTTGCCATGGGCGTCCATGGTGATGACGGCCGGGAAGTCCTTCACTTCCAGGTGCCACATCGCCTCCGCCGGCCCGAGCTCCTCCAGCTGGTAGACACCCAGCACCCGCGTCACGCACTGGCCAAGCACGGCCGCCAACCCGCCGATGGCGTGCAGGTAGACGGCCCCGCACTTCTGGAGAGCGGCCAGCGTCCGCGGCCCCATGCCGCCCTTTCCAATGACGCCGCGAATCCCGTAGGCCTCAATGGTGTCAGCCTCGTAGGGCTCTTCACGAATGGAGGTGGTGGGGCCGGCGGCGATGACGCGCCAGCTGCCGTCCGTCTCCCTGCGGACCACCGGGCCGCAGTGGTAGAGGAGCCGGTCCCGCACCATCTCGTCAAAGCGGGCGTCGTGTGCGACGGAGTGCAGGTACTGGTGGGCCGCGTCTCTGCCGGTCACCAATGCACCGCTGACTTCCACCTCGTCCCCCACGCGCAAGGCACGCACGGCGTCGAGGGAGAGGGGTAGTTCGAGCTTCTTGGGCATGGCCAGCGAATCTCCAGCAAGGCACGGGGGCCCTAGCTCGCCACCCGGAGCGGCACCTGGAGGCGAGGGGGCGGCGACGGCAGCAGCGGCTCCCCGTCGAGAAGCCAGGTTTGGCCCTGTCGCTGCAGCTCTCCCTTCCTGTAGGCCCAGCACATGTAGCTGACGCTGACGAAGAAGCTGGCCGGGACCCGTGCCCGCTGGCCGATTTTGACGCCGAGAATGGTGGTTTTTCCGCCCCAGCCCATCGGCCCGATGCCCAGCGCGTTGAGGGAGGTGGAGAGTTCCTGCTCCAGGGCGTCCAGCGCGGGGTCCGGGTTTCTGTCCTGCAGGGGCCGGAAAAGCTGCTCTTTGCTCTCGGTGTAGCCGAGGACGCGGTCACCCCCGATGCACACGCCCAGCGTCCCCGGCGCGCAGCCGAAGCCTTGGGCCTTTTGCACGGCGTCGATGATGCACCGTCGCACACCGTCGAGGTCACGGTCGGCGCCCAGTCGGCCATCCGGAAGCGCGTACTGCGCGCCGACGTTTTCACAGCCTCCGCCCTTCATCATCAAGCGTACGCGCAGAGCTGCCTCGCGCTGGGGATGGAGGTGAATGTGGGGCGAGCCGAGCCCGACGTTGTCGGCAAGGCTTCGTCCGCTGACCGAGTCCACCGTGTTGGGCCGCAGGTAGCTGAGGCGGGTGGCCTCTTTGACCGCCGCTTGGATGGCATCCTCGACGTCGAAGGGGGACACCTCCGGTCCATAGTCGACGTAGAAAATGAGGGTGCCGGTGTCCTGGCAGATGGGCACCGAGGAGGCCCGGGCGCGCCGGACGTTTTCCAGCATCAGGCCGAAGGTGTTGTGGGCGCGGCTGCCGGCCTCCTCGCGCTCCCGGGCGAGGGCCAAGGCATCCACCACGTCCTTGGCGAGCCCGCAGGACGTGTGCCGGATGAGTTCCAGCAGGGCGGGGGCCAGCCGTTGGGTGTCCGTCGCGTCCGGCACGCCCACAATCTCTAGCACGGTGGCGGCCGTGCGACGTGAGAGGCCTGGCGCCTTGAGGGCAGTCCGGGGTATTCCCATTGCAGCGGGTGGCAGCGGACCCTCGGGGGCCGCGCTGCTTCCTTCCCCTGGGGGAGAGCGAATTCGCAGCCGGGCCGGCGTCTTCCTCCCGACTCCCACGCTTGGTGGTGCCACGGCCCTTGGCCAAGGGCCCCTGTCGCCTTCTCCAGAAATGCTGACCCCCCTTCTTGGTGCGCTGGTGCTGCTGGTGGCTGCCGACGGGCCTTCGCCAGGCGATGCCCCGTTGCTTCCCCCCTCGGCCGTCTCTCAGGGACCGTCAACGGCACCGGTGGCCAGCCCACAAGCGGTGCGGGTAACCGTCGAGCTGCTGGTGGCGGGCGCGGCGGGCGTCAGCATTGGCGCACTGGGCGGCTACATCGGCTGTCTCGCCTCGCCCACTTCCAACGGCCAGACGTGCAACACCGCCACCGTGGCTGCGGTGGGACTGACCACCTATGGGCTGACGCTCGCCGTGGTGGTGCCCCTGGCAGGCCATGCCCTGGGCGGGGATGGGCTGATGTGGGTCTCCTGGCTGGGCGAGGCGGCGGGCCTCGGGGCAGGACTTGGCCTGGCGCAGGGCAACCCGACGCATGCCATCTACATCGCGGCGCCGCTGATGTTGGTGGGGGCCATCACCGGCTATGAATTGACCGCCGGCTGGGGAACGCCGCCCAAAAGCAACACCGGCGTCCAGGCGGTGGCCCTCGAGCCGGTGCCAGCCGGGGCGGTGCTGGCGGTGGGGGGGAGTTTCTAGCCGGCCGGGACTGTCGGGGCGCCCCTTCGGGGTGGCAGCGCGGTTGGCGTTGTGGCTGCTGGCGCCGCTTCGGTATAGAGCGCCGCCATGCCCGACCCCCGGCGTCTCCACATTGCCTACGCCGTCGACACCTTCGACGGCGTGAAGACGGGAGGCGTCATCTCCGCCAAGCGCTTCATCTCGGCGCTGCGGGAGCGGCATGACGTCACCGTCATCGCCGGCGGCGCCACCAGCGAAGGGCGGGTGGGGCTGCCGCAGTTCACCATCCCGCCTTTCGGCCGCGTGATGCGGGAGATGGGCTTCATTTTCGCGTGGCCGTCGCGGGACGTGTTGGAGCCAGTGTTGGCCCGGGCCGACGTCCTCCACGTCCAGTTTCCTTTTTGGCTCGGCATCCGGGCCGGGCAGCTGGCGCGCAAGCTGGGGACGCCGGTGGTCGCGGCCTCGCACATTCAGCCGGAAAACATGTTTCACAACATCGGCATCCATTCACAGTGGCTGGTGGACAAAACCTGGCGCTTCTTCATCTCCGCCCTGTACGGCAAGGCCGACCACCTGGTCGTCCCCACCGCCTTTGGGCTGGAGGAATTGCGGCGCCGCGGCCTGACCGTCCCGGCCGACGTCATTTCCAATGGCATCCCGCCCCAATTCCACCCCGGGCCGGCGAGGCGCGAGCCGCGCTATGAAGGCCGCTTCTTGGTGTTGGCCGTCTCGCGGCTGGCGGCTGAAAAGCGGATTGACGTGCTGGTGGAGGCGGTGCGCCGCGCTCGCCACGCAGAGCGCATTCAGCTGGTGCTGTGCGGGCATGGGCCGGAGGAGGAGCGGCTGCGTCGACTGTCGTCCACCCTGCCGCTGCCGGCGGACATCCGCGTCGTCGAGGAGGTCGACATGCCGGACGTGATGCGCCAGGCGGACCTGTTGGTGCATGCCTCGGAGATTGAACTCGAGGGCATGGCCGTCCTGGAAGCGCTTGGCACCGGGCTTCCGACGCTGGTGGCTGACGCGCCGATGAGTGCCGCCGGCCGGCTCGCCATCAGCGATGAATTTCGCTTCCCCCCGGGCAACGCCGAGGAGCTCGCCCAGCGCATCGACTACCTGGTGGAGCACCCGGAGCGGCTGGCCGCTGCGCGTCAGGCCGCGTTGGAAGCGGCCCAAGGCTTGAGGCTGGAGGCCTCGGTGTCGCGCCTGGAAGCCATTTACTTGCAGGTGGCCCGGCCGGTGCGGGCTACTGGGCCGGCCGTTCTTTCCGCAGCAGCCACAGCGCCCCGGGCAGCGCCGTGAAGTCGGCCAACATCGCCAACAGGAAGGCGGCGGACGTCACCAGTCCAAACTGACGCAGCGGCGGGAAACTGGAAAAGGCCAGCCCCAGAAAGCCGGCGGCGTTGATGAGGGTGGCAAACACAATCGCCCGGCCGGACACCCGCAGCGCGTGCCGCAAGGCGGCGTTGAGGCCCCCCGGGCCCTCGCCTTCATGCAGGTGGTAGAAGAAATGAATTTGGTCGTTCTCGGTGGTGCCCAGCACGGTGGTGGCGATGAGAATGGTGGCCACGTTGAGGTTGCCGCCAAACAGCCGCATCCCGAGGAAGGTGACGAGAATGGCAAACACCGAGGGAATCATCGCCATCAGCCGCGCCGAGGCGCTGCGGAACACCACCAAGAAGGCGGCAAAAATGAGGCCGGCGGTGAGGCTGAAGCTTTGCGTCAGCGTCGGCACCAGACTGGCGCCCACCTTGGCCTGGAGGATGGATTCGCCCACCACCCGGAAACTGGCGCCGTGGAAGGCGGGGTCCGCAGCCAGGGTGCTGTCCCAGGCCCGCTGTAAGTCGGCGGCCAGCGCCCGGTAGTCCGCCTCCGTCTCGCCGTGCGACAAAAGGACGGTGAGTTGGACGTTGGACAGCGTTGTGACGTCGATGAAGCTGCGCAACTCGGGCTGAGTGAGGAGCAGCTGTTCCACGTCTGCAGCCAGCTGGGCGAAGGCGGTGGGCTCCTGCGGTAACGTCTCACTCTGGCCAGCCAGCGCCCGCCGCATGCGGAGAAAGGTGGTGGGGCCCACCACCGAGGACACCGACGGGAGCGCTTCGATGGCGCTGGTGAAGCGGTCCAGGCCGCGCAGCACCTCCGGCTCCGCGGCGGTGCCAGGCGGCGTCTTCACCCAGACGCGCACCACGTTGAGTCCGGAGACATTTTCTCTGAAGAAAACCATGTCCTGGTGCAGAGGCAGAGACGGGTCGACGTAGTCGAGCGAGTCGATGCCCAGCTTCATCGGCGTGAGGTAGCCAGGAATGCCGAACAGGGCCACCAGCCCGCAGCCCGACAGGGCCAAAGCGCCGACCACCAGTGGCCAGCGCCAGCGGAAGGTGAACCCGGGGAGCAACTCCGCCAACCTGTCGTAGACGCGGGTGCGGATGGGAACGGTGCGGCCGGTGGGCGTGTGCAGCACCCGCTGCAGCACCGGGAACAGGGTGAAGCACACCACCCAGGCAATGGCCAGTCCGCTGGCGGTCCAAAGGCCCATCTCTCGAATGGGGCGGATGCGCGACACGGCGAGGGCCGCGAAGCCCAGCACCGCGGCCACGCTGGACGCGGTCACCGGCAGAAACTTGTTCTGGAGGGCAAACAGCTGGTGCTCCTCGACGCGGACACCCTCGGGCTGGTCGACAAAGCGGCTGTGCAGGTAGACCAGTGAGGCCAGCGTCGTCACCATGACGGTGAGCGGCACGATGGCCGAGACGACGGTGAAGGAGAAGCCGAGCAGTTCGCCCGCTCCCACGGCCAGCGCCACGGTGCTCCCCAGCGCCAGGACGATGGCCAGCATCGAGCGGACGCTGCGGTACAGGAAGAGCGCCAGCCCCACCACCAGGAGGCCGAAGACGGGGAACCAGCGGACGGTGGCTTGCCCGGATTCCTTCTCAATCCACGACTCGACATACGGCGCGCCCACTTTGCGAACCGCCGTCACCCGCTTCAGCGGCGTGGCGGCCAGCACAGCGTCAATGCCAACCAACCGCCGGTCGCGCGCCGCGGGCCCTTCCTGGGGGAAGCCCACCACCAGTCCCAGAAAGTGCTCGCCCACCAGTCCCTGCTTGCGCAACAGCCGCGTCGAGGTGGCGAAGTGGCGGAGCGCCCCCACCGCTTCTGGCGTCGGCTGAAAGCCCGGGTGGGCCCGACGCCAGCTGTCCAACACCGACACCACACTCACCCCGGGCAGCTTGGCCAGTGCCGCGGCCAGCTCGTCGGCGTCGGCCAGCGCCTCCGGCTGGAAGGGGTCCTCGGACTCCAGCAGCAGCAGAACGAATTGCCCTTCGGGAAAGACTTTCTGGAAGTCCCGGGTGGCCAGGTAGTCCGGGTCGTCGCGCATCACCAACCCGAAGATGGCGGACTCGGAGGGAATGCGGGTGGCCAGCAGCGCCGCGGCGGGCACCAGCAAGGCATAGAGGATGAGGATGGGGACCCGCAGCGCGACAATGCGGGCGAAGGCGCGTTGCAGAAGCGTGTGGGAAGTCACTCGGGCGGGGAAGGTAGCACGGGGTAGATTGCGCCCCATGCGCCATCTCCCCCTCGCCCTGGCCTTCCTCGCCGCCCCGGTGAGCGCGGTCCAGCAGCCCGTCTCCATCGTCGCCTGCGCACCGGGCTACCCCGGCAGCACCGCCGAAGCCCAACCCTCGATGGACACCTTCGCTGCGGCCTTGGCGTCGGCCGCCGGATGGGCGCCGGGCCAGGTGGTGGCCAGCTACGCGCCGACGGAGAAGGACGGCCTGGCCCGGTTGGGTGAAGCGTCGGTGGCCCTGGTGGCACTGCCCTTCTTCGTGAAGCACGGCACATCGCTTCGTCTGACGCCGCGCCTGGTGGTGGAACAGAAGGGGCTCGGCCCGAGCGAGCGCTGGACGCTGGTGGCGAAGAAGGGGCGAGTGGCCAAGGCTGCCGACTTGGCCGCCATGACGGTGGTGTCCATTGCCGGCTACGCGCCCAGCTTCGTCCGACAGGTGTTGGGCCCGGAGTGGCGTCTGCCCGAGTCGACCGCGGTGACGGAGTCCGCGCAGGTCCTCTCCGCGTTGAGGCGGGCCGTCCAGGGAGACGCGGTGGCGGTCCTCCTCGACGGCGCCCAGGGGAATGCCCTGCCGACACTTCCCTTCGCCGCCGAGCTGGACATCCTTGCGCGCTCGGCACCCCTGCCGGCGGCGTTGGTGACGACGGTGGCCAACCGCCTCAGTCCGGCGCGCTGGGCGCCGCTGGAAAAGGCCTTGCTGCAAATGCCGAAAAGCCCTTCCGGCGCGGCGGCCCTGGACGGCATCCGGATGGCGGCCTTTGTGCCGGCTGACGCAGCGGCGCTGCAGGCCGTTCGCGCCCTGTCGGTGCCGGCGCGGTGAGGCGCACCCCGCTTGTGCTGCTGGCTGCACTGGGCTGCGCAGCGCCCCTGCAGCCGCTGCCCCCTTCCGCCACGGGGGTGGGGCCGGAAGACGCACCGGCCTTGGCGGAGAAGTCGCGCGCAGCCACCCGCAAAGCACAGCACGAAGCCTCCGCAGACGCCCGGCGGGCGTTGTCGCAAACGGCTCTCGAGGCGGCCCAACGTTGTCAGCAGACGGCACCCACCTCGCCAGCCTGCGCCTACGCGCTGGCCCTGGCCCTCGGCGTCGAAGCCCGTGAGCGGCCCTCCACCGCCACCCAAGGGCTTCCTCTCATGGTAGAGCAGCTGCGGGCTGCCAACCAGCAGGACCCACGGCTGGACAACGCCGGCCCATCGCGCGTCCTGGCGCTGGTCCTCATCCGCGCACCCGGCTGGCCGCTCGGCCCGGGCGACCCGGAGGGGGGCTTGAAGGCGGCGCGTCAGGCGGTGGCTCTCTTCCCGGACTACGCCCCCAACCAGCTGGCGCTGTCCGAAGCCCTGCTTCTGTCCGGCGACGACTCGGGCTCGCGCCTGGCCGCCACCCGGGCCTTGGCGCTGGCCCAGGCAGCGGCCGCCGCGGGCGAGGCCGACGCACGGGACTGGGAAAACGACGCCCAACAGCTGCTGGCCGGGCGGGCGCCGCGCTAGGGCCGACAGGCCCCGGGGGGGCCTACCCGGACCGCGGACCTCGCCGCAGCCAGCCGTCCACGCTGAAGCGGTCATCCGCGCTCGGCATCACCAGGAGGAAAAGCAGAAGGGCGGTCCGGGGAATGACGTGGGTGTGGAATTCGTACAGCGGCTCCGCCAACAGGTGGCCGAAGGTGACCAGCACCAACACCGCCCCCAGTGCCACCAGCGCCTGGCGGGTGCGGAAGCCAAGGAGCAGCATCGCGCCCGCCAAAAGCTCGACCAGCGGGACGACAGTTCCCGTCGCCCACAGGGCCCACCGCGGCAGAAAGGTGTGCGCGTAAGGCTCCACGAAGAGGCGGCGGGCATGCTCCAGCGGACCGAGACTGAAGGTCTTCCAGAGTCCGGCCATGAAGAAGATGAGGCCCAGGATGAGGCGCGCGATGAGGACCGCCCAACTGCGGCTGGTGGAGTCGTCGGTTGTCATGCCCGCTCCCCGGGCCCCCTGGGGCTTGTGCCGTAACCCCGGGGGCCCTGTTTCCAGCGTCCCAGTAGCCAAGCGCCAGAGGCGCCCTGTTCAGCCGAAGAAGTCCACCGCCGCCGTCTCCAGGTTGTACATCGCCCCACGGATGAGCAGCGCGTGGCTGGTCTGCAGTTCCTTCAACACCGCGCTCTTCTCAGCAATTTGCGCCATGGTGAGCTCGACATTCTTCTTCGCCACGGCGTCGACGAAGGCAGCGTTCTTGCTGGAGCGCTCGCCGGAAAAGACGGTGGCGTCGACGGCCGGCCGAATTTTGGCGAGCAGGCCGGTGAGGTTGCCCAGCTGAACGTTGTCAATCGCGCCCTTGATGGCCCCGCACGCGGTGTGCCCCATCACCAACACCACCTTGGCGCCGGCCACTTTGCACGCGAATTCCATGCTGCCCAGGATGTCGTCGTTTTGGATGTTTCCGGCAACCCGGGCGTTGAAAATGTCCCCAATTCCCAAGTCCAAAATCACCTCTGCCGGCGCCCGCGAGTCAATGCAGCTCAAAACGACGGCCGCTGGGTATTGGCCTTTGGCCGATGCCTGCTGCTCCCGGAGATAGTTTCGTTGCTTTCGCTCGCCCTTTCGAAAGCGTTCATTCCCCCGCTGCATCACGGCGAGGATGTCCTCCGGGGTCATCCTGGCGCGCTGTTCCTTCGTCAGGGCGTCGGCATAGGCCAGGCTCCCGAGCAGGCCAGCGCCGAGGACACCGTAGGCCCCCAACGCGGACGCACCCTGAAGAAAACGCCGACGGTCGAGAAGCTGTGGGCCCGGCTGCGCTGGGCGACGCGTCCTCATGGCGAAACCTCCTCGGGGAAGGGGCGCGGGAGTGAATCGCCGCACCGGGAGTCTGTCAACCCCAGGAAAGGCACCTGCCGCTTGCCGACGCCCGGGGGCGCAGCGGTGGGCGCTGACTGCTACGCCGCGCGGGCGCTGATGCTGGTCGGTAGCCGACGCATGTCTTCGACGACGTTGCCCGCCACGTTGGAGTCCAAGTCCATGACCAAATAGCCAATCGCCGCGTTGGTGGAGAGCACCTGGGCGTGGATGTTGGCGCCATGGTCGGAGACAATTCTGTTCAAGTCTCTCAACACGCCAGGCACGTTGTGGTGCACGTTGATGACTCGCCAGGTGCCCGGAGAGGGCGCGAGGTCGACCGGTGGAAAGTTGACCGACCCCAGCGTCGCTCCGGTATGCGCAAAGCGGGCCAGGCTTGCCGAGACTTCGCGGCCAATCGCCTCCTGGGCTTCGCGCGTCGAGCCCCCAATGTGCGGCGTCAGGATGACGTTGGGCAGCCCCCGGAGCGGTGTCTGAAATCCCTCGGCGCTGTTCGCCTCGGGCTCGTCGGGAAAGACGTCAACCGCTGCCCCGTCCAATCGCTTCTCCCTCAGCGCCTGGGCCAAGGCCTCGAGGTCGACCACCGTGCCCCGGCTGGCGTTGATGAGGCAGGCCCCCTTCTTCATCTTGGACAGCTGTGCCGCCCCCATCATCCCTCGCGTTTGCGGCGTCTCCGGGACGTGGAGGGTGACGAAGTCGCTCTGCTGCAGAAGGACGTCGAGCGTCTTCACCGGCTGGGAATTGCCGAGTGGCAGCTTGGAGGTGATGTCGAGGTAGACCACCCTCATCCCCAAGTCCTCGGCCAGGATGGAGATTTGGCTGCCGATGTGCCCGTAGCCCACCACGCCCAGCGTCTTTCCCCGCACCTCGCGCGAGCCGGAGGCCATTTTTTTCCACACGCCCTGCTGCATCTCCATCGCGCGGTCGCCCAGGTGACGGGACAGCATGACAATTTCGGCCAACACCATCTCCGCCACACTTCGGGTGTTGGAGAACGGGGCGTTGAAGACGGCCACCCCACGCTGGGTGGCGTAGTCCAACGCGACCTGGTTGGTGCCAATGCAGAAGGCGCCCACCGCCAGCAGGGCGTCGGCGGCGTCGAGCACTTTCTTCGTCACCTGGGTTTTGCTCCGAATGCCCAGCACCTGGACGCCAGCGAGGCGGGCAGCCAGCTGGTCTTCCTTCAGCGCGGCGTCGACGCGCTGGACTTCAAACCCGTCGTCTTCCAGCAACTCGTCGGCGATGGGGTGAACCGACTCGAGGAGGAGAATCTTCAGTGCAGACATGGGGCAGCCGCGCAGCCTACTGGAGAGGACCCGGGGCGTGCCGGCCCTTGGGCTTCAACCCAGGAAGCCCCCCTCAAGGACGCCATCGGCCGCCCTTGTTCCCCCCCCCGGGGTACGTCTTTTTTTTCGCGCTGTCGCCCACCCCCGACCGGGCCACTAGTGCTTGGATTTCTTGGCAGCAGGCTTTCTCGCGGCGGCGGCCAGGCGATGGGCCTCCTTGGCAAGGGCGACCCAGTCGGCTTGGGGGTCGGTCATTTCAATCCATCCCTTCATCATCCGGCCGGCGCTGGGGCTGAAGGGCTTGCCAACGCCCAGGGAGATGAGCGCGGCGAGCCGCCCTTCGGTCAATTTCAGGACGAAGCGGCCGTGGGAGGACATCCCAAAGGACTTCCCGTCGAGCAGAAGACCGCGCATCGCGCCCGACTTGCTCTGCATCAGCGAGAAGCCTGGCGTGCGGGCAAAGGCGTCGGCCGCTGGGGTGAAGCGGGGGTCAGCTTGAGGCTTCGCGAGCTTTTTTTGCTTGGACATGGGCGTTGGACTCCTTGTTTCAGCCGAGGCCAGTCTCTCGGCCCCGTCAGGGCGCCCTCTTCGCGTCGTCCTTCCGACTTCGGGGCCTTCCGTCATGGGCTCCTTGGGTGCGCTGCGGCACGTTGCTCCACCACCGGCTCCACGGCAGCTCGCCTTGGCGTCCGGGGTTGAGCGGGTAATAAATCCGGTTTTTGGACTTGTCCGCCTCGCCGCCGGACAGCAGCAGCGCGTCGGTTTCCCCGTCGTTGATGAAGGTGTGACAGATGCCCGTCCCGGACGGAAACGCGGCGAAGTCCCCGGCCTTCATGTGGTGCAGCTCCCCGTCAATCCACGCCTCAATTTCCCCTTGGATGACATAGACGAATTCCTCCTCGGCCGACTCGGCATGGGGATAGGAAGTCCGCTTCCCGGGTGGCACCCGGACCAGGTGGATGCCGAGGCGCAGCAGTCCCGCCGCGCGGCCGATGGCGCGCCCGGGCGCCATGTCCTCATCGCTGTTGGGGTAGCGGTGACTTTTCTCCGGGACGTCCGCGGACGAGACAATGAATTGCGGTCGGCTGTGGCCCATGCCGGACGAATAGCCCAGCCGCGGGTAGCCGTTCCACCCTCTCCGCCGCCAGGCGCCTGGGGCCGAGGCCGCCCCGGGGAAGCCGGCGCCCCCCCCACCCGTTGGCCTTGACACTTCCTTCCTCCGCAGAGTTTAGGAGGTGTCGGCATGGCCCTTTCCCGAGCCTTCCCGCGCGCCAGCTGGGCGCTGCTTGCTTTCATCCTGGCCGTGGTGGCTTGGGGCGGCCTGGTGCGCGCCTCCCACAGCGGCGACGGCTGCGGCGCCAACTGGCCCACCTGCAACGGGGAGGTTTTCCCCAGCGCTCCGGCGCTGAAGACGCGGATTGAATTCACCCACCGGATGATGAGTGGGGCCAGCCTGCTGCTGGTGGCGGCTTGGGTGGCCTGGGCCTTTCGGCGCTTCCCGGACAACCGCTGGGTGCGGCGCGGGGCGCTGGCGACACTGGTTTTCTTGCTGATGGAGGCTCTCATCGGGGCCGGCCTGGTGCTGCTGCGGCTGGTGGGGGCGGACAGCTCCGTCACCCGGGTGGTGGGCATGGGCCTGCACCTCCTCAACACCTTCGCCCTGCTGGCGTCGCTGCTTCTCACCGGACTGTGGGCCAGTGGGACGGCCCGCCCCCGCTTTCGTCAGCAAAGCCCGGTGGGCGCCCTGGTGTGGGCCTCGCTGGGTGCCCTGGTGGTGCTGGGGGTGAGTGGCGCCATTGCCGCCTTGGGAGACACCCTTTTCCCGGCCCGCAGCCTTCACGAGGGCTTCCTTCAGGACGCCTCCCCCGGCGCCCACTTCCTGTTGCGCCTGCGCATTCTTCACCCGGTATTGGCCGCGCTCGGTGGAAGCCTGTTGTTGGCCACCGCGGCGGTGGTGGGGTTTTTGCGGCCCACCCGCGCGGCACGCCGGGCGGCGCTGGTGTTGGCCTTCGCCGTCTCGGCGCAGCTGCTGTTGGGCCTCGTCAACCTCGCTTTGTTGGCCCCGCTGCCACTGCAGCTGTTGCACCTGGTCCTCGCCGACGGCGTGTGGCTGTGCGTGGTGGCGCTGGGCGCGCAGGCGCTGGCGGAGGACGCGCCCCGGCTTCTGGCGGCGCAGCCGGCCCTGGCCAGCCGGCAGTGACGGCTTTCAGTCCAGCGGCACGTCCAGAATGGGCGCGCCGTGCGCCTCCGGGGCTTCGTAGTGCCACCACTCCATGCGGTTTTTGCGGAAGCCCGCCTCCTCCATGGCGGTGCGCAACAGCGCGCGGCGGGCGGCCACCTGGGCATTGACCGGCGCGTCATGGCGCGCCGTGGGCCCAAAGGTGTCAAACGGCGTCGGCATCTCCACCGGCGCGCCATCGGCGCGCACCAGCGTCACGTCCACCGCGGCCGCGCGGTTGTGGTGACTGCCGGAATGGGGGTCCGCCACATAGCCTCGGCGCGGGACGACGGCCCACATCGCCCACTGCACGGCCAGGGGCCGGTAACAGTCCCAAGCCTTCAGCCGGTAGCCTTTAGCCTCCACCGCCTGGGCAGCGCGGCGCAGACGCGCCGCCACCGGACGCAGCAGCAGGCAGCGCGCGTCCTTGGGGTAGAAGGCCTGTTGGAAGGCATTGTCCGCTTGCGCGTAGCGCAGCTCCACCAGCAGCCCCGGCACCGCCTGTTTGGCGTCCACCAAGTCCGGCACGGCCGCCGGCGGCGCCGAGAGCAGCAGCGCAAGCGCCAGGGCCGCCGTCCTCACCGGGGGGCGTACCGCGTCACGTCCTGGACGCCGGCCTCGGCGAAGCCCTTCTGGCGGATGAGGCAGCTGTCGCAGCGGCCGCAGGCGCGGCCTTCGCTGTCTGCTTCATAGCAGCTGGTGGTCAGCGCATAGTCCACCCCCAACCGCAGCCCAGTGCGGATGATGTCCGCCTTGGACAGCTGCAGCAGCGGGGCGTGAATGTGGAAGGCCTCTCCCTGGACGCCGGCCCGGGTGGCCAGGCTGGCCAGCCCTTCGAAGGCCTGAAGGAATTGCGGCCGACAGTCCGGGTAGCCGCTGTAGTCCACGGCATTCACCCCAATAAAAATGTCCCGCGCGCCCACCACTTCGGCCAACCCCAAGGCGAGGCTGAGGAAGACGGTGTTGCGGGCCGGCACGTAGGTGATGGGCACCCCGTGCGCCCTGTCGGCCTCCGGCCTGTCTTTGGGGACGGGGATGTCTGCCGTCAGGGCGGAGCCGCCGATGGCGCGCAAGTCCACCGCCACTTCCCGCACTTCTTGCACGCCCAAGGAAGCGGCCACCGCCCGCGCCTGGCGCAGCTCCACCGCATGGCGCTGGCCGTACTGCACCAGAAGACACACCGGGCGGTATCCCGCCTGCTGCGCCAGGGCGAGGCAGGTGGCGGAGTCCAGGCCGCCGGACAGCAACACCACGGCGCGCTTCACGGGACGGAGGACTGTCCTTGGCCCACCAGGCCGAAGGTGACGGCGCAGTCGGGAGGCGCCGGCATGGCGCAGCCGCCGTCGGTGTAGGGCACCACCAAGTCCAACAGCAGGCCACAGGCCGGGCTGAATTGCGTCTGCCACACGCCGCCCAGTTGGGTGGGAGGGGGGCCGCTGGGGATGCCTCCCTGGCAGCCGCCGTCCAGGCTGGCGTACAGGGTGAGGCTGATGATTTCCGTCACCTGGGCAAAGCAGCCCGCGTCCTGGGACGGCTGGTTGGCGAGGACGAAGAAGCGCTGGGCCACGGCTTGCGTCACCGCGGTTTGTCCGTCAAAGGTGCCGTCGGAAGTGGCGCTCTGGCTGCCGGAGGCATAGCTGATGTAGCCGGCGTCGTCGGGCCCCATGGACACCACCAACACCGTACTGCCGCCGTCCGGATAGCCGCCGTCCTGGCACGGGCCAGGCGAGCCATTCTCCGGGCAGAAGCCGGGCAACATGGAGAAGGAGGTACAGCTGTTGCTGCGGGGGATGAGGGCGGTGTTGAAGCTGCCCACCAGCTGGCCCGGGTAAACGATGTTGCTGGTGCAAGCCACCCCCACCAGGGCGAGGAGGGCAGCGAGGAAAGCGAAGTTACGGCGCGACATGGGCCCTCGCGGACGGGTTTCCCTCTTCCGCAGTTGGAGACTCTACACGAGGGCCAGGGCGCGCTGGACGACGGCGTGGAAGGCCGCGCTGTTGGCCAGCACTGCAGCGACGTCCACGCTGGCCACATCCGCGCCGCGCACCTCGGCTTCCAGAAACAGCACCACCCGCGCCGCGGCGCGTGGCACCGGAACGGCCAGGAAGGCCGCCGGCGCCACCCGGGCGACGGCGGGAACGCTGCCCGGGGAAGCCAGCTCCACGCCTTCGTCCCCCAGCAGGAGCGCCAATGCCACCAGGAAGGTCATCTCGACCGGCCCGAAGTAGGACAGCGCGCCGGCGCCCAGCACCAGCGTCTCCGGGCCAGCCAGCCAGGCCTCCGGGCCGCCGGCCGGGTCCAAGTAGACGAGGACTTCCGGCGCGCCCAGGGAAGACAGCGACTGACTTAAGGCGGCATGCAGGCGGGGCATGGACGCCGCCTCCACTGCCACTGCGCCCGACGGCAGCGGCCGGGTGCGGACGGCGCGGGGACGGGACAGCCGGACTGCCGCCGCTGCCGAAGCGTCGGCCAATGGCAACTCGCCGGAGGCAGCGCGGGCGAAGTCCTCAAAGCGCCCCGACTCCACCGGACGCCCCGTCCGGCGCAGCGCCTCGGCGTAGGCCATCCATCCCGGCGCATCCGGCAGCCCGTCGGCCAGCAGCGACGGCCAGAGGTTGGCGGCGACGCCGGCCCCCGTCTCGGTGTTGGAGAGGCGCTCGGCCACCTCCCTGCGGGAGGCCAGTGGCACCTCGGCTTCGACGCCGGTCAATAGGTGGGCCGCCCGTTCCAGAAGCCCCGCCTGCAGCGCGTGCAGGCCGAGTTCTGCGCGCTCGGCCGGCGACTGCACCAGCTGCTCGCGGAGGGCGAAGGCCTCATCGGCGCGGCCCAGCGCTTCGGCCAGCTGCGCGCGCTGCTCCAACAGTGTGGGCGTGGCGGCTAGCCCTGCCAGGACGCTGGCCGCCTCCTCCAGCCGTCCCAAGTGCGCGTAGGCCGAAGCCAGCCGGCGCGGCACCTCCTGCGGCGCCTGCGGGGCCAGCGCCAGCAGGCGCTCGGCCAACGCGACGAAGTGTGCCGCGTCGTCGGCCTCGGAGGTGAGGGCCAGCAGCTTTTGAAGCGGCGCAGGCTGCTCAGCGTCTTCGTTGACGGCTTGCTGGTAGGCCGACTGCGCCTTCTCGGTTTGGCCAAGGTGCAGAAATAGGTCCCCCAGCTGGCTATGCAGGGCCGCGCGCTGGGGCGCCTCGGCCGTCGCCTCCGCCCAGCTGGCGAGGGCCTGCACCGCGTCCTCCAGCCGGTTGTCATCGCGCGCCCGTTGAAAGAGTTCCTGCCACAGCGGGGCGGAACGCCCCGGGACGCGGGCCGCGAGGCTGCGCAGGGCGCGCTCGCGCTCCGTGCCCCGCCTTCCCCGCGCATAGGAAACCAGCGCGTCCACCAGCGCCGGCGGCGCGGCGTCGTCCAGCTGCTGCAGCACTTCGGCCAGCACGGCGTCCCCCTGGCCCAGGGCCACCAGGCGCGCCAGGGCTTCCACCCGCGGGCCGCCCTCCTCGTGCCGCGCGTCCTCCATGCTGACGGGCGCCAGCACCACCGCCCGGTACAGCGCTGAGGCCAGCTCGCGGGCCCGCACCGCCTCGCACAGGCGTGCGGCGCGCAGCCGTTCCTCCTGGCTGCCCTCCTCCAGGACAAGGGCCGCCAGCCGGCGCACCACCGCGGCCTCCGGCGCCGTGCCCGCCACCCCCCACAGCGCCTCGCGCAGCCGCGCGCCGTCGTTCAACGCCTCAGCGACTTGTAGCGCCTCCCCGAAGGCGCCTTGGGCCAGCAGTGGCCCATAGCCGTGGAGGGCCGCCGCTTCGAGGGCGCCGACGGACAACAGCCGGCGCGCCCATTCGGACGGGCCGAGCGCTTCAGGGTGCGCCGTCGCCAGCTGCTCCAACAGGGCCCGCGCCCGAGGCAGCGCGCCGGCGGCCTGGTGGCTTTCGGCCGCTTCCAGGCGAAGGGCCACCGCCTCTGGCCCGGGGGTAAGTTGTGCCGCTTGCTCCAGTGCCGCCGCGGCCTCGGCCAACCCGCCGGTGGCCTTGGCCAGCCGGGCGTACAGCAGCAGCGCCGGCAAGCCGGCCTCGGCTGCCGCCGACGCCTTGGCGTAGAGGGCCGCCTGAGGCGTGTCCCCACCGCCCTCGGCCAACTGGGCGGCCTCGAGGAGGAGGGCAGCGCGGCCGGCCGTCGGCTGCAATTCGGCGCGCGCAGCGAGGGCCCGTGCGCGGGCCAGCGGTGCACCGGACAGCACCGGCTCGAGGAGTTCCAGCGCACCGGCGTAGGCGTCGGAGGGTCCGGCGTCCACCACCGGCTGAAGCAGCGCGCGGATGCGCTCCGCCGCCTCCGGGCCGGAGAGGGTCCGGGCGGCTTCCAGGCGCAGGGCGGCGCTGCGCGCGTCCAACGGCAACAGTGCCACCAGCGCCTCCAACGTCCGGCCGAGGGCCTCCGTTTCGCCGCGCGCGCGCTCGGCCCGGGCCAGCGCTTCCCAGGCCTCGGTGTGGGAGGGCTGGGCTTTGACAGAAGCGCGCAGGTGGCCAAGGGCAGCGTCGGCGTCGCCCTGGGCGAAAGTCGCTTCGGCCGCCTGAAGCAAAAGCTGCGCGGCACGCGCGCCGCCGCTGGCTTGGGCAGCGCGCACCAACAGGCCGAGGCGTTCCTCGGCGCGCCCGGTGGCCAGCAGGGCGTCCAAGGCCCGGTCCACCACTTCCACGTCCGTCGGGCGCAGCTCCGCCAGGGGCAACAGCGCCGCCAGGGCCTGGGTGCCGTCCTCCACCAGGGCCGCCGCCCGCCGGTACAGGGCCTCGGCTTCATCCGGGCGGGCCCGGCGCGCCAGCAGCAGCGACGTCCGGAAGGCGCCTTGGGCGTCCTGCGCCTTGGCGTACACCTCCGCCAACAGCGACAGGGCCGTGCGGCCGGCGTCCGTCTCCGGCCCTTGGGCCACCACCTCCTCCAGCACCTCGGCCGCGTCCTTCAGGGCGCCACTGGCCACCGCGGCATGGCCCAGCCGCAGCTGAAGGCGCAGCCGCTGCGGCGTCGTCAGCGTGTCCGTTCCGGCCGCCAGCGCACGTCTGTCGTAGGGCTGCGCCGCCAGCGGGCCGCCCGCCTCCGCCGCCAGTTCCCCCCGGGCCAACAGCGCGGGGACGTCGTCGGCCCGCAGCCGCAACAGGGCGTCCCAGGCTTCGGCTGCCTGCAGGGGCTCGCCCGCAGTGGCCAAAAGGCCGCCGGCCTCGGCCAGCAGCGCCGGCGCTTCGGACGGCACGGCCTGCGCGCGCTGCACCAGCAACTCAGCCAAGGCACGGGCGTCCTTGCCAACCCGGGCGCGGCGTGCGCGGAAGGCCGCGTCCGAATCCGGCGCATGGGCGAAGGCCCGGTCCTCGGCGGCCAGCGCGTCGCGCTCCAGCCCCGCCTGTCGGTAGGCCGCGGCCGCTTCCAGGTAGCTGGCCGCAGCTTCGCTTCCCGCTTGCCGCTCGGCGCGCGCCAGGTGCAGCGTGGCCAAGGCACGGCCGTCCTGGGTGGAGGCAAGCCAGGCCAGCTGGCGCTCGGCCGAAGGGGCCCGGAAGGGGTTGTCCCGAAGCAGCTGCGCGTCATACGGCGCGGCGTCGGCCAGACGGCCAGCGGCGGCCAACAAGTCGGCCAGGTCGCCCGTCAACTGGACGTCTCCTGGCCGCAGCGCATGGGCCCGGGACAGCGCTTCAAGGGCGGCCTCGCGGTTGCCGAGGCGGCCTTGGTACACCTCGGCCGCGCGGCGCAGCAGCTGGACCCGTGCTTCGGCGTCCCGCACGCTGCGCGCGGCGGATTCGAAGTAGCCCGCGACGTCCGCGGTGCGGCCGGCGCTTTCGAGGAGGGCCAGGAGGCGCGCCTCGGCGGCCGGGTGCCCGGGGGCCTCCTCCAGCGCCTCGCGCAGCAGGGCCTCGGCACGCGCGTCGTCGGTGAGGGCCTCGGCCTGCAGCTCGGCCAGGGCCACCAGCGCGTCCGCCCGCTGGGCCGGCCCCGGGTACAGGGGAAGGGCACGGGACAGCCACTCGGCCTGGGCGCGGACGTCCTCCCTGCCTGAGGCGAGGGCGGCGGCGCGGAGGGCGGTTTGGACACTGGGGTGCAATTCAAAGCTTCGGCGCAGCCCGGCCTCGGCGCCGAGGGCATCTCTGCGGCCCAGCAGCAACTCGGCCCGACGCGCTTCGGCTTGGGCCGCCGCTTCGGAGGCCCCTTGCTGCTGCAGCCGCTCGCCATAGGTGGCCAAGGCCCCGAGGGCTTCGTCGACGTGGCCCAATTCCTCGGCCACCTGCGACAACTCCTGCAGCGCGGCCAGGGCGGCGTCCGACTCGCCTGCCTGGGCGGCCTCCTCCCACAGCCGGCGCAAGGTGGTCAGTAGCTCCGCGCTGCGTCCCGTTTGACGGAAGAGTTGGGCCTGGGCCCGGCGCGCGGCCCAGGGCTCCGGCATGGCGGAGGCGGCGGCCTCCAACAGGGTCCGGGCCAGCTCCGCGTCGGCCAATTCGGCGAAAGCCCGGCGGCCCAACTCCAACAGGCGCTCGCCCACCGCGCGGCTGGGGGTGCGCCCCTGCAGGGCGTTGGCCAACAGAAGAATCGACTCGCGGGGGTTCCGCGCTGCCGTCACCTCGGCCAGGCGCTCCACCGCGGCGGTACTTAAGGGCCGCTCACGGAGAAGCCCGCGCAGCGTCTCCTCCGCGGCGGGCAGGTCGCCGCTGGCGGCCTGGAGGTCCGCGTAGGCCAACAGCAATTCCTCGTCCCGGTCCGGCGTGTCTTCAAACGTCGCCCCGGCTGCCGCCGAGGAAAACAGCGGCAGCGCCTCGCCCCGGGCACCGGCGCGGTACAGGGCAAAGGCCAGCGTGCGCAACTCCTCGCCGGTGGCCGGAGACAGCTGCTGTGCGCGTCGGCGCAGGGCCAGCGCCTCGGCGTCCGCGCCGGCCGCGCTGGCGGCCCGCGCGGCCTTCTGCAGCAAGGCCGCCCCTTCCTCCGGAG
Source organism: uncultured delta proteobacterium (assembly GCA_963713045.1). GTDB lineage: Bacteria > Myxococcota > Myxococcia > Myxococcales > Myxococcaceae > JADGRA01. Next base: position 691,501 of record CAVQKE010000001.1, read on the forward strand.
GCAACAGCGAGGCGGCTTCGCGGGCCGTCTCGGCGGCTTCCGCCCAAGCGCCCCGCTGCACCAACAAGCCCACCAAAAGGCTGCGCACCTGGGCCTGGCGTGGGTCGAGTTGCGCCGCGCGGCGAAGCGCCGCTTCGGCCGGCCCGAGGCTGCCCAGCTTTTCCAGGTACAGGGCGCCCAACTCCGCCGACAGCCGCGCCGCCTCGGCCGCTGCGGCGTGGGGAATGCGGGCGGCCAGAAGCTCGGCCACGGCGGCCCAGTCCCCGGCGCGTTCCAGCAGTGTCCGCAGCCGGGAGGCGGCTGCCAACTGGCGCGGCTCCAACGCCAGGACACGTTCCAGACTGTCGGCCGCGGTGGCTGCGTCCTGGGCGGCTTCGGCCAACTCCGCCCGCCGGAGGAGGGCTTGGACACGCGCTTCGACGGGCCCCTGGGCCGCGGCCGAGAGGAGGGAGGCGGTGGCGGCTGCGGCGTCCCCTTGGGCGAAGGCCGCCTCGGCAGCGCCCAGGTGCGCGGCGGAGAGGCTGGCCGCCTCTGGCGCCGCTTGCGCGGCCAGGGCATAGGCGGAGGCCGCCGCCGCGGCCTCGCCACCCTGCAGCAGCGCGCGGCCGAGGTCCAACAGGCGCGGGGCGGCCAGGGCAGACAGGCCCGGCGCCGCGCCCAGCGCCGCCTGCCAAGCGGCCAACTCGCCCGGGGCATCGTCCTCGGCCCGCGCCAACTCTGCCACCTCTTGCCAGACGGGGCCCGGCAGCTCCGCCTCCGGGGCAGCGCGCGCCAACGCGGTGCGCGCCTCGGCAAGTCTTCCCAGGGCCCGGAGCAGGCGGGCCCGCTCGAGGAGATGCACGCTGCGGGCGTTGCCGGAGGTGGAGGCTGCCAACAGCGAGCGCAGCGCGAGGGCTTCCTCGCGCGCCGCAGCGTCGTCGCCCAGAAGCCCGAGCAGCGCCTCGGCCGCCCAGCGGTCGCCCCGGTCCTTCTCGAGGAGGCTGCGCAGCACCGGGACGGCCTCCTCCGGCCGGCGCACTTCCACGCTGAGGGCCACCAATTCTTCTGCTGCCTCGCGGGCCTGCGGGCCGCTGAGGCGGGGCCAAAGGCCACTCAACAGGGACTGCAGGGCCTGCAGGGCGCCGGCTTCGCGGTACAGCGCAGCCAACTCCAACTGGGCCTCCACGTCCTGCGGCTGCGCCTCGGCGTAGGCCGCCAGGTGGCGGCGGGCCAAGTCTGGCTCCCCCGCGGCGCGCGCCGCGGTGGCGGCGGTCCGCAACAGCTGGGCCCTTTCGGACGGGGGAAGGGCCAAGGGGTCCGCCCGCAGCAGCTGCAGCGCGGCCTCCACGTCCTCCAGCGCGCCGCGGGCGTCGGTGGACAGACGGGCGCGGCCCCGGCGCACCCGGGCCAGCAGCAGCATTGCGTCCTGGCGCAGCGCCGCGTCCAGCCAGGCCAGCATCCGGCCGGCGTCCGGCGTCACCTCGGCCGCGCGGAGGAAGAGGCGGGCGGCCAGCCGCGGCTCGCCGGCGCGCTCCGCTTGGCGGGCCAACAGCTGCGCCGCCTCGGGGCGGTTCCCGGCTTGCAGCTCCAAGTCGGCCAGCGTCTCCAGCACCTCGGCAGCCAGCGGCCCTTGCGGCTGCAATTCCAGCGCGGCGTACAGCTTCTGGTGGGCGGAGTCCCGGTGCCCGGCCGAGAGGAGGGCCCTGGCGCTTTTGAGGAGGAGGGGCGCGGCAGCCTCGGCCCGGCCAGCGGCCAACAGCTGCTGGGCCCGGGCAGCCCACAACTCGGCCAGCTCGCGGTTTCGGCCGGCCTTTTGGTAGAGGGCCTCCAGCCTCTCGGCCAGCGCGTCGTCCGCCGGCCGAAGCGGCAGCGCTTCGGCATACAGCGCCATGGCCGCGCCCTCGTCCCCCAACAACTCGCACGCCCGGGCCAGCTTGGCCTGCACCTCGGCGCGCGTCTCCTTGGGGACATGCACCGGCAGCCCGGACAGGACGTCTTGCAATGCCCGACGGGCGTGCTCCGGGCGCTCGGCCCGCAGGGACAGCTCGGCCAATTCGAGGAGGACGGCCGGCTCGGCCTGCAGCCGCGCCGCCTTTTCCAGGGCGACCAACGCCTCGCCCAGCCGTCCGAGGCGACTCTCCCGCACCTGCGCCAACTCCCGCAGCGCCGCCACCGCCAGCCGAACGTCCCCTTGGGCCTCGGCGACGCGGGCCCGCTGTTCCAGCGCCGCGGCCAGTCCGGGCATATCCGCGCGCCGACGCTGCAGCGCGCACAATTCGCCCAAGGCCACCAAGTCGTCCGGCTCAAGGCGAAGCACCTCGGCCAGGGCGTCGGCGGCCAGGGTGAAGTCCGAGGACAAGTCCTTCGCCGCCACCGCCAGCCGGCGCAAAAGCCGCGCTCGCTCGGCCGAGTCCTGCGCCTGGGCGGCCAGGGCCTGAAGACAGCGGCAGAGGAGGGGCCCTTCCCGGCGCTGCTCGGCCAGTGCCAGCATGCCGTGCAACGCGACGCGGTTGGTGGCGTCCACTTCCAGCGCGCGGGCCAGCAGGGCCTCGGCGCGCTCCGGCCTGTCCAGCCGCGTCCGCTGCAACTCTCCAGCCTCCGCCAGGTAGGCGGCCCGGCGCAGGCCGTCGGCCAACAAGGGGGCGGCCACTTCCAGGGCGGTGGCCAGGCGCTCCACGTCATTGGCCGCGCGGTGCAGGGGAATCAGCTCCTCCAGCACTTCGACGTCCTCTGGGCGCAGCTGAAGGGCGGCCTCCAGGTGCTGCCGCGCGCGGGCCGCGTCGCCGAGGCGGGTGCGCTGCAACACGGCCAGCGCCCGGTGGGCCCGGTAGACGGCGGCGCGAACGGCCTCCGAAGCGGGCGCTGGGCCGGCCAATTCAATGCCCTGTTGGTAGCCGGTCACCGCCTCCGCCGTCCGTCCGAGGCCTTCGGCGGCGTGGGCAGCGGCCACCAGCGCCTCCGGCTCGCCCGGCAACAGGGCCACCGCCTCGCGGTAGCGCAACAGCGCGTTGTCCAGGTTGTGGAGGCCCTCCTCCCACACCCGGCCGGCCAGCAAATTCGCCCGCCCCACTTGGGCCAAATCATGCCGGCCGAGGGCCACGTCCCGCAGCCGGTCCAGGGCTTTCAGGGCCCGCAGCGGCTCGCCGGCGCGGTGGCACAACTCGCCCAGGCGCTCCAGGGCGCCGGGGTGGTCCGGAGACAGCCGAAGGGCGGCCTCGCAGTGCAGCCGCGCGCCGGCCACGTCGTCCTCCGCCACCACCGACAGGCGCGCCAGCTGCACGTGGGCCTCGGCGGACTCGGCTGGGTCGCGGGCCAGGGCGGAAATGCGGCGGTAGGCGCGCATCGCGCCGGCCCGGTCCTCCGAAGCATCCGCGGCCCGGGCCAGCGCCTGAAGGGAAGGCAGGTGGTCCGGCCGTAGCCCCAACAATTCGTGCAGCGCACGAATGGCCATTTGGGGCGCGACGCCCTCGGCCACCCGGGCGGCGGCATGGGCGGCGGCCACTGCGCCCGCGTCCTCGCCCCGCTTGCGACTCAACGCACACAGCGCCAGCCAGCGCTCGGCGGCGCGGGCTGGCTCTCCGCGGCGCTCTCGCACCACCGCCTCCACCCACAGCGGCGCAGCGCTGTGCGGGCGGCGGCGGGCGACGGACTGGGCGACGTCCAAGGCCAATTCATGCGCCCCGGGGTCCGCCACCAACAGGCCGAGGAGGCGCTCCAGGGCGAAGGGGTGGGCGTCCTGCGGCTCGGCGCCGCGCAGGTACGCATCGCGTGCGTCCTTCAGCCGTCCGGCGGCCACCAGCGCCTCGGCGTCCGCGAAGGCGCGCGCGCCTTCCAGCGCCAAGAGCAACTCCTCGTCGAGGAGGGCCGGCGGCGGCAGTCCAGTGGAAGCAAAGCGCAGGCGCAGCGCGGTGGCGGAAACGTCCAGCCCGGTCAGGCGGGCCCCCTCCAGCGACGGGACGCGGAAGCCGCGGGTGACGGCCGCCGCCTGCACCAGCGCCGGCAGCACCCGGGCGGAAAAGCCGGTGGTGCCGCGCAACTCCACGTCCGGAAGCAGCCGGGCGGACTGGGCGGAACGGGCCAGAAGCAGCGGCACCACCGCCACCGGCGTCGGGGTGAAGGCATACAGCCGCACGTCGTACAGGTAGACGCCGAGGCGCTCGCCCTCGGCGTCGAAGGCGACTTTAAAGGTGGCGGGCGCGCCAGCCGGCCCGCGCAGGCGCGCCTGGCCTTCCAGGTAGCCGGTGCGGAAGCTGAGTTGCACGTCCTCCAATTCCAGGGCCCCGCTGGCCACTTCCTGCACCGCGCGGCGCAGCCGCTCGGCCTCCAGGGACACTTCCAGGAAGCCAAAGGCCAGCGTCTTCTTCTGGTAGCGCAGCGCGCCGCCGGAGATGCTGAAGGGAAAGCTGACGTCTGGAATTTGTAGGCCGAAGTCCGTCACCCTGACGCCCGGCGCCACTTCCAGCGGCGGGAAGGCGACGAAGGCACGGCGGTCCAGCAGCCGCAGCTCGGGGGCCGCGGACTTGGCCACTTCCGGCTCGCGTTTCTCTTCCCCGGCCATGTCCAGAGTCTTCTAAAAGCGTGCGGGAAGTCCCCCCGTCGTGGGGACTCTTCCCAACGGGCGCTGCTGGCCCACCCCCCACGGGGGAAGGCAGCCGCGCCCAAAAGCGTCGACGAAGGGTAGCACCCGGGGCGGAGTGGCCCAAATTTCCGAGGCTTGCGGCGTCGCCCCGCCGCTTTCCGGGCGGAGGGCGCCGCCCCTCTCCTCTTGCGGTGAAGCCGGATATTCTCAGCGACGCCGGTGCTCCCCCTCAATTCGCTCGTCCTCGACGAACGCTTCCGGGTGCTCGGCCACCTGGGCGGCGGCGGCATGGGGGAGGTGTACCTGGCCGAGCAGGTCAGCCTCGGCCGGCGGGTGGCCCTCAAGGTGCTGCGGCGCGAGGTGGGACAGCAGCCCGGGATGAGTGAGCGCTTCCGGCGCGAGGCACGCCTTCTGTCCAGCGTGGAGCACCCGGCGGTGGTGCGCGTCATCGACTTTGGCCAGTCCGAGGAGGGGACCTGCCTGGTCATGGAATTGGCCGAGGGAGAGACGCTGCTGCAGGCGCTGGAGGCTGGCCCGCTGGACCCGGAGCGCGGCCGCCGGGTGTTGGTGCAGCTGGCCGAGGGGCTGGCCGCCATCCATGAAAAGGGCATCATCCACCGGGACTTGAAGCCGGAAAACGTGGTGCTGACGCCAGGGCCGCGCGGCGAGCAGGCGCGCCTGTTGGACTTCGGCATTGCCCGGCTGGTGGAGCCGGACCCGGACTCGCGCGGACTGAGCCAGGTGGGCGTGGTGCTGGGGACGCCGGAATACCTCAGCCCGGAGCAGGCCATGGGCGCGCCGCTGGACGCCCGAAGCGACCTCTACTCACTCGGCGTGTTGGGTTACCGGATGTTGAGCGGACAGCTGCCCTTCCAAGGGCCCAACGCCCGCGACTACCTTCTGCAGCACGTCAGCCTCACCCCGCGACCGCTGCTGGAAATCGCTCCCCAAATGTCCAGCCAGCCGGAGCTGGGGGTGATGGTGATGCGGGCGCTGGCCAAGGACCCCAAGGCCAGGCCGCAGTCGGCGGCCGAGTTGGTCCGGGTGCTGGAGCCACCGGCCGCGCGCCTGCCGACGCCACTCACCGTCCCGGTCCGCGGCCCTTCCGACGCCGAGGACGTCTTCGACGCGCAAACCCAGCCCGGGCTGCGCGCGCTGGCTGGGACGGACACCCGGCAGCTGCGGCGGTGGGACGGACGCACCCTGCTACTGCAGGGGACCGCTGCTGCGGTGGCGCTGGCGGTGCTGTTGGCCATCATCTTCTGGAGTCTCGGCCCGCGGCAGGCGCTGTCGCGGGCCCGGGCCGAATTGGTGGCCGGCCAGCCCGAGGCGGCCCTGGCCACCCTGGGCGAGGTCAGCCACGGGACGCTGCCCCCCGGCGCCCAGGCGCTGCGGGCGGCCGCTCTGCACGCCCTGGACGACCATGACCAGGAATTGCTCGCCCTGCAGGCCGGACAGCGTTCGGATGAGGCGTTTGACCCGTTGGTCCTGACCGCCGTGTCCGAGGACTTGGCCCACGGCCGGGGCGAGGCGGCCCGCAGGCAGTGGCTGGACGGGCTTGAGCCGGTCCGGCTGACGGGGGCCCTGGAAGCGGTGGCGGAAACCGCGGGCTCCGACGGCGCCTGGGGCGCGCTGCGCTACTTGGACGCCACCGGCCGACTCGACTCCCAGGGCCTGGCGCGCCTCTACGCGCTGTGGCTGCAGCAGAAGGACTGTGCCGCGCGCGCCGTGGCCGCCCGGCGGCTGGCTGAGCTCGGCGCAACCGACGAATTACCGGCGCTGCAGCGCGCGCGCAAGACGGCCAAGGCCGGCTGCGGGCTGGAGGAGATGGCCAGCGCCGTGCGGCAACTGGAGGGCCACAGCAGCGGACGTTGAAGCGGTGCGGCCAGGCTTCAGCGGCGGCGGCGCGCCTTCTTCGGCGCACCGGCCCGCACCCGCTTGGGCTTCGGCGCTGCGTGGTGGACGGCTTCCAGGTTGTGGCCGTCCGGGTCGATGACGAAGGCGGCGTAGTAGTGGCGGTGGTATTGCGGCCTCACCCCCGGCGGCCCGTTGTCCTGGGCGCCCGCGGCCAGCGCCTCGGCGTAGAAGCGGTCCACCGCGGCGCGGGAGGGTGCCACCAGGGCCAGGTGGTGCGGGCTGGTGGGCACCGGCCCAGGCTTCAGCCAGAAGGCGGGCTTCTTCTTCGTGCCGAAACCCACAAACGCCTCAAAGCGCATGGCGACGCCGTAGCCGAGGGGCGGCAGCGCCCGGGTAAAGAAGGCGACGCTTTTCTCCAGGTCCCGGACGGTGCGCGTCAGGTGGTCAATCAATTCAGGGCGCTTTCCGTCTGTTCATCCAAGGTAAAGCGCAGCTGCACGCCGGAGAGGGTGAAGTGGGTGGGACTGGCTGAGCGCAGGCGGCGCACCACCGTCTCGCCGCTGTCGTGGTCGCGCACCGTCAACTCAAAGCCCCCGTCGAGGCGGACGACAAAAATATCCATCCCCAGCTGCTGCTCCTGGCCGTCACAGCCCAGAAGCGCCAGTTCCATCCGCGACGTCCCTCCCGCCGGGCCGAGCGCCAGCCGGCTTTGGCCAGCGGCCTCGGCCGCGCAACTCAACGAGGCCACGCTGTCCACCGAGAGCCAGCGCACCGGCCGCGCTGGGCTCCGCGCTGAGGCGCCGAAGGCGGCGACACCGGAGAGGGCGATGCCGAGAATGCTGAGGAGAAAAAAGGTGGTGATGATGCGCAACATGGGCCGCCCGGTGCCTTTCCCCCAGAAGGGGCGGGACAGACGTGAAACTGCCGACCGGCCCTTCTGGTTTTTTTAAGAAAACTTACTGCCGGCGGCTGGGCTGTCAGGTTTTCGGCTTCCGTTTCCCCAAAGGGGGGGGGCCGGGACACTAGCGGACGAAGGCCGTCCCGCGGCTTCCGGGCTGCTGCGCCTCCTCCAGCAGCGCACTGGGCGGCTGCACGCCCACAATGTGGATGGAGTCGATGCCTTGCTCCAGCATGGCCAGGCTTTCCTCCACCTTCACAATCATCCCACCGACGATGGTGCCCGAGGCGATGGCGGCGGCGGCGTCGGCCCGACTCAGCCGCGGCAGCCGGGTGGAGGGGTCGGCTTTGTCCCGCAGCACACCCGGCACGTTGGAGACGAGAAACAGCTTGGCCGCGTGAAGCTCCGCAGCGAGGCGGGCGGCCACCGTGTCGGCATTGACGTTGTACACGTTGCCGGCCGCGTCCGCGGCCAGCGAGCCCAGCACCGGCACCAGGCCGGCGGCGGCGAGTCTTTCGAAGTACTCGGTCCGCACCGCCACCACGTCCCCCACCAGCCCCATGTCCACCGGCTCCGGCCCCTCCCCGGTGACCGGCCTTGGCGGCCGGCGCACGGCGTCGAGGAGTCCCGCCGAGACACCGGTGGTGCACAGGGCCGGGACGCCACACAGGCGGAAGGCCGAGGCCACGTCCACCGAGACTTGGCCGGCCAGCGTCATCTTCATCACTTCCAGGGTGGCGGCGTCCGTCACCCGTCGTCCGCCCACCAGCCTCGGCTGCAGCCCGAGGCGCTTGCTCAATTCACTGGCTTGGGGCCCGGCGCCATGCACCACCGCCACCCGCACCCCCGCGTCGAGGAAGCCACGCACCGCCGCGCCGACCGAAGCGGCGAGCAGCGCCTTGTCCTGCGCCAGCTCTCCCCCCACCTTCACCACGAACCAGCGACCGGAAAACGCCTGAAGGCCGCTCACGGCCAGAGGCCCGGCTCGCGCAGGGTCAGCGTCTCCTCGAAGCCCATCATCAGGTTGAAGCTTTGCACGGCCTGCCCGGCGCCGCCCTTCACCAGGTTGTCCAGGGCGCTGAAGCACACCACGCGGCGGGTGTCGCCGCTGCTGGGCCCAAGGACGAAGCCCGTCTCCACGTAGTTGCTTCCGGACACTGCCACCACTTCCGGCTGCCGCCCCTGCACCACCCGGACGAAGGGTTCCCTGGCAAAGGTGCGGCGCCCACAGGGCGGCCAATTCCTCGGCGCCGGTGCTGGCCGGGACGCTGGCAAAGGACGTGGCGAAAATGCCGCGGGGCAAGGGGGCCGAGACGGGGACAAATTCCAGGGACAGCGCTTGCGCCCCGGCGGCATTCAGGGTCTGGACAATTTCCGGGACGTGCTGGTGTTCCAGCGGCTTGTAGGTCCGCAAATTCACCGCCCGCAGCGGGTGGTGGGTGGTGGGTTGGGGTTGGGCACCGCTGCCGCTGCTTCCGGTGGCGGCCACCGTCTGCACCGGCCCGCGCAGCAGCCCCCCCTTGGCCAATGGCAACAGGCCGAGAGCGATGGCGGTGGCAAAGCAACCGGGGCTGGCCAGGTAGCGCGCCCTGCGGATGGCCTCGCGGTTGAGCTCCGGAAGCCCGTAGGTGAAGAGGCCTTCCGTCAGCGCGCCGGGTTGGGGGTGCGCTGCGCCGTAGAAAGCCTGGTAGGCCCCTGGGTCGCGCAGCCGGAAGTCCCCGGACAAGTCGACCAACCGCACGCCGGTGGGCAACAAGTCGAGGACCACCTGGGCCGTCGTCCGGTGGGGCATGGCGAGAAAGGCGACGTCGGCGCCGGCCACCGCCTCCCGGGGCGGAAGCTGCTGGAAGACGAGGTCGGTTAAGCCGGCCAGGTTGAGGTGGACGTCCGAAACGCGCCGGCCCAGGTTGTCCGCCGCCGTCACCCGCGTCACTTCCACCCCGGGGTGGAAGAGGAGCCGGCGCAGAAGTTCCGCCCCGCCGTAGCCCGTCCCGCCGATGAGGACTGCTTTGGTGCGAGTCATATGGCGGCGCACCCTAGAGGACGGCACCCCACCGCGGGAAGGGCACCCGAGGAAGGCAGCCCAGCCGGGGGCCTGGGGCAGTTTCTACGTGTAGCGGATGGCGACGGCGATGACGACTTGCTGGTTTCCCTGGGAGGGGTCGGCCGGCGACCACAGCGGGCCGCTGTACATGACGCCCATCCCGGCCGAGCCGTCGTACACCAGCACCACCGCGGTGGCCCCCATTTGCGCTGCCCGCTTCACCAGGGCCTGGGAAATGGCCTGCTGCGAGGGGCTGCCGTCGAGGGACACCGTCACTTCCCCCAGACGGACGTACGGCACGCTGGGCTCGCTGCGTAAAACTTCCACCGACGAAGGGTCCGTCGGCGCAAACGGCGGCGCGTCGGCGTACAGGCGGCTGCTGGTACTCAGCCCGCCGCAGCCGGACGCCGCCAGCGCTGCCGCGAAAAGGACGCCCGCTGCCAGTTGGAAGCGCCTCACCGTCGTCCCTCCCCGCCAGCAAAACCCGGGCTAAGCCTTTTTTAACATCGCGTCCAGCGTCTGTTCCAGGGTCTGCTTTCCGCGGCGCAGCGTCTCCGGGTGCTGGAAGACAATGCGTCCGGCGAGATGGGCTTCCGTCATTTCCTTGAAGAGGGACGCCATCTCAGCGGAAAAGCCGTACTGCTGCATGGTGGCCACCATCTGCGCCACCGGTTGGGACAGCACCTGCACCTCGCGTCCCAAAAGCTTGCTCAGCACCACGGCGACGTCGCTCGGACTGGCGTCCACCGGGCCGGCCAGCTCCACCACCCGGCTTGCCTTGGGGTGCTCGCTGAGAAGGCTGGCGGCGAGGAGGCCGATGTCGTGGGTCGCCACCTGGGGGTACTTCGCGTCTTTGGGGTAGAAGGTCGGCAGCTGCCCCTCCTTGGCCGGCCCGAGCGCGCTGGCCCAATTCTCCATGAAGGAAGCCGCCCGCAGAAACGTGGTGGGCATCTTCAGCGCTGAGAAGGCCGTCTCCGCCAAGTGGAGGGCACGAATCAGGCCGGTGCCCTCCGGCAGTTGCGCCCCCGCCGAGGACAACAGCACCACGTGTTTGACGTGGCTGCCGCCCAGCGTCTGGACACAGGCGTCGATGATTTTTTGCGCCCTTTGGAAGTACCCGGTGGAAGCGGGGGGCGGTGGAGGAATCAGGACATAGGCGGCGTCGGCGCTGCGGAGGGCCGCGGCCAGGGCGTGCGCGTCATCCAGGCTTCCGACGGCAACTTCCGCACCGCGCTTCTTCCAGCGGTCCGCTTTGGAGGCCTCCTTCACCAGCACCCGCACTTTTTGCTTCTGGTCAAGCAGCTGCTGGGCGACGACCGAGCCAGTGTGTCCGGAGACACCGGCGACAAAAAAGGTGGGCATGGCGAGCCTCCTTGGGGGGTGTGCTGAACCTTCTACCGCCCTTTGGGGCGGCGCGTCCGCTTGCTCGCCCGAACGTCCGTTTCGCCAGCAGGGCAGCGAGCAAACAGCCAAGCCTTGGCGAAGGGGGAAGCGCCGCCTTTGCACCGTGGCCTCGGCAAAGCGTCTCGGGCGCCGCTTCCTCGGCTTGTCGTTGGGGAGAGGTGTCCCGCTGAGGTAGGTTGGGCCGGGCGGGGGCCCTTCTGGGTAGCCATGTACCTTTTGCGCGACGTCCAAAGGGCCGACCTGCCCAGCCTCAAGCGTCTGGCGGCGGTGCTCAACACCGTCAATCTCCCCAACGATGAGGAGACGTTGGAGCAGCTCATCGACACCTCGATGCGCAGCTTCGCCGGAAAGGTGCGGGACCCCTTCGAACGCGAATACCTCTTCGTCCTGGAGAACGCGGCCAGTCAGCAAGTGGTGGGGACCAGCCTGGTCATCGCCCAGCACGGCACCAAGGAAGCGCCGCACACCTATTATGAAGTGAGCGAGCGCGAGCACTACTCGGCCAGCCTGGACCGGCATTTCCGCCACAAGGTGCTGTCCATCGCCTACAACTACGCCGGCCCCACGGAAATCGGCGGGCTGGTGGTGGACCCACCCCACCGTTCCGGACCGGAGAAGCCCGGAAAGCAGCTGTCCTACGTCCGCTTCCTCTTCCTCGCCATGCACCGGGCGAGTTTCCGCGAGCGCGTCCTGGCTGAGTTGATGCCGCCGCTGATGGCAGACGGACGCAGCCTGTTGTGGGAGGCGGTCGGGAAAAAATTCACCGGCCTCACCTACACCGAGGCGGACCGGCTGAGCCGCCAAAACAAGGAATTCATCAAGGAGCTGTTCCCCTCCTCAGACATTTACGTTTCGCTTTTCCCCGACCGGACGCAGAAGGTGGTGGGCGAGGTGGGCACCCAGACGCGGGGCGTGCAGCGCATGCTGGAGCGCATTGGCTTTCGCTACGTGGAGCGGGTCGACCCCTTTGATGGGGGCCCCCACTTCGAGGCCCGCACACAGGACGTGCTGTTGGTGCGGCAATTCCGCAGCGCGCGCGTCGGGGCCGAGCCGCTGGCCGAGGAAGCTGGCGCCGAGGTGATGATGGTGGGACTGGACCGCGAGTCCGCACGAAACCGCTTCCGCGCCGTCCGCACCGCCGCCCGACTGGACGACCAAGTCATTTTTCTTCCGCCGTTGGCTCGAGAGCTGCTGGGCGTGGCCACCGGCACGCGGGTGGGCGCCATTCCCTTCGAAATCAGCTGATGACCCAACAAAGCGTCAACGGCAGCCGCCTCTACGTGGAGGACACCGGCGGCCCTGGGCCGCCGGTGCTTTTCTCCCACGGGCTGCTCTACAGCTGCCGGATGTGGGACGCCCAGGTGCCTTCCTTGCGCCGCCGCTTCCGGTGCATTTGCTATGACCACCGCGGCCAGGGCCAGAGCGAGGTGGTGGCCAGCGGTTACGACGTGGAAACGCTGTGCGAGGACGCCGCGGCGCTGGTCCGCGCCTTGGGGGTAGCGCCAGTGCACTTCGTCGGGCTGTCCCTGGGCGGCATGGTGGGCATGCGGCTGGCGGCACGCTACCCGGAGCTGGTCGCGTCCCTGGTGCTGCTGGACACCTCGGCGGACGTTGAGCCGGCGGAAAACCTCCCGCGCTACCGGTTGCTCACCTTTCTCGAGCGCTGGGTGGGGCCGTGGGTGGTGGCCGGTTCCGTCATGAAGATTATGCACGGCGCCACGGCACGGGCCGACCCGGCCCGCGCCGCCGAGCTGCGCAGGGTGCGCCAGCGCTTCTTGGCCCTCGACCGCGTCGGGGCCGTGCGGGCGGTCAACGGCGTGCTGGACCGCAAAGGCATCCAGGACGAATTGGCCAACATCCGCGTCCCGACGCTGGTGATGGTGGGCGAGGAAGACACCGCCACCGTCCCAGCCAAGGCGGAGGCCATCCAACGGGCCATCCGGGGCGCGACCCTGGTGCGCATCCCCAAGGCGGGCCACCTCTCCCCCATCGACAACCCGGACTTCGTCACCGGGGAACTGAGCCGCTTTCTCGGCGCACTGCAGACGGCGTCGCCTTCGTCCAAGTAGCAGTCAGAAAGAATCCCAGCCGAAAGCCGTCATGTCCACACTGCGCCCCAACCCCTTGCTGGACGACCGCACCGTCGAATTTCTTCTTTATGAAGTGCTGGACGTCGAGGCCCTCTGCGAGTTGCCCGACTTCGGAGAGCACAACCGCCACACCTTTGACCTGCTCTTGACCAGCGCCCGCACCCTGGCCCGCCGGGTGCTGTTCCCCAACTACCGCACCATCGACGCCGCGCCGCCGGTGTTGCGCGACGGCCGCGTCTTCGTCCACCCGCTTCTCAAAGCCGCCTGGCCGCAGCTGGTGGACTTGGGCCTCATCTCCGCCACCCGGGGACCCGAGGTGGGCGGCGCGCAGCTTCCGCTGGTGGTGGCCGGCCTGGCCTCGGCCTACTTGATGGCCGGAAATCTCAGTGCCTACGGCTTCGTCGGCCTCACCAGCGGCGCGGCCCACCTGGTGGAAGCCTTCGGCTCGGCCGAATTGAAGGCGCGCTTCATGGGGCCCCTCTACGCCGGCCAGTGGACCGGCACCATGGCCCTCACCGAGGCACAGGCCGGGTCAAGCTTGGCGGACATCCGCACCTCGGCCACCCCCACCCGCGGCGACCACCACCTGCTTCGCGGCGAGAAGGTCTTCATCTCCGGTGCGGCGCATGACCTTGCGCCCAACGTGGTGCACCTGGTGCTGGCCCGCGTCGACGGGGCCCCGGCCGGCACCCACGGCGTCTCCCTCTTCGTCGTCCCCAACCGGCGCGAGGAAGGCGGCCAGTTGTTGGACAACGACGTGGCGGTCAGCGGGCTGGTGCACAAAATCGGCTGGCGCGGCCTCCCCAGCTGCGTGCTTCGCTTCGGCGAGCGCGAGGACTGTCACGGCTGGCTTTTGGGAGAGCCCAACCGGGGCCTTTCACAGATGTTTCAGATGATGAATGAGGCCCGCATCCAGGTGGGCCTGCAGGGCGTGGCCACCGCCTCGGCCGCCTACCATGAAGCCCTTGGCTATGCGCAGCAGCGCACCCAAGGGCGGCCGCACCACCAGCGAGACCCGGCCAGCCCCCAACTCCCCCTGGTGGCGCACGCCGACGTCCGACGCATGCTGCTGCGGCAGAAGGCCATTGTGGAGGGGGGCCTCGCACTGTTGGCCAGCACCGCGCGCTTGGCGGACCTCGCCGCCCATGCCACCGACGCCGAGGAGCGGCGAACTTCGAAGCTTCTGTTGGACCTATTGACTCCGGTGGCGAAAAGCTTCCCGGCCGAGGCGGGCTTCGAGGCGACGGTGCTGGCGCTGCAAGTCCATGGCGGCTACGGCTACTCGAGCGAGGCCCTTCCCGAGGCGTGGCTTCGGGACAGCAAACTCAACAGCCTGCACGAAGGCACCACCGGCATTCAGGGGCTGGACCTCCTCGGACGAAAGGCGGTGGCCGACGGTGGGGCCGCCCTGCACGCCTTCTCCGACGAAGTGGCGCGCACGCTGGCCCGCGCTCGGGCGGCTGAATTGCATCCGACGTGGGCCGAGCAGCTGGCCGAAGCGCTGGCGGAATTGGTGGACACCACCACCGCCCTGGCCGCGCGGGGCGCGGTGGGAGATGTGGACGGCATGCTGGGCCACAGCCAGGACTACCTGACGCTCTTCAGCCTCGTCGCCGTGGGCTGGCAGTGGCTGGCGATGGCCTGTGTCGCGCAGGAAGCGTTGCGCCGCGGCGCCCTTGAAGGGGACCAGGGCTTCTACCGCGGCAAGCTGGCCGCTGCGCAGTACTGGGCCGTCACGGAATTGCCGCGCGCGGCCGGCCTGGCCACCCTCTGCCGCTCCGCGGAAAACAGCTACACCGCCCTCGACCCGGAGTGGCTTTAAAAAAAGGCCTCCCCGTTCCTGGGGACACCGGGGCTGGGAGGGGGCCGCTACCGGCGCACCAGACGCCGCTTTCCGCTGGCCAAATCCAAGTACGCCTGCCCGGCCTGGAGCCCGTGGCCGCCGGGGGCCACCATCTCCAAGGCAAGGTAGCCGGGCGGCACCACGGTGCGGCCCCAGGCTGGGTCCACGTCCACGGTTTCCCCATACGGCCCGTCCACCCGCACCCAGGCGTGGGGCCAGGCCCGCCCAGCGTCCAACAGAAGCCCCAGCACCAGCACGCCGTGGCCGCCGCGCTCGTCCAAATAGCCCAACAGGCGCTGTGCCGCTTCCAGGCAGCGCTCGTCCTTGCCCGCGGCGCCAAATTCCTTCAGCAGCCGCTCGGCAAAGGTGCGGCCCGCGGCCGAGGGCGCGGCCGGCTGGCGCGGAAGACTCAACGGAGGGTCCAGTCCCAGCTCGCCGCGGCCAGCCGGGCTCGCCATCCCGCGCGCCCACAGCCCGGTGGCGCCGTCCACCCTCGCCGCCTCGCGCAGCCGGCTGAAGCGCGCCTGGCCCAGTTCCAACACCTCCAGCACGCCGTCCTGGTAGACGGCGTGGAAGGGCTGGCCGAGGGCAATGCCCTCCAATTCCTCGCGGCTGAGCGCGGTGGAACAGGCCTGGCCGGTTTGCCCGGTCCGTTCATCCACCACCTCCAGACAGCTTGGCGGCTGGCGCGTCCACAGCCACAGCGAGACGGGGGTGGCGGTGGAGCCGGCCACCCGCCCGGATTCGTCCAGGGCCAAGGTGTGGCTCTCCACGGTGCGCAAGTCTGGGCCCCGGCCGAAGACGTGCTCGCTGCGGTAGGTGAAGGACGTCCCGTCCGGGCTTCTCTCCAGCGTCACTTGTCCCGCCGGAAGCCCGTCCAGTGTGAAGAGGTAGGAGGTCCGCTCCGGTGGTGCGACGAGGAGCACCACCGCGTGGAGGAGTAGGTCGAGCACGGCTTGGCGGCCTGCAAGCATACCCTCCTCGGGCCCAGGCACGGGTGGTGGGAGTAGACTGCCCGGCTACCTCTCTTGTTCGGCAAGCGCTTTCTCTTCGTCTTCGGTGCGTTGGGCGGCCTTTGCTCGGGTGCCGTCAGTCTGTTGGCGCTCAGCCTGTTGTTGCGGCGCAGCCTGCCGGTTGGCTTTTGGCTTTTGACGCTCGGCCTCTCGGTGTGCACCTTCACCGCCGCCGCCTGGTTCACCTGGTACCGCTGGCTGGCACAGAGCTCGGCCCGCCGGCGCGCCCTCATCGCCCAGTTGGCGCAAGGTGACCTCACCCCGCAGGTGACGGGACTGGAAGGCCAGGAGGATTTGCGGCGCCTCATCCTCTCGCTGCGGCGGGCCCTGTTTCAGGTGCAGCGGGTGACGGGCAACGTTTACCGGACGTGCCGCGACGTGGGAAGCCAGGCCCGCACCCTCCTCGAAGCCGCCCGGCGCCAGGGCGCCGCGGTGGAGCGCAGCGAGGGTTCGGTGGAAAGCATGAGCGGCAGCTTGGATGCCGCCGGCCGCCGGGTGGGGCAGCTGGAAAGCTTTGCCGAGGAAACCACCCGGAGCTTGACGGAGATGACGGAGCGCATGGAACAGGTGGCGAGCGCCCTGGGCACCCTCGACGGGTTTGCCCGCCGCACCACCGAAAGGGTGCAGGTGATGAGCGAGGGGTTGTCCGCCGTCGCCGCCAGCGGCGACGTGCTGGCGCGCTTCGCTGGCGAGGCGGCGGCCTTCGTCTCCGCGGTGGAGGGCGGCATCGACTCGGTGCGCCGCCGCGCCAACGAGACCGGGGATTTGGCCCGGGAAGTCACCGCCACCGCCGAGCGCGGCGAGGCGCTGGTCAACGACTCGGTGAAGGGCATGTACCGGGTGGAGGAGACGGTGCGCAAAGCGGCGGAGATTGTCGACTCGCTCGGCACCCGCTCCATGGAAATCCGCCGCATTGTCGAAGTGATTCAGGACGTGGCCGACCAAACCAACCTGCTGGCCCTGAACGCCGGCATCATCGCCGCCCAGGCCGGTGAGAATGGGCGCGCCTTCGGCGTGGTGGCCGAGGAAGTCCGCGGACTGTCGGAACGGACGGCCCGCCAGCACCCGGGAAATTGCCTCGGTGGTGCAGGGGATTCGGGGCCAGGTGGACGCCGCGGTGGCCTACGTCAAAGACGTCCGTGCCCAGGCCAGCGCTGGGGTGCAGCTGGGAGACCGGGCGGCGAGCGCCCTGAAGGAGATTCGCACCATCACCAAGCGCACCTTTTCCGCGGTGGAGTCCACCGTGGCCGAGACCGCCCAGTTGGAGAAGCAGGGCGCGCACGTCGTCCAGGCCAGCGAGCGCGTCGCTCAGCGGGTGGTGGACGTCACCCGGGCCGCCGCTGAGCAAGCGCTGACCGGGCGCGAGCTGGTGCGCCAAACCCAGGAGATGACGCGGCTGGCCCAGGGCGCGTTGACCAAGGCCCAAGGCCAGGCCCGCGACCGGGCGGGACCTCTCCGGTGCGGTGCAGCGACTGACCGCCGCCATTGATGAGATTCGACATGCCCATGACGTCCTGACGCGCGGGGATGCCGCCATTGGCGAGGACGTGGCCCAGGTGGGCGACGACGCGCGCACCGTGATTCGCATTGGAGACGGCCTCAGCCGCACGGTGGACCAACTGTCGCGCGAGGCCTCGGGCCTGGAGGCCGAGGTGTTTCGCTTCCGGCTGCCGGAGCCGCGGCGCGGCGGGACGCTTTCGGTGGGCATTCACCAGTCGGAGATGTTTGAGTCGACGCGCTCCCTCGACCCACTGTTTACGCTGGACAACCAGCTGATTGAGATTGCGGCCGCGCTTTACGCCGGGCTGTGCCGCCAGGAGGACGGCGCGGTGCTGCCCGACCTGGCCGAGCGCTTTGAGGCCGCGCCTGGCGCGCAGCGCTACCGCTTCTACCTGCGGCCGCGCCTCACCTTCCACGACGGCACCCCACTGCGGGCCCTGGAAGTGAAGCGGCATTTCGAGAGGCTGTTGGACCCGGCGGTGGACTCGCCCGACCAGTGGATTTTCAAGGAAGTGGAAGGTGCCCGCGCCTACCTGGCCGGGCAGGCCCCGCACGTCACCGGCTTCGAAGTGCTGGATGAATTGACGCTGGAGATTCGCCTGGAGGAGCCGAAGGCCTTCTTCCTGCACTTGGTGACGCTGCCGGCCACCCTGGTGGCGCACCAGGACAGCAGCGGCAAGCTGGTGGGGGCCGGCCCCTACCGGCCAACCCGCCTGGACGCCGGGGGCGTGGTCCTTGAAAGGAACCCGTCCTACTTCCGCCCCGAGCGGCCCCTGCTGGACCAGCTGTCCTTCCGCTTCTTCCGCGACCGGGCCGAGGCCATCGCCGGGCTGGTGGGCGACGAAGTGGACTTGGTGAGCGGCCTGTATGCCGAGCACGTCCGCGACGCGCAGCTGAGTGGCCAAACCATCATCGCCGGCACCCAGCCCTCCTCCTTCTTCCTCGCCTTCCACGTGCGGCTGCCGCCCTTCGACGACGGGCGCGTGCGCCAGGCGGTGCGGGCGGGCCTCGACTTGAATGCCCTGGTGGAGCAGTTTCACCCGGGCGCCAGCGTGGCTTCGACGCTGACGCCGCCGACGCTGTTGGAGGGCGAATTCCCCTTGCCGTCGCGTCCGGATGTGGTGCACGCCCGAGCGCTGCTGCGGGAGGCGGGCGTGCCGCTTCTCCGGCTGACCCTCTACAACCCGCCGGGCCGCAGCACCGAAGCCGAGGACCAAGTCCTGTTCGGCCCGCTGATGGCGGCCGGCCTGGTCGAGCTGTCACACGTCGAACTGACGTCCAGTGACTTCTGGTCCCGGGCGCACGACGGACGGCTTTCCATTTTTCGCGCCGGATGGATTGCCGACTACCCGGACGCCGACAACTTCCTGCACTTCCTCCTCAACTCGCGCGCGCAGACGGTGTACGGCCTCGGCTACCAGAATGCGGACCTCGACCGCCTCACCAATGAAGCCCGCGTCACCATCGACCCGGCGCGCCGTCAGGAGCTTTACCGAAGCGCCGAACGGCTACTGGCTGCGGACTGCCCACTCATCCCGCTGTACCACGACAGAAGCTACGCGGCGGCCAACCCGAGGGTGCAGGGACTGCGACTGCACCAGACGCCGCCCACCGTCCGCTTTGACCAGCTGTGGCTCGACTCCGCGGACGCCTGACAACCAAAGACGTCCCGCGACGGAACGGACGGGGACAGTCGGCCCGTACCCAGGGCTCGCACTGCCCCGCGCGTGGCCGCACGCCCACTGCCCTTGCCGCCGGCCGGCCAAACGGACGTCCGCTCCAGACTTCCCCGGGAGTCCAGCGACCCGGGTAAGCCGGGCCCTATACCCGCCTGCAGCGCTAGCTGCAGTTGCTGTAGACCGGGTCCAAAATCAGCAGGGCCAGCACCAACGCCGGGTGATAGGCCATAAACTGTAGAATATTCCGCGCCATGTGGAACCCCTCCGGTGAAGTCCAACTTCCGACAGAGAACCACAAGTGTGTTCTGCACGCAAGGTGTAGCAGGGTGTTGGGGGCCTCAGGCCCGTCTGACCCCTTCCAGGAATTCAAGGCCTGCTGGTGTCGGCCCCACGACACAATTTCGGCCATGTCGTTTGGCCTCGTACAGGCGCGCGTCGGCTTGGGCGAGGACTTCGGTAAAGCTGTTGCCGTCCACGGGCAGGCTGCCCACGCCGGCGCTGACCGTCAGCCGGTGCAGCGTTCCGTCCACCGGGATGGCGACTTGGGCCAGCTTGACGCGGAGGTCTTCCACCCGCAGCACCGCCTGGGCGACATCCATCCCCGGGAAGGCGACGACAAACTCCTCGCCACCGAAGCGCGCCACCAAGTCCGTGGCCCGGACCGCAGTTCTCAGCCGTTCGGCCAAAAGCTGCAGCGCCCGGTCGCCCGCGAGGTGGCCGAAGGCGTCGTTGAATTTTTTGAATTCGTCGATGTCCAGCACCGCGAGGCTGAGGGCGCGCCGAGACGGCGAGCTCGCCGCCAGCTGTTCCTCGACCCGTTCCAGGAACGGGCGTCGCTGCGACAGTCCAGTCAATTCATCGGTGCCCACCATCAAACGCAGATGGCGTGCCCAACGGGCGACGGCAATGGCGCTGGCTCCCGCGGAGGCCAGCACCACCAGCCTCATTGCATGGCGGATTGGAAGAAACACCTCCCGGGGCCCGACCACCTTGCTCAGGTCCCAATGCGCGGCCACGTACCCGGTCAGGCCGAGAAACTCAACGCAGGCCAACACCACGGTGAAGGCGCACAGTCGCCAGTCGTAGCGAAGCGCTGAGCTGGCGATGGCGACAAAGTACAATTCGAAGAGGACCCGGTTGTTCACCACGTTGAGGGGGCTGTTGGTGAGGATGAAAATGACCATCCCAGCGCTCGTCACGCTGACATCCAGGGCACAGCTCACCCAAGGCATCCAAGGGTTGGTGCTTTTCGAGGCCCACCAATACAACAGCCCGGCGTAGAGAAACGCCGTCACGCTGAGGACCAATTGCATCACCAGCGCTGGCCCCGACTCAAACTCGAGGGACGTCACCCCGACAAAGGCAACCACCAGCGCGATGCGCAGCGTGGCGACAATGCGCTCGGCGGACCTTCGCGCTCGCAGGAGCGATTGGTCCGTCTCTGCGGCGAGAAGTTCCTTGGCGCGGTCGACGCACCAGCGGACGAGGCGCATTTAAGTGACAGTCTGGAGGGGACGTCGACGCGCCGCCACGTAGGCGTGGGTGCGCACGGCTCTCACTTCACGTTTCAAGCACAGCGCATTCGACATTCATGATGGACTGAGGTCCACGTCCACCCCCAACGGACGTGACTGGCGCATTTTCCCATACCGACGGCGCAGTCGCGGTCGTCCCCGTCCGTCTGCAACGGCATTCGCCCATCCGCCATTGCGCCTAGCTCCCGCCGAAGGCGTAAATAAGCTGCAACGTTGTGATGGTGTCTGTCTTGTATGAAAAGAGCGGCGGCGTCGGGCCCACCGGCGGCGGCACATTGTGGATGGGGGACAGCGACGGCGCTGAGTCATAGCGCAGGACAAACGTCACCCCGAGCGACAACGCATCCCAGACTTGGGTGGTGAGGCCCACCTTGGCGTTGATGCGGTTGTCATCGAAGGCGGGCACCATGTCCGTGTCTCCGTAGGGGGCATCCTCGGCGTTGAAGTTGGTGAGCCATTCCAGGCCGGCGTTGAATTGGCTCGTCTTGGTAATCTGCCAGACGTAGCTGGCCGCCAGTCGCAGCGAGGCGATGAAGTAGGTGCCCTGTCCGGGAAGCGTCTGGTAGGGGTCGACGAACGCAAAGTCAAAGCCGGCCTCCCCCTTCACAGTGTGCGCGCCCGTCTTGAGGAGGAGCGTGCTGGCGCCGAGTTGCGCATCCCCGGTCAGCTTCTTCCCGGCGGCATAGTCCGAGCCGAGGCCCACCGAGACGTAGACGCTGGTCTCCCACTGGGCGTTGTTGTGGATGAGAAACTGGTCAAAGCGCAGCCCCAAGTCCCACAGCCGGGCGGCCAACGCGTTGACCGTCTGCAGCTGGTTGAGGCTGGTCACCGTTTCGGTGGGGGCGGCAAAGGTGGTGGCCCGCGAAAAGGTGTAATCCCCAAGGAAGGTGTATTTCTGCCAGACGGCGTCGTAGCTGGCGTGCGCCGCGGCGGCGAAGCTGAGGGACTGGGAATTGCCAGTCAGGTACAGAAGGCCTGCCTTCACCTCGGCTTTCCAGCCCCCGGGTTTGGCGTCTTCCTTCGGCTTCTCGGTGGAGACGAATTTCGGGTCGTCGGCCCGGGCCACCGCCGAAGTAAAGACGAAGGCCAACGGGGCCAGCGCAAAAGCCCATGGCTGAAATGACGTGGCCCTCACGCCGGCCCCGGCAGCACCGACGTACAGAATTTGCAGCGCCTAGCACCGATGGGAATGGCTTCCATGCACTCCGGGCACGTCTTGGTGGTGGGCTTGGCCTCTTCCTTCTTGACGAGGCTTCCCCGCAGTTTCACCACCAGGATGAAGATGACGAAGGACACCAGGGCGAAGTCGAGGACTGCGCCCAGGAAGGGCCCCAGGCCCAGCTTCAACGGCGTCACCGTCAGCGTCCGCCAATCCCCGCCGGGCGTCGCCGCGTTGATGAGCGGCATGAAGATTTGCTCGACCAGCGAATTCACAATCTTCGTGAACGCCGCACCGATGACCACCGCCACCGCCAAGTCCAGGACGTTGCCCTTGAGGGCAAAGTCCCTCCATTCCTTCCACATCCCCATAAGTGGCCCTCCCTCGCTCGGCGGTGCTGCAGCGCGTTGAGGCTAGGGCAAACCGGGGGGCACAACCAACCAAAAGAGAAGACGACGCAGCCACAACGGCCGGCCTTCCGCCAGGTGCTTTTCGGCAAGTCGCTGCTAGGCCGGCGCGGCCGCGAGTCCGGGGACGCTGACAGCGACGTCCTGGTGCACCCGCGCCGGCTGGTCGTCTTCGGCACTGTCCACCGCAGGGCTTGCCGGCGACTTCAGCGGCGCCTCCGCCTCGGCTTGCAGTTCGACAACCGCTGGGACAGCGACAACGGCCTCGGCAGCGACTTCGACGCGCACCGGACGCTTGTACAAGTGCGCGCTGTGGTTACGCACCCATTGCAAAAGCTGCCCCGCCTCACCACCGCGGGCGTCCACCGCTCGCAGGCTCCACACCAGCGCACCGCCGTAGCCGCCGCAACGGGCGGTGTCGAGGACTGTCTTGATGCTTTTGCTGGCGGTCGCGGCCGGGAAGGCGCCCAGCACCAGCGGGCGGTCCAGCCGGAAGTCCGCCGCGGCCCGGCGCAGCACCGCATCGCCGTACGGCTCCCACCAGTGGGCCTGGTAGAAGTCCAACCCCAGCCCTTGCACCAGGGAGAGGTTGGCGGTGCTGGCCAAGCCCACCGTGGCCAGCGCCCGGGTGTGCGCGTGCACC
Source organism: uncultured delta proteobacterium (assembly GCA_963713045.1). Lineage (GTDB taxonomy): Bacteria > Myxococcota > Myxococcia > Myxococcales > Myxococcaceae > JADGRA01. Next base: position 714,131 of record CAVQKE010000001.1, read on the forward strand.
GCCTGGACGACTGCCGCGAGAAAGGCGCGCATGGCGGCCGCGTCCACCAACGTCGGCGCCGGGGGCGAGCGGTCCAAAAGCCCCAGCGAACGCAAGCCAGCGCTCAACGTGCCCGTCAGTTGTCCCCAGCGCCAGGCGCGCCGCGGCCGTGCTGCACGCGGACACTGCATGCCCAGCGTCGCACAGTCCGGCTCGTCAAAGACGTCCCAGCCGTCCACCGCCGGGTGGCTTCCATAGCGGCGCAACAGCGGCGCCACCACGAAGTCCATCAGGGCCTCGCGCTTGGTTGCCTCTGCCAACACGTCAGCGTGGCCGCCGCAGCGGACCCCGTCCTGCAGGCTGGGGGAGGCCACCAGCCCCGCGTCAAACAGGACCGGGAAAAGGCCCACCCGTTGCCGCTCGGCAGCGGCCAAAAGCACGTCCACGTCGGCAAACACCGCGCTGTCCAGCCCCTGCGGCGTGCCGTCGGCAGAGAAGCGAATGCCGGCACGTGCGTCACAGAAGAGAAAGACGCGCGCCTGCTCCACACCGTCGTGCCGAAGACGGCCGAAGGCCGCCTCCAGGTTGGCTGCCGCCTCGGGGTGTGCCGACAGCCCGCCCATCGGCGTCGCCGTGGAACAGCCGACGTCCAGGCCGTAGCGCATCCAGGGAAGGTTGGCGCCGAGGAGAAAGCGGTTGGGGCCAAAGCCCGGCGCCGAGTCCGCGTGGGGAGCCGGCAATTCCACGGCGTTGAAGGCGAGCCACGGGGCAGAGCGGACAGCGGCCCCTTCGTCGGGGAGGTCAGCGCTCGCTCCGCCGCTGCGTCCTGCATTGGTGGCGAGACGCGCCGTTCGCTTGCCAGGCCGCCAACGCAGTGGCTCACCCATGTCGATTTCACCCACTCCCCGGGTCAGTCCGGACCGTCCGAGGCGGGGGATAGTCTCCGAATGGTTTTGGACAATCAACGTGAAAAATTCGACGGGCCGATGGCTGCCGGGGAGGGCTGCGCGGAGCGACCCAGGGCCCTTCGGGAAAGGGCTTCCGGCGGGCTGGCCCTTAGCGGGCCGCCCGGGCCGTCACCGGCGGGGCGGCCGGCAACAGCTCGCCTCCCATCGACGTCCCGGCCAGTGTGCCACACGCGGCCTGAATGTCCTTCCCGCCGGAATAGCGCCGGGCAATGGGCGCCCGCAGGACTTGAAGGAAATTGCGAAAGCGGGCGAGCTCCTCGGCCCCCGGCGGCTGGTAGCGGCCGGTGGGGTCCGTCACGTCGATGAGGTCCAGCTTGATGGGGATGTCGCGGAAGGCCACGGCGAGCGCTCCAGCGTCCTCTTGGCCGGTGTTGAAGCCAGCGATGAGGACGTAGGCCAGCATGGCGCGCTCGCGGCGTGCGCGGGCGTAGGCACCGATGGCCTCCACCAAAGACGGCAGGGAATGCGTGGCTTCAATCGGCATCACCTGCCGCCGCTTCTCGGCGATGGCCGAGGTGAGGGAAAACACCAGCCGGTAGGGGTGGCCTTCGCGCAGGTAGCGGTGGATGGCCGGCACCACCCCGGCGGTGGACAGCGTGATGGCGCGCGCCGAAATGGCCAGGCCGGCCGGGTGGCTGAGAATTCTCGCCGCGCGCAGCACCTCCGTCGGGTTGAGCAGCGGCTCGCCCATCCCCATGAAGACGACGCCGCGGACCGGGCGGTCCGCTTCGGCCCGGATGCGCAGCACCTGGTCCACCATTTCCCAGGTCTCGAGGTTGCGCCCGAAGCCCAGCTTCCCGGTGGCGCAGAAGGTGCAGCCCAAGGCGCAGCCCAGCTGGCTTGAAACGCACACCACATACTTCTCCTCGAAGAGGGGAATGCGGACCGCCTCGAAGCGCCCGCCCAGAGGAGAGGCAAACAGGTACTTCACGAAGCCGTCCGCCGCGCGCCGCCGCTCCAGCACCCCCAGCTGAGACAGCCGGCCGTGTGACGAAACGTAATCCCGCACCCGCGCCGGCACTTGCGGCACCGCGCGAAGCGCGCCCATCTCGTCGGCGCCGTGGGCAAACACCGCAGCAAACAGTTTGCGGACGGCGGTGGGCGAGGGCCCGAGCGGGGCCAGCTGCGCCTGCCATTCTTCGAGGGCCAGGCTTTTGAGATTCACTTCTGGGGCAGCTTGCTGCGCAGAAACGCCTTCAGCTTGCCGGCCAACTCTCTCGGCATCTCATCCACCATGGCGCGCCGCGCGAGCTGAGGCGTCGCCTTGTAGCTCTGCAAAAAGTCCACGCACGGCGGGCAGTTTCGCAAGTGCTCCCGCAACTCCGCAGCCTGCGCCTCGGAGAGTTCGCCGTCGACGTACTCAAGCAGCTGGTGGATGGAGTCCTTGCAGGTGAACATGAATGACTGCCAACCCCCTAATGATGCTGGCCAGAGGCTTCGGTTTCACACTTCTTTGTAAAAGGCGTCGATTTCTTCGCGCAGGGCCAGTCGGGCTCGGTGCAGGCGACTCTTCACCGCCGGGACCGAAATTCCCATCATTTCAGCGATTTCCTCGTAGGACAGCCCCTCCACGTCCTTGAGGAGGAAGACTTCGCGGTAGCCCTCGGGCAGCGCGTCGGTGCCCTGGCGAATCGCGCGCCCCAACTCCTCGTCCAGCACCTTGTCGTCGGCCCCGCGGCCCCAGTCCACGTCCGGCACTTCGGCCAGGCTGCCCCGTTCGGTGAACTCCGGGGAGCGCATCTCCTCCGTCGCCGCCTCCACCACCCGCTGGTGGCGCAGTCGCATCAGTGCGTGGTTGGCCGCAATGCGGTGCACCCACGAGCCAAACGCCGACTCACCGCGAAAATTCTTTAGGTTCTGGTAGGCAGCGAGGAAGGTGTCCTGCACCACCTCGGCGGCGTCGGCCTCGGAGCGCGTCATCCTCAGCGCCAACCCGTAGAGCCGGTCCTTGTGCCGTTCCACCAGCGCCTCGAAGGCGTCGATGTCTCCGCTTTGGGCGCGCTCCAGCAAGGCACGGTCTTCCAACGCGGCATCGGACATGGCGGGGCCGCGCAGGGTTCCAGCGCTTGGCTCCGTCGTCAAGGGCGCCCGGCGCTCACTCATAGCGGCGGCACCTCAGACACAAACGTCGGCGCACCCTTCAGCAGCTGCACCACCACCGCCGGCTTCACCGCGTTGCGGTCCGCACCCAACGTGATGCGGCCGGTGACGCCCTCAAAATCACGCGTGGCGGCAATCGCCGCGCGCAACCTCGCACCCCCCACTCCGGATGACGTGCGAAGCGCGGTGATGCCCACCCGGGCCGCGTCATAGCCCAGCGCGCCGAGCGCGTCGGGCAGATGTCCAAAGCGCCGCTGGTACTGCTGGAGAAAGCGCTGCACCAGGGCGGAGGGGTTGTCCGGGCTGAAGTGCGTGGAATAGTAGGCCCCCTCAATGGCAGCTCCGCCGAGCTCGGCCAGCTTGCCGCCCGACTCCCAGCCGTCGCCGCCCAAGAGGACTGCCTTTATGCCGAGCTCCCGCGCCTGCCGAGCGATGGGCCCCGCGTCGCTGTAGTAGCCGGGGATGAAGATGCCGTCGGGATGGCTGGCCTTCACCCGCGTCAGCGCCGAGCGAAAGTCGCTGTCGCCCTTGGAATAACTCTCCGCAGCCACCACCGTGCCTCCCAGCTCGGCGAAGCGCCGGCGAAAGACGTCGGTCAGTCCGACGGAGTAGTCGCTCTTCACGTCGGTCAAAAGGGCGATGCGCAAAAGTTTCAGCCGGGCGCGCGCAAAGGACGCCATGGCTTGTCCCTGAAAGCCGTCGACGAAGCACACCCGGAAGACGTAGGGACCGCCGGCACTGGTCACCTTGGGGTTGGTGGCAGAGGGGGAAATGAGGGGCACCTCGGCGCGGGCCACAGCCGGCGCCATGGCCAGGGTGTTGCTGGAAGCATTTTCGCCAATCACGAAGGCGACGCGGTCTTCCAGGACGAGGCGCAGCGCGGCGGAGGCGGCCTCCTCGGGCTTGCTCTGCGCGTCATAGGCCCGCAGCACCAGTGGATGGCCCGCCACCCCGCCGGTCCGGTTGGCCTCCTCAATGGCCAACGTCACCCCGTCGCGGGTCCCCAGGCCGAAGTGCGCCTCGGGCCCAGTCAAAGACCCCACCAGGCCGATGAGGAGGGCGGTGGGCGGCGACCCCGGCGCAGCATCCGCCGCCGCCACGGGTGAAGCGGTGCGCTGGCAAGCAGCCAGCAGGGACGCAGCTGCCAACACCCTCAAGCCCAAGCGCCCCATGCCAGGCCCCCCTCTACCGCACCGCTGCGACGGGTGCACATCCACCCCCCCCCAAGGCGCCACCGGCACAGCTTGAGGGGGGGGCGGCCCTCTGCGCAGCGGGACGCCGCGTGGGGGGCAGCAGCCAACAGGCTGGGCCGGCCATTTGGGCAGCTTGGCCGAGCAGTGGGCGCGCCCGGGGGGGGGGACGGCCGGGGGGGGGTTAGCCGGGCGACAGGGGACGCACGACGCGGCTGACGCCGGGCGAACCTTCCACCCAAAAGCGGTAGGGCCGGCTCGCCCACACCCCGGCGTAGTCAACGCCCACCCGCGGGCCGCGACGCACGCTGCGCCGCGGCGGGGGCGGCCCGGCGCGAATGGACAGCCCGGAAGCCTTGGTGAGGTCCACCTTGTTTTCGGCGCCGGAAATGCACAGCGCCCGCGTCAGTCGCCCCGGCCCGTCCGTCCGCAGGCCGGTTGGAATGCCCAAGGTGGCCTCCACGCCGCGCACCAGCACCGCCGAGGCCACCCCCTCCGCCGCGGTGACGACGTTGAAGCACCAGTGCATGCCGTAGACGAAGTAGACGTAGGCATGGCCCGGCGGCCCGAAGATGACTTCCGTGCGCGGCGTGCGTCCGTGGCAGGCATGGCAGGCGAGGTCGTGCTCACCGACATAGGCCTCAGTCTCCACAATCCGTCCGGCGCGCGTTGTTTTGCCGCAGCGGTGCACCAGAAATTGGCCCAGCAACGCCCGCGCAACCTTCAACGCCGGCCAGTCGTAGAAGGAGCGCGGCAACACCGGGCCCAACGTTGCTGTGCCCGCAGGCGCCCTCACCGTCCTTCAAGCAATGGCCCAAGCGCCACCTTTCTGTCCAGCCTTCCGGGCATAGGATGACGGCACCGCCCATGCCCCTTTCCCGCCGCCTCTCGGGCGTGCTTCTGCCGGTTTTTTCGCTGCGTTCGCACACCGACTACGGGGTGGGCGATTTCGGCGCGGCCGAGGGCCTGTTTGCGTGGTTGGCCGCCGCCGGTCAGCGGCTGTGGATGATGCTTCCGCTGCTGCCCACCACCGCCGGCGACCCCAGCCCCTACGCCACCAGCGGCGCTTTCGGCCTTAACCCCCTCTTCATTCACCTGGACTGGCTGGAGGAATACCGCGCCGCAGGCGGCCTGCGCCTTCTGTCGGCCCGGCAGGCCCAGGCCCTGCTGGAGGCGCGGGCCGCCCCACGCATCCGCTACGACATCGTCTTCCAGTTGAAACGCGCCGCGCTGTCGGCGGCCTTCACCCAAGGGGAAGCCCACTCGGGCGAGCGCGGAGAGGCCTTCCAGCGCTTCCGCGAGGCCCAGGCCAGCTGGCTCGAGGACCATGCCCTCTTCACTGCCCTGACCGAGGAGCAGCAGCAGAAGCCGTGGTGGGACTGGCCGGACCCGCTGGCGCAGCGTGAGTCGGACGCGCTGGCCGCCGCCCGCGCCCGACTGGCGACCCCCATTCGCTTCCATGCCTGGCTGCAATGGGTGGCGCATGAGCAGTGGGCCCGCGTCCGCGCCGCGGCCCAGGCCCGCGGAATCCTCCTGCGGGGATGAGCCCTTCATCGTTGGCAATGACAGTGTGGATGCCTGGGCCTACCCCACCCTGTTGCGCCGGGATGCGCGGCTGGGCGTCCCCCCGGATGCCTTCTCGGCCACCGGGCAGGACTGGGGGCTTCCCTGGTTTGACTTTCCGGCGATGGAGCGAGAGGACTTTCGTTGGCTTCGTTCTCGCGCCGGCCAGAGCGCCACGTACTATGACTTGCGTAGGGTCGACCATGCCGTCGGCTACTTTCGCCAGTGGATTCGCGACCAGACGACGCCCACCGGACGCTTCGTCCCGGCCGACGAGCCGGCGCAGGCCGCCCTGGGGGAAGTCCTCTTCGGAATTCTGGGGACTGGGGCCGGACTGATTGCCGAGGACCTCGGCGTCATCCCGCCCTGGGTGCGCCAGACGCTGGAACGACACCGCATTCCCGGCTACCGGGTCCTGCGCTGGGAGCGGGACGGCGCCGTGTTTCGAGACCCCACCGCCTTTCCGGCGGTGTCGCTCGCGACCACTGGAACGCACGACACCGAGACACTTCGCGAGTGGTGGGAGACCGTCAGCGAGGCCGAGCGAGTGGCGGTGGCAGAGGCTTACCAGGCCTTCGCCGGCTTGCGTCCGCCGCCGGCTTCCTTCAGCCCGCAGGTGCAGGACGCGCTTTTGGAGACGGTGCAAACCGCCAGCTCGCAGCTGTGCGTCGTCCCCTGGCAGGACGTCCTGGGCCTCGGCGACCGCATCAACCTGCCGGGGACAGTGCAAGAGCAGAACTGGACGTACCGCATCTCGCACCCGGTGGAGGAGTTGCTGGCACACCCGGACACCTTGGCCGCATCAGAGCGGCTTCGCCGCTTCACCGAACTGGGGATGCGCCTCTCGGCCTAGGGGCCATCCTCCTGGTGCTGCTGGTGGGCTGCGCCGGCGCGCAGCATGGACCGGTGGTGAACGAAATCGCCATCTCCGGCGCGAAGCAAGTCAGCCCCGGGGACCTCGAGCAGCGCATCGCCACCAACCAAGCCAACTTCTTCTCCCACGTCTTTGGGCCAGTCCCCACCTTCGACCCCACCACCTGGACGGCGGACTTGCGCCGCATTGAGCGCTACTACCAGTCGCTCGGCTTTTACCAGGCCGAGGTGGTGGACGAGTCGGTGGTGCCGGACAACAAAGGGGGCGTCCGACTCAGCCTCAGCATCGACGAAGGCAAGCCCACCCATGTCACCGCGCTCGAGATTGAAGGGCTGGACATTCCCGACGACCTCCGGCGGGGCGTCCTGCGAAAATTGCCGCTGCAGGCGGGCGACGTCTTTCGCGAGGCGGACTGGGCAGCCCTCAAGACCACGCTGGTGTCGCGGCTGCGCGAACTCGGCTACTCCGACGCGGCAGTGGGCGGCGAGACGGACGTCGACGTCAGCAACCAGACGGCGCGGGTCCACGTCATCGTCGACCCCGGGCCGCGGGTGAAATTCGGAAGCATCTTCGTCACCTCCGGGCCGCACCCGGAAGTCCGCCCGGAACTCATCATCGCCACCGCACGTCCAGCGGTGCGGCAGGGCACCTGGTTCAGTGACTCCGCCCTGGCCCAGGCCGAGAAGCGCGTCTTCCAAATGGGCGTCTTCGGCGCGGTGAAGGTGACCGCCGGCACACCGGACGCCGCCACCGGGACGGTGAGCGTCCTCATCGACGTGCGCGAGGCGCCCTTCCACACCCTGCGGGGTGGGGGCGGGGTGGCGTTTGATCCGGCGCGGCAGGAAGTGCACGCCATCGGGGAATACGTTGACCGCAACTTCCTCGGCGGCCTGCGCCGGCTGACGCTGAAGGCCGAGGTGGGTTGGGCGGTGCTGCCGGCCATTTGGAACATTCAATTCCAAGGGTTGATGTTCGACTTCCTCGCTCAGCTGGAGCAGCCCAACTTCTTCGCGCCGACACTGAAGGCCGTGGCCAGCCTCAACATCTACAAGCAGGTGGAAGCCGGTTACGGCTACATCGGCGGCCGCGGCCGCGTCGGGGTGGTGTGGGAACCCATCCCGCGCCTCGTCCTCTCGCCGACCTACGCCTTCGAGGTGGACCAAGTCACCGGCACCACCACCGGGCTGACCGGCGACGTGCCGACGTTGGCCTATGGCTGCAGCACCTCTCCCTGCCTGCAGGTGCTGTCCTATTTGGAGCAGACTGCGGTGTGGGACGCTCGAGACGACGTGGTGGATGCCAAACGCGGCTACTACCTGGGCATTTCCTTCCAGGAGTCGGGGCCCTGGCTGGGAAGTGGATTCAATTACATCCGCATTCTTCCCGAGGCTCGCGGCTACGTCAGCGTGGGCGCCGTCACGCTGGCCGCGCGGTTGATGGTGGGCACCATTCTCCAACCCAACCCCTGCAGCATCAGCGCCGAGGCCAGCCTCTCCACGCAAAACTGCGACCCGTCCCCCATCGTCAACCGCTTCTTCGCCGGTGGCGCCGGCTCCAACCGCGGCTTCGGAAGCCGCGAGCTGTCGCCGCTGTTGCCCCTCTCCAACCAGCCGCTGACGCCCGCCCAGGGGGCCGGCAGCTTGGTGGCGCCGGTGGGCGTTCCCGCCGTCTCCACCGGCTACGTCGTGCCCATTGGGGGCAACGGGCTGCTCGACGCGTCGGTGGAGCTGCGCTGGACGTTTGCCCGCGAGTGGGTGCTGGCCTTCTTCGTCGACGCCGGCTTCGTCAGCTACGGGGCCTTCAACCTCAACCAGTTGGCCACCACCCAGGTGGCGGTGGGCTTTGGCCTGCGCTACCGGACGCCGGTCGGCTTGTTTCGCCTGGACTTCGGCTACCGCCTCAACCTGGGCGGCCCGCTTCCCGTCGTTCCACTGCAGCCGGCGGTGGACTACACGAAAAATACCGAATGCATCGCCTTCTCCTCCGTCGACCACGCGCCCAACTACGCCGGCTCCCCGTGGAGCCGGTGCGCGCTTCACTTCGCCGTCGGAGAGTCCTTCTGAGGTGACTTCCGCTCCTCCCAAGTCGCTTCCGACGTTGGCCCGTCACCTGGGGCGGGCCGCCCTCCTGCTGGGCGCGCTCGGCCTGAGCGTCGTTGTCCTTTTTCTGGCAGCGCTGCTTTACGTCCAAACGCCGGCCGGGACGCGGCGACTGCTCGACCTCGGGCTCGGTGCGGCCAACAACGCCATCGCCGGGCGGGTGGAGGCGCGCAGCGTCACCATCCACGGCACCCAAATTCTCATCCGGGGCGCTTCCCTGTTGGACCCGGAAGGCGCGCGGGTGGCCTTCATCGAAGAGGCGGAGGTGCAAATCGAGTGGGCCGCGCTGCTGCAGGGCCACATCGAGGCGCGGACGCTCCTGCTGCGCCAGCCTGAGCTGTCGGTGGTGGTGGACGCCGAGGGCTCCAACCTCGACCGCACCTTCGCCCCCCGCTACCCCGGGCCGCCGGACACCGGCGGAAAGCCGGTGCCACTCACCTTCGTTGTCCACCGCCTTCACCTGGAGGAGGGCCGCCTCCACGTCAAGACGCCCGACGGGCCGCCCTTCCTCGCGCAGGCGTTGGTCCTCGACGGCAGCGGCCGCTATGCCCTGCGCTCGCAGGCCTTCCAGCTGGACGTGCGTGGCAATGGGGCGGCGGACTCGCCGACGCCTGGACCGCTCAGCGTCGCCGTGCGCGGCGAGGGCAGCGCCCGGGGGCAGTCGGCGGAGGTGGACATTCGCGCCGCCGGAGCGAGCCTGGTGGCCGACCTGCGCTTCGGCGGGGAAGTGGGCCTGGCCGGCCACGTGGCGTTGGATGTCGCGCCCAACCTTGGCCGGGCCCTGGTACGTGGCTGGCCGCTGCGGGTGCCGCTGTCCCTGACTGGAGAGGCGCAGCGCGAGGGCGAAGGCTACCGCATCGCGCTGCAAGCGGCGGCGGGAAAGGCCCGGCTTGAGCTGCGGGCACAGATGGACCTGCAACAGACGACGGCCCATGGCTTGGACTTGCAGCTACAGCATGTGGACGCCGCGGAGCTTTTCGGCCGCGGGCCCAAGAGCGACTTCAGTGCTCGCCTGCAGGGCAGCGTCCGCGGCAATTCGCTGGCCAGCGCGCGCGGAACGCTCGAGCTGGCCGTCCCGGCCAGTCGCGTCCGCGGGGCACAGGTGGGCCCGGTCCAAGTGTCGCTTCGTCTGGACGCCGGGCGCCTGGACGTCCCCTCGCTGCGGGCCGTCCTCCCCGGCCTTCAGCTGCAAGGCAGCGGGCATGGGACGACGCACTCCCTGGAGGGCACGCTGCAACTCGAGGTGGCGGACTTGCACGCGTTGGGTGACACCCTGGGCGAGTTGTCCGACGGCTTTCCGCGCCTGGCCGGGCAAGGCATGGTGCGCCTGACGCTGTCCGGACACCCGGCCCACCCCGGCGTGGAGGCCGAGGGCGACTTTCCCCGCCTGCAGGTGGGCCCACTGTCGGCACAGGCGCTGCGTTTCGGCCTTCAGCTGAAGGACCTCTCACAACCTCTGGACGCCATCGCCACCGTGGAGGCAGAGGCCCTGGGGCTGGGCTCGCGCCTACTGCGGGACGTCCACGCCACCCTCGGCCATGAAGGCCGTGCGGTGCAGCTACAGCTGTTTGCGGCGGGCCCGGTGCAGCTGACGCTGGCCGGAACGGCGGACGGCGATGGCCGGGGACTGCGGGTGGAGACGCTTGTTGTGCGCTTCCCAGAAGAAGCATTCAGCCTGGCGGCGCCGGCAGCGGTGCGCTTCGGGGAGGCGCGCTTTGAGACACAACCGCTGCGCCTGCTTTCCGACCAGCAAGCCCTCAGCTTCAGCGTCCAAAAGGCCCAAGCCCAGCTGGAAGCGCAGCTGGAGGTGGCCCGACTGGACTTGGCGCGCCTGCCGGCGCTGGTGGCGCCCGCTTCCTGGGGCCTGGCGGGAGTGCTGGACGCGACGGCTTCGTTGCACGGAGAGGCAAGCCACCCGGACGTCACCCTGTCTGCCAACCTCGCCGAAGGCGGCTGGCACGGACTGTCCGGCCTTCAGGCCCACCTGGAGGGACAACGCACCAAGGGCCAGCTGACACTGCAAGGCCACCTGCAGGCCTTGGGAAGCGCCTTGGACGTGGACTTCCAGGGACCGGAGCTGGCGTTGTCCCAGCGCCTTCACCGCCCGCTGGCGCTTCACCTCGCCATGACGGACGTCGACGTGGGAGGCGCCCTGTGTCAGTTGGCCAAAGCCCAGGTGTGGAATTCCGGTTGCCCGGCCGGCGAGGCTGCGGTGCGCGGGCGCGCCAGCCTGCAGCTGGCGGTGGACGGCTTTGCCGACGGGCCCAGCATCCATTTTGTGTTGCGCACCACGGACGTCGCCGCTGGTGGGCTGAGCGCGGCCGAGGGGACGCTGAGGTTGCAGGGGGACGCGGAAACGCCGGTGACGGCGACGCTGTCGGCCAAGGCGCTGCAGGGCGACGTCCAGGCCCAAGTTTCCCTGGCCTCGACCAGCACCCAGCTGCTGCTCCGGCGACGCACCTGGGAGGGCTGGCGGACGCTGCCCGTCCAGGCAGACGTCCACGCCTCGGGCCTGCGGCTTGCGACGCTGCACCAGGCGAAGCTTGTCTCAGCGGACCTCCAGGGCGTGGCCCAGCTGGCAGTGTCGGCCAGCGGCACGCTGGGCGCGCCCCGGGGCACGGCGGATGTCGAGGTGCACGCGCTGGCCCTTCCACCCTGGCCGGTGCTGGACGTCCACCTCAGCGTGCAGGCCGCCGAAACGGTGCAGGCACGCCTCAGCTTGGTCGGCCCGGATGAAGAGAAGGGCAGCGTCCAGCTGCGGGTGGAGGCGCCGCTGGCCCGGCTGGTCGCCGGTGCCTCGCCGGAGGCGCTGGCCGAGGCTGGACTCTCGCTGCAGGGCGATGTCGGTCCCTTCAACCTGAGAGAGATGCCCTTCAACGTCAACCGCTTGCGGCGCGACCGGCGCCAGCTGGACGGGAAGCTGCAGGTGCAGTTTGAGGGCAAAGGGACGTTGTTGGCCCCGACCCTGACGGCCACCCTTCAGGCCACCAACCTCGGGCCGAGCGGCGGCGCCCACTTCGAAGGGAAGGCCAAGGCACGCTACGCCGACGGCCAGGGCGCGGTGGCGGTCCAGCTGCAATCGGCCAGCGGCGGAACGCTCGACATCGACGGCACCGTGCATCTGGACCTGGGCCTGCCCAGCCTCCGGCGGGGCCTTCACCTTTTTGAGGCACCCCTTCAGGCGAAGCTGCATTCGGTGCGCTTCGAGCCGGACTTCGTGGCCGCCTTCATTCCGTCGCTGCGCAGCATCAGCGGCCAACTACAGCTGGAGGCACAGGCCGACGGCACGCTGGGACGCCCGCAGCTGCAAGGCAGCGTGGCGTGGAAGGACGGAGCACTGGGCATCATCGGCTTCGGGCTGTACCAGGACATCCAGCTGCGGGCCTCGGCCACCAACCAGCGCTTCTCCATTGAGGAATTGTTCACCCGGGTGCAGGGCGGCACCGTCGCGCTACAGCTGCAAGGGGAGCGAGCCGCGGAGGGCTTCCAGCTGTCCGGCACGCTGCGCGCCAAGGACTTTCCCGTCGTCCTGGACGACCAGCTGTGGTGCATCGCGACGCTGTCGGCGGAGTTACACGGCCTGGCGCGGCCCTGGGAATTGGACTTGCGGCCGGTCGTCCTCTCGCAGGTCGAGGTGCAGCTTCCCGAAGTGCGACGCAAAAACCTCCAGGACTTGAACCCGCCGCCGGACGTCATCCTCACCCGCAACGGGGTGCCCCTCGACGCTGGCAAGGCACTTCGCGCGCTGGCGTTGGACCCGCGGCGCCGCACGGGGGCCGCGAGCCCGGGTGCCTCCTCCGCGGAGGGCGTCTTCCTCCGGCTGTCCCTGCAGACGCCCCAGCCGGTGTGGGTGCGGAGCAAGGACGTCACGCTGGAGCTGACGCTGTCCAACCCCTTCACCGTGGCCTTGGGAGGGCAGACGGACATCCACGGTGAGGTGCGCCTGCTGCAGGGCCGGGGCGACGTCTGGGGGCGCCGCTTCGAGGTGCAGTCTGGTGGCCAGGTGCGCTTCGCCGGCCTTCCGCAACAGGGGCTGCTGGATGTGACGGGCGTCTACAGCAGCGTCCTCAGCCAGGCCAAGGTGTACATGCACCTCTCGGGGGAAATCAGCAACGCCAAGCTGACGCCATCGAGCGAGCCGCCGATGTCGGAAACAGAAATCTACACGCTGCTTGCCACCGGACGGACGTCGCTGACCCAAAGTAGCCTCGGCAGCAGCACCAGCGTCGGCGGTGGGGAAGCCGGGGCCTCCGTTTTGGGTTCTTGGGCTGCCACCCAGCTGAAGACGGCCGTCGGGGTGGCGCTGCCCATCGACGTGCTGTCGGTCGAGGTGGGCAGTGATGAACGCGGCGTCAACCAGACCCGGCTGGAGGCGGGGAAGTACCTCAACGATGACATCTACATTGGCTACCAAGCGCGTACCAACGCGGACCCCTTCCGCTACCAAAATGCCAACGCCATCCGGGTCGAGTACCGTTTTCTCCGCCGGTGGAGCTTGCAGCTTGAATATGGAGACGCCAACGCTGGCTCGCTGGACGCGGTCTGGTCACGCGACTACTAAGGGCCGCTCATGAATGTTTCCTGGTTGGTGTGGGCGCAGGTGCAAGGCTCCTCGCTCGGATGGCTCACGAGCAAGCTGCTGAGGCTGACCCTCGGCTCCGCCGAGTGGGTGCTGTGGCTGTTGGTGGCGCTCTCGGTGGTGTCCTTCGCAGTCATGCTGGAGCGGGCGGTCTTCTTCAGCTCGCAGCGCTTGCGCCACGGCGAGCAACTGGCCGACTGGCTGGCGCAGGGGGAATTGGACCGGGCGGCCCGAGCGCTGGAAGGGCAGACGGGGATGGAGGCGGTGGTGGTGCGGGAAATGTTGGGAGCGGCTTCTCAGGGCGCGGACACGGTGGAGGAAGTCATGCTCAGCGTGCTGGCCCGCGAACGGGCACGCTATGAGAGGTTTCTCTCCTTCCTCGGCACCCTGGGAAGCAACGCCCCCTTCGTCGGACTCTTCGGGACGGTGCTGGGCATCATCAAGGCCTTCAACGACTTGGGCGCGGTCGCGCTGAAGGGCAGCGCCATCCAACAGACGGTGATGGCCGGCATCTCCGAGGCGCTGGTGGCGACTGCGGTGGGCCTGGGCGTCGCCATCCCCGCGGTGGTGGCCTACAACGGCTTCACCCGCTGGTTGAAGACGCTGGTCAACCGGAGCCAAGCGCTGGGCTATGCCCTGGTGGGCGCGATGCGGGCCCAGGCCGAGGCAGCCCAACCGGGCCGGGCGGCTTCTGGCGTGGCCAAGGGCAGCTGATGGCGGCGCAGCTTCAAGACAGCGGTGACGATGAGATTACCGGCATCAACGTCACCCCCTTGGTGGACGTGGTGTTGGTGCTGCTCATCATTTTCATGGTGACGGCCAACTTCATCGTCCGCGAGACAATGGAGGTGGACCTCCCCAAGGCGGCCAATGCCGGCGAAACGGTGCAGGGCCTGTTGGCGGTGGTGATGGACCGACAGGGCCGCCTCTTCCTCGATGGGGAGGAAGTGTCCGAGGCACAGCTGCGGGTGAAGGTCGCCGACAGCGTGAAGCGGGACGCCGAGACGCGCGCCATCCTCAGCGCGGACCAAGCCCTCCCCTACGGCGAGGTGATGCACCTCATCGACGTGGTGAAAGGCGAGGGGGTGTCCCGCTTCGCCCTCAACATTGAAAAGGACGCGCGCTCCCGCGCTGCGGGAGGCCCCGGAGCGCCGTGACTGCAGCCGTGGTGCCGCTCGCCGCACCGCTGCGGCGGAACTGGCTGTGGCTCTTTCTTGCAGCCTCTCTCGGCCTGCACGCCTTGGGCCTGGTGCTGGCCGCGCGCGCCAAGCCTTCACCCTTTCCCCTTGGGCCGCGGCCTTCGGAAGTGGTGGTGGTGGAGGTGGAGCCACCGCGGCCGCACCCCGCGGAGCCGCCGCCCCACACCGAGCCGCGCTTTCGCCCGAAGGCCTCGGCCCTCGCCCCAAGGACGCCGGCCCGGGCGAAGGCCCCCCCGCCCAACGACACCGCCCCGCCGGCCCCGGGCCCACCCCCGCCGGTGGTGGTCGGCCTCACCCTCGAGTCGACCACCGCCGCGGCCACGGTGGCTGTCCCGGTGGGAAACACGCTGATGGGACGGCCCAACGTGCCCGCGACGGCGCCCAGCAGCGTCCGGCCAGGCTACGCGCCGCTGTACCTGGTGGACACCCAGCCCGAGCTGTTGGAGGAGATTAACGGGGAGGACGTCTACCCCGCCCCGGCGCGGAAACTGGGGATTGAAGGCCAGGTGGTCCTGGAAATTACGGTGGACGCCGATGGGCGCGTCAGCGCGGCGCGGGTGGTGTCCGGCCCGGGCCACGGCCTCAACGAAGCCGCCCAGGGCGCCGTCCTTCGGGCGCGCTTCAAGCCGGCCACCAAGGCTGGAAAGCCGGTCGCCACCGACTTGCGCTACACCTACACCTTCGCCCTCAACCAGTGACTTCGCCGCGAAGCCTCCGCTTTCGCTTTGGGTCACGTGCGGTGCAGCTGCTGCTCGACTGGATGAGGCCTTGCACCAGAAAGTCCCGCAGCAGCGCCACCCGCTGCGGGACGAAGCGGGCGGAGGGGTAGACGACGTGGAGCGCGCCTCCGGGATGGGTGTAGTCCGGCAGGACCTGCACCAGCCGGCCCCTTTCAATGTCCGAGGCACAGGTGGTCCACGGGACCAGTCCAATGCCGCTTCCGGCCAGCAGCATCTGTCGAACGAAGGCGAAGTCGTCGGCCGACACGCGGCCTTGGACGTCGACGGTTTCCACCCCGTGGGGGCCGGTCAATTCCAAGCTGGCCCGCCCGCGCCGGGCGCGGAAGAGGACGCAGTCGTGGCTGGCGAGGTCGGCCACACGCTTCGGCGTCCCCCGACGGCGCAGGTAACCCGGCGCCGCCAACAGCCGCGCTTCCACCATCCCCACCCGGCGCGCCATCAGCGAGGAGTCATCCAGCTTCCCGGCGCGCACCGCCAAGTCCACGCCCTCCTCCACCAGGTTGAGGACGCGCCCGGTGAGGACCATCTCCACCTGGATGTCCGGGTTTTGGCGGACGAAACGCGCCACCAGGCCGGCCAGCATATTCACGCCAACGTCGACCGGCGCGGTGACGCGCACCAACCCTCGCGGTTTGGCTTGCATCTCGGACACCGCCGCCTGCGCCTCGTCCAGGCCGGACAGCGCGCGCGCCACCTGCTGGTAGTAGGCATGCCCGGCATCGGTCAGGTGCAGGCTTCGGGTGGTGCGCTGCAGGAGGCGCACGCCGAGCTCCCCTTCGAGGCGGGCCACGCTGCGGCTGACGCTCGACTTGGGCAGGGCGAGCGCCGCCGCCGCCGCGGTGAAGCTGCCCGCTTCCACCACCCGAACGAAGACCGCCAGATGATTCAAATCCGGTGTTGTCACAGGGGCAACAGTCTATCCCCTGGGCGAAATTGTCCCACCGCGTCCGCGGCGTTAGGAGGCCCGGCATGCGCATCCTGACCCTCGTCGCTCGCATTTTGCTGGGGCTCATCTTCTTCGTCTTCGGCCTCAACGGCTTCTTTCACTTCATCCCCCAGCCGGCGCCACCGCCGGCAGCCGGGGCGTTCGCCGGCGCGCTGCTGGCCACTGGGTACTTCTTCCCGCTTTTAAAAACCGTGGAGACGGCAAGCGGATTCTTGCTGTTGACGGGGCGCTTCGTCCCGCTGGCACTCACCCTACTGGCCCCGATTGTGGTGAATATTTTCGCCTTCCACGCCTTCCTCCTCCCGGGCGGCCTCGCCCTGGCCACGGTGGTGGTGGTGTTGGAGGTGTTTCTGGCCCTTCGTTACCGGAGCGCCTTTGCGCCGATGCTGAAGGCCCGCGTTCAGCCGGACGGTGCAGTAACCGCTGGGCGTTAGCCGGCCCCTCCGCCCAGCCTTCGGCGGGCCTCCTGGACTTTGCGCAGCGCCTCCTCGGGGGAGGCGGCAATGGCCGAGAGGTGGCCCATTTTTCGGCCCGGACGCGCCACGCGCTTGCCGTACAGGTGCACACTGACGCCAGAGAGAGACAGCGCGGCGTCGAAGTGCGGCGGCTCGGGCATCAGCCACAACTCTCCGAGGAGGTTGACGATGGCGGCCGGCGCCAGCACTTCGGTGGAACCGAGCGGCAAGTCGCACACGGCGCGGGTCACTTGCTCGAATTGGCTGGTGGCACAGGCCACCTCGGTGGTGTGGAAGGTGTTGTGGGGGCGGGGGGCCAATTCGTTGACCAGCAGCTGCCCGTCTTCGGTGCAGAAGAATTCAGCCACCAAAAGGCCCTCCACCCCCAGCGCCTCGGCGATGGCCGTCGTCGTCTCCTCGGCGGCACGGGACAGCTGGGCTGAGAAGGGACCGGGAAGGACGCTCCACTCAAGAATGCCCCGCACATGGTGGTTGAGCGCCGGCGGGTAGGCCCGGCACTCCCCGGAGGGCCGGCGAGCCACCAGCACCGACAACTCCTGGCGCAGCGCCAGCGCTTGCTCCACCACCACCGGGCCGCCGCCCAAGGTGGCCCAGGCAGCCGGGACGTCCGCTTCGGAGCGCACCACCGCCTGGCCTCGGCCGTCATAGCCGCCGCGGGTGGACTTGACGTAGGCCTTCCCCCCCAGGGCCTGCAGCGCGGACACCACCGACGCCTCCGAGGCGGCCTTTCGGTAAGGGCCCACCGGAAAGCCGTGGGCAGAAAGCCAGTCCTTCTGCCGGGCGCGGTCCTGAATGGTGAACAGGACCTCGGGCCCAGGCCGCATCGGCGTCAACGCTTGGACGGCGCGCAGCGCGTCCACGGAAATTTTCTCAATCTCCACGGTGACCACTTGGCTCTGGCGCGCCAGCTGGCGAGCCGCCTCGACGTCGTCGAAGGAAGCGGTGATGCAGCTTTCCACGACGAAGCGCGCCGCGCAGGAGGGGTCCGGGTCCACCGCCGCCAGGTGGTAGCCGAGGGAGCGCGCGGCCATGGCCGTCATTCTTCCCAGTTGTCCGCCGCCGAGAATGCCCAGCGTGCTTCCCGGGAGAATGGGGCTCATGAAAGGTCGCTCTCGCGGGCCTCCCGGGCACGCGCTTCACGCCAGGCCCGGAGCCGCTCGCGGACTTCCGGATGCTGCAGGGCCACAATCTCCGAGGCCAACAGGCCGGCGTTGGCCGCACCGGGCTTGCCGATGGCCAGCGTCCCCACCGGGACGCCTTTCGGCATTTGGACGATGGAGAGGAGCGCGTCCAGCCCATTGAGCGCGGTGGCCGGGACGGGCACGCCCAGCACCGGAATCAGCGTCTTGGCCGCCACCATGCCGGGCAAGTGGGCCGCCCCCCCAGCGGCGGCGATGATGACCAACAGGCCCCGCTCCTCGGCGCTCTCGGCATAGGCAAACATGTCGTCCGGCGTCCGGTGGGCCGAGACCACCTTGGCCTCGAAGGCCACCCCCAGTTCGGTCAGCACCTTGGCCGCGGGCTGAAGGTATTCCCAGTCACTCTTACTGCCGAGGATGAGGCCGACCAGCGGGGTGGCGACAGGCTCCGGCTGCTCCATCCACGCTAGCCTAGTCCAGCCGCACTGGAGCCGCCGAGTTCTCGCTGGGCGCGCGCCACCGTGGATTCAATCAGTTTCTGGATTTCGGCCAGCCGCGCCTCGGTCCGGGCTTCAAACCGCAGCACCAACAGCGGCTGGGTGTTGGAGGCGCGAATCAGCCCCCAGCCGTCGGAGAAGGTCACCCGCACCCCGTCCACCTCGATGATGTCATGCCCGGCGGTGCGCAGCAGTTCGGTGGCCCGCCGGACCAGGGCAAACTTCTTCTCCTCCGGGACGTCGAAGCGAATCTCCGGGCTGGCGTAGGTCTTCGGCACGTCGGCCAAGAGGTGGCTCAACGGGCGGTCGGTATGCGTCAAAATCTCCAGCAGACGGGCGGTGGCGTAGACGGCGTCGTCGAAGCCGAAGTAGCGGTGCTTGAAGAAGATGTGGCCGCTCATCTCCCCGGCCAGCTGGGCGTCCGTCTCCTTCATCTTCGCCTTGATGAGGCTGTGCCCGGCCTTCCACATGATGGGCCTTCCGCCCCGCCGCGCGATGTCCTCGTACAGCGTCGCGCTGCATTTCACCTCGCCGACAATGGCGCTTCCGGGAACCTCGGCCAGGACGCTGCGGGCAAAAAGAATCATCAGTTGGTCGCCCCACAGCACCTGCCCCTGGTCGTCGATGACGCCAATCCGGTCGGCGTCGCCGTCGTAGGCAATCCCCACCTCGGCCTTCTCCCGGCGCACGGCGGCGATGAGGTCCTGGAGGTTGGCTGGCACCGTCGGGTCGGGGTGGTGGTTCGGAAAGCGGGCGTCCATCTCACAGAAGAGGGGAACCACCTCGAAGCCCATGCTGCGGAACAGCGGCACCGCCACTTCGCCGCCGGTGCCATTTCCCGCGTCGATGACGACCCGCATGCTGCGTCCCATGTGGACCGTCTGGCGGATGAAGTGCACATAGGGCGTCACAATGTCGAAGTCGGTCCGCTTTCCACTGCGGCCACTCTCAAAGTCCTCCGCCTCCATCAGCTGGCGCAGGGCCTGAATTTCATGCCCAAACAGCGTGGTGCGTCCGTGGCCGACTTTGAAGCCGTTGTACTCCGGCGGGTTGTGGCTCCCGGTAATCATCGCGAGGCCGTCCACCGGCAGGGTGTTGGCAGCAAAGTAGGTGAGGGGGGTGGGCACCACGCCCACGTCCAGGACGTCGAGGCCGGTGGCCAGCAGCCCCGCGCACAGTGCATCGCGAAACCGGGGGCTGCTGGCTCGGCAGTCCCGGCCCACCGTGGCGCTGTGACCGCCCTTGCGGCGGATGACGGTACCCAGGCCTCGACCCAGCTTCTCCACCAGCGCGTCGGTGAGGTCCGTGTCCACCAGCCCGCGGATGTCGTACTCGCGAAAAATGTGTGAATGCATGGTTCTCTCGCTTTAGAGGGCCCGCGTCATGCGCTTGAGCTTGAGCGCCTCAACCACCTGACGGACGTCCTGGCTTCGCTCGCGCGGGAGGACCAGCACCGCGTCGCCCGCATCTACCACCACCGTGTCGCGCATCCCCAGCACCACCAACGTGCGGGCCGTCCCCAGCACCACGCATCCTGCCGAATCCAGCACCACGGTGGACTCTCCCACCACCACGTTGCCGTTGGCGTCCTGGGGACGGACTTCGGCCAGGGCGGCGAAGCTGCCGACGTCGGACCAACCGAAGTCCCCCGGGACGACCGCGATGTTGCGCGCCTTCTCCATCACCGCGTAGTCCACCGACACCGAGGGAAAGCGCGGGAAGACACGGGCCAGGGCCTTCGCGAACCCGCGCTTGCCAATCCGGGGGGCCAGCCGGTCCATGGCCTCGGCCACCTGGGGCAGGTAGCGGCCGAAGGCCTCCTGCATGGCCCGCGCGGTGAAGACGAACATTCCGCCGTTCCACAGGTATTCCTTGGAATTCACGTACTCGGCGGCAGTCAGCGGGTCCGGCTTTTCGACGAAGGCCTGCACCCGGAAGGCGCCTTCGCTGAGTGGCGTCCCGAGCCGGATGTAGCCGTAGCCCGTTTCCGGCCGGGTGGGCTGGATGCCCACCGTCACCAGTTGCCCCGTCCGGGCAACCTTGGCTGCCCGCTGCAGCACGGCGCGAAACTCTCGCCGGTCGGCCACATGGTGGTCCGAGGGCAGCACCGCCAGCACCGCCTCGGGGTCAATGGCGCCAATCACCCAAGTCGCCAGGGCGATGGCCGGTCCGGTATTTCGCGCCGCTGGCTCCACCAGCACGTGTTGGGCGGAAGCGCGGGGCACAGTTTCCGCACCAGCGGGGCGTGGCTCTTGCCACACACCACATACGTCTGGGCGGGGGTGGCCAAGCCCTTCAGGCGCTGAAGCGTCTCCACGAGGAGGGGCTTCGAGGAGACGAGTGGCAGAAACTGCTTGGGACGGCCCACCCGCGAGAGGGGCCAAAAGCGCGTTCCCGAACCGCCCGCCACCACCACCGGGTACAGTTTCATGGTCGACGCAGTTCCTTCCAGGCGGGCAGCTCCGCCGACTGGTCCAACAGGTTCCGCAAAATACGGCCGGTCACACCCCAAATGGTGTGTCCGGCGTATTCGAAGAAGAAGACGTCGCGCTCGACACCGCGAATGCGGTGGCGCTCCACCCGCTGACGGGAAGGCTGAAGGAGGGCCCACAGCGGCACTTCCAGGACTTCGGCAATCTCGCTGGGGTTGGGCCGAAGGACGACGCCGGGCAGCAGGCGTCCGACGAAGGGGGTGACGCGAAATTCGGTGATGGTGGGAATCTCATCCAGCATGCCCAGCACCTGGACGTCCTCGGCGCGGACCGCCAGCTCCTCCTGCAACTCCCGCAGCGCGGTGTGCAACGGGGTGGCGTCGGAGGCGTCTCTCACCCCGCCGGGGAAGGAAATTTGGCCCCCGTGCCGACGCATCGTCTTCGGCCGCCGGGTGAAAAGGATGCTGGGCGTTCCGGCGCTCCAGCAAAGAGGCACCATCACCGCCGCTTCGCGCAACCCCCCTTCCGGCCAGTCCAGGGGCTGGCCGGGGTGCTCACGCAGACGGGCGGCAAGCTCTTCGAAGAGGGGCTCCACGGGCATTCGCTACTGGCTGCCCGGTGCCGGCAAAGGCAGCGCCAGGGCGGCCAGCGCCGCCGGGGCGGCCTCCGGCTGGGGGCTGAGCCGGCCGGTGGCCAGCAGCACCAGGAGCAGCCCGCCAAGGAGGAGACGGTAGACAATGAAGACGGCGGTCGACTGCGTCCGCAGGTAACGCAACAGCCAGGCGATGGAGAGCAGTCCGGTGACGAAGGCCACCGCCGTCCCCACCAGCACGTCCGGGCCGGTGAAAGGCTCCCCGCTGCGGACCAGGTGGCGCATCTCAAACAGTCCGGCGGCGGCGGTGGCCGGGACACTGAGGAGGAAGGAATAGCGGGCGGCGTCCTCCCGGCGAAAGCCCAGGGCGAGGCCGCCGGTGAGGGTGGTGCCCGAGCGACTGGAGCCGGGAATGAGGGCCAACGCCTGGCACAGGCCGATGACGATGGCGTCGGGCCACCGCATGTCGGCGAGCGTCCGCGTGTGCCGCGCCATCCGCTCGGCCAACAGAAGGACCAGCGCCAGGCCCACCATCGCCCAGGCGATGACGTACAGAGAACGTAACGACGTCTCAATGTCGTGTTTGAAGGACAGGCCGAGGACGGCGACCGGCAGCGTCCCCACCAGGACAAACCAGGCCACCCGGGCGTCCTGGGTGGCAAATGGGGTGCCGTGCAGAAGCCCCTGGAAAAAGGCCCGGGTGAGGCGAACCAAATCGCCCCAGAAATACACCACCACCGCCGCCACCGTGCCGAGCTGAATCATCGCCGTGTAGGCCGCGCCGGCGTCTGGCCAGCCCAGCAACTCAGGCACGATGCGAAGATGGGCGGTGGAGCTGATGGGCAGAAACTCAGTGACGCCCTGGACGACACCCAGGACGATGGCGCGGAGGAGTCCCATGTGAGGCCGCACCTCATTGCGCAAAGCGCCATCCCCAAGCAAGGGTGAAAGGAAACCCCCCATCGGGACGGCCCGCACCCCTGGGGGGGCAGGGCGGCGCATTGGCGGCGCCAGAGGCGGTGCTAGGGTGCGGCCCCGCCGATGGCTTCTTGGCGCTGGCCGATGCGAGTTTTCGCGGCGGTGACCGGGCCGCTCGGGTTGGCCGTTGCGGTCCTGTCCCCAGCGCTGGCCTGGGGTGCCGACGAGGACTTGGCCGCGGTGCAGATGCGCGGGACGCTGCGGGTGCTGGTGCTGGCGGAAACGCAAAGCGAGCTTCCGCGCAGCGAAGCGGGCTTCTCCGACAGCCAGCTGGTGCAGCAATTTGCTGAGCGCCACGGGTTGAAGGTGGAGGAAGTCCCGTGCGAAAGGATGGACGCTCTCATTCCGGCGCTGCTGGCCGGCAAGGGCGACGTGGTGGCGGTGGGCTTAACCGTCACCCGGGCCGACGCCGCGCGGGTGGCCTTTACCCAGCCCTTGCGGGTGGTGAGTGAGGTGCTGGTCGGCGCCAAGGGGGCCCAGGGCCTTCCCAGCCGCGCTTCAGAATTGGCCGGACGGAAGGTTTCGGTGGTGGCCGGTTCGGCCGCTCAAGAGGCAGTGGAAGGCGTCAAAGCCTCTGTCCCGGCTCTGGTGGTGGATGCGGTGCGGGGGCTGAACGACGCCGAGCCCCTCCTCTATGAAGTGAGCCGGGGCGAGCGCGCGCTGGCCGTGGCCAACTCGGCCGAGCTGGAGCGCTTTGAATCCTACAACGGTGGGCTGCAGCAACTCTTCGCGCTGGCCGACCGACAGTCGGCCGCCTGGGCGGTGCGGCTGTCGGCCCACGCCCTGCGAGCCGCCCTGGACAGCTTCCTCTTGGAAAAGGGGCTGGTGTCCCACGCCACCCGGCGCTTCACCTCGGACTTGGACGACATTGTCAAGCGCGGCGAGCTGCGCGTCCTGACCCGCAACAACGCCGTCAGCTATTTCCTCGAGCGCGGTCTGCCGCGGGGCTTTGATTATGAATTGGCCTCGCTGTTGGCCAACCAGCTGAAGGTGCGCCTGGCGATGGTGGTGCCTCCGGCACACGACCAGCTGGTGCCTTGGCTGCTGGAGGGCCGCGGGGACGTCATCGCCGCCTCGTACACGGTGAGCCCGGACCGAGCGCGGCTGGTGGACTTCAGCCGCCCCTACCTTCAAGTGCAGGAGATGGTGGTGCAGCGGGTGAATGAAAGGCGGTTGACCAGCCTGGCGGAGCTGAAGGGCCGCCGCATCAGCGTGCGGCCTGGGTCCAGCTACGCACGCACCCTGGCGCGACTTCAGCCGCAGCTCGGCTTCACGGTGGTGAAAGTGGCGGAGGACGTCGAGACGGAAGACCTCATCGACGCGGTGGCCACCGGAGCGGCCGACCTCACCGTGGCCGACAGCCACATTCTCCAGGCCGAGCTCACCTGGCGCCAGGACGTCGTCGGGGCCCTGCCGCTGGAGGCGGACACCAAGAAGGACATTGCCTTCGCGGTTCGGGTGGGAAACCCGAAGCTGCTCGCCGCGGTGAATGCCTTTGTCAAGCAGGCGGCCCGTGGGTTGGAATTCAATCTCGCCTGGCGGCATGTTTTCGAGTTGCCGCCCGACGCCACCGTCCAGCATGGCGAGGTGAAGGGGGCGGTGTCGCCCTTCGACACCATTTTCCAGAAGCTGGCGCCGCGCTATGGCTTTGACTGGCGGCTGACTGCTGCCCAGGCCTACCAGGAGAGCCACTTCGACCCGCGGGCCAGAAGTCCCGAGGGCGCGGTCGGCCTGTTACAGAATTCTCCCCGCACCGCCAGAAGCCTCGGCTTCACCCACCTGACCGACCCGGAGGAGTGCACCCATGCCGGCATCGCCTACCTGGCGGAGTTGATGGCCCAGCTGGAGCCGGAGCTGTCGCTGCAGCAGCGGGTGCGCTTTGCCCTGGCGGCCTACAACGTGGGCCTGGGCCACGTCACCGATGCCCGCCGGCTGGCCGCCGAGCGGGGACTCGACAAGAACCGCTGGTTCAACAACGTCGAGCGGGCGATGTTGGACTTGCAGAAGCCGGTGTATTTCCGCAGCGCGCGCTATGGCTATGCCCGCGGCAGCGAGCCGGTGCGCTACGTCTCCCAGATTCAGACGCGCTATGAACAGTACCTGGCGCTGGTGCCCTAAAGCGGCAAGGCCTTAGCTCGTCCCGCCCTTCCAGCTGTCCAGGTACTTGCTCTGCTCCTCGGTGAGGACGTCCACCCGGACGCCCATCGCCTTCAGCTTGAGGCGGGCGATCTCGGCGTCGATGCGCTCCGGCACGCTGTACACCTTGTTTTCCAGGGTGGCGTGGTGCTTCACCATCCACTCGCTGCACAGCGCCTGGTTGGCGAAGGACATGTCCATCACGCTCGAGGGGTGGCCCTCGGCGGTGGCCAGATTGACCAGCCGGCCCTCGCCGAGCACCACAATTCGCCGGCCATTCTTCAGGGTGAATTGCTCGACGAAGTCCGCTCACCGTGCTGCGGTCCTTGGCCACCGCGGCCAGCGACTCGAGGTCCAACTCGACGTTGAAGTGGCCGCTGTTGGCGACGATGGCGCCGTCCTTCATCGACTCGAAGTGCTCGCGCCGGACGACGTTGATGTTGCCGGTGACGGTGCAGAAAAAGTCGCCAATTTTGGCGGCGTCCTTCATCGGCATGACGCGGTAGCCGTCCATCACCGCCTCCAGCGCCTTGAGCGGGTCAATTTCCGTCACCACCACGTCGGCGCCCATCCCCTTGGCGCGCAGTGCCGACCCCCGCCCGCACCAGCCGTAGCCGGCGACCACGAAGACGCTGCCGGCGAGGAGCCGGTTGGTGGCGCGGACGATGCCGTCGATGGTGGACTGGCCGGTGCCGTAGCGGTTGTCGAAGAGGTGCTTGGTGAGGGCGTCGTTGACGGCGACGATGGGGTACTGCAGCACGCCCTCCTTGGCCATGGCCCGAAGGCGGATGACGCCGGTGGTGGTCTCCTCCGTCCCGCCGAGGATGTCGGGCAAGAGGTCTCGGCGCTCGGAGTGCAGCACCCCCACCACGTCCGCGCCGTCGTCCATGGTGAGTTGGGGGCGGCTCGAGCAAGGCACTCTGGATGTGGCGGTAATAGGTGGCGTTGTCCTCGCCCTTGATGGCGAAGACGGAAATGCCGTGGTCCACCACCAGGGAGGCCGCGGCGTCGTCCTGGGTGGACAGCGGGTTACTGGCGCACAGCGCGACCTCCGCGCCGCCCGCCTTGGAGGGCAAGGGCCAGGTTGGCGGTCTCGGTGGTGACGTGCAGACAGGCCACCAGGCGCAGGCCTTCCAACGGACGCGACTTGGCGAAGCGGTCTCTAATCTGGTGCAGCACCGGCATGCTCCGCCCAGCCCATTCGATGCGCAGCCGACCCTTCTCGGCCAAGGACAAGTCCTTCACGTCGCAGGCGACGGGGGCGCCCCGAGGGGCCTTCTTCTTCAAAGAGACAACTTTGCGCGCTGGCACGGCCATGGGAGGAGGCGTCCTTCGGTGCGGGGTGGGGGTGGGTGGCGCCCCCCTGTACCGTGGCCCACCCTGCGCGGGCAAGCGTTCAGCCTGGGGCCCGGACGCGGGCGTAGTGCCGCCGCGCCTTGTGCTTGTTTCCGCATGACGCCATGTCGCACCAGCGCCGGCTGTGGTTGCGCGTGGTGTCCAAGAAGAGCCAGCCGCAGCCGTTGGTGTCCTCGCACATCCGCAGTCGGCTGAGGGCCCCGCCCGTCAACAGCGCCTCCGCCGCCAGCGACAGCCGCGGCACCACCGAATCCCCCAGCACGACTTCTGGAGGACTCCAGCGGTAGCCGGCTTCGGTGCGCACCAGCCGCCGGGCGGCCAGGGCCTTCTGCACTTCATCCTGCAAGCTGGCCACGGCCGCGGCGGGCGCCGGACGCCCTTGGTGGGAAGCCAGCAACAGCTGGAACAGCGACTCCCGGAAGGCCACCGCCCGGCGCAGCGCCTTTTGCGCCTGGGCCGGGTGGGCCGCCACTTGTTGGCCGAGCGCCTGCGCCTCCTCAGCACTGAAAACGCCGGACAGTCGCCCCCAAGCCACCAAGTCCTCCGGACGACACAGGTTTTCTTTGGGTTGCACCAGCCGCTTGCCCCCGACGGTGTTGACGAAGTCCAAGGCGGGGTGGCCGGCGATGAATTCGAACTTGGCAGTTGAGGGGTCCACAGTCACCTCCCTTATAACCCACAAACTGAGCTTGACAGGTTATAAGCCGCGTCGCTATATAACCACCAACTAGCCATTTTAAGGGTTAGTGGAGGTCTCTGCCATGCGATTCGCCCACCTGTTCCGCGTCCTGTCCCCGGAATTGCTGTTTGGTCTCTTCCAAGTCCTCCTCTGGCTGCTGTTGGCGGTGGAGGTGTCGGTCCGCGTGGTGGCGCCTCTGGCCGAGGCCTTCGCCGGGCCGTTGGGTGCCTAAGGCCGAGGCAGGCTGCGGCGCCGGGCCCCGCCCGGGCCCGGGCCTTCAGCTGCAGCCGAGGACGTCCGCCGCAGCGTCCCGAACGCAGGTGCCCGCGTCCAGCACGGGCTCGCTGCCCGGCGTACAGATTGGGCCGCCGCCGCAGTGCACCTCCACGTGGACACTGCACCCACCATCCGTCAGCGCTGCGGCACACCACACCGGCACGCCGGGCGAGCAGCCCACAGCCGGGCCGGCGAGCAGAAACATGGCGAGGGCCAGCCCTGCGCGACGCCGGGCAGGCT
The DNA here is from genome assembly GCA_963713045.1 of uncultured delta proteobacterium. Lineage (GTDB taxonomy): Bacteria > Myxococcota > Myxococcia > Myxococcales > Myxococcaceae > JADGRA01. Next base: position 741,169 of record CAVQKE010000001.1, read on the forward strand.
GGGGCACGGGCAGGGTTGAGGCGCTTTGCAACGGGCCCTCCGGGGGGGCTTTCCTTACGCGCCCACCGCGCGCAGGTGCCGCTCGCCGACGGCTTCCCGCAGAGCGTCCTTCATGTCGGTTCGCTCCCAGGTGAAGTCCTTGTCCTGGCGGCCGAAGTGGCCGCCCGAGGCGGTGCGCTGGTAAATGGGCCGCAGCAAGTCCAGATGCTGAATAATTTCTCGCGGCTTGAGGCCAAACGTCCGCCGCACCGCCTGGGCAATTCGCGCCTCATCCGCCCGCGCCGTCCCGAAGGTATCCACCATCACCGACACCGGGTCGGCCACGCCAATGGCGTAGGACACCTGCACCTCGCAGCGGTCGGCCAGTCCGGCGGCGACGACGTTTTTGGCGATGTAGCGGCCCATGTAAGCCGCGCTTCGGTCCACCTTGGAGGGGTCCTTCCCGCTGAAGGCGCCGCCGCCGTGCCGCCCCATTCCTCCGTAGGTGTCCACAATAATTTTGCGTCCAGTGACGCCGGAGTCGCCCATCGGCCCGCCGATGACGAAGCGGCCGGTGGGGTTGATGTGGAAACGCGTCTTTCTGTCCAACAGCCGCCTGGGGATGGCCTTGGCGATGACGTCCTCCATCACCGCGGCGTGAATTTTCTTGTTGGAGGCGTCCTCGGAATGCTGGGTGGAAACCACCACCGTGTCGATGCGGACCGGGCGACCGTCCACGTACTGCACCGTCACCTGGCTTTTTCCATCCGGACGAAGCCAGGGGTGCAGCTTGCGCCGCACCTCCGCCAGCCGACGGGTCAGCGCATGCGCGTAGTGGATGGGCGCCGGCATCAGGTCGGCGGTCTCATTGCAGGCGTAGCCAAACATCATCCCCTGGTCGCCCGCCCCCTGTTCTTTGTTGTTGTCCACCCCGCGAGCGATGTCCTGGCTTTGCCCTTCAATGGCCACCATCACCCCGCAGGTGTGGCCGTCGAAGCCCATCGTGCTGTCGGTGTAGCCAATGCGGACAATGGTGCTGCGCACAATTCTGGGAATCTCCACGTAGGCCGAGGTGGTGACTTCCCCAGCCACCACGCACAGGCCCGTCTTCACCAGCGTCTCCACCGCGACGCGCCCGTGGATGTCCTGGGCAATGATGGCATCCAGAATGCCGTCGCTGATTTGGTCAGCCACCTTGTCCGGGTGACCCTCGGTGACGGACTCTGACGTAAAGAGGAAGTCCCTCGGCATGGCTTTGTGCTCCAGCTAAAAAAGAGGCGCGCACACTATGCAGGCGGGCATTAGCGCGTCAAACCGGGCCCCGGCACCACCAGCACCGCCTCCTCTTGCAGCGGCCCTTCCTCGCCGGCCAACAGCGCCGCCAGCGCCTCGCCCGGGAGGAGGCGCGGGCGCAGCCGCTTCCAGCGCAACACAGGCTGAAGCTGCGAGCGCTGAGTGGCCGGCAGGGCCTCCCAGTCCTGCCGCGGGAGAATGACGGCGGCGCCCTCGGACAGCGCGGCCTGCGTCTCCGCCCCGTCATTCACCCGTCGCACCGTCCGGCGGACGAGCAATTCGTACAGCCCCGGTTCCTGGCGCCAGATGACGACCGGCCGCTGGCCAGCCGCGGCCCAGGCCGCTGCCGGCACCGGCGGCGGGTTGACGACGGGCAGCACCAGGGCCAGGGCCAAGACGGCGGCCCCGGCGTAACCCACCGCCGCGGCATCGACGCGCAGCCGCCACAGGGCCACCGCCGCCAGGCCAAGCAGCACCCCCATGCCGCACAGGGCCAGCCGGGCCGCGCTGGGCAACGGGACGCGCAGCACCAGCAGCGGCACCACCGCCAACAGCGCGAAGAGGGCCGCGGTGGCCCGGGCGGCCAGCGGGCGCGGCTGCTCCGGAACGGCGGCCAACAGCAGCAGCGGCAACAGGCAGGGCACCACGTAGTGCGACTGCTTCAGGCCAGGCAGGGAGAAGATGAGCAACACCGCAGCCAGCCACAGGCCGCACACCAGCCGCAGGCCGGGCGTGGCCGCGCGCCACTGGACAAGGCCCACCCAGGGCAGCGCCAACAGCAACAGGACCAGGAAGAGCCAGCCTTCTGCCGTCAGCGTCCAGGGCACGGAGAATTTTCCGAAGTTCTCCACCAGGATGAAGCGTTCCAGAAAGGGCCAGCCGTGCTTGGCCGCCATCGCCAAAAACCACGGGGCGCTCACCGCCACCGCCACCGCTGGCGCCGCCACCGCCCAACGGCTGCGCAGCAGCGCCGGCGCACGCACTGCCAACAGCGCCGCCGTGACGGAGAAAATCAGCAGCGGTCCAACCGGCCCCTTCAGCAGCGCCGAGACGCCGGCTGCCAACCCCACGGCGAGAAGCAGCCGGGGCCGCCGCTGCTGCGCGGCCACCCAGGCCGCCTCGACGCCCAGCGCCAGGGCCAGCGCCAAAGGAACGTCCATCATCGCCAGACGGCCATAGCGAAGCACGCCCAGCGACGTTCCCAAGAGGAGGACGCCGCGGGCCCACGCCGCCTCTCCGCCAAAGCGGCGCGCCAGCCGCCCGGCCACCAGGGCCAGCAGCAGCGCGCACAGCGCCACCGGCAGCCGGGCGGCCCACAGGTGCGGACCGAAGGCGCGCAGGCACAGGGCTGAGGCCCAGTACAGAAGCGGTGGCTTGGTGAAGTCCGGCTGCCCTTCCAAGGTGGGCGTCAGCCAGGTCCCGTGCTGCGCCATCTCGTTGGCCAGCGAGAGGTAGAGCCGCTCATCAGGGTGGGTGCCGCCGGAGGGGGAACCCAGCCCAGCGGTCAGCACCGCGGCCACCACCGCCACCGGAAGCAGCCGACTGCTCGCCCACTCCCGCCAGGTTGGCGTCGCCGCGGGCTGCTCGGTCAAAAGAGAGACGGAGGAGGGTTGCAAAACCATACCGGCCAGGCGGCCCCACCACCCTGGGGGGCCACGCGCACCCCCCGGGGGGGCGCGCGCCGTTGCTGGGTGTAGCACAGCCTTGGAGCGACCGGTCAGGCCGAGGCCTCAGTCCAGCCAATTCGGCGCCCCATCTCGTCGAGAAAGCGCTCAATCTCCTCGGCGGTGGACAGCCGCATGGCCTCCGCCAGCGCTTTGCGCGCCTCGGCCCGGCTGAGGCTGCGGATGCGCTGCTTGACGACGGGAATTTGGTGCGCCGTCATCGACAATTCATCCAACCCGAGCGCCAGAAGCACCAGCGTGTAGCGGGGGTCCCCGGCCATTTCCCCACACATCGACACCGGAATACCGGCCGCCCGGGCCGCGCCGAGAATGTGCTCCAGCGCCCGCAGCACCGAGAGGTGCAGCGGCTTGTAGAGGTAGGCCACGTCCCGGTTCTGCCGGTCGATGGCCAGGGTGTATTGGATGAGGTCATTGGTGCCGATGCTGAAGAAGTCGGCCTCGGTGGCAAGCCGGTCCGCCAGCCACGCGGCACTGGGCGTCTCCACCATGATGCCCACCGGGAAGCGGCCTCCCACCCGCACCCCCTCACGGCCCAGCTCACTGCGGCAGGATTCCAATTCGCTGCGCGCATCGCGCAGCTCGGACATTCCGGAGATGAGGGGAAACATCACCCGCAGGTTCCCGTAGACGCTTGCCCGCAGCAGCGCGCGCAGCTGCGGGCGGAAGAGGTCGCGCCGCGACAGGCAGTAGCGGATGGCCCGGAGCCCCATCGCCGGGTTGGGCTCACGTTCCGGCCGCCGGCTGCCCGGCACCTTGTCCCCCCCAAGTCCAGGGTGCGAATGGTGACCGGCCGCCCCCCCATCGCCTCCAGCACGGTGCGGTAGCAGGCGTAGTGCTCGTCCTCGCTGGGCGGCTCGGTGCGGTCGAGGAAGAGAAACTCCGTCCGGTACAAGCCAATGCCCTCAGCGCCGTGGTCGAGGAGCGCCGGCAACTCCTCCAAAAATTCAATATTGCCCAGCAGCCGCACCCGGGCCCCGTCGGTACTGACCGCGGGGCAGCTCGCGCAGGGCGACCGTTTCCTGCTCCAGCTCGGCCCAGTGCGCCCGTGCAGCCTCGAAGCCCCTCAACGCCTCCGGCCGGGGATTGACCAGCACCACGCCCCCGGTACCATCCACCGCCACCAAGTCCCCGGGCGAAATGGTCTCACTGGCGCCCACCGCGCCGACCACCGCCGGCGTGGCGCGGGCCCGGGCGACGATGGCGGTGTGGCTGGTCTGGCTCCCGACGTCGGTGACGAAGGCCAGGACGCGGCCGGTGCGGGCCAACATCGCGGCATCGGCCGGCGGCAAGTCCCGCGCCACCACCACCGAACCTTCGGGAACTTCCACCGCCACGTCCACCACCTGGCCCATCAGGTTGCGCACCACCCGGTCGGCGACGAAGTCGACGTCGGCCCGGCGCTCGCGGAAGTATTCATCGGCGATGTTGTCGAAGGCGTGCTTCAGCTTCCGGGTGACGCGGCGCACCGCCCACTCCGCGTTGATGCGGTCCGCGGCAATAATCCGGTTCACCTCATCCAGCAGCATCGGGTCCCGCAGCATCAGCCGGTGCGCCTCGAGGATGAGCGCGTGGTCCTTGCCGTCGCTTCGCTCGAGCTGCTCCTTCAGCTCCGCCAGCTGATGGTCCGACAGGTCGATGGCCGTCTTCATCCGCATCAGCTCCGGCTCCACCTCGGGCTGCGAGATGCGCAGCTTGGGCGTCCGCAGCCGGCGGCGGTCCAGAACGAAGGCCCGGCCCAGGCTGAAGCCCGGGCTGGCGCCGATTCCGTGGATGGTGCAGCTCGGGGTGGCCTGCTCGCTCATCGACTTTCTCCGAAGCGGCTGCCAATCAACCGCCCCAACTCCTCCAGGCACTGCTTGGCACCCTCTCCAGAGCAGGTGATTTTCACGCGCATCCCCTGGGCCGCGGCAAGCATCAGCACCCCCATGATGGACTTGCCATTCACCGTTTGTCCCTCACACTCGAGCTGCACGTCGCAGGGGTACTTGTTGGTGGTCTGGACGAGTTGAGCAGCGGCCCGCGCGTGCAGGCCCAGCTCATTCACAATCTCGTATTCGGCTTCCACCACTTCCGCCATTCGGCCTCCGACCGGCCCCGCTGGGGAGCCGGTTAGCTTACAGGAAGGCGCCGGCGACGCCGGCCAACAGTCCCGCCACCACCAGCAGCGCGTAGGGGGATACCCCGCGGGCCACCAACCCGTAGGACAGGGCACCGAAGCCCATCGAGCCCACCGCCAACAGTGGGCCGGCCCAGCCGCCCTGGTGGGTTCCGAATTGGAGCGCCAGCCAGGCGGCAATCCCTCCCGCGCACGACGCCGACACCGCGCGCAGCCGCGCCCCCCACAGTGGCAAGTGCTCCTCGGCAATGCCCTCCACCAGACGGTCCCCCATCGTCACGCCGAGTTGGAACAGCTTGATGCGCAGCGCGAGGTGGACGCTGTTGTACAGGACCACGAAAAGCACCGCGGCCCACGCCCCCAGCGCCGGCACCAGCGCGCAGCACAGCGCCCCCACCGCCGGCTTGAGGGAAAGCCAGAAGAAGCCGTCGCCCAGCGCCGCCAGCGGCCCCATCAGCGCCTGCTTGAAGGCCACCACCCGCTCCGGCCCCTCCTCCCCCCGGGCAATGCGCTCCTCGTGGTACAGCACGCCGCCCACAATGGCTGCCGCCACGTAGGGGTGGGTGTTGAAGGGGCTCAAGTGCCGCTCGACGGCGGCCTGGCGGGCAGCCGGCTGGGGGTACAGCCACTCCAGGGCCGGGTACAGCGCCCAGGCCAGCCCGAGGTTTTGCATTCCCTTGGGGTTCCAACTCGCCTGAAGAAACAGCGAGCGCCGGAAGACGCGCCAGCGCACTGCCCGGGGCAGCGCCGAAGGGGAGCCCCTCATCGCCGCAGCCATCCGGAAACCAGAATGCCCAGCACCACCGAGGCGCCGGCCAGCACCGCCCACAAGCCGCCGCGCTGGGCATGGCTTCCGCGGGCGGCCAGCGCGGCCGCCACGCAGGCCATGGCCGGGAAGGCCCAGGCCAGTCCGCGTAGGGCCTCCAGCGGGAGCGCGTGGACCAGGGGGCTGAGGGCAAAGCCCAGCACCGCGCAGCCCGCGGTCAGAAGGCCAAAGGCCCCGACGTACGGCAGGGGCCCATAGCCGTGCAGCCGCACCGCCCGTTCCAACTCTCCCTTGCGCGCCAGCTCCAGGGCGCGGTCGGCCAGCCCGGAGGAGATGCCTTCGAGTCGGCGGTCGACGCCCCGTCCGAGGAGGCCCAAGCCGGCAAACAACAGCAGCGCCACCGCCCACAGGGCCGGAGTCCCCCCGCCGCCCTCGCCGGTGGCCATGCAGGCACTGGCGGCGGTGGTGCCACAGGCGGCCAGCGTTTCATTCTCCGGCAGCGCGGCGCCCAGTGCCGCTGAGCCGAGGTGAAACAATTCCAGAAGCATGCCGATGTAGAGGCCGGTCTCGAGCTCGCCCAACAACAGGCCCATGCCGGTGGCCGCCACCAGGGGACGGCTGAACATCGCCTGCAAGAAGGCGCGGCGCTCGAGTGCGAGAAGGCCACCCCAGCCGCCAGCAACGGCGACATCCTGCCAGTGCACCACCATGGCGAAGCGGCGGCTTAGCCCTTCTCGAAGCGCTCGGCCATCTCGGCGAAGCCAATGGGCCGGTCACTGGGTACCCCCCGCGCTTCGATTTCCACGCCGCTGGCCGCCAACGCCCGCAGCTGCTCGACTTCGTCTGGACTGAGGTACACCGAAGCCGACACCGGACGCCGTCCCGGCGCATGGTGGACGTTGCCCAGGTTGAGGTGTCGCAGCGGCAGGCCGCGGCTCCGCGCCCGCAGCAGCGCCGCCACGTCTCGCACCAGCACCAACGTCCGGACACTGTCTTGGTCCAACCGCGCGAAGGGCACCTCGTCCAGGCGCGAGATGTCCACCTCCACCCCGGGAGGGACGGCCAGCCCCATTGCCGCCCGCATCAGCGGACTTTCGGCGGCCTCGTCATCGGCCACCACCACCCTCGTCACCTTCAGCAACGGCAACCAGGCCTCCACCACCTGTCCGTGGATGAGCCGGCTGTCGATGCGAACGTGAACAATCACCCTGCACCCTCCCGCGAAAAAAGACCGCCGCGGGCCGACGCTAGAGAGACGGCCTGACGCCCGGCGCCATTCACTTCGCCCCTTTTTGGGCGGGCTCCCTGACGCCCGGCCCTTTAGGAGTGCCCGGGGACGTTGCCTGGCGCCGAGGCCGCGGCACGCGCCGCTGCGGCACGAAGCCGCTCGGAGGCGCAGGTGATGTTTCTCTGCGTGTACTCCGCCAGGGTGGCAGCCAGCTCGGGCAGCGGCAAGTGCTCCTTGCGAAGCGAGGCCGCCTTGAGAAGCATCGGCAAATTCACCCCGGCCAGGACCTCCAGGTGTTCCCGCTGAACCAGCATCAGCGACTCTTTGCAGGGCGTCCCGCCAAAGAGGTCGGCCAGCACCAGCACTCCCTCGCCGGAGTCGAGCTGGTGGACCGCATCTCGCATCTTCTGGCGGATGACGTCCGGGGTACTTCCCGGCTCGATGCCGACGGTTTTCACCTCGGCAATCGGACCGACGATTTGCTCGGCGGTCGCCACCAGTTCCTCTGCGAGACGTCCATGGGCTGCAACGACAAGCCCGACCATACCTTCACCTCTTCCCGACCCCGGGGCGGCCATTACTCCCAGTAGTGGGCCGCCGCAAGAGTCGCTTTCACCCCCATTCCATAACGCATGCAAGCCAGTTGCGCCCGTGGCCTGCCAACAGGTGGCGCACCGCTGACCCCCTCCATTGGGAGGGCCTCCCCCCCCCCGGGGGGGAGGCTTTCATTCCTTGTCGATGTCCCGGTGCTGGGAGCGGATGCCGGGGAAGCTTTTGCCCAGGCGCCGCAGCAGCTCCTCGGCCAAAGCCACCGAGCGGTGCTTGCCGCCGGTGCAGCCAAGACCCACCGTCAGGTACACCTTCCCCTCGCGTTGGTAGCGCGGGAAGAGGAATTCGCACAGCGACTCCACCCGCGCCAGAAACTCCACGGCCCCGTCGGCCTCCAGCACGTACTGCGACACCCGGCGGTCCAACCCGGTGAGGCCCTTCAATTCGGGGACAAAGAAAGGGTTGGGCAAGAAGCGCGCGTCAAACAGGAGGTCCGCCTGCGGCGGCACGCCGTAGCGGTAGCCGAAGGACAGAAGGGTGAGGTTGGGCTGCCCGTTCCCCTCTTCGCCAAAGCGGGCCTGCACTTCGCGCTTCAGCTCGTGCACGGTGAGGGCGGTGGTGTCAATCACCTGGTCGGCCATCAGCCGCAGCTCCTGCAGCATCCGCCGCTCCCGGTGGAGCCCCTCGGCCACCGTCCCCTCCGGAGCCAGTGGGTGACGACGGCGGGTCTCGCTGAAGCGCCGCTGGAGGCTGTCGTCGCTGGCGTCCAGGAAGAGCACCGCCACCTGGTGGCCTTCCCGACGCAAGTCAGCCAGCACCCGCGGCGCCTCGGCCAGCATGGTGCCCTCCCGGGCATCGATGACCAGCCCCAGCCGGGTGGAGGTTCCGCCCAACTCCGCCAACTCGGTCAGACGGGGAAGCAAAAGGACCGGCAGGTTGTCGATGCAGAAGTAGCCCGAGTCTTCCAGGGCGCGGATGGCAGTGCTTTTGCCTGAGCCGGACATGCCGGTCAGCACCACAATCCGCTTACTGTCCTCGCTCACTCGACTTCGTCCCCCAGCGGCCGACGCATGGCCCCGGCGGCGATGGCCCGGTTCAGCCGCTCGGCGAAGTCCCGGGCGGAATGGTGCCCCTGCAGCTTGAGGAGGTGGTTCCGGGAGGCCACTTCAATCAGCGTGGTGAGGTTGCGTCCCGGCCGGACCGGCAGCGTGGCCAGGGGCAAGTCCACCCCCAGGACGCTGAAGAAGCGGTCCTTCAGCCCCAGCCGGTCGTATTCCTGCTCCGGGTCCCACTCCACCAACTCGATGACCAGCTCCACCTTCTTCCGGTCTCGGACGGCCGCCACGCCGAACAAGTCCTTGATGTTGATGATGCCGAGACCGCGAATCTCCATGTGGTGCTTGATGACTGGGTTGCCCACGCCATGCACCGTCCCCGCCCGCCGCCGGGACACTTCCACGATGTCATCCGCCACCAGGCGGTGGCCGCGCATGATGAGGTCCAGCGCAATCTCGCTCTTGCCGATGCCACTCTTGCCCAGCAGCAGAATGCCCACCCCAAAGACGTCCATTAAAACGCCGTGAAGGCTGGTGGCCTCGGTGAGGGCCTCCTCCAGAAAAGCGCTGACTTTCTCGATGAAGACGGACGACATCAACGGCGTCTTCATCAGCGGCAGGCCGGTCTTCTGGCAGGCCTCCACCAGCGGCGGCGGCGCCGGCAAGTCCTTGGTGACCACCACACAGGCAATCTCAGTGTCGGAGAGAATCTTCTCCAGGGCCGCCTGCTGCTCCTCCAGGGTCAGCGTCTCCAGGTAGCTGACTTCGGTGTTCCCAAACACCTGCACGCGCTCCGGGTGCAGATGCTCGGTGAAGCCAGCCAGGGCCAGCCCTGGCTTTTGGATGCGCGGGCTGGTGATGCGCCGGTCGAGTCCCTCCGCCCCGGCGACAAGCGTGAGCTGTAAGCCGAAGTCCCTGTCCTCCAGCAGCCGGGAAATCTTGATGGAGCCCATGCCGGTGTCCGTGAGTTAATCACGAGCCCCCTCCCCATGCCTCCTGCCTCGTCCCCCGCGCCGTCCTGGACTGCCGAGCGCACGGCCACGCTTGTGCTTTGGACGGCTCTGGCCGTGGGAGGCGCCCTCCGGGCCTGGCTGGCCCTCACCGACGCCGGCATTTACTGGCCCGACGAGATTTACCAGTCACTGGAGCCGGCCCACCGGCTGGTGTGGGGCCGAGGCCTGGTGGCCTGGGAGTTTTTGGACGGGGCCCGGCCCTGGACGTTGCCCGCCTTGGTCGCCGCCTTTTGGACGCCGCTGCGCCTTCTTGGCGTCTCCAGTCCGAACGTCTACGTCCCGGCGGTGAAGCTTCTCTTCGGCGCGGTGGGCGTGGCCACCGCCTGGGCCACGGCGCGGCTGGCCCGTGTCCTGGGGGCCGAGCCCCTGCCGGCGGCGGCGGCCGGGGCACTGTGGGCGTTGGCGGCCCCGGCCATCTACTTCTCGGTGCGCGGGCTGTCCGAACCGCTCTCCGCCCTCCCGGTGACGCTGGGCCTGGCCGCCGCCTGGCCAGCCAACGCCTCCCGCCGCGGGCGGCTGTGGGGAGCGGCCCTCCTCGGCGCGGCCGTCTGGCTGCGGCTGCAGGACGCCGTTTTGTGTCTCGGGCTGTTGGTGGCGTTGCTCGGCCGGGACAACGCCGGGCGGCGCTGGAAGCCGCCGGCGTGTTTGCCGTGGCGGCGTTGGGGCTGGGCCTGTTGGACTGGGCCACCTGGGGCCACCCGTTCCAGTCGGCACTCGTCAACCTGCGCTTCAACCTCCTCCACCTTCCCCACCCCGAATGCGCCGCCCGGCGTGACGGGCGTGCTGGCGACCGGCGGCACCGCCTGGGGCGCCTCGGACGCCAGCTACTACCTCCGGGTGCTGTGGCGGGCCATGCCCGGGGTGACGGCCGTGCTGGCGGCGGGGGCGGTGCTGGCCGCCCGGAGGGCACCGGGGCTGTGCGCCCTGGTGGCCGCCTTCGTCGCCCTCCACTCGCTTCTGCCCCATAAGGAATTTCGCTTTATTCTCCCCGTGCTTCCGGCCTGGGCGGCCTTGGCCGGCCTTGGCATGGACACCGCCGCGCGCTGGGTGGCCGCCCGCCGCCCGCGCCTGGCGGGCTGGGTGGTGGCGCCGGCACTGCTGGCCGCGGCCGTCTCGGCCGCGCACTTCCGCCAGCTTACTTTCGGGGACCTCGGCGCTTACGAAAATGAAAAGCCCCAGGCCAGCGCCTACCAGGACTTCGCCGGCGTCAACCGCCTCCTCAGCTTTGCCGGCGCGCTGCCAGACGTGTGCGGCCTCAAAGTCGAGGCCCTGCACATGGCCTGGACCGGGGGCTACACCTATTTCCACCGCGACGCCCGGCTCTATTCCCAAGCGGGCCCCCCGCGGAATTCAGGCAAATTCAACTACGTGCTGACGCTGCGCTATGCCGTGCGCCCAGCCCTGGTGCCGGGCTGAGGCAGGGCCTTACGTCCTGGCGCAGCTGTCGGCCGGCCCCTGTCTTCCAGACGCCGCTTTCTCGTGGCGTCTCCCCTAGCCGCCGCTACAGTTGGGAGGCAACCAGCCAAAGGGGTGACGGATGGCGGACTGCCTCTTCTGCAGAATTGTCGAGGAAAAGTCCCGGCCAACGTCGTCTACCGGGACGCGCAGTGCATTGGCTTTGACGACATTCACCCGGCAGCTCCGGTGCACGTCCTCTTCGTCCCCAAGCGGCACCTGGAAGGCGTCAACACCCTCACCGAAGCGGACCGTGCAGAGGCCGGGCAGCTGTTTCTCGCCGCGGCCGCCTACGCCCGCCAGCGGGGCCTGGAGGCGTCCGGCTACCGGGTGGTGGCCAACGTCGGCCCGGACTCCGGCCAAAGCGTCTTTCACCTCCACCTGCACCTGTTGGGGGGAAAGCCCCTCCACCTCAACGCGGACACCGGGCGCGGGGACTAGCCTCCGGACACTGGCCGACGGCCCCGGCCTCGGCTATGCAGCCTCTCGCCATGAAGCCCGCTCCCCTGCTGAGCCTCTGGGTGCTTGCCGTTGCCGCCGGCTGCTATTCCTACAGCGAGCCGCCCCTGCCCACCAACACCCGTTCCGTCACCCCGCACAGCCGGCAGCTGGCCGCCTCGGGCTTGGACGTCCCCCTCACCACGCCCGGCGCCTACCAGCGCAGCGGCATGTCCGGCACCACTTCCGACGTGGACGACGAGGCCGAGACGCTGTTCGCCATGCAGGAGATGGCCTGGGCCGACCCGGGCCTTGGAAGTTCCCGCCCGCAGGCGGACCTCGACGCCCCGAATGAATTGCGCAACGCCACGCCGCGGGGCGCCGTTTCCGCCCGTCGGACCACTACTTCATCAACGGCGTGGACACGGGGCCCAGCACCGATGCCATGCCGGGCACCGGAGGTCCGGGCAAACTGAAGCTGCGCAAGGCCGCCGAGACAGCGGCGTTGAAGGCCGCTGAGGAGTGACATGGCAGCGGGCGACCCCTGACGCCCGTCTGCCCTGAGCAGCACTTAGCCGCCAAAGCGCACCGGGACCAGGAAGCACCCCGGGAGGGCTGGAAGCGGGGCAGCGCCCGGCACCACGCACTCCAGGGCAGAGGCGTCCAACAGCGGCGAGCCGGTGCTGCCTTCCAGCCGAAGCGCCGTTGCCGCCCCGTGGGCGTCCAGGCAGAAGTGCACCGGCACCTCCCCTTGCAGCTGAAAGCGACGCGCGGCCGCCGGGTAGCAACGGCGCGCCGACTCTGCCAGCCGGCGGTGTAACTCGCCGAGGAGTGAGGAGGCGCCGGGCGACCGCGGCCCGTCGCCGCCTTCGCCGCCGGACGCGGCGCCTGGGCCGACGCTGCTGGACGGACTGGGGCCTTCCGCGGCCGTGGCCGTCGCCTCTTCCCCGGCGAGGGGAAATTCGTTCCCTACGGCCGTGTCCACCGGCGCCTGAAGGACTGCGTCGACGCGTCTTGCCGCCACGGGCCGCGACGGGTGCGGCGGCCACCGCCGGGCTGGCGCTGGAAGGGCCAAAGGGCCAGGGACGGCGGCTTCTTCGGACGGCTGGGGTAACGCCACCAGGTGGAGGGCCAGCGGGGCCTTGAA
>CAVQKE010000002.1:0-14252 GCA_963713045.1 uncultured delta proteobacterium
CCCTGCGCAGAAGCCGCCGCTTTTCGAAGGGGGTGCTGTGACTCGCCAGCGTCAACCGCACCAGCCGTCGGTCGCCGCCTCCCGGCACCTCTGGGTTTGCTTGAAGCAGGTTAGAAGCATCCCGAAGGTGACGTCGAAGCGAGAGGCGAGTGGCTCCGGCGGCCGGGCCACCAGCTTCTCAAAGGTGGAGCGCTCCCAAGGGACGTAGCCCCGGGCGGGGGGCTGCTCCCGGACCACCTTCTTCCCGGCGGCGGACTTTTGCGCCAGCCGGAGGTTTTCAATGACGTGCTCCGGCGCTTGGGCGACGACGTAGCCGCGCTGGTCGAAGCCCTTCCGGCCAGCGCGGCCTGCAATTTGGTGGAAGTCCCGGGCGGAGAGGAGCGCCGTCTTCTCTCCGTCGTACTTGCACAGTTGGCTGAAGAGGACGGTGCGAATCGGGATGTTGACCCCCACCCCCAGGGTGTCGGTGCCGCTCACTACCTTTAGTAGCCCGGTTTGCGCCAGCTTCTCGCAGGCCAACCGGTATTTTGGCAGAAGCCCGGCGTGGTGGAGGCCGATGCCCACCGAGAGGTAGCGGCGCATGTCCTTCCCAAAGGGCGAGTCGAAGCGGGTGCCCTGCAACTCGGCCCGAATGCGCTCCTTCTCCTCGCGGGTGGTGAGGTTGACGGACGTCAGTGCCTGGGCCATTTCATTGGCCGCCCGCTGGGTGAAGTTGACCAGGTACACCGGTGCCCTTCCGGCATGCACCAGCTCCTCCAACGTCTCGTGCAGCGGCGTTTCCCGGTAGGGGAATTCGAGAGGCACCGGGCGTTCGCTGCTGGACACACGGGCCACCGGCCGGCCGGTGGTGCGGGCCAGGCTTTCCTCAATCTGGGCGGTGTCCCCCAGCGTCGCCGACATGAGGAGGAAGGTGGCCTCGGGCAGCGCCAACAGCGGAACCTGCCAGGCCCAGCCGCGTTCCGCGTCCCCGTAGTAGTGAAATTCGTCCATCACCACCGTGTCGATGCGGGCGACTTAACCGCAACGCGATGTTGGCCAGCACCTCGGCGGTGCGGCGGAGAATGGGTGCCGTGCGGTTGATGGAAGCATCCCCGGTGGAGCATCCCCACCCGGGACAGAGCGAAGAGCTGGCAGAGGGCGAAGAACTTCTCATTGGCCAGGGCCTTAATGGGCGTCGTGTAGACGGACGTCTTCCCTTCGGCGAGCGCCTTGAAGTGGAGGGCGGTGGCCACCAGCGATTTGCCGGAGCCGGTGGGGGTGTTGAGGACCAGATTCTTTCCCCCCATCAACTCCAGCAGCGCCTCCTCTTGGGCCGGGTACAGCGACAGCCCGACGTCACTGACGTACTGAAGAAAGCGCGACAGGACAGGCGTCCCCGTCGATGGTGGCGGAGGAGGAGGCGGCAGCAGCGCGGCGAGGGGGGCAGAAGGGATTCCAGACAAACCAGCTGACGCTATAACGCAGCCGGCGGCTCCCGGGCGCCGAAGAGAAGCCCGACGGCGAGCGCCACCAGCGTGCCGGCCACGACGTCCAGCGCTCGGTTGAGCGCCCACTGCCAATGGCCGGGCTGGACCGGCCCACCCCCAAGACAAGCGCCGGCGTGAAAAAGGCCAGGGCCCAGGGCGAGCCCGGTGGGAGTCGGAAGTAACCGACCAGCAACAGGAAAATCAGCAAGTCGGTCAGCACCACCGAATGCAACAGGATGAGGAGTCCTCCGGCCAGCGCGCAGCCGAGCAGCGTTCCCTCCAGCCGTTCCAGTGCCCGACGGCGCGTCCCGCCGGCCTCCGGCCGCAGCACCAACAACGTGGACACCACCACCCAGTTGCCCCGGGGGACCCCCAGCGCGCGGACTGCCAATAAGCACCCCGTCACTGTCCCCGCAAGGAGGAGGCCGAAGCGGCTACCTTCCGCGGGATGGGAGGCCGCTGCAGCAAGCAACGCCAGCGACGCCCGCGCCCGCGCCAGCGCCACTTCAGCCAGCCGCTGGAAGCCATCCGAGAAGGGAGAGGGACCGCGACGCCCCCGACGGCCACGGCCAGCGCCCGTTGACCCGCTGCGCCCAGGTCCCCGGGAAGAAGTTGGGCGAGGGCGAAGAGGACGGCTGGCGCCGCGGCCAGCCGGCCGGCTGCCTCTTGGTGGCTTCTTGCCACCCCGGCCACCCAGCCGAGGACAAACATTCCGAGGGCCGACAGCGGAAGGGATTCCGGCAAGCGTTCCGAGAAACACGGCCACCGCATCCGCCCCGGCGGCAAGCGCCACATTGGCACCCCGGGAGGCCGGCTCGCCGTGCGGGTCGGCAATCGCCACCCGCCGGGCGCCGACCGCCATGACGAGGCCGACATCGGTCCGGCCCATCAGTTGCCCCGCTGCCAGGCACAGCGAGACGGGGGCGGCCGCGCGGACGGCGGGCAGAAGGCCGCGAAGGGCTTGCCGGGCGCGAAGGACGTCGATTGCCGGAGGCATGGGCGCGAGCGCCTCGCGAGGGGAACGGGGGATGGGCAGCCGGGCTTGGCCGTCCGTTGGGGGGGGGTGTCCTTTGGCCAGCCGTCAGCCTGGCGGGATGTTGCGGGGCGCGGGCGAGTCGGCGGGACCAGGCGAGTGGCGCAGCCGCGCGTCTGCCGGCTTGGGCTCGTCGTGGCGCCGGCACAGTTCCAGGGCGGCCATCTGGCTTCGGAAGCCGGCGCCGCCGCCATGGGCGGCGACCTGGACGTAGCTTCCATCCGCCCTCAGCTCCGTTGCCTTGGCGGTGTCGCGAAGGCCGAGCCCCAGCACCTCGTCCAAAAGGCGGCTCCGCAGCCCCACGTCCTCCACCGGCACCATCACTTCGATGCGGCGATGGAAGTTGCGTGGCATCCAGTCCGCCGAGGTGAGGAAGACTTCGGCGCGCTCCCGTGCGCCGAAGGCGAAGAGGCGGGTGTGTTCCAAGAAGCGGTCGACCACCGACGTCACGCGAATGTGCTCGGAGATTCCGGGGAGGCCCGGCCGGAGACAGCAAATGCCGCGCACCAAAAGTTCCACGCGGACCCCCGCTTGGCTGGCCCGGTAAAGCCCCCGGATGATGGAGGCGTCCACCAGGTTGTTCATCTTGGCGACAATCCGCGCCGGCTCTCCGTTTCGCGCCCGGTCGGCCTCTCTCTCGATCAGCTGGAGCAGCCGCTCGACCAGGTTGAAGGGCGCCACCACCAGCCGCTTGAATTTGGGCGGCACCGAATAGCCGGTCAGCATGTTGAAGAGGGCGGTGACGTCATCCGCAATCTCCTCCCGGGCGGTGAAGAAGGAGACGTCGGTGTAGTGCCGGGCAGTCTGGCCGTTGTAGTCCCCGGTTCCCAGGTGCACGTACCGGCGAATGCCTCCCGCCTCGCGGCTCACCACCAGCGCCACCTTGCAGTGCGTCTTCAGGCCGAACAGTCCGTACACCACGTGGACGCCGGCCTCCTCCATTCGCCGCGCCCAGGCAATGTTGTTGGCC
The DNA here is from genome assembly GCA_963713045.1 of uncultured delta proteobacterium. Classification (GTDB taxonomy): domain Bacteria; phylum Myxococcota; class Myxococcia; order Myxococcales; family Myxococcaceae; genus JADGRA01. The sequence continues at coordinate 3,470 of CAVQKE010000002.1, forward strand.
TCGTCCAGTCGGGCCTTGAGCTCCACCAGCACCGCCACTTGCTTGCCGTTTTCTGCCGCCCGGCTCAACGCCTGGGCGATGGGGCTCTCGGCGCTGAGGCGGTAGAGGGTTTGCTTGATGGCCAGCACCGCCGGGTCGTCGGCTGCCTCGTCGATGAAACGCACCACCGGGTCATAGGACTCGAAGGGGTGGTGCAGCAGCACGTCGCGCTGGGCGAAGACAGGGAACTGGCTTTTCAAGTCCCGGAGGACGTGCGGGAGCGCCGGAGAGAAGGGCTCGACTCGCAGCTCGGGGCGAGGGTCCCGCTCGGCCAGCGCCACCAAGTCCGACAGCTGCAGCGGCGCTTCGCACCGGTAGACGTCCTCCGCGGTGAGGTGGAGTGCCTTCTTCAGCTCCTGCTCGATGATGTCCGGCGCTCCGGCGTCGAGCTCTAGCCGGACGCTGGCTCCCCGCTCGCGGCGCTTGAGGTCGTCCTGGATGGAGGCGAGAAGGTCCTCGGATTCCTCCTCGTCCACCGCGAGGTCCCAGTTCCGTGTCACTCGAAAGCTTGCGGCGTGCTCCACTGTGAAGCCTGGGAAGAGCTCCGCCAAGGAGCGGCAGATGAGGTCCTCCAGCAGGATGTAGGCGTGTCCGTTTGCAGAGGGCAGGGGAACCAGCCGGGGCATGACGCTCGGCACCGGGACGACAGCCAGCTCGGTTTCCTGCGCCGCAGGCTTGGTGCGGCGGCTGGGCACCCGCCGCAGCACGGCGGCGATGTTGAGCGTCTTATTTCTCAGGTGGGGAAAGGGGTGGCCGGGGTCCACGGCGAGAGGCGTCAACACCGGGAAAACACTCGAGTGGAAATGCTCCTTGGCCGCCTCTTGCCAGGCCGGCTCCAGGCTTGCGGTGGACAACAACGAAACGCCGACCGCTTTGAGGGCGGGGAGGAGGTCGCCCGACCAGAGCGGCCCCACCTGCGCCACCAGCCCGTGGGCCCGCTCGGAGATGGCGGCCAGCTGCTCGGCGGGAAGCAGCCCGTCGGCCTCCGGGGAGGCGACACCACCGGCCAGCTGCTGCTTGAGTCCGGCCACGCGCACCATGAAGAATTCGTCCAGGTTGGCGGCAAAAAGTGCGAGAAACCGAATCCGCTCGTAAAGCGGGAGCGTCGCGGTCTGCGCTTCGCGAAGGACCCTTTCGTTGAAGGCCAGCCAGGACAGCTCCCGATTCAGGAAGAGGCGGGCGTCGGTCAAGTCGCCGGTGGCGGTGGTCTCGGGCACGGTCAGGTCACGAATAGGTGACAGCGCGGGGGGGCGCAAGTCTGGGGCTCGCCGGCGGTCGGACACAGCCTGATAATGCCCGAAGTGCAGTGAAGCGAATCCCCCTGACAGAGCCAGTGCTGGCTGCCATTGACGTGGGGACCAACGCCGTGCGGCTGGAGCTGGCGCGCCGGCTGGCCAACGGCTCTCTGGAGTCGCTGCACAGCGAGCGCGACCCAGTGCGGCCCGGCGAGGGCGTCTTTCGGACCGGCGCCATTCCCCGGGAGGTTGCCGACCGGCTGTTGTCGACCCTGCGCCGCTATGGGGCGTTGTGCCGGCGCTACCACGCGGACGTGCGGGCAGTGGCCACCAGCGCGCTCCGCGAGGCCAAGAACCGCGATGAAATCGTCCGGCGCGCCCGCGACGAGGCCGGCTTGCGGCTGGAAGTCATCTCCGGGATGGAGGAAGCGCGCCTCACCACCCTCGGGGTCCTGCGCGGGAAGCCTCCCTCCGCGCGCTCGCTTTGCGTCGACATTGGCGGTGGCTCGACCGAGGTGGCCGCCGCCACCGGCGAAAATCCCACCGCCATGTGGAGTGTCGCACTGGGCGCTGTCCGCTTGACCGAGCTGTTCGGCACCAGTCGCGGTGTCACCGGCAAGCAGCTGAAGCTGATTCGCGGGTTTGCGTCCGAGGCGCTCACCGAATCCCTGCCGGCCGCATCGCCGCACGCCGCGCAGCGCCCTCGGCAGCAGCGGCACCATCAACGCCGTGGTGGCCTTTGCCGCCGCCGAGGGGACCGCCCATGCCACCGCCCGCCAAATTACCCAGGCCGTGGAGGAGCTGGCCGAGATGTCCCCCGCGCAGCTCCGCAAACGGTTTGACCCGCAGCGGCAGAAATTATCTGCGCCGGCGCCATCATCCTCGAGTCGCTGGTGCACCACCTCGGGCTGGAGTCCGTCACCGCCGTGCAGCGGGGCCTCCGCGACGGCATCTTGGTGGACCTGGTCCGGCGCATTGACTCGCCGTCCGACGACCACAGCCTGGCGGACGCGGCGTTACTCATCGGCCGACGCTTCCAATTCGATGAGGCGCATTCCACCCAGGTGACTCGGCTGGCGCTTCAGCTTTTCGATGACTTGGCTCCGCTGCACCGGCTCCCCGCCTCCTCCCGGCCGCTGTTGGAGGTGGCCTCGGTGCTGCACGACATTGGCAATGCCGTCAGCTACACCGCCACCACCGGCATACCTACTACCTCATTCAAAACTCGGAGATTCCTGGCCTCCGTGACCGAGAGCGCGAGTTGGTGGCGCGCATCGCCCGCTACCACCGTCGAAGTCCACCAGACGCGAGCCATTCCGGCATGGACGGGCTTCAGCCGGCTGAGGTGCGCCTGGTCCGCAAGCTGGCCACGCTGTTGCGACTGGCCGATTCGCTGGACCGGAGCCACCGGCAAACCATCCTGCGGCTGCAAGCCGCCTTCTTCCCAGCGCCGTGGTGGTGAAGCTGAGGGCGCGACAGCCGGTGGACTTGGAGTTGTGGGACGCCGGGCACGAGGCAGCGCTGTTCCGCCGAGTCTTCGGACGCAAACTCATCGTCCAGGTGGAGCGCGCCGCGCAGCGGCCCCTGCGCCGTGGCGTCCGCGTCAATCCACGGCTGGCGGCCCGCGTGGCCGTGGACCGTCGGTGGAGTTGAACACCCCGCCCGCCGTCGAGCGCCGGCGCGAGGCGCGCTTTCCCACTCGAATTAGGTGCGCTTCACCGACGCCGTCCACGCCGCGCGCGTCCTGCGCGCCTACTCACTCGACTTCTCCCTCGGCGGACTCTGCCTGCGGACGCGCGCCGTCTACGCGGTGGGACGCCGGCTCGCCCTCAGCCTGGTGGTCGGCGCAGAGCGTCTTCCGGTGGACGGGGTGGTGGCCTGGGTGCGTCCGGCGGACAAGGCCATCGGCGTCCGCTTCGTCGACGTGGCGGATGAGCTGCGCGCCCGGCTGCTCGGGCTGAAGAACGCCGTGGCCTCGCGCCCCTCTTGAAGGGGCTGGGCCACCCCTAGGGCGCCCGTACCACCACTCCGCGCTCGGCGTCCTCAAAATGCATCGCCGCGCAAAAGGCCACCGTGGCCTCCTCGGGCAGACTCGGAGCTGGAGCTCCACCCGCTTGACGCTGAGGACGCGTGCCCGCTCCAGCGCCCGTTGCATGAGAGCCCGAGCCGCCCCTCTTTGGCGCCAGGCAGCGGCGACCACCAATTCGTCAATGGTGGCCACGCGGCCAGACAGACGAAGCTGGGGACGGTGGGACAGCGAAAGCAGCCCAATCGGCCGGTCCTGCGCATCGGCGGCGACGTACACCTCAATCTCCGGATGGCTGAGCACCCAATGCACGGTGCTGGTGTCCCCGGCCCCCGAATGTCCAAGCTCGGCGAAAAGCGCGCCCAGCTGCTCCCCGTCGCCGCGGCGTGCGAGGCGAATGCGGAACGCCGCAGGCACAGTGGGGCGAGGTTCTGGCGTAATCGGTGCCACGCTGAGGCGACAGTCTAGCGCAGCCCCCGTCAGCGCGACGGGAGGGCCTCAGCCGTTTCCAAAGCGCCACCGGCCGTCCTTCTGTCAGCTGCCCGCGGCCGGTACCAGCAGGGACCCCAGACGTCCTGTGGTTGCGCGGTAGACGTCCACCAGGCGAATGCCGATGCCGTACGCTCGTCCGGCTGTGGTGAGGAAGAGGACAGCGCCGCCACAGCCCCCACCTGTCATCCGGGCCCCAGGACGTCCGGTTCAGCCTGGGCCAGGGCGACCAGGACGTCCACATCCGGGTGGGACATTTCGTAGTCCTCTTTCAGCGAGCGGTGGGAGGCGTTCAACAGCGGCCCCAGGGCGCCAAAGTCTCGCGCGCGCAGCGCGGCGACGAAGGCCAGCACGCGGGCATTCTCCGTCACGATGTGGCGTGCGCGCCGGTCCAGCGGGGGCGGGAGCGCTGGGACACGCTGGAGGTCGGTCACGTCCCGGAGGGCGGGTACCCCAAGCGCTTGGGCCGCCGCGTCCGCCTCGCGCCGGCGCTGGGCATAGGTGCCCCCAGCGTTGCGGTGACTGATGCCAGAATGCAAAACGCCCACTTCGAGGGCGGCCGGCAGCTCGACGTCTTCCATGGCCAGCGAGCGGGTGTCGATGAAGAGGGCACGGCCTGGGGTGCCGAAGCTGGCCGCCAGTGGGTCCATCAATCCCACCGGTGCGCCGACGAAGTCCCGCTCCGAGGCCTGGACGAGGCGCGCCACCTCGAGGCGGTCCAGCGGGAGGGCGAAGGCTGCCTGAAGCGCCCGCAGCACCCCCACCCCCAGCGCGGCACTGGAGGCCAGGCCACCTCCGGCCGGAATCTCCGAGGCAATGTCCAACTCAACGCCGCCCGACGGAAGTCCCCGGTGGCGCAGGGCGGCCGTCAGGCCCTGGATGTAGTCGAGCCAGCCGCGGCCTCGACGCTCCTCGCCGAGGCGGTAGGCCAGCTCCTCTCCGCCGCCCAGCCCCGTCCGGGCCACCACCTGCAAGTCTGCGCGCCGGCGCAGCTCGACGCGGGTGTCAAGCAAGAGGGGCAAGGGCAGGACAAAGCCCCCGGCGTAGTCGGTGTGCTCGCCAATGAGGTTGACGCGCGCTGGCGCCTCGGCGTGCACCTCGGGTGGCCCATGCGACGCCGTCAAGTGCGAGCCCTCTTCCATGTCTTCCCTGGGCAAGGGTGTAGCCCAGGGCCGCGCGGGTTGCTGCTCGAAGGGCCTACCTCCGTGGCATTCTCCTCAGCCATGGCCGTCGCGGACGAAGCAAGCCTTTTCGAGGAACTTGTCCGGCGCTACCGCGCCGGCGAATTCTCGGCGTCGCCGGCTGCGGAGGCCTTCCAGCCTCCGCTGCCGGAGGACGTGCGGCCCCTTCCGCGGGTCGACAGCCCGGAGGGCGCCCGGGCGGCCGCGCAGGGGGAGGCGGCGCTCGGCGCAGGCCAGGTGGCTGCCCTGGTGGTGGCGGGCGGGGCCGGTACCCGCTTCGGCGGTGCCGTCAAAGCGTTGGTGCCGGTGGTCGACGGCAAGACGTTTTTGGATTTCAAGCTTCAGGACGTTGCAGACGCCAGCGCCCGCGCGGGCCGTCCGATTGCGGTGGCCCTCATGACGTCCCACCTCACGGACCAGGCCATTCGGGCCGCGCTGGCCTCTCAACCGTCCCCCGTCCCGGTGCACGTCTTCCAGCAGCGCAGCCTGCCGCGCCTTCGACCGGATGGCTCTCTCTTCCGTGAAGCCGACGGGACGCCCTCCCTGGCACCGGCTGGACATGGAGATGTCTTCCGCGCCCTCGTCGCCTCGGGCGTCGCCGGCCAGCTGCACGCCGCTGGGGTGCGACACCTCTACTTCTCCAACGTCGACAACCTGGCCGCCACCCTGGACGCGGTGGTGCTGGGCGAGCACCTGGCCGGCGGCGCTGCCATGACGGTGGAAGTCACGGCGCGCCGAGCGCCTGACGGGCAGCTGGATGCCGGCGCGGCGCCGGTGCGCCTCCGCGGACAGCTTCAACTGGTGGAAAAAGTCGACCCCGCCCAGCACGCCACCATCTCCACCAACAACATGAGCTTCCGACTCGAGCCCTGGCTTTCGCAGGTGGTGCCCTTGCCCTGGCGGGCCGTCCGCAAGCAGGTGGACGGAAAGCCAGCCATCCAATTCGAGCAAGTGACGGCTGAGGCCACTGGGTTACGCCGCCCAGACGGGCGCCCACTCTTACCAGCGCGCTTCCTTCTCGTCCCCCGGGGGGACCCCGCCACCACCCGCTTCGAGCCCGTCAAAACGCCGGGGGACCTCCAAGCGGTGGTGGCTTGGCTGAAGGCTCGGCGCTAGCCCGTGCCGGCTGGTTGCAAGGCGGGGTGAATGGGGGCCCTCGCCGTCAGCCCGGGTGCGTGAGTAACCTGCCCACCAACCGGTGCCCGCTTTCGCAATTGCAAAAAGGGCGTCCAGGGGTTGGCCCATGTCGCAAGGCAGTCTGGTGGAGGCGGGGTGAGTTTTGACGTCCGACGGACGGGCCTCAGGCCAATGGCCGGTGCTGGCCCGGCGGTTTCCTTCCGCTGGCTGGAGACGCTTTGGGTGCAAGTCACCGGGACGCTGTGCAACCTCGCGTGTGCGCACTGCTTCATCAGCTGCGGGCCCAAAGCCACCCAGGTTCCCGTCATGCGAGTCGAGGAGGTGCAGCGGGCGCTGGACGAGGGACGGGACGCTGGAATGCGGCACGTCTACTACACCGGCGGCGAGCCCTTCCTGCACCCGGACATTCAGACGCTGGTTGAGCGGGCGCTGGACGTCGCCGCGTTGACCGTCGTTACCAACGGAATTCTCCTCGACCAGGCCACCGTGCACTGGCTGGCCGCCGCCTTCGCGCGCAGCCGAAATGCACTCGATATCCGCGTCTCGCTGGACGGAATGACGGCCCGGCAAAACGACGTGGTGCGTGGCCGGGGCACCTTCGAGAAAATTGTCGCGTCCCTCCGTCGGCTGGGCGAAGCCGGCTTCAGTCCGGTGGTCACGGTGGTGGAGCATGAGCAGGGGCTGGAAGGCAACGAAGCGCGCGCCGACTTCCTCGCCTTCGTCCGGGAGTTGGGCATCCGTCAGCCGCGCGTCAAATTCCTCCCCCTGCTTCACATTGGCCGCGAGGTGCGACGAAGCCCGGGCATCTCAAAAACGTTGTCCGAGTCCCCCCTCGAGCCGGCGGTGGAATCCTCACTGCTGTGCGCCAGCGGGCGCTGCGTCACCGCGCAGGGGGTGTACACCTGCCCCATCCTGGTCGAAGACGGCAGCGCGCGACTCGGCGCCAGCGTGGCCGCGGCGGCCCGGCCCATTCGGCTGGGGTGGACGGCCTGTCAGACGTGCGTCCTCGACGGGCTCCGCTGCAACACCTGAGGGTCCTTGCGTGCGTGCGGCTTTCTTCGGCGGCATCTACAACAACTGGCTCGCCCTCGAGGCTGCGCTCGCCGATGCGCGGCGCCGCGGAGCCGAGCGCCTCTTTTGCCTCGGCGACGTCGGAGGCTTTGGCCCCCACCCGGACCGCTCCATCGAGTTGTTGCAGCAGGCCAAGGTGGAGCTGGTGCAGGGAAATTACGACGACGCGGTGGGGAACGCCCGGGAGGACTGCGGCTGCGGGTATACCGACCCGCGGGACAACCACTTCGCGCGCCTTTCGTACGCCTACACCCTAGAGAAGACGTCGGCCGCGCACCGGCCCTGGCTGGCCGCGCTTCCGCCGCGGCTTGACACCAAGCTAGAGGCGCAGCGGCTGCTGTTGGTGCACGGCTCCCCGCGACAACAGAATGAGTTTCTCTGGGAGTCCACCGCCCCAGATGCCTTCTTGGAGCGGCTGTGCGCTGACGCCGGAGCGGACGTTCTCCTCTGCACGCACACCGGACTGCACTGGCAGCGCCAGTTGCCGAGTGGGCGCCGGGTGGTGAATGTCGGCGCCCTCGGCCGTCCGGCCAACGACGGGCGCACCTGCGTCTGGTACGCGCTTCTCAACACGCAGGAGCGGGACCAGCCGTTCCGCTTCATCCCGCTCGAATATGACTACCCGCGTCTGGCGACGGAGATGCGCCAGGAGAAGCTTCCGGAGGAATTCGTCGAGACGGTCTTCACTGGCTGGTGGACGACGTGTCTGGAAATCCTTCCGTCGAAGGAACGGTCGCGGGGCCGTTTCTGAAGCGCCGCTATCGCTAGTCCTTGTTCTTCGCGTCGGGCTTGCTCCAGGGCGGCGTCACGCCGTTGACGCGCGCGTAGGCGATGGATTGGCCCAGGTGCTCCGCGCAGTGGCCTGCCACAATCATAAACACCAGGCGTTGCGAGAATTGATTGCCGAACATTTGGACAGTCTTGTCCAGGTCGGCGTCGCTGGTGTCCAAGTCGGCTTGACGCAAGAAGGCAAAGGCAGAGGTGAGAATGGCTTTAATTTCGTCCTTATTCGTCGTCTGCGACTCCCACTTCTTGGCCTCCATCTTCGCCTTGACGTCGGCTGGCGGCGGGTGGCCCGCTTGCCCCATCAAGAAGTAGATGCCTCCAGCAACATGCAAGTACACCTCCGCCACCGAGCGCGCCCCCTTGGGGTGCCAGGTGAATTTCGCCTGGGGCATGGCCTGCTCGAGGGAGACAATCTGTTGCTCGAGCCGACCGGTTGCCTTCAGGTAGTCTCCCCGAAAGCCAGCCGGCCCCGGAGGAGTGCCGGCATCTTGCGCGAAGGCCGGGGTGGAAAGCGCGACTGCGACACAAAGGACATTTGCCAGGCGAAGACGGGACATCGACGCACCTCCCAGTTTGAAAAACAGGCGAGCGACATCTACCACGGCCGCTGCGAGGGCGGGATATGAAGCAACCCATGTCACGTCAAGACACAGCCTCGAAGCGCAGCACCCTTTCACGCAGAGCGCTGTTGCAGCTCGGTGTGGCCACCGGCGTTGCCGCGGTGGGGGTGCGCGCCACAGCCTCTGCAGCCGCTGCCAAAGGGCTGCCAGCCGACGCCGGGCAGCCGTTTCCCCTTGAGGAAGCGACGCTGGATGACCTCCAGCGTCAGATGGCGGCCGGCGAGGAAAGCGCCCGAAGTCTGACCGACCGTTACCTCGCCCGCATTCAGGCTCTGGACCCGACGCTGCACGCAGTCCTCGAGACCAACGCCGAAGCGCGCGCGCAAGCGGACGCCCTTGACGCGGAACGGCGGGCGGGAAGCCTCCGAGGGCCACTGCACGGCGTCCCGGTACTTCTGAAAGACAACATCGCGACCGCGGGCGGCATGCACACCACCGCCGGGTCCTTGGCGCTGCTGGAGGCGACGGTGGCCCGCGAGGCCTTCGTCGTCACCCGACTGCGCTCGGCCGGCGCGGTGCTGTTGGGGAAGACCAATCTCAGCGAGTGGGCCAACCTCTCGTTCCACCCATTCATCGAGCGGGTGGAGTGCGCGGGGGGGCCAGTGCCGAAACCCATACGTTCTGGACCGGACCCCTTCGGGGTCCAGCTCTGGCTCCGGTGCTGCGGTCGCCGCCAACCTGTGTGCCGTGGCGGTGGGGACAGAGACGGACGGCTCCATCGTCTCGCCCTCGGCCACCTGTGCGCTGGTGGGACTCAAGCCCACCGTCGGGCTGGTGAGCCGCTCCGGCATCATTCCCATTTCGCACACCCAGGACACCGCTGGTCCCATGGCCCGCACGGTGCGCGACGCGGCCCTGCTCCTCAGCGTGCTGGCTGGCTATGACCGCGCAGACTCGGCCTCTCACGCCACTGGCATGCCGTCCGGCGCGGACTTTACCCAGGGGCTGGTGCATGGACTCTGCGGGGCGAGGATCGGTGTCCGCGGCCGGCGGACTCCGGCGACACCAGAGCACCCACGCCTGGCGGAGCAGGCCCGGCCGTCCTTCGTGACGCCGGCGCCGTCCTGGTGGACCCAGCGCCCATCGAAACCGCCAAGGACATGGATCAGCCCTGACTCAAGGTCCTCTTCAACCAATTCAAAGCTCTCATCAACGCTCACCTCGGTGCTCTTTGGCTGGTCGGCGCCCTGCTTCTTTGGTGAACCCATTGCCTTCAATCTACTAGCACGCTGTGTCAGTACTGTCTTTCTTTCTGTCAGGGCCTCTTCATCAAAGCCCTAGCGAGCTGCCCACCGGCACCCAGGTGCCCTGATGCATCAGGCGCTGGCGGAATGTCGAGTGCTGTCCCGCGTCCAGGGCATTGACTTTACCATCAACTGCCACCGCCTTGATGCCCTGGTGTGGCCAACCCGAGGAACCAGGTTTGCCCCATCCAACTGCAGACAAACGGCCACAGCTTCAGTGGAAGAAGCAGCATAATCCCCTGCTGCTGTTGCCGTGCAGGGCATTGGAAGCATCACCGTCCGGATGGGGCAGGTGTACGGCCTTCCGGTGGTACTCTCCTTCTTTCGGATGGGTTTGGAGTGAGCCCACGTTGTTCGGTTCGCGTTTTGCCTTTGAACAGGCTAACCCACCACCGCCGGCGGCCGCGTCGCAACCGCCGCCCAGCGCGCCGCTGGGGAATGCCTACAAGCCCACCTCCGGGGGCAGCTGGGTGCGCGCCAACGGGCGCCCTTTCATTTGGGCGTCGGCGCTGGGGGTGGCAGGGACGGTTGGCCGTTGGGTAGTGACTCCAGGTGTCCACAGCAGGTTGGCCTGATAGGCCATGCGAAGGAGCCCGGCGTCTGCCAGGCCGCGCACGGCGACCCGGACATAGAAGACGACTTCGCCGCTGGGGAGCCGCTCGATGGTGACCGACTTGACGCTAAACCCGGTGCGGCTGCTCTGGTCTGAAAACCCGGGGGAGTCGAAAGGCGGTCGGGGTGGCGATGCCGTTGGCTGCAGTCAAAGTCCCTCGCAGGGGGAACTTGGGGGTCAATGTGAAAAGCGGACCACCACCTCCGCCCAGCTGGGCGGCTCCGACGAATGCAAGCCCACACTCTGCGCCACCAGGTCGAGCTTCACCGTCCCGGTGACGATGCGGAGACTCGGCTGCCCCGGGGGGCCAGGGAAGTCCACCAGTGCTTCGCCCTCCACATT
>CAVQKE010000003.1:0-1430411 GCA_963713045.1 uncultured delta proteobacterium
CATTGAACCTTTTCTAAATGATTCCACTCCCTATCGGTGATATGCAGCAACAACATGCCCTGACCTGCCGGAAGCTCTGTCCGCATACCGATTGTAGGATCACTTTCACGGAGTCTGCGGGTGCATGGGGATCTGTTGCGTTGTGACGTTGAAAACAGATGGTAGCGTGGCGAGTCAAACTCGGCTTCGCCATGGTCCGATCAGGCCGGGAGTATTCGTTTTGAGGACGGGCCGCTCACGACTTCGAACTAGGACGAGTGACGATACACTAAGGTTTGGTCGAGTTATCCATTGAAAAGAGCTTTGAGCTGAGGATTCCGAACAGATGTGCTCATAACCATCCCGTATCTGCTAGGGCGGTCCTAATGCGCGAGCACTGAAATGTTTGTGTATCGTAGCGAAGCCACCAACTATTGCTTTGACTTTCAGGTTCGAAACAGAATCCTTGAGCGGCACGATTTAGCTCGAATCGATTCCTCGATAATAATTAACCGTGCCCGCCAAGTTCTGCCCAAGGATCATCTCCTATCTCCAATAGTTGACAACTTCTGGATTACACGATGCGCGGACCCACGGCCATCTCAACACCACACGCCAATGCCCAAACTTTTTGATGCCTATGATCTGTCTTGAGATGCAATTGAGGTGAAAACCTCACCAACGGAATTCAGCGTCCGGGGGTGCTTTTGCTTAAACTAGTGAAGTTTGTGCTCAAATCCCTTCTAGCGCGCGTTGTCGTGCCCATATTTTGTTGGCCTTATGATGTGTATATATCTTTTGGGCAGCACGTTGTGGCCTGTTTCTGAGATGCAATCACGAAAACGAAAATCCCCAACTGGAGTCAGCGAATGCGTTACACGGCGTTAGCCTTCCCACTCAAGCCGAAGCCCAAAGCATTCAGAGCAAACTTGCTGAAATTCTCTGGCTTGCCTATGAGGTGAGAATAGCTCACGCGGAGGTTTGCGGTCTGCGTCGACATCGATGGAAGACATCGTAGTATCCTGAAAACCCATTAGTCGGAAGACTATATGATTACGACTGGCAAGCTTCTTTATGTGCGCAGGAGACGCATTCTCATATGGCTTTTGATGGTTTTGACACCCTTGAAAATCGTCGGGAACTTCATAAACCACCTTCTTTAGAGCACTGGTCCAAGCGCTCTGCCATTCGATGGCTTCTGGGCATGAACTAACACGACCGCTGGGTGGCCAAGCGACGAAGGATGAACTGGAAAGATGTTTCACCTTGGCCTTATACCCGAGGGAAACAATCCAAGACATTATCGATCTTCAGAGTATGCGGCACATGTTCTAGTTATCTCACTGCCATTCTGCTGAAGAGGAGTTTCTTCAAATCCTTCGAGAACAGCTTGAGCCAAACTGATGTTTTCAAATTGCTTTTCGGCTATTACTACCATCTTGCGCCGAGGAGTGTTTGGGGTGTTGCTCTGACCATTCAGCAGGTGCAACTGTGGATTGTGAACCTGGCGAGGTTGTGCTTGATGTGGGTACTTATGAATGGATAGATGCTAATTGAAATGAGAGTGATGTGTGATGCTTCAACCTCATGTAATGTCTACACGTGCTGTTCCTTTGTGTGGGTCATCCTGAAGCAACATGGCTGGCCTGTATTAAGGCTGCTTCGAGCCAGGATTGCAGCTGCCTAGCGGTTAGTGATGGAGCAAGGCTGTTTGAAAACCACGGTGGCTGTTGAAAACACATTCCGCAGTAATGAGCATGCTGCTCAGCATGGTGAACGTGGAATGGGGCTGCACCATCACTCTTTGGCTCATGCTGGAACTGGTAGAGCTATACAACGCAGAATTTCAGGCATTCTCACTCGATGTTTTGTTTATCGCCAATGTGCGAAACTGATTGTGTATCTAACAGTTCAAGCTAGCAACTGGATGATAAATGTGTAATGGAAGCTCTCGTAGCCACAGCCTTACCGCCTGTGCGGACTGGCCCTGCTTTTTCAATATTGGAACCCTGAGATTATCCTCTGGGTGCTCCTCAACTGCTGAGGAGACCAACCTGCCCTGAGAGTAAGGGCCTGTGACTTGCACAGCTGTGTTACATGTGCTATAACCTGCTAGCGCGGAGGTTGATAAGCTATGCATTTCATTCAGTTTGTTTCTTTTGATCAGAGGAAACGGCACAGCGTATCAAAAAGGGTGCATTCGGTTCCCTCCAAGGTGCTTCTGTAAATTGCCTTGAACCCCTGCAACAAGGCTTTTGCTCGGTGTGGCTGTCGCTTGGGAACAGCTGCTGTCGGAAATTGAGCCAGGTTCCGCGCCGCCAATTCCTGGTTGGAGCGGCGAGTGCGTTCATGGATCCCGATAACAGGAGCTGCGCGGAGGCTCAAAAACGAAGGGACGCAGTCAACCTCCCCCGAAGTCTCAATGTGGCTCCTCCATCGAGACTCACCTCCTCAACCGCTCCGAAGGTGCTTCTTTTAGTTTTCGCTCGACTCGTGCCGACGTGTCTGAGTGACCGAGAGCACCTTTCGCGACCGTGACCGTGGGCGCCTTCTTCGACCTTTTCGTTGTACTCGGTACTTCTCTATCGGGCAACCGAAAATTCGCATGAGGGCTCACCATTCAAACTGGAGGCTGAGGGTGCGATCGATGGGGTTAATTTGGCGTTTTTTTCCGCTCTCCTGTTATGGTCGTAAAGCTCAGAGTTCCATCACTAGCGGAAGTAACCCACCTCAACGTTGTTCTGGTATGTAGGCGACTTATGCTTCTATCGCATCCGTGAGACCGTGTCTGAAAATGAGTTTCTATTGCTTGTGAGCAAGCACTAGCGGTCCACGGTCACCAACTTTTGGAGGTGTTGTGCAGGTGACATGTGACCGAACACCACAGTCACCGTATGGGGACGAATAGGCTCGTAGCTTCGGATAGCTGTAGGAAGCATAATCCCACCCTGCGCTGTAATGATTCCAGTCACCTTAGGAAATCCAAAGCTAACAAAGCGGTTGGCTCGGAAAAGAACCCGCCGTGGATCTGGAAAGTCCGGTTGGTCAGCCGCCGCCACCAAATCTGGCCACAAAGCTGCGGTTGAGAACCCGCCAAGTCCCCGGCGGGAACCCACTCCGCCACGCTGAGCTAGCGAGGGGAGTACGAGAAGGCAGCCTAGGAATAATGAACTGTGCAGATTTCATGATGCTTATCTTTGAATGCGGGCGTTGAATAGGATTGGAAACGACACCCGCCCGCCACCTCCAATACCTTTGATGCTGTAGGAGCCGAACCGCCATTCACTTATAGCTCTTCCGCCTCACGTGCGAGCGTTTCTGAAAGGATCGTCGCCAAGCTACAGCACGGAGGCTACAACTGCTGAACGCTGTTTAAATATTTATCAGTTGCCAGGCCAGGAGTTTGTTTGAAAACAAGGAAACTGGCTTAACTGCTCAAAGCTCTGAGAAACAGTAGGCCGCAGGCCCCGCCGTGCTCTGAACCACAAAGTGTATTCAATGCGCATAGAAATCATCCCGCATGACCGGCCGAAGGAGGAGACCAAAAAGATCCGTGGAGCGTTCGATCGATTTAGCTCTTCACCGGGTCTCAATCTTGGTGATGATCAGTTCGTCCACCAGCGAAATGCGGTTGGGTGACACGATGACGTTGTGCCCGGCGAAGCTTGCAGTCAATGCTCATAATCGGTTGGCTGATGGTGACCGACAAGGAAGTGGTGTTGGAGGTTGATCTTGGTCCTTGGTAGTTGTATTCCTGAGGAGAGCGCGCGAGAACTCAGATTGGTGCGAAGGGGTTGCTGAGTAGCGCTAACTTCCAGCTCTCGCGGGTGTACCAATAAAGCAGGAGTTACTGGTGCGTGTTACCCTCAAAAAACATCAACCACGACCTGAAACGCCTTAGGCCACGATGTTCTATTGGAGAAAGGCGACGGGTATCTCTCACTTTGGGTCTGGCGCAGTGGCATAGAGCTCAACTAGTCTACTGGACTCATCCGCCGTTATGTATCTGCTGAAAGTGCATTTGCAGATGCTGGAATCCAAGCGCATCGGATCCATGCAACATTTGTTGGTATGTGTGTCTCCCTTTTGGCCGCCTGATGGCCAGTTGATTGGTTTTTTCACGTTTGAGAGCCAATCAGAAGGCCAAACAGTTTTGATGAAACTGATGAGCTCTGTGTCTTGCTGTGGCCGGAGGTGTATTGTGATGGTTCTTTATAGCCAGCATTCGTGCAGCAACTGGGAAGTAAGGGAATTGTCCTCTCGCATGAACGATTCATCCAAAGGGACTTGGTTGTACATCGTGCCTGCTGGTGGCAACTGTTCAGCAACTCCATATAGTGGGTCTCCAAAAGGTGAGAACTGGTAATGTCTTGGTTCGAGAAATCTTGCCGAGTTATCAGAACGCGCATACAATAGCTACCCCTAAGGAGTCAATAAGTTGCCAGACTATTTATTGACTCACGCCAGCACTACCCGTTAGGTGTACTATTTGAAGTATTAGTGTGAAAAATTGCCTAGATAGGCGATGACTGAGTCAACGTGCAGCAGTCAAGGCGGAAGACCGCAGCGAAGAACATGACTCGGCGGAAGGCTCGGCTCGTGAAGAGGTGCAAGCGCAACAGCGAGAGACGCACGGCGAAGTGTCTAAAAGGAAGGCCTCTAATCGTGAGAAGAAAGTGAAAGCGCAAGCGAGCCGCGGCCCCACAGGACCGGGGTAGGTTTGATCAGAACGAGATTTTTTAAGAGCCGGTAACTGGTGTGAAACGCAGCGGTATGTCATAACAAATGTTTAGAAGAAGCAGATTTGAAACAAAGTTGTCTAGAATGCGCGGGAAAATCAAGCAGAGTAGGTTCTGGAAATCATGGGCGTCCAGTGTGTCGTCTGCGCGGAAGGGAATATACAAGCGGGACACTAATCCGAATATATTTATCGCCACAATTGCAAAATCAGGGTTCCCCTCGAGGTAGTCTGTTAATAGCTTTTGAGCATCGATGTGTGAGGTGTGTATGAATCAAAGTATGACGCTTGAGGAGTACGAAAATGGTTATAATATTGTGCTAACTGAGGACTAATTCTTCTCCACATTGGTCCAATCCAATGCAACGATGAGAGTCTTTAGACTGGCGTGGGGGTAAGAAAATCACCATTGGCCCAACGACGGGGAGAAGTCTGCTAGCGGGGAGGCCGCTATCCCTTCAGTTACCTCTGCCGTAGTCCTGTTTGCTCATTCTCTTGCCTATGCTGCTCAGGCAAGTTTTTCCTGTTCTCTCCCTGAATATCCCTCGTGAATGCAAGGAGGTTGATCGGTGGTGGATCTATGAGAACACCCTGCTCCGCTGAATATCTGCTGGTCCATAATCGAACCTGCTGAAAATAAACCAACTTGGGACTTTCTGGGCATCAATGGTCAGCAGGGGGACAGAACCTAAAACTGGACAGCTCGCATGATTGTGGAAAGGACATCCCTATGAGAAATGGCTTACAACTCTAAACACCTGCACCCACAAACCACACAACTAGGTATTTTGGTTTTAGATTTTTGTGTATGATCACACAGCCTATGTCGCACCCACCACGCTGCGCCTAGCGTATCGGTTAAACTGTCGTCGATGAACTATATGCCGCTCGGACGAGGGACGCACGAAGGGCGCGCCCCTGAAATTGATGTCTATAGAACATTGAGGCGATGCCAGTCTTGCGGCCG
This sequence comes from uncultured delta proteobacterium, assembly GCA_963713045.1. Classification (GTDB taxonomy): domain Bacteria; phylum Myxococcota; class Myxococcia; order Myxococcales; family Myxococcaceae; genus JADGRA01. The sequence goes on from CAVQKE010000003.1 coordinate 5,685, forward strand.
ATTGCGTGTTCCTGGCACGAGGGAACTATGCGTATTGCAGCGATGGTGGGCGCGTAAAACCAGTTATCGCCTCCGGCGGAGGGGCGACCATGGGGTTGGAGGTTCTTCTTAGAAAGTTTGACGATGACTAGTGGCTGGACCAAACGAATTTTGCCGTTGATAAGACCCAGAAAGGTCTGGGGCGCGGTCACGGCCGTTCGTAATCGGCGTCCAGGGATGGCGTGGCGGTCGATGAAGGTGTTGAGGGTGGCGGACGGCGGACGCAGCCAGAGTGCCGAGACCATTCTCCTGAGGGCTTGGGGTCGGTGGCGTGCATCTGGAGGCGCATCGTGGTTCTGCTGCGGAAGCCCCACCCACGCTCGGCCTGCTGCCAGCCGAAGTCGTAAACTCTGATACCCTCCTGCTGCGTAGCCGAGGATGCGGTTCCTCGTTGTGGGTGCCTTCGGTGCGGAAGTTGGTTGGCGATGGTGTGCTCGAAGATGCCAGTGGGGTGATGAAAGTGATTGAAACTGCCGGCTTGCCGGTGGAGCATGTTGGATGAAGTGAACGTGCAGTCGGCGCCATCCAGTAGATCGTGACCGCTGGGACGAAGGGGTTGTGTCGACGAGGACGACGTATTGCGGAGAAGAATCGTTGTGAGCGCGTCGAAGGAGCGCCCAAGCCTTCTGTTCGGCATCAGGGACAGTGAGGTGGGGTGGACCTCCGCGGTGTAGATCTTGCGCAAGCGATGGTCGCGATGCTTGGTTTGACGGGTTCCGCGGTTGCGGCGCAAGCAGGAAATGCGGCGAACATCGCGACAATGGCCGTAGTGATGTGATTTAGAAGTATGGTGTGCAGGTGTAGGGCTTGTGAGCTACTGGGCGATGGCTGAGACTGGGTGGATCAATATTCTGTTTCGCCAAAACAGGAACTGGGCACTCCCTTGTGCTGCTCATAAGACGAGCGCAACGCGCTGCCCGCCTCTCGTCATCTTGCGTACTATTGCGTCATCTCGAGTTGCTCAAATGGAAACATTTGTGGGGCCGTGCCCGGGAGAGTGGTCTCCCAGCTCGCCCTCCCAGGTCTTGCAGAGCCAGCCCTTTTGAAATCTTCTTAACGCTGCCTGCGTGCTTGCCGGAATGAGAGGTATATGCAGCGTGACCTATGTGTAACTGGTGATCAAGGGAGCTGGAAGAAAAAGCAGGACAACTAGCCCAGTCGGAAGTGTTGTTCTTCCCAGCAACATCGGTGGAGTTTAATTTGGCTCCGTCGGCATCGCGCTGATGTTCCTAGCTTTTTTGACGCCGGCGAGCGCGGCCATGCCTTGCTCATGGAAAACCCCAACGAGACCGGAGCGGATCCACAATCGCATGAATGAGATCAAACATGGCCGAGTCGTCCACACAACCGTTGGGAAACAATGCCGCGTCAGGCATTATGAAGAACATAACAGAAGTACTGTGCAGAGTGTGGGGTTCCTTCCACTCTGCAGCGCTTGGCGGAACCGCTTGCTCCGGCGATCTCCAGAATAGACGAAGGCTTTCTTGCACCTAGTTGAACCTACACATCCGCCATAGCTGTTGTTGCTTTATAACTGTTGCTCACCGCCTCTCAATAACACCACGAGACCACTCTCCGTCTACATTGTTGAAGGCTCCGAACCACCCAATGAGTGTGGTTTTCACTGCAAGTGCCGGTTTTTCCGACAGCGGCTCTTCCTGACGAGCGCGACGCGGAGCACCCTCCTTCCACCGCACTCCTCCTTGGGAGACCGTGATGATGCTGAAATGGCTCGACAACGTCAGCTGTCGTTGACCTCGGGGTGAAAGGTGCGACTTCCTGGGGGAAGCGAGGGTACTGAAGGCAGCAGAGCGTGCCTCCGTGTCCTGATCGCGCTCATCAGTGCTGCAAACTGCAAGGAAAGTTCGGACATCCTTCACGAAGCTGGTCAGCATGCTACATCGCATCGCGGTGGCGTGAGGGGTTCCTGTTTTTGCCTGACAATTTCATGTGGGTCTTTCATGATATCCGAAACTGATGCCGTGTAGTAGCTGTATCTTTTCGAGCCAGTTCGCGTCCGAGGTTGGCAAAAAAAATTGTTGAAATGCGAATGCATAGAGGTCAGATCCATTCTCACGCCATCGAGCCGGATCATGGTACTTGGTTTGATTACTTCTCACTCAGAGGAGTGCAAGCCGCACTGAGACCTCTACCACGGAGCACTGGCTGAAACTTAAGCCAACGCTTAGCCTCTGATTCACAAATCGATAAGAATGTGCCCGGTCGAGGGGCTACGGCAACTACTATTCGTTATAGCGCTTCTGAGTGCCTCACAGCGATGCGACGAATACTCAGTCCTCACCAGCGGCGCTATTGCTGTTCGCGGAGTCGACAATCGGTTCTGTCTCCATGGATGCCTCTGAGTGATACCCGGTAACAATGATGTTACTCGGGGGCCGACCAGCCAGCCACGGCCGCCGTCTTTTTGCTGTCTTGTGCCGTATGTGAGATTATAGGATAATGAGAGGGATCATAACTTATACTTGTGTCTGAGTATCAGTTTAATGAATTGAACTATAGATGCCAGTTCCTTCTTTGGTATCTCCAGGAAAGCCCTCTCACTTTGGTATTAAATATTGAATCCCGGAGGGGTGGAGCTTCTAAATGCATAATCAGCTGGCCAGTTTCCTCATTTACACATAGAGCTCACGCGTTCGCAGCCAAACGTTGTCAAACATGTCTAGGTGCTCTCGATAGTTGAAATTCAGCCAGCTCCTCCCATGCCAGTTCCAAGGGTTTTAGTCGCGAACAATAGTGTGAACATCGTGACCAACGTTCTTCTTGTCCGAATTCCTCGCTCATCAGCTTCACATTTTCCTGAGCCGTGCTGCCAGTCTTCTAATGTGCTTCCGAGCCAGCTCGGCATAGCGTTTCCTCGATGTTCCGTATACTCGGCGGTGGCACAAAAATAAACCAACTAACGACAGGTCAAACGGGCGGAGCTGCCGAGTAGGACGGCCCCTTGCGTCACTCAAGTCCTGCTCCTTGTTGTTTTGACAATTGCGCGATTTCTACATGTGTCAACCAACCATATCGGAGATGCTAAACCTTATGGTGACGTTGATGAACCGGCGGAGCCCTCCACTCTCTTCTCCTCACCAGTCGAGGCAGTGGGGACGATGCTTGTTGCGCACCCCTGTTCGCAACTTCGGAGACTAGAGCTGTGGTGCGGGGAGGTGGTCGGGATCGCCATCTTTGCGTTCGTCTTGCAGTATGTTGGTGGCGCAAGACATGATAGCACATGGCAAGGAATGTTGAACAGATCCTAACGGCCCCTCACAGGGTCGCCACAACAACAAACGGTTGTCTGGAAATTTGAAAAGAACATGGCCGGCTGTGGCTTTGGCACGGTTACACAACTTCCAATCGATGGTCCTTGGTGAACAAGGTGGATCGTGAGCGCGGACTACCTAGATCGGGAGCAGATACAAGGAGAGCTGAAGCCAGGTGGCACCTGCATTGTGGGGTCAGCTCAATCGACCTCACTACCTCTGAAAACTTATCTGTGTGAACGAATCCACCGCGTCACTAATCGCCTACCTGTGATCGCGCGCCCAACAGGCTGTCCAAGTGTCTGAGAACGTGAAACCGATCGAACCGACGACGGTTAAACGCGCGGCCCATGGTGGGTATTCATTCGGGGCCCGTGATGCTGAGAGTGGTGGCTAGACATTGGTATCAAATATATCTGGAACGACTCATCCAAGAGGCCAAGAGCGTCAAGTGCAACGGGAAATTCTTCAAGGAATGGTTCAAGGATGTTGCTCTTAGTACCGCTATGGGTCTCTCTGGAACGACGGAGATAAGTTCTTTACGTCCTATATCGGCCATCCTAGGGCGCTGTTGTCGAAGGCATCTTCTGGGAATACGATGACGGTGCGGTTTCGGAGCAGGACTTTCATAGCGCAGCGTACCGAAAGGCTCTTTCTGCAAGCCTTTGCTTTTCGCCACGTGAGACGCGGTGCAGTGGAACTGGGACCCAGTCAGCGAGGGATCCATCGGTTATGTGGAATCTCCCCGCCCATTGGGTGGAACACACCCTACTACTGCAACCTACTCGTGGAGTAGGTTGCAGTAGTAGGGTGTGTTCCACCAATGGGCGGGGAGACCCACATGACCGATCGATGCCTCGCTGACTGGTCCCAGTTTCCACTGCACCGCGTCTAGCGTGGCAAAAGCGAAGGCTTGCAAAAGAGCCTTTCGGTACGCTGCGCTATGAAAGTCCTGCTCCGAAAACCGCACCCGGTCATCATTCTGCCAGAAGATGCCTTCGACAACAGCGCCCTGCAGAGGATGGCCGATATAGGACGTAAAGAACTTATCTCCGTCGTTCCAGAGACCGTAGCGGTACTGAGCAACATCACTGAACCATTCCTTGAAGAATTTCCCGTTCAGTTGATCCCGCGTCTTGGCCTCTTGGATGAGTCGTTCGGACTGTTCGATACCAATGTCTAGCCACCACTCTCGTAACAGCGGGCCCCAATGAATGCCACCATGGGCCACGGCGTTAACCGTCGTGCCGGTTCGATCGGTTTCACATTCTGCAACCTTGGACGGCCTGTTGGGCGCAATCACAGGGTCGGCGATTAGTGACGCGGTGGATTCGTTCACACGGATCAGTTTCAGAGGTAGTGAGGTCGATTGGGTAAACGTTCCCACAATGCAGGTGCCACCTGACTTCAGCTCTCCTTCGTATCTGCTCCCGATACTGGGTAATGACACCATCACGATCCCGCCTTGTACCACCAAGGAGCCATCAATTGGAAGTTGTGACCCGTCCGTGCTGTAAGAAGCCACCATCAGCCCGGCCATGTTCCTTGCGAATTTCCAGACAACCGTTTGTTGTTGTGGCGAGCCTTGAGGGCCGTTAGGGATCTCTAACATTCCTTGCCATGTGCCTATGATGTCTTGCGCGGCCAACGTGCTTGCGAGCGACGCAAAGATGGCGATCCCCGACCACAACCTGCGCACCACAGCTCTAGGTCTCCGAAGTTGCGAACAGGGGTGCACGAGGACCTGGCGTCGTCCCCACTGCCTCGACTGGTGAGGAGAAGAGAGTGAAGAGGCTCCGCCGTTCGTACGACGTCACCATAAGGTTTGACCGTCTCGATATGGTTGGTTGACACATGCTACAAATCCGCGCAATTGTGCAAAACGACGAGGAGCAGGACTTGAGTGACGCAAGGGCATCCTACTTCGGCAGCTCGCCCGTTTGACTGTCGTCAGGAGTGAGTTGGTTTATTTTTGTGCCACCGCCAATACGGACGTCGGAACGCTATGCCGAGCTGGCTCGGAAGCACATTGCGAAGACTGGCAGCACGGCTCGGGAAATCTGGAAGCTGATGGGGCAAGAAAAATGCGACAAGAAGAACGTTGGTTGACGATGTTCGCGTATTGTTCGCGCGACTAAAACCCTTGGAACTGGCATGGGAGGAGCTCAGCTAAGTTAACCGACCGAGTATCGAGAGCACCTGACAGTGTTTGACAACGTTTGCTGCGAACGCGTGAGCTATGTGTAGGGAATCGACTTGGCAGCGATTATGCCGACGTTACAAAAAGAGAAGCTCCACCCTCCGGATTGCGATCTTTAATACCAAAGTGCAAGGGGCTTCCTCGAGACCGAAGAAGGAACTCGCATGTATAGATTCCGATTCATTAAACTGATCTTGCGGACGCAAGTATGGGTTCTGATCCTCTCGTTGTCCTCTAGTCTCACATCCGGCGCAACAGCAAAAAGACGGCGGCCGTCGGCTCACTCGTCGGCCCCCCGAGTAACGTCGTTGTTACCGGGTATAGTTCGAGGCGGTCCGTGGACGGAACCGAATTATGCGGACTCCACCGACGGCGATAGCGCCGCTGGTGAGGAGCTCAGTATTCGTCGCATCGCTGTAGAGGCACTCGGACGCTATAACGGATCAGTAGTTGCGGTCGACCCCTCGACCGGGCGCATTCTATCGATTGTGAATCAGAGGCTAGCGTTGGGCTTAGAGTTTCCAGCCGTGCTCCACCATCAAGGTGTCGGTCGCTTTAGCTGCTCTGAGTGAGAAAGTAATCGAACCGAGTACCATGATCCGGCTGAATGGCATGAGAATGGATCTGACCTATGCATTGGCGCATTCCAACAATTATTTTTTTGCCAACCTCGGACGCGAACTGGGATTCGAAAAGATCAGCTACTACGCACATCAGTTCGGATATGGTGAAAGAGCCGGCCTCAATATTCCCGGCGAGAAAGCAGGGAAGTTTCCCCTCACGCCACCGCACAATGGAGGTGTCAGCATGCTGACCAGCTTCGGTGAAGAGATATCCCAAACTCCCTTGCAGTTTGCAGCACTGATGAGCGCGATCGCCAACGGAGGCACACTATACTGCCTTCAGTACCCTCGCAATGCCCAGGAAGTCGCCGCCTTCACCCCCAAGGTCAAGCGACAGCTGAGCATTGAGGGGCCCATTTCCGGCATCATCCACGGTCTCCGGGGTGCAGTGGAAGGAGGTACTGCGCGTCGCGCTCGTCAGGAAGAGCCGCTGTCCGGAAAAACCGGCACTTGCAGTGAAAACCACACTCATCTTGGGTGGTTCGGAGCCTTCAACAATGTAGGACGGAGAGTGGTCTTGGTGGTGTTATTGAGAGGCGGTCAGCAGGCAACAGGGTCTCGAGCGCGCGGCTATAGCGGGGGATATCTATCGTCAACTAGGTGAGAAAAACTACTTCGCTAGTCTGTCTGGAGATCGCCCAAGCAGCGTTCCGCCAAGCCCGCCCGGAGTCAAAAGCCACCACACTCTTGCCGCAGTTCTACTTCTGTTATGTTCTTCAGTAATCCTGACGCTAATCTTGCGACGGTTGTGGACGACTCGGCATGTTTGATCTAGTTCGTCGACTGTCGATCGCTCCCGTCGTTGGGGTTTGCCATGAGCAAATACTCTGAGCCAGCAGTAGCGTCGCCGCATCAAAAAAGCTAAGGAACATCAGCGCGATGCCAACGACCGAATTAAACTCCACCGATGTTGCTGGGAAGAAGCGACACTTTGGACTCCGGCTAGTTGTGCTCCTGCTTTTTCTTCCAGCTGCCTTGATCGCCGGTTACACATGGGTCGCGCTGCATTATGCCTATTCATCCGGCGAGCGCGCGGGCTACGTTCAGAAGATTTCGAAAAAGGGCTGGCTCTGCAAGACCTGGGAGGGCGAGCTAGCCATGACCACTGGTCCCGGGCACGGCCCCGCAAATCTTCCAGTTCAGCGTTCGAGATGACGCAATGGCTCGCAAAATCATGGAAGCCGCGGGGCAGCGCGTTGCGCTGGTCTATGAGCAGCACAAGGGAGTGCCCAGTTCCTGCTTTGGCGAAACGGAGTATTTCATCACCGGTGTTCGGCCGATCGCCCAGTAGCTCACAAGCCCTGCACCTGCACACCATACTTGTAAATGCGCGTCGGCACGGCCATTCTCGCGATGTTCGCCGCATTTCCCTGCTTGCGCCGCAACCGCCGGAACTTTGCTGGACCGAGCATCGCTCGACGGTACATCGCTTGCGCAGAACTACGCACAGGAAGTCCGCCCCCGCCTCACTGTCCCTGATGCCGAACAGAACGCTTGGGCACTCCTTCTTTCAACGCTCCTCGCGGACAAAGATCTCTCCCCGCAATACGTCGTCCTCGTCGACCGCAACCCCTTCATCCAGGCGGTCACGATCTACTGGATGGCGCCAGACTGCACGTTCCACTTCATCGGTGCCTCTCCGGCCTCCACCGGCAAGCCCGGCAGTTTCGATCACTTCATCACCCCCACTGGCATCTTCGAGCACACCATCGACAACCCCGACTTCCGCGCCGAAGGCACCCGCAACGAGAACGGCATCCTCGGCTACGGCCGCAGAGGTATGCGCGTTTACGACTTCGGCTGGCAGCAGGCCGAGCGCGGGTGGGGCTTCCGCGGCGAAGCCAGAATGCGCCTCCAGATGCACGCCACCGACCCCAAGCTCCTGGAGATCCGTCTCGGCACTATCCAGTCCAAAGGCTGCGTCCGCATCCCCGCCAACCTCAACACCTTCATCGACCGCCACGCCATCCTCGACGCCGATTACGAACAGGCCATGGCCCATGGCCAGACCTTCTGGGTCTTATCACAAACACGTGAACCAACTCCTTGGTCCGGCCGCTATCTCGTCATCGTCGACACCGAGAGAACCTCCCGACCCCCATGGTCGCGCCTCCGCCGGAGGCGATAACTGGTTTTGCGCGCCCACCATCGCTGCGATCCGCATCGTTCCCTCGTGCCCGGAAGACGTAATCGGTAGGCAGTAGTACTGGCATCGCCTCGACGAATGTTCTATCCGGGCACCTCGACCATGGGGGCAGGCTCCTTCAGTCCGTCCTCCATCGAGAGGCATATGAAGGATCGATCGCGTTTAACTGATTGCTGGCGTAGCGTGGTCGGGTGCGCAGGCTGTGCTGAGAGAATACGATGAATCTGTAAAAACGAAACAAAAATTCTAGGTCCTGGGATTGTCGGGTGGTGCATTAGAGTTGTAAGCCATTTCTATAGGGATGTATTCAAATATCCGAGCCTCCATTTTCAGGTTGGTTTCCCTGCTGCTACTATTCGATGTGAGAAAGTCCCAGTTCGTATGATTTCAGTAGTTTTGATTATCGAGATGATGAAGATGATCTCACTAGAGCCGGCATTTCATTTTGAAGTCCGCCACTGAGGTCAACACCTGTTGCATTCCACTAGGGATATTCGGAGAGAACGAAAAAAGTTTCCCTGGCGGTTGTGTAGCGAGAATGGCAAACCCGGACCAGCAGATGTAGCGAAGGGGATAAGCAGCCTCCGACGCCGCCGGCGAGCTTCCCGTCGTTGGGCCAATCGTGTGGTTTTTTTACCCCCACCGCATGTGAGTCTAAACACTATTCTCATTGTTGAATTGCATTTGGTCCAATGTGGAGAACATGTTCCTTCAATGTTAGCGGATCTATAGTGGTTCGGTATCCTCTAAGTAAATCAGTATCTTTCATTCATTGCCTTTAATAGTGTCGATGTTGAAAGCTATTGAGTATTACCCCGAGGGGAACCTTGATTTGGGATTGTTGGCGATGGAAGTCTGTTTGGGATTGGGGGGCAATTCTGTCCCGCTTGTAGTTCCTTCGCTTTGGAAGACATACTGCAACGCCATTATCCAGCATAAACTGCTCTGCTTGCATTCCCGCGCATCTCAGGATATTTTTGTTTTCAATCTGTTTCTTTTAAACATTTTTTGTTATGACATACCGCTGCGTTTATAGTCGGTACCCCGGCTACGAAAAAATCTTGTTCCCTGAGGATCGGCGCTACCCCCGGGTATTGCCGGGGCCACCGGCTCCACGTGGTTTGCAGCTTCTCTTCTCACTATTCGAGGGGTCCTCCCCTTTGGTCAGACGCCTTCGCTGTGGCGTCTCTCTGGCTCTCTGCTACGCTTGCGGCCTCCTGAGACATTCAGCCGAGCGTCTGCCCTAGTCATGTCCTTCGCTGCGGTCTGCCGCCTCGACTGCCAAACCTGGGCTAACCCGCTCATCGCCTCGCGAATCTCGGGGCCGGAACTTCACACTCCATATTTTTAATTGGTACACGTAACTGGGTATGCTGGCGTGAAGTGAACAGAATAGTCTGGTAAAAATAACGATTGACTCCTTAGGGGTAAAAGCGGTATCTATGGCTTCTGATTATCCGTTGGGCAAGAAGTCTGGAACCAAAAACATACCGGTCTCCGCCTTCGATACCCGCTGATACGGGAGTTGCTGAACAGTTCCGCCACCAGCAGGCACGATGTACAACCAAGTCCCTTTGGATGAATCGTTCATGCTGAGAAGGACGATTCCCTTACTTCCCCAGGTTGCACCGCGAATGCCGGGCCATCGAGGACAATTCCCAATCACCTCCGCCGCGCCGGAGCGCAAGTCATCGGTTTCATCTCGAAGCTGTTTGGCCTTCTGATTGGCTCTCGAACGTGAAAAAACCAATCGACTGGCCATCAGGCGGCCAAAAGGGTAGACCGCGCGTACCGCTGGGAGTGCCGTCGATGCGAGTGCGTTCATTCGGGTGCACTCGCAATTCCGCTTTCAGCGGAGTACATAACGGCGGATGAGTCCGGTGGTACGCTCAGCTCTATGCGACTCGCCGGACCCAAAGTAGAAATAACCGTCGCCTTTTCCAGCAAGACATCGTGGCCTAGGCGTTTCAGGTCGTGGTTCATCGTTTTGAAGGGTGACGCGCAGAGCATGGTTCGAGCTCCAACCTATTGGGTACCCCTGGCGGAGAGAGCTGAAAGTGAGGCGACTACCCAAGAAACCCCTTCGCACGGCCAGCGATCTGAGTCTCGCGCTCTCCTCAGGAATCAACTTGCCCAAAGATCAAGATAACCTTCAACACCACTTCCTTGTGTTGGGTCACCATTGCCGACCCGACTATGGGCGTTCGCAAGAATCAAGTTCGCTCGCCAGCGAGAACGTCATCGTGTCACCCGACCGTATTCCGCTTCCGCTGGTCGATGAACTCGATCACACCGAGATTCGGCAGAACGGCGGCGGAGCTATCGACTGGAATGCTCCACGGAATGCTCTTCATCTCCTCCTTCGGCCGGTCATGCGGGATGATTATGCGCATCGAAGTACCGCTTGTCATTCAGAGCACGGCAGGGGCCGACGACCCCAACGGGCGAAAACTCGACGTTTCTTATAGTTTTTCAGGCGGCGGCCAGTTTCCTGTTTTCAAACAAGCTCCTCCTGGCCTTCGCGCTGGATTGCGAATCTTCTAACCAGCGTTCGCCGTAGCCTCCGTGCTGTAGCTTTGTGATGATCCTTTCAGAAACGCTCGCACGTGAGGCGGAAGAAGCGACCAGTAATCGCCGGTCGGCCGCTACAGCATCAAAGGCATTGGAGGTTTGACGGAGGCGTGGACGGGGGCGGGTGTGGGTCGTTTGGATCCTGTCAACGCCCAGCGATTGGAGATTAGCGTCATGCGAAAATGGCGAATTCGTCCTCCTTAGGCCGCCTTCTCGTACTACCTGCGCTAGCTCAGCGTGGCGGAGGTGGCTTCCGCCGGGGACTTGGCGGGTTCTACGACCGCAGTTTTGTCGGCCCAGGATTTCATAACGGCTTTGTTAACCGCGGAACTTGGGGATTCCACGGCGGCTTCTTTCCAGCCAACCGCTTTGTTAGCTTTGGATTTCCTGAGGATGACTGGAATCATTACAGCGCAGGGTGGGATTACTCCTTCCTACGGCTATCCTAACTACCAGCCAGATTATTCGTGCCCATACGGTGACTGTGGGTGTTCTGTCACATGTCCGCCTGTACAACAGACACCTCCAAAGGTCATTGAGTACAGTGGACCCGCTCATGCTTGCCCACAAGCGGATGGAAAACCGTTTTACCAGATCGCGGTCCCAGCAGACAATCGAGAGCGTAAGATCTCGCCTACATACCAGAACAACATTTGGGCGGTGCGGGATTACTGGATAGTGATGGAACTCGAGCTTTACGACCATAGCGGAGAGCAGGAAAAAAACGCCAATTAATTCCATTGATCGCGCCCTCACCCTCCAGTTGAATCGTGAGTGTGGTGCGAATTTTGAATTGCTCGATAGAGAAGTACCGAGGTACAACGAAAGGCTCCGGAGGAAGAGCACACGGTCACGGTCGCGAAGGTGCTCTCGCGGCTCGACGGCGTCGCAGCGAGTCCGAGCGAAGCTGAAGAAGAAGCACCTTCGGAGCGGTTGAGGAGGTGAAAGTCCTCAATGGAGGAGCCACGTAGAGTTTCGGGGGAGGTTGACTGACGCCTCCTCTGTTTTCTCAGTTTCCTCCGCGCAGCTCCTGTCTTATGGGATGCCATGAACGGCACCGGCGGTTCCGACCAGGAATTCACCGCTAGCGGAAGCCGCTCGATTTCCTGTGGCGGGTACCCAGACGAGTACAGCCACACCGAGCGAAAGGGCGCCCCGTAGCCTTGTTGCAGGGGTTCAAGGCAATTTCCCCGGAGCGCCTTGGAGGGAACCGAATGCACCCTTTTGATGCGCTATACCGCTTGTCTGATGAAGAAAACAAACTGAATGGAATCCGTAGCTTACTGGAGGACGCCGGGCCGCCCCACGCTAGCGGTTATAGTGCGCGCCGTGGATTTCCTGAGCGCTGTGCAAGTCGCGGGCCTCTCTGCGGGCAGGTTCGTTCTCGTTGCGCGGTTGGAGCGCCCAGAGGATAATCTTCAGGGTTCCAATCTGAAAAAGCAGGGCCAGTCCGACACAGGCGGGCATCACCGCTATGGCTGCGAGAACTTCCATTACGCGCTTATCGTCCGGTTGCGGGAAGAATAATTACAACTCGCGATCGGTTCGAGCCGCATTGGCGATGAACGAAGCGTCGAGTAGATCCTGAAAGTCTGCGCTGTAGCTCTTACCGTCCCACTGCACGTGAGCCAAAGAGTGATGGCGCTAGCTTCCCATTCCACCGTTGCACATGCTGGCAGCATGCTCATTACTGCCGGAATGTCCTTTTCGACGGCCACCAGTGGTTTTCAACAGCCTTGTCGTCACTAGGGCCCAAGCATACCTCCCACGGTGCGATCACGCTCAAGCGGCCTGAGTGCGGGCCTGCCAGTGTTGCTTTTCAGATAACCCACGCAGAAGGAGCGCACGTGCTGACGTACGTGGTTGAAGAGCGTCAAGCACGTCACTCTAGATTTGCAAAGAGGTCTCTCCGTTCCATTGCAGGTCCGCCACATCAAGCACAACCTCGCCAGGTTCACAATCCACGGTTGCACCTGCTGGAATCGTGAGAGCAATGCCCGAACATTCCTCGACGGCAAGAATGGGTAGTAATAGCCCGAAAAGCGGATTTCAAACGTCGGTTCACTCAAGCTGTTCTTCGAAGGATTTGAAGAAAGCTTGTTCTTCGGCGGAAAGCGGTGGTGGAATAACTCGGACGTCTGCCGCGTGCTCCTGAAGATCGATAATGTCTTGGATTGTTTCCTCGGGTATAAGGCCCAAGGTGCGACATTCTTCCCAGTTCATCCTTCGTCGCTTGGCCACCCAGCGGTGCATGTTGAGTTCATCCAGAAGCCATCGAATGGCAGAGCGCTTCGACCGTGCTCTAAAGAAGGTGTCTATGAAGTTCCCGAGCGATTTCAAGATATGCAAACCATCGAAGGCCGTATGGAATCCGCCTCTGCCTCGCGGCGTAAAGAACTTGCCGTCGTAATCATATAGTCTTCCGACTAATGGGTTTTGCAGGATCCTACCGATGTCTTCATCGATGTCGAGCGCCAGACCGCAAACCTGCACGGTGAGTTCTCGCCCTTCATCGCTAGGGAGAAACTCAGCAAGTTTGCTCTGAATGCCTTCCACTTCGGCTTGGTGGAAGGCTAACGCCGTGTAACGCCGCATTCGCTAACTCCAGTTGGGGATTTTCGTTTTCGTCGGGTACCGTCTCAGAACAGGCCACGAGCAACGTGCTGCCCAAAAGATATGTAGCATCGTAAGGGCCAAACGGATGCGAGACGACAACGCGCGCTAGAAGGGATTTCGGCGCGCAAACCTCAACCCGGCTGGGGTTTAAGCAGAAGCACCCGGAACGCTCTGCTTAGATTCGTCGTAAGGATTGGCCTCGCAAATTGCATCTGAGACAGAATCATAGGCATCAAAAGTTGGCATTGGCGTGTGGTGTTTGAGATGCCATGGGTCCGCCGTGCGTGTAAATCCAGAAGTTGCTGGACTAGTCTGGAAATGAGGATCATCCCTCGGCAGAACTTCGGCGGGCACAGTTGTCTCGAGGAATCAATGAGAGTTCAATCATACCGCTGCGACTACTGTTCGAACCTGAAGGGTGAAAGCAATCGTTGGTGGCTTGGCCGACTCGATCGCGAACATTTCATGCTCGCGCGTTGGGACGCCACCCTGGCGGATCGGGATGGTTATGAGCACATCTGTTCGGAATCCTGCGCTACCAAAGCTGTTTCAAAATGGATGACTCAACCGAACCTTCATGTTATGCGTCACTCCGTCTAGTTCGAAGTGCATAGCGGCCCCGTCCTCGAAACAAATACTCCACCTGATCGGACATGGCGAAGCCGAGTTCATTCGCCACACTACCCCGTCTGTTTCGACGTCACAACGCAGAATGACAGATGCCATGCACCCGCAGAGCTCGTGAAAGTGGTGGCCGAATCGGTATGCGGACAGAGCTTCCGGGCAGGTCAGGGCAGTGTTGCCGTTGCTGCCATCACCGATAGGGAGTCAAATCGTTTCAAAGGCAACGCCTGCATCTGTCGGGAATCGCGTTAGCACAAATCTGTAGAGCGGAGGTCTTGCGGTGGCGACTGGTTTGGGTCGCGCAGTTTTGCGCGGTTCAAATCACAGGAGGACCGAGCAGCGCGATGAGAGCCATACCGAACATCAGCCGCATTGAGGATGATTATTGTAGGAAAAGAAACGTCAATGGAGCGCGGATGATAAAATAGGCACCAAGGAGTACCGTGTAATTCTCGACCGATCAGCGCATGCAACCCGGAAGGATCGAAGGTTTCCGTGTTTTTTAGGCACGACGGGAAACCGGTGTCCATCGGAGGCAAAGTAAATAGCAATACCGACTCAAAACGATGAGGAATTGCTTAAGCAGGCTTGGCAAGCAGCGGAACATCACGCAAGCAATTCCCGAAGTTCCCACACTTGATCGGAGATCCTCGCTCCCATCGCAGGCGTGATGCGGTGCGGGAATCCTCGCAGCAACCACGGCGGTTTCGCTGCACCTTGGGGAATCCGGTCGGTATCCGCACGCCAGAACTATCGCAGGAAAACTCCTACTTGCCTGATAGAGTCTTATCCACGAATGCCAACCACTCCATCACCGCGTGTGAATATAACGTAACTACACGAGCATACTCCTGGCCCTGCTGTCGGACAGCGATGATGCTCTCATGAGTGAGCGGAGTTGCGGATCAATCCACACAACGGGTGAGAGTGTTGTCGTAGTTATGTTGAGCTTTCCGCACTGCTGGTACGCGTCAGACATCCCCTGACGAAGTGTTTTAGCTTCGGTTGAATATCTAAGCCGGAACTGCCCTGCGGTGACATCGTTTCGATGATGCTACTCGACTAGGTAGACGATTCTGCTCGACGTAGTATTACAGGATGCGTTCGTTAGCCGGAGAATACCGAAGAATCTCTGACACTAAAAAGTGAACCTCCGAACCACCGCTCCACCAAGCGTGTCCAACTCTACAATCTCAGCTTCAGGATCGTTTCGTTCCACCAATGCTCGGCTCGCTTCATGCAGGGATAAGTAGAAGTGTTGATCCACGGTCTTGTCGTTGCTGCGGATCTGGAAGAACCGTCGCATGACTGTACTGCCCTCCTTACAGTTCTGATCGGGGATTTGCGACCGGCGCTGTAGTCTTAGCGAAGGTTACGGAATGTTAGATGGGCGGCGGGCTACACCTTGCCGGGCATTGGCCGATAGAAGGGAGTGCGGGTAATATACGACGGAGTTCTAGCGCAACTCGGCGTCTCAATGGTTGCTACGTGGGGCATAGCTCACGCGGTTTAGGCGTCATCACCCACCGATAGCACGAGCGATGCAACACGAAACAAAAGTCCACACGATTGGCCTAGATCGTGCTGCTTCTGGTACGGAAGTCCATGCAAGCCTGCAAGGTACGCGCCGTCGTTCACACACAAGCACGGATGTTCTGAACGACCGAGTGGTATCCCGAGGGAAGCCCGGACGCTACCGCTGCGATGGAAGCGTTAGTCGAAGAAGCAAACGGGGCTCTTCTTCGTGGCGTGGGAATATTGGGACGGGGATGATGATGCGGGAACATCTTCGAGCCGAAGCGAGGACTAGCTAGTCGATGAGTGCGTCGGCCTAAGATTTCTTCCCAGCGTCCTTCTTCCGTTTCGCGGCCCAATATGCTCGCATCCTCGCGGACGCAGCGCGTCTAGCACCGGGGACATCCCTCGGCGTTTTGAGGAGTGGCGGGTGTGGCTATACCGGCACCGATGGCCGAAGCGTTCTTCGGCGGACGCCCTCGTCGTGACGTCGGACCTTGTAGAGCTTCGATGGCGCGGGTGAGTTTGTCCCTCTGTTAATCGACAGCGCAGCATCTGGTCGATGGGCATAAGGACACAGGATAGCACGGGAATTGGAGCTATACAGCCCAAATAGATTTCTATGGATTCCATAGCTGATGCACAAAACCCCCTACTTCCACTCGATGAGCGTACACTCGCACTCAAGGAACGGGAGCTTAAGGCGTGGGGACGGGAACTTACCGCGAAGGATGCCGAGTCGAAGAAATCAAGATAGTGGTCCAATCCGATGGCGATAGCTATTGTCGTGGCGACTATGGGTTTCGTAGCTGCGTTCCTGGCCTACTTGAACAATCCTCGGCGGACACCCAAAACCGGCCATCGGTGGACACCTGAAAAGCGGCCAACGGGATAGCTGATCCAGGACATTGACTGAGACGGAGGATTATCCTCCGGCGGTGAATGTCTTGAGCGAAGAAAAGAAACAGCAAGTCCTTGCGCTCGGCCGGCTTGGCTGGTCCCTGAGGCGGATTGAACGAGCCGTACACATTCGGCGGGAAACTGTCGCGACCTATTTAAAAGCGGCCGGCATTCCCGTCCGACCTCCAGGAGGGTGGGGACGCGCGCCATCCAAAACCGGCCATCGAGGTGTCCACCGACCCTGGACACGAAAATAGCCCTGCGGACGAGACCCCGACGCCGGCCTCAACTCCGTCGGAGAGCGCCTGCGAACCGTTACCGGGAGTTCATCGAAGCTGAGCTGGCCAAAGGCCGCAACGCCATGGCCATTTGGCAGGACCTGGTGGACGGCCACGGCTTCGGCGAAAAATACGCCAGCGTGAAACGCTTCGTGCGGAAGCTGCGCGGATCTTCCACGCCGGAAGCGCGCGTGGTGATTGAGACCGCGCCTGGCGAAGAAGCGCAGGTCGATTATGGCACCGGCCCGATGGTGCGCGATGCGCAAACGGGCAAGTATCGGCGCACGCGGTTGTTCGTCCTGACGCTCGGGATACAGCCGGAAAGCCGTTCGCCTTCTGGTGTTCCGTTCCAGTTCGCGTGTTTGGGCCGAGCTGCATGAGAAAGCGTTTCGCCGGCTGGGTGGAGTCACTCGCGTGGTGGTGCTCGATAATCTGCGCGAGGGCGTGCTCACGCCCGACATTTACGAGCCCACGCTCAATCCGCTGTACCGTGACGTGCTGCAGCACTACGGCGTCACCGCGCTTCCATGCCGAGTGCAGGACCCGGATCGCAAAGGCAAAGTCGAATCCGGCGTCGGCCATGCGCAGAAAACGCCACTCAAAGGGCAGCGCTTCGAGAGCCTGGAAGACGCGCAAGCTTATCTGGATCGCTGGGAAGCGCGCTGGGCCGACACGCGCATTCATGGGACCACCAAGCGGCAAGTTGCAGCGATGTTCGCTGAAGAGCGTCCGGCACTGCTTCCGCTGCCGATCGAACCTTTCCGCTATTACCAATACGGCGAGCGAGCCGTGCACCTGGATGGTTGCGTCGAAGTCGAAGCCGCTTACTATGGCGCGCCGCCAGGCTGGATCGGCCGCGCGTGTTCAGGTCCAGTGGAATGCCGCGCATGTCCGTCTGCTGAACCCCATCACCGGTCAACTGCTGCGCGAGCACTTACGCCAAGAGCGCGGCCGTCATCGAATCCACGATGAAGATCGTCCGCGGCGGACGCCGCTATCGACGCAACAGTTGCTGCACCGCGCCGAGAAAGTCGGAAGGCACATTGGCGAGCTGTGCCAAGCGATGCATCGAAAACACGGCGAAGTCGCAGTGCGCCGCATCCTAGGCGTGCTGGCGCTGGCGAAAAAGTATGGCGTCGCTTCGACCGACGACACTTGCGCCCTGGCCTTAGAAACCGGCACCTGCGAATACCACTTCGTTCGCCGTTACCTGGAGCGCAATCCACAACTGCCGCTGAGCTTGCGACAGGTCGATCCACTGATCCGCCAGCTCACCTTGTACCGCGATCTCATCGAAAGCAAAACCCGTCAGGAGGACCAATCATGAACGTAATCGAACTCGAACGTGCACTCCGGCAACTCCGGTTGGGAGGCATGGCCTCAGTGCTCGAAACCCGTCTGCGCCAGGCTCAGGCCGAACCCATGGCTCCCATCGACCTGATCTCTTGCCTGGTATCGGACGAACTTACGCGCCGCTCCGACCGGCTGCTGGAACGCCGTCGCAAACAGGCCGGATTCCGCGATCCCGACCGGACGCTCGATAACTTCGACTTCACCTTCAATCCCAAGATGAATCGCAGTCTGGTCTTCGATCTGGCCACCGGCGCCTTCATCAACAAGCGCGAGGACGCGTTGTTTCTCGGCCCCGGCGGAACGGGGAAGAGCCACTTGGCGCAAGCCATCGGACAGGCTGCCATTCAACAAGGCTGCAAGGTGTTGTATCGCGAAACTCACATCCTGCTCGATGAACTGGCCGAGGCCGTTGCAGACGGCACTCGCAAGGAGTACATGGAATCGGTGGCGACGGTTCCGCTACTCATCATCGACGACTTCGGCATGCGCAAACTCCCGCACACCGCCGCCGAGGATCTGCTGGAAATCATCATGCGCCGCTACGAGCGTTTCAGCACGCTGCTCACTTCCAACCGTCCGGTCGAGGACTGGGGCAAGCTGCTCGGCGATGTCGCCGCCGTCAGCGCGATGCTCGACCGGCTGCTGCATCACGGGCACGTGCTCAAGTGCGGCCCGCGAAGCTGGCGCACCAAAGCGGCGGCGGTGTGGCCAATGAGCGTTACTGGGGCAAGCATGCACCACTCGAAGACGATGAGTCGCCTTATGTTTCCTCGGGCATCTGGTGCCATAATCAGGAGCATCGTACCGCTGATATCGATGATCTCGACAGCCGTATCACGCTGCCAGACTTCAGGGTCAACAGCACATGTCCGTGCCCTATGCGGAAGGCGTACCGGGTGCCGAACTTGGCAAGCTACTGTTCGCACCGCTCCGGCTTAGGTCGTGCCGATCTGTGCACTAGCGGCAGAATGCGAACGGGTCACACGACATCGGACGCAGCGATTCTCGGCACATAATCCGCCGAATCATATTTAGGCTGCGTAATGACGACGTGCCATGCGAAAGGACTCACATGAGAGAAGATCTGAGATGCTATCTCGACTGCACCCAGTCGCGATGAGACAACGCTCCCAACGGCAGCAGTCTGGCATTGCATCATCTCGTGGGCCTCAAATGACTGGAATACGACCATTGTGCCAAATATCGTAGCCGAAACAACTCCTCCGCATCGGAAGTCGACGATCAGTTTACTTGGGGACTCTGTCCCCAAACCCCTGGGATTTATCGCTTTAGCGCCAGAATGGCTGCCTGGCTTGCGGAGCGGCTGGCGCCGCCCCGAGCCATTCCGGCCGCTGAGTCGGCGCTCCGGTCGCATCCCTGCGTTGCCGTATCCTCCGCCCAGGTGAGGTCAGTATAAACCCGCCAGAGCTGCTCCGCGAAAAAATGTTTGCCCGAGTGACAGTCTCCAGGGTATAAATACTCTTGTTCTGGTTCTGCTCCGTTGGCCGGTTTTGAAGTGTCCACTATGGCCGGTTTTCAGATGTCCACCGAGGAATAACGGGATCCAGAAAACCGAGCCGCTATGCGCCGAGTCGAACCATACTCGAAGTCATCAAAACAGGAACAGGCAACACCGATGCTGCTTGTAAGAATCGGATTGGTCAAGGATGGCGCGAAGGAGATTCATGCCCAGTGTGACACTGCGCCGAAAGGTCCACCTTCGCTACCAGTTTCCTCTGGTGGATTCAAGCCGACCAACAGCGGATTTCCACTCTTTGAACCGGGAATAAACGGAACGGTTCTAGACGCGAAGGTTCTCATCCAATCAGTGGGGTGAGGGTAACAAGCTCCGATGGTGGTCGCGGACACCGATGACGAAGGCCAATTCAGGCTTGTGGGATTCCATTACTTGCAAAACTAACCGTTGCGTAGTTACCTTGAAGATGGCTGTGCTGATTATTCGTCCGAGCTAACAGTGCATCTCCACGAGCAGACCAAACACGAGCAAGGACAACACACTAGCCCCAAGCCACGTCAAAAACCACGTCACGAACCACTGCAATTTGTTCGGATGCCATAGATTCGATTCTGTCGGGTATTGATAGGGACGCAACGAAGGTGGCGAACTCGGTGAAGCGGTGCTAACCACTGGCCCCTCATGCTACCTCGCAGCACCAAAAAGCATATGCCAGTTCTAGAAGAAATGGAAGTACCTAAGCTCGTTTTTCAGCGTTGACAATTTCTTGCATCCAGTTTTGTCTGAGCTGCATCTTTTCTGGTTCGCCTTGAAAGGAGCGAGACGATTCGTGGGTAAAATCTTCAAGTTAAGAAATCGGCGCAGAGCCATTTTGTCTGAGGAGGATCACGGGACCTTAATCCCCATTCCGGCGAGGGCCACGGTCGTTCTTGTGGGGGGAGACCTCGACGAAGACCAATTCGTCAAGATTCGCTATGGAGGCAGAGTTCTCCTCATGCACTCCGAAGATCTTCGTAATAGCGGGGAGCTGTTGGGACAATTGCCGTAGTACCAGTTTCTCGCTTGCCACGTTTTCTGTTGAGCCTGTTATCGCTCGAGATTCTTACTGATGATGTGCCGCCTTGAGTCTTTGTGCAATGCAATCATCCAGTACAATGTGCCAGGATTCGTCCGTCAGGAAACGGCGAGTCACTGATATTTGAAACCCGTTCCGAGGCTTCCAGCAACACTACTAAGTGGTACCCTGCATCACACCGACACTAGCCTCGCCTTTTCCGGTTGTGTTTCACCTCGTACGCACGCCCGCAGTTCTGGCATTCGAGTAGTTCGCTGTATATTGCGGTGCTCTCGACGCTCGCGAGATCCTGCGAATCACAACACGGGCAATGGTAGGTGTCTGACATGCTCACGCTATCCTTGCAGATCATGATTTCCCGGCCCTGGGAGTATACTCTGCAGGATTGACGGATTCAATGGTGAGTAGGCCAGATTCGGCACCCAAGACCCGCAGTCGATCCCCGGTGTACGTGACTGGCGCAGGAATACTACCGCGATGGATGTCGCATTGAAGCCCCTGAAACAAACTTTAGCCTCTCTACCGACATCAGCAGAAGTAGGAGGGCCAAATGTTCAGAAAACTTGGCATTCTTGGCTTTGCGCTAACAGCGTTCACTCTGCTGGCACCGAGCGTTGCTCAAGCGACAGTGGTTTATCACCACCACCACTACTATCACCACCACCGTCGTGGGTATTACTATGGACACGGCCACTGGTATCCCTATCATGGCGCAGGCTATCCGTATCGTGGTGGCTACTATGACCGATTCGGGCGGTGGCATCGCGGGTGATGTCCAAGGTAGGCTTCGAAACAAAAACAAAGAATCACCCGCAGAGCGGGATCGCATCTCTTCACACAGTTTAACTTTCACGGCGTCAAAGGACTTTTTCTCGAACCGTCTGTAAGTTTAACTTGCCCGACCCGAGGGTGAGTGGTCCTCCCCTCGGGATCGGAGCGATCCCTTAGCTTCCGCACTGAATCAAGCCGTGAGTCAGAAGGGTAGGACTACTTTGAAATAGTTGAGGAAAACTCTAACGTACGACACTCAATGGTACGTCGCATTGCCACAGAGGAGCACAGACTATCACTGGAAGCTCGCAGTTCTCGGATCTTCGGTTCTGCCGAACGTCAGCAGAAGATCACTAGCAGGCTGCGGAAAAAGCTCTCTCCGTGAAGCGAGCCCGGCTGTTTTCGTGTTATGAACCAGAGTTTCTGACCGCCGGAACCGCTTTCAGCGGCCAGACGAGACCTTCAGGCCCGTCTCAGGCAGCCGCGAGCGTGAGATTCCGTAACCGAACCAGGTTGTAGGCCGCCGCTGCGAAGGTGAACATCCAACCAACTCGCTTCCGCCCGCGATGCTTGGTCTTGCGCAACCCGGCGACGGTCTTGATCCAGCCGAAGATCTCTTCGACACGTTTGCGCTTGCGTTGGCTCACAGCGTAACCTTGGTGCCGCGTGGTGCGCGCGTCAATCGCGCTCGATCGATGCTGGTGTTTATTCTGGGCCACATGCGGCGTCACGCCGATCGCACGCAAGGACGCCACCATCTGCTGCGTGTCGTAGTTTTTGTCGCCGCCCAGTGTGATGCGCCTGTGGCCGCGCCTCACACGCCACGCCATTACCCAAGCCGACTCACGCTCGGCCTTGCCCGTCGATTTCGTCAGCCGCGTATCCACCACCAACCCGTTGCGATTCTCCATCAACACGTGCGCCATGAAGCTCAGCTTCGACTCGCTGCCGCGCGACTTCTTGAATAGCCGCGCCTCTGGATCGGTGGTCGAGCGATGCGTGTCGTTGCGCCGCTCCTCGCCATGAAAGTTTACCGATGGATTGCTGCTTCCAGCATTGCTTCCCTCATCGGGTGGCTGGCCCTTGCCGTCCTTGCGTTGAAAGCTCTTGTGCCCGGCCCAGGCTTCGATCAACGTCCCGTCCACCGTGAAGTGATCCGCCGAAAGCAACTGACCGGCGCGCGCCTGCTGTAGCACCTGCTCGAAGAATCCATCGGCCACTTCGCTCTTCAACAGCCGCTCACGATTCTTGGTAAATACCGTCACGTCCCACACCGCCTCGTCCATATCCAGCCCCACGAACCAGCGATAAAGAATGTTGTAGTCCAACTGCTCCATCAATTGCCGCTCGCTGCGGATCGTGTAGAGCACTTGCAGCAGTAGCGCCCGCAGCAACTTCTCCGGCGCGATCGACGGACGCCCATGTTTCGAGTACATCCGCGCAAAACGCGGCGACAGCCCTTTGAGCGCCTCGTCCACCATCCGCCTCATCGCTCGAAGCGGATGATCCGCTGCAATCCGCGCCTCCGCCGTCCGGTAGCTGAAAATCCCGCCTTGTTGCTTGTCGTCGCCTCGCATGAAACAAAGACGTTCATTATTGTTTCAAGGTGTCAAGCACAGAGGCTTTTTCCGCAGCCTGCTAGGTGCCTCAGCATCCACAATAAAGCCCTCCAACTTCCAACCTTGGGCGGTAAGGTTTGCGATTCCCGCTCTTGTTCCGGCGACTTTGCCGGGACACGTTCTTCAAGGTAGCTCGTACGTTGCAGCATGAGGACATGATGCTGCCATGCTGAGTTTTGAGGGATTTTATCGGAGGGGCGTTACTCGTAGATGATTCCGAAGTGTGGTGACAACAATTGACATGCGGTCGAGGCAGAGTCGCTGCTCATAAGCGTCATTCATGCGATGGGTATCATCGACCCGTAGGGGAGGTAAGCCGCGTCGATGGAAACGTACAAGGTCTTCAGTCCGGCCGCGGCCAACTCATCCAGCTTCAACGGAAGTAGTCAACCGTTCGTTATCATTGCCGGACCAATGCCCCGTTCGACGGTCATCGTGATTCCAGCGTGTTGCCGAAGCGGCTTGCGTCGATAAATCGCAAGTCCTTTCTTGGCACCTTGCCGTGCGCGAAGTTGCAAAAGTCGCGCGTGGCGTTGCACGAGTTTGTGATCCTAATGTTACAGAGAGCCGGACCCCCGCCGGAACAGTTTGAGGATATCGCAGGCTTTTGGGGCGACGGTCTTCATCGAAATGCTCCGCCGGGGATTGCGCCGCAAGGATCAATATGTTGCGGGGATGGAAAAGTAGTGCGTTCGATCCTCGCTCCAGCGCTCGTCCTCTTCCATCTCGTGAACGATATACCTGGCGACGCGCAGCTTTTGGTTAGGGGTCAATAGAGCCTCAATCTGTCTGCGGGCCTCAAGCCGAACGGCATGCTCCCGGGCGAATACTTTAGCCACCGAGAGACTTTCATTTCCGCGTGCCAGCGCAAGCTGGAATGTTTCATACGCGATGATTCGCTCAACCTGCTCATGCTGCGCGTGGGTCAAGTGAATCTTTGAGAGGACCTGGAGCAATCCGGTTTGAACGTTCTCCAAAGTTGGAATCGGCGCCCAGCCCGTGACAGGTTGGGCCTTGAGGGGCGAGTGAGCAGCTAATAAAGCAGCTGCCGCCAAAAGCGCAAGAATTCGTCCGCCAAGTGTTTTCATAAATCCTCGTTTGAATTGGCCGGTTGAGTGTCAGTAGAGTTTAACCGCACGTTTGACGGCTTTTTCGGTGGGCAGATTTAATTAATGAGCGTGCAGGCCAGGGGCGAATCCGGTCCTCAAGTTCAACTCGCCTTCTTCAGAAAGGTGCACTTCGACGCGATAACGACACAGCTTCCTGGTACCGGCCGGCAACAACATTACTCACGTTCTGCTGAAATTCCCGGCTCAAGGACATTGAGCGAGCGGGCCAATGCGGGCGCACGGACTCCAGAACAGCGATCTCGCGCTTGTCATCGTAGTCCGCCACCGCTCCGCGCCGTTCGGCTTCAATTACGCGATGTGGGCGAAGTACAACGCGGCCCTCGCGGCGCACGCGAGTTACGAAGATCCCAAGAGCAAGGCGGTTCCGAAGATCAATGTATACAATTCCGGCGAATATGCCGAGTTGGCGCCCAATCGAGGCACAACACTTGCGGCGCTCGCCAAGCAAGGCGTGCAATTTGCGGTGTGCGCCAACTCCTCGGGCTGTGGCCGGCGCGGTCGCTCGTTCTGTCGGTGGGAGCGCCGACACAGTCTTCGCCGAGTTAACCTCGAATCTGGTCACCAACGGCCGCATGGTCCCCGCGGGAATCGTCGCCGTCAATCGAGCGCAAGAACGAGGATATTCTCTGGTGAGTGTGTAATTCCGGGATGGCACGCTCTTTCGCGCGGAGCCAGGAGTGGCAGAATAGCGGAACTAACGGAACCAATCAACTCTCTCAACAACTTACAGTGGAACTTCGAATGGAACCGCGCTGGAACCCGGCGGAACTAACCAAGGCCGGCGATGAGAGCGGTTCCGGTCGGCTCCATGCTGGTTCCGTCCTCAGGTTCCAATGTAATGTATTGATTTGATTGAGTAGTTCCGCTGGTTCAGCCAGAACGCGCCTGACGACCGTCCGTTGGCAGGTGGACCGGCCACAGGGCTTCGCTCAAGAGCAAAGGATGCCCTGAAGCAAGTTCACGAGGTCGCCAAGTTGAAAAGGCTTTCTGATGAAGTGTTCGACTCGCAGCCCCGCGAAACTGGCATCGACGGTCTCCTTGGAGTAGGCGCTGGTGAGAACGACCTTTAGGTTGGGTCGAACGCGCTGGGTCTCTTCGAAGATCTCCCGGCATGACATGCCTGGCAAGGTGACGTCCAGCAGAACCAGGTCGATGTCATCTCCGCCTGCGCGAATCAGCTCCATGGCGGCCGATCCATCGCATGCCTCCAAGATCAAAAAACCTGTTCTTGCCAACACCTTCGAGATCGCGTGCCGCAAGACCTCTTCATCCTCGACGACAAGGATGGTTTCGGCCCGAGGATTGGATTGCTCCGCCCGAGCGGGGCTGATAGCGCGCTGGATTGCCGAAGCCCTGGCCGAAGCCCTGGACGAAGCACACGACAGCAAGACTTGAAATGTCGTCCCCTGGCCGGGAGCGCTCGCCAGATTGATGGCGCCGCCGTGCGCGCGGACGATCCCTTGGACCACGGCCAGCCCCAAGCCGCGGCCCGCGAATTTGGTTGTGTAGAACGGATCAAAAATCTTTGTTCTTGCCTCCTCGGCGATGCCGCAGCCAGTATCGGAAACTTGCAGCCGCACGTAGTCGCCCTCGGGCAAGTCCGCCTCACCGTTCGGGGCTAAATTCTTTCCCCCGCTGACGTACTCCGTGGTGACGTTGATCACTCCTTCCCTCTCTCCGATCGCTTCCGATGCGTTGATAATCAGATTCATCACCACCTGCCGGATCTGCGCCGCACTGCCCCACATAGGGGGCAGGTTCTTCTGGAGATTAGTCGTCAAGACTGCATGTTTGGAGATGGAGACCTTCAGTAGCTCCAACATTTCTGCCACCAGCCGTGACACATCTACGGGCTCGACATTGTTGGCTTGGTCCTGTCCCGCGTAGATCATCAATTCACGAACGATCTCCGCGCCCCGAGTCGCGCCGGCCTTGATCCTGTGGAGTTCGTCAATAAGGGCAGAGCACGAAGACAAGTCCATCTCCATGAGTTCCGCCTCCGCCAGGATGCCCCCCAGCAGATTATTAAAGTCATGAGCGATGCCGCTCGCCAGTATTCCCAGGCTCTCCAGTTTCTGTCTGGCTAGGGCTTGCTCCTGCGCACGCCGAGAATTGGTGATGTCCTGACACGCACCAAACATGCGCACTATTGATCCCTCTTCATCCAGTAACACCTCCCATGTGCAGGAAATCGTCCTCAAATCACCGTTAGGATGAGCAATCTGATACTCGACGGAGTGCCCAATCTTGTTCTCAAGAGAGTCTCTGATCAGTCGTTCCACTCGGTCTCTGTCCCATGGCGTGAGGTCTTGCAGAAATCCCTCATAACTCGGCGTGTAATCCTGTGGCTTCCAGAAGATTCGAAACATCTCCTCGGAACCAGATACACGGTTGGTCGGAATGTCCCACTGCCAATGACCCACATGCGCGAGTCGCGCTGCATTCCTTAGATGCCATTCGCTCTCGCGTAACAGCTCCGCCGCTCTAACCTGCTCGGTAATGTCCTGAGTTGCCCCCGTGATACGAACCGGTACACCTTGATCGTCTCTGATAGCTCGAACAATTGAGCGCACAAACCGCGTTTCGCCGTCCGGCCGGATGATTCGGTACTCCACCTCAACAGGTGCGATACTCGAACGAACTTTGTCGTCGATCTCCAGGATCTTTCCTCGATCCTTGGGGTGGATACAGGTCAGAAAAGTCGTAAGGTTACTTGGAGCGACACTCGCCAGCCCAAGAATCCGAAGCATCTCCTCGGACCAGTGGATCGTGCCACTTTCAATGTGCCGTTCCCAACTCCCGACCTTGGCGAGATGCTGCGCCTCCATGAGCTGGGCCTCGCTAGCACGCAGCCGCTCTTCGATCAGCTTGCGCTCGGTTATGTCCTCCACCACGGAAACGAAATATTGCGGCAGGTCTTGCTGATCCCCGAACCACAGATACACACACCTTCGCCCAAACGGTGGCACCGTTCTTGTGCAAATAACGTTTCTCCGCCGACCACGATGAGATCTCGCCGGCCAGGAACTGACGGAGCGCTGCTATATTCTGTATGCGGTCGTCCGGATGCGTAATGTCCAGGAACGTCTTCCCGCGCAGTTCGGCATGTGTATACCCGAGGATCTCGCAAAGTCGGTCGTTCACGAGCAGCCATTCACCCTCAACGCTGGTCTGGGCAATGCCGACGGCGGCCTGATAGAACGTGGCGCGGAATCGTCGCTCACTATCTCGAAGGGCGCGCTCCGCCTGCACCATCTCGGTGATATCCTCAACGACACCTATGAAATATTGCAGCCGATTGTCGGCATCCCACACCGGGTTTACAAACACCCTCGTCCAAACCTCTGAACCGTCTTTGCGAATATAGCGCTTCTCTTCCGAATAAGATGGGATCTCACCTGTCAGAAGCTGCTTGACTGCAACCATACAAATTTGCTGGTCGTCAGGGTGCGTGAGTTCGAAAACGGTCTTTCCCTGGAGTTCGGCGCGTGTGTAGCCGACGATCTCACAAAAACGATCGTTGACGAGCAACCATTTTCCGGTGGAGTCGCACTGCGTGATTCCAACGGTAGCTTGAAAGAACGTGGCGCGAAAACGATGCTCGCTTTCCTGAAGAGCGCGCTCTGCCTGAACTTTATCGGTGATGTCCTCCGTCACCGCGGTGAAGTATTTCGGTAGGTTATCCTGATCCCGAACCAGCGATCGATTGAGCCTCCCCCAAAAGACGGTTCCATCCTTGCGGATATAGCGCTTCTCCATCGTATGCGCGGAGATCTCACCTGCCAAAAGCTTGCGACGTCCAGCGAGCGACTCGGCGATATAGTCCGGGTGCGTGATGTCCTGCAACGTCTTGGTGCGCAGTTCGGATAGGGGGTAGCCGAGCATTTGGCAGAACCGGTTGTTCACAAGCAGCCACTCGCCATCGAGCCCGATTTGGGCAATGCCGACAGCCGCTTGAGCGAAGATTGCTTGAAATCGTTCGTCGCTTTCGGTCACGGCCTCGGCGCGCTTACGCTCGGTTCCTTCTGAGCTCATATCTTCTTGGCCGGGCAAAAAACGCCCGATGGTCAGCTAAAGGTGATTATACGGCGTGAATCTGTTCGCTGTTGACTCTCGTGGCTTACGACTAGCAACCGTCTGGAGCGCGCCACCCCGGTCCTCAAAATGGAACCTTTCCGTGCCAAGCAGTGGCACGAGAAAGAGCATGCTCTGCTGCCGTGATGCGCTTGAACCGGAGCCATATCAACCAGACCTTTGTCTTTCGGCGTATTTGAGTGCCCACGTAATATACACCAGCGACGATCGCCTCTCGGTTAACATGAAGACCGTCCATCATAGCTCCACCGTTCATGTAGAGCTAACGCAAGCGCGAACAGGCACAGCAATCGGGGTCACCAACTGGGCGCTGAGCGCCTGCTCTCAAACAACTCACGCTGACCCTTATATTGAAGGCATCGTCGCCGAAGCCCTCAGGCACACGCCTATGTTTGCGAGCCCTGTGGCGCTGTGCCGGGCGCACGCGCAGCGGCTTCACGCCAGAAGTGCGGGAGTCGCTCATCGCCGGTTCCGCGGGCTTGAGATCGTCGAGTGCCCATTCGCAAATCTGCCGGAGGCTCGGAGCGGACGTTGGGGCGAGGGACTCACGGCAGCGAAGATGAAAAACTGCCGGTGGCTGAAGCCGGTGCTTGTTGCTCGGTTGGAGTTCGTCGAGTGGACACCGGACAAGCACTTCCGGCATTCGCGGTTCATCGGATTAAGGGAGGAAATGATCGCGCTTAGGTTAGGGGCGAGCGTTGATCGTCTAGTCGATTTATGTCCAGCACATTCGCACCCCAGCTTTCGCCGTGAAGCTGGCCAATCTACGACACGCCGACTATGCGCTCGTGTGAATTGCGCAGTCTCCGCTAACCACGTTTCGCAGCCGAAAACGCGTGCCGCAACGAATTCAGCGAGAAAAGCGGACATGCGCTTCCATCGATGGTCAACCTACACCAATAGTGAGATGGTTGAGCAAGCGCACGCCCGTTCCTTTGGTGTTACTAGTTCTTTCGCTCGGTTCTCCTATGTTCGCGACGGCTATGGCCTGCTCCGATGACCGCGCCCTTGGCCGCGTTCCCGCCCAGGGCTCCGATTGCGGCACCCTTTGCCGCACCGCTAGCTTTAGGGTGGTGAGTCTGTGTCGCCGCTGGTGGCGGTTGTGCGGGTGGTGTGTGCGCGGGTGGTGTTTGCGCTAGTGCTGCAGGCACTACTCCACCGGAGAGTGCCATCAGCAGGGACATAACCCTTGCTGAGTGTTTCATAAAGGCCTCCTTTTGGTCCCAGTTCCGATCCGTCATGCGGTTCGAGTGAGGCCATTGCCTACTGTTGGTGATCGTCTACACTGTCCTGTGGTTGCTTTTTCGGCTGTGAAGTGGGGTTGCCGGAAACTGATATGCAGACGAGTTGTCGAATTCACCTTGACGGATAACGCCCTAGTCGCGGAAGCGCCCTCGGCGCGTCTGGGGACACGCTCGGACAAAAGCGTGTTTTGCCACGTCCAATCTAGCTCCGCCTCCGCAACGCCCTCCACGCCTGCACAAGTTCCTGAATCCGACGACTGCACTACCAGCCGCCGGGGCGGTTAATCAAACTGTCTGGCGTCACGAACGAGCAAGCGGGACTGCTGATACACTGATGCAATGTTCGAGCAATTCGAGGCCGATTTGGACGGTGGTCAGATGAGTGACTAGAGGCGAGGGAGGGCGAAATGAGTTTGGTGAAAGCGGTGGCGGCGTGCATTCTGTCTGTGGCGACAATGGCGACGGCGCAAGAGAGCGGTATCCGCGTGCGCAGCATCCGAGTGCTGGCTACCGATCCGGAGGCGATCGCGACCTTCTACAAGAAAGCTTTTGGTATGTCCGAAACACGCGGCCGGCGAGCACGGCGACGTTCAAGGAGATCGTGATCAACTCCGGCTCCACGGCTGAAATCGCCAAGACGGCCACGACTACACCCATTGTCATCGCGACCCGTCCCAAGGATGCGCCTGCTGGCGCGATGGCGTCGCTCATCCTCCAGGTGCCGGACCTCGACAGGGCGATCGAGTCGGTAAAGATCAACGGCGGTACGCTACTGCGGCCGCCTGCCAAGTCAGGAGAGGGCCTCAACTTCGCTTTCGTCAAGGACCCGGATGGCAATCAGATCGAGTTGGTGATGACGCCGAAGTAAATCCTGAGCGCGCCGGAGGCGGTCTTGGCGGACTGCCTCACGCTCCGCGCCTAAAATATAAGTTGATGCTCAAGTGGCCCGACGTTCTGAATTTGGCGAAGAGTGGCAACCCCGCGCCGGATCGTAAGGTTGTCAAGACCGACGCGGAATGGCGCGAACAGTTGACCGAAGAGCAATACTACGTTACTCGCCAGGCGGGTACGGAACGTGCGTTCAGTTCGGAGATGTGCAGCCTTTTTGAGCCGGGAATCTATTCTTGCCTCTGCTGCGAGACCGTCCTGTTTGACGCGTCAGAAAAATTCGAGTCCGGCACCGGCTGGCCATCGTTCACGCATCCAATCAAAGAGAATGTCATTGCTTACCGTTTCGACGGGCCTTCGTTTTTGAAGCGGATCGAAGCTATCTGCAACACCTGTGATGGCCACCTGGGACACGTTTTCCCTGAGGCCCGGCCCCGAGTGGCCTACGTTATTGCATGAATGCCGTGGCGCTGCAAAAAATGCCGCCAAGGTCTGAAACGGGCTGGCCGCCAGCCGCAAGCGCGTGAGCCCCCCGCCGACCTCGGCGCACACACCCGGCCTGGTAATTATCCCTTGACAGTAGGTACGCATTCCGCTATTCTATATACGGATGGTAGGTATGGACAAGCAAACAAAGCCAAAGATGGGCCGGTTCACGTTCAAAGACTTTGAGCAGATGTTTCCCGACGACGCGAGTTGCTTGGAATGGCTTCGCGGTTACCTGTATCCCGATGGCATCTACTGCAAACTTTGCAAGACGGTCACGAAGCATCACCGTGTGGCGAGTCGTCCGTCCTATTCCTGCGATCACTGTGGTCATCACGTTCATCCAACAGCCGGAACAATCTTTCACAAGTCGCCTACTTCGCTCAA
The DNA here is from genome assembly GCA_963713045.1 of uncultured delta proteobacterium. Taxonomy (GTDB): domain Bacteria; phylum Myxococcota; class Myxococcia; order Myxococcales; family Myxococcaceae; genus JADGRA01. The sequence goes on from CAVQKE010000003.1 coordinate 36,994, forward strand.
GACGTGGTTCCACGCGGTCTACCTCATGGCTTCCACTCGTTGCGGCATTTCGGCAAAGCAGATTGAACGGGAAACCGGCGTGACCTACAAAACCGCGTGGCGCATGTTCAATAAAATTAGAACCCTGCTGCAAGACGATTCTGGGCCGCTCAGCGGCGCAGTCGAAATGGATGAGAGTTATTTCGGCGGAAGGCGCAAAGGCGGCACTGGCAGGCCGATGCGCGGCGACAAGACTAAGACTCCGATCCTCGGCATGGTTGAACGCAACGGTCGCGTGAAGGCTTTCACCATCGAAAATGTCACTGGTAACGTTTTGCTCTCTCACACCCGCGAACACATCCTCCCAGAGTCCACGGTATACACGGATGAATTGGCGAGCTATGAAGGAATCGGAGCCATCCAGCGCAAAGACGGTAGCGGGAATGCTGGCTATCGACATCACCGGATCAAGCACAGCGCGAGGGTCTATGTCATCGGCGATATCCACACGAACTCGGTTGAGGGGTTCTGGTCGCTCATCAAGCGCGGCATCGGTGGTGTATATCATCAGGTGAGCCAAAAGTTTCTACAGAATTACTTGGACGAGTATTCTTTTCGCTACAATCATCGATTCGACATTGAGCCGATGTTTTTCACTTTTCTTCGCCAGATCGCGAAGACGGAATCCGGCTAGACGCTTTCTTAAGGGCGTTCTCGAAATCCTTCTTGGTGAAATCTTGTTGTGCCTGCTCTCGCATGGATAACGGAGTAGTTGGGGCATTCAAAGGTTTCTGCGGTATCGTCTCTCGTTGTTTTTTCATACCTTCATCTTTGCGCATGAACTCAACAATGTCATCAATCGGGATCACTACGGCTATACCAGAATTAAGAGAAACTGTACCGGCGAGTTTGTTTCTAGCTTTAGTACGCACGTCTGAATCAATCGTCCAGTGAGCGGATATCATGCCTATCAGCGACGTACGCGCTCGCGCGTCGTGTATGAACTGTCTTGGTATCAACTCCGGCGGTGAGGCACCCTCCTGGAGATGCTCTATGATTCCGACGATGTCCCCCGTAGTAACCGCCGTCTCCGTTTCTACCCACCCGAATGCTGGAGCACCGCTCTCTCCGCCGTAGGAGATGGATTCTATTAAGATTGCGTTCACTGGTACAGGCTTAGGCCCATTGCCTAGATGAACCAGAGCTTCCGTCATCGGCAGGGCGATCCTCCCAAAACGTACGATCGGCTCTAGGCTTTCGTTCTTACCGTAAGGAGATTTTGCAAAGAGACCGACGATAAATACTTCTTCGCCGCTGAACGTGTTGCGGCGGGGGATCGCGCGATCTCTTTCTCTAAACTCATATGCTCCAATGTGTAAATCAGTGCCGTGGACTAACGGCTCCCCGGATTTCATGAGACGGCACGCCACATCGGTTTTGTCACTGCGAAGCCATTCCGACGGGTCAGTTTCAATCTTCCTGGGAGTCCCGTTCGCCTTCGCCTGAAACTCAATGAGGATAGGCGCTTCCAAACCTTCGATACAGTGGCGGGCAGTGATGGCGTAGGTTAGAGTGCACTTAGGACCCCATTGATACTCGCCAAAAAATACGGTGCCAATCGGCCTATCAGATTCTGACGGCGATGAAATATACCCCACTCCTCGACGCCGCTGATCGCTGACTAGCAGTCTCACGTAGTTGGTTTCCGGGAGTCCAGACTGACCGTATGCTATCATCGGTTATTACCTACTGTCAAGGGATAATTACCCCCGGCCTTGGGATTCGCCTTTCATTCTCCTATACTAGATTCGCGCGATCCCATTCCTGCCTCGTCTCTTTCACCGATTCGGAAGGCATTGAGCACTCCGTTCCGATTCCGCCGAGAGTCTCATACGAAGCCGCAGTGGAAGCCATCGCCGCATTCCGCCGCAGCGTTCTCGTGGAGATGCCCCTCGGGCCCGCCACGCGATTGACGATCCGCGTGAAGGCGCCGGAGGAAGAACACACGGTCACGATCGCGAAGCTGCTCTCCTGGCTAGATGGCGTTCGCAACGAGCCCAACGAGAAGCTGAAAGAAGAGTCGATTGAAGGAGCGGTTGAGGATGTGACGGGTTCTTGGTTCACGAGGTGGGGCGGAGCACGAACCAGATCCATGGATGAACCCGGCCCCCTGGTAGAGAGGAACCGGGTTCGATGGAGGTGCTTGATTAAACACCGTTCGTGCTCGTCAGATGCTTTATCAGGATGGTCGGCGTTAGATTTTATTACGATTGCGACCGTCGTTGGGCCACGATGTCCCGTGCGGTTTCTTTACCCCACGCCAGTCTAAAGACCATCTCATCGTTGCATAGGATTGGACCAATATGAAGAAGACGTCCTCCAGCTAATGCGATATCGGGTTCACCCACTCCCGATCTTAGTTCTGACCACATCCAGAGCTTCCGCGTAGAGTCGTTCGTACTCCTCAAGCGTCATACTTTCATCCATCGCCTAACAGCGTCGATGCTCGAAAGCTGTTAAAGGACTATCTAAGGGGAAACTTGATTTAGGAAGGTTGCCGATGTAGCCTGTTCGCGATGGAGTGGATTTCGTCCGGCTTGTAGTTCCTTCGCGCAGGACAGGGACACTGGAACGTCATCGATGTGAAGGCGTGTGTCAGTCCCGCAATAGAAGCACTTCTTGAGCGGTACCCCGCGTTTGTCGTGCGTCATTCGTTTGTAGTTCATAGTGGCTTCCGTAGTTGTGGAACGCGGTTGTGATGCCTACGAGGCGGGCGGGATGTATTGTTTTCTGGAGATGTTCTACAACCTGCTGCTGGATTCCCGCGTAGCTCAGCACGACTTCCGGTTCCGAAATCTGTTCTTCAAAAACTTTTTGGACGCGGAGCACGCCGGCTAGTGACTGCTGCGTCGGCGTTCGAAGGCAACGGCCTCGCGCTCGCAGTATTCCCGTTGATGTGTCGGGCGAAACCGCTTGCGTGGGCTCGTGTAGTTCCGGTGCGCCGGAGCCGCGTAGAGTTTCGGGGGAGGTTGACTGCGTCCCTCGTTTTTGAGCCTCCGCGCGGCTCCTGGTGTCATGGATGTTGTGAGCGTACGCGCGGTTGCGACGGCATATTGCCTTTGCTCTCCGGAAGAACACGGTTGCTCAGGCCGGCCTTGGGAAGCCGCTATTTTCGCAGCCTATAGAACCAGAGTCTTGAGCGCTCAGCGAAAAAGATGCGCGCAGATTGAATGTCTGATCTCTTGCTACCCATCTGAGATGCCGATGTACGGGTGTCATTCGGCCGCAATCGTCCAGTCGAAGGGGCTGTTATATGAAATTCCGCTCTCTGTTTAGCTTGTTCTCCTCTGATCTCGCGATCGACCTCGGCACCGCCAACACGCTAATATTCGCCAAGGGCAAAGGCATCGTCGTAAACGAACCCTCCATCGTGGCCATTAATAAGACCAATGGCGAAGTGGAAGCGGTCGGCACGGAAGCCAAGGAGATGCTCGGGCGTACTCCTGGAAACATCGTCGCCATCCGACCTATGAAGGACGGTGTGATCGCCGACTTCAAGGTCACCGAACGCATGCTCAACTACTTCATCCTGAAGGCGCACGGGCGCAAGGTGATGGTCCATCCACGCATCGTCATCGGCGTGCCCAGCGAGATTACGCAGGTGGAAAAACGCGCCGTCATCGATTCTGCGTATCGTGCCAAAGCCAGTGAAGTGCATCTGGTGGAACAGGCTATGGTGGCGGCGAACGGCGCCGGGCTGCCGGTGACCGAACCATCTGGCAACATGGTGGTCGATATCGGCGGCGGAACTACCGACGTGGCCGTGATTTCACTCTCCGGCATAGTCTATTCGCGCTCCGTCCGAGTCGCCGGAAACCAGATGGACGAAGCAATCATGCAGTACCTCAAACGCAAGTACAACTTGCTGATCGGAGAGCGCACAGCTGAGGCCATCAAGATCCAGATCGGATCGGCCTATCCGCTGGACAAGCCTCTGACGATGGAAGTAAAAGGTCGCAATTTGATTGAAGGAGTGCCGAAGACTGAGACCATCGACGACAGCGAGATCCGGGGAGCACTATCGGAATGTGTGGCGACGATTGTGAACGCAATCCGTGTGGCACTGGAACGGACGCCCCCGGAACTCAGCTCAGATATCAGCGATCGCGGCATCGTTCTGACGGGCGGCGGCGCGCTGTTGAAGAACCTAGATAAGCGCATCCGTGCGGAAACAGGATTGCCGGTCTCCGTCGCAGAAGATCCACTGGAGAGCGTCGTTTTGGGAACTGGAAAGATGTTGACCGACTTCGAATTGCTCCGCCGGGTGGCGATCGAGTAGCCGCAGCTTCTCGTAGTCGAGGTTATGGCTCGACGGCGAATTTGATCGATCGCCAATCATCGACTGTCCCTCGCCGCCCTCCAGCGCAGTCGCTGTCACCAGACACACTAGCGCACAAGACTGAGTCATTCTGTCTCATTAATTCTCCACCGGCAGCCTCGTCCAATCCAGAACTTGCCGACCTCCCGCACAGCTTACGAAGCTTCGTTGGTCGAGTCAGCTATTATCTGGATGCCGCGGCCTGGGCCGCACTGGGAGATCGGGTGCGTGCAGCTATGCTCCTCCGTGAACGGCCTGCCTTTTCCCTTGCATGGTCGCGCTCCTTGTTCGTTGCGTGTTGCCGGCACATGGGCGCCGCTACCGACACGAAGGTTGGTCGCGATCGAGAAATTGAGCATTCTTTCGTTTGCCAATAAAAGCTGCGGTGGCCAGATCGAGTACTCGGTTCCTTTTCGCGGCGGACTTCGGTGTCTCCCGAGTGCAACTCTCCTTGACCGGTTTCACCCAACCCCCGAAGCGGGTAGCGATAGACAGCAAGCCTAGGCCGTCCGCGGCCCTAGTCGCATCAGAAATCCTTCGCTGAGAGAGCGATCTCCGGTAACCCCCCGCTGATACACCTTCTTCTGGCCCTTACGTCTAATTCAACGATCACAGTCAGAAGTATCAGGTTACCTCGACACCTCCGCGCGGCGATCCGTGCGAGCCCTCGCGCACCCGAACCGCGCGAGTCTTAGCGGTAGTCTTCATCGGGCGCGGGAGCACGCGCAATTAGCAGTTACAATCCGGCAAAAAACCAATATGATTCTTATCCCCAAACAATCCTCATGCCATTCGCCATGTTCCGCAACGAACGCGCTTTCGCACATTGTCCTGGCGGCCATTACCCTCTCCGGGCTCATCTTGACCGCCGCTTCAAAGCCGACCGAAGTCACGTCGAAAGCCACACTGGACAACGGTCTTCGCGTGGTCGTCGTACGAAGCCCCTTGGCCCCTGTAGTGAGTACGGTTATGAACTACCAAGTTGGATCGAATGAAGCGCCAGAAGGCTTCCCGGGCATGGCGCACGCTCTCGAGCATATGATGTTCCGCGGCAGTTCGAGCCTGTCCGCGGATCAATTGGCCAACATCGCCGCCGCAATGGGCGGCGACTTCAATGCCGAGACACAGCAGTCCGTTACGCAATTTGTTTTCACCGTACCGAAGCAGGATTTGGACTTGGTGCTCCATATCGAATCCTTGCGAATGCGCGATGTACTCGCCACGGACGCCCTTTGGGATCGTGAGCGAGGCGCCATTAAGCAGGAGGTGGCTGGCGATCTGTCAAATCCTGAGTACGTTTTGAATAAACAGCTTCTATCCATCATGTTTCGCGGAACTCCTTACGAGCATGATGCCTTGGGCACCCAGACTTCTTTCGATGCAACGACGGGAGCCATGCTCAAGAGATTTCACGAGAGATGGTACGCGCCGAACAACGCGATCCTCGTAATTGCCGGTGATGTCGATCCCGTCGCGACGATCGCTGAGGTGAAAAATCTGTTCGGCGCGATTCCTGCTAAGACCCTCCCGTCGCGCGCCGAGGTCAAACTGCAACCGGTAAAGCCCGGGACTCTTCGCCTCACTACGGATTCATCCTCTGGACTGCTAGTCTTTGCGTTTCGCTGGCCAGGTTTCCAAGGTCCCGACTTCGCTGCGGCACAAGTTTTGGCCGACATACTCGACAGCCCGCGCGGCAGCCTCCACGAACTCGTAGCGCAAGGCGCCGCCTTGGGTGCGCGTTTCTCTTTCGACTGCCTTCCGCGAGCAAGCATTGGCTACGCGCTGGCTGCATTTCCAGCCGGCGATGACGGAACGGTGCTCCTCAAGCAGGTCCGGGGCCTCCTTCACGAGATCGCGCAGAACGGCGTCCCAGCGGACTTGGTGAAAGCTGCAAAGCGGCGCGAAGTAGCCAGCGAAGAGTTCCAAAAGAATTCCGTATCCGATCTAGCAAGGCTTTGGTCTCAAGCGTTGGCGGTGGAAGGGCGAGAGTCTCCGGACGAGGACACCGATGCCATCCAGAGGGTCACTCCCAATGACGTACGCGCCCTGGCACACCGCCTTCTCAACCAAAAGCAATCCATCTCCGCCATTCTGACACCGCAATCATCGGGGACGCCGACCTCGTCGGCCTCATTCAATCGAGCTGAATCGTTTGTTGCCACGGAGGACGCTCGCGTAACGCTTCCGGCATGGGCTGGAAAATTAAATCAGCTCTCGATTCCTGCGTCCAGCGTGCATCCGGAAGTCACAACGCTATCGAACGGATTGAAGCTGATTGTGCAACCGGAGACTGTCAGCGGCACGGTAAGCGTTTTCGGCCATATCCAAAATAATTCAGGATTGGAAAGCTCCAGCGGAAAAGAAGGTGTCAACCAGGTGCTGGATGAGATGCTCTCATGTGGCACTGAATCTTTGAACCGAGTCGCCTTTCAAAAGGCGCTGGACAAAATCGGCGCCGACGAGACTGCCGGGACGGATTTTTCACTCGAAGTACTGGCCGACGACTTCGATCATGGTGTCGCGCTTCTTGCCGACAATGAATTGCATCCGGCTCTGCATGCGAGCGCGTTCAAAATCATCCGGCGCCAGATTGCCGAAAGCGCAAAGGGTGAAGTTGCCAGTCCGGCCTACCTTTCACAACACGCCCTGAAATCGGCGCTCCTGCCAAAGAACGATCCCGATTTGAAGCACGCTACTTTCGAAAGCATTTCCTCCCTTTCGATTGGGGATGTCCGCAATTACTACCAGCGCGTGTTTCGGCCCGACCTAACTACGATCGTCGTTATCGGCAACGTCACTCCGGAAAGAGCACATACGGTGATCGAGCATTACTTCGGAGCCTGGAAGGCTCATGGACCAAAACCAAATACGATTCTGCCATCGGTGCCGGCCAACAAGGCATCGAATTTGCATGTGCCAAACGCAAGCAAGGTACAAGCCGAAGTCACTCTCGCGGAAACGGTGCCAGTGACCAGGTCCAATCCGGACTACTACGCCCTGAATCTCGGCAGCTACGTTTTGGATGGCGGCTTCTACGCCAGCCGGCTGTCTCGCGACCTCCGCGAGAACACAGGATTGGTTTATTCTGTTTCCTCGGCGCTCGAAGCAAGCTCAACTAGGACCGTGTACACCATCAGTTATGGTTGTGATCCTCACAACGTCTCGAGAGCGCGAGCGATTGTCCAGCGCGATTTGAAGCAGATGCAGACGACTAGAATACCGGAAGATACGCTGAACCAGGCCAAGGCCTTGCTGCTCCAACAGATCCCCCTCTCAGAGTCAAGTGTGCATAGCATCGCGGATGGTTTGATCTCGCGCACGGCGAACGAACTTCCGTTGATCGAACCGTCCGAGGCGGCACGTGAATACCTTCGGCTCACACCGCTGCAGGTTCAATCTGCATTTGCCAAGTGGATTCGTCCCGAAGACTTAGTCCAAGTAACCGAGGGCCCAAGTGCAAAATAGATCGCATCCCAACCAGATATAAGTCTCATATTAAACCTAAGCCCGCGATTCGCTCCGAGTGTGGATACTACGGTTCAGTAGTTTGTCTTCTCAAGCGACGTCATCTCCTCCCGCATCGTATGCCTGCCGAGCATTTTCGGCCCAGCTCACCCCACCGCGAAAAGGCGCCAAGGAAGTCCTCCAGGGCTGCGAGCGTGGAACGAAAACGCACCCAAATGATGATGATCACACGCGCGGTTGATCTGTTTACCTGATTCATACTCACTTTGCGAAGTTACTTTTTATAACCACGCTCGCGATAGCAGCGGGCGAGAAATGACACTGGGCTAAGGGAATCAGGGCGGCTGGCGTAGTTTTAAAAGGAATCGCGGCGTAGAAATGCGAATCGACATTCCACGGAAGCGTCATGTCCTGGCTCGCGACATCTCTGCAAAACCACCCCGAGATTGCTCTATTTCTAGTGCTTGGGTTGGGCCATGGCGTTGCCCGACTTCGTATTGGGTCTTTCAAGCTGAATGCTGTCGTTTGTGTGCTTCTGGCTGGCGTGGCCTTGGCCAACTCGGCATTAAGCCGCCGCCGGCGCGTGCAGTGGTCTTTCTTTGTTCTGTTCCTCTTCGCAATAGGGTACAAGACCGGCCCACAGTTTTTCGAGGGACTAGGGCGCAGCGCGCTCCCACAGGTCGGGCTTTCTGTGTTCTTTTGCGCCGTTAGCCTCGTAAGCGCATATTTTCTTTCTAGGTTCTTCGGTTTCAACGCGGGAGGCGCAGCGGCCTCATTGCCGGCGGCCTCGGAGCTTCACCCGCGATGGGCACCGCCGACGATGCGATTGCAAAACTGAATGTCTCAGAAGCAGTCCGGCAGCAACTTGCTGCGAGCTCAGCCGTCGCCTTTGCCGTAACCTACCTCGTCGGCCTGATCACGACATCGTTACCCTGTCTAAAATTGACCCGTGGTTGATGCGCGTCGATTTGAAATCCGCCTGCCGCAAGCTGGAGGGTGAACTTGGGATGGAAAAGAAGGAGCCTGGCGTGTTTTCCGCTTACCAGCATTTCGTTGCCCGATCGTATTCGATACCCGAATCCTTTAACGGCAAGACCGCGGCGGCACTCGAACAAGCGTTCTCGCCAGGACGGGTATTCGTTGAACGGGTTGCCAATTCGCATGGTCCAACCGATGCCGGTCCGGAAACGGTACTGCACCGGGGCGACAAGGTGGCGATTACCGGGCGTAACGAAATACTCGCCTCTGCCGAGAATCCGCTCCTCATGTATGAAATCGACAACCCCGATCTTCTGGACATCCCTATCGTGACAGTCGACCACGTGCTGACGCGGCGCGATTTCGGCCACCGAACCCTGGCGCAAGTGGCCGAGACCTTAGAAAGTGAGGCGCCCACTCGCGGTGTCTTCGTAAGGAAGATTTCGCGTGGGGGAGCAAAAACTTCCTATCGGCGCTGGGCTGATTCTGGAACGAGGCGATACATTGCGAATTGGTTGGAGCCAAAAGACATGTCGAGCGCGTAGCGGCACGGTTAGGATCGACAGCGTGGCCATCGACTGCCACCGACATGGCTGTGCTCGGGCTTAGCGATCGCGATCGGCGGCTTGATCGGCTTACCTGCGCTTCGTTTTGCCGGCGTCGATATTGGACTAAGCGCGCCCGTCGGAGTACTGATCGGCGCACTCGTGGTGGGTTGGTTGCATGCGCGGCGGCCGAATCTTCGGCCGGGTGCCCGACGCTGCGTTGTCTCTGCTGAGTTCGCTTGGGCTCTGCGGCTTTCTGGCGCTGGTCGGGATCGCAGCGGGGCCGATGTTTGTCGTTGGTTTGCGAACGGCCGGGATTCCGCTGCTTGTCGCAGGCGTCTTGGTCTGCGCGATCCCGAACATTGTTACGCCCCTAGTAGGCAGATATTTGTTCGGGATGCATCCTGGGATTGCGCTGGGAATTTGCGCCGGCGCCGGAACCTCACAATCCGGCCTCGCGGCGGTCCAGGAGGCTTCCGAAAGTGAGGTTGCCACACTCGGCTACGGCGTAAGCTATGCCATCGGCAACATACTCTTGGCACTATCGGGGACACTCATTGTCGCACTAATGACTTGATCCCTTGGACCTCTCTACAACGCCGACCCGAGAGTGACGGAGAACGTCGGGAGGGACCGACCGCACCGCATAGCCGTCAACTGCCGAGTTGGCAATAGTCACCCCTTCTGGTTTCCTTCGCAGCTAATAAATCGATGATGGCAGCATCTGCACCGGCTTTCACGCGACGCGTACGCCGGGATTTTCCTGGGGCGGATCAAGATGTGGAACGACCCCACTTGCCGCCAGGAAGCCACACCACCACCAGGCAAGAGCAACAAGCCAGAGCCGGTCGCTGATGACGAAGAACCGCCGTTTTGAGAATTGAAGAAGGACTCGTGAATGCACTCATCTACCCAATCTGAGACTCTGCGGTACAGGAATTATGACGACCCCCGGAAAGCCAGGGCAATCCGCGATCTGTTCCGCCGGTGGTGGCGCGCACACCCAGCATTCAATTGCAATTTAAAACGAGCTCATAGGCGGCAGGGCGGCTAGAAGTTCGTTAAGGTACAAAGTCCCGAGACCGATGCAAGCCGCGCTTAGACAACGCCGGCCGAAAAAGGGCGCCCATGTTTTTGCACTTGGTGAGTGCGCGGATGAGGCTACCTTTCCGGAGCGCCCGGCGATTTGATGCGCCAGGCCACTTCTCAGTGGAAAAAACAAACCTCATGGAAGCTATAGCTTACTGAGTGCGGCCTAGCCGTCGTGCGCAGCGTTTCTGTGACAGTCCCGCTTTGCCTTGAGGCCACACCGAACGAAAACAGGTGCTCGATAGTACTCGTTGCCCTTGCCCAGGTATCAGACCCGAGGGCAATTTACTCGGGCGCCCATTTGATGCGCTACGACTTGTCAGGTGAAAGAAACAAACTGCATGGAATCAAGACCTTACCGTACGACGCCGCAGAGACTGACATCGGTGTGCTGATCGGTGATCCTCCAGCGCGATTCTGGACTGATCACATTCGATGCGGCGTTGCTCGGTTTCGATAAAGGCCTGATCAGATGTTGATTCTTGTTGCTCCCTCAGGGCGCTGACGGCGTTCTGAAAAGCTTCCACCGCGATCCGGTAGTCATTCGCCAAGCGCTGGCGCTTCGGACAAATCACGGCAATATCATAGACCTGGCCCGTCACGCTTCAGCGTTACAAATGTTCCGTGGCCATGCCGAGTGGATAATGCGCCGCGGCGGGCCGCTGCTCGCTCATGGCGCAACCGGCGTGGCGACAGTTGCAGGAAAGCTCGATGGTGTCTTTTGCATCTTCACAATATTGGCTGCAGTATTTTGTGCCCTTGGCAACCCGGCAATCGCATGCTGGATGTTCACATTTCACTGTCTCTTCGCGCATAGGGAATTCCTCCATCAATGCAGACTCGCATCTTGCGTTCCAGGCTCACCGAATCTCCAGAACTTCCACTGGTGTTTTGCTTGCCGACTATCCAGCGGCGTTCGACGAAAGCCACGGCCATCCCGCCCGCGCTGCATTGGCAGTGGACGAACCGTCAAGCAGATACTGAAAGTTCACGGTGTATGCCTTGCCAGCCCAGTGTACGTAAGCCAAGCCCAACGCAACCGCGCCGGTTTCGTATTCTACGGGTTGCACCTGCTGGCTACGTGATCATCACTGCTGGAAATTCCTTCTCGATGGCCACCACGGGTTTCAACAGCAATGTCGTCACGTGGGTCTAAGCATACCGCCAGCGGCGCGACCGAACAAAATTTCCTGATTCGGCAAACTAACCTTGAAGCTACAGCCTGGCCAAGCCGTTTGGCTGGGGGCGCGTTCAGTCTTGTTGCGCGATTGGAGGGATAGTCTTTTCGTGACATGCATGTATGCGAGACATACCTGCCAAGAAACGTCCGGAGAATAGCTGTGCTGTTGGGAAACGGAATGGTTCTCAGGAGCCCTGGAAGCCGAGCGGTCGGGTTTATCGAGTCAGGCAGCATCGAGCGCAGACGGCCTACATGGTTTGACGGTTCGTGACCAGAACGGTGCGATCATCGAGGAGCTTTCCGGTAATCGGATTCGGAGCTGGGGAGACGTCGACCGGCTTTTTAGCTCGGAGTTTAGATGGCGCGGAACCCAATAGCGCGGCGATTCGGCCTTGATGAGGTAGGCACGGACAGGCCGCCCCGGGGGCGCGCCGCCGCTAAGCCGCTCATAGCGTGGCGTTGTTCTTGCCAGATGCAAGTCTAAGAAGATGGGGCTTAGGAAGTGCGCTGGCCACGAACCAGGAGGCCGCACGTTCGAGTCGTGCCGGGCGCACCATAAGCCCAAAGCAGCAAACATTTACCGAGCTCCATCGGGGAGTTGGGAGAGCGACTTGACCTTCTGGCCTCTACTCAGACGATCAGGCCTATGGCGACGTTCAAGCCTGCTGATTCGCGATATTTTTATCGATTTAGCCACCAAGTCGTGGAGTCCGGCGGCGTACAAGCCGACCGACACGGTGATGGCTACCCAGGCTGAACTGGTGGAGATTCTGCAGGTCGGTCTGCCTCACCGCAGGCGGCACTAAGAACGATACGTGCCGCTACTATGCTCCTCTGTTCCGAACCGTAATGCGTACGGCGAGGCCAGTACGTAGAATTCGTGATGTTCTGTCCTGTCGCAGTGGATGACCTTTGACAGGTTATTCTCCAGGGTTTATCGGTGCAATTCCTCGAGACTAACTTGGGTTGAACAAACTTAGGCATTAAGGCCTGTACCAAAGTGGCGGGCCGTTTCCCCGAGACCAGCTTGGATTTGAACAACTTAGCATTAGGAACGAGAATTGCTTTCCAGTTCGTGGAGGAAGAATATATGAAGAAAGTTGTTATCGGTTTGTTACTAATGAGTTGTTTGGGGATGGCTGCCACTAAACATCCTGAAGGCGCAGTACGACCTCAGAAGCGCATGGCTTGGTGGACCCAGCTTGCCCTAAGTACGCAATCGCCGCGGGTCAAATTGTCGAAGCAAAGCCACTATCAGACGCCAGAGCCAGGCTATCGCATTGTGAGCAGCAAGGACACCATCAACGCCTATGTTCCCTACGGAAAGTAGGCTTGTCCCAACGCGGCAGCCCTGGCGCCGAACCACCCAGGGCTGCCGACTCCTCGCGCGTTAGCATAAATGACTCTGATGCGAAAGCCGAAGAAATTCGATCAGAAAAACCGGAGTGCGACGGCTGGCGCGAGCACGTGGTATTTCAGAACCCGTTCTGATGGATTTCTCTACCTGTTCAAAGCTACCTTTCTTCAATTCCAAGTTGGACGACTTTTCTACAACCGACACCTTGAACTAGCCCCGGACTCCCGTGCTGGAAAACCGACGTGGCAGCGAACTCCGACGATCTCAACCACGCGGCTCCTAGAGATTGCAAAGGGTGGGGCAGAATAGCGAGAGCTAACGCGCGGTATTTTTAACCTACTGCCCCCGACTACTTTCTCCGCTTCGACCAGTGTGCCTTCATCCTTCGGGATCCCGCTTCCTCGCAGCCGGGGGACATTGCATTTCGTTTGTGATTCGCCTCTTCGCACGCCGGCCCGGCTTCGCACTTGGCCCTCACAGCTGAGGCAGCCGGTCACCGCGAAAAGGCGCTGGCGTTTGCTCGACGCGTCCTGGCGCCTCAAATATTACACACCTTCGGGTAGCTTCCAGCTTCGTTCAGACCACAGCCTAGCCAAACATTTTCTCTGCCTTCTCGTGTGAGGGCGGCATCTAGAAAAATAAGCGCTAATCCTTTCGTCTTGTACCAACGTTCTTAGCCCGACACCCGTGGAGGAGGTAGTCGCTTGAGGGAAACCCGGAAACACATCGGCTTGAGGAGTGCCGGATAGCTGGAGTTCCCTGGAAAAAGTGGGGGCCCTATCTGAGCGAGCGGCAGTGGGGTACGGTCCGGGAGGACTACAGCCAAGACGGCAATGCCTGGGAGTACTTGACCCACGACCAGGCACGGTCCCGAGCGTATCGCTGGGGTGAGGATGGACTCGCGGGCATCAGCGACGACCAGCAACTGCTCTGTTTCGCCCTGGCGCTGTGGAACGGCCGCGACCCGATCCTGAAGGAACGACTGTTCGGCCTCAACAACAGCGAAGGCAATCACGGTGAGGATGTCAAGGAGTACTACTTTTACCTCGATAACACGCCGACCCACTCGTACATGAAATACCTGTACAAGTATCCCCAGTCGGCCTTCCCCTATGACGACTTGGTTCAGACGAACCGGCGGCGCACGCGAACCGAATACGAATATGAACTGTTGGACACCGGCGTCTTCGACTCGGACCGCTACTTCGACGTCTTCGTCGAGTATGCCAAGAACAATCCGGAGGATATTCTCATCCAGATCAGCGCATGCAATCGTGGACCCGAGGCGGCCACAATCCACATTCTGCCGACCCTTTGGTTCCGCAACACGTGGAACAGGATACCCGACGCGCTGAAGCCGGTTCTGGCAGAGGTTGACGCGACAGCGGCGTTCGCATTGTTGCGGCTTCTCAGGAGATCTCGGCGAAATCTTCCTCTACTGCGAGGGAGATGTGCCCCTGCTGTTTACGGAAACCGAGACCGAACAACCAGCGGATCTTTGGGACGCCGAATGACGGCCCTTTTGTCAAGGACGGAATCAACAATTACGTGGTGTTGCACAAGCAGGACACCATCAACACACATCAGCGAGGTACAAAGGTTTCCGCACTTACGAGGGAGACGCGCGCCTGCTGTTCACGGAGAACGAGACCAACAACCAGCGGATCTTTGGCACTCCGAATGACAGCCCTTATGTCAAGGATGGGATCAATAACTACTTGGTGTTGCGCAACCAAGATGCCCTTAATCCAAAGCAGACAGGCACGAAAGTCTCCGCGCATCACGAGTTGACGGTCGGCGCTGGCAAAACAGCGACCATCTGGCTACGCATGAGCAACTTACCGCCTGCGTCGATTGGGGAACCTTTCGGGAGCCAGTTTGCCGATATCGTCCAGGCTCGCCGCCACGATGCGGACGAATTCTATCGCGCCATCACCCCCAACAGCATCAGCGAAGACTCTGCCGCGTGATGCGCCAGGCTTTGGCCGGAATGCTCTGGACCAAACAGTATTTTGGACTGGATGTAGAAAAGTGGCTCCTGGAGCACGGCGCCGACCCGATCGGGCCCGACGGCCACACAGTACGAACCGCGAGTGGTTCCACATGGTTAACCATCACATCTTATCGATGCCTGATAAATGGGAATATCCGTGGTATGCCGCCTGGGACCTGCGCCTTTCACGCCGTCGCACTCTCGACCGTGGATGTCGATTTCGCCAAAGAACAGCTCGACCTGTTGCTGCAAAATTCCTTTCTGCATCCAACGCGGCCAGATTCCCGCGTACGAATGGAACTTCAGCGATGTCAACCCGCCGGTACACGCGTGGGCGACGATTTTCCTCTATCAGACGGAGCAGGCTTTACACGGCGAGGGCGACCTAGAGTTCCTAGGCGCTCCTTTCGCAAACTAATGCTGAACTTCTCCTGGTGGGTGAACCGGAAGGACCGTCTCGGCCAGAACGTGTTCGAGGGAGGTTTCCTTGGGCTGGACAATATCGGTGTGTTCGACCGGAGCGCGCCCCTGCCCGGTGGGGGTCATTTAGAGCAGGCCGACGGCACCGCGTGGGTTTCTTTGTTCTGCCAGAACATGCTCGAGATCGCAATTGAACTGGCAGCGAACGATGCCAGCTACGTAGACATCGCGACGAAGTTCACCGACCATTTCCTGTGGATCGCCCGGGGAATGAATCGGGTGGGACCGGACGGAATGTGGGACGAAGAGGACGGATTCTATTATGACGTGCTGCGCTTGCCCGACGGGACTGCGACGCGGCTCAAGGTCCGATCCATAGTGGGCTTGTTGCCCCTGTGTGCCACCACAATTATCGAGCCCTGGCAACGAGAGCGGGTTCCAGAGGCCGTCAGTGATTTGTTGAACAACCTGAAACGGAGGCCAGACCTGCTTCGGAGCATCCATCCGACGGGCCCAGGCTACTATGGCGTAGCGGGGCGCGGAATCGCTGCCCTGGTCAATCCTGGCCGACTACGCCGGATCCTGTCGCGGATGCTCGACGAGAACGAGTTCCTGAGCCCCTATGGGATTCGCGCTTTGTCCCGCTACCATGCCGAGCATCCCTATGTCTTCAAAGCGGGAGGCAAGGAGTACAGAGTGAAACTATCTTCCTGCCGAATCTGACTCCGGCATGTTCGGAGGCAACTCCAACTGGCGCGGCCCGGTCTGGATGCCGGTGAATGCTCTGCTGATCCGTGCACTGCTGAGCTTTTACCTGTATTACGGCGATAATTTCCGCATCGAGTGTCCCACGCGGTCGGGAAACCTCATGAATCTTTTCGAGGTCGCGCGCGAGATCGCCAACCGGGTCACCAGGATTTTCCTGCGGGATGCCTCAGGCCGGCGGCCGGTCTACGGGGCATCGAAGAAATTCCAGTCGGATCCACTCTGGAAAGACTACCTGCTGTTCTACGAGTATTTTCACGGGGACAACGGCGCCGGGCTTGGGGGCCAGCCATCAGACGGGTTGGACGGGCATTGTTGCGAAGCTGATCGAACTCTTTCGCCGGCTTACGCCGAGCAGTTGCTGGCTGAAGGCAGGAGTGTCGTGACCGGCGGGAAAAGCGCCCGAGGGGTACCACGCCGATGTTGCCGGTTGTTGAGTAGTGCAGATTTGTATGCGTTCGCTCATGCAAGACTATGCCTTAGTATTGAACGCTGGTTCATCCAGCCTGAAGTTCGGAGTTTGCTGGAGACCTGAGGCGGAAGATTGGCGTTTGGAATCACAGGGCCAGATCGAAGGTATCGGGACTTCACCGCGAATTTCCGCAAAGGATGCAGCGGGACGAATCCTAATCGATCAGAAGCTCGAAAAGGTGGATGACGGCCTCGATGCACTCGAGGCAGTTGCTAAGTGGTTCAGAACCAAATACCGCGAGGCGAAAGTAGTTGGCGTCGGGCACCGAGTCGTGCATGGCGGCGCGCAGTATACTGGCCCAACAGTCGTGACACCGCAGGTCCTTGCGCAACTCTATCGTCTGGTGCCGTTGCCCCATTGCATCAGCCGTACAATTTGGCAGCGATTGAAGCGGTCTCCGAACGATTCCCCGATGTGCCGCAAATTGCCTGTTTCGACACAAGTTTTCACCAGAGCCAATCACGAGTTGCGAAATTGATCCCGCTGCCACGAGAAATCTGCGGCTCCGTAGTGCAGCGATACGGTTTTCATGGCTTATCGTACGAATATGTCGCATCTGTGCTGCCGCGCGTGGCGCCTGAGATCGCCGGCGGGCGCATCATCGTCGCCCATCTTGGAAGCGGCGCCAGCGTCTGCGCCTTGAAGGATGGAAAGAGCATCGATAGCAGTCTTGGGTTCACCGCGCTAGAAGGGCTCTGCATGGGCACGAGACCAGGAACGTTGGATCCCGGCGTAGTTCTATACCTCTTCCAAAACTTGAGACTCTCCGTCAAGGAAGTGGAAACGATCCTCTACCAAAAGTCTGGCTTGCTCGGTATTTCTGGTATCAGCAGCGACATGCGCGATCTTCTCCACAGTCGCGCGCCGAGGGCAAGGTTGGCGGTGGACTATTTTGTATATCGCGCCGTCAAAGAAATTGGCGCCCTCGCAGCGGTGTTGGGCGGCCTGGACGGACTAGTATTCACGGCCGGCATCGGAGAGTACTCCACTGAAATCCGCCAGCGAATCTGCGAGTCTTGCGCCTGGCTTGGCTTCGAACTCGACGCAGAGGCCAATGCCCGCAATGGTCCCCGGATCTCAGACCCCTCCAGTAAGGTGTCCGTATGGGTGATTCCGACCAATGAGGAACTGATGATTGCAAGAAAAATGGGAATGCTGCTTGGATTGGTTGCAGCCAAATCATAGCATCGATCGGAACGTTGAAGGGTTACAAACCCTGAGCGCCCCCGCGAGCAGAAATGCCCCTGTTTCCGAGGAAATGTGCACCCCACCGAGCCTCCTCTTCTAGTGTTCGCCGTCTCATTCCTGCTGCTGTGGGTGTCCGAGCGGGTAGGCTCCAAACTCAGAAATCGAATTGAGGAGGTTCACGAGGACTTTGGTGTCATCTTGACGGCGACACTCACGTTATTGGGCCTAATTGTGGGTTTTGCCTTCTCGATGGCGGTAAGCCGCTACGATCAGAGAAAGCTGTACGAAGCGGAGGAGGCCAATGCAATTGGTACTGAATACCTTCGATTGGACTTGCTCCCAGCTTCAGACGACGAAAAGTTGAGGCTTCTGCTCCGGGAATATCTTGACCAACGAATCCTGTTTTACCAAACACGGAATCGAGAGCGGCTTCAACGCATCGATGACGCGACTGCTCAACTGCAGAGCAAACTCTGGGCAAGTATAAGGACTCCTTCCTTAGCGCACCAGACAGTGATGACTTCGCTCGCAGTTTCAGGACTGAACAATGTTTTGGATTCGCAAGGGTATACAAAGGCTGCGTGGCGGAATCGGATTCCACTGGCGGCGTGGGCACTTATGGGAGTGATAGCTATCTCGGGGAATCTTATGGTAGGCCTGTATCTCCGGCACCTCGGGTCACAGCGAAGGTTGCTCATGGTGCTACCTGCGATTGTTTCGCTGTCGTTCCTTTTGATCGCAGACATTGATTCTCCGCGCGGCGGATTGATTCATGTTAAGCCAGAGAACCTGATAGGCGTCGCGGAATCATTGCACTCCGGCGCTTACCATGGAGAAATGCCCGTTCGTCAAGACGATGGAACAGGGCGCGCGGAGAAAAAATAATTCGTGGCGGTCCCCTGACCTTCAGGGCTGCAAGCGCGCTCATGCCCATGAGCGCAAACGAAAAGGCTTCTGATCTTTCCCCTGTCTTTCAGACGGCCAACAAGCCGCTGTTTTCGGCCTGTCAATTAGTCGCCATGCAGTCCGTTAAGGGCACACGAGCAGCGGTCGGGCGGCCGCCGCATCCATTCGACGTGCGAAGTCGCCGCACTGTGATCTAAACTGTCGAAGCGGTGTAGGATAGCCGGTTAGCTAAGCTAAACGGCGACATACAGTTTCGACGAAGCGCCACGGAGGCTCCATTCCATGCTGGACCACAAATCGGAATCCTGGTTCTATCCCAAGGCAACTGGCAACGTAGGCCGCGACCGCAACGCCAGAACTCTCCAATTCTCATTTCTGCTGTTCGCTTCTGCTTTGGGGATCGTCGCGGTCTTGGACGCGATTTCAGGAGAACCGTTTCCATTTCCAATTCTGGTTTCGGCGGTCGGCTTAGTCGCCGCCACGGCAATGAATCGTGCGGGGAGGTCGGCGTGGGCTGGGCGAACCGCCATTTTGGCCATGATGTTGGGCGCAATTTTGCTAGTTTTCGAAGCGCATGACGGATTCCGCAGTCACGCGATGCTCGTTTTTCCGGGGTTGCTGCTCATTTCTGTGATGTTGCTGGATCGCCTGTCCTACCTCGCGACAGGGGGTATCATCCTGTTGGCTGTTGCGGCACTGGGGATTGCCGACAAACAGGGACTGACCCGAGCCCAACCAGGGATTCGCACTCCCACAAGCTACGATTCCATCTTTAATGTCGAGCTAACTCTAGCGGTATTCGCCATGATCGGGACCAGGATCGTCAACGACGTCCAGAGGAACGTGTTCGATCTCCGTGCCAGCGTTGAGCAGTTGTCTGCCGCGAACCTCGAATTGACGAAGACCGCCGAGGCACTGCGCGAAAGCGAAGAGCGATTCCGAAGCATGGCCGATTCGGCGCCGGTGATGATCTGGGTATCCGGTCTGGACAAGGTTTGTACGTTCTTTAACAAGCCCTGGCTCGATTTTACGGGCCGAACCATGGACCAAGAAGTGGGCAACGGGTGGGCTAAGGGCGTGCATCAGGACGACGTAGACCGTTATCTTGAGATTTACAATTCATCATTTCACGGGCGCCGCTCGTTTCAGATGGATTACCGGTTGCGACGTGCCGACGGAGAATACCGCTCGGTGTTGGATCACGGCACGCCGCTATACCGCGCAGGAGAATTTGCAGGGTTCATCGGCTCTTGTATCGACATGACCGAACAGAAGCTCCTGGCCGATCGACTCCATGATCAAACCGTGCAGTTAAGGGATGCGCAGCGCCTCGCGAACATCGGCAGTTGGGAACGACACGATGAATCCAACACGATCGATTGGTCTGAGGAGATGTTTCGGATCTTCGGGGTATCGGGCAGCCCACCCGCCGACGTGGCGGATTTCGTAAGACTTGTGCACCCGAAAGACCAGGAAAAGGTCTTGAATAGCGTCAATGAGGTTTATTCGAGCGTTGTACCTGTAGAACTGTCCTACCGAATCATCCGGCCAGATGGCGAAGTTCATTACGTTCGCACGATCGTTCAAGCGATCAGAAGTGATCGAGGTGCACCCGTTCGCCTCGTAGGTGCAGTTCAGGATATTACGGAGCAGGTCAAGACATTCGACCTTTTGCGCGAGAGCGAACAGCGCTTAAAGACTGCAGAGCACATTGCGCACTTAGGTCATTGGACTTGGGATCTCGATAGCCATCACGTTTCCTGGTCCGAGGAAATGTTTCATATTTTCGGGCAGCCATCAGATTACACACCTAGCTATGACGGATTTTTCGAAGCGCTCATACCGCAAGACAGGGAGCGGTTACGCCGGGAGGTAAGAGATGCTCTTGCGGACCATAGCGTTTTGACTAGCGAGGCTCAAATTGTCCGACCCAATGGCGAGCTGCGTACGATTACATTCATTTCCGAAGCTGTGTTCGATGAGGAGGGCAACCTCACGGGAATGTTTGGCGCCACTCAAGACACCACTGAAGTCAGGCGCGCGCAAAGAGCGGACTTCGCTAGGCAGAAGCTGGAGAGCGTAGGAGGGTTGGCAAGTGGTATTGCCCATGATTTCAACAACCTTTTGGGAAGCGTGCTAGTTCAAGCAGAAGTCGGGCTTAGGGGTCTCGTCGACGGTTCAAATCCCGTAGAAGAGCTGAAGACAATCCGGGATGTGGCGCTGCGTGGCTCTGAAATCGTCCGCGAGTTGATGATCTATGCGGGCAAGGAGAGCCCAACTGTTGAAACGGTGGACCTTTCAAACATTGTCAAGGAGATGCTTGAGCTGCTCAAGGTTTCCGTTTCTAAACCCGCAATGCTCGTAGCGGACCTCGGCAAAAATGTTCCCTCCGTCCGGGCCAATGCCGCACAGCTTCGGCAAATCGTGATGAACCTAGTAATAAATGCGTCCGACGCACTCGGAGACCAGGATGGAATCATCCGGCTGAGTACGAGGTGCGTGAGGGTAGATGAGGACTCTGAGCCGGATGGTTTGGAAGCGGCCGACTACACGGTGTTAGAAGTCTCCGACACTGGTTCCGGTATCACACCGGAAACGCAAGGCAAGGTGTTCGATCCCTTCTTCACTACGAAATCCGCGGGTCATGGTCTCGGGCTCGCCATCGTGGATGGGATCGTGCGGAGTCTTCATGGTAGGATTCATCTTAATAGCGAGCTCGGGAAAGGTACTACATTTCAGATCTCGCTGCCATGCGCGGATAGCTATGTTGAGAGCGACAGTCACACCATTACGGCCATCGAGGACTTTGGACCTCCACTTCGGTACGCCACTGTTCTGATCGTGGAAGACGAAGGTCCATTGCGCGAAGCTGTCGCGAAAATGCTTCGCAGGACGGGCTTCGAGGTGTTCGATGTTGGTGACGGTTCGTCTGCGATCGATGTGCTTCGCGCCAATGCGACCAAGATTGATCTAATCCTGCTGGACATGACCATCCCGGGTGCTTCAAGCCGTGAAGTTGTTGATGAAGCCGTGAAGGTCCGGCCGTACATAAAAGTGGTTCTGACCAGCGCTTACAGCGAAGACATGATCGCCGGAACGATAAACGCTCCGCAAATACGAGGTTTCATTCGCAAGCCGTTCCAACTCGGAGACCTTGTGAAAATGCTTCAGAATACTGTGGCCATGGCGTAAAGGTTATATCGCACCACAGGTGCTGTAATCGATTACTCAGGCCACAACTCGAGCGGTCGGTGGCTGACACGGTCTGGCATGAGTTCGCGCACTACTTCGGAATGGACGAAGGGCGAGTGTGCCGGGCGGAGCGGCAGAGGCGAAGTTAGTCCGGGTGGCATCCCTCAAACGGTTTTGGTTGCTTCCAATGGTCCGAGGCTACACCACCGATGCCGAACTATGACGCCTTTTTGTAAGCACTCCTTCCAGCATCAACAGCAGCCGAAAACTTGCTCACTTGGTGCTGAAACCCCTCTTTCCGACGTTCCACGGTTTTGACTGCCCGATTTCGCAGATGTTCGGCCCGACGCTTCAGCATGTCCGCGGTTTCGCGCGTCTTCGCTTGACAATAGGCTCGGGTGTTGGCCCCGGACTTCGGAGCAAAGAGCGTTGCGACGACGGTTCCAACTCCTAAACCGAGACAAAACGACCTGATCCGGTTCCACTCTTTCATGTGTTTTTACTCCATTCGGAAGTTCTTGAAAAATGCCCATGGTTGATATTGACAGTCACCAAGAGAAAGGGCCCGCGGGGCGCCATCCTTGGTATCCGTACGGGCAGGCCGGTGAAAATATGAGCGGCCGAGCTTGATGTCTTGGATGCCTGGCACAGACTTGGCGCTAGAAGAAAAAATCATTGCCGAATCCTTGAACAACTGTTCTCGCGAAAATAACCGTTGATGCTGCTGCCTATTCGGTCCAGACTGATTCAAAGGGCATCTTCACAGTGGTGCTGGCCAGTAGCGAACTCTCCAACGCAGGAGTGGCGGCGCTGCATCACAGGTGTTAGAACATCGCCATGGCCCGAAAGGCTGAATTAACCTCGACCGTGCTGGTGGTAAAAGCAACACTTGGGACTTCTCCTAATTGCGAAGCTGGGACACCTGGCGTAAATCCGGCATCACAGTCTGGAACACCTGAGGTTGAAAAACTCATACCCGAAGGGGCGCGACCAGGTGCCTCGACCCGAAACCGAATGCAATGCGGTAGCTCGACGAGTCCACGAACTCCCGCAAGTTAGCATAGTCTTCGGGTTGGCCTTAGTGTACTTCTCCATTGTCGTCAGACTCAGGCGGGTGCCAGACCTGTGGGCCGCGACATACGGGCCCGTCGTCACATTGGCAACCCGCGATCGCTTTGCAGTTACGTCGGCAACTATGCTCCGGATGTTTCTCGTCCGGCTTCTGTATTACGTCGCAGTTCGACGGTAACTTGCCCAGGCAGGCCACATATTCCTCGTGTGTCTTGCTGGTGTCCCCGCAATGCTTCACGCCGGCTTCTTGCTCTTCGGCCATCATTGCCGGACAGTGGCAATCATGTGGTGATCCAATACGGCAAATCCATCGGTCCTCCGGGTCGCGAGCTGGTGGCTGTTGCTCAGCTTTGGCGGGGTTCCTTGGCTTCGGGATCGATTGTTGCGCGGCCAGAATTACCGCCAAGCCGGCGAAGATTACGATAGAGTTGATGTTTCGGCTCATATTCCTCGGGCCTTTCGCGGTCGGGAAGACACGGCGCACCACCGTCACCCAAAGGTCCTGTCCATCCAGCTGACGCCGTGTATTTGCGGCGGCATAATCGGTCCCAGGATGAACTCGGCAGCTATTCAGCTGTCAGCTGTTCACCTCCGGAGGCGGAAACTCAGCGGGCAATGCCGATTGCCTCTCGCAAGAGAACACCATGCCTTGCAGACCTCAAGACCCAAGGTACAGATTCTCGATTGTGTTACACCGCGGTATTGTTTTGTTCGGCTAACCGTGTTAGGGCCAACTGGAGAATGACTAAGGAAGAACCTCCAAGTCAGCTGACGATGCGAGATTAGGTTCCCTTGGTATGTCACTTGGCCTTCGTGGCAACTGTCGCCCTCGGAAGTCCAGTTGCGGCTCTTCGCCATGCTGCTGAGCACTGAAGGACATTTGGGAGTGCTTTCATGCTGGAATCCCACCGTTGCTTGCGAACAGCCTGGGTTAGTGCTTCTCCGCTCACATCCTTGTTTGGCGAGCAGATCATCGACCGCCGGATTAAGAACAACCGTCGTCTCCTTGGATGCAGTTCCCGTAGCAGAGATCTTTTTAGTGAAGCTTACTCGGACTCCCAGACGCCGGTCCAGCAGCCACATGTTGTCGACGTGCTTCTAAACGTTTTTTGGGCGATAGGTACGAAGCGACCGACTGTTCGAGGAATCGCCATAAGCACGGCACCAGCTTCTCGTCCGAAGGCGGATCTTTTCCCCTACCCATCCACGAACGCGGCCGGTTCACGGCAATAGCGCTCTGGAACGAAAAATAATATGGAGTGGCGGCCGTTTATGGTAGAGGTTTCGCCGCCGGTCGCTTCTGCGCCATCGAACTGATCATGATTCTACAATCGCTGCAATCGCTTCCGGGGTTTATCTATGATCGCGCCCGGTTCAACGACCAACTCGCCGAGCGGCGGATGGACTGTCGCCGCTGCGGCACCGTGGTCGTCGAAGGTGTTCCTATTTATTGCGCCTCGCCACATTGGATTGCATCACCACTCTTGGAGAGCCAGCGCGGCCAGCGCCACGCTGACTTCTCCGATCGAGCAGCAGGGAGACTAGCAATCGAAATGACCGCCGAAGCCGCGCGACTCGAAGGAGCTCGAAAATCCGGCATCCCCTGGAGAAAATGGGGACCTTATCTCAGCGAGCGGCAGTGGGGAACGGTGCGCGAGGACTACAGCGGCGACGGAAACGCATGGGAGTATTTCACCCACGATCAAGCCCGCTCGCGCGCGTACCGTTGGGGCGAAGACGGCTTGGCGGGGATCTGCGACGAAAAGCAGCTTTTATGTTTTGGCTTGGCCTTGTGGAACGGGCGCGACCCAATCCTCAAAGAACGTTTGTTCGGCCTGACCAACCGCGAAGGAAATCACGGCGAGGATGTCAAGGAATATTACTTCTATCTGGATAACACGCCTACGCATTCGTACATGAAGTACCTGTACAAGTACCCGCAAGGGCGTTTCCGTATCGAGGAGCTGGTCGAAGACAAACCGACTGCGCGGGCGCAGCGACATGGAATATGAGCTGCTCGACACCGGCATTTTCGACGAGCGATCGG
Organism: uncultured delta proteobacterium; assembly: GCA_963713045.1. Lineage (GTDB taxonomy): Bacteria > Myxococcota > Myxococcia > Myxococcales > Myxococcaceae > JADGRA01. The sequence continues at coordinate 62,019 of CAVQKE010000003.1, forward strand.
TACTTCGACGTATTCGTCGAATATGCGAAAGTATGCTCCTGAAGACATTCTGATCCAGATCAGCATATGCAATCGCGGCCGAGACCGCCGCTGCTCGACCTCCTTCCTACGCTGTGGTTTCGCAACACCTGGAGCGGTTCGCCTGGCGCGGACAAACCAGTGTTGAAAGTCGCCCCGCTGCCCGCAGGGTTGCGCGTGATTGCTCCAGCGCGCCAGCGAGACATGGGAGATCGGTATCTTTATTGTGAGGGCGACGTTCCGCTGCTATTCACCGAAAATGAGACTAATAACGCGCAGGCTGTTTGGAACAGCATAACGACAGCCATTCGTCAAGGATGGCATCAACGACTACCTCGTTCTTGGCAAGCAGACACGCGGTTAACCCCAACCAACAAGGAACCAAAGCGTCGGCTCATTACCGCCTCGCCGTGGAAGGCCGGCGCGGTGGCAACCGTCTGGCTGTCGCAAACGACCGCGCTCGGCTACGCATCGGCGCAGCCCTTCACCCCCGTTTTCCGAAACGATTACGCGCGGCGCAGCGAAGCGGACGAATTCTACGCCTCCATCACGCCCGACTGGGTCGCGAAGCCGCAGGCCGCGTTCATGCGGCAGGCGTTGGCCGGTATGCTTTGGAGCAAACAGTTTACTTTTCCGTCGATGCTGGACACGATGGCTGGCCGAGCATGGTGCCGATCCGATCCGCAACCGAGCGCGCGGCGCATCCGGAACAGCGAATGGTTCCACATGGTCGAACGAGAACACGATCTCGATGCCGGATAAGTGGGAGTATCCATGGTACGCGGCTTGGGACCTCGGCTTTTCACGCGATCGCGCTCTCGTCGGTGGATGTCGAGTTCGCCAAACGGCAACTGGAGTTGTTGCTGCAGGAATTCTACTTGCACCCCACCGGGCAGATACCTGCTTACGAGTGGAACTTCAGCGACGTAAATCCGCCGGTGCACGCGTGGGCCACGTCTTCCGTGTACAAAATGGAACAGGCGCTGCACGGCGTCGGCGACATCGAGTTCCTGGAGCGGGTTTTCCAGAAGCTGCTTCCTCAACTTCACCTGGTGGGTGAACCGCAAGGATCGCGTTTGGAAAAAACGTCTTTGAAGGCGGCTTTCTCGGTCTGGACAACATCGGGGTTTTCGATCGATAGCGCCCCTTTGCCCGAAGGCGCGGTACCTGGAACAGGCGGACGGCACCGCGTGGATGGCCCTGTTCTGCCAGAACATGATCGAGATTGCGATCGAGTTCGCGGACGAAAGACCACACCTACGAAGAAATGGTCAACGAAGTTCGTCGATCATTTTCTATGGATCTCCAGAGCGTAACCGGAACGGGACGAGCGGAATGTGGGACGAAGAGGACGGCTTCTATTACGACGTGCTGCGCATGCCCGGACGGAACGTCAACTCGTCTGAAAGTCCGCTCGATCGTAGGGCTTCTTCCGCTCTGCGCCACAACGGTGGTAGAGCCCTGGCAGAGAGAGCACGTGCCGGACCATGGCAACATGCGATGGAGCGCATGCGCCGGATGCCTGCACTGTTGCGAGAGCATCCATCCGACTGGGCCGCAGCACATCGGGGTCGCGAGACCGCGGGATTTTCGCGTTGGTAAATCCGGATCGGTTGCGGCGGATTCTCTCACACATGCTGGATGAGAACGAATTCTTCAGTCCTTATGGCATCCGAGCGCTCTCTCGCTATCATGCGGAACATCCCTATACCTGGGTACGGATGGTGGAGTATCGCGTCGACTACCTTCCGGCCGAATCCGACACCGGGATGTTCGGAGGCAACTCGAACTGGCGGGGGCCGATCTGGATGCCGATGAACCGCTCCTCATCCGCGCGCTTTTGCAGTACTACCTTTACTATGGAGACACCTTCAAGGTGGAGTGCCCGACGGGTTCGGGAAAGCTGATCAATCTCTTCGAGGTCGCCCGCGAGATCTCAAACCGCTGGCCAGCATTTTTCTTCGGACGCCGGGCCCCGACCTGTATTCGGCGGTGCCGAAAAGTTCCAGAAGGACCCGAACTGGCGGGACAACATACTCTTTTACGAATACTTCCACGGCGATAACGGCGCCGGGTCTGGGGCGCAGCCATCAGACCGGCTGGACCGGGCTTGGTGGCCAGGCTGATCCGGCTGTTCGGCCGGCTCGATCCCGATCAGTTCCTTGCGGCCGGCAGAACGGCGGCGTTGACTCGCGAATCGACCCTGCCTCGTCGGGCTTAGCCCTGGAGCACGCAAGACTATAAGCGCTCCACGACGTATCTACTTCGTCTTCGAGGCCCGATATCCCGCCTTGATGGCATCGTCCTCCGTCACGAATTTACCCTGCTTCGTGCCACCGTACCATTTGCCGCCTTTTTGATACACACCGGTTTCGGTGTTGACCCATACTTTGCCGCTCGCCTTGGCCGCCGCGATTTCAGACTCAGGGACAGTCTTGGCCGGCAGTGACGTCGCGGACTGGCGGTCTGGCCTGTCTCGGTGGCTTTTTCCTCTTCTTCGCCGTGGACTTCGTGGTGTCGTCCGTCTGAAAAGCCCCGATTGACGGCGCTAACGTTAAAGCCGGTTGCCGCGATTCAAGGCGTCAAAAGCTTTCGAATCCTCATAGTCCCTCCTTCGCTCCAAGCCGCCTGAGGCCTGCTGACTCAAGAACATAGCTGAACCTGATCGGGCCGGAGGCCTGACCGGCTCCCGACTGCTGAGCGTTCGCATTTTGGCCCACGGATGCAACTTAGGGGTTACAGATTCGTACACGTCCAGCGAACGGGGCTCGTCTTAGTTGCTTCGTACTAAAAATTAAATCAATGATCCGACTTCAGCATCGCTTTTCCATTGCCCTTTTGGCAGCAGCGGTGGCGCTTCCCCTGCGCCCCGCGGACATTCCTCCAGCAAGCATTCCGAATTCCTGCATTCCTAATTTCCACCGGGTAAACGATCATGTGTTTCGCGGCGGCCAGCCGCCTACCGAAGCCTGGGCCGATCTTGCGAAGCTCGGCGTCAAGCTGGTGATCGATTTACGGCGCGAAGACGAGCATTCCTCCGCCGCCGAGTCGCAGGCTGTTCAGGCCGCGGGCATGAATTACGTAAACTTCCCGATGAAAGGTGTGGTTGCACCGGCGAACGAACAGGTCGGCAAGATCCTGGCGCTCTTGAATTCTTCGGATGCCATTTTCATTCATTGCAAGCGCGGTGCAGACCGTACCGGCGTGATCGTCGTGCGTCATCGAGTTGAGCACGATCATTGGGATCGCAAAAGGGCTCTGGCGGAGGCCAAGTCCTTTGGCATGTCGTGGGACCAGTTCGGTTTGAAGAAATACGTCATGGGATTCCAGCCCGTGGCGGATCGCGTCGCCAGAGATTTTTCGACGGTTGAGCAGTCACAGTAGCTCGCCGCGAGACAGCCACCGTACGACTGGCCCGGTCTAGGTGTGCCCACCAGTTTCAGATCAGGGCGCTGACAGAGAAGTGAATTTCGCCGACGGCTTAAACTCCAGCCGCGGCTTTGGATTTTCCTCGCGGAGCAGAACGCGTTACGTGTGTCTAAACGCGTCCGAGCTCCAAGTTTTTTCGAAAGAGGTATTTACATGAGAATTGACAAATTGGGAAGGACAAGTTTTTCCGCCGTGCTTTTGTGGTTCGGGTTTTCGGCAATCTCCGTTGCCGGGAGCGAACCGCTGTATGGACCGCGGGCACGTTGCATCGCGTCGGGATGTCGGAGGCTCCGTTCCTGGCGGGACTCAGGTGAACCTGGCCGCCGCGCGAAATGGGTACGCGTCCTTTCAGGTGGTGGTCAACGGTGCGTCTGGCGGGCTGAACAATGTCAACGTGAAGGTCTCGGACTTGAAAGGCCTCGGAGATAAAGCTATTCCGCAGTCCAGCTTCACGCTGTATCGCGAAAAGTACGTACTACGTCAGTGCGTCCAGCCCCAATTGGGAGGGCTCGAACAAGCCGCATGGGCCCGGCTGGTATGCCGATGCACTCATTCCCTTCACCGACCCCGAGACCGGCAAGCCGCTCTCGGGCGCGGCAACTCACGGCCGTGCCATTCGATCTAAAGTCCGGCGTGAACCAACCGATCTGGGTGGACCTGCTTGTGCCACAGAACGCCGCGGCGGCGAGCAGTACACGGGGACATACACGGTAACCAGCAATCAGGGCAGAGTCCACCGGTCGAGATTTCTCTGACAGGTCTGGAATTTCAATCTGCCGACCGCTCCCGCGCTGAAGATCCTCATTCCTGTTCATCCAGCGCCGGGACGCTGGAAGCCAACAAGGAATTGCTGCGCAACAAGATTTCGCCGTCTGCGACGCCTGCCGTCCAGATGCCGCTCCTGAAAGGACGCGGGCTCAACGCCACCGATACCGGGCCGTTCAGCGGCGCCGACGTAGGCAACTGCAAAATGTCGCCGGCGCCTATGTCAACCAGTTCAAGCTCCGCGGCACAGCGGCGCAGCAACCAGGTGTGCTCTTGTACGACTACAGCGCCGATGAGATCGGCCATTGCTCCAACCTGTATCCGACGATCAAGCAGTGGGGCACAACATGCATCAGGCGGGCATCAAGAATCTGATTTCCATGTCGCCGACTCCGGCGCTGTACAACGATGGTTCGGCAACAGGGCGTTCCGCCGTGGATATCTGGGTGCTTCTGCCGGTGATGTACAACAATGCGAAAGGCGAGGTGACCCACGTGCTGAAAAAGGGCGATGAGGTCTGGTCCTACAACACCGCTGGTGCAGGATGCCTACTCTCCGAAATGGGAAATCGATTTCGATCCCGTCGATTTCCGTATCCAGCCCGGCTTCATCAGCCAGAGCCTCAACCTGACCGGCCTGCTCTACTGGCGGGTCGATCGCTGGGGTCGGATCCCTGGAACAACGTAAACAACACCGGCGCCTTCAGCTCGGCCAACTATCCGGGCGAAGGGATGCTGGTGTACCCGGGCCAGCAGGTGGGCGTGCCGGGCGTGGTCGCTTCGATGCGTCTGAAGTGGCTGCGCGACGGAGTTGAGGACTACGATTACGCAGAAATCCTGAAGGGACTCGGAAAGGCGGACCTGGCGATGCAGATCGCGCGGTCGGTCGGGCCGGACTGGACACCGTGGACACGCGATCCGAAGGCCGTCGATGCTGCCCGGCAAATGTTGGGAGAAGCGATCGATCACCTTATGAGTCGGGGGACCGAGGAAAACACCAGTGCGGAAGGTCTGCCGGCGGAAAAGCTGGCTATTCGATCGCAGGCAAGTGATCGGTGGGTCGCGCCCACCAGACGTAGAAGGTGGGCAGCAGGAAAATGCTCATAATCAGATCCACGATCAGGCCGCCCACAATGACGATGGCGAACGGCCGCTGCGAATCCGAGCCGATGGCGTGGGAGAGCGCGGCCGGCAGCAGGCCGAGCGTGGCCACCAGCATGGTCATCATGATGGGTCTGAGCCGCCGCACGGCGCCTTCGATGGCGGCATCTTCGATGGGATGGCCGCGCGCGCGCAACTGGTTGATGTACTCCACCATGATGACGCCGGTCTGAACCGAGACGCCGAACAGAGCCAGAAAGCCGACGCCCGACGACACGCTGAAATGCGTGCCGGTGATGTACAGCGCCAGCAGTCCGCCGACGCGCGCCACGGCGACATTGACCAGATGCAGGCAGGCCCACTTGGCGGAGCCGAAAGCGCCGTAGATGATCAGGAAGATCAGAAAGACGGTCAGCGGCACGATGATCAGCAACGCGCCTCGGAGCGCTTCTGGCTCTCATACTCGCCCGCCCATTCGAGGCTGTAGCGGGGCGGCAGATTCACCTGCCTGCTTACTGCTTGCCATGGCCTCCTCCACTGTGCTGCCCAAGTCGCGGCCGCGCACGCTGTACTTGATGGCGACGTAGCGCGAGTTGGCCTCGCGATAGAGCTGCGACGCGCCGTCCGCCATCTGGATTGTGCAAGCTGCGCCAGCGAAACCCGCTCGCCGGAAGGCGCCAGGAGGCGGATATTCTCGATGGCTTCCCTGGTATCGCGGTAGGCGGGCGAAGGTATCGCGCCACCAGATCGTAGCGCTGTTCGCCTTGCAGCACCTGGCTGACGGCGTTGCCGCCCACGGCGGTCTGGATGGCGTCCTGCACATCGGCGACGTTGATCTGGAAGCGGGCCGCGGCCTCGCGGTCCACGGTGAGGTTCAGGTTCGGCTGGCCGATCACGCGAAACAGGCCGAGGTCCGCGACTCCGCGGAATGGTCCGCATCACGTTGACGATCTCGTGCGCCTTTGTCTTCCAGCGTCTTGAGATCGTCGCCGTAAATCTTGATGGCAAGCTGTCCCTTGACGCCGCTGACGGCCTCTTCCATGTCGTCGGCGATCGGCTGCGAGAAGCCCCAGATTACGCCCGGGATCTTTTCCAGTTCGCCGATCCATGGCGGCGATCAGCGCTTCTTTGTTCTGATGGAATACGCGGCCGCCACTGCTCTTTGGGCTTCAGATCGACGAAGATATTCGGTGTTGAAGAAGCCGGCTGGTGTCGGTGCCGTCGTCCGGCCGGCCGACCTGCGAAACCACTTGCGTCACTTCCGGGAAGGAGGCGAAAGCGATGCGCGCGCGGTTCATCAGCACGGTGCCTTCGGTGGGGCCGGTGCTGGGCGCGGCGTACCGCGCACCCAGATGGCGCCTTCGTCGAGATGCGGAAGAAACTCCGAGCCGATCACGCCGCTGGTCAGCAGATAGAGGCTGCAGCAGATGCGGCGACCGCCGCGCCGACCATCACCCAGCGATGATGCACGGTCCAAGTGACAGCGCGCGCGATACCCCGCGGTGACCAGTCGAAGCACAGGGTTTTCCCATTCGCGAAGCTGCCTGCGGAACAGGAGCTCGCCAGCACGGGCGCGATCAAGCATCGAAAACAGCAGCGCGCCGAGCAGCGCGAACGCGACCGTCCAGGCCATGGGCCGGAAGAGCCGCCCTTCCACTCGCTGCAGCGTGAAGATGGGCAGGTACGCGGTGATGATGATCGTGATGGCGTAGAAGACCGGCCGCTGCACTTCGTGCGCGGCCTCGCGGATCCTGTCGCGCGATCGATTTAGCCGACGTTCTTCGCGACGGCACAGATGGCGGAGGATGTTTTCCACCATCACCACCGCGCCATCCACCACCATGCCGAAATCCAGCGCGCCCAGCGACAGCAGGTTGGCGGGGATTTGCCGAAGGTCGAGGCAGATGGAAGCGAACAGCAGCGAAAACGGAATGGTCAGCGCGACGATGAGCGCGCTGCGGAGATTGCCGAGGAACAGGAACAGAATGATCGGCGACCAGGATAAAGCCCTCGGTCAGGTTGTGCAGCACGGTGTGGGTGGTGTAGTGCACCAGGTCGCTGCGATCGAGAAACGGCACGATCTTCACGCCCGGCGGCAGGATGTGGTCGTTCAGCTCCTTGACTTTTCGTGGATCGCCTTCAGCGTGGGGTCCGCGTCGGCGCCTTTGCGCAAGCAGCACGATGCCTTCCACCACGTCGTCGTCGTCGATGATCTTGCCGTCCGCGCGCCGGATGGCTTTGCCGATCTGGCCCAGCCGGATCTTGGCGCCCTGCTCGACCGTGGCGATATCGCTGATGCGCAGCGGCGTTCCGTTCTGCGTCTTGAGGACAATCTTGCGGATGTCGTCCACGATTCCGAACCAGGCCGACCGCGCGCACATTGACCTGCTGCAGTCCGGCCTCGACGAAGCTGCCGCCGCCATTGACGTTGTTGTTCGGCAAGCTGCTGCTTCCACCTGGCTCAGGCTGAGGCCGTAGGACACGAGCTTGTCGGGATCGATCCGCACCTGGTATTCGCGGGTGGTGCCGCCGAAGCTGGACACGTCCACTACGTCGGGCACCGACTTGAACTGCTTCTCGAGCACCCAGTCCTCGAGCGACTTGAGCTCCATCAGGTCGTATTGCGGATTCGTGCTTTCGAGCGTGTACAAATAGATCTCGCCTACCGGGCTGAAGTCGGTCCCGATCTGCGGCTGCAGGCTGGCCGGCAGTTCGGCCTGCGACGAGCCGCTCCAGCACCTTCTGCCGGTTCCAGTCGTTGTCCGAATTCGTCGTCGAAAATCAGCATCAGGTTGGAAAGCCCGAACATGGAGATCGAGCGCAGATGCTCCAGGTGCGGGATGCCGTTCACGGCGATTTCGATCGGAATGGTGACTTGCTGTTCCACTTCTTCGGCGGCGCGTCCCGGCCACTGCGTGATGATCTGCACGTAGTTGTTGGCGACGTCGGGATAGGCTTCCACCGGCAGATTGTGAAAGGAGATGACGCCCCAGATCAGCAGCAGCACGGCCGCCGCCAGAATCAGGAAGCCGGTTGTTGAGGGCAAAATCGACGATGGCTGCGAATCATGTGGCTGTACCTACTGTTCGAACGTGTTCTGCAAGTACCAGCGCGTTGGCGACCACGCGGTCGCCGGGCCGGATGCCCGATAGGATCTCCTGCTGGCCGGGCGGGATCATCTTGCCGCTGCGGACTTCCACGCGGCGGAACGTGTTGCGCGCCCTGCGGCACATAGACCCAATCGCGATCGTGCAGGTGCAGGATGGCGGAGGCGGGCACGGCGGCGTGCGTCTCGCGTCTGCTGGCCGTGAAACGTGGCCTGTGACGAACATGCCCAGGCGCATCATCCCCGGATTCTCCACTTCGATGCGGACCTTGGCGGTGCGGATATTGGGGTCGAGAATCGGCTCCGATATTGCTGATGCGCCCGCTTGAGGACGCTGCTCGGATAGGCGTTCAGACGAATCTCGGCGTACTCGCCGAGGTGCACGAACGCCAGATCGTTCTCATACACGTCGCAGAGATCCAGACGTGCGACAGGTCGGAAATGGTGAACGCATTGGGCGATGCCGAGAGCCTTGCATGCCGGACGCGGCCGTCACCTGCTGATCCGTGATCACGCCCGAAACCGGCGCTAGAACATCGACGATTCCGCGTCGGATGGTCCTTATCGGCCCCGAGCACGCGAAGATGTTCGATGGTGGTTTCCAGGTCGACCTTGGCCTTCGTCCTCGGCGTCTCTGCGCGACTTCCAGATCCTTCTGGGCGATAGCGCCTTTGTCGTACAGGGCCTTCGACGCGATCCAGTTGCGCTTCGCGAGAGCTTGTTCATCGGCCAGGGCCTGCCGGTAATCGGAAAAGGCGTGCGCGATGTCGGCGCTTTGCACGCTTGCATCAGAAGTTGGCCCTTGGTCACGTCGTCGCCCAGGCGCGCGTCGGATCTCCACGACGCGGCCGGAGGCCAGCGAGATCACCGGAACGTTGCGCGAAACATCGGCGCTGACCACGCCGGTGACGTTCAGTTCGGGCGACTTGGTCGTGCCGTCGCGGCGGTGGCCACCGGGAACTGCTCCGGGCTGATCCACCTTCACGAGCGGTGCCGTCCTGTTCGATGCTCCACCTCGGCCGGCGGCGGCGTCCTCGGCGGAGGATCCTGGCGTCCGTCATTCTTGCTCGCGCAACCGCGCCAGCAGAATGGCGCAGCAGCAACAACGAGCAATCCGGCTCGAGATAAAACGATCTGCTTCATGGAATGACCTCGCGTCCCACCGCCAAATTCAATTGGCTCGCGGCGGTCAGATAGGCGCCCACCAGGTTCAGATAGCTCAGTTGGATGCCGCGATAATCCTGCTGCGCCTGCAGGAAATCGAGCAGCGACGCCCCGCCGTGCTGATAGGAAAACGAGATCGTCTCGCGCACGCGCACGGCTTGTTGCAGATAGTCGTCCTTGTACGGGCGCAGCAGGGTCAGGTTGCTCTGCGAGCGTGGCGTAGGCCGAATCGACGTCGCTGAATACTTGCGCCCGGGTGGCATCGCCCAGCCGCTCATTGCGCCCGATGTCGAGTTGCGTGCGCAGCCTTTTCGCCCTGATTGCGGTCGAAAATGCGCAGCGGAATGTCACACTGACGCCGAAGATAGACCGGGATCGGCGGATCGCGGGCAAGTCCAACGCCGAACGTGGGATCGGTGGAGCCGTTGGCGACCGCCAGCCGGTGATCGGTCTCGGCCTTATCCACGGCCTGCACGCGGCTCGCAGGTCCGGCCGGGTGTCGAGAGCAGTCTGCCGGAATTCCTCCAGCGGGATGGAGATCTCGGTCGAAATCGAACGGCCCGGTGACGTCGAACTGCTCGACCGGCGTGCGGTCGTTCAGCAGCGCCAGAAACTGGATTTTCGCCGTGCGCAGGTTCACCAAGGCGGTCTGCACGTCGGTTTCGTACTGCACGCGCTGCAACTCCAGCCGGTCGAGATCCACCTGCGCAATATCGCCGGCCTTGAAGCGGTCGCGGCTGACGTCGAGCAGGCGGTCGTAATAGGCGAGGTTCTCGCGCGTGACGGCCAGCACGCCGCTTTCTGCTGCAGCACCTGCACAAAGGCGGTGCGCAGATCAAAGAGCAGATTGCGCTCCTGGTCGGCTTGCTGGGAGACCGCGATCGCGGTGCCTTCGCGAGCGTCCTCAAGCCGCAATTCCCGCTTGTGCAGGCGCTCATGCAGGTAGCTTCCCGCTATGAGCGGCAAAGTGTTGCTCAACGGCTGATAGGGATGGCCGGTGAAGGGGTTCAACTGATCGATGGAAACGGTTAGATCGGGGTTAGGACGAAGGAAGGCCGTGACCTCCTGGGCTCGCGATTCCTGAATTCCGATTTCGCCGGCCTGAAGAGTGGGATTGGAAGCCTTCAGCGCGCGCTTGGCGTCTTCCCAAGTCAACGTTGTCTGCGCGTACACTCCGGTTGTCAAGACAGCGGTTAGGAGAAGCTCCAGCGCCAGACGCGAACTGGTTGAGCGGATCCGCATGCGGGGCCTGTCCGCTCAGATGAGTTCGATGGTGACGCGGTGTAAAAAAATATCTCCAACGGCCGCGTCCCGGTTACCCAGCGTGATCAGCCTGAAGTGCAGCCGGCCGCCTCTCCGCCCTGCGTCGGCGCCCGCCATTGCGAAACCAGCGTAACAGCTCGCAAACGTCCGCGATTGGCATCAGAAAAAAGGGCACTGGATCGTCAAGGGCGAAGCACGCCGATTCCTCGATGCCCCGCAGGGATCGCACCCAGTCTTTCATGCAGATCGCATTGTCACGCCACGAACGAAGTGCCGAGACCAGGTCAAAGTCCTCGACGATCCATTTGCGTCCTTCCGTGGCTTCTGAGCGGGGGACAGCCTGGCCGGTCAAGTTCAGGTACAGCGCGCGAGCCGCATCCATGCCGTCGGAAGCCGATAGCAAGCGGAATGTGCAGCCAATGCGGGGATTAACATCCAATACTTTGTACTGCCCGTCGCGCTGGTCATAGCGGTAACCGATGTCGAGAATTCCGCGATATCCGATGGCCTGCATAAACGCGATGGTCGTCCGCTCTACAGCTTTGTTCCGAAGACAGACTCCCAGACTGGTTACGCCGGTTTGCACTGGAAAGCGCCGCAGCTTCTTTCCGGTAACTCCGAAGAGGCATCGAGAGTCTCCATCGAAATACCCGTCGAACATCCAGTCCTCGCCGGGAATGAACTCTTGCAGCATGAGGCCGGAGCCATTCGGATGTTCCGCCTTGGCGTACAGATCCAGAAGCTCGCTGCGAGTCCGGACGACGAATTTCGTGCCGCCCAGGCGTGCGCGCAGGCGTTCGGCGTCGGTGGCTTTGACCATGATCGGAAAAACGGCCGTATCCAGGAACCGCTCAACATCCTGCCTGCACGTTGGGACGGTGGACTGGGCCGTGGGCACGCCGCTTTTTCGGGCGAGCTCCTGCATCCGGCTCTTGTCGCAGAGCGAACGAATCAGAGCTGCTTCCTGAGGCGGAAAGCAAAAAGCCTGACGCAACGTTTCTGCGTGATCGGCCACCCACATTGCGCCGTGATCCGTGGTGGGGATCAGAATCGGATGGCCACCGAGCTTCCGCCCGATCTCCAGCAATTGATCCACAGACCCGCAGTCCGGGTTGTCCTCAGCCTTGAGAACAAATCGGCCACGGCAGTATCGCGAGCTGAACGCTGGCTCCCAGCGGTCGGCGTCAACGCAAAACACCGGCACGCCGAGGCGGCCGAGACTGCGGACAATGCCCAGGCCACCGTGATGACCGGATCGGAAGACGACTACCGGCTTTGTGGCGCTCTTGAATTTGTTCATTGAGAAAACTCGCGCGCTGCGCCGCAGTCAGGTTTGGAGTGCGTCCGCTGCTACAGGTTGCAGCGCACGGTCCGCGGCAAGCATTTTCACTTCGCCATGGCGAACCGCGAAGACCGCTTGGAGATCGTCGATGTGGGCGAGAATAAAATCTAAGTCGTTCAGACGGCCGGTCCGTTTCAGGAAATCGACGCTACGGCTGCAAAGACACGCGTCCGGGGTTGCGTCGCGCCAGCGGTCCGCGACGGTTTGGGTCTGGCGATTCTCGGCCAAGTATCCTTTGCGCATGAGCCCCGCGGCGATCCAGGCGCAACAGATCTGGTCCTCCTCGCGAAACTCGCCCTTACTGCCGGCGCCAACAACCGCTACGCGAGGGTGACGAATACTCAAATAGCCGGGAAGCGCGGAGTAATTGCGATAGCAACCCAAGTAGACGGCTTCACATCCGATCGCTTCGTGGATGGCTCTGGTTCCCGAGGATGAAACGAGAACCAGAGGACGATAAGTGTCACTGCGGCTCGCCATCTGTGCCGGACTGTTGTCCATTTCGAATCCAGGAAGAAGCTCGCCGCTGGACTCGCCGGCAAGCAAGGGCGTGTCGATGTATCGCGCTAGAGATCGAGCAGCTTCCACGCTGGGAGCCGGAAAACAGCGGCGTCCGGAAACAACCGCCGTGATCGCGGTTGTGGTGGCTCGAATGACATCCACCACGACAACTGCCCAACCCGGACGATAACGGCAGACGCTCTCAGGCAAATAGTCGATGACAACTCTTCTTTTCATCGGAGCTCCTCGATCAAGAGACGAGAACGGCCGGAGGCGACACAATCGCCGGGCGGAGATTCTCTTTGGAGAACGCGTCGGAATGCAATCCGCGCCTGTAGATCTCGACTCGCAGCATCTCCTCGAGCCTGACGTTACACAGCTTCACTTCGGGCCCGAAGTGATCGAGCAGCGCAAATTGACTGGGCTTATTGGGCGCCTCAAAGCTCACGACCTCCAGGCCGAATTCCTTGGCGAAGCGATCCGCAAGCTCCGCGCTGAAATCGCCGTTCTCGTCGAACAAGCCAACTCCTTTCGCGCTCTCACGCGCCTCCACCACTAATTCTTGGGCTCCCGCCTCCAACCAGCGGCAACCTTGCTCAATGAGCTTCGCCGTCGTGTCGGTGTTGAACGCGCCAGTGTGCTTCTTGCCGAGCTCGAACTGAACTTCGAGGCCTCTCGATCGCGTCATCTTGAGCACCTCCCGCGCGCTGAGCGGCATGTCCGTAAAACCCTCGCCACATTCGATGCGTGTGAAGCCAATGTCTGCGCACAGATCCAGGTAGGCGGGTAAGCGTTTTTGCGCCACGGCGATTTCAAACGGACCGCCGCCAGTTACGCTAGGCACGCCGTGCCGGGATGCAGAAGCGACCTTTTTGCGCGTAGCGTCTTCGTTTGCCACCATCCAGCAAGCCATGGATACCTTCAGGATCTGCATCAAGTGCGCACTCTGCTCCAAGTGGCTTTCCAGTGTGGCCGGATCATAACCGGGGTCAAACGGACTGAGCAGCGGAGGCAAGTCTCGCACTCCGATGAGTTTCAAATAATCGCGGGTGTGATGATTGTTATTGGCTGTCACGGCACTTTCCTTTCTTTGAGCGGCGGCGCAGGGTCTTAGACAGTAAAACCTCAGAGGCTGAAAGCCCGCTCGGCTCGCGATGCTACCTCTCCGACGGTGAGAACTTCAATGTCCCCGTTGCATCGTGCCCGATCCAGACGCTCCAGCATCTCTTCGAATACCGAAAAGCCCTGATCGGACTCGGCCAGATTCTCCGGATGAAGGCAGAAGTGAAACACTCCGCGGTGGCGCGCCGCGACTTCCAGACCGCGGGCGAAGCGGTGGATCCTCGAGCGCAGCGGCAGAACTCTGGTTCGCGACCTTCCGATCGGATACAGAAACAGAGACGATGGAATGTTCCAGAGGCGAGGTAGTATCTGGCGCGGCCAAACGGGAGGAGGGGCAGCGCTCCGAAATTCATCGAGGGCCCGGAGCAGTGCTCCCGGAACTGTCCGCCCAAGTTCGCAAGCGAGCACCGGCGTCCGGCCTCGGAAGCAGCGGATACCGTGCGCCGGAAGCAACCGATGATAAGCTTCTTGCTCGCGGCCAAACGAAAACGAAAGCGGCTGCACCGAAGACTGCTGGAGCGCCTTGATCCCTTCCGCGAGTTCCCACTTAACGACGTCCGCCGTCGCGCGCGCGTCGGTCCAGATGAAGTGAGTCAACCCGCCGTGCAGTCCGATTTCTTGATGCGGGCGCGCATCGCGCAAGCGCTGGATGAATGAATGCCGGTACCACAGCGGCGCAGTTGTCGCGCGGGTGCCGGGAATGGACGCGGTCCAGTCGGATGGCAAACCCGCCATTCGGCGATCCTGCGATCCCTGACTGTTGGCGAGCGTCATGCCGCCCACCACAAACCAGGTTGCGCTGATACGAGCGGAGCAGAGACACGAAAGAAGCTTCTCGTGCGCTTCCACCGCGCCGGGGTAGCGCAGCTGAAATCGAGGTTCGTTGAGTCGGTCGAAATAACCCCACATCTGCTCGATATCGAACGAAAGAATTGCAACGCCGCGATCGAACAATTTGAAGACGCTCTGTTGAACAGCCATCTGTCACGCCCCGATCACGTCCAGCACGTCTGTCTGTTCGAACCGGCGCGCAGGCTGCGTCTTTCGGCAGGCTCGCAAACTGGAGCGAAAAACCTGAGCAACGCGGTCAATATCCCGCGAGCGAAGCGCTGCATAGTTGGGAATGGTAATCAGGCGTTCAGCCACAGCCTCGGCCACGGGACAATCTCCGCGATATCCGAAAAGCCGGCACTGTTTGACCACATCCGAATAGATGGTGGAGGTATCGACGAATTTATCCCACATGGCCTTCCTTACTGCGTCACGTTCGGCGCTGCTTTGCAACACCACGGGGAAGAGATGATAGTTATACCGTGCACCGGGCCGCTCGGTAGGAAGAACGACGTTCCTTACGTCGCCCACCTCCGCCAGGAGCCGAAGACTGTTGGCACGCTGTGCCCTCACCCTTTGGCGAAATCGCAAAGCCTGCCGGCACGCTACTACGGCGTACGGGCGAGGGATCGCAGAGAGGTCCAGGGTTGGTTCCAGGAGAGCCCACTGCTCGGCCCATCGGCGCAACGGTTTTCCGACAAGCCCGTAGAGGCGTCTGTTGAAAACTGCTGCTTTCGCGCTTTGAAGAATGAGGTAAAGTAGCTCGCGCGCGTGCGAAGGCGGCGAGAGAGCTGAAGCCACCCGGGCGAATTTCTGTGCGAGCATCGCATCGTGGATGACGGCCAGCCCTCCGCCACCCGCCGGCCAGTACTTGGTGGATGCAAAACTGTAGAACGAAGCGGATCCAAAGCTGCCGGCCATCGAGCCGTTCAAGAAGCTAAGAGGCGCATGAGCCGCATCCTCGATTAAGAGCTTGCCCCCGGAAGCAAGCATGAGGGCCGGCAAATCGGCCATTTGTCCGAACAAGTGCACAACGATGACCGCGGCAAAACGTCCGCGCGCGGCCAGCAGGGACTTGGGATCCATGGTCAGATATCGCGGCTCGATATCGATGAAGATTGGCCGATGCCCCGCGGCTACGATCGCACTCACCAGCGAGGGATCGGTAAACAGCGGGAGGGCAACACCTGACTGCGGCTTTAAATCGAGGGCCGTAAGCAGAAGCCAAAGCGCCTGCCTGCCGCTGCGAGTCCAGAATTTTGGGCTGTCGCCGAGCAAATCGAATGCCGGAGGCGGTGTTTGTCCAACAATAGAGCGCAGTCCAGCGGCGCCGTCGGATAGCGTATACGGTAGTGCGAATCGGGGAATCGCCAAGAATCGGGAGGGTGTCATGATTTCCTCGCGCCGGAGACTCGCGCGCCCTCAAGCACAGTCTGAAAGATCTCGATTTGCTGGGAATCCGGACGAACCCGCCGCGCCCAGCGTAGCGCGGTCCTCGCCACCGGTCGATTGAGCAAAGCGTCGAGAATCGGCAAGAGCTGAATCGCAGACAGATGAGGCGTCATTTCGTAGCCGAAACGCAGCTTGTACTCATGCAGGCCGTCGGCGGAGAACAGGGGAAAATAGCCGTAGCAAACCTGCTCGATGGAAGCGTCGTCGGCGGCCTCCTTGGTCACGGTATAGGTTAGTAAATGATTGGGGAAGTCAGGCAGATCCTCCTGGCGCGACATCTGATGCAGGATGTGCAGCCATTTTTCTTCGCGGCAGGTGATCATATACGCCGCCAGGCGCTTTCCAGAAAACGCGGCCGGGACGGAAATCTCCGGAGAGGCGAACGCCGCTTCCACCAATCGCGCCCAACGGCGCGGTTCTCCGAATTCAGGGTCGTATCGTTGCTGGCGCGCCATCGTACTGATGTTGAGCTCCCGGCCCTGCTGCAACAGCTCGCTCTTTTTTGCCCGCCTCACTTCGAAGCGTTGCAAAGCGTGCCGGACTCGCGGGCGATGTTTGGCGTGCAGCAAAGCCAGATCATACGCGCAATTCCGCATCACGTACAGTCCACTGTCAAGTCCGCTCCAAGTTAGGGACGGGAACCGCGCGCCGAGGGCTCCCGCGTCCCGAATTGCACGATTCAGTTCAGCCGGATCCGGGTTGAGCATGGCTTGATACGGCAGACTCATCAGGAACCGTCCCGGCGCCATATACCAAACGCTTCCGCAAGCCTCAGTGACGCGACGGCCCCGTAGCGCCATAAATCGCGCCATTCCGCTTCCAGGAAGAGAGACGTGTTCACGGTTTTGTACCCGACCGTCACCGCTGCGTAGCGTTGTTCGATGTTGGAGAATTCCAAGCACTTGATCTCGCCCAACGGCCCTGCCCGTTTGATTCGGTTTGTCAGGGAATCGACGGCCTGAACTCTTCTGGGCCCGCCGTTCCTTTGGCTTTCCCGTTCTTGTTCCTGTTGCTAAGACCGGCGACGCCGGGCAGCAAAACTGGCACGTCGGAGTTGGATACCTCGTTTGGCGCTGTCTTTCCCGACGCAACCTCGAGCAGCCTTTCCGGAGCCTTGTATTCGGGAACCATACTCTGGATATGCGCCAGGATCTGCGGCTCTCGTCTGGCCGCCAGGAGGCGTTGCAATTCTTCCATCCAGTCCTCCACCGCATCCCAGCCGATCGGCCGGTCGCAAATGATTTTGATCTTTTCCTGATATCTGGTCGAGCCCCTGCCGTGCGGCGATGATCTCTTCGACCAGCTTCTCTCCCGGCCGCAAGCCGGTAAATTGAATCTCGATGTCCTCATAGGGAACCAAGCCCGCCAGACGGATCATATTCTCGGCGAGGTCGACAATTCGAATGGGATCACCCATGTCGAGGACGAAAATCTCCGCGCCCTGACTGTTTGCAGAGGCCTGGATTACGAGCGACACCGCTTCGCCGGCCGTCATAAAGTATCTCCGAACCTCGGGATGCGTGACCTTGACGGGCCCACCGGCTGCGATTTGCGCTTGGAAGATAGGAACGACGCTTCCGCTGCTTCCGAGCACGTTACCGAATCGAACGGAAACGCCCTTGAGTTGAGGGCTGGAGCGCGCCGAGACGATTCTCTCGCAGACACGCTTGGTCGCTCCCATCACGCAGACTGGATTGACGGCCTTGTCGGAGGAGATCATCAACAGGCTCCGAACGTTTCGCCGGCCGGCTGTGCGCATCAGATTCCAGGTGCCAACGATGTTGTTACGAACCGCCTCGATGACGTGCGATTCCATCATTGGCACGTGTTTGTAGGCTGCCGCGTGGAAAATTCGCTCCACTCGATGGCGCTCCATCACCTCAGCCAACCGGTCCGTCTCCCGGATATTCCCGACAGTGGCAACCAGTTCCAGTCGCGGAAATTTCTCGCGGATTTCGTTTTCGAGCCGAAACAGATCGCTTTCGGCCTGATCGAGGGCGACCAAGCAGGCGGGCTGGAAGCGCGCCAATTGGCGGCACAGCTCCGAGCCGATGGAGCCTGCGGCGCCGGTAACTAATATAGAATGGCCGGCGATGCTGGCGACTACGGGCTCCTCGTCCAAGCGAACGGGCTTGCGTCCGACAAGATCGTGAACCGACATGTTCCGGACCTGCGCGGTGGACACTCGTCCGTTCAGCAATTCCTCTACACCGGGAACGGTTTTGCAGGGCAACCTTGCCGCACGGCAGTTGGCTAGCGCTTCACGCATCTCGCGGCCCGTGGCCGAAGGCATGGCGATGACAATCTCCTCGACCACGTGCTTGTGCGAGTTCAGCTTTCGGATGATCGACGGCGCATCGCGACCTGAGCCGAGGACGCGCACCCCGCACAACCAATGCGCCTACTTTGCGCGGATCGTCGTCGAAGAAGCCCTTTACCTCGTACCGCGTCCACCGGTTCGAACGAATCTCATGGATCAGTTCGGCGCCTGCAGCGCCCGCACCATAGACGACGATTCCCTTGCGGGGTTCGTGCAACATTTCCCGGGGGAGCGCTTCGCGGATGCGGTTAGAGAATCGGATCAACGCTGTTGCTAGAAAACAAACCACCGCGTCAATCAGCCAGACCGAGCGCGGCATCGCCGGTCCCATCCACCAGGACTGTGACGACCGCAAACAGGACAGAGCCCGCGAGATTCCCAAGAAACACGCGATACAGATCGGGGATGCTCGCGAAACGGCGCATGCTGCGATAGATGCCAGCGCAGTCGAAAATTGGCAGCTTGATCAAGATTGCGGCCACAAGCGCCCGCTTCAGAACTGGCAGTTCGCCGGGTGGTATCGAAAAGTCGAACCGGAGCAGAAAAGCAGTGGCTAGTGAGATTTCAACGGCTGCCAAGTGGCAGGCGCGCTCGAACCAAACGTCTACGTGACCACGCGGTGTCATATACAGTCCCGAAGATTTTGTGGTTGATCGAGGAGTGAACGATGCGGACGTGCTCTAAGCAACCAACTGAGCGTGTCTCGCGCGGCTCAGAACCAGCTTCACGGTGTCAGCTACGTATTGGGCCTGAGCGTCGCTCATTGCCGGGTATAACGGCAGCGAGACGATGCGGGAATAGAGTTCCAACGCGCGCGGACACAAATAGTGCGACAAAGGCAGTCCACGAAAGTAGTGATGCAGAGGAATCGGAATGAAATGCACGCTCGTCCCGATACCCTTTTCTTTCAGCTCGCGCACAAAGGCTGCGCGGTCAATCTTCAGCCGCCGCAAGTTGAGTCGAATCACGTACAGGTGCCAGGCGTGACGGCAGTCCGGGTTGTCGGGCGGCAGTTCGATTTCGTCCAACTCGGCGAAGGCGCGATTGTAAATGCCGGCATGCGACGTTCTGCGTTCGATAAAGCGATCGAGTTTTCGAAGCTGGTGAATGCCGATGGCAGCCTGGATGTCGCTGAGATTGTACTTGAATCCGTGAGCGACCACGTCATAGTGCCAATCGCCTTGCTCGGTGTATCGGTCCCAGGCACTGTGACTGGTGCCGTGCAGCGATAAACTCCGCATGCACTCCGCCAACCGGGGGCAGCGAGTCGTCACCATGCCACCTTCACCCGTGGTCAGGTTCTTGGTGGCATAAAACTAAACGCGACGGCATCGCTGCTGGACGTCCGGCCGGTACCGGTTGCGCCGATCGGCCGGCCATTCCAATGCGCTCCAACGGCGTGCGCAGCATCTTCGATCACGCTGATATTTTGCCGTTGTGGCCAGTTCCCAGATTGCTCGCATGTCGCAAGGCAGTCCGCCCATGTGAACCGGGATGATGGCACGAGTCCGGCCAGTGATGCGCCTTTCAATTTCGTTCGGGTCAATGTTGCCGTCAGGTCCGATGTCCGCCAGTACTGGTGAGGCGCCAACGTGCAGAATCGCCTGGACAGTGGCGCAAAACGTCATCGGCGTTGTGATGACCTCATCGCCCGGGCCGATCTTCAAGGCCGCCATGGCAAGATGGAGCGCGGCCGTGGCTGAGTTGACCGCGATAGCGTGATCGGCGCCGACATACCGGCGAAAATCACGTTCGAAACGCGCCACGCGCGGGTCCAGTGGTCAACCAGCCCGACCTCAACGTATCGGCCACTTCATTGATCTCTTCGGCGCCGATTGAGGGCCGGTGAAACGGAATGTGCTTGTCAAGCGTGCATAGCGTCTGCATGGAAAGCCTCTTTGATGAAGTCCGGGTCGAACTCAGCCGGAAACAGACTGTAGTGAATTGTCAGCAGGATCAGCTTTATGTCCTGCCAGAACGATCTGGACCGAAGGTAGCCCAGATTCAACGCCAGCTTCGCCGGTAAGACATCTCCCGGTAGAGGGCCGTCCAGATCCGAGCCCGCGATCAGAATGTTTTCCTCATCACGAAAGAGCAAAGTGGCAAGATCCGTGATTCCAGGACGTGCCAGTAGGACCTCACGCCATATGGGTGCATCCAACTCTACGTACTCCGCCATTTCGGGCCGCGGTGCCCACCACACTCATATCGCCCATCAAAACGTTAATGAGCTGAGGCAGTTCGTCCAGTTTGTGGCGGCGGAGCTTCGCTCCGATTTTGGTAATGCGATCGTCCCCCGCCGCGGTGATCGCGCTGCCATGGACGCACGTGCGCATGGTCCGGAATTTCCAGATGCGAAATGGCCGGCCGTGTCTCCCAACCCTGGTCTGGCGGAAGAAGACCGGAGGGGCGTCGCTCAACAAGATCGTGAGTGCGATGAGAGCGAGAACAGGACTCAGCAGCACCAGCCCCGCGCCGGCGCAAGTCAGATCGAAAAGTCTTCCCATGACTCCGTGGGAGAGCATTGTGAACTTTTAGTCATGGGGCGATCCCTACGGTTTCGCTTTCTAGATGGCTCATGATGTATTCGTTCATCCAGCGACCTTTTCTCTGCAGAAATCGCTGAGTGTGCCGAAATCCGGCTTGCCGGTAGAGCGCATTCGCCCGGTCGTTACCGTCAGCGTCCGTGGTTAAGTAGACGTACTCGGCATCCATTGACTTGGCCCGAGCTACAAAGGCGCCGATCAATGCTTTGCCCACACCGTTGCCTGCCGCTTCCGGGGCGACCGCAATCGACGACAGCTCCACGATCTTGCTGACGCCCCGGATGCTGAAACCTGGAACCGGTGCAGACCGTATAAATGTCCGTTACCAACGAGGGATGCCGAATGTGAGAGCCGACAGCGCGGGCAGAGCGAATTCCCGGCGATTCGCCGGCATTAGTCTGTAAAACCGTGCCGGGTTCACAAAACCGCAAGCAAAGCCATGCAGCTTTCCATGTGCGTTCGCTTACGAACGCAATCCCAGCTCGATAATGCAGTACCAGCGCATAGTATCGGGTCAGAAACTGTTCGCCGAGCCTGGTCAGAAAGAAATTACTGAACGCCTCTTGGTCAATTCTGACGATACCGACAACGTCGAGTGCGGTGGCCTGTGTACGGCAGTCCTTGGTGGTTGGCATGGACTCGATCCGCTAGCGAACCGGGAGCCATCGTGATCGGGAGTCCGTTGTAACTACGCCGGGCTGCATTCGGCCCCCGAGAAGGGCCGGCTGCCAGCCTCTCCTTCAGCAGTTCTAAGTACAGGCTCCTGTATGCGCTGAGCATTCTGTCTTCGGTGTAGTGGCGTTCAAACTGGGCTTTCGCTCGCGTACCGAGTCGCGCCATCAGCACTGGGTCGCGGGCAACTCGGAGAATTGCATCTCTCAGAGCGACGGCATTGGCGGGAGGCCCAGCCATACGGTGGTGTCTGGCGACGCCACTTCCTTATGGCTGCCGATGCTGGTCGCGACGATGGGTTTCGCGGCAGCCATCGCTTCCAACAAGGCGATTGAAAGGCCCTCTCGAAGACTTGGCAGAACCACGAGATGGAGGCTTCCAGGAGGTCCCTAACATCTTCGCGGAATCCTAAGAACGTCACATGGTCCGAGACATCCAAATTGCGGACTCGCTGTCCAGAGCCGCACGGGCCGGTCCATCACCCGCAATTACAAC
This sequence comes from uncultured delta proteobacterium, assembly GCA_963713045.1. Classification (GTDB taxonomy): domain Bacteria; phylum Myxococcota; class Myxococcia; order Myxococcales; family Myxococcaceae; genus JADGRA01. The sequence goes on from CAVQKE010000003.1 coordinate 84,145, forward strand.
TCGGAAGCGGCGTTCGTAGCGCGCGAGCATTGCGGCTGCTTCAATCAGATATTCGAGGCCCTTATCGGCTGCTAGCCTTGCCATCGTCAAGATCAGAAAGTCACAGGGGCGGGCGCCCAAACGGCCCCGCAGCTCTGCCGGCGCGACGCTAGCCGCAGCAAACGCGCGATTCCGTTGGGAATGGCAACGATCTTCGATGGGTTGCACATTCCAAGCTTTAGCGCCCAGTCACGATGAAACTCGCTGACCGAAACGATTCGATGACACCAGTGTGATGCCGCACGCTCCAGAGTCGAATAAAAGCGGCGCACCCTTTGTGGGCTGTTTTCGTGAAATGCGAATCCATGAGCCGTATGCACGATCACAGGTACATTGGCAAGCCGCGCAGCGAGCCGTCCTACAAGCCAGCTTTTGACGTGTGCGTGTGGACGATATCGTATGGTTCCCGTTGTAGAAAATGCGCGAGTCGCGACAGGCCGGCCAAGTCCCAGAGGGGGCGGATCTCGCGACGAATCACATCCAAATCGACAACGCCCAGACCTTGCTCAACAGCAGCGCGCTTGAAAATACTGTCCGTGGTCAAGACATCCACCTGCCATCCCTCGGCGCGTCCGGCTGCGCCAACTGGAGAATGATGCGACCCGCTCCGCCGAAACAAGAATCGCCCGTAATGTGAAGCAGCTTGACCGGGTTCATTTTTCTACGTGTAGTTTAGAATCACGGACTCGAGTTGCCGTCCTGGAATCCTGGCCCGACGGCGGGCTAGTGAATAGCATGAGGAATCAATGCAAAAACCAGCCACCAATGTCGCTGGTAAAAGGCTTCGATTCCCATCGCAACGCCGATCATCGCGGTGTGGGCTAGCAAGAGCGCTAGTGCCAGAGGCTGCTCGCCTTAGGGGCAAATCGATACGCCAACCACACTTTCCTGAAGAACCACAGGAAAAAAGCCAGGAGTATGGCTAAACCCGCCAACCCGAAGTCGGCCAAGAACCACATCGCGCTGTTATGGGCGACCTCTCCCACTGCTAGCCGAAAGCTTCCGAGTCCGCCGCCCACAAACGGGCGTTGCACGAATGCCCGTAATGCCAGGTGAATCAAGTCGACTCGTTCCTGCACCTGTTGTGGGCGCTTGGCCATTTCTTCAAAGATCGGGTAAAAAGCGATGGCCCAGTACCAGAATCAGGCAAGGAAACAACATCAACGCCGACAGAATTGGCCGAATCGCGACTGCGGGTTTAACCAGGAAGAAAAGTAAAGCCGCAGCGCCCAGGCCGAGCCAAGCGGATCGGGAAAAAGTGAGCAAAATCCCCAAATACGAGGCTCAACCTGACATCCAGAGAGTCGTCCCTCGGAAAAGGGGATCTGGCCCCTCATGAAGCACCTTCGCACAGAACTAACGCAACGACGAGGAGCCCTCCGTACGCGTTCGGGTCCAGGAGAGTGCCTGAGAGCCTCAAGCCTTCGTAGCGTGTAAACGGCGTTGCGACGCCGAAATAGTAGGCAGCGAGGAATCCGCCGATTGCCACGATGTTCTCCGCTACGACACCCAAGATGAAAAAACGAATCAGTCGCCGCAGGTCCTGCCATTCCGAGACGGCCGAAGTGATTGCTGCGTAGCTGAGAAAAGGGAGCAACAAGCCGGCATCTTTGTTCAGCAGTTCATAGCGATCGAGGCGCCCCAACCGCAAAACGGTAACCAGAGAACCAATGGCGAATGTCAGCATGATTGCGATGTGCCACTCGCTCCAAAGAGCCGATTGGCATCGAAGCTGGCCGGCCGCCAGGAGAACGACCAACAGCAAAAACCCATCCGCTGGCGCAAAATTGATGCGATCGCCAACATTGAAAAGATACGGAAGGAGTATGACGTAACCGGTTACCAATGAACCTATAAGCCCCTCGGTTCGACCTGCGCGCCGGTTAGGAAGCGATAGCGTCATAGGTTCAGGATTCCTTGCGCGATCGGCGCTTGATGTGCGCATGATTCCTTCATGTGTTTCCAAGGGGCCAAGATTAAGTGCGCTAGCACAGCCGAGGCGAGCAGCACGCGTACCACGGCCCCGGCAGCCATGCCAAGTGCCGCGCCGGTCAAACCACGCGACGGCACTAACAGATAGCAAGCCGCTGCCGTAGCCGCGGCCGCGGCGGCGAACATAGGTACTTGAATCCTGAATCGCCGCGCGGCAGTGATGCCGCCGTTCAGCACGCCGGCTACGCAATGGAGGGCCGCGCCAAGCATCAGAAACTCGAAAGCCCGTGAGCTAGCGGCGTATTCTGGGCCGTAAAAGAGAGAGAGAAGTCGCTTACCCGCCAACTCCGCTGTCGCAAGTGCAGCGACACCGAACCCGCCGCTAAGGGTTCCGAGCTTCAGGAGGACTACTTGGAATTCGGCGATGTGCCCAGCCGCGTACAGGCGCGAGAGTTGGGGGATGGCGCAACTTCCCAGCGAGTCGCTGATGAGGGTCGAGCCAATTGTGGCATAGGCTAGAGCCGAAAAAATGCCGAGCTCGTATTCGCCCATCTTGGCAGCGACAAAATACCGCGGCAGATTCAGATTGATCGAAGCTAGAGTTGTTACGATGCCGAGCGGCACCGACAAGCACACAAGATCCCACTGACGCCCGGCTCGCTGCCGACCGCTCCAAACACGCCACAGGCTGGCAGCGTTGGGAAAGCGTGTGAATTGCGGCGAGCGCTCGATAATTCGGAACCCTTGACGAAAGTCCCAGCCAATCAGCGCCGCCAACCAGACCAACGCGACCGCGAGACTCGCCCAAAACACATCTCTGGTCAGATACAGACCCGCGCTCAGCGGCGAGCAGTGAAAGTATGCCGCGCAGCATCATGGATCTTCCGGTCTGATCGAGCCGGTCGTGCAGTTGGAACAAGCCGTAATGGACGTCGCTGAGAGTTTCCGTGCCCTTGGCCAAAGCAACCGCCACGACGACCATGGCCGTCCGGTGGGGAATGTTTTCAATCCACGTGAAGGTGACGATCGCCGCAATCGCGAGCGAACTCATGACGAACCGGAGCTGGAGGTACTCGCCGAATGAATACAGACGTGTCGCGTCGGTCGCCTGAACAGCTCGCAGGTGGAGATTTGTAAACATCAGCACCGGCGTCGCGATCGCCAGTCCGAGCGAGAACTGCCCCACCATTAGGGAGCTGCCGAGTTTCGCGAGTGCGACAATCATTCCCAATTGACACCCTGCGAATATCACATTTCCCGCGAGCATCCACAGGAAGTTGGCGCGGAACGAAAGACCGGGCAACACTGGTATGGTCGGGGGCACGTTCGCTCTGCTGGTTATCGCTTGATACGATCGGTGCAGTTGCAGTGAACTCACAATAAACTCTATTGAGGGAAGCCGTACCGATAGAGACCGCACGCGACAGATCGCAACAATTGAGGATGACACCCAACATCGGAATTCCATCCAGAGAAAGCCGCCGCACCGCCGCCTGTGCGGCTCGCCGATCCGTATAGTTCGCCCGCAGCACCAGGAGCAACTGGTCCGCGCAACGCGCCATAATACGGGCGTCTGCGAATTCGAGGCACGGCGGGGCGTCGACCAGTACGCAATCAAAGTGCTCCCGGAATCGCGGGAGTAATCTCGTCAGTCGACCCGACCACAGAAGACCGAAGGTATTGTCGACGCTGGCCCCGCTCGGCAGAAGGAACAGATGAGGAACTGCCGTCTTCTTGACGAGCGCATCCAGTGGAAGCTCTTCAATGGCATTGGTTTCCCGCAAGATATCGCTTAACCCCCAGCTATTGGCCTCGCCGAATATCTTATGTAGGCGCGGGCGGCGCATGTCGCCGTCGATCAATAACACTCTTCTACCGATCTCAGTCAGGCTGACTCCCAGATTGCTGGCGACGGTGGTCTTGCCTTCCATCGCGACCGAACTGGTCACGACTACGATTTGGGAATGGTTTCCGCATCGCCCTGGCGATAGCATGGACGCGATGGTGGCTCGAAACGACTCCGATACCGCCGACGCCCGATCGAACACCAGAGGCTCCAGATGGTCTTTGTTGTGGCGCCCGAAATTGAACCCGTGTCCCATGAAGTCGGATTTAGCGGCGTGCGGGATCACACCGAGTTCCGGAAGTGCCAAGCTGGTGGCCGCCTCGCCCGGAAGACGAACCGTGGGATTGGACTGCTCCTGAAACAGTACGATGCCGACGCTCAGTATGAGTCCGCTCACGAGTGCGATTGCGAAATTCAGCGGCACATTTGGTTTGTATGGATGAGTCGCCGGTTGCGCCATGTCGAGAAGCCGGACATTGGATTGGCGAACCGCGGATGCAACGCGCGCATCGCTAGCCCGTTGTGAGATCGCTTCATAAGATTTGCGGTCTGCGTCGACGTCGCGCTTTAACGCGCTCGCCAGCGGCACGCGGGAGGTTGCGCCAAGCGCCTCGGCTTCGGCGAGCCGAGCTTCCGAAGATTGCAGCCGTTGGCTGAGAATACCGAGTTGAACGCTCAGAGTTTCATAGGTCTGCTGCGCGGCACGCTGCCGAGAGTCTATATTCGCGGCGACGAAGATCTGAGCCAGCGTATTCGGAACATCCGCGGCCAGTTGAGGATCGCGGGAGTCATACACAATTCGAACAATCCGGCTGCCGTGCGATGGCACAACTTTCAAATCGTTTCTCAGGGCAAGCACCGCGTTCCGCGCCGGCGATGACGACCGCGCTGAAGCTCGGGACGGCTGTCCAGATGAAGCGCGTGAACCACCTGATCGAGCAGTGTTTCCTGCTGGAGTATTTCCGCTTGCGTCTGTACGTACGAGGTCAAGTCGCCGCCCGACATCGCAGTGGCGGGAAAGACATCGCTCATGTTCAGAAAATTCTCGTTGATGCTTTGAATCTCCAGCGCTGCCGCAGACTGGTACACGCGAGGTTGGATCAGGGTAAGGAGTGCTGCTGCCAGAGCGCAAGCGGCCAGCACGTACAGCACTGCTGCCTTGCGGCGATGCAAGGCCTGAAGGCAATCGACCAGACGCCACTCCTGGCGATCGGCGGAGCTTGATGCTCCAGCGAGCAAGTCGATGTCAGCAGGATAGCCTTGGGTTTCAAAAGCCATGGATAGACGTCCCTACTCGCGTTGCGGCCGTATGCATCGCTGTTGGCACGCTGACGCCAATCCGGTCGACCTCCAGTAGGACCGATCTTTGAAGCAGACTGATCGACAGGACCAGGCGCAGTGACTGCTTCAACTTGATTACGATTCCCTCAACTCCCGCCAACGCACCCTCTTCGATTCGCACCCTCTGACCAACTTGAAGATACGGGAACGGCTGAATGGGGAGCCGCGCTTTGACGGCCGTTTGCAAGGAACTGATTTCCGTATCCGAAAGCGGGATCGGGTGGCTCCCGTTACCGAGGATCTGTGTGATTCCAGGTGTCGTCATGATGGGTAGCCTGAATCGAGCATTGAATCTGCAAAACACGTAGCCAGGGAAGAGAGGCAGTTCAGAATCCTTGTAACGGGTGGCGTAGTGGTGCCTCCGTGCGAACAGAGGGACGAAGGTCTCAAATCCCTTCGAATTCAGAGCCCTAGCCACGGCCTTGTCGTGCCTCGGCTTGACGGCGAGCGCAAACCAACGCACGGACCCGGTTTCGGGAGTCTGTTCGTAGTAATTCGCTACAGGGCCTTCGCAGTGTGAGAACTCGCGTCTTTCGAGATCGGACATAGCTACCGCTTTCTCGGGTGCAATCCCGTGTCTTCGTTTTAGGTCAACAACCCTACGGGGTCTAGCCTGCGGACGCAAAGTCAATTCGACTTCAACTCGCAGCCTGGCCCTACAATGTAGTTGACTTGACGGATGCTCCGAAGCCTCATTTTTTGATGGATGGAGCAGGCGCGTTCGGCCCAGTGAGCCGACAGAGACGCGAGGGGGACGCGGCACGCACCCGTGAGATAGTCGGATTCAGGCTGGCGCGCAGGAGGGCTGTTCAGATTGTGTTCTCGCCGAACTCGCCACTGCGAGTGATCGCGTCGCGGAGAATCAAAAGCGCCGCTTCCCGCAGTGTTAAAAGGTCAGGACCACCCGTCCAACAGTCATGGCCCATATACCTGACAAAGTAGGGATGAAGGCGGATCGGAATCTCGCCCCAACTCGGCGGCCGATCCTCGTCACCTCTCGGAGGGCGTACTCCACCAGTTCCAACTGGCTTTGGGCCATGTCTTTCGAGCCGACGGATTGCAACATTTTCTACCTCAAATGCTTCAGGCCCAAGGACGACTGGCTTTCCAACCTGCCATAGATAGCGGCGGCCTCTGGTCTAGTTTCACAAGATCTTCAACCGCTTTTCCTTCAGCTTCAGCAGCGTGATAGCGGCGCCGAATTAGCCCAATGTCGACAGCCGCCTCAGGATATTGCATATTTAAATCCTCCAGCGCGCGTGTCACAATGCGGGATACCAAGAGGTCACGAACCCACTTGTCGTCTGACGGAATCACGAACCAAGGGGCAGAGTGAGTGCTGGTCTTCTCGATCATATCCTCAAACGCACGGACGTAGTCGTCCCAATATTTCCTCTCTTCGTAGTCGGCTTCGCTGATCTTCCAGCGTCGCGCCGGATCGTCTAACCTGCGTTTGAAACGCGCCAATTGCTCATCTTTTGAAATATGCAACAGAAACTTTAGAATGGTGGTGTGATTCTCCGTCACCAGCAGCCTCTCCCAGTTGTTGATCAAATCATAGCGCGATGACCAAACGTGAACGGGAACAAGCTGGTGCACACGAACAACGAGCACGTCCTCGTAGTGCGACCGGTTGAAGATTGTCATTTCCCCACGGGCCGGAACGTGGCGGTGCCCCCGCCACAGAAAATCGTGTTCGCGTTCGCCCCGCGTCGGCTGCTTAAACGGAACTACGCGGCATCCCGTTGGACTGAGACCGCTCAACAGATAACGACTGAGACCATCTTTTCCTGAAGCATCCATGCCCTGAAGAATGATGAGCAGGGAGTGCTTTCTTTGCGCGTACATCACGTTTTGCAACCGATCCAGTTTCTGAAGCTGAAGCAGCAATTCCGGCAGCAGCTTCTCATACATGTCAGGGGGTCCCGGGAAATTCGCGGAGAAGTCGCCGAGCTTAACACTGGTCCCCGGCGCAACCGTAAATTTCCTAAGAGTGTCCGACCCGAAAGCGAGTTCGTCGCCGGAAAGCTCTGCGGCTCTTAGGGTTGAGGATCTGTTAGTGACCATACCTGCAATCATGTTGGGAACGGACGTACACAGCATTAGCCCTCCACGCTTTTCCAGCGTTTCCGCGACTTCATATCTTCAGATGGTTGTTTTCAACAACAGGGCTCTTTTTCGCGGGTCAAACCAAAGAGTCTGCGGAGTGGCGGGACGGCCAGATTGCCTTATGGCTGGGGCTGAATCCCGTCAGCGGCTCTGACGGGACCGGAACGGTCGACATTCATCACCAGATAATCGCTGTATCGGATTTCAAGCTCACTCGCACCGAGAAGTAACCCCGAACTGACGCCGCCGGTATGAATTGGCAGCCATACTCCGCTGACTTGAGCAAAATCCTGGGTAATGTGAGGCGAACCCACCCATAAGGAGACGCTCGCGGACGTGATACCGTCCAGGCGCATGACGCCGTAAGTTCTCAGTCGATCCAAGCATCGCCCTTGACCAAATACTTACTTTTGCGTTTGGGGATAAGTTCTATGACATAGCAGGGGCGGCCGCGGGTCGAGTCGGTGCCACGCAGTCGCGCGGTGTAGTTGGCTGGACTGATCTCGATCTGAACGAACTTCTCCGGCAGGCTAACTTCCGTTTCGGAGACAAGCAGCTTATCGAGAACCTCAAGAAGTTTTGGCGATCCGGTCCGGTTCAGAATGGTGAAGTCCTTACCTGCGCCCGGACGGTAATTCACCTGTACTAGCGCGACAGCCTCTTTGTCGAACCTGTAATTCCTTAGGCGATATTCGCGAGTTCCTGAATAGGAGGAATTTTGACTCTTGGCGATGGCCTCGGCGACACGAGCGAGGATCTCGTCAGTGGTCGGTTCGACCGCTACAGTGCCCGCTACAGCGGGGGCCCCCAAAATTGAGAGGAGCGATAGGAGACTCGCCAGGAGCCGACACTCACAAGTGCACAGTCGTTTCTTCCGCAGCATTTGGAACGCCGATGCCCTTGCTCTTTGAGCCCTGTCGAGGGCTCAAAGACTCATTATTAAATCTAAAGTCATCTCGAAAACATCCAGGGTTCGTGAGCGTATCGGATGCGTTGGTTGCATCCTGAACCGCTCAAGGACTCAACCATTGATGTCCGGAGGGATCATCTGATGTATACAATGCAACGGCCGATACTTGCGCTTGTCACTGCCCTCACACTTACTCTCCCGATCGTTGCCGGAGCCAAGGCGGGACGAACGGCCCGCAGTCAAAGCTCAAGCGATGGCAGCGGAGCCGCCGTTCTCTGGAGCGAACCAGGGAGCGTCCCGAAACGCGACCTTTACTATGGTCCGGGAGGCCGGGATCACGCGCCAAAAGGAATGTTTACTTTCTTGGCGGAAGACATGAACGGCAGCAATCCGAAGTTCGATGTCCTCGACGAAGATGGCGTGAAATGGACGGTCAAATTGGGTGAGGAGGCGCGTCCCGAAACCGCCGCGTCGCGGATCGTATGGTCGATCGGGTATTTCGCGAACGAGGACTACCTTATGCCGGTCCTACACGTTCAGAACATGGCGAAACTCCGACGCGGCGCGGATCTCGTCTCTCGCGACGGGACCATGCACAATGTTCGCCTCAAGAGACACTTGAAGGAACAGAAGAAGCTCGGCAATTGGATGTGGGCCGACAATCCGTTCGTCGGAACGCGCGAATGGTACGGACTCAGGGCATTGATGGCCGTCATCAACAACTGGGATCTTAAAGACTCGAACAATTCCATCTATCAAGTTCGTGGCGATCATCCACAGCAACTTTACACCGTCAGCGATCTTGGATCGAGTTTCGGTTCCCCTGGCTTGAACTGGGAGCGGAAGGGAAATTTGAAAGCGTACGCAGGTTCCAAGATGATCAGGCGGGTTTCATTGGAATTCATCGATTTTCACGTTCCTGCTCGGCCGAAGATGGACACGTTTGTGAATGTTCCTGAGCTCACCAAACGGCTCGGCTTGCTCTGGCTCGGCGAGCGCATTCCGATCGAGGATGTGAGGTGGGTGGGACACTTGCTCGCTCAATTGTCGCCAGAGCAGATTCGCGATGCGTTTCGCGCGGCCGGCTATTCCGCGGAGGACGTAGAGGCGTTCAGCTCGGTGCTCGAACAGCGCATCGCCCAACTGGGAAAGCTATGACGGATGGGAAGGAGCGGACTAGCTACTAGCCCGCTCCAACGATGTTGACTGGCGAGTTACTTTTTGATCGTTTCGAGAGGCAGTCGCTCGACATCTAGCTGCTGCCTGCGCACAGTGTCGCGGACCTTCTCGATATGGTCCGAACCTTTTCTCCGGATCACCACTTCTTCGGTCAGGCGAACAGATTTACTAACAACCGGTTGCTCGGCACTCTCCACGACTTCAAACACCTGTTCAGACCAATCGATGTCCTTCAAGTAACCAGGCTCAGAAATCGCGCGCCGCATGATTTCGACGTGCTCTTCATGCAAGTTCACGTTCGCTTCCACTGGCTTCTCAACGACGAAACGCCGAACCCGAGTTTTTCCGGATTCTATTTTCCGCTTGCCGACATCCAGCTGTTCCTCCGCCAGGCGCACCACTTCCTCGTCCTTCTTCATCGCCGTGGGTGCCAGGGATGCTGCCGAAGGAGTTGCTGCCATAGTGGGCGGCGGGACAACGACTTTCGGGCGTTCCGCGAGGCCCTGCGCTCGAGCGCGGTCGAGGACGTCAACGGGTTTGTGGGCGTCCAACAAGTCGATCACGTTGGGTGCTTCCGATTCGGTAGCCCGAACCACTAGCACTGCTCCACTTTGTCGAACGGTACGTCCGTAAACTTCCGCTTCGTGCAACCCTAAGTCTCCCCCGAACAAACGCTGCCAGAATTCGGGCTCGTGCAACCGGGCCTCGGCCTCTCCCTCATTCTTGATTACGCTGATATCAGAGGTTGGATAACCCGCCAGTCTCAGCGTGTTGACCGCGGCGTCCGCGTGGGCCACCGTGTCGTAAACCGCAACAATCTTTTCATGGGCCATAATATTTCTCCTTAAAGTTCCTATCGCCTGTTCTTCGGATCTTCGTTGCTGCTCACAGCGTGAAACAATGCTACTTCTGCGTCACCCGCATCGAAATGCGCCGGTTTCTCGCCCGGCCTTCCGCGGTTTCATTGTCGGCGACCGGAAACTGCTCGCCGTAACCGTGAGCTTCGAGACGGTCACGAGAGATCCCCAATGCAACCAGTTGATCGACGACGCCGTTCGCGCGATCCTGCGAAAGCTGTAGGTTGTGCGCCGCGTCTCCCGTGTTGTCGGTATAGCCGCCGACAGTGAGATGCACATTCGGGTATGCCTTTAGGATCTCGGCGATATTTTGCAACTGTTCCTGAGACTCTGGCCGAAGTTGTGCGGAGTCCGTATCGAATGTGAGTCGGTCGAAATCAAACCAGGTAGTCTCGTTGACAGTCTTCGTGGGATCCTGAATGAACTGGAGTAAACGCATCTCCATGCCGCGGATCGGAATGCTCAGCCGCACGTTGTCCGGAAGCATTCGAGGCACAAAATTCCCAAGGTCTGGTCGCACCGCCTCCGGAACTCGCACGTGCTGCCTGGTGAAGAGCCAGAACAGCAAAGGGATCAGGAGCAAAGCTGGGAGGATCCACATCCAGCCTGGAACACCCGCACGCGGCTCCTTCACGGTGGTGATTGAGAGCGGGCGCGCCCCCGCGTCGACAGCTGTCCGACCGGCAGTTGTAGCGCCAGGCAGACCCGCGGGTAACATCCCTTGGATACCGGCGTTCTCTTGGACGAGCCAATTCCGCAGGTCGTCCTGAGTCATATTGCCGCCGCGCACAGCGCGCCCCAGAGCGCTCATCAAGAGGGGAGCAGCAACGCTCATGAGGCTTGCGACTGACGAAGCCCGCAATCCGGAAGATCGTCCGATGGCATCGGCAACAGCGGATTGATCGGCGCCGAATGCCTGCCACAGAAATTTCTTCCCAGAATCGAGAAGCGACGCTGTGGCGCCGGTTGCTCCGGCCGGCCCCAAGACAGCGCTTGCAAGATTCGAGACATTTACATCCGATGGTGTTTGTGAAATGAGCCGGAATATTTGGCCCATGGAACTGGCATCGCTGGATCGAGCGGTTAATCCGTCAATCATCGACGCCGTGGTCGACTCGAGGCCTCGTGAGACCGCGTGTCCAGATTCCCCAAGACGCGACGCGATTTCGTTAACGCTGCGGGAGTCGAGTAAATTGAAAAGCGAGGAGAGCACGGACGTTGCCATAAATTCACCTTCTAAGTTTTGCTTGTGGCGGGAAATCCGGCGGCCTTTCTGTCCACGGCGAATGATGGCTAGCCTGCCAGCCCTGCTCCTAACGAAGCCCTTTCAGCAGGATTGATGCCGTCTGTGCCGCTTAACCGTAAAACTTTCGAGGCGCTTTTGGTGGTGGCGGTTTTTCGAGGATCCGAAAAGGCCAGGAAGGGATGCGTTCGATGATTTGGGGAATGCCAAAACCAAGCCCTTAAATGGCTGGTTTGCCTTTGGGAACCGGGCACGTCTGCGTCCTATGGCGAGGAGTGGCCTGGCGCAGTTTCCGTGGGGGAACCGCTGGACCGCGTTGCAGTAGCCGCGGTCGCTCAGCGTTTTCTTCTTCCCGAACGCTCTACGGCGTTCCGCCGCTTCCATCGTTATAGACGGCAATGGGCGCCGCGAGGCGCAGAAACTTCAAAACTGAGGTGCAACTAACGGTTCGCCGGTATTACAAGTTGTTGACCGATTTCCACACGGTTCGGATCGCGGAGTGTGTCCTTGTTTGCATCGAAGATACGCATGTAATCGCTGGCGTTTCCGTAAAAGTGTTGCGCGATCTTGGACAACGAGTCCCCCGCTTTGACGGTGTAGATGTGCCGCGATGACATAGCGGGCGCCGGTTGCCATGCGGGTTGAGGAACGGATGCATTGACGGCGATGTCCACAGTGATGTCGTCGTAAGCAGGATTGACAGCCTTGATCTGATTCCAGACCTCGTTCTTGGCGGCTTCGGATGGCGCTTTTCCCTGCATGAAGAGCTTGTTGTCCTGAATATGGAGGTGCGCGAGTTGAACGCCTTGCTCTCGAACGGTTGTCAGCACGCTCGCGTACTTTTGTTTGAGTTCATCAAGTCGATCCATATCTACCTCCTTTATGATGCTGACTTCATGGGATTGAACGCGGCGAGGATTTGTCTGCCACGAGACTGAAGTTCTCCGGCGCTACCCAACTTGCCATCGGGCGTCATTGCGTCCACCAGATTCGGTAGAGATGTACTGAGATAGCCACATACTTTTTCCGGCGCCACGCCTGCTCTCTTCGCCAGCTCCTGAACGCGCTGCGATCCGAGCACCTTGCTGACTTGGTCCGCAGAAATGCTCGCATTAGTCTCATTTCCAATCCAGGAGGAAATGATGTGTCCCAAACCGTTTTGTTCGAAGTTCCGCACCAGAGCGTTCAGCCCGCCCACGCGATTGGTTAATAGACTCACGGTCTCGACGATGAGCGACTGATGTTGCGTGTCGCCGTTCGCTCCTTCGAACATTTTGATGACCTCAGCCCATGTGCTCATTAGAAGCCCTCTTTTCTTTCGTAGTGTTTCCGTTTCTGTCTTAGTCATCGCACCGTGCGCTGCTGACGGCGCCGACCAACGCACATAAGATGTTCGCCCATCGGGCAGGCTCTATTTATTTTTCTTGTCGGCGCGTGCGTTCGGGCCCGATTATTTTGCGTCACGAGCGGTGCCAACGCAATCTCAGACAGCGACATGCCGCGAGGTTGCATATGACAACTCAAGGAGCGGTGGCACTACTGTGCGTCGAATTGCTGGTGGTGCAACGCATTTATCCATCTCCAGGGGCGCAATCGCCACCAGTCCCACAACCGGTTGCCGGCGCAACTCAGAACCCGACAGCGCCGCTGGCGCCCGGTCAACTCGACAGCCTGGTTGCTCCCGTCGCGCTATATCCCGACCCCATCCTGAGCCAGGTGCTGGTAGCCTCCACGTATCCTTTGGAGATCGTCGAAGCCGCCCGCTGGCTGAGTGCACATTCCGCGCTTCAGGGTAAAGCCCTTGTTGACGCGGCCGCGAAGCAAACCTGGGACGCCAGCGTGCAGGCTTTAGTCGTCTTCCCCGACCTGCTCACGCTTCTGAATAAGGACATCGGTTGGACATCGGACTTGGGAAACGCCTTTCTCGCGCAACAGCAGGACGTGCTGGACGCCGTCCAACGGATGCGTCAGAAAGCCGAGAACAAAGGAACCCTGCAATCGAATGACAAGCAAACGGTCAATTCCACAGCACAAGGCGGAAACACTTACATTGAAATACAACCCGCCAGTCCTGAAGTCGTCTACATACCGCAATACGACCCGGCTGCGATATGGGGCCCGCCCGAGTATTATCCGTATCCGCCCGTTTACTATCCAACTGCTGGCGCGGTGTTCGCGGCAGGCGCGATCTCTTTCGGCATCGGTGTTGCGGTCGGAGCCATCGTGTCAGGCGGCTGGAATAGCTGGGGCTGGAATGCGGGATGGGGCAATCACAACGTCGTCATCAACAACAATTTCATCAGCCGCAATAACCTTACTCGCGTGAACGCCGCCGGCAACGGCAATGCGTGGGTGCACAATCCAGCCCACCGCGGCGGTGTGCCCTACAGCAACCGGAATGTGGCAGACAGGTTCAACGGCGGCCGCGGCAATGTCGTGAACACGCGACCGACCACTGGCCAGATCCAGCAGGGACTGAACAAGGCCAATCTCTCACAGCGTCCCGGTAACGTCAGTCCTGGCCAACCCGGGAATGGCAATGCTCTGCGTCCCGGACAAGGTAACGCGGCACAGGGCGCTCGTCCCAGCCCAGGCCAGATCGGACAAAATGTCAAACCCTCAGGGGGCGGTGATCGAATTGGGAACAGAAACATCGGCGGCGCAACGGGTGGGGGAGCGTTTGGCGGGATCAATCAGGGCGGTAATCGCACAGTTATGAATAGCAATCGTGGATTCTCGAGTGCCGGTGGATTCCGCGGCGGCGGGGGATCTCGAGGAGGCGGCCGGAGGAGATAGCAGGAACGAAATCATGCGCATTCCAACCATCATTCCTTTGTTCGTGGCCGGTGCAATGCTGGCTGCAATCCAGATACAAGCTGCCCACCTGCAAGGTGAAGGGTTCCAGTCGCCCTATGCCGCGGCGAAGGGGCTGCTAGCCGCCGCCGAGAGCGACGACGTTGCAGCCTTGGTCAAGATTCTCGGGCCGTCGGCAAAAGACTTTCTGATAACTAGCGATCCCGTCGCGGATAAACAACTGCGGCGCAAATTTGTGGATGCGGCCCAACTACGAATGAAAGTTGTGGCTGATCCGCACAATCCTCACGCCAGGACCGTGCTGGTAGGTACAGACGGGTGGCCGTTACCAATACCGATCGTGCAGGCCAATGGGAAATGGTATTTCGACGCGGAGCAAGGAAAGCAGGAGATTCTCGCCCGGCGAATCGGCAGCAACGAATTGGACGCCATCGAAGTGTGCCGGGGCTACGTCGAAGCGCAAAACGAGTACGCGGAGCGGGATCGAACGGGTAGTGGAACTCCACACTATGCGCAAAAAATGATCAGCTCGCCTGGCAAGCAGGACGGGCTTTACTGGGCGGCCACTAACAAGAATGACCAGAGTCCCATCGCGGACCTCATTGCGCAGGCGTTCGCGGAAGGCTATACGAATCGTCACCAGCCGTATCACGGATACTATTTCAAAATCCTGACTGCTCAGGGACCGCAGGCCACGGGCGGTGAGATGAACTATCTGCAGAATGGCCTTATGACCAAGGGATTCGCGCTGGTTGCGTGGCCGTCCGGTTTCGGATCCACCGGCATGATGGCTTTCATTGTGGACAAATCAGGAATCGTTTATGAGAAGAATCTTGGGCCAAGACCTCCGAAATCGCTCGCGATTACGATGCCTATGATCCGGACGAGACCTGGGCGCCCGTAGACACGTCGGCTCGCAAGTAAATTTCGAGATCCGCTCGTCGCGTCACTGCGCGGCGATCCCGATCACCCTTCTATGCCAGCTTCACAGCACTGGCGCGCATGCAAAAGCTTTGGAGACAGGAAATGAATCGATCATTTGTATTCTGCGTTGTTTTGATTGTGTTCTTATTACCGATTCTTGCGCACTCGCAACCCCTGATTGCCCGTGACAACGGGACCGCGTGTGGGTTCTGGGGGCAAATTGTTGGATCCACGCATCTGCTTCAACAGGGGATGGAACTGGAACTTATTCCGAAGAGCGCTCAAGCGGAAAGCGCAACCAAACAAAAACTTCTCGTGCCTGCCAACGGGAATTTCGATTTCGGCAAGTTGGCGCCGGGCGATTACCAGCTTCGCGTTCGCGATCTCTCCGGGCACGTGTTAGTCGAGCGAATGCAGACGGTCGGCACCAGTAAAACTCAGCCGATACTCGTGTTCGTAGCGGATCCGAATTGGACTCTTGAGTACACGAATTCTGTTTCGATGTCGTCGCTACAGCATAAAACTCCAAAACGCGCCTTACAAGCTCTCCAGACGGCGAAAAAAACGTTAGACAGTGGAGATGAGCAAGCGACCATTAAGCATCTGCAGGAAGCCGTCGATCTTGATCCGGATTTTGCGGAAGCGCACGGCGATCTGGCGATCATGTACGCCAGGCAGGGCCGCCTGGATCAGGCCTTGGAGCATGCACAAACTGCTTTTCAACTGAATCCGCGACTGTCCGAAGCAGGCTGCAACGTGGCGTTGTTGTTGATGAATTTGAAGCGGTATCCCGAGGCCGAGCGCGCCGCGCGCGGCTTAGTTTCGGATCGGTACCTGTCCTCGCTTCCCCAGGGAGTCCTGGCGATTAGCCTGATAGAGCAGCGAAAAGATCTGGAGGAGGCGCTCAAACATCTGAATGATGCCGCGCGCGCAATCCCGTTCTTCCGGTTACTCGTCGCGAACGCGCTTAACGACATTCACCGCCCGGAGTTGGCTCTCATCCAGGTGAATGAGTATCTCCACTCGTCCGCCCACGATTGTGAGCGGTCAGATCTGGAGGCTTGGGTCGCAAAAGTAGAACAGCGATTGAGCACGCTTCATGACATCTCCGATCAGACTCATTGATGGTAAACAATCGCTTTTGAGAATTCGATGCCTCGGTTGAGCTCACACGCGGCCCGCTATGGCATCTCACTCTTTGCCACGGCCCTGGCGTCGCTTTTGTATTTTTGGTCCGGACCAGTGGAAGTGAGCTCTGACATCCATTACTTTGGCTTCGTGCTGGCAGTGCTGCTGTCGGCCTTGGCCGGTGGTTTAGGGCCCGGACTGCTCGCGACTGGTCTTGCCGCGCTAGCGAGCGTTTATCTGCTCCTGCCGCCAATCTATTCGTTTCAGATCTCCTCGCATGATCATTTTGTGAGGCTGCTTCTCTTCGGCGGCGAGGGCGTCTTACTGAGCTGTGTTGGTCACATTTTCCGCGAAGCAGATATCGCAGACAATGGGGCCTGGGCTTCGCGTTACCTCCCTGTTCTCCTTTTTGTCTCTACCGCAACCGGCTTGAAGTTGCTCGCGTTTAAGGACGTTGAACGGGCTCTGCCATTTACTTTTTACTATGTCGCGATTGCTGCCAGCGCATGGACCGGGGGACTCGAACCGGGTCTCGCCGCCACATTCCTCTCCGCTCTGGTCGCCGGTTGGCTGTTTGTCATGCCGGAAAGTTCCGCGTCCTTGTTGGTTCCGATCAATGCGGCCCGTCTCGTTTTGTTCGCACTCGAAGGAAGCCTGATCGCTGGCTTGGGAGCGGCATATCCTCGGGCACGGAGCCTGGCGACGAAAGCCGTCGAGCAGATGCGTCAATATTCACAGCGCATGCATCGAAGCCTGGAAGACGTCAAAGCGCTTCGCCTCACCAGCAACGATCTCATTTGGGAATGGGATCTGGTGTCAAATCGAGTCACCGCCGGGGCTACTCAGAGCCGAGCGGCCCGAGACTCCCGTTGCGAGTATGAGGCTTGCCTCCTGGCTGGATCTGATCCATCCGGAAGACCGCGCGGCTGTTGCGGTGAGCCTCGATTCAGTCTTGAAGCAGCGTCGCGACGACTGGACTTGCGAGTATCGAAGAATGCGCTCAGGAGGAGAATCGGATCACATACTGGATCGCGCTTACATCATTCGAGACGTTGACGGCAACCCGACGCGGGTGGTGGGCCGAAGCGTGGATCTGACCGAGTCCAACATCTCTCTCGCGCGTATCGAGCTCAAAGACGATATCGCGTGGCTTTTGAGCAGAACCCTTTGGCGATTCTGGTTACGGACGACGCGTTGCGAATCACGAATGCCAACAGTGCCGCTAGCGCGATGCTTGGATATAGCAACCCCGAACTCAGGGAGATGCACATTGAAAGCCTCTTCCATCCATCCCGCCGCGAAGCCATCATGCACCGGTTATTCGGCTTGACGCGTGAAAAAAGCGCATCGGCGGCGTTTCAAGAGCAGTGCGAGGGGGCTGGGGGCGATCTGTTCAACGCCAGAATCAATGCCGCCTCACTTGCGGATGTAAATAGTGGATCGAAAGGCTGCGTGATCACGATCGAGAAACTTAATACTAACCGGAGCCCTGGCCTTAGTGATCGCTGGAGTGACTTGCATCCCATTGAGCGCGTAACGCGATGCTGGCGATTCTGTCTCGCTCCTCTAATTCGACCACGATCTTGTACGCATATCTCCTCGATCTTTGCATTTCGGATATGGAAACCGAAGCACGAAAGGTGTTAAGCAGGGCCTACAGCCTTGAATCCCCCCGGCCGTGAGGCCCGGAACCTGTCCGGAACGCACGCGTCCGGTACTCCTGGGGACCAACGCTCGGCTAGAGAATAATACAGCCTCCGGCCCTTCACAACGCCGGGTAGGCCTCCTCGGGCATCAATTCCGGTGTCTCCGGGCGGCGGCCTTCCTCGCGGATGTCGGAGGTGACGAGGTCAATCAACTCGGTAGCGACCCCAATCACCTGCGTGGGCGTGTAGCCGCTCGCACGGAGTTGATTGAAGAAGGTTCGGGCTAAAATTTTGCTCGCCTTCGCATCCGTGCTCACAGGGTTTCTCCTTAGGGCGGAATTCCGCCGGACAGCCACGTCAAGCTTCATGGGGCGTGCCAGTCCCGGGTACCGGTTAACCCCCAGAGAACACACCACCCAGGGGTCTCCCTTCCCCTGACGAGGTGCGTAACCCATTGCGCACTGCAACCCGGACGCGACGGCCAGGGGGTGCGGGTGGACAATGGGCAGCCGATGGCGTTCCGCGTGCGCACCCCGGACGGCGAGCTTTCCTACCCGACGTTGTTGGACGTGGAGCGCGCCTTCCACCTGGGGCTGGTGGACCCCGAGGACGAAGTCATCGATGAGGGTACCGGGGCAACCTACCGGGCAAGGGAGCACCCGGCCCTGGCTCCCCCTCCCCCCAGGCGCTTCTGGCAAAACCGCGCAGCCCAACCGGCACGGGTGGCGGTTGCCCTGTCGCTTGCTCTGGCGGCGCTTTTGGCGGGCGCCACCCAGCAATGGTGGCTGGCGCTGCCCACGGCCGCAGCGGCGGCGCTGGTGACGGTGCGCATCGCCATCACCGCCCAGTCCCGCCCGCGGGTGACGAAGCAGCCGTGAGGGTTTCCCAGCGGTAGAGTTGGGGCTGATGGCTTCGTCACTGTTGGCATTGCAGGCGGCGCTGCTGCTGTGGGCTGGCGCCCCGGCGGGCGAGGAGGTTTACACCTGGACGGACGGCGAAGGGGTGGCGCACTACACCAACGACGCCAACACCATCCCCGCGCGCTACCGCGACCAGGCCCGGTCCCTGGAGGGGCAGAGTGTCGCGACGCCCGCCGACACGGCCAGCCCGCCGGCAACAGCTGAGGCGAAGTCCGCCTCGGCAGAGGAGGCACCCAAGGCCGTTGCGACCAAGCCGGCCGAGCGAAGCGAGGAGGCGCTGGAGGAGTCGGCTCCGCCGCCGCTTCCCTTGTCCCCCAATGAGGCGGCGGGGCTGGACGAAGCGGGCTGGCGCAAGCGCTTTTTGCGCAGCACCGAGCGGGTACACCGCGCGGAAGTCAACCTGGCGCGCGACCAGGACAGGCTGGCCCACGTGGCCAATGAAGAGTCCTACCTGGTGGTGGACGCCTATGGCCGGACGATGACAGCCGGACGTGCCAGCGCGCTGCGGCTACAAGTGACTGAGGACGAGCGCGTCCTGGCCGAAGCGCGAGATGCGCTGCATGACTTGGAACGGCTGGCGGCGCGGGAGTCCATTCCGCTCGAATGGCGCCGCTGAAGGCCTAGCGTGACAGCCAGGCGTTGCGTCGACCGGCGGTAACCCACGGCCGCAGCGGCGGTGACGGCAGCTGGCGGCGGCGCATGAAGCCACACAGCACAAAACCGGTGACGAAGCCGCCGACGTGCGCCCACCAGGCGACGCCGCCTTGGGCGCCGGCGGCCACGCCCGCGGCCCCGTAGAAGAATTGCATGACAAACCAAAGGCCCAAGAAGACGAAGGCCGGCAATTCCACCAGCCAGGGGATGATGATGATGGGAACCAGGGTGAGGATGCGCGCCCCGGAAAACATCAACAGATACGCCCCCAGGACACCCGAGATGGCGCCCGAGGCGCCAACCGCCGGGATGGCTGAAGTCGGCGCGGAGAGGCCCTGGACGATGAACGAGACGACGCCACACACCAGGTAGAAGACGAAGTAGCGGCCGTGCCCAAGTTGGTCCTCGACGTTGTCGCCGAAAACCCAGAGGAACCACATGTTGGAAACCAGGTGCAGCAGGTTGGCGTGCAGAAACATGGCGCTCAAAAGCGGTTGCCAACGCTGCCAGTCCAACGCACCCCCTCGCCAGTAGAAGAAGCGCCGGGGGACGAAGGCGAAATGGGAGAAAAGCTGGTTGGCATCGGGGCTTTGGGCCACCGTCAAGAAGATGAGAATGTTGGCGAAGATGAGCCCCACCGTCACCAGCGGGAACGACCGAGACTGGGGGCTGTCGCGCAGAGGAATCACGGGAAAGTCCCCCAACTTAACCACCCGACGGGCAGCGACCACCCCCAGAAGTGGTAGGTTCCCCGCCCCGTGACAGAGCCCTCCTCCCCTGCCGACGAGGCAGTTGCGCCCGCCGAAGAAACCGTCCGTAAAGTCTACGTCCGCGACTTGCGGGAGAAACAGCCCGTCTTCACCGTCTTCCGTGTCACCCGCAAGACGCGGCAGACGTCGCGCAATGGGAAGGGCTTCCTCGTCCTTGGCTTCGGCGACCGGACGGGCGAAGTCGACGGCCGCATCTTCGACCGGGTGGAGGCCTTGGAAAACGCCTTCCACGTGGATGACTACGTGCTGGTGAAGGGCCAGGTGGTGTCCTTCCACGGCAAGCCGCAAGTCATCGCCGAGTCGCTGGAGCGCCTCGACCCGGAACCCATCGACGCGGCGGAATTTCAGCCGCCCACCCCGCCGCCGGCGCCCGAGGCCTCCGCCCCAGAGGCGTTCCGCGCGCCCGCCGCCGCCGAGGCCAAGGCACCAGACGGACAGCGGACGGTGGCCCAGATTCGAGAGCTGGTGGAGCAGGTGGACGACCCCCACGTGAAGGCGCTTTTGGTGGCCTTTCTCGAGGACAGCGAGATTGCCAGAGGGCTGCCGCTGGCTCCGGGCGCCAAGGGCACCCACCATGCCTACCGCGGCGGTCTGGCCGAACATCTGCTGTCCGTCATGCGGCTGTCGCAGCGGGTGGCGGAGCAGTACCCGATGCTGGACCGCGACCTGCTGTTGGCCGGCGCCCTGCTGCATGACATTGGCAAGGTGTCCGAGCTGGCCTACGCCAACGGAGGCGTGGCCTTCACCGACCAGGGGCGCCTGGTGGGCCATGCGGTGACCACGGCGCAGGCCATTCACGCCAAGGCCGCGCAGCTACCGGACTTCCCGAGGGCCTTGCAACACCACCTCACCCACCTGGTCATCGCCGAGCGTCGGGAGCACGCTTCGGCTAAGCCGCCGGTGACGCTTGAGGCCTACGTCGTCCACGCACTTGCCGAACTCGACGCGCAACTGGCCGGCTGGCTCGAGGCGATGGCCAAGGACCCCAACGCCAACTGGGCGGAACCCACCCGGCTGACGGAGCGGCACCTCTTCAAGGGTGCACCGCCCACCCGCGGCGGCCGCAGCCCGGTGGGCGCCCGCCGCAGGCGCCGGGGCCGCGTTGGTCGCGAGCGCCAGCCCGAGCGCGACGGCGCGGAGCGCAAGGAGGCGGACGCGCCGGCCGTCCCGCGGTTGACGCTTCCCCCGCTGGAGTCGCTCACCGGGTCCACACCGACTGCCGACGGCACGGAAGACCCGGCGCGCGGGTGACGCTGGCCCCAGGGGGAGCATGGACGCTACCGGCGCGGCTGCGCTAAGGCCTCGCGCACAAGGCGCATGAGCAAGAAACTCGGCGAGCGGCTGGTGGAGGCAGGGCTTATTTCCGCGGCCGCGGTGGACCAGGCGCTGGAGCAACAGCGTCTGACGGGACACCGCCTCGGCGACTGCCTCGTGGAAATGGGCTTTCTGCCCGAGGCCACGCTGCTTCGTTTCCTCGCCTCCGAATTTAAGACGCGCTACGTCTCCGCCGAGAAGCTGTCGCGAGCGCAAATCCCCACCGAGCTGTTGGACCGCGTGCCGGTCCGGATGGCCGAGGCCAGCCTCTTCCTCCCGCTGGCCGTGGACAATGAGCGGCGCATCCTCTCCATCGTCGCCGCCGAGCCGCAGAACGAGGACTTGCTGCGCGAGATTGCCTTGGTGGCCGAGGTGGATGAAGTCTTCGCCTATGTCGGGCTGCGCAGCGTCATCTACGCCGGCATCCAGAAGCACTACTACGGCGACACCACCGCCTTTCAACAGCTGGCCACGGGAGCTCTCCGGGCGCCGGTGGCGGCACGCACCGACTTGGCGAGCATCGCCCAGGCCTACGAGGCCAGCGGCAGCAACCGGACGGCTCCTCCGCCGGTCCGGCTGAGGCTTCGAGGAGAGAGCAGCCAGGCCAAGCTGCCCCACACCGCGGTGCGCGGAAGACGGGAGTCGGCGAGTGCCCTCGTCTCCTCGCGGGGCGCGGTGGGCGAGAATGATTACCTGGAGACGCTGCGGATTTTGGTCGACCAACTGGAGAAGGACCGCGGCGACTTGCGCGGGCACTCCGCGCAGCTGGCGCGGCAGTGCGCCCTGGTCGCGCTGCGGATGGCACTCCCCGCCCGGGAGGTGGCCTGCGTCGCGCTGGCCGCCTTTGTCCATGACATCGGAAAGGGCGCCATCCACCTCACTCTGGCCGGCACTTCCCGCAACCCAGAGTGGAAGGCCCAAGCCAAGCAGCTGGTGCGTGCACCGCTGCAGCTTTTCGAGTCGGTGCACCTGCCGGCACAAGCCAACGCGGCATTGGCTCAAATGTACGAGGCGTTCGATGGCTCGGGCGTTCCCCAGGGGGTACGGGGGGAGGACATTTCGGTTGCCGCTCGCATTCTGGCCGCCGTCGACGGCTACCTCGACCTCACCCGGAATTCAGCCAACACCCACGGGCGACGCTTCACCCGTGACCAAGCCCTGAACCACCTCGCCGAGCAGGCCGGCGTCCTGTACGACCCGCGGGTGGTGCAGACGCTGGAGCAGCTGCTGTCCGGAGAGCTGCTGCGGCGCCGACTGGAAGCCGATGGTCGGATGGTGCTGCTGGCTGAACCGGACACCG
Source organism: uncultured delta proteobacterium (assembly GCA_963713045.1). Classification (GTDB taxonomy): domain Bacteria; phylum Myxococcota; class Myxococcia; order Myxococcales; family Myxococcaceae; genus JADGRA01. Next base: position 107,071 of record CAVQKE010000003.1, read on the forward strand.
CAACCCGGGATGTGCTGGTCCAGGCCCTGGAACAGCGAGGGATGGTGGTGCAGGCCTGCAGCGCGCTCGAGACGGTGGCCGACGCCGCGCTCGGCGGGGAGGGCGACGTGTGGATTCTCAGCGCCAGCTTCGGAGGCCCCGACTTGCTCGACCTGGTGGGCCAGGTGCGGGCGCAGCCGGCCCTGGCCGGACTTCCAGTCGTCATCACCGGTGAGCCGGAGGCCACCCTGCGCGAGCGACTCCTCCAGGCCGGCACGACGGTGGTGGTGCCGGCCGAGAGCGCCAGCGAGGTGGCTTTCCGCGTGTCGGAACTCTTCCAGGACCGCGTCAGCCACGGTGGCCCGGCGCACTCGGTGTGGGGCACCTTCGAGGAGCTCGAGACGCGCCAGGTGCTGCGCGTCCTCGGCGACGGGCGCAAGAGCGGCCGTCTTACGCTGCGTGACGAGCAATCCGAGGGCTACGTGCACCTTGAGCGCGGCCGCGTCACTTACGCCGCACTCGACGAGAGGCGCGGTGAGGACGCACTGGGTGCGCTTCTCAAGGCGCGCGCCGCCGAATTCAACTATGAGCCGGACGCCCTGCTGCTGGAAGTCCCTCAGTTGGACACGGATGTGGAGCTGGTGCTGAGGGCCCTCGAGGCCTGAGCCGCCTTCCGCGGCCCTCGTCTAGCGCAGGACGAAGCCAAACAGCCGGGCCGCGTTGGCACTGGTGGCCTCGGCCAGCCTGTCCACGGGCAGCCCCTTCAACTCGGCCACGCGCTGGGCCGTCTGTACGACGAAGGCGGGCTCGTTTTTCTTTCCGCGGTACGGGACGGGAGCCAGGTAGGGGCTGTCGGTCTCCACCATCAGCCGCTCCACCGGCGCAAAGCGCACCGCCTCGGCCAGGGCCTCCGTCTTCTTGTAGGTGACGACGCCGGACAGCGAGAGGTGGAAGCCCAAGTCCAGGTACTGGCGGGCTGCAGCGACGTCGCCGGTGAAGCAGTGGATGACGCCCTGAGAAACGCCCTCCGCGGCGAGGATGGCCAGGCACTCCGGGTGTGCGTCGCGGACGTGCACCACCAGGGGCTTGCCCAGCGCCTTGGCCAGCGCGGCTTGAAGGCCGAAGACGCGGGCCTGTGTCGGCCGGGGGGAGCGGTCGTAGTAGTAGTCCAGTCCGGCCTCCCCCACCGCGGCCACGTCGGCACGGGCCGCGAGCTGGGCCAGCTCATCCAAGTCCTCGGGCCTTGCCCGAGCCGCTTCGTGGGGGTGAATCCCCAGTGTGGCCACCAGCTGGCTGGGACGGGCCGCGGCCACGGCGCGGGCCTGGCCCCAGTCCCCGGGTCCGTGGAATTGCCCAATGACGACAGCCTGGACGACGCCGGCAGCCGCCGCGCGGGCCAGCACCGCGTCCACGTCCGCAAAGTCCGCCGCCTCGAGGTGGCAGTGGGAGTCCACCAGTTTCAAGAGAGTTCCTCGAGGAGGAGGCGCAGCTCCTCCCGCCCCTCCCTGCTGTGCATCGAAGGGAGAGCCCGCGCGAGCGCGTCCCGCGCCTCCGTCCCAAGAAGAAAGACCAGGCCCTCAGCGACGTCCAGGCGCGTCTCTTCGGCAACCGAGGGGTCCACCAGCAGTTGCTTCAGCACCGCCTCGGCGCGTGCCGAGCCGAGCCGTCCGAGGGCCCGGGCGGCGGCGCCCCGGGCTTTGTCCGCCGCGTCAGCGAGGATGGCGAGCAGCGGCCCTTCGGCTTCTTGCAACGCCGCCTCGCCGCACAGCTCTGCCGCCAGCGGCCGGTCCAATGCGCCGCGCCGGCGCAGGCGGGACAAGAGGTAGTGGCGCCCTTCGCTATCGCCGAAGAGGGCCAGCGCGCCGGCGGCCTGGGTACGTTCAAAGGCGTTGAGGAACCAGCGGGTGAAGAGGCGGCGCAACGGTACCAGCGCGCGGCTGTCGCCCAACTCGGCCAGGGCCCCGATGGCCCGGAAGCGTAAGGCTGGGCTGTCCAGCCCTTCGGCCAGGACGTCGAGGCCGGCCGGATGGCGGATGGCGGCCAGGCCGCGTGCCGCCTCGAAGCGGACGAGAAAGGCCGCATCCTCCAAGGCCGCGGCGAGCAGGGGCCGCAGCCCGGCACTGGCCACGTCAGCCAGTTGCCCAACCGCTTCGAGGCGCACCGAGGGCGAACTGTCGCGAAGGGCCGGCGCCAGCAAAGCGGCGAGCCCGTCCGGGGGCCCCGGCTGTAGCGCCAGCAGCGCCACCCCGGCGCGACGCACTTCTGCGTCCGCGTCTAAGAGGAGCGTCCGCGCCGTGGGGGCCCAGTCCGCCGGCGCCTCGCTGGCGCGGGCCACCTGCACCAGCCGGGCGGCAGCCTCTCGACGCACCGAGGGCGGCCCGGGTTGGGCCAGCGCCCGCAGCGCACCGTCTGCCGAGCCGGCGGTGCTCATCGCACCTCGCTTCCGGGAGGCAAGTCACCGGGGTCCACCAGCCGCAGCCCGGCGCCCCCTGGGCCACCGGCCAGCAGCATGCCCTGGGAGAGGATGCCGCGGATGGTGCGCGGGGCGAGGTTGGCCACCACCACCACCCGGCGCCCCACCACCGCCTCCGGCGCATAGGCCTCAGCAATGCCCGCGGCAATGGTGCGGGGCACGGCCTCCCCGATGTCCACCGTCAATTTCAGCAGTTTGTCCGCTTTGGGGACGCGCTCGGCAGCACGCACCACGCCCACCCGAAGCGCCACCCGGGCGAAGTCTTCGGCGGAGAGGGTGCCCGCGACGGGCTGGTGCGTGGGCGGGGCCCCGGTTGCCGCGGACGGGGCCGGGGCGCTGGACTCGGGCACAACCAGGGCCTTCACCTGGGCTTCCTCCATCCTCGGCAGCAGCGGCGCGGGCGTCCCAATGGGCACCCCGCGGTTCAGCAGTGGGTAGCTGGACCGTTCAAGCCGGGCGAAAGTCAGAGGCTCGGCCTGCAGCTGCTGAAACAGTTGGCTGGCCACCTTCGGGACGACTGGCTGCAGAAGGCCGGCCACCAAGTACGCCACTTCGGCCGCGTCGGACAGGTCCCGGCGGGCCATCTCCGGCTCGCTCTTCACCTTTCCCCAGGGGGCGCGGCTTTGCAGAAACTGGTTGGCACTCTGCGAGATTTCGGCTGCTCCGCGGACGGCCGTCCGAAAGTCGTACCTCTCGTACGCGGCCCGCACTTCGCCCGCCTTTCGAAGCGCGTCCTCCACCAGCGTCTGGCCAGGACCAGGCCCCGCGGGCGCAAGCCGATGGCCCAACGGGCCGGCCAGCAGCGACAGCACCCGGTTGGCGAGGTTGCAGAAGTTGTTCACCAGCTCTGCGTTGACGCGCTGGCGGAACTCCGTGAGGGACAAGTCAAAGTCCTCCGGGTTCGGCCCCAGGTTGCTGGCGAAGAAGTACCGGAGGTAGGCCGGGTCGAGGAGGTCCAGGTAGGTGCGCGCGGTGATGAAGGTGCCCCGCGTTTTGGACATCTTGGTCCCGTCGACGGTGAGGTGGCCGTGCACCACCAAGCGGCTGGGTACCTTGAGATGCGCCACCTTCAGCACCGCCGGCCAGAAGAGGGCGTGGAAGTAGACAATGTCCTTGCCGATGACGTGGATGATGTCGGCGTCGGCATCCTCCGCCCAGTAGGCGAGTGCATTCGCGGCGCGTCCTGAGTCCTTGGCCCACTTCTCGGTGGTGGCGATGTAGCCGATGGGAGCGTCCAGCCAGACGTAGAAGAATTTGTTCGTCTCTCCCGGGATGGGGAAGCCGAAGTAGGGTCCTTCGCGGCTGATGTCCCAGTCGTTGAGTCCTTGGTCGAAGAAGGCCTGCAGCTGGTTGGCCACCGCCGGGTGAAGAAAAGAAGGGTTGCGGATGAGCTGCTGCAGCCAGGCCTGCTGGGTGGAGAGCCGGAAGAAGAGGTGCTCCGAGCCGCGGCGCACGGGCGGCGTGCCACACAGCGCGCAGTGCGGGTCGAGCAAGTCGGCCGGGGTATACGTCTTGCCGCACACCTCGCACACGTCGCCGTACTGGTCAGGGCTGAAACAGTTGGGGCAAGTGCCGCGAACGAAGCGGTCCGGGAGGAAGCGGCGGTCCACCTCGCAGTACGTCTGCTCCACCGAGCGCCGGGCAATGTCCCCGGCGTCCTTCAGCCGACCGTAGATGAGGTCGGCGTAGGCCCGATTCTCGGGCGAATGGGTGGTGTAGAAGGCGTCGAGGGCGATGTCCAAGTCGGCGAAGTCCCGACGGTGCTGTTCCCAGAAGGTGGCGACGTATTCCTCGGGAGGAATGCCTTCGCGAGCGGCGCTCAACTCGATGGGCGTGCCGTGGGTGTCATCGGCGCAGACGTACAGCACCTCGCGCCCGGTGGACCTCAGGAAACGGACGAGGATGTCGGTCTGGACGTACTCCACCACGTGGCCGAGGTGCAGCGGGCCATTGGCGTACGGCAGGGCGCTGGTGACGAGGGTTTTTCTAGGCATTGCGCAGCGAGCCGCACCCTGGGTTGACCCGGGTGAGGGTCGCGCACTCTAGCGGCCGTCCTTCTCCCGTGCCATCTCCCGCATTTGCTGGGGCAGTCGTGCCATGGCCAGGGCCAGCCGAGCCTTTTGTTGCGGCGGCAGCCCGGCGGACAGCTCGGCAAAGAGGTCTCGGTCCAGTTGCTCGAGTTGAGCGCGCAGGGCGAGCACCTTCTGGATGGCGCCGTCCACCTGGGCGAAGGCAGTGGTGTCCCCCTTGGCCGCGCGGCGCAGCACCACCGTTTGCTCCATCAGCTCGCGGTGGATGGGGGCGCGTTTCTCTTCAAAGTGGCTGAGCCGAGTGCGTAGCTTCAACGTGGCCGCATCATCGAGTTCCAGCGCGTCGGCGATGGCCAGCGTCCGCATCAGCTGGGCGCGCTTCTGCCACTGCTCGGCGGCCGGACCCGGGCCCTGGCCCGGGGGCGGAGGGGGAGGACCGCCCTGGGCCCAGAGTCTGCCCGCCGCGAGCAGCGCCACCAGCACCGTGCCTGTCTTCCTCATCCACTGTCTCCCAGGGCAAAGGCGCCGTCCCCCTCGAGTGCGAGCCCGTCCAGCAGCGGCGTGTCGTCGGCCGCGATGTCACTGTCGGTGGCCGCGGACTCTTCCAACTCCCAGCCAGTGGCCTCACTGCTGCCGGCAAGCGGCAGCCGCTGCGTGCTGGCCACGGTGGCCAGCGCAGTGACCGGCGAACGTGGGGCATGCCACAGCCAAAGGGGCAGCGCGGCCACCGCGAGAAGCCCGGCTGCGACCAGCAGCCCTCGGGCACCTCGCCGCCGCGCTTGTTGACGTCGCCACGCGGCGAGGGTGCGCTCCGCCAGGCCGCGCAGCGCCGCCTCCTCTTTGAGGGTGGGGGGCGGAAGCGCGAGCAGCGAGAAGAGGGCCTGGTAGTCCTCGAACGCGGCCCGGCACTGCGCGCAGTGCGCGAGATGGCCCTCCAGCGTCGCCGCCTCCGCTGCTTCCAGCGGGCCGCTGGCTCGCTCCGCCAGCAGGGCGCTCACCTCGGCGCAGGTGGCAACGTCCTTGGGATTCATTCGTCGCCTCCTTCCAAGGCCGCCTTCAGACGCTTCACGGCGTGGTGAAAGTGCACCTTGGCGTTGTTTTCTGTCATCCGCAGGGCCTGGGCGACTTCCCGGAAGGGCAGGCCGCCGTCGACGCGCAACGTCACCACTTCCCGCTGCCTGGCGGAGAGGCAAGCCATGGCGGTGCGCAGCTGGCGCCGCTGTTGGGCCCTCTCCAGCATGGCCGTCGCGTCCGGCCCTGTGGAAGGCACGTCCGTCAGCACCGCGGCGTCCTCCAGGCGCCAACGCCCGGCATCGCGGGCGTGGTTTTTTCCGACATTCACGGCAATGCGGACCAGCCAGGCGCGGAACAGTCCAGGTTGCTCGGCATTTACCCGCGCCAGCGAGCGACGGGCGGCGGCAAACGCCCGAAGAAAGGCGCCCTGGGCCAAATCGGCGGTGTCTTCCGGCCGGGATGCGTAGCGGCGGACCAGCGCCTGCACCAGTCGCTGGTGTCGTCGCACCAGCTCGCCGAAGGCATGCGTTTCCCCGCGGAGGAAGGCGCGAAGCAAGGCTTCATCCGAGGCAGTGCCGCCTCCGGAAAGGACCTTCCATGTCCGCTCGGGCCGCCGCTTTCCTCCAGCAGCATCGCCACCTTCTGTCATGTGCATCGCCAGCATGCCGGATTCCATCGTAGAAAACCCCCCGGCCTCCAGGCGGTTAAGACACGGCCGGGCGTTGGGGGACAGACGGGCCCCGCCCGGCAGGTGGGCACAGCGTCCACAGCAGCCGCTCCAGCACCAGCTTGCCGGCCCCCGAGGACTTGAGGGCGAGGTCCGCCTCGGCGCAGGCCAGCAGTGAGGCCCGCAGCTGGGCGCGTCCGTAGCGCGCACCGGCCACGGCGGCCAGGAAGGCCGCGTAGGGGTGAGGCACCCGCGCGCCGGCCGCCTTGGCTTCGCGCTCGACGGCCGGGAAGAGGCGCGCCTTGAAGTCATCGAAGCTTCGGGGCGGCCTGCCCGCAGAAAGATGCACCGTGCGCTCGTTCGCCTCCAACAGGCCTCGCACCACGGAGGCAATGGCCCCCAGCAGCAGCAGCGGCGGCGCGCCGCCGGCCAGCGCCTCTTCGACGTAGGCCAGCGCAGCGGGCAAGTCGCGCTTCTGCAGCGCGTCGGCCAGTTCTAGAAACTCCTCATCGCGGCTGTGGGCGACCAGCAGCTCCACTTCGGCCCGGGAAATCAGGGCGCCGGGGGCATGCAGGGCCAGCTTCTCCAACTCAGACTGCAGAAGGCGCATGTTGCCGCCGACGCGCTCTCGCAGCAGCTCCTCGGCGCCCGGCCCAAGCCGCTTCTGGAAGGGGCGGAGGAAGTCGCCTGCCAGCCGGGAGAGGTCCAGGTCCTTCAGGCGGTTTGCAAGCTTCCTCTCCACCAGGGCGCCACCTTCCCGGGCCAGGCGCAGCAGCGGGCTCTTCGCCTCGACGTCCGTGGCCACCACCACCAAGGCATGTCCCTTGGGAAGGCCTCGCTCGAGCAGCGTCCAGAGGGCCGAGGCGTCCGACTCGGGTGCAGTCAGCTTTTCCTCGCGAACGAAGGCGGCCACCTCGCGGAGGAAGTCGAGGTCGTTGTCCGCCAGGGTGACGGAGAGGTCCTCCCTCCAGGCCTCAGCCGTCGGGGCGCCGGGTTGTCCGGGCTCGAGGGCCTCCGGCCCCCAGCCGGCGCGGGCGACCAGCGCGAGGAGCCGGCGCCCGGCTTCCTTCCGCCGCCCCGCCTTCCAAGCCTCGCGTGCCTTGGCCAGGGCGTCCGCCCGGCCCTTTTTGGGCGCGAGGAATTCCGGGTCGCGGAGGAGCACCACCTTGTTGCCAGAAAGCAAGGGCAAGGTGGCCAACTCCGTCGCCACCTCGCGGGGGGAAGCGCCGTCCAGGACGGCCAGGTTGAGGGCGGCCAGGGGACCGGGCACCAGCGCCTCCACCAGGGCGTCCGCCTCCCGGCGGACGAGGTACTCCTCTCCCCAGAGGAGGTACAGCGGGCGGACGGTGCCGTTGCGAATCTCGTCCAGCAGCGAGGAAGCGTCCGTCAAGGGGGCTCGCCTTCTGACATGGCCAAGGCCAGCCGCTCCAGCTGCAACCTCGGGCTGGCATTGCGCTTCTGGATGGCCACCAGCGCCTCGTCCAACAGGCGGAACCGCAGGTGCAGCCGGTCCTCATCCAAGCGTGCGGCCGCTGCCGTGGCCAAGCTGCGCAGCTCGGGGTGGAAGAGGTGTGCTTCGGCAAACGGCGCCACCGCCACGTCGCGCACCCACATCACCAGCACCCCCAGTGCCTCCTCCGCCTCCTCTCGGGACGTTCCAGCCACCTCGGCAAAGCGCAGCGCGGTGCGGAAGTCTCTGGCGGTCACCGCCTCGAAGGCGCGAATGGTGGCCCGGCGCCGCTCCAGTTGCTGTGGGTCCAGGGCCAGCGCCCGCTCCAGGCTGCCGGCGGCCAGGGCTGCCACCGCCTCGGCCTGGGCCTCGTCCAGTCCCCGGGCCTGCCGCAGGTGGGCTGCCACCAGGGCCTGGCTGAGGGGGGCGAAGGGGTAGCGCACGCAGCGGCTGCGCAGCGTGGGCAGCAAGCGGTCCGGGGCAGACGTCACCAGCACCAGGGTGGTGTTGCTGGGCGGCTCCTCCAGCGTCTTGAGAAAGGCATTCTGGGCGGATGGGTTTAACGCCTCGGCCGACGGCACCAGCACCACCTTGCGCGGCGATTCGAGTCCTCGCAGCGCCAGCCTTTGCTGAAGCTGTCGCACCTGCTCCACCCGGACGTCGCGTGAAGGCACGTGCGTGAAGTCACTGCGGCCGGCCAGCCGGCGTCGCACCTGCTCCTCTTCGGGCAGCAGCAGCAGGACGTCGGGGTGGGCGAAGCGCTGCACCCGCTGGCACACCGAGCAGGTCCCGCAGCCCTCCAGTGGCGCCTGTGGGCACAGCAGGGCCTGGGCCAGCCCGACTGCGGTCAGCTCCTTGCCCACCCCGGCCGGCCCGGTGAAGAGGCAGGCGTGGGCGAGTGCACCTTGCCTCAGGGCGCTGCGCAGCGCCTCCACTGCCCGAGCCTGTCCCTGCACCGCCGCCAGCGTCATTGCCGACTGTTGTCATGCGGCCCGAGTGCCCGTACGTCAAGCATCGCTTGACGTAGCACGACGGTGCGCCTGATTCTGCCAAGCGCCCACCCGTGCTCCATGCCCTTCAGAGCAACTGGCTCCTCGTCGGCTGCGCAGCGCTGGTGCTTCTTCTCGTCCTGTTTCACGCGCTGACCCCGGACCCCCTGTTCCGACGTGACGCCCGCGGCGCGGTCCGCTTGCTGGTGCTGGGGGTGGCGCTGCGCGGGCTTCACCTGGTGCTGGGCAACAACATCCACGGGGGGCTGGCCAAGGCACTGGAAGTGACGTGGATGGTTTTGGTGTCCTTCGGCGTCGTCCGCGCCGTGGTCTCGCTGTCGCTGTGGACGTTCCGCTCGCGTGAGCGGCCGGCGCCGAAAATCCTTCGGGATGTGCTGGACGCCACCCTCTACGTCCTGGTGGCGCTGTTCATCGTCAAGCAGGAATTCAACCTGGACCTCAGTAGCCTGGTCGCCGGCTCGGCCATTGCCTCGGTGGTCCTCGGCTTGGCGCTCCAGGACACCTTGGGAAATCTCTTCGCCGGCCTGTCCCTGCAGCTGGAACGTCCCTTCGAAGTGGGCGACTCGGTGGCCGTCGGCACGGAGAGCGGACGGGTGCTGCAGCTTGGCTGGCGCGCCACGCGCCTGGAGACGAAGCGCCGCGAAGTCATCACCCTGCCCAACAACCAGCTGGCCAAGCAGACGGTGAAGAATTTCTCGCGCGGCAACGAGCCGGTGGGGGTGGACGTCTTCATCGGCGTCTCGTACGAGGCGCCGCCCAACCGGGTGAAAGAGGTGGTGGCGGAAACGCTGGCCGAGGTGCCACTGGTCTTGGCCTCCCCCGTCTACCGCACCCGCACCTGGGCCTTCGAAGAGATAAACATTAAGTACCGCATCCGCTTCTACGTCGCGGACTACGCCCGCGCCAACCGGGTGCGCGACGAGGTGCTGACCCGGCTGTGGTACCGGCTCCGGCGCGAGGGGATTGAGATTCCGGCCGCGCCGCGCAGCATGTACCTGTTGCGGCCGCGAGCTTTCACTGGCGCGCCGGTGGAGGCCCGCCGTTCGCTGCTCGACGCGGTGGACATCTTTCGCGTCCTCAGTGACGAGGAACGCGACCTGCTGGCCGAGGCCATGGTGCAGCGCACCTTCGGGAGTGGCGAACGCATCCTCGAAGAGGGCGAGCCGGGAGAGACGTTTTACGTGGTGGCCTCCGGGACGGTGGCCGTCACCACCCGGCGGGGGGTGGAGGTGACGCGCTTGTCGCGCGGCCAGTACTTCGGGGAGATGTCGCTGCTCACCGGCGAACCGCGCTCGGCGACGGTGGTGGCGGTGGAGGATTCGGTCCTTTTCGAACTGAACCGGGCTGGGGTGGGAGAACTCTTCGTCGGGCACCCGGGCCTGGCCACGCAGCTGTCCACCGTCCTCGCCGAGCGGCGGTTGCAGCTGGAGGCAGTGGCCAACGCGGACATGCCGCCGTCGGACCATCCCGAGGCGAACCGCATTCTTGCCCGGCTGCGGCAGATTTTCGGACTCAAGTAATGGAAGCCGTGGCTCTCGCCCGCCTTCACGTAACAGAGCGAGCCCTAGCCCACCGGGCGGCTGACGTCGCCCACCCGCAGCTGGCCTTCGCCCGACAGGACGAAGTACAGCTCGTCCTCGTTGTGCGGCGTCTGCTTCTCTACGCTGCCAATGCCCAGGACGTAGACCCCGGCACTGAGAGCTGGAGCGCGGAGGAATTCGAGGAACGGCGTCCCGCTGGCGGCCCGCAGGGCGAGCAGCACGTCGAGCTCGAAGACTTGACTCCCCTGTTTCGAGCGCGCCATTCAGCTGCGTCCGGCTCTCCGGACGGACGGGGCCAAGCGCACCCCCACCCGGCAGACACTGCGCAACTGGCAGCCTGCGCAAGCCTGGGCGCGGGCTTTTGCCGAGCACACGCCGCTCATGCCGTGGTGGCACAAGGGAAAGTCGAAACGCACCGGGTCGACGGCGTCGATGCGCCGCAGGTTGCTGGTAATTTCCAGGGCGGTGCGCCAACTCAAATCTCTGCGCCGCGTGAGGCCGAGGCGCCTGGAGATGCGGCCAATGTGGACGTCCAGCGGAATGACGAGGGCCGAGGCAGCAATGCCCTTCCACAGGCCGAGGTCCACCTCGTCCGGGCCGCGCACCATCCATCGCAGAAACATGTTGAGGCGCTTGGCGGCGCCGGGCCCAAGTGGCTCCGGAAGCAGGTGCTGAAGCCCGCGTGCCGGGCCGAGGGCGGCCACCAGCGGCGCGAGCGGCACGTCCCTCAGCGCCCGGACGAAGTGCGCCAGTGCAGCGTGCAGGCTTTCGCCACCGGCCAGCGGCTCGGCCACCAGCGCCTCGAGCGAGCCATGGGTGCGGAGGAGTCGCCCCGCGCCGAGCAGCAACACGGCGACGTCGGTGCCGAGGTTGAAGCGGTAGACAAAGCCGTGCAGCAGCGCCTGGGCACCGGGGATGTCCAGGTTCCGCACGAAGGCACCGGGGTGCGGCCCCATGGCGGAAAGCAGCCGTTCCACTTTGGGAACGAAGCCCTCCGCACGGCCGTAGGCGAGGGAGGCGGCGAGGAGGCCCGCCACCTCCGCGTCCTCCCGCAGCGGATAGCGCCGGGGGAATTGCACCGGGTCGAAGCCGATGCGCAGCCGGTTGGGGGCGGCGGCAGCGAAGCGCTCAAGCCGCGGGCGGAGCCGCTCCGCTCGGGACTCCGACAGACGCAGAGCGCACGGCCGGCTGCTCAAGAGAGCTCCTCTAACGACTCAATTCTCGAACGGCGTGGCCGAGTTCTGGGAGGATAAGCCGCTCCAACGCCAGCTGCGCCGCGTTGGGGCTCCCCGGCAACAGGAAGACTAGCAGCTCTCCATAGGTGCCAGCCAGCGCCCGCGACAGCCAAGCGGCGCTGCCAATCTGCTGGTAACTCAACATCCGAAACAGCTCTCCAAAGCCCGGCAACTCGCGGTCCAAAAGTGGACCCAGGGTGTCCACCGTTTGGTCGCGGCGGGTGAGGCCCGTCCCTCCAGTGAAGAGCACGGCTCGGGCCCCGGCCAGCTGCGCCGCTTGGAGGGCGCCGCGGATGGCGTCCGCCTCGTCTTGCACAATCACCTGGCCTACCACCGGGTGTCCGGCGCGCTCCAAGCCCTCACGCAGCACCCGACCACTGGTGTCATCTGCGCGGGCTCGCGAGTCCGAGCAGGTGACGATGTAGCAACCAACCTGCGACGGCGAATGCGCGCGGTGCTCGGCCACTGCTGTGCTTGGGCCCGTCACTCCCGGCGGCCGCTCGGTCGGCCCCCCTTGCTCGTGGTCCTCGTGTCCCATCGCGTTTAGCCTTGTCACCTTGGGTTGTTGACGTTGAGCACCAACTGGCCGTCTTCCTCGGTGACGTCGAAGACGGGCTGGTCATCACAGACGCCGGGGCTGGTGAGGTTTTTGCCGCTGTCCATGTCGAAGCCCACCTCATGACAGGGACACACCACCATGTTGCCTTCCAGGCGCCCTCCGCTGAGGAGGCAGCCGGCGTGGTTGCACCAGTCGTCCAACGCTTTCAGCCGCCCGTGAATCCGGGCCACGCACACGTTGAGTTTGCCGACTTCGAAGGGCCGAAGCTCGCCCTCCTTGACATCCGCCGCTCCCAGAACGATGCGCATTGTGAGGGAGCCACCATAATCTCGGGTGGCCACCTTGCGCATGCCCACCGACGTCTTCGACGCTGCCTTCATCGCCCGCGCTCTACGCGACATTGCCCTCTACCTGGAGTTGAAGGGCGAAAACGCTTTCAAAGTACGCGCCTACAACCTGGCGGCGGACCGCGTGCTGGCGGTGGGTGAGCGGTTGGCCGAGGTGGTGCGCGCCGGGGGGCTGGCCGAGCTGCCCAACATCGGTCCTGCCCTGGCGGAACGGATTCTCTCGCTGTATGCCAAAGGCACGCTGCCGCTGCTGGAGGAGCTCCGGGCGGCCTACCCGCCGGGCATTCTGGAGCTGCTGCAGCTGCCGGACCTGGGGCCACGAAAGGTGGCCAGCCTTTGGAAGGCCCTCGGGGTGGGCAGCGTCGCCGGACTGGAAGAGGCGCTGCGACAGGGCCGCGTCCATAGCCTGAAGGGCTTCGGTGAGAAGAGTGAAGCGAAGCTGTTGGCCAGCCTCGAGCAGTACCGCACCAGCCACACCCGGCGGCGGCTGGGGGACGTGCTGCCGGTGGCCATCGCCCTCAGGGAGGAGCTGCGCTTGGTGAAGGGCGTGGTGCGGATGGAAGTCGCCGGCAGCGTGCGGCGCTTCTGCGAGATGGTGTCCGACGTGGACCTCATCGCCTCGGCGGCCGAGGCGGCTCCGGTGCTGGAGGCACTCGCGCGCCGGCCGGGCGTGGCAGCAGTGCTGGCCCAGGGCGACAGCAAGTGCAGCGTCCGGCTGGAAGACGGGCTGCAAGTGGACTTGCGCGTCCTGCCCGACGAAGACTTCGCCACCGCGCTGCACCACTTCACCGGAAGCAAAGCCCACCACGTGCGCCTCCGCGGCCGCGCTCGAGAGCTCGGGCTGACCATCAGCGAGTGGGGCGTCTTCCGTGGAGAGGAGAAGCTCGCCGTCCCGGACGAGTGGACGCTGTACCGGCTGCTTGGCATGGCCGACGTGCCGCCGGAGCTGCGCGAGGACTGGGGCGAAGTCGAGGCCGCGCTGGCCGGCACCTTGCCCACCGACCTGGTGGAGCCGGGAGACATTCTTGGGGCGGTCCACGCCCACACCACTTGGAGCGACGGCCGAGCTTCGATGTTGGAGATGGCGCGCGCCGCGGCGGCCCGTGGGTTGGAATACCTCACCGTCACCGACCACAGCGGTGCGGCCGGCTACGCCTCCGGGCTGTCGGCGGAGCGACTGCGCCAGCAATGGAGTGAAGTCGAAGCGGTGCAGGCCAAGGTGCCCGAGGTGCGCCTGTTGCGCGGGCTTGAAGTCGACATCCTTCAAGACGGCGCGCTGGACTTGCCAGACGCCCTGCTCGCCGAGCTGGACGTCGTCATCGCCTCGGTGCACGTCCGCCACGGCCAGGACGGCGCGGCCATGACGGCCAGGGTGCTGCGCGCGCTGGACCATCCCTGCACCGACATCCTCGGCCACCCCACCGGGCGACTGCTGCAGCGCCGCGAGCCATCTCCCCTCGACATGCCAGACGTCTTCGCCCGGGCAGCCGAGCGCGGCGTCACGCTGGAAGTCAACGGGAACCCGGACCGGCTGGATTTGAAGGCCGAGCACGTGCGGGCTGCCCTGGCGGCGGGCTGCCGGCTGGTGGCTTCGGTGGATGCCCATGACACGGCGTCGCTGGCCAACGTTGACTTTTCCGCACGCACCGCCCGCAAAGGGGGTGCGCGCCGTGGCGACGTGCTGAATACGTTGGGCGCCGAAGACTTCCTTCGGGCGCTGCGTCAGCGCCATCCGCGGCCGCCGCGCCGGCGCGCCTAGCACCCACACCGGGCGCCCCACCCCAGGACGCTTCCGCCGGGGTGAGAGAGCGTGGGAGACTCCTCCCCAGCGGCCGCGCCGTCTTCGGCCCGGCTCGAGCAATGTCCACGCCCACGCCCGCTGCCGCCGCCGAGGACCCACTGTTGGGGACAACGCTGGGAAGCTTCCGACTGGTGAAGCGCATTGGCCAGGGAGGCATGGGCACCGTCTACCTGGCCGAGCAAACCCTCATCGGCAGCAGGGTGGCGGTGAAGGTGCTTCACGAGCACCTGGCGGGGGACCCGTCCCTGGTGGCGCGCTTCTACGCCGAGGCGCGAGCCGTCAACCTCATCGTCCATCCCAACATCGTCAATATTTTCGACATGAATGTGGTGCCCCCGCGCCGCTTCTACCTGGTCATGGAGTACCTCGAGGGGGAGTCGCTGGCCACCGCGGCGCCGGGGCGAATGGGCGCAGCGGAGGCACTCCCGCTGCTGATTCAGGTGTGCCAGGCCCTTGCGGCGGCCCACCGCAACGGCGTGCTGCACCGGGACTTGAAGCCGGAAAACGTCTTCCTCTGCCGCCGTGAGGGCGCAGTCCCCTTCGTGAAAATTCTCGACTTCGGCATCGCCAAGCTTTTCGGCGGAGACACCCAGCAGGGACAGACAACCGCCGGCTTCATCGTCGGCACTCCGGAATACATGGCCCCCGAGCAGGCCACCGGTGGGGCCCTGGACGGCCGAGCGGACCTGTACGCCCTGGGCGTCATTGCCTACCGGCTGGCGACCGGTCGACTGCCGTTTGTGGGCGGAGGCATTACCGGGGTGCTGCTGGCCCACCGCGACCAGCCGCCCGCGCCCCCAGAGCAGCTGGTGGCCGGCCTGTCGCCTTTGTGGTGCAGCGCCATTCTCCGCGCTCTGGCCAAACGTCCCGAGCACCGCTTCCAGAGTGCCGAGGAATTCCGCGCCGCGCTGGAGGCGGCGCTGGCCGCGCTGGGCAATCCCGCGGGGCCACCCGCACGCCAGCCGGTACCGACGCCGGCAGCCGTGCCAGCTGCGCCCGCGGTGCCGACGGCCGCGCCCACCGCCCCAGCGGCGGCCGCGGCCACGCCGGCCACCTTCGCCGGTACGGTGGTCTTTACCGGCAGCCCGCCGCGCGCCGCCACGCTGCGCGACCTGTCGCGCGGCGGCCTCTTCCTCTGCCTGGATGGCGCCTTGCCCGCCCCCTACACCCGGCTGCGGCTGTCCCTGCAGGCGCCGGCCGGGGAAATGGTGGACGCCGAAGTGGTGCGTCAGGTGACGGCAGAACAAGCCGGCGCCTGGGGCATGCAGCCCGGCGTGGCGGTGCAATTCATCTCTCCCAGCCGTGCCTTCAAGGAAGCGCTGACGCGGAGAATGGAAGGGCGCTCGGCGAGTGCGACGACGGCCGAGATGCCACGCGTCGAGCGTCTGGACACGCTGTGCGAGAGGGCGCTGGCCGGCTGGCGGGGAAAGCTGGAGAAAAGTCCCTACGCCCTGTTGGGCTGCTCGCAGGAGGCGGACTTTCCGGACATTCGCACGCGCCTCCGGGGCGCCCGTGCGGAGTTGGAGGCGCTGCGCGAGCGCGACCTCGCCCCCTCCCAGCGGCGCGAGCTGGAGCGCGTGCTGGCCAGGCTGCTGGAGGCAGGCGAGGCCATCGCCACCCCAGCGAAGCGGGCCGACACCGATGCCGAACTCGGCAACTGGCGGGGGGTGGCGCGCTGCATTGCCGCCGGGCTGACGGTGACCGAGCTGGAAGGCCGCCGGGAACGCTACCTCCAAGGCCACCCGGGGGCAGATGCACGTGCCCATGTACACCGCGTGGCGGGCAAGGCCTGGGAGGGAAAGAGCGGGGTGATGCAGGCCGTGGAAGAATATGAACGGGGGCTCCAGCTGGACCCCCTCAACCTGGCCCTGCACCAGGCCTACTGGGCATTGAAGCGCCGCTCGCCGACTCCGGAAGGAACCCGGGCTTGAAGAGTTTCCTCCTCTCGACATTGTTGCCGGAGCTGGACCTCCGCGACGCCGGGGCCTTCGCCCGCGCCTACCCGCACCCCTGGCTGCTTCGAGAGTCTAGCCCGAGGCAGCCGGTGCACAGCACGGGCGCGACGCTTCTCATGCCGACGCCGGCCACGCTGGCCCGCCAGGGGCTGGCGCTGGCCATTGCGCTGGAACCCGCCCGGGCCGGTGCCACCCAGGTGACGTTGGGGCGCGGACACGCCTGCGACGTGGAGTTGGAGGACGGGACGCTGAGCCAGCTGCACTGCGTTTTCCTGCACGGCCCGGACGGCTGGCAGGTGGAGGATGTCGGTTCCACCAACGGCACCTGGGTGGACGGCACCCGGCTGGCCCGCGGCAAAACCATGCCCCTGGTCGATGGCACGCGCATCCAGGCCGCCCAGGTGATGCTCACCTTCCACCATTCGAGCGGCCTGTGGCGCAGGCTGGAGGCCGAGGCGCTGCGTCCCTAGCCCCGGGGCCCCCACCCCAACCCCCATGCCCGCGCTGCTTGCGCTCGCATTCCTTCTTGCCGCGCCGGCCCCTGCCCGGCCCACCGCCGCTGCCCTGCAGCGTGCGCTGGAGGCTGCGCAGCGCGCGCTGGTGGAAGTGCATGGACGGCGCCCGGGCGGCGCCGGCGTCCTGGTCGGCGCCCAGGGCCAGGTCCTGACTGCGCTGCGCTTCGTCGACGCCGAATGGGCCAACGTCCGGCTGGGCACCACCGTGCTGGGCGCTCGGCTTCTCCTCGCCAGCCCCACCCTCCGGGTGGCCGTCCTGCACATGGTGGGCCCGGGCCCCTACCCGGCCATCCCGGTGCGCTTGGACGCGCCGGGCGTCGGGGAATGGGTGGTGGGCATTGTGCTGTTGCCGGACGGGACGGCCGAGCCCCGTCTGGGGCGGTTGTTGCGCGTCCCGGGCGAGGAGGGGCCGTGGCTGGAAGTCGCGGTGCGCCTGCCGGCGGGCAGCCTCCTCCTCGACGGCACGGGAAAGCTGTTGGGCGTGGTGGTGGAGCGCCGGACGGCCAGCGCCCTGGTGGCGCCGCTGGCCGCCATCCGGGCTGAACTGGAAAGCACCTCCCAACGGTGAGGCGCCTTCTGGACAGTGCGCCGCTGCGGGAGGCCCTGCTGTTGTGGGCCCTCAGCTTCCTCGCCATCCTGTTGGCGCAGGCCACCGCGGCCTCGCTGGCCAAGCCGGTGGCGACGGTCGCATTCCTGTACCTGCCCCTGTGGGCCATGCGCCGACGGGGCGAGGACTACCAGGACTATGGCGTCAGCTTCCGCGCCTGGCGGGAGGACTTGCGGCTGGTGGTGGTGGTGTGCCTGGTGGTGCTTCCGCTGTTTACCGCCGGCTTCTGGCTCGCCACCGGGCTGCGCCCGCAGCTGCCGAGTTGGGCCCAGCCGGTGCTGGCGCCCTTGGCGGGCCACGCCCAGACGTTTCATGCCCGGCTGCCCAGCGGTTTTCTGCTGTGGGTGGTGGACCAGCTTTTCGTGGTGGCCTTGCCGGAGGAATTCTTCTTCCGCGGCTACCTGCAAGCCCGCCTACAGCTGGTGTGGCCGGGTGGTGCGCGGGTGCTGGGGGCGACGCTGGGGCCGGCCTTCCTCCTCACCGCGGTGTTTTTCGCGGTGGGCCACCTGGCCGTCTTCCACGCTTGGCGGCTGGCGGTCTTCTTCCCTGCCCTCCTGTTTGGCTACATGCGCGCGCGGACCGGGACGGTGCTGGGAAGTACCCTGGTGCATGCCATTTTCAACCTCTACTCCCTCTTCCTGGATGCCTCCTTCGCGCCCCTTTGGCAGAAGCAGCACTAGGGACACCAGGCCGGCTACAGCACCTCGGGCTGCAGGCTGGGCCCCACGGCCAGGGCGTGTCCGTCTGGCAGCTCCAGCCAGTGGGCGCCGGGCTCGCGCGCCGTCGCCACCACCACCGCCCGCGACTGCTGGTGTGCACGCACGGCTGCCTCCCGTCCCTTGGTGCTTGGCCCCAGCTGGCAGCGGCTGCACTCCGGACTGCCTTCCAGGAGGCGGAAGTAGACGGGCACCCCGCCCAGGCGCGCGGCCACCAGGCAGCGCGCGTCGGTGGCCACAAGCAGCAGCCGGGCGGCATGGGCCGCCCCTTCGGCGGCGGCCCGCTGCGCCAATGCCCGGGCGACTTGCAGCAAAAGGCGCGCGGCGTCCGGGGCGGACGATTCGGCTTCGGCGCGCTCCAGCGCCCGGCGTCCCTTCAGGAAGAGGGCAAACGCCGCCGCGGCCACGGTCCGGGCGCCCATTTGCGTCAACAGGTAGGGGGAAGCTCGGCCTCCACCCAGGCCTGCACCTTCGGCCAGGCTTCCAGCTGCCCGTCTTGGGCAAACATCCACCCCAGAAAGCGCAAAGGTTGCCCGGTGTCCTCGGCCGAAGCGCTGGGGGAAAGCAGCTCCGCCCGGTAGAGGAGGGCTGCGGCTGGGTCGGCAAACGCCGCGTCGGCCAGCGTCTGCGGGGCATCGGCGGCAGCGTACCGGCGCAGCAGCAACTCCTCCTCGACGGCCGAGCCAACCCCGACGGTGGAGTGCCGGACAGCGTCCAGGCGCAGGTGCACTTGGGGGAAAGCCGGACCAGCTGGCAGGGCAGCAAACTGGGGTGAGACGTTAGGACAGCGACGGTGACGGCCATGGCAGACTGCTGACCTCCAAGGACACCGTATAATGCCGGTCGGACGCCCCCTCAACGGCCCCTCCGGTGGGGCAACACCAGGGCGTCACCTGCCTTTCACACTTCGGAGAATTGGCCAGAAGCCCTCATGACCGACGACATTGCCATCGGCATCGACTTAGGCACCTCATACTCCTGCGTGGCGCTGGTGAAGGACGGCGTCCCCACCGTGCTCCCCAATGAATGGGGAGAGCTGACCCACGCCTCGGTGGTGTCCTTCTTGGAGGACGGCACGGTGCTGGTGGGGAACGCGGCGAAAAAAAACATCATCACCAACGCCGAGTCCACCGTCTATTCCACCAAGCGCCTCATCGGACGCTACTTCTTCTCCGATGAGGTGAAGAAGGCGATGACGGTGATGCCGTACAAAATCGTCGAGGGCGAAAACAACTCGGTGCGGCTTCAAGTCCGGGACAAGGTGTATTCGCTGCCCGAAATCTCCGCCCTGGTGCTGAAGGAGATGAAGGCCATCGCCGAGACGGCCCTCGGCCGTGCCGTCAGTCGGGCGGTCATCACCGTGCCCGCCTACTTCAACGACAACCAGCGTCAGGCCACCAAGGACGCCGGACGCATTGCCGGGCTGGACGTGCTGCGCATTCTGAACGAGCCGACCGCCGCGGCGCTGGCCTACGGGTTTGGCCGGGACGTCAACCAGCGGGTGGTCATCTACGACTTGGGCGGCGGCACGTTTGATGTGTCCATTCTGGAAATTGGCCGCGACGTCTTCGAGGTGTTGTCCACCGCCGGCGACACCTACCTCGGCGGGGATGACTTTGACGACCGCATCATGAGCTGGCTGGCGGCGGACTTCCTCACCCGCACCCGGCTGGATTTGCGGGCCAACCGCTATTGCCTGCAGACGCTGAAGGAGGCGGCGGAGCAAGCCAAAATCGACGTTGGCAAAAACGGCACGGCACAAATCCTCTGCGAAGCCATCTGCCAGGACGCCAGTGGAAAGGTGCTCGACTTGCGCGAGACGCTGACCACGGAGCATTTCAACCGCATGGTGATGGACCTCGTGCAGCGCACCTTCAAAGTCTGTGACGAGGCGCTGCAGAGCGCTCGACTCACCGCGGCAGACGTCGACGCCGTCATCCTGGTGGGTGGGCCGACGCGGTTGCCCATTGTCCGCAACTCGGTGCGGCACTATTTCCAGAAGGACCCAATGGAGGGCGTGGACCCGGACCAGGTGGTGGCGATGGGGGCGGCACTCCAGGCGGCGGCGTTGCTGAATGAAAAGAGCGCCACCTTCCTGGTGGACGTGACGCCGCTGTCGTTGCGCATTGGGACGGTGGGCGGCTTCGCCGAGAAAATCATTGAAAAGAATACGCCCATTCCCATTGACCGCAGCAAGACCTTCACCACCAGCCGGGACTTGCAGGAGAAGGTGAAAATCCGCGTCTACCAGGGCGAGTCCAACCGGGTGGACGAGTGCGAGATGCTGGGCGAATTCGAATTTTCCGGCTTTAAAGTCGGCTACCGCGGCGACGTGAAGATTGAAGTCACCTTTGAAATCAACACCGACGGCATCGTCCACGTCTCGGCAGCCGACGTCGACACTGGCCAGAAGACGTCCACCACCATCTCGCTGTCCTCCGGACTGAGCGAGGCGGACATCCAGCGCTCCATCGCCGACAACCAGGCGACGCAGCTGCAGCACGGGGAAGCCAGCGTTGAGCACTTCCCGGAGTTGCCGAGCGCATAAAGCGGCTAGAGCGGGCCATGGCGGACTCCAAGGACAAGGGCGAAGAGGGCAAGCCGCCGGGACCGGCGGTCCCGGCCATCCCCCGGCTGACGCCGGCTGTCCCGGAACCGGTGGACCCTCGCGCCCCTCCGGCGCGCCCGCCGCTGGCCGGCGTCACCACGCCGCCCCCGTCGTTGCCCCCAGTGCCCCTGGTTCCCAAGATGGCACCCCTGATGCCCCCGGTTGCACCGCGCGCTGCGCGCGGCACCCCCACCACCAGCACCGCCGTGCCGGTGGTGGCCCCCCAGCGTCCGGCAGCGACTGCCCCCGCCGTGCCCCCGGTGGCGCCGGTGCTGGCAGCAGCGCCCGCGGCCAAGACGACCCCGGCGCCGCTGGCCGACGCGGACGCAGAGTTGGAGCGCCTCTTCCATGCCCTGGACGAACTGGACTACTTCGAAGTGATGGGCCTTCCGTCCACGGCAGCCCCGGGGGACATCAAGCGCGCCTTCCACCAGTTGAGTCGCAACTACCACCCGGACCGCTTCTTTCAGTCCGAGGACACAGCGTTGAGAGGGCGGGTGCACGCCGTCTACAAGCGCGTCACCGAGGCCTACTTCGTCCTGCGCGATGACGCGCGGCGGAAAAAGTACCTGCAGGACGTCACCGGGCCGGACCGACTGCGCAAGCTGCGCTTCGATGAATTGGCCGAGGCCGAAGCCAAGGCCGCCGTCAAAAAGGAGGTGGCCGAGCAGATTGGGACCCACCCCAAAGGGCGCCAATTCTTCCAGGTGGGCGTGACCGACCTCGAAGCCGGCCGGCTGGCGTCGGCCGAGCGCAACATCAAGCTGGCGCTCACCTTCGAGCCCACCAACCCGCTGTACCTGCAAAAGCTGGAGGAGGCCCGGGCCAAGTCCTACGAGGAGTTTAAGCGGTCGGGCAAAGGCTTCCGCATCGAATGACCCTCGACGTCCTCATCCTCGCGCTGGCGCTGCTGGTGGGCTTTCTCGGCGCGCGCCGCGGGGCCGCTTCCCAACTGGCGGGCTGGGGGGCGCTGGTGCTGGCCGTCCTGGCCGCCCGGCCCGGGGGGCAGCTTTTGGGCCCCACCTTCCGAGGCTGGCTGCACGCGCCGGCAGGCACGGCCAGCGTGGCGGCTGGCTTTGCCACTTTCGTGGTGGTGCTGGTGGTGGCACGCCTTCTTCTGCAGGCCCTGCTGCGGGGCTTATTCACCCTGGGCAACCCCGAGCGACAGGGGCCGGACCATGCCTTGGGCTTTTTCCTCGGGGCGGCCAAGGTGCTGGCCATCGCCTGGGTGGCGCTTTCGGCGCTGGCTTTTGTGGAGCAGCGCTTCAGCCTCACCGGCAAGCTGTTTGGCATTACGCCCTCCGACTCGCTGGCCTTCTCCGCAGCCCGGCGGTGGAACCTGTTCGCCCTTTCGGACTTCGGCCCGACGCGCTCGCTGTTGGCGTTGGAGCAGGCCCTGGGCAGGCCCGGAGGGAAGGCGCGGCTCGCCAGCAACGCCGCAGTGAACCGACTCCTCAAAAACCCGGCCTTCCGGGCCGTCAGCGAAGACCCGGCCGTCCGACAGGCGGTGGAGCAGCAGGACGTGCTGTCGCTGCTGAAGGCGGACTCCGTCGCCAAGCTGCTACAGGACGGCGATGCCCGGGGACAGTTGCAGGCCGCGCTGGACGCTGCGCCCTAAGTGGGCCAAGGGCGACGAAATCAGTTGCACCTAGCTGGCGCCACAAGCAAACAGGAGCGGCAATGGCGACACTGAAGGTGGGCAGCAAAGCCCCGGCTTGGACGCTGCCGGACCAGGACGGAAAGCCGGTGAAGCTGTCGTCCTTCAAGGACCAGCCGGTGGTCCTGTACTTTTACCCGAGGGACGACACGCCCGGCTGTACCCAGGAGGCGTGCGACTTCCGCGACCAATACGCCGTGCTGAAGAAGGCGGGGGCGGTGCTGCTGGGCGTCAGTCCGGATGACGTGAAAAGCCACGGCAAGTTTGCCGCCAAGCACGCGCTGCCCTTCCCGCTGCTGGCCGACCCCGACCACGCCGTGGCCGAGGCCTATGGCGCCTGGGCGGAGAAGTCGATGTACGGCAGGAAATACATGGGAATTGTCCGCTCCACCTTCCTCATCGACGCCGGCGGGAAGGTGGCCCGGGTGTGGCCCAAGGTGAAGGTCCGCGGCCACGTGGACGAGGTCCGCGAGGCCCTGGCCGCCCTGTCGGGCTAACGCTTGGGGGGGAGGCTCCAGCCACGCAGTCGTCGTGGCCCGGTTTTTCGCTTATTGTGCCCCCTCTTTCGAAGGTGCCCCAGGCGGCCAGGGGCGACGTTTTCCCCGCTTGGGTGCCCCCTTAGGAGAACCACACCAGAGATGAACAACGTTCCCGTACAAGCCTGGACCAAGGAAGAGGCGCTGGAGACGTACCTGGTTCCCCATTGGGGCGGAGGTTCCTTCGGCATCAACGACAAGGGCCACGTCATCATCCACCCGGGCGGTCCGGGCACAGCGTCAATGGACCTGAAGGAATTGGTGGACGAAGTGCGCCGGCGGGGCATCCACCCCCCCTTGCTCATCCGCTTCACCGACATTCTCAAAAGCCGCGTGGTGCACCTCAACGAGTGCTTCCGTGCGGCCATCACTGAGCACGGCTACCGCGGTGTCTACCAGGGCGTCTACCCCATCAAGGTGAACCAGCACCGCTACGTGGTGGAAACCATCGTCCAGGCCGGTAGGCCCTACGGCTATGGGCTGGAGGCCGGTAGCAAGCCCGAGTTGTTGGCCGTCATGGCGCTGGTCCAGGACGAGGGCGCCCTCATCATCTGCAACGGCTACAAGGACGAGGAGTACATCGAATACGCGCTGCTCGCCTCGAAGCTTGGCCGCAAAGTGGTGCTGGTGGTGGAGAAGCCGAGCGAGCTGGCCCTCATCGCCGAGGTCTCGCGCAAGCTGTCCATCCGCCCCACCATCGGCATCCGGGTGCGCCTCTCCACCCGCGGCGCGGGAAAGTGGGAAGCCTCCGGCGGCGACCGGAGCAAATTCGGACTGTCCTCGGGCGAGCTGTTGGACGCGATGAATTTCATGCGCCAGGTGGGCCTCTTCGACGCCTTCCAGCTGCTCCACTTTCACCTGGGCAGCCAAGTCTCCAACATCCGCAGCTTCAAAAATGCGCTGCACGAGGCCAGCTGCTTCTACGTGGAATTGGTCCGGGCCGGAGCCCCGCTGCAGTACCTGGACGTGGGCGGGGGCCTGGGGGTGGACTACGACGGCAGCCAAACCAACTTCGCCTCCTCGATGAATTACACCCCCGAGGAGTACGCCAACGACGTCGTCTTCGGGGTGATGGAGGCCTGTCAGGCGGCGGGGGTCCCGCAGCCCACCCTGGTCTCAGAATCCGGCCGGGCGGTGGTGGCGCACCACGCGGTCCTGGTGACCGAAGTCCTCGGGGTGAGTGAATTCAACACCCAGGGCGTGCCGGACGCGCTCCCCGACGGCACCACCCCGGTGGTGAAGAAGCTGTGGAGCACCTACCGCGAACTGTCGCGGAAAAACCTCATCGAAAGCTTCCACGACGCCTCCGAATATAAGGAGGAGTGCTTGACGCTCTTCTCCCTGGGGCACTTGACGCTCGACCAGCGGGTGGCCGCCGAAAACCTCTACTGGGCCATCTGCCACAAGCTATTGCGCATGGCGCGCGAGCTGGACGAGATGCCGGAGGAGTTGGAGGGGTTGGAGCGGCTGTTGGCCGACACCTACTTCTGCAACTTCAGCGTCTTTCAGTCGCTGCCCGACAGCTGGGCGATTGACCAGCTGTTTCCCGTCCTCCCCATCCACCGCCTGCTGGAGGCACCCACCCGTAAGGCGGTACTGGCCGACATCACCTGCGACTCGGACGGCAAACTCGAGCACTTCATCGACCGGCGCGAGGTGAAGGACGTGCTGGAGCTGCACCCCATCAACCACGACGACTATTACATTGGCATTTTTCTGGTGGGCGCCTACCAGGAGATTCTGGGGGACCTGCACAACCTGTTTGGGGACACCCATGCCGTCCAGGTGTCACTGGCGCCCGATGGCGGCTACCTGATTGACCACGTGGTGTCCGGCGACACGGTGACGGAAGTCCTCAACTACGTCAGCTTCTCGCGCGATGACTTGGTGGCCCGCGTGCGAAGCTTCGCCGAGGTGGCGCTGCGCGCCGGACGCATCAGCCTGGATGAGTCGCGCACCCTGCTGCGCGCCTACGAGGACGGTCTCGCCGGCTACACCTACCTCGAGCGCGAGGTGGACGCCCCGGCGATGGCCGGCAGTGGGCAGTTGCGCCTGGTGGAGAAGGCCGAGCCGGCCAGTCCTCGCACTGGCACCTGAAGCGGTCAGGGCCCCGGTGCCGCCCCGGCTTCAGTGGTAGCGCACGGAGATTTGCACTTCCGGATGCAGGCTTCGGTGCACCGGGCAGCTTTCGGCGACGTGCTGCATGCGCGTCCGGTGCGCTGCTGAAAGTCCGGGCGGAAGCCACAACTCCACCGTCAGCATCCCAATGCGCCGCGGGGAGGCATTCATGTGCTTCTCCACGCGGCCTCGGGCCGGCCCCCAGGCGATGCCTTCCCGGGCGGCCGCCAGCGCCATGGTGGTGAGCATGCAGCTCAGCAGGCCCGAGGCGACGAGGTCCGTCGGCGAGAAGGAGCGCCCCTCGCCGCCGTTGTCCCTGGGGGCGTCGGTGGTCAGCCCGGCCCCGCTGGGGACGTGGTGGAGGCGCACTTGCAGGCCGCCGTCGGCGTCGGCAGTCACTTCGACGAAGTGGGGACTTTCCATGTCCAGCAAGGCCTTTCTACCGGACGGTGGGCCCCGGGCGCGGAAGTTTGGGCTTCCTCTGGCTCGGGCTCCACTGCAGGGTGGGGAGAAGCGAGGCGCGGCGTTTTTGCACCTCTTTGTCCAGGAGCGCGACGGCGTCTGGAAGGCGCTCCATCAAGCGCATCGGTGGCCGCTTCGCGCCGGTGGACAGCAGGGCGTGGGTGAGCCAGGGGAAGACGGCCGTCACGTCGCAATGCACATAGACGCTGCCCGTCTCCACCGCCTGCGTGGAGACTTTGCCCCAGGTGTGCCCTTCCCCCGCTGGGCAGCTGCTGAGTGCGCCGTTGTCCACCGGGTCGACGCAGAATTGTAAGTCAATGTCGAAACCCGCCGTCGGCACCCCGAGAATTTGGTCCAGCAGCGGCTCTCCCTGCAGCGTGTAATTTTTCGGGACGCCGCCGCCCAGAATCCAAATGGCCAGCTTGCGGCTGCCGTGGTGGCGGCACAAGTGCTGCAGCGCCGCCATGGCGAAGACGTCTTCGTTGATGTCGATTTCGAATTGGAAGTCCTCGCCCAAAAGCCGACGCAGCTTCACCACGTTGAGGAAGATGGAGCCGTCCTGCACCGCACCGACGAAGATGGGCACCGCGTTGCGGTAGCAGCTGCTGAGCAGCGAGGGCTGGCGCACGCCGAGGGACCTCTCAATGCGGTGCATCGCCTGACCGAGGAGGAAGTGAAACTGCGGAGTCGTCATCCGCCGTTGGAACTGCGGGCCTCGGATGAGGGCCGAGAACAGGCGGTCGGTGTCCAGCAGCGCTTCTTCCCAGAAGCCCAAGTCATAAATGCGGATGATGCGGGCCAGCCGCAGCGCCAGGTCCCCGGCGTCCGGCGCGACCTCGCGGATGGCGTGCCCCAGCACCCGGTGGGCGTCGTGGTAGAGGTTGGCACCGGTGGTGGTCAGCACACTGAGGATGCCGCGCTCCACCAGCGGAATGAGGCAGCTTTGGTGGAGCCCGGCCGGCGTCATGGCGCCGGACAGCGTCAGGTAGATGGAAGCGTCCTCGGCCAGCGAGCGGCGCATCAATTCAAAAGCGGTGCGCTCCTGGCGGCCGACGTAGGCCGGGAAGGCCTGAGCCAGAAGCTCCGTCGGCTTTTCCTTCCCGGTAATGGGCCGCGGGTCCACGGTGCGGGCCTTGGCATAGGCCGAGCGAAGTGACTTCTTCTTGGGCGGGGGCATGGGGAGAGAAGAGCCCATTAACCCTGGGTGCGCCCGAGGCGCCAGCCTCAAACGCTGAACGCAGGTGCCCGCTTCAGGCGTGCGCAGCGTCAGCCGCCATCGGCAGCGGCGAGGCCTTCAACTCCGCCATGGCCAGCTGGTCCAACGTGGCCCCTCGGTACACCTCAAGCATCCGTTCCTGCCCGCGCCGCCACACCCCGTACATGGTGCAGGCGGCCGTCATGCGGCAACTCTCATGTTCGCCCCCGCCGCACAGCGACACGACGAAGGGCCCCTCCACCGCCTCAATCACGTCCAGAAAAGTAATCTCCCGCGGCGCTTTGGTGAGGCGGTAGCCGCCGTGCGCGCCGCGCGCACTGGTGACCAACCCCCGTCCCACCAGCGTCTTGAGGATTTTGGCGAGAAAATCCTCGGGGACGTCCATCTTGCGGGCAATCTCCCGAAAGGAGACCAGGACACCGGGCGCTTGGGCGGCCAGGCACACCATGGCCCTGAGGCCGTATTCAATTTTCCGGGAGATTTGGAGCGCGTGGTGCTGCATGGAAACCGCTTGAAAAACGGAGGTTTAACCGCTTGAAGTATAACGCCCTCAGGGCACTGCCCGCAAATGGCCATTGACCTGCACAGCCACACCACCGCCAGTGACGGGGAGCACTCCCCGGAGGCCCTGTTGGCACTCGCTCGGGCCGCCGGCGTGACGGTGCTGGCAGTGACCGACCACGACACGGTGGCTGGATTGCAGCGCGCTGCTGCCGCGGCGGAGGCCGAAGGACTGGGCTTCGTTCCGGGAATCGAAATTTCCGCCACCGCCGCCGGCCGGGAAGTCCACGTCCTCGGACACTTCGTCGACGCGGCCGAGTCCGGCCTGGCGCGCTTTTCGGACAGGCTGCGGGGCGAGCGCGCAGTGCGCATGGGACGCATGGTGGAACGGATGGGGCAGCTCGGCTTCACCGTCACGCTGGAGGAAGTGGAGCAGATTGGAGGCGGCGGGCACCTCGGGCGGCCCCACTTGGCGCTGGCCCTCCTCAACCGCGGCTACGTCAGCTCCACCAAGGAAGCCTTTGACCGCTTCCTCGCCGATGGCCGCCCAGGGCATGTCGACCGCTTCCGGTTGAGTGTCGAGGAGGCGATTCAACTCCTCCACGCCGCTGGGGGCACCGCCACCCTGGCCCACCCCGGCCCCTCGAAAGTGACTGAGCCGACGCTGCAAGCCCTGGCCCGGGCAGGCTTGGACGGGCTGGAGGTGTTTCACGTCGACCACACCCCGGGTCAGCGGCAGGCGCTGCTGCGCACCGCCGATGCGCTGGGCCTCATCCCCACCGGCGGCAGCGACTACCACGGCGCCCGTGTCTCTCCGGGCCGAACGCCAGGCGGCTCCACCACGCCACCGGAGGCCTTCGCGCGCCTGCGCGCGCGCGCGCAGGCGCAGGCCGGTGCGGCGGGGCGGAAACCGCCGCTTTGACAGCCCCGGCGCGGCTCGGCCAATGTGCGAACACTTCCCATGACTCCCCTCCCTGTCGTCTCCTACCTGCCGCTTGCCGTGGTGCTGCTGCTGGCCGTGGTGATGGCCGCCGCGGTGAGCTCGCTCTCCTCGCTGGTCGGCCCCAAAAACCCCAACCCCGTCAAGTCGGTCATTTTCGAGGCGGGGAGTGAGCCCGCGCCCGGCTCTTCCCGCCAGCGCTTCGCCGTCAAATTCTACGTGGTGGCACTGCTCTTCATCGTCTTCGACGTGGAGACGGTGTTTCTGTACCCGTGGGCGGTGAATTTCAAAATGCTGGGATGGTTCGGCTATGGGGAGATGTTCATCTTCGCCGCGACCCTGGCGGTGGGACTGGTCTACGTTTGGAAAAAGGGCGCCCTGAGCTGGGAGACGTGAGACAAGGACACCATGCCGGACACCGAACTCGCACCCGTCATCACCACGCGCCGCGACGAAAGCATTGGGTTTCTGCAGAGTCTTCTCAGTAAGGGTCTCGGCTGGGCTCGCAAGTATTCGCTTTTCATGTACCCCTACGCCACCGCCTGCTGCGCGATGGAGTACATGTCCGTGGCCAGTAGCCGCCATGACATTGCGCGCTTCGGCGCCGAGTACCCGCGCTTCTCCCCCCGGCAGGCCGACTTGCTGATGGTGGTCGGCACCATCAACCAGAAGCAAGCCCCCATCCTCAAGCGCGTCTGGGAGCAGATGACGGAGCCCAAGTGGGTCGTCAGCTTCGGCGTCTGCGCCTCCTCCGGCGGCTTCTACGACAACTACGCGGTGCTTCAAGGCATCGACCGCATTCTGCCGGTGGACGTCTACATTCCCGGCTGCCCGCCTCGCCCTGAACAGGTCCTCGACGCTTTGATGCTGCTGCAGGACAAAATCCAACGGCAGGTGCACCGCATTGGCCGGATGGTGGAAGACCGGCCGGCGCCGGGCGACGTCAAAGCGCCGTTGGCCACGCCCCGCTGACGGGGCGTTACCAGCGGTAGTAGGCCGGGTGTCCGGGCTTCACTGCGACGAAGGTGCCGCGGCAACGGGCGCACAGCTTGCCGTTGGCGCTGAGCGTCGCCTCCACCACCACGCGGTCCTCGCGCACTTCCACCGCCTTGGCCCACAGCGCAAGCTCGGCGTCACTGGGCGTCGGTGCGCGCAGCGTGACGTGGAAGTCGGCCGTCACCGTGCAGGGCGGACTGCTTTGCCCACTCTTTCGCATCAGGGCAACCAGGGCCGTCCAGTTGGAGTGACAGTCCAGAAGCGCGCCGACAATGCCGCCGTTGAGGACACCGGGGAAGGCCTCATGGTGCTTCTGCGCGCGCCAGGTCGCCACCACCGCGTCGCCCTCCTCAAAGCTGCGGATGCGGAGGCCCTGGGCGTTGGCTGGCCCGCAGCCGAAGCAGGCGTTGCCCGGCGCGTAGCGCTCCTGAAGGCTGAGGGGCTGGCTTTGGCCGTTGGCCATCTTGCGCCACCTTCCTTACCAACCCCACCCCAGCGGAGGCCAGCGACGGCCAAAGCCTCTTGTCCACGCCGGCCGGGCGGCCCGGGGGTTGCTGCGGGTGGCGCCGCAGCGCGTCGGGGGCAGCCGTGCTGGCGCCGAAGGGCGCTTGACCGCTGAGGATGGCCGTCCCCATTGTGCGGCGCGCACGGCAAGGGGCGTTTGCCAACCCAGGCGTGTGGGGCTGCTTCTGGAGGGTGGACATGGCGCGCATCACCTTGAAGGTGAACGGGACGCAGCGGGCGCACGAGGTGGAGCCGCGCGTCCTGTTGGTGCACTACCTGCGCGAGGTGCTGTCCCTCACCGGGACGCACGTCGGTTGCGACACCAGCCAGTGTGGGGCCTGCACCGTCCTGCTTGACGGCAAGCCGGTGAAGGCGTGCACCGTGCTGGCCGTCCAAGCGGACGGCAGCGAAGTGAAAACCGTCGAGGGGCTGGCCGACGAGGGAAGGCTGCACCCGCTTCAAGAAGGCTTCTGGGAGGAGCACGGGCTGCAGTGCGGTTTCTGCACCCCGGGCATCCTGATGGCGGCCTATGGGCTTTTGCAGTCCAACCCTCACCCGGACGAGCACGCCATCCGCGCCGCGCTGGAGGGCAACCTCTGCCGCTGCACCGGCTACCACAACATCGTCAAGGCGGTGCAGTACGCCGCGAAAAAGCTGGCCGACGCACCGGCCAGCCCGGCGCCGGCCCGCCGCGCCAGCTAGCGCCGCAGTCGTCCTTCGTTTTTCAAGGAAAGAAAAAGCGCATGGCCACCCAAGCGGGCAACGTCGAGCGGATGTTTGGCAAAAGCCTCAAGCGGCGGGAGGACCCGCGCTTTCTCACCGGCCGTGGCACCTACACCGACGACGTCAAGCTGCCGGGAATGACGTATGCCGTCTTCGTCCGCAGCCCCCTGGCGCACGCCCGCATCCGCGCCATTGACGCTGCCAAAGCGCTGGCCTTCCCTGGCGTGCGGGCCGTCGTCACCGGGAAGGAATTGGCCCAAGCCGGGGTGAATGCCATTCCCACCGGCTGGCTGCTTCCAGAGTTGAAGACCACCGACCATCGCCCCCTGGCGGTGGACCGCGTCCGTCACGTCGGCGAGGCGGTGGCGGTGGTGGTGGCCGATACGCCCTATGCCGCCCGGGACGCCGCGGAGCTGGTGGCGGTGGACTACGAGGAACTCCCGGCGGTCGCCGACGGCCTCAAAGCGCTGGTCCCGGGCGCGCCCCAAGTCCACGAGCACGCAGCTTCCAACCGCAGCTTCCATTGGGAAATTGGCGACAAGGCCAAGACCGACGCCGCACTGCGAGGTGCCGCCAAGGTGGTGAAGGTGACACTGGTCAACCAGCGCCTGATTGCCAACGCCATCGAGCCGCGGGCCTGCGCGGCCAGCTACAGCCCGGCCACCGACGAGTTGACGCTGTGGGTGACGTCACAAAACCCCCATGTCCACCGCCTCATCATGGGGGCCTTCGTGTTGGGCATTCCGGAGCAGAAGTTCCGCGTCATCTCCCCGGACGTGGGCGGCGGCTTCGGCTCCAAAATTTTCATCTACCCCGAGGAGGTGGTGGTCAGTTGGCTGGCACGGCGCCTCGGGGCCCCGGTGAAGTGGACGGCTGAGCGTCGCGAAAGCTTCCTCACCGACTCTCATGGCCGCGACCACCACTCGGACGTGGAAATGGGCTTCGACGGCCAGGGCAAGCTCCTTGGGCTGCGGGTGAAGACGGTGGCCAACCTCGGCGCTTACCTCACCCTCTTCGCCCCGGCGGTACCCACCTACCTGTACGGGACGCTGCTCAACGGGGTGTATGACTTTCCCACCATTTTTTGCGAAGTGGACGGCGTCTTCACCCACACCACCCCGGTGGACGCCTACCGCGGAGCCGGACGGCCCGAGGCGTGCTACCTCCTCGAGCGCACCATGGACATTGCCGCCCGCTCGCTGGCCATCGACCCGGCGGAGCTGCGCCGGCGCAACTTCATCGCCAAGGACCGCTTCCCCTTCCAGACGCAAGTCGCCCTCGTCTATGACAGCGGCAACTACGCCCCGACGCTGGAGCGCGCGCTGAAGATGGTCGGCTATGAACGTTTTCGGCAGAGCCAGGCCGAGGCCAGGGCAAAGGGCCGATACCTGGGGCTGGGCATCAGCAGCTACATCGAGGCCTGCGGCATCGCGCCTTCGCAGGTGGTGGGCTCCCTCGGCGCGCAGGCCGGGCTGTATGAAAGTGGCACGGTGCGCGTGCACCCCACGGGAAAAGTCACCGTCCTGACCGGCTCGCACAGCCACGGTCAGGGACACGAAACGACGTTTTCCCAGCTGGTGGCCGACGAATTGGGCATCCCCATCGATGATGTGGAAATTGTGCACGGCGACACCGGCCGCATCCCCTTCGGTATGGGGACCTACGGCAGCCGCTCCGGCGCGGTGGGGGGCACCGCCATCCATATGAGTTTGCAGAAGCTGAAGGCGAAGGGGCGGAAACTCGCCGCCCACCTGCTGGAGGCTGCGCCGGAAGACGTGGAATTCCAAAATGGGCGCTTCAGCGTGAAGGGTGCGCCGGACCGGGGAAAGGCCTGGGCGGAAGTCACCCTGGCCGCGTACCTCGCCCACAGCATGCCGGCCGGCATGGAGCCGGGGTTGGAGGAGACCAGCTTCTATGACCCGTCCAACTTCACCTTCCCCTTCGGCACGCACATCGCGATGGTGGAGGTCGACGTCTCCACCGGGAAGACGGAGCTGCTGCGCTACGTCGCCGTCGACGACGTGGGAAACGTCATCAACCCCAAAATTGTGGACGGCCAGCTTCACGGCGGCATTGCCCAAGGCGCCGCCCAGGCCCTCTGGGAATGGGCCAGCTACGACGACAACGCTCAGCTTCTCAGCGGCTCCCTGATGGACTACGGCGTCCCGAGAGCCGACCAGCTGCCGAAATTTGAAACCGACCGCACCGTGACGCCCTCGCCGGTGAACCCCTTGGGGGTGAAGGGCGCGGGCGAGGCCGGCACCATTGCCAGTACGCCGGCGGTCGCCAACGCGGTGTTGGACGCGCTCGCGCCCTTTGGCATCACCCACCTGGACATCCCCCTGACCCCGGCCAGGGTGTGGCAGGCGGTGCAGGACGCACGCGCCAAGGGGAGGGGCTAGCCATGTACCCAGCGCCCTTCGAATACCACCGGGCCTCCAGCGCCGAGGACGCAGTCGCGCTGCTTGGCCAATACGGCGACGAGGCCAAACTCATCGCCGGCGGCCACTCTCTGCTTCCGCTGATGAAGCTGCGTTTCGCCCAGCCGCGCCACCTCATCGACGTGCGGCGGATTCCCGGCCTCTCCGGCATTCGCGAGGAGAAGGGCAGTCTGTGGGTGGGGGCAGCCACGCCCCACGCGGTGGTGGCCACCTCGGCGCTGGTGCAGGCCACGCTGCCGATGCTGGCCGAAGCGGCGGGGCAAATTGGCGACCCCCAGGTACGAAACCTCGGCACCCTGGGCGGCAGTCTCGCGCACGCCGACCCCGCCGCGGACCTCCCGGCCGTTGCCCTGGCCCTTTCCGCGGAGTTGGTGGCACTCGGGCCTCACGGGGTGCGCACCCTGCAAGCCGACGCCTTCTTCTTGGACCTGATGACGACGGCGCTGGGGCAAGGGGAACTGCTGACCGAGGTGCGCTTCCCCAAACCGGAGGCGGGCTCAGTCGGCGCGTACGAGAAATACCCCCACCCGGCCTCTCGCTATGCGGTGGTGGGCGTGGCCGCCCAACTCACCCTGGTGCAAGGCAAGGTGACGAAGGCACGGGTGGCGGTGACTGGACTGGGGACCAAGGCCCAACGCGCGGCCGCGGTGGAGACGGCGCTGGTGGGCAAGGCTGCGGACGAAGCCACCTTCAGCGCGGCCGCCCAAAGGGCCACCGAGGGGTTGAAGCTTCGCTCGGACGCGCAGATGCCCGAGGCCTACCGGCGCGCGCTGGCGGTTACCGTCGCCAGGCGGGCGCTTGCCCGGGCAGCGAGCCGTGCCGCCGGCTGAGGAGTCGATGAAGCCGGAGTCGGCGGACGTCGTCCAGCTGCGCATCTGCGTGGATGTGGACGACGTCGACCGCGCGCTGGACTTCTACTGCCGCGCCCTCGGCCTTCGCCCCGGCCGCCGCCAGGGCAATGCCTGGGCAGAACTGCTGGGGGCAGCCGCCCCCATCGACGTACTGGCCAACGCCGCGGGGACACAGGCCTCCCCCACGATGGCCCAGCTGCGCAGCTATGCGCGGCATTGGACGCCGGTCCACCTGGACGTGGTCGTCGCCGAGCTGGACCCGGCGGTGGCCCGGGCGCTGGCCTGCGGGGCCACCCTGGAGCGGCCGGTGCAGGTGCGGGCTTGGGGGCGCATGGCCAACCTGGCGGACCCCTTTGGACACGGCCTGTGCCTGCTCGAATTTCAAGGGACGGGCTACGACACGCTGGTGGACTGAAAAGCCCGCGTCCCCACTTCCCGCTTCCTCCCCCTTTGGGCCATGGGTGGCTTGTCCTTGGGGGAGACGGGTTATTCGTGTGAGTCTGTCCTCCATGCGCGAAGACATCCGCCGCATCCAGGAGTTGATGGAAGCCGAGGGCTACGTCACCGACCGCGCGGTGGCCACGTCGGTGTACCTGGCCACGACGCTGGGCAAGCCGCTTCTCGTCGAAGGGCACCCGGGCGTGGGAAAGACGGACATCGCCAAGGTGCTGGCCAAAGTCCTCGACGGCGACCTCATCCGGCTGCAGTGCTACGAGGGTCTGGACGCCAACACCGCGCTGTACGAGTGGAATTACCCGAAGCAGCTTTTGCACATCAAACTGGACGAGCGCAGCGAGCGTCCGCTGGGCCAGCGGGAGGCGGACATTTTCTCCGAAGCCTTCCTCCTCAAGCGGCCGCTGTTGCAGGCCATCACCCACCAGGGGCGCCCCCCGGTCCTCCTGATTGACGAGGTGGACCGCGCCGATGAGGAGTTTGAGGCCTTCTTGCTGGAGGTGCTGTCTGACTTTCAGGTGAGCATCCCCGAAGTGGGCACGGTGCGTGCCGAGAAGCGGCCGGCGGTGGTGTTGACATCCAACCGCAGCCGGGACCTCTCCGACGCCTTGCGCCGGCGCTGCCTCTACCTGTGGATTGACTACCCCTCTCTGGAGAAGGAGTTGCGCATTGTGCGCAGCCGCGTGCCGGGAATCTCCGAGAAGCTGGCCCGGGAACTGACCGCCTTCATGCAGTCGCTGCGCCGGCTGAAGCTTCAAAAGACGCCCGGGGTGGCCGAGTCACTGGACTGGGCCGCGGCCCTGGTGTCCCTGCACGCCACCGCGCTGGATGCCTCGCTCGTCCAGGAGACGCTGGGCTGTTTTCTGAAGGACGAGACGGACCTCCGGGCGCTCTCCACCCGGCTGGCCCAAGGGGAACTACCGGCCCTCTGTTCGCCTTAGAGGATGACGGCTGCCCTTCCACCTTCGGACCTGGTCCTGCACACCGCGCGCTTCTGCCGGCAGCTGCGCGAGCAGGGCCTGGCGACGACGCCCGGCGACACGCTGGAGGCGGCGCGGGTGCTGGGCCTGGTGGACGTGCTGGACCGGGAGGAATTTCGCCTCGCGCTGCGCACTGTCCTGGTCCACCGAGTCGAGGACATGGGCCCCTTTGAGGAGGCCTTCGGGGCCTTCTTTGGAGGGACCGACGGGCTGAACGCGGCCTTTTTGCGCCGCAAGGCCCCCGTCCCCAAGCCCCAACGCGGGTCGCTCTCGCTCGAGCGGTGGATGCGGGGGGAGGGCGAAGAGACGAAGGCCGAGAAGGCGCTGGTGCCCTCCCCCAGTGCGGCCGAGTCTCTCCGGACGCCGGACTTCGGCACCTTCCAGGATGAGTCCCTGGCGGAGGTGACGCGGGCGGCGCGCCGCATGGCCCGACGCCTCGCGCTGCGTCCCAGCCGCCGCTGGGAGCCGGCCCGAGCGGGCGAGCGGCCCCACCTGCGGCGCACCTTGCGGCTGAGTGTGAAGACGGGGGGCGAAGTGGCGGAGCTGGCCTTCCGCCAGCGCAAAGTCCGGCGCACCAAACTGGTGGTGCTGGCCGACGTCTCGGGTTCCATGGACCTTTACGCGCGGCTGTTTCTGCAGTTCCTCTTCGCGCTGCAGCACAGCTTCGCCCGGGTGGAAACCTTCCTCTTCGCTACCCGGCTGTCCCGCGTCACCCAAGAATTACGCAGTCGCGGCTACAGCGAGGCCCTGGGAGAGCTGGCGGCCCAGGTGCGGGACTGGAATGGAGGCACGCGCATTGGCGAGTCGCTGCAGGCGTTCCTAGCGGGGTGGCCCCGGCTGCTCGACCGCAACACCATCGTCCTGGTGTTGAGCGACGGCTGGGAGACGGGCGACGCGCAAGTGCTGGGCGAGGCCCTGGCCGCCATCCACCACCGCGCGGCGCGGTTGGTGTGGCTCAACCCGTTGTTGGGAAGCCCGGACTACCAGCCTCTCACCTTGGGTATGCAGGCGGCGCTGCCCCACCTGGACGCATTTCTTCCGGCGCACGACTTGGCCAGCCTGGCGCAGCTCGCCGGGCAGCTGGCGCCTTAGACGCCCCCTGAAGGCTCGCCCCGCGGGTGAATCGGGCCAGCCCGTTGCCGCAAACTGCCGCCCTCCCGCGCCGAGACCGTGGCCAGCACCTCGGCAAGGATGGAGAGGGCAATTTCCTCGGACTGTTCGGCGCCGACATCCAGCCCAGTCGGGCTGTGCAACCGCGCGCGATGGGCTTCGGTGAGGCGAAAGCCCCCTTGAGCCAACTCGCTCAGCATTTGTTCCGTCCGCAGTCTCGGCCCCAGCGCGCCGACGTAGGCGCACCCGGACTCCAAGGCAAAGCGAAGGAAGCCCCGGTCGTGCGCGAGGTTGTGCGTCATGATGATGGCGGCGGACTCCTCTTCCAGAGTGACGCGACCTGCCACCGTCTCCGGGGTTGCGGTGAGGCGCTGGTCGGCGCCGGCAAAGGCGTCGACCGGCACCCCACTCGGCCGGTTGGCGACCAGCGTCGTGGAAAAGCCGAGCTCGGCGGCCAGGCGCACCAGTGGCACGGCGTCTTGGCCGTTGCCGAAAATGACGAGCGGCCGCGGCGGCTTGACCACTTCCACCAGCGCATCCACCGCGGCCTGGCCACTGCCGTAGCGGTGTCCCCGGGTGCGGCCCCGAGAGAGGGCATCGGCGGCGTCGGCCTGCAGGCGCTCGCGCAGCGCGGTGTCGGCGATGTCGGAGCGGACGCCCGTCTCGTCGAGGACAAGGCGTTGCCCAACCCGTGCGCCGCTGTTGCGTGCCGCGCGAAAGATGGTGGCCAGCACGCCCGGCCGGCGGGCCTGGAGACGCTGCAAGAGAAACTCGAGCGGGTGGGTGGGAGTCCTCTCTGGCCCGACGCGCTCCTGCAGCACTTCCACCCGACCATTGCAGCCCAGGCCGAAGCTCCACGACACTTCGTCGTCGGTGGTGGTGGAGTCGTAACTGACCACCAGCGGCCCTTCGGCAGTTCGCCACCAGGCCTTCTTGAGGAGTTCCCCTTCGAGGCACCCGCCGCTAATTCCACCGGCGAGCCAGCGGTCCTCGGACATCAACAGCCGGGCGCCCGGGCGCCGGTAGGTGGACCCCTGCGTCTCCACCACCGTGGCCAGCAGCGCCGGTTGCCCGCGCTTCTGCAGCTCGCGCCAGGCGTCGGCAATGCGGCGTAACTCCTTCATAGCAACCCTTGGGGGACTCCCTTGTGTCCGGGCGGCTTGGCCGCTTCTGTCCTTGTACTATGTAGCGCGCGCTTCTGGCCTCCGCGACAAGAGGTGCTTCTTGGGCTGGGCCAACCCGCCCCCCGGCCGTGCCCTCCAATCGTTGACGCCTACGGGAGGAGGCCAGTAGAAGCCAGGGCCAGGCCGCGCGGGCGGCTAAAAAGGGCCGTCCTTAGCTAGCACCAACGCTGTCTGGCTCCCCCTGGGGTTTGCGCCACCGATGAGTGCCTTCGCGCTGGACCGAATCGCCAAAGTGCTGCCGGATGCCCTGGCCGAGCGCCCGGTGGACAGGACGGGTGGACACTGGGGGGTGGTGCAACCACAGGCGCTGGTGGCGGTGGCGCAGCTGGTGAAGAGCGACCCGGAGCTGGCCTTCAAGCTGTTCCTCTCCATTGACGCCGTGGACCGG
This sequence comes from uncultured delta proteobacterium, assembly GCA_963713045.1. Taxonomy (GTDB): domain Bacteria; phylum Myxococcota; class Myxococcia; order Myxococcales; family Myxococcaceae; genus JADGRA01. The sequence goes on from CAVQKE010000003.1 coordinate 144,638, forward strand.
CTGCAGCTGGCGGACAACACGCCGCGCTTCGAGGTGGTGTACTTCGCCTATTCGCTGAAACGGAATGAACACCTGCGTCTCAAAGTGCGGGTGACGGAGGACCGGGCGGAAGTGCCCAGCTTGGTCAGCGTTTACCAGGGCGCCAACTGGTGGGAGCGCTTCGTCTGGGACTTCTATGGCATCCGCTTTCTGGGCCACCCGGACTTGACGCGGATTCTGATGTACGAGGAATTCAAAGGCCACCCGTTGCGCAAGGACTACCCGCTGCGCGGCCGGCAGCCGCTGACTCCGGAGCGTCCCGTCGAGGACATTTTCCGCGGCCCAGGTACCTCTGGCGTCGGCTGAAGGCCCCCTGTCCCTTCCTCCTCGTCCCCCCGTTTTGGGAAGACACCCCACCATGGCAGACGGAAACCACCCCGCAGGGCCACCGCCGGAGGAGGGCGAACTGGAAGCGCACCTCCACACCAAGCGGATGCTCATCAACATGGGCCCTTCCCACCCGGCGATGCACGGCACGGTGCGGACCCGCATTGAATTGGAGGGCGAAACCATCGTCCGCGCCATTCCGGAGATTGGGTTTCTGCACCGTGGCTTTCAGAAGTCTTGCGAAAACGTCACCTGGAACCAGTGTCTGCCCTACACCGACCGGCTGAATTACGTCAGCGCGTTGATGAACAACTTCGGCTTCCTCGCCGCGGTGGAGAAGCTGGCCGGCATCACCATCCCCGAGCGCGCCCAGTACATCCGCGTCATCGCCTCGGAGTTGCACCGCATTCACGACCACCTCACCTGCGTCGGCAGCATTGGCCTGGAGTTGGGCGGCTTCGCCCCTTTCCTCTACGCCATCGAGGGACGGGAACTGGTCATGGACCGGGTGACGGAGTTGACCGGGGCGCGGCTCACCACCAGCTTCGGCCGGGTGGGTGGCCTCAACCGCGACTTGCCTGAGGGCTGGACCGAGCGGGTGCTGAAGACGCTGGACAAGTGCCATGAGCTGATTGGCGAAATGGACACGCTGCTCAGCGCCAACCGAATTTTCGTCGACCGGATGCTGGGGGTCGGCGTCATCACCACCGACGACGCGCTGGACTTCGGCTTCACCGGCCCCTGTCTCCGGGCCTGCGGTGTGCCCTATGACGTGCGCAAGGCGCGACCCTACTGGGTGTACGACAAGATGGATTTCGACGTGCCGGTGGGCAAAAACGGCGACAACTTCGACCGCTACTTGATGCGGATGGAGGAGCTGAAGCAGTCCGAAGCCATTGTCCGCCAGGGACTGAAGGACATTCCTCCAGGACCGGTGATTGTGGACGACTGGCGGATTGCGCTTCCTCCCAAGTCCGAGGTGTACGGGACGATTGAGGGCGTCATCGCCCACTTCAAGCTGGTGATGGAGGGCGTGCCGGTCCCGGCCGGAGAGGTGTACGACAGCACCGAGGCCGCCAACGGCGAGCTCGGCTGGTACCTGGTGAGCGACGGCTCGGGACGACCCTACAAGGTGCACGTCCGCGCGCCGGGCTTCGCCCTCCTCTCCGGGCTGCCGCGGCTGGTACAGGGGCGCCTGCTTGCGGACCTGATTCCCACCTTTGACACCATCAACATGATTGGCGGCGAGGTGGAACAGTGAGCGACGACCAGCCCAAGCCGGCTGCGCCCCCGCCGCCTCCGGCGGCGCCGGGACGGCCAGCGCCCAAGCATCCCGGCTTCATCACCCTGAACGTTGACGGCAAAGAAGTGGTCGCCAAGCCGGGCACCAACCTCATCACCGCGGCCAAGACGGCTGGGGCCGACATTCCCTATTACTGCTGGCACCACCGCCTCAGCATCGCCGCCAACTGCCGAATGTGTCTGGTGGAGAGCAGCACCTCGCCCAAGCTGGTCCCGGCCTGCCAAACCGCGCTCCAGGAGGGGATGACTGTGCGCACCAACACGGCGCGGGTGGCGGAGAGCCAGCGCTCGGTGATGGAGTTTCTCCTCCTCAACCACCCAGTGGACTGCGCCATTTGCGACCAGGCCGGCGAGTGCAAACTCGAGGACTACTACCAGCGCGTGGACTTCAAACCCTCTCGGCTGGAGGGCGGCAAACTCCTCCGGGACAAGCGCAAGGTGCTTGGCCCGCTGGTGGTCCTCGACCAGGAGCGCTGCGTCCAGTGCACGCGCTGCGTGCGCTTCATGGACGAAGTGGCGAAGGAGCCGCAGCTGGGGATGTTTTCCCGCGGCTCCGAGGAATACATCGACGTCTACCCAGGCCAGCAGCTGACCAGCAACTACTCCGGCAACGTGGTGGACATCTGTCCGGTGGGGGCGCTGCTCAACCGCGACTTCCGCTTTCGAGCTCGCAGCTGGTTTCTGTCCACCGTCGCCTCGGTGTGCACCGGCTGCTCGCGCGGCTGCAACATCTACGTCGACTTCCTGGGACAGGACAGCTACCGCTACCGGCCGCGGGAGAATGACGCCATCAACCAGAGTTGGATGTGCGATGCCGGGCGACTTTCCTACAAACCGCTCAACCTGGGGCGGGTCCCGCAACCAACGGTGGGTCGCGCCGAGGACCGGCGCGAGGTGACTGCGGCCGAGGCGCTCCAGCGGGCCACCCTGCAGCTGAAGGCGATGGCCGGAACGGCGGAGTTGGCGGTGCTGGTGTCGCCGCTGTGCAGCAACGAGGACCTTTTGGCTGGCCTCACCTTCGCCAAGGATGCCCTCGGGGTGCGGCAGCTGTACCTCGGCGGCCGTCCCGACGGGGACAAGGACGCCTTCTTGATGCGAGCCGACAAAAACCCCAACCGCAAGGGACTGGAGTGGATTGCGTCCGGGTTGGGGCTCGCGCTGTTGCCCTTCTCCGCGCTTTTGAAGGCCATCGAAGCAGGCGCGGTGAAGGCCCTCTATGTGCTGGGGGCGGAAGTGCCGGCGGGTGACGCCGACATTGCGCGGACGCTGCCCAAGGTGGAATTCATCGCGGTGCAGGCCACCAACACCTCGCCCCTGACCGAAGCGGCCGACGTGGTGCTGCCGGCCGCCACCCACGTCGAGGACGAAGGCAGCTTCGTCCAGGAGGACGGCCTGGTGCAGCGCTTCCGCCGCGCCTACCCGCCCCGGGGCGCGACGCAGAGCCACTGGAAGTGGGCGGTGGACATCATGCGGGAATTCGGCTTCCCCCTGACCTACGCCTCCGCCCAGGACGTCTTCCGGGAATTGTCGATTAAAGTCCCGCAACTCTCGGGGTTCGCCTGGGAGAAGGAAGCCCCTCCGCTGAAGACGACCCGCGGCCTGCAGCCACTGCCCACCGCCGCCGATGGCCGGCCGCCCGGCTACCGGGAATTCGGTGTGCCACGGGTCCGCGGCATTTAAGACGAGGACGCCCCAGCGCCATGAGCCGCACCCTCAAAATTCTCTTCGCCATGCTCCTCTTCATCCCGGGGGTGTTGTTTGCCCTCAGCTGGCTGCAGTACCGGCTGGGCGGCTGGCTGGCCGCCGCCTGCCCCTTCTTCGGCTGGCAGCTGTGCGACATCGGAAGCCCCAGCCTCGCCTGGCTAAGCGCCCTCCTCTTCAACATGCTGCTCTTCGTGATGGTGCTGGCCACGCTGCTCACCGTGGCCGAGCGCAAGTGGAGCGCCTTCACCCAGGACCGCATCGGCCCGGAGCGGGCGCGCATCGGCCCGGCGTGGATGAAGAAGCATTCCTTTGGCGGCCTGCCCCACGTGGTGGCCGACGCGCTGAAGATGGTCTTCAAGGAAGATACCAGGCCCAAGGCGGCGGACCCGGACCGCATTCTTTTCTGGCTGGGGCCGGTGCTGGCCTTCGCGCCGGTGTTTGCCCTGGCGGCCATCATCCCCTTCGGCCCCAGCGTCCCGGTGTCCGGCTACGTCGTCTCGGCCCAGGTGGCCAATCCCAACTTCGGCCTGCTTTTCGTCTTCGCCATTGCCTCACTGGCCGTCTACGGCACCTCGCTGGCCGGCTGGGCCAGCAACAGCAAGTTTGCGCTGCTCGGCGGGGTGCGGGCCGCCTCGCAGATGATTAGCTACGAAGTGGCCCTCGGCCTGTCGCTGGTGGGGATGATGGTCGCCTTCTCCACCGTGCAGCTGCCGGTCCTGATTGGCTCGGCGGCCGCCGGGACCGGCCAGGCCCAATACCTGTGGGAAGGCAGCCTCTTCGGGGTGGACTTCGGCCTTCCGGCCTGGGGCATCTTCCTTCAGCCGCTTGGCTTTTTGCTTTTCTTCGCCGCCTCGTTTGCTGAGACGAAGCGGGCCCCCTTTGATGTCCCGGAGGGCGAGAGCGAGATTATTGGCTACTTCCTCGAATACTCCGGGATGAAGTTCGGCACCTTCATGATTAGTGAATTCATCGAGGTGGTGGTCCTGTCCGCCCTCATCGCGGCCATTTTTCTCGGCGGCTGGCACCTCGGCTTTGCCGGTGACGTTGCCTTGGCACAGGGACTCGGCCACAGCCACCCGGTGCTGTACGGGGCCTTCTGCGGCATGGTGTTTGGGCTGAAAGTCATCCTTCTTTGCTGGTTCCAGCTGATTGTGCGCTGGACGTTTCCGCGCTTCCGGTACGACCAAATCATGACCCTCGGCTGGAAAATCCTTTTGCCTCTGGCACTCCTCAACGTCTTCGTCTCCGCCGCCCTGGTGCTGTTCGACCCAAGCTTGCACTGGCTGGCGGTGGTGGGGCTTTTGGAGATTGGCGTCCTTTTGGGCCTCACCCTCACCACCCAGGCGAAGGGCGGGCCCGAAGCGGCCGGCCATGGCAGCCCCGACGGGCACGCGCTTCCGGCAGCGGCCGCCTCCGCCCACCACTAAAGCAGCCCCCCGGACCGCAATGGCCTACTACCAGGCGAGCAAGGACCCCACCACCGACGTTCGCGAGCGCACCTTCGTGCCGACGCTGGTGCACGGGCTGGCCGTCACCATCCGTCACTTCATGCGGAACCTCTTCTACCCGAGGGACACCAACACCGACGTCCTCAACCGGACGGGCAAAAGTCAAATCACCACCGTCTCCTACCCCGAAGAAAGGATGACCTACCCGCCCGGGTACCGTGGGCTGCACCGCCTGGTCCCGCGCGAGGACGGTAAGCCACGCTGCGTGGCCTGCTACCTGTGCGCCACCATCTGCCCGGCGCAGTGCATCCACATTGAAGCCGGTGAATACCCCCCCAGCGACGACTCCGCGGACTCGCGCGTCATTGAGAAGTACCCCACCAACTTCGTCATCGACGAGTTGCGCTGCATCGTGTGCGGGTTGTGCGTCGACGCCTGTCCGAAAGACGCCATCCGGATGGACACCGGGCGCCACACCCCGAGCGAATACACCCGCTCCGGCTTCGTCTGGGACATCCCGCGGCTGTTGGAAGGGCCCGCCGTCAGTCATCCCTCGGACCCTTGGCTGAAGCGTCCCAGTTCCCAGCGCCCCCCGGAGCACCCGGAAAAGCATGCCCGCATTGGCGACGGCCTGGTGCAGCTGAAACTGCCTGGCGGGACGCCGCACCCGGTGCGCACCGAAGTCACTTCCGGCCCGGTGCCCATCACCAAGTTTCTGCGGGACTAAGGGCGGCGCCTTTCCCCCGTCCCCCTGCGCCTTCTCTCACCGCCACCCGCTTTGGGCGTCCATTTGGTTCTCGGCGCAACCCAGGGGAGCATCTGCCTCTAGACGTGGATGCCCCTCAAGAGTTTGCGCCGGCGCCCTGGCGCCTGCGCCTGGCTGCCCTGGGGGACACCCTGGGCCACCAGCGGCACCTGTTGGCCATCCGCGACGGCGTGGTGGGCGCCCTGCCGCTGGTGTTGACCGGCTCGGTGTTTCTCCTCCTCGCCCAGCCGCCCTCGCGCGCGCTTCAGGCTTGGGTGGCGCCCTTCGCGCCGCAGCTGCTGCTGCCCACCCGGGTGCTGGGGGGCGCCATCTCCCTGTACGTGGCCTTCGCCTCCGCCTACGCGCTGGCCAAAAGCTACCAATTGGACGCGGCCTCCTGCGGCCTGGTGGCCTTGGCCAGCTACCTGGTGGCGGCGGTGCAGCCGGCTCCGGCCGGGCAGCTGCCCGGCCTCGTCCTTCAGCGGCTCGGCGCCGGAGGCATTCTGGCCGCGCTGGCCATTGGGCTGGGCAGCGTGGAGCTGACGCGGCTGTTGGTGCGCCGCCGTTGGACGGTACGGCTTCCGCCGGGGACCCCGGAGGCGGTGGGGCGCAGCCTGTCGGCGTTGGTGCCGTGCCTGGCTTGCGTCAGCCTGGTGTTTTGCCTGGTCCACCTGTTGGGCGCGGACGTCATCCGGCTTTTGCAGCTGGCGGCGGTGCCGCTGCTGCACGCGGTGGGCAGCCTCCCCGGTGTCCTGGGCGTGGTGCTGCTCGACAGCAGCCTCTGGCTGTTGGGGGTGCACGCCGGGGCGGTCGGCGCCTCGCTGCGGCCGCTGTGGGAGGCAATGCTGGTGCAAAACATGGACGCCGCGGCCAACGGTGCGGCGCTTCCGCACATTGCGCCGCTGCACTTCTACCTGTGGTTTGTCTGGCAGGGCGGCTCCGGCGCGGCGCTGGCGTTGGGACTGCTGCTGTTGCGCTGCCGGTCGGCGCAGCTGCGCAGCGTCGGCCGTCTGGGGTTTCTGCCGGCGGTGTGCAACGTGAATGAGCCACTCCTCTTCGGCGTCCCGGTTGTCCTCAACCCAAGCCTGGCCATCCCCTTTGTCCTGGCGCCCACCCTCAGCGCGCTGGTGGCCTACGGCGCCTTCAGCCTGGACTGGGTGCGGCGCCCGACGCTGGAAGTCCCCTGGACGCTGCCGGCCCCGGTGGGCGCCTTCCTCACCACCGCCGGGGACGTGCGGGCCGTCGCCCTGCAACTGTGCACGCTTGCGTTGAGTGTTGCCATCTACTGGCCCTTCGTCCGCCGCTATGACGCCCGGCTGTTGGCCGAGGAGGGCCAACAGCGGGCCGGGGGACTTCCGTCCGGCGGAAGCAACCCGTAAACCTGCATTTCAGGAAGGGCTGTGCCGCGCTACCGCATCTCCGTCTGTCGGGGTCCCGACTGTCGCCGCAACGGCGCGGAGCGCGTCCTCACGGCGGCCACCCAGGCGGTGGAGGCCCAAGGGTTACAGGCCAAGTGCGTGCTGGCGCGCGGGGGCTGCTATGGGCTGTGCCACCTCGGGCCGAACGTGGTGGTGCGCGAGGAGCGGCAGCGCCCCAAGGACGTCTTCGCGCAGGAGGACTTCCAACTGATGGGCTGGCCGGACGAGGTGCACTACGCGGAGATGACGGCAGAAAAAGTCACCCGCGTCATCGCCGAGCACATTGGGGGAGATGCGCCGGTGCAAAGTTTGCGCGGGGCCCGAGAGGACTAGCCGGTGGGCCTAAAACCATCGGACGGCCGGGCTGAAAGCCGGCCCGGGGCCAACGGCGGAAGGGGGCCTTTGGGAATGCTGGAGGCGCGGGGCGAGCGCCCGCGTCATGGCCGGGGCCTCCCAGGCGGGGAGCCGCCGGCCCCGGGGACCCCCTTGGACGTCAATTGGCCCAGTTGACGCTGGACGTTCGGCCCCGAACGGGGTAGGCGAACGAGCGGACCGGGGGGGGCATGCGCTCCACCCGGAGGGTTTAACCCGTGAGGGGCAGCCGCCTCTCCGTCGAGACCGAATACCAACGAGGAACCGACATGCGACACCTCAGCAAGTTGCTTCTCGCCGGCGCACTCATCAGCGGCTGCGCCACCACACCCGAGGGTCCCCCGCCCAAGTGGCTGACCAACGCGCAGGACGCGGTGGCCGCAGCCCAGGCCGCTGGAGCCGACCAGGTGCCTGCGGCGCAGGCGCATTTGCAGAAGGCGCAGACGGCGTTGGCCGCGGCTCAGTCGGGTAAGGGTGACGTGCAGACGAAGGCTGCGTTTGCCACCGCCGAGGCGAACCTGGCGGGAAACCTAGCCAAGCAAGCCAAAGTGCAGGCTGACCTCCAGGCCGCCACCACCCAGCTCAACACGCTGAAGGCTCAGTGACCGCGCCGGACACCGAGGAAAAAATGACGACCCAGACCTCCAAGACGCTTGCCGTCGCCGTCGCCGCCCTCGCCCTCCTCGCGGGCTGCACCACCCTGGAACCCTCGCCCGACCTGCTGGCAGCGCGCAGCGGGTATGCGGCCATGGCCAACAGCACCAACCCGGCCAACGCCGCCGAGCGCGGCCAAGCCGCGGCCGCCCTCCAAAAGGCCAACGACGCCCTCAAGAGTGGCGACCAGACGCTGGCCAACAACACCGCGCAACTTGCCAACCTCAAGGTGCAGAACGCCCAAGTGGTGGGCGACACCTCCGACGCCGCGGCCCGGCTGGTGGGGACGCAGAATGAGACCATTGCCATCGCCCACGCCAAAGGACGGGGCGCCCAGGGCGTGGCTGCCGCTGCCTCTGCCGCCACCAGTGCCACGCAGCAGCAGATTGCCGATGCGCAGGCGGCGGCCGCCGCGGCCGAAGCGCGGCGCCAAAACGCACTCAACACCCTCAAAATGTTCGCCAACGTGGTGGAGGACAAGGACCGCGGCCTGGTCATCAGCATCGGCGGCGAGACGCTGTTCAAGTCGAATTCGGCGAAATTCGGACCCAGTGCCAACCAGGAGTTGACGGCGCTGGCAGTGTACCTGGCGCTGGACCCACGGCCCACCGTCGTCGAGGGCCACACCTCCAACACCGGCACCGCGGCCCACAACATGACGCTTTCCCAAGAGAGGGCCAAGGGCGTGATGGACTACCTCATTGCCCAGGGAGTGTCGCCTGACCGGATTACCTCGGTCGGCTTCGGCGAAACGCGCCCCATTGCCGACAACAAGACGAAGGCCGGCCGCGCGCTGAACCGGCGCGTGGACGTGGTGATGGTGAAGGCCGCCAACTAAGGACGGCGCCAGGAACGCCGACGACGCCGGCGTGGCAGCCGGCGTCCCCTGGCAGGCGCATGGCGCGCCGCGGCGGGTAGCGGGGTATGCGTCAGACAGGTGACGCACCACCCCACATATTTGTGTTGTGCGCCCCCCCAGGGAGGTGGCAGACACACGGAGCGTTCCCCTCCTCGGTAAAACGAGGCCAGGAGTCGCTGGGTGGGGGAAACCAAAACGACGGACGAGGAGCCCAATGCGACACCTCAGCAAGTTGATTTTTGCGAGCGCGCTCAGTGCCGGCTGCGCGACCGCTGTCCCCCAGGCGAAAATCGACGGCACGCAGAAGGCCATCGCCAATGCCGAAACCAGTGTCGGTAGCCAGGGCGGAGCAGCCGCCGAGCGGCTCGCAATCGCCAAGAAGGAGTTTGACCAGGCGATGGCGATGTCCAAGGCGGGCGACAACAACGGCGCTGTCCAGACGCTGGCCAAGGCCGAAGCGGACGCCAAGCTGGCCGGGGCGCTCGGCGCCGAGGGGAATACCCGCGCCCAGCTGCAGGCCGTGAACGACCAGATTCAGACCCTGAAGACGCAGCTCGGAAAGTAAGGAGAGCTCACCACCATGACCCCCCTCAGCAAGAAGCTGTCCTGGGTTGCCGCGGTCGGCCTGCTCGCCTCCGGCTGCGCCACACCTTCGAAGGAGCTGGCTGACGCCCGCACCACCTACGCGCGCGTCTCCTCCGGACCCGCCGCTCAGACCAACCCGGTGGAGGTCGCCGACGCGAGGAAAGCCCTCGACCAGGCCAATGACCTCGGCGCCGGGGATGACAAGGCCTACGTCGCCACGCGCAAGGCCGAGTACGCCGAGGCCCTGTCGCGCAATGCCCAGGCCGGCAAAGACGTGCAGGCGGCGAACATCCAGCTGGCGTCGCTCCAAGCCGAGTACCTGCAAAACGTCAACATGCGGATAGCCGCCGAGAACGCCGCCGCCGCCGCTGCGCTGAACAAACTTGGAAAGACACAGGCCCAGCTCGACGCCGAGCGCGCTGCCGCCGCTGCTGCTCAGGCTCGGGCCCAGGCCGCCCTGGCGAAAATCCGCGGAAAGCTGACCCAGTCCGACCGCGGCACGGTCATCACCCTCCCCGGAGCGCTGCTGTTTCCGAGCGGCAAGGCGACCCTGACCGCTGGTGGCAAGCGCAACATTGACCCGCTGATGGAGTTCATGCGCCTCGACGGCCGCAAAATCCTGATCGAGGGCTACACCGACTCGAGAGGCAAGGCGGCCTTCAATCAGAAGCTGTCGCAGCAGCGCGCCGACACGGTGATGAACGACATCATCAAGTACGGCAACATCCCTGCCGACAAAATTAGCGCCCAAGGAATGGGTCCGGCGAACCCAATTGGCGACAACAAAACGGCTGATGGCCGTCAGCTCAACCGGCGCGTGGAAATTATTCTCCTCGGCCCGCCGCCCAACCCCTGACACTGCCCGGGGTGTCCGCAGTTCTTCGGCGGCGCCCCGAAGTCCATCGCCGGCCTGCCGGACGCCTTCGCCCGGAGCTGCCGGCCAGGGGGCCTAACCGGGCAAAGCGGCTTCGCCCGCCACGGCCAAGGTAGGCTGGCCGGGGCTTGGACAGCGTGGCGAAAGTCCCCGGAGGGCGCACCCACATGACGCCGTTTCAGAAGAGACTGTCCTCCGTTGCTGGGGTGTGCCTGCTCGCCTCCGCCTGCGCCGAAACCCCGAAGGAGCTTGTTGCCGCCCGGGCGGAGTACACGCAGGCTTCCGCCGGACCGGCCGCCGAAACCAACCCGGTGGAAGTGGCCGAGGCAAAGAAGGCCTTGGACCAGGCGGAGGAGGCCTGCTACTCCTGCTGGGACGTCAACGCTGGCCGGGAGAAAGCGTACGTCGCGCTGCGCAAGGCGGAATATGCCGAGGCGCTGTCGCGCAATGCGCAAGCCGGCGAGCAGCTCCAGTCAGCGAACCTTCAACTCGCCGCGCTGCAGGCTGAGTACCTGACCAACGTCAACGCGCGGGTGGCCGCCGAGAACGCCGCCGCTGCCGCTGCGCTGGGGAAGCTTGGCAAGACGAAGGCCGAGCTCGACGCCGACCGGGCGGCCGCCGCAGCCGCCCAAGCCAAGGCCCAAGCCGCCCTCGCCAAAATTCGCGGAAAGCTGACCCAGTCCGACCGCGGCACCGTGATTACCCTACCGGGAGCGCTACTTTTTCCCTCCGGGCAAAGTGCCCTCAGCCCGGGCGGGCGGCGCAACTTGGTGCCCCTGTTGGACTTCATCCGCAGCGACGGCCGGAAAATCCTGATTGAAGGCTACACCGATTCGAAGGGCGCGCCGGCCTTCAACCAAAAGCTGTCGCAACAGCGCGCCGACACGGTGCGCAAGGAGATGATTGAGGACGGCAACATTCCCGCCGACCGAATTACCGCCCAAGGGATGGGCGCGGCCAACCCGCTGGGCGACAACCAGACGGCCGAAGGGCGGCAACTCAACCGGCGCGTGGAGATTATTCTCCTCGGCCCGCCGCCAAGCTAGTCGCCGCCAGCTTCGTCTCCACCCGCCCGTCCCACGCCAGCGGAGGCGGCGTCACCAAGTACCGCCGGCAGCGCTCGGCATAGGCGGCGCTGGGGGGGTCCACCGCCGAGAAGCGCTGGAAGAAGGGCAGCGCCCCCTGAAAGTCCCGCGCCAGGTAGCGGGCCCGCGCTGCGTCCCAGCCGGCCAGGACTTCCGTCAACGCAACGGGGACGGCACCGCGTTTGGCCACCAATTCATAGACGGGCTCGGCGCCAGCCAAGTTGTCCACCGCACGCACCACGAAGCCCGGACCGGCCTGTCGCACCGTCTCGGCTGAGGCCAGCATCTGGGTACCGTAGTGACGGTTGGCCGCCTCCAGCTGGGCGCAGAAGGACACCGCGTCGCCCAACACCGAATAGTGGGACTTGTGGGCGCTGCCAATGTCGCCAGCCACCACCTCGCCGGTGTTGAGGGCCAGCCGGCAGCTCACCGCCGCCCCGAAGCGCTTCTGCCAACTGGCTTGCTGTTGGGCCAACGCGTCGCGGAAGGCGAAGGCGCTGCGGCAGGCCACCTGCGCGTGCGCTTCCAGCCGCACCGGTGCCCCCCAAAAGGCAATCAGCGCATCCCCCACATACTCCACGTGGCCGCCGCTTTCGCGGACCAGGTGGGTGAGGCAGGTGAAGTAGGCATTGAGGAGCCCCACCAGCGCCTCCGCCGGCAAGGTGCGAGTCAGGGCCGCGAAGCCCTCCACGTCCGCGTACACCAGCGTCACTTCGCAGCGCTGCGGGCGAATGAGATGGACGTTGCGGAAGACTTGGGCCGCCGTCTCCGGGCTGACGTAGCGGCCCAGCGTCCCGTAGACGAAGTCCCGCATTTTCTGCTCGGTGCGCAGCGCATAACCGGTGGTGAGCAGGAAGGTGACGGCAAAGGCCACCAGCGGGCCGCCGGCGGCCACCAGCTGGCCGTCGGCCAACAGCGCGTGGCGTCCCCAGACGAGGTAGGCCGCCAGCCCGAGGGCCGCGCTGGCCATGTACAAAAGAGCGCCCAGCGCGCTGCGGACCAGCTGGCTGAAGCTGAGGGCCAAAAAGGCCCCGAGAAAGGCCATGGCGAAGGTGGCCAACACGTCCAGGCGCACCGGCGCCCGGACGAAGCCCTTGCCAGTCAGAAGGTTGGCGATGGACTGCCCGGTGACTGCCGCCGCGGTGACGCCCGGGCCGAGCGGCGTCGGCGCCAGGGTGGCGGTGGAGGCCGCCGTGTCCGCCAGCATCACCACGCGATTTTCAAAGTCATTGCGGTAGTGCAGTGGAACGCCGGCCTCGCCGTCCGAGAGGTTTTGCACCAGCCGCCAGGCGGAGACGGCGCGGGCCAGCGAGCCCTGGCCCGAGCGCCCGGGCTCTGCCGCGTCAAACCGCACCGGCGTGTACCCGTCGGGCTGCAGCGGGATGCTGTGGCCTGGGGCGAGCTGTAGCCTCCCATGGGCGTAGGCCAGTCGCCGCGGCGCAGACAGGGCCCCCAGCGCTGCCGCCAAGGGCAGGGAGGGGAGCAGCTTCACCTGGCCCCGGGGCGACAGGTAGCGCACCAGGTGGTAGACGCCACGCACCTTTCCGTCGGGGTCCATCGCCAGCGCGGTGTGGCCGAAGCGCACCCCGGGGGCCAACAGCGCCACCGGCGGCGTCTGCAGTGAGCGCACCACCGGCAGTCGAAGCGCGTCCAGTCCGGTGACTTCCACCTCTGCCAGGGAGACAAGCAAGTCCGCAGCGGTCACTTCCCAGGCCCTGTCCTGCGCGGCGAGGTCGCGGACTTCGGCGGTCCCGGTGAGGCCGAGGCGGCGTGCCACGGCGCGGCCCTCCTCCTCGGAAGCCACCGCCGCCCACAGGCGCGTCAGTGCGCCGTCGGGAATGGCGTAGGCCGCTCGCCGCTCAACCAGAATGCGGCGCACCCATTCCTCGACGCCGGGGACATCGGTGGCGGTGGCCACCAGCAGCACCGAGGGGCGAAGCGGATGCACCACCGGCGGGGGCGGTGCGGCGGATGCAAGAAAGCCGAGGGCAGCTGCCGTCTTCGCCCGCTCCAGTTGGGCATGCAGCGCTTCGGAGTCGGCCGCCGGAGGCGCCGGAGGGCCTTCCACCAGCCGGCGGTCCACCACCACTGCCGAGGCCCCTTCCCGGCCGAGTTCCCCCACCAGCCGGCCCACCAGCGCGCCGGCCCAGGGCAATTGGGCAATCTCCGGGCGCGGGTCCTCCCGGGCGCTGGCCAGCGTCTCGTCGTCGACGCCCACCAACACCACCCCGTCGGCCGGCTCCGTCTGGCGGCCCAGCTCGCGCAGCTGCCAGTCGTATGCCCAGCGGTCCACCGCGTCCACTGGGGCCCCAAGCAAGGCCCGCCAGCGGGGGGTGGGGGCGTCCTCCTCGCCCAACAGTCCGGGAGAGGGCTGCGGGCGCACGGAAACCAAGGCGCCGAGCAGACTGCCGAAGACGGCCGCTTGGACCAGGCTGAAGCCAAGGACGCGCAGCGTCCGCCGCGCAGCAAAGGGCAGGAGCGGCGGGGCCAAGCGCTACGTCGCCGGCGGCGTCCGCGCCGCTTTGGCCGTCCCCCCGCGCTCCAACAGCGCATCGCGCCCACTTTGCAGCCGCTCGCGCAAATCCTCACGAAGGGCCGTCCCCGGCTTCGGGGCGAGCAGCAGTCCGAGGCCGGCGCCGACCAGGAGGCCTACGCCCAGCGCCGTCAGCGTCGGCACCAGCCAGTCGCCGTTTCCGCGGCGTTGCAGGCCGATGGCGTCCAGAAGGTCGTCCCGGTCGAGATTGCGCAAGTCCTTGAGGTTCAGCATGTCCGTCTCCCGCTCCGCCTTGTGGGGAAGGAGCGTTTGGGGGTGAAAAAGCGTCAGGAGGGCGAGGGCACGTCCTGGTTGGAAGTGGGCCGCGGGCCGTCTTCGCCCGCGGTGGCGCCGGACAGCATGGCCTCGGCGAGACCAACCAACTCGCTGCGCACCACCGGCAAGGCGGCCACGCGGCCCGCCACGCCCAACAGGCGCGCCGTGGTGCGAGTGAAGAGGCCTCCCCCCAGCACGTAGCCCAGCCCGGCGGCGGCTGCCACCATCAGGTAGGGGTGGCGCTGCACGCGCCCGCGCATGTCCAGGGCCCGGCCGAAGTCGGCCGCCGTGTCGCGCAGCTCCTGGCTGAAGGAGCGTGCCACGCGACCGAGGGAGTCCACGTGCCGTGCAAAGCCGGGGGCGTGGCCGTTCCCCGAGGACTCCGCGGGAGGTTGCGGGGCCGCCATCAGCGCGACGCCATCCGGCCGATGAGGAAGCCCGCGGTGAGGGCGATGAGGAGGCAGGTGCCCGGACGCCGCTTGATGACGTCCACCAGGCGCTGGTTGAAGTCCTGCAACTCGTGCTGGGCTTCCTCCAGCCCCTGTTCCATGCGGGCCTGCCCCTCCTTGAGAGTCTGCTGCAGCGTTTGTGCGTCCATGCCGATTGTCTCCAAAAGGACTGCTGCCCGTCTTCCTTGAAGTACCCTACCGCCGACGGCTTCCCAGCCATACCCCGACGCCCAGTGCGGCCCCCAGGGCGAGGGCCGGGTGAAGCCGGACGTAGGTTCGCCAGTCCAGCTTGGCCTGGACGGTTTGCTTCAACTCCTCGGCCGTGTCCGCCAGCGCTTCCCGCGTGCGGGAAATGTCGGCGCGCAAACGGGCCTTGTCCACGTCGGCCGGCTCAATGGACACCCGTCACCTCCCGCGTTTCAGCCAGCAGCATCGAGGCGCTCTCCCGCACCGCCTGCGCCGTTTCCTCCAGGCGCGGACGCCGCAGCGTGTTGCGGACCGCCCAGAGGCCGATGCCTCCAGCGAGGAGGTTGGCAGCCCCCACCAGGGCCAACGCAACTGCCAGGCCCACCAGGGGCGACAGGGCGAAGGCCAGAGCCAAACACAAAAGGGCGTAGCCGACGACAAGCAACGGCGTCACCAGGGCCACGGTGCCGGCGACCCGGGCCACCGACTGCACTTCCTCGCCGACCTCCACCCGGGCCAGGGCGACGTGTTGGGCGAGCAGCTCCCCGAGGCCGTCCACCAGCCGGCCCACAAGGTCACTCACCCCCGGCGTCTCCGCTTGCGTTTGCTTCCTCATGAGACAGCCTGGGCGCCTTTTTCGCTTCCTTCGCCAGATGGCGCCTTCCACATTTCTGGGAGGAGCGCCTTTCTCGCCTGACGTCGCCTTCAGACACAGGCTAGACACGTCGCCCAAACGGGACAAGGGCCCTTGGGGGCCGGTGCTTCAACTCTTGGCTGGCGGAGCGTTGACCGCGTTGCGGATGACGCCGCGCTGCAGGAATTCAACCAGCTGCTCGGCGAGCTGGTTGGCGCAGGCCAGCTGGCCCTCCTCGGTGGAGGCCCCGAGGTGCGGGGTGGCGAGGAAGTTGTCCAGCGCCAGCAGCGGGTGGTCGGCTGGAACGGGCTCCACCGCGAAGACGTCCATCGCCGCGCCGGCCAGGGTGCCGTCCTTGAGTGCCACCGCCAGCGCCGTCTCGTCCACGATGCCCCCCCGGGCGCAGTTGACGAGGTAGGTGCCCTTCTTCATCTGCGCGAAGAGGCTGGCCCCGACGAGGTTGCGCGTCTTGTCGTTGCTGGGCACGTGGACGGTGAGAAAGTCTGCATTGCGAACCAATTCCTCGAGCGAGACGAAGCGCACCGACAGGCCCAGCTTCCGGGCGGCCTCGGAAGGGTGCGGGTCATAGACCAGCACCGTCATGCCAAAGGCCAGGCAGCGCTGCGCGACGAGCGAGCCAATGTTGCCCAGGCCGAGAATGCCCACCGTCTTCTGAAACAACTCATGCCCGGTGGCGAAGCGCTTCTTCTCCCACTTGCCGGCTTTGGTGCTGGTGGCGGCCTGCACCAGCTGGCGCGGCAGCGCCGACAGCATGGCCATGGTCAGCTCGGCCACCGCCATGGAATTGCCCCCGGGGGTATTCATCACCACGATGTTTCGCCGGGTGGCAGCGTCCACGTCGATGTTGTCCACCCCCACGCCGGCGCGGCCGATGACTTTCAGTGCACCGGCCGACTCCAGAATGTCCGCCGTGACTTTGGTGGCGCTGCGCACGGCGAGCGCCTGGTAGCCGCCGACAATGCCCTTGAGTTCGGCCGGTTTGAGTCCCAGCTTCACGTCCACGGAGAGCCCCGTGGCCGCGCGCAGCGTCTGCAGGCCGCGCGGAGACAGCTCGTCCGCCACCAAAACCTTCATGTGCGTGCCTTGGCTCCCACTCCAACCTGCCCGCTTTTGCCACCGGGCCGCTTCCCTTGGAGGGCGCGGACCCTAAACTCCTGCGCCGCGGAGCGTCAAGCACTGGAAGACGGCGCAACAGTGAAGTGCGCCGCGCGCCGGTCCCAGGGCCGAGGGCCGGTGCCAAGGGCTACAGTGCAAGGCCGCTTGACGCCCCCACCCTCGCGGCCCAGCGCCGCCGCCCCCGTGCTTTGCCTTGCGCTTCTGTTGGCTGCCAGCGCCGGCGGCGCGGAGGGCCAGCCCTCCATTGAGGTACGGCCGACCACCGCCCGGCCGGGCGACGTGCTGCTGGTGCTGGTGCGCGGCGCAGACGAGACGCCGGAGGGCAAGGCTGGCGCTCGGAAGCTGCGCTTCTACCCGCTGGGGGACCACCACGAGGCGCTGGCCGCGGTGCCGCTGGAGCAGCCGCCTGGACCTCTGTCGGTGCGGGTGGTGGTGGCGGGCATCGAATTGACCGCGGCGGTGGAAGTCGAGCCCGGCAACTTTCCTCAGCGCGAGCTGACGGTGGACCAAAAATTCATCGCGCCGCCGGCCTCGGTGAAGGCCCGCATTGCCGCCGACCAGCGCGCCTTTGCCAAGGCCTGGCGGACGTCCTTCGGCCCGCGGCTGTTTGCGGAAGGGTTTGCCCGGCCGCGCGACGCGGAAGTCACCGCGCGCTTTGGTGACCAACGGATGTTGAACGGGAAGAAGAAGACGGTGCACTACGGGCTGGACCTCGACGGTCAGCTGGGGGACCCGGTGACAGCGGCCAACGACGGCACGGTGGTGCTGGTGCGCGACTGCTACACTTCCGGCAACACGGTGCTGCTGTCCCACGGGGGCGGCGTCTTCACCGGCTACTTCCACCTGTCCGGTTTCAAGGTGAAGCCAGGGGCCAAGGTGAAGCGCGGAGAGCTGATTGGCCTGGTGGGAAACACGGGCCGCGTCACCGGCCCGCACCTGCATTTTCTCGCCCGGGTGGACCGCCTCTACGTCAATCCCGAGGCCCTGTTGTCCCTTCCCTTCCCTTAAGCCTTGGGCCGGCCCTTCACCAGGCCTGCGGCAGGGACAGCGCGGCGCGCGCCTCCTCGGCGGACAAGGGCGAGCGCCCGACGTCGCGCGCCATCCGCACCGCCTTTTCCACCAGGGGGCCATTGCCCTTCGCCATCTCGGTGCCGGCGGCGTCCAGGTAGAAGTTGTCCTCCAGGCCCACCCGGACATTTCCGCCCAGCGCCAGCGCGGCGCCCACCAGGCGCCACTGGCCCCTGCCAATGCCGATGACTTCCCAGGTGTCGCCGGGCGCCAGCGTGCGCGCCATGGCGGCCAGCGTCTCCACCGACGGCGGAGCGCCGCCCAGCACGCCGAGGATGAAGCTGTACTGCAGCGGCCGTTTCAGCGCGCCCAGGGTGACGAGGGGCTCGGCGTTGGCGACGTGGCCCAAGTCAAAGCACTCCAGCTCGGGCTTCACCCCGCCCTCGCGCATCGCCTCGGCCGCCAAGAGGATGTCGGCAAAGGGGTTGGGAAACACCATGTCGAAGACGAAGCCCTTCCGCGAGGCAGAGTACTTGGCGTAATTCATGCTGCCCATGTTGAGGGCGGCCATCTCCGGGCGACTGGTCCAGAGGTAGGACAGTCGCTCCTGCTTCTCCGGCTGGGTGTTGACGCCCATGTTGAAGCCGCCGGTGGAGAAATTCAGGATGACGGGGGAGCGCTTGCGCACCTCGTCGCGGATGGCGACGTAGTGTGCCGCCTCCCAGGTGGGGGCACCGGAGAGGGGCTCGCGGCCGTGAATGTGCACCGCCGCCGCACCGGCTTCATAGGCCCGCCGGGCCTCCTCTCCGATTTCCGCCGCCGTGTAGGGCAGGTACGGGCATTGGTCGCGGTTGGCGAGAATGCCGGTGAGGGCAGCGGTGATGATGACGCGGTCGGCCGGGACGGCCATGCCTGGTGCCTCCTTCTGAATGCCCTAGCGGTCCTTCCACTGGGGGCGACGCTTGGAAAGGAAGGCCTGTACCCCTTCCTGCGCGTCTTCGGTGGTGAGGTTGACGGACAGCTGGGCCGCGAGGAATTCGGTGGCCGCCTCCAGCGGAAGGCCTTCGGCCTGCCGGAAGGCCCGCTTGCCGAGGGCGAGGACGGCCTGACTCTTCTGGCAAAGCTGCCGGACCAGCGCCTGGGTGGCGCTGTCCAACTCGGCCTCCGGGACGACGCGGTTGACGAGGCCCCAGCCGAGGGCTTCCCGGGCCTTGAGGCGCGCCCCAGTCAGCACCATTTCCAGCGCTCGCTTTCGCCCCAGGTGCCGCTGAAGCCAGGCCAGCACCATCATCGGAAACAGCCCGACCTCCACCTCCGGCGTGCCCAGTTCGGCATCCTCCACCGCCACCGCCAAGTCGCAGGCGCACACCAGGCCCAGCCCGCCGCCCAGCGCATGGCCATTCACGCGGGCCACCGTCGGTTTGGGAAAAGCGCCCAGCTGCTCCAGTACAAGCCCATAGCGGCGGCGCGCTTCATGGCCGGCCAGAAAGCCCTCCTGGCCTGAGGAGGCCAAGTCTCCGCCGGCGCAGAAGACGCGCTTGCCGGCCCCGGTGAGCACCACCACCCGCGCCGCGGAGTCGGCCTCCGCCCGCCGCAGCCCTTCGGCGAGCGCGTCCACCACTTCGGCGGAGAGCGCGTTGCGCGCGTCGGGCCGGTCAATCGTCAGGAGCGCTTGGCCGTCTTCAATCGCGAACCGGACCGGTCCTGCTTCCATGAGGCCTCCGGGGCCAGGGTGCCGTGCAGGAAGGAGTCCGCCAGCTGCGCCTGGGCCCGCGCCAACACCGCTTCGTCCCGCCCGTCGAGGAGCCCCATCACCAGGGAGGTGAGTCCCATTTCCACCGCACCGAAGAGCATCGCCGCGCACAGGGAGGGGTCGAGCTCCGCGCGCAGCTCGCCCCGGAAGCGGGCGCGCTCAAACATGGAGCGGGTAATCTGCATCACCTCGGCGAAGGCGCTGCGCCGGTTGGCCTCCCCCGTCCCGGGCCCGCGCGCAAACTCCAGCACCAGCACGCGCACGCCCCGCGGGTCCGCCCGGTAACCGTCAAAGGCCACCTGGAAAATGCGCCGCAGCTTGGCGTCCAAGGCTGCATTGCCCTCCGCCGCTTCGCGAATGCGCGTGACGAAGCCGCCCCACCCCGTCTGGAAGACAAGTTGCAGCAATTCATCCTTGTTGCGGAAGTAATGGTAGACGAGGCCGTAGGCGACGTTGGCTTCGCGCGCCACGTCCGCAATGCGGCAGCCGTGGTAGCCCTTGCGTGCGAAGACTTCCACCGCCGCACGGAGGATGGTTTTCCGGCGGTCCTGGTCCCGGTCTTTTGCGGCGGCGAGGGCCTTTGCGGAGGGGGCCACGGCGTCAAAGTGTCCTGCAGCGGGTTGACTCGCGAATCAGCCACACCCTAGGAGCGAGTCCCCGGGCGGGTCAACCCTCGTCTGCGGGGGTCAGCACGGCCTACACGCCTAGGCGACCCCATTGGGGGCGGCAAACATCGCCCGCGCCACGCCCAGCAGCTTTTCCACGTCGCGGGAGTCCAGGTGGCGGCTCCGGACAAATTCGGACAGCGGTCGCAGCACTTCCTGGGCGTCCGCGGGCCGCTCGGCCGGTGCGACAAACAGCTCGGCCAATGTCACTCCCAGCGCGTCCGCCAGGGAGGCCAGCGTCTCGACGTGGGCCACCCTCTCCCCCCTTTCAATCATCGAGAGGAAGGACACCGAAATGCGGGCCCGCTCGGCCAAGTCCTCCTGGGTCCAGCGCTCTGCGCGCTGGGTCCGGAGCTCCCGGATTCTCTGCCCAATGGTTTTGCCGATGTCAGACATCGCCTGCACCCCCGGTCAGCTACCTGTCGAGGCGACGACAACGCCCCCCTTAGGGTCAAGTTCCGCGGGACAGCAAGTCACTCCCAGTGAAATTGCCCGCCATCAATTTCCAAAGGTGCCGAAGCCGGCGATGGTGAAGTCCACGTAAATCTGGGGGAAGGCATTGGGCAGTCCGGGCTGGGTCCGCACACCCAAAGTCAGCTGCCAGCAGTTACAGGCCGGCCCGAAGAGGAGGGCCAACTGCTGCTGGCCAAAAAAGGCGTGTGTCCCCACCAGGGCTGAATTGACGGGGGTGGCCGTCGGCAGCAATGGCGGGGGGTTGGGGTACAGGACGCCGGAGTAGGTGAGGCCCAGCCCATAGGGAAAGTTCACCGTGCCAGTCAGCGTGATGTATTGCAGCAGCGAGCCTTGCAGGGCGGCGGCTGGAAGGGGCGAGCCCACCAGCGCGTCCAGACCCCGCCGCTGCGCGCTCGAGCCGCCCACCCACTGCTGGGCCTCGTCGGTCAGCGGGATTCCGTTTTGGTTTTGGTACAGGGTGCTGAGGTAGATGAAGTCGTACTCCGCGTGGAACGAATAGCGAGCCGGCGGCGTCCCCTTCACCGGGCTGACGGGCGGCTGAAACCCGGCGCCAATGCTGAAGAGTCCAGGTGCGTGACGCTGGTTGTCCCAGCGGAAGAGGGTCCCGGCGTTGAAGGCCCCGAGCGTGGTGCGGGCGGAGGCGACGCTGTCAGAAAGGCCGTTGGACGTGCTGGACAGGAATTCCTGGGCAACCTCCACCCGCAGCAACTCCAACTGCTGCGCGCCGGTTCGCCGCGTCAGCAATTCCGTAAATTTCACCACGCCCTGCAGGCGGTGGTTGGTGTCCACCGCCCAGTCAATGGCGTCGTACTTGTTGCTCGGTTGGGGGCCCGGGACGGCGCCCCAGGCGCCGAGGATGTCGCGCACTTCCAAGCTGGGCTGAAGCGCATTCCTCAACGCCCCCTGGCCCTCGCCATAGCTGCGCGACAATTCGCTAAAGACCAAAAGGTCCACAATGCCATACCCGCGGTTGGCCACCGCCCCGCTTATCTCCTGCACGTACACGTCCTGGCGCACCCAGGCTGAGGGCTGAATGCGCAGCACCTCCCCGATGGGCACCGTCATCACCAGCCGGGGGACGACGTCCAGCCGGTCGCGCGCCTGCCTTTCATACGCCGGCTGGTAGATGCCGTCCCCCTGCAGCGGGTCCACCACGCCGGGGGGCGTACTGACCGCCGGCGCCACCGGCATGAAAAGGCCCCAGCGCCCTTCATCTCCAAACAGCTGCGTCAGCGGGGAGAGGCGGGTGTAGGACATGTCCAAGCTGCCGAAGAGGGGCGCCCACAACGGGCGCTGCGGAAAGGAAACTCCAATCTCCGGCAGCTGCTGAAAGGTGGCCGGCCCGCGCTCCGGGGCACCCGTCACCGGGTTGGTGTCCGTGCCGAAGAGCGAATAGCTGAAGGGGGGCTGCGTGTCCTGGCGGTAGCTGAGGGTCAGCCCCTCCCAGCTGTCGGCCGCGCGGTGGGACAGCTGAAACGTCGAGGTCAAGTACTGGTTGGCTTGGGACACCACGTCGGTGGCCAAGTCGCGCGGCAGCGCTTCGTCGGTGGCCAGGTTGAGGTCGAGCCGCGTCGTCCAGCCTGCGCCCAAGTAGCTGACAATCTGGCTGGTCAACTGCGCCCGCGGCCCGAACCACTTTCCCCCAACGCCTCCCATATAGGCCAAGCCATTGCGTGGGTCTCGGGGCGGCAGCGTGTCGTCCACGATGTAGAGCTCGGCGGTGCCGTGGGTGTCCACGCTGGGGGTGAAGCGAAACGTCGTGTCCAGCGAGAACCCCTTGGTGCCAACGTTGGGACTGACTCCGCCGGTGGTGTAGCCGAGGTCGGTTTCGATGTCGGCGCTGCGCCCCAGCGTCACGTACACCGGAATCGGGATGTACCACCCGGTCCAGGCCGAATAGTTGGGGAGAATGGGCAATAGCCCCGTCTTCCGGTCGCTCAACGGCACGTACAAGACGGGCAGCGGCAGCACCGGGGCACCGTAGACGTTGATGATGGCCCACCACATCCAGGCGCCTTCGCCGAGCACCACGTCGGCGTAGGCGCTTTGGATGCTCCAGTGCGGGTGTAGCGCATCGCGCGGCTCGCAGTCGCAGGGCGTGAAGGTGAGGTTGTTGATGTGGAGGTGACCGCCTTCCGCTCGCTGGATGCGGTCCGCGGTACCGGCCAAGGCCGTCTGCCCCAGCCCCTGCAACTCGGTCGCGCTCTGCGCCGCCAGCAGCCGGTCGAGCGTCACCTTCTTCTTCTCGAAGAAGTGTCCCTGCTGCAGCTGGAGCGTTCCGGTGCTCAAATCCAGGGTGAGCTGGTGGGCCACCGCGCCGAGGTCGCCCGAGACGCAGAAGGCGTTGCCGGTGGCGGTGAGGGTATTGGTGTCCTGGTCGAGCAAGACGGTGTCGGCCTGCACCATGGTCCCGGTGGTGCGCAGCCGGGCATGGCCGGTCAGTGTCACGTGCTGGGCGTCCGCGTCGGACTGCATTTGGTCCGCCTGGACGTGGATGGGCTCATTGGGGGCGGGAGGCGCCAGCGAAGACAGGCCGGACTGCCCAAGCACGAGCAACGCGGCCAGGGCGGAAGCCATGCGGGCGAGAAGTCCCGGGGCCCCCTAGGGGGCCCGGAACTGCACCGAGACCTCGTTACCGTCCTGATGCGTCTCGTACGCCACGGCGTCGCGCAGGGTGATGGCCACCCGCACCGTATTGTTGGGCCCGCGCCCGGGCTGGATGCGCAGCACCGGGCCTGCGAAGTAGGCGGTGTCCAGCATCCGGGTGTTGTTGTGCACCGGGATGCCGGTGTTGCTCAACTGAATGACGACGGTGTTTTTGCCGTCGAGGCTGACCGAATAGCGCACCGGACCGCTGGTGCGCACGTAGACGCGGGACACCTTGCCGTCGAAGCCAACCAGCGTCAGCGCCTTGCGTTTGGAGTCCACCTCGGTGCCCCCGGAGGCACTCCCACCCTCGGGCGCGGCCAGCGTCGGTGCGGGCGTCGGCGCCGGCGCCGGTGCCGCGGCGGCCGCCAACAATTCCTGCTTGCGCTCGCGTTCCGCTGCCTGCGCCAATTGGGCCTGATGCCGCTCTTCCAGGGCAGCAGCGCTGGCCGCCTGCTGCCGGCGCTTTTCCTCGGCTGCGGCGGCCGTCGCGGCCGCCTGCTGCTGGCGCTCGCGCTCCGCCGCCGCTGCAGCCAGGGCGGCCTCTCGTTTGCGACTCTCCTCAGCGGCCGCCGCGGCCGCTTCGTCCTGTTGCTTCTGTCGGGCACTGGCGGCCGCAGCAGCCTCCTGTTGCCGCCGCGCCTCCTCGGCGGCGGCGGCGGCGGCCGCCGCCTGGCGCCGCTGCTCCTCCGCCGCTGCGGCCGCTGCTGCTTCCTGCCGCCGGCGCTGTTCCGCGGCTGCTTGGGCGGCGGCTGCCTCCTCCAAACGCTGCTTTTCCGCGGCCGCGGCGGCGGCTGCTGCCGCGTCCTGACGGCGCTTTTCATCCGCTGCCGCTGCGGCCGCGGCGGCCTGTTGCCGCTGCTTTTCCTCCGCAGCCGCTGCGTCCTGACGGCGCTGGGCCTCGGCTGCGGCCGCGGCGTCCTGACGCCGCTTCTCCGCAGCGGCCGCCGCAGCTACCGCTGCGGCGTCCGGGGCTGGCTGGTCGGCAGCCGCGGCAGTGGCCGCCGGCGGCGCCTGCTGTACGGCGGCAGGACTGGCGGCTTGGGGCGCAGCCGGTGGCGCTGTCAGGGGCGGGCTTGCGCCGTCGTTGGCAACTTTCACTGCAGGACGGGCCGAGGACGGGGCAACCGGGGCAGCGGACGCCACCAGGGGACTGGTGGGCGCCGGGGTGGCACGCACCACCAGTCGGTTTCCAACGCTTTGGATGTCCGGCTCCACCTCGCGGTCAAAGCCAATCACCACCCGCGCGATGGCCGAGGCGTCATTGCCATAGCTGGCCGTCCGAATGGCCACCACATGCCCGGAGGCGACGTCCATCGTCTCCGGCACACCGCTGAAGACGGCCTCGGAAATGTCCACCACCAGCCGCGGTGGGTCGGTCATCGGGAAGGTGCTGAAGCTGGGTTTCTGCGTCCCGGTAATCTCCACCGCCCCGGCCTTCACTTCCACCCGGGTAATGGTATTCAGCGCCGCCGGGCTTTGGGCCGTAGCCGACGCGGACAGCGCCACGCCGAGCAAAAGCCAGCTGCCAGCCGGGGGTGTCACAGTCCTCGAATGCTACCCTCCACCCCCGGGTCCTCCAAGGAAGGAGCCCCCCGGCAAGCAGGCAGTCAGGACAGGCGAGGCAGCACCGGTGGTTTGTGCCGGTGTGTGACGGCGTACTCCACCAGGTTTTTGATGTCGTAGCAGATTTGGCGGATGTCGTGCCCCATCGTCAACTCAATGTGGCTGTTGCCCTTCACCGGACGCCACAGAAGGTAGTCACTCTTGGCGGCGCGGTAGACGCTACGGGTGGAGTCCACCGAGGCCAATGGGTCCATGTCCCCGAAGATGATGGCCATCGGCACGGCAATGTTGGCAAACCCCTGCTTGAAGTCATACCCGCTGCGGTAGCACTTCAGCTCGCGTCCTCGAATCCACCGCGCAAACTGCTCAATCACCTTGCGTGGCTCGCGCTCGCCGCCCTCTCGCAGCAGCCATCGCAAGTCCGCTCCACTGGCACGCGAGGGGTTGGACAGCCAATTCACCCGTCTGGCCAGCGCGTCGTACAGCGGGTGCACTTCGGCGCGGGCGATGAGGCGCTCCAGCGTCTTCAGCCAGTCGTCCATCGGGACGTAGTTGAATTGCACCTCGGCCGGCGCGGGGCCTGGGTCCTGCAGCCGCTTGGCCACGGGAAGCCTGACGGCGCCCAGCGCCCCGGCCGCCAGTCGGCGGAGCCCGTGCACGGCCCGCCGCTCGGCGTTGACGGCGCCGAAGGCGAAGTCCACCACCGGGCCGAAGAGGGGCCCGGAGGCTGCCAGGGCCCTCAGCAGGGGAAAGCCGCGTCCGAGGTCCGCCGGGGCGCCAATGGTGACCATCCCCTCGAAATCCGCGTGCAGCCCGGCGTGCCCGTAGCCGAGGATGCCCCCCATGGAGTGGCCAATGTAGAAGACGCGCGCGCGCCCGGTGGCGGCCTTCACCGCGGCAATGCCGGCCGGCAAGTCGTGCAGGAAGTAGCTGTCAATGTCCCAGCCGTAGTCCAGGTCCTCGGGCGGGGGGACGCCGGCCGCTTCGGCGCGGGCGCGCTGCAGTTCCAGGCTGCTTTTGCCATGCCCACGCAACTCGAGGATGTGGATGTCGGCCCCGAAGAAGAGGAGGTTTTTGACGAATTCCCCGCTCGTCCACGCGTGCCGGTTTTGGGAAAAGCCATGCACCAACAGCAGTGGCTCGCCGAAAAGCGGCTGGGGAAAGCCCTGGGGGACTGGCTGGTAGCGCGTCACCACCAACGTCCAGCCGTCTGGGGTTTGCGCCTCGTAGTCGCTCTTGCGGTAGAGCTCCCGAAACGCCACCTCATCCACTGAGGGGGGGTGCGGCGAGCCCGCTCGGGCATTCGGCAGGCGCATGTAACCGTCCAATGTATTGGGGCTGCCGCGGCGCGCCAAGCATTGCGTGCGGGTTCCTTCAACCCTCCGTGCTTGCGGGCGTTTGGCGTGCCGCCAGGTAAGCCTTCACCGCACCCACCAGGTAGAGGGACCCGGCGATGAGGAGAATGTCGTCCGCTGCCGCGCCGGCCTCTGCTGTGGCCAGCGCCTTCTCCGCGGAGGCCTCCACCCGCACCAGCGGGCAGAGGCGCTGCGCTTCGGTGAGGTAGGCGCTCGGCGGAAGCCCGCGCGGCGTCTCCAGCGGCGTCAAGGTGACGGAGGCCATGCGGGGCAGCAGGGCGGCCAGCATCGGCACCACCTCCTTGTCCTTCACCACGCCGAAGACGAGGTGGACGCGGCGGCCGGCGTACTGCGTGTCCAGCGCTTCGCGCAGCACCTGGGCGCCCGCGGGGTTGTGGGCGCCGTCCAACAGAAGCAGCGGAGCGCCGGGCACCTCCTCCAGGCGGCCCGGCCAGCGCACCTCGCGCAAGCCCTGAAGTCTCGCCGCCTCTGGGATGACTGCCCCGGCATCCCCCAATTCATCCACCAGCGCCAGAGCGAGCGCCGCATTCTGCTGCTGGTGCCGGCCGGCCAGTCCGAGGCGAATGCCCACAAGGCGCCGCGGGCCATGGCGGTACACCAGGCTGCCGCCGCCGTCCTCCTCCACGGCGAAGTCGATGCCTTCTTGGACCAGGGGAGCCCCCACCCGGGTGGCCTCGCTGCGCAGCCGCTGCGCGGCCTCTTCCGGCTGGCGGGCCACCACCGCCGGCACCCCGGCGCGGAAGATGCCCGCCTTCTCCGTGGCAATGGCCGACAGGGTGTCCCCCAATAGCTCGGTGTGGTCGAGGCCCAGCGCCGTGACGGCAGTGACACGCGAGACGCAGGTGGCGGTGGCGTCCAGGCGCCCGCCCAGCCCAGTCTCCAGCACGGCGAAGTCCACGCCCTCCTCGGCAAAGTGCCAGAAGGCCGCCAGGGTGCCCAACTCAAAGTAGGTCAGCGTGGCGGCCGTCGGCGCGCGTTGAAGGACGTCCAGCAGCCGTCGGCCCAGCGCCGGGTCGTCAATTTCTGCGCCTTGCAGGCGGATGCGCTCGTTGAAGCGAATGAGGTGCGGCGAGGTGTACAGCCCCACCCGGTAGCCAGCCGCCCGCAGCACCGCGTCCACCATGGCGCAGGTGCTGCCCTTGCCGTTGGTGCCGGCCACATGGACCGCCGGGATGCGCGCCTCCGGATGGCCCAGCTCGGCCAGGGCGGCGCGCATGCGCTCCAGCCCCAGCACCACCGTCGAGGGGGAGCGGCTGTGGAGAAAGGCTAAGGCCTCTTCAGGCGTGGACGGCACAGGGAAAAGCCCGGGGGCATGGGCCTTCTGGGTCAATCCATCAGCGAAAGCAGTGCGCCGAGGCGGGTCCGCAACTCTCTGCGCGGGACAATGGCATCCACCATCCCGTGCTCCAACAGGAATTCACTGCGCTGAAAGCCCTCGGGAAGCTTCTGTCGGATGGTTTGCTCGATGACGCGTGGCCCGGCAAAGCCGACCAGCGCCTTCGGCTCGGCCAGCACCACGTCGCCCAGCCAGGCGAAGCTGGCGGCCACGCCGCCGGTGGTGGGGTGCAGCATGACGGAGATGTAGGGCTTGCGGACGCTGCGAAAGCGGGCCAGCGCGGCCGATGTCTTTGCCATCTGCATCAACGAGAAAATCCCCTCCTGCATCCTTGCGCCGCCCGACGCGTTGAAGATGAGCGCCGCGCAGCGGTGTTGAAGGGCCCTTTCAAAGACGCGGGTGACTTTCTCACCCACCACCGAGCCCATTGAGCCGCCCATGAATTCGAAGACGAAGGCGCCCACCGAGACACGGTGGCCTTCCAGTCGGCCCATTCCGGAGACGAAGGCGTCCGTCTCCCCCAGCGCGCGGCAGGTGGTCCGCAGCCGGTCCTTGTAGCGCTTGCTGTCCGAGAAGCCCAAGGGGTCCTCGGCCACAAGCTCGGTGTCCATTTCCTCGAAGCTTCCCGGGTCGAGCAGCGTCTGCAGCCGCACTCGTGCCGGCCAGGGCAAGTGGTGTCCGCACAACGGACAGACGTTCCAGTTCCGCTCGATTTCCTGGCGGTAAATAATCTCGTTACAGGCGTCGCACTTGGTCCACAGGCCCTGCATGCGGGAGGGCTGCTGGCGCAGCGCCTCGACGTCCGCCGGCTCGACCGGGGCAATGCGCGGCTTCTTCGAGAACCAGGCGGCCATGGGGCCCCTGTGCCTATAACTCGAAGCTGTCTCCCAGCTCCAGCACCCTCACCGGGAGGTCCGCCAGTTCCCGTTTGAGTGCCGTCACAAAGGCCGGCTTCAGGTGGTAGAGCAGCACGCTCGAGCCATTGCGCTGAAACTTGGCCAACTCGGTGCGCAGCGTGCGCGGGGTGAGATGTCCGGAGAGGTCCGCCAGCGCCTGCATCTCGCTGGGAAAGCTGGTTTCGAGCAGCAGCGCCTTGAGGTTGGGGGTGGCGTTGAGGACTTCCCACAGCCGGTCGGTCGGCCCGGTGTCACCGCTGATGCCGAGGGCGGTGTCCCCGTGACGCACCACGAAGCCGCAGCTCTCCACCGGGTGACTGACCAGGACGCTGCTGACTTGGTACGGGCCGGCCTGGAACGTCTCGCCCGCCCGGAAGGCTCGCAATTCGAGAACCGGGTTTTTCGGCGAGGGGATGCCGGTGAAGTCCGGCCAGAGGGCGTCGTTGAAGATGTTTTTCTGCAGCGTCTTGACGCACGCCCGGCTGGCCCACACCGTCACCGGGCGTTCTCGCCGGCCCACCATCAAGTCCGCCAGCAGCGGCAGGTCCTTGACGTGGTCGAAGTGGCTGTGGGTGAGAATGATGTGGTCGACGCGGGCCAGCGCGTCGAGTTCCAAGCTGGCGCACAACGCGCCGGCGTCGAGCGCCAGCACCCCATCCACCAGAAAGCAGGTGGTGCGGCAGTCGGGCAATTCGCCGCCGTGGCAGCCGAGGACGGAGAGCTTCACAGGGTTAGAGTTCTCCGAATTTCCAGCGCATTTCCAAATAGGACAGGTATTCGTCAAGCCGGGCGGTGTCACGCACCGTCAGGCGGTCCCCACTGCGCTCCACCATTCCCAGCCGTTCCAGTCGCTCGAGCATGCTTTGCACGCCGGGCTCGCCGACGCCGGTGAGCCCGGGCAATTCGCGGAGTTCGAGGTCAATCTCAACGCCCTCCTCGGCCGCCCGGCCCCGCGTCTGACAGGCGCTGAGCAGGTGGTGCACCACGCGGCTGCCGGGGTCGGCCAACAGCAGCGTCTCAATCTGCGCGTCGGCGTCGGCCAGACGTTCGGCCAGCTTCTTAATCATCCGCACCGCAATTTCCGAGTTGCCGCGAATCATCCCTTCGAATGTCTTCGGGTCAATCACCAGCAGCCGGGCCGCCTCCGCCACCGTGGCGGAGGCGTTGCGCGGCTTGTTGGAGATGAGCGCCATCTCTCCGAAAAACTCGCCCGGGCCGAGGACGGCCAGCGTCTTCTGTTCGTCCCGCACCTTCTTGGTGATGACGACGCGGCCGGACTGCAACACGTACATCTCCTTTCCGCTCTCTCCCTCGCGGAAGAGGACGGTGGACTTGGGAAATTCCTTTCCGAAGCGCTGAAAGAGGGGGTCCTCGGCGCTCATGAAGCCAGTCGATTCAGGGTGGAGGAGAGTATTTCGGCGGAGGCATGTCCGGTCAAAGAAGGCGCCTGCCCAAGCTGGCACCGCTTCGGCCGGATTGCCTTACCTTACCACCCCGGCAGACGCCGCGTCCCAATCCGGCCCGGGCGGTGAAAGCTTGAGAAAGCCCACCTCGTCGAGGTACCGCCGGGCCGGCCCATCCGTGGGCCACAGCCGCAACACTTCTTGGAAACGCCTCTCAGCCACCTCGAAGTCCCGGGCGCTGAAGGCATCCACTCCGGCCTCGAAGCACGCCACCGCCTCTGCCTCCGCGGGGGCGGGCGCACCCAGGTGGCGCAATTCGTAGACTTGCGTTGGGTGCTTCTTTCCTCGCACTCGCACCGACCCCAGCCTCCTTGCGCACACCTTGCCCTCCACCTGCGCGCGCGTCTCCTCGGACAGAAGCACCCGGGTTCCAAATAGTTTGTTGGCACCCTCCAGCCGGCTCGCCAAATTCACGGCGTCCCCCATCACCGTGTAGTCAAAGCGGACGTTGGAGCCCATGTTGCCCACCACCATCTGCCCGGTGTTGATGCCGACGCCAATCTCCACCTCTCCGAGGCCCTCGGCACGCCACCTTGGCCGCAGCTGCTCCAACTCCTGCAAAAAGCGCATCGCCGCGCGACAGGCCCGCAGGGCGTGGTCCTTCTGGGGCACCGGTGCGCCCCAGAAGGCCATCAGCGCGTCTCCAATGTACTTGTCCAGGGTGCCCCCCTCCTCAAACACAATCGTCGTCATCGGAGTGAGGTAGCCATTCACGAAGCGCACCAACGCCTCGGGCGCGGTGCGCTCCGCAATTCCGGTGAAGCCACGAATGTCGCTGAAGAGGACAGTCAGTTCGCGCTTCTCCCCGCCCAGCTTGAGGTGGTCCGGATGCTCCAACATCTCGGTCATCACCGCCTCGCTCAGGTAATAGCGAAAGGTGCGGCGCAGGCGCAGCTTCTCCCGGTCCGTGGAAAGCCAGCCCACCAGCGTGACAGCGGACGCCACCGCGAGGAGCCCGGCCGCGGGCAGCACCAGCGCCAGCTGAATGCCGTGGCGAAGCAGCACCTGCCCCAGAAGCCACCAGGCAGTCACCAACGCGAGAGGCACCCCCACCCGCCAGCCCGCCCCCACCCGAGGCAGAAGCCGGCCCAACAGAAGCGCTCCGCCCAGAAGAAAGGCCACCTCCAGCCACACCAACCACGGCCCGCGCTGCAAGTACCGTCCGGACAAAATGGCCGAAAGCATCACCGCGTGCGCGAAGACGCCGGGCTCCACCTCCCGAAAGGGCGTCACCACCTGGTCGAAGGAGCCCACCAGCGTCACCCCCACCAGCACCGTCTTGCCGGCCAAGACGGCGGCGCTGGGGTCGGCTGAAAGCACGTCCGCCATGGACAGCGTCGGCACCACCGAGGCTGGGCCCAGCCAGGGAATGCGCGCGTAGGGTTCCTGCACTTCATTCGGAACCTCGCGCACCACCTCGCGCCCACGCCGCAGCCGGGCTCCCACCAACCGCTGCAGCACCGGGTCCCAGTCCGCCTCGACGTCGGCGCCCAGGGCCACCGCCGCCGTCTGCAACTCGAGGCTCGGCAACAGTCCCTGGGGCACCTCCAGCTGGATAAAGAGGGGCGTCCGGCGCAGCACGCCGTCCGGGTCCAGCCTCACCATGTAGTGGCCAAGGCGCGTCTGCGGCCGGACGAAGCTGCGCAGGGGCGCCTGCGCGCTGCGGTAGCGGTCCGCCAGCCAGGCCGTCCATGGCACCTCGTAGCGCGCCGCCTGGTGGGCCATCGGGAAGGTGGTGAGCAGCTTGGGCGCCAGCACCTCCGCATCCACCGCGGCGCGGGCGGCAAAGTCCGCCGCCTCCGAGGGGCGGTAGGCCTCCACCCCTTGGACGAAGCTGGGCGGCGCCAGGGCGGCCGCCAGCTCAGCGTCCGGGTCCTCCGCGGCCCGCGCCTGCAGTGCCAGGCGGACGGGCTGCAGCGCCGAGCGTTCCGTCTTGGGGAGTTTCTCGCTGGCCGCGTCCACCTCGCCCAGCACTGCGGCCCAAGGCCCAGCGGGCGCCTCGTCGGTGAACGTCATGTCCAGCCCGACCGCCACTGGCCGCAACGCCTGCAGGCGCTTCAAGCCCTGGGCAAGCAAGTCCCGCGGCCAGGGCCAGCGCCCGTGGCGCTGGATGGCCTTTTCGTCAATGGCCACCACCCACAGCTCCGGCGCCGGCGGCACCGGGCCCCGCAGCAGAAATTGGAGGTCCTCGGCCTTGCCTTCGGCTGAGGCCAGGCCTCGCAGCAGCACCTCGCGTGCGCTGGCTGGCCCGCTGCCTCCACTGGGAAGGGCCGCCCCCTCAAACCAAATGTGCAGCGCCGCCACCAGGGCGGCCAGCGCCAAGGCCGCCATTTCATAGCGGCCGCGAAAGAGGAGTTTGGGGAGGCGTTCCATCAGAAGGGGGCCCGGGGGGGCGGAGCAGCTGTCCCCCTTAGTCTCCTCCAACCCTGGCCCCGGGCCGCAGCCAATTCCTCCCCCCCGGCCGACACCCGGATGGCGTACAAGGACTCCTTCGGTGGGCACCACCTACAAGGACTCGGGGGTCGACATTACCGCCGGGGATGCGCTCGTCGAACGCATCGCCCCTCTGGCGGCACGCACGCTGCGGCCGGAAGTCCTCTCCGGAGTGGGCGGCTTCGGGGGGCTTTTCGCCTTGCCGCCCGGACGCTGGAGGGAGCCGGTCCTGGTCGCCGGCACCGACGGGGTAGGCACCAAGCTGAAGGTGGCCTTCGCCGCCGGCCACCACAGCAGCATCGGCATCGACTTGGTGGCGATGAGCGTCAATGACGTCCTCACCTCCGGCGCCGAACCGCTCTTCTTTCTGGACTACTTCGCCACCTCGCGGCTGCAGGTGGACCAGGCAGCCGCAGTGGTGTCCGGCGTGGTGGAGGGTTGCGCGCAGGCTGGGTGCACGCTCCTCGGCGGAGAGACGGCGGAACTCCCCGGCTTCTACAGCCAAGGGGAATATGACTTGGCCGGCTTCTGCGTCGGCGTGGTGGAGCGCTCGCGCTTGATTGACGGCCACACCATCCGGCCGGGGGACGCCCTGCTGGGCCTGGCCTCCTCCGGGCTGCACTCCAACGGCTTCTCGCTGGCGCGTCGGGTGCTTTTGGAAAAGGCCCATTTGAGTCTTGACGACCGGGTGGAGGGCCTCGAGCGGCCGCTGGGGGAAGAATTGCTCGAGCCGACGCGCATTTACGTCAAGGACGTCCTGGCCCTGCGCGAGGCGGTGGACATCCGCGGGCTGGCCCACATCACCGGGTCGGGCCTGCCGGGCAATGTCCCGCGCTGCCTGCCCAAGGGCACGCGGGCCGTTCTGCAGGCCTCCCGCTGGCCTTGTCCGCCCATCTTTCCCCTCATCGCTCGGTTGGGGGCCGTCTCCCGCGAGGAGATGTTTTCTACCTTCAACATGGGCCTCGGCATGGTGTGCGTCCTGCCGGCAGTGGACCTGGCAGCCGCCGTGGAGTTTCTCCGCGGTCGGGGCCTGGCGGCCTATGACGTTGGGCGGGTGGAAGCCGCGCCAGGAGAGCCCACCGCGGTCGTCCTGCCATGACGCGCCGGGCCTTGGCGGTGCTGGTGTCCGGAACGGGCAGCAACCTGCAGGCGCTGCTGGAGGCGAGCGCCGCGCCGGACTTTCCCGCGCAGGTCGCGGTGGTGCTGTCCAACGCCCCGGGCGCCCTCGCCCTGCAGCGCGCGGAGAAGGTGGGCGTGCCGACGCTGGTGCTGCCCCACCAGCGGTACCAGGGACGCACCGCCTATGACGCCGCGCTGGTGGAGGCGCTGGCCCCGTACCGGGTGGACCTGGTTTGCCTCGCCGGCTTCATGCGCCTTGTCGGCGGGGACTTCCTCCGGGCCTTCCCGCAGGGGGTGTTAAACATCCACCCCGCGCTGCTTCCCAGCTTCCCCGGGCTACATGCGGTGCGCCAGGCGCTGGCGCATGGCGCCAAGGTTTCCGGCTGCACCGTGCATCTCGTCGACGAGGGGACGGATACCGGCCCCATCATCGCCCAGGCTGCAGTCCCAGTCCTGGACACGGACAGCGAGGCGACATTGGGCGCGCGCATTCAGCAGCAAGAGCACCGACTCTACCCGTTGGCGGTGCGCCTTCTGGCCTCGGGCGCCGTGCGGCGGGAGGGACGGCGTCTCCTCGGCGGCGCTCCCCCAGAAGTCTCGGGCCTCGCACTCTTCAACCCAGGGCTCGGCTGAGGGGACGCCGCCTTCGACAATGGCCCGGCTTCCGGACAAGCCCCGCTTCGCCGCCGCGCCCAGCTCGCGCGTCTACGAGGCCATTGTCCTCGGTTCCTCCTTCGGCGCAGCCTTCGCCGCGGCGCTCCTCGCCCGGCGCGGCCTCCGCGTCCTGTGGGTTGAGCAGGGCAGTCCGCCGGCAGCGTACGCACATCAGGGCTTCCTCTGGCCGACGCGGGCCATGCCACTGCCGCATCCGCGGGCGGTGCCCCTTTTCGAGGACGCGCTCAGCGAGTTGGGCCTCACCACGCAAGTCTCCCGCGCGCTGCGGCCGGTGGTGCCAGCGCTTCAACTGGTGCTGCCCAGGCACCGGCTGGACTTGCCCCTCGACGATGGGCGCCGGCTGGCCGAGTGCACCCGCGAGTTTGCAACCAGCGGGGCGCATCTGGCCGAGCTGGTCAAACAGCTTGCCACCGCCCACACCAGCACCGACGGGTTCCTCCGCAGCAAAGAGGCGCTGCCAGCGGGTGGGCTGCTGGCCCGCTGGCGACTGCGGCGTGCCCTCCGGCGCTGGCCAGCGCTCGACAGCCCCGTGCCCCTGTCGGACAGCGACCCGGCCGAGAATCTCTTGTCCCGAGGCACGGCCTTCCTCCTCTACCGGGAACCGGTGGGTCCCCTTGCCGTCCAGAGGACGCTCGGACAGCTGCTCGCCGGGCCCCAGCACTTCCCCGGGGGCCTGGCCGGGTTTCAAGACTTGCTACGCCATCGCTTTGAGGAACTCGGCGGGACCCTGCTTCCCTTCGACAGTGTCCCCGGCTCTGGACTCAATTCCCTCACCCTCGAAGGCGGCCAGCCGGTGGGCGTGGACCTGCGTGGCTCCGAGGCCACCCACCGGGCTGCCTTCGTCCTGTCCGCGCTGGATGACGCCGAGCTGCTACCGCTGGTGCCCGAGTCACTCCGCGCAGCCCGGCCCCATGCGCTGCATCCCGCCACGCCTTCCCATGCCATCCTCGCGGTGCACTGGGTGCTTCCCGCCACCGCGCTTCCCCAAGGCCTTGGGGAACTCGCCCTGGTGGACGACGCCACGCCGCTCGGTGCGCACTTCGTCCAAGTGGGACCTGCCCGGCGGCACGAGGCACGCAGCGACGAGGCCGGACTGCGCCTGGTGACAGCGACGGCCGTCTTTCCAGCAGACGTCGAGTCGGCCCTGGTGTCTGCCCACGCCGCCCGCCTGGAGGAGGCACTGGAACGGCTCCTCCCGTTCGCCAGGCGCCAAGTGGTGGCCCGTTCCGTCCCGCAGCTGGATGCGCCCCAGCGCGTCCCAGCCCCGCTTCACCCCCTTCTGCCGCGGCCCGCTAAGGCAGCCTGGGAGCCCCTGGGGACGCCGCCCACCACCCCCTGGCCAAGCCTCCTTCGGGCCGGCCGGGAGGTGTGCCCCGGGCTCGGCATTGAGGGGGAATTGCTTGCGGCCCTGGGAGCCGTGGCCCGGGTCCAGCGCGCCAGCCAGAAGCGCCGGCCCGGTGGACGCTAGGGGCCTGGCAATGCCACGGAAATTCGGTTATGCGCAGGCCCCTCGTTTCGTCTTCAGTCTCCCCTAGAGGAAGTCATGGCCTGGAAGTGCGACATCTGTGGCAAGCGCCCGCTGGTGGGCAACAACGTCAGCCACGCCAACAACAAGACGAAGACGCGCTCGCTGCCGAATTTGCAGAAGCTCCGCGCCACCATCGACGGGCGCACCCAGCGCGTCCTCGCCTGCACCCGGTGCATTAAGGCCGGCAAGGTGGTGAAGGCCGCCTAGGGCGAAAAGGAGGCGGCCTTCCCCGTGCGCGTCGCCCTCCTTTTTGTGGACGGCGTTGGCGTCGGGCTCAACGACCCGGACGTCAACCCTCTGGCCCGAGGGGAGTTTCTCCTCTCCCAATTCCTGGACGGCACGGGCACCGCGTTGCCGGGGGGACAGCTGTCCTTGGTGGACGCCACCTTCGGCGTGGCCGGGCGCCCCCAGTCCGCCTCCAACCAGACGGCGCTTCTCACCGGGCTGCCCGCGCCGCTGTTGGCCGGTCGGCACGTTCTTGGCTACCCAGACGCGCCCCTTCGGGCACTCCTCAGCAAGCACTCCCTGGTGAAGCGGCTGGTGGAGTCCGGACGGCAGGCCACCTTCGCCAACGCCTACCCGGCAGCCTACCTCGCGGCCCTGGGGCTACCTCACCTGGGCGGTGGCGCGCCGGACATCACCATTCCTGCCCGGGCCCGGCGGAAACTTCGGCCCTCGGCCACCACCGCTGCCTTCGCCGCCGGCGGGGTGCCACTGCGGACGTTGGACGCCCTGCGCGCCGGTCAAGCGCTGGCCCATGACGTCACCGGCGCGCGGGGCGTGGCCCGAGGGCTTCGCCTCCCCTTGCGGACGCCTGGCGAGGCGGCCAGCACCTTCTGGCGCCTGGCGGCCGGGATGGACTTCACCCTCTTCGAGCACTTCACCGCCGACGAGGCCGGCCACGCCCAGGACGTCCAGGCGGCGCTGGAGGCCCTCACCACCTTTGACGCCTTCGTCCGGGCGGTGGTTGCCGGCCGGCCAGCGGACACGCGCGTCCTGGTGACGAGCGACCACGGCAACGTGGAGGACCTCCGGACGCGCAACCACACCCGGGGGCCGGTGCCGCTGTTGGCCTTTCCTCCCCTGGAGGGGACGACGCGGCCCGGCACCGTCGCTGACGTCGGCCAGCTGCTGCTGGGCTGAAGCCCCGGGGGGCAGGGACTTGAGCCGACTCTTCTAGCGCGCCGGTTCGAGCTTGCCCGGGCGGCGCAGCATCTTCTCAATCTCGCTGATGTGGACTTCCTCGTCGTGCACCATCTTCCGCGCGTACTCCTCGAGCATGATGTCCCGGTCGCGCACCAACTCCAGCAGCTTGCGGTAGGTGTCGACCCCCTCCTGCTCGTGCTCCATCGCCTCGCGCAAAATCTGGTCGATGTCGTGCCGGTGCGTCTCCAGCAGCTTGCCGATGCGCAGCGAGGGATGGCCCCCCATGGCCGTGATGTGCTCGCCCGCCTGCAGCGCGTGGGTCAGCCCCTCATCGGCCTGGGTCCTCATCCAGGAGACAATGGGAATGCGGGCGTGTCCAAACACCATCAGCGAGTAGTGCGCGTAGCGCACCACCCCGGCGAGCTCGATTTCGAGAATTCGGTTCAGCACGTCCAGCACGCTTTTTTCGTTCAGCGCCCGTTCGGGCATGTGACGTCTCCTGGGAGAGGGGAAAAACTCACCGCGGCGCCACTGCGGCCGGGTTGTCGAGCAGCGGCGGACGGTCCTTGCCCTCCACCACCCGCTGGAGCTCGATTTCCTGAAGCAGTGTGGGTGGAGCCACCGTCGACACCGGCACGCTACCGCTCTCGGCGCCACAGAAGCCATTGAAGATGCCGGGAGTCTGGCCGGTGGCGAGGATTTTATTCATCGCACTGAGCGGCGTCCCCACAATCTCCACCCCACGGACCAGCGTCTCCGAGCCGTCGCGCACGTCCACGCGGAAAACGCGGCGGGGAATTCCCTTGAAGGCCTGGTAGCCAAAGCTGGAGGTGTTGGTGTTGCC
The DNA here is from genome assembly GCA_963713045.1 of uncultured delta proteobacterium. GTDB lineage: Bacteria > Myxococcota > Myxococcia > Myxococcales > Myxococcaceae > JADGRA01. The sequence continues at coordinate 182,193 of CAVQKE010000003.1, forward strand.
CCCGGTGATGTCCCGGATGATGAGGCCGTACTGCTTCCCCTGACGCTTGGCCTCGGCGATGAGCATTCGCTTCAACTCGGCGTCGCTGACCTGGTGGGTGGAAGTGACAATCAGGTTGGACATGCGCGCCACCGGCCGGCGGTTGAGCTGCGCGCGACCGTGCCCATTGGACTGCGGGAAGCCCTCCACCGGGTGGCGGGAGGTGAGGAAGCTTCGAAGCACGCCCTGGTCCACCAGCGTCACGGCTTGCGCTGGGATGCCCTCATCGTCGAAGCGGTAGAAGCCGTTCAGCGACTGGCCGCGGAGGCTAGACCGCGTGGGGTCATCCACCACGGTGAGAAAGCTCGGCAGCACCGGCTTGCCCACCTGCCCTCGAAATGTCTTGCCCTCCGCGTCGTTGTCCTCCCGGTCGCCCTCCAGCCGGTGGCCGACCGCCTCGTGGAAAAGCACGCCGGCCGCATTGGACTCGAGCACCGCTGGCCCGGTGTAGGGGTCGATGGCTGGTGCGGCGCGAAGCTGCGCCAGCTCGGCAATGACGGTGTCCGCGTCCTTAGCCAAGGCTGCTTCCGAAGGGAGGTCCGCCTCGCGGAAGGCGTAATAGTCGCGGCTGTCGTCCAGTAGCTGCCCGTCATCGGCCCGGGTGAGCGCAAAGACGTGCACCCCGTAGAGCGTCTCTTCGGTCAGGATGCGGCTGCCCTCGGAGGAGACGAAGTAGCGCACCTGCTTGTCGGCCGTGACCCGCACGTCGGCGTCGAAGATGCGCGGGTCGGCGTTAAACCTGGCCGAGACCAGGCGGACCGTCTGAATCCAGCGCGCTCGGTCGAAGGGGAACTCGGTGGCCGGCTGAATGTAGACACTCGGCCGCTCGTGGCTGAAAGCCGCCGGGCGTTTGGGGTCCTCCACCACGTAGACGTTTTCGCCCTTCTTCTTGAGGTAGTTGAAGAGGGCCGCCTTGTAACGCTCGTCGGTAATTATCCACAGGGCCGCTCTCAGTGCCGCCGGGTCGTCGTCGAGGGGTGCCTCCTTGCGAGCGGTGTAGCTGGTCCCCTTCAGCGAGAAGTTGAAGTCCATGTCTTCGCTGACGCTGCTGTCAAAGTCGTGGCTTCCCACACGGGCATCGACGTAGACGCGGCGGTCGCGGAGCGACTCGTCATCGAAAAGCGCTCCGTAGCGGCCGGCCACCCAACGCTGCTCGAGGTCCTTCACCGTGTAGCTGAGAAAATAGGGAGCCGGGTTCTCGCCGAGCTTCAGCCGCGCCTGGTTGCGCTGAAGCTCGCCTGCCATCGCATCCAGCAGTTTGAGCCGGCCGTCGCCCGGGGTGGAAGACACATCGGCGGGAGCAGCCAGGGAAACCAGCAGCGCGAAAGTGGGTCCAAGCAGGGTGAGCACGTCAACCAGACTCTACCGCAACCGACGTCGGGCCAATTACCCCACGAGCGCCTGCTCACCAAGCGGGGTCGGACCGCCCCACTCCACCACCCGCCAGCCGCGCGCTTTGGCCTCGCGCCGAAGCCGGCGGTCAGGGTTCACCACCACTGGCCGACCGACGCGCTCCAAGACGGGCAAGTCCGAATAGCTGTCGGTATAGAAGGCACAGGCGGAAAGCGCGACGCCGCTGCGCTGGGCATAGTCCTCGGCATAGCGCAGCTTGCCGGCACCGAAGCACACCTCCCCTTCCGGCTCGCCGGTGTGCACGCCGTCGCGCACGCGAAAGCGGGTACAGAGGACTCCGTCCAAGCGCAGCTCAGCGCTCACCAACTCGGAGAGGTAGAGCGAGCTGGCAGTCAACAGGACACACGCCTCGCCTCGAGAACGGTGGTGGTCAACTGCCGCCCGGGCACCCGCGCGATAGAGTTGGCGGACCTCCTCCTCGTAAAAGGCACGGGTGCGCTCCCGCAGTGTCTCTTCCGGCGTCCCTTCGAGGCTTCGGATGGCCGTCCTCAACGCCTCGTCCATCGAGGCGAAGCCCAGCCGGTAGCGCACCATCCAGCCGGCCGCGCGCAGCGCCTGCAGCCGGTTGATGTGGCCGCTGCGCAGCTCGCGGCGAATCCACAGGTTGCCGGAGTTGCCGACGATGAGCGTCTCGTCAAAGTCGAAGAAGGCGATGGCCACGGCGCAACCGCATGCTAACTGCTCACCACCGCCGCCGCCGCATCGCCAGCCACAGCACTGCCAACAGGCCAAGCAGTGCCACCGGCGCACCCTCCGTTGCAGCGGTGTTGCAGCCCCCCAAGCCGGTCGGTCCCCCGTCGGGTAACAAGCAGTCTTGCGAGGCCTGGCCCCGCGGATAGACGTCACAGACGAATTGCTTCGAGCCAGGGTCGAGGACACGCAGGGACGTCTCCCCAATCGCCTCGTAGGCATACATGGTGGAGGTCGGGTCCGGCGACTCGTCCAGCCCCAACACGTGACCGAATTCGTGGGTGGCGGTGGCTTGCGTGTCATAGACGACGCAGTCGAGCGACTCGGCGGTCGGGTTGCAGGGGGGAGAATCCACCGCGGTGAAAAAGGCCTGCGCCGCGTTCAATTCCACCCCGGTGTTGACGATGACGCCGTTGGCCTGAAAGGTAACCGTGGTGAGGGCGAGCACGCCCGAGGTGTGGTCCCAGCAGTCGTGCAGGTTGCCGCAGCTTGCCGTGCGTTGGCAGGGGTCGCCGGCGTCAACCACGTCGCTGCACAACACCGTGCGGAAGAGAATCAGGTTCTCCGTCCCGCCATCTGTCGGCAGCCCGATGGAACGCGACGTTGAGTGTGGTCCCTCAGAGAGGGTGAGGTTGCCGCAGACCAGCATCTGCCCCTCCCACGTTTCCCAGGCCCGTGTCACCGCCTCGAAGCCGGCGTCACCCAGGGGCGCGTAGCCTTTGGCACTCTGGGAGAACACCACTGGCCCCGCGGGCCAGCGCAAGCAGTGGGAAGCGTTACTGGTCGTCGTCCGGACGTAATCCGTTGAGGCCAGCACCAGCACCAGCACCACGACAACGGCTAACAGCCCTGCTCTCACTCCCGCTGCACCTCCCGCCCCACCAACGCGCGCAGCTCTTCCAGCGGAAGCGGCCTCCGGGGACCTGGCATCCGGCCGGCGGGTGGGACGAGGTGAAGCCCTTCGACCACTACCGGCACCGCACGCGCGGCACCGCCGGAAGGGCCGGACTCCACCCGGTAGACGCCTTGCGACAGGCCAACCACGCGGAAGAGGGGCCCCTGTCGCTCGAGGAAGAGCACCAACTCCTCGCCCGCACCCAGTGGCGCCACCCCCGCGACGCTCTGGCCAAAGCCATCGCGCTCCCCGCCGGGCTGCACCAGCGTCAGCTTGTCCCCCGCGTGGCCTTTCCAGCGTTCCAAAACGTCCACCTCGACGAAGGTGACGAGGCGGCGGTGGTCGTCCGTCCACGCCGAACGATTCGACATCACACGGCCACGGATGATGTCGGTGGCGGCGTGGGTCAGTGCCGGGGCGTCCATTTGTATGGCGCTGGTGGCCAGCGCTGGAGCTGCGATGAGCCACACAAGGACGAAGGAGCGCGCCGACATCGAGGGGTGGATGTTACCTGCACTCGGCCAAGCCCGGGGCGCTGCGTTGACCCTGCGCACGCCGCTTGTTAACGCTCGCCCCCCATGGCCAGCCCTCCACGTGTTCGTTTCGCTCCCTCACCCACTGGCTACCTGCACATCGGCGGGGCAAGAACGGCGCTTTTCAACTGGCTGTATGCCCGGCGGCACCAGGGAAGCTTCGTCCTGCGAGTCGAGGACACGGACCACGAGCGGTCGACGGAAGAGTCCGTCCACGCCATTCTGGATGGGCTGCGCTGGCTCTCGCTGGACTGGGACGAGGGGCCAGGCGTCGGCGGCCCGGTTGGTCCGTACTTTCAGACCGAGCGCTTGGACCTCTACCGCCGAGAGGCCGACGCACTCATCGCTGCCCAGAAGGCCTACCGTTGCTACTGCACCAAGGAGGAGTTGGAGCAACGGCGCGCCGTCTTCGAAAAGCAGAAACGTCCTTACAAGTACGAGGGGACCTGCCGAAATCGCACCGACGTTCCGCCAGGCCGGTCGGCCGTGGTCCGTTTCCGCATGCCCGAGTCCGACGAAACCTTGGCCTATACCGACGAGGTGCTCGGCCGAATTGCCAAACAAACGTCAGACTTAGACGACTTCGTCATGCTTCGTTCGGACGGCGTCCCCCTCTACAACTTCGGCTGCGTGGTGGACGACCACGCCATGGGGATTACCCTCGTCATTCGCGGGCAGGAGCACGTCAACTCGACGTTCCCGCAGCTGATGCTTTACCGCGCCCTCGGCTGGACGCCGCCGGCCATGGCCCACCTGCCCCTGATTCTCGGTTCGGACAAAGAAAAGCTCAGCAAGCGCCGCCATCCAGAGGCTGACGTCATGCTGCACCGACGCAATGGCATCCTCCCTGAGGCACTGGTGAACTTCATCGTCCGGCTCGGTTGGAGCCACGGCAACGACGAAGTCATCTCACGCTCAGCGATGATTGAGTGGTTTGGGTTTGACCATGTCGGGACCACGTCCGGTGTCTGGAATCCAGAGAAACTCCTCTGGCTCAACCAACACTACTTGAAGACGCTTCCTCCCGCCGACATTGCCTCCCGCCTGTTGCCCTTTCTCGCCGAGCGCGGTGTCGAAGCGGCCGGGGACCCGCGTCTGGAGCGGGTGGTGCTCGCGCTGCGAGAACGTTCAAAAACGCTGGTGGAGATGGCGGAACTGGCCCGCCCCTTCTTCATCCGGGTGAAAGTGGACCCCAAGGCAGCAGCGAAGCACCTGGACCACGCGGGCCAGGAAGCGCTGTCACTCGCCCGCGAAGCGCTGCACGCAGTGCAGCTTTGGAATGCGCCCAGCATCGACGCAGCCTTGAAGGGCGTCTCCGAGGCGAGCGGCTTGGGGATGGGGAAGGTCGCGCAGCCGGTGAGGGTCGCAGTGATGGGCATCCCCGTGAGCCCCCCCATCGGCGAAACCCTCGAGCTGCTCGGTAAAATCGAGACGCTTGAGCGAATTGACCTGGTGCTCGCCGTCTAGGCCGAAGCACGCGCGGCGACAGCCCAGCCACTCCCGCGCAGACGCGGCCGCGTTCGAAACGCCCCGTTGAAACCGTGGACTCTCTGGCGCCCGAAGACCTACCATCGCCGGCGCATGCCGGCCTGCCTTGACACCCCACAACGGCGTTTCTATAAGGCCGCCCGCCAGTGGGTGGCTGCCGCGGCGGTCGGTGTGCTGGCCTCAGCGTCAGCGCGAGCCGAGTTGCTGGACGGGGTGCAGTTTCCCGACAAAACGACGAAGGTGGGAGAACGCAGGTACCGTGTTCCGCAGGATTGGGAGAACACGATGAAGTATTTCAAGACGACATACCCGTCGGCGCAGTTTCCGCGGCACACCATCGTCAATCAGCCGGGAGTGAAGGCCATTCACCTCACCAATCCAGACAGCCATGGAGGTTGGGAAGGCTTAAATATTTACGAGGCGAACGACGAAGTCCGAGTGTACGTGGTTCCGCCGGACGGCATGCCAGCTAGGCCGACGAAGAAGGCAGCACCCGCGGCTCCGAAGAAAAAGTAGCATCCTTGGGGAATCGTCTAACGGCAGGACGCCAGATTCTGGATCTGGCTATCTAGGTTCGAATCCTAGTTCCCCAGCTGTTTTCCTCAGGAACTTCCGGCGCTTAGACTGGTTCCGCGCTTCATCATGCGCCTATGTTGCGCCGGCGCGTCCAGAAGCCGGACCGCGAATCACGCTCGTCACTGCTTTGCTTCCTCAGTTGGCGGAAGCGTCGGCGTCGCAGACGCAAAGACGTTGTCGGGATCGAAGCGTCGTTTGAGCTGAAGAATCCGTGCGAGGTTCCGGCCGTAGGCGAGGCGAACGCGCTCATGTTCGTCGACGCCTAGCAAGTTGGGATAGCCGCCGGGCAATCCGAACGGCGCCAGCTCTTCCGCCACTGCGCGCGCCCATTGGCGATGCGGAGCGCCGGAATCGCTCGCACTGGGCTGCCAGGCCGCCAGGACCTCGACCAGCAGGTGGTCCCGGCGTAACCCGAAAGCGGTGTCCGTGACGGGAACACGCGCCGCAGCGCCGTGAAAATGGTGCAGGGCGATCAACGAGAAGGGCGAAGTCATCATGCGCGCCCCGTCGAGCAGCGTCAAGGTGTCAACGACGAGAGCCATACATCTGCGCGTGAAGTCATCGACCAGTGTCAGGACGCGGAACCTCCGGCTCTTCTCGGTAACGTCGCTCACAAAGTCCATGCTCCAGCGCTGATTGGGCCTCGTCGGCGGCGGCAGCACTGTGCGAGGCGGCGGCCACCATCCGCTTCCGCCGTTTCGTCCTCACCGACAGTCCCTCGAGGCGGTAGAGCCGGTAGACGCGCTTGCGATTGACCTGCTCGCCGTCTCGGCGGAGTAGCAGATGGAGTCGCCGGTAGCCGAAGCGCGGCCGGGAAGCAGCGTGTGCTCGAAGCCGCTCGAGGAGCTCTGTCGGCTCCCGCCTGCGGCTCGCATAGCGGTGACTGGACCGCGAGAAACCGAGCACGCGACGCCCGACGCTCGCTGAACTCGTAGCTCGCCCGAATAGAGCCCACGGCCTGGCGGCGGTCCGTGGGCTTCACCATTTTTTTCGAAGCACCGACCGCACCGCTTCAAGGTCCAGAGCCTGCTCGGCGACGAGCTTCTTCAAGCGGGCGTTCTCCGCCTCGAGCTCTTTGAGCCGCTTGGCGTCCGAAACGTCCATCCCGCCGTACTTGGACTTCCATCGGTAAAAGGTCGCCTCGGCGACGCCCAGCCGCCGGCAAACGTCCGCTGCGGTGGCGCCCGCGTCGACCTCCTGAAGCGCTCGAATGATCTGCTGCTCGGTGAACTGCGACTTCCTGGGCATGACCGTCCTCCGTTTTGCATTGGAGGACTCGCATTTCAAATGGTCCAGTTTTCGGGGGGCAGGTCACCCCCACTCACTCCGCTCGACTCGCTGCGATGCACCCCTGCGTTTCCCGACCACCCTCTCGCAACCACGCAACTGAGAGGGTGGTCAGGAAACTTGGGGTGCACCACGAATGGGAGTGGGTGGGGGAGGGGCGATTTCGAGTTTCAACAAGCAGCAGAACCAGTCGGTGGGGTTTCGTCCGGGGGTGGCAAGAACATGCGTGACGTAGGTAAGCACAATACCAGGGCAGAAGTGAGCGGCAATGCGTCAGGAGCAAGGGCTATGCCTCAACGTGTCTGAAGGAGGACCGTCGTGCCAGATACACCGCCCGAACCATCCGGAGTGCCGGAAAAGGTCGTCGAGTTGTGGAGTGCAATAGTTCCTGGAGACCTCGGTCTGAAAGCTGGCTACTACCCGGACGGCGAAGGCGATTCGGTCTCCTTCAAGCCGCTGCTCGGCTGGATAACCGTAACCGCAAGGGGCCTTATTTCCGGAAACGTAAGCAATCAGTTTATCGGCGTGATCATGGGCCCCCTCTCGGTTCCCGTTCCCGCCACAATTGTGCCCGGCTACCTGGGGGTCTTTCCCAACAGCATGGCCCCGCACGAAGCTTGGGATTTCTCGGCACGCTGGCGCCCCCCCGCTACGGATGCCTCCGCGCCGCCTTCTCCCGCTGATGGGAGTAGCGGTGAGTCTGCGACCCAGAACACGGTTCAACGCCAGCACCTGCGTCTCCTTCCAACGCCCGAGAGCCCCTGAACGTGGGCGTATGGCCGAGTAAGAAGGCAAAGGTTGTACTGCGGGCACTGCTCAAGATTGGGTGGAGTGAGAAGCGTAACGAGGGCACGAGCCATCGCGTGCTTCAGCGCCCCGGGTTCGAGGACTACACGTGGGCTTTCCACGATGGCGTTGAAATCGGTCCGAAGATGATGGCGAAAATCGCCAAGAAAACGGGCCTTGTCCCCACAGACTTGTAGCCCGTCGGCGACCGTGGTTACGTTGACGTCATGGAGTGGCTCATCCTGAGCGAAGAGGATGACGGCCGGTGGTTCGGAGAGGTCCCGAGCCTCCCGGGTGTCATGGTCTACGGCGAGTCCCGCGAAGAGGCGGCCCGGCTGACGCTCGACCTGGCGCGGCGCGTTGTCGCGGACCGCATCGCTCACGGTGAGTCAGTGCCTGAATTCCTCCGACAAGAGGGCGTTCTCGAGCAACGGGTCGCATAGCCGTTCTCGCGGCTATTGGACGACCGAACGAAGTGTTTCCCCAGCCGGTGCCGCCTTGACGCAGACACGATCCCGGCCAGGCTGGATGAGCCGAGTACTGCGGTTTTTGCAACCCTCCCCAGGGAATCAGGTCCAGTTGGCCGAGCTTCGCCGCGGTCTTGCGAGGGCTCACCCGACGACAAGACCCGAGCTGGAGGCAGACCTTCGGCGTCTCTTCCCCCTGATTGTGCCGAGCGAGTATTTCAAACGTGCTTTCCCCGCACCTCACGATCCGCTTCCCAACGAACAGTTGGCGCTGACGTGGGTCCTCCTTCAGCCGACGACGATGCTTTATCTCACACCGGACGAAGCTCAGCGTTTTGACGCGCAGGGCTTCGCTTGGAAGGCCCGATCTTTCGAGAACCTCGAGAAGGCCGGCGGCGTCGCGACTAAAGAAAGTAGAAGTGCAACGGGCCAATTGGCCTGGGTGGGAATGATGCACGGAGACGGGTTGGGTTCGTCCAGAGTGTTACTCGCCCCGAAGTGCAGCGTCTTATTCCCCGAAGGCTACTGGATTGCCCTTCCCGACCGAAGCTGCGGGATGGCCATCTCAAAGACGCTGGCAGCCGGTGAGCTCGAAGAAGTCAAAGAGATGGTCTCCCAGATGTTCCAAGGCGCGACGACGCCGATGAGCGGCCGACTCCATGAACCTGCGCAGGTCGCAATTCCGAGGGAGAGCTAGTGTTCTCCCAACAAAGCCTGACCCCTCTACTCCGAACACTTCGTTTTCATCGCGCAGGACGACGTCAGTGGCGGCTCCTCCGGCTGGGCGACTTCATGTTGCGTCAGTGTTGCGCCAGACCAGCAAACTGAGTCCGACGCGGAACTACGCAGCACAACGACCTCAATCTCGCTTCTAGTGATTTCAGCGCCTTGGACGCTAACTTCCGAAAGTCATTCGGACTTTTTCTTCCCGAGACCGGGTTCGAATCCTAGTTCCCCAGTTCGAAAACTCAGTCACGGAGAATTCTTGATTTCGATTCGCAGTCCGTGAGGTCCCCTCACCTCGCTGGCGGCACTGTCGGGCGTGTCGAGGTCTTCGACGGAGTGCATGGGTTCCGGTGCCATCCACGAGATGCGCCACCTCCCCGGCTCAACAATCGGCGAATCTTTGCTCGGGATGTCTCGTACGGTCCCGTCCGCGTTGTGATACCGAAAATGTCCAGTATGCCCACCGGTGTCCCAACTCACGTTGAGGCTCGGCCAGCGGTGATGATGCCACGGCACAGTCATGCCCGGTTCCACGGCGACTTGCAGCACTCGGACGAACGAATTCTCGAAAAGAACAAGATGACTCCTCGGTGCAGCTTGCACGGCGTCGAACCCGTCGGGGAAATCCGTCTTGGATCGCGCAGGGTAGTGCCAATGCCACCCGACGATCGCCAACGCGACTATCGTCGTCAGGATCATGGCTGACACGAGTCCACGACAGGAGTGAAAAAAGGCTCGCGCTCGTTCCATTGAACCGCTCCTGCGTGACGGCGGGACGTTGTTCCACCCTACAGCTACCGCATCGGTTGAGCTCTTCGCATCGAACAGGACGAGTGGAAGCTGCTGCCAACCTGAGCACCGTTGTGACGAACTTTGTCCCATTGGCACTGCGAAGCGAGGGGGTCGGCGCGGGACGGGGCGGAATGGGTTGGACTCAAATGCGCGAAACGACGAGGGCGAGCCCGCTAAGCACGCGCTTTGCCTACTCTCTCGGCTAATTTCGAATCCTAGTTCCCCAGTTTTCTGAATCGCTTGAATCCGGGTAGTGGACCCTCGATTTAGCCGGGCCAAGCCGGCCCAGGAGGATTCGAACTTCCGACCTTCGGATTCGCCGCGCTAGTTGGGGTGATGCTCTTCTGCTGGCGTGCCGTCGGACCACTTCGGGACCGGGACAAAAAAGAGCGTCCACGGCATTCTACCTCCGCCAGGTAGATCTTCGCCTCCTCCGAAGACCGCGGACCCTTCGGGCAAATTCGCCCCCCACACCGAGCCGTTCATCTCGCCTGGCATGTAGAACATCAAATGCGGATGCCAGTGGGTATCGGCATCGGTAAGGTACTGGCGCTTCGACATCATGTACGACATCGAGCCCACTTCCGGCGCACCAAACTCCTTCCTCGCAATCGACGCTTTCATGCGAGCCAGGATCGCTTCCTTCGACAGCCCGGCGAGCGCGAGCTCCGTCAACCTGAACTCGACCGGCAGCGCGGAGCGCACGGCCGGGGCATTCAGACACACAGGCCCGCGAATCTTTGGGTTCCAGTATCCGGGATCATCGAAGCCACTCGTCCAAGACCGGTCGACAAGGCAGACGAATCCATTCTTGCCCGCAACGGCCGTCTGGTACCCTTGGCGCGTGAGCACCATGACGGTTGCATCGGCTGATATCGTCGGCGGCGCGGCGCTCCGAGCAAGCGCGATCTCCGCGTCCCGGTCGGCGATGAGGTACTCCTCGAGCGGCGCCATTACCGGGTAAGCGACGCCCTTAGGCCGCGGCTCCGCGCCTGGCGTCTGGGCGTAGCTGACCGGCAGCGATGCGCCGACCGCAAATATCAGGATTGAGGCCATCAACAGCGGGCGCCACTTCGCCACGGCTTCCTCCCTTGTGATCCGTTACTCATTTCTACACGGATTGATGTTCTTGGAACGGCCATCGGCGAGGAGTTGGCTCGCTGATGCCGTGGCACATCCCGCTTAGTCGCCGTGTCGGCGCAACCCTTTTGTGACGAAGTTTGTTTGGCAAGTCCAGCGTATGGCTCCTCTTCCGGAGAAGGAGACTCCGTTCAACGGTGAGAGCGTCGGCTCGCAAAACCGAGCGCCTCAAAGCTTGAGGAGCCTAAAGGCGTGGGTCCACTGGTTTCGGAGGAGCCCGGGAGCACACCAGAGTTGGCATAGCGGTTCGATAGCGCGAGCCGACTCGACCATCCCCATGTCCTCGGGCGCCCAGCCGAAGCGTCTAAGAATCTCCGCCACCTCCGCCTTCGCCCGGCTGTCATTGCCGCAAATGAACATGCTCGGCGGACCTCCGGGGAAGCTGGGGTTCACCATGAAGGCGGAGCCGACCGAGTTCCAGGCTTTGACAAAACGGGTTTCGGGGAAAGCCGCCTGGGACCGCTCCATCAGTGAGTCGTTGGGGCCCGTGAAGTAGCGAAGGACCCCGTTTTGAGGCGGCTCGTCGCCAATCGGGTTGGTGGTGTCAATCACCACCTTGCCTGCCAAGTTGGCCGCGCCCGCCTGTCCAAGCGCTTCCAGGGCGGCTTTTCCGTGCACGGCCAGGACAAGAATGACGCCGAAAGCGGCTGTTTCGGCGAAGGTTCCCGTCTCGAGTCCCTCCCGGACAGCGAACTCCTTGAGTTTAGACGGGTCGCGGCTGCCCACCTTGACGTCGAAAGCGTGCCTTTTGAAGCCCGCAGAGAGGACCTGCGCGACCTGACCAGAACCCAAGACTCCCACACGTTTATCCATGGTTGTTCCTCCCCGAGCTCCACGCCATGATTGCTTTGAGCACGCACCGAAGCGCAAGGTGAGGGAACGGGCTCGTTGAAGTAGCGCGGCGCGGTCGCGGAGCAAGCGGCGCTGCACGGCCTCGACCACCTTGGAGACCCGAGGACACAAGCCGTCGTGAAGGAGTGGATTGCGCGTCGTCCCACGCTGGACGGAGACCTTTTCCAGTTCGCAGAGTCCTGCATGGTGTTCAAGGCTCGAGCTTCATGACACCCGCTTAATGCTGCCTCAATGTCTTGGAGAAATGGTCCCTGACGCGGCGGACCCACCATCACGCGGAGCGCTCGTGGCGGGCTGGCAGAGGCGTGGCATCACTCTCACCCGATGAATCGCTAGTGCAGATGCTCTTGTGACGACGTTTGTGCGATTAACAGCGCGACCTCACGGGTGCAGTTTCTCGTGCCTCGACAGCATCGCTACGAACTTCTCAATGCGCTGAGCTCGTGTCAGCACTTTCTTTGCCGTATGTATGCGGAACAGGATGGCGTAGCGGTTGTACGATTCCAACGTTGCGAAGAAGCGGGCCGCGCGGGGGTTGGCTGCTAAGGCCTTCGCCAGGTCTGCAGGCACTCTCGCCCGGCTCGGGGAGTCGTAGGCAGCACGCCAGCGCCCATCGCGCTTGGCGCGCTCGACCTCCGATAGTCCCGGCGGGTGCATGTCACCCGCCTCGATCAGCGCCACGACTTTCTCGCGATTGATCTTCGACCAGATGCTCTTCGGCCCGCGCGGTGTGAACCTCTGGAGCCACCAAGCTTCGTCTAGCTGACGCTTTTGCCCGTCAATCCAGCCCCACGAGAGCGCGACTTTGAGAGCCTCGGTGTAGGTGACTGATTCCGAGTTCGTTCCCTTCTTCGCGATCCTCAGCCAAATTCCGCGCGATGACGCGTGATTCGAGCCCAGCCACGCGGACCAATCGCGGGGAGTTGCGAACGACAGTGTCGGCAGTCCCCCGTCTCTCGCCCCAAACCGCACTGCTGTTAGGCTCCCACCACGCGCCTTCCTGGTCTTTTTCATTCGATTCCCTGCGCCTCGCCCTGAGCGGGGAAGCTGACCAAGAGAGACCTCGCGGATGCTCTTCGAAGAAATCGCCGAAAGGCTAAGACCGCCCGGAGAGTCGCTCTTGCAGATCCTTTGGTGACGAAGTTTGTGCCATCTGGCGATGCAAACGAGTGCATGGAACGCAGAGGAACGGGCCGGACTCGAATGTGCAAACAACCAGCTCGATCGCACTCAGCACGCTATGTGCTTACCCCCTTCGCTAATTTCGAATCCTAGTTTCCAGAAATAACCCAGCCGGCCACGCCGCGCCCCCGGACTTCTTTGAGCGGATCCCGGCTCTGCGGAGGATTCGCCCTAGCGCGGAGCGAAGAGCGCGTTCAGGTCGCCGTAGTTGAGGGAGCGCTCCATCAGCGGCGCCGAGGCCCCGGTGCTCAGGAACTCGGTGGCGAGCGAGGCGATTCGGCCGTACACCACCTGGCAGATGGAAGACCCGGCGCTGAGGCGCCGGACGCCGAGACTGGCGAGTTCGTCGGCAGCCGGCAGCCCCGCCCAAGCCAGCACGTTGAGCGGGAGCCGCTGGCCGGTGGCGATGGCGCGAATGTCGGCTGCATCGCTAACCCCCGGAGCGAAGAGTCCGTCGGCGCCCGCCGCCCGGTACCGCTCGGCGCGGGCCAGCGTCTCCGAGACCCGGCGGGCGGCCGCCACCAGGGCGCGCAAATAGACGTCGGTACGCGCATTGACGAAAAGGTCAGTTCCGAGGCGGGCGGCGCTGCGCTTGGCGGCCTCGATTTTGGCGCAAAGCAGGTCCGGTGGCGCGGTCCCATCCTCGAGATTGATGCCCACCGCGCCCGCCTGAATCACCCGGGCGACAGCCTCTCCCACGACCTCCGGATCGCCCGAGTAGCCGCCCTCGATGTCCACCGAAAGCGGGACCCGCACCACGCGGGCGATGGCCGAGGCCGTCGCCGCCAGGAGAGCGACCGGGAGGCGATCCCCGTCCGGATACCCGTGGGACCAGGCCACCGCGGCGCTGCTGGTGGCAATTGCCCGGGCTCCCTGGCTCTCGATTAGCCGGGCACTGCCGGCATCCCAGGCATTCGGAAGCAGGAGCAAACCGGAGTCGTGGAGACGGCGAAAGAGGCGTGCAGCTTCGGTGGCAGATTTAGTCATCGAACTTCCTTTGCAGTCCGGAGCTTCCCGGCATCGGTGGCCCACAGGTGCTGTGCCGCATACGCCCGCCACGGGCGCCACGGCTCTGCCCGACGGAGCAGGTCGGCCGGCGTCGCTGGAGCGTACGCGCCGGTGGACGCGCCGCGCAGCAACCCGAGGTCGGTGGCGGGAAAGGCGTCCGGCTCGCGCAGGGCCCGCAGGGCGATGTACTGGGCGGTCCATTCGCCCATACCGCGGATGGAACGCAGCCGGTGGATCGCCTCCTCAACCGTCCCCAACGGCTGGAAGAGGTTCGGGTCAGCGATGGCTGCCTCGGCCAGCGCACGGACTGCCGCCCGCCGTGCCGCAGGCATTCCGAGCGTCCCCAGGTCCGCCGCGGCGACCTGCCGGGCGGTGGGGAAGGCGTGGGTGAGCGCGGAGGCCCGCACCTGATTCCCGGGCAGGCGCGGACCGCACAACACCACCAGCCGCCCCGCTAGCCGGCGAGCCGCGACGAGCGAAATCTGCTGGCCGAGAATTGCCCGTACGGCCAGCTCGAATCCCTCCCAGCCGCCCGGTGCGCGAAGGCCGGGTCGGCGCGCGACGAGCGGGGCGAGGAAGGGATCCTGGGAGAGATGGGCACCGATGGTCTGGATGTCAGCCCCGACGTCGAACAGGCGCCGCACGGAATCGAGGATGGCGGGCAGGGCCCGAACGCTGGGAAAGCGGATGGTCGCGGCGAGCCCGTTGCGCGCCGGCTGATGCCGGACCTCGACGGTGCCCAGCACGCCCGCGTTGGCCACCGTGCGCCGGTAGACGCCTTCCTCCACCTGCTCGACACCGGAGATGGCTCGGGCCTCGAGGTGGGCGAGCATCGCCGCCCAGTCGTAGGGCGGCCGGTAGCAGAGCCGGAGTGTCAAGCCGGCCTCCACCTCCGGCCGGAGGCCGCCGGCGGACCGCGGAGAGCGCCGCAACTCGGTGGGCGGGCGGCGGAAGAGCCGACGGAAGGTCTCGTTAAAGCGCCTGACGCTACTGAACCCGGCTGCTAACGCCACCTCGGTCATCGGCAACCGGGTGTCGTGCAAGAGCTGCTTGGCGAACAGCACCCGCCGGGTCTGGGCGACGGTGATGGGAGAGGCGCCGAGATGCTGCTCGAACAGACGGCGCAGTTGCCGGCCGCCGAGCCCTACCCGCTCGGCAAGCGCCTCGACGCCGGCCTCCCCTCCATCAAGGGCCCCGTCGGCAATCAACGCCAGGGCCCGCGAGACGCTGGTCGACGAGCCGCGCCACGCGCCGACGTCGGGGGCGAGCTCGGGGCGGCAGCGCAGACAGGGACGGAACCCTGCCTCCTGTGCCGCAGCCGCCGAGGCGAAGAAGCGGCAGTTCTCCTCCCGCGCGGTGCGGGCGGGACAGATCGGCCGGCAGTAGATGCCGGTCGACGTCACCCCCACGAAGAGCCGGCCATCGAAGCGGGCATCCCGCGTCTGCAGGGCCCGATGGCAGGCCTGGCGGTCGAGCAAATCCATCGCGTGCAGACTCCCATACCGGACTGGGAGGCGCTCGCGGTTTTCGGACGTCGACAGCGGGCCCGCACCGCCGCTCGGCCGCCGGCTGTTCGCGGGCTTCGGCCACGTTCTGAAGGATCATGGCTCGGTCGCCTGGCAGCCGTTGGGGTAGGCGCGCGCTTGGGGTGGGACCAAGTGTTCCTCTCTAGACCTTCGCGGGGAACGTCGCTTGCGTCCTGCGTCTTGGCTGTCGAAAAGGTGGTCTCACTCGAAGACTCGGGAGGTCGGCCATGGCCGTTCAACCATCGATTGTTCTGGTACACGGGTTCTGGGGAGGAGCCGCACACTGGGCGAAGGTCATCGTGCAGCTCTCCCGGCTGGGGTACACGTCAATCCACGCCGTCGAGAATCCGTTGACCTCGCTCGCCGACGATGCGGCCCGGACGCGGAAGATGGTCGCCCAGCGCAAAGGACCGGTGCTCCTCGTCGGTCATTCCTATGGCGGCGCGGTGATTACCGAAGCCGGCAACCAGCCAAACGTGGTGGGGCTCGTCTACATCGCCGCCTTCGCTCCGGAGGCGGGGGAGAGCCTGGCAGAAATCGGACAGGGGTTTCCGGCGCCGGGCGGGGCGAACGTGTCTGTGGACAGCGACGGGTACGCCTTCATCGACCAAGCGAAGTTCCGCGAGAGCTTCTGTCAGGACCTTCCCGCCGACGAGGCGCTGGTGATGGCCGTCACCCAGAAGGCGCCGGTCGCGAGCACCTTCGGCGACAAGCTCACCAGCCCGGCCTGGAAAAGCAAGCCGTCCTGGTACCAAGTCTCGAGCGAGGACCGGATGATTGCTCCCGACAACGAGCGTCGGATGGCAGGACGCATCGGCGCCCGAAAGGTCATCACCCTCGCCACCGGCCACGCATCCCTGGCCTCGAAGCCGACTGAGGTCTGCGCCTTCATCGACGAGGCTGCGAGAGCCACCTCCGGCTGAAGACTGGAAAAGCCCATCCAGCGACCGCGCAGAGAGGGCAGACCAGCTTTAATTGAATGCCGCTCGCGCAGTTCCTTCGTCGGCCGCTCTCCTCCGACTCTCGGGATTTTCTCCGTCCGACACCGGGCGGGCCATCAAGCCGAGCGGAGCAAGTTCACTTTCGGGTGGATGAGGTAACTCAAGCTACTGGTGAGGAGCGCGACGCCGACCGCGAGGTTGACCGTGCCTCGCCAGAACAGGGGCGTGCTGCCAAGGTTGAGCGCCAAGCTCACCGCCACCATGACGCTGATGACGATCCAGCTGCGCGCACCGTAGACGTGGATTGGCCGCAACTTCTCTGTAAAGAGGCCGAGCCTCTCGATGTTGCGGCTGGCAGTCTTGCTCAAGAGCCAACGACCCTTGGCAAAACCGACGCCGACCGACACTGCGACTCCCAACCCGAGCGAGACAGGCGGCGTTGCTGCCTGACCGGCCTGAAGAAGGCGGCGTGTCCCAAACACGCAGAGCACCACACCCCCGAGGAGCCACAAGGCAAAGGCCAACCAGGCGAGGTGCCTGGGCGAGAGACGCACTGGCAATGCGAGCAGGACCAGCGCGACAAACGGCATGATGGGAAGCGTGCGCATTGGTAGTCACCGCCTGCTGCGACGACTCTCACCGGTGACGCTGACGCATCGGCGCCTGGATGTCGAACGTCTTGTGTCGGCAGCGTAAGCAGTCCGCTTCGGCCCACCTCTCACCAGTCAAAGAAATACGAGAATGCCATCCCAACTCCGAAGTCGAAGGAATCGCCCCGACTGACCGTGTTGAGCGAGAGCTGATACCAGGCGGAGATGGAGAGGTCGTGGTCTCGCCCGATGAGCTTGCCGCCTTGAAAGCGCATGACCGGGACGAAGATTTCGTGGATGAAGTCCCACCCGAGCTTGGTGTCAATGGCGATGAAGGTGGTTGACGGCAGATTGAAGACCAAAATCGGCCGCACCGCGAGCAGATTAACACCGGGGTAGCCGTCAAGTGGCCCGAAGGACTTCACCCAGCTGACCTCCGTCGTCAGCGACACCCAACTGGCGAGCCCGACGGCAATCGCGTAGACGGGTGAGATAAGCCATGGCGCTCCAACCGAGGACTCGGTGGCGCTGTTCCATTGCAGCGCGACCGCGGCGTACTGGCGGATGCCCCCGTGCGCATAAAACGCCCAGCCAAACGCGGTGTTGATGTCGGCCACGCCAGTGGCCGCAGGGACACCTGAGTACGGGAAGGCCGCCGCCACCGGAACCTTGAACTGGAGAGCGAACTCGCTGTTCGGTCCGAAGACAAACAGCGGAGTAAACGTAAGAATGTCAAAGTTGACCGGCTTATTCGCCAAACTCTGGAAGTAGTCGAATGAGAGAGCGATTTGGTTTCGTGAGAAGGCGACAGTGTTGAGACCCTGAAGAATCGCTACCGTGTCCTGGATTCTCGCCTCGCTTGTCATTTCATCGACCGTGTCCACCAAGGTCGCTGCCTCAGTGGCAATGGCGGGGTTGGCTGACTTGCAGCTCGCGGAGAGCTCAGCTCGATTGGCATCGAGGCATGCGAGAAGCTCACCGGCGCGTGTGGCGGCTGGGCAAAGCCTTGCCACGTCCGGTTGGCATTTGCTCTCCAGTTCCTTTACCTCTTGCCGAGCCGTTTCGAGCCTGTTCACCTGGGCGAGACACTGCGGAGACAAAGCATAGTCATTCCGCGACAGGCACTTGAGGAGTCGACCTTCGCCGTGCGGCACATTGCTGCAGACCCGTTCGGCGTCACTCCCACACGCGCCGAAAAATTCGGCAATGATGGTCTTCGCCGTCTTGGTGTCGTCTTCGAGCTTCGCCTGGCAGCCGGGCGAAACTTCTTTGGTATGTTGTTGAAGACATGCGTTGACGCGTCCACTCCCAGGTTTGACGTCCGCGCAGAAGCGCTTCACGTCTTCCGAACAGGGCTGCTGGGCATGGGCGACAGCGCCCAGCAAACAGATAAAAGAGATGGTTAGCCGATGCATGCCGGTCTCCCCTCAAACGCCATGTGGCGCCGGTCACTCCCACGCCCTCTTGGAAGTCCCGACTCCCCCACCCTCTACAGCCCTGACTTCCGGAGCGCACTCGGCCTGACATTCCGGACGTCGCTCCTTGACTTGGCTCGCCGGAAGCAGCGGATTCCGCACTGCGCCCAACCAACCCGCCGCCGCTCGGCTCAGCGAGTTGCTCGGGAGCATGCCGGCGAGAATCGAGAAACGGCAAGCGTCTTCGACGGGACGCGACAGGAAGCGGCGCTCGGGGCCGGTCGGTGGTTCCGCGCGAACGGCTGTGCAGCGTCTCCCGCAGTAGGTGGCTGAGCCTTTCTGCGTGGCACTTGCCGCGGTGTGGTAATCGAGCGGCACTTTTGTCACATGGGTTGTGCAGTCAGCCGAACCTTGAGAGACCCGAAACCCGTGCTTGGGCAAACTCTCAGCGACGTCAGCGGACGCCCTGCTGGAGACAGCCAGCCCAACAAAGACGGCTCGGCCGTACGCTCGCTAAGCGCCGCGCGACTTCGCAACGCCGCTGCGGCCTCGGTCGAGCAGCTCTTCCAGACGCTCCAGACAGGGCCAGAGGGGCTTTCGGCCGGCGTGGCCGAGGAGCGACTTGTCACCGGTGGCCCCAACCAGGTCGCTCACGAACGGGCGCTTTCCTGGTACCTCCAGCTATGGCACGGCTTCGCCAACGCCTTCTCCGCCCTGCTCGCGGTGCTGGCCACCGTCTCCTGGTTCACTGGCGACAAAGAGTCGGCACTCATCATTGCCGCGATGGTCCTGTTGAGTGGCCTTCTACGTTTCTTTCAGGAGCGCCGGGCCAGTCTCGCCGCTCAGAAATTACAGGAGATGGTCCGCGTCACCTGCACGGTCATCCGTTCGGACGAGGACAGGACGGTCGCCGAGCGAGAGGTTCCCATCAAGGAGCTGGTGCCGGGCGACCTGGTGAAGCTTTCGGCCGGCGACATGATTCCGGCGGACCTTCGTTTGGTCTCGGCCAAGGACCTCTTCGTCGCCCAGTCTGCAATGACTGGAGAGGCGCTGCCGGTTGAGAAGACGGCGGCCAGCATCGTCTCACCCGCCACCAACCCCCTCGAGCTGAGCAACATCGCCTTTCTCGGCACCAACGTAACGAGCGGGACTGCGCTCGGGCTGGTCGTCAACACCGGTCAGGCCACCTACTTTGGCCGCATTGCCGAGAGTCTGACCGGACGACGTGGCCTCACCAGCTTCGAGCAAGGCATTTGCGGCGTCAGCCTCCTGCTACTGCGCTTCATGGCGGTCATGACCGTGCTGGTTTTCCTCATCAACGGCTTCACAAAGCACGACTGGAAGGAGGCTTTCTTCTTTGCGCTCGCGGTCGCCGTCGGCCTCACCCCAGAGATGCTCCCGATGATTGTCTCCGGCACGCTCGCCATTGGCGCAGTTTCGATGTCCAAAAAGAAGGTCATCGTCAAGCGGTTGAACTCAATTCCAAACTTCGGCGCGATGGACGTCCTCTGTACCGACAAGACCGGGACCCTCACCGAAGACCGCGTGGTCCTCGAGATGCATTGCGACGTCGTGCGCGAAGAGGACGAGGGCGTTTATGAATTGGCCTACTTCAATTCCTACTACCAGACCGGGCTTAAGAATTTGCTCGACAAGGCGCTGCTGGCACACGGAAGCGTCCCCACCACGCAGGTGACGAAAGTCGATGAGATTCCATTCGACTTCTCTCGCCGCATCATGTCAGTCGTGGTTGACATCGATGGACGCAGGAAGCTCATCGCTAAAGGTGCACCGGAGGCAATCTTCAATCGCTGCTCTCGGGTCGAAGTCAACGGTGAAGTGCAGGACCTTGACCCGCTGCTCCTGCCCGACCTGGGAGAGGAGCTGGACCATCTCCAGGCACAGGGTTTCCGCGTTTTAGCCATCGCCTACAAGGACGTGCCATCAGACCGGGCGGTCTTCACCGGCCAGGACGAGAACGAATTGGTGCTTCGTGGGTACGTCGCCTTCCTCGACCCTCCCAAACAGTCCACCCGCCAAGCGCTGGCGGCACTCGACAAGCACGGCGTTCACGTCAAGGTGCTGACCGGTGACAACGACATCGTCGCGAAAAAAATCTGCTCCGATGTCGGCCTCACCGTCGGGCGCGTCGTCCTTGGGCGCGATGTCGAAGCGGCGACCGACCACGAACTGGAGGAGCT
This sequence comes from uncultured delta proteobacterium, assembly GCA_963713045.1. Classification (GTDB taxonomy): domain Bacteria; phylum Myxococcota; class Myxococcia; order Myxococcales; family Myxococcaceae; genus JADGRA01. The sequence goes on from CAVQKE010000003.1 coordinate 202,740, forward strand.
GGTTGACCAAGCCATCCTCTTCGCCCGGCTCGCCCCTGCCCACAAGGAGCGGGTCGTCCACGCCCTCCAGCGGAAAGGGCATGTCGTCGGTTTCATGGGGGACGGCATCAACGATGCGCCAGCGCTTCGAGCCGCTGACGTCGGCATTTCTGTCGACAACGCGGTCGACATCGCGAAGGAGTCCGCCGACCTCATTCTTCTGCAGAAGGACCTCCTGGTCTTGGAGGACGGCGTTTTGGAGGGTCGCCGGGTCTTTGGCAACATGGCCAAGTACATCAAGATGGGCACGAGCTCGAACTTCGGAAATATGTTTTCCGTCATCGGGGCGAGTGCTTTTCTCCCCTTTTTGCCGATGATGCCGATTCAGCTTTTGACGCAGAACCTGCTCTACGACTTTTCACAACTCGCGATTCCGTTTGATCGCGTTGACGACGATTACCTACTGAGCCCTCGGCGCTGGAAAATCGATGACATTGGGCGCTTCATGCTCCACTTCGGGCCGGTCAGTTCCGTCTTTGATTACGTCACCTTCGCTGTGCTTTTTTTTATTTTCAAGGCGAACAGCCCGGAGCACCAAGCTCTCTTTCAGTCCGGTTGGTTTGTCGAGGGCCTGCTCTCCCAGACACTGATTGTCCATATGATTCGAACTCGGAAGATTCCCTTCATTCAAAGCCGGCCGGCGCTCGCCTTGGCGCTTTCGACGCTGGCCGTCATGGCCGTTGGAATTTTGCTGCCCTTTACCCGCCTTGGGCACTCCTTGGGAATGGTCCCATTGCCCCTGCAATTCTTTGGCTGGTTGGCGCTGATTCTTCTGGCGTATGTAATTTTAGCTCAAATTGTTAAAATGTGGTTCGTGCGTCGCTACGGCTACAACTGAGCGCCTTGGCACTGGCAGCAACTCAAGGCACTCACAAGAACAAGCCGCGTTCGGCCACAAAGTGACGAACCGGTTGGCCAAAGGGGGGCGCACACAGGGCTTTCGAAGGCCGCTATGGAGCCCTGACTGACCGACCGTAGGCGGGCGGAGGGGCAGTGCTACGCCGAGCGAAGTCGGTCACGCCGGGTGACGCGTCCCTGGTCGTCCTCAATCAACAGGACATCGGCCTCCTTCAGAAAGAGGCCGTGGCCAATGACCCCCGGGAGCGCGTCGATTGACACTCGCAGTTGCTCCAAGTCCACGGCCGGGGACAACACCGCATCGATGATTGGGTTGCCGTTGTCGGTTTCATAGACGGCGCCGCCCGGCTTCAATCGCAGGGGCCCGTCGAGTCCTAACTGCCGCAGCGCGCGCCGCGTGGAGGCCAGACCGAAGCGCAGCACTTCGACTGGGAGTGGAGCGCCCTCTCCCAATTGCGAAACCAACTTCGTGGATTGGATGAGGTAGACCCGGCGCGCTGAGGCGTCCGCGACAATCTTCTCTCGGGTCATCGCGCCTCCCCGCCCTTTTATCATCCGCATCGCCGGGTCTACGGCGTCGGCGCCGTCGAAGAGGTAGTCGACCGCCTCCACACTTTCCATCGCCCTCACGTCCAGGCCGAGACTGCGGCCAAGGGCGTCCGATTCCTGGCTGGTGGCGACGCAAACCAGGGTGAGGTGCTCGGCCGACGCCCGCCGGGCGAGCGCCCGGATGGCCCGCGTCGCAGCTCGCCCAGTGCCGAGGCCAACCGTCAGTCCGTTTCGAATCTCCTCGACGGCAGCAGCAGCCAATGCATCGACACCGGTGACGCTCCTCACAGCGCATTCCTCCCCTCGGGCAATTCAAGCCCAAAGTCTAGCAATCCTCGACGAATGGAAGCCTCAGTTTCGCCGACGACGCGGCGGCCCGACGGCCTGCGATTTGGCCGTCCTGTCAGTGTCCATGTCGGCCGGTGCCCCCGCTGAAGCGCAGCGCGCCGGCCGTCGTCTCTCCGGAGGCCAGCGTCGCCAGCCCAAGTCTCACCTCGTTTCGCATCGCTTGCTCGTGTGGCAAGTCGAGACACTCGAGCATCGAGAGACGGTCGTTGCGAAGGCAAAACTGGGGCAACGCGCTCAGCTCGCGCGCCAGCTGTACCGACGCGGCAAGCGCCTCTCCGGCTGCCACCACCCGGTTGGCCAATCCCATCGCCAGTGCCTCGTCGGCGGAGACGGGCCGCCCTGTCAAGACCAGGTCCATCGCACGGCTGAGCCCCAAGAGGCGTGGCAGCCGAACGGTTCCCAAGTCCACAAGCGGCACACCGAAACGGCGGCAAAACACCCCAAAGACAGCCGTTGTGGAGGCGACGCGCAGGTCGCACCACAGGGCCAATTCCAGGCCCCCAGCGACTGCATAACCCTCCACCGCGGCAATCACCGGCTTGGAGAGGCGCATCCGGGTGGGGCCCATTGGCCCGTCGCCCTCGGGAAGGACCGGTCGCGCCTCGCCCTCGGCGAGGGCCTTGAGGTCGGCGCCGGCGCAGAAGGTCCCGCCTGCCCCGTAGAGAACGGCAACGGATGCGGTCGCGTCAGCGTCAAACCGTCGAAATGCATTCGCCAAAGCCAACGCGCTGGCGGCATCCACCGCGTTTCGACGTTCCGGCCGGTTCAAGGTGACGACAGCAACCGAATCTGCAACTGCGTACTCGACACTCATCGACGCGACCCCCGCGCCGAGCGTCTAGTGCCTCCTTGCACCGCCTTCAATCGCTTCAAGACTGGCGGCGCGGGCCGAGCGGCAGTCTCTGCCGTCCAGCCACGGACGAAGCGGCCTCTCCGCTGACGGTGGAAGGCTATTCAGCGAGACGGCCAGTGAATCCGAACACTTAGGACATTCAGCCCCGGGGAGAATAGCGTGCGGCTCGGTGCGTCGAATGCGTTAGGTAGAAGATGGGGGAACGGCGGATGCAGTCCGATGGTACGGCGCGGAAGCCCGCGCTAAGGAAGTGGAAGGCGGTGTGACGATGAAAGCGCTTCTTGCAGTTCTTCTGCTGCTGAGTCCGGCGCTCGCAGGGGCAGATGACTCCACCCCCAGCGTCGTCCAGCCCGCCTCGCCACAGCCGACGATGCTACCGCCCCAGCCTCCGGACAGCCCGGCGCCGCCGCCTGAGCAGCAGCAGGAAGTGGCCGACCAAGCCCCGGCCACTGGCCAGTGGGTTTACACCGGGCAGTATGGGTGGGTCTGGATGCCGTACGGAAATTCGTACACGTACCTGCCGACCGATGGTGGGTCCCCGGACATGTATGTGTACTACCCCAGCGTGGGTTGGTGCTGGGTGGTGGCGCCGTGGATTTGGGGCTGGGGCCCATCGCCCTACTTCGGTTACTACGGCACAGGAGGCTATGGCTGGTACGGGTACGGTTATGGCCATTGGTATGGCTACTCTGGCGCCTACGGGAACTGGTACGGCCGCGGCTATTGGTCTGGCGGGAGCTGGCACGGCCCGGCGCACGGCTACCCGACGCCGTACCACCCTGCTTCTCCCCGGAGTGGATACGGCTATGCGACGTCTCACGGCGCCTCCACCGTCGGCCGGGGCTACTACGCGGCACCCCGCAGCGCCGGCTACGCCGCGCCCCGCGGCGCCGGTTTTGGCGCACCCCGTAGCAGCTTCGGCGGCAGTAGTAGCTTCGCGGGACACTCCGCGGGTTTTGCCTCGCATTCTGCGGGCGGCTTCGGCGGCCACGCCGGCGGAGGTTTTGGCGGGGGCGGCGGTGGGGGCCACGGGGGCGGCGGTGGGGGCCATGGAGGCGGTGGCCACCGCTAACGGCCTTCCTGGCCTGCGCTGCTGGTGCAGTGCAGGCCATCTCCGGGTGGCTTGTCCGCAGGGATAACCGACCGGTAGCCTTTGCGCACCAGGGGGTGTGTGAAGCACCTCAGCGCCTGAATACCCTCCCCGGGTGCGCCGTCCGAGGGGAAGCTTGCCGGTCCTAGCCTCGCTGCACTGCGCCGTCGGCCAGCGTAAATCCGGCCACTTAGCCCTTTGCTTTTTCGGCTGGGTTTGGCCCTCCAAGCGACATGCGTGCAGCCTGTTTCCGGTTAAATTGCGAGTGAAATGACGAAGACGTTTCTGACGGTGCTTCTTTTGACCTTCGCGCCGGCGTTGGCCGAGGCGCAGCAATCGGCGGCTCCGCCGCCGGCCCCGCCTCAAACGGCACCGGCAGAGCCGCAAGCTGGCAGCGTGCCTCCAGCGCCAGCGGCGCCGGCGGCCGTGCCCCCGTCTTCACCCGCGCAGCAGCCCGTGTTGCGCGCTCAGGCGAGCGAGTTGCCGCAACCGGTGCAGCCCCCTGCGCCGCCACCGGCCAACGTCATTCCCTCCGCTCCTCCTGAGAACCCGGCGCCACCATCCGAGCAGTCTGCGGATGTGACAGCGCAGACGCCGGCGCCCACTGGGCAATGGGTCTACACCAGCCAATACGGCTGGCTTTGGATGCCTTACGGGAATGCGTACGCCTACCTTCCTCCCAATGGAGAAGCCCCGGACATGTACGTCTACTACCCCTACGTCGGCTGGACGTGGGTGGTGGCACCCTGGATTTGGGGCTGGGGACCGTGCCCGTATTTCGGCGTTTACGGGACGGTCGGCTTTGGCTGGTACGGGTACGGCTATGGGCGCTGGTACGGCTACGGGGGCGCCTACGGCAATTGGTACGGGCGGGGCTACTGGGGTGGAGGGCGGTGGTACGGAGTGGGGGCGCCCTACCATCCCGCGGCACCCCGCGGTGCGTATGCGCCCGGCGGCGCGCACGGCGGCTACGCCGGACCCCACGGCAGTGCCGGCTACGTCGGCCACGGCGGGTTCAGCGGCGGGCACGGTGGCGGGGGCCACCGGTAGCTGGCGGTCGCCGAAGCAAGCCCTACGGGGCCGACATGACGAAGGCCAGCAGCAGCACCACCGCCCCCTGGTAGCCGACGTCGGGCTCGGTCAATTCCCACGAAGACGCCGTGCAGGCTGTCCCGTTCCACCCGCAGCCGACTGAAAAGTCTCGGTAGGCATAGGCGGGAAACGTTCGGTTGGGGATGACGTAAGTACCGTCGTAGTACCAGTTGGGTCCCCCGGGGACCAACCCCGGAGCCGGTCCATAGGTGGAGGTTGCGCTGTCGGCCGCGTAGTAGGGGTACAGCGGCTCGGTCACGCCCTGTGGCTTGCCGTTGTAGGTGGTGTTGCCATGGTCACCATCGTTGACGGTGAATGAGAACCAGCTATGGAAAATTTGGAAGGAAGAGTGCTCGCCGCCGTAAGCGGCCATGTTGGTCATGTAGACCATGTTGAGGGGATTGAGTCCGAGCAAAAAATGCACATGCTTTTGCGCTAGGTCCAGTACCTCCGCTTCGGTGTGCGAACCCAGGATGCCCTGTCGGGCCGCCATGAAGAGGTTGAGCCCGTAGTAGGCCTGGCTCCGGTTACTGCCCCAGCTCCAATCCCATCCGTTGGTGGAGCTTCCGAACATGCCACCGTACGGCCCGTCGGCCGTGAATGCCGGGTCAACCAAGCCTTGCTGCACCCCGGTTTGAATCTTGGTTTTCACGGCTGGCGTGCCGGAAGCATTCATCAGGTAGTGCCAAGCTCCGGTCGAGATGACCGACTCGCCTGGCGTGACGGTGTCGGGAATCATCCCGTCCCAGGTGTCCCACGGAAACGCATCCGCAAAGGCCTGCGCCGAGGCCGCAGTCGGGTCCATTCGGAAAACCGCGGAGGCCGCCGCCGCCTTGAGGTCGTTCTCGCTTCCGGTTGCGGAGTAACCGTTCAACCAATTCCAGCCAGCCGTCGCCGCTGCAGCGTAGCCGCTGGCGATGGTGGTCTGGCCAATGGCTCGGAAGACAATCGCTGCGTGGGCTAGCGAGAGGACCGCATTGCCAGTTGCCTCCCCGATGGTGACTCCACCGCCAGACCAGCCGTTGCCAGAGGGCGAGGTGCAATCGAAGTAGACCCGTGCCTCATTGGACGCGCTGGGAGGTGAGGTCACCGTCGGATTGTCGCCCTTGGTCGAGGTCATGAAGTGCCCGTCGGGCCGTTGCATCCTGAGGTAGAAGTCGAGCTCCCATTTTGCTTCGTCGAGGATGTCGGGAATGCCGTTGCCGCTCTCAGGGATGTTGAGCTGCCCGTCCGTCCAGGCGGTTGGATTGATTTCATAAGCAAAGAGCATCTGCGGCACGCCGCGGCCCCACAGCGTCTTCTGGTAATCGCCTGCGTCGTGCCAACCGCCGTGAACGTCCAGAGGCCCATTGTCCGCTGAGCCCGGCCCGGCGGGAGCCTGAGCGTCCCCTGCATGGCAGGCCCCATCCACCCATTCGCCGCCGATGCCTGGAAATCCAAGCAGGGCGTCGCTTGCGAAGGGCAGCTGCTTGTCGTGATTGCAGCGTTGGAAATAGTAGGCTTTGACCGAAGCGGCCCCGACGATGTTGTAGATGTCGTCGGCAATTCGAAAGACATAGGACCGGACATTGAGCGACGGGGCATACAGGTAGTAGTCACCCGGCGTCGCGTAGGCGGTGAAGTCGACCGTTGCGTATCCGTCGCCAGAATAGGCGTCGGTCTGCAACGGACTGCCGGCGGTATAGCTGGCCACCACGCGGCCACTCGCCGCATTGATGAGCTGGACGGCGGCCCCCGCATTCCCAAGGAGAACCCCGGTTTTCGTGTCGCCGGTCCGCCAACCAAAGTTGTCGACGCGAAAAGCGCCGGTCACGGTTCCCATCGGCGTTGCCGTGCCACCGTCTGTGCCAGGTCCGCCGTCGACCTGGCCGGCGTCCGGGGTGCCGGAGCCGGTCCCCGAATCAGGCCCACCTTCGGCATTGGTCCCGGGCGTGCTGACCTGTCCGCTGCAGGCGGCCCACCCGAGCCCGAGCACGCACATCGCAGTCTTTAGAAGTCGCCTCAAAAAAGCAGCTGGCATCGGGTCGACGACAAGCAAGCCCCAGGCCCGGCGATAGAGGCCTGATTTTGCGGGGTAGCTACCAAAGGGTGGACCACACCTGAGGTGGAGAGGCCCCCACACTGGGACTGGGCAAAGGCGCGACTTCGCTCGCCTGCGGCGCAGCCCGCCTAGTGACGCTCCTCGTTGTGCTGTTCCCCGTGCTGGGCTTCATGTGTCGGGGGATGCTGCTGCGGGGGCGGGCGCGCCTGTGGCTCCTCGTGCATCGGCTGCGCGTGAGGCGGCTGTTTCATCGGTTCTTCGTAATGCGCGGGGGGATAGTGCGCAGGTTGCCCGCCGTGGGGCGCGATGAATTCTTCGTGCCTTCCATTCCACGAGTGTCCGTAGTTGTACGCCCACTGCGGAGGGAGTCCCGGATGCCATCCCCTCCAGTTGGACGGGCGCCGGTGGTAGTAGTTGACGGGCACAATCAAAAGAGGCTGTGGGATGTATTCCGGCGCAACGAAAACCCACGGCCCGTTGTAGCCGCCGGAGCTGTACCAATTCCCGTTGGCAAAGGCCCAGTATTGGCCACCGTAGAAGAAGACATTGGCCGAGGCAGTCGGAACGTACTGGACCGCTTGGACCTCAGGCACCACCACCAGCTGAGGGGGCGCTGGGAAGCTAAAGCCCAGGTTGACCTGCACTTGGGCGGCTGCTGGCGCAGCGAGGAGACACGCAAGAAGGGCGACCAGAATAAAGTACATCGACGTTTCCTCCGACCTCATCCGTTTTGTGTGACTTCGGCCCAGACCTAGTGACGGGAAGCCGAGTTGAGAAGCTAGCTTGGCGCCCGGCCCCGGTGGCAAGAGCCGGTCCTGGAAATATTGCCCTCGGCGCCGACACTCGTCGCGCAGAGACCGAAAATGCCAGCCATGCCGAACATAGAAATAGTGACTGCCTGAGCTGCCGGCAAGGAGGCGCAGACCCAGTCCTGTCAGACGCTGTTTCACGGCGCTTTTGGATTCAGGCGCCCGATGGGGTATTTGCGCGACGCGAGCCGTCCCCGCAGTCAGCCTGGGAGCGCTTGAGGAAAATGGGGAAATTCCAGATGGCGCTCCTGTTGACGTTCGGGTTCAGCCTCGTGGGCGTGGTCGGTGACTATTTCCTCAAAATCGCCAGCGCCTCGGAGCGACCGTTGAGAACCGCTGCGTTTTTCGTCGGTTTTGCGGTGTACGCCTCCACCGCGTTTGGGTGGCTCTTCGCGATGCGGCACCTGAAGCTGGCCACCATTGGCGTGGTCTACTCGGTGTCCATCATCCTTCTGCTGACAACTGTCGGCGTCGTCTTTTTTCATGAGCGACTGCGCCCCGCAGAAGTCCTTGGCATCGCCTTTGCCCTTGCTTCGCTCGCGCTGCTGGTTCGCTTTTCGTGAGACTTCGGACGAAGGCGTGTCAACTTTGACTTTGCTCGGGGCCCGAGGGAGCGCGCGGAGGGGTTCGGGCCGAACCGCTCCGCACGACAGACGGGGGTGGGGCGCGCTCGAGCCCGCCGGTCTGTGGCTACTCTGGCAAGAAGAAAAGGCCCGTCGGCTTGCCGAAGCCAATCACCGCTGGAGCGATGGTCGCGTAGCCGTTGCCGGTGACGTCAGCAGGATTGATGTCTAGAGTGCCGACGACGCCAATAACTCCCGAGTCGTTTGGCAACTCGGTGAAGATTTGTCCGGCCGTAAAGGGACCAGTCATCTTCCAGATGGTGTTCTTCGTTGCATCGGCCACCAGGAGTGAGCCCGACGCGCCGTTCGGTATCCAGACCGTGTCGTCCATTTCTGAGCCTGTCGCGTAGCGCGTCACTGCCTGATTCGCTTCTCCAGCATTCGCAATGACGAGCATTTCCTGCCCTGCCTGGTCAATGAGAATCAGCTCGCCCGCCGGGTCCACGTTGAGCGAGTCTGGGTCGATCACGTTCAGGGTGTAGTTGGTGTTCCCGCTCGCAATGTCGTTCACCCCAGTGGCAGTCCCCGAGAGCGCAGTGGCAAACGTCGCCGTCGTTCCAGAAATGGTCGCGGTGTAAAGGCAGGGGCCGTTGTGGACGCCATCGGGGTTTGCTGGGTTGGAAGCGACAACAAACAACTTTCCATTCAGGAACCAAAGGTCATCCAACCCTCCGCCATGAGGTGGGTTGCTCGTCCCATCTGCGAACACCAACGTGTAGGTGGTAATCGCCGCCGTGCCGGTCATCGTCGGGTCAATGGAGTAGAGGGCGGGGTTGGCGTCCTCGTTCGAGGTCGCCCAGATTTTCTTGCCCACCGTGTCATACCGCAACCCATCGTTGTGCCCGGGAATCGAGTAGCTGTTGACGATGCTTGTCCCGTCGGCGCTGTACTCGACGATGGTGCTCGCGCCCTCGTTGGCGCCGCCCGTCTTGTTGGAATTGTTCTGATAGCCAACCCAGACATGCGTTCCGTCATATTCGATGGAGTCAGGGTTGGGGTTAGTCCCGCCGTCCGCCCAAACGGAAACGAAGTAGCCCGGCAGACCGGGAAGGGCGCTCTGGGGGCCCGCATCGGCAGGGCTAGTCGAAGAAGAACAGCCCATCGGGCCCGCGGAGAGCACGAGCGCAACACATCCGAGTAGCGGCAAGGGACGCATGAGACGCCAGCCTTTCCCGGCGTCCAGAACACCGGTCGGCCCTCAGGAATTGAGGGCGTGGCGCGTGTCCCACACCCGGTTGACGTTTCGGCGACACCGAGGCCCCGTTTCGATGCCAAGCAGCTACGTAGCTGCATCACACCGATGCTCTCCGGCAAACGTTTTACACGGAGCCCAAATTCGGTCCCGACGACGAAGCCTTCGGCCTCTCGGTCCCGCCAGCCAGCAAGGGCACCAAAAACAGCGTGGCCAGCGTTGAAAAAAACAGGCCGCCGACGACGGCGATTGCCAGGGGCCTCAACAGCACACCCCCCGAACCGATGCCGACCACCAACGGCGTGAGAGCAACCAGGGTGGCCAGCGTCGTCATCAAAATCGGCCGCAGCCGGCTCTGCGGGGCAGACGCGAAGGCGTCCCGCCGACCCATCCCACTGGCTTGGAAAGCAATGGCTTGGTCCACCAGCAGGATGCCATTCTTCACCACCAGTCCTACGAGGAGAATGATGCCCATCAGGGACGAGACGTTGAGCGACACGCCGGTCACCCACAGCGCCAAGATGGCCCCTCCGACGGCAACCGGCGCCGCCGCCAGGACGGCCGCGGCGTAGCGAAACGAACGGAGCTGGAAGAGAAGAACGCCGAAGACGCCAGCGACTGCCCCGCAGAACACCGTCAGAAGCGAGCGAAAGCTGCTGCGCTGCTGGTCCAACAGACCGCCAAGTTCCCACGTGTAGCCAACCGGGAGCTGCAGGCCCTGGAGCCGCTGGAGGACCTGAGCGGCGACAGTGCCGAGACTTGCGTTCGACAGCCGACCCGTCAGGTGCACCATATTTCGCTGGTTCTCTCGAAGAATGATGGATGACGGACAAGTCTTATTGACTTGGGTGAGGGCGAGAACGGGGACCGCGGCGCCGCTCGGTGTGACCACCCGCGCTTCCTCAAGCGCCGCCGGCGGGGGCGGGAGCAGCGGGTCGATGCCACTGAGCTTGACTCGCACATTCTCCAACCGGTCGCTGCGACGCACTTGGGTCGCCACCTCGCCGGTGAAGGCTGCGGCCAGCTGGTCAGAAATGCTGCTGGTAGAGAGCCCCACCCGCGACGCCGCAAAGGAGTCGACGCGAAGGTCCGTCTCGGGTGCACAGCCTTCGTCCCCATCGAAGAAGTCAACCAACCCTGGCGTGTCACGAATTCGCCTCGCCGCCTCCGCCGCTGCTCGACGAAGCACGGACTGGTCTGGGCCGAAGATTTTCACCTCAATGGGCTCCGGTGCGCCCTGGAGGTCTCCCAACATGTCCGTCAGCACCTGCACAAACTCGACCCGGAGACCAGGAGCGAGGTGCGCGATGGCCTCTCGCTGAGCGTACATAATTTGGTCGATGCTCCGCTGTCGGTGACTCGCGAGGCGAACTGCCACATCGCCGCGCGAGGGGAGTGTCGCCACCGGTGGTCCCAGTTCCGTTCCCAATCGCCGGTTGAAAGCCGTCACCTCGGGCGTCTTGCGGAGCACTTCTTCGATGAATTGTGCGAGGCGGTCCGTTTCTGCCAGCGACGAAGCGACCGGAGCAAAGTAGTCAATGACGTACGAGCCTTCGTCGGCTTCCGGCAGAAAGTCGGTGGGCAACCGGGTCGTTACCCAGGTTGCCCAAAGCAAGAAGATGGCCGTTCCGCCGAGGGCTCGCACCGGCCATCGAAGGACTTGCCTCTGCAGACGAGCGAAGAGCCGCTTTGACTCCGGTCGTTGTGCCCTCACCGGCACGCTTCGGAGCCAACGCGCAGCCAGTGCCGGTAGGACGAGCAAAGCCACCGGCAGTGAAAGCAGGACTGCCGAGGCAAGCGCCAATGAAAGGGAAAGGAAGAATTGACCTGCCACTCCGGACAGCAAGCCCAATGGAAGGAAGACCACCACCGTGGTCAGTGTCGTGCCAACCACTGGCCAGGCGAGTTCATCCGTTCCGCGCTGCGCTGCCAGCTCGGCACTATCGCCAGCCTCCAAGTGCCGGTGGATGGCTTCCACCACCACCACGGCGTCGTCGATGACCAAACCGACGGCGATGGCCAGCCCACCCAGCGACATCAAGTTGAGGGTTTGGCCCAGGGCAGCGAGCACCAACAACGTCGCGCCCAGGGTCAGCGGGAGAGAGCTGGCGACGATGAGCGTCGCCCTCCAGTCCCGAAGAAAGGCTGCGAGCACGATGACGGCGAACAGGGCGCCAAACAGCACCGCGTCTCGCACCCCTCGGACACCATCCGATACGAATTCGGACTGGACATAAACCGGTGTGATGGTCACCCCGGAGGGAAGTGCTGGCCGAAGCTGTCCCAGGGTCGCCCATACGGCCGCCGCGAGTTCAAGCGCGTCGCCACCCGGGCGGCGCGCCACGTTGAGAATCACCCCGGGATGGCCGTCGGTGCGAATGACGGTCGTCTGTGGCGCGAGGCCTTCGGCGACCTGCCCGAGGTCGGAAATTCGGAGCGGTGCTAGGTCGGTTCCTCCGACGACGGTCCGGCCCACTTCCTCAGCCGACTGGAAGCTTCCGGTCACCACGCCTAGGGACAGCTCATGGAGGTCTGTGAGCCGGGCGACGGCCTGGATTTGGTTGTGTTGTCTCAGACGCTCGGCGACTTGCGGAACCGAGAGATGGGCTGCCTCCAGGCGGTTGGTTGCCAGCAGCACTTGCAGCTCCGGAATGTCGGAGGACTGCACGGACACTAACCCGGCGCTTGGGAGACCAGACAGCGCCGGGCGCAGCGTGTACTGGGCCAGAAGATAGAGCTCACTAGCGGGATAGGGACCCTCGACATTGAGCGAGAGAATGGGAAAGCTGCTGGGAAGAACGCGAGTGGCCGTCACCTCGGTCCCGGTCGGCAACCCCTCGCGCAGCTCAGCAATCCTGGCGAGTACCTGCGGGTGGAGCGCCGTCATGTCCGCATCGGGAGCGAAGTACATCGCGAGCTCCGCACCCCCGCGCACGGTCCGGCTGCGAATCCGCACCACCCCGGGAATGGCGGTCAGTACCTCCTCCAAGCGACGGGTAACACCGGCTAGAACGGTCTCCCCTGGCGCGCCGGCCAGGAGGGCCACCACCTGTTCGCGCGGAAAGCTGACCTCAGGATAGATGCCCTTCGGGAGATGGCCGGCCTCGAAGGCGCCGCCGACGGCGGCCAGGACGGCAAAGAAGACGAATGCACGCCCGTGGCGCAGCGCGAACCGCCCGACTGTCATTGTGGCTTCTCGCTGCGGACACCTCCGTCCACCACCTGCACTGCGGTGCCGTCGGGGAGTGAATAGCTGCCGACGAGAACGACGCGGTCCCCTGCCCTCAAGCCCGCGAGAATCTCTGCATACTGGGTGTCCTTCACCCCGACCTGCACACCCTGTCGGCGGACGTGCCCGTCGTCCGTCAGGACATTGACCGAGGTTTCTAGCGAGCCAGGGGCGGCTGGGATGAGGGCCGCGAGCGGCACGCGAATCGCGTCGGGGATGAGGCGAAGCACAATCCGAGCCTCCGCCGCCACCCCGACCTTCAGACGTCCACCGGGGTTGTTTATCTCCACCCGCACTCGCACCAGGCCGGATGCCGGGTCGACCGCCGGAGAGACCGCCCGAACCGTGCCTGGCTCCGGCTTTGACGAGCCCGCCACCGCGACGTCGGCAGCTTGCCCTGGCGCGAGCAGACCGGCCCGCGCCGGCGAGGCGCCTCCCTGAAGCTCGAGGAGGTCGACCTGCGCAATTTCGAGAATGGGCTTGCCAGTGCCGTCCATCGGTTCGCCCACCGCTGCGTAGAGATGGGAGACAACGGCGTCCATCGAGGCCACGACTTCGCCACGCGTCATCTGGTTCAGCGCGAGGGAAACTCCAGCGGAAGCCGCCTTGACCGCGCCCAGCGCCGCTGTCAGCTGCGCCTGCATATCCTCCACCTCCTTCCGAGGACCCGCGCCGGCGTCCCAGAGGTCCTCTGCCCTGGCGAGGTGTTGACGGGCATTCAGCGCCTGCCCCTGCGCCTGCTGGAGCTGGGCCTCGGCCTGCGCGCGACTGTCGCGCAAGGGGGCCGGGTCGAGCCGCGCCAGCACCTGGCCGCGATGGACACTGTCCCCCTCGGCAACGTCGAGCTCGGCCAGCCGTCCGGGGACGAGGACACCCAGCCGTGCGCTCTTGCCGGGGGGCGGCTCGAGCGTTCCAGACACCAAGAGCAAGTCGGACACAGGCCCTTGGTCAACTGTGCTGACGCTGACCACCGGGTCTGCCGCCACGACGGGCGGCGCCGAGGGACGCGAACAACTCAAGAGGGTGAGGACGGTGCAGCTGACTCTCAGCGCATGCGACACTCCTGTGAAGCCTCTTTGCCAAGGAAGGCCCACCGCGACGCTGCGGGTAGAGACGTGGATTCTTTGGAAAGCGAAATGTCGCTGGGTCAAGAGCCTTCCCCGGCCGTGCGCGGATGGCCGGGTCCTCCAGTCGAAGGCTTAGCGTCCAACTGAAAACGCTCCAAACCTCCCAGTGCGCCTGCGCGCTGAAGTAGGCTAGCAGCCTGCAACTCCACGAGGGGAGAACCCATGCTGTTCAGGAAGCTGTTTCAGCTGCTTGTTCTCGGAGGAGCCGTGGTCGGCACCTCGTCTGCCTGCACACCACGCGCTGAGGCACAGTCCGGGGGCCCCAAGCGGGGGGCGGGCGACGCAGGCCACGCACCGGATGCCGGCCCGACGGCCACAGCGCCCGGCGGAGGAGTCCAGGGCTGGTGACAGTGGCGTTGAAACGCTTGGCCGGCGCCGCTTGGGCCTTTCGCGCCCAGGTCGAAGTGGACGCAGCGCGCAGGTTCGCACGACTGGCAGCGGCCATCTTTGAGTTCGACCCTGAATCCCCAACCGTCGCGCTGATGCGGCGGGCCGTGGAGGACGAGCAACGCCACGCTGCGCTGTGCGCAGAGCTTTCGGCGTCCTACGGTGTGGCCGTCCCGACCGAGCCGCCCGCTCTCGCGGACGTCGCACCGGCCAGACTAGCGCCGCGTCAGGCCTTGCTTTACGAAGTCGTGGCTGCCTGCTGCATTACCGAGACCGAGAGCGTAGCGACACTCGCCACGCTGCTGGCCGAGCAGGCTGAGCCGCGCGTCCGCGCAGTGCTCCACGAGATTGCTCGAGACGAGGTGGGCCACGGGCGAATGGGCTGGGCCCACCTCGCTCGTGAAGCGACCTTCCTCGATGTCGCCTTCCTGTCGCCGTGGATTCCCGTGATGCTCACCGGGACCGTCGACGACAGCCTCTTTGCCGTTGCGGACCCGGAGGCCGAGGCAGAGGGTCTTCTTCGCCACGGTGTTCTTCCCCACTCACAAAAGCGGCAAGTGTTTGTGCGCACACTACTGGACGTGGTCTTCCCCGGCCTGGATGCGCTCGGCGTCGACGCGTCCGCGGCGCGTGCTTGGCTTGCCGGGCGAGAACACGGCGGCGCCCGCATCACCACCTGAACGTCTCGCCCCGGAACACCGTCAGCCCAGGGACGCCGGGGTTAGAAGTTGCCGGACATTGACGACGGCACCGAGGCGATGAGCGCGGCGGTGAAGAGTGCCCCCCCAGCACCGCCGATGCCGAAGGCCAAGCCCAGCGGACTGAGCACCCACAGCCGAGCGAGCAGGTCCGGGTAGGCCGTCAAGGCTCCCCCGCTGACGGCCCCCACCACACCAATCACAATGTCCGCAACGACGTTGATGCCGGTCCAGCGCGCGAAGGCAATGTGCCAGAAGATGCCGAGCACGGCTCCAAGGATGGCGAAGAGAAAGACGCTCATGGCAGGCCAGGCCCTCCGGTCAGATTTCGTCCGCTGGCAGCTTTAGCGTACCCACTGCGGCTGGGGAAGCGTCTTGGACGGAATGCGTCGGACTGCGTGTCGCCGTCAGAAGACGTAGGCGAGTGCGAACAGAAGACTCAACGTCTGTAGCGTGAGCTTCTGCTGCGGTCCGGTCTGGGGAGGTACGCCCGGAGGCGTGACCTGGAACAGCGCAGTGGACGAGCTTCCAAATTCATAGCCGAGGCCAACCGAGCCCGAGATGCTGGCACTGGTGATGGACACCCCACCCCGAACTCCGGCGAGGGAAATGGACCGGTAAATGTTGGAGGCCACGTTGCCGGGTGCGTTGTCGGTGTAGAAGCCGGCGTGGAGGTGGACGAGGCTGGTGAGTCGGAAGTGGGCACCCACGTTGAGGTCGAGGACTCCGCGCGTGCCCCACACTTGAGTCGGGAAGCTACTGACTGTTGTCGCCGGTCCATAGCGAGTGGAGTTGACCGTGAAGACTGGGACCGATGAACTGACGGCGTCATAGGGGCCTGTGCCTAGAAACCAATGTCCGTCGAGTTCCAGGTCCACTGGGCCGAAGTGGAGAGCAAAGCCTGCGGACAACTCTGCCGGAATCTCATAGTTAAAGGTCGCCCCCGTGTCTCGGAAGCTCAGCTGCTGAGTGATGGTGGACGTGCTCGACGTCTCATTGCTGAGCGCTTGGAGCGTCAGACTTCCGGACCGTAGCAACCGAAGCCCAGGGGGAGAAATCATGCCGCCCAACGCCAGCCAGTCCAGGGCCTCCCATTGAAAGCTGGCAGCGGGGACGACGTGAAAATTGTAGCCGCTCAGGGCAATCGTTCTCAGCGAACCCACCGACGTCGTCGCGTTGTGCTCGGAGCCGGTCAGCTGCCCTGAGTTGTTAATGTTGGTGTAGGGAACCGACAACGAGAAGCCCAAGCGAAATTTTGGGCTCACCGCCCAGCCCATCGCGGATTGCACCTGGAATTGCTGGACTTGCGAGCCCACCTGGTACAGCGCTTGTGCCGTGGTCGCCGAGGTGCTGGACAGATTGATGCTCTGACCCCAGGCGATGGGATTGCTCACCGCGAACCCGAATCGCAAATTCTTGAGGTGAATGGCCTCCTCCCCGAGGACGATTCCGACGAAGTTCGGAACACCACCGACGCTGGAGACTTGAGAACCCTGCTCATTGAATCCCGAACCAGTGAGCAGCGATAGTTCGTAGCCTTGGACGCTGGCGTTGATGGTCGTCCGCGTCGAGAGCACCAGTCCTGCTGGGTTGTACCAAACGGCTGGAGCCGTCCAGGCGCGGACCAAGTCGGCACCCGACTCCAACGACTCGGTCAGTCCGGGAAAGACACGGTTGTAATTCGGTACGAGAATTGTCGGTGGAAAAACCAGTTGAGATAGCTGAGCGCTCGCTCGCCCGGGGACAAAACAGGCGGTGATGGCCACCCCGAGGATGCATCCCCAGCCACCGAAGCCTGAAGCCTGACGGCCCATGCGCCCCTCTGCGCAATGCGGAAACTGTCCGCTCAAAACGCTAACGTGCAAGCTACCGCGACTGAACAAAGCGAGCGATGGCCTTTCCTAAGCGGTCTACGGCAGTGGCCCTCCAGCCTCGCGGGAAAGGCCGCGTCGAGCGGCCCGCACATTCAATGATGTGTCGCGGCACCTTACCCGACAAGGGCGAGAGCCCAGACCGGGAAGATGCGGAGGTAAGCGTCGTAGTGGATGGCGCACGTTCTGTTGAAGACGCCGGCGAGATGCTCCGCAGGCCAGCGCCCATCCGCCTGCTGCCGTGCCTTCAAAAACGCGGCACCTCGCTGTGCTGCCTGGCTTTTGGCCTCCCCACAGGCGTGCAGGGCAAGCAGCGCCCAGGACGTCATCACCGCCTGACCGCCTTCTGCGTTCACCCAGGTGCGTTGCCGGCAACTCTCGATGGTTTCCCCCCAGCCGCCATCCCGCAGCTGGTGGGCGCGCAGGAATGACGCCGCTCGTCGGAAAGCCGGATGCTCCACCTCCACTCCGGCAGAACGGAGCCCCCAGGTGCCGAACCAAGTTCCATAGCTGAAACAGACGCCCCAGGACCCTTCCCACCCACCGTCTTCCCGCTGCCGCTGCAAAATGAAGTCACGCCCGCGCTGGATTGCCGCCCGAAGCTCCGCGACGCGGGTTTTGGGGAGGGCTGCGGTGGCTTGCACATAGGACTCCAGTGCCTGCACACAGGCAGAGGTGCACTCGACATAGGAGTAGTCCACCATGATGTTGGCGAAGACGTCCGATGGATTGAGCAATTCGAGCCAGGCGGGCCCGCGCCGCAACTCGTAGGTGGCCCAGCCTCCGTCTGCGTTTTGCAACGAGAGCAGAAGGCTCACCGCATCAGAAAACCGTTGCGAAGACAGCGCCCACGCGCAGGGCTCGAGCTTTGCCAGAGCGAGGGCCGCTTTCAGCGCTTCTGCCGTGCAATCGCTGATAGGCCAGCCGTGCGCGCGGGTGCTGAAGGGCCAACCCCCCTTGCTTGGATGTCGATAAAAGCGCTCCGGTTGGCGTGTGTTTTCAAGGACCTGCTGCTCTGAGACAAAGCGGTGCGCGCCGGCCAGCGTCGCTCGCATCCGCCTGCCCTCGCCGGTAGCGGCGATCGCTTGGACAGCAAACGCGGTGTCCCACAGTTGGGAGGAGTTGTACCCATTCATCTTCAGCCCGTCCGGGCCCTCCCACAGGTAGTCCTCGAGACACGAGACGTGCGCGTCGACTTCCGGTCCCCCAGGGCGCTCGAAGTGCCAGACCAAAGTGTTGTAGAGCTTGTTCACCGGCCCAATGCAGATGTGGTGGGTGGCTTCATCCTCTGCTTGGATTTGGTCCAGCACTTCCGCCAGCGCCCGCTCGCGTAGTGCTTTGAGGTGAGTGCCCTCATAGGCCGCGAGCAGCCGGTTCACCCGCGCAAGCAGGGTTGTCCGGGGGGTGTACGCATCCGTCGGAGACACCCTGTCCCGCGCGCCCCGCCAGTCAATGGCGGAGTACGGCTCGGAATAGAGCTCCGAGCGGAGCGCCTGCAGCAATGGGGTATCTGCAACCCGCGCCCGCCGGCCGTAGAGATGGCTCATCGGCAGGTACACCATCCTGCAGTGGCACCACAGGCGTCCTGGATGCAGCGGGAGCCAGCGCGGAAGCAGCCACAATTCGGGCGGAACCGGAGAGAGCCCTTCGTAGTCGTAGAGGCGCAGCACGGCGAGCATGAACTTTCCCCAGGACGCCGAGCCCAGGGCTCCGCCGTGGGGTAAAAACCACGCCCGGGCTCGGGCCAATCCAGCATCCTCGCGCTCGACACCGAGGAGTCGAAGGGCCACGTAGTTGAGCACCGAAGTGAAAACCTGGCTGCTGGCCTCCACGTCGAGTCCCCAGCCTCCGTCAGGATTCTGGTGGGCACGCAAGTAGCGAAGAAATCCAGCCCGCGTGGGCTCGTCGACCACCCGCCCAAGTGCATAGAGTGTGCACACATACAGCGGCGGGAGAAACAGCGGCCCACCGTAGTCACCCTTCCAGCTCCCGGACGGGTCTTGCGTGCCCGCCAGAACGTCGAGTGCCTTCTCAATGGTGGAAGGTTCGGCCAATTTGTCCATCGCTCAGCCAGCAGGGGACGGCAGGCCTCTGGTGTACGTCCGAAAGGCCACGCGCAGCGCCCAGTCGTTGTCGACCAAGGCTCGCGTCAAGACCATCACTCGCTTCACTGCGGCCCGGCTGATTTTGACCGCAGGCCCGCTGAAAACCTCCGGGTTCCCGTGCAACGCTCGCAGGGTCAGGAGCGCCAGGAAGAGCGGCCAGAGGCAGAACAGCCGGATGCCCTTCTCCTCTCGGGGAAGTAGCAAGGTGTATTCCAGAGAGGTCTCGGCTTCGCGGTGCGCAACTGCGACCAGCTCGTCCAGCAACTCCAAGGCGGCGGCGCGATGGTCGTGGGAAAGTAGGTTTTCCGCGGTGAGGCCATGGCGCGCCATCAGCGTCCGCGGAAGCCAACAGCTTCCACGCGCGGCATCCTCTCGGATGTCCTTGAGGATGTTGGTCAGCTGCAAAGCTCGGCCGAAGGCCGCGGCGCGTGGCTGGAGCTCCGGCCGAAGGACGGCCACCGTCGAGGCGTAGCCCGCGAACAAGTCTGTCAGCATCTCTCCCACCGTGCCGGCGACGTAGTAGCAGTAGGTCAGCGTCTCATTGAGGTCCCTCAGCCCCGAGCCATACCCTTCCTGCTCCAAGCCCTCCATGACGTCTGCCATGCCCGTCGTCATGTCACGCACGCAGCGGGCTATGGCTGGCCTCACCCACGGTGGCAGCTGGGCGACCACCTGGAGGACACTGGGCGTCCCCCGCACCAGCCTGACTTCCGCAACGGGTGCAGCCGGGCGCAAGGCGGCGACGGCGGAGCTCGCGAAAGACTCCGCTGCCGAAGGCCAGCCGGCTGGGAGGGTGCACAGGTGCGCAAACTCGTCCATCAGTGGGCGGCGCGCAGCCGCGGAGGCCATCGACTCGTCCTCCAGCGTGTCGGCAATCCGACAGAGTAAATAGGCAACCGTCACCGCCAGGTCGAGCGGAGGCGGCAGCAGCGGAATATTGAGAGCGAACGTCCGGGAGACTTCGGGAAGCGTAGCTCTACAGAAACCCTCAGCGGATTCGACGCGAGACAGAAGTCGCATGGGTGGCTCGCATCCGGTCCGTTGGGCCGCCGGCCGCAGGCCGTGACCGGATGGCAAGTGGGAGCTATGTACCATAGAGAGCGGCGATCGATAAGGTGAAACCCGAAAATGGAATGGCAGGGCTCTGCAATTGTTGTGGGCGCCGGAACCGCCGGATGTGCGGTGGCCGCCGCACTGGCTGAACTCGAATTCGACGTCCTGGTGGTGGACGCGGGCATGGACCGCTCCCGCCAACTGGCCGGTGAATTGATGCACCCCTGCGGTGCCGCGGACCTGCGCTCACTCGGCTTCGACAGGGCGCTCAACGAAGCCGGGGCAGTACCAGTCAATGGCTTCGCAGTGGTGGACGGCACCGAGCCCGGGCGCGCAACGACGTGCCTGTTGCCCTATGGCGCGCTGGGACAGGGCGTCGCGATGGAGCACAGCGCACTGGTGGCAGCGCTTCAG
The DNA here is from genome assembly GCA_963713045.1 of uncultured delta proteobacterium. Classification (GTDB taxonomy): domain Bacteria; phylum Myxococcota; class Myxococcia; order Myxococcales; family Myxococcaceae; genus JADGRA01. The sequence continues at coordinate 223,118 of CAVQKE010000003.1, forward strand.
GCCTCACTGGTGGGGCGTCCAGGGATTACCGTCTGGGATTCATCCCGACTGCTGCGCGTACTGCAGAACGACTCGGCCGGCGTCGAAGTGGAGGTCGCACGCCCGGACGGCAGCCAGTCCCATGCGTCAGCCCGCCTTCTCGTGGCCGCTGACGGGCGCGCCTCCAAGGTGCGAGGGCTACTTGGGATTGAAGAGGAGAATGTCCGGCTTTCGCTGATGGCCGGGACGCTGGTGGATGCAGCACACCTGCCGCACCCTGGCTTCGGCCATCTCTTTGTCGGAGGCCCGGCGCCGGTGTTGGCCTATGCCATCTCTCCGCACCGAGCGCGTGTGATGATGGACCTGCCCACCGGCGCGGAGTTGACGACGCCGCTGCGCGAGCCGCAATACCTGAGAGCCCTCCCAGCCGTCCTACAGGAGGCTGTCACCCGAGCACTCGGCCAGGAGCGGCCGCTGGCCTCGGCAAGCTTCACTCGGCTCCCACGGCAAGTGTTTCGCGGCTCCGCGGTGCTGGTGGGAGATTCGGCTGGCTGCTGCCATCCGCTGAGCGCAAGCGGAATGTCTTCGTGCACTCGGGATGCCTTGGCGCTTCGAAGCGCCCTTCGCGGGAGCCCGGACAATGTCTCCGCTGCGCTGGCCCGCTATGCTCTCCTGCGGCGGGGGCCGCAACGGACCCGGCTGAATCTCGCCTCTGCGCTCTACCGGTGCTTTTCTGAGGCCAGTCCGGAGATGCAAGCCCTACGGCAGGGCATCATCCGCTACTGGACGCGAAGCCCCAGCGGCCGGGATGTTTCCATGGCGCTGCTTTCGACGCGCGAGTCACGGATGTGGGTGATGTGCTTCGAATACGCCCGGGTGGTGGGCCATTCCTTCATCGCCCTCGGGCGAGGTCTCCTCTCGGGTGCCGTCCCGCTCCGGACGACGCTGCGGGCCGCGGTGGGCCTGGTCCGCTCCACTTTCCCTCACCTAGGGGGCGCAGCACGCGGCCTCTTCGAAAACGCTGGGCTGCGAGTTGCCGCCGCTAGCCCCCGACGGGTGGCATCCGCCTAAATTCGCCAGGGGGCCGTTAGGCGCTGGAACGCCCCGACAGCTTCGCCGAGGCGTCCAGGCTGTAGCTTCGTCCACGCCAATCCACATCCCGATTGAGCTTGGTGGAGAGGGTGACCAGCGCGGCGACAATTGGCAGGACCACCGGAACCCAGAGATGCTTTACCGCCACCGACGGGCCGCCGAGCCGCTTCTGAAGGTCGAGCTGGCTCCAGACGAAGAGCGCCGCAGCAGCCGCCGGGAGCACCATTCCGAGCCAAGCGCCAGACGCCAGCGCAGCTGCCGTCGCAGCGAGCGCGGAGAAGTAGAGGATGCCGCGGACCCAATTGGGGCGGACAAAGCTTGCCGGCAGCCCACCTTGAGAAAATAGCATCCAACGGCGGAAGACGCGGATGAATTGAGTCAGTCCGAGCCGGCCGGTGACGACGCGCAGCGGGAAGGGAACCATGACATTCTTGAGCCCGGCCCGCGCGATGCACTGGCCGATGTACATGTCGTCGACGAATTGGCCTTCGGCACACCGGACGCCCCCCACCGCGGCCAGCGCGGCACGGGTAAAGACCATCATCTGCCCCATGATGAAGGGCAACTCACCCCGCTCGCCGGCGGCCAGCGCGACCGAGGCGCTGTACCAGGGGTTCACCAACAGCTCGTACGCCACGTCTCCGGCCTGAGTTTCGTCGGACTGGGCGATGATGGGAGCGAAGGTATCGCCAGCGTCCGGGTGGGCCACCAACTCTTCGACCAGGACCCGCAATAAGTGCGGACCGGGGCGCGTGTCTGAGTCGCTGTACGCAATGAGCTCGCCGCCAGCGCGAGCCTCCCCCATCATCATCGCGTTCAGTTTGCCGGTACGGCCGGGAGGAGGTTTACCGGCGAGTAGCACCTCGGCGCGCCGGTTGCTCGACGCGGGGTGTGCCTCGACCAGCTCCAGCATCACCGGATAGGCGGGGTCAGATGGCGTGTCGAGAATGAAGAGCGTCTCCAACTCGCCAGGGTAGGCTTGATTGAGTAGGGCCTCGGCATTTTCGCGGGATCCGATGTCTAGTCCTCGAATCGGTCGAATCATCGTCACCGCCGGGTACCGGGGAAGCCGCGCAGGGGGGACGACCGGCCGTTGAATGGCCCGTGCCATTTGACGATGTCCCAGGAGAATGAGGGCGAAAATGACAGCGCCCATCACCGAGTAGAAAGCAGCAAACCCGGTCATGGGAGAATCTCCCGGTGCCGCGCACGAAGCCCGGCAAAAGCTCGGGCAATCGGGGCGGGCGCCCACCAGTTGAGATGCCCAAGCAGCCGCATCGTCGATGGAACGATGAGCACTCGCACCAGGGTGGCATCCAGCATCACCGCAATGGCCATCGCTACGCCCATCGCCTTCACCACCACCACCGTCGCAAGGCCGAACGCCAAAAAAACAGCCACCATGATGGACGCGGCGCTGGTGATGAGGCCGGCACTCTTCTCCAGACCCTCGGCGACGGCACGCGTGTTGTCGCCACTACGAAGCCATTCCTCTTGCATCCGGCTGAGCAGAAGAACTTCGTAGTCCATCGACAGGCCGAAGACAGTGCAGAACAAGAGGACGGGAAGCGCCGGTTCGATGGGTCCGGGGTGAAAGTGCAATAGCCAGCTGAGGTGACCCTCCTGAAAAATCCACACCAACGCGCCAAACGCACCGGCGATGGACAGAAGGTTCATGAGGACTGCTTTCACAGGCAGCACCAGGCTCCCAAGTAGCAGAAAGAGGACGACCAGCGTCACCCCCACCACCCAAGCCACGGCTTTGGGGGTGTGACCACGAACGAAATCCGTGGCATCCACGGCATGGGCCAGCTCTCCCCCCACGAGGACTTGACCGTCTCCCACCCGTCTCTGCGCTCGGACGGCCTCCACCAAGCTCTGTGCCTCCGGACTCGCGGGCTGCGCGGAACTGAGAACGTTGAGCACAGTCAGTCGCCCAGCGACGCTGCTGCGGAGAGCCAACGCAAATTCCGGTGGGAGGAAAGCCGGGGGCATAGCGGCCAGCTGCTCATAACCGTCCCGGTCGAGGCTAGGGTCGATGTCGACAATGCTCTCAACACCAGTCACCGTCGGCAGCGCCCGGTAGCGTTGGCTCGCGTCATACAGCGCCCCCACGCGTTTCGGCGTGAAGGCGTCCCCATTCGGAAACTGCACCGCCACCACCACTCGGTTCGCCACCTGTGCCGGGAACCACTGTTGCAGCGCCTCGTAGCCTTGCCGCGCCTCGGCAGTCTCGGGCAAGACGCGAACGTCCGCGGCGGCCATGCGAAGACGGAGAAACGGTGCGCCGATGAACAGAAGCAGAGCGAGTGTCGGAACCAACACCAAGACCGGCCGGCGCATCACCCAGCTGGCCAGGGCGTGCCAGAGCCCGGGCCGGGTGGCCAACGACGGCAGCGGAACACGACCTCCATCAATCCGTCGGCCAACGATGGCCAGGACTGCTGGGAGAAGGCTGAGCGCGAACAGCACCGCCAGCGCGACCACCAACGCCCCAGCCAACCCCATGGTTGCCAAGTAGGAGCCCCAATAGAAGAGAAGGCCAGACAGCCCGACCATCACTGCGAGACCCGAGAAGGCCACCGCCCGACCCGAAGTCTCAACCGCATGAATGACTGCCTCGTCGACGGAGATGCCTCCTGCGAGCTCGTCCCGGAAGCGGCTCACCATGAACAGCGAGTAGTCAATCGCCACTCCCAGTCCAATCAGGGAGGTGATGTTCACCGTGTACTGCGCCATGTTGGTGACGTGGGAAAGCAGCAGTACTCCACCAATGCCGCACAGGACTGAGAGTGCGCCGATTACAATCGGAAGCGCCGCTGCTACCAGCGAGCCGAACACCGCGACCAGAACGACCAGCGCTAAGGGAAGTGAGATGAGCTCGGCCTGGAGCAAGTCATGTTCGAGTGCGACATCCAGGTCGTGGACGAAGGGCGCCCGGCCAGTAGCCAAGACTTGGAGCGGAGCCGTCTGGAGCCGTGCGCGAAGAGCTGGATACGCGCGGGCTGCAGCGCTTAGGTCCCCCTGAAGCGTCACCACCGCTAGGGCACGGTGCCCGTCACGGGAGACGAGGCGCTTGGCCAGGAGCGGCGGCAGCTCAAAAGGGTTGGCGACGCTGGCGACATCGGGGTCGGCAGCAACTGAGGCCAAGGCCGTCCGCATCCCTGCGGCGAAACGTGGATCCGCCACAGTGAAGTTCGGGGAATTGAAGACCAGCGTAAACGTGGTGTCGCCGGGGAGCGCGAGTGTCCTCTCCACCAGCGCCTGGGTGCGGTCTGCTTCGATGCCCTCAATGGATCCCGTGGTAAGCGGCCCACCGCGGAAGAAAGAGGCGAGCGCGCCGACCAGTGGCAAGACGCTGAGCGCAAGCACCCACCACTTGCGACGACAGATGAAGGCTCCCCAGGCGGCAAACATTTCGCCGGGCTCCATAGCACGCCCCAAGGGGCATTCAGCTGCACCCACTGCGGCTGAAAGCTAAGGCGCGCGCCGCGATGCGGCTAGTAGCACTGCTGCGAGAGCGGCCAAGACGACGACACCGCCCAGTGGACTCCGGTGAAAAGCAGCGAGGAGAAAGCCCGAGACACCAAGCCCCAAAGCGAGAACGACCCAACCCCGGAGTGCTGAGCTCCGCACCGAATGGAGCCAAGTGGGTGTCCCGGGACGATCCGACTCATCGAGGGCGAGTTGCGTTCGATGTGCCCCGGCCACACCTTGGGAAGCAGGCGCCGCCCCGTCCTGCTCCTCTTGCCTCAGCTTTTGGAGCCGACTCAGCTCCTCGGCTTCACGCTGGCGTTCGGCGGTTGCGTCGGCCCAGAGTCGCTCGTTGAACGCCTTGTTCTCGGCCGTGTCCAACCTTGCCTCGCAATGCCCGCACACGGTGCTAAGTCGACTGCTGTCGGCGCCACACCGGATGCAACGGACAAAAGGCTGCCCAGGGTCATACCCGTCGAGAACAACTGGTTGCTCCACCTCTGGAGCAAAGCGCTCAAGGTGTGTCACGGGGTGACTCACCAAGCCGGCTGAGGAGTTCGTGTCCGACGCCTCTTCGAGTGTGGCAAAGCGAGTGGAGGCAGCCGAAGCGGGTCGCTCGCAGTCATTGCGAACACGCTCCAGGCGGAGAAATCGGGCCAGTTGCCTCACGCTGGAGCCCCCGCCTTCCGCGATGCGGGCCGAGTGCGCCGCGAAGCCCAGACCCGAAGCCGCTCCACTTCTTCGGCCAACGTCACGGCGAGGGGGAAGGTCTGCGCGACGGCAGTCAACAGGTGAACGGTTGCCAGTTCGACACCCTGCGCGAACGCCAGGTACAAGCCCTCCACCACCACTTGCTCGAGCTCGGCTCCACTGAAATTCGGAGCCCGAGCCGCCACCTGGGCCAAGTCGAAAGTCGCTGGGTCACGGCCCCGATGGCGGATGTGTATGGCGAGAATTTCGGTACGCTCGCGGACATCAGGCAAGTCGATGAAGAAAATCTCATCGAAGCGTCCCTTGCGCAGAAGCTCGGGGGGAAGTCCTTCGACCCGATTGGCAGTGGCCACAACGAAGACCGCTGCCTTCTTTTCCTGAAGCCAGGTGAGGAAGGTGCCCAAGACTCGAGCCGAGACACCTGCGTCCGCGGCTCCGGAGGACGCTGCACCGGCCAGGGCCTTGTCGATTTCATCCACCCAAAGGACCGCCGGTGCGGCACTCTCAGCAACGCGAATTGCCCGGCGGAGGTTCTCCTCGGAGGAGCCGACGAACCCGCTGAAGATGCGGCCCACGTCCAAGCGCAGCAGGGGCAGGGTCCATTGCGAAGCAATGGCCTTCGCGGTGAGGCTCTTGCCACAGCCTTGGACGCCGAGCAGCAGTAACCCCTTTGGCTCGGGCAACCCAAAGCGGCGAGCGGCCTCGCCAAACGCTGCTGCCCGTCTTCCGAGCCAGTCCTTGAGGTTTTCGAGCCCACCCACGCCATGCAGGTCGTGTTCTGCCGGGTAATACTCCAGCAGTCCGCTTTTGCGAATGACCTGCCGCTTCTCTTCCATCACTCGCTGAATGTCCGAGGCATCGAGCCGCTGGTCCTCCGCGATGGCCTTGGCGAAAGCGTTCTCTGCCTCCTGCAGAGTGAGCCCTAGAGCGGCTTTCACCAGCTTCTCACCCTCCTCCCGCTTAAGGTCGACCGTCGCTCGGCCTCCGCTACGCACGACGCCGATGATGTCGCGAAGTAACTCCGCGAGGTCACGGAACGTCGGAAGCGGAACGTCCAGCACACTCATTTCCTTCTCGAGCTCCACCGGAAGCTGGAGAACCGGAGCCAGAATAATGACGGTGGTGTAGGTACTCTTAAGCGCTTGCCCGAGCTCGCGTAGCGCGCGCACCACGCGCGGCTCTGCCAGGTAGGGGTGGAAGTCCTTCAGGACGACCAGGCTGGGCTCGCTGTAAGCGCCAACGGCCTGAAGCGCGGCGATGGGGTCCTCGGTACCTTCGCCCGGTGGAGGCTGGGCGCGCGCTCCTCCCATGCGGTGAAGGCCCTTGGTAATGGACCAGTTGAGAAGCACCTTGCCGTGGCTCTGAGCCATCTCCTCAAGAATGCCGTCGACCCGTGGCTCCTCGCTGCTCACGAGCCAAATCAGCGGGTTCCGCGCGCGAATGAGGGTATCCAGCTCACTCAAGAATCGGGGACGTGGCGGTGCAGCAGGGCTGGCGCGCTCGGGTTGGCCGGACATGGCTGGACGGCAAGCTTAGCCCGGGGTTGGTGATTGACAGTCCCCCTGTACTGAACTTGTGTGCAGGTACGATGAACCGCCACTCCCTCCTGGCAATGGTTGACACCCTGGGGAAGGCCTTCGCCGAACGTGGGCTGCACCACCACGTGGAAGAACTCAGGGTGTACTGGCTCGCGCTTTCCCGAGGACTAGCGGCGCCAGGACACCGGCTCAACATTGGCTGGTCCGAGGCGCTCGTCGTCGAGTGGTTTCGCCTCTTGCGGCTTCCTCCTCATGCGGACGACTACGCTGTCCACCCACCATCCAGTCCTTGCCCGCGTTGTCCCCGGTCAGGTGGCCATGCGGTTGAAGTGAAGACCGCCCTCACTTTCCCTGAAGGCCGAAAAGCGGTCTGCACCGTCTGTGGGACAGCGTGGCTCGAGTTAGACGTGTTGCGCGGTCAATCGCTCCACGCCGCTCAGCACGCGCCTCCCTAGTCTGAGGTGCCGTCGACGCCGGCGGTCCTCCAGGCCGCGGCAAAACACGGCCCGTTTCGCTGCCGCGCGTGGGAAGCGGAGCGGTCGGTTGACGGGGAAGCCGACTCCGTTTAGAGACGCCCCGTCGTCAAACAGGACGGCCCTGTCGTCTAGTGGTTAGGACGGAGCCCTCTCACGGCTCAAACTCGGGTTCGAATCCCGGCAGGGTCACTCGCAGCACCCGGTTTTAGAGGAGAAACGGGGCTGGCTAAGTTTGAGGGGAGCCGAACGGGGATACGAAGAGGCCTCCGGGCTACAGCCCCACGAGATAGCGGGACTTCGCCGGCTTCTGCTTAAAGTAGTTCCCGTGCGTCGCTTCACCGTCTCCAGGGAGTCGGAGCCGATGAGGACGACTTCCAGGTTTTTCGCGTCCGCGTGCTCGCGCTCCGCTTGAGCGTAGGCGTTGAGGGCGGTAACAGCATCCTTGAATTCCTTGTGCTCCAGCGTCTCCGTCTCGTGGTCGAAGATGAGCAGATAGTGGTTGAGGCTCATGGCTCCCTCTGCTCTAACGAAGAACGGAGCTGCTAGCTCGCGTGCCTTGCGATGGGCTTCTCGGAGGCTGTCCGGCACGGTTTCCCCACGGTCCTCATACGCCATCGCCTCGGAAGCTAGGCGAAAAAAGTCGAGGACGGGTAGCGGCCCAAAGCCGCTCTTCAAGTCCTCGCCGAGCTTGCCCCCTTGGCGCTCAACGGCCACTGCCCAGTCATGCTGGAATTCTGTCCGAAGCTGAACCTCGACCCGTCTGTCATCGTACTTCACCACGACGTGAACACCGCGATAGCCGGACTCCTTCTCCTTAGCGATGTAGTCGTAGGTCTTGACGACGCGCTTTGTCTTCTGCCACCGGGCTTCCAGCGCTCGGATTTCGCCACCGACTCGACCACTGCCCGGCAGCCAGCGAGGTCATGCATTCTGTCGAGGTCCATTTTTGGGTAGCGCTTCAGCTTGTCGAAGATGGTGGTGCGCCGCTTGAGCCGCTGGGAGACAACTCCCCGGGACTTGACCGTCTTCCCCCGCAGCATGTTCCGTAACACGACTGTGGCCTTGGCGAGTGGCTCGCGGTGAGCGGCTCGGTAGGCGTTCAGGACGTCGATGGCCTCAACAAGGTCCTCGTCGGTCGTGAGCAGCATCTGCTCGGTTCCGATGACGTAGGCGCGGATGACCTCGCCGGCCTTCCGGACCTGCGTCAGGCTGAAGGGAGGCGCCACCTAGGTACCCGTCGCCCGTCCTCGGAACGAGAAGATTCCCGCTCCCGAGGCCGGCTAGAGGATATAGCTGGAAGACAACTCGGTTTCAGGAGACAAATTCGACTCGGACTTCATCTCGGGGAGTCGCCCTGGGAGTCGAGCGTGAAGCGGTCTCCCGGCGAGGCTTCGTCCCCTTCTCTCTTCTACGTCAGAGGCAGTCGCTTTGGTATTGCTCGACTATGCCCGACTGGTTGAAGACGTTGCTCGTTGCTCTGGTGGCCTAGTTAACATCACCAACAACATCCTGACGAGTCGGCGTGAGAGACCAGCCCGCTTCGTGGCGCAGATGGTCCCTTCGGTCGGACACGAAACCGATGCGGCGATTATCAGCGCCAAAGGAAAGACCCTGCTGAACCTGGAGGAGATGGGTCGGCTCACGAAGTTTGGACGGCGCAACAGGCGGCTTTCAGCAAGGGGGAAGGGCTGGACACACTGCCGGACGGCACTGCGCCTCGACCCTAAGACATCTCAGGCGAGTCCGAGGAGCGACCATGGATGGCTCGGGGTTCAAGTACGGGATGCTCGGGCTCGACGAAACTGACAAGCCCGCGCAGAAGTTACGACGATTCGAAGGTGACACCTTCCAATGGTTCACGTCTGCCAAGGCCATCGCCTAGCACCGAGGAGTTCGAGCACTGGAAAGACACTATCGGCACCCTCGAATGGGACGCCACGATTGCCAAGGAACAGCGTCTGCTTCTCCTTCGAATGCGAAGCGCTCGACCTTCAGTGCTTGACCTGGAGAACAAAGCGCTCGCCGAGCGCTTGGGGCGGGCGTGGCTCGGCTGGATAATTCCGCCGCCCAACCGTCCCTGGGCATATCGACCGTGGGTGGCAACGGGCGAGGCCATGGATGTTTCCCCCACAGAGCTTGCTGAAGTCAGTTCGGGACTTCGGTCGGTATCTAGAGGTCGTGCGGCCCTTCTATGCGCACCAGGATGCCTTTTGGGACCGGAAGAAGAGGACCGAATGGCCTTCCAGTCGAACCCACCTTTGAAAGGTGGGTGAGCCTGGACAACCTACTCACTCAGAAGCCGCCTCGAATTCTCAACGTCGCGATTCGCGTGCTTGTCGAAGCGCTCGCGCGGGAGCCCGCTCGAAGCACGAATACCGGAGCTAGTCCGGGCATCGGAATGCATCCTTGGGCTTCCAAGCGGTAAAGGTCGGGTCGAGTTCGCCGCGAGAGCCCTGAAACTCGTGCCGACCCTGCGAAGTGACTGGTTCGTCGGCAGGGGCGTTCAAAACCGATTGCTCAAGCTCTACCAGCACCGGAGTGACTGTGTGCACGGGAAGATTCCCTTCGAGGAGTTGCACAGACGCGGTGCCGCGGGCACAGTGGAAGCAGCTCGCTTCGAATATCTCGCGGAGCTTCTCGCTCGCGAGTCCGTGGTCTTTGCGCTCGAGCGTCCTGGAATCTGGCATCACTTTGCGGGCCGTAACCTGCTTGAAGCCGCTTGGCAGTCGGGCGCGATTCCATGACGACACGCGAAGGCCGCATCAAGGGGGGAGACGCACGTGGATGATGACCTGAAGGAGGGAATCGAAGCGGCCCGTCCTGGCTACTTTGTTCATCCGAGCGTCGTTCACGGCTCACGCGGCGCGGCGATAGTCATGATGTAGCCCTTTGAGGACCGGAATCGCGATGATGTCGCCGGCACGCTCTGGCAATCGAGGGACAGGCTGCTTTTGGTCAATGCCCTGATGCGGCCGAGCTCCATTGTAGAAGCGCACGAATTCGGCGACCAGACTTCGGAGGTGCGGTTCATTGAATATGAGCACGTGGTCGAGCAGCTCACGACGGAGGGTGCCGACGAACCGCTCAGCGAAAGCGTTCATGTTCGGCGCGCAGGGAGCCGACCGCACGACGGACGCTCCGGCGCCTTCGAACGCCCTAACGAAGCAGCGGCCAAACTTCGCGTCACGGTCGCAGACCAGCACCTCGGGTGCACCCTCTAACGTCGCGTTCCTCGCTTGCTGTGCACACCAGTCGTCGGTGGGATTGTATGTCACGGCAGCGCGAATGACTTTTCGGCGACTTAGGTCGAGGAAGAAGAGAACAAACACTTGCCGAAAACGCGCGTCGTAGGTCTGCACGAAGTCGCAAACCCACGTGACGTGGTTGCCGATGAAGGTCGCCCAGCGCTGCCCGTCTCCGGGCGGCCGCCTCTTCATGTACCTTTGAATGGTTCGCTTCGTGACGTGGATTCCTAGCTTGAGGAGTTCGCCCCGAATTCGCTCCGCCCCCCAGCGGGGATTGTTCGAGTTCACTTCGCGGATGAGCGCCGCGAGGCCGGTCGGCTTCCGGCCTCCTGGACGGGAGCGCCATCGCCAGAAGAGGCGGAAACCTTCTCGGTGCCACCGCAGCACCGTTGCCGGCTGGACCAGCGTCACCGCTGTTCGCCAAGTCCCGGTCCACCTCGCAAGGACGGCGATGGTCCACTGCTGCGCGGGCGACCAACGCACGCGCTTGCCCCTGAGCCGACACTTCGCCACCACCAACTGTTGCCGGAGGAGTTCGTTCTCTGCGACGAGCGAGGCGCGCGAGCGGAGCAGTCCCACCACGAATCGCCACAGGACACCAAGCATCATTGCGGTAAGCTACCAGTCTGAACTCTGAAGCTCGAAGGTCTGCGCGCCCAAGCCTGGCGACGCCGGGAAGCACGCGCGGCTGGAGAAAGTAGCCAGCACGCCTAGTCCGGGCGCGTCGACTGAGTCGGGCAACGATGCGCAACATCCGCGAAAATCTCTTCTTCGCCTTCGCGTACAACCTTTTGGGTGTCCCAATCGCGGCTGGCGTCCTTCACCCCGCCTTCGGTTTGCTTCTCAGCCCGATGTTCGCGAGCGCAGCAATGTCGCTTAGCTCGGTGTCTGTCATCGCCAATGCGCTTCGGCTACGGAACGTCAAGCTGTAAAGGGGCGCGCTGTAAGGCCGCGACGCTTCCACGCCAAGTAGAGCGCCGGGTACACGGCCAATTCTAGCAGGGCAGAAGTAATGACACCGCCCACCATTGGGGCGGCGATGCGCTTCATCACGTCCGCCCCGGTACCCGTCGACCAGAGAATGGGAACTAATCCAGCGAGGATGGTTACGACCGTCATTGCTTTCGGACGGATGCGCTTGACCGCGCCCTGGAACACGGCTTGCCGAGCCTCCTCCTGCGTTGCGGGCTGGCGCTCCTTCCACGCAATGTCCAGGTAAAGCAGCATCACGATTCCTGTCTCGGCATCCAGGCCCGCGAGTGCGATGAGCCCCACCCAGACCGCAACCGACAAGTTGTAGCCCAGCAGCCAAAGAAGCCAGAACGCACCGACGAGGCTAAAGGGCACCGCTAGCATGACCAGCAGTGCCTCGGCTGCGCTGCCTGCGTTCAAGTACAGAAGAAGAAAAATGAGCACGAGCGTGACGGGCACTACGACGGCGAGTCGCTCCTTAGCTCGCTCGAGGTAGCGGTACTGCCCCACCCATTCCAGACGGTATCCGAGCGGGAGCGACACCTGGGCGGCCACCGCTGCCTGCGCATCTTTGACGTAGTCGGCAATGGGACGGGCCGTATCCACGAAGACGTACTCGGCGAGGGAGCCTCCTTCGTCGCGAATCATCGACGGCCCCGTCCGCCATCGCAGCTTCCCCAACTCTCCCAAGGCAACTTGCGCGCCTCCGGGAGTCGTCACTCGGACCCGTCGCATCGCATTGGGGTCACTCCGGAAGTCACGAGCGTACCGGAGCGTGACCGGGTATCGCTCGCGGCCCTCGACTGTGGTGGTTACCGTCCGCCCACCAATCGCCATCTCCAGCGAATCCTCTACTTCAAGCACGTTGAGGCCGTAGCGTGCTGCTTGATTACGGTCGACGTCGAAGTCGAGGAAATACCCGCCGGTGGCCCGCTCGGAGAAAGCGCTTCGCGTTCCTGGAACGCTCTGCATCGCGGCCTCGATGTCCCGTCCAACACGGTCGATGACCTCAAGGTCGGCTCCGAGCACCTGAATTCCCAATGGGCTGCGAATGCCCGTGGCAAGCATCTCAGTGCGCGTCTGGATGGGCATCCACCAGACATTGGGCATCCCGGGAAACTGCAGCTTGCTGTCGAGTTCCTTGACGAGGTCATCCCAACTCTTGCCGGACGGCCACTCGTCGGGCGGGCGGAGCGTGATGACCGTCTCGAACATAGACAGGGGCGCCGGGTCGGTAGCAGTCTCGAAGCGCCCGGCCTTTCCGAAGACATGCTCGACCTCCGGGAAGGACTTGATGACGCGGTCCATCCGCTGCAGCACGTCACGCGCCGCAGCGTCGCTCATCCCCGGCACGGAGACGGGCATGTAGAGAAGAGTGCCCTCGTTCAGAGGGGGCATGAACTCGCTACCGAGCGAGAGAACGACGGGCACGGTGACCGCGATGAGGAGAGTCGCAACAGCGATGACTGTCTTGGGAAACCGGAGCGCGAAGTGGCAGACAGGCGCGTATGCCTGCGCGAGCCATCGCGTCAGGGGGTTTTGCGACTCGGCGCGGATTCTCCCTCGGATGAAGGTCGCGGCGATGGCTGGCACGAGAGTTACCGAGAGCAGTGCGGCAAAGGCCATCGCGAACGTCTTGGTAAACGCCAGCGGTGCGAACAGCCGTCCCTCTGTCCCCTCCAACGTAAACACGGGGAGAAAGCCGACCGTGATGACCAGGAGTGAGAAGAAAATGGGCCGACCCACTTCTTGCAACGCCCGGGTAACCACGTCGGTCCTACGGCCTGGACGCCCTGCTAACTCCCAGGCTTCGAGCCGCTTGTGCACGTTCTCCACGACAATGATGGCGGCGTCCACCATCGCTCCGATGGCGATGGCGATGCCTCCTAAGGACATGATGTTGGCGGTGAGGCCCATCCAGCGCATCGGGATGAACGACAGCAGGATGGCGGCGGGCAGCAACAGCATCGGTACCAGCGTGCTTCGCGCGTCCAGGAGGAAGAGGAAGATGACCAGCGCGACTGCAAGCAACTCCTCGATGAGGGTTCGCCTCAGCGTGCCAATGCTGCGACGGATGAGCGGCGAACGGTCGTAGGTGGTCACGACTTCCACGCCCGGCGGAAGGCTCGCACGAAGGCTTTGAAGCCTGGCCTTGACGCCCTCGATGACTTCCAGCGTGTTGACTCCTGGACGGACGATGACCGCGCCTCCCACCGCCTCGCCATCGCCATCGAGGTCAGCAAGGCCTCGGCGCTCTGCGGGCCCCAACCGAACCCGACCGACGTCTGCCACGGTGATGGGGGTTCCCTCAAATGCCGCTAGGACGACACCTTCCAGGTCCTCGCGCTTCCTTACGTAGCCGCGGCCGCGAACGTACTGCTCGGTGCCGCCAACTTCGAGGACGCGACCACCGACGTCGGCATTGGATGCGCGCAAGGCTTCCGCCACCTGTGCGAGCGAAACGCCGAACGCGGCGAGACGGTCGGGGTCCAACGCCACCTGGTACTCCTTGACGAAGCCGCCGACTGAGGCCACCTCGGCGACCCCAGGAATGCCCTGCAGGGCGTAACGCACGGTCCAGTCCTGAAGCGACTGGAGCTGGACGAGGTCAGTCTTTCCCGTGCGGTCGACCAAGGCATACTCGAAAACCCACCCGATTCCAGTGGCGTCCGGGCCGAGCGTCGGACTCACCCCAGCAGGAAGCTGTGACCCAAGTGTGGCCAACTTCTCCAGCACTCGGCTACGCGCCCAATACAGGTCGGTATGGTCTTCAAAGATGACGGTGACGAAGGAAGTCCCGAACATCGTCTGTCCACGCACCGCCGAAACACGGGGCGCCCCGAGCAACGAACGAATGACGGGGTAGGTAATGTTGTCTTCAACGAGGTCCGGTGACCGGCCAGGCCACTCTGTGTAGACGATGACCTGAACGTCCGAAAGGTCAGGTAGGGCATCCAGTGCAGTGCTGCGCAGCGCCAGCCCTCCTCCGGCTGTCGCCAGGCCCACCATCACGAGAGTCGCAAGTTGGTTATTGGCGCACCAGGCGATGACCCGGGGAATCATTGTGCGCTCCAGCGCGGCAGAGCGTTGCGGAGCTGAGCTTCACTCGAAAGGAGAAAGGTGGCTGCAGTCGCCACTTCATCTCCGGCCGCTACTCCAGAGCGCACTTCGGTTAATTCGCCGTTGCTGACGCCAGGCTCGACTTCGACAGGTTGGAGGCGCCCCTTGCCGCGCCGTACGAAGACGTACGCATGCTCCCCTGATCGGAGCAGCGCTGAATCGGGCACCGACAGTCGCTCGCCCAAGGGCACTTGGACGATGACGTCTGTGTACATACCCGGGCGCAACGTAGCCTGCGAGTTCTCGAACTCCAGGCGAAGACGAAGGGACCGTGTCCGCTCGTCGATCGTGGGATAGATGAAGCTCACGCGACCCGTCCAGGTAGCGCCAGGCAGGCCAGCTACAGTCATCGTGGCCTGGAGTCCAGTGGCGACCACAGAGGCATCACTCTGGAAGGCGTCTGCCAGCACCCAAACGCGGCCCAGGTTGCCAATTCGGTACAGCGCCGTGCCGGTCTCAGCGCGGGTCCCCTCAACGACGTTCTTGATGAGAACGACGCCATTGACCGGGGAGCGCACCGTGACCCGTGGCTCGGCGACGCCACGGTCGGTGAGGCTCTGGAGCTGCTCCGCGTTGAGCCCCCAAAGTTTGAGCCGCTCCGCCGCGGCAGCAACCAAGGGGGCATTCCCTGCGTGGCTGGCAACAAGAAAGTCCTGCTCGGCACCGAAGAGGTCAGGACTGTAGAGCGTTAGTAGAGGTTCGCCTTGGTGGACACGTTGGCCCGTTCGACTTACTTGCAGCTTTTCGACGAAGGCTGCGTAGCGCAGGGTAACGTCAGCGACTTGCGTCTCGTCCACCTCCACCTTCCCCGGCAGCCGCACATCCAGAGTCATTGCGCGCTGCTCGACACGGCCGAAAGTCACACCGATGAGCTGCTGGCGTGCTGGAGAGACCTCAATCACCTTGCCAACGCCGCCATCAGACGCTCGCGTCGTCGCGTCGGCTTCAGGGTCAGAGCGCGTCTCGAACCCAAGCCCTTTCCTCGGTGGGGACACCTTGAGGCGTAGCTCGGCGGCTTGATGTCCCGGCGCCGAGATGTGAAGGGCGATTGTCCAGTCACCTACTACCGGCAACGAAAAACTGACTTCGTAGACACCACGGCCCCGAGCGTGAACCTGGCCCCCGCTCCGCATCTCGGTCATCGCTCCCATCGCGGGCATCGAGATGACGGAGTCCACGGTGGCTCCATCCACGGGCTGGCCCTGAGCATTTTTCAGCTCGACGATGAGCCGGTTGTCGCCCGTCCTGGGAGGGTCTGGAACCAGGCGGGCAGAAACGAAAAAGTCACCGACTTGGACCGGCTCAATCGAAGTCTGTTTCTGGCACCCGGCCAGCCAGTAGCCGATGACCAACAGGGCCCCTGCCGCAGCCATCGCCCTCGACGCTCGTCTCTTAGTTGTGCTCACTGTCCACTCCCCCTTCCGCTGCAATGAGAAGGCCCACGTCCTCCCCAACGGCGCGTTGCAGTTCGGCGAGAGCTTTTGCGTAGGCGGCGAGGTGCATCACCAATTCCACCTCGTGTCGGCGCAACTCACGCAAGGAGTCCAAGACTGAAAGAAAGTCTCCGCGCCCTGAGGCGTAATCTACCTGACCGCTCTCCAGGGCCGCGCTCATGAGCGGGATGATGCGGTGGTGCAAAGAGACAATGCGCTCCTCGGCTGTCACCTTGGCAAAAGCCTCGGTGACTTGGGCCGCGACGCGAGCACGAAGAGCCTCTTGCTCCGAAGAGACCGCTTCCCCGACTGCACGTGCGGCCCCGATGCGCCCGTCGTTCTTGCTTCCCCAAACAGGGAGGGTGAACTCAAGGCCCGCAAAAATGAAATTGCTCGGACTGACGCCGCCGAACGTGTGCATGTACGCACCCAGGACGTTGAGGTCCGGAACGCGCTCTGCCTCCGCCATGCGAATTTCGGCGCCCGCCACTTGCGACTTTGCGGACAGCTCCCTCAACTCGGGCCGCGCATCCAAGGCGCGACTCCGCAGTGCTGTCTCGGACGGCAATTCCGCTAGAACATGCGGAGTGGTGGTCGTACCTGAAACCTGCTCCGGGAGCTGGAGCAGTGCCTGCAACCTGGCCCGGGCCGACTTGGCGTCCTGGGAGGCTGTGACGACGTTTTCCTCAAATTCGAGAACGGCGGCTTGCGCCTTCAGCACGTCGGCCTGCCGCCCCGCACCTGTGCGCACCCGCGCCGCACTCGCTTGCGAGAGCAGCTCCAGCGTCTTCTCAAGCCGCGCGTTCACACTTTCTGTGCGCTCGGCCTGGTAGAGGTCGAAGTAAGCAACTGCGAGCTGTAGTTCCACGTCTTGGATGCGCACCGTCGCCTCGGCACTGGCCGCCCGGGCGTCCGCTTCGGCCGCGCTGTGCTTGAAATCGAGTCGGCCGCCCAGAGGAAACGACTGCGAAACTTGGAACATCACAGGCGCGTTAGAGAAGTCGACCGGCGCGTTCCACAACTGCACCATGAAGCGCGGGTCGTCGAGCGCCCCGGCTGCGCGTGCCGACTCGCCAGCGGCGGTCGCGCGAGCCGTAGCGGCACGCAACTCAGCGCTCTTGGAACGCGCCTCTGCGAGCAGGTCGCCAAGACGCAGAGGAGGTGGAGTGACGGTGAAGACGGCAATGGTGAGAAGCGACAGCATCGAGGAACTCCTGCCCGTCAAGCGTTACTCGGCGGGCTACGAGACGTGGATAGAGGCAGCCAAGGAGTTCGACGCGGAGAGACAGCGCTCCTGGCGAACTGCCCGGACGCCATGACGTCACTCGCGACGAATTAGGCCAGCATCGGGCGCCCGCGCCGAAGGCGGGCTCCCGAACCCAGGCTCAGATGAGTAGCTGTCGCAAGGAAAGAAAGACTGGGATTCGCCTTGGTGGTCCCGAAGCGCTCCCCAAATCCGTCGTGGGCTCCGCTAGCACCTGGTCAAAAGGCGGCGCAGGCAGCTCGACATCCATCGCGGGGGCGTTGCGCTCGGGGCCATCGGCAACTAAGCGGCTGGGAAGGCGGTCGGAACTCGCTGGAACCGCACCTTCGACCACGTCACAGCAGCCTGTCGCGTTGAGCAGAGGACCAGCCGGGTGCTCGTCAGAGTCAGGGCAGCAGCAAACCGTTAGTCGCTGGCCAAGCATCCGACAGAAGAAGACACCTCCGCTCGCACCTGCCGCCTCGAGCGTCAGGGTTATCACCAGGAGCGTAGGGAGCAGCCTCTTCATGAGCAAGAGACTATACAACGCTTGTGCCAATCCGTCTGGTGTCGGCAACCTTGTGACCGCGAAAGGGCTGCGCGCGCGGTCGAACATCGACGCCGAGAATGCGCACCAAAGTCATGGGGTGGCTGTGGTCGCATTAAGGGGCTGCAAGACGCCTGCCCAGCGACCGCGCTGACCCGTGCGGGCAAACCTTCACCTTGTGCGCCACCCTGCTGCTCCGAGTGGGCTAAGCCTAGTTTTCTGCCACAGGGTTTTGCGCCAGGCGGCGGCAATCAGGGCGGCGTGAAATCCAGCCACGGAGTGTGCTGCTGTCGGCCGACCTATATCTATCCAGGCGGAGCCTTCTGCTGCGTCCCGTGCCCTAGCGGTCAGACTCCAAGCGACGGTGGTCCGCTTGCGTCGGGCTGCAAGTGACAGATGCCGCGAAGTGAGAGGCGAGCCAAAGTGGACGCCGAGGCCGACAAGGTGGTCGGGCTGATGAACGACTAAGGAGGCTGTGGCACAGTACCGTTACCCTGAACTTCCTTGCTGCGCGGTCCGCTCTTGTTCCAGCCAGCGAGAGCGTTCTCCAATGGGTACGGATGTCCGAGAGGTTGCGCACCAAGACGGCAACGCTGTTCTCGGCGTCAATCAACAGCTCCGGCGAACGCTGAAGCGCTGCCCGCGCGCTTGCAGTAGCTTCGGCTCATGATGGCAGACCGCTCGATGAGCGCTTCGGCCGACATCGTCCTGCTCGCGCTGCAAGCGTCCCAGGTCGCCTTCCTCTGGACCCACGACTGGGTCCCGCTTGGCCGATTAAACGACGTCGCGGCGGTGCGCAGCCAGGACACGACCTGGCGCCTGGTCGTCGTGACGCTGATTCAGAGCGTGCCGTTCACCATCGGCCTCGTGGCTAGCGGGCTATTCCTTGGCTATCGGCAACCGTCCTGGCTCAAGATCTGGCTGTGGGTGAGCTATGGCGCACTGCTCTGTGGGCAGCTGCGCGCTTGGTGGGTGCCGTACCTGTTCTGGCCGGAACCTCAGCGGGCCGCGCGGTACCGCGCGATGTTCGGGAGGACTTACTCCTTCCTTCCCGAGCGTAACGGGCTTGTCCCCAATACGGCGCACGTCCTCCTGCATATCGCGACCGCAGCGACACTGCTGGTGCTGTGGTTTCGGTGACGTTGCCTCTCTTGTGCGGGGCGACACATGGCCGACAGCGCACTACTATGACGATTTGGGCGTTAAACGAGCGAAGGGCGGCATATTGTTTGGCCCTATCCTCGAACCGAACGCAGATTTAGATCTGGTAAGAGCAGCAGCGCGCTCAACGGGTGTTGCTTTTGGCCGCCGCATTTATCCGGGAAAAGGCGTTGCCCGATAATTGGCTCCCCGCAGTTCCCTTTCTAGAAGAGCGAGCGAAGGGCCACGAGGCGTTTCCAGAGCAAACTATTTCATTGACCAATGATCTTAAATGGTTTCCGTATACAACTGAAGAACTCTATGGTGTGTCCGCGCCCGAGCTAATGAGGGTGGCAAGTTATCGGGGGGTAATTGACGCAATAGCTTCGAAAAGTAACCACACGCCGATGCCAAACTGGACCGGTAAGAAGCCGCGAGACTACATAGGCGAGGAGCGAGTGAGTAGTCGAAATTGCAAATGAAGACCTGTACAGTAGCACTAAGTTTTATGTGACCGGTTGAGCCGCCTTGGACTAGGAATGACCGCCGGTTGCTCCCGCCAATCCTTACTCTCGTCCGTCCCGCCATTTCATGTTATGGGGTCGAGTCGGGCTGGGGACGGGAGGGAGTCGGTTTTTGAGAGACATGTCAAGAACTGCGAGCCATTTGGACAGCACTGAAGCGTCCATATGCTAAGAAGTGGGAACTACTTTTACAGACGACTACCTTGGATCCTTGTGATGGTAGTTTAATTATTTGCTACGGTTGGTCCGTGGATATTTGCAAAAACAGTGCGAGGCCCAGATGGGCTTCAATACTTGCCTGGGGTTTTCACAGAAGTTAAGGCTGTCCGGGTTTAGCAAGCTATGGCGACCCCTGCTGGGGTCCCCAGCCGCTCTGCGGAGCCGAAGGCCGCTGGTTCGAGTCCAGGCTCGCGCGCTCCGGAATATCGAATCGTTTGAGCTCGACTGCGTCGCGCTCATTCCGCTCGGCACTTCTGGTCGTTGAAGTCGGCTCGGTCTTTCGCCGCGGCTTCGGCGTAGTCCTTTCCCCAATTGCGGAGTGCCAGCCTCACGCGCGCACTGAACTCCGCGGCGTCGGCGTCCATAGACCCGCCGAGCGCGGCGTCCCTCTCGGCGTCGACTCTCTCACGAATCTCTTGGGCCGCTCGGCTGGCGGATGCGCTCGACACCCACAAGATTTCGCATTTCGTGAGCGGCGCCTGCTGGCAGATCGCGGCGTTGTCCTTGTCCTTGGCCTCGTCCACCTGCTTCGAGACGGCTTGCACCACGTCGCCGAGCCTCCCATGACGCAAGCGAGCTCCTCCCAGACTCCGAGGATCAACACCCGCGCGTGAAGTTCGACCCGAGACCCAAGGCTCTCTGCCGAGCTGCGGTGACGATCTCTGGACTCGGGCTTGCCTCCTGCGGCTAGGACCAGGCCGACCAGGAACGCCTTGCGCATGTCTCACCCCGCCGGGAAACTTAGCGCGCCGCCCGTCCCTGAGACACTGGACTTCCTCGCCGACCGTGCCTAGCCTCGTGGCCGCACGCGGCGCGTCCCCACTCCAGAGCGGACGGCCGAGGTTCGAGTCTCCGAAGCCCCACCAACCTCCACAACCAGCCTGCGGAGGCAATCGCGCCACACTGAAGCTAGGGTTTTGATTTGAAAGGCTAGCGCCGGTCATTTGGTCCCCGAACGTTCTAACGCGGCGCGCCATCTGGCTGATCGAGAAACTCGCGTATCGCAAGGTTTACCAGAGCAGGCCGACTGTTGAACGTTCCATGGTTGCTCGCCGGAACAATGAAGAGTTGTCCACGAGCAAGGGCCCTGAATATTTCGGCGTTTTCTTCGATGGACGTAAAGTCGTGGTCGCCAGCCATGACGAGTACGGGTATCGTTATCTTCTTAAGATCCGTGGGTTCGATGACGATCGGCTGCAGCCACATTTCGTAACACTTTGCTAACAGTTTCATCCAATGCTCTGGACCATCTGGACTGACCTTGGCGTAGTCAGCCAGGAACCACGGTGGAAGGCTTGCAGCTGTCTCCCGGAGATGCTTGTCGAGTTCCTGTGGTGACCACTGAGCGTGTTGCCGTTCCTCTGGAGATAGATCCACCCGGATATTCGCGCCAGAGATAACCAACCGACGAACCAGATTTGGATGATCTCTGGCAAGGATAAGGGCGACATCGGCACCATCGCTGTGCCCGACGACGTCCATCGGGCCGATGCCGAGTTGTGTGATGATTTCAGCCGTATCATCGGCCATCAATTTGTAGGACAGGGTCCATGCGCCGTCAGGGCTATGACCGTGACCGCGCTGATCGATGCCGATCACCGTCCGGAACGATGAGAAATAATCGCGCTGCTTGGCGAAACTATTATCAAAATAAGCCATTCCACCATGCAGAAACAAAATTGGCGATCCACGGCCATAGATTTGCGTGTAGAGCTTGGCGCCGCGTACCTCATAGTATCGCTGCGTGCCGACGGGGCTATCCACGGTGGCTGCTGAAGGTGTCGTGCCGATCACCGCAGTGAGAATCGCACCAGTGAAACGATTCATGATGTTTGGCATGAGGCTCTCGTAGGGTTCAAGAGTTCACCAAGGGGTGCCCGCGACGCTGTCCGTGGCGCCCACTCCCGTGACGAAACGGAGAAGGTCAGCCTGGCACGGGCCAAGGCGGTGAAGAAGTGGAAAGGGCGCACTCTGCGGACGGGGGGCATAGCCGCACTAGCCCTGCTCAAATCGGACGCACCGTGAGGACGCGCTGGGAGCGTGCGGCGCTGGCGGTTTGAGAAGACGTGAAAGTTGCCCTCGAACTCTACGGCGAAGATGTCTCTGTTCAATTCGGCGTCGTCGGCCCAGCTCTCCAATTCGATGTAGCCCCGGAGCGACTCTGGGACTTGCTGAAGAAGGCCCGTGTCCTCGAGGTACTGCGCGGCCCAGTCTTCCAGAGACTCGTACGCGCCCTGGTACGACTCGGTGAAGCCCGCCACGAACTCAAGGACCCGCTCCGCGTCCGTCGGGAGGCCGATGTGCTCAAGGTGGGCAGTAACCACTCTGCCATGCTCGAGGATGACGGCGCCGATGGCGCAGACGAGCTCGAGGTCCGCGGACTCGGACGGCAGGTACTGAAGCCCTCGAAGTCGTGGATGGCGTACTCCTCCGCGCGCCTCCGGGGCGATGTCCCTCGCCGCGCCGGGCTTGCGCCCTCTCTGGCGCGCGCGTGACGGATACCGCTCTTTCAGAGCAGCACCATGAGCGGCGGCGTCGAAGTCCAAGCAGCGCCACAAAGAGGGTTCCCCGCATCTACGTGGCCTCGCTTTCGGAGCTGCAATGCCGGCCGGCTTCACGGTGTCTGCTCCTGGAAGCAGCGGACATTCGACAGGTGCGCGCCAGAGAGGGTGCAGCCGGCAACGTCGAAGGACATCGCCCCGGGGCGACGCGTGGAGTACCCACGCTCGCAAAGGTGCCGCGCGTTCAAGCGAAAGCCGCGTGCCAGCGCAGTTCAGCTGGCACGCCGGGTTTCGCAGCGCGGCAACAGAAGCCTTCAACAAGCCGGCAGCTTCTTTTCAGTGGGGGCCGCTTCAGACCTCGCGGCAACCAGCTGGGCAACCAAAGCGCACGCGTCGGGCCCAGATGCACCGTACCGGGATTCAGTCAGGAGGACGGTAAGCCGACTCGGGTCGATAGGTGGGCCACTCGACGTACCGTGCGCCCCATGCCCATCACCCAGTCGAACGCAATCGAGGTGGCGAAAAGCATCGGCGTCCTTGACGGTCTCCTCAAGCTACTCGACTACCTCAAGCCCTTGAGAGAGCGTCTGGCGAAGTGGCGCATTCGCGGAGACTGGCGGCCCAGTGACAGTGCGCACATCAGCACGCCCAAAAGCATCGACCGTGAAGAATGTGTTCGTGCGAGCGTCGATGGACTGGATGATTTGTTCCACGGTCCACCACCAGCCGACACCGCCCGCACCAATAATCGCTTCGTGAGATGGTGCACTCTCGGTAATACACGTGATCTCACCGTCGGACATCGGGAGTTCTCCAAGAAGTATTAGTCCATCCCGACGCCAGGGGATTCGCAACGCGAAGTGTCAAAGCACTAGCGTCACATAGTCACCTGGTGGCCACAGCCAACTCCGAATGGCAACCCACTCAGTAGCCCTGGTATCATTGTCGCAATGGAGAGAGTCTCAACGGAGTCAGCTGATGCGCACTCGCACCGCCCGCGGGAGAGTCGTATCCAGGCTGAGTTGGAAGTTCGAATCGCTGACCCCGAGCTGTCGTGGCATCAAACCAACTCACGAGATTTCTCGCTTTCCGGGATGTGCGTAAGGAGTCCGCGGCCGTACGCCGTGGGGCATCACCTCGCGATTCAAATCGCACTCGGAGGCGAATACCTTGAGCTTCAGGGCGTTGTGACTTGGACTAATCCGTCCGAACAGGTCCACGGAGTGCATTTCGTGGATGTGCCACCGGAGGCGGAGGCTCGCCTGGAAGCAGTCGTCTGGCTACTGACCGGACTCGCGGCCTGACGACGTGGCTGGCGACCTACTGCGAGTCGCCGCCAAAATGCCGCGGAGGATTTCAAGCGGCCTTGGTGGACACCCTGCGACGATGACGTCAACCGGAATCACCTTCGCGACTCCACCGCGGACCGCGTAGCTTGTGCCAAAGACTCCGCCGCAAGCGGCACAGTCTCCGACGGCGACCACCAGCTTTGGTTCTGGCGTTGCTGTGTAGGTGCGCTGCAGAGCCTCCTCCATGTTGACGGAGACTGGACCCGTGACCAGTAGCAGGTCTGCATGGCGCGGGCTCGCGACGAAGCGAATCCCAGCGCCCTCGAGATTGTAATAAGCGTTGGTGAGGGCGTGAATCTCGAGCTCGCAGCCGTTGCACGACCCGGCATCGACATGGCGGATGCAGAGTGCGCGACCGAGCACCGCAAGCAACGAGGCCTGCAGCGTCTCTTGTTCGAGCGAAACGCGTTCCGGCTCCGGAAGCGGTTCGCTCAGAACGCCTGTACGGAAGATGCGACCCAGCACGTCTAGCATCGCTCACCTCAACCGTCGTGGCCGCTATAAGAAAGATTGAACGACTTATTGATGAGGGGAAAATCCGGCACGATGTTTCCGAGAATCGCATGCTCCAAGAGTGGCCAATTCTGCCAGGACGGGTCATGCAGATGACATCGCCGGATGCTCGAGCCAACGCCGGACTCGAGAGCAATCATGACCGGGCCCCGCCACCCTTCCACAACACCGAGGCCGAGGCAATCGGGCGCGGCTGGAGCAACTTCGGCCCGAATCGGGCCTGCCGGCAATCCGTTGAGCAATAGGCGGCACAGGCGAATTGCTTCGAGGACTTCATCGAAGCGCACCTGCACCCGTGCCGCAACGTCGCCAGCAATCTGGACGGCCACCTTCGGCGAGAGGCTCTCGTAGGGGCGCCAAGGCTGATCGACGCGTAAGTCACGCGCAATGCCTGACGCCCGTCCAGCCAAGCCGATTGCGCCAAGCTTGTGGGCCAACTCGCGTTCGAGCCGCCCGCACTCCCGGAACCTGTCTTGAAGTCCGGGGTGGTTGTCGTAGATGGCACGGAGCTCGCGAACAGCCCCTTCTAGTGCTGTGAATTGTCCCTCCAGAACCTGTCCCGCCTGGGCAGGAAGCTCTTGTGCGACGCCGCCCGGAAGGACGAAGTCGAACAAGTACCGTGCTCCGAATGCAGCGGCATTGGTACGGAGCAGGTCCTCCTTCAGGCGGGAGAACTGGCTGAGCCCGAAGGCGAGGCCCGCGTCGTTTCCGAGCGCGCCAAGGTCGCCCAGGTGGTTCGCGATGCGCTCGCGTTCCAGCGCCACGGCCCGGAGCGCCATGGCACGTGGGGGTGACTCGGTTTCGGTGATGGCCTCCAGCGCCGCACAGTATGCCCAGGCGAACGCCACCGCCGAATCACCCGAAGCCCGTGCAGCCAAGCGGTGCGCCTCCTGCTGAGTGAATTGCTCGAAACGCTTGGCGATGCCTTTGTGCGCGTAGCCGAGGCGCTCCTCGAGGCGTAGGACCTTTTCTCCGACGACGGAAAACCGAAAATTTCCTGGCTCGATGGTGCCTGCGTGAACAGGCCCGACTGCGATTTCATGAACGCCGTCTCCCGCGACCGAGACGAAAGAGTACTGGTTGGAGGCGACCGGGTATTGCTGGTCCGGGCTGGTGTCCTTGCGCAACGGGAATACTGCCTCCGGCCAGCCGCCGTGCCTGATCCATGGGCGTTCGTCGCCGCTCTCGGCTCTCAGGCCAAGCAGGTCCTTCACTGCGCGCTGTAGACGTCCAGCGACGGGAAACAGGGGCTCCAGGCTTGGATAGGTGGGCGCCGTCGCTCTCACGGCGTGCTCCACGACGAGGACTTCGTCTTGGAGGAGGTATGCAGCGTAAACGCGGAAACAGACATCTCGGTCACGGTCGTCTGCGCCCCAGAGGGAGAGCAAGCCCGCTCCGGCGCTCTTGAGCACGTTGGCTACCGTGAGCCAATGGTGCCCGTCAACCGCCACGCGGCTCGCCCGTATGTTGGCGGGGAGAGGATTCCTTTTGAACGAATCAGGTAACATATCTCAGCCGATGAGCTTCGCGGCGAGGCGGTACCAATTCGCGAGCGCCGGCGGCATGTAAATTCCAAGAACGAGCACCATTGCCAGGTGCATGAATACCGGCACCAACGCTGGATAGTGGGGCAACGGAGGGGCCTCGGTCTCGCCGAAGACCATCGGCTGGACACGACCAAAGATTGCAGCGAAGGCAACGCCCAGTGCCGCGAGCAGAATGGGCGTCGCCCAGGCGTGGTCCCGCATGGCGGTCGTAAGGATGAGGAATTCACTGGCAAAGACTCCGAATGGGGGCATTCCGAGAATGGCCAGCGCACCGAGCATCAGACCCCAACCGACGGTTGGGCTGAGCATGAGGAGGCCGCGAATGCGATCCATGCGCTGTGTCCCGGCCGTTTGTGAGGCGTGCCCAGCCGCAAAGAAGATGGCTGACTTGGTGAGCGAATGGACGGTCATGTGCAGAAGCGCGGCAAAATTGGCGACCAGACCCCCCATCCCGAAGGCGAACGTAACAATCCCCATGTGTTCAATCGACGAGTAGGCGAAGAGGCGCTTGATGTCGCGCTGCCGCCACAGGAAGAAGGACCCCACGAGTGCAGACAGCAGTCCAAACGCCATGAGCATCCGACCTGGAAGGGCATGAATCGACCCCTCCACGAGCACCTTGCAGCGAATGACGGCATACAGCGCGACGTTGAGTAGCAATCCCGAGAGTACGGCCGAGACGGGCGTCGGACCCTCGGCGTGTGCGTCAGGCAGCCAGTTGTGAAGCGGCGCGAGGCCGACCTTCGTGCCATAGCCCACGAGGAGGAAGACGAAGGCGAGGCTGAGGACCGTCGGTTCCAGTTGCCCCTTGACCGCGTTGAGGTGCGTCCACAAGAGGGCGGCCATGCCCTCTCCACCGAGCAAGCCTTCTGCCGCGAAGTACAGGAGAATGGTGCCGAACAGGGCCTGGGCGATGCCTACGCCGCAGAGAATGAAGTATTTCCAGGCCGCCTCGAGACTGGCGCGGGTCCGGTAGAGCGAAACCAATAGGACAGTGGAGAGCGTCGCTGCCTCCATGGCCACCCAGAGCAACCCCATGTTGTTGGTTAAGAGCGCCAACAACATCGCAGCCATGAAGAGCTGGTACATGCTGTGGTAGAGGCGCAATCGCCTAGGGTTCAGCCGTCCCTTGTGCTCCTCGATGCGCATATAGGGCCGCGAGAAGAGGGCGGTGGTGAAACCGACGAAGGCAGTCAGCGCCACCAAGAACACGTTGAACGGGTCGATGAAAAACTGCTCGCGCCACACAAGCATCGGTCCGTCGTGGATGACTCGCAGGACCAGCAACGAGGCCGCCGCCAGTGTGCCCAAGCTCATGAGTACATTGACTTCGGGCGCGAAGCGACGCGCTCCAACCAAGGCAAGGACCGCAGCACCAAGGAGCGGAACGCCGAGGACGAGCAGGAGCTCCAAGTCAGTCCTCCTTCAGGGCTTCGAGGTGGTGCAGGTCGAGACTTTCGAACTGTTCGCGAATCTGGAAAAAGAAGATGCCGAGGATGAAGACGCCCACAAGCACGTCGAGGGCGATGCCCAGCTCGACCACCATCGGCATTCCGTAAGTGGCGCTGGTCGCGGCGAAAAACAGTCCATTCTCCATTGCCAAGAACCCGACCACCTGGGTGACTGCTTTCCGCCGAGTAATCATCATCATGAAGGCCAACAGGATGACCGCCAGCGCGATACCGAGCGTGTTCCGGGTGATCGTCGTCGCCAGGGCGCTAATCGGCTGTGCCAGCCCGAAGGCAAAAATGACCAAGGCGACACCGAGCAGCATCGTCGTGGGAATGTTGATGAGAGGCTCGGTGTCCCACTGAGCTTCGAGCTCACGAACGAGGCGAAGCAGAATCCAGGGAAGTAGTCCGACCTTGAGAACGAGCGTCAATCCCGCAGAGAAGTAGAGGTGTCGAAGGCCGGCGCTGTATGCCACCAAAGTGGTGGATGCGAAAAGAATCGCTCCCTGCCAGGCGAAGAGGGCAATGAGCCGCCGCGTCCGCCTCTGGGACAGCATCGCAAAAGAGATAAGCAACAGACCGGCGGCGAACCCGTTCAACAACTGGGCGGTCAGGGTCGGCGTGGGCATGAGTCACGCTCCAAGCAAGAGATGAAGCAGAAGGCCCAGAACCGCGAGCAGGAAGGCCATGGCGAGAAATTCCGGAGCGCGAAAAATGCGAAGCTTCGCAGAGACGGTTTCGATAAGAGCCAGACCGACTCCCACGACCGCGAGCTTCGCAAGGAGGGCTCCGACGGCAACCAACAGCGCGCCACCCCCAGTGCCTCGCGTGGCGATGCCCCAGGGGACGAATAGAGCAAAGCCAATGCAGGCGTAATTGAAGAGCTTGAGAGCCGACGCCCACTCCACGAGGGCAAGATGGCGCGCTGAATACTCCAGCAGCATGGCCTCGTGAATCATCGTCAACTCCAGGTGGGTCGCCGGGTTGTCGATGGGAATTCGCGCGTTTTCTGCCAGAAGAACCATCACAAACGCGACGCCGGCGAAAGCAAGGCTCGGATAGATGATGAACGGAGGCGCTGCCAAACGCTCGACAACGTTCGGCAGGGCGGTGCTTCCAGAGATGAGGAAGCCGTTGAAGAAGACCATCAGGAGCGCTGGCTCAGCGAGGAAGCCGACCATCATTTCCCGACGCGCCCCGAGCGTTCCGAAGGCCGTTCCAATGTCCATTGCAGCGAGCGCGATGAACACCCTAGCCGTGGCGAAGAGCCCAACGAGCGCGATGGCGTCAGCAACGCGTGCGAACGGGAGGTCCGTCGCCACTGATGGAATGATGGCAGCGGCCAGAACCATGGTGCCGTAGAGCACGTAGGGTGTCAGCCGAAAAAGAGCCGACGCATGCTCGGCCAGCGCCGCGTCCTTCCAAAACAGCTTGCGGAGCATTCGCCAGGGCTGGAGCAACGGCGGTGCCGAGCGGTTCTGGAGCCAAGCACGACATTGGGCAACCCACCCGACGAAGAATGGTGCGAGCGCGATGGCGAGAACAACCTCGGCGAGTTGGCGTACCAGAGCGAGCGGGCTCACAGAACGAACACCAACAGCGCGATGAGGGTGAGGAAGCCGTAGAGGAGGTAGATAGCGAGCCGTCCTCCCTGAAGAACAGACACGGCTTCAGCCAAGCGTTGGACCCCGCGTCCAATCGGTAAATAGAGGCCCTGCCAGAGGCGATCCTCGATGTGGATGCGATAACGAGGTGCGCTGTCGAAGGCGGACGGCAGGTCACGCTCCATTCGGAAGAAGGGCCCGAACATGTGGCGGATGGGCTGGCCAAACCCTTCGGCGGTGTCTTGCATCCGCGGCGTTTGCCACGGATAACCACAGTCCCAGGACGCCGTTCGTCGCACGCGCCCGTGGTAGAGGAGGCGCACCACCACGAACGTGACGGCGACGACGCCGAGGATGCCCGCGAGGAGCAAGAAGCCACTGTAGGCGGCCTGTCGCGGCGCCACGGGGGCCAGCGACCAAGCCGATGGTCCCGACTGGACCGCAGTCCCCAATAGACTGCGGGTGATGGCGGCGGTCAGAGCCAACACCAGCTGCGGGAAAGTGCCGAGCGCGACGCACCACACCGCCAGCCAGGCGAGACCGATGCGCTCGAACCACCCAGCGTCGTGCGCCTTCATGAGCGAAGCCTCGCGGGGCTGGCCGAGAAAGATGATTCCGTAGAACTTGACCATCACGTAACCCGCCAAGGCGGCGGTCAGGGCAAGCGCCGCAGCACCGAGCGGAATCGTCATGTTCACGAAGGTTTTTGGAATCTGCGGCGTGTAAAGGAACGCCTGCAGCAGTAACCATTCTGAAACGAAGCCGTTGAGCGGCGGCAGTCCAGCGATGGCGAGCGTTCCGACCAACGCCAGGGCCGCTACCCAGGGCATGCGGCGAATTAATCCACCGAGCTTCCCAAGATTGCGCTCTTTCGTCGCGTGCAATACCGAGCCAGTAGCGAGGAAGAGCAGGCTCTTGAAGAGCGCGTGATTGAGTGAATGAACCAAAGCCGCGGTGAGCGCCAACGCGGCGAACAATTGGAGGCCAAACGCTCGAAAGAGAATCGCCAGGCCGATGCCAGTGAAGATGACCCCCAAGTTCTCAATCGACGAATACGCCAGCAGGCGCTTCATGTCAGTTTGGACAGCGGCAAAAATGGCGCCGAACAGCGCAGAGAAGAGACCGAGCGCGAGTGTCAGGGCGCCCCACCCCCAGACGCTTGTGTGGAGCAGGTCGAAACTCACGCGCAGAACGCCATAAACGGCGGTCTTGAGCATCAACCCGCTCATCATCGCTGACACTGGCGATGGGGCTGCTGGATGCGCTTCGGGTAGCCACACATGTAGTGGCACAAGACCCGCTTTGGCACCGAATCCAAGGAGAGCGAGCAAGAAGGCCACAGTTGCCCAGGGCGTTGCGAGGGTGGAGCCCCGCATCGCGTCAAAGGTGAACTGCCAGCTTCCGCCCTGGAGGACGCCGAAGCACAGCAGGATGCTGATCGCTCCGATGTGAGCGATGAGCAGATAGAGAAAGCCGGCGCGACGAATCTCCGGAATACGGTGCTGAGTCGTAACGAGGAAGTACGAGCTCAGCGCCATGGTTTCCCACGCCACCATGAACAGGTAGGCGTCGTCGGCAAGCACGACCAGAACCATGCTCGCAAGGAAGACGTAATACTGCAGACAAAGCAGACCCGGCGCTGTGCCCTCCCCGGCTCGAAAGTAGCCGGCGGCGAAGGTGGAGATGCCAGCCCCTACGCCCCCCAGCAGCACCAGAAAAAAGCCGGACAGAGCGTCGAGCCTTAAGTGGAAGGGCAGGTCCGGCAACCCGAGCGGGAGCACCATGACCTGCGGGACGGAACCTGGCTGGAGCACAACCCAGCCGGCGTAGGCGACACCCAGCCCCACCAGCGCACCGATGGGAAAGAGCAAGTGGGCGATGAATCCGACTCGATGAGGCCGGATAACGCCGGCGACACCGAGGGCCAGCCAGCCGACGACGAGCGCGAGAAGCCAGGCGAGAGTTGGCGCTGGCGGTATTATCATCCTATTATCATGGGGGGCGTTTCGAACGTATCTTACATGTCCATCGAGGAACGCACAGCCCGTCTCACCGTCCTCATCGACCCGCGCAAGAAGGCGGTCTTCGAGCAGCTCTGTGCAGAAGAGGACGTCACCCCGTCACAGATGGTTCGCCGCCTGATACGCGAGTTCATCGAGCTGAAACGGGGCTACCCTTGGACCCCCAAAGAGCCTAGGCAGCCCGATTCGATTCGCGGGCTGGAACGCCGCACGAAGCGGTAATTAGCGCGGCCTTCGCAAATGTCCGGCGGTTCTCCCTCCCGCCTTCGTTGCTCAGTCGTCGCGGCCTCGAAACGTCTCGTAGAAGTTCTGCCCCGCGCTCGTCCGGCTCAAACCTGGGTCTCCCGAGCGCTGCTGATACTGAATCCGCGGACGGAAGCCCTTTTCAGTCGCCCTTATCTCTTTCACGTGAGGACCTGCGTTTCGACTCGTTGAGCGCGATGACTGCGTCTGCTGCCTGATCTAAATAGTCAGCGGTCTGGCCAGCTGTCCGCGCCAGCAATAGAAGATCGCGAGCCAGCAGCTTGAAACCATCCGCGTCGTCCGCGGAACTCGCCACGTCGTCGCCCCCGGGGAACGGCCGTGCTGGCTACTTTCTCCATCCGCGCGTGCTTCCCGGCGTCCCCAGGCTTCGGCGCGCAGACACCCGAGCTTCGGAGTTCAGACTGGTAGCTTAGCGCAATGATGCTTGGTGTCCTGTGGCGATTCCTGGTGGGACTGTTCCGCTCGCGCGCCTCGCTCGTCGCCGAGAACGAACTCCTCCGACAACAGTTGGTAGTGGCGAAGTGTCGGCTCCGGGGTAAGCGCGTGCGCTGGTGGCCCGCGCAGCGTTGGACCATCGCCGTCCTGGCGAGGTGGACCGGGACGTGGCGAACAGCGGTGACGCTGGTCCAGCCGGCAACGGTTCTGCGGTAGCACCGAGAAGGTTTCCGCCTCTTCTGGCGATGGCGCTCCCGTCCAGGAGGCCGGAAGCCGACGGGCCTCGCGGCCCTCATCCGCGAAGTGAACTCGAACAATCCCCGCTGGGGCGCGGAGCGAATTCGGGGCGAACTCCTCAAGCTAGGACTCCGGGTCACGAAACGAACCATTCAAAGGTACATGAAAAGGCGCCCGCCCGGTGACGGGCAGCGCTGGGCGACCTTCATCAGCAACCACGTCACGTGGGCTTGCGAGTTTGCGCAGACCTACGACGCGCGGTTTCGGCAAGTGTTTGTTCTCTTCTTCCTCGACCTAAGTCGCCGGAAAGTCATTCGCGCCGCCGTGACATACACTCCCACCGACCACTGGTGTGCACAGCAAGCGAGGAACGCGACTTTAGAGA
The DNA here is from genome assembly GCA_963713045.1 of uncultured delta proteobacterium. GTDB lineage: Bacteria > Myxococcota > Myxococcia > Myxococcales > Myxococcaceae > JADGRA01. The sequence continues at coordinate 255,138 of CAVQKE010000003.1, forward strand.
GCGCACCTGAGGTGCTGGTCTGCGACCGTGACGCAAAGTTCGGCCGCTGCTTCGTGAGGGCTTTCGAAGGCACCGGAGCGTTCGTCGTGCGGTCGGCTCCCTGCGCGCCGAACATGAACGCTTTCGCTGAGCGGTTCGTCGGCACCCTCCGTCGTGAGCTGCTCGAGCACGTGCTCAAATTCAAGGAGCCGCACCTCCGAAGCCTGGTCGCCGAATTCGTGCGCTTCTACAATGGAGCTCGGCCGCATCAGGGCATCGCCCAAGAGCAGATTGTCAGAGCGCGCCGGCGACATCATCGTGATTCCGGTCCTCAATGGGCTGCATCATGACTATCGCCGCGCCGCGTGAGCCGTGCACGCTTGGAAGAACAAAGTAGCCAGCACGGGACCGGCCCTGCCGTCACCGCGGCATAGGCCGTGGCGATTCGAGGCCCATCACAGGCAAGAAAAGGATCAGTGTTACGTCATGCTCCCTGCAGGGACCTCGCTAAATCCCATGCGCGGTCCTGCATCAACTCGTCGGCAGTGCACCCCCTAAGGCTGGCACGGCGACAGCCTCCCCCGGGTCCGCGGGACAGTGCCTCGAGTCTGGCCGCTCTCTCCGATTCACCATGTACTGCCTCCCGTCAGCCATGCTGGCCCACAGCGTGGTCAAATTTGATCTTGAGCGTGAGGCCCATTCCATGTGCGACCTTCGCGAGGAGGTTGAGGTCTGGTACGACTCGACCGCTTTCGAGACGCGCAATCGCAGACTGATGCGTCCCGGCTCGGGTTGCCACCTCCGTTTGCGTTAGTCCAAGCTCCTCCCGGAGATCCCTGAGCTGCCGCGCCAGCTGGAGCTTGTCGAACGCCCCTCGGAATCCGGAGCGGGTCCGCCGAAGTTCACGGACGTGCGCTTGGATCGAGCTACCAGCATGGGGGTTTTTAGCTTTACGCATTGAGGACCTCGCTCATTCGTTTTGTGAGCCAGTTCGAGCTCGCGCCTCGGAGCTTTCTGGCTTTGCTTCCGGTAGGCCGAGCCGCCCAGCGGAGGGGTGGTGACGTGGAACATGTTCCGCTAACGGAGAGCTTGGCCGAGTCCAGTGGTGAACAGGAAATCCTTCAGGTGCACGCCGCTCTAGAGATGTTGGAGAAGGTCGACGCTCGTCTCGTCCGCGTCGTGGAGATGCGTTACTTCGCTGGGATGACCGAAGAGGAGATTGGACGGTCGCTGAGCATCACCGACAGAACCGTCCGGCGCGACTGGGAAAAAGCCCGCCTCCTCCTGGCTGCGGCGCTGAAACCCTAGCCTCCCCACCCCCCCCCGGTGTCCGGTTCCAGGCGCGCTTTGCGTGCTGGAGGTAGGGGCCACGACGGCCCTCGCCAACCAGAGGAGCTCGCCGTGGACTTCGTGCCGTTTGAGGGTGTGCCGCTTGAGGGCGGACAAGAGTGGAAGCGCCTGATGCTCGCAGTCGCAATTGGAGCCGTCATGGTCATGGGGGCCTGGGTGCTCCTTGGCGCCTCCCCAATCTCCACCACGCGTTCCGTGAGCGAGGCGAGGATGATCGCGCCTTCCACGACGGCGGGAGTCAATATCGCAGCGAGCGACACTGATGTGGGCCCGGGCGAGGCGGAATCGGAACTCTGCAAACATCCGGTCGCGGCGCGCTAGCGGCAATGCCGATCAGTTAAGCCCAAGCGATCGCAGGCATTGAGGAATTTGGCGCGGGGCCCGGGGCCCGATGCGGGACGTTCAGAATTGATCAGAGTGCGCGTCTCAGGAGGGACGCGTGCGAATCGACCAGGCTCTGAATGCAGTCGGGGCGTTTGCGGTCGCGGATAAGCTGGACCAGCTCAAGCAGCACCTAAGCGCGGACTGGGTGGAGCAGGCGCTGGCTTGGGCCGGCACAACCACTATCCGGCGAAGGCGTCTGCCCGCGGAGCAGGTTGTTTGGCTCGTCATCGGGATGGGCCTGTTCCGGAACGAGCCCATCGAGCGCATCGTCGACATGCTCGACCTGGCGTTGCCGGACGAGCGCGACTCGTTGGTGGCCAAAAGCGCCATTAGCCAGGCGCGTCAGCGACTCAAGGACACACCGCTCGAGTACCTCTTCGCGACAACGGCAGCGGAATGGTCGGCGCGGAGCGCCAACGCGCATCGGTGGCGAGGCCTGACTGTCTATGGCCTCGACGGCACGACGATGCGTGTTCCCGACTCACCCGAGAACCGAGAGGAATTCGGAGGCCAGGGGGCAGGCGGAGGACGAGGAGACAGCGGCTACCCGCTGGTCCGCGTGGTGGCGATGATGGCCCTGCGCTCGCACGTCCTTTCGGCCTTTCGGTTTGCCGACTACAAAACGGGCGAGGTGACGCTGGCGCGTCAGGTCTGGGAGCAGCTGCCAGCTGATTCCCTGGTCATCATCGACCGTAACTTCTTGGTGAAGCAGGACCTCTTCGCGCTCGAATGCACCGGCAACCGTCACTGGCTCTCGCGCACGAAGAAGAACACGCGCTGGGCCATCGTCGAGAGACTCGGCAAGGACGACTACCTGGTCGAGCTGGAGCTACACGGGAAGGGGCTGCCAAGCACGTACCCGGTCCGAGCAATTCACTACAAGCGCAAGGGCTACCCTCGCTCGACGCTGCTCACGTCCCTCACCGACCCCGAGAAGTTTCCGGCCCAGGAACTGGTCGCGCTCTACCACGAGCGGTGGGAAGCGGAGATTGCGTACGACGAGGTGAAGACTCACCTGCTTGACCGCCAGGAAGCCATCCGGAGTCGGACACCCGAAGGCGTACGGCAGGAGCTCTGGGGAATTGCGCTTGCGTACAACCTCGTGCGCGTCGAGATGGAACGAACGGCCGCGGAAGCCGGTGTCCCGCCAACACGCATCAGCTTCACCGCGTCGCTCGCACTCATCCGAGACGAACTCGGCCGAATGGGAGGGGCTCGCTTTTTGCCGGGCACCATTCCCAAACGCCTAATGAGCATGCGACGACACCTCAAACGGCTGATTCTCCCCGAACGCCGAACCGAGCGCGTCTTTCCCCGGGCCGTGAAGCTCAAGATGAGCTCCTATCCCCGCAAGCGCCCCCAGGGGAGCCTCCCTAAGTGAACGGCATTGGCGCTAGCGGTGCGCTAGCGGTGGGCCAAAGTGCCAAAGAGGTTCTGCTCGGAGCTGGGTACACGCGCCATTCAGACGACAGCTTAGAACCCCCCTCTCGCAAATCAAGGCACTTCAACTGGTAGCGGCATGTCCGCACTCAGTCCTTTGAAAGGGTTCGAATCCCGGCAGGGTCACTTACAGCATCGCTTTTGAGAGGAGAAGGGGAGGGTTCGGTTCTTCTATCCCCGGAAGGGTATTAAGAATTAGCCGCCTTAGTGTTTTGCAAAATTCCTTCTGCGGGGATTTGGGTGTTTATGTATTCGTCAGCTGAACGCATTGAGGCGGTTGGGGGCCTTTCGCTAACACGCGCTGGTTAACGTTTGAGAACAGGCAGCGCAGCTGAATCGGGAATTTCAATTGGACCTGCCGGTGCCGTTCACGCTCCTCGTCCCTTTCCTTTCCGGCGCCGTCGTCGCGGGGAAAGGGCCGTCCAAGTAGCCGCCAGAATCCTTGGATCGATGGTGAAATCCTCCGGCCCTCCGGCGGTCGCGAGGAGCGGGGCGGCGAGGGCGTGCAGGGGATTCACAAGATAGTTGAACTCCCCAGGGACATGGACACTGGGGACGCGAAGAACGGGGCTCCGTCCTTCACGAATCCACCGAGTCCCGAGCGTGCGAGTGGCCTGGAGGTGTCGGACGCCCTTCCAGCGCGCAGGAAGCCTCGCCGTGTCGACCGTCTCGACCGGCGTTAGAGACGCGTCCAGGTCGAGCCACCACCAGGTCGCTTCGGCGGGCACCGACCCGGGAGTCAGGTGCGCCAGAAACTCGAGGACGCTGAGCGCCTTCGTCCCGGCCGTGTAGACGATGCGCACGCCACGCTCGTGCCAGCGCCCGGCGACGTACAGCCCGCCCTCTCCAGTAAAGGGCGGATGGCGGCGCTTAGCCACGCGCCAGAGGGGTATCACGCGAAGAAACCGTATTCGATCCGAAGCAGTGCCTCCTCGACGGCGCGAGCACCCTCGTCTGTGTCGAGCAGGTCGACGGGCCGCTCCCCGCCAAGAGCGGGCACCGGTTCGCGCAGCCACGCGCGGGCCTGCACAGGACCCTCGAGGACGTGCTCCGCGAGAAGGGAAGCCCTAGCAAGGCGAACGAGCTTCTGTGAATCATCCGGGGCGAGGTGTTGCTTCGACGCGAGCCGGCGAAAGATGCTCGCGCGTCCGACGCGCAGGGCACGAATCAACTCCTCCCTCGTCAGTCCAGCGCGATTCTGCGGCCCGCTGAAAAGCGGACGAGGGAAGACCTTCGCGCAACACAGCAATGAGGTCCCCACGCCGGCCGCGCACCCCTAGGGCGTCAAGAACCATTCGCGCGTCTGGCCGGGGATTCAGGCTCGGCTTGGTCTCCACGTGCGCCTCCTCTGCGCTAAGTACCAAATGAGATGGTAACAACATGCCATTCGGGATGCCAGTGGCTTTTTTTGCGGGTTGGACCATGTGCCTGGCCAAAATCCCTCCTGTAGCTCGCCTCACGTTAGTCTTTTGAAAGGGTTCGAATCCCGGCAGGGTCACTAGCAGCACGCCGTTTCAGACGAGAAACGGGTTCTTGTCACTCAGTGGTGGGTTTGCCGAAAAGCTGATTAGGCACGCCCGTTTCTTGGTGGTGCGCACCCGTCGGGCGAAATTCGTTCTAGAAGGGACGGACCGACTGGCTCTGCTCTGCCTCGAGAGGGTTGCGTCGTCTCGCCGTCGCCGCGACTCAAGGGCCGGGCATCAACCCTGAAACTACGACCTCTTCTTCCTCCCTCCGAAGAACGGGATGGCCGCGGCCTGCTTCATCCACGAGGCCGCTTGGCGCTCGTCGAGCTCGCCCACGGACTTGAGCTCGACACCCCGTGTGGACTTGCCCATTCCGATCGGCATCACCGGCGGTTCAGGCTTCAGCTCCGTGCCGCGTATGAACATCAGCTTCACATGGCCGACGAAGGCGCCGGATGAGAAGCACCAGCCCCCGCCAATACCGTAGTACGCCATTCCCCACTTCACGGAACGCTGGAGGTCCGGCAACGCCTTAGCCGCAAGGGCATCGATGCGCTCGGCGATGCCGCGCTGCGGCTGCGGCAGGCTGGCGATGTAGGCGAAGACGGGGTCGTCGCCATCACCGGCCTTCGCGGCGCTTGCCTTTCCGGTCATGGCAACCAACAGCTTCGTGACGGTTTGGCGTTGGGCGGTCTTCCTGCCCTTGGGCTTGTGCTTGGCGACGCGATTCATTCGGCTTACTTTTGGTAGGCGTTCACCGGGAATCTAGGCGGCGATGGGCTGGGCAGGAAGGGTCCCGCCGTTCTACTCAAGCGCGAGCTCCTGGCCGGCGAGGACCGAGCGTAACAAGCCGAACATGTCGACGACACATACATCACGCATCGTTCAAGTTGACATCTGATGCGAAGACGGCTCAAGCTATAAATCATGCCACGGACAACAATCGACATCGATGCCCCCATCCTTCGCGATCTGAAGAAGCTGCAGAAGCGCGAGGGGAAGCCCCTCGGGCGGCTTGTCAGCGAACTCTTGGCGCTCGCGCTCCGCCGTGAGAAAGCCCCGCCGCCGGTCCCCTTCCGCTGGACCGCGCGCGCGATGGGCGCCCCACTCGTGGACCTCGGCGACAAGGACGCACTCTGGGCAGCCCTAACGGCTGTCGACGCGCCACAGCGATGAGCTTTGCCCTCGACGCCAACGTTTTGCTGTACGCGTCGAACACGGTAAGCCCTGAGCACGTGCGCGCACGCGATTTTCTTTCGGCCTGCGCCAGAGGCACCGAGTTGCTCTGCCTGGGCTGGCCAACGCTGATGGCGTACCTCCGGATTAGCACCCACCCCGCCATTTTCCCGACCCCATTGAGCCAGGGCGAGGCCGAGGGCAACATCCATGCACTGCTCCAGCTTCCTCACGTTCGGGTGGTCTCCGAGCTGGACGGGTTCTGGGAGGTCTACTGCGAGGTCTCCGCGACAACTCGCGCACGGGGCAACCTCGTCCCGGATGCCCACCTCGCGGCAATCCTGAAGCAGAACGGCATCGCGACCCTCTGCACGAACGACTCGGACTTTCGCCGGTTCGATTTCCTCGAGCTGCGAAACCCGTTCTCACCATAGGAGGAACACGTTCCCGGGTTCGAATCCCGGCAGGGTCACTCGCAGCACCCCGTTTCAGAGGAAAAATCAGCCCGCAGCTCAACTGGCAGCACAACTGGCATCAGAGGAGCCCGGGTTTAGCGCCAGCCACCTGGGGTTCGGTCGCCTTCGCTCTGGCGCCTGCGACACTGCCAACTGGCGAGGCGTTCCTCACCCTTTCGCTAGGTTGCCCGGGCGGCTCGGCGTCCACTCGTCGTCGACCGTCTCCGCCTCTGTGAACTCGCAGCGCTGTGTCACATCCGAGTGAGTAACGCCATCCGCGCGCTGCCGACGGACTTGGCCAGCTACCTTTCTGCATCGGCGCAGCGGGTGCCTGAGGCGCCTTGAGCAGCTGTTGTCGGGATCGACGCCGCGACAGCAGACGAGGCGTGGCACCACCCTGCACGCCAGCGTCGCTGCATGCATCGCTGGCGTGCTTGCCATTTGAGAGCGGTCACGCCGGGTGGGCGGCGATGGACCGTATGGCGCGGTCGCGCGGGTGCCCGAGCCGGTACAGGCGCGCAGAGAACACGATGAGCGCCGCGCCGAACGCGACGGCGTACGTCGCGATAAGCCACGCCAGCGACAGGGCGCCAGCGCCCGGGAATAAAATGACGCCGACGCCGAACGCGATTGACAACACGCCGCTCAGTGCGAGCAAGCCGGCTCCGCTCAGCTCTTTGCGCCACGTAATCGCGGCGCCGATCTGCATTGCGCCGACGATGACGGCCCAAACGGCGATGTTGACGAGCAGCACGACGCCGGTAATGCCGGGACGCCAGAACGTGAGGGTGCCGGCGACCAGGCCGGTGAGCCCGGCGAAAAGCACCCAGCCCCAGCCAGGCAGGGTCTTGTGCTCAGCGATGGCGTAGACGACGCTCACCGCACCGTCTGTGAGCGTGTAAGCGCCCCAAAGGAGGACGAGCGCAAAGAGGCTCAGGCCGGGCATAAAGAAAGTGAGGATACCGAACGCGACCGCCGCAAGCCCGCGCAACAACGGCACCCACCAGCGGTCAACAACAGTCTGTAGTACGCGATTCATGATTACGTCTCCTTTTCTTAGAGTGAAACTGCTTTGAACAGCATCGGGACTGCCGTAGCAGCACCGGAATCTCCTCAATGCACCGCTTGCGCAGGCAGCGCTCCCGCCGGCGGGAGCGCGGTCGCCCCGTTCGTGGGATCCGGCAGCCGCACCTGCGCCGAGTCCGCCGTGAAGAAGAGCGCAACGGTCCAGTCGCCGATGAGCCGAAGCTTTCGCTCCCACCGAGGCATTTTGAACAGGTAGGCCGTGCGCCACAGCCACCACGCGAAGAAGCCGCGAACGCGCACGCCGAAGAACTGACCGACGCCCGTTCTGTCGCCGAGTAGCGCCAGCGTGCCCACCGTCTGATATTCAAACGGTTCGAGGCTGCCGCCGTCGATCGTCTTCGCGATGTTGCGAGCGAGCGCCTTCGCCTCGCGCAGCGCGTGCTGCGCGAGCGGGGGGTAGGTCTGCCCGGGCCGCCCCGGCACGGGTATGGCCGCGTTGTCGCCGAGCGCCCAAACCTCGGGGTGGCTCAGGCTGCGCATCGTCTGGTCGGTCGCGATGCGGCCCCGCTTGTCGCGCGCGACGGCAAAGCCCGAGATGAGCGGGTTCACCGCCAGCCCCGCTGCGTAGACGACGGTGCCCGCGGCCAGCACCGAGCCGTCGCCGAGGTGCACTTCGCCTGGCTCGATTTTCTTCACCGCCGTGGACGTCTGCACCTGAACCCCGCGGCCGCGGAAGGTCTTCTCGACGTAGGAGGCGAGCTTCGGATCGAGGTCGGCCACGAGCTGTGGCTGCGCCTCGACGACGTGAAGCGAGACGTCTTCGCGCGCGATGGTCCGGTACGTCTCTCGTAGGCTCGAGAGCAGGTGCGAGAGCTCGCCGGCGAGCTCGACGCCGACCAGGCCGCCTCCGATCACTACGAAGCGCAACAGCTGCCGGCGCCGATCGGGGTTACGCTCGATGGACGCTCGCTCGAACGCGTCGATAACGTGGCTGCGCAGCGCGATGGCGTCTTCGACCGTCTTGAACGGCAGTGTGTGCTGCGACGAGCCGGGCACCAGGTCGTACCGGGGCACGCCGCCTAGCGCGATGACGAGTTGGTCGTACGGTGCGCTCAAGGCCTCGGCGCCGTTCCATGCCGACACCACGCGCCGCGTGAAGTCGACGTTGGTGATCTCCGCGCGCACGAACCGTGTCCGCCTGAGCAGCGGCCGCACCGGGTTGACGACGTGGCGCACGTCGACCGCTCCCGACGCCGCTTCGAACAGCAGCGGAGTCATCAGGTAGAAATTGTCTCGGCTCATGAGCGTGACTTCGACGTCGTCACGCTTTCGCCACAGGCGCTCGAGCTCGACCGCGACGTAGGTGCCGCCGAAGCCCGCTCCGAGGATGACGATCCTCTTCATGGCGCCCCTCCCTGCGCGAGGTAGCCGCCGTCGACGGAGTAGTAGGCGCCGGTGACGAGCGACGCCTTGTCGGAGGCAATCCAGAGCGTGAGCTCGGTCACCTCGGCCCGCGTGCCCATTCGCCCAAGCGGGTGCAGCGCGACGAGCACCGGTGCGGGTGTCGACTTGCGAGCAGAGAAGACGAGCGCCGATTGCGCGCTGTCGATCTCGAATCGTTCCCGGTCCATGCCGGGCGGTAGGAGCAACGCCCGTGCCAGCCGTCTGCGCAGCAGGCGCCGGCGCTTGTGCGACATGGTCTTCTCATTATGATGTGCGACTATTTCCTTTTGATTGGGGGCTTCCATGCGCGCCGCGGACCTCGATTTACGGGAACTGTTGTCCATGGAACGGCCTGGAGTCCTCCGCTTCGCCGGCCAGCGCGCCGTGATCTTGGAGACAGTCGCGCTCGGCCTATTGCGACGCGAGCTCATCGAGACACTCGGAATGAAGGCCGCCCGCGGCGTGCTGACGCGCTTCGGTTATGCGCACGGGCGGCGGACCGCGGAGACCCTTAAAGACACCTTCCCGTGGGACGACGAGGGCGAGTGGGCGGACGCGGGCGAACGGCTTCATACGCTACAGGGCCTGGTAAACGTCGAGAGCCTCGCGCCCCACGCGATGTCGACGCGGGCCGACGAGGGCGGAGCCATCTGGCACGATTCGTATGAAGCCGAGCAGCACCTGCTGCACCTGGGCCAGGCGGACGAGCCGGTGTGCTGGACGCTCGCGGGCTTCGCGAGCGGTTACTCGTCGTTCGTTGGCGGACGGCAAATCTACTGCGTCGAGGAGCGCTGCCGAGGCAAGGGCGACGCCGTCTGCCAGCTCGTCGGCCGCTCGCGCGAGAGGTGGGGCGACGCCCTGTCGTCGCTGCTACCGTACTACGAGAAGGCGGGCATGGACGACGCGCTTGAGCGGGTGACGGCGGAGCTCAAACGCGTCGAGTCGCGCCTGCGCCTGCGCCAGAAGGCGCTGGAACCGAAGACAGCGGCCATCATCGACTCATCGGGCATCGTCGCCCGGAGCCCGGCGATGCAGAAGGTGCTCGACCTTGCGCGCCGCGTGGCGAAGGTCGACTCGACGGTGCTCATCACTGGCGAGAGCGGCGTCGGAAAGGAACGCATCTCGCGCCTTATCCACGATGAGTCGGCGCGGGTCGGCAGGCCCTTCGTGGCCGTCAACTGCGGCGCGGTTCCCGAGACCCTGCTCGAGTCGGAGCTCTTCGGCCACGTAAGAGGCGCTTTTACCGGCGCGTCACAGGATCGCGCAGGGCTCTTCGAAGCGGCCAACGGAGGCACGCTGCTGCTCGACGAGATCGGCGAGATGCCGCCCCCGATGCAGGTGAAGCTATTGCGCGCGCTGCAGGAGCGCGAGGTGCGGCGCGTTGGCGAGAACAAGACACGGCAAGTCGACGTGCGGGTGCTCGCCGCGACCAACCGCGATCTGGCGGCCGAAGTGCATGCCGCACGCTTCCGGCAGGATCTGTTCTACCGCCTGCGCGTCATCGAGCTCAGAGTGCCGCCGCTGCGGGAGCGGCGTGAAGACATACTGCCGCTCGCGCGCACGTTCCTAAAGGCGGCCGCCGAACGCACGCACCGCAAGGTGACCGAGCTAACGCCCGAGGCGGCGAATCAGCTCTTCCGCTACGGCTGGCCGGGCAACGTGCGTGAGCTCGAGAACGCCATCGAGCACGCGGTGGTGCTCGCGACGGGCAGCCGCGTCGACGCAGACGACCTTCCCCGCGAGCTTTCCGTCGCGCTCCCCGAGGCGTACGCGGCCGGCGAGGTGCATTCCCTGGGGGACGTCGAGCGCGACTACATTCTCGCGGTGGTTCGCGCGAATCACGGCAACAAGCTTAAAGCCGCCGAGCAGCTGAAGATCGGCACCGCGACCTTGTACCGCAAGCTCAAGCAATATGAGGGCGCGCGTCGGCCCAGGCAGAGGACTTAATGCCTCTGTGGCGAAGGGGGGCCCTCGGTAGGCGCTCGAACGCGGGGGACGGGTGGTGCTGTACGCGCTCCCCGCGCCGAGCTGCCGACCTGGAGGCGCGTGCGGCGCGCCTCCAGGTCGTGAGGCCTTAGCGCGCTTCGCCGCCCGAAAACAGCGCGCGGAACGACTCGCCCTGGAGCTCGGCAAAGCGCGAGAGCTTGGCTACATGCAGCTCGTGGCGCCGCTTCGCTTCGGCCTTCGCGGACTCGGCCCCGTTCTTGATGGCGGCCACCTGCGCCTGCCAGCGGTCCTCGAGGGCGTGGGCCTTCGCCTTGAGCTGCGCCTGGCGCTCTTTCTGTTTTGCCCCGAGCTCCTTAAGGTCCGCGTCGAGCCGGGCCTTCACCTCTCCCGTGGCCTGCTTGACCTCGGCCCTCACGTGCGCCTGCTCCTCTTTGAGCGCGTTCATCTCGGTCTTGATGTGCGCTGCCGCGATCTCGTCGGTGGTCTGGCGAATGACGACTCCGCCGAAGGGCGCCATCGCCGTGTCGATGGGCACGGTCCAGTCTTCCCAGACGCTCGCGATGACGGCGTAGGTGCCCTCATTGAGCTTGCCGGCGACCTGCCGCACGAAGTCTCCACCGATGCCCGAGTAAACGACGTCGGTCGTCAGGCCCGCCGCGCCGCCGATCGCAGCCCCGGCCGCTGCCCCAGCCGGACCCGCGAGGAGTCCCGTCAGGGCACCGAGGCTGGCGCCCAGCAACGTGCCCAACGGGCCGTCCGGTCCGTTGTCGCGCACGACCAGCACCTCGCCCTTCGCCTTCTTGATGACGGCCGATGAGTACAGCTCGATGGAGCCCTCCAGACTGAGTTGGCTCAGCGCCTTGATGGCCTCGTAGGCCGCTTGGTCGCTTTGAACGATGACAACGATATCTCTGTCCATGGTCAATTCTCCCTTGTCTCAGTTTGAGAACCGGCAGCCGGTGGCCCATCGGGTCGACTCGGTTCGACCCCACGGCGCTGCAACGAGCAAGCCAGGCACTGACGGGAAATGGCCCCGTACTTGCACTGGTCGGATTTGTCGTAATGACACTGCTGTTCATCGTTCGCATCAATGAGTCTGCGAGGTTGCCAATGGCGAACATCGTTCTGTGGGTGATTCATGGGCTCGTGGCCGTGGTCGTCGCCTTGACCGGCATTGTGAAAATCGTGATGCCGCGGGAGCGGCTTGCGGAACGCATGCACTGGGCGGGTTCGTGGCCTAGTTGGCGCATCAAGCTGCTGGGGCTAGCCGAGGTCCTGGGCGCAGTGGGGCTGGTTTTTCCCGCAGCGACCGGCATTGCGCCGGTGCTCACGCCGCTTGCTGCGGTCTGCCTCGCCGTGCTGATGGGAGGTGCAGTCCAGACGCACCGGCGCTTTCGCGAAGGCTTCGCGCCGGCCGCGGTCATAGGAGTCCTTTGCCTGGCCATCGCGGCCGTGCGCTTCGCCAGCGTGACCGCGTGAGTAACAGCTTTGACGTCGGCTTCGGGACCGGGCGCGGCGCCGTCGTGGCAGCCTGCTTGGAGCGCGCGGCGTGCATACAGCTCGTGGCTCGAGGGCTGTGCGGCCGAGCTGTTGCAGTGTCGCGGGCGACTGTTTATGGCCTAATGAAGCCGCTCGGTAACAATGCGGCGCTGATCATTTAGAAGACAACCGTTGACGGCACACGTCGAGGCCGCAGGACAATGAGGCGTTGGTGGAGGCCGCCGTGGACCGCTTCGGCGTCCTTCACATTGCGGTGAACAAACGCCGGCACCTCCGGCCCGATGGTGCCGAGCGCGGAGGGCGAAGGTGTTGGGCGTCAGCCTGTCGGGCGTGTTGGCATGCGCTCACAGATCCCCGCGCTAAAGGCGTCGGGTGGCGGATTCAACGTCAACATCGCCGCGGTGCTCGGCCAGCTCGGCCTGCGTAAATCGGCGGCGTACGTCGCGGCGAAGCACGGGGTCGTCGAGCTAGAACGCAGCGCTCGCGTACGCACTGGACAAAGGGACCGTCGCTTGAGGCTTGCGCAGCGCGCCGTCTTCGATGATGTCGCACACGACGACGCGGGCTCCCGCTTCGCCTAGCTTGACAGCCACCTCCCTGCCGATACGGCGGCCGGCTCCGGTGACAAGCGCGACTCTTCCCTCGAGCAACACGACGTTCTCTCTTCTCACGCTACGAGCTGCGCTGGCTGTTTTACGGCCTCGACTTCGATCTCCACGTCCACCTGGTCGCCGACCACGGTGCCGCCCTCACCGAGGAGCCGGTTCCAGGTAACCCCGAAGTCACGCCGGTCGAGCGACACTGTGGCGGTGAAGCCGGCACGCTCGTTGCCCCAGGGGTCCTTGGCGCGGCCGGTCAGCTTCACGTCGAGCACCACCTCTCGAGTGGCCCCGCGGATGCACAAGTCGCCCGCCATCCGGAACCTGTTGGCGCCCGACGCCTTCACTCGAGAGCTCTGGAAGGTGACCTCGGGGTAGTTTCGGACGGCGAGGAACTCGTCCGACTTGAGATGCCGGTCGCGCTCGTCCAGACCGGTCTCGATGCTCGACGCGTCGATCACCGCCGCGACGCGCGCGCCCGCCAAGTCCTCGCCGTCCACTTCGATCCGAGCACTCCAGCGCGTAAACCTGCCCCGGACCTTCGCCAGCATCATGTGGCGCACCGAAAAGTGAAGGCCCGAATGCCCGCTGTCGACGGCCCAGCGCTCCGTGTTCATGCGCGGGTGTCAAAGCAATCCGCAGACCAACGGGGCAACCCATGACTTGCGACGACGGCGCAGCGCCCGGCGCGCGACCACACTCTCATTACGATAGTGAGCTCTCAGTTTGATAGGGGGCTCAAATGCGCGCGGCGGACTTGAACTTGAGGGAGTTGCTCTCTGGCGAGGAGGAGGCAGTTATCCGGTTTGCGGGCGAGCGCGCGCTGAAGGACGACCTAAGCGCAGTCGCTAAAGGCCTATATTTTCCGGCCTCATCCAACCCAAGGGCGGCTCGCTGCCGCAACGGCACGGCGATTGCTTTGAGTCCAGGTGAACTCAACAGGAGTCAAACCATGAAGAGCAATCAATCCGTTAGCCGCAGATCCATCGAGGAGAGTCAGATGATCAAGAGTGTCGACCGCGGTGACAGCCGAGCCGTGCGCAACCTGGAGAACGTCATCACTTGGAACGATATGATGATCAACCAGAAGCGGCCGAAGGAAGCGATCGAGAAGTACACGCGTCCGGATTACATCCAGCACAATCCCCTGCTTGTGGACGGTCGCCAGGGGATCATCAACTACTTCACAAAAGTCACGACGGAGCATAAGAACGCCCGCCTCGTGTACCACCGCGCCATCGCCACCGGTGACTACGTGTACACCCACGGCGTGTTCTACAACTTCATCGATGACAATCCCGACGACCACGGGATGGCAGTCGTCGACATCTTCCGGATGGACGACGAAGGCAAAGCGGCTGAGCACTGGGACGTGCTGCAACTCGTCGGCGATCCGAAGTCCAACGTCGCTCCGCCTTTCGGGCCTGCGGTCTTCGGAAAGCCTGTTCCCGCCCAGAACCTCAACGGCATGGTCGAAGGCACAGACGAATCGTAAACTGACGGCCGGCCCCGGCCGGGTAGACCCGCGCCCGGCCGGGGCCGAGCTGTTCTGGTCAGGATGAACGAAACAAGAACGCCTTCAGTTCCGGCCCAGCAGGCCATCACAGCGGCATTGCCGCCGACGCACGCGTTCGGCGGGCGTTTCCGGCCCAGGGCTCAATCACGCAGAAAGGAGCGCAGCATGCGTGCAGCAGTCGTTGATGCCCTTGGTGACGTCCCGGTCGTCGTCAAGTTCGCCGATCCCACAGGCGACGACGTGGCAGAGGTCGTCGCCGCCCCGTTGAACCCGTCCGACTTAATGGTCGTGGCCGGACAGATGGCCGCCCGGCGGCCCTCTCCCCCGTTCATCGCCGGCGTTGAAGGCATCGCTCGCCTCACGGACGGCACGTTATCCTACTTCACCGGCCCGAGGCTGCCCTATGGCTCCCTCGCCGAGCGCGTGCCGCTGGCCGGAGCGGAAACCTACACGGTGCCAGCCGGCCTCGACCCGGCATTCGCGGCAGCGCTCGGGGTATCCGGTATCGCCGCCTGGCTCTCGCTGACCAACACCGGCCGCCTCACGCCCGGGGAACGGGTGCTCATCCTGGGCGCCGAGGGACAGGTCGGGCAACTGGCAACCCAGCTCGCGCGGCTGCTGGGCGCATCGCAGGTCGTCGGTGCGGTCCGAGCCGACCAGCACCGCCGAGTGGTCCTCGAGCATGGCGCGGATGCCGCCGTGTCGACAGCCGAACTGGACACCCTCAGCGAACGGCTACGGGCGGTGGTAGGCGACGGCATCGATTCGATCCTCGACTTGGTCTGGGGGCCGGTCATCGCCCATGCGATCGACGTGGCTCGTCTGCGCGCCCGGGTCGTCCAGGTCGGCAACGCCGCAGGCGCGACGGCGACGCTCGCAGCGCCAATCTTTCGCAACAAGCTGGTCAGCATCCTGCCGCACGCCAACTGGACCTTCCCCGCCGCGGAGCGCGCCGCCGCTTTTGAACAGCTCGCGGCGTACGCCCATAGTGGCGCGCTGCGCCTCGACGTCGAACGCGTGCCCCTCAACGACGCTGCGTCGGCGTGGACGCGGCTCGCGGCCGGCACCGCCACCCGCAAGCTCGTCATCATCCCATAGAGAGGAGTCGAACATGACCACCGATGTGAGAAGCAACAATGCCCCCGCCGCCGCGATCACCGGGGCCGGAGCAGGGTTGGGACGACAGATCGCCCTCGGCCTCGCCGAACAGGGCTACCGGGTGTTCGGCACCGCGTTGTCCTCCCAGGAGGTCGAAGACCTCCGGAAGGCTTCAGACGGATCCGTGCGACTGACGATTGTCGACGTAACCGACGACCAAGCGGTGCACTCGTGGGCGGAGCAGACCACCGGTGAGCTCGGCGACCACGGGCTCGACGTGCTGATCAGTAACGCCGGCATCCTCACCCCAGGTCCACTCGAGGTGCTGCCCCTCCACGCGATACGCCACGAGTTCGACGTGAACATGTTCGGCAGCCTTGTCGTCATCAACGCCTTGCTCCCCGCTCTGCGCAGGGCCCGAGGACGGATCGTCCAGGTCGGCTCGGCGACTGGCAAATTCCCCCTCCCGTTCAACGGCCCGTCCAGCGCATCGAAAGCGGCGCTCGAAGCGTTCGCCGACGTCTACCGGGCCGAGCTCAAGCCGTTCGGCGTCCACTTCGTGATCGTGGAGCCAGGCAACATGGCCACCGGCGGCCCGGCGGCCACCGCCCGCGCGCTACAGAAGACAGCCGAATCCATGACGGCCCAGGAGCGCGCGCTCTACGGCGACGCCTTCGCCGCGTTCAGCGCCACGTTCAACAGCATGCAAACCGGTGGACTCGACGCCGCCACGGCAGCGGCACGCGTCATCCAGGTTGCCCAGCAACAGCCTGCGCCGATCCGCGTAGCGATCGGAGCGGACGCCGACCAACTCATGAAGGCCGTCCACGAACAGACTGACGAAGAGCTCGACGCTCTCCGCATGCGAGTCGCTGGACTGGACACCTAGTGTTAGTCTAGCGCTCCCTGTCGCAGCGTCGGCTTCGTAAAAGCTACGACAGATGGAGCCGTTGGACGGTCTTGAGCGTTGGAGGGTCCTCCAGTCGTGTAATAATTACCGAGGGTAGCGCGCGTCGGGAATACCGCTGGAGTCGGACCTTCAGTGCCCTTTACGCCGGAGGCCACGGGGTTCAAGTCGCGTCTGCATTGCGCGTCTTTTGGAATGGCTCCCGCGACCTCAGTCCGAGGCCCAGACGAAAGCCTCAAGATCCTCAAGGCGGATACGAATGGCGTTGCTAGCCGCACCTTGGGCGAGCTGGCCTCGCCCACAAAGCCCATAGACCGTAAATGCCGCGACACGCGAACGCTCAGGAGGCGAACCCGCTCCTGAGGGACGACCGTGAGACGCGCTCTGCCCCCCCTGAAGGCCGGGCCGCCGCTCTTAGCCACCACAGAAGGCGGTGAACACCGGGTGAACAGAAAGGTCGTCCAGGGAGTCTTTGAGCGTCGGTTTGTCTCGAGGGCCCTGCCCCACCCCCAGTAGTTGTGAATGGTTGGACGCGTGCGGGCGGCGGCGGACAGTCGATGTGGCTGCCTCCGGAGCCGAGGCCTGGGGCCAGGCGCGCCGCATCGACTCGACGCTGAGCGTCTCGAGGGCTGAGTGGCCGCGCTGTTGCACTTTCGCGGGCGACTGTTGATGGCCTGGTGGTGCCGCTCGGTCACGATGCGGCGCTGATCACTTAGAAAACAACCGTTGACGACACATCCGGCGGACAAAAGGCCCCGGCTAACAGTTGGGCGGAGAGCGCATCGGGTACATCTCGACTCTCCCGGCGGAGAGCGATTCGCCAGGCCCTTGAAATGACCGCGACGACCGTCGGAGCGGGTTTGCGGGTGTTCAGCGCGCGGTAGCCAAACTCAATGCGCGACCACCCGCTGGGGACCGTCGCCTTGAGGCACTACCGTGGACCAGGAGGAGTCGAGACGACGTCGACGGCGATTGCCCAGGAGTTGCGGATAGCGAGTGTAAGCAGCGA
The DNA here is from genome assembly GCA_963713045.1 of uncultured delta proteobacterium. Classification (GTDB taxonomy): domain Bacteria; phylum Myxococcota; class Myxococcia; order Myxococcales; family Myxococcaceae; genus JADGRA01. The sequence continues at coordinate 272,433 of CAVQKE010000003.1, forward strand.
CAACATGCCGGCAGCCACGAAGGCGAGCGCGTGTTGGCTTCCCTGAAGCAGGAGAACGGCGCCAGCTACGAGAAGACTGTCAGCCGCAATAGGAAGGAGCACGAATTGGAGAGGCTCAGAGCCGGCGTAGGTGTGCCGTTCACCACCTCGCCTGACCAACAACGAAACTTCATAAGTCCAGCCGAGAAGACCCACGAGGCCGACGCAAATGGCAGCGGAAAACTGCGTGTGATTTGGAAACATCAAAACAGTGGCGACGCCGAGTACCGAGCCGAAAAGGACGACCGTGGGCGTAAGGTACAAACGAATCTTGTCGACATCCTCCGGAGGGGAGCGCTCGGCGGCGATTGTGATGACTACAAACAGCAGTCCGATTAACGTCGCGGCTGCTGTCGAGGTGGCGAGATAGAAGTTCGCCCATCGGTCAAGAGACAGCTCCGTCTGCATTGAGGGCCCTCCCCGATGCTGCGTCTAAACGGGCACGGATGGAGTCTAATTCTGCGGGTCCCCCCTGCGGATGCCCACAGTCTACCAGCAGAGACGCCTGCATCTTTCGTTCGGAGTCCGCACGAGCGCCGCCGGTCTGAGGCTACTTCGACTCCGCAGGAAAGCGGTCTGGCGCAAAAACCTCGGCCTGATGCCGGGGCTCGGCTCCTTCTAGGCAGCAGGGTGGTGCAAAAGCTGAAGGTTTGCGCCGCCGCTGCTGCGGAGGTTCTGGGAGCACATCGACGACCGCATTGGCCTTCTTCGACGCGCTTAGACTTGCATGGAGGGCCCAAAAGTCGCTTGAGAGGGTTCGAATCCCGGCAGGATCATTTTACTTAGTAGTAGTGGCAACCAAAGTGGCAACCGAGCTGGCCCGGCGGCCCCTCTGAGCTGGGCGGGTTCTGGGAGGTCTACTGCGAGGTCTCCGCGACGACTCGCCCAGCGCCACAGTCGAGAGCTTAGGCCATCGGGCCCGGCGGGACCGCTACGGCCCGGCATCGTACTTATACAGGCCGCAGTACTTACACCGGAAGTCTCCAAGCCATCGGCCGCAGAGCGGCTGATGGCATCTGGGACACGTCCACAGCTGAAGCGAGAGCGTGCCCACCACGAAAGATGAGACGCCGGCGATTATGAGCCACCCCACGCTCCGCTCCGGCAAATGGTACCAGTGCCCGTTCGGCCCAAGGACGGTGAGGACCAGCATCGACATCAGGAAGACCCAGCGGCGGCGGCGAAACCGTCGCCAGGCCAAGGCATAAGGTCCGTCCGCCGTCATCGCTTCGCCGCCCGTGCCCTCTTCCGGTCCTGCCTTATCAGTTGCCGGTAGCGCTGGTACTGCAGGAGCTGCAGGTACGCGAGGGGGTTGAGTCCCAGCTTCACGGCGTCCCTCTCCAGCCGGGCCGCGACAAACGCCAGTCCGCCTGCGTGCGATTGCTTGTCGACACTTAGACCATTTTGAGTCCTATTTGAGACTAACACAGGACTCAGACTAGGACAAGAGGACCCTAAGGCACGCCGCAAACTTGGGGGCCCCCCCAACCTGTCGGGAGGCCAAGGCCCCCATCCGACCGCCTCAAAGCAGGGCCAGGAGGCATGAGCCGCTGCTGCTGGCGCATCCCCTCAGGCCCATCCTTCCGGTCGCCGATGCGACCGAACGCGCAGCTGCCAATCTCTGCCGGGCTGCGGGAGAACGCTACGCCACTAGCGCCGCGCTGACGATTGTTGATGGCTGCTTCCCTTTGCAGACGAGCGCCGAGTTATAGACTGTTGAGTCTACAACGATTCCCATTGTCATTGCGGCCGCCTGATGCCGACCATTATAGACCGATCAGTCTAAAACAGCAGGCGCTTCAAACAAACCGCGAGGGCACACGAATGAATCGATTTGAAGGCAAGACCGCAATCATTACGGGCGGGACGACTGGAATTGGGTTCGCCACTGCCAAGCTTCTCATTTCCGAAGGCGGCAAGGTGGGCGTCACGGGGCGCACCGAAGCTTCCATCAAGGCCGCACGGCAGGAATTGGGACTGGGTAACCACGTGTGGCATTCCGACTCCGGGAAGCTCTCGGACATCGAAGTCTTGGCTAAGAGCGTCAAGGCCGCGTTTGGAAACATCGATCTGCTCTTCGTGAATGCGGAGTCGGCAAATTTGTAGCACTCGAGCAAGTAACCGAGGCCAACTTCGACGAGACGCTTTCGATCAACCTGAAGGGGGCTTTCTTCGCCGTTCAGAAGCTGTCGGGGCTTATAAAACCGGGAGGCAGCGTGGTGTTGACGACCACCATCGCGGACGAAAAGGGCATGCCTGGCGCCAGCTTCTACGCTGCTTCCAAGGCCGGGCTTCGGTCGCTCGCTCGCTCTTTTTCAGCCGAACTTTTGGCGAAGGGGATTCGTGTGAACGCGGTAAGCCCAGGGCCAATCGACACCCCGATTATAGACAAGCTGGGGATGTCCCCCGAACAGAAGGCTGGCTTCGTCACCCACATGACCAACTCGAATCCGATGAAGCGGGTCGGGAAGAGCGAAGAAGTTGCCAAGGCAGTCCTGTTCTTGGCCGTGGATGCGACCTACTCCACCGGCCTCGAATTGAACGTCGACGGCGGCGCTGGTCAGCTGTAAACCGCTATCTGCTTCCGGTGCAACGCGGGGAGTCCGACTGCGGTGGGTTAAGCCCGCAGCTATAGTGCGACCGAGGAGTGTGGCTAATGCCGCGGCCGCGGGAATTCGACGAAGGTCAGGTGCTCGAAACGGTGCTGAAGACGTTTTGGGCACGTGGCTACGAGGGGACCTCTATCGAGGATTTGACACAAGCCACGGGGCTCGCACGGGCGAGTCTCTATGGCGCCTTCGGCGACAAAGGTCGTTTGTTCGAACGGGCGATCACCCACTACATGGAGCGGCTTGCGGGCTTGACGGCGCTGGTCACTGAAACGGCCTCGGTGCGGGAAGGACTACGAAAGCTGCTCGATCGCTGGATCGAGATCGCTTGCCCCAAGTCGGGCCCCCGAGGTTGCTTCCTCCTCCTGTCCGCTGGACAAGGCTCAAATGAAAGCGATTTGGCAATCGAACTTGCTGCAAAATCGAACCATGAGCTTCGGAAGACGCTTGAGGCCGCGATGCGGCGCGGTCAGCAAGCGGGTGAGCTGTCCAGCACCAGCGAGCCGGGCATGCTGGCCGAACTGTTTGGCGTGATTCTGCGAGGGTTGGCGACTTCGGCAAGGATCGGCGAGAGCCGTGCTGAGCTTCGGCGTGCTGCTGCGGCTGCGATGGAACTCCTCTGAACGCCGAGATACCGCGCTCCTGCTGCAGGCGTGTTTTCGAAGCGTGGCATGGTCCCGAGGCTCCGCGCCATGCGCTCGCAGAGCTTTGGATTGTCCTGGGCGAGGATGTCCTTAGTGCGGGTGTTGTCCCACACCGCCTGCGCGAACTCCTTTGAGACGAGCTCGAGCTCGGACATGGACTGGTGAGAAAGCACACACGGGCAGCGAGGCCGAGCGCGTCCCGTGGCCGCTGAGCGTCGCACTTACCAGGCTGAGCGAGATTGTGTGATGTAATGTGTAAGGAGTCACACGTGGCCACCAACCTATCCCTGGACCCGGACTTGCTCGAACGCGCGCTCAAAGTCAGCGGGGAGCGCACCGAGAAGGCAGCCGTGACGCGCGCGCTCGAGGAATTTATCGCCAGGCGACGACAGAAACGCCTCGTTGACCTCATGGGCAATCTCGAATGGGACAACTCGTTTGACTTCAAGGCGGAACGGTCGCGGAAATGAACCTCATGGTCGACACGAGCGTCTGGTCGTTGGCGCGGCGGCGTGACCCACCCCTTGTACTGCCGCAGGTCACCGTCCTACCGCAGGCGTTGGAGAGCCAAGCCATTGTGGTCACGGCCGGCCTGGTACCTCAGGAGTTGCTACAGGGATTCACCGGTCCTCGCGCTCGAAAGGACATCATCGAGCATTTTGGCGCGCTGCCGATGATTACCCCAAGCCGCAAAGACCATATCGTGGCCGCCGAATTGTGGAACACATGTCGCCGTGCGGGCGTCCAGATGGGAACCATCGACGCACTGTTGGCCCAACTTTGCATTCATCATGGACTGACGTTGCTGACCACCGACAGAGACTTGAGCCATGCTGCCCTGCACTGCCAGTTGAAGGTTTGGGCTTGACCGGCAGTGACCGGGCTGCGTTGCGAAGTCGATGACGACAAAGGCGGACACGAACTGAGCCAGCCCAGCCCGAACCCATGACCTACGCCGAGTCCTGGAGGGTGGACGCAAACGCGACGGAGAGGCCGTGCCCAAGAGCTGCTGAACCCGTGCGCCTACTACGGCACAACCATCAGTTCCTGGCACTTGCCGGCACCGTCACGGCAAACACTTGGCTTTTGGCTCCCCTGCCCTCCCTTTATGGCTACCGCAGAGCCGGGCAGACGATGGAGCCCAGAGGTTGGTAGCTGATAGAACCAAAACGCACCCGAGCGTTAGGAATCGGCCATAACCTTGGAGGATGTGTTCGCATGTCGCCCCCGCTGGATTCGACGAAATTCAAATTCGACAATCCCGCGGTGCCTTCACGGTACGACGATCTCCTCGTGCCGAGGCTCTTTCGGCCGTGGGCAAAACTGTTGCTGGACGAGCTTCAACTGCTCCCGGGGGAGTGCGTGGTTGACGTCGCCGCTGGACCCGGGACCGTGGCAGGGCTGGCTGCAGAGCGCATCGGTCGCACCGGGCGGGTCATCGCCACCGACATATCGCCGCCCATGCTCGCCGTCGCCCGCTCGAAACCCCACCCAGCAGGCAGCGCTTCGATCGAGTACGTCGAGAGTGGTGCCGCGCCGTTGCTTGTCGCGGACAGCGTTGCCGATGTTGTTTGCTGTCAGCAGGGACTGCAATTTTTCCCCGACCGCCTCGGCGCTCTCCGGGAAATGCACCGAGTTCTGAAGCCAACAGGCCGCCTGGGGGTTGCTGTATGGGATGAACTTCCGACCTGCACCATTTGGTTGGCGTATCATCGCGCCCTCGCGGCGGTGGGCCTCGACGACTTGGCCCAAATGCTCCGTGCCCCTTTTTCGTGGGGAAGCCTCGATACCTCTGCGAGAGGCCTTGACCTCGGCTACTTTCAAACACGTCGCTGCCGAAACACGCTCGTTGCCGATTGTGTTTGAGGGCGGAATCGACCAAGCCTTCGACGGTCTCTACGCCCAGCCGGTTGGGCCGGTCATCGCATCCCTCCCAGAAGCGTCTCGCGGCCGTCTCCGTGCAGCGCTCGCCAAACAGCTGACGCCCTTACTGGAGGATGGAAGGATGCGGGGGGTAATGGCATCGCACCTAGCCATTGCTAAGGTGTAGGCGTTGCCTCAAATCCAGGCAGCCCGCTGATACGCTCCTTGGGGGACGCGGTCATGTAGATTTCTTGCCATAGACGGGGATAGGCAATGCCGCGCTGCGGCGCACTTAGACACTCCGCGGGGCTGAGAGTGAGGTCGACGGATTTTCGTTCTCGGATCCGGGGCCCGCCGCTCGTTTCCCTATGGCCTACAAAGTTGGCTTGGCGCGGCCCGCCTCGACGCTACGCCGACGCCGGAGGAACGAAGGACATCGCCCGCTCCGCCAGCGCGGTGATGGTCAGCGCCGGGTTCACTCCCGGGTTGGCGGAAATGGCCGAACCGTCGATCACGTAGAGTCCTTCGTAGCCAAAGACGCGGTGCTTGTCGTCGATGACGCCCTCGCCGGCGCTCGCGCCCATGCAGGCGCCGCCGAGAATGTGCGCGGTGGTCGGCGTGCCCAGGACCGTCTCGCTAATGAGGCTCTCCGCGAAGCCGTCGATCTTCTCCTCCACCCTGTGCGCCAGCGCGGTCGCCTCGGGGATGGCCGCGGTCGGCGCCGGGCCCTCGGCGAGCGCGGTGGTGAGGCCGAGCGCGCCCAGCCGCAAGCGTAAATGGCCTTCGAGCGTGCGCATGAAGAGGAGGATCATCGTCCGTTTAGCCCAGTCGTCGACGAAATAAGCGCGCAAGAAGCGGAGCGGATGGCGGAGCAACTTCATGAGCACGCGCAGGAGCCGCAAAGGCGCGCTCTCACCCGGCACGTGCGGTGACATCAGCAGACGGAAAAAGCCCGATCCTTTCGCGTAACGGACAGGCTCGACGTGCGAGTGCTCGTCGGTGTGGAGGATGCTGGTGATGGCGATCCCCTCGGACAGGTCACGATCGGCGCGGGTTGTCACGCCGATGAGCGACTCCGAGTTGGTGCGGACGAACGAACCCAGCCGTTCGGACAGCCGCGGCAGCCCCCGCGGGCTCGCCTTGAGCTTGAGCAGGAGCGGCAGAGTGCCGAGCACACCTCCGGAGAAAATGACCTTGTGCGCAGTGAACGACCGTTTGCGCTTGCCAAACAAGCCGCTGCCTGTGACGGCGTCAACGCGATAGCCGCCGCCCTCGGGCACGCTCACCCAGGTAACTTCTGTGTCGGCCTCGATCTTCAGGCCACGCTTCTCGGCGAGGTAGAGGTAGTTCTTGTCGAGCGTGTTCTTGGCATTGTGCCGGCAGCCGGTCATGCACGCGCCGCACTCGATGCATCCGGAGCGCTCCGGCCCCTCGCCGCCGAAATACGGGTCGGGCACCGTCTTGCCTGGCTCGCCGAAGTAGACTGCCACGCGCGTCGACCGGAACTGATCGGCCCGGCCGATATCCCTGGCGACATCGCGCAACACCTTGTCTGAATAGGTCTCGTGCGGGTACTGCGTCACGCCCAGCATGCGAAGCGCCGTCGCGTAGTGCGGCTCGAGCTCCCTCTTCCAGTCGGCCAGGTGTCCCCAGGACGGGGCGGCGAAGAAATCGTCCTCCGGCGTAGGCAGCGTGTTGGCGTAGACGAGAGAGCCCCCGCCCACCCCCACGCCCGAGAGGACCGTCACGTGGCGCAGGAAGGTCATCTTGAAGATTCCGCGGCAGCCGAGCGCTGGCAGCCAGAGCCAACGGAGGAGGTTCCAGTTGGAGCGGGGGAAATCCTCGGCGCGGAAGCGGCGGCCCTTCTCCACTACGAGGACCCGGTAGCCCTTCTCCGTGAGGCGAAGCCCGCAGACGCTGCCGCCGAAGCCGGAGCCGATAATGACGTAATCCCAGTCCACGAGGTGCGCTCTTATCAAAGAGGGGAGCCCCGGGGGGCTTCGCGAGCGCGTTCTCGGGCGTCGGCAAGCGGGCCACGGGCAGGCCTCAGGAGAGAGTCACGGCAGAACGCCGGAAACGAGGACGCACCCGCAGCCCGGGTCCACGCCAGGACTCGGAAGCTCATTGCATCACGAGAAGGGGAGCCAAGCGTCGTAGCCCTAGGCGCCATTCCGATGCGGAAGCTTGAAACGATCGGGCGTCAGGTTCAGCGCCAAGCGTGCGCCCATCTACCGATTTTCCCGCAAAGCGTGCGCGAGAACCCAGTGGACTGCATAACGCTCCTCTGAGCCTCCGGGAGCAAAAATTGCAGCACTTTCATAGGCCCACGTCGGGAGGCTCTCTATGCGAGCGCTGAGAGAAACCCTTTTTTTCAGCCTGTTCACTCTGTCGATCGTGCTGACGGGTTGTTCAAAGCCCGAAGATCCGGCGGTGCTTCACCGAGCTCTAGGCAACGACTATGCAGGGAAGGCCGACTGGGCAGCGGCCGCAAAAGAGTATGGGCTTTCGCTGCAAGCGAATCCACACGACCGCAAGGTGTGGGAACTGAAAGCCTACGCGCACCTCACGCTTGGCCAACTGCGCCAAGCCGCGGAGAGCCTGGCGAAGTCGGCGGAGTACACGTCGGATCCAATCGCCAAGGCCGAGGCGTATCGACTTGTTGCAAGCATGTACATCGAACATAGAGAATTCGATGAAGCAGAGAAGGCCTTCGCTGACGCATTAAAATTCGACCCGCGCGATGAGCTTACCTTGTCATGGCTGGGGGAAATTGCGTCCGCCCGCGGCGGCGCCCGATCGATGACAGATCCACCGAATCGGGTTTGGTTGACGAAGGCGATCGCATATTACGATCAAGCAATCTCAGTGAATCCAAACAACCTCTTCTCGTACGTCAACAAACGTATCGCACTTCTCAAGTACATTGTGTTTGAACAACAAGAGAAAGTTCTGGCGGATCGGCTCATTCAGCTCGAGCGTAGGGATGCCCCCAAAGTGGCCGCGGCGCGGATACGCCTGACTGAATCCGCGGCGCGAATTGAAGATTTCGAAAAAGAGATTGAAGGACTGAGCAAGAAGATCACCGAGCTGCAGGCAGCGCAGAAGGCTAACAAGCACAGCACGAGCTAACCCCGTCGGCCTGTGGATGGCTTCTCGTGCCGCGCCAGCGAAACCCGGGCGCGCCAGCTCAACTGCGCTGGCACGCGGCTTTCGCTTCGTCGCATCGATCCCTACCAACTGGGGGATGGAACGACCACCGGGCATTCGCCCGAGAATACTTCCTTCAGGGCTGTTTGCCTCACGAATCTAGAGTGCGAGATCAGCATCTGCACCCAAGGACGGTTTTCGTCGTTCGGAGCTTCGATGCCTTCGATGGTTCTCGTGGAGATTCAGCGCGAGGGCTGAGAAAGGTGCCCGCGCTTGGCTTCGGCGTCGAGCACCGTCAGGGTGTGGCCGTAGAGAGCCTCGGCCTCGTCTCGGCTACTGCCGATGGCAGTCAGCCCCACCTTGCCGTATTGCGAAAGCGCTCCCACCATGTGGAAGAGGACGCCTTGGCCTCGAGCTGAGTCGTAGTGGAGGCGGTTGTACGTCATGATGTCGAACAGGTCCTCGGGTAGTAGCCCTTTGTAAGCATCCGACTTGAGATTGTCCGTCGAGCGGTAGAACCTGGCTCCGCTCTTCGGAGTCTGAAACAGGCCTGTCGTCGGGTCCAACTTCCCCTCCACGAGGAAGCGCAACGCGAGAAACGGGTGAGTGGTTCCCCCCATGCGCAGATTGACTTCGACCGCGCGCACATTCCAGGGCCGGTTGTGGCTGGCCCGGGTGACAACGAAATCCACCGAGAAGCGGCTGATGACGTTGGAGGCCGCGAGCACCTCTCCAATGCGCAGGCCGGCTTCCTGAATGACTCGCCGGTAACTGTCGTTCGCCGGAAATCGACAGCCTAGGTAAACCTGGCTGAACGGGCCGCCCAATATCTGGTCATGGGTGGAGATGAGAATGACTTGGCGACGCGGGTTGATGCGCAGCTGCACGCTGGGTGAGGCGCACTCGGCCCCCTCGCAGAACTCTTCGACGATGCCGCCCGTCTTCGCGTAGGCGTCCCAATAGCCCTCGATCGTCTGGCCGGGGGCAGAAAAACTCACGCGCTCGAGCGCGTCACGGACTGCCTGTCGTCCAGGTTGCTCGGGGTAGTGGAAGATGGCGTTTCCCTCCCCGGAGAAGCCCTCGTCCAGCTTCACGACCGCCTTCTTCAGTCCTGGCCGCCGCTCTTGCAGCTCAACCAACGCTTTCTGCACATCGTCCAAGCTGTGCAAGTCCTCGAAGCCGGCCGGAACATCCACTCCGGCGGCCCGAAAAATCTTTCGGCCGCCCGACTTCGAGCCGAGGTGGCGCAGGTTCGGGTCCAAGCCATTCATCGGAAGGTCGAGCAGCACGGCGAGCCGACGCTCCAGCGGAGTGGAGTTGAAGACACTGAGGTAAGCCCGCGACTGGTCGGGGATGCCCGCACGGATGCGCTCGATGAGCCGTGGCCGCTCAAGAATCTTCTCGGTGAGGGGGCGCGGCGAGCCATCATTGGCCGACAGCATCGTCAGCCGGCTCCGGGCATGGCTCGCGGGCACGCCGGCCAGGAACTGGAGGTAGTACTCGAGCACCAACGGGTGGAGCGGCTGGGAGGTGACATACACGAGGTGGGCTTTGGGGTTGCGCAGCCGGATGAGGAGAAACAGCAGCCGCTCTTCGTAAAACGAGACGCCCTCGACCTTCTTAAGGCCAGCCGAGTCGAGTGTCAGCGAGGGGACGACGACCGACGTGTAGTGGTCCTCGTCGCCAGGGAAGATGGTTTCCCAAAGGATGCCAAGTCTGGGCTTGAGCGCCTCGAACGCTGCGGCTTCCGCCTTCGGACTCAGTTCCCAGGCGAAGGGGGGCTTGGGAATCACGGCGGCCAGCTTGGCCGGGACTGGCCTCGAACTCAAACGCCCCATCCGGCGCATCCTTCAAGCTGCCGTGGCTCCGTCGCTTATTTGCGCCTCTTGCAGCGCCTAGCTGTGCGCCTCGCCAAAGCTCGCCCGGATGTCGAGAGAGGGAGCTCCAGGCGGTGTCGGCTAGAAACCCCTGCCGACCTCCTCGCCTGGACTCCAAAGTGCGGTGAGTAGCCGCGGTCGTTCGACGAACCCACAGCATGGCGCCGACTGTTCCATCAGTGTCTGCGCAGATGGCGCCGAGAAGGGGTGCCAATCCGCCCAGCGTCGCCCTTCCTGAATGCGAGGGCGGCGTGCGCCGCGGCGAGCCGCGCCGCAGGCACTCGGAAAGGTGAGCAAGAGACGTAGCTCAACCCGAGTCGGTGGCAAAGGGCGATGCTTTTCGGGTCTCCTCCGTGCTCGCCGCAGATGCCAATCTCCATGTTTGGGCGAGTGGTGCGCCCGCGGTTCACCGCGGTCGCCATGAGCTGCCCCACCCCGCGCTCGTCGAGAGTGACGAACGGGTTCTCGGCGAAGACACCTTTCTGCAGGTACTCGAGCAGGAAGCCGGTCTCGGCGTCGTCGCGCGAGATGCCGAAGGTGGTTTGGGTGAGGTCGTTCGTCCCGAAGGAAAAGAACTGTGCATAGACGGCGACTTGGTCCGCGGTGAGTGCCGCCCGCGGGACCTCAACCATCGTCCCGAACTGATAGCTCACCTCCTGCCCGCGTTCAGCCATCACCTGGCGTGCAGCAGTCTCGAGCATTCCCTGCTCAATCTTCAGCTCGCTGCTGTGGGCAACGAGGGGAATCATAATTTTCGGGCGGACCTTGACGCCGTCCTGCTGGCAGTTGCACGCCGCTTCGAAAATGGCCCGCACTTGCATGGTCACGAGCTCTGGCATGTGAATGCCTAGTCGGACGCCGCGCAGCCCGAGCATCGGGTTCTGTTCGCGCAACGCGCCCACCGCAGTGAGCAGGGTGCGCTTGGAGCGGAGCTCCTTCTCCAATTCCGCCGCCTCTCCGTCTTTGAGACGGACCCGCGTCTCCAGCTCGGCGACGGCGCGCACTAGCTCGTCATGCGCTGGCAGGAATTCGTGGAGCGGCGGATCGATGAGCCGGATGACCACCGGTTTCCCACCCATCGCCCGGAAGAGCCCCTCGAAGTCGCTCCGCTGCATGGGAAGGAGCTGGGCGAGAAGGGGCGAGCGCTGCTCCGCGCTCCGGGACAGAATGAGCTTCTGAACAAGCGGCAGCCGGTCCGTCTCGAAGAACATATGCTCGGTGCGGCACAGGCCAATCCCCTCTGCACCCAGAGCGCGGGCGCGCTCGGCGTCGCGTGGGTAATCGGCGTTGGCCCACACCTCCAGGGTGCGAACGCGGTCCGCCCAGCCGAGAAGCTCGAGCAGGAAGGGGTCGTCGAGGGACGCGACGAGTGTCGGCAGGCGGCCGAGGAAGACTTCACCGGTCGTCCCGTCGATGGACACCCAGTCGCCTTCCTGGAGCTTCACCGGCGACCGCTTGACCTCCGCGACGCGACGCTCAGCGTCAATCTCTAGGGCCAGCGCGCCCACCACAGCGGGCTTTCCGAATTGTCGCGCCACCAGCGCGGCGTGGCTCGTTCGACCGCCACGGCTGGTGAGAACTCCCCGGGCGGCGAGGAGTCCGTGGACGTCATCCGGCTTGGTTTCGGCGCGGATGAGAATGACCTCGCGCTTCTCCTTCGCCCAGCGCTCGGCCGTGTCAGCGTCGAAGGCGAGCTGTCCGGTGGCCGCTCCGGGAGAGACGTTGAGCCCAGAGGCGACCAGCCGCCCGTCGGCGCGGGCGGCGCGCATCGCGTCGGGGTCGAACTGTGGATGGAGAAAGATGTCGACCTGGCCGGGCGCCACCCGCTGCAACGCCTCCGCGCGGGTCACGAGCCGCGCGCGAGCGAGCTCGACGGCGATACGGACGGCCGCCCGTGCGGTGCGCTTGGCGTCCCGCGTCTGCAGCATCCACAGCTTCCCGTGCTCGATGGTGAATTCGATGTCCTGGACTTCGCGGTAGTGACGTTCGAGGAGCCGGGAAATCCGTACGAGCTCGCGGAAGGCCGATGGCATCTCCGCACGCAGCCCTGCAATGCGCTTGGTGGTCCGGGTTCCCGCGACGACGTCCTCGCCCTGAGCGTTGGTGAGGTAATCCCCTTCGAGCTCGTTCTCCCCAGTGGAGACGTTCCGGGTAGTGGCCACCCCCGTCCCTGAGTCCCGTCCCATGTTTCCGAAGACCATCACGACGATGTTCACCGCAGTTCCGAGGTCATCGGGGATGCCCGCTGCCCTGCGGTAGTCCTGAGCGCGCTTGCCCTTCCAGGAGCGGAAGACGGCTTCGGTGGCAAGCCGGAGCTGCTCGAAGGGGTCGGAGGGAAACTCCCGGCCCGTCTCGGTACGGACGATGGTGCGAAAGCGAGTCGTGATGTCCTGGAGGTCCTGTGCCGAAAGTTCGGAGTCATTCTGCACACGGCGCCTCTGTCGAAAGTCACCGAGAAGCTCCTCGAAGTGCTTGTCCTGGACGCCGAGCACGACTGACCCGTACATCTGTATCAAGCGGCGATAGGCGTCCCAGGCGAAGCGCGCGTCACGGGTCAGGCTCGCCAGACCAACCACTGTCTCGTCGTTGAGGCCGATGTTGAGCACCGTGTCCATCATTCCCGGCATGGAGACCTTTGCACCGGAGCGGCAAGAGACGAGCAACGGGTTGGCCGTGTCGCCGAAGCGTTTCCCGGTGCGACGCTCCAGCTCGTGCAGCGCCGAGACCTCCTCATCCCAAAGTCTCGGCGGCCACTCGCCAGCGGTCAGAAAAGCACGACACGCGTCCGTGGTGAGGGTGAATCCTGGAGGGACGGGCAACCCCAGTCCGGTCATCTCGGCCAAGTTCGCGCCCTTGCCGCCGAGCAACGCCCGGACAGCATCCCTCGTTCTCTCGTGTCGCCTCACCCGGTCGAACTCGTCGAAGCGGTACACCCAGCGGGTACTCTGTCTGCGGGGCCGTTTCCTTGATGTTGTTCTCGCCATCGTCCATGCCTCCGGGGACTCGCGCTGGTGGCCTCAGGGGTTTGTACGGGGATGCGGGATCGCCCTCAAGCACAGGAGTGCGTCGAACTCCATATCTGGCCCCCAAGTCAACGGAGAGAAACTCGAGCCAACGGTACGCCGTAGTGCGGGCGCTCTTCGAGGCCCGACGCTTTCGCCGCTGCCTTCGGGGGGCTACCTTGTCACCCCCACTGTATGGCCCGCATCAACGGCGTCGACGGCCGCTCACGTCTGGTGCACGGTAGACGCGGTCGACGTTCTCCTCGGGCGTTTTGACGCGCAGTTTTTGCGGGTCCTTTGGGGCAGGCGCACGCTTGGGTGATCTTGCTCGCCAAAAGAGCATCCGGCCAACAGCCCTTGTGGCGAGAGTGATGAGACGGCCTTCCTGCTCTCTCTGGTGGCGTCGCTGCGGGTGGTTAGATTTGTTTGCGGTGGAGCGTACGGCTCCACCGTTCGAGTCATCTGCAAGTAGGGCAGACGTTCCCGATTCATAAATACTTAGTCGGAGAAGAAATCCGAGGTTCACCATGTTTGCTCGCAACGTGCATATGCAGCTCAAGCCCAACAGCGCCGCGCTATTTACCACGACGCTGGAGAAGGAAATCATCCCACTTCTGCGCAGGCAGCCGGGGTTTCACGAGGAAGTCGCCTTCATCGGCCCCAGCGGCAACGATGTCTATGCGATTAGCTTCTGGGAGTCGAAGGAGAAGGCCGAGCAGTATGTCCGCGCAGCTTACCCGGAAGTGCTGAAGGCGCTGGCCACGGTCGTCCATGGCACACCCGAGCTTCTGACGTACGAGGTGTGCAGCTCGACCATTCCGAAGATCACCGCTCGCGCCTAAACGGGCTGGGGGTTGAGTTCGTGGAGAGGGGCGGCATCAGCCGCCCCTTTGCACATCGGGCCCTATCCGATAGCTGCGAGGGCCAGCGCGAGCAGCAGCTCTCCCGAGGTCGGCGTCGGGCCGAGACGAGACGGGCTACGTCCTGCTGATGTTGTCTGACCGGCGGGCCGACTTGGCACGCGATGCTGTTAGACGCCGGCAAGAAGATGTCGGGTTCGAATCTCGGCAGGGTCAAAGAACTGAATAACCAAAGGTATTTAGAAATGCGGAGACTCAAGCTGGAGTCTAAAAAAGGGCTTCCTTGAGCTTCCTCGCTCCGTCAAGACCAGCACACATCGCCAGCTTCCAGCAGGTTCCCTAGACTCACCGTTTACCTGGCGCGCTTGCGCGGCCCACGCCCCGAAAACGTGGAGGGTCGGCCTCTTTAGAAGCCCGGGTGATGGGCCTCGAAGAGTGAGTATTTGTTCTTCTCAAGAATGACGGAGTCTCCCTGTAACCGGGACTCGGCCGCTTCTATCAAGCAGGCGCGTCTTGCCAAGGTTGCTAAGAGAGGTAAACCCTCAACCAGGAGCGCCTAGGCGCGTAAGGCGCTTCGCCGTCAGCATTGGCCCCAAACTTGGTCCAGGAGTGTCGCCATGAAGCTCGACCGTTTGACCGCCCCCAACCCCTACGAGCTGCTCCCCCCCGTATCCGCGTTCGAGTTGTCGAGCACGGACCTCCGCACTGGGGAGCGAATGGCAGAAACATTCGTCTACAACGGCTGGGGCGTCCATGGCGACAACGTGTCGCCGCACCTCAGCTGGAGCAAGTTCCCCGCAGGAACGCGGAGCTTCGCGGTCACCCTGTTCGATCCAGACGCCCCAACGGCGAGCGGCTTTTGGCACTGGGTAGTCGTCAACGTGCCCGGCACCGTTACTACGCTCGCACGCGGCAGCGGGGCGCGCGGCGGAAAAGGCCTCCCGCCCGGCGCTTTCCAGGTCGGTAACGACTTCGGCGAAGCGAATTACTGCGGGGCGGCCCCTCCAGCCGGCGACCGGCCGCACCGCTATTTTTTCGCGGTCCACGCGGTGGACGTGGAAAGCCTCGGGGTCGAGCCCTCGGCGCGGCCTGCCGTCGTCGGCTTCAACCTGACTTTTCACACCATCGCACGCGCGCTGCTCGTTCCCATCTACGGCGTATAGCCGAGCACGAGTGGCTTGATTTGAGGGTGCCACTACAGGCGCTTCAACCGCCGTCATGACCGGCAACTCGACAAACACCGTCCTGTCGCCCCTTGACTCGGTTTCGAGAAACCGACCCCCTATCGACGGCTCTACCCCGCGCTTGCGCACGTCCCTTCAACTGTTATTCATGCACGATCGTGTGTCGTAGTCGTGGGGAAGGGGTGCTGAAAGTTGCTCGGCGGTCGGCTCGCCAGAACTATGGCCCACACGACGATTACGAGTTGATCCCAGAAGCAGACACCGCCCTCGCCGAGACGAACGTGGCGACAGCCAAGGCCTGCACAAGCACTGCGCCCCCGATTGTCCAAGCCAGCCCGTATCCCAGCAGTACTGCGCCAGCGACGGCACCCAAAAGCATAGCGAGAAGCGCCGCGACTGTTCGCGGCAGATATAGGTTGGTGCCTCCGGCAAGTGAGGAGTTGAGGGCGGCCGCGGTGAGCATCGATGTGAGAACCACAGTCGTGAGATTGGGCACAGCAAGACCACGGGCCGCGGCACTCTGAAGCCCCATCGCGACTGCGAGAAACACGAGCAAGGTGGCGCGAACGGTCTCTGTCCGCTCATCGGAGAGAGCGGCGAAGCCTGCAGCGGCGAGCAGTAATACGAATTCGGACACAAGCACAGTCCGGACCGCACTCTGCGCGAAGCTGCGCAGAATACGCCCACCGCTGACAGCGCCAACGAGGAACGCCCCGAGCGCGATGATACTCCCTGTTATGGAGACGTCGTGTGCTCCTCCGATTGAGAAGCCAAGGAGCAGGACATTACCCGTCATGTTGCCGGTGAAGACACGTCCCAGCGCGAGAACGCTCGCCGCGTCAACGAGTCCGGTCACGGCGGTGAGCATGAGGAGCGAAATCACCAGGCGCCGATCTGTGCTGACCGTCGCGGCTACCATCAGGGACACCTCATGGGCGGGGCCTCAGCTCGCCTTGGCCCAATCTCGAGGTTCGCCAGTATCTAGAGGGCGCGCACCACAATCTCACTCGCATGCTGTTGACTCCTGTTTGAACGACGACGTGTCAAATGAGAAAGCGTCTCATCCAGCCGAGCCTCTCGCTCATCGTCATGGACGGCCTGTACTCGCAACCAATCCACCCGAGGTAGCCAACGCCGTCGAGGATATCCTTTGACGATTATCGGGCGTGATCACCGCCGAGCGTAGACCATGGTCCAGAGACCTCCATCGCCTGGGTGATACTCATTACCGTCCCAGGGCGAGCGGCAGACGTGCAGATGTGCGTAAGGCGTACGGCACTTACACGGAATGCGAGTCCACTGCCGTGCCAATCTTCGCGGGCCCTAGACGGCGACCCACACCCACTCAGCCTCGACCTTCGCCGGGTAGCGGCCGATGGACTGGGTACGGACGTTCTGCATCAGCCGGTCGACGTTGAGGAGGAATGCTCCGATCCTCGGCGGAGGGACTTCGTTGCCCACGTAGCCGGGCACGGGGCCCGAGAGCACCTCGCCGGTCGTGACGTCGAACTGCGCGCAATGCATGGCACATGTGACGATGGTGCCGTCCAAAGTCCCCATCTCGAGGGGCGCGTTCATGTGCCCGCAGCGCCGATCGATTGCGTAGAAGGTGCCGCCACAATTGCAGATGACAAACTCGTGACCGTTCAGCTCGACGGTCTTCATCCCGCCCAGGGCGATCTCGGCTGTCCTCACGGCCTTGACGAAGTCACTCAAGGCCGAGGTCCTTAGCCGACATCTGCGGCAAGCTGGCGGGGTCGGTGACATCCTGGTGCACGAATAACCCGCACCAGCAGCGCTTCATCGCGTCGAAATGCTTGCGGTGGAAGGGAATGCAGGGGCAGACAATCTGCATGTCGCGAGCCCGTTCGTGCCGAATGGGTTGGCACGGGCAGAAGGGAATGCCGTGCTTGGCCTCGAGCTTCACCTCTTGCTCAAGGAGGAAGTCCGCTAACTCGGCGTCCGGGGTGAATTTGAATCCGAGCGGCTCGATGACCCGTTCGAAGAAGTGCCGCAGCGCCTTCTTCCGGGAATCCGTATTCATAGGAACTCCGCGCTAGATGGCTAGAAGCTTCGCGTAACGATCGGGCTGGTAGCCCACGACGACCTGATCGCCGATCCGCACAAACGGAAAACCATTGGCACGCTCGGCATCGAGCTCGCGCATGATTCGCTTCTGGGTCGCCTCGTCGGCGAGGTCATAATCAATATCTTCGAATGGGATGTGGTGTTGGCTGAACCATTCCTTCGTCTTCCGGCACCAGGGACAGGTGGACAGCGTGTACATCGAGACCTTCTTCATCACCTTCTCCTTTCAGCTAAGGCTGACGAACACCTTGCCTGCCTCGGACTTCACCGGATAGGTGGCCAGACCGAGTTCCGGTGCATCGAGGAAACGACCGCTCTTCAGGTCGAAGCGCCAGTCATGGCAAGGACAGGTGAGAATCTCACCTTCGAGCGAGCCGGTGAACAGCGGACAGGCCATGTGCACACACTTGCCTGAAACCGCGTAAAGCGCCCCCTGCACGCGGGCGACCACCACGTTCACCCCGAGCGGATAGGCCGGCGCCATAGCTCCTTCCGGCAAGGCGGTCTCCTCCATCACGTAGGTCCAGGTCATCGTTTCCTCCTACGTCCGGTGAGCTCAGCTGCGTACCCCTGAGCAGATGAATCCGCCACCTGTCCGAACTGGTCTTCTTTTCACATGTTCTTCATTTCTGCGGGTTGTGAAATCTACGACTCAGAGGACCCGACGCCCCTCGCTCGGTCAAACCTCCGGAAGAGTTGTCCGAGCCATCCTCGGCATCACTCACCGCGAAGGCGAAGCACTCGCGGTGTGCGCCTGTACAATGCCAGCAACTGAAGAGTCCGAACGGGGTTAATTTTTTGGCAGCTCACGGGGTCACCCGTTTCTCGTACATCCATGGGGGTTGCCTCACCCCTTACGTCGCTGCGGCCGAACAAAATGCTGCCCCGAGCACACCGGACGCGCTCACCTCGACGCGAATCCGCCGCCCTCAGGCAATGGGTACCCCATGAAATCGACCGTCGCAAGGATGACGGGGCGCACCGCCGCAGCGGTGCCTCTCACCCCGCTCAGACGGGGTTGGCCGCCTCGATGCGGCAGGTCGCCGACCGAAAAGCCGGGAATCCTGAAATCGGGTCTCGTCGGTCGGGATCGTGGAGGCTGTTGACGTTGGCCGTCTCCCAGCCTACCGGCGCCACCGCCACGTCGGGATGAACGTCATCCGTCACGTGGAGGCGCATCTCGACTCGCCCTCTTGGTGAAACGATGGCGACCCTTTGGCCATCGACGACGCCTGCATTGCGGGCACGCGTCGGGTGCAGGAGCACTTCTGGCCATGGCATTTTGGCCAGGACTCCGGGCACCTGGTGGAACTGCGAGTTGATGAAGGCGCGGCTTCGGGGACCGGTTACCAGCACCAACGGGTATTCGGGAGTCGGGACTTCTGTTGGGGCGGTCCACGTTGGGACGGCGTGAAAGCCATACCGCCGCAGAAGCGTCGATGCTAACTCCAGCTTGCCCGAGAGCGTGCCAAAGCGCGGCAGAGGCGCCTCAGCAGATGGTGGAATGGGGCGGGGCTGGTGTTCAGGGTCAACCCGGTAGGGGTACCGCGGCGCTTGCATGGCCTCGCGAAAGGAGTGCCAGGGGAAATAGCCTCCGAGTCCTAGTGCTCGAGCTAGCTCAAAGACAATTCTCCAATCCGGCCAAGCCTGGTGCTGCGGTGTCACCATCCCCCCTTGGGCAAGCTCGTCGTCAGTGGCGTCCACAATGGGAGCTTCGGCAAATGTGCATGCGGGCAGAACGAAATCAGAAAGTCGGGCCGTCACGGTAAGGAACGGGTCGACCGTGGCGAGAAGCGAGAGGCGATGGGCTGCCTCTCGGAGTCGTTCCGAGCCGGGGGCAGTGACGAACGTGTTTGCGGCGAATACCAGAAGAGCGCGCACTGGGTAGGGTTCGTCCTTCAGCACTGCATCGGCGAGAAGCGCGCCGTGGGCCTCGCGATTGAACGTTTCAAAAAGCGGGTAGGCGGCGTACCCCAGAGGCCTTGCCCGTACCGGCGGCGGCACGGGCTCGGCCGTGACCGGCCGGGGGAGAGCCGCGAGTAGCTCATTATAAAAATTGGAACTCACCGGGGTGAGAAGCTCGTTCACTTCCGGTTGACCGACCCGTCGACAAAGCGCTTCGAGGACGGCCACCGCCCTCACCGTCTGCACTCCATTCTCGTGATGTTCAATTCCGAGGCCTTCCCAAATTGCAGTGGGAGTCTCATGCGCCATGAGTCGCGCGACCCGAGTGAGTTGCTCGCGTGGAACGCTAGTGAGTTGCGCGGCGGTCTCTGGAGGGTACTGCTCGACAAGCGTTTGGAGTTCGTCGAAGCCCAATGTCTGTGTCTCGAGGAACTCCCGATCGTAGAGGCGCTCCTTCACAATGACGTGCATCATCCCAAGTGCAAGCGCGCCGTCAGTTCCCGGTCGAACCAAGAGGTGCTCCCGAGCGATGGCGGCAAGCTCGGTGCGCACCGGGTCCACCACCACCAGATTCCCAGCGGTCGCTCTTTCGGTGACTAAGTGAGTGACGATAGGAACCGTGTTCGCCGGATTGGCGCCCCAGAGGACGAGCGTCCGGAGATGACGGAAAGCCGGCGAGTACTTGCTTCCCAGCGTGAGTGCTTTGCCCATCCGGCCGGCCGTTTCACAGAAACTTCCGACCGTTGCGAGATTTGGCGTCCCAAACGCCTGACAGAAACGATGAAGCAAGCCCACCAGTGGATGCCGAACGAGGGGCCACCCCGTCTGTACGAAGAGAGCCTCTGGTCCAAACTCCTTCTTCACTTGCTCCAGCCGCTCGGCAATGCGGGAGAGAGCCTCGTCCCAACGGACTTCCCGAAAGGTGTTCCCCTCGCGCGCCAGTGGCATCCGCACCCGTTTCTGGGAATGCACCAATTCCGGCATCGCTTGGCCATGGAGGCAGAGAAAGCCCTTAGTCTTTGACTCGACGTCGCCGTCGACTCGGAGCAGCCGCTCGCCCTGCGCCGTGGCCTTTACCCCGCAGTGGACAAGACAAAAGCGGCAGACGCCTCGGACGTATTTCTTTGCTCGCCACTCTCGGCCCGCCCAACCCATGGTCAGAGCTGCGGCGCCCGCCCCAGCGACGGGCGCGGCTCTGAGGAGCTCTCGCCGGCTCATTCCCAGTCGCTGCAGAAATCGAGCTGGCTCGCGGTTGTGTTTCATCCGCTAAGCCCGGCTGCGTCGTCGCGAGGGCGGATGTGGATGGCGTTCGCCTCTTCCGGGCACGCTTGCTCGCATAGGCCGCAGCCGACACAGTCTTCTGCGTGAAACAGCGGCGCCAGACGAGGGCCTACCAACTCGACGGCCCGTCCCGAGTAAGGACACACGTAGTAGCAGAGTCGACAAATGCCTCGCTCGCTCCATGGTAGGCATTCGGTCCGCTTCAGCACCGGTGTCCCCATGCGAACCGTCTGCGCCACGACGTTCTTGGCTGCGTCAACTGGCGTCAGCGCATCTGTCGGGCACACAGAGGTGCACCTCATGCAGAGGATGCAGGCGGATTCTCGCGGGCTGATGTAGGGGTGGACCGCAGCTAGGGAGAAGACACTCGGAAAGCGGATAGCCTTGGGAGGGCAAACCTCTGCGCACCGGAAGCAGCCGATGCACGCCTGCTCAAACCTCCCTGGGGGAAGCGCCCCTGGTGGCCGGAGGGTTGCCTCGGAAGCCCGCGTCCTCCGCGGCACCAGCGCCGCCGCGGCTACTGCCGCGACTGCACCGACGAAACTCCGCCGGCCAGTCACTGGGCCTCCTGGGGCCGCGTCTTCCCGGACGTGGCGAAGCGCATCGCCAGGGCGCCCGTCGGACAAACAGAGACGCACTTACCGCAACGCTCACATCCAGAGTCGAGTGAGTCGGTCATCGGTTGTTGGCCGAGATTGCACACGACATCGCAGACGGTGCACTCCGTGCAAAGCTGTGCGTCTCGCTTCACGCGGATGGGAGATGCGACAGCCAGCAGGCCGAAGAGCGCACCGCCCGGGCACACGGAGCGGCAGAAGCCAGCTCGTGACACGAAGGTGTCAAGCGCAAAGGCCCCACCGACCACCACCGCACCGGCGCCCAAACTCCCAAAAAAAATTGCCCGGAACACCTCTCTTCCGATGACGAGCGGAGGGTAGATAAGCGGGGCCACCTGGGTGCCGAAACCGGCCGTCCCAGCAAGCACGGCAACCAATACGACGAGGTTGGTCCGCCGCGGCAGACGGAGGTCCGGGAATTTGAGCCCTAAGCGACCAAGAACCCAGCGCAGCGCATTACTGGCGGCCAGCAGGGGCACGTAGGGGCATACCCAGCCGCAGAAGAAGCGCCCCAGCAGGACGACGAGCGCCAATGCGGGTAACCCAACAACAAGGCAGCGGCACAGCCCATGGGCGATGGCCACTCCGAGCGCGAGCAGTGGGTCAACGAGTTCCAAGCCAACCAGCCTCACGGCGCTGGGGCCACCCACACCCAGAGGTGAGACGGAGTTCCCGAGGACGACGGCGAGCCCGTCCCACGTCCCATTGGGGGAGAGGCCAGTCACCGCATGCAACGCCCGCAACTGCCAGAGGGGCAATCCAACCAGGAGCAGCAAACTTGCTCCGAGCGAGCACCGGCGCAGCAGCTGGTACATCGGGGTTCGGCGGAGCACCAGGTCCAGCGGCGCAAGGCTGGCGCGCGCCGACTCTGCTCTCTGAGAGAGAGGTGCTCTGCGTGCTGCAGATGGAGACATCGGCGCTGGTCTCCTCACCCAGAGACGTTCGGCGGGCTCCCTAGCCACCCAATGATGCGAGGCGCATACCAGCGCCAGCTAGGCGGACTCGCCGATTTTTTTCATTCGAATCCTACGAGGCGAGGCCCGTGTGAGAGCAACGAAGAGACAAGCACTCACCTTCCCCCATCGCTTCTGGTCCAAGAACTGTCGGTCCCGGTCTTGTAACGAATTTGCGAGTCGTTATCGCCCGATGGAAAAGGCGCAACTCTTGCGCCCGAAGAGCGGCTGACCGCAAGGCCATCGCAAAACAGTTGCGACTGTCGGGCCGACTCGGTGTGGCGGTGGGATTGCACAGCTCGGCCAACCGTCTGCGCTGGGGCAGCAAGCGAGCGGCCCTGTACACGGCGCCGGGCTCAAGGCTTACGAGGTGGCGAGGAGCGCCTTAATTTGGCGAGAGAGAAAGTGACAGTAGGCCTCGATGTAGTTTGGCTCCCCTGGGCCTGGAGAGGCGTGAAGCCACGGATTCATCAAGGTGTGTCGCAGTAGAAAGAGGCCCTCCTCGTCTGCCGCCAGCAAATCAAGCTGCAGGGCATCTCCAATCCGCGCGAGCTCCTCGTTGCCCAGGTGCGCCAAGGGAACGGTGGTGCAAGAACCAAAGAACTCCTTGAGCTGGACCGGGCGATCTGGCCGAACATCGATTGTCTCGAAGAGTCGCCGTCCGAACGCGTTCGCCTTGCTGAGCAATCGGTTGCCCAAAGGGTTGAAAGCGACGCAGACCAGATTGCAGTCGGGCTCGAAGGGAATCGACAACCGGACCCAGGGGGCAACCTCCTCCTGAAGGCTCGGCATTCGGTCCACAAGTCGCTCGCATGTCTGCACAGAGCGGGCGAGCAGTTGCCCGAAATGGTCGTGGTCGAGAGGGAGAACTCGGTGATTAACGTAGCAGGCCGCGGCGGGCGCGCCCGGCTTGCTTCCTTCGAGGATGTACCTCCCGAGCTTCCGAAAGCGTGCGGCGTCATCTTCCCGAGTGGAAGAAAAGACGTAGGGCGCAGTCTGCTGCACCAAGTCGAGCACTCGACGGTTGCGCACCACAAGCGCGCCGGCGCCAAATGGCACGAAGCCCAGCTTGTGTGGGTCGACGGTGACCGAGTCCGCTTGTGCCAGCGCCGCCGTTGCCTGGTAGACGCGTTCCGAGGGGAAGTAACGGAAGTTTTGACGGACGGTGTCCCGAGGCAGCAGCTGACCGTCGGGGTCGCGGAAAAGGCTCGGCAGGTAGCCACCCCACGCGGCGTCGACGTGCAGCCAGAACCCTGGGAACAACTCCCGGACAGCGAGGAGCTCGTGAATCGAATCGAGAGTCCCGAACTCGGTCGTCCCGTAGACGCCTACGACCGCTAAGACCGGACGTTCGTCTTTGCCCAGCACGGACAGCGTCGCCTCCAAGGCTTCTCCATCGAGGCGGGCCTGCCGGACTGGAACCTCGACGAGATTTGCTGTGCCGAGTCCCAACAGGGACATGGCTTTGTGCCAGCTGTAATGGGCTGTGGCCGGCACCACGACCGCCAGCCGCCTCAGCACCGAGTGGCGGGACGCGAAATTGGCCAGTCCCACCTTCTCAACGCGTGACTCGCCCAGCGCTGCGCGAAGCTGGAACCCCCGGGGGGCACTGGCACAAAAGGCGGATACCTGGCGTGCGAGGTCGAGCACTTCGTCAGCCCTGAGCGAGAGGAGTTCGCCGTCAGTGCTGCCCGGACGCACCGCGACACCCGGTGTCCAGAGGCCCGTTGCCTGGCATGCGTCGAGCAGCGCCAACGGATACAGCTTCGCCGACCGCGCAAGCCAGAGCGCCTCGTCGTTGGCGACGGTTCCGCCGGACGTTAAGTGGCCTAAGGCACAGGGCTCGGCTTCGGACTGGGTTGCAAACCCGAGCATCTGAGCGAGCTGCCGACCCACCTCAAGCTCCAGCTGAACCGTGACTGGCGCGACTTCTTCGACGATGTTGTTCGGGTTGTAGAGAGTGGTGACCAGCTCGGCGATAAGGCCCGGCATGAGTAAATCGGACACCATGTGGCCGAGGTAACGCGGATGGAAGGCGGGCACAGACCGCTTGAGCGCTGCGGTCAGCTGGTGGAGCTCGTGCCGAGTTCTGGCGAGCCCGTCGAGGTAGGCGCCCGTGTACTGGTCGTGCGGTCCAATGGGGGGCTCGTCCTCTGGGTGAAAGTTGCGACGCCAGAAGACGTGGTCCCGGACGAGCTCGAGGAGGGTCTTCTCGAAGAAGTCGTTGTTCTCTCCGTAGGCCCCGAGGAAAAAGGGTGCGAGTGGGTCAGCCATAAGGCCATCGTCGCACCGATAGGGTGGGAAGCAACGTCTCCGACGAGGCCTGAGTCCCAGCGGTTCGCGATGAAGTCGGCGATCCCTTCGTCGCGGAAAGGCCGGCGGATGGCAGGGGATAAGTAATCCAGCCGGTAGTGGTCGCGCAGATACGTATTCAACCAGGCATGCCCACATTCATGCAGGACGACCGATATGGTCTCTGGCTTTCCGACCGGGCGCTTCTCGCACTTGAGGCAGATCACCGCCAGCTGGAAGGTCCCGGTGCCCTCCTCCCGCGCTTTTCCCAGCGTCGCCCTTGTGAACGATTCGAGATCCGCACGGTCAGACACGAGAAAGAGCCGGACGAGCGGCAAGTCGTCGCCAAAGATTTCGCGTCCCACCTCCGCGAACCGCCCGCCGCGTGGAGAACTGGCGCGTTCCACGCGTCCTTCTCCTTGACGTACACGGCGAGCGGCCCCGGCGATTGACTCAGGGAACGCTCATCTCGCAGCCCCGCCGCCTCCGCGGCGGCATCCTCGCGCGCTTGGTTGGGATCCGCGGCCGAGGTCGCAACGGTGCACAACAGAGCATGCAGGATGGGCGCGAACATGGAATGGATTCTAGCTCCGGCTGACGACGCGACGAGGCCACTCTTTCGCTAGCGCGGTGGAACTGACACGACGGCGGCTACGAACTTGAAGTGGCCGGCCTGCGGGGGCGTGTCGAAGTACGAAGCGCCGCGAGCGGAACCGCTCTGTAGGTCCAACGGCGACAGCGTGGGCCAATCCCTGCGGACGATTTCCGACTAGCCTCTCTCGAAATGGGATTTCTGAAGTATGCGGGCCCTTGCAGCCTGTTGGCCCTGCTCCTCGCGCTTTCCGGCTGTCCCGTGGCCACAGTGGGCGGTGGAAACGCCGACGCAGGAGGCACTCTCCCCGACGGCGGTACCTCGGACGGAGGCGGAACCCCATCCGACGGAGGCGCGCCAGACGGCGGCGCCGATGCCGGCAATGGAACGAGCTTCGACTGGCCAACTTACCTTCACGACAATTTGCGGACGTCGACCGCACCCTTGGAAACGAAGCTCTCCCCTTCAACCGCTCCGAACCTCAAGCTGCTGTGGACCTTCCCCACTGGCGGAACAATCGAGGCATCGCCCATCATCGTCGGGAACATGCTGTATGTCGGCTCCTGGGACGGCTACGAGTATGCCGTCGACGCCATAGACGGCGGACAGATTTGGAAGTCACCTTTTCTCGGACAAACCAACGTCGGCAGCTGCAACGGGTATCCTGCGAATCAGGGCATCAGCTCTACCGCCACTCTGGTGGGTAACAGCCTCTACGTCGGCGGCGGCGGTCCGCTCGCCGGGCAGACGGATACGTTCTGGTACGCGCTCAACGCCTCCACGGGAGCCATCCTTTGGAGCGTGGATACTGGCAACGCAGCGACCGATGGCTATTACAATTGGTCAAGTCCGCTCGTCTACAACGGGTACGCGTACATCAATATCGCCAGCGCGGGAAACTGCCCATCCGTGGCGGGGGCAGTCCTTCAGGTACGTCTCGCAGATCACACCGTGACCAATACCTGGAACGCCGTGGGGAGTGGGGAGCTGGGCGGAGCGCTCTGGAGCTCACCCGTGCTCGACGCGGCCACAAATACCCTCTACGTCACGACGGGCTCACCGGTCAGCGGCACGCAGGCGACGCAACCCTATACGAATGCCATCGTTGCGCTGGATGCGACGACGCTGAGCCTCAAGGGCTACTGGCAGATCCCGCCAAACGAGGCGAGCAGCGACTCAGACTTCGGCGCGGGAGCCACCCTCTTCGATGACTCCTCAGGGCGCGCGCTGGTCGGCGCGGCCAACAAGGACGGCTACTTTTATGCGCTCGATCGAAGCACCCTGACCGAAGCGTGGGAGTCGCAGCTCGACACAGGCGGGGACAATCCATTGGGCTCGGGGAGCATTTCGCCTGCAGCCATCGCCAACGGCGTGCTCTACGTTGGTTCAGGGGACGGCTCCCTGCACGCCATTCAGACGGACGGACGGGGCCTCTGGTCCGTGACGACGGCAGGGTATGTCCTCGGTGCGGCGGCGTATGCCAACGGCGTCGTGGTGGACGGTGCAGGCGATACCCTCGAGGTGCGCGACGCCGCGGACGGAGGGGTCTTGTACACCTATGAGACTGATCCGAGCGCTGGGTACAATCTCCTGGAGACATCTCCGGTGATATGGAATGGCCACATCTACGTGGGCTCGGCGGACGGAAACCTGTACGCCTTTGGCTTCTGACGGGCCACGGGAGCGGCCCCGTGGGCAAACGAATTCACTAACCCCTAGCGCTCCCCTAGCGCCAATGCCGATCAGTTAAGCCCAAGCGATCGCAGGCATTGAGGAATTTGGCGCGGGGCCCGGGGCCCTATGCGGGACGTTCAGAATTGATCAGAGTGCGCGTCTCAGGAGGGACGCGTGCGAATCGACCAGGCTCTGAATGCAGTCGGGGCGTTTGCGGTCGCGGATAAGCTGGACCAGCTCAAGCAGCACCTAAGCGCGGACTGGGTGGAGCAGGCGCTGGCTTGGGCCGGCACAACCACTATCCGGCGAAGGCGTCTGCCCGCGGAGCAGGTTGTTTGGCTCGTCATCGGGATGGGCCTGTTCCGGAACGAGCCCATCGAGCGCATCGTCGACATGCTCGACCTGGCGTTGCCGGACGAGCGCGACTCGTTGGTGGCCAAAAGCGCCATTAGCCAGGCGCGTCAGCGACTCAAGGACACACCGCTCGAGTACCTCTTCGCGACAACGGCAGCGGAATGGTCGGCGCGGAGCGCCAACGCGCATCGGTGGCGAGGCCTTACTGTCTATGGCCTCGACGGCACGACGATGCGTGTTCCCGACTCACCCGAGAACCGAGAGGAATTCGGAGGCCAGGGGGCAGGCGGAGGACGAGGAGACAGCGGCTACCCGCTGGTCCGCGTGGTGGCGATGATGGCCCTGCGCTCGCACGTCCTTTCGGCCTTTCGGTTTGCCGACTACAAAACGGGCGAGGTGACGCTGGCGCGTCAGGTCTGGGAGCAGCTGCCAGCTGATTCCCTGGTCATCATCGACCGTAACTTCTTGGTGAAGCAGGACCTCTTCGCGCTCGAATGCACCGGCAACCGTCACTGGCTCTCGCGCACGAAGAAGAACACGCGCTGGGCCATCGTCGAGAGACTCGGCAAGGACGACTACCTGGTCGAGCTGGAGCTACACGGGAAGGGGCTGCCAAGCACGTACCCGGTCCGAGCAATTCACTACAAGCGCAAGGGCTACCCTCGCTCGACGCTGCTCACGTCCCTCACCGACCCCGAGAAGTTTCCGGCCCAGGAACTGGTCGCGCTCTACCACGAGCGGTGGGAAGCGGAGATTGCGTACGACGAGGTGAAGACTCACCTGCTTGACCGCCAGGAAGCCATCCGGAGTCGGACACCCGAAGGCGTACGGCAGGAGCTCTGGGGAATTGCGCTTGCGTACAACCTCGTGCGCGTCGAGATGGAACGAACGGCCGCGGAAGCCGGTGTCCCGCCAACACGCATCAGCTTCACCGCGTCGCTCGCACTCATCCGAGACGAACTCGGCCGAATGGGAGGGGCTCGCTTTTTGCCGGGCACCATTCCCAAACGCCTAATGAGCATGCGACGACACCTCAAACGGCTGATTCTCCCCGAACGCCGAACCGAGCGCGTCTTTCCCCGGGCCGTGAAGCTCAAGATGAGCTCCTATCCCCGCAAGCGCCCCCAGGGGAGCCTCCCTAAGTGAACGGCATTGCCCCTAGCGCCGCAGTTCGCCCCGCTAATTCTCGGGGCACGGGGTGACGACGTCGACGGTGACGCGACGGTTCCTGCGGCGCAGCTCCTCGAGCACTTGGGGCATGGCCTTGGCGTCTTTGGAATTTGGAGCGGGCTCGGGCGCCACGTTGGAGGTGGCACCCACGCCGGACACCGAGTGGATTTTCTTCGCCGGGACGCCCTTGCTCTCGAGCCACTTCTTGACGGCTATCGCGCGGTCGACGCTGAGCTTCTTGTTGACTGCGGCGGTGCCCTCATTGGACGTGTGGCCGATGATGTTCACCGTCAACTCCGGGCAGCTATTGACGTAGGCCAGGAGCTTGTCCAGGGTGGCCTGAGTATTCGGGCGGTCGAACAGGAACTCGGCCTTGCCGGCCTTAAAGTCGATGTCAGTGAAGTCCTGCTCGGACCCTGCAGTGTAGATGCCGGTAGCGAACGCGGCCTGGTGGGATTTGAGTGCGCTGAGCATCCCCGCCGTTGCGGTCGAGGAAGCGCTCACCTTCGCCACGGCCCCATCGAAGGCAGCCTTGGCCTTGTCGATGGCGGCCTGGATTGTGGCCACCTTGCCACTGCCCATCGCCCCGTGAACAGACGCGGAGCCGGACTTGATGGTGCCGTCGACTTCGTCGAGCTGGCCGGCCTCCACAGCCAGAGCGCTGTTGAGCTTCGCCCCAAGGGCCTGGCCCTTAGTGTCGCCCGGGGCGATGGCCGGGAGCGCCTTCACCATACCGACGGTGTCGTTGTACTGCTTGCGGAGACCGTCTGCCGTCTTCCCCATCGCGGCATACAGCTGCTCCCAACTGGCAGTGACTGGCCCCACGTCCTCGGCACAGCCCACCAGTGCGACAACGGCAAGCAACGCCGCACCGGCTCGTCCTAACAAAGCCCGTTTCATGGTTCCCCCTACTGCCTCCCTGAAGAGAGGCTTCATCCCCTGGGGCGGGTTTTGCGCCGGACCGACGACAGAATCAAGCGGCGTGGACGGCGTCGTGGCGGAACCCTGCGCGGGCTAGCCCCGAGGCCAAAGCAATGGAAGCCAAGGCGCTGGAGGACGCCCGTAGGAAGACCCCGCGGATGATGTGCACCCCGTCACTCCCCTGCCCAGAGCGGAACCGCGCCATCGCACCGAGCGTCCCGGCGGCCGCCGCAAGGGACGCGACGTCCGTCCTCAGGAACTGGAGTGCATCGGGTGGCCGTTCCCAGGCTGAAGGATGCGCCGCGTCAGCGATTCACCATGGCGCCGCCGATGCAAGGTCCGAGCCTGCCGCACCCAATGGTCGCGCTGGATGCGCCCGTGGAACTCGTTGAGAGAGGCGTCGACCCGTCGGATGTCCTGACGGGTCCAGAGCGCTACCTGGCGGAAGGTATGGACGCCGTGGCGGTGAAGAAGACGCTCCAGCACAGGTCCTACGCCGACAATCTCCTTCAGGTCGTCGCGCCGTTCCCGCCGGACCTTCTCCACTTTGGGCTGCCGGGTCAGCTCGAGCACCTGCAGCTGGGCCCGCCGGTGCGCTTCCTGTTCGGTGTGGAGCCGCGCCTCGACCTCCTGCAGGCGAGATTCAATGTCGTCGCGGTCGGATTCTCCGTCGCGAAGGGCCTCCTCGAGGCTCCTTACCCGGGCCTCCGCGCCATCGCGCGCGGTCTCCAGTGCGCGGTGACTGAGCTCCAGCTGTGCCACCCGATCTAGGGTCTGGCCGAGCCGCTGCTCCAGCATCGCCCGCTCGCGGGCATCCGTGTCCAGCGATGCCTCCATCCGTTCGCGGGAGCTGGTGAGCTGAGCCTCGAGCCCCTGGAGCCGCTCCGACGCCTCGCTGAGACTGGCCTGGAGGCGCTCCCAATCGGCGCGCAAACGCTCGAGCTCATCGGCGGTGCGTCCCTCCAGCGCGCGGATGGCGTCCTCGGCATGGGCCGCCCGCACCGTCGCGTCTCGTAGTCTCGACTCAGCCTGTTCGCGGGCTCCGGCAGATTCCCTGGCCGCCGATTCCGCCACGGACACCCGGGACAGCGCCACGCGCAGCGCTCCCTCGGTGGCCTCGGCGCGCTCCGTCGCCGCGCGCATCCCGGTCTCGGCAGCCAGCGTCCGGTCCTCGGCACTCCGCTGCCGCAGCTCGACGGCCTTCACCCGGGCGAGCGCGCCATCGAGTTCGCCGGCGATACGGTCGCGCGCCGCCTCGGCCACTGCGGCGGCGCGCGCGGCCAGGGCCAGCTCCCGCTCTACGGTCGCCACCCGCGCTGTTGCGTCCTCCAGGCGGGCGGTGCGGTCCCGACCCATCAGCGAAGCCACCGCCCAGCCGGCCACCACCCCGATGAGACCGGCGAGCAGCAGGCACAGAAACATCTGCGACGCGATCTGCCACATACCCTAGCTCCGTCGGTGAAGGGTGGCTGGTGCTCAGCGCACCCGGAAGTCGATTCTCCGGTTCAGCTGCCGCCCCGCCTGGGTGGCGTTGTCGCCCACCGGCCGTTCCTCGCCCTCGGCCCGCGCAGTAAGGCGCTCTGCGCTCACGCCATGGTCGATCAAGTACCGCTTCACCAGCTCAGCCCGTGCCTCGCTCAACGACTGGTTGCTGGCGGCAGTGCCCACCGCGTCGGCGTGACCGACGATCTCCAACCTCGTCTCCGGGCTTTCCTTTAAGAGGATGGCCAGGCGGTCCAGGAGTCGCTGCCCATCGGGATCGAGCACCGCCTTGCCGGTGGGGAACTCGATGGTGCCCTGGCTGAGCTCGGCGTCCACAGCGCGCTGCAGCGCGCGCGCTGGAGCACCCGGCTCCGTCGTTGGAGGAGCGACCACCGCCGGGGCCGGCGGCGGGAGGTGGCCGGCGTGCACGGTGGTCATCGTCGCCGCATGGCCGCCGATGCAGAAGAGGCAGAGCAGCAGGAAGGCCACTCCGCATCCAGCGAGAACCACCTTGGGGTGCCACATCAAGCGCCCTCCCCCGGGTGGACTTTCCCGCCGTCGGGACGCCTCGGTCAATCGTCACCCGAGCGTTGGCCCCGGGAACTTGGGAAGAGGCGAATCCGACAGCCCGATGTTCACCTGAGCAGTGTCACCAGGCCCAATCCCTGAGTCGAGCTCCGGCGGAATCCGCCGGGCTGTCCATCACTCCTCAGACTTCTTAGTGAAAAAAGAATGGTCAATCGTTGCCTCCCGGAGGTCGTCGACTTCAAGCACGAGTTCGGCCACCTTCTGCTTCAGCCGACGTAAGTGCTCAGCTTGTAGCGCCTCCTCGCCAAACGGGCGCGACCGAAGGGCATTCTCCGCGCCAAGGAGAAACTTCTCCTTCCACTCCTCCAACTCAGCCACAGTCAGCCCATGCTTCCGGGCGGCCTCCTGCATCGAGGTTTCCCCCTTCAGAATGCTGGCCACGAGTGCCACTCTCCGCCTTGCAGTCCAGTGTCGAACGTCCTCTGGAATTTCGTCTTCCATCGCTACACCGCCTCTCAAGTGGCCACCTTCACCGCGTCCGAGGGGTGGCTCCGATCCTGGGGGGTCCGGGATGCTGCTCGCTGAGCCCTTACGGGAAAGTCGGAGACGGTCTGGGACCAATACCGCCTCATCCGGCAGCGCTTCCTCTGCTACCTCCACTTTCTCCACAGCTCCGGCGGCGCCAACGACCCCGTTGGGAATCGTTTGATGACTGGCTAGAGCCGGATTGTACCTTGCGATGAAGTTCGCCATCTCGTGGTGCGAATCGGGCTGGCCGGTTCGACCTCGAAAGGCGGAGCAGTTGCCATGCCACTCTCTCTTTCGGACGAAACAGGAACCCGTTGTGTCTCCGCGGACACACGGTTGTGCTGCGAGGATCACTAGTGGGATCTCGTGTGCACGTTGGAGTCGGCAGTCACGCCGAAGGCACCCGCTCTTCGCGTCGATGATGATCATCAGCGAAGAAACCTCGGGGAATGGCCGGCTTCGGTTCCCCCCGAAAAGTGCGGCGGTCCGGCCGAACGTCTAGAGGCGTACGGGAGACTCGAATGACGCTACCAAGCGGCGAGACCAGCGAGGAGGAGCTTGCCAAGGAGGCGCTAAACCCCGTCGCGGATCTCCACTCCTTTCCAGACCAACGGACATCCGAACTTCATCGGCCGGTTTAAGCCTTGATCACCACTCGTTCGCCTTCCCTTCGAGGGGGCCGCGTTGAGGGTTCACGACGCAGAACCGCTGGCCGGTCGGTGCTTCCATCACCCACCAACGTTTGACGAACGCGACGCGCTTGGCCCCGAGTGCTTCTAGCCGGAGTACTTCGGCATTCAAGTCATCCGTTTCGATGTCCAGATGAATCCAACTGGGATGGTCGACCTTCTGTACCAACAGAATCAGCTCATCCGGACGCGTCTCCAGTTCGCGATAACTGGAGGCATCTACCTTGGAAGCATCGACCTGCTTTCCGAGCGCCCGAGCCCAGAATTCAGCGGCAGCCCCCAGGTCCTCCGACTTGCAATCGATGACCAATGCGCACAGCCGACTGCGATGCATAGCTGCCTCCAAATGCCGACTTTCATCCGAGGTTGAGCAGCCTCGTACCACGAGCTCTCCCACCCCGGGGCAAGGCGCGGCCTCGCGCACGAGCCTCCATTCGCCGCAGCAGCAGCACGAAGACACGTCACCAAAAAAACCGCTGTGAGGACCGCTCACTCACCGGGGAAACCTATTTCCATGAGGCTCGGTTCGAATCCCGCCACGGCATCTCGGCCTTGAATTTCAGGGAAAGCAGTTCAGCTGATTCTCCGACCGTAAGGGCCAACGACGAACTCTCGGCCCGGACAGCTGGGCATTCGCCGCGACAGCACTTGGGGCTTCGCCAACAAGCCATTTGCGTCCCATTTTCGACAGTGGTGCGGTCTCAGTACCCAACGCGTCCTCAGCCAGCTGCTGCTGGCACGGTCGACGCAAGCCGTCTTCCCGGGCCGGAAACTCATTTGGGAGCAGCTAGGCGGCTAGGAAAAGCATGGGGTTCGGTCTTCGGTCCCGGGTCCCCCGGGACTCCACTAGCTGGGCCGCCAGAGAATGGAGGCTCACATCACCCCAATGGCGCCCACATTCTTGTCACGCCACTTATTTCTAGATTTCCGGTACTCTCCTGGCCGCGCATGGAACTCCCCCCTTCGGAACTGCACGAGCGCTCGCGGGCTTCCACCGCAGAAACTGAAGCCGGCGAAGGTGGAGCAGAGGAGCCGTCGGGCCGTTCACTGCTGGTGAGCGCGGAGCGCGGATGCTTTGCCTTCCCCGTCACTTCGGGCAAGCGCTATGTCATCGGCCGCGCGCCGGAATGCGATGTCGTCGTCGACGACGCGTCCGTTTCCCGACGGCACGCTGCGATTACGGTGGGCGCGGATGCCGTAATCGAGGACCTCGGGAGCACGAATGGAACGACGGTCCAGGGCGGACGGGTGGTGCCTGGAACACAGACCCGGATCGACTTGGGCATGGCGGTGCAGGTGGGCTCTGCCATCGTTGTGTTGCATCGGAGCCCTCGGCTCCAGACCTCGACCTCTCCTAGCGCCATGCCCCCCGCTGAGTTGGTGCTTCGCGATCCCGCGATGCAGCGGCTTTACGCGATGCTGACTGTCATTGGGCCCACGACGCTGAGCGTGCTGCTCCTCGGCGAGACCGGGGTAGGCAAGGAAGTTCTTGCCGACGCGCTGGTGCGACATTCTACGCGCAGCAGCGCTCCTCTCATCAAACTGAACTGCGCCGCCCTCCCAGAATCCCTCCTCGAAGCGGAACTCTTCGGTGTCGAGAAAGGTGCCTTCACCGGCGCCACCCATTCCAAGAAAGGGCTGTTCGAGGCTGCTCACGGCGGCACACTGTTTCTGGACGAAGTGGGGGACATGTCTCCTAGCACCCAGACCAAGGTGTTGCGTGCGCTGGAGAGTGGTGAAGTCCTGCGACTGGGGAGTGCCACTGCGCGAAAGGTGGACGTGCGGTTCATCTCCGCCTCGAACCGCAACCTCCGTGAGCTGGTGGCGGCGGGGACGTTTCGCGCTGATCTCTTCTTCCGACTCAACGGCATCACGCTTACTCTGCCGCCGCTTCGTTCGCGGCCGGCGGACATTCTTCCTCTGGCGAGGCATTTCCTAGAGCACGTGTCCCTCGGACTGGGGAGGAACCCTCCACGGCTGAGCGATGAAGTCGAAGAGATCCTTCAACACCATCCTTGGCCTGGAAATGTCCGCGAGCTGCGGAACGTCGTGCTGCGAGCGGCCGTGCTGTGCCGCGGGGCGAGCGTCTTACCGGAGCACCTGCTGATGCAGGAGGATATGAGGGGAGCCGCCGCCGCAGCGAGTGGAGAGGTTCGTCCCGGCGAAGCCACTCGCCGGCTTCCTCTGAAAGCGGCTCAAGCAGAGCTTCGGGGAAGTATGGACCAGTTCGAGCGCGAACACGTGCTGGCAGCGCTGGCACAAACGAACGGCAATCAAACGCGAGCTGCCGAACTGCTGCGCATCGCCCGCCGGACGCTAATCAAGAAGATGATTCGCCACGGCATTGAACGTCCACGTGCACGATCTCCGGTCGGACGTTGAATTGGGGACGCGGCCCGTCCTGACGAACGGGAGCGCAAAGAGTCAGTGTTGCTCCTGCTTCAGTGGAGCCGCCGGGCGTCCGTTTCTCCCGACGACATCAGCTTTTGGCACTAGCAACTCCCTGCTATCGGAAGTGCACAGGCCTGGACTGATGTGATGTCGCCTCGGTCGTTCCTTTTGGCGGAGGTCAGCATTCGCCCTCTTCAAGCTTCGGGCGCCCCCGTGCCAAGAAGGTTACCTGAGGTAATCGCCTTCCTTCTTGGGCGTACGCTAGACGGTGGGTGGAAACCGCGAGCGCGGTTTGAGAGCACGAGTGGCATTACCCGCCACCGCGGCTGACAACTGCCCAATGAAAGCGACCCTGCTACTAATCGCAATGGCGCTCATCGTCCTCCCCGCGATGGCGCAGGCCGCCGATTTGGCGCTCGTCGGCGGACGCGTCTATTCGTCGGCCGACGCGCCACCCCTCGATGATGCAGTGGTGCTGCTCCACGACCAGGAGGTCGCCGCCGTGGGAAAGCGCGGTGCCGTAAGCCTTCCGGCCGGTACCAGCGTGATCGCCTGTCAGGGCAAGACAGTGGTCGCCGGCTTCTGGAATAGCCACGTGCATCTCACCGAGCCCGTATTTAGCGACGCCGCCCACGCGCCCTCCGGTGAGCTGGAAGAGCACCTCCGCGCGATGCTGAGCCGCTGGGGCGTTACCACCGCGTTCGACCTTGGTTCCCCGCCAGCAAGCTCGACAGCACTCCGCGACCGCATCGAGCGCGGCGACCTCGACGGCCCACGCCTGTTGCTGGCGGCTAGCGTTTTCCCGGCAGGCCCCAACCCCTCATACCTTCCACGCGACTTGGTGCTTCCCAAAGCGTCGTCAGCTGACGAAGCGGCTCAGCTTGCGCGCGATGGAATGGTCCGCACGGGCGACGGGCTCAAACTGTTCACCGGAGTCTTCCTGGGTCCCGACAAGCCGGTGCTTAATATGTCAATCGACCTAGCGCGTGCCGCGACTGCAGTCGCTCACGCCGCGGGCAAACCAGTCTTCGCTCACCCGCAGAACCACGCGGGCGTTGCCTGCGCCCTCGCCGCCGGTGTCGACGTGCTCGCCCACACGGTTCCGACCGAAGGACGCTTCTCCGACGATGAGCTGGCCCGCGCTCGGGCACAGCACACGGCGCTGGTCCCAACCCTCGCGCTCTGGCGCATCGTGATGCGGGGTGCGCCACCCACCGCCGTCGCCGCAATGGTCAGAAATGGTGGAGATGAGTTGGGCCAGTGGTATCGCAACGGCGGAACGATTCTGTTCGGCACCGACGTCGGATTTCACGACCAGTACGACACCACCCAGGAGCTAGCCGACATGGCGAGCGCGCTGCCGTGGCGCGCCATCTTGGCATCGCTAACGACGAATCCCGCCACCTTCTTTCATGCGCCCAATCGTGGCCGCGTGGCGCCAGGGATGCGCGCCGACATCGTCGTACTCGACGCAGACCCCGCGCTCGACCCGCGAAACCTGGCCAAGGTCGCGTACACGATCCGCGACGGGCGCATCATTTATCAGCGTCGATGACCCTCCGCGACGACGCACCTAAGCAATCGAGAGGCTTTCTCTCCACGCGTTGCCCGCTGGGCGGAGCGAAGGTCGGGGGTGCTGGTGAATGCCTTGACTGAACGCTAACCTCCGCTCACAGTCACCAAGCCTTGGCGTGCCGGCCGCTCCGGAGATTAGGGGACTTGGAAATGTCTGGCGCCTTTTCCTCAGGCGGGGTCGCCGCTCTGGCGTGGGCGGTCCTGGCGGCTGCGCCACAGTCCTCCTCTGCTTCACTGAGCCAGCTGCGCGAGGATGCGCGCCAGTTGGTCAGCGGTCGCTGCGGTAGCTGCCACTCGGCAACGTCACCCAAAGCACTGCCTGGTGCCCTGAAGGTCTACAACGCAGATGAAGTCAACTGGACGAAGCGCATGTCCGACGCACAAGTGAAAAAAATCCTTGAGCGCTTTCGCGGACCAGCCATCCCGAAGGACGACATCGACCGTGTCACCGCGTACGTCGAAGCCGAACTCGCCAGCCGAAAGGCTCAGCCGCAACCGCCATGAGGCAAGTGCACGACGTTGTCGGACAGCCCAAGCCTCTCACGCGGCCTTTTTGGAATCCCGGAGCAACCCAAGTCTCAGTAAGCTCTCGGCGGTCGCAACGATGGCGTCTTCGTTGGATCGCGGCGCCCAACCAAGCATCCGTCTAGCCTTCTCACTGATGGCATTCTTGAACTTTCCGAGTTCGGGGACGATTTGCCCGAGCGATGAGTCGAATAGCGAAGCGAACCGCAGGACCCAGTCAGGCAGCACTCTTGTCGGGACACGTCGCGCTGCGTCGCCCATCCTTGCCCGCAGAATTTGAGCGATTCCCTGCATCGTGACGAAGTCGCCGGCGACGGCCAAGAACCGCTCACCCTTCGCGGCACGACTGGTCATCGCGCGGAGGTGCAGGTCCGCTACATCCCGCACATCGACGATGCCAAAGGAGAGGCGGGGGAGGCCTGGCATCGCGCCGTCCATTAGACGACGAACGATCTCGATGGACGTTGAAAAGTCCGGCCCGAGGACCGGGCCAAAGACGCCCACCGGATTCACGACCGTTAGTTCCAGAGTCCCGCCCTCACGGGCGATAAAATCCCACGCCGCGCGCTCCGCCAACGTCTTCGACTTTACGTATGCGGTGACATCTCCGCGGTTCGGGTCAGTCCAGTTCTGTTCGGTAAAGGGCTGCCCTGTCAGCTTCTGGCCATAACCGATTGCCGCAAAAGACGAGGTCAGCACAGTGCGCTTGACGCCCGCATCCCGAGCGGCGCGCAGTACGCGCAGCGCTCCTTCGCGTGCCGGGATAATGAGGTCGTCCTCATGCTTGGGCACGCCCAGTGGAAAGGGCGAAGCCAGGTGAAGCACAAAATCGCAACCAGCGACGGCGTCGGGCCACCCTGAGTCGGACATCAGGTCGGCGGCGACAAAAGAGAGCGCCGCTCCCGGTCCTGCGCCTCCCGCCGTCAGCATCCCACGCACTGCGGCTTCACGAGTGAGCGAACGCACAGTCGTCCGCACGCGGTAGCCAGCGTCCAAGAGCTGCAAGATTGCGTGCGCGCCAATGAAGCCCGAGCCTCCTGTGACAAGCACCAATTCGCCACTCATGCCGGCCTCCTAGTTCGGACGCTTCTCATAATGCGGACCAATTTCGCCCGGCCACCTTTCGAAAGCGGGCGGTGGCTAACTCGTCGGCGCCGCGCATTCGCGACAGCGGGTCGACACCTTTAAAGTCTTCGTCGAAGTGCAGGTGCCTCGGCCGGCGTTCTAGCTGAGCCGTCAGCTGCTTTCGCGTCGCTTGCGGTAATACGGCGACATACCGAGCATGTACTCACGCATGACTGGCTGTGACAACCGGGCAAAGGAGCGCTTCCACCCCAACAGTGCGGCGACGTCACGGACGATGTCCTCGAAGCTGTGCCGCTGATACTGGAAGACCCGTTGGCTTTCCTCGGTATCAAGCCAGTCGGTGCAGTAGGGCGTGGTGGTGAAGGCGGACTCAGGTAGCGGGCTTCCCATCTGCATTGCCGCCATGAACTTGGCCAGATAGTCGCCGTACTTCACCTGACAGCGCGGGCCGCCGCCAATGAGCCACACCCTCCCCCAGGTCTCCGGCATCGTCGCGCCTTTGGCGGTCACCAATCCGGCATCATAAGGGTGGAGCGTTTCCATCCGCTGGGACAGCGGAATCTCGAACATGATTGGCACCGGCTGGCGCAACTCGAGCGGCGGAACGTCGGCATAGCGAAAAATCGCCCAGTCGAGCCCGCTCTCGCGCACCAGCGCTTCACAGGCCAGCTTGTGCTCGGTGTAGGCATCGGTCGCGGTGACCGGGTCGGACACCTTGCGCGGCGGCGGCTGGTCGGCGGTCCGACCGAACACGTCAAGGGAGGAGGCGAACAGGAATTTGGCCTCTGGCGCGTGGTTCTTAACGGCCTCGAGCAGGTTGCGGGTCCCGTCGACGTTCACCTTCCGCGCCTCGTTGGGTCTTTCGAGGCAGGCCGGTGGAATCACGTACGCGAGGTGGACCACCCGGTCGACGCCGCGCACCGTCGACGGCAACGTCTCAGGCCGGGTTACATCGCCACGCACGACTTCCACCGTGCTTGCCCAGTCATTGCTCAGCTTGGAGCTAGGTTTGCCGAAACTAAGCGCACGTACGCGATGGCCAAGCTTCAGCAGGGCGTTGACGCTGTGGCTACCAATGTTGCCGAACGCGCCGGTGACGAGGACATTCATTTCAGCGGAAAAACTTGATGTTGTCCTTCGGGATTTCAGGAACCTCGGGCGGCGGACGCAACCGCTCAGTGAGCGCGCGGGCGGCGGCGCTTACCAGCGAGAATGGCTGCTTGAGCGTGGTGTAACGACGGCCCAGACTCTGACAGACGAGGTCGGTGTAGAGACTTAGTGTCTGCGCAGCGGTCACCCAATCCCAGCAGCTGAGGAGTTCGTCGGCGACACCGAAGGGCAAACTGTAGGGAATCAGCCCGCGGGCATACTCGACCGCCCAGACGCCGTCGGTGAAATTCATCGCCCGCGCCTGGCCGGGCCCGACGTAGATACGGTCGCCAGGCTTATAGACTGTCTTCTCGAACTGGCCTTCGCCGTAGTACCAAGTCTCACCGTCGATGACGGTGTCCCAGAAGCCGCTCAGGTGACGCCCGGAGTGGCCCTCGGAGCCAATCGGCGTCCCCCAAATCATGATGTATTCGCTGATGGACGCGTAATAGAGCTTCATCTGAATCATCGCGCCCCCAGCGATGCTGTAGAGCCAGGGCTGACCGCGATCCAGAACGTCAGGGTACGCCTCTTCCATGGCATCGGCGAACACGTCGAACATGGACGGCTTTTTGTGCCCGAGGCACTTCATCGCGCAGTCGTGGACCACATCGGGGTCGAAGACGTGCTTGGGCATGGGCTCCTCGAAAGAGAGAAACGTTCGGCGGGGGTACCGTGTAGCCCTGCGGTCCTGGCCTGATCAAGCTCAGTGTCGCCTGGTGGCGAACTTCCTCGTCTGGGCGGCAATCATCCGGAGGGTCGTCGTGCGAGGCAGCGGGGCGAGTAGCAAGGTGGTTAGCCGGTTGAACATCCCGGGCACCACCCGTGGCCGCCTTCCCAGGGCAGCCAGCGCGGCTTTCACCACGCGCTCCGGGTTCATCGCTGGAGGAAACAACGAAGTCCGCACCTGCGCGTAGGTCGGTGTCTCGGTCGGACCGGCAGCGCAGGTCAACACGTCCACGCCGCGCGGCTCGAGCTCCGCCCAGAGGCTATCACCGAAGCTCAGCGCAAAGGCCTTCGAACCGGCGTAGGTGGCCGAGAATGGAGAGCCGATTATTCCAGCCACCGACGACATGAAGATGATGCCACCCCGTCCTCGCTCGGCCATCCGGCGGCCGAACAGGTGGGCCAGCACCAGCGGCGCTCGCACGTTCAGGTCGACGGAGCGCAACACGTCGTCGACGTCGAGGTCGACAAAGGCGGACATCAGCGAGAGCGCGGCGTTGCAGACGAGTAAGCCGATCTCGAGGTCCTCAGTGGCCTCCGCGACTGTCCGGTGCAGACCGGGAGACGTCAAATCGAGTGCCAGTACCCTCGACTGAACGCCGTGCTGCTGGGAGAGCTCCGCTGCCAACGACTGCAGCGGCACCGCGCGCCGGGCAAGTAGCACCAAATTCAGTCCGCGGATGGCGAGCGCACGAGCGAAGGACGCGCCGATTCCTTCCGAAGCGCCTGCCACGAGCGCCCAGGGGCCGTAACGGGTCAGAAAGCGCCGTGGCTTCAGAGCAGCCATGGAATGACCGCGCGCCGCTCCGGGGGGTAGTCAGGGAAGTTCCGCTTGTACCAGCGGTGGTGAGAAAGGGCGCGCGGCAGCAGGTTGGCCGCGGTGAAGAGGAAAAACGAGAGTCCAGCCAGCGACCAGGTCGCGATTGCCCACGCACCCCACTCGATGAGCTCACCGAGGTAGTTAGGCGCCGATACCCAGCGGTAGGCACCACCCCGGGGGATTTTATAACCAGCGTGGCCCGGGCTGCGCAACGCGAACAGGATGTTGTCGGAGCGGATGTTCACGGCCATGCCGCTCGCAAACAGCAGCACCCCAACGATGAAGCGGGGATCCCTGAACCAACTCAGTGGGTAGTGTCCAAGCTGCGAAATCCACCGGGCGTTCACGTAAGCGTTGAGGAGGTTGAACGTGATTGCCATCGCCGGCACCGACAACGGCATCTTCTTCTGCGTCGCCTTCAGACGCAGCGGGTAGATGAAGGCCCGGTGGGCATAGTGAGTGAGCCACATGGCCGCCAGCGCAAGCGGCACCGGCTCAAGTGCGTGAGCGCCGAGCGCGTAGATACCGCCAAAGGCCAGCGCTGCTGGGCTTTCCATCAGCATCCAGCCGAGGCGGTTGGGAATCATCACGCCCCAGCCCTCACGGGAGTGACGACCGTAGGGAGCCACGACGAAAAAGAGCGAGATGAACACCATTGCGCCGACGGCGATGAGCCCCCAGGCTACCCAGTGGTGAACTTGAACTTCGTTCATGGATGCTTGGCTTCCGAAGGATTTGCTCTGGTTATTTTTTTGGGGCCGTGGCTGCCTCAGCGTCGACGAGGCACTGTCGTCGCTGGTACCCAAGCTAGGTTAGCTAGCACTTCACCGTTCCAAAGTGCGCACGAGCTGCAAGTACGCCGCCCCGCGGGCGTCGAGGCGAAAGACTTCAGGCATTCTCACCAGCCGCAGCACAATTTCCTCGCATTTCGGACAGCGGAGAACCAGACCCGGCGCATGGATGAAAGCTGTCAGCGTGGCAATCGCTCCAACCGCTCCACAGTGGGCGCATTGACAGGGACTGTTCGTCATTTCGCGGCCGAAAACTTCATCGAGCAGACCCCCCACGGCGTTTCCGTCCAGTCTCAACGCGTCACTCATGTCACTCACGGATGGACTCCTTTCCCGTCGGTCCGAAACGTTCGGTGCGGAGCCGTTCTGGCGGAACAGCCAGCTCTACCAGGGCATTCGCCGACGCTTCCACCATGAGGGTCGGACCACAGACGTACGCCAAGAAGGTGGTACCGAACGGACGCGCGATATCCGCCAGCATTGTCCTATCAATGCGACGTGCGTAGCCCTGCCAGTCCGGTGGTTGTTTGCGGGTAAACGTGTAGAACACTTCTGGCCCCCCCTGTGATGCCTGGAGGGCGTCCAACTCCTCTCGGTAAAAGACGTCAGCGGGAGTCTGGACGCTGTACAAGAGACGCGCCGGGACCGTACTGGCTACCGCCGCGCGATGGCGCAGCATGGCCATGAGGGGAACCATGCCCGAGCCGCCCGCGATGAGCAGCAATGGGCCGCCCATGCGGACCTCCCAAACAAAATACCCACCGATGGGTCCGCGGACCTGGACCTCATCGCCGACCACCAGCACGTCGGTGAGATAGCTCGACACCTCCCCGTCCTCGAGCCGCTCGATGGTGAACTGAATCTCGCCCACTCGCTCGGGGGCAGACGCAACAGAATAGCTTCTCTCGGCTTCGTACCCATCGGGCGCCACGAGGCGGACGTCGTAGTGCTGCCCAGCCCGGTGGGCAGTCCACTGGGGCAGAGCCAGCGTCAGCGTCTTCGCACGCGGTGTCTCCGCTTTGAGGCCGGTGACA
This sequence comes from uncultured delta proteobacterium, assembly GCA_963713045.1. Classification (GTDB taxonomy): domain Bacteria; phylum Myxococcota; class Myxococcia; order Myxococcales; family Myxococcaceae; genus JADGRA01. The sequence continues at coordinate 314,829 of CAVQKE010000003.1, forward strand.
CGCGCTAGTTGCCAGTCCAACGGCCGCGGGCTCAGTACGCTGGTCGACATCCTCAAGCGCTGCTGTAGCGCTCTTCCTTCCAGGGGTCACCATGGTTGTTGTAACCAAGCGACTCCCAGAAGCCGGGCTGGTCGGTCTCAGTCAAGCGAAGTCCCCGCACCCACTTAGCGCTCTTCCAAAAGTACAGGTGAGGGACCACCAGCCGCGCGGGGCCTCCGTGCTCAGCGGCGAGCGGCTGTCCGTCATAGCGATAAGCGATGAAGGCTTGGCCGTCGACGACTTCGGCCAGCGGCAGGTTGGTGGTGTATCCGCCGTCGCAAAGGGCAATCAGGAAGCGCGCTTTGGGGTCGAGTTCAACCTGCCCGAAAAGAGTGTCGAGGCTGACTCCTCCCCAGTGCGTGTCGAGCTTGCTCCACTTCGTGACGCAGTGGATGTCGGCGATGAAGTCCTGGGAGGGAAGCTTCATGAACTCGCCCCAACTCCACTGGACGGCCTTACGCACCAGTCCCTCGAGCCCAAAGCTCCATTGCTCGAGCCGCGTCCTTGGTGTGGGACCGGCCGAAAGGACCGGGAAGTCCGGTGTGATGTACTGGCCAGGAGGCAGCCGGTCGGCAACGTCTGGCTCGCGGCGTTTTCCGACGAAACCCCGCGAGACGAATTTCTTGTCCATGCAAGCTCTTTCCTCTGCTGTCTGAAAGCTCGACTCTTCGCTGAGAGGGTTGAGGCGTGACTTGCTCGTCGTAGGAGAGAGCCGCCGAAACGCGTCCTTGGCTCGAAGGCCTCGGAAACCCGTCGCTACTTCTGCTTCTGGTACGTCCCGATGAGTTCCGCGTTTCCCACGACGTGCCCTTGCATCGCCTTCTCCACGTCTGCCTTCGATGGGGCTTGGAGGTCGGCAAGTACCGTGTCGAGAGCATACAGCTTAAAGAAATAGCGATGCCGTCCAATTGGTGGGCAGGGTCCACCGTACACGGGCTTTTTCCAATCGTTCAGCCCTTCCTTTGTGCCCCGCGGAAGGGACTTCTCTGAGACGCCCTCGCCGAGGGACGTTGTCGAGGACGGTATGTTGTAGACGACCCAATGCACCCAGGTCACCCGCGGCGCTTTGGGGTCTGGGGCATCGGGGTCATCGACGATGAGCACCAAGCTTTTGGTGGAAGCCGGGATGCCGCTCCATGCAAGGGGCGGTGACTTGTCGACTCCCTCGCAGGTGTATTTCGCCGGAATCGCCCCCATTGGGGTGAATGCTGGTGATGAAAGCTGCATTGGAGCCTCCGAGGCCTTGGCCCACGCGCCCAGACCGAGCATCAGGCCTAGCGTGACCGTGCTTTCAAGCCGTCGCATCCAAAAAAGAGTAGGCGTTCGACGCCTGCAATGCCAGGCAGGTGGCCGCACCGTGGCATGCGGTGCCAATGCGCCCAGCACCGATGGTTCCAGTATTTCCTACAGGTCTGGTTGCCTGGCCGCACCGGTTCTCGACTTCCTGGCGGTGCCGCTGAGGCTGTTCCGGACCGGAGAGGGTCAGCGATTCCCAGCGGCCGTGAGCAACTGTGAAATCTCAGCCGCATGGTCGGTGTCATGCTCCAGAATCAGTTCGGCGACTCTTCGCAGCGTTGTCTTTCCCCTCCCCGCGAGGTGCCCCGTGCGTTCTAGGGCAACGCTGTCGAGAGTGCTGAGCGCTTCGATGTTGCGCTGACGGGCAGCCTCAAAGTCGCGGAGTGCCGTGTCGACATCCTGCGTGATGTAGTTGCGCTCAGCGGCTACTGCCGCGCCATCGAAATCGGGAAGCTTCGGGTCGTCCTCGCGGAGAATTCGCCGAATACGCACAGTGAATGCCTCTTCTTCGACATCGCGGAGGTGGCACGCGTGCTCAACCAGCGAGAATACTTTCCCGTCGGACGAGGGGCGGAAGCGCTCTCGCCCGACCAACTGGGTCGCCACCGCCCTCATTTGGCGAGGCATCTCTGCCAAACGCTCAAGGATTTCCGTCGTCAACGGCATAATGCCAACCTCCTGTGCTGGGATGGACGCTCATTTCCTAAGCAGAAACCGCAAACTTTCGCGGCGTTCGCGGCTCACTCGAAGCGTCCCCAACGACGGGCGTCCTCCCCGCGCTTTCTAGGTCAGCGTGTTAAACCTCGGCCAGGTGGATTGCATGAGCATCCAGCGGCCTCTGCTTGCTTGCTGCTTCATCGGCTTCGCACTCGGTTGTGGGCCTTCGCAGAGCACGAACGACGCGGGAGATAACAACCCGGGCTCCGACAGCGGGGTCGACGCTGGCACACCTTCCGACGCTGGCAAGCCCTCCGATGCCGGTATGCCCTCTGACGCCGGCACATCGGACGCAGGCCTCCCCGATGCTGGCACCGACGCAGGGCACGCAGTCAACGTGTGCGGCGCGGCGTCCGGCAGCCTTGCGTGGAGTGCGTCGATTCCGGCCGCGACGACAACCCTCGTCCCCACGGACATCGTCGCGGGCCCGACGACCAACGACGTGGTTGTTGGCGACATCCGCAGCGCGTCCACTTTTGAGCAATACCGTTGGGACTCCTCCGGCAATTTGCTTGGCACCCACCAGGATGCGAAGGGCGCCTACGCGGGGACTATGTTCCCAAGCAACCTGGTCATCGACGGGCAGAATGACCTCTTCTACGGCCTGGTCCTGACTGGCCTGCCTGAGGCTGCGAACACGGGCGCCTTGCTCACCTTCGAGAGGCTGGCACCGGATGGGACACCCGTCTTCAGCCAGCCAGAGCCCAATGCGCTGCCGACGTCGAGTAGCCAACAGTCCGTCGAAGTTTTTCAGGCGGGCCACGACACCGGGGGAAACCTGCACGCAACCCTCAAGATGACGGGCGACACGCCGTACTTTCAGGCGGCGGTGTATTGCTGGGCGGCCGATGGAACCGACCTAGGCCCCTCCGCCCAGAGCCTGGCCGCCACCCTGTCGGCGTCGGACTTCCTCTGGCCCAGCCTCGACGCAAACCTTTACCTCGCTCAGTCACTCACCGCGTCCACCAGCGTTGGGTCTTCCCCGTCTTGCCCGGTGACGGTGCCGGCGGGTGGCGCGACGGTGCTCGGAAAGTTTGGCGGTGGTGGCTCTTGTAGCTTTTGGACCCCCATAGTCCTGGCGCTACCGACTGCGGCAATCCAGCAGCGCGTCTTCCGGCAAGGTGCGGACGGTTCACTCTCGTTCGCTGTCGTCTATTCGGGGACCATCGACTTCGGCGGCGGCGCGCTGTCCAGCTCTGGGACCAACTCCCTCGCCCTCGCGCGATTTGACTCCGGGGGCAACCTCCAGTGGACGAAGAATTTTGGCGGAGCCGGGTCGAGCTTCAAGTTGGGCAGTTTGGACACCAACTCGAACGGCGTGACCATCCTAACTGCGGGGTACGTCGGTACGGTGAATCTGGGCGGCGGCGTCCTTCCCGCAAACGCTGACACCTTCCTCGCCGTGTTTGAGTCGACGGGTAGCTTGAAGTGGAGCAGACAGGTCACGGTGGGCTCCTCCGGCCAGCTGCTCGCGGCCGCCGGCCCGTGCGGACTGGTCCTCGCGACCAACAGTCCCAGCGTGGACTTGGGAAGCGGTCCGCTGTCGACCATCTCACCGCCATCGTCTGCAACCATCGGCGTGGCGGCGCTCGGGCTGTAATTTCAAGAGGAATTGGAGGGCCTCCGCGGGGCGCCTGCTTTCCCGAAGCACAGCACCGAGCGCCGGGGGGCCGACTGGATTAGCGTGGTTTCACCGGGAGCCCTTTGCGCACTGCGGTTGACGGCGGTCCGGGAGAAGCAGATGAGCCTCATGTCATCCAGCACGCCCGAGGACCGGAACGAGGCAAGTCCGACCGTTGAGCTTGAACTAGACGGTCGGAAGCGAGACCTCGGTGACGGAGTCAGCGTCCGCCGAGTGCTCCCGTCCGTTGCTCGACGAACTGTCGGTCCGTTCATCTTCGTCGACCACATCGGACCGCTTCGCCTGCTGCCAGGACACGGGGTCGACGTCCGGCCTCACCCTCACATCAATCTTGCGACTGTCACCTTTCTCTTCGAAGGCGAGCTCTTGCACCGTGACAGTCTCGGTTCGGAGCAGCCAATCCGGCCGGGAGACGTGAATTGGATGACGGCTGGCCGAGGCATCGTCCACTCTGAGCGGACGCCGAGGGCAGTCCGCACATCCGGCCCTTCCATTCACGGGATGCAGCTCTGGGTTGCATTGCCACTCGCGGAGGAGGAAACCGCGCCGTCCTTTCAGCATCATCCGTCCACCACAATCCCGACGCTCGACCGACCCGGCGCACGCCTTCGCATCATCGCGGGTTCTGCCGATGGGCAGACGTCACCGGTCAGCGTCCTTTCGCCGCTGTTCTACGTGGAGGCGCAGCTCGACGAATGGGCAGTGCTGCCGTTACCGGATGAGCACCGCGAACGCGCGGTCTACGTCGTGAGCGGCGCCCTTTCCATCGATGGAAAGCCATACGGCGAGGGCCGCATGCTGGTGTTTCGTGAAGGGACGGCAGCTCGCGTTCAGGCACTTGAGCCCTCGCGGCTCCTCGTTCTCGGCGGAGCGCCGCTCGACGGCGAGCGCCACATTTGGTGGAACTTTGTCTCCAGCTCGCTCGAGCGTATCGAGCGAGCAAAGGACGACTGGCGAAAGGGTCGTTTCCCGAAGGTCCCCGGCGACGAGACGGAGTTTACTCCGCTGCCGGACTCCCACGAGACGAGGTGAGACATGGCACTCATTGCGGGTACCACCGTTGACAGTGATTCGAAATACGCGCAGACGATTCAAGCCACGGGCCATCAGTTGACCGCAGACGAGCCAATCTCCGCGGGCGGAACCGATACTGGCCCAAGACCCTACGGCCTTTTGCTTGCGGCGCTCGGGGCCTGCACGTCCATCACGCTCCGGATGTATTCCGAACGGAAGGAATGGCAACTTGGCCACATTCATGTCGGTCTGCGACTGGTGCGGACAAGCGACGGCGCCGAGCACATCGAACGTGATGTGAGCTTCAGCGCACCATTGAGCGACGAGCAACGCACTCGTCTTGCTGAAATCGCCGAGAAGACCCCCGTCACTCGGACCATCAAGGCCGGCGCACCGATTCAGACGCGCCTATTGTGACACCCCAAGACGGAGGTCGGGCGGGCCCCCGCCGAGGCTCGACCCCTTCGACATTCATTCGGCGATTCCCAACAGTTGCGCGAACCGTTTGGGTTGGTAGCCTTCGACGGTCTCATCACCAATTCGAACGTACGGGAAGCCGTTGACGCCGGCAGCATTCAGCTCCCGCATGATTTTCGCCTGCGTGGCCTCATCGGCGAGGTCGTAATCCGTGGAGTCGAATTGGACGCGATGTTCTGTGAACCACTTCTTCGTTTTCATACACCACGGACACGTTGAGAGCGCGTACATGTAGACTTTCATGACATCTCCTCTCAGCTCTCGCTGACCTAAACTCTGCCCGATTCAGATTTGGCGAGGTAGAGCACAAAGACAACCTCGGGTGCAGAAAGGAACCTGCCCGTCCGGATGTCGAAGCCCCATTCGCGCGATTAGCAGCGGAGGGCTTACTAGACGCCTAGAGGGTCCCAGAAAAGCGATCCGCAAAGTACGCGCTGACGGCAGCTGCATCACGCGCGGAGGTCAGGAAACGCGTGAATGCATTGCGCTCGTGCCAGACAATCCCCAGCTCCCAGACGCAATAGGTGGGTAGATGGCCGGTGCGTTCATACACCCGGTAGGGGCCATTCTTTGGCAGGTCCTTCAGATACACCGTCTCCCAAATCTCGTTGCAGTTGCGCCATGTGTTGACGATGAGCATGCCGACGTTGCTCGCGGCGCCGGCGATGTGGAGGATGACGAAGCCCATTGTGCTGCCGAAGTCGATGCGCTTCGCCAAGACGTCAGCACGGACCCGCTCACGACTCTCGCGCCCAAGCGCATCCGAGATGCCAAAGCCCTCGGGAACGAGGTCGTACCACTTCAAGTTGACGCCCGGCAGCACGAGGTTTTCTCTTGGCAGCGCGAGCTTTGGCCGGTGGCGGTACTCGACGGGAACTGGATCCTCCGGTTGGTAGGCCATGGTCAGAGGGTCTCCAGACGCCCGTACGACGTCAAGCACCGCGGCCATTGGCACCTACCCTCTCGGCCGGTCCCTGGTGGCGCTCAAAACCTTGAACCTTTTCTCGGCTCAGGGTAGTGCGCGCCAGCAAGACCTGGCTTCCCCCGATGACTTCGACCGGCCCGTCTCCATCACGGAGTGTCTCTCAGAAGGTGCTCGCGCCGCTGACCCGCGCTGCCATCTTCCTCGTCCTCACCATCACCTCTCGCGATGGCAGCTTGGGGACGGTGCGCTCGTTGTGCGCGGACCTAGCGGCGCTGCTGCGTTCAGTCGGGTTTCGCGAGGCAGCGGGGAACCTCTCCTGCGTGATGGGAATCGGTTCCGATGCGTGGGACGGACTGTTCGGCCGTCCACGACCCGCCGAATTGCACCCGTTCCGCGAAATCCGAAGCGGGTCCCGCCATGCGGTGGCCACGCCTGGAGACTTGCTGTTCCACATCCGCGCCGAACGAATGGACCTCTGTTTCGAGCTGGCGACCCAAATTCTAGCTCGCCTCGGCGATGCGGTTTCGCCGGCAGATGAGGTGCACGGGTTTCGCTCGTTTGATGCCCGGGACCTGCTCGGCTTCGTTGATGGAACCGAAAACCCCACTGGCCAGGAGGCCGCCGACGCCACGCTGGTCGGCGAGGAAGACGGTGACTTCACGGGCGGCAGCTACGTGATTGTGCAGAAATATCTGCACGACCTCCAGGGCTGGAATGCCTTGTCCACGGAGGTGCAGGAGCGCATCGTCGGCCGTACCAAGCTGAGTGACATCGAGCTGAGCGACGCCGCGAAACCCAGCTACGCCCACAATGCGTTGACCACAATCGTGGAGGACGGCGAGGAGAAGAAGATTCTGCGCGACAACATGCCGTTTGGTCACGTCGCGCAGGGCGAGTTTGGCACCTATTTCATCGGCTACGCCCGCTCGCCACGAATCATCGAGCGAATGCTGCAGAACATGTTCATCGGACAACCGCCCGGGAATTACGACCGGTTGCTCGATGTCAGCCGACCAGTGTCAGGCACCCTATTCTTTGTGCCGTCGGGGAGTTTCCTCGACAGTCCGCCCCTCCCCTCCGACGCACCCATCTCCGGTTCATCGGCCAAGTCCGGAGCACCCTAGGCCAGTGGCGAAGTTGGGCTGGGTCCTGACTCCGCTGGCCAGCGGACGACGCCATCGTCAAAGGCGTCCGGTGCAACGTTGAACCGCGGCTACTGAATCTCGCCCCGAATCTCCCCGGGCTTGCACGCGGCTGTGTGCACATTCACGTAAGCAGCTCCTCCAGCCCGGAGAGCGACGACGAAGGCCGCAAAATCTGGGGGCGCCCCCGCTGCCGCGACGTAATCGGCTGCGGTAAAGGTTTTCGAGAACGGGGATGCCAGAGGGGGGGAGAACGGCAGGACGACAGGGCCGGCAACGCCAGATGGGCCGAAGTGGATATGGGACGCCGTTGGGGCGCCTGAAAGGCCGGAATACGTCACTGTCGCGGTGACCGATGAGCCGTCAGCAGCCACGAGGATAGTCGCCACGCCAGTGGCGTTCGGACCCGCAGCTGGGCAGTCTTTGGTTAACGGGACATTGAAAGTCTTCGATTCAGCGGTTGCCGCCTTCTCGGTGGCGCAGGCCGAGAGTACCGACAACCCGATGCAGGTCAGCAGGCGAGTCGTCCACATGTCTTTGCCTCCCCGTTGGCCGGCGCACTCCTGCGCCGGCTGTTCATGTGACCCACCTACCTGACTGCCCAGGGCAGCGTCCAGCCGTCACCGGTTTGGTGAGGGCCTCCACAACGAAGCGGGTGAAACCGTAGGCCGGAAGCGTGAGGGCCCGCTGTCAAGGTTGCCACCCCGGACGCACGTTCGGCGCATGACGCTGGCGGCCCCGCCGAAGGCAGGTGTGATAGTGACGTTGTTGCTGCCCAGCTTCGGCGACGGCTCAACGGTTTCTTGTTGGACTGCTGTCGAACAAACCTTGTCGAAGGCCGACGACTTCTCGCGCGATGAGTGTGGATGCCGCGACCCCCTTCTCCGACTTTGCACAGGTGGTGTCGCGCCTCGCCGCGACGTCGAAGAGGCTGGAGAAGCGGCGCATCGCCGCCGAGTTTGTTCGGAAGCTCGGCCGCGAGGAGATTGCGCCTGCTGTTCTCTTCCTGACAGGAAGCATTTTCGCGGAAACGGACGCCCGAGCCCTGAACGTCGGGTACGCCATGGTTCACAATGCGGTAGCGCTGGCCCAGAAACTGCCAGCGCCCACACGCCCTCTCAGCTTGCTGGAAGTGCAGAAGCAGCTGCACGCAATTGCCGACGTCCACGGCGCCGACGCAACGCAGAGACGGCAGGCGCTTCTTCAGCAACTGATGGCCCGGTCGACGCCTGAGGAGCGCGAGGTGCTCGTGCGGGGACTGTCCGGTGAGATGCGCATTGGCCTGAACGAGAGCGGGATGCTCGACGCACTCTCAGAAGCCTCCGGAATCCCAGCGCCCGATGTACGAAACGCTCAGATGTTTCTTGGAGATTTGGGACGCGTGGCGGAGTTGGCGCTCTACCACGGAGGCGACGCGATTCGCGCCGTGGGCGTTCGGCTCCTTTCCCCGGTTAAGCCGATGCTGGCGGAAATTGCCCGCGACCCGGCGGAAGTGCTTGTCGAGCACGGCGGGAAGACGGCCGTCGAGTACAAAATGGACGGGGCCCGGGTACAGATTCACCGACTACACGACGAGGTGCGCGTTTTCAGCCGTCGCCTGAGCGACGTCACGGCAGGGCTTCCGGAGATTGCCGAGGTGACACGGGCCATTCCTGCCCAGGCCCTCATCGTGGAAGGCGAGCTCCTTGCCGTCGACAGCGCTGGTCGACCGCTCCCGTTTCAAGAGCTGATGCGCCGCTTTCGGCGTGTCCACGAAATCGAAGCTCATCGAAGAAAGATGCTCCTTGAGCTGCGCCTCTTTGACCTGCTGCAGCTGGACGGCAAGCTCCTCATGGACTTGCCCTACGAGGAACGCTTCGCCGCGCTCGAGAAACTCGTCCCCAAGAAGCTGCTGGTCGAGCGACGCGTCGTCACGTCGAGCGAGGAGATATCAACTTTTCTAACGCAGGCCATCGAAGCGGGTCACGAAGGGCTGATGGCAAAACGCCTCGACGCCCCCTACACGGCCGGGAAACGCGGGAAGAACTGGCTCAAGCTCAAGCCCGCCGACACGCTGGACGTCGTCCTGCTGGCCGCTGAATGGGGCCACGGCCGGCGGCGAGGCTCGCTCAGCAACTACTGGCTCGGGGTTCGCGACGGTGACCAATGGCAGATGATTGGCAAGACTTTCAAAGGGCTCACCGATGCAGAGCGGTTGGAGCTGATGCAGCGCCTGCTCGCCCTCAAAGTGTCGGAGGAGCCCGGGGTGGTGCACGTCAAGCCGGAACTCGTTGTTGAGGTGACCTACAACGACGTGCAGAAAAGCCCCACCTACAGTTCCGGCTTTGCGCTCAGGTTTGCGCGGGTCACGCGGATTCGGAGCGACAAGGGACCTTTGGAGGCGGACACCTACCAACGCCTCAAGACTCTCTACGAGAAGCAGTTCGAGCGGAAAGGCCGCGCGTCCGACGAGCTTTGACCCGCCCGTCCTGGGGAAACGCGCACCGGTCGCGGTTGCCTGGCTTCTGGGCGCCCCAAGACGGGCGTCTACCCATCGGACGCCGGCGTTCGGACGTTGACTCGGCGTTGCGCAGGACCAGCTGACATCTGCGCAGGTGCTCGCACTTCGACGGCGAATGGCGAGGCTGGGCAGAAGATGGGATGCCAAGCGCCGACGATGGCGCACTCCGGTTCCACTCAAAGGCGATGTACGGCCGGGTTATCCGACGTCGGCTTGCGATGGGTGAGGCGGTGGCCCGGTCCACGGGCGCGCGCCGCCCCCCACCGAAAGTCAACTGAGGTTTCAGGGTCACCGACGACCGCAAAGAGCCGAAGAAATGGCAGCGACTCGCTGAGCGTGTCCTCTCTTCAAGGGTTAACGCACTCCTTCCCATGTTGAACAAAAGAAGACTGGGGACGTCAGGGCTCCAGGTTTCCGGATGGCCAGAGCCGGATGTAGCATTCTTAAGTGAAAGGCTATGTCGATGAGGCTTCAAGGCGTGGGCCCCTTACACGGCGTCGGGGAAGGGGGGACGTCGGATGCCGGCCGATTGGTGAACGCCTTTCTGTGGATCGTCCTGTTTGGGTTCGCCCTCTACGTGGGCATTGAAAGCTGGGTCGACCCCCATGCCATCCGTCGCTACCTTCTCCAAGCGGCGGTTGCCTTTGGTCTTATCGGCGCATTGATGCTTGCTGTGCGGCTGGGGTGGGTACGCCTGGCGGCGGTGGCCTGCATCGTCTCGGCCTGGGCTCTCTACTCCGCATCGGCTTACACCGGCGGAGGCATCCGAGGGTCGGCCTCCCTCGGCTATCTGGTCACAGTTGTCACCGCGGGTCTCCTCATCAACGGGTTCGCCGCCGGTGTCACCGCGCTGGTGTGTGTCTTGACCGGGCTGGGGCTTGTTCTGGTGGAGGCCCAGGGAAAGCTTCCGCCGTCGGTGGCCAGCAACACCCCGCTGGATTACTGGGCCAACCTTTCACTTTTCTGCGCGGTGACGGTGGGGCTGCAGGCCCTGGCTGGCCGCATCCTCCGTGCGTCCGAAGAGAAGTACCGCCTGCTGGTGGAGCGGGCGCGCGACGCCATCTTTACCCTGACGCCCGACGGCGCTTTCTCCTCCGTCAATCCGGCCTTTGAAGCCATGACCGGCTGGCACACGGCAGATTCGATTGGCAAGCCATTTGCCGACGTCATCGCCACCGCCGAGGGGCAACGCACCTGGGCCGCCTTTCTCGCCGCTCCGGATTCGGAGCAGAGACATTCGCTCGATTTCCTGATCCGCAAGCGCGACGGCGGAACGGTGGCACTCGACGTCAACCTCGCCGTCTCTCGAGACCCCACCGTGGCAACGCTGGGCATCGCCCGCGACGTCACGGAGCGCAAGGAGGAGGAGCAAAAACGCGCGCGGCTCGAGTCTCAATTGAGGCAGTCACAGAAGATGGAGGCGGTGGGGACCCTGGCGGGGGGAATCGCGCATGACTTCAACAATGTCCTTACCGCCATCATCGGCCACGCCCAGCTGCTGCAGGACGATGCTCCCGCCGGGAGCAAAATGCAGGAGAGCTCGGGCGAAATTCTCAAAGCTGGAGCGCGGGCGCGAGATGTCGTCCGCCAGTTGCTGACGTTCGCCAGAAGTAACGTCCACGAACGCCGCGTCACCAGGCTCCAGGCGGTGGTACGCGAGGCGCTTCAGCTGATGCGGGCCTCAGTCCCGGCCTCCGTTGAAATGGAGATGAAAATCGATGCGGCCGCCCCAGCGGTTCTGGCAGACCCGTCCCAGCTGCATCAAGTCATCGTCAATCTGGTCGCCAATTCCGCCGGAGCGATGCGTGACCGGGGAGGGCGCCTGACAGTCCTTCTGGAGACGCTCAGTGTCGGCGGCGAAAGCCCGACAGCACCGTCTCTGCCATCGGGGCGCTACGTCCGATTGGCCATTTCAGACACAGGTCACGGCATGGAAGCACCGGTCTTGGAGCGCATCTTCGAGCCCTTCTTCACGACCAAGCCCGAGGGCGAAGGGACTGGACTCGGTTTGGCAGTGGTTCACAGCATCATTCGAGACCATGAGGGCACGATCAACGTGCAGAGTCAGCCCGGGGCCGGTACGACGGTCGAGGTCTTTCTTCGGGCGCTGGAGGGCCAGCCGCTTTCGGCTTCGCCCCGCACTCCCGAAGCCATCGAGCGGGGACGCGGGGAACGGCTGCTCATCATCGACGACGAGCCGGCCATCGCGCGTGTCCTGGCGGAGCAACTCGAGCGGCTCGGCTACAACGTCACAACCTCGACCGACCCAGAAGAGGCACTCGAGGTGCTGACCGAGGACCCGACGGACTTTGACTTGGCCATCACCGACTTGCAGATGCCGCGGATGGACGGCGTGCAGCTCGCAGCCCGCCTTGCGGCGGTCAGCCCCGACCTTCCAGTGGTGCTGATTACCGGAAACCGCCTCAGCGTCCCTTCCACCGTGATGCGCGCAGCCGGTGTCCGCGAGGTGGTCGACAAACCCTTTCAAATTCGGGAGCTCTGTCGGGCTCTCCGAGCGGCTCTCGATGGCACAGCGCGAGACTCGAGCGCTCCGGAGTCGACGTCCGAGCGTTCACCTCACCCGGTGAGCAAAGCTCGCTGAGGCTTCGTCCAGCCTGTTGCACCCGCGGTCCTGACACCCCCAGGTGTCAGTGCCACCCCTGGGTTCCGGGCTGGACCCAGGCCCCGGACGCATAACCCCGCGTCCTGTCTCGCGTTTGGGCTGGCCCGGTGTTTGCGCTACCCCCCCACATGCAGAGCAACCCTCAAACGGTGCTCGTCGTCGACGACGAGGCGAATCTCGTCAGCGCACTTCAACGCACCTTGCGGCGTGAGAATTACACGGTGCTCACTGCCAGCGAGCCAGCCGAGGCCCTGGCCATCCTCAAGCAGCGCGCGGTGGACGTGGTGGTGTCGGACCACTTGATGCCGAACATGAGCGGTCTCGACTTCCTCAAGGAAGTCCGCGCTCTCCATCCGGACGTGGTGCGCATCATGCTGACCGGCCACGCCGAGGTGTCCACCGCAGTGGAGGCCATCAACGAAGGAGAGATTTTTCGTTTCCTCACCAAGCCCTGGGACGACGCTGAGCTCAAGGTGGCTCTGCACCTCGCCTTCGACAAGCTGGCCGCCGAACGCGCCCAAGCAGGGCAACTCGCAGCGGCACACCACCAGCGGGTGCTGTTGGCCCACCTGGAGCGCCAGCACCCCGGTCTTCGCCACCTTTTGCGCGACGAGAATGGCGCGCTGATTGTCGACAAAGACGACGAGGCCAGCCTGGCCATCGGTTAGCCGGCCCCCAAGGCCAACCCCCATGGCCACCGCCCTTCCTGCCCTGGTCGTGTCCACGGTGTCGCCGGACAGTGAGCTGCTCGACGCTTTGAGCAGGGCTGGGCTGGAGGTCCGGCATGTCACCCCCAGTGAGGCGCTGCGCCAAGTCGGCGGGGGCGCAGCGGACAGCGTCATTTGCGAGCCAGTCCCCAACTGGCGCCTCCTCGTCTCTCGGCTGAGTGCAGCTGGTGCCGCCACCGTCCTCTACCTCGGGGAGTTGCCGCCACCCGCGGCACTTCCGGCCGGCGTCTCCGCGGTCCACTCTCTGGCCGAGCTGGTGCCCAGCCTGGTGAAAGCGCAAGCGGGACGCCGGGCTGCTCGGGCGACGGCACGCGGCCCAACCCTGGAAGAGCGTGTCGAAGAAGCGGAACGCTTCGCGGACGCCGTCCAAAGCCTGCATACGCTCTCCGACCTCTCGGAAATCCTCCGCGATGCCGTCGTCCGCGCGCGGACGCTGGCGCAGGCGGACCGCGCCACGGTGTGGCTTACCGACAGTATCGGCGCACTCGGGCTGGCCGCGGTGGACCCGCCCGAGCCCGAGGTGGCGGACCTCCACGCCGTGGGTTTGGCGGAACTTGCTGCTCGGGACTTGGTGCCGCTGGTGCACGCCGAAGGGGAGGCTGCGGCGGACGTGGTGCTGGCGGTGGAGCGCCGGACCGGCGAGCGCCCAGGGGCGCTGCTCGCCCTGCCGCTCGTCCGAGGCGCCTCCTGCCTCGGGGCCTTGGAGTTGGTGCGCCGGCCCGGGCTCCCCGGCTTTGCCGACGCTACGCTTCACCGGATGGAGGCGTGGGCCGCGCAGGTGGCGGTCGCAGTGGCCAACGCCCAGCTCACCGTACGGCTGCGCGAGGCACGCGCCGAAGTGCTGGCCAACAATGCTGCGCTCGAGCGCAAGGTGGAGGAGCGGACGCAGCTTGTCACCAGGGCGAAGCGCGAATGGGAGCGCACCTTCGACGCCATCACCGAGCCGATTGTGCTGCAGGAGGGCTTCGTGGTCCGGCGCGCCAACTTGGCATACGCGCGTGCCGTCGGCCGAGACGTCCGGGACGTGGTGGGCGAGACGTGCCATGCCCTCTTGGCGGGCAGCGACCGCCCCTGCGGCGGATGTCCCCTGGGCCGTCCCGGTGAGGAGCGCAGCGAAGTGGTGTTGCCCGACGGGCGCCGGTTTGGCGCGACGGCCTTCCAGCTGTACGAGGAAAGCGAAGCCGAGCGAGTGGTGCTCCACTACCAAGACGTCACTGCACGGCGTGCGCTGGAAGACAGGCTGCGCGCGAGCGAGCGGCTGGCCTCGCTCGGTCAGCTGGCGAGTGGCGCCTCGCAGGAAATCAACAATCCTCTGGGGTACGTCATCGCCAACCTGCAGTCGCTGCAGTCCACGCTGCGCGAAGTCGAGGCGAGCGCCGAAGCCGTGGGGCAGGGAAATGCGTTGGCCGAGTCGGTCCGCCCACTGTCCGGCGTCCAAGTCCGTGAGCAGGTTGCCGAGGGCTTGGAAACCGTCGGCGAAGCGCTGCAGGGGCGCAGCGGATTTCCGGCATCGTCAAAGGGTTGCGCGAGCTGGCCCGGCAGGACCTCGGGCGCACGGAGCTTCTGGACGTGAATGCCTGCGTCTCACGTGCCGTCCGAAGCGAGCTGCAACACATGGTGCCGGGGACGGTGCAAACTTCCCTGGCTGCCCGCCAGCGCGCCGCCGGCGCGCCCTTGCAGCTCGACCAGGCGGTGGCGGCGCTGTTGCGCAACGCGAGGCAGGCCTGCCCGGCCGGCCCTCTCAAGGTGCGCACTTGGGACGAGGGGGCGGAGGTGGTGGTGGAAGTCCAAGACGCAGGCGGCGGCATCCCCCCGGCCATCTTGCCCCGCATTTTCGAACCCTTCTTCACCACCCGCGGCCGAGAAGCGGCCGTCGGGCTGGGGTTGACGTTGGCCTACGGCGCCGTCCAGCGCCACGGCGGACGCATTGACGTGGCCAGCAACGTTGGCCGAGGCACCACCGTCACGGTGAGGCTGCCGGCAGCCAGCCCGTCGGCGGCGGCGTTACAGACGCGCGCCAGCGGCTGACCGGCGAGCGCCCTGGCAGCTAAAGCAGAAGCCGCACGGGGTGCTCCAGCAGCGCCTTCACTTCCTGCAGGTACTGGGCGCCGAGGGCGCCGTCCACCACCCGGTGGTCTCCGGAGAAGACAATCCTCATCGTCTTGCGCACCACCGGCTGGCCGTCGCGCGCCACCACCCGGTCCGCCACGGCGCCTACCGCGAGAATGGAGGCCTGAGGCGGGTTGATGACGGCGATGAATGAGTCCACGCCGTACATGCCGAGGTTGGAAACGGTCACCGAGCCCCCGGTGTACTGCTCCGGCTTGAGGGCCCGACGCCGGGCGCGCTCGGCCAACTCCTTGGCCTCGAAGGCGATGGTGCTGAGCGACTTGGAGTCCGCGTCCCGGATGATGGGCGTGATGAGGCCATCCTCGATAGCCACCGCGATGCCGACATCGCCGGTGTGAAACTGAAGCACGCGGTCCCCCTGCAGCCAGACGTTGACTTTGGGAACCTTGTGCAGCGCGATGGCGGCGGCCTTGACGATGAAGTCATTGACCGACACCTTCACCTCGGCGGCCTTCGCCTCCTCTCGCAGAGAGAGAGTCGCCTCCATGTCCACTTCGATGGCGAGGTAGAAGTGCGGCACGCCGGGTTTCACCTCAGCCATGCGCTGGGCGATGATTTTGCGCATGCTGCTGATTGGCAGAACGTCCGGCTCCGGGCGGACGCCAGGGACGGCAACTGCACGGCGAGGCGTCGCGGGTTCACTCATCGCGGCTTGGATGTCGGCCTTCACAATGCGGCCCTGCGGCCCCGAGCCCTGGACCGCCCCCAAGTCCACGCCTGCCTCCTGCGCCATGCGCTTGGCCAACGGCGAGGCCCGAAGCCGCGCCGCCTCCTCGCCGCGCCGCAGTTGCACCACCTGCGCCGGTGTCCCGCCGCGGGGGGGCGCAGGTGCAGTTGGCTTGGCGGGGCTGATGGGCGGTGCGGCAACTGGCGCACGGGATGGGGTGGCCGGCGCAGGGACAGGGGCAGCCTTGGGTGTTTCGACTGTCGCGGGCGCGGCGGCTGGCTTCGGCGCGGCGGCTGCCAGCTCCACCTTTTCGCCTTTCTGTCCGAGGAAGCCGATGGGCGCGCCCACCTGGGCCACTTCGCCCTCCGGCACTAGGATTTTGAGGAGTACTCCGTCGTCAAAGGCCTCCACCTCGAGGTTGGACTTGTCCGTTTCCACCTCGGCGATGGCGTCGCCGGTGGAAATCGCGTCGCCCTCCTTCTTGAGCCACTTGAGAATCTTCCCCTCCTTCATGGTGGGGGAGAGCGCCGGCAGCTGGATTTCGGTGGCCATGGCGTGTGTTTCATCCTTCCTCTCGGTACAGCACTTTCTTCACGGCGGAGATGATGCGCGCCGGGTTCACCTCGGCGGCCCGCTCAAGCGCCGCGGCGTAGCTTCGGTTGACGTCCAGCCCCGTCACCCGCTCCACCGGAGCATCCAGGCTGTCAAAGGCCTTCGACTGGATGAGGTCCACCAGCTGGGCCCCCAACCCGCAGAAGCTCCAGCCTTCTTCCACGACGACGGCTCGGTTGGTTTTACGCACCGAGGTGAGGATGGCGGCTTCGTCCAACGGCTTGAGGGTGCGCAAGTCGAGCAAGTCGACGTGGATGCCTTCCGCTTCCAGCTGCTTGGCAGCCTCTTCGGCGTGGTAGTACATCCTCGCCCAGGTGATGAGGGTGCAGTCGGCGCCTTCGCGCTTGAGGGCCGCCTCTCCGAGGGGCAACACCAACTCGCCCGTCGGCACCTCGCCCTTGACGCCGTAGAGGAGCTCCGCCTCCAGAAAGATGACCGGGTTGTCGTCCCGAATCGACGCTTTCAGCAGTCCCTTGGCGTCGGCGGGAGTGGAGGGGGCGACCACTTTGAGGCCCGGGAAATAAGCGTAGTTGACCTCCAGAGACTGACTGTGTTGAGCGGCCAGGCGGCCGCCAGCGCCGTTGGGCCCGCGAAAGACAATCGGGCAGCGCAGCTGGCCCCCCGACATTTGGCGCACCTTCGCCGCGTTGTTGACAATCTGGTCCATCGCGAGAATGGCGAAATTCCAAGTCATCATCTCGATGACTGGCCTCAACCCCACCAGGGCCGCGCCCACCCCGAGGCCGGCGAAGCCCAACTCGCTGATGGGCGTGTCCACCACCCGGGCGCTGCCGAACTTCGCCAACAGCCCCTGGGACACTTTGTAGGCGCCGTCGTAGCGGGCCACTTCCTCGCCCATCAGGAAGACGTTGGCGTCGCGCTCCATCTCCTCGGACAGCGCTTGGTTGAGCGCCTCACGCCACGCAATTTCCGCCATCGAGGGGTCCAGCCGTCCTTTCTCTTCGTCTGACTAGGCAGGCTTCTTGAGCTCGGGCTGCGGCTCTCCCACGGCGGGCGTTCGCGGTTCGAGGTCCCAGCTGACGTGGAGTTCCTTCCCCGAAGGGTAGCTCGGCCAGTCCACCTGGACACCGCGCACCCGCTGACGGGGAGGCACGTCGCGCTCGCCAGGCTCCACCAGGGTGTCGGTCCACACCTCTTCCACCGCCGGCTCAGGTGAGGCATCGGCAAACTTCACCGCCTCGTCGACCACGCCTTTGACCTCTCCTTCAATTGCCTCGAAGTCGGCTTCTGCGGCCAGCTGCGCCGCCACCGCCCAGGCCCGCAGCCGGGGAATGGGGTCGGCCTTTCGCTCGGTCTCGACCTCCTCCTTGCTGCGGTAGGTGGCCGCGTCGGACATGGAATGTCCGCGGTAGCGGTAGGTATCTGCCTCCAGCAGGACCGGCCCCTTGCCGGAACGGCACCAAGCGGCGCAGTCCTTGGCCATTTCATACACTTTGAGGACGTCGTGGCCGTCGACCGACTCGCTTCGCATGTCGTAGGCCGCGGCACGCTTCGAGACTTTGGCCACCGCCGACACCCGCTCGATGGCGGTTCCCATTCCATAGCGGTTGTTCTCGCAGATGAAGAGTGCCGGCAGCTTCCACTTGGATGCCATGTTGAGCGTCTCGTGGAAGCTGCCCTGGTTGGCGGCGGCCTCGCCGAAGTAGCAGACGCTGATGCGGTCCTCATTGCGGTAGCGCACGGCGAACGCTGTGCCGGCGGCCAGCGGGATTTGGCCGCCGACGATGCCGTACCCACCGAGGACGTTATGCTCGACGTCATAGATGTGCATCGAGCCGCCCTTGCCCTTGCTGTAGCCCGTGGCGCGACCGAAGAGTTCAGCCATCACCATCCCCACGTCGGCGCCGCGCACCAGTGCGTAGCCATGGTCGCGGTAGGCGGTGACGAGGTAGTCGCGGGGCTGGATGGCCTCATTCACGCCCGCGGCGACCGCTTCCTGGCCGATGTAGAGGTGACAGAAGCCGTTGATTTTCCCCTGGCCGTAGGCCTGCGCCGCGCGCTCCTCAAAGCGGCGAATGAGGTACATGTTTCGGAAGAGACGCAGCACCAAGTCCTTCGGGTACGCGGGGGCCACGGGTCTCCTCCGGCAACGTCACGGCTCGACGAGGCCGAGCTTTAGCGGTGGGGTGGTGGGATTTCCAGGCGATTCCATGCCCTTGCCGCACCGCGGCGAAAGTTCCTGTCGGAAAGCCAAGCGGCCACCGAAGCCCGCGCGCCGACGCCCAGGAGGCAAGGGCGCGCACCGTCCGCCGTGCAGCGCCCTCATCTCGGATGCGAGGGCTCGTCGAGTTGGACGGGCAAGTCCGGCTGCGGCCCTTCCAGGGGAGGAGCCACCGGTCGCGGAGGGGGCGGAGGTGGCGGCACATCCGTTTCGCCTGGGTAGAAGAAAAGAATGCCTAGCTCCCGCTCTCCATCGCAGGGGTTACCGTCCATGTCGAGCGCCGGGCGGAACCGCTGGCGAAAGGCACACTCTTTGGCGGATTCATTGAAGGACGACGGCCCGGGGCGGAGGATGCTGACGTGGGTGGGCTTTCCCGCCGCGGAGACGTGCACCCGGATGCGCACCACCACGTCGTGCTTTGGTCCGCCGTGTGGAAAGCCGCAATCCCATCCGGTGTTGACCTCCTGGGGGTCCCGGGCCAGTGAATGCCGACGCAGGGCACCGGATTGGACGCCATCCGCCCACCCAGGCCCTTGGGCGTCGGCGCTGCCGCCGCCGCCGAACCACCGCCCGCTGGGCCTCGTCAAGCCTTCGTCCGCCGGGGCAGCAAACGTCAACTCCATGTCCGGCTGAATGTCGCGGGCAACCGCTTTGGGTAGCCTGACGCCCCGCCCGCCCTTCCGTGGGGCGTCGGTGGCTGACGGAGTGGGAGGTGGCCTGGGCGCCAAAGGCCGACGGAAGACGACGGTGACGGGTTCCATCGGCAACGACACCAGGCTGCGGCCCAGCCAAAGGGTGAGGCCAATCAGGACGACGTGCAGAAGAACGGAGAAAACGCTCGACCAGCCATAGCGGGGAGAGTCGGCCCGTCTGCCAAACGTCCGCAGGACAATGGGAGGCGCCGGGGCGCCGACGCCGGCGGATGCGTCCATTTCGGCTGAGTCTTCACCACCGTGCGCAGGCGACAGTGCAGCGCCGGGGCGTGAAGTCTCTTCGTACATGCCCGTTACCCCAGCGCGTCCCGTCCGCCGCTACGCGCCCCCCCGGAAAAGCCGCACGCTTTCGCCCTCGCTTCGCCCCATGCTAGTCGCCTTTTCGGGCGTCAGCCGGTCGCTGCCGGCGCGAAACCCCTCGTCTCGCCCCCCTAGGTGCTTCAGGCTTCCAGCTGGAAATTCGGGATGGGGATGATGCCGTCGGCCAGGACGTCCACCCGCCCTGAATGTCCGGTTGTGAGCAGTAGCACATGCGCCCGTGGAAAAGCAGTCCGGTAGTCATTGGCGTGGCCCGGTTCATTGTCGAAGGCTGCCACCACCGTGCCCCGCTCAGCGAGACGGTGGTGGGTGTGGCGTTTGAATTGGTCGTCACTGGCTTCGGAGTCGAGCTTCATGAAGAGTTCCACGCCAGGCCCAGGCAGGGGGAAGCCATAGCGGCCGAGGACGTCCAAGGTGCCGGGACGCATCGTTTCGGGTCGCGCCGTGACGTAGGCCAGCTGCGCTCCAGTGGCAGCGGCACGTCGGACGTAGTCCGGGGCACCCGGCACCGGCACGTCGGCGCGGCACGCTTCGCTGGTAAAAAAGTGCGCTCGCCAGAAGGGGCGAAAGCCGGTGAGAAATTCGTCGACCGACGCCGGCGTCAGTCCCTGCCTCTGCAGTGCGGCACGCATGTCAAACCCGGTGTGGAGGTGGCGGGCGTCAAAGTCGGCCAGCGCCAGGGCCACGCCTCGCTCGCGGACGTAGCGGTGCACCAGCGCCGCCTGACGGGGGCGGTTGTCGAGCAAGGTGGAGTCCAAGTCGAAGGCCACCACCGCTTCGGCCTTACGCTGCTGCGCGTCGGCGAGGACTTGGCCCAGCACCTGACGCCATTGGGGATGGACTTCGAAGGACGGCACGCGAGGCACCCACCCTACCAGGGCGACGACGCCCACAGCGTTGGTAGAGACGAGGGGGGCCCCCGACGGGCGGGGGCCCGGGCAGAACGTCGGTGCCCTACGCCCGACGGCTTGTTGTCAACGCCGGGTGCGCGGCGAGGAAGCGCACCAGGCACAGCTCCGTCTTGGCATCGGCCACCTCCCCCCGCCTGCAAGCCGCCAACAGGGCTGCGATGGGCCACCAGCGTACCGAGGCGCCCTCCTCCAGGGGGGAGCCATCGCCCGTGGGGCGGACGGGCTGCAGCCCGGTGACGTCCACCGCGGTGGGATGAATTTTCTCGGAGATGATGCCGGGCAGCATGAAGAAGGCAGGGCCCAGCAGTTCCACCGCCTCCGGGCTTACGCAGTAGCCGGCCTCCTCCTTCACCTCGGCCGCGGCCCGCGCTTGCACGCCGGCCTCGCCTTTGTCCTCCCTCTCGAGGACCCCAGCGACAAGTTCCTCCACCGTCAGGTACGTCTCGCGGTCCGGCACCGGGAGGGGCAGCTCCCGCCGGAAGTAGGCCGCTGGGCGCAGTGTCCGGCGTGTCAACACTTCGAGGCCTTGGGGCCCTTGACGCCACAACAGGACGGCCACCGCGTCCGGCACCGGGCGGTCCACGATGTCCACCGTGAAGACGCGGGACAGCGAGCCATCCGCTCGTCGGTTCCGGCAGCGCAATCGCCGCAGGCGAAGAAAGTCCTCGTCGGAGCGCGCGCCGGGGGAGACGTCCTCCACCACCTCGATGGCGATGACCTCTTCTTCGGGTGGAAGTGCGCCCACCGGCCAGTCCCTCTCCTCGGCGCGCGTGGCCCTTGGGCAGCGCGGGCTGCGCTAGGAAGCGGACGTCATCCGCATCACCTCAGCGAAGGCGGTCTGGCCCTGCGCCAGTTTGCGGACGGCCGCCTCGCGCAGGGTGCGCATGCCTGCCCCGCGGGCCAGCTCAACCAAGCGCGCTTCGGGGGCCTCGTGGGTGATGGCATCTCGAATGGCGGCATTTATCGGAAGAATCTCGAAGACGCCGGTGCGCCCGTAGTAGCCGGTGCCTCGGCAATGGACGCAGCCGGCTCCCAACTGCAGGAGGAGACCGCCGGGAAGCAGCGGCAGCGGAGCGCCGAGGGCCACCAGCTGGTCCGGCGCGAGTTCCGCCGGTTGCATGCACCGGGTGCACACTCGCCGCAGAAGCCGCTGAGCCATGACGCCAATCAAACAGCTTCCCAGCAGGAAGGGCGGAACGCCCAAGTCCTTCATCCGGGTCACCGCGCCCACCGAGTCATTGGTGTGTAGGGTCGACAGCACCAGGTGGCCGGTCAGCGCCGCACTGCATGGCCATCTCGGCGGTCTCGGCGTCGCGGATCTCGCCCACCATGATGACGTCCGGGTCCTGGCGCAGAGGACGTGACGCAGGGCGCTCGCGAAGTCGAGGTCGATCTGTCGGCTGCACCTGCACCTGGTTGAACTCTGGCGCAATCATTTCGATCGGGTCCTCGACCGTGGTCAGACGTTGACGTCCGGCGGCCGAGCTCGCTTGAGCGCGGAGTAGAGGGTGGTGGTCTTGCCGCTTCCGGTCGGGCCGGTGACGAGAATGAGGCCGTTGGGCGCTGGTCATCATGGCTCGAAGAGTCCCTTCTCGTCCTGCCGTCGAAGCCCAGCTCGGGCGAAGTCGCTGGACCAGCGTCTCCGGGTCGAAGATGCGCATGACCACCTTCTCGCCGAAGGCGGTGGGCAGCGTCGAGATCGCGCAGCTCGATCTCGCTGCCCGTCGCGGCTCCGTCTTGATGCGGCCGTCCTGGGGCGGCGCTTCTCGGAAATGTCCATCCGCGCAATCAGCTTGAGTGCGCGGGACGATGGCGCACGTGCACCGAGGTCGGGCAGCGTGTAAACGGTGTGCAGCACGCCGTCGATGCGGAAGCGCACCATGGCGCTCTCGCGCTGGGCTCGATGTGGATGTCGGAGGCGCGACTGCTCGAAGGCGTAACGCAAAAGGTAGTCCACCGCCTGGAC
The DNA here is from genome assembly GCA_963713045.1 of uncultured delta proteobacterium. Taxonomy (GTDB): domain Bacteria; phylum Myxococcota; class Myxococcia; order Myxococcales; family Myxococcaceae; genus JADGRA01. Next base: position 337,431 of record CAVQKE010000003.1, read on the forward strand.
GATGGGCTTGTCCGAGGCGTCCAACTCGCGCCCGCTGGACAACGACACCAGCTGCTCGAAGTTGTGAAGCTGGGGGGTGCCGGTCGTGGAAAAGTCGCTCGCCGCCTGGGCCAGGGTGCGCTTGAAGCCGTAGATGTCCGCGATGCAGCGGAGGATGTCCGCCTTGGCGGACAACACTGGCACCACCGGCACTCCAGCCAGCCGAGTGACACTCTCCAACGTCTCCCGGTCAAAGGGATTGGCGGTGGCCACCACCAACGTCCCTTCCGGCGTGCGTTCCAGCGGAAGGATGAGGTGCTTCTGGGCGTAGGGCCGAGACACGGTGCGGGTGGCCAGGGCCATGTCCAGCTTCAGCGGGTCAATTTTTCGGTAGGGGATGCCCAGCGCCTCGGCCACCGCCTCGCTGATGCAGTCCTGGTCGAGGACTCGGCCATTGCCCAGTGGCACCTGAAACACCGCCACCAGCTCCACCGGCGACACCGAGTAGCGCGCCTCGTCCTTCTGCGCCCCCACCTGCTTCAGGACGCGCACCTTGGCCGCGGCCTCCTTGGAGGCCAAGTCCTGGGCCTGGGAGGGGGAAAGCAGCTGCCGCGCGACGAGAATTTGCAGCACCAGAGCGAGGTTGAACTCTGAGCCGTTGCGTTGCAGTCGAAGCGCTGGCAGGGACACGGGCGTCCCATCAGTCTACCTGCGAATGGCGCGTACCGCCGCTTCCACGAGGTCGGCCGAGCTCGGCCGCTCGGCGACGCCGGTGGGTGGGAAGCCCAGGGCGGCCAGGGCACTGGCGGTGGTGGGGCCGATGGCCACCACCTGGGCCTGCGCCAGCAGCGGCCGGCCGCCCGCCTCGACAAAGGCCTCCGCGGTGCGGGGCGAGGCGAAAAGGACGGCCGCGGGGGGCCGGGTGCGCAGGTCTGCCCACACCTCCCCCGCCACTGGCAGCGGCGTACTGCGGTAGGCGGCCACCCGCGTGACGGCCGGAGGGCCGGCCGGGGGGGCCTGGGTCCGTGGCGCTGGGGGTTCCAAGACCGTAGAGGCCTCGGCCAAGGCTTCTTCCAACTCCAGCCGCCCCTCCTCCGCGGCGGGCAGCAGCACCTGGTCCTCCGGCACCAGCCTCTGGGCAAGCTCCGGCCCAGCGCGGCACCGGTCCCTCCCTCGCTGCGCAGGTGCACCTGCAACCCAGCTGCCCGGGCAGCACGCTCTGTTGCCGCGCCCACCACGGCGACGCGGAGACGTCGCAGGGCAGCGCCACTTCCAGCGACCCGCGCCGCCTCGACCAGTGCCTCCACCGCGGCCGGAGAGGCGAAGGCCACCCAGCTGAACCGGCCCAGCGTCTCGGCGGCTGCCCGCAGCCCGCGGCCGTCGCTCGGCGGCTCCAGCTCCAACATGGGCAAGGCCACCACCTCGGCGCCTTCCTCCTCCAGAAGAAAGCACAGCTCCTCGCACCGCTGCCGTGGCCGGGTGACGAGGATGCGCAGCCCGTCCAGCCGCCGGGCACTCACCGCGCTGTGTCCTGCAGGGTGGCCAGCAGCTGGCCTGCGCCGAGGTCGAGCAACTGCAGAGCCAGGGCCTGCCCCACTTCGGTTGCCGAGTGGGATGGACCGCGGCGCTCGCCCCGCACCACCGTGCGGCCGTCCGGCGTGCCGACAAAGCCCCGTAGCCAGATGCCCTCTCCCTCCAACACCGCATAGCCGCCGAGGGGCACATTGCAGCCCCCCGCCAGCCGGGCGAGGAAGGCTCGCTCGGCGTCGACCGCCAGGCGTGTTGGGCCGTCGTCGAGACTGGCCGCGCGCTCCCAAGTTTCGCTGTCCGCCTGGCGGGCCTCCAGCGCCAAGGCGCCCTGCCCGACTGCCGGAAGGCTTTGCTCGACCGACAGCACCTGGGTGATGCAGCTTTGAAGCCCAAGCCGAAGCAGCCCAGCCACGGCCAGCACGGTGCCCGCCAGCTGCAGCTCCTCCGCCTTGCGCAGGCGCGACTGGACGTTGCCGCGCAAGGGCACCACCTGCAAGTCCGGTCGGCGTGCCAACAGCGAGCAGGCCCGTCGCAGTGACGACGTCCCCACCCGGGCGCCGCTGGGCAACTCCTCAAGCTTGAGGCCGCTGGGAGAGACCCAAGCGTCGCGAGGGTCCTCGCGCTGGGGCACCGCTGCCAGGCCAAGCCCCGACGGGAAGGCCGAGGTGACGTCCTTCAGGCTATGGACGGCGAGGTCCGCTCGCCCTTGCAGCAGAGCCTCCTCCAATTCTTTGATGAAGAGTCCCTTGCCCCCCACCGCCTGAAGGGGTGCCTGAAGAAAGGTGTCCCCGGCGGTGGTCAACTCCACCAGGGACACTTCGGTACCGGGGAAGCGGCCGCGCCAGAGGGCAGCGACGTGGTTGGCTTGCCAGCGGGCCAGCGGACTCTTCCGCGTGGCGATGCGCAACCGGCTCACGACTCGCCGCTGCGTCGGGAGGCGGCGTCGAGGCCGAAGAGTTCGGCCACCGCCTCGGCCAGCGGGTTGAGCGCCTCGCCGGGAGTGACGGCGCGAAGCCTGACGGTGGGTTGGTGGAGCACCTTGTTGACGATGGCCGACGTCATCGCCGCCACCACGGCCGCTTGGGCTTCGGTGAGGGGCGTCGGCAGGTTGGCCAGCGCCCGCTCCAGCTCTGCCTTGCGGATGGCTTCGGCGCGCGCCCGGAGCTGGGCCAGCACCGGGACGCCCTCGCGGAGGGCGCGGGCGCTCAGGAAACGGGCCAAGTCCTCGGCCACCAACGCCTCACCCTGCGCCGCGGCGTCGGCGCGAAGCGCGGTGTTTTCCGCCACCACCCGTTGGATGTCGTCCACGTCGTAGGCGTAGACGTTGTCCAAGTCATTGACTTCGGGCTCGACGTCGCGCGGGACGGCCAAGTCCACCAGAAACAGCGGCCGGTGGCGGCGGCTGCGTACCGTCCCCGCGACCATCTCCCGGGTGATGATGGGGGCGGGCGAGGCGGTGGTGCAGACCACCACGTCAGCCCGGCGGAGGGCGGCCTCCAAGGGATGGAAGGGAAGCGCCTCGCCGCCCAGCGCCCGGGCCAGCGCCTCGGCGTGCTGCAGGGTGCGGTTGGTGACCAGGAGGGGTCGGGCCCCGGCGGAGGCCAGGTGGCGGCCGGCCAATTCCGACATTTCCCCCGCGCCGACGAGAAGCACTGTCCTGCCCTCCAGGCCGCCGAAAATCTTGCTCGCCAGCTGCACCGCGGCTGCAGCCATGGAGGTGGCAGCCCGCCCAATGTCCGTCTCGCTGCGCACCCGCTTGGCAGCGGAGAAGGCTGCGGCGCACACCCGTCCCAATTCAGCGCGGGCCGCCCCCACCCGCTGGGCCAATTCGAAGGCCTCCTTCACCTGGCCGAGGATTTGAGGTTCTCCGACCACCATCGAGTCGAGACTGGCGGCGACGCGGAAGAGATGGCGCAGGGCCGCTTCGCCGCGGTGCAGGTAGGCGTGGGCCAGGGCCTCCTCGCCCCCCAACAGTGTCAACTCGGCTCGCAGACGCGCTTCGAGGGCGTCCGCCGCTCCGAAGCCGTAGAGCTCCACCCGGTTGCAGGTGGAGACGAAGAGCGCCTCGGCCGGGGAGGCCGCCACACGCCCGAGGACTTCGGACTGGCGCTCGACAGGGACGGCCAGCCGCTCGCGCAGGGCGACGGGGGCCGTCTTGTGGGAGACGCCGAGGCAGACCAGGACGGAACTCACCGGCCGCCTCCGGGCCCGTAGGTGCCTACCAGGGACAGCACCAGCAGGCCGAAGCCAGCCATGGTGAGCCACGCCACCCGGCGGCCCCGCCAGCCGGCAAGGACGCGGGCCTGCAATAACCCGGCAAAGACGAGCCAGGCCACGGCGGTGGTGATTTCCACCGCCTGGAAGGTGCGCGCCCCGTTGGTGCGCGAGGCCACCCACAGTCCGGTCACCAAGGTGAGGGACAGCGCGACGAAGCCCCACAGCACCAGGCGGCGGTTCAGGCCGTCGAGCAACTCCAAGGAGGGAATGCGCTGGAACAAAAGTCCGAAGCGCTTGCCCTTCACCTGCCGCTCCAGAAGGAGGAAGGCCACCGCCACGCCGGTGGCCACGGCAAAGACGGCCAGGCCGGCGAGTGCAACTCCAATGTGGGCCAGCAGCATGGGCGTCCAGGGGCCGGAGGTGGACGGTTGCGCTGAAGGTCCAAGCCACAGTGCGGGCAGCCACACTGCCACCGCGGCCGGCGCGAGGAAGGCGCCCAGCACCGGCGCCTGGGTGCGCAGCTCGACGGTGAGGAAGAGGGCCACCAACAGGAAGGCGAGGATGCTGAGGGCCTCGGCAAACCCATGCGGCCGCCAGCCTTGGCCGGACAGAAGCAGGGCGAGCCCGACCCCCTGCAGCACCCAGCCCACCGCCGTCAGGACTCGGGCCGTCCACACCATGCCCTTGCGACGCCCGGCGAGCAGCGTCACGTAAGCGATGGCCCCGAAGCCATAGGCGTGAAAAGCGAGGACGAAGCAGAGGCGGGAGAGCGACACGGGGGCAGTGGGGAGACTAAAGCTTGTCCAACAGGAATTGCGCCAAGAGGTCCGTTTCCTTCTCCGGCTTCAGCGCGGCGGCAAAGTCCGCGTCGGGTAGCTGCACCAGGTAGCCGCGCTGTACGTCGTAGGCGCTCTCGCCCAACAGGACCGAGTCCGCCAACTGTTCGGCCGAGAGAGCATCCAGTTGACCGATGGTTTTGACCTTGTGCAACAGCTTCTGTTCGTCGGCGCCAGTCACCAGCCGGGCCACGTGCACCGCGTCCTCGACCGGGAGCCGCGCCGGCTCGCCACGAATCACCAGGTGCTTTTCCTGGACGTCTGCCTTGTCGGCCAGCGCCCACTCCTCGAGGGTAGCCTGCGAAAGAAATAGCTTCACGTCCACCCAGCACTCTAGCACCCAGCCTCGGAAGTCCCTGACTTCATTCGACCAACCGCAGAAGGCCCCCAGGGACGCCGCCAGGCCTTGAAACATAGGACCCCTTCGCGCGTCTAACGTTGCGTGAAGGCAGGGCGGTTTGCTAACCCCCTGCTGAGTTTTGGTGGTGAAAAGGAGTTGGACGCACATGGCAGGACAAGACGTGTTTCACACCTCGGACGCCGACTTCGCCAAGCAGGTGCTCGAGTCACAGGAGCCGGTGCTGGTGGACTTCTGGGCCACCTGGTGCGGGCCTTGTAAGGCCATCGCCCCCAGCCTCGACGCGCTGGCCAGCCAGTACAAAGGCAAGGTGAAGGTGGCCAAGCTGAACATCGACGAGGAGCAGAAGACGGCGCAGGCCTATGGCATTCGCAGCATCCCCACCCTGTTACTCTTCAAGGCGGGAAAGGTGATTGACCAGGTGGTGGGCGCAGTCCCCAAGGCCAAGCTGGAAGAGACCTTCAAAAAGGCGCTGTAGGGGTCCCTTCGGTTGGCCCCGGGGCCGGCTTGGCCGTCCCTGGGGGCGGTTAGCGTTTGGGCGGGGCGATGGCCTCGCCAATCCGCCACGGGTCGGCCGGAGCGGTGACCTTCAACAGTTCCCAGGCGGCCAAGGCGTCCACCACGCGGTCCAATTCGGACTCGATGGCCCGGGTGCGGGCCGTTGCCAAGTAGCCTTCGGCGAAACGGCGCAGCTGCTCGCCGAGAAAGAGCCGGGCCAGGGTGACCTCGGTTTGCTTGAAGAATTCGAGAAAGCGCAAGCCCATCCCAGAGCGTCCGGTGCGGTCGTCGGTGCGCTCCTGACGCAGCACCTCCGCGCGAGCCTCCACCGGCGCCCCCTTGGCATCCAATTCAAAGCGCACCATCAGCTCCGTCCCCACCGGAAGGAAGAAGGTGGATTCGATGAAAGCGCCGCTGACGCTCAGATTTTCTGAGCCCAAGGTGGCGCTGAAGCGTCGGTCTTGGCCTTCGCCAATCCACAGCCGGAAGGGCACGCGCAGCCGTGCCCTTGGAAAGGAGCGGTGCTCCGGGCCCGGGGCGGAGGTGTCGAGCGCGATGCCGCTCGGCAAGCTGGCCGGTGGCGCCTCCCCATGTAGGCCCCTGCCGGTCGACGGACTGCTCGCCGAGACCACTCCGGTACGCGTGGTGATGGTCGTCTTCGCCATGCCCCCTCCCGGGAACTTTGCCAAAAAGACGTAGGCGCTGGGCCTGCACTTCATACACCATGTCGGCGCAAGGGGAGACCGCACATGCTGGGCAACCTGCTCAAGCCGGAATTCGAAGCGCTGCTTCAGGCTCGCGACTACGACACCCTCCGCTCGGCCTTCGAGGAGATGTCACCACCGGACATCGCGGAGGTCCTCGAGGACCTGCCGGCGGAATCCAGCGGGGTGCTGTTCCGGGTGTTACCTCGCGACGTCGCCACCACCGTCTTTGAATACTTGCCCGTCGACCAGCAGACGGAAGTGGTGGAGATGCTCGGCACCGAGCAATTGGTGGGCGTTCTCAATCAGATGGCGCCGGACGACCGGACCCGTCTCTTCGAGGAGCTGCCGGCGGAGGTGACGAAGCGTGCCTTGGCCATCCTCACCCCCGACCAGCTGAGCCAGGCGCGGCAACTGCTGGGCTACCCGGAGAACAAGGCCGGCCGCTACATGACGCCGCGGTACCTGGCCCTGCGGCCCACCGCCACCGCCGAGGAGGCCCTGCACTACGTGCGCGAGCACGGCCAGGGCATCGAGACGGCGGACGTCATCTACGTCACCGACGAGAAGGGCCGACTGCTGGACGACATCCCCCTGGTGGCGCTGGTGAAGGCGCAGCCCAACAGTCAGCTTTCAGCCCTCGACGACGGACACCTGGTCAGCATCCGCGCCACCGACGACCGGAGCGACGTGGTGTCGATGTTTGAAAAATATGACTTGGTGGCGCTGCCGGTGACGGACAGCCAGGGCATCCTGCTCGGCATCATCACCGTCGACGACGTCTTGGACGCCGCCGAGGCGAAGGCCACCAAGGACATCCAGGCGCTGGGCGGTGTCGAGGCCCTGGACGCGCCCTACTTCGACGTGGGCTTCGTCAGCATGTGCAAGAAACGGGGCGGCTGGCTGTCGGTGCTCTTCTTGGGCGAGATGCTGACGGCCACCGCGATGACGGCCTTCGAGGACGAGCTGGCCAAGGCGGTGGTGTTGTCGCTGTTTTTGCCACTCATCATCTCCAGCGGCGGCAACTCCGGCTCGCAGGCCACCTCCATCCTCATCCGTTCGCTGGCCCTGAAAGAAGTCCGGCTGCGGGATTGGTGGCGGGTGGCCAGCCGCGAGCTGGCCAGCGGGCTGACCTTGGGCGCGCTGCTTGGCTGCATCGGCTTTCTGCGAATTACGGTTTGGGCCAAGGTGTTTCACCAATACGGCGAGCACTACTTTTTGGTGGCCTCGGTGGTGGCCCTGGCCCTGGTGGGGGTGGTGCTGTACGGCAACCTGGTAGGCTCGATGCTGCCCTTCATCCTGCGCCGCATGGGCTTTGACCCGGCCAAGGCCTCCGCACCCTTCGTGGCCACTCTGGTCGACGTCAGTGGCCTCATCATCTACTTCAACATTGCCAAGCTCATCTTCCGGGGCACGCTGCTGTAAGCAGCGGGCGTTGTCAGAAGAAGTGACGCCTCATGGAGACGTTGGCCACCAGGCCGAGCGACAGCAGCACACTCACCATGCTGGAGCCACCGTAGGACATGAGGGGCAGCGTAATGCCCGTCACTGGAAGGAGGCCCACCACCATGCCGATGTTCTCAAACACCTGCCAAAACAGCATTGCCGCCACCCCGACCGCGAGGAAGGCACCAAAGCGGTCGCGCGCCTGGAAGGACACGCCCAGGGCGAAGGAAAAAATCAGGCCGTAGAGCACCAGCAACACCAGGCACGCGAGAAAGCCGTGCTCTTCGGCCCACACCGAAAAGATGAAGTCGGTGTGCTGCTCGGGAAGGAAGAAGAGGCCGGTCTGCGTCCCCTGCATCCAGCCCTTCCCGAGAAAGCCTCCCGAGCCAACGGCAATCTTCGACTGCGCCGCGTGGTACCCCGAGCCGCGTAGGTCGCTGTCCGGGGAGAGCCACCCGGCAATGCGGGCACTCTGGTGGCGCTTGAGGACGTTGCGAATCAGGGTGCGGTGGCCGTCGGAGGGGTCCCGCACGTAGTCGTTCCAGATGATGGCCGACAGCGCCAGCAGCCCCACCAGCCCAGTCACCAGAAGCCCTCGGCGCAAGCGGGCGAAGAGCAGCACCGTGGCGGCGGTGAGCAGCACCATCAGGGCATTGCCCAAGTCCGGCAGCACCAGCGCCGCCGACAGGACGGCCAGCAGCGCTGGCTTCCAGACGTCGGAGACACCGAGTGGCTCATCCGGTTGGCGCTGCAGGTCATGAAATAGCTTGGCCAGAAGGACAATCAGCGCCACCTTCATGAATTCCGCTGGTTCCATCCGCAGCGGGCCCAGCGCCAGCCAGCTGGCGGCGCCCTTGGCCCGGTGGCCCAGGACACGCAGCAGCAAGAGCAGCGCCACGTTGAGTCCATAGAAGGGCCACGCCATGCGCTGTAGGAAGCGGTAGTCGACCAGACACACCCCGAGCGCGGCGAACAGGCCGACCGCCAGGTTGATGCTCTGCCGCGTCCACAATGGGCTGTGGGGCGGGCGCGAGGCCGAGGCGAGGTTGAAAATGCCCAGCACGGCGATGGCCAACGTCACTGCCACCAGGCCCCAGGGCACGTGGGGCACCATCCGCCGCTCGATGCGCAACAGCATTGCTTAGGGTCCCGGTGGGGTCGGCGGCGGCAAAACACGGGCCAAGGGCCTGGCCTGCGCGGCGGTGCGCGTCTCGTCCGGCGCTGGCCCGGCGGCCGGCGGGCGCGGCGGCTTCACCTCCGCTGCCGGCCGAGGAGGCAGTGGGACGGAGGGCAACGACGTGGTGGCGGCAATGCTGGCGCTGGCGTCGCCGCGTTTGAGCTCAAAAAACTTCTCGATGATGGCGGCGGCGGTGGGAGCGGCCTCCGAGGCGCCGTGGCCGCCGTGCTCGCTGAGGACCACCACCACCAATTCCGGCTCCTCCGCCGGGGCGATGGCCGCGAACCAGGCGTGGTCGCGCTGCCAGAAGTTGAGCGAAGCCTCCTTGACCCGCACCTTGCCCAGGGTGGTGACTTGAGCGGTGCCCGTCTTGCCGGCGTACTTGATGTCGGCCAGCCGAGAACGGTAGGCGGTGCCGCCCGGCTCATTCACCACCGCCGTCAGCGCGTCGAGGACCAGACGACGGTTGTCCGGGTCGATCGGCACCTGGCGCATTACCTCTGGCTGAAACTCCTGCAGCGTCTTGCCGTCCGGACTTTCAATGCGCCGCACCAGCTGCGGGCGAAACAGCTGCCCGCCATTGGCGATGGTGGCGTAGACGTTGGCCAGCTGCAGCGGGGTGACGTTGACGTCGCCTTGGCCAATGGCGCTGTTGAGGGCGAGGCCTTTGGTGTAGCCGCCCGGGGTGACGCGGTCATGGTAAGCGCTGTCCGGCATGATGCCGGGGACTTCCGCCACCACGCCCACCGCGGTTGGCGCCCCGAGTCCCAAGGCCCGGCCCATCTGCGCGATGGGGTCAAGCCCGAGCAAGTCCGCCACGTGGTAGAAGTAGGTGTCACAGGAGTGCTGCAGCGCATGTCGCGCGTCCATTAGTCCGTGTCCGGCCTCGTACCAGCAGCGCCAGCGCCGAGCGCCGAGCGTGTAGCCTCCGCTGCAATTCACCAAGGCGTTGGGCGACAGCACCCGGCTCTGCAGCGCGGCCAACGCGGTGACTACTTTAAACGTTGACCCCGGGCTGTAGTGCTGCTGGGTGGGCCTGAAAATCATCGGCTGAAGCGGGTCTCTGGCCAGCTCCGCCATTTGTGCCGCCGTCACCCGCCCGGTTAGCAGGTTGGGGTCGAAGCCCGGGCGGGACACCATCGCCAGGATGTAGCCGGTGCGCACGTCCATCGCCACCACGGCACCGGCCACCGCTGGGAAAGCGCGCTCCGCCTCTGCTTGCAGGCGCATGTCCAGGCTGAGCACCACCGTGTCCCCCGGGCGGGGGGACACCGGCGTGCGGCCGGCGAGCAAGTCATTCAACTCCTGAATGGTTTCCCCCCGCGCATTCACCACTTCTTGCCGCAAGCCATCCACGCCCCGCAGCTCGCGCTCGAAGCGGCGCTCCACGCCGCGTCGGCCGACGAAGTCCCCCAGCGCATAGTTGGAGCCGGCCGGCGCTTGGTCGAGCTCCTCCTGCGAAATCTCGTTCATGTAGCCGACCACGTGGGAAAGCACCGCGCCGGCCCGGTATTGCCGGTGGGGAACGGCCGGCCAGTCCACGCCCGCCAGCTCCGGCTTGTGCGCCGCCAGCGTGTCCAGCTCGTCGCGGGTGAGGTCCAACTGCACCGGGACACTTTGGAACGGGGCACTCTTCTTTGCCGCGCGCAGCAGCGCCTCGACGTGCGCGCGGGTCAGGTCATCCCAAGCGAGCCACCCGGCCAGCCGGGGCAGCACCTCCTCGGTACAGTGCTCGCAGAAGGCCGGGGTGATGAAGACGTCAAAAGAGGGACGGCTGTCCACCAGCACTTCCCCGCGCCGGTCTTTGATGATGCCTCGGTCGGCCCGGATGCGAATCTCCTTCACGAAGTTGGCGACCGACTTGGCGGCGTATTCGTCGCCCCGAATGATTTGCAACCGGTAGAGGCGCACGGTCAGCAACAGCAGGCCGGCCAGCATGGCCACGCCCAGCCACAGCGCTCGCTGCTTCAAGTCCCGTCCGCTGGTGGACTGGCCGAGGGTCATTTGTGCAGCTCGAGCAGCCCGGGCTCCACCCGCTCGGCGACGGGTCCGAAGCGCTGCAGGAGCGGGTACAGGCAGAAGGCAGCCGCGCCAGTCAGCACGACTTCCAGCGGGAGCCCGGCCGGAGACAGGCCGGCCACCCCCCATGTCTTGCTGGTGAGCCAGCTGACCAACAGCGCGAGCAGCCCGTGCACCGCATCGGCCCCCATCGCAAACAGGGCGAAGCCGGTTATCCCGCGGACCTCCACCAGGGAACGTGCGACGCGGCCCAAGAGGAAGGTGAGCACCGCGAGGAAGGTGTACAGCCCGGTGGGCCGGCCGCTCATCAAGTCCAAAAGGTAGCCCACCGCGAAGGCGCCGAAGGCCCCTTCGAGGAGCCCCGCCCGGAGCGAAAGGAAGGCGACCATGGCGACTGTCACGTCAATGCGCGCCAGCGTCAGCCCGAGGTATTTCACCAGGACCGACTCCACCGCCAAAAGCACCAGCGCCAGTGCGGCGACAAACAAAAGACGGGCCATCGTCATCGAGGCCGCTCCTCAACCCGCGCCGGGACTGGCGCGCCGCGTGGAAGGAGGGCCGCCGTTCCGGGCGGCGCCGAGAGCACCAGCACCTCTTCCAGCCGGGAGAAGTCCACCGAAGGCAGCAGCATGGCGCCCAAAAACATCCCCGACCCCTGCCGCTGCACCTCGGTGGCCCGTCCCACCATCAACCCCGGCGGGTAGACGCCGTCCGTTCCGGACGTCACCACGGCGTCGCCCTCCTCCAAGTCCTCCGCGCGGGCCAGGTAGTCAAGGCGCAACAGCCGCTCGTCGCCGGTTCCGGCGGCGCCGGCCCGGGCGCGGGTGCGCTGCACGCGCACGCCGAGGCGCGAATTGGGGTCGGCCAACAGAAGCACATCGGCCGAGCTGCTGGTGACGCGAAGCACCTGTCCTACCACCCCGTCCGGCGTCACCACCGGCAGGTTCCGCGCCACGCCGTCGGCCTCGCCCCGGTTGATGCGCACGGTGAGGCGGTTGGCGTCGGGGTTGATGCCCACCACCCGGGCGGCCACCAACGGCCCAGTTTGCGCCTCGGCGTAGTTGAGAAGGCGCCGCAGGCGCTCGTTCTCCGTCCGCGCCTCCTGCATCCCGCTGACGTCCTGACGCAGCTGTTGAATTTCCTCGCGCATCGCCACGTTTTCCCGCTCCACCCGCCGCAGTGAGACGTAGCGCCCCCAGCTGGACGTCACGGCGTCGATGACGGACACCAGGCCTCGCTGCACCGGGGCACTCACGCCGAGCAGCGCGGTGTCCACGACGTTGGGCTCACGCACGCTGCGGCCGGAGCTGAGGAGACTGATGAGGGGGTAGGCCAACAGCACCAGCACGAGCAACGGCTCGAGGTGACGCTTCAGCAGGGCCAACACGTTCGGGGAGTGTCCTTCTAAGACTGCTCAATCCCTTGCACTTTCCCCCCGGGTTGCCTATGCGGTCAACCCCTTCCATGAGCGCCTTCGAGCCCCGACGCCTCTTCAGCTTCCTCTTCGTGCTCGCCATCGCGGTGGTTTTCGTCCTGCAGTTCGGCCCCGGCAGTCGGGGCTGTGATGCCCCGCTCACCCCCAGTGTGAGCACCGCAGCGGCGCTGGTGAACGGCAAGGAAATCCCCCTGCGCGACTTCCAGCGGGCCTACGCCCTTCGGCTCCAAGCCTACCGCTCCCAGGGCGAGCTTCCAGAAGCCTTCCTGCAGCAGATTGCCGCCGGAACCCTGGACGAGATGGTGAGCTTTGAGCTCCTCAGCCAGGCAGCCGAGGCCTCTGGCGTCGGCATCTCGGACGATGAATTGCTGGAAATCCTCCATAAGAACAGAGAGTTCCAGAAGGACGGCGCCTTCGACTTCGAGCGCTATTCGCAGGTGCTCCGCGACTACTACGGCAAGACGCCGGCCGACTTCGAGGCGGAGCTCCGCCGGCGGCTGGCCGCGGTGCGCCAGCTGGAGATGGTGGAGTCCACCGCGGTGGTCAGTGAAGACGAGGTGTATGCCCGTTTTCTCAAAGACGGCGACACGGTGACGCTGACGGTTGTGCGCTTTTTGCCCAGCATGTTCGCCAGCCAGCTGAAGGCGCCCACACCGGCGGAAATTGCCGCCTACCGGGCATCCCACGACGCGGCGGTCCAGGCCTACTACGCCGAAAACCCAGCCTCCTACCGCACCGAGGAGAAGGTGCGCGCCCGCCACCTGCTGGTGCAGCTGGCAAAGGACGCTCCGCCGGCTGCGGTGGCCGAAGCCAAGGCCAAGGCCGAGGGCTACCGGCAAGAAATTCTCGGCGGAAAGCCCTTCGCCGACGTGGCCCGCGCCTCCTCCGACGACGTCGGCACCAAAGCCGTCGGCGGGGACCTCGGCTGGGCGGAGCGCAACGCCTACGTCCCCGAATTCGCGCGGGCCGCCTTTAGCCTCAAGGTGGGCGAGGTTTCCGAGCCCGTCCGGACGCCCTTCGGCTGGCACCTCATTCTGGTGGAGGAGAAGCAGCCGGCCGTGGCCAAGCCCCTGGCCGAAGTCGCTGACGACATTGCGACGCTGCTGCTGAAGCGCGAACGGGCCCGAGCGCTGGCCGAGGCCGAGGCCAAGCGGACGCTGGCCGCCGTCGAGGCCGGCAAGTCCCTCACCCAGCTGCACCCCGGGAAGAAGGAGGCAGAAGGCAGCTTCGAGCTGGCCAAAAAGCCCGAGGCCGTGGACACCGGCAGCTTCAGCGTCTCGCGTTCCTTCGTCCCGCAGGTGGGCCCGGCGCCGGAGTTGCTGGCGGCGGCGGCCGCGGCCTCGGCGGTGGGGCCGCTGCCCAACGTGTTCCCCGCCGGCGAGGGCTTCGTGGTGGCGGAAGTGACGGCGCGCGAGCGCGCGACGAAAAGCAGCTTCGATGCGAAGAAGGCCAGCGTCTGGGCCGATGCGCTGAGGGCCAAACAAAGCACGCTGCGCACCTCCTACCTCGAGGCGCTGAAGAAGACGGCCAAAGTCGTCACCAACCAAAGCCTGGTGGGTGCGGCTCCCCTCAATCAGGCGGGCTGAGGGGGCGGGGCCGCCTCGCTGCTTGGTGCCGGACGCACCCTCGGCATCGGCGGCGTCGCCGTCGCCACGCCGTCGCGGCCCCGCCCCTTCACGCTGTACATGGCGGCGTCGGAGGCGGCGATGAGGCCGAGGCCATCCCGGGAATGGTCTGGGAAGCAGGCCACGCCGATGGAGGCAGTGACGCGGAGCTGCAGGCCCTGTTCGGCGGTGAAGCGTTGGGTCCGAAACGCTTGCACCAGCCGCTCGGCCGTCTCGACAGCGCGCTGGGGGCCGGTCTCCGGTAGGAGGAGGGCAAATTCATCGCCGCCGTAGCGAAACGCCGAATCCACCGGACGGGCATGCTCCCTGAGGAGCAGCCCCACTTCCCGCAGCACCGCGCTTCCAGCCAGGTGCCCGTGGGCGTCATTCACCGCCTTGAAGTGGTCCAGGTCCAGAAAGAGGAGCGCCAGCGGGTGGCCGAAGCCTTGGGCCCGGGTCACCTCCCGGTCGAGCAGCGTCCGAAGCTGGCGCACGTTGCCGAGACCGGTGTGCTCGTCGGTCAAGGTGAGTTCCTGGGCGCGCTGGAAGTTGCGGGCATTCTCAATGGCGATGGCGGCGAAGTCGGCCACCGCGGTGACCGCTTGGAGGTCCTCATCGGTGAAGGTCGGGTCGCCCTCGCCATTCACCAATTCAATGACGCCCAGCACCCGCCGGCGGAACACCAGCGGGACAGCCAGAACGCTGCGCGTGCGGAACGACGAGGCCGCGTCAAAGCGAGGAGAGAAGTCCGGCGCCGTGCGCACGTCGTCCACCCGGCGCGCCTGTCCGCTGACGAAGACTTGTCCCGCAATCCCTTCCCCGGGCTTCACCCGGAGGTGGCGCAGCTTCTGCGCCCCGTCCCCCACGGCAATCTCGAAATACAGGGTGCCTTCGTCGAACAGCAGGAGGGACCAATTTGCTGGCTTCAGCACCGCGGACACCTTCTGCATCACCAGGGATAGCACCTCGCGCGTCTCCAGCGTCGAGGTGAGGACTTTCGCAATCTCGTTGAAGGCGGCCAGCTGCTCCACCGTCCGCTTCAGGGCTGAAAGCAAGTCGGCAGGCTTCATCGACGGCCTCGGCTCCCTTGAGAGGCTTCCCACCCGCTTCTTGCACGTTGACCCCGGGGGCGGTCAAACATCATTCTCATGTCCGCCTCCCCTCCTCTGCTGGTGCTAGCCTCCGCTTCGCCCCGGAGGCAAGCGTTGCTCGCACAGTTTGGCCTTGCCTTCCTCGTCGACCCGGCCGACGTCGACGAGTCGCAGCGGCCCGGGGAGTCGCCCCGGACCTACGTCGTTCGCCTGGCCCAAGAAAAGGCCCAGGCGGTGGCCGCGCGCCACCCGGATGCCCTGGTCCTCGGGGCGGATACCACGGTGGCGGTGGACGAAGAAATTCTCGCAAAGCCAGCGGACGTCGGCCAAGCGCGGGCCATGCTGCGCCAGCTGGCCGGGCGCACCCACCTGGTGCACACCGCAGTGGCCACCGCCGGCCGGCGCGTCGCAGTGCAGGCGGTGGAGACGTCGGTCCGCTTTGCGCCAGCCTCGGCCGCAGCCCTCGACTGGTATGCGGCCAGCGGCGAGCCGCTGGACAAAGCCGGGGCCTACGCGCTTCAGGGCGTGGGCGGGTTTCTCGTCGAGGCCATTTCCGGCAGTCCTTCGTCCGTCATCGGCCTGCCCCTGGTGGAGACGTTTCGGCTGCTGGAGGCCGGCGGGCTTCGGCTTCCGTGGGGGCCACCGACGTGAACGACGTGGCCAGCCGCTGGGCGGAGGTGCAAAGACGCGTCGAGGAGGCCTGCCGCCTCTCGGGACGCCCCCCGCACAGCGTCCAAGTGCTGGCCGTGTCTAAACTTCAACCCCTGGTGGCCATGCGGGCCGCCTACGCAGCTGGGGTGCGGGCTTTCGGCGAAAACTACGCGCAGGAGCTTCGCGACAAGGCGGATGCCCTGGTGGACTGTCCGGGCATCCGCTGGCACGCCATTGGGACGCTGCAAACCAACAAGGCCAAGTACGTGGCGAAAAGCGCGCACGTCTTTCACGCCTTGGACCGCGTGGCGTTGGCCGAGGAGCTGGCCCGGCGGCGCAGCGGAGCACCCCTCGAGGTGTACTTGGAGGTGAACCTCGGTGGGGAGGCCAGCAAGAGTGGGCTTGCCCCGGAGGCGGTGGGGACGCTGTTGGCAGCCGTCCGGGCCCTGCCCCAGCTGCAGGCCGTGGGGCTGATGTGCCTGCCCCCCTTTTCCGACAACCCAGAGGCCTCCCGTCCCTATTTCCAGAGGCTGCGGGCACTGGCCGAGGTGCACCGGCTTGCCGGCCTTTCGATGGGGACCACCCAGGACTTCGCCGTGGCGGTGCAGGAGGGAGCGACGGTGGTGCGCGTCGGCACGGCCCTCTTCGGCCCGCGGCCCACCGGCTAGAGGGCCTTCAGCTTCAGCCGCCCCTCGTGGTTGATGCGCACTTGGTACTCAGCGCCACAGTAGTGACACGAAATTTCATCCCGGTCCCGAAGGGCGTCGTCCATCGGGTTGTTGGCGCTGCAGGTGGGGCAGTCAAAATCCGTCGCCTGGCTGCGCAGCACCTCTTCCTTGAGGTCGTCCTCGTCCGCATTTTGGTCGGCAGGCATGCTGTGGGCCTCCTCACGCCTCTGGCGGCATCCGCCGGGGGGCGCAAGGAGGGAGTTTACCTCCGGCGACGCTTCTCGGAATCCTGCGCTATTCTCTTGCGTTGAGTTCTCCTGCCATGTCGCACCTTGCCCGCCTCGCTGCCACCCTGGCCATTTTCCTGGCGCCGGTGGCGGCGGCGGACACCACCGCCTTCGGGCCCGGCGAGCAGGTGCTGTACCGCGCCAGCTACCTCGGGATTCCCGCTGGCACGGTGCAGTTGACGGTGGGGGAAGAATTCCCCAACCAACCCGGGGTGTGGCCCGTCCTCGCCCTGGCGCGCTCGGACATTGGCCTCTTCTTCTACCCGGTGCATGACAAGCTGGTCATCCACTGGGACGCCGAGCACAACCGCTCTCTGGGGATTGAGATGTGGGCCGATGAGAATCACCGGCGCGAGCACCTGAAAATGTCCTTCGACCCGGCGGAACCCAAGGTGTCCGTCTTCAGTCAGCGCGAGGGACAGCCTCCCTTTCAGCAGGACTCCGCGGTGGAACCCGGTGCCGCCGACGTCGCCTCCACGCTGTACCTGCTGCGGGCCAGGGCCCTGGAGCCTGGGACGGAATTCCACATTCCGGTGGTGACGCCGCACAGGCAATTCTCGGCGCACGTGGTGGTGGAGCGCCGCGAGCGGCTCCAGACGCCGCTCGGCGAAAAGGCTGTGGTGCGGGTGCTCTTCACCACGGAATTTGGCGGAAAGCTGGCCCAGAAGCGGGACTTCATCCTCTATTTCACCGACGACGAGGCACACCTGCCGGTGCGGCTGGAAGCAGAGATGGCCCTGGGCACGGTGGTGGCCGAGGCGGTGGAGTACCACTCCGGGCTTCGGCTGCCTGGCCGGCCCCGGGCCGCCGCACGCGCGGGAGACCACTGACGCCGTGGGAGCCCCGCCCAGCGATGAGTGGCGCATGGCCAGCGTGCTGCGGAATTCCTCCGACTGGCTGCGCGGCACGGTGCGGGCCAGCGAGCGCGAACGGCCCTCCCGGCGTGGCCTCTTCGTCACCGCCTTGCGCATTGGCTTGGTGGGCTTCGGCGGTGGCATCAGCGTGTTGTCCAACATCGACGACGCGCTGGTGCGCCGACGCCGCTGGCTGACGCCACGGGAGTTTGCCCACACCATCACCGTCGCGCAGATGCTGCCCGGTGGGGCAGCGGCCAACGCCTTGGCCTACGTCGGCCTGCGCTTCGGCGGATGGAGCGGCGCGCTGCTGGGCTACGCCGGCTTCGTCCTTCCGGGGGCGGTGGCGGTGCTGGTGCTGTCGGTGGTGTACGTCCACTTCGGCGCCATCCCGGCAGCCAGCGCGGTGCTGGCCGGCTGCAACGCAGCCGTGGTAGGCGTCATCGTCACCATCGCCCTCAAAATGGTGCGCACCGCGGTGGGCATGCCATGGCAGATGGCGGTGGCGGCCGGTGCACTCCTGCTGTGCACCGTCGGCAGCGCCTCTCCGGCTGAGGTGGTGCTGCTCAGCATCGCGGTGGGCGTGGCGGTGGAGTACACGGCGCGGCGCGCGCTCCCGCGGGCGCTGGGGGCGCTGGCACGGCTCCGGGTGGCATTGCCCGAGGACGGCCGCGAACTGGGCCGCGCCCATCCTGAGCCCGAAGCGCCCCACCCCACCGGGACACCCCCGCCCTTGGTGCGGACCCCGGCGCTGCTGGGCGTGTTGGCCGTGGGTTTGGGGTTTCTGCATGCCGGCGGCCTGGACGCGCACCTGGTGGAAATGGCGGTGGTGTACTTCCGCACCGGCCTCGGCGCCTACGGTGGCGGCTTCGCCATCATCCCCCACCTGAAGGCGATGGTGGCCTCGCATGGCTGGGCCACCGACCGGCAATTCACCGACGCCGTCGCCATCGGCAAGCTGACGCCCGGCCCGGTGCTGCTGATGGCCACCTGCCTGGGCTACCTCCAGCAGGGGCTGGCCGGGGCGCTGGTGGCCACCGTGGCCATCTTCACCGCCCCCTTTCTGCTGGTGGTGCTTTTGGGCAGTTGGCTGGACCGGATGCGCTCCCGGCGTTGGGTGCGTTCGGCCCTTCGGGGACTCACCCCAGCGGTGGTGGGGCTGATGGCTGGTGCCGCCATCACCCTCGGCACCGGCTTTCAGGACCGCGCGGAAATTGGCATCGCCGCTGTCACCGCCCTCACCCTGTCGCGCTTCGCCATCAACCCGGTGTGGATGCTGGTGTTGGGGGGCGGCGTCCGCCTGGTGCTGGGCGCGCTGGGCGTCTAGGCGCTGCGCGGCGCGACGGCCAGCCGCTGCGCGGCCTGGGCCAGTCGGCGACGCAGGCCGCTCAAGCTGGCCTCCAACGCCGACAGGGCCGCTTGGGCGTGGCCGTCGTCGGAGGCCTCGAGGAGGTCCAGCGGCGTCGGACGCTCGGCGAGCAGCGCCCGGAGGACGTCCTCCAGGTGAGCGCGGAGGGCTTCCAAGCCCTCCAGCGAGGCCCGCAAGTCCTCTTCCACAAAGTCCGCCAGCACGGCGCTTCCATGGCGCAGCGACAGGTGCCGCCGCAGCTGGTCCGCCGCGAGGCGGCTGAGGTCCTCGTCGGCCGAAGCGGTGGATGTGGCGAGCGCGGTCGAGTGGGTTGCCATGTCCCCTACAGTGGAGGGAACGCTAACGGCAAAGCCCACGGCGTCAAATTTCGGCTTCGGTGACGCCCCAGCGCCAGGGGCCCGCTAAATGAGGCCGCGGGCGCGGCGAATCTGCTCCACCGTCTTGTTGTACTCAATCTCGAAGGCGCTGGTGCCTTCCTGCAGATGCTTCAGCCGGGCCCGCGCCTCACGGTCAATCTCCTCGTCCACGTCGAGGTGGCGCTTCATGATGGCGAAGATTTTGGTCCGCAGCGCATTGTCCGGGGCGAAGACTTCCTCCACGTTGCGGCTGATGAGGAGGAATTCAATCATCTGGTTGATGATGTACTCGACCCCCTCGTCGCCCATTTTGAAGCCGCGAACGTCTGCCATCTCGCGCTTCACCTGGTTGAATTTGCTGTAGTCGTAGCCGCGTCGCTCCAGGGCCTCGCGGGTCGCCTGGTTTACGCGGTCCTCGTTGGTAAGGTACTCACGCATGATGGCGGAGAGGTCCATCTCCGCGTCGGCGATGCGCATCGGCTCAATCTCGACATCGCCGTCCTGCATCAACAGCTGGACGATTTCACGTGAGATGACGGGGATCACCTTGGGGTAGATCCGCATGGGTCTTCCATAGCCTCTTCGGGGGGCCGGTCCCGCGGTGCGGGGCCAGGGATGTGTTGTTTCCCTCATAGCGCATCCAGGCCAAAGCGCTCCGAAAAAGAGCTGTTTCTTCTTCACTTCGCATCGATGGCCGGTTCCGGGCACACCACCGCCGAGGCGTCTTCCAGCGAGGCCTGTCGAACCTCGTCCTCGCCCCCGGACTGCTCCTCCCGCAGGACTTCCGTCTTGGTGGCGTGTAGGGCCGCATGAATTCGCTCGGCCAGCGCCACGCTGACCGAGTCCAACTGGGCCAATTCCTCGATGGACGCCTGGCGCACGCGTTTCAGGGAGCCGAAATGGCTGAGCAGGGCCCGCTTGCGGCCCGGGCCGACGCCTGGAATGTCCTCCAGCACACTGAGGAAATTGCGACGCCGCATCAGCTTCTGCTGGTAGCTGATGGCGAAACGGTGGGCCTCGTCCCGCAGCCGGGTGAGGAGGAAGAGTTCCGGCGCGTTCTGCCGGAGGACCACCGGGTCCCGCCTTCCGAGGACGAAGACGCGCTCTGGGCTGCGCACCACCGGCGCCTCGCGGCTTTCGACGTCCAGCTCGCGCGCCTTGGCCAAGCCCACCACGTCCAGCTGGGTGACCCCCACGTCGCGCATCGCGGCGTGCGCGGCGGCCAGCTGCCCCTTGCCACCGTCAATGACGAGCAGGTCGGGCAGCTGGCCTTCGGCCAGCCCGCGGCGGAGCCGCCGGGCCACCACCTCGTGAATGCTGGCGAAGTCGTCCTGCCCCCGCGTCAACTTCACCCGGAAGCGGCGGTAGCGTGACTTGTCGAGCTCTCCATCGGTCATCGCCACCGCGCTGCCGACCACCGCCGCGCCCTGAAAGTGGCTGATGTCGAAGCATTCGATGGACCGCGGCAGCCGGCTCAGCCCGAGGACGTCGGTCAAGCGCTCGAGGACGTCTTGGGTCTGCTGGCGTGAGCGCCGCTGCTCCTGGAAGGCCTGGGCGGCGTTGGCCCGTGCCATTTCCAGTAGCCGCACCCGCTCGCCCCGGCGCGGCGACAGGACACGGACCCGCTGCCCGCGCCGCTCACTGAGGAGCTCGGCCAGCGCCTCCCCCTCGCCCTCTGGAAGGCTGGGGAGCAGCACCTCATCCGGCACCAGGTTGCCTTGGGCGTAGTAGAGGTTGACGAAGCTGAGGAGCAACTCGGTGTCTGGAAATTCCTGTCCGCTGAAGGGGAAGGCCTGGCCCCCATGGAGGCGCCCCTGGCGGACGTACAGCACGTACAGCAAAAAGCGGTCGGCCTCGCGGTAGTGGGCGAAGACGTCCTGGTCCACCGGCTCGCTGGAGGCCACCGTCTGCCGCTCGAGCGAGCGCTGGATGGCAAACAGTTGGTCCCGCAGACGCGCCGCCTCCTCAAAGCGCAAGTCTTTCGCCGACTCCTTCATGCGGGCTTTGAGGGAGCCAGTCAGCTCCGAGGCTTTCCCCTCCAGGAAGAGGGCCACCTCGTGCACGCTGCGGGCGTACTCCTCGCGCGGGACGTTGTGGACGCAGGGCGCCGGGCAGCGGCCGATTTGGTACAAAAGGCAGGGCCGCTTGCGGTTGGCCAGGACGTGGTCCGAGCAGGTCCGGAGCTGGAAGTAGCGGTTCACGGTGCGCAACGTCTCGCGGATGCTGCTGGCCGAGGCATACGGCCCGAAATACTGCGCGCCGTCCCTTTCGAAGCGTCGCACCACTTCCAGCCGGGGGTAGGCCTGGGAGGTGTCCAGCCGCAGGCAGATGTAATTCTTGTCGTCCTTGAGGAGGACGTTGAAGCGCGGCTGGTGGCGCTTGATGAGTTCGTTCTCGAGGAGCAGCGCCTCCTTCTCATTGGAGACGACCACCGTCTCCAGGTCGCCGAGCAGGCCCTCGAGAATCGGAACGAAAGCGCGCGTGTCGCTGGAGCGGCCGAAGTAGCTGCGCACCCGACTGCGAAGGTTGACTGCCTTTCCGACGTAGATGACCTCCCCCCGGTGGTCCTTCATCAGGTAGACGCCGGGGCCGGCTGGGAGCGCCTCCAGCTTCTCCTCGAGCCAGTCCGGGAGGCTCATCTAGCGTCGCCCGCGCCCGCGCATCGCTGAGCGGCGCCGGCCTCCGGAGCGCTCCTGGCGTGCCGGGACTTCCTGAAGCAACGCGCGAGAGGGTGGCTTGAGGCCCAAGTCCATGTCCTTCAGGACCAGCACCTGGTCGCGCAGGGCGGCCGCCTTCTCGAATTCCATGGCGTCCGCGGCCTGCACCATCTGGCCAGAGAGGTCCTTGATGAGCGCCTTGACTTCCTCCGGGCGCAAAAGCTCCTCGCCGGCCTGGAGGGCCTGCTGCAACCCGTCCGTCCGGTACAGCACCTGCGACATGTCCAGGATGGCCTTGCGGACCCCGGCCGGCGTAATTCCGTGTTCCTGGTTGAAGCGCGCTTGCAGCTCGCGGCGGCGCCGCGTCTCTTCCACCGCGTCCCGAATGGAGTCTGTCTGTAAGTCCGCGTACATCAGGACCCGGCCTTCCAGGTGCCGTGCCGCCCGGCCGATGGTTTGGATGAGGCTGACCCGACTGCGCAGAAACCCCTCCTTGTCCGCGTCCAGGATGGCCACCAAGGACACCTCGGGGATGTCCAACCCCTCGCGCAACAGGTTGATGCCCACCAGCACGTCGAATTCCCCACGCCTCAAGTCGCGGATGATGGCCGTCCGTTCGAGGGCATCGATGTCCGAGTGCAGGTAGCGCACCCGGACGCCGACATCGGCGAAGTATTCGGTGAGGTCTTCCGCCATGCGCTTGGTGAGGGTGGTCACCAGCACCCGCTGCTTCTTCGCCGCCCGCACCCGCACCTCTTCCAGCAGGTCCTCCACCTGGCTCTGGGCCGGACGCACCTCCACCTCCGGGTCGAGCAGTCCGGTGGGGCGGATGACTTGCTCGACCACCACCCCGTGGCTCTTTTGCAATTCGTATTCGCCCGGGGTGGCGCTCACATAAATGGCCTGAGGCACCATCTGCTCGAATTCCGAGAAGCGCAGCGGGCGGTTGTCCAGCGCCGAAGGCAGCCGGAAGCCATACTCCACCAGCGTCTCCTTGCGGCTTCGGTCTCCCCGGTACATGGCGCCCACCTGGGGGACGGTCTGGTGACTCTCATCCAAGAAGACGAGAAGGTTCTTCGGGTAGTAGTCGAGGAGAACCGGCGGGGGCTCGCCGGGAGCCCTGCCCGAGAGGTGACGGCTGTAGTTCTCAATCCCATTGCAGAAGCCCACCTGCTCCATCATCTCCAAGTCATACCGGGTGCGCTCCTCCAGACGCTGCACTTCGAGCAGCTTGCCTTGCCCCTTCAGTTCGGCCAGCCGCTGAGTCAACTCCTCGCGAATGCCGCGCACCGCCAGGTCCCGTTGCTCTTCCCCGGTGACATAGTGGCTCGCCGGAAAGACGGTCATCTTGTCCAGCTCGCCGAGGGTTCGCCCCCGCAGTGGGTCGAATTCCACAATCCGCTCCACCATGTCCCCGAAGAACTCCACCCTCTGGGCACGTTCCTCTTCGTAGGCCGGGAAGACTTCCACCGTGTCCCCCCGGACGCGGAAGGTGCCGCGGTGAAAGTCGACGTCGTTGCGCTCGTACTGGGCATCGACCAGCCGCCGCATCAGCACGTCGCGGCCGAGTTCCTCGCCCCGGGCCGCGCGGACTGCCAAGTCGACGTAGCTTCTGGCCGTTCCCAGCCCGTAGATGCACGACACCGAGGCGACGATGATGACGTCGTCGCGCGTCTGCAGAGAACGGGTGGCGGAGTGGCGCAGCCGCTCAATCTCGTCATTCACGAACGAGTCCTTCTCGATGTAGGTGTCCGAGGAGGGCAGGTATGCCTCCGGCTGGTAGTAGTCGAAGTAGCTGATGAAGTATTCGACGGCGTTGTGCGGAAACAGCTCGCGAAATTCGCCGTACAGCTGCGCCGCCAACGTCTTGTTGTGCACCATCACCAGCGTCGGCCGCTGTACCCTTTCAATGACGTTGGCCATGGTGAACGTCTTCCCGGAGCCGGTGACGCCCAGCAGCACTTGGTGCGCATCGCCGCGCGACACGCCGGAGGCCAGCTCCTCGATGGCGCGGGGCTGGTCCCCCCGGGGGCGGTAGTCGGTGACAAGCTGAAAGGCGGGCATCCCCTTATTTCTAACGCAGCCCGGAGACGGCACCACCGCCTGGAAACGGCCTTTCGGCCGCTTTTTTTGGTGCGCGTGCCCTCAGGCGTCGGCTGCGGCCGATGGCTCGTCCCGCACCTTCCACGTCGTCCCGGCCGGGCCGTCGCGCAGTTCCACCCCCAAGGTGGCCAAGGCATCGCGAAGTGCGTCGGCCTGGGCCCAGTCCCGGCCCTTGCGGGCAGCGCTGCGCTCGGCAATGAGCGCCTCAATTCGGCTGCGGTCCAGCCCCCGGCGCTCCACCAGGCGGTCGCGCCTCCGCTGCAGCCACTGGGCCGGGGGCTGCTGAAAAATTCCCAGCACTTCGGCGAAGGGCCGCACCTGGGTGCGCAGCTCGGCCAAGGTGCGGGCCACGCGTTCGCGGTCCGCCCCGGGCGGCCCATCGAGGAGGAGGTTTATCTCACCGAAAAGGGCGTGCAAGGGCGCCTGACCCTCGGCGGCGTTGAAGTCGTCGTCCATGCTGCTTTCGAAGGCGCGCACAAAGCGGCTCGGGTCCCCCAGCGGCTCGGCGGTGTGCGCTTTGGCCGAGCCCAGCCGCTCGTCCACGCGCACCAGGGTTTCATAGAAGTATTCAAGCCGTCGCTCGGCATCGATGAGGGCCCCGTCGGTGAAGACCAGCGGGTTGCGGTAGTGGCTGGACAGGAAGAAGAGACGCAGCGCCTCGGCGTCCACCCGGGCCAGTGCGTCGCGCAGCCGCACCACGTTGCCCAGGGACTTGGACATCTTGGCGTGCTCCATCTCGAGCAGGTTGGCGTGCATCCAAGCCCTGGCCAACGGCACCCCGGCCGCCGCCTCGGACTGGGCAATCTCGTTGTCGTGGTGGGGAAAAATGAGGTCCAGCCCTCCGCCGTGAATGTCGAAGGGCTGGCCCAGAAGTTTCACCGCCATGGCCGAGCATTCAATGTGCCAGCCCGGGCGCCCCCGTCCCCAGGGTGCATCCCACGCCGGCTCACCCGGCTTCTCTGCCTTCCACAGGGCGAAGTCGAGGCTGTCCCGTTTGTGCTCGCCCGCCACGGCGCGCTCGCCGGCGCGCAATTCGTCAACGTTGCGGTGGGACAGCTTGGCGTAACTCGGCCAGGACGAGACGGAGAAGAAGACGTCGCCGCCGGAGGCGTAAGCGGCGCCGATGTCGAGCAGCCGCTGCACCAGGGCAAGAATTTCCGGCATGTTGTCCGTCACCCGCGGCGAAAAATCCGGCTGCAGCAGCCCCAGTGCGCGGACGTCCTCCTCAAAGGCCTGGACATAGCCGTCGGCCAGCCGTCGCGGGTCCTCGCCCGCTTGCAGCGCCGCCTGAATAATTCGGTCGTCGACGTCGGTGAGGTTGCGCACGTAGGTGACGCGGTAGCCGCGGTAGCGCAAATAACGCACCACGACGTCAAAGGCGGTGAAGGTCCGGGCGTTGCCCAGGTGGACGTAGCTGTAGACAGTCGGTCCGCAGACATACAGGCGCACCTCGCCTGGGCGCAGGGTGTCCAGCGACTCCTTGCGCTGTGTCAGGGTGTTAAAAAGCTTCAGGTTGGTGGGCTCCGGCGCGGCCAAACGGCCTCCTCAGGACCTATCCTTCGGACAGACAGGGCTGCATACTAGAACCTCCGCCCCGAAGGGGCGTCTCCATGGCTCCGCCCAACCCCAAGCGTCCGCCGCGCCCTCGCACCCCACCGGACGACAATGAGACGTCGGACGAGGGCGAGTTGCCCTTCGATGAACGTGACGCCACGCCGCTGCGCGCCGATGACCCCAAGCCGCAGCGGGTAACCACCTACCCGGCGCTGAAGCCGGGCCGGAGCCGCTCACGCGCCCGCGACACTGCGCTGGCCGGCGGCTTCGCCGCCGCCAGTAGCCTCGGGGCCGACAGTTCCGAAGTCTTCCTCTACGCCGAGCGGGGGCCGGGCGCCGGTCAGCTGTTGCCGATTGCCCCTGGCAGCCTGGTGCTAGGCCGCAGCAGCAGCGCCGACCTGCGGCTTCCCCACGCCTCCATCAGCCGCCGCCACGCACGGCTGCAGCGCAGGGGCGAGCGGTTCTTCCTCGAGGACCTGGGCAGCCAGAACGGCACCTACTTGGACGAGGAGCGCCTCTCCGCGGAGCGCGAGGTGCTTCCGGGCCAGCGCATCCACATTGGCCCGGCCGTCCTGCGTCTGCGACGGCCAGGTGCCCAGGACAGCGGTGCGGAGGAACTGGACGTCCACCCCGACGCCTGGTCTCCCGGCCTTAGCCGCCAGCGCCTGTGGCAGGTGGCGGTGTTGGCAGGGGCAATCGGCTTTCTCCTGGCAGCGCTTTTGGCGCTTGGGTTGGCCCACTTTCAATCCAGCCCCCCGCCGCGGCCGCCCGAGAGCGCCGTCCAAGCCCGCTAAGCCGGCCGACCGCCCGAGCGTCGGCGCAGCGCGTGCTTGAACAACCAGGCATTCAGGGCGGCGAAGACGAGCAGAAAGACGGCCGTCCCCACCGCGCCCCAGTCCTGGCGAGGGCGTTCGCCCTCAAGGACAATCCACAGCTGTCCGTTGACGGGCCGCAGCCCAGGCAGCGCCCGGGCGCCGAGGAAGGCGTCGCGGTAGGCCGGCGCCTGGGTTTGCCGCAACAGCCGACCGCGTACGGCAAACGGCGTCTGCGCCGGCGGCGGCGGCGGGCGGCCGGCCATCCAGGTCTCGGACGGCACCGGCGCCCGGCGGACGAGCAGCGGGGTGTCCAGAAGGCCCACCACCACAAAGGGCCCCTGTCGGTCCTGTCCCCAGAAGGCGGTGGCCGCTGGGCTTCCGTGCACTTGGACGAAGCGGTTGGAGGCAAGCGCCTCGAAGCGGTAGTCGCCCTCGCGGCCCAGCGTCAGTGGCTCCGACGGCGACAGGGCGTAAAGGACGTCCGGAAGCTCGCGGTACAGCAGGTAAAGCGCGCCGAGAAGGCACACCAGCGCCACCGGGGCCCGGACCAACGAGGCCCGGCCTGCGCGCAACCGGGCCTCCAACTCGGCAATGCGCGCGTCACGGGGCTGGGGGACCCGCATTGCAAGGGGAAAGGACGGGCGCGGGCGGGCCGCGCCCGGTGTGTGAAGCTAGGGAATGTTGAAGATGCTCTTGAGGTCGGCTTCGATGGCGTCCTCGGTGCAATTCTTCGCCAGCGAGAGTTCCTTGATGAGGAGCGCGCGCGCGGTGTCCAGCATCTTGCGCTCGCCGAAGGAGAGGTCCTTGTCCCCCTTCAAGAGGTAGAGGTCGCGGAGCACTTCGGCAATCTCGAAGACGGAGCCGGTCTTAATCTTCTCCATGTACTCGCGGTACCGGCGGTTCCAGGTGGTGGAGTCGACCGAGATGTCCTTCTCGCGGAGGATGGCGTACACCTGCTCGACGTCCTCCTCGCTGATGATTTCGCGCAGCCCAACCGACCCCACCTTGTTGATGGGAATCATGATGCGCATGCCGTTCTCCAGGATGCGCAGGACGTAGAACGACTGGCGCTGGCCGGCGACCTCGGTGTGCTCAATGCCCATCACCTCGCCCACGCCCTGGCCGGGATAAACGGCCTTGTCGCCTGTCTTGAAGCTGGTCTGCACGGACGCGACTGCCTCCTGCCGTCAAATGCGGCGGATGTAGGGAAAGCGCTTTCAGTACCATAGGTTGCACCAAGAAACAACCCGTTCCCTTGACGGGGTGGAAGCGAAAACACTAGCTTCTCGTCTTTCGTGCGCCGTCGGGCCGAGGCGGCGGGTGGCGCCCCCGGGCGTCCTTCACGCAACCACCTTTCGGGCCTCACCGCCTTTCCCCTTCCAAGCTAGGCAGTGGTTGGGCGGGCGGCTGGGCCCCCAGGGTCGCTTCGGACTTCCACCGTCGCTTCCCCTGGACCCCGACCCGCTTGGGAAACTCTCAACCAGCGGAATTGTTGGTATTTTTCGGCTGGTACGGCGCGTGCTTTTACCGGGGCCGTGGGACGTTTCAGCAGCCAGCGACGGACAAGCGGCCAAGCAAAGCCGGCACCGGAGGACGGGTGAGCGCGCCTGGGCCACTGGACTTGGAGGTTCTGGCGCAGCTGAAAGCGTTGGCCGGGAACCGGGGCGCCTCGCTGGCCGACGACGCCATTGACGCCTTCCTGAAGGAATGTCCGGCGCGGCTGCGCGGACTGCGCGGCGCCCTGGCCCAGTCGGACTGGCGCACCGCGGAGCACAGCGCCCAGGCCCTGCGCGGCATTGCCGCCACGTTGGGCGCGCGCGAGGTGGTGCGTGCCTCCGGCGAGTTGGCGGACGCCCTCGGGCGGGGCGCGAGCAATAGCGAAGCCGAGGCGCTGCTCAACCAGCTTGCATCGGCCGGCGCCGAGGCCATGGCGGCACTCGCCCAGCAGCGCACGCCGGTCCCCTAGCGGCCCACGCCCGGGGGCCTTCGGCCGGGAAGGCAGCTTCCGCCCTCACTCGAAAACCAGCCAGGCGAAGCGGTTGAGGGCGTGAAAGTCCCCCACCCGCGGCGGGGAGAAGGCCAGCCCTTCCACTTCTTTGCGCCCGTGAAGCTCAAGTCGGTACAGGTTGAAGCGCCAGCGGTCTCCCGGGCGGGGGGGAACGTTGGGGACCGCGGCCAGCCGGGCGATGGGGATGCGCATCTCGACGCGCCACCCCTGGTCGATGTCGCTTGCATCGTTGAGGGTGCCTTGGACGGTGACGGCGGTGAGGGCCTGCGACTCCCAGGACAGGTCCATCCCCTGACGCCGCTCGGGGAAGTACGCGTCGAAGACGACGTTGGCCGGGCTGACTTCGATTTCGTTGTAGGTCCGACCATCTCCGTCGGCGTCGATGAAAATCTCCACCACCTCCTGCGTGTAGAGCGGGTCGTCGTGCTTGGTGAAGGTGCTCCACACGTCGGGGTCCTCGCAGTCGAAGGAGACGTAGAGGTACTGGTCATCCCACAGCAGCCGGGCGGTGGTACGGACCCGCGCTGGGCTGCCGTCCAGGCTGTTGACCAGGTTGACGGCCGTCGCCTTCGCCCAGGCCGGGTCGTCCAAGACGCCGTCGATGGCGGGCGGCGGCCGGGCCCGCACCACGTGGTACTCCGGAAGCCCAGGGGAGAGGCTCTCCAAGAGGGGCCCCAGCATGCGGTTTTGCCCGTCCTGAGCGGCCAGCTGGTCCACCGCGAGCCGCTCGTCCCCCCGCCAGAAGCCGAGCAACATCCGCGCCGAGGCAACGCCCGAAGGCAGGGTGACGTCGTGGGTGTCCTCAAACACTTTGCCCACCGGCCAGGACTCCGGGGGTGCGGCGAGGGGATGGTCTTCATTGGCCAGCATTTGCCCAGTGCGTGGGTCGACCAGGTGGACGAAGAGCCGAAAGCCCGCGGGCAGCGGGCGGAGGGGGACAAACAGGTTCGTCACGCGGACCGGCGCACCGGGCGGGGGCCCAACCGGAGCGAGGCGGGCACCGAGGTAGCGCAGCGCTCCATCGCCCAAGGTGGCGCCGCTGGTGAAAGTTAATGCGGAGGGACGCGCACCCTCGGTCGCGCCCCCGGGCGCGCGCGCCTTCGGCCCGGCCTGCTCGTCGCGGCAGCCGGCGGTCAGCAGCACCAGGAAGAAACCCGTGACAAGTCGGCCCATGGCAGCTGGAGGTTTACCCTACCTGGCGCCGGGCGCTGCTGTGCGACAGCGGTCCCCATGCCGGGGGCGCCACTTTTTGCTGAAGGCCAGCGGCCTTCAGGAACGCTGGGGTGCGAGAGCCGCTTTTTCCACCAACAGCGCCACCAGCCGCCGGTGGTGGGCGAAGAAGCTGGTGAAGTGCACGCCTCGGCCTTTGCCGCGGATGGCGTAGACGGTGACGGGCCCGGGCCAGACGTCCAAATGGAGAATGTCGCCGAAGGCGAAGCGCTCGGTGCGCACCATGCCCCGGTAGGTGACGCCGCCTGCGTCCACCTCGATGGCAGCGCGCGCGTAGTAGGCGTGGCTGACGCCGAAGAAGGCGACGAAGAAGAGCGCCGAGAGGAAGGTTTTCAGTGGCACGCCCTGAAACGTCAACAGGTAGACCAACACCGCCACCCACAACAGACCAGCCAGTCCCATCGACACGGCGAGGATGGGGGCTGGCCGAAACACTTCACGTTGGTTGGCCCCGCGCACTTCCACCCAACAAGGGTAATGCCAGGGCTGGGGGCGGCGCCATCCCCGAAACGGCCCGCCCTTCAGGGGGCAGCGGGCGGCGCTGGGTTGCCTTGGCTGGCCAGTGCAGCGGACTTCGTCCGTGCCGTGGCCTGCAGCGCGCTCTGCACGTCCGCTGCCGTCGAGGCGGCGTAGCGGTCGTAATAAATGCGCGCATCGGCTGCTCGGCCGAGCGCCCGGTAGGCTTCCGCCAGCCCGAAAAGGGGCGAGGCGCGGGTGGGGTCGAGCCGCAGCGCGTCCTGGTAGTCCGCAGCGGCCTCATAAAAGCGGCGGAGGCCGACGTTGGCACTCCCCCGCGCGGTGTAGGCCACAGCCAGCGTGGGGTCCGCCGCCAGCGCCTCGGTCAGTGCCTGCAGGGCAGCGGGATAGTCGCGCGTCAGCACCAGCCGGACGCCCCTCTCATAGGCTTCGCGGGCCCGGGTCTGCGGGCTTCCATCCGCCGGCGCGGCCGCGGCGCGAGCCAGCCGGGCGCGGGCCTTGTCCACGTTTTCCTGGGCGCTTTTGCGCACCGCCGGGTCAGTGGACAACTGCACGACTCGTTCCCACTTCTCCATGGCCGAGCGGTAGTCCCCCAGCTTGGCCAGTGCGTTGCCCTGCTTGAAGAGGGCCTCCACGCTGGTGGGGTCGAGTTGGAGCGCGCTCTGGTAGGACTGGACGGAGGCGGCGGCGTTGCCTGCGCGCAGGGCCTTATCCCCCTCGGAGATGAAGGCAGCAGCAGTCAACCCGGACGGGACCGTCGAAGACACGGCCGGTGCCGCCGCCACGGTGGAGGTGGCCGCCGGCACGGCCGCAGCGGCCAGCTGGGCTTTCAGCTGCGCCACGTATTCCTTGGCCTTGTCCACCCAGCGCTGTTCGCTGGGACGGCTCTCCAAGGAGAGGTACCTCTCAAAGGCGCGCACCGCCGGCTCGGCCCTGCCTTGGTTGCGGTAGGACTCGCCGAGGCCGTAGTAGCCGTCCGCGTCGGTCGGGTCGAGCTTGACGTACGTCTCATAGGCCTGGGCCGCCACCGCGAAGTCGCCGTTCTTCCGCGCCGCGTAGCCGAGGTTGAAGTAGGCCAGCTTGAGGCCCCGGTCGGCGGCAATGGCGGCCTGAAACTTCGTCATCGCCTCGGCCCGCTTGCCTTGACGAAACAGTACGCTGCCCAAGCCATTCAGTGCCTCGGCATACTGTGGCGAGGAAGAAAGCGCCTCCTGGTAAGCAGCCGCGGCCTCGTCGAGCTGTCCTGCCTCCAGCGCCTTCTCGCCGCGCTGGAAAGCGGCGCGCGCCTGCGGCGACACCGGGGTGGCGCCGAGCAGTGCAGCCAGGACGAGTGCCGCCGCCAACATCCCTCGCCACCTCCAAGGCCAACGCCGAGGGGACTCTCAGCTGCCCCGGGGCATACCGGAAAGGTAGGGCTTGTTGCATCTGTGCGCCGTCAACCAACAGTGGGCCACGGCCTTCAGAGCGACGCCCCTCGCGAAAACCCCGACGGCAGCGACGCGGGTGCTAGGTGCGCTCGATGAGAAGCGTAATCCCCATCCCGTAGCCGATGCAGAGGGTGACGGCGCCGCGGCGCAGCCCTCGGCGCTCGAGTTCCGAGAGGAGCGTCGCCAGCAGCATGGCACCGGTGGCCCCCAGCGGATGGCCCAGCGCGATGGCTCCGCCGTTGACGTTGATGCGGTCGGGGGCAATGCCCAACTCTTGGGCCACCGCGATGGGGACCGGGGCGAAGGCCTCGTTAATTTCCCAGAGGTCGACGTCCTCCACCCGCCAGCCAGCGCGCGCCAGGGCTTTGCGCGTGGACGGGATGGGGCCGGTCAGCATCAGGACGGGGTCCGAGCCAGCGACGGCGCAGGTGACAATCCGGGCCCGGGGCGAAAGGCCCAGTCGCTTTGCCGCGGCCTCGGAGGCCACCACCACCGCGGCTGCCCCGTCCACAATGCCGGAGGAGTTGCCGGCATGGATGACTCCGTCCTCTTGGAAGGCCGGCTTCAGTGCTGCCAGCGTTTGGACGGTGGTGAGAGGCCGCAGATGCTCGTCCACTTGGAAGTGGCGTTGGCCGCCGTCCTCGGTGGGCACGCGGATGGGGACAATCTCCCTCAGAAAGCGTCCCTCGGCCTGGGCCCGAGCCGCCTTGGCCTGCGACTCCGCCGAGAATTCGTCGAGCTGGCCCCGCGAGAGGTGCCAGCGGGCCGCCACCAGCTCGGCCGAAAGGCCCTGCGGGACCAGGCCTGGGAAATGGGCGCGGAGCCCTGGGCTGGTGGGCCCCTCCCCGCCGCCGTAGTCCGAGCCGAGCGGCACCCGAGTCATGGACTCCACGCCGCCGCCGATGGCAACTTCGGCCCGGCCGGAAAGCACCGCGCAGGCCACGTCGTCCACCGCCTGCAGCCCGCTGCCGCACAGGCGGTTCACGGTTTTCGCCGCCAGGCCAATGGGAAGCCCCGCGGCAAGGACGGCGCCCCGGGCGACGTTGAGGCCTTGTTCGCCGACCTGCGTCACGCAGCCCAGCACGACGTCATCCACCGCCTCGCTGGAGATGCCGGTTCGCTCCAGGGCGGCGCGCAGCACCTGCGCCGCGAGGTCCACTGGGTGGACGTTGGCGAGGCTTCCCTTGCGTTTGCCGCGCGCCGAGCGCACGGCGTCGAGGATGACGGCGGTGGCCATGGTGTGAGGGGACTTCAGCCCGCAGCTGACTTGGGTGTCAACGCGCCTGGGCCCAGCAGCTGTTGCCCGCCGGCCGCCTTGGCCTTCGGGCTACCGCGCGCGCCAATGGTTCACTCCAGCCATCGCGCCAGCTGGGCGGTGAGACGGTTCATCCGTCCGGCATAAGGCGGGGCCAGAAAGCGCGACAGCGGGTTTCCTCGCTGGCGCAGCACCGAGCGCTCGTGGCTGAAGCACCGGAAGCCGGCGCGCCCATGGTAGTTGCCGAGGCCGGACGGGCCGGCGCCCCCGAAGGGCAAGTCCGGGTTGGCGAGGTGAAAAACGGTGTTGTTGACGCAGGCGCCCCCGGACGCAGTGCCGTCCAGGACGCGGTCGGCGTCACGACGGCTCCCGGTGAAGACGTACAAGGCCAGCGGCGCCGGGCGCGCGCGGATGAAGTTCACCGCCTCGGTTTCCGTTTTGTAGGTGAGAACTGGCAGCACCGGGCCAAAAATCTCATCCTGCATGACGGCCGCGTCGGCTGGCACGTCCACCAGCACGGTGGGCGCAAGGTAGCGCGTCGCCGCATCCGCCTCAGCGCCGAAGGCCACCTTGGCACCCGCCTTCACCGCGGCGTCGATGTAGCCCTTCAGCCGTCCAAAGGCCCGCTCGTCGATGATGCGGCAATAGTCGGGGCTGGCTTTGGCGTCCTCGCCATAAAAGCGCTGCACCACCTTGCGCATCTCAGCCACCAGCTGGTCGCGCAGCTCCTCGGGGACCAGGACGTAGTCCGGTGCCACGCAGGTTTGCCCAGCGTTGATGAATTTGCCGTGGGCGATGGTGAGGGCCGCCCGCTGCAGGTTGGCCGAGCGCTCCACCAAGGCCGGCGACTTCCCGCCCAGTTCGAGGGTCACCCCACTGAGATGCTTGGCGGCGGCGGCCATGACTTTTTTCCCCACCGCCGTGCTGCCGGTGAAGAAGATGTGGTCCCAAGGCATTTCCAGCAGGGCCTCCGCCACCTGGGCGTCGCCCTCGATGACCGCCACCTCGTCCTCGGGAAATGCCTCGGCCAGGACGGTGCGGATGATGGCGGCGGTGGCCGGCGTCTTTTCCGAGGGCTTCAACACCACCACGTTGCCTGCCGCCACTGCCGAGACGACGGGAAGCACCGCCAGGTGAAAGGGGTAGTTGAACGGGGCCAGCACCAACACCTGGCCCAGCGCCTCACGGCGCACCTCGCTCGAGGTGCCGGCCAACAGCACCGGCGCATCCACCACCTCCGGCCGCATCCAGTCGGCCAGGTTGCGCACGGCGTAGCCGAGTTCATCCTGCACAATGTGCACTTCGGTGAGGTCGGTCTCCTCGGGGGCCTTGCCGAAGTCCTTTTGCACCGCCAAGTCGATGGCCGAACGGTGCTTCTCGATGGCGGCGTGAAGGCGCTTTAGCCGGGCGCGCCGCTCGGCGGCGGTGGACTGGGCCAAGGCCCAGCGCTTCTTGGCCTGCAACTCCCACAGGCGTTGGATTTCCGCCGTCAGGCTTGCTCCTGGTTGCTCGCTCGGCTGTCTCATGGCTTCACCCGTCCGACATTGTGTACACCATCCGGCGTCACCCACCGACCCAGGGGGGGGGCGTCCACGGCGCCGACTTGGCGCGCGCGGCCCATTTCCGCTAGCCCCTGGTCGCTCCGGCGAAACCCCTCATACCCCCGCCTGCGCCCGGCTGGCAGCGCCCATAGGTGCGCCGGAAGCAACAGCATCGCCGTGGCCGTTGCCGCCGAGGCTACGGCCGCTGGGTGGCGCTTTGGTGAAGTGGCTGAGGTTGCTTGGGTTTTCGGTTGGCCTCGCCGATGCAACTCCATCAGGGCGTCGCACCCCCCTTGGGCGAAACGGCCCCTGGGGGCCAACCCTGGAGTCCCGTCATGGCCACCCAATCCCTCTTCGCTTCCAGCCGTCACTCCAAGGCCTTGGGCCTGTTGGTGGCCGGGAGCATCCTCTTCGTCGTCGGCCTCGGTGGCGCGAGCGCCCTCCTCGGCGCGTACACCGGCGCCATTCCCCAGACGGCCGTCACCCAGGCCCACCCGGCCGTCTGACGAATTGCCGTTCCGGGGGGGGGGTGCAGGGCGCTGGCGATGGCCGTCGCCCTTCCCCGCCCCCTTCAGGCGTCGAATGGGTTTTTCAGGAGAATGGTTTCGCCGCGGTCCGCGCCGACCGAGATGCACACCACCGGCACTCCCGCAACCTCTTCCACCCGACGGACGTAGTAGCGCGCCGCCGCCGGCAATTCCTCGAAGCTGCGCGCCCCGCCGAGACGCTCCCTCCAGCCGGCCAACTCCTCGTACACCGGCGTCACCCGGCCAAAGTCGTCGGGGTCGGTGGGCAACTCCGCCAACAGCTGCCCGTCCAGCGTGTAGCCGTTGCACAAGAGCAGCGGCTCCAGGCCGGAGAGAATGTCCAGCTTCGTCAAGGCCAGCCCCCACAGCCCGTTGACGCGCACCGCATAGCGCAGCACCACCGCGTCCAGCCAACCGCAGCGTCGGGGCCGGCCGGTGACGGCGCCGTATTCCTCCCCCACCGCCCGCAGCCTGTCCCCCAGCGCCCCGGTCAACTCGGTTGGGAAGGGGCCACTTCCCACCCGGGTGGTGTACGCCTTGCTGATGCCCACCACCGTGTCGATGGCGGTGGGGCCAAGTCCACTGCCCACCGCCGCGGCACCGGCCACGGTGTTGCTGCTGGTGACGAAGGGGTAGGTGCCGTGGTCGACGTCCAACAGCGTCCCTTGGGCCCCCTCGAAGAGGATGCGCGAGCCCCGGGCCACTTCCCCGGCGAGGAAAAGTGAGGCGTCCTTCACGTAGGGGCGCAGCGTCTCACCGTGGGCCGCGGCGGTGCGTGCAATTTCCGCTGCGTCCAGCACTGGAGCCGACGTCCCAGCGCGCGCCGCCAGCGCGGCCAATTCTTCGCGGGCGGACACCAGGCGCTCCTCAATTTTCTGCGCCAGTCGTTCTGGCCGCAGTAAGTCGCGCACCCGAATCCCACGCCGCGCCACCTTGTCCTCGTACGCCGGGCCAATGCCCCGGCCGGTGGTGCCAATCGGGGACTGGCCGCGGGCCTTCTCCCGCAGCGCGTCCAGCAGCTTGTGCCAGGGGAAAATGACGTGGGCCGCCTCGGACAGGACAAGCTGGGTGGTGGCATGAATTTTTCCGGAGGCCCGCAGCGAGGCCAGCTCGGCCACCAGCACCGCCGGGTCCAGCACCACGCCGTTGCCGATGACGCACGTTTTGTTGCCGTGAAGAATGCCGCTCGGAATCAGCGTCAGGACCGTCTTCTGCCCGCCCACCACCAGGGTGTGCCCGGCGTTGTTGCCGCCTTGGAAGCGCACCACCAGCTGGGCGTACTCGGTGAGCAAGTCGACCACCTTGCCCTTGCCCTCGTCGCCCCACTGGGCGCCCACCACCACCACGTTTGGCATCGGTGCTGTGGCCTATAGTCCCAGGGCCCGCGGGTGACAACGTGCCACCCAGAGGGCGGGCCCCTGCCCGCGTCCGCCGCCAGCCTGCGCCGGGGGGTGCCGGCAACTGGGGCGGGTGCATTCCGGTTGCCCGTTGCGGACCGGCATCGACAGGCGGCCGAATCCCTGCGCCGCTGCCCCTGAAGCTCAAGCGCGTCGTCCGTCCACCGGCCATCAACTTTGACGTCACTCGACGGTGTGTCGCGGCAACTTGGGTGCGGTTGCAAGACGGCCCGGCAGCACCACCGCCACCGCGTGCAGGCAGGCTGTCGGCGCCGGCCCCGTTGGACGCCTAACGCGGGGGGAGTCCCCGCGCTGTCTTTCTGATGAAGGACGCTTACACTCGATGGTTCAGAAGGGTGGACTTTTGGCGCGGATGCTCGGGCTTCTGCTTTCCCTGCTCGCCGCCCAGGACGGCGGACAACAGAAGCAAAGCCCGCTTGAGGCTTGCCGTGCCCAGCTTCAACGGCAGCCGAAGGCGCTCGGCCCGTACCAGTGCCTTCTGTCCGTGGGCCGGGAAGAGGGAGCAGCAGTGAAACGCCTTCTCGAGCGGCTGGTGCGCCTGCAGCCCGACGACCCGCGGCCGCGCTTCTACCTGGCGCTGGTGCGGGACTTCGCCGGCGAGGTGGTTGCCGAACGGGAATTCCTCCTGGCTGCCGAAGGCTTTCGCCGGGAAGGCGAGCCGGTTGGGCGCGTCTATTCGCTGACCTCGCTGGCGGCCAACCGGTGCTTCGTGCACGAGCACTGCGATGGCACCGCGGAAGGCTTTCTCACCGAGGCCGAACTGGTGGCGGAGGAGTCGTCCAACAACCACCTGCGCCGCTTGGTGCAACTTTTTTGGTTGCGCCTCTCCATCTTCAAAGATGAGGCCGCCCGCGCCGAGCGCGCAACGGCGAGACTCGACGCGATTCCCAATGACGACCCGCCTTGGTTGAGTAGCCAACTCTTCGAGGCGAGGAAACGGCTCGCTGACGAGCGATTGAATTTTGACCAGGAATACAGCCTCTCTTCCGACGCCCTGAAGCACAGTGCAGCCGGCACGAGGATGCATGCGATTGCGCTGGCCAGTCTCGCCGAAGCGATGGTCGAGTTGGCCCTGCGCGGGCGGGAGGACAGAGCCGCCGCGGAGGGCGCGCTCCGCCGTGCGCTCGATGAAGAGCGAGCCCTCCACCTAGAGACAACCATTGGTGGAACCGGAACCTTGCGCACCACGGAAGCCCTCGCCCTCCTCCTTGGACCCACCGAGGAGTCGACGCGCCTCCTCAAGGAAAACCTCGCCCGCTATGCACAGGCGCCAGGATGGGGTCTCCAGCTCGCTTACGTCACCGAGTGGCTTCTCGCTCGAAACCTCGTCGACGCGCCCCCGCAGCGGCCGTTGGAGGCGCTCGCTCTCATCGACCGGGCCATCCAGCGCGCCGAGAACCACGGCCAGGTCTGGGACCATGCGCACGCGGTGCTGGCCCGGGCTTATGTGCTGTTTCAGTCTGGCCGGCGCGAGGAGGCGGTCGCCGCCGCTGACGCATCGCTCAAAGAGATGGAGCAACTCAGAGCCAAGCAGGAGGACATCGAGGTTCGGATTCGGTACGCGGACACGCTGGCGGACGACTACGAGTTGCTGGCTGGGCTGACGCTCGACCCACATTTGGGTGCCGTTGGCCCAAAGGATGTCGAGTTCGCCTTCTCCATCACCGAGCGAATGCGCGCCCGCGCGCTCCTGGAGGATGTGCTTTCTCGCACCCGGGCCAAGCGGCTCTCGCAACGAGACGAAACCGAGCTGTCGCGGCAGATTCTCGCCTCTCACGAGTTGCTCCTGGACCCACATTCCTCGGTGGCTGGCAAGTTGGCAGCGGTCAAGGAGCTCCGCACGAGCGAGAGCCAATTGCTCGAGCTTCGGTCCCGAGGGGGGAACCTGCCCCTCCCAGAAGACGCACCCCCGTCCCTCACCACAATTCAGACTCAACTGTCGCCTCACGAAGCACTCATTTCGTTTCAGGTGTGGAGCCCAAGTGCGCGGGTGGATGCGCCCTTCGCCAATGGCCATTCGTGGGCCACCATTGTCACGGGCTCGGCGATTCGCGTCGTGTCCATCCCCAACGCAGACGCGCTCGAAACACCGGTGAGCTTCTTCCGGCAAATGTTGGGCCGCCGCGATGGCTCCGACGTCCCTGGAGGCGCCCTGCTGTACACCGCGCTGATGAAGCAGGTGGTGGAGTCACTGCCGCCCGAAATTGAGGACCTGGTGCTCATTCCCGACGGGCCGTTGCACCAGCTTCCCTTCGACGCGCTGTGGATGGCCCCCAAAGGGGGGTATTTGGCCGAGCGCTTCACCCTGACGCTCGCTCCCTCCGCGGCCATCTGGCTCGCCTTGAGGACAAGGCCACACGCGCCAGCAGGCCTGGCCCTGGCTCTGGTCTTGATGAACCCGCAGCTTGCCAGCGGCGCCTCGAGTGCAATGTCTTTGCGTGGAGCGCACCTGGAAGCGCTGACACAGGCGGACGCCGAAGGCCGTCGGGCGGTGCGAGCCTTCCCTCACGGAAGCCGCCTCATTTCCGGGGCCGCCGCCTCCAAGACGGCGCTTCTGGCGATGAATCTGGCCCCCTTCGCCCTGTTGCACTTCGCCACCCATTCCCTCGTCGACCCGGCCGCACCAGAGCGCTCGGCGATTGTGCTGGCCTCGGCCAATGCGGAGGATGACGGCTTGCTGCAGGTCGAGGACATTTTAAGGCTTGGCCTGCAAGACAAGACGGTTGTCCTGGCCTCCTGCAGCACCTTGGCAGGCACCATTCGCCGTTCCGAGGGGCTGATGAGTCTGAGCCGCCCCTTCCTCGCCGCCGGCGCCCAAGCCGTGGTGGGCACCCTGCAGCGTGTCCGAGACACCGACTCCTCCAGGTTTTTCGACGACTTCTATTCGGCGCTGGAAAACGGCAATTCCCTGGCCGCCTCTCTCGCCGCCGCGAAGCGCGCACGCATTTCTGCTGGTGCCGCACCGGCCGCCTGGTCCGCCTTCGTCCTGCTCGGCAACGGAGAGGCGACGCCACGGAGGAAAGACGCCCGTCAGCCTGCTGGCGTGGCCGAGCTGGTCTGCGTGGCCGGGCTGGTGGTGGCACTTGCGGTCCGCCTCCGCCGGGCCCGGACTCGGGGCCGCGCCAGTGGCGCGCCGCGAAGCTGACGTTCGACTTTCCCGAGGCGGCAGGGGTAGGGCCAGCCGCCTTGTTCCGGCTGTCTCCCTCGCGGCTCGGCGGAGCCCCCCAGGGGCCCGACGGCGCTTCGCGTCCAAAGAAGAAACACGTTTCACACCAGCTGAGGCTGGCCAGCGTGACAGCGCTCCACAAAGCGGCACCCCAGCGCCTGGCAGCGCTCGCGCACTTGCACTGGAGGAAGGCCCCCGGCAGCGTCCAGCAGCGACTGCAGCTGCTCGGCCAGAGCGGCCGTGGACAGCGGCGGATGGTCCAACCACAGAGGTTCCGCGTCCGGCCCGTCGACGAAGGAAAGCCCCACCCGGCGCTTGGGGGCCTTCGGCGCCGCCGCATGCCACAGCACGGACAGCGCCACCGGGAAGGCGGCGAGGCCCAGCGGCGGAGGGGCTCCCGGCGCAAGCAGGAGGAGGTGAAGCACGCCTTTCACCTGCCAGCCGAGGGGTGAGCGCGCCGACAGCCGCGCTCCCCCCACCGCGAGGACGAATTCGGCCGCAGAGACAGGCCCGGGGGCGTGCGTCGCCTCCTGCAGCGCCCGCGTGGCCGCCAGCGCCCGCAGTGGGCCAAGAAGGTTCAGCGCCCGCGCCTCTCCCAAGGACAGCCCGAGGACGGCCAGCTGCGGGGCAACGTGGGCGTCACCGACGCCGGCGGCCCAGGCCTGCTTGGGCAGTGCGGCGGCCAGCGCCACCAACTGCCGGCCGCGCGCTGCGCGATGCCGCGCCGGCAGCGCCTCCACCCAGGACGCATCCACGACGTCTTCCGGCGGCGGCGGAAGGCCCAGCTGGTGCAGCAGCCAGTGCCGGCGCGGACAGCGGCCGTAGTCCTCAAGGGCCGCGGCCCGCAGCGGCAGCCCTTCCCAGCTGGGACGCAGCGGCGTCCGGACACGGACCAGCTCGGCCAAGCCCCCTTCCAGCGCGCCTTCGGCCTCCGCCGGCGGCGGTGGCGGCGGGGCGGGCACTGGAATCTCCTCCGGCTGCAGCTGCTGGACGTGGGCGGCGACGTCTTTTTCTGCGAGGGCCGGCGCCAGGCGGTTGCGCCAAGCCTCGGGCGAGGGGCCACCCCCGGAGAGGATGAGGCGGTCCTGCGCCCGAGTGAAGGCGACGTACAACAGGCGTCCGGCTTCGGCGCGGTCTCGGCGTTTGAGTTCGGCCTGCACCGCGACCCAGCGCGGCGTTCGCCGTGGCTCTGCGTCCAAGGGGCCTTGGGGTTTGAAGGCCAGACCGAGGCTTCTGTCCAACAGCAGCCTGTCGGTCGGCGCGCGGACGCCGGTGGTGGAGAGGTCGGCCACACACACCACCGGCCACTGCAGCCCCTTGGCGGCGTGAATGCTGAGCAGCTGCACCGCGTCCCCGGCCCGCGCCTCCTCCACGCCGCGCGCTCCGCCCAGCACCGTCTGCTGGGCCAGCACCCGCAGCCGCCTGGCCAGTCCGGCGGCGTCTCCGCGGGCGCCCGCGTCCCAGCGGCGCGCCAAGGCAAGCACGGGCACCAAGGCGGACAGCGTCTCCTCGGGCTCTGGCCCGGCGGCCAGCGCAGTGCGGTAGCCGGTCCCTTCCCAAAACAGCTCCAACAACTCCGCCGAGGGAAGCTGAAGCGGCAGCGTCTGCACACGCTGCAGCAACAGCGAGAAGCGCGCAAACCGCGCCCCCTCGTCGGCCGGGAGCCCGCGCGGGGGCGGCTTCAGCAGCGAGGAGGCAGCGAGGCGGCCGGTCTCGGCCAGGCGAAACACTGAGGCGTCCGAAAGGCCGACGAAGGGCGAGCGCAAAACGACTGCCAGGCTGAGTGCGTCGGAGGGGTCCGCCACCAGGCCCAGCAGGGCGGCGGCGTCGAGGGCGCTGGGGGCAGCGTAGGGGTTCAGTTCGCGCAGCACGCGGTGCGGAACGTGGTGGGTGCGCAGGGCGGCGCGGTAGGCCTCGAGGCCGCTCAAGCTGCGGAGGAGGATGGCCACGTCCCCGCCGCGCGCTCGCCGCAGCTGGCCAGCCTCCACCACCGTCTCGGGCGCGGCGTCCGAGAGGAGAAAGTGCAGCCAGCGCGCCAGCAGGTCGGCCTCGGCCTCTCGGCCGCTGCCGCGCCCAGCGCTCACCACCGGAAGCGCATCCACGCAGCGGGTAGGCCCCACTTGGGGGCGCACTGGCAGAAGAGCGTCTTCCTCCGGGCGGAACACCACTTCGTAGTCTCTCGGGGCGGCCGCGGGGGGGAGCGCTGCCGCCGCGGCGGCGTTCAAAACATGCAGCAGCGCCGGCTGAGAGCGCCGGTTGTCGCCGAGGAAGGCCCGTGCACCTCCTTCGGCCACCACCTTCTCGGCCAGCGTCGCGAAGGTGGAGACGTCCGCGCCGCGAAAGTCATAGATGGACTGCTTTCGGTCGCCGACCGCGTACAAAAAGCCCGGCTCGAGCGGCAGGGCCAGCACGGCCGCGCGGTTTTTGGCCAGCGGGCGGGGGCCTCCCTGGCGGGCTTCCGCCAGCAGCAGCACCAGCTCCAGCTGCAGTCCGTTGGTGTCCTGCACTTCATCCACCAACAGGGCGCCGGTGCGCGCCTGGGCGCTGGCCCGGAAGCCCACCTCATCCCGAAGCACGTCCCGGGCCGCCAGCAGCAACTCGGCAAAGTCCACGCACCCGGCCCGGCGAAGCCGGGTGCGGTAGTCCCCCTCCACTTGGGCGCACAACCGGCGCAGGGTGGCCTCGTGGGGGACGGCCCGGCAGCCGGCGTAGGCCGAAGCGACGCCGGGGGCCTCCAGCGCGCCATCCAACAGCGCATCACGGACGGCGTGGAGGACGTCCTTCAGTCCATTGCGTCCGGCCCGTGGAAGTGCGCCGGCCAGGGCCTCCAATCGGGCGAGGCGCTCCGGTGGGGCGTCGGCGTCCAGTCCGTGGAGGACGTCCAGCGCAGCTTGCAGCGTCCCGGCCACCTCATCCGAAGCCTGAAGGGCCAAGGGCAGCGCCCGCTGCACAAGGCCCTCGGCGCGGGCCACCGCCTCCGCCAGCCGTGCGCCGGCCGCCTCCGGCGTCTCGACGGCCACCTCCAGGGCACTCTGCCCCTCCTCCCTCAGGCGCACGGCGGTCCCCACCAGGTGCTCCAACAGCCCGCTTCCACGTCCGGTGCCGCGCAACTCGCCCTGGGCGCACAGCGCCTCCACCTCGGCATCTCCGGCGTCCAGCGCGTCCAGGACGGTTTGCTCGGCCGTGTCCACCAGCAATTGCAGGGCATCCTCCTCGCCCAGCAATTCAAAGGCCGCGGGAATGGGGCTGCCCGGCGGGGCCTGCCGCAACAGCCGGGCGCAGTAGGCGTGGAAGGTGGAAAGGGTGGCCATGTCCAGTTGGGCCTGGACGGCGCGCCAAAAGGAGGCTTGAGGCGGAGGCCTTCCCTGCGCGGCGAAGGCGCTGTCCAGCTCCGCTTCCGTGGCCCGCCCTTCGGCCAACGCCTCCACGCGCCAGCGCAGTCGCTCGCGCATCTCGGCGGCGGCCTTTTCGGTGAAGGTGAGAAGGCACAGCCGCGCCGGGGCCAGCGGCTCCCGGGGCCCGGCGCCGGCCAGTAGGCCGAGTGCCGCGGTCAGCAGGCCATGGGTTTTTCCCGCGCCGGCGCCGGCGAAGAGGCAGGTGTTGCGCGCCAACACCTCCTGCAGGGCAACTGCGCTCACCGTCCGCCTTCTTTGCGCCGGGCGCCAATGCGGCAGAGGGCCCCATAGGGGCAAAACCCGCAGTCCACCGGGCGCGCCCCAAAGTCCCCGCGGCGGCTGTGCTGGACAAGCTGGTGCACGGCGTTGGCCAGGTTGGGCAGGCCTTCCGCCTGGGCCC
Source organism: uncultured delta proteobacterium (assembly GCA_963713045.1). GTDB lineage: Bacteria > Myxococcota > Myxococcia > Myxococcales > Myxococcaceae > JADGRA01. The sequence goes on from CAVQKE010000003.1 coordinate 380,483, forward strand.
GGGCCCGGGTGGGCCCATCCATGGCCAGCAGCAGTGGCTGGCCGGAGGGCACTTCGAAGGGCTGGAATTCGCCGGACTTCAGCACCAGCCATCCGGCGCGCAGCGGCCGCGTCTCGCCCCGCGCGCGGACGGCCCACAGGTAGAAGGGCAGCTGGAAGTCGGTGATGAGGAGTTCGCGCGCCGCGTCCCGGCGCCGGCTGGCCTTGTAGTCCAGCACGCCCACTGCGGCCGAGCCGGCATCCAGCCGGTCCACCGTCCCGGTGAGGCAGAGTTCCGTCTCCTCCGGCAGGGCCGCTTCCAGGCGTACCTCGCGCCAGCCTTCTTGGGCGCTGGGCCGCCCGAAGGTGGCTTCCACTTCCACCGGCGCCAGCCCCGCAAACGGCAGGCCGTGGTGGGGGGCGTCCAGCACCCGCCGCACCATCCACCGCGCGCGTTCGCGCGCCAGGGAGAAGAGGCGCGGATGGCCTGGGCTAAAGCGCGCCTGAAGCACGCGGGCCCCGTCGTCCAAGGCTGCCTCCACCAGCGACGTCGGCACGTCCCGGAAAGGCCGGCCGAGAAGGCCCGCGGACGCAAGCCGTGGCAACAGGCTTTCCAGCACCGCGTGCCAGAAGCTGCCCTGTCCTCGCGCATCCAGGGCTTCGCCCGGCGCCTCCGGGGCCTCGAGGCGAAGCGTGCTGTGGGAAAAGCCTTGGAAAGCGCACCGGCCAAACTTGCCCAGGGTGCTGGCGGACAGCGGGGAGTCCGGCCCATAGGCGTAGGCCTGGGCCAGCGCGGGGGCCAGGTCCGCGTCCGTCACAGCCCCGCTGAAGCGGCCACTGGGCAACTCCGGGTCAAGGAAGGCGCGCAGGCGCTCGGCCTCCATGGCGCCCAGTGCGCGGGCCTCCACCAGCCAGCCTTCCTGCAGCCGGTCGAAAAGGGCACGGGCCCAAGCGTCCGGGACGTCCGCGGTGCCGGCCAGGGCCACCGCCTCCCGAAGCTGCGCCTCGGAGGCAGTCCGGACGAGGGGCACCACCGCAGCGTCCGGGACGTCCACCCGAGACACGCCAGCGCTTTTGGCGAAGGCCTCGAGGAAGGAGGCCGCTGCGGCAACGTCCTGGAAGCCGTCGTCGCGCGCGAAGCCCACCGCTGCTGCGTGGGCGCGGCCGAGGGCCACCCCGAGACGCCAGCCGTCCAAGGCCAGCGCCGCCGGCGGCCGGACGTCCGCCGAGCCGTAGCGGAGGGGAAAGGCGTCCCGCCCCAACGCGCGGTTGAGGTGGTGCCGGTCCTCGTCCGTCAGGGCCCCGGTACGGGCCAGCGGACGCGGGAAGCGGCCCTCGGCCAGCGCCACCGCGCCCAGCCAGGCAAACGGGCCCGCCTCGACGGCTTCCTCATAAAGGAGGACGGGCAGCCCACCCGGGTGCCCGGCCTCCGGTGGCAAACGGTGGCCGGCAGCGGCCTGGGAGAGGAACGCCGCGAAGCCGGAGCGCTTCATCAGGGGGCCGCCGGTGCCCAGCGCCGCAAGGGCCCCCCGCGCCTGGCGCAGCAGGGCCCGCCAGGCCTCCCGGGCCTGCGCCTCCCGGGCAAGCACGCGGCACGCGGCGTCCGCAGGCGGCCCGGCGGGAAAAGGCGCCGCCGGTGGGGCGTCCCAGAAGCCCAAGGCGGACAGGGCACGCTGCCAGGCGTCGAGGTGTGCGGACAGCGTGGCTTGGGCCGGAAGTGCGCGCAGCACGGAGAAGAGGGCTTCGCAGGCAGAGAGCAGCCGCAGCACCTCGGCCCCTCGCTCCGTCCGTCCGCCCCGGCGGGCCAGGGCCTGCAGTCGCTCCCGGTAAGCCCCTCGCCCACCACTGCCACCGAGGGCCTCGTCGCGGACGCCGGCCCTCTCCAAAAGCGCGAGCGCTCCCTTGGACGCGCCGGGCGGCAGCGCGGGGAGAAGCCCGCTGGCCAACAGCCACGCCACCTCCTCTCTTGGGAAGGCGGCGTCCTGCAGGCGCGCCGCCAGTACCCCCAAGCGTCCAGCTGCCGTGGAAGACAGGGTCCGCGCCGGGCGTGTCCCCACGGGTAGGCCGGCGGCGCGCAGGGCCGCCACCGTCGCCTCGGCGGCGCCCGCCTCCGGGACGAGGACGGCACAGTCGGCCGGCGAGGCACCAGCCCGTACCGCCGCCCGCGCCTGGTGGGCCACCACCTGCGCCGCGGCGTCCGCGGTGGCCGCGCTAAAGGCCAGCACCGGACCGCCCTCGGGCGCCGGCCGGCCGAGGGTTTCCACGGCCTGGGCCAGCGGCGCCCCGTCCGGAGGCAACTCCCGCTGCAGCAGAAGGGGCGACAACTCGGCGTGGGCCTCTAAGGCCACAAACAGCGGCTCCAGTGCTGCGTCCAGGGTGGCCTCGCCAGTGGCGAGCACCTCCAACCGCACCGGGCGCCCGACGCGCTCGGCCAGCCGGCCCAGGGCCACCACGGCCTGCAACTGCACTGCGGCAAACGGCGGGTGCAGACGCAGGTGCAGGGCCCCAAAGGGCGCAAGCGCCTGCGGCCAGGCTTCCGCTGAGGCCAGGGCTGCGCGGGCGTCGTCCCACTGCCCGGCCGCGTCGGCCAAGCCGCGGCGGTGCAGCAGGCTTTCATAAGCCTCCAGGGCCTCGGCCACCGCGCGCAGGCGCTCGGTGGCGGCCCCACCGACTTGCTTCGCGACCACCTCCAACCGCCGCGCACGGACGCGGCCAAGGCGCGCTTCCTGGACGGCGTCCGCCCAGCCGGAGAGGCGCTCCACGTCAGACGCGCCCAGCGCGCCGCTGGCTTCCGTCACCACCGCCACCGCCAGCCAGCAGCCGAGGGTGTCCAGCGTGCGGCGCGCGTCCGGGCCGTCGGCCGCCAGCCTCTGGACGAATTCTTCCAGGGGCCAAACGGTGGCCCCTTCGGGTACGCCCCGCGGCGGGCGCCGGCCACCGGACACGGGGCTGACCCACAACAGCTGTCCCTGCATGTCCGCCATGGCCGGCTTCCCCTGTATGGGCCTGGCCTGACAGCCCGGACCTAGGGGGGAACCGGCCGTCGGCCAGGCCCCGCGGGGAAGGCCCGCCAGTGGGTTATGGGACGGGCTGTCCGGGGCAGCGGGCCAGCGCTGAGGCGAAAGCGCCTCGCGCCTCTGGGCTGAGGGTGGCGGTGTGGGCCACCACCGCAGCGCAGCCTTCGGTGCCCAGCGAAGCCAACGCCTCCGCTGTCCGTCGCTGCAGCGGGACGCCAGCGGAGGCCAACACAGGCCGCAGCACGCCCACCGCCTGCGCCGCGGGCAGCGTCAGGGCGACGGCGCGAGCGGCCGCGGTGCGCACAGCCAGCGGCTGCGTGACATCGGCCACGTCTGCGGTGGCGATGGGGGCCGCGCGGGAAGCGTCCACCAAGGCCAGGGCGCGCAGCGCGCGCGCCCGGCGGGAGGGCAGCGCGTCGTTTAGGGCAATGGAAGCCAACAGCGGCGCAGCGTCCGGGCCCAGCGCCTTCCAGCGTGCGTCGGAAATGGGCACGTCAATGGTGCTGAGGTACGTCTCCACCGTCTGCTTCAGCGCCTCCTCTGAGGGCGCAGCCAGTGCAGGGAGGGAGAGGAGAAGCAGGAGGGGGAAACGACGCATGGGGTCTCCAGGCAACGGGGACAAAAGGGGGGGGCGGCAACCCAAACGGCGCCACGAAGTCTGTATTGGACAACAAAAGGGGAAGTGAAGCCACCGGCCTTCCACCGGCCCGGCACCGCGGGGCGAAACCCCGACGGGCTGGGCGGCGCCTCAGTCCGTGGGCGTCTGCGCGGCGCCCCAGGCCTCGCCGCGCTTCCAAGTCACCCGTCCGCTGGTGCCCCAACCGGCCAGCTTGGCCACCGGTCCCTCCCACTCCATCCAGAAGATGGCGCCCCCGCTGCTGGTGGCCTCATCAAGGCAGGCCACGTACGTCTTCTTCCCGCCTGGGTGGCCGATTGTGGCCGCCAGGGCTTCGTGCGAATGGCCGCACCAAAGCCAGCTGGGCTGCAGGGTGTCGACCAGCTCCCGCGTCACCGGGTTTCCCATCCACGGGCGCACTGGGCGGCCGGAGAGGCGCTGGAAGAGGCCGCGGGGCCATTCGTGGACCAGGAGGAGTTGGAGGGCCGGGGCTTGGCGAAGCCGCTGCACTTCCGACGTCCGGAAGTAGCCGGCCTGCTTCTGGGTGGCGGGCGTCCGTGGCTCCTGCAGTGGGCTTTCCACGTGGCGAGGGGCGTAAATGCCGGAGAGCCAGCCCACCTCCAGGCCGCCAAAGCGCCGGTTGCCCACCCGTCCCAGGTAGTGCAGTCCCGCCGCCACCTCGCCTCCCTCGGGAAGGGCGTGCAGGGCCTCAAAATCCTCGTTGTTGCCGCCGATGAAATACATGGGGCGGTACAGGGTGCGTGGACCGCGGGCGTACTCGGCGAATTCGGCCGGCATCGCGCGCTTGGTGGCCTTGCGCCGGACGTCGCCCTCCGTTTGGAAGGCCTCCACGTCGCCCACGGCAAACACCACGTCGAGGGCCTGGCCGCGCGCCTCCTCCAGCTCGCGCAGCCACCCCTGCACTCGGTGAATGCGGCCGTGGATGTCGCCCACACCGGCGATAAACAGGGGACCCCTCCCAAGCACCCTTCTCTAGCATCGAAGCCGCCCTTTGCCGTGCCGGGGGGTGGGGGAATTTGTTATTTGGTGAGCGGTGCCCCATGGCCGAACCCGACGTCATCGCCATCCGTGGCGCCAGTGAGCACAACCTCAAGTCCGTCTCGCTGGACGTGCCGAAGAAGAAGCTGGTCGTCTTCAGCGGGGTGAGCGGCTCGGGGAAGACTTCGCTCGCCTTCGACACCCTCTACGCCGAAGGGCAACGCCGCTACGTGGAGAGCCTCTCCTCCTACGCCCGTCAATTCCTCGGGCAGCTGGAGCGGCCGCGCTACGAGACGTTGCGCGGCCTTTCGCCCACCATCTCCATTGAACAGAAGTCCGCCAGCAACAATCCGCGCTCCACGGTGGGGACGGTGACCGAGGTGCATGATTACCTCCGGGTGCTGTACGCCTCCATCGGCGTGCAGCACTGCTGGCAGTGCGGCCGTCGGGTGGGCCGTCAGTCGGCGCAGGCCATTGTGGACGAGGTGATGAAGCTTCCGGCCGGCAGCCGCCTGATGCTTCTCGCGCCGTTGGTGCAGGACCGCAAAGGCGAGCACCGGGAGGTGCTGACCGAGGCCGCTCGGCGGGGGTTTGCCCGAGCGCGCATTGACGGGAAGGTGCACCCCCTCGAGGAGCACCTGGCGCTGGACAAAAAAGCCAAGCACACCATCGAGTTGGTGGTGGACCGCCTGGTGTTGAAGCCGGAGGTGCGGGCCCGCCTGACCGACTCCGTGGAGACGGCGCTCCGGGAGGGCAAGGGCATCCTCATCGTCACCGAGGAGTCCGGGGCTTCTGAGCGCGTCATGTCCGAGCTGAATGCCTGCCACCACTGCGGCCTCTCCTTCGCCGAACTCACCCCGGCCTCCTTCAGCTTCAACAGCCCGTTGGGCATGTGCCCGGACTGCAATGGGCTTGGCACCCGGCCGGAGATGGACCCGGACCTGATTGTGCCGGACCCGCGGCGCACCATCCGAGAGGGCGCGGTGGAGCCCTGGGCCACCGGCATGGGCAAGGGCGAGGGCTGGACGGCGGAGCTGGTGGAGCAGCTGGCCCGCGCCTTCAAGCTGGACTTGGACACGCCCTGGGAGAAGTTGAGCAAACGCGAGCGGGACATCGTGCTGCACGGCTCGGCCGGCAAGTCCTTCACCGTCCGCGGCTGGCGAATGGAGTGGGAGGGAATTCTCAACAAGCTGATGAAGGGCTTCCGCACCACCCACAGCGAGGGCATGCGGAAGTACTACCTGAAATTCTTCTCCCCCAAGGCTTGCTCCACTTGCCAGGGGGAGCGGCTGCGGCAGGAGGCGCGGGCGGTGCAGGTCCACGGGCAAACCATCGTCGAGCTGTCACGCAAGACAGTGGCCGAGGCCCGCGCCTTTCTCGCTGGGCTGCAGCTGTCAGCGCAGGAGGAGCTGGTGGCGCGCGAGCTGTTGCGCGAAATCCAGAGCCGCCTCGGTTTTCTGGTGGACGTCGGCCTGGGCTACCTGACGCTGGACCGCGGCGCGACCAGCCTTTCCGGCGGGGAGAGCCAGCGCATCCGCCTGGCCTCCCAAATGGGGAGTGAGTTGACGGGCGTCATCTACATCCTCGACGAGCCGTCCATCGGGCTGCACCAGCGGGACAACGGCAAGCTGTTGTCGACGCTGAAGCGGCTGCGGGACCTCGGCAACTCCGTCATCGTCGTCGAGCACGACGAGGAGACGATGCGCGAGTCGGACTACCTGGTCGACTTTGGCCCGGGTGCAGGGGAGCTGGGCGGGCAGGTGGTGGCGCAAGGGACGGTGGAGCAGGTGATTGCCAACCCGGCCAGCCTCACCGGGGCCTACCTCAGCGGCCGAGCCCGCATTGACGTCCCGGCGCGCCGCCGTCCGCCGGGCGCTGCCAAGCTGGTGGTGGAGGGGGCCCGCGCCCACAACCTGCAAGACGTCACCGTTGAATTTCCCTTGGGGCTGCTGGTGGCAGTCACCGGGGTGTCCGGCGCGGGCAAGTCCACCCTGGTCAACGAAGTGCTGTACCCGGCGCTGGCCCAGAAGCTGAACGGCTCGCGCCAGGTGGCCGGGCGGCACCGGGCGCTGCGGGGGGTGGAACAGCTGGACAAGGTGGTGGACATCGACCAGCGCCCCATCGGCCGCACGCCGCGCAGCAACCCGGCGACCTACACCAAAGTCTTCGACAGCATCCGGGCCGTCTTCGCCCTCACCCAGGAAGCCCGCACCTTCGGCTACGGTCCGGGGCGTTTCAGCTTCAACCGCAAGGGCGGCCGCTGTGAGGCCTGCGAAGGCGACGGGGTGAAGCTGGTGGAGATGCACTTTCTGCCCAACGTCTATGTGCCCTGCGAGGTGTGCGGCGGCAAGCGCTTCAACGACGCTACCCTGCGGGTCCGCTTCAAGGGCAAAAACATCGCCGAAGTGCTGGCGATGAGTGTCCGCGAGGCGCGCCAGCTTTTCTCCGCCCACCCGGAGATTGAAAGAATTCTCGGGACTCTGGAGGACGTCGGCCTCGGGTACGTGCGCCTCGGCCAGAGCTCCCCCACCCTGTCCGGCGGAGAGGCCCAGCGCATTAAGCTCAGCCGCGAGCTGGCCCGGGTGGCCACCGGGCGGACCCTCTACATTCTGGACGAGCCCACCACCGGGCTTCACTTCGAAGACATCCGCAAGCTGTTGGCAGTGCTGGACCGGCTGGTGGACGCCGGCAACACGGTGGTGGTGATTGAGCACAACCTGGACGTCATCAAGAGCGCCGACTGGCTGATTGACTTGGGGCCGGAGGGCGGGGCGGCCGGTGGACGGGTGCTGGCCACCGGCACTCCGGAGCAAGTGGCCCGCAACCCCGAAAGCTTCACCGGCCAGTACCTGGCCAAGCCGCTGGGGGCGAAAGGGCCGGAGCGCACTCGCGCCTCCGCCTCGGCGACCGCTTAGCAGGAGTCCGCCTGAGTGCTCCGCGCCGCCATCTACGACATGGACGGGCTGCTCCTCGACTCGGAGCCGTACTGGGTGGAGGCCGAAGTCCAGGTGCTGGGGGACGTCGGGGTGCCGCTGACGGCCGAGTTGGCGCGCGAGACGACGGGCATGCGGCTGGACGAGGCGGTGGCCCACTGGTACCGCCGCTTCCCGTGGAAGGGACTGCCCCCGGAGCAGGTGCTGGCGCGGCTGACCGACGCCGCGCATCGCCTCATCCTCGCCCACGCCGAGGCCAAGCCGGGCGTGCCGCAGTCGCTGCGCGTCTTTGCGAGCCGAGGGATGCGGCTCGCTTTGGCCTCTTCCTCGCCCCTCTCCCTCATCCACCGGGTGGTGGAAAAGCTCGGGCTTCTGGGCCAATTCGAACTGACCGTCTCCGCCGAAGGCGAAGCACACGGCAAGCCTCACCCAGCGGTGTACCTGACCTGCGCCCGCCGACTGGGGGTCAGCCCTCAAGAATGCGTGGCGCTGGAGGACTCAGTGAATGGGCTGACGTCGGCGCGGGCGGCCGGCATGCACGTCATCGCCGTCCCCGAAGCGGCCCACCGGGAGGACGCCCGCTTTCAGTTGGCCGACGTGGTGGTCAACTCTCTTCTGGAAATCGACGCACGTTTGCTGGATGGTCTGTGAAACGCCTGACCGCGCACACGCTTGCACGGTGAGGCTTTCTTTCCCCGGGGGGCGTGCCCCTGGACGTCCCAGCCTCTTGAGGCCTCTATGCTGAACAGTTTTCGACTGCTGGCAGGGGCCCCCGGTTTCGGCCGCGTGACGCTGCTCCTCGTGGCGACGGGTACGCTGGCGCAAACCCCTCCGCCTGCGCCCGCTTCTGCCCCGGCCGCCACAGCGTCCTACACCGGCCACGGGGCCGGCAGCGTTTCCGCGGAAGTGCTGGCCAAATTCGCGCCGCCAACCATTCCGCCTGCGGTCAGTCGGCGCATCCAGTCGATGCTCGACGTCCGCTCGCCGGGTCCAGGAATCGTCTCGCCGGATGGCAAGCGGCTGTTCTTCAGCTGGACGGTCACCGGCACCTCCCAGCTGTGGCGTCTGGACGGCCCCCAGCGCTTCCCGGTCCAGCTGACTGGAGGGGAGGACCGCACCACACTGGTGGACGTCGCCCCCGACGGCAGCTACCTGCTGATTCAGAGAGACCAGGGCGGGGCGGAGTACCCCGGGCTGTACTGGCAGTCGCCCGAGGGCGGCCCGCTGGGGCTTATTCAGCACCTCCCGCGGGTGCAAACCATAGGACAATTCATCTCCGACGACTCGCGCTACGTCTACTTCCGCGCCAATGACGTCAAGGCCGACTCCTACGCCATCTACCGCTGGGAGAAGGCGACTGGCACCAAGGAGAAGGTCTTCGAGCAGGACGGACTGTGGTTTGTGGCCGACCACCGCCCCGATGGCCGGCTGCTGCTCATCAAGGAGTTGGGCAGCACCGTGAGTGAGGTCTACGAATGGAACCCGGGGCCAAAGACGCTTCGCCCCATCATCGGTCAGGGAGAGCGCGAGGAATACGCGGCCCTCTACGGAGCGGCCGACGACGAGGTGCTCATCCTGACTCCGAAGCTGGGCGAGTTCCGGCGCCTCTACCGGTGGCGCCTGGGGACGCTTGAGCCGGTAACGCCGGAGATGAAGTACGACGTCTCGGACTTTCTCATTGACCAGCCGCGCACCCGCATCCTGTACACCGTCAATGAGGACGGCTTCCTGCGCCTGCACAGCCTGGACGCACGGTCCTTCAAAGTCCTCAGCCTTCCCAAGCTGCCGGACGCGGACCGCGTCTTTCCGTCGGCGTTTAGCGCCAACGGCCGCTATGCCACGGTGAGTGTCGACACCGGCACTGCCCCGGTCATCGGCTACGTCTTGGACTTGAAGACTGGCAAGGCAACGCAGTGGCAGTTGCCGAGCGCGCCGGAGGTGAATCTCTCGCTCGTGGTGCGCGCCAAACTCGACTCCTACCCGGCCCGAGACGGGACGCACATTCCGATGCTGGTCCGCCGTCCGCTGAAGTGCACCGAGCCCTGCCCGGTGGTCGTCGAATTCCACGGCGGCCCGGAGGGGCAGTCCACCCCCAGGTTCGACCCCCTGGGGCAACTCTTTGTGGACGCAGGCTTCGTCTACGTCCAGCCCAATGTCCGTGGCAGCGACGGCTATGGGAAGAGCTGGTTCCACGCCGACGATGGACCGAAGCGGCTGAACATCATCACCGACATCGAGGACTGCTCGAAGTACATCCGGGCGGCATGGGCGGTCGGTGGCAAAGCCCCCAAACTTGGAATCTTCGGCGGAAGCTACGGTGGCTATTCCTCCCTCATCGGGATGACGATGTTCGCCGGCGCCTACGATGCCGGGGTGGACATCGTCGGCATCTCTAACCTGGTCACCTTCCTCAACAACACCGCCCCCTACCGGCGCGCGCTGCGCATCAACGAATATGGGGACCCCGAGAAGGACAAAGACGCACTCATCAAGCTCTCGCCCATCACCTACATCGACCGGGTGAAGGCACCGTTGCTCATCATCGCCGGCGCCAATGACCCGCGGGTGCCGGTGGGCGAGGCCATCCAGATGCATGACGCGCTGGAGAAGCGGGGCATCAAGAGCCCCCTCATCATCTTCCCCGACGAAGGCCATGGGGCAGCCAAGCGGGCCAACCGGGTCGTGGAATTTGGCGCCGTCCTCGACTTTTTGGAGCAGACGCTGCAGCCAGCGGTGACGTCGGCCTCGCGCCCCTAGGACCTAAGTCGCAGCCGCCGGCGCAACCGTCACGTCCTCCGCCCCGTGCATCATCCGGTGGAGGGTACCGGAAAGCGTCAGCAGCACCAGACCCGCGGCGGCCGTGCCGAGGACGATGATTCCAAACATGGTTTGGTCGCCGACGCGCTCGGCAGCGCCGCCGAGCATCCCCGCTAGCTTGTTGGCCGTCGCGTTGGAAAGGAACCACACCCCCATCAGGGCCGAGGCGAACCGGGCGGGGGCAAGCTTGGTCACCATCGACAGCCCCACCGGGGAGAGAGCGAGCTCTCCCCAGGTATGGAAGAGGTAGGCGCCGACCACCCACAGCAGCGCCGCCTTGCCGTCGGCGGCACTCTGCCTGGCGGCGCCGTACATCAGGACGAAGCCGGCGGACACCAGCAGCAGGCCAATCGCCATTTTGCTCGCCGTGTGCGGCTCCTTGCCGCGACTGGCGAGCCAAGTCCACATCATCGCAAACAGCGGCGCGAAGATGACGATGAAGAGTGAGTTGACGGACTGGAACCAGGTGGTGGGAACGGTCCACTGGAAGACGCTGCGGTCGACCTTGGTGTCGGTGTAGAGATTCATCAGGCCACCGGCCTGCTCGAAGGCCGCCCAGAAAAAGACGACGAAGAGCACCAGGACGAAGATGACGATGACCCGGTCGCGCTCGTCTTTGCTCAGCTTTCCGAAGAAGACCAGGTAGAGGAAAAAGCCGAGCATCGTCCCGACGATGGCGCACAGCAGCACCACGTCCCAATTCACACGACCGGCCAGCGGCCCTTTGACGGCAAGCCAGGCCAGTGCCGCCAGCACCACCGCCGCCACCGCCAGGCCCGTCAGGAAGCGCCTCACCTCTTTGGCCGAGGGCTTTTCTTTGAGGATTCCAATGCCCGGGAGCAGCTTGCCCTTCAAGGCGAGGAAGGTGGCCACACCGATGGCCATGCCCAAGCCGGACAGCGCAAAGCCGAAGGACCAGTCGACCTTCTCGGCGAAGCCCCCGGCGATGAGGGGTCCAAGAAAGCCTCCCAGGTTGATGCCCATGTAGAAGATGGTGAAGGCGTTGTCGCGTCGCCGGTCGCCCGGCGCGTACAGCTGCCCCACCATGGTGGAGATGTTGGCTTTGAAGAAGCCATTGCCCACCACCAGGACGGCCAGGCCGGCGTACAGCGTCGGCGCCGACTTCAGCGCGCAGAGGAATTGGCCGAGCATCATCAGCGTTCCGCCCAGCACCACCGACAGCCGCTGCCCCAGAAAGCGGTCGGCGATGTAACCCCCCAGCACCGGCGTCAAGTACACCAGGCCGGTGTAGGTCCCGTAGAGGCTCAGCGCTTGGCTGCGCGACCAGCCCAAGCCCCGGGTGGCGTCCACCAAGTACAGCACCAGAAAGGCGCGCATCCCGTAGTACTGGAAGCGCTCGAAGGCCTCGGTGAAGAAGAGGAGGTACAGCCCGCGGGGGTGTCCCTTCCCGCTGGACGCGGTAACGGCGGCGGTGGCGGTCGTCATGCGGCCTCTGGGGCGACGGCTTCCCTTTGGGGCTACAAGGGAGCCGGCCCTCAGCGTCGTAGCAGAAGCCCAGCCGGCCCGCTGACGCAAAAGCCGCGTCGCACCCAGGGCCCTGGCGTCAAGCGGCGAGCGGCGTTACAGGCACTGCGAAGAATCGCCCCGCCATGGCCATCGCACTCGACAGTCTGGACTTGGAAGCGGAGGTCCGTCGCCTCAAGAGGGAGCTGAATGCCGTCATCCTGGCCCACTACTACCAGGACAGCGACGTGCAGGACGTCGCGGACTTCGTCGGGGACAGCCTCGCCTTGGCGCAGGAGGCGGCCAAGACGAATGCCGACACCATTGTCTTCTGCGGCGTCCACTTCATGGCCGAGACGGCCAAAATCCTCAACCCCCAGAAGCTGGTGCTGCTGCCGGACCTCAAGGCCGGCTGCAGCCTTTCGGACCGCTGCCCGCCGGCGGCCTTTCGGGCCTTTGTCGACCAGCATCCGGGGGCCTTCGTGGTGACGTACGTCAACAGCTCGGCCCAGGTGAAGGCGATGAGCGACGTCATCTGCACTTCCTCCAACGCGGCGCGCATCGTGGCCCGCTCGCCCCAGGACCGGCCGCTCCTCTTCGCCCCGGACCAGCACCTCGGCCGCTGGGTGATGAAGCAAACCGGCCGGCAAATGGTGCTGTGGCCGGGCAGCTGCATGGTGCACGAGATTTTCAGCGAGAAGCGCCTGGTGCAGCTCAAGACGCAGCACCCGGACGCCCAGGTGGTGGCCCACCCGGAATGCGAGGCCAGCGTCCTGCGCCATGCCGACTATGTCGGCAGCACCCGCGGCATCCTCGAGCACGTGCTGCACAGCGATTGCCGCACCTTCATCGTCGCGACCGAGGTGGGCATCCTGCACCAAATGCAGAAGCGGGCGCCGGAGAAGACGTACCTGGCGGCGCCTCCAGACAATGGCTGTGCGTGCAATGAGTGCCCGCACATGAAACTGAACACCCTGGAAAAGCTGGTCCAATGCATGCGCAAGCGCACGCCGGAGCTGTCCATGCCCGCTGACTTGCTGGAGGCGGCCCGAGCGCCCCTGGCGAGGATGCTGGCCTGGTCCTAAGCACGGCTGGCCTTTGGTGCGGTGCCCTGTGGTAATGCCTTCCGTCACGCCCGTGGCTACCCGCTTCTTCTCTCTTCCCTCGCACCTGTTGGTGGCGCCGCCCCAGCTGCTTCCGGCGGACCGCATTTTCGAGCCGGAGCTGCCGGCCGTCGTCGGGGCGGTTGACCGGGCCATCACCGGAGCGGAGTTTCGCGACCAGCGGCTGCCGGAGCGACTGGAGCAGCTGCTGGCGGAATCAGAACGCTACGCGGCGCCTGCTGCCGACGCCGGACCCTCCATCATCCTGGCCCGGCCACCGGCGGACTTACCCGCGCTGTTGCGCACCGCAGACCAGCTGGAGTCGATGGCGGTCGACACCGACGGGGAGCGCGCGCTGGTGTGGAAGTGCGAGAAGTGCGGGACCCGCTACGCCGTCCCCGTGGCCTTGGCTCGGGACGTGGCCATCCATTGCGAGCACTGCGGCCAGACGGTGCAGCTGCTTCGCACGCGCTCGCTGGGAGAGCAGTCGCTGATGGACCCGCACCACAGCGCGGTGAATGTCGCCCGACGCGCCTTGGCTGCCTTCTTCCGCGAGTCGATGGCCCGGGGCTGGCCGGTTCTCGTCAGCCGCAAGCGGTAGCGCATGCCCCCTCGCTTCGGTCGTGCTGTCTACGGGCTGGCTCTCGTCTTCGGGGTGCTGCCCCTGTGGGCCGCGCGGCAGCTGCCGATGACGGACCTCCCCCAGCACCTCGCGCTCATCTCGGCGCTGCACCGGCTGTCGGACCCCACCACCCTCTACCCGGTGGTCTTCGCCGCCCGCGGCGAGCTCACCCCCTACCTCGGCTACTACCACCTGGTGTCCCTCCTCAACTGGCTGGTCCCATTGGAATTGGCCAACCGCTGCTTCCTCACCCTGGTGGTGGCCGGGCTCCCCCTCAGCACGGCCTTTCTGCTGCGCGCGCTGGGCCGTCCGCGCTGGCCGAGTCTGTTGGCTTTACCCTTCAGCTACGGGGACAGCTTCGGCTGGGGCTTCATCAACTACCTGGCGTCGCTTCCGCTGGCGCTGTTGGCCTGCGGCTGCTTCCTCCGGGCCCTGGAAGACTCTCCGCAACGCCGCCGGTGGGCCCTGGCCCAGGCGGCGGTGTTGGTGGCCGCCCTCCTGATGCACGTGCAGGCCTTCGTCTTCCTCGCCCTGGCACTGCCCTGGCTGCTGCTCACCACCCCCGTCCAAGGAGGCTTGCGCGCCCGGCTGCCGGCGATGCTCAGCGTCTTGCCTGCGGTGGCCCTCTTCGCCGTCTGGGGCGCGGGCCGGCTTTTAGCCCCGGCGGAGGTTGCCGAAGGGGCGCCGTGGAAGGCCTGGGGGCCGCTCTTCTCGGAGAAAAACCTGGCCTTCAAACCGTTCGCCCAAAACCTGGCTGAGTTGCCCCAGGTCCTCGCCAACCAGCTGCGCGATGGCTCCGACCGCTGGGCCCTGTTGGCGGTGGCCGTGGTGTGGGGGTCCGCCACCCTGGCGGCCCTCTCCGGAGCGCGGGGCACGACGCGCGAGCAGGGCATCGCCCGGCTGCGGGTCCTCGGCCTGGGCCTTCTTGCCTTGGGCCTCTACTTCACCCTGCCCTTCGACATTCGCGGCGCCATCTACTACCTCAACACGCGCTACGCCCACCTCGCCGCGGCGCTGGTGGCCGCCTCGGTTCCCCCGCTGGCGCGCCCGCTGCGGCCGCTCTTCCTCGGGCTTGGTGCCGCGGTGGCCCTCCTGTTGGCCATCCCGCTGGTGGGCGCCTTCCGGGCCTTCGACAGTGAGGCCGCCCCGCTGTTGCGCTTCGCCGCGCTGACGCCCCCCAAGCCTGCCGTCATGGGCCTCATCTTCAACTGGGGCTCGCGGGTGGTTAGCCACCCCGTGTTTCTGCATGCCGCCAGCGTCCCGGCGCGCTTGACGGGCGGCATCACCAACTTCAGCTTCGCCCTCACCCCGCATTCTCCGCTGCGCTACCGCGGCCCGCCGCCGCCCAGCTTCCCTTCGGAATGGCACCCGGAAGGCTTTCGCTGGGAAGGCATGGGCGAGGCCTACAGCCACTTCCTTGTGCGCGGCGTCGCGCCGGAGCGTGTCTTTGGAAGTCACCTCGGCAAGGACGTCCACGTCGTCGCCCAGGAAGGCGGCATGTGGTGGCTCCAGCGCGGGCCCACCACCGCTGGGGCGCCATGAAGCCGGTTTCCCTGGCACAGGCCCTCCGCGCCTCCGCCACCCCTCCGGAAGGCCAGGACAGTCAGGCCTGGTCGACGGCCCGCGCGGTGTTGCACCAGGAAGCTGCGCCGGAATTGGCCGAGGCGCTTCCTCAGGCCCTTCTTCTGGCGCTGCTGGACGCGCTGGTGGAAGAGCGCCGGGCCGGCCCGGTGGACGCACTGGCAGTAAGCGCCGCCAAGCCCGTGGCCAAGGCCGCCCGGCGGGCCCAGTACCGGCTGCGCTCGGCCGGCGTGGCCACCCGCAGCCCGGTGTCCCGGGCACCGGCGGCCGCCCCGGCGGAGGAGGCCACACCACAGCTGCCCTCCCTGGTGTCGCCGCCGGACGGCTCCGGAGAAATGCTGCTGCTGGTGGCCCAGTCCATCAAAGGGGGCCTTTCCCTGTACGAAGTGGTGTTGTCGGATGAAGTCGGGCTTTTGGCTTACCGCGAGCTGGAAGCCAGCCGAAGCGCCTGGCGGCGCACGCTGCGGGAGGCGACCGGGCAGCCGCTTCGAGAGATTTCCCTGGAGGAGGCCCGGCGGCTTCTGTCCGAGGCCCTCCGCTGCAACCTGGCCACCCATTCGCCCATGCCCAAGGGCGCCGACGGGATGCTGCGCCGGCTACAGGTGGTGCCGGCCACCACCCCGCTGCCGCCGCTGCCCTCGGTGGAGCCGGGCGACGCCACGCTGGCGCTGGAGGGGGCGCGCCTGCATGAGGAGCCCGAGCTGCGCGGTTGGCTGCCCCCAGAGGGGGAACTGAAGCTTTTGGCGGCGCGGGTCCAGGAGGTGCAGTCGAGCCCGCTGGCCCTTTCCGAGGCGCAGCGGACGGTGCAGCTGGATGAGCGGGTGCGCGCCATGGCCGAAGCCTTCTTCACGCCGGAGCGCTCGCAGCTGTACGCCCGCCGCCTGTGGCTTCTGGCGGACGTCTTCGAAAGGACCGGCCGGCGCCACCCAGCCGAGGTGGCCCGCGCCGAGGCCCGGCGACTCTTCCACCACGGTAGCGGCCTCTTCTCCCGCTTCGCCGAGTCCTTGTACGCGAAGCTGCTGCCCCCGGCTGGGGAGGGCACCGGGACAGCCGCCACCCCGGCGACGCCCGGCCCCAAGGAGCGGCGCACCAAGGGCGGACTCATCCTTCCCTAGCAGCGTCGGGGCTGTCGGGCATTTTCCGGGGTGGACGGCCGGGGCCGCGCAGAGCTAACCAGGGCCAGCCTCTGGCCCATGTACGCGCCCTTCTTCCACGGGCTTCGCCCCACGCTGCACATCGCACACCGCGGCGGGGCGGCGCTTGCTCCGGAAAACACCGAGGCCGCCTTTCGGGCGGCGGTGGAGCGCTGGCGCACGGACATGTTGGAACTGGACGTGCACCTCACCGCCGACGGCGCGTTGGTGGTGGCCCATGACGACACCCTGGAGCGATGCACCAACGGCGAGGGCCGCATCGCGGACTCCACCCTCGGGCAACTGCAGCGCCTGGATGCCGGCTACCGCTTCACGCCAGACGGGGGCCACACCTTCCCCTTTCGAGGCCAGGGCGTGCGCATGCCCTCCCTGCGCGAGGTGCTGCTGGCCTACCCAGGCCTGCCCCTCAACGTCGAGCTGAAGCAGGCGACGCCCGGCGCCGCCGAGGCGCTGGCCAAGGAAGTGAGGGGGATGGGCGCTGGCCCGCGCGTCTGCATCGGCAGCGAACTGGAGGCGCTCAGCCAGGTGCTGGTGACTCTCCTCCCGGAGGTCACGCACTTCTACCCGGGCGCGGCGCTCCAACGGGCGGTGTTGGCCGTCAAGTCCGGAGAGCCGCTGGCCGATGACGGCCCCTACGGCGTCCTGGACATGCCCTACCGCTACGCGGACACCGTCCTGGTGGACGCAGATTTCCTCGCGGCCACCGGCCGGGCCGGCAAGTGGGTCAACGTCTGGACGGTGGACGCCGAGGAGGACATGCGCACGCTGGTCGGGTTGCGGGTGGGCGGCATCATGACAGACCGGCCGGACAGGCTTCGCGCCGTCCTCGACGCCGCCCAGGAGAGCCACTAGCCCCCATGCTTGCGCCCAAGTCACCCGGGGAGAGTGAGGCGGTGATGACGCAAGTCATCCTCCCCTCGGACGCCAACCCCCTCAGCGCAGCCTTCGGTGGCCGCATCATGGAGTGGATAGACATCTGCGCCGGCGTGGCAGCCGGGCGCCACTGCCGGCATGCCGTGGTGACGGCCTCCATGGACGACTTGCACTTCCACACCCCCATTCACGTCGGCTGGGTGGTGACGCTGCGGGCCCGGGTGCTGGCCGCCTTCCGCACCTCGATGGAGGTGGGCGTCACAGTCCACGCCGAGGACATTCTCAGCGGGGCCCAACACCTCACCACCAGCGCACTGTTGACGTTCGTCGCCCTCAATCCGGATGGCAGCAAAGCCCTCGTCCCCCCGCTGCTGCTGGAAACCGAGGAGGACCGCACGGCCAGTGCCGGTGCGCAGGAGCGGCGCAAAGCGCGCCTCAAACGCAAGGAGGCCGGGGGCAGCTGGCAGGCCGCGCTGCGCGGCAGCCACGACGGAGGCTGAGTCCCGGGGGGGGACGTCAGGTCGAGAAGGAGGTTCCGCAGCCGCAGGTGGACTTGGCGTTGGGGTTACTGAATTTGAAGCCAGCGCCGGTGGAGCCCACCACGTAGTCCACCTCGGTGCCGGCGAGGTAGGTGTTGCTGAGGGCGTCCGTCACCAGCTTCACGCCGTCCTGCTCGCCCGTCAGCTCGCCAGGCTGGACGTCCTTCACCAGATTCAAGTCGTAGCCGAAACCACTGCAACCGGACGGGACGACGCGGACCGACAGGTAGTAGCCGTCGAAGTTTTGCTGCTTCTGGACTGCCTTCACCTGCTCCACCGCCCGCGCCGTCAGGCGCAAGGGGAAGGCGCTGCCCTGGGTGGAAACGGGCGCCGGTGTGGGAGTGCTTTGAATGTCCATACCCCAACCATATAGCGGCCAGGGCCGACCGAGTCCACGCCAAGGGCCAGCGCAGCGGGGCCGGGGCGGAAGCTGCCTGGACGTCCTGCCCCGCTAGAGGCTTCGGGCCCCCCGCAGTCGGCCACCGTCCACCGCCACCACCTGCCCGGTAATGAAGTCCGGCCCCGTCACGAGGAAGCGCACCGTCTCCGCCACGTCCTCCGGCCGCCCAAACCGCTGAAGCGGGATGCGCTGGCGCAGCGTCTCGCGCTCAGCAGCCCCCATCGCCTCCGGCGGCAGCACTGTCCCGGGCGCCACGGCATTCACCCGCACCGCCGGCGCCAATTCCAGCGCCAGCACCTGTGTCAGCATGGCCAGCGCCGCCTTGGACATGCAGTAGGCGGCATAGCCGGCCCAGGGGACGACGCCACCGCCAATGTCCAGGACGTTGAGAATGTCCCCCTGCCCTCGGGCCAACATGCCCTTGGCAACCGCGCGCGTCAGGCGGAATGGCGCCCGGGCGTTGAGGCGCCACAGGCTGTCGAGGAGGGCGTCCTCCGTCTGAAGGAAGTCCGCCCGCTGAAACAGCGCCGCGCTATTCACCAGCACCGACACCTCCCCCAGCTGGCGCTCCACCCTGGGGAGCAGTCCGTCGAGGGAGGCGTCGTCTTGGAGGTCCGCACCGAAGGCCTCTGCCCGGTGCCCCTGCGCCCGCAGCGCAGCAACCAAGGCCACCGCCTCATCTTCCGAGTCGTGGTAGTGCAGGGCGACGCTGGCGCCGGCGTCGGCCAGACCCTCGGCGATGGCGCGGCCAAGCCGGATGGCCGCCCCCGTCACCAGAGCGACCCGCCCATCCAACCTGCGCTCCACAGCGGCCACACCTCGCCCCTTCCCCACAGGGGGGGCCTGCCCCTCTGCGGCGGCCCCTCAAAAGCCTGTTATACCCAAGCCCTTCGGCCATGCCCTCGTACCGTGAGCTACTGGCCCGCGCCCGGGCCGAGACGCCCGAAATTTCGGTGGAGTCGCTGCGCACCCTTCTGGCCAGCGAAAGCGGCGTGACGCTGCTCGACGTCCGCGACGCCGACGAATCCGCCGAGGGCCACATTCCCGGCGCGCTGCTGCTTCCCCGCGCCTGGCTGGAGCTTCGGGTGGAGGCGCTTGTGCCGCGCGACGCTCCGCTGGTGGTGTACTGCCAAAGTGGTGACCGCTCCGCCCTGGCCGCCCGCAGTCTGGCGGCCCTGGGCTACACCAACGTACGCAATCTGGCCGGGGGTTTCGGCCGGTGGAGCGACGCCGGTCTGCCCTCGGAAAGGCCCAAGGTGCTGCGCCCAGACCAGCGGGCCCGCTACCGCCGCCACCTGACGCTTCAGGAAGTCGGCGAGGCGGGGCAGGCGAAGCTTTTGGCAGGGCGAGTCCTCATTCTCGGAGCCGGCGGCCTGGGCTCGCCGGCGGCGCTTTACCTGGCCGCTGCCGGCGTGGGCACCTTGGGCATTGTCGACTCGGACCTGGTCGAGGCCAGCAACCTGCAGCGCCAAGTGCTGCACACCGTCCAGCGCACCGGCCGGCCGAAGACGGAGAGTGCCCGGGAGGCCCTGGAGGCCCTCAACCCGGACGTGCGGGTGGTGTGCTTCCAGGAGCGGTTGAGCGCGGCCAATGCCGAGCGCATTTTGGAAGACTTCGACGTGGTGCTGGACGGCGGGGACAATTTCCCGACGCGCTACCTCCTCAACGACGCCTGCGTCCTCCTCCGCAAGCCGCTGGTCCACGGCAGCGTCTTTCGCTTCGAAGGGCAAGTCACCACCGTGCTTCCTGGCCAGGGGCCGTGCTACCGGTGCCTCTACCCAACGCCTCCGCCGGCTGAATTGGCACCTTCCTGTGCAGAGGCGGGCGTCCTCGGCGTTCTTCCCGGCGTCATCGGGCTGCTTCAGGCCACCGAAGCGCTGAAGCTGCTGTTGGGGGTGGGAGCTCCCCTGGTGGGGCGGCTCCTCACCTACGACGCCTTGGCGGGCCACTTCGGGGAGCTTCAGCTGCGGCGCGACAGCGCCTGCCGCAGCTGCGGCGAGGGGGCGCGGCCCCACCTCGAAGACACACCGGACGCGTGTGCGCCAACTCCCCATGCCCGTGCGTGAAATTGCGCCTCAGGCGCTGAAGGCGAAGCTTGCGCGCCAGGGCGAGCCCCTGGTGCTGCTGGACGTGCGGACGCCGCAGGAGCACGCGCTGGTGGCGCTGGCCGACTCGGTCCTCATCCCCCTTCAGGAATTCCATCAGCGCCTCGCGGAGCTCGACGCCCTCAAGGGCAAGCAGGTGGTGGCGTACTGCCACACCGGGGTGCGCAGCTTCCACGCCGCAGCGTTTCTCGCCTCGCGCGGCATCGACGCCACCTCGCTGGCGGGAGGCATTGACCTCTACGCAGCGGAAGTCGACCCGCGCTTGCCGCGGTACTGAAGGGGCATGCGTTGCAGTCGCCTGTGCTGCGCGTGACAAGGCTGACCCCAACCGACTGGCCAGTCCTCAAAGCCACCCGTCTGGCCGCCCTGCGGGAGGCGCCCCACGCTTTCACCTCGCGGTATGACGTCGAGGTCGCCAAGCCGGACGCAGCCTGGCAGCAGATGGCGGCCGCCAACGCCTCCGACGAGACGAGCGCCGGCTTTCTCGCCTACGAGGGAGTCAACCCGGTCGGCCTTCTGGCTGCCGTCTGGCAGGACAAGGCGCAGGGGTTGGTGCGGCTGGTGTCGCTGTGGGTGTCGCCCGCCAGCCGCCACCAGGGGGTGGCCTCTCAACTGGTTGAGAACGCCTTGGGCTGGGCCCGCGCTGTCGGCGCGCTCGCCGGCGAGGCGGAGGTGACGGAAGAGAACCACCCAGCGGAAGTCTTCTATTGGCGGCGGGGCTTTCGGCGGGTGCCTGCGTCCAGGAAGGGCATCTCGCGCTGGCTGAGGAACGTGGGCGAAGCCCAGGTGCCGGCTTGGCCGGGCGAGGACGAGGCAGTGCGTCTCGTCGAGAGCGACCCCGGTTGGCCCGCCAAATTCGAGGACGAGCGCCGGCGACTCACCCCTGCGCTTTCCCCCTGGCTGGTGGGGACAGTGGAGCACGTCGGCAGCACGTCCGTTCCGGGCCTGCTGGCCAAGCCCATCGTGGACGTGGCGGCGCGCGTCTTCAGCCTGGAGGCTTCCTGCGCGGCCATCCCCGTGCTGGAAGGGCTGGGCTACCTGTACGCCCCCTACCGGGCGCGCCAGCACTGGTTCTGTAAGCCATCGCCCGCGCACCGGGAATTTCACCTCACCCTTCTGGAGCGCAGCGACGCCGAATGGGCGCGGCGGCTGGCCTTCCGCAACCTCTTGCGGGCCGACGCAGCGGTGGCCCGCGCCTACACCGAGGTGAAACAGGACGCGGCGCGCCAATACGCCACCGACCGCGAGGCCTACACCCAGGCCAAGTCCCGCTTCGTCGACGCCGTCAGCGAGGAGGCACTTGGCTTGGGCTACTTCCAAGCGGAGACCAGCGGCGCCTGAAGCCTCCCCGTGCCCTGGGCGGGGCCGATGGGCGACTTCAAACGCGCATCAGGTAGACCGGCGGCGGCACACCGGGCTGAAAGCCGCAGGCGCGGTAGAAGGCGACGGCGCCGGGGTTGTCGGCCAGCACCCACAGCTCCCGAAGGTGGTGGGCCTTCATCCACACTTCGAGGGCATTCAGCAAGGCCCGGCCGACGCCCTGTCGTCGGCGGGCGGTGCGCACTCCAATTTCGTAGAGGAGGACTTCCAGCGGAGGACCGGCCCGCTTTCGCAAGAGACAGCACTGCAAATGCCCCACCACCTCGTCCTCGACTTGGGCGATGAAGTGCAGCAGCCCGTCGTCGGTGAGGTAGGCGCGCGCCGCGTCGTGTGCCAGTGGCGCCCGTGGTGCCCCGCGACCGGCGACGTCGAAGTCAGCATCCTCGCGCGCCAGCACCTCCAGAATGGCTTCGTCTGCCGCGCCGAGTCGCCGCACCGACAGCGCGCTGGGAGGTCGAGTCGGTTTCACCGGTAGCCGGGGGCAGGGTTGGACGACTGGCTGGTGCCGTCGGCATGGACGCGGGTGCCGATGCGTCCATTCCCGGTGCACCACCCCGGTCGGGTTTGTAGCGCCTCTTCCCCCGTGTCGTCGACCCCGGCTTTGCCCGCTGAGGTCCCGTTGGTTTCGGGCGCCTTGGGACAGCTGTGCTGCGGGCGAGCGTCCGCTGGCGCGGTCGCGCCACGGCGGCTACAAGTGCCGGTCCCCGCATGCCACGCCCTCCCCCCTCCAGCCGCCGCAGCTCCGCGCCGCGAAGGGCTGGCGCCCGCAGCGGCCAACCCGACGGCAGCCGGAAAGCACGCTCGCAACAACGGCGCCAACGACGGCGGGAGGAGGAGAGCGGCCAGAGGCCCGAGCGGCCCCTCCGGGAAGACTTGGTGACCCAGGCCTGCCTCGAAGCCTACGGCGCCATCCGCCACGAAGGGCGCTTGGCCGACCGTGCGCTGGAAGCCATCCTGCGGCCCAAGCGTCACCTCTACTCCAACGAACGCCGGGCGGTGGCCGAGCGCGTCTACGCGCTGGTGCGCCGGCAGCGCACCGTTGACGCCTTGCTCGAGCGAACCGGACCAGCCTTTGGCCGTCTGTCCACCACCGCCCAGGACCGGCTGCGCATTGCCAGCTCCCGCGTCCTTGACGCTGAGGCGCCCGCCGCCGTCGCAGCCGGTATGGGACTCTCCCTCGGGGAGTTGGGCCTGCTGGAAGCGCTTCCGGCGGCACGCCGCTCGCTCTCGAGGCTGGCCGAGGAGGAGCGGTTCGCCCTCGAGGTGTCCTTCCCCGACGCCTTGGCGCGGGCGTGGCGGGCCGAGTACGGCGACGACGCCGCCAGGGCCGCCGAAGCTGTCAATACCCGCGCTCCCCTCACCATCCGCGCCAACACGCTGAAGACGGACCGCGAGGGACTGCGGAAGCGGCTGCGCACCGAAGGCGTGGAGGCCACGCCCACGCCGCTCAGCCCGCTCGGGCTGTTTCTCAGCGGGCATCAGAATGCCTTTGCGCTGCCCAGCTTTCGCGAAGGCCTTTTCGAAATCCAGGACGAGGGAAGCCAGCTGCTTGGACTGCTGGTCGATGCGCCGCCCACCTGCGTGGTGGATGCCTGCGCCGGGGCGGGGGGTAAGACGCTGCAATTGGCGGCGCAGATGAAGAACCGCGGCGAACTCTTCGCCCTGGACGTCGACGCCAGGCGCCTGGACGACTTGCGCCAGCGGGCTCGCCGCGCCGGCGTCCACAACACCCGGGTGCGGCTGATTCCGGCCGAGGCGGCCGGTGCCCACGAGGCGCTGCGAGACCTGGAAGGACGTGCCGACCGCGTTCTCGTCGACGCGCCCTGCACTGGGACGGGCACCCTGCGACGCAAGCCCGACGCTCGCTACCGCTTCAGTGAGGAAGTGCTGGCCGAGGCCGTCGCCCGCCAAAGCGCCTTGTTGGAAGGGTTTGCTTTCTTGGTGAAGCCAGGCGGACGGCTGGTGTACGGCACCTGCAGCGTGCTTCGCGATGAAAACGAGGGCGTGGCGGAAGCATTTCTCGCCGGCCACCCGGAGTTCCGCCTGGTCCCGCCGGCGGACAAGCTTGGCGGGGAGCTTGGCGCCAAAGTCAGTCGCGGAAATTTTCTGCGACTTGCCACCCACCTCCACCAGACGGATGGCTTCTTCGGGGCGACGTTTCTACGCGAGAAGTGAGGCCGACGGCCGAGGCGGCCCGGCCAGCCCTAGGGATGACCGAGGAGGAGGCACCGCTCAAGGCACACCGGCGAGGCTGGGACGACTGCGGCCAATGGTCCAAAGGCGGCCCTAGCCGCCGTGCTGCGCGGCCCACTGCATGCCTTGCTGGACGTCCGAGATGGCTCGAGCGACAAGCTCGAGCGCGCGCTCGCGGTGCCCACCCTTGTTGGGTTCGGCCTGCTCTAGCTCGCTGTGGGCGGATTGCAGCAAGGCGAGCGCGTTCTGCATGTGGGGTTGGTAGGAGGGCGGCGGCCCGCTGGCGCAGCCGGCAACAAACGCTGCCACCGCCCCTGAAACAAAACACGCCTTCCGCAGTCGGCTGGCTGAAAGGTGCATGGTTACATCCCTCCAGCGAAAGCGATGCCCGCTTCCACTTCGCGGATGGCTCCCGTCACCGCCTGTTGCGCCTGAGCGCGGTAGCCGCCTTTGTTGGCTTCAGCTTGTCTCAGCTCCGCTTGGGCATTCTGCAGCGCGTTGAGCGCGTTCACCATGTGAGGTTGTCGAGGCTGAGCCAAGACGCGACCCGCCGAGAAGGCGAGTCCGAGGACCGCGAGCGTGACCAGCGGCAGACGAAACGGAGACGTCGGATGCATGGCAATCTCCTCGGGTATTGGGGCTCCCCAGCTGAAGACGAGGAGTGCTGGCTTCGCTCCGAATTGTAGCTGAGCCTTCCAGGGGGGCGAATTTCCGTGGACGAGAGACAGGTGGCTCGCTGTCGTACGCTTCGGCGTCGGGCAGCCAGGACAACGGCGCCCTTCGCCCTCGCGCTTGGTTGCGACGGATTTAACGCAAGTTCAACTGGCCAAGAAAATCGCGCTTGCCCAGCTCAACGCCGTTGTGCCGAAGGATGGCGTAGGCCGTGGTGAGGTGAAAAAAGAAATTCGGCATCGCTTGCTCGATGAAATAGTCGGAGGCAGTCATCGACTTCCCCTCCCAGCGGGGGCGGCGCACCGTTCGCGAATCCGTTCCTTCAAAGTCTTTGGCCGTAAAAGAGTCGAGATAACCGATGACCGCCGCAATTCGACCGCGCACCTCCTCGAAAGTCTGCTCGGTGTCGGCATGAGCCGGCGGTTCCTGACCGGTGGTGAAGGCTGCGGCGAACTTGGCGTTGTCGCATGCACTCTGGAACTGGCGAACCAGCGGAAACATGTCCGGCGCCAACCGCGCCTGGAGCAGGACATTCGGGTCGTAGCCTTTGGCGGCGGCGTGGGCGGCGGCCTTGTCCAGCCAGCCGTCCATGTTCTTCAACAGCTTCTTCATCTCGAGGAGAATTGGGAAGAGGGTCATGGGCTGACCCTAACCAACTCCTTTCCAGCCCGCCTGGGAGAAAAGCCGAGGTCAAACCCCCGTCTGACTGCGGCACCCGCTTGGGTCAACCGTCGGCTGGGGTACAACCTGGGCGAGGCTGGAAGCCCTAGTGGGTGGCCGCCGCGCCCAAATAGGCGTGCTGCACCGAGGGGTCGGCCAGCAGCTGCTGGGCGGACCCAGCCAGCTTGATGTGGCCTTGCTCGATGACGTAGGCACGGTCGGCCACTTCGAGGGCCCGGTAGGCCAGCTGCTCCACCAACAACAGGGTCGTGTCCCGCGCCGCCTTGAGCCGCTCGATGAGGGCAAAGACTTCGTCGATGATGACCGGGGCGAGCCCCATCGAGGGTTCGTCGAGGAGGAGCAATCTCGGGCGGCTGAGAAGTGCCCGAGCAATGGCCAGCATCTGCTGCTCCCCACCCGACAGCGTCCCGGCCAGCTGGTCCAGCCGTTCTCGCAGCCTGGGGAAGATGGACAACAGCCGCTCGGTGTCCTCGGCCACCTCGCGCTTGTGCCCGGCACGCCGGCGCGCAAAGGCCCCCAGCACCAGGTTGTCACGCACCGACTGTTGGGCAAAGACGCGACGTCCCTCCGGCACCTGGGCCACGCCCAGCTTCACCACGCGGTGCGCGGGGACGCCGGTCAGCGGCTTTCCGTCGAAGCGCACCCGGCCACTGGTCGGCTGCAGCAGCCCGGAGATGGTCTTCATCATCGTGGTCTTTCCGGCGCCGTTGCTGCCGATGACGGCCACCAGTTCGCCCTGAGCCACGGTGAGGGAGATTCCGTTGAGGGCCCGAATCCGTCCGTAGTCGACCACCAGTTCTTCGATGGACAACAGCGGCTCGCTTGTATGAGGTGCACTCATCCCGCCACCACCGAAGTGCGGTGGGTCCCGAGGTAGGCCTCCACCACCGCCGGGTTTTCCTGGATGAGCTTCGGCCTTCCCTCGGCAATCTTCTTGCCAAAGTCCAGGACGCTGACGTCGTCACTGACGGCCATCACCATGTCCATGTGGTGTTCAATGAGGAGGATGGACACACCGGCCGCCTTGATGCGTTGAATGAGCAGGTTGATGGCCTGAATTTCCCCAGACGTCAGGCCGGCCGCCGGCTCGTCGAGCAGGAGCAGCGTCGGGGCCAGCGCCAGCGCGCGGGCAATCTCCAACAACCTGGCCTGCCCGTAGGCCAGGTTGCGCGCCTTGTCGAACGCCGCCTGCTCGAGGCCGACAAAGCGGAGCAGCGCATAGGCCCGTACCCGCGCCTGGGCTTCCTCGCGACGGGCGCGCGGAAGGCGGAACGCCACCTCGGCCAGGGACGCTTTGAACGAAGGGTGAAGGCCGACCATGACGTTTTCCAGCACGGTGAGGTCGCCGAACAGCTGCAGGTTCTGGAAGGTGCGGGCAATGCCGGCGCGTGCACGCTGGTGCGTCTTCAGCGGCGCCAAGTCCCGTCCGAAGCAGAACATCTGTCCGGCGGTGGGCGTGTAAAGACCGGTCAGCACGTTGACGGTGGTGCTCTTGCCGCTGCCGTTGGGGCCGATGAGACCCCGGACGGAGCCCGGTGGCACCTCCAGGTCGAGGTCCCGCAATGCAGTGAGGCCGCCGAATTTCATCTGCAGGCCTTCAAGCCGCAATGCCATCCCCTCTCCGGGCATCGCAGAACGTGGCAACGCCTCCATCCCAGTGGATTGCTGGTCAAGAGCGGCGCGCTCGGCCGCATGCTCCGGCGGGCGAAACCGAAGCCAGCCGCGGCGAACCAGGCCCACCACGCCCTCGGGGAAGAAATACAACATCACCAGGAGCACCGAGCCGTACACCATCAAGCGGTAGTCCGCGAAGCCGCTGAACAGGTCGGGCAACACCACCACCAGGGCGGCACCCACCAGGTTGCCGGCAATGCTGCGGACGCCTCCGAAAATCAGGGCGATGAGGAACTCGACCGAAAAGCTGTATTCAAAGGTGTTGGGGGCGACGTAGCTATCCAATTGGGAGAAGAAGGCGCCCGCCACACCCGCCACCGCCGCCGACAGGACGAAGGCAGAAACCTTGAAGTAGCTCCGACTGATGCCGCAGCACTCGGCTGCGACGGCGCTGTATTTGATGGCCTCGAAGGCGCGCCCCCAGAAGCTGTGGGTGACGTTGTGGACGACGAAGAGCACCAGCACCAGCGCCGGGTAGACGACGTAGAGATAATTGGAACCGCTCAGCTTGAGGCCACCGAGGTGCAGCGGCGTGAGAGTGATGCCCTTGGTGCCGTTGGTGAGGCCCTCCTGCTCGTTGATGAAGGTGTAGATGATGAGGCCATAGACAATGGTGATGACCGCCAAGTAGGGGCCACTCGACCGCAACGCCGGAAAGCCAAGCAAGAAGCCGGCGAACGCCGACAGCAGGATGGCCGGCAGCAGCGCCACCAGGAAGGGCAGCTGAGGCCAGTGCTGGATGGTGCTGTAGGCGTCGGTGTTGAGCGCCGGGCCGGCGGTCAGTACGGCCACGGTGTAGGCGCCGATGGCGAACAGTCCGGCGTGGCCGATGGAGACGTCGCCGAGGTAGCCGACCACCAAGTCCAGCGAGGCCACCAACATGGTGTACACCAGGATTCTGGACACCATCCCCACGTAGTAGCTGTTGTCGATGGCGCGTGGGATGAGCAGCGGCAGCAGCAGGAGCAGCGGCGTCAGACGTCGCAGCAGGCTGGCCCTCAGGGTGCCGGCGCCCATTACACCTTCCGAATGGCGGCCCGACCGAAGAGGCCTGAGGGTTTGACCAGGAGCAGCAGCACCAACAGCACGAAGCCGGGGACGTCCTTGTAGCCGGTGGAGACAAAGCGGGCGGTCAGGCTCTCGGAGATACCGAGAAAGAGGCCGCCCACCACCGCCCCGAAGCCCGACTCGAGGCCACCGATGATGCTCGCGCTGTAGGCCTTCACGCCAAGCACGGTCCCCATGGTGGCGCTCACCAGGGTGATGGGAGCCACCAGCACGCCGCCCACGCAGGCGATGGCCGTCGACAACATGAAGGAGAAGAGGATGATGAACTTCTGGTTGATGCCCATCAGCGAGGCAGTGTCTCTGTCTTCGCTGACCGCCATCACCGCCTTGCCGAAGACAGTGCGACGCTTAAAGAATTCCACTCCAGCGACGATGGCCAGGCTGACCAGGATGATGAGAACTTCCTGCGGGTAGACGCCGAGCCCCCCAGACAGCGAGCCGTCCGCTTGGCGCTCGCCGAAGAAGCGCCACGGACTGTCTCCCAGTGGCGAGCGGAACTTGAAGTCGTCGGTGCTCCAGAAGACTTCGACCGCATTGCGCAGGACGATGCCGACCGCCAGCGTTGCGAGAATCCAGCCGTAGGCACTCCCCTGCTTCAGCGAAGGCTCGACCGCCACCTTCAGAAGCACCGCGCCGCCCACCACGCCCACCAACACCACCGCCGACAGCGCAGCGAAGAAGGGCAGGCCGCGCGTCATGTAGAGGATGAAGCCGACCACTCCACCCAGCATCAGGAAGTTGCCCAGCGAGAAATTCAGCGTCTTCGAGGTGGCGAAGGTGATGTTGTAGCCAAAGGCGACCAGGGCATAAATCATCCCCTGTGCCACACCGCTGATGAGAAGCTGGAGGGTCTGCATCGGCTCGCGCCAGGGAAGCCTCGCACCACTGCCGGAGGACTGCAGCTGCGCCGCAGCGAGAGCGGCTACTTCGCGCGGTAGGCTCCCTCGGGCACCACCGTTCCGTTGAGCACCACGCCCATCTTCACCACCAATTCGGTCACCGCCTCGTGGTTGGTCGGGGTAAAGGGCCGCTGGTAGGTGCCGGTAATCCCGTTGAAGGGCGCCTTCAAGTTCTCCAGCGCGTCTTTAATCTTCGTTCCGTCGGTGCTCTTGGCTTGCTCGATGGCAGCCTTCAATAGGTAAAGCGAGTCGTAGCCCTGCGCCGCGGCGACAGCCACGGCGATGGGGTTTTGGTTGTACTTGACATGGTAGGTCTCGACGAACGTCTTCTGTCTGGGCTTGCTCACGTCGCCCTCAATAAACGTCAGCGGAGCAGCCGCGCCGTTTCCATTCTTCCCGGCATTGTTGATGAAGGCTTCCATCGAAATGGTCCAGCCGCCCAGCATGTCCACCTTCCAGCCGATGCGGTCCAGGGAGTTGGCCAGTGCCGCCAGTTCGGGACCAATTCCATAGACCAACAGCACGTCGGCACCGGCCGCCTTGGCCTCCTGCACCTGCGCCGTCATGTCGGTGTCCTTAATTTTGAATTTTCCGACGCTCACCGGCGCCAGGTTCCGTTTGGCCAGCGCCGCCTTCAGCTTGGTGCAACCGCCCTGGCCGTAGTTGGTGTCGTCGCAGATGAGAGCCGGCTTCTTGTATTTGCGGACGTCGATGGCCTCACGCACAATCAGCTCGGTTTGAAGGATGTCGGAAGCGGCGATGCGGAAGATGTAATTCTCCACGCCCGGTGCGAAGTACTCATTGACCTTGGCCCCCGCCGACGCGTTGATGATGACCGGGACCTTCTTTTCGTTGGCATAGCGAGTTGAGTTGTCGGCGACTCCGGTGTTGATGGGCCCCAGGACAGCGACCACTTTCTCCTTCTCCAGAAACTCCTGCATGATTTGAGCGCCACGCTCGTTTTTCGCCTCATCATCTCGGATGACCAGGACCACTGGCTGGCCGAGGATGCCGCCCGCTTTATTGATTTCTTCCGCGGCCATCTCCACGCCGTTGCGCATCGAAACGCCCATGCCGGCCGAGCCGCCGGTGAAGGGGCCGTACACGCCCACTTTGATGTCTGCCAGCGCGGGCGCAGCAAGCAGCAGCACCACAAGTCCCAACCGACGTCCAGTCATCTTCAACGCTCCTTCTCCCCCCAGTGGACTCTTGCGGTGGTGGGCAAAGGGCGCAATGGCTTTCTCGCGGCCCCGGCCCTAGGCGAGGTGACGCGACGCGTCCAGGAAGGCCGTGAAGCCATGCTATTTCAGAGGTAAACGACGTCCCCCCCCCGGTGGCGAGGAGACCTCAACTGATGGCCGAAGCCGTGCGCTACCGCATCTGCATGCCCCGCCCGCACCACCACCTCTTCGAGGTCGAGGCGCGCTTCCCGCCCCA
Source organism: uncultured delta proteobacterium (assembly GCA_963713045.1). Taxonomy (GTDB): domain Bacteria; phylum Myxococcota; class Myxococcia; order Myxococcales; family Myxococcaceae; genus JADGRA01. Next base: position 410,688 of record CAVQKE010000003.1, read on the forward strand.
GGACGTCCTGGAAGCCGTGCTCCCGGTGTGGACTCCGGGAAGTTACCTCCTCCGCGAATTCGCCCGGCACGTCCAGGACGTGAGCGCCCAGGACGAGTCTGGTTCACCCCTCCACGTCGAGCGCACCGACAAGCGTACCTGGCGTGTGGAGAGTCGAGGTCGACCGACGGTCCTGCGCTATCGCGTCTACGCCAATGAGCTCAGCGTGCGCACCAGCCATCTGGACGGCACCCACGGGTACTTCAACGGCGCGAGTGTGTTTCTCCACGCGGAGTCGCTGCGCGCCCTTCCCCACCGAGTGCGGGTGGAGCCGCCGCCAGGCTGGAGTGTCTTCACCGCCCTCGACTGGGACGGCGGGGAGTTGGTCGCCCCGGACTACGACACGCTGGTGGACAGCCCAGTGGAGGTCGGCCCTCACCAGCCACTGTCCTTTGTCGCGGCGGATGTGCCGCACCAGGTGGTGGTGTGGGGCGAGCCTAAGCCGGATGGGCAGCGGTTGGTGACGGACTTGAAAGCGGTGTGCGAGGCGGAGGCCGCTTTCTTCGGCGGCCTTCCTCTGAAGCGCTACCTGTTCCTCATCTACCTCACCGACAAGGGTCGCGGCGGCCTCGAGCACATGGCGTCGACGGCGCTGCTCTTTGCCCGCTCTGCCCTCCAGACGCAGAAGGGCTGGGAGGACTTTCTCACCCTGGCCTCGCACGAGTATTTCCACCTGTGGAACGTCAAGCGCATCAAACCCCGGGCGCTGGTGCCATTTCGCTACGGAGAGGAGGCCTATACCCGGCTCCTGTGGGCCTTTGAGGGCACCACCTCCTATTACGACAATCTCCTCGTCCGCCGAGCCGGGTTGATGTCCCCACCGCGCTACCTCACCAGGCTCGGCGAGGCGCTGAGTGTCCTGGCCGCGACCCCTGGGCGCCGCGTGCAGACGCTCGAGGAGGCTTCGCTCACCGCTTGGGTGAAGTACTACCGCCCCGACGAGAACACGGTGAATAGCGGCGTCTCCTACTACTTGAAGGGAGAGCTGGTGGCGCTCTGTCTTGACTTGTCATTGCGCCAACTCACCGCTGATGCGCACCGCCTGGACGACGTGATGCGCCTTCTCTGGCAGCGCTATGGCGACGGTCGAGGTGTGCCGGAGGACGGCGTGGAGGCCGCGGCCGCAGAAGTCGCCGGGCAAAGCCTCAAACCATTTTTCGACCGCGCGCTGCGGAGCACCGAGGAACTCGACTTCAGTGTCCTCAGCCACGTCGGGCTGGAGGCGCTCAGCCGGGTGCGCGAGTCGGCCGGCGACCGGGGAGGCACGCCTCCGCGCGTCAAGTCCGGCGAAGCCCGCGAGCGCGGCTGGCTGGGAGTGGTGCCGCGCACCGGTGCCACCCTGGCGTCGGTGCTGGAAGGCTCGCCGGCGATGGAGGCCGGCCTCTACCCCGAGGACGAGGTTGTCGCCTTGGACGGCGAGCGCGTGGACGCGGCCGGCCTCATCTCACGCTGTGATGACCGAGCGCCGGGCACACCCGTCACGCTGCACGTCTTTCGCCGCGACCGCCTGGTGGAAGTGAAGGCCACCTTGGGTCGCCGTCCCCTCGACGCAGTCTGGCTGGCGCGGGTGGAGAACCCCTCCGAAGCGCAAAAAGCAAGCTACCAGCGGTGGATGGGGGCTGGCTGGGAGGACAACTGACGTCCGGCCGCCTTCGGCCCGGGCCGGCCCTACCGGCGGAGCCTTCTGGCCTGCTGTCGGCCGTTGCGTGTACCCTTTCTCCGACGTGGCCGCTCGCCTCGAGACGTTGCTCGCTCTTCCGCTCGGCACATTGCGCCTGCGCTTTCTCGAACGCGGTCGGGCCGTCCCGCAGGGACTGCTCGAGGCGCTGGAGACAGACGCTCGCTCCGGCGCGCGGGCGCTGGCCGACGCCATCCGCGAGCGCCGGGCCACCAACCGCGCCGAGGGCCAGCGGCTCCGCTACCTGTTGCGCTTCGAGATAGAACTCTGGGAGGCAGGGCACGTCCACGTGGCGGGGGTGGACGAGGCGGGGATGGCCCCGCTGGCCGGCCCGGTGGTGGCCGCGGCAGTCGTCCTACCGAAGGCCTACAAGCTGAGAGGCCTCGACGACAGCAAAAAGGTGCTGGACCCGGAGCGTCGCGTTCACCTCGCCGTCGCCGTGAAGCGTGACGCGCTCGCCTGGGGCGTAGGCCGCGCCGAGGTGGAGGAAGTCGACCAGCTCAACATCTACCATGCCGGCTTGCTCGCCATGCGCCGCGCGGTGGAGGCGCTGGGGATGGTGCCGGACTTCGTCCTCGTCGACGCGCGGCGCATTCCCCACTGCCCAGCGCCGCAGCGCGGAATTGTGCATGGGGATGAGCTGTCGGCGAGCATCGCCGCCGCTTCCATCATCGCCAAGACGACGCGCGACGCGCTGATGGCCGAGTACGACCGGCAGTACCCGGGGTACGGCTTCGCCGTCCACAAGGGCTACCCCACACCCCAACACGAGGCGGCCTTGCGTAGCCTCGGCGCCTGCCCGCTGCACCGCCGCAGTTTCGCGCCCGTCCGACAGGCGCTCGGCCTCGAGCCAGAGCAGGGGTCTCTCTTCGAGACGTCACCCGCGCCCGCCGGTTGAGCGCAGACGTCGAGATAGATGGCTGGCTTGCCGGCCTCGGCTTCGCCCCAGGTCCCCCGCGCACCGCCGCCCGCGCCGCATTGGAGGAGGCGCAGCTCACCCGGCCCAACAAGGCGCGAATGAGCACGCAAAAACTTGAGCGGGCCGCAGCCCAGCTTGCTGCCCGCTTCACGCTTCACTGTGCGAGCGCGGCTTGCACCGAGGCCGCTCGGCGCTCGGGGCGGGAACCCCTGTTGGCCGCCACCAAGGCCCACTGTCCTTACTGTGGGGGCTCCGACAACGCGCGCGCGGCGCGAGACCTCCTCGCCGCCTGCGCCCGGGCCGGCGTCCGGCGAGTGTTGGTGGTGGGCGGCTCACCGGCCGTGCGCGAGGAACTCCACGCCGTGCTGGGCGAACAACTTGCGTTACGGACCGTCGACGGCACCGAGCGGCGGACACAGGAGCGCGCCCGCGGCGACCTCGAGTGGGCCGACCTCGTCCTGTTGTGGGGCGCGACACAGCTGGACCACAAGGTGAGCGCGCACTACGCCCACCCACCGGCCGCGCTGCGCGGAAAGCTGGTGCAGGTCGCGCGCCGGGGCATTGCCGCACTGCTGACGGCGGCGGTGGAGCATTTAGGCCGGAGGCGTTGAGCGTCGCGCTCCCCAGCACCCGACGCGAGGCAACCCTCAGCCCCCAGCAGGAGCGAAGGTGACGTCAACGGTGGCGCTTCCCGCGTCGACGCCGGGAACCGGGAGCCCTGCGGGCGCCAGAGTCACGCTGAGGAAGCCGGTCGGGTAGTCCCAGTTCGTCAGCGTTGGGTCTCCACGCGCCGGGCCGGGCGAGGCGATGGTCAGCTCGAAAGCCGTGACCAAGTTCCATGTTTGCTGACTGACGGTGAGTGAACAGCCGAGGTTGCTGACCGTCGCTTGACCATAACTGCCTGGCTCGAGCACCGTACCCGGAAGCACCCCACCGCAGGCGAATGAGAGGTCCTCGTGGTTTCTACGAAGAAGCCCAACACCCAGCCTCCGTCCCGAGATTCGAACTCATCGCTGTATTGGACCAGCGCGTAGACGGGCGCCGTGCCAGCGACCGCGCCGCGGTAGGTGGCGGCACCGGTGGACGTCCCCCCGGCTGGGTAAACGCCGTCGGGCGCCTCGGTGGAGGTGCCGCAACCCACGAGGAATGCCAGCACTGCACCACAGAGAATGCGAGCCGCCCCATGCATCCAGTACCCCGGTTGCTTGTAGCACTCCTCCGTCGCCATCGGTCGTTCCCGCCGCAGCCCGCCTTGAGCGTTGCTGTCGGCGGCGCGCTCTCACCAGGAGCCACCTCCGCCCTAGCCGCTGCCACGCAGTGAGGCCGGTGACCTATGCTAAGCCCCCCTCTCGCGAGCATCTATGGCCCCGGAATCAGCCCAACACCCCGAGCTTGAGTCTTTCTGGATGCCCTTCACCGACAATCGCGCTTTCAAGGCCAATCCGCGGCTCCTCGCCTCGGCCAAGGGCATGCACTACACACGCCGGACGGTCGCGCCGTCCTCGACGGCACGGCCGGGCTCTGGTGCGTCAACGCGGGCCATTCGCGCCCGAAGATCGTCGAAGCCATCCAGAAGCAGGCGGCCACGCTCGACTTCGCGCCGGCCTTCCAGATCGGCCATCCGCTCGTCTTCGAGTTCGCGCAAAAGGTGTCGGAGATATTTCCGGCGGGCATGGACCGCGTGTTCTTCGCCAACTCCGGCTCCGAAGCGGTCGATTCGGCGCTCAAGATCGCGCTCGCCTATCACCGCGCCATCGGGCAAGGCAGCGCGCACGCGGCTCATCGGCCGCGAACGCGGCTATCACGGCGTCGGCTTCGGCGGCATCTCCGTCGGCGGCCTCGTCAGCAACCGGCGGACGTTCACGCTGCTGCCGGGCGTCGATCATCTGCCGCACACCCTCGACCTGACCCAGCAATCGGCCTTCACGCGCGGGCCAACCCGAGCAGGGCGCACATCTGGCCGACGCGCTCGAGGGCATCGTGGCGCTGCATGGCGCGGAGACGATCGCCGCCGTGATCGTGGAGCCGGTGGCCGGATCGACGGGCGTGCTGGTGCCGCCGAAGGGCTATCTCGAACGACTGCGCGCGATCACCAAGCGCCACGGCATCCTTCTCATCTTCGATGAAGTCATCACCGGCTTCGGCCGTCTGGGCGCGCCGACCGCGGCGCGAATATTTCGGCGTGACGCCGGACATCATCACATGGCCAAGGGCATCACCAACGCCGCCGTGCCGATGGGCGCCGTGTTCTGCGCGCGCACATCTACGACGCGATCCTGGCAGAGCGCTCCGCGAGCCGGGCATCGAGCTCTTCCACGGCTATACCTATTCCGGCCATCCGCTGGCGTCGGCGGCGGGCCTCGCCACGCTGGAGGTCTATCGCGACGAAGGCTTGTTTCGGCGCGCGGCCGCGACTTGCGCCCTTTTGGGCGGACGCGGTCGCATGCGCTGCGGGCGGTCCGCAATGGTGATGGACATCCGCAATCTGGGGCTGATGGCCGGCATCGAACTTGAGCCGCGCGCGGGCGCCCCCGGCGCGCGCGCCATGGAGACGTTCCATCGCTGCTTCGACGAAGGCGTGCTGATCCGCGTCACGGGCGACACGATCGCATTGTCGCCGCCGCTGATCGTGGAGAAAGCGCAGATTGAAGAGTTGGTCGGGATGCTCCGAGGGGTTCTGCAGCGGGTCGAGTAGAGCCCGACGGGAAACCCGCCCCGTCAGCGGCCGCCGCTCCTGAGGTAGGTCAAGTCGTAAAGCACATCCCACCTCCGACCACCGTCCTTGGACGTCTCCTCCAGCTGGCGGACGTGCCCACCGGGCTGTTTGGAGAAGGTGATGCGCCACTTCAGCTGTGCACCCCGACGGGTCGCAGCATCGGCGCGCAGCTGCAAGTCCCCGGTTCCTTCGTCAAAGCCACCGGTCAGGTACAGCGGGACGCCCTCCTGGTCGGTCCGCAGTTGCTCCCAGCGTCCTTGCCCAGGGTTCCAGGCGCTGAGGCTCGCCCCTTCCCGGCCGTTCTCTGCCCGCCAATTTTCTTGAAGAGCGCAGCCGTCGAGAATGCGCTCCACTTGGCTGGTCGCGACGGGGCTGCCGGCGCTGTCGACGACTTTCCACACGCCCAGCCAGAAGTCGAATCCCCGGTAGGGAGAGGCGGTTCCCCCTTGTTTGCATGGCGCCCGGTTGGCTTCCAACTCGGCGGAGACCTTCTGAAAACGCGGGTCTGAGACCAGCCGAGCGAAGGCCTTTTCTTGGGCCGGCGGTGGCCCCGGCGGGTAGAAGTCTTCCTCGTTGAGCGACTCGAGAATCGAGAGTGCGCGCCCGGAGTCCCCCTGAAGTGCGCTGGCCTGGGCGAGCTGATACTCAGCCAGCTCCCGGTTGACGCCCAGCTTCTCCGCCTTCTCCAGAGGAGGAATGGCATCGGCGCCCCTTCCGAGTTGCACCAACGAGATGCCCAGGCGCAGCCAGGCGAGGCCGTTGTCCGGCGTCTCTTGGGTGACTTTCTGGTAGTCCTCGGCCGCCTTGGCCCAGGCGTGCTTCTGGAACGCGGCATCCGCCGCCTTGGTGTCGCCAGCCGTCGTCCCGGCGGCGAGAAGGAGGAGGACGAGAGAGTGCATGGTGGGACAGGTTGTGCGGACCCGCGTCCCGGTGGGGGACTGGAGCAACGCCTCCAGCGTCGCTCGACTACTCCTCGTCCTCGCGCAGCTTCGCCAGCACGTTCAAGTCCTCCAAGGTGGTGGTGTCACCGGTGGTTTGTCGTCCGGCGGCCACGTCGCGCAAGAGCCGGCGCATGATTTTTCCGGACCGCGTCTTCGGCAGAGCGTCGGCGAATCGAATTTCGTCCGGACGCGCAATGGCCCCAATTTCCTTCATCACGTGGGCCGACAATTCCGCTTTCAGCTCCGGCGTCGACTGCACCCCCTTCTTCAAGGTGACGAAGGCCACCAACGCCGTCCCCTTCAATTCATCTGGCCGTCCCACCACCGCCGCCTCGGCCACGCGCCCCTCGGAGACGAGGGCGCTCTCCACCTCGGCCGTTCCCAATCGGTGCCCGGCAACATTGACCACGTCATCCACCCGTCCCATCACCCACAGGTAGCCATCCTCGTCGATGCGCGCCCCGTCGCCGGTGAAGTACACGCCGGGCACTTCGCCAAAATAGGTCTTCACGTAGCGCTCCGGGTCGCCGTAAATGGTGCGCAACATCCCCGGCCAGGGCTTGGCGATGAAGAGCTTTCCCCCTTGCCCGGCGGCGACTTCCTTGCCGTCTTTGCCCAGCACTTTGGGGGCAATGCCGGGAAGGGGCAGGGTCGCGCTGCCGGGCTTGGTGGGCGTCGCGCCAGGAAGAGGACTCACCAAGATGCCCCCGGTCTCGGTCTGCCACCAGGTGTCGACGATGGGGCATCGCCCACCACCGATGACCTCCCGGTACCACATCCACGCCTCGGGGTTGATTGGCTCCCCCACCGTTCCGAGCAGCCGCAGCGAGCGCAAATCGTGCTTCTTCGGGTATTCCTCGCCGGTCCGCATGAAGGCCCGGATGGCAGTGGGCGCGGTGTAGAGAATGGTAATTTTGTGCCGCGCGATGTTGTCCCAGAAGCGGTCCGGCCCAGGGGTTACCGGGGCGCCTTCGTAGAGAAACGAGGTGGCGTGGTTCATCAGCGGGCCGTAGACGACGTAGCTGTGGCCCGTCACCCAGCCCACGTCCGCGGTGCACCAGTAGACGTCCTCCTCTTTGAGGTCGAACACCCAGCGCGTGGTGAGTGAGACGTACACCGAGTAGCCGGCGGTGGTGTGGAGGACTCCCTTCGGCTTCCCGGTGGAACCGGAGGTGTAGAGAATGAAGAGGGGGTGCTCGCTGTCCACCCACTCGGGCTCGCAGCTGGCAGACTGCGCCCCCACCAGCGCCTCCCAGGAGACGTCCTTGGGGCCCATCTGGATGGAGTTCTTGGTCCGCTTCAGGACCACCACCTTCTCCACGCTGGGCATGTGCGGCAGCGCCTCGTCGACGTTGGCCTTGAGCGGTACCACTGCCCCCTTGCGCCAACCACCATCCGCAGTCAGCAGGACCTTCGCCCCGGCGTCATTCATCCGTTCACGCACCGCCTCGGCGGAGAAGCCGCCAAACACCACCGAGTGCACCGCACCAATCCGGGCGCAGGCCAGCATCGCCACTGCAGCCTCGGGCACCATCGGCAGGTAGATGCCTACCCGGTCGCCCTTCTTCACCCCGAGAGACTTGAGGCCGTTGGCCAAACGGCAGACGTCGGCGTGCAGCTGGCGGTAAGAAATTTTGCGGACGTCCCCGGGCTCACCCTCGAAGAGGATTGCGGTCTTGTCGGCGCCCTTCGTCAGGTGCCGGTCGAGCGCGTTGTAGCAGAGGTTGGTGGTACCCCCGAGAAACCACTGGGCATGCGGAGGCTTCCATTCGAGGACGGTGTGGAACGGCTGCTTCCAGTAGAGTTCCTCGCGCGCGCGGGCTCCCCAGAAGGCGGCCGGGTCCTTCGCCGCCTCGTCGTAAAGCGCCCGGTACTTCTGCAGCGAAGGGATGAGGGCTTTCTTCTGGAACTCGGGTGGTGGCGGAAAGACACGACCCTCGCGGGACACCGAGACAATCTCCTGGGACGGGATTTCGGCCATGGCGAATACCCTCGCTGGTTACGAGCACTGCGTGGGAAGAGGAGGACAGGCTGGCGGGATGCAAAGGGCCGCCTGGTAGTTGAACCAGAACTGGCAGTTACACGCCACCGGAGTGGAGCCCAAGTAGCTGATTCGCATCACCCCGTTGAAAGCACTCGCACTCACCGTCTCGCCGTCGAGGTGGTACTGGACGAAGCTGACCTGGCACAGCGTGCCATTCGCCTCCAGCAGCGGATTGGATGCCGTGCCGTCGGCAAAAAAGACCTCCTTTGCGTACTGGTACTGCCCGACGAGCTCCACCGCGAGGCAGGTGGAATTGGACTGCTGTACCAGTGCAAAGCGAAGGTCGTCGCCGTCGTTTTGGTAGGACGCCTGCAAGACGGGCCCTCCGTCGGCGGCCAACCCACAGTCGTCGCGAATGACGTCCTGCGGCGAAATGGCAAAGACGTACGGACCCTGCTCCAGCTCGTGATTGCGCCCGCAACCCAGCCCCGCCAACAGAAGCATTGCCAGCAGGGTGCGCAGGTGTTGTCGCAAGGGATTGAAACAATAGGGAGAAGTCCCTGGGCGCGGCAATGGCCGGCAGCCCCGTTTGGCACTCACGCAGCGCGGCGAAGCCGCGTTACGCACAAGGCACCCCGGGCGCGGGCCTGGGCTTGGCCGCGCCCTTCCCGGGCGTAGGGAACGCCCCCTAGGCTTCTATGGCGAACGCCGCATGCCAACCCTGCTTGCCCTCATCGCCCTCGGTGTCCTCGTTCTCATCCATGAGTTTGGTCATCTTTTGGCGGCGCGAGCAGTGGGGGCGCGCGCTGTCGTCTTCAGCATCGGCCTCGGACCGCCCCTCTACGCCTTTCGGGGCGCCGGACAGCGCTGGGTGCTGGGCGCCATTCCCTGGGGGGGGTGGCTCCGTCTGGAGGGCGAAAATCCCTACCAGCCCGCGTCGGCGCTTTCTGAAGTCACCTTTGCCGAATTGAGCCCGGCGCGCCGGGCGGTGGTGTTCCTCGCCGGCCCGGCGGCAAGCCTGCTTTTCGGCGTGCTCCTGCTGACCGCACTGCATGCGCATGGCACCTACGTCCCGGTACCAATGACGGTGGGCGCGGTGGAGCCAGGCTCCGAGGCAGCCCATGTGGCGCTGCGTCCAGGCGACGTCCTCGAGTCGGTGGATGGCGTTGCGGTTCAGCGTTGGGGCGCCCTCACCCGGGCCCTGGCGGCCCACGCCGGAGTGTCGGTGACGCTGGGCGTGCGCCGCGGCACGGCCCGCCTCTCGCTGGCCGTGACGCCCAGCGTGGACAGCGCCGGCCGCGCCCACATCGGCGTCAGCCAGCAGTACGCCTTCGCCCGGGAAACGTTGCCGCGCGCCTTTCTCGCTGCCCTCCGCCACAGCCAGCAGCTGCTTCGCCAGACGGCTGGCTGGGCGCTGCAGCTCTTCCGCGGGCCAGAGGCCACCGGGCAGCCTGGGGCCGGGGCGCAGCTGCTGCGACGGCTGGCCGCCATCGAAAACTTGGACGCACTCATTCGCGCGCTGGCAGCGGCCAGCCTTGCCCTGGGGCTCATCTACCTGGCGCCCTTGCCCGCGCTGGATGGCGGCCGGCTGCTGCTCACGGCCTGGGAGAGCTTCACTGGCCGTCCCCTCAACGCGCGCGTCCAGACGGCCCTGCAGCTTTTCAGCCTGCTGCTGGCTGTGGTTGCTGTGGGCTGGGTGGCGGTGGCCGAGCTGCGCCAGGCGCTGTCGGCAGCGAGCGGCCTCGGCTAGGGCCCGAGTCCCACCCAGCTCTCCCCGTTCAGGTACGTCTCCCGCTTCCAAATGGGCGCGTCCAGCTTCAGCCGCTCAATAGCAAAGCGGCACGCCTCGAAGGCCTCCGCCCGGTGGGGTGCCGCGGCGGCGATGCAGACGGCGACGTCCCCTGGCAAAAGGACCCCCACCCGGTGGACAATGGCCAAACGGACGCCGGGCCAGCGCTCTTCCGCCTGGCGCCCGACGTCGGCCAGCACGCGCTCCGCCATGGCGACGTAGGCCTCGTAGGTCAGCCTCACCACCTGCTGCCCGCGGCTCTCCTCGCGAACCAAGCCGGTGAAGGTCACCACGCCGCCACGCGCCTCATGCCGCACCGCGGCCACCACTTCCTCCAGGGTGGGCGGGCGGTCCACCACGCGGAAGAGCCCGGCCCCACCGGCGACGGGGGGGATGAGGGCCACCTCTGCGCCCTCGGGGACCAACTCCTCCAGCTGGACGAAGGCTTGGTTGACCGCCACCCGAAGGTGGGGAAAGAGGGGTCGAAGCTGCGGGTGGCGTTGCCCCAACACCTCAAGCAGCGCCCGCACCGTCCCAGGGGGCGGCACCTCCGGCAGCTGTTCCTGCGCGACCCCCGCCCGTTCGCGGGCGGCAGCGAAGTAGAGGACGGACAGGGGCACGGGAGGCACTAAAACTCGAAGGCGATGCCAAAAGTAAAGTACGCCGCGCCCAGGTTGATGCCTGCCGCGCCGAAGTTGTTGGCAAAGTCGTCGTTGAATTCGCCGAAAAGGTAGAAGTGGAAGATGCCCGAGTCTTCCCTCGCCTCACGGGCGTAGGTGGGGTTGAGGAAGTCCAACTCGAGGGCCAGGCCCAGCGTGAAGCCCCAGCCCCATCGGACGCCGGAGCCCTTTTCGCCGTTGACGATTTCGACCGAACCGCCCTTGTTGGTCCACCACGGGTAGCAAACACCGCCCAGCATGGCGTAGGGGACGAGGGGGATATGGTACAGGTGCGCGAGGACGTCATAGCGGTAGACGGCCATCAGGCGAATGGGGAGAACAATCAGCCCGGTCGACTCCCCCGAGGGCGTCCCGTCCGCCAGCAGGGCCTTCGCGTACTTCTCCCCGTAGCCCACCGAGAAGGCGATGCCCAGGTAGCCGTACTTGTGCCAGAAGGAACGGTCGACTTCGACTTCGCCCAACAGCATGTCCGAGTTGCCGAAGGTCTGGACATAGGGGTTTCCCATCACCCCCGGCGATTCATTGACCCGCGGCTGGTAGAAGCCCAGCTTCAACTCCAAGATGGTGGTGTTGGGCAGCGGCGGAGGCTCGCCGTCGGCGAACGCGTGACCAGCAAACAAGACGACCGAGAAGACGAGGGCTTTCCTCACCCCCGCCTCCGCGCCACCCCGAACACCAGCAAGGCCGTGGTGAAGGCCAGGGCGGAGGGCGCGCCGCCCGCCGCACTGCCACAACCACCCGGCTGGCCGCCGTCGTTGAGGTAGTTCGCGTAGAAGCCGTAAGTCAACACCGGCGTGCCCGGCGTGGGCGCCGAAGGGGGACTCATGTTGCTGGCCTCATCCACACTGACGCCCACCACGTAGTAGTTGGTGCCGTCGACCAGGTTGCTGATGGTGCACTTGCTGTTGGTGGTCGAGATTTGGCCACAGCCGCTGTTGAAGTAGGTGCCTGCATCTCCGTCCGGGAATGCCAGGGCATACTGCGCCGTAAAGTAGAGCAGCGTGTCGCTGGGGTCGCCCGGGGCAAGGTTAAGGCCGAGCTTCGTGTCCAGTGGCGTGACGCTGACAATGGGAGCGATGGGCGGGATGTTGTCGTAGCGCATGTTGACCGGCTGCGCCGTCGGTGACGACCCGTTGCACATTCCACCCACCGCCGCGATGGTCACCCCCGCGCATAAATAGTTGGTGAAGTCATTCACCGAGCCGCAGGTGAACCCGCCTCCGTCGGGGAGGCTGACGAAGCCCGGCAGAGAATTGAAGGGGAAGGTGAACGTGCCGCTGGACGTCCCGGCCGTCAGGTCCCCCGCCTGGACGGTTTGCACGGTGACGTCAGGAGGGACGTTGGTGGTATTGGGAGCCGTCCCACAGCTGGTGGTGGTGAGCCAAATGTAGAGCGGGGTACAGGCGCCGGTGAGGCCGGTGCCGGCCCAAGCGACGCCGACCTGGTTGGCACATGCGCTGCCGTTGAGAGCCAGCGTGCTGGTGACGGTGCCCCCGCTGCCGCTGACCGAGTTGGTCGCGCCGTTGACGGTGAGCGCGATGGTTTGTGCGGAAGCGAGGGCCGGCAACAGCAGCAGCGCAGCGAGGAATGGGCGCATAGGGACGGTCGCGGCAATAGCAAGGCCGAGGCCAGCTTGTCCCACCCCTCTGCCGGCCTAGAAGCCCCTGCAGATGCGCCACCGGGGCAGGGCTGGGCGAAGTTGAGTGTCAAATTGTCAAGCGGGCCACTCCTCCGAAGGCCCCACCGCCCCTCCCCGGCCGCCGCAAGACGGGGGAATGGAGGCGGCAACTCCGCTGCCAGGCGCCCCCGCGTCCGCTTTCTAGTGCGCAAGGGCGCGCGCCATGAGTTGCGTGCCAGCCTCGAGCGCAGCACGCCCCACCAGCGCAGGCCCATCCACCGCCACCACCAGCTCAAGCGCGTCCGGCCGGCCGGCGGACGCCCGCACCCGTCCGACGAGGACGGAGGCATCGGAGTTCACCAGCATCGGCATCGGGTAGATGCGCTCGACCGGGGCGTCCAGCAGCTTGAGGCCCTGCACCGCGCGAAGCACCTCCCGCACCTCTGCAGGCCCGGCTGGCTTCGCCAGTCGCACTTGCAGCGCCAACAAGGCGCCATGGAAGACGGGCACCAGCACCGCGGTGCCGTCCAGCGGCGGTGCCCCCGGCCCCCACAGCAGCGTCACCTCTGCGCGCCAGCTCAACTCTTCCAACGTCCCGCCACTCGCTTCGCTGAAGGGGCCCACCTGCGGCACCAAGTTGAAGGCCAGCCGATGGGGGAAGTGGGTCGGCTCGAGCTCACGGCCACTGAGCAGCTGGGCCGTCGTTTGTTCAAGTTCAGTGAGGCCTCGTGCTCCGGCGGAGGAGGCCCCCAGCAGCGCGGTGACGTGGGCCTCGACCACCCCGTAGGCTGCCCGCAGCGGCTCCAGGGTGCGCAATGCGCCCAGGGCCACGGCACCTGGCACCCTGACCAGCCGGCCGGAGAAAGGCCGCAGGAGCCCGTCCCCCCGAAAGCCGGGGGCAGCCAAGGGCACCGAGAGTTCCGAGAGAAAGGCACGACTCGTGTCCACCACCCAGGCCCCCGCCTTCTGTGCTTCTGGGGCCAGCGACCGGGCCACCTCCGCCGGCACGGCGAGCACCACCAGCGCCTGCCCCCGAAAGGACTCCTCGCTGGCAGCCTCCACCTCCAGGGAGGTGTGCCCGTAGGCAACCTCAACGCCCACCGAGCGCTCGCTGGCCAGGGCGGTGACGGCCGTCTCTGGGTGGTTCTCCTCGGCCAGCGCGGCCAGCACCTCTCTGCCCACCAGCCCGGTGGCTCCCACCACGGCAACAGACCACTTGCTCTCCATCGTCATTCCTCTTCGCCCCGAATGCGGGCGGCCGGCGCCGGCCCGGGCAAGGGTGGAAACTTCGGGTTGCGCTCGGCCTCCGAGGCGCGGAGGTAGTGTGGCTCGAGGGCAAACAGTGCCTCGGCGACGAATGTCTCCGGGACACGCGCCAGCCGCGCCACTGCCCAGGCCGACGGGAAGGCCGGGCCCGGCAGCAATTGGTCGGGAGCAGCACCTTCCCGCAGCAAGCTGTCTCGGACTTCGAGCGCCGCCGGCCCCAGGGCCCGCGCCTCGGGGTGGGCCCGGAGATACGCGCCGAGCTGGGCCGGCGTCCAGGCTTCCTCCGGCCCGCTTGGCAGGAGGCCGTCGCCCTCGCGTCGGTAGTGGCCGACGTAAAGCTCGCCCTTGCGCGCCACCATGGCAGCCACCAGCGGCGTTTGGGGCGGCCCCTGCAGCGCCAAAGCTCCAAGCGAGGACGTTCCACCCACCGGGCGCCGGTGGGCATAGGCCAGCGCCTTGACCGTCGCCAGGCCGATGCGCAGCCCGGTAAAGGAGCCTGGGCCCAAGCCGACGGCGTAGCCAGTCACGTCCGAGAGGGCCAGCCCGTGGCGTGAAAGCAGCTCGCTGAGGGCCCCGGGCAGCATTTCGCTTTGCTTGCGCGGCGGCGGGTGCGACTCCTCGGCCAGAAGCATCGGTCCCGGGCCGACCAGCGCGAGGGAGAGTGTCAGAGTGGAGGTGTCCAGGGCGAGGAGCATTCCGTTGCCCCCCTCCCATGCGCCTAGCGGTGCCAGCGAGGCAAGCGTTTCCACCGTTTGAGGAGCAGCCGCGACAGGGCACAGGCTGAGCCGGACGCGGACCACGCCCCGGCCCACCATCTGCAATGCTCGTGCTGCCGCCTCGGAGACGTCCAAGACACGCCCCGCGGCGAAGGGGCCCCGGTCATTGATGCGAACCTCCACGCTGCGCCCGCTCTCCACCACGGTGACGCGGACACAGGTCCCGAAAGCCAGCGTTCGGTGCGCAGCGGTGAAGGCCCCGGGCCGCAGCACTTCGCCGCTGGCGGTGCGACGCCCGTAGAGGCCGGGGCCGTAGTAGGAGGCGTCGCCTTCCTCCAGCACCCTGGCTTCCGGCTGGGCGTTGTGGGCACACCCGGCCAGCAGAAGAACAAGGACGGCGGCCGCCAGCCGTCGCAAGGGCCGCCGCCTACATCAGCAGCCGGGCGATGTCGTTTTTGAAGACGGCCAGCATCAGCAGCACCAGCACCGCCAGCCCGAAAATGTTGGCAATCTCTCGCGCACGCATCGGAATGGGCCGCCGGCGCACCCATTCCCAAGCCGCCGAAAGAAGCCCAAAACCGTCCAGCACTGGGATGGGAAGCAGATTGAGGAGCCCGAGGTTGACTGAGATGAGCGCCATGGTGGAGAGAAAAACCCCCAGGCCAAGCTGTGCGCTTTGAGAGGCGATGCCGTACAGCATGATGGGGCCGCCCAGCATGGAGAAGGGCACGCGGCCGGTGATGAGCATCACCAGATTGCCTCCCACGCTGGCGATGGTGTCCCCCAGCTTGCGTGCCGCCGCCACCAGCGCCGCCCCCGGGCCCAGCTGGGCAACGTCAAACACCACGCGCTCGTCGCTGGAGAGGTCGAAGGCAGGGCGAATCCCGAGGTCGAAACCCTTGCCGGCTGGGTCCTTGGGGTCGACCGGCCTCTGCTGAATCTGCGCCGACCGTTCCTGGCCCTGGTGCAGCCAAATCAGCTGAAAGGGCGTCGCGCCCAAGGACTCAAGCTTGGCTTGAACCCGCAGAATGGACTGCACCGTCTGTCCATCCAGACTGACCAGGCGGTCGCCGGCGGTGAGACCCGCGGCTTCTGCAGCGCTTCCGGGCAGGACCCGGCCGACGTAGAGGTCCGGCAACTCGATGCCCAGGACGCCTAGGCCCTGGCCCGTCTGTCGCGGCACCTCCGCGGTGACGCGCTCGGGAACGACGGCCTCGACGGCTGGAAGGTCCGCTGGAAGGCGCCGCAGGGCCTCGATGTGGAGGACCCCAGCGGGGTCGGCGTCCAGCCGACGCACCAGCGAAACCATGTCCTGCACCGGTTCACCATCCACCGAGACGATTCGGTCGTAGGTGCGAAGTCCGGCCCGTTCCGCGGCGCTTCCCGCGGGCACGCCCACCACGGGCATGCGGGGGACCGGGGCAACGCCCAACTTCCCCCACGACTTCTTCTTCTCTTGGCCGTCGTCGCTTTGCGCAGGGACGAGCCGCAACTGCAAGGAGCGTCCGTCGCGCTCAAGGCCGAGCGTCACTTGCTTACCGCCCTTGCCTTCCATCGCCCGGCGCAGCTGGTCAAACGTCCGCACCGGGCTGCCGTCGACCGAGGTGATGAGGTCCCCGACGCGGACGCCGGCCTCGGCCGCTGGCATTCCAGGCTCGAGCAGCATCACCCGGGAAGAGGTCCTCAGCGGGTAGTGGGTGGTGACGTCGATGGCCTGCGGGAAACCGAGGAAAAGGATGAAGTACAGAAGCAGGGGAAAGCCGAGGCTGGCCACCGGCCCTGCGCCGACGATGAGGGCCCGCTTCCACGGGGCCTGCGCCAGGAAGCCCCGCGCCTCGTCCTCCGGGCCGCCGCCTTCCTCCCCCATGTCGCCGGCCATCTTCACGTAGCCGCCGAGCGGAATCCACGCCACTTGGTACTCGGTCTCGCCGCGGGTGAAGGCAAAAATGCGCGGGCCAAATCCAATGGAAAAGCGCGTCACCTTCACATTCAGCGCTTTGGCGGCAAGGAAGTGTCCTAACTCATGCACGAAGATGAGAACGCTGAGCAGGACGATGAAGTAGATGGGATTCTGCAGAACCATGTCCGGCCACAGTAACCGCGGCAGGGCCCTGGAACAACGGGCGCGCTAGGCCATTCCGCTGCGAAACACCATCACGTACACATACACCACCGGCGCATTGAAGAGCAGCGCGTCAACCCGGTCCAGGATGCCTCCGTGGCCGGGGATGAGGAAGCCGGAGTCCTTCGCCCCGTAGGCCCGCTTCAGCATGGACTCGCACAAGTCCCCCAGCGGCCCGAACAATCCGCCGGCGACCCCAAGCACGACACAGTCCACCGGCGTCAGCACCGGGAAAACGAGGCGGGTGACGAATAGGCCCCCAATCGAGCCGAGGAAGCCTCCGGCCAACCCCTCCCAGGTCTTGTTGGGGCTCACCGCTGGGAAAAGCTTGTGCCGCCCGAAGGCCCGGCCGGCGAAGTAGGCCAGGGTGTCATTGGCCCAAGTGATGACCAGCGCAGCGATGACCCACGCCAGGCCGTTGGGGCCCACCCGCAGCGCCGCCACCGGGGCGAGACCGAGGCCTGCGTACAGGCAGCCGGCAACGGCATGCGCACTGCGCGTCGGCGCCTCTGCCCGAGGCCCGCGAAAGAGGTAGTCAATCCAGGCCACGTAGAAGACCAGTGCCAGTACCCAGAAGGCTGGAGCGGCGAACCCACGCGGCGAGGCCGTCGCCAGCAGCGGCAGGCTGGCGGCGCCCAAGACGCTGACCAGCTGAGAGAACCCCAGGCCGCCCGAGGTGAGTTGCGCATATTCGAGGGCGCAGGCGCCGGCCGCCACGGCCACCAGGCCTCCGGCCAGCCAGCCGCCAGAAAGCAGCAGCAGCACCACCGCCGGCAGGAGAGTCAGCGCCGTCACCACCCGGACCAGCAAGTTTCGGTTGGCGCCGTTCACTTGGGGAGCTGAGCGGACGTCAGACCAAAGCGCCGCTCTCGATGTTGGTACTCCGCGAGGCAGGCCAAAAAGTGGTGCGCTCGAAATTCCGGCCACAGCGTGTCGGTGAAAATGAATTCCGCGTAGGCCGATTGCCAGAGGAGAAAGTTACTCACCCGGTGCTCTCCACTGGTGCGGATGACGAGAATCGACCGGCGACAGCGGCGCCGTCCAAAGGGAAGCGGCGAAGCTGTCCGGGGTGAGGGGCCGGTCCAGCAGCGTCCCGGCGCGCGCGGAAGCCACCAACCGGTTGGCCGCCGCCACAATCTCCTCCTGCCCGCCATAGGACAGCGCCAGCGTGAGCACCATCGCCTGGTTCTCGGCGGACTCCGCCCGAAGGGCCTCGAGCGGGTTACGGACCATTCGCGGCAAACGGTCGAGCTCACCCACGGCATTCAGCCGGATGCCGTTGTCGAGAATCTCCTTGCGCTCCTTCTCCAAATACTCGCGCAGCAAGTCCATCAGCCCTGCCACTTCCTCCATCGGCCGCGACCAGTTCTGCGAGGAGAAGGCGTAAAGCGTCAGCGCCGCCACGCCGATGCGGCGGGCGGCGCGCGTCACTTCGCGCACGCTGTTGCTGCCTTCCCGGTGGCCTTCGAGGCGGGGGAGGCCGCGCTCCTCAGCCCATCGTCCGTTGCCGTCCATGATGATGCCCACGTGGCCGGGAAGAGGCCGCTCCTTCACCTGCGCCTCCAGGGCGGCGAGCGACGGAATGGTGGCCATGGCAGCGGCGCACCATAGGGGCGCCCGCAGCTTCCGTCCACGCTTGCCCACCAGCTGTCGGGGTTCGTTCTG
Source organism: uncultured delta proteobacterium (assembly GCA_963713045.1). Lineage (GTDB taxonomy): Bacteria > Myxococcota > Myxococcia > Myxococcales > Myxococcaceae > JADGRA01. The sequence continues at coordinate 428,821 of CAVQKE010000003.1, forward strand.
ACCACGCCAGGGCCCCTCAAAAGCAAGCGCTACGCCAGCCCCGCAGCCTCGCGCGTGGTGGCCGAAGTGCGGCCGGTGGACCGCGTACCCGGCGCCCAACAACCACGTCTTCGGCTATGGTGCCGCGCCCACAGCCCTCCGGAGGTTGCATCTCGTGTCGCTTACCCGTCTGCCGTTGGTGCTGGCCCTGTTCACGGCCGGCTCCGCGCTGGCCGAGCCCGCCCGCCCCATCGTCCTTCACGCGGCGCGGCTTTTCGTCGGCACCTCGGATGAAATGGTGTCGGGCGGGGTCGCCATTCTGGTTGAGGGCGGCGTCATCCGGGCCGTCGGGCAGTCGGTGTCCACGCCCTCAGGAGCCGAGGTGATTGAGTTGGGCGACGTCACCCTGCTTCCCGGCTTCATGGACGCCCACACGCACCTGTCCTTCGAGAGCTCCGACAACTATTACAAGGACCAGGTCGAAGGCCTCCTACGCCATCCCGCCGAACAGGCGCACTTCGCCGCCAGCTATGCGCGGCGCACCCTGGAAGCCGGCTTCACCACCGTCCGGGACCTCGGTTCGAGCGACTTCATCGACGTCGGGCTGCGCAATGCCATCAACAAGGGCCTGGTGGTCGGCCCGAGGATGCTGGTCGCGGTCCACGGCATTGGTGCCACCGGGGGCCACGCCGATGGCGACCCCTACCCGACGGACCGAGTCATTCCCCCGGGAATCCCCGAGGGCATCTGCAATGGCGCAGACGAATGCCGTGCCGCAGTGCGCTACCAGGCCAAGGCCGGAGCAGACATCATCAAGGTGATGGCTTCAGGCGGGGTGCTTTCGCTCGCCGACTCGGTGGATGCGCCCCAACTCACCCTGGAGGAGCTGACGGCGGTGGTGGACGAGGCGCACCGCCTCGGAAAAAAGGTCGCCGCCCATTGCCATGGCGACATCGCTGGAAAGACAGCCATCGCAGCCGGAGTCGACTCCCTTGAGCACGGCAGCTTCCTCAAACCGGATACGCTCGCGCAGATGAAGGCGCGCGGGGTGTACCTCGTCCCAACCCTCATGGCCGGGGAATGGACCGGCGTTAAGACCGACAAGTTCCCGCCAGCCATTGCCGAGAAGGCGCGGGCTGCGCTGCAAGCACGCTCTCAGATGTTTCGGGACGCTCTCAAAGCCGGCGTCCGCATCGGCTTGGGCACGGACTCCGCGGTCAGTCCCCACGGCCTCAACGCACGCGAATTCGGGCTGATGGTTTCTCTCGGGATGACTCCGGCAGCGGCGCTGCGGGCAGCCACCAGCGTCGACGCAACACTGCTTGGCGTTTCGGCAAAGCTCGGAACGCTGGAGGTCGGCAAAATCGCCGACGTCGTCGCGGTCCCAGGCAACCCGCTCACCGACATCCGGGTCACCGAGCGCGTGCTCTTCGTGATGAAGGACGGCGTGGTGGTGAAGCGCCCCCCCTATTGATGGCCCGCGGGCGCGGGCTCTTCCCACAGAGCGATGCCCCCCAAAAGCCCGGCGTTGTTGGAAACAATCTTCACGTGCGGTGGAAGCTCGACATTAATGTGCTTGGCGTTTCCTCCGCCCAGGTAAAGAAAGCGCGGGTTGAAAATGGGTTCGACCTGCGCCACCACCTTGGCCACGCGCCGGTTCCACTTCCTCTTACCCACCCGTTCCAGCGCGCCCTTGCCGATGTACTCCTCATACGTCTTGTCGCCTTTGAAGGGGTGGTGGGCGAGTTCAATGTTGGGCACGTAGCGCCCGTCAACGAAGAGCGCACACCCCATGCCCGTCCCAAACGTCAGTGCCATCTCCACGCCCTTGCCACGGACCACGCCATAGCCCTGCACGCCGGCGTCGTTGATGACCCGGGTCGGCCGGCGGAGCAGCCGGGTGAGCGCCCGCGCCAGCGGGAAGTCCACCCACTTGGGGTGCAGGTTGTGCGCAGTGTGGGTAATGCCGTCCAGGCATACCCCGGGGAAGCCGACCGACACGCGCTCGAAGGCTCCCAGCGGAGTCACCAGCTTTTCGAGCGCTCGTAAGACTGCGTGGGGCGTGGCGGGCCGGGGGGTCTCCACCCGTGCCCGGTCGGTGAGCGGCTTGCCCGCTGAGTCGACAATCAGCGCCTTCAAGCCGGTTCCTCCAATGTCGATGCACAGCGTCCGGGGCACTGCCACGTCCGTGGCGGGAGGGTCCATGGGGGAGATCCTCGGCATGGTCCGCCCCAGAGAGGCAAGCACTTCCGCTGAACGACGCCCAGTTTGACCCCCCTGCCAGCGACTCCCTAGGCTTACGACTTTCCTCCTTTCTGCATGCCGCCCAAAGTCATCGGCCCATACCGAGTCTTGGAGACGCTCGGCAGTGGCGGCGCGGGGACCGTCTACCGCGCCCTCGACCGCCGCACCGGCGAGCCGGTCGCCTTGAAGCTTCTTTCCACCGGACCGGCCCTGGACCCTCGCGCCGCCCGCCGGCTGGCGCGCGAATTCGAGACGCTGTCCGAGCTTTCGCACCCCAACGTGGTGAAGGTTTTCGATACCGGCGTCCACCACGGCTACCCCTACCTGGCGATGGAACTGGTGGATGGACTCACGCTGCGCAACTACCTCGACCTCGAGGCTCCGAACCCCAAGCGCTCCCCCACTCCCCGGCCTCCGCCTCCCACCGTCCCGTGGCAGGACAGCGACACCGGCGAGTGGAGCGGGCCGCGCACCTTCACCCTGTCGCAGCTGGGCGAGGAGCCACCGAGCGACGATGCCGCCTTCGGCACTGGGCCGGACAGTCTGCGGGCGCTGGCCGACGCGGTGGAGGAACCGGACACCAATGAGTCGCGCGACGTTTCCTTGCCCTACGAAATCGAACCGGCCCGCGAGCTTCCCACCTTGCCGGCCGTTCCAGAGGTGGACACTGCCTTTCTCAACCGTCCGGACCGCACCGCGCGCCTTCGCGACGCAATGCTCCAGCTGTGCGATGCCCTCAGCTACATCCACGGCCACGGCCTCATTCACCGTGACCTCAAGCCAAGCAACGTGATGGTCGACGGGGACAAGGTCGTCCGGCTGATGGACTTCGGGCTGGCCAAATTCCTCGCTGAGGACGGAGCGGTGACCGCCGGTGGACGGCTGGTGGGGACCTTTCGCTACATGTCGCCGGAGCAGATTCTCGGGGAGTCGGTGGACCCGCGCGCGGACCTCTACAGCTTGGGCGTCATCCTCTATGAGTTGCTGACCGGCCGGCCGCCCTTCGACGCACGGACCCCGCCGGAGCTGTGGCAGAAGGTGCTCGAGACCGAGGCGCCAGTGGTGACGGCGCTGAACCCGGGGAGTGAACCGCTCCTCGCCCGCATCGCCCAGCGGCTCATTCGCAAGGAGCCCGATGAGCGCTTCCAGACGGCCGAGGAGGTTCACGAGGCGCTCTTCGAATGATGCGGACGGTGCAGCTGCCAGTGGACGCGGCAGGGCGTCGACTCGACGTCGTCGTGGGTGAGGTCCTCGGACTTTCCCGGGCCCGGGTGAAGTCTCTCTTCGAGGCCGGCGCGGTGCGCGTCGACGGACGGCGCCCCCACAAAGGTGACCGAGCAACCGGCGGGTCGCGGGTCGAGGTGGAGCTCGGCGAGGAAGTCTTGGCCCTGGTCCCGGAGCCAGGGCTCGAGCTCCGGCTGCTCTACCAGGACGCCTGGCTGGTCGCCGTGGACAAGGCCGCCGGAATGCCCTCGCACCCGCTGAAGGCCGGGGAGACTGGGACTGTGGCCAATGCGCTGGTCGCTCGGTTTCCGGAGGTCGCCGCCGCCGGCGAGGACATCCGCGAAGCAGGCCTCGTTCACCGGCTGGACATTGAGACTTCCGGGGTGCTGCTTGCGGCACGCGACCGGCTGACATGGGCGGCGATGCGAACGCTTTTCCAGGAGCGCTCCGTGGACAAGCGTTATTGGGCTCTCGTTTCCGGCCCCGTTGAAGAGGTCGGCGCCATCGACTTGCCCTTGCGCCACAAGGGGGAGACCCGAGTCGAGCCGGCGGTGGACGGGGGAGAAGCAGGGCGCGAGGCGCTGAGCGACTTCCGCGTCCTTGGGCGCTCCGGGGACCTCGCACTGGTGGAAGTCCACATCCTCACCGGCGTGCTGCACCAAGTCCGCGCCCACCTGGCCGCCATCGGTGCCCCGGTGGTGGGGGATGTGCTGTACGGCGGCCGTCCCTTCTCAGGCCTGCCTCGCTTCTTCCTGCATGCCCGCTCCGTCAGCCTGCAGCACCCGGCGACGGGGGCCGCGCTGCACGTGGAAAGCCCTTTGCCCGAGGAGCTGCAGCAAGCGCTGGCAGCCGCCAACCTCCAGCCGCCGGAGAGCCGTCGGCCCGCTTAAGCGGCCGCCCCGGGCGAAGCCTGGGGGCCCTTTAGGGCCGCACCGCGAGGATGCCGCGCTGGGCCATCTCGTTGATGACAATCTTCGCAAAGCCCTGCATCTCCTGACCGATGGTCGTGGGGTTGGTGGTCTGGGTGGTCCCTGACCAAACCATCTCCAGCTTTGCGGCGTCGAAGACGTCGGTTTCCACCGACACCACCGTGGTGGTGGTGGCCATCGGCGGGACGTAGTCATAACTCCAGGCCGAGCCATAGTAGCCGTAGAATCCGCCGTAGTAGACCGGAGCCGGCGAGCCGTAGATGTACCCCGGGGTGTAGCTCACGTTGGTGTTGGTTCCGAGGAAGCGCGTGGTGAGCACGCCGTCCGCGCCGGAGGCACGGATGGCGGCCTCGAGCTTCTCGTTGGGCACCTGGCCGTTTTCGGGGATGAGGGTGTAGCTGGAGATGGCCGTCACACCCCGCCCCATCAGCTGGTAGGAGAAGGCGTCCTCAAATGTCCGCCGCCTGCCCCCGTCGCGCGTCACGCAGATGACGAGCACCTTGCGAAAGCCGGTCGGGATGTAGCCCGGCAACTGCCAGGCAGCCACCAGCTGCGTGCTCGGCCCCGTCGCACAGGACGTCAAGGCGCTGCAGAAAAGCGCGGCAGCCAGGACGGACGAACGCTGAAATCGCATGAAGGGTTCTCCCAAGACGAAAGGTGGTGCGCACCGTAACACCGGCCGAGGCCGGCGCAGCCAGCCCTTTTTCTATTTGGCCACGGCGCCAGTCGTACCGGCATTGGGCTCCGGGGGAAACCGCACTGAGAGGTCCGCGTCCGGCCCAACGCCCCCTTCTTTGCCATCCCTGCCCAGCGTCCAAATGCGGGCCGAGCCACCGTCACTCTCATAGTGGTAAGGCCGGCCCCAGCCGTCGTCGCCAACATGGGCAACGTACTTGGGAGCCAACTTTTCGAGGCCTTCCGTGGTCGAGGGGAAACGCCCCACTTCGATGCGGTACAGCTTCGCCGCGTTGAGAAGGTTTCGCAGCCGGTAGGGCTCGAGTAGCTCTGGCGGCTGCGCAAGCAGGCGGTACACCACCCAGCAGCTGCCCAAGGCGAGCAGGATGACGGCCGCGGCAAAGAGGCGTGCCTGCGAGGCGCGGCGATGTGCGGCCTGTGCGAGCTCCTCGGGTGCGCCCACGCGGTGTCACCCCCCAACCCAACCAGTCTCGCTCGCTCGAGGTCCGGAACGCCACCGGGCCTTTTGGGCAGCCTGCCGCGCTACACTTCTGCGACCCATGGACGCTCCGCGCGCCATCCTCCACCTGGACATGGACGCCTTCTACGCCTCGGTGGAGCAGCGGGACGCTCCGGCGCTGCGTGGTCGCCCGGTCATCGTCGGCGGTCACCCGAAGCGAGGAGTGGTGCTGGCTGCCAGCTACGAGGTGCGTCCGCGAGGCGTCCGCAGCGCGATGCCGATGGCGCGGGCCATCTTGCTTGCTCCGGACGCGGTGGTCGTGCCCCCACGCTTCGCGGCCTACGCCGAGGCAAGTGAGCAGGTGTTCGCCATTTTTGAACGCTACACGCCCCTCATCGAACCGCTGTCGTTGGACGAGGCGTTTCTCGATGTCAGTGGCTCGCGGACTCTCTTCGGCCGGCCCGGTGCCATCGCCGCGCGCATCCGCTCGGAGGTCGCGAGGGAAGTGGGCCTTCCAAGCTCTGCCGGAATTGCCGCCGTGAAATTCGTCGCCAAGGTCGCCAGCGACTTGGCAAAGCCCAATGGCCAGCGCGAGGTCCCTCTCGCAGAGACGCAAGCCTTCCTCGCGCCGCTGCCGGTGGCCAGGCTGTGGGGTGTCGGGCCCAAGCTGGAGGCCACGCTGCGCGGGCTTGGCCTACGGACGGTGGGTGATGTTGCACGAGCCGACCGCGAATTGCTCGCCGAGCAACTGGGAGACACCGGCCGCCACCTAGCCGCGCTGGCCCGCGGAGAGGATGACCGCGCGGTGGTCCCCGACCGGCAGGCGAAGAGCATCGGCGCCGAGGACACCTTCGCCGAGGACACCGAGTCGGCCGAGGTGCTCCACCGGGCACTCCATGCCCAGGCGCTCCGCGTCGGCCGTCGCCTGCGACGGGCCGGTCTGAAAGCCCGCACCGTTCAGCTGAAAATCAAGCTGTCCGACTTCACGCTTCTCACCCGGCGGCGCACGCTCGAGACGCCCACCGACGACGGCCAGCGACTCTATCGCGAGGCGGCAGAGCTGCTGGCGCGGCTGGCACCGACGGCGGCGGTCCGCCTCACCGGGGTCTCCGCGCAGGAGTTGGTTGGCCAGCACTCGCAGCTCGGCCTTTTCGGAGAGCCCGAGGAACGTTCGGCCCGCCTCAACGCCGCCCTCGACGCCATCGCAGCCCGCTACGGACAGGGCGCGGTGACGCCGGCCGACGTCGCGGACCTCGGGGCGGACACGGAAGAGGACGAGGCTCGCCGAAGAGCCGGAGGAGCTCGCTTCGACGTCCTCAGCGAGGGTTAGGCTTCAAGCGGCCAGCGTCTGGGTGGCCGGGCCCAGCGGACCGCGCACGCCATACAGCCGGCGCAACCGCCGCTCCAACTCCCCCGCGTGCAGCCGAAGTCGGTGAATGCGCCCCTGCCGCGTCTCGATGGCATTGCGGTCGGTCAGCGTCAACCGCCCCCACGGACGGGCCAGGGTGAAAACGGCATGGCCGGTGAAGGGCGAGGCACTCGACGTCTGGTGCCAAGCATTCATCCCGGCAAAGGACTGCAGCGAGCGCGGCTCTCGTGACACCCGGTACAGGGAGCGCCAGTGGTCTTTCGCGGCGTGCTCCAGCACCAGCTCGTCAGGCCACTCGCCCTGGACCAACCGGTACTTCCCGCTGACATCGGACTGCTCCACGGTGGAGAGGAGCATCGGCGCGCGAAAGGCGTCCCCAAAGCCAACGTCGACAAGGTAGGTCTGGTCGAGCGCCACCGAAAGCGTCAGGTGGTCGAACTCCGGGCCCCAGTTGCGTTCGTGCTTCCGCCAAACCCGAGCCGACAGCAGCGACACCTGAAACCCCATGGCCGAGAGTGCGGAGGCAAAGAGCGCGTTGAGCTCGTAGCAAAAGCCGCCTCGCCGGAGCTCCACCACCTTGGACCAAGCTCGGCGGACGTCCAGTGGAATGGGCTTCCCCCAGAAGATGTCCAGGTTTTCAAAAGGCACGCGAAGCAAGTGGCGCCGTTGTAGCCGGGTGAGAAATGGCAGCGACGGTCGCTCCGCGCGGGACAGGCCCAGCCGCGCAAGGTAGGCGGCAAGGTCCGCCGGTCGGAGCTCCGCGTCGAGCGCGTGGGTAAGGGGAACAGCGTTGAGGGATTGGTTTTGTGCAGGCGACGGCATGGACGGGGCGAGCGACCGACTTCCGGCCCAGGTTAGATGCTAGTCGCTTTGCCGCGTTGCGGGTGGATTAGCCAAACACAGGTCGTCGACGCAGGGGTGGGAAATTTCATTCACTCCGAGGCTGGTGTCCTACCTCCCGGCGGCCCCCCTGGCGACCCCGTCCCCCCACCCGGACCGCCCCGACCTCCCCGCCGGCGCCGGCGTCGCTTCCGCCCGGTGGGGAGCGGCGCCCCGGGCGCGGGAAGCGGAGTCTCGCCGGATTGCCACGCCGTGAGTTCTGCCCTCCCCTGCCCCGTCGCCTCGACGCTGCATGCAAAGACGGTGAGCGACTCATTGAAGAGCGGGTGCCGCCGAAAGCTGCCGAGACTTCCGCGGCGGCGCCGTTGTCCGGAAAGCGTCGCCTGGGCGAGCAACATCATCCGGCAGCGCTCGGCGATACGGCGCGGAAGCCGCGCGGTGCGCACCAGCTCCGTCAGCATGGCCTCGATTGCCTCGGGCATGCCGCTCGAGGCGTCCTCGGTCGCCTGCGGCGCGGCCCGGCATCACCGGCACCAGCAGTACCGCCAAGAGGACCGCGTCCTCCAGGGTTTGGCCGGAGCGCACCCGTGCGTCCGCTGCTCGTGCGAAGGCGGCAAGCGTCCGCTCCCCCTCAACCCCGTGCTCCTTCAAATAGCCGTCGATGGGCGGCAGGACGAAACGCAAGGCGTCCAATGCGGAGAGCAGCGCCACCCCCTCTGCGCCAACACCGCCGCGGAGGATGCGAAAGGTGTCCTCCAGCAGACGGGGCGGAGCGCACCGGGGGAGGTCCTCCACCGCCCCTTCCATCGCAGCGTAGGTGCGGGGCTCGATGTCGAATTCCAGTCGGCAGGCAAATCTCACCGCCCGCAGAATGCGAATTGGGTCCTCCCGCATTCGGCGCTCGGGGTCGCCGATGGTTCGCACCAGACGCTCCTCCAAGTCGCGCCGGCCTCGGACGAAGTCCAGCACCCGTCCGGCGGCGACGTCGTAAAACAGTCCATTGATGGTGAAGTCCCGCCGGCGCGCGTCTTGCTCAGCAGTCCCAAAGACATTGTCATCCCCGATGAGCAGGTCATCCGAGCGCTCTTCGGCCAGCGCTGGTTCGACCGGGTCCAAGTCGGTGATGGGATTGGCGCGAAAGGTCGAGACTTCGACGATTTTTCCGCCCCGGAAATAGACGTGAGCAAGTCGGAACCGCCGACCGATGAGACGACAATTTCTAAAAATGCCCCGAACTTCGGTGGGCAGTGCGCTGGTCGCAATGTCGAAGTCCTTCGGCGTGCGGCCCACCAGGAGGTCCCGCACGCAGCCGCCGACTAGGTAGGCCTCGTGGCCGTTTTGGTGAAGGCGGTTGACGACTTTGACAGCGTCAATATCGAGCGCTCGCGGGTCAATCTCCGCCTGTGCGCTGGCCGCAGCCTGAGGAACGGAGGCGTCCAGCTGGTCGGCTTCCGACTCCCACAGCACCGCTGGCACCGGCTGCAGCTCGCGGGCATCCGGGGGCGGGGGCGGCTCCGGGACCGGCGCGTCCAGCGGGTCCAGGCCCTCCGACTCCCCCTCGTCGCCTTCCTCAAGGTCCGACTCGTCAGACTCCTCGCCGTCATCCCCGTCGCCCGGGGACGCCGCTTGGTGCTCCGGCAGAACGGGGGCCACTGAGGCAGCCTTCGGCTCTGCAGCGGCTGCAGGGTCGACGACAGGAGGAGGGGCGTGTGGGTCGTGCGAATTCATACAAAGCGTTGACGCCCCGCGGCGGAGCGTGTTGAAGCGGTCGGCTTTACACGATTTCGCCCGCCGGAGGGAGTCGTCCTAGTGCGAACGCTGGTGACGGGGGCAACCGGGCTGATTGGCGCCAACCTGGTGCGGCGGCTCGCCCGAGATGGCACGCGTCCCAGGGTGTTGCTGCCTCCTGGCGCTGACCGGCGGGCGTTGGCGGGAGTCGACGTGGAGCCGGTAGCCGGCGACGTGCGCGATGCGCATTCGCTGGCGAAGGCGATGGTCGGGATGACGCGCGTCTACCATGCCGCCGGTCACATCCGCTTCGATGACGCGGGGCGCCTTCTGTTGTGGAGCATCAACGTCGAGGGCACGCGCCAAGTCCTGCAGGCGGCGAGGAGCACTGGCGTCGACCGCTTGGTGCACGTCTCGAGCAGCGTCGCGGTAGGCGCCGGCCCGCTGTGTGAGCCGGCCACCGAGGACAGCGCATTTCCTCCGGCAGGGGGCACTCCCTACGCCGAGAGTAAGCGCGCCTCCGAGGAACTTGCGGCCGGGGACTGGGGCGACTTGGAAGTGGTCATCGCCAATCCCACCTTCGTCGTGGGCGCCTACGGCACCGGGGCGAGCAGCGCCGAGGTGGTCAGGCTAATCGCCTCGGGGGTGCTTCGCGCCTACCCGCCCGGGGGCACCAACTTCGTCAACGCAGAGGACGTGGCCGATGGGCTGGTGTTGGCCATGGAAAAGGGAACGGCTGGCGAGCGCTACTTGCTGGGCGGGGAAAACCTCACCTACCGAGCCTTCCTGGCCCAGGTGGCCGAGGAGTGCGGCGAGGCCCCGCCCGGCCTGCAGATGCCTGGCTGGGCGGCGCGGGGCCTCGGTCGGGCTGGCGACGTGCTCGGCCGACTCAGCTCGGCGCGTCTCGGCTGGCTGAATACGCCCTTCCTGGCCGGCCTCTTTGAAGCAGCGTATTTTTCGTCCGCCAGGGCCGAGCGCGCTTTGGGTTACCGGCCCCGGCCCATCCGCCGAGGCATCCGCGAGGCGCTGCGCTGGTACCAGGAGCAGGGGCGGTTGCCGTGGGACCGTCCGCTCACGCCCCGTGGACTGGTCGAGCCAGGCGGCCTCGGTTAGGCCAAGCCCCAGGTGCCCCCTTACTCGACTGGCCGAAGACGCCGCCCCGGCCGGCGCCGAAGCTTTCCCCGCGGACGGGCGTCGTCGAGGAGTTGCAAATAGTCGACGGGCACTGCAGGCGGAAGCGGCGGGGTCGTCCCCAGCGCCGCCACGCGGCGGGTAAAGGCCTTGACGATGTCCGGCACCGGGCGCAGCGCGGCCAGCACTCGGTCTGGCCCTTCCAGCGCCCCCTCGAGCGCCTGAACCAGCGGCACGGAGACTGCCTGGAGCGGCAGGCCGCGCCGCAACAGGTCCTGAAAGGAATTGGACAGCGTGATGAGGTTGTAGCCAGCGGTCTGCACCATCTCTGCCGCCACGCGCACCACCTGGCTTGGCGTGAGGAGGCCGTCTCCGAGGAGAACCAGCGCTGCTTGAAAGTAGTTGAAGATGGGGACCACCCGCGGGCCGTAGCGGCTGAAGTAGGCCGGGGGGGTGAGTCGGTCGAGCATGATGAAGATGCGTCGCACCGGGTCGGCCCGGGGCACGGTGTGCCAAGCGGCGAGAATGCGCGTCGCATCGTCGGTATAGACCTCGGCCGCGGCCAGCACCTGGGCCAGGACCCGCGCCTCCACCCGACCGGCGACGAGGTCGGCGTAAAGCGAGTAGATGAAGGCATCCGCTTCGGCGTCGTCGCCGAACAGCACCTCCTCGGCTTCCACCGGCGCGCGGGCCCGCGACTCCAACAACACCGGCAGCTTGTAGCCAACTTGGCCCCGCAGCGCGCGAAAGCGTCCGCGGAGCAGGTTACTTACATTGTCTTTGAGGACCAGCTCATCCCAGGCCACCCCGTCGAGCTTCAACTTTTCCTCGAGCACCCGCCGCATCTGGACGGGGCTCCCGGAGATGATGCACAGCCGCGAGTCGCCGCTGGCGCGCAACTCTCGGATGAGGGCCGCTGCCCCGGGAACAGCCGTCTTCTGGCTCGCCTTCTGGAGTGCGGTCCGGACCAACTGGCGGAGCGAGTCAAAGTCGGTCTGCAGGTACGTCTTGTCCAAGTCCCACCGGTAGATGTGTCGCGCCGGAGGAGGGTCGATGCGGTCCGGAAGACTCACCTCAGCCCTGCCTGGATTGCCTGCGCCAGGTCGGAGGACACCGCTTTCGCCGCCACCTTGCCGGCGTTTGCCACCGCACGGGCGCGGCTACGGCCGTGCGCTTTGATGAAGAGCCGGTCAAAGCCAAGGACCGGGGCGCCCCCGTATTGCTGCCAATCGGTGAGGTCCTTCAGTTGGTTGAGCCCGTTGGCCAGCATCCACAGTCCGATTCGCCAACGCAGGCGCGAGGCGTACGCGTACCGGGCCAACTCCACCACCGTCTCGGAGACTCCCTCCAGCATCTTCAAGCAAACGTTTCCAACGAAACCGTCGGTCACCACCACGTCGGCAGTGCCTTTGGGGATGTCCACGCCTTCGATGTTGCCGACGAAGCGAACGCCGGGATGCTGGGCAAGCTTTTGGTTGGCCTCCACCACCCGCGGGGGACCCTTCATCGCCTCGGTGCCGTTGGAGAGCAAAGCAACGGTGGGGCGGGGGTTCTTGCTGATGATGCGGGCGTAGGCCGAGCCCATCACCGCGAAGGTGACGAGGTCATCGGCGAGGGCGTCCACGTTGGCGCCCACGTCGAGAATCAAACTGAACGGGTCGTGCTTCTCCCCATGTCCGGCGCGTGTCGGGTACACCGAGGCGAGCGCGGCGCGACGCACCCCGGCCAAGAGCTGGAATGTCCGGGCCGCGGCCAAAACCCCGGCTCCGGTATTTCCGCAGCTCACCAGCGCGTCCGCCTCCCCGTCCGCCACCAGGCGGGCGGCCACCAGCACCGACGCCTCGGGTTTGTCGGCCAGGGCTGCCGCCGGCTTCTCATGCATGGCGACAAAGCTCGGAGCGTGGTGAATGCTGATGCGCTCGCCGTTGTGCTGGGTGTGGGCCAAAGCCTGGTCGATGAGCTGGGCGTCCCCCACCAGCAGCGCGTGGATGTGAGGGGCCTCGAGGCTGAGCATGGCGGCGCCCCGAACCACCTCGGCCGGGCCATGGTCTCCGCCCATCACGTCGAACGCAATGGTGGTCGCACGCTGGGCCATTCCGGGGCGACCTTACCCTGGCCCGGGCGGTCGGCGACTACTGCGTTCCGGTCACCCGGCGGTTGGCAGTACTGCGGTCCACACAACCCTTGGTGAGTGTGTACTCATACGTGCCCAGCTCATCCCGCCAGTACTCGCCTTGGAAGGGCCAGTACAGCTGGTCGTCGGCCACCGCGACCGAGTAGCGGTACTGCTTGACGATGGCCTTGCGACCGCCCGCCTGAAGCTGCTCCTCGAGGAATTCCTTTTCCTTGCCGGTGGTCTCAAACTTGATGCGCTCGCCGTTTCCGAGCAGCGTCCGCAGGTTGGCGAGCTCCAGCTCCAGTTTGCCCCGCGCCATGACGCCCGCCCGAGTGACCAACTGCTGGCGCTCTTTGCTCAAGCGCTCCTGCAGGTGGCGCGCCAGGTCGGAGGTCCGAAAGGCCGTCCCACGGGCGGCGATGAGGTCGGTCTCTTTCTCGACTTCGAGGATGGCGTCGTTGGTGTTCTTCAGCTCGCGGTCGGTCAAGGCAAGCTTCAGCACACGCTCCAGAATGGCATCGGTTCCCGTCACCGGGCCGTTTCGGGCCTTGGCCTGCACCTCCGCCAGCACCTGGTAGTACTGCGAGGCTTCCATGTCCTTGCGCACCAGGGAATCGAGTTCGTCGTAAACCGGCTTGTAGCGCCGCTCGAATTCCTGAAGGATGGCGCTCGACTCCCGGTAACGGCAATTCTCGTAATAGACCACCGCCTTGAGCAGCAGCGCCTCGGGGAAATACTCGTCGCGGAAGAAGGGACTGCTGAGGGTGACCAGGTTGCCGAGCGCCTGCTGGTATTGGCCGATGCGGTAGTTGGCCCAAGCGGATTCGAAGAGAGCCTCCAGCCACTCCGAGCGACCACGCTCAATCTTCCCGTAGTAATAAATGGCGTAGCGATTCTGGCGAGCCGCGTAGTGAATCCGGGCAAGGTCCATGAAAGCCAGCTGACGCACAATCTCGTCGCTGCGCGCCTCCGCTGAGCTCGAGTCGCCCGTGGGGCGGGTGAGGCGCACCACGTCCTTCAGCGCCTCCACAGCGGCGGCCTGGTTCCCCTCGCGGTCGTAGATGACGCCTTCGAGAAACCGGGTGCGGGCATAGAAGGCGTCGCCCCGCGGGACTTTCGCCGCGAGGCGATGCGCTTCTTGAAAGCTCTTGGCGGCCTCTGCCTTCTGGTCCACCTGGTCGAGCGCGCGGCCCCGGACAAATTCATAGCGCGCGAGCAGGTAGTAGAATTCGTTGCGGTATTGCTCGGGCCACTGCGCATTCGCGTAGCGGGCTACTTCGTCCAGGATGACGGACTCATTGGTGGTCTTTCGCCCGATGTAGAAGAGCCATTCAAGGGATTTGGAGAAGAAGCGGGTCTGCTCTCCCCGAGAGAGAATCTGGCTAAATTCGCCCAGCGCCGAGTAGTAGAGGCCCATCCGGTAAAGCGTTTTGCCGAGCAAGTACTCGGATTCCAGCTGGAGCGGCGCCATCTTGGGGTCGTTGATGAGGTCCCAGGCGGCGAGCGCCGCGTTCTCGTATTCCTTGGCCAAAAACTGGGCGTTCGCTGCATCCAGCCGCTGACGGTCGGCCGTTTTTCCGGTGACGTCGAGGGCCTCGAAGGTGGTGGTCGGTGCGGTGCCCGCCTTCTTGGCCCCCGCCCCCGGTGGTGGGGGCATGGGAAGGTCCCTGGCGGCTTTGGGCGGCGCCGGACTGGGTTGGGTCAAGTCGACGCCCAAGCCCGGCGCTGGCGCAGGCGGGGTGGGCGTCTGGTTCTGCGCCAGGAGGGCGCTGGCTGCCGCGAGGTGGTTTGGAGTGGCGATTTGTTTCGCCTGGGGCTTTCTCTGAGGGGTGATGTCGAACCCTGCAAGAGGCTGCGCCACGCTCGGCGCGGCGGCGAGCAGGCAGCTGAGGACGGAAGCGCGAAGGAAAGACCCCATGGCCGGCTACCCGTCGTGGAAGGTGGTCGGGAAGAAAAAGCCGACCCCCAGGTCGATGAAGAACTGGTTTTGGACTGAGGTGCCGCCGCCGGGCGTGGGGGACTTCTCGCCGTAGATGTCGTCTCGCAGCTCGAACCTGAGGGTCATCCACTTGTTGAAGAAGAAGCGCATCCCAATGCCGACTTCACCGCCGCAAGTGAGGTAATTGCTGCTGCCGGTCAGGCCGCTGGAGGGCGGTCCGGCGTAACTCACCAAGGCCGGGCCGAGGATGCCGTAGAAGTCGAAGTGCAGCACCCATTCTGCGAAGAGGTTGAATTTACCGTAGATGGGCGTCCACTGCACGTCGAGCGCGCCGAGGAATTTGATTTGCCCGGTGCCCTTGCCGTCCAACTCGTCATAGGTCGGCGAGCGGCAACCCCGCGTTCCACCGGCCGCGACGTTGACGGTGCAGATTTGAGCCGACCCCGACACCGTGTCCACCGCGTAGCCGCCCCGAAGCATCACCCCCAAGGTGTCGTTGAAGTTGTACGTGAGGCTGAGCTCGAAGACGTACTTGGTAAAGAAGGCGTCGCGAAAGCTGAAGGCCACCGAGGGAACCAGCTCCCAGCGCTCCTTCAGCAAGAAGACGTGGCGGACGACGGGTGGAATGCGGTCCTTGAGCGGGCCGACGTCCCGCTCGAGCTGGGTCGTGTCCCCGGCGTCATCCGGCGACGTCGGGCTGCTCTGGGCAGCTGCGAGGCTCGGCAGCCCAACGACGACGAGTGCGAGGAGCAGCCGGCGCATCACTCGGACTCCCGCCCGGTAGACTTGAAGGGAATGAAGAGGGACAGGCCGAAATTGATGGTGAACAGATTCTGAATCGCCCCCAGCGTCGTTCCCGCCGGTGTATCCCCGTAGCAGGTGTCCACCAGCGACAGGTCAACGCTCATCCAGTCCAGGGCGACGAAGCGCATCCCGATGCCAATTTCCCCGGCAAATGAGGGACCCCGCTTCGGGCCGTTGGGTTGAAGGGAATCCACCGGCGTCGGCGAGGTCTCGGTCCAAACCACCCCGAGCCCTCCCAAGAAGTAGACGTCGAAATGGAAGATGGAGTTGAAAATGCTCGCTTTGCCGTAAATCGGACTCCACTCGACGTCGCCGAGCAGCGACCACTCCGGCACCGAATAATAAATGCGGCTCTGAAAGTTCTGCTTGGCGATGGTGACGTCGGGCGTCGGGTACACCTGGTACCAGCTGCCGTGCACCGATAGTCCGAGGGTATCCGCCAGGAAGTAAGTGCCGCGGAGCGAGATGCCCCACTTGGAATAGTACGGGTCATTGACGCTGATGAAGACGGAGGCCGCGAGCTCGAACCGATGCGCCTTGAGGAACACTTTGCGCTGGATGCTCTTGACGAGGTCATCCTGGGTAAGCTCGGCCTCATCGAGTGGCTGCGCCTCGGCTTGCACTGCGGGCTTGGCCACAGGACTTTCCGCTTTTGGACTTTCCTGAGACAGGTCCAGCCCGAGCCCCGCAGGGGCCGCTGGCTCAGCCGGTGGAGCAGGTGGCGGGGCCGGCGTCTGCTGGGCCCGAGCGGCCGGAGCCAGCAGAAGGAGACACGTCACCGCTACCAGGCGTCGCAAGGTCTGGAGTCTCCGTCCGAGGGGGCCGCGGTCGAGTCGCTTGGGTTGGAACCGTCGGGCGAACGTCTGGCGGGCGAGTGTACTCGCGCTCACTGACCCCAGCAATTGCAATCCCCGCTTCCCGGGCCCTCCGCGTAGTGAGATGTCGGTGCTGCTCGCCGTTCGCTCTGACGTGCATCCATCTGCTACCGTGGAGGGCCGTTTCTCGGATGGCTCGCTCCCGTCCCAGAACCTCCACGAGGTCACCCCCACGCATGCTGCGTCATCTGTTGCTCGGTGCCATCCTGCTCAGCGCGACGCTCTTCGCCTGCTCGACCAGCACCGACCTCGGGCAGCTCTGTACCCCAGTGAAAGCCCTCCCAGACGGTGGCGTCACCGACGTGTTGGTCGGCGACCTCTCGTCGGGCAAAGACTTCGTCAGCTTCGGGGCGACCGAGTGCTCGGACTTGGTATGCGTGGTGGACCAGACACTGGCCAGTCAGCAGCTCTCCGAGGCACAACGGGACGCTGGCAACTCGCTCAGCAGCCCCGCAGTCGGTTACTGCTCGACAGCATGCGTTCAAGGCAATGACGCCACCTGCTCTCCCCAGTACGACAATTACCAGGACCAACCGGCGCTGGTGATGACCTGCCGCGAGCTGGTGCTTGACCCCGCGCTGATTGCGGAAATCTGCCAGAACCCGGCGAAATGCGAGGAGTACTTTGGAAGCAATCGCTCCTCGTTCTTCTGTGCCCGCGGAACTGCTCCCGACGGCGGCGGCTGAGGACCGCCCTCGGCGGTGACTAGCGCTGCGGCGCCCGGTGCGCGAGTTGGCCGATGAATTCGACCCGCGAACCTGGCACCACGCCCACCTTCTCCGTCCAGCCGCCGGCCACCTCAAGGACGTAGACCGACGGCTTGCCGACGTCTCGGTTGTCGAGCGTCTGAGGCTCCGCCTGGGCGATGATGCCGACCACCTGCCCGCTGTGGTCGAGAAACAGCATGTCCAAGGGCACCAACGTGTTGCGCATCCAGAAGGGGTGCACTTCTTCCCGCGGAAAGATGAAGAGCATCCCAGTTCCAGCTGGCACTGAGGTCCGCCACATCATCCCGCGGGTGCGCGCCGGCTGAGTGTCAGCAATCTCCACCTCAAGCGAATGCCTCCCGCCATAGGCGTCGTGAACCACCAGCTGCCCCTGGTCCAGCGGGGGGCCCACCCATTCCCTTGCGGTGACGTCACTGGACGACGACGGCGGCTTCGGCTGGGGCGGCGTCGGAGCCTGGCCGGTACAGGCCAGGCCGAGGAGCAGGACTGCAAGCGCTCTCAAGGCTTGACCGTTTTGTTCAACAACTTTCCGGTCAGCTCGCGGCCCAGCGAGTCCGTCATCAGTCGCTCCACCAAGTCCTCGAAGGAAAACCGCTGCGCGTCATCGTTGTAGACGAAGCGGATGCCCATTCCGGCATCGTCCACATCTCCCTGCGACCAGACCACCTCGCCCAGCAGCTCGAACGGGTCGGTCCGGGTGGGGACGCCCAGCTTAAAGAGGAAGCGGGTCCCCACGGGAAGCGGTTTGCGCGTCCGAATGAAGGTGCCCCCCTTCGAGATGTTTTTCGTGTAATCGGCAAAGAAGCTATTCAGCTTCTTGTAGTCGACGCGCAACTCGATGGGTGCTCGAGGGTGAACTCGACCGTCGCTCTTCGGTTCCGTCATCGCTTGGAGGCCGAGTATAGGGGACCTCGATGGGCCGCGTCGTCACTCTTGCTGTGGCAGTGCTGCGCCGGCCGGCCGGATGGCTGCCGGTGGCCGCCGTGGCTGGGGTGGGCGCGCTCCTCGTTCGCATCCCGCTGTTTGGGCAGCCGGGGCTGGAACTGGCCCTGGGGGTGAACGCGCTGCTCACCCTGGCCGGGATGACGCTGGGGGCCACCGCCGTGACGCAGGCCCGCCGGCCTCCCCGCCTTCGCATCCCGCGGGTGCAACCCTCCGGGCCGGTCGGGACCGTGTTCACCGCACTGGGTGCGGCCTTTCTGCTCGGCACCTGCGCCGCGGCGGTCCCCTTCCTGGCGGCGGTGGTCCTGACGGAGCTCACCACGCCCTGCAGCCCGTGGGCCCAAAGCAGCCTCTACCCGCTGTTGGTGCTGCCCACCGCGCTTCTCGCCGCGGCCACCGGCGTCTTCGCCCGAACACTGTTCTCCGGCCGGCTCGGAACACTGGCGGTCTGCCTGGCGCTGTTTCTGGCCTCGTTGGCGTGGACCGTTTGGCCCATCGCTGTTGGGCCGCAGGTCTTCGCCTACAATTTCTTTTTGGGCTGGTTTCCTGGGCCGCTCTACGACGAGGCGCTGCGCGCTTCCAGCTCGCTTCTGTGGTTTCGGCTGGAGAGCTTGCTGTGGGCCGCCCTGCTCGGCCTGGCTGCCACCGTCGCGTTGGTCCCCGCCGGCCAGGCCCGGGTTCCAGGCCGCGGGCGGGTCCTCCTCGGACTGGCTGCGGTGCTTCTGGCCATCATCCTCTTGGAGCTGCATGCCGTGGACCTCGGCTTTCGCGGCAGCGAGGCCCGCGTCCAACAGGTGCTGGGAGGTCGCGGTGAGACGACACACGCGGAGCTCTTCTTTCCAGCGGAGAAGCCCCAGGAGCAAGTGGACCGCCTACGCCGCGACGTGGAGTTTCGTTGGGAGCAGGTGGCCGAGTTTCTCGGCGGCGCCCCCGCCGGGAAGGTGCGGGTCTACGTGTTCCGGTCGCCCGAGGAGAAACAGCGGCTGGTCGGTGCCTCTGGCACTCAATTCGCCAAGGGCCTGGCGGTCTACCTCAACGAGGCACCCTTCCCCAACCCCGCGCTGGAGCACGAGTTGGTTCACGCCTTGGCGAGCCGCTTCGGCAAGGGGCCCTTCGGGACCACCGTCCGCTTCGGCGTGGTGCCGGTGATGGGGGTGGTTGAGGGCGTGGCGGTCGCCCCCGAAGAGACACGCGGCGACCTCACCCTGCACGAGTGGGCGGCCGGCATGCGTCGCCAGAAGCTGATGCCGGACATCCGAGAGCTCTTCCGCCCCGAGGGCTTCTACCTGAGTGCGCCGGACCGGGCGTACACCGCCGCCGGCAGCTTCATCCGCTGGCTTCGGGACACCTTTGGCACCGCCAAGCTGCAGGCCCTCCTTGCGCACGCCGACTTCCAGGGCGTTTACGGCCAACCCCTGGAGGCCCTGGCCGGCGAGTGGGAGCGGATGCTCGACGCCATCCAACTCGACGACCGGAGCATCAACCGGGCCTTCAGCCGATTCCGACAAGGAAGTGTCTTTGCCAGGCCCTGTGCCCGGGAGGTGGCCGCCCTCTCGGCACAGTCCCACTCTGAAGCCAATCCACTTCGCGCCTTGGAGCTCGTCCGCCGCTGCGTCTCGCTCCAGCCGGACGAGCCCGGTCACGCCTTGCTCGAGGCGTCTCTGCTGGAGCGACTCGGTCGATTCTCCGAGGCGAGCCAGGTGCTGCTTCAGTTGCAGAATCGGGTGGAGGGGCTCCCGGCCCTGGAAGTGGAGGCGGGGCTGGCACGCGTTCGATTGGCCTTCCTCTCAGCAGAGTGGGACGACGCGCCGGCTCTCCTCGAGCAGATGGCCAGCGCCAAGCCTGGGCTCAACCTAGAACGACAGGTGGCGGTGTGGCGGAGTGCCGAAGCAGCCGGGGAGGCCGGGAGGATGGTGATGGCCTATTTGGCGCGCCCCGATGAGCTGCGCGAGGTGGGTTTGGAGCGGGCCTTGGCCCTGGCCCCCGAACAGCCACTGGTGCACTACCTCCTCGGGCGCAAACTCCTCGAGCTCGACGCGCCGGCCGCCGCTGGAGCACATTTGCGTACTGCCCTGACGCTCGGACTTCCCTCTCCGATTGACCGCGAGGCGTGGCGGCTGCGCGTGTCGGCCGACTACCTGGCGGGGGATTGTGGCGCCGTTGCGGACGATGCCGGTCAGCTGCCCGACTTCGGTTTGGGGCTTCGGGCCGAAGTGACGGAATGGCAGGCGCGCTGCGCATTTGATGTCAAGACGTTCAAGGGTCCCCTGGTGCCGGCGGACCCTTTTCGCTAAGGCTCCCCGCCCGCATGCGCTTTGAGACACGAGCCTTTTTCGACGGAAGCCTGGAGGAGGTTGAGCAGGCGATGCTCGACCCTCGCTATCTGGACTATCTCTTGCATCACCATGAGGTCTTGCTCGAGGTGCAACTGCTGGAAAAGTCGGAGGAGGGGGCGATTGTGCGTCGCCGGGTCCGCTATCGGCCCAAACCAGTCATTGCCAGCGTGGGTCCGAAAGCGGTCCCGGCGGAGTGGTTTGCCTTCGTCGAAGAGTCCACCTACGACCGGGCGCGGCACGAGCTGCGCTTCACCAACGTCCCGGCCAACACCAAAATCAGCCGCCTCCTCCTCAACACCGGGACGTTACGTTTGCGGTCGGCCGGGTCCGGGTGCGAGCGGCTTCTGGAGGGCGAAATCAAGCTGTCCCTCCCCTTTTTCCTGAAGCCTCTGGCCATGGTGGGCGAACGCCTCATCCAGGGGGAAGGGTTGAAAATTCTCGACGCCGAGGCGCCCGTCCTCAACCGCTTCATCCGCGAAGTGCTCCGTCCGGCGGGGTCCGCGTGAAGAGGCGCTGGGCTCTGCTTCTCGCGGCCACCGTCGGCTGCGCAGCGCACAAAATTCCGGGAACGGACATCGACGAGACGGCCGACGCGGACGCCATCATCGAAGTGCTCGGAAAGTACAACACCGCCATCGACGCGAGAGACGCAGCCGGAATCCTCGCCTTGGTCGACACCAGCTTTTACGACGACGCCGGCACGCTGACCCCAGAGGACGACCTCGACTACACCGCCTTGAAGACCAAGCTGCCGGTGATGCTTCAGAAATTCCAGGACGTGGGACTGAAGATTACCGTCAAGACGCTGGCCATCGCGGGTGACAAAGCCTCCTTGGTTTACAACTACGTCCTCACCTTTCGGATTGGACAGAAGGTGACGACCGAGTCGGACATCAAGCGAATGGACTTCAAGCGGGTGAACGGCGTCTGGAAAATCGTGAAGGGCGTCTAGCAGCGGCTGTCAGTCGACCGGTGTGACACTCGCCTCCACCAGCCGCCATTCACCGTTCTCGTCGGCGAACAGCGCCTCGACGTGAAACTGGCCGGTTTGCGCCTCGGTGAGGGCGGCCAGCCCGGCCCCGCCGGCACGGGCCGCTGCCACTCGGCCCACCCAGCGCACCCGGCCGTCTGACTCGGGCTGCACCTCTGCCTGAAGCGTCACCACCTTGAATCCGCTGCCGCGGAGCACTTCGCCCAGCACCACTCGGCGGAGGTCCGCCCGGTCCCCGAGGGTGGAGGAACGAAATTTCTCGGAGACGTGGCTCAGTACACCCGCGGCGTCGCGGCGCTCCAAGCCGCGCTCCATCTCCTGGACTGCAGCCCGGACGCTCTCCTCGGGCGAGGACGCATGGGGCCACAGCGCATAGACCCCCACGGCCAGGGCCAGTCCGAGCACTCCCAGGGCAAGTCTGCCTCTCACCGGCTCCAGAGCATGCACCGCAAGCCACCCCGTCCGCGCTAGGGTGACGCCCCTGCCATGTCCCCCACCTCGAAAAACGCCCGACAAGTCCCGAAGAAGCGGAAAGCACCCGTCCGCCGGCGCAAAGCGACAGTGCGGGGACTGGCCGCCGGCCAGCTTTTGCAGGATGTGCCTGCCGACGCGATGGCGCTGGCCACAGCCATCACCGCCGACGGTGGAGTCCCACTGGTTGCGTTCCGAGACCCTCTGGGCGGTCATGGGGTGGTCCTCGCCGCCCTACCGCTCAGCAAAGTCCAGCCAACTCCCTACCAACGCGACCTCTCTGAACCCCACGTGCGCCGCTTGGCCTCGGCCATGACGCGGGTCGACCGCTTCCTCGACCCCATCATCGCAGTCCGGCAGGAGGGTCAGTATTGGACGCCCAATGGCAACCACCGCCTCGCCGCGGCGCGCTTTCTCGGAGCCCAATCGGTGGTGGCCCTGGTACTGCCGGAGGCAGATGTGGCATTCCAAATTCTCGCGCTCAACACCGAAAAGGCGCACAACCTCAAAGAGCGCTCTTTGGAAGTCATCCGCATGCTGCGGGGCCTAGCGGCTGCCCGGGGCGGCACTGAGTTGGACGTGGCGCCCCTGCTGGAAGAGCCGGCCTTTGCGACGCTGGGGGCCGCCTATGAAAAGCGGCCCCGCCTTTCCGGCGGCGCTTACCAATCCATCGTCAAGCGCATCGATGGCTTTCTGGAGGAGCCGTTGGTGGAGGCCCTTGCCATTCGCGAGGAGCGGGCCGACGCGTTACTCAAGCTCGACGACGCCGTGTCAGCAGTCGTGGAGCGGCTGAAGGCGCGCGGACTCACCAGCCCCTACCTCAAGGCCTTCGTGGTGGCGCGAATCAACTACCTTCGTTTCGTCAAGACAGCGCCGGAGTTTGACGCCGCGCTGGAGAAGCTCACTCGGGCGGCGGAGCGCTTCAGCGCGGACCGGGTGCGCCAGGAGGACGTGCGGGCCTCTGGGCCCCCGGATGCCACCGACGAAGGGTAGAGTGCAGCGAGCGTCCATGGCCAATTCCACCGTTCTCGTCGTCGATGATGACCGCGCCAATCTCGATTCGGTGGCGCGGATTTTTCAGCACGAGGGGCTGGCCACCCTCATCGCCTCCGACGGCGAAGAAGGATTGAAGCTTCTGCGGCGGCCCGAAGTGGGCGTGTTGGTAACGGACTTGATGATGCCCGGGCTGGATGGCCAGGAATTGCTGCGAACAGCGCGCTCGATGCGGCCGGATGTCGAAGTGGTGTTGATGACCGCCTACGGGACGGTGGAAGCCGCCGTCTCCGCGATGAAGGACGGCGCCTACGACTTCATCACCAAGCCGCTCAAGCGCCATGCCTTGGTCAAAACCGTTCAGCGGGCGATGGAGCACCGCGCGCTGATGGCTGAGAACGAGGCCCTCAAGGCGCAGCTGGCTGACCTCGGCGCACCCGGCGGACGGACGTTGATTGGCCAGTCGCCGGCGTTCCGGGCGCTGATGGAAACATTGCGCCAGGCGGCCGCGGCGCACGCCACCGTTCTCCTGGTCGGCGAGTCCGGGACCGGCAAGGAGCTGGCAGCTCGGGCCCTCCACGAGTTGTCGCCCCGGGCGAGTGGGCCCTTCGTCGCGGTCAACTGCGGCGCCATCCCAGAGACTCTTCTCGAAGCCGAACTCTTCGGCGTGGAGAAGGGGGCCTTTACCGGGGCACTCGCTCGACGCGAGGGTCGCTTCGAGCGCGCCCACGGGGGCACCCTGTTTCTCGACGAAGTGGGCGAGCTCTCCCTGAGTGCGCAGGTCAAGCTGCTCCGGGTGCTTCAGGAAGGCGAGATTGAACGACTCGGCGGCTCGGGCCCCATCACGGTGGACGTCCGGGTGGTGTCTGCAACGCGGCGCGAGTTGCCGCGGGAGGTGGCCGAGGGCAGGTTTCGCGAAGACCTCTACTACCGACTCAACGTGGTCGAGGTCCGCATTCCTCCACTCGCCTCGCGGCGGGAGGACGTGCCGCTCTTGGCCGACCATTTTTTGCGCCGCTTCGCTGCCAAGAACGCCAAACCCCTCCGAGGCCTTTCCGCCGAGGCACTGCAGGCCTTGGAGGACTACGCCTGGCCTGGCAACGTCCGTGAATTGGAGCACGCCGTCGAGCGCGCGGTCGTCCTGGCCCGAGGCGAAGTGCTCGAGGTCGGCGACTTTCCCGAATCGGTCCGCACCGGGCCCAGAGGGGCAGCCGGCCAAGTGGTCATCCCCATCGGGACCCCGATGGAGGAGGTGGAGCGACGACTCATTCACGAGACGTTGCGCCATACCGGGGGGGACAAGACGATGGCCGCTCGGCTGCTCGGCATCGCCGCGCGGACCATCTACCGGAAGCTCGAGCGCGAACGGGGCGACGAGCCCGAAGAGCCCTGACACGGCGTCTCGCCCGGCCCCAGGCCGCCGTGACAAAATGTCTTAAACATCCGGAAGGGCCTCCAGCCGCCCCACGAGGCACCTGCCCGCTCGCTGGCATCTGGCTTGCTGTAGCAACCCACCGGTGCCTACCGAGCCGTTGGAATTGCTGTTCCGAAAGTACTTCTGGGCAATCCAGCTTGCCTGCATTGCGACCGCTGCACTCCTGGCGGCCAAAATCGTCAATCTCTTCATCGAAGGAGCCATCCTCCCGAGCACTTCGTCGCCGACGGTGGTGGCGACCCGACCGGCCAGTCCTCTACAGACGGCCGCTGTTCTGGACGTCGAGCACTTCGCCCGGCTGACCGGGCTGGTTCCACCGGTCGAGCCGAGCCCCGACAGTCCGGGCAAAGTCGACTTGACCGGCGAGCCGGTACGCACCTCCATGCGGGCCAAACTGCTGGGCACCTTGCGCGCCGGCCAACCGGAATGGTCGCTCGCTTCGGTGCTGGAAGTCAGCGCCCAGCGAAGCGTGACGGTGATGGTTGGGGACCGCCTGTTGACCTCGACCGTACTGGACATCCTGCGCGACCGGGTCATCGTCCTTAACAACGGGCGGCGGGAGTACGTCAGCGCGGAAACCGGCGACACCGGAGCGCCGGGTCTGCCCACCACCACCAAGGTGACCGAGCCGGTGGGCGCCTGGGGGGCGGGCATCAACAAATTGGACCCCAACAATTATGAAGTGCCCCGGTCGGAGGTGGATCGCGCCATCAACAACCTCAACGACCTTGCGATGCAGGCGCGCCTGGTACCGGCCTTCAAGGATGGTCAGCCAGAGGGCTTCAAGCTCTTCTCCATCCGGCCCGACTCCCTCTATTCGAAAATCGGCATCCAGAATGGCGATGTCATCACCCGCATCAACGGCTTGGACATGAACGACCCGGCCAAGGCGCTGGAAGTTTACACCAAGCTCAAAGACGCCCCGCGCATCGACGTCGATGTCGACCGAAACGGCACCATGCAGCGGATGACTTACACCGTTCACTGACCCCGCGTCCGCCGGTCGCGGGACCCCCCAGGAAATGAACGCACTCCTCCAGAGTTCTCTCCTCCTTCCGCTGCTCCTTGGACAATTCCAAGGCGCTGTTCCCACCGCTGACGGCGGCGTGGCCAAGGTGCCCCCCTTCGTTCCAGCCGCCAAAGGGCCGCCGCCCGCGGGACCCGGCGGGCAAAGGGGGAGGGCAACGGTCGTCCCCGATGCTGTGGAGAAAGCTCCGCAAGCAGCGTCCACTCGGACCACGCCCAACTGCAGCGAAGTTCGGCGAAACGCGCGCTTCAATGTCTATTTCGAAAAAGTGGACATCGACAAACTGGTACAGACCGTGGCCGATGCCACCTGCAAGACGTTCATTCTCGCCGAAAACATCAAGGGGAAAATCTCGGTCATCGGCCCTGACAACGGCCGCGTTGAAGTCACCGCCGACGAATTCTATGCAGCTTTTCTTGCGGCGCTCGACGCCAACAACCTCGCATTGGTCCCCTTCGGAAAGTTTTCGAAGGTGGTCGAGAAGGCGAAGGCAAAGCAGAACGACATTCCCACCATCACTGACTTGAGCAGCGACTACACCACCAACGAGCAGATGATTACCCGTCTGTTCAAGGTCCACTACGTCGAGCTCGACCCGCTACGAAATGTGGTCCAGCAACTGGTGAGCCCCGGCGGCGACAGCATCGTTTTCCAGCCCGATACGCTGATCGTCAACGACATCGGCGGCAACATGCACCGCATTGAGCGAATTATCGAGCAACTCGACGTCAGGAGCCTGAGCGACGAGATCCGCATCGTGCAGGTTCGGTTTGCGTTGGCCGCGGATGTTGCCGCCACGATCACCAAGCTCTTCGAACAAAAGGGACGCCCGGGGACTCGCGCGGCCACGCTGCCCCTTCAA
This sequence comes from uncultured delta proteobacterium, assembly GCA_963713045.1. Classification (GTDB taxonomy): domain Bacteria; phylum Myxococcota; class Myxococcia; order Myxococcales; family Myxococcaceae; genus JADGRA01. Next base: position 454,919 of record CAVQKE010000003.1, read on the forward strand.
GCCGAACCGCATCCTTCGACGCCGAACGCCCCCAACCTCCCGCCCGGCACCAGCACCGCCCCGCAGGGCGTCCCAGTGACGCTGTTCACCATCATTCCCGACGAGCGCACCAACAAGCTCATCATCGTCGCCAGCGCCAGCGCCAATGAGCGAATCAACGACATCATCCGCGAAATCGACGTCCCCATCTCGGGCGCCGGGCGCATCAACGTCTATACGCTTGCCAATGCCACCGCGGAAGACCTCGCTGCGACGCTTCAGGCCCTCGCCCAAGGCACGGCCAACCGTCCACGGGGTCCCCAGGGGACACCGCTGCAGCCCGGAATCCAGCCCACGGCACAGCGGCCGGGCAGCGCCCCTGGCGTCGCCGCCACGGAACTGTTCGCCGGGGAGGTCAAAATCTCCCCGGACAAGGCAACCAACAGCCTGGTGGTGGTGGCCAGCCAGAGCGACTACCGCAACCTGGTGCAAGTCATTGAGAAGCTCGACCTTCCCCGCCGGCAGGTTTTCGTCGAAGCGGTCATCATGGAAGTCGACATGACGCGGATGACGGAGGTCGGCGTCGCGCTCCACCAGGGGTTTACCGTCAACACGTCGCAGGGTCAGGCACTCGGAATCGCCGGGACCAAGTACTCCGGCTCCACACCGCCGTCCTTCTCCATCGCCAACCTGGCCAGCTACAACGGCTTTCTGGCCGGAATTCAAGGTCCCGCCATCCCCGCCGCGACCGCTTTGGGGTTGAGCATTCCCGCGTTCGGCATTGTCGTTCATGCGCTCCAAACCAGTGCGGGCGTCAACGTGTTGAGTACCCCGCACCTGCTGACCACGGACAACGAGGAGGCGGAAATCACCGTCGGCCAAAACGTACCGTTTCAGGCCGGTTTCGCACCGTCATCCCTTCCAGGTGTCAACCCGTCGAGCGTGCCGGGAACCGGCACCGCCGCCCTCGGCGCCTCCATCGGTGGGCTGGGCGCGTATTACGCCCCCATCAGCCGGCAGGACGTGGCGCTCAAGCTGAACATCAAGCCGCAAATCAACGCTGGCGGAAATTACATTCGGATGGTCATCAACGAATCCGACGAAGAAATCGTCTCCAATGACCCGGTCCTCGGACCGACCCTCGCCAAGCGCACGGCCAAGACGACGGTGGTGGCCAAAGACCAAGAGACGGTCGTCATTGGAGGCATCCTCCAGGACCGAACCATCGAAAACACCTCGAAGGTTCCGGTCCTGGGAGACATTCCCGTCATTGGGCTTCTCTTCCGGGACAGTTCCAAACAGACCATTCGGACCAACCTTCTTTTGTTCCTCACCCCGTACATCATTCGGGACTCGAGCGACTTCCGGCGGATTTTCGAGCGCAAGATGGCCGAGCGGCAGAAGTTTGTGGAGGACTTCTACGGTGAGCTGCCCCGGTACGAAGTCGCCGTGGACTTCGACCGGAAAGCGGGCCCGCTGGAGAAGATGAACCAAGCGTCGATTCAGACCCAGAAGCAGGAAGCCGGGATTGGAGCGCCTGGCGACCAAATCATCCGTCCGGCGCCCCCACAACCTCTCACGGTGCCGCCACCACCGGCGTATTCCCCGCCGGAAGCCGTCCCTTCCAACCCATCTTCCACCCACTGGTATACCGCCCCACCTGCTGAGCCGGCTGGCACAGCGCCCTCGTCTTCCCCCCCCAACGCTGAGGCTCCGGCGGCCGCAGCGCCGCCCTCCTCCGCGCCGTCCGCGGCGGAGCCCCCTGCCGCGGCAGCCCCGGCACCTCCAGCCAACCCAGTGCCAGCCTCTCAGGCGCCGCCGTATGACCGGTCCATGGTCGAACCTCCTCCTGCACCGTCGGCGCCCTCCCACTACCCTTAGCCATGCCTGACGCTCAAACTGCTGTCGCTCACCTTGAAACTGTCCCGACCGCGAACAACCTGGCCGGCCAACTGTTGGGTGAAATCCTCGTAGTCCTTGCCAAGCTGGACCGGACTGCACTCGCCGAAGCACTCCAGGCCCAGGCAGATTCAGAGACCGGACGCATCGGCGAGCTGCTGGTCCAGCGTCGAGCCATCACGGCGGAGGACGTCGCCAGAGCGCTGGCGGCGCAGTTGGACTTCCCGTTCGCTGCCCGCATCGGCGTGGAACAAGTGGATGCGGAGCTCGCCCGGGCGATGCCCATTAACTTTGCGAAGCAATCGCGGCTGTTGCCGCTGCGACGCGAGGAGGGGTCGGTGGTGTTGGCGGTGGCGGACCCACTGGACACGACCGCGCTCGACCATGCGCGGATGCTGCTCGGAGCCTCCCTGCGTCCGGTGGTGGCCTCGGCCGATGCCATCGTCGATGCGATTAACGTGGTCTATGACCGGGCGTTGAACGAGGCCGAGCAGCTGGTCGGCGAGATGGAAGCGCAGGATGACCTGGACTCGCTCGCCCATGAATTGGAGGAGCCACAGGACCTCCTCGAGGCGGATGACGACGCACCCATCATCCGACTGGTCAACTCCCTCCTTTTCCGGGCGGCGAAGGAGCGCGCCAGCGACATCCACATCGAGCCGATGGAACGGGAGCTCATCGTCCGGTTCCGAATCGACGGCGTCCTGCATGAAGTCATCCGGCCACCCAAGCGCTACCAGAACTCCATCGTCAGCCGGGTCAAAGTGATGGGGCAGCTCAACATCGCCGAGAAGCGGCTCCCCCAAGACGGGCGGATCCGCATCAAGCTGGCCGGACGGGACATCGACATCCGTCTGTCAACCATTCCCAACGTCCACGGGGAGCGGATTGTGATGCGCCTCCTCGACAAGACCTCGACCTTGCTCGACTTGACCGAGATTGGAATGGACCGCGCCATCCTCGCCCAAGTGGAACAAGTGATTCGCCGTTCTCACGGCATCATTCTGGTCACCGGCCCGACCGGATCGGGAAAGACGACCACCCTCTACGCAGCGTTGACCATGATTAACACCCCCGACCTGAACATCCTCACGGTGGAGGACCCGGTCGAGTACCAGCTGCAGGGCATCAGCCAGATGGCCATCAACCCGAAAATTGGTCTGACCTTCGCCGCCGGACTGAGGAGCTTTCTGCGACAGGACCCGGACGTCATCATGGTCGGAGAAATTCGCGACCGGGATACCGCAGAAATCGCGATTCAAGCTTCGCTCACTGGCCACCTGGTGTTCTCGACGGTCCACACCAATGACTCCGCTGGAGCCATTACCCGGCTGGTGGACATGGGGGTGGAGCCCTTCCTGGTGGCCAGCTCGCTGACTGCGGTGCTGGCCCAACGTCTGGTCCGCCGACTGTGCACCGCCTGCCGAGAGCCCCATGTCCCCACCGTCGAGGAGCTGGCCGAGGTGGCAATGACGCAGGAACAGCTGGTGCGCGCGGGAAACCCACCGCTCTACCGCGCGGCAGGCTGTGCGACCTGCGGTCAAAGCGGCTACCGCGGCCGCACAGGGATTTATGAATTCCTTCCGGTGGACGACGACATCAGAACGCTGGCCATCAAAAACGTCGACTCCAACACCATCAAAAAGCAAGCGGTGAAACGGGGCATGACCACGCTTCTCGACGACGGCGCTCGCAAGGTGCTGGCGGGCGAGACCACCATTGCCGAGGTTCTCAGCGTGACCCAGGAGGACCTCTAGGTCCAGCACGCCATGCCGGTCTTCGAGTACAGGGGCCTCAGTACGGCCGGGAAGCAAGTCACCGGACTTCTGGAGGCCGACAGCAGCAAGGCCCTCCGGGCGCAGCTGCGCAAGACGAACATTTTCCTGACCGACGTGCTCGGGCAATCCGAGGCGCGCACCGGTCGAAAGGCGGCCGCCGACCGGGAGGTCCAGTTCGGCCGGTTCTTCCGCGGACGAGTCACCACAGAAGACGTCGCAATCATCACCCGACAGCTCTCGACGCTGCTCCACGCGGGGGTGACGCTGGTGGAGAGCCTCGCCGCGCTGGTGGACCAGACCGAAAAGGAGCGGCTGAAGCGAATTCTGTCCGACGTCAAACAGCGGGTGAACGAGGGAAGTTCACTCGCCGACGCGCTCGGCCAACATCCAAAAGTTTTCGGAAACCTGTACGTCAACATGGTGCGGGCTGGCGAGGCGTCGGGAGCGCTCGACGCCGTGCTGGCACGGCTGGCGGACTTCACCGAGGGGCAGGCCAAGCTCAAACAGAAGCTCATCGGCACTCTCATTTACCCGGCCATCATGTGCGTCATCGGCGGGGGCATTCTGGTGATGCTGATGACCGTCGTCGTGCCCAAGGTGACGCGCATCTTCGAGACGATGCGCGCCACGCTGCCTTGGACCACGCGTCTGTTGATTTTTGTCAGCGCCACGCTCTCCAGCTGGTGGTGGCTGATTATCCCTCTGGTGTTGGGGGGCGCCGCATCGGCAGTCGCCTGGACGCGCAGTCCCAAGGGTCGTCCGGTGTTCGACGCCTGGGTTCTCAAGCTGCCGGTCGCCGGTTCGCTGCTCCGGATGCTGCTCGTCTCGCGGTTCAGCCGCACCCTCGCCACCCTTCTCAAAGCGGGAGTGCCGATGCTCACCGCGATGGACATCACCAAGAATGTCGTCACCAACACCGTCCTGGCCGGCGTGGTGGAGATGGCTCGCGACGCCATTCGCGAGGGCGAGAGCATCGCCGGGCCGCTCAAGCGCTCGGGTCAGTTCCCTCCCCTGGTGCACCACATGGTCGCCGTCGGCGAGCGCTCCGGCCAGCTGGAGGAGATGCTGCTCAACGTTGCGGACACTTATGAAACCCAGGTCAACGTGCGACTGGGCGCGCTGACGGCGCTCCTCGAGCCGCTGATCATCGTCGCGATGGGTGCAATCATCGCCTTCGTCGCCTTCTCAATCCTGATGCCAATTCTTCAGCTCAACACCACCATTCGCTAAGCGAAGACGCGGACTTCCATGGACAGGATGCTCAATCGGTGGGTACAGGTGATTACAGCAGCGGCAGTGCTCGCGCTCGCCGCAGCGCTCATCGCCGTCGGTTTCAACTACTACGGGCACGGGGACCATTCGTCCTCGGCGCAACGAACGGAGGTTCGCTGATGCGACGACTTTCTCGGCAGCATCGTCGTGCGGAACGCGGCATGACGCTCATCGAAATCATGGTGGTGATTACCATCATCGGACTCATCGCGGCCGCGGTCACGGTGGCCGTTCTTCCTCAGCTCCAGAAGGCGCAGATCGACCGCGTCAACCTCGACATCAAGCAAATCGAAGGCGGTCTCAAGCTGTACTACGCCAAGAAGGGGAACTACCCCGACACCGCCACCGGGCTGAAGGGCCTCGTGGACCAGCAGATTCTGGACAAGGTGCCCCAAGACCCGTGGAACCACGATTACCTCTACGTGCTCGAGCGCGGGAAGCCCATCATCACCAGCTACGGACGCGACGGAGTGCCTGGAGGCGAAGGGCCCGACGCCGACATCTCCAACCGACCGGATCAGAAGCAGCCTTAAATGAACGAACGTCGCCAGCCCGGGTGGAAGGCCGGGCGTCTGGGAACGTGCGCCGGGCGCCTCGGGAAGGGCATCCCCGGGGCCACTCGCAGCGTGATGCGCGCCTTTCGCCCCCGGCCTGGCTTTACATTGATTGAGGTGATGGTGGTCATCGCCATCGCGGCGACGCTTCTCGGTGCGGCCGTCGTCGGGATTGGGGCCCTCACCGGGGCACGGGCACGTTCTGCGTTGGCTGAGCTCGGCGGGGCCATGCGAGCGCTCTATGACCGCGCCGCACTGACCGGCCACACCTGCCGAATGGTGTTTGACCTGCCGCCCGGTGACGCCAGTGGATTCAGCTACCGCGCCGAGTGCGCCACGCACGCCGTGACCAGCGTCAGCAACCGCGACCAGGCGCTGAGGGAAGACAACCTGGCGCGCGCCGATGCCGCCAAGCGAGGCGATTCCGGCGGTTTCTCTCAGCGCAGCGGCACCTCCTTGCTCGACGTCCTGTCGCGGGAGAAGGACCGGGTGGAGACGGCAGCGAAGTTCTCCGTCTTCGTCTCGCCAGAAATCGAGCCCCGCCGTGTCTCGGGCGTGAAGCTCAGCGTGTGGACTCCACATCAACGCCAGCCGGCCCGGAGCGGGTTGGCCTATGTCTACTTCTTCCCGCAGGGCTCGGTGGAGCGCGCCCAACTCACGGCACGACAGGGGGACAGCGTCTGGACACTCACCGTGTCCCCAGTCACCGGGAAAACGACGGTGGTGGATGGCGAACCGGAGATTCCGAAGTCGTGAAGCAGCGTGGCTTTACACTGCTGGAGGTGGTGGTGGCGATGGCCATCCTGGGCCTCGCGTTGCTCGCAATCTTCGACCTCAACTCCGGAGCTGTGGCCAGCCACGCGTATGTCAAACGCATCACGGTCGCCACACAGCTGGCTCGCGCCAAGATGACGGACCTCGAGCAGGAGCTCTACGACAAGGGCTTCGAGCTCGACGACGTGGAACGTTCCGGAGACTTCGCCGCTGAGGGCTGGAGCGGCTACACCTGGAAGGCGCGCATTCTGGCGCCCCACACCGCGGGCGTCAGCGCCGACAAGCTGCTGGAGGCCCTCTTCAGCCTGCCTCCCGGCGAGGGTGGAGGGCTGGCTTCACTGTTTGGAAGTCTTGGAGGGGCGGACGGCGGCCTCGGCAGTCTGGCCTCATCGCTTTCCGGCGGAACGGGGCCACTCCCCCCCGGCGCCACCGGGCCCTCCGGGACCCAGGCGCTCGGACCCTTCGGCACCCTCGCCGAGACGCAGACCACCCAACTGCTCGACCAAATCCGCCGCGGCGTCCGCGAGGTGCGCCTCACCATCTCCTGGAAAGAGGGCGCCCGCACCGAATCCCTCGACCTGGTGACCCAGGTGGTGTCTCTGCAGCAGGGCTCAGACCGAAACGGCACCCCCGGAGTGGCGCTCAACACCCCCAGCACCACCGTGCCCGGAGCTCCCGCCGCGCACACCGCGGGAAATCCCTTTGCCCCCCCGGGAAGTAACTCACCGTGGGTACCAGGGACGGCGGCTCCTCAGGCCCCACCGCCGATTACCTCGCCCAAGATCTGGCCAGGATCCAGGATTCCAGGTGGGGGGTAACGGAGTGGGACGCCGCGGCTTCACACTTCTGGAAATCATCGTGGCGGTGGCCATCACCGCGATGATTGGCGTCATCATCGCGACTGCTTTCACGAGCGGCTTCCGCGCCAAGGAATTGGTGGAAGACGAGGCGGAGCAATACCGAGGGCTTCGCACCACCATGGACCGGATGGTGCGCGAGATTGGCGCCGCCTTCGTCAGCGACCGCTATGACCAACGCCGCTACCGCGACCAAAACGACCGGCCCACCAACTTCATCGGCGAGCGCGACAGGCTGCTCTTCACTTCCCTCGCCCATCAGCGGCTCTACGCCGACGCCAAGGAGTCCGATCAAATGGTGGTGGAGTACACGGTGCACGCCTCGACCAAGAAGGGCGCCGGGCGCGGCCAGCAGGATTTGATGCGCCGGGAAAACCCCAACCTCTACGGCGAAGACAAGATGGACCGCGGCGGCGTCGAGGACGTGTTGCTCGAAAACGTGAAGCGAGTGGAGTTCTCCTATTGGGACTCGGACCAGAAAGACTGGGTCAATGAGTGGGACACGCGCAAGATCGAGAAAAAATCCATTCTCCCCACGCGCGTCCGCATCACCCTCATTCGGGTCGACGAAAGTGGTCACGAGCGGTCCTACAGCACTGAGACGCGCATCATGTTGAACACCGAGATTCCGAGATTTTGATGGCATCGACGCCGAAAAAAGAGCGGGGAGTGGCGCTGCTGATTGTGGTGGTGTCCATCGCCGTCCTGGCGACAGTCGCAGCAGAGTTCGCATACAGCTCGCGCGTGGACTTGGAGTTGGCGACCCACGAGCGCGATGCGCTCCGAGCCGAATACCTTGCGCGAGGCGGGTTGGGCATGGCCCGGCTTCTCCTTCAATTCCAGAAGCAGATTGACGTTTCGATGCAGACGCTGTCCTCCAGCATTCCCGGGCTCGCGCCCGGCAGCATCAACCTGCAACTGTGGAGAATGGCGCACATCGACTGTCAGACGCTGGGGCGGTTTCTCCCCGACGCGGTGGACGCTGGCTTTGGAGCCGCAAAGAAGAAGACTTCTGACCCGCGACTGGGCGATGCGAAGTCGGCCGCGCTGGGCACTCCCTTCATCGACTACGGAACGTTCCGCGGCTGCTACGGCAGTCTCATCGAAGACGAGGAAGCCAAACTCAACGTCAACCAGTTGGACAGCCTGCTCACCTCTGGCGCCGGAGGGGTGGCGGTGCAGCGCCTCTACTTGCTGCTCACCGACAAGCGCTTCGAGTTCGTCTTTGACCGAGAAGACGCCAACAATGTGAAAATCACCGCCACTGACGCCGTCATCAACATCAAAGACTGGGCGGATACAGACGACCTCGTTTCCGCGCTCGCCGTCAGCCCCACTGGAGTGCAGGTCAGTGCTGGCTTCGCGGACGAGCCCGGCCTCTACAGCAAATACCTTCCTCGCTACCGACCGAAGAACGCCTCGATGGATTCGCTCGACGAGCTGTACTTCGTCCATGGCGTCGGAGACCGATTCATGGCGGCCTTCGGTGACCGGCTGACCGTCTATCCCGACGTCAATGCGCTGCTCAACGTCAATACCGACGACCCCATTGTCCTGGCACTGGCGGTGCGAACTGCCGCTGACCCGGCCAAACCCGACGGTCGACTTTCCGACCCAGTCTTCCTCGACGCCCTTGTTCAAAAAATCGCAGCTGCTCGCCTGCTTAGCCCGATGGGGATGACCGTCTCCGACTTCATCAGCGTGCTGGTCCAAGCGGGCATCGCGGTCAATCCGCAGATTACCAGCAACCTGCAGGGAAATTCCTTCCTCGGCGACCACACCAAGACGTTTCGGATTTCGGTCACCGGTGAGGTCGCCGATGTGCAGCGGACGGTCACTGCGGTGGTGCGCATCACTCAGCCCCAGGACGGCCTGGGCCGGCTACTGTACTGGAAGGTGGACTGAGCCCACATGCCCCGAATTCTTGGGCTCGACCTGGGTAGCTATGCGGTCAAGGCGGTGCTGCTCGACGTGGGCCGGAGCACGTCGCTCGCCGGCTGGGCGGAAATCCGCCGCGGTGAGGGCACCCTGTCGGAGTCGCTTCGGGCCGCATTGGCCACCCTGCGGGCCGAGCACCCGTGGCAGACCGACCAGGTGGTGGTCGCCATGCCTGGCACATCGCTGGCCACCCATGCCTTGGTGCTCCCTTTCAAGGACGCCAAGCGCCTGGAGGCGGCGCTGCCATTCGAAGTCGAGAGTCAGCTTCCGGTGGAACTCGAGGACGTCGTCTTCGACTACCAGCCCGGGCAGCGGACCGAGCAGGGCACCGAATTGTTGGTTGGAGTCGTCCAAAAAAGCGAGGTGCGCTCGCTGCTGGAACTTCTGTCCCAGGCTGGCTTCGAGCCGCGCGTGGTCACCCATCCCGCCCTCGTTTACCGGTCGCTCTTCGTCGGGCGCCCGGAGCTGCTCGGCGTCAAAGCGGGCAGCCTCGCAGCGCTGGTCGACATCGGCCACGAGCGGACCTGCGTGGCCATTGGACACCCGGGCCAGGGGCTCACCTATGCGCGCGTCCTCTCCGGAGGTGGACGTGACATCACGCTGGGATTGGAGCGCGAGTTTGGCGTCTCGTCTGCCGACGCCGAGCGTTGGAAGGAACAAGATAGCTCGCTTGCGTCGGTCGGCGGCCCAGAGCATGCGCGCGCTCGAGAGGCCATCCGCGCAGCACTTCAACCGCTGACGCGCGAGGTGCGCTCCACGCTGAAGGCGGCCGCGGGCCGTGACCGTCGACCGGTGGACCAGCTGCTACTCTGCGGTGGCACTTCGCAACTGCCGGGCTTACCCGAGGCCTGGGCCGCAGAGCTCGGCTTACCGACCAAGCTCTTGCCGACCGCCGAGCAGGCCGACCTGGGCCCGGAGCTACGCTCCAAGGCCGCCCAGGCCTGGGCCCTCGCGCTTCGCGGCAGCAGCCGAACCGACCGCTTCAATTTTCGGCGCGGAGACCAAGCGTTTTCGGGTCAGCTGGACGTGCTGCGCGGCCGCATTCCTCAGCTGGCCGTCTTCGCCGGGGTGCTGGTGGCACTGCTGGTCACATTCGGCGTCGTCCGCAGCGCCCTTCTCGGCCGTCGAGAGGCAACAGTCGATGCTCAGCTGTGCGAGCTGACGCGCCGGGTGCTGGGGACTTGCGAACGCAACTACGACCGGGCCCTCAACCTGCTTCGGGGTAAGGAGAGTCCAGCGGCTGCGCTGCCCAAGGTGTCCGCCGCAGGGCTGCTGGCTGAGGTCGCCGCTCGCGTTCCGGCGGATATGACACTCAAGCTCGACCAGTTGGTGGTGGACCTGGACCGGGTGCAGATGCGGGGTGAGACCGACAGCTCTAAGAGCATCGACCGGCTGGCAACGGCCTTGAAGACCTTCCGCTGTTTTCGCGACGTGAAGGAAGGCAAAGTTGAGCGCACCAAGGACGGTGCCGGCGTCACCTTTCAGCTCGACGTACTCGTGGATTGCGGCGAACCGACGCCGCCGGCAGGGTGAGGCGATGGACCAGCTGAGAGAGCTCTGGGCAAACGCACAGACCTGGTTCAACGGCCTCTCCCGCCGAGAAAAGGTCCTTTTGGCCTCGGCCAGTGCAGCGGTGGTTTTCTTCGTCTTCTTCGTGACGCTTTTCTCTCTGGCCAATGCCGCGGCGGATACGCGCCGGCGAACGGAAAGCAAGCTGTCCCAGCTCGCCGAAGCGCAAGCCTTGTCCCAAAGCTACGCCGAAGCGGAGCGCGTACGAAAAGCCGACGAAGCGCAGCTTTCTACCAGTGGCGTCAGCCTCATCACCTACATCGTCGAGAGGGGGACCGAAGCCGGCCTGGACATTCCCGCCCTAACGCCCAAGGCCGACGCTCCGGTCGGAGACGGCCGAATCATCGAGAGCACTGTCGAGCTCACCCTCACCGACGTTCCCCTTTCCAAGCTGGCTGCCTTCCTTTCCGCGGTTGAGCGGGGTCCAGGAATGGTGAAGGTGAAGTCGCTTCGCATCGAGCCCCGCCCGAAGGACAACGTCCTGACTGCATGGGCCACGGTTTCGACCTACAAACTGAAGGAAGCTCCGTGACCGACGCCGCACCGCGCTTCCGACTTCAACTCAAGCCGTGGCACCGCAATCTGGGCCTCGGTCTGTTCGGACTGGTTTGCTTTCTTCTTTTCCTCGCACTCACCTTTCCAGTCGACGCCGCGCGGTCCAGACTCCAGGCCGAGGCCGAGCGCGCCGGGTTGGTGCTGCGCATGGACAGCCTTTCCGCGGGCCTGTTCAGCATGACGGCACGCCGAGTTCGAATCAGCCGCGCCGCGGACTTGGACGCCGTCCCCCTGGTGGTCGACCAGATGAGCGTTCGCCCGACTTTTTTTCCGCCCGGACTGGCCGTCCAGGCGGCCCTGCTGGGGGGAAGCGCCTCGGCCTCATTGCCCAAGTCTGGTCAGTCGCTTCGCCTCAAGATGAACGGCATCGACCTTTCGCAAGCAAACCTCAAGGCACTGGCCAACGTCGATGCCGCCGGGAAACTCGATGGAGAAATCTCCTTTGACATGCCGCTGGTGCGGGGAGAGGCCGACCTGTCCCAAGCAAGTGGCGTGGTGCGCTTCAACGGAACAGACCTCGTCCTGAAAGGCGGTACGGTGACGCTCCCGGTGTTCGGCACGCCGACACCGGTGGACCTGCCCAAAGCGGCCCTCGGCACACTCGACGGCGAGGTCACCTTCGAACGGGGCGCTGGAACGGTGCAGCACCTCCACCTCAAGGGGGAGGATTTGGAGTCACTGGCAACCGGAACGGTGAAACTGGCGCGCAAGCCGGAGTATGTCGAGCTGGCGCTTCGGCTTAAGCTTCGACTGGAGGCGGAGTTTCTAAAGCGTCTTGGGGTTGTGGGCGCCGGCTTTAGCGTCCTGCCGCTCGATGGAGAGCAGCCTGGCTTCCGCGACCTCCGCGTGAGCGGGTACTTGGGAACGCCAACTTTCGCTCCCGGCCGCTAGCGTTTGAACTCTGGAAAGCCGGCGTGCTATGGCTTTGGTCGGTTCGTCACGGGGGGACCGACATGCCAGAATTGGTTTTTCTGCGCCGGGGTGAGGAGCTGCTCCGCGTTGCGATTGACCGCTCGCGCCTGGTGTTTGGGCGTGGGGAGGCGAGCGATGTCGTCCTCCCCGACCCAGAGTTAAGTCCGCTCCAGGCAGCGCTCCTCTTCGACGGTCGAGAGGCGGTGGTGGAGGACCTCTCGGGCGAAGGAACGGTGGTGTCCGGTGAGAAGGCTCACCGCGCCTCGCTTTGTGTGGGCGGGGAGATTGAGCTTGGACAGTGGCATGCCGTGTTGCGGGCACGCTCAGGCCAGGAAACCTCTCGGCCAGAGCCCTGGTGCGCACGAGGCATCGGCACCGTGCGAATCTTTCCGTCCGAGACCGAGACATTCGCAACGGCTTCCGAAAGCGCAGCAGTCACCCAGCGGCCCGAGGCGAGCCGCCAGGCGACCAGCCAATGCATCGTCGGCGCGGACCCCAGCATTCGTCAGCTCACTCCGTTTATCGAGCGAGTCGCCTCGTCCCGCATCCTCGTCTCCATCTTCGGTGAACCGGGCTCAGGGCGGGAGCTCGTTGCCCGCGCCATTCACGCGCGGAACTTCAACAGCGGAAGGCCCTTCATCCGAGTCAATTGCCGAAGGATTCGCAATGACTTGCTGGAGCGGGAACTGTTCGGCCCCGCGGTTGAGGACGGCCGTCCTTCCGGTGCCTTCGGAGAGGCCGCCGGAGGCACATTGTTTCTCGATGAGGTGGGTGAGTTTCCGCTCGAGCTCCAGGCAAAATTTGTCCGGGCGCTTGGGTCACAAGAGGCCGAATCGCAGGGAGGTCGCGTCGTGGTCGCGACCAACCGAGACGTGCTGTCGATGATGCGCGCCGGGCTTTTCCGCGAGGACCTCTATGACTTGCTCTGCCTCGCACCACTCGTGCTCCCACCGCTGCGCCGCCGGCGCGGTGACCTGCCGAGTCTCGCCGAGCACTTCGTCACCTGTTTTTCCCCTCGGGGCCAGGTGCTCAGCCTCGCACCCGAAGCGCACAGCCGATTGGCCCACCACTGCTGGCCGGGAAACATCCGCGAGCTTCAAGACGTCATCCGCCGCGCACTGCTTTTTCGGAAGGGTCATCAGATTGAAGTGGCCGACCTGAGCTTCGACCCCGAGCCCTGCACCGAGGCCCAGTTGCCGGCCGGTGGATTCATCCCCGGCTTGACGTTGGACCAAGCGCTCCGGCAGCGGGAGCGGGAAATCGTCGAGAGCGCACTCCGGCAATTTGACAACAACCGCGAGCGGGTCGCCCGAGAGCTCGGCGTCGCCCGGTCCACCCTCTTTAAGCGCCTCAAGGACTGGGGGCTCACCAAGCACTGGGCGCCGCCGCCGCCGCCGCCGCCGCCGCCGCGCGTTTCGCCCCTCGCCTGACGGGCAACTTCGGGCGTTTGCAGGGCGCTTTGAAATCCGTCGGCCGGTCGTCCGTACCTAGGGTGCATGGTGCCATGGACAGCCCCGTTGCGCTCAGCGAGTCTGCCGTGGATGGACTCGTCGCTGCCATCCAGCCGCGTCGACGCCGCGAAGGTGCTGTTGCTGTTAGCGTTTGTCGGCGTCGGCCTCGTCTTCTGGGACTCGCCGGTCCTCACACCGGTGAAGCTGCTGGTGGTGATGGGGCATGAGAGTGGGCACGCGGCTGCAACGCTGCTTGCCGGTGGGCAAGTCCAGCGGGTGGTGCTCTCCGCCAACCAATCCGGAGCCTGTCTCTCCGTCCTCCCGCCAGGTGCTTGGAGAACCATCCTCGTTTACTCGGCCGGGTACGTGGGAAGCGCTGTGGCCGGTGCCGTGCTCCTGCTGCTCGCGTTTCGCTTCGGGCTCGCCCGCGGAGTGCTGGCTGCTTACTCGGTGTGGCTCGCAGCCATCGCGTTTCTCGTCGCCGGCAGCTTCTTCACCGTCGCGTTTTGCCTCGGGATGGCCGCCGTGCTGGGAGCCGCCGCGCGGTGGCTGCCGCTGCTGGGTGTGAGGTTGGTGGTGCTTTTTCTGGCCACCTTCACCGGCCTGTACGCTCTTTTCGATTTGCGCGACGACTTGTGGAACTCCGCGGCCCGCGCCCAGAGCGACGCGGCCCTGCTGGCGGCACAAACTCCCGTCCCGGCACTGGTGTGGGCCGGGCTTTGGACCGCGTTAAGCGTCGTCATCCTTGGCTGGGGAGCGGTGCTGTCCCTTCGGTCACGTCCGGGACCCTCCACTCTTGCGGCGGCGAGAGACCCGGCTTAAAGGCGGCCCTGGCTTCGGAGGGCACAGTGTTCGCACTTTCCAACTGCCTGTTACTCGTCGCTGCACCGGCACTCGACGTCCCAGTCACGCCTGCCGAGGGGCCGAACGGGCTCAACCAGGAGCCAAAGTGATGCGCACTCTGCTGGCCAGCCTGATGCTTGTCCTCGGTGCGTGCAGTTTCGCTCCGGCCAAACCGGACGACCGGCTCCCGTTGCCACCCGGTACGGAGCCGGCCGACGCCGGCCCGTCCGCCACCATTCCAGCTGAGGGAGGCTTCGCCCCCAACGGCCTGAAGCTGTACGTGATGGAACGCACCGGCCAGCAGGGTCGGGGCGGCGACTGAGATGCTCCAGGCGCGACCCAGAGGGAAAGCCGCTCCAAGAGGCGACACCCGCCGTTAGCGCCTCGCGCATCTGGTACGGACGAACGACGCCGTATCCGTGAATTGGAAGTGGGGCTTCAAGGCGGGCGAGTACCAGGACAACATCCTGCTGGCCCCAGCTCGAGTACCGGCTCCAGATCCTCACCTGGCTGGGAGCGGTCGCATTCTTCGGCATCGGCGAGATCGAGCCAAACCTCGAGATCCTCACGTTCAAGGACCTACTCCCCGCGGGCGGTGTCGGCGCCCGTGTCACCCTTGCCCGGGCGAATCAAGTCAACGCCCGTGTCGACGTCGCCTTCAGCAGGGAGGGGGTGACCTTCTACCTATCCATCGGGGAAGCGTTCTGAACGACTCTCTCCAACGAGTCCGCGGGGGCGCCGGGCCTGCACTGGTCACCTTCGCTCAAAAATCCCACGGTCAGCCGGCCGGTCCCACGGCATTGGGCTGAAGAGGACAGGGAGCTTCGGTGCTCCTCGCTTAATGAAAGCTGCCACCATCAAGCACCGGGGCGGCCGTTGATATTCGCGTCATCGAGAACGAAATGTTTAGCCGCGCGGGAGTTCCACCATCGACCGTTAACGGGTCGGTGGACGGATCGATTCCCGATAGCAGGCCCGCATCTAGTGTTGCGTTGATGGTGTCTCCAGAGAACGCCGTATAAAGCACAACGCTTGCACCGGTGCGTGTACCCGAGAGTGTGTCTATGGAGTGAAACTGGGTCGAGTCTAGGGGGTCGCTCACGAGCTCGCGGCCAGTGATTGTGCCCGCGTCTTCGCTAAGGATGAACTGCAGCTGAGCTACCTGCGTGCCCGCATCGATGGGGCCCTGCCACGTTCCCGTGATGTTTTGTTGCATGGGCGGCGCCGGCTGCTGCTGAGTACTCGTGCTTGTCCTTGTGCAGCCAACAACGAGCAGGAGAACCGCCAGGGATTCCATCTTCATCGGCACCTTTAGGCGCAGCACTGGCAGACGCTCTCTTGGGCCTTGTTGTGCGCATCTGCGCCGAAGCTCGAACTGATTGCCAGGTTAGCTAAGGCGGTAACCGCCCGGTCGCAGAGGACCTAGGGTTTACCCCCGCCTCGGCCGCATCCGGTACTTGACGAAAGACGCAGCGTCCGTGAATTGGAAGTAGGGGTTCTGGGCCGCTTCGCGCTCCAGCGATGAGACTGGGACGTCGCCATAGTCATGCCCCGGAAAGAGCCGGGTGCGGCCGGGCAGCTTTCCGAGAACATCTTTCAGGGAATGAAACATCTGCCCCGGGTCACCGCCTTGTAGGTCGCAGCGCCCACAGCCGTTGACGAAGAGGGTGTCTCCGGCGACGAGCGCATCGCCGGCCATCAGGCATTGCGAGCCAGGCGTATGGCCGGGAGTGTGGACCGCCGTCGCCTGCACCCCGCCCAGCGGCACGGCGTCTCCCGGCGCCAGCCGCTTGAGTGCGTCTCCGAAGGCTCGAAGGTCCTCGGAAAAGTCGACCTCTGCCCGCTGGGCGTAAACGGGCACGTCGCGCCGACGCAGCAGCTCGGCGACGCCGTTGATGTGGTCTTTGTGGCTGTGCGTGAGGAGAATACCGGCCAGGGACTTGTGCTGCGCAACGCACGCCGCTTCGATGGCGTCGACATCCCAAGCCGGGTCCACCACACACACCTCTGGCTGCCCTTCCGTCCCCACCAGGTAGACGAAGTTTTGCATTGGGCCGAGTGGAAACTGGTGGACGAAGACAGACCCGGGCGCGGCGGAAAGGTTGGCCACGCCACATGGTCCCATTGCCCAAGAAGCCCGTCCAGGCCGTTCGTTCGCTGCGCCAGCTACCGCTCGAGCGCCCGAGCCCGCATCCTCTCCCGGATGGGCTCGTTGTCGCAGTAAACGCGCCACTCGACGACTTTTCCGTCGTCGACAACCGCCCTCCACGCCGTAGGCGTTTCCCACCGGTTCTCTGGCGTCACTGTGGCGCCTACGGGAAGAAACGTTCCTCCAGCCCGTCCAAAGGCGACGACGACCTCACCCTCGGTCATCAGCTGGTCCAGCCGAATCCAGTAGTCCGGGACCATCGAGAAGTATTGTTTCCATCCCTCACGCGCCATGGCGTACGGAAACCTGTTCCCCAACGAATCAACGAAGTCGTACTGCGGCGACATCAAGCCAATGAGGCCCTCCACATCATGCGCGTTGATTCGCATGACGAATGTGCGGACAACGTCGGCTGGGGAAGCAGGGCCACTCATTGGCGTCACGGGTACCTTACGTCGAAGAAGTCGAGGCAGACCCAAGGCGCCGGCGCATGTGCCGGTGGGCGATGCCGACCTCCATGAAGGGCTCACCGAAAGTCTCATACCCGAGCCATTCATAAAAGCCGACCGCGGCGTCGCGTGCGTGCAGCGTCACCGTGCGAAAACCGCTCCGGGCGACCTCAGCCTCGAGCTCCCGTACCAGCCGGGTGCCGAGGTGCTGTCCCTGCCGCGTCGGCTCGACGGCCATTTGGAAGAGCCGTCCGGTGTCGCGGCCCTCGGGGTGGAACAGGACGCACCCCACCACCTCGCCTTCGTCCACGGCGAGGAGGTGAAGACTTTCTGCTTCAAAAGGGAAACGCGTGGCCTCCCGGGGGTGCCCAAGGGGCGCGCGCAGCACCCGCCACCGGAGCTCGACTTCAGCCGCATACAGCGGGTGCGACAACGTCACCCAGCAAAGCTCGACCGAGCTCAGACGTCGAGCTCCTCGCCGGCGACTTCGCCAGCGCGCTCCATGATGAACTTGAAGCGCGCGCTCACGTCTCGGCCGAGCAAGTCGTTGATGACGCGGTCGGTTTCCAGCTCGTTGGCGATGGACACCCGGAGACTGGCTCGGTGCTTGGGGTCCAGGGTGGTGGCCTTCAGGTCCTCGGCTTGCATTTCCCCGAGGCCTTTGAAGCGGGTGATGCTCGGCTTCGCGTTCCCCTTCACCTTCTCTTTCAAAATCCGGTCGCGGTCGGCCTCATCGAGAGCCCAGTAGGTGTCCTTGCCGACGTCGATGCGGTAGAGCGGGGGCTGCGAGAGGTGCACCACCCCTGCCCCAATGAGGGGCCGCAAATGTCGGTAGAAAAACGTGAGGAGCAGGGTGGCGATGTGATGACCATCTGAGTCCGCGTCCATCAAGAGGAAGACTCGCCCGTAGCGCAGCTTCGCCATGTCCAGCGCCGGGCCGATGCCACAGCCGAGCGCGCTGACAATGTCCTGCAGCTCTTTATTGCTCGACACCTTGTCCAGGGAGGCCTGCTCCGCGTTGAGGACTTTGCCGCGCAGCGGAAGGATGGCTTGGGTGCGCCGGTCGCGGCCTTGTTTGGCTGAACCGCCGGCCGAGTCTCCCTCGACGATGAAGAGTTCGCTTTCCCTCGGGTCGGTGGAGGCGCAGTCAGCCAGCTTCCCAGGTAGGTTGAGGTGGTGGCTGACGCCCTTGCGGCTCACTGCCAGTGACGCCGCCCGTGAGGCCTCGCGGGCCCGTGCCGCCAGCACAATCCGGGCGACAATGGATTCGGCCACGCTTTGGTTGTCGTTGAGCCACTTCTCGAGTGCTGGACGGACGGCGGAGTCCACAGCGGCTAGCATTTCCGGGTTGTTCAGCCGGCCCTTGGTTTGCCCCTGAAATTGCGGCTCAAGGACGTAGGTGGAGAGCAGCGCCACCATGCCCTCGCGGATGTCCTCGGCGGTGAGGGTGACTCCTTTGGGAGTAAGGCTGTGGGTCTCGATGTAGTTGCGGACGGCCTTCACCATTCCCGAACGCAGGCCGGCTTCGTGCGTCCCGCCGTTGGGAGTCGGAATGCCATTGACGAAGGACAGAACGTGCTCATCGGTGGACTCGGTCCAACACAGGGCAAGTTCCAACCGGACGCCATTCTCTCGGGACAGGTAGAACTGCCCGCCGCCGGATGGCACCGGCGCTTTGCCCCGCTCGGCGATGAGCTTGGGAAGGTACTCGGCGATGCCCCCTTCATGCAGAAACGTCGACTCCGATGGCGGGCTCGCCGTCTGGTCCCGAAAGCGCACCACCATGCCCCGGTGCAGGTAGCTCCGCATCTCAAGCCGCTCGCGGATGAGTTCCGGGTCAAAGTGCAGCTTCTCTCCGAAAATCTCCGTGTCCGGGGTAAAGGTGGTGGTGGTGCCCGAGCCGCGCGCCGGCCCCACCACTTTCAGCGCCTGCATGGGCTGTCCGCGGGCATAGGGTTGCTGGTACCGCTTCCCATCCCGGCGGACTTCCACCAGCAGTTTGCTGCTCAGCGCATTGACGACGCTACTGCCCACCCCGTGCAGACCGCCGGAGTGGAGGTAGTTCCCCTGCTCAAATTTCCCGCCCGAGTGCAGCGTGGTGAGGATGACCTCGAGCGCTGGCTTCCGGTACTTGGCCATCACATCGACCGGGATGCCGCGCCCGTCGTCGGCCACGGTGACGGTTTTTCCATCCTTGTGGAGGGTCACCTCCACCTCGGTGGCATAGCTGTTGATGACTTCGTCGACGCTGTTGTCGACAATCTCCCACAGCAGATGATGGTACCCGGACTGGTCCGCTCCGCCGATGTACATGGCGGGACGCTTGCGCACGGGCTCCAGGCCTTCCAGCACCTGGATGTCGCTGGCCGTGTAGGTCGCTTTTCGTGCGGTGGCCATGGCGTTAGTCGTCCTTCTTTTCGGGCAGCGGCGTGAAGGTGAAGGGCGTGGCGAACAGCTTCACGGTTTCTCGCCTCGCCATCTCGCGTCCGCGACCCCCGCGGGCGGAGAGCTCGTAGCGCCCGGGACTGAGCAACAGCTTTCGGCCCTTGCTGGTTTCCAGTTCCAGTCCCGCGTCTTTCTTCGACGTACATAGAAAGGCAAGCACCCGGTCATCCTTCTCGAGTTTGATGACTGTCACCCCTCTTCCCGGGCCCGAGAGCTCGTTCACCTCATTCACTTTGCAGACCAGTGCTCGGGCCTTTTGTGTCACGACCGCGAGAAGGTCGCGGGGGGAGGCTGGTGCCACGCCGATGACCTCGTCCTCCTTACCGGGCCGGGCATAGCGTCGACCGGCGCGGGTGCTCACCTCCTGATGCGGGGCGAGGGCGAAGCGGAGGCCGTAGCCCCGGGCACTGACAGCCACCAGCGTCTCAGGCCGCTCGAGGCGCTGGTCAAGCGACAGCGCGCCCACCACCCGTTCGCCGTCGTCAAATTTGAAGAGTTTTTGCACCGGATCGCCGTAGCCAGTGGAAGGTGGGACGTCGTTGAAGCGCGTCACATACGCGGTGCCAAAGTTGGAGAAGAAGACGACGTTGGACTTGAGCGAGCCGGCCAAGACGGCCATCACCTCATCGCCCTCGCGGAGACGGGTGGAGGTGGGGTCTTTGACTTCGCGCACCCGCTTAATCCAGCCATCGCGCGAGAGCACGACGTGGCTGTCCTCCTCGGCGATGAAGGCCTCCTCGGTGTACTCGACTTCCTCACCAACGCCGCCGATGCGGGTGAGGCGCCTGTCGGCGTAGGCCTTTTGCACTTCTTCCAGCTCCTCCTGGACGACGGCCCACCGCTTCTTGGGGTCCTTCAGGACTGCGGCCAAACGCGCCGCCTCGGCGCGCCTTTCCCGGAGCTCCTTCTGGATGACGAGGATTTCGAGGCGCGCCAGCTTGTAGAGCTTCATCTCGAGAATCGCGTCGACTTGCTCGGCATCAAGAGAGAAGCGGTGGATGAGTTTACTGGCGGCGTCCTGCTTCCCATCCGACTTGCGAATGATGCGAATCATCTCGTCGAGCGCATCGTAGACAACCTCGAAGCCCTCGAGGATGTGGAGCCGCCTTTTGACCTCGCCCAACTCGTACTGGTGGCGGAGTGTCACCACCTCGAAGCGAAAGGCGAGGAAGTGCTGCAGCATCGCCTTCAGGTCGAGGCGTTGTGGCGTCCCGACGTCGGCTTGCCGACTCGGCACCAAAGCGGTCAGATTGACGTTGAAGTTGGACTGCAGCGGCGTGTGTTTGAAGAGGTACGCCATCACCATTTCCGGGCCGGCATCGCGCTTCAACTCGAGGACGATGCGCACGTCCTTGGTGCTCTCGTCGCGCACGTCCGTGAGCGGGGCGAGCTTCCGCTCGCGGACCAGCTCGCCAATTTTGGAAGTCAACGTGGACTTGTTCACCGCGTAAGGGATGGAGGTGACAACGATTTGCTGCCCGCCTCGGGGAAGCGCCTCCACTGTCCACTCGCCCCGCACCCGGACGGAACCCTGTCCGGTCTCGTAAATCTCCCGGAGCTCCGCCTTGCTGTTGAGCACCTGGCCGCCGGTCGGAAAATCCGGACCCTTGATGTGCTTCAGTAAGTCGCGGAGCGCGGTCTCCGGTTTCCTGACCAGCTCCCGGAGCGCCTCGCACAGCTCGCCCAAGTTATGGGGGGGACGTTGGTGGCCATCCCCACCGCAATGCCGGTGCTGCCGTTCATCAGCAGTTGGGGCACCTTGGAGGGGAGAACGACCGGCTCGGTCGTGCTGTTGTCGTAGGTCGGCCGGAAGGGAACCACGTTCTTTCCCAACTCGGCGAGCATTTCGCTGGCGAGAGGCTGAAGCCGACACTCGGTGTAACGCATCGCCGCGGCGGCATCGCCGTCGAGCGAGCCGAAGTTTCCATGTCCGTCCACCAGCGGGTACCGCAGCGAGAAGTCCTGGGCGAGACGAACCAAGGCGTCGTAGACCGCCGTGTCGCCGTGCGGATGGTAGGAGCCGAGGATGGTGCCCACCACCTTGGCGCATTTCATGAACTTCGCGTCTGAGGTGAGCCGGTGGTCGTGCCACATGCCATACAGAATGCGGCGCTGAACGGGCTTCAGGCCATCTCGCACGTCGGGCAGCGCCCGCGCGGTGATGACCGAGAGGGCGTAGTTCAGGTAGCGCGTGCGCGCTTCCTCGTGCAGCGCGGCGGTCGGCTCCTCTTTGCCGCCTCCACCACTGGCGCCTCCGGCCCTGCCGGCACGTCCGCCACCCCGAGTCGCGGGCTTTTCCAACGCCATCTTCAGCTGTCTCGCCATGAGCTCGTGAACCAGAGGGAAAGGGATGCGGGCCTCAATGGACACCGCGACACTGCACAAATCTTTAGAAAATTCAGTTGTTTAGATGCGTTGTAGCACCCTGAAGCATGGCCATCCTACCGGGGGCCCCCGACCTGTAAAGCATTCGGCGTCCAGCCGCCACCAGACGCGGCCTTGCATCCGAGGCTTGCGGTTGACATCCAGCGCAGCCACAGGCCGTCCGCACCAGGAGGGTTGCCGTGGAACAACGCACGCTCGGGAGCAGTGGCATGCGCGTCGGGGCACTGGGCCTCGGCTGCATGGGGATGTCGGACTTCTACGGGCCCACCAACGACACCGAGTCCGTGGCGACAATGAATCTCGCCCTCGACCGAGGGGCCAACCTTCTCGACACCGCGGACATGTACGGCTACGGGAAGAACGAGGAGCTCGTCGGTCGGGTGGTCCGGACGCGACGCCGGGAAGTCGTCCTGGCCACCAAATTCGGGATTGTCCGTGACCCCACCGACCCGACCAAGCGTCGCTTCGACGGGCGACCTGAGTACGTTCGCTCAGCCTGCGATGCGAGTCTCAAGCGGCTTGGCGTGGACGTCATCGACCTCTACTACCAGCACCGCGTGGACCCGACGGTGCCCATCGAGGAAACCGTTGGCGCGATGGCCGAGTTGGTGACGCTCGGCAAGGTGCGCGCGCTCGGCCTTTCCGAGGCGGCCCCGGAGACTCTGCGGCGGGCGAGCGTCGTGCACCCCATTGCCGCCCTGCAGAGCGAGTACTCCCTCTGGACACGGGACCCGGAGGACGGGGTGCTGGCCGCCTGCCGTGAGCTGAACATCGCCTTCGTCGCCTACAGCCCCCTGGGCCGGGGATTTCTCACCGGTGCCATCCGCCAAGTGCAGGACCTCGACGCGGGCGATTACCGACGTCAGACGCCGCGGTTTCAGGGCGACAACCTCGCCGCCAATCTCAAACTGGTCGAGCAAGTCGAGAAGCTGGCGGCGAAGAAAGGCTGTACGCCGGCACAGCTGGCATTGGCCTGGGTGCTCGCTCAGGGCAAGGACATCATCGCCATCCCCGGGACGAAGCGTCGCACACGCCTCGAGGAGAATTTAGGCGCCCTCGGTCTTCGCCTCAGCCAGGAAGACATCGCAGGGCTCTCGGCCGCCTTTCCGCGCGAGGCGGTTGCCGGCCCGCGCTACCCCGAGGCGATGTTGCGAGGGGTTGGCCGTTAGAGCCTTCCCCGTCACTGCATCCTCTTCTTTCAAGCATCGCGGTGAAGGCCTGACGGCGAGAAGGCTGGCAGGCCGACCGCAACCCATTCCGGCCCGGGGCCATGCGGGAGCGCCGCCCCACGGCCTCCGCCACCGCCGGCTCAGGAATGTGCCCAGGGCTAACGCAGAAGCACAGTGCAGCCAGAGGGTGGCTCTGCTATGAAGGGGTGTCTGTTCCTGGGCGGGCCTAGAGTGACGGGCCGGCCGCGGGGCATCCCCGGCGAACACGGGTGAGAGGACGGCGTCCCCCAGCACGTGGGGCGCCCCTTCCCTCGTGGTGTTTCGCCGGTTCCCAAAACAACCGCTGCACAAGGTCACGATGAGCGACACCGACAACAACCATCCAGCCGAGGCCCTCCCGCAGGCGCCGTCGGTTCCCGCCGCCAACGAGGCCGAAGACGAGGGCGGCGACGATGGGGGCGCTGAGGATGTCCCCGAACCCAGTGTGCCTCAGGTTGGCTCTCCCGGCCCGGCCGGGCCGGCCGAGAGCTCCGGCCAACTCGGCGGTGGTCGACGCCGACGCCGACGTCGACGTCGAGGGCGCGGCGCCCCGGTCCTCTTTACCCCAGAGGGCCAAGCCTACCGTCTGACGATGGGGCCCGACGGCCAGCAGACCCAAGTCTTCCTCTCTCCGGCTGAGCTTCAGGCTCACCAGGCCCGCAGCACGCAAGGGGGCGGTGCTCCCGGGGCGGCCGGCAGCGCGCAGCGCCCAGCCCCCCAGCCACATGTTTCCCAAGGCCTGGTCACTGTCGAGGGGGTCCTGGACACCGAGGCCAAGGGGCCCAACGCCTTTCTCCGCCAAATTAAACGCAACCTGCTGGCCGGTCCTGAAGATGCGGAATTTCCGAAAAATCTCGTGCAGAAGCTGCGTCTTCGACCCGGGCAGTACATCAGTGCTCAGGCCCAGATGCGCGGCCCGAGGGGCGTGGTCCAGCGGGTGGACACCGTCGATGGGCTTGCGCTGGAGGTCGCGGCGCGGCTTCCACACTTCGGAGACCTGACCAGCATTGACCCGATTGAACGCATCAAGCTCGAACATGGCCACCGCGAGATGGTCACCCGAGTCCTCGACCTCATTGCACCGCTGGGGAAGGGGCAGCGGGCACTTATCGTCGCGCCGCCGAAAACGGGCAAGACCATCATGCTGCAGCGCATCGCCCAAGCTGCCATTGCAAACCACCCCGAAATCCACGTGATGGTCCTCCTCATCGACGAACGTCCAGAGGAAGTCACCGACATGCGCCGGAGCATCAAGGGCGAGGTCCTCGCCTCCAACGCAGACCGTCCCACCGCCGACCACCTCAAGGTGGCTGAGCTGGCAATGGAGCGGGCGCGGCGGATGGTGGAGGCAGGCAAGGACGTGATGATTCTTCTCGATTCCATCACGCGCTTGGCGCGGGCCTACAACAAGGAAGTCGACAGCTCAGGCCGAACCCTGACTGGCGGCGTGGACAGCCGGGCGCTCGAGCGTCCAAAGCGACTCTTCGGCGCGGCCCGGGCCACCGAGGAAGCCGGTTCACTGACCATCGTCGGCACAGCCCTCATCGACACCGGAAGCCGGATGGACGAAGTCATCTTCGAGGAATTCAAGGGAACCGGAAACAGCGAGATTACGCTCGACCGGATGCTCGCCGAGAAGCGAATTTTCCCCGCCATCAACATCCCGCAGTCCGGGACCCGCAAGGAAGAGAAGCTCTTCACCCCGAGAGAGTACGAAAAGGTGAAGAAGCTGCGGCAAATGCTCTTCGCGGTGAAGCCGGTGGAGGCGATGGAGGCGCTGGTCAAGCGACTCGCCCGGTCCACCTACAACGACGAGTTTCTTGAGGAGCTTTAGGGAAAAGCGACGGACCGCCTCTGCACACGCCCGTCACGGGGGACTGGCGAAGTCAGTCCGGGGCACCACCTCCGCCACCTGGGCGTCGCTCGAGGAAGCCCTGAGCCTTGAAAAGAGGGTGGCGGCCGTGGCGGCACCCCGGCTCTCGGCCACGGCGTGCTCGGGCGAACCGGCGCCGATGAACGCTGAGCGGCTTGGGGCAAGCCACAGACTGATGTGTCTTCCACTTCCCAGGCTGCTGAAAAATGTCACTCGGCCAATGGGGTAGTGCACCGCGGCGAGGGCTGCGTGGATTTCCCTCCAAGCAGCTTGGTAGTCGTCCGAAGTCACCTGCTCGGTGACCATCTGGAGGAAGCCTGCCGTGTATTCGTTGAGCGTGGGCTGTTGGCCGGGGTAGTCCAAGCCGTCGACCCGAGACCAGACCTCGCTGTTGTGCGGAGGCACGAGCGCAACGTCGCCGGAGTCATATTGCTTGCCCGCGCGCTCTCCATCGGGCCCGATGCGCTCCCCGACTGCTTCCCGAAAGGCTCGCAAAGCGTCGTACTCCGCGAAAGAGTTGAAGGACCGCAAGGTCAGGAAGGTATTCCCCGCCCGCTGGAAAAAATAGCCACGCCCGTCCGTCGTGTGATGCAACGACAGCACCTTCAGCCAGTCGCGCCGCGCGTCCTCGAAGAGGGCTTGCAGCTTCGGGTCGAGTGTATCCACATGCACCGCCCGAAACCTCGCCGAGGCGTCGGTCGGGGCGGTGCTCAGTGCCACGCAGGGAATCGGCGGACCGGCCGCCACGGACAGCCAACCGAAGACGAGCACCAACAGCCTGCTGAAGCGGGACATGGCTGGCACCTGGAGGGGCGTTGGCCCCCTTGGAAGGAGGGAGACGTTGGGGCTTCACTCTACAGGCAGCGCGCGGCGGAATAGCGGTGTCCGTGGGCCTGTCTCCCCTTCCAAAGTGATGCGCGTCTGCCTCACGCTGGTGATGGCCTGGGCGGGAGTCACCCTCGCCGAGCCGATGCCGGAGTTTCGAGTCCGGGTGGGCCCGAACGCCGAAACGCTTTCGGTCGAGGCCACCTTTCCGCCAGGCACCTCTGGAACGCTCGTCCTCGAGGACGGCGGGGAGCGCTTTGTCCAGAACGTCCAAGTCGAACAGGCCGGCCGCTGGGTCAGCGCGGCGGTCAGGGAAGGAGGCGTGGCACTTCCGGTCTGCCAAAGCCCGTGTCGCTTGCGCTATCGCTTTCTCCTCCGGGACGCGGCGCGCGCCTTCGGAAATCCACAGGCGGCCGCAGCGGTGGGTGAGGCGTTCGTCTCTCCACCCTCACTGTGGTTGCTGCATCCTGCGCGGTCTGCGCTGGCTGGCTACCGCCTCTTCTTCTCCTCTGAAGGAGGCACCCAAGCGCTGTGCGGCTTGGCGTCCGCAGGGCAGCCGGGCGGCTACCAGTCCACGGCTGGACTCCACGTCACTCCGCTGTGTGCCTTCGGCCTTTGGAGGGTGCGCCCGGTCCGGGTGGCCACCGCGCAGGTAACACTGGCCATCGCGCCTTTCCCCTTCGCCATGGGGGACGAGGAGATGCAACGCTGGGTGGCCGAAGCGACGCAGGCGGTGGCCGCCTACTACCACCGCTTTCCGGTGGACGATTTGCTGCTGCTGGTGGTGCCCAACGGTGGCCGAGGGCTGAGCGGCTTCACCCTGGGCGAGGGGGGTGCCTCCATTCTGTTGAGACTCGAGCTGGGGATGTCGTTCGAGCGAGCGCGCAGCGATTGGGTCCTCACCCATGAGCTGATGCACCTTGGCTTCCCGACGCTTGGGCGAAATCACACCTGGATGGAGGAGGGCATGGCCGTCTTTGGCGAGCCCATCGTCCGGGTGCGCTCTGGCATGGCGGATGAGGCGCTGATGTGGTCCGAATGGCTCGAGCAGGGCCGGCTTGGGCTGCCCCGCCCGGGTGAGGGCGGCCTGGAAACCACGCACACCTGGGCTCGCACCTACTGGGGCGGAGGCCTCTTCTGGCTGGTGGCCGACGTGACACTTCGCGAGCGCACAAAGAATGCGCGGTCTGCCGATGACGTGCTGCGAGCCCTGGTCGCCGCTGGCGGAAACGTGACCAGCCGCTGGGAGGTGGGCGAAGTGCTCGCTCTTGCGGACAAGACGACCGGCCTGGCTGTCTTCAGCGAGCTCTTCAGGCAAATGGGGGAAGCGCCGGGGGCCCCGGACCTCGATGCCCTCTTCCAGCGCCTCGGTGTCTCGCAGCACGACGGGAAGGTCGTCTACGACGACGCCGCTCCGCTCGCCAGCGTGCGGCGCGCCATGGTGGCGCGGGCGCCTCCCTGAGTCGCTCCCTCTCGACACCTCTCATCCGGACATCTGCCGCTGGCAGCCGGACGTGTTAGTGGTCAGCGGGGGCTTGCAGTTCTTCACGCCAGACTGCTTGACGTTGCCGTCGCAGTTAGCCAACAAGGACCGGAAACCAATGGCCCCCATCGTCAGCATTCTTGACGTCTACAAGGAGTACAGCCTGGGCAAGACCCTCGTCCCGGCGCTCCGGGGGGTGTCGCTCGACGTGAGTGCCGGAGAGTTTATCTCCATCGCCGGCCCCTCGGGCAGTGGAAAGACGACGCTGCTCAATCTCATCGGCTGCGTAGACGTCGCGACCCGCGGCACGGTGGTGGTGGCCGGAAGAAACACGGCCGAGCTGAAGGAGCGAGAACTCACCTCACTGCGGTTAAACACCATCGGCTTCATCTTTCAGAGCTTCAACCTGGTACCGGTCTTGAGTGTCTTTCAGAACGTCGAGTTCCCGCTGCTGCTGCAGCGCAAGCTGAACCGTGCCGAACGTCGTCGGCGGGTGATGACGCTCCTGGAACAGGTGGGAATCAGACCCACGCCGACCATCGACCGAGCGAGCTGTCGGGCGGCCAGAGGCAGAGGGTGGCGGTGGCCCGCGCCCTGGTCGGCAGCCCGCAAATCGTCCTGGCGGACGAGCCGACCGCCAACCTCGACTCGGTCACTGGCGAGCACATCATCGACCTGATGAAAGAGCTCAACGAAAGGGACGGAACGACGTTCATCTTCTCCACCCACGACGCGCGGGTGATGGGCCACGCCAACGCCGTCGTTCGCCTCGAGGACGGAAAGATTGTCGGGCTGGAGCAGCACCCCACGGCGGTGCCGGCAGCCGGGATGCACTGATGCTCGCGCTCTTGTTTCAGGTCTCCCTCCGAAACCTGCTGCGGAGCCGCATCAACCTCCTCATCGGGGCCATCATTTTCTTCTACACGCTGCTGCTGGTGGTGGGCGGCGCGATGCTCGACAGCCTGGTCGGCTCGATGAGCCGCAGCATCGTCGGCACCATCTCGGGGCACATCCAGCTGTACAGCACCACCAGCCGAGACCCGCTCTCCATCTGGCCCACCATGGGCAATGAGCCGGATTTGAGCCCGATGCCGGACTACCAGCGCGCCGAGAGTGCAATCTCCAAACTGCCCAACGTGAAGGCCGTCGTCCCGATGGGAATCAACGGCTCTTTGATTACCTCCGGCAATACGGTGGACGTCACCCTGGCTGAGCTCCGCGGCGTGGTTCGCCAAGAGAAGGAGACTGGCAAGACACCCGAGCTCGAAGCGCAGCGACAGAGCCTCAAGGAGCACGTCCGCCAAATCGTCCGCGTCCTGCGAGACGACCTCTCACGGGCCGGCGAAATGGAGACCACCGAGGCACGGGACCCCGAAGCGCTGGCAGCGGTGGAGCGCGCCTCCTCGGACGCCTTCTGGCAGGACTTCGAGCAGGACCCCTATGCGGCGCTGGAGTTCCTCGAAAACATGGTGGCACCACAGCTTCCCGACGGCGACTTGGTGCCGCTGCGTTATGTCGGCACGGACCTCGACGGATTTCAAAAGTCCTTCGACCGAATGGAGATTGTCAACGGCCAGCCGGTGCCCCCCGGCCGCCGGGGAATGCTGCTGTCGAAGTTCACCTACGAACAATACCTGAAGCTGAGGACAGCTCGGCGGCTGGACCTCATCAAGGAAGCGGTCGACACCGGAGCGCTGATTGCCACCGACCCCGAGTTGCAGCGCTACGTCCGCCAGAACACGCAGCAGACCCGGGAGATTCTCCTGCAGTTCGACCGACTCAAGTCCGACGAGGCGGTGCGAAGGCTGCGTGCATTCCTCGGGCGTTCAGATGGCAACCTCAACCAGTTGCTGGCGGCGTTCTTCGATGTCAACGACCAGAACTTTCAAGTCCGATATGCCTTTTTCTACAAGGAGCTGGCCCCGTTGCTGCAGCTCTATCGCCTCCAGGTGGGGGACGTCCTGACCATCACCGCCTTCACCCGAAGCGGCTACACCAAGAGCCTCAACATTCCTGTCTGGGGCACGTTTCAGTTCAAGGGCCTGGAGAAGTCCCCGCTGGCTGGCAACATCAGCCTGATGGACATCATGTCCTTCCGCGAGCTTTTCGGGTACCTCGGCGCTGACACCAGTGCGGAGATTCAGGCCCTGAAACAGGCGGCTGGTGCGCAAGCCGTTGACCGCAGCCATGCCGAAGAGGAGCTGTTCGGCAGTGGGCGCAAGGTGGTGGCCGAGGCGACGCCTGGCCTCATCGACGACCGAAAGGCCTTCCCAGGGGTTGCGGCCAGCCTGCGGCGCAAGGACCTTCAGGCCCGCGTCTTCGACAAGGCCGACGTCGAGCGGGGCGTGGTCCTCAATGCCGCGGTCATTTTGCGCGACGCGAGTAAGTTGCAGCAGACCCTGCGGGAGATTCGTGCTCTCTCCGAGCGCGAGCACCTTGGGGTGCATGCCGTCTCCTGGCAAGACGCCTCGGGCATCCTCGGACAGTTGGTCAGCCTGGCGCGGCTGGTGCTGTATGTCGCGGCGTTCATCATCTTTCTGGTGGCGATGGTCATCATCAACAACGCGATGATGATGGCCACCCTGCGGCGAACAGCCGAAGTCGGGACGATGCGCGCCATCGGCGCACAGCGGCCTTTCGTGCTGAGCATGGTGCTTGCTGAGACGCTGACGCTGGGGCTGGTGTTTGGCGCCGCGGGCGCGCTCCTCGGGGCTGGCATCGTCGGCTGGCTCGGCTCCAAGGGGATTCGCGCCACCGCCGACATCATGTACTTCTTCTTCTCGGGGCCGCGGCTCTACCCCCACCTGTCATCCAGCAACATCGTCTCGGCGATGGTGATTGTCCTTTTGGTGAGCGCCGTGTCCACGCTGTACCCCGCTTTCCTCGCGGCACGGGTGCCACCGGTGCGCGCAATGCAGACCGACGAATAGCCCGCTTGCCATGCGCCAACTGTTCCTCATCGCGTTTCGCAACCTGCTGACCCACCGGCGGCGTACGCTGATGCTGGGCGGTGCGATTGGCGGAGTGACGATGTTGTTGGTGGTCCTGTTGGGACTGCTCAACGGCATCCGGTCCACCATCCTCGAATCCGCCACCACACTGATGACCGGGCAGCTGAACGTGGCCGGCTTCTTCAAGGTGACCGCCGGCCAGTCGGCACCGGTCGTCACCCACTATCGAAAGGTGCTCGACATCATTCGGGCCAGCGTCCCTGAGCTCGATTATGTGACTGAGCGCGGCCGCGGCTGGGCGAAGGTGGTCAGCGACACGAGCTCGCTTCAGGCGGGCGTCTCGGGCATCGACGTCGAGAACGAACCCGGGTTTCGTCGGGTGGTGAAAGTGCAGGAGGGCTCGCTGGACGCCCTCACCGAACCGGGCACCATTCTCCTCTTCCAGGAGCAGGCCCAACGGCTGGGGGTCCGGGTGGGGGACGTCGTTACCCTCTCGGCCTACACGCTGCGAGGCGCGGCGAACACGGTCGACGTCAGAGTCGTCGCCATCGCCAAGAACGTCGGGCTACTGAGCGCCTTCAACACCTACGTGCCAGCGGCCACGCTCCGCGCGCTGTACGCCCTCAACGACGACTCCACCGGCGCGCTGTTGCTTTATCTCAAGGACATTCGAGACGCCCCTCAGGTGGAAGCGCGGCTGAGGGACGTGCTGCCTGCCGCCGGGTACCAGTTGATGGACAAGGACCCCCGGGCGTTCTTCCAGAAATTCGAAGTCGTCAACCGCGAGGGCTGGACCGGCCAAAAGCTCGACGTCACCAGCTGGGAGGATGAAATCGCCTTCGTCCAGTGGACCCTGACCGCTGTCACCTGGCTGTCCTATGTGTTGATTGGCATCCTGTTGACCATCATCGCCGTGGGAATCATGAACACCCTGTGGATTGCCATCCGCGAGCGGACCCGAGAGATTGGCACGCTGCGCGCCATCGGGATGCAGCGGACGCGGGTGCTGGCCATGTTTCTGGTGGAGGCCTTCAGCCTCTCGCTGGCGGCGGCGGTCGTCGGCGCTGTCCTCGGCTTGTTGGTTTGCGCGGCAATCAACGCGGCCCACCTCCACGCCCCAATCACGGTGCAACTGTTCTTGATGCGGGAGGAGGTCCATCTCACCGTGCGTCCGAGCGCTCTGCTCGGCTCCATCCTCCTCATCACCGGCTGCACGACGGCCATCTCCCTCATCCCCTCTTTCTTGGCCGCCCGTCTTCAACCGGTGACGGCCATGCACCAGGTGGGCTGATTTCGTGAAGACCGGTCTCGCCTTGGGCCTCAGCCTCTTCCTGTCGGCCCCTGTCCTGGCCGCCCCACTTGCGACCAAGGACGCGGTCACCGAGGTCCTGAAGACCATCGACGACCGCCAACGCAACAGCGGTGACTACAAGTCGCTGGCCTACCTGGAACAGAAGGAAAAGGACAAGACGGACATCGCTCGCGAGGCCATCATCTATCGGAGGGATGAGGACGAGAAGCTGATGATTCTCTTCACCAAGCCGAAGGGCGAGGCGGGCAAGGGCTACATCCGCTTGGACAAGAATCTCTGGTCGTACGACCCCGGGACGGGGAAATGGGACCGGCGGACAGAACGGGAGCGCATCGCGGGGACGGACAGCCGCCGCGCCGATTTCGACCAGTCAAAATTGGTGGAGGAGTACGACGCCACCTTCAACGGGGAAGGAAAGCTGGGCCAGTTTGATGTCTGGCAGCTCGAGTTGAAGGTGAAGCCGAATACCGACGTCGCGTTTCCAGTGGTCAAGCTGTGGGTGGACCAAGCCAGCGGCAACGTGCTGAAGCGGCAGGAGTTCGCGCTCTCCGGCAGGCTGATGCGGACCCTCTACTACCCACGTTGGCAGAAGCTGTACAGCGAGTCGAAGAAGGCCGACGTCTGGTACCCGGGCGAAATCCGCATCTACGATGAGGTGGAAAAGGAAAACAGCACCATCGTGGTGATGAAGAGCGTGGACCTCCGACCTCTGGAGGCAAACATCTTCACCAAGGCGTGGCTCGAGGCGAAAAGCCGATGACTTCGCGCGCGGCGGCGCTCCTCTTGGGCCTCGTCGCAAGCAGCGCCCAGGCGCAAGGGCGTCCCGATGAGGACGTCCTGTTCGGCGCCCCTCCCGACGCCGGGGTGCCCGTACCGGTGCCGCCCCTCGGGAATCAGCCGCTCATTCCCAGCGCCGCTCCGGACCGAAGCAGCAGCACGGGTGAACAACAGATTCTCACCGGCCCGCCGGCCCAGGACGCCTTCGCCGCCGGCCTGGTGAAGGAAGACGCGCTGAAAATTGGCGGCATGTTCTACATCCGCGCCCTCACCACCATCACCCACGGCGGCAATGCAACCTTCAACGTGCCGACGCTGGTGGACGTGTATTTGGACGCCCGGCCCACCGACCAACTGCGCGCCTTCGTGCTGGGGCGTCTCGAATACGACCCGCTGCTCAGCAGCACAACCTTTGTGACCGGCTCGAACGTCGCCATCACCGGCCTGCAGACGGTGAGCAATCCAGCGGTGTACCTGGACCAGGCCTGGCTCGCCTTCGACATCGCTCACTCAGCATTCGTCACCGCCGGCGTCCAACACGTCAAATGGGGCACCGGGCACTACTTCAATCCCGATGACTTCCTGGCCAGCCAACCGGTCAACCCCCTCGCCATCTTCGACGCCAGGCTCGGTGTCAGCATGCTCCGGGTGCAAGTGCCCTGGGAGAAGGCTGGGCTGAATTTCACCGCGGTCGCGGTGTTTCAGCCGACACAGAACATCAGCACCACGGGCACCACGGTCAGTGGTGGCGGAGGGAATTCAGTCAACCTCGTCAACGGGACTCAAAACAACGAGACGGGGTTCCTCCAGGACGTGGGCGGGGCGGGAGAGGTGGAGTATGACTTCAGAGGGGGCGCGGTCGGCGTCAATGCCCTGGCCCAGAAAAGCCGTGCCTGGCGCGTTGGGGTCTACGGCACCGGCGGCCTTGGCGACTTCGACGTCTACGGCGAGGCGGTCGTCAAGCAGTGCCTCGATTTGCCCAACCCCCCAATGCCGAACACCACCTGCGAGTACTCGGCTTCCACGAATATCGTCGTCCCAGGGGACTATTCCGGCTACGTCTTCGGCAACGTCCAGCAACCTGCCTCGCCACTCTTCCAAGGGGTGGCCGGAGTCACCTATTCCATCAACTTCGAAGGCAACAAGAGCATCACCCTGGGGGCCGAGTACTTCTACAACCGCGGGAGCTTCACGGCGAAGCAGTACCCCAACCTTCTGTTTCAGGGGGCCTATCAGCCCTTCTACCTGGGGCGGAACTACCTGGCGGTGAGTGCCACGTTGACCGACACCACGGCGAAGACAACGTGGGTGCTGACCACGATTGGCAACCTGACCGATGTGAGCGCCATCACCCGGCTGGACTTCTTGGTGACCGTGTTGAGTTACCTCCAGGTGGAGTCCTTCGCCGCGGTGGACTATGGCCACTTGGGGGGAGAGTTCCGCTTCGGCGTGAACATCCCCAATGTCGTCTTCAACACCGGCTCCAGCTCCCCCCCACCCTGCAAACCGACCTCCTCATCCACGCCCCCATTGTCCAGCTGGGGATGGGCCTGCGGCTCTCCCTGTGAAGGGGTTTGAGTCCGGCCGACGCATCGCATTACAGTCTCACTTGCCGTGACGCCGCCCCGCGCCACGGTGAGGAGCTGCGGGGTTGCCCCTACTTCCAAAACACGGCCTGTATGAGCCATCGACGGAACACGACGCCTGCGGTGTGGGCTTTGTCGTACACATTCGCGGCGAGAAGTCCCGCTCCATCGTCGAGGACGCGCTCGGCATTCTCGACCGCTTAAGCCACCGCGCGGCCTGCGGGGCAGACCCCGAAACGGCCGACGGAGCGGGAATTCTCCTGCAGTTGCCCCACCGCTTCTTCAAGCGTGAGGGATTGCGGCTTGGCTTCGACATGCCCCGGCGCCGCTGCTACGGGGTGGGACAGGTTTTTCTTCCGCAGGACCCAGTTGCGCGCGCCGCCTGCGAGGCAGTTTTCGATGAGGTGACGGAAGAGGAGCACCAGCGCGTCCTGGGTTGGCGAGATGTCCCCATCGACGAGAGTCAAATGGGGTGGCTCGCTCGGGAAAGCGTGCCGGTGCTGCGACAGATTTACATCGCCCGGCGCCGGGTGGTGCCCAGTGCCTTCGAGCGCAAGCTGTACGTCATCCGCAAGCTCGTGGAAAACCGTGTGCGCGAGCGGGGACTCGACCCGGAGGGCCGCTTCCACATCGTCAGCCTGTCTGCCGAAACCATCGTTTACAAAGGGCTGCTGCTCCCGACGCGGCTTCAGCGCTTCTACCGGGACCTCCAGGACCCGGACATGGTGAGCGCGTTGGCGCTGGTGCATTCGCGCTTCTCCACCAACACCTTTCCCACCTGGGAGTTGGCCCAGCCGTTCCGACTGATTGCCCACAACGGCGAAATCAACACCGTTCGCGGTAACCGAAACTGGCTGGCCGCCCGGCGCAGTCAGCTTCAGTCGGCGAAGTTTTTCGGCAGCGTCGACCGGCTGTTCCCCATCGTCAGCGAAGACGCCAGCGACTCGGCCCAATTCGACAGCATGCTCGAGCTTCTCAGCATGGGCGGCCGAAGCCTCCCGCAGGCGATGATGTTGATGATTCCCGAGGCTTGGGAAAACGACCAGGGGATGGATGATGGTCGTCGCGCCTACTATGAATACTCGAGCGCACTGCTCGAGCCCTGGGACGGACCCGCGGCCATCGCCTTCACCGATGGAACCCGCATCGGCGCCACCCTCGACCGCAACGGCCTTCGCCCAGCACGCTGGATGGAGACCGACGACGACCGCGTGATTCTCGCCTCAGAAACGGGAGTGCTGGAAGTCCCCCCAGAACGCGTCCGGCGCAAGGGCCGACTGCAGCCAGGCCGCATGTTTCTGGTCGACACCGAGGAAGGCCGCATCGTTGAGGACGACGAGCTGAAGCGGGACATCACGACTCGCTGGCCCTACCGGCGCTGGCTCGAGAAGAACGTCTTCACCTTCGATGAACTCCCGGCCGTCCCGGCGCCGCAGCCGTTGCAAGGCGAGCAGCTTGGCCGGCTCCAACGGGCCTTCGGCTACACCGACGAGGACGTCCGACTGCTGCTCCAGCCCATGGCTCAGGACGGCCATGAGCCGGTCGGGTCCATGGGCAACGACACGCCCCTGGCGGTTCTCAGCGACCAGGCCCCCAACCTCTTTCGATACTTCCACCAACTCTTCGCCCAAGTCACCAACCCCCCCATCGACCCCATCCGCGAGTCGCTGGTGATGACCTTGGCCACCGCCACCGGCCCGGACGGCAACACCCTGGACGAGACGCCGGAACAGTGCCACCGGCTCACCCTTCCCGGCCCCATCCTGACCAACGGGGAGATGGCGCGGCTGGCGGCCATCAAATCCCAAGGGATGTTTCAGCCGCACACCCTCTCGCTCCTCTACCCGGCGGACGGCGGGTCGGCCGCTCTACAAGAGGCGGTGGACCGTCTGACCCGGCAGGCGGCCGAGGCGCTGGACGAAGGTTGCAGCATCCTCATCCTCAGCGACCGTGGGGTGGATGCCCGCTCGGTGGCCATCCCAGTGCTGCTCGCGCTTTCCGCGGTGCACCAGCGGCTGGTCCGCGACGGCGTCCGAATGCAGACCGGCCTGCTGGTAGAGACCGCCGAAACGCGCGAAGTGCACCACTTCGCGCTCCTCTTCGGCTACGGCGCCGCCGCGGTCAACCCGTACCTGGCTTTCGACACGGTACGGGACCAAGCGGTCAACGGCGAGGTGACGCTGGACGCGCCTGCGGCGGAAGCGCGCTACCGACAGGCCATCTCCGAGGGGCTGCTCAAGGTGATGTCCAAAATGGGCATCTCGACGCTGCAGTCCTACCGGGGTGCGCAGATTTTTGAAGCGGTTGGACTCGACCAGGCGCTGGTGGACCGACACTTCACCGGTACTCCGTCGCGGTTGGGAGGCATCGGCCTGGCCGAGCTCGGCCGCGAGGCGTTGGAGCGCCATGCCCGGGGCTTCGGACCCATGCCGGCAGACTCGCTGGTGCTCCCGGTGGGCGGCTACTACCAGTGGCGGCGCCGGGGCGAGCAACACCGATGGAACCCCACCACGCTGGCGCTGCTACAAGCCGCGGTCCGCTCGGGGGATTCCGACGCGTACGCCCAATATTCCCGAGCCGCAGACGACGAGAGCGCATCGGCGGCCACCCTGCGCGGCTTGTTGACGTTTGCCACCGAGCGCTGCACGCCGGTCCCACTCGCCGAGGTGGAGCCGGCGAGCGAGGTGGTGAGGCGCTTCGTCACCGGAGCCATGTCCTTCGGCAGCATCAGCGCCGAGGCGCACGAGACATTGGCCATCGCCATGAATCGCATCGGCGGCCGCAGCAACTCCGGCGAGGGTGGCGAGGAGGCCCGGCGCTATGTGCCGGATACCAACGGGGACTTGCGCCGGAGCGCCATCAAGCAAGTGGCCTCAGCGCGCTTCGGCGTCACTGCCGAATACCTCGTCAATGCCGACGAGCTCCAAATCAAAATCGCCCAGGGAGCCAAGCCGGGAGAGGGCGGACAGCTTCCCGGCCACAAGGTGGATGAGCGCATCGCCAAGGTGCGTTGGTCCACCCCGGGGGTGACCCTCATCTCTCCCCCTCCCCACCACGACATCTACTCCATCGAGGACTTGGCGCAGCTCATCTACGACTTGCAGTCGGTGAACCCGGCAGCGCGGGTGAGCGTCAAGCTGGTGAGCGAGGTGGGCGTGGGAACGGTGGCCGCCGGGGTGGCCAAGGCGGGGGCTGGCTGCGTGGTGATTTCCGGCTACGAGGGCGGCACCGGGGCCTCCCCCCTGTCGAGCATCAAATACGCCGGGCTGCCCTGGGAGCTGGGGCTGGCCGAGACCCAGCAGGTGTTGGTCCAAAATCAAATGCGGGACCGCATCCGGGTCCAGGTGGACGGCGGCCTGCGGACTGGGCGCGACGTGGTGGTGGCGGCCCTGCTGGGTGGCGAGGAGTTCGGCATGGCCACCGCGTCGCTGGTGGCGCTGGGCTGCATCATGCTCCGCAAGTGTCACCTCAACACCTGCTCGGTCGGCATCGCCACCCAGGACCCGGAGCTGCGCAAGCATTTCTCCGGCTCCCCGGAAGGCGTCGTTCACTTCTTCTTCTTTGTGGCCGAGGAGGTGCGGGGCCTCCTGGCCAGCCTGGGAGCCCGGACACTGGACGAAGTCGTTGGCCGGGTGGACCTGCTTCGGGCGCGGACGGACTTGCAACACTGGAAGGCGCGGGCCCTGGACCTCTCAGCGCTTCTCGCCTCGCCCCGGGCTGCACCGGCCGTTCCCCGGCGGTGCGTCACCGTGCAGCGCAAGGACATTTCGGACCACCTGGACCACGAGCTTTTGCGCCGTACCCGCAGCACCATTGATGGGGGCCCGCCCACCATGGTGGTGCTCCCGGTGCGCAACGCGCACCGAGCGGTGGGGGCCATGCTGAGCGGGGAGATTGCCCAGCGCCGGGGAGCCAGCGGCTTGCATGACGACAGCATCCGCGTGCGGCTCCGGGGCTCCGCTGGCCAAAGTCTTGGCGCCTTCCTGGCCACTGGCCTCACGCTGGAATTGGAGGGAGACGCCAACGACTACGCCGGCAAAGGGCTGTCTGGCGGCCGCATCATCGTTCGGCCTCCGGCCTCCAGCCGCTTTGCCCCCGAGGAGAATGTGGCGGTGGGTAATACCGTCCTCTACGGAGCAACCTCGGGCGAGCTTTACGTCTCCGGCCTGGCCGGGGAGCGCTTCGCCGTGCGCAACAGCGGTGCCACGGCGGTGGTGGAAGGCGTGGGGGACCACTGCTGTGAGTACATGACCGGGGGCGTGGTGGTGGTCCTCGGCGCCACGGGGCGCAACTTCGCCGCCGGGATGAGCGGGGGCTTGGCTTTCGTCCTGGACCGCGAGCGGCGCTTTCGAGCCCGGTGCAACACGGCGATGGTGGAGCTCGAGTCCTTGGTGGACGAGTCGGACATTTGGCTCGTCTACGGGCTTGTCGAAAACCATCTTCGCCACACTGGAAGTCCGCTTGCCCGCAGGGTGCTGGACAATTGGCAGCATCTGGTTCCGCACTTCGTGAAGGTGCTGCCCACCGACTACAAGGCCGTCTTGCAAACTCGACGGGCCGCGATGCGTCCGCCGCCGGCGCCCGCGCGGCTGCGCGCGGTGGAGGGCTGAAGCCGCTTGGGTAAGGTGACTGGTTTCATGGAATGGCGTCGCGCGGCACCGGACAAGCGGGCCAAGTCCGAGCGACTCCACGACTGGACCGAATTCACCGAAGCCCTCAGCGAGGAGGGGGCGCGGCGGCAAGCCGGTCGCTGCATGGACTGCGGCGTGCCTTTCTGCCACCAGGGGTGTCCGCTCGGAAACCTGATTCCGGAATTCAACGAGCACGTCTTCAAGAACCACTGGCAGGCCGCTTTCCTCGCGCTCGACAGCACCAACAACTTCCCGGAGTTCACTGGGCGTCTGTGCCCCGCTCCCTGCGAAGCGGCCTGCGTGTTGGCCATCGACCAGGACGCGGTCACCATCGAGACATTGGAAAAGGAGATTGCGGAGCGTGCTTTCCAAGAGGGTTGGGTGCGCCCCCACCTGCCGGCATTCCGGACCGGCAAGCGGGTGGCGGTGGTGGGAAGCGGCCCGGCGGGGCTGGCCGCTGCCGCGCAGCTCAACCACTCAGGCCACACCGTCACCGTCTATGAGCGCGCGCCGTCACTGGGGGGCCTACTCCGCTACGGCATCCCGGATTTCAAGCTCGAGAAGTGGGTCATCGACCGACGGCTCGCAGTGCTGGAGGAGGAGGGCGTGCTCTTCCGCACCGGCGTCGACGTGGGGCGAGAGCCCACCTTCGACGCCCTTCGGGCTGGCCACGACGCGCTGGTGCTGGCGGTCGGCGCGCAGCGGCCACGGGAGTTGGAGGTGCCTGGGCGAGAGCTGCGGGGCGTGGTGTTGGCCATGGACTTTCTCGAGGCACAAAACCGGCGGCTGGCCGGCCAGCTTGTCCCGGTGGACGCGCCCTCGGCGCGCGGCAAGCGCGTCATCATTCTCGGCGGCGGCGACACCGGCTCGGACTGTCTTGGCACCGCACTCCGGCAACAGGCATCGAACGCGCAGCAAATTGAGCTGCTGCCGATGCCTCCGCGCGAGCGTGCCGCCAACAACCCTTGGCCGCAGTGGCCGCTCATTTTCCGGACATCGTCGAGTCAAGAAGAGGGAGGCGAGCGAGCCTTTGGGCTTTTGACCCAACGACTCACCGGCGTGGAGGGCCAGCTTGCCGCTCTTCACGCGGTGCAGGTCGAGCTGACCTACGGCCCAGGCGGCGCTCCGTCCTTCCGCGAAATTCCCGGAAGCGAGGTGGTTTACCCAGTGGAGATGGTGGTGCTGGCAATGGGCTTCCTCGGGCCAGAGACGACTCCGCTGACGCAGCAGCTCGGCCTTGAGCTCGACGCCCGCGGCAACATCCGCGTCGACAGCCGCTTCGCCACCTCGGCAGCTGGCGTCTTCGCCGCAGGCGACGCCAGCCGTGGTGCCAGTCTCATTGTCTGGGCGATTTCGGACGGCCGCGAGGCGGCACGCAGCGTCGACGCATGGCTAACCGGGCAACCCTCTCGGCTGCCCACCCGTGGCGTACATCAGCCCTTCACCGCCCGGTAGCGTTGCCGAGAGCCGCCCCTCGCCGGGGAATGTGCTCAACTTCCGATGGAGATGGACGCGAACGCCCGAGCGGCGGCGAAGATGAGGACGTCACCGGCCCTGGTGGTGCACGGCGGGGCGTGGAGCATCCCGGCCGACCGGCGCGAGGCGCACCGGGCCGGTTGCGCAGCGGCCGCCGAGCGGGGGCGGGACATTCTTCTGCGCGGCGCCTCTGCCTTGGACGCCGTTGAGGCAGCCATTCGTGTCATGGAGGATGACCCAACCTTCGACGCCGGGACGGGTGCGGTGCTGGTGGCCGACGGCTCGGTGGAGCTCGACGCCGGGATGATGGACGGCACCTCGCTCAAGGTGGGTGCGGTGGCCGTGGTGAAGCACTTCACAAACCCCATTTCCATCGCCCGCCGCGTCCTCGAGGCGAGCGAGCACCACTTCCTGGTGGGCGAAGGGGCCGAGGCCTTCGCCCGGGCAGAGGGTTTCTCCCCGGTGGACAACCGTTCGCTCGTCGTCCCTCGGGAGCAGGCGTTGTACGAGGAGTTTCGTTCAGGCCGGCGGAAGGCGTCGGACAGCTTTGGCCCAGCGGACACGGTGGGCGCCGTGGCCCTGGACGCCAATGGCCGCATCGCCGCCGGAAACAGCACTGGCGGCGTCTCCTTCAGCCTGCCCGGCCGGGTGGGCGACGCTCCCTTGCCGGGAATTGGCTACGCTGCCGATGACCGCCTTGGGGGAGTCGCCTGCACCGGTTGGGGCGAACACATCCTCCGGGTGGGCATGGCCATGCGCGCCCTGCAGGGCCTCGAGCGCGGGCTCGGCGCACCGGAGGCTGCCCGAGCCGCAGTGGCCCTCCTTTCGGAGCGGGTGCGCGGCATTGGCGGCCTGGTGGTGCTGGACCGCTCAGGCCAGGTGGGCATTGCGCACAGCACGCCCTGCCTTGCGCATGCCTACTGGACGGCGCGCGCACATCAGGTGGTGAGCGGCACCGCAGTCGATGCCCGGGACTAGGGCGGCCTCCCGTCAGGCGCGGGTGCGCGACGGCGGCACGCCGGTCTTGTCCGGGCCGGCGGCACTGGGGTCAACCGCCTGCATGGACTCGAGCGCGTCGGCGACGGCGGAAATCTCATCTCCCAGCTGCTCTACCCCGGCCTTCAGCTGTGTCGCCGAGGGGTCCGCGCCAGCCGAGGAACGCACCGCCAGCACCTGGGTGTAGAGGTTTTCCAGGGTGTACCCCAACCGCACCCGCTCGGCCTCCAGGCGGGCGCCTTGCGTCCGCAGCGTCTCGCGGTGCTGCAGCTGGGCGTCTAGGGCGTTGAGGGCGCCCTCCCAGCGCTCGCGCGTCAAGGCGTCGGTCGCCGCATCCCGGCGGGCGACGACGTCCACCCGCTCGCGTTGCAGTCGCTCGCCATCGTCACGAGTCACCAGCGCGCGCAACTCTGCTTCGCGCTTGGCCAGCTCATGAATGGTGTCCCGCAGCCCCCGCACCGACCCCTCAGGGTTACGCACCACCTCCCGCAGCACGGCCGGTCCCTTGCGAATCTCCTCGAGGAGCTTCTCGCACAGGGCGTCCACCCGGGCCAAGTTGGCTGGGTCTTGTGCGGGCTGCGGAACCGGCGTGGCCACGCCGTCGACGTCGTCTGCTTTTCGCCCGCCGCTGAAGAGCAAGCTGACACCCGGGAAGCACAACCCGAAGGCCACCCACAGCATCCAGAAAGGGCCGCCGTCGAAGACGAGATAGGTGAGGATGGCAGCCATTCCAAGGAAGACGAGCCCGCGGGCTCGCGAGCCGCCCCCGCGGCGCGCGCGTCGCTGGGCGCGCAATGCCCGCCGTTGCTCGCGCCAGGCATCCTTCCATTGCCGCGGGTCGCGGTCCCAGACCTCCCGCATTCGGGGCTCTGCTCCACCGTACCAGGCCTGGTCCATGGCCCGTC
This sequence comes from uncultured delta proteobacterium, assembly GCA_963713045.1. GTDB lineage: Bacteria > Myxococcota > Myxococcia > Myxococcales > Myxococcaceae > JADGRA01. Next base: position 496,751 of record CAVQKE010000003.1, read on the forward strand.
GCATCCGGGCCACGCTTTCATCCAGGGAGTCTCGACGCTCGTCGACCACGCAGGTGCCTCCAATGAAGAAGGACTCAGTCTTAACGCGCACCCGGCCCTGCCGTCACACCCGCCAGCCCACACGGCGCGCCCACGCCTCGAAGTCCGCGAAGTGCCTCTGTGGGTCGGCCGGCGGGGCCTCCCCTTCCCCTCCGCCCTGGTGAAGCAAGACGGCCAGTGGCGGAAGGCCAAGCGTGGCGCGGCGCGCGTCGACCTGTTCCGGTGTCTCCAGTGGCCCGGGCGTCAGCCGCCCCTGGCCGTCCCAGCCAACGGCGGTCCCGTAGCGCTGCGGGCGGCCCTCGAAGTAACAAATGCGGTCCGCCAACATGGCCGGCTGCAGCGCCGGCACTTCCCCGGCCGCGGCCGCCGCCTCCAGCAAGGGCAAGCAGCGTCGCTGGAGGGCAGGCTCGGCAATGGCGTGTTGGACAACTCGCCAGGCCGCCTCCGCGCCGTCCTCGCCGGCCAGCGTCCGGCCCGGCCAACCGTAGACGTCGAGCAGGTGCGCAAGGCGGCCGGCATTGCGCCTGTGGAGGGCTTCCATCTCCGGAGCGTCGCCGGGGGATAGCCGGCCCTCCTCGGCCAGAAGCCGCCGCACCCGCTCGTCGTCTGCGGCCAGTGCCAGCAACTCGAGGCGGAGTGCCTCCCCTGGCGGCGGGGCCAGCTTCCAGCGACGGTGAAGCCAAAGCCACTGGTCCGGAGCGCCCCGGATTTGGCGCTCCAGGGCCTCGGTCAGGGTGGCGGTGTGTGCCCACAAGTCGCGCGCACGGTTGCCAGTGGACGGCACTGGGAAGGGACCCTCCACCTTCACGTGCAGCACGCCCCCCACCCGCCTCGCCAGCACCACCAGAACCGGTGCGCCGGACAGCATCGCCGCCGTGCTGAGGAGGGGAGTCGTCGCCGCCGGCCGCCCAAAAAAGGGCACGAAGAGGGCGTGCTTTCCGCCGATGGCCTGGTCAAACAGGACCGCCACCGCTTGGTTGCGTCGCAGCTGGGCCAGTGTGCCGCGCAGCGCATTGTGCGGTGAGATGAGACGCATGCCGGCGCGCACCCGGCCTGCCACCACTTCGGCGTTGAAGGCCCCCTTGAGTGGCCGCACGACGGCGTGCAGGGGAATGCCCTGGCGGGTGAGACCCTCACCCAAGAGCTCCCAGTTTCCGAAATGGCCGGTCGCTAGAAGCACGCCACGACCGCCCTGCAGCGCACCCTCGATGGCCAGGCTTTCCTCGCGGAGGACGTTGCTGGCCAACGCCTCGGAGGACAGGTCTTGGGAGAGGGCCGCGTCGAGAGCCGCGGTGGCCATGTGCTGGTAGGTCCGGCCCGCGACGCGGCGCCGCTCAGTTGCATTCCAGCTGGGAAAGGCCCAGCCCAGTTGCTCCAGCGTCAGCCTGCGACGCAGGCCCAAGGAAAAAATCACGCGGCCCACCGTTCGCGCCAAGGCCTCGCGCAGCCCAGCCGGCACCACCCGCAGCACCGCGAGGAACAGGCGGACGACCGCCCGTCCGAGAGCCGAGGCTGGAACTTCCTCTGGAGAGGACACCGTGAGGGAAAGCAGTAGCATGGCTTTCCCCGTGTTGGGCCCGCTACGCCCCCTGGAATGGCGGCCGCCTGAAGGAGTTTCAACCCCTTGGCCCCTCCCGGCTTTGCGCCAGGGCGGGCAGCCGTGGGCCGAACGGCTTACAATGCCGCTTGGGCATGACGGTGGAATCGACCAATCGAGAGACGAGAGCTTCCGAGCCGCACACCGGCGAAGAGGACTTGGTGAAGCTGGACCAGAACCATCCCGGCTTTCGGGACCCGGTGTACCGGCAGCGGCGCAACGCCATCGCGCAGCGCGCGCTGCGGTGGCACGTGGGAGACCCGATGCCGGAAGTCGAGTACAGCTCCCAGGAGCATGCGGTGTGGGAGACGGTGTGGCAGCACTTGGCTCCGCTGCATGACCGCTTCGGTTCCCGCGAGTACCGCTCCTGCTCGGCACTGTTTGCCTTCCCGCGCACCCGCATCCCGCAATTGCGTGAGGTGAACGTCAAACTGACGCCGAAGACGGGGTTCACCATGGTGCCGGTGGCCGGCCTGGTGGCCTCCCGGGCCTTTCTGGGAAACCTCAAGTCGGACCAATTTCTGGCCACCCAGTACATTCGCCACCACACGGTGCCGCTGTACACGCCCGAGCCGGACGTGGTGCACGAGATGGTGGGCCACGCAGCGACACTGGCCGACCCGGGCTTCGCCGACATCAATCGCGCCTTTGGGCGGGCGGCGGAGCGCGTTACCGACGACATCCTGAAGCAGATTGAACGCGTCTACTGGTACACCTTGGAATTCGGTGCCGCCTATGAGGACGGCAAGCTCAAGGCGTATGGGGCCGGGCTGTTGTCCTCCTTCGGCGAGTTGGAGCGTTTCAGCCGGGAGGCCCAGCTGGTTCCCCTCAACTTCGAGCTGATGGCGGCCCGGCCCTACGACCCCACCGTTTACCAAGACGTCATCTTCGTCGCCCCCTCCTTCAGCGAGGCGGTGCAGCGCACCACCGCCTGGCTCGACGGCCTTCGCTGAGGGCCCCGTCCGGGGGCCGGCGCTCTAACTTGCGCCTTTGCTGCACTGCATTAGGTTGGTTAACCAAATCTGGGGCCGGCGGGGGCCCCTCTGGCAATCCACGGAGTTGTCGAGTACAGGGCCGCGGCCCACCACGCGGCCCACCACGCTGAAGCCTTGTAAGGAAGCACACGAATCATGGCGTCCTCTTTTCCCATCGAACGCGTCCGGAACATCGGCATCTCGGCCCACATCGACTCGGGCAAGACCACCCTCACCGAGCGCATCCTCTATTACACCGGCCGCATCCACGAGATTCATGAGGTGCGTGGCAAGGATGGCGTCGGGGCCAAGATGGACTCGATGGACCTGGAGCGTGAGAAGGGCATCACCATCCAGTCAGCAGCCACCTACTGCGTCTGGAAAGACACCAACATCAACATCATCGACACGCCGGGGCATGTCGACTTCACCATCGAGGTGGAGCGCGCGCTTCGGGTGCTGGACGGTGCCATCCTCGTCCTCTGCTCGGTGTCCGGCGTGCAGAGCCAGTCCATCACCGTCGACCGGCAGATGCGCCGCTACAAGGTGCCGCGGCTGGCCTTCGTCAACAAGATGGACCGGGCCGGGGCGAACTATGCCCGCGTCGGAGCGCAGCTGGGCGAGAAGTTGGGACACCACCAGGTGATGATGCAGGTGCCCATCGGCGCCGAGGACCGCTTCATCGGCATCATCGACCCCATCGTCGGGAAGGCCTACTACTTCGACGGCGAGAACGGCGAACACGTCCGGGAAGAGGAAGTCCCAGCGGAGTACGCCGAGGCAACAAAGCAGGCCCGCCATGACATCATCGAAGGCGTCGCCAATGTCGACGACCTCCTGGCAGAGAAGTTTGTCCACGACCAGCCCATTTCCAGCGAAGAGCTGAAGGCCGCGGTGCGCCGCGCCACCATCGCGCTCAAGATGACGCCGGTCTTCTGTGGTTCGGCCTACAAGAACAAGGGCGTTCAGCTGCTGCTCGACGCGGTGTCCGACTACCTCCCCAACCCGAAGGAAGTGGTCAACGAGGCCCTCGACCAGAAGAACAACGAGGCCAAGGTGGTCCTGTCTTCGGACCCGGAAAAGCCCTTCGTGGGGTTGGCTTTCAAGCTGGAGGACGGCCGCTACGGACAGCTGACGTACCTGCGCATTTACCAGGGGCACGTCTCCAAGGGCGACTTCATCTACAACCAGAGCAACCAGCGCAAGGTGAAGGTGCCGCGAATTGTGCGGATGCATGCCAACGAGATGAACGACGTGGAGGAAGCCTACGGAGGCGACATCGTCGCCCTGTTCGGCGTTGAATGCGCCTCGGGCGACACCTTCACCGACGGCACGGTGAACTACACCATGACGTCGATGTTCGTCCCGGACGCGGTGATTTCGCTGGCCGTTGCTCCGAAAGAACGTGCCGGCCAGGCCAACTTCTCCAAGGCGCTCAACCGCTTCACCAAGGAAGACCCGACCTTCCGCGTGCACCGCGATGAGGAGTCAGCCCAGACCATCATCAGCGGCATGGGTGAGCTGCACCTGGAAATCTACATCGAGCGGATGAAGCGCGAGTACGGCTGCGAAGTGGTGGCCGGCAAGCCGCAGGTGGCCTACCGGGAGACCATCACCCAGCGCGGCGATTTCGCCTACACCCACAAGAAGCAGACCGGCGGCTCGGGTCAGTTCGGCCGCGTCTGCGGGTACCTCGAACCGCTTCCCCCGGACGCCGTGCAGCGCGACGAATTCGTCGACGACATCACCGGCGGCGCCATTCCGCGGGAATTCATTCCCGCGGTGGAGAAGGGCTTCCGCGAGGCGCTGAAGAAAGGAAGCCTGATTGGCTTCCCGGTCACCGGTGTGCGCTACGTCATCAACGACGGCGCCTCACACGCGGTGGACTCTTCGGAGCAGGCCTTCAAGACGGCGGCGTTGATGGCCTTCCGCGAAGGCTATGAGGCCGCCAAGCCGGTCATCCTCGAGCCCATCATGAAGGTGGAGGTGCAAGCCCCCGAAGACTTCCAGGGTTCGGTGGTGGGGCAACTCAACCAGCGTCGGGGCACCATCCTCAGCACCGAGAACCGCGAGGGGTACGTGGTGGCGGTGGCCGAGGTTCCACTCAACGCAATGTTTGGTTACAGCACCGACCTCCGCTCAGCCACGCAAGGAAAGGGCGAATTCACCATGGAATTTGCCCGCTACTCCCCAGTGCCGCGCGCCGAGCAAGAGGCGATGATGAAGGCCTACCGCGAGAAGCTGCTGGCCGAGCGCAAATAGGCTCGCCCGCGGTGGGGGCGCCGCCCCAGACTTTAGTGCGACGCTTCGGCGCCGCCGTCTTGCGGCGCCGCGAGGGCGCTTCGCAGCCGAGCCGTCGCTTCTTCCAGCGCATTCGGGCTTCCGGCGGCCGAAGCGGTGGTGGACACCGTCGCTGCTGCCGGTACGGCGGTTGTCGCCCGGGCGGCCCGCGTCACCTTCTTCCGCTTCTTCTTCGCCGCCGGGGTGGCTGCTGGCGCGGGCGCTGCGGCAACGGTGGGGGGCAGCGGCGGTCCGGCGGCGACCGGAAGGTGGGCAACCGGGGGCGGTGGCAAAGGCGCGTCGTCCACCGGCACCAGCATTTCTGGTTCCACCTCCGAATGCAGCGTCAGCCGCTGAGTGGCCGGCGCGAGTTCATTGGCCTCCACCGTCAGCCGCACGGTGAAGCGCAAGCCGCGACTCGCCCGAAGGGTGACACGCGCCGGAAGCGTCCACTTGGGGCCCTCCTCCCACGGCAAAGGCCCAAGCGGCTGCCCCCGGTACACCAACTTGGCGCTGACCACGTGGTCGCCGTCGGACACCACGGTGCCCTTCGGCGCCGTTGCGGCCTCGACCGCGGCCAGAGCGGGGAAAGGTTCCCCGTCGAGACGCACCGTCACCTCCTCCAGCCGGTACCGCTTCGCGTCGGGGCCCACCACCAAAACCACCACTTCGGGCGGTGGCACCTTGGCCGTGCTGGCCGCCAGCAGCTGGTCGAGCTCCGCCTCCGGGCTGGGACGGGCCGACGACGGCGCCTCCCCAGCGCGGAGCACCACCGTCAGCGCCAAGGCCAAAAGAAGCTGCACAGAGTAGAAGAATGCCACGCCGGCCGGCCCAGCGCCCAGAGAGGGCCCGTGGTGCCAGCGCACCACGACGGCGAGTCAGCGAGCGGGCGAAGACACGCTGGTGACCACTGTGCTTCAGGCCTGCGCGGTACCTTGGCCCGGCACTTTTCCTTGCGCGGCGAGTTCCGCGCGGACCTTCTCCATGTCCACGGCCCGCACCTGTCGGACAATGTCCTGCAGGGCGGCCGGCCCCAGCGCGCCTGGCTGTGAATAGAGAAGCACGCGCTCGCGAAAAACCATCAGCGTCGGGATGCTTTGGATTTCAAAGGCGCGGGCGAGCTCCGTCTCCTCATCGGTATTCACTTTCCCAAAGGTGATGTCTGGGTTTTCTTCCGCCGCCTTTTCGAAGACCGGCGCGAAGTTGCGACAGGGCCCGCACCACGGTGCCCAGAAGTCGAGCAGAACAATGCCCCCCTGCTCCACTGTTTCACGGAAGTTTTGCCCAGTGACTTGCTTGGCGTTGCCCATGGAGACCTCCTCGACGGAAAACCCCTGTGGTCAGAGTCTAATGAGCCCGGCCAGGCGACCAAGCACTCTCCGCCGCAGTGCGTCCTGACCAGACGGAATGACTCACTGCGTAAGGGCCAATGATGGCTTCTATTCCCTTGGAGCGTGCCGTGAAAGGGCCTACAAGACGCGCATCGATTTTCGAATCAGTGGCCTGGCGCTTGCCCACGGGCGAGCTGAGGGGGTCGCAATGCAGCGTTCACTCTGGCTTCTCTGTGCGGGCGGTTTCGCGGTGGGGATTGCCTGCGCGCCCAACATTCCCCAAAATCCCCAAACGCCGTACGTCATCATCGAGTTTGACCCAGCGGCGTCGCCGGCCGTCGTCCCCCAGCCCAACAACCTGGCCATCAACCCGGCCACCGGGCTCATCAGCGTCCCGTCAAGCCCCACCGACACACCGACGACCACCGCCTTCAACCAAACCTACCTGGACACGCTGGACGGCTTCCCGATGGAGAGCACCGCCAGCGTTGCGACGTCGGGCGACGTCAACATCGCCACCCTTGCCACCGGCGTGTTGGTGTTGGACATCACCAACCCAGCTGCCCCTGCGCCGGTGCCAGTCACACCCAGCTACGCTTCCGGCGGCGCAGACGCCGGTGGCACCATCCTCATCCCTCCGCCGGGCGGCCAATGGACGCGGGCGCACACCTACGCGGTGGTTGTCATTGGCGGCAACCAGACGGGAACCTTCGCCGCCCTCAGCGGAGCCAATGGCGAACTAGTCACTGGCTCGTCCACCTGGGCACTGGTGGCGAGCACGTCCAACTGCAGCACTGCCGCAAGCTGCGGGCCGCCCATTCCGCTGTGCGTCACCCCGGACGGCGACGCGGGCGGTCCGTCATCGGGTTGTGTCTCCACCACCAGCCTCATCCCGTCGGATGCCGATGCGGCCCAGCTTCAGGCGCTGCAGACGGGCTATGCGCCGCTGCTGGGCGCGCTCACCCAGGGCTTCAACATCCCCCGGGGCAACGTCGCCATCCTCTTTACCTTCAGCATCACCACCCAGGCAGAGGTGACGTTCGACCCGGCCAACGCCATTCTCCCCTTCCCCAACGACGCCTTGCGCACCGGCCCCGGCGGCACCGTCAGCCTTCCCATTCCGGCGGGAACGCCCGCGGTGCTGGCCCAGCTCATCGGCGGCTTGAATACGCTGGACGGCTTCTCCACCACCGCCACCATCACCACTGCCGCGGACTTTAGCTTTCCCAACAATGGCGTCAGCGCGCTGATGCAGGGAAGCCTCGACCCTCAAACCATTACCCCCCCGCTGGCCATTGGGATGGCGAAGGCTGCCGCCTATGCCGGCGCAGCCAACAGCCAGGGTGCCCTCAACATCTCCTTCTGTCTCAGTGACGTTGGTGCGGGCTGTCCCAGCGTCACGGCCACGCTGCCGGACGGCGGCCCCAAGCCGGAGATGCTGGGCATTGTGCCTCAAACCCCGCTCGACGAGCTGACTCAGTACGCGGTGTACATGACGAATGCTCTTCATGACACCAGTGGCAAAGCCGTCATTCCGAGTGCGACCTTCGCCCTGGTGCGGTTGCCCTATGCGACGGCACCGCTTTACGCGAACGGCCACAGTCAGGTGCCGTCGCTCCTCAGCGACACCCAAGCCGGAGAACTGGTCCAACTCCAACAAGGCCTCGGTGCCCTGTTTGGAATCCTTGCCAGCCAGGGCATCCCGTACACCAACGTGGTCCAAGCTTGGGCCTTCAGCACCCAAAGCGAGGTTTCGCAGCTGCAGAAGCTGGCAGCCTTGCCCTACAACCCGGCCGGAGGCGGCTTCCCGGGCAACCCCTTGTGGGTCGAAGACGTGACCACCGTGGTGAAACCCGTGCTCGGGGCGGAAGGCATCCCCACCACCGACATCAAAACCATCTACGCCGGCGAAATTATCGACCCGTTCGCCCTGACCAGTCCGGAAGGCACCTTCAATCCCGACGGCGGAGTGAACCCCATCCCCATCCCCTTCATCATGACCGTCCCCACGTCAGCGGCGCCGGTGGCAGGCTACCCGGTGACGATGTTTGGCCACGGGCTGACCGGCGTGAAGGAAAACGCCTACGCCATCGCCAACTCCCTGGCCACCGGCGGCCAGGTGATGATTGCCATCGACGAGGTCTGGCACGGCGCGCGCAATACCTGTACCGGCTTCGGTGCTTATGCGGACTCGGCAGCGCCAGGAGGGGGGCCGCTTCCGGACGGCGGCTTCCCCGACTTCGCGATTTGCACCACCGCGTTAACGGCCGCCACCGAGTGCAACGCGGCCGGCCGGTGCCAGCTGGCTGACCGGACGTCGGTCGCCGCATGCGCCTTCGGGACGCCCACCGCCGACCAGACCTGTTTCAACGTCGCCCAGAACGAATGCGCACCGGATGGAAAGTGCGAAGGCTCGGACTTCAACCCAGCCTACTCGGGTTGGAACATCCTCAATCTGGTCAACCTCTTTGCAACCCGCGACAACTTCCGCGAGCAGGTTATCGACAACTCGCAGTTTGCCCGCGTCGCGAGTGGCTCGGGAACCGGTAGCCTGTCCGCGCTCACCGTCCCGTTAAACCCAGCGGCCCTGTCCTACTCTGGCCAAAGCTTGGGCGGCATCCTGGGCACGCTGTACACCTCGGTGGCCTTCAACATCCAGAACGCCGGCCTCAATGTGGCGGGGGCCAATCCCACCAACATTCTGCTCACCTCGCCTGCCTTCGTCCCTCAATTGGAGGCGTTCAACGCCGGACTGGCCGAGGCTGGCATCGCCACCGACTCACCAACCTACGACCTCTTCATTGACATTGCCCGCTGGATTCTGGACCCAGCCGACCCGGCCAACGCTGGCTACTACACCATCAATCCGACTGGCATCGCGTCCATCACCGGCGGCAGTAGCATTCCCGCCACGCGGCGCACCTTCATGCAGTGGATTGTCGGCGACGAGGTGGTGCCCAACCCGACGGAGTTGGAACTGATTCAAGCGGCGTTGCACAACACGACGACCGACGGGACGAAGCAGAATACGGGACAGTTCTGGAGCTACCAATTTAATTACACCAACACGCCCTACGCGTTCAGCAACGCCGCCATCCCCTCCTGCACGGCGCCCGGCGGCCCCAGCAACCGACACGCGTTTCTGCTGAGGCCTCCTTCGGCGACGTGCGGCGGCCCGACCGGCGGGGCAGGCAGTCCGGGCGCAATCCTCACTGGCGAGGCGCAGCTGCAGCTGGTCAGCTTCATCGCGGGCGCTCCTCCGTTCTGAGAGACCTCCCCATGGAAAGGCACACGCACATGAAGACGCTCATGTCAGCAGTGGCGGTCCTGGCCGTGGTGGTCGCCAGCGAAGCGAATGCGGCCGGCATTGCCGTCGACCTGAACTCCGCTCGCGCCGTGGGAATGGCAGGCTCCGTCGCCGGCTTCATCGATGACGCCTCTGCCATCTATTACAACCCGGCCGGCATCGCCCAAGGTCAAGGCATCGACAACATGGTCGGCATCACCATCATCGTCCCGGTGTTCTCAAACACCGCGGCCAACGGGGTGCAGACGAATGCCACCCCGACGCCCATCACTCCGCCCTTCCTCTACCTCACCTACGGCATCTCGGACGAAGTCACGGTCGGCATCGGGGTCTTCACCCCCTACGGACTGTCCCTGGACTATCCGGATGGCTGGCCGGGCCGCTTCATCGTGACCAGCGTTAGTGAGAAAATCTTCGACATCAACCCCACGGTGGCCTTTCACTTCGGGCCGGTCCGATTCGGCGGCGGCGTCCAAATTGCGTACGCCACGGTCGAGCTGCAAAACAACATCAACCTGTTGACCAGCAACCCCAGCGTCTACACCCCGCCCGCGCCCGCTTCGGACCTCGGCGCCTCCACCTGGGGCTTCGGCGGCAACGTCGGCGTGCAGGTCGACATCATCGAGAAAACGCTACAAATCGGCGCCGCCTACCGGAGCCGCGTGTCCTACAACTTCGGGGGTCCGGCGCATTTCAGCAACATTCCCCGGCCTTCCAGAGCCAGATTTTCGACCAGACCGCCACCACCAGCTTCACCACCCCGGACTCCATTGTCCTGGGCGTGGGCTACAAGCCGCTGTCTTGCCTCACCCTCGACGCCGACCTCACCTACTTCGGCTGGCAGGTGTTTCAGGACATCGCCATCAACTTCGCGAAGACGCCGTCGCTCAATACCTACGAGTTGAAGGCCTGGCACCACACCTACAACATCCGCGTCGGGGCCGAGTGGGTCATCGACGAGCACTGGGCGCTGCGTGGCGGCATCATGTACGACCCGACACCGAGCCCCACTTCCACCTTGCAGCCAGACGTCCCGGACTCCTCCCGCATTAACTTTGCCGCCGGCTTCGGCTGGCGGGCTGGGGCTTTCCACGTCGACTTCGGCGCGCAGTGGATTTACTTCTTCCCCACCACCAGCGGCGAAGTCAGCACCTCGCTTCCGCTGTACAACCCGGCGTCCTACAGCGCGAACGCTTTCGTCGGGACACTGGCCTTCGAGATTAAAATCTAGCCGCGTCGCACGCCTTGGGCATTACAGAGGGAGCCGTGGGCACAGCGCCTCCGGCTCCCTTGCCATTTCCGGACAGTCTGTGCCACCGCTGCGCAGCGCCTCCGCGCTACCTGCAGGGCAAAAACAGCGTCTTCATTTTTTGCCCGCTTCTGCCCAACAAATACCCCCCACAACCGGTCCATTCCTGCCCCTGCTTCCGGCCCCGGGGCGTGGGCGACTGTCCTTAGCTGCCAGGGCGCGCGGGGCCGCCTACGGCGCCCCAGCGTCGAGGGTCAACAGCGCCAGCCCGTGGGACTCCCGCAACATTTCCTCCACCGTCACCAGCTGGTAGCCCCGCGCGCGCAGCCCCTGGATGATGGCTGGCAGGGCCTCCGAGGTGTGGAACTTCAGGTGGTTGATGTGCATCACCACAATGCTTCCGGGCTGCACTTTCTTCAGGACCCACTCCACCAGCTTCTCTTTGGTGGCGTGCTGGTCCGGGTCCCCGGAGGCCAGGTCGTATTCAATGGTGGTCAGCCCGAGTTGGGCAGCGAGGTTGACGATGCGCGCGTCATATTCCCCGTAGGGCGGCCGCCACAGCAGCGGCGTCCGGCCGGTGAGGGCCAGGACCTCGGCTTGCGTCCGAAGCAGCTCCTGGCGGACCCGGGCGTCGTCTTTGACGGCGGGCATGTGGGGATGGGTGTAGGTGTGGTTTTCCAATTCGAAGAGGTCCGGGTGTTTGGCCAACTCGCGCACGTGGGCGGACTCCTCTTTGGCCCAGCTACCGCCGAGAAAAATGGTGGCCGGCGCGTTGTTGGCCAGCAGCTCCCGGGTGATGCGCTCGTCGTACTGACTGACGTCCCGGGTGCTGCACGCATCGAAGGTGAGGGCCACGGCGCGCACACTGCGAGGTCCGTGCGCCACCACTTCCGGGGCCACCGCCGGCAGCAGCGGAGGCTCCAGCGGCGGCGGGTGGGAGAGGTCAGCTTCGGCCTTGGCAGCGGCCTCCGGCGTCTCGTGCCCAGTCGGCCCCGGGGCTAGCGCGGGCTTGGCGCAGCTGGCCAGGGCAAGGAGGGTCGCGAGGACGATGGGCGTTCGGTCCATGGGGCCCTCTTCGGTGGGTCGCTAGTTGCGCCGAAACATGAAGCGAAGCGCGGCCGGCAGCCGCCGCCGCCAGGCTCTCTCGTTGTGCTGGCCACGCGGGTCGGCCCGAAATTTGAGTTGCTTTGCCGAGTAGTGTTTTGCCTTCAGCACCACGTCCATCTGCCGAACCAGCGGCAACATGCGGCCGCCGGCTTCCTTGGCGCCGCAGTCCAGATAAATGCGCGACACCGCCGGGGGCTGAAACGCCGCGGCGTCCTTGAAAATGGCCCGGTTGGCGGGCCAGAGAGAGGGGGAGATGGCGAGCGCGCCCCCGAAGGTGTCGACATGGTGGAAGTGGGCCCACAGGGCGGCCAAGCCGCCGAGAGAGGAGCCGCCCACCACTGCGCCCAGCGCGCCCGGCAGAGTGCCGTAGCGCGTCTGGGCTTCGGGGACCACCGTGGAGACAACCCAGGCGAGAAATGAGGCCAGGTGGCCACCGCCGTGAGGCGTCTTCCACGGCACCAACTCGTCGAAGCGCTGGTCTCCGCCGTGGGGGATGCCCACCACCACCGGCACGTTGCAGGTGCCGCGGGGAAGCGCGTCCACAGCCTGGTGGGCGTACCAGCCGCCGGCAAAGCTGAAGGTGTCGTCGAAGACGTTTTGTCCGTCGAAGAGGAAGAGGGTTGGACGGGTGCCGTCGGCAATGTGGTCGGCAGGCACGTAGGCTGTCACCACCCGCCTTGAAAAGCCTGGTGGGTGCCAGCTTCCCAGCGTCTCGAAACGGCCCGGAGGCGGAGGGGTGCGCTTCATCCTTTTGTCGTTGGGCGAGGCGCAGTGGTGCACAGCGCGCAGTCAACCAAACCCCTGGTGTCCATGTATGGCCCCGGGGCGCCTCCCCGCGTCCCAACTCGCCCGTGGCTGGAGGCTACCCCAAGAGTTGGTTTAGACAGCAGCCCATGCCAAGGGCCGCCCTGTGGTGCCTGCTGTTGCCGGCCGTGGCCTGCGCTCAACAGACGCCGGCCCCGGTGCAAAAAACCGCCGAAAACTACCTCAACGCCCTCAGCGCGACCGCCGATGACGCCGGCCGCGCACTCCTCCTCGGAGGGGTGACACTGGATGCGCGTCTCACCTCGGTGGACAGCTGGCGGATTGTCAGCCGGGACTACGCGAAGCAAGAGACGGGAACGCTGAAGACGGCGTCGACCCTAATGGCGGACCTCGACAAGGCCGGCCGCCGCTCGCTGGCGGAATTGCTGAAGAAGACCTCCCCGCCTGGCGGGGACGACGTGGCGGTGGTCGAGCTGACGAAGGACGAGGCAACGCACCTGCTGGCGCCGACGCGAGAGAGGACGGAGACTTTTAAGAAGACGCTGCCCCTTTTGGCCTACGTGGCCCGGGTCGGCCGGGAAGTGTATTGGCACCCCAAAAACCCCATTCGGCCGCTGCTGCAGCAGGCCGGCACAGACGGCAGCTACACGTTGGACGTCTACCACTTCACCGTGGAAACCACGGATGGCCCACGTCAGGAGTCCCGCCGGTGGCCGTTGCGCATTGTGCGGATGACGACCAGCGCTGGGCTGGACACCGGCTGGAAGGTGCTGCCCGCCTCGGACTGGAGTCCGGAGTGAGGCCGGCACGGGCGCCAAGCCATGCGGTCCGGGACTGCCCTCCCCTGCCGAGGGGCTTGTTGACTTCCAAGTCAATCGCGTAGGGTGCGCCGGCAGGCGGCCTTCCCGATGAGGGAAGCGGAAGGTCACCTCTGGCGGCTGCGGCATTAGAAGTCTTCTCTGCCTCTGGAGTGGCACATGAGCGTTGGAATTCGAAAAGTCGCGGTCCTCGGAGCAGGCGTCATGGGCAGTGGGATTGCGGCCCATGTCGCCAACGCCGGGCTTCCGGTGTTGATGCTGGACATGGTGCCTCCTCAGCCGGGGCCCAAGGACGACCCCAAGTCCCGGGCCTTCCGCAACCGATTCCCCTTGGCAGCCCTGGCGAATTTGAAGAAGCAGCGGCCAGCCCCCCTCTACAGCCTGGCCGCGCTGGACCTCATCGAGGTGGGAAACTTCGAGGACGACTTGGCTCGCGTCGCCGAGTGTGACTGGGTGGTGGAGGTGGTGAAGGAAGAGCTCGGCGTGAAGCAAGCGCTTTTCGCCCGGGTGGAGCCGCTGCTTCGGCCCGGCACCGTCATCAGCTCCAACACGTCGGGGCTCTCCATCGTCGGCATGCTCGACGGACGTGGCCCAGCCTTCCGAAAGAATTTCCTCGTCACCCACTTCTTCAACCCGGTCCGCTACATGAGGCTGTTGGAGTTGGTGCCCGGCAAGGAGACCGACCCGGCGGTGTTGGAGCGGATGGCGCGCTTCGGCGAGGAAGTGCTCGGCAAGGGCATTGTCTACGCCAAGGACTCCACCAACTTCATCGCCAACCGGGTGGGGACCTACGGAATGCTCCGCGTGCTGGCCGAGCTTCAGAAGGCCGAGCTGACGGTGGAAGAAGTGGACAAGATTTTTGGTCCGGCCCTGGGCCGCCCGAAGAGCGCGGTGTTCCGCACCACCGACATTGTCGGTCTCGACACCTTCGTCCACGTCGCGAAGAATTGCTACGACACGCTGCCCAAGGATGAGGAGCGCGAGACATTCCGCGTTCCCGCCTTCGTCGAGCAGATGGTCCAGAAGGGCATGCTTGGCGACAAGAGCGGCATGGGCTTCTACAAGCTGGTCCGCAAGCCGGATGGGGAGAAGGAGATTCTGGTCCTCGACTTGGCCACCTTCAGCTACCGGCCCCAGGCCAAAGTGCGCTTCGAGTCGCTGGGGGCGGCCCGCAACATTGACGATGTTGCCGAGCGCATCCGCACCGTCCTCACCGGCACCGACAAGGCCGCACGCTTTGCCGAGCGGGTGACGCTGGACACCCTGGCCTATGCCAGCCGCCGCATTCCCGAGATTTCTGATGACTTGGTGAACATCGACCGGGCCCTGCGCTGGGGCTTTGCCTGGGACCTCGGGCCATTCCAGGTGTGGGACGCCTACGGGGTCCGTCAGGGCGTCGCGCGAATGAAGGAGCTCAGCATCAAGCCAGCGGCCTGGGTGGAGGCAATGCTCGCCGCAGGACGGGAAAGCTTCTACGGCGTGGAGGGGATTCGGGACACGGCCTGGGACATCCCCTCTCAAAAGTCCAAGGTGGTGCCGGAAAACCCACGGACACTGCGGGTGGAGTACCTGCGCCGGGGCAACAAGCGCGTCGCGACCAATGACTCGGCCTCCCTGTGGGACGCCGGCGACGGCATCTTCCTGCTCGAGTTTCACTCGAAGATGAATGCGCTCGACGACGCCATCGTTGCCATGATGCACACCGCGCTTGACCGCACCGAAGGCGAGGGCCGCGGCCTGGTCATCGGCAACGACGGGGCCCATTTTTCCGCCGGCGCCAACCTGATGGCGCTGCTGATGGCCATCCGAAGCGACGACCTGGCCTCGGTGGCCAAGCTGGTGGAGGCCTTCCAAACGGTGAACCAGCGAATGCGCTACAGCCCGATTCCGGTGGTGGCCGCTCCCTTCGGGCTCACCTTGGGCGGCGGTGCTGAGGTGTGCCTGGGGGCCAATGCCATTCAGGCCGCGGCCGAGCTCTACATGGGGCTGGTCGAGGTGGGAGCTGGCCTCATTCCGGGAGGCGGCGGCAACATGCAGCTGCTTCGAAACATGTACGGGCCCTTCGCCACCGACCGGGACTTTGACCCGCTGCCGTTTTTGAAGAAGGCCTTCCTAACCATCGGCACCGCCAAGGTGGGCACCAGCGCCGAGGAGGCGCGCGAGGCCAACTTCCTCTCCCGGCAGGACGGCATCTCCCTCAACCGGGACTTCCTGTTGGCCGACGCCAAAGCACGCGCGCTGGGCATGGCCAACGCCGGCTTCCGGCCGCCACGGCCGACGCACTTCCGGTTGCCCGGGCGCAGCGGCGCGGCCACCATCGACATGATGCTGTACGACATGGAAACCAACAACCAAATCTCCGCCTACGACCGGCACGTCGGGCAGAAGCTGGCCACCGTGCTTACTGGTGGGGACGTCTCGATGAGCAACCCGGTGTCCGAGGAAACGCTGCTGGAGCTCGAGCGCGAGGCCTTCCTCTCCCTGTGCGGAGAGGAGAAGACGCAGGCCCGGATGGCCCACCTTTTGGAAACCGGCAAGCCGCTGCGCAACTGATGGGCCAGCGTTAACAACCCGTTCTCGAGGAGACTCCCATGGCCGGCAAAGTCGTCATCGCCAGTGCAGCACGCACCCCCTTCACCCGCGCACTGAAGGGCGAATTCAAGGACACCCGGCCGGACACACTGGCCGCAGTGGCCATCGCCGAGGCGCTGAAGCGGGTTCCCGGCCTGAAGCCGTCCGACGTCGACGACGTCATCATCGGCTGCGCCATGCCGGAGGGCGAGCAGGGGATGAATGTCGCCCGCCTGTCGTCGCTGTTGGCCGGGCTTCCCGACAGTGTGCCGGCGATGACCATCAACCGTTTCTGCTCCTCGGGCGTGCAGTCGGTGGCCCAGGCGGCGCAGAGCATCGCTGCCGGAATGTACGAGGTGGCGGTGGCCGGGGGCACCGAGTCGATGAGCATGGTGCCGATGGGCGGCAACAAAGTGTCCGCCAACCCCGAGCTGATGGAGAGGTACCCGGAGGTTTACATCTCGATGGGTGCGACCGCGGAAAACGTCGCCCAACGCTTCGAGGTGACGCGCGCGCAGCAGGACGCTTTCGCGTACGAAAGCCAGCGCCGGGCGGCCAACGCCCGAGAAAAGGGCCTCTTCCGCGACGAGATTGTCAGCGTCACCACCGAAGTCTTCGACGAAGCGGGGAAGCCGCACACCGCCACCATTGACGTGGACACCATTCTCCGGCCGGACACGACGCTGGAAGGGCTGGCCAAGCTCAAGCCCGCCTTCAACCCCAAGGGCACGGTGACCGCCGGCAACGCTTCGCCCCTTACCGACGGGGCGGCGGCGCTGGTGGTGATGAGCGAGGCGCGCGCCCAGGCCCTCGGCGTCAAGCCGCTGGGGACCTTCATCGACTACCAGGTGGCGGGCGTCCCTCCGGAAATCATGGGCATCGGCCCGGTGCCGGCAGTCCGCAAGCTGCTCGCCAAGAATAAGCTTTCGGTGAAGGACATCGACGTCTTCGAGTTAAATGAAGCTTTCGCGGCCCAAGCCTTGTACTGCATCCGCGAGCTGGGGCTGCCGCCGGAACGGGTCAATCCCAATGGCGGGGCCATTGCCCTCGGCCACCCCCTGGGCGTCAGTGGTGCGCGGATGACGGGCACCTTGTTGCGCGAGCTGAAGCGGCGTGGAGGCCGCTACGGCGTCGTCACCATGTGCATCGGTGGCGGCATGGGCGCCGCCGCCCTCTTCGAAGTCAGCTAGCCTCGCGAGGCCTCACGGCTTCGGGGCCGCCTGCTCGGGGTGGTGCAAATACAGCGAATGGCAGCTGATGCAGACCTGCATCATGTTGCCAAAGGCCGTGGCCAGCGCGGCGTTGTCGCCGCTGCGGGAGGCCTGAGCTAGGCTCGCCGTGCGCTCACGCAGCAGCCCCTCGAGGTACTGAAACCTCCGTTGCGCCGCCGTCAGGCGGGCAGTCCCGCCATCCTCAGCTGGAAGCCCTGTATCGATGGCAATCTCCTTGGCCACCCTCTCGACGTTGTCTCGTTGAAGCAAGGTCACGGCAAGCGTCAACTCCATCAGGGCTGCGCCGTGCCGGTTCATCCGACGTTGCACCACCGAACGGCCGTCGGTGGGCACGACGTCGGCAGGCATGGGGAGGGCATTCTCCGTGGGCGAGGCGGGCGCTTGGGCACGGGCATCCCCCACCAGCAACGCGAGGAGCACGCAGGACAATTGCAGGCGCTTGTTGGGCATGGGCCGGTACTCCAATCGACCTTGGCTCCCGGGACAAGCCCGGGGCGCACCGGGGGCATCAACGCGGTCCGGGCCCCCTCCTCCTCAACCACCCGGTGGACTTCAACGCGGGGCGCAGAGAGCAGCCCCGGGGCGGATTCATTGGTAACACTGGCTCGCGCCTTGGACTGCGTTGGACGTGTCGCACACCGGGGCATTGAAGGTTCCGCTGAGCGTCCCAGCGGTGCCAAAGCCAGCGTCGAAGGTCCCCGCCATGCCGCTCAAGTCGTCGGCCAAAAAGGTCATCACGACGGCGCCGGCGTCGGCCGTCAGCACCGGGGACACGACGCAGTTGGTGACGGTGCCGTAGCTGACTTGAGCGGAGGCATTGGCCCCGTAGGCGTCGGTGACCGGGTAGATGCCGGGGGCCGGATTGACCGACCCGGTGCCAATGGAGTTGGAGAGGGTGACGGTGGCGTAGGTGAGGTTGGCCGGGTAGCCAGCGAGGTTTTGCTGAAGGATGGAGCAGTAGCCCAGCCGGTCGGCCGCAATCAGCACGAAGTCGTAGTCGCCGTTGGCCTGGGCACTCGGCAGGAAGAAGACATCCTCCGGCGCAAACGGAACTCCGTTGATGGTGCCCCACTGGGGAGCTGGCCCCATGGTGACGCTCTCACAGCCGAGGAGACAAACCAGTGCAATGCCGACCCACCAGCCTTTCATTGACCCTCCGTCCAAGGCACGAGGGACGAATTAGCCACCCTAGTCCATTGACTGCAACGGCCCCGGCCGCCTCAAGCCGCCTCGTTGGAGGACTTGCTGGAGGTGAGCGCCGGCATTTCCATCTGCCGGACGAGGTTCTCCACTGGCTGCAGCTGTGGGACCTCCTCGCTTGCGCCTCCCGCGCCGAGGTCGCGCAGTTTGCGGGCGCTGGGCAACACCCGGCTTTCCAGCGAGCCCACCGCCTTGTTGTAGACCTCGACGCTTTTGCCCAGCTGGGCTCCGAGGGCCTGGAGGTGGCTGGCGACGGTCCGGATGCGGTCGTGCAGCTCGCGCCCCAGACGTTGAATGGTCCGTGCGTGCTCAGCCGCCTGCTCCTGCCGCCAGCCGTAGGCCACCGCCCGAAGCAACGCGATGAGGGTGGTGGGTGAGGCGGGGATGACGTTCTGCTGGGCGCCGAATTCGATGAGGTCCGGGTCTCGCTCGAGCGCTGCTGAGAAGAAGGCCTCTCCGGGGAGAAACATGACGACGAACTCGGGGGCCGACGCAAACTGCGCGGCGTAGCCCTTGTCGGCCAGCGCCCGCATGTGGCGGCGAGTCTGCGCCGCATGCTCCGCGAGCTTCAGGGCGCGGAGGGTTTCATCCGCCGTCTCATGAGCGTCCAGGTAGGCTTCAAGGGGGGCCTTGCTGTCTACCACCACCTGCTTGCCGCCGGGGAGTTGCACCACCAGGTCCGGACGAAGCCGCCCGCCCTCAGCTTCCACGTGAAGTTGCTCGACGAAGTCGCAGTGCGCCAGCATGCCTGCCAACTCCACCACGCGCTTCAATTGAATTTCGCCCCAACGGCCCCGGACGGAGGACGAGCGCAGCGCCCCGACCAGGCGCTCGGTTTGCACTTTCAGCTGGCTGTTGGCCTCGGCCACGCCTCGCAGCTGCTGGTTGAGCGCGCCGTAAGCTAAGGCGCGGCCCTTCTCCAGCTCCAGCACTTGGCCGCCCATTTTTTCAAGCTGCTCTTTGAGGGGAGCCACCAGCTCGCCCACCGCCGTGGAGCGCGCCTCCAGCTCCGACTTGGCCCCCTCCTGGTACCTCTCCAGCGTCGTCTTGGCCAAGTCCAGGAAGGCCTGGTTGTTGGACTGGAGCGCATCGAGTGACAGCGCTTTGAATTGCTGGACCAGCTGCTCCTGGGCCTGGCTGAGCAACTGCAGCTTCTCCTCTGCGGCCCGCAACTCCTCGGCGCGTTTCGCCTCCAGGCCGGCCAGGTGCGACTCAGCCAGGGCCCGCGCCTCTGCCAAGCGGGCCGTGTCGGCGCGGGCGCCAGCCAACTCGACCTCAAGCCGGCCGCAGCGCTCGTCACGGGCCCGGAGCCGCTCGCCCGCGGCAGCCAGTTCCACTTGGAGGCGGCCGCGTTCCTCCGCGGTCACCTGGACCAGCCGCGCCCGGCCCAGCACCCAGGCAAACAACCCCACCGCCACCGTCGCCAAGGCGCCGACGGCCTCGACCAGCCAGCTTTCCATACCGTGAAACGGTAACTGCTGCCTCCGACACCCCCCGGGCGGCGCCAAGCGTGCTGGCAGTCGGCCCGTCGGAATTGTATGCCCCCCCGGGCCGTTCTCAGCCCCTGCACCCAACCCCTCGCCAAGGACTGCTGACCCGGATGCGCCTGTTCGCCCTTGCTGTCGCCTCGCTCCTCTGTGCTGCCCCCAGTGTTGCGCAGCCAGTTCCACAGGCAGCGGCCAAGTCCAGCGCCTCGCGGCCCAAGCCCCTGGCGGCCCCCCAGCGCGTCACTTCGGTGGAGGGAATTACCGAGTACCGGCTGGCCAACGGGCTCCGGGTGCTCCTCTTCCCAGACGTCTCCAAGCCCTCCATCACGGTCAACCTCACCTACCTGGTTGGCTCGCGCCTGGAGAGTTACGGCGAGACGGGCATGGCGCACCTGCTCGAGCACCTCCTCTTCAAGGGGACGCCCTCTCACCCCGACCCGGCGAAGACGCTCAACGCGCTCGGTGCGCACTTCAATGCCAGCACGTCACAGGACCGAACCAACTACTACGTCACCTTCCCAGCGAGTGAAGCCAACCTCCAAACGGCACTTGGGCTCGAGGCCGACCGGATGGTGCACAGCTTCATCGCCCGAAAAGACCTCGACTCTGAGATGACTGTCGTCCGCAATGAATTCGAGTCCGGCGAGAACGACCCGGGAAGCGTCACGCTGCAGCGGATGGAGTCGGTGGCCTACGACTGGCACAATTACGGGAAGCCCACCATTGGTGCCAAGAGTGACATCGAGCACGTCGACATCCCTCGGCTTCAGGCCTTCTACCGGAAGTATTACCAGCCGGACAACGCCGTCCTTCTCGTGGCAGGGCGCATCGACGAGGCGAAGACCCTGTCCCTGGTCAACCAGCTGTTCGGTCCCATCCCACGGCCGAAGCGCACTCTCGAGAAGACCTACACCGTCGAGCCCACCCAGGACGGTGAGCGGAGTGTCACCGTGCGGCGGGTGGGAGGCACGCCTCTGGTCGCCGCCGGCTACCACCTTCCGGCTCGGTCCGACCCGACTTCAGCGGCCGTCGGGCTGGCCATCCACATCCTCTCCAACACGCCAAGCGGCCGTCTACACCGGGCGCTGGTGGACACGAAGCTGGCCTCGGACGTCTTTGGGGTGCCCTTCGGCGCGCTGGACCCGGGCTTCGTCATCTTCGGCGCCGAGCTCCCAGCAGGAGGGAAGGTGGACCCAGCGCTCGAGGTCCTGCTGAACACGGTCGAACACACCGCCGGTGCGCCCTTCACGGCCATCGAATTGGACCGGGCCAAAGCCGAGGCGCTGAAAGAATTCGAGTTGACCACAAGCCAGACCTCTCGGCTGGCCCTGGCCCTCAGTGAGGCGATGGCAGCTGGCGACTGGCGCCTCTTCTTCCTCAACCGCGACCGTCGAGAAAAAGCGACGCTGGCCGAAGTGCAGCAGGCGGCCGAGCATTATTTCAAGCCAAGTAACCGCACCGTCGGCATCTACCTGCCGACAGAGAAGCCTGACCGCTCCGACGTTCCGCCAGTAGGCGACGTGGCCGCCATGGTGCAGAACTACGAAGGGCGTGCGCCCATCGCCCAAGGTGAGGCCTTCGACAGCTCTCCGGCCAACATCGACGCCCGCACCACGCGCTTCAGCGCTCCCAACGGGTTGAAGGGCGCGCTGTTGCCGAAAAAGACGAAGGGCGCTCTGGTCTCGGTGGATCTAACGCTTCGCTTTGGAACGGAAGCCACCCTCACCAACCTTGGAGAAGTCCCCGCTTTGGCAGCCGAGATGCTGCTTCGCGGCACGGCCTCGCATACGCGCGAGCAGCTGAAGGACGCGCTGGACAAGCTCAAGGCCCAGGTCAGCATCTACGGGAGCGCCGAGATGGCTCGCCTCAGCGTCACGACGGTGCGGGACAACCTAAACGCGGTGCTCACGCTGTTGGCTGAAGTCCTCCGCCAGCCATCCTTCCCGTCGCAAGAATTCGCTCTGCTCGTCTCCGAGGAGACAACGCAGCTGGAGCAAGCCAAGAGTGAGCCCGAGAGTGTGGCCAACGTCGCGCTTGAAAAGTACATGAGTCCCTACCCAGCGGGCAGCCCTCGCGAGGTCAGGACTCCGGACGAATCCATCGCCAGCCTGAAGGCAGCGAAGGTGGAGCAAGTCCAGGCCTTCCACAAGAACTTCTACGGTGCGGACCATGCCACCTTTGCAGCGGTCGGCGACTTCGATTCCGAGGAAGTCCAAGCGCTGGTGACGCGTCTTTTTGGAGACTGGAAGAGCGCCCAGCCCTACGTCCGAATCCCAGACCGGATGAAGCGAGTGAAGCCACTCGAGAAGCGCTTGGAGACGCCGGACAAGGCCAACGCTGCCTACTTCAGCGCCTATCCGGTGGCGCTCCAGGACAGCGACACGGACTACGCGGCCTTTTACATCTCCAACTGGCTCCTGGGCGGAGGGAGCCTCCAGAGCCGGCTGGCCGAGCGCGTGCGGAAGACGGATGGGTTGAGCTATGAGGTCGGCTCTGTCTTCGAGGCCAGCAGTTACGAGCCGGTGGGGCGCTGGCTGGGCTACGCCATCTACAACCCGGCCAACGTGGCCAAGCTGGAAACGGCCTTTCGCGACGTCCTGGTCCAGACTTCCCAACAGGGCTTCACTCCGCAGGAACTCGACGACGGCCGCAAGGCGTGGCTGCAAGCCCGAGAGGTGTCCCGCACCCAGGACGCGGCCCTGGCCGGCAAGTTGTCCCGTTATCTCAACCTCGGCCGCACGATGGCTTTCGACAGTCAGCTCGAGCAGCGGATGAAGGCGCTCAGCGCCGAGCAGGTGACGGCCGCCTTCCGCAAGTATTTGGACCCAGCCCAAGTCAGTGTGGTGGAGGCCGGCGACTTCGCGGCGAAGAAGCCCGGCAGCTGAGGGCCCTTTCGCCCAGAAGGCTTAGGACGGGGCCGGGTTGTGCCAACCTCCCACGTCCCGCGCCAGGCGGTCGGCTTCCGGAGGCCCCCAGCTGCCCTGGGGGTAAATGTGGAGGGGCCGAGCGTCGTCAAGAATGGGGGTCACTGCCGCCCAAGCCGCTTCGACGGCGTCCTCCCGGACGAAGAGGATGGCGTCCCCATGCAGGGCGTCGGTGAGGAGCCTTTCATAAGCCTCCTCGTCTCCCTTCGGCGCCTTCACCGCCTCCAGCTCGACATTCATTCCGGCAATGGCGGCCCCCGGCTTCTTCACCCGCGCCCCGAGGCTGAGCTGCATGTCCGGCCCCAAGCGGAAGCGGAAGTAGTTGGCGTCGTGCCGGAGCGTCACCTTCCGCAAGGGCGGCCGCCGCAACCGCACCAGCACCTCGGTGGCCGTCACCGGCAGCTGCTTTCCGGCGCGGATGAGGAACGGCACACCATCCCACCGCCACAGCGCGACTTCCAACCGGACGGCGGCATACGTCTCCACAGTCGAACCCTTGGCGACACCGGGTTCGTCCTGGTAGCCCCGAAATTGGCCCCGCACCAAGTGGCCAGCCTCAATGGGCGGAATGGCCCGCAGCACGTCGGCCATCTCGTTGCGGACCGACTCGGGATACAAGTCCGACGGCGGTTCCATGGCAAGAAAGGCCACCACCTGCAGCATGTGGTTTTGCACCACGTCCCGGATGCAGCCCGTCTCATCGTAAAACTTTCCGCGGCCTTGCACCCCGAAGGACTCGGCCATGGTGATTTGGACGCTTTCCACGTAGTTGCGGTTCCAGATGGGCTCGAGAAAGGTGTTGGCGAAGCGGAAGACGAGCAGGTTTTCCACCGTCTCCTTGCCCAGGTAGTGGTCGATGCGAAAAATATTTTGCTCCGGAAATACCGAGTGGAGCGTGGCATTGAGAGCGCGGGCCGATTCGAGGTTGCGTCCAAAGGGCTTTTCCAGAATGACGCGCGCGCCCTGGGCACACGCCGAGGCGCCCAGCGACTGGACAACGGTGGCGAACAGACTGGGCGGAATGGCCAGGTAGTGGGTGGGGTGGTGCGCGTCGCCCAGCACCTGGCGGAGCACAGCGAACGTCATCGGGTCCGCGTAGTCCCCGTCAATGTACCTGAGCTGGCTCACCAGCTTTGGGAAGGCCACCTTGTCCAGGCCGCCACCGTGCTGGGTGACGCTGTCGCGCGCGCGGGCGATGAACTGCTCGAGGGTGAAACCCGACTTGGCGACGCCCACCACTTGGCAGGGCAGCGTCCCGCGCCGCACCATTTGCTGGAGGGCGGGAAATATCTTCTTGAAGGCCAGGTCACCGGTGGCGCCGAAGAAGACGAGGGCGTCTGAAACCTCTGCCGATTCCGACTTCGACGGGCTGCCGATGTGGTTGGGCTTGGACATGCGGGCCAGCTTCGCTCGCCGCCGGTCCCGCCTTCAACGACTGCCTTGGCCGCGCACGCCCCAGGCCGCCACCCCAGCCCCACAGACAGACAACCCCGCGCAGAGCTCCATCGCCCGGTAGAAACCAGACAGCAGCGTCCCCGGGGAAGGGTGCTTCCGAGTCCGGTGAGTCCCGCCGCCCAGGGCACCGCCGCCACGCCCAGCAACCCGGCCAGCCGTGCCACCGCATTGTTCACCCCGGAGGCAATCCCAGCGTAGGAGGCGTCCACCGCCGACAGGACAGTGTCCGTCAACGGCGCCACCGTCACCGCCAACCCCACCCCAAAGACGGCCACTGCCGGCAGGACGCTCGAGAGGTAGTCGGCGTGCAACCGCACGCGGAGGAGGAGGAGCAGCCCCACGGCCACCAGCACTGGGCCGACGGTGAGTGGCAGACGCGCGCCCCAGCGTTGAGATAACCGCCCGGCGCCGGGTGAAAGCAGAAGCAACAATGCCGTGACCGGCAAGAGGGCGGCCCCAGCCTGCAGGGGCGAGTAGCCCAGCGCCTGCTGCAGTGAAAGCGTGAGGAGGAACAGCGCACCATTGAGGGCCGCGTAGACGGCCAGCGTCGTGAGGTTGGCCGCGGTGAAGGCCCGCGAGCGAAAGAGGACAAGGGGCAGCATCGCGTCCGGCCGACGCTCGAGCGGGAGGAAGGCCAACAGGGCGGCCAGGCCCACCCCCGCAGCAACCAGGGTCGCTGGCGGCCAACCCCGTGCCGGCCCCTCAATCAGGGCGTAGGTGAAGCCCCCAATGCCCAGCGCTGCGGCGGAAGCCCCGGCCACGTCTAGGCGGACGCCAGGCCGGCCTGGGCTTTCCGGCAAGTAGCGCAGAGCGGCCCACAGGGTCGCCACCGCCAGCGGCAAGTTGATGAAGAAGATGGCGCGCCAGGAGGTGTTTTGGACGAGCCAGCCGCCGAGGAGGGGACCAACGGCGGTGGTGACGCCGGACAGGCCGGCCCAGATACCGATGGCGGCGCCCTGGTCCTCGGCGCGGATGCTGGTGCGCAGAATGGCGAGGCTTCCCGGTACCAGGATGGCGGCGCCCACGCCCTGGACGGCGCGGGCCAGCACCAGGCCGAAAGCGCTGGAGATGCACCCGCAGGCGGCGGAGGCTACGGCGAACCACGCCACGCCGGCGATGAACGTCCGCCGCTGGCCGAAGACATCTCCGAGACTGCCCCCGACCAGAAGGAAGGCGCTCAGCGTCAAAAGGTACGCATCCACCGTCCACTGAAGCCCTTCCAGCCCCACGTGGAGTCCCTGCTGCAGGGCGGGGAGGGCGACGTTGACGGCCGTCCCATCGAGAAACGCCATTCCAGAGCCAAGAGCGGCGGCCAGCACCACCCCGCGTCCCTGGGGGCTGTGAAGGGGAAAGCTCACGACGGCTGGCCGAGTCGCAAGCCGCGCGGAATGAGGAAGTGCCCGCACCACTCAAAGAAGCCCTGCACCACCAGGGCCAGAAGGGCCGCGGGGACTGCCCCTTCCAGCAACAGTCCGACGTTGTCTAGGCGAATGCCGGTGAGAATGGGCTGACCAAATCCTCCAGCGCCCACCAAGGCCCCGAGGGTGGCCGTCCCGACACAGATGACGGCCGAGGTTTGAATGCCGGCGAGGATGGAGGGCGAGGCGAGTGGCAGAGCAATTCTCCACAGGCGCGTCCAAGGCGACACGCCCAGCGCCTCGGCCGCTTCCTGCAGCTCGCCGGGGATACCGGTGAGCCCGGCGTGGGTGTTTCGCACCACGGGCAACAGTCCGTACAGAAAAAGTGCGGCGATGGCCGGGCGGGCTCCAATGCCCAGCAGTGGAATCATCAACACCAGCAGGGCCAGCGAGGGCAGCGTTTGGAGGATGCCCACCCCGGCCAGCACCACCTGCCCGAGGCGCGGGCGGCGCGCCGCCAGAATCCCCAACGGCAGGCCCACCAGGACGGAACCCGTCAGCGACACGGCGACCAGAAGCAGGTGGTCGCGCAGGTAGCCCAGCAGGCGCCGCGTCAGTCCCGGCAGCACTGGCGCCGCACTGTCAATCCCCTTGTGTTGGAGAAATTCGGCGGCGACTTCAGCTTCCGGCACGCGGTGCACTTTGGCCTGGACATTCATCGCCACCATGTCGTCGACGCCAATCCGGCCTTCCAGTTGCGACAGAGCGCGAAGGACGCTCGGCGTGGCGGCCGCCTCACGCACCAGCAGCAGCGCCTGGTACTCCGGGAAGTGGTGGCGGTCGTCCTCGAGGACCCGCAAGTGCAGCAGCTGGACCTCGGGGTCGGTGGAGTAGAGGTCGGTCACCTGGACGGCACCGCTCCCGAGCCCGCGGTAAGCCAGTTCATGGTCCATCCCCCGGACGTCTCTTTGGGGAAGGCTGTAGGCCCGCTGGAGCGCGCGCCATCCATCGGCGCGGTCGAGGAATTCGTTGCTGAAGGCGAAGCGCAGCTCTGGGTGGTTGGTCAAGTCCGAGATGCGACGGATGCCGAGGCGCTGCGCAGTGTCCAATTGCATCCCAAGCGCGTAACTGTCCGCGAAGCCGAAGACACAACCAATGCGGACGCCGTGCCTGCCCAATTCAGCGCGCAGGGCCTCCAGCGTGGCCGGCACCTGGCCGGAGAAAATCTCCTCGGCCAGCGTGCCGGTGTATTCAGGGTAGGCGTCCAGGTCTCCCCGCTGTAGGGCGTCCCAGAGAATTCGGGTCCCGCCGAGCTCTCGCCGGTGAAGCGCAGGAATGTCGGCTGCCTTCAGCGTCAGGCTGACCACTTCCCCCAGAATGACAGACTCGGTGAAGGCCTTGCTTCCCACCTGCACTGGGGCGGGGAGCACCACCGCCAGCACCACCGAAGCCAAAAGCGTCATGGCCCTGGCTCCAGGGGTAAGGCGCGCTGGGCCCGGACGAAGCGTCTCACGAAGTCGTCGGCCGGCCGACGGACGAAGTCCTCCGCCGTCCCACTTTGCACCACGCGTCCTTCGCGCAGCAGCACCAGAATGTCGCCCAGGTAGGCCGCCTCACCGAGGTCGTGGGTGACGAGCACCACCGTCGTGCCAAGGGCACGGAAGGTGGCCCGAAGGTCGTCCTGCAACTCTGAGCGGATGATGGGGTCGAGCGCTCCCAGCGGCTCATCGAGAAGTACCAGCTCCGGCTCGAGCATCAGCGCACGCAGCAGGCTCACCCGCTGGCGCTGGCCGCCGGACAGCTCTGCCGGGTAGCGGCCGAGGACCGCGACTGGGAGCTGCACTTGCTCCAGCAGCACCCGTAAGCGCGCGGCGACCCGCGCGCCATCCCAGCCCAGGTAGCGTGCCACCAGCGCGGCGTTGTCCTCGACGTTGAGGTGCGGGAAGAGGCCTCCGCCCTGTAACACGAGACCCATCCGCCGACGCTCCTCCGGCGCGGTGGCCGGGGTCAGCGGCCGGTCGTGGAAGAGGACGCGCCCGGTGTCGGGCCTCACCAAGCCCACCATCATCCGCAGCAGCGTCGACTTTCCGGAGCCGCTTGGACCGACCAACACCGTCGTCTTCCCGGCGGGGATGGACAGCGTCAGGGGGAAAACCGCCGGCACCCCTTGAAAGGAGCGCGAGACGTTCTCCAGAAGTAGCAGCGCCGTCATGCGGCCTCAGAGAGGCGTCGGCCACGCGCGCTGAGCGCTCGGCCCACCAGCTCTCGATGCCAGCTGTCCAAGGCCGCAGCCAACGCCTCGCCTTCCAGAAGCCCGACCGCCGAGGAGATGGCTTCCAGGGTGGAGAGATGTTGGGGCGAGGGAGGGACCCGGAGGCCGAAGCGGCGGGGACGCGGCCGGACGCTGAGCCGGGGCAGGCCGCTCAACGCCGGCAGCGAACGCAGCATCCGGCGCACCTGGCGCCAGGTGCCGTCGAGCACCACCAAACGCTGGGGCGTGCCAAGGGGTCGCTCCGGGGCCGCCGCTGGCGCCTCGCCCGGGAAAAGCAACCAGTCACCCGGCTGCCCGAGGTCCCGGAGGTAAGCGACGTCAGGCCGGCTGCCCCATCGGCGCAGCTCGCAGTGCGGCAGAAGCAGTGCGGCCCAGCGCGCGGTGTTGCTGCTTTTGTCGGCCTCGCGTGCGTGGCGCACGACGACGAAGTGCGTCCGGACGGCGAGGCTTGGCAAGAATGCACAGGCACAAACGCAGACCTTCAGTGCACAGCGGGCGCAGCGGCCACCGCCGTTCGGCGCGGTACGAGACCTCATCGGACTGCCCCCAGGCGCCGCATGGCAGCGGACTCTACAGACACTTGGCGCGCGACTCGCCAGTGGAAACGCGCAACCGGAGGCCGGTGGGCCCGCGGGCCGTCCCCTGGGACAATTCGCCCCGGGGGGGGGTGGAAGCCTTCAGCGCCGGGTCGCGACGCGCTGCAGGAAGGCCTGGACGAAGCTTTTCTCGGCGTCCGGCAAGCTCACCAGGCGAACCCCGAAGCCGACCGGGGTCCGCGGGTCTGCGCCGGCATTCTCGAGGATGACGCGGCCGCGGGCCTTGATTTCCCGCGCCGGCTCGTCGAAACGAAACACCACCTCCACTGGCGTTCCAAGCGGCAACGAGGTGTGGCAGGCCAGAAACACGCCGCCGCTCTGCAGGTTCACCAGTGGGTGTTGGGTAAACATGGCGCTGTTGCGCGCATTCACCTTCACCGTGACCTCCACGCGGTCGTCCCGCCGCTCCAGTCCGACGAATTCAGTTGGCTGGTAGCTGGGCCGTGCCGGGGCCTCCGGGCTGCGGGGCAGAGAGCGCAAGGCCGGTTTCGGCTTTTGGGCGGCTACAACCGGCATCGGCTTGGCCGGCTTCTCGGCCGGCGTCGACAAGGGAGTGTCCCTGGGGACAGGCATCGCGCCCACCGCTCGGCCCGCGGTGAGCTCGTTCTCGATGTGCACCATCAGTCGGCTGAGGAAGTGAAAGGCGTCTGAGTACGCGCGGCGCAAGTCGGGGTGGGCTTGAGCGCGCACTCGGTCTGGGTAAAAGCGCTTCACCAGTTTGAAGAAGGCGTTGCGGTAGGCGTCGAGGGAAGCGTCCTGGGCAATGTGGAAAAGCTCGTGCGGCGTCTTCCCCTGCATCCCGCGCAGCTGGTCCCACACCCGGCCGGCCTCCTGCCGTTCGAGCTCGAGGAGCACCTCGGGCTTCGGTGCATGCAGCAGCAGGGCGAGGATTTCGGGGAACTGTTCTGGCGCGCCCCAGCGCTGGCCGTCGGTGCTCGCCCGGGTGACGTCTTGCAGCCGTCCGGTGCTCACCAACTCTTGAACGATGTCCAGGGTGACCGGCCCAAGCACCCGGCCTTCTGCGTCGCCTATCCAATAGGAGGAAGCCATCCGTCAGTTCGCCAAGGCGCGATCCACGGCGGAGGTAATTTCCACGGGGTGGAAAGGTTTGGTGATGTAGCCGGCGGCGCCCGCCTCCAGCGCCTGGGCCACCAGCCGTTCGCTGTCGAGCGAGCTGATGACCAGAACCCGGGCCGATGGCCAGCGTTCCCGCATCATCGCCAGGGCCTCCATGCCACTCAGCCGGGGCATGAAGAGGTCGAGCAGGATGAGTTGGGGAACGCGCTCTCCCAAGACGTCCAGCGCCTCGCGCCCATCCTCCGCCTCCAGCAGGGCGTGGCCACGCCCGTCGAGCACGTCCTTCAACAAGGTGCGGACGAAGGCGTCATCATCAACAATGAGGATGGTGGCCAAAGTCCTATGACGCTGCACGGAGCGGCGAGAGCCGTCAACCCCCAGTGCACCTACTCTGACCGACGTCGGCCAGGGGGTACCCCGACTCCGCTGGCGAAGGAAAAGGACAGCAGGCGTGACCCTGGGTGACAAGAGAACCGGGGGTGCCCGGGCGGACCCAGCAGCTGGGTGTCAGTCTTCGAGTTCGCCGTGCCAGTAGGCGACGTCGCGGAGGAATTTGCGCCAGGCGTGGGGCATCCCCGGCTCATAGCCGAAGGAGAGGCGAAACGTCTCGGGCAACTTCTTCGGTTTGTGGGGCTCACTCAAGAGCGACATGCCCGCTTGAGGCGGAGTCCGTCCGCCCTTGCGTTGGTTACACGGAAAACAGCAGATGACCACGTTTTCCCAGGTGGTGTGGCCGCCATGGGCGCGCGGAACGACATGGTCATAGGTGGCGTCTTGGCGAGAGACGCGCTGGTGACAGTACTGGCAGCGTCCGGTGTCGCGGGCGTAGACGTTTTCCCGACTGAATTTGATGGCCCGCTTGCGACCGCGGATGGCGCGCAGAAAGCGGATGACGGACGGCATTTTGAGCGACACCGTGACGGAGCGAACCAGCCGGTCGTCGTACTCCTCGACAATCTCCACCTTTCCCAGAAACAGGAGGTGGATGGCCCGCTGCCAAGGGACACGGGCCACCGGCTCGTACCCCGTGCTCAACACCAGCGTCTCCATGGGGCGCGCATACTACATGCTTGCCCACCCTAGCGGTGTGAAGAGTTGAGGACGCTAGAGCCAGCTCGCCGCGTGGCGGGACGAAACCTTCAGTGCTGAGAGGCGCGAAGCCTGACCAGCGTGACACCCCAGCCCCCGCGTGCCTCCTCGGCGGTACGCACCTGCAGAACGTCGTCGCGGTTGGACAGCAGCGCTTGGACGCGTCGGCGTAAGGCACCGGTGCCCTTGCCGTGGATGACTTCCAGTTCCAACACACCCGCCGCCCGGCATTCCTCCACATACGCTGCGAGGAGCTCCGGCACGTCTTGCGGACGAAAGAGGTGCAAGTCGAGCCGCCCGTCCAGCGGCAGCGCCACCGGGGGACCCTCCCCGCCGTCGTCCACGGCCCCTGGGCGCTCCTTTCCCGTCAACGTCCCTTCCCGGAGCGCAGGGCGAGAAAGCGCGCCAGCGCTTGGGCCTTGGGGACCAGGGAGGACACCTCAATGTATTCCTCGACGGTGTGGAAGCCCTTGCCCCTGGGCCCGAGTCCGTCGATGGACGGAATCCCACTGCTGCTGGTGGTGCTCGCGTCCGAGCCCCCGCCGATGAGGCCCGCTTCGCCGCCGCCCAGCCCCGAGGCCCGCGCGCAGGCAGCGTAGGCCTCGCGCAGTGTTGCACTCTCCGACGAGCGCTCGAGCGGCTCCCGGGAGATGCCCCCCGACAGCTCAATTCGGGTCCCCGGAATGGAGGCCGCAGCGTTCCGCCCGGCCTCCCGGAAGCGCTCCAGCAGCTGCTCGCCGTCGGCACGGGTGCAGAAACGCAGGTCGACGTGCGCTTCGGCATAGTCCGGCACCGTATTCTTCCCTTGGCCGCCCAAGACTTTCCCGACATTGACGGTAATTCCGCGCGGGTAGTCAGTCAGCTGCTGGACGGCGTCCACAAAACGGGCGACGGCCCAGAGGGCGTTGGCCCCCTCCGCGTGGTGGTTTCCGGCGTGGACCGCCTTGCCATGTGCCACCGCCTCCACCGCGCCGGTGCCCTTGCGCCGGGTGATGATGGCGTCCTCGGCCCGACCGGACTCGAAGACGAGGGCCGCCGCGCTTCCGGCGCAAGCCTGGCGAATGACGACCTGTCCTTCGGGCGAGCCCACCTCCTCGTCCGAGACGACCACCAGCCGCAGTGGCGGCAGCTGAGCGAGCCCCACCGTCTCGGCCAGTGCCTGGAGGGCCGCCCCCACCACCACCAGGCCACCCTTCATGTCCAGCGTGCCAGGGCCCCGGCGCAGCTCTCCGTCGACCCGGTACCCTTCAAACTTGCCTGGAGGGAAGACGGTGTCCAAGTGACCCAGCAGTGCCACCGGGGCAAGCCCGGGCGCGCCTTGGGAGCGAAACACCAGGTGGTCGGCGTAGCGCCGACTGGCGACCACCTCGCACTCGAGACCTTCCAGCCTCCACTGCTCGCGGAGAAGCCGACCGACTTGCCTGCCGCCCTCGGCATTCTCAGTGAAGGAGTTCACCTCCACCAGCGGCGCCAGCGCCTTCTCCAAGGCGGCCGTCTTGCCGGCCAGCCACTGCGCCGCTTCGTCGGCAGCCGTTCCCATGGGCGGCTTCATACCAGAAGCAGCCAGGCCCCCCAGCTGAGCAACCCCAGCCCCGCTGCCCAGCGCACTGGCCAGCGTTCGGGCGCCACGTTTTCAAGCAGCAGCAGCCCGGTGAGAAGCACCATCGCCGCCGGGCTCATCACGCCGGTGACAAACAGCACCAGCATCAACACGCCGCACGAGCCAAGAGAGAGGAGGCCCTGGCCGGTGCCCCGAAGAAACGGCTCCGCCAAGCCCTCCCCCGCCGCCCCGGCCAGCCGGGCCCGTGACCGACAGCGTTCGAGGCAGGCACGCTTCAGGGGGGTGAGTTGCATGAAGCCGGCGGCGAGCAAAAGGCAGCCTCCCAGCATCCGGCTTGTCGTGGCCATCTGCGCAGTCAACAGCCCGGCCTCAGCGAGCCGCCCCTGCAGCAGCGCCGCCCCGAGACTGGCGACCATCCACAACAGCAGGTAGCCCGAGAGGAAGGCCAAGGGGCGAAGCAGGGGCTCGCGCCGGTGAGCGCGCACCAGCCACAGCAGGCGTGGCACCTCGGGCGGCACCATCATCGCAACCATCATTGCCCCCCACATCAGAGCGACGGGCCAGAGGTTGGCCGGGTGGTGGTGCGCGCCCTCCGCCATCTCGGCCCCGACGCGCAGTGACCAACTCCAGGAAGCGACGCACAGGGTGGCCAACAGCGCCAGCATGCGGCGCTGGTCGCGCCGCACGGACCCGACGTCACGGGCGAGGGCCAAGGTCCTTTCCACGGCTTATTCGGCCACGCCCTTTTCTTTGAGAATCCGCCATACCCGCTCGGGGGTCATCGGAATCTCGACGTGCGTCACGCCCAGGTGGGCCAGCGCATCCACCACCGCGTTGACGATGGCGGGAGGCGCGCCGACGGTGGCCGACTCGCCGACGCCCTTGGCGCCGAAGGGGTGGTGGGGGGAGGGCGTCACCGTCTTGTCCGTTTCCCAAGAGGGCGTTTCCATCGCCGTCGGGACGAGGTAGTCCATGAAGCTGCCGCCCTGGATGTTGCCGTTTTCGTCGTAGGAGATTTCCTCCATCAGCGCCGGCGCCATTCCCATCGTCAGGCCGCCGTGAATCTGCCCGTCGACAATCATCGGGTTGATGATGTTGCCGCAGTCGTCGACGGCAATGAAGCGACGGATTTTCACCTGCCCGGTGCCGCGGTCAATGTCCACCACGCAGATGTAGCTACCGAAGGGGAAGGTGAGGTTGGGCGGGTCGTAGTAGTCAACTGCCTCCAGGCCAGCCTCCATGCCCGGCGGGTGGTTGGTGTAGGCCGCGAAGGCAATCTCCTGGATGGTTTTCGAGCGCTGGGGCGCGCCCTTGACGGAAAACTTCCCCGGCTCCCAAACCAGGTCGTCGGGCGAGACCTCCAAGAGGTAGGCGGCAATCTTCTTGGCCTTTTCCCGGATTTTTCGCGCCGCCATGGCACCGGCTGCACCGGCCGTCGGGGTGGAACGACTGGCGTAGGTGCCGAGTCCGTAAGGGGCAGTGTCCGTGTCGCCCTCCTCCACCTGCACCGCCGAGGCGGGAATGCCGAGCTCCTCGGCAACAATTTGGGCGTAGGTGGTCTCGTGCCCTTGGCCTTGGGATTTGGTGCCGAAGCGGGCGATGGCTTTCCCAGTGGGGTGAATGCGAATCTCGCAGGAGTCGAACATTTTGATGCCGAGGATGTCGAAGTGCTTGGAGGGCCCGGCCCCCACAATCTCGGTGAAGGTGGAGATGCCGATGCCCATCAACTCGCCTCGGGCGCGCTTCTCTGCCTGCTCCTTACGCAGCGCCGGGTAGCCGATGCGCTCCATGGCGAGTTTCAGCGCGCGCGCATAGTCGCCGCTGTCGTATTCCCAGCCCAGTGCCGACTGGTACGGGAACTTCTCCTTGGGGATGAAATTCTTCAACCGCAGCTCGGCGGCGTCCATCTTCAGCTCTTGCGCCAGCCGGTCGGTGACGCGCTCAATCATGTGCACCGCCTCGGTGACGCGGAAGGAGCAGCGGTAGGCCACGCCTCCGGGCGGCTTGTTGGTGTAGGCGCCGTCAACCTCGGCGAAGGCGTGCTTGAAGTCATAGGAGCCGGTGCAGATGCTGAAGAGACCGGCCGGGTATTTCGACGGGTTGGCGGCGGCGTCGGCACACCCATGGTCGGCCAAGGTCTTGCTGCGAAGGGCGACCATGGTGCCGTCCTTCTTGGCCGCCAGCTCGACGTGAATGTGGTAGTCGCGCGCGAAGGAGTCGGCTTGGAGGTTCTCCATCCGGTGCTCAATCCACTTCACCGGCTTGCCGATGACCACCGAGGCTGCGACCGCAATGACGTAGCCGGGGTACACCGGGACCTTGCCTCCAAAGCCGCCGCCGAGGTCCGGGGAAATAATCCGGATGCGCTCCTCCGACAGCCCGACATGCCCGGCCACCAGGGCAAACACCGTCCGGATGGCATGGGGGGCCTGGGTCGTCATGTAGACGGTCAGTTTGCCGTTCACTCGGTCCCAGTCGGCGATGCAGCCACAGGTCTCGATGGAGGCGACGTGGATGCGGGGGATGTGCATGTCCTGCTTGACCACCACGTCCGCCTCGGCGAAGGCCCTGTCGGTGCCAGCCCGGTCGCCCACCTCCCAGTGAAAAATGTGGTTGTCCTTCTTGTCCTTTTTGTCGGTCCGGATGACGGTGGCGCCCGGAAGCAGCGCCTTGAAGGGGTCGACCACCACCGGAAGCGGCTCGTAGTCGACTTCCACCGCTTCCACGCCGTCGGCCGCCAGGTAGCGGCTGGTGGCGATGACTGCCGCCACTTCCTGGGCCTGGTACACCACCTTTTCAGTCGGCAGCACCATCTGGGTGTCCGACATCAGCGTCGGCATCCAGTGCAGGTTGTACTTGGCCAACGTCTCGCCGGTGATGACCGCCAGGACGCCCGGGATTTTGAGCGCCCGTTCGGCGTTGATGGACTTAATCTTGGCGTGCGCGTAGGGGCTGCGGACGATGGCCATGTACAGCATCCCCGGCAGCTGGATGTCGTCGACGTAGTTACCCTTGCCGCGGATGAAGCGCGGGTCCTCCTTGCGCTTCATGGAGTGGCCCATGCCACTGACTTCGGGGGTGGTGTTGAGGTGCATGGTGTCCTCCTAGGCCATCCGTTCGGCCGCCGACTGAATGGCTTTGACGATGTTCACGTACCCGGTACACCGGCACAGGTTTCCGGAGATGGCCTCTCGTATTTCGAGCTCGGTGGGCTTCTTGTTGCGCGCGAGGAGGGCGGCGCTGGTCATCATCATCCCCGGGGTGCAGTAGCCACACTGCAGGCCATGCTTCTCCCAGAAGCCTTCTTGAATGGGATGGAGCTTGCCGTCCTTCTCCAGGCCCTCCACCGTCGTCAGCTGGTGGCCGTCGGCCTGCACCGCCAGCATGGTGCAGGACTTGACCGGTTGGCCGTCGAGCAGCACGGTGCAGGCTCCGCAGTGGGTGGTGTCACAGCCGATGTGGGTTCCCGTCAAGCGCAGGTTCTCCCGCAGATGGTGCACCAACAGCAGGCGCGACTCGACTGTGGCCTGCTGCTCCACCCCATTCACCGTCAGGCTGATTGTGTGTGTCGCCATGGCTAGCGGCCTCCTGCCCGTTCGAATGCCTTCTTCAGGGCGCGGACTGCAAGCACGCGCCCCATCTCCTTCTTGTAGTCCGGTGCTCCGCGCCGGTCGGCGCTGGGCGAGGTGACCGCAGCGGCCGCCCGTGCCGCTGCTTCCAGTGTCGCCGCATCCGGTTTCTTCCCAATCAGCTGTTTCTCGGCCGCGGTGGCTCGGACCGCCGTCGGGCCGACGTTGGTGAGGGCCAGGGCCGCCTGTTCCACGGCGCCCGAGGCGTTCAGCGTGACGTAGGCGGCCGCCGCCGCGGTGGCATAGTCCCCCACCTTACGCTCGAATTTGACGTACGCCCCGCCACTCCGGGCGGCGGGCACCGGAATGCGGATTTCCGTCACAATCTCATCCGGCTTTAGCGCGGTGGAGAACAGCCCCAGGAAGAACTTGTCGATGGGAATGACACGCTCGCCCTTTGGCCCGGTGGCCACCACCTGCGCACCGAGGACGAGCATCGTGGCCGGATGGTCATTGCCCGGGTCGCCGTGGGCGAGGTTGCCACCGACGGTGGCCAGGTTCCGCACCAGCGGGTCGGCAATCACCAGAACCGTGTCGAGGAGGATGGGGTAACGGGTGCGGATAAGCTCCGAATGCTCGAGCGTGGACTCGCGGGTCCGCCCGCCGATGCGCAGCATTCCCCCCTCCTCCTTAACGTATTCCAACCCTGGAATGCGCCCGATGTCCACCAGGTGGCTGGCTTGCCCGAGGCGCAGCTTGAGGAGTGGCAGGAGGCTTTGGCCGCCGGAGAGCACCTTGGCGCCGTCGCCGAATTTGGTCAGCAGCGCGACCGCTTCGGACAGGCTTTGGGGTGCGTGGTAGTCGAAGGCAGCTGGGATCATCTCTCCTCCTCAGCGGTTATTGACGCGAAAGAAACCACAAGAGGGCGGCGAGGATAACGACGGCCACCCAGAAAACGGGTCGCTGGGCCAGCCGTCCGGCGGCCCGGCGCGCGGCGGCGCCTCCGAGCGCCACCACGTCCAGTGCCGGGGCGGCCGGGGGCGCCGCCGCTGGGGAGGCTTCCGGGCCGCTGGCCGTCGGCGTCTCGAGCTCGGCTTTCATCCGGTCGGAGAACATTTGAAAAATCTGGTCGCTGACGTCTTGCACCATCCCCCGGCCCATTTGCGCGAGCAGCCCACTCACATTCACCTGACTGACGGCGGTGACTTCCGTCTGGCCCCCACCGAGGTCCCGCACGCTGCTGGTGAGCTGGAGGTCGGCTCCTCCTTTGCCCCGCACGTCTTGTCCGGTGGCGCGAATCTCCGCGGTGCGGGTGGTCGGGTCGAGCCGCTGGAAGATGACTTTCCCCTTGTAGCTGGAGGAAACCGGCCCCACCTTGACCGTCATCGTCCCGGTATAAGTCTTCTCGTCCAGCTGCTCCCCGATGGCGGCGCCGGGAAGCGACTGCGCGACGCGCTGCGGGTTGGTCAGAAACGCCCAGACTGCGTCGGGCGCAGCCCTCACGGTGAACGTCTTGGTGATTTCCATCAGCCGGCCTTGGTGCGCGTCGCGGCAGCCGCGGGCGCCGAGAGGTAACTGTGGGGAGCAGCGAGAAACTTCTCCCGGCAGCGGGGGTTGCAGAAATAGAACGTACGCCCGTCGTATTGGCCGATGTGGCGCGCCGTGGCCACGGCCACCGTCATGCCGCACACCGGGTCGAGCTCCTCCCGGCCTTCGGGCGCCTCCTCGGCGGGGGTGGTGTCGGCGCGAAGCCGACGCAACTGCACCACCTCGGCAAGGATGCTCAACGCAACCTCCTCTGGAAGTCGCGCGCCGAGGTCCAGGCCGGCGGGACTCTTGACGCGCTCCAGCGCCTCGTGCGTCACCCCGCGCAACAGAAGCGTCTCGCGCAGCTGGGCGAAGCGGTTGCGGCTGGCCACCACGCCCAGGTAGGCGGGCTGCGCGGCGAGGGCGGCGGCCACCGACTCTTCGTCATCCTCACCCATGGTGGCCACCACCGCGAACAGGCGCTCCGAAGCGGCTGGCATCCGCAGCTCAGGTGCGGCGAAGTCATTGAATGTTCGGTCAGCGCCTTGGATGGCGCCCGGGGCGGCACGCCGGTCCACGACGTCCACCGCATAGCCGAGCGCCTTGCCGAGTTGGGCCAGCGCGCGGACCACCGGAGAGAGGCCAAACAACAGCAGCCGCGGCGCCGGAAGAATGGGCTCAAGGTAAATGTCCACGCTGCCTCCGCTTTGGCAGGTCATCGGCAGTGCGGTAATTCCCGGCCGCTGCTCCCGCTCTGGCTCCGGGGACAGGGACAGCAGGCGCGGGCGGCCATCGAGGAGCGCGCGGCGGGCTTCGCGCTTCACGGT
Organism: uncultured delta proteobacterium; assembly: GCA_963713045.1. GTDB lineage: Bacteria > Myxococcota > Myxococcia > Myxococcales > Myxococcaceae > JADGRA01. Next base: position 534,963 of record CAVQKE010000003.1, read on the forward strand.
GGGCTGGGTGCAGTTGCCGCCGAGCCAGCCGTGGTAGCTGCCATCTTTTGTGATGAGGGCCATGTCCCCCTGCTGGGCCGAGCTGTAGGACTCGCGGCGAACCACCATCGCCAGCACGAAGGGCTCGCCGCGGTGTGCGAGGTCCGCCGCCAACTGGAGGAGCTCGGCACGCATCGCCTAGCCCTCTCCCAGCTCGGCCAACACCGCGTCCACATCCGCCGGAACGTCCAAGTCCACCAGCGCCGAGGCGGGCCAAGAGACGAGAAGACTTTCGCTCCGGTGCCGCTTCACGACGCGCTTGCCGCAGCCGTCGCCTTCCAGGGCGAGTAGTTCGGCAAACAGCGAACGGTCGTACAGCATCGGCGGGGCGTCGACCCCGTCGTAATGCGAAACCACCAGGCGGGCCGTCCCTTCCCGGTAGCGCGTGGCCAGGGTGCGCACCATGTCTGAGGTGACAAAGGGCATGTCGGCCAGCATCACCAGGGCAGCCTGCGCCTGCGGCGGCACCGCGGCAATCCCGGCGCGCACCGAACTGTGGAGGCCCTCGGCGTAATGCGGGTTGTGCACCGTGGTGCAGCGTAGCCCGAGCAGCTCTGCCTGCACCCGTTCGCTGTCGTGCCCGCACACCACCAACACCGGTTCTAGCCCCGCGGCGAGCGCGGTGCCCACCGCGCGGCGCACCACGCTCTGCTCTCCGAGGGGAAGCAGCAGTTTGTTGCGGCCCATCCGACTCGACGTCCCGGCGGCGAGGACGACGGCCGCCACCACGGCTGCGTCGCGCTCAGCGGGCATGACACTCCCGGTTCGGCTTCACCGTTGCCGTCGTCAAGCGCAGCAGAGCGGCCCGGCGGCCGGCGAGCAGAAGCGGTGACCCACCGCGCTGGTGGTCATCCAACACGAGCCCTCCAGCAACAGACGCTCAACGTCTCGTATTCTCGTGCTGTTCGAGTTGTCAACGTGCAAACTAGATTGACGGCCGAAGGGCGCCCCAACAGGGAGGGGAACGTGCGCATCGGTGTTCCGCGAGAAACCCTCGAGGGCGAGCGGCGGGTGGCGCTGATGCCTGACGCGGTGAGTCGGCTGGTTAAAGCAGGCGTCGAAGTCGCGGTCGAAGCGGGGGCAGGCACCGCCGCCTTTGCCCCGGACGAAGCCTACGGCAAGGCCGGCGCCCAGCTGGCCACGGCTGAGGCGGTTTGGGGCCGGAGCGACCTCATCACCAAGGTCCGCCGTCCCACGGACGCGGAAGTCGCCCGGCTACATGACGAGGGCGCGGCGGTGGTGGCCCTGGTGGGGAGCGGGCCGCACGAGGAATTGCTGGCGCTGTTGAACGCGCGCAAGGCGTCGTTTCTCGCACTGGAGCGCGTCCCCCGCATTACCCGCGCGCAGTCGATGGACGTTTTGTCCTCCCAGGCCACGGTGGCGGGTTACAAGGCGGTGCTCCTCGGGGCGAGCGAATTGCCTCGGCTACTGCCGATGCTGACCACGGCGGCCGGGACGCTGGCCCCAGCTCGCGTGTTTGTCCTAGGCGCCGGGGTGGCTGGGCTGCAGGCCATCGCCACCGCGAAGCGGCTGGGGGCGGTGGTGTCTGCCTTCGACATCCGCGCCGCGGCCGCCGAGCAGGTGAAAAGCCTTGGCGCCACCTTCGTCAGCGGCGAGCTGGCCTCGGACGAAGCGCAGACCGCCGGCGGCTACGCGAAGCAGCAGACGGCGGCCGAGCGCTCGCGCACCCTGGCCGCCATCTCCGAGCACTTGCCTTCGGTCGACTTGGTCATCGGCACCGCACAAATCCCCGGCAAGCCGGCCCCGGAGCTCATCACCGGCGCCATGCTTCAGCGGATGAAACCGGGCAGTGTGGTGGTGGACTTGGCGGCAGAGACGGGCGGCAACTGCGCCGTCACCCGGCCTGGGGAGCGCGTGGAAGTCGACCAGGTGCTGGTGCTCGGTCCACTCAACGTCGCCGCCAGTGTGCCCATCCACGCCAGCCAGATGTTTAGCCGCAACGTGCTGACGCTGGCGCAGCACTTGGTCAAGGACGGCCAACTGGTCATCGACCCGACCGATGAAATCACCCGCGCCATGCTGCTGACTTACCGAGGAGAGGTGTTCGTCCCGTGACTGCCACCACCATCATCCAGCTGTACGTCTTCGTCCTGGCCGGCTTCGTCGGCTACCTGGTCATCACCCGGGTTCCGCCGCTGCTGCACACGCCGTTGATGTCAGCCACCAACGCCATTTCCGCCATCTCCTTGGTGGGGTCGCTGGTGGTGGCCGGTGCCAACCGAGGGACGGCAAGCACGGTTCTCGGCTTCATCGCCGTCACCGCCGCCACCATCAACGTGGTCGGCGGATTTCTCATCACCGACCGGATGCTGAGGATGTTTCGGCGCCACCAGCTTCCCCAAGGGGAGAAGAAGTGAACAACCGGGAGCTGGGCATCCAGGCGATTTACCTCGCCTCCTCCATCCTCTTCATCCTCGGGTTGAAAAGCCTCACCCGGCCAGAATACGCGCGCCGAGGAATGCAGCAGGCAGCGGTCGGGATGCTGCTGGCCATCGTCGGCACGCTGTTTCAACAAGAGATTGTCCGGTTCGACTGGATTGCCGGCGGCCTCATCCTCGGCAGCGTCATCGGCTACCCGCTGGGCATGTTCGTCCCGATGACGGCCATGCCTCAGCGAATTGCCATCTCGCACCTCTTCGGCGCCCTGGCCGCGACGCTGGTGGGCGTGGCCGAGTACTGGCACGGCGGTTACGGCAGTGACATCCCCCATGGACGGATGGCGGCGCTCGGCTTCGAGGTGCTCTTCGGCGGACTGACCGTCACTGGCAGCTTCATGGCATTCGGGAAGCTGCAGGAATTCATCACCGGCACTCCAGTGACGTACCGCGGACAGAATGCCATCAACCTGTCGCTGTTCGCGGTGACCTTCGGGCTCTTCGCCTACCTCATCTTCGTGCCCACGGCGACGGTGGTCTTCTACTTGATGATTGCCGTCGCCCTCTGCATCGGGGTGCTGATGGTGCTGCCCATCGGCGGTGCGGACATGCCGGTGGTGGTGTCGCTGCTGAATTCCTACGCCGGCCTTGCCTCCAGCGCCACCGGCTTCGCCATCGGCAACAACGTCCTCATCATCGCCGGTGCCCTGGACGGCGCCTCGGGTTTCCTGCTGAGCGTCATCATGAGCAAGGCGATGAACCGCTCCTTTGGCAACGTCCTCTTTGGCGCCTTCGGTAGCCCACAGCTGGCCGCTGGCAGCAAGACTGCCGAGGGACTGACGGTGCGTTCCGTCACCCCGGAGGATGCGGCGATGCGACTCGGCTACGCAGGGAAAGTCATCTTTGTCCCGGGCTACGGAATGGCCGTCGCCCAGGCCCAGCACCAGGTGCGCGAGCTGGCGGAGCTCATCGAAAAAAAGGGCGGGGAGGTGAAGTTCGCCATCCATCCAGTCGCCGGGCGCATGCCAGGGCACATGAATGTGCTCCTCGCCGAAGCCAATGTTCCCTATGACGAGCTCTATGACATGGAGGCGATTAATCCGGCCTTTCCGGAGACGGACGTGGCGGTGGTGATTGGCGCTAACGACGTGGTCAACCCTGCAGCGCGCAATGACCCGAAGAGTCCCATCTTCGGGATGCCCATCCTCGACGTCGACAAGGCCAAGTCGGTGATTGTCCTCAAACGCAGCATGAATCCCGGCTTCGCGGGCATTGAGAATGAGTTGTTTTACAACGACAAGACATCCATGCTTTTCGGGGATGCCAAAGCGTCGCTGAGTAAGCTTATTTCCGAGGTGAAGGCGCTTTAGACAGCAAAACCGTCCGCCCACCGGCGACGCAAGCCCCCTTTGCCACCTTCCAACACCATGGGGCGCCCGCTCCCTTTTGTCAGCCCGCGCGAGGTACTTCGGTTGGGCCTCGCCGGCTTTCTTGTCGCGGCATGCGCCACGCCCACGCCGGCACCCCCTCCGCCAGAGCCGGCCGACGCCGGGCCCAGTGCGACGGCCACCGGGCGCGCGCTGCCGGAGGCCCCCGCGCTCCGGCTTCCCACCACCGTTCGCCCAGTGGGCGAAGCCCTGGCGCTGCGCCTCATCCCAGCCGCATCCACCTTTTCTGGCACAGCCACCCTGGAATTGAATTTCGAGTCGGAAGCGGACCACTTCTGGCTTCACGCGGAAGGACTGACGCTGGACGAGGCGAGGCTGACGGCCGGCGCTCGGCAGCTCCCGGTGCGGATAACGCCCGTCGGTGGGGAGTTGTGGCTGGTCCAAATGGCCCATCCCCAAGGACCGGGAGAGGCAACGCTGGTGCTGCGGTACACAGGCCTCATCGACACCGAGCGAAGCCGTGGCATTTACCGGGTGGACGAAGGCACGACGCCCTACCTCTACACCTTCTTCGAAGCGCTGGACGCCCGCCGCGCCTTTCCCTGCTTCGACGAGCCCGCCTTCAAAATCCCCTGGACACTGTCCCTCACCGTCCCCACGTCGGACGAGGCCTTCGCCAACTCGGCGGCGGTTTCGACGACGGACGCAGGCGGGGGCCTAAAAACCGTCACCTTCGCCCCGACACGGCCGCTTCCCAGTTACCTGGTGGCCTTCGTGGTGGGACCCTTCGAGGTGGTCAACGGCCAACCGGCGGGCAACGAGGGCATTCCTTTGCGATTCCTGGTGCCACAGGGGCGGGCGAGTGAGTTGCACTATGCCCAGGAGTTTCTGCCGAAGGCGGTGAAGCAGCTTGAAGACTTGACGGGCGTCCCCTACCCGTACGGGAAACTGGATGTGGCGGTGGTGCCGCGCTACTGGGGCACCATGGAGCACCCGGGGCTGGTGGCCCTGGGCCAGCCCATCCTCCTCATTCCGGTTGGCCAAGAATCTCCGCGGCGGCGGCAATTCGCCGTCAACATCACCACGCACGAGCTTGCGCACTACTGGTTTGGGGACCTGGTCACCGCACTCTGGTGGGACGACCTTTGGCTTCACGAGGCACTCGGTACCTGGCTGGACTTGAAGGCCACCGACGCTGTCGACCCCTCGTTTCGCTTCAGCCGGCAGGCGCTGGCACGCCGAGCCTCGGCACTTGCGGCGGACGCGCTACCAACGGCGAGGGCGGTCCGCCAGCCGGTGCTGGCGCCGACCGACATTGAAGCCTCGTTTGACGCAGCGCTGACCTACGACAAGGGCTCCATCGTGCTCGCGATGTTTGAACAGTGGGTGGGCCCGCGAGCTTGGAAACGCGGAGTGCAGCTGTACCTCGAGCGCAACGCGGACAAGAACGCCACCGCCGAGGAATTTTTCCGCGCGATGGACGAGGGCAGCGGCCGTCCGGTGGGCGATTCCCTCTCCAGCTTCCTCGTCCAGCCGGGCGCGCCAATCGTGTCGGTGGCGCTGCGCTGCAACACAGGCGAGCTGCCAGTGCTTGAATTGCAGCAGGAGCGCTTTCTCGTCGAGCGCAGCGCCACGCCGCCCACCGCCACCTGGCAGCTGCCGGTTTGCGTGCGTGCAGCCTGGGGGAAGCAAGTGGAGCGCGCCTGCGTCCTCCTCAGCCAGGCGCAGGCCGAGCTGACACTCCCCGTCGGCGGCTGTCCCAATTTCGTCACTGCCAACGAGGGGGGCCTCGGCTACTACCGGGTGGCCTACGCCCCACCGCTGCGCCAAGCCCTGCTGAAGCAGCTGGAGGACTTCCAGCCGGTGGAACTGGCCAGCTTCGCCTCGGACATGATGGCGCTCGCGCGGCGAGGAGACGTCCCCGCGGAGGAGGCCCTCGCTTTGGGCGCGGTCCTGGTCCGGGAGAAGGACTCGGACGTCGTCCTGGCCGGCCTGGACTTGCTCGCGCTGCCCAGGCGGGGAAGCCTCTCCATGGAGCTGCGTGCCGCTCAGTCGGCGCGGCTTCAGGCATTGCTTGGCAAGCGGGCCCGGGGCCTGGGGTGGAAAGAAAGGCCCACCGACTCCCCTGACGAGCGCCGGCTACGCCCAGTGGTGCTGCCCCTGGTAGCGCTTGAGGGGAGGGACGGGTGGCTGTCGGCGGAGGCGCGCCGGCGGGCAGAAGCGTGGCTGCGCAGCGCTGCCAGCGTGGAGGAGGACTTGGTTGCTGCGGTGCTGTCCACTGCCGCAGCCAGTGGGGACGACGCGCTCTTCGAGGCCCTGGTGCAAGCCAGTCACAGCCTTCCCAGTCGCGAGAGTCGCCGGCAGGCGATTGTGGCGCTCGGCGCCTTTCGGGACGCCAGCCTGGCGGCGCGGGCCCGGGAGCTGCTGTTGGACAAGGAGAATGACTTGAGAGACTGGGCCGTCCTGTTGGAGGCCCAGCTTTCGACGGATGAAACGCAGGACGAGGCCTACGCTTTTGTCGACAGGCACTTCGAGGCCTTGAGGGCCCGCATGCGAGACGACGAGGTGGCAAAGCTACTGGGCAGCTTCGGCGCCTTCTGCGATGCGAAAATGCGCGCCAAGGTGGAAGCCAGTTTCGCCTCCCGGGCCGCCCAAGTGGACGGCGGGGCCTTTCGGCTGGCCCAGGCGCTCCAGGCGATTGAAGGGTGCACTCGGGCCCAAAGCCGAATGCGCACGGGAGTGACGGCGTGGCTCGCTCCCGCCACCGGCCCTCGCTAGACGTTTGGGGCGGCGGACATCGAATCCGGGGGGCGCGGTGGAACCGGGATGGCCAAGCGGAAGCTTCGACTTCCAGCCCAACCGGGCCGGGCTGTGGGGGGGTTCGGCCCACAGCCCGGCCCCACGCCAGTTACGGGCCGTAGGTGTAGAGGCTGGTCCCCAGCGTCGCGGGGTAAATAGCGAGCTGGCTCGTTCCCGAGTTGGAGACGATGACGTTTTGATTGCCATCGACGGCGAGGCCTTCGGGAGAGTAGAGGCCAGTTGCCGTGTCGGCCGGGGTCGGACACCCGGTCCCCAAGATGCTGCTGAGGGCGTACCCGTCGGCAAGGGCACCGTAGTAGTAGCTGACGTACAGCTGCTCCGAGGCCAGCGACAGCGCGATGGCCGTCACTCCGCCGGTGCAGGTTGACCCGCCAGCGGGCGTTGACATTTGGGTGAGCGGCGTCTCGTAGGCCAAGACGTTGCCGGTGCTGAGGCCTACCAAGAGATACCCATGGCCGTTGAGGGGGTCGACGAAGAAGGCCAGCGCACCCGGTGCGGGGAAGGTGTGTCCGGCGTAGTCGCTCGTCAGGTTGAGGGAGAAGGTGTACCCCATGCTGGGGTCGGTCGAGGAGTTGGGCGTAAAGACGGTGATGGAGTTACCGCTGTTCTCGGCCACGTACACGTTGCCGGCCGTGTCGACGGCGACGCCCAAGGGGCCGTAGATGTGGCTGTCGGAAATGAGGGCGATTTGGGCGTTGCTGGCCTGCGTGTCATAGACGGCGACGTAGCCCTGGCTTCCCTGGTGCCCCCACGTCACGAAGAGGTAGCGCCCGGACGCGTCGAACGCGAGCCGAGTCGGCGCGACCAGCCCTGAGCCGGCGCTGGGCGTGATGACGGCGGACAGGCTGAGGGTGGGACTCGACGCGGTGCCTGCTTCGTTGAAGACGAGCACTTGGTTGTTGCCGTAGTTGGCCACGTAGAGTTGACCGTTCTCGAACGCAAGGCCGTTCTGGCCATTCAGCTTCGCCGGCGGTGCTACCGGCGCGCACGTCACCAGGACGTTCGTCCCCAGCCCAGAGATGGTGCCGGTGCCGTATGCCACCGTGCACTGCTCGCCCGCCGGTAGCCCCGTGCTGCTGAGGACAGTGACCGTGTAGCTGGCACCAAGACCGAGCTGCGCCGGCAGGGTGAAGGAGCCATTGGCCGACACGACGACTTGGTCCCCGTTGACCGAATCCCCAATGGTGATGCCGGCTCCGGCCGGCAGCCCAGAGACCGTCCCATCCACGGTGTAGGTGGCGGGGGTGCAATCGACGACGATGGGGCCGAGGGAGTTGTTCTGGTTGCCATTGCTGGCAAGGCTGATGAAGGCGGTGGTGCTCGGGCTAAAGGTGCAGTTGACTCCCTGGATGAGGTTCGGCTCGAGCTCCATGATTCCCTTGTTGCCCCCGCAGTCGTTCGCATAGTCGTAGTTGGGAGACCCAGCGTAGCTTCCCGACTGGGGCGCGGTGGCATCGATGTTAAACGAAACGTTGGTCAGCGCTCCGCTTCCCGGCGCTCTTCCCCCCGCCCGAAAGACGTGTTGTCCCGAGTAGATGTCGTCCCCGCAGGTGAGGCTGATTTGCATGGCGAGGAACACACCGGCCGGCCCGGTGTAGTCGATGACTGCGCTGTAGCAATAGAAGGCGCTGGCGCTGGTGCACGGTGGCGGTGGCGGGGGCAGCCCCGAGAGTCCACCCGCTTGACCGGCGGACTGCGGGGCCTTGCAGACGTTCTTGGCGGAGGCCACGAAGGCCTGAATCGCCGTTTCGAGCGACTGCCCAAGGCTCGTTCCCTCGATTTGCGCGAGGTTGATGGTGGTGTTGCCGATGGTGATTGAGGAACCGCCGGCCAACAGGCCAGTCGGGACGCCGGCGTTGGAGCTGAAGTCCAGGATGATGGCGTTCGTCAGGTCAATGGTCGAGACCCCGTACTGCTGGGCCAGCTGAGCGATGCCCGCGAAGATGAGGGAAGCGTCGAAGTTCTCCTGGGTGGTCGTTGCGCCCCCGCAGTTGGCGTTGGTCAAGTCGAGGAGCGCCGTGGTGTCGAGGTTCTGTACGCCAAAATAATTCTGGACCAACGTGTTCGCGGCCGACGCGGCGCTCGCGGCGCTGACGCCCTGCGCCATGTTCTCCAGCGCGAGGTTCGCGGCAATGGTGGTCAGGGCTGTCAGCTGTGCCGTCTGGGGCCCCGAGTTGGCCGTCACCGAAGGGAGGAAAGACGACAGGATGACCCCGGCGGGAACGGGTTGTGTCTGTCCGGTCACCGTGTCGGTGTAGCTGCCGCCGGTGCTTTCAAGAAGCACCGCACCGCTGTAGCTGCCGAGGTTGATGGTGTAGTTGCCGTTGTTGTCGCTCGTCGCGGTGGCGCAGGTCGACGGCGTCGTCGCGGGGGTCGCCGGGACGCACATTTCTTTCTGTCCCAAGGAATTCACTTCGTAGGCTGTAATCGTCGCGTTGATGACGAAGGCGTCCACCACCGCGCCGCTGACTTTCGTTGCGTTCGACGAGGGCGTGGGGTTGGGGCTGGTGGAACTGCAGGCCGCGAGGCCAAGGACGAGGGCAATCGCCGGAGAGAAGGCCCCCCCAAGCGCCCAGACATGCTGCTCTGGATGCGCGCCCTTCGACTCGAAGGGTGGGAGGGCAGTTCCTCCGTGGATTTGCCCCGACTCGCCCCGTTGGTTGCGACTGCCAAACACTGTCGTCATCAATGACCCCCCGCTTCGGAACGACGTCGCCGACACCGGCGACGGTTTCTCTTCCACCGGACTACACGCTCGAGCGGTGCGTTTCCCCTCAGTCACAGCGTCGAGCGGATGACTCGGCCGGTGCCGGGGGAGGGTCCGACAGCCGAATTCGAGTCAATTCAAGCCGTTGTTGTCGAGGGGGGGCAGCCGTGCTGCAGTCAGCCGACGCGCAGCACCAGGTGGCCCACGGTGCGGCCCTCTTCCAGCGCGCGGTGGGCCGTCGCCACCTCTTCCAGCGGTAGGCGCAGGCCCAGCATGCAGCTGAGGGTGCCCGCCGCCACGTCACTCACCAACTCCTGAAGGGCCGAGCGGTTGGCGCCCTGAGGAAGCGGGGCAGCGAGCGAGAAGGCACTTACCTTGAGGGCGTGCGGGTAGAGTTTCTCCACGGCTACCTGCGCGGGTTGCCGGGCAAAGCCTCCAAAAAACACGAGGTGACCGAAGGGCGCGAGGCAGCGCAGGCTGGCTTCGACCGTTGTGCGCCCCACCCCGTCGAGCAACAGATGGACGCCGCCGCCACCGTTGAGGGCGCGCACCGTCGAAGCCAAGTCGTCTGGTGACACCAGCACCGCGTCCGCGCCCAACTGTCGGGCGACGTCTGCGCCTTCCTGGGAGGTGGCGGTGCCAAGCACACGCGCCCCTGTGGCCTTGGCCAGCTGGAGGACGAAGAGTCCGACGTCTCCAGCAATGTCCTGTACCAGCACCGTCGTGTCTTCCGTGACGTGCTCCACGGTATGCAGGAGGTGGTAGGCGGTGAGGCCCGGAAAGGGCAACACCGCAGCCACTTCAAAGTCCACCGCTTCGGGTAACACCACCACGTCCGCCGCAGGCAGCCGCACCAACTCAGCCTGAGAGGCAGGCGCGAGGCCCACCGCCCGCAGCCCCCGCAGCGCAGGGTTGACGCCGAGGCCCACTGCGGCAATGACGCCCGCCGCTGCGGTGCCGAGGATGGCGGGTAGGGCCAGCGGATTCAGGGTGTGTCCGCTTCTCTCCCGGGCGTCTTCGGCATGCACCCCCGCTGCACGGACACGCAGAAGCACCTCGCCCGGCCCGGGTTTCGGCTCCGGGACGTCATCCAGCCGCAGCACTTCTGGCCCACCATGCCGGTCAATGCGAACGGCTTTCATGGAACCCCGGGGCCCGGGCGGCCCCCGTGAAAACTGCCGGCCTTGTACCTGTCCACGTCCGACAATCGCTGGTGCGCAGCCCACTGGCTGATGGGTGCGCGCATCCCTTTCAAGCGCGGTGCCCCGACTTCAAGTGCGCGAAGGGTAAACGCCGAAGATACAGATGGAATAGGTGAGGCCGTTCGGTGCGGCGCCGCGCAGGTCGGGGAGGGCAAAGGTGGTCGTCCCGTTGCCACCGTACAGCGTCCCCAACAGGGAGAACACTGCCGTGTACTGGCTGATGGGCAACACCTGCCCCTGCGCCGGCAGCCCGTTCGCGACGCTACCCGCGGTGAGAATGATTTCCCCAAGCGTGCAGGTCGTTCCATTTCCCTCCGCGGCCATGCTTGTGTTGTTGCCGAAGCGCGGGTCGGGCCCGGGCGGACCCGCTGGACCCTGTGCCCCAGCCGGGCCCTGCGGCCCGGGCAAGCCAGTGGCCCCTGCCGGGCCAGCTGGGCCCGCCGCGCCGGCTGAGCCCTGAGGCCCTGGGGGTCCCTGAGGCCCCGTCGCACCCATCGCGCCCACAGCTCCGGGAGGGCCCGCCGGCCCTGGTGGCCCCGCAGGGCCAGGGGAGCCAAGTCCGCCCACCGAAATGATGAAGTCCAGCGATTGTCCGTCCGCGGTGGCCAGCGTCAGCAGGTAGCTCCCTGCCTCGGTGCCCGACGGCACGTCAATCACCACCACCGTCGGTGACCAAGACGCGACGGTGGCAGACGCTGCACCGAAGCGTACCGTCCCGGTGCGCCGCCCGAAGTTGTCGCCGGTGATGAAGGCCTGCGTCAGGCCAGCGTTCGCGTCGGCGCTGAAAATAATTGGCTCGCGCCGACCGCCGAAAACGGGATGGTCGTCATCCGCAGCGGCCGAGACCGGTCCGAGTGCGACCAGAAGAAACACAAGACACGTCAATTTCTTGTTGGGCATGCGCCCCCCTTTGGTTGCAAGCAGCCTTTGCGCGACCCCTCAGCCTTGTGGCTTCGAGGCACAGCGGTCAAGCCGCGCCGCCCCAACACCCTCTGCCGTCCGTCCCCATTTGGAACGGACAAGGGCTGAAGGAAACCCCGCTTGGGAAACCACCGGCCCAAGGGGAACCACCCCCTCACACCCCAGGCCCCAGACGCTAGGCGTCGCGCTCGGTGAATTCGGCACTCACCTCCTGCAGCTCACGCGCGCTGATGCCGAGCAGGTACAGAATGGCATCCAGGCCGCCCGCGGTGATGGACGTGTCTGCCGCCTCGCGCAGCTTCCACTTCGCGTGGAAGGCGATGCCCAGGCCGGCCCGTTCAAGCATCAGCAAGTCATTGGCTCCATCGCCGACGGCGATGACTTGGTCGAGCAGCACGCCTTCGGCCTGGGCGATGGTTTCGAGGAGTTCGGCCTTTCGACGGGCGTTGACCAGGGGGCCCACCACGCGGCCCGTCAGCTTGCCGTTGGCCACTTCCAGGGTGTTGGCATAGGCGTAGTCCAGGCCGAGCCGTGCTTTCAGGGCGTCCGCGGCGATGGAGAAGCCGCCGGAAATGACAGCGATGTGATAGCCGAGCCGCTTCAGCACCCGCACCATGGTTTCTGCGCCTTCGGTCAGAGGCAGCTCCGCTGCCAGCCGCCGTAGGACGGCGACGTCGAGGCCCTCCAGCAACTTCAGCCGCTGGCGGAGAGAGTCGTCGAAGTCCAACTCCCCCTGCATGGCGCGCTCGGTAATGGCCCGCACTTTGTCCGCCACCCCGGCCGCGCGGGCCAACTCATCAATGACTTCAATGCGGATGAGGGTACTGTCCATGTCCATCACCACCAGCCGCTTACTCCTGCGGAAGATTCCTTCGCGCTGCAGCGCGACGTCGAAGGTCCCCCGCATGGCCAACTCGAGCAGCGCGCGCTTCAGCGGCTCCGGGTCCTGCCCGGACGGCAGTCCCAGTTGGATTTCCACCGAGCCAAGCGCACCCTGAGACAGCCGTTGGATTCTCTCGATGTTGGCGCCGTATGCGGCCAGCGCCGAGGACACCTGGAAAAGCTCCCGGGCGCCCAGCTGAGGCCCGATGGCGGTGGCGACGTAGCGCTGCGCCGGAGGCTCAGCGCTGGTGTGGGCGTCCACGGGCTCGAAGTCCAGCTCCACCCCGAGGGACTTAGCGGCGAAGAGCAACTCCTTGAGGAGGCCCCGGTCCGCCTTCAAGGCCACCAGCAGGGCCAGTGTCAGCTGCCCCTGCACCACCACCTGCTCAATGTCCAAAAGCTGCGCCTCGGCCTCAGCAATGAGGCCGGTCAGACGCGCGGTGATGCCGGGGTGGTCCGGGCCAGTGACGGTGATGAGGACGTGGGTCTGGGTCATGGGAGGCGCCGGGGGCCATAGCAGCGGGGCCACGGCGCGTCGAGTCGGGGCACGGCCCTCTTGCGCCGGGGCCGCTGGTCGGGTGAGGGTCGCTCATGGTGGACGTCGCGACGCGGCTGGGGCCACTCGAGGCCCGGGTGGTCCAAGCCGATGTGAAGGTGCGCCCGGAGTTGGCGGTGGTGCTGTGCCACGGCTTCGGCGCCTCAGGGACGGACCTGGTGCCGCTCGCCTCGGACCTTCTCGCCCGCGCCCCGGCGCTGGGCAGCCGCGTCCGTTTCGTCTTTCCTGTGGGCCCGGTGGCGCTGCCGGAATTTGGAGGAGGCGACGCTCGGGCCTGGTGGCCCATTGACTGGGAGGCCAACCTCGCCCTGCGCGCCGCGGGCGCCGCTGGCCAAGCGAAGCTGCGAGGACATGTCCCGGACGGCTTGGCGCAGGCCCGCCGCCAGCTTGCTGCCTGCCTCGAGGATGTGTCCAACACGTCCGGGCTGGGTGCTGGCCGGGTGGTGCTTGGCGGCTTCAGCCAGGGGGCGATGGTGACCACCGACCTCGCCCTTCGCCAGGACGAGGCGCCGGCGGCCCTGGTCATTCTGTCCGGCACGCTGACCGCCGAGGCGGAGTGGCGCAGCCGCGCGCCGCGCCGCAAGGGCCTCCGGGTGCTTCAGTCGCACGGGCGGCAGGACCCCATTCTCCCCTTCGCCGGTGCCGTGGCGTTGCGCGACTTGCTCCAGGACGCCGGCCTGATGGTGGACTTTTTGCCCTTTGACGGGCCGCACACCATTCCCGAGGAGGCGCTGCAGCACCTGAGCGCCCTCCTCATTTCACTGTTACCGCCCAAGCCATGACCGACCGCCTTCGCCGCTTCACCGGGACCGCCAGCTACCTCACCAGCCCTGCCCTGCAGGCAGCGGTGAATTGCGCGCTCGCCCTGGAGCGGCCTCTGTTGGTGAAGGGAGAACCGGGGACGGGCAAGACGCTGCTGGCCGACGCCATCGCCAGCGCGCTCGGCGCGAAGCTTTGGACTTGGAATGTGAAGAGCACCACCCGGGCCCAGGACGGGCTGTACGTCTACGACACCGTGCAGCGCCTCTACGACAGCCGCTTCGGAGACGGCGACGTGCGCGACATCCGGCGCTACATCCGTTTCGGGCCACTGGGGGAGGCCTTCCGAAGCCCCGAGCGGGTGGTGCTGCTCATCGACGAGGTGGACAAAGCCGACCTCGAATTTCCCAACGACTTGCTTCATGAGTTGGACCGCATGCGGTTCCGAATTCTGGAGACGGACGAGGAGGTGGAGGCCAGGGCGCGACCGGTGGTGGTGGTGACCAGCAACAATGAGAAAGAGTTGCCCGACGCCTTCCTCCGCCGCTGCGTCTTCCACTTCATCGACTTCCCGGAACGCGAGTTGATGGAGCGCATTGTCCGGGTCCACCACCCGAAGCTGGAGGAGGCACTCGCCCAGCAAGCCCTCGACGTCTTCTACCAGCTGCGGGATTTGACGCGTCTGCGCAAGCGTCCGAGCACCAGCGAACTGGTCGATTGGCTGGCGGTTCTCAAATCCGCCGGAGTGAAGGAACTCAAACTGGACGAGGCGCTTCCCTTCGTCGGCGCCCTGTTGAAGCGTGAGCAGGACCTCCTCGTCTTTCACGAGTCCCTGGCCGCCGGGCGCCGGCCCCGGGCCTGACGTCCCCATGTTTGTCGGCTTTCTCTATGAGCTTCGCCGCCGGAAGGTGCCGGTGGGGACGCAGGAAGCGGTGGCGCTCGCTCAGGCGCTGGAAGCCGGACTGCACGACAGCTCGCTCGATGGCTTTTATGACGTAGCGCGCTCACTGCTGGTCCACAGCGAGGCCCACCTCGACGCATTTGACCAGGCCTTCCTGGCGCACTTCCAAGGCATCGAAGACAGCGGCGCGGCGCTGGCGGAGGAACTGCTCGGCTGGCTGGCGGAGGCCGCCGCAAAAGACGCCGCGGAACGAACGCCCGAAGAGGTGGAGGCGCTGGCGGTCCTTGAGCCCGAGGCGCTCCGCCGCCTCTTCGAGACGCGGATGCGCGAGCAGGAGCGCCGCGCCAGGGAGGGACAGGGGCCGGAGGGCGCAGGGCGAGGCGGCCGGCGCGGGGCTGGGCCGAAGGCCAATGGCGCAGAGGCGTCCGACGGCGAGGGCGGCCTTCGAGGAGCACTGAAGACGGCCGACGCTCGGCTGTACCGCGGCTACCGAGACGACCGTGTCTTGGACACCCGCTCCCTGGCGATGGCGCTGCGCAAGCTGCGGGCCTTCCAGCGGGAAGGGGCCTTCGAGGAGTTGGACTTGCCCGCCACCATCGACGCCACCGCTCGCAACGCGGGCGAGCTGGAAGTCATCCTCCGCCCACCGCGCAAGCCCAGCACCCGCGTCCTTCTGCTGATGGACGTGGGCGGCTCGATGACCCCGCACGCCCATCTGGTGAACCGACTCTTCAGCGCCGCCCGGAAGGCAACCCACTCTCGTGAGCTACGCACGCATTACTTCCACAACTGCGTCTACGGCAGGGTGTACCGTACCGAGGGCTTCGCGGAGCCAGTCCCGGTGCCCGAGCTGCTCGCCGACTGCGGCCCCCACTGGAAACTGGTGCTGGTGGGGGATGCGTTGATGGCACCCTATGAATTGATGCTGCGCTCGGGGGCGCAGGGGCACTACTCCCCGGACGGCATGGAGGGCATCGTCTGGATGATGCAGCTGCAGCAGCACTTTGAGCGGAGCGCGTGGCTCAACCCGGAGCCTCCGGCCAGCTGGTGGTCGCCCACCATCCGGACGCTGCGAAGCCTGTTCCCGATGTTTCCCCTCACCGTGGAGGGCCTCGGAGAGGCGGTGGCCCAGCTGACGCGCGGCGGGGTGCGCAAAGGCCCCACCGTCCGTCGCTAGCCTCCCTGGGCGCAGCCGCGTTCTGGCCTCAGGCCGAGGGGGGACTCGCCTGTCTGGCGCTTTGGGTAGGCTAGCGGCCGCGCATGGCGCTCGAACGGCTGCCGCTGGACGACCGGAGCTGGCTTTTGGTGCTGACCGGTGCGGGCGTCTCCGCCGAAAGCGGCGTCCCCACCTTTCGCGGCATTGACGGGCTGTGGCGCAGCATTCCGGTGGAAGAGGTGGCCTCGCCGGAGGGCTTCGCCTTGGACCCGGCGCGGGTGTGGGAATTCTATTCCGAGCGACGCGCTCGGGCCGGCGAGGTGGAGCCCAATGCAGGCCACATCGCGCTGGCCCAGGCCGAGGCGCGCCTTCTGGACCGCTTCCTCCTGGTCACCCAAAACGTGGACGGGCTGCACCGCCGGGCCGGAAGTCGCCGGTTGGTGGAGCTGCACGGCAACCTCTTCACCAGCCGCTGCAGCAAGTGCACCCGTCCACCGTTTGCCGACGCCACCGTCTACCCGGCCGGCACGGTGCCCAGCTGTGACGTTTGCGGCGCGCGGCTGCGCCCGGACATTGTCTGGTTCGGGGAAATGCTGGAGGAGCGAAACCTGGCCACCATCGAGGCCTTTTTGGCCGAGGCCCAGGGCGCGCCCCTGTACTTCGTCGCCGCCGGCACTTCCGGTGCGGTGTACCCGGCGGCGGGGCTGGTGGACGTCGCGCGGCGCGCGGGGGCGAAGAGTTGGCTGGTGAATGTCGACGCCGCGGACAATGCGCAGGCGTTTGACACCGTACTCCGGGGCAAAAGCGGTGAACTGCTGCCCCGGCTTCTCGGCGACTAGGCGACTCCGCCGGGCGGATGGGCGACTTGCAGCGAATTCTGCCCGACGGACACCACCGACCGGGAAATCCAGTGGCAGGTGCCGCAGTAGCTGAAAGCGCTGGTGGGCGTGACGCGGAGGTCAAGCGCCCCGGTACAAAGTGGGCAACCGGCCGGGACGGAGATGTCCGCCCGGGCCTGCCCGCGGTCTAGCGTTCCCTGAATCATGTCCTGTGCCTAACGCAGCGGCCAGGGGCCGCAACCCCGCCCTTCCGTCCCCCCAAGGGGAGAGGCCGCTAGGGCCGGCGGAAGTGCAAGGGGGCGTACTCGGCCTCGGTGGCTTCGGCGACGCTGATGAAGCCGGCCATGCGCATTTTGCTGAGGAGGTCGCGGTTGCGGCGCTCCCAGCTGCCGTTCAGCGCGCCGCGCTCGAAGAGGGCGTGGTACTTCAATGGGTTGGGGATGATGGTGGCCAAAAAGACGGCCTGCTGGACGCTCAGGTTGTGTGCCGGCACACCGAAGTAGTGCCGTGCGGCTTCGCCAATGCCGTAGACGTTGGGGCCCCACTCAATGATGTTGAGGTAGATTTCCAGCAGCCGGGACTTGGGCAGCACCGCCTCGAGGGCCAGCGTGAAGAGGGCCTCGCGCACCTTCCGGGCGTACGTCCTCTCCCGGGAGAGGAAGAGGTTTTTCGCCAGCTGCTGCGTCAGCGTCGAGGCGCCGCGGACTCGGCTGCCCTCAGCGGCGTCGATGATGCTCTCCCTCAGCTCATCGAAGTCAAAGCCCGGGTGGTACCAGAACCCGGCGTCCTCGCTGGTGGTGATGGCCCGGCCGACATAGCGCGGCAACTCCTCCAGGGCGACGAAGGAGGGATTCTTGGGTCCCACCCACAGCTCGCGGGTGCGGCCGAGCGCGTCCACCGGGTGGTAGATGAAGGGGCCGCGGAGGAAGAAGGGGACATTTTTTGAGGCCGCGCGCAGGCCGGTGAGGTCGAGCTTCGCTTCAACCGTCCAGCGCTCGGGGTCCCGCACCGGGCCCGAGATGCGCACTCGGGCGTCGAGCAGTCCGGGGATGCGCGGGGCTTCGTCGCCGAGCGAGAGTTGCGGGGGAAGTGCGTCGACGGCGTCCTGGTAGCGGAGCTGGTCGACCTTGGCTTCCGCCCGGAACGTCGGGCCGTCAGCGTGCCCCTCGTACACGCCCTCCACGCCCACCCGGAGGGAGTCGTTCTCGCCAAAGGCAACATGCCCCTCGCGCAGGTGGACTTCGCGCGTCGAGCGCTCGAAGTCCAAGTTGCCAGTCATCGACAGACGCCAGGGCCCAACCGGTTCAGTGGACAGCCGCTTGCCTTCGAGGACCAGGCCGTCGAGGTGGCCCTCCACCTTGGCTTCTCCGCGGCGAAGGTCCGCCGGCAGCTGGCCAGTCAGGTGTCCGGAGAGGGTGCCGGCCGTGGCGCGCAGCCCCATCCGGTGGCCCAACATCTCCACCACCGGTTCGAGCGGCATGACGGTGAGCCAGGCCTCCAGTTGCACTGGAATGTCCCGGCCCATCCGCGCGACGCTGCGCAGCTCTCCACCCCCATGGCGCTGCAGGGACATGTCCACCACCCGGGCTCCGGGGCCGCCGTGCACGTCCAGCTGGGCGTCCCAAGTCCCCAGCTCGAGCGGCTTTCCGTCGGCCGCGGACACCATGTCCAGGCGGAGGTCCTCCGCCTCCAGGCGCGGAACGCGCGCGCTGCCTCCGGCCGAGGGCGTCTCGGTGGCGTTGGACGGGCGCGCTCGGGATTCAATGCGCTCCACCAGGGCCCGCAGTCCGGACAGGTGCTCGCCGGGCCGCACCGTCACCGTCTTCAGCTCGACCACGCCTGGCTCCAGCCGGCCGGCCAGGAGGGCCCCCCACGCCGGCCGCACCCGGACACGCTCCACCTCCAACACCACGCCCTGGCCGGGGACCGGGGCAATCCGCACCGGCCCGAATGCAACGTGCAGCGACCAGTCGACGCCGGTGCCGCTGCCGAGTTCCACCTCGCCCAGCCGCGCCGAGAGCGCCGACTCCACCTTGGCCTGCAGTCGCGCCCGCACCCAGTCAGAGTTGAGGACCAGGTGCGAGCCAGCCACCAGCAGCAACACTGCAAGGATGGCCAAAAGGGCGCGGCGAATGCGCCGCGCCCGACGCCGCTTTCGGCGCGCCGCCCGTCGGACGCTGGAAGCCGAGGGCGGCGTCGAGACGTTCGCCGGCTTCGGCGGAGGGGCGGTGGAAGGGATTTTGAGAGCCGGCCGCATGCAGGGGGATTTCTACGGCAAACCCCCATTCTAGTGCCCGCACATTGCGGCCGATGGACACCCCCTGGGTGTCTTCTGGGCGACGGACAGGGGGAGCAAAATTTTGTTGCGCGGGAGGTCGCCCGGGGCGCAGGGTGGGAGGCATGACGACCTCCGCCTTCCGCCCTGCCCTCCTCGCCGCAGGGGCGCTTTCGTTGGTGTTTGTGACTGGCTGCCAGTCCTATGACGAACTGGTCGCCAAGGACCAAGTCTGCGAGCAGCGCTGGGCCGACTACCAGGCAGCCTTGCAGCGTCGCGCGGACCTGGTCCCCAACCTGGTGGAAACCGTGAGGGCCGGGGCGAAACAGGAGCAGGCGACACTGACCGCCGTCGTCGAGGCACGGGCGAAGGCGACGTCCATCCAGCTGTCGGGCGATGACCTCGAGGACCCGGCCAAGGTGGCCGCCTTTGAGAAGGCACAGAACCAACTCCAGTCGGCCATCTCACGCCTGCTGGTGGTGCAGGAGGCTTACCCGGACCTCAAGAGCAACCAGGGCTTTCGCGAGCTGCAGGTGCAGCTGGAAGGTACCGAGAACCGCATCCTCCGCGCGCGCGAGCAGTACAATGCCGCCGTGGCCGCCTACAACACGGAGCTGAAGAAAATCCGCGGCATCGCCATCAACAAGCTGACCGGCAAGCCCTTCAAGGAGCGGGTGTACTTCACGGCCTCGCCCGATGCGCAGACCGCGCCGCAGGTGAAATTCTAATGCGCTCGCGGGCGCTCGGCCCGCTGCTGGCGGCGCTGGTGTTGTCCGGCGCGGCCGATGCTTACCACCCGCCGCTGCCCACCGGGTACGTGACGGATGCTGCCGGAAAGCTGAGTTTCGAGGACCGAGCCTTCCTCGACGCGCGACTCGGCGCCTTCGAGCATGAGAATGGCGCCCAAGTCTTCGTCTTCATCCCGGCCTCCCTCGACGGCGATGCCATCGAGGATGTGTCCTACGCCACCTTTCAGGCGTGGAAGGTTGGCCAGAAGGGCAAGGACAACGGCGTCCTGTTGACCTGGGCCCCCGCCGAGCGGCGCGTCTACATCACCACCGGCAAGGGCGTCGGTGGGGACCTGACCGACGTCCAGACGTTTCGCATCATCCAGAAGATGAAGCCGTACCTGCAGGCCAACCGTAACCGGGAGGCGCTGCAAGTCGGGACGGACGGCATCATGGAGGCCATCTCGGGCAAGCCGCCTCCGGACCCGCTGCCGCGCCACCCCGGCGCTGGGCCAAACGACCCGCAGGTGGCGCCGGTAGGGGCAGGAGACCTCTTCGGGCTGTTGTGTCCCTTCCTGGTCCTCCTCTTCGTCATCATTCTGGTGGCGCGAGCCCGCCGGCGCGGCGGGGTGGTGCCCTTCCCCTTTTTCTGGGGTGGCGGCGGCTGGGGCGGAGGAGGCGGTGGAGGCTGGGGTGGAGGGGGCGGAGGCGACGGCGGGGGCGGCGGTTTCTCCGGCGGCGGCGGCGGAGAGTCTGGCGGCGGCGGCAGCGGCGACAGCTACTGAAACCCGGAAAGCTGGCCCATTCGCCCCGCGGGTTCGCCACCTGGACGGGGGCGCCGCGGCGGCTGCGTTGGGCGCGCCCACCTGTGTCTTTCGAAGCCTGAATCGCGACGCTTCGGCAGGTGCCTGCTAGCGTACTGCGCGCCCCCTTGCTCAACGGCATCTTCGTCGTCCTCGTCGCCGGGTCCGTCCTCGTCGCTGCCTTCACCGGGCGGCTGCCGGAACTCAACCGGGCGTGGCCCGAGGCCTCGATGGAGGCCGTCAACCTGGCCATCAAACTCATCGGCCCGATGGTCCTGTGGCTTGGCTTCATGGGCGTGCTGCGCGAGGCGGGCCTGTTGGCGGCGGTCGCCAAGGCGGTGCGCCCCGTCATGCGGCGTCTCTTTCCGGACGTCCCGGAGGACTCGCCGGCCATCGGCGCGATGATTCTCAACTTCTCCGCCAACATTTTAGGCGTCGGCAATGCGGCGACGCCCTTCGGGCTGAAGGCCATCTCGGAGTTGAACAAGGGCAACCCCTACCCGGGCGTCGCGACCAACTCCATGGCCCTCTTCGTGGCCATCAACACCTCGGGCCTCGCGGTGCTGCCGCTGGGCGTCATCACCGTCCGCTCGGCGATGGGCTCGCAAAACCCGGCCGCCATTTTCTTCCCCTCCATGCTGGCCACCATGTCCTCGGCGGTGGTGGCGGTGGTGGCGGCCAAGCTGCTGCAGCGGTTGCCGGTGTTTGCGCCGGAGCGGGTGGTGCTGTCGGGGGAGCCTCCCCTGGCCCCCCCGCCAAAGGCCCCGGACGCCGCGGCGGCAGCGGCGGCAGAGAAGGCTGCCTTGCCGCATGCGCCGGCCAGTCCCCTGCGGCGCCTCGTCACCCTGGCCGTTGCCCTGGCGCTGGTGGTGGGGCTTTTGCGTTCGCTGCTGACGATGAAGGTGGGCCACACCCCGTTTGAAGTCTTCCGCATGGCGATGAGCAGCTGGGTGCTGCCCCTCATCATGTTCGCCATCGTCCTCTTCGGCTTCGCCCGCAAGGTGAAGGTGTACGAAGTGGTGGTGAGCGCCGGGAAGGAGGGCCTTCAGGTGGCGGTCTTCATCACCCCCTACCTGGTGGCCATCCTGGTGGCGGTTGGCCTGTTCCGCGCTTCGGGGGCGATGGACGCCATCGTCGGCGTGTTGGGCAAAGTCACCGCGCCCTTAGGCTTTCCCTCCGAGGCGCTGCCGATGGCGCTGATGCGACCCCTCTCCGGCACCGGCGCCATCGCCATTCTGGCCGACACGATGAAGACCTACGGCCCCGACTCCTTCATCGGCTACCTCACCTCCACCATCAACGGCAGCATGGAGACGACGTTTTACGTGCTGGCCGTCTACTTCGGCAGCGTGCAGGTCCGGGCTCTCCGGCACACCGTGGCCGCCTGCCTCATCACCGACTTGTCGGGCGTCATCACCTCGACGCTGCTGTGCCACCTCTTCTTCCGGTAGCCCCTTCGGGGCTTCAGGCCCCGCGCTCCTCGGAAGTGGGTGGCCGCGTGCGGGCCAGGCGGCGCGGGTCCGAGGCGCCGAGAAGGCGGAAATTCCTCCGCGCGGTGTTGAGGCTGACAGCGTTGGTGCCGTCGGCGAAGTCCGGGTGCTTGGCCTGGAAGGCGTCGTCTTCCCAGCCGCACACCGGACAGACGCTCAACGTCCCCGGCGGCGGCTCCCGCAGCGTCCAGCAGGTGCAGCACACGCACCGGTAACGCGCCTCCCTCACTGAAGCGCCCCCGTCACCGCCCGCAGCGTGCCCTCCGGGTCGTCCACCTGGAGCCAGTGGCCTGCCTGGGACAGCACCCGGAGGCCCAAGCGCCCTTCGGCGGCGAGCGCTTCCAGACGGTGGACGGCCTCGGGCTGCACCGTCGTCGAGCGGCCACCGAGGATGAAGTCGAAGCGCAGTCCAGGCGGTGGGTGGCTGACCAGCGCCCAGTCGTCCCGGGACAGCGCGTCGGCCAGGAGAGACTGCATGGCCTGGAGGTTCGAGCCGAAGACGAAGCCGCCCTCCGTGGGCCGCAGACTCATCGCCAGCCACGCGGCCATGCCCGGTGGCTGTCCGGCCGCCTCCATCCGGCTGAGGAAGGCCTGGCGCGAAGGCAGGACGGCCGGAAGGGCCTGCAGGGCAGAGAGCACCTCCCGCGTCGTCTCGCTGCCAATGCCGGCCGGGCGGGGCCCGGGGTCGGTGTCCAGAATGAGGGCGTGCCGAAGCCCCGGGCGAAAGGCCGTCCAGGCCAGCGCCACCTTGCCGCCCAAGGAATGGCCAAGGACGGCCTCCACCGGGCCGCGCAGGTGCGTGGCCAGGCCGTCCAAGTCCCCCGCCGCCGCTTGCACGGTATGTGGGGGCGAGAAGCCCGGCGAGTCGCCGTGCATCCTCAAGTCCACCAGGGCGACACCCCAGTCGGGCAGTGCATTCACCAGGCCGCGGGCAAACGTCCGCCAGTTGCTGCCTCGCCCCAACAGGCCGTGGAGGACAAGCATCCACCGGGTAGGTACCTTGCCCGGGGCCGTCACCTGGCTGTACGCGAGCGTCGGCATGCCCCTCGGGCCGCCCTGGTACCACGGGGGCAGGCATTCAGGAACTTGGGGTTGGGGGCGGACCTGCTAATGTTTCCAATCCGTGGCTCAGACTGACGAATTCGAAGCAGACTGGCAGCGCGCGAGGCCCTCCAAGCTGCCGTGGATTCTTCTTATTGCCCTCGCCCTGGTGGGCGGCTTTGCCGTCATCGCCCTCAGCGGCCAGAAGGCCGACGCCGAGAATCAGCTGCGCACGGCTCGCGAACAAGTGGACGCGATGGGCAAGAAGAACCTTGAGTTGGTTGGCGAAAAGTCCACCCTGGAGAAGCGCGTCTCGGACTTGGAGCGGGAAAACAAGCTGCTTGCCGAGCGCAAGGTGGAGCCAGTGAAGGACACCAAGGCGGATGGCAAGAAGCCGCCGGCCAAGCCAGCCAAGTCGACGAAGAAGAAGAAGTCCTCCTAGCCGCCTCCCGCGGGGCGCCCTCAGGCGCTTCTGGCGGCGGCCTTCCCCAACAGCGCCCGTAACAGCTGCCCGGTCGCGGTGTCTCTTTGGGCGACGCGCGCCGGAGGGCCCTCGGCCACAATGCGGCCGCCGGCCTCTCCGCCCTCCGGGCCGAGCTCCACCAGGTGGTCGGCCGCGGCGATGATGGTCGGGTGGTGCTCAATCACGACGAGGGTGTCTCCGCGCTCCACCAGCCGTCCGAGGAAGTGCACCAGCTTCTCGACGTCCGACAGGTGCAGCCCGGTGGTGGGCTCGTCCAGCACGTACAGCGTCGGCTCATGGCGGGCCGAAGCGGTGAGCTCCGCCGCCAGTTTGAGTCGCTGGGCCTCCCCGCCGGAGAGGGTATGGCTGCCCTGGCCGAGCTGCAGGTAGCCCACCCCCAACTCCACCAGGCACTGCAGCGGAGCGGCCACCCGCGGGAGGGCGGCGAAGACTTCCCGTGCCTCCTCCACCGTCAAGTGCAGCACCTGGCCGACGTCCAGCCCGTGGTAGCGCACCTCGCGCGTGGGGGCGTCGAAGCGCATGCCGCCGCATGCCTCGCACGGCGTCGTCACGTCCGGGAGGAAGGACATCTCGTGGCTGATGCTCCCTTGCCCCTGGCACGCCTGGCACCGGCCGCCGGCGGCGGTGTTGAAGGAGAAGCGAGCCGGCCCGAAGCCCCGGGCCCGGGCTTCGGGGGTGGCGGCAAAGGCCCGCCGCAACTCGTCCCACAGGCCGAGAAAGGTGGCCGGGACGCTGCGCGGGGTGCGGCCAATGGGCGACTGGTCGACGGCCAGCACCCGGCGCAGCCCACCGAGGCCACTCAGCGCGGTGAAGGGCCCGGGCGGCGCCGTCACTCGGCCCAGGGCCGCGCGCACCGCTGGAAACAGCACCTGGCGGACCAGGGTACTCTTCCCGCTTCCGGAGACGCCGGCAACGACGGTCAGCCGTCCTAAGGGCAGGCGCAAGTCCACCTTCCTGAGGTTGTTGGCCCGGGCGCCGAGCAGCTCCAGCCAGGCCGATGCCTCGGGCCTGGCTGCCGGCATCAGCGTCGGCCGCGCCAGGGCGCGGGCGGTGGGGGAAATGTCCAGACTGAGGACGTGCTCCGGAGGCCCTTCGGCCACGATGCGTCCCCCTCCCCGTCCGCCACCGGGCCCCAAGTCGATGAGGTGGTCGGCCGCGCGCAGGGTGTCCGCGTCGTGCTCCACCACCACCACCGTCGAGCCCGACCGCACCAGGGCGCGCAGGTTGTCCAGAAGCCGGTGGGTGTCGCGCGGGTGGAGGCCGATGGTGGGCTCGTCCAGCACGTAGAGGGCCCCGGTGAGTCCCGCTCCGGCCTGGGCCGCAAGTCGGAGCCGCTGCATCTCACCGCCACTCAACGTCGAGGCATTGCGGTCCAGCGACAGGTAGCCGAGGCCTACCCGCTCGAGAAATTCCAGTCTGCGCACCAACTCGCCGAGGGCAGTGTCGCCCAGCTGGGCGTCCGTGCCGTGGAAGTGCCAGCGCCGCACCCGGGCCAGCGCCCGGCAGACGGAGTCCGCCACCACCTCGTGGTAGCGCGCCCCAAACAGGCGCACCGCGCGGGGAATGGGCTGAAGGCGCGTGCCCTGGCAACTCCCGCAGGCCTCGCTTTCCCCTTCGGCAACGGCGTCGGCTCCCCCTTCCACCCCCGTGCCTTCACAGGCCTCGCACGCCCCCTGGCGGGTGTTGAAGGAAAACCAGCGTGGGTCGAGTTCAGGCACCGCGGTGCCGCAGGCCGCACAGCTGCGCGCGGCCGATAGGAGACTTTCCCCCTGGCCGGACACCAGCCGCACCAGCCCCTTGCCCCAGCGCAGCGCCCGCTCGAAGGCCTCCTGGGGCAGCTCTGCGGCACGGCCGGTCCACAGGACCAAGTCAATGTCGTGCTCCTGGGACTTCTTCAGCCGCGGCGGGGTGTCGGTGGAGACGCGGACGCCGTCCACCCGGGCCTCCACGACGCCGGCGCGAGATGCCGCAGTGAAGACGTCCAGGTAGGTGCCCTTGCGCGCGCGCACCACCGGTGCCTGCAGCGTCAGCTGCCCGCGCACCCGGCGCGAGCGCTGCCAGAGGGCTTCTGGGGACTGGGGCGCGATGGGCGAATCATCCCGGGGGCAGTGTGCCGTCCCCACCTTGGCGTAGAGGAGCCGCAGGTAATGGGCCACTTCGGTGACGGTGGCCACGGTGCTGGTGGCGCCGGCGCGGGCCGTGCGCTGCTCAACCGCCACTGCCGGCGGGAGCCCGCGAATGCGCTCGACGTCTGGCCGAGGCAACATCGGCAAAAACTGCCGGGCGTACGGGGACAGCGTTTCGACGAAGCGCCGTTGTGCTTCGGCGTACAGCACGTCAAAGGCCAGGGTGCTTTTCCCGCTGCCGGACGGCCCGGTCATCACCACCAGCTTTCCCAAGGGAATGCGGCAGCTGACGTCCTGAAGGTTGTGCTCGCGGGCGTGTTCCACCTCAATCGCGCGGTCGGTGACGGCGGCCTCCTTGCGCGGGGCCACCACCGGGGCGCGACGGCCGGCTGCCCGGAGGGCCTCGGCCGTGCGTCCCACGCCCTGGGCCAGCGCCGCAGGCGGGCCCTCGGCCACCAGGCGCCCGCCGTGCCGTCCGCCGCCCGGCCCCAAGTCCACCACCCAGTCCGAGCCGCGGATGAAGCCCAAGTCATGCTCGACGGCCAGCACGCTGCCGCCGGCATCCACCAGTCCGTGCAGGGCCTGCAGCACCGCCGCCACATCCTCGCCGTGCAACCCAGCGCTGGGCTCGTCCAACAGGTAAAGGGCCCCCAGCTGTGGGCCGCCCAGCGCGCGCGCCAGCTTCACCCGTTGCGCCTCGCCGCCGGAGAGGCTGGACAGTGGCTGTCCCAAAGGCAGGTAGCCCAGCCCGAGACGGGCCAGGGGTTCCAGGCTGCGGGCCACGGCTGGGAGGTCGGAAAAAACCGACAGGGCACTGGCGACCGACATGTCCAGCACCTCCGCGACGCTGTGGCCGCGCAGCCGCACCGCCAGCACTTCATCCCGAAAGCGCCGCCCGCGGCAGCTGGGGCAGGTGAGACGCACGTCTGCCAAAAACTGCATCTCCACCGTCTCCGCGCCCTCGCCGGCACAGGCTTCACACCGGCCGCCCTCCACGTTGAAGGAGAAGTGGCCACTCGGTAGTCCGCGCAGCACCGCGTCGGGCGTTTGGGAGAAGGCCTGACGAAGCGCATCCCAGGCCTTGGTGTAGGTGGCGGCGTTGCCCCGGGACGTCCGTCCCAGCGGGGCTTGGTCGACGAGGACGACGCGGGAAATGCCGTCCGCCCCGTCCACGCCGTCCACGCTGCCAGGCGCTTCCACGTCGCGCTGACCCAGCCGGCGTGCCAACGTGCGGTAGAGGACCTCCTCCAGCAGCGTGCTTTTGCCGCTTCCGGAGGGTCCGGTGATGGTGCACAGCGTGGCCAGTGGCAGCCGCACGTCCAGTCCCTGCAGGTTGTTGGCCCTGGCGCCCCGCACCCGGAGGTGGCCATGCCCCGGCCGCGGCTTCCTCGTCGAGGCGGCCGCCTCGCCGGCCAGCACCCGGCCCGTCGGAAGGTCCAGGCGTTTCTGCAGCGCGCTCGGGCTTCCGTCAAAGCACAGCTGCCCGCCGCCCGGGCCGGCCGCCGGGCCGAGCTCCAGGACGCGGGCGCAGCGGCGAATGACGGCCGGGTCGTGCTCCAACACCAGCGCAACGTTGCCCCGCGCGGCCAGTTCTTCCAGGGTGCCGCACAGCGTCTCCACGTCGGAGGGGTGAAGGCCAACCGTGGGCTCGTCCAGGACGAAGAGGGCACCGGTGAGGGCCGTGCCAAGCGCTGCGGTGAGGGAGACGCGCTGCGCTTCACCCCCCGAAAGGGTGCGACTCTGACGGTCCAGCCGGAGGTAGCCGAGGCCGACGGTTTCCAGGTAGGCCAGCCGGGTGGCGAGCTCCCGGCGGACAAGTTCGCCCTGGCCGGTCCGCACCTGAAGGGCTTCCAAGCGGGTCCGGGCCTCAGAGACTTCCAAGCCGTGCCAGGCGGCGAGGTCGAGGCCGCCGGTGCGGTAGCCGAGCGCCATCGGGTTGAGGCGGGCCCCATGGCAGGCGGTGCACAGGGTGTAGGCGCGGTAGCGGGCCAGCAGCACCCGGACATGCATTTTGTAGGTGCGCCCTTCCAGCCAGCGAAACCAGGCGCGTAGCCCCGGGTAGTGCCCGGCCCGGTAGCTCCCCTCGCCCTGTAGCACCGCTTCGCGTTGCACCGGAGAGAGGTGGCCCCATGGAACGTCGAGGGGAATGCCGCGCTTCTTTGCGAAGCGCACCAGCATCTCGCGCTCCCACTCGCTGGAGCGGCCATTCCATGGCCGGAGCGCCCCCTGCTGCAGGCTGAGGGCATCGTCCGGAATGACTTTTTCCCAGTCAATGCCCAGCGTCCGGCCGAAGCCGCGGCAGGTCGGGCAGGCGCCCACCGCCGACTGGTAGCTGAAGAGGCCGGGCGAGGCGGCTTCAAACCCGTGCCCGCACCCTGGGCAGGCCAGGCCCTGCCGCAACAGGGTGCGCGCGCCGTCCACCCACAGCGCCGCCGAGCCGGCCCCGCGCGCCCAAGCTTCCTCGAGGCTGGCACTGAGGCGTGGAAGGCCCTTCGCCTCAAGCGCCAAGCGGTCCACCACCACCTCGGCCCACCCGGTGGGCCCCATCGCCTGGGCGGGACTCAGCCCCTCCAGGGGGCGCACCTCGCCTTGCACCCACAGCCGCCGGTAGCCGTCGCGGAGCAGCTTCTCGCGGGCGTCGAGGAAGTCCGCCGTGTCTGCCATGCGGACGCCGTAGGTGAGGAGGCCAAGGCGGCCTTGGCCGGCGGCCAGAGCGGCGGCGGCAGCAGCGTGCGCGTCCGTGGGGCGGGCTTCTGCCCCGTCCACCGGGCAGACCGGAAGGGCTTCCCGGGTAAAGAGGGCGCACAGGTACGCCTCCAAGTCGGCCAAGGTGGCCACTGTGGAGCGCGAGCTCTTCACCGGCGAGCGGCGGTCGACGGCGATGCCGGTGGCCACTGGCTCCAGGGCCTCCATCGGCGGGCGCTCCAGCCTCTCGAGAAATTGCCGGGCGTAGGGGCTGAAGCTTTCGACGAAGCGCCGCTGTCCCTCGGCGTACAAGGTATCCACCGCCAGGCTGCTTTTGCCCGCTCCGGAGACGCCGGTGACAGCCACCAGCTCGCCCTCGGCCAAGTCGAGCGAGACGTCCTTCAGGTTGTGGGTACGGGCCCGGACGAGGTGGGTCTTCTGCATGGGGACGACCGCGGCCTAAATAGCGAAGGAAGGCGTCCGGCGCTGCCCTCAAGTGGGGCCCGGGACGAAACAAAAGCGCATGGACCAGGCCAGCCCAGGGGCCGCCGAGCGAAGAAGGGCAGCCGCCGAAGCCCTCGGCCTGGCCGACGAGGCGCTGTTGCGCGCCTGTGTGGAAAGCTTCTTTGTGGGCAGTGGCCCGGGCGGACAGCACCGCAACAAGACGGCCTCGGCGGTGCGGCTGTGGCACCCGGCCACCAGCCTCACGGTGACAGCCACCGAGCGGCGCAGCCAGGCGCAAAACCGCGCCGTCGCCTTACGCCGGCTGCGCGCCGCCCTGCGGGCCATCTCCCACGTCCCCCGGGTGAGAAAGCCGACGCGTCCTTCGGGCGCCTCCCGCGAGCGCCGGCTGGCGGCTAAGCGCCACCGGGCGCAGAGGAAGGCCAGTCGCCGCCCTGAAGGCTAAGGTATTTGGTGCCGCCTTGGGGCGGCCCGGGCCCCTGGAGGTCAGACATGCAAGCCCACACTCCCTACTCCGTGCACCCGTCGGTGGCCTACCTGCAAGCCTTGCTGGCCAACCTCGAAGCCCGCACTGGGCTGAGCGCCGAGGGTTGGGTGCGGCTGGTACAGGCCAAGGGGCCCAAGGGAGTCAAACTCCGGCGGGAGTGGCTCAAGGCACAGGGGCTGGGAGGCAACCAGGCGGCGCTGGTGGCCGAGCGCTCGGTGGAGGGAAAGGCCAGCGCCATGGATGACACGGCGGAGGGGTACCTCCAGTCAGCCGGGGGCTATGTCGAGCGTCAATACGAGGGGAAGAAGGCGGCCCTCCGTCCCCTGTATGAATTGCTGCTGGGCACTGCGCTGGCCAGCGGGCCGGAGGCCAAGGCCTGCCCCTGCCGCACCTTCGTCCCTCTGTTTCGCCACCACGTCTTCGCCCAAATTAAGCCCAGCAGCGTCAGCCGAATTGACCTTGGCCTGGCGCTGGGGGACCCGGCGAAGGTGAAGGCCCCCGGCACGCGCCTTCTGCAGACGGGAGGTTTCGCCAAGCGGGACAGAATTACCCACCGCTTCGAAGTCACCCGGCCCTCGGACGTCGACGCGACGGTGAGGCGGTGGCTGACGGTTGCCTACGAGCGCGACGCCTAAATGGGCGACATCCCTCAGCGGCCGCTGAAAGGGGGTGCGGCTGCTGGCTTCTTACGGGCAAACCGTGCTGCAGCCTCCAAGGTCAATGGAGATGCCGGCGTCCGCGGTCAGCGTGCCGGCGGACGTCTCCGCGGTGAAGACATAGGCTTCGGTGCAGTTTAGCTCTGCCGGGCAGCCCGGGCTGCCACAGCAAAATGGGCCTGAGGCGAGGTTGAAGACGGTGGCCGTTTGTCCGGCCTCCACCGTGGCCGTCGTCGGCGGATAGGTGGCGGGGGACGATGGACCGCAGGCGCCTGAAGTGACGGTCGCCGAAATGCCGAGCTTGGTGACGGTGACCGGCAAGCACGAACCATTGGTCAGACTGTACGCCGCTTCGAAGTTCTGCTGGCAGACGTAATTGGCTGCGGTCGACACCGCCAGGGTGACCGGTCCGGCGGCGACACAGACACTGGTCGAGTTGACGGCCTCGCTGCCGCCGGAAGCCATCGCCGTCAGTGTGAACGTGGTGCTGGTGGTGACAGTCGCGGTGGTACTTCCGGCGGTGACCGGCGTCACATTGCCGACCCCGTGGTCGATGGACAGCGAGGTGGCGCCCATGACGTCCCAGGCCAGTGTCACCGTCCCTCCGTCCTGGGGCAGGGTCGCTGGCGTGGCAGAGAAGCCGGCGATGATGGGCGCGGCCGAGCCGCAGTTACATCCAGACAGCGTCAACATCGCGAACAGCGTGAGACTTACTTGCCGCAGGCAGGTCATCGCCGGTGTCCCCCTCTTGGGAGCGCAATCAGGCAGGAGCAGCCAGGTCAATTGCAATGGGTTTCGTGCCAGTGAACTGGGGATGAAGAGTTTCGCTTTCAGCGTCCTCGCCCGACTGCGAATGCAGGGCACTTTCGACGGAGGCCCCTTCGAGAGAGGACGGCGCGGTACAACCAGACTGGAGGTGGGCGCTACGGTTGTCGCGAGGAGCCCCCGGCGGCCGCCTCAGGGCGAAAGCGGTTGCGGATGCGGAAGCGCACCTGCTCCAGGGCGTCCGCGACGGACACCGTCGCGCCGGGAAGGAAGCTGATGGAGAAGGTGCGCTTCGGACAGTCGGCCAACAGCCGCCGCTCCGGGACCGGCTTTCCGTTTTGAAGAAGCCGCAGCTGGGCTTCCGAAATGCCCACGCCGTGGCGGGCCAGGACGTCGTCGTAGAAGCGGCGCTTCAGCTGCCCCACGCTGAGGGCTTCGAGTTGGACCGGAAGCAGCTGGGTGCTGACCGCGGCCCGGCCGAAGCGAAACGTCCACTCGGACACCAAGTCCAAGTCCAGGAAGGCGTCGTTGAGGACGGACTGGACATCCTGGCCCCGCGGCATCCAATAGCTTTTCACCACCTCGCCGCAGGCTGGGCACACCGTGGCATGCAAGTCATCCAGTCCCCGCAGCCGGTAGAGCGGCACCGTGAAGACGTCCTGTGCGCAGCTCGGGCAGCGCGTCTGCTCCCCGAGGGTGCCCAGCACCCGGCGAAAGTCGGCACGCAGCGCGTGGCTGCGCAACGCCAGCGGCACCGCCTCGGCGAGGACGGCGTCCCGAAACCGTAGCCCGGTCTGCACCACCTTGGGGCCAGCCCGCCGCACGCCGAGTTCGAGCAACTCGGCGGCGTCCACCAGCGCTCGTTCGAGAGAGCCGCCGCGGCCTGGGGACGCCGCGTCGAGACGCGCGCGCAACCCCTCCAGCGTGGCCAGCGTCTCCAGTCCGTGCGGGACGAGTTCCGCGGCATAGGCGAAGAGGACGAGGCTCACCACGGCCGGCTGCTCGGTGGAGGCCGACACCAGCCACTGCGCGCGCCGCCGTGCCTCCGGAGAGGCATGGAGGGCGGCCAGGCCCTCCAGTGACCAGCGGACGAGGGGCGCCCTGGCGTGCGGCTCAAACACCCGCCCCATGCCTCGGCTTTGGGCAGAGTCGAGCTCCGTGGCCTTTCGGTTGTAGCGCCGCACGGCGTCCTCCAGGGCCAGCGCTGCAGCCCGGACATCGTCATACGCTGCCCGGGTGCGCTCGCCCAGCTCGCTGCGGAGCGCGTCGAAGGCGTCGAGGCCTGCCCGCTCGCGCTCCGTCACCTTCTGCCACAGCCGTGCGGTGGGACAGCGCTCCAGCGCAGCGAATTCCTCTTTCAGGCCCGCCAGCACGTCGCCGAAGCGCGCGCAGCGGGCCTCCAGCAGGGCCACCTCCCGCTCCAGCGCCACCCCTTCCTCCGCCGGCTCGGCGCCCAGCGCTTGGTCTGCCAGCGCCCGCAGGCCTGCCAAGTCACCTGCCCGGTAGAGGGCGTTGATGCGGACCATCAACGCCGCGGACAGCACTTGCCCCTTCTCATCTCGGGCCAGGTCCGGGTGGTAGCGCCGGGCCAGCCGCCGGTAGAGCGTCTTGAGCTCGGCAGCCGTGTCCGGCGCCGGCGCCACGTCCTCCAATGCCTCGGCTTCCTCCGGCGACTGGACCTCGTTGAGGAGTTCCCGCGCCCGCCGCGCGTCCAGCCGCCGGGCACGGCGGACCAAGTCCGCCCTGGGCGCCGTCTCGAGGAGCTCCGCCCACCGCTCGAGGTGGCGCACCACGCCCACCACCCGCTGGTAGCTGGTGGAGAGCCCGCGCAGCGCGCCGTGAAGGCGCGAGTCGAAGACGCTGAGGGTGGTGCGCAGCGTCTCGATGTCGAGGTCCAGCTGAGCGATGGCGTCGCGGAGGGACTCCGCCTCGGCCTGAAGCTCCACCAGCCGCGCGCGCAGCGGCGAGTCGGCCAGAACGAGGAAGCTCGGCGTGGAAGCGGGCATGAGGGGAAGCGAGAGCTTAACCTCGGCCGCATCCCCCGGGTCCCCACCCATGAAGAGAGCCCGCTGTGAAGGAGTCAAAACCCATGCTTCGTCGGTTCCCCGTTTCCACGCTGCTTGCGGCCACGCTGTTGGCCACCACTTCATTGGCCCAGGGTACGCCGCAGCCGGGTGATGCACCCCCCTCCGGCAAGGGAGGTGGAGCTTGTCGCGCGGACATCGCCGCGCTCTGTCCCAACCTACAACCCGGGCCCGGCGAGCACGGCGCCATCGCCAAATGCCTCGAGAGCCAAGCGGACAAGCTGTCTGCACCCTGCAAAGCCCACCTCGATGCGGAGAAGGCCAAGATGGAGGCCGTCAAAGAGGCCTGTCAGGGCGACGTCGACAAGTTTTGCGGCGGCGTCGCCACTGGCGAAGGCCGCATCATGCGGTGCCTTCACCAGCACCAGAGCGAATTGAGCGACAGCTGCAAGGCGGCCTGGCCGAAGCACCACGGGCCGCCCCCGGCCGCGCCGCCGGCGCAGTAATTCTTCACCCGCAACCCCCTAGCCAAGTTCCGGCTGTAGCTGCATTGTTCAGCCGGGCTCGGCCGCTACGACCGGGCCCGCCCCTTCCTCTTCTGGCAGGGGCCTCTTCGGCCCAAGGAGAGTGCCATGTCGAAGCTTCCGAAGTGTTGGTCTGCCCTCGTCGCAGCCGGGTGTTTCCTCGCGGCCCCGCTGGCCTTTGGCCAGGCCGCCGACCCCGGCAAGCCCTGCCAAGCGGACGTCAAGAAGCTGTGTCCAGGCGTCAAGCCGGGCCATGGCCACATCCTTGCTTGCCTCGAGGGCAAGACCGACCAGCTGTCGGACACCTGCAAAGAAGTCATCAAGACCAAGCTGCAGGACTTCTACACGGCATGCGGTGACGACGCGACGAAGTTTTGCGCGGGCGTGGACAAGGGACAGGGGAAAGTCGTGAAGTGCCTCTATAAGAACGAAGCCAAACTGAGCGACAGCTGCAAGGCGCAGTTCACCAAGATGAAGGCGGCCGCCGCAGCCCACGGCGTGACGCCGCCGCCGGCCCAGTAGAGGCCTACGGGGTGGGCGGCGGAGCGGGGGTGGCCTCGGCCGCTCCCGCCTGTAGCGCGCCCAGCAGTTGGTTGAGGTTGAGCGTCTGCACGCCGACCCCACTCTTCCCGGTGGGTAGAAACACCAGCTGCTTTCCGGCCAGCGCCTCGGCAATCCGCAGCTTCACCAACGCCTTGCCGCCACTTCCGGCCAGCGCCTCGTTTTGCTTGCGCACCGCCTCGGCGTGCGCTTTGCGCTCGGCGACAATGGCCTCCGCCCGCTTCTGGCTTTGCACGTAGCTTGCGTCGGCGGCCAAGCGCGCGGTGTCCAGCGCCCCGGCGGCCGCGGCCAGCTGCTGGGACACCGTCCCCTTGGCCTTTTCCAGCTCGCTTTTCCACTGCTCGGAAGTGGCGCGTCCCTCGCTGCGCACCCGCTCGCTGTTTTGCTCGGCCAGCTTCTTGTCGCGAATGACTTTCTCGTATTCCGGGTTGAAGCGGTGCTCGCCGAGGATGACTTGGCGGATGAGGACGCCCTCCGGGCCCAGCACCTCCTGCAGCCGGTCACGTGCCTCGCTGGCCTTGGCGAAGCGCTTCTCGGAGACGTAAAACTCCTCACTCCGAAGCTCATTCAGCACGTCGCGCACCACGCTGCGGCACGCCGGGCGAACCAGCTTCTCCTTCACCTCCTCCACGTTTTCCCCCACCTTGTTGAGCAGGTAGGGGGCGCGCTTCGGGTCCACCTGCCAGGCCACGGTGACGTCCACGCGAATGTCGTTGCCGTCCACCGTCTTGAAGTTGAGGTCATCCTCGGCGTTGCGGTCTCCCCGCCGGGGGTCCTTCACCATCGCCAGGTTTTGCATGGAGACGTCAAACGTATTCCAGTCGGTGACAAAGGCCGGAAACAGGTAGGTGGCGCCGGGGGCGTAGATTTCAGGCTGCACGCCGGGTTTGCCCAACAGGCCGCCGAAGGACAGCTTCCGGGTGAGGACGCCCACCTCGGTGCTTCCGGTGGAGTGGCAGGTGCAGCCCTGAAGCGGCAGGGCCACCAGGAAAAGGAGGAGAAAGGGGCGGTGGAGCATCCGGCTCACTCCTTCACGTCGAAGCGCTTGAGCGCTGTCTTGAGGTCGAGCGGGTTGATGCCCGACTCGCCGTCGGTGGGGACGATGATGATGCGGGTGCCCTTCAGCACGTCCGCCATCTTCAGCCCCACCAGGTTTTCGGCCCCAAGGCCCTGGAGGGCGGCGTTCTCCAGCCGGGTGCCTTCTGCTTCGGCCAGCTGGACCGCCAGCTCACCGGCGGCGGCGCGCTTGCGCGTGTAGAGGTCCGCTTCGGCCTCCAGCTTCTTCTTCTCCCCGTCGCCCCGGGCCAGCTCCACCCGCACCGCGGCCGCACCGACGGCGGCAATCCGGTCCTTTTCGGCGGTGGCCGTCGCCAGCTCCGCCTCCGCCTTGTTCTTGAAGACGGTTTGGTCCTGAATTTTCCGCTGTTCAATGGCCTGCTGGTAGCGGGCGTCGTAGGCGTAGGCGCGGACGAAGACTTGCACCACCCGGACGCCGCTGGGAAGCAGCTCGGCGTTCAAGTCCTGAAGCGCCTTCTCCACCCGCTCGGTCCGCAGCTTCACGTCATAAAACTGCTCGGCGTCCAGCTCGCCCAACCGCTTGCGCAACAGCTGCTCGGCGCGGGGAAAGACGAGCGATTCTTCGTAGAGGCTTCCCGGCCCGGCCACGGTGATGACGCGGTAGGGGTCTTCGATGCGAAACGCCACCGAGAGGTCCACCGTCACCGTGTAGCCTTCCGACGTCTGGATGTTGAGTGCTGGGCGCACCGTCTGCTCGGCCTTGCCTCGCTCGCTCGCGTCGTTGGTGAGGTTGAAGAGTTGGATGTCGGTTGGAAACAGGTACATCCGCTCGGTGCCGGGGCTCACCCAGTGCACTCCGGGGTAGTACACCTCGGGCAAAATGCCCTTGGTGGCCCCGACGATGACTTGCTTCACGCCGACTTCGTTGGGACGGACGTACACGGTGCAAAAGCCATAGGCGACAATCAGCAGAAAGAGGGCGCCGAGGACCAGGTACAGCCGCCGGCCACGCGGCGTTCCGAAAATGCGCTGGCTCGCAGCGCGCAAGTCAACGGGAATGCGGGAGTCTGCCATTTGGGAACGGCACCCTACTCCCTAGAGCGCGCCGGGTCTGCACTCCGGCTGGTGGCCGACGGCAATTCGTCCAGCGGGCCGGGCGCCGCCAGCGGTTGGTAGAGCTCCTGGTGGACTTCGGCGTCGTGCAAGTCCGCAACAATGGCGCGCAGGGTGTTGCGGTGCTTGCGCTTCAAAAGCCACACCTGGGCGTCGGGAATGAAGGGTGCCGCCAACAGGAAGGCGAAGGCAAACAAGTCCCAGGTGGTGGGGATGGGAATAAAGGGCGCCTTCACCAGGAAGAGGCCGACGGCAAAACCGGCGGCGGCATAGACGCCGCGGGCCAGTAAGTCTCCGCCCCGCCACAGGCCATAATCCCGCTGTTCCAGCGCGGTCTGCTTCTGGGCGGCAGCCAGGTAACGGGGCACGGCCACCCCGAGCAGCGTCTCCTGGAGGCGGTCGAAGTAAGCCTGGTCGTCGAAGACTTCCAAGAAG
Organism: uncultured delta proteobacterium; assembly: GCA_963713045.1. Lineage (GTDB taxonomy): Bacteria > Myxococcota > Myxococcia > Myxococcales > Myxococcaceae > JADGRA01. The sequence continues at coordinate 571,205 of CAVQKE010000003.1, forward strand.
CGGGCGCGCACGTCGGCCAATTCGGTGGCGAAGACGTCGCGAAGCCGCGACTCCACCTTGGGGGACCAAGGACCGAGGCCCGGCCGGACGCGCTCAGCGGCGGCGATGAGGACGCCAGCGAGGAAGGGAAGCCGAAAGCGGTCTGGGTACACGGAAGGGGCGCCGAGCGTAGCCCAACCGGCGGGCGCTGGGCTTCAAGCTGGGGCCGCCGACCGCTGTCGTCATTCCTTTTCGTGCTCGTGCGGCGGCGGCTTGGCGGGGGGGGGCGGCGGCTTCTTGGCCGGGGGCGGAGCAGCCTTCGCCGGCGGCTGCTGGGCAGCTGCCTGGTGCGGTGGGGGCTGTGTCACCGCTGGTGGCCGCGACGCAGGCGGCGGCGCTGCCGGAGGCGGATGGGACTCCACGGCGGCCGGTCGCATGGCGGGCGGGGGCGGGGCCGCTGGCGGCGGTGGGCTGGGGGGTGGCGCGGCATGGGGCGGCGCCGAAGGCGTGCCGAATTGTTGGGGGCCCGCCGGGTTGTGTGCTGACGGCGGAGGCGCCGCCGCGTTCCGCATCGGCGGCGGCGGCGCGGACACCGGCGGCGCTCCGTTGGACACGTGCGGGTCGACAGACATCTGCCGTTGCACCGGCGCCCCCTGCTTGGTGACGCCGGCGGGCGCCACCACCTCCACCGCGCCGGTGCTGGCCGAGGAGCGCACCACCATCCCCGGCCGCATGACGGCCGGCGCACTGGCCGTCACCGCAGGCGGTGTGCCCACCGGGGCAGGCACAATGACGCCGCGCTGCGAGCCGGGAGGCGGCGGGACGAAGACGCCCGGTTGTCCGACTGGCCGGGCGTAATGCCCGACATATTCCGGACGCGGCTTCTGCACTTGAATGTAGACGCCTGGCGGCGGCGGGACGAAGACGACGTTGGGCTGGCGCCAGAAGCCGGCCACATAGACGACATTGCCGCCGCGCAATTCGTAGTAGGGCTGGGTGTAGACGTAGCCGGAAGGCGGCGCCACCCAACGGCCGCGGGCCCAAAGCCACTGCCCGTTCCACCAGTGCCAGTACCCGCCCACCCACACCGCGCCGTAGAAGGGCGCTGGCGGTGGCGGGTCATACACCATCGGCGGGGGCGCATATTCAATGGCCACCGGCGGCGGCTGCCCCACCGGGACCTCGACGTACTCCGACACCGTCACGTCCACCGTCTCCGGCGCCGGCGGCGGCGCGGGCTGCGGAGGAGGCGGCGCTTGGTACACCACCGGGGCCGGCGTCTCTGTCACCGTGCAGCCGGCGAGGCCCAACACTGCCCACAAGGCGATGCGTCGCTTCAAGAAGCCTCCTGCAAGTCGCTCCGGTGGACGGTGCGGCCCTTCTCTCTATTCAGCGTCCAGCTGTGCGTGTGGATGCTCCATGCGGGTGAGTGCAACGAAAAAGGCCACCACCAAGGGCCCGGCGAGGATGCCCACCGGGCCGAAGGCGGCGAGACCTCCCAACAGCGAAAAGAAGACGACGGCGCCGTGCATCTGCACGCCGCCGCGGATGAAGTAGGGCTTGACGAAGTTGTCGATGGTGCCCACCACCAGCGCGCCCCAACACAACAGAAAAATCCCGGCGCCGGTCCGGCCGCTGAACAGCAGCGTCACGGCGAGGATGATGGACAGCATGGCGGCCGCCCCCACCGGGATGAATGCGGCGACGAACGTCACCATCGCGAAGAAGAGGGCATTGGGCAGCCGGGCGATGAGAAAGCCCACCAGGGCGGCGATGGCCTGCACCGCGGCGGTCAACACCGTCGAGATGAGGAGGGCGCGGGTCACCTTGCGGAATTCGACCATCAACACCCGGAATTGCCCCGGGGCCAGCGGCACGACGCTTTCCAGCCAGAGGACGAGGTCGCGGCCGCTGATGAGGAAGAAGAAGAAGGCCACCAACATCAACAGCGTGATGAATAGAAGGTGACCGGTGGCGGTCACCACGCCGCCAAAGGCGGCGGCGGCGCTCTTGCCCGTCGCGGAAAGTGTGTCGAAGAGTTCCTTCGGGTCGGGCAGTGAATCGGCCATCCTGTCCGTCCAGGGGCGAATGGCAGCTGGGAAGTATTGCGATAGGCCATGCGGCCCCTGGGCCAGAGCCTGGCGGACGAAGGCGATGCCTTGGCCGGCCTCGTTGATGGTGACTGCCAACAGGCTCCCCAGTGGGCCGGCCACCGCCAACACCAGCAGCAACGTCAGCAGTCCGGCCGCCAGGTTAGGGCGTCCCCCCATCCGGCGCGACAGACTCTGCTGCAGCCCAAACAGGGAGCCGGCCAGCACCGCCGCCAGGAAGAGCGCCGAGGCGAACGGCAACAGCATGTTGCCCAACAGAAACAGGGAGACCAGCACCAGGGCCACGTAGAAGAGGCGCGAGCCCTGGGGCGGCGTTGTCGTCGTCACTCTTTTCACTTGGTGGTGGGTGGTGGCTAAAAGGGGGCTTGCTTCTATGCGACCGCGCGCTGGAGTACCACCCAGCTGCTGGCCGCCGCCAACGCCGCCCAGCGCGCAGCCTCCAGCGGCAGCGCCCACCGACGCAGCTCCAACAGTCCCCCGAGGCTGGCCAGGCTGAGCAGCAGCAGTCCCACCCCGCCCACCTGCCAGGGCAACGGCAGCGCCTGTCCCCACATGACAAGGGCAAAGGCGCCGAGGACGACGAGGGCGAAATTGGCGAAGACATAGGCGCTGCGGGTCGGCCCGGGGTGCACTTCGTACTTCGCTTCCGAGGTGCCGGGCAGGCCACGCAGCTCTCCCGGCGACCCGAGCCACTCCGGGCGCCAGGACGGAGAGGCCACCAGCAGCCGGAGCGCGGCGCCGGCCGAGGGAGCGCGGGCGGCCTCGCCGAAGAGGGACACCCAGGGCTGCACCTGCGCCCACAGGGAGTTGAAGCTGCGCAAGGGGTGACTCACCCCGTAGACGCAGCGTTCCTGCTCCGGGGCGAAGGTGCCGAAGAGGCGGTCCCAGAGGATGAAGGTGCCGGCGTAGTTGCGGTCCAGGTATTGAGGGTTGACGGCATGGTGGACGCGGTGGTGGGAGGGGGTGTTGAGGACTGCCTCCAGGGGGCCGCAGCTGCGCACCAACTCGGTGTGAATCCAAAACTGGTACAGCGTCACCAGCGCGTCCACCACCGCAAAGGGCACCAGCGGGACGCCCAGCACCGCCAGCGGCAGGTAGAAGGGCAGCACAGTGAGGGGGGACAAAATGGCCTGCCGCAGCGCCACGGCGAGGTTGTAGTCCTCGCTTTGGTGGTGCACCACGTGCACCGCCCACATGAAGTTGACTTCATGCGACAGCCGGTGCCACCAGTAGTAGCCGAGCTCCACCCCGACGACGGCCAGGGCCCACGGCCACAGGCTGCCCTGCGGGAAGGTGATGAGCCGGGCCTTCTGGTAGACCAGCGCGTAGACGCCCAACACCGCCGCCGCCGCCAGCACCAGCACCGCCCGCTGGCCGATGCCGCAGCCCAAGTCCGCCAGGGCGTCCGCCAGGCGGTACACCCGGACGCCGCGGCGATGGGCGACGAGAAGTTCGACCGCGATGAAGAAAAAGAAGGCCGGGATGGCCAGGGCGATGAGGTTGGGACCCACGGGACTCCAGGCCCCCGAGTGTACCCAGCCGAAGGCAGCTTGGGCGAGACTGGCTGCCTTCCCGATGAGTAAGGCCTTTACCAAGGAGGGCGAGGGCGAGGAGGCCCCCGTCGCACGTCCCCGGCCACGCGGCCGCCGCCTTCTCACCGAGGAGGGCCACGCCCGCGCCCGGGAGGAGGTTGAGCGGCTGCGCGACGTCGAGCGGCAAGCCCTGTTGGCCGACACCTCGGCCGACGCCCGGCAAAAGCTGCGCCGTGTGGAGGAGCGACTGCGCGAGCTGGCGTCCCTTCTGGAGGCAGCCGAGGTGGTGCCAGCCCCGACCGAGACGGGGCGCGCCACCTTCGGGGCCTACGTCACCACCGAGGACGCCTCCGGCCAGCGCACCACCGTGCGCCTGGTGGGGCCGGACGAAGCCAACCCCAAGGAAGGACTCCTCAGCGTGGCCTCGCCGTTGGGCCGGGCGCTGCTCGGCCGACGCCCGGGAGACCTGGCGCTGGTGGAACGCCCCAAGGGCCCCACCGAAGTCCGGGTGGTGGCCGTCCACAGCCGACGTTGACGCCCGGGCCTCGGCCTCCTTTCCAAAACGTCTGCTGGCGAACACCTCCGGCGGCCGGCCCACTGGGGTCCAAGGGGAGCTTGACGGCGTCCCGGCCCCTTGTTACCGCTGGAAACATTGGATGTTGTCTGCGTCAACATCCAGGCCCAGGGGTGGTCTCATGGCTGGTTTCCGCGTCGGAGTGTGGCTTCTTGTGGCAGGGGAAGTCCTGGCGGGCTGTGGCCGCAGCGTGGCGTCCCCGCAGCCGCCGCCGGCGGCCGGCGCCGGGGTGGCCATCCGCACAGCACCGGTGGTGGAGGGGCGGCTGGTGCGGCACGTGCGCAGTTCTGGCCGCCTTCAAGGCAAGCAGGAAATGGTTCTCGCCTTCCGCAACGCCGGGACGGTGCGGCAGCTTCTGGTGGACAGCGGCACGACAGTGCGCAAGGGGCAGGCCTTGGCGACGTTGGACCGCACCGAGTCCGAAGCGCAGCTGGTGCAGGCCGAGGCCGCCTTCACCAAGGCCCGGCGCGACGTGGACCGGGCCGAAAGGCAAAAGGCGGGCGGCGCCATCTCGGTGGCGGACTTTCAAAATTTTCACACCGCCCTCGACCAGGCCGAAGCCGGCCTGCGGCAGGCGCGCTACCGGGACGAGGTTGCCGTGCTGCGGGCGCCCGACGACGGCTTGGTGCAGCGGCGACTGGTGGAAGCGCATGAGCAGGTGGCCGCCGCCCAGCCGGTCCTGACGCTGCGGGCGGCCGGCCGCGGGTGGGTGACGCGGGTGGGCCTCATCGACCGAGACGCCGTCCAGGTGCGCCTGGGAGACCCGGCCGACGTTCGCTTCGATGCCTTCCCGGGCCGCAGCTTCCCCGGCCGGGTGACGGAGATGGCCGGCGCCCCCAACCCCCTCACCGGAACGTACGAAGTCGAAGTGTCGGTGGAGGCCCAAGGGGCGAATCTCCTGTCCGGCTTGGTGGCCAAGGTGGACATCTCCCCTTCGCTGGCGCCCCTCGTCCGCTCGGTGCCCATCGAGGCGGTGGTGGAGGGAAACGGGCTTCAGGCCGCCGTCTTCGTCGCCCAAGCGGACGCGACCGCGCGCCGGGTGCCCATCCGCGTCGCCTTCATTGAGGGCAACCAGGTGGCGGTCGCCAGCGGCCTGGAAGCGGTGACCGAAGTCGTCACCGAGGGTGCTGGCTTCCTCGCCCCCGGCACCCCGGTGCGGCGCGTTCCGTAGAAGGGGGGCACATGGACGTCGTGGAATTCAGCGTCAAGCGCTACCAATTCACGGTGGTGGTCTTCCTCATGCTGGTGGCCCTCGGGGTGAGTTCTCTCTTCTCCATCGCCAAGGCCGAGGACCCGACGTTCCCCTACCCCAACTTCAGCGTGGTGGCCGTCTACCCAGGCTCCAGCCCGGCGGACATCGAAAAGCTCATCGTCGACCCAGTCGAAACCAAGCTGAAGGCGCTCGACGACGTGAAGACGCTGAAGACAGAAATCTCCGACGGCCTGGCGGTCATCGCGATTGAATTCACCGCCGGCACCGACGCCGACAAGAAGTACGACGATGTGCTGAGAGAACTCAACGCGCTGCGGGCGGACCTGCCGACAGACTTGCAGTCGCTGAAGGTGGAGAAATTCAACGCGGCCGACGTCAACATCCTCCAGGTGGCGCTGGTGTCCGAGACGGCCAGCTACCGGGAGCTGGCCGAACGGGCCGACCGGCTGCGGAAGCGGCTGGAAAACCAGCCCGGGGTGAAGGAAGCCAAACGCTGGGCTTTCCCCTCGCAGGAGGTGCGCGTCTCACTCGACTTGGAGCGGCTGGCAGCGCTGGGAGTCACGCCGCTGCAAGTCATCGCCGCCATCCAAGCCACCAACATCAACATTCCGGCGGGAAGCGTCGACATTGGCCGGCGGAAATTCAACGTCAAGACCAGCGGGGACTACAGCTCGCTGGAGCAAGTGGGGGACACGGTGGTGGCCGGGGACCGGGGGAGCCTGGTCCACCTGCGCGACGTGGCCGAGGTGGCGGTTCAGGACGAGGACGCCAATTACCTCGGCCGCTACAACGGAGAGCGGGCCATCTTCGTCACCGCCAGCATGAAGGAGCGCCAGAATATTTTTCAGGTGCGCGACCGGCTGTGGAAGGAGCTCGACGGCTTTGAGAGCGAGTTGCCCAAAGGCATGCGGCTCGAACGTGGCTTTGACCAGTCGCGCAATGTCTCCCAGCGGCTGAGCGGCTTCAGTCGAGACTTCGCCATCGCCATCGTCCTGGTGCTCCTCACCCTGCTTCCCTTGGGCCTGCGGGCCTCGGTGGTGGTGATGATTTCCATCCCCCTCAGCCTCGCCATCGGGGTGGCGCTGCTGCACCTCACCGGCTTCACCATCAACCAGCTGAGCGTCGTCGGCTTCGTCATCGCGCTCGGCCTGTTGGTGGATGACTCCATCGTGGTGGTGGAGAACATCAGCCGGTTTCTACGGATGGGCCACAGCCGACGCGAGGCCGCGGTGCTGGCCACCCGGCAGATTGGCGTCTCGGTCATTGGCTGCACGGCCACCCTGGTCTTCGCCTTCCTCCCGCTGTTGTTTCTGCCTGGCGCGCCGGGACTCTTCATCCGCAGCATGCCGGTGGCGGTGGTGTTCACCATCCTCGCCTCGCTGCTGGTCTCCCTCACCATCATCCCCTTCCTGGCCAGTCTGCTCCTCCAGGAAACGCACCAAACGCACGGAAACCTCTTCATGCGGGCGCTTTTGCGGCTGGTCGACGGCAGCTACCGGCAGGTGCTGCACACCGCCCTGCGCCGGCCAGGCGCCACCTTGGGGGTGGCGGCGGCCCTCTTCGTCGGCAGCCTGGCACTCATCCCAGCAGTGGGCTTCAGCCTCTTTCCCAAAGCCGGCATCCCGGAGTTCCGGGTGACGGTGGAGACGCCTGACGGCAGTAGCCTCGCCGAGACGGACCGCGCCGTCCGCTTCGTCGAGGGTGTGCTGGCGCAAGTGCCGGAGGTGAAAAGTGTCATGGCCAACGTCGGCCACGGCAACCCGCGCGTCTACTACAACGTCCCTGCCAAGAATGAGAAGAACAACGTCGGGGAACTCTTCGTCCTGCTCAGCCACCTGGACGCAAAACACGCCAGCGCCCTCTTCGACCGGCTCCGCGCAACCTTCGATGGCTACCCCAATGCCAAGATTGAGCTGAAGGAATTCGAGCAAGGGCCGCCGTTGGACGCGCCGGTTGCGGTCCGCATCATCGGCGAGCGGCTCGACACCCTGGACCACATCGCGGCCGAAGTGGAAACCGCCATGCGCCAGACGGCGGGCACCGCCTATGTCCGAAACCCATCTCGAGACCGGAAGACCGACTTGCGCGTCGCCATCGACCGCGACAAGGCGGCCCTCTACGGCGTGCAGCTGGTGGACGTCGACCGAAGCGTCCGGATGGGGCTGGCCGGCATCCAGGTGGGGCGCTACCGAGCCGACGGCCAGGTGGAGGACGCCTTCAACGTCAACGTGGCGCTCCCCCGGGCCACTTCCAAGCAGTCCCTGGACGCGCTCAGCCGCGTCTACGTCCCCAGCCAGGCCGGCGCGCAAGTCCCCCTTGGGCAGCTGAGCGCGCTCGAATTCGAGGCGTCCCCGGCCACCATCAACCACTTCAACAAGGAGCGAAGCGTCACCGTCACCTCCGACGTGGCCACCGGTTACAACACCGACCGCGTGACGCGCGCCGTCCTCAGCCGACTCGCTCAACTCCAGTTGCCGGCGGGCTACCGCCTGGTGGCGGCCGGCGAAATTGAAAGCCGGCAGGAGAGCTTCGGGGGCCTGGGTTCGGCCATCATCGTCGCCGCCTTCGGCGTCCTGGCGGTGTTGGTCCTTGAATTCCGCACCTTCAAGAGTACCCTCATCGTGGCCAGCGTCATCCCCTTGGGCATCATCGGCGGCGTGCTGGCGCTTTTCCTCTCCGGCAACACCCTGTCCTTCACCGCCACCATCGGCTTTGTGGCCCTGCTGGGCATCGAAGTGAAAAACAGCATTCTCTTGGTGGACTTCACCAACCAGCTTCGGGCCAAGGGCGTCCCGTTGGACCAGGCCATTGAAGAGGCGGGCGAGACGCGTTTCGTCCCCATCCTGCTCACCACCCTGACCGCACTGGGCGGCCTCATCCCGCTGGCTCTCGAAGGCAGCTCGCTCTACTCGCCTCTGGCGCTGGTCATCATCGGGGGCCTGGTGACGTCCACCGTGCTGACCCGCGTCGTCACGCCGGTGGTGTACAAGCTGCTGGCGCCGGCGGTGGAACTGACCGCGACGAGTTGAGAGGTTGCCGATGGCCGAACTGCGCCTCAGCGTGGACGCCTTTTGGACGAGCCCCTACGCCTTCAGCGCCTTTGTCGCGCTGAAGGAGAAGGGGCTTCACTTTGACGTTGAAGAAGTGGCGCTGCACCGCAGGGAGCATCGCCGCCCCGAGGCCGTGGCCGCCTCACTCACCGGACGCGTCCCAGTGTTGTGGCACCAGGGCTGGACGCTCTCAGAGAGCAGCGCCATCGCGGAGTACCTGGAGGAGACCTTCCCCCATCCGGGCCATCCACCTCTCTTTCCGCAGGACGTGCGCGAGCGAGCCCGGGCCCGACAGCTGATGTCTTGGGTGCGCAGCGACCTAGTGCCCATTCGCGAGGAGCGGCCCACCCCGACCCTCTTCTACGAGGAAATGGACGTCGCGCCGCTCTCCACCGCCGCCCAGGGCTCGGCAGCGCGGCTGCTGGCGGTCGCCGACGCACTCATCTCCCCGGAGCGAACGACGCTCTTTTCCGCCTTCTGCATCGCCGATGCCGACTTCGCGCTGATGCTGCTTCGCCTGTTGTGGAATGCCCACCCGGCGCCAAGAAAGGTCCAACGGTACGTCGAGGCCCAATGGGCCAGGCCCTCGGTGCGCGAGTGGGTGGAGCACAAGCGAGCGCCCTACGTCCCTTATTAGGAACGCTCGCAGCGACAAAGGCCCCACCAGGTGGCGGGCTGACGAGGCGCCGTGCTCGTCGGCTTGGGGCAACCAGGCTGGGCCAGAGTCTCCCAACGGTCCCATCCAGTCGGAGTTTTGTGCGCTGATTTTGAGCGTTCCAGACCTTCTTGCGCTTCCAAATTTTCCAGCCGTTCCACCCGAAAAATGTGGAAGAGCGGGGTCGTCCCTTGTAATTCCGAGACGTTCCGTCGAGCGCATAGCGAATGGAGCCCAGCTGGCAAGCGCCGCGGCTCGGCCTTTGCAAGGTTCTTGAGACCTCTTCCGCTCTCTCCCGGAGCTGTGTATGGGCCGCACGCTTCCGATTGCCCGCTTTCAGGCACGCACGGTCCCGGGCCTCTTATCCGACACCGCGCGCCGGGTACCGGACCGCCTTTTGTTTCGCTTCCTGGACCCAGCGCAGCGCGGCGCACCGCCACGCCAGGTGCGCTTCTCCGACTTTCGGGACATGGTGTGCCGCGCCGCGGCATTCCTCGAGTCGGCGGGGGTTGGCCCGGGCACACGGGTGCTGCTGCTGGCCGAAAACTCCCCGGAGTGGCAGGCGCTGGCAGTGGCCAGCCAGCTGCTCCGTGCCGAGCCAGCCGCGCTCTTCGCCAGCCTGGGCAGCGCACCGGTTGTCGACATTGCTCTGCGCGTGAAGCCACGCATCGCCTTCGTCTCCACGCCAGAGCAATGGGCGAAGCTTGCTCCCGTCGCCGCGGACCTCGCCCGGAAGGGGCTGGTGGCGGTGGTTTCCGCCCAGCCCTTGGCTGCCGGTGCTCTTCCCGAGGGTGTCCGCGCGGTGACGCTTGCCTCCGTCCTCGGCGAAGGTGCTGCCAGTCTGACAAGGGCCGACTTCGAAGCCCGCGCCGCGGCGCTGCGCGAGGAAGACCCCTTCCTACTCCTCTTCACCAGCGGCACCACCGGACGGCAGAAGGGGGTGCGCCTTTGCCACGGTACCATCGTCCGCGCTCTCGACGCCGGCGGGGCGGCCACCCGGCGCACGGAGGCCGACGTCGGCTTGCACCTGTTGCCCTTCGGGCACATCGCCGGGCACGACCAATTTGTGCTGGCGGTGGCCCAGGGGCACACGCTGTTGCTCATCGCCAACCGCGATGACCTCCTCAGCGCCCTGGCGCTCCACCCGACCTACCTCTTCTCCGTCCCCTTGGTTTACGAGCGCATCCGCATGCGCGCCATGGAGCAGGTGGACGCGCTGCCCGGGCCGCTCCGCCGCTTCGTCTACCGTGCCCTCAAGGCGGCCAACCGCGTGCGTGTCGACCACACGCCGCGCCTTGGGGATGGGCTTCTGACGCTGGTCGCCGACGCCCTGCTGGGACGCAAGGTGCGCGCCGCGCTCGGGGGTCGCGTGGAGGGAGTCTTCGCCGGGGGCGCTCCTTCCTCCGAGGCGTTGTTTCGCTTCTTCGAGGCGCTCGGCATCCCGATGGTCGAGCTCTACGGCATGAGCGAGACCGCAGGGATGATTTCCTCCAACCTGTTCGAGGGCCCGCGTCGTCCAGGCGTCGCGGGGTTATTGACGCCTGACCACGAAGCGCGGCTCGCCGAGGACGGCGAGCTGCTCTTGCGCGGGCCCCTCCTGCTCACCAGCTACCTCGAAGCGGAGGATGGCGCCGGCGCCTACACCGAGGACGGCTTCTTCAAGACGGGCGACTTGGCGGAGCTGGACGCCGAGGGCTGGCTGCGGGTTGTGGGACGCAAGAAGCACCTCATGGTGCTCTCCACCGGGAAAAAAATTCCGCCCGAGCCGCTGGAGACGGCCATTGCCTCGACGAAACCGTTTGAAGGGGCGGTGCTGCTGGGAGACGGATACGCCTACGTGACCGCCGCCGTCTTCGTCTCCCGCGAGCACCTGTCCCGGCTTGCTGCCGAGGGGCATGACCCAGCCCAGGCCCTGCTGCCAGTGGCCCTGGAGCCGCTGTCCGCGTTTTCGGACTACGAGAAGCCGAAGCGGTTGCTCGTCATTCCCGGAACGCCCACCGACTACCCCGACCTCATTACCCCCACGCTCAAGCTCCGCCGCCCGGCAGTGCTCCGCTGGTTGAAGGCTGAAATTGCCGCGCTGTACGCGGCCCCCAAGACAGCGGCGTAGGAGCGCTCGGCAGGCGAAAGGCAAGGACGCCTTCTGATGCCAAGCTGGGGCGGCTGTTCATGTCGTCCGGAAGGTGCTGCGCCGCCGGGACCCGAAGCTGACGGCCAATGTCTACGTATCCCGCACCCCTTTGAAGTCGGGCCACCCTTAAGACCCCTTAAGACCCCCTAAGACCAATGCCGATCACTCAGGGACGTTTGAGCCTAATGCCGGATCAGAACCATCGACGGCCCCTTTGTGCAGATCGGACGCTGGCTTGGCGTGGCGATCAGCCGCGCCAGCCCAATGGGCCTTAACTGAACGGCATTGCCCCTAAGACGCGGTTGAGCACGCTGCGGACAGGTGGTGAAGCGATGGAAGGCGAGATTCCGGAGGACCTTCAACGCTGGACGGCGAGACGCAGGGTGGCGCTCGTTCGAGGGTGAGGTACTCATGGCGCATCCGCTTGGCATCCTGCAGCGCCTGGCGAAAGCCGGCTTGCAGCTCCCTGGCGATCAGGGGGGGTGGCCACGTCAGGTCTCCTAGGATGTCTCAGGCGCTTTCACTGTCAGGCGCTTGGCGCCAGCGAGTTGGACCAGCTGCTCCAGCGTTTCGTATGGCTGGGCGCCGACGACTGCGCGACCGCCGGCGACGAAGGTGGGGGACACTGGTGACGCCCAGGGCACGCGCGTGCGCCCAATCTTGTGCGCAGTCGCGACGGCAAAATCACCACGTTCGACGTCCCCGACGCGGGAGGTACCTACCCCGCGAGCATCAACTTGGAAGGGGCAGTCACTTGGGACTTACCTAGGACTGATTGACAACATCGAGCACGCCTTGGTGCATGCTTCGCAAGAAACTGAAGCAAGGCGTGCCGTCGGAGGGGAATTTCACGAGCTCCGAGCGGGCGGCAATCGAGGCCTCGACAGCGCGTCGGCCTCACACCGTCTTGAGCGCGCCATAACCTGTCCAGCGAAGCCATGACTTCCTCGTTGAAGGTCAAGCATCTCGGCTCTCCGGAGACCAGATGACCATCGAGAGGAGTTTCTTGGACCGTTGCCTTCGACGCGTGCTTCTCCCCAAGGGATTATTCTCCTTTCAACGACTCGGGGCCTTCGCCGCGGACACGCCCCTGGCCGCTTGACGAGGTTGAGAAATTCCAGAGCGCGACCACATCTCGTTCATCTCAAAGCTCGCGATTGCCCTCGCCGCCAGCCTGGTGAACGCGGTTGTTTACCTGGTGCCGAACCATTGGCTCATCGAGTCGCCGCGCCTGCTTCGCTGGACGTTCTTCGATGCGGCGGTGCCATTCGTCCCAGCCACCGTGTGGATTTACTTCTCCGACTACCTCCTGGTCGCGAGTGCGTTTCTACTGTGTGCCAGCTGGACTCAGGTGAAGCGCTTCGTCCGGGCCTACTTCGTGCTCCTCGTCACGGGCTCCGCCGTCCACCTCCTATGGCCAACTACGTTCCCGCGCGACGCCTTCCCCATTGGGGGTGCGGGCATCACTGTCTCCGCCCTCAGGTTTCTGCGCCACGTCGACCTTCCGACCAGCTGCCTGCCGAGCATGCACGTGGCGAGTTCCTACCTGGCGGCGTTCTCGCTGTGGCGGCACCCGCCGCGACTGTTCGCCGTATGGCTGTCCTGGGCGACAGCCGTCGCCGTCTCGACGCTGACGGCCAAGCAGCACTACGTCATCGACGTGCTCACCGGGTTAGGGATGGCGGGAGCCTTCTGGGCGCTGTTTTTTTGGCTGCCCGACGTTCGCAGTCGTCATGCAAGCGGGTGGACGGTAGCCTCGAGCAGCCGGTGAGTGTCGATGTCCAACTGCCAGAAGCCGGCGGCTGCGCCTTCGGTGGAGCTTCCGCCACCGAAGGTGTGAGGAGCGCCAGCACGCGCCCGGTGCCAGTAGCGATGGTGGGAGTGACCGTGCGCTACGACGACCTCACGCCCATGCAAAACGCGCGAGAACTGGGTTGCGTCCAGAAGCCCTGACTCTCGCCAGTCGAATTTGCCTGAAGGACCGGCCAGTCCGTGGTGCGTCAGTACCACCACGGTGCGTCCTGCAAGACGCGGGTCGTCGAGGACACGCGTGAGCCTGCCGAGCTGCTGCTGACCTAGCCTCCCGACGAAGTAGTGCCCCCAGCCGTTAACGCGAGTGCTATCGAGTCCGACGAGCGCCAAGCGCTTGCCCACGAGCTTCACGAAGGGGTAGCCCCGTGCGTCGGCGTGCTCAGGTAGCTCAGTCTTCAATTCGCTAGCGAACGTGCGCTCGAAGACGCGCGAACCTGGCGCATCCGTGTACCGGTCGTGGTTCCCCGGGATGACGGTGAGACGGCCCTCCACGAGGAGGGGTGCGAAAAGCGAACGGACGTGGGCGAACTCGACCTCGTCTCCGAGGGCCGTGAGGTCTCCCGTCAGCAGCACATGGTGCGGCTCGCGTCCGAGGGCCTTGTCGATGAGATGACGGATGCGGTCATGGACGCCGTGGAAGCGCCTCAGCCGTCCGAGCGCATGCAATTCGAAGCGCCCGGGCGCCCCACGCCAGCCGGAACTCGAGAGCGAGCGCTGCCTCCAGTCGATTTGCAGATGAATGTCGCTGAGGTGCACGAGGCGAGTCATGGGGTTTCCTGACCATGCCCGTTGGCAGCTTCCGTCTGCAAGCAGCCGAGACGATGGACGCCATAGACGCCCCTGGACGCGAAGCATCGGGACCACCGCGGGACCCGGAGCGGACGAACGGGGGCTGCTGGTCTTGGCGGCTGAGCCGCTCCTGTCCATCCGGGAAGTCGCCGCCAGGCTGAACCTGTGCACGGCGACCGTCTGTGACCTCTGCGACCGCGGAGAGCTTGGCTAGGTGCGTGGGAGCGGTTCCATTCATATGCGTAGACAGGACTGCAGGCCGAATCCGAGGCACGAGGTGCGCGAGGCACAAGCTGGAAGCCCCAAAACTGCGGACGGTGTACGGTCCGGGGACATGGGGAACCTGCCGCTGGTCAAGAAGAGGGGCCTCTCGTCTTTTCGAAAAATCGCGCTCGGAACGTGGCGAACGGCCTACGACCCTTCGGTCTACGGAACGATCATCCTGCGGATGGACAAGGCGCACGATTACATCGCGCGGTTTCGTGCGCGGACCGGTCGGAGGCTCACCGTCAGCCACCTAATGGCCAAGGCATCCGCGATGGCGCTCGAGCAGTGCCCCGAGGCGAACGCCATCCTCCGCTGGAACCGCATCTACCTGCGGCAGCGCATCGGCGTGTTCTTCCAGGTACTGATGACCGACGAAGGCGAGGACAAAGTCGATCTCTCCGGCGCAACGCTCTACGACCTCGAGCGCAAGACGCTGTTGGAGATCGTCGACGAGTTCGAGACGAAGGTGAACCTGGTGCGGCTCCGAAAGGACCCCGCGCTCGAGAAGACACGCGCAACGTTCCAGAATATTCCTTATCTGCTCCTCCGGCCGTTCCTCAAAGTGCTTTCCTTCTTCAGCTTCACGCTCAACCTGGATCTCCATGCGCTCGGAATCGCTTCGGATCCGTTCGGCAGCTTGATGATTACCAACGTCGGCAGCCTGGGACTCGATACTGCCTACGCACCTCTCGTGCCATTCTCACGAGTGCCCATCCTCTTCGCGATCGGCGAGGTGATGGAGCACCCGCTGGTGGAGAATGGACGCGTGATTGTGGGGAGGACCATGAGCGTGAACGCCACGCTCGATCACCGGGTCATCGACGGCTTCCACGCCTCCGCCATCGCCAAGGTCCTACGAGAGTGGATGGAGAATCCTGACGAACATTTCAATCTGCTGGGAAATGGAATGGACGCCCATGGCATTGCTCTTCCCGAGGCTGGGCATGCCCTCGCACCCAGGTAGAACCTGCTCGACAGTCAACGCGGCGTCGAACCGCGAAGGATTTCAACGCCCCGCCGCCTAGATGCTTCACCCGGGTGCGGCAATTCCGACCCAGAAGGATTTCTCCGAGATGGCTTTCGTTAGCAATCAGACCCAGACGCGTCAGCAACTGTCGACTCGTCCGCTCCCTCGACGCGCTTCCTGAATCGACGTTCCTTAAGTTTCTTAATCAAGAGAGGTTGATCATTTCCCTAGTCTACAGCTTGTCCGGTAATTCTGGGGGGTGTCCCCGCTGAGCAGGAGCGCTGCGGGGTGAAATCCCGCAGCAAGATCGATCAGTTGGCCAGGGGGATCGACAACTTTCGTCGGCTGTGTCACCAGCGTCCGTGGTGACCCAACAGGAGAGGTCGCATGGCCAAGAAGCTCGGCGGCGGCAGCCGACAAGCGGAGCTGTTCGCGCGCTCAAAACGTCCCACCATTCCAATCGAGGAGAACCACCGGTTGGTGTTGCTGGCCGACCAAATCGACTGGACCGAGCTGCTGGACCTGGTCGAGGGAATTCGGCTGAGCAAGGTGAAGAATTCAGCGGGCCGACCGCCGCACCTACGCGCACTGTTGGGGGCTTTAGTCCTGAAAGCCACGCGCCAAATGACGTTGCGCGAAGCGGAAGACCTCATCCGTCACTACGCGCCGGCTCGCTACCTGTGCGGCCTTACCGAGACAGAGTGGTCACCGGACCACAACACGCTCCACGACTTCGAGGTGCTGATGGGGGGAGGACGGAACGCGCCTCGTCAACGAGTACGCAGTGAAATGGGCCGTGGCGGAGAAGCTTGCAGACTCGAGCTTGGCGGCGATGGCGAGCGGCGTTTCCCCGGTGAAGGGCAGCTCCCCAGTCACCATCTCATAGAGGACAACGCCCAGAGCGTAGATGTCCGTGGCCGGCGTCACTGCGTTGCCGCTCACTTGTTCAGGCGCCATGTACTCGGGTGTCCCAAGCGCGCTCGCACCGCCCGTCAGCCGCTCTGCTCCCGTCTCAGTGCCACTGGCCTGCACCGCGCGCGCAATGCCGAAGTCCGTAATGGCGACGCGCATCGGGGTCGCCGAGGCTTCCGCGGGCCCTCCACGACGCGGCACCAGCATGACGTTTCCGCTCTTGAAGTCGCGGTGGATGACGCCCTCGGCATGCGCCGCAGCGAGCCCCTCGCACAGCTGCCGCACCAGGGGGAGCGCCTCGGTTGTCGTCAGACGACCCTGTCGGGAAATGCGCTGGGTCAGCGTTTCCCCTTCCAGGAGCTCCATCGTGAGGAAGTGGATTGGCACTCCGGCCCTGGTCGTCGCGTCGTAGAGCTCGTACACGCGGCACACATTGCGGTGGCTCACCCCGCGGGCAAGCAATACCTCACGCCTGGCCGACTGGGCGGTCCGCGCCCCGTCCGAACCGAAGCACTCCGAGGGCTTGTACGAGCGGGCGAGACTGGACTCGAACCAGTGCCCTTCGGCTCCGGAGGCAGCCCCATCGACTGTCCACCATCGTCCGCACTCGTCCAACCATTCACAAGTACAGGGAGTGGGGCAGGGCCCCCCGGACAACTGGACGCCCAAAGACTCCTCGGACGACGTTTCTGTTCACCCGGTGTTCACCCCGGTCCGGCGGCCCGGCCGACGGCGGTGCTGAACGGAAGGGGAGGGGCCGCCGCTGCTCTATTTCGGACGGTCCGCTCGCGCTTCTGAGCGTTCGCGAAGCTGCGCAGCTGCTGCGCGTGGCCCCTGAGGCCTGCCGCGGCGTCGCAAGACCGAGAGCGTTCAGAGTGACTCTTTCCTTTTCGACTCGAGAGGCTTAGTCACCTTCGCCCTCTCAAGACGGGCAACTGCTTCGGTGGCCCTGGCCGCTTTCAAGAGCGCGTCCCAGTCATCTGGCGGGTCGCCTTTGTCGAGCATCTTTCTTGAACACTGCGTACGCGTCGGCCCTGGAACCGTAGGCGCGCAGGGTGGTCGAGTCGTTCACCCAAGCGTAGATGACCACCCTGGCCTTCGAATCGAACCGGAAAAAGAGCCGGAACCGCTGTCCACCGAACTTCGCTCGAAACCAGTGCTTCCGGTCTGCGCCCAAAGTGGCCCCCTGCCGGTGTTCCGGCCGGCCGGGATTGGCCGGGATGGTAGCGAACATCAGGTCGTTGAGGGCCGCCAGCACCTTGAAGCTCGCGCTGCTCTGATAGTCTTTCGGCTTCTTCGCTTTCTCCTTCTCGACCGCGCCCATCAGCTTTTCGAGTTGGTCGAGGAGGAGGGGATGAGCGAAGAGCTCCCAGCCGTTGACCTGCATCGGTCAAAGGGCGACGTCGCCGTCGATAGGCGCGTCAAGATCGACCTTCTTGCCCTTAAGAAGGTTTGCCATACGCGACGCGAAGTTCTTAGACAGTGCCTTCACCGAGTTTGGATGCTGCGCGATGTCCTTGGCGATGAACTCAAGGAACTTTCCGACCACGGGGTCCTCGTGGACTGCGCCAGCGGGCACGACCGTCACCTGCTGCCCATTAACGCGAAAAGCAATCTGGTCGCCAACGTCGACGCCCAGTACCTGGCGAACAGCCTTCGGAACAGTCGTCTGGCCTTTGGCGGTGATGGTGCTGACTTCTTCAAGGACGGGCATCTGATATCTCCAAGGCCCAAATGGTAAGGAATAGTCCTTACATGGTCAAGCGGGTCTCGCAATCGGCTCCTCAATCATGGAGAGGGCCTTCGGGCCTGGTGTTCGGTGACTCACCTCCCGAGGCGACTTGGGGTTGCTTGCGGAGCGCGCGATGCTGGATTCGAATCAGCGGCCTTCGGCTTCGGAGGCCGACCTCGCGCAGACGGGCACCCCGGGGCCCCATTCTGGAAGAAGGCAACGTTGCGGCGGCCGGCAACAGCCGGTGCCCCAGCTTAATGCGCGTCGTCGTCGCCTGGCGGGGGCATGCCGCCGTCGCTGGTGGGCTCGTCCCGTTGGCGGGACAGCTCGGCCTCAATGACGGCAAGGAGCACACGCTCTTTCTCATGAAAGCGGGCCTTGCTCGGGTCGCCCAGGGTGCGCCGCGCACCGTTGGCGTAGAATTCCAAGTCCTGAATGCTGGCCCCGTGGATGGGAGCCCCCTTGCTTCGCCCATAGGGCGGGAAGACGGACGGGGCATCCCCGGCAGCGCTCGGCGGCGCGCGCCGGCGAGTTTCCGCTGGCTTGGCCGAGCCGCCAATTTCCATCTCCCCGAGCCGGAGGCTGAAGCCCTCTCCCTGGCGAATGGCCGTTCCGACGCGCACGTGCTCCACGCTGCCGTCGGACCGAGTCACCGCCACCGTCACTGGCAGGTCCTGGTCGCCCATGGCCTGCCCCTTCCCACCGCCGGGCGGAGGCTGTCAACCGCTGAGAAGCACGTCAAGCTTGGGACGGGTGGCGCCCGGGCCCCTTCCGACCCAACCCAAGCCCCCGGGGCGGACACGGGCCCCTCAGGCAGCCCGCGCCCGAACCATCGCGCCCAGCCGCTCGAGGGCTCGCTCCAACACCTCCATCGGTGGTCCGAAGCTGAAGCGGGCATGGTTTTTAAAGCGCGACACCCGGCCCCGCCGGCGCTTGCCGGGGTTGACGTCAAAAAACTCTCCCGGCACGGTGATGACTTGGTGTTCCAGCGCCGCGCGGAAAAGGCCCATGCCCTCCGAGAGGGGAGGCGGCAGCTCGGACAAGTCCGCCCAGACGTAAAAGGTGCCTTCCGGGGCGGGGTTGACGCGCATCCCCAATTCCCGAAGCCCCTCGAGGAGACGCTCCCGCTTGGGACGGAAGGCCGTGTGGATGGCCTGTAGCTCGCGCTCGACGTGGGCCGGCCCGAAAAGGGCAATCGCCGCACGCTGCAGCGGCTTACTGCCCCCGCCGTCGAGGAAGGAGCCAGCGCTGGCAACGGCGTCGATGACGGACTTGGGACCGAGCGTCCAAGTGACGCGCCAACCCGGGTAGCGCCAATTCTTGGTCAGTCCGTCGAAGAGGACCACCGGGTCTCGGTTGACGTCGCGGACGAAGGCCGCGGCGCTGCGCGCGGCGGGCGGAGTCGTCCAGACGTAGTGCGCGTAAAACTCGTCGATGAGGAGCGCGCAGTCCAGTGCGCGCGCCAGGTGCACCCAGGCGTCGAGCGCGCCGCCACCCACCACCTTCCCGGTGGGGTTGGCCGGGTTGGACATGAGGAGGGCCGACAGACCGCGCCCAAGCACCTCCTTGCGGAGCTCCTCCACGGGAAATTCGTAGCCGCGCTCGGCGTCCAGAAGGATGGGGATGGAAATGAAGCCTTTGAAGGCGTCGAGCAACTCCTCGTAGGCCGTGTAGTCCGGCAAGAAGTGGCCCAGGTTGACGGGCGCCAGGCTGGCCGCGGCCCGGGTGAGGGCCGCTCGGCCGCCTCCGGAGACACTGACGTTTTCCGCCGAGTATTGAGATGGGAGGCCTCGACGGTAGAGGCGGTTGTAATGGGCGGCGATGGTTTCCCGCAGTTCCCACAGGCCAGCCACCGGGGCATATTCCTGGTCGGCCGGGTCAATGGACACCGTCCCCACCCGCGGCGGTGCGCCCGGCAACTCTCCGGTGTCCGGCTGGCCCTGCCCGAGGTTGCACCAGGACACGTCCTGCGGCGTGAAACCGCGCTTCTGCGCTTCGGTGGTGACGAAAATGACGCCGGTGCGAGGCACCGTGCGGAAGGCTGAAACGTCGCTCTCGCTGGACATGCCGGGTTGGCTCCACCCTACACCAGCCAAGGCCAGGCGGCGCGCGCCTGTCCGGTTGGGCCTCACTGCGCCACCGCCCCGCCGCGGTCGACGCAGGCACGGAAATGCGCATTCACCGCGCGGGCGTAGCGGGCCGTCGTGTATCTGCCCTTCAGCTTGGGGCTCGACAGCTCAACGTCCGGAAGCTCGGCTGCAGGGAGGGCCGTCCCGAAACGGGCCTGGTAGCCGGCCTGGACGGCGCGGTAGGTGGGGCTGGCGTCAAAGGCCGCCTGTTTCTCCAGGCGGACATCCCGCCGGACGTCGGCGGCGCTCAGTCCCGGCTGTCCCTTGGCAAAGGCAAAAAGCGCCCGCAGTCGAGTCGCTCTCCTCGTCGCGAGCCTCTCCGTGGACGTCGTAGGCGAGCAGGTCTCCATCGACGGCCAACGGTTGCCCGGTGAGGCGACTGAGGGCCCGCTGGACAGCGGCGTTGCGCGAGGCGTACTCGCCGGCGTTGTAGTCCGCGAAGCGAAACAACGGACGGGGGTAATGCGCTGGATATCCCCAAAGACGCTGGACGCCCCATCGCAGCCCGGCAGCCCGGGTGAAGAGGGCATCCCGGACGGCGTCAGTGTCGGCAAACTGGCCGGGGTCCTGGGTGAGGACCCAGCGGGCGCTGACCTGCATCGACCCGGCGGTGCCCACCGGATTCAAGTCCTCCAGCCGCGCCTTGCGGAAAATGCCATCCAACAGCGCGGCGGCGCGGTAGGCCACCGGGTGCTTGGCATGCGCGGCGGCCAGCATGTCCCGAAACAGCAAATCCAGGTCCCGTTCGGTGTGCAGACCCCGGAGCCGCTGGGCGAACGTCTTCGTGTCCCCCGGCTTTTTCTCGGCCAACAAACCTCGAACCGCGGACTGTCCCGGCGGCCCAAAGTTTGAGGCCATCGCGTCCAGGCGCGTCTGCACCATCTCGGCCAAGCCGGGAACCGGAGGGTCCACTTGGAAGCCGGACTCCTGTTGGAGGATGGCCACCGCGCCGCAGACGTGCTCCAAGTCCGAGGGCACCCGGGCCGCCGCGAAGGCAGCCCGGAGGTCCCGCGCCCAGCCCTCGGCGTCGGGGAGGTCCTCCGGAAGCAGCGCCCTGACTTCGACGGCCGAGAGCGCGCGGGGCGCACGGGGAGCGACCGGGGCAGCCGTTTCCTGCTTCCGACAGCCGGAGAGTAGGCCGAGCATCAAAAGGCCAACCCTTCCAAGGCGAGTGACCCGAAGCACGGAGTTCGCAGCCGCCCGCTAGGCGACGCGCGCCTCTTCGATGTCCAGCTGGGACTCAATCCGATGCAGCACTTCATCTCCAATTGCGCCTTCGTTGCGCAGGCGGACCAATTCACGGCGCTGCGCTTCAATCAGCTCGCGCATCAATCGGCGGTAGTCGTCTCCCGTCCCCTTCTCCGCGTCCAGGCCTTGCGCCACCTTGGCTTCCAGACGCTGCCGGCGCTCCTCCAGCGCCGTCTGCAGCGCTTCGGCGCGAGCGCGGGGCAACCACGGCTCGCCCAGCAGGGCGCGCAACCGAGCTTGCCCGGCCTTCACCGCCGCCAGTCGAGCAGCCTGTTCCTCCAGCGCTTGGTCGCCATCGCCGGTGACGCGCAGGGCGCGGATGAGCGGTGCGAGCGTCAGGCCCTCCACCACCAGCGTCACCAGCACCACGGCGAAGGTGATGAAGATGATCTCAGCACGGTAGGGGAAGGGCGTCCCGAGGCGGCTGGTGAGTGGCAGCGCCAGCGCGGTGGCCAGGGACAGCACGCCTCGCATGCCGGCCCAACCGAGGACGAAAAGCTGTGAGGTGGGCGGCATCGGGTCCTTCCGCCCAATGCTGGGGATGAGAACGCGCGGAAGGTAGGCGGTTGGAAAAATCCAGACGATGCGGACCAGCATCACCACCAGGCAGATGGGAAGGCTGAGCAGCACCATCGACCAAAGCCGGCCCCCAACGAAGCCCGACACCACGCCGCGCAGCTGAAGCCCCAGCAGGATGAAGGCCAGTCCGTTGAGGAACAGCACCCAGGTTTCCCAGACCGCGCTGGCTGGCAAGCGTGCATCGGCCCGCAGCACGACAGGGGCGTAATAGCCGGCATACAGGCCGGCGCTGACGACGGCCAGGACACCGGAGCCTCCCAGGGCCTCCGCTGGCAGCCACACCAGGTACGGACATACCAGGGAGAAGAGAATGAGGATGAAGGGGTCGCGGATGGACTTGGTGACTTGAAGGATGACCCAGCCGACTGCCAACCCCGCTCCGACGCCCGCCACGCACACCCAAACGAAGCCCAGCGCGGCCCGCCCGAGCGAGAACGTCCCGGTGAGGACCGCCGCCACCGCGAACCGGTAGGCCACCAGCGCAGAGGCGTCGTTCAACAGACTCTCCCCCTCGAGGATGGCCACCACCCGGCTCGGCAGCCCCACCTGCCGGGCGACGGCGGAGACGGCCACGGCGTCGGTCGGCGACAGCACTGCGCCAAGGACGAAGGCCACCGCCAGTGGCATCCCTGGAATCAGCGCATGGACGCTCAGCCCGACCGCGAGGACGGTGCCCAGCACCAGTCCGATGGCCAGCTGGCTAATGGCCCGCTTGTTGCGACGAACGTCCCGCCAGGACATTTCATAGGCGTCGGCGTAGAGCAGCGGCGGAAGGAAGAGCACCAGCACCAAGTCCGGGTCGAGGTGCACCTGCGGCACCTGGGGCACCAAGGCCAGCCCCAGCCCGCCGAGGACCAGGAGAATCGGGTACGGCACGGCGAGGCGCCGGGCCAGGGTGGCCAGCAGGACGACTGCCAGGAGCAGGCCAACCAGCAGCATCAGCGTCGCTTTGACGTCGAGCTCGCTCACGGACGGCGCAGAGGCTAACTCAGCTTCCGCGCAGCCGGGCCGCCTCCCTTCGTCCCACAGCACCTCGGGGGGTGCTCGACAGCCGGGCCTGGAGGAGGGTAGCCAGCGGCCCTGCCATGCGGTGGTCGGCCCTCAATCCCTGGAAGGACCTCGCCGGCCTGCCGCGCGAGTCCTGGCTCATCGCACTGGCGACGCTGGTGAACCGTGCCGGCACCATGGTGATGCCCTTCCTGGTGCTGTTTCTCACCCGCGACCGGGGCCTTGCCGCCACGCGAGCTGGTTTCGCAATTGCCGTTTATGGCGCGGTAGCGCTGGTTTGGTCTCCCATCGCCGGGAGGCTGGGAGATGCCTGGGGCCAGCTGCGCATGGTGAAGGCGTCTCTCTTCGCCAGCGCGGCTGTGCTGATGGCCGTCCCGCTGTTTCATTCCTACGCGTCCATTCTCTTCGGGATGGTGCTCCTCGCATTCGCCAGCGAGCCGGTGCGCCCGGCGACGATGGCGCTGGTCAGCCACCTCGCTCCGCCGCAGCGGCGGCGCCAGGCTTTTGCGCTCAACCGGCTGGCCGTCAACTTGGGGATGAGCGTCGGTCCCGCCTTGGGCGGCTTCCTCGCCGAGTCCTCGTTTCGCGCTCTGTTTTGGGTCGACGCGGCGACCTCGCTCGTCGCCGGACTGGTGCTGAGCGTCATCCCCTTCCGCGCGCCACGGCACTTTCATGACCCAACCGCCGTCCAGCCCGGCACCGCGCTCCGGGACGGCAAACTGCTCTACGTCCTGGCGGCACTCCTCCCGGTTCTGATGGTCTTCTTCCAGCACGTCTCCACCATGCCCCTCTACCTGGTGGACACCCTCGGGTTTCGCCCGTCGGTGTACGGGAGTCTGTTCGCCGTCAACACCCTGGTCATCGTCCTCACCGAGGTGCGCCTCAACACCCTCACCGGGCATTGGCCCTTCGGTCGAACGCTGGCCATCGGCGCCCTGCTCGCCACGCTGGGGTTTGCCGCGCTGGCCATCGCCCACTCGCTGCCGGCGGTGGTGGCAACGGTGTTGGTGTGGACTGCCGGGGAGATGATTCTCTTCCCCACCATGTCCGCCTACATCTCTGAGCTCGCGCCACCCGCCCGACGGGGCGAATATTTGGGCTTCTACACCATGGCCTTCGGTGTCGCTTTCAGCCTCGGCCCCTGGCTCGGCACGCTCGTCTTTCAGCACCTTGGCCCCGTCACCCTGTGGGCGCTGTGCCTGCCCGCGGGCTGCATCTCGGTGTGGGCGCTGGCGCGCGTTTCGACGCGCGCCCCAGCCAGTATCAACCCCGCTGTTGCCTCGCCCAACTGAGAGCACTCTGGGGTTGAGCCGTGCGCTGCCTTAAACTCCCCGCTCCGCTGTGGGTTTGACCCTTGGCTGAAATCAAGCTGTCGTTGTCCCTCGGGGAGGATGGCTGCCGCCTCCCCCCTGTCATGAGGAGCCCGCATGCGCGCATCAGCCGTTGTCGTCGGATGCACCCTGTGCAGCATCTGGACGGTCGGTTGCGGGAGCAACGGGGCCGCTGGGCCGGCAGTCGTTATTTCGCCGGCGACCCTGAGCGTCGCTACCGGAGGCACCGCCACCACCTTCCAGGCGTACCTCAGCGGCGGCGCCACCTCCCCGGTGGCGTGGACTCTCACCGGACCCGGCGCCCTGGCTCCCGTCTCCGACGTCGAAACCAGCTACCAGCCCCCTTCCTTAGGTGAAAGCGGCGGCACCGCGACGCTGAAGGCCAGCGCCCCCTGCGGCACCGGCTGCACGGTGGTGAATACGGCCACCCTCACCGTCAGCACCGCCACCACCGGGACGCTCACCGTGACTGTCACCGACCTGCCCACCACGGCGCCGGCCACCCTCACCGTCAGTGGCCCCAATGGCTACTCGCAGGCGGTGTCCACCACCAACACCGCCACGCTGGTGGGCCTCTCACCTGGCGCCTACACGGTGACGGGCGCGGACATCGGCGACAGCACCAACCCCGTCGTCAACTCCAAGTCCACCGCGGCGCCCGCGCCGGTGACCGTGGTGGCCAATGCGATGGCCAGCGTGACGGTGACTTACGCACCCGTCCCCGGGTACGGCTACCTCTGGGTCGCCGGAGGCATGGGCCTTGAGGGCTTTACCCCGGGGGACCTCCAAGTCCAGGGCACCCCCAGCATCACCCCCACCACCTCCGGCGCGGTCCAGGCCGTCGCCTTCGACGCGAGCGGCACCCTCTGGACGTCTCAGCTTGGCCCTCCGGACAGCGTGGTCAGCTACGCGCCGGCCGGGTTGGCCAGCTCCGCGCCGTTGACGGCTGCGGTGACCGTCACCGGCGGCCCCGTCTCGGGCCCGGCCGGCGTGGCCCTCGGGCCCGATGGACGCCTGTGGGTGGCCAACTGCGCTTCCAACGTCATCGCTGCCTACCCCCTGACTGGCGGGGCGGCGCAGGTGGAAATCAGCGGCAACCCCTTCAACTGCCCCTATGGCATCGCCTTCGACAGCGCGGGCAATTTGTGGGTAGCCAACCGCACCGGCGTCGCCGAGCGCATCCCCGCAGCGCAAATACAGGCCAACAACACTGCCCCCAGCCCGGACGTCACTCTCACGCCGCCGACGGGCGCCAGCCAACCCGATGGGCTGGCCCTCGACGCGCAGGGCAACGTCTGGGTGGCCTTCTGCGCTGGACCGGCCGTTGCGCGCTACGAAGCGAGCGGCGGAAGCGTTGCGGCGACGCCCATCGCCACCCTGACGCAGACGGGCACTCCGCCGAGCCTGGACTGCCCGGTGGGGCTCGCGCTGGACAACAGCGGGGACCTCTTCGTGGCCAACGCCGGCACACTGGGCGCGGGTGCGACAGTGTCTTGGTTTACCGCCGCCAACCTGGCCACCGGCGGAGCAGCGTCGCCGCTTTTCCAGCTCACCAGCTTCGCCCCCAGCGTTGGTGGACTGGCCTTCAACCCCACGCCCACCAACCTCCCCATCTTCCACTAGGGCCGTGCGGCTGCAGGGGAATCGCCGTTGGGTCTGGGCCGTCGCCTTCGCACTCGGCCTGTCCATTGGGACGTCCAGCGCCGACCAGTCACCTCCAGGGCCGGCCCCGCCTTCGCTTCTCGATGCCGGGCCTGCCCCCCGCGCGCAGCCGAGGACACCTGCCCGGCCGATGAGCTGGCAAGGGGCGAGCTGGCTCACCCGGCCAGAGCGCGAGCTGGAAGAGCAGCCGGACCGCATGCTTCACGCCCTTCACGTGTTGCCCGGCCAGACGGTGGCCGACGTCGGTGCCGGCGTCGGCTACCACGCTTGGCGCCTTGCGGCGCGCGTCGGCCCCACCGGGACGGTGTACGCCACCGACATTCAAGAGGAGATGCTTGGACTCCTCAAAGCAAACATGGCCCGGCACAATGTCCAAAACGTGGTCCCGGTGCTGGCCACCGCCGACAGCACCGGGCTACCGGACGGGGCGGTGGACTTGGTGCTGCTGGTCGACGTCTACCACGAGGCGGTGGACCCGCAGGCCTTCCTGCGCCAGCTGCGTCGGGCGCTGAAGCCCGCAGGCCGACTGGCGCTGGTCGAATTTCGTGCCGAGGACCCAACGGTGCCCATCCAGCCCGAGCACAAGATGACTGCCGAGCAAGCCATCGCCGAGCTGGCGCTCGGCGGGTTTCGGCTGGCGGAGCGCTATGAATTTCTGCCCTGGCAGCACCTGCTGGTCTTCGTGCCAGTGCCGTGAGGCGTAGTAGCGTCGCGGAATGTCCACTGGCTGGAGGTTGGTCGTTGCCACGCTGTGCGTTGCGCCGCTCGCCATCGCCGAGCAGGCGCCCGTCCTGCCCCACACCGACCCGGTGCTGGAGCGAGCCATCGCGCGCGTCTACCCAGCGCTGGTGCAAATCCACGTGCTGACCGCCTACAGCGAGGGCGGGCGCGAGCGGAAATTCCAGGCCTCGGGCAGCGGCGTCATCATCTCCGCGGACGGGCACGTCATCACCAACCACCACGTGGTCGGTAAGGCCACTTCCATTCGCGTCATCCTCCCCACTTTTGAGGAGTTGGAGGCGAAGCTGGTGGGGACCGACCCGCTGGCGGACATCGCCGTCATCCAGCTGGACCTCTCCAAGCGTCCGCCGGGCGCTCCAGCGCTGCCAGTCGCCCATTTCGGCGAGTCCTCCGCGTTGCGGGTGGGAGACACGGTGCTCGCCATGGGGTGTCCCTTGGCCCTCTCGCAATCCGTGACGCGGGGGATTGTCGCCAACACCGACATGCGCATTCCCCGGGCGCTGGAGCTGGACGGGGAAAACGTCGGCTCGGTGGTGAAGTGGATTGGGCACGACGCTCAAATTTTTCCCGGCAACTCGGGTGGCCCGCTGGTCAACTTGGACGGGGAGATTGTCGGCATCAACGAGTTGGGAATTGGGCTGGCTGGCGCCATCCCCGCCGACCTTGCCCGGGTGGTCGCCGAGCAACTCATCGCCAAAGGCCACGTCGACCGGGCCTGGACGGGAATGGTCTTTCAGCCACTGCTGAAGAACTCGCCCCCGTCGATGACAGGCGTGCTGGTCTCCGCCGTCCTCCCCGGGACGCCGTCGGCCGCCGCCGGGGTCAAGGCTGGCGACCGCGTGGTGGCGGTGGAGGGTCGTCCGGTCACCGTGCGCTTCGACACCCAGCTGCCCGCTTTCACCAATGAGTTGCTTCAGCGTACGCCGGGGGCACCGCTCAACTTGACGCTGGCGCGTGGAAGCCAAGAGCTGAAGCTGACGTTGACGCCGCTGTTGCGAGATGAAGCCCGCGCCAAGGAAGTGGAGGTCAAGGAGTGGGGGTTCACCGTCCGCCGGCTGACTCGGGTAGAGGCCATCGACTTGCAGCGGCCCGACAGCAAAGGAGTGCTGGTGAGCACGCTGTTGCCGGGAGGGCCGTCGGACAAAGCCGTCCCCTCTCTTCGCGGCGGGGACGTCATCACCCATGTCGCACAACACCCAGTGGATTCGCCCGAGGCCCTCCTCAAAGCCACTGCGGACCTCCTCAAAGGCGCCCACGCGCCGGTGTCCACGGTCGTCGGCTTCGACCGCGGCGCCGAGAAGCTGTTGACGCTGGTCGAGGTGGGCATCCGACCGCCTCAGGAGCCGCCCGCCGAGGCCCGGCGGGGCTGGCTCCCGATGGCCACCCAGGTGCTTTCCCCCAAGCTGGCCACAGCCCTCGGCTACAAGGGACGCAAAGGCGTGCGCGTGACCCAGGTGTACCCCGACGGCGAGGCCACCGGCTTTCGGGTGGGCGACCTCATCACCAAGGTGGATGACACGCTGGTGGAGGCCAGCGAGCCCCAGGACGCCGACCTCTTCGACGCGCTGGTGCGGGCCTACAAGCCGGGGAGCAAAGCGCAATTCGCGGTGCTTCGGGACGGCAAACCGGTGGTACTGACCGTCACTCTGTTGGAAGGCCCACGCCAGGAGAACGAGTTGCGCGTCTACCAGGACGTGGTGCTCGAATTCCGCTACCGCGACATCTCCTACTTGGACCGGGTGAGGCGCCGTTGGTCGAAAGAGGAGGCCGGTGCCTTGGTCAGCCAGGTGGACGCCGGCGGCTGGGCGGCCGTGGGGGGGCTCCGCCCGGATGACCTGATTGCTTCGGTGGACGGAAAGCCGGTGCGCAGCGCACAAGAACTCGAAGCGCTGCTTCGTCCGGTGAAGGACGAGAAGCCCCACCACCTCACCTTCTTCGTCAAGCGCGGCGTCCGGACGCTGTTCCTCGAGCT
Source organism: uncultured delta proteobacterium (assembly GCA_963713045.1). Taxonomy (GTDB): domain Bacteria; phylum Myxococcota; class Myxococcia; order Myxococcales; family Myxococcaceae; genus JADGRA01. The sequence continues at coordinate 599,599 of CAVQKE010000003.1, forward strand.
TCAGCCCACCTGGGGCGACATCCGGCAGGCCTCCAAGTGAGGCGCCTTCAAGCCTGCGCACTGTCCGCCGCACTCCTTTGGGCGCTCGCCACGCCGGCCACGGACCTCCGCGCTGCCGGACGCGCCACGGCCGAGCAAGTCCGTCAAGCCGTCGTCACCATTCGCATCGTCCTCAAACTGAAAATCGGCTTCGGCGGACAGGCGCAAGACCAAGAACAAAAGGTGGAGGTGGCGGGCGTGGTGATTGACCCATCCGGGCTCACCCTGGCCAGTGCGGCCAGCATCGACCCCTCGGGGGCGTTGCGGAAAATGGCGGGAGGGCAAGCTTCCAGAATGAAGGTGGAAGCCGAGGTGAAGGAGACCACTCTCCTCCTCGAGGACGGCACCGAGGTCGAGGCCGACGTCGTCCTCAAAGACACCGACTTGGACTTTGCCTTCCTCAAACCTCGCGAGGCCGGCAGACGCTTCAGCGCCATTCGGCTGCGTCCCCGCAGCGGGACGGTCCCGCTGCTGACGCCCATTTTCGTGGTGGCCCGGCTGGGAAAGCTGACCAGCCGCGCGCTCGCGGTCGCCACCGGCGAAATTCGCGCTTCGGTGCGTGGGCCCGCGCCCTACTACGTCACCGACGGCGAGACGGCCAGCTTCACCGGCTCGGTGGCGTATACCGCCGACGGGGTGCCACTCGGCGTTTTCGTCAACCGCTTCAGTGCCTCGCCTGACGCGCGAGGCGGCGGCTTCTTCGACGGTGCCTTCGGCCGCAGCAGTTCCGAGGCAGTGCTGACGGTGCTTCGCCCCGTGGACAAGGTGCTCGAATTGGCGGCCCAGGCCCGGGAGATGCCCCCACCCTCGAGGCCCGCGGAGGGCGTCGAGCCCTGATGTGGAACGACCTGTCAAATCTAGCAATGGGGTCGGTCGTGCCTTAGCTCCTTTGCCTTGTGGAGCGGAGCAGGCCACCGGTCGAAGCGGCTTTCGCGACGGTTGATCACTCTGATGCTCGCGGGTCGGGCCACATGGTCGTGATCCGTCGGGAGCTGCCTCGGACTTAGTCGTCTTCGGGGAGCGCGAGCTTGATGGTGTCAGCGGCCAGCCGGCGCAGCACCGCTGCAAAGCCGGGCTTGTCGAGCGAGCCTTCGGCAATCGCCAGCGTTGCGGCTTCTAGCTCGCGCTTGGGGTCGAGCACCGTTACGAAGTTGAGCCCGAGGAAAAAGAGCGCGGTATGCAGCCCCACCCGTTTGGTGCCGTCGACGAAGGGATGATTTTTTACGAGGCGCTAGCAGTACGCCGCCGCGACTTGGAATAGGTCGGCCTCGGACTCGTAGTGGAGAAGATTTTCCGGCGCGGCGAGCGCGGAGTCGAGCAACCCCGCATCCCGCAACGCCGTGCTAGCACCGCCAAACAGGCGAATCTGATCTCGGTGAATCCCTAGGACGTCAGCGCGTGAGGGAAGAAGCGGCGACCGTGCGTCGGCCACTTAATTCGCAAGCGCGGCGAACGTGGCCGCGTGGTCGCGAAGAATCTGCCTGTTGAGTGCACGCTTGCGTGCCGCCAGCGCTTGCGGCGTCTCGTGGCCGTGCGACTTGCGCAGCCCCGGCTTAGAAGGCTTCGAGGTGCGGCGAAGATTCTTGGCGGTGCTCACAGCGGCCCTAGCTTAACCAGGCTCCCCGTGGCTGCGCCACCGCTGACGGGCGGACGACTGCCGGACCGACTGCCAGGGCTTCGGCGCGGGGGCGTTTCCCATCTTAAGAGCAGCACCTGGACGGAACAGGCACCAACACCCGGCGCAGGCACCATTCCTTCCAAACAGCTTCTCCAGGGCGGGCCAGAGGGCTGGCGCGAGGTCCCGAACTTCGACTGCCCTGGACACGGGCTACAGTCCGCCCGCCGCCCGAGCACACCGGAGAATGGCTTCCGCCGAGCGGTCAATGTCTTTCTCGGTGGTGTTCCATCCGCTGATGCTGACCCGCATCGCCGCGCGCCCGCGCCACACCGTGCCGCCGAGCCAACAGGTGCCGTCCGCCTGCACCCGGGCCACCACGTCCCGTGTCAGCTGGTCAGCGTCCGCCCCGCTGGCCGACTCGAAGTGCACCAGCACCTGGTTGAGGGTCACCTCGTTGAGAACCCGGACGCGTGGGGCGGCGGACAGCTGTTCCGCCATGCGGCGGGCCAGCGCGCAGCAGCGTTCCACCAGGTCGGCAACCCCGCGGCGGCCCAGCGTCCGCAGCGTGGCGTAGGTGGGAATGCCCCTGGCACGCCGCGAAAACTCTGGCCCGAAATTGACTCCATCCCGCTCCTGGCCGGACTTCACCAGGTAGGCGGCATCCGCGCCCATCGCCCTTTGGAGGATGGCCACGTCCCGGACAATGGCCACCCCGGCGTCGTAGGGGACGTTGAGCCATTTATGCATGTCCACCGCCCAGGAATCTGCCTGCTCCATCCCTTCCACCAGGTGCTGGCGGCTCGGGGCGACACGAGCAAACAGGCCGAAGGCGCCGTCCACGTGAAGCCAGCCCTGGTGCGCGCGCACGGCGTCGGCGATGGGACGCAGCGGGTCGACGGCCCCGGTGTTGATGTTTCCGGCCTGGGCGCACACCAGCGCCGGCCGACCGAGGTCGGCCAGCGTGCGTTCCAGCGCTTCCGGACGCATCCGGCCCTGCCCGTCCACGGCCACCCGGACTGCTGTGCTGGAGCCAAGGCCGAGGAAGCGGAGGGCCCGAAGCACGGTGACGTGAACTTCCTCGCCCACCACCAGGGGCAATGGCGGGGCGCCGAGAAGTCCCTTGGCCTCAACGTCCCACCCGGCGCGGCTGAAGAGAGCATGGCGGCCCGAGGCCAGTCCAACAAAATTGGCCAGCTGCGTCCCGGTGACGAAGCCGACGCCTGAGTCCTTGGGTAACCCGAAGAGTTCGCACAGCCAGCGGCCGGCTGTCTCCTCCAGCACTGCAGCCAGGGGCGAGGCGACGTAGAGGCCGGCGTTCTGGTCCCAGTTGGAGGCAAGCCAGTCCGCAGCCACCGCCACCGGCTGGCTTCCACCGATGACGAAGCCGAAGAAGCGAGGACCGGCCGTCGCCATGAGGCCGGCGTCGCCCTCGACGGCCAGCGCGCGCAGCACGCTGTGGGCGTCCTCCCCTCGCTCCGAGAGCGGTCCGCCGAAGGTGCGGCGTAACTCGGCGGCGGTGGCCGACGGGGCCACCGGGCGCGTGGAGAGCGAGGCTTGAAAGCGATGGGCGTACTCCCCGGCCTCAGAGAGCAGGGCGTTGTCGGACATGGGGCAGGAGGTTCCTCCAGCCCGGGCAGCACAGTCGAGGGGAGGCCGCCGCCCGGCCGAGTGCGCTTGGGCCGGACAGAATGCTCCACCGCTGCGTCAGGCAGGGCCACGGTGCTGGAGACGCGCGGTATGTGGCGCACACACTGCGCGTGCTTTTCGCTTTCCCGTGGCCAACGAGGCAAGCCAGCTAAGCGCCGGAGCAGCCCAAGCCAGGTTGGCAAACTCACCGGCCTTTTGGGCGAGTGCCGTGCTAGGGAGGCAGCAACCAGGGCATGGGGACTTCCACGCGCGGCTTTCTCGACCCGGCGCAGCTCGCCCAAAAACAGCTCAACCGAGACCTCCGCAGGGTGGGGCCCCGCTGGCTTTTCGCGCACAAGTGCGACCGAATGGCAGCCTCGCCCTTCGACTTTCTCCGCGGCTCGGCGCCCCTGTTTTATGCCGCACTGCGCAGAGTCCCGAAGCTGACCGCTGGGCCAGAGGGAAACGGCTGGCTGACGGGCGACTTGCACCTGGAAAACTTCGGTGTGTACCGGCCGCAGTCCCTGGTGGATGAAAGTAAAGCGGATGCCGTCGTCTTTGATGTCAACGACTTCGACGACGCGTTTGTCGGGCCCCAACGCCTTGACGTGCTGCGGCTGCTGACCAGCACCATTCTCGCCGCCAGGACGTGGGGACTGCCCGCCTTGGGCATCCGCGGCGCGGCGGAAGCCCTTCTGGACGGTGTGCTTGCGGGCCGAGCGGGCGGGACCGCCGGGCGACCCCCAGAGCCGGTCCGGGCACTGCTGGAGCGAGCCGCGGCACGCACGCGCAAGCAGCTGTTGGATTCACGCACCGAAGTCACCCCCAAGGGCCGCCGCTTCATCCGAGGTCACCGGTACCGCCCGCTGAGCGCTTCTTTCCGAAGCCAGGCGATGACGGCGTTCGCGAAGTACGTGCACGGCCTACCCAAGGGCGTGCGGGGCAAGCGGCCCGAGGCCTGGGAGGTGTTGGACGTCGCCTTTCGCATCGCCGGGACGGGGAGCCTGGGCGTCCTGCGCGTCGCCGTGCTGGTGGCGGGCAAGGGAGGCCCGGACGGGGCGTGGATTTTCGACATGAAGGAAGAGGACGAGCCGTCGGGCCGCGCCTTCGCCACTGGCAACGCTGGTCCAGGGGCACGCCGCGTCCTCAAAGCCATCCGCAAGTGCCTGGCCAACCCGCCCCGCATGGCCGGCACCACCAAGGCGGCCGGCAAGTCGCTTCTGGTGCGGCGCCTCATGCCTCAAGAGGACAGGCTGGCGCTGGCCAAGCTCGCCACGGCCGAACAGGAACCGGTGCTGCGCTACCTGGGGGTGCTGGCCGGCGCGCTGCACCGCCGCGGCGCCAAGAAGGCCCCCCGCTGGTCGCGAGACGACGCGGAGGTGCTGCTCGACAACGCGGTGACAGTGGCCGGCGTGTACGAGGCGGCGGCGCTCCACTATGCCGCCCTCGCCCGAGCAGCCAACGGCTGAAAACTGGAGCTGTCAGCGTCCGCCGGTAAGCTTGCCGCTACAGGATTGTACGCCGACGTCTCAACAGGCTTCCCCCCGGGTGGACCCCCGCATGGATAGAGAACCCCTCCTCGACATCTTCGACGAGTTGAATCGCTTCCGCGAAGTGTTCGAGCGCGCTCAACGGCTGGTGGCGCCGGTCGTCTCGGAGCATGCGCAGCGTCTCGACGCCATGGCCAAAGGCCTGCGCAAGTTTTACGGGCCCTCGGTCGACCCCTTCATCCGTCAAGTGGACGACGTGCTGCTCACCGCGCGCCGCCTTACCGAGCCGATGAAGGAGATTCCGTTGGAAAAGCTTGGCGAGCGACGCTCCACGGACCGCCGACGGACCGAGCCCGCTGCCCCGCTTCCGGGACTCATCCCCCGCTCGCGCTGAAGCGGCGCGCTTAGCGCTTCGGTTCAAAGGCGAGCGCGACGCCATTCATGCAGTAGCGCTTTCCCGTCGGTGCCGGGCCGTCGTCGAAGACGTGGCCGAGGTGGCCCCCGCAGCGTCGGCAGTGCACCTCGGTGCGGTTCATCAAGAAGCCGCGGTCTTCCTGGGTGCCCACGGCACCGTCCAGGGGGGCAAAATAGCTGGGCCAGCCGGTTCCGCTGTCGAATTTCGCCTCCGAGGAAAACAGCGGAAGCGCACAGGCGGCACAAAGGAAAGTGCCCGGATGCTTCTCTTGGTCCAAGGGGCTGGTCCCAGCGCGCTCGGTGCCGTGCTCGCGCAACACGCGGTAGGCGGCCGGCGACAGCTGCTTCCGCCAATCGGCCTCAGTTTTCACCACTTCAAAGGTTTCCGGGATGGGCTTGGCCACGCTTGCTCACTCCTGCGCAAGAGGCGCGCCACTGCCGCGAGGCCCAAGTCCACAGCACCGGAGCAGCACACGCCGAAGGGTTGGTTGCCGCTTCCATAACGCCGCCCGCGGTACCCGTCACCTTGCGCCGCCCCTTCCCTCAAGGCCTGTCGGCCGGATGGCGCAGGACTGTCCGAAGGACACCGTCAGGCCTGCGCTGCGGCACTCGGAGGCCAAGGGTGGGCTGCCAAGGGTGGTGCCTCCCGGATTGTCACCTCGGGGGACCCCCCGTTCCCCAGAGGCCCCCGGGGCTGGGGTGGCGGATGACCAAACGCGCATCGGGCTGTTGCGCGTTTTTTTCAGACACTTCGTTGCGAACGCATCGACTTGGCCGACGGGGCACGTTAGGCATTCGCGCTTGGCCCGGTTGTCGCGGCCACCCGGGGAGGTCGCCTCGCGATGTGGATTGTCCGGCTGGCGCTTCGGCGGCCCTACACCGTTGCCGTCCTCGTGGCCCTCATCTTCATCTTCGGGGTCATGTCCGCGGTGCGGATGAACAAGGACATCTTCCCCGCCATCGACATCCCCGTCGTCATCGTGGTGTGGAGCTATCCGGGTCTGTCCGCCGAGGACATGGAGCGCCGCATCGTCACCATCAGCGAGCGGGCTTACTCCACCACCATCGATGGGATTCAGCACATTGACTCGCAGTCCATCGCAGGGGTGGGGCTACTGAAGGTGTATTTCCAGCCTCGCTCGGACCTGGGCACAGCCATCTCGCAAATCGCCTCGGTCTCCCAGACGGCGAGCCGTATCATGCCCCCTGGGATTCAGCCGCCGACCGTGCTCCGCTACAACGCCGGCAACGTCCCGGTGGCCCAGCTCACCACCAGCAGCCCGACCCTCTCCGAGCAGCAACTCTTCGACTACAGCCTCAACTTTCTCCGGGTCCGCCTGTTCACCATTCCGGGAACGTCCATTCCTGGGCCGTACGGCGGCAAGCAGCGGCAAATCATGGTGGACGTCAACCCAGCAGCGACTTCGGCCAAGGGACTCTCGCCCCAGGACGTGGTCAACGCGCTGCTCACCTCCAACGTCATCGTCCCGGCGGGCACCGCTCAAATCGGCACCACCGAGTACAACGTCAAACTCAACTCCAGCCCGGAGACGGTCGAGCAATTCAACGAGATGCCGGTGAAGGTGGTCAACGGAGCCACCGTCCGGCTGGGGGACGTGGCCCATGTCCGGGACGGGTACGCCGTCCAGGCCAACCAAGTCCACATCGGCGGTCATCGCGCCAGCTACCTTGCCATCCTGAAACACAGCGACGCCTCCACGCTGGCAGTGGTGGACGGGGTCCGCGACCTCTTGCCATCCATCCAAGCCGCGGCGCCCCAGGGCATGGAGCTGAAAATCGACTTCGACCAGTCCATCTTCGTGCGCGCGGCACTGAACAACGTCGTTCACGAAGCGGTCATCAGCTCCATCCTGGTCTCGCTGATGATTCTCTTCTTCCTCGGCAGCTGGCGGAGCGTCCTCATCGTCTCCAGCAGCATTCCGGCGGCCCTCCTGGTGGGGGTGAGCGGCCTCTTTTTGACCGACCAGACCTTCAACATCATGACCCTGGGAGGCCTAGCGCTGGCCATTGGCATGCTGGTCGACGACGCCACGGTGGAGGTGGAGAACATCCATCGCAATCGGCACACCTTGCCTAAGCTGATGGTGGCCATCCTCAACAGCGCCCACCAGGTGGCGACGCCGGCCATCGCTGCCACACTGACCATCTGCATCGTCTTCTTCCCGGTGGTGCTGCTGACCGGCCCGGCCCGCTTTCTCTTCACCCCCTTGGCGGTTGCGGTCGTCATTTCGATGTTGGCGTCCTACCTGTTGAGCCGAACGCTGGTGCCAGTGCTGGCCCGCCAGCTGATGGAGAAAGAGGCCATCGACCTGGGCGAGGGCCCCGGCCGGTGGGCACGCTTCAACCGCTGGCGAGACCGGGGCTTCGACCGCTTCCGGAATGGCTACGCGAGCGCTCTGTCCGTGGTGCTGCACAACCGCCTTTGGGTTTTGGGGACGGCCGGGGTGGCATTGGCCGTCTCGCTGGTACTTCCCTTCGTGGTCGGACTGGACTTCTTCCCAACGGTCGACGCTGGGCTGATGAAACTGCACTTCCGAGCTCCCATCGGGACCCGACTCACCGAGACCGAGCGGCTGGTGCTCGCGGCAGAAAACAAGATTCGACGCATCATTCCGGCCAACGAATTGGGCGCGCTCAACGACAACATCGGAATCCCTCTCTTCTACAACCTGGCTTTCGTCGCCACCGACAACATCGGGCCGCAGGACGCCGAAATTCTCATCTCGCTCAAGCCAGGGCATCGACCCACCGCGGGGTACATGCAGCGCATTCGGGAAGAGCTGCCCGCCGACTTTCCGGGGAGCACGCTCTACTTCCAACCGGCCGACATCGTCAGCCAGGTGCTCAACTTTGGCCTCACCGCCCCCATCGACGTGCAGATTGAGTCCACTGACTTGGACAAAGGCTATGCCGTGGGGCGCCAGCTGGCGGCGAGCATGCGTCACATTCCAGGGCTGGTCGACGTGCGCATCGCGCAGGTCCTCGACTATCCGACGCTGAAGCTGGACGTCGACCGCGACCAAGCGGCGCGGGTGGGACTCACCCAAAGTGCCGTGGCCAACGACCTGCTCACCACCCTCGCCAGTAGCACGCTGGTCAGCCCCTCCTTCTGGCTCAACCCGAAAAACAACGTCAATTACCTGGTGGTGGTGCAGACGCCGCTCGACCGGATGGAGAGCACCGGCGACCTTCTGGCCACGCCCATCACCACCGCGGGGCAGCCTGTCTTGCAGAACCCCAGCCGGACCCCCACCGACTCAGCCACCACCACCGGCGCGGTCTACTTGGGAACGGTGTCGCAGCTCAGTCCCGGCCGCACCCTGGGAAGCGTCAACCATGCCACCATCCAACGCGTCATCAACGTACAGGGCAACGCCGTGGGACGAGATTTGGGCGCCATCGGCGCCGACATCAAGAAGTCCATCGCCGGACTGAAGGACGTGCCCCCCACCATGCGCATCACACTGCGCGGCCAAATCGAGAGCATGAACACCTCCTTTTCCAGCCTCGCCGGTGGACTGGTGCTCGCCATCCTCCTCGTCTACCTGCTGATGGTGGTGCTCTTTCAGTCCTGGATTGACCCATTCATCATCATGATTGCCGTCCCGGGCGCCCTGGTGGGGGTGCTGTGGATGCTGGCCATCACCGGCACCACCCTCAACGTCGAGTCCTTCATGGGGACCATCATGGCGGTGGGCATCGCCGTCTCGAACAGCATCCTGTTGGTGAACTTCGCCAATGAGATTCGCGTCGAGCAAAACCTCGGCGCCCTGGAAGGTGCCCTCGAGGCTGGGAAGACGCGCCTGCGCCCGGTGCTGATGACGGCACTGGCGATGATTATCGGCATGCTGCCGATGGCCTTTGCCCTGGGTGAGGGTGGTGAGCAGAATGCGCCCCTTGGCCGAGCGGTCATTGGCGGGCTGTTGATGGCCACGGTGGTTACCCTGTTCCTCGTACCGTTGGTGTACAGCGCCCTGCGCAAAGCGCCTCCCAGCGCCCACCGCCTGGACGAGCAGTTCTCTGAGGAGAGCGAAGGTGCAAGCGCTGGAGCCCGAGGATGAGCATGAATCCAAATGAAGCAACCCCACCCAGCGGCCCGCCCGACGCGCCGCCCAGACGCCCCGTCGGGCTGACGCTGATTTCGCTGGCGGTGGTGGTGGTGAGCATCCTCGGCGTCGTCTTCTTCGCTTGGCGCCGTCACAGCGCCGAGGCGGCCGAAGTCAAAAGCCGAAACATCGCCCTGGCCAAGGGGAACACCGTCCAAACCACGCAGGTGACGGTGTCCCCGTCGGAACAGCTGCTGACCTTGCCGGCCGAAGTCCGCGGCTGGGCCCAGGTGACGCTGTACGCCAAAGTGGCTGGCTATGTCCGCGAGATTCCGGTCGACAAAGGCACTCGCGTCAAAAAGGGCGACTTGCTGGCGCGACTCGAATCCCCCGAAACGGACCAAGCGGTTGCGGCCGCGCGGGCGGACCTGGTCCTGAAGCGGCAGCTGCTGCAAAGGACGGAAGCGCTGCGTCCGGACGGCGTTGTCTCTCAACAAGACTTGGACAACGCCACCGGCGCCGTCCGTGTGTCCGAAGCCACCCTTCAGCAGGCCCTCGCGCAGCAGTCGTATGAAGTCATCCGCGCCCCGTTCAGCGGAACCGTCACCGCGCGCTACGTCGACGTTGGCGCACTCGTCCCGTCCGGCACCGGCAACACGTCGGCGGTCCAGCCGGTGGTGGACTTGGCCGACGTCGACGTGCTGCGGGTGCAGGTGTACGTCGGTCAGGGGGACGCGGCCCGGCTTCAAGACGGCGATTCGGTGAGCGTCGTCTCAGACAGCGACCCCTCCCATCCAATTGAGGCCAAGGTGAGTCGGAAGGCGATGGGCCTCGACCCCAGGACGCGCACCATGCTGGTGGAGGCCGACCTGGACAACCGGCCGGCGCGCCTCTTTCCCGGCCAGTACGTCAAGGCCACCCTTCGCCTCCGCGGTGCCCGCACGCCTCTGGTGCCCGGAGAAGCCCTCACCTGGCGCGGAGACAAACTCTTCGTCGCGGTGGTGCAGGACGGCCACGTGCACCTGCAGCAGGTACAGGCGGGCGATGACAGCGGACGCGTGGTGCAAATTCTGAGCGGCCTCCAAGGGGGAGAGGTGGTCATCCTCAACCCGAGCCCCGAGCTCTCCGACGGCGACCGGGTCCAAGTCGCGAAACCCGCAGCTCCGCCGCCGCCGCCGACGCCCACCGCACAAGCCGCTGCGCCGAGCCCGGGGGCAGTCCCCGGTGCAGGGCTTCCCGCCGCTCGCTAACGAAGGCGCCCACCGAAGCTGGCCGCATCCGCTGCAGCCGCCGTCCACCCCGGCGAGGCAACGCCGTCGCTTCCAAGACACTGCGTGAAGAAGGGTGTGTGCGCTGGAACCTGAGCGCAGCCTACCGGCGCACGTGTGCACAGGAGGTAGGTTGGTCAACCACTCCGGCGCGAACTTGTCGCCTTGCGAACACCGAAGCGCAGTCTCGTAAACTCTCGGGACGGCGCCCTTCGGGCTCATCCCGTGGGTGACGCTGCGCCCCCACAATGAAGACTCCCTTACGCAGCGGTGAGTTTCCTGAATCTTCCCTCCACGAAGTTCTAGACTTCTATTGCCACAACGGCCAAACGGCCGCCGTCTCCATCAGCATCCCGCGGCCCAGCGGCGGAGAGGTGACCGGAACGTTCTTCGTCGAGTCGGGTGTCCTCGTCGATGCGCGTTTCGACGGTCGTGACGGAGCCGAGGCCGTGCGCCAGGCGCTGGGTGTCACGCTTGGCAAGTACCAAGTCGAGCTCGGCTCCCGCAGCCCGCGCCGCACAGTTCATGAGTCGTGGGAGACGCTGTCCACTCCCTCCGCGCCTGAGCGCCCAGCCCCTCCGAAGCTGTACCCAGTGGAGGGCGGTGGCGGAACAAAGGCCGCCCCGACGCCACCTCCGGCGCCGCGGCTCACTCCCCAGCGCCCCACGGCTGCCGCCGTTCCGCCAAGACTTCCCTCGTCGCAAAGCGGCGCGCACCACAGCCCGCCGCCGGGGCTTGGCACTTCCGGGCCGCTGCACACTCCCGCCCAACGCCAGACCGGGCCCCTCTATCCGTCCGGGCTCAGCACCTCGGGGCCGCTGCACACCACGGCCGGCACTTCGGGGCCGCTTCAGACGTCAGGCCCCACCACCTCGCCTTTCAGCGGCCCACACACCCCTCCGGCCCGCGGCCAGCCAGACGCCGGCAGCGCGCCCTTCTCCAGCGTTCGCCGAGAGGGGCAAAAGAGTCGGCTTCTGCAGCTGGTGGTCGCATTCAGCCTCGCGTCTGTCGTCGGCATCGCGCTGTCACTGGGCGCCGCCCACCTCTACAACCGCTACCTCAGCCCCCAACCGGTGGCCGCCAAGAAGCCTGCCGAAGCGCCGACGCCGGCGCCAGCGGCTGCGGCGGCGGCCGTTCCTGGCATCACCGACACCGAGGTGACGCTCGGCATGGCTGCGCCCCTGACCGGCGTGTCGAAAGAACTCGGTCGGCAAATGCGGCTCGGCCTGGACGCGGCTTTCGCGCGTACCAACGCCGCCGGCGGAGTCAACGGCAGGACGGTGAAGCTGATTGCGCTGGATGACGGCTATGAGCCGGCACGCACCAAGGACGTGATGCGCGAGTTGGCCGAGCATCGCGGCGTCTTCAGCTTCATCGGGAATGTGGGGACCCCCACCGCCGCGGTTGCCGTTCCCTACGCGCTCGAGAGGAAGATGCTCTTCTTCGGCCCCTTCACCGGCGCAGGGCTTCTGCGCAAGGACCCGCCGGACCGCTACGTCTTCAACTACCGGGCCAGCTACATGGAGGAGACGGCAGCCATCGTTCGCTACCTGGTGGAAGTCCGGCACATCAAACCGGAGCAGATTGCCGTCTTCGCCCAAGACGACAGCTATGGAGATGCCGGGTTCCAGGGCGTGGCCAAGGGACTTCGCCAGCTGAGGCGCAGCTCCAGCCCGATTCTGAAGGTGACGTACACGCGCAATACCGCGGATGTCTCCGACGCCGTGGCCCGCATCCTGGACAAAAAGGCCAATGTGGCCGCGGTGGTGATGGTCGCTACCTACCGGCCCGCCGCCCGCTTCATCGAGAAGGTCCGCGAGCAACGGCCGGGGATGATTTTCACCAACGTCTCCTTCGTCGGCAGCGAGGCCCTGGCCGAGGAGCTGTTGCAGCTCGGCCCACAGTTCGCCCAGGGCGTCATCATCACCCAAGTGGTTCCTTTGCCCACCGGCCAGTCCACCGTGGGTTTGAAATACCGCGAAGCGCTGGCCAGCTTCGCCCCGGAGGAGAAGCCCGGCTTCATTTCCCTCGAGGGGTACGTGACGGGAACCCTCTTCGTCGAGGGGCTCAAGCTCGCCGGGCGCAACGTGACCGCCGACCGCCTGGTGGACGCCCTTGAGAACGTCCACGGCCTCGACCTCGGCCTGGGCGTCCCGTTGAGTTTCGGGCTTTCCGAGCACCAGGCTTCGCACAAGGTGTGGGGCACGGTCCTCGACGGCAACGGGGCCTTCCAGCAACTCGAGCTGGAGTAGCTCCGGCCGGTGGTTTGGGCGGGGGCCGCCGTGGGTTGATGGCGTGTGCGCCCTGCTCGACGACGCCGAACATGGCGCGGGGGGTCGGAATTCGGCCGCCGGGCCGAGAGCGGATGCACTGACCACGGCGCTGGCAGCGTGGGCTTCCTTGCCGGCGAGCGCGCGGTGCGCGGCCTCCACGGGCAGCCGCCCCGCCTGGACGGACTGACGGACGGAGACGTGCCGTCGAGCACTGACTTCCGGCAGCCTTTACGGGGCAGTTCTCCCCGACTGGGCTTGCCGTCGCCCGGGCCAAGGTGCTGGGGCCAGCGGCGGTGCTGGGCGTCCTGCGTCCACCGACGTGACGCGACCGGCCGACTAGGAAGGCGGGGGGGTTGCTGGCGCCTCGGGCATTGCCCATTGCAGCAGCGGAGCCAGGGCCACCACCAACAGGCAGCCAACGACGTTGTACCAAAGGAAGCCCAAATGGCCGAAGGCGGCTGTGGCCAGCACGGCGGCCTCGCCAACAACGGTGGCCCAGAAGGCGGCTCGTCCTCGCACTCCTGACAGGAAGAAGCCAACGAGGAAGACGCCCAGCATCGGCCCGTAGAAGAGGGAACCGAGGATGTTGACGGCTTGGATGAGGTTGTCGAGTAGGGCGGCGAAGGCGGCGAACGCCACCGCCACCAGGCCCCAGCCGGCGGTGGCCAGCCGCGCCACCAGCAACGTCCTCTGGTCGCTCGCCTGCGGGTAACGCGGCCGATAAAAGTCCACCACCGTGGTGGCTCCCAGCGAGGAGAGCGCCGCCGAGTTGGCCGACATCGCCGCGGAGAGAATGACGGCGATGAGCAGACCGATGAGCCCGCGCGGGAAGTGGTCCAACACAAAACGCAGAAAAATGAAGTCGGAGTCCTTCGCGTCCGCTCCAGGCAGCGCCTTGGCAACCAACATTCCGGCCTCCCTGCGCAGGCCCACCAGGCGAGCCTGGTCTGCGCGCAGTTCGGCACGAGCGGCTGCGACCATCTCCGGAGCGGCTCCTGGCGCGAGAAAACGGTCGATGACGGCGCGTTGTTCTGCAAACAGCGCCGCGTGTGCCTGCTCCAACTGGGCCACCGCGGCACCCTGCTGCGCGCGTGCCCGTTCCCACTCAGCCCCATTGTAGAAGAGTGGCCCCGGGCTGAGTTGGTAGAAGACAAAAACCATGACGCCGATGAAAAGAATGAAGAGCTGCATCGGCACCTTGAGCAGCCCATTCATCAACAGCCCGAGCCGACTCTCGGCCAGCGGGCCACCGGCCAAGTAACGCTGCACCTGCGATTGGTCTGTCCCGAAGTAGGCAAGCTGAATGAAGAGACCGCCGAGCAAGCCCGACCACACGGTGTAGCGGGCACCGAAGTTCAGCGAGAAGTCGACGCCCTGGAGTTTGCCAAGCGCCCCGGCCAACGACACTCCCTGGCCGAAGGACACGCCCGGTGGCAGTCGCATGACGGCGATGGTCAGCGCCGCCACCAGCCCGACCGAGATGACCGCCATCTGAGCAGACTGGGTGCGGCTGACGGCCCGGCTCCCGCCAAGCACGGTGTAGAGGATGGTGGTAGCGCCCAGGAGGAAATTGGTCCACAGCGCCGGCCAGCCGAGGACGGCAGAGAGCACCACCGCTGGCGCGTAGATGGCCAGCCCGGACGCCAATCCGCGAGACACTAAAAACAAGAGCGCGGTGAATTGCCGCGTTCTCCGGTCAAAGCGTTCCTCCAAGTACTGGTAGGCGGTGTACAGCCGGAGCCGGTGGTAGATGGGGAGGATGATGGCCGACAGCAGCACCATCGCCAGCGGCAGCCCGAAGTAAAATTGAACAAAGCCGATGCCTTGCTGATAGGCCTGCCCGGGCAGGGAGAGAAAAGTGATGGCACTGGCCTGCGTGGCAATGACGGACAAGCCAATCGTCCACCACCGGATGTCCTTGCCAGCACGAAGGAAGGATTCGGTGCTGCCCACCCCGCGGCTCTTCCAGGAACCGTAAGCGACAATCCCGGCCAACGTTGCAGCCAGGACCACCCAGTCCAGCGGGCTCACACGAAGGCCCTCGCCACAAGCGCAAGGAGAGCAATCTCCACCAGCAGGACGCCCAGGACGAGCGCATAGAGGCGCGGCCAGGTGCCGAGCGGCGGAGGAATATCCTCGGACGCGGCGGCCGGCCGCTCAGCCGCCATGGTCGACGAGGTTGGCGAAGAGGCGGAAAGCGCCAGGAACGCCTGCAGGAAGCTGACGGAAAAACGACAGCCCGGTGTAGATGAACGAACCTTTACCGACTTGCGCGATGAGCAACGCGCCACGCAGCGGCTGCTCCCCAGGGTCATTCATCGCCAGCGGCACCGCGTAGCGGTTGTCCCAAGTCTCGGCGAAATAAAGCCCACGCTCCTGCACCCAAGCGTTCCAGTCCGACGGCCCAATTGAGTTGGGCGTACGGAGGACTGGATGTGGAACCGACGTCACCGCCGCATCCTCATCGGTCACCCGCCCATGGCCGATGGTGAAGGGAAACGGGCCGAGATTCGGCGGGCCAGACGAAGGCCAGCTGGTGGTGTTGTACTGGACGATGACCGTTCCACCCGCGTCGACATACGCCATCAGCTTGTCGTGGAGCGTTGAGAGTCGTGGCTCGACGTTAAAGGCCCGCACCCCGAAGACAACAGTCTCAAAGCGGCTGAGCGGCTGCTCTTTGAGGTCGGCAAAACTGAGCGGCGTCACGTCATAGCCGACTTGCCGCAGCGCGTCGGGAACCTCGTCACCGGGGCCCGGGACATAGCCGACCCGCTGACGCGCGTGACGGACGTCCACACGCGTCAGCCTCACCTCGGCGGGAGGAAGCCAGGTCTGGATGGGAATGTGCCCGTAGTCGATGTGCTGAAGGCCGCGGTCGAAGCGTTTGCCCCCCACCGTCGCGACCGCACGTAACACTCCACTGGCTGACTCGTTCGGAGGCTGGACACGGAAGGCGAGCGTCACCTCGCCTGCCTTCGCCAGTGTGAAGGGAAGGCTTTGCGGCGCGATGGTGAAGCCCGCGGGAGCCTCGAGCGCGAGCGTTCCCGAGGCACCGGACACGCTGCGGAGGGTGACATTCAACACCTTGGCATTCGCATCCGGAAACAGAAGCAGCTTGCCTTCCGGGTCGACCGTCACCGCGGGCAGGACTTCCAGCCGGCGGTAGCGTTCTCCCAGCACCGGGTCCACCCACTTGTAGGTGACCGGCCGCCGGACCACGAGGGACTGCTCGCCAAAACCAAACGACAGCTCGGCCTCGAGCGGAGCGGGCTCCTCGGGGAGTCCGACCATTGCCGGGTCCCGCACCGGGTACTGTCCGGCACTGCTCGGCAGCTCTAGCCACACCGGGTTACTCAGCCGCGCATCCATCGGGACACTGAGGCTTTCTTTGAGGTCAAAGGGTTGACCCGTCTCGAGCGGCCGGACCGTCTTCACGGTACGCCCGGGAAGGCGGACCTCCTCCAGCGACACCTTCGTCGGGCGGCGCACCAGCGCCGTCACCGTCAGCGGAATGGTGGCCCCAGGCGAGGTGCTGGGGCCCGCGCCGACGACCTCGGCAAATAGTCCGGCACAGCCGACAATCGCCCGCTCCAGCTCGGACAGCTTCTCGGCCTTCCAGGGGTTATCCGGAAGCCGGAGGAGTTCCGCCCGTGCAGCGAGCAGGCCCGGGAGTGCAGCCTCCGGCGTGGCCGTGCGGAAAGCGGCGCGGGCGCGCCGGAGCTCGGCCACCAGGCGTTCGCTGCCGGGCACCCGCGACCAGTCAAAGACCAGCCCGTCGAAGGGAGAGCTTTTCATCGGCTCGCCGCTGAGCAACTTGAAGAATTCGGGGTTGGGGCCGCGTCGACGAGCCGCTCCGAAGCCTTGGCTCTTGTGGTTGCTGCGGCTGTCGGCAGCGAGCTCCCCATAGGAAAGCCCGAGCCAAGGGTCATAGCCGCCGACGTCGAGCTGTGGAGAGCCGGCCAACTCTGGCTCAGGTGCACCGAAACCGGTGAACTGGTTCCACACCACCCGCCTCACCTTCCAAGGTCCAAGACGGCGGTGTTCTGCATCAGGCATGTAGCTCGGGTCGGCAGCCAGCGCGGCCGCCTCGACCGCGAGCCGTGCGGAAGCGGTGTGTTGCCCGTGGGTGTCCAGCTTGCCAGTCGGAAAGCGCGTCATCACCACGTCGGGCCGGAAGCGGCGAATGGCCAAGACGACGTCGGCCAGCACGGCGTCGTGCCCCCAAATGGCGAGGGACTCCTCAGGACTCTTCGAAAAGCCGAAGTCTCGGGCTCGGGTGAAAAGCTGCTCGGCACCGTCCAGGGAGCGCGCCGCCAGCAGCTCCTGGGTGCGGATGAGACCCAGGCCAGGGCCCAGCTCGGGGCCGATGAGGTTTTGACCCCCGTCGCCACGCGTCACAGACAGGTAGCCGGCGCGCAGCAGCATCCCGTTGGAAAGGAAAGCGAGCAGCCGGGTGTTCTCATCGTCCGGGTGGGCGGCCACATACAGCACGTTGCCGACCACCAGCAGCCGGTCCAGAAGACGCTCCAAATGCGCACCATCCGGCTGCACCGGACGCAATGGAGGCTCAGCTAAAGCGGTAGAGACGAGCAGGGTGAGAGCCAAGGGCACACCGGGAAATCGACGCATGCAGTAGGACGCGGTCGGAGGCACTGTTACGTTGCACCTTCGCATGGCTTCTGACTTTTTCGCCTCCTTCATTGCTGGAGGGGCAGCGGCCCGCGCGTTGCTGCCCGTGCGCCCGCTTGACGAGGAAGCGTGGGACACGGCCATCCGGCGCGCAGCGGAGCGCCGCCCAGCAGAGGGACTGGTCGAGGAGCTGAAACGGCAGACGGCCGCACTCCCAGCGTCCCGGAGGCGTGAGGAAAATGTTGCGCGGCTGGCACAACCGGGAACCACCGTCGTGGTGACCGGCCAGCAACCTGGTCTCTTCCTTGGGCCGCTCTTCACCCTCTTCAAGGCGGCCACTGCCGTCGCCCGCGCGCGATGGCTTTCCGAGCGGCACGGCCGCCCCTGCATTCCACTCTTTTGGCTGCAAACCGAAGACCACGACTGGGCCGAAATTGCGCGGACGGAGGTTCTCCTTCCCACCGGACGGCGCGCCGTTTTTCAGCTTCCCGCCGAGACTCGCGAGCAAGCGCGCGTCTCTCTCGCCCAGCGGACACTCCCCGCGGAAGTCGAGGAGCTCACCGCTGCCCTCACCGACGTGCTGGAGGCGCTGCCGCACGGCGCCGCCGTCGCCACTCTCGTCCGGCGGCACTACCGGGCGGGCGCCACTCCGGGGGCCGCGTTTGCCGGACTGCTGGCTGAGCTCTTCTCCGATGAAGGCCTCGTCCTGCTTGACCCGCGAACGGCCGCCATGGCGCGGCTCGCCTCGCCAGTGCTGCATCGCGCCATCCGCGACCACGAGGCCATCGCCGAGGCCCTCGCCAACAGGTTTGAGGCTCTCGCCGAGCAGGGGTTCAGCGAGCAAGTCCACACCCGACCCGGTACTTCTCTGGCCTTTTTTCATCCCCGTGGGCCGAACGGCCCCCGCTACCGGCTGACTGCAACCCCCGCTGGCTTTTCGACCCCCGAGGGGACCGTCAGCCGCGCCGAGATTTTCAGCTGTCTCGAGCAGGACCCGCTGTGTTTCAGCACCTCGGCACTGTTGCGCCCGCTGGTCCAGGACACGCTGCTGCCCACCGCGGCCTACATCGGAGGCCCCGCCGAATGTGCCTACTTTGCCCAGCTGCCGCCGCTCTACGCCCTCTTCGGCCTCGCCATGCCGATGGTTGCGCCACGGGCCCGCTTTCGTCTGGTGGACGAGCGAACGGAGCGACGGCTCGAGCAGCTCGGCCTTCGCGCCGAAGACACCGACCGGGCGCAACAGGAGGTGGCCGCGCAGGTGCAGGCGCGGCCTTCGTGGCTACCGCCAGCCGAGTGGCTTCGAGCTCGACTCCTAGGTCCACTCGAACGCGAACTCGCATCGCTGCTTCCCCATGCCGTCCGCCTCGAGCCGAAACTCGAGCGAAATGTGCGCAAGACGCGGGACCACGCTGCCTACGGCGTCGAGAAGCTGGTCGCCAGGCTCGAGCGCGCCGCCCTGGCGCAAGACCGCGCTGCCGCCGAACGCCTTGAGCAAGTCTTCACCGCCTTGCGCCCGGGCGGGGTGCCGCAGGAGCGCGCCTATGGCTTTCCGGGGCCCGCCGCGTCGGTCGGTCCTCCCGCGCTGGTGAGGGCACTCGTCCAGGCAGCGCAGCCTCTCTCGGCCGACGTGCGGAGCCTTCACTTGTGAAACCCCTCTCGGTGGGCATCGCATGCTTTCCGACGGTGGGTGGCAGCGGCGTCGCGGCGTCGCAACTGGCCTTGAAGCTTGCCGAGCAGGGGCACTCGGTGCACGTCTTCTCCTCGGGGCTGCCGGTGCGTCTGACCCAGACCAAGGGCAGGTGCGTCCTGCACCGCATTGCACCGGTGATGCGTCCACCCCTGGAGAATGGCGTGTACGCCCTCGCGCTCGCCGGAGAGATGGCGGAGGTCGCGCTGCGAGAGTCGCTGGACATTTTTCATGTGCACTATGCGCTGCCGCACGCGGCCAGTGCTCTGCTTGCCCAAGACATGGTGGTGCGGCGAGGCGGACGGGCGCCCCGACTGGTCACCACGCTTCATGGAACGGACGTCACCGGCATCGTCGGCAACCAGTCACTCATCGACGTCACCCAGCATGCCGTGCTGCGCAGTGACGCGGTGACGACGCCTTCGGCGTGGCTGCGCCGCACCGCTTTCCAGAACCTCTCCTTACCCGAGTCAACCGAGGTCGAAGTCCTTCCCAACTTCGTCGACCCGCAGGAGTTCCACCCTGCGGAGGAAACTCCAGCGTTGCGCGGCCTCTTTCCACAGCTTGCCTGGCAGGGCCGCCCCCGGCCGGGGCTGCTGCTGCACGCCTCCAATTTCCGGGCGGTGAAGCGCGTCGGCGACGCGGTGCTGGCGCTGGCCGAAGTCCTTCCTTCTCGGCCGGCCGCCCTCGTTCTGGTGGGGGACGGCCCTGAGCGACAGGCCGTCGAGAAGCTTGCCGCGTCCCTCGGGCTCGGCCGCCACGTTGCCTTTCTCGGAGAACAGCTTCAAATGGGGCGCCTCTTGGCGCAGGCGGACCTGTTTGTTCTGCCGAGCGAACAGGAAAGTTTCGGGTTGGCCGCACTCGAAGCCCTCGCCTCGGGAGTTCCCGTCGTGGCCACCCGCGTGGGGGGCCTCCCGGAGGTGGTCCGTCACTCGGAAACGGGCTTGCTCGTCCCGGTCCGCGACCCGCCGGCCCTGGCCAAGGCCGTGCTCGACCTGCTGGGCGACGAGCCCCGACGGGCAGCGATGGGCTTGGCGGCGCGGGCCGATGCGCTAGCGCGCTTCCGGCCGGAGCCGGTGGTCGCGCGGGTGGAGGCGCTGTACCACCGCCTTCTCATGCCGGCCGACTGAGGCTATTTCTTCCAGTCGGCGATGCCCTTCGCCACCTCGTCCTCGAGGAAGAAATTCTTTGACTGCTTGCCGAGTCGCTGCGCCCTCTGGGCCAAGGCGAGGGCCTGCTGGGTGTTGCCGGAAGCGGCCAATAGCTCGGCCTTCGTCCAGTCGTTGAACCAGTCCTCCTTCAGCTTGATGGACTTGTCGACGAGTTCCATCGCATAGGCGGGCTCGAGCTTCGCATCCAACAAGTACCGAGCCGCCCGATTGTAGGGGACCCAGTCGTCCGTCTTCAGCGCTCGAATCTCCGCCATCACCCTGGTCCGGGTCGGCACCTCGAACTTCACGCCGACGCGAACGGTGTCCCATTCCATGGCCAGCGTGCCAGCCGCGTCGGTGAAGTCGAGCACGCTGTAGGCGAGCCTTTCACGCGGGGGAATGGTGGTCGCGGTCGCGGTGACCCGTAACACGTCGTCGCTTTGCTTGTAGCCGCTGCTGCCAGAGAGGCTGGTGTCCTTGTTGAGGATGAACGTCCAGCTGGCTTTGGTTGGCAATAGGAAGAGACAGTAGCTGCCGGCGGGAACTGGCTTTCCCTCGATGGTGGCGGCGGTGCTGAGCGTCAGCTTGGTGCATTCATTGGCGCCCGCGCGCCAAACCTCACCGTAGGGTACGACGTTTCCCCAGATTTTACGGCCGCGAGCGGCCGGGCTCGAATAGGCGATGGTCACGTCGGTCAGGCCGACGGTCTGTTTGAAGGTCGCGTTGGGACTGGGCCGCGGCAAGTCGAGCTTGGAGGAATCCTGCGCACCAGCCACGCTGGCCACCAAACCCGTTGCGATGACTGTAGAAGCAACTCGATGCAAGAGAGGCATGCGACTCCTCAGGGTTGACGGGGAGAGGGTGAAAGGGCGCGGACTGTACTGTTTTCCCGGGTCCGAGGGGCAAGCCAGCTGGTCCTCGCCTTGAAGACGGCCGAGCCGGCGCTAGACTCCTCGCACCCATGTCTGCGCCCCGTCTGACCGAGCCGTTGGTCCGTGAAAACGGAAGGCTGCGACCGACGACGTGGAAGAATGCGCTGGACCGCGCAGCGGCCGGCATCCGCAGCTCGGTCGAACGTCACGGTCCGACGTCCTTTGGCATCTTCAGCTGCTCGAAGGCCACCAATGAGGTGAATTTCGCAGCACAGAAATTCATCCGCGCCGCCGTCGGCAGCAACAACATCGACAGCTGCAATAGAACCTGACACGCGCCGAGCGTCGCCGGTCTGGCGGCGGTCTTCGGAGCGGGCGGGGGGACGTCCTCCTACCGGGAGGTGGAGGAGACGGAGGTTCTCGTTCTCTGGGGAAGCAACGCCCGCGAGACGCACCCCATCTTTTTCCACCACGTGCTTCGGGCGCTCCGGCGTGGTGCTAAGCTTTACGTCGTTGACCCGCGGAGAACGTCCACCGCCGAATGGGCGGACGGCTGGCTTCCCCTCCACGTGGGCACGGACATCGCGCTCGCCAACGGCGTGGCCCACTGCATTCTGGAAGCCGGGCTTGAACATCGCTCGTTCATCCATCGCGCCACCGAGGGCTTCGAGGCCTATGCAGAAATGGTCCAACGTTATGACTTAGCCCGGGTGTCGCGGGAGACGGGGGTCGACGCTGGGCTGATTGACCGTCTTGCGCACGACTACGCAAAGGCGGACAGGGCGATGATTTGCTGGACGCTTGGAATCACCGAGCACCACAACGCGGTGGACAACGTGCTGGGCCTCATCAACCTGGCGCTGCTCACCGGTCAGGTGGGGCGCTGGGGCTCTGGTCTCAACCCCCTGCGCGGGCAAAACAACGTGCAAGGGGGCGGCGACATGGGCGCGCTCCCCAACAAGCTCCCCGGGTTTCAGGACGTCGCTGACGCGGCGGCCCGCGCTCGCTTCGAAGCTTGCTGGGGCCGACCGATTCCGTCGGAAAAGGGTTGGAACCTCACCGAGATGTTTGACGCCATGGAGCGGCGGGCCCTCCACGCGTTGTTGGTCATCGGCGAGAACCCAGCGCACTCAGAGGCCGACTCGCTACACACCCTCAAGACGCTGGGGCGACTCGAGCACCTGGTGGTGCAGGACATCGTCTTCACCCGGACTGCCGAGTTGGCGGACGTGGTCCTTCCCGCGACGGCCAGTTGGTGCGAAGCGGAGGGCACCGTCACCAGCAGCGAGCGGCGCGTCCAGCGGTGCCGGCCAGCGCTGACGCCACCGGGACAGGCCCGCGACGACCTTGCCATCCTTAGCGAGCTCTCACTCCGCCTAGGGTATGACCTCGGGACGCCGACGCCTCGCGCGGCCTGGGAGGAGCTTCGGACCCTGAGCCCGATGCACGCTGGGATGAGCTACCAAAGGCTTGAAGAGCTGCACGGCATCCAATGGCCTTGTCCCGACGAGAAGCACCCCGGCTCCCCGTTTCTTCATGGAAGGCTGTGGGCTGAGCCCGTGGTCGGGCCACGCGCCCCCTTCATCCCGACTGAGCAGGTGGCGCCAGCCGACACCCTGGATGCTTCCTTCCCCCTCCGGCTCACCACCGGTCGCCGGCTGGAGTCGTTCAACACCGGCGTCCAGAGCGGGGGCTACGCCTGGCCCCACCCCCGCGGAACAACTCTCGACTTGAACCCCGAGGACGCGCGGGTGCTGGCTGTCACCGAAGGGGAACAGGTCCGGGTGGTGTCCCGACGCGGCGCGGTGGAGGCTCCGGTCCGCCTGGACACCGGCCTACGCCCGGGCCTGGCATTCATGAGTTTTCACTTCCCGAACGAGGTCGATACCAACGTGCTGACCATCAACGCGACGGACCCTAAGTCCGGGACAGCTGAATTCAAGGCGACCGCCGTGCGCGTCGAGAAACTGCGCCCGTCGGGCACCATCGACCGCCCCGGCGCGTCCCCGCGCTAAAAACCTGTCCGCAACAAGGCTTCTGCTAGTCTCCGTCAGTGATGGACTTGCGCGCCATCGCCGCGACGCCGACGCCCATCGAGCGCGACGCAGTCGACGCTGTGCTTGGGCCCTCCGAGAAGGAGGCGCCGATGCCAATTCAATTGGCGAAGGCCCGCCGCACATCCCTGTTGCCCGGCCTGCATGCACTGCAGGCGCGCGTCGGCTGGGTCAGTCCGGGTGGCTTGGGCTATGTCTGCCGGCGGCTGGGCATCCCGCCCGCCGAAGGGTACGGCGTCGCCAGCTTCTACGCGCTGCTGTCACTCGGCGAGCGCCCAGCTGCGTTTGCGCACGTCTGCGATGACATTGCCTGTCAAGTGGCCGGTGCCGAGCCATTGTGCTCCGCGCTCACCGCCCGACTCGGGCCCGCTGCAACAGCCCCACACCGGGCCGAGGCCCCCGAAGCAGGAGCGGCCGCTGTGTCCCGCTGGATGCGCAGCCCTTGTCTCGGGCTATGCGAGCGCGCGCCGGCGGCCCTGGTGACGGTGGCTGGCCAGTCCCCGCAGGCCTTCGCCTTTGGGGCGGCGAGTGTAAAAGGCATCCAATCCGCCCTCGAAGGCCTTGCGCCCTCAGCGCCGCCGCCAGCAGTAGGCGGCACGGGCCCGCGCCGCCTGCTGGCGCGCGTCGGGGTGGTGGACCCCTCGAGCCTGCTCGACTACCAAGCACACCGAGGGCAGCAGGCGCTCCGGCGGGCGATTGAGGTCGGCCCCGCTGCCACCATTCGCGAAGTCATCGACGCGAAGCTGGTGGGCCGAGGCGGGGCCGCCTTTCCGACCGGTCGGAAATGGGAAGCCGTGGCTGGCGCCGCTGAGAAGCCTCATTACGTCGTCTGCAATGCCGATGAGTCGGAGCCTGGCACCTTCAAGGACCGGGTGTTGATGGAGAGCGACCCCTTCGCTGTCCTCGAGGCCATGACCATCGCTGGCTTCGCAACACACGCCGAGCGTGGGTACCTGTACCTTCGCGGCGAGTACCCCCTCGCCACCACTCGACTCGAGCACGCCCTTGGTAGCTTGCGCGCGCAAAGACTCCTCGGGACCGACATCCTGGGCAGCGGGTTCGCCTTTGACATTGAGATTCGCCGCGGAGCCGGCGCCTACATCTGCGGCGAGGAAACGGCCCTCTTCAACTCCATCGAGGGCTTTCGTGGCGAGCCGCGAAACAAGCCCCCCTACCCCGCCGAGTCGGGCCTCTTTCGCAAACCCACCGTCGTCAACAACGTCGAGACGCTGGTGGCCGTGCTGGACATCATCCGCGAGGGGGCAGCGCACTACGCCGCGGTGGGTACTGCGGCCTCACCGGGAACGAAGCTCTTCTGCGTCTCGGGGCGAGTGGCGCAACCGGGCCTCTATGAGGTGCCCTTCGGAACGCGTCTCGACGCGCTGATTCAGCTCGCTGGCGGCGTTGGCCCTGGCCGTCGAATCCAGGCGGTGCTGCTGGGCGGGGCCGCCGGGACGTTTCTCACGCCCCAGGAGCTGGCCGTCCCACTCTCTTTCGAAGACACGCGCAAGGCGGGCGCCTCACTCGGCTCCGGGGTGGTGTTGGTGCTCGATGACACGGTCGCCCTTCGACCTCTGCTCCGCAGGCTGGCCGCCTTCTTCCGCGATGAGTCCTGCGGCCAATGCGTTCCCTGCCGGGTCGGAACGGTGCGCCAGGAGGAACTGTTGGCTCGGCTGGCCACCTGCGAGCCGCGCGAGTCGCCGGCGGAGCTTGCACTGCTGGAGGAACTGGGACAGGCGATGCGCGACGCCTCCATCTGTGGGCTCGGCCAGACTGCGACCCTGGCCATCCAGTCCGCCCTCGCAAAGTTCGGGCCGCATTTGGGGGAACAGCCGTGACGCCGCCAGCTGTCGAACTCACCGTCGACGGCGTGCCGGTGACAGTTCCCCAGGGCGCAACACTGTTGGCGGCTTGCGGCGCCGCCCGAATCGAAACTCCGACGCTGTGCTGGGCAGAAAATCTGACTCCGGTGAACGCTTGCCGCATCTGCGTCGTGGAAGTGGAAGGGAACCGCGCTCTCGTCCCTGCCTGCTCGCGCGTCGCGGAGCCGGGGATGAAGGTGCTTACCGACAGCCCGCGGGTGCGGCTAAGCCGGAAGCTGGTGGTCGAGCTGCTTGGCTCCTCGGTGGACATGGCACGCTCCGCTGAGTTCCAACGCTTCGCGGCGCGCTATGGAGCCCGTCCAGAGCGCTTCGGCCCAAACGCTCAGACAGTGGCCCAGCCGGTCAAAGTGGACAACCAACTCTTTGTCCGCGATTACGCCCGCTGCATCCTTTGCTACAAGTGTGTCGAGGCCTGCGGAGCGGATGCCCAAAATACATTCGCCATCGCCCTCGCCGGTCGCGGCTTCGAGGCGCGCATCGCCACGGAGCACGAAGTCGAGCTTCCGGACTCGGCCTGCGTCTTCTGTGGCAACTGCGTCGGCGTCTGCCCCACCGGCGCACTCGTCTTCAAGACCGAGCACGATTTGCGAGCAGCCGGACAGTGGCGCGAGTCAGAGCAAACCCTGACCGATACCATCTGCCCCTATTGCGGCGTCGGCTGTACCTTGTCGCTCCGCGTGCAGGACAACACCATCGTGCGCGTCACCTCTCCCAGCGACTCGAGTGTCACCGGCGGCCATCTCTGTGTGAAGGGCCGCTTCGGCTTCTCGTTTGTCGAGGATGCTGCACGACGGAAGGGATGAGCGCTCCCTCCGTTGCCGGGGGCGGCTTGGCCGCCCGTCAGCCAAAGGCTTGGCTTTTCGGCAGTTGGGGGCAAAGGCCTCAGGCTTGCACCCGAATTAAGCCCCGGAACCACCCCGGCAGGCACCGACATCACAGCTCGGCGTCCGCTTCGATTTCCACCAGTGCTTCGTCGGAGACCAGCCGGGCCTCCACCAGTGTATTTGCCGGCTGAATGTGGCCGAAGCGCTCTCCATGGGCTCGGGCCACCGCCTCCCAAGAGGCGATTTCCCTGACGAAGACGCGCGTGCGCACGACGTCCTCCAGGCGAGCCCCCAGCGACTCCAGTGCCCCTTCCAACTTGTCGATGGCGAAATGGGTCTGGGCGACGGCATCGCTGCCTCCAATGGAGCGCTGCCCATGGCTTGCCGTGGTCCCGGACACTTGAATGCGGGTTCCTTTTCGCACCGCCCGGGCATAACCGGCGATTGGCTCCCACGGGGTCCCGCTCAGGCAAAGCGTTCGGTCAGCGAGAGTCCGCGTCTGGTACGGAGCGGGAAACCCGTCCACATGGTGGCTGAGGTCGCCCGAGGCTGTGAGAAACGGAGGCCGTCGGTATTCGTCGCCGCAATCGCCCGGAATGGCCAGCAACAACGCCTGCGCGGCGGCCAGGCTGCGCCTATCCTCGTCGTCCAGAGCGAAAGCAAAAACGCGCGCATTGTCCTCAAGGTGTGCTCGCTCGCCCAACCGTGCCCCAACGATGACTCCGGCCACCGCGGGCTCGTCGAGAATTGCCCGGCACGCCACGTTCGCCATCGAGACGCCGTGCTTTTCAGCGATGGTGTGGGTTGCGTGCAACACGCCCTGCAAACGGTCCCAGCCACCGGCGGACTGAACGAAGCGGCTGTATTTCATCAAAGACCAGGTCTGCAGGTCATGGTCCGAAGGCGCGGGGCGCCCCAGCCAGCGCTCCGTTAAAAGCCCACCGGCCAGGGTTCCGTAAGCGAGTAGCTGAACGCCCCGCTCACGGCACAGCTGTGTCATTCGGCCGCGAGCGCGGGTGTCAAGCAGCGAGAACGACACCTGGTTGGAGACAACTGGAAGACCGCTGCTGAGCGCGATGCGCAGGTGTGCGGTGTCGAAATTGGCCACGCCAACGTGGGAAACCAGTCCCTCCTCCTGCAGCTCCTGAAGAAAAAAGAGGCAGTCCAGCCAGCTTGGGTCGCTGAAGCGCCAGGCATGGAGCTGCAGCAAGTCGACGCTGCTCACCCCCAACCGCTCGAGAGCGCGCTGGACTGCTTCCCGCACGCTTTCGCGCGTCACAGGGCCTGGCTTAGGAACCCACTTGGTCAACTGCTGGATGGCAGGAGCGGCTCCGTCGCGCAGGGCGCGAAACCGTCCGGCCACCTCTTCTGCGGAGCCGTAATGGTCCGCCATGTCGAAGCTGGTGAACCCCGCCTCAACGTACGCCGTCATCGCTAACGCCGTCGCGTCCAAGTCGAGCGTCCGGCCATCGCGCTCCATGTCGGCGATTTGCCAAAGACCGGTGAGGACCCGTGAAATGCTCAGCCCAGGTGCTAGCTCGCGGCGCTCGATGTGAGAGCTCATTCCTTCAACCCGCTACTCAGGAGGGAGGCTGGCAAAGATGGCATCGACGTTGACTCCGCGGCGCCGAAGACTGCCCACTTCGCGAGCGTAGACCACGCTGCCAACCCCCATCACCAAGAGCCACACCGGCGTACTGCGGAAGTACCAGGCGGAGACGGGTGCAGTCAGGTCCTTCAGCGTGTGGACGACGAGCAGGGCGCCGAGCAAGACAATGCCCGCGAGGGAAAGCACCACTTGGACCCGGCGGTTCCGCACGACGCGCACCCGGCGCGCGAGCGCTGGGTTTCGGGCCGGGAGCGCCAAGACCGAACAACACATCAACAAAAAAGTGACCAGCATCGAGGTCACCAGAATGTCCACCCCCAGAAAGAAATCCCCCGCCAGGTGGCTCCCCACAATGCCCAGCGAGGCCATGGCCGCACTGGCGAGAATGGCCAAATGGGGCGTCCGGAAGCGGGGGTGAACAGCAGCCACGCTGCGAGGGAAAATCCCGTCTTCCGCCCAGGCGAACATCAGCCGTGAGACGCTGAGGAGCATCGCCGGCAAGTCCTTCGCCAGTGCCACCGCAGCACCAGCCACCACGGCCACCCGCAGGGGCGTCGGAAGAAGGACCCCCAACAGTCCTGGGGCAGAGATGTCGTGCCGAAGTGCCTCGTCGCGCACCAACCTCCAAGGGACTGCGTGGTAGACCGCAGCGGAGAACAGCACATAGAAGACTGCGACCAGTCCGATGGCGAGGCCGATGGCCAACGGCAGGGTGCGACTGGGGTCCTTGGCTTCTCCGCCCGCCTGGGCAATCGAGTCGAAGCCGATGAAGCTGGAGAACAGAAGCGCGGCGGCGGTGAGGAAGGTCCGCACTGAGGTTTGAGCCGAGGGGGCCGGAATTTCCGGCGCCAGCGCGGCGGCACGCCGAAAATCCTCCGGACCGAACCAGAAACCCGCCACGATGAGCACTCCGCTCAGGACGAACGTCAATGCCAGCAACGGCACGAGAACGCGCTGGTACATTTTGACGCCGCGCAAATTCACCAGCGCGAAACCCCACAACACGAGAAGCGGAATCGCCAACCGCGCGGGGCCTTCTTCGAACGTCGCTGCGATGCGGACAACGCCAGCCGCGAGCGCCACATCACGCAGGAAAGGAACCAAGAGGTAGCTCACCACGCCGATGGCGACGCACAGGGAAAACCATTGGGAGAAGCTGGCGATGAAGCCCAGGTAGGGGTTCAGCGCGCGGCTCGCGTAAACATAGCTTCCGCCGGCGCGGGGCATGGCCGAGGCGAGCACGGCATAAGCAATGCCAGCCAGGACCGCCGGGCCCGCGGCGACCAGGAAGGCCGGCAACACGTTTCCACCAATTCCCGGGACGTGCCGCTGAATCATGAAGGGCACCACGTTGATGCCCGCACCAACCATCGACGCAATCCCGGTGGCGGTGAGCCCGACCAAGCCCATCTCGCGCACCAGACCGGAAGGCATCGCCTCACTCTGTGCAGCTGCGAATCGAGCGAGCAAGCAATTTGCTGAGCGGCCGACGAAGCCTCCGGCGTCGGCTGGCCTGCCATGTCGGTTCCGCTTGTCCTCGGCCGCTCGACACCGGAAGCTCGCGCGATGCAAGCTGGATTGGCCTCGCTCCTCCCACTGGCAGCGCTTTGGACGCAGCTCAGTCCAGTCGAAGCAGGCGCCCAAGCTGTGCCGCCCCTGACGGTCGAGCGCATCGTCTCTCGCGCCCCAGCTCTCTTTGGAACTGCGCCCACTTCCCCAGCCTGGTCGCCCGACGGAACCCAACTTGGCTTCTTGTGGAATGACCAGGCGATGCCAGCGCGCGACGTCTGGCTCGTCGACCGGCAGGGCGGCCCTCCTCGCCGGCTGACGCAGGCCACGGTCGGCGGCGACAGCGGAGTGTCCGAGTTTGTTTGGGCACCCGGCGGCTTCGTCCTTTACCTCGCCGGGAACGAAATCCATCGCGTTCCGACGGCCGGTGGCCCAGACGTAACGCAGCTGCGGAAGGGGGACGGAGAGCGGACCGGCCTGTCGCTCTCCCCCGATGGCACCACAGTCGGCTTCCTCCAAGGCGGGGACCTCTGGCTCATGCCGCTCGCCGGGGGGCCGGCTGTCCAGGCGACGCACGTGGGCCTCAAGCCAATTGGCAAAATCCCCTTGGGCGTCTACTACCACCCGGACGTCGAAATCGGCGGCGCCGATTGGGGTGACACCGCCGCCTATGCCTGGTCAGCGGACAGCAAACTCATCGCCGTGCATTACGTCGACCGGCGAAATGTTCGTCGCTTCCCCATCCCGTACTACCTGACGCCCGACGCCACCCTCAACGAGCTTCGTCGAGCCTCGCCCGGCGACGTCAATGAATTGCGGATGGTGGGCATCCTGGACGTCGCCACGCGCAGCTTGCGCCTGCTCGAGCTGCCCAGTCCCTCCAGCTCACACATTGTCGGCTTCGCCTGGTCGTCGAAAGGACCGCTGCTCATCGACCGGGAGACAGATGATTGCGTCGATAGGAGCCTGACCCTCTTCGAGCCGAAGAGCTGGACCCTGCGCAATGTCTGGGCCGACCATGGAGATACCCGTATCTTCAATGCGGTGGCCAGCGCCTGGCACCCGGACGGCGTGAGGATTCTCCTCACCGGCGATTTGGACGACCGCTATCGCCTCTACCTACTGACACCGGGCGAGGCGCGACCGACGCCGCTGACGTCCGGCCCTTACGACGTGGACGGCCCAGCGATCGCCGGACCGGACTGGCGGTTCATCTACTATGTGTCGACGGAGCCACTTCCCGAGGAACGGCAGGTCTGGCGGATTCCTCGGGAGGGGGGAAAAGCGGAGCGCATCAGTACCCTTGCCGGGACCAATTCGCCCTTCGTTTCCCCAGACGGGACGACCGTCGCCTTCCTCCACAGCGATGACCGCGCTCCTCCGGAGCTGTACCTGGGACAATGGCGGGTCACCCATTCCCCGCCCGCGGCATTCAACCGGACCGCGTGGGCCACCGTGCGCTATGCGACCTTCCACGGAAGCACCGCCGGCGTGGATTTACATGCCCGCATTCTCGAGCCAGCAAATCTGGACCGCACCAAACGTTACCCCGTCATTTTTGGGCCGGTGTACTCCAACACCGTCCGCAACCGCTGGGTGTCACGTTGGGAAGGGCTGATGCAACTGCTGGCGCAGCACGGTTACATCCTGGTCCAGGTCGACTCGCGCGGAAGCACCGGCTACGGACGCGCTTTCCGGGAGAAATTTCTCTCGCAGTGGGGAAACTCGGACTTGGACGACTACCAGGACGCGGTGACCTACATGAAGTCACTTCCGTACGTTGACCCGGAACGCATCGGCATCTTCGGAAGCAGCTATGGCGGCCTTCTCACCGTCTTTGCACTCTTCAAGAGGCCTGGGCTCTTTGCTGCCGGAGTCGCTGCCGCGCCAGCCACCGACCCGCGCTACTTCGGCAGCGACGATGTGGCTCACTCGCGGACGCCGTCTACAAACCGTGAGCTCTTCGAAAACGGCCGGGCCGTTCTGTACGCGAAAAATCTGCGGGACCATCTGCTCATCATTCACGGCATGGCGGACGACGTGGTGCCGTTTCAGACGTCGGTCATGCTGGCCGAGGAGCTCATCCACCAGCACAAGGACTTCGACTTTGCGTTTTCCCCCACCGCGACGCACGCCTGGGCCGCCCGCCCCGATGATGCCATCTACCTCTTCGGAAAGTTGATTGCCCATTTCGACCGCTGGCTCGGGCCGGGCCCAGCCGTCCCAACGGTGAGCCCGCGATGATTGGACTTGGCCTGGTTCTGCTGGCTGCCGGTCCAGCCAGCTGCCCCCCGTTCGAGGAGTTCGCCGCACGCGTCTGGGAGTTTCGGGCCCGGACCATGCCGTTTAGCTTGGACGACATTCCACGTCTGGAGCGCCCGGCAGGCCTGGTGCGTTCATGGTCCAGGACCAGCGTCGAGGGGCAACGCGCGGAGCTGAAAGCCCTCTCGGAATGCCTGGCAGTGGCCACCGCGCAGGAGTCCACCTGGCCGGTCGCTCGCCGGGTTGACGTGCGCCTCATTCGGTCCACCCTCGCGCGGGTCCGTTGGGAACTTGACGTCAATCGCCGCTGGGAGCGCGACCCCATTTTTTATGTCGAGCAAGCACTGACACCGGTGCTGGAGCTGCTGGTTGAGCCTCCCCCTCTGGACGCGGCCCGTGGACGCGAGCTCCTAGTACGCCTGGGCAACATCCCGGAGCTGATGAGGAACGCCGAGGCCAACCTCGACGCTGGTGTTCAGCTCTTCGCAGAACTTGCCCTGGGCCTGCTCACGGACATTGGACCGAAGTTGGAGCGGGTAGAGGCCGGGGTTGCCCCCTTGCTGCCGAAGGAGGTGTCTCGGAGCGAGTTGTCCCGGATGCGTCGCGCGGCCACCGAGGCTTTGGAGACCTATCGCGCCTGGCTCACCAAGCACGGCCCGTTGATGCGCGGGCGCGCCAGCATCGGCCGAGAGGCCTATGTCTTTTTCCTCCAGCAGGTCGCGCTCATTCCGTATTCACCCGAGCAGTTGCTGGCCATGGCCCAGCAGGAATGGGAACGCTCCGTCGCCGCCGAGGCCGTCGAGCTCCAGCGCAACGTCGGGCTCCCACCGCTGGCGTACATTCCGTCGCTTGAGTTGCAACGCATTCGCTACCGCGAGGACGAGGCTGCCATTCGGAAGTTTCTCGAGGAGCGTGGAATTCTGTCTGTCCCGGCTACGCTTCGTCATTTCACGGTTCAGCCAATTCCTGACTACCTCGACGCGCTGGGCGACTTTGGCGAACAGGATTGGTTCACCAGCCCTTCGAAGCTCGACCACGACGGGGTGCGGTGGCTCTATCCACCCGGCCCGAAGCTGGGATATTTCGGCCGGGCCACCGCACGCGATCCGCGGCCCATCATTACGCACGAGGGTGTGCCCGGGCACTATTTTCAGCTGGCCCTGTCTTGGCGGCACCCGGACGCAATTCGCCGGCACTACTACGACTCGGGGCCCAACGAGGGACTCGGCTTCTATTCTGAAGAGTTGATGATGCAGGCGGGCCTGTACGATGACAGTCCCCGGACGCGCGAGCTCATCTGGGGCCTCAGCCGCTTACGCGCGGCTCGCGTCTACGTCGACATCAAGCTCGCGCTCGGGGAGCTCACACTGGAACAGGCCGCGGCGTACCTCGCGGAACGTGGCCCAATGGACGCGCCAACGGCCCACCGCGAAGCGGCATCGTTCTCAGTCGCCCCCGGTCAGGCGATGACGTACCAAACCGGCAAGCTGCAGATAGAGAGGCTCCTGGCCGGGGCGCGCCTTCGTCAGGGAAATGGCTTCTCGCTGCGCCGCTTCAACGACACCCTGTGGCTCAACGGCAACGTGCCCTTGTCGCTTCAGAGATGGGAGCTTCTCGGCCTCGATGACGAGGTGCGTGCTCTGGACGCGGCCAGTCAGCCCCGCTAGTCCAAGCTACAGGACGAGGACCAGCCCGGCAGAGAACGCCCCCTCTACACAGGGAATGCCCGCCGAGACAACCAGGACCGACGCCCCGTTTCCTGCATAGAAGCTTCCGCCGGTGATGTAGACGGGCACGAGAATGCGTGCTTGCAGCACCACCGACAAGCCATCGACGAGGCGGAATCGAATTCCCGCTCCGAGCGTGAAGGCGGCTCGCCAGGTGTCGTGAACGTCGAGGCGTTGGCCTCCACCCAAAAGAATGGCTCCGGGGGAAAGAAGCACCGCCCCCACCGTGGCGTCGCCAAAGCATTCAAAGTCGGCGCAGCGGATGCTCTTCGTGAGTCCCAGCTGGAAGTAGCTGATGTCTAGGTGGTCTTGGCCACTCGATGATGGGCCCGTCGACGAGACGAGGTGCGCCTCGGTACTGGTCAGAGTCCACAGCAGCTCGAATTCGAGCTCTGGGTCGACGGCCAGCGTCAGCGCCGCTCCGTAGCTCGGAGCTGGGTCGATGCTCACGCTTCCTCCAGCGGTGTAGACCGAGCTGGTCACCTGAAGGCCCGCCCAGGCGGAGAGGCTGACAGGGCCCTGGGGCTCGACAGGCTGTGCGACTGCAGCCGAGGGCATGGCCAGAAGCCCGACCCCGACCAGGAGCATGTGCGCCGGAGTAAGTGTGCCTCGCTGGCCGTGGAAGCGCACTGGGAAGCCAGAGCTTACGCCAACCCGTCGCGGCGCGTCGGCCGCCTGCCGCGACGCAAACTCGCGTCGGCCAGTGGGCGCGGCTCATCGTTCGAGCAGTTTCGCCGGACGCCGGCGGCCGCGTCCTCGACGCCCACGGACGGCAGCCAGTGGCACACACCTGGTGGTGCAATAGCTCGGAACCCGCATCTTCCAGTCCGCTGAACCGGACCGAAGGGCGACTTCCAACTGAAGCAGCTCACGAAAGGCGAGTACGAGCTGACCATCGTGCTGGCAGCTGACGCCTGGTCTGTCACTTCTCTTGGCAGGAGAATGCAGCCTCGCTCGGGACGCTGAAACTGCTGGACTCTGCTCCTACCAGCACGCAGCAAGGCCGTGGCACAGACCACTGAGGCATCTTCAGTGCGGGCCGGTGGTGTCGCCCCGAATGCGAGTTCCCTGCGCCGCCTATAGGGCTGTCTCACGTCGAAGACACCGAAAGGCCTGCACCAGCGCCCTTGCGGTGTTCCGGTGCAGGTGAAGCGAGCTCATCGTCGTCTGGGTCGATGCGGTGACTTTGGCTCAGGGCTCTCCACCTGAGGCAGTGCCTAGGCGACGGACGGCGCCGAGTAGACACGTTTAAAACAGCCATCACATTCGGCCATGATGAATGCGAATCTTGCGCGAGGTTGCGGAACCGGCGCCTGCTTTGCGGCTCCACGACAGGAAAGCGCGGGCGGCCGCCTCGTCTTAATCCTCCGCGTCGGGGCGTCGGTCTCCACGTCGAAATGGGTTGCGAACTCGGACGCGGTGGTTATTTCTCGGCCGTTCGTTTGGGTTTGGCTCTGGAGGGCAATCCCGATGGCGGCTACCGCGGCGCATTGGCATGTCCTGCGGCACGCACGCATCGTTGCTGCGCACCCTGAGGTCCGCTCGCTGCAGGGCGCCTACCCCCTGTCGCAAGCCTTCATTGTCGGGCTGGTCGCCATTGACGTTGGTCTCGCGTGGACCGTCCGGCACGCGTCGTGGCTGACCGTGTTCCTCGTTGCCTTCGGCGTCGGCGCGTTCGTTGCCCATGCGCTCGGTGTTTTGATTCACGAATGCACGCACAACCTGGTTGCCCACGGCACCCGCGCAAACAAAGTCTGGATGCTCGTCGCCAACCTGCCGCTTGTCGCTCCGGCTGCGGTCGAGTTCAGAGCTCAGCACCTGCTTCACCATAAGTTTCTTGGTGAGGTCGACGGGCGAGACACGCAAGCGCCTGCACGAGCCGAGATCGCCTTCACCGGGACGAGCTCGCTGCGAAAGCTGGCCTCCTTCAGCTTGGGCCGTTTCTTTTACCGCGGCCGCCCGGCTAACGCTGTTCCGCGGGACGCCTTCCTCATCCTGAATTGGGGCGTTCAACTCGCTGCGACTGCGGCGCTTGCTTGGCTCGTCGGCGGCAAAGGCCTCACGTTCCTTGGCGTCAGCGGCCTACTCGCCTTCGGACCGCATCCCGTCGGTGCACGGCGACTGTCTGAACACTTCGCGATGCGCGAGGGCCAACCGACCGTCTCTTATTATGGAATTCTCAACGGGGTGGCCTTCGATGTCGGTTATCACGTCGAGCATCATGACTTCCCAGCGATTGCGTGGCCTCGTCTGCGCGCTCTTCGAAAGCTTGCGCGCGAAGAGTATGAGGGGCTTTTCGCCTTCCGGTCCTGGACAGGCCTGCTCCTCTCGCATTTCTTCAACCCACACTACCGCGTCGACCACTACATAGGCTTCGGCAGGGTTTTGGAAAGCGACTTGGGAAAGTCCGGTGTTGGCGATCGCGGCCCCTTCCCCGACGCCCCCAGCCCAGGGGATGCCGTGACCTCTTCGCGCGGGACACAGTCCGGTCGGACCAGAAAATGGGTCCACCCTCGTTCGTCTAAGGTCGAGCAGCCGGTACAGCGCTGGTCGTCGCTGTCAGTGACAGGCGAAACCAGCGACAACGTGTCGTCCGATTGACGCGCCTTTCGGATTTCCCGCAGACGCGCTTCACCACTTCGAAGCAGCCAGGGGCCGAACGAGCGCGTCGTGCCGCAAATTTGGCGGTGGGACTCTGGCGGCCTGCACCCAATCCTCAACGGAAGAGAGGAGTTGGAGGTAACCGCTTGCCGCGACCAACCCCAGTACCTACCGTCGATGGGGAGGAAGGAGTCTCCAAATGGCCCTTGAGACGGTCTTGCTGTGGGTGGTGGTTGGCGGCATCGCTGGCTTCTTGGCCAACGCCGTCGCTCGAGGAGGCTACGGGCTCGGCGGTGACATCGTCATCGGCGTAGTTGGAGCATTCATCGGCGGGTGGCTCTTCCACAGTATGCGGTGGCACGCCCCGTTAACCGGCCTGGCGGGGACAATCGTCATCGCCTTCATCGGCGCCGTCATTCTGCTGGTCGTCCTGCGCATGCTCCGGTCCTCTGGACCTAGGCGCGTCTGACTCGCGTCAATCCCACCCACAGGCTGAGGCCAACAGCGTTTTCGCAGCTTAGCTACTGGACGAGCCCTTCCAATCCAGCCACACGCCAGCACCCGTCGCAAGCGCGCGCTGATGGATGGCGTGAGCTGAGGCGAGGTCCTCGATGGCGATGCCCAGCGATTCGTAGACTGTAATGTCGTCGCGGGACAAGCGTCCGGGGACTTTTCCAATCAGCACCTCGCCCAGTTCCCCCAACAGGTGCGCCTCCTCAAGGGCGCCTTCGATGCGAGGGATTCGAAAGTCGCCAGACTCATTCAGGCACGAATCACGGCTGTCCGTGTAGAAGCGAGACCGTCTTACCGCTTCGGTGTCGAGTTCGCGGTGAGTGGCGAGACACGCGCCTGATGCGTTCACATGGGCTCCGGGTGACAGCCATGCGCCGCGTACGACGGGCTCCGTGGCTGAGGTGACGGTGCAGATGAGATCCGCTCCACGAACCGCGGCCTCGACCGTCCCCATGACCTCAATGTCAAATCCCACGGCAGACGAGGACTCGCGCGCCAAGCGCTCGGCATTCTCGCGCGTCCGGCTCCAAACTCGCACGCGACGTAGGCGGCGCACGATGGCCATTGCACTGAGGTGCATCCTGGCTTGGGTACCGGAGCCAATGAGCGCCAGGTCGCCCGCGTCGGCACGCGCCAGCGTATCCGTCGCGGCGGCAGACGCAGCGCCCGTTCGAATCGCGGTAATGGCGCCAGCATCAAGGATTGCCTGCGGCTCGCCATGGACGGCACCGACCAGGATGACCACCCCTTGGTGGGATTCGTAAGCTGTGCCGCGATTACCGGGCATGACGCTGACCACTTTGATGCCGAAACTGAGCGGCTCCGCGAGGTAGCCTGGCATGAGGCCCAGCAACCCCGTGCCGTCGGGGAGACGCAAGAGGGTGCGAAGGGGCTGAACCGCGCCGCCGCGGGAGAAAGTGGCCAACGCATCGCGCATCAGTCCAATGCACACGCCCATCGGGAGCAGCTCACGAACCAACTGCTCGTTGATGAACAGGACCTTCACGAGAGATTTCGCCCGCCTGGCGCCCAGTGTTGGTCCGAGCACCAGGCGGAATTCTAGCGCTTCCAACGCGGGACCGTGCGCTGTGGCGGACGGACGGATTGGCGGACTCACTCCTCTCGGGCGGAGCACCGTCCAGAGCCCCGGCCGTCCAATTTCGCCCATCCAAATGTCAGTGCTCTGTCTGATGCAACAATGAGACGAGGTTCTGGAGATCCGCTTCGTTGAGGTCGGATACCAGCCACCAGTCCATTCCCTCGGAAACCCAGTTCACTAGGTGGAACCCCCGAAGAGTCTCGGGGCGCGGGCGGGTGTCGTGGCCCGCCTCTATCGGCCAGACGAAGGCATTGATGACGTGTTGTCGAGCCCGGTAAACGAGTGCTGCCACCGGCTGGCTACCGAGGTAATCCAGCCGGCCCCCCTCAAGCACGAACCCTTGCTCGCTCAAATCCCGCACCGGGAGGCTGAAGGGCAATTTGCCCTGGAACCAGGGCTTCACCGTGTGGCGGTCAGAGGAGGCCACGTCGGTGAGATGGTCTGCTTGAAGGGAACGGAGATGCGCCCCCAGGACCTCGACGGACAAATCCTCCGCGGGCCGTCGCATCGAAGGAAGCGCCAAAAGGAATACCCCTACGGCGACGGCCAGAGGACCAGCAGCCCAGGCAATCCGCGAGATGCGCGTTGGCCATCGTCGGGGAGCCGCTCGCCGGACCGAATGCCGTACCCTTCGGAGAAATGCCGGTGAAGCTTCGGCCTCGGTCAGCGTGCGCTGGAGAAGATCGCGGAGCGCTTGCAAGTGCTCAAAATCCTGGCGGCAGGAGTGACAGGATGCGAGGTGTGCGCGTGCCTCAAGTACCCGCTCGACACTCAATTCATTGTCCAGGTACGCGTCCAGCACCTCGCCCAGGTGGTCTTCACTCATCGCTTTGCGCTCCCGCCGCTCGCCGAGAGGCGCTTGTGGAGCAGCCTTCGAGCTCGTGAAAGGCGTGACATGACGGTGCCGATGGGAATCTGGGCGATGTCCGCAATCTCCTTGTAGGAACAGTGTTCCAGCTCTCGAAGGACCACCACTTCGCGGAACTCGGCCGGCAGCGCGCGCACCGCCCGCTGGACGGCATCGGTGTCGATCGCGCGAAGCAATGCAGATTCGGGCGTCTCCGGTTGTGACGCTTCGTTCCACGGAGAAGCAACCGGTTGGAGCTCCTCGTCAAACGCCTCGGCGAGCTCGAGTTGCCCGCTCTTGCGAAGCACGGCGTAGCCTACGTTCCGGACGATGGATAGGAGCCAGGCGCGGGGATGTTCCCCCGAAAATCCGCCGAAATATAGGAAGGCGCGCATGAAGGCCTCTTGCACCACGTCTTCGGCGTCGGTTTCGGTGCCCACCAGGGCACGCGCAAGACGCAGCGCAGCCCGAGCGTGCGGGAGGGCGACTCGCTCAAACTCCGCAGCCGACGGTTGAAACAAACGGGCACCCTTGAAGGCTCGGCCAGATGCCAAAGTCCTATGAGGGTTAGCATAGGGTCGAGGCAGAAGAGATTCCCCAGTTGAGCCGCCCCCGTCGACCGTCAGTCGAGTCTCTCACGTCCGAGTGGGCGCGCCAATTGGGGCA
Source organism: uncultured delta proteobacterium (assembly GCA_963713045.1). GTDB lineage: Bacteria > Myxococcota > Myxococcia > Myxococcales > Myxococcaceae > JADGRA01. The sequence continues at coordinate 638,327 of CAVQKE010000003.1, forward strand.
GCCTCAGTCCTTGGGACCGGCTGCGTTCGGCCAAGACGTCGGCGCCGCTGAAATAAGGCATCGAGGGACCACGGCCCCGGGCCGCTCGACAGCAGAAAGATACAGGACATGAACTGCGCAAAATCTGAGCGGCTCTCGTGCAGCACCGCCCACCAACCCACGACCGGAGGCGCCGGCGGCTTAGCCAGTGGCGAGGTTCCAAAATAGAGCGAGACCTTGGTCGAGAGAACTGCCACCACCATCTCGACGATAAAGGGAACGCTGATGAGGCGCGTTCCTAGGCCGGCGATGAGGAGCGCCCCGCCTCCGATTTCAAAGAGAGCGATGGCGGGAGCGAGAATCTCTGGAGCTGGCATTCCCAGTTTGGCGAAACGCCCCACCCCCTGGTTGACATAGACGAATTTGAGCAAGCCTTCCGAGACGAAGACTCCCCCAGCCATCAGGCGAATCGCCAGCGTGGCCTTCGGCCCAGAGGTGGGAGGGTGCGTGAGGAAACGAACCACATTCGCCAAGAACACGTTGCCTTCTCCTAAGTTGACGGACACGAGGGGCCGTACCACCTAGATTCACCTCGGGCTCGGTCTATTCCCTGCCGCGAGTGGCATGCGCTTCGGCTAAGAGGGACTCCATGGACTGGGTTTCATTCTTGTTCCTTCTTTTGGTTTCACTCCTTGGCGGTTCCTCTTCGGCAGCCGCCGAAACGCTCCCCAGTTCTGGACCTGCGGGCCTGGACCAGTTGTACCCCTCACTGGACGCCCTCTACCTAGACCTCCATAGGAACCCGGAGCTGTCCCTCCACGAAGAGAAGACTGCGGGCAAACTCGCAGCGAAACTCCGGGCTCTCGGCTTCGAGGTAACGGAGCATGTGGGAGGAAACGGCGTCGTCGCCATTCTCCGGAACGGTCCTGGACCAACGGTCCTGATTCGGACCGACATGGATGCACTCCCAGTCAAGGAGTCCACCGGGCTTCCGTACGCAAGCTCAGTCACGGTTAAGAACGATGTCGGGGAAGTCGTTCCCGTGATGCATGCCTGCGGCCACGACATCCACATGACCTCCTGGGTCGGCGCGGCGACACTCCTCGCCCAGTCGAGGACTTGGCGCGGGACGCTGGTCTTCGTGGCCGAGCCCGCCGAGGAATTGGGGCATGGTGCCGCTGCAATGCTAGAGGACGGGTTCCTCAAGCGCTTCCCGCGCCCGGACTATGCGGTCGCCATCCACGACAGTGCTCTTTACGCTTCCGGGCAGGTGGCCATCGTCCCCGGCTTCGCCCTTGCCAATGTCGACATGGTGGATGTCACCATCTACGGAAAAGGCGGACACGGAGCCGCGCCCCACCGTGCGATTGACCCCATCGTCATCGCCGCCCGTACCATCGTCGCACTCCAGACCATCGTGGCGAGAGAGGTGAATCCACTCGACGCGGCGGTGATTACTGTGGGTTCGATTCACGGCGGAACCAAGCACAACATCATTCCCGACGAGGTGAAGCTCCAGCTTACAGTTCGGTCATATAAGCGGGATGTCCAGAAACAGCTCCTCGCTGCCATTGAGCGCATCACCAAGGCCGAAGCAGCAGCCGCCAGGGCCCCAAAGGAGCCTGCCGTCGTGGTTTTGCAAAACCAATCGGCGTTGGCGGTCTACAACGACCCAAAGCTCTCCAATCGATTGGCAACGGCTCTTCGTCGCGGGTTGGGCGAGAAAAACGTCGTTCCTGGCGAGCAGGTCATGGTTTCCGAAGACTTTGGCGCGTTTGGGACTGCCGCGGGTGTTCCTTCGGTTCTGCTCTGGGTGGGGGCGGCCGAGCCAACAGAGCTCGCCAACGCAACGGCAGCCGGAATCTTCCTCCCCAACATTCACTCCGCACTCTTCGCGCCCGATCGCGTTCGCACCATCCGCACTGGCACGACCGTGCTGACGCTCTCGGCGCTGGAACTGCTCGGCAATCCTGGGGCATCAGCTCAGCGGAGTGCCGGGTCACCGTAACGGCGCAGGGAAACTGGACACCCGCTGCCTCTTCGCCTTCGCTCCCTAGTTTGCGGAGAGCACCCCAGCACGGATGTCTCCCCAGACTGAGCGATTGGCGCACGGCCCGGGCGCTGGCCCCCTTGAATCGGACAGGCGCGGTCATCAGCGGGCGCTACAAAAAAATCGCACGCTAGACCGTTAGGTAAAAATCCACCCGTTCGTTCTTTTCAACGCGGCTGGACTCGAGCGTCGGTCAAAAGCTGCGCCTCAAAGTTCGCCGCGGACGCCGAAGATGAACGTGACGTCCGCCCCCCTTCCCGCGTCTAACATGTTGTGCACGGCCGCGACCTCAAGTCGGAGACTGTGAGACAGGGCAGCGGTGAGGCCTAGCAGCACATAGTAGGTATTGTCGCCGAGGCTGGGCAGAGCGACTGGCGCCCGGTGAGCGGAGCCCTGGACTTGGAGGGCGATGCCCCCTCCCAATTCGACGGCCACACCAGCTTGAGCAGCGCCATAGACCTTGGTCGGAATTCCGATGATAGCTGTGGAAGTGGTGGGGACAGCAATGCTGAGCGCAAAGCGCAGCGCCACCCTACCCACGGTCCAGCCCACCAGCAGGTCTGCTCCGACATCGGTTTCGCCGCTGCTATAGGTTGGGCCGCCGCTCGGTAGCTTCACTGCAACACTGAGCGAGACGGCCGGCCAAGGCCCGTGCTCCACCAGCAGTTGGCCCTTCACAGCGAATGACAGGTCGCCTAGGCCAACGCCTGGTACGAGGCGCTCTAAGGTGCGCCCATTGGGCAGGGTGATTTGAAAAACCGTCAGGTTGCGTGGGCGGTCGAACCGATTCGGATTTTCTTGCCCCACCAGTTTCTCGACAAACTCCGCAGGCCCGTCGAGGAAACCGCCATACTGGAGCACCACTGGTAGCGTCACTCCAAACTCGAAGCGGTCGCTCAGGCCGTGGCGAAGGCCAAGCACCAAAATCCCAGTCTCCTCGTCGAAGGTGAAATTGACCTTTTTCGGAAAGTCGCCGACGAGAATGATGTTCGAGTAGAGGAGGCGGGCACTCAGCTCTAAGACTGACGGACCGACCACCTCCGGAGCCTCGAAGGGCTGTTGTAAAAAGAGTCGTCCAAGCGGTGCCGGCTCCTCCCATGGAATGGGCGATGCCACCCTACACGGCTGCTCGTCGGCAACGGCTGGACGCCACCACAGCAACAGGACAAGGGCCAGAGCGGCAGTGCTTCGGTTTTGCGCTGTCTTCCTGCAAGTCGGCAGCGTCTTCGCCGGCAAACGATGGTGCGCTCTTATCCGTCGCCCTCGTGCTCCGGTAACCCTGACTGCGAGTCGCCGGTGGTGCAGATATGGCTCACTGCGGTCCGGATCCGCGCTATGTAGTCTCAACAATTCTCAGAGTACCCAGGAAAACGGTGAGACCCGTCGCGATGTCGGGCGGTTTCGAGTTTACAACCCCGCGGTTGTTGGTGAGGCCATAGACCATACTCCCCCAACCGCGGTCCAGGTCCGAACACCGCGGGCCCGGAGCCATCGGATTCATCGGCAAATCAACTGGCTGGGAGTCGAAGCGACGTAGGGACGTGATCTCAGGATTTCAGCTAACTCGTCGCCAGCGAAGCGTCCGCTTCAGTGGTTCGCCGGCCACTGACGTGGTGTCTACCTCAAGGGTGAGAAGATCGCCCTCCACCATCATTGTCCGAGTAAAGACCTGCCCCACGTTCTCCGGTGAAAGCGCACCAACGAGCTCCGTTTTGACGGTCCGTTGGTCGTCATCGACAGTGAACTTTCCGAAGTACGCGTCGTACCCGCCGCGTGCGCGGCTGTTGTTGAGACCGCCAGCAACGATGGGTGCGCTTCCCGCGCTCGCCCGGTCCCGCTTCATGAACTGCGCGGCGAAGTGCCCGGCTCTGTCAAAGACAAGGAAGCCGAATGGATCGCTCCCCAGTGAGGGTTCGGCGCGCTGCTCGCCGTTTCGCGTCCGGTCGATCCGCGAAATCAGCTCCCAGCTGCCCACCAATCGCGCCGCGAGTGAATCGAAGCTCATCGCCCGTGACGCTATGCCACCGTTTGCGTGAGAAATGAAGATGCGGGACCAAGCTTGAATCGGGCCTCCTCCAAGTCCTCGTCATTCCGCGGGGCGGCTTGTAGACGTGCACCCGTGCCTTCCGACACGCGCTGACCGACCGACTCTGCTCTGGACTGAGCGAGCGGCGTCGAAGTCTCGAGGCCGTACTAGCGGAATATCAGCTGCTCAAAAAGAGACCCGGCCACGGTGCCTCGTTTATGCTTTCGCAGACGACTCCCGTGACTCGCCACTACCAGATGCTGCTATGGCTGCTCGGAGGAGCGACCTTTGTACTGTTCGCCATCGTCCTCGATTACTTGGCGTACAAATTGAGGCTCCCGCATCGACGTTGGGCGCCGGGCGTGGCGCTTGGACTGGCCGCCACCGTGGTGGGGCTCGCAAGGTTTTGGCTTCGCGGACCTCATCACGACGATTGAAACCGCTCTTCCCACCCGGCCAGATACGCATCATCAGCACCGGTACGACGCGCCCTCTCATCCACGAGGAGGCGGATGCCTTTGTGCCGCAGAGGGAAGCGAAGCCGAATGACCTAGGTACTCTCTGCCCACGTAGAACGCGCGAACTCTCGCATTTCAGACTCGGCTACTCGCGGCGGACGATCATACTGCCTTCGAGGTCTTGGAGGGCGCGTTGGGACGAATACCTACACGAGGGCAGGACCATCGAAGCCCGATGTAGCAGTTTTCACCCGGGTCACGAGTCGGCCGACTGACAAAATTGGTCGGGCCGCGACAGGCCACTTGTAGCCTTAACCATGCGGAAGGACATGGAACGGACCCTGGCATGCGCCCTGCGTACTCACAGTGAACAACCAGTCATCGCGAAGAGTAGTGCATGGGTCCTCGTACCCTGAGGTTCGGTTTCACTCTCATCGAGCTGATGATTGTCGTCGCGATCATCGGTATTCTCGCGGCAATCGCCATCCCCAACTTTCTTCGATTCCAGGCGAGGTCCAAACAAAGTGAGCCCAAGGGGAACCTGAAGACGCTCTTCATTGCCGAGCGGTCAGAATTTCAGGAGCACGACGGGTACATCACGGATCCTGGGACACTGGGATTCAACCCGGAGCGTGGCAACCGTTACCAGTACCAGCTCGGCGCCGGCGCTGAGACAGCCCGCAACGCAGCCACGGTAACAGCCCTCATCACCGACACGGGAATCACGGTGGACACCTTCAAGTTCCCGAACGCGGCCGCTCAGCCGACCGGCCCAGGTTGGGCCGGCTTCGCTCCGGCCTGGGCGACAAACGAAGGCCAGACGCCCGGCGCCACCCCGAACGTTTTTGGCGCTTGCCCTTCCTGCAACTTTCTCGCGTTTGCGGCCGGTGACATCGACAACGAGCCAGTCGGAATCGACATGTGGGTTATCTCCAGCGTCGACTTCGGCGCCACTCCGGTGTGTGGAGACACCTCGCAAGATACTGCTCCTGCCGGGATGCCCTGGAACAATTACGACGACGTCAGCTGCCCGTAGGGCAGCGCCGGGACTGGCGATTCCGAGCTCGTTGACTAAGGGAGGCGGCACCTGCTGTCACGGTCCTATCCAAGGGACTCGACGACGCGAACGAGTGGCGAGCGTTAAGTCGGCCTAGGAACGATACCGTAGGGGGGGACCTGTGCCTCGTCACCGTTCAAACGGGCGCTTTTTCGGCCGAACTCTAGAAGCAAGGCGCACGGCGTTAGAGTGCCGAATATGAAAGCGTGGACCACTGCCGCGCCACCGCTTGCCATCGGGCTGTTGTTCGTCGCCTCACAGCAGAGTGTCGGCGGCTGGCTCGCAACCATTTGCGGACTCGCTTTGATCGGGGCAGTTCTGGCGGCAGTGCATCATGCAGAGGTGGTCGCCCATCGCGTCGGCGAACCGCTCGGAACGCTCATTCTGGCTCTCGCTGTTACCGTTATCGAGGTCTCGCTCATTCTCTCAATGATGATTAGCGGAGGGCCTGCCAAGGCGACCTTAGCCCGCGACGCTGTTTATTCGACCGTAATGATTATTACGACGGGGGTGATGGGCCTGTGCATCCTGTTGGGAGGCCTACGCCATCGTGAACAAACGTTTCGAGTCGAAGGTGCGGGGCCTGAGTTCGCTGCGCTCGTCGCACTTTCCACCCTGGTTCTGGTTCTTCCGGCCTTCACCATCAGCGCTCCCGGTCTTGCCTACTCGGCCTCGCAACTGATTTTTGCCGGCGCCGCATCGCTCGCTTTGTGGGGTCTCTTCGTCTTCGTCCAGACTGTCCGCCATCGCGACTACTTTGTGCCGCCGGCCGGTACTGCCGTCGATGCGCACACATCACCGCCTTCAAGCGGCAGGGCGTGGCTCAGTCTCGGCCTTTTGCTAGTGGCGCTGGTCGCGGTGGTCGGGCTCGCAAAGGTTCTCTCTTCTCCTCTTGAGGCTGCGCTTCGGGCCCTTGGCGCGCCAGACGCCGTCCTGGGGATCGTCATTGCCGCGGTGGTGCTGCTGCCCGAGACGCTTGCAGCAGTCCGCGCAGCCTGGAGGAACCGCCTTCAGACCAGCGTGAACTTAGCGCTCGGCTCGGCGCTGGCAACCATTGGACTCACCGTTCCAGTCGTGGCAGCCGCTTCGCTGATTTTTGGTTTCCCTGTGAACCTAGGGCTCGATTCAAAGGATATGGCGCTTCTCGTGTTGAGCTTTATCGTCGGCACCATCACCCTGGGCACCGGACGGACGAGCATCCTACAAGGCGCTGTCCAACTGGTTGTGTTCGCCGCGTTTCTGGTTTTGTCAATTGTGCCTTGAAGTCGCTGCGACAAAAGCGGCGCCGACGACGCCGTCCTCAGAAGCCGACTCCGCCCGACGCTACTGGGAGTTTGCCGGCCGCAGCCGGGACGTTGGTCTCCACCTGCTGTTGGCCCGTGAAGTGCAGGCCACCCGCTCAAATGCATCTTCGCATCGCAGTCAACGTCCTGGCCCTCCTTCTTGGGATCGCCTTTATCGGAACCAACCTGGCGTTTGAAGGGCTGTACCGGTTTGCACTCAGCAGCGTCCCAGTCCCTGAGGTCCCGGACAGCGAAGCTTCGCCGCCCGTCCTCGAAGCACTCTGGCTTGCGGTTGGCGAAAACCCTGGAACTCACGTGCCCTTCTACTGGGCATGGGCTTGGTTGGGGCGAGGCACCGATTCAAGCAGTGGCCAGTCCGCCATCCATGAGGTGGCCCATCTTTGGCTAAAGCGCCAGCGTCGGCCGAAGACGTGGGTGGGCCGGTTCTTCGCCGAGGCCGCAGTTGAAGTGTGGCTCTCACGCCACGCCACCGTGGTGCAATTGCAGCGGGCGCTGGCTGAATGGGAAGACTTCGGGCGGGGGGCCATCGGCATCTCGGCGGCGTCCACGGCCTATTTCCAGGTCAGGCCGGGCGCCATGGAGTGGCCCCAGCTGGCGTTGCTCGGCAGTCGGGTTGCCTACGGGTCTGTGGACGACCCATTCTGCGAAAGCGAACGGGCCCTCAGCCAACGCGGCCTCTTCGTCGGTCAGATGCTCGGGGTCGGGATGCTCTCCAAAGCTCAGGCCCTCCAAGCCATCAGCGCGCCGTTGGCCACCACCCCACAGGAGTGCGTGTGCAAAATGCCAGGGCGGCCAGTAGGACGCCGGGCCTGATTCCTGCGACGGCCGCCGCCGGCGGGTCTCAGATGGCCGTCAGCCGTGCACGCCCTCGCCATACCGCGCCGCCGCAGGGGCTAAGGGCTTTTCTTGTTCGTCCAGCTGGACGTGGTGCCGTGGAGCTTGTCTTCGTCGACGACGTGCATCGACGCCCCGCCCACCGTGTAGGTGTACACGTCCGTCACTTTGCCCATCCGCTTGTCGGTCTCGACGATGGTTTGCTTGTTGACCTTCTTCAACGCCACCATCGTTCCGCCGGGGTCCCCCGCCACGGGGACGAATTTGCCGTCGAAGTTAGCGTCATAGCTTTGTCCGGTCGGGGTGTTCATCGTCAGTCCGTCGACGGTTTCCTTGAAGGTCACGGTGAGGCCATTGGCGGAGGCAGAGTCCACCTTTGCGGCACGCCAGGAGCCCGAGATGGGGTCCGAGCCCTTGGGGCCAGCGGCGACCCGGGTAAGGGAATTCGTCCCGGTAACCGGCTGGGTTCCCGAGTCGTCCTTGTAGCTGATGGTGAGCGTCTTTCCGTCCGCGGACACGGAGTAGTCGCTGGTGACCATGGTCTTCCCAGCCTTCTTAAAGACGAGATTGACGTTGCCGGGACTCGCCGCCTTGACGGCCAGGGTGTCGAAATACGCATGCCCGGGGACCGGCTGGTCCGTCCCATCGGCCTTGACTTTGACCGGCGGGACGAACGTCTTGCCCTGAAACGTGCCCTTGTCGAGCACGTAGACGTCGGGCTTCTTGGCGAAGACGACCGAGTCGGTCTGCATGACCCAAGTTCCGTCGAAGGGGCTGTCCGCAAGGGCGGCCAGCGGAGTGAGAAGCACGAAGAGCAGCGCTGCTTTCATGGTCGCCATCCTGTCTTTTGTGGTGATGCACCATGGCCCGATGTGCCTTCAGTTTGACGGCACCCGAGACCCAAGCGCGCGCGACTCTACGCATGCAACCCGCCGAGTTGACACTGGTTTCAACGCGCCTTTGGCTGCGAGTGTTGCCCGACACACGCAGCGTAAAGCCACAGAACGGCCACAGCATCGGTTCCACCGACTTGAAGCCGGACCTGCAGCATCTTGAAAACCCAGTCCCACTGTCGAAGGACGTGAAGTAGCACCGGGTGGGGGGCGGAGGCTGATTCACGGCTAAGAAAACGGTGAAAGGACACTGCGCTCTTTTGGGCCACTTGGATGCCGCGAGGGCATGGCTTTCGGCGGCCAGGCTCGTGCGCGAGGCGAGCGGTCATCGGCGCCCATCACCCGCCGCGCTCTGCTCGACCTTTCAGTGCGGGCCAAGCACGGGCGCAACTCCGCGACGTTTCGTCGAGCGCGCATCGAATCGAGAACGAATGCTGTCCGAATAACGCGCTAACTATCTGACTTCACTGTGGAGGCAACATGCGGAGCGGACGCGCTGCGCGTCCACAACCGGAGAATACCAAGGCGCTCGGTACGGCCAGCAACCGGGGCCTCATCGATGGCGAACGAGTTGCCAATCCGGATGCGCCGCAGTTGGCTCAGGTCAACTTCGGTGTCGTGCGCCAGATTCTGTGCTCTCGTACGGGGATGCGCCTAGCAGGGCTTCTCGTTGCATCGCTTCTCTTGGGATGTGCGCACCCGCAGTCTGCCGCGCTCACCGTCGACGACGAGGCGGCAATCGAGGTCGAGGCCTTCAAGGAGGCCGTGATTTACCCCGATTCTCCGCCCGAGCGAGGGGGCGACCTGGTGTTCCGCACGGCCGGACTTCACGAAATGATTTGCCTCGGTATCGAGCCGCACCTACCTTCAGCAAGAACGGTTGTGGACCCCTCGCCGCGCGTTGTGAACACTTTGTCGGATAAAGGTGCCCTGGTTGCCCCGGTGTCTCAGTGCCGGAACCCTGGAGTCACACCGCCCCTTCTTCATGATGGCTCACGTGTTCAATTTATATTCGCGTTTCTCTCTCCTTTAACTGTGGTGCGTGAAAATGAGGTGTGGGTCGACGTTTGGCGTGGCTGCAGTCCTTCGGTTGGGTCGACATGCATCGGTGGCCAAGGACTGAAATTCAAAATTGTCCGAACAGCCGATGGCTGGGTGACTCAAGGAGTCACCGAGGGCGCCATCAGCGATTGAACGCAACTGAGATGGCGTCGAAGGTCCGAGGAACGCTGATAGGGCACTCTGGCGATGGAGACGCCCCGCGCGGTGGGGGGCTCCACACCCGCCTTCACCTAGGGTTCAGCGCAGGCCAAACGCGTCCTGCGCAGGTCCGCGACGTGCGGAGGCATTCCTGTTGGTCGGCCGGCCCTAACTTCCGATGCCTGCCAGCTGATGTTCTGGGAATGGCAATTCACAGGCTCGGACAAGGGCTGGCCGAGCGGAATGCGGTTCTTGGAAGCGCCGAGCCGCATCAGCGTGTCATCTTGTTCAATTGCGGAGGTAATTCGTCGAAGCCTGCCCAGCTGGGGGAATCGCCCCACCGTGCACCGGGCTCGAAGTACAACACCCCGCCGTAAAGCGTCGACGACTGGCTGCACATTGCCCCGAGAGCTGGAGTCGATGCGCACAGTGCCTCAGCAGCGCGGTTGCCCGGATCCGAATACTGACTCACCCGGCCGTCGTGAAGACGCCTCAGCGCCTTCTGCGTTGGTCCTAGGCGATCCCAGCGGAGAACGTTCGTCCAGAGGGCAAATACCCTCACCGAGGCCTCGCTGTTGCCCTCCAGGGCCCGCTGGACGTCCTCGGCGGTCTGTAGGCACGTGGGGCAAGTGGGGGAGAGCAGAAGGAGCAGCTTCGGCCCCAGAGCAACCTCAAAGGCTGCCCGGAACGCCTCCACGTCTCCCAGCGGGAGCTGCCCGCCCGGAGTCCGACGTTGAATGGCGAGGACGGCCATTGCCAGTAGCGCCAGAACAAAAACGACGGCTAGCACGCGCTTCACATCACCACCTCGTCGGGAGGTTTCCGGTGGGCTATGCCGACGGACTTACATCGTGACAGGTCCTTGCGCCGGGAGGGCGGGCGTGGGGCGAAGTCTGCCAGCAGGAGGCCGAGGGACGCCCGGAGCCGCGCTAGGTCTCGAGTGGCTGCCAGAGCTCTACCCTGTTCCCGTCGCAGTCCTTGATCCAGGCGAAGCGACCATAGCTCTCGTTCTGGCGCTTCGAGTCGATCCAAACACCAGCGGCTGCGAGATCCACTAGGAGCGCGTCGAGGTCGTCGACGCGGTAGTTGATCATCACCGCCTGATTCGCCTCACCGAAGTAGGTCGTGTTCATCGGGAACGGATTCCAGGCCGTCATACCCGTCCCCTTCGGCACTTCGTCCTTCCACAAGAAGGTCGCCCCGTAGTCGCCGACCTCGACGCCGAGGTGCTTCGCGTACCAGGCTCCCAGCGCCTTCGGGTCTGCGCTCCTCAGGAACACGCCCCCGACCCCTGTCACCCTCGCCATTTCGTTGCCTCCTCGTCTCTCGTCTAACTCACCGGCTCGGGTGGCGGCAACGCGGAACGGAGACGATCGTCACGCGGATGTTCGTAACCGGGAGGCCAGCGATGACAGTCGAAGTCGACGTCTTTTTTGAAAGGCTGCTCACTTGATGCGACAGCCAGCGCGCAGCGCGCGCAAGTCCTGTGTCTTCGATCACTTGAGCGGCCCAGTGCTTGTTTTCGTGCGGGAATCGGTAAGGGCGCGGCCCGCCTCGTATCAACAGGGCGTTGCAGAGGTCGGCTAGCAGACAGTCCGGGATTTCAGAGTCCGCCGTGGAAGCGGCCGAACGCACGAGCGAGCATTAAGGCCATCAGGACAGCGCCGCACGCCGCGATGACGACATGCCTCGTCTGGCGAAACTCAAACTTGCCGACGCGTCCCAGCAGCAAATATGCGACTGCAAAGTTGAAGAGGCCCCACAGCACGTTCACCATCGAGGAGGAAAGGCCTTCGCCAGGCGGGGAGGCGAACGGGCTTTGAAAAGGACTGCCGGAAACACCGTTGACGAAATGAGGCACCGCGTTGACGAGGAACGCGCCACCGAAGAAGTACGCAACGTAGTGGTACCAGCGCATTGGCTGTCTTCCCTCCATAGTAAGCCGCGGTCGAGTCAGTCGACATCATCCGGCCATCGGGGCGAGCCAAGCGCGTCCCGCGCAAGTCCGCAACGTTTCGTACAGCCGGCTGCATTGCACGTGCCGCGTAAAAAACGGGCTAACCAACTGACTTCATTGTGGAGGTGGCGGGAATCGAATCGGCTGCGAAGGATTTCGGCACGTTCTTCTTGCTCTGCCGTTTGTGCCCGAGGACGAGCCGGCACACTGAGCTTCAGGCGCCTTTTCGTACGCCGTCAGGGGTGCGGCGTGATGGCGAAGATGGTGATTACCGGAATTCGCTTCGCGTGTTTTCCCGTGCCCAATTCATCTGGTCCGTAAAACCAGAAGACCCGACAGGCCGCAGGGGTGAAGTAGCTGCGGTAGGTTGCCCAGCCTCTTCCATCCAACAACGAGGAGGACTTCCATGGCTCTGTCCAGACGAGAACTGATTGGTACAGGCGTGGTCTTGGCGGCGGCACGCGTCGACGCTTTGCCAGCGCGCCCAGACACAAGCACCGCATCGCGTCGCCCACCCTGCCCGAACCGGATGCCGGAGATTGCCCCGGAGCGTCAGACAGAGGCACAGCGAAAGGCCTCGACGGAGTTTTCGGCCGGGCGTGGGATGCCTGTTTTTGGGCCCTTCGTTCCACTCCTCCGAAGTCCGGAAGTCATGCTCCGGGCCAAGGCCATGGGCGACTACCTCCGCTTCCGGAGCTCGCTCCCCCCGAAGCTCAACGAGTTCGCCATCCTCCTCTCGGCCCGTCATTGGACGCAGCGTTACGTGTGGGCCGTTCACCAGCCCCAGGCGCTCAAGGCCGGCCTAAGCGCTGAAGTCGCCTCCATGGTGGCCGAAGGCCGACGGCCCAGCGGAATGGACGAGGGCGAGCAACTCGTCCATGACTTCGTGACGGAGCTCCTCACCCACCAGGGCGTCTGTGACGCCACCTACCTGGGCTCTGTAGCGAAGTTTGGCGAACAGGGCACCATCGACCTCATTGGGCTGTGTGGCTACTACACGCTCATCGCCATGGTGCTCAACGTCGCGCGGACGCCGAACCCAAAGAATGCACCAACGCTCGAGCCCTTTGTCTGCGCGAGCTAGCCGGCCCCCTGCGAGCGCTGCTCGGTTCGCATCGCCTCGGCCCGGTCGAGCCGGGAGGGCTGGATAGATGCTAAAGCCGAGCCCACCACCGACGACATGGCCAGCGCCGAGGCCATCGACCAGGCCGGGACAATGACGACGGACGCATCGGTTCCTCGTGGCGTGCTCCCGCCCCCCAGCACGGTCGCGCCCCTTTGGCACACAGTTCTGCTGGTGGCCACCCTGCTTTTGCTCGCTCTCGGCGGAGCGCGCCTGCAGAGCCGGTCTTCCTCGGCACCGGGGGTAATTGCACAGCACCGGGGGCTGACCACCATCTACCTATCGACCCTAGTCTTCGAGTGGGCACTGGTGGGCTACGTCTGGCTGGGAATACGGCGCCGAACCCGCTTGCGCGACCTGGTGAGCGGGCGCTGGAGCCGGCCGCGCGACGTGATGCGCGACCTCATCATCGCCGTCCTTTTCTGGGGAGTTTTCGAGGCGACCGGCTGGCTCATGCACGTCCTGCTCGGCCGCGACACCGCCAAGTCCATCTCCGTCCTCTTGCCGGAAGGAGCCCTTGAAATCGCGCTCTGGGTACTGGTCTCGGCCAGCGCGGGGTTTTGCGAGGAGGTGGTCTTTCGGGGCTATCTTCAGGGCCAGTTCCATGCCCTCAGCCGGAGCGCTCTGGTCGCCGTCCTGGCGCAAGCCGTCGTTTTCGGCATCTCTCACGGGTACCAGGGCGGTAGGCAGGTGGTGACTATCACCGTCCTGGGCCTCCTCTACGGTTTGCTGGCCTGGTGGCGCCACAGCCTCCGCCCGGGAATGTTGGCCCATGCCTGGGGCGACATCTTTAGCGGGATTATCTCTCCACGCCTCTGATCCGGCGTCCTCCGGTGATTGTTGAAGCGAGATGTTCTGCTGCACTCGCCCCCGAGAAACGAGACGTTGTTCGCGTGCTCTTCGGTTAGGGGTGTAGAGCCAAGGCGATGGGGCCGACCTGCGGCACTATCGGCTGAACCTGCCGAGCGACTTGATGTTACGGCTTGTGAGGGTGAGCGAGGTCGGGCGCTCCGGGGTGGCGCTGCGCCGGGTCGTGGCCAGCATCGTGGTCGTGCTGGTCCTCGTGAGTGTGCTCGTGCGTATGCGGATGACTGTGCGTGGTCCCGGGCGGCGTGCCTGGATGGTCGTGGCCAGGGTGTGGATGCGTGTGCTCGTGCTGGTGCTCGTGCCGGTGGGTGGGGCCTGAAGAATGCTTACCCCCCTTCGCAGGTCGCTCGCTCATTCGAACAGTCTCCTTGGGGTTCCGACCGTACCTCAAGGCATCGGTGCGCGCTTACTTCTGTGAAAGACGCTCTACTCTGCAATCTACCGTAACGAGCGAAACAACTCCGGCATTGGCGCACGGATGTGCGCGCGTGACGGGCGAAAGCCCCCGGAACGGTGCCCCCCGGATCCGGCACCACCTTCGAGGCTCGGACGGCGGCTTGCTATTTGCTGGTGGTCTTTCCGGTGCGCCTGGGCGACGTCTCGCGCGTCAATTGCTCGGCCCTGGAAGCCAACTCCTGAGCGCTCTCTGCCAACTTCTCCGCCGTCTCCTGGACGGCGTGTCCGGCCTTGGCTGCGACTTCGTGGAGCTTGTCGCTCGCCTTGACGTTGAGCTCCTTGGCCTTCTCCGCCACCTCATCAATCCTCTTGTTGATGTCCTTAGTCTTCATAATGCTTGTCCTTTCGCTGCCCAGTGAGTGTGCAATGTCCGGGCCCTCAGCGAAGGGTCGAAGCAGTTCAGCCAGTTGCCAGCGTGGCGGGCGCAATTGATGCGGCTCGCGCTCCCCGGGGCGCATTGTGGAGGCGGCCGAAATCGAACCGGCATCACCTCTACGCGAGTTTGGTGAAGCCGTGGGCGCTCCATTCCTCGCTGCCAACGCCGCGGTCACGAAAAAGAGACCAGCGGGGTCGTACTTCCTCTTTACGGCCCGCAGTCTGGGGTAATTCGGTCCCCCAAAAGGGTCCCGCCAGTTGGGCTCGAATCCGTCCTCTTGTGCGGCCTACCTCATCCTACGCGCGGCGCGCGCGCAAAGGGCTGGCCCCGTTGCAGGCTCCACAGTCCGCGCGCAGAGAGGATGACCGAGAAGATCGCGGTGACACCGAGCGCCATCAGTGTCCAGACGAAGAAGAATCCTCCGCTGGACTTGGCGATCTCGCCGCCGACTCCCGCCCCCCTCATATGGACGACGGGAACGAGCGACCCAAGGAGGGACCCGAGGAGGATGATGACGTACCCCGATCGCCGTTCGGCGAGCACCAGCGTTCCGTACAGCCAGACGACCAGAATGAGTACCCCAACCATGTCTGAGACCCCTCCCGGCTCCATCCCACGGACGACATCGTCCGTCAGGTGAAACGTCATGAAGAGGATCGAGAGCAGAGACGCAATGGTTAATATAACGTTGTCTTTCACTTAATACTCTCCTTGTCAGACTTGTGGGTATCTCTCAGTGATGCACATGATCGCGCTCCCCGGCCTAAATCCGTCTGAAACGTCATTCTTCCGCAGGTCAAGGAGCATGTCGGTTTCATGAACAACTGGGGATGGCGGAGAGGGTCCAGTCGGTGAAAATGGTTACCTGGCCCTCAACTGTCCCGTGACCGGCAGCGAGCTTCCCGAAGCACCGTATTCGGGAAGCACGGCACAAGCGCATATCGGCGCTGTGTTCTCTGCGCCCGTTTAGGCAAACCGCGTCCCGTGCAAGTCTGCGACGTGCAGTCGAGCGCATAGCGAATAGATAGCGAATGCCGCGCCAACAACGCATCAGCACCCAAAGCGCGTGGTGCCCCGAAAATATGCTCGCGCCCCATCCGCCTCTCAAGCAGAGTGCGGTCCGCTGGAGCAATATCCCGCACCCCTCTGAAGTCGGGCCACCCTTAGTGCCGGTATTATTCGGCCGGAGAGCTGGTCATGTCGAAGGACGAAGAAGGACCCGAAGGCTGAGCCGGAGGAGGTTCAGCGGTGGACTGCCAAGCGACGGACGGCGCTCGTGGTGAGCATCATCAAGGGCGAGACGTCACCGCAGGAGGCCGCTCGGAAGCACGGGCTGACTGTGGCGGAGGTCGAGGAATGGAGAGAACGGTTTCTCGCCGCCGCAGAGAATGCTCTCCGCTCCGACCCGCGAGACGAGGAGGGCCAGCGGGAAGAGGCCATCAAGAAGCTGAAACAGAAGGTGGGGGAGCTCGTCCTCGAAGAACGACGTCCTCAAGGAGGCGGTGAAACCCTACCTCCCTTCGGACGTGGGACGTCCGACGAGTGAGGGAAGCCATGCCCGGCCTCTCAGAACGGACCGCGTGCTTGCTGCTTCGCGTCCCGCGCTCGTCGATGCGTCCCGAAACCGAGAAAGTCCCAGCCTACGCCGTCGTGGATGAGCTCCTGGCGGAGAGAATTCGTCGCCTCATCGAGCTGCACCCGACGTACAGGGTACAGACTCCTGTGGGCGATGCTTCGCAAGGAAGGCGTCCGCGTCAACCGGAAGGCTGTCTACCGAGTGCTGAGGCTGAAGCGCTGGCTCGTACACCAACGACGACTGACGCCACGGCCACGAGTGCAGGGACGTCGGAGTCAGGCCGAAAAGAGCAATGCCCGCTGGGCGATGGACGTGACGCACATCCCATGTGGCGAGGACGGCTGGGGCCACCTGGCGGCAATCATCGACTGCCACGACCGCGAGCTCATCGGCTTTGAATTCGCGCTCCGTGGCCGCGCCAAGGAAGCGGAGCGGGCACTGGAAGAGGCATGCATCGCTCGCTTCGGCACCCTCCGTCCGGATGGCGCCACGCCCGTCGTACGCAGCGACAATGGGCTTATTTTCCAAAGCCGCCGCTTTCGTGCGGCGCGTACGCGACTACCGCCTCTCGCAGGAATCATCACGCCCTACACCCGCAGCAGAATGGAATGATTGAACGCTTCTTCCGCACGCTGAAGGAGGAGTGCACCTGGCAGTACAACTTCGGCAGCTTCCTCGAAGGCCAAAGCCACCATCAGCAACTGGATCGGCTGGTACAACGCAGAGCGGCCTCACTCATCGCTGGGGTATCAAAGTCCGCAGCAATACAGGCAGCAAGAAGTCCCATCAGTGGCTTGATTTCAGGGTGTCACTACAGCAACGCGTGGGGCGTCCCCAGGCGTGAAGTAGCCTACGGAGGAGTCGTGACCCGGAAGACCCTTGGAACATTTTGCTTGACGGCCATCACCGCCGCACTCTTTGCCTGCGGGCAGAAGGCGGAAGACGCTGCAGTCAAGGCCGAGGCCGCGGCGTTGGACAAGGTACGCGCGGATGCGAAAGCTGCCGCGGACTTGGTGAAGGAGAAGGAAGCGCAAGAGACGGGCATCGACGCTTACGTCTACGCCTACCCGCTCGTGACGATGGAACTGACGCGGCGAGTCTCGACGAATGTCGCCGCTCCGGGTGTTAGCCAGGCACCGACGGGGCAGTTCGCCAAGCTGCGTGGATACCCGGCCGTCGACAACCATGCAGTAACCGCACCGAACGCGGACACCCTGTACACAGTTCTTTGGTTGGACGTGTCCAAGGAGCCCTGGGTGGTCAGCGCGCCCGACATGCAAGGCCGCTTTTTCCTCCTGCCGATGCTGGACGGCTGGACGACGGTGTTCGCAGACCCTGGAAAGCGCACGACTGGCACGCACGCGCAGACGTTCGCGGTGACCGGCCCAGGCTGGAGCGGGACGCTTCCCCCCGGCGTTACGGAATACAAGTCGGCGACTGGCATGGTGTGGCTGCTGGGCCGGATTTACTGCACGGGCACACCTGCCGACTACGCGGCAGTGCATGCGCTCCAGGACAAGATGACGGCGATGCCGCTGTCCGGCTACGGCAAGCCCTATACGCCCCCACCGGCCGCGCCAGTCGACCCGAGCGTGAACATGAAGACTGCGGTCCGGGAACAAGTAAACGCCATGGACGCGGCCTCGTACTTCAAGCTCTTCGCGCAGCTTCTGAAGACCAATCCGCCGACGCCTGAGGATGCGCCGATGGTAGCGAAGCTCGCAAAAATCGGCATCGTGCCGGGCCAGGACTTTGATACCTCCCGCCTGGACCCTTCAGTTGCCAAGGGCCTGGCGGGCGTTCCGAAGCCTGCGCAAGACAAAATCATGGGTTGGATGAAGGAGGGCATTCTCGCGGGCGATTTGAAGCTTACGGATGGTTGGCTCTTCACTACCAAGACTGGCCTTTACGGAACCGAGTACCGCCAGCGTGCGCTCGTGACCGCCATTGGGCTAGGCGCAAATCGCCCCCAGGACGCCGTTTACCCCACGTCCGAGGGCCCCGACATTCTCAAGAAGTACAGCGGCGCGAACAAATACGTCATGCATTTCAAGAAGGGCGAGTTGCCACCCGTTGACGGTTTTTGGTCGCTGACCATGTACGACGCGAGCTACTTCTTCGTCCCGAATCCTATCAACCGCTACACCGTGAGCCAGCGCAACAAGCTCAAGGCCAACGCCGACGGCTCGGTCGACCTCTACATCCAGAACGAGTCGCCCGGCAAAGCCAAGGAGGAGAACTGGCTGCCCGCGCCGAAGGACACATTCATCCTCATGCTGCGCTTGTACTGGCCGAAGCAGAAGCCGCCGTCCATCCTCGATGGCACTTGGACGATTCCGCGGGTCAAAGAAGCTGGTTGAGGTCCGCCTCCACCGCTCGCAGGGCAGCGTTCGAGTACCGTTTCCCGCGTCACATCCGTTCAGCGCGGGCCACTAGCCAACTGACTTCATTGTGAAGGCGGCGCATCCCCGAGCGGGGCGCGCCCGCAACCGTCTAAGACCAGGAATCGAGCCATGGAACCCGACCCGCGCGACTTCTACGACGCGCTCGCCAATGACTACCACCTCATTTTCGACGATTGGGACGCTTCCATCCTTCGCCAGAGCACGGTCATCCACGCCCTGTTGGGGGCTCAACCGCAGCGAGTTCTCGACGTGGCTTGCGGCATGGGGACGCAGGCCATCGGCCTCACTCGCCTGGGACATGCCGTCGTTGCCCGCGACCTCAGCCCTGCTCTCGTCAAGCGCGCAAGG
Source organism: uncultured delta proteobacterium (assembly GCA_963713045.1). Taxonomy (GTDB): domain Bacteria; phylum Myxococcota; class Myxococcia; order Myxococcales; family Myxococcaceae; genus JADGRA01. Next base: position 657,236 of record CAVQKE010000003.1, read on the forward strand.
GTGGAGGCCCGCCGACTGGGCACAGCGGTGGACGTCTCGGTGGGTGACATGCGCCTCGCAATGGCAGCTGACCGGTCAGCGTTCGACGCGGTCATTGCATTCGACAACGCGCTTCCGCATTTGGAGACTAACGCCGAACTTTTCGCAGCGTTGAAGGCTGCGCATGACGCGCTCCGGCCGGGTGGGCGGCTCTTCGCCTCTGTCCGTGATTACGACGACCTCGTGCGGAAGAAATTGTCCTGCGACCCTCCGCGACGTTTGGGGTCGGGTGACAACGAGCGCGTCGTGCTACAGCTTTGGGACTGGGACCAGGACGGCCGGGGCTACTGCTTTCAGCACATCATCCTTGTTCGGGACGGACCGGCCGGGTGGCAGGCCCGAACAACCCGGGGACATTACCGGGCGCTGCTACGTCGCGAGCTTTCCGAGGCTGCCACTTCGGTTGGGTTCAGCGACCCTCACTGGAGTGAGCCGGCGGTCTCGGGCTTCTACCAACCCATCTTCATCGCGAATAAGCCCGGAGCGAAGAGTTGAGAAGCGACGGCGTCAAGGGCGCCAGCATCGCCCACCTGAGCACCCGTTCAAACAACGCCCTCGCCATCCCCGCAAGTCCGCGACGTTCCGTCGAGCGCATAGCAAATAGATAGTGAATGCCGCCCCGTAACGGGCTGACGTCAGTACGTCCGCACCTTACCGATGCGCGGCGGCTTCACCGGGGCCGCCACGCCGTAGATGACGGTGAAGCCCGACCCGCCCCCCCAAGTGGAGATGGGACGGGACGGATTCTCGCCGGCGGCCCCTTCAAGACTGTTCCAGTTGTTCGCCGCCCAGACGTTGCCAGCCGGGTCAATGGACACGTCGGTAATCATCTGGATGCTGCCGCTCTGAAAGACATGGAGGACATCGCCAGTCTTGGTGCTGGGGGGATGCCCCTTCGTGGCGTCTCCAGCGAGCAACGTAACGGAACGGCCCCACATGTTCCCGACCCAAACGTCGTCGTTCCCGTCCACATTCAGGCCCCAGGGGATGTTGATGGCCTCGCCGGTGAAGCCCATCGGCGCCGGCTGTGTGCCATCTGGGCGAATCATGTTGACTGCACCCGTGGGCCGCGCCGGTGGCCCCATGACGTACTTGAACATGGCCGCCGTAATTAGCTTGAACTGCTCCATGATGGAGATGCCATCGGGAAGCTTCGGCTGTGGGGTCTTCAGGTCCATGTTGCTTGCCACCCAGACATTTTCTTTCGAGTCCAGGGCGAGAGCGCGGACACCAATCCCCGCCCGGAAGCTCTCTACCTTTGTGGGGTCGGTTGCTGGAAACCGGACGACCGTGTCCGACGACGAATTGGCGACCCAGACACGATTCTGAGAGTCGATGACGATGTCGAAGGGGGACTTCAGCCCCGCGACCTTGACGATGCGACCGTCCTTGATTCGTCCGCCGGGGAAGTACAGCAACTGATTGTCCGAGCCATCGGCAATCCAAACGTCGCCGTTCAACGAGACACCAATCCCCATCAGGCCGAGGAACTTCTCCTTGAACGGGAAGTCGCTTTCCGTGCCGACCGGCTTGCCGTTGAAGTCCATGACGAGAATCTTCCCGTTGAAGCTGGTAATCCAGATTCGGTCCTTCGTCACTGCGGTGCCCCAGCCGACGCCATCAATGCCCATGCCAGTGAAACCGGTAATGGGCGGAGAGAGTGCAGCTCCATTGGGGGCAAACTTTCCGACACCGCCACCGATGCTCTTGTTGACGCCGGACTGCGAGCCGGGCATCCAGTTCATGCCGCTCCAAAGGTTGCCCTCCGCATCAAACATGAACCGTCCGTTGGCGTAGTCGCCGCCACCGGAGAAACAGAGCGAGAGCGCGAAGTCGTCGGGAACGTAGGCGAGATAGGGGACGAAGGGAGCAGCCCGCCGCGAGCCATCCTTCGGCTGCGGGTATGCCTCATCAAACAGGGCGTAGAGTGTCTTCGGGTCCGCCCACGAGGCGCGGGCAATGGCCGCCACCGCCTCGATGGTGTCCTTCGGCGTCGTTCCGCCAAGGGGAGTTGCTGCCTTCAAGAAACGGGCGCGCCAACCGTCGTCGGCCACGGTGTCGAAGGCGGTGATGAGCGAGCCGAGCGTGTCCAGAGTCGCAAGCGTCGTCGTCACGGAACTGTTGAGAGGGTCTAGGAGGACCTTGCCCCATCCGCCAGTGGCTGGGTCCACCAGGTTCGGAACGTTCCCGGCGGCGATGTGAAGCCCGAGGACATTGCCGGACAACGCTCCACCCTTGATGAATTGAGCGGCGGTGAATGCCGATGCCACCGTGGTTAGTTCGTTCACCGTGACGGTCTTCGGCAAGGGCGTTCCGAGCAGGAGCATCAGCGCGATGGCGGGATTGTCGCCACTCGCTTTGCTTGCGTTGGGCTGTCCGCCCTTAACGACGAGCACCAGGACACTGTCCTTGCCCGGAGCACGTATGGCCCGAAATTCAAAACGTCCGTCCGCGCCCGTCTTCGTTTGCGCGACTTGCTTAGGTTCGCCTGGGCTCGCCGTCCAGAGTGTGACCGTTGACTTGGCCACCGCTGCACCTCCGACGAGGACCTGACCCTTCATTGATTCGGCTGCAACAGCCTGTCCGGTGACCGAGAGGGTTGCCGCAAACAGCAGCGACCCCAGAAAGCTGAGTATGTTCCGAGTGATTCCAACCATGTGTGAGTCCCTCGCAGCCACGGTGACTACCCCAAATCTCGGCGTCGCCAGAGCGAAAAACTGTACCGGCGATTGAAGGCCGCCGCTGCCAGGCTGGGTAGCCAGTCGAGACCCGAGAAGACGCCGTTCTCAACCGTCCCAGCCTTCACCTTGCCCGGCCAGCGGATGATGGCTGGCCACGGAACCCGCCCTCGAAAAGGGTGCCCTTGGTGGCGCGGAATGGTGTCATACCTCCGTCCGGCCAGGTGAATACCTCGGAGCCGTTGTCGGTGGTGAAGATGACGAGGGTGTTGTCGGCCTCGCCGATTTCGTCCAGGTGCCTGAGCAATGCGCCGATGCTGTCATCCATCTGCGCCATGCCTGCTTCTTGCAAGCTGTCGTTGCTCGTTGCGTTCATCATCGACCGGTACTTCGGCGGGATGAAAGTGAAGACGTGCATGCGGGTGGTGTTGTGGCCTTGGGCTGCGTCGGAGTGCCTTCAACTCCTCCTCGAAGCCCACGAGAATCTGCTCGGGGTCGGGGATGAGGCCGACGTCTGCCTGAATGCCCACACAGACACGGCCGGCATAGCTGAGCAGGCTCACGCCGAGCCCGAGATGCCCGGCGCACGGGACCCAGAACATGGCCTGTCGGAGCCGCACTCCGAGGAGCGAGATGGCCTTCTGCGGTCCGATGACGTTGGTCACCACGGCGGTGGCCTTCGTCCCAAACACATCGACCAACAGATTGAAGAGCGGCCGCGGGAGCTGGCCCATCACCCAAAGGAGTCCCCAGATGGCGGCGGCGTCAGGTGACTTTTTGAGTGTCTCCATCCGCTGGTGTAACTCCATGAGGCGAGAGCGGCTCTCCTCGATTCCGAGCGGTAGCGAAAGGAAGACCAGTCCGAACCAGTTTCCAAGCTGACGTTCTTCGCCCGGTGGCCGGAGGTTGACCGGTACAGCTGCGCGGACTTCGAGTCCCTGGGGCACTGCACCTCGGGCGAGCAGATAGCGGCGCAGTGCGCCCGCCACTGCGCTCATCAGTACGTCGTTGACAGTGGTACCAGTGGCCTTTCCTGCAGCCTTGAAGGCGTCCAGGCGGAACGAACGTGACCAGACGAGTTTCTTTCTTCTTCTAAGCGGGCCCTTGAACGGCGTCGGCGGGTCGGGTGGCAAGAGCAGCAACCGGACCAGCGACGCCACCTGGTGAGCAGCCTCGGCGCTGGTCTGGACCACACGCTTCGGGTTCCGGAGCCAGGCCAGGGCCTGTATTGCGAGTCCGGACAGCGAGCGCGCCGACTCGGGCACCTTTGCGAGCACGGCCGGAGCCGACCCCCAAGCGTCAGACGGCTCTGCGTCCTTGCGCTTGGTCGGAGCGGATTCCGCACTTCCATCTTCCATCGACAGCAGCACATGGACCAGCGCCAGACCGTCGCCAATGGAGTGGTGGAGCCGTGCGATGAGGGCGGAACCACCTTGGTAATGGGGAATGAAGTGAAAGTGCCACGGCGGGTGGCCTCTCGGGAGCGACTGGGCAGCGAGGTCGCTGGCGAATGCCTGCAGCGCAGCTTCGTCAGCCCGCCCAGGAAGCCGTGCGCTGACCAGGTGGCGCTCCATCTTGAAATCGGGGTCCTCCTCCCAGAAGAGGGGACCCAGAGGGCCGAAAGGTTCGGTAATTCGCTGACGGAACCGCGCGAAGCGCAGGAGGCGTTGCTCTAGCAAGCCCCGGAGTTGCTTCAGCGAGATTGGTTCATCGAAGACGAGCACCCCCATCACCACCATGCGGTTTGCCGGCTCCTCCATGCGGTGCCAGGTCGCGTCGACGTTGCCGAGAAGCGTTCGCATGAATGTCAAACCAGCAGGTGGTCGTGGCCGCTTTTTTTCAGCCACTCTCTGTAAACGGGATGGATGGGGTTGGTCACCGGCGCTAGTCGGAGCAGGGTGCCCAGTGGCCCAGAAGCCTTCACCCGCCCGAGCGCCACTGCAATCGCCACGTTCTCCTTCCCTTGGAAGTAGCGGTTGGCAGTGTTGCTTGACATTTGGAGCGTGATGACCGGCTTCCAGTCCACCGGTCCCCACACCCAGGTGAGGAAGCGGCCGTGCTGCTCCGCGGTGTCGTCCGCAGCCGTGACGTTCAGCTCCAGCCCGTAGTCGGTGATGAGGAAACGGTGGGGCGCATGCGCGTCGCGCAGCGGAAGTCCGACCTCGGGATGCTCATTCATCAGAGCAAAAATGTGTTCAAAGACAGTCTTGAACTCGCGCTTATCTCTGAAGCCCTTCATAGGAGCCCCCAGGACGGTGCCCCCGGTCCGGCACCACCTTCGAGGCTCGGACCGCGGCTTGTTATTTGCTGGGCGTCTTTTCGGTGCGCTTGGGCGACGTCTCGCGCGTCAATTGCTCGACCCTGGAAGCCAACTCCTGAGCGCTCTCTGCCAACTTCTCTGCCGTCTCCTGGACGGTGTGTCCGGCCTTGGCTGCGACTTCGTGGAGCTTGTCGCTTGCCTTGACGTTGAGCTCCTTGGCCTTCTCCGCCACCTCATCAATCTTCTTGTTGATGTTCTTAGTCTTCATAATGGCTTTCCCTTTCGCGCCCATTGGGTGTGCAATGTCCGGGCCTCAGCGAAGAGTCGAAGCAGTTCAGCCAGTTGCGAGCGTGGCGGGTGCAATAGATGCGGCTCGCGCTCTCCGGGCCGCAGAGGCGGCCGGAATCGGTGGGAGCCTTTTGATTGTCTCGGATTCCGCGGTAATTCGGGGACGCCCACAGTCAGCGGCTCCTGCGCAGCACGATGTGCGTCGCGCGCTCGCCTGGGGCTTGCTCGGTGCACTCATAGCCCAAAACACGAAGGTCGAGTCCGTGCATCAGGTGCTCTCCTGAACCGAGTAGAATGGCACGCAGGGCCAAGTGAAGCTCGTCGACAAGCCCCGCCTGAAGATACTGCCGGAGGGTCGCTACTCCGCCTCCCAGACGCACGTCGAGACCGCCCGCTGCCTCTTTGGATTGTTCCAGGGCGGAGCGGATGCCCTCGGTCACGAAGCGAAACTCGGTCCCACCCTTCATCTTGAGAGGCGCGCGTGCATGATGTGTCAGCACGAACACAGGCGTATGGTAGGGCGGCTCCTCACCCCACCACCCTTTCCAGCTCTCGTCGCGCCAGGGTCCCCGCACCGGCCCGAACATGTTCCGCCCCAGAATCCAGGCGCCAAAGCCGCTGAACCCTTTCTCGGCCCAGGAATTGTCGACGCCCGTCTCTCCGCCCTCCTGCCCGTGCATCTGCCGCCAGACCCGTGTCTGAAAAAACCACTCCATCAGCTCCAGCCCGCGAATTCCGAGCGGATTCTGGAGGTCCTGGCTCGGACCAGCGCCGTATCCATCAAGGGAAATCGCAAAGCATCGGACGCGGAGTTTGGACATGGTCGGTTCTCTCCTTTACACCCATCAAGGCCAATGCTCCGGGCTGCGCGCCCAGCCAAACGACTCCCTTACAGTTCCGCGCAAGTCCGCGACGTTCCACCTTGGCCCCCCTAAGAACGGGCAGCCGAGCCGGCCGTTGCTTCTAAGAGCCTTGCAAGCGTTCAGAGCCAGGTGCGACAGGCCGACTTGCTGGACTCTCGGATGACCGATTTGCAGCGCTGGTTGAAGCGGACCCACCAGACGTGGAAGCGACTGTCTTCCAGTTGCTTGTTGGGCTCCGGGAGTGTCTTGTCCTACTTCACGTCTCTTGTGCCAGAGCGGGGGTGCTTACGTCGGATGGACACTCTGGGCGACAGCGGAAGGCTTGCTGTCCTTTATCTGGCTAGCTCTGAGCATTCGATGCCCTGAGTGCGGTGGCCAAGTGGCCTGGTTCGTCCTGCGAACAGCGCCAGCGAACCAATGGTGGGCGAAACTAGCAACCCCTTATGTGAGGCCCCTCGCCTCAACACGTTGTTTGCCGCCTACCGACGAGACATCTAGGTATCGCAGTCGCCAGCATCTCCCACCTGCGCGCCCGTTCAAACGGCACCCTTGCAGTTCCGCGCGAGTCCGCGACGTTTCGAGATCCGACTGACTTCACTGTGGAGGCGGCGGGAATCGAACCCGCGTCCGGAAGCCTTCAACCCACCGACACTACGTGCGTAGTCCGTGTTTCAAGCGTCGGGCCGCGTCCGAACGCGGACAGCCTCGCGCGGCCCCAGCCCAGAAAATCTCGCCGAGCCTCCTCTGGGCGACGAGGCTCAGCCAGCCCGCATTCTGACGGTCCATCCCCGGCCCACGGGCCGAGACCGGGGGGACCGCGCACTAGGACTGTTTAAGCAGCCAGCGCGAGCTCAACGTTGTCGTTGGCTTTTGTGTTGTTGCCCTGGTGATTTACGAGTGACAGGCCCACTCGGCACGCGTCAGAGGGCGTCATTGCCCCCGTCGAAACCAGGGCGCCCCCGGGTTCAACCCGTACACCCTAACCTTTTTCGCTCGCGGGTCAACGGTCCATCAGGACCCCTGGGTCGGAGGCGGCTTCTTGGCGCGTACGCGCTTCCGCTGTAAGCCCTACTGCTTCACGGGAAAGGGACGCTTGACCCAGGTCGGCAAAGCCGCCGTGGTTGCAACCTTGGCCTTGCTCGCGGCGACCCCGGCGCGGGCGCAGACGAATATCGACTCGCGCGGCATTGAAATCGTTCCCAACCAGCCGAGTCCCTTCGCCCGGAGCGGCATCACCTTGGATGGCGCTCTGGCCGCCCCGGTGGGGACGCTCCGCGGAGCAGTTCTCGTCGACACCAACGCCCAGATTCTGTCGCTCAGCCTAGGGGACCAGAAGCTTGGCAACCTGGTCCCGTACCGAGTTGACGTCCACCTTATGTTCTCCTGGACACCACTCGCCTTCCTGGAGCTCGCGGCCGACCTGCCTTTCACGCTTGACCAGGGAAGCAACTTCGCGGAGCTGGATGCCGCGGGCCTCGACGTGCCGGGCATCGCGGCCGCGGGCCTCAACGACTTCCGCATCCTGCCGCGCATTTTTCTGCTGGACGCCAACCGCGCGCCCTTTGGGGCAGCGCTGTCGCTCGAAACGCGTTTCCCGACGGGGAAGTCGCAGAGCTTCATGGGGGCCAACACAGTCGTGTTCGCACCCCGTTTGGCGCTGGAGCGCGACTTCGGCCCGGTGGGCATGCTTCTTAACGCGGGCCTGGTGCTTCAGGGCGCTGGACAATTCATCAACCTCTACGTCCAGGACCAGCTGATGCTGGGCGGTGGCCTCATCTTTCATTTCAACGACGTGGGGCCCTTCCACCAGCTTCAGGCCATGGCAGAAACGGTGACCTACACGCCGCTGCAGACGCCCTTCACCTCCAACACGTCGACGCCAACCCCGTGGGAAGTGCTGGTCGGCGTGCGGAGCCGGATTGGGAAGATTTTCGGGGCTGAACTCGACTTGGGCCGCGGCATCACCAGTAGCCCCGGCTACGGGCGGGAGGCTTTCCGGCTGATTGCTGCCTTTCGCATTGACGTCGAGCCGCAGCCCAAGCCAACCGTCGCTCCGCCGCCCGCGGACCGAGACCACGATGGAATCCCGGATGAGTTGGACAAATGCCCAGACGAGCCTGGGCCCAAGGAGAACGACGGCTGCCCCGACGTCGACACCGATGGGGACGGCATCCCGGACCGTCTCGACGCCTGCCCGCGGGAGCCGGGCTCCCGGGAAATGGACGGCTGCCCGGACCGCGACGGCGACCAGATTCCGGACCGTGAGGACAAGTGCCCGGATGAGCCCGGGCCCGCGGAGAATGACGGCTGCCCGGTGGTGGGCGAGCCGCTGGTGCAGCTCGAGACGAAGCGGATTCGCATCCGCGGCAGCGTCCTGTTTGACACCGGCATGGCCACCATTCTTCCGCAGTCCTACCCGCTGCTGGACGAGGTGGTGCAGGTGCTGCGGGACAACCCCACCATCGGACCGGTGCGGATTGAAGGCAACACCGACAGCCGGGGGGGACGGGAGTACAACTTGGACCTCTCCGAGCGCCGAGCCCGGGCCGTCCTCGACTACCTAGTCAAGCATGGCATCAAGCGCAGCCGCCTGCGCACCGTCGGCTACGGTTTTGACCACCCGGTGGCCACCAATGAAACGGCCCTGGGCCGCGCCAAGAATCGCCGCGTGGAGTTCCGGCTGTTGGGGGCGGACGGCGAGGAGCTGAAGGACCTCCCGGTGCCTGCCGCGGGCAAGACGGCTGGGCCCGCGCCAGCGAAGCCCAGCGAGCCGGTGCCCCTTCCAGGTCCGCCGACGAAGACGCCCTGAGGCCCCTTTCAGGAGTCGTGCAGCGCCCGCTCGATGCGCGAGCGCCATTCGCGCTCGGAGGCCGAGCCAATGTACGTCGCGCTGACTTTGCCGCTGCGGTCGATGACGACCATGGTCGGCAAAGCCTGGACGCCGAAGGCATTGGCGGACGCGTCAGTGCCAAATGCGGCGTAAGGGGCCAGCCCGGGCACCTGTTGGTCGATGAAGACGCCCACTTCCACCCGGGCGCGCTCCGGGTCGTCGAGGCTGGGCGCGACGAAGGCCAGGCCGCGGGCCTCGTACTCCTTGGCCAGCTTCACCAGCATCGGCATCTCCTCGACGCACGGTCCACAGAAGGTGCCCCAGAAGTCCACCAGCACCACCTTGCCGCGCAGCGAGGCGAGGGCAACGTTGCCACCTCCAAAGCGCTGGAAGCCAACGGCGGGAGCTTCTCGCCCGGCGGTATGGGGGCGCAGCCTTCGTGCCTCACCAAGGCCGGCCCACAACGCCCCGAGGATGCCCAAGCCGACCAGCAGAACGACGAGGAGCCGGCCCAAGTTGCCGGGTGCAGGGGTCGAGTTGTCTGGGGAGGGAGCGTCCATTCTGGGGGCGCTCACCTAGCGGGCCCGCCCGTGGGCGTCCATGCTTTTCAGAGCCCGAGCACAAGCGTACACCGCCCGGCGCACCAGCACCTCTGCAGAAGGGTGGCGAGGTAACCAGGCGAGCAAGCCAGGTGCCGCCCGGTAGTAGGCGCGCACCAGCCACCGCCCGGGCAGCCACTGCAAGAGGACGCCGTCTCGGAAGGCGCGGAAGTGCAGCAGCTCGGGGGCCCCGGCACCATAGACGTGGGTGGCCAGGTAGCAGGGGCCGCTGCGCGTCACCCACAAGGTGTGCCCGGTGGAGAGGTTGGTGACACCCCGCAGCTCGCGTTCGGCGGTGTAGAGGAAGGCGAGGAGGTCCCCGCGCAGCACCGAGAGGAGGTCCGTCCCGTCGTCGTCGAATTCCACCCTGGAGAGGCCCCCGCCGAGGGCCTCGACGCGAAACCCGTACCGGCGTCCGCCGGGCGTCCGCTCGGCGCTCAACTCGCGCGCCTCGGCGAGGTAGGCGACGTAGGGCTGTCCGCAGCGGGGGCAGGTGCGCCGGTGGACGGCATAGGTGGGGGACAGCTGGACTTCCTCCACCCGGCGGCACGCCCATTGGGGGCAAGCCAAACGGACCCGGAGGGATGGCGCAGGCCGCGGGTCAAACCGCGAGGCCCCGGTGCCGGCGTCCCACACCGGCAACTCGACGTCCTCCTCCCGGACGAAGGCTCGGCGCGCAGCGCGCGCCTTGCGCTCAAGGGCTGAGGCACGGGCCCAGGCCGCCTCGGCCCGTTCAAGTTGCCCCTCGGTGACCAGGCAGAGGGACTCGAGGTGGGCCTCCAAGGCTTGCGTCAGCGTGGTGTCCGCCGCCGAAGCCACCCCGGCTTGAAGCAGCGCCCACCCGCGGGCCAACAGCCCCTCCCCATCCGGCAGAAGCGCGGCGGCGCGGGCCCGCGACGGGTCCTGAGCCCGGCGGTACAGCGGCGGCTCCGGCACCCGGGCCACCCACTCGGCGCAGTCCGCCCGGTAGCGCTCGAGCGCGGCGTCACCAGGGGGCGGGGGGCCCAGGGCCCGGGAACGGGCCAATACCGAGGTGAAGAGCTCCTGCGGCTGCACTCAGCCCCTTCCATAGCGGCTTGGGCGGCGCCCTGTCACCCCGCAACCCCTTGGGGAAACTTGTGTAAGCCTAAGGAGTCGATGTAGGTTCAGGTCGGAGGAGAGGGCATGGGACCGCTGAGAAGGCTGGGCTGGGCCGTTGCCTGGGTGGCGCTCGGGGCAGTGCTGGCCACCGCCCAAGTGGCGGGGAAAACGCCGCTGCAGCACCTTGGCACGGCAGTCACCGGCCCGGTGTGGCATGGGCTGAAAGCCAACTTGGAGGCGGCGTATGAAAAGGCCAAGCTGCTGGTGGCCAGTCAACCCGTTGAGCATCACTCGCCTGAGGACCGCGAGGCGCTCAACAAACTCATCGCCAAGCGCGCGCCAGCGCCGTGAATTGACGCCCTTCTAGCAAGCCCCAGCGGGGGCTATTGCTGTGGCTCTCCGGTGACGGCGCGCGCCAATTGCTTAAACGCCGCGGCCCACAACTCTGCCTCGCGCTGGGCGAGGCCGCCGCGTTCCAATGTGCGCAACATCTCCTCCAGCACCGCCTCCGGATTCTGGGTATTGAGGGCATCGGCCGCCAGCAGCGCGCGGCGCATGCGCCCGCGCAGCACCTCCAGAAGGGCCCGAGGAGCACCGGGCTCCGCCGCCGGCGGGGCAACGCCGGCGCCATCCGCGCGGGCCACCAGGTAAAGCAGCACCGCCGCCGAGGCGGCGAGATTCATCGACGGCTGCACCGCCCCCGTCGGAATGACGGCCACGTCCTGGCAGAGGGCCAGTTCTGCGTCGGAGAGGCCCCGCTTTTCGCCGCCCAGCACCAGCGCCACTGGCCCGCGGGCGGCCGCCTCGACCAGTCGGGCAACGGCTGTCTCCGGGTCCAGACCGACACGCCTCTCGAGTTTTTGACGGGAGGACGTCCCGAGGACGTACACGCAGCTGGCCACAGCGTCGCGAAGTCCGGACGCGACGCGCACCCCGCCCAGGATGTGCCCGGCGCGCACGCCCAGTTTTCCAGCCTGCGCGAGGTCTTCCGTCTCGGGTGCCGAAAGCCACAGGCTGGTGACGTCAAAGTTGGCCATGGCCCGGGCCACGGCGCCTAGGTTGTCCGGTGACTGGACTTGGTGCAGCACCACCCGAAGTGCGTCGCGGCGCGACATGGTGTGTCCAGCAGGGAGCAACCCGGCAAACGGGGACTTTACTTTCCCCCCGCTGGGACGGGTTGGTACATTGAAGCGTTCCGTCGAAATGCGCCCCCGTCTCCTCAGCCTTGCCCTGCTTGGCCTCACCGCCGCTGCCTGCGGTGACGTGCCCTCGCCGGTCCGCAGCCAGACGGCCCGCGCGGCGCTCCTCCAGAGCCCGGAGCAAGTCGAGCTGTTGCCGCTGTCGGCCCGGCAGGACTTGATTCGCGCGGTGGTACGCGAAAGTGCGCAGGAGCAACCCGGCGGCGATGGGGTACTGGCGCTGTTTCCCTTCGTCCAGAATGGGGAGCTGCGGGCCGCGCCGGCGCTGGATGGCCGTGCGGACTTATTCGAGGTTCCCGACGCCGGGGAGCCGGCCGCTTTCGTCCTGGAAGAGGAGCGCTGGTCCACTGAACGACGCGACAGCCTCCAGGGCCTGTCCGAGCAGGAGGCCGCCGAGTTGGTGGCGCGCTCGCTGGCCGCGCGCTGGAACCTCCACCCCCGCGGCTCGCTCCGGGTGGACCGTGCGGACGGGGTGCCGTACGCCGCGGCCTACACCGACGGGGTGCTCCGGCTGAACCCGGTGCTGCTGTACCTGGTCGCCTCCAACATCCGCTAGCCCCGGCCGCCGGGGCGCGACTGACCGAGGCGCAGCGGCGTGGTAGGAGGCCCTCCATGTCCGACCCGGCCCTCCGCGCCCAGCTCGACTTCACCCTGTCCGAGACGCGCTTCGACGCGCTCGGGACGCGCTACCGCGGCAAGGTGCGGGACGTCTACCGCAAGGATGACCGCCTCTTCCTCATCGCCACGGACCGTCTCTCCGCCTTTGACAAGGTGCTGACCACCATCCCCTTCAAGGGGGAGGTGCTCAACCGGCTGGCCTGCTTCTGGTTTGAGAAGACGGCCCACGTGGTGAAAAACCACGTCCTGGACGTTCCCGACGGGAACGTCACCGTGGCGCGGGCCACCCACCCCTTTGCGATTGAAGTCGTCGTCCGGGGCTACCTCACCGGCAGCCTGTGGAGAGAGGTGGAGAGGGGTGAGCGCCGCCTCTATGGCGTGCCCATTGCCGAGGGCATGGGCAAGGACTTGGCCTTCCCAGCTCCGATTCTCACGCCAACCACCAAGGCCGCGCCCGGCGAGCACGACGCGCCCTTGACTGAGGCCGACATCCTCGCGCGGGGCCTGGCCACCGCCAAGGAGTGGGGCGCCATTCAAGAGATGTCCCTGGCCCTCTTTCGGGAGGGACAGGCGTGGGCGCGCAGCCGCGGGCTGCTCCTGGTGGACACCAAGTATGAATTTGGAAAGGTGGGCTCCACCCTCTACCTGATTGATGAAATCCACACCCCCGACAGCTCCCGCTACTGGAGGGCGTCGGAGTACGAGAGGCGGCTCAAGGCCGGGGAGGACCAGGCCATGCTCGACAAGGAAACCGTCCGCCAGTGGCTCATCCGCGAGAAGGGCTTTTCCGGACATGGGCCGTTGCCCCTCATCCCGGAGGAGGTCCGCCTTCGGACGGCAGAGACCTACCTCACCGCCTACCAGGAGATTACGGGCACTCCGCTTCGCCTGGTGGTGGGCGCTGTCGACGAGCGAATCCAAAAAAACCTCACCACCCATGGGTACTTGTAGCCGGGTGGTGGGTCGGCGCGGCCGGCCCCAGTCCGCGCCGACCCCAGGGCGCGGCTCTGGCGGAGGGTGCTGAGGGGCCGCGTCGAGTAATTCCAAAAACTTGCGAGTTGGCGCGGCGCCTGCATCGTAGCGTTTACGTGCGCGGCGTCATCACCAACCGAGAAGTGCTGCAGAACCTCGGACTCATCTACCGCGAGTTCGGCGTCGGCTGCTTGGCCCGGTGCCTGTGGGTGGTGATGACACGTAAGTCGACCACCTTCCTCGAGGTGGTGTTGCCGCACCGCTAAATCCCCCACCCCGCTTGGCCCCGCTGTCAGCTGTGGCCGAAGACGCGCGTGAAAATCTCATCCACGTGCCGGAGGTAATAGTCCGGCGAGAAGCACGCCTCGACGTCCTCCGGGGAGAGCACGCGCGTCAGCTCGGGGTCGGCGAGGAGAGCCGTCTTGAAGTCGACCGCTTCCTCGTAGGTGCGCATCGCGGCGCGCTGGACGATGGCGTAGGCCTTCTGCCGGTCGAAGCCGCGCCGCGCCAATTCGAGAAGGAGGCGCTGGCTATTCACCACCCCGCCGAGCATCTCTAAGTTAGCCCGCATGCGCTCGGGGTAGACGCGCAGGGCGTCCACCAGCCCGGTGAAGCGGAAAAGCATGAAGTCGAGCAAGGTGGTGGCGTCTGGACCCACCATCCGTTCCACCGAAGAGTGGGAAATGTCCCGCTCGTGCCACAATGCGACGTCCTCCAGAGCCGCCAGCGAGTAGCCCCGCAGCATGCGCGCCAGTCCGCTCAAGTTTTCCGAGAGGATGGGATTGCGCTTGTGGGGCATGGATGAACTGCCCTTCTGCCCGACGGTAAAGGGCTCCTCCACCTCCCGCACCTCGGTCCGCTGCAGGTGGCGGATTTCGGTGGCGAACTTCTCCAGCGAGCTGCTCAAGAGGGCCAGCACCTGGAAGTACTCGGCGTGCCGGTCGCGCGAAATAATCTGGCTTGACGCCGCCGCCGGCTGGAGGCCGAGGACGAGACAGGCGTGCTCCTCCACCAAGGGGGGCAGGTGGGCAAAGGTCCCCACGGCACCGGAGATTTTGCCCACGGCGATGGTCTTCCGGGCGTGCAACAGCCGCTCCCGGCCCCGGCGCAGCTCGTCGTACCAGAGGGCCAGCTTCTGGCCGAAGGACATGGGCTCGGCGTGGATGCCGTGGCTGCGGCCCATCATCACCGTGCGCTTGTGCTCAAAGGCCCGGCGCTCCACCGCGGCCATCGCTCCGTCCACGTCTTGCAGGAGGAGGTCCGCCGCGTCGCGAAGCACCAAGCCGAGGGCCGTGTCCAAGACGTCCGAGGACGTCATTCCAAAATGAAGCCACCGGGCCGAGGGGCCAATGCGCTCCTCCAGGAAGGTGAGGAAGGCGATGACGTCATGGCGGGTGACGCGCTCAATTTCGTCAATGCGGCGCACGTCCGCGTCGTCGAAGTCCCCCGCCCGGGCGCGGCACTCGGCCAGGGCCTCGGCCGGAGCAATGCCCGCCCGCACCATGCCCTCCAGCGCGGCGAGTTCCACGTCCCGCCAGCGCCGCAGGCGCGCCTGGGCGCTCCACAGGGAGGCCATCTCCGGGCGGCTGTAGCGGGGCAGCATGCTGCTTACTCTCCTAACGCGAGAGGCGCCCGGCCGACCAGCGGCTAGTGGAGTTGGTGGAGGAGCACGGCGAACAAAACGCCGAGGAGGACAGCCGCCGCACCGGCGGCGGCAAACTGAAGCCATTTCTTTTGCCACAGCTGTTTCAGGTGGCGTTTGGCCGGCGCCGGCGGCGGCGGCGCGGGCAGCTTGCGCGGCCTTCCGGAGACGGCTGGCGTTGGGGACGTCGGCTCCTCGGAGGCAGACATCAGGGCAAGGCGCTCGCGCGAGGCACGGTGCTCGGTCGTCACGGCTGGCGCGGCGCTGGCCGGCGGCGCGGCCTCGGACTCGGAGGCGGCCAGGCGCCGAGCATCCTCGGCCCGCATTTCAGACACCACCTCGGCCAGGGCTGCCCCCGGACTCCACGTTCCGCCTTGGTGCCCGCGCTCGGTCGGCACCGGGCCTTCTGTCAACGGCCCTTCCTTCGCCTCCGCGGGCCGCGGCCGCGCCGGGGCGGTCACCGCTGCCGGCGGCTCCCCGTGCGGGGGGGAAGCATGGGCGGATGTTGCCACCACGCGAACGGCGGGCGGAGACGCGTCTCCGGGAAGGTACGCCTCGGCCACCGGCGGCGGCCATGCGGCGTGCTCGCCCTTGTGCGGAGAGAGGGCCTGGTGGCCCGCGACGGCAGACGGGGCGAGCGCGGGCGCTGGCGGGGGCAGTGGCCGCACCAAGGAAGGGGCCACTGTGTCGGCGGAGGCCTGGTGGGCGACCGGCGGCGTCGCCAGGGGTTCCACCCGGGCTGAGGACTCGGAGAGGGCCACCGCCACCGCAGCGTGGGCGCCGGTGCGTCGCGCCCCCGGGCCCCACAGTCCGATGGCGGGGACAGAAGGACGCGGCGCGGGCGCCAGCGACGGGCCGCCGATGCGTGGCAGTGCCGGCAGCGGGCGGACGCTGGGTGCTTCCGGCTCCGGCGCCACCTCCTCGGCACTGGGCGCTGCCGGCGCCAGGGCTGCAGCCACTTCCGGCGGCGCCTCGGCCAGGGACAGCACCGTCGGTTCCGCCTGGGCTTCGCTTGCGCTTGAAGGCGCCTCCTCTGCTTCCGCCTCTTCCTCTTCCTCACTCCACAACGTCTCGCCGGCGGGCCGCTGGGTGGCCGCAGGGGACGACGTTGCGTTGGCTTCGTCCCAGAAGGGCGTTTCGGGCGACGCGGCGCCCTGGCCGGGGGCAGCGTCGGCAACGGGCTGCGGGCTGGGCTGCACCGGCGCCTCCCCCTGCGGGGCCTCGGGTGCCTCTGCGGCGACGGGTTCGGGTGGCGCCGCGGCCGGGGGCGGTGCCGTCTGCGCCGCGGCGACGGATGCCAGCAGGTCCGGCCCGGCCTCGGCCGGCGCGGCAGCCAATTCCGTGGCCGCGGCCATCTCGGCTGGCGGGGGTGGCATGGCCGGCGGCTCCGGCATCACCACCGCCGTCTGCGTCTCGACGAAGTCCACTTCAAAGCCGTCGTCGGCAGTCGCCCCGGTGGAAGACACGGCCGGGAGGGGCTTGCCCTCCACCACGCCACTGAAGGCTTCAAACATTTCCCGCACGCTGCGGAAGCGGGCTTCCGGGCGCTCGGAGAGCGCACGCCGGTAGAAGCCTTCCATGGCGTCCGGAAGCTCGGGGTTGACGAGGCGCAGCTCGGGGATTTCGTCCTCCGGCGTCAGTCCGGTGAGCATCTCCCCCACCAGCACGCCGAGGCTGTAGACGTCCGCGCGCGGTTGGAGGGAAAGCCCGGCGAGGTATTCTGGCGAGAGGTGGCGGTGCGCAGACTTCTGGCGCAGGGCCTGGACGAAGGGCGGCCGGGGGAGGCCCGCGGCGACGCCCCAGTCCGTCACCTTCAGCATGTCCGGCAGCACCAAAATGTTTTCCGCCTTGAGGCCGCCGTGCGCCCCGGCCGGGTGAGCCGCTTCAAGCGCCGCCATCAGCTGGCCGAGGATGGGCTCGACTTCGTCCGGCGCGAACGTCTGTCCCTTGGCCAGCCGCAAGTCGATGATGCGGCGAAGCGGCAACCCGTCGAGGAAGGTGTAGGTGAAGTAGGGCCAGCCCTGGTCAATGCCCACGTCGTGCAGCCGGGTCAGCGATGGATGCAGAAAGCGTCGGGCCGGCTCGAGGGCTTTGAGGAAGGCCTCCCGCTCCTCGCCCGTCTGGGCGAAGCGCGGGTGAATCAGCTTCACCGAGACGTCGATACCGAGTTCACGGTCTTCGGTGCGCAGCACGAAGCCCAACGGCCCGACGCCCACCGCGTCCTTGACGAGGTAGCGGTTGGCCATCAACTCGCCCTCGCGGTAGGGCGCACCGGCAAGCAGCGCTGGATTCAGCTTCTTGCGGAGTCCGGTGCCGCTGGGCATCCGCGCCGTCCCCACCTGACGCTGGCCACAGGTGCCACAACGTTCAGCCGTGTCGGGGACATGGCTTCCGCAGCGGTAGCAAAGCACGTGCGAAGTCTATTCGACTCACTCCGCGGCGCCACTCCTCCGCCGGCGCATCACATGCCGGTGGAACCAAATCCGCCTGCGCCGCGCGTGGTCGCCGGGAGTACCTCCACCTCCACCAACGCAGCGCGGACTACCGGCGAGACAACCAGTTGGGCAATGCGCTCTCCACGCCGAAGGCTAAACGGCGTAGAGGAGAGGTTGGCCAGAATGACTTGCACCTCGCCCCGGTAATCCGAATCGATGGTGCCCGGTGAATTGAGACAGGTGACGCCGTGGCGCAGCGCCAGCCCCGAGCGCGGCCGCACCTGGGCCTCGAAGCCCTCCGGGAGCGCGATGGCCAGTCCGGTGGGCACCGCTCGCCGCTCGAGCGGCGCCAGCGTCCATTCGCCGTCGATGTCGGCCAACAAGTCCAGGCCTGCCGCGCCGTCCGTTTGGTAGCGCGGCAGAGGCAGCGGCTCGGCATGGGAGCGCACCCGCTGCACTGGGACGGCGACGGATTCCATTCCCGTTTCGGGCCGCTAGGCCTTGGCCTGGGGCTCTCCCGGGGTGGCGGTCGCGGCCGGCGGCTGGGCCCCCTCGGCGCGCTCGGCCATGGCTTCCTTGCGGGAGAGGCGGATTTTCCCGGTGCGGTCGATGCTGATGACTTTCACCATCACCTCATCGCCTTCTTTGAGGACATCCGAGACGCTCTTCACCCGTTTGTCGGAAAGTTCGGAAATGTGGACCAGGCCGTCGGTGCCGGGAAACAGTTCGACGAAGGCGCCAAACTCGGCAATTTTCCGCACCGTTCCGAGGTACACCTTGCCCACCTCGGCCTCGCGCGTCAGCGCCTGCACCATGGCGATGGCTTGCTGGACGGCCTCGGAGTTGTTGCTGGCGATGTCCACCCGGCCGCTGTCCTCGATGTTGATGGAGCAGCCGGTGCGGGCGATGATGTCCTTGATGACTTTGCCGCCCGGACCGATGACATTCTTGATGAATTCGGGCCGGATCATCAGGGTGGTAATGCGGGGCGCGTAGCGGTTGATTTCCGGCCGCGCCTTGTCGAGCGTCTTCATCATCTCGCCGAGAATGTGCAAGCGCCCGCGTCGGGCCTGCTCCAACGCCTGGCTCATGATGGCGGTGGTGAGGCCAGTAATTTTGATGTCCATCTGGATGCTGCTGATGCCCTTCTCGGTGCCGCACACCTTGAAGTCCATGTCGCCCAGGTGGTCCTCATCCCCGAGGATGTCCGAGAGGATGGCCACCCGTTCGCCCTCCTTCACCAGGCCCATGGCGATGCCCGCCACCGGGGCCTGGATGGGAACGCCCGCGTCCATCAGCGCCAGGGTGCCGCCGCAGACGGAGGCCATGGAGCTCGAACCGTTGGACTCGAGGATGTCGGACACCACCCGGATGGTGTAGGGGAATACTTCGCTCTTGGGCAGCATCCCGCGCAGCGCCCTTTCTGCGAGCGCGCCATGTCCAATCTCGCGCCGCCCGGGGCCGCGGAGCGGCTTCGTTTCGCCGACGCTGAAGGGCGGGAAGTTGTAGTGCAGCATGAACTTGCGGAACGTCTGTCCGGACAACAGCTCCACCCGTTGCTCGTCCTCGCTGGTGCCGAGCGTGGTGGCCACCAGGGCCTGGGTCTCCCCGCGGGTGAAGAGCGCGCTGCCGTGCACGCGTGGAAGCAGGCCCACCTCGCAGGTGATGGCACGGACCTGGTCATGGCCCCGGCCCCCGACGCGGCCGCCGCTGACCGTCAGCTCTCGCATGTATTCGTACTTGAGGTCCTCGACCACCGCCTTGGCCAGCTTCTCGGTGGCGGGCGTGAAGGTCTCGCCCAGCCGTTCCCTCAGCTTGGTGATGGTCTGCTTCTTCACCGCACTTAACGCGTCGTAGCGGGCGTGCTTTTCGGAGATGGCGTATCCGGCGCGGATGCCCTCCATCGCTAGGTCGCGGACCGCCAGTTTGAGGGATTGGTCGGCGACGGCCGCCTTCTCATAGGCGCGGACCGTGACCCCCAGCTCGCGTCGCATCTCCTCCTGCAGCGCCAGCACCGGCTGGACCGCCCGGTGGCCGAATTCCAAGGCGGCCACCATGTCGGCCTCGGACACCTGCTCTGCCCCGCCCTCCACCATGACGATGGCGTCCTTGCTGGCGGCGATGATGATGTCCATGTCCGAGACCGCCCGCTGGGCGGCAGTGGGATTGGCCACCAGCCTCCCGTCCACCCGGCCCACCCGGACGCCGGCGATGGGGCCGTCGAAGGGGATGTCGGACAGCATCAGGGCCGCCGAGGCGCCGGTGATGCCGTGGATGTCGCCCTCATTCTCCGGGTCCGAGGAGATGACCGAGGCGATGACTTGCGTCTCGTAGCCGTAGCCCTCGGGAAACAAGGGCCGACAGCTTCGGTCCACCTGGCGCGAGCTGAGCGTCTCCTTTTCGGTGAGTCGGCCTTCGCGCCGGAAGAAGCTGCCCGGGATGCGGCCGGCGGCGTACAGGCGCTCCTGGTACTCCACCGTCAGCGGTAAGAAGTCGACGTCCTTCTTCTCCTTCGCCGACACCGCGGTGACGAGGATGATGGTGTCCCCATAGCGCAACACCACCGAGCCGTCGGCCTGCTTGGCCATTTTTCCGGTTTCGAGGGTGAGGGTGTTCTCTCCGAATTTCACTTCCTTCTTGAGGTACATGCGTTCCTTCTGGCTCTGGCCGGAGTCGCTCTGAGGCCCCTCTTTTCCCGGGAACGCAGCATTCCCTGGAAGAGGGGCGAGCTCCCCTGGCCCGTGGTCTCTCGTTTGTGTTGTCCCAAAACTGCCCTGGAAGGGACCGGGAGAGAGCTGCCACCGAAAGGAACTTTCAGTCTCTGAGCGCAGGCGCCGACGACGGCCAACTCCATCTTCGGCGCCTCCGTACGGAGGCCAAAACTCCTTTGCGGTCTCTCCCGTCCTTTCGACTCTGTTTAGGCTTCCTTTGGGGGCACCGCCGGCATTCCGGGCTGCGCCGGAACAGCGTCGAAGCTTCCCACAGGGAGCTTGTTTTCCCGGGGGGCTCCGCCCTACTTGCGGATACCGAGCCCGTCAATCAGCTTCTTGTAACGCGCGGAGTCCTTCTTCTTCAAATAGTCCAGAAGCCGCCGGCGCTGCCCCACCAGCTTTAACAGGCCGCGGCGGCTGTGGTGGTCCTTCTTGTGCGTCTTGAAGTGGTCGGTCAGCTGGTTGATGCGCTCGGAAATCAGCGCCACTTGGACTTCTGGGCTTCCGGTGTCTGTCTCGTGTGTCCGGTACTGTGCAACCAACTCGGCTTTCCGCTCAATCTCGACTGTCAATTGCCAACTCCATCCCACTCCCGGGGGGTTGTGGTGGGGGGACGTCCCCGGCCCGCCCAGCTGGAGGCCCGTACGGCTTTCCCTTGGAAGGGGAAAACGGGCCCCGAGACGTCCGCGGAGGGGTGCAGACGCCGGGCCGCCCGGGCCCGGAGATTCCCCCCGGGACTGGGCGCCGGGGCTTATAGGCGCGCCACCCCGCGAATGCAATTCCTCCTCGGGAGGGCACAGGGGCCGCCTGGCAAGCCGCCCGGGGGGTGGCCGTCCCGGCAGCCGCAGCGACGGGCTGTCGACGGCGGCAGTTTTCAGGAAGGTGACGTGGCCGGTTCGGCCGACGGGGCGAAGAGCCAGACGCGCGCATTCTCGCGCCGTCCCCGCCGCGTCGCCCCTTCTTCGTAGAAGAGGGTCAGCCCTTGCCGTCCCTGTCGGCGCTCCGTGGCCAGCACCCGAGCCAGCTTCGGGTACAGCGTCAACAGCGTCTGCAGCACCTCTCCCACGCCGGAGCCAGCCGGCACCCCCAGCTCCACCCGCCGCTTGCCCTCCACGGCCGCGCGCAGGCTGCTGGGGATGAGGACGGTGACATTCACGTTTGGGCCAGCACGCGGACGTAGACCAGACGGCCGCCGCGGACCTCGGCCACCGCCAACAGAGTGCCGTCTGGGCCGAGCACCCGCAACCGCCCCCGGGTTTCCACGTGGACTGGCAGGGGCAGGCCGTGCGCGACTTTGGCAGCGTCAGCGGCGCTCACCGGAAAGACGGGCAGCGCTGGCAGCATGTCGGCCGGAGACACCAGCCGCGCCTGGATGGCCTGTGGGCCTTCTCCGTCTTGGACCAGAGCCTGCAGCCTTTCCAGGGAAAGGGCGCCTTCCAAGCCGAAGGGGCCGCTCGCCGTGCGGCGCAGGGCCTTGAGGCAGCCTCCACAGCCGAGCGCCTGGCCGAGCTCCTCAGCCAGCACCCGGACGAAAAACCCCTTGCTGCAGCGCACCGACAAGGTGACGTCGGTGGCGGAGAAGTCCCGCAGCAGCAGGGCGTGGACGGTGACCGGCCGGGCCGAACGCTCCACTTCCTGGCCCGCCCGCGCCAACTCATGCAGCCGGCGTCCGGCCACCTTCACCGCCGACACCATGGGCGGCGTCTGCAGAAAGCTGCCCCGAAAGCGCTCGAGGGCCGCCTCCAGCCGAGCCTCGGACAGCGGCGGCACCGGGGCCGTCCGCAGCACCGTTCCGGTGATGTCCAGGGTGGACGTCTGAAGGCCCAAGCGCACCACTGCGTCGTAGGACTTCTCAAAGTCCGACAGCAGTCCGGCCAGCTTGGTGGCCTCGCCCAAGGCCACCGGCAGCACACCAGTCGCCATCGGGTCGAGCGTCCCGGTATGCCCGGCCTTGCGCGCACCGGTGAGGGCCCGGACCCGTCGCACCACGTCGAATGAAGTCGGGCCCGAGTGCTTGTCGATGACGAGAAGGCCGTCCATGAGGCTGCCGAAGCTTAACGCCCCGGCCGACGCTCACCAGCCTTCCTTGGCCTTCACCTCGCGCAGCAGGCGGTCAATCTTGTCGCCCTCCTGCACCGAGCCGTCGAAGACGAAGAAGACTTCTGGCGAGACGCGCAGCTTCACCCGCGCCGTCACCTCCCGGCGGACGAAGCCCTTGGCAGCGTCCAGCCCGGCTTGCGTCTCCCGGTGCGCCGCGTCGTCGCCAAGACTCGACCAGTAGACGCGCGCCACGCGCAGGTCCGGAGACACCTTCACCCCGGTGATGGTGATGAAGCCGATGCGCGGGTCACGCAGCGCGCCGCGGCCAAGCAAGTCGGCCACCGCGGCCTGAATCTCTGCCCCCACCCGCTCGGGCCGCGCTGGCGTGCTCAGGGCTTCTCCCAATCGCGGCGGTTGCGGAGGGCCCGCGCCCGCCCCCGGGCCTCGGCCACCGACAGGTCTCCGCTGGTCCGCTGCCCGGCCCGGCGGACGAGGGGCTCGTCCGGTCGCCGCTCCCAAGCGGCCATGCCCTCAGCCTCGGCCAGGCTTCGGTCCTCGCGGGCGAAGGGAAGCTCGAGGGTGCCTGGGTCGGTGCCCGGGACTGGGGCCGCGAACAGCTGCTCCCCAAAGGCCAAAATCTCTCGCTCCCGGGTAAGAAGCGGTGCGAGGTACATCTCCTCGACGAAATGCAGCAGCTTCTCCAGCTGCTCATCGACGTGGCGCCGGTCATTTCCCACCACCGCAAAGGCGATGGTGGCCCGCTGCCAGAGGTCCTGGTCCTCCACCTCCGCCACCGAGGCGTTGAAGCGCGCCTTGACGCGGTCGGTAATGCGGCGGAGCACCTGGCGCTTGGACTTGAGCGACCCAGAGTCCGCGATTTGAAGCGCGCAGCGAGCGACACCGACAAACATCTGGACTGCTGCTCCTTGTCGAAGAGGCACCGCCCGGCAGGGCCTGGAGGAGAAGCCTACTCCAGGCTGGGCCGCGTCTCCTCGACCTCGAAGGCCTCGATGATGTCGAGCGGCTTGAAGTCCTGCCAGCCCTCGACGCCGATGCCACACTCGAAGCCCTGCGCGACCTCGCGCACGTCGTCCTTGAAGCGCTTGAGGCTGGCCACCTTCCCGGTGCCGATGGCCTTGCCGTCGCGGAAGATGCGCACCTGGCTGGTGCGGCGGATGACGCCCTCCAGCACCGAGCAGCCGGCGATGGTGCCCAGCTTGGGCACGTTGAAGAGGTTGCGGACTTCGGCCCGCCCCAGCTTCTTCTCGGTGCGGATGGGCTCGAGCAGCCCTTCCATCGCCTTGCGCACCCCGTCAATCAATTCATAGATGATGGAGTAGGTGTCGATGGCCACGCCCTGGGCCTTGGCCGCCGCCTCGGAGCCGGACTCGGGCTTCACGTTGAAGCCCAGCACCGTGCCCTTGCTGGCCGCCGCCAGCATGACGTCGGATTCGGTCATCGCCCCGACGCCCTTGTGAATAATCTCCACCTTCACCTTGGGAGTGGACAGCTTGGTGAGGGCCTGGGCCACCGCCTCCACCGAGCCTTGGACGTCGCCTTTGATGACGACGCGCAACTCCTTGGCCTCCCCTTCCTTCGTCCTCTCGTAGCAGCGACTCGAGCGAGTCCTTGGATGTCTTGCCGAGGTCCGCCTGGCGCTCCTTGGTAATGCGGTGGTCGGCAATCTCCTTGGCTGCCTTCTCATCCTCGACGCCGTTGATGGTGTCGCCGGCGGTGGGGACGCCGGATAGGCCCACCACCTCGGCCGAGTAGCCGGCCAGGACTTCCTTCACCGGCTTGCCGCGGCCGTCGAGCATGGCCCGCACCCGGCCGTAGTGGGTGCCGGTGACGACGGCGTCCCCGTTGCGCAGCGTGCCCTCCTGGACGAGGACGGTGGCCACTGGGCCCCGGCCCTTCTCCAGCTTGGCCTCAATCACCGTGCCCAGCGCCGGTCGGTTGGGGTTGGCGGTCAGCTCCAGCACCTCGGCCTGCAGCAAAATGTTTTCGAGCAGCAAGTCCACGCCGGCCTTGGTGCGCGCGGACACCGGCACCACAATGGTGTCCCCGCCCCACTCCTCGGGCACCAACTCGAGGGCCGCCAAGTCCTTCTTCACCCGCTCTGGATTGGCAGCCGGCAAGTCCATCTTGTTGATGGCCACCACCAGCGGCACCTTGGCCGCCTTGGCGTGGCTGACCGCCTCCTGTGTCTGGGGCATGACGCCGTCATCGGCGGCCACCACCAAGACCACCAAGTCCGTGACGGTGGCGCCTCGGGCCCGCATCGACGTGAAGGCCTCATGGCCTGGGGTGTCGAGGAAGGTGATGTCGCCCTTCGGTGTGGCGACGGTGTAGGCCCCAATGTGCTGGGTAATGCCCCCCGCCTCGCCCTCGGCCACGTGGGCGGAGCGGATGGCGTCCAGAAGCGACGTCTTCCCGTGGTCGACGTGGCCCATGACGGTGACCACCGGCGGACGGGGCCGCTCGTCCTCGGGACGCTCCGCCACTTCGGGGAGGTAGTCCTCCACCTCGAAGCCCACCTTTTCGACTTTCCAGCCGTAGTCGGTGGCGATGATGGCGGCCGTCTCCATGTCCACCATCTGGTTGGCGGTGGCCAGGGTCCCGCCAGCCATCAGCTTCTTAATAATTTCCGCCGTCTTGACGCCCATCGTCTGGGACAAGTCCGAGACGCTGATGGCCTCTTGGATGCGGATGACCTTCTTCTCGCCGGACATCTCGGTAATTTGCGTCTTCTGCCCCTTCTTGGTGGGCTTTCTCTTCTTGCCGCGCACCGGGATGGTGACACGCCCCCAAATGAGGTTGTCCATCTCCTGCTTGGTGATGCCACCTTCCTTTTCGGTGGTGCGCTTCTTCCCCCGCTCCTGTTCCTTCTTCTTGGTGACGTCGATGAGCTCGCGGCCGCGGCCCAGCCCGTCGGGCACCACCTTAAACTCGCGCACCTCGCCAATGGCCTTCTTGCCGGGGGCCATGGGGATGTTTTTGTGGGCGGTGGAGGAGGGTGTCACCCGGCGCACCGCAATCAGTGGACGGCTGATGACGACCGCCTGGGTGGCCGTTGGGCGCATCGGCCGGGCCTCGCCGGGGGCGCCGGTGGGCGCAGCGCTGGCCCCGGGTGCCGCGCCGGCACGCGGGCCGCCGACGCCCGGACGGTGGGTGACGGTTTGCCCCATGCCGGTGGAACGCGCCTGGGGCGACAGCCCGGGGCCACCGGTCCGGGACTGCGGGCCGCCCGAGGTACCGGCCCGGGCCGCGGGGGATGCCGGGCCGGTGCGCGCGCCTTGCGACGGCGGACGGGAGATGATTTGGGCCGCCCGGAAGCCAGCGCTCGCCGGCCGCTGTGCTGGAGGCGCTGCGGACGGGGGAGTCGAAGCCGCTTGCGCCGCGGCCGGCGTCGCCGCGGGGGCTTCGCGCGGCTGGGGCGACCGGCGCCGCTGCGGCCGGCGGCGGCGGCGCGGGTGCCTCCACCGGCGCGGCTTTCACCGCGGGGGAGGCCTCGGCCACCACTTCCGCGGCAACCTCCTGGGCGGGCGGCGGCGCGGGCGTCTCCACCGCTGCTGCCGGGGTGTGGGCTTCAGCGGCTTCGGCCGGCGCGGCCGTGCCATTGGGGCCCGGATGCACCTCGGGCCCAGGGCCACGACGGCGCACCACGAAGCCCTTGGCCGCCACCGGCGCGGGCGCCGCGCGCGGCCGGCGCTTCTCGACAATGCGCTGCACCGCCGCGGTGGCCTGGTCGTCCTCGAGCGAGCTGGAGTGGCTCTTGACGTCGTAGCCGAGCGACGTCAACTCGGTGACGACCTCGCGGTTGTCCAACTCGATGCCAAAGGACTTGAGCTCTCTGGCGATTTCGTGAACGCGCTTCTTCGACATAGGCCCCTTGCTGGCTTCTTCTAACCCACTCGTCGCTTCTCGGCCCAGACCTTCAGGACGTTGCCACCACAGAGGCCTCCAGTACGGAGACGTCCACGGCGCGCATCCGGCCGCGAAAAGCCCGCGCCAGCGCCTTTCGCTGCACCGCCGCTCGCAAGCAACCCGCCCCACACAGGTAGGCGCCGCGACCGGTCCCGGTCCTCGTCTTGTCCCAGGCGGGGGTGCCTTCACTCGACAGGCACAGCCGCTGGAGGTGCTGCTGGCCGGCGCTTGGCCCCACACCCGATGCAGGTGCGCTCCGCAGGGTGTTGTCTCGGAGTCACCTTGGCAGTCCTTGCCCCTTTTGTGACACGGCACCCTGAGGGGACGTTCCCCCCGGGCCCGCGCGGGCGCCTAGGCCTCCTCTCCGCTGGGGGTGGTGGGGATGGGGGCTGCGGCCAGCGTGGCACGCTCGGCGTCGAGCTCCGTCCGTAGCCGGGCCTCCTCGAGGAGGTAGGACTCCGCGGCGCTCTTCAGCTGCCGCGCCTTTTTGATGCCCACGCCGGGCACATCCCCCAGTTTGGCGAGGTCCTTTTCGTTGGCCACGTCCTCCACCGTCTTGTAGCCACTCAGCACCAGCGCCTCGATGGTCTTCTCACTCATCCCCCGCACCCGGGCCAGTCGCTCGGCCTGGGTCAGCTCATCCGGGTGACGGCGGGCCTCGAAGAGGCGCTGCTGCTCGCGCTCGTATTCCATGCGGCTGAGTTCCGCCGCGTCGTCCACCATTTGCTTGCTCGCCTGCTCCTGCATGGCCGGGATGCGCGCCGGGTCCACCCCAGGAATTTGGGCCAGCACCTCGGGGGCCGCCTCGGCGACGTCCTTGGCCTGGCGAAAGCCGTGGGCATAGAGGGTTTCAATCAACATCTCATTGACGCCCGGGAGGACTCCCAGCGAGCGGTTGGCGAACTCGCGCATCTCCCGCACCCGGCTCTCGCTGTTGATGTCCAGCTTCCAGCCGGTGAGTTGCGCGGCCAGCCGGACATTTTGCCCCCGCCGGCCGATGGCCAGGCTGAGCTGGTCGTCCGGCACAATCAACTCCATGGCGTGGTTGGCCTCGTCAATGATGACGCGCGACACCTCGGCCGGGGCCAGCGCCGAGCAGACGAAACGGGCCGGGTCCTCGTCCCAGGGGACGATGTCGATTTTCTCCCCGCGCAGCTCCTGCACCACCGCCTGCACCCGGCTGCCCTTCATCCCGACGCAGGCCCCCACCGGGTCGACGTCGGCATCCCGGCTGACTGACGGCAATTTTCGCCCGGCCACCAGGCTCCCGTGCGGCGGCCTCGATGACGACGATGCCCTCGGCAATCTCCGGGACTTCCATCTCAAACAGTTTGGTGAGCAGGTTGACGGAGGCCCGACTCAAAAGATAATCTGCGGGCCCTTGGACTCACGCAGCACGTCCAGGACGAAGGCCTGGACGCGGTCACCGGCCCGGTAGGTTTCCCGCGGCACCTGCTCGCGGACCGGAAGCACCGCCTCGGCACGTCCCAAGTCCACGATGATGTTGCCTCGCTCGAAGCGCCGGGCGATGCCAGTGACAATCTCGTTCTTGCGGTCCTTGTATTCGTTGTAGACGTTTTCCCGCTCCGCATCGCGGGTGCGCTGGAGGATGACTTGCTTGGCGGTTTGCGCGGCGATGCGGCCGAAGCCCCGCCGGAACGTCTTCAGCCGTAAAATGTCGCCGTACTGGTCGTCCTGGGCCTTGGCCTCGGCGGCGTCCTCGTCCCGGTAGAAAATCTGGAAGACCAACTCATCCCCGGGCTCCACCTCCATCCCCTTCTTGCGGGCCTCGTCCATCGACAGCTGGTTGACGCCCTGGGCCGGGTCGGTAATTTCCTCGACCACCGTCACTGCCTGGAAGAGCTCCACCACGCCCTTGTCCAATTCATACTTGGCCTCGAGGTTGCGGTCCTGTCCGAAGTGCTTTTTGGCGGCGGTCTGCATGGCATCTTCCAGCGTCGCCACCAGGACGCTTTTCTCGATGCCCTTGTCCTTGGCCACCTGCTCCAGGATGAGGTTGAGATTCACCACCGGGGTGGCTGCCGCTGTCGTCGCCATGGCTGTTTCGTCCCTAGAAGTCGAACTCCAGATTCGCCTTCGCAATGTCCCGGAACGGGATGCGGAAGGCGGGGCCACCTTCGACGTGGACGGTCACTCCCTCGTCGGCCACGTCCTGCAGTGTCCCGGTAAAGCTCTTGCGTCCCGGCGTGCCTACCGGCCCAAACGTCTTCACCTTGACGCGCTTGCCGAGGACGCGCCGGAAGTGGTCCGGCTTGCGCAGCGGCCGGTTGATGCCGGGGCTACTCACCTCCAGGCTGTAGGCCTGCCCAATGACGTCCTCCACCTCCAGCGACGTCTCGACCGCGTGGCTGACGCGGGCGCATTCCTCCAGGCCCACGCCGCCTTCCTTGGCCAAGGGGTCCCGCCCCGGGGTGTCAATGTAGAGGCGGAGCACCCAGCCCTGGGGCTCCCGCAGCCACTCGACGTCCACCAATTCGAAGCCCTCGGCCTGCACCAAGGGCTCCGCCACGCGCGCCGCGCGCTCGGCCACCGACGCCTTGTGGAGTACTTCGGCCATGGCAGGAGGGGTCCAGAAACGAAAAAAGCGGGCACGAAGGCCCACTTTTCGAGGGTGTAACCCAAAAAATGTGGACGCTCTCGGTACCACAGCCCTCCTGCGGGTGTAAAGGCGGGGAGCAGGCTGCCTCCCGTCCCGTGGGTGGCCCATCCCCAGCACAATAACGCTCTGCGTCAGATGCAGGGGAGCTGCATTCGGCGGCCTCGCCGTGGGCCATGGCATGGTGGACGACGGCATGAAAAGCATGTCCCGCTTGGCGGCCGTTCAAATGGCGTCCGGGGCCGACAAGGCCCAAAACCTGGCCACCGCCGAAGGCCTGGTTCGCGAAGCCGCCCAGCGCGGCGCGGTGCTGGTGGGCTTACCGGAAAACGTCGCGTGGATGGGGCCAGAGGCCGAGCGCGCCCAAGCCGCCGAGCCCCTGGACGGGCCCACGCTGCAGCGCTTTTCCGCGCTGGCCCGCGCCTGCGCCATCCACCTGTTGGCCGGCAGCGTCCTGGAATCCGGCGCGCCCGGCGGGCGCTTCTACAACACCAGCGTCCTCTTCGGCCCCAGCGGCGAGCGCCTGGCGGTCTACCGCAAGCTTCACCTCTTCGACGTGGAGGTGGGTGACGGACAGACGTACCGCGAGTCCGCCGCCGTCGCGCCGGGCGAGGACGTCGTTTCTGCCCAGACGCCGCTCGGACGGCTGGGCCTCTCCATTTGCTACGACTTGCGCTTCCCGGAGTTGTACCGGGCCCTCTCCGCCCAGGGCGCGGTGCTGCTGTGCGTCCCCAGTGCCTTCACGTTGATGACCGGCAAGGACCACTGGGAGGTGCTGCTGCGGGCGCGGGCCGTCGAAAACCAGGCCTACGTCCTGGCACCGGCGCAAGGCGGCCGGCACCCTGGCGAGCGCCTCAGCTACGGGCACGCGCTGGTGGTCGACCCCTGGGGGACGGTGGTGGCGTGTGCTTCGGAGGGTGAAGGGCTGGCCGTGGCGGACATGGACCGGGCACTCCTCGAGCGCATTCGGGCGCGGCTTCCGGCGCTGAAACATCGGCGGCTGTAGTCGCTCGGGTGCACCCACAAAGTGCGCAAAAGCGGCCCTGCCTGGACCCTCTGCTAGACTTCTGTGTCCGCTTTCTCCGGACAGCCGGCCCCTGCACCCGTCGGGACGACAAATGGCACTGTGCCTCACGCTGCTCGCGGCGGGCGACGCCTGTCGCAAGTCCCCAGCCAGCGGGCCGCTGGACGCCGCTTCGCCGCCGTTGGCCCGGGCCACGTTGAGTCAGCTGAAGGGGACGGTGTCTGTGAAACGCGCCGCGGCGGATGACTGGACGGCTGCCAGCGAGGGCATGGCCCTGTTGGAGAATGACACCGTCCAAACCGGAGCCCGCGCCTCGGCCCTGGTGCGCTTCCCCAACGGCTCCTCCGTGCTGGTGGGAGAGGAGGCCCTGATTGGCATCGCCGAGACGGGGGGCGCCCCCGGCCGCGACCGGACGGACGTCACCGTCAAGCGAGGCACGGTGGATGCCACCTTGCAAACGCCCGCCACCCAGGACTTGAGCGTCGGCACGCCGGCGGCGACGGTGCGTGGCG
This sequence comes from uncultured delta proteobacterium, assembly GCA_963713045.1. Taxonomy (GTDB): domain Bacteria; phylum Myxococcota; class Myxococcia; order Myxococcales; family Myxococcaceae; genus JADGRA01. The sequence goes on from CAVQKE010000003.1 coordinate 687,570, forward strand.
GGCGGGAGATAGTCTTCCAATGAGGCCGGTGCTGCTGGCCCTTGTCTGCTTGGCCACCCCGTCCGCCCGGGAGACGGTGGTGCAGCCCAAGAGAGACGCTGGCCGACGTCGCATTGCGCACCCTCGGGACGGCCAGGGCGGCCGGAGAACTTGCGGGCCATCAACCACCTCGACTCGGACGCCGTCGTCGCCGGCACCCAGCTGCTGCTTCCCGGGCCGGAGCGCGACCTCGCGCTGTCCGCCATTGCCTCGGCCAAGAGTGCCGTGCACCAGGCCAAGGCGGGCGCCGCGCGCAACGAGGCTTCGGAGCGCACCGCTGAGGCCGAGCGGCTTCTGTCCGCTGGCCGCTACGGCGAAGCCGCGGCCGAGGCCGACAGCGCCTGGAAGCTGCTCTCCCAGCGCGCGGAGGACCCCTCCCGCTTCGCCGTCCAGGTGGCGCCGGACGGGACGACGCGGGTGCACGTCGACTCGGGCATTGCGGTGCGGGTTGAGTCCGAGGGACGGACGCGGGCGGTGAGTGCCGGGGAGACGGTGCTGGTGCACAAGGGGGAACCGCCGGGCATTCCCACCGGGCAACTGCAGGCGCCCACCGCCGGCGGCCTCGACGCGCCGCAGCTTCTCGCCCCGACCAACGGCCTGCGGCTGGTTCTGGACTCCAAGGGCAAGGGCGTGGGGCCGCTGCGGCTCACCTGGCGCGCGGTGTCCGGTGCGCGCGGCTACCTGGTGGAGCTGGAGGGGCCTTCCGCGCAGACGCTGCGCACCAGCCGAGCGGAGGCCACCTTCCAGAGTCTCCGCACCGGAAGCTACCGGTGGAGGGTGCGCGCCCTGGGCGTCGAGGGAGAGCTCGGGCCCAGTTCCGAACGCTCCCTGGAGCTGTCGACCGGCAACATCAAACTTGAAGTGCAGACACCGGACTGGAAGTGAAGCTTTTCAAGGCCATATTTCTCCTGATGCTGGTGGTGGGCGTGGTGTCCACCGCCACCGTTGGGCTGCTGGTCCTCTCCGACACGCGCGAGCTGCTCACCAGAGACGCACAGGAGCTGTCCGGCGAGCGGGTGAAGCAGCTGCGGCTGAAGACGGAGCGCGAGCTGGAGGAGCCAGTGCGCGCGGTGCTGCAGCTGTCGCGGACCGCCGGCTTCTTCGGGCTACCGCTGGCCGAGCAGCGGGCGCTGGTGACGTCGCTCCTCACCCAGCGCCGGGACGTGATGGCCGTCACGGCCTTCAGCGCGCAGAAGGCCCGGGTCAGCGGCCTGCAGGCGTTTGCCTTCAACGACGTCCCCCCGACGGAAGTGGCGGAGCACGAGGCCCGGGCCCGCAGCCTGCTCGAAGGCCTCACCACGCTGCGCTACGCGGCACCGGTGGCGCGCCCCGGCCGCCCGCCGACGGTGACGGTGGCCTTCCCGGTGGGCGAGCCGGTACGGGGCTACCTCGCCGCCGAGCTGTCACTTGGCTCCCTGGCGGCCACGGTGGCGGACCAACGGGTGGGCTCCAGCGGCTTCGCCTACGTGGTGGACGGGCAAGGCCGGCTGGTGGCCGGCCCGCGGGGGCGCTTCGTCCCCGGGGAGGACCTCTCGGGCCGACCGGCGGTGGCCAGTCTCTTGGCGACGCTGGCCAAAAGTCCGGACCCGGAACTTTTCCGGGTGGGCAACTTCGGCGCCGGGGAGAACCGGGTGGTGGGCGCCTACGCCTCGGTGGCGGGCCCCGGCTGGGGCGTGGTGAGTGAGCAGCCACTGGACGCCGCCTACACCCAGGTGAATTCGATGCAGCACCGCATTCTCGTCGGGTTTCTCGCGGCCCTGTTGGTGGCTCTGCTCCTGGCCCTCCTCTTCTCGCGCGGGCTCACCCGGCCCCTGAAGCGCTTCGTCGCCTCGGCACTGGACATTGCCAAGGGGCGTTTCGGGAGTCAGGTGGAGCTGAAAAGCAACAATGAGTTGGGCGAACTGGCGAGAACCTTCAACCACATGAGTCAGCAGCTGCTGCGTTACGACCAGGAGAACAAGGGCCTGTACGCGAGCCTCGAGCAGGGCTACCTGGAAACCATCCTGGCGCTTGCCAACAGCATCGACAGCAAGGACCCCTACACCCGGGGCCACAGCCAGCGGGTGGGAGACATTTCCGCGGCCATCGGCCGCGAGCTTGGGTTGCCGGAACCGGAGGTGAAGCTTTTGCGCTACGCCGGCATCCTCCACGACATCGGCAAAATTGGAATCATCGACACCATCCTCGGCAAGCAGCAGCAGCTGACGGCGGAGGAGATGGGTGTCATGCGCGAGCATCCGCTGATTGGGGCCTCCATCGTCGAACCCGTTACCTTCCTTGGGGCCGCGCGCGCCGCGGTGAAGAGCCACCATGAGAAGTGGAATGGGAGCGGCTACCCGGAGGGCCTGGCCGGCGACAGCATCCCCTTGGTGGCCCGGATTGTCGGCTGTGCCGACACCTGGGACGCCTGCACCACCACCCGTCCCTACCAGCGGGCGATGTCCATTCCGGCCGCCCTGGAAGTGATGGAGCGACTGCGCGGCGTGGCGTTGGACCCGGCGGTGGTGGATGCCCTCCGGCGTGTCCTTGGCCGGCGCGCGTCTGGGGCGGAGCCTTCGGCACGGCCCGTCCAGCTGGCCTCGTGAGGGCCCAGTGGGCCGCCCCACAGCAGGCGCCGGGGCCGAGCTTCGCACGCGGCCGTTGCGCTATACCTGGAAAGCTTTGAGTTTCTGGGACCACATTAAGCCCAGCACCCTGCCGCCGGCCGCGGCCCACCTCGAGGTGACGGACGAAGGCCGCGTCCTGCGCCTCACCTGGGAGGATGGCCTGCGCACCCGTGTGTCGGCCCGCACCCTGCGCCAGGGGTGCCCCTGTGCGGCGTGCGTCGACGAATGGACGCACCAGCGCACCGTGGACCCGGCCAACGTCAGCCCCGACATCACACTCCTCGAAGTCCGTCCGGCGGGAAACTACGCGCTGCACGTGCACTTCGCAGACGGCCACACCACTGGCATTTTCAACTGGAAGACGCTGCGCGAGCTGTCGGAGAGCCCGCCGCAGCCGTAGCCGGCGAGGGGGCAACCGTCCCATGGGGTCCAACCCGAAGGACGAAGAGGATGAGGGCTTTCAGCCCACCGGGCCCGCGCTGGACCCCAGTGGGAAGCTGGAGGGCCGCATCGTCCAGAGGCCCGAGAAGCGCCCGCCGCCGCGGCGGCCGAAGGTGGAAGACTTCGAGTTGCAGGAGCGGGCCCCCAGGCCGGAGTCGGACTACGTCGCGCCGCGGCCTCCGCCGCCGCCACGCGTCCCCAGTCGGGGCGCTGGGGGCCTCGACTTGCCCCTCCTCCTCCTCCTCCTGGCGTGCTTGGGCGCTGGCGGCTGGTACCTTTTCTTCCAGCAGAAAACGCCGCCTGGCTACGTCCCCCCTGCGGTGGTGGTGCTCATCAGCAGCGAGCCGGTGGGCGCGGCCGTCAGCGTGGAGGGAACCGCCGTCGGGGTGACGCCTTGGGCGGCCGACAACACCTGGCCGGCCGGCCCGGTGAATGTCACCCTCACCTACCCGGGCTACCGCCCCTGGAGCGGGACTTTCCGCGGCGGCCGGCCGGCGCGCCTGCAGGCCCGACTGCAGCGGCGCTGAGAGACAGTAAAAAAACCCGGGCGGGGGGTCTGCCGACCCTGGATGGAAAGAGGGCTACTTCACCACCCGCAGGTGCCCCCGTCCGCGGGGCTGCGCTTCTTCCGCGCCGCCGTCCTCCGGCTGCGGAGGTTCGACGGACACCTGCCGCAACGGCGGGCTTTTGGAGTCAAGCGCCGAGCGTCCCGGTCGGGCCGCGGCCGAGCTGCGCGTCAACTCCGGCGGCATGTCCTCGGGAAACATCCAGAATTCGTGGCTGGCGTGGCTGGTAATCGCGAAGACCGCACTCCACGGGACGGCGACGGTGAAGCGGCTCCCGGAGAAGCTGAGGGTGCTGCGCAGCCCCCACTCCCCCACCGAGAGGTCCGACGGCTCAAACCGGTAGCTGAGGTTGAGGCGCAGGTGAGACTCCGTCCGGAACTCAGCCGGCACCACCACCCCTGGACGACGGGCGTCCAGATGCACCATCACCATCCCGCGGTCCAGCGCAGAGAGCAGGTATTGCTTCTTTTCCGGGGTACGGTCGTCCATGGCCTCGCGGAGCGGAGCCGCTTGGTGGTGAAAAAGGCTAACGCCTCCGAAGCACGCGATCCATCTCTCGCTTCGTCTCCCGCTGCTTAATGTCCTCTCGGCGGTCCTCGTGCGTCTTGCCCTTCACCAACCCCAGCTGCACCTTGGCTCGCCCCCCCTTGAAGTAAAGCACCAGCGGAACGATGGAATAGCCCCGTTCGCGCACCTTCGCTGCCCAGCGGTCCAACTCGGCCCGGTGCAACAGCAGCTTGCGCGCCCGGGTCGGCTCGTGCGGGAAAAGGGCGGCCGCCCCGTAGGGGGCGATGCGCAGGTTGTGCAGGAAAAGCTCTCCGCCCTTGGGGAGGGCATAGCCGTCGGACATCTGCACCGCGCCCGCCCGGAGACTTTTCACCTCGCTGCCCACCAGGGCCAGCCCCGCTTCCAGCCGCTCCTCCACCGAATAGTCGGCGCGGGCCCGTCGGTTGGTGGCGATGACTTTTTCGCCCTCTGGGGCAGCTTTGGTGCCGCGCGAGTGCACGCCCGGGGGTTTACCCCAGCTCGACGTTGTCGATGAGCCGCGTTGCGCCGACGAAGCCGGCCACCAGCAGGCGGGCGCGTGGCACCGCCCGGTCCAGCGGACGAAGGCTGTCCGGGTCCACCAGCGCCAGGTAGTCCTCGCCAACGGCTTGGTCGCCCAGTGCGTCGCGGACGGTGCCGAGAAGGGCCTTCGGGTCCACCACGCCTTCAGTAAAGCGCTGGCGGGCTGCTTCCAGCCCCGCAAACAGGGCGCGGGCCCGCGTTCGCTCGCCGGGCGACAGGTAGGCGTTGCGCGAACTCATCGCCAGCCCGTCGGCCTCACGGACGATGGGCATCCCCACCACCTGGACCCCCAGTTGAAGGTCCCGCGCCAGCCTCCGCACCACCTGCAGCTGCTGGTAGTCCTTTTCGCCAAAGATGGCCGCGTGCGGGCGAAACAGGGCGAACAGCTGTGTCACCACCGTGGCCACGCCGCGAAAGTGCCCGGGCCGCCGCTCCCCGCACAGTCCGCGCGAGAGCTCCACCACTTCGACATAGGTTTGGTACCCGGCCGGGTACACCTGGCTGGGCTCGGGGTGAAACACCACGTCCACCCCGGCGCGTGCGCAGCGCGCCAAGTCGGCCTCAAAGTCCCGCGGGTAGCGGGAAAAGTCCTCGGAAGGACCAAACTGGGTGGGGTTCACGAAAATACTCACCGCCACCACCTCGGCGCGCGCGCGCGCCGCGGCCATCAGGCTGACGTGACCGTCATGCAGGTAGCCCATGGTGGGCACCAGCGCCAGACGACGCCCGGCCTGGCGCGTCGTCTCGCCGAGGTCCGCCGCCTCGCTGGCGGTGCTGAGCACGCGCGGCGGCGGCACGTCAGACTGGCACTCCGTACACGCTGCCCGTCCGCTCCTCCCCCACCGGGCCGCCCGCAGCCGGCGCAGGCTCGGGGTTGCTGGCGACGAGGCGGATGGTTTTTGACTTGAAGGAATGCGCCTCGTCCGGGAAGGCGTCGCCCCGCACTTCGGCGAAGAAGGTTTCGGCCGCCGAGCGGGTGGTGGCGTAGAGGTCGGCGTAGCGCTTGACGAATTTCGGTTTGAAGTCGGGGTTGAGGCCGAGCAAGTCGTAACAGACCAGCACCTGGCCATCGCAGTGCACGCCGGCGCCGATGCCGATGGTGGGAATGCTGAGGGCGGCGGTAATGTCCTGGGCCAGCTCCATCGGCACCCCTTCCAGGACCAGCGCGTAACAGCCGGCCTGCTGAAGGGCGAGCGCGTCGCGGAACAGCCGGCGAGCGGATTCCTCGTCCCGGCCCTGGACGAGGTAACCCCCCATCTTATGCACCGACTGTGGCGTGAGGCCGATGTGGCCCATCACCGGAATGCTGGCTCGAATCAGCTGGGCGATGGTGTCGGCAAACTCGGCCCCGCCCTCCAGTTTGACGCTTCCGGCGCCCCCTTCGGCCACCAGCCGGCCGGCGTTTTTCACCGCGTCGACGGCCGTCGTCTGGTAGCTGAGGAAGGGCATGTCGCCCACCACGTGCGCCCGCCGCGCGCCGCGGCTGACGGCCCGCGTGTGGTACACCATCTGCTCCATGGTGACCGGGAGGGTGGAGTCGTTGCCCTGCACCACCATTCCCAGACTGTCCCCCACGAGGAGGATGTCGGCGCCGGCGTCGTCGAGGACGCGGGCGAAGGTGGCGTCGTAGGCCGTCACCATGCAAATGCGTTGGCCGGCCTGCTTCTGTCGCTTCAGCGTGTGGATGGTGACCTTGTCCACGGGTTCACCTCCGTTTTGACTTCGGGTGGGGATGTCGCTTTTGTGTGACTGCGGGGCCGTTCACCGTTCCGCTTCAGAATCGCCGTTGGCCCGTTGCGGCACTCTAACCCCCTCGGACTGGCCGGCTGCCAGCCGAAGTCACTTTTCGCACGCCCAAGCGGGAGTTCCGTCCCGGCTGAATTTCCCCCTAGCGAGGCCGGGTGTCGGCCAAGGGCAGGTAGTGGTGCACGCCCTTGCGCATTTTGCGGATGACGGACACCAGGTTGTCCAAGTCGGCCTCGTTGTGGACGAAGTCGATGTCACTGGTGTTGATGACCAGCAGCGGCGTGTCGCTGTAGTGGAAGAAGAAGTCGTTGTAGGCGGCCGCCAGCTTGGCCAGGTAGTCGGCGTCGAATTGCCTTTCGTAGTCCCGGGCGCGCCGGCGGATGCGCTGCAGCAGCACCTCCAGACGCGCCTGCAGGTAGATGACCAGGTCCGGCTGCACCACCCGGGGCCCGAGGGCCGCATACACCCTTTCGTACAGCGACAACTCGTCGGGCTGTAGGGTGAGGGTGGCGAAGATGCGGTCCTTGGCGAAGACGTAGTCGCTCACCGTCACCTGGGCGAACAGGTCCTGTTGGCTGAGAGCCTGCTGCTGCTGGTAGCGGCTCAACAGGAAGAAGAGCTGCGTCTGAAAGGCGTGCGCCGCTCGGTCCTTGTAGAAGGCCTTGAGGAAGGGGTTTTCTTCGACCCGCTCCAGCACGGGCCGGCCTTCTAGGCGCTCGGCCAACAGTTTGACGAGGCTGGTCTTCCCCACGCCAATGGGCCCCTCAACAGCGATGTAGCGGTGCTCCATGGCTGTCTTGTGCCCTCCGTCGCGGCGGCTGGAGGAGAAAATGAAGTCAAGCATGCGCCGGAAGCCGCTTCAACGCGTGCATTGGTGGGGTGCTTCACCCCAGGGGCGCTCGGCCGTTGACAAGCCCTGCGGCGGCTTCGCTAGCATTGCAGCTCCGGTGGGCGACCAGCTCCCCCCCCGGCCCCATGCAACCCCGCAGAGCGAGAGTCCGCCCGCGAGACACCGGTGAATCTCGAAGCGGTGCTGCGCCCGAAGAGGCGCGCCACGGCGCTGCCATGCTGCGCCTGGCGCTCGAGTTGAAGAAGCCCGGGGCCCCGGCGCTGGACGCACTGGTGACGGAGCTCGCCCGCAGCATGCGCCTGCACGAGCCATCCTTCCGCCGTTTCCTCGCCGAGCAGGGCGAATTCTTCAGCGCGCTGGCCACCGGACGCGGCTGACGCCGGGGGCAGCGCGTCCACGCTCGTCGTTCGACGCGTAGACGCTCCCGGGACTGGCACCGCCTCTTCGCCGCCGAAGGGGCGACGTTGGCCCGCCGGGGGGCAGCTGCACTGCAGCCTCACTCCAATTCGAGGGGGAAGACGGCGGACTCCACAATTCGCCCGTCGGGCAGCGCCGCCTCGACACTCCACCGCAACCGGGCGCCCGCGGGCTGTGCAGACAGCGCCTCCGGGGGCACCTGGAAGTCCGTCGTCGACAGGCCCAGCGCGCGGTGCAACAGCTGCAGCGAGGGCGTCATGACTGAAATGTTGTAGCGCAAGGCATTCGGGTAGGGACTCCAGCGAAGCACCACCGCGTCGCGAGGCTGCCGTCCAGGTGCAGTCCGGGAGACGATGGCGGCTGCCGCTTCGCCACGTTCAGCGTCCGGCATCAACGCAGGCGATGGGACGTCGTGCCCGTGGACCAGCACCACCGCGGCTAGGGCCGCCGCAAGCAGCCCAGCGCCGTAGACGGCCGCCAGGCGCTGGCGTCGCATTCGCGGCGGGATGACGTTGCCGGGCGCTGCCCCAGCGGTGGCCGCCCGCTGAAGCTCGAGCGCAATCCGCAGGGCCTCGGAACATTCGGCGCACCGGGCGGTGTGGGTGGTGACTTGACGCAGGTCCTCGAGAGACAGTTTCCCCAACACGGCCTCCCACAGCCGCTCGGGTGCGGGACAGTCGGAGCGCAGCGTCTTCGGACGGCTGTCTTGGAACCGTTCGACCAGAGCGTCTGTATCGGACTCAAGCATCGCGCACGCCCTTCTCCTCAAGGCACAGTCGCAACTCCTTGAGGCCGCGGTAGAGGAGGTTTTCCACCCGCTTCTCGGTCCAGCCAGTCGCCGTTGCCGTCTCCACCGTCCGAAAGCCCTGAAGGTACAACGTCACTGCAATGCGTCGCTCGTCCAAAAGCCCTTGCAGACAGTCGTCAATCGCGAGGCCAACCTCGGGGCTACTGGCTTGGCCTTTCGCTTGTGAAGCCACTTCTCGCGCGTACGCTTGCCCGCGCCTTCGTTTGCGCAGTTCGTCGATGACAACGGTGAATGCCACTTTCCAGGCGTATGACGCTTCGGGGGCGGGGTTTCCCTCACCCAGCTCGGGGCGCTCTGCCAGTTTGAGGAGGGCGACCTGGACCAGGTCCTCCCGGACGGAGGCCAGCTCGGGCGGACAGTGCTTGCCGACGGCCCGCACCAGGACGGCGCGCAGTTGCGCCCACGGTCCAACCGACTCAAGCAGACTGGTCGACGCTGGCGCCTGCGGTCTCTTCACGCAAGCGTTGACTATAGTCCCGCCATCGCGTGCCTCCGCCACCTGGAAGTTCTCTTCCTCCTGCTGAGCGCGGGAAGCGCGGCGTCGACCGGCGGCCTAGACATGGTGACGCGCTGCCTGGTGCAGCAACAGCAGCAGCCCAAGTCCGTCGCCCCCTACCAATGCCTGATGGCGGCGGCCGCGCAGGGTAACGTGCCGGCCGTCGAGAGGGCCTTGGCGCAGCTGCGGCGGCGCTTGCCGGACGACCCGAGGCCCCTCTTCTACGCGGCCTTAATGCGGACTTTTAGCGAGGAAAATGTGCCCGACGAGGCGTACGAGCGGGCCGTCGTGGGGTTTCGCCGCGACGGCGAACCCGTCGGTCGGGTCTATTCCTTGACGACCCTCGCCGCGAACCGCTGTTTCAGCCATTCGTTGTGTGACGAGAAAACCGAAGACCTCCTCACCGAAGCTGAGGTGGTGGCGGAGGGCTCCGGAAACGTCCATCTGCGACGGTTGGCCCAGCTGTTCTGGCTGCGCGAGGCGATGCATGCCGACGACGCCGGGCGCGCCGAGCGAGCGCTGGCGCGCCTCGAAGCCACCCCGGGCGAGGACCCACCCTGGCTCGGCCAGCAGATTTTTGAGATTCGCGGACGCGCCGCCCTGTTTCTCAACAACTACCACCAGCAATACGCCGTCTACGCAGAGATGCTGGCTGCAAGTCCTGCTGGCGGTGCCATGCACGCCAGCGCCTTGGGAAACATGGGCCAAGCCGCTGCGCACTTAGCCGTTCGCGGCGAGGCCGACCGCCGCACGGCCGAGGAGCTCCTCCGCCGGGCCTTGAAAGAACAGCAACAACTCGGACTCGAAATGACCATTAGCGGGGATGGCCTGCTCCGCACCACCGAAAGCCTCGCTGCGCTCCTGGGACCGACCACCGAGTCGATTCGCCTCCTCGAAGCCAACCTCGCCCGGTACGCCGGGCGAGGCCCCAGAAAGACGGAGGCACGAAACCCCTACCGGTCCGAGTGGCTGCTCGCCCGCGACCTCGTCGACTCGACGCCACCCCGGGCTGCCGAAGCCCTGCACCTCGCCGACGAATCGGTCGAGCGCGCCGCCCAGGCGGGGAGACAGTTGGAGCATGCGCACGGTCTTTTGGTTCGGGCCTATGTGCGCTGGAGAAGTCGGCAGCGTGAAGAGGCACTGCAGGACGCGAACGCTGCACTGGGCGAGATGGAGCAGCTGCGAAGCAAACAAGAGGACGTCGAGATTCGCATCCGCTACGAGGACGCGCTGGCCTTCTCCTATGAATTGGTCGCGGGCCTTTTGCTCGACCCCACCACTGGACGTGTCGAGGGGAAGGACATGGAGAGCGCCTTCAGCGTCATGGAGCGGCTGCGAGCGCGCGCCCTCTTTGAAAATCTCTTGGCCCGCGGGCGCGTCGGAGACGCTCGGGTGCAGCACGAGACCGCCTTGCGTCGACAAATTCTGCAGGCCCACCAGCGACTTCTCGACCCAGCCACGCCGCTCGACTCTCGAACAACAGCCGTGAACCAGTTGCGAGAAGCCGAGCGAGCCCTGGCACATTCCCAACACGCTGCTGTCGCCCTGGCCGAGCCACCCACGCTGGCCCAGGTTCAGGCGGCGCTGGGCGCCCAGGAGGCGCTGGTTTCCTTCCAAGTCTGGCGTGCAGAGGCTCCGCAAGACGCCTCCTACACGAATGGACACTCCTGGGCCCTGGTGGTCACCCATTCGGGGACGCGTGCCGTTGCACTGCCGAATGGCGATGCCTTTGAGGCCCAGTTGAATTTCTTCCGTCAGCTGCTGGAAGCGCGCGATGGCTCCGAGAAGCAAGGTGGCCTGACCTTGTATGACGCCCTGTTGCGGCCGGTGGTGGAGGCGCTGCCTCCGGGGATTGAGAGCCTGGTCCTCATTCCAGATGGGCCCTTGCATCGTCTTCCGTTTGACGCCCTCTTCATGTCCCCCAGCGGACCCTACCTTGCCGAGCGCTTCCGGACGTCTTTGGTCCCCTCGGCGGCCATTTGGCTGCGTCTCCGCCAAGGCGCCGGCGCGACGCCGGGCTTGGCCTTGGCCGTGGCTGACGCGACCCAGGAAGATGCAGCGGCTAGCTCAGGAGGCGTTGGCTTCGGTCATCTCGCTGGACTGACGCAGGCGGAAGGCGAAGCGGCCCGGGCCGTCCGGGCTTTCCCCGCGGGAAGCCAGCTTTTGACGGGCGTGACCGGGCCACGTCTGGCGTCGATGGACTTGGCGCCCTTCGCGCTGCTCCACATTGCGACCCACTCCTTGGTGGACCCGCTCCGTCCAGAGCGTTCCGGCGTGGTGCTGGACTCCGGGGCGGCTGGGACCGCGGCCCTGCTGGACACCGAAGCAATCTCCCGGCTGTCGCTGGAAGGAAAGGTGGTGGTGCTGGCCTCCTGCGAGACGTCCTCGGGACTGATTCGTCGGGGAGAAGGGGTGATGAGTCTGAGTCGGGCCTTCTTCGCCGCCGGCGCGCGAACCGTCATTGGAAGCCTGCGCCGCGTGCGAGATTCTGAGTCGGCCGCGTTTTTCGACGCCTTCTACGCGGCCCTGGAAACGGGCCTGACGGTGGGAGAGGCCCTGGGCCTTGCCAAGACAACACGGCTGCGTGCCGGCGCGCCGGCCGCCGCCTGGTCTGACTTTGTGCTTTTGGGTGATGCGACGGCGGCCCCTCGAGCGGCGAAGCCAAAGGGCCGCGACGCGCTCCTTGCAGTCTTCCTCGGGACTGGCGCTGCCCTGGTCGCCGCCGGCGTTGTCGGGCTCCGCCGCCGGCGCCGCTCCTGGCACGCCGCAGTACGCGCCTAGTTGAAGTTGTATTGCAGGACAATGAGCCCCAACAGCGAGGAGAGGAATACCTCGGTCGAGCCGACGACGGGGGCCCGCACGTAGTCAATCTCCAGGCCCACGTTCAGGGGCTTGACGGCGGTGTAGAAAATGCCGGTTTGCCAGCGGAATTGGAGAAACCTTGTCTGGCTCGCGCTGAACGCAGTCTGGAACCCGGCCAGAAACCCAATCGGCACCTTGCATGCCGGGTTCAGGTCGAAGTCGAACACGCCGTTGAGGAGAAAGAAGCTGGCGGCGTTCGTCGTCTGGCCAAGGTTGTCCTGGGTCGTCGCGTTGGTGAACTGGTAACTGGCCGAGAAGGTGAAGCCCACCCACTTTTCAATCGCCCAGGCACCCACGAAAGCAGGCTGGAACGTGTAGGAGCCTGCGCTGGTGACTGGAGAGACAATGTCGCCATGGTCGATGCTCTCCTGCACCGTTTTGAGGATGTTGAAGAAGATGGAAGGCCCGAAGGTAACGTCGAGGGAACCACCGAGCCGCAGGTTGTCTCCCACTTTCCAGCTCAGGGTCGTGCCAAGCCCGGCCTTGACCACGGCATTGGTGCCGACAACGGCCACCCCGCTGCTGTTGATGCCGCTGTAGCCGGTGACCTGGAAGTCAACCCGAACTGCCCACCAGGGGAGAAACCCGTACTGATAGTCGAGGATTTGTGCATACCCCCCCACCTCGTAGTTCGCCAAGGTAACCGGGTGGCCTGCAATGCTGTACGTAAACCCCGCCGCCGTCCCGTAGCCGAAGCCGGTCTCGCTGGCGACATAGGTCGAGACGAAGGGGTCGAGGCTGAAGCGCGAAGGGATGAAGTTGTGCCCGGCGAGCTCGCGCCGCAGCTCGGGAGCGTCCTCTTGCGCCCGCGCCCTGGCCGGAAAAAGGCAGAGAAGCAAGACGCCCAGGACCAGGGCTTGCGGCCAAACGCGCTGCGCCGATGCCCACAGTTTCCGAAACACGTCCATCGCCCCTCCTCCTTCGGGTGACCGGCGGGCCACACTACCGCAGGGCCAGCGTCGAGGCAGCCCCCGGGGACTCTGCCTTTCGTCAGCCGCGCTGGGCCAGTGCGCGCTCCACCGCGGCAAATTCTTCGACCGTCAACGTTTCGGCGCGGCGGGTTGGGTCCAGATGGGCGTCTTCCAGGGCGGCCCGCACCCTGGCAGCTGTCCCCAGCGCCGCATCGGACTGAAGCGAGTTGAATAGCGTCTTGCGCCGCTGCGCGAAGGCCGCCTTCACCACCCGACGGAAGTGGGCCTCGTCCGTCACCTCGGCCCGCGGGACGAGGAGCGAGGAAAGCCGCACCACGGCCGAGTCCACTTGCGGCGGCGGGTGGAAGAGGCCGGCGGGCAGCGCGAAGAGGAGGTGCGGCCGGAAATAGAGGCCGAGCAGCACGCTGAGGAGGCCGTAGCGACGGCTTCCCGGCTCGGCGCACAGCCGCTCGGCCACCTCCTTCTGCAGGGTGAAGACGGCGCGGCTGATGCGGGCGTGCTGCTCCAGCACGCTGAAGAGGATGGGACTGCTGAGGTGGTAGGGGAGGTTTCCCACCACCGCCACCTTGTCCGCACCCGCCAGATGCGCGAAGTCCACCTGCGCGGCGTTGGCCGCCACCACCGTCAGCCTTTCGTTCTTCAGCTCGCCCAAGGCCTCCACCATGTCTCGGTCGCGCTCCACCGCCGTGACCCGTGCGCCCGTCTCCAAAAGGGCCCGTGTCAAGTGGCCGAGGCCCGGGCCAAGTTCCACCACGGGTTCATCGGGCTGCAGCTGCAGCGCGGCGGCAATGCGCTCCAGGGCGTCTGGGTCGCCGAGGAAATTCTGTCCCCAGCTGTACTTCGGGCGAAGCCCTCGGCGGCTGAGGATAGAGCGCGGGGACTCCACGGCTACGGCCTCCAAGCCGCGTCGACGGCGATGTCTGCCGAGGGCCGGACGCCCCGGCGGTAGGCTTCATACCCGGCCACCGCCACCATCGCCCCGTTGTCGGTGCACAGCCGAGGCGGAGGGAGAAAGACGCGGATGTCCCGCTCGGCGGCGCGCTGTTGCGTCAGTGCGCGCAAGCGGCTGTTGGCCGCCACGCCACCGCACAGCACCAGTTGGGGGACACCCAGGCGGCGCGCCGCAGCCACCGCCTTCTGACTGAGGGCATCGGCCACCGCTTCTTGAAAGGACGCGCAGAGGTCCGCCAACGCCTGGCCCTGCGGCACCCCGTGCTTTTGCAGGTGGCTTCGCACCGCCGTCTTCAGGCCGCTGAAGCTCCAATCCACCACGTCCGGCGCATTCATCGCCCGCGGGAAGCGAATGGCGCGCGGGTTTCCCCCTTGCGCCAGCGCGTCAATGGCTGCGCCCGCTGGGTAGGGCAGCCCCAACAGTCGCCCCACCTTGTCATAGGCTTCGCCGGCGGCGTCGTCGCGCGTGGTGCCGATGCGGCGGTACCGCCCGAAGCCCTCCACCAGGTAGAGGCTGGTGTGTCCCCCGGACACCACCAGCCCGACAAAGGGCGGCTCCGGCGCGTCTTCGGTGAGGCGAATGGCCAACAGGTGCCCCTCCAGGTGGTTGACGCCCACCACCGGCACGCCGGTGGCCGCCCCCAGCGCCCGGGCGGTCTGTAGCCCGACGAGGAGCGCCCCCAGGAGCCCCGGGCCGGCGGTGACGGCAATCAGGTCCAACCCCTCCAGCGGTACCTGGGCCCGCTGCAGGGCCGCGTCCACCACCGGCAGCACCTGCACCACGTGGTTGCGGCTGGCCAACTCGGGCACCACCCCGCCCCAGCGCCGGTGGATGTCCACTTGGGTGGAGATGACGTCCGAGAGCGCGCGTCGGCCGTCCTCCACCACCGCGGCGGCAGTCTCATCGCACGACGTCTCTAAGCCCAGCACCAGCACGCTTGGTAGGCGTTTAGCGTGCGTGGCTGCGGCGCGCCACCTCCGGCCCCAGCACCCGCACCACGTCGCGCACCTCCCGCGCCCATCGGTCGTTGGGCGCAAGCTCCAAGTAGGTGCGGTAGGACTCCAGCGCCGGTGCGTACTGGCCGTTGAATTGTTGGGCGGCCCCGAGGAAAAGCCAGGCCCGGGGCCGCTTGGCGTCGGCGCGTACCACGTCGGTTAACAGCTGGATGGCTTCAGCGTAGCTGCCGGAGCTCCCGCTCGAGTTGACGATGGCGCCCCCCAGCCCCTCCTTCGCCTCGAGCGAACTCGGCTGAATGGCGAGCGCCCGGCGGTATTGCACCGTCGCCGTCGCGAAGTCCCCTTTGTCCGTCGCGGCCGCTCCCTCCTCCAGGCAGTGGCGAAAATTGGCTTCGGGCGAGTCCGCAGCCGCCGCGCTTTCCGCCGACGGCCCGGGCTGGGTGGGGGAGGTGACTGCCAGAGCGCTGCTCAGTGCACTGGTGGCCGCAGCGGCCTCTGTTGGAGGCCCAAGGGGCGGCGCCACCGCAGCGACGGGCGGCGAGGCCCGGGACCACCACCAGAAGGCGGCCAAGGCGCCGACGGCCAGCACGGCCAGGACAAGAAGGGTGCTGCGACGGCGCTGGCGGCGCGCTGCCAGCGCGCGCTCCTCGTCCACCAAATGCGCCGCTTCCAGCGCTTCTTCCGCCGTCGGCCCAGGCGGCGTCGGCAATGCGGCGCCGGGCGGAGTGGACACGGACGGCGCGGGCGCCGGCAACGGTGCAGCCGGCACCCCCTCGGCTGGCGACTGCGCCTTGTTGCCGCTGGCCGGCACGTCCGGGTGGGCTGGGGCCTCGGGCGCTCCGCCGAAGCGCGACAAGACGTCCGGGGCGGCCGGCCCGTGCGGGGATGGTGCCGGCTTGGGCGAGGCGGGGACCAGGTTCGGCGGCGCCGTGGGCTTGGGCGCACGCGCCAGTGGGGCCGGCCCCCAGCCGGCCGTCGCCTCCCCGTGCCCAGCTTCGACCGTCCCCACCCCCAGCAGCTTTTGCTTGGCCTCCTCCATGGCACTCGGTGGCGGTGCCGCCTCGACGCGCACCGGCGGTGCCGGCGCCTCCCTCCCGGCGAAGTGCAGCACCCGGGCGCCGCGGGCGGCGGCGTCGGGCCCAGTCTCGGGCGGGCTGGCGCTGGCCGGCGGCCGCGGCATCGGCGGCAGCTCCGGCTCGGCGTTGGCCAACTCCGCCGCCAACGCCTCCAGCTCCGGACGGTCCAAGCCCCCCGGTGGCGGCGGAGGCGCAGTGGCGGGCCGGGACAGCCACTCCTCGAAGGCCGGACGGGGCGCATCGGCTTCGCCTTCGGGTGGGATGCTTCCCAGCTCGCGAATCAGTCCCTCGAAGTACAGCTTGCAAATGATGCCGAGGGCAGCAAGGTCCTCGAAGTTGGAATCCTCCACCACCCGCGCCAGCGTCCGGCGTCCGTCGAAAAGGCGAAGCAGCGCATTCACCTCGTCCGGAATCTCGCTCAGCCGTTCTGCCAAGTGCCGGTAGTCAATCTCGAAGACGGTGTCCAGCGCCGGCAGCTGCTCCAGCATGCGCCCCCACTCGTCCAGCCGCCGCATGCCTTCCAACAGCAGCCCTTGGGTGGAGACTTCAATTCGGTCCGGGCGGTCGACTGGTTCGAATTGGACGTCAAACTTCCCCTCGAAGGTATTCAACATCCGGTAGAAGGCATTCTCCCCCAGCAGCTTGCCGAGCTCGGCGTCCACCACCCGCCCGTCGCGGAAGAAAATGGTGCCGGTGTGCTCGCCCTCGATGCTCACCTTGCCCGTCTTGCGGCCCACTTCGAAGGTTTGCACCAAGTCCACCACGCCCATGTCCGCCAGGTTGCCGGAGAAGCCTCCCTTGGTCTCGCGCCGCTCGAACCGCTCGTCGGCCTTCTGCAAAATCATCTTCAGCCGGGTCACAATCTCTCGGATGTAGATGGGCTTGGTGAGGTAGTCCTCGCCCCCCAGCTCCAGCCCGCGCACCTTGTCCTCCAGCGCCTTCTCGCTGCTGAGGAAGACGAAGGGAATATTCACAAAGCGCGGGTCGGCCTTCATCCGCCGGCACAGTTCAAAGCCATCCACTTCCTGCAGCCGGGTATCAGACAGCACCAAGTCCGGTGGACTAATTTGAAGCTTCTCCAGGGCGTCGCTGCCGTGGACGGCAGTGGTCACCTGGAAGCCAGCCTTTTTCAGGCTGACCTCCATCACCCGCAGGTTTTTTGCGTCTCCGTCCACCAGGAGCAGGTGCTGCTTGGCCACGCGCGTGCACCCATCCTTCATGCCCCCCCGGTTTTCGAAACAGTCCGCAGGAGAGGCGTTGTGCCCCCAGGATGATTGTGGGCGGCTGCACCGCCCGTCAACGTTTCCCCCTGGCCCGCAGGCGGCCTCCGGCCGGCCCAGCGCCTTGACACTCCGGCTGCCGACTGGTTGAGGGGAGAGTGTGAGTCGAGCCGACCAGCGCCGGCACGTCCGCCGCGCGCTCAGCGTAGAGTTTCGGGGCAAGGACGCCGGGGGCGAAGGCGAGCTGACCCTGGTGGGAGCCGACCTCTCCGCCGGCGGCACCTTCCTCCGCTGCGACGTGCTGCTCGAGCCGGGGGAGACGCTGGCCCTCCAATTTCATCCGCCGGGCGCCACCGCGCCACTGTCGGCGCAGGCGCGAGTGGCCTGGGTGCGGCGCTTCGCCGAAGAGGGGACGCTTCCCGGGATGGGCATCGAATTTCTGGCCATGCCAGACGCTGACCGCCGCCTGTTGGAGGCAGCGCTCGGCGCGGGTTAGCCCGGGGTCAGCCCGTTCTGCGCCCGCACGCGTCTTCAGCGTGGCCGCTTGGCCGGTCCGCCGCGCTTGCGCATCTCAATCAGCCGCAACTCCTGGCTTGCTTCCAAGTGGCGTGGGTTGGCCTTGAGGGCTTCGCGGAAATGGCGCTCCGCCCGCTCGACGTCCCCTTCCACGCGGGCGATGACGCCCAGCTGGTAGTGGGCTCGGTCACACGCTGGGTCCTCCTTCAACGCGTCGACCATCATCGCCCGGGCCGCGGCGGCGTCGGACTTGCGGTTGGGGTCCATGTAAATGGCCCAGGCGCGCGCGGCCAGGACGTGGGCGCGGGGATAGAGGCGGTAGGCCTCGGCGAAGTGGGCCTCGGCTGCGGTGTGGTCTCGGCGGCGGAGCGCTGCCTCCCCGGCCCGGTAGGCCTCGGTTGCCTCGGCCTGGTCGCGCACTGGCCGTCCGCTGGCCAGCGCCGTCATCTCCTCGGCGTGCGCTGCCCGGCGCTGGTCGTCCTGGAGGTATTCCTGCGCCTCGCGCAGCGAGTCGAAGATGGCGGTGGCCTTCGGCACGAGGTCCGCCAGGGCCGGGGGGAGCCGGTCCGGGTGGAAGACTTTTACCAAGTCGAGAAACGCGGTCTTCACCTGCTCGCGGCTGGCTTCGAGGTGCAGGCCGAGAATGTCGAAGCGGTTGCGCTCGGCGGAGAGGCCTACGAAGCGCTCCTCAATCTGGCGCGCCAACCCTCGCTCGGCAGGCGTCTTGGGGCCGGGGCTGGTGGGAAGGGGGGCCGGCGTCGGCTCCAGCGGCGTGGCGCCCATGTTGCGCGGCGGCCGAGAAACCAGGGAGCCCAGGTTTTGAATGGCGCGCCGAAGCAGCCGCTGACGCCGCTCGCGGGCCGCCTCGCCTGGCACCCCGCCGGAGGGGGTGAGGGCCGGCGTCGCCTCGAAAGGCGGGGGCACAGGCTGCGGCGGCGCTTGGACGGGAGGCAGCGTCTCCATCTGCCAGTCGCCTGCGTCCGAGGCCTGCAAAATGGCGTCGACCGGGACGTCGGTCTGGGTGATGGGCTCGCCGGAGAGGCCCACCAAGGACGAGAGGTGTGCGTCCACGTTGGCCAACGCCTCCTCGAAGGAAGCTGGCGCCGGCGCCGTTGCCGCAGGCTGTTGGACCAGGCGCCACAAGTCCTCGTCGGCGCTGCCCGTATCCGGCCCGAGGTGCAGGGGCGGCCGGGAGGCGGCTGGCGGCCGGCCCTCACTGGGCGCCTCCGGGCCGCGCAACGAGGAGGACACCACGCCCTCGGTGGCGGCCAGCCAAGTCTCGGCAGGGCCGGTCGCTCCAGCACGGCGCAGCGCCTCCGTCATCTCCTCCACCAGCGCCGCGGGACTTTGGGCCGCCGGTTGGGCTTCGGCGTCGGCAAACAGAAGAATGGGCTCGACCGCTTCCCCCGCTGCCCACGGGCCGGGCACGGGGACGACTTCCACGCTTTCTGCTGCGTGCAGTAGGGTTTCGGAGGCGGCCCGCTCATCCCCTTCGGACCCCCAAATGGGGGTCGAGCCCCGCGGGCGGCGGCCGGTCTCGGGCAACACCTCCGCTTCGGAAAGCACCGGCGGCTCCAGCGCAGCGAACGGGCGAAGGGTGTCCCGCCGCTTGGGGGGGACGCCCTCCTCTGCACCCGGCGCCGGGATGATGACCGGTTCCTCGGTCTTGGTCCGTGCCGGCGGCGCGGCCTCCTCGCGCAGGGACTGAAACGTCTTCTCCGTGGTGGTGCGGCCGACGTCGGTGTGCGCCGCCACGGGCCGAAGCGAATTGGCCTCCAGCACCGGGCCCACGGCGATGGCCTCGGCCGCGGTGAGACGGGGCACCTCTTCGGTGAGGGGGTGGGGGTAGGCCGGGTCGGTGGACTCGACGTGTGGAAGCGGGGCCAGGCCGGTGGCGGTTTCGCTGGCCGGGGCTTCCCGCACCACGGTATCCGCCATTGCGATTTCGAGGGGCGTGTCCCGGTGGGGCACGTTGGCTTGCGCCTGGCGCCAGGCGGCTTCCGCGGCGCGTGCCGCTTCCAGGGCGCGGCGCGCCTGCTCGGCGCGCCTCTTCTGTTCGGCCCGGCGTTCCTCCTCGGCGTTGCGCGCAGATTCAATGGCGGCCCGCGCCACGCTGCGCCGTGCCTCCTCCTCCGCGCGGCGCGCCTCGGTTTCGGCCTCCATCGCGACGCGCGCTTCCCAGCCCGCGGCGTCGAGAATTTCCACCCGCCCATCGTGCTGCAGCAACCGCAAAAGGGCCGCCTCGCCCAGCTGCAACTCGCCCGCCGGGTGGAAGGTCGCAAACCGCTCGAGCAATCCTCGTTCCTCCGGCTGCAGCAGCCAGCCGGCGCATTCCTCCACGTCTCGGCAGCACACCAGGGCGTCGGGTGGCAACGGGCCCAGCGTCTCGAAAGCGATGCGGACGGCGCGTGCGCCCGACACCCGCAGCACACCGGCGTCTACCAGCGCGGGCATGAAGGAGACGTCGCCGCCGTAGCTGACCAGCCGGCGCACCGAGGCCAGCGTCTGCAGTTCCTCGGCGATGGCCGCATCGCCGCCACAGGCGGACAAAAGCGCCGGTGAGTCGGGCCCGGCCGCGCCGTCGGCCCACAGCGTGTCCAGCGTGGACAAGTCCACGGCCCCAACGCCGAGAAGCGCTTGGGCCAGCGTCTGGTGGCCAAAGCCGAGTCGCGCGCCGACCAGGTCCCCGGCTTGCAGGTACAGCCGGGCTTCGGCCCCGCGCGCGGCAAACGTCAACCAGCCGGTGGCGTGCTCGCGCGCGGCGCGGAAGAGGGCGTCCGCGGCCGGGGAGGGGAGGGAAGTGCGGGACTCCATAGGTGGCGTCTGGGCCCCACTCTAGCCGAGCTGGCGCAGCGCCTCATAAGTCCCGACGCCAGCGGCGGTGGAGAGGTTGAGGCTGCGCCGGCCTTCCAGCATCGGAATGCACACCGGTACCCCGTGGCTGCCCTGTAGCAGTCGCTCCGGTAGCCCGTCGGTCTCCGAACCGAAGACGAGGTGGTCTCCAGCTTGAAAGCGCATCTCCCACAGGGAGGCCGGCGCTTTCCCGGTGAAGAGAAACCGACGGGCCACGGGGTGTGCGGCGACGTAGGTGTCCCAGCTGGAGTACAGCCCGAGGAAGACGTGCTGCCAGTAGTCCAGGCCGGCGCGTTTCAGCTCCCGGTCGGCGATGGAGAAGCCGAGCGGCTCCACCAACAGCAGACGGCACCCCGTCACCGCGCACAGCCGGGCGATGTTGCCGGTGTTGGGCGGAATCTGCGGCGCCACCAGCACCAGGTGGAGCGGCGGGTCAAGGGGGCGAAGCACTGGCAAAGCAAGCCCGACTCCTGAGGCCGACGCCAGTTTCTAGCCGGCGAGCGACAGGCTTTGCCCAGTAGCTGTGGCTTGGTAGCGTGGTTTGACGCACATGCGGATTGAGGTCGCCGGCCGCAGTCACGTTGGGATGAAGCGAAACCACAACGAGGACGCCTTCCTCGTCTTGGCGGACGAGCAGCTGTACTGCGTGGCGGACGGCATGGGCGGCCATGCCTCGGGCGAAATTGCCTCGCGCATCGCCGTTGAGGAACTGGAGGACTTCTACCGGCGCACCGCCAAGGACGCCGACCTCACCTGGCCCTTCAAGATGGACCGCACCCGCAACTACGAGGAGAACCGCCTGGCCACCGGCATCAAGCTGGCCAACACCCGGATTTACGAGACCGCCGGCACCGACGCCAGCTACCGGGGCATGGGCACCACCATCGTCTCGCTGCACTTCGCCGACGAGGGCGTCTACGTGGGCCACGTCGGCGACAGCCGCGCCTACTGCCTGCGGGCGGGCGCGCTGCGGCAGATGACCGAGGACCACTCCCTCCTCAACGACTACCTCAAGGCGAAGAAGCTGACCGCCGAGGAGATTGACGCCTTCCCGCACAAGAACGTCATTGTGCGGGCGCTGGGCATGAAGGACACGGTGCAGGTCGACGTCGACCGCTTTGAGGTGAGTGACGGCGACGTCTTCTTGTTGTGCAGTGACGGGCTGTCGGGAATGGTGAACGACCAGGCCTTGGTGAGCACCGTCCAAGCCTCGAGCGACCTCGAGGCCAGCTGCACGCAGCTGATTGAGATGGCCAACGCCGCCGGCGGCAACGACAACATCACCTGCATTCTTCTGCGCTACAAAAGCGGCTGACGGCCCGCTGCGGCTGCCTCGAGGCGGCCGCCTTCCCAGAGGAGGACCTGCTGCAGCTGGCCCTCGGGCTGCGCGCCCTCGAGGAGGGCCGCATCGGCGATGCGGCTTCCGGCCGGCACGCGGACGCCCGGGCCGACGTAGACGTTGGGGCCCACCTCGGCGCCCGCTGCCACCACCGCCCCGGTGTCCAGGTAAACGGGCGGGTGCGCCGTTCCCTGAAGCATCGCCCCCGGGGCCTTCCACACGCCGGCTGCGCCGACTGCCCTGGCAAAGGGAGAGTGGCTGCCGAAGACGTCCGGGACGTCCCCCAAGAGCAGCGCCTTCTGCGCCTCGAGGTAGCCCCCGGGCGTTCCCACGTCCTTCCAGGCGGCCTGCACCACCGCGCCGCGGATGACCTCCCCCTGCTGAAGAAGCCGCGGGTAGACGTCGCGGTTGATGTCCTCCGGTCCCGCCTCGGCCATGGCCGAGAAAATCCTCGGAGACGCCAGATGCACGCCGGAGAAATGCCAGGGCAAAAGCGCCTCGCCCCCCGGCCCTCGCCCGGCAATGCGCCGCACCCGGCCCGCGGCGTCGGTGTCCACCGTGGCGTAGCTGGCGCCGGGCGGCATCGGCAAAAGCAGAAGCGTCGCTGCGGCGCCCCCTTGGCGCTGCGCCGCAAGCAGCGGCCCCAACTCAGGGGTAAAGAGAGCGTCCCCATTCCACACCAGGAAGCCGTCCTCGCCCTCCACCACCCGGCGTAGCCCGCGGATGCCGCCGGCGGTGCCTTGGATGACGCTTTCCTCGCTGAGGCTGAGGCGGAGGCCGAAGCGGGCGGCCTCGGCCTCAGCCACCTGGGCCATCCGGGCTGCCAGGTGGTGGGTGTTGAGCCCGAACTCCGTCACCCCGGCGCGCGCCAGCACGGCCAGGGTGTAGCGAAGCAGCGGCTGCCCCAACAGCGGGACTGCCGGCTTGGGCCAGCGGCTGGTGAGGGGCTGAAGCCGCGTCCCAAGCCCCGCCGCCAGCACCAAGGCCTTCATCCGAGTTCGGGGACGTACAGGGCAGCCACTCGGCGCAGCTCCTGCACTGGCCGGTCGTCGGACAGTCGCTCGAATGCCCGCCGGACGTAGGCCAGCGACTGCGGAATGTGCGGCAGAAAGCCTGGGTTGTGCTTCACCCGGTGGATGTATTCGAAGCGCGCGGCGTCCTTCAGCTTGCGCTGGACGGTGAGCAAGTCGAAAACCTGGCGGAAGCCTGCCGGGTCGGCGCGTTCGCCAAGGGCGCGGCTGAGCGCCTCTTGGTAGCGGCGCAGCAGGGCCTCCACCAGCTCCTCATCAAGGGCGACGTAGCTGTCGCGCAACAGCGCCACCAAGTCGTAGGCCCGCGGGCCCTGCAGCGCGTCCTGGAAGTCAATCACCACCACTTCGCCGTCCTTCACCATCAGGTTTCGGCTTTGGTAGTCGCGGTGGGTGAAGCCACGCGGGGCCGCGGCCAGGCGGTGGGCAATGCTTTGGAAGCAGGCCTCCAACTTGGCACCCTCGGCCGGGCTGGGCACCTTCCCGCTCCACGCCTCCAACCCCCACTGGCGGAAGTGGTGAAGCTCCCAAAGGTAGAGCTCCTCGTCGAAGGCGCGCTGAAAGGCAATGCTTTGAGGTTCCGGACTGGCCTCGGCCCGGGTGCGCAAACCGGCCAGCAGGTCCACCGCGGTGCGGTAGAGGCCCTCGGTGGCCGAGCCGCCGAGTGCCTTCTCCAGCGTCACGTCCCCCAAGTCCTCCAGCACCATCATCCCCGCCGGCTCGTCGTAGCGGACAATGGCCGGCACCCGGACGCCCAGCCGGCGCAGGTACCGCTGCACGTCGACGAAGGGCAGCTCCACGGGCACCGCCTTGCCGCTGGCCTCCTCACTGGCGCGTGCCGCCGGCGGCATCACCATCACCACCACGCTGTCCGGCCAGGTGCCCACCCGAAAGTAGCTTCGGTTGCTGGCGTCGCCCTTCAGGGGGTGCACCGCCGCGGCGTCCTGCGGACGTCCGATGGCCCAAGCAACCTGGTCGCGCAAGGCGGCCTCGAGAGTCATTCCCAGGCGCAGGAGGCTACACGGCCGGGTACCAGCGGGGCCACCTCAGGGCCTGCGCCGTTGCCCGGGGGGGGGGGTGGACCAAAAGCGGCGCAAACGGGGGTGGAAGTGGTCCGCACCCCGGGTGGCAGCTGCACAGAAGGCCCCACTGCCTGCAAAGTGACGGGGGCCCTGGTGGGCTTTGGGAGGCTCCCCTCGGTGGTACCTTCACGGACCACCATGAATGTCCACTCCAGCATCCTCGCCGCCATTGGAAACACGCCCCTGGTCCGACTCAACAAGTCGGTTGGTCCCGCGGACGCCGCTGTCTACCTTAAGTGTGAATTCATGAATCCCGGCGGCTCCATCAAAGACCGAATGGCGCTCCACATTATTGAGAAGGCGGAGCGGGACGGAAAACTGAAGCCGGGCGGCACCATCGTCGAGAACACGTCCGGCAACACTGGAATGGGCATCGCCATCGCCGCGGCCGTCAAGGGCTACCGCTGCATCTTCACCATGCCGGACAAGATGTCGATGGAGAAAATCAACCGCCTGAAAGCGTTTGGGGCGCAGGTGGTGGTGACGCCCACCAACGTGCCCGCCGAGAGTCCTGAAAGTTACTACGAAACCGCCAAGCGCATCGCCCGCGAGACGCCGGGCAGCTTCTACCTCAACCAGTACCACAGCCCGGACAACATCGAGGCGCACTACGTCAGCACCGGCCCCGAGATTTGGGAACAGATGGAGGGCGCCATCGACGTCTTCGTTGCCGGACTGGGCACCGGCGGCACCATGAGCGGGGCAGGCAAGTTTCTGAAGGAGAAGAAGCCCGAGCTGCGCAACGTGGGGGTGGACCCGGTGGGCAGCGTCTACCAGGGCTACTTCCAGACGGGGAAGCTGCCCCAGCCCCATGTCTACAAGGTGGAAGGCATTGGCGAGGACATGCTGTGCAAGGCGCTCGACTTCTCCGTCCTGGACGAAGTGCGGCAGGTGGACGACCAGCAGTGCTTCAGCGCGGCCCGCCGCCTGGCCCGGGAGGAGGGCATTTTCGCCGGAGGAAGTTCGGGCGGCGCAGTCCACGTCGCCGTTGAACTGGCCAAGGAACTCGGCCGCGGCAAAAACATCGTCGTGGTGCTGACCGATACCGGCAACAGCTACATCAGCAAGTTTTATTCAGATGAGTGGATGCGCGACAACGGCTTCGTCGTGGACGACAAGGGCTCCGGCCGGGTGGGTGACCTGCTCCGCGACCGGCAGCCCACGGTGTACTTCGCCCAGACTGGGCAGCGTGTCGACGAAGTGGTGGACGCCATGCGGCGGCACGGCATCAGTCAGATGCCGGTGAAGGACGCTGCCGGCCGCGCGGTGGGGATGATTCACGAATATGACTTGCTGAATGCACTGGTGGCCAAAACCCAGCGCTTCTCCGATGCCATCGACCCGCTGGTGGCGCCGCTGCAGGGCGTGGTCAGCCCGGAGGCCAGCCTCTCGGCGCTGCGCGACGTCTTCTCTCAGGACAACGTGGCGGTGGTGAAGGAGCGGGAACAGGTGGTGGCCATCATCACCAAGATTGACCTCATCGAATTCCTGGCGGCGCGGATGTGACGAAGCAGTCTACCGTAGGAGGTGCGACGTGAAACGCTTGGCCTGGCTCTACAGTGTGGCTCTGCTGACATGCTGTGCGACCGCGTCGAAGATTGGGACGGCGGAAAGCACCGAAGCCGTCGAGAATCACGTCTATGCCCTGCCCGCTGACACCGTCCTCACCACCACCGAGAACGTCCTGGTCAAAAACGGCTTTCGGGTGGCCCGCCAGGGCAACCAACTGGGGACGGATTGGCGCCCGGAGGCCTCGGGCTCCCTCGCTGGGTACCGGGTGGTGGTTGACCCCATCGACGCGGACCACTGTACCGTCCAGGTGGAGATGGTGGCGGCGACTGCGCTGGGCTCCGGAGGCGGCGGCGGTGGTGGAGACAGTGCCCTCGACCCAGAGTTGTACAACACCCTGAATGAGCCCCCGCCCGGCCTGGTGGCCATGCCCCGCGGGCGAGATGACGCGTTTGAGTGGGCCCTGCTGCGGGCGCTCGACCCCAAGGCGGCGAAGGCCATCGCCGCCGGCGAGCAGCGCGAGGGCACAGCTGGCACCGACGGCGGAACGCCAACGCCGCTCGCCTCGGGCCCGGGGACGCCACTTCCGGGCGCGGGCGCGGCCACGTCGGCTCCCAGCTGTGGCCCGGCGGTGCCCGGCGCCGACGCCCTCAGCAATGGCCGGCGCCTGGTTCTGCTCGCCGCTGTGCCGGGGACGAATGAGATTCCAGCCTTCGTCGCCCAGCTGGCTTGCCAGGCCGCTACCCCGGGGGTGCCCACGGTGGTGGCCCTCCCACTGCTTCGGGCGGACCAAGATTGGGTGGACACCTACCTCTCCAGCACTGGCAAGCCGGCGGACCGGACCGCCTTTCTCCACGGCGCCCGCAGCTTCGCACCGGGCTCCACCGCAGCCAGCACCGCGGTGCTGGACTTGCTGGACAAGCTGCGCACGCTGCGTGACGCAGGATTGCCCCTGGGCGTCGTCACCTTCGACGAGCCGGCCACCACGCCCTCGCGCGAGAAGGCCCGAGCCTCCGGCATCGAAGCGCTGCGCCGGGCCGACTTGGAATCGCTGTTTGTGGTGGTGGTGGGCCAGGAGAGCGCCCGCACCAAGCTGCGGCCTGGCGAGGCTCCGGACCAAGCGCCCCTCGGCTTTTACCTCGCCCGATGGGGCCTGGCCCCCGTCGCCCTGGCGCTGCATACACCCGGGGGGCAGCACTGGGCCTGCGGCTCTGCAACCCACTGCGGTCCAGCGCCGGTCACCGCCCCGGCGCCTGGCCCAGGACAGCCCATCCCCTCGCTGGTGGTCAGCGCCAGCCCGGACGCCGAGGGCTTTCAAGGCAGTTACGCTGTCGGGCCGCTCACCGCGTCGCCGCCTCCCACCCTGTAGCCGGCACCACCTTTAGCCGGCGTTCCCGTCCGCGACCAGGACAGCCCGCGTCGGGCCAGCCACCGCCCGGTTGGTGGCGATGGTGTCTCCGCCAAAGGCCGTCCGCCGGCCCTGCCAGTCGCTGAAGACGCCGCCCGCCTCCTCCACAATGGGCTGCAGCGCCGCAGCGTCCCAGGGCGCCATCACCCCGTCCACCATCACTTCCGCCCGGCCGGTGGCCACCAGCAGGTAGCCGTAGCAATCTCCCCAGGTGCGGACCTGCGCGGCTTCCTCCGTCAGGCGGCGCCAGCGGCGACGTTTGACGGCGTCCTGGCCGAAGCGCTCGTCGGTGGCGAGGACGGTGCTGTCGGCGAGTCGGGCCACCGCAGAGACGTGCGCCGGCGCGCCATTCCACCGGCAGCCGGCGCCGCGGGCGGCCACCACCAACTCATCGACGGCCGGAAAAAACGCCGCGCCGGCCAGCACCTGCTCCCCTTCCACCAGCGCCACCAGCGTCCCCCACAACGGGACGCGGCGAATGAAGGTTTTCGTCCCGTCAATCGGGTCCACCAGCCAGCGCCGCGGCGCCTCGGGCCGCAGCTCGCCGAGTTCCTCGCCCACAATGCCGTCCTTGGGAAAGCGCGCCTCGAGCCAGCTGCGGACCGCCTCCTCAGCCTGGCGGTCGGCCACGGACACCGGCGTCCCGTCCTGCTTCGTCTCCACCACCACCCCAGCACGGTAATGGCGCAGAGCCACCCCCCCGGCCAGGCGGGCCGCCGCCTCCGCCGCCTGCATCCACTCGGACTGCTCGCTCAACGTGGCCCTCCCTACCCGCCCGCGCCGTCTTCAGCGACGGGCCCCTTCAGGCATGCCCGAGTGCTTGCTTCAAGTCGTCTAAAAGGTCTGAGGCATCCTCAATCCCCACCGAGAGGCGGATGAGGCCATCGGTAATGCCCAGCTTGGCCCGGTTTTCGGGCGGTACCGAGGCGTGCGTCATGATGGCGGGATGCTCAATCAGGCTTTCCACACCACCGAGGGACTCGGCGCAGGAAAACACGCGGCAGGCGGCGAGGAAGGCGCGGGCGGCGGGCAGTCCCCCCACAATCTCAAACGTCATCATCCCCCCGAAGCCCTTCATCTGCCGCTTGGCCAGCGCGTGCTGGGGGTGGCTGGTCAGCCCGGGGTACCGGACGTGCCCGGCTTTGGGATGGCCTGAGAGAAATTCCGCCACCCGGAAGGCATTTTCTTGGTGGCGGGCCATGCGGACGCCCAGCGTCTTCACCCCGCGCAGCACGAGAAAGCTGTCCAAGGCGGAAGGGACGGCGCCCACCGCATTTTGCAAAAACCCAATCCGTTGAGCGAAGTCACTGTTGGATGTGCCGACGAAGCCGCCCACCACGTCGCTGTGGCCATTGAGGTACTTGGTGGTGGAGTGCAGCACCAGGTCGATGCCGTATTCCAGCGGGCGCTGGAAGTAGGGGGACATGAAGGTGTTGTCACAGACGGACAGCACCCCCCGCTTGCGCGACAGCTCCGCCACCGCCGCCAAGTCCACCAGCTTCAGCATCGGGTTGGTGGGCGTCTCCACCCAGACCAGCTTCGTCCTCGGTGTGAGGGCAGCTTCGAAGGCCTCGGGCCGAGAGAGGTCGACGAAGCTGAAGCTGAGGCCGAGGCGCTTGAAGACTTGGTCGAAGAGGCGAAACGTCCCCCCGTAGACATCATCACTGCACACGACGTGGTCCCCGGCGTCCAGCAGGTGCATCAAGCAGTCGGTGGCCGCGCACCCGGAGGCGAAGGCAAAGCCGTGAGAGGCGCCCTCCAAGGCTGCGAGGCAACTTTCCAGCGCGGTGCGGGTGGGGTTCCGCGTCCGACTGTATTCGTACCCCTTGTGCTGGCCCGGGCCCGACTGGACGTAGGTGGAGGAGAGGTAGACGGGCGTCATGATGGCGCCGGTGGTGGGGTCCGGCTGCTGGCCGGCGTGGATGGCGAGGGTGTCAAAGCGCATGGCGTGGCCAACACACCAGAAAGCCCCTTCCCTGTCAGCCTCCCCCTGGCAGGGGCCTTCCCCCAGCTGGGCCATGCACCGACGCGGCTGAGCCGCTACAAGGGCCCCACCGGAGAGCGCAGCGAAGCGCGCCCTCCCCCACCGTTGCCTGTAGGAGGTCCGCCATGTCCTCTGCGCCCGCCGCCGCCAGTGGAAGCTTTCTCCTCGGTGGTGACCTCAGCGTCACCCGCCTGGGCTTTGGTTCCATGCGCCTCACCGGCCGGGGCATTTGGGGAGAGCCGCCCGACCGCGAGAAGGCCAAGGCCGTGCTTCGCCGGGCGCTGGAGCTCGGCGTCAACCTCATCGACACCGCGGACGCCTATGGGCCGGAGGTGGCGGAACGCCTTCTGGCCGAGGCGCTCTACCCCTACCCGCAGGGCCTGGTCATCGCCACCAAGGGAGGCCTGACGCGCTCCGGCCCGGACCGGTGGGAGCGCGATTGCCGGCCCGAGCACCTCATCGCCGCGTGCGAGGCAAGCTTGCGGCGGCTGCGGCTGGCGCGCATTGACGTCTACCAGCTGCACGCCGTCGACTCGAAAGTCCCCTTCCTCGACTCGCTGGGGGCACTGGTGCGGCTGAAGGAGCAGGGCAAAGTGCGCCACATTGGCCTGTCCAACGTCACCGCCGAGCAGCTGCAGCAAGCGCGCAGCGTGGCTCCCATTGTCTCGGTGCAAAACCGGTACAGCTTGAGCGACCGCAGCGCCGAGCCCGTCCTCACCGACTGTGAGCGCGCCTCGATTGGCTTCCTCCCCTGGTACCCGCTGGCCGCCGGCGAGCTGAGCCGTCCGGGCGGGCCTTTGGACAGCGTCGCCCAAGCCCACCAGGCCACCCCTGGGCAGGTGGCGCTCGCCTGGCTGCTGCGGCGCTCGCCCGTCATGCTGCCCATTCCGGGCACTTCCTCCATTGCCCACCTGGAGGAGAATGTGGCCGCGGCCGCCCTCCGGCTGACCGAGCAGGAGTGGCAGACTCTCGGCCGGCGCCCAGGCCGCCAAACCCTGAGGGCCGCCGCGTCACCGGTTCGTCACGGTCGGTAAACTTGCGGCGTGGACCTCCTTCTCGCCACGCTGCGCTCCCAGGCATGGCCGCTCCCCGACCCGTGCGAGGCCTTCGGGCCTCCACCCGCCTCTTCGACGCGGCGCCCGTCTTTTTGGCCGCGCGCCAATCCGACGTCAGCCGTCAGTGCGCAGCGGTGTCCGAGCGCTTGTCGCCTGAGCGGGTGCATGACTTGCGCGTCGCCCTTCGCCGGCTGCGCGGCGCCATTCGCCTCTTCGGCAGGGGCAAGCCGGTGCGCCGCGCCAATGAGGAAGCCCGGGGCTTTCAAACGGCGCTTGGCCCGCTGCGGGACTTGCAGGTGCAGCTGGCCGGACTCTCGAAGCTGTTGCGGAAACTTCCGCCCGAGGAGGCCGCCGTCGTGGTGCACGTGCGCACCACGCTCGGCGCGACACGGGGCGCGGCGGTGGAAGCAGCCCGGGCCGCCCTTCAGCGCTGGGCGAAACGGGGCACCCGCGCGCTGGCCGCGCTGGAGGGGCTACGTCCCAAGGGACGGCTTGGCGGACACCGCGTGCGCAAGCGGCTGGTCCGCCAACTGGAGAGGGTGGAGGAGTGCGCCCAAGCGGCGCTGGCCGACCCCGGGCCGGCGCCGATGCACCAGCTCCGCATTGCACTGAAGCGCTTTCGCTACGGGCTCGAATTTCTGGAGCCGGCGATCCCCGACGAAACGGCGGAAATCCGCAACGAGGTGGTTCAGCTGCAGACGGCGCTCGGCGAGTTGCATGACTTGGACATTCAAATCGCGCTGGTCGACCAGCATGCCTCGCTGGAGTCACTGCCGGCGGCCGCCGACGTGCTGCGCCGTCTCAAGGCCGATCGCGAGCGGCTGGGGGCCACCCTGTTGGCGGTCCTCATCCACTGGGAGGAAGAGGCGAGCGCACTGAGGGCGCAGGTGCTCCTCGGCTCGAGCCCAGTCCGCATTCACGGGCGGATGGGTTAGCAGCCGGTGGCCATCGGCCCCGTCAACGGGGCTTGGCTACATCGCGACCAGCAGGGTTTCCAACCGGTCGTAGCTTGCCGCAACGCCGCTCGCCATGCCGGACTTGAGAGCACCGTCACGGACCTGCTTCGAGGGGAAAAGCACGGTCATGGTGAGGGTGGTTTGGCCGCCTTCTTCCATCAGCGTGCCGGTCACCAGGGATTGCTCCGGGTAGCCCTCCATCAATTCGAGGTGCACGATTTTCGCCGGTGGGACGATTTCCTGAAAGACGCCGCTCAGCCACAGCGTCCTTCCGTCCGGGTGCTTCCAGTCGTAGCGAAAGGCGCCGCCGACGCGAAAGTCGATTTGGCAGCGCACCATCGCCCAGCCCGGCGGTCCGAGGAGCCAGCGCTGGACCAGGGCTGGCTCCGTCATGGCCTTGAAGACCAGGACTCGCGGGGCCCGGAATGTCCGGGTCATGACCACTTCCCGCTCCCCCCGTGGGGTCACTCCCAGGGTGCCGTCCTTCATCGCCGCGCTCCTTTTCGTTTGGGGTTTGCTTCCTTCTTGTGCTGCAACTCCTCCAGCAGTCGGTCGAGGCGCCGGAAACTGGCCTCCCAGAATTCGCGGTAATGCAACAGCCAGCTGCTGGCCTCGGCCAGCGGCTGCGCCTGCAGTCGGCAGGGCCGACGCTGCGCCTCGCGTCCTCGGGAGACGAGCCCCGCCCGCTCGAGCACCTTCAAATGCCTGGAAATGGCGGGCTGACTGATGGCGAAGGGCTTGGCCAGCTGCATGACGGAGGTTTCGCCCAGCGCCAGCCGAGCGAGAATTGCCCGGCGCGTCGGGTCGGCCAGTGCCTGAAAGGTGCTGTCCAAGGCGGTGGCCTTCATGCGGACCCGAAGACAAGGAAGGCGATGCCCCGGGGCGAGACCCGGCCCACGCCGGGGAGCGAGACAACCGGGACTTCGGCCCCCAGCGCCTCGGCCTGCCGTTCTCCGTCGGGGGCAGTGCGCATGGCGGTCATCGCGGAGACCCCTCGTTCGTCGACGAAAACCATCTTGTTATATAACATTTAAGTTATATACAAGGCATTCTTTCCATCCGTCAAGGGGGGTGAACTGAAAAAAAAGGGGGGGGCCAAACCCGCCTGGACCCTAGGCGGACTTCGGACGGCGCGAGGCCACCCAGTACAGAAGCCAGGTCAGCGCCAGCAGCGGGAGGATGGACCAGGTGGCGGAGGCTTCAATGGCCTCGCCGCGGGCCTCGCCAAACAGCTTGTAGGAGAGCTCCAGCCCCCAATGCTTGAGCAGCGTCACCTGGCGCGGCAGCCCGTCTGGGCCAGGCACCGTCGTGTCCAGGCCTTCCAGGGCGGCGGAGAGGAGTCCCACCAGGGCACCTCCGGCAATCAGGCCTGAGGCGAAGAGGACGCCCGGGGAGGATTCGGATTCCTCCGCCGACACCCTGGTGCGCTTGTCGGCCAGCCAGCGGGCAATGCCGCCCAGCCAAATGGTGGCCGAGGTGGACAGCGGCAGGTAGGCCCCCACCGCGAAGGGAAGCACCGAGACGCCGCACAAGTCCAGAAGCAGCGCCAAGAAGACGCCGATGAGCACCAGGCTCCAAGGGAGGTTGCGCTCCAGCACGCCGTCGATGATGAGTTGGAAGAGACGGGCCTTCGGCGCGTCAAACTTCGACACCACCTTCTCCACCGAGCCGTCCTCCCGGCGCTGCACCGGCTCCACGCCGGACACTCCCGGGTCGGCCAGAAATGCAATTCGGTTGTCGCGGCCCACCAGGTACTTCCCACGCGGCACGCCCTGGACTTCGTTGCGGACGTACATCAGGCGGTAGTCCACTCCGCGGAAGCTGTAGGGCTTCGGGGCGAAGGCCACCAAGTCGCCGCCGACGGAGGTGGCCACCGCCTCGGTGGCGACGAAACTCGGGTAGCTGCGTGGGACGTAGGTGGTGGCCGCCCGGTTGAGCGCCACCAGGGTAAAGCCAATGACCAGCGCGCTGGTGAGCACCCCAACCATGATGGCGATTTGCTGGTTGCGCGGCGTCGCGCCCACCAAGAAGCCCGTCTTCAGGTCCTGCGACGTCGTCCCGCCATTGCTGGCGGCGACGCACACCAGAGCCGCGGTGCAGAGGGCCATTTCTTTGTAGGGAACGCCGGTCCAGCCCACCGCCAGGAAGAGGAGGCAGGTGATGAGAAGGGTGGCCACCGTCATTCCGGAGATGGGGTTGGAGGAACTTCCAATCTCCCCGGTGATGCGGCTGGAGACGGTGGTGAAGAAGAAGCCGAACAGGACAATGAGGACTGCCGAGAGGGCGTTGATGCCCAGCGAAGGGGCCAAGGCGATGGCCACCACCAGCGCCAGGGTGCCGCCGAGGACGATGCGCATCGACAAGTCCTGCTCGGTCCGGGGCACGGCGGCGGAGGGCTTGTCAGAGCCAAAGTTGACGTTGCCCAGCCCGCGCCGGAAGGCAGCGAGAATGGTGGGCAGCGAACGCACCAGAGTCAGCACCCCGCCGGCCGCCACCGCCCCGGCACCAATGTAGAGAACGAAGGCGTTGCGGATTTGTCCGCTGCTCATCGCACTCACCGGAGTGCCCACCCCGTAGAGCGCTGACGTCATGGTGGGGCCAAACAGGGTAATCAAGGGGATGAGGACCAGAAAGGACAGCATGCCTCCGGCCATCATGATGTTGGAGGTGCGGGTGCCGATGATGTAGCCCACCCCCACCAGCGCGGGGTTGGCCTCGAAGGACATGGAACCGCCCTTGAACCAGCGGCTGAAATTCCAGGTGGGGTACTCGCCCCAGAATTTAAAAATCTTCCCGAACGTATAGAAGAGGGCACCGATGCCGAGGCCGCCGAACACCGTCCGCGCGCTGGTGCCACCCTTCTCGCCGACAATGAGGACTTCGGCGCAGGCGGTCCCCTCCGGGTAGGTGAGGTGGCCGTGCTCCTTGACGATGAGGCCGTAGCGCAACGGAATCATCATCAGCACGCCCAGCGCCCCACCCAAAAGCGCCACCAGCGTCGCCCGCAGGGCATTCATCTCGAAGCCCATCAGCAGCAGGGAAGGCAGCGTGAAGGCCACCCCCGCCGCCAGCGACTCGCCGGCCGAACCGGTGGTCTGAACAATGTTGTTTTCGAGGATGGTGGCCTTACCGAAGGCACGGAAGATGGTGATGGACAGCACGGCGATGGGGATGCTGGCCGAGACGGTGAGCCCCACCTTGAGGCCGAGGTAGACACTGGAAGCGGCGAAGATGATGCCGAGGAGCGAGCCCACCACCAGGCCCCGCACCGTGAGTTCGGTCATCACCGTTTCGGCGGGGACGTACGGACGGTACGAAACGGCCGCGGCGGCTTCCCGATTGTCCATAGAGGCCCCAGAGGCTGGGGGAGGCAGCCTGGCCTGTCAACGACGGATGCACCGGGAGCCCGCACTTTCTACATGCGTCGGCCGGCCAGGGCTCGCCAAAGGGGGACCCCTGGCGCGCACGTCCCCCTGCGTGCGAGGAACGCTGCGCAAGCCCACCTTGCCCACCGCCTTCCGAAACCGGCTTTCCAAAAATGCCCGGCACTTTCGCCGCTGGGCGGAGCGCCAGCGCCTCAGCGCCTACCGGGTATACGACCGGGACGTCCCGGACTTCCCCTACGTCGTCGAACGCTACGCCGGCCGCGTCCACCTGGTGGAGTACCCGCGGCGGGCCGAACGTCAGCGCGACCCCGAAGGGCTGCGCGCGGCCATCCTGCAGGATGTGGTGGAGGTGCTGGAGGTGCCGCCGGAAGACGTTTTCCCGAAGACCCACCTGCCGCAACCCTGGGGACAGGCCCAGTACGGGCGGCTGGCCACTTCCGGAAAGGACTTCACCGTCGAGGAGCAGGGCTTGCGCTTCTGGGTCAACCTCGCGGACCGGCTGGACACCGGGCTGTTTCTCGACCACCGCCTCACCCGGGCCAGGGTGCGCGACGAAGCCCTTGGGAAACGCGTCCTCAACCTCTTCTGCTACACCGGCGCCTTCAGCGTCTACGCCGCCGCCGGAGGGGCCGAGGCCACCACCAGCGTCGACCTCTCCAACACCTATCTCGACTGGACGGCGCGTAACCTCCAGTTGAATTCGCTTCTCGCACCGCGGCACGTCCGCATTCGCGCCGATGCACTGCGCTGGCTGATCGACGCTTCCAGCCAGGCGGCGCGCTGGGACTTGGTGGTGCTCGACCCCCCGCCCTTCTCCACCAGCAATGCCATGCGCGGCACCTTCGACGTACAGCGAGACCACCTGCGGCTGTTGCGCAGCGCGCTGGCGCTGCTTGCCCCTTCTGGCAAGCTGTACTTCTCCACCAACTACCGCCGCTTCGAATTGGACCCGCGCGCAAGCGCGCTGGGCAGCTTCCGGGAATTGACGCCCGGCATTCTCCCGCCGGACGTCCAACGCAAGGACGTGCTGCGCTGCTGGGAAGTGCTGCCGGCCCCGGGTGGTGTAAGGGAGGGGGATGGCTCCACGACACCCCCGCCCGCCCGAAGGCGGCACCCGCGCTAACTCCCCCGGGCCGGGGGCCAAGGCGCGCCGCAGCCTGGACCCGCGCGACTCCCGCTTCGCAGCCAAGGCCAGCGCTCGCGCCGCGCCAGCCGTCGACGGCCGCCGCCCCGGCGCGCCCAGGGCCGCCGACCGCCGAGAGGCCAATGCCCGGGAATCTCACCGGGCCCTTCCCCCGATGGGCCCGGACGGCCTCTTCAACGTCGTCATCACCCGCCGCGGCACCGAACGTTGGCAGGCCGGACACCCGTGGATTTACCGCGGAGACTTGGCCGCGGAGCCCTCGCTGGAAGGCGGCGAGGTGGTGCGCGTCCTGGACGCGCGGGGCTGGTTTCTGGGCAAAGCCTTCTACGCCAAGGCCTCCAAAATCGCCCTGCGCGGCCTGACGCTGGAAGACGAGGCGGTGGACCGCGCCTTCTTCGCCCGGCGCATCGCCCAGGCCGACGCGCTGCGCCGGCGGATGGACCCTGGACAAACCACCTACCGTGCGGTGCACGCCGACGCCGACTTACTGCCCGGGCTGGTGGTGGACCGCTTCGACGACGTGCTGTCCGCACAATTTCTGGTGAAGGCCACCGACGACCGCCGCGAATTGTTCGCCGACTTGCTGATGGAGCACTTCGCCGCCCGCGGCTTGATGGACAGAAGCGACGTTGGGGTGCGGGCGCTGGAGGGCCTGCCGCCCCGGCGGGAAGTCCTCCGAGGCGAAGTGCCGGAGAGGGTGCCCTACGCCGAAGGCCCACTGACATTTCTCGCCGACGTGCGCGCCGGACAGAAGACGGGCGCCTTTCTCGACCAGCGCGAAAACCACCTGCTGGCGGCCAGCTACGCCCATGGGGAGGCGCTCGACTGCTTCGCCTACCAAGGCGGCTTTTCCCTGCAGCTGGCGCGCAGCGCGGCCCGCGTCACCGCGGTGGAGATTTCTGCCGCCGCTTGCGAAACCCTTTTGGAGAATGCGCGCCGCAACGGCCTCGGCAACGTCCAGGCGGTGGAGGCCAACGCCTTCGACTTCCTCCGCGACGCGGTGGACGAGGGCCGGCGCTTCGACACCATTGTCCTCGACCCGCCCTCGTTCGCGAAAAGCAAGGACGCCCTCGAGGCGGCGCTGCGCGGCTACAAGGAAATTAACCTGCGCGCCCTGCAACTCCTCTCCCCGGGCGGGGTGCTGATGACTGGCAGCTGCACCTACCACGTGGACGAGGAGCGCTTTGAAGCCATGCTGGCCTCCGCCGCCGCCGACGCCAAGCGGCGGGTACAAATTGTCGAGCGCCGGGGCGCCTCCCGGGACCACCCGGTGCTGCTGCACCTGCGAGAGACGCGCTACCTGAAGTTTTACGTGCTGCGCGTCCTGGCATGAGGCGCCTTGCCAATCGCCCGTCGCGGGCGCTTGACGAGGCCCGCTTGCGCCCCAACACCCAAAGGGTGTCAGCTTTGACCCTGAGCTTCGCCATGGGACCGGGGGACGCCGAGACGCACCGCAGCCAGCGCCGGCGCGCGCAGCGGGCGTCCCTTCGGGAGTTGGCGGCGGTCTACCGGGCGGCGGACGCGGCCTACCGTCCCTACCGCTGTCCTGGGACGGCCGAGTGCTGCCAGTTGGCGACGACGAAACGCGAACCCTGGCTGTGGCCCCTGGAGTGGGAGGCGCTGCTGGCCGCCAAGGGCGGGCAGGCGCCGCCTGAACGGCTGGACGGCGGCTGCCCCTTCCTCACCGAGGATGGCCAGCGCTGCAGCGCCTACGCCGCCCGGCCCTTCGGCTGTCGCACCTTCTTCTGCAGCCGGGTGCAAGGCCCCGCGCGCGAGCCCACCCTGGTGGTGGCCGCCCTCGCTGCCCGGCTGCAGCGGGTGGCGCAGACGCTGGACGCGGACTGCTCCGGGCCCCGCCCACTGCTGGCCTGGGCCCGGCAGGCGCGGGCTGCGGCATCAGCCCCAGCCGCCCGTGTCGAAAGCCCGCCGCCGTGACGCGCTACCTGGTGGCGCCGCTGGAATTCAAGGGCAGCTTGACAGCCGCCGAGGCCGCCGCGGCCATTCGCCGAGGACTGGAGCGCGCCGGCGCCGGTGCGCAGGTGGAGACGCTGCCGCTGGCCGACGGGGGGCCCGGCACCGCCGAGGTGCTGGTGGACGCGCTGCACGGCAGCTGGCACAGCCTGCCGGTGCGGGACCCACTGGGCCGGACCATCGAAGCCAGCTACGGCGCCTGGGCCGGGGGCACCGCCGGCGTCGTGGAAATGGCGCGGGCCTCCGGGCTCGTGCTGCTGGCCCCGGGAGAGCGCAATGCCCGGCGCACGAGCAGCTTCGGGACGGGCGAACTCATCCGGGCGGCCGTCCTCCGCGGGGTGCGCTCGCTGATGGTCGGGCTCGGCGGCAGCGCCAGCAACGACGGGGGCGCCGGCGCGCTGCAGGCGCTGGGCGTTCGGCTGCGCGACGCGCAAGGCCGGGAGCTGCCCGCCGGTGGCACGGCGCTGCGAGAGCTGGCCCGGATTGAGTTGGAGGGTGTGCTTCGACAGATGCGGGATGTGGAACTCACCTGCGTGACCGACGTCACCAACCCCCTCACCGGGCCCTCCGGCGCTTCGGCGGTTTATGGACCGCAAAAGGGAGCCACCCACGCGGACGTCGCCCTCCTCGACGCCGCGCTGGCCCACTTCGCCGACGTCATCCGCCGCCAGCTGGGGGTGGACGTTTCGCTGGAGCCGGGGATGGGAGCTGCCGGCGGCCTCGGCTTTGGGCTGAGGGCCATCTTCGGCGCCCGGGTGGTCCCGGGCTTCGGCTACGTCGCCGAGATGGTGCACCTCGAGGACCATCTGGCCCAGTGCGACGTGGTACTGACTGGCGAGGGACGGCTGGACGCCCAGTCGCGTCAAGGCAAGGGCCCGGTGGCGCTCGCCGAGCGCGCCCGGGCTGCCGGCAAGCGGGTGGTTGTCTTCGCCGGCAGCATCGAAGGCGTCTGGCGCCCAGGCGACTCGCCCTTCGACGACGTGAAACTGGCTGGGGCGCCGGACTGGGACGAGCGCCATGCGGACGCGAAAGCCGTGGCCCAGGCCGCTCTCAGCGAGGCAGTGGCAGTGTGGGCCAGCGCGGCCTCCGCCTGAGGGGTTAGCGCAGCAGCGCCTGCAACTCGGCGAAACGAGACGCGGGGTCGCCGAAGTGGGCGTGGTAGTCGGCCTGGCTTCGGCGGATGACTTCGCACGCCTCTTCCCGGTCATACATTTCCGGAATGCTCACCTTGCGCGCAGCGTCGCCTGGAATTTGTTTGTAGGTGAGGAAGTAATGGCGCAGCCGCTCGAGCAGTGGCCGCGGCACGTCGTCCAAGTCGCGCATCGCGCCGTAAGCCAAGTCGCCGTCCAGGACCGCGATGATTTTGTCGTCCGCTTGATTGCCATCCACCATCCGCAGGCCGCCGATGGGGTGGGCCCGCAGCAGAAACGAGGCGTGGGTGTAGGCCTTCTCGCTCAGCACGCAGATGTCCATCGGGTCCTGGTCGCCTTCAATCCCGGTGAGCCCAGTCCTCTCGGCGGTCCGGGCGCCGACGCGCTCGCCACAGAAGGTCTGCGGGATGAAGCCGTACAGCGAGGGGCAGAGGCTCGAATAGCGCTGGGGCCGGTCGAGCTTGAGTTCGCCGCTGTGCTTGTCCAATTCGTATTTCACCGTGTCGGCGGGGACAATCTCGATAAACGCCACCACCTCATCCGGCGCGTCCGGGCCTATCGCAATGCCGTGCCAGGGGTGGGCTTTAAAGAGGAGACTGAGGAGCTTCTCCAGTGCGACCTCATTATTCCGTTCAGCCATCGGTCAGCCTCTCTTGAACCCGCGCGTTGGCCGCTTCGAGTAGCCGTGCCACCGCGGCCTGCGCGTGGCCGGTCAGCGCTTCTCGCTCCTCAAGCGTCATTCCGAGAGTGGACAGGGGTTCACCCACCGCCAACACCACCGGGCGACCGCCATGAACAAGAAGGCTCTGCTTGTGAAGGACGTCCTTGGTCCCGGCCAACGCCAGAGGGACCAGCGGCACCTGCGCTTGAATGGCCAGCACCGCCGCCCCTTTCTTGAAAGGCCGCAGGCGGCCCTCCGGGTCCCGCGTCCCCTCAGCGAAGAAAAGGATGCTCGCCCGTGAGCGCACCGCCTCGACGGCGTTGGCGATGCTCTCCTTGTCCCGGTCACTGCCAGTGCGGTCGACAGGAATCATCCCCGTCGCGCGCAGGGCCGAGCCGAAGAGGGGGATTTTGAAAAGCTCGCGCTTGGCGATGAAGCGTAGGTGCTTCTGTAGCTTCGCGTAGAGCACGACCGGGTCGAAATTGGACTGATGGTTGCACACGTAGACCGCGTTGCCGGCTGGGAGCCGCTCGAGGCCCCGCACCTCAATCTGCATGGCCGAGGCCCGAAGCAAGTTGTTGCACCACATCCGCAAAAGAGCGTCCGGTGCCCGCTCGTCCAGGTAGGCCAGGGCCACCACCGCCGGCCCCACCAGGGCGGTGCTGGCCGCGGCGGCCAACACGCCCAAGGTGTGCAGGGAGTCCTTCACAGGAAGTCCTGCGCCGGGAAAAGCAGCACTTCGGAAAGTTCCTCCGCCCCCAGCAGCAGCATCAACAGCCGGTCGAGCCCCACCGCCACGCCGCCGGACGGAGGAAGGTGTGCCACCGCCTCGAGGAACGCCTCGTCCAAGGGGTAGACGGCCCGTCCTGCCGCTCGCCGCTGCGCTTGCTCCAGGAGGAGCCGGCGCCGCTGCTCCTGGGCGTCGGTGAGCTCCGAGAAGCCGTTGGCCAACTCAAGGCCGTGCGCGTACAGCTCGAAGCGCTCGGCGACGCTGGGCTCGCCTGGTTTCAGCCGCGCCAGGGCGGCCATGGGAGCCGGGTATTCGGTCAGGTAGGTGGGCCGCTCGCGGCCGAGCTCTGGTTCCACGCGCGCCAGAAAAAGCCGGAAGAAGACGTCCTCAAAGGCCTCCCCCTCCGGCACCTCCACGCCGACGCGCCGGACGGCGGCACGCAGGCTATCGGCGTCGGGGCACTGGGCCAAGTCGACGTCGGTCGCGCGGTGGACGGCGTCGCGCACCGTCAAGCGCTGGTAGGGTGTCCGGCTGAAGAAGCCGCTCGCCGCCAGCGCCCCATCGGCCGCGGAAAGCAACGCTTCGAGGTCCGCCATGACGGCGGTGGCATCCGCCTCGGGCCGGTAAAACTCCAACAGGGTGAACTCGGGGTTGTGGCTGCGACTCACCTCGCCGTTGCGGAAGACTTTGCAGATTTGAAAAAGCGGGCCCGAGCCTTCGGCCAACAGGCGCTTCATCGCGTATTCGGGGCTGGTGTGCAGGTAAAGCGTCCGCGGTCGCCCGACGTCCGTCTCCGGCAGAAAGGGAACCTCAAAGGCAGCAATGTGCGGTTCCATCCCCGGCGCGGGGACAAGGCAGGGCGTCTCCACCTCGAGGTAGCCCAAGCGACCGAGCGAGGCCCGGAGCGAGGCATAGAAGCTTTGGCGGGCGCGCGCCGCCGCCCACCGACGGGGAATGGGCATGGACGGCGCGCGACGCTACATTGCGCGGCCCCCATGCGTCCAAGTGCACTCCTCTGCACCACCCTGCTGCTGCTTGCCGGTTGCTCGACTCCGCCTCCCCCCCTTCCACCGCCGCCCAGCCCGGCCGAAGCCGCGCACACTGCCCTGGTCGCGGAGGCGGCTGGGCTTTCCGCCAAGGCCGAGACGCTGCTCCGCACCCAGGACGAGCTGGTGTGGAACAGCTGGACCGAGGGCACCCCAGCGGACTTGGCGAAGACGTATGCCGGTAGCGAGGCCTGGCTGACGCCGGCGGCGATTGCCGCGGTGGAGCAACTGCGGCAGTCCACGCTGGGGCCACTCGACCGGCTGGCCCTCACCCACCTGCATGCCTACCTCGCGACGGAATGGCTGGCGCAGAAGACAGCCGGCCTGTCGGAGGAAGCGGCCAACCTCGAGCAGACCCTCACTTTCGGCCCGTCCGGCCAGGAGCATCCCTACCGCAACCTCGAATCCCTGCTGGCTTCGGAGCGAAGCGCGCTTCTGCGCAAGACGCTGTATGACGGCGCCACCCCGGCGGTGGCCAAGCTGGCTGAGGTGCTCGCCCGGCGCCGAGCGCGCACCCAAGCCTTGCTGGGCGAGCTCGGCCTTCCCTCGGCCAGCCTTCTGGTCGAGCTGCGCGAAAGCGAGCTCGAGCCGCTGGTGGCGCTGGCCAACCAAGTCCTGACTCGCACTCAGAAAGCTTTCATCGCCACGCTGGGCCGCCTCTCCTGGACAGAGCTGCAGCTGCCGGTGGACCGCGTCAGCCGTGCCGACATTCCCCGTCTCTTCCGACTGCCAGCCCTCGAGTCCGCCTTCCCCAAGGCGGAGGTTTTCACGCGCGCCACCAACACCCTGCGGGGGCTGGGCATTGACGTGGCCAGCATGCACAACGTCACCTTGGACTTGAAGGAGACGCCGGGAAAGAACCCGAGGGGCCTGGTGCTGGGCGTCGTCATCCCCAGCGACGTGCGCGTCTCCCTACTTCCGGTGGGCGGCGCCCGCGACGAGCGCGAGACGCTTCACCAGATGGGGCATCTGCTCAGCGACGCCCTCAGCCAGGAGCACCGCTGGGCGCTGGCCAAGCTGGGCAACCGGACGGTGGGGGAGGCCTGGTCCTTCTTGTTGGAGGACCTCACCGTCGACCCACTCTGGCTCGAGCGCGTCGCCGGATTCACCGGAGACGTCCAACTGGCGTGGCGGACGTCGGCCGATGCCCAACGCCTCTTCTTGCTGCGCCGGGCAGCGGGCAAGGTTCTTTTCAACGCTGCTGCCCAAGGCCCGGATGCCAACGCGGCGACCGTCTACCGGGAGGTCATGACGCGGACCTATGGCTTCCCGATGACGGCGGCAGACGAGGCCCGCGCCGAGTTGGACCGCGAGGAATTCCTCGCCTCGGCGGACTACCTGCAGGCCTTCGTCCTGGCGGCCCAACTTGAACAGCAGCTCCGCGGACGTTTCGGGCCCGCCTGGTGGCAAGAGGCGGCCGCAGGGGCCTGGGTCCGGAGCCTGTTGGCAAAGGGCAACTCCGAGACGGCTGGCGGATTCGCCCGCGCCATGGGGCTGGAGGGGCTGGACGTCGAGGCCTTCCTGGCACGGGTGCCCACCGCCCTTGGGGGAACGGCGACACCTGGGCCGCTGACGCCGGGCTCGACCGTCGACGCAGGGGCAGCCGGCACCCCAGCGGGCCCTCCGGCCGACGCCGGGGCCCCGCCCAGGGGGCCGGACGCGGGCGCGGTCGCGCCGGCCGACTCGGCCGACGCCGGCGGGGCGACCGCCTTTCCGTCGACGGATGCAGGGCCGTTGCCGACAGGAACCACCGTCGCGCCAGACAGGCCACCGGCCACGTCCCTCAACGACGCGGGCACCGGCGGCTAGCGACG
Organism: uncultured delta proteobacterium; assembly: GCA_963713045.1. Classification (GTDB taxonomy): domain Bacteria; phylum Myxococcota; class Myxococcia; order Myxococcales; family Myxococcaceae; genus JADGRA01. Next base: position 730,238 of record CAVQKE010000003.1, read on the forward strand.
GCCTTCAGGGCGCAGTGGAGCCGGCGCTCGGCTGCCCGCAGTTGGCGCAGAATTTTGCCCCAGCCGCTAGCTGGCCTCCGCACTTGGCGCACGCCAGGGCGACGGCCAGCGGGGCACCGCAACTGCTGCAGAATTTCCCCGTGCCCGGGGTTCCACACTTGGGGCAAGCCGTGCCCGGCGGACCGGCGGCGGGCCGAGGCAGGCCTTGGGACTGCTGAAGCATTTGCGCCATCCCCAAGCCCACACCGAGGCCAGCGCCTTGAAGCATTCCTCCGCCACCGCCGTCGCCGCCTTTGGCCATGCCCTCCGCCGCACCCAACATGGCTTGTCCAGCGGCGTACTGCTGAAAGCCGCCGGCCATCTTGGTGTACGCCTGGTCCTTGGTGAGGCGCTTCAGGGTGGCCTCGTCCTCGGGTTTGATGCCGATGGTGAAGTTGCCCATTCGCACCACCGTCAGTCCGTACCCATCCACGTGCGGCTTCACCCCGGCCAGGACGTCTTGCTCAATTTCCTCGGTGTAGGCGCCGGAGGTGACGTCGAGCAGTGGCCACTTCTTCTTCACCAGCAGCTCCGCCACGTGGTCGCGGATGACTTTCAGCACCTGGCTCTTGAACCAGGCGAGGAAGTCCTCGTTGCTGGTCCTCCGCAGCCCAACCAACCCCACCACCAGCTTCTCCGGGTCCGTCACCCGCACCGAGAAGTCGCCGTACACCATGGTGCCAATGCCGAGTCCCGTCTCCGGGTCCCGAACGTCGCCAATCGGTCCACCAAACCGCACTCCTGGGAATTCGCGGGTGCTGACGAAGTAAAGCTCGGCGACGAAGAGGTTGCCGCCGGTGAAGCCTTCCAAAACGGCCGAGAGGAAGGGGATGTTGTTGGTGTCGAGTTGGTGCTTGCCCGGCCCCAGCTTCCCCTGCACCGTGCCGTCCTTGACGAACAGCGCGACTTCATCGGCGCCCACGGTGAGCTGGGTGAGCATCCGGATGTTGTGTTCGGGGTAGGCGTAGAGAATGTCATTCTTCGCCTCGTCCGAACGAGTGATGAAGTTGCGCTGGGCTTCCTGCTTCAGCGAGTCAAAGAGACCCATCGGGGGGATTCCTCCAGGGCTGAGGACGAGAGGCGGGGCGGCGACGGCGCGGCGCCGACCAAGGATGGCACACCGAAGCGCAGTCCGCCAAAGGTGGGCCACCCCCCGGGCGGCCGTCGCCCGAACTTCTAACCCCAGCGGCTCACCAGCCGTTCGCGGTCAAACAGACGGACACTGGCCACCACCAGTCCGACGTCGAGCAGAAGTACCAACACCCCTTGCAGCGCATAGTAGGCGGTCCCCGCTCGCAGCCATCCCGCCAGCTGCCCGGCCACCAGTCCCATCAGCGGCAGCACCACCAGGGCCGACAGCTGCTGCGCGAGCCGTGCCTCTCCCACCCGAGCCGAGACCAGCACGGCAATGCCATTGCCAAGGAAGGCGTACAGCGGAGCCACCACGCCCACGCCGAACAGCCACATGCGGTTGGGCAGCACCGGTGCATGCAACAGCGGCCAAGCCACAACGTCCACGGCGATGCAGAAGACGACGAAGGCCACCCAGGAGATGACCACCGCTGGGACCACCGCGGCCACGCTTTTGCCAGCCACCAGCTCGGCAGACGTCACCGGCGAGGCCAGCAGCGGCTCCAGGGTGCGTCGCTCCTTTTCGCCGGCCACACTTTGCGAGGCGATGAGGATGGGCGTGAAGAGCGGCATCAACAAAAAGAGGCCGAACCAGTCGGTCAGCACTTTCCCCACCAGGAAGCGGGTGGGGTTCGCTCCGGAGGGAAAGCGCGGGTCGTAGTAGAGGGCCATCGCGCGAAAGGTGGCGTCATCCGGAGCGCGGACCCAGGCCCACACCAGCAGCGTCGGCACCAGCACCAGCACCGCTGGCAGCGCAAACATGCTCCACACCAGGCCCGGGTTTTTGCGCAAATCGAGCCCATCCTTCCAGGCCACCGCCGCCGCCCGACGCCAGTGAAACCTCATTCGGCGCTCTCCTCGGCAGCCGCGTCGCGGACCAGCTCCAGGTAGACGTCCTCCAGCGAACGGGCCGAAGGCACGGCGCTGCGCACCCGCACCCCGGCGCCCACCAGGGCCGCCACCACGTCGGGTGCTCGGCCCTCTTCCTCCAGCGTCACCCGAAGCAGCGGGCCATCCGCCGTCCAGGGCGGCCCGAGGGCAGCCAGTGCGGCGCCCGCCGCCTCGCCCTCCCCTTCGACCCGCACCTCAAGGACGGTGCCCCGGTGGCGAAGCACGCTGATTGGCCCTTCCGCCAGAAGGCGGGTGCGCACCACCGCCACTCGGCTACAGAGGCGCTCCACTTCGGCCAGGTTGTGCGAACAGAGGATGATGGTTCGGCCGTCCGCGGCCAATTCGGCAACCGCGTCGCGCACCGTTCGCGCCGCCTCGGGGTCAAGTCCGCTGGTCGGCTCGTCCAGGAAGAGGACCTCCGGCTCGTGCACCAGGGCGCGCACAATGGCCAGCTTCTGTCGCATGCCTTTGCTGTAGCTGCCGCAGGCCTCGTCCTCCCGGCCGAGCAGGCCGAAGCGACGCAGGTAGACTCGCGCCCGCTCCCACGCGAGCGTCTCGTCGAGCTCGTTGAGACGGATGAAAAAGCGAAGGTTTTCGCGACCGGTGAGGCGGTCATAGAGGCCGGGCTGTTCGGTGAGCAGCCCCACCGCACCGCGCAGCGCCTCGCCGTCGCCAAGGCCGTGGTCGCACACCCGTGCCGTGCCGGTGCTGGGCCGGAGCAGTCCGGCGAGCATGCGAACGGTGGTTGTTTTTCCGGCGCCATTCGGCCCGAGCAACCCAAACACCTCGCCGGACTGGACCGCGAAGGACAGCCCCTCCACTGCTGTGCGACCGCCAAACTGCTTGCCGAGGCCGTGGACCTCGATGCGTGCCGTCACTCGATGGTCACCAACACGAACTTGACGTTGAGGTTCCGGTCGATGGGATTCACCGTCTTGTCCGCACCGACCGCCTGGCGCAGCAGCCCAATCCGTGCCTGTTCCACCAAGGCCCACTTCCGGCCTGGAAGCTGCCCGTAAGCCGTGAGGCGCGGGGCACTGTCCTTGTCCTGGCGCACCGTGTTTCGGCTGTAAAAGGTCTCGCCCTTCCAGTCCATCATGTAAGCGGCAATCGGCTCAGTCGGACGGCGCTGGTCGTAGTAACGCCAAAACAGGTCGCGCTGGGTCCAGTGGTGCGAGAGGTCCACCCAGCGGCTCCAGCTGAACCAGAGGGCGAAGCCCAGCGCCAGGGCGCAGAATGTCGTGAAGAGCTCGGCCCGCGCCCGTCGCACCGCCGCCACCACCAGTGCCGCGCCGGCCAGGGTGAAGGTCCAGCCCATGCACGCCTTAACGTTGAGGGGCTGTCGGAGGAGCACGATGAGCGGGTCATTCGCGCCGAGGCGTACCCCGGCGATGAGGAGCACCGCGGCAATGGCCGCGATGAACCAAACCATCCCCATCGCCCCACGCCGCTGCTTGCCCTTGAGCTGCATCGCAGCGGCCAAGGCGAAGGCCGCCGCGGCCGCCATGAAGATGGCCCACACGAAAAGCGGGGACGCTCCGGCCACTTTCCCCGCCACCAAGGCGGCCAGCCCGGTGGCGGCGAGCACCACCGCGGAAAGACGCCCCGACCAACCCTCCGTCCGGTCCTTGGAGCCGTCGACGAAGAAATAGGCTGCGGCCGCCATCAGCACCGCCGCCATCACGTCCGCCGTTTGCAGGACGTGGTCGCCGAACCGGATGGCGCGGGTGTCGAGGTCAACCGGGTAGGGCCGCTCATAGTTGTAGACGAAGAGGTCGGTAAAGTTCTTCGGATTGCTGACCAGGTCCTTCCCCACCAGGATGAAAAAGACCAGCCCCAAAAGCAGGCTCACTCCGTGGGCGGCGATGCCGTCTTCCCAGAGTTCATCGACGAAGAGCGCCACCAGGATGGCGAGTCCCGGCAGCACCGGCAGCACATAGTGATGAAACTTGGTGGCCGAGGCGTCCATCAAGAAGAAGGCCAGCACCGTCCAGGCCAGCGCGATGAAGGCCACCCGAGTGCGGGTGTCCTGCGCGCCAAAGCGGAGGCGAGCAGCGCCGGCCAAGGCGCCGGGGACCAGGGCCACCCAGGGGAAGATGGCGAAGCCGCCTTGCTCGATGAAGTAGATGAATGTCCCGCCCGGCGTGGTGGTGTGCACGCCCTCGAGCAACCGGTTGATGTGGTCGTGGATGAAGAACCGGTAGAAGAAAGTCTTGTTTTCCGAATCCACCGCCGGGAAGAGCGACAGCGTGAGGTACCAGGGAAGGGCCACCGCCAGAAACACGGCAATGCCCGAAAAGAGGTGCATCCTGCCCATCTCGGCGAAAAGCACCGGGGTTGGCGTCGCCGTTCCACTTGCCGTTCGCCCCCTGCGCCACGGCCGTAAAAGCCGCTCGGACAGCCACCGGCCGTGGGCTTCGAAGCTTTCCCACGTCCAGGGGAACAGAAAGAAGGCGGCGTAAAAGAGGAGAATGACCGCCGGAAGGGCGAAGCCGAGCAGGCCCTTGGCCAAGGTGGAGAGGCCGAGCAGCACGTAGAAGGCGTACCACCACCCAGCGCGATGGCGCGTCTGAGTGTCGAAGAGGGCGATGAGCGCACAGGCCATCGCGGCGAGGAGGGCCGCCACGAAGGGCGTGTCGGTCACCGCCTGCCGAGTGATGAGGAAGTAGAGGGGCATGGTGGCCAGCACGAATGCCGCGGTGAGGCCGACCCGCCGATTCACTGTCCGCGCCAGAGCCCAGGCGAGCAGCGCCAGCGCCGCCGCTGAGGCGAGCGCAAAGGGCAGGCGCATCGCCCACTCCGTATACAGCGGCAGTTTCCCGGTCCCGCGGTTGACGCCCACCAACAACATTCCCGGCACTTCCATCCACATGGCGAGCGGCGGTTTGCTGAAAAACCAAGGGCTCTGCGCAACGTCCCCGCTGTCTTGCCGCGGATAGACGTAGTCGGCGTAGGCAATCATCTCCCGGCCGACTTCCCCATAGTGGGTTTCCCAAGGGTCCCACAGGCCCACCGCTCCGACGTACGGGACGAAGACCAACGCGGCCAACAGCCCCGCGCCGCCGGCGACGCGCCACGGCTCAGGGAGCGCCCTGAGGCGCTTCACCCAACGGTGATTCCACACGCCTGAACCCAAAAGGGTCTCCAGGACGCCCGAACCTTGAACGTTCGCCTCTGCGGAAGGCTTTCTCACGGGCCGCGCTTCTAGCACGACGCCCTGGCCCCAACGCGCTCTCTCGGCACACACCCGAGTAGCCTCGGGGCCACCACCCGGGGGCGCAGCACCCGGCTTGGATGGCCTCACCTCCAGTGGCGCTTCGGGGAGTCGCACACTGCGACACATCGACGGCCGCCCTGGCCCTTTGGGTTGGGGGGGTGACGTCCGCGTCTGGTATACCCCGCCAAATCGGCGAAGCCCGCCCCCGATTCTCCGGATGAAGCTGGTCATCGAAGACGACGAGGGGAAGCGCGAGGAATTTCCCGTCGACGGGCTGGACGAAGTCACTCTCGGCCGGGGGCCGGACAACACTGTCCAGCTGCCCGAGCGCAACGTCTCCAGAAGGCACGCACGCCTCTACGCCGAAGGCGGGACCTTCCTGGTGGAGGACTTGCATTCGGCCAACGGCACCCTGCTGAACGGGACGAAGGTGACCACCCCGCGGGCGCTCCAAGATGGGGACATGCTCCGCATCGGTGACTACGGCGTCGTCCTTCAGCACGACACCGACATCCATCGCATTCAGGTGATTGAGGCGGCGGACACCGGCGAGTCCGAGCCGGTCATCCACGATACGGCCCCCCACCCGGTGGCCAACCTGGTGGCTGAGGTCCAACCCCGACTGTTGGCACTCAACGGGCGTCTCCGGGGGACGCTGTGGACAATCGGCCGCTCGGAGGTACGCATCGGGAAGGACCCCCAGGCCGAGCTCTCCATTCCGCAGCGCTCGCTGGCCGACCATCACGCGCGGCTGGTCCAGACTTCCGGGAATGACTGGCGCATCCAGGAGGTCGGCCGAAACAAAGTGCGGGTGAATGGCGTGGCCTACGCGGACGCCCCGCTCAAAGACGGCGACGTCCTCGGCCTCGGCGCGCTCCGTTTGCGCTTCATCGGCCCCGGGGCCCCGGCCCCCCAACTTCCCGGCCGTTCCAAGCCACGCCTGCCCTTGCTGCTCGCACTGGCCGCGCTGGTCGTTCTGGCTGTGCTCGGCGTGCGCCAGTGGAGGCTGCGTGCGGCTTCCCCCAGCCCCGGGCCACCCGCCCCAGCCGAAGAGCCCGTTCTCGAAGTCGCCCCTCCCACCGTTGCTCCGCCGGCCGCTGCGGTGGTGGCCACACCCCCTCCCCCACTCTCCAGCGACCCGTTGGTCCAAGCCCGGGCCGCCATGCAGGCCCGGGACTTCGCGCACGCCCTGCAGCTCCTCAACGCGGTGAAGGACCCGCATCGGGCGAGCGAAGTCGCCTCGCTGCGGAAGACTGCCCGGGCCGAGGCGGCCGCGGGGCGGGCAGTCGCCGCTGCCCAGCGGGAACTGGACGCCGGACGTCCGGGTGCCGCGCTGCGGCAGCTGAAAGGGGCCCGCGGGACGCATGCCTATGCGCTGGAGGCGGAGGTCCTCCGGGCCCGGGCCACCGAGGCGCTCCGGCCCAAAAAGGCCGGCCAGGGCACGCCTGCACCGAGCGAAGCGCTGGCCCTGTACCAGGAAGGGCGCCGTCTGTACGACGCGGGCCAGCTCCCGGCGGCCGTCACCGCCTTTGCCCATTGCCTGCAGAAGGACGCGGATTTTGCGCGATGCCACCTCATGCTGGGCTCGAGCTATGACAAGCTAGGCCAAATGGACGACGCTGAGCGGCACTACCGACGCTTTCTCGCCCTGGCCTCGCCCGACGACCCAGAAGTGCCCCGAGTGAAGAAGGTTCTTGAGGATTCGGAAAACCAGAAGAAAGCTACGGGACAACCCCCCCTGCGCTAGGAGACGCGATGCAGATCCGCATCCTGGTCGTCGATGATGAGAAGGAAACCGGCGACTACCTCCAGCTGCTTCTCAGCAAGGCCGGCTACGAAGTGGTCGCCCTCACCGACCCGACCCAAGTCCTCGACCGCCTGCGAGGAGAGGACTTTCACCTGGTCATCCTGGACATGATGATGCCGCAGATGTCCGGAACCGAGGTGTTGGAGAGGATTCGCTCCTTCGACTCGGACATCGCGGTCATCGTCGCCACCGCGCACCCGGCGGTGGACACCGCGGTGGCCTCCCTCAAGGCCCAAGCCTCGGACTACGTGAAGAAGCCGGTGGAGCCCGAAGAGCTGCTGGCCGCGGTGGAGGCGGCCCTCGCCAAGAAGGGGCTCAGCAAGGACCCGGAAGCCGAGCTGCACCGGGCCATTGGCCGCACCATCCGCGAGGCGCGCAAGAGCCAGGAGCTGACGCTAAAGCAGCTTGCCAGGCGCACCGGGCTGTCGGTTTCACTGCTCAGCCAAATCGAGCGCGCCGAGTCCTCGGCCTCCATTAGCTCGCTCTACAAAATTGCGTCCGCCCTCCGGTTGCGGATGGCGGAACTCTTCGGCGGAGCCTGAGGCCCTACTCGCCGCGGAAGCGCGGCGCGCGACGTTCCCGCGCTGCGGCACGGCCTTCAGCCGCGTCTGCCGAAGCGAAGGCCTGCGCCCGCACCGCTTCCAGCTCCAGCCGGTCTGCCTCGGAAAGCGTATTCCGGGCGAGGCGGCGAAGGAGCAGCCGGGTCCCGGCCATCGCCAAGGGGGCCGCCTCTGCCAACTCCTCCGCCAGAGCCCGCCCAGCGGCGACCGCGTCCGGCTCCACCCGGTCCAGCAACCCCCACCGCAACGCGATGTCACTACCCACCGTGCGCCCGGTCAGCAGCATTTCCCGCGTCCGCTGCAGGCCGACCAGCTGGGCCAGACGCCAGACCCCTGCGGGGGCATAGACAATTCCCAATTTGAGAGGCGGCAGGCAGAACACGGCATCCGAGCTGCCGATGCGAAAGTCGCAGCAGCACGCCAACTCGCACCCGGCACCAAAGGCGGCACCGGCCACCACGGCGACCGACGGACAGGGCGCCTCCTCCAGGGCCCGAAACACCTGCTGCAGCAGCGCATCCGGCGCGCGTCCAGCGGCTGCGTCCTCCTCCAGCGTATGCAAGTCATAGCCCGCAGAAAACGCCGCGCCCTCGCCTTCCAAGACCAGCGCCCGGACCCCGACGCGCGGCGAGACGGCCTGGTCCAGGGAGACAAGCATCCCGCGGGTGAGGGCGTTGCGGCTCGCCGGACGACGCAGCGTCACCACTCGAACACCGCTTGGGAGGTCCTCGCAGCGGACGGTGCTCTCGGCTTCGGTCATGGTTCGAGCACCACCAGCACATCCCCCTCATTCACCGCTTGCGCCGGCGTGCAGCGCACTTCCTTCACCCTCCCCGCCTCGGGAGCTTCAATCGGCATCTCCATCTTCATCGACTCGAGGATGACCAGCACTTCGCCGGCAGTCACTTGTTGACCCACCGACACCTCCACCTTCCACACCGTCCCGGTGATGTGCGCCGCCACGTCCGACATGGTGTCTCTCCCTCTTGCCAGGCTGCGGGTGGCCCCTCAACCCTTGGCATGCTTTTCCAAAAAATGGGTGTCCAAGACACCCTCCTGAAATGCCCGGTCGCGGACAACGCGCAGGTGCAACGGCAGGTTGGTCTTGATGCCGTCCACCTGGAAGCTGAGCAACGCGCGCTCGGCCCGCTCGATGGCTTCCCGGCGGTCGCGGCCCGAGATGATGAGCTTGGCAATCAAAGGGTCATAGTAGGGCGTCACGACATCGCCCTCGGCGTAGCCCGCATCCACCCGGACACCGTCCCCCTCGGGCAGCCGAAACGCCGTCAGCCGCCCTGGGCTGGGCAAGAAGCGGACCGGGTCCTCGGCGTAAATTCGAAACTCAAGCGCGTGTCCCGACCGCTGCACATCATCCTGACGGACGGTGAGTGGCTCGCCGGCGGCAATGCGGAGCTGCCAGCCAATCAGGTCGAGCCCAGTGGTTAACTCAGTGACCGGGTGCTCCACCTGCAGCCGGGCGTTCATCTCGACGAAGTAGAAGCCTTCCCCGTTCACCAGGAACTCCACCGTCCCAGCATTGGCGTACCCAAAGGCACGAGCCGCCGCGAGGGCTGCCTCCACCATGGCCTCGCGCAGCTGGACGTTCTGCCCGCCGAGGAAGAGCGGGCTCCCCGCTTCTTCCACCACCTTTTGATGGCGGCGTTGGATGCTGCACTCACGCTCTAAGGCGTGGATGAGGTTGCCGGAGCGGTCCCCGAGAACTTGGACTTCCACGTGCCGCGGCGAAGCAAAATAGGACTCGAGGTAGACGCCCTCACGCCCGAAGGCGGCCTTGGCTCGGTCCGAGGCCTGTCGGAAGGCCTTCTCCAACTCGGCCGCGGTGTGCGCCACCGCCATGCCGATGCCGCCACCGCCACCGGCAGCCTTGACCAGCACCGGGTAGCCGATGCGCTCGGCCTGTACCGCCGCTGCGGAAAGGTCCTCCACCACGCCGGGACTGCCCGGGACCAGCGGTACGCCAGCCTCCGCCGCCAGCGCACGCGCGACTGCCTTGTCCTTCATCCGGGCCATCGCCTCGGGTGGCGGTCCCACAAACACCAGTCCCACAGCGGTGCAGGCACGTGCGAAGTCAGCGTTCTCGGACAAAAAGCCATAGCCCGGGTGGACCGCCTCTGCGCCCGTCTGTCGTGCGGCGGCCAACAGCGCCTCGCTGTTGAGGTAGCTGTCGCGGACGGGCGCCGGCCCGAGTCGCACCGCCTGGCTGGCTTCGTGGACGTGAGGCAGCCCGGCGTCGGCGTCCGAGTAGACGGCGACCGTCTCGAGCCCCATTCCCTGTGCCACGCGGTTGATGCGCCGGGCGATTTCCCCCCGGTTGGCGATGAGCAGCCGGCGGAACATTGGGCGCGGGCACCCTACCATGCTGCCCCGCCAATGCGCCCCCCCAACGTTGCGCCTTTCGATCTCAGTCGGCTACCCTCGTTACACCCCGTGGAGCCTCGGCCGAAGAAGATGCGAGCGCACAGCAGCAGCGGCAGCTCCCGGGTCGTGCACCTCTCGGTGGTGCGGGCCCGTAGCCGTCTCGACGCTTACCAGCAGGCCATTGGCGCGGTGCTCGCTGCCAACCGACGGACGTTTGGCCGGCTGCACGCCTCCGGAACGCTGTTTAGCCCGGAGGGTGTGCGCGCCGGCCGGGACTTGCTTCTGGCCCATCAGCACCTGTTGCGAGTGGTGGCGCTCCTCCAACGACTCTCGGCGCGGACCCATCTCCGCGGCCCAATCGCGGTGGCCCGTTTTGAAGGCGTCTGCCGAGAACTCGACCGTCGGCTGGAGCGAGCCTCGGCACTGGCAGAACGTACCGGGGCTCACCTTGGCCGAATGGTCGGTCGCTGAAATGGCCGGTCCGACGTCTGGTACAACCTCGCCCGGTCGATGAACGTCGCCGCCATTTACGCCCGCCTCTACCTGGACTGCTCGCGCCGAGCGCTGGCCAGCATCGCCAAGAGTCCCTGGACGCTGCTGCTGCCGGTGGGCCTCTTCCTGGCGCTGCAGCTGGCCGGCATGCTGGCCTCCCCACTGGGAATGCTCGCAGGCATTGTCCTCGGCCTGGTGCTGGCTGCACTCGGCAGCTGCTACCTGTATTTCCTCGGAGAGGTGGTTGCCAACGCGAAAGTCCAGCTGTCCGAGTTCCGCAAAAGCATTGCTGCGTACTTCTGGTCGGTGGCCAACGTCCTCTTCGTCTACTGGATTGCCTCGTTCGTCATCGGCCAGCTGTTGTCTCGCTCTCCAGAGGCGCGCAGCGCAGAGGTGGCCCTGGAGTTGGTGGCACTGGTGCTCCTGAATGCTGTACCGGAGGTCATCTACCAGCGGCATACCTACGGCGGGCTGGCCACCATTCAGCGCGCCGTCCAATTTCTTCAGACCAATTGGCTGGAGTGGGGCATCCCCAACCTGGTGCTGCTCGCGGTGCTGTGGCTCGTCCTGAAGAATGGACTGGGCCTGGTGGTCGAGCTGGGCACCTTCGGGCTGGTGCTGTGGAGCGTCGTTTTCGGAAGCCTGCTTCACACGGTGATGGTCTTCCGCGGGCACCTTTTCGCTGCGCTCGACGGCAGCAGCCATCGCCAGCGCATGTTTCGCTACCGCACCGCAGCCTGAGGGGTTGCGAGGCGAGTTCGCAACCCGCGGGTGACGGCTTGGGCCCTGCCCTCACGTCACTGCTGCATGCCCGAGAAGGTAAACGTGAAAGAGCCGCTGCTTCCGCTGCACCCGGTGTAGGTGCCCGAGCCCTGAGTCATCATCGTCGTCCCGGCTGAATCCAGCGTCGCGGTCGCCGAGGTGAAGGTGTAGGCCAGGGTTGGACAGCCGCCGACGTCGTGGGCCGGACAAACGAGTGTCCCGGTCCAGGTGGCTGTATTCCCACTGCCTGTCGCCACAAGGGTGCCAGAATTGTCGGGACAGACGTCCGTGGCGGTGAGCATGTCCCCGGCCACTGAGAAGATGATTTGTCCCGTGTAGGAGAATGGCGATTGCCCAGCAAAGGTGACGGTGTAGGTCCCAAACCAGGTGCCTGCCATGGCCGTATTGACGGTTGCGGCGCTACTGCAGGCCGTCAGAGCGGCGGCGAAAACCACGAGAAGCGCGCGTTTCATTTTGGAGGACCCCCTCGACCTGGAAGGCGGTGACTTTACCATTCCTCAACCCACAATCAGACTGGAACGCCAACCTCTGGCTCAGCTGAGGCGGAAGGAAGCGCCAGCAAGTTGACAATGCCCGGCGCGCTCCGCCTCAAAATTAGAATGCCTAAGCGACGTCTCGCCGGGGGAAGATGAGCGCGGCGACCGAAACGAAATCTGCTGCTCCTCGCATCGCGGCGCTGTTCCTTCTCGCCCAGGCAGCGTGCTCGCTGGCACTGCTTTCCGTCACCCGGCGTTCGGAGAACGAGCGGCTGCTGGTGGCGGCTTTCGCCGTCGTCGACCTGGTGCTGGCAGTCGCCCTCGCGTTTGGCTGGCGCGCTGCCCTCCGGGCCCTGGTGCTTCGCAGCTTGCTCGGTCTCGTCGTCTTCGGGGGACTGGGGCTGCTGCGTCATGAGCCGGTGGGCGCCGGGCTGGCCCTGGCGGCCACGGGAGGCCTGTTGCTACTCGCGCTTGGCATCCCGGGCGGCGCGAGGAGTGCGGCCGGAGCAGGCTTGCTGCTGGGCGTGCTGGCCGTCGAGGCGTGCGGTCTGTACGCGGTCGTCACCGGCGACGCCCTCCTTGCACTTCCCATCTACCGCGCCCTGGGCTGGGTGGAAGGCGAGCCGGTGGAGTTGGTGACCGGCCGACGGCTTCCCTACCAGCTTCGCCTTGAGCCCGGTCATTGGGTGTACGCCACTGCCGCCCTGCACGCCGACGAAGACGCGGACGTGCATTTGGTGTGGCCGCGACGCAGCGCCCACCTGGTGGTGCGCGCCTTCGATGCGCCGGGGGCCGGCGGCTTTGACTTAGCCGAGCTTCAGCACCGGCTGGAGGGCCTGCTGGCCGACACCGAGTTTCGGGAGGCGGTGGACCTCGGCGGAAACTTCGAAGGAAGCCGACTCATTCGAGTCCACAGCCGAACCCCCGACTTCGACGAGGATGGCTGGCTTGGACTTTTTACCCGCGGAGACCACGGCTTCCTGGTGAGCGCCGCCACACCCAGTGGCAACTTCGCTCTGCTGTCCGAGACGCTGCGTGCCGACGTCGCTTCCTTCGCATTTGACCTGCCGCCTCCTCCCACCATTCCCCAGGAAGTGGTGGAACGCGTCAAGCGGGCGGTGGTGCTGGTGAAAACCGCGTCGGGCTCAGGCTCGGGCTTCGTCGTCGACGTCGTTGGGGGGACAGCGCGGGTGCTCACCAACGCCCACGTGGTGCAGCCGCCCTCCGACGGAGGGTCCGAGGAGCTCGGCGTCGTCTACACCGACGGCGCTGTCCGCGTCCTGCAGCCGGCGCACGTCATGCAGCGCGACAGCGAGGCGGACCTCGCGCTTCTCGAAGCGCCCATTGGGTCAGCCCACCCCCCACGGCTGCTGTTGCACACCGCACGGACGGCGCCCGTCGGCCTCCCCCTCTTCGTCGTCGGCTTCCCGCTCGGACTGGGCGCCAGTGCCACGGCGGCATTTCCACCGCCCACGGTGAATGCCGGCCGGCTGGCGGGTGAGCCGGAGATGCCGGGCCCCATCCGAGTCGACGTGGCCATCAACCCTGGCAACAGCGGAGGGCCGGTGGTGGACGTCACCGGCGCTGTGCGTGGCGTGGCCATGGCCCACATCCGCGGCAGCGACACGAGTTTTCTGGTGCCGGCCGAGGAGGTGGGACGCTTCCTCGGCCACCCCGCATGGCTCGGCTGGAGTACCCTCGAAGCGCCCGCGCCCCTACCCGTCCTACCGTCGGTGGCTGGCGACCGGGACTGGGCGCTGCAGGCGACGGTCCTGGTGGAATCCGCAGGGAGGCTCGCCCCCGGTGTCCTGGTGCCCTCGGCTGGCCCTCCCTTGGTCCTCACCAGTGCCGAAGCTGTCGGCGGCACCGACGGGGGCCTGTTGGTGCGGGTGCGTCCCGGTTTCGACGACGAGCGAGCCATCTCCGCCAGCCTGCTCATCACCGAGCCGGTGTCGGACTTGGCGCTGCTGCGGTTGGCGCCAGACGCAGGGGCTCCGGCGCCACTGCTGATTGGCGCAGCCGCCCACCTCATGGAAACGTCCCCACTGGACCTCGCTGGCTTCTTCCTCACCCCGCAAGGGGGCCGCGCGTCAGGCCACAGCCGTGCTGTGGTGCGGCCGGCGGCGCTTTCTGCGCGGAAGCGAGACCGGACTGGCCGCCTGGTGGCCCTCTCGGTGGAGGCGGGCGCACTCCCGGATTTTACCGGAGGGCCAGTGCTGGCTCCGGATGGGAAGCTGGTGGGCTTTGCCCGGCCCCACCGGGACGCGAGCTCCTCGCTTTTCGACGTGACGGCCGGGGACCGCATCGCCGACTTTTTGGACGGTCGGCCCAGGGGCGCGGTGCTGCAGGCTGTGACGGACGGCGTCGGCCACTGCGTGTTCCGCCTTGACGTGGACCTCGAGGACCCGCTGACGCGGATTCAACGCATCGGCGTCCAACTTCAGGACCCTCACCTGCCGGCCAGCCGGGACGCCCTGGCTTTGAATTTTCAGCCGCCGGCCGCCGCCCAGCTGGCCACCCAGGCACGGGGCACGCTCACCTTCCAGCCCCACCGCTGCCCCCAGGGCCCAACGGCGTTTCGTCTCTTCACGGAGACTGGCCGAGGCCGCCGCACGGACGTCGTCTACCCGTTCCGCCTGTCGGCCGGCCCCGGCGTGACGGACCGTCTCGCTTTTGGGGAACCCCTGGCCGCCCCGCCCCAGGCTTTGGTGCCACCCCTCGGCTGGACTGGGACGGACTGCGCACCGGGGGATGTGACCGGCTGTCAAAGGGCTTGCAAACACAAGCGGGCGGCAAGCTGTTACCTGCTGGGCGCTGCTTACGACGCGCGCGGGACACCGGAGCTGGCCGAGCGGCCCTACCGTCAAGCCTGCGAGCGCGGCGTTGCCGTGGCCTGCGTCGCGCTCGCGCCCCGCGTCCCCACCACGTTGCAGCTGCTGGAGCGGGCCTGCGCGCTCGGGCAGGCTGAAGCTTGCACCCGGGCGGCCGCCTACCCGGAACACCCGGGAGGCTTTTACCCAGCACACCAGGCGGCACTGTTCCGGCGGGGTTGCACGCTGGGAGACGCTCGCTCCTGTCTCGAGCTCGCACAGTCCGAGCTCGACACGGCCGGGCGGCCGGACACCGGGGCGGCCAGCGCCCTCCTCCTTCAAGCCTGCCAGCGCTGGGAAGCGGAGGGTTGCATGCGCTTGGCTGAGCTGCTTCAGGCCGGCAGAGTCGCTGCCCGGGGTCCCGTGACGGCGCTGGCGTTATTCGACCGCGCCTGCGCCCTCGGCAACGCGCGGGGGTGCGCGGAACTTGGAAGCATGGGACTGCCACCGGGGGGCCCGCTGCGTTGAGATGCCTTGGTGGCTGTCGGGACGGCCGTCCTAGCGGCTGCCGGAGAGGAAAGGCTTGGCAGTCAGGCCGCCGGAAGGCCCGAAGCAACCGAGCGAGCGTCGGGGATGTGCGCCCCATGCCAACGGTGCTGGGGTGTGCAGGACGAAGCCTGCTTGATGGCTGCTTCGTGAGAGGATTGCCCGCTTGGGAGCATCTTCTTTAGCAGACATGATTCCCTTCATTCACCGCAGTCGCACCCGCGCGTCCACGCGGCCGCGCCGAACGCTCGGGCTGGGGAGGCGAGCGCGGCGAGAGGTCCACCCGCTCCCAACCGATGTCCGCAGCGCTTCACCCCGCCTCACCGCCGCCCAAGGAGCCTCGATGAAGCGCCTGGTGTCGTCTCGACTGTTGCGATGCGCTGCAACGGCCGAAATCCTTTTTGTCGTGGCCTGCGGTGGAGGAGGCAGCGCACCGCCGGGCGCTCTCCTCCTCAGCGGCATCAACCCAACCGTGGGGAGCGCCGTGGGCGGAACACCCGTCACCTTGGTCGGCACCAACTTCCAGGCAGGCGCCACCGTCACCTTCGGGGCAGCCCAGGCCACCGGCGTCACCTACGACTCGTCCAACGCGCTGTCTGCCATTACGCCGGCGGGCGCTCTGGGCGCGGTCAACGTGACAGTCACCAATCCGGACGGCCAGTCGTCGGTGCTAACCAGCGGATTCACCTACCAGGAGCCCACCTGCGCGGTGCCGGCACTCATCACTGGTGACACAACGCTCGGCCCGACGTGCATTTGGGTGGCGACGGCCACTGTCAATGTGGGGGGAGCTTCCAATCCGGTGCTCACCGTGCTTCCGGGAACCACCGTCATGTTTTCCGGCTCGCAATTGGGTGGACCGGGGGTGTCGTTACAAGTCGGCCTCGAGGCACCGGGCTCACTGGTGGTGGTCGGCACCAGCGATGCGGGTGTCCTCTTCACGTCGGCATCCGCCACGCCCGACGCCGGCGATTGGGGGGGAATTGTCATTGGGCCCTATGGCAGTGGCACCTTGTTGCAGTACTTAAGCGTCGAGTACGCAGGGGGCCTGGACACCAACAGCCTCCCCGAAACCGACAGCGCGGCGGTGACGGTGGAAGGCGGCGATGTCTTTGCGCTGAGCGCGAGCCAAACCCCAGCGCCGGTCCTCAGCAACGTCAGCGTCGACTTCAGTGGTGGTCACGGCCTGGTCTTCGCAGGCCTCGACACCGGCTTTGGTCCGGATGGCGGGAACATCAGCGTCACCAACTGGGAACCGAGCAGCCACTTCCCCTTTGTCATCGAAGCCAACCAGGGCGGCAGCATTCCATCGAGCATTTCTGCCCCGGTGCCAGACGCAGGCGTCGCCTACGCCGTTGTCGCCTTCCACAGCTATGTGTCCGACAGCTGCCTGGTCCAGGCGAGCACCACCTGGCCGGCCATTCCGCTTCCTTACCTTGCGGTGGATACCATCAACATCATCTCTCAGAGTTCCACCGGCCCAGCGGACACACTGAGCATCGCTGCGCCCAACATCATCGAATTCGCCCCCGGCACCGAGTTGGACGTGGACCCGCCTCCGGCGGGGGACATGCCCAACGGCAACAGCTTCCTGGTGGCCAACGCTACGGCGAGCAATTCAATCGTCTTTACCAGCAATTCGGCGACGCCGGCGCCGGCCGCTTGGGGCGGCATCAACTTCTGGTGCAGTAGCAACAACCAAAACAGCGGTTCCTCATTGCAGTACGCGAATCTCCAGTGGGCGGCGAGCGTCAAATCCGGCCCCACCGGCACTGGCGAAATCACGGTGCTCGATGGGCTTTCGACGCCGACTGGTCCGCTCGGGCCGCCCATCACCAACTGCACGTTCGGCAACTACGGCAGCACCGGGTTTGGAATCGCCCTCTTCGACGTCCAAACCGCCACCTTGAATGCGTACCTCGCGAACAACACCTTCGCCACCCCCAACCAAGTCATCCAGTATTGTTCAGGGCAGATTACGGATGGGACCTGCCCCGTCCACTGAAGGGGCTACGGCGGGTCGTTCTGCCCCTGCCGGCGTAGAAAGGTGGGGATGTCAAACTGGTCCTCATCCACCGGCAGCGACGGGTCTCGCGCCGGACGGACCGCAGGGCGAGCCTCGGCTCGGACCCGCACCGGCGCGACTGCCGCCAGTTCCCCTGGGCTCGGGCGCGCGGCACCCGTGGCAACCGCCGGCATGGGTCGGCGCGCGTCTCGCGCCAGGAAACCCGTGGCGATGATGGTGATTTTCACCTCTTCGTGCACTTCGTCATCAATCAAGCTGCCGAAAATAATCTCGGCTTCCTCGTCGGCGGCATCGTGCACCAAGGTCAAGGCCTCGTTCACTTCCTGCAGAGTCAGGTCGCGCCCACCGGTGATGTTGATGAGCAGCCCGGTGGCGCCGTCGATGGTCACGTCCTCCAACAGCGGGGAGGCGATGGCTTGCTGCATCGCGTTGACCGCCCGCTTTTCGCCGGCCGCTCGGCCGGTGCCCATCAGCGCCAGCCCCTTGTCCGACATGATGGTCTTCACGTCGGCAAAGTCGACGTTGATGTAGCCGTGGTACTGAATGAGGTCGGAGATGCCCTGGACCGCGTTGAGCAGGACTTCGTCGGCACGCTTGAAGGTGTCGAGTAGCGGCATCGATTGACCGCCCAGCGTCAAGAGGCGCTGGTTGGGAATGGTGATGAGCGTGTCCACCGCCGTCTTCAGCTCGACCAGCCCGGCATCGGCCTGCTTGCGTCGCTTGTTTCCCTCGAAGTGAAACGGTTTGGTGACCACCGCCACCGTCAGGGAACCGAGGGACTTGGCGATGTCGGCGATGATGGGGGCAGCTCCGGTCCCGGTTCCGCCTCCCATGCCGGCAGTCACGAAGACCATGTCCGCGCCTTCCAGCGCTTGGGCGATGAGCTCCTTGCTTTCCAGCGCCGCCTCCCGACCGATGTCCGGGTTGGCACCGGCGCCCAGCCCCTTGGTGAGGCCGGAGCCGATTTGCACCTTCACTTGGGCGTTGCTGGCAGCGAGGGCCTGAATGTCGGTGTTGCAGGCGATGAATTGCACCCGTTCCAGACCGGCGGCAATCATGGTGTTGATGGCGTTGCAGCCAGCGCCACCCACGCCCACCACGCGTATTTTCGCGCCCTGCTTGTTTGATTCCAAGCCGTCCATCAGAAAATCTCCTCCAGCCACTCCCGCATCCGCCCCTTCACCTTCTGGTAGACGTTTTCTTCGCGAATCCGGAACAGGCGTCGGTCCTGGTGCCGCGCTCCGTAGATGACGAGTCCCACGCCGGTGGCGTACATCGGGCTCTTCACCACATCGACCAGTCCGCCGATTCCTCGCGGCATGCCTCGGCGCACCGGCAGGCCAAGCACCTCCTCGGCCAGTTCGGGCATCCCCCCAAGCAGGGTCGAGCCGCCGGTGATGACGACGCCGCTCGCCAGCAAGTCCTCGTAGCCGCACTTCTGGATTTCTCGGTGGACGAGCTGGAAGATCTCCTCCACGCGCGGCTCTAAAATTTCGCAGAGGATCTGCCGTCCCAGCACCCGTGGCTGTCGTCCACCGACCGAGGGGACCTCGATGGTCTCGTCCTTGTCCACCATCGAAGCCAGCGCGCAGCCGTACTTCTGCTTGATGCGCTCGGCCTCGTGGGCGGGCGTGCGCAGCCCAATCGCAATGTCGCTGGTGAGGTTGTTGCCCCCCAGCGCGATGACCGCGGTGTGGACGATGCTGCCGCCCGAGAAAATCGCGATGTCGGTCGTCCCGCCGCCAATGTCCACCAGGCAGACGCCGAGCTCCTTCTCGTCCTCGCCCAGCACCGCCTCGCTGGAGGCCAGCGGCTGAAGGACGATGTCGGCGACGTTGAGGCCGGTCCGGTTGGCGCACTTGACGATGTTCTGCGCGCTGGAGACCGCGCCGGTGACAATGTGGACCTTGGCCTCCAGTCGCACCCCGGCCATTCCCAACGGCTCTTTGATGCCGCCCTGGTCGTCGATGATGAATTCCTGAGGAAGCACGTGGATGACTTCCCGGTCCATGGGGATGGCCACCGCCTTGGCGGCGTCGATGACTCGGGCCACGTCCGCCTCGCGGACTTCCTTGTCCTTCACCGCGACGATGCCTTGGCTGTTGAAGCCCTTGATGTGGCCGCCGGCGATGCCGGTATAGACGGTGGTAATCTCGCAGCCGGCCATCAGCTCCGCTTCCTCGACGGCGCGGCGGATGGAGGCGACGGTGGACTCGATGTTGACGACCACGCCCTTCCGCAGCCCTTTGGAGGGGTGGGTGCCGATGCCGATGATGTCGATGCCGTTCTCGGTCAGTTCCCCGACGATCGCGCAGATCTTCGTGGTGCCGATGTCCAGGCCGACGACGATGTCCCCGCCCTTCTGCTTCGCCATGTGGTTTCCTCGTGCCTTCACTTCGCCGCGTGGTCCCGCGCCGGCGCGCCGGCCAGCTGGACAGCGACCCAGGTGGGCCGCACTCGGTTTTCCAAATGGATGGTGGCTGCTGTCAGGCCGCGCTGGTGGAGCTCGGCCCGGACGCGGAGCAGGCGCTCCAGGGCGTCGTCGGGCGCTCCCGACGCCAACGCCACCACCTGGCCGTCGGTGTCAATGGCGCGCAGCCCCCCCTCCTCGAGATGAACTTCGGAGAGGCCAGGGTGCTGGATGGTGCGGGCCCACGCCGCCATCAGGTTGAGCGCCACGCGCAGGCGCGCCGCCGTCTCCTCGGGAGCCTGGGCCGCTTCTTCGCGGCTGACGCCAGTAATCAGTGGCAAGTCGAGCGCGTCCGCGCCGGAGACGCGTTTGAAGGGCACGCCGTCCGCGTCGACGACGTAGAGGTCCCCGATGACGGCCAACGCAGCCGGAACGTGCTCCTCGACGCGAATTTGCAAGATGTCTGGAAGCGCCCGCCGCACCTCGACGCTGCTCACCCATGGGTGGGCAGCCATCGCTCGAGCCACCTCCACCGCGTCCAGTGCCCAGAGGTTGGTGCCCAGCTGGACTCCCCCCAGCGCCAGCAGCTCGGCCTCGGTGGCGCGCTCGGCGCCCGCCAGTTGCACCGAGCGAAGTGCAAAGGCGGCTGACTGACGCGCCCAGGCGTCGAGCCGCACCACCGCCACCCCCAGGGCAACCAGGGCAGCGACGGCAAGCAGCAGCCGGGGCCCGTGCGTCAACACCACGCCGGGGAGGCGGGCGGGGCGCTCGAGCCGGCGGCGGCGATTCCTGGGCGGGCCGGGGGGCATTGTCTAATCCGCCTATGCTCGGGCTGGAATTGGACCGACGCCAGTTTTTCGCCACAGCTACGTTGCGCAGCGAAGCTGTAGGCAAGCCCCGGGGGGAAGGCCCTCAGCCAGCCCCGGGAAGGGCCTCAGGCCTTGAGCGAGGCCCCGAGGAGCAGCCGCTCGCACAGCGCAGGGAAGTCAATGCCGCGTCCCGCTGCAATTTTCGGCAGCAGGCTGGTGGCCGTCATTCCCGGCAGCGTATTCAATTCGAGCAGCTGCACCTCCCCTTCGGGCGTCACGATGCAGTCGCTCCGGGTGGCGCCACTGCAGCCCAGGGCCTGGTGGGCCGCCAGGCACACCGCATTCACGCGCTGGTACTGGCCCGCGGGCAGGGGCGCCGGAAATAGATACTGTGTCCCGCTGTCCGCGGAGTATTTGGCCTCGTAATCGTAAAACTCGCGCGCCGGTACAATCTCAATCGCCCCCAACGAGGCGCCGTCCAACACCGCGCCTTGCACCTCTCGGCCGGCGATGAATTGCTCCACCAACAGGGTACCGGCATAGGCCGCGGCCTTGCGCACCGCCTCGGCATAGGCCTCGGGCGTGCGGCAGATGTACACCCCGACGCTGCTTCCCTCGCGCGAGGGCTTCACCACCACCGGAAAGGCGAAGGGCAGCTGCTCCCGCCCAGCCAACGCCGCTTCGGGCGTCTCGAAGGACTGGTAGGCGGGGGTGGGGATGCCGCGGGCGAGAAAGACTTGCTTGCTGAAGACTTTTTCCATCCCCACCGCGGAGGCCAGCACCCCGGAGCCGGTGTAGGGGATGTGCATCGACTCGAGCAGCCCTTGAATGCACCCGTCCTCGCCATAGCGGCCGTGCAGCGCGATGAAGGCGATGTCGATACTCCCGTCGAGGAGGCGCTGCGCCACGTCGCGCTGCACGTCGACGTCCACCACCCGGTAGCCGAGCGACTTGAGAGCCTGGGAGATTGCTGCGCCACTGCGCTGGCTGACCTCCCGTTCAACGCTCAACCCGCCGCTGAGCACGCCCACCCGCTTGTGGGCGAGTTCTTCCCTGCTGAAGCGCTTCACGTGAAGACTCCCACCCGTTTGACCTCAGGGACCAGCGTGAGGCCGGTCGCCTCGTGGACACGCGCCTGGGCCAAGGCAATCAGTCCTGCGACGTCCCGAGCGCTTGCTGCGCCGAGGTTGACAATCCAGTTGGCGTGAAGCTCGCTGATGCGCGCCCCGCCCAGGGTGTGGCCCTTCAGCCCGACAGACTCAATGAGGCGCCCGGCATAGTCCCCGGGGGGGTTGCGAAAGACGCTGCCGCAGTTGGGTTGACTTAAGGGCTGAGTGCGCTTGCGGTAGCCGAGGTCCGCCTCCATCGCGGCGTTGGATGCCTCGACGTTCCCCTGGCGAAGACGGAACCGGACGCGCAGGGCCACGCTTCGAGGCGGCAGCGCCGTGTGCCGGTAGCTGATGGCCAGCTCGGAACGGCCGACCCAGCCCACGCCGTCGACGGTGGCGAATTCAACCGCCTCCAACACTTGCCCGCACTCGCCGTGCTTGGTGCCGGCATTCATCGCCAGCGCCCCGCCCAACGTGCCAGGGATGCCGGCCAAAAACTCCGCCCCCACCCAGCCGCGGCTGCGCATCTGGTTCACCAACCGGACGATGGCCGCCCCCGCGCACAGGGTGACCAGGCCGCCTTGCTCCAGAGGCTGGGACTCTTCGGAGAAGAGGTCCGCCGGAACCTTCAGCGTGACGCCGGGAAGGCCACCGTCGCCCACCAGCGTGTTGGCGCCCCCGCCCAGCACGTGGATGGGCAAACCGAAGTCTTCCGCGCGGCGAAGCAACGCCACCACTGCGTCGGCAGAACGCGGGCGGATGAAGAACTCGGCGGCCCCGCCGACGCGCAAGCTTGTCTTCGGGGCGAGCGGCTCGTGCTCCGCCGCCTCGACGGCGAGGCCGGACACCAGGCTGGCGAGACTTCGGGATGCGAGGGCGGAACTCTTCACCTCAGTCCTTTGTGAGCGAAGTTGGGGGGTGGAGCAAGTCCCTTGCCAAGGAAAGGAACATTTTGTGCCCCGCGTCGCCAAGCAACACCCCGGTCAAGCGCGGTTGCGCAGCCACAGTCCTTTTCTCGGAAGTGCCACGTTTGCCAGCGGGTGAGATTGGGTTACCTCGCTGCGCCGGACCGGCGAGTCACCCCAAGCCCGGTTGACGGCAGCACCTCGGTCGAGGAGATGGAGGCGGGGGGAGGTCCAGGATGCTTCTTCGAAGAATGATGACGCCAGTGGCAGTCCTCGCCCTGGGAGTCGCCACTGGCTGCGGCTCCAGTGGCGAGACCATCACTGGGACCGTGGGGAATCCCGGGGAGTGCCCAAGGCATCGTGGTGGGCATTCGCTCGGGCGGCCTCCTGCAGACGGTGACGACCGGCAATGCTGGGAGTTTCAGCGTGAGCGGCGTCACGCTGCCGTATGACGCGATGGTCGTCATCAACAATTCAGTCCTCGTCCTCCAAGGGCTGACGGTCCTCCACCCGACGCTTGCGAGCGCGCAGTATGAGTACGGCTACCCGCCGAATGGGCCGGCCCATGGCGCGACGCTGCAAGGCAGCGTGACTCCGCCGCCCGGAACTCCAGCCCTTCGAGACCTTGAACCTCGCTTACGTCACCGCGGGCGGGGCGTATCTGGGGTTGGGCAACTTACTACAGCCGTCCGTCCCCGCCTTTGCGCTAAGCGCCAGTTGGTCTGGGCCAGCAGCAGTGACCGGGAATCTCTACGCGCTTGCGAGCCATGTGGAATTCCCGCCGCCACCCACGCTGGCAGAAGTCACAATCTATGATGGCTTCGTGATGTTCCCGGCCGTGACAGTCAGCGACGGCGAGACGCGGGCCGGTTTGGATGCTGTCCTTCAGCCGGTGGGCACCGAGCAACTCTCTGGGACGGTGACGTACCCGGCTGGCTTTGAACCCTATATGGACCCGGTGGTGTCACTGTTCATTCAGCAGGGGTCGGAATTGAGCTTCCCCCTGGACGTCAGCATCGGCTCCACCGACTTCACACTGGCCGTTCCCCAGCTTCCGCGCATCGCCTTTCAAGTCCAAGCATCGGCACTCACCGACGATATGAACGCCGGGTACCAGGTCACTCAACGCGTCGCGTCCTTTGACGGCGGCCTCTTGCAGCTGACGTTCCCCACACCACCGATGCTGGAAGCTCCGGCCAACTTTGGAACCGTCCAGCAGGCGTCTTCCACGTTTCAGTGGAGCCCCGTGGCTGGCGCTTCGCTCTACTTTCTTCAAATCCAGGGGGATGGAAACATCTCCGTGTACACGACACAGCCTTCGGTGACGTTGCCGGACCTCTCCACCTTCGGCGTCCCAGCGCTCGGCAAAGCCAGTTGGGGGGTGTGGAGCTTCTCGAATCCCTCCAACGTCGACCAGCTGGTCGCTGACGCAGGCTTCTCCGTTTTCAACCTGGCAGACCAGGTCCAGACCCATTCGGCCCTGGGCAGCGTGGTCCTTCAGTAACGACAGTCGTCTGCCCACCACTTTGCCGTTTCTACCGTTCGGCAAAAGGATGGGCAGACCCAGGAGCTGTGGACTTCTTTGACGTGTTAGCGGAAGCCTTTGGCGACCATCGCCGCCTGCCGAGCCAAGAAGTTCTTGAGGTACTCGAGCCAGTCGAAGCCACGCGCCCCTCCGCCGGCACCACCGCCGGACCCGGAACGGACGCCCTCCGCCCACATCACGCTTGAGCGCGCACGCGGGCTGGTATTGGGGTGAGCAAGGGCGATGCTCGAGGCAAGGCAGCAAACAGCGAGAAACAACCTGGGTGAAGAATGGCGTGGGGGTGCCATGGGGAGACTCCTGATTCGGCCGAGCGGGAATTCGCTGCGGTCGAGGCCCCCTTGTGCAGCAGGTGTGCCGCTGGGAAACGCCAGGAAAATTGGGGACTCCGGCGCGAGGACGCCGAAAGCTGTCGCCCCCGAGGCAACGGGCCCTCGGCGACTTGTCGCCTGGCACGCAACGGACCTTCACCCCCCGGCTGCGCGCCCCCCGCACCGGGGGCCTCTGCGACAGGAAGAAGTCGCTGCGACGCGCAGGGTGGGCATGGTTGGATGGGAGGCGACGCGGCCTGCGACCCAAGGAAATGTCTCCACCATGAAAGTGCTCGCCCAAGTCTGCGTCTTGGCCGTCGCCGCTGAGCACCTCTGGTTCCTGGTGCTGGAGATGTTTCTCTTCACCAAGCCCATTGGGCTGAAGACGTTTCACCTCAGCGAGGCCGCAGCCCGTGCCGCGGCACCGGCCATGGCCAACCAGGGCCTGTACAACGGCTTCCTGTCCGCCGGTCTCGTGTGGAGCCTCTTCGCGAGCGAGCCCTTCGGCTTCCAACTCAAACTTTTCTTTCTCGGCTGCGTCTTGGTGGCGGGCCTCTTCGGCGCCGCCACGGTGAGCCGTGCCATCCTCTTCGTCCAGGCGCTGCCGGCGGCAGTGGCCGCCGCGGTGGTACTCCTGTCATCGCCCTAGACGTGCGTTAGAGGCCGTCGGTGACTCCCTCGAAGGCCTGGGTGACGTGGGCGCTGAAGGCCACATCCTCCCAGGAGCCGTCGAGACAGGGCGGCGAGGCCCAAGGCTGACAGGGGTGCGTGCCTGCGTCCGGCAGCGCACCACGCTGTCCCCAGCCGAGGTGCGCCTTGTTGGCGTCGTCCGGGACGCCCCGCTCCTCGTCGAGTCGGTGCATCAACTCGTGCGTGAAGGAGGCGCCGTGGTCCGCGAGGTACACCGTGGCCTCGCCGAGGAGCAGGCATCCGGTGGCATCGTCGCAGGCGGACTCCGGAATGGTGTCCGCGTCCGGCCACAGCCACACCGTGAGGCCAGAGACCGCCCCGTTAAACTGCTCTTGGCTGAAGAGTCCGGGCGGCACCACCGTCGCTTGGCTGCGCTGCACCATGGTGTCGACCCCCGAGCACAAGACGGTGCGCGAGGCTTCCAACGTCATCCCCGCCGAGGAACAGCTGTTGGCAGCAGCGAAGGGCGGCCCGGCGCAGGCCAGCAGGCAGTAGCCAGACAGCACGAGTGCGAGGCAGCGGACGGAGGGCATCCTCAAAAGCTGAAGCGTCCACCGGGCCCACGCCCCGGCGCAATGGCCCCCCCCGCGGGTACGCCGCTACCCACGCGTTGAAGTTGCGTTCGGGCGCTGCCCCCCATCGAGGACGGGCTGTGGGAGAGTCCCCCGCCCCCCGTTGGAGGAGGTTTCGATGGCGAAGGCTGAAGCGCTGGTTCCAGAGAGCCGTCTCATCGCCATCGACTGGCTTCGCGGGCTGGTGATGGTGCTCATGACGCTGGACCATGCAAGCCACGCCTTCAACGCCGGCCGCCTGATGACCGACTCGGTGAGGTCGGACCGCTACCCGCTGCCAGCCGCGGACTTCCTCACCCGGTGGGCATCGCACATTGTGTGCCCCGACCTTTGTCTTCTTGGCCGGCACCTCCTTGGCGCTCAGCATCGCGCGTCGGACTCGCAGCGGCGCTTCGCCAGGGGACATCGACCGCCACATCCTCCTGCGTGGCCTCCTCATCACTGCGCTGGAGCTGTGGATGTCGCTTGCCTTCGTCGGGCCCCACGTCCTGCTGTTTCAAGTCCTCTACGCCCTCGGCATGGGCATGGTGTGCATGGCGGCCCTGCGCCGGCTCCCGGTCGGTTGGCTCCTTGCCTTCGGCCTGGTGGGCTGGCTCCTCTCGGAGCCCCTCGCGGCTTGGGCCGCGTCGCTTCAGGGGCCAAGCGCCGTGTTCGGCTCTCTACTGTTTGCGCCTGGGTTTTTTTGGAAGCACTTCATCGTCGGCTACCCACTGTTTCCCTGGCTCTGCACCATGGCCATTGGCTTCTGTTTCGGCCAATGGCTCTTGGCGCAGCCGGCCCAGCGCCAAGCCCAGCGCGCTGTGCGGCTCCTCGTTCCGTGGGGACTGGCACTGCTGGCGCTGTACTTCGTCCTGCGTGGCCTCAACGGCCTTGGGAACATGGGCCTCTACCGGCATGACGGGTCGGTGGTGCAGTGGCTGCACGTCTGCAAATACCCGCCCAGTCTCGCCTATTGGGGCCTCGAACTCGGCTTGGCGGCGCTTCTGTTGGCCCTCGCCTTCGCCGCCCGGCTGCGCTGGTGGCCCCTGGTGCTGCTCGGCCAGACGGCCCTCTTCTATTACCTGTTGCATGTCCACCTTTTGGACTTGGCCGCGCTGGCACTCGGCCTCTACGAGAAGGCCGGCCTTTTGGCGACATACTTGGCGACGCTGGGTGCGGTGGTGGTGCTGCTTCCCGCGTGCCGCTGGTACCGCGGCTACAAGCGCGCCCACCCCACCGGATGGCCCCAGTACATTTGAGGCGGCCGACGGCTGCCCCGGGTGCCGCCAGTCCCGTTAGGTCCGCGCGCTGAGAAGCTCGAGCAGCTCGGGCCCCACCTGGGTGATGTCGCCCGCGCCAAGGGTGAGCACCAGGTCCCCTCGCTCCAGCCGCGGCAGCAATGCGGCGGCGACGTCGGCGCGCTTCTCCACGTACGTCACGTCGCGGTGCCCGTGCGCCCGCACCGCCTCCACCACCGCCGCGCCATTCACCCCGGCAATGGGTTCCTCGCTGGCGGCGTAAATGCCCGTCACCACCACCAGGTCGGCGTCGTTGAAGGCGCGCGCAAACTCCGCCAGCAAGTCCCTGGTGCGCGTGTAGCGGTGTGGCTGAAAGGCCACCACCAGTCGCCGTCCAAACGCAGCGCGCGCGCCGGCCAGCGTGGCCATCACCTCCGCCGGGTGGTGGCCGTAGTCATCCACCACCGTGATTCCGTCCACCTCCCCCCGCACCGTAAAGCGGCGCTGGACTCCCTCGAAGCCGGCCAGCGCTTTGCGGACCACCCCCAAGGGCACCTCCATCTCGTCGGCCACGGCAATCACGGCCAGGGCGTTGAGGGCGTTGTGCGCACCCACCATCCGCACCGCGAATTCGCCCAAGCCCTCGCTACGACGGAAGGCGTGGAAACGCGTGGTAAAACCGTCCAGCGTCACCCCTTCCAGCCGGTAATCTGCGGCGTGCGTCGTCCCGTAGGTGACGAAGCGTTTCTCCACGCCGGGGAGCAGCGCCTGGACGTTGGGATGGTCGAGGCAAAGAACGTTGAGCCCGTAGAAGGGCACCCGGTTGCAGAACTCGACAAAGGCCTGGCGCAACGCCTCCACCGTCCCAAAGTGGTCCAGGTGCTCGGGGTCGACGTTGGTGACGACAGCGATGGACGGGTGAAGCCGCAGGAAGCTTCCGTCCGACTCGTCGGCCTCCACCACCATCAAGTCACTCTTGCCGAGCTTGGCGTTGCTGCCGAGGACATTCACCTTGCCACCCACCACCGCGGTGGGGTCCAGCCCAGCCGCGTTCAGCACCGTGGCCACCATCGAGGTGGTGGTGGTTTTCCCGTGGCTACCGGCCACGGCCACGCCAGTATTTGAGCCGCATCAGCTCAGCCAGCATCTCCGCGCGCGGGATGACGGGGATTTTTCGCGCATGGGCGGCGAGAATTTCAGGGTTGTCCCGACGCACCGCCGAGGACGTCACCACCACGTCCGCCACGCCGAGGTTTTCTCCGCGGTGGCCAATGGCCACGGTGGCCCCCAGCTTCTGTAGCCGCCGGATGATGTCCGACTCTTTCAGGTCGCTGCCGCTCACCTGGTAGCCCAAGTTGAGCAACACCTCGGCGATGCCGCTCATGCCAATGCCGCCGATGCCGACAAAGTGCACCCGGGCCGCGTGGCGCGTCTTGAAGAGGCTGGCCTGGGGACGGGAAGTCACTTCCCGGGGGCCTCGGAGGGCCGACGCGCAGCGCGGCCGCGCGCTCGGTCCACCAGCTCAACGCACACGTCGGCCAGCTCGCGCGCCGCCTCCGGCCGACCGAGCAGTCCTGCCTCCCGCGCCATCTTCTGCAACCGCTCGGGGTGCTGGTAGAGCTCGCGAATGGTGTCGGCCAGCACCGGGCCAGTGAGCTGCGACTCGCGGTACATGAGGGCCGCCCCGGCCGCCACCAGGGCACGGGCGTTGACTGCCTGGTGGTCGTCGGTGGCGCCCGGAAAAGGCACCAGCACCGAGGCCTTCTTGCAGATGGCCAGCTCGGCCACCGTGCCAGCGCCAGCGCGACAAACCACCAGCGAGGCGCGGGCGTAGGCGGCCGACATGTCGGCGATGAAATCCACCACGTCGGCGCGAAAGCCGGCGCCGGCATAGGCGGCGCGAGCCGCCGGCAAGTCTGCGTTTCCGCTTTGGTGGACGAAGTCGACGGCCTCCCGCAAGTCCGTGAGGAAGCCCAGCGACTCCAACACCCGCACGTTCAGTCCGTGCGCTCCTTGGGAACCGCCGAGGACCAGCACCTCAAACCGGTCGTGCGCGGACTTGCTGCGCAGGTAGTTGTCGAGCAGCTTGCGGCGCACCGGGTTTCCCACCAGATGCGTCTTGGCCGCCGGGAAGGCGGCGCGCGACTCCTCGAAGGCGATGAAGACGGCCTGGACGAAATGCCCCAGGACCCGGTTGGTGAAGCCGGGCAAGGCATTCTGCTCCTGGATGGCGGTGGGGATGCGCCGCAGCCAAGCGGTCAGCACCACCGGGCCGCTGGCATAGCCTCCCACCCCAACCACCACGTCCGGGCGAAAACGGCTGAGGATGCGCCACGACTCAAAGAAGGACCAGGGCAGCAGCAGCAGCCCCACAAGAAAGCTGCCAACCCGCTTGCCCTTCAGGCCGCGGGCGGAAATGGTTTGCAGGGAGAAGCCCGAAGCCGGCACCACCCGCGCCTCCAGTCCGCGCCGCGTGCCGACAAAGAGGACAGCGTTTCGGGGATGGCGGGTGGTGAATTCCTCGGCCAGCGCGATGCCGGGGAAGAGGTGGCCACCCGTGCCACCACCGGCGATGAGCATCCTCATGCCGGCGCTTCCGACAGCGGGCGGCGTCGCACCGCGCCGGAGCGCATCGGCGCAGTGGCGGCGCTCAGGCTGAGCAGCGCGCCGGCGGCCGTCATCGACACCACCAGCGAGCACCCTCCATAGGAGACGAAGGGCAGCGTCAGCCCCTTGGTGGGCAGCATGCCCATGGCGACGCTCATGTTGACCACCGCCTGGACCCCAAGCAGTGCGGTCAACCCGAGGCCAAGGTAAGTGCCGAAGGTTTCCGAGGCATGCAGCGCGGCCCGCGTGCCGCGCCAGACGATGACGGCGTAGAGAAGGACCATGGCGGCTGCGCCGAACAGGCCGAGCTCCTCGCCCACAATGCTGAAGATGAAGTCGGTGTGGGCCTCCGGCAAAAAGAAGAGCTTCTGGCGGCTCTCGCCCAACCCCAGGCCCCAGAAGCCTCCCGAGCCGACCGAAATCAGGGACTGGGCCACCTGGTAGCCGACGTCGTGTCGGTGCGCCCAGGGGTCGAGGAAGGCCTTGATGCGCGCCCAGCGGTATGGAGAGTGGGCCACGGCGTGGTAGGCCAGTGGCAGCGCGAGAAGCACCGAGCCAACGAGGTAGGAGAGTTTGGTGCCGGCGGCGAAGAGGAGGACGAAGAGGAGCGCCAAAAGCTCCACCGCGCTTCCGAAATCCGGTTGGGCCATGCACAACACCACCAACAGCCCTCCCAACAGCACGTGGGGGAGGAAACCGATGCTAAAGGAGGCCACCTTCTCGCGCTTCTTGGCCAGGCTGTAGGCCAAGTACACCACCCAGGTGAATTTGGCGATTTCGGCCGGCTGGATGCTGACTCCGGGAAACCGAATCCATCGTCGGGCGCCGCCCACCAGTGTCCCAACCCCGGGCATCAGCACCAGCACCAACAGCAGCACCGTCACCACCAGCAGCGGGTAGGCCAGCCGCGCCAGGCGCCGGTAGCCGACTTTCAGCGCGGTGGCCATGGCCAACAACCCCACCAGCGCTGCCACCAGCTGTCGCTGCAGAAAATAGAAGCCACTTCCCGTCTTCTGAAGTGCCATCACCGCGCTGGCCGAATACACCATCACCAGTCCGAGGCTGAGCAGGCCCAGCACTGCGGCCAGGAGAATTGGGTCCACTGTGAGCCGCACCGGCTCGGTGCGGCTGTCGGGAAGCGCCTGGGAGGGCTGACGCCACCTCATGAAAGCGCCCTCACCAAGCGGCGGAAGGTGTCCCCGCGGTCTTCAAAGTTGAGAAACTGGTCAAACGAGGCGCAGGCGGGAGACAACAGCACCACGTCCCCGGGGCGAGCGAGTTCCCGGGCGCGGGTGACCGCCCGTTCCAGCGTGCCGCAGGCGTGGACGGTGAACTGCGTGGCGAACTCCTCTTCAATCAGGGGGCCATCCTGCCCAAGGGTGAGCACCGCAGCGACTTTTCCGCCCGCCGCCTGGCGCAGAGGCCCGTAGGGGGCGCCCTTCCCTTTGCCGCCGGCCAGCAGCCACAGGCGGCTTCCCGGTGGGAAGGCCTTCAACGCCACCACCGCCGCGTCGACATTGGTGGCCTTGCTGTCATTGACCCACTCGACGCCGTCGAGGACGCGGATGGACTCAAGTCGGTGGGAGAGGCCTGGGAAGCTGTCCAGGCCCCGCTGGGCGTCCGCCGGCTGCACGCCGACATGCAGCGCCAGAAGCGTGGCCGCCATGGCGTTTTGCAGGTTGTGCGCCCCGCGCAGGGCGCGGTTGGCCACTCGGAAGGAGAGGTCCTCGCTCAGCACCCGGAAGCCGTCCCCCGACGCCACCGCTGCGCCGGCAAAGCCGCCGGGCAGCGTGGTGCGCTCGTCCAGGGTGAAGCCACGGGCCGTCGCCCGGAGCTGCCCCGCAAGACGCACCGTCCAGGGGTCGTCCAGGTTGAGCACCGCCACATCCGCTGGCTCTTGGCTCAAGAAAATGCGGGCCTTCGCCCGGGCATATTCCTCGAGGGAGGGGTGGCGGTCGAGGTGGTCCGGCGTCAGGTTGAGAACGGCGGCGGCGTGGACGCGCAGCGTCTGCAGCCCCTCGAGTTGAAAGCTGGAAAACTCCACCACGTAGACGCCGGGTGGCTCGGCCTCGGCCGCCTCGGAAAGCGGCGTCCCAAGATTTCCACCGACGAAGGGCCGAAGGCCGCCTGCGGCGCACAGTGCGCCGCACAGCGCGGTGGTGGTGCTTTTGCCGTTGGTGCCGGTAATGCCCACCACCGGGACACCTGGGGCCAGCAGGCGTGCGGCCAACTCCACCTCCCCCCACACCGGGACTCCCCGGCCGCGCGCCTGGGCGAGCGAGGGCAGCGACAGCGGCACCCCCGGGCTCACCACCACCAGCGCCGGCGTTCCCAGGTCCAGGGTGCCCAGTGGCTCCCCGGCGCGCAGCACCGCCCCGCTGGCGGACAGCGCGGCCGAGGCTGGCCCAAGCTGCTGCAGCGGCTGGGCGTCGCGCACCGTGACGCGCGCCCCGGCCCGTCCGAGGAGTCGCGCGGCGGCCAGGCCGCTCTTGCCCGCCCCCAACACCTCCACCGTGCGGCCGGACAACACTGGGAAGGCAGTTGACGTGGGGTGGCCCTCCCTGGCCCCAGTCAGCGCAGCTTCAGCGTGAGCAGCGCCACGCCGCAGCAGAGAATGGAGACAATCCAGAAACGGACGATGATTTTGGGCTCGCTCAAGCCCTTCAGCTCGAAGTGGTGGTGGACGGGTGCCATCCGGAAGACGCGCCGGCCGGTGAGGCGAAAGGATGCCACCTGAATCATCACCGAGAGCAACTCGGCGAGAAAGACGCCGAGGACGAAAACCGACGTTACCTCTTGCTTGCTGAGGACGGCCAAGCCGCCCAGCCCTCCGCCGAGGGCCAGCGCCCCGACATCCCCCATGAAGACCGAGGCGGGGTAGGCGTTGAACCAGAGGAAGGCAATGCCGGCCCCCACGATGGATGCGCAGAAGACGGCCAGCTCGGCGCCGCCCACCACCTGGGCGATGCCCAGGTAGCGCCACAGCGGAACGCTGACCAGCTTCAGGCCGCCGCCGCCCGCGGCGGGCAGCCAGTCCGCCAGGAAGAGGCCGCTGCCAGCCACGTAGCAAAAGATGGAGAAGGTGAGGGCCGCGACGATGGTGGGGACAATGGCCAACCCGTCCAAGCCGTCGGTGAGGTTGACGGCGTTGGAGGCCCCCACCACCACCAGCCAGGCGAATCCGAGGTAGGCCCAGCCCAACTCCAGGTTGAAGTGCCGGGTGGGGACGAAGGGCAGGGTGAGGCGGGTGTCCACCAGCAGGTGCGGTGTCCCACCCTGCCAGGTGCACAAAATGCCAAAAATCCCCACCACGAAGAAGAGTGTCTGCAACAGCAGCTTCTTCCTTGGAGCAAGCCCCTTGGAGTTGCGCTTGGACAGCTTCAGCCAGTCGTCCAGAAAGCCAATGAAGCCGAAGCCCAACGTCCAGAGGAGCGCCACCCAAATGACGCGCTCGCGCAGGTCAGCGAAGAGCAGCGTCGCCAGCGCAACGCACACCAGAATGAGTGCTCCGCCCATGGTGGGCGTACCCTTCTTCGTCTGGTGTCGGTCCGGCGTGTCCTCCCGGACGTTGTTTGCCTCGCCTTGGGTGGCCCGCAGCTGGGCGATGACGCTTCGGCCGAAGAGCAGCCCAATCAGCAGCGCCGCCACCCCAGCGGCGACAATCCGAAAGGTGGGGTAGCGCAGAAAGTTGAGAAAGCGCCCCGCGTGGCTGTCCTTGAATGCCTCGTAGAGGAGAAAAAGCATTCAGTGCCCGGCGGCCGCAGCCGTCCCAGTCAGTCGTTCCACCAGCCGCTCCATGCGCATGCCCCGGCTTCCCTTCACCAAGACGACGTCCCCGGGCCTCAGCCGTGTCCGGAGCCATTCCCAAAGCGGCTCCACTTCCACGAACCGTGCCGCCTCCGGATTCTCCTCGGCGGGCACCGCGGCGGCGCTGCGCGGGCCAAGGAAGGCGCGCACTGCCGCCAGCCTGGAAGCCACTTCGGCCATCTGCCGATGCTCCTCGGCCTCCCCGGTGCCGAGTTCGAGCATGTCCCCGAGGACGGCCACCACCCGTCCGGTGCCGGCGAGCTCCCGCGCCGTCTGCAGGGCGGCCAGCACCGACGCCGGGTTGGCGTTGTAGCAGTCGTCCAGCACGGTGAGGCCGCCCGGCGCTTGCAGGACAGTCAGTCGGCGGGCGGTCGGCTGGGCTGAGGAGAGTCCTTGGACGCAATTCTCTACCGAGGCCCCCAGCGCTCGGGCCAGGGCCACCGCCGCCGCCGCATTGTGGGCATTGTGCGCGCCGACGAAGGCCAGCTGGACAGTGAGGGTGCGGCCGTCTGCCCGCAGGCGGACTTCCTGCCCGGCGCGGCCAAGCGACCGCGTCCCCTCGAGGCGTACATCTGCGCGCCCATCTCGCCCAAAGGTGAGCCATCGGGCTTGGGCTTTCTTGGCCTGTTCGACCACCTGTGGCTCGTCCAGGTTCACCACCGCCGTGGCGCTCGCGGACAGGCCCGAAAACAGCTCTCCTTCCGCAGCGGCCACTCCGGCCAGGCTCCCCAGGCCCTGAAGGTGCTCGGGCTGGATGGTGGTCAGCACGCCGGCGTCCGGTTCCGCTAGGGCCACCAGCCGCCCCATTTCCCCGGGCGCATTCATCCCCAGCTCCACCACGGCGGCGCGGTGCTGGGAGGTGAGGCGGAGCAGCGTCAAGGGCAGGCCGACTTCGTTGTTGAGGTTGCCTTCCGTCTTCAGCGCCGGGCCGCCAGCCAAGAGGATGCTGCCCACCATCTCCTTGGTGGTGGTTTTGCCGTTGCTGCCTCCCACCGCGCCGACCGGCAGCCGAAAGCGCCGGCGGTGAAGGCGCGCCAATGCCCCCAGCGCCTTCAGGGGGCTTTCCACCGCGAAGAGCCCGAACCCCGGCGGAACGGGCGGAAGGGGCTGACCGCTGCGCACCACCGCGCCGGCCGCCCCACGGGCCGCAGCGGAGGCGACAAAGGCGTGCGCGTTGAAGCGCTCGCCTTCCAGGGCGACAAAGAGGGCCCCCGGTTCCAGGGTGCGCGAGTCCGTCGAGACCGAGCTGAAGAGC
This sequence comes from uncultured delta proteobacterium, assembly GCA_963713045.1. GTDB lineage: Bacteria > Myxococcota > Myxococcia > Myxococcales > Myxococcaceae > JADGRA01. The sequence continues at coordinate 764,630 of CAVQKE010000003.1, forward strand.
GCCGCCAAAGGGGCGCAACGCACCTCGGCTGAGGTCGCCTCGAGAAGGTCAGCCGGGGTGAACGACGCCACCTGAGCGGTCGCCTCCCCTAGGCCGGTCCGGGCTTCGCGAGCGCGGCGCGGGTCTCCGCGACGTCGTCGAAGGGAAGTCGCTCGGTACCGATTTCCTGGTAGGTTTCGTGCCCTTTGCCGGCGACCAGAATGACGTCCTCCGGCCGGGCCAGCGAGGCCGCCGTTTCCAGGGCAGTTCGCCGGTCGACTTCCACCAGGTAGCCGCGCTCACCGCTGCGCGATTTGCCCGCGCTGATGCGGCGCAGTCCACCCTTCTCGAGGCCGGGCGTCACCTGGGCAATGATTTCCGCGGGGTCTTCGGTCCGGGGGTTGTCACTCGTCACCACCGCCAAGTCTGCCCCTTCCGCCACCACCTGTCCCATCAAGGGGCGCTTGCCCTTGTCCCGGTTCCCGCCGCAGCCGAAGACCACAATCAGCCGCCCCTTGGAGAGGGCGCGCGCGGCTTCCAGCGCGCGCCGAAGCGCATCGTCGGAGTGGGCGTAGTCCACCAGCGCGACGCGCCCATTTTCCTCCACCCGCTCCATGCGGCCAGGGACACGCTTCACCCGCTCGATGCCTTCCTGGACGTCCCGTCGGCCGAAACCGGCCCCCAGGGCCATGCCCGCCGCGGCGAGGATGTTTTCTAGGTTGTGCGGGCCGAGCAGCGCGGACTTCACCTGGATGTCGCCGGCGGGCGTCTTCAACGTCGCGCGGATGCCGTCCAGCCCGAGCTCCACCCCAGCCGCGGAAATCTCGCCGGTGCCGGTGCGGCTGAATTTCCAGGCCATTCGTCGCGCGTTGCGGACTTCGTTGTAAATGCGCGCGGCGTAGGTGTCGTCCCCATTCACCACGGCAACGCCTCCCGGAGAGAGGTTGTCATTGAAGAGCTTTCGCTTCGCCTGGAAGTACGCCTCCATGTCGGGGTGGTAGTCGAGGTGGTCGCGCGAGAGGTTGGTAAAGGCCGCTGCGCGGAAGGTGAGGCCGTGCACCCGGTCTTGGTCGAGGGCGTGGCTCGACACTTCCATCACCACCGTGTCGGTACCTGCGTCGAGCATCTCCCGGAAGAGGGCATGCAGCGCCAGGGCGTCGGGCGTGGTGTGCGGGCTTTGCTGCGTCCGGCCGGCGAAGCGCACCTCGATGGTGCCGATGCGGCCGACGGCGGCGCCGCCGGCCGAGCAGATGGACTCGAGCAGGTAGGCGGTGGTGGTCTTCCCATTGGTTCCGGTGACGCCGAGAAGCATCAACTCATTGGCCGGGCGCCGATAAATATTGGCCGCAACTTCCGCCAGCGCGCGCCGGGCAGACGGCACCTTGAAGACTGGGAGGTCGGCCACCACCGCGCGCTCCGCCAGCACCGCCACCGCGCCGCTGGCCTTGGCTTCGGCAACGAAGCTGCTCCCGTCGTGGGTCGCACCAGGGATGGCGACGAAGAGGTCACCCGGCCGCAACTTCCGACTGTCGTGCGCCACCCCGGTGACATCGAGGGAGGCCCGCGAGCCCGAGAGTTGCTCTGCCCCCACACCTGCCAACACGTCTGTCAACTTCATCAGGATTCCTAGTCTGGTAAGGCCCCCTCGGAGGGGTGGGCGAAACTCACCGACTGCGAGACATTCCGGGGGTTTAGAGACGACGAATTACACCGTGAGACACCGTGAGACGGACAGCGTGGACACAGCGGTCAAGGCGCGGGGGCCCGTCGAAACGGCTCGTCGAAGCATGACCCACCTAGCCATCGGCCAATTCTATCAGCCGCTTTGTCTCCGCGGGGACATCTTTTGCTGCTGATGAAGCGCCGGGGGCAGCGGAGGGCAACCGGCCCCAGCCAGCCGGCAGACGAGGGCCCGCACCGGCACGCGGTGCCGGGAGGGCCACTGGGGTGCCCGTCGGCGGCGTCGCATGCCTTCCTCAAGTGGCCGTCACCCCCCGGGCGGCCGGACCAGGTCGAGGACCCGCCCCGAGTGAAGCAAGCGGAGGGACGCGCTAGCGGGCAGCTTCCGAGTCTCCGACGGCGGACAACTCAAGAGTCACCCGCGCGCCCTTGGCCACCCTGGCCCCGGGGCCCGGGCTCTGCGCCACCACACGCCCACTTCCGACCAGCCGCGGCTCCAGCGCCAGCGACAGCAGGCGTGACACCGCCTCTCGGCCCACCCGTCCCTGGACGTCCGGAACGGCCACCGCCCCGGATTGGAGGCGCTCGGTGAGCGTCTCCTCCGAAGTCGTTTCCCCTTTTCCCTGCACCGCTGGTGTCCTGAAGGGCAGCGTTCGGACCTCCGGGGCCTTGGCGACTGCCGCCGGCCCCCGCGAAGGCGCCACCCCCAGGCCAGGCAGGGCTGCGGCGGCAATTTCCTTGAAGGCCGGGGCCGCGACCAAGCCTCCGTAGGCGTCCGTTTTGGGCTCGTCGATGACAACCAAGACGACAAGCCGCGGGTCCTCCGCCGGCACCAGCCCAGCGAAGCTGGCGATGCGGCGTTCGGAATAGCCGCCCGCCACCGGGTCCGGCTTCTGTGCGGTGCCCGTCTTTCCTGCCACCCGGTAGTCCTCCATGTGGGCGCGCGCGCCCGTTCCCTCTTTGCCCACCACGCCTTCCAGCATCGACACCACTGTGCGGGCCACCTTCTCAGACACCACCCGGCGCACCTCGATGGGCTGGTTCTCCAAAAGCACCACCCCGTCCGCGTCGGTCACGCGCGCGACGATGTAGGGCCGCATCAAAACGCCCCCGTTGGCCAGGGCGCCGAAGGCTGCTGCCACCTGGACAGCGGTCGCACTCACCCCTTGGCCGAAGGCCTGGGTGGCCAAGGCCACTTCGGCGCGCGGGAAGGGAACAGAGCCCCGACCCTCGTGCGGCAGCGCTAGCCCCGAGCGGTCGCCAAAGCCAAATTGGCGCAGCGTGCGGACCATCCCCTCCCGGCCCAGCCGCTGCGCCACCTTGCCGATGCCGATGTTGGACGACACCTGGAGGATGCGGGGCAGCGTCAACCAGCCATGGGAGTGGGTGTCGTGGATGACGTGCTTGCCCACCTCCCAGGCGCCATTCTCGCAGAAGAAACTCTCGTCGACGCGCACCGCTCCGGACTCCAGGGCACCGGCGGCGACAAAGGCCTTGAAGGTGCTTCCCGGCTCGAAGACGTCCAATGCCGCGCGGTCCCGCAGCACGGTTGGGCTGACGCCGCCCGCTGAGTTGGGGTTGAACCGCGGGGCATGCGCCACGGCGAGCAGCTCCCCCGTGCGGGGGTCCAGCGCCACCACCATGCCGCTGAGGGCCTGGCTCTCGGCCACTGCTTGGTCGAGCACCTTCTCGGCGGTGTATTGCAGCGTGCGGTCCAGCGTCAGGGTGACGTTGGCGCCCTCGCGGGCCTGAGCGCCGGGCGCGCCGTCGAGCAACACGTTGCGGCCGCGGGCATCGCGAATGCCTTCCACCTTGGTGCCAATGCCGGACAGTTCGTCCTCAAAGGCAAGCTCCAGTCCCTCCAGTCCGTGGCCATCCTTGCCCACCACCCCCAGCACCTGCGCCGCCAGCTCCTTCTGTGGGTAGAAGCGCTTCGGCTCCTTGGTGACGCCCAACCCCGGAACGCCCAGGGCCTGGGCGGCTGCCAGCTCTGGCGGCGTCACCTGGCGCTTGACCCAGGCGAAGCGGTGAGCGCGCGCGAAGCGCTGGGTGAGCTCTGTGGCGTCCAGCCGCAGGACACGGGCCAAGTCCGCCGAGGCCCGAGCCGGGTCCCCCAACTGCGAGGGGTCAATCCACAGCGAGTCCACCTCGACGCTGGAAGCGAGGCTCACTCCGCGACGGTCGAGGATTTCCCCACGGCGGGCTGGGACTTCCGTCTCGCGGGAGGACTGGTCGGAGGCCATCAGCCCAAGCTGGGCGGACTGGAGGACTTGCAGTTGCACCGCCCGCGCCAGCGCCAAGGCAAGGCCCAACAGCAAAAGGCCGCCCATCATCGCCACGCGCAGCCGCACCCAACGGGTGGCAGCGTCCCCAGCCCCGCGGGCCGGGCTGTAGCCCCCCGTTGCCATAGGCTTCAGGGACGACCGGCCACGGCGACGGGCCGGTTGCGCGCGGCGCGTTGGACCGGCCCTGGCCCTGGCTGGGACAGCGCGCTGATGGCGCCCGGTGCAGGTGGGGCCATGCCGAGGCTTTCTCGGGCCAGCCTCTCGAGACGCTCCGAGCGCTTCAGCGTGCCCAACTCCAGCCGCAGCCGGTCATTCTCCAGCAGCAGGGAGCGGTTCTCGCCTTCGAGGTGGCTCAACGTGTAGCCGGTGTCCACCACCTCGGTGCGAGCGGCCACGTGGAGAATGCCGACCGCTGCCACCAGGGCTGCCACCAGCGCGCCCGGCAGCAGCTGGCGAAGGACGACACCCAGCGTCGGGCGCCGACTGCGGAGCCGGTGGCCGCTCACGAGAGTCGCTCCACCGCGCGGAGCCGGGCGCTGCGAGACCGCGGGTTGTTGGCCACCTCCGCGCCCGAGGCTTTCACCGCCTTGCGCGTCAGCGGGCGGAAGCTTCCACCCGCGCCGCAGACGCACACCGGAAGCCCCGGGGGACAGGTGCACCGCCCCTCCAACGCGCGGAAGGCCTGCTTCACCCGGCGGTCCTCCAGCGAATGGAAGCTGATGATGGCAGCGCGGCCCCCCACCCGAAGCAGCCGCGGAAGGGCCTCCAACAGACGCTCCAGCGCCCCCAACTCATCGTTGACCCAAATGCGGAGGGCCTGGAAGGTGCGGGTGGCAACGTGGACGCGCTTGGGCCATGCGCGGCGGGGCACCGCCCGCTTCACCGCCTCCACTGCGGTTTGGGTGGTGGTGGGCCGAGCTGCCTTGAGGGCGCGAGCAATGGGCCGAGCAAAGGGCTCCTCGCCCAGTTCCCTCAGCACCCGGGCCAAGGTGGCTTCGTCGGCGCCGGCGATGGCCTCTGCTGCCGTCTGGCCCTCGGGCCCCATCCGCATGTCCAACGGGCCGTCGCTCTGAAAGGAAAATCCGCGGGCTGCGTCTTCCAGCTGTGGGCTGCTCACGCCCAAGTCGGCCAGGACGCCGTCCACCGGCAAGAGGCCGAGGGGCCCAAGCAGCCTTTCGAGGTCCCCGGCGTTGCCGCGCAGGGCGCGAAAGAGAGGGCGGCCCACCAGCCGCGCGCTCGCCGCGGCCAACGCAGCTGGGTCTCGGTCCACGCCGATGACTTCCGCGCCACGCTCGAGCAGCGCTTCGGCGTGGCCACCGCCGCCGAGGGTGGCGTCGACAATTCTCTGTCCCGTTCTGGGTGCAAGCACGTCCACCACCTCGTCGCGAAGCACCGTCTGGTGCGCGAACTCCACGCTTCTGCCCGGTCGCGGCTACCCGTCCTCGAAGGGGCTGGTCATCGCGGCACGCGCGTCGCTCGCGTCGCGGAACACCTCGAAGGCCCCATCGGCGCCGCCGGCGCGCAGCACTGCCTGCAGGTAGGGCGACAAGCCGCACACCTTGAGGTCGCCCCCGGCGTGCCGGAAGGCCGCGGCCCGGGCCGCCAGCGCAGCCACCCCCCGGTAGTCGAGGTGCTCGACCGCACTGAAGTCGAGCAACACCCAAACGCACGCCTGGTCGAAGAGGCGCACCAGCCGGTCGCCGAGCTCAGCCAGCGCGGCCTGGTCCAGCTCCCCGCGCAAGCCGAGCGTGGTGTGGCGTAGCCGCAACCGCGAACGCGGACTGCCCGTGGACTTTCTTGCGACGTCGTTCACGTCTGCTCCTTGCCGTGGCGCAGCTCGGTGAGCACGCGCATCACGTCCTGAGAATCCACACCCGAGCGGGCCTCGGCCTGCGCCTGGCCCCATCCCTCGCGGCTCCACAACTCAATGACGCGCACCATTCCCGCCCACACCACGTCCTTCTCCAGCTGGGCGTGCGCGCGCAGCGAGGGTGGGATGAGAAGCCGGCCCAGCCGGTCCAACGGGCACTCCTGGGCCGGGGCGACGTACAACCGCATCAGCGTTTTCACGCCGGGCTCCATGGGGTTGCGGTCGGCCAGTGTGGATTCGAGGCGCTCCCACTCCCGCACCGGGTAGGCGTGCAGGCAGCGGTCCAGGGCCGTGGTGAGAATGAGGCGGTCGTCGTAGCTGCCGAGCAGCGTCTCGCGGAGGCGCGCCGGGAGGCTGGTTCTCCCCTTCGCGTCGATTTGGTGGTCGAAGACGCCCCGAAACATGGGTACACGGCCCGTCCTGGGTAAGGGGGTACGGCTGATCCGCTCCTTACCACTTCTTACCACTCCCGGCCAAAAGCAGAAAATCCATCCATGGCTCCGCCTTGTCTTTCGCCCGCCACCACGAGAGCTTGGAAAGCCATGGAACCCGTGCGGCTCCGCGTGTCCTACCGGAGCCCCACCTCGCTGCTGCAGGCGTTCACCCGGAGCGTCGGGAAGGGCGGGGTTTCGCTGCCCAGCCGCAAGCCCCTCGAGCGAGGAACCCGCTTCGTCTTCGAGTTGGTCGCCCCGGACGTGCATGAGCCGGTGGAGGTCACCGGCGAAGTGGTGGAGGTGCGCTCGGCGGCCAACGGTGAATACGTCCTGGGCATCCGCTACCTGCCGGGACGGAGCCGGCGTGGGTTGGACGCGGTGCTCAGTCGCCTCTTTGAATTGCACCGCGACGAGCAGGTCCGCCGCTACCCCCGCGTCCCGGTGCACCTGCGAGCGCAGGAGAATTCCGGACTGGTGACGCTGTGGAGTGTGCGCGACTTGTCGCGAGGTGGCGCCGGCGTTGAGTTGGAGGCCGGGGACTTGCCGTCCCGCGCGCAGATGGGCTCACCGGTGCTGATTGAAGTCTGGCTGGATTCGGGCAGCATTCTCCTCCACGGCGAGGTGGTGTGGATGACGGCCGGAAGCGCCCGCCCCCGAATGCCGCCGGCGCTCGGCATTAGCTTCGGCCGACTGCTGCCGGACACCCTGCGCGCGCTCGACCGCGTGCTGGTGCTGGACGGCTTCCCAGCCGGCCCCTGGAAGGCCGAGCTGCGCTTCGGGCTTCATGCCGTGGAGCGCATGCCGTAGGGCTGAAATCCGCTTCGGGGCGTGGCGTCTGGAATTCCGCCGGGGGTACCCCTGCTGGACGACGCCCCGGCAGACGCCCGGACGCGCTAGCCTTCTTCGTCGAAAAGCCGTGCAGCTGGCCACTCCACCTCCGCTTTCCAGTGCCGTGTCGGCCCGCCGAGGACGGAGGTGGTGGGTGCTGGGCCTCGTGTGGTGGGCCCTCTTCCTGGCCGTGTTGGTGGTGGCCGTGCGCGAATGCGGCTGACGTGGCGGGGACGCCCGGGTGACGTTGCCGTCCCGGTTCAGCGAGCGTCGGGCAGTGTGAAGTCGAAGTCGTAGAAATGCTGTCCCTCGACAATCCGGATGCCCATCGCACCCGACAGGCCCACCAGCCCTCCGGAGCCCGTGTCTGGCACGACGGTGATGCTCAGCTGGGAAGCCGTCTTCGACATGGTCCCGGAGTGTTGGAGCACGAAGCTGCCGCGATGCCCGCCGAGCGTCCCAGTCACGCGCTCGACGGCCACGTAGCCGGCAGAACCCGAGGCTTCGGCGACAGCACTGAGCATCTGGCCTTGGCTGGCGGCTTCCAGCGCGCCGTGAAACTGCTTGTCGATGGACAGCCGGCCCAGGGTCGAACCGTTGGCCCGCTCCTCTGGGCCTTGTGGCGTCAACTTCACTTCAAATGGTCCGCTGACATGCATGTTTGCCCGCTCCTCACTCGCTCCCCGCTGACAACCGTGGAGATGGGAACGGCCATAGTCCGGCCAACCGCAATCCGGCTTGTAAAAATGCGACACCCGCTGGACGCTTTCCAAAGAAGCCGTTGAGAGGCCCGCCCCCTGAGGTGTCCCGAGGAGTCCTGTCACCGCCCGCCGATGCGGCGGGAGTTGCCTACCAGCGCGTTGCCCCGCGTCCGGAGCTGGCCCCTTTCATCGCGCATTTCTGGATGGTGCACTGGGACCGTCGAGGAAAGTCGGCCTTCCTCGCCGAGACGCTTCCGCACCCCTGCGTGCAGCTCCTCTTCGAGCGAGGCCGCGCCCTGGTGGCTGGCGTCCAGACGCGCCTCTTCCGCCGGCGGCTGCAAGGTCAAGGCCGCGTCTTTGGCATCAAGTTCCGCCCGGCGGCCTTCCACCCCGTGCTGCGAGCGCCTCTGTCACGGCTTCGAGACCGCGTGGTGGGCCTGGCTTCGGTCTTCGGCCCAGACAGCGACCCCTGGAAGAAGGCCCTCCTCGAAGCAAGCGACGTCCAACGCTGCGTCGCGCTTGCCGAGGGCTTCCTTCAAGAACGACTCCCGGCGATGCCTCCGGAAACGACTGAACTGCGGGACCTGGTCGAGCGCCTCGCCTGGGACACCCGCGTTGCTCGGGTCCAAGAGGCGGCGGCTCTCGTCGGTCTGGACGTGCGCAGCCTGCAGCGCCGTTTTGACCGCGCGGTGGGCGTCAGCCCGAAGTGGGTGCTTCAGCGCTACCGTCTTCACCAAGCGGCCGAACAACTGACGCGGGCACCCACTGCGGATGGGGCAAGCATCGCGCTCGAACTCGGCTACTTCGATCAGTCGCACTTCATCCACAGCTTTAAGGCCGCCGTCGGCCGACCTCCAGGTCAGCACAGCCGGGGGCGTCGCTCCTGAGGAGCGCCCTTACCCGACTGCCGCCGGGTAACCCCCGGCGGTCTCGATGGCCTGCACCACCGTCTCCCGCAGCGTCGCCGGCGAATAAGGACGGAATTGGGTGAGGGGCGCAATGCGGTTGAGGAGCTGCTCGAGCGCAGGGCCTTCGGCGCAGGCACACAGCGCGCGCCGGGTCCGCTCAATCCCCCGCGCGTGCGCTTCGACGGCGAAGGCCGCCGTCAGGGCCACCCGCACAGGCTCGAGGCCGCCCGGGCCAGCCGCCTGCCGTGTCCGGGTCACCATCGAGTCCACCGCGTAGGCGTCGATGATGACGTCCGACACTGCACCCAGCACTTCCTGGTGCTGCTCCTGCGCGGTGCCGAAGGCTTCGACCGCCGCCTTGAGGGCGGCCATGGCGAGCCACTTGAGAGACTCAGCCGTGTGCGCCGCAGCACCCAGGGCGTCGCGGCCGGCCGGTGCTGGACCGCTCTTGCCAGCCAGGGCGCGTTCCACCGCTTCGGCGTGCGCAAACAACGGCAGGCCTCCCTTCGCGGCGCGCTTGAGCAGCATGCCGGTCACCAGCATCCGGTTGATTTCGTTGGTTCCTTCAAAAATGCGGTTGATGCGTGCATCGCGGTAGGCGCGCTCCACCGGATAGTCCTCGATGAAGCCGGCGCCCCCGTGAATTTGCACTGCGTCGTCCACGACCTGCCCCAAGGCCTCGCTGCCGGCCACCTTCAGGATGGAGGCCTCCACCGCAAACTCCTCCTGGGCGGCGATTGTTTTCGCGTCGTAGTCGTCGGCCGAGCGGTCTGCGTTGGCCAGCGCCGCGTCGATGAGGCCCGACGTGCGGTAGCACATCGACTCCACCGCGTAGATGGAGCCGGCCATGCGTGCGAACTTCTCGCGCAGCAGGGGAAACTTCAAAATCGCGGTATTGAATTGCTTGCGTTCGGCAGCGAAGCGCACCGCATTCTGCAGCTGCTGTTTCATGCCCCCCAGGACAGCCGCTCCCAGCTTCAGCCGACCGAGGTTGAGAATGTTGAAGGCGATTTTGTGCCCCTTCCCAATCTCCCCGAGGACGTTCTCCACCGGGATGCGCGCATCCTCGAAATACAGCGGACAGGTGGAGGAGCCGCGAATGCCCATCTTGTGCTCCTCCGGACCCACCGTGAACCCGGGCGTGCCGCGCTCCACCACGAAGCCGGTGAATTTGTCCCCATCCACCTTGGCAAAGACGACGAAGACGTCGGCGAAGGCGGCGTTGGTGATGTAGAGCTTGCTACCATTCAGCACCCAGGACTTCCCGTCCGCCGACTTGACCGCCTTGGTCTTCGCGCCGAGCGCGTCCGAGCCACTGCCCTGCTCGGTCAAAGCATAGGCGGCCAGTTTCTGGCCGCTGGCGAGGGCCGGAAGCCAGCGCCGCTTTTGCTCCGGAGTGCCAAACCAGGCGATGGGCAGCGTGCCAATCCCGGTGTGGGCACTGAAGGTCACGCTCCAACTGCCATTCAGCCCGTTGGCCTCGGCCACCAGCATCGACGTCGTCTTGGCCGCCTGAAGGCCGCCATAGGCCTCCGGGAGGTCGAGCCCGAGGAGGCCAAGCTCCCCCGCCTGCCGCAACAAGGACACCAGCAGCGCATTGTCCTTCGCCTCGATGGCCGCCGCCCGTGGCAGCACCTGCTCCCGGCAAAACTGCAGCGCCGTCTTCCAATACAGTCGCTGCTCCTCGCTCAGCGACTCGGGCGTGGTGATGGGGCGGTGACCCACTTCCTCGAGGAGGAAGCCCCCCCCCAGCGAGTGGGCCAGCGACGCGGTGGGCTCAAGCACGGCAGCCATGGGCACCTCTAGGGACTGACTTGGATGTCAACCGACACGCCTCTTAACGCGAGGCCGGCCCCCCGCGCCATCCGGACGGGCGCGGGTACACCAGGCACAGGGAGGTAAACAGAGGGTGGCCTGCAGCTTCCCAAGCCGCCGTCAGCACCGAGGCAGTCTCACGCAACTCGGTTCCAAAGGAGGGCACCACGCAGAGGGCGTCGGCCTGTGGAAACCGGCTCTTCAGCCGCTCCATCCCTTCGCGGGCCAGCGCGACGTCCAGCTGACCGCCGCGGCGCGGCACGGTGGGTCCATTGGCATCGCCCCCGGGAAGCTTCCCCACGTTACTCACCAGCTCAAGCCCGTCCTGTCGCTGGATGATGCGCAGCGCGCCCTGCTCGGGCTGGTGCAACCAAGCGGCGAACGCAGGCCCATCGCGCAGCGAAAGGTGGAAGGCCACCTGGCCGCTGGGGTGAAGCAGCCAAGTCTGGGTGCCTCCGTCATCCAACGCAGCAAGCAGTGGGGCGAGCTGCGCCAGGTACGTCGTGGCGTCCGGGACCAGCAACGCCGGGGCGTGACCGACCGCCGCCAGAAGGCCGGCGCGACCCTCGGCGGTGTCGACGCTGAAGTGGGCGCCTCCCAGTTGCACCGAGTTGCCGGCCAGCTTGAGGCGGACGGCGCCCGCCGGGATGGCATCGCCCCAGACCGGCGCCGCCTCCACCTGGTAGGCGGCCTCACGTCCGGCGCCGGGCGGCACGCTGGCCTGCAACGGGGCCAGCGGCGCAGGCGCAAGCGCCTTCAAGGGTGGCGACGCCTCTTGCCGCTGACAGCCAAGCAGCGCCACCCAACCGAAGAGACACCAAGCGCGCATCTCGCGGCAGCAGTGTAGGCGGTTGAAGCCGTTCCACCGCAAGCGGAACGCCCGAAATTGGGCGACTCGGAATTTCGGGCGCTTGCTCAACTGCTTCGGGGCACACGCACCACCCGGCCGGGCGCCCCGTGCCCTGCGTGTTACGCTCGCGGACCATGCCGGAAACGCCGTTCGCGTTCGGTCGCTACCAGCTTTTGGAGCGCCTCGCCGTGGGCGGGATGGCCGAGCTGTACCGGGCGCGTAGCGTGGCGGCTGCCGGCGTCAGCAAAGCGGTGGTGGTGAAGAAAATCCTCCCGGCCTTTGCCGGCCAGCGCGACTTCGTCCGGATGTTCATCAACGAGGCGAAAATTGCTGTCTCGCTGAGCCACGCCAACATCGCCCAAGTGTTCGACTTCGGCGAAGTCGACGGCGAGTACTACCTGGCCATGGAATATGTGCGCGGCCAGCCCCTCTCTAAAGTCATCCGGCGCGCACACGCCCTTGGCCTTCCGTGGCTGCCGGAGGAATACGCCGACTTCATCGCGATGGAGATGAGCAAGGGGCTGCAGTACGCACACAGCCGCACCGACGAGCTTCACCAGCCCCTCCACATCATCCACCGCGACGTCTCTCCCCAAAACGTCATCATCGGCTACGAGGGGGAGGTCAAACTGGTGGACTTCGGCATCGCCCGTGCTCGGGGTGCGACGGACTCCGAGCTGCGGGAAGGCGCGGTGAAGGGCAAATACCCTTACTTCTCCCCGGAGCAGGCCCGCGGCGACGAGGTGGACTTACGCACCGACGTCTACGCCACCGGCGTCGTCCTCTACCAGATGTGCTGCGGCCGCCTCCCCCACGAGGGGAAAATGGTGCAGACCATGCAGAGCATCCTGCGCGGACAATTCCCCGCGCCGCAGGCACTCAATCCGGGCCTCTCGCCAGAGCTGGAGAGCATCATCCTCACCGCCATGGCCTTCTCGGCGCAGGGCCGCTACCCCAGCGCCGACGGGCTGGGGCACGCACTGGCCGACCACCTCCACCACACCGGGGTGCGCGTTTCCAGCCGCACCCTCGGTGAACTGATGTCCTTCCTCTTCGAGGCGGAACTGCGGGCCGACGGCGTCGAGCTACACCCGTCGCGCCGCGTCCTCGAGCAGCTGCCCAACTGGCGCCGGGGCGGCCCTCCGACCGCTGCGGACACCGAGACAAGCCACACCCTTTCGGCGCCCACCGCACCCGCGGAGAGCGTGGTGCGTCGGCCTGGAGCTTCCTGAAGGCTGGGCCCCAGGCGCTTGCGCCGGCCTGACCTGGTCCAGCGGGTGACTTTCTTCGCCGGCGGTGTTTTCGGCGCCAAAGGGGGCCTTCAGGGCAGCCACCCTAGGCATGGCGGGGCCGCAGCCGATGGTGTAGGAAGCCGGGCCCGACATGCCCGACCTAGCGCCGCCCCTCAAGCTCGCCGTGGGCGATCGCGTCGTGTACCCGAACCAGGGCGTCTGCCGCGTGACGAGCGTCGAGGCGAAGGAGGTGGCCGGTCAGCGCCTCACCTTCGTCACCCTGCGCCGGGAGGAAGACGGCGCGCTGGTGATGGTGCCGGAGGCCAAGGTTCAGGCGATTGGCGTGCGCAAGATTGCAGGACGTGCCGAGGTGGAGCAGGTGGTGGACTTCCTGCGCTCCGACAGCGACCGGGCCACCCTGGACTGGAAGCAGCGCGCCCGCACCAACGTTGAGCGGATGAGCCAAGGGGGCGTGCTGGGGCTCGCCGAAGTGGTGAAGGGGTTGGCCGTCCTCAGCGAGCTGCGCCCGCTGCCCACCAAGGAACGCGAGCTGTACGACAACGCCCGCCACCTGCTGGTGGCGGAGCTGTCCGCCGCCCTCGACATCCCGCCCTGCGATGCCGAGGACACCTTTGACTTGGTGCTGTTTCCCCCCGGCCGCGAGCGCCCCAAGCGCACCGTGGAGGAGTTCGCTCGGCCCCCAGAGGAAGGCGACCTCGAGGCCCTGGGCGACGAGATGCTTGACCTCGATGCGGACCTCGAGCTGGCGCCGGAAGAGGCTCAGGCGGAGGCCGAGGCCACCGACGAGGAGGTGCAGGCGCTGGCACCACCGCCGGCGGCCACGGGGAAGCCCAAGGCGAAAAAAGCAGCCGCCAAGGGTAAGCCTCCGCCGGCCAAAGCCAAGCCCCGGGCTGCGAGCAAGCCGAAGCCGGCGGCTAAGCCCACCAAGAGTCGGCCTGCGAAGCCGAAGAAGCCCACCCCCAAGCGAGCGAGAAAACGGTGATTCGCGTCGTCAGCTTCGACCCCTATGACCCGGCGGTCATCCAACGGCTGTGCCGGCTACTGTTTCAGGCTTTCGGCGTGGGCTGCGACAGTGCCGGGGAGATGGCCGTCCCTGCCGGAATGACGGCGCCGTTTGACGCCGCGGCCCTGGTCCGTGCCGCGCCGTCGCCGAGGGTGTATGCCGACGACCGGGTGCTGTACCTGACGGCCCGTCCCCTCAAGGACAGAAACCTGGTGTCCGGCGTGGCACCCACCCAAGGCTTCGCCGAGTACGGCGGCCAGCGCGCCCTCATCACCACCCATGGCATGAAGGACGTCGAGGCCTCGCTGAAGCTCGTCGCCCGTTACGCGATGCACCAACTTGGCCACTGCTGGGACGTGCACCACTGCCTCGACCCGCGCTGCGCCATGTATCCGCCCTGGACTCCTTCCTTCAGCGCGGGCGACGCGACCTTCGACACTTTCTGCCGCGAGAAGAGCGAGCAGAAAATCCGCCTTGCCAAGTCTTAAGCCGCTTTCTGTCCGCCTGGCCGCTGCCGAGGCCGTGGGCTTCGTCTTGGTGGCAGTGCTGGCCCTGGCGTTTCAAGCTTGGTTGCCAACGGTGCTGCCCAAGGACACGGACGAGGGCGCCGTCGCCGACGTCCTCGCCCGCGAGGCTGTCGCCGGCGACGTGGTCCTGCTCCATCCCTGGTGGACGGAGCGCGCGCGGCTTTTTCTGCCGCCGGGCCTTCCCGTCACCGGCTACCTGGGGGACGAGACCGACGCCTTGCTCGAGCATCCGCGCATCTGGGTGCTGTCGCAGCCGGCGCTGCCTTACACCCGGCAAGCCTCCTTCGCGGGCGGCTTCTCCCCCGGCCGGACACCGCTTGGCCCAGAACGCCGGTTTGGCTCACTCGTCCTGCGTCTGTACCGAAACGGGCGGGCCCGACCGGTGCGCTTCTCGGCAGCCGAGGCGCTGGGGACGGCCTCGGCGGCGGTGGAGGTCCCGGGCGCAGGCCGAACGGAATGTGTCCGCCAGGGCTCGAGCTTTCAATGCCCGGGTGGAGTCCGGCTCGAGTCGGGGTTGCACGAGGTGCTGTACCGCCCCACCCGCTGCCTCTTCATCATTCCCCCCGGTGGCCCGGGGGCGGTGGAAGTCACCTTTGAGGGTGTGCCGGCAGCGGCGGAGCTCCGCTTGGAGGCCGGCATCATCTGGGAGCACGCCTGGAAGCATGAGCGGACCCCCCTTCACGCCGAAGTGACCGACGCCGACACCGGCGCCCCACTGACTTCTGTCGTCGTGCCGTCCGGCACCGAGGGCTTCGTCGTCTCGGAGGCGCCGGGCGGCGCCCACCGCCTCCGGCTGCGCGTCCAGTCCGACAAAGCGCACGAGCGCGAGGCGTGCATTCGTCTTCGGGCCCTGGACGCCCCGCAGGCCGCTCCGTGACTCGGGGCCCCAGCCGCACCGACCGACGCATCGCCTGGGCGCTCTTCTTCTGCGGCTTCGCCTTGTTGTGGGCGACCGAGGCAGCGGTCGGGTTCGTGCGCGACGAGACCGTCTATTTCGCCGCCAGCGAGCAAGTGGTGCGCTGGCTGCACTATCTGCTGACGGCGCCCGGCCGGGCGGTCAGCGAAGCCGTCACCACACAGGCCTTTGACTTCAACCACGAGCACCCGCTGGGCATGAAGCTGCTCTTCGGCCTGTCCTGGCAGCTGTTTCACGAGTCGCTGGGCCTGGTGCGGCCAGCCGCCGGCTTCCGGATTCCGGCGTTTGCGTTGGCTGCCTGCATTCCTTCGGTGCTGCACGCCTGGGGCAGCGTCCTCTATGGGCGCCGTGCTGGGCTGTTTGCCGCTTTGTGCTTTCTCGCTGTCCCCCGCCACTTCTTCCACGCGCACCTGGCCTGCTTCGACATGCCGGTGGCCGCTTTCTGGCTGTTGGTGGTGTACGCCTTCTGGCGCGCTGAGACGGACCGCTGGTGGTGGCTGTGGACGGGACTGCTGTGGGGAGCAGCGGTGGCCACCAAGCACAACGCGCTGTTTCTGCCGCCGGTGCTGCTGCCCTTCGTCATCGCACGGGCCGTCAGCGCGAGCCGCGGAAAGCCCGCGGCTCGCAAGATTTTGCAACAGGCGGTTGGACTGGTGGCTGCGGCAGCGGCGCTTTTCGGGCTTCTGGCCCTGCTCCTCACCCCCGAGGGCCTTCTTCGGAGCTGGAACTTCCTCAGCCCGCCGACGGCGGTGGTGGTGCTGCTGGCCGCGGCGCTCATCCGGCTCGGCGTCCGGCTGTACCACACCGATGGCCCCACCTTTCGCGCCGTGGCGCCCCTCGGCGCGATGGGCTTGTTGGGCCCGGCGGTGCTGTACCTGGTCTGGCCGTGGCTCTGGTACCACCCGGTGGACCGCTTCGCGGCCTACCTGGAATTTCACGCAACCCATGTGCACTACGCTTGGACGTACCTCGGCACGGTGCTGCGGGAGCCGCCCTTTCCCGTCACCTACGTGCTGGTGGTGACGGCGTTGACTCTGCCCCTCTCAGTCCTCGCGCCGATGGCCGTTGGGCTGCTGTCGCTTGGCGCCCGTGCGCTGGCCGACCTGCGGGCCGCCTGGCGCGCGCGCATCAGCGCGCCGGCCAGTGCCGCGGAGGTGCTGGTGGGAGTCAACGCGCTCGCCTCCATTGTCCTCATCTCCTTTCCGGACGTGCCCCACTTCGGCGGGGTGAAGCACTGGCTGCCCTCCATGCCCTTTCTGGCGCTTCTGGCCGGACGTCAGGTGCAAGTCGCCGGGGAAGGGCTGACCGCTTTCCTTGGGCCGCGGCTTCGGTGGCTTCCAGCGCTCGCGGTGACGCCCCTGGTGGGGGCACTGCTTCTTCTTCCGGCAGCGACGCTGACCGCCCACTTCCACCCGTACGGCACAAGTGCCTATGGCGAGCTGGCCGGCGGCGCCCCGGGCGCTGCTTCGCTGGGCATGCAGCGGCAGTACTGGAGCAACAACGTCACAGGTGTGCTGGGGTGGGTAAATGCGCATGCGCCCCGCGGCGCACGCATCTGGCTTCATGAGGTGGTGTCCTTTCGGGATTACCAGCGCAACGGGATGCTTCGGGCAGACTTGCAGGCCGCCAATGGTCCGGCGGATGCGGACGTCGCCGTGGTGCAGTACCATCAGGAATTCCGCGAGCAGGAGGTGGCAGTCTGGCAAGCCTTCGGCACGACTCGCCCGGTCATGGGTCTCTACATTGACGAGACGCCACAGGTAGTCGTCTACCAACGCCGTTGACGTCCAGCCGACATTCTCCGAGAGCACAAGGGGAGGAACCCCATGGCCAGAACGCTAGTGGTGGCCTTCGGCGCAGCAGGGCTTCTGGGGGCCTGCAACACCAAACCCAGTTCGCCGCCAGTTGCTCACCGGATGGAAATCCGCACGGTGACGGGCAACACCGTGCAATTCATCCCCGCGCCGGACCAACTGCCGTACTGCCTCATCTACACCCAGTCGGACAAAGGCGTGACGCGGCAGATGACGATGACCCAAAGCAACCGCTCCGTCCCCTGTCCGGCCGGCGAACCCGTCATGGGACGTCGCTTTCGCATCCCCGCCGACGAAGGCCGGGTGCGCGTCCGCGTCCTCTTCTCAGACCAGCGTCTGGAAGCGGCGGCCCTCGCCTCGCAGGTGGTGGACATGGCCAGTCCGAACTTCGACCCAATCGAGCTTCGCCTCCCGGGGCACGTGGTGCTGGAATCCCTGGACTTCGTCCCCAGTGAGGAGCTCCCGCCGGTGGTGGGCCAAGTGGTCAAGCCAGCTTCCGACGGCGGCAGCTTCACCGCGCCCCGCTAAGCTTTTGGCAAACGCGTCCACACCGTCTTGGTGGACAGGTAATTCTCCAAGGCGTGCTGGGAGAGGTCCCGCCCCCAGCCGGATTCCTTGACGCCTCCGAAGGGTGCCGCGTCGTCGAATTCATTGAAGCAGTTAATCCACACCACGCCACTCCTCAGCTGCCGCGCCAGCGCGTGGGCCCGGGCCACATCCCGCGTCCAGAGGCTGGCGGCGAGGCCGTAGCGACTCGCATTGGCCACCCGGATGGCCTCGGCGGCGTCGGCCACCCGGAGGCAGGCCAGCACTGGACCGAAAATCTCCTCCTGCGCAATTCGCATTCCGGGCTGGACGTCGGCGAAGACGGTGGGCTGGACGAAGTTTCCGCGCGCCTTGTCCCCTTCGACGTCCCGGAAGCCACCAGCCACCAGCCGAGCGCCCTCCGCTTTCCCCGAAGCGACGTAGCCGAGGATGGTGTCCATCTGCCGCCGGGAAATTTGGGCCCCCATCTCCGTCGCCGGGTCCAGTGGGTCCCCCAACCGCAGCCGGCGCGCGCGCTCTGCCAGTTGGGCGACGAACGCCTCGTAGGCCTCCGCCTGCACCAGCACCCGGGAACCGGCGCTGCACACC
Source organism: uncultured delta proteobacterium (assembly GCA_963713045.1). GTDB lineage: Bacteria > Myxococcota > Myxococcia > Myxococcales > Myxococcaceae > JADGRA01. The sequence continues at coordinate 782,627 of CAVQKE010000003.1, forward strand.
TCCCCCTTGCAGCCAAAAATGCCCCAAATGCACGCCTCGACAGCCGCTGGGAAGTCCGCGTCGGCCAGAACAATTTGCGGACTCTTCCCGCCGAGCTCGAGCGAGAGGCGTTTGAGGTTGCTGTCCGCCGAGGCATGCAGCAGCCGCCGGGCGGTGCGGATGGAGCCGGTGAAGGCCACCTGGTCCACCCCGGGGTGGCGGGCCAGCGCCTCCCCCGCCGGCTCGCCCTCACCGGGAAGGACGTTGAGGACGCCATCCGGGAGGCCCACCTCGCGTGCCAACTCGCCAAGCTTCATCGCGGTGTACGGCGTCAGCTCGGACGGCTTGAGGACCACCGTGCAGCCGGTGGCCAGCGCCGGCCCCAACTTCCAGCAGGCAAGGCTGGTTGGGTAATTCCACGGGACAATGGCGGCGACCACGCCCACCGGTTCACGCAACACGTAGGTGAGAAAGGGCCCGTCCACCGGCACCACCTGGCCGAGAAATTTGTTGGCCCATTCCGATGCGTAGGCCAGCGTTGTCGCGCCGGGGGCCACGTCGCCGCTGAGGGCCTCCCGGAAGGTCTTGCCGTTGTTGAGAGATTCGATGAGCGCGAATTCCTCGCGCCGCTCCCACAGCGCATCGGCCAGCTTGCGCAACAGTCGCCCCCGCTCGCCGGCATTCATCCTCGGCCACGCGCCGGCGTCGAAGGCCTGCCGCGCGGCGCCGACGGCAGCCTCGACGTCGCGCGCACTGGCGGCTGGCGCATCCGGCAGCTTCTCGCCGGTGGCGGGGTTGGTCACCGAGAGGCGCCCCCCTTCCAGAGGAGACACCGAGCGGCCGCCAATGAGGAGCTGGAGCACCGGCCATTGCGGTGTCATCGTGCGCGGGTCAGTCATCCATGACTCACTCCAGGCCTGTGCCAGGCGGGCCAGCTCGGCCCCTCTCGCATGCAATGCTGCACTGCCAGTACGCGTCAAGGCGACCGTTTCGTCCACCATCGCCCACACCTGCGCTGCGCCGCTTCTTGCAAGCCCTCTGCAAGGTGAGCAGCTGGAGCAGCACAGTGGCGCGGTGGCGGCGTCAGGCCCGGTACCTGGGCGGCTACCTTCGGTTCGACCCCTCGGGGAACCGCGTCCGGCGGCGCACCGACTTCTCCATCTGCCCGCGGCCGGTGCTGCTGCTGTACGGACTGCTCAGCACCCGGCGAAGCTGCGAGGTTCTGGAGCGCCGGCTTCGCCGAGACGGCTACGGCGTCTTCTCCATCGACCTCGGCGGCTTGGGCGGCGTCTTCAACAGCCGCGGCATTGACCAGAGTGCGGAGTTGGTGCGCGACAAAGTGGAGCGGCTGTACGCGCGCTACCCGCTGGGGCCGCTCAGCATCATTGGCCACAGCAAGGGCGGCCTCATCGGCCGCTACTACATCGAGCGGCTGGGGGGCCATGAAAGGGTGCGCACCCTGGTGACGCTTGGGACGCCGCACCAGGGGACACCTTTCGCCTACCTGGGCTGCGCGACCGTGGGTTGGTTCGCCCCCAGCGTCTGGCAGATGACGCCGCGCTCGGCCTTCCTGCGTCGGCTCAACCTCGGCCCCTGGCCGGCCGGGGTGGGACTGGTTTCGGTGTACTCGCGCGCCGACGGCTGCACGCCCTTTCCCTCTGGGCGTCTGCCTGTTCTGGGAGGCGAGCAGTCTAAAAACGTCGAGTTGCCTGGCCTCCGCCACCGGGACTTCCTCATCGCCCGCTCGGCATACCAGGTGGTGCAGCGCGTGCTGGCCGCGCCGCTTCATGCCGAAGAGGGGGTTGCCGAGGCCAGCTGAAGGCCCCTAGGGACGCTAGGCCGGCAGTTTCGCAGTAAGCACGTCCACCTGCTCAATGGTGGGCGCCTGAGCCAGTAACTCCGGGGCCTTCGCCAGCAACGCGGCAGCGAGGCGGCCCGCCAGGTGCGCCTGGCGTCCAGCGCTGTCTGGGAAGACGTCGAAAATTCCGAACGTGGTGGGCCCCATCCGAATGGCAAACCAGGCGGTGGTGGCCGGCTCGGCCTGCACCAACGGCAGGCCAGCCTGTAGCAACCGATTGACGTCCGCTTCCTTGCCTGGCTTGGCCTCCAGGCGAACCAGCAATCCGACAGACACCATGGGTGGGCTCCTTTGTTGGGGGAAAGCCTCCATACGCCCGGGGGAAGGCGGTGGATACAGGCCGCCCGATGCGCGTCCATCAGTTGCCAGGTGGGCCGTGCTCTTTTTTGCTTTAGTTTCCCCCGTGCCTGGTCGTTGGGAGCGCCTTCTCGAGCAAAAGCCCGTCCCGCTGTTGGAGCAGCTTCTGCTGGAGGTAGCGAGCTTGTTGCGCCAGGAACTCGACGTTTGGCCGCTTCCCATGGAAGAGTTGGACGTCGCCACCGGCCGCGGCTTTGCCGAGCTGCTGGCCGCCGGTGCGCCCCGGCCCGCCGAGGCCGTCTTCACTGAAGCGCTGAGGCTCGCCCGCTGGGATTTGGAGCGCGCCACCGACGCCGTGGATGACTACTTCCGCAACCGTCGCTATGGCCCGGCCGGCCTCGTCCCGGCGGACCGTCCGGCCCTCCTTCTCATCAGCCGCTGGCTGGTGGAACAGCTGCTCAGCCTGGGAGAGGCAACCCATGCCCGGGTGAAGCGGCCGGAGATGGTGCGCGTCCTGGCCCGGCTGGAAGCCGGCCGCGCTAGCGCACCCGAGTGAGAAGGGTCCGCTGCTCGGTAAATTCCTCCATGGCCGAGGCCACGCCCTCGCGCCCGAGGCCCGAGGCCTTCACCCCGCCGTAGGGGGCATTGTCGCTGCGGACGTTCGGCGCATCGTTGACGATGACGCCTCCCACTTCCAGCTGATGAAATGCCGAGCGAATGCGGGCCGCACCCCGGGTGAAGACTCCGGCCTGAAGCCCGTAGTCCGAGGCGTTGACGGCTGCCAACCCGGCCTCCCAGCTGTCCACCGGCCACACCGACACCACCGGCCCGAAGACTTCCTCTCGGGCGACTTTGGCCTGGGGCGCAACGTCGACCAGCACCGTCGGGGCGAGCAGGCGTCCCCGTCGCCGACCGCCCAGCAGCAGCTGCGCCCCTTGCGCCACTGCCTCGGCGACCCAGGATTCAATGCGCTCGGCGCTCCCATCGTCGATGACCGGCCCGCACAGCGTCGCCTCCTCGGAAGGGTCTCCGGCGACGATGGCCCGGCTGCGGGCGAGAAAGCGTGCGAGGAAGTCATCATAGGCCGCACGCTCCACATAAATGCGCTGGGCCTTGATGCACACCTGTCCGGCGTAGCCAAAGCTGGCCACGGCGCAGCGCTCGGCGGCCCACTCCAAGTCGGCGTCGGGGGACACCAACGCCGCGGCGTTGCCGCCAAGCTCGAGGACGACGCGCCCCGCGGCTTTCGCTTTGAGGTGCCAGCCCACCCGTGCGCTTCCGGTGAAGGACAGCACCCGCACCTTGGCCGACGTCGCCAGCTGCTCGGCGACAGCATTGTCACAGGGGAGCACCTGCAGCGCGGCGGCATCCGCCCCGGCGGCCAGGGCCAGCTCGGCAAGCAGCAGCTGAGGACCCGGAGCCTGGGGCGGAGGCTTCACCACGATGGGCGTTCCCACCGCCAGCGCGGGGGCCACTTTGTGCGCACCGAGGTTGAGGGGGAAATTGAAGGGGACAATGCCCACCACCACACCGGCCGGGAAGCGGCGGACTTCGCACTCCAGGTCGGCCGAGGCCCGGCCCAAGTCCACCGGGACGACGCTTCCCGAAAAGCGCGTCAGCTCGGCGGCGGCCAGCCGAAAAACTTGCTCCGCGCGCTGCACCTCGGTGCGGGCCATCGTCCGGGGCTTCCCCGCCTGATGGCAGATGAGGTCCTCGAAGTCGCGGCCCCGCTGGAGCAGCCCATCGGCGATGCCTTCCAAAACCGCTCGGCGCGCCCCGGCGCTCTGCGCCTGAAGCCGGCCGCGCGCGCCATGGGCAAAGTCCAACGCGGCCTCGGCTTGCGCCGGACTGGCCTGGGCCACGCGGGCCAAGAGCCGCCCGTCCCAGGGCGCGAACACCTCGGCGGTGCGCGGCGTTTGCACCCACTCGCCCTGCAGTAGCAGCCGACTGTCGTCCATGGCCCCTCCCTCTAACGTGCGAAGGCACTGGCTGGCCCGTCCCGGGCGTTGAATGGCTCTCCACTGTGCTCTAAGCATCGGCAGCCCGCGCGAGCGCCATGGAGACCTCCGCCCTACCGCCCCGCCGCAGCCTTCGCCGGCGTGCCATTTTGTTGGGCACTCTGTGGCTGTCGCTGCTGGTGTTGGGGCTGGTCTTTCGTTCGGCGCTGTTGCCGCTGGTGGGGGCCGCGCTCATCGCCTACCTGGTGGCTCCTTTGGCGCGGCGGCTGGAGCGCATGTCCGTTCTCGGCCGGAGGCTTCCCCGGGCAGTGGCCATCCTTCTCATTTACACCGCGTTTTTCGGTGCGGTGTACCTCTTCGCGGTGGCCATCGTCCCCCAGTTGTACCGCGAGTTGACCCGCATCAGCGGCAATGCGGTGGCCTTCGCTCAGTCGCTGACCCCGGACCGCATTCAGCAAATGGCGCAGGACACCGAGGAGTGGTTCGCCCAGCGCGGCATCCCGGTGGCCCTGTCTGAGCGCGCGCTGGAGGGAACCGACGCCGATGCCGAGAACCCCCGCCCGTCCTGGAGCGTCCAGTTTGACTTGGAACGACTGATTCGAAGCCTGGCTGGACGTTTTTCCGGACTGGTGCGCGACAACGTCGGGAACCTGGTGGACGTCACCCGCTCGGTCGTGACGGGGGTGTTCGCCGGCGTCTTCACCTTTTTCATGATGCTGTTTCTGGCGGCGTTCCTTTCCATCGACGCCGTCGCCATCCGTCGGTACGTCTGGACGCTGGTGCCGCCGGAATGGTTTGAGGACGTGCGGGGCCTGGTCGAGCGCATCGACCGTTCTTTGGCCGGGGTGGTGCGTGGACAAGTCACCATCTGTCTGGTCAACGGCGCCCTGACCTTCGCCGGACTGGTGCTCTTCGGGGTGAAGTTCGCCTTCCTCTTGGCCACCATCGCCACCCTCTTCAGCCTGATTCCCATCTTCGGCACCATCCTCAGCTCGGTTCCCATCGTCGCCGTGGGGCTATCGCAGAGCTGGCGCACCGGACTGGCGATGTTGCTGTGGATCATTGGCATCCACGCCCTGGAGGCCTACGTCCTCAACCCCAAAATCATGGGCAGCGCGGCGCGCATCCACCCCATTGTGGTGGTGGTGGCGCTGGTGGCCGGCGAGCGGAGCTACGGACTCATCGGCGCGCTGGTGGCAGTGCCGGTGGCCGCCGTCCTGGTGGCCTGTTTCGACTTCGTCCGCCAGCGAGCGCAGCCCAGTGCGGAGAGCGCGGCGTAGCCGCACAGCAAAGCGGCCGCCCTGAAGCTGATTCCGCCCGGGGCAGCTAGCGGTTCATTGAACCGAGGAATTCGGCGTTCGACTTGGTCGGCCGCATGTGCTTCAGCACGAATTCCATGGCGTCGATGGGCGTGAAGGGATGCAACACCTGACGCAGCGCCGTCACTCGCACCAAGTCCTCGGGGCGTAGCAGCAGCTCCTCCTTGCGCGTCCCGGATTTGTTGATGTCGAGACAGGGGAAAATCCGCTTCTCCATCAGCTTTCGGTCGAGCACAATTTCCGAGTTTCCGGTGCCCTTGAATTCTTCAAAAATGACTTCGTCCATTCGGCTGCCGGTGTCGATGAGCGCGGTGCCGATGATGGTCAGGCTCCCCCCCTCTTCAATGTTGCGGGCCGCGCCAAAGAAACGCTTCGGCTTGTGGAGGGCGTTGGCATCCACGCCGCCGGACAGAATCTTCCCCGAGGGCGGCACCACGGTGTTGTAGGCCCGCGCTAGCCGGGTGATGGAGTCGAGCAGAATGCAGACGTCGTGCCCCTGCTCCACCAGGCGCTTCGCCTTGTCGATGACCATTTCGGCCACCTGGACATGGCGGGTGGCTGGCTCGTCAAAGGTAGAGGAGACGACTTCGCCGCGCACGTTGCGCTCCATGTCCGTCACTTCCTCGGGGCGCTCGTCGACCAGAAGAACAATCAGCACAATCTCTGGATGGTTCTTCGCCACGGCGTGGGCGATGTTCTGCAGCAGCACCGTCTTGCCGGCCTTGGGTGGGGCGACAATCAGGCAGCGCTGTCCCAGACCGATGGGGTCAAAGAGGTCAATGATTCGCGTCGTCATCTCCGAGCCGTCGTGCTCGAGCATCAGCTTGCGCGTCGGATACAGCGGCGTCAGGTTGTCGAAGAGAATTCGCTCTCGGGCCTCGCTGCTGTTGGGGTCGACGAAGTTGACCCGCTCCACCTTCTGCAGGGCGAAGAAGCGCTCCCCCTCGCGCGGCTGGCGGATGGAGCCGGTGATGGTGTCGCCGGGCCGCAGCGCGAAGCGGCGGACCTGGCTGGGACTGACGTAGATGTCGTCCGGGCTGGGCTGGTAGTCGCTGTCGGCGCTGCGCAAGAAGCCGAAGCCATCCGAGAGCAGCTCGAGCACCCCCTCGGCATGGACCTCGAACTTCTTATCCGCGATGCCGGAGAGGAGCGCGAAGATGAGCTCCTGCTTCTTCAGTCCTTGGGTGCCCTCGATGCCTGCGTCGTGGGCCATTTTGCCGAGCTCGGTCATCTTCATCCGCTTCAAGTCATTGAGGCGGAGGACCTGCATCGGCGTGCCGTCCGGACCCAGCACGGTGGCCGCGGCCAGCCGCTCCTCGGCCAGCGGACTGACCGCCGGGCGAAGCGCGGCCAGCGCCGGGGACTCCTCGGCGTCCGGCCCATGCAAGTCGTCGTCCCGGACGGGCCGGCTGATGGCGGTCAGCACCGGACGCACCGGGCCGGCCTCGGGCGCTGGCGTCTCGGGGTCGGCTTCGCCCCGGGCGGTGCGGCGAGGCTCCTCTTCGGGGCTGCGCTCGCGCCGGCGGCGGGGGCGTGGCTCCGCGGCGGTCTCCGCGACGAGGTCAGACTCGGTGGATGGTTTCTCTTTGCTGATGCGTGCTTTGGGCATGACGGGCGTTCGCCAGAAGGGCCATGCCCAACTGCAAAGGGCGTGACCTGCTGCGTGGCGAGCAGTACAAGAGCTGCGGAACGGGTTGGAAACCGAGGCCCCTGGAACGCAAGCAAGCGCTCCGTACCCCGGTGTTAGAGAACGTTATTGACGCCCCGTCGCCGTGTCAAGGCATTGCCCGGGGGAAGTGACATGACAGCTACCCACGCCCAGGTGGCACCAGCGGCCGAGCAGGTGGGCCGGCTTCGGGCGGAAATCGCCCACCACGACCACCGCTACTACGTCCTGGACGAGCCGGAGATTTCCGATGCCGACTATGACGCGCTGATGCGTGAGCTTCAGCGCCTGGAAGCCGAGCATCCCGAGCTGGCCAGTGCGGACTCGCCCACCCAGCGGGTGGCCGGGGCCCCGGCGGAGCGCTTCCGCACCGTCGAGCACCAGCTGCCCATGCTGAGCCTCGCCAACTGCTTTGACGAGGCGGGGCTTCGCGAATTCGACGAGCGGGTCACCAAGGTGCTGGGCCCGGGTGAGGTGGTGTACGACTGCGAGCCGAAGCTGGATGGGCTGGCGGTTGAACTGGTCTACGTGGCTGGGAAACTGGCCGAGGGCTCCACCCGCGGCGACGGGCTTTGGGGCGAGGAGGTGACGGCCAACCTCCGCACCCAGCGCAGCGTCCCGCTGGTGCTGACCGCAACCGCAGTGCCGCCTCGGCTGGAGGTGCGGGGGGAAGTGTTTCTCCGCAAGGCCGACTTCCGCCGGCTCAATCAGCGCCGCGAAGAGGAGGGAGAGCCAACCTTCGCCAATCCGCGCAGCGCCGCGGCAGGCTCGCTCCGCCAGCTGGACGCCAAGGTGACCGCTGGCCGTCGACTGTCCCTCTACATTTATGAGGTGGGGGGGCCCTGGGAGGGCCCGACCTTCGCCTACCACCACCAGAAGCTGGCCTGGCTCGCTTCCCTGGGGCTTCCCGTCAACCCGGAAAACCGCCTGGCCACCGGCGTCGAGGCGGTGCTGGCCGCCCACCGCGCGCTGCTCGAGCGCCGACACGCCCTTCCCTATGAAGTGGACGGCATGGTGGTGAAAGTCGACGCCGAGGACGCCCGCCGCCGGCTGGGGACGGTGTCGCGCAGTCCCCGCTGGGCGGTGGCGTTCAAATTTCCGGCCGAGGAGGCCCGAACGCGGGTGTTGGCCATCGAGGTCAACGTCGGCCGCACTGGCGCACTGACCCCGGTGGCCTTTCTCGAGGCAGTCCAGGTGGGTGGGGTTACCGTGTCCCGCGCGACGCTTCACAACCCAGGCGAGCTGGCGCGCAAGGACGTCCGGGTGGGGGACCTGGTCTTCGTCCGCCGGGCCGGAGACGTCATTCCGGAAATTACCAAGGTGGTCACGTCGGTGCGTACCGGCGAGGAGCGCCCCTACGTCTTCCCGACGCACTGCCCGGTGTGCGGCTCCGCCACTCTCATCGACGAGGACGGCGCCATCCTCCGCTGCACCGGACTTGCCTGTCCGGCGCAACTCCTCGGGCACTTGCGACATTTCGCGAGCCGGGGCGGCATGGACATTGAGGGACTGGGCGAGAAGCTGTGCGCGCAGCTGGTGGACTCAGCCCTGGTGCGCCGACAGGCAGACCTCTACGCCCTCAGCGTGGAGAAGCTGTCCGGCCTCGAGCGCATGGGGGACAAGAGCGCGCAAAACCTGGTGGCGGCCCTCCAGAAAAGCCGCCATCCGCCGCTGCGCCGCTTTCTGTATGCCCTTGGCATCCGGCACGTGGGAGAAGCCACCGCGCGCACCCTGGCCGAGGCCTTCCCCGAGGTCCGCGCCCTGTACCAGGCCAGTGAAGAGGACCTGATGCGGGTGAAGGATGTCGGGCCAGAGATGGCCCGCGCCATCTCCGCCTTCTTCCACGATGAGAAAAACCAACAAAACATCGAGGCCCTCCTCGCGGCCGGGGTGCAGCCGGTGGCGCCGCAGGCGCGCGGTGGAGGTGCCTTCAGCGGTCGGACGGTGGTGCTGACCGGCGCGCTGCAGCGGATGAGCCGCGAGCAGGCCAAAGAGGAAGTCGAGCGGCGGGGGGGGAAGGTGTCGGCCAGCGTCTCGCGGAAGACAGACTTGGTGGTGGCCGGCGCCGAGGCCGGCAGTAAACTGAAGAAGGCCGAGGAGTTTGGAGTGAAGGTGGTGGACGAGGCGGCCTTCCTGGACCTGCTGGCGGAAAACGCGTAGGTCCTGTCTTCGACAAATGTCGCAGCGACGCATCCACGTCATCCTCGCTGGACGAGTCCAGGGAGTCTTCTTCCGGCGCAGTGCGGTGGACGTCGCGGAGCGGCTGGGCCTGTCCGGCTGGGTGAAGAATCGCCCCGACGGCCGGGTGGAGCTGGAGGCGGAGGGTCCCGACGAGGCGCTGGATGCCCTTCTCGCTTTCTGCCGCCGGGGCCCGCAGGGGGCCCGGGTGGACGAGCTGGTCGTGGTACACCATGCGCCTCGCGGCGAGGCGGGCTTCCGGGTGAGGGACGGGGAATGAGCAGCGGGTTGCCAGAGGCGCTGGGCATCCGCGCCGGAGCGCGCATGGCCGTGGTGGAGCCGCCCACCGGCTTCGCCGAGGCGCTGGAGCCGCTGCCGGAGCGGGTGCAGCTGCTTCCTCTCTCCGAGCCCGGCTTGGACGTCGTCGTCTTCTTCACCCGCGATGCCAAGCACCTGGTGTCGCGGATGCCCGCCCTGGTGCGGGCTCTGGCCCTGTCCGGCCGGCTGTGGATTGCCTGGCGCCCGGACGCCACCCCGGCCCTGGATGAGGTGCTGGTGCGCCAGGTGGGCTTGGAAGTGGGGCTGGTGGACGACCGGCGCGCGCAGCTGTTGCCGGAGTGGACCGGGCTCAGGCTTCGGTGGCGTTCGCGTCCCCGGGTGGAGCGACCCTCACCCCGGGCATAAGGTGGCCTTTACAGACGGCTCCGGCTGTACCATGTTGTGCTGGAAAGGACTGCCCCCACGAAAGGGTCCATCCCCCGGCTTTTGGGCCGGGCTCCCTTGCAAGGGCACAGACGTCCAAATTTTTTAGACGGGTCGTTTTTCCCCCCGCTCTTGTCCAGTTCGGCAGTCGCCCTGACGTCAGGGCCCGGGCCGAAAGCAAGCCGCCAGGGAAAGCCAAAACCGCAATCCGGGAGACTCCAAAAAGCGGAGCTTCCGCATTGCCTTCGGGAGTTGACGAGCGCGTGACCACACTGCCCCCAGGTACCGAGGCCGGACAGGCCGAAGGGCCCCTCGGCGCAGCTGGCACGCCCACTCCCCTCGCGCAGACGCGAGCGCCGTCCGCCGTTTCCCGTCCGGTGGGTGCCGCCCCGCGCCGTGTGCAGGCAGGGTTCAAGAATGAGCAGCATTCTGGTTATCAACGCGGCTGGCCGCGAGACGCGGGTCGCGCTCGTGGAAAGTGGCGACATCGCGGAGTTTTATCTCGAGCGTAAGAAGGACAAGGGCATTGTCGGCAACATCTACAAGGGGCGCGTCGTTCGCGTGCTTCCGGGGATGCAGGCCGCCTTCTTGGACATTGGCCTCGACAAGGCCGCCTTCCTCTATGTTAGCGACGTCGTCTATGACCCGGACTTCGCGCGGGCCGCTTTCGAGCTGACCGAAGGCGAGCACGAGGACGACGTTCCGGAGGTGCCTGAGGGAGGCGAGCTTTCGCCCAACGGCACTGGCGACGGCGAACATGGCGCCTCCGCCGGCGAGACGCCTGCCACGGACGAGGGCGGCCCGCTGCCCCTGGGGCCGGCCGAGCTGGTGCAGGATGCTTCAGCCGAAAGCCATGGCGAGAGCCAGCAGAAGGCCGCCGCCGAGGGGAGCGGCGAGGCGCCGGCCCTCCCAGCGGCCGACGTGCCGTCCATCGGCGGCGCGGTTGAGACACCCGCCGCCGCGCCCGCGGGACTGGACGCTGCAGCGGCGCCGGCGGACGCTCCGGGGCCGAGCCTTTTGCAAGTGTCGGCGGCGGTGGCGGAGCCGGCGGCGGTTGGGGAGCACCGCGCCCCGCGGGAGGAGCGTGGACGGAGCCACCCTGAACGGGGGGGCGGCCGGGCATCGGGAGGAACGCACGCGGGAGGAGGAGAAGGCCCGGACGCGGAAGTCGGCGCGCATCGAGGACCTACTTAAAGTCGGGCAGGAGGTGGTGGTGCAGGTGTCCAAGGACCCGATTGGGACCAAGGGCGCGAGGCTCACCTCCCACATCAGCATCCCGGGGCGCCATCTGGTCTTCATGCCCACCGTGGACCACGTGGGAATCAGCCGCCGCATCAGCAATGAGAAGGAACGGCGGCGCCTGCGGGAGACGGTGGACCGCCTGCGGCCACCGGGGACCGGCTTCATCGTCCGCACCGTCGCGGAAAACGTCCCCCAGGCCAAGCTGGAAAGCGACATCCGGTTTTTGATTGAAATTTGGAACCAGGTGGTGCGCCGCAATGAGCGGCGCGGCGGTCCGGGACTGATGCACCCGGATTTGGACCTCATCCTGCGGGCCACCCGGGACCTCTTCGCCCAGGACGTCGAGCAGCTGGTGGTGGATGACCGGGAGGAATACCAACGCGATTCTCTCCTTCGTCTCGGCGCAGGACCCGGCGCTGGCCTCCCGGGTGGTGCTGCACGACAGCGAGGAGCCGGTGTTCGACGCCTATGGCATCGAGCAGGAGCTTCAACGGGCCGCCCAGCGCAAAGTGTGGCTGAAGAGTGGTGGCTACCTCATCTTCGACCAAGCCGAGGCGCTGACGGCCATCGACGTCAACTCCGGGCGGTACGTCGGCAAGAAAAGCCTCGAAGAGACCATCACCAAAATCAACGTCGAGGCGGCCAAGGAGATTGTCTACCAGCTGCGGCTGCGCAACATCGGCGGAATCATCATCTGCGACTTCATCGACATGGAGAAGCCGCAGAATCGCGACAAGGTCTTCAAGACGCTCCAGGAGGCGCTGGGCCGCGACAAAGCGAAGACCAACGTGCTGCGCATCTCGGAGTTGGGCCTCATCGAAATGACGCGCAAGCGGGTGCGCGAGTCCTTGGGCCGCATCATCCACGAGGACTGCAGCTACTGCGGCGGCGAAGGCGTCGTGAAGACGGTGACCACCGTGGTCTACGACATTTTCCGAGAGCTCCGCCGCGAGGCTCCCAACCTGCGCGATCCGACTCTGGTGGTGAACTGCAACGGCGAGGTGGCCCGGGTCCTCCAGGGGGAGGAGCGCGAGGAACTCCGCCACCTGATGGACCGTTTCAACAAGTCCATTCAAGTGCGGCCACAGAGCAGCTACCACCGCGAGCAATTCGACCTCTACGCCCGGACCGTCAGCGGCGAGGACCATCGCGTCGCCACCTCGCAGACGGCCTTGCGTCAACAGGAGGGACTCGGCGCCCCGCCCGAACGCAGCGAGCCGCCGCCCAGGGACGGTGGTGGCGGAGGCGGCCGAGGGCGGCGCCGCGACCGAAAGCGCGACCGCCGCGAGGGAGGCCCCCCGCAGGGCGGCCGGGCTCCGCCCCCCGCCAAGCCACCCGCGGGAGCTCCGCCAAATTCCTGAGCAGTTGCAGCCGCTTGTCTCCCGGCGACGCTTGCAACCCGGCTTGAGCATGCTAGGCTTCCCTGGGAGTGCAACCCCTGCCGTCCGGTGGGGGGTGCCCTCGCGGCGTCCCTCGACTGGGGAGTTCGCCATGCTCAAAAGCGACCTCATCAACATCTTGGTGGCCAAGCGCGGCATCACCCAGAAGCAGGCCGAGGCCACGGTGGAGACCATCTTCGAAGCGATGAAGGAGGCGCTCTGCCGCGGGGAAAACATTGAGATTCGCGGCCTTGGCGCCTTCCACGTGAAGAATTACGACGGCTACCAGGGCCGAAACCCGAAGACGGGCCAAGTCATCCCGGTCAAGCCGAAGCGAGGCCTTCTCTTCCGGACGGGCAAGGAATTGCGCGACCGCGTGAACCGCGCTTCCGGCAGCAACCCTTCGCCCTCTGAGGGCGGCGGCACCAGCAGCGCCGCCTGAGGGCTTCCCCCAGAAAGGCCGCCTCGGTGCTGTCCACCCCCTTGGAAAACGGGTGGTGGCGAGGCAGCGCCCGGCGCCTGCACGGACAGCGGCTGGGCTGGCCAGCCAGGGAAAAATTGCCCGCTCAGCAGACCCGACCGACACTGCCCGGCGCCGACGCCAGCTTCCTGTGCCCCATGCGCCTTCCCTCCCTCCAAGTGCCAGAGGTTCCGCAGCGGACGCACCCGCGCGTCCCGGCTGGCTTTGCGGTGGAGGTCCGCACCCAGGAAGGCTCGGCCTGGGTGGCCCAGGCCCGAGACCTCTCCATGGCCGGGCTGTTGTTGGTGGGGTTCGCCGCCCAGCCAGGCGAAGTGCTGCAGCTGGCGGTCTCCCTTCCGGGGGACATGGTCCGCGCCTTCCGCGGACGCGTCACCCGCCTGCACCCCGAAGGGGTGGCCGTGGAATTCGAGCGCCTCGACTGGGATGACCTGTTCGCGCTGGCGCGGTTTCTCCACCCCCGCCTGCCCTGAGAACCGGCCGCGGTGGCCTTAGCCCTGCCGCGCTCGGTGTCGGTCCACCAACTCCATCAGCTCCGCGGCCCGGAAGGGCTTGTGGATGTAGCCGTTGGCTCCGGCTGCCAGGGCAGCCTCCACGTCTGCCTTCTTCACTTTGGCAGTCAGCATGTAGAGGGGGATGCCGGCGGTCGCTGGGTCCGCCTTCAGCATCCGGCACACCGTGACGCCGTCCATCAGGGGAAGCACCACGTCCAACAGAATGAGGTGAAAGACTTGGGTCCGGGCGCGCTTCAGCCCTTCCACGCCGTTGGCGGCCGTCTCCACCTCCACCGGACCGTCATGCAGCATGCTGCGGACAAGCTCGCGGATGACGGGCTCGTCCTCCACCACCAAAATGCGGAAAGGCGCCGGTTCGCTCATCGAAGCTGCAAGTACCTCTAGCCCGGGCGGCCCCCAGGCCGCCAGCGACTCGCGGGGCGGTCCAAGGCCACCCACGCCACCCAGGCCGGCTGGAGGTTGTCCCCCCTAGGGAAGCGCTGAGTCGTCGATGCGGGCCAAGTCCTTTTGCTGGGCCCAACCCTCGAGTCCATTCGGCAGTCGCAGCGCGACGAAGGAGCCGGAGGAGGCCAAAAGGCGCACTTCACTTCCGGCGTGAAGTTCAAAGGCCACCTTGCTGCCTCCCTCGGGTGTTTCCCGGACGGGAAGCGTCTTGGCCAGCACCACCCCCTCGTGCACCGTCTCTGCAACGAAGACGTGCGCCAGCAGCAGTCCGGCACCAGGCAGCGCCAGCACCAGCAACAGCCCGGCCGCGGCCGCCATCTCACGGCCGGGGCGCAGGCCTCGAAGCGCCAAAAGCAGAAAGGCGAGGGCCCAGGGGATGAGAAAGGCCACCGCCGCCGCGGTGGAGCTGGTGGCCGCCACCAGACGCGCCACCATCCCCTCGTCTCCCGAGGCGCCCACCACCTGGTCGACGACGCGGCCGCGGGCAATGGAGAGGTTGGCGTCGACGTCCGGACCGCCTCCGTGCCGGCGCGCCCGCTCGAGGAAGAGGACCGCTTCCCCCAGCTTGCCTTGGGCGAGCTCGGTCGTGCCGAGGTTGAATTCGACGTCTGGGCCGCCCATGCCGTGCTCCAGCAGCTTGCGGAAGGAGGCCTCCGAGGCACCGACGTCGTCTCGCCCGTAGGCCTCCACCGCCTCGGCAAAGAGGCCGCGCGCCTCGGCCGGGGAGTAGTTCACCTGGCTGAGTAAAAGGGTGAGGAGAAGGGCACTCACGGCCAGCCCTCCAGAACGCCCTCGGCCGTGGCCAACAGCGCCCCACGGTCGAGGCGGACTGCACCCGGGGCGAAGCGCACCGCATCGCAGCTGTCCAGCACGCTGGCAGCACCCTCCACCACGGTTTCCGGGGCGCCGGCGGTCTTCAGTTTCTGCCGAAGGCCCTCGCGCGTCAGCCCGGAGAGTCCCACTGCCAACCGCGCTTCGAGGAAGCCCATCACCGCGCGCTCCACTTGCTCCGAGAAGGCGATGTCCGTCCCGGAAGTTCGCAGCCGGGAGGCTGCGGCCAGTCGGCCCCGCGCGGCGCGCGCCCCGCGGCGCTGCTCGCTGGCCGGGTCCCGCCGCGCACGGCGCGCCTGCAGCAGGCCCACCAACGACACCAGCAGCCAGCTGGCCGGTGGGACCAGGGCCGCGGCGATGAAGACCGGGCGACGCCAGACTGCCCTCGGGGTCTCGAAGTGCGGCTCCAGCCGCAAGGGACGCAGGGCCCCGGCCGGAAGCACGTTGCGGACGGTGTCGGGCAGCACGGTCGGCCCGGCAGCGCGGAGCGCTCCTGCCTCGCCAGGTTTGACGGTGAGGCTGAGGGCCTCGGTGTGCACCGTCTCATAGCGACGGGACTCTGGGTCGAAGTAGGAGAAGCTGAGCGGAGGAATTTGGAAGGTGCCGGTCTGCTGGCCCATGACCAAATACTCCTGGCTGCGCTTGCCCTCGATTCGCTCGTGGCTCGCGCTGATGTGCTCCTGGGAGGTGGGCTCGTACAGCTTGAGCGCCGCAGGCGCCGTGGCCCGAGGAAGCTGCACTTCCTTCATGTTGCCTTGGCCTTCCAGCACGACGCGCAGGGTGACCGGAGAGCCAAGTTCGGTGCTGGAGGAGGACAGTTCGGCCGAAAGCTGGAAGTTTCCGACGTTGGCTGGCTGAAAGCCTGCCGGTGCGCCGGGCGGCAACGGCTTCACCTTGAGGGTGAGGGGGTTTCCAACCAGGTGCTCGCGGCGCCCTGCGAAGAGAAAGCCGGTGGTGAGGTCGATTTCTGCCGGCTCCAGTTCGCGGGTCCCCGGCCGTGTCGGGAAGAGGGCCTCCCGCTTGATGAGGGCGGCACGGTACGGCACGTCGTTCACGGTCCGCGTCTCGTACGTCAGGTTGCCGGGATTCTGGATTTCTTCCGTCCAGAAGCCGTCGAGGTTGGGCAGCTTCTCGTTGCTCACCACCGAGACGTCGACGCGGGTATACAGCCACCAAGACAGCGTCACCTGCTCACCGACGTAGACTTCCTTGCGGTCCACTTCGCTGCGCAGAAAGAGGTCGCTCTCGTTGCGGGGGCGCGAGGCATCGCGCTCCCGTTGGCGCAGCGCAGCGAAGGGGTCCTCCGCGTCCGGGAAGGGTGAAGGGAAACCGGGCATCATGTTCGGGCGCTGGCCGAAACCCGGCGGAGGGCCAGGCACATGCGTCTTTCGCACTGTCAAGGTGACCGGGTTACTGCGCACCACGCCCTCCGGGGTGCGCAGCTCCACCGCGGGCAGGGTCAGTTTCCCAACGCGGGTGGGACGCAGGGTGATGGTGAGGGTCAGCTCCTGGCGGATGACCGGACCTCCCGACCCCAGCTGAATGGTGCTCGACATGCCCCGCTGGGTGCCAAGCACTTCGACGCCGTCGAAGGGCGGCAGCTGGAAGTCGGCTCCCCGGGGGGCGTTGGTGGCCCGCACCGTGAGGACGAAGGTGTCCATCACGCCGACCTCGCTGCGGTCGGCTTCGGCCTGGACGTCGACTGCGGCCGATGCGGCGCTCGCGGCCAGGAGCCCCAACAGTGCGCCCCAGGCGCTACCAGTCCTTCTCATTCGGCTTCCTCGGCGGCTTCTTCTGCTGAAACCGCCACAATTGTAGGTTCTTTTCACTTTGTCGCATCGCATCGAGTAGTCGCTCGGTGTCCCGGCGGTCGAGCTGGCCAGCCTCTCCGAAGCCGCCGTCGCGCAACGGCTCGGTCACCGGCTGGTTTTCAGGCTGGCCGGCGTCTGGCTTCAGGTTGCCCGACTCGCCCGGCTCCGCCCCTTCACGCCCTTGGCTTTGCCCGGCATCGGCCCCACCCCGGCCGCCGCCTGCGCCGCCGTCCCTGCTTCCTCCATCGCCTCCCGTTCCGCCGTCGCCGGTCCCGCCGTCGCCGGTCCCGCCGTCCCCGGTGCCAGCGTCCCCTTGGCCGCCGTCCTGTGGCCCTGCGTCGGGTCCGCCGTCCGGCGTCCCGCCGTCGGCGCCGGACTTCGGCGGCGGCAGCCGCCGCAACAGCACCTCCAGGTTGTGGCGTGCCGCCTCGTCAGAAGGCTCGAGCAAGAGCGCCCGCCGGTAGACGGAAATGGCCTCCTGGGTGCGCCCCAACTCGGCCAAGGCGTTGCCCAAGTTGTAGAGGTCATGCTCGCTCAGCTCGCCGGGCTTCATTTCCGCCGCCCGCTGGTAGGCGGCGCGCGCCTCATCGTTCCGGTGCAGCCGGTAAAGGGTGTTGCCTTTGTCGTATTCCAGCGCGGCGCTGTCCGGAAACTGCTTCTGGGCGGCCTCGAAGTCCTGCAGCGCCTCGTCGTAGCGGCCCTCGTCATAGGCCTTCAGGCCCTCGGCCACCTTGGGGGGATTGCGCTCGAGCGGCCCCAGGGCCAGCGCCTCAGGCGCACAAAGCAGGCCCCAGGCGAGAAGCCCGGCCGGCAAAAGGGCGTCGCGGCCCGGACCCCTCATGCCCGTCCTCGGTAGCGGCCCGGCAGCACCAGGCCAGCCACCAGAAGCAGCAGCCCCGGGGCGAGAAACCACTGGAAGCGCTCGTCCCAGCGGACGGTGAGGCGGCTCTCGAGTTCGCTCTTCTGCAGCCGGTCAATCCGTGCCGCCACCTCCGCCACCGCCACCCCGTGCGGCTGGTAGAAGAATTCGCCGCCGGTCAGCTGGGCCAGCGCCTCCAGTCCGGCACGGTCCAGCCGGGTGAGGACGGTATTGCCGGAGGCGTCCTTCTTGTACCCCACCACCTCGCCGGACTTGCCCAATTCCGGGATGGGCTCCCCGGCGTCGCTGCCAATTCCCACCGTGTACACCTTGATGCCGGCCGTCCGCAGCGACTCGGCCGCTTCCATCTCCTCGCCGGACAAATCCTCGCCGTCGGAGAGCAGCACCACCACCCGGTCCTTGGCGCCTCGGTCGGCGCCCTCCAGCATTTCTTGAGCGAGCAGCAGCGCGGCGCCAATGTTGGTGCCGCCCTGCTGCATCTGCTCGGGGTCGACCGCGCGCAGGAAAAGCTTCGCGGCGGCGTAGTCGCTGGTCAGCGGCGATTGGATGTAGGCGTCGCCGGCGAATGCGACGATGCCCACCCGGTCCCCTTTGAGCGAATCGAGCAGCGCGTTCAGCTCCAGCTTGGCCCGTTCGAGGCGGTTGGGCGTCACGTCCCGGGCCAGCATCGACTTGCTCGCGTCCAGCGCAACCACCAAGTCGATGCCGCGACGCCGGGCCAGCTCGGTGCGACTGCCGCATTGTGGCTGACTCAGCGCCAGCGCAAACAGCACCAGGCCGCCCGCCCTCAGCGCGGCCTGCAGCGTGCTCAACAGGATGCTGACTCCAGGGGCCAGGGTCGGTCCGAGCCGTGGGCCGAGGAGGGCTTCGACGCGCGGCCGGCGCCGGAGGGCCGCCCGGAGCCCCCACAGCCCGAGGAGGACGGCGAGGAGGGCCAGCACCAGGTAGCCCGGATGCTCCAACCCCAAGGGGTAGCCGAGAAAGCCGAAGCGAAAGGGGTTCTGGCTCACGGAAACACCCGAAGCCAGCTGAAGCGCAAGAGCAGCTCGAGCGCGGCCAGGACGAAGGCGGCCAACAGAAACGGGCTGAATTCCTCCCGCATGTTGGCCATCGCCCCGCCTTCGAGAAGCTTGCTCTTGTCCAGGCGGTCGAGGACTGAGCGCAGGCCGTTTTGCAAGGACTCGCGGTCGGTGGCGCGGTAGTAGGCGCCCCCCGTCTCGGCGGAGATGGACTTCAAGAGCTCGGGGTTGATGGCGACTTCCACCTCCCGGTAGGTGGGGTTGCCGAAGAGGTCCGTCCCGTCCGGGAATGGTACCCGGCCGCCCTTGCCGACCAGGACCGTGAAAACAGGGACGTGCAGCGACTTGGCCATCGCTGCGGCGTCGAGCGGAGAGATTCTTCCGGCGTTGTTGTCGCCGTCGGTGATGAGGACGATGACTTTGCTCTTGGCATCCGAGTCACGCAGCCGGTTGAGTGAGACGGCGATGGCGTCGCCAATGGCGGTGCCGTCTTCGATGACTCGGGTGCGCAGCTGCTTCACCACTTCCTTCAAAACGCCGTAGTCC
Organism: uncultured delta proteobacterium; assembly: GCA_963713045.1. Classification (GTDB taxonomy): domain Bacteria; phylum Myxococcota; class Myxococcia; order Myxococcales; family Myxococcaceae; genus JADGRA01. The sequence continues at coordinate 801,729 of CAVQKE010000003.1, forward strand.
AGGGTGAGCGGCGCCTGGGTGTAGGCCGCACCGGCAAACACCACCAGGCCAATGCGGTCGTTCACCCGGCTGGAGATGAAGTCGTTCAGCGTCTCCTTGGCGACGCTGATGCGGTTGCCTCCGCCGCCGAGCGAGCGGAAGTCGCCGGCTTCCATCGAGGTGCTCAAGTCGAGGGCGATGACGATGTCGATGCCTTCCACCGAGAGGTCCCGCGTCCTCGCTCCGGACGTCTGGGGACGGGCCAAGGCGACGATGGCCAGGGTCAGGGCCGCCATGCTCAACACCGGCAACAGGCTGACCGCGCGCGCCCGGAAGCCGGCCGGGCCCAAGGCCACCAGGTGGGCGGCCGAGAAGCGCAGCGCGGCACGGCGGCGCTGCTGGGCAACGCTGAGCGCTCCCACCAGCGGCACCAGCAGCAGCAGCCACAGCATCCGCGGGTCGTGCCAGAGAAAGTCAGACGGCATCGACTGGGACCGGGGACGGCGGGGGAGTGGTGGCCTCGACCAGGGCGAAGCCGTAGCCGAGCGCCCACTCGGCAGCGGTGGTGGTGATTTCGGCGCGCGCGAATTTGGCGACATCGCACTGGTCCACGAAACGGTGCAGCTCGGTCGGCTCGAGTCCGGGCGGGTCAAGCCGCTCCACCTCGCGCAGCAACTCTCCGCTGGTGCACTCCAGCGCCTCGAAGGCGAACCGTTCGCCGAGGTAACTGCGGACAATTTCGGAAAGTCGGAAGTGGTACTCCCGCACCAGCCCCTTCTCGAGCAGGTGCTCGCCGCGCAGCGCCTCAAGCGCTTCCCGGGTCCGTTCCGGCAGCGGACGCGGAGGGGCCAGCGGACGTCGCCGGCGGCGGTTGGCCAGGGCGCGGCGGATGAGCAGAGCGCTGGCCACCAACGCGGCCAGTCCCAACAAAAACCACACCAGCCGCCAGCTTCGCACCGGCACATCGGCGTTGGGTTTGATGTCCATCAACTCGGCGCCATTCTTGGCGGCGTCGGGCGGCAGGCTGGACAGGCCTTCCACCGGCGTCCCAGCCACCGAAGCCGTCCGCGGCGGGCCGCCTCCCACGACGTCAAAGACAAGGGTGGGAATCGGGTGAGGGCCCAATTCAAAGAGGGCCATTTCCAGCCGGAAGGTGGTGGTGCTTTGGCCGGCGGCGTCGCTGCGCTGTCGGCCGTTGGAGCGCAGGGCAAAGGCGCCGAGGTCAACCGGGGGGCGCAGCTCCCAGCGCTCGTCGGGGGAGTGCACCACCGTCACGGTGTAGGTGAAGGGCTCGCCGAGGTGCACTTTGTCCGCGGAAACGGCGGGGGAAATTTTCGGAGGCGTCGGCCCGGCATCGACCGAGTCCGAGGTTGAGAGCAGCACCAGCGCGACCGCCAATGGGCCAACCATCACGCTGCCAGCCTGCGGGCCCGAAGCCGGAAGAAGCGCACCAGCGCCTCGCCATGGTCTTCGCCTGCCCGCAACTCGACGGCGTCCAGCTCGAGACGCCGGAAGACCTGGGTCCGCTCGGCGCGCCGAGTCCGCATCGCGCGCTGGAAGGCGCTGGCAGCAGCGGCACTCGAGCTGTCCACCAGCGTGCGTTGCCCGGTCTCCGGGTCCTCCAGCTCCACCAGCCCGAGGCTTGGGAGGGCATCCTCGAAGGGGTCGCGTACCACCACCGGGATGACGTCGTGGGTGCGCGCGGCGCCCCGGAGGGGCCCCTCGTAGTCCGGCACCAAGAAGTCTGAGATGACGAAGGTGACGGCGCGCCGCTTGGCGACGCGCAGCAACCAGGTGAGGCCGGCGGCCAAGTCGGTGCCCCGGCCGACGGCGCGGTGCTCGAGAATGTCCGTCACCACCCGCAGGACGTGCTTGCGGCCCTTCTTGGGGGGAATGACCAGCTCCACCTGGTCACTGAACAGCACCAGGCCGACCCGGTCATTGTTGGCGATGGCGGAAAAGGCAATCTGCGCGGCGACTTCGGCCGCCATCTCTCCCTTGGTTTTCCCCTGCGAGCCGAACCCCTGCGAGCCAGAGATGTCCACCAGCAGCATCACCGTCAGCTCGCGCTCCTCGGTGAACACCTTCACGTGCACATCGTTCATCCGTGCCGTGACGTTCCAGTCGATGGAGCGAATCTCGTCGCCCGGTTGGTAGGGACGCACCTCGGAGAACGCCATGCCCCGCCCCTTGAAGACGGAGTGGTATTGGCCGGCCAACAGGTTGGACACCACCCGACGGGTGGCAATCTCCAATCGCCGGATGCGTCGTATGAGGTCCCTGGGCAGCACGGCGCGCCTCGCAAAACCAGTCAGGGTACGGGGACGCGGTCGAAGACGCGCTGCACGATGGCCTCTGGGGTGAGCTCCTCGGCCTCGGCCTCGTAGGTGAGACTCACTCGGTGGCGCAGGACGTCCATCCCCACCGCCTTGACGTCTTCCGGGGTGACGAAGCCCCGGTGCCGCAGAAAGGCGTGGGCCCGCGCCGCCAGGTGCAAAAACAGGGTGGCTCGTGGGCTCGCGCCATATTCAATCGAGCCAGCCAAATCCTTCATCCCGTGGGCGGCCGGGTCCCGGGTGGCGAAGACGACGTCCAGGATGTAGTCCTTCACCTTGTCGTCGACGTAGATTTGGTGCACCACCGCTCGGGCCCGGGCAATTTGCTCGGTGGACACCACCGGGTGGGCGCGGGGCAATTCCTCGCGCCCATCCGCTCCATGATGACCCGCTCCTCCTGGCGACTGGGGTAGCCCACCTTCACCTTGAGCATGAAGCGGTCCACCTGCGCCTCGGGCAGCGGGTAGGTGCCTTCCTGCTCGATGGGATTTTGGGTGGCCAGCACGATGAAGGGGTCCGGCAGCGGGTACGTCTTGTCGCCGATGGTGACCTGTCGCTCCTGCATCGCCTCCAGCAGCGCCGACTGGACCTTGGCCGGGGCGCGGTTGATTTCGTCGGCCAGGATGACGTTGGCGAAGATGGGGCCCTGGCGGACGGTGAAGCTCGCCGCCTGCTGGTTGAAAATCATCGTCCCGACCAGGTCCGCCGGCAGGAGGTCCGGGGTGAACTGGATGCGCTGAAAGCGGGCCGAGATGCCATCGGCGAAGGTGCGCACGGTGAGCGTCTTGGCCAGTCCGGGCACGCCCTCCAGCAGCACGTGCCCATTTCCCAACAGGCCGATGAGGACGCGCTCCAGCATCTGGTGCTGTCCGACAATGACGCGCGAGGTCTCCTTGAGGAGCTCATCCACGAAGCCGCTCTCCTCGCGGACGCGTTCGGTTAGGGCTCGAATGTCGAAATTCAGGGGGGTCCTCCTGTCACAACGGGCGGCGGACTGTAGGTGCTCTGGCCGAATGCCAACAACAAGAGACGACTGTGAGGAATTCCGCACGTCTTGGACGTCGGTCGAGCAGCGCGTTTGACAGTCGAGGCCGTGAAAGGTTTGCTTTGGCCTCGGGCTGGTACGGCTTTTCCACGGGGGCTTCCCGCGCCCTGGCCATGGAGAGCAGGCTTCAGTCCCAGGGCGGTTTGCAGATGATGACCACCTCGCGCGCCGAGGCGTACTTGGGCCTTCCGGAGTGGGCCCGGCGGATTACCAGCCAAGTCGAAGTCTGCTTCCACGAGTCACTCCAGGGGACTTGGCGCCCGGACGGCACCGAGGCCGATGCGCCGGTGAGCCTCGAACTGGACAGCTGCGCTTCCAGTGCGCAGGCGCTGCTCGACACCGGGGAAATGCGCTCGGCGGGGACGCTGAGGCTGGATGGCCTCGCGCGGCAGACAGCAGTGCAGGGGCTGCGACACGTCGACTGGGAGAGCGGCCGCATCAGCATGCGGCTGCGCTTCACGGCCGACGACGGTCGGCCCTACCTTCTGGTGGGTGGTTGGACACCGCGGCCTATTTCCGACGGCGAGCCGTTCCGCTTCCGACTCGAGTCTGGGGACGGTACGGCGGCTGGGCACGCGGTGCTCAGCGTGGTCCGCCCCTAGCCCTCCCCTAGCCCAGCGGTGAGGGCTTCGAGGCTGCACAGCCAGCTTGGAGAACTCCCGACCTTTTGTGGCCTCGCTGAAGCCCTTCAATTCCCCTCGTCCAGGCGTCGCTGTTCCAGCCGGCGGGTGGGCAGCCACTCTGGGTGGGCGCGCAGGAAGACGAGGAAATGCTCGCGGACAAGGCAGCGCAGCTCGCCCGTGTCGTCGGCGTTGGCGGCGCTGACCAGAATCCGGACGGTGGCGGTTTCCGCCGTCGCCTCCACCACTTGGACCTTGGCCAGGCGCCCATTCCACAGCGGTTTCCCCGGCCCGGCGAGAATGCGGTCGAGCTCCTGGCGCAGTGCTGCGACGTCCACCCGGTAGTCCAGTTGAAGCAGCACCACCCCCACCATGTCCGCCGTGCCTCGGCTCCAATTTTGGAAGGGCTTCTCGAGGAAGTAGCTGACCGGCACCACCAGGTGCCGGTTGTCCCACAGCCTGAGCACCACGTAGCTCAGCGAGATTTCGGCCACGGTCCCACTCTCGCCCTCCACCACCACCGAGTCGCCGATGCGAATCGGCTGACTCAGGGATAGCTGAATGCCTGAGATGAGGGCCCCGATGGACTTCTGGGCCGCCAGGCCCACCACCACCCCCGCTACCCCGGCGGAGGCCAAAAGCGAGAGGCCCACCGTCCGCACCCCGTTGAACTGCATCAGAAAGGCCGCCAGCCCGAGCACGTAGACGATGACGGTGAGCACCCGCCACAGCACAACCATCTGGGTGCGGGTCCCAGCGGCGCTCCCACCTCGGGTGACCAGCTGCCGGTCCATGGCGCGGCTGGCCACGTTCAGCGCCCGAAGGACAAACCAGGTCGCGGCGATGATGGCCAAAGACTGGCAGACCAGGCCCACCCAGCTCTCCCAGCCAACATCGAGCAGCAGCCGGGAGGTCACCGCGCGAAAGGCGACAATGGCCAGGGGCAGTTTGAGCGGACCGCGCGCGGCAACGACCAACTCACTGTCCCAAGACAAAGGGGTGAGGCGGGCCAGCCGCTCCAGAGCTGCCAACACCAGCTTTTCCCCGAGCCAGCCCACCACCACCGCCAGCACCAACCCCAAAAGCAGGCCAAGCCATTGCCAGAGTTCGAGCCCGAGACGGGTGGTGGTGAGAATGGCCGGCATTGGCTCGGGCAGAGGTGGGCCGTAGGCCTCGTACAGGGCATCCACCGCGCCGACGGTGTCCTTGCTGAAGAGCCACACCGGCCCGTCCGCTGTCCGCAGCCGCACCAGCCGCACCGGCGTCGGGCGGCCGGCCACCTCGAGGCTGGTCAGCACCACGCTCCCCGGTCCGCTCTCGCCCTCCTTGGGAAGTGCCTTCAAGTCCAGGGCCTGTCGGTCCAGGACGAAGCGCAGCCGTCGCGCCAGCCGCGCTCCTTCGGAGGCCTGCTGTTCAGGGGGCAACTCATCCAGCCACAAGTCCTGGGCGGCGTCGGCAAAGCGCCCCGCCCGCGCCTCGTTGAGGAAGCCTTGCACGGTGGCGAAGGGACTCGAGCGGTCGAGGCCCGGCGGCGGCTCTCGCAGGCCGGAATTGAAACCGAAGGCGGCACCGCCGAAGAGAAGCCCGGCGCAGACGAAGCCGACGTTGCTTCGGCAGCCGGCGCCGAGTTGGCTGAGAATGCGCACGGAAGGGACTAGCGGCCGGCCACGCCCGCCTTGCCTCGCACCTTGAGCCGCTTCACCTTACGAGCCAGGGTGTTGCGGTCGACGCTGAGAAAAGCCGCCGCCGTGGAGAGTTGCCCCTCGTTGCGCTCCAGTGCCTGGCGCAGGACGGCGCGGTCCACCTGGTCGAGCAGCGTCCGGTAGAGTTCCGGCACTTTCCGACCGTGGAGCTGGTCGAGGAAGTGACCCAAGCGGAGGTAAACCAACTCTTCCAGCGGCAATTTCAGGGGGTCTGCGGCCACGAACGCCCCACGGTGGAGACGACGGTGGGCCAGCGCTTACAGCACCCTCCAGGGGCACAGGTCAACGACCGCGCGCAGTCCAGGGGTTGTGGTACACACCCCCCAGTGGAGTTGACGCACGTTCGGCGGAAGTTTCCGCCGCGCCGCTGGCTGGCTCCAGCCGTCGCGGCCCTGCTGCTGTTGTGGTGTGCGAGCTGGGGGCTGGGGCGGGCCCGGGCCGCCGCTTCGGCCGACGGCGGAGCCAGCGGCCGCCTCGCTCTCTTCATCACCGCGGACCTCCAGGGCCAGCTGCTGCCCTGCGGTTGCAGCGCCGGCATGCGGGGGGGGCTGGGCCGCGCTGCAGCCCAGCTGGCACTGGCCCGCACCGACGGCCTCAGCGTGGTGTACCTGGACGCCGGCGACGCCCTCTTTGACCGCGCCGGGCTCCAGCCGGACGAGGCGGTGGAGGAGGAACAAAAGCCCAGGCGGTGGCCGAGGCCCTTCGACGGATGGGCCTGTTGGCCCGGGCCACCGGACCACTCGACGACGTCCAGGGCCCTGGCTTTCGCCGTTCGCTCGGCTTGCCCGAATTGTCGAGTGGCACCGGCCGGCTCATCAGCGTCGGGGGCCACCGACTGGGCGTGGTGGCAGCCCACTCCGCCGAGGAACTCGCCCAAGCCGCCGCGCGGGTGCGCGCGGATGGCGCGGAATTTGTCGTCGGCCTGTACGGCGGCCCGCTCGACGCCGCGCTCAGTGCAGTGCATGGCACCGAGGGCCTGGACCTGGTGGTGTCCGCCCAGGACGCTCCGCTCGTCTCCGTGGGCGACGAGAGCCGCCTGGTGAGAGGCCCCGTCCCGGTGGCCCGTGTGCAGAGCCGGGGCCGGGCTCTGCTTCGGGTGGACTTGGTCTTCGACGGGTCGGGCCGCTTCCAACTGTTCGGCTCGCCGGAGGACGTGATGCGTGAAGCGGCGACCCTGGACGAGCGCATCGCCCTCCTCAAGAAGGAGCTCGCGCTGCCGGGCCAGAGCCGCGAGAGAAAGGACCTCCTCACCGAGCGCCTCAAAACCCTGGTTGACAAGCGGGGCGCGCTGGCTCCAGCGCCGCCCGTGTCCGGAGTCAACGGCTTTACCGTGCGCTTCATCCCGTTGGAGACGACGCTGCCCAGTGACGCCGCGGTGGACAGTGTGGTGGCGGCCTTTGATGCGGACGTTTCGAAGCTGAATCTGGCCTGGGCCAAGGCGCACGGCCGGGACTGTCCACCCCCCGGCGAGGGGGAGGCCGCTTACCTCGGCAACGCAGGGTGCAAGGCCTGCCACGCTGCCAGCTTCGTCGTCTACCGGGAGACGGGGCACGCCCGCGCCTACCAGCAGCTGGAAAATGTCCACCAGCAGTACCGGCTGGAGTGCGTGGCCTGCCACGTGGTGGGCTTTCAGCAGCCGGGCGGGGTGTGCCGCGTGGACCACGTCGCCACCCGGGAGGGGGTGGGGTGTGAAAATTGCCACGGGCCAGGCTCGCTGCATGCCGCGCGGCCGAACACCCAGCCGATGCCCCGCAACGCCCCGACAGGTGGGGTGTGCGTCGGATGCCACACCCCGGAAAACTCACCTCACTTCGACTACTCGCTTTACCTGCCCCGGGTGCTTGGACCGGGACATGTCGCCAGGCGTTGACGCTCCGTCACCGGCACCTTACGCTTGTGCACATTCGCTTCGCTTCCCTCGCCCCGCGCGGTCGCGCGGCGCCTCCTGAATGACGCCGCTCCCCACCTTTCTCAGCCTCGGCTTGACGCTGGCTCTCGGCCAGCTGCCAGCGGCGCCAGCGGCGCCCGCCGCCCCGGCACCGAAGCCGGCCGCGGCCAGCGCCGAGGCGAACGAGGACATGCGGCCCGCTGCGCCGGCCGACGCCGACGAGGGCGATGACAGCGAGAAAGCGTCGCCGGAATTGGAAGAGATGCGGGCGCTGGAGGATGCCACCATTGAAGCCCCGCGGCCGTCCCCGGCTGGCCTGCAGTCGGTGCTGCGCCTCGGAGCCTCCAGCCCGTTGCGCGCCCGGATTGACGACGTGGGGGACGGCTGGGCGGCCGATACCGTGGCCGGTCCGGAGCTGGGCCTGGTGACGGACATTGCGGCACTCGACCTCTCGCTGGTCACCGGCGGTTACGACATTCCACTGGAGATGCAGCCGCTGGTGGCCCAATACATCCGCTTCTTTCAAGGGCCGGGGCGCAAATGGTTCCGGGTGTGGATGTCGCGGAGCTCGCGCTACATCCCGATGATGGCCCCCGTGCTGGAGGCCTCCGGGCTACCCCGCGACACCGTCTACCTGGCGATGATTGAGAGTGGCTTTTCCCCCGACGCCTACTCCTGGGCGCGTGCCGCCGGTCCGTGGCAATTCATCACCGCGACCGCCCGACGCTTCGGCTTGCGCCAGGACTTCTGGGTGGACGAGCGGCGAGACCCAGTGAAAGCGACCCGGGCCGCCGGTCAGTACCTTCGGGAGCTGTATCAGGCGTTGGGGACGTGGTACCTGGCGTGGGCCGGCTACAACGCCGGCGGCGAAAAGGTCCGCCGGCTGATGGAACGCCGCGGCACGGATGACTTCTGGGAGCTCTCCGAGGGCCGCGGACTGGCCAAGGAGACGAAGCATTACGTCCCCAAACTCATCGCTTGCGCGCTGGTGGCCAAGCATCCCAAGGCCTTCGGCTTCACCGACGATGAATTCTCCTTTCAGCAGCCGCTCGCCTTCGAGGAGGTGACGGTGGCGGAGCCGACCGACCTGGAGGTGGTGGCCCGCGCCGCCGGCGTCTCGGTCGAGGAGATACGCTCTCTCAACCCTGAGCTCCGGCGCTGGTGCACCCCGCCGGCCACCCAGGAGCGCCCCTACGCCTTGCGCCTTCCAAGCGGGACACGGGACACCTTCCTCGCCAACCTCGCCAAGCTGTCGCCGCACGAACGTCTCACCTTCCACATCCACCGCGTGGTGCGTGGCGACACGCTGAGCCGCATTGCCGTCACCTACCACTCAGCGCCGGAAGCAATTGCCCTCTTCAACCACCTGAAGAATGTCCGGACGCTGGCCGTCAACTCCGAATTGGCCGTCCCGGTGCCGGCGGCCCGCGCCAACAGGCAGGGCGCACCGGCAGCGGACGCCTCCGGCACCGACCCGGCCACCGAGGCGCTGGTGGCGCGGGCTCGGGCCCGCGGCGTGACGGTGGCCCGGCCCGAGGAGGAAGTGCCCGCCGGGACGCAGACGCGGAGGTCACTGGCAGCCGGCGTGATGCGCACGGAAACCGTCGACGGCAAGGTGCGGGTCAGCTACGGGGTGCAGGCGGGCGACTCGCTGTGGACCATCGCCAGCCACTTTGGCGTCACGGTGGAGGACTTGAAGCGGTGGAACCACTTCGGCTCTCTCGGCCGCCGCTCGCGGGGGCTTCAGATTGGCACCCTGGTGGAGGTGTGGCCGGCTGCCGGGGCAGCCCTCGACGCGCTGCCGCCCGCCGCTTCAGTGGTGGCCTTGGTGGCGCCCCCGCCAGCGGCTGCCAGCCCCGTCCCCACCGCGCCCCCTGCACCACCAGCAGTGGCCGGCCCGCGGCCCACCACCCACCAGCTCGCCACAGGCGAGACGTTGTGGAGCGTGGCCCAGCGGTATGGGCTTTCGGTGGAGAATTTGAAGCGCTGGAACCGCATCACTCAGGCCCGAAGCCTGCGGGCCGGAACGCAGCTCAGCCTGGTCGCCCCCTAGCAGCTGAACGGCAACCACGCCTCCTCTTCCTCGGAAAAGGGGGCGTGGCAAATGCACCGACGTCCCCGCGCCGCCTGTCCCCTGCAAGACTTGCCCCTCGCTTGCCTGCCAAGAGTCCCCCTCCATGACGCTGTCCCGCTGCTCGACGGTGCTGTTGGCTTTGCTTGTGTGCTGCGCCACCCCTTCGGCGCCGCCTTCGGCCCCGGCGGTACCTGCCCCGGCCGGCATCGTCGTCGCGCCGGACAGTGCCCCCCAGCCGCCCCAGGGCTTGCGGCTGCCGGCGACGCAGAAGGCACTGGCCCAAACGGTGGAGCTGACGCTCGCCCCGGCCTCCTCCAGCTTTGAAGGCACGACCGAGCTTCAAATGGAGCTCGCCTCGGCCACCGACGTGGTGTGGCTGAACGCGCGCCAGCTGACCGTCCACAAGGCGTCAGCCCGGGTTGGAGAGCAGGAGCTGCCGGCGAAAGTCTTCCTCTCACCGGAGCGCGTGGCGCTGCGCTTCGCCCATCCGCTGCCCGCGGGGCAGCTGACACTTCGGCTCGCCTTCAGTGGCCTGGTCTCCAGCACCGAGGACTCCGGTGTCTTCCACCAACAGGAGGGCGGCGATTGGTATCTCATGACGCAGTTTGAGGAGACGGACGCGCGGCGTGCCTTTCCCTGCATCGACGAGCCGACGGCGAAAATTCCGTGGGACCTCACCCTGCGCGTTCCACAGAAGCTCACCGTCGTCGCCAACACTCCGATTGCCTCCGAGGAGTCCGGCGGACCGGGGGTGAAGCGCGTGCACTTTCAGCGCACCAAGCCTCTCCCTTCCTACCTGGTGGCCTTCGCCGTCGGCCCTTATGACGTCGTCGACGCGCGTCCGGCAGGCCGCAACAAAGTGCCGATGCACATCTACGTGCCCCGCGGCCGCGGCGCGGAGGCGGCCTACGCGGCGCGCACCTCCCCCGAGCTGCTGGAGACGCTGGAGGCCTACTTCGGCATTCCCTACCCCTACGAGAAGCTCGACCTGTTGGCCATCCCACTGACCGTGCACTTTGGTGCCATGGAGAATGCGGGGCTGGTGACAGTCGCCAGCTACCGGCTGCTGGCTCGCAAGGAAAACCAGTCCCTGGTGTTCGAGCAGACGTGGGCCATCTACGCCGCTCACGAATTCGCGCACCAGTGGTTTGGAGACCTGGTGACGATGGAGTGGTGGAACGACATTTGGCTCAACGAAGCCTTTGCCAGCTGGATGGAAAACAAAGCCGTGGATGCTTGGGCTCCAGGCTGGGGGATGAAGGTGGTGGAGGTGCAGGACCGCAGCCAAGCGGCCAACAGCGACACGCTGGTGACGGCCCGCAGCGTTCGCCAACCCGTTGAAAGCTACGACGACATCTCCAACGCCTTTGACGACATCACCTACCAAAAGGGCGCCTCCATCCTTCGGATGTTCGCGTCCTATCTCGGGCCAGAGAAATTTCGCCAAGGCGTCCAGCGCTATTTGACGGCGCACGCCGATGGCAACGCCACCGCGGCGGATTTCCTGGCCGCCATCTCCGAGGCCAGCGGGCAGGACGTGGGGTCAGCCTTCGAAAGCTTCCTCGACCAGTCGGGTGTGCCCGAGCTCACGGTGCAGCTGTCCTGCGCGAAGGGCAAGACGCCCGAGTTGCTGCTGGCGCAAAAGCGCCTACTTCCGGTGGGCACCAGCATCACCGGCGAGCGGCAGTGGCAAGTGCCGGTCTGCGCCCGGTGGTCCAGCGGCGGCAACCAACAGCGGCGCGCCTGCACCCTTCTGACCTCCGCCACTTCCAGCCTCCCGCTTCGCGGAGGGCCCTGCCCGTCTTGGGTGCTGCCCAACGCCGGCTACAACGGCTACTACCGGCTGCATTTGGAAGGGAACCTCCTCCACGCCCTGGTGACGCGTGGCCGGGCTTCGCTGTCCGCGGCTGAAACGGTGGGCCTCTTGGGCGACGTGAATGCCCTGGTGACCGCAGGACGCTTGCCGCAAAGCGAAGGGCTTCAACTCTCCAGCCACTTCGTGGACGAGGGAAACTGGCAGCTGGTGGAGGAGGCCATTCGTCTGGCCACTGTCCGGCCCGACTTCCTGGAGGGCGCCGCCGCCAAGGCCTACCCCGCCTGGGTGCGCCGTCACTTTGGTGCGCGGGCGCGTGCCCTCGGCCTGAAGCCGCGAGCTGGCGAGAGCGAAGACATCCGGCAGTTGCGGCCCCAGCTGGTGCGCTTCGTGGCACGGCTGGGCGAGGACCCCCTGCTCATCCGGGCGGCGCAGGCCTTGACGGCACAGTGGCTCCAGGACCCGACCTCGGTGGACCCGGAAATCCTCAACACCGCGCTGGTCATTGCCGGCACCTTCGGAGATGCCGCGCTGCACAGCACGCTGGTGGAACGGCTGAAGACGAGTCCCGACCGGGCGACGCGGTACCGTCTGGTGCTTGCCCTGGGCGCCTTTCGGGACCCAGCGCTGGTTCAGGCCAACATGGCACTCATCGAAGCCGGGCCGGTCGACCCGCGCGAGCTGGTGGGCGGCTTCCATGGTCCGGTCGAGTGGGCCTCCTCGCATGAGCCTCTTGGGCTTCTCTCCCGCGCCGTGCTGTGGCCCCCCACGCGCCAAGTGGTCTTCCAGGCGGTCGCGGACCATTTCGAGAGCTTCGCCTCTCGGCTTCCGGAGCGCAGCGCCGGGAACCTCTTCTACGTGGGAAGTGCCTTCTGCGACGCAAGCCACCGGGCGGCGGTGGAAGCGGCATTCGCCCCGCGCGCCGAGAAGGCCATCGGCGGCAAACGCGAGCTGGCCCAGACGCTGGAAAGCATCGACCTGTGCATCGCCGACCGGGCGGTGCAGCTGCCCGCGCTCAGCGCCTACCTCCGCTAGGAGACCACCCCGCCCGTGCGCCACACACTGCTGCCGCTGCTGCTCCTGCTGCCGTGCTGCGCCACCTCCACCAAGCCGGAGGCGCCGGCGGCGCAGCCGCCACCCAGCCCGGCCGTCCTCGCCCCGGAGCCGCCGCCCGGGCTCCGGCTTCCCTCCACCCTCAAGCCACTTGCCCAGCGGGTGGAGCTCACCATCGTCCCGTCCGCGCCCACCTTCGAGGGCACCACCGAGCTGGAGGTGGAGCTGCTGACTTCCACCGACGTCCTGTGGCTCAACGCCAAGGGACTGACCGTCCAAAAGGCCTCGGTCCAGCTCGGGGCGCACGAGGCGAGTGCCCAAGTCTTCACCTCGCCGGAGCGCCTGGCGCTGCGTCTCCCCAGCGCTGTTGGGCCCGGACGGGCGACGCTGCGACTCAGCTTCGCCGGCGCGCTGTCCGAGACCGAGGTCGTTGGGCTGTTTCACCAGAAAGAGGGCGGCGAGTGGTACGCCATGTCCAAATTCGAAGCCACCGAAGCGCGGCGCGCCTTCCCGTGTGTGGACCAGCCCTCCGCCAAAATCCCTTGGGAGCTGACGCTCCGCGTCCCCAAGCAGCTCATCGCTGTCTCCAACACGCCGGTGGCGGCCGAAGAATCAGACGGCGAGAAGAAGCGTGTCCGCTTTGCGCAGACCAAGCCCCTGCCCTCCTACCTGGTGGCCTTCGGCGTCGGCCCGTACGACGTGGTCGAAGCCCGGCCAGCTGGGGTGAACCGCATCCCGATGCGGGTCTACGCCCTCAAGGGGCGTGGCGCAGAGGCGGCGTATGCGGTGCGTGTCTCTCCGGAGTTGTTGGAGACGCTGGAAGCCTACTTCGGCGTCCCTTTCCCCTACCCGAAGCTGGACCTGCTGGCCATCCCCATCTCCTCCGGCGCGATGGAGAATGCGGGACTGGTGTCGGTCACGAGCAGCGCGCTGCTGGCCCGAAAGGAGAACGAGACGCTTCAGTTCCAACGGACGTGGGCCAGCGTGGGGGCGCACGAATTCGCGCACCAATGGTTTGGGGACTCGGTGACCCTGGCCTGGTGGGATGACCTCTGGCTCAACGAGGCATTTGCCACCTGGATGGCTGCCAAGACGCTGGAGGCCTGGGCGCCGAGTTGGGGCACGGCTGTGGCCGACGTCCAGGACCGAAGCCGGGCCGCGCAGGCGGACACGCTGACGACGGCGCGAAGCATCCGTCAGCCGGTCCAGTCCTACGACGACATTGTCAACGCCTTCGACGCCATCACCTACGAGAAGGGCGCGGCCATCCTCAGGATGTTCGAAGCCTACCTGGGCCCGGAGAAATTCCGAGCGGGCGTGGAGCACTACCTGCGCGCCCACGCCAACGGCAACGCCACCGCCTCGGACTTCTTGGCCGCCATCTCCGAAGCCACCGGTCAGCAGGTGGCCCCCGCCTTCAATACCTTCCTCGACCAGTCGGGCGTCGCGGAAGTCAGCGTCTCCTTGGCCTGCAGCAAGGGCAAGACGGCTGACTTGCGGCTGACGCAGCAGCGCCTGCTCCCAGTCGGCAGCACTGGCGCGGGCGAGCGCCTCTGGCAGCTTCCAGTGTGCGCCCGCTGGCCAAGCGAGGGCCGAGACGGTCGGGCCTGCACCCTGATGACGTCCGCCGCCTCGACCCTCTCCCTGCCCGCGCCTCGCTGTCCGGCTTGGGTGCTGCCCAATGCTGGTTACGCCGGCTACTACCGCCTGGCCTTACCCGCCCCACTGCTTCAAGCGCTGACGACGCGCGGGCGCTCCGCACTGAGCGAGGCTGAGACGGTGGGCCTCCTCGGCGACGTCGGTGCGTTGGTGTCCGCCGGACGTGCCCCCCAGGCGGTGGGGTTGGAGCTGTCGACACGGTTTGCCAGCGCGCCTCAACGCCGGGTGGTGGAGCAGGCGGTCGGCCTGGCCGCCGTCCGCCGGGACTTCCTTGAGGGAACCGCCGCCAGCGCCTACCCCGGGTGGGTGCGCAAGCAGTTTGGTGCGCGGGCACGGGCACTCGGTGTCACCGCCCGGCAGGGGGAAGATGAGGACACCCGGCTGCTGCGCCCGCAGCTGGTAGTTTTCGTCGCCGTCCGCGGTGAGGACCCTCCGCTGATTGCCGCAGCGCAGGCCCAGGCACAAGCTTGGTTGAAGGACAGCACTTCGGTCGACCCGGACATGGTGGGCGCAGACCTCGCCATTGCCGGGGCCTTCGGGGACGCGAGCTTGCACGCCACCTTGGTCGAACGTCTCAAGGCAAGCCAGGACCGGGCCACTCGGGCACGGCTGGTCACTGCTCTCAGCAGCTTTCGCGACCCGGCCCTGGTCCGCGCCAATTTGGCGCTGCTGGAGAGCGCAGCCTTGGACTACCGCGAGCTCTTGCGACTGCTCCTGGGAGCGCTGCAGTGGCCGGCCACCCGCGAACTGGCCTTTCAAGAGGCCAGCCAGCACTTTGACCTCCTCGCCTCTCGGCTTCCGGAGCGGGCGGTGGCGTTTCTCTTTCACACCGGCCAGGCGTTCTGCGACGCCCAGCACCGCTCGGCGGTGGAGGCAGCTTTCGCCCCCCGGGCCGCGAAGGTGCTTGGCGGCCACCGCGAGCTGGCGCAGACGCTGGAGCACATCGAGCTGTGCATCGCCGAGCGAGCGGTCCAGGTGCCATCGGTCAGCGGTTACTTTCGCCAGCCCAAGCGCTGAGGGCACCCTCTCCTACTGCTCTTCCAACAGCAGCTTGAGTTCGCGGATGCGCCGGGTGATGACGTCGCGTTCCATCGAGCGGTAAGCCTCGGGGAGCAGCTCGCGACTGGTACACTCCTGGACCGCCGCCAAGTTCTGCAGCTCGAGCTCCAGTGGGTAGCTGGGCGGGACGAAGTCGTTGACCACCGCGCGGAGATCGGCCTCGGTCGGCTGTTCTCGCCCTTCATTGAGGGCAGCGAATTTGCTCCGCACCAGGATGGACTCGATGTCCGCGCCGGACAGCTGGGCCCCCTTGGGAAGCACCGCCGCGAAGGACGGCACGTCGAGGGTCATCTTCAGCTTCTTGGCCACCACCCGGTACAGCTCGTCCCGCTCGGCATCGGACTGCGGATAGAAGAGGGCGACGTGTTCCTCGGCACGTCCCTGTCGCTTCAAGTCGATGGGCAGCAAATCCGGGCGGCAGGTGAGGAGAAACCAGACAATTTTCCCGCGGTATTCGGTGTTGCCCATGAAGGAGGCGATGGAGGCGAACACCCGGGACGAGGTGCCGGAGTCGCCAGAGGCATCGCGGTTGCCAAGGAAGGCGTCGGCCTCGTCAATCATCACCGCCACCGGCCAGAGCGCCTTCAGGAGGTTGAAGATTTTTTCGAGGTTGGCTTCGGTGACGCCCTGCCACTGGCTTCGGAAGTTGAGAAACTTCACGCAAGGGATGCCAATTTCCCCGGCGAAGCAGGTGGCGAGAAAGGTCTTCCCGGTGCCCACTGGGCCGGCCACCAAGTACCCCATCGGCAGCACTTCCAGCCGGCCCTTTTTCAGTGCGTTGGCCGCCTGCCGCAGCATCTGCTTGGCCCGGGTGTGGCCGGCCACCGCGTCCAAGGCATGCGCCGGCTCGATGAATTCCAGAAGGCCGTGGCACTCCGCCTGAATAATCTCCTTCTTCTTGTCCTTGAGGAGCTCCTGGGTAATGCGAATCTGCCGCTCGGTGGCTTCGGTGAGGACCCGGTCGAGGTTGATGCGGGACAGCCCGGCCGTCGTCTTGGCCAGCGCGGCCAGGCCCACGTCGGACACCGAGGCCAGCTTGCGGCCTTCCAGCTTGGTTTGGACGAATTCCAACCGCTCCTCCTCGGTGGGCAAGGGCAACTCGATGCTGGCCACGTAGGGGTTGCGCGCCAGCCGGGGCGAAATTTCCGCCAGGTTCTCCACCAGCAGCACCACCGAGAGGTCTCCGGCCAAGAATTGCGGGTCGCTGGCCCACTTCACCAGCGTCGCCAGGCTGAAGCGGTCCTCACTGGAGAGGGCGCCGATGTCAGCGCCCGGGGCGAGCGTCTCGGCAAAGTCGATGACCAGGGCCAGCGACTGGCCGTCCGCAAGGCGCATCCGCAGGTAATTCTCGACAATCTGCAGGGCCCGGCCCGGGTCCCGCGGCATCACCTTGGCGTAGTCGGTGCCGTACAGGGTGTCGTAGGCGGCCATCGCCCGGGCCAAGTCCTTCTGGGTGTCCGGCGACGCGGCCCGAATCCCACTCGACCGGTCATAGAAGAGGACGTGGTTTCGGCCGCCAAACAGCTCCTCGGCGAGGAAGGTTTTGAGAGGCCCGAAGGTCCGGCTCCCGTCCGCCGCCTGCAGCGGCTGCAGGTCCCGCACGCTGCCGTGCAGCAGGAAGGTGCTGACCGTCTTGGTGTAGTAGGCCTGCGCCAGTTTGCGCGCCCAGGCCGGCAGATGGTCCAGCGGGTCTGCCGACTCCGACTTCCGTGTCTGGGCCAAGTGGCCCTCCTTCCCTGCCGTCCTCCCCGCAACCCGCGGGGGGAGCGGGGTACACTTAGCGGCAGTTGGGCGCCCGGCGCAGCACAACCCGCACCGGCACTGGGCCCGCCGGTTGGTCCGGCAGCCGCAGCGGCACCTGAGCCGTCTCGAAACAGCGCTTGCGCAGCGTGAGGGATGAAGCGGTGGCCGGGACGTGGCCGGTGGCGGGGGTCACGCCAAGCTCGCGCTCGCCGCTGAAGACGGCGGCGCCGGGGGGCTGGGAGGTGACGTGGATGGTGTATTCCAGGGGTTCCAGCACCGCCCGCACTTGCAGGGCATCCTCGGTGGTATGGGCCAGCACCGAGGAGGTATAAGGGCGAAATCCGCTGCGGCGCACTTCGACCTGCTGCTCCATCGCCACCGGCACCTCGCCGGCCCAGAAGCCATGCACCCCGGGCCGCTTCACCGGGGTGCCGTTGAGGCGCACCTCGGCGTCGTCTGGGTCCGGAAGTACCACCAGCCGAGCGGTGCCCGCCGTGCGCTCCAAGCTGAGGGTAAACGGCGTGGGCTCGCCGCGGCCGATGGTGACTGTCCCCACCGCCGGCTTGAAGCCTTCGGCCGTCACCATCACCACCGCCGTCCCGGCCGGCACCCGCTGGAGGAGGGGCCAATTGGCCGGCGTGCCGACGTCATTGCCATTCACATTCACTTTGGCCCGCGAGCGCACCTCCGGCGGGGAAATCTCCAGCGAGAGGCCGCCTTGGGGCGGCCCGCGCAACGCGAGAAAACCCAGCAGCGCGGCGGCCACCAGCGCGGGCAGCGCCCACAGCCAGCGGCGTCGGCCGCCGCGGGGAGGCTGGCTTTCGAGGAAGAAGGTGGGGACCGCTTCCGCCGCCTGGCCCGTCTCCTCGGCGGGCTGCGCTGTCGGGGGTGGCTCGGCCCGGACGTCGCTGGGCGCCGGCAGCAGGGCGGGCGGCGCCTCGCGCGCCGCCGGCGGCGGGCGGGGGGAGGCGACGGTGGCGGCGGAACTTGAGGCAGGCGGCAGCGGCTCGGGCTGACTGGGGGTCAGCTTGGGCGATTGCAGCTCCAACGCCGGGTCGGTCACCGGCTCCGGCGGCAGCCGGGGCGGCGAACCCGGCCGGGGAGCTTCGCCCTGAAGGTAGGCGGTGCCGTCCACCAACAAGGTGGCGCCGTCCTGGGCATGGACTTCCAGTTGGGGGGAGGTGGCGGTCAGTTTGGGCATCGGCGGCCCCGCCGGGCGCACCACCACCGCGCCGCCCGAGCCCACCGCGCCATTGCCCAGCTGCTGTGGCGCTGACGGCGGCGCCCCGGCGTGCTGCGCCTCCATCGCTGCCAGCAGGCTTTCCGGCGCCTTCACCTCGGCGTATTCGGCCAGCCGCGCCTTCTCGCGGTCCACCTCCTCGGCGAAGGTGGACTTCATGTACTGCATCAAGTCCTTGCGGCTGAAAATGCTGTCCGACGTGATGAGGAAGCGCTGCAAGTCGTCCGCCAGCTCGCTCGCGTACTGGTAGCGCGCGTTGACGTCCTTGGACAGCGCGCGCAGCGAAATTCTCTCCAGGGCCTCGGAAATCCTTCGGTTGTAGGTGGAGGGCGGCAGCACTTCGGCCTTGCGCACCTTCTCCAGCACCGCAAAGTCCGAGTCTCCGACAAAGAGGCGCTCGCCGGTCAGCAATTCATAGAGGCAGACGCCGATGGCGAAGACGTCGCTGCGGCGGTCGAGCGGCAAACCCCGAATCTGCTCCGGGCTCATGTAGCCGAATTTCCCCTTGAGGATGCCGGCCTGTGTCTTGGTGACTTTGCCGGCGGCCTTGGCGATGCCGAAGTCGATGACTTTGACTTCGCCCTCGAAGGAGATGAGGACGTTTTGCGGGGACACGTCCCGGTGGACGATGTTCAGGTCTCGTCCGTAGCTGTCCTTCTTGCGGTGGGCGTAGTCGAGGCCTTCGCACAGCTTGGAGATGACGTAACAGACCAGCGGAACCGGGGGCGGCTCGCCCTTCTTGCGCGCCCGGTCGAAGATGGAGCGCAAGTCCTTCCCCGGGACGTACTCCATGGCGATGTAGAGGCTCTGGGCAATCCGGTTCAGCTCGTAAATCTGGCAGATGTTGGCGTGGGTGAGCTGGACCGATATTTTCGCCTCGTCCATGAACATCGCGATGAATTCATCGTCCTCGGCGATGTTGGGGAGGATGCGCTTGATGGCCACCAGCCGTTCGAAGCCGCCAGCACCGAAGGCCTTGCCCCGCCACACCTCGGCCATGCCGCCGATGTTGATGCGGTCGAGCAGGAGGTAGCGCCCGAAGGGAATCGGCTGCTTCTTCGAAGCCGGGGCGGTCAACGACGGGGAGCTGGGAGTGGGCAGGGGACTCGCGATGGTAGCGACGCGCCGGCAAGCCGGTCAACGCGTGATGGCGGTGTCCATCCTACTCGCCGGTGAAGTGCGGGGGGCGCTTTTCGAGAAAGGCGGTCACCCCTTCGGTGAAGTCCTGGGAGGCGAGCAGCCGGAGCTGTCCTCGCACCTCAGTCTCGAGTGCGGCGTCGAGGGAGCCCTCCAGCGCCGCGTAGACCGACTGCTTGACGGCCCGGTGGACCAAAGGCGGCCCGGCCGCCAGCGAGCGCAAGTAATCCATCGCCCCCGCCTCCAGCTGTGCCGCCGGAAACACCCGGTTGGCCAAGCCGATGGATTTGGCCTCGGCCGCGTCCACCATCTCCCCGGTCAACATCAGCTCCAGGGCGCGCCCCAGCCCCACCAGCCGCGGCAGCGCCCAGGTGGCCCCACCGTCGGGCATCAGCCCGCGCTTGACGAATATCTCTCCGAAGCGCGCCCGGTCAGACGCCAGCCGCAGGTCGCAGGCCAGCGCCAAGTCGCACCCAAACCCGGCCGCCGCGCCGTCCACCACCGCCACCGTCGGCAACGGGCAATCGTGCAGGGCGCGGATGAGCCCCTGGAAGTGGGTCCGCATTCTCTGCTCGACGGTGCTTGGGTCGAGGCCTTCGGCCGCCGCCCACTTGAGGTCCAGCCCAGAGCAAAAGGCCCCACCGGCACCGCTGAGGGCCACCACCCGCGCCTTGGCCGCGGGCGCGGCCTCGACGGCTTCCCGCACCGCCTGGTTGACCGGGACGGTGAGGGCGTTCTTCGTCTCCGGCCGGTTGAGGGTAATCCAGCGGATGGCAGCTTCGTCGCGAACCAGGACGTCAGAGGAGGCCATAGAGGCCACCCACTCTGGAGGGCCAAGGGCGGCCGGCGCAAGTGGCCACCCGGGCCCCAGGCTTTCCTGCCTAGCGCACCCGCAGCCCACCGTGTGGAAGCGGCGCGGCCGTCTCCTCAGCGAAGTCCATGAATTGCTCCATCTCCCGAACGGTGTCCTCGGTGGCCTGCACCTCCACCGACAGGGCGTCCAGTTGCCGCGTGATGTGCTCCGGGTCGCGGATGGCGATGGACTGCTCGTGGGTCAGCCTCAGCAAGTCCTCGATGCTGGCCAGCTGGTGGCTGACCACCGCCCGGCTTTCTTCGGCCTGGGTGAAGCGCTGCAGGCGCTTGCTGAGGATTTCCACCCGCTTCTGCTTCACCTCGTGCAGTCGGGGGTTGGCCTCGGCTGCCACGTCGGCTTTGAGCTCTGTCAATTCGGCGTCCAACGCCTGTCGGTCGGCCACGCTCAGGTAACGCCGGTAGCCATTCAACGTGCTGAGCAGCCGCAGAAAGGACGTCAAAAGGGCGTCCACCCGGCTCTCACTGGAGGCGGCCAGCACCCGGCCTCCCGGCAGCCGCCGGTAGTTGGCCTCAATTTTCTCCTTGAGGTCGCGGAGTCGGTGGTAGTGCTCTCGCTGGCTGGGGGCCAACTCGGCGAGGAGGCCTTCCACTTCCGCCGCTCCACCGGCCGGAATTTCCTTGGCCCGCGCCGCCCGTCGGAACCGCGGGTCGATGCCCACCACCACCAGGTAGAAGGCTTCAAGGCCGCCGGCAACCGCCAGCGGCAGCGTCTGGCCGGTGAGCAGCGTCGCCCCCACGGCGCCCGACAGGCCGATGAGGTTGGCCGGGGCCAGCAGTGCCGACTTCAGCCAAACGAGGGAGAAAGGGGGCTTGTCACTCAAGGTCCGCGTGCCTCCAGTCCGCGCAAGGTCGAGAGGTCCAGCGTCTCTCCCGGTTTCCGCAGTGGCTCCGTCCGGCGTTCCAGCTTGGCAAACAGCTGCAGCGCGCTCTGGTACAGCTCCTCGTACGTGACTGGCGCCTCGCCCGCCAGTCCGAAGAAGGCGAGGTTGTCCTTCAGCGTGGCCGGCGCGCTGGTGCGCACCGCCTCGGTGGGGTCTCCCAACTGGGGCGCCACGTCCCCCAGAAGCCGCGCTCCGGCCGAAGCGTCTTTCAGCTGAGCGGCGTCGGCGTCCAACAGGCCCCGGACCACGCGCCGGACGGCGTCCGGGTAGCGGGCGGCGAATTCGCCCCGGGCCACCAGGACGCTGGCAATCAGGTGGGGTGCATCCGCGGTGGTGGCCAGGACGGTGCCGCCGCGCTCCCGAGCCGCCGCCTCGACGTCGGCCGTCATTCCCACCACGGCGTCGGCCCGGCCTTCGCGCAAGGCGCGCCCGGCGTCAAAGGCCGAGGGCAGCTCCACCCAGCGCACGTCCAGGGGCGTCAGCCCGGCGCGCATCAGCAGCCACAGTGCGAAGTACTGGCTCGCCGACTGGGACGCGGTCGCCAGCCGCTTTCCCCTCAACGACGCCAGCGCGGGCACCCGCACTGCGGCCAGCGCGTCTTCCCCGCGGCTGCGGCCAAGCAGCATTTCCACCCGCGGCGCCGCATCCCGCAGGGCGTCTGCCCAGGCGGCCAGTCGGTCCACGGTGACCACCGCCATGTCCACCCCGCCCCGGTCGCCGCCCGCGGCCAGCGCATTGCGCAGCTCCTCCTCGCGCAAAAAGGGAATGGCACGGGCGTCGAGGGCATAGGCGGACTTCAACAGCCCGGGGCGCGCCTCGGCGCCACCTTCGCCGGTGGCCAACAGCAGCGGCGCGGCGCTTCCCCGCGGCACGAAGCCGATGAGGGTCGGCCGCAGTGGGATGGTGGCCACTTCATCCCCGGGCGCAGTCACCCCGGCGGGAAAGTCACCGGCGGACAGCGCCGCCCGCTGGCGCAAGAAGGGAAACACCCGGCCCGGCAGTACGTCCAGCCACCCAGTGGCCGAGGCCACCGCCCAGCCGCCCACCAGCAGCACCAGTGCGAGGAAGAGATACAGCCCCCCTTTCCGTCGCCAGGACACGGCCACGGCGGGGGCGCTACTTGACCTCGACTTTCTTGCCGATGGTCTTTTCCGCCGCCTCGCCGCTGTCGGAGACGGGAGCCGGGCTGGAGATGCCCATCTCCATCTTGAATTGCTTCACCAATTCCATGGCCTGAAGCTTCTCGGCTTCCTCTTCAATCTGCAGAGACTGGTGGTCGACTCCCTCCAGTGCCATCTGCATCCGCGCCTCGTTGATGGCCGCCGACTCCTGCACCTTGCGCAGCATCTCGTCGTGGGTGGCGTCGATGCCGGCCACTTGGAAGGACTCCATGGCATCGGCCACCTTGGCCTGCCACTTGGCCCGACGCGCGTCGCGGATGGCGCCCATCGCCTCCTGCGTCTTCTTGTCCTTCTCGCGCATGAACATCTTCTTCACGTTCAGCGCCTTGTCGTAGGCGGCCCGGGCGGTGGCCAGCTGCTCCTCGTTTCGCGCCAGCGCCGACTTCTCCATCTGCAGCCGGGTGGCGTACTGGGCGGCAAGGTCATCCCGGCTGGCTTGGATGGAGGCCTTCACCTTGGCGGTGAGGTCATTGACCTCGGTGCGGTACTTGGCATTCTCCTTCTCCAGCAGCGTCACATTGGCCCGCACCATGGCGATGGACTCGTTCATCCGGGGGACCTGGTCGTTGAGGTCGCGGATGTTCTGCTCCAGGATGAGCTCCGGGTCTTCGATGCTGCTCACAAAGAAGCCGAAGAAGCTGCGCATCGCACGTCTGAAGCGGTTCCACATGGGGTTTATGTCCTCGCCAGTCTGACGCCTGCCGGATTTAGCACTTTTTCGGCCGGTGCCACTGCCACGCTGTCGTAAACACGACGTCCAGCGGGGGCCACCATTGCCCCACCGCCCCCCTTCAACGCCTTGGAAGCCAGGCGGCTCCAAAGGCCTCCGGTAACAGGCTCCCCAGGGTGTGGGTCGTCTGGACACCGGCCATCGTCCGACTTTGGACCGGCAGCTGCGCGTCGGCGAATTCCGCCAGCACCTGCCGGCACGCGCCGCAGGGGGGCACCGGCTGCGGGCTGTCGGCCAGCACCAGCAGCGCCCGCGGGCGGCCATGCCCAGCGACGACGCCGGCTGCCACCGCGTGGCGCTCCGCGCAGACGGTCAGGCCGGAGGAGGCATTCTCCACGTTGGCGCCAGAGGTCACGGTGCCGTCCTCGAAGAGGGCGGCGGCGCCGACGGCAAAGCCCGAGTAGGGCGCATAGGCGCCCGCCCGGGCCGCCTCCGCGGCACGGGCCAGGACTTCCCAGTCAACGGGCGCGGCGGCCATGGTGCCTGCCGTCAGCAGGCCAGCCTTTGCGCTTGGCCGCAAGCACGCCCAGGGCGGGTTGCTAAAGTGCGCGGCTTCCCGTGACTCCCCCTTCGGTGCCCGGCAGGCTTCCTGGGGCGGCGCTCTGCACCGCAGTGCTGCTGCTGGCGCTGCCCAACGCCCTGGCGCTCCGCACCAACGACTTTCAAGTCTTCCACACCGCCGCCACCCGCGCCCTCCATGGCGAGCCCCTCTACCGGGCTGAGGACGGACGCTTTCCCTTCAAATACGCCCCGGTGGTGGCCCTCCTTTTGGCACCCATCGGGGCCCTGCCCCTTCGGCCGGCGAAGGCGGTTTGGGTGCTGGCCTCGGCACTGGCCGTCTTCGCCTTCCTCCGCGAGTCGGCCCGCCTCGCCGCGCCCCCGCCCACGGCGGGGCTCCACCCGCTGGCGCTGCTGCTGTTGTCTCCCTACGTGTGGCACCTCTTCTCCTTGGGACAAGTGGACGGCTTTCTTCTGGCGGCCATTGCCGTCAGCGAGCGGTGGGCGGCTCGCCGGCCGGTGGCCTCCGGGCTGCTGTGGGCGCTGGCCGTCCTCACCAAGCCGCCCTATCTCGTCTTTCTGGTGGTGGCCGTCGTCGGCCAGCAATGGCGGCGCCTCCTCGCGTTGGCCGGCTGGCTGTGTGCCCTCACCGTGCTTGCCCTGCCGGTGTGGGGGGTGGGGGCGCTTCGGGACTGGTGGGCCGTCCTCGGCGAAAGCACGCCGGACCTGCTGTGCGCGCCGCAAAACCAGTCCTTGTGGGCGATGGGCTGCCGCTACGGGCCGCCCGGGCCGGTCGGCATCCTGGCCGCTGGCCTGGTGGGGACCCTGGCGCTGGCTGCCTTGGGGCTGCGGGCGGCGCACAGCGCGCCGGCCGACGCGCAAGCCACCGGCACGTCGACGGCGCTGGCGGCCACCGCCCTTGTCACGCCGCTCGGCTGGTGGACAAATTTCATCGCCCTGGGGCCGCTGGTGTACGGCCTCCTCGGCACCGCGCGCCAGGGGACGTCCCGGCTGCGGCTGCCGGCGCTGGTGGTGTGCCTGGCCCTGGCAGGGGTGGCCGTGCTGAGCGCGGACCTCATCTCCCGGGACGCCTTCGGGTGGTGGTTGCGCCAGAAGCACTATGGGGTGGCTGGGCTGGCCTGCGCGCTGGTGGGGCTGTGGGCCCGAGGAGGCCGCTACTCCCAGCCGATGACGACTTCATCAATGTAGCGCGCGATGGCCAGCTCGCCTTCGGTGCTCAGCTCCACGAAGCGGACGTGAAAGCCGAGCGAGCCTTGCCGCTCGCGACTGCCGATAATTTCGCCGCGGGCCTCAATCTCTCTATCCAGCCCGGGAAGCGCGACACGCACTTCGACGTCGCGACAGGGCACCGGGTGGCCAGCAGCCCAAAACACCCCTCCGGTGCTCAAGTCGCCGGTGGTTTGCTCGAAACTTTCCGCCTCGCGCGCACACCGGACCCGGAAGCTGAAAGGGATGCGTGGGGAATCGCGACGGTCGTGGACGCCTGGGGCAGCTACAGACATGGATGTCGACCTCGCTGTCGCCATCATTGTTTCAATTCTACATACTTGCTGCACTGGGAAGAAAGCCCGACAGAAGACGGCCCAGGGTCGCTGCCGCCCCACCTGCGGCTGCTTGGACATCCGCATGCGACAGAGGGCCATCAGCCAGGCCGGCGGCGGCGTTGGCAATGCAGCTGAGGGCGACGACAGGCACGCCCTGGTGAACGGCGGCGATGACTTCCGGGACGGTACTCATCCCGACGCAGTCCGCGCCCAGCTGACGCAATAGCCGCACTTCGGCCGGCGTTTCGTAGGACGGTCCTGCCACCATGGCGTACACGCCTTCGGCCAGCGGAATGCCCAAGTCGGCGGCGGTGGCCTTCAGTGCTGCGCGCAGCCGCGGAGAGTAGGCGCTGCTCAAGTCCGGAAAGCGCGGCCCCACTGCCTCGTCGTTGGGGCCGGTGAGGGGGTTACTGCCCGACAGGTTGAGATGGTCCGTCACGAGGAGGATGTCCCCCGGGCGCAGCCCAGCGCGCACGCCCCCCGAGGCGTTGGTGAGGATGAGTGCGCGGATGCCGAGCCAACACAACAGCCGCACCGGGAAGGCCGCCTCGGAGGCGGTCCACCCTTCATAGGGGTGCAGTCGCCCCTGGAGGACGGCCACCGGCACGCCGGCCAGGGTGCCCAAGACAAGCCGCCCAGGGTGGCCCTGCACGGAGGGGCGTCCAACGTGGGGGATGTCGGCAAAGGGGATGGCCACTGCCCCCAGGCAGCCGTCCGCGGCGGCGCCGAGTCCGCTGCCAAGCACCACGCCCACCTTGGGCCAGAAGCTGGGGGCACGGGCCCGGACGGCCGCCGCGGCGGCGTCCAGCTGCTGGTGCAATGTCAAGGCTGGGCCTCCAGGCGCTCCAGCAGCAGGGGGACAGCGGGCGGCACAGTCTCCGCCAGCGCGTAGGCCGCCGCCACCCGGGCCAGCACTTCGGCCAGCGCCGGGCAGCGCGCCGGGTGGTGCACGCGCAGAAGCGGTTCCCCACGGCGCACCCTGTCTCCTCGGGTGCGCAGCACGGTGAAGCCCACCGCAGCGTCCACGGTGTCCTCGGCCCGCAGCCGTCCGGCGCCAAGCAGGACCGCCGCCCGTCCGAGGGCGAGGGTGTCCAGGTGCGCCACCACGCCGTCGGCGGGCGCAACCACCTCGGTGTGGCACTGGGCGGTGGGAAGGCCTCCCTCCAGGGCCTCTGGGCGCCCGCCCTGCCGCTTCACCACCTGGCGCAGTTTCTCGAGGCCCCGACCGTCGCGGAGCGCGGCGAGCAGCAGCCGCCGGGCTGGCTCGGGCCCCGGGCTGATGCCGCCCAGGCACAGCATTTCGGCACCCAGCACCAGCGTCAGCTCTCGGACGTCCTCCGGGCCGCGCCCCGACAGCACCTCCACTGCCTCCGCCACTTCCAGGGCGTTGCCCACCGCCCGGCCGAGGGGCCGGTCCATGTCCGTCAGCCAGGCGACCGCCGGACAGCCGAGGGCGGCGGACAGCCCCACCAGGGTGCGCGCCAATTCCCGCGCCCCGGCGTGCACCGTCATGAAGGCACCACTCCCCACCTTGACGTCGAGCACCAGGCCGTCGAGGTCCTCCGCCAGCTTCTTGCTGAGGATGCTGGAGGCAATGAGAGGGATGGAGTCGATGGTGGCGGTGACGTCGCGCAGCGCGTAGAGGCGGCGGTCGACGGGGGCCAGCGTTTGCGTCTGGCCGGCGAAGCACAGCCCCAACTCCCCCACCGCCGCTTCCACCTCGGCCACCGACAAGTCGCTGCGAAAGCCTGGAATGGAGGCCAGCTTGTCCAGGGTCCCGCCGGTGTGGCCCAGGCCGCGCCCGGACAGCATGGGAACGCACACGCCGCAGGCCGCCACCAGCGGCGCCAGGACCAGCGACACCTTGTCCCCGACGCCACCCGTGCTGTGCTTGTCCACCTTCTTCGCGCTGATTCGGGACAAGTCCAACGAGGCGCCTGAATCCCGCATCGCCTCCGTCCAGGCCCGCAGCTCCTCCGGGCCCAGGCCGCGGAAGAAGATGGCCATGCACAACGCGGCCATTTGGTAGTCCGCCACCCGGCCCTGGGCGTAGTCAGCCAGAAGCGTGCGGATGGCGGCCGGCGGAAGCTCGCCTCCGTCCCGCTTGGTTTGGATGAGTTCGGCCGGCGTCAAAGGACACCAAGTCCAGGGGCGACGTCCCCTCCCGAGGGCGGCCCTGAAAGTCGCCACCCCCTATGACGGGGGTGGCGGCGCGCCAAAAATGCAGTGAGGCGCTACTTCAGCTTGTAGGCCACACCCACCAGGCCATTCAACGCGAACGATGTGCTGCAGCCGCCACAGGTGGCGATGCTCGGGCCCATCGCCAGCTTGAAGGTGAGGAGCAAGTCGGGCTGCAGCGCATATTCCACGCCGCCACCGAACATCAGCGGGATGTAGAAGATGCTCGGGGAGAAAATCATCCAGAAGGGGATTTCGAAGGAGGCGTTGACGACGATTTTGTCCGCCACCGGGAACCCCATTTGCGCGCCGATGGGGAAGGTGATGCCGGCGGTGGTGCCACCGGAGGGGAAGTAGATGAGGAACCCCGGATCGAAGGTGAGGGCACCCTTGAATCCGGCGATTTCAAACAGCTGCTTCCGAAGGAGGAGCTGCGCGCCCAGCCCAACCCCAAAATTTCCCTGGGTCGAGCCATCCCAGCCACCCCAGTCGAGGCTGAAACGACCGCCGATGTCAGTTGTCGAGTCCAAGCCGTGGATGAAGTCGAGCCACAGGCCCGGCCAGCCCACCTGCCCGCGGATGACGTTGGCCCCGTCGCCGACGGTTTGCCCAGAGTCCACCGTATATGGAGTCGCGGGCGTCGAAGATGCCGGCTGGGTCTGCGCGCCGGCCACCCCGGCTGCCAGTGCCACGCCAAGGACCACTCCACGAACCACCGTCTGTCTACGCATTTTCCCTCCCCTTTTTGTCGAGCGCGAAGCCCGCGCTAGAACCTGTACGCTGCGCCAAACAACGCGTCCAGCGCGAACTGTGCTGAGGACCCACTGACGGTGTTGAGGGCCGGTCCAAGTTTGAGCTGAAACGTCAGCGCCAATTCCTTTGTGGGGTGGAACTCAACCCCGCCCCCGAAGAGAATTTGGATGCTGAAGTAGCCGGGGATGGGGTCGGACGCAAACGCCACCGCCATCGGCAGGTCGAAGGTGGCATTCACGATGACCTCCCGACTGACCGGAAAGCCGAACTGGAGTCCCACTGGAAAGCCGAGGCTGACCTGGGTCAGCCCGTCGACGAAAAATAAACCGATGCCAGGGTTGAAGGTCCCGGCAATCCAGATTTTTCCGTTGTCGAAGAAGTTCCGCCGAAGGGCAAGCGCGAAGCTGATGCTGTCGCCGGAGCAGCAGTTGCTGACGATGCCGCCGTCGCCGTAGCCAAAGGCGAAGATGGCACCAATGTCGGTTTGGTGGTCGAGGCCATAGGCAAACTCCACCCCGATGAAGGGAAAGCCTGCCTCTCCCCAGAGGACAGCGTTGCCGCTGCCGATGGTCTTTCCGGAGTCCACGCTCCAAGGCACGTCCGACGGAGCCGCTGTGGCTGGTGTCGACGCAGCGAGTAGCAGGAGCACTGCTGTCGAAAACATTCCCCTTGGGTTTCCCATCCAGGTCCCTCCCCGAACGACGTTAAGCCTCCAGCCCGCGTTGGCGAACCAACTTCTCCATTCCCTCGACCAGCGCCGCCGCTGCGGCGGACAGCCGTCCTCGTACCACCTCCAACGGCTGGCGCGCGTCTGGAGTTTCGGACACATCCACGTACAGCTTCAGCTTGGGCTCCGTGCCCGAGGGCCGCACCAACACCCGCGCGCCACCGGCGACGTCAAAGGCGAGGAGGTCCGTCTGGGGGAGGTCGGCACCGCCAGCCTCTCCGCTCAACGGGCCGGCGGCGTAGTCGCGGACCTCCAGGACGCTTCGGCCAGCGATGCTGGAGGGGGACTTCTGGCGAAAGCCCGCCATCACGTTGGACAGGGTGGTGGCCCCAGCCATTTCGGGCAACGCCAAGCTGCGCTGAAGCGAGGTGAAGGCGCCGTACTGCCGTGACACCTCATCGAGGACGTCCAGCACCGTCGCCCCGCGCGCATGCGCCCACCCTGCCAAGTCGGCCATCGCCACCGCCGCTCCAATCCCGTCCTTGTCGTGCACGGACGGCCCCACCGCATAGCCCAACGCTTCCTCGTAGGCGAAGACGAAATGCGCGCCGCTTTGCACGCGGCGCAGCGCGGCGTTGGCAATCCATTTGAAGCCCGTCAGGGTCTCGACGTACTCCGCGCCCAAGGCGCGGGCGATGTGGCAGAAGTGTGGCGACGACACCACGGTGGACAGGACGAGGGGACGCGTTTGCTTCGGGCCTTCGCTGAGGAGGTAGTGCCCCAAGAGAATACCCACCTCGTTGCCGGTGAGTTGCCGCAGCTGCCCGTCGCGTCCCCGGGCCATCACCGCGAGGCGGTCCGCATCGGGGTCATTGGCGAGCACGACGTCCGCCTGGACGTCTTCTGCCAGGCGCCTGGCGAGCTTCAAGGCACCGGGCTCCTCGGGATTCGGCGAGGCCACCGCCCGGAAGTCTGGGTCGGGCTGCTGCTGCTCGGCGACCACGTGGGTGTGCAGAAAACCCGCCCGATGAAGCGCGTCCACCGCCAGCGCGCCGCCCACCCCCTGAAGCGCGGTGTAGCAAAGGACAATGTCTCGCCCCGCGCGCGGGTGTCGACACTCGGACACCACGGCGTCCAGGTAGCGGGCTCTTAGCTGAGACCCCACCTCGCGCAGCAGGCCCCGGGCGCGTGCCTCGGCCGGCTCGAGGAGGGGCACGGCGTTGGCTGGGCCGGCGCGGGCCATTTCCAAGGCGATGGCCGTCTCGTCCGGCGGGATGACTTGTGCGCCGTTGGGCCCGTACACCTTGTAGCCGTTGTAGCCCTTGGGGTTGTGACTGGCGGTGACCACGACGGCCGCCGCCGCAGCCAGGCAAGGCACGGCGAAGGCCGCAAGCGGCGTCGGTGTGCTGGAAGGGAAAAGCCAGGCTGGAATTCCGGCCGCCGCCAACACGCCAGCCGTCTCCGCCGCAAACTCAGCGCTGAGGTGGCGGGCATCGCGCGCCACCACCACCCCGCGCTGGACAGCGTCCGGGACCGTGCGCAGCAGCCAGCGCGCCAGGCCGGCGGCAGCACGGCGGACGACGGCCCGGTTCATCCGCGCCGGGCCGGCCCCCATCAGGGCACGCAGGCCGGCAGTCCCGAAGGCCACCGGCCGCGCAAAGCGCTCCTCCAACTCGACAAAGCGTTCCAGCCGCACCAACTCCTGCAGCTCTGCACGCGTCGCCGGGTCCGGGTCCCCGGCGAGCCAGGCTTCAATGGCCTCACACAACTCGGCGCGCGTCATGTGTCGGCGCCCTGGCGCGTCGGCCTGCCGGCCACAGGCGACTTGGGGGCGAAGCACTCTCCCTGGGGCGACTGTGGCTGAAAGCGCGGGCGGCTCCCACAGCTTTCGTGCCCAACCTCTCCGCCTCGAGTGACTGTCAATTACTGGACGACTTACGGCGCGACAAGGGCAACCGAGGCGGACGTGCCAAGGCGGCTGGCGCCGGCCGCGATGAAAGCCAGCGCCTGCGGGCGGGTGCGGACGCCGCCGGAGGCCTTCACGGCCAGGGCACCGCCGACGACGGCCCGGAGGAGCGCGACGTCCTCGGGGCGCGCGCCCACTGCGGAAAACCCGGTGGCCGTCTTCACCGCGGCACAGCCCGCCACCAGGGCCAGTCCGGCGCCCAGCACCACCGCCCGCCGCTCCAGCAGTCCCGTCTCAAGAATGAGTTTTACTGGCCAGGGCCAGGCGGCCTGCACCAAGGCCAGCATGTCCGCCAGCGCCGCCTCCACGTCGCCGGCGCGCAGTGGCCCGAGGGCCGCCACGGCGTCCAACTCCCGTGCGCCGTCCGCCAGCGCCAGGCGCGCCTCCAGGGCTTTCACCTCTGGCTGGTGGGCCCCGTGCGGAAAGCCCACCACCGCAATCGGCACCACCGCTGAGGTGCCCAACGCCTGGGCGAGTCCGCGGACGTGCACCGGGTGAACGCAGGCGCCGCCGAAAGCCCAGGCGCGCGCCTCAGCCGCCAGCTTTTGGACCTCCTCCGGCAGCGCATCCGGCCGCAACAGGGTGTGGTCGAGGTAGGGCGCCAATGCGGCCGGCGAAGCCAAGGCTTCCAGGGCCCCCTGGCCCCAGGGCAGCTGCTGCACCGGGCCGCCCGGACGCAGAAGGCCAAAGGCGGCGGGAGTCAGCGCGTGGGGAAACTCGGGCCCAGCCGGCCAGGCGGCCACCGCCGACGCCCAGGCACGGAGGGCCGGACTGTCGACGGGCCCACTCACAACGTGGTGGTGAGGACCAGCGGAATTTCGACGTCCACGTCGGCACCGGTGAAGGAGGAGAAGACCATCCGCTTGGCCCGCGCCTTGAGGCAGCCGCCCAAGTCGGTACCGTCCAAGTCACGGCGGTCCAGCTGCACCTGCTTCACGGTGCCGGAGCTACCGACGGTGGCCACCAGGCTGACTTTTCCCCCGCGGAAACCGGGATTCTTCCGCAGCTGCTGCTCAATGCACGACTGGAAGGCGCTCTGCGCCTGGCCGACGACGCGCGCGACGTCCTCATTGCTGGGGCCGGCGCCACGCTGCGCCGCCGTGTCGGCTTCGGAGCGCCGAACGCGCGGACCCACGTCGGGCTTTCGCCCATCGCCGTAAAGGGCCCGCAGCTCGGCCGTCTGGGCCCCGTCCTGAGGCGGTTTGGCAGCTGCCTTGGCCTCGGGCGGCGCCGGCTGGGCGTGCTTGGCGGGGACTTGGGGGGCTGGGGCCTCGGCCGGTTTTCCGAGAAGCATTTCCCGCAGCCGCTGCACCCGGGGCACCTTGGGCGGCGGGCCAGGCACCGGGGCCTGGTCGGCAGGTGTCTCCCCGTGGGCCTCGACCACCGCCGGCGGCTGGCGCAGGGACACCAGGAGGGCCAGGCCCCCCACCGGCAGCACCAACACCGCGCACAGCGCGAGGGCCAGCTTCCAGGGGCTGCTGCGGCGCAAGCCCTGGGGGATGTAGTCCGGCTCGGGCCGAGGCGTGCGCCCGCGAGGCCGCATGCGCGACAACTCCAGTTCCAGCTCCTCCTCCGCCGGGGGCCCGGAAACGGCCCTGGCGCGGGAGGGCGGGGTGGTGATGGCGGGGGGCGTGCTGCTGCGCGGCGGCGTGCGTGCCCCGGAGGGCGTCCGCCCCCGAGGCGGGGACAGGCCGTCGGCCGGCGTCAGGGGACCGTGGGGGGGCGTGCTGGGAAAGCCGGCCTGCTCCAGCACCGGGAGAAGCTCGGGCACTTCGAGGGCACGCCGCCACCCGTCAAAGCCGTCCCGCCAGACGAAGGTGCGGCCGTGCACCTCGCCGCTGCGCACCCTCTCCACCAGGGCCTGGCCGTCCAGGGGGCCGGTTTGCTTGCCCTGGATGAGGATGAACCAGTCCGGGTCCGAGGGCACCGGGTCCGGCTCGGCGTCCTCCCAGGAAGCCGGTCCGGCGGAGACGCGGACGCGCGCCCCGCACTCCGGACACGTCACTGCCTCGGGCCGGTGCCCCCCCTCCGGCAGGGAGAGGGCTCGTCCACAGCTGTCGCAGGGAACAATCAACGGGTCGGCCCCTATGGTAGCCGACGTCGGTTGACTTCGGGGGGGGACGCCACTAAGGACGCCGCCCTTTAGACCAGGTGAGGGCAATGCCCGCGAAGGACCTCGGCAGCAAGCACATCTGTTTCAAGTGTGGCACCAAGTTCTACGACCTCAAGAAGCCGGAGGCGCTTTGCCCGAAATGTGGGGCAGACCAAAAACAGAGTCCGGCCAATCGTCCGGCGCCTGAACCGCGCAAGGGCCGGCTGGCGGCGGTGCCGAAAGTCATTGAGCCGGTCGCGCCGGTCGAGCCCGAGGGCGTCGTCGAGGAAGAGGAGCTCGAGACCTTCGAGGACGAGGCCGAAGTGGAAGAGGACGAAGGCTAGGGGCTACCCCCGGCTGGCGAGCCAGTCGGCGACGGCCTGTCCGGTGCCAAAGGGCCAGGGGCGAAGTCGCTCGGGCGGGACCGCGCGCAGCTCGGCAATCTCCTCGCCCAGCGCGACGGTGCCGGTGGCCCGGACGTGGTAGGCGAGAATGACTTCGTTGCGCTCGGCAAACGCATAGACGCCAATCAACCCCACCACTTCTCCGGCCAGCCCGAGCTCCTCCTGAAGCTCGCGCAGCACCCCGGCGGCGGGCGTCTCCCCGCGCTCCAGAAAGCCGGCGACGAGGCCGAACCACTTCTCCGGCCAGCCGCGGTTGCGGACCAGCAGCACCTGCCCCTGGTGCTCGACCAGCGCGGCCACCACCGGCAGGGGGTTGTTGTAGAAGACGAAACCGCAGTCCGCATCCGGGCACGCCCGCCGCGGACGACCGCCCTCTTCGCGCGCCTGTAGCGCGCGCGCGCAACGTGGACAGAAATTCAAAGCCTTTCTCCCAACTCAAAGTCGCTGGCGGGCGCGCCCTCTGCCACCCGGACGGCCCGCGAGACTTCCGCCAGCCTCGGGTGCCACAGGTGCAACTCGTACTCCCCAGGGCTGAGCCCAGAAAGCCGGAAACGGCCGTCCAGACCGGTGGTGGTGAAGTGCGAATGGGCAAAGGTGCGGACGGTGGCGTGCATCCACGGGTGGACGTCGCAGCGAATGTCCAGCACGCCCGGCTGCGGGGGGAGGGGGCGGATGAGCTGCATCCCCTCGAGCGGCATGGCCAGGTTGAAGACACTCTGCCCTCCCTCAAATGCGTGGATGGTGTGGGTGAGGGGGTCGGAGTTGCGAATGCGCAACACACCCTGGGCACGGGCGGCAAGTACTGGCGGCCAGTAGAGGCACCCCCGTTGGTCGAGCACCTGCGGCTCCGCGTCCGCCGCAGGCGCTGCCTCCGCCGGGGCGTCCACCCACACCACCACGTCCGCCACGCCGCCTTCAGCGTCCAGCCGAAGCGAATTGTCCACCACCGAGGTGCCGCAGGCGCTTTGGACTGACGCGGTGGTGGCCAGTGGGGGCAGTGCCGGCCGGGGCCCGCGCCACAAGGCGCGCCCAGCGAAGCTGGCTGAGGCGGGCTGGGCCGCGCCTGCGGGGCCCGAGGCGGGCTTCGGCTGGTCGGCTGCGCCCGGCCCGGCGTCTGCGGTCGAGCGCCTCGGTGGGTGACAACCGAGCAAAGCGGCACAGAAGGCCCCAGCAGCGAGTCGGACGACGTGGGTCACGTGGGAGGCAAGCTTGCCATGCCGAAGAGGGCGTTGGCGCGCCGGGGGGTTGCTGTTAGAAGGCCCACCGTGCAGGACAAACTGATGGCCCTGGCAGAGCTCCAGAAGCTGGACCTGGAATCCGCCGCACTCCGCAAAGCTGCGGAGGTTTACCCGAGGCAGATGGCAGAGCTCGAGCGAGAGCTCGCCACCGCACGCGGGGCGATGGAAGCCGAACGCGCTCGGCTGCTGGACGTCGAGCGGCAACGGCGCACCCTCGAGCAGAACATCGCCGACGAGAAGGAAAAGGTGAAGAAGTGGGAGGGCCGTCTGGCCGAGCAGCGGTCGACCCGGGAATACGCCGCGCTGGCCCGTGAAATCGACATCGCGAAGAAGGCCAACCTCACCATGGCCGAGGAGCTGGTCGAGCTCGGCAAGGCGATGGCCACCCTGCGCGAGGCGGTGAAGCAGAAGGAGCAGGAGCACCTGGCCCGGGTCGACCAAGTGGGCAGTCGGCTGGCCGAACTGCGTCGGGAGTCGGAAAGCTACAGCGCTCAAGTGAAGGGGATGGACGGCCGGCGCACGGCGGCCGCCTCGCGCGTCCACCCACCGCTGCTCCAGCGCTATGAAACGGTCCGGCGTAGGCGCATGCCGGCCCTGGTGACCGTGGTGGCCGGCACCTGTCAGGGCTGCAACATGAATGTGCCGCCCCAGCTGTACAACACGCTGAAGACGACGCTGGGGACAGACATCTGCCCGTCCTGTCACCGCATCATTTGCGCACCCGAGGCCATCGAGCCTGAGGCCATGGCCCGAGCCCCCGCCGCCAAGGGATGAGTCCCGAGCCGTCCCGGTCGGAGCTGCTGCGGGCCATTGCGCGCCTCGAGGGCCTGGAGGGAACGCTGCTCGCCCATCCGGGACTGACGCTGGAGCGAGCGCGCGGGCTGATTCGCGCCGCGGCCGGCGCCTTGGAGGCGGCGGACCTCTCCGCCTCGCCCTCCACCTCCCGGCCTGACACCAGCAGGGGCGCGGGGCGAACTGGCCACCACCCTCCTCGGCAGCTGCGCGTCTTCTCCGACGGGGCAAGCCGCGGAAACCCAGGGCCCGCCGGCGCCGGGGCCGTGCTGGCGTTGCCCTCGGGCGAGGTGGTGGAACGTCTGGGCCTGTTTCTCGGCCAGCAAACCAACAACCATGCCGAGTACATGGGCGCGCTCTTGGGGCTGCGACGTGCCCGCGCGCTGGGCGCGGAGGAGGTCGAGCTGGTGGCCGACAGCCAACTCCTCATCCGCCAGCTGGGCGGGCGCTACCAGGTGAAGAGCAAGACTTTGCGCCCTCTCTACGAGGAGGCCCGCGCGCTGTTGGCCTCCTTTGCGCGGCACCGCCTCACCCACCTGCCCCGCGAGGAGAACCGCGAGGCGGATGAGATGAGCAACCGCGCCATTGACGAAAGGCTGGACGGCGGCCCGGTTTAGACTGCCTGCGGCCCCCCGGGGCACGGTGGGCTGCTGGCGTCCTGGGGGCGCCTCCTGCTAGAGGCTAGCGTTGCCGGAGTGGCCCGGGTGAACGCTGGCCCCAGGGCTTGTACAGCCTGGAGCGGGAGGAAAGTCCGAGCTCCACAGGGCAGGGTGCTGGTTAACAACCAGTCGGCGCGAGTCGCAGGACAGTGCCACAGAAAACAAACCGCCCCGGGGAAGTGCCCGGGGTAAGGGTGAAACGGTGCGGTAAGAGCGCACCGCGTCCAGGGTGACTTGGACGGCACGGCAAACCCCACCTGGAGCAAGAGCCAATAGGGAGGCGCCCGTCCCGCGAGGGACGGGCCGGGGTGCCCGCCCCGATGCCTCCGGGTCGCTCGCTGAGGAGGTTCCCGGGTAACCGGGACCCTAGAGGAATGTTCGCCGCGCGGCAGAGGCTTGCTGCGGACAGAACTCGGCTTACAGGGCCACTCCGGCGCTGTTTGTTAGGGCTGCACCAGAAGCCGCGCCAAGAGCACGCGGTTGTTGTCGGTGCGCACCATGTCCGGCGCCTTCACCGGTAGCCGGGCGTCGGTGCGGGGCAGCCAGAATCCCACCCACAAGTCCATGCCCCGCTGCGTGCTGCCCGCCGGCAGGCCGACGGCGAAGGTGTCCTCGATGGTTTCCCCCACCCGCCAGCTGCTGGTGGGGCGGAGGCCGCCCGCCGGTGCATGGTCGAAATTGGCGCGTGGGGCTTTGCCGTCCGGGTCCTCGGCGTGGACAAACACCTCCCAGTCTTGGGGCAAGGGCTGAAGCACGCGGAAGTACAGCTTCACCTCAGTCACATCTCCCGGGGTGAGGAGTGGCGGATTGAAGGAGGCGGCCATCAGCTCCACCTTCCCGTCGAAGATGGAGCCATTGCGGACGCCGGCAGGCCGGCTACCCGGCCGAGCCGCCGTCACCGGGGCGCCAGGGGACTGCTTGTCGCCGCCCGGCGCTTCGACGATGCAGCCGAGGGGAAGGAGGGCAAAGAGGAGGCGGAGGTGTCGCATGGGCGTGTGGCTGACTCCCTTAGGCTGCTCGACGCTGCAACCGCTAGCGTCTTGTTGTATTCGAGGCGCCCCCATGCTGGCCGCCCCTGTCCGCCTGCTTGCCCTGCCCATGCCCACTTGGGTGGAAGCGGCGGCGGCCGCCGCCCTGCTGCTGCTGTTGGCCCTGGCCATCCTGCTGTGGCGGCGGCGCGTCGGCGGCCCCGGCGAGGCGTCGGCCAAGCTTCCTCCGTCCCCTGAGGAAAGCCCCGAGGCGCTGCGGTACCGGGCCGAGGCCCAAGCCGCCCGAGAGCGGGCGGCCGCCCTGGCGCAGCAGCGGAGCGGCCGGGCCACTGCCGCCGAGCGCGCGCAAGACGCCACCACCCGGACGGCACTGGAAGCCGAAGCCCGCCGCTTGAAGGCCTCCGAAGAGGAGGCCAAGCGGGAGGCCTACCGGGCAGAGAAAGCCGCGGAACAGGAGGCCCGGAGCCGCCGCGCTGCCGAGCAACAAGAGGCCGCCCGCCGCGAGGAATTGGCTGCCGCCGAGGCGCGGGCCGAGGCGGTCCGGCGCGCCCAGGCCGAGGCGGCCGCAAGCCAGGCGCGGCTGCAGGCCGAAGCCGGACAGACGCTGGCGGCTGGCCTCGAGCGCACGCGCTCCCAGGGTTTCGTGGCGCGCCTCAACGGCGTCCTCGGCGCAAACCGCAAAGTCGACGCCGCCGTGCTGGCTGAGCTGGAGGAGGCCCTCTTCGGGGCGGACATTGGAGTCCGGACGGCGGCCCGGCTGGTAGAGACGGCGCGCGAGCAGGCCCGAAGCGGCGAGATGGCCGACGCCCCCCGCGTCAAGGCCCTCATCGAGGCAGAAGTGGCGCGCATTGTGGAGCTGCCCGTGCCGCGCTCGCTCGAAGGCGGCGGGCCGCCACACGTGGTGATGGTGGTGGGCGTCAACGGCACCGGCAAGACCACCACCATCGGCAAGCTGGCGGCGCGGCTGACGTCCGCCGGAAAGCGCGTGGTGCTTGCCGCGGGGGACACCTTTCGAGCGGCGGCCACCGAGCAGCTCGACGTCTGGGCGGCCCGGGCCGGGGCTTCCCTGGTGAAGGGCGCTGAAGATTCGGACCCGGGCGCGGTGGTCTACGAAGCCGTGAAGCAGGCGGTGGCAACCCAGGCTGACGTGGTGCTGGCGGACACCGCCGGCCGCCTCCACACCAAGGCGCCCCTCATGGAGGAGCTGCAAAAAATCAAACGCGTCCTGGGCAAGGCCCTTCCGGGCGCCCCGCATGAGGTTCTGCTGGTCCTGGACGCGACGGTGGGACAAAACGCCATTGCCCAGGCGATGCGCTTTCACCAGGCGGTGGGCGTCACCTCCATCGTCCTCACCAAGCTGGACGGCACGGCCAAGGGCGGCGTCATCATCGGCATCGCTGACGAACTCAAGCTGCCCGTCTCCTGGGTGGGTGTGGGAGAGAAGGCGGCGGACCTCCACCGCTTCTCGGCGGCCGATTTCGTCCAGGCCCTGTTTGCGCCGCCCTAGCGCTGGGGCCAGGGGCCTACTGCTCCATTTGGCGGATCAGCTTCTCCACCTCCTCGAAGGCGGGCAGGCCCGCCGCGTCCTCGGCGCCGAGGTCTTCGTCCCCATGCGCCTCGGACCACCAGCGCCGCTGCAGCGCGCGCAGCGCCTGGGCCTGCCCCGGGTGCCGCTGCGCCAGCAAGTCGGTGAGGCTGCTCGAGTCGGCCCAGCCCCAGCGGTGGGCATCGACGTAGGCGCGCAAGTCCCGAACGAAGGCACTGTCGCCCAACATCGCGCGTTGACGGGCGTGGAGACCGGGTGCCTTGCCGTAGACCAGCGCGGCGTAGCTCGTCTCGTCTGCGAAGGCGGACGTCGCTCGGTCCGCGGCAGCGTCCTGTCCCCCGAGCGCCCGCCACATGTGGTAGCCGCCACTCACCTGCTGGGCGTCCACCGCCCGGGCGGCCTCCGCGCCGTGCGTCCACTCGACGGCCAGCAGCGCCACCGCCTGGGCCAGCGCCTCGTCCACCACGGGCGCGGCGATGGGGTCCGAGCCAACCAGGCCCGGAAACCACTGGTGGGCAAGCTCATGGGCGAGGGCGAAGTCGAGTAGCTCCCCGAACATGTCCGTTGCGCCCGGGGGCAGCTCGCTTTCGGAGATGCCGAGCGCCTGACCGGGATGTTCCACCAGCAGCACCAGCGGCGTGGACACCGTCACCAGGCCCGGAAATTCCATGCCGCCCGCCCCGCCGCTGAGTGGCGCGGCCACCACCCGCAGCGTGCGGTAGGGGGTGGGGCCGAGGCGGGCTTCCATCGCTTCAAGAAGGCCCGCGGCCTCGTCCAACAGGTGCTCGGCCGCGCGCGCCAGCTGCGCCGGGAAGAAGCTTTCGATGGTGAGGCCGGACAGCTCGCGCCGCGCGCTGCGGTAGCCATGCGTGACCAGGAGCACCACGTCTCGACTGGCAGCAATCCCGAAGCGAAAGCGGGTGCCGCCCTTGTCGGCCGGCGTCTCGCCGAGGGCCACCCCCGCCGACACCGCCTGCCAGCCGGCGGGCACGGTGACGGACAGCAGGACATTGGCCGGGTCATACAGGGCGAGGTCGCCAATGCCGCTGGGGCCCGCGCCGTGGCTGCCGTCGGGCAAGGTGACCGGGGGCCTTGGAAGAATGCCCACCAGGCTGAGTGCGTCCGGCTGTGCACTGAAGGCACCGTGGTCGGCTTGGTGGCCCGAGCTGTCCGCGGACAGGGCTGAGAGGACGGAGGTGTCGGCCGCTCCCCGCGGAACGCGGGCCGACAACTGAAGCTCCACCCGCGCGAGCTCGCCCGCCGGAAGCGGCCTCGGGAATTCCACCCGCACCACGTCCTCCGTCACCGGGACCAAGGTGGCGACTTCGCCATTCACCAGCGGTTGGTGGAGGCGCACCGGGTTACCGCCGAAGGCATTTGGCGTCAGGCGAAGTTCTAGGGAGCGGCTCGGCGTCTTGGGTGTCCAGCTGAGGGACACCTTGCCCACCACGCTGCGGTTCTCTGGGTCCACCGAAAGGTCCGCCTGGAGGAAGGGCAAGGCGGCCAGGGGGCCAAGCACGGCCTCGGCGCGAGCACGTTCGCCCTCTCGCAGCGACGTCAGGCAGGCCTGCACCTCGGGCGACGGCAGCTGGTCAGCGGCGCCTGCTGTCGACGGAAGGGCGACCCACAGCGCAAGGAAGGAAGCGGCAGCGGCGCGCATGGAGGGCAGCGCCCATGCTAACAGCGCCACCCGCACGCGCGCGCCTTGGGCCCAAGGGGTGTGTGGTTCGCCCTCCTCCCTTTTCCGCCTGGTGGACTCAGGGCTGGTGCCGTCCCCCCTTGGGTAGGCAGAGGCCTCACCCCCTGGGGTTTTCGTCGACCATGGCGGACGGCCGCCACCGGGGGGGGGGCACCAAGCCAGGCCCCGTGTGGGGGGCGCTCTCCTCCCCCCCCGGGGCTTCCTAGGGCGAGGTGGCGCCTTCAGGCACCGCTGATGCGGCGACTTGCCAGCGACCAACCTTCGCGCCGCAAGGGGCGGTCGGCCTGGCAGACTAAAATGCGAAGGCGAGCTTCTTCCCCCGCCGTGCGTCCACTGGCTTTCCTCCTGCTTCTCGCTGCCTGCGCCGCCCCGCCCGCCCCGCCTGCGCCGCTGGCCCCGGCCACTGCGCCCCCGACTCTCCCAGCCCCTGCGCCAAGCCCGCTGGAGGGCTGCCCGAAGGACTTCACCGGGCTGTGGCGACACAGCCAGGACGACGGCTACCGCTACCTCGCGCGAGACGACGGAGGCGTGGTCGTCCTGGACGTCCGCCATGCGGTGGCGGACGGTGGCTTCGAAACGGCGCAGTTGGTGCTCGTCCGCTCGCCTTCCAGCTTCCTCGGCGCCGTGGCTGTGGCCCACATGCACGCCGACGCCGGGTGCGTCGCATTTTTCCCGGTGGAGGTGGTCCAGTGCGCCGACGGGGGCGTGGTGCTGTCCACCGTGGAGCGCCTCCGGGTGGACGCCGACTGTCGAGCCGTCGCGCCCGGCGTCTACCACCAGCACCGGCTGGTGCGGGTGACGCAAGACGGAGGATAAGCGCGTCTGACTTGGGGGGGACGGCGCCGCGCACTGGGGAAGAGGCGGCTCCGGCCCGCTAGGCCTCGGCGGTCAACGGCACGCGGACTTCGCGTCCCATGGGCATCCGCCCTTGGAAAAGGCTCATCAGCCCCACGTACAGAAAGCCCACCTGGAAGAGCACCAGGAAGGGGACCGACGTCCAGATGCCCGCGTCCACGGCAAACCACAGCGCGCCGGTGAAGTAGACGCCGAAGCCGAGCTCCACCAGAGGCATCAGGGTTTTCTTGCCACGGTAACCGCGCTTCACCGAGCCGAGAGACTCCTTGCCTTCGCTGCCCGTCTTCGGGGTGCGGGTGAAGCCGCTTTCCTGGCTGAGGAGCGCTTCCACCACGGCCTTGGCATTGTTGATGGCGAGGCCGATGCCCAAGGACATGAGGAAGGGCAGGTACCGCAAGCGCTCCCACCAGTTGAGACCCTGCTCTCTCTGGGCGGTGATGTAGAAGAAGCACACCGAGGCGGTGGCGGTGATGCAGAAGGGTAAGTCCAGGAAAAGAGTCGAGTAAAGCCCGTGGTTGAAGCGCACCACCATCGACAGTGGCATCAGCACCGAGAGCAGCACCATCAGCAGGTAGGCCAGGTTGTTGGTGAGGTGAAAGAAGGCCTCCTGTTTGAGGGCGAAGGGCAGGTTACTGCGCAGGATGCTGGGGAGCAGCTTGCGCGCCGTCTGGATGGACCCCTTGGCCCAGCGGTGCTGCTGACTCTTGAAGGCATTCATGTCCACCGGGACCTCGGCCGGCGACACCACGTCCGGGAGAAACACGAATTGCCAGCCGCGCAGCTGCGCGCGGTAGCTGAGGTCGAGGTCCTCGGTCAGGGTGTCATGCTGCCAGCCGCCGGCGTCACTGATGCAGGCCCGCCGCCAGATGCCCGCCGTGCCGTTGAAGTTGAAGAAGCACCCCGAGCGGTTCCGGGCGGTGTGCTCGATGATGAAGTGGCCGTCGAGGAAGATGCTTTGGGCCTGGGTGAGGATGGAAAAGTCCCGATTGAGGTGGCCCCAGCGCACCTGCACCATCCCCACCTTCTCATCGGCAAAGAAGGGGACGGTGCGCTCGAGGAAGTCGGGCGTCGGGACGAAGTCGGCGTCGAAGACGGCGACGAAGTCGCCGGTGGCCTGCGTCAGGCCGTGGGCCAAGGCGCCCGCTTTGAAGCCGAGACGGTTGGTGCGGTGGACGTAAAAAATGTGAGTCCCGTGCGCACGGGCCCGCTCCACGACAGCGCGTGCGATGGCGGACGTCTCGTCGGTCGAGTCATCCAGCACCTGCACTTCCAGAAGCTCCCGCGGGTAGCTAATCCGGCACACCGCCTCAATCAGCCGCTCCACGACGTACATTTCGTTGAAGACCGGCAGCTGGATGGTCACCCGCGGCAGCTGAGCCAGGCGGCCGTTGGGCGTGGGGAGGTTGAATTTGTGTCGGTAATACAAAAACGCCATCCGGTAGCGGTGTGACCCATACACGGCCAAAACGCAGAGGACGGCGAAGTAGACGCCGAGGAAAACGAATTCGACGGTAGTCATCTTTGGCGCAGGCCCCTCCCGCAAGACGCTTTCTTGCGGTTCGCTTCACGACCGCCGAGGGACAGCAATCACCCCTCAGGCCCCCCGCCCCAGGGCCCCAACGGCTGGCGTCTCCGATGTCTGCCGCCTCCCCTTCCCTGGATGCGGCGGCGCGGGACAATAGGGATCGAGCCTTCCGCTGTCAAACGATTCTAGCGATTCCGATGGCTTACAAGGGCAGCCCCGGCTCGCTTTTGACGTTTCGCGTCAGACTTCGAGAGTCCACCTTACGGACCTCCGCTGCGGGACGGCGAGTTCTGTGCCGACGGCGGGGCAGCCAGGTTGGCTTGGGGCGGGTCAGAGGCGACCGCGGCGGTGGACTTTCCTTGGGCCTCGGTGGCGCTGTCGTGCAGGTAATTGAGGGCCAAGCGCAGCTGTTCGTCGTTGAGACCCGCGGTCAGCGTCCAGTCGCGTGCCTGAAGCACCCGGGGGACTCGGGCGTCGGTGGTGCCCTCGTTGCGCAGGTGGTGCCGTAAGTCCTTCTCCCGAGGCAGGTGCGCCGGGGCGCTATCGCGGCTGTCGGCGACCACGACGTCGGGCTGAATACCGTATTCCTGGATGCTCCGGCCCTTCGGGGTGAAGTAGCGGGCAATGGTCAGCTTGAGCCCGCTGCCATCCTCCAATTCGATGACGGTTTGGACCGAGCCCTTTCCAAAGGTGGGCGTCCCGATGATGAGGGCGCGCGCGTGG
This sequence comes from uncultured delta proteobacterium, assembly GCA_963713045.1. Classification (GTDB taxonomy): domain Bacteria; phylum Myxococcota; class Myxococcia; order Myxococcales; family Myxococcaceae; genus JADGRA01. The sequence goes on from CAVQKE010000003.1 coordinate 844,892, forward strand.
TCCTGCAGCGCGCCGGCGACAATCTCCGCTGCCGAGGCGCAGCCGCCGTTCACCAGCACGACCAGTGGGTAGGGTTTCTCGGTGTCCCGATCGTGACTCTTTTCCTCGGTGACGTTGTGCGCCCCCCGCCCGCGGGTGGTGACGATGGTCAGCTTTCCAGGAAGAAAGCGGTCGCTCACCGCCACCGCTTGGTCCAACAAACCGCCGGGGTTGTTGCGCAAGTCGAGCACCAGACCGCGCAGTTCACGCCCGCCGTTGAGGCCGCGGAGTCGGTCCAATTCGCGCTTCAGGTAGCTGTCGGTGCGCTCCTGGAAATTCTTCAGCTTCACGTAGCCAATGTTCCCGTACAGCGTGCCTTCGGCCGAGATGATGCGCACGTGGTCTCGCAGGATGGTGATGTCCTGGGGCTGGGTAAAGCCAGGCCGCATCAGGGTGAGTGTGACGCGCTTTCCGGCTGGTCCGCGCATTTTGGCCGCAGCACGCGCCACGTCCATGGCCTTGGTGCTCTCACCGTCGATGGCGAGAATTTCGTCACCGGCGCGAACGCCGGCGCGGGCCGCGGGGGTGTCGTCCACCGGCGCCACCACCACCAGCAGGTCCCCCTTCTTGGCGATGTCCAAGCCGAGTCCTCCAAATTCGCCGGAGGTGTCAATCTTCATTTCTTTGAAGACGTCGGGCGGCATGAAGACGGTGTGCGGGTCGAGCGTGTCGAGCATCCCCTTGATGGCGCCGTAGATGAGCTGTTTGTCGTCCACCTTCTCGACGTAGTTGTTCTGCACGTAGCTCAGGACCCGGGCGAACAGCTCCAGCTGCTTGTAGGTGCTCGCCTCCTCTTGCGCCGAGGGGGGCGCGGCGGCCGGCGGTGTAGGAGGGGCGGCAAGAGCCTGCGCCGTAGAAAGCAGCAGCAAGGCGGCGGCAGTGGTGAAACGCACGGGGCTTCAGCTTAGTCCACCGCCCGACCGCCGCGCGACAACGGGCAAGCAGCCGGCGCCTCGGCGCAAGGCCTCGTTCGCCACGGCTCTTCCAAATAATACGTAAACGTAATATACGTTAACGGATGAAACCGAGCGTCCGGCGCCTGTCCCTCGTTCCCGGCGTGCACCGCGCCACCCACCGCATCGGCCTGTGGCTGGAGGCGGCCCAGCCGCCGCTCGACGTCACCCAGGGCGAAGCGCACCTGCTCGCACACCTCGCCGAAGCCGGGCCGTGCTCGGTGGCTGAACTGCATCGCGCCTTCGCCCACAAGCGCTCTTCCCTCACCACCTATCTCGACCGGCTGGAAGGCCGGGGATACGTCTCTCGCACCCCCCACCCCGCGGACCGCCGCTCGTTTCTCGTCTCGCTGACCGCCTCGGGTAGCTCCGCCGCGGCACGCGTGCACCGCCGTCTGGGGGCGCTCGAAGCGGCGGCGCTGCGGCGCCTCAGCGAGCGGGACATCCATGCCCTGCGGGCCGCGCTTCAGGCCCTACAGGACGCGACCGAGGCGGCCTCTCAAAAGTCCAACCAGAAGAAAGGAAGTGCCCCATGACGGCTCTCTTGGCGGTGCTGGCAGCCTCCGAAGTCCTGGTCCCGCCGACCTCCGAGGTCACCCTCCAGCGGGTGACGCGGGTGGGCCGACAGACGTGGGACGCGCCGGCGGAGCGCGTCTTGCCGCTCCTCACGCCGCAGGGAGAGGCCGCCTGGGCGCTGGGCTGGAAACCGGACATCCGTTGGCAGGCCCCAGGCAATGGCGAAGGCACCCTCTTCGTCACCCGCACCCATCACCACGACGAAGTGGTGTGGGTGCTGCAGACGTGGGACGCCGCGGCGGGCCGGGTGGCCTACAGCCACCTTTTACCCGGCGTCCTGTTGGTCGAGCTCAGCGTCGTGCTCACCCCGCTGCCCCAAGGGAAGACACGCGGCGAAGTCCGCTACACCTACACCGCGCTGTCCGAGCGGGGCAACGCGCGGGTCGCGGAAATGACGGAGGAGCACTTCGTGGCCTTCATGCGGGATTGGGAGTCGCAGCTGAACCATTTCCTCCGGACCGGCCGGAAACTGGATGCGCCCCAGCCGTGACACCGAGCAGTCCGGACTCCTCTGCAAAATCCTCCAGGCGCCGCACCATTTCCCGGGGGCGCTCCATCTGCAGCACGTGCCCCACCGCCTCCACCACCTCAATGCGCGCGCTGGCCGGTAGGTGCTGGCGAAAATAGGCCAAGGTCTCAGCCGGAAGCAGCTTCTCGCTTCTGCCCCACAAGAGGAGCGTCGGCACCGCCACCCGCGCCAGGTCCTCCGGGGACAGGTGGTTCTCCAACGTCGCCTCGGCGCGGGTGGCCCGCACCGACGGGGTGTTGTGCACCTTGGGCATCTGCGGGGCGAAGAGAAGCGCCATCACCGGCGCGCGGTGAAAGAGGCGACGGGTGAAGGCCAGCCCCTGGCAGGCGGTGTTCACCTCGAGTCGCCCCATCAACTCCGCGAAGCGCTCCGGCGGAAGGCGCGCCCCGGCCGGCGCCAGGAGCCCGAGGGCACACACGTCCTGCGGGTGCTGGACGGCCAGCGTCAGTACCAGCGCGCCGCCCAGCGAGTTGCCCACCACCAGCGCCGGCTCTCGCACCACCTGCTGACAAAAGGCATGAAGGACAGCCAGGTACCCTTCGAGCGAAAGCGGCCCGGAGTCAGGCAGCGGGGAAAACCCGTTGCCGGGCAAGTCCAGGGCGTAGACGCAGGAGAAGCGCGCGGCCAGCCCAAGCAGCATCCGGGCAAATCCGTTGGCGTTGCCGGCGAGCCCGTGCACCAGCACCACCGGAGCTCCCTGCCCCCGTCCGGCAAGTCGGTAGAAGTGCACGGCGTGCCCACCGACGCTGCGGACGGAAGCCTCGACGCCTCGCGCCACCAGGGCTCGGCGCACCACGCGGTGCAATAGCTTCAGGAGGTCCATGGGCCGGGGCCTCGACTTCCTAGCGCACTTCGCCCTGCGGGGCTGTGGCCTGCTGGCCTGACGCCCGGTTGAAGGCTGCGGCCCCGAGCCAAGGCGCGGGGTCCACCGCCAGGCCCTCGCGACGAATTTCAAAGTAGAGCACCGGACCCTGCAGCGAGCCGGTGTCACCCACCGTCCCCAACACGTCCCCTTCGAAGACGTGGGTCCCCAAGGCCCTCATCACTTCGGCGAGGTGCGCCACCACCGAATGGTAGCCGTCCCCGTGGTCTAGGATGACAACGTTGCCGTAGCCCCGCATCCACCCCGTCCAGGCCACCGTCCCGGGGGCGACCGCCCGCACCGGTGTGCCGCTGGGGGCGCGGATGTCGATGCCGCGGCGCAGAGTCACCGTGTTGAAGCGCGGCTCGAGCACCTTGCCGAAGCCAGCTTCAATGTGCCCGGGCGCGGGCAGGGGGAGCCGTCCGCGCAGTGCTCCAAAGCCGGTGGTTTCCGGACGGGCGTCGAGCTCGGCCACCAGCTGGTCAAGCCGGCTCTGGGCTCGGTCCAGCTCGGCCAGAACGCCGCGGCTGGCGCGCGCCTTGGCCTGAAGCAGCAGCAGCGCCTCGGAGAGCTCGCCCTTCTGTTCGACCGCCTCGGCGCTTTCTTCCCGCAGCCCGTCCAGGCGCTCGGCGAGGGAGACCTTCAGCCCATCCAACTCGGCGAGCGAGGCCTTCTGAAGGTCGGCCACCGCGCGCATCTCCTGCAGCGCCGCAACGTCGCCGTCAACCAGCGTGGAGAGCGCCCGAGTCCGCCATACCAGCGAGGCCAAGTCCTGCGCCGGAAGCAGCACTTCGAGCGCGCTCCTCCGGGTGAGGCGGTCCAGCGCCCAGAGGCGCGGCTCCATTTCAGTGACCCGGGCTTCGAGGACGGCGCGGGCCAGCGCCTCCTGCACCTCGGCAGTCGCCAGACGTCCGCGGAGCGCGCGGACTTGCGCGGCCAGCGTGTCCGCCCGAGACGCGGCCCCGCGGGCCAGGCGCTCATAAACGTCCAGCACCGCCAGGGTGCTGCCCTGTTGGGCATGCAGCAGGGCAAGGGCCGCCCGTTGAGCGGCCAGCCGTTGCTCTCCTCGGGTGCGTTCGGCCCGGACGTCCTCCCCCCAGGCCGTACCCACGCCGAGAAGCAACAGCACCCGCAGGGCCGCTCTCATGTGCGGAGGGCCCGACTGACTGCCAGAAAGCTGCCGACCAGTCCCAGCCCTGCCCCGACGGCGAAGAGCTCGAGTGTGTGTCTGAGGCCCCACAGGGCCTGGGCTGGGCTCGGCACGCGAAGGAAGGCCAACAGCGCCTCCAGCTGGGGCCCCACCCAGTGCAGCACTGCCTCCAAGCCGACCAGCGCCAGCGCTGCACCGACCAGGCCCTGCAAGAGGCCCTCGATGAGAAAGGGCGCCCGCACGAAGCGGTCGGTGGCCCCGACCAGCTTCTGTATCTCCACTTCCTCCCGCCGAGCGTAAATGGCCAGCTGCAGCGTCGCACTCACCACCACCACCGTGGCGATAACCAGGACGGCGAGGGCGAAGAGGCCACCCCAGCGCAGGGCGCGAGCCAATGCGCCCAGACGCTCCACCGCCTCCTCTCCCCAGTCGACCGCAGTCACCGGCGCCTGCTGCTGCAGCTCGGCGGCCAGACGCCGCAGCGAGGCCGGGTCACGCCACGCAGGCGGGACGCGGAGCTCCAGCGAGGGCGGCAGAGGGTCGCGGGCCAGTCCTTTCAAGGCATCCGCCGCCGGCCCCAGCTCGCGGGTCAGCCGCTGCACCGCCGCCCGGGCCGTGACCAGCTGTACCCCGAAGCCGCGGCTGCGCAGAGGGGCTGCCACTGCCTCCACCTCGGCCTCAGCAGCACTGGGCCGCAGCCACACCGTCACTTGGACTTCCGTCCCGAGGCTACTGAGGAGGTGCTCGACGGCCCCGGCGCCGGCGCGGCCGAGTCCCAGCGCGAAGAGCGCAATCGCCAGACTGAGCACCGCCACCGCATGCGGAAAAGGCTGGTGACGGATGCCCTGCAGCGCCGAGCGCCAGAAGACTTCCGCCTTCGCGACACCACCCATCGGGACTCTGGTTCTCCTTCGGTCCGTCTAGCCGGTGCGCCGGGCCGTCTGCACTTGAGCGGTGTCGGAGACCAGCCGCCCGCGTTCCAGACGGATGACGCGCTTCTGGTAGCGCTCGAGCAGTGTCGCATCGTGCGTCGCGACCACCACCGTCGTTCCGCGCACATTCACCTCGCACAAGAGGTCCAGTATCTCCAGGGTGAGGCCAGGGTCGAGATTTCCAGTGGGCTCGTCCGCCAGCAGGATGGTCGGGTCATTGACGAGCGCCCGGGCAATGACGACGCGCTGTTGCTCCCCGCCGGACAATTTCAGCGGCAGCGCCTCGGCCTTGTGCTGAAGGCCGACCAGCTTGAGCATCCGCAAGACGCGCTCGCGGGACTCGGCCCGCGGCGTGCCCAGGACGTCCAGGGTGAAGGCGACGTTGTCGAGCACCGTCCGGTGGGGCAGAAGTTTGAAGTCCTGGAAGACGACGCCGATGTTGCGTCGAAGGTAGGGCACCGAGGCGTCACGAATGCGGGCCACGTTGCGTCCGCCCACCAGAATCTGCCCCCGGGTAGGCTTCTCGTCACAGAAGACGAGGCGCAACAGGGTTGTCTTTCCCGCGCCCGAGGGACCGGTCAAGAAGACGAATTCGCCCTTGTCCACGGTGAGGTTCACGTCGGTCAACACCGGTGGGTCCCCGGGGTAGGACTTGGTGACGTGAAACATTTGAATCATCGGCGGAGATTCTCGCACAGGGGGCACCCTGGCTGCGATTCCACTAGACTGCCGTCCGAGGAGCCCGGATGTCCGACCTATTTGACCTCCCTGGGGGTCCCCCGCAGCTCGAGCCAGGCGAGCCGGAGCCGGAACCCCTCCGTTCTCCGCGCGGCGGGGGGTCCTGGTTGCCCTGGCTGCTGGCGGGCATCGCGGTGGCCGTTCTGGCCGGTGTCTCCTTCTACGGGAAGAAAGTCGTCGACGACCAGGCGGCCCGCACACTCAACGCGCAGCGGCTGGCCGAGGAGTATGGCGCTCGGACCGGTCGGCTCGAGCAAGACCGCAAGGACGCCTTACGCCAGTCGATGGACCTCTCGCAGAAGCTGGATGAGGTGGGCGCTGCGCGCTCCGCCTTGGCGGACCAGCTGAAGGACAAGGAGAGTGCGCTGTCCAACTTGAGCCAGCGGCACGAGACTCTGCTGAACGAGTTACGTTCAGCCTTAAGGACCGCCAAGAATAAGGCCTCTCTGCAGAAGCACATCTCGGCTGCCCTCAGCCGCGACGCCGCCTCCAGCGCGCCGGATGCGGGCGCTCCCACCGCTGCACGGCCGCATTCCCATTCCCACGCCCAGTGAGGAGCTCAGCCGCCATGAAGCTCGCGACGCTACTGCTACCGTTGGCCGTCATGCTCTTCGCAGCGACCGCTTGGGCCGACGCTGCAGTCAGAGTCCCCGTCGGAAAGACGACGACGGTCGACGTCGGCTTCGCCCGAGGGCTGAACTGCGATGACCTCTCGGTGGCGGACGTCCAAATTCGAACCGTTTCCAAACAAACCAACCAGCTGGTCATCACCGGACTCAAGCCCGGACGCACCCTGTGCCGCGTCGGGAGTCCGAGTACCGGTCCGACACTCCTGGTCAACATCGTCGTCGTCGAGAAAAGCGAAGACTGAGCCGGGCCAGGCCGACGCCCGCAAGCCCCCCAGCGAAGGGCAGCAGACGGGGCCAGCGCGCGCTGGTGCGACACGACTGTCGTCGCAATTGGCTCGCGGCAAGCCGCCGGGGCGCCTCAGGACTTCGGGAGAACTTGCTCCAACTTCTGGGTCAAGTTGGTGCCCACGGGGTCGGTCTTGCTGTCGAAGTGCTCCACCACCGTGCCGTCGGGTGCGACCAGGAATTTGTTGAAGTTCCAGGTGATGGGGCCGCCTTGCTTGCCGGGTAGGCTCGTCAGGTACTTGTACAGGGGCGCCGCGGACGCGCCTTTCACGTCGATTTTTTCGAAGAGGGGAAAGGTGGTCTTGTATTTCAGCTCGCAGAATTTTTTGATTTCGGCGTTGCTGCCGGGCTCCTGACCGCCGAAGTCGTTCGACGGAAACGCCAGCACCACCAGGCCCTTGTCCTTGTACTTTTCATAGACGGCCTCCAGCCCGGCGTACTGGGGAGTGAAGCCGCATTGCGAAGCGGTGTTGACGATGAGGAGCGCCTTGCCCTTGTACTCGGCAAGCGAGGCATCCTTGCCATCAATGGTTTTCACTGTGAAGTCATAGACGGACACGGGAGTTCCTTGGGCAGCCGCCTCCGCTGAAAAGGCGGCCGCGGCGAAAGGGAGGGACCGGAGAAAGGTACCGAGGAGCGAAGCGCGCATTCTACAGTCCCCCTAGAGAGAGTGGACAACCCAGACGTTGAGCGGCCTGTGCCTAACCCGACTCCCGGGCAGATGCCGCTCTTTCAAGCGCAGCGCCAGCTGGTGCGGCCCTGGCCCATCACCCTTCTGTGTTTCGGCGGCGCACTCGCTCTGGGCCTCAGCTGGTGGCGTGCCCTGGTGGGGGAAGCGGCGCGGGCCTTTGGCCCCGGCTATTGGCCCTACCTCCTCGCAACCAGCACCGCGTTGGCGGTCGCGTTGTGGGGCCTCTGGCACCTCAAACGCTGGGCGCTCTGGGCCTTCCCTGCGGCACTGCTGTTGGACAACGCGGTTCTGGCGGCGATGGGGGCGCTTCGGGGTGCCGTCCTCGGCGTCGAGGCCGCCCTGGTGCTGCTGGTCCTTGCCTACTTCCGCGCCTTCACGCGGACGTCGAACGCCAGACGCTAGCCACCCCGACCCAGCCTCAGCCGTCCTTCTCCGAGGTGAGGTAGCCGAGAATGACTTCGTCGAGGGACTTCTCGGACACCAAGTCCTCGCCAAACAGCGTCTCCGCCACGAATTCACTGGCGGTTGGTTCGATTGGCGCCAACTCGAGCAGAGGAATGGGCAGTGGAGACTTGGTCGGGGCCGGCGCAGGTGGTTTGGGGGGAGCCGCCACCTCGTCGGCGAGCTGACCCGGCTGGTAGGCCCGCGCGGCGTTCGCTTGGTCCGCCCCGTCGTAGACGCCAGCCCGGACGGCGCGCAGCATCTCTTTGTGCTGTTCCTCCATCCGCTGGCGTACCAAGTCCACCAGGTTGGGCGCACCGACCAGCTCCGCGTAGGACGTCTTCTTCTGCGCGAGAATGTTTCCGCCCACGTACAGCAGCGTGACGATGGTGGGGTTGTTGACTCCCGAGTCCTCCGTCTGCACGTGGAAGACCCGCTGGCGGTGGGTAATGTTGTGGTTGAAGCCGGAGACGGCTCGGTCGAAGGTTCTGGCCATCCGGAACGGCGCACTCGGGCGCGGGCGTCACTGCACGGTAGCAACGCCCTCGCGCCAGACGCAAGAAAGTGGGCCCACCTTCTGCTCCGGGTTAGCGGGCGGTGGCCGGTAGCGCAATGCCGTGGGCCGCAGCCTCCTCGGGCGTATTGACACTGAGGACGGCGCGGCAGTGCGGGTCCACCCGTTGCAGCGCCTGCTGCGGAAGCAACCTGGTACGCACCGTCTGCCACAACTCGGGAAAGGAGGGGTTCTTGTCGAGGGCAGCTCCCCAGGCGGGCGCCAGCTGTGCGCGGTAGCAGGCCAAGAGCGGCTCGAGCCGTCCGTTGGCCTCGAAGCCGATGGCGTCGACGGCATCGGTGCGCCCGGCGAGCAACAACTCCACCACCTCCGCTGTGACAAAGGGCATGTCGGCGGCTACCACCAACACCCAAGGCGTGCGGGCATGGACCAGCGCTGCATGCACGCCTCCCGGGGCGCCCCGGTTGGGGACGACGTCGGACACGGAACGAACGCCGAAGCGTTGGTACGGTTTCGGGTCCGACGTCACGAGAAACGTCTCTGCGAAGCGTGGCCCGAGCGCCAGCAGGTGGCCGAGCAGCGGCTGTCCGTCCCGCAGAAGCAGCCCTTTGGCGATTCCATTCAGCCGGCGGGCCCGCCCACCGGCCAGGATGGCCAGCGTGACGTCGAGTGGCGTTTGGCCGGTGTCCTTGTGCACGGCCTCAACGCCGTTTCTTGCGGCCGGCGGCTGCTGCCCAGTCGGTCAACTTCCCACCTTGTTCGCCACCACCTTGGCCAACTCAAGCACTTCCACCGGGACCGCGATGACCACGGTGTTGGCCACGGACGAGCCCAGTCCGTCGAGCGTCTGCAGGGTGCGCAGCTGCATCGCTCCAACACTGCGAGACATGGTGTCCGCCGCCTGTGCCAAGTTGACGGCCGCATCGCGGTCGCCTTCGGCCTTGGTGATGGTGGCTCGCTTCTCGCGTTCGGCCGATGCTTGCCGCGACATCATCCGCTTGAGGTCCTCCGGCATGTTGATGTCCAAGAGTCGAATCGAGTCCACGTGGATGCCCCAGGCGCTGGCGCGGCTCTCCACCACCTCAGCAATCTTCGCCTGAATCTGGTCTCGCTCGCTGAGCAATTCGTCGAGAGTCATGCTGCCGATGACGTCGCGCAGCGAGGCTTGCGCATACTGGGAAATGGCATAGCGGTAGTCCTGCACGGTGATGACGGCTCGCTCCGGGTCCTTCACCATGAAGAAGATGACGCCATCCACCTGCACCGGGACGTTGTCGCGGGTAATGACTTGCTGGTGCGGCACGTCCAAGGTGAGCAGTCGGGTGTCAACGAAACGCACGTTGTCAAACACCGGGAACACCAACATCACCCCCGGTCCCTTCAGCCCGTGGTAGCGCCCCAGGCGCAGGACGACGCCCCGCTCCCATTGCGCCGCGATGCGGATGATGCGGCTCGCCCAGGCGGCCACCACCAGCGCCAGCGCGCTTCCCAGCGGGAAGGCCACCCCGGCGCCGAGCAGACCTCCGGTGCCGAGGCCAATCGCCGCCGCCAGGGCCGTGCCGAGCGCCCACACCAGAAAAAACACCACCACACGCAGCGGACGGCCGAGCGAGACGTGCTCGAACGTGGGTCGGGCATAAGCGCGGTCCGTCAAAGGCTGACGCACGCTGTTCCGCGCCTCCTGCATCAACTCCTTCGCTTCGGCGGAGATTCGCGGCACCATGCTGGAGCTCCTCGAGGGATGGCCAGCAGAGCATCGCATGCGGGCCGCGGAGGGGTTAGCCTGCCGACAAGTCCATGTCGAAGCCCGGAATGGCGGAGCGGCCGATGCGCCGCATCGAGGCGGGAAGCATCGCCTCGCTGGCCATCGATTCGGTGGCCATCGAAGAGCCGCTCGAGATTCGCGTCGCCGGCGACCCGGTGGCCATCACCATGCGCACGCCGGGGGCAGACGCTCAGCTGGCCGCGGGCTTTCTCTACGCTGAAGGCATCATCCGCAGCCTCGACGACCTGGGGACCCTGAGCCACTGCGGGCGGGCGGACGAGGAGGGCTATGGAAACGTCCTCGACGTCCTGCCGGCACCGGGTGTGCACCTCGACTTGGAACGGGTGCAGGCCACCCGCCGAGGCACCCTCACCACGGCGGCCTGCGGCGTCTGTGGACGACGCAGCGTGGACGACTTGCTGGCCCTGGTGAAGAGCCTTCCGGTGGTGGAGGCCATTCCGCGTCGGCTGGTGGGCGACGCGCCGGAGCTGCTGCGGGCGGCGCAGCGGACGTTTAGCCGGACCGGGGGAACGCATGCCGCGGCAATTCTCGCCAGCGACGGCAGCACCCTGACCGTCCACGAGGACGTCGGCCGCCACAACGCCGTGGACAAGGCGGTGGGCACCCTTCTGCTTCAGGCCCGCTTGGGCAATCCACGCTCGCCGGCGCCCACGCCACCGCCGGCAGTGCTGGTGGTGAGCGGGCGTTCCAGTTTCGAGATGGTGCAGAAGGCAGCGATGGCGCGAATTCCTGTCCTGGCCAGCGTCGGCGCTGCCAGCACGCTGGCCATCGACCTGGCGCAGCGAGCCGGTGTCACGCTGGCCGCCTTCGTGCGCAACGGCACCTTCAACGTGTACTGCCATGCTGAGCGGCTGGTGGGCGAGGAGTCCCGCTCCATCTAGCCGAGCGAGAGGTCCACCTGCTCGGCAGCCGAGACGGGGCTGCCGAGAAAACGGGCACTCACCTCGACGAAGCGCTCCGGGACGTCGGTGACATAGAAGCGTTCGGTGCGCTCGCCGTGACCGGCCGCACCGGCCCTGCCCGCGGCAAGCACCTCGGCGACGGCTTCTGCGGTCGCGTCGCCGGAGTCCACCTGGGTGACATCATCGCCCAAAACCTGCTGAAGCACTCCCCGCAGCAACGGGTAGTGGGTGCAGCCGAGGACGACGGTGTCCATGCCCTGGCCGAGCAACCCTGTGAGGTAACTGCGGGCGACGAGCCGTGGGACGTCTCCGCTGAGCCACCCTTCCTCGGCCAGCGGGACGAAGAGGGGGCAGGCTTTGGCGTGCACCGTCAGCCCCGAGCGCTCAGCAGCCAGAGCCCGCTGGTAGGCGCCGGAACGGATGGTGCCCGGCGTCCCCAGGACGCCCACCACCCCAGTGCGCGTTTGCGCAGCGGCGACTCGAGCGCCTGGCTCGATGACACCCACCACCGGCACGCTCAAGCTGGACCGCAGCGCTGGGAGCGCTACCGCCGACGCCGTATTGCAAGCAACCACCAGCAGCTTCACGTCAAGAGAGGTGAGAAAGGCAGCGTTGAGTTGCGCATAGCGGGTGACGACACCGGCACTCTTGGTGCCGTAGGGCACCCGGGCCGTGTCGCCCAAGTAGATGACCGACTCGTCCGGCAAGCGCGCGCGAAGCGAGCGCAGCACCGTCAGCCCGCCCACCCCTGAGTCAAAGACACCCAACGGACGACGGTCGACGGAGCGCATTCCTCCGCTCAGCACTAGCACGAAGTGCGCCAGTTCAGTTGAGCGGGACGCTGACCACCGTCGCCGAGGTGCCGTCGTAGAATTGGCCGGGGACGATGGTGACGGAGGGCGCCGTGCCCGAGTAGAGCACCGGCGACGGTGGGCCCCCCAAGGCGTCGACGCTGAGGCTGTAGGTGACGCCGCCGGCACGCACGGCCGCCAGCCGCTTGAAGGGTGCCACCGCGGTCGGGCACGGCCAGCCGGTGACCGTGTAGCCGGAGCCGGCCGCGCCGCTGAAGCCAACATTCACCGAGGCGACGCCGCCCGTCGTGCACGCATTGGAGATGGGGTACGTCCAAGCGACGCCAATTCCCCCCACCTGCCAAGCGAAGGTGAAGCTTTGGGAGGTGGGGCTGCCAGCGCTGATGGTGACGCTGACCGGCAGCGTCTGTGCAAAGCCGTAGTCCAGGCCAGACTGGTAGGCCACCAGTTGCAGGCTGTGTGTGCCGGGGCTCAGCGTTGGCGTGGTGACTTGTAAAGCGCCCAGGCCAGCTGTGCAGTCGTAGGTTTGAGACGAGGTGGTGGCTCCATCGACGTAAAGCGCAACCGAGTCCATTCGGTCCGGGTCTGGATTGTCCGACGCAGTGCATGGCGGGGCGTAGCTTCCCATGGGGGGGGTAAAGCCCCAGGAGAGGTAGGCCACGCCGTTGCTGGTGCCGGCGTCGCTGCTGTTGGCGGGCTGAAGGTCGATGGCGATGGAGACTGTCTGGTTGGCCACGACGGTCGCCGTCCCGCTCCCAATCCAGGTGCTGTTGCCATTTGAGTCCAAGCCAGTGAGGACGACGGTGTAGTTGCCCGGGACGTAGTTGTAGATGACCAACTGGCCCGGCAGGGTGCCGACCGAGCAAGGGAAGGTGTTGGGGTAGATGGGGGTCGGGTCGTTCGGGACGTTGACCTGGACTTGCACCACTGTCGCCGTCTGGGAACAGCTGTTGCCGGCGAAGGTCCAGCTGACGGCGATGTTGCCGTAGGAATAGGCCGGCGGGTACGGCGGGTACGAATACGGGGCGTAGTAGCATCCGGCGGCTAGCACAAGGGCAGATAGCAGAGCGAGACGAGCCGGAGCTGAGATGCGCATGGAACCCCTCAAAGTTTAGCGCCTTTAAGACCCGAGGACATCCGACGCGGCGAGGTCTGCTCCTATTCACCACGGCCCCGGAGACTCCGCAGTCTTGTCCGGAGGCTGGTGGGCTGTCTGCCCGAAGGGCGGGTTGAGTGTTTGACCGTCCCAACAACTGCTGGTAGCCCACTCCGGATGCCTCTGCTCACCCCCGTGGTCGCGTCCATCAACTATCTGGACATTGTGGAAAGCAGCTCGGCCGTCGAGATGGCCGTGCTCGCGTTGTTGGTCGTGGTCTCGGTTGTCTCCTGGGCGCTCATCGCGTTGAAGAGTCGACAGCTTTCACGGGCCCGCGCCCAGTCCATCACCTTCCTCGACACGTTCTGGAAGGCGAGTCGACTCGACTCCATTTACCAGTCCGCCCGGGGGCTGGACTCCTCGCCCCTCTCGAAAGTCTTTTGTGCCGGCTACGAAGAGCTGTCCAAGCTGGCCCAAGCCAAGGACCCCGAGGCGGGCACCATGTCGGAGAGGCTGGGCGGCATCGAGAATGTCGAGCGCGCGCTTTACCGGGCCTCCTCCTCGCAAATTACCGAGCTCGAATCCCGGGTCAGCTTTCTCGGAACGGTGGGCGCCACTGCACCCTTTGTCGGTCTTTTTGGAACGGTGATGGGCATCCTCGGCGCCTTCAACGAGATTGCTGAGAAGGGAAACGCGAGTCTGTCGACGGTCGCGGCGCCCATCGGAAACGCCCTGTTTGCGACCGCCGCCGGCCTCTTCGCCGCCATTCCCGCGGTGGTGGCCTACAATGCTTTCGTCAGCCGAATCCGCGTCTTTGATGTGGAGATGGCGAACTTCTCCTCGGACTTTCTCAACATCGTCAAGCGCCACTTCTTCAAATGAGGGGAGCGTCCAGCACACCATGGCGATGAGCGGAGGGCGCGGCGCTCCAGGCCGCACCACGATGAGCGAAATCAACGTCACGCCGATGGTGGACGTGATGCTGGTCCTGTTGGTCATCTTCATGGTCACCGCACCGCTCATCCAACAGGGAGTTAAGGTCAATCTCCCCGACGCACGAGCTCAGCCGGTGGAGGCCACCGAGAAACGCCTGGTGCTCAGCGTGGACCGCGAGGGCCACACCTACATCGGCGACACCCAAGTCCCGCCCGACCAGCTCGAGGAGAAGCTTCGGGCCAACGCCAAAGCCCAGACGGACCGGGAGATTTACCTTCACGCCGACCGAGATGTTCCCTACGGGGCTGTGGTGGAGGTGATGGCTGCCGCCCAGCGCGCTGGCATCCCCTCGGTGGGGATGATTACTGACCCCGCCGGCGCTCCCAGGAAGAAGGACCGACGCTAGGTGGTTGCCGTACGCGGAAACGGATGACGTGAGCGCAGCCGCCCGGAACAGTCTTCTCACCACCCCACCCCTACCCCTGGGACGCTTCCTCGTGCCCTCGCTGCTGGTGCACGCCCTCCTCTTCGGGTTGGTGCTCGGCTATGGCGCCCTGACGGCTCGTCCCATGCTGGACCTTGACCAGAAGCCAATTCATGCGACGCTGGTGAGGCAGGGCACGCCCCGGGACGAGAAGCTGCTGCCGCGAATCGAGGAGACACCTCCACCGCCCAAGGAACAGGCGCCTCCTCCCGCGCCTGCCCCGGTTGTTGTCCCGCCCCCCACTCCCGCAGCCGCTCCAGCCAAGCGCGCCAGCCCAGGCCAGAAGACCGGCGATGACCGACAGAAGCTGCTCGGCGCCTTCGACCAACTGAGTAAGTCCAAGCGGACCCCGGAAACCTCCGGTGCCGTGGACGGCGACGTCTCCGGTGACTCCTCGGAGTCCGAGGGCGAGCGCTACTACGGGCAGCTCAGCGTTCAGGTGAAGCGCTTTTATGACGTTTCGGAAACCATCCCCGACCAGGAGCGGATTCGCCTCGTCGCCCAGGTGGCCCTCTTCATCGACCCGAGCGGTCAACTGGCGCGCTTCCGCCTGGTGAAATCCAGCGGGAATGACCTCTTCGACGGTGCCGTGCTGGACGCCGTCAAGCGCGCGGCACCCTTTGCGCCACCCCCAGGCCATCTTCGCAACGCGCTGCACAAATACGGAATCGTGCTCCAGTTCCGGCCCTGAAGGAGATGCCCGTGCAGCCGACCCGACTCGCCCGTTGCCTCCTCCTCGCCTGCAGCCTGCTGGCCAGCCGTGGGTTCGCGCAGGCGCCACTGTTGGAGATTTCGGGGGCCAATTTCCGCCCCTTGCCCATCGCCATCCCCTCGCCCCAGGCCCTATCGGACGAGGCGCGTCCGGCGGCTGCCGCCTTCGACGAGGCCTTCCTGTTTGACGCAGCCGCCGCAAGCATTTTTCAAGTGCTCGACCGGAAGAGCTTTCTGGCCGACGCCAAAGAAGGGTTTACCGGGGCCAGCATCACCTTCTCCCGCTGGGCGGACGTCGGCGCCGAAGCGCTGGTGAAAATCCAGCTGGCCGTGGACGGCACCAGCCTCCGCGGCGAGATGCGCCTGTTCAGCGTCGCTTCGGGCAAAGAGGAACTGCGCCTGGTGCACGTCGTTCCCTTGAATGAGCCAAGAAAGCTGGCCCATTTCTTTGCCGATGCACTCTACCGCCAGTACACCCGCGAGCCTGGCGTCTTCCAGACGCACCTCGCCTTCGTTCACCGAGTGGGCAAAAACCGCGAAGTCTGGCTGTCGGATTGGGACGGCCGCGACGCGGTCGTCATCGCCAAGGACGGACTCAATGTGCTTCCGGCTGTGGCTCCGGGGGGCACTGGGGTGGCTTTCACCAGCTACCGCAGCGGAAAGCCGGACTTGTATTTGGAGCGTCCAGGCGCACCGCCGGTGACGCTGGTTTCGGCTGGCCAAATGGCGACCGGCGTCGCCTATTCCCCGGACGGCAAGCACATCGCCTACAGCTTGGCGCAGGGAGACGGCACCAACATCTGGCAGGCCAATGCCGACGGGTCGAGCCCACACCCGGTCACCGAGACGTCCTACTTCATCAACAGCAGCCCCAGCTGGGCGCCGGACGGAAAGCGGCTGGCCATCGTCAGTACCCGGGCCGGAAGCCCCCAGCTGTACGTCCTGAGCCTGGACAATCCGAGGGAGCCGCGCCGCATCACCTTCCAAGGCAACTACAACCAGACGCCGAGTTGGTCGCCGCGGGGCGACCTCATCGCATTTACCGCACGCGATGAACGCAATGCGTTTGACCTCTTCACCGTCAACGTCGACACCGGCAAGGTGACGCGTCTCACCCAGGACCAAGGGAACAACTCCGAACCCTCCTTCTCACCCAACGGGCGGTTGATGGTCTTCACCAGCACGCGCAACGGTCTCCCACAGCTGTTCGTGATGACAGCCGACGGCAAAAACCAAATGCCCCTCCCCATGGAGCGCGGAGAATTCGACACCGCCGACTGGGGGCAATGACCATGTCCAGCTTGCGTCCCATCCAGGAAGTTGCTGCGCGACTGGGCCTGAAGTCGGAACACGTGCTCCCCTGGGGGCGGCACCGGGCGAAAGTCGAGCTGGCCGCCTTCGAGGGACGTCCTTCCCGCGGACGCCTGGTGCTGGTCTCCGCCATCACCCCGACGCCGCCCGGCGAGGGCAAGACGACCACCTCGGTGGCCCTGGCGATGGGCCTCTGCCGGCGGGGGCGCAACGCCGTGCCCGCCCTTCGAGAGCCCTCCCTCGGACCGGTATTCGGCGTGAAAGGCGGGGGAACGGGAGGTGGGGCCGCCACCCTCGAGCCGGCTCAGGACATCAACCTTCACTTCACCGGCGACATGCATGCGCTGGGCGCGGCGAACAACCTCCTCGCCGCATTGGTGGACAACGCGCTGCACTTTAAGCACCCGGTGGAACTCGACCCCCGCGGTGTGCGGTGGCGCCGCTGCTTGGACATCAACGACCGGTCGCTGCGTGAGATTGTCACCGGACTCGGTGGTCGGGCCAATGGCGTGGTGCGGGAGACCGGCTTTGACATCACCGCGGCCAGCGAGATGATGGCCATCCTCGCGCTGGCGGAGAGTCCAAAGGACCTCGAGGCGCGCTGTGCCCGCGTCGTCATCGGCCAGTCGTCGAGTGGCGAGCCCGTGACCGCGGGCCAGTTGAAGGCGTCCAGCGCCATGGCGGCGCTCCTGCAAGACGCGCTGTTGCCCAACCTGGTGCAGACGCGCGAAGGCGGCCCAGCCCTCGTCCACGCTGGACCCTTCGCCAACATCGCCCACGGTTGCTCCAGCGTCCTCGGGACCCGCCTCGGGCTGGCCTACGCCGATGAAGTCATCACCGAGGCCGGCTTCGGCTTCGAGTTGGGGGGAGAGAAATTCCTGGACATCACCTGCCGCTCGGCCGGGCTGTGGCCGCGGGGGGTGACGCTGGTCGCAACCCTCCGCGCGTTGAAATTTCACGGGGGTGCGCCCTTGGCGCGCGTCGCCGAACCGGACCCGGAGGCACTGGAACGCGGTTTTGAGAACCTGGCAAAGCACCTCGAGACGGTCGCCGCCTTCGGCCTACCTGCGGTGGTGGCCGTCAACCGGTTTCCGCAGGACACAGAGTCCGAGCTCCAACAGCTGAGGGCTTGGGGCCGGGCGGCCGGAGTCCCGGTGGCAGTCAGCGAGGGCTTCGCCAAGGGCGGCGAGGGCGCGCTGGAGCTGGCCGACGCGGTCTTGGCAATGCTCGACAGCACCGACAAGCATCCTCGCGCGCCGCGCTTCCTCTACCGGTTCGACGCCCCCCTCAAAGACAAGGTTCGCGCCGTGGCGCAGGTTGCCTACGGCGCTCACGACGTCGTCTTCACCGCTGGTGCGGAGCGCGACTTGGCCCAGGTTGAGAAGCTGGGCGGAGGCCGCCTGCCCATCTGCATCGCGAAGACGCAATTGTCGCTGTCGGACGACCCCAGTCGCGCCGGACGCCCGCGGGACTTTCTGGTGACTGTGCGCGAGCTCCGCCTCTCCGCGGGCGCCGGGTTCGTCGTCGCACTGACCGGAGAAATTCTCACCCTCCCGGGACTCCCCAAGGAGCCGGCGGCGGCTCGGGTGGTGGTCCATCCCGACGGCCGGGTCACCGGCCTGATGCAGGGGGAATGACTCCCCGTCGAAGCCAAGGGCTCGACTGTGCTGGTCAGCGTGTGGCATGGGGACAAAGGAATGAGCCGCCCCGAGCAACTCAGCGTCCGCCCGGCGCGGCCTGAAGACGCCGAGGGCCTGGCCGGGCTGTTCGGCCGCCTCGGCTATGTGACCACCGGGGCAGTGGTGGCCGCACAGTTTCAGCACTACCGCCAAGGCACGTCATTCCATGCCTTGAGCGCCGAGCACCACCCGGCCGTGGGCCCTCCTCGACTGGTCGGCGCGGCGACGGTGAGCATCCAGCAGCGGCTTTATGCGGCCAGGCCGGTGGCTCAGCTGACGGCGCTGGTGACCGACGCCGACGCGCGACAGCTGGGCGTGGGCCGGGCGTTGGTCAAGGCCGCCGCTGAGCTGGCACGCACCGCCCACTGTGAACGTCTCTTCGTCCGCAGCGACCGTCGCCGCACCGAGTCCCACGACTTCTACCGGATGCTGGGCTTCGACGAGGTCAACCTCACCTTCGACTTGCCGCTGGACCCATGAAATCCGCCGCCCCTTCGCTGCCTGCCCCATCATCGCTGGCCAGCGCCTGGACGCTCGACCCAAGGGTGGTTTACCTGAACCACGGCAGTTTCGGCGCAACGCCGCGCAGCGTCCTTTCTCACCAGGCTGACCTGCGTCAGCGGCTGGAGCAGGAGCCCGTCCTCTTCCTCGACCGCTCCCTCGAAGGGCAGCTGGACGGCGTCCGGGCGACACTCGGCGCCTTCCTCCACGCCCATCCCGACGACTTGGCCCAGGTGCCCAACGCCACCAGCGGCGTCAACACGGTGGTCCGTTCGCTGGACTTCGGCCCAGGCGATGAGTTGCTCACCACCAATCACGCCTACAACGCTTGCGCCAATGCGCTGCGCTACGTCGCCGCCCGGACCGGCGCCCGGGTGGTGACGGCCAGCGTGGCCTTCCCCCTGGACGGTCCCGAGGCGGTGGTCGAGGCAGTGATGGCGGCCGTCACTCCTCGCACCCGGTTGGCGCTTCTGGACCACGTCACCAGTCAAACTGGCTTGGTCTTTCCGGTCGAGCGCCTCGTCCCACTTCTCCAAGACCGAGGGGTGGATGTCCTCATCGACGGAGCGCATGCCCCGGGCATGGTGCCCGTAAATCTCGACGCCCTGGGCGCCGCCTACTACACCGCCAATTGCCACAAGTGGCTGTGCGCGCCCAAAGGGGCGGCGTTCCTGCATGTCCGGCGTGACCGCCAGACGCGCATCCATCCCTTGACCATCAGCCACGGTTTCAACACGCCGCGCACCGACCGCTCGCACTTCCAGGTTGAATTTGATTGGTGTGGAACCGACGACCCCACCGCCTGGTTATGCGTGCCCAAGTCACTCGAGGTCCTCGGGTCCCTCGTCCCCGGCGGCTGGCCTCAACTGATGGCAAAAAACCATAAGCTCGCCCTGTCCGCCCGTCGGACGCTGTGCTCGGCGTTGGGCATCGCGCCACCCTGCCCGGAGGAGATGGTCGGGTCACTGGCGTCGGTGCCGCTTCCAGCGGGTAACGGTCGACCCCGCCGTCCCCCTGGATTCGACCCACTGCAAGACGCCCTCTTCGAGCGCAAGTCAGTCGAAGTCCCTGTTTTCAACTGGCCAGCTGCGCCCGCCCGCTGCGTCCGGGCCTCGGCGCAACTTTACAACTCGCCCGAGCAGTACGCGTACCTCGCGCGGTGCCTGACTGAATTGCTGGCGGAAGGCATGTAGCGCCCAGCTCCGCACAGCGGTCCACGCCGGTTCACCGGGGGGGCTTTCGGCATCCCACTCCAAACGCCGCTTCCCCGGGTGAAGTCACGCTGAGGCACTCCACTCCCACCAGGCGGCTCGTGCCTAGCCACCGGCGGGAACGAGGTCCCCCTTCTTTGAGAGTGGGTTTCTCCGACGCTGCCTAACCCAAGCAGATGCCAGCGGCCGCATAAAAGTCATATCCGTTGGCAGTACCGGCCGTTAAGCCCTGCGAAACTGGCTGGCCGAGGACGGTCCACACGCCTCCGCCGCCGAAGATTTGGCAATTCGGAGCACCGAAGGGGGTCGGCGGCGCGAGCAGCTCACCTTGGAGGCCATTATTCCCAAGGCCGACATTCACGACCATCGAAGGCAGCGATGACAAGGTGGCTGACGGAATGGTGTTGTTGGAAGTGAAGGTGATGCCAAACACTTGCGTCCCGGGCGGGGTGTAGCCAAAGCCAGGCGGCACGCCGCTGCTCAGCGTCACGGTGACGACGGTCCCCGCGGGGTAGGGGTATCCAGCATTTGCGGGGGGAAACGTCACCGTCCCGCTCGTAACGTTGCTCCCGGAAATGGCTGCGAAGGCGACGGGGACGTTCTGCTGCGCTGGCAAGTTAATGGTGAACGTGCTGCTGGAAGCCGTGGTGACGCTGACATAAAAACTAGCCGAGTTATTGGCCGAGTCCTTCACGGTGATTTGCGTCGTGCCGTCGCCGGCACCCGTCACGGTGAAGAGATTTTGCGAGCTGCCTTGGGCCGCCACGGTGGCGACGCCGCTGCTTTGACTCACTGCGGTGAAGGCCCCTGAGTAGCCGGTCTCGACCGCAGTCAGTGTCACGTTTCCTCCGACGGTGAGGCTGTAGGGGGCCGCCGCCGTCGTCGCTGGTGAAAGGGTGACCACACCGGACGCCGCTGCCGGGATGACCAGAAGCGCAAGGGTGACTGTTGCTCCAGGAGCGAGGGTAAAGGTTCCCTGTGGACCGGTGTAGGTGAGCGTCGGCGCGACGAGAACAGCCGTGCCTATCTTTTGCCAGCCGGCCGATGGATTCGCAGAGTCGTAAACCTCGCCCTCATACGTGCCCGACGGAAACGTCGCCGTTCCGGTGGTGGTAATCGAAAACCCCGGGTACGCGCTGAATACCTCCGGTGCCGTTGTGCCGTTTGTCAATTGCAAGAATGCAAGGGGTGTGGGCGCCCCGGTGCTTTCCGACTGACGTCCGGATTGAGGATTGGTCGCCACGCTGGAGGTGGGTGCCGGCAAACCGACCGGGGCTTGCGTTGAGATGGTGGTCTCCATTGCGGCGCCAACCGGAGTTGCTGCTGGAAGGTTCAGGTTCTCCGTGTAGGGCCCGACCGGAGGAAGAGGAATGACAGTTGCGGTGCTGGACAAGGTGACTGTCTTGGATGCTGAGGTGGGAGTTGACGAGCCGCAAGCAACCAGGAGCGACACGGCCGTCAAAAAAAGGCACCGCGACACGGCTGACAGATTTCGAAGGTGCATGGGTTTCCTCACTTCTAAATGAAGCGTTTGGAGCTAGTTGAAAAGCCGACGACGGCCGAGTGGACGAGGGTGCCGTCTCGGACGCAAAAAGTAGGGTGTCGCTGAGGTCCGTCAAGGCCGCGTCGCGAGCCGGAGCGGCCCAGGTATTGCCACCACAATCGCAGACGAGCCCCCTCCCAGAAACTTGGAGGGGAACCCTCGCATGGGGATTCTCCTCTGGCAACCACCGAATGCGCGGTGACCCCACCGCTGCGTTTTGGCTTTGCAGAGCAATTGCTTGGAGGAATTTTACGTGAGGCTGGAAAACAAAAGCTGGCCCTGCCCCCGGCGAAAATAATGCGCACTGCTGTCTTTGCCCACAAGGGGCACCCGTCGCGGTGTTTTTTTATTTTCGGGCCCTGGGGACTGCTGTCGTCCCGGCGGCGAACACGCAGGTAAGCGCGGGACCGTCGAAGCAACTTCCCCTGCGAGCTGCAGCACCTCTGCTGAGGCCGAACAGCATTTCACACGTCAAGCTGGCTCTGTCAGACGCAGACGCGTGCTCCAACACGGTGTAGAAACTTTGCGTCTCAGGAAGAGCCGGTCTTGCCGGATTGGCGTCTGGCTCTCTAGTCTTTCGCGCCATGGCCCGGTACGCCGCCATCGACGTCGGGACCAACACCGTCTTGCTGGTCGTCGCTGAACGCGCGCCATCCGGCTTTCGGATGGTCGCTGAGCGAGGAGCCATCACCCGCCTGGGGAAGGGAGTAGACGCGGACAAGCGACTCGCGCCGGAGGCGATGGCACGCACGCTGGATGCAGTGGGCCGTTTCGCTGACGAGGCACGCGCTCTGGGGGCGGTCGACCTGGTCGTCACCGCCACCTCGGCCGCCCGGGACGCAGCCAACGGCCCGGAGTTCCTCGAGGCGGCGCGTACCCGCGCCGGTGTGCCGGTGGAGATTCTCTCGGGCGCAGCGGAGGCGCAGCTCTCGTACCTGGCCGTGGCCAATGACTTTGCCGCAGAGGCGGGCACGCGGGAGCTGGTGGCCATTGACATCGGCGGCGGCTCTACCGAGTTCATCTTCGGCCATGGCCCCAAGGTGCGCTTTCACACCAGCCTCAACGTCGGTTCGGTGCGTCTCACCGAACGCTGTGTGCGG
This sequence comes from uncultured delta proteobacterium, assembly GCA_963713045.1. Taxonomy (GTDB): domain Bacteria; phylum Myxococcota; class Myxococcia; order Myxococcales; family Myxococcaceae; genus JADGRA01. The sequence goes on from CAVQKE010000003.1 coordinate 867,303, forward strand.
TCGGACCCGCCTTCGAGCGATGACTTTTCCCGGCTTCGCGCCACCCTCGAATCCGCGCTGGCCGCCGTCCCGCCACCCGAAACAGGCGCGCTGGTGGTCGGTGTTGCCGGCACCGTCACCACGCTCTACGCCGTCGCCAACAGCATCGCGCCCTATGACGCCGGCCGCGTCCACGGGGGTTGGCTGTCGCGCGAGGTGCTGGCCGAGACGCGCGCCAAACTCGCGTCGATGCCCCTCGAGCAGCGACGAGCCGTTCCGGGGCTGCAACCCGAGCGCGCCGATGTCATCATTGCTGGAGCCGTTCTCCTCGAATTCGCACTGGACCACCTCGGCGCCCCAGGCGCGCGCGTGAGTGACCACGGCCTGCGCTGGGGCTTGCTGGCGGCCCGCTTTGGGAGTGCGCCGACGTGACTTCCCCGGAGGCCGTCACGCGAGGACAGGCGCGCTATGCGCTGACGGTCCTCACGCTCATCAACCTGCTCAACTACCTGGACCGGTACATCGCCGCCGGGATGATGCCCCGCATCATGGAGGCCTTCCACGTCGACAAGGCCGCGGCCGGGTTGCTGGGGAGCGTCTTCATCATCGTCTACATGCTGTTTGCCCCGTTGGCTGGTGTCATTGGGGACAAATATCCCCGGCGACTGGTGCTCGCCGGCGGAATCTTTCTGTGGAGCCTAGCCACAGTCGGCGGCGGCTTCGCCACCACTTTCGCCGCACTCCTCCTGGCGCGCTCCATCGTCGGCGTGGGCGAGGCTGGCTACGGGACGGTCGCTCCGGGGCTCATCGCGGACTTGTTTCCTCGCGCCGAGCGCTCGCGGATGCTGGCTTACTTCTACATTGCCATCCCGGTGGGCGCGGCCATGGGCTTTGCCCTGGGCGGCTGGTTGGGCCACCGCTACAGCTGGCAGCACGCCTTTTGGGTGGCTGGGATTCCGGGGCTGCTGGTGGCGGGGCTGGCGCTGCGGGTGCCGGACCCGCCCCGGGGGGCGACGGATGAGGGGCCGCGGCCACCAAAGGTGCCCTTCCTGGTGGGCCTTTTGCGACTGAGAAGCAACGCCATCTACTGGGCTGCGGTGGCCGGGCTCACCTTGATGACCTTCTCCATCGGTGGCCTCGCCAACTGGATGCCGGCCTTTCTCGAATTGGAACGGGGTGTCAACCCGGAAACCGCTGGACTGTACTTTGGAGCCATCACCGCCCTGGCAGGCATTGTGGGAACACTGGTCGGCGGTTGGTTGGGGGACGTGGCAGACCGCAAGTCCACCACCGGGGGGATGTCCCTCTCTGGTTGGGGGCTGCTCCTTGCCGTCCCGTTTATGGCGGTGGTGGCATTGGCGCCGCAGCCGCTCGTCATTTTTGCAGCCGTGGCCTTGGCCCAATTCTTCGTATTCCTCAACAACGGGCCGCTGAACGCGGCCATCGTCAGTGCCGTGCCGGCAGATGTTCGCAGCTTCGCAGTGGGACTCAGCGTCCTGGCCTACCACGCTCTCGGGGACGCCATCTCTCCCCCCATCATCGGAGCCATCGCCGACCATTCGAGCCTAAGCACCGCCATCCTTCTCAACGCCATCCCAGTGGGCCTGGGCGGGGTGATTCTCGTCCTGTCGGCGCGGCTCCTGGGGCGCCCGGTGGTATCGGGCGCGGCCGGCGGCTCGCTCAGCGCTTAGGAGTGCCCTGAACAGGGGAGGACGGTTGCTCGGGGCCGTCGACTCGGTTAGCCAGTGGCCAGCAATGGCGCCCGTGCCCAGCCCCTTCATCCGCAGCGTTGGCACCGCCTTGCCACAGCATTACGCCGACCAGGAAACGCTCATCACTGCGTTTCGCACCCATTGGGCGAAGGAGCACTTCAACGTCGAGCGCCTTGAGGAGTTGCACCGGGCGGTGCAAGTGGGCGGTCGACACCTGGCAGTTCCTCTCGAGGAGTACCCCGATTTGAGGGACCTCAAATCCCGCAACGACGCGTGGATTCGAGTGGCCACCGAAGTCGGAGAGCAGGCTGTCCAACAGGCGCTCGAGCGCGCCGGGTTTGCGACCACAGACGTGGACCATCTCTTCTTCGTTACCGTCACTGGCATCGCCACGCCTTCAGTCGATGCACGGCTGATGAACCGGCTGGGACTGCGCTCGGACGTCAAGAGGACGCCCATCTTCGGGCTGGGCTGCGTTGCCGGCGCGGCCGGCCTGGCACGGGCCAGTGACGTCCTCCGCGCATTTCCTAACCAGGTGGCCGTCCTGCTGTCGGTGGAGCTGTGTTCGCTCACGCTGCAGCGCGAGGACCTCTCCATCGCCAACATCATCGCCAGCGGACTTTTCGGCGACGGCGCTGCTGCGCTGGTGCTTTCCGGTGCAGAGCGACCCGCCCCCGCCTGCCCGCGCGTCCTCGGCACCGGCAGCGTCTTCTACCCGGACACCGAACGGGTGATGGGGTGGGACGTGGTGAATGGCGGATTCAAGGTGGTGCTGAGCGCGAAAGTTCCCGAGGTGGTGCGCGCCCACGTGCGTCAGGACGTCGGTGCCTTCCTGGCACGGTACGGCTTAGAGAGTAGCGACATCCGACACTGGATTGCCCACACCGGTGGGCCCAAAGTGTTGGAAGCCTTCGAGAGCACTCTCGAGTTGCCCCCCGACGCGCTCGCCCGCTCCTGGAGGTCTCTGCGAGAGACCGGCAACCTGTCTTCGGCATCGGTGCTCTTCGTCCTCGAGTCCTTGCTTTCCTCGGGCGAGGCGAAGCCAGGAGATTACGGCCTGCTTCTCGCGATGGGCCCCGGCTTCTGCTCAGAGCTGGTGCTACTGAAATGGTGACGTCGCTCGGCCTGTATCTGGCCTTCCTCGGCTTGCTCGGCCTAGAGCGCTTGGCGGAACTTCTGCTGTCGCTGCGCAACGCGCGCCAGGCCCGTGCGGCCGGAGCGATTGAGGCCGGCCGCGGCCACTATCCGGTGATGGTGGCTTTCCATACGCTGTTCCTGGTGAGCTGTGCGGCCGAGGCGATGCTGGTGCCTCGCTCCTTCCCAGGCGCCGTGGGCTGGGCCGCCCTCGCTGTCGCATTGGCCGCGCAAGGACTCCGCTATTGGGCGGTGGCCTCGCTTGGCGTCCGCTGGAATACGCGGGTGCTGGTCTGGCCGGGGCTGCCGCCCGTGACCTCGGGTCCCTACCGTTTTCTGCGTCACCCCAACTACCTGGCCATCGTCTTAGAGATGGCTGCAGTTCCAATGGTGTACGGAGCCTGGGTGACAGCGGTGGTATTTTCCTTGGGCAACCTAATTCTCCTCAGGGTTCGCATCCGCTCCGAGGAGGAGGCTTTGGGCGATGCCTGGGCCACGGCTTTCGCCGGGCACCCGCGATGGCTTCCGGAGCTCCACCGTGGCGAGTGAGTCGGACGTCCTGGAAACCATCCGCGTGATTGCTCGCACCGAGCTCGAGCTGGAGCGCCCGGTGCACCCTGGAGATGACTTGCTGGCCGACCTTGGACTGGACAGCCTTGGCCTCACCGTCCTCGCCGTAGGGCTGGAGAACCGCTTTCGAGTCAAGTTGTCCCAGGAGGACGCGGTTGGCTTACGCACCGTCGAGGACCTCGCCAAACTGGTGGTGCGGCGCTGCGAGGCGTCGGCATGAGTGGCCGGTCGAGACTTGTCGGGGCACCCCAGCCTCCTCCGCGCCATGCCTCGATTCTGGAGGCACTTCGCCGGGCAGCCGAGCACCCTTCTGGCTTGACGTTTGTCGACGCCTCGGAGTCCGAGGAGACGTTGCCCTGGTCCGAAGTCCGGGCTCGGGCGCTCGCAACGGCGGGCGCCCTGCGTCGCCTCGGCGTCTGCCCGGGCGATTCGGTCGCCATCATCCTCCCCACGGCGCCAGCCTTCATGGACGCCTTCTTCGGCACCCTCCTGGCAGGCGCGGTGCCTGTTCCTCTCTATCCGCCAGTGCGGCTCGGGCGCCTGGAGGAGTACCACCGCAGCACCGCGCGAATGCTGCAGCTGTCGGGCGCCGTTCTGGTACTGACCGACGGGCTGGTAGGGCGACTGCTCGGCCAGGCCGTGGCCGCGGCGCGGCCGCGACTTGGCTGCCATCGCGTCTCGACGCTGCGGAAGGCGGGCGAGGCACCGTTCGAGTCTTCGGTTTCCCCGGACGCGCTGGCGGCGGTGCAGTTCTCGTCTGGAAGTACCGTCGACCCGAAGCCGGTGGCCCTCAGCCACGCCAACGTCATGGCTCAGGTGGAAACCATCCGGGCGCTGATGCCAGTGCGGGAGGGACTGCGGCCGCTCGGAGTGAGCTGGTTGCCGCTGTACCACGACATGGGCCTTATCGGTTGCCTGGTCAATGCGGTCGCCTACCCGGGCCCGCTGGTGCTGCTGCGGCCCGAGCAGTTCCTCGCGCGGCCGGCACTGTGGCTGCGGGCGCTGTCGCGGCATCGCGGCACCCTCTCCGCAGCACCCAACTTCGCCTACGCCCTGTGCGTCCGCCGCATTCGCGCAGACGAGCTTCAAGGGGTCGACCTGTCCTCCTGGGCCCTCGCCCTCAATGGGGCCGAGTCCATTTCCCCGGACGTGGCGAGGCGCTTCGTCGAGCGCTTCAGCCCCTATGGCTTCGACCCGCGAGCCCTGGTACCGGCCTACGGGCTCGCCGAGGCGTCGCTGGCAGTGACCTTTGCACCCAGCCGCGCCGCGCTGCACACGGTGTCCATTGACGCCACCGCGCTTGCCGCCGAGGGCCGGGTGCGGCCGGGCGACCGCACCCTGGTGTCCGTGGGAGGGCCGGTCCCGGGAGCGGAAGTGGAAGTGCGCGCCGAGACGGGCGAGGTCGTCGCTTGGGGTACCGTGGGCCGCATCCACGTCCGTGGGCCGTCGGTGATGGTCGGCTACCTGGGGCAACCCGAGGCGACCCGCGACGCCCTCGTCCAAGGCTGGTTGGACACCGGAGACCTCGGCTTCGTGGCGGACGGGGAGCTGGTCGTCAGCGGCCGGGCCAAGGACATCATCGTGCTCCGCGGCGCCAACCACGTCCCGCAGGAGTTTGAGGAGGCGCTGGAAGGCCTCGATGGCGTCCGTACCGGCTGTGCCGTGGCACTGGGCGCCATCCCGCCGGGTTCCGAGGGTGAGGAACTCGTCCTCCTCGTCGAGCTCAACACCGGAGCTCCAGCGGACCTCGCAGACCGCGTCCGCACGCGGGTGCTTGAACGCACTGGCATCCGCCCTCACACCGTGGCCGTACTGACACCGGGGACGTTGCCTCGCACCTCCAGTGGGAAGCTGCGGCGAGGAGAGGCCCTCCGGCGCTGGCAGACTGGGACGCTGACGCCGCCGCGCAAAGTCCGACTTCTTGGCATGGCCGGAGCAATGGTCCGCAGTGCGGTGGCGATGGCGCGCGCCGGCCGCGATGTATGAAGGTGGACGTGGCCATCGCAGGAGCAGGGCCGGCCGGCCTTGCCGCAGCCATTCACGCCGCACGGGCCGGGCTCTCGGTCGCGCTGTTCGAGCGTGAGGAGCTGCCCCGGGACAAGGCCTGCGGCGAAGGATTGATGCCGCCCGGGCTTCAAGCGCTGGAGCGGCTCGGAGCGCGGGAGGCGCTGGACGCCTCCGACTGGGCACCCATCCGCGGCATCCGCTACCTCCAGGAAGACGGCTCGACGCTGGAGGGGCGGCTTCCCGGTGCCGGTGGCATCGGCATCCGACGCACGGCGCTCGCACGCGTTCTCCTCGAGCGTGCTACGGCCGCGGGCGTCCGCATCTACCCACGAACCGCGGTCCGCGCACACCACCGCACCGGCACTGCGGTGGAGGTGGAGACCGACAGTGGTACTTGGGAGACGGCGGTGCTGGTGGCGGCGGACGGGCTCGCGTCTCCCTTGCGTACCGCAGAGGGACTGGACCTTCCAGCGGCCGGCCCCCGTCGCTATGGGCTGCGCCAGCACGTCCGGCTGTGTCCCTGGACGGATTTCGTGGAGGTCTACCTGACGAATGGGTTGGAGGCCTACGTCACACCTGCCGGACCAGAGCGCGTCGGGGTGGCATTTTTATGGGAGGACGGACGCGTCCCACCGCAAATCTCCTGGGCGTCCCTGATGGAGCGCGTCCCCGCGCTGGCGGCGCGGCTTCGCGGCGCGGTCAGTGACTCAAGTCCGCGTGGCGCGGGCCCACTGAGGCGTCGGGTGCGGGCGCGGGTGCGGCCGCGCTTCGTCCTTCTCGGGGACGCCGCCGGCTACGTCGATGCCATCACCGGCGAAGGGCTTTCTCTCGCCTTGGTGTGTGCCGAGGCACTCGGTGCATGCCTACCAGATGTCATCTCCCGGGCAGGCGAGCCGGCCGCCTTTCGTCCCTACCTGGTGACGTGGCAACGTGAGTACCGACGCTACGCGCTGGTCGCGGAGACTGTCCTCTCCCTCGCTCGACACCCCAACATCCGCCGCCCCGTCTTCGCGACCCTGGCGTTGAGGCCTGAACTCTTTTCCTGGCTGCTGGCCCACACCGTGGCCTGACGCTTCGGTCACGGTGGGGTGCAGTCCGCTACCACCCTAGACGCTGCCCGGCGCCCTTCCCGACGGAGGGTGGGCATCGGAGACACGTCGTCCGAAGACGGGCCGAGCTGTCATTGGCGTTCGGCAGTGCCTAGCTCTTATTGGACGCGATGCGAAAGTCCTGGCCGTCGACCGCTCTGGCGGTCCTGCGTCGAGTTCGCTGGTGGCAGTGGACACTCGCCGTTCTGGGCGTTCTCTGCCTCACCGTCTTCTTGGTACGCCAGCCCCTCACCCGCTACGCGACGCACCGCGCGCTGAAATCCATTCCCGGGTGGGAGGCTGACGCCTCCGACGCGCACCTTTCCTTCTTCCCACTTAGCTACACCGTGAGCCGGTTGCACCTCGTGCCCGACGACAAGAGCTTGCCCATCTTCTACGTCGAACGGTTGGACACGGGTGTCTTCTGGGGTGACCTTCTCCGTGGGCGCGTCAACGCTTGGGCCAATCTCGACCACGTAAAAATGACGTTCTTCATCATCCCCATCCACATTCCGGACTTGGCGGCCATTCTTCAAAAAACCATGCCGCTGGCCGTCGAGAGAATGCAGTGCAAGGGCGGGGAGATTACCGTGGCATTTCGTCACACGCGAAGCGATGACCCCCAGAAACCCGAAGGGGACGGGCCTCAGCTCTGGTTTCATGACCTAGAGGCCACCGTGGAGGGCCTCGCCACCAGGCCCGAGCTGGAGCCGCATGCGACAACGCTGGCACTGCGAGCGACCATGGCGCGCACCGGAAAGCTGTCGGCCTTTGTTACTGTCGACCTCCTGACGCCAGGCGCCATCACCTTTGCCGGGCAACTCGGGCTCGTCCAGCTGAATTTGGCGGACCTGGACTCCGTGCTCGGGCCTGCTGGCTTGAAGTTGGCCGGCTCGTTCGACTTGAAGGCGCGCTTCGCGGTTGACCACGGCAAGTTGACCGGCGCGCTGGAGCCCGTCCTGAAGCGTGGCCGGGTGGAGTCCCTCGGTGGCGACTTGGGGAAGAAGCTGGAGCTCGCGTTGGCCGATGAAGGCATCCAGTTGCTCTCGGACCGGGTACCCGAGCGAAACGCTCTGGTCACCATCGTTCCTTTGCACGGGACCCTCAACCGCCCGAAGCTCGACGTCTGGGCGGCCGTCTCGGGCGTCCTCCGGAATGCCTTCGTGGTGGGCCTGTCGGAAGCCCTTCAGCAGCTGCCCACCCCAAACCCTGAAACAAAGACCGCCTCGAGCGCGGCACAACGGTAAAGGCATGCGCTACCCCCTCACCCTCCTGTTGGGGCTTCTCTTGGCCTGCTCCCACGCTGAGACCGTGGCCACGCCTGCCACGCCCAGTCCTCCGGATGCGCCCACCCGCCTTCCCAGTGCACGGACGCTCACGCCGCCCAGTGAACCGGGGCACCCTCCCCTGGCCGCTTCCCCGGCGCAGCTCATGGCACCGGACTCGGCCGACGCAATTGCGGACACCCTTCGCAAGCGGGGGCTGCTCTCCTCGGACGCCGGGAGCAAGGACTTGGAGGCAGCTCTGCGTCGCTTCCAGGACTCGCAGGGGCTCGCGGCCACCGGCTTTCCCGACCACGAAACGCTGCGGAAGCTCGGCATCGACCCACGCGCCGTGGACACAACCGCCGCAAAGCCTGACGCGGGCAAGTGAGGCTTGAAGCCCCTCACCTTCAAAACCCCGGCGGTCGCTCCCCGGCCACCGCCAGCACCCGCTCCAACGCCATGCCCGCGCGGCCGAGCGTTCCCTCGTCGAAGAGCCGTCCCACCAGCGTCACCCCCTGGGGGACCCGGTGCTTCTCTGGAAGCGCGGGCCACTGCTGTCCCGGCGGCGGCAGCCAATCGCTGCGGATGCGGTCAACCTCGATGAAGCCGGCCCTGAGCGTGAGTGAAGGGTGGCCGGTGCAGTTGGTGCTGATGAGGGTTTCGTCCCGGAGGTAGGGCACCAGCAGCACGTCCACCGTGGTCAGCAGCTGATTCATGGCCACCGCCGCTTGTCGGCGCAGCCGCTCCGCCTGGACCAAGTCCACCGCCGAGAGAAAGCGCGCCTGGCGAAACAGATTGGGCCAGGCGTCGGAAACTTGCATCTTCAGCTCGTCGGCCTGGTGCGAGAGGGTCAGCTCCTCAAAGGACGCGGCGGCTTCCGCGAACAGGATGGTATTGAGCGCAAAGTACGGAAGCGTCGGGACGTCGACTGGAACGGGCGTCATCCCGGCCGCCTTCACCGCCTCGATGACCGCCTTGTCCACCGGCAGGGACTGCTTGTCGAAGTCGTTGGCGGGCTTGTCGAGCCAAGCCGGCACATAGCCAACGCGAAGCTGAGAGACGGACTGTGCCGCGTCAAACTCGAGGTGGCTCGGCACACAGCTCAGGTCCTTCCCGTCGGGTCCGGTAATTGCGGCCAGCACCATCAGCGTGTCCTCCACACGGCGCGCGATGGCCCCCAGCTTGTCCAAGGACCAGCACAGCGTCATGGCGCCGGTACGAGGAACCCGTCCAAACGTCGGTCGGAGCCCAGTCACACCACAGCGTGAGGAGGGCGAGACGATGCTGCCTCCCGTCTCGCTTCCAATCGCGAAGCTGACCAGCCCGGCCGCAGTGGCCGCCGCCGAGCCCGCGCTCGAGCCACTCGAACCCTCGGCCAGAAACCAGGGGTTTTTCGTCTCCCCACCGAACCAAATGTCGTTGAGCGCCAGCGCTCCCAGCGACAGCTTGGCCACCAGGACGGCCCCTGCCGCGTGCAGGCGCTCCACCACCGTCCCGTCCGTCGGAGGGACCCGGTTTCGAAATGGCTCGGCGCCCCAGGTGGTGCGGATGCCCGCCGTATCGAGGAGGTCCTTCACACCCCAAGGGAGGCCATGCAGAGGACCGCGCCATTTGCCTTGGGCGATTTCCTGGTCCGCCCTGAGGGCTTGCGCTCGCGCCAGCTCGGGCGTGAGGGTAATGACGCATTCCAGCGTTGGGCCGAAGCGTTGCAACCGCTCCAAGTACAGCTCGGTCAGCCGCGCCGAGGAGATTTTACGAGTCCGAATCCACTCGGAGAGGGCCGTCAAGGGGGCGTAGGCAATGTCCGCGTCGTTGGAAGGCAGCGGCCCACCCCAGCGCGAGAATGACGTCCGACTGCGCGAGGGGCCCCGCGGCGCGCCGGGAAGGCGCGGGTCCCAGACACAGCCCGGAACGACGGCACCGGCGGGGTGGTAGGCGCGCCGGTCCCTGAGTAACGCGCCAAAATTCACGCCCCACGAGGAAGCAGCCTGCGCTCGGTGGTCGGCCGAATACGTCACTTTTGCCAGCTTCTCGGCCTCGGCGATGGTGACCGGCGTGATGACTGACGTCGGCGGCGGCCCGGACGCCACCGGTGGTCCAGCGTCCGCCGCCAGGGCGGCGCCCGAAGCGCGACGGGCCACGGCCGCGCCTGCAAGCAGCGCCGTCCCAGCGAGGAATTTGCGTCTTGAGCGTCGCGCCATGCCGGGGTGCTCCCGTCTGAGCAAAGGGGCAGCCGACTCTAGTTCGTCAGAAGAGACCAACGGCGAACTGAATGGCAGCGAGCTGCTCGTTCAAGGATGCGTCCGGCGCGAGGTTGAACCCCAGGTCCAGAGCCAATGGCCCGATGGGCGTCGCGTAGCGCAAGCCAATTCCCGCGACGGGGCGAAGGACGAGGGGACGGAATTGGCTCGGGTCTAACCACAGGTTTCCCGCCTCGAAGAAGATGCCGAGGTCGAAACCGAAAATTCCGGGGAAGCGCAATTCCGACTTGAAGAGGGTGAAGAGCAGACCTCCATCACTGGGGACTTGCCGGCCTTCATTGAGGACAATGCCGGCTGGCGTGCAGCCGCCCGCCCAAACCAATGCCGCACAAGCGTTGCGCTGAGCTGCGTACAGTTGATGTTCATCCTGCGGGATGACGCCGTCCTCGGGGAAGCCGCGCAGCGTGGTCACCCCACCGAGGTAAAAGCGCTCCGGGGCGATGACTTGTCCGCCCTTGACGAGATTAAAAATCTCGCCCGCACGGACCGATAGAGCGAGCACAACCCGGTCTCCTATCGGCACGTAGCCGGTAATTCCCCCCGACATTTTCCACGTGAAAATGCGAGTCGGTTGGGGGTTGTTCCCCAGCACATCGGTGCTCTCGGCGCTGAGGTCTTTGGTCAACTCTCCCACGGTGGTGATGAGCAAGCCGCGATGGGGGTTCACCGGGTTGTCCCGGAAGTCGAAGGTGAAGCCAGGGCTGAGCGTTTGAAGAACGTAGTTTCCGGTGGGGAATCGAACGTTGGAGATGTCCGTGGAGGTGGTGGCCAGCAGCGCAGATACCGTGTCGTAGACGCGCACCAAGACGCCCTCGAGAGTGTACTGCCCGGTGAAGCTGAGCCACGAGTTCAGCTGCCACACCATTCCGGCGATGCCTGCAACCCGGCTAAAGAAGTAGGAAGGGCGGTGCACTCGCTCGGCAACGAATGTCAGCCGACCACTGATTTCCTGGGGCAAGAGCCAGGGGATGCGCGCCTGGGAGAAGGTCGCGTTGAAGTTGAAGTCGATGCCGTTCAGCCCCTGCAGCTGCGATGCCGGAGTGAATTGCTGCAGTGGTAGGAGGCTCCAGCCAACGTAGTTAATCTTGCCGCGAGCCGTGAAGTTGATGGCCTCGCCAAAGATGTTTGGATAAACGAGGTCCCCCACCACGCGGGGGCCATCGTAGGTTGAGTAGCCGAAGCCCCCCGAGCCGGACAACGTCGGACGTTCGCGGGCTTCAATCAAAACGTCCTTCACCGACTCTTCAGCATCCGGGCTGAGGAGCGTCACCGAAACCTGGCGGAAGATTCCCAAGGCCAACAGGTTGGCCTGGCTGGCGTAGAGTTCCTCGGGGTCGAGCGGCTGGCCCGGTCGAACGACGAGATTCTGTCGAACCAGTTTTTCGTCGGTGCGCTGTAACCCGCGGATGACCACCTGACCGACCCGCACCGGAGGGCCGGGTTGGGCTTTGACCACCACCCGAGCGGCGCGGCCCTCCTCCACTAGGCCAGGCACAATGTCGACCCGTGCAAACAGGTAGCTGGCTCGGCCAAGCAGCCGAAGAAGCTCGAGCCGCATCAGTTCCATCGTTCGTAGTGAGAGCGGCTCGCCGGGCTTCAACCCGCCAAGCGGCGGCAGGGTGAAACCCTCCGGAAGTCCCTCGAAGCTGACGGATTGGATTCGAGTCTGGACACCTTCCTCAACACGAAAACGGACCTGAGCCAGGTGCCGCCTCCCGTCCCAGTCCAGGAGTGTGAGTTGAACCCGGGCCGCGAGAAAGCCCTCGTCGCGGTAGGTCGCCTGCAGCGCATCGGCACTGGCCCGGTACGCTTCCTCGACAAAAACCTGAAGCGGGGTGAGGTCTGGCGGAGGTTCGAGCTCTCCCCTCTCGAACCGCGAATCGCTGGGGTCGATGGTCAACCGCGCGTCGCCAGGCAGGGAGGGCATGTGCGCCTCGATGACCTCGGCGAGCACCGTGCGGAGTTGGGTGGTGGACAGCGCCTGCGCACCGTCGAAGGCGATGGCCGTCACCCGGAGTACCGGTCCCTCGTCGACGGCGAACACCACGACCGTGGCGCCACTCTGCGGGTCGGTCACCTCGCTGGGCGCGACCTGGACGTCGGCGAAGCCCCGGTACTGGTAAAATGTTTCCAAGCGGCGTGCGAGGCGGTCCTCCACCGAGCGATCGAGCGTCTCGGTCGGGTCGTAATCCAGTACATCGAGGAGCTGTCGGGAGGCAAAGCGCCGATTCCCCCGGACAGCGAAGGTGAGCACCGGTCCGGCGTCTACCGGGACATTGACCACCGCACCGCTGAGTCCTTGTTCCACACTGGGGTTGCCCACCCGCGCGCGAAAGTGGCGCGTCTCACGGTACAGGGCCCGCAGCCGGTCAATGCCCTTCTCCAGGGCGGTTTGGTCGAGAATGGTTCCACTCGGCAACCCGAAAGCGTCCCGCAACCCCTGCTCGGAAAGCCCCGGGGTTCCCAAAAAATGCACCTCCGCGACACGGGTCGGCGAACCCTCGGAAATGGCCAACCCGATGTCCACCTGCGCGCCATTGCGGCCGACCGTGACGGTAACCTGCGCTTGTTTCCAGCCCCGCCGGGCATAGGCCTGAAGGATGCCGGCCTTTGCCTCCTCCAGCTTCTCGTTGAAGAAGTCACTCCCCTCGGTCAACCGCGCTGCGGTGAGGATTTCTCCCCGAGAGAGAACCTGGTTTCCGGTCACCACCACCAAGTGGATTTTGGCCACCGGTGAGCAGTCGAATTGCACCACCACGCCGTCCCCGTCGGGATGCGTCCGTACCACCACGTCGGCGAAGCGACCGGTGGCAAACAGCAATTCGATGCTGCGCCGCACCGCTTGCAAATCCAGCGGCTGCCCCGCCTGCACCACCACCAGCGGGTGATATTCCGCCACCGGCATCCCCTCGGGGAGGTGCAACACGACCGAGGTGACCGTCGGCCGAGGCAGAGCGCCCACCTGCGCCGCTCGGGCGCTCCCGCGCCCAGCGACCAGGAGCAACAGGGCGAGCGTTACTCGACTTCCCAACGAAGCTTGAGGTCGATTCCCAGGTTGCCGATGGGGAGGTCGCTGTAGGCGTTGTCCCACTGGGCCTGTGCAGAAAACCGGTTGTCGAAACGGTACTCGGCTTGTGCGTGCGTGCCCCTGCCGGACACGGGCTGACTGACACTGAGCTTAAGCTGGTCCACCAGGAACTTCGACTCCAATTGCGCGGTCGGTTCGACCAAGCCAGTGCCTTCGCTGTACTGGGTCGAGATTCGAAATGCCGGGTCGCGCAAAACGTCATTGCGGGGCAAGAAGCGCTGCACCTGCCGGTCGAGCCCGGAGGCTTGGTACAGCGCCTCAGCCGCCAAGCCGGCACCTGCGCCAGCCGTTCCGGAGATGCCAGCCTGCTCGCGGGCGGTGAGGCCCAAAGTCAACAGTGAGAGGACGTCCCGCTCCGGAAGCGCCGGGTCGCTGGAAAACTGGACTTGCGGAGCGCTGGAGCGCCCAAAGGCGTGCAGCCGGATTTGGTAGTCCCGGACCTGGGTGTCGGCGTAGACGTCGAAGACTCCCTCGAGACTGTGGTGGTCCTTGAAGTCCGCCACTCCTTGGGTGATGGAGAAGGCATTGCCGCGGAAAAACGCCTGGCTGCCCTCTCCGGCCTCCACCGAGCCCACCAGGCCGGGGTGCAGGTTGGTGCCAGTGACGCGCAAGTCTCCCAAAAGTCGCGCTCGGGCCACGTTGTTCTCCACCCGGGCATCCTTGAGGTGAAGTGCCACGTCCAACGTCAGCCACTCCGCTCCATGTTCGCCCTCCGAACCTCCACCCAGCCCCTTTTGGCGGACCAACGCATCCACACCGAAGGGACGGACGTAGCGCAAGCGATTCACGTCGAGCTCTCCCGAGAGCCGCAGCGCCCCTGGCTTGCCCGACAACAAGAGTTCACCGGTCGCTCCGAACGGGGCGTCCTCGAGCACGCGCAAGGTGACGTCGTCCAGGTGGACGGCCGCCGCCAATTGCGTCACCGCGAAGCCTCCCCAGGAGAGGTCACCGCGGGTGACGATTTTTCCATCGTTGAGTTGGCCGCTGATGTCGGACCACAAGACGCGCGTCTCGCTGAAGTCAACGCGGCCGGTCAGCCCGCGGAGCTCGACACCGGTGTCGCGGACCACAAACCCGACGTCGAGAAGGGCGGCTTTCCCCAAGAGGGAGGGCTCCTTCGGGTTCCCCTGCGCTGTCCCCGACACTTCGAGGCGTCCGCCGAGGCGGTCCAGGACGTGCACAAAGGGCTGCACCAGTCGGAGGTCCAGGGTGCCGTCCACCTTGCCGTCCATCGCCCGAGCCGAGGCGAAGCCAGAGACGGAGAGGGCTGTTTCCGGACCCCGAAGCGTGACGCCGGCCGTCTCCACCCTGCCCTTCCCGAACCGAAACTCCCACACTCCGTCATTCTCGGCGCGGACGTCGGAACGCTGCAGGCGCAGTTGTTCCAGTCGGAGCTTCCCCTCGGCTGCCTCCAGTTCCAGGAGCGAGCCGCTGGCCACGAGACTTCCCCGAACCACACCCTGCCAGCCCTCCCCGAGGAGCGGACGAATGTCGCTGAGGGCCAGGTCAAGCTTCCCCTCAAACGGGTAGGGCCGACGGATGTCGGCTGTGAGGTGCACTTCGGCCTCGCCAATGGGTCGACCCGACACTTCAAACTTCTCACCCAGGAGGTGGCCTTCGAGCCGGATCGGCCCCAAGGAACGGGCTGCCAGGGTGGTCTGCGGAGCCGTCAACGTGACGCGGGCATCCGGGACGTCGGCAGTGCCCTGCACCGTCCCGTTCAGTGTCAGGACCGCGTGGGGCTTCGCCCCCCGTGCCGACTGGCCGAGGAGTTCCTCCAAGGACATGCCGTCGATGCGGAAGCGGAAGTCGAGCACGTCCCCCGTCGTCAGACGCCCTTCGCCCTGGCTCGTGCCGAGCGGCCCGCGAAGCGTCAGCGGCAGCAGCTCGATGGTGTCGCCCCGAATCCGGAGATGCAGCGCGCCGTTGCCCATTCGTCGCTCGTAAAAGGCGACGTCGGTGGCTGCGAAATCTACATCGGCCGCGAGGTCGCTCGACGGGCCCCACAGGTGGAGCTCGCCATTGGCATTCCCGGTGAGCACCTTGCGCAGAGGTTGCCAAACCTGCGACAGCGGGGCGATGACCTCGACCAGGTCCTCCACCTTCCCCTCGCTCATGCGCGCTCGCGCTTCCAGAGCGAGCGACTCACCGCGAAAGTCGAGCTTCGCGGTGCCGGCATAAGCGGAGTGCCCGCGGAGGCCAGCCACCTCTGGAAAGCTGAGAACGCCGTCTGCGAAGTGAAGAGGACTCTTCACCGTGCCGAGGGCGAAGTGCCGGAACTCGCCGTCGCGCAGCGCGACGTCTGCGTCGATGTGCACCATTTGGCCCCAGGGAAGCCCCAGCGAGAACCGCGCGGAGCCAACGCCCGACCATGGAATCCCAATCAGCGGGCCGACCTCCCGCAGGTCGAGCGGGTCGATGGCGCCCGAGATGGACAATCCGACGGCCTGTTGGAAGCCAAGCTTGGCATCGACTTTGGCGCGGGCATCGCCCACCCGGAGTTCGGCGTCCCGGAGCTCCACCCGGTCGGGCAGCACGTGCAGCTCGAGGTGAATGTCGCCAGCCGGAAAGGCGAGGACCGGCGGCTGCCCCCGTGGATGTTTCTCCACCGGCCCGGGCGTGAAGAGGAAATTCGCCGCATGCAGCGTCGCCTCGCCCTGCAGTTGCGGCGTCGGGACAAGCTTCCCCTGTGCCGTCACCTGGCCGGTGACGGCGAAGTCGACCCACGAGCCAGCCACCCCCGCCCGGTCCAGCACGCGCGCCAGGCTTGCCGAGTCGAGGTCCGCCCTCAGTTTGACGGGGAGGCCAGCCACCAGGTGGACGGTCCCGGAGACTTTCACCTGCCCCGGCGACAGCGGGAGAACGAGGTCATGCAGGACGAGTGTTTCTCCGGCCAACGCAAAGTGCGCACTGAAGTCACCCGGACGCGCGGGCGGAAATTCTAGGCCTTTCCCCAAGACCTCTCCGCTCAGGCGGAGGTCGGGAGCGCGACCGCTCACCGCCAGGCGCGCCCAGAGATGACCGGCGGAGCCCGGCATGGCCCCAGTGGCTCGGGTCAAGGCCCGCATCGGCAGAAACGCCTGAGCATCCAGCGCCAAGCTGGGGTGACACAGGTCATCGACGCGACCGCTGAAGGAAAGGTCGGCTTCGCCCACCGACAGCTCGCCGCGCGTTATCTCCAAGTCGCGTCCCGCCCGCGCCAACTCTCCTTCGACCCGCAACCCCGTCAGTGGCAGCGGTGCAACCCCGTTGCCCGGGTCCAGGCTGCCATGGGAGGTCTCGAGACGAAACTCCGCTGCGCGGCGTCGCATCCGCCAGCCGACGGAGATTTCCTCCACGTCCACCGCCCGCCCTCCGGGAAGCACCACGTGGGCTTCGCCTCCACGGATGTCCAGGTTGTCGATGGAGACGGCCTGCAGGGCTTGGAAGGGACAGACTCCCGGCGGGCGGTTGGCGGTGAGCTTCGAAACATCCAGGTGGACCCGCGGCCGGGTGACCTGGAGGCGATCGAGCAAGACGCGGCCGGTAAACGGCTCGAAGCCACCCAGCGTCACCTCCACTTGGTCGGCACTGAAGAGCGGCGTCTCGTCGCCGCTGGCGTAGACGGAGACGCCTCCGAAGCGGACTGTCCGTGTCGAGGCGTCGACCTCGCACCGGCCAATCCCCACCTCGGCGCCAAGTGCCCTTGGAAGCTCTCGTCGGGCCAGGGTGCAGAGCTGGTCCCAGGCCACCTGAGAGCGCAGGACGAGCATCACCCCCACCGCCGCCAGCACCCCCAGCACCAGGGCGACCAGCAGCTTGCGGGAACCGGAGGTGGTCACGGCCGAGCCTTCCTCAAGCCTCGAGGTCGTCGAGGTAGCGGTCGATTTCGGCGAGGTCGACCCGTTCCTCGGAGGGAGCCTTCGGCGGAGGAGCAATGTTTGCCGGTTCCGCCGAAGAGAATCCGATGGAAAGAGAACGCGCAATCTCGCCAATGCGCGCCGCGTCGACCACCGTCTCGCGGGCCAGATAGGCCTCGAAGAGCGCGTTGTCGCAGAGGGTGTTGATGACGCGCGGGCTGCCGCCGCTCAGCTGGTGCAGTGCTGCCATGGCCTCCGCCGTGAAGGGGAGTCGGGTTCCACCGGCGGTCTGGATGCGGTGCCGGACATAGGCTTCCGTGGACGCGAGTGTGAACGGCTCGAGGCGATAGCGCATGGAAACGCGCTGAGCGAGGGGCGGGTCCAGTCTCAGGTTTTGCTCGACATCTGGGAGTCCAAAGAAGACGAAGCTGATGAGCTTCCGCTCCGGCACCTCGAGGTTGAGCAGTCCTCGAAACTCCTCCATCAACTCCTTGGAGGCGAGCATCTGCGCCTCGTCGATGAGAACCACCGCCTTGCGACCCTGTTCATGAATATGCATCAGACGCTGATAGAGCTGTCCCAGCAACGCGAGCTTCTCGTTGGCTGGGTTTTCCACCCCCAGCTGTAAGGCAATCCGCTTGAGGAGCCAGCCCGCCGTGACGCCGGAGTGAATAATAACGAAAAGCGCCGCTTCATATTCCTCCTCCGGCAGAGCATCGAGCAGCCGACGGGCCAAGGTCGTCTTCCCTGCGCCGATGTCCCCCACCAGGACGCACAAGCCCTTCATGTTCGACACCGCGTGCCGCAAACGCACCAGCGCCTGCGCGTGCTGCGGGGACTCGAAGTAGAAGCGCGTCACCGGCGCATTGGAGAAGGGCTCCTCGGAGAGGCCGAAATGGTCCAGGTAGCTCATGAGGCGTCGGGGTTACTACAGGTAGCCCACCTTGCGTGCCCTTGAACCGGCGGAGGGGCCCTCCGGGCCAGGCTCTCCGCGCACCCGCTCGCCGCGTGACTGCGCCGCCCCATCATCCTCCGGCTGGGCAACCAGCGACAGCCGTGCCACCAACTTCTCCACGTCGCGGTGCTGGGGGTCCAGTTCCGCAACTCGCTGGTACTGGTAGAGAGCACGCCCAGGCGCTCCTGCCGCCTCATAGGCCGCACCCAAGTCGTAGCGCAGCGCCACTAGAGTCGGTCCCGAGGCGTGCTCTGTGGCCAGGGCCCGGAGGTAGGCCTCCACCGCCTTTTGACGGTCGCCCTTCATGCCTTCCAAGAGGGCAATCATGGTCAAACAGTCGAGCTCTTTTCGCTTACCGACGCAGCCCTTGCGCGCCACTTCGAACATCTCGATGGCATCATCGACGAGGCCCATCTCCTTGTAGGCAATGCCGAGGTCGTAGTGCGTGTCCACGTCGGAGGGCTTGACCACCTTTTCCAGGCCCTTCTTGAACTCGGAGAAGACCTCGTCCACCGAGTATTGAAAGTCCCCGTCAGAGACTTCGGGGATTGGCTCTTCGCCAGGCAGCGTGGCGAACTCCTCGGCCAGTTCCTCGGCCAAGTTGTAGGAGCCGGTGCGGATGGGGATGGGCTCAATCCCCGGTGGACGCTCGCCCGCTGAGGCAGGCGGGGGTTGAGGAGGCGCTCGGCCTTCCCGTTCCAGCGCCTCGACTTGCTGCATCAGCGCCGCCGTGCGCGGGAGCCCGGGACGGACCACCTCCACCGTCTCGAGAATTTCACGTGCCTCGTCCAGAAGCCCCTGCTCGAGAAAGAAGGTGGCTTCGTCCAGCTCCTCAGACACCGGCCCGCTCTCGATGGGCGTGTGGAGCGCTACCTCCTCCTCAACGACCTGCTCCCCCTCCTCCGCGAGTTCCTCCGGCGGCGGTGCTTCGAGTTCCTCGGTCAGCGGCTCAGGCGCCTCTTCCGGCGGAAGTTCGACTGGCGACTCGACGCCAGCCTCATAGGTGCCGAGCGGCTCCACCGGCGCTTCCTCGTCGTCCGCCACTCCCTCGGCATCCGGCTCAAGAAACGGTACCGCTTCGTTGAATTCTTCGGTGAGGCGTTGGCGGTGCCGTTCCGGGGGCGGTTGCGCCTCGCGCGCATGAACCGGAGCCGGCGTCAGTGGCTCGTCGTCCGCGTCAGAGACGGGACCCTCCTCGTCCTCATCCGACATCAGCACCGCATCGTCCGAAACCAGTTCGTCGGAGGCGCCGCTCGCTGCTGAGGCAAGACCAAGGTCGGCGTCGGACTGCGGCTCGAGGCGTTCCTCGGCATCGAGCGGTGCATCCTCAGACGACACCGCGGCCAACCCCTCGTCGCCGCCGATGGTTCCGTCCGGTCGCAGAACAGCGAGGAAGGCCGGCATCTCGGGATGGTCCGGGGCCTCTGCCAGCAGAGTGTCCAAGTAGGGTTGGGCACGGTCCGCCTCCAGGCGGCGGGTGAAGAGCCGCAACACGTTGAGCAGCTGCTCACTTGCCTGGGCCGTCTGATTTGCGCTGCGGTAGATGTGGTACGCCTTCTCGTGCGCGGCGAGGTTCTCCGGGTCGACGGAGAAGATGCGCCTCAAGTGCTCCAGCGCCTTCTCGTGAAGGCCGTACTTGACGTAGACGTCCGTCTCCGTGAGGAGCTTCTGCACCTGCTCCGGACGCAAGGGCGGAGCCGCCGGTGGAGGAGCAGGCGGCGGAGGCGGGGCGGCGGCCGACGGTATTGGCCCGGCGTGCGAGATTGGGCCCCGGGCAGCCTCCGCCCTCCATGCCAGCAAGTCCGCGTCCTGTGGGTCGAGCTGTTCCACCCGTACCCACGCAGCACGAGCCTCAGCGATGCGGTTTCGCTCGGCGTGGAGCTTGGCCATCTCCTTGAAGACACTGAGCGTCTTGCTGGAGTGCCCCAGCGCCGTGAAGGCCTCGGCCAGCAGTTTCAGCGTCTCCAAATCGCGCGGGTCGACCTTGAAGCACAGCTGAAGCTTGGCCAGCGCCCGCTTCGCATCCCCACGGCTGAGGTAGTCGCGGGCCAAGTCTCGCGCCAGCGGGACGTTGTCCGGCTCGAGGGCGGCGATGCGCTCCAGCACCCGGAGCCTTTCGTCGGCGCGGCCATTCTTCTGGAAGTAGTCCGCCGCACGGCGAAACTCGAGCAGCGCTTCACCGCCCATCCCCTCGCGCGCGTAGAGTTCGGCAAGTTTCAGGCGACTGGCCACGTTCTCCGGGTCCAGGTCGACCATCTTCTTCAGGGTGTCGAAGGTGGCGCGGGTATCTCCTCGCTTCTCGTGGTGGGCGACCACCGTCTGGAAGAAGGCCATCGCCTCGGTCAGCAACCCAAGCTGTTGGTGCAAGTCGGCCAGCTTGACATTGACTTCCACCAGCTCAGGGTTGAGCCGGAGCACCTGCTTGTAGAGGGCGACCGCCTTGAGGAAGAAGCCGTCGCCCGAGTAGCACTCGGCCACCCGGGTGAAAAACGCTGCCGCTTGGACGTTGTCGTTCTTCTTTTGGAAGAGTTCGCCCATCTTCTGCAGCACCCGCACGTCGCGCGGGTCCGCATCGAGTACCCTCTGGTACTCCTTGATGGCCTTGTCGTAAGCGCCCTTGGCTACGAGCTTGGTGGCGCCTTCGATGATCTTGTTCTTGTCCATCGGGCGCGGGACACGGTGGGCCGACTGGCGGGACGACCGGCAGCCGGCTCCAGGGAAGCCCCGGCCGGGGGCCCCTCGTCCCACCCCGGGGACGCTGGCATACCCTGAGCGGTGAAACGGTAGCGGAACGCCTCCGGCCGGGTCAAGGTTGCACCCCAGGCTTTTCCAGAGACTCCGGGGGGTTAGCCCACGTTGGGGCACCCGCTTTCGCCCCTACGGCGTCTCCTCAATGGCCCGCCGCAGCCGACGGGTGCCGCTCTCGCTCGCGAGCAGGCGCTCAACGAAGCGAGTGTCGTACGCGCCGGAGACAAAGGCCTCATCGGCCAACGCCGCCCGGTGGAAAGGGATGTTGGTGCGGATACCCTCCACCACGTATTCGCCGAGAGCTCGCTGCATCCGGGCAATGGCGGTGGCTCGCTCATCGGCGTACACCACCACCTTGGCCAGTAGCGAGTCGTAGTACGGCAACACCGAATAATTCTCGTAGGCCGCCGAATCCACCCGCACACCGTAGCCACCCGGGACCGAATACCCGGTAATTCTCCCGGGCCAAGGGGCAAACGTCACCGGGTCCTCAGCATTCACCCGGCACTCAATCGAGGCCCCCCGCCAGACGACTTCGGACTGACGCAACGTCAGCGGCTCGCCGACGGCCAGTTTTATCTGCAGCGACACCAAGTCCAGTGCGGTCACCATCTCCGTGACCGGGTGTTCGACTTGGATTCGGGTATTCATCTCCATGAAGTAAAAGTCGCCGCGCTCATCGAGCAGGTATTCGATGGTGCCGACATTGTTGTAGCGGATGCGTTCCATGGCCTGGACGCTGACCTCACCCATGGTTTGGCGCAGCGCCGGGGTAACGGCGGAAGACGGGCTTTCCTCGATGAGTTTCTGGTGCCGCCGCTGTACCGAGCACTCCCGCTCTCCGAGGTGGATGACGTGACCATGCTCATCAGCGACGATTTGAATCTCGATGTGGCGCGGCTTCTCTACATACCGCTCGAGGTACATGTCGCCGTTGCCGAAGGCGTTGGCCGCCTCGGCGGAAGCGGTGGCAAAGGCCGCGGCCACCACGGATTTCTCACGGACAATTTTCATCCCGCGGCCACCGCCACCCGCGGCCGCTTTGAGGATGACCGGGAAGCCGATGGACTCGGCCAATGCCCGCGCCTCGGCGGGGCTCTTCAGCACCCCCTCGCTTCCGGGGAGAAGCGGGATTCCGGCCTTCTTGGCCGCGACGCGTGCGCTCACCTTGTTCCCCATCAGTCGCAGCATCTCCGGACGCGGCCCGATGAAGCGGATTTTGCAGTTCTCACAAACCTCGGCGAAGTCGGCATTTTCCGAGAGGAAGCCGTAGCCGGGATGGATGGCGTCGGCGCGGGTAATTTCCGCGGCCGAAAGAATGGCCGGGATGTTGAGGTAGCTCTCCTTGGAGGGAGGCGGGCCAATGCAAACCGCTTCGTCTGCGAAACGCACGTGGAGTGCATTGGCGTCGGCGGTGGAGTGCACCGCCACGGTGCGAACGCCGAGTTCTCGCGCGGCGCGGATAATGCGCAACGCAATTTCGCCCCGATTGGCGATGAGAATTTTCTTGAACATCACCTAAAGCGGCTCGATGCGGAATAAGGCCTGTCCGAATTCCACCGGCTGTCCATTCTCGGCAAGAATTTCGGTCACCTTCCCGGCAACCTCCGACTCAATCTCATTCATCAGCTTCATCGCCTCGATGATGCAGATGGCCTGGCCCTTCTTCACCACCGTACCCATTTCAACGAAGACCGGCTGGTCCGGCCCAGCGGCTCGATAGAAGGTGCCCACGAAGGGCGAGGTGACCAGGACGCCGGGTTGCGCGGCCGCCGGCGCCGTCGGCGGCAGCTCCGGCGCGGTCATTCGCGGACCGCCACCACTCGCCGGGTGCGACGCGGCCGGAGAGGGTGGATGCGCGGCGGGGGAGGCCGAAGCCACCGCCCCGGGAAGGGTCACGCCGCTCTTCTGAATGACCAGACGCTCGGAGCCACGGCGCCAAGAGATGCGCGACACGCTCGAACGCTCGAGCAATTCCGCCAGTTGCTGGATGGTGTCCAGGCTGAAGGGACTGGACGCCTTGGGGTGCGCGGTCTCGGTGTCGTCTTCGAACTTCTTCTTTCCCGCCATCGCTGAATGCCCCCTCTCGGAGCCGTGGGGCTACTGCGCGGTGGAAACGCGCGTCAGGTACTTCCCGTCGCGGGTGTCAATCTTGAGGACATCGCCCTCGTTGATGAACAGGGGCACGTTGACCACATAGCCCGTCTCGAGCTGGGCGGGCTTGCTGGCGCCGGACACCGTGTCACCTCGGACGCCGGGGTCGCATTTGGTGACCTTCAAGTCCACGGAGTTGGGAAGGGAAACCCCCAATGCCTTGCCGTTGTAGAAGAGCACGGAGGCCTCAAGGTTCTCCTTGAGGAAATTCTTGGACTCTCCGAGCACCGCCTCGCCGAGGAAGGTCTGCTCGTAGTTCCGCGTGTCCATGAAGTAGTAGTCATCACCCTGACGGTAGAGGAACTGCATGGTGCGTTCCTCAATGTCTGGCTTGCCGACCTTGTCCCCGCTCTTAAACGTCGGCTGGAGCACTCGACCGCTGAGCAAACTCTTGATGCTGGTGCGGACGAAAGCCGAGCCTTTGCCGGGCTTGACGTGCTGAAACTCGACGATTTCGAAGGGTTCCCCGTCAACCTCAATCTTGAGGCCCTTGCGGAACTCGGATGTGTCAATCACTCCGGCCATCGCGGCTGGGGTGTCTATCCTGGCCAGAGCGCCTTGGGAAGGGTGTTTAGAGCTCGGCGCGAATCTTCGGTGCTGCAATGCGCAGCGCGTAGCGCCCTTTTCCGTAGTTTCCTTCCGGACGGAGCGCAAGGACGACAAAGTAGTCCGGTGAGACCAACCGCATGACGGTAATCAGCTTCTCGGTGTTGACGCTCACCTCGGCCACCCCACCCGTCTTCAAGAGCGGCGCAGCATTTTTCAACTGCGCCAGGACCGCAGCGTATTCCACCCACGCCGTGCCAAGCTCGAGGTCGGCGGCTGCCTGGTCCTGAAAGGTCTCCACGGGGATGCCGTCAAACCCCATCACGCTGCAGGCCAGCGCGCCCTCGACTTGCGACACCACTCCCTGGAGGTGGGCGAGGAAGGACACGGGGCGTCACGTAATGGGGGGGCAATTCACGGGGCCCCCATCGGCTCCCACGCCGGTGCAGATGCAGTACTGAATGTCCCGACCCGGAACGTTGCAACTGGTCATCTCAGAGACACTCCCCACCGGACAACCGAGGCTATCCCTCGGAGAAGGAGGAATGCCGTAGAAGAGATACACCGGGTAGGTAACGGAGTTGGTCGCCGCTGCCCCACCGCCCACCAGCGTTCCTGCCAAATCGAACGTCACCAGCAGAGTGTAGGAGATGGGCGCTTGGGCTTGAATGGCCGCCTGCTGAACGGTTGAATACAGAGTCTGGGCCGCTTCGGGAGTCATCAAGTAAACGCCCACGGAGTTGGTGGAGAATGTTGCGCCGGGGGTAATTGCGGCCGAGATGTTGATGGTACCAGGCGGCGGAGCCGTTGCCGTGGGACACGTTTGAAGCCCGCACTTAGTTGACGGGCCCACGACTTGGTACGAAAGGTCGATGCGGCTAGCGATGAAGGTGTTGGGCGTCTCCGCGGTGATGTTGGAGTTCCCGTAGGTGACGGAGATGTTCTCCAGGTCGTTTTGCCAACTGTACACCTGATAGTAGCTGCTGTTGGTCCCATACACCGACATGTCGACGGCGCCATTCTCGACGTACATGGTGGGGTCGGTGAAGTTGCACGACGTCCCTGGCGCGCGCGCTTCGGCGACGATGATGGATTGGTTGGCTGGCGCGGTGCAGCTCTCCAACAACAGAGGCACGGCAAGCAGGATGAAAACCAGCAAATCTCGGGACTTCATCGTCATTCCTCGGCTCATGGGGATGCCGCCGCAACGGGCTTGGTGTTCAATCCCAGGATTCGCGGCGTGATGAAAATCAGCAGCTCCTGGCGGGTCTCAGTGTTGTTGGTGTGTTTGAAGAAGAAACCCAAGAAAGGAATGCTCCCCAGGAAGGGGACACTGTCCTCCTCGCTTGAGGTGGTCCGCACGTAAATGCCGCCGATGACGGTGGTGTCGCCATCCTTGACCAGCACCTGGGTGATGGCTTCCTTCTTGTCGATGGCAGGCTGGCCGTTGGCGCCGGTCAGTGACGGGTCCGGTTGGTTGTTGGTGGCGTGAACCAACATCAAGACGCTCCCGTCAGACGTTATGTGGGGCGTGACCTCCAAAGAGAGTTGTGCGTCGACGAAGACGGTGTTCACACCTTGTGCAGACACTTGGCTGAACGGAATGGAGAGGCCCTGCGTGATTTTGGCCGTCGCGTTGTGCACCGTCGTGACTTTCGGAGAGCTGATGGTGCGGATGACGCCTTTGGTCTCCAGCGCCGACAGGCGAAGGTTCAGCTGAAAGGCACCATTCACCGAGCCAAAGGTCATGCCGATGGCACCACCGGACCCGGCGCCGACGGCGGCGGGCAAGTTCACGGCGAAATTTGGCGTTGAGGAAACACCTTGGGTGGGCGCCGTCCCGGCCGCCACGCCGCCTGAAATCGCGTAATTGTTGGGGAACACCAACCCAGTGGAGTTGTTCGTGCCCGCGGCCTGCTGGATTTGGCCACCCCACTGGACGCCAATCTCGCGGACGAAGTTGGTGTTCGCTTCGACGATGCGTGACTCGATGAGAACTTGCGGAGTCACCGTGTCGAGGTGCTCCACCAGTCCCCGTGCTCGGGAAATGTTGGAGGTGATGTCTTTCACAACAATGGAGTTGGTTCGGACGTCGACGATGGCCGTCCCACGCTCCGAGAGAACATCCTTCACCTTATTGAGAAGGTCAGTGGCGACCGCGTAGTTGACGGGGAGGATTTGCACCACCAACTCCTCCTGGCGCCGCTGGGACTTCTTGCGCTCCTCCCGACTCCGCGATTCCTCCTCCAGTGTCTTCAAGGGGGCCACTCGGATGACGTTGCCGATGATTTCCTTTCCCAGCCCCTTGCTGGCCAGGATGATGTCCAGCGCTTCGTCCCAGGGGACGTTGCGCAAGCGGATGGTGACAGTTCCCTTCACGTCATCGGCGACAACAATATTCAGCTTGCTGACCTCCGAGATGATGCGGAGCAAGTTGTGAATGTCGATGTCCTTGAATTCGAAGGAAACTCGCTTCCCGGTGTACTGGGCCCGTCCCGGGGCGCCCTGCGCCGCATAGGAATTCGCCTCGGTGGTAAAGCCCGCGGTGCGGTCCATCACCGCGACTTCTTCCACCTCGGCACCCTTCGCGGTGAGGTGCCACGAGAGCCCTTTGGGCGTGCGTTCCAGCTTTTCCGTCAAGGGCTGGTCGCCGGCCACGACCACCCGCACTTGGTTGGCGTCGCCAGGCACGGCGAAGGTGCTAATCATCTTCACCGGTGTACTGAGCGCACTGGTGTCCAGACTTCGCTCCAGGCGGCGGGGAAGCCTGGCTCCGGTCAGCGTGAGCACCGCACCGTTGGGCTCCGGGCGGTCAATCGTCCATGAAACCTCTCCGGTGAGTTTAATGTCCACGACGCCGCCGCTCGGCGCCTCAGCGAAGGATAGGTCCTGCACCTCACCGGTCGGGGTCGAGGAGTGGGGGGCTGCTGGGGCAACCGCAGGGGGTTGCGCCACCGCCACCTGCTTGCCGTCGATTTCGATTTCGCCGTCGTGCAACTCGTGGGTGGAGGCCTGGGCCGCCGGGGAGGCCGCCGGCGCGCCACCCAAGGTCCAGACCAAACCCTTGGCGGTCCAGGTGACGGCGTGCCTCGGCATGGCACCATCCACATCCAGAACCAGTCGGACCTTGTCCGAATGGGCGCCAGCCCGCAGCGAGGCGAACGGCGATGGACGCGGGCTGGGTAGCTTGCCGGTCAAGGTCACCCCGTAGATGTCCAGCGCCAAGCGGGGTGGCGCTGCGAGCTCGAGCACCTCGAAGCGGCTCAACGGTCCGTCGGCGACAACCTCCAGCCGGTTGAGCGCGAGGTGAATCTGAGTGAGGTGACGAGCCGGGTGCTTGACGTCACGCTGCGCATGCTCGGCAAGCACCGGCTCTGCGGAGGTCGCTGACGGGGCCGGCGAGGAAACCGCAGGGGTAGACAGAGCGGACGCGGCCCCCGCGGCAGCGCCTGGGGCGGCCGGCACAGCGGTCGAGACGGCCGCCGGGGACGGTGCAGCTGCATCGCCGGCTTGGACCAGAATGAGGACTTGGTTCCCGTCGGCGTGCACGTCGTAGGAACCGGCTTGCTTCAAGCTCACCAACAGCCTCGCGACATTCCCGTGCTCGTCGGAGAACTGGGAGATGACGACGCCGTTGATTGGACCGACGCCGTCGCGGACGCCCTTCACTGCTGTGGCGTCGGCGGAGGTGACGTCCACCACCAACCGGTCTGGGCCAGGCAAGCGGAAGACCGTAAAGATGGGGGCTCGGCTCCCTGTCACCATCACCTGCGCACCGGTGGGCGTGGTCGAGACCTTCACCTCCGTTAGCGCGTTGAGCTCTGTGGCGAAAGCGCCGTGGGCGAGCAACCACCAGCCGGCGCCCGCCAGCACTTTTAGCCCTTTCGACATGACGCGCGTGTTGCGCATGATTTTCCTCGACGTGCTGCTTCAGGTGGGCCGTCGCCAGACGGCCCGCTAGTAGGTCTTTCCCGTGGAGAGATCGAGCTCCGGCGGAGCCTGGCGGTCCGCCTTGATGGCAAGCGTCAATTGGTTTGCGTTGGACTTCCCGTCCGGGGACGTAAAGAATTCGGTGATGATGACCGAGTCCCGGAGGATTTGGGTCACCTTGCCGCCCTGGCGGCCGATGCGCGTGTTGCGATGTAGGATATAGCCGCGCCCTTGCGGGTCCTGAACCATGGCCACCGGATTGCTGTCGCCGGACACGACGGCCACCAGCGTCAGCTGATCCAAATCAAACTTGCACAACGGTTCGTTGCAGGCCGAGTTGCCCAACACCGAGGCCCTTGTCAGGTCGAGGTCCGGGCTTCGAAACGGGTCGCGCTTCCCGATGGGGTTGTAGACGTAGGACGGACCGGCTGCAGTCGCGGCTGGGGCCGCAGGAGGCGCCGCCTTTGGCGGCTGGGCTGCCTTGGCGGCGCTTGCCGCAGGCTGGCCACCTCCGCAAGCGGCGAGCACGCTGCCGCCAACTGCGGCCATCAGCCCAAGTCTGGCAAACCGCCGCGTCACTGGATTGCCTTCTTCTTTCCGGCCTTAGCGTCCGCTGCCTTGGCGGCGTTGGCATCGAGGAAACGAAAGGCGGTGGCGATGAAGTCAGCGCTGAGGACCACCTTTTCCGAGCGAACCTGGGGCGAGGTCAGGCGGATGTTGTTGACGTTGACGATGCGGCGCATGTTGGCAACTTCCTGGAGGAACAGCGCCACTTCGTTGTAATTGCCGGTGACGGACATCCGGATGGGAATTTTGACGTAGATTTGAGCGGGCTGCTCCGTCGTCGGCTCGACGGTGGCAATCTCCAGTCCGCTCTTGCGGCCCACGTCATTGAGGCTGGCCAACAGTCCGTCGACATCGGCGTCCTCGGGGAGCTCGGAGAGGGCCTCGTCCAGCTTCTGCTGAAGGACGTCCATCTCCCGGCGCCGTTCATTTAGGTTCTGAGCAATCTCCGACTTCTCCTGGAGCTGAGAGTCCAGAGCACGCTGCCGAGCTTGCTCACTGGTGATGGTGCTCTCCACCGGGCTGACGAAGAACAGGAAATTTGCCAGGGTCAGCAGCACCAGGGCCGCAGCCAACCCTCCCCACCGGTAGAGCGGAGGCGCTTTGAGCAGCGTGTCAATCAACTCGTCCATGCTAGATGGTGTAGTTGGAAGTGAGATTGAGTTCGAAATCCACGAGCTTGGTCGCTCCGGACGTGTCTTTGACTTCTTTCTGCTCGGCCTTCTTCAGGTTGATGTTGGTGAAGAAGTTGGAAACATCCTTGGAGGGGAAGTCCTCAATCGCCCCTTCGGCCGCAAGCAGCTCGACGCGAGAAGTTTGGCTGTCCCGCTTTTGGTCCACCAGCCGCCCCATGCCCTTCGGTGTCCAGACCATGTTCTGAAGTCCGCGCATGAATTCCGAGACGTCGTCCACCGAGGCAGCTTTGCCGTCCACCACCACCGCGTTCTGTTTTTCTTCGAATTTGGTGAGCCACACCTTCTTCGGGGTGGCCGTCGACAGCGCATCGAGCATCCGGACTGGACCCGTCCGTTGCTTCCGCAAGTCGTTGAGAATCACCAGCTTCGCCTGGACGTCCTTCTTCCGGGCGTTGATGTTGTTCACCTCGCCGATGACCTTTTCCAATTCGGCGATCCGGGCCTGGGTCGCGGCGATGCGCTGAGCGTTGCGCCGCTCCTCACCGGCTCGAGCGTCGTACCAAATCCAGTTCGCGACCAGGCCGACGCCGAGAAGCCCAGCGATGACCACCAAGGCCTGGCGCCCGACCTCGCGCTTTTTCACCTGCCGGACGGGCAGGAGGTTGATGTGAATCATCATTCGAGCTTGTCCCCGGGGCGGCGCAGCGCGAGGCCCACCGCCACCGCAGCCATCGGCGCCACGTCCATCACGAAAGCAGGGTCAAACTTCCGGTTGTCGATCTCGATGTTCTTGAAGGGATTGAGAATTTCGACCGGCACACCGGTGCGGGCTTCGATGGTCTTGAAGAGCGCCGGAATTTTCGCCGTCCCCCCAGAGAGGTACACCTTGGAGAAGGACGCATCGGCCGCGGTGCCGGCGTAGAAGTCGAGCGAGCGCTGGATTTCGCCAGCCACCTGCTCGGCGACCGCGGCCATCACCCGCTCCACCTCCTGGGGAACCACTGCATCGGAATCGCCCCGTCCTCCGCCGATTTTCAGCGCTTCGGCTTCCTCGTAAGACACGTTCAGCTGCTTCTGAATCTCTTCGGTGAATTGGTTGCCGCCAATGGTGACGTCGCGGGTGAAGACAGTCGCCCCGCGGCTGATGATGTTGATGTTCACCACCGAAGCCCCGGCATTGATGAGGACCACGGTTTCCGAAGCGGGCAAGTCGTAATTCACACTGAACATGTTCTGGACAGCGAAGGCATCGACGTCGACCACGACCGGCAGCAGACCCGCCTCAGTGACGACGGTGGTGTAGTCGTTAATCATGTCCTTTTTGGCTGCGACCAACAGGACATCCATCTGGCCGGTGGCATCGGTGCCTTCCGGTGTAAGGATTTGGGTGTCGATGTGAACGTCCTTCACATCAAACGGAATGTACTGCTCGGCTTCCCACTGGATGGACTCCTCCAGTTCGTCCTGGCTCATGCGGGGCATGGCAATCTTCTTGATGATGACCGAGTGTCCGCTGACGCCAATGGCAACGTCTTTTTGCTTGATGCGGAGCTCGCCGAGCAATTCCTGAACCGCTTGGACGATGGCCGTCGAATTCATCAACGTGTTGTCGACGATGGACTCCGGCGGGAGGGGTTTCATTCCGAAGTTCTGCAGAGAATAGACAACCAAACCCCGGCGCCGGGTCTCTTTGAGCTGAATCATTTTGACCGAGGTCGACCCGATGTCGAGCCCGAGCGCCAGTTTGCCCCGCGCCATGTCTTCTCCTCGCCGTACAGCGCGCTAGCGCCGCTCGGCGTCGTCCTCGAAAAACACCCGCCTGCGTTCAGCCACGTTCATCCCCAGTGCCAAAATGATTTTCCGCTTGGTATCCACGCGGCAGGCGCTGCCGCGTTCCACGCGGTCGATGGTGAGCACCGAGACGCCGGCGCGCCGAGCCAACTCGGCTTTGGAGAGCAACTGCTCCTCCCGCAGGCGCTGCACGGCGTTCTTGAGTCGTTGGCCCATGCCCTTCCATTCGAGACCGGCTCGCCCCAGACGCCTTCTCGGCAGTGCGGCGAGTATCCCCGCGCCTCTGCCACTCCGTCAAATCCACGGTTGATCTCACTGCGTCGACAATGACATGTCTTTGATATGTCAAAGCGCCACCGGAAGTGTGTGGGTCCAGCTCGCCCACCCACCACTGGTGCCCCACTCAGCCACGCTCGGCCTCCGAGTCCGGATCGACCCCGTACTCCTTCACTTTGTAGAGGAGTGCGCGGTGGCTGATTTTGAGGAGTTCGGCGGCGCGGGTGCGGTTGCCGCGTGTCTGCCGGAGGGCTGCACGGATGAAGGCCTCCTCCAATTCACGCGTCGCTCGCTTCAGCGATAGGTCGCGGAACAATCCCGGGGCCAGCGCCTCCGCGTCCTCACCGCCGGTCGGTCCAGCCAGCCCCGCGCCGGGCTTCGGACCCCACAGCTTCTCGGGAAGGCTCTCCGGGAAAACGACGGGCCCTTCGGACAGGAGCACCGCCCGCTCAATGGCGTTTTCCAGCTCCCGGACGTTGCCCGGCCAGTCGTAGGCAGTGAGCAGCACTTCGGCGTCTGGACTGAAGCCGGTGACCGGCGCATCTCGGTTGAGCTCTCGGTTGAAGCGCTCGACAAAGGCCCGGGCCAACAGCAGGACGTCGTCGCGGCGCTCCCGCAAGGGCGGCACTGGCAAGTTGACGACGTGCAGCCGGTAAAAGAGGTCCTCTCGGAATTCGCTCCGCTCCACCAACTTGGCGAGGTCGCGGTGTGTGGCGGCGAGAACGCGGACATCCACTTTTTCGGCACGGTTCTCACCCACCGGCCGAATCTCGCCCTCCTGCAAAAAGCGGAGGAGCTTGGTTTGCGCGGCCGCGGGCAGCTCGCCCACCTCGTCCAAAAGCAACGTTCCGCCGTCCGCCTCGGTGAACAGACCGCGCTTCGACGTTCGGGCGTCGGTGAAAGCACCTCGCGCGTGTCCGAAGAGCTCGGATTCGATGAGGCCAGCTGGGATGGCTCCGCAGTTGACAGCGACAAAGGGCATGGCCGAGCGGGGACTGAGCTCGTGAATGGCCCGCGCTACCAGTTCCTTTCCGGTGCCGCTCTCACCGGTGATGAGAACGGTGGTCGAAACTGGTGCGACTTTGCCAATCTGGCGCTGAAGAAGTTTTACCGCTTCGGAGCCACCCAGGATTCGCTCCAGCGCGCGTTCCCCTGCACCCCCTCCACGGAGGCGCTGGTTTTCCGCCAGGAGGCGTCGCCGTTCCTCCGCTTTGCGGAGAACGAGCACCATTTCCTCGGGCTTGAACGGCTTGGCGACATAGTCATAGGCGCCCTGGGTGACGGCCTCGAGAGCTGCATCCGGGGCGCCGTAGGCGCTCATCACCACGAAGGTGATTTCTGGATGCGCTGCGAGCGTGCGTTTGAGGAGCGAGAGCCCGTCGACGCCCGGCATTCGAATGTCCGAGATGACAGCGTCGTAGGGACGAGCGCCGAGCTCGGCCAGCGCCTCCTCGCCGTTCGACACCGCCCGCACGTCGAATCCCCGCTGCGTGAGCACCAGCGTCAGGACGTGGCGAATCGATGCCTCGTCATCGGCAACGAGGATGGTGCGTATGGCGGGCATCCCTTGGGGTCTCCCATTCTCCCTCAGAACGCCGGTTGGGGAAGACGCCCCGCCGCTCGGCGGCGAAACAATAGAGGGACGGTAAATTTCCAGCGCTTGACGGCCTGCGGCAAGGCCAGTCGACGTCAGGCCCGAGGCAACCGGACGCTGAAGCAGCTTCCACCGCCAGGGGCGTCCCCGGCGTCCAGGGTCCCACCCATGGCCCGGACGAGACTCAGGCTGATGGCTAAGCCCAGCCCAGTTCCCTTCCCGCCTGGCTTGGTGGTGAAGAAGGGCTCGAAGAGACGAGGTCGGACTTCCTTCGGGATTCCCGGGCCGCTGTCGAGAATGTCGATCCGGACTTGCGCCTCCTGCTCGGCGTCGGCCGCCAGGCGCACCAAACCGCGCGAGGGCACTGCTTGGGCGGCGTTGAGCAGCAGGTTGATGAGCACCTGACTGAGCGGACCGGCATCCGCCAGCACGGCCAAGCCGGGGACGACGTGGACGCTCAGCCGCACTCCCTGGAAATCTGGACCGGCGGCCAACAAGCGCACGGCGGTCTCGACCAGGGGTGCCACTTCTAGCCGCGTCAGCGTTGGCCGAGCGGGGCGACCCAAATCCAAGAGCCCGCGGACAATTCCGTTGATGCGATGCACTTCAGTTTCGATGCGGTCTGCATAGTCGCGCGTCTCAGCCGAGACTCCCGGTTGGCCGCGCAGCAAGCTGAGGTATCCAAGGATGCCGGAGAGCGGGTTGCCCACCTCGTGGGCGACCCCAGCCGCGAGCCGCCCAACCGTTGCTAGCCGCTCGGCAGACACCAGTTCCTCCTGAGCGCGGGTAATGTGTTGGTTGGCCCGTCGGAGGTCCTCCAGTTGTTGGTGCGTGACCGAACGCTCCGCCTGCAGGGCCGACGCTGTCCGCCGAAGCGACGTCTCGACGCGAGAAAGGAGCGGGCCGCCCGAGCCGCGCGGGCCGAGCTCCAGTTCCAGCCGCTCGAGCTGCCCCAACTCGGCTTCGAGTCGCTGCACCGGACGGGCGATGGCGAGCCAGAGGATGGCGTAGGCAGCTAAGCCCACCAACAGAAGGTCGAGCAACAGCAGCCATGGAAGCGCCTCGCTCGCGCCCGCCCGCACCAAGGCCGGCGCGCTGCCTGGCGGTGTCGCCCGTCGCAGCGCCTCCAGCAGCCCAGCGAGCACTGGCTGAAAGGAGAGCCACGTCAGCCCAGTGGCGAGCACCGCCACGAGAAAGACAATGGCGGCCAAGCGGAGCTTCATCCGGACAGACCTCCGGTGAGCAATCTTGCCAGCGACGCAGGAAGAAGCTGGTCCAACAACGGCCCGAGAAGCAGCAGCTCCAGTCCGCTGAGGGCGAGCCAGGGGCCGAAGGGAAGATGCGTCGGTCCCGGGGTAAAGTCGTCTTCCTCACCAGGGGGCCCCTCGGCCTCGGCCGCGCTCTCGGCGTTCCCTTCCGGCGGCCCGAGCTCCGCTGCCATCGTCCCGGCGGTAGCGGCCGGAGCCGGCGAAGGACCAGCCCGGCCCCGGACGAGCAGCAGAGCGCTTCCCACCAGAGCTCCCTGCACGTTGCTGAGCAGCACCAAACCGAATAATGGCCGCCAGCCAAGAAAGGCGCCGAGCAGCGCTGCCAGCCACTTATCCCCAGCGCCGAGGCCCTCCTTCCGAAGGACCCAGCGGGCCGCCACTTCGATTGCCCAGAAGAAGAGAAAGGCCGCCAGCGCACCGACCACTGAGTCCCGGAGGGCAACCCAGCCCAAACCGGAGGCGGAGCAAACCCCAACAGCGAGCCCGGAAAGCGTCAGCTCGAACGGGAGCAGCCAGTGCTCGAGGTCGATGAAGGCGAGCGGGATGAGAAAGCCCACCAGGAGCCAGCCGCGCACCAGGCTCCAGGAAGCGCCAAAGCGCAGCCAGCATGCGAGGAAGAGGCAGCCAGTGAGAGCCTCGACTGCCGGGTAGCGCGCCGAGATTGGCGCTCCGCAGGCGCGGCACCGGGCACCGAGACACAGCCAGGAAACGAGTGGAACGTTTTCAAACCAAGCCAGGGCATGCCCGCATCGCGGGCATCGCGAGCCCGGACGGACGATGGATTGGTGCGTCGGAAGCCGGGCGATGACGACGTTGAGGAAGCTCCCCACGACAAGCCCGAGCACGAAACAGAAGGCCGCTAGCCAGAGACTGGGAAGGTTAGCCATTCGCGAAAAGAGGCACCGTGCCGCTCCGGCGGTCCGGTGTCCCGCCCCTTCTTAAATTGCGGGTGAGGCGCTCCGCAGACGCTCGACCGGGTCCAAGCTTCGAAGTCACCCTGAGGGCCGGTAACGCCTTGAGAAGGACAAATTCATCAGCCAAGCGTTGCCCCCACCCCATCGAGACGAACCGGTCAGAGGGCCCATTCGGTGTTGCGTCTGTTCCTTCGCGATTGGCCACGTGTTGCGAGCCTACTCTGGCACGGCACCGCTCGTGTCCGGCTGGCGGGTCCAGCATCGCCTCAGCTGGAGGTCCGCGGCGCCGACCTTCGGGGCGAAGGCGCTCGCCCTGGTGCGACGGCATGAAGCAAGCACGCGCCAGCCGGCGCAGCCCACAGCGGGGAGTCTCTTTTGCAGGTCGGATTGGACGGACGGGCTGGCGGAACGAGGTGTGCGCCTGAAGTACCTTGGACCCCTGGGTCAGCGGCGCGTTTGGGCCCGCCAACTGACAAATTTGGGCGGTCCGACGCGGCCAGTGACGGTCTAACTAGGCGGAAGGATTGGAGGCCGAAACCTGGCACGGCCACTGCTACTCCCCCGAGAGTCGCGGGAGGTTGCCTTCCGCGGTCTTCCCACCGACAACCCAAACAGGAGCAGTTCATGACCCGTCGTATCCTCAAGCGCGGCTTCACTCTCATCGAGCTGATGATTGTGGTCGCGATTATCGGCATCCTTGCAGCTATCGCCATCCCCAACTTCATCCGGTTCCAAGCCAAGTCCAAGCAGAGCGAGGCCAAGAACAACCTCAAGGCGGTTTTCACTGCCGAGCGGTCGCAGTTTCAGGAATTTGACCAGTACCTGACGACGGTCGGCGTTCTGGGCTTCAATCCTGAGCGTGGCAATCGTTACTACTATGAGCTCGGAGCTGGGGCCGCGGTCACCAGCCGCGCTGGCGTCACGCAGGTTTCGACCCCGGCCGACACAGGTATCTCGGTCGATACCTTCAAATTCAACACCATGGTACCCACCCCCGCAGCCTCCGCGTTTGCTCCGGGTGCTTGGGCTGCAAACGAAGGCACTGCTCCCGCCGTCACGCCAGGCCTTGGCCCGGGCGCTGCCCTCTGCCCGAACTGCAACTTCCTCGCCTTCGCGACGGGTAACATCGACAATGACGCCAACATCGACCACTGGGTGATTGCCAGCATCGACTTCGGGCCGACCGCGCCTGCGTGCGGCGACCCGACGCAGAGCACCGGCCCGGCTGGTTCGCCGTGGAATAACTACGACGACGTGAACTGCCCGTAACCCGGATTTAGAACAGACGTTGCACCAGAAGGCGGTCGGAGTGTTTCTCCGGCCGCCTTTCGGTCTTTGAAGGGCGGGAGAAAGCCAGTCAAGCTGGCGAGGACCTCAGACAGGAACGGCCGGAGACGTCGGAACTTTTTCTTGCGCCGCCGTTTCCTGCGGGCTCTGCTTCGGCATTCTAACGAACTATGTCGCGTTTTCTCTCCCTGGGAATCTTGGTCGTTGCGCTGGTGGTGGTCTTGCGCACACTGACGCCGCCGGAAAAAACCTCGGCAGGTCAGCCGCACGAACCGCCGCTACTTCCGAGAGCCTCTTTGCTGCGGATCGCCGGCCGGGCGTTCCTGCCGTTGGTCGCCGACTACTACTGGCTGGCGGCCATCCAGGCCACGGGCAAGGCGAACACCGAAGCCGAATACCGGGATGTTGCCGACTACGCGCAGTTGATTACCGACCTCGATCCAGACTTTGCCTACGTCTACCAGTTTGCCGGTGTGGTGGTGCCCTTCAACCGCGGCCGGGAGACGTGGATGAATACTCGGGAGTCGACGGCCATTCTGGAGAAAGGCGTCGCTCGTTTCCCCAAGGCGCCCTTTCTCCGGACCCTCCTCGCGTACAATTTGAGCGTTTTTCACAAGGAATACGCGCGGGCAGCGCAAATGCTCCAGGAAGCCGCACTCCTTCCCGGTGCGCCCGGTTACCTTCCGCTGCTGGCGACGCGCCTCTACGCGCAAGCCGGTGCCTTCGAGGCAGCGAGCGCCTTCGCCAACCAGTTCGCGGCTTCTGCCGAGGACCCCGGCACGCGAGCAGCCTTTCAGCGCCGCACCAAAGAGATTGAGCTAGAGCGGATTCTCCAGACCCTCGACGGGAAAGTCGCTGCATTCCGTGAGCGCACCGGACGGCTTCCTGAGGGGCTGAAGGAGCTCGTCTCCTCAGGGGACTTGGCCGCCATCCCCGATGACCCGCTGGAGGGGGAAATCTACCTCGGCACCGATGGACGCACCTATTCGACTTCGCAATCGCATCGCCTCGAGGTTTACAAACCTCCGATTAAGGAAATTTCACCAAAATGATGGCGACACCCATCGAGCTGCACGCCCTTTCCAAAACATACCGGTTGGGTTTTTTGATGAACCGGCAGGTCCGA
Source organism: uncultured delta proteobacterium (assembly GCA_963713045.1). Classification (GTDB taxonomy): domain Bacteria; phylum Myxococcota; class Myxococcia; order Myxococcales; family Myxococcaceae; genus JADGRA01. Next base: position 904,034 of record CAVQKE010000003.1, read on the forward strand.
GCATTGGACGGCCTGGACATGGTCATCCAGCCCGGTCAGGTCTACGGCTTGCTTGGCCCCAATGGCGCTGGGAAATCCACCACCATCAAGATTGTGATGAACCTCGTTCAGGCGACGTCGGGCACGACGCAACTCTTCGGCAAGCCACCGACCAACACCGAAGTTCGCCGGCTGGTGGGTTTTGTCCCCGAAAACCCGGCACCCTATGAATACCTGACCGGACGAGAATTCGTTCAGCTCGCCGCGGACCTGGGCGGTGTTCCAGTTAGCGAAGTCCACGGCCGAACGATGGAAGTGCTCGAGTCGCTGGGCATGGGCCGAGCGGCCGACCTGCAAATCCGCCGGTACTCCAAAGGGATGATTCAACGCGTGGCACTGGCCCAAGCGGTCGTGCACCGGCCACAGCTGCTCATCCTCGACGAGCCAACGTCGGGCCTCGACCCGGTCGGGCGCCGATTGGTCCGAGACTTTATTTTCGCCGAACGCAACCGGGGCACCACGGTGCTTTTCTGCACCCACATCATCCCGGATGTGGAGACGCTGTGTGACCGCGTGGCGGTGCTGGTCAACGGGCGCCGCGTTCGCGAAGGGAAAGTGGCGGAACTTCTCACCGCGTCGATTCCACAGGTCGAGGTCGTGGTGGAGGGGCTTTCCGACGAGCGATTGCGGGGCTTCGGACGAACGCTCGACGAAGTGCAGACGCTCGAGGCTCGATTGGTGGTGCGCTGCCGAGACAGCGAGGCCCAGCTGCTGGTGGGCCAGGTCCTCCAGGCAGGTGGCCGCATCCTTTCTCTGCAGCCCGTTCGTTTTACGCTGGAGGACCTCTTCCTCCAGGCGCTGAGCGAGGCCAAGCACGGAACCGTTGGAGGGGAGATTCTGTGATTCGTTCCTTCTCGGCCATCGCCTTCAACGGATTTCGGGAGGCTCGGCGCAATCGGGTGACGCTGGTGCTGGCGTTTTTCGCCGGGTTGCTCCTGCTGTCTTCGTCGCTCATCACCGACATCACCATCGCGACCTTTGATCGGGTGCTGATCGACATCGGTTTGGGAGGAATGAGCTTCATCCTCGTCCTGCTCGCCATTTTCCTTTCCACCGGCCTTCTCAGCCGGGAGATCGAACGCCGGACCATCTTCATGGTTGTGACCAAGCCGGTTTCGCGCGGGCTTTTCTTGGTCGCGCGGCTGGCGGGCAACATGCTGACGCTCACCGCCCTTCAGCTGCTGATGGGCGGCTTGCTCCTGTTGGAGTTTTGGTTCTTCAAGACCGCCATCACCTGGCCAATCATCCTCGGCATCGGGATGCTGTGGTTCGAGCTGCTGCTGCTCTCCTCAGTGGGCTTTCTGATGTCCAGCTTTGCTGGGCCGATGACGGCCGCATTCGTGACCGTCAGCATGTTCTTCATTGGCCATCTCTCAGGGGACATCTACGGGCTCGCCAGACGGTCGAAGAACGTTGCCCTGCAAGGTCTTGGCAAGGTCGTCTACTACGTCCTTCCCAACCTCGAACGACTCAACCTCCGTCCGCAGGCGAGCTACGGAATCGTCACTCCAGCCAGCGTGTGGCTCGCCTCGGGCGTCTATGCACTGGCCTATTCAGCCATCTTGGTGTGGCTGGCCATCCTCCTCTTTCGACGACGCGATTTTCGCTAACGCCCGGCGACATTCGACGACAGCCGGAGGAGGCTACGCCCCTTCGGTGTCGGCCAAACCGTGCTTCGCCAGCCGATAGCGGAAGCTTCGGAAGGTGAGTCCGAGCAGCGACGCAGCGCGCGTCTTCACCCCCTCCGCTCTGCGGAGGGCTTCCAGCAAATAGCGACGCTCTGCTTCGTCGAGGTACCTCTCTAAAGAAAAGGCCTCGGCAAGTTCCAGGGCTGGGCCGTCGGGGGTGGGGGGGGCCGCTTCTCCGCGCAGCGCCGCCGGGAGGGTGTCCGGGCCCAGCTGGCTTGCTTCGGCCAATGTCGCCGCACGTTCGACAATGTTCTGCAGCTGCCGAACGTTGCCTGGGAAGGGGTAGGTCTCCAGCAGATGCAGAGTCTCGGGCGCGAAGCACAACGAGGGGCGCTCCAGCTCCTCTCGCATCCGGGCGAGGAACGACTCCGCCAGTTCGGGGATGTCCCCCGGCCGCGCGCGCAGGGGCGGCAGTTCAATGGTGATGACGTTCAGCCGGTAGAAGAGGTCCTCCCGAAAGCGTCCCGCTTTGACGTCCGCTTCGAGCCGCCGGTTGGTCGCCACCACCACCCGCGCATCGAAGGGCACTTCGGCCGCACTGCCCACCGGTTTGACGGTCCGCTCCTGCAACACCCGCAGCAGCTTCACTTGGGTGCCGGGAACCAGCTCGCCAATCTCATCCAGAAAGACAGTTCCCTCTCCGGCCGCCACCAGTAGCCCCGTCCGGTCCGTCAGTGCGCCGGTAAAGGCGCCCTTGACGTGTCCGAAAAGTTCCGACTCCAGGACACCCTCGGCAAGCGCTGCGCAATTGACCGGCAGAAAGGGTTTGCCGGCGCGAGGCCCGGCGAAGTGGATGGCCCGCGCCACCAGCTCCTTGCCGGTCCCACTCTCGCCGGTGATGAGGACGGTCGACTTGGAGTTCGCCACTTTGCGCACCAGCGCACGAACGTTTTCCATCGCCGCGCTGTTGCCCACCATCAGCAGGTTGCCGGCGAAGGACTCCCGCAGAGCCCGGTTCTCCTCGCGCAGCTCCCGCTTTTCGAGGGCGTTCTGGACGAGAAGGGTCATCTCCTCGTTGTCGAAAGGCTTGCAGATGTAGTCGTAGGCGCCCGCGCGCATCGCTTCCACGGCGGCCGCCGGCGTACCGAAGGCGGTGATGAGGATGACTTCCGTCCCGAGGGAGTGCTCGCGGACCTCGCGCAGAACCTGCATTCCGCTGTCGTTCCCGAGGCGCATGTCCGACACCACGAGGTCCGGCGGCTGCTCGGCGAGACGAGCGCGTGCGTCGGACAGGCCGCTGGCGGTCACCACGTCATAGCCGCGCCGGCGGAACAGCACCTCGAGGTACTGCCGCATCGACAGTTCGTCGTCGACGACGAGGATGCGGGCGCCCTTCATGGAGTGAGCGCTACCACGACTTCCGTCCCCTTGGCTGGCGAGGAGCTGACATGAACCTGGCCACCGTGGGCGCGGACGATGGAGTGGACGGTGGTCAGGCCGAGGCCCGTCCCCCCCGGCGTCTTACTGAAGAAGGGTTCAAAAATGTGCGGGAGGTCCGTCGAGGAAATGCTGCCGGCCGAGTCCCAGACGTGGATTCGGCTGGTGTCGCCACTCTTGGAGAAGTAGGCCCTCACCCGGCCGCCGCGCCCAGCCGCCGCGAGCGCGTTTCGTAGAATGTTGAGCAGGACCTGGCGAATTTGGTTCGGGTCAACGTCGGCCTCGAGCCCGGCGGGCTCGACCTCCACGTGTACCCCGACCGCGAGCGGGTCGGCAGCCAACAGTTCCACCGTTTGGCGGACGAGCTCGTCCAGGGCGCACCGACGACGAACGGGAGTCGACGGGCGGGCAAAGGCCAAGAAGTCGTCGACCAAGGCGCCCAAGCGGTCTGCTTCCCTTCGCAGGACCGCCAACAGGCGCCGCGTCTCGCTGTCGCCGCCCTCTGCCAGGAGCTCCGCGGAGCCGCGCATTGCCGCCAGCGGGTTCTTAATTTCGTGAGCCAATTCGGCGGAGAGGGCCCCCAACTCAGCCAGCCGGTCTGCCCGGCGAAGCTCCTCCTCAGCGCGGCGCAGCTCGGTCAGGTCCTGGAAAACAATCAGCCGAGCGCCGGGGGGCGCGTGCAGGGGAACCATGGCGAGGCCGAGGATGCGCACACCAGCGGGAGTCTTGACGGTGAGTTCGGCGCGCGGGCGCCCGGGCTGCGGGACGGCGAGCGAAAGCACGCCGGGAATGAGGCGGTCTACCGGAACCGGAAGTTCATCGCCGCTGACCTGGAGAATGGTCTCGCCGGCACGATTGACAAAGGTCGCCTGACCCGCCGAATCGCACGTCAAGAGACCCGACGGCATGGATTCGAGAATCTGCCGTTGGACCTCGGCCATTTCACGGAGGTCGGTCTCGCGTGCTTTGAGTTTGCGGCCGGTCTGGCTGAGCTGTCGGCTTAAGAAGCCGGCGAGAAAAGCGAGCAGAAACTGGGCCAGCACGTTGCTGGTGATGAGAAAGGCCAGCCGACCCGCGGGAAGAGTCGTCGAGCCTGCCGGCGACCTCAGCCAACCCTCGCGGAGAAGCCCCACCAAGACGAGGTAGGCGACCGACGTGGCACCGGCGGCCAGCAGGGTGCCCTTCTGGTCGAGGAGGATGGCCGCCCCCACCACCGCGAGCAAATAGGTGAAGGTGAAGGGGCTGTCGGCGCCGCCGGTGAGAAACACCAAGGCGCTCGCCAACAGGACGTCGCCGGCGACGTGCGCTACTGCACTGGCCGCCGACGGTCGGGAGCGCCGCAGCCAACCGGCTTGGACCAGCACCAGCAGGTACACCGCCCCGCTGACCCAGAGCGACATCATCTCCGGCGAGCCGACCTCTTCGGTGGGGGGCCCGCTGAAGAGGCGGACCGCATTCACCAAGAGAAGCAGCGTCGCGGCGACGGTGCGAAAGGCGGTAATCCACACCAACCTCGCCCGCAAATCTCCGAAGCCCGGGGCCGATCCCGGCGAGGCGCTACTTGATGGCACCGGCGATGGCGAAGATGGGCAAGTACATGGCGATCAGGAAGCCGCCGACGATGCCGCCCAGGAAGACCATCAACAGGGGCTCGATCATCGCTGTGAGCGAGCCCACCGCGGTGTCCACCTCGTCGTCGTAGAAGTCGGCAATCTTCTGAAGCATGGCGTCCATCGCACCGGTCGCCTCGCCCACCCCAATCATTTGCACCACCATCGGCGGAAAGACCTTGGTCTCAAGGAGCGGCCCCGCGATGTTCTTGCCCTCGGAAATCTTGGCCCGGACGTAAAGGATGCCGTCCTCCACCGTCCGGTTGCCGGCGGTCTTCGCAGTCACGTCCAGGGCGTCCAGAATGGGTACGCCAGAACTAATCATCGTTCCCAGGGTCCGCGTGAAGCGCGCCACCGCCACCTTGCGGATGACCGGCCCAACCAGAGGAAGCTGAAGAAGGACTTTGTCGACCAACCGGCGTCCGAAGTTGGAACGGTAGAAAAACCCGAAGGCAACGACCACCGCGATGATGCCCATCACCATGTAGATGAACCACTTCTGCAGCCACTCCGAGAGGTCAATCACCAATTGCGTCGGGCCAGGAAGCGCCTGTCCAAAGTCGGAAAACATCTTTGCAAAGACGGGCGTCACTTTGAGCAACAGAAGCGCGGTCACCCCGATCGCGACGGTGATGACGATGATCGGGTAAACCATTGCGCCTTTGACCTTGCGCTTCAGTTTTTCCGCCTTCTCGCGATAGGCGCTCAGCCGGTTGAGGATGGTGTCAAGAATGCCGCCCACTTCACCGGCCGCACAGAGCTGTACGAAGAGTTCGTCAAAGACCTTGGGATGATCCTTCAAGGCATCGGCAAAGGTAGAGCCGGACTCCACTTTGGTCTTGATGGCGAAGACCACCTTGCGGAAGGCCCGGTTGTCCATCTGGCTGCCGAGAATGTCGAGGCACTGAACCAGCGGCAGACCCGCGTCGATCATCGTCGCGAACTGCCGGGTGAAGACGAGGATGTCCTTGCCACCGACCCCGCTGCCCAACTGCGGCAGATGGAGGTCGGCCGGCTTCTTCTTCACCTTGAGGGGAGCGAGCCCAAGGGCCCGGATGCGGGTCTCGACGGTCGAGCCATCGAGCGCTTCCATCTCGCCCCGCTTTACCTCACCGGTTTTGGTGCGCGCCTGCCAAACCCAGACGCGCGGCTTCTTCGGCGTGGTCTTCAGGGCTGTCGCGGAGACTGCCATACCTTCACGCACCTCCAACTACGCGCTCAATACTTCAGCTTAGCACCGCGCGCCGGCTTTCAGTACTTGGCGGCCGTGGAGCGGCCGATGGGCTGCGCGGCGTGGCCTGGCAGCGTTCCAGCAACCGCGCCGCTGGTGAGGATGTTGCGCAGCTCTTCACCGTCTGAGCTGCGCGCGTAGGCCTCTTCCTGGGTGATGAGACGTTTGACCACCAGGCTGGCCAGACTCTGGTTGAAGGTCTGCATCCCGTACTTGGCTTGGCCCACCTGCATCGAGGAATAAATCTGGTGCACCTTGTCTTCGCGGATGAGGTTTCGGATGGCTGCATTGGGAACCATCACTTCCAACGCCAGGACCCGGCCGCCTTGGCCCGCCCTCGGGATGAGGGCCTGGCTCATCACGCCCTCGATGACGAAGGACAGCTGGGCGCGCACCTGCGGCTGCTGGAAGGGAGGGAAGACGTCGAGAATCCGGTTGATGGTCTGCACACAGCTGTTGGTGTGGAGGGTGCCGAAACAAATGTGGCCCGTCTCAGCGATGACCAGGGCGGCCTCAATGGTCTCCAGATCTCGCATCTCGCCGACCAGCACCACGTCCGGGTCCTGGCGCAAAATGTACTTCAACGCCGTTTTGAAGCTTCGGGTGTCGGCTCCCACCTCGCGCTGGTTGACCAGACAATTCTTATGCGGGTGCAGGTACTCGATGGGGTCCTCAATCGTCATGATGTGCTCATGGCGATCGGTGTTGATCTTGTCGATGATCGAGGCAAGCGTGGTGCTCTTGCCGGAGCCAGTCGGTCCGGTCACCAGCACCAGTCCCCGTGGCTTCTTGGAGAGTTCCGAGACGACCGGCGGAAGCCCCAGTTCCTGGAAGCTCAAAATCTTGAAGGGAATGGTCCGGAAGGCCCCGGCCACTGCCCCCCGCTGCATGTAGACGTTGGCCCGGAAGCGGGCCAACTGCTTGACGCCGAAGGAGAGGTCCAGCTCATTGTCCTCTTCAAATTTTGCCTTCTGCGCGTCGGTCAGCACCGAGTAGCACAGCTGCTTCGTCTCGACCGCGGAGAGCGGCGCCATTTTGAGCGGGACGAGCTCGCCGTCCACCCGGAGCTGGGGCGGTGAGCCGGTGGTGATGTGGAGGTCGGAGGCTCCCTTGTCCACCATCGCCTTCAACAATTGATGCAGGTTCGCCACGCCGCTCGCTCCGTTCCTAGAACCTGTCGGGTGCTGTGTTGCCGACCACTTCTTCCAGTGTCGTGACGCCGGCCATCATCTTGCCCAGAGCGGCTTGCCGCAGGGTCTGCATGCCGAGCCGCATCGCTTCCTGCTTGAGCTCGGCCGCGGAGGCGCCGTTGATGACCAAGTCCTTGAGGCCGTCCCAGAAGGGCATCACTTCGTAAATGGCCACCCGGCCGCGGTAGCCGCGGTCATTGCAGTCGCGACAGCCCACCGGCTTCTGCAGGGCGAACGTTCCAATCTTGTCGGGCGGGACGCCAGCGTCGATGAGCGCCTGGTCCTCCACATCCTCCGCCGGGCGCTTGCAGACCGCGCACAGCCGCCGGGCGAGCCGCTGGGCCAAAATCAAGTTGAGCGACGCGGTCACCAGGAACGGCTCGATGCCCATGTTCAACAGACGACTGACCGTTCCTGGTGCGTCGTTGGTGTGCAGGGTGGAGAGCACCAGGTGGCCGGTGAGCGCCGCCTTGACGCCGATTTCTGCAGTCTCGAAGTCGCGAATCTCGCCAATCATGATGATGTCCGGGTCCTGCCGCAAAAAGCTGCGCAGTGCCGAGGCGAAGTTCAGCCCAATGTCGTCGTGCATCTGGACCTGATTGATGCCGGCAAAGTTGAACTCCACTGGGTCCTCAGCGGTGGAGATGTTGACGTCTGTCTGGTTGAGCGAGCTGAGCGCCGAGTAAAGCGTGGTCGTCTTCCCGGACCCGGTCGGTCCGGTGACCAGCACCATCCCATAGGGCCGATCAATGGCCTCTTTGAACCATTTCAACGGCTCGGCGTCGAACCCCAGCTTGGTCATGTCCAGCTGGAGGTTGCCCTTGTCCAAGAGACGCAACACCACCTTCTCGCCAAACAGCGTCGGACAGACGCTGACGCGGAAGTCCATCTCCTTGCCGCTGAATTTGATTTTGATGCGGCCATCCTGCGGCAGGCGCCGCTCGCTGATGTCCAGCTCGGCCATGATTTTCAAGCGGCTGGTGATGGCCATTTTGAGCTTTTGCGGCGGACGCATCACGTCGTACAGCACACCGTCGATGCGGAAGCGGACACGGAAGTCCTTCTCATAGGGCTCGACGTGGATGTCCGAGGCCCCCTTGCGGATGGCGTCCATCAGCACCAGGTTGACCAGCTTGACGACCGGTGCGTCGTCGGCGGCCCGCGCGGCGTCATCGACATCCTCCGAGCCGTCCTTGGCAAGCTCAACGTCGTCCTCGCCCACCGAACCGACAATCTCCTCGAGCGAAGGACCCTTCTGAGCGTAGTAGCGCTCGATGGCCTCGCGAATGGAGACCTCTGAGGCGACCACCGCTTCGATGTTGTAGCCGGTGGTGAACTTGAGGTCATCGACTGCAAAAATATTCGACGGGTCGGCCATCGCGACAATCAACGAGGGGCCGGCCCGGTTGACCGGAATCACAACGTGCTTCTGGGCAACGTCCTTCTTGACCAGTTTGATGATTTCCGGGTCGATGTCGAAGTCTTTGAGGTTGATCGCCGGAACGCCGTACTGCTTGGACAGAAAGTCGGTGAGCTTGTGCTCCTCAATCGCCCCGGTCTTGATGAGCGCCGTGCCCATGCGCGAGCCAGACCGCTGCTGCTCTTCCTGGGCCTTCCGGAGCTGCTGGACCGAAATCAGGTTCTCGCGGACGAGGAGCTCACCGAGCCGACCGGACATTCCTATGTCCTATCACGGGTGGCCGAATCCCGACCGTTCCCGGAGGCGTGTCACGTGGAAGAGGTGTGTGCAGAGGGAAAGAAACGCCCCACCACACTAAGGCCCCAGAAAAAAGGGTGTCAACCGCCGGGGGGGCCGACCACCGCACGCGCCGCCTCCACGTCCAGCCGAATTTGCGCCGCCAGTTCCGATACTGACCCAAATCTCTGCTCCGGACGAAGGCGCTCGAGGAACTCGACTCTCACCGGTTGGCCGTAGAGGTCACCCGACCAGTCCAGAACGTGCACCTCCAGGGAGACGTCGGTCCCACCGAAGGTGGGCCTGGAGCCCACGTTCGCGGCGCCCCCGCGCCAGGCTGCCGTCTCTGAGGCACCCAGCCTGACCCGGACGGCGTAGACGCCTGAGCCCGGCTTGATTTCGGCTTCGCTGTGCACGTTGGCGGTGGGCCAGCCGAGGGTTCTCCCACGGCCGTCCCCGCGGACCACGACGCCGTCCAAGTCAAATGGCCGGCCCAGCAGCGCTCGGGCGGCGGCGACCCGTCCCTCGAGGAGGTATTCGCGGATGCGGGAACTCGAGGCCACCACTCCCTCCACCGTCACTGGCTCCACCACGTGCACCTCAGCCGAACGCGTGAAAGCGGCCTGCCGGAGGGTGGAAACGGTCCCGGACCGGCGGGCGCCGTAGGTGAAGTCCTGCCCCACCACCAAGTGGGCTGCCCGAACTCCGTCCAGCAGCGAGGCCTCGAACGCTGCCGCGGTGGTGGAGGCGTAGGCCCGGGTGAAGGGCACCACCACGGCCGCTGCTAAGCCGGAGGCGGCGAAGAGCTCGAGCTTTCGACTCAGCGTGGTGATGAGTTTGGGGGCGAGCTCGGGCTGCAGCACCTTCCCCGGGTGCGGCTCAAAAGTGAGCGCGGCCGAGCGGCCCAGTGAGCCGGCGAGGCGAAACAGGGCCTGATGCCCGAGGTGAACGCCGTCGAAGTTGCCCAGCGCCAGGGCGCCGCCGGCCAGTTCGGAGGCATCGGAGAGTCCATGGAAGACCTTCATCGCGGCCGCCTGTCTAGCGTATAGGCCATGGATTCTTCCAATGACGCGGGGACCTCACTTGCGGCCGGAGCCAGCCGGCCGCCCCTTCACTGAGTTGCTCAATCCGCCGGACTGGACCTCCGTCTTCGGGAGGCCAGGGCCTTTGGAGGTGGAGCTTGGCTCGGGTGCGGGCGGATTCGCACTGGCCTACGCCGCCCTTCATCCGGAGGCGAATTACGTCGCCATCGAGTGGCGAAAGAAATACGCCCGGGAGGTGGAGTATCGGGCACAGAAGCGCGGACTCCTCAACCTGCGGGTGGTGGAAGCCGACGCTCGCGCTGTGGTGCCTCGCCTCTTCGCCCGGGCGTCGCTGGCGGCGATCCACTTTCAATTCCCGGACCCGTGGTGGAAGCGGTCGCACCAGAAGCGCCAATTGCTTTCCCCTGAATTCGCCTCGCTTCTCTTTACCCTGCTCGCCCCGGGCGGCCTGTTTGACTTGCGGACAGACGTTGAGGACCGGGCCCGGGCAATGCTCGCCACCTTGGAGGCGGCCGGGTTCACCAACCCGCTGGGGCCCGGCGCCTTCCACCCTGGGGACCCGGCCGAGCCGGTCAGTAGCCGCGAACGGCGCTACCTTGCCTCGGGTGAACCGGTCTACCGGGCGCGGCTCACAAAACTCCCTCTTGTGCGGACCCCCGCCTCGGGCGGACCATCCTCCCTCCCGGCATGACGAAGGCCCACCTCCTCGTTTGGCTCGTTTGCTTCGCGGGTTGCCGCCTCGGCGGCGAGGAGACGCCTGAGGCCGCGTACCGTGCCTTCGCCTCGGCTGCCAACAAAGGCGATGACACCCTGGCCTTCGCCCGCCTCACCACCGGCAGCCAACAGGCAGTCCACCAACGGCTGGCTCAGCTTTCTGCCGCCAGCGGAGGTTCGCTGCGGGATGATGCGCCCAGTCTGATGTTTCGCGGCGGACGGGGTTCAACCATCACTGCGGTGCAGGTGTTGAAAAAGGGGCAGGACCGCGCCACGGTGGCTGTTAGGACCGGGGAGCAAACGCAGGAGGTGACCCTGCGCCGGGAGGGCTCGGAATGGCGAGTCGAACTTCCGCTGGTGCAACGCGCCTCGCCGTAAAGGGACGCCGTCCTCGGGAAGCCTTGGATGGGCCGGCAGGTTGTTGAGGGGACATGATGAACGAGAAGAAGACCCGCCCAGCGCCTCCCGTGGAAGTCATCCGGCGCCCGTCGCTCGCCGGGCCCGCCCGCCCCACGACACGGGGGGCGCCTGCTCGGCCTCCTCCCGGGCGCCGGGCTCCGCTCCAGCCCCCAACGGCCGCCCAAATTCAAGCACTCGCCATTCGCGAGCGCGTTCCGGCGCGCATTGCTCGCGGCGAACTCGACGGAAAGATGAAGGCGCGGGTTTGGCGGAAACTCCACGCCGAGGAAGCCCGCCGTTTCGACGAGGCGTACCAGCTGGTGGCCCACACCCCGGGGCTGGCCCTTGAGGATGCTTTCGCCTTGCTCCAGTCGGGTCTCAGCGTTGAGGAGCTCCGGGCGCGACGAGCGCGGACGGCGCGCCGCGTCGACCTGCGCGATGCGCGCCGCGGGGTGGCAGCTGAAACCATCGACCGCTGGCTCGCGACGCGAATCCAAGAGAGAAGCCCGCTGGCGGTGGTGCTCGCCGACCGTACGGTGCTCGACGTGTTGAGCGGCATCCAGCCTCTAGCGCTCGCGCTCGAACGGGGGGAAGGGTCGAGAAACTGCAGGTGGTGCTGCTGACCCAAGCCCAGACGTGGGAGCAGGCCCAGCCGACGCTACCGCGCGACGCGCGCCTGGCGCAGCGCCCGGCGCCGGTGGCTCGCGAGCCCGACCGGCGACCGGTGTCCGACCCGCGGCCTCTGCTGGAGCACGCCGGGAAGAACGTCCGGCTCGAACTCCGCAATGGCCTGGTGGTGGAACGACCCCTATTGGCAGTGGGCCCCTACGACTTGCTGGTGGGCACCGAGGCAGAGGAGTTCCTCGTCCCGTTGCACGCGCTGATGGCTTGGACGGCTGGCGTGGCCGCTGCCCCGTCAGCCTCGGCCCCTCCGTCGGCGGCAGACTCCGCCGGCCGCGGAGTCTAAGGACTTCCCGCACCCACGCCGGAAATGCCCAGTCGCAGCCGAAGGCGGTCCTCGAGCTTGCGGAGGTCCTCCAGCGAGGCGGGGGCGACGCCGCTGGTTTGGCCGGTGCCTAGCGCCGCGGCAACCGCCCGCAGCGCCGACTCGTCGTCCGCTCGAAGCGCCTGAATCAACCCGGCGGCCGTCTCGAAAAGTTCCCGCAGCTCGTCGCCCGAGCGGAGCGAGTGGGTCGGCACATCCCGGCGCCCCTCCGCCAGCTGCTCCAGCAGCCGACGTACGCGGTACACCGGCCCCGCAATCTTGTGGGTGGCAACAATTGAGGCCGCCACCACGCCGGCGACGAAGACCAGCAGGCTCACCAGCAAGACCCACGTGGCGCGGCGCTGCTCGCGCTCCAGCGCCGTCCTCTGGGAGATGACGGCCTGGTGTTCCCGCTGGTAGGCCTCGTCGATGGCCTGCGACTGGCGCTCCAGAGCAGCGGCGAATGCCGGGTCATCGAAGCGCTCGAGGAGGTTCTTCCCAAGGGCCGCGTTCCCGAGCTCCCGGCTCGCCAGGGCGGCCGATTCGCGCGCTTCGACCGCTCCCTGCGCCTGCTCCGAGAGCGCCGAGGCAGCCCGCGCCAGAAACACTCCGAGGAGCGCCGCCGCACAGAGTGCGCTGGTCAACGCGAGCAGCGTAAAGCGGAGCTGCAGCGGTGCATCCAAGAGGTAGTTGCGCAGCTGGCGCTGGGACCTCAGAGCGGCGGGGGCTTCATCGGGTTCAGCCATGGCACCCTCCTCAAAGCTTCCATTCAAACGTCGTGGCGAGATCTTGCAGCAGCCGCGGGACAAGCGCTCGAAGAGCATCCTCCGGGCGGCCTCCGCTGGCCCGTCCCGCCACCTCGCCGAGGACCTGCTGGTCAGGATAGCTGAGGCACACCATGACCACGGCCACCTCGGCGCCCTTTCGAGCCAAACGGGTGCGAATCTGAAACCCTTGCAGCTGCGCAGTGGCCAGCGTGGCGCGAACCGCCGTGCGGTCCTCGGGTTCCGGCGCGACCTGGGCGCCCATCCACCGCAACCGGCTGACAAGGCGTGCGTGGGCCAAGGACAACAGCGCGGCATCTGCTGGCGGGTCGCTGTCGTCCACGACGGCAGTCACCGCGACATACACCTTAGGGCGTCGCTCCCGGACTTCCCGCAGGGTGGCCACGGCCCGGGCCACTTCTTGACGGGCCAAGTCATCCGAGTCGCTTCCATGGGCCAGCAGGCAGTCCAAGGCGGCAGCGTCGTGCAAGCTGGGCAGACTGCGTGCGACAGCGGCCCGCACCAGCGGCTCGGGATCCCCCAGTGCTTTGCACAGGGGTACCAGCGCGGACGGGTCCTCGGTTGCTCCGAGGGTGAGCGCCGCTTGAACGCGCGCGCGTGGGTCCTGGGCGGTGGTGAGCTGTCGCACCAGAAACGCCCAGCGCGCATCGGCATCGGCGGAGGCCCCACTGGCCGCCAGCAGGAGCAGCGCGCACAGCGATTGACGTCGGGCACGGAGCCACCACAGGAAGCGATGCAACGGCCAGCCCCCGGCCGCGCCCGCACTCACCACGTACATGCCCCACCCCGGGTGGCCGCCTGGACGGCGGCGGGCTCGCCCGGAGAGGACCGATGTCTGGGGAGCCTGGGCGGCGTCGGGACAGGGGCGAGCGCGGTCCAGGCAGCAAAGGGGGGGCTGGTCACAGGGGGTGTCTTGGAATGTAGCAAGGGCCGGCCCCCCTTCGTGCAGCCGGCGGTCGGCGGGGGTCCTCGGGCGGTGTGGGCGCATGGCGCAGACCCTGCGTCCCGGACGCCTCTTGGGTATATGCCTTGTCCATGTCCAGCATCCGCGCCGCTGCCCAGCTTCGGGAGGCCTTCCTGCGCTACTTCGAGCAGCGCGGGCACACTCGCGTGCCCTCGTCCTCGCTCGTTCCGTCCAATGACCCGACGCTCCTCTTCACCAATGCCGGAATGGTTCAGTTTAAGGACGTCTTTACCGGTCGCGAGACGCGGCCCTACGTCCGCGCAACGTCCTCTCAGAAGTGTGTCCGGGCAGGCGGCAAGCACAACGACTTGGACAACGTCGGCTTCACCGCGCGACACCACACGTTTTTCGAGATGCTGGGGAACTTCTCCTTCGGCGACTACTTCAAGCAGGACGCCGTGGAATTTGCCTGGGACTTTGTCACCCGGGAGCTCGGAATGGCTCCCGACCGGCTGGCGGCCACCGTCTTCGCCGGAGACAAGGGCATCCCCTGGGACGAGGTGGCCTTTGGGCTGTGGCGAAAGCACGGCCTTCCCGAGGAGCGAATCCAACGGCTCGGCTACAAGGACAACTTCTGGGCCATGGGGGATACCGGCCCCTGCGGCCCCTGCTCGGAAATCCACTTCTTCCAGGGCGACGACCTTCCATGCGGTGAGGAAGCCGCGGGACGCCGCTGTCAGGGCGTGGCTTGTGAGTGCGACCGCTGGCTGGAAGTCTGGAACCTGGTCTTCATGCAGTTTGAGCGGCGAGAGAAAGACGGGCCGCTGTCGCCGCTGCCTCGGCCGTCCATCGACACCGGAGCAGGGCTGGAGCGCATGGCGGCGGTGGTGCAGGGGGTCCGCAGCAATTACGACACCGACCTGTTCACGCCGCTGCTCGAACGGGCGGCGCAGCTGAGTGGAAAGCGCTACGGCCGGGATGCCGCCGACGATGCGGCGATGCGCGTCGTTGCCGACCACAGCCGCGCCACGGCATTCCTTATCTCGGACGGCGTTCAGCCCTCCAACGAAGGCCGAGGCTATGTCCTACGTCGCATCATGCGCCGGGCCATCCGCTACGGTGCGCGGCTGGGCCTCGACGAGCCGTTCTTGGACCAAACGGTGGACCGCGTCGTTGAGTTGATGGCGCCGGCCTACCCCGAGCTGCGGGAAAACCGCAGCTTCGTGCTGTCCGCCACCCGCCACGAAGAGGAGTCCTTCCGTCGAACCCTGGACCGGGGGCTGCGCCTCATCGACGAGGAGATTGGCAAAGTCCGGGCAGCGAAGGGCGCAGCGCTCCCGGGCGAGGTGGTATTTTTCCTACACGGGACCCATGGGTTCCCCTGGGACCTCACCCAGCTGATTGCCCGCGAACGGGGGCTGGACATCGACCTCGAGGTCTATGAGAGGCTGATGGAGAACGAGCGGGAGCGGGGCAGCTTCGGGGGTTCGGGAGACAGGGCCATTGAAGAGCTGTGGCCCCAGCTGCGGGCGCGGCTTGGGAAGGACACCGAATTTCTCGGCTACCAGGGGGCGGGCGAGCAGGGAGACGGGCGGGTTGTGGCCCTGGTGTCCGAGGGCCGGGAAGTCGCACAAGCGACGGCTCCGGCAACGGTGGAAATGGTGACCGACCGCACACCTTTTTATGGCGAGGCCGGCGGCCAGGTGGGAGACACCGGGCGCCTTGAACGAGGTGACGGCGGCGTACGAGGCATGGTGCTCGACGCCCAACGGCCAGTCTCGGGCCTGGTGAGCCACCAGGTGCAGCTCGAGACTGGGGTGTTGCGGGTGGGAGACGACGTCCATCTGACGGTGGACGCCGAGCGGCGGAACTCCATCCGCCGCAACCACTCCGCGACGCACCTGCTTCACCGGGCGCTCAAAGTGGTGCTGGGCGACCATGTGAAGCAGGCCGGTTCGGTGGTGGCGCCGGACTACCTTCGTTTCGACTATGCGCACTTTCAGGCTCCCACCAGCGCCGAGTTGGAGCGCGTGGAGGACCTGGTGAACGGCTGGATTCGCGACAATACCGACGCCTCCACCCGGGTGATGGGGCTGGACGAGGCCAAGGCAGCCGGCGCGGTGGCCCTCTTCGGCGAGAAGTATGGAGACCGAGTTCGGGTGGTGAGTGTCCACCCGGAATCCACCGAGTTGTGCGGTGGCACCCATGTGCGCCGAAGCGGCGACATCGGCCTCTTCAAAATTACCGGCGAGTCCTCCATCGCCTCCGGCGTTCGCCGAATTGTGGCCCTCACCGGAAGCGGCGCGCTCACCTGGGTGCGGGACCTGGAGCACGAGATGCGGCGGGCGGCGGAGGTGCTGAAGACATCTCCCAAGGAATTGGTAAAGCGGGTGGAGGCGAACCAGCGGCGCGTCAAGGAGCTGGAACGAGAAGTGGAAGCCGTGGCGCTCCGGGCCAGCTCTGGAGCCGGCGACGCTTTGGCCCAAGTGCGCGAGGTGAATGGCATCAAAGTCCTCGCCACCCGCGTCGAGCCGGCCGACGCCAAACGCTACCGGGGCCTCGCCGACCAGTACCGCGACCGGATGAAGTCAGGGGTGGTGGTGGTGTGGGGTGAGAAGGACGGCAAGGGCCTGGTGCTGGTGGCGGCCACCAAGGACCTCGTGGCCAAAGGCCTGTCGGCAGGCGACCTGGTACGTGAGGTGGCTCGGGAGACCGGGGGAGCTGGGGGTGGGAAGGCGGACCTTGCTCAGGCCGGCGGAGCGGACCCAGCATTGCTGGCCGACGCGGTGGAGCACTTGGTGGCTCGCGTTGGCGCCCCCCTCCCGGGGTAAGTTCTTGCAAAGCGGTCTGTCCGGGCGATGTTGATGCCGGACTTCCGCCCCGCCCAGATGGATTTCACGCCGCTCCGCATCCGTTTGCCCTTTGGCAGCGAGGAAGAGTTCATCGAGAGATACGGCGTGCACGTCGGCCGGGATGGCTTCTTTCTCGCCACCCGTTCCCCCAAGGAGGTCGGCACGAAGCTGGCCTTCGAGTTGGTGCTCTCCGACAGCTCGCCGCTGCTGTCTGGACAAGGCGTGGTGGCGAGGACGGTGGCCGGGACGCGCGCCGGGATGGTGGTGCGCTTCCTCCATCTGGACGGCGCCGGGGCGGCGCTGGTGGAACGCATCGTCTCCGCGCGGCGTGGCGAGGGAACCGCGCCCGAGGCCGTCGCGGGCGCTCCAGCGGCGTCGGCGCCCTCTGCCTCGGAAGCCCAAACCTGGCTGGCCGACCCCACGCGAGACGTCGCCCGCGTCACCGGACTGGGGGACGCCACCCGGCCGCGCACTAGCCCGGCCCCTACCCCGGTTGCCGCCCGCGCACCGTCTGCGCCGCCGAAGCGGGTTTCCGTCCACGAAGCGCCGACGTGGCCGGGGGACCCAACCCGGGACGTGGTGCGGATTGCCCCCTCCGGGCAGCCGGCGCCGTGGCCAGGCCCCACAGCCAGCCCGCTCCCGGTCGCTCCGCCCCCCTCCGCCCCGGCACCCTCCGCCCCCCAGGCTTCCTCCAGTCCAGCGCCGGCCGTCCCGTTCCATCTTCGGCCGACACCGGCCTTGGGGGTTCCCGAGGCACAGTCCGCGGCGATGCGGGTCCACACGGCAATCACGCCGGTGCGGGGCATCCCCGCGCTGGGCGTCGAGCTGGTAGCCCTCCTCAGCCAGTCAGACGCAACCGCAGCGCGAAGCGGCACCGAGGACACCCTGCTGAAGCGACCGACACCCGGTGAACCTCCCCCCGCACCGAAGGCGACGTTCACGGAGACGCCCGCCACCGCAGATGAAGCTCGCGCGGTGGCCCCGACTCCGTTGCCTGCCCCGCCAGCGGCGGAAGCGCCCACCAAGCTCGCGGCGGACATCCCCCCCCGAGCCGAGGTGCCGGCGCCTTCAGCCCCGGCAGCTCCAGCGAGGACGTCACCGTCGAGCGAAGCCATTCCGCTTCCCGCGCCGTCACCAGCCCAGCCCAAGGTGGCGCCGCCCGCGAAACCCGACGCCTCCCGACCGGCTGCCCAGCCAGCGCCGGAGGTCGCCCGCAGTCCTCAGGAGGCCCCGCCCGAGGCCGGGGCGGCTCCGCCTCCCGCGGCTGGCGCTGCTGCCGGCGCCTCCCCGGCGGTGGCCCCAGGACTCGCCTCTGCGGTGCTTGGCCTGGACGTGGGGACGACTTCCGCACGGCTGGCGTGGGCCCACGAGGGCCGAGTGGAACTCCTACCCCCCGACATCGACGGACTTCACCAGGTGCTCGCCTGCCGGTTGGTGCGTGACGCGCACGGCGTGCTGCGGGTGCTGCAGCACGGGGAAGCCGACGAAGCCCTCTGGGTGGGTAGCCCTGTCACGCTTCTGGGCATGCGCGCTGACTCACCAGCCATCCGCACTCTGGTGCGGCGGTGGCCCGTCCCGGTGGTAGCCGACGAGCGGGGGGAGGTGGCCTTCGACTGGGCCGGGGTGACGGTCACGGCCGTGGAGTTGGTGGCTGCGCTGCTGCGTAGCTTGCGCGCCGCGGCGGAGCGCCGCACCGGCCGCTCGTGTACCCATGGCGTGCTGGTGGTGCCGGCGGCTTTTAACCTTCTGCAGCGCGCGCGGTTTCGCGAGGCGGCCGAACGCGCGGGCCTCACCGTCCTGCGGCTCCTGCAGGCGCCCACCGCCGCCGCGCTGGCGTACGCCCAGGACCGCGGCCTGGCCCGCAAGCGGGTGTTGGTGTGGCGAATGGGCGCCGCGACCTGCGACGCGGCGGTGGTGGCGGTATCGGGAAATGACTTGGATGTCGTCTCTTGCGGCGGAGACGGCGCCCTGGGCGGAGTCAACTTCGACGAGCAGCTTGCGCTGGGCTTGGACAAGACGGCCCGCAGCGACCCGACACGGCTCCGCTTGCGGGTGGCCCAAGCAGAGCGCCTGAAGCAAAGCCTCAGCCTCAGCGAGCGCGGAGTGGTGCCTCCGGCCGTGCCTGGGGAACCGGTCATTGAGGTGACCCGGGAGGACTTCCAGCTGCGCACTGCGGCGCTCGTCGAGCGCAGCGTGTTGCTCGCACAGGACGTGCTGCGGGCCGCCGGGCTCAGCGCGGAAAACATCGACGCCCTGGTGCTCTCGGGCGGGATGGCGCATGTGCCCCACGTCCGTCGGGCGGTGGAGACGGCCTTTGGAAAATCTGCCGCCGCCACCGACGTGGACGGAGGTCCCGCCCTCGGAGCGGCCTTGTTGGCAGCCGCCCTCAGCGCACCGGCCGTCAGCGGCCGAGCTCGCTCCAACGTGGTGGAGGTGTTGGCCGTGCCGCTGGAAGCGGTGGCACCCGAATTTGGTCACCAGCGCGCTTTCGAGCGCAACACCCGGCTACCGGCGGAGAAGACGCTTCCTCTGCCGCTGGCCGCCAACCAGCCTTTGGAGGTGCAAGTCTTTCAGGGCGTCGCGCGCGCGCCCGACCCGCGCAGTTTCCTCGGACTGTTGCACTCGGGCGGGGTGGAGCGTGACGGAGAATGGGCGTTGCACCTCGGGCTGACCGCGGACGGCCTCTTACAGGCCGCGGTAACGCCTCCGGGCGCCAAGCGACGGCCGTTGACGCTGGTGGCCGCCCCGGCACCGGCCGAAGCCGAGCAGCAGGCGGCGACGCTTGATGAAGTCGACCCCGCCGCCCGCCTGCTGGGTGGGCTGAAGAGGCTGTTTGGTAAGAAGTGACGTGAAGAAGGCGCCTCCGGCCGACTACAGGGCGCCGACGGCCAGCAGGTGGCCGACGCTTGGGTCTTCAGCGTAAGCGGCCAGCAGGTGGTCTGCCGGGGAACGGCCGCTCTGGGCCGTGTCCTCCAGGGGTTCGAGCAGGGGCGCGTCCTCTGGGTCCAAGCGGCGCAGCCCCTCTTTGGCGATTCGCACCATTTCGACAGCCAGCTCGCCAATGCGGGTCCCTCGAAGCATCCCGTGTAAGCCGAGGCGCTGCGCCTCGGCGTGGAAGGCGAGGTGGTCGGCGAAGGAGAGCTTGGGAAAAAGGCGCCCGGCGTCCTCCATCGCCTGGGCGTCATAAAGCAAACCTCGCCACAATGCGGCCATCGCGCCGGCGGTCGCGGCCGAGCCGCTGTCGGCAGAGCGGACTTCCAAAACGGACTTCAGGCGCACCTCGGGGAAGAGGGTCGATAGGTGGTCGACCCAGTCCGATGCCAGCGCCGGAGTCCCCTCGTACCCGTGCAGAAGGAGGGCCCGGAAGGTGAGGTCCGGACTGACGTAGCGGCCAGCGCGGCGCAGAAACAGCAAGGGCGCATCGAGCGCCCACTCGACGTAGGCCTGGTAACTGAAAGAGCCGTCGACGAGGGCTGGGAAGTAGCCACACCGCGTCGGGTCGACCTCGTTCCAGACGCGGCTTCGGTAGCTTTGCCAACCGACTGGCCGCCCCTGGACGAGCGGGCTGTTGGCGTAGAGCGCGACCAACACCGGCGCCAGGCGGGCCGCCAGCGTCACCTTCCGCGCGCAGTCAGCTTCGTCCGCCCAGTCGAGCGAGACTTGGGTGGTGCAGGTCATCAGCATCATGTCGAGCGCCAGCCGGCCGCGCTTGCCGAGGGTCTCGCGCATCGCCGCGTAGCGCGCCTTCGGCATCCACGGCATTTGGTCGGTGGTACCCCAGGGCCGGTAGCCAAAGCACACCGGGATGAGGTCCAGCGACCTGGCGGCCGCCCGCAGCTCAGCTGCGTTGAGCAAGTTCTCCGTTTGCGCCTCGCGAGCCGTGGGGAATGGGGACCCGGACAATTCGACCTGCCCCCCGGGCTCGAGGGAAACGGTGAGGCGAGGCTTGACCAGGGCGATGGTGGGCCCGCCGGGGGTTTCGCGAAAGGGCTGGTAGCCCGCCGGCTGCATGGCTTCGAGGAGCGCGCCAATGCCGTTGGGCCCAGCAAAAGCCACGGGTTGGGAGGAGCCCCGCGCGTACACCAAGCGCTCGTGCTCCAGGCCGACGCGGAACGCGCTGGCGGGCTTCTCCGCGGCGCGAAAGCCGTCGACCAGGCTCTGGACGGTGCTGAGCGCTCGGACGTCGGAGGGGGCGCGGTCGAGAGTCATGAGCCGGGGAGAAGCGGGCAGCCTCTATAACCTGGGCCGGCCGGTCGGCGCCTCATTCGCCGCCCGGGCGCCACACGGTTACCTTGAAGGGCCTCCGGCCCGGCGATTAGAGTCGTTGGCAGGAAGCATATCCCTCCTCCACTGTTGTCCTGACTCTCCGGGGCGCCTTTCCTCTGGGGCCCTCACTCTATGCGTATTTTTCGTCGACTCCTTCTGGTCGTGGTGCTGCTCGGCGCTTGGGCCTTTGTTGGCCGTGACCGCGCTCCTCTTCCCGTCACCTTCAATGAGGCCGTCGCCGGACCGGCCGCCGGGCCATCTCATCTGGAAGGAGCCCCCGAGGGCCTCCATCCCGCGGACAAGTCCAGCCACGACCTCTCCGCACTCAAAATCTTTAACAAAGTCGTCCTTTACGTGAAGGACAACTACGTCGACCCAAAGCGCATCCGTCCCAAGGAGATGCTGGTCCAGGCCCTAGAGGCCGTGGAACGCACAGTCCCGGAGGTCAGGGTCGAGCCGGACAAGGACCAAGACCACGTCACGCTGGACGTCAACGGCAAAGTCAAAGAGTACGACATCAGCCACGTCGACTCGCTGTGGAAGATGTCTTTCACCATGAAGGACATCTTCGAATTCATCTCGGCCAACATGCGCCCGATCGAGGACAGCCGTCAGGTGGAGTACGCAGCCATCAACGGGATGCTTTCCACACTGGACCCGCATTCCATTTTGCTCCTCCCCGACCAGTACCGGGAGATGCGCCTCACCACCAAAGGAGAGTTCGGCGGCCTCGGCTTCGTCATTCAGATGCGGGAGAGCAACCTCACGGTGGTGAAGGTGCTGCCGGGGACACCTGCCAACCGGGCCGGCATCAAGAAGGACGATGTCATCCGGAAAATCGGTGAGGAGTCCACCGTGAACATGGACCTCAACGAGGCGGTCAACAAACTGCGCGGTCCGGTTGGCAGCAAGGTGACCATCACGGTCGAGCGAAAAGGGCTCGACAAACCGATGGTGCTGAGCCTCGCCCGGGACATGATTTCCATCGAGTCGGTGCAGTCCAAGCTCCTCGCTGGCAACGTGGGCTACGTCCGATTGAAGAATTTCCAAGGCAACACCACCCGCGACCTGCAAGCCGCGCTGGCCAAGTTGGCGGCCGAAACCAAGGCGACCGGCGGGTTGAAGGGTTTGGTGCTCGACCTGCGGGGAGACCCCGGAGGCCTCCTCGAACAGGCGATTCAGGTGACGGACCTCTTTGTCAGCCAGGGCACCATTGTCACCACCGTGGCGCAGATGGAGCGCGTCCGAGAGGAAAAGCGCGCACACGCCGATGAGGGGGACATCACCGTCCCGCTGGCAGTGCTGGTCAACCCGGGCAGCGCCTCGGCCTCGGAAATTGTCGCCGGCGCGCTCAAGAACCTCAACCGAGCGACCATCATCGGCCAGCAAACCTTCGGCAAAGGCTCGGTCCAGGTGCTGTACGAATTCCCGTCGCCTTCCGGCAACACCAACGAGGAGAGCGCCCTCAAGCTGACCATCGCCAAGTACCTGACCCCCGGCGACGTCTCCATCCAAGAGGTGGGGATTGAACCTGACATCGAGCTCATCCCCACGCGAGTGACGGCCGACCGGGTGACGGTCTTTGCCCCTCGGAAGACCATCGGGGAAGCCGACCTCGAACACCATTTCGGAAACCCCTCCAGCCAAGCCGCGGCCACCAAACGCGAAGAAGTCCTCGGACGGGAGAAGCCGGTCGCCACCGTGCGCTACCTGAAGGAGGACACCCGGCAGAAGGACGCCGCCGCCCGCCAGCAGAAGCTGGAGGAGGGCAAGGACCCCAAGCTCTCCAAGACCGACAAAGGCCTCGGAAAGAAGAAGCCGGGCGAGGCCGAGGTGCCAGACAGTGACCCCGGTCACATCGACGAGGACCTCTACGACCAACTCGATGCCGACACCCAGGACGAGGTGAAGGAGGACTTCGAGGTCCAGTTCGCTCGGGACTTTGTGCTGAAGGCGCCCGCCTCCCAGCGCGACCGAATGCTGGCACTGGGAGCGCCGTTCATCCAGGAACGGATGGAGAAGGAGCAGGAGCGCATCAACGATGCCATCACCGCTCTGGGCGTGGATTGGACTCCGGGACCGACACCCAAGGCTCCGCAACTGCAGGCCACGTTGAAGCCGGGCTCCGAGCGCCGAATCCAAGCGGGCGAGAAATTCGACCTCGAGCTGACCGTCGAGAACCGAGGCAGCGAGCCCATCAAGCGGCTTCGCGCATGGACCGAAAGTGAGAACCCGCTGCTCGACCGTCGCGAGTTCCTCTTCGGCGCGCTGAAGCCGGGAGAGAAGCGGAGCTGGAAGGTCTCGGTTCAGATTCCCAAGGACATGAGCAGCCGTCGCGACGATGTGACGGTGAAATTCCTCGACGATTCGGGGCCGCTTCCGGAAACCCTGGTTGCCGAGCTGAACTTTGCGGAGCTGGCGCGCCCAGCCTTCGCTATCGGCTGGCAAGTCATCGACGACTGCCCGGTATGCAACGGGGATGGCGTCGTGCAGCGAGGCGAAGCAGTTCAAATTTTGGTGGACGTCACCAACATCGGGCCCGGCAAGGCGCTCGACGCCTTTGCTCAAATCAAGAACGGCGCGGACCAAAACGTCTTCATCGACAAAGGGCGGTTCCGACTGGGGGACCTGGCCACCGGAGAGACCAAGACGGCGCGCTTCGAACTCGAAGTGAAGAAGGGCTATGTGGGGGACACCTTCCCCCTCAAATTTGCCGTCGGGGATGTGCAGCTCGAGGAATTTGCCACCGAGAAACTTCAGATTCCGATTGCCGACCACCCGCTCAATGTGGACGCCCGAAAAGGGCTGGTGCGGTTGGAGGGTGGGACGGCCGTCCTCGGTCGCCCGGACCCTCAGTCGGGAACGCTTTTCAAAGTGGCCAAGGGAGGCGCAGTGGTGCCGGAGCTGGCCCGCGTCAACGGGCTGGTCAAGGTCGAGCTGGAGAAGGGTCGGTTCGCGTTCGTCCGCAGCCAGGACGCCCATCAGGTGAAGTCAGGCAAGCTGGCCACGGCCAAGGACTTTCAGTCCCTCCCCTTCCGCGACCCGCCCCAAATCTCCTTCAACGTCGACCCGGAGAAGGGCGGCGTGGTGGCCACCGGTGAGCGGTTTACACTCAGTGGCAGCGTCTCCGACCCGCTCGGACTGCTGGACATGTACGTGCTGGTGAACGACCACAAGGTGTACTTCAGCACCGTCGATGCCACCACGGCTGACCCAACCCACCTCACCTTCACCACGGATTTTCCCCTCAAAGAGGGGGAGAATTATGTGTTGGTGGTGGCCCGACAGACGCAGGACTACGCCAGCCGGAGGGCCCTCGTCATCCGCCGACGGCCCGCGGCAGTCGCCCAAGCGCTGACCCGGTCCTCGCAGGAGGCTGCGGCGGGGTGGGGACGAACGGTGGACGTTCCCGCGACGGCACCGGCGGGCGCGGGCAAGCCCTAAGTCGTCCTCCCGAGTGCTGCCTGCAGCACTCCTGGGCGGTTGGTAATGAGGGTGTCCACACCCCAGCCGGCCAGCGTCCGCGCACGCGCCGGTTGGTCCACCGTCCAGACGCTGACCTCGCGTCCCCGGGTATGCCACAAGCGGACCTCTTCCTCAGTCAGCTGCTTGTCCGAAGGATGAACGGCGTCCCGGCCGGCCCACAGAGCGAGTGGCCCGGCGTCGAGCCATGCGGGACGGCCGGGCTCGAGCAGGTAACCACGGCGCAGCGTGGGGGCAACGGCCCCCAGGGCAAGGAGGCAGAGGGGGTGAAAGCTGGACACCACCACATGTGACTGGTGACCGCCCTCCACCAGAAGACGGGCCGTCCGTGTGGCCAGTCGGAGCCACCCGCGGTCGGCCTTCAGCTCGACGTTCACCCACGCCGTCCGGGGCAGCGTTTTCAGCACGTCCTGGAGAAGCGGGATGGGGGCCCTGCCCTGGGGGGTCGTCACTTCCAGCGTCCGCAGGGTGGACCAGGGCGTTTGCACCACCAGGCCAGTGCGACCTGTCAAACGTTCCAGCGAATCGTCGTGAAACACCACCACTTCGCCGCTTCCGCACAGACGCGCGTCGAGTTCCACGCCGTCTGCACCTTGCGCGAGGGCAAGCTGGAAGGCCTGGAGGGTGTTCTCCGGTGCATCGGCGCTGGCGCCGCGGTGGCCGAGAATCCGCACGGGTTGGAAGGGCTAGGGCTGGGGCCCTTGCCCCGTCAAGCCC
The DNA here is from genome assembly GCA_963713045.1 of uncultured delta proteobacterium. GTDB lineage: Bacteria > Myxococcota > Myxococcia > Myxococcales > Myxococcaceae > JADGRA01. The sequence continues at coordinate 929,013 of CAVQKE010000003.1, forward strand.
GAACCGACATGGGCTTGCGCCCCGGGGGCGGCCGATGAGAGGGTGAGTGTTGCATATGCCGCGCGTGGGCTTAGGCGAGTTGCTGGTCATCGGCTTTGTGCTGCTGGTGGTGCTGTCCGCCTCGCGGATGGCGGCTCTTGGCAACGCGGTCGGAAAGTTTGTGTACTCCTTTCGGAAGGCTGCCCGGGGGGAGGGCTTCATCGATGCCACCGCGCGCAAGCTGCCGCCCGCTCAGCCGACCGACGCGGAGACCAGTGAAGCGGAGCCACGGCACCCGCCGAGCCGCCGCCGCTAAGCACCTGGGCCAGGCCCAAGAGGTCAAGCCGCCGCAGCTGACGTCTGGGAGCGTCGCAGATGCCGGCCCGGAGCCTCAGCCTTCGTCGAGCACCAGGACGGTTGCCTTCGGGGGCTCGGCTTCCTGTCGCTCCGCGGCGAGCAGTGTCCGGGCCTCGGCCCGCACGCTGGGGTGCAGCCCGTGGTCCGCTGCCACTTCCACCCAGTCGGTGCGCAACAGCAGCGGCACCACCTTCACGCCGACTTCTGGCGGAAGGTAGGGGTTAAAAACCAACGCTCGCCGCACCGAGCGCAAGGCGCCCCATTTCGAACGCCACACCTCGGCCAACGGCTCGCCGCGCGCAGGACGTCTTGCCGCAAGCCGGACGACCGAGGGTTCTGTGAGTCGCGGATTCAGCAGGAGGTTTCGCACCACCGAAGCATTGGAGGCCAGGGCCAAACGCTCCAAGGCATCGGGATCGCGAGCAGTCCGGGCCTTTGTCTTGAGCATCCCCAGCGTTTCGGGGACGTTGCGCGCGTCGGCCCGCGCTGCGGCGGTCTCCTCCAGCGTTCGCCAGGCAGGCCCGGATGCCAGGAGCCCCGCCACCTCCTCGCGCAGGACGTCGGGCGGAAGTTGGGCCAGGGCCTCGGCCAGCGGACGGCCCAGTCGGACGTCCGCCAGGACCGCCATCGCTGCGCCAAGCACGCAGCGCGCCGCTTCGTCGCCGGCCCGGTCCAACGCCAGCAGTTGCCCCAAGAGCCGGGCCATCTCCTCGGCGGGAAGCCTCCCCAGTGCGCGCGCCACGGCGCGCTTCCGCAGCTCCACGCCTCCGGACACCCCGTGCATTCTCTGGACAAAACGTCGGCCGTCGAGGCCTTCGGCACGAGAGCTTTCCATCGGCCTACTTCCCGTCGGTCGCGGCAGCGGTGACTTTCAGCCGCAGCCCGGCCACCTCCATCGGCGGCTCGTCAAAGAGCAACACGAAATCTGCGCCCTTCCCCGGGGACACCGCCGGTGCGCCTTCCTGCAGGCGCGCACGGAGGGCTTCGACGTCCCGTCGGGTGCTTGCCTCCACCATCTCCTCGGGTGAGGGCAGCACCCCGGCCAGCCCCTCGCTGGTGCCGAGTAGCTGACTGCCGTTCCAAATCTCCGCGCGCACCTTCACTTGCCCCGGGGCTCGCCCACGGTTTTCCACTCGGCCGCGCACGTAGGCCAGCGGTCGACCGCCCCGCGTCTCGTACAACCCGTTGCTAACGTCGAGGGTGACAATGCCGGTCGGCGGAACGAAGAGGGCCGCCCAACGGCTTGGGGACAACGCTGCCCAGTCGAGACGGCCCTCGTTGACGTAGACGTTGCCCACTGCCGCTAGCACCACCACCAGGACGGCTGCGACGGTGATGTTGATGACTGCCCCGCTCACCCGTCGGGCAGCACCAAACTCGCGACGCTCCTCGAGACCCAAGACAGACGTCCCAGTGGGGGGTCGGCTAATACGGCCCATCGGGGTTGGGGGCACCGGCGGAAGGCCCGCCGCTGGGTGCTGAATGGGCTCGGGCGCAGCGTCCGGGACGTCCGCCAACAGTGACGTCGGCGCCGCCCCTTCCTGAGGCAGTGGAGAGCCCGGCATGTCGAACAGCGCCGCCCGGTCTGCGGCCGGGTCCGCTCCGACAGGAAAGGAGTCCTCGTCCAATCGCGTGGCGCTTCGGCCGAAGAGCTCGCCGGTGGGCGTCCGGCCGTCCGGTGTTGAGGCCGCCGGAGGCGACGGGGCAAAGTCGAGCTCTGCGAGGCTCGGCGAGGACGAGGAGGCGGAAGCTGCTCGCGCTTCGGGCGGCGCAGGGGGACTGAAGTCGCCGAAGGAGTCCGCGGCTGCCTCAGCCAGCTCGGTGCTCCCGGAGAAAGCGGGCGGGGGCGGCCCCAACAACTCGTCAAAGTCGAGACTGCCTGGGGGGGATGGGGGCGGTGACGCCGCGGCCACCGGTGGCGCGGCCGGTGGCAGCGTCCCCCGAGCGGGCGCGACCGACTGGAAAGGGCCGTCCAGGGTGTTGAGGTCACCAAAGTCAAACTCGGCGGAGTCGGGGGACGGAGGCAGTTCGAGACCCCCTTCGGTGGACCCCTGCCACGCTGAATGGGGTGAACCCCTCTCCAATTCGAGTCGGTCGTCTGGGGAAGCCTCCAGCGCCAGGGCCTCGGCCCCGCTTGGTTCGGGCGGAGGGACCACCGTCAGTTGGCGCACCATTGCGATGCGCGCGAGCGCGATGCGGGGGGTGGCGTCGTTCGCCTCCTCTTCGGCCGGCTCAGTTGCTTCGCTGGCCGTCGGCGCGGGCCGCAACGGCACCTCTTCGGGTTGCGGTGGCCTCGGCGGCGGAGGCGCAAAGTCCCACGCTTCGACGTCAGGGCCGCGCGCTGCTCGCTTCGCCTCCGGCGCCTCGACGTCCACATCGAAGTCGTCGGCCGGCGGCGCGGCCGCCGGTTCCACCTCCACCCCCGAGTCGACTCCCACCACGGCGATTCCTCGCGGCGGCGTCTTGTCCTGCTCCGAGAGAGCGTCCGGGGGTGCAAACTGGGCGAAGGGGTCCTGTGCCGATTCAGGCGCCGGCTCGGCCGGGCGGCTCACACGGAAGGTGTGACGGCAGCGTGTGCAGCGGACCTTGACGCCCTTCGCGGTCACCTTTTCATCGGGGATCCGAAAGCGCGTCTGGCACTGGGGGCAGGTGACGATCATCCAGGGCGCGGGAGACGGGGGTACCGGAGCATACCCCGGGGTCCCCCTCCCGGCGCGGTGCGCCACAGCCCTACCCTAGGGCTTGCCGGCAGCCCGAGACGACTGCTATCCATTGGAAAACCCAAGCTTCCTGGCAGTCCACGCTGCGGCGCGGCACTGTTTTAGAGGCGCTTTTCCGGACCGGAGCGCTGGTCGCCCCGTCACCCCCGGCGTACCCTGGCAGACGATGAATGACGCCGAGCCGCTCGCTTCTCCCCCGCCGTCCCGCGAGCCCAAAATCATCAAGCGGTACACCAACCGCAAACTCTACGACACCGTCGAGAGTCGCTATGTCACCCTCGACGAGATTGCAGAGATGATTAAGCAGGGGGCGGAGGTGAAGATTGTCGACAACCGCAGCAAGGACGACCTGACCTCCATTACCCTGGCGCAGATTATTTTCGAGGAGGAGAAGAAGCAGCACCAGATGCCGCTCTCGGTTCTGCGCGAGATTATCCGCCGTCCGGGTGAAGTGGTGACTGGCTTCATCGAGCGCGAGGTGACTCCACGTGTGGCATCCATCCGAGAGGAGGCGGAGACGCGCATTGACCGACTTCTCGGCCGCGAGGGTGGCTCGGACAGCACCTTGAAGGATGACCTTTTACGGATGAGTCAGCGCGCGCTGGAGGACTGGCAGCGCAAGGTCGACGAGCGGGTGAAAGCGGCAGTGGACGGAGTGCTCGGGACGCTGCCGGCGTTGGGGCACGACCTCCAGGCGCTGACCCGCCGCCTCGAGGAGATGGAGAAGCGGCTCGACGACCTGGAGAAGCGTTAGTCCGGACGGGTCCAAATCGCTTCAACCACCGTCCGCATCGACTGCGCTCCCTGGCCCTTCGGGGCATATTCCCAAATGGTTTGCCCGTGGCTCTGGGCCTCATCGATTTTGACGTACACCCCTAATCCGGGCGTTACCCTCTGGGGGAAGTGGGCTTCCAGCCGCTCGAGGATTGCCGCTGCCAGCGACGTGCGTCGCACGAGCATCGGTACGACTGCGCTGATGTGCAGCCCCGGCACGCCTTCCTGCTGCGCCACCCGCTCCACCGTTTGAGCGACTTCGGCGCAACCGTCCAGCGCAAGGTAGGTCAGGGCAACTGGCAGCACCACCTCGGTGGCAGCAACCAGGGCGTTGGAAACGGCCGGTCCGAGAGACGGCGGAGCATCGATGACCACCAGGTCGAAGCGGTCCGACACCTCCGCCAGTCGCTCGGCCAGGCGATGCAGCGGGCGCTCTTGGCCGGCGAGTGCTGCCGACAGCCCTGCCAGTTGCTTGTAGGCCGGCACCACCGACAGCCGGGGGACAGCAGAGGGGCGGGCCACGTCGGCCAACGCCACGCCCGGGTCGGTGAGCCAGTGGAAGGTGTTGGGAGTCAGCGTCCGGACGTCGAGGCCAAGCGATTTACCGGCGTGTCCTTGCGTGTCCAGGTCGACCAACAGAACGCGCTGACCGCGGTGCTCGGCTGCCCATGCTGCCAGGTGGACTGCAAGCGTCGTCTTGCCAGTCCCGCCTTTCTCGTTGACAAAGGCGATGCGCCGCATCAAGGCGCCGGCCGTTCAGCGAGGAGGGCGTCCAACTTGCGTTCCACCGAGCTGAGTAAACGCTCCAGGTCATCCACCTTGGCGCGCAGGGATTCCACGTCGGCGCTGGACGGCAGATTCATCGCGGCCAGCGCACTGCGGAGGCTCTTGTCCAGCGAGCCTTTGGCGGCAAGCGATTTCGACACCAGCGACTGGACCGCGGCGACAAACGTCTCATTGGAGAGCAGCGTGGAGGCCAGTTTCCCAACCCGCGCTTCTCCCGTCTCCACCAGCTTCTTCACCATCGGATTGTCTCTGAACATGGTGGTTGTCCCGGAGCGGCGGAAGGCCGCCCTCTTCGCAGCGGCCCTGGCAGGCTGTCAAGGCACGCTCGATTGACACTGGACGAGCGGCTTCCCTACGGTGCCGCGCTCCCACGCCCGATGACACAGCTCCCCAGGCCAAGGCTGCTCGTCATCACCGGCAAGGGAGGCGTCGGAAAGAGCACCGTCTCCGCTGCCTTGGCCCTGGCGCTCGCACGCTCGGGCGCGCGGACGCTGCTCTGCGAGGTGAACAGTGGCGGTCGTGCCACGGCCCTCTTGGGATATCCGCCCGCTGGACCCGAGGTGGCGCAGGTGGAAGGGGATTTGTGGAGCGTGGACGTACGGCCCGCGGAGGCGATGCGCGAATACGTGCTGACGAAAATTCGCTTCGAGCGGGTCTACCGAGCCGTCTTCGAAAATCCTTTGGTGCGCACCTTTCTTCGCTTCATCCCCTCGCTGGCCGAGACAGTGATGCTTGGCAAAGTGTGCTGGCACCTGCGAGAGACGGATGGAAACCGCAAGCGCTGGGACGCGGTGGTCCTGGACGCGCCGGCGACCGGGCATGCCCTCACCTTTTTCGGCGTGCCCCAGGTGCTGTTGGACACCCTCCCCCCGGGGACAATGGCGGAGGAGGCGGGCTGGATGCGCGACATGCTCGTCGACCCGGCGGTCACCGGGGCGCTGGTGGTCACTCTGCCGGAGGAGCTGCCGGTCCTAGAATCTTTCGAATTGGCGGCCGGACTTCGCGCGCGTCACATCGCCCTGTCGGCGATGGTGGTCAACCAGGCAACCGAGCCGCGCTTCCTGCCGGAAGAGGTCCGCGCCCTGGGCAGCGTCCCTCGCCTTCAAGCTCTCGCCCGCTCGCACGCCGAGGAGGCTGAGCGGACCCGCGACGCTGTCGAGCGCCTAGGGACGCTGGGCGCTCCGGTGCTCCGACTACCTCGTCTGTACCAGGCGATGGACCCAGCAGCCCTGCAAGCCTTGGGTGTCACCCTGCTGGCTGGGCTCGAGGGGCATCGGTGAAGCCGCTGCTCGAGGCGCTTCGCACGCGCGGTGTGATGGTCTGCGTTGGCCCAGGAGGTGTGGGCAAGACGACATTGTCTGCAGCTCTCGCGCTCCAGGGCGCAGCCCTCGGCCGCGCCTCCTTGGTTTGCACCATCGACCCGGCGCGCCGACTGGCGAACGCGCTCGGCCTATCTGAACTGGGCAACGTCGCGCGGCCAATCGACCAAGGCGAGTTGCAGGCAGCGGGCATCCAATTGGCCGCTCCAGTCGAAGCAATGATGCTGGACATGAAGCAGTCCTGGGACGAACTCATCGCCCGCTCGGCCACACCGGCCCAAAGGGACCGGATTTTGGCCAACCGGTTTTACCAGTCCCTTTCCAGCGCTCTTGCAGGAAGCCAGGAGTACATCGCCCTCGAAAAGCTCTGGGAGCTGCGTTCCTCAGGAAGCTACCAGCTGCTGGTGCTGGACACCCCGCCTACCGCTCATGCCCTCGACTTCCTCGACGCTCCGGCCCGGGTGCTCGACTTCCTCGGAACGGACACCGCACGCTGGCTCCTCAAACCCGCGCTCCAGGGAGCCAAGCTTGGCTTCCGTATTTTTGGAATCGGCGGAAACCTCATTAGCCGCACCCTGTCGCGCATCGTCGGCGCACAGACGCTCTCCGACCTGGCGGCTTTCCTCCTCGCCATGAGCTCCCTCAACGAAACGTTTCACGAGCGCGCCCGCGCGGTGCGGGCCCTGCTGACCAGCGAGGAAACGGTGTTGGTCCTGGTCACCGGACCGGCCGCCCAGCGCCGTGAAGAGGCCATCCAGTTTCACCAATCCTTGCTTCAGCAGCGGCTGCACGTCGCCGCCGTGGTGGTCAATCAAGTGCACGGCGCCATTGGACCGGAGGAGATGGCCGCGGTGGCACGCTTTTCCGAGCCGTTACGCGGGAAGCTCGAGCTCACCATTTCCGAGGCCAATGCCCTGGCGGGCGCGGACGCCCAAGGCCTAACGGCGCTGGGTGCGGCGGTTGCCCCCACCCCGCTTCTGACCGTGCCGCGCTTCGCCGGTGACGTGCACGACTTGGGCGCACTCTGGCGGGCAGGGGCTTACCTCACCTCCGACGCCGCCCCGGAGCCCCTCACTGCCGCTGGCCAAGCGCCAGGGGCCTAGCATCCAGGGTGCCCGGGTTGGCAAACTCCTCCCTTGCTAGGCCTCGTCCGGCCCGGCCTCGCGTGGCAACTCGTTCCCTCTCCAAGCGGCCCTGGGCCCTGCTCTTCCTCACCCTCGGCATGGCCGGCTGCGCCGGTGCGCCCGTGCGCCACCCAGCCTCCGAGGAGATGGTCTCCATGCCTCCACTCGAGGTGCTGGGGGACACCACTCTGGCCCGCATGAATGACGAGGAACTTTTTGCCAACGGAGCGTCCGCCTATGGCAGCGGCGACTGGGCTCGGGCAGCGGCTTGCTTTGAGCGGCTGGTTCTCGCCTACCCGACGAGCCCCCACCTGTTGCTGGCTCAATACAATGCGGGGCTGGCGCGCGAGCGGATGGGGGACTGGCAGGAAGCGAATGCCCACTTCGCCGCCATCAGCGACCCGGCTGGCAGCGGCGATGCCTTGGATGCCGCCTTCCACCTCGCCGAGACGCTGTACCACCTCGGCCGCTACGGGGAGGCGGCGGACTTGCTCGGCCAAATGGTTCGGCGTGAGGAACTGCCTCTGGGTCGCCGCCTGGAAGCCCAGGTGCAACAGGGAGTGTGCGAAGTTGAGGATGGCCGACTGGATGCGGGCGAGAAGACGCTTCGGCAAGCTCTCGCCGATTGGAGCAACGCCGAGGACCGCGACCGCCTCGACGACTACTTTCCGGGCCAGGCGCAGTTTTTTCTCGGGGAAATCTACCGCCTGCACTACGCCAGTGTGCACCTCAATCCAGAGCAGGGCGCCGACCAGCTGGCCAAGGACCTCGAATTCAAGGCGGAGTTGCTGCTCTCCGCGCAAGGCCACTACTTCCGCACCATCAAAGTTGGCAACGCGTACTGGGCGACGGCCGCCGGGACGCAGATTGGCGGCCTCTATCAGGACATGTACCAACAGATTTCGGAGTCTGCTGCTCCGAAGGAGCTGAAGGAGGAGGAGGTCCGCATCTACCGCCAGGAGCTCCGCAAGCGCGTGCGGGTCCTCCTGACCAAGGCCATTACCGTCTACGAGAGCACCCTCGCTGCCGCCGAACGGCTCGGCTCGAGCGGGCCATTCGTCGACCGGGCTCGGGAGGGGCTGGAACGAATGAAGCAGCTGCTGCTGGCCGATGCCGCCGAGGACGCACCCGCAGCTCCACCCCCTCCGGCCTCCCGAGGCGCCTCCGGGGAGCCTCGCCCGCTCAACCCCACGCCGGCGGCACGCGCCGCGTCCGGCGGCTCGGGCTGAGTCTCACGCACGATGGCAGCCTTGAGTCGGCCCGCCCCAGCCCCGACGGCAGGGTGCACCAGTAGACTGCGATTGCAGCGGATGCGTGCGTTCGGCCTCGACGTGGGAACCAAAACGGTGGGCGTCGCCCTCTCGGACCCCCTGGGCATGACCGCCCAGACCCTCAGCACGCTGCGCCGCACCGGGCTCCGCTCGGACCTCGCCGCCCTCCGCCGACTCGCCGAGGACCACCAGGTCACCCGCGCGGTGGTCGGCCTGCCACTGAACATGGATGGCACCGAGGGCGCGTCCGCAGCGCGCTCCCGCGCCTTTGGGGAAGCCTTAGCAAAGGCGCTGGACATCCCGGTGGAGTACTGGGACGAGCGGCTGTCGACGGTGGCGGCCAACCGCGCACTGCGGGAATCAACTCTCTCGCATCAGCGGCGGAAGGCAGTGGTCGACCAGGTGGCCGCAGCGTTCATCCTGCAGGGCTGGTTGGACGCGCGGCGTCCCACACCGCTCGGAGACGACGAATGAGGCGAGTCCTCGCCGGGCTGCTGCTTGTCTTCCTCGGCCTGGCAATCGGGGCCGGCGCCGTCTGGTGGTGGCGCGAGCGACAACTCGATGCCTTTGCCGCAACCGCCTTCGGCACCCTCGAAGCGCGTGACATCACCATTCCGCCTGGAAGTAGCCCTCGGACCGTGGCCACGCTCTTGGGACGGGCAGGCATCGTCTCGGATGCGGAGCTCTTTTACCGCTTCCTCCGACGCCGCGAACTCGGCCCGAAGCTCCGCGCCGGCGAGTACGAATTCCAGGGCTTTGCCACTCCGGAGCAGGTGGCGGAGAAGCTCGTTTCGGGCCAACAGAAAACTTACCGGGTGACGCTTCCCGAAGGATTGCGCCTGGACGAAGCGCTGGACCTGCTCACTCGCTCGGAGCTGCATCTGGATGAGGGCAAGCTGCTGGCCCTGGCCGGTGACCCGGCCTGGGTGCGTCGGCAGGGGATTCCGGCAGACCGGTTGGAGGGGTTCCTCTTCCCGGACACCTACGTTTTCACCAAGCCCTACAGCGCCGAGACGGTGCTGGCTCGGCTGGTGGCGCGCGGTCTGGAGGAAGCCAAGAAGGCCCAGTCGATGCAGGAGCCAGGGGCGCAGTTGGACTTGCTGCGACTGGTAACACTCGCCTCCATCGTCGAGAAGGAAACGGGCGCGCCCGAGGAGCGACCGCACATCGCTTGCGTCTACCACAACCGCTTACACCGGGGCATGAAGCTTCAGGCGGACCCGACCGTCCTGTACGCGATGATGCTGCTGCGCGGGCACTTCGTGAAGAACATCACTGCACAAGACTTGCTGACGCCTCACCCTTACAACACCTACACCGAGACCGGACTTCCGCCAGGCCCCATCGCCAACCCGGGAGCCGCGGCCCTGCGCGCCACCGCCGCGCCGATGGCATGTAAAGACCTCTACTTCGTCTCGCGTAACGATGGCACGAGCGTCTTCTGCCCGACCCTGGTGTGCCATAACGCCGCGGTGAAGACCTGGCAGCAGGACTACTGGACTGCAAAGCGGAGCGTGCCTCCTCCTCCGCTGACGCCCAAGACCAGGCACGGCGACTAGTGCCTCGGGAATTTGGCCAGAGAGAATTGGGACGCAGGTGCTTCTCGGTTCAGCGGGAGCGTCCGTCCGTCCGTAGAAATTCCCGACAGACTTCAGCTTTGCGGTCCGTTCCCGCCCCGCGCTTCGCTCTCGGTTAAGGCTTCCCTTGCACCTCCCGGTTCGCGAGAGTCATCACACTTCTGAGCCGGCCCGAGACCCTCCCGCGACCGAGGGCTCTTCCTTCATCCTGAAGCCTGGCGCGGGCTTTCGCTATTTCCCGGAACTGGACGGCTTCCGCGGAAGTGCGGTGCTTCTGGTGGTCATCGGCCATGCCTTATTTTTTCGGCTTCACATCGGCCAACCGACGGGTCAATTCGCCATTCTCGGCGTTCTGATGTTCTTCGTGCTGAGTGGCTTCCTCATCACCGGACTTCTCTGCTCCGAAGAGGCTCGACGAAATACAATTTCACTTAGACAATTTTACCTAAGACGCGTCTTTCGAATCCTGCCGGCATTCATTTTTTATATTTTGGTGGTGATTTTGTTGGCGCGCTTTGGGCTGGTGACCGACATCTCTTGGAAGACGATCGCCGTCGCGGTTTTGTTTTTGCGAAATTTCTATGGATCTGGCCCGACGCTTGGACACCTTTGGTCGCTGAGCCTCGAAGAGCAATTTTACTTGGTGTGGCCGATCGTTTTCAAATTTCTCGGTCCACGCCGGCTGTTTGCTCCCACCTTGGGTATCATCCTCGGAGTCGTGCTCTACCGTGGAGTCGCGATTCTGATCGCGCCTTATGAATACGGGCGAGGCATCTTTGAGCTGCGAACCGATTTTAGAATTGACTCGATTTTGGTCGGATGTGCGCTGGCCATCTTCCTCAATCGCCGGAAGGGTGGCCCCCGCGAGCAATTTGCGCCACGCGTCCGATGGGCAACGCACCCCTTGTGGGTGATCCCCGCTTTGGCCTGGTGGACCTGCTATGGCGATGCCGAGTCACTCAGAAGCATTTTCCTGACAGTGCAAACGGCCCTCGTTTGCTGCCTTCTTTTCAACGTCATCGCATTCCAAGGCAGCGTTCTGGGTCGAATTCTGCGCGCGCCCTGGCTTCGATTCACCGGACTGATTTCTTATTCTCTTTACCTTTGGCAGCAACCGTTCTTGGTTGTCCTTCAGCCCAGTTGGGGCGTTCTCCGTAAATTGCCGCTTTGTCTTTTCGCCTGCGGCGCCGCTGCGCTCTTTTCCTACTACGTCATTGAGCGCCCCTTCCTTAGGATGAAGCGCAGGTTTTCGACAGCGAACTACAGCACCCGCCCAATCGGTGGCTGACTCCAGCAGGCGTCGGTGGAGGACAGGTTGGCAGAACTTTGGTCACAATGCCTCGCGCTGAGGCCAGCCCAGGACTGGGAGACGGAATGCGGATTCTTGAGCGCCGCCGCGCCCTAGGCGTGGCCGGCGCGGCGTTCCTCGCGACGGCGGTCTTCTTTCACCGAGCGCTTGTTTCGGGCGAGGCATTCCTGGCGCGTGACATGTTGCTGGTCTATTGCCCACTGCGAGCGTACTGGGCGGAGCGGCTGTTGAGCGGTTCCTTCGCCGATTGGTATCCCTACGATGGCCTCGGGCAGCCATTTACCGGAATGCTCCTCTCCGCCGCCTTTCATCCACTCAACTTTCTCTACCTGGTGTTTCCGCTGACGACGGCGCTCAACCTCAATGTCCTCCTTTGCTTCCCGAGCGCTTTGGGCGGGATGTACGCACTCACCAGGCGGTTTGGAGTTGGCCTCTCGCCGGCCGCCCTGAGCGGGGTGGTCTTCGCCTTTTCCGGCCCGCTGGTCTCCAGCACCAACAATTTGTCCTACCTCATGGCAGCGGCCACGGTGCCATGGGCCCTCTGGGCGGCGGACCTTTTCCTTGAGCGTCCCTCCTGGGGAATGGCCAGCCTGGCCGGCGGCTTCGCAGCTCTGGTCTTGCTGGCGGGCGACGTTCAAGCGTTCGCCATCACCTTGCCCCTGCTGACCCTACTCGCCTTCTGCCGCCGCGCGCGCCCGGTCCTCGCTGTCACGCTTCTCTTTTCGGCCCTCGCAGCAGCGATGGTGCAGCTCATTCCAGCCTGGCAGGTCGCGCAGGAGTCACGGCGCAGTCTACAAACCCTCGCCCAGGCCACCCTCTGGTCCACCCACCCGCTCCGCCTCTTGGAAGCCTGGGTCGGTCCTCTCTTTGCGCGTGACCCGGACGATTCGATGGGGAGACTCATCGCGCGGCGACTTCTCGACTCTGGACAACGTACGCTGTGGATGGACTCTCTCTACTTCGGTTTGCCCGCAATCTTGCTGGCACTGCTCGGCGCTTGGGTCTACCGGCGTTCCCGCACCGGCCGCACCGTGGCGGTCTGCACTGGCGTGTTTCTTTTGTTCGCGCTGGGAAAGCGCGGCGGCCTCTCAGCGCTTGCCTACCGCTTCATCCCTTTCTGGCACGTCTTTCGGTATCCAGAAAAGTGGATGACCTTCGTCGCGCTTGGGTTGGCGCTCGGCGCCGCGGCCGGCCTTCAAGCCGTGCTGTTTCGGCCCCCCGACCGCCGCCGGTTGGGGTACCTCCTGGCCGCTTCGGGGCTGCTCGCACTGGCCTTGGGCGTTGAGGAGGCATCGCTCAGGCTTTTCGGACAATGGATGGCCGACCGCATTGGAAGTCCAAGCCCAATTGCTGAGCTGGCGCCTTACCTCTCCGGCCAGCTCGCCCGGGGAGCGACCGTCAGTGGCCTTCTGGCAATGCTGCTGTCCGCAGCCTTCCTTTGGACGCAGCGCCCGAGACTCCTCGCGTGGTCCACCATCGGCATCTGCTTCGTCGGCCTGCTCTTGCTCAATGAGCCACAGTACCAGCTGGCCTTCTCAGACGTCCTGGCACGTCCCAGTCCCTTTCTTGCGCGCATCCGCGGCACACCATGGCGCGTGCTTCAGCTGCCCGGCTCTCATCTGAATCCTGCCACCTCCGGACTCAGTGCGGTGGACCTCCACGCGCTGGGGGCGGTGCTGGAGCTCGAGCCGGTGACGCCTGCGCTGTTTGGCGTGGAAGGGGCGAATACCTACCTCCCGGCTGGCTCGGCGCGGGTCTTCGAACTCAGCGACGACGAGCCGGCCTGGGTCCGCGACCGAGCCAGCCTCTTCTCCACTCGCTACCTCAGTCTGGCGCAGTCGGACGTCGCTCGAGTTGTCGTCTCTGGAAAGCGTTTGGTCGAGACTCTGCCCAGCTTCGGCTACGCGCTGGTTGAGGACACCGCGGCGCTTCCGCGAGCGTACGTGGCGAGTCCCATCTGTGTGGCAAGTGCGGCGGAATCGCTGGCCGCCGTCCAAGCGCATCAGCTCTCCGCTGGACACCAAGCGGTGGTCGAATGTAGTCGCCCGCTCCCAGCTTCGACTGGACAGAGCGGCGATGTCCTCGAGCTCGAGTCCGCACCCGAGCGGGTGGCACTTCGAGTGAAGGTGGCAGCTGCCGCGGTGGTGGTCTTGAACGACGCTTTCTATTCCGGCTGGCAAGCCACAGTCGACGGTGTGGAAGTTCCCATCCTGGCTGCGAACCATGCCGCGCGCGCTGTCGCGGTCCAACCTGGTGAGCACGAGGTCATCTTCCGCTACCGCACTCCCGGACTTTGGGTCGGTCTGTGCGTCACCCTGGCGTTCTTACTGGGAGGAGCTGCGAGGTCTGGCCTTGGCCGCGCGCTCAAGCGTCTGAGGACGCCGGTGTCCGCAACCGTTAAGGCCTGGGGCTAAGCGTTCACTCCAGGCTCCGGCGTTAGCGGCGGTAAATGTGCCAGGGCCGGTCGAAGCCTTTGACCTCGCGAAACACCTGTCCGGCGAAATAGAGCGTCGGCCCCTCGACCCGCACATCGGCCTCGTGGTCCAGCCCCCCACCCTCGTACCGGACGAGGGTGTCCGGCTTGGCTGACGCCACCTGCTCCCGGAAGTTCTCCCACCGCTGACGGGCCAGGCGCTCCTCCGGTAGCCCGCTGAAGAAGCCAATCTGCAAGTCCCAGTAGTGCGGGTCGGAGTCGATGACCGCGGCGCGTCCGTTGGGCAGAACCTCCGTCTGCAGGTAGTTCGCCACCTTCATCACCTGGGGTGGATTGGTGGAGACCGGCGCGACCGGCCGGAGCGAGCTCGCCAGCCCATCATCCTTGCGGAACGAGACCGCGGTCATCGCCAGCGGCGTTACCACCGCCACGAGCACCGTTGCCACGACCCAGCTGCGCCGCGACACCGGCGACCGGCCAGCCATCGCTGCTTCAAACCCGGGAAGCAGGAAGGGAAGCACCAGCGCCACCTGGCCCACCGTAAATCTCGCCAGCGGCACAAAGTTGAGCAGCACGGTGGCGCGAAAGGTGAAGAGGAGGACCGGCACCAGGGCTGTCCAAACCAGCCATCGGTGCTTGGGGTCGGTGCGGAAGATGTGCACCATTCCACGCATTCCAAAGTACGCCGCCAGGGGTGAGAGGGTGAGCAGCGCCACCGCCGGCCAGAAGACGAGGTTCTGCGCCCGGTAGCCAACGGAGGTCCAGCGCGCAATGCCGTCCAGCACCCACGTCTTGTGGAACGACTCGATGTACAGCATCGGTGCGAACGGGTTGCCCCGCGCCCGCTCATTCCCTTGCATCCACAGCAGCGGAAAGGGCAGTGACACCAGCGCGAAGCTGACGGCGCGCGTCGCCGCAGCAATCCGGTCGCGGTCGCCCACCAGCAGGAGCACCACCAAAAGCGGCATCAACAGCCAGTAGTCGTAGCGCACAGCGCAGGCGAGGTTGAGGACCGCCGCCGAGCCAAGCAGGGCTCCGAAGCGGTTTTCTTCGACGCCCTTGGAGAAGAGGTCCAACACCCACAACACCAGAAACAGCCCCAGTGCCTCGCTCCCGGCGGTGGTGGACATTTGGATGTGCATTCCCCACAGCGCCAGCCCGAGCACCGCCACCACGCCGGCCTGCCACCCAAAGAGGCGCCGGGTCAGGGCGTAGAGGGGAAAGACGGTGAGGACGCCGAACAGCAAGCTGACCCAGCGGCCGGCATCCTCCTTCACCAGCCCAGTGGCGAGCGCCAGCGCCACTGCGTAGAGGTGCAGCGGCCCAAATTGGTAGGCACCATCGTCCATGCTGGCAATCCAATGCGGACGTTCCAGCCAGCGGCCGGCCAGTTCGGTCCGGACCACCGCGTCTCCATAGAGGTTCTCGCTGAACGGGAAGACGATGGCCCGTGGCAACAGGACGGCCGCGCACAACAGCGCCAAGACCAGCGAGGCCCGGGGCTCGGCGCTTTCCCGAGGCAAGGAAACCGAGCGGGAGGTGGGCAGCCCAGCGGGCGCAGGTTCAGCGGCAACCTCTGCGGGGACGGTCATTGGGTCGTCGATGCGGGCTGGAACTAGCCCAAAGAAGGCCCACTTGGAAGCGCCCAAGTCTCCAGGGAGTGCCGGACTTCGCAGACGTGGTCCTCCCTCGGCTATACTGTCTTCGTTGCCTCTTCACCCCGTGCCGCCGCAGTGCTCTACGAGGCGTCGTCGAGCGGACATGCGTCGCGGTTTGAGCCCGCGGCGGGGTCCCGGAGGGGCCAGTAGGACTGAACTCCGGGAAATCGCCGGTCCCTGGTGGCGAGTGAGGACGTGACATGACGATAGGCGTAGAGACTTCGTGGGTCTCTCGAATTGCAACGCTGCAGGATTCGAAGAGCTACGCAGAGTTGACCTGGGAGGGCGGCTTCGAGGACTACCTCAACATCGTCCGCCACAACCCGAAGGTGACCCGGACCGCGTTCCAGAGGATCTACGACATGATCCTCAGTCACGGAAAGTCGGAGTACATCGACAACAAGAAGAGGCTCATCCGTTACCACTTCTTCTCGGACGAGCGCTTCGGCGGCCGCGATGCCATCTTCGGGCTCGACGTTCCGCTGATGAAGCTGGTCAACGTCTTCAAGTCGGCGGCCCAAGGCTATGGCACCGAGAAGCGGGTCATCCTGCTCCACGGGCCGGTGGGATCGAGCAAGAGCACCATCGCCCGCCTGCTGAAAAAGGGCATCGAGGAGTACAGCCGAACGCCTGAAGGCGCGGCCTATACCTTCTCCTGGCTGCTCGAGAAGAAGGGCGCCGACGGCTCATTGGTGAAAGAGCGGATGAAGTGCCCAATGAACGAGGAGCCTCTCAACCTCGTGCCACGCGACTGGAGGCCCAAGGTCTTCGTCGAGCTCGCCGAGGGACACGACTTTCAGGTTCCGGAAGGTTCGGAGCTTTGTCCCGCCTGCCGTTACGTGTTTCGGGACTTGATGACCCAGACCGGGGGTGACTTCGCCAAGGTGGCGGAGCACGTGCGCGTGCACCGGCTGGTCTTCTCGGAGAAGGACCGCATCGGCATCGGGACCTTCCAGCCCAAGGACGAGAAGAACCAGGACTCGACCGAGCTCACCGGAGACATCAACTACCGGAAAATCGCCGAGTACGGCAGCGACTCTGACCCTCGCGCCTTCAACTTCGACGGCGAGTTCAACATCGCCAATCGGGGAATCATCGAGTTCGTCGAAGTGCTCAAGCTCGATGTGGCCTTTCTTTACGACCTGCTGGGTGCCAGCCAAGAGCACAAAATCAAGCCCAAGAAGTTTCCCCAGACCGACATCGACGAGGTCATCCTCGGCCACACCAACGAGCCCGAGTACAAGAAGCTCGAGAACAACGAGTTCATGGAAGCGCTGCGGGACCGAACCGTCAAGATCGACATCCCCTACATCACCAAGCTTTCCGAAGAGCAGCGCATCTATCTCAAGGACTTCAACGCCAATTCCATCAAGGGCAAGCACATTGCACCGCACACCCTGGAAATGGCGGCGATGTGGGCGGTGCTGACTCGGCTCGAGGAGCCCAAGAAGCACAACCTCAGCGTTCTCCAAAAGCTCAAGCTCTACAATGGCAAGACTCTCCCCAACTTCACCGAGGACAACATCAAGGAGTTGCGCAAGGAGTCCAGCCGGGAGGGGCTCGACGGAATCAGTCCCCGCTACATCCAGGACAAGATTTCGAACGCCTTGGTGAGCGACAAGGGGGATGGGTGCATCAATCCCTTTATGGTGCTGAACGAGCTGGAAGCAGGTCTCAAGACCCACTCGCTCATTTCCAGCGAAGAGGCCCGCAAGCGTTATCGGGACCTGCTGACCACGGTGAAACAGGAATATGAGGACATCGTCAAGAACGAGGTCCAGCGGGCAATCAGCGCCGATGAGGACGCCATCTCCAAGCTCTGCGGAAACTACATCGACAACATCAAGGCCTATACGCAGAAGGAGAAGGTTCGGAACAAGTACACCGGACAGTACGAGGAACCCGACGAGCGCTTGATGCGCAGCATCGAGGAGAAGATCGACATCCCGGAGAGTCGCAAGGACGACTTCCGACGGGAAATCATGAACTACATCGGTGCTCTGGCAGTGGAGGGCAAGACCTTCAACTACCGGACCAACGAGCGGCTACACAAAGCCCTCGAGCTGAAATTGTTCGAGGACCAGAAGGACAGCATCAAGCTGAAGAATCTCGTCTCCTCCGTGGTCGACAAAGAGACTCAGGAGAAAATTGACCTGGTCAAAGACCGGATGATGAAGAACTACGCCTACTGCGAGATTTGCTCGACCGACGTCCTGAACTTTGTGGCCTCCATTTTCGCGCGTGGAGACGCAAAGGAGTAGGCGTGTCACTGAAGATTCATCAGGACCACGGCCGTTTCAAACAAATCGTCCGGGGGAAGATTAAAGCCAACCTTCGCCGCTATGTGCAGAAGGGAGAGATGCTCGGCAAACGGGGCAAGGACACCATCTCCATTCCCATCCCGTTCATCGACATCCCCCACTTCAAGTATGGCCACCGCGAGCAGGGTGGAGTCGGCCAAGGCGATGGGGAGGTCGGCCAGCAGCTTTCACCGGGGGCGGTGCAGCCCGGCGACGGCCAGCAGGCGGGACAAGGCGAAGGTGAGCACGCCTTGGAGGTCGACGTCAGTCTCGAGGAATTGGCCACCATCCTCGGCGAAGAGCTCTCGTTGCCCAACATCGAGCGCAAAGGCAAAGAGCAGGTCGTCGCGCAGAAGATTCGGTACACCGGAGTCCACACCACCGGGCCAGAGTCGCTCCGACATTTTAAGCGCACTTACAAGCAGGCCCTCCGCCGGCAGATTGCGCTCGGCACCTACGACGCCACTCGGCCGATCATCATCCCCACCCGTGAGGACCGGCGCTACCGCAGCTATCGTCTGCAGCAACTCCCGGAAACCAACGCTGTCATCCTCTACATGATGGACGTCTCCGGCTCGATGGGCGACGAGCAGAAAGAGATCGTCCGCATCGAGAGCTTTTGGCTCGATACTTGGCTACGCCATCAGTACAAGGGGCTTGAGTGTCGCTACCTCATCCATGATGCGGTGGCCCGCGAGGTGGACCGCGACACCTTCTTCCACACCCGAGAGTCGGGCGGGACGATGATTAGCTCCGCCTACAAGCTGTGCAAGGAAATCATCCAATCCGATTATCCAAGCGCAAGCTGGAACATCTATCCCTTCCACTTCAGTGACGGGGACAACTGGAGCGCGGACGACACGCGGCACTGCGTGGAGATGCTCAAGGCGGACATCCTCCCCCACGTGAACCAGTTCGCCTACGGGCAGGTGGAGAGCCCCTACGGAAGCGGTCAGTTCATCAAAGATCTCCGTGAGTCCATCGGCGAATTGGACAACGTGGCGCTCTCCGAAATCGCCGATAAGGATGCGATTTACCAGTCCATCAAAGACTTCCTTGGACGGGGGAAGTGACGCCATGCCCCGGGGCCTGACGCCACAGCTGGGCGCGCTCAAGGAGACCATCGAAGGTTACGCACGCGGCTACGGGCTGGACTTCTTCGAGACAGTCTTCGAGCTGGTCACCTACGACGAGTTGAATATGGTGGCCGCTTACGGCGGCTTTCCCAACCGCTACCCGCATTGGCGCTGGGGCATGGAGTACGAGCAGCTTTCCAAGGGATATGAGTACGGGCTGTCGAAAATTTACGAACTGGTTATCAACAACGACCCCACCTACGCATACCTCATGGAGAGCAACGCCGAGGTGGACCAAAAGCTGGTGATGGCCCACGTCTACGGCCATGCCGACTTCTTCAAGAACAACTTTTACTTCCAGCACACCAACCGCCGGATGATTGACGAGATGGCCAACCACGCCACCCGCATCCGCCGCTGGGTCGACAAAATCGGCATCGAAAAAATTGAGGACTTCATCGACCGGGGGCTGAGCCTCGAGAACCTGATCGACTACCACTCGCCCTACATCCGCCGAAACCCGGACCCTCGCCGCGCCGAAGAAGAGGAGAAAAGCAACGAGCGGGTGGAGGGTTTCCGCGTCGGCCGCGAGTACATGCGCGGATTCGTGAACCCGATTGAGTTCCTAGACCAGCAGCGCAGGAAGGTGGAAGAACAGAAGCAGCGTAAGAAGCAGTTCCCGGAGCGGCCGCAGCGCGACGTCCTGCTCTTTCTGCTCGAGCACGCTCCCCTCGAGCCCTGGGAATTCGACATCCTGGCCACGCTTCGTGAGGAGGCCTATTACTTCGCTCCTCAAGGTCAGACCAAAATCATGAACGAGGGCTGGGCCAGTTACTGGCACTCGAAAATCATGACGCAGAAGGCGCTCAAGGACGACGAGGTCATCGACTACGCTGACCACCACTCAGGCACCATGGGCACCCGTCCGGGAGCGCTCAATCCTTACAAGTTAGGCATCGAGCTGTTCCGCGACATCGAGGAGCGCTGGGACAAGGGCCGGTTCGGCAAGGAATGGGATGAGTGTGACGATCTTCGTGCGCGCCGCGCCTGGGACCGGAAGCTTGGCCTAGGCAAGGAGAAAATCTTCGAGGTGCGCAAGCACTACAACGATGTGACGTTCATTGACACTTTTCTCACTCCCGAGTTTGCGCTGGAGCAGAAGCTTTTCGTCTACGGCTTCAACGACAAGCGCAATAGTTGGGAAATCCTCGACCGCGAATTCCGCAAGGTGAAGAGCAAGCTCCTCAGCCAGCTGACCAACTTTGGGAACCCCATTGTCGAGGTGGTGGACGCCAACTTCGACAACCGAGGCGAGTTGCTGCTGGCACATAAGCACGACGGCCAGGACTTGAAACAGGACTACGCTCGGGAAACGCTCAAGAACCTGGCCACGCTGTGGCGCCGGCCGGTGAATCTGGTCACCCGCGTCGAGGGCAAGGGAGTCGCCCTTCGCTTTGACGGGCAAAGCCACTCGGAGAAGAAGGTCGAGCTGTAAAGCCGGCTCAGTCCTCGGGTACCCCTCTCTGTCCGACGAAATGGTCGGACTTCTCTGCAAAGAGAATGTTGAAGCTGGTGAGGCTGCCGTAGCAGCGGGTGATGTACTGCTGCATCTCCACACGCTCGGCGTCGGTCAGTTTGGGATGGGCGTTGAGCTTCTGTTCGAGCGTTCGAAGCCGGTCCCGCACCATCACCACTTTGTGAAATAGCGCATCAATGGGGAGCTCCTTGCCTTGGAGTTCGGCCTTGCCAGGGACCAGTTGTAGAACGCCCCCTTCCCACTTGGCCGCTAGAGGCGGCGGGTCGCGGTCACCGGCTGCTTCCCGGAAGACCTCCATCAGTTCCTCGCGCGTCATGTCGAATACCTCGGTCAAAGGCGTTTCCGGGGAGCGTCGCCTCGCCACCGAGGCGACCGGGGTCGCAGCCGTTTTTCGGCGTCCGACCCTCTCAGCTACCGCCGGCCCAGTGCCACCCCTTGGCGAAAAGGCATTGCAAATCGGCGCGGTCGGCGGAAAGAGACCGCGCTGCGGCTGAAAGCGGCAGGGACCGACCCATCCCCGCACCTCGTCCAGGGAGTAGGGAGTCCAGAGGCGGCAAGCGCCGCAGAGGTGAGCATCAGCAGCGAAGCGAGGCAGCGGAGGTGTGGCTTCCGTCATCCTCTGTGGCCCTTACCACGACGCCGAACAGACCGCCCGGCGCAAAATCTCTGGCTGAGGAACGTCTTCTGGATGACCGAGCCGTTGCTTCATCCATACCAGCCGCACATCTCGCATCCGCCGCTGGGGCGGTGCATGGGCGTTCCAGTCCACGCAGCGCCAGCGGAGCCACGCCGCCCGGCTGGCTTCCACCGTCGCACGCTGTTCACTCCGCAGCGGCCAGGGGGCAAGCACATTGGCGACATAATGACGCCAGCGCCGGTCAGGAAAGGTGTCTGCCACGTTGGTTGGACGACTCATCCGCACCGGGACTCCACTGCCCAAGACATCCACCTCGGTGCCGTCCTCGAGGTTCCCCACCAACTCCACCCACCCATCGGTCATCACGAATGCGGTGACCGGGTTTGGCGAAAACAGCGACCAGTACTGCTGCAGTCCGACGGCGCGAGCCGCCCAGATGGCTGCCCGCGGAACCGGAAAGCGTGGCGCGACCACCGTCAGGTTGAAAAGCAACACCACGGTGAGACCAAAGGCGACCAGCCAAATGGCAAAGGGCAGCCTCCCCCGCGGAAGCCGGGCTCCCGCTTCGGGCGCGAATGCACCTCCCAGCGAGCCCACGCCTAACCAACGCTCGAGACCCTCCCAAGTTGACGACGGTAGCAGCGTTAGCCAGGCGGCAATGGCCACCGCCGGAAAGAGGCCAAGACGCAGCAACAGCGCGAGGGCGATGTGCATCAGGACGAACCCCAAGACCACCAAGCCACGGGCCGGTCGCCACCAGCCCGAGAAAAGGAGGAGAAAGGGAGCCAGTAGCTCGAAGGCAAGAACGGCGTAGGTGGCGAGGACGAGCACCGACGGAAAGGCGCGTACCGCTTGACCGAGGGCAGTCTCATAACGGCCGATGGCCAGGGCATCGGAGATGGCCGTCCCGGAGGTCCACCACAGAGACTGCAACTTGGCGATGGCGCTCACCCAATAAATCACCAGCAGCTGGAGCACCCAGCCAGCCGTCGCTGGCCCAAGGACAGTGTCGCCCGAGACGCCCGTGAGGGGATGCCAGACGCGGCCCCTCAGCCGGTCCACCGACCAGCGCGCTCCCCAGGGGAGCAGACACCCCCAGATGAGCAGCACCCGAAGCAGGTCGTCTTGGCCGTCGCGCAATAAGGGGTTTCGGCCGTGCAAGGAAACCAGCAGCGCGGCGCTACCCAGCGTGGACCAGAAGGTCCGGAACCCGACCAGCAAGCCGAAGGCAAACACCGCGTGGACGCCGAACAGCAGCGCCTCGAACGAAGTCGAGGCCCCCAAGGTGTGCAGCGACCAGAGGAAGTCCCATGCCTGGAGGCGAAACTCTGCTCGCGGCAATACCCCGGCATCGCTGTAGTGGGCGGTCAGGTCAGCGGCGCGAAGTCCGAGGTCGAGCAGCAGCAGCGCCCCCAGAAAAATTCTGCCGAGCGCCAGGCTCCGCGCGTCGAGCGTGAAGGGGCCTGGACTCCGGGGCGGGGCGAGAGCTGGAGAACGCATGCACCTCTGGCTGTTGCCGTAGCCTAGTCGACAGGGAAGAAGGCGCTACCTTCATCCCCTGCAGCGTCCGAAAAGCCTCCCTTTCCGGGGGAGCGTTGGCGGGCGGCTCTCCATTCTCGAGCCACCCTCTTCTTGGGCGTTGGCACTCAGCGAGTCGGATGGATAGGCTCGCGTGTCGCTCGGCATGGGCGCCCAAGCGCAAAAAGAAGTGACGGCTCGCGCTCAGCATCGCGCCGGGCCCAGACAGGAGGCGTGATGCGAGAGCTGGACGGGGAACAGATGATGGTGCGCATCTTTCTCGGCGAGGACGACCGGTGGCAGGGGCAGTTCCTGCACGTCGCGCTCATCGAGCGCTTCCGAAGGGAAGGCATTGCCGGGGCCACAGTTTTCCGCGGCATCAGTGGCTACGGGGCACGGAGCGTCGTCCACAGCACCCATCTGTTGCGCCTGTCCGAGGACCTCCCGATGGTGGTCGAAGTCGTCGACACCCCGGAACACATTGAGCGGATGTTGCCCATCATTGACAGCATGGTCACCGAAGGCCTCGTCACTTTGGAAAAGGTTCGGGTCATCAAGTACGCGCCGGGTTCAGCCCGGCCGTCCCGCCGGTGAGCTTCCCTCCGGCCCCGACGCCAGCGGGCCACGTCCGAACTAACGGACCGCTCGAATGAACGCGCCCCAGACTCCGCCCTCGACCGATTCGCCCCCCACGTCAACCGCTGGCGCGGGGTGGCTGAATCGCAGCGTGCTGGGTATTGGGCTGGCCAGTCTTCTGTCCGACGTGGGCCATGAGATGGCGACCTCCGTCCTGCCTCTCCTGGTGGTGACACTCGGCGGGGCGTCGGCCACTCTGGGGTTGATTGAGGGCGTTGCCGATGCAGCGTCCAGCTTCGCCAAGCTGTTGTCGGGGCTCTACAGCGACCGCCTCAAGCGCCGGAAGCCCCTGGCCGTGGCTGGCTACTTCCTCACCGCTTCGGGCATGGCCAGTTTCGCTTTCGCCACGCAGACCTGGCAGCTCCTGGTTGGCCGCGTCATCGGATGGATTGGCCGCGGCGCGCGAACCCCGGTCAAGAATGTGCTGCTGACTGAGGCGACCACGCCCGCCACCTATGGACATGCCTTCGGGCTCGAGCGGACGATGGACAGCGCAGGCGCCGTGGTGGGCCCGCTCCTCGCGCTCGGCTTGGTTGGAGCCATCGGCGTCCGTCCAACGCTGGCCCTCACCCTGGTGCCGGGTTGTCTCGCCGCCTTGGCCATTGCATTGCTCGTCCGAGAACGTGCCCATCCGCCTCCGCGGACACGGACCTTTTGGGCGAGCCTGCAGACGTTTCCGGTGCCCTACCGACGTTTTCTGGCGGGCGTCGGCATCGCCGGGCTGGGAGACTTTTCCAGCACGCTTCTCATTTTGTGGGCCACACAGGCCTGGGCACCTCGCCTCGGACTGGTGGCAGCAGCACGCTGGGCGATGATTTTCTATGTCGGCTACAACGTCGTCTACACCGTCATGTGCTTCGTGGCGGGTGCACTCGCCGACGCCTACCCGAAGGTTTACGTTCTGGCGACCGGTTATCTTCTGGCAGCACTTCCCGCCGCTGTTCTCATTCTGCCTGGCGCTTCGTTCACCAAGTTTGCCGCTGTGTTCGCCCTGTCCGGCGTCTACATGGGGTTCTGGGAGACGGTGGAGGGGTCGGCTGCCGCCGAGTTGTTACCGTCGGAAGTCCGAGGTGTCGGGTTCGGAGTCCTGGCCACCGTCAACGGGTTTGGCGATTTGGTCTCCAGTGCGTTGGTCGGCCTCCTTTGGACCGTCTCCCCGCAGCTTGCCATGTTGACGGTCATCGTCCTGTGCATCTTCGGAGCGCTGGTGGTGTTTCGCTCGAGAGGGCCGGCAGCGGTCGGCGGTCAATAGCGTCCGCCCGACCGCCAGCTTCCGGCGGAAGGACGTTCGTCACCATCAATCAGTCTGCCGTCGGAGCACTGTCGTCGGTGCGTTCCACACCTGGCCCCCGTTCCCCAGGGGGTGGGTGTCAACTCGGAGAGGGCGGCCGCTGAGCTTTCTGGGAGCCTGCGTCCGGTTCCGGTAGACTGGCGTGGTTAGCGTCCGATGAGTCTACCCGCCCGCGCCGCGCTGGTTCTCCTTTCACTCATCGCCTTCCCTGGCCTGGGCGCGACCCGCATCATCAACAGGCGCGTTGAGCGCAACCAAATCCTCTTCCGCGCCCTTCGTGACGCAGGCCTGGACGGCGTGCAGGTGGACCGCGTGTTGTCGGCGCTGGGGGCCGTCTTCGACGTCCGCAAGTCGCGTGACGGCGACCAGCTACGACTGGTTCTACGAGACGGGGAGGTCGACAACCTCGACTACCGTCAAAGCGCGGTGGACGAGTGGCAGGTGCGCCGGGAGGGTGACCGTCTGGTGGCCACCAAGCGTTCGGTGGACGTTGAGAAAACCGTGGCCAGGGTGGAACTTGAGGTGGGTAGCTCGCTGTACGAGGCAGCACTTGCGGCGGGCGAGGACCCGTCGCTCGCGCTGGCCCTGGCCGACGTCTTCGCTTGGGACATTGACTTCTATCTGGACGTCCGCAGAGGTGACCGGGTCGCTTGCTTGGTCGAGAAGTTCGTCTCTCAAGGGCGACTGTTGCGCTATGGCGAGGTGCTCGCCGCCGACTACCGAGGCGAGACCGTCGGACACCGCCGAGTCTTCCACTACCAGTTGCCGGACGGCGAAGGGAGTTACTTCCAGGAGGACGGCACTTCGACGCGCAAAGCATTTCTCAAGAGTCCGCTGAAATTTGCGCACGTCACCTCTGGATTCGGAAACCGGCTTCACCCGGTGCTGCAGTATGTCGCCGCACACCAAGGGGTGGACTACGCGGCCGCCGTGGGAACGCCGGTGTGGGCGGTGGCCGATGGCGTAGTCACTGTGGCCGGGGACACCGGCCCCGGGGGAAACACCCTTTGCTTGCGGCACCACAACGGACTCGAAACCTGTTACCTCCACCTGTCCTCATTCGGCAGCGGAGTTCGCGTTGGCGCGCGCGTCAGTCAAAAGCAGGTCATCGCCCTTTCCGGAAACACCGGCCGCACGACCGGACCTCACCTGCATTACGCCCTGAAGCGCGGCGGCGTTTTCGTCAATCCGCTCAATCAGAAGTTCCCTCGCGCTGAGCCGGTACCGTCGCAGCTCCTTGCAGATTTCCTCGAAAAGCTTCGCCCCATGGCCGCCCAGCTCGATGCCGCTCCCGTGGCGAGGCGAGTTCGACCGTTGGTGCCGCCCGCCGTCCTTACCATTCCCTGAGGGCCCGCTGGCGGGGCTGCCCCGTCGCGGAGAGGCCGCTGGCCCGCTACAGTCTCCTTCTCCCAATGGCACAACTCACCTCTCTGCAGTCAGTTCCGGGGAGCCCGTCAATCCCCGAGGCGCCTAGACTCCAGAACGACCCTCGGCATCTTCAACGTAGCTTCCTGGCCCACGTCAGCTACACGCGAGCCAAGGGGTGGGGCACCGCGACGGCGCTGGACCGCTTCATGGCCATCGCCATGGCAGTGCGCGACCGGCTGACGGAACGATGGGTGGCGACCCAACGCACCTACCATGAGCGAGACGTGAAGCGCGTCTGCTACCTCAGCGCCGAGTACTTGCTGGGACGTGCGCTTGGAAACAACCTCCTGGCCTTGGGGTTGATGGACGCGGCCCGCGAGGCGCTGTCGGAATTGGGCGTCTCGCTGGAGGACCTGTTGGAGGTAGAGCCGGACGCTGGCCTCGGCAACGGTGGCCTCGGTCGCCTGGCGGCTTGCTTCTTGGATTCGATGGCGACGCTGGGCTACCCGGGCGTGGGCTACGGCATTCGCTACGAGTTCGGCATTTTTGCGCAGGAAATCATCAGCGGCCATCAGGTGGAGCGTGCTGATGAGTGGCTCAAGTTTGGTAACCCCTGGGAAATCGTCCGCCCTGAGCTGACCGTGCCAGTTCGACTTTATGGGCGAGTCGAGCACGGGACACGTTCCGACGGTTCGCCCGTGGCGCGCTGGGTGGACGGGAAAACCGTTCTCGGCATTCCCTACGACACGCCAGTCGCGGGCTACGCCACCAACAGCGTCAACACGCTGCGTCTTTGGCAAGCGCGAGCCTCGGGGGAGTTCGACTTCCGCCTGTTCAACGCAGGCGACTATGAGCGGAGCGTGGTCGAGAAGAATGACTCGGAGACCATCTCCAAAGTCCTCTACCCGAATGACAACTTTCAGGCAGGCAAGGAGTTGCGTCTCAAGCAGGAATACTTCTTCGTGGCGTGCGCGCTGGCAGACATCATCCGGCGCTTCCTGAAGAAGCCGCGAGACTTGCGGGACCTTCCCCGCTTCGTCGCCATCCAACTGAACGATACCCACCCTGCGGTCGCAGTGCCGGAACTGCTCCGAATCCTGGTCGACGAGCAAGGTCTACCGGCAGAGACGGCTTGGGACATCACGGTGAAGGTGATGGGCTACACCAACCACACGCTGCTGGCGGAGGCCCTCGAGGTCTGGCCGGTGAGCCTTTTCGAGCGCCTCCTCCCTCGGCACCTCGAAATCATCTACGAGATTAATCAACGCTTCCTCCGGGCCGTTCAAATCAAACATCCCTTCGATGTCGACCGCCTCAAGCGGATGTCGCTCATCGAAGAGGGACCAGAGAGGAAGGTCCGCATGGCGAATCTGGCGGTGGTGGGGAGCCACAGCGTTAACGGCGTGGCGGCCCTCCACACCGAACTGCTGAAGCGCCAGGTGATGCCGGACTTCGCGGAGATGTTTCCTACCAGATTCAACAACAAGACCAACGGGGTCACCCCGCGCCGCTGGCTCTTGCTCTGCAATCCGGCGCTCGCTGAGCTGGTGACCAGTCGCATCGGACCGGCCTGGGTAACCGACCTCGATCAGCTGCGTGCGCTGGAACCGCTCTCCAACGACCCTGACTTCATCGAGCAATTTCAACGCGTCAAGCTGGAAAACAAGAAACGTCTGGCAGCCCATGTTCGGGAGCACTTGGGCCAGCAGTTGGATACGACTGCCATCTTCGACGTACAGGTCAAACGCTTGCATGAGTACAAGCGCCAGCTTCTCAACGCGCTGCACGTGGTTTGGCTCTGGATGCGGGCCCGGGAGAACCCCGCGGTGGTGCTCCATCGCCAAGCTTTCCTCTTCGGGGCCAAGGCCGCACCGGGTTACCAGCTCGCGAAGTCCATCATCCGGTTGATTAACGGCATCGCCGAAGTGGTGAACGCAGACGCCGGCCGGACCGGAATCCAAGTGATGTTTCTCCCCAATTACCGAGTCTCATTGGCGGAACGCATCATCCCGGCGGCCGACGTCTCCGAACAGATTTCGACGGCTGGCAAGGAAGCCTCCGGGACCGGTAACATGAAGTTTGCGCTGAATGGCGCGCTGACCCTCGGGACGCTCGATGGGGCCAACATCGAGATTCGAGAGGCAGTCGGGGCTGAGAATTTCTTTCTCTTTGGGCTCACGGCCGACCAAGTCGATGCAACTTTGGCGCAAGGCTACCGCCCGCGGGAGGTGGTGAGGCGGGATCCAGAGCTCAAGGCAGTGTTGGACTTGGTAGCCTCTGGCTTCTTCTCGCCGGAGGACCCGCATGCTTTCACGCCGCTGGTCGACGCGCTGCTCGAGGAGGACCGCTATCTGGTGCTTGCCGATTTCCGGGCCTACGTGGAAGCACAGCGCCGCGTGGTGAAGGCCTACCTGGACGCCCAGGACTGGACGCGGATAGCGATTCTCAACATGGCTCGGGTTGGTCGCTTCTCTTCGGATCGCACGATTCGCGAATACGCGCGCGACATCTGGGGAATCCACCCGGTTGACGTCAAACTTTGAGGTTAGAGAGTCCGCCCGGAAACCGGTGCCCTGGATGGAGCAGTTGGAGCCGGCCTTTGGCTTCCATTGAGCGGCCGCGACATAGTTGTCTGCAAGACGCCTCAGGGCACCCGGGCGTCGCCACCCGAAGCTTGAACGCGGAGGCAAAGTCCAATGGCTTTCGTCGGCTTTGACGTCTACGGGACGTTGGTGGACCCGCTGGCGATGGACCGGCCGCTCCAAGCCCACGTGGGCGAACTTTCCCTCCGGTTTGCGACGACTTGGCGCCAGCACCAGCTCGAGTCCTGTTTTCGCCGCTCGCTGATGGGTCGATATGCGAATTTCGACGTTGTGACGCGCGACGCGCTCCATTTCACGGCGCGCCTGCTTGGCGTCACGCTGTCCAGCGGAGCGGAAGCGGAACTCCTGGCGGCTTACCTCGAGCTTCCCGCGTTCCCGGACGCACGGCCTGGACTGGCCGCCCTCGCAGCCGATGGCCACCAGCTGACCGCCTTCTCCAACGGCGTGGAGTCATCGCTGCGCAAGCTCCTCTCTCAGGCGCGGCTCCTCCCGCCCCTGTCTGGGGTGGTCAGCGTCGACGACGTCCAAACTTACAAACCCCATCCCGCCGTCTATCAGCAGCTGGTGGCTCGGGGCGGTGCGCCGGTGGACCACACCTGGCTGGTTTCGTCCAACGCCTGGGACGTCCTCGGCGCCAAGTCGGCGGGCCTGCGCGCGGCTTGGGTACGACGGAACCCCCAGGCGCCGTGGGAGGGCTGGGGGATTGCAGAGCCCGACCTGGTGGTCGCCTCGCTGGGTGAGCTGCCCAGTCGGCTCGCCGCTGCCTGAGGTCCGCCGAGGCTCCTCCGGACGGCGATAATCCAACCAGAGAGGAAACAATTTGCCTAGCGACCGACCGGTAGGTCGTTGCATACCTACCGGTCGGTAGGCTAAGGACCTTGGGGGGAATCCTCCTTTGTGGACGCCATGGCTCTGGGCAAGATGCGATGACGGCACGTACGCCGGACGACGCTAAGCAGCGTCACCGCGAAATCCTCGAGACCGCGGCGCGACTTATTTGCGCGCGCGGTTACGAGGCGACTTCCATTCAAGACATCGCTGATGCCTGTGGCCTCACCAAGGCCGGCCTCTACCATCACATCCAGAGCAAAGAGCACCTGCTGCTCGAAATCATGAACTACGGGATGGATGTCTTCGAGGAGCAGGTGCTGAGCCAGGTGGAATCTATCGCCGACCCGGTGGAGCGCCTTCGTGCTTGCATGGAGAAGAACATCCTCCTTGTCACCCGTGGATGGAGCAAGGAGGTCACCATCATCCTGCACGAGCACGCCACTCTGCAGGGCCGCGCACGGACCCAAATCGACGCCCGCAAGAAGAAGTACGTGCGATTTCTGGAAAGGACCATCGGTGAGGCGGTCAAGGCGGGCAAAGCCCGCCCCGTCAATCCCACCGTTGCCGCCTTCGCCGTTCTCGGCATGGTGCTGTGGATTTACAAGTGGTACCGCAAGGACGGCGCGGTAGCGGACACCGCCATCGCCCGCGGGATGGTGGACCTCTTCCTTCACGGTTTGGTCCCGGTGGAGGCGCGATGAGCCTCCCCCGCTGGACAACCCTGTCTGACCTCGCTGGCAGCGTCCCCGACGGCTCCCTGGTAGCTCCCGGCGGTTTCATGCTGGGGCGGGCGCCGATGGCGCTGGTCTTCGAACTCATTCGACAAGGTCGGCGGGACCTGCGCGTCCTGTCCCTCCCCAATCCGCTGCCGGCGGAAATGCTGGTGGCCGCCGGTGCAGCTGTGCGGGTGGAATTCGCCTTCTCGGCGCTCACCTTGGGGGGCCGCGTCCGTCCCATGCCATGCCTCAAGGCGGCCATCGAGGCTGGCACCATCGCCTGGGCAGAAATGGACGGCTACCGACTGGTCCAGCGTCTACGCGCGTCGGCCATGGGGCTTCCCTTTCTGCCCGCTCCGGACGCCGAGCGCTCCGAGCTGGCCTCGCTTGACCCACCCGCTGTGGTGATTGACCCCTTCACGGGAGACACCGTGCCAGTGGAGCCAGCGGTGACGCCGGATGTCGCCCTGCTGCACGCGCAGGCCGCGGACGCCGAAGGAAATCTCTTTTTTGAGGACCCGGCCACAGACCTGCTGATGGCAGGTGCAGCCCGCCGCGTGCTGGCGACGGCCGACCGCCGCGTCGACCGACTGCCCCGCGTCAGCCTTCCGGCCTTTCAGGTCGAGGCGGTTGCCGAAGTCTGGGGGGGAGCCCTGCCGACCGGCTCGGCCGGCCTTTACCCGCATGACGAGGCCGACCTCCTGGAATACCTCGCCCTCGCTACCCAGGGAGCGGCCGCCCAGTACCTTTTCCGCCGGAGCGGAGCCAACGGCACCCGAGACGCCGCATGACACTCATGCACGCCGATGCCCTGGTGGCCGCGATGGCTGCCGAGATTCACGACGGCGACGTGGTGGCCACCGGCGTCGCATCGCCTCTGGCAATTCTCGCCATCGCCGTGGCCAAAGCCACCCACGCTCCGCGACTCACCTAC
Organism: uncultured delta proteobacterium; assembly: GCA_963713045.1. GTDB lineage: Bacteria > Myxococcota > Myxococcia > Myxococcales > Myxococcaceae > JADGRA01. The sequence goes on from CAVQKE010000003.1 coordinate 959,768, forward strand.
CTAGCCTGCGTCGGAGCGGTCAATCCAGACGTGCGGCGGCTCCATGCCTCGTCGGAAGACCTGGCGTATCTCGAGCGGCGGCGGGGGGACGTCTCCATCTGTGACCTCTTCGACCATGCCCGCCGCGGCCGCATCGACATCATCTTCTTCGGAGCAGCGGAAGTGGACAGCGCCGGTCGCTCCAACATGACTGCGACCGGGTCGCTAAGACGTCCCACGGTCAAGCTTCCGGGTGTGGCCGGGGCCGCGGCGCTGCGTCGCTGGGTAAAGCGCCCGGTGCTGGTGATGCCGAAGCAGACCAAGCGAAACCTCGTTGCGCGGGTGCAGGTGGCGTCGACCGTGGATGGCCGTCCCACTTCCCTCTTGACCGACCTGGGCCGCTTTCAGGTGGGCGCCAACGGCGCGAGTCTCCACGCCCATCGCTCCTGGACAACGCCTGCCGACATTCTCGAGCGGACCGGGTTTCCTTTCATTCTCGCCGCCGACCTTCGAGCTGAGGCGGCGCCCGGTGCGGCGACGCTGGCGGCAATCGACGCACTCGATCCGGACAACTTCCGAGAACGGCTGGTCGGCTGATGACGTCGAGACCTAGGAGAGGCCAATGGATGCGGTAGTGCTGAGGGCCTTTGGCGAGTCCGGGAATTTGCGTCTCGAATCGGTCCCGGAGCCAACGGTCAATCCGGGCGAGGTCCTCTTGGGCGTCCGCGCCTGTGGCGTCTGCTACCACGACGTCATCAACCGTCGCGGGCAGCTTCCCCGGACCAGCGTTCCAGCCATCCTCGGACATGAGGTGGCGGGCGAGGTGGTTGCCATCGGCCCGGGCGTCAGCGGATGGCAAGTCGGAGACCGGGCGGCGACGCTGCAGAGACTCTCTTGCGGAAGTTGCCCGACCTGCCTCGGCGGACGTCCCACGCTTTGCAAGAAGGACGCGCGCTTCTTTGGCGAGGAGATTCCCGGCGGGTATGCGTCGCTGATGGCCGCGCCGGTCGCGGGCCTGGGCCGGGTGCCAAATGGCCTCTCTTGGGAAGCGGCGGCCACGGCCTGCTGCACCACCGGGACCGCGATCCACGTGCTCCGTACCCGCGGCCGTGTTCGCCCGGGGGAAACCGTGCTGGTGACGGGAGCCAGCGGCGGCGTCGGTCTGTCCGCGGTGCAGCTCGCCCGCCTCGACGGCGCACGCGTTCTAGCCGTCACCTCCAGCGCATCCAAAGTCGCGGCGCTTGAGGCGGCTGGGGCGCACGAAGTCATCGTCTCCCCCAACCTGGAGTTCTCTGCCGAGGTCCGGCGGCGAAGTGGCGGAGACGGCGTCAACGTCGTCCTCGAAATCGTCGGTAGCGCCACCTTTTCCCAGTCGCTGCGCTGCGTGGCGCCAGGCGGACGAGTGGTGGTGGTGGGCAATCTCGTCACGGGCGAAGTCACCCTCAATCCCGGTCTGGTCATCGTCAAAGAGCTGGAAATTATTGGCGCGTTCGCGACGGACCAAGCAGAACTCGAGGAAGCCCTCAAGCTCACTGCCACCCGGGCCATTCAACCGTTCATCTCCGAGGCCCTCCCACTTGCTGACGCGGCTGTCGCGCATTCGCGCCTCGAGCGGCGGGGCGTCGCGGGTCGCATCGTACTCGTTCCGCGGGCAGCCGCATGAGGACTGGTGAAGCCATGAAGCAGCAAGTCGGAATCGAAGCCGTCGCCGTCGCCCTTCCACGTCGCTACATCGACCTCGCCGACCTCGCCCGGGCCCGAGGTGTCGAGCCGGCCAAGTACACACAAGGCCTCGGAGGCCTGGAGATGTCAGTCGCCGAGCCGGGGGAAGACACCGCCGCGCTGGCCGCCTCGGCGGTCGCGAAGCTGCTCGCCCACCGAGGGTTGGACCCTGCGCGCATCGGAATGCTGGTCGTCGGGACGGAGACCGGCGTTGACCATTCCAAGGCCGTCGCGTCCTACGTGCAGGGGATGCTCAGCTTTCCTTCGACCATGCGGACCTTTGACTGCCAACATGCCTGCTACGGCGGCACCGCGGCGCTCAATGCCGTGAGCGAGTGGATTGCTTCCGGGGCTGGGGCCGGTCGCGTCGGAATTGTCGTCTGCTCGGACATCGCCCGATACGGGCTCAACACCTCGGGCGAGCCGACCCAGGGTGCCGGCGCCGTGGCCATGCTGGTCTCCGAGGCCCCCGAGCTGCTGGCTCTCGACCTGGGTGTGAGTGGGACCTGCAGCATGGACGTGCACGACTTCTGGCGCCCGCTCGGTCGGCGGGAAGCTGTGGTCGATGGGCACTACTCCATTCACTGTTACCTAGAGGCAGTCTCGGGAAGCTACCGGGGCTGGCGCGGACGGGCCGTGGGCCGGGACCTCATCCGCTCGGATGACGTTCCCTCCGAGCAGCTGGCGCGAATTGCCTACCACGTCCCGTTCTGCAAGATGGCGAAGAAGGCACACGCCCAGCTTCGCCGTTGCGACCTCGAAGACCGAGCGGGGAAACCCCTGGATGCTGCCGCCGAGGCCGAGGAGACGCCGCGGGCAGCTGCCAGCTTCGAACGGCAAGTCGCGCCTTCGCTTGGGCTCTCGGCTCGCATCGGCAACATTTACACTGGCTCGCTCTACCTCAGCCTGGCCAGCCTGCTGGTCAAGGAGGCCAACCTGCTGGGTGGAAAGCGCGTCGGGCTCTTCAGCTACGGCAGCGGATGCGTCAGTGAGTTCTTCTCGGGGGTGGTGGGGCCACGCGCTGCCGCCGCCATCGCCGGGCTCGACCGTGTGCTGGCCGAGCGGGAGCAGATTGGAATTGAGGAATACACTCGCATTCTCGAGCTCCCCGCGGACCGTCCGTTGGGCACGCCCCCCCCGGCGGGCGCTTTCCGCTATGCCGGGACGGTGGACTTCCGCCGCAGGTACGTCCGCGGCTGACCGCTGGCGCTTCGCGGGGCGTGCGCGTAGCGTCCCCGCCACAATGACAACGCCAGCCGAACCCAAGGTACTTCCAGGTCTCGAAGGCGCCACGGCCACTCCGCCCGACCGGGTCCCCGCCCGGACGCGCGAGGGACGCATCACCCTCTCCGCCTGGAGAATGAACATCGCCACACCGAAGGGCGCCGGTAGCATCATGTTGGTCGAGACCAATGTCGGCGCGGTCTTCCGGGGAGAGGGCGTCTTCCTTGGCTGGCCTCAGGAGACGCTGGCTGCCGCCTACCGGTCGCTCGTCCCGAAGACAAGTGCGGACCTGGCCGCCAACCACCCGCAGCTCGGCTGAAAGCTAGACCCCCGCCAACCCGGGCTCGATGCGAGCGAAGCCTTGCTCGACCGCCCACAGGTCCAGCCCCACCGAAACCAGGTCGTCCACTTCTGGGATGGCATTGCCGTCCACGGTGAGGTCGACCGACTTCAGGTAACGGTGGCAGACGTCGCAAGCCTCAATCCGAGCTGCCGGGTACCGTTCCGTGCTGAAGGCAGGAAGTCGGTCGGGATTTTCCTCTCCGCACGCGGGACAGAAAATTCGGTTCACCACCCATTCGCTTCCGCACAAAGCACAGATGAGCGAGCGTTGCGCCCCGTGGCTGCCTGGAAGCGGCCGACGCGCTGCAACCCACGGCTGGCCACCACAGTGGGGACAAACCCGTACGGACTTCGCCCGCTCGACTGGCACTTGGTTGCGGACCAGGACCTCGACGTAGGGACGGAGCGCCGCACGGGAGAGGAAGTCCTCCCGTTCGTCCCGGGTGCCATTCCAGTAGACGCTGAGGCGCGCTTGGGCGACCTCTGGAGTTTCCGCCGAGCGTTCCCGGGCGACCTCTGCAAGCACCGGAGGCGCCTCCTCGGCGGCGTGCTGGTGCACCGCTCGGAGAGGCGCCACCAACCGCGTCGCATCCGCATCGAAGTGGCCAGTGAATGGACAACTGGCATGCAGAGCCTGGATGGCGGACGCGACTTCGCCCTGGACCCGGTACAGGCCGGCGGCGAAGCGCAATGGCTCAGCGGCTACGCTGCTCTCGCGCGCGAGTGTCTCGGCGCGGTCGGCAGCGCGACGGAAGGAAACGCTGACCGGGGACTTACTTTCGCTGGTCACCCGTCACGTCGCGGTACCAACGGGGGTGGTGAAGCTTCGCCCAAGCCTTGCTCACGGTTCCGTCCAGCATGGATTCGAAGGTGCCTGGCTCGGCAATGGCCAAGTAGACGTGTCCCATGATGAGAAGGAAGAAGGCGATGAAGGCAGCGTCGTGGAGTACCCACGACAGCTCGCGCAGGCCCGCCGGCATGACGGTTGGGAACCAGAGCACCAGGCCTGAGAGGAAAAGCGCCAAGCCGCCGAGCAGCGCTAACCAGAAAAGCGCCTTCTGGCCGCCGTTGTACTTGCCCGTTTCAGGATCGGTCGACTGAAAGCTCATGTACTTGGCGAAGTAGGAGGGGCTGAGCCACTCTTTGTCTCTGGCCGACATGACCATCTGGGTCCACCAGGCGGCTGCCATCCACAACAGACCGACCGAGAAGAGCACGCCAAAGAGGGGGTGAAGCCAGCGGCAGACCGCCAACCCACCGAAGAGGGGCGCCATCCAGCCGAAGATGGGCGTCCAGATGGGCATCCCCGTCAGGCAGCAGAGGATGAAGCTGGTGCCGACCAGCCAGTGCATGGCGCGGGTGGCGAGGGTGTGGCGGACAATGCGGTTGCCGACTTCCACGTCCTCGACGGAGCGAGCGACGGCAATGGCCGGGTCAGCATGTCCGACATTCGGTGGCGAGACGACGTTGGCCATGGTCAGCCTCCCCCCGGGGGGGGGTTGTCGGTGGGGACCTTCTTTGGACCAATCCGGATGTAGTGGGTGAAGAGTCCGACCAGGGTCGCTCCGATGGCGAAAATTCCGAGCGGCTTGAGGATACGCTTGGTCAGCCCGACCACCCGCGGTACGTGCGGGTCTTTGGGAAGGCCATAGAGTTCCGGCTGGTCGCCGAAGGCCAGCACGGTCACCACCCCAGTGCCCCCGACGCCGGGCGGGTCGTACAGCATGGCATTGGCGAACCCGTTGGCCTGAAGCTGTTTCACCCGGGCGTTGCCCAGCTCCACCATGTCTTCCTTGCTGCCAAAGTGAAGGCAGCCGGTTGGGCAGGCCTTGATGCAGGCCGGCTCCAGTCCCGAGTCCACCCGGTCCACGCACAGCGTGCACTTCGCCATCTTCCCGGTGCTGGCCGAGAAGCGGGGCACATCGAAGGGGCAACCGGTCTCGCACAGGCCACAGCCGATGCAATTCTCAACGTTCACATCGACGATGCCGTTGGCGTACTGGACGATGGCGCCAGGCGCTGGGCAGGCCTCGAGGCAGCCCGGGTCGGCGCAGTGCATGCACTGGTCCTTGCGCATTAGCCAGGCAAGTCCGCCTTCAAATTCGTGCTCATTGAAGCGAATGAGATTCCAAAAGTCGGCCTGCATCGTGGGCAACGTTTGGTAGGAGCCCTCTTGGCGAGTAGGAACGACCGGCAGGTCGTTCCACTCCTGGCAGGCAACCTCGCAGGCCTTGCAGCCGATGCAGGTGCTGGTGTCGATGTATTTGGACACCTTGGTGAGTGTGCGTAGCCCGGTGGATTGTCCTCGGAGCGAGGCGGAGGATTGGAGGATTTCTAGGCCTTGGATGGGCATGGTCGTCCTCCTTAGGTGTTGCTGAGAGGCTGGCCCTTCTCAATCCGCACCAGGAACGTCTTGTACTCCGGCGTCCAGGTGTTGGCGTCCATCGCCGACGGCGTCAGCATGTTGGCCAGAGGGCCGGTGTGGCCTTTGTCCCCGGTGTATCCCCAGTGAAGGGGAATGCCCACGTGCCAGAGGGGTTTTCCGTCGACCATCATCGGGAAGAGGCGCTTGGTCACCATGGCGACGCCCTGGACCGCGCCGCGCGCGGAGATGAGCCGCACTTGTGAGCCGTTGGCGATGCCGTTTTCACGAGCGAGTTGCTCGGGGATTTCGATGAAGAAGCCCGGTTGCAGCTGGTTGAGTACCTCGGTGTGTTTGGTCCAATAGTGGTACATCTCGGTCAATCGGTACGTGGAGCAGACAATGGGGTAATCAGCGGCCGTGCCGTACTTGTCCAAGGCGGTCGAGAAGCGTCGACTCGCCGGGTTGGACGTCACCTTGGGGTGAAGCGGATTGGGAATGGCCGCCTCAATCGCCTCGTAATGTTCTGCGAACGGGCCGTCGTTGAGGACGGGAGCAAAAAGCCGTCCTGCACCTTCCGGCAGCATGATGAAGGCACCAAACTTTCCAGGCGGTGCATCGGGCGCCATGTCCGGAACGTCGGGACCAATCCATTTTTCGCCGTTCCACTGGATGCCAGGACGGGTGGGGTCCCAAGGCTTCCCGGCGGCGTCGGCCGAAGCGCGGTTGTACATGACACGCCGATTGGCTGGCCAGCTGAACGTCCACTGATGGTACATGCCGAGTCCGCTCGGGTCGGCCGTACTGCGACGCTGAGCATTGTTGCCGGCCTCGGTGTAGACCCCCGTGTAAAGCCAAAGTCCACAGCTGGTCGAACCGTCGGCGCGCAGTTGCCCGAACGAGTCGAGTTGCTGCCCGGCAGCCTTCAGAAGCTTCTTCGGCTCCTTCGGGTCCTTGGGGTCCTTGGGAGGTTCGTAGAGATCGACTAGGGCCTTGCCGTTAATCTCCTTGAGAACCTCTCCCAAGTCCGGAGCCAAGGGATTGGTGTAGTTCCAAGAGATGTTGAGGACCGCCTCCGGGAGGGCGCCGCCTTCCTTCCGGTAGAGTTCCCTGACGGCCATGAAAATCCGGGCGAGAATCTCTTGGTCGGACTTGACCAGTCCGGGAGGGTCAAGCGCCTTCCACTTCCATTGAACCCAGCGGGCGGAGTTGGTGAAGCTTCCATCCTTCTCCGCAAAGCCCGAGGCGGGAAGCTGGAAGACTTCGGTCTGAATCTCAGCGGGCGGCGGCCCGCCGTACTCTTTAGGCGCCTTCCAGAAAGTGGCGGTCTCAATCTCATAATTCTCGAAGACCACCAGCCACTTCAACTTCGCGAGAGAGTTGATCATCTTTGGCGCATTGGGACCAATTCCCGCGGGGTTCATTCCGGCGGTGATGAGGCCCTGCGGACCAGATTCCACGCCGCCCGCCCGGGTGGAGCTACCCCGGTACATCTCGTCAAAGAGATACATCCACGAATAGTTCCCATCCGTCTTCGGAAGCCACGAGTAGCCGAAGTCATTCTCTGGCGTGGCGGATTTGCCGTAGAAGCTCTTCAAGAGAGAAACCATGAACTTCGGGTAGTTCTGCCAGTAGTTCATCGACGGCCAGGGCTCGTTGTTGAGCGTCTTGGGGGGCACCTTGTCCAAGTACGTGGCCAGGTCCACGAGCTCACTGCGGGGCGTCGCCAGATAGCCCGATAAAATCTCGAATGTCCCTCCCAAGTCGGTGGCGCCCTGAATGTTGGAATGGCCGCGAAGCGCATTGACGCCTCCACCCGGCCTTCCGACATTCCCCAGCAGCAGCTGAAGTGTTGCCGCAGCGCGAATCATCTGGACGCCGACCGAATGCTGGGTCCAACCGAGCGCGTAAGTGACGGTCCCCACTCGGTTGTCGGGGTAACTCGAGGTCACGACCTTCGCGACCTCGAGGAACTTGTCCTTCGGAGTCCCGGTGACCCGCTCCACCATCTCCGGCGTGTAACGTTCGACGTGCTTCTTCAACAGCTGGAAGACGCAGCGCGGATTCTGCAGTGTGAGGTCGAGCTCGTAGCTCTTCGTGGACGGGTCGGCCTGGTAGGCCCATGCGGTCTTGTCGTAACTCTTCGAAGCCTCATCCCAGCCACTAAACAACCCGCCGTCGAAACCGAACTTGTCATTGATGATGTAGGGAGCGTTGGTAAACAGCTTGATGTACTCCTCGGCGAAACGCTTGGTCTCGATGGCGTAGCGGATGATGCCATTGAGGAAAGCGATGTCCGAGCCAGGCCGGAGCTGCGCATAGAGGTCCGCGACCGCTGCCGTTCGCGTGAAGCGCGGATCGACGACCACCAGTTTGGCGTTCCGGGTCTTCTTCGCTTCGATTGCCCATTTGAATCCGCAGGGATGGTTCTCAGCGGGATTGCCGCCCATGGCAAGGATGACATCCGCATTCTTGATGTCGACCCACCCATTGGTCATCGCCCCGCGACCGAATGTGGCGGCCAAACTGGCCACCGTTGGACCGTGTCATACTCGAGCTTGACTGTCGCGATAGACGACGCCCAGCCCTTCGATGAATTTGTCCTGCAGGAAATTAAACTCATTGGTGTCAGTGCAGCCGCCAATCACAGCGATGCCGGGCGTGCGGTTGACCACCTGACCTCTCGCGTTCTTCGCGACGAAGGTGCGGTCGCGTGTGTCCTTGATGTGACGAGCAATTTTGGAAATGGCCTCGTCCCAGGAAACTTCCTCCCAATGGTCGGAACCCGGGCGGCGGATTTTCGGCACCGTCAGGCGATTGGGGTTGCTGATGTCGTCCTTGAGCGTCGAGCCTTTGGGGCACAGCGTGCCGCGGTTGATGGGATGGTCGGGGTCCCCCTCGACATGCACCACCGACGGGGTGACATTTTTCGCCTTGTCGCCGAGCGTATGAATGATGACGCCGCAAGAGACCGCGCAGTAGGGGCAGGTGCTTCGGGTTTCGGTCGTCCTGTCAATCTTCAGCAGCCGCAACTCGGCTCGCGCCTTGGACAAGTCAAAGAAGGCCAAGCCGACACCGACAGCTGCAGTTCCCTTGAGAAACGCGCGGCGTTGCATCTGCATCGCAAACCTCCAGGTGTCAGCCGGGACCTCCGGAGACTGAAACCGCGAAGCGAAGGTGTCAAGCGATGCCACGCCCAGCTTCCGCATTTGCCGCTCTGCGTCATGCGCCGAGTGCAGCTGCGACGGCGCGCGCAGCGGCGACAAACGCCTGCGCCGCTGCTGACTCCGGCTCCAGCTCCACAATCGGCGTGCCAGCGTCCCCCCCTTCGACGATGCGCGGGTGCAGGGGAACCTCCCCAAGAAATGGAATTCCCAGCTGCTCGGCAGTGGTGCGGCCTCCGCCATGTTTAAAGGGATGGTCGACGTGGCCACAGGCCGGGCAGACGTAGGAGGCCATGTTTTCCACCAGCCCGAGAACCCGCACGTCCACCTTTCGAAACATGGCCAGCCCCTTCCGGGCGTCCACCAGCGCCACGTCCTGCGGCGTCGTCACGATGACGGCTCCAGACAGAGCTGTCTTCTGGCTGAGCGTCAACTGGACGTCGCCGGTGCCCGGGGGGAGGTCGGCGAGGAGGAAGTCGAGCACTCCCCATCGCACTCCAGTCAGCAGTTGCTCCACGGCCTTCATCACCATTGGTCCACGCCAGACCGCCGGTTGGTCGGCGCCCATCAATGCCCCAAGCGTCGCGACTCGCACCTGGTGTCGTCGCTGGGGCTGGAGCAGGCTGTCTTCGGCATCGACAAAAGGCTTGTCGGCGATGCCCATCATCATCTGCTGGGAGGGACCATAAATGTCGAGGTCCATGAGGCCCACCTTGTAGCCGAGCCGGGCGAGGGCCACCGCGAGATTGGCGGTGACCGTCGACTTCCCCACACCTCCTTTGCCGGAGGCGATGGCGACCTTAAAGCGGATTTGCGCCAGTCGGGCCTGCGCCGCAGCGTCTACCGGGCTCGGCGCCGGCACCGGCATCCGGGCCCGAACCCGCGGAATGAGGTCCACCTGAATCGTCAGCTGGTGGGGAACGACCAGCGGTAGAAGTTTCCTCTCGCATTCGCCTCGGATGACGTTGGCTGCATGCTGGGCATCGGCGCTCAGCTCTAAGCGAAAGCGCACGTCGCCTTCGACCACGGTGAGGTCCTTCACGAAGCCAATGCCCACAATGTCTCGGCTTAGTCCCGGGAAGAGCACCGTCTTCAGGACCTCGGTGACCTGGTCTTCGGAAAGAGCCATTGGCCCTACTCTGCCTGGCTACGGCCGCAACGGCCAACGGTCGCTCGACACCTTGCTGAACGGCGAGCGGAGTTGACCGCTCGCCAGCCCGTGCTTAGGGCTGCTACAAACAGGCAGTCGTGGAGAGCCAGGCCAGTGCACTTCAGGCGGTCTGCGACGCCTGCCGCCGACTGCACGGCCGGAACCTACTCGCCGCCGCCGATGGCAACATCTCGCTGCGCGTGGGCCGCGACGAAATCGCCATCACCCCGGCTGGCGTCAACAAGTCTGAGCTGCAGCCTGACGACATGGCCCGGATGCGGCTCGACGGCGCCGTGGTGTCGGGCAACCCGTCGAGCGAGCGGAGGTTGCATCTGTTGGTCTACCAACGCTGCCCAGAGGCTTCTGCCGTGGTGCACGCGCACCCACCCATCGCCATCGCCTGGACGCTTGCCTATCCCGAGCTTACCGAACTGCCTGCGGAGGCACTCCCTGAAGTCATCCTCGCCGCGGGAACCATTCCGGTGGTGCCCTATGCGCGCCCCGGGACGGAGGGAATGGCCAGGGCCGTCGAGGCCTTCCTGCCGGCGTACCGGCTTTTCCTGCTGGCGCGGCACGGCGCGCTGGCCTGGGGGGAGTCGCTCGAAGAGGCCATCAACGGCATCGAGCGGGTAGAGCATGTCGCCCTCATTCTCAAGACGGCATTCGAACTCGGCGGAGCCAAACCGCTGCCGGAGGAGGAGCGCCAGGCCCTTCGCTTCCTCCGGGCAAAGAGCGGGCCCAAGCTGCTCTGACGAGGCCGACGTGAGGGACCTGCATTCGCTTGGACTCAAGACAGTGGACGGCCGCGTGCTGGTGCTCGACCAAACGCGCCTTCCCGACGTCGAGGAGTGGCTCGACGGAACAACGCCGAAGGCCATGGTGGAGTGCATCCGCCGTCTCAGCGTACGCGGCGCGCCATTGATTGGCATCTCCGCAGCGTTGAGCCTCGCCGCCTACGCCGAGGGGGGCGCACCGCGCGCTGCACTCGAGCAGGCGTGCGCCGCACTGGGTGCCGCCCGTCCGACTGCGGCCAACCTCGGGTGGGCGATGGACCAAATGCGGCAGGTGCTCACCGTCGGCGGAGGCGTCCAGCAGTTGGTGCAGCAGGCCGAGGCAATTTTTCAGCAGGACGTTCAGTTTTGCGAACGGATGGCGGACCATGGAGCAGCGCTCGTTGCAGAGGGCGAGGGAATTCTCACCCACTGCAACACCGGCGGCCTGGTCTCCGCCGGCATCGGGACCGCCCTGGGCGTCATTCGCCGAGCCCACGAGATGGGTAAGGGCATTCACGTTTGGGTGGATGAGACGCGGCCCCTACTTCAGGGCGGGAGGCTAACGGCGTGGGAACTGGGCCGGCTCGGCGTTCCTCATACCCTCATCACCGACAGCACCGCGGCCGCTGTCCTTGCCCAGGGGAAGGTGCAACGCGTCCTCGTCGGGGCTGACCGCATCGCCCGGAACGGAGACTTCGCCAACAAGGTGGGCACCTACGCCCTGGCCATCGTCGCCCGCCACCACCGGGTGCCCTTCCACGCGGTGGCCCCTTGGTCCACGGTCGACCTCTCCTGCGAAAGCGGTCGAGACATCCCCATCGAGGAGCGTGCCGCGTCAGAAGTGCGCGGCTACGGCGAGATGCGTTGGGCCCCAAGGGGCGTCAGCGTCTTTAACCCTGCCTTCGACGTCACGCCTGCTGGCTTGCTCGAGTCCTTGGTGCTGGACCGGGGTGTCTTCGGGCGCGGCGAACTGTCGCGTGGACTTCAGGCCCTCATCTGAGCATCAGCGCCGCAGACGGGGGCTTACGGTTGCGCTTGCAGTTGCTCCGCGACTTCGAAGCGACGAAGGGACCAGCCCTTCCAGCTTCCCCGCGGATGGACGCGGGTAAAGCCAACCCACTGAATGCCTTCCAGGCCCTCCAAGGGAAGCGTCACGTCGAAGTGCCCTTCGGCATCCACCGGCGCTATCAAACGCTTGACTGGGTCGCGCTCGCCTTGGGGGCGCACCCACAGCAAGACCTCTCGGGTGGGGGTTTCCACTCGGCCGCGAATCTCCACCGCAGTGTTGGGTAGCAGGAGGGGTAATTCGGTCTCGAGCGCGATTTGCTGACTCGAGAAGACGGTGGCGGGCACCGTCGCCAGCGCAATGTCCCCAGAGAAGTCCGGCCCCCGAACGTTGCCCGACTCGACCACCTGTCCGGCCTGCGGAACGCCCGATTCGACGTCGAGAAAGCACGCCGGCCGGGACTCGAGGCTGGCGTCCTCCAGAGCGAAGTGCAGGTGCGGGCCGGTGGACATGCCGGTGTCGCCCGAGTAGCCGATGAGTTCGCCTCGTGCCACCCGCTGCCCCGGTCGAACACGCGTCCCGTGATGGCGGAGATGGCCATATTCGCTGAGCAGTCCAGAGCCGTGGTCGATGACCACGAAGTTGTACTGGTCAGGGTCCATGTCCGCTGAGCGGTCGAAACGGTCCTGGGTTTGGACCACCACGCCTGGAGCGACTGCGACGATGGGCGTCCCGATTGCGACGTTGAAGTCGAACGCGAAACGCGATGTTCCGTGGTGCGTGAAACGACCGTTGTTTCCTTGGCTGACGAAGGCCGTGTCCCTGGCCTCGAAGGGAAGGAAGATGCGGGGGGCGGTCGCATCACAGGCCCAGAGCGACCGCCGGCGAACGCCTCCGTCGGCTTGGACCATTCCAGCATCGCTCCCACCGTCAACGGCGCAGCTCGTTCCGCCGTCGCGGTGGACGTCAAGTAGGTCCGCTGGTGCATTCAATAGTTCACGGACAAGGTCGCGGCGACGGGCCTCCTCCTCGGCGAGTAGCGCGCGGCCGTTGCGAATGCGCTCCAGCAATTCGAGCGCCGCGGCGTGGTCCAAACTCGCCGCCGGAACCGTCTGCAAAAGGCTCACCACCCGGTCCATCTCCGGACGTGCGTAAGCCGCATCGAGGTGTTGGCCGTACAGCTGACTGAAGAGACGGTGCGCCTCTTCGTACTCGGGCGAGGTGGTCTGCCGACACCCGAGCAGCAGGGTCAGCGCGGCCAATGCGACGTTGAGCACCCGGGCCCGCACCCACATGGAGCTGGAGTGTCGCACAGGCCGGGCTGAGCCAGGGCGAAGCCGGGGAAGCCCGGGAAGTCCCTCCGAGGCTCAGCCCAGCTCGACGACCTTTTCTCCGAAGAGCCGGTCGACCTGCGAGATGAGCTCGTCCGTCACGTCGACCTTCAGCGGGGCACCAATGACGGCCTCAGCCTCCCCGGGAAACACAATGGACAGCGCGACCGGCGTCGCACCGGGTTGCGATTGGGCAAGCCGAGAGAGCTCCTCCAAACGCGCGTCGGTGACCAGGTCCGCGCGGACCCGGAGCTCGAGGCGCTTGAGGCGCTTGTCCCGAACGTCTTTGAGACTCTGCACCTGCTCGACGATGAGCTCTGCGACCGGGTTCTCCTCATCGCGAATGTTCACCTGCACGGTCCCGGTGACCAGGATGGGGTCGTCTGCTTTGAGGAGGTGCTCCCAGGCCTCGTACCCGGGCCGGGCTGCGCCCTTGGTCCACTTCCCGTCCCTCCCCATCACGCTTCGACCGCCGTCTTTGCCTGGGAAGCACACCAGTTCCACGGAACCGGACAGGTCCTCCAGCGTCACCCAGGCCATGCGTTTGCCAGTCTTGGTCGGCCGTTCCCGAAGCTGGGCAACGATGCCGGCCACGGTCACCGTTTCGTCGCGCCGGGCACGTTGCACGGAGGCGGCTGGTCGTGCCCAGCGCCGTAGCTCGCGCTCATATTGGTGCAGCGGATGTCCAGACACGTAGAAGCCGATGGCTTCCTTCTCGGCTGCCAGTCGCTCCTTCTCGGGCCATTCCTCGGCTGGGACGTATTCGCCACTGGCCACTTTGGTTGCGGTGGGACCCGCCGCCCCAAGCAGCCCGAACAGCGATGACTGCCCCACCGCTCGGTCGCGCTGCGCCGACGCACCGCGCTCCGTCGCCCGCTCGACACTGAGGAAGAGCTGCCGTCGCGGACGGCGCTCGAAGTCGAAGGCACCGGCCTTGACCAGCGCCTCCAGTCCCTTTCGGTTCACCCGTCGAGAATCGACGCGTTCGCAAAAATCGAAGAGGTCTCGAAAGGGGCCGTTGGCCCGCGCCTCGAGGATGGCCTCGATGGCGCTTTCTCCGACGCCCTTGATGGCCCCCAGCCCGAAACGGATTTTCCCGTCCACTGCCCCAAAGGCGAGGTCCGACTGGTTGACGTCTGGAGGGAGCACCTCCAATCCAGCGGCGCGCGCCTCAGCGATGTGGGCCACCACCTTGTCGGTGTTGTCCTTTTCGCTGGTGAGCAGCGCCGCCGTGAATTCAGTGGGGTAGTGAGCTTTCAGCCAGGCGGTCTGCACCGTGATGAGCCCGTAGGCGGCGGAGTGCGACTTGTTGAAGCCGTACTCGGCAAACTTCTCCATCAAGTCGAAAATCTCTCCGGCGACCTTCGCTTCCACCCCCTTCTGTCGGCAGCCATCCAGGAAGCCGGCCCGTTCGGCCTGCATCACCTCAGCCTTCTTCTTGCCCATCGCTCGCCGGAGCAGGTCGGCACGCCCCAGCGAGTAGCCGCCCAACACCTGGCTAATCTGCATCACCTGTTCTTGGTAGACGATGACGCCGTAGGTGTCTTTGAGGACTGGCTCGAGCGCCGGATGGGGGAAGACGACCTTCTCTCGCCCGTGCTTGCGGGCGATGAAGACATCCACCATCCCCGAGTCGAGCGGTCCCGGTCGGTACAGCGCACCCGCCGCAATCACGTCCTCGAAGCAGGTCGGTTTGAGTTTCATCACCATCTCGGTGAAGCCACTCGACTCCATCTGAAAGACGCCCGCGGTGTCCCCCCGAGAGATGAGCTGGAACGTGGCCGGGTCGGCGATGGGAATCTGATGGGCCTGCAGTGTCTGATCCACCGGCCGGTTGCGGTTGATGAGCGTCAGTGCGTGCTGGATGACGGTGAGGGTCGTCAGTCCGAGGAAGTCGAACTTGACCAGTCCGGCGGCCTCCACCTCATCCTTGGCGAACTGGGTGATGAGCACCTTTTCGCCCGGCGGCTGATAGATGGGGACATAATTCCAAAGCGGCTGGTCCGCGATGACTACCCCGGCAGCGTGCATGCCGGCCTGACGGTGGAGTCCTTCCAGGGCAAGCGCAATCTCGAGCAGCTCCTTGGAGGTGACTTGCCGTCCGTCCTCGAGGGTGCCCAAGACGGTGGGCGAGTCAATCATCTCTTTAAGACGCGGCTCCTTCTCGATGGCTTCCTTGAGGGTGATGTTGAGGATTTCCGGGACGAGCTTGGCGATGCGATCGCCCTCGGAAAAGGGCAAACCGAAGACGCGCGCCACATCGCGCAGCACGCTCTTCGCCTTGAGCGAGCCGAAGGTGATGATTTGGCCGACGTTGTTTTGGCCATATTTGCCGGCGACGTACTCAATCACCTCGTCGCGCCGCTCCTGGCAAAAGTCGATGTCGAAGTCGGGCATCGAGACGCGCTCTGGGTTGAGAAACCGCTCGAACAGCAAGTTGTAGGGGAGCGGGTCGAGGTCGGTAATGCGAAGCGCGTAGGCCACCAGAGAGCCTGCGCCTGAACCACGTCCCGGGCCGACCGGGATAGCGTTGCGCTTCGCCCAGTTGATGAAGTCCTGGACGATGAGGAAGTAGCTGGAGAATCCCATCGCCGAAATCATCGCCAGCTCGGTCCCGAGGCGATGCAGGTAGGTCTCGCGGTCTACGGGGTAGCTCAGCTCCCGAAAGCGTTCCTCCATCCCGCGGGTGGCGAGTTCGGCCATGTAGGAGTCGGGCGTGTGGGCCTCCGGCACTCGGAAGGTGGGGAGCATTGGCTTGCCCAGCTTCAATTCGAGCGTGCAGGCCTCGGCGATGCGCATCGTGTTGTGCACCGCCTCCGGAACGTCGGCGAAGCAGGCCAGCATTTCCTCCGGGCTGGTGACGTAGAGCTTGTCGGTGGTGTGCTTCATCCGCTTGTTGTCGGCCAGCGTTTTGCCCGAGGCGATGGCCATCAACAGCTCGTGAGCCCGAGCGTCCTCACGTTTGATGTAGTGGGCATCCGCCGTGGCCACCAGCGGCACGCCGACGTCACGAGAGAGTTGTTTGAGGTTGGTGTTGGCGAGCTCCTGCTCGGGAAGCCCATTGGACTGGACCTCGAGGAAGAAATGGTCCGGGGCAAAAATCTGCTGGTACTCGCGCGCCGTCCGGCGAGCGTGGTCCATGTCCCCCCGAAAACAGGCGGCGGTAATCTCGCCGCCGAGGCAAGCGGTCAGGCCGAACAGACCGCCGCTGTGCTCGCCGAGCAGCTGCTTGTCGATGCGTGGGTGGTAGTAGAAACCGTCGAGGTAAGCCCGCGAAGCGAGAATCCGGAGGTTGGCGTACCCCTCCTCGTTCTTGGCCAAAAGGATGAGATGGTGAGCCACCTTCTCGTTCCGGTCGGCGCGACCTTTGTCGCCGGCCACATAGGCCTCCATCCCGAGGATGGGCTTGACGCCGGCGTCCTTGGCCTTCCGGTAAAAGTCGATGGCTCCGAACATGTTGCCATGGTCGGTCACTGCAACGGCGGACATCCCCTTGGCCTGGACCGTCTTGATGAGGTCCTTCATTCGAATCGCGCCGTCGAGGAGGGAATACAGCGTGTGGAGGTGCAAATGGGTGAAGGACATGGGCCAGTGGACGAAGTAACACGACCGGGCGACGCAAGCCCGCCCTGACCGACCCGCCCGCGCTGGGCCAGTCGCCCTTCTAAGGCCCGCATCCTCCGTCCCCACGCGAGGGCTCGAGGAGCCGTCGGGCCGGCGGAGTAGCCTCCCGGGCTTCTTCCCATGCTCTCCCCACGGCAAGCGACCGCCTTGCTCGCGCCCGAGGACCGCCGCCGGCAGGGCGTCTACCTCACCCCGCCAGAGCTGGTGGAAACGGTCCTCGACTTGGCCCTTCCCTTGCTCCCGGCCGGAGCGCTGACCATCGTCGACCCGGCCTGTGGGGACGGGGCATTCTTGGCCGCCGCAGCGGCGCGCCTCCCGAGGGCCCAACTCTTCGGCCTGGAACTCTCCGAGGTCCTCGCCGGGGCGGCGCGCGCTCGGGTTCCCCGGGCTCGTGTCCTCGTCGGCGATGGTTTGCGCGGGGGCTGGACCGAGCTGCAAGCCGCTTTGCCCCCGGGGAACGTCGAGCTTTGGCTGGGAAACCCGCCCTACAACGGGACCTCTCCGTTGCTGCGAGACGCTCGAGCCTACGCCGCGCTCCTCGGCCGCATCGGTCTTAAAGACGCTCTTCCCCCGGGGACAAGTCTTCGGGACGACTTTGCATTTTTCATCCTCCTGGCTGCCCACCACCTTCGGGAGCGGCAAGGGGTGCTCGCCTGGGTCACCCCGGCCACGCTGCTCGACGCCTTCCTTTATGCGCCACTGCGACAGCGTCTGATGACGTCGTTCGCCTTGGAGCACGTGGTGGACCTCGGCTCTGGCGCCTTTGCAGAGACGCGCGTCCGAACCTGCGTCACGGTTTGGCGTTGTGCCGGCCCTCGCCGACAGGCGCGGTTCCGCCAGCGACTCTCAGCCGAAACACTCCAGTTTGGAGAGGAGACGCGGTTTGTTCCTGAGGCGCCCGAATGGAACCTTCGACCGACGAGCTCTGAAGCGCGTTCGCTCGACGCCGCTTGGCGCGCCCGCGGAGAACCCCTCGACCTGCTGGTCCCAGTGCACTGCAGCGGACTCAAGACTCGCTTCGACGAATTGCTGGTCGATGCCGACGCGGAGGTACTGCTGCAGCGGGTCGATGCCTTCCTCAGGACGCCGGCGCACCAAATGAGGCGCTTCGCGAAGGGGTTCGGTCTTCCGGCCGCCCTCATCCCGAAGCTCGAGGGACTTCGCCGAACTCCGGGCCTTCCCAAGCGGGCTGAGGCAACCTCTGTTCGCCGCTTCTTCCGCTATGCCGGGGCGCGCCATCGTAGCCGCGTACCCGACTCGGCCCGGGCCTTTTGCTACCTGGACCGGCGTCTCATTCCCCGCGGCGACCATCGGCTGAACGGCCGCTTCGACCCCCACCTTCACCCGTGCAAGCTGGTCTTCAACCTGCGCGAGTTGCCGCTCTCGGCCGCTCTTCTGGCAGCGCCGGGCTGCGTTCCAGCCCACCGCCATGCCCGCTTCGCTCCGCTCGAAGTCCCGCAGCGCGTATGGGCGCAGGGACCGGGTGTGGCTCGCCGTGTCAGGAGCCTTGGCCCGGCCGTCTTGAATCTCTCGGCCGGCGGCCGAGCGTGGGCCCATCGGCTCGGCAGCGGGCGCGCCGCCTTCGAGTGCATCGTGAGGTTCGTCAACAGTCCGGCGGTGCAAGGGGTGTGGGCTCCCGCGTTTGGTCGCTCGCGCTCGCTTCCCATTCCTCTGGATATGGTGTTGGAGAGCGGCGACGGATTTGGCGTCGCCAGTGGCCCCTCCGTGGGGTTAGGACTGCCCTCTCTCTAGGAGGTACGTGATGAGACGAACCGTTCGCATCGGACTGATGGCAGCCCTGCTCAGTTCAAGTCTGGCGCTCGGGCAAAGCCCAGCGCCGACGGCAAGTGCTGCCGCGCCCGCGACAAAAACCGTCGAACTCAAGGACCAGAAGGGGAAACTGGTGGGAACGGTGGTCTTGATGGACACCCCTCACGGCCTTCTTTTGCGCGGGAGTCTGACTGGTCTTCCGCCCGGCACCCACGCCATCCATTTCCACGAGATTGGCAAGTGCGAGCCCCCCTTCAAGAGTTCGGGAGGGCACTTCAACCCAACCAAGAAGGAGCATGGCATCCTGGACGCCGCGGGCCCGCACGCCGGAGACTTGCCGAACCTGGTCATCCCGAAGAATGGAAAGCTCGACTTCGAGCTTTTCGCCATGGACCTCACCTTGGCCCCAGGGACGAACACGGTGATGGATGACGACGGCACGGCACTGGTCATCCATGCCAAGGCCGACGACTACAAGAGCCAGCCTGCCGGGGCCGCCGGCGACCGAATCGCCTGCGGCGTCATTACCAAGTAGCGGCGGCGGCGATGGCCGCCCCCCGAGGCCCGCCGCCCGCGCCCGCCGCCCGCGCCTCGACGTTCTCCTCGGCTCCAAATCCACCTGTCAGCGACGTCTCCGGTCCAAACTGTCAGCGATCACCCCGGTCCGTACCGGGGTGGGCCGCATACTGAACGGATTGTCAGTCCGGCATGAGAGAGTGCCTCTCATGGAAGGGAAGCCGACCCATCCGGGCCGAATCATCGAACAGCACAGCCTGCTGGGCGGTGTCGACTTGGTCACGCCCACGCCGCGGCGCGGTTCCCGGCGCACCGTCCACGTCGATTCACGTTGGAAGGTGGGGTTTGCGGCCGCCCTGGCGCTGGTGGTCGAGCACGGAAAGAAGGCCCAGGAACGAGCCGGAATGCCGCCGCGCACACGCTGCCCACGCTGCCAGCGGCTGGGAGATACCCAGCGCGACTTCGGCATTCGGCTGGTCAGGGGTCGGCCAATTCCGCAGTCCTGGTGTCGGAACTGTCGGTCTGGGCAGAGGGCCCACGGCGGACCAGGCCAGCGCGACTTGCTCGCCCCCACCGCCGCCTAACGCGAGCCCCCGGTGCCATCGCGCTGGCCGGTTGTCACACCTCCGTCGGGCGGGAATGACTCGGGGCAGGCCCGGCTAAAGCCGACCGCCAGCGCCCTGCTCAGACCAGTCTCTCCGGGGGGAAGCAGCTCCCGAGCCTGTTTCGCCACCGAGAGGCCCTCGGCACAGTGGCCCGCCGCAGCGAGGGCCAGCGCGTCAATGCTGAGCACTTCGCCATTCCATGGCGCGAGCTGGGCGGCTCGCTCAGCCAGGACCAGCGCTTCTGGCCGTTGGTCGCGCGAGAGGAGATTCTGTGCCGCCCGCGCGAGAACCAGCGGGCTATCCGGCAGGAGCTCCACTGCCCGCTTGTAAGCAAGGTAGCGCTCCCCAGCTGGACCGGCCGTATCCCACAGTGCATCACCGAGCAGCAGCCACGCCCAGCCGTCCCCCGGATGGGCGTCGACTGCGCGACGTGCATGCTCGAGTCGCTGCGGCGGAGGGACCAGAGGAGCCAGCAGCTGGAGGGCTCCGACGGAGGCCGGGTCGAGCGCCAGCGTGCGGTTGAGTTCGGTAGCGGCTTCACGAAGCAGCTCCTCCCGCTTGGGCGCAGCCAGCGCCACCTGGGCGTGAAGCAGGTGCAGCTCCGCCTCGGTCAGCGGGCGTGCCGTAATCTCGACGCCCAAGGGTGGCACCTCAATCTCCACCAGCCGCGGCGTTCCGTTGCGCGAGAACTCCCACAGCGCCGTCCCCAGTTGGTCCGCGACAACGTTCGGAAAGCACCGGGTCCAGCCCTGAGCCACCTCGACACGTGCCGCCAACTGCTCCTGCAAACAGCGCAGCTCGGCGGGGTGCGTTGTGAAGAGCCATTCGTAAAGCTGCCAGCTTGCCCCGTACAGCCCCATCGATTCGCTTTGGGAAAGCCCCATGAACGGCGTGTTCCAGCGGAGGACGTCGATGACGTCGATCGATCGAATGCGCCGGTATTCGATCCACGCCCCAGGGTTGATGAGCCCAATGGTGGCTTTGCGGCCATCCTCGGAAAGCTTCAACGACTCAAAAAATTCCGCCTGGCCCTCGGAGAACCAGAGCGGCAGTCGCGGATAAACGGCCGAGGCAATGTGGTGTGCGAATTCGTGCAGGAGGACCGAGGAAGACCCCTCCTTGGCCAGTTGGAGATGAACCAGGAGTTCGTCTTGCCCCACCACGGGCGCGCGGCGACGGCCGGTGGGAGCGATGACGGTGTTCTCCGCTCCCATCCGCTGACCCCAGTGGTCGGGGCTGCCCCAGAGGATGATGCGTGGCGGAAGTGCCGAGTGCGAGTAGATGCCGCGGCTTCCGGCACCAGCGTACCTTTCGAATTCTGCCCGGTCCCGAAAGACGATGATGTCGGCAGGCTCGACGCCAGCCTCGTGCAGGGGCGGCCACATCGCGGCCACCAGCGCGGCGCGTGTCCGTTCGATTTCGATCGCAGCCTGCATCGCCGTCGCCTGGTCGAGGTCCGTGCGCAGCGTGAAGTGCACCGACTTAAGCTCTTGCCAGCCTTGGGCCGGGTTGGCGGCGACGACCAGCAAGACCGCGACTGCGTGAAGCATTTAGATGTACCCGTAGCGGCGCCGAAGGACCCATTCCAGGCCGAGCACAGTCGCCAGAACCAACAGCCATTCCCAGCGGTCCCAGAGGGGCCGGTCTCGACTCCGGCCTACCTCAACAATGGGCGGGTCGAGGAGCGGCAGGTCGGGAAGGGACTGCAGCGGCAAGCGGTACACTTTGCCCCCCGTGTCCCGGGCGATCGTGCTCAAGAGGTCCATCCGCACCGACGCATCGGTCAGTTCAGGGCCAAGGGTACGTACCGCGACCGCGTCCTCGCCTTCGCCCAGCACGCGGTCGCCAGCTTTTGCCACGGCATGGACGCGGTAGGCGCCCACCGGCTGCGACGGAAAGCTGACCCGGGCCGTGCCGTCCGCGCCGGTGGTGGTGTGCGCGGTGGCCACGACACGGCGGTCTCGGACTGCCGACAATTCGAGCGTGACGGCCGCACCCGCTGCCGGCTGATAGTCCGGCTCGCGGGCGGTCACCACCGCCCCGACAGCCGTCCCCGGCTCAACCGAGGGCGGCTCGGCAGTGACTTGAAGCGTGGTGAGGTCCGGGTCGCGCACCAGCCAGCGCAGCGCATTGCCCCAAAACCGGTCGTACAGTCGGCTCGGCTCTCCGTTGCGGTGGACGGTGAAGGCCCACGTCCAGGCATCATCCGTCATCAGCGCCATTGCCCGTCCACGGCCATGCTCCCACAGTGCCAGCACCGGGGCCGGTTTAGCATCCAGCAGCAGGCCCGGATGGTCGAGGAGCACCGTGGCCCCCGGTTTGGCGCGGACCAGGTTGACGCCGGAGCCAGCGGGCAATTCATCCCAGGCGGCGAGCGAGGCGGCGGCCGTCGGGAACACGCTGGTCACCGGGTGCCGCTGTCCTTCCGCCGTCAGGTGCACCCGGTAGGGAGCGACGCTCGCCGCTTGGCCGATTGCGTCGACCGGGAGGGCCCGGTCAAGGATGGGGTAACTGGTCCGTCCGTCACCAAAGGCTCGGTCGCCGCCGATGGCCACCAGAGCCCCGCCATTGGCAACGTATTGCTCGAGCTTCCTTTCGTATTGGGCGATGGAAAGCTGCGGGTCGGAGTGCCCGAAATTCTGAAAAATCACGACGTCGAAGGTGCTCAACTTGGCATCGAAAATCTCTTCCATCGGAAACGGAATGAGGGACAGCTCGCGCTCGGGATTGCGCGTCTGTGGGTCGTCACTGCTGGTGCGCAAGATGTAAAAGGACACCAAGTCCACATTCGCGTCCTGACGCAAGAGCCCGCGTAGGAAGCGCTCGTCCCAAGACGGCCGCCCCACCACCAGCAGCACGCGCACGCGGTCGCGAATCACCTTGAGAACGAAGCTGCGAGTGTTGTTCTCGGTGACCGCTTCGCCAGGAAACACGGGCGCGCTGAGCGTGTAGACGAAGCGCCCGGTTTGGTCTGGGGTAAAGGTGAATGACACGGTCGTCGTCTCGTCGGCTCCGGCGACGTGAATGTTCTTCGTCCCGAGGACCTGGCCCTCGCGCTCCAGCGTCACTGGCACGTCGCGCCCGGGCAAGCCCCGGACTCGAAGCTCGACTTCCACCGCGACCGCATTTCGAACGAAGGCGAAGTCGTCCACCTTGAGGTTTTCGAGGGCCAGGTCGAGCAGCGAGGGGTCTCCCACCGGCACCGTGGAGATTGGAAAGCCAAGCGCCGCGAGCTCCGCCTTCACGCGTGGAGAGACCCCCTCTTGGAGCTCGGCATTGTCCGCCCCATCCGAGAAGAGCAGCACGCCGGACAGCTTGCGGCTTCCCCCGGTATCCGTTGCCCGCAGAGCGCGCAGGGCACCGAGCAGGTCGGTGCGTGTCCCCTTGGCCGGTGCAGCCCGAAGAATCTCCTCGCTCACCGGGACCAGGGCCGGCTCAAAGCCGAGCACTTCCACGTTGAACCGGTCCTCCAGGGCTTTGAGCCCCGGCGCAAGGCGTCCCAGCGCCTCGGCCACCGCTGCGGTTCGAGTCCCTCCGCCGGGTGCGACCGGGAGTTCCATCGACGCGCTCCGGTCCACCAACACCGCCACCCGGTTCTTCACGCGCGCGACTTGAAGCGTGCGCACGCCCGGCTCCAGCAGCAGCGCCAGCGCCGCCGCCGCGGCGACGGTACGAAGGCCGAGCAGGACGGCGCGTCGGCCGAGCGACGGTTCCCGCCGCAAACCAGCCGCGGCCAGCAGCACGCCCAAGGCCACCGCCAGGCCGAGCAGCGCGAGGGCCCAACTTGGCAGTGGTGACAGACTCACCAGCTTCCACGCCGTCGAGTCCGCCTCGTTCATCTGCGCTTCTTCAGAATCAGCGGCAAGTGGACTGCGTCGTCCTTGTAGTCCAGGCACAGCGCGTACATGCAGATGTTGATGCCGGTCCGGACCGCAAGTTCGCGTTGGGCCTCCCCCCCCGGGACCACCTCGAAGGCGTAGTCACCGCCTTCATCGCGGGCCCATGCACCGGCCAGGTCATTCTGTGAATACAGGACGGCCGCCCGACCGCCAATCAGGGCGGCCTGCAACTGGGGGTGGGTGAAGAGCCGTCCCGGTGCCGAGTCCAAAAGGTAGAACGTCTTGAAGACGACGTGATTGGAGGAAAGAGGCTGCAGCGGCGAGGCGGGAAGCACTCGGGCCATCTCCCGGCGGAAGGCTGCGTCGAAGCCAGTCCCCGACGAGCCGTCGTTGGCATCGGCCAGAACGAAGCCGCCGTAGGTGAGGTATCTCCGCAGCGTCTCGACCTCCGCTGAAGCCAGCGGCGGGAAGTCCCCGTCGCCTCCAAAGTAGAGGAAGGGAAAGTCGAAGAGGCGCGTGTTGAGCGCCAAAGGGCGCGCCTCGGCCACCACTTCAACCGACGTGCGTCGCTGGAGCTCCCAGGCGAGCCGGCGCAACCCGGACAGGCGTGCATTCCAACGGCCCCCGTGCTGCGCCACCGCTGGAACGAAGCGCGAGCCATCCCCGAAGGCGTCAGCCCGCTTCGGCAGCAGCAGAGCCGACAGGGCGGCGAGCACGGCTCGCCGTGGAAGGGGGGGAATGCCCATAGGGTCTAGGAGAGATACCATCGACGGGCGCGCCCATTCCTGCGCTATAGAGCCCGGGCGCACATGGCCAAGACCGAAAGAAGCGAGCAACGAAGCGAGCCCCTCCTGCCGGCATGGCGAGCCCTGGACGCTGGTGACGTGGTGGCGGCGCGCCGTCTGGCAGCGACCGTGGCCCTGGCTCCTCCCTCACCGGCCGTCGAGGCCGAGGCCAAGGAGCTTCTTCGCCGCACCGACGTGGCATGGCCGGTGCTCGTCTTCGGCGCCCTCGCCCTGGTGTTGGTGCTCGCTCTCATTCTGCTTGCCGTTGTTCGCAGCGCACACCCGTGAATCCCCCGTGGCTCAGCGACGCACTCAGCGTCTTCCGCAGTCCGGACCCGTCCGCATGGCTCTCGCTGTCTAGCCGTCTGCCCTGGGTGCTGGCGGCGGCGGCGGCCCTGCTCGGTGCCTTCCTGCTGGTGGCCGGCGGTGGAAAGGCGTTTCGGGTCATCGCCGCCCCGGTGGGGGCACTGTTGGGCTTACTCTGGGGGGCGGCGTTGGCAGGACCGCTCGGGCTCCCTGCCAGTGAGACGGCCGTCGCCGTCGGCTCGGCGGTGGTTCTTTTTGGCCTCGGCGCACTGGCGCCGTCGGTGGTCGTGGCCATCGCTTTCGGGGCTCCGGTAGGGCTGGCCTTCGGGGAATTGGTCGGAAATACGGGCTTTCTCCTGGGCTTCGTTCCGGCAGCCCTTCTGGCAGGTGCCGTGGCTGCCGTGCTGCACCGGCCGCTGCGGGTCCTGGTGGCGGCAAGCAGCGGAGCGGCGCTGCTCCTGCTCGGCGTGCTGCGGCTGCTGCGCGCAGTTCCGGCGGTGACCGGGCTCACCCTGACGCACCCGGTGTGGCTGCTCGCCGCCGCAGGCGCACTGGCTTTTGGCGGAGCGGTGGTACAACTCGCGGCCTCGATGAAAACCCACACTGGGGCGCGCAACGGCGACCCTGCGCCGCCGAGGGCCTGGAAGCGGACCGACGGATGAGCGCAGCGAAATCGGCCTCCAGCACTCCTGCAGCTTCCGACAATCGCCTTGGGCGACGTGGCTGGCTGGTGCTCGCCGCGATTGTCATCGTGGTGAACATTCCCTTGATCATCCGGCCCTTTCGCCCCCTCCCCGAGGCGGGCGTGCTTCTCCCTTTTTTCGACACCTTCTCCGACCCAGGCACGGTGCAGGCGCACTACCACAGCCTCGGGGGCTTCCCGCGGGTGTTGAATGGCGAGCTGCTCTCTCCGGGGACGAAGAACAACCCGCTGTGGCTAAAGGCCAACCTGCCGGACAACGTGTCGGTGGAATTCGATGCCCGCGCCCCCACCCAGGAGGGAGAAATCCGGGTGGAACTCTTTGGCAACGGGTACGACCATCTCTCCGGGTATGAACTTGTTTACGCGCCCTGGGCGGCGGTGGGCGTCCCGGGGCGGCTGCCGGCGACGCTGGTTCGTCTGGATGAGAACGCTCCCACGCTTCAACGCTGGCAGGAGAAGGCCCGTGCCGCCGGTGCCAACTCGCTGACCGCCGTCGGCTATGGACCGACTTCGGGCGTCCGGGTGGAGGGCCCACCGGTTTCCATCGAACCGGGTCGTGTTTATCGGATGCGCGTGGAACGCCGGGGCGAGACCCTGCGCTGGTGGGTCGACGGCCAGCGGATTGTTGAGTTCCGAGACCCTTACCCGTTGCACGGTCCATGGCACGACCGGGTCGGACTTTCCAGCGTCGAGGGAGACGTCTACTACGACAACTTCCGAGTCACGCCTTTGGACGCTGCTCCCTTCCCCGCCGAGGCGGTGGTGCCTGAGCTTGGACCAGGGCCGTTCAGCGATGACTTCGAGCGGGGTGCGCTGGGAAAGGACTGGCTTGCCACTGACCCCACGGCGGTGCGTCTGGAAAAAGGCGTCCTCACAGTGGAGCGCGCACACAACCACCCGGTGTGGCTACGGCATCCCATTCCCGAGGACGCCACCATCGAGTTCGACGCCTGGACCGACAGCCCCGACGGCGACATCAAGGTCGAGGCGTGGGGAGATGGCCGCAGCGCGCACGCCGGGTCGCCCGAGGCGGCCTATGAAGCCAGCGGATACGTCTTCGTCTTCGGCGGCTGGCGTAACACCAAAAGCGTGCTCGCTCGCCAGCAAGAGCATGGCTCAAACATCGCCGAGCGCTCGGCACCCATCGTCGAGCCGGGCCGGCATTACCACTGGCTCATTCAGCGCAAGGGCGGCGAGGTCTCCTGGAGCCTCGACGGCAGACCGTTTCTCAACTTCAATGACCCGGCGCCGCTGACTGGACCGTCGCACAGCTACTTCGCCTTCTCAGGCTGGGAGTCGCCAGTCCACTTCGACAATCTGCGGATTCGGTAGCGCCTTGGACGTCCTCTCCCCTGCTGGCCGCTGGCCGCAATGGGAACACCCGCGCCGGCCGCGGGAACAACCCGGGGGTTGAGCTAGACCCCGGGCTTCCCCGGTCCCTTGGACGCTCGCCGGCCACAGTCACAACTCCGGCTTGGCGACCACGTCGAAGTCTGGAATCTCGCGGCGCAGGTAGTCGCGCATCCGCCCGAGGAGTTGTGCCTCAATCTGGCGAGCTCGCTCCCGTGAGACACCAAAGTGCGTGCCGATGTCCTGAAGCGTCATCGGCTCGTCGGCGATGAGGCGCTTGTCGAAGATGTATTTGTCCTTGCCATCCAGGTCGCGGGCGAAATTGTTGAGTTTGTCTCGAAACAGCCGCTTCACTTCCTCGCTGGCGAGCTGCTCGTCGGCTCCCTGCACCGAGCTTGCTGGCATGAGGCGCTCGGCACGGGTGGTCTTCCCGTCTTCGCCGATCGGGGCGTCGAGGGACACCTCGTCCTGACCGAGGCGCTGGTCCATCTCTTCCACGTCCTTCTCGGTGACGTGCAGGCGCTCGGCCAGCAGCTTCGGACTGGGCTCCACGCCCTGAGAGGCCAGCCGCTGCTGCTCCTGGCGCAACTTGAAGAACAGTTTCCGCTGGGCCTCAGTGGTGCCCAGCTTCACCATCTTCCAGTTGTCCATGATGTAGCGGAGCAAGTAGGCACGAATCCACCACGCGGCATAGGTGGACAGCTTCACACCGCGTTCCGGGTCGAACTTCTTGACCGCTTGCATCAGCCCGATGTTGCCTTCCTGGATGAGGTCAAGCAGAGCAATCGGGTTGCGCTGGTACTCGTGGGCGAGCTTCACCACCAGGCGAAGATTGGCAGACACCAGCTGCGCCGCGGCGTCGAGGTCCCCGGCAGTGCGGTAGCGACGCGCGAGAGCGGTCTCCGCCTCGCGGCTCAGCAGCGGGTGGCGCTGCACCTCGGCCATGTAGGCCCGCAACGGGTCTGCACGCTCGAGCTCTCGGGAACCCTCCACCCTCGGCTGGGCGTGGGGTTCTTTGACCACCTCCGCCATCTCGGGCGCTGGAGTCGGCGGCGCTGGAGTCGGCGGAGCCGGCGTTGCCACGCGCGTCGATTGGGATTTCACCGGCTGCGCTGGAGTCGGTGGAGCCGGCGTTGCCGCGCGCGTCGGTTGGGATTTCACCGGCTTGACCACCGCCGCTGGCTTCCGCCGCGACGTGGCTCGCGCCTTCGGCGGGCGGCGCTTCGCTTTGGACGGCGCTTTCGGTGTGCGCGGCGTAGGCATGCGTTACCGGGCCGGGACATTGCCAGAGACCCGGCCAGGGATTAAGCCCCCTTTCCACAGATGACAGACACTTTTCCCGCGTCCTCGTCGACGCCACCTCCCGAAGACGCCGAGGATGGTTCGCCAATCGACGGTCCCCAGGATTACGTCGCGGACATCGGCTTCGACGACCTCCCAATTTCACCCGAAGTTCGGCGAGCCCTCGCCGAGCGCGGATACGCACGGCCGACCCCAGTTCAGGCCAAGGCCTTCGCCCCGGCTTTCGCCGGCCGAGACCTCATCGTCCGAAGCAAGACTGGCACCGGAAAGACGGCGGCATTTGGCCTCCCGTTGCTCGAGCGCATCGACCCCAAGGACAAGGAAGTTCGGGCCTTGGTGCTCTGTCCGACGCGGGAGCTCGCGCTTCAAGTCGCAGCCGAGGTCGGAGACCTGGGGAAGTACCGGGGCATCAAGGTGGCGGCCATCTACGGCGGCGCTTCGATGAAGGCCCAGGAGGACGCGCTTGAGACCGGCGTTCACATCGTGGTGGGAACCCCAGGACGCGTCTACGACCACATTCGCCGCAAGAACTTGAAGCTCGAAGGTTGCCGGCACGTGGTGTTGGACGAAGCCGATGAGATGTTGAACCAGGGCTTTTTCGAGGAGGTAACCCGCATTCTCGACTGCTTGCCTCAGGGAAGGCAGGTCCTGCTCTTCAGCGCCACGGTCCCCCCCGACATCCAGCGACTGATCGCCAAGTACACCACCTCCCCCGAAGCGCTGCTCCTCTCCGGGGATGTTCTGACCGTCGACCACATCCACCACATCCGCTACGACGTCACCGACGCCTACCCCAAGCCGCGCAACCTGGTCTACGTGCTGGAGATGGAGGAGCCGGACAATGCCATCATCTTCTGCAACACGCGCGACGACACGGCGTTGGTGACCGCGGTGTTGAACCGAACGGGGTTCGACGCCGAGCTCCTCAACGGCGACCTCCCCCAGTCCGAGCGGGAGCGGGTGATGGCCAAGGTGAAGCGGGGCGAGGTCGCCTTCATGGTTGCAACCGACATTGCCGCGCGGGGCATCGACATCTCCGACCTGCAGTACGTCATCAACTATTCGCTGCCCGAGGACCCGGCGGTGTATCTGCACCGCGTCGGTCGGACGGGCCGCATTGGAAAGAAGGGCGTCGCCATCAACCTCATCTCCGGCCGGGAACTGGGGACGCTTTCTGCGCTCGAGAAGAAGTACGGCATTGTCTTCGAAAAGCGCCAGATGCCCAGCCCGGAAGAGGCCCTCAAGCTGTGGACCGAGCGCCACGTGCGGGACATCAAGGAGGCCGCCGCCTCGAGCGTCTATGAGGGCTACCTCGCCCTGGCAGGCGCGCTCAAGGCCCGAACCGACGCCGATGACTTGATTGGCTTTCTTCTCAAGTCCTTCTTCCACCATCTGCGCGTCGACAAAGCGCAGGCCGTCTTGGCTGAAGAGCGCGCTGCCGGCCTCCCTCCCCGCGAGCCCAAGCGCGAGCGCGGTGAGCGCTCCGAGCGTGGGCCGAAGCCGTCTGCCGGTCGCCGCGAGCGGCCTCCCCGGCGTGACCGCCCCCCCGACACCGCTGCCGAGGCGCCTCGGCGCCCACGCGGCGAAGTCGCCGGACAGGTGCGCCTTTGGCTCAACCTCGGCTCGGCGGAGGGACTCGACGACGCCGGACTTCGCGCGGCGCTGGAAGCGTTGGGCGCCCCAATCGGGAAACTGGCCCGGGTCGAGCTCCGACCAACATACAGCTACGTCTTCGTCGCCGAGGGGGATGCGCCGGCCTTCGAGAAACTCGATGGCCAGAGCCATCAAGGGAAGACGTTGAAAATCGAGCGAGCGCGCCGCCGCTAGTCGATGTCCCTCGCCGCCACCAACCACTACTTCCGGACCGCGGCCCGTCTGATGGACCTCGGTGGCCACATCGAGACGCTGCTTTCCTCGCCGCTGCGCGAGATGAAAGTCCAGGTCAGCATCGAGATGGACGCCGGGGAAGTCCACACCTTCTCCGGTTGGCGCGTGCAGCACGACAACAGCCGCGGTCCGATGAAGGGGGGCTTGCGCTACCACGCCGGCGTCGACGGCGAGGAGATGGTCTCGCTCGCTTCGCTGATGACGTGGAAGACGGCAGTCATGAACCTGCCCTTTGGTGGCAGCAAGGGCGGCGTCGCCGTCGACCCGGCGCAGCTCAGCAGCAAGGAGCTGGAACGGCTGACGCGCAAATATGTGGACCAGCTGGCGGACGTCCTCGGGCCTACCCGCGACGTGCTGGGACCGGACATCAACACCAATCCCCAGGTGATGGCCTGGGTGATGGACCAATACGGTAAGCACCACGGCCACGCCCCGGCGGTGGTCACCGGGAAGCCGCTCGAACTCGCAGGCTCGCGCGGACGGGAGGCCGCCACCGGGCGGGGACTGCTCTACGTCGCGCGTGAAGTGCTGCGCGACTTGGCGCTTCCGCTGGAAGGGGCCCGGGTGGCGGTGCATGGTTTTGGAAATGTCGGCTCCCACGCCGCCCGCGCGCTCGCCGAGGGCGGGGCTCACCTGGTCGCGGTGTGCGACGTCTCGGGCGGGGTCCAAGAGGCGTCCGGACTGAATTTGCCCTCCCTCTTCGAGCATGTCCGGCGCTTCGGAGCCGTCCGGGGCTTCCCCGGGGGCAAGGCATGCACCACGGCCGAAGTCCTCACCGCCGACTGCGACGTCCTGGTGCCCGCTTCCCTGGGCGGCGTCCTCACCCGTGACATCGCGGCGGAGGTCCGAGCCCGGGTGGTCCTCGAAGCGGCCAACGGCCCGACCGAAGCGGACGCCGACGCGCTGCTCGAGAAGCGCGGTGTGGTCGTCGTGCCGGACATTCTGGCCTCGGCGGGAGGCGTTACGGTGAGCTACTTCGAGTGGGTTCAGAACCTTCAGCACCTCGCCTGGGATGAGGAACGCGTGAATGCTGAGCTGGAGCGCGCCATGAAGGACGCCTACGAGAGGGTGGCCCAAGTCTCGCGCAGCCGCCAGGTGCTGTTGCGGACCGCCGCCACCATTCTCGCGCTGGGCCGCGTCGGAAAAGCCACCGTGCTCCGCGGCATTTGAGCAAAAGCCGCTGCACCGGCCCCTTCGACGTTAGAGGGCCGCCGCCGGCCCTCGGGCGCAGGCCGCATGCAGCGCCCGGACGCCCGCCGCTGGGCCGCCGGCATGGGCAAAGATGCAGGTCCCAGCCACGAGGACATCCGCGCCGGCAGCAACCGCCAGCGGTCCAGTCGTCGCGTCGACGCCGCCGTCGACCTCAAGCTCGCAGCCGGGCGCACGTTCCTGGAGCAGGGCGCGGGCCCGCTGCAGCTTGGAGAGGACCGAGGTGATGAAGCGCTGTCCGCCGAAACCGGGGTTGACGGTCATCAGCAGCAAGAGGTCGAGCTCATCCACGATGTCCTCGATGGTGTTGAGAGGCGTCGCGGGATTGAGCCCCACTCCCACCGCCTTGCCGAGGGCCTGCACCTGCTGGACTGCTCGGTGCAGCTGTGGCGTTGCCTCCTGGTGAAGGATGAGCAAGTCGCCTCCAGCCTGGATGAAGGCTTCGGTGTACCTCTCGGGCCTCTCAATCATCAGGTGAATTTCCAACGGGAGGTTGGTCCCTCGCCGCATCGCCTCGACGATGGGAATCCCCAACGAGAAATTCGGGACGAACGCCCCGTCCATGACGTCGATGTGGAAGCGTTCGGCGCCGCCCCGTTCCGCGTCGGCGACCTGCTCGCCGAGCCGCCAGTAGTCGGCAGCCAAAATGGACGGGACAATTTTCACCTCTGGAGCCCCTGGAGGGCGACCCGCGCGGCGCCGCGCATCCCGACCCGGTCATCGAGCACCACCCGCACCGGCACCTGCTCCATCGCGCGGCTGAACCGCCCTTTGTCGACGAAGGCGGTGCGAAACAGCCGCGGGTCCTGCAGCCGAGCCAGCAACTTGGGAGCGACACCGCCGCCGAGATAGACGCCACCCATGGCCAAGAAGACCAGTGCCACATTGCCCGCCACCGCGCCGTACACCGAGGCAAACAGGTCGAGGGCTTGAGAGCACAACGAGCTCGACTGGTCCAACCCGCACTGAGAAATGACTTTGGCCCGGTCCTCCTCGGCCAATCGCTCGCCGAGCCAGGCCGGCTCCTCTCCCCGGCCGCTGTCTCGAAGGAAGTCGTAGACGTTGCTCAACCCAGCTCCAGAGAGAATCCGCTCGTTGCTCACCCGGCCGAAGCGCTTCGACAGATGGAGCATCAGCTCGCTTTCGAGCGCGTTTCGCGGCGCGAAGTCGGTGTGCCCGGCCTCGGTCGCGAACGGCCGATGGCGCTGACCGTCCCAAATGAGGCCAGCGACGCCGAGGCCGGTTCCGGCTGCGACCACGGCGCGGTTTCCCTCGCTGTCGACACCCGGGTTGAGGACCGCCAAATCCGATGGTCCCAGCGACGGGATTCCGTAAGCCAAAGCCTCCAAGTCGTTGATGAGGGAGACCTGCTCCAGCCCGAGCTCCGAGGCCAACACCCGGCAATCCACGTCCCAGGGTAGATTGGGCGTCCGGACGCGGCCGTCACGCACCGGGCCGGCCAGGCCAAAGGCCGCCCCGCTGGCCTCGGGCGAGCACTCCTCGACGAACATCCGCACCACCAGTTCGAGCCCGGAAAACTCGCGACTCCGGTAATTGCGCTCGGTCACCAGGACCGGCGTGCCATCGCGGACCTCGAAGAGCCCCATTCGGGCGTGGGTCCCGCCGATGTCACCGGCAACAATCATGTGTCCCCGTTTTCCCAGTGCCGCCCGTCCTTTTCCAGGAGAGCGTCGGCCTCCGCCGGACCCCAGCTGCCGGCCGGATAATTGGGAAAGTCCCGCGGCGGCAGCGCCTTCCAGACGTCAATCAGCGGCTGCACCATTCTCCAGCCAGCCTCGACCATGTCGGCTCGCTGGAAGAGGGTCGCCTCGCCCACCATCGCGTCGTAGAGGAGGGTCTCGTATCCGGTGCTGGGTTTGGCCCCGAACCAATCCACGTACCGGAAGTCCATCTTCACCGCTCCCATCTCGAGGATGGGCCCGGGCACCTTTGCCCCGAAGCGCAGTGAAATGCCTTCGTCCGGCTGGATGCGGACGAAGAGTCGATTGGTGGTGAGGTGGCTGACCGAGGTGCGGGTGAAGAGCATGAAGGGAGCAGTCTTGAATTGGATGACGATTTCCGTCACCCGCTTCGGCATCCGCTTACCGGTCCGCACGTAGAACGGGACGTGCGCCCAGCGCCAATTGTCGATGTAGAGGCGGATCGCCACCAAGGTGTCGGTGGTGCTCTCCGGCGACACCTTTTCTTCCTCGCGGTAGCCGCGGACTTTCTGCCCCTTCACCTGTCCCGGGCCGTACTGGCCTCGCACCGCAGCATGCAGAACATCCTCCGGCGAGAGCGGCTGGATGGACTTGAGGAGCTTGACCTGCTCGTCTCGCACCGCGTCGGCATGGAAGGAGATGGGCGGTTCCATCCCCACAAGGCTGACCAGTTGCGCGATGTGGTTGGGCACCATGTCGCGCAGCGCGCCGGCATTGTCGTAGTACCCACCGCGAGCCTCGACGCCCAGCTCCTCGGCCGCGGTCACCTGCACATGGTCAATGTAGTGGTGGTTCCAAATCGGCTCGAAAATGCTGTTGCCGAAACGGAAAACGAGGAGGTTTTGGACCGTCTCCTTGCCCAAGTAATGGTCGATGCGGAAAATCTGCCGCTCGCCCACCACCGCGCGGAGGTCCTGGTTGAGTTTGATGGCGGAAGGCAGGTCATGCCCAAACGGTTTCTCGATGACCACCCGCCGCCAGTGTCCGCCGCTCTCTTCGAGAAGCCCGGCGCCCCCCAGCCCCTGGACGATGGACGCAAAAAACTCTGGCGCCACCGAGAGGTAGAACATGTAGTTGCCGGGCGTCTTCAGTTGCGCGTCGAGCTTGGAGAGAAACTCGCGCAAATGTTTGAACGTCTCAGGCCGAGCGACGTCGCCGGTCAGATAGAAAATCCGCTCGGACAAGCCGCTCCATGCGCGCCGCGCCTCGTCCGTCGCCAGGGCCTTCTCGTCGGGCTTGGTCTTCTCTCGGAAGCTGGCGTGGGACATTTCCGAGCGCGCCACGCCCACCACGCCAATGTCCCGGGCAAGGAAGCCCTGGTTTTGAAGGTTGAACAGCGCTGGGACCAGCTTGCGCTGGGTGAGGTCGCCGGAGGCGCCAAAAATCACCACCACACAGGGGTCGCCCACCCGCACCTCAGCCCCTCTCGTCGCCGGAGACGCGTTCACGGCTTCCCCTGGCCTGGCGTTTCCCGGTGCCCGCTCATGCCTTTCCTCCCTGAGTGCGCAGCTTGTCGGCAATGGCCTGGAAGAGGTCGTCGAAGGACTCGGCGAATTTCTGTACCCCTTCCGTCACCAAGGTGTCGGTGACCTCCTTCATGGAGATGCCCGATTGCTCCAGGGTGCGCATGACATTCTCGGCGCCCTTCAAATCCTCGGTGAGGCTCTGGCGCACCTTTCCATGGTCGCGGAAGGCGTCGAGAGTCGCCGGCGGAACCGTGTTCACCGTGTCCGGGCCGATGAGCTCCTCGACGTAGAGGACGTCCGAGTACTGGGCGTTCTTGGTTCCAGTACTGGCCCACAGCACCCGTTGGGTGTGCGCCCCCTTGCCGGCCAGCGCCTGCCACCGGGGACCGCTGAAGAGGCCCTGGTAGAGGCGGTAGGCGAGTTTGGCATTGGCGATGGCCACTCGACCCAGCACGCCGTCGAACAGCTGGCCACGGCGTTGGTCGACGCCCTGAGCGCGGGCCTTGCCGACGCGCTTTTCCACCTCGGAGTCAATGCGGCTGACGAAGAAACTGGCGACCGAGGCGAGCTCCGCGACGTCCAGGCCTGCTTTGGCACGTCGCTCCAACCCACGCAGGTAAGCCTCGGCCACGGTGACGTACGCTTCCTGACTGAAGAGAAGCGTGACGTTGATGTTGATGCCTTCGCTGATGCACTGCTCGATGGCCGGAACGCCTTGGGGCGTTCCGGGAATTTTAATCATCACATTGGGCGCACCGAGCGCCTTCCACAGGCGCCGCGCCTCCTCGATGGACCCCTGGGTGTCGTGGGCCAACTTGGGCGAAACCTCCAGCGAGCAGTAGCCGTCGCGGTGGGCCGAGGATTCCCAGACCGGGCGAAAGATACGGGCGGCGTCGCGGATGTCCCGCAACGTCAATGCGTCGTAGGCCTGGGACACCGTCTTCCGCTCGAGCGCCAGCGCACCAAAAAGTTCGTCATAGTCGTCGCTTCCGGCCACCGCCTTCTCGAAGATGGTTGGGTTCGACGTCAATCCCCGAATGCCGTCCTGGTCGATGAGCTTGCCCAGCGCCCCGGTGGTGAGCAGGCTGCGCTGCATGAAGTCCAGCCAGACGCTTTGGCCGGCACGCCCGAGTTCTTCAACGCGATTCATGGTGTCTCCCAACGTTTCGTCCCATTCGACTGACAGCACTGGCCGCTGGACTGCTTCTGACAAGGAGCGCCGCGAAAAGCGAGGCCGGGCGCACGGGGCTGTCTCACTTGCCCTGGACCAGCGCCCGCGCCGCCTCGGCGATCCGCTCGGGCGTAAAGCCGAAGTGCTGGTACAGGTCCTTGATGGGCGCCGAGGCGCCGAAGCTGCGCATGCCGATGATGGTGCCCCGAGGGCCAACGTACCGGTCCCAGCCTTGGACCGCTGCCGCCTCCACCGACACCCGGGCGGTCACCGCGGCCGGCAGCACGCTTTCGCGGTACGCGGCGTCCTGCTCTTCGAAGAGCTGCCAGCAGGGCATGCTCACCACTCTGGCGCGAATGCCACCCTCGGCGAGTTGGGCTCGCGCTGCCACTGCCATCGCCACCTCGCTGCCGGTCGCCAACAGCAGTACCTGCGGGGAACCGCCGGCTGCCTCGGCCAGGACGTAGGCGCCCCGGGCCACCCCCGAGGCGGCGCCGAATTGGCTTCGGTCGAAAGTCGGCAGCGCCTGGCGGGACAGGACCAGCATCGACGGGCGGTGAGTGGTTTGCATGACGACCCGCCAGCACTCGACAACTTCGTTCGCATCCGCGGGTCGGAACACCAACAGCCCTGGCACCGCTCGCAGCGCAGCCAGTTGCTCGATGGGTTGATGGGTCGGCCCATCCTCACCGAGGCCAATCGAATCGTGCGTCATCAGCCACAGCGAGGGAATCTCCATCAGCGCCGAGAGGCGGATGGGCGTGCGCATGTAGTCGGTGAAGGTAAAAAAGGTGGCGCCATAGCCTCGAAGGCCGCTGAGCACCATGCCGTTGACGACAGCTCCCATGGCATGCTCGCGGACCCCATAGTAGATGTTGCGCGCCGCTGGGTGGTCTGCCTCCATCGGGCCTTCGCCTTTGAAGGCGGTCCGGGTGGAGCCGCTCAAGTCTGCGGCGCCTCCGACAATCCACGGAATCCGCTGGCCCAGGGCTTCCAGCACCTTGCCCGAGGATTCGCGCGTCGCCATCCCCTTGGCGTCCACAGGGAAGGCGGTGAGGGCAGCTTCCCAGCCCGCCGGTAGCTCTCGTCGGTCGATGCAGTCCACTTCGTGCGCCAAGTCAGGGTATTCGCGGCGGTACTCGAGAAACATGCGTTCCCAGGCCTCGCGGGCCGCCCGGCCCCGCCTCCCCAGTCCCTGCTCGAAGTCTTCGCGAACCCCGTCCGGAACGAGAAACTGCGCGTCCTCCGGCCACCCATAGGCCCGCTTGGCCGCGCGGGCTTCCTCCTCTCCCAGCGGCTCGCCGTGGGCGGCGCTGGTGTCCTGTTTCTTGGGCGCGCCGTAGCCAATGTGGCTGTCGACGATGATGAGCGTCGGCCGGTCGCGCGTCTGGCGAAAGAAGGCAAACGCTGCGGCCAGCTTCTCCAGGTCGTTCGCATCATCGACGTGAGTGACCGCCCAGCCCATCGCGCCGAAGCGCGCGGCAGTGTCCTCGGAGTAGGAGAGGGCCGCCTTCCCGTCGAGGGTGACGTAGTTGTTGTCGTAAATCCAGCAGAGGTTCGACAGCTTCAGGTGGCCAGCGAGCGACGAGGCCTCGGAGGAGATTCCTTCCATCATGCAGCCGTCGCCCAGGAAGGCATAGACGTTGAAGTCGAAGAGTGTCTTCCCCGCGCGGTTGAAATGCGTGCCCAGCCAGCGTGAGGCAATGGCCATTCCCACGCTGTTGCCTGCACCCTGCCCGAGAGGCCCGGTGGTGGCCTCCACGCCGGTGGTCAGGCCGTACTCCGGATGACCCGGCGTCCGACTCCCGAGCTGCCGGAAGGCTTTGATGTCGTCCAGGGACACCGCTGGACCCGTGCCGACCTTTCCGGCCTTGTCCACCTCCCGCACCCCGGCGAGAAAGAGGGTGGAGTACAGCAACATCGAGGCATGGCCATTGGAGAGGACGAAGCGGTCCCGGTTCGGCCAGAGCGGTTGCGTTGGGTCATACCGCAGGACGTCACGCCACAGCGCGTAGGCGACCGGTGCGAATCCCATCGGCGCCCCAGGGTGGCCCGAGTTGGCCTTCTGGACCGCATCAATGCTCAGTGTCCGCAGCGTGTTGATGGCGAGCTGCGCGATGCTTGGGCTGGGCACGGGGACGTACTCCCTTGTGGGCGCGAGATGCCGGGTGGCCCCCGGAGTTCTGCGCTACACCGATGGGTGTGGGCAAGCCGCCGCCGTGTGACACATCCGCAACCCTGATGGCGCTGGGGGGGCCCCACAGTGGCGTCGTAACGGATTCCCCTCAGGGCTTCCACCTGAAACCCACATCCGCGCCAAACATCCGACAGCGGTCGGCAAACTGCCCGGAGACGAAAAAGGCCGTACACTCCCTGGGCCTCTTCGACCGGGCGGCCCGCCTTCCACTGGGAGCCGGCTGCTACAGAGCGACGGATGTCCGACACCCGCGCAGCAATTCGCGAGCTGCGTACCCTCAGCGAGAAGCGAAGCCTCAGCGCGCTCACCGAGCTCGAAGCAGCCCGGTGGATGGCGCTTCGGCGCCAGCTGGGACTGCCCCCGGAGCCACCCAACGTCGAACTGGCCCCGCCCTTCGCGGCCGAAGCGGAAGCCGGTCCTGAGCCGGCGACTTCCGCCACCCCAGTCGAGTCGGCGGAGGCGGTCCCAATTCCCACCCTACCCCAGGAGGAGCTGCCGAGGGCGCGGGGTCCGGAGCTGCCCTCTGCGGCCCCGGTGGGGACAAAGGGGCCAGAGTCTTGGACCGGCCCCTCAATCGACCATCCCCCGAGCGCGACAACGTCCTCCTGGGGCGGTCCTGCGCTGGACGCGCCTGCCTGGTCGGACGCGGCGGCCGATCGCCCAACGGACCCGGGGCTAGAGGCCCCTCCGCCCGCGCCCTTCGACGAGGCGCCGGCCGCTAGACCTCAACCGGAAGTCCCCTCCATGGAGTTGGGCGGCGCTCCGGATGAGCCGCTGCAGCTGGCGGCAGCAGCGGAATTCATCTCCTACGCACGCGACGGCAACGAGGGCATTGAGTTGCCGCCAGACCCTGGCCACATCGCCTTCGAGGCGCAGGGACTGGCGGACCTCACCGAGGCGGCGCCGAGCGCAGATGCCCTCAGCGGGTTGTTGTCGGCTCCCGATGTCCCCTGGGTTGTGCCGTCCGGAGAAGCGCCTTCCGCCGTCCAAGCTGCAGAGGCCCCGGGCTTCGAGACGACGGAGCCCGCTTCTGAAGGCACGGTCGAGGCGTTGGCCGAAAACGAGGGCGCAATTCCCCTGACGCCGGCGCCGATGCCCGCGCTGGAGGTGCGGATGCCCGGGACGCTGGCCGAGGATGATTCGGCCGTCCGCTTGACGCCGGAGCCGCTTCCGCTGGAAACGCTCGCGCCGCAGATGCTCGCGGACGAGGGGGCTGTTGCGCTGACGCCTGCCCCAATGCCCTTCCCCCCCATGGAGCCCACCGGGATGGAGGGCGCCATGCCCCTCGCGCCGGCGCCGCTTCCCCTGGAAGCGCTTGCGCCAGCGATGTTGGCCACCGAGGGCGCGCTCCCTTTGACGCCAATTCCCTTCGAAGCGCTACCACCCGAGGCTAGGGCGCCGGTCGGCTTCACGCCTCAGGCAGAGCTCCCAGTCGAAGACGTCCCGGTCGAGGCAGCCGCTCCGCGTGAGGAGCCGGACGGTTCCCCGGCCGCCGGGAGGCACAGCCCACCCTCCACTTGGGCCCCCGGCTCGGCGGCGCCGCCCGTCCTGGGGGCCGAACAATTCGCGAACTCCGGCGAAATGCTTGGCGAGGGCGGCCTCGACCCTTGGCCGGAACCGCTCTCCGCCGACGCTTCTGTTGAGGAGCCGGTGGAAACCGTCGGCGACGAGGACTTGGTGGAGGAGGTGGTGACGCCGCTGCCGCCCTTCCCGGTCACCTCACCCCCGGGGAGTGGCGGCATTCGGGGCTTTCAATTCCCGAGGCCCCCCACGGGAGGGGTGCCCGTACCCGTTCCGCCGAGCCCGCCCGCTCGCCGTCAGACGGAGGCGGCACCCAGCCTCACCTCCAGCGGCGCAGTCCGGGTGCCGGTGGCCGCGTCCGTGGCACCGACGACGCCGGTGCCGCAGCCGAGGCCGGTTCCATCGCCGAGCCCATTCCTCGTCGCCCCGCGACCGAAGCCGGTCAGCCCGGGGCCGAACCCCGCAGTCTCTTTCAACACGCCGGTGCCCTCCCCTCGTGCGCCCGTGCCTGCTGCGGTCACTGCGCCCGTCGCCCCCCCGCCTGCCGTACCCGTCAGGACTCCCGCGCCCAGCGCCCCGCAACCGGCGTCCCCCCCTAGGCGCCCTACGCCGCCCCCGACAGTCCGGCTCTCCCCGCCTGCTCTTCAGCCGGTGGCCACCGAGGACGAAGGGGCAATGCCCCTGCTCGAGCTGGTGGACGAGGTGGAACAGGGACGGCCGGCAGCCCGGCCCGAGGCGCCGCCCGAGGCCAGCCCAGCCCCTGGCACCCAGGGGGTGTTTGGGCCTCCGATGATGCTTAATCCGAGCTTCGTCGAAGGCGAGCACCGCGTGGTCATTCATACGCTGGAGGGCCAGGTGCACCGTGGCACCGTCAAGGACCTGGACCTCCAAGATGATGTGCTGCCCCTGCAACAACAGGACGGGCGCGCGGTGCGAATTCCCGCACGGCGCCTGAAGGCGGTCTTTTTCGTTCTCCCGCCCGGAGGAAAGACGTCGCTGTCGCGGGGCGAACGGGTACAGGTGACGTTCCGGGATGGACGTCAGGTGGTGGGCTACTCTGAAGACCACGCCAGCGGCGAGCCGGGCTTCTTCGTGGTGCCGTCGGACGCGCGCACCAACACGGCGCGCGTCTACGTCTACCGGGGCGGCGTCCAGTCCATCACCGCCGGGTGACTGGCCCCGGTGCTGGCGCCGAAAAGGGCTACGGCTTGGGGTTGAGTTCGGCGTCGATTTGGATGTTCACGTCGTCGCCGACAAGCACACCACCGGTTTCCAGGGGCTTGTTCCAGACCAGGCCGAAGTCCTTCCGGTTCACCTTCGTCGTGGCCGAGACTCCCCGGCTGAGCTTGCCTCCCATGCCCTTCACCTCGGGGGTAATTTCAGCGGTGAGCACCGCCGGCTTGCTGACCCCGTGAATGGTGAGGATGCCCTCAATGGTCAGCTGTCCGCCCTGACCGGGAGAGACTTTGGTCGACTTGAAGGTGATGGTCGGGTACTTCACCGCGTCGAAGAAGTCCGGCGATTTCAGGTGACCGTCCCGCTTCGGTTCGCGCGTGTCCACCGTGTCCACGGGGATGGTTGCCTCGACGGTACTTTTGGTGACGTCCTTGTCGTCGAGGTGCACCGAGCCGGTCACCCCGCTGAAGGCTCCACGGACGGTGGAAACCATCATGTGCTTGACTGCGAACTGAGCGCTGGTGTGCGCCGAGTCAAAGACCCAATCCGAAGCGTGCGCGGACAACGGGAAAGCGAAGACGGCGAGAGCAGCGATGGCAGAACGCATCTGTCTCCTCGGTTGATGGTGAGGCAGCGATGCATACTCGGCCCCAGCCGCCGATGCACGGCTCAGTGAAGGTACCGGTCGGAATCCCGCGAGGTATTGCGGTCTGGCGCCACCACCTTTAGGTGCCGAGAGCGACCGCGCAGGCGGCGATGGAGCCGCCAGGATTGGAGCCGGAGCAACCACAGCTGGGGACCCCCGACCTTCAGATAGGTGGCGGCAAGTAGCAGGCCCAACACCGAGGGCACGACCAGAAGCCACCCATAGAAAGCTCCCTCGAGAAACACGAAGCCGACGCCGATGAGTGCGAGCACGTTGCCTGAGACGGGGAGACCCCAGAAGTTGGTCCCCACCCGTCCCAGGGACAGTCCGTAGGCGACCCACAGACTGATGGCCATCACCCAACCGCCTCCGAAGCTGACCAGTGCCAGCGGTGCCACCACAGCAGACAGCGCCACCGTCAGGACGCCGGCGAGCACTGTGGTACCGACCGCAAAGCTCAACATCCGGCGCGGCCCCCAGGTTTGCTCGAGCGAGCCGCCAACTTGCCAGAGGATGAGCGCCGAGAAGATGACGCCCATCGGGCTGGTCTCGATGAAGCCATACGTCAATGGCTGCCACAGCCAGAGACGGCCGAGGACATCCGCTGGAGTCAGGAGGAGAGCCGCCCCGAGGCCCTGCCGTAAAAGCGCGTACAGCACCGAACCGGCAGCAAGGGCCACCGCGAGACGGACCGCCGTGCTGTGGATGCCAGGAAAGCCGAAGCCCAGGTTACGTCGTCGTGGACGCATCGAGGTGCAAGAGTGACGAGCACAGCCTTGCGACGCAAGCGCCAGTGGCGCTCGCCCCGGCGGCTAGGGCTTCGGGCGAAAGAAGAGCGTGATGGTCAGGCAGTGGAATTCCTTATCCGAGCTTTGCGTCACGACTTTGTCCACGACTTCAACGGTCGGGTTTTCGCGCAGCCACCGGGTGATGGCCTCCCCCATAACCTCGCGGTCTCGCGCCAGTGTGGTGGAGAACACCTTGACCCCCGTGAACGCCTGCCCGCCCATCGGCTTGGCGTATACGTCCAAACTCACCTCTCAGCAACGAGGCGGGAAAGCTTCAGGGCCAACGGCTAGCGGCTGGCGCGGCGCGCCATGCAGGCCGCCTCCTCGCGGCATGCTGGACCGATGCCGTCCGGGTGCGCACCAAGGGGCGTCCGCTCCGACTCTTCGACCCCGCACAGGACGCATCGGCGCTTGCGCTGGCGCCGCTCGGCCCGTTGCTGCTCGGCGATGGCCTTGGCCCGTTCCCGGGCCTCCTTGTCTACACCGTCACCCATGGGAGGCATGAGTAACACACTGTCCCAGTGACAGAGGAGCCGTCGAAGCGTGAATTCGAGAGGCCCACGGGAAGGCGAGCGGACGCGACCAACCCCAGGGGGACGAGGTAATCTCAGGCGGTGCCCGACATGACGCTGTACCCGGCTCGGTCTATTCCCTGGCTGCTGCTCTTGCTTGCTGCCTGCTCGGCGGGCAGTCCGACTCCGGCGACTGCGAAGGGGGCGCCCCGGGCCCCTGGCCTCACCGCCGCTTCGGACATTGGTGCCAGCGTCCGCCAACTGACGGCGCGCGGCTCTGACAACCTCGAGGTGACCGCCGGGCCTCTGCCCAATTCGAAAGTGATCCGGATTCGAGGCGGATTCAGCGAAGTGCTTCTGGCGAAAACCAATCCGGATGGAACGGTCAGCACCCGCTGCGTGGACTCGCCGGGCGGTGGCGATGCGTTTCTCAACGGCGCTGGCCCGTCCGCCCCGGTCAAGGCGGCGCAGTGAAAACCCTACAGCTTCGCAGTGTCCTTGCCGCAGCAATGTGGCTGTCGCTTGCGGCTCAGGCAGCAGACTTATCCATCCTCAACACCGAGGCTCCCGGCTTCAGCGACACCACCCCGGCGACGCCGGTGTCAATCAACATTGGAACGACGCGGGGACAGCAGGCGCTGATTGTCTTTCAAACCGCCGCGGCGATGTGGGGCGCCACCATCCGCAGCACGGTGCCCATCATCATTGACAGCGAATTCGACACCCAGGCATCGGATTCGCGCTTTACCTGCAACGCCACCTCCATCGTCCTCGCCTACACGGTCCCGGGCGGCTTCGTCACTTCGCCGACCTTCGCGAACCCAACGGCGGGCTACATCTACTCCTTGGCCAACGCCCTGGCCGGGAGCGACCTCGCCTTCGGCAGCGCTCAGTTCCAGGTCAACATCAACGCCGACTTAGGCACCAGCAGCTGCGCCTTCCCGGCTGCTTGGTATTTCGGACTCGACACCAACATCCCGAACAACGGACTCAGCCTGTTCACCACGCTGCTGCACGAATTTGGGCACGGCCTCGGGTTTTATTCGCTGGTCGACCCCTCCAGCGGCGGGGATGAGACCAGCTACTTCTCCGTTTTCGACTACCACATCTTCGACACCGATGCCGGAGTCCCGTGGACCGACGAGACCAGCGCGCAGCGGCAAAAGCTGGCCTCCACGCCGACCAGCATTGCCTTCGACGGCGCGGCAGTTCGCGCCGACATCCCAACGTTTCTGGCTGAACCGCCGACTCTTTTGACCACGTCCAACGGCACCACCACCTCGCTCGACTTTGCCAAGGGGGACTTCTCCGGTCCGTTGGTCGGCGCTCAGCGTCCGCTGGTCTCTGCCAATCCACAGGACGCTTGCTCCGAGTTGACCAACCCGTCGGCCATCTCCGGGAACTACGCGCTCATCGAGAGGAGCGTCGCCGATGCCGGAGTCGTCTGCACCTTCATCAGCAAAGCGGAGCGTGCCCTCGACGCCGGTGCCGTCGGCGTCATCGTCTTTGACTACATGACCGAGGGCCTCGTCGAGATGGCTGGGTCGCCGGTGCTCAGCATCCCAGCCACGTTCATCAGCAACCAGGACGGAATGACGCTCTTAAGCGAGATGGACCAAGGTCTCGTCACCGCGTCCTTCGGAGTTTCCTCCCACATTTCCAACACCGACTCGACCGAAACGCGGGTGCTGCTGTACACGCCGACGGCGGTCAGCTCCGGCTCCTCGGTGAGCCACTGGAATGCCGATTCCTATCCCCATACCCTAAATCTCGAGTACGCCATTCAACCCGACATCCGGTTCAACATGGACTTCACGCCGGACGTGATGTCGGATTTGGGTTGGTCCGTGGTCAAGGGCCTCACCGTCTCGGTGGTGAAGCTCCTCGACCCGGAAGTGACGCCCAGCGGCCAGGTGAGCTACGTCACCGCCATCATCAACCGCCGGCCGACTGCCATTGACAGCGTGTCGCTCGACTTGGCGCTGCCCACGGGCGCGACCTTCACCTCCAATGTCTCGAGCCCGGCGGCGTGTGCAACCGCCTTTCCTTGCACCTTTGGGCCGATGCAGCCCGGGGACGTGGTGCTCGTGGTCACCACCCTCCAGGCCTCAGCGACGCCGGCGAACCCATTCACCGTGACGGCCACTCTCACTCCGTCCTCCTCCACTCACCCCGACACCGACAACCTCACGTCGACGTCGACCCAGACGGTGGCCACGGGAGGAGACCTTCGGGTCAGCGTCACCGGGCCCTCGCCGGTCTCCACCGGCGCCACGGTCGTTCTCACCACCACCGTCACCAACGCAGGGCCTGGAGAGGCCGCTGGCGTGACCCTCGATGGGACATTGTCCGGGCCGGCCACCAACCCTCCGGTCTTCGTTGCCAACAACGGTGCCTGCTCGACGGCGTTTCCCTGTAGCTTGAACGCCATCCCCGCCGGTCAGACCGTCACCATCTCCTCCGTCTACAATGTTCCGGCGGGCTTTCAGAGCGGAACCACCTTCACCGCCACCGTCAGCTCGGCGACGCCAGACTCGAACCTTGCCAACAACACTGCGACC
Organism: uncultured delta proteobacterium; assembly: GCA_963713045.1. Taxonomy (GTDB): domain Bacteria; phylum Myxococcota; class Myxococcia; order Myxococcales; family Myxococcaceae; genus JADGRA01. Next base: position 1,004,476 of record CAVQKE010000003.1, read on the forward strand.
TTCGCCTTCTCCACCACCGCCAGCAGCGGGTGCAGCACCACCGGAGAGCCGGGAACAGTGTTCGGGCTGGTGGGAGTGGCCTTGGCGGCGTTGCTCCGGCGTCGCGGCGACACCTTTTAGCCCGCGGGGGGTTCTGCACGGGGTCCAGGGGTTTCTCCGCCCAGGCTCCAGCATGTCTCCGCACTGCTATGTCGCCTCGCTGGCCTTCCTGGTGCTGTCCAGCGCGACGGCAGCCGGCGCGGACCTCACCATCCTGGACACCAACGAACCTCTCCAGGGCCTCAATGACCCGACCCCTGTCGAACCGGTGGGCCTGAACTTCGGCACCACCCGCGGCCAACAAGCCCTCATCGCCCTGCAGTACGCGGCCACCATCTGGGGCGCGACACTCAAGAGTTCAGTCCCGGTCGTGATTGACGCGGCCTTCGTCAGCACCTCGGAAGACACGGGCCTGAGCTGCTCGAGCACTGCCGGCATCCTTGGGCTCACCGGAGCCGCATCCTACGCATCTGGGCCGCAGTTTCCGTTGCCGGAGGCGGCCTACCCTGCCGCACTCGCCAACGCCCTCACCGGCACGGATGCCACACCCGGCGAGGCGCACATCATCTCGCGCTTCAACGCAAGCATCGGCACGCCCGAGTGCCTGGAAGGTCAGAGCTACTACTACGGGCTGGTGGGCAACGCCGCCTTCAACCAGCACGACCTGGTCACGGTGTTTCTCCACGAGTTTGCCCACGGCCTTGGGTTTCTCTCCTTCGTGGACGCAGCCACCGGGAGCTTTGGAGCGCGACCCCCGTCTGTCTTCGACTTTCACATCTGGGACGTCGCGGACGGCAGCAGCTGGCAGTCGGAGACGGACGCGCAGCGCGAAGGGCTGGCGGATACTCCAGGCGGCCTTGCGCTGCAGGGCTCAGCGCTCGCGGCAGCCATCCCAGACTTCCTGGCCTACCTGCCGACGTTGAGTGTCAACGTCCCGACCTTGCCGGACCCGGTGCCCTTTGCCCAAGCGACGTTCAGCGGGCCCTTCTTCCAAGGCACCCTCGGCGTGGTGGCTGCGCAGCCTCTGAATGGCTGCAGCGAATTGACCAATGCCGCGCAGCTCGCGGGCAACGTCGCGCTCATCCAAAGGAGCCTTCCGGACGCGGGCGTCTTCTGCAGATTCTTGGACAAAGCCAATCGCGCCCAGGACGCCGGCGCCGCGGCGGTGGTGCTCTTCAATGACATTCCGGACGCGCCGCTGGTCACGCCCAGCGGCTCGGCCACACTGGCCATCCCGGTCACCTTCGTCACCCTGGAGACGGGAATGGCCATTCTCCAGCAGGCCACCGTCGCCCCGGTGACCGCGACGTTTGGCCAGAGCTCACTGCGTGGAGGGGTGGACGTCTCCGGGGACCGCGTCCTGTTGTACACGCCGGCGGCAGTCGCCAGCGCTTCGTCCGTGTCGCACTTCGACACGACAGCCACCCCGGCGGTCCTGATGGAGCCAGCCATCCAACCCAACGTGGTCCGCGAGCTCGACCTGACCCCGGCCGTCCTGTCTGACCTCGGATGGACCGTGGTCCAGGGCCTGTCCGTTTCGGTGGCGAAGGCGCTGGAGCAGCAGATTTATCCAAACCAGGACGCCACCTACCTGCTGACGCTCGTCAACCGCCGCCGCTCGCCGGCCAACGAGGTGAGCCTCAACCTGGGGCTTCCGGGCGAGACGAGCGTCGTCTCCTCAGCCGGGGCGTGCTCGGGCACATCGTTCCCCTGTAGCCTGGGCACGGTCGGTCCGGGTGCAGTGGTGTTGACGGTGGTGACACTGCACGTTTCAGCCGATGCCCCCAGCCCCTTTGTCCTGACGGCCACCGTCAGCGCCTCGGATTCGGGCCCGGACGACGTCCTTCAAGCGACGTCCACGCTGGCCACCGTCCAGTCCACCGGGTGCAGCACGAGCGCTCGGCCGCCGGGCTGGCTGTCTTTCGGCTTCTTGGCACTCCTCGCCAGCCGGCTTCGACGGCGCGGCGCGAGCAGTCCAACGCCCAGCATCCGAACGGGCCGTTTGGCATCCAAGTAGGCAACATCACACAGGAGGTTCTATGGCCTACCAGCCGCTGTACACCGCCGTGGCCACCGCACACGGAGGACGCACCGGACACGTCCGTTCGGACGACGGTCTCATCGACATGGGCCTTGCCATGCCTACCTCGCTGGGAGGTCCAGGCGGCAAAGGGACCAACCCCGAACAACTCTTCGCCGCGGGGTATGCCGCTTGCTTCGAAAGCGCATTGCGGCTGGTAGCGCGCACGCAGAAGGCGCCGCTGCAGGATGCCTCCATCACCGCCCGCGTCACCATCGGAAAACCCGACGACGGCGGCTTCAGCTTAGCGGTCGAGCTCCACGGCAACCTGTCGGGCGTAGAAAAGTCGGCCGCCCAAGCGCTGATGGAGGCTGCCCACCAAGTCTGTCCCTACAGCCGTGCCACCAGGGGCAACATCCCGGTGAAGCTCATCGTCGATTGAGGGTGCGCTTTTATGCTGCCGGGGTGAGCGCCGTCTCGGCAGCGTTCCTCGCCTTTCGCCGCTCAATCAGCCACGCCGCGAGCACGCCGAGCTCGTAGCAGGCAATCATCGGTCCGGCCATCAGCATTAGGTTCACCGCATCTCCGGTGGGGGTGATGATGGCGGCGACAATCAAACAGACGATGATGGCGTGCCGCTGATAGCGCATCAGGAATCGAGATTTGACGACCCCCAGTGCCGCCAACAGGGCCATCACCAGCGGCAACTCAAAAATAATTCCGAGGGCCAGCAGCAAAAGAAGCACCAGCGACAGTTGCTCGCTCATGGTGAGCAACGGACGAGTCCAAGCCTCCGTTGCTAGCTGGTGCTGGCCGGCAGCCAGCGCCCGCTCCAGCCGCCACACCCGGGCGACCTCGCCACCCTGCGCGCCGGCTGCGCCGGCGACAAGCGCTGCCGACTCCTCCATGGCCACGTCGGCGGCGCCGCCCTGCCCCGTCTGGAGCGCGTCCAGCGCGGCCAGCCGTTTGTCCATCGCCCGTCTCAGCACCGGTGCACCGGCGGGACCGAGTGCGGCATGCATCGCGTCGAGAAGTCGACCGAGGGCATCAAAGCGCGCTTTTTGGTCCACCAACCCTTCGGACGCCTGCCCCTGGTCGGCAGCCACCTGGCCTTCACCGCTGGCGTTGAGAGCACTCTGTGCCGATGCGGCTTGCTCGCCCGCTCGCTCAAACGCGCCGAGACTCACCAGCCTGAGGACTTCGGTTTCGCGGGCCTGCGTCTGCTCCACCCGCGCCTGCACCGGTGCCGATTCCCCGGTGAGCAAGAAGCGGAACATGGTGGGCAACAGCACGAAGTAACAGAAGGCGGCGCCCGCCAGGAAGGCGAACGAGCCGAGGAGGACGAAAGGTGCGGCATAGCGCCGCTCGGCTGGGTACAGGCCTGGCGCGACGAAGCCCCACAGCTGCCAGAGGATGATGGGCGTGCTGAGAAAAATGCCGGCGTACAGGCCGACCTTCATCAGCACGTTAATCTCCTCGATGCCCGACGTGTAAATGAGGCTCCGCTGGCCCGGAGGCAAAGCCTCCAGCACTGGACGCATCAGTGCGCCGAAGATGGGGCGCGCGAACACCAGCCCGAGGATGCCCAGCGCGAGCACGGAGAGCGTGCAGCGCAGCAGCCGGGACCGGAGCTCGCCCAGGTGCTCGGCGAGGCTCAGTCGGTCGTCCTCCGCCTCAGCCGTCACGTCGGGGGACACCATCGGCGTAGGGGTCGCTGTGGGGAGTGGTGCCGTCAGACGACGCCGAAGGCGCGGTCTCGGTTGTTGGAGAGTCGGCCGCCGGTGGGCGCGAGGCCACTACCCCCTCGGGGGCGGGAAATGCGGGGAAGCTCGGCGGAGGGAGAATTCGAGGACTGGCCTCATCGGCGCCGCTGAGTGGCAGCCCGAAACGCGAGGTCGAAACCGGGCTGATTTCGGGCGAGGCGCTCGGCGCTTTTTTCGAGGTTGGGTCCTGCAGGACGTCCTGGTCCATCCGGTAGAACTCTCGTTCCACCATGGTGCGGACCTCATCTGTATGTTTGCGGAACTCGCGGAAAAGCTTCCCCAGCCCCCGAGCCAGCTCGGGCAGCTTGTCCGGCCCGAGCAAGAGCAGCGCCACGACGCTGATGAGGGCAATTTCTCCGGCACCGAGGTTGAACATGAGATTCCTTAGAAGAGGCTCTTAAACCTTCTTGAGCGGCCGCGCCATTCCCGGGGGCGCTGGCCCACGGTCGGCTTCCGCCTCCGGGGCGGCCGGCGGCGCTGGCTGGCCGCCAGTGACGTCCCGCTCCACCCGGAAGAGCAGGGGCGGCAGAGCCGCCGTCAGCGCCAGCGACAGCGCCGCCAGCCGACGGACATGAAGCAGGCGTCCTCCCGGACCCTCAGCCAGCACCAGCGTGGAGGTGATGGCTCCCGCTGCGCTTGAGAGGTGCTGGACCGCGGATTGAAAGGACATGAAGCGGGCGCGCTCCGCCGGCGTGGGCACTTTCGAGGTGAGCGTGTTGTAGGACACGTTGCGGACGGACAGCGCGAACATGAAGAGGAGGAAAAGCAACAGCACCGGTGGATGGGGCGGAACGTCGACAAAAATGAGCCAGATGGCACCGGCGATGAGGACCGAGCCGGCCGTTCCTACGCGGAAGCTACCCAGCCGGTCGACCAACTTTCCCACCAGCCGTAACGAGATGAAGCTGACCAAGCCACCGGCACCGTACAGCGTCCAAAGCGCGCTTCGAGGCAACCCGAGGTTGCCTTGGACATAAGCGGAGAGGTTGGGAATGAGGAGAAAGCCCGCGCCCATCACCACCGCAGTCATGAGGTAGGACTGCAACACCGTGCGGCGAAAAAGTGGCGCCCTCGCCGGTGCGCCGACCTCGAGGAGCTTCAGGTGGTCCCGCATCGGCGGCAGCAGGGCGATGGTTCCTGCGGTGATGAGCAGGCCCAACCCACCAAGGACGAAAAACGGGGCGCGCCATCCCGCCCATTCTGCCAATTTCAGACTGGTCGGAACGCCCACCACCGCCGCCACGCTGAAGGCACCCATCACCGCTCCCAGCGCCTTCCCTCGCCGCTCAGACGGGACGGCATCGGCGACGATGCTGAGGGACAGCGAGGTGGCCGGACCCCCAAAGGCGCCAGCAAGCACGCGGGCGGCGAGCAGCGAGGGTAAGCCGGTGGCCAGCCCTCCTGTGAGAGTGCCAAGGGCCAACCCGCTCATGGCCACTGCCAGCGCGGAACGCCGGCCGTAACGGTCGAGGAAGAACGAGCCGGCCAGACCGGCGAGCGCTGCCGCGAGGGTGTAGCTGCCCCCCACCAGCCCGAGCCGAGACAGCGGGATGCCGAGGTCCCGGGCAAAGTCCGGACCAAGGGGCATCACCATCACGAAGTCGAGAATGTTGACGAATTGCACGGCTCCAATGAGGAACACCAGCATCCGCTCGGAGATGCGACGCGGCGCAGAGGGCCTCACACCTTGAACCTCTGCACCTCAGCGCGCAGGACCTCGGATTGGCGCTGAAGGTCGTCGATGACCGACTCCAGCTGGCGCACGCTGCTCCCCTGGGCTTCGGCCACGGTACGGATGGCCTCCACGGCGGCCAGCACCCGCTCGGAGGCGGCTGCCTGAGCTCCGCGAGCCCGGCTGACCGCACCTGTCATTTCCCCGATGCTGGCCAGTGCGCGCGCAATCTGCCGACTGCGTTCCAGCTGAGCCTCGGTCGCGCGCTCCACGTGGGTGGTGACGTCCAGCATCCGCTGGGCGCGCTCGATCATCTGGCCCGCACCTCGCTCCTGTTCGGCGGTGGCCCGTCGCACCGCCTCCACCGCTTCGGCAATTCTCTGGACCGCGGCAGTGACCGACTTGCTGCTCCGCGACTGCTCGACCGTAGCGCGAGCAATGGCCTTCACCATCAGCGTGCTCTTCTTGGCCGAGGCGGAGATTTTCATGAGCGCCCCTTCCGCCTCATTTCCGAGTTGCACCCCCTCCTCCACGGTGCGAAAGCCTTGGTCCACCGCAGCCCGCGCGTTTTGGCTCTCCGCCTGGACGGCTGCGATGAGGTCGGCAATCTCCTTGGTCGAAGCGCCGGTGCGTTCGGCCAGCTCCTTAATCTCATCGGCCACCACCGCGAAGCCCTTACCGTGTTCGCCCGCTTGAGCAGCGATGATGGCCGCGTTGAGCGCCAAGAGATTGGTCTGCTCCGCAACGTCGTCGATGACGTTGAGGATGTTGCCAATCTCCGAGGTGCGCTGACCGAGGTTTTCGATGACCTGGAGGGCCTCACGGCTGCTGCCCCGAATGCGGTCGATGGCCAATAGGGTGGTCTGCAGGGCCTCGCCAGCGGTGGTGGCGTCCTGGAGTACGTTTTCGGAGAGCCGGGCAGTCTCATTGGCGTTGGTCTCCACTTGGCCGATGGAGACGTCCATCTCCTGCATGCTCACCGACGTCTCCTCCGCTGAGCCATGCAGCTCTCCAACCGCGCGGGCCACCTCAGTGACGCTGCGACTCATGTCACCAATGGCGGCCGTGGTTTCTGCCGCCGCGGCTCCGAGCTGCTCCACCAATCCCGTCACATCATCATGGGTAACGGCCATCGCGGTGGCGGTCGCGGTCCCCTCTTCCGCGCCCCGTCCGAGAAGGTCCACTTGCTCCGCCAGACCGCGCAAGGAGTTCAGCAGTTCGGAGATAACGCCGCGCGCCTCGTCGACGCGCTGGAGGACCACTGCGGCGCCCCCACTCACCGTGGTGCCGGAACGCGACAGCTGGCCGATGGCCAGCACAATGGCTTCGCCAACTCCGCGTGCCCGACCAATGGTCTCGCGCAGCGACAAACGCAGCTGGTCGAGGGCGCCGGCGAGGCGGCCAACGGCGTCGCTGCCTTCCTCGTCGAGACCCTCGGTTAGGTCCCCCTCCCCGAGGCGGTGCGCCAACGCTGCCATCCGGCCGAGCGGCCGGTCGAGTAAGGCCCTGCTCACCAGGCCCATGCCGGCGGCAAATACCAGGACGCCCACCAGCACCGAGAGGAGCAAGCCGGAGCGCAATCCCGTCTTCACGTCCTCGAGGAACCCCTCGTCGACGACGACCAGTACCGTGGAGTCCCTGCCGACGACCGGCTCCGCGAACAGCACCAAGTGCCCGGGCAGGGCGACGCGGGACGCCCGGCCGCTCAGTTCCCACAAGGCAATGGTCGATGCCCAGTCCAAAGCGTCGTGTCCGACGGCCTGAGTCTGGGCGCTGCCGTTGACGAGGGCCACGCCAGCCACCCCCGCCTCGGCCAAGGGGGCCTGGGCCAACACCTGCTCGGGGCTGTCGCCGTATGGCAACCAGCCGGCGACGTGCTGCGCCAGCAGGCGGCCGGAGGCTTCGAGGCGCTCGCCCACCCGATCGAGGACTTGCATCCGCATCAACGCCCAGGCGACCACCAGCAACAGCAAGAGTGCCAGTCCGAAACTGCCGAAGATGGCGGTGCGCAGACCGAGGTGGCGCCGTGGTCGCAGCACAGGAGAGCTGGGCAGAACCATACGTCAACGCGCCGTCCCACGGGAAACGACGGGCCACACCCCGCATGACGTAGAATATCCCGAGGTCCCATGGCTGCCGACGCGCCCACCTTGGTCTACTCAGACCCTCTGTTTCTGGAGCACGACCCAGGCCGCGGGCACCCCGAGTCCCCCGCCCGGCTTCAGCGGGTGTTGTCCACGCTGAAGGAGCTTCCGGTGACAGGCGTGGAGATGGTGCGCCCGCGTCCGGCCACCGACGCCGAGGTGGCCAGGGTGCATACCCCCGCGCTGCGCGCCCAGCTGGCCGCCACTGCCGGCAAGCAGATGACGCTTGACGCCGACACCCACGTTTCACCGCGTAGCTATGAGGCGGCATTGCTCGCCGCGGGGGCGGCGGTCGGCGCCACCGAAGCAGTGCTCAACGGCCAGGCCCGCAACGCGTTCGCCTTGGTGCGGCCGCCGGGGCACCACGCCGAGCCGAACGAGATGATGGGCTTTTGCCTCCTCAACAATGCCGCCATCGCTGCCGAGGCCGCGCGCCTGGCGGGCGCCGAGCGGGTGCTGGTGCTGGATTGGGACGTCCACCATGGCAACGGAACCGAGGCGGCCTTCTGGAGACGCTCCGACGTCCTCTACCAGTCAGTCCACCAGTACCCATTTTACCCCGGCACTGGGGCACACCACGACGTGGGAGAGGGGCCGGGAGCGGGCTTTACCGTCAACTGCGGGCTCCCCGGCGGCCGCACCGACGCGGACTTCGGCGCTGTCTTCCACGACCTGTTGCTTCCCATTGCCTCGGCGTTTGCTCCACAGCTGGTCATCGTCTCGGCCGGATTCGACCCCCACGAGGACGACCCACTCGGCGGAATGCTGTGTACCGAGCGAGGCTTTGCAGCAATGTGCAGCGTGGTGAAGCAGCTGGCCGAAGCGACCAGCGGTGGACGTCTGGTGCTGTTGCTGGAGGGCGGCTATTCGCTCGGTGGACTGCCGCGGAGCGTCCACGCCTGCCTCGAAGTGCTGACCGGCCGTTCGGAGGAGTTTCCCACCGGCGCGAGCCAAGACGCGAGACACGCCATCCAACTCAGCCGCGAGGCACTACGGCCCTACTGGCCGAGACTGTAAAGCGGGCATGGCGGACTACATTCACGGCAGTACCGACCTGCGCGAGGTGGCTCGTCTCATCAAGCAGGCCCTGGTGTGGGTGGCCCCGAGAATGCTCGAGGACTTCACTGCCCGGCCTGGGATGCGGGTGCTTGACCTCGGCACGGGCGTGGGAGCCATGGCGGCAGCGCTCTCCCGGCGGCACCCAGGCATTGAACTCTGGGGACTCGACCTCCGCACCCCGCAGCTTCAACAGGCCAAGGCGCTCCACCCCATCGCCACCTACGTTCAGGGCGATGCCAAGCACCTACCATTTCCGGACGCGAGTTTTGACCGGGTGCACGCCAGCTGGGTGCTGGAACACATTCCGGGGCCGGCCGCCGTCCTGAGCGAAGTGAGGCGCATTCTGGTGCCCGGCGGACAATGCTTCTTCTTGGAAGTCGACAACGCCACACTCCGTCTGGTCCCCCCATCGGCCGACATCGAGCGCGCGCTGGCGGCGTTAAACCAACTGCAGCAGGCCGCTGGTGGCGACCCTTTCATCGGCCGCAAACTGGAGGGGTTGATGCGAGGCGCGGGCTTCTCTTCGGTGCAGGTCCGCTCGGTCGAAGTCGATGGCGACGCGTCGGACGCAGAGACGCTGCGCTCCAGCGCGGAGGAATGCGCGGAGATTTTCGAAAGTCTCGACGAGAGCCTGGGGCCCGAGGAGAAGCCGCTGCTGTTGGCCGCAGCGAGAAGCGCACGGCAATTGGCTCATCTCCCGGGAGCGGAGTTTCATTTCCGTCCGGTGGCGGCGCTCGGCACCCGCTGACGTCAGCGGGATTCCCCTTGCCAGCCCCCTGCGGATGCACCACACCCCAGGGGCCATGGAAAACACCTACGCCAACATCGTCATCACCGGGGCGTCGAGCGGGCTCGGACGGGCGCTCTCACTGTGGTTTGCGCGCCGAGGGGCCCGGGTCTACGCCGCCGCGCGGCGCGAGGAGTTGCTCCAGGCGTTGAAGGCCGAGGCCTCCGCTGGCCCTGGCAGCGTGGTGCCGGTCCGCTTGGACGTGGCACAGGCGGACGAGACCGTTGAGACGCTTCGTGCCCTCGACCAGGCCACGCCCGGAGGCATTGACTTGGTGGTGGCCAACGCCGGAGTCGGCGGAATGCTCAATGCCCAGCGGGCCGACTGGCCAGCCATCCGCCAGATGCTCGAAGTGAATGTCCTCGGCGCCACCGCGACGCTGGCAGCGCTCGCACCGCGGATGGCCGAGCGCCAAAAGGGACACCTGGTGGGCATCTCCTCGCTTGCCGCGTGGATTGTCATCCCCCGCTTCGGCGTCTACGCGGCAAGCAAGTTGTATTTGCAGACCTACTGCAGGGCGCTGGCAGTGGACCTCGGGCCCTTGGGGGTCCGCGTCACATGCATCAATCCGGGCTTCGTGAAGAGCGAGATGACCGCCAACAACCGCTTTCGGATGCCCTTTCTCCTCGACACCGACGACGCCGCGAACAGAATGGGGCAGGCGATTCTGCGCGGGGAGGGGCGCTTTGCATTCCCCTGGCAGACGGCATGGCTGACCCGTCTCGGAAGCCTTCTGCCGAGTTGGGTGCTCGCCCGTTCCGAAGGGCCCCCGTCGGGGCGCTCCTCAGGGCGCGCGCCGTAAGGCCCTCACTCCGGCGCCGCGTTTCTGGGGGCTACTTCCTGCCGCGAAAGGTGTACTGCTTCTTCACCGTTGCGCCCGGACGCACGTAGACCGACCACGACGCAATCACCTTGGAGTTGGTAACCGTCACTTCGTGCTCACCCTTGTGCACCACGAAGCTGTGCGTCCCTTCAATGGGCGTGGGCTCCTTCCCGTCGATGGTGACGGTGCCCCCAGGGGTTAAGGTCACCTCGACAATGCCTTCGTCGGGCCCCCCCTGTGGGGCTGGCGGCGTCGTCCCTTCAAGGCGCGGCGGGACCGCAATGCCGACCAGCGGCTGGGCGAGGGTGGGTTCCGTCGCCGTGCCGGCAGTCTGTGGAGGCTCGGGCGCCTTCGTCAGCTGAAGGCTGGTGTTCGGGGAGTTGGACACCGCCGTCGGCTTGTCGGCGGGCCTCGACAGGGCGACGGCGAGCACCACCGAGAGCAGGGTCGAAAGGACCGCGACGGCGCCCACCAGCAGCACCGCCCGGGAAGGGCTGGTGCCCGTCAGCCTTTTCACCGCGGCTCGCGCGGCTTCCTCCAGCGCGGCCAGACGCGCCCTGAGGGCCATGCTGTCCATCAGCGGAACCGCCGAGACGGGGCGGCGCTGCGTCGCCCCCTCACCGTCGTCGTCTGGCCCGGGCGGCGAAGTCGGCGTGCGGTGCGAAGGCTGCCGATCCGGCCGCGCCGAGCGCGAAATGTCGAGCAGCATTGTTTTCGGAGTCCCGGATTCGGCCAACAGGTCTGGCGGCATCGTCGCCTTCGCCGAGCGACCACTGGCCGCCGCGGCTTCGGGTCGCTGCCTGGTCGGCACGCTGGGCTCGCGCCCGACCTGGCTGGCTCCAGTGCCTTGGCCAGCGGCCACCGACGTTTCCGAGCGCTCCGCTTCGACCGGGAAGAGGTCCCGGACAAATGCCCCGACGTCGGTGTCCTCGGGGCCCTGGCTGTGATGGAGGACGTAGCGCAGCAGGGCCCGCTCCAAATCGGCCGCCGTTTGGTAGCGGTTCGCCGGAAGGCGTTCCAACGACCTCATGATGACCGTACTGAGTTCCGTGTCCACGTCTGGATTAAGGTCCGCCGGCGGCAGAACGGCCCGCTCTTGGACGGCGCGCAGCACTGCCAAGTCGGTGTCGCCGTCAAACAGGCGGCCCCCCGTCAGCAACTCCCAGAGGGTGATGCCCAAGGTGAAGAGGTCCGTGCGGGCGTCGACGGCGTCTCCTCGCGCCTGCTCCGGTGCCATGTAGGCGAACTTTCCTTTCAGCATCCCGACGGTGGTGGCCCGGCCGCCAGCTTTGGCAATGCCGAAGTCGGTGAGCTTCACTGCGCCGTCGTACGAAAGCAGGATGTTGTGGGGCGTGACGTCGCGATGGACGAGATTCAGCGGTTGCCCGTGGTCGGCCAACCGATGCGCGTACCCGAGGCCACGGGCGACCTCCAGGCCGACTTGCGCCACCAAGACCGGGGGGATGGGAGTGCTCAGCTCACGAGCGCGTTTGTGGGCCTCGACCAACGAGCGACCGCGGATGTACTCCATCGCCAGGTAATAGCTGTCCTCGTGGCGGTCGAAGTCGAAGATGTGGACCAGGTTCGGATGGCTGAGCCGGCTGGCGAGCCGCGCCTCAGCGATAAACATCTCCACGAAGGACGCATCGCTGGCCAGCCCCGAGCGGATGCGCTTGATGACGACCGGCTTCTCAAATCCCTCTGCGCCCTGTGCGGTGGCGAGAAAAAGCTCGGCCATGCCGCCTTCGGCCAGTTTGCGCTGGACGACGTACTTGCCGACGACGGTGCCTGGCGCGAGCGACACGGCCTACATCCCCCATTCCTTCCTCGACACTACCTCTGCCACTGGCGCTCGGCGCAAGCCAAAGACTACGGCCTCCCTCGCCGATGAGACGCTAGGCTGAGGGCTGGATGAGTGTCCCCGCCATCGACGGACTGAAGCGGTTGTCGGAAGACAGCCTTCGCCGCTTCCGCGAGCGTGTCGACGCACTGGGCTATAGGCCTGAGTTTCTTGCCGAGGCGGAATCCGTGGCCCCGGGCCAACTGGACGCCGTGTCCCTTCCGCTCGTTCGCTGGGAACTGGCACGTCGGGGTGACGCGGCGGGTCGGCTTGCACTCCTCTTGGGTTACGGCGACGCGGTGCAGGCCGGCCGGGTCGAGACTGACCTGGGAAGCGACTTGGTCGCGGCTTTGGTTGGCGCTGGGCTCCTGCTGGCGACCCAGGAGGGAGCGCTGAGGTGCCCGTTTCGGGTGGTTCCCCTCGAGGGGCTGCTTCTGCTCGGCGACGAACCATCGGCCGGCGCCGAGGTGGTGATGGGCCCAGGCCCCACCACTCTCGAGCTGGCCTCCCAGCTGCCCCGCTCGTGCAGCGGCCCGGCTTTGGATGTCGGAGCTGGGGCCGGAACACTGGCACTCCTTCTGGCGGCGCGCGGGGCCACGCCGGTGGTGGGCACGGACATCAACCCGCGCGCCACCGCCATCGGCGTCTTCAACGCGCGCCTCAACGGGTTGGCGGTCGATTTTCGCACCGGAGACCTCGATGCTCCGGTGTTGGGCGAACGTTTCGAATGGGTCGTCTCCCAGCCCGCCTACGTGCTGCGTCCGGAAGGGGCGGCGGCTGTCACCTTCCTGCACGGTGGCCGGCGCGGCGACGAGTTGGCCTTCCGGCTTCTCGCCCGGACTGCGTCGCTGCTCGCGGCGCAGGGAACGGCCCTTCTCCTCTTCGACACGCCCATCGAGACGCAGCTGCCACTTGCCCAGCGACTGCGCGCGGCGCTCGGCAGTGCCGCCGTGGACGCGCTCGTTCTTGCCGCCCCGGCGCTCAGCCCAGGCGCTCAGGCGGTAGGGTATGCCGCCCTGGCGGTCCCAGATTTGGGGGCCGGTTTCGCCGAGACGGTGCGTCTGTACCGAAATCATTTGGCTGAGCTCGCCCTCAAGGAGTGGACCCATGCGCTGGTGGTGCTCCGGTCCCAGCCGGGGCTGCCCCCCGGCGGCCGCTACACCGTCCAGCTGCCCGTAAAGAGGCTCTCCCAGGGCGGTCCCGAGGCGCTGGTTCGGCTTGTCGGCGCGCTGGAGGTCGCGTTGTTGCCTGATGCGGAGCTCCTCGGCAGGGCGGTGGGCTTTCAGCCGCGGGCCAAGCTGGTGGAGGAACGGGCGCGGCCAGGTGCCGAGCCAGTGCGCCGGGTGAGCTTCGAATACGGCGCGTTCGGGACCGAACACGCCTTGACCGACGCGGGCCTCGCGCTCCTCGAGGCACTGCAGCAGGCAAGCGACATCGCCGGAGCGGTGGAGCGTTACGCCGAGCTGTGCGATGCCAAGCCAGCTGAGGTCCAACAGACGGTGCTGGGTTTCGTCCGCGAGGGCCTCGGGCGAGGCTTGCTTATCCCCAGGGACCCTTCCGCCGGGCCCTATGCGCGCATAACTCATGGCCTTGTGCTTCGAGGCGTTGGCCTGAATTTTCGTCCCGTCCAGGGCAACGTGCCCCAGCTTCACCATGCCCGCCTTCTGGCACAGGTGCAGCACCTGGCCGAAGAGGGCGGCAAGCGCCTCGAGGTGCCGAAGTCGAAACTTGTTGACCGTCCTGAAGTCCGGCCGCTGCATGGCCGTCACAGCCATAAAGTCGACGCGGGTCTCGCAGGCACGGGCTATTTTTCTCGAGGAGCGCACCCCTTGCGTGTACGCGAAGAGCAGAAGCGCGGTCATCATCACCGGGTGGTAGGGGGGAAATCCCCGCTCCTCCTCGTACGTCCCCAGAATGGCGTCGAGGTTCAGCTCCTCTCTCACCAACTCCCGGATGAAGTGGGCAGCGTCGCGGGCCGGCACCAGGTCCCGAACCGACGGCGGGAGCAGCCACGCTTCGTCCACCTTCCACTCCCGAAACGTCTTCGCCATTCGCAGAGGCAATCACACCTGGACTGCGGGACGCGATCCCCCCACCATCTCCCCGTGACCATTACGGGACATGCCCTAGGGCGAGCGCTTCGGGAGGAACGCCAGCTTTGGCTCGCCACCCCACCGCAGCCCGCGAGCGCAGTAACATTACCCACGGGGCACGAGAAAGCGGATGTCACCTGCAATCGCCACCAGATGGGACATCCTCGAGGAGCACCTCGACGAGGCGGCCTTTCTCCAAGGAATGTGGGAGCGGGCTCTCCGAGCCCCGCAGTACTCGCTCAGCCAAATTGCCGAGGGGCCGGAAGCGAGGATGCTGGCCCACCTCGACGGGTTGGTGGTGGGCGGTCCCCCAGTGGCGGAGAGGCTGCTCCTTCCAGCGCTCCGCACCGAGGAGCCCGGTGTGGCATTCGCCGCGGCGTTCGCGTTGGTGGAAGGCAACCCGGACCACGTCTCAGCCGTGCTCTCCGCCCTCGACCCGGCCAAGGCGGCACCGGCCGCGGCCCTGTTGCGCGCGCTTGCTCTCGCGCCCAGCCTCGAGCTGGACCAGAGGCTCCTCGCCGTCCTTCCCCGGGCAGGGAACAAGCAGCTGCAGTTGCTTGAGCCATTCGCGTACCGGCGGCTCGACCCGGGGCTGCGCCTGGAAGCCCTGGTGGCGTCCAGCGAGCCGAACCAACAGGCACTCGGCTTCCGCGTGGCTGGCCTGCTCCCCGGACGCCTCGACCCATCGGCGTGGAAGGACGGCCTGAGCTCGCCGGAGGCTGTGGTGCGGGGTGCCGCACTGCGGAGTGGAATGGTGTTGGGCATCCGCGGAACTTTCGCCTCGGCGGAGGCGATTGTCTCCGGCCGTGAACCTGGCTTCGAGACGGCCGCCCTGTTGCTGGGTCTGTCCGGTGACGAGAAGTCGGTGCTCGCGTTGGTCCCCGCCCTCGCCGATGACAGCGTGGCCACCGCGGCGGCCTTCGCCCTTGGTTTCTCGGGACGCACCTCCGCTGCCAACGCGCTTCTCGAGGCGATGCGGGACGACGGCGTCGCACCGGCCGCTGCCGAGGGATTCGCCGCCATCACCGGGCTGAAGTTGGACAAGCGACTGACGCGGAGGCCGAAGCCCTGGAACCCCGGGGACATCGAGGAGGACGAGCCCGCGAAACTCGGCCCCGAGGCGGACCTCCCACACCCCGAAGCAGAGGCGGTGGCCGCCTGGTGGGCCACGGCACGCCAGAAACTCGACCCCTCACAACGCTGGGTACGCGGTGGCATCTGGAATGCGGAGGCAGTCCTCGGCGAGCTCGAGCAGGGAAGCGCCAGACGGCGCGACGCGCTGGCGCTCGACCTGGCAGTTCGCACCCGCGGCCAGGCTCGGCTGGCCTGGGACGCCCTGTCCGCGCGGCAAAGGAAGGAGTTGGCTGAACTCCATTCACTCGCCAGCCGTGTTTCGCCCAAGGCGTACCGCGACGCCTAAAGACTTAGCGCGAGGAAAATTCGTCGGGAGGACGGCCCGGCTCGCCCGGGAGCAGCGCCAAGGAGGGGCACCCGGGGTACTCGGCCGCGAGGCTCAGGCCCGCCCGGCGCGCCAGCTTGAGCAGGGCAATTCCCTCGACAAACACTTGGGTGCCGATGGCCGTCGACAAGTCTTCGTCGGCAAGCTGCTTGTCCGCCACGATGTCTGAGGCCCGCCGCTCCAGCATCCGCTGGAATGCTGCTTCGAATTGAGTTGCGTCCTTGTGGTGTAGGACGCGACAGAACGCCACCCGCCCATCGCCCCGTTCGGCAGCGCGCTCCAAACCGACCAGCGCTTCCTCCTCGGCCCCGCCGGTGAGGTGAAGCCCGAGGAAGCGCTGGTAGCAGTAATCGTCTTCGTATTCGTCGCCTTGCCTCCATGCAGAAGGCGAAAGCTTGAAGATTTCACCGGCGAGCGCCCAATCCTCCGCAGCGACCGCGTCGAGCATTGAGCCGGAACGGCTCAGCGCGAGAAAGTAGTCGGCATAGCGGCTTCGGGCGCATCGGTCGAGCCAGGCTCGCCTGGCCTGACCGCTCATCACCAGGTCGCTGGAGAACCCCTCTCGGTTGGCATCGATGAGCAGTCGAAGGATGGCGTGGGCGCGCAGCGCTTCGGCAGCCTCCTCGTAGAATCGGCCCGCTTCCTCGAGACTGCATTTCGGGTGGCGGATGTTTTCCAAGCAAAAACTGACGTGGCTGGCCAAGGTTTCGAAGCTGTCTTCGCCGAAGCGCATCATCCGAAAGTCGATTCCCAGGTTCGCTGGCTGGCTACTCGTATTCGTCCAGTTCGGTGAAGACCGAGCCCACGAAGGCTTCCTTCTGCATTTCTGCGGCGAGCGCGCGGTCGATGAAGACCGGAAGCGAGAAACTTTTGAGCCGGAAAATGCCGACGCCGGGCTCGACACGTTTGGTGTCGACCACCAGCTGCTTGACGCGAGAAATACGCGTCTTGAGGATGGGACTGTAGGTTGGCTGACTGGCCTTCACGTCGAGCGCATCCTGCGGGGGTGCCGGGTGCACGATGCAATAGCCCGCTCCGGCCGCTTTCCCCTTGTGATCGAGAATCGTCACTGGGAGGAACTCCAGGTTTTGGAGGTTCCTCTTCTTGAGGAACTCGACGACCCGCGACGAGCACACTTTCAGGTGGTTGTCGTTGGTGAGGTCATCGGTGAGTCCGGTGTCCTTCTTGTGAAATTTGCTCATCCTGAGGCGGATGTTGGTCGGGGCGCTCTTCCCGAAGACGATTCCCGGAACCAAGTCCAAGCTGTCGACATTTTCGACTCCCTCGAGTCGACAGGCGTTCCCCACCGCGACGCTCTCCCAAACCATCAGCTCCATCGTGCGCAGTCCTTCTCGGGTGGCTACCGAGTCAACGCTTTGAGGGGCTCTGGCTTTCGACCAAACGCTCGCACCACCCGCACCCTGGCGACCGTGGCCTTGGCCATTGAGAAAGGGAGCCACCAGTTGCGCTCCCCTTCCTTCAGGATAGCGCTTCGTGTGCCTCCCTGCCGCGTTCCTCGCTGGGAAACCTTGTCGCGGAAGTTGCTCTCGAGATTCTTGATGGCCGCCTGAACGTCACTGTCCTCCGGGCACTCGCCGGCCTTCTTCGCCGCCTTGAGGTCATTCCAAATCTCCGACTTGAATGCCGCCCGCACCTCATCGGTGTAACCCCCGCTGCAGTTGTGGTCCCAGTCGTGACAGGGGAGATTCAAATCCCAGCTCGACCCCGGCTTGTCGCGGGTCCCCGGGTCATTGGCCCCCTTGGTGTAGGTACCCTTGAGGGGTAGCCAGACCAGGTTGGGCTTCTGGTTCACACACCATTCGGTGTTCTTGTAGACGGCATCAATCGCCAGGACGTAGCCCACATAGTCCTGATCGGTCTTGTAGCCGATGGTCGATGACACGCAGAGAATGTGGTGCGCCTGCCGTGGCAACTTGGGGAAGGGCGGCTTCTGGGGCGCGTTGTCGGCGTAGTTACAGGCGCCTTTCAACTCGCAGGTGCCTTCCCGTGAGGTGTGAATCTTCTCCTTGCCGACTCCCCTAAAATGCTTCTTCTGGGCCATGGCTCAAGCCCCCCGTTCAATCCGGATGGCCGCGCGGCCGCCGCCATCTGAAGACGACAGAAGGACAGCCGTCCGCCCGGGTGCATAACCACGGGCGTACCCGCGAGTGACAAGTTGCGCGGCGAGGGCACCGCTCGCAGCACCGGTGTCTCCGAAGCTGATGGCCGGGTCCCATTCCGGCGCTGGCAGCAGCCCCGGCATCTTCGCGACCAGTCGGCGTTGGCAATAACCCCAGTCACTGGCTCGAATCGCCTCACCGTTGCGGTCCAGCACGAAGAAAGTCTCCCGTGGCGGCAGCGGACCAGTTGCCGCAGCCAACTGCAGCACCGCCTGTGCCAGGCCTTCGCCCACCGGGGGTGGGTCGTCGCCGCGTGGCTCGCGTGCGAGCGTCACGCCGCCGAGCAGGGCGAGGGGTGGGACGTTGCGACGACGGGCGCTGTTGGGCGTTTCGAGGAGGAGAAAGGCTGCCGCCTCGCCGGGCTGTAGACCCACCGGGTTGATGCCCGTCTTCAGCCGGTTGGCCGCAGCAAATGCGTCCAGTGCCAAATCGTCGCACAAACTGTCCACTCCCCCGACGACGCAGGCCGCGACTCGCCCCTGGGCCAACAGTTGCAGCGCTGCCTGAACGGCCATCGCAAACCCCGCATGGCCGGAAGGAAACGTCTGGCACAGTGGCGGCGAGGCACGCAGCCCGGTGAGGCCCAGCAATTTGGCGAGCAATCCGATGGAGCGTGGCGCTTGAACTGCGGCCACCTTGGCCCGCGCGGCAACATCCGGAAGTGCCAGGAAGAGACCCACCTCCTCATTCGGCATGGACGCAACCAGGCTCTTGACCGCCGGCAGCGCCAAGGACAGCAGCCGGGCCTCGCCCTGGAAACCAGCCACGGCTGGCACCGGATGACCGGTAATTGGCTTCGGCCCCTCCTCGTCATCGAAGGCCTGGCGGTCGAGCGGCGCCGGGCGACTGAGCCTTGCCCGCACGGCGGCACAGGCGGTCACCGTGTCCCCCAGCGAGGTGTTGGCGGCCATGGCCGTCACGGCTGCATTCACGTCCAGCGGCTCCGCTCAGTTAATTTGCACCTTGCCGCCCCGAACCTTGTGGACCTCATCGGCCTGGGTCACCACATTGACCCCCCGCAACACCACCTTGCCGTCGCGACGCAGGGTGAGTGTGGCCTTGCCGCAGCGCAGGACGACCTCCTCTTTCCCTTCGATGAGGACGTGACGGCCATCCACCCGTGCCACCATCTCTTCCGGCGGGTTCGCCTCGGTCAGTATCGCCTCAAGCAGCGGCGTCGCCGAACGCAAGATTCCCACCAGCAGCGGCCGCGCCGGCTCGCCGTCCTCGAAAAGCAGGACCACCTTGGCCTGCTCCTTTGCCGCGCGCTCCAGCATCTCATCGTCGAGGGACGAGAGCACTTGAGCGACCCTCGGGCCGCCGACGTTACCCGGGTAGGTCACCAGGACTTGGCCGCGCACAAAGCCGGTGATTGAGCCCACCACCGGCCCGACGATGCGTTCGCCGGCGGATGCCAGAGGAGCGCGGCTGCGCCGAGGCGCTGGCGTGCTCATTCGACGTCGTCCCCGCAGCAGGCGCACTTCGGCTTGTCAGCGGATCCGCCCAGGGCAATGACCGGCGCCTGGAGCACCGGAAAGGGCGGCGTGTTCTTGGCGTTGTGCAGCATCAGGTCGAAGGAGCGGGGCACGTTCTTCCCCTCGAACTGGACATCGAATGAAAAGTTCACAAACTCGGCCTTCCCCTGAATCATCCCGGAGGCGACGCCTCCTACGCTGCCCGCCTCGTCGCCAGTCGACGTCGAGAAGTTCGAGTCCTGGACGCAGATGGGGTTGCCTTCGGCCGTGACCGTCTGCGTCCCCTGTGCCGTGTCGCTGGACTTGGCGATGTTTGGATAGGGAATGGGAATGGGGGGAGCCGGGGGCGCTGGCGTTTGGCACACGTCGGGAAAGGCGATGGTGATGCCGTTGGTGTCGGTGTTGACGATGGACAGCTTGTCGACTCCCACCGTGGTTGCCATGTGTCCCACTCCCCGCTACGCCGCCGGCGTCGCACCCTTCATCGGCGCTTCCCTGCCGGCGACGACACGGATGGTGCGAACCGACGTCGGTTCTCGAACACTGACTTTCCCCCTCCAGAAGAGCAAGAGCCGGCTGGCGTCGGAGTCGACGATGACGGTGTCGAGATTCATCGCCACAGTGGCGTCCGGGCGTCCCCGGTGCTCGACCTGGACACTGGGTGGCCCGACACCCGGCAGCTTGAAGGAAACTCCGCCGGCAGCCGTGACGCCAGTCGCCAGCACCTGCTCGTCTCCTCGCAGGTAACCGGCGGCGACCAGCCCCGGCGCAGCGGCGTTGAAGAACCGCTGGTTGAAGTCCTTTGGCAGAAGTGGAGCGCGGTCCTGCTCCCACCGCTTGTCGTAGGTCCCGGCGTAGGTCCGCCGCGGTTCCCAGTCGTGTGAGGTGAAGCCAAAACCCGTTGGAGTCGGCCGATCCCCCCACCCCTTGAAGGGGTGGATCGGGTCCTCCAAGTTGGGGGCCCGCAACCCCTCCTCGAACTGCGTTGGGTTGGCCCGGAAGCCGGTGCCAACTGGGTTTCGCGCCTCGTAGGCATGTTTGGCGGAGTTGGGATTGGAGCGATCCCAGCCGCCGAAGGCGCGCTCCCACACCAGCGGGATGCGCTCGAAGGGGACTGGCTTGGTGAGCCCAACACCGCCCACTGTCTTGAAAAATGTACGGTCTCCAAGAATGCGCGCCGCCTTCTTCAAGGGTCCGACTTGGAGCGTCACCAGCATCTCAGTGGTTCCCCCCCTGGGTGCCACCGCACTCCCCACCAGCACCACATCCGTCGCCGGCTTGGGCAGCGTTCCTTCGGCTTCGTAGCGGAAGCTGGACTTGCCGGGCTCCCCCCAGGGCTCGCCCTCCGGCTTCAGGGGAATCTGTTCCCTCGCCAGCGCCGTTCCCTTGGCCGTAACCTCATAGGTGGCCTTGACCAACGGGACCAACAGCGGGCGGCCTTCTTCATCCGCTAGGAAAAGCGGCTCGACCCAAAAGGGGGTAGCGTTCTCGATCGCCGGATGGCCCATGCCCTGACTAGTCTAGCACTTGACCGCAGTGGTCTTCGTTAGTTGGCCGTCGCCGGGAATCGTGCCGCATGGACAGCCATCTCCCCCCCGTCCTTGAGCTCCGCGCCGGGCAAATCGCGGAGGGGGATTTGCATGTGCTTTCCGCACGCGGCCAGGAGGGCATTTCTGAGCCCTACCGCTTCGAGGTCGACTTCGAACGCGCCGATGGTGCGCCAATCGAGCTCTCCCCTCTGCTCGCCGAGAGTGGGCTGCTGACTGTCCGTCGTCCGGACGGCACCGAGAAGCTCGTCAATGGCGTCGTGGAGGAAGCCGCGCTGGTCGGAGTGCAGGCAGGGCGACCGCGCTATCGCCTACGGCTCGTCCCCCGGCTGGCCTTGCTAGCGAACTCTCAGAACAGCCGCATTTTCCAAAGCCTGTCTGTGCCGGAAATCGCCAAAGCGGTGCTTGATGAGGAGAAGGTCGACGTCAGCCTGTCCCTATCGGCGAGCTACGCCAAGCGCGAGTACTGCGTCCAGTACCAGGAATCGAACTTGGACTTCGTCTCCCGGCTGCTGGAGCAGGAGGGAATCTTCTACTTCTTCACCCATACGAGCGATGGCCACGTCATGAAGCTGGTCGACGCTCCCTCGGCCTTCCAGGACGTCGAGGGCGAGGCGCAGGTGCAATTCCGTGAGCCCACCCGCGCGGGGCAGGTGGTCGATGAAGAACACGTCTTCGCGTTCGCGCAGCGCGCAAGCGTGCGATCCGGCAAGGTCACCCTCGAGGACTACGACTTCGAGAAGCCGGCAGTGGACTTGCTGGCGACAGCCGCGGCTTCCGAGGATGAGCAGTTCGAGCGATACCGCTACGCGCTGGGAGCCGGTGACCCGGGGGTCCTCAAGCGGCTGGCGAAGACCCGGTTGGAGGAGGTGCGGGTGCCGGTCAAGCTGTTCGATGGGCAGGCCAACTGCGTCCGGCTCGCGCCCGGCCTTTCCTTCGAGCTGAGCGACCATCCAGAATCGGATTTCAACGGGCAGCTGCAACTTCTACGGGTGGAGCATGAGGCTGAGGCGGGGATAACGACGGCACTCCGCTACCGATGCCGCTTCGTGGCCCAGCCACGGGGAACGGCCTTTCGGCCTCGGCGACAGCGGCCCGCACCCGGCAGCCCAGGAACTCAGACGGCGACAGTGGTCGGCCCCGCGGGAGAAGAGATTTACGTCGACGCCGACGGGCGCATCAAAGTGCAGTTCCACTGGGACCGCACCGGAAAGAAGGACGAGCGGTCGAGTTGCTTTGTCCGGGTGGCGCAGTCCTGGGCGGGTCCGGCCTGGGGCGAGTTGTTCATTCCACGACTGGGACAGGAGGTACTGGTCCGCTTCTTGGACGGCAATCCCGACCAACCGGTGGTGGTGGGCGCCGTCTACAACGGCGCGAATCTCCCCCCCGTTTCTCTTCCTGGAAGTCGCACGCAAAGCCTCGTGCGCAGCGACAGCTCACCTGGAGGCCGCGGCTCCAATGAACTTCGGTTCGAGGATGCCAAGGGGGCAGAGGACGTTTTCTTCCACGCCCAGAAGGACGAGAACATCGTCGTCGAGGTCGATAAGCGCCAAGAGCTGTATGGCCAGGAAATCCTCGATGTCGCGAAGGACCGAAGCCGCACCGTTGGGGAGAACCAAACGCTGGCCGTGGGTGGGAGCGACAGCTCGGCAATCTCCGGAGATCAGACCCTGACGGTGGCCGGCGCCCGCAGCAGCCATACCACTTTGGCGCATTCAGAACAGGTTGGAGGTTCGCAGTCGATCACGGTGGCGAACGAGTCCACCGTCCAGGTTGGCGCTGACAGCGCAGTGACTGTCGGAGCGGCGGCGGCCCTCACCGTCGGAGGCGCGTACCTGGTCACCGTCGGTGGAGTTCTCAATGTGGCGGTGGCCGGAGTGCGGCTGGAGCAAGTCGGTGGAGCCCGGGTCACTGTGGTAGGCGCGGCCTCGGAGCTGCAAGTGTCCAACGCTTCGTCGGCCACCGTCGGCGGAGAGGAACAGCTGGCCGTCGCCGGCCAGCTTCAGTCAGCCGTCGCAAAGGACCAGGAGGACCAGGTCGGCGGCAAGGCCCAAGTGACCGCAGGGGACGCCGCGGCGGTGCTCGGCAAGAGCCTTCAGCTAGAGGCCCAAAGCAAGCTCAGCATCAAGGTCGGTGGGAAAGTTCTCCTCGAGGCCCAGTCCTCGGGTCAGGTCGAGCTGAGCGGAGCCACCATCACCTTCGATGGCAGCCAAATCGTCACCAAGGCGTCCACAGCAAAAAAGACCACCGGCAGCTCAGCATCCTCCAGCGCCAGTCAGGCGGGATCGGATGACCAAGAGAAAAAAGCCAGCGCCACCGCGACCTGGGGCACGGGCCAGGCCGAGCCCGGGGCCGACGTGACATTGAATGTCCAGCTGACCAACGTTCCCGACGGAAAGAAGGGCCTCATCACGATTCACCACGCCGCTTCTGGAGCAATGGTTCCGGCGGGGAAACTCGAATGCGAGTCCAAGGGGGGAAAACTGGTCGACAAAAACGGCAAGGCACCGGCGTTTCAGTTCACGACGAAGCAGCTTCCGTGGGACCCCTACGACCTTCCCTTCTTCTTCTTCAAGGCCAGCGTTCAACATCAGGCGCTCAGCTTGGAGACGCCGGCCGACACGGCCGACGGTGGAAAATCGCTACGCGTCAAATACTTCCATGTCTGCCTTGGAGATTCCTGGGCGGACGCCGGTGGGTTAACCACTGGAGCCGAGGCCAAGGAGATCGCCGGCATCCTTGGGGGTGTGCCGAACAGCAAGGCCGAAAGCCGGATGATGTCCATGCCCAGCCCGACGTTCGTCGCCTGGTCGAAGGACCTGGCCAACACCTACTGCTACCACCACGGAAGCCATGGAACCTGCCAGGACCGCGTCTCGCGCACCTTCATCAACGTCGAGCCGCCGCCGGATGGGCTGGGCAATCCGCCGGACTGTCCGGTGGGCAACTGGCGGAGCGTTGTTCTCTTGTCGAAACAGGCGCCTGGTCAGTACGTCGTCCTCGGGGACGAGGAGCTGCGCAACGAGAAGTACTTCCCCAGTGTCCCGCGCTATTTGGCCTACCTCGACTGCTGTCTTGCCGGCTGGGAGCCCAGCTTGGGCCGAGCCTTCGTGGGACGCGGCACGCAGTACGTGATTGCCTTCCGGCGCACGGTTCCCGACGGCGACGCCCGAGAGATGGCGCGCCAGTTCCACAAGAAATGGGCTCAGACTTACAAACTCGACCCGGACAAGATTCGTGACGTGTTTTTCGACGTGGGTGCGCCATTTTACAAAACCATGCGCCCCGTCCTCATCAGTTGGCGAGTCGAGCCGCTCCTCTCCCCGGACGCTGGGGCTGTCGAGCGGGCGCTTCAGGCCGTCAGCTCGGCGGTCGAAGGAGTGATGAACTCCATTGGCTCACTGCTGAAATAGGTTCGAGGATTCGCATGGCTCAACCGCCCCCGCCCATCGACCGTGCCGAACTGCAGCAACGCGCCCTAAAGGTGGCCCAGCAGCACGTCGATGCCAATTTGGAAGGCGTCTACCGGCTGGAAGCCCTGACCCCCACCTTGGAGTGGAGCCCGATTGAGCTGCGCCAGGTGTTTGAGTTGCCACTGGTGGTGTGGCGTGCCTACGGGACTTTCGAGGTGCTGCTGGACGACGGAGGGCACCCGGTTGGCTTCATCGACTTTGACAAGTGGCTGAGCTGCGCTTGGCGAGAGTTGGAGCCGGACAAAGCCGAGAGTTTGGCTCGCTCCACGGCGCTGGTCACGCCGGACTGGACCCTGGGCGAGCAGAAGCGTGGCGAGAAGGAGTGCCTCGAGTTGCTCTTCGTCGACGGCCGAGGAATCCCGAAGGTTCGAGTGCAACTGAACCCCGCGCGTCAGGCGGTCATTTCAGTCCTCCCCGTGGAGGTGCCGGGATGACCGCGGAGCAGGCCAGCCTTCGGGCGGAGCAGGCACGCACTGGCTACCAGCTGCCCGAGAGCTGGAAACGCCTGGCGTGCGAGCGTCGCTACATTGAGGTTCCCGACGGGCCGCCCGAGCAGCCGTCTCCCACACGGGATCTGCTAGTGTGGGTGGTCCGGTTTGGCGACTATTTGGGGTGGGCGGAACTGGCGGTGGACGATGGCACCGGCCGCGTGGTGCGAATGGAGCGTTCGAGGTGACCGGGAGCGCTGTGGTCTGTGCGGCACTCATCGCCCTCGGCACTGCCGGCGACAGCCCCGCTCCGGCCCGGCCCTCGCAGGAAAGGAAGCCGCCTGTGGACAGGCTTAGCGACGAAGTGCTGCAGCGTGTTTGTGGCGACCCAACCCAATCCATTGGACTGGTGAAAGTGGACAAGGTGCAACTGCGCGCGAAAGGCAGCCGCAGCGAGCACGTCGTCGCCAAGCTGTCTGTCGAACAAACCATCTGCGGCGCGCTGCCAGCTGCGGTGGAGGCTTGGTGCTTCACCAGCAACGGGCAGAGCCTCCTCGCCGAAGGCCGCCGCTACGTGCTCGCGCTCGCCGCGGGGGCAGGGTATGCCCCTTTCGGTTTCGGGGAGTTTGTCGAAGTCCCTCCCGGCCGCGAACGGGAGAGCACCGAGCTTCACCAGCGCGCGGTGAAGGCGTTGACAGCACCTCAGCACTGAGCGGGGACGACGGATGCCCAATGAGCCAGTTGACCCCGCTGTGCCCCGAGCGTCGGACTTCGTGTTTGGGGTCCTCCGGAACGACCTGGAGCGACAGCAGACTCCCGAAGCAGCGCTCTATCTCCGGCATTTAATCCAGCCGAAGGTGGAATCGGTGAAGGCAGAAGGACGCTTCCGTCGGGTGCGTTTCGAGATGCGCCACCGCGTTTCCGATTACTCGGTGCAGTTGAACGCGCTGACCGGTGAGCCGATGGGCTGGTATTTCTCGGCGCTGGCAGCAGATCCCGCCGACACCATCGAAGCGCAGCGGGCCCTGGAAATTGCATCCCAGGTGGCGGCGCCTCCTGCCGGGGCCACCCTCGAGCAAGCCGCCTACGAGCAACAAGCCGAGCAACCGGTGTTTGTGGCGCGTTGGGCACACCTCGAGGGGGGAGTTGTTGTCGAGCGGGATTACATCCAGGTGCTGGTCAATGGCGCCAGCGGCCGGGCCTTCGCCCTGCGACGGCGTTGGCATGCGTTGAACACCGCGCCCGCCTGGCGCTGAGGAGACAAGCATGGCCGCCTCGCTGGAATTCGAGCTGGAGACCGACTCCCACGGCCCCGACGACTTCCTGGTGGTCGGCTTCGAGGTGGAGGAGGAGATTTCGCGTCCCTTTTCGCTGGACGCCCTGGTGGCTGTGCCACCGGCTGCCGACGTCGACGCCGCCGGGTTGGTGGGGGAAAAAGCGACGCTGACCATTCACCTCGCCGCGGGCGGCGACCGCTTCTTCCATGGTGTCGTGGCCGGGGTGCGGACCTGGACCGAGGGTGTTGAGGAACCCCGCCGACGACTTCGCTTACGAGTGGTTTCCAGCGTGTGGACCCTGAGCCAGGTGACTGATTCTCGCGTGTACCAGCAGAAGAATGTCCCGGACATCGTCAAGGATGTCCTCAACCGAGAGTCAATCGATTTTCGCGACGACCTCCAGGCCAGCTACCCAGCTCGCGACTACACCACCCAGTACAATGAGAGCGACCTCGACTTCATCACCCGCCTCCTGGAGGACGTGGGCGCCTTCTTCTATTTCGAGCACGAGAAGGACAAGGACACCCTGGTCCTCGCAGACGACAGTGGCGGCTGTCCGGACATCGTCGGTGAGGCCCAGCTTCCGTTTCGCGAGCCCACCGGCATGGAGGAAAAGAAGCCTCACGTGAGCGTCCTCTCAGCACGCCTCGCGGTGCGTCCCGGAGCCGTGGTGCTCCGAGACTTCAATCCTCTCAAACCGGCCGCCGACCTGACCGCCAAGGCTGATGCCAAGCAGGACTCGAAACGAGAGGTTTATGACTACCCGGGCGGCTACGACAACGCGGGGGCTGGAAAGGCTCTCGCCCAAATCCGTCTCGAGGCCTGGCGGGCGCAAGTCGAACGGTTCGAAGCCTCCAGCACTTCCCGGGCGCTTGCCGCTGGGAACACCTTCGAGCTCGCCGAACATCCGCTCGACGCAATGAACCAAAAGTTGCTGGTGCTGTCCGCGCACCACCGTGCTCGCCAACCCGGGGCGCTGCCTGCGAGCGCCCGGCCACGCGAGGCGCTCGAAGTGTACCGCTGCGAGGTGGAGTGCATGCGGGCCGACGTGCCATTCCGACCTGAGAGGAGCACTCGCCGGCCGCTCATCTCCGGCACTCAGACTGCCGTCGTGGTCGGCCCGGCCGGCGAGGAGATTTACACCGACGAATACGGCCGAATCAAAGTGCAGTTCCATTGGGATCGTCTGGGGAAAAAGAACGAGAAATCCAGTTGCTGGATTCGCGTCGCGCAGTCGTGGGCAGGACCGGGATGGGGAGCGCTCTACATCCCGCGAATCGGGCAGGAAGTGGTGGTGGACTTCCTCGAGGGCAACCCAGACTCACCAATCGTCGCTGGAGCGGTCTACAACGGCGCCAATCCACCGCCTCAGAAGCTTCCGGACCACAAGACGCGGAGCGGAGTGAAATCGGCAACCACCCCGGGCAGCGATGGCTCCAACGAGCTGCGCTTCGAGGATGCCAGCGGGGCCGAGGAGGTGTACTTCCACGCGCAAAAGGACCTCTCCATCGTCGTCGAGAACGATAAGACCCAGCGCATCGGTGGCAACGAAACGCTCAGCGTTGACAAAGGTCGCCAACGCACCATCGGTGGCAATCAGTTGCTCAAGGTCGGCAAGAACGACACCTCCACCGTCGGGGCAGACCAAATCCTCAGCGTGGGAGGCAACCGCTCGGTCAGCGTCGCCGGCAACCACACGGAGAGCGTGACTGGGACTCAATCCATCGATGTCTCTGGGGCTCAGACCGTCACCGTGGCACTGGCCTCGATGGAAACGGTCGGCGCAGTGAAGACCCTCACGGTGGGCGGCGCCTACGCGGTGACGGTCGGCGCCGCAATGAACGAGCTGGTGGCTGGGCTGAAGTCCGAAGAGGTCGGAGGCGCGAAGGTGGAGGTCGTCGGCGCCAAGAGGAGCGAGCAGGTCGCAGGCTCGCGGACACTGTCCGTCGGGGGCGACCTCTCCGAGAGCATCGGCGGCAAGCGGACCCTCAAGGTGGGGAAGGACTTGGTGGTCAGCGTGGCCGGGAAACTGCTGCAGACGACCCAGGATGCCTATGTGTTGAAGGCCAAGGAAATCACCTTGGATGCCGAGGACCAGGTGGTTCTCAAAGTGGGCTCCGCCACCCTGGAGTTCAAGAGCAGCGGCGACGTGGTCGTCAAGGGAGCGAAAATCGAGGTCAACGCCAGTGGCGACCTCGTGCTGAAGGGCTCGAAGATTAGTCAGAACTAGGACCGAGCCTCGCGTCATAGTCTGCAACGGCGAGACATTTTCTCGCCAAGTGGTCCGAGCAAGGGGGGTGCCGCTTGTCACCCTCCAGCGCGTGTGGCACGTTTTCCAGGGGGCTGAGGCGGGAAGCGGGGGCGCATGACTTTTGTCGACGGGAAGCGCAGCGTTGCAATCCGTTGGTTGGTCTGGCTCTCCGGCGCCCTGGTGGCCTGGGGGTGCGCACACGCGCCTCCCCCTCCCTGTGCGAATCCGCCGCCCATTTACGTCGTCCTCCAAGGCTCAAGCCAGCTCAACCCGGACGAGAAGGGCCGTCCGCTGGTGACCCAGGTCCTCGTCCTCCAGGTCAAGGGAACCGCCCGGTTGGAGGGGGCGGACTTCGCGGACTTGAGTACCAAGCCCCAGGAGGTCCTGGGCGACGAATTGATTAGCAACAACGAGGCGGCGGTGGAGCCGTCCGGAACCACCACGGTCGGTTATCGCCGGGACCCGCGGGCCACGGCGGTGGTGGTGGTGGGCAATTTCCGCCAGCCCTCCGGCACCAGCTGGCGGGCGGTTGCGAAGCTTCCACCGGTGGACGTCGAGCGCTGCCCAGACCAGCCCGTTCCACCAAAGGACGCTCCTGGCCCCAACGACACGGTTCTCACCTTCTCTCTGGAGGACGTCCGAGTGGTCAACCGGACACCGCCGACGAAGGGCGACGGGAAATGAAGCCGTTGCAGCGGGTCGTTTGGAAGGAGGGGATGTTCATGTCCCCTCAGCACCTCCAGGCGCAGGACATCTTTCAAGAGGCGCTGCTGACCGCGCGCATCACGGCCCTCGAGCCTTACCCGTGGGGAGTCTTGCACGTCGAGGTTGACCAGGAGGCGCTTCGCGCCGGGCAGTTCCAGCTGCTGTCCTTCACCGGCATCCTGCCCGACGGCGTACCGCTTCAGTTCGAAAAGGGGCATCCGGAGGCACCTCCAGCCCGTCCCATCGCCGAGCAACTCCGCCCTGGGGCAAAAAGCGTCGAGGTGTACCTCGGCATTCCCAAGGAGCGGGACGGACTGGAGAGCTACGGACCGGAAGGCAACCGGGCCAGTACCGCGCGCTTTTTGGTGACCGAGCAGCAGGTGGCGGACCGAATGGCCGTGGGCTCCATCGTCCCGGTGAGCTTCGCACTCCGCAATACGCGTCTGCTGTTCGGCACCGAGCCTCGTGACGACTTTGAGTCGATGCAGATTGCCGAGGTGACGCGGGACGCCCTCGGTGCGCCCGTCCTCGACACGGCCTTCGTCCCACCGTGTCTGCGCATCGACGCCTCACCCTACCTGATGGAGGGACTGCGCAAGTCGTTGCAGCTGATGCTCGGCAAGGCACAGCAACTGTCCGACGCCCGCCGCCACCGAGACGCCGCCACCCTTGAATTTACCCCGGCCGACGTCACCCGCTTCCTTCAGCTGAGTGCGCTGAATGGAGTCATCCCGGTGCTCAACCACCTGGCCGAAACCGGCGAAGCACATCCCCATCTGCTCTATCTGCACCTGCTGGCGGCCGCCGGGCAGCTATCCACCTTCGCAGTCGATGTCGACCTGCTGGCGCTTCCCAAGTTTCAGTACACCCGCCTCGGGCCAACCTTCGCCGACCTCTTCTTGAAGCTGGAGGGGATGCTGGTCGCGGTGGCGCGCGGGGGGGCGTTCAGTGTGGCGCTCGAGCTGCGCCCGGGCGGTCTCTATATTGGAAAGTTGGAAGACGAGCGCATCCCCCGCGCCTCGCAGTTCCTCCTGGCGGTCAAGAGCGAGGTTCCCGAACAGCAGGTCTCCGAGCAGCTACCGCGACTGTCGAAGATTGCCTCCACCACGGAGATTGCGCGCATCGTCCAGGCGGCTGCCCCGGGCGTGCCGCTCCAAGTGACGCATCGGCCCCCGCCCGAGGTCGCGGTGAAAGCGGGCATCGTCTATTTCACGCTGGCGACGGACGACCCCTACTGGAAAAACGCGCTTCGCGATCGTGCGGTCGCCATCTACATCCCACAGCCCTTTGACCCAAGTCGCACCAAGATTGAGCTGCTCGCCATCCCAGGCCGCTGAGCGCCCTGGGAAACTCCAACAGACGGGGGACCGATGGACGCTGTTCATGCCGCGACGCAAGACTGCTTCGGGGCGATTCAACAACTGCGACACGCGGACCCCACCATGCTGCCTGCTCCGGAAGTCCTTCAGCGGCGGTTGCGAAGCTTCGTCGACCGGATGCAGTCCCAGCTGTCCGACGCCGGGTTGGCCCACCAAGACACCGAAGACATCACCTACGCCATTTGCGCGCTGGCAGACGAGGTGGCGCTCAACGCCGGCGAGCCGGTGGCGAGCGGTTGGATGGGCCAACTGCTCCAGTTCCATTACTTTCGAGAGAACACTGCCGGCGATGGCTTCTTTACACGCCTCGAAGATATTCGCCGCGACCCGCGGCGACACGACGTGCTGCGGGTCTACGCGCTGTGTCTTTGGTTCGGGTTTCAGGGGCGCTATCGGGTCCGCGGTGGGGAGTTGGAGCTGATGACGCTGAGCGAGTCCTTGCAGCGTGAGGTGGGGCCACGCCCTTCGGAATTGGAAACCCTGTCGCCGAACGGAGAGCGGCCTACCGAGACGCTCGCCCGGGCCCGGGCCAATACCACGCTGCTCTTCATCGCTGCCGGGGCGCTGGTCTTCGCGGTGCTGCTTTTCGTCGGGCTGAGGCTGGCCTTGGCTGGAAGTCTCTCTTCGATGTCTGAGGAGATGGCCGCGGTACAGGCCAAGTGACGAAGGAAACCGTCGGATGATTATTGGCATCATCTTTCTGGTGGTCCTGCTCTCCGTTCTGTGGACGGTGGCGCTCGTCTTCCATGTGACCTTGGTGCTGGCCATCGTTCCCACGGTGGCGGTGGTGGCCGCGGTGGCGGCCATCTTCATCATCAAGCGGCTCCAGGCCCGGGCCGCTGCCCAAGCGATTGAGAAGACGCTGAAGTCGCAGGGAGAGGCTTTCGCGGCCCAGGTGCGCCCCGACCAGCAGCCGGAGGTCCAGGCGCTGCAGTCCGAGTTTGCCAAGGCGGTGGGAGCGCTCAAGTCCAGCAAGCTCGCCCGCGGCGGCAGTGACGCTTTGGGCGTGTTGCCCTGGTACCTCATCATCGGTCCCCCCGGCGCCGGGAAAAGCACGGCGCTGAGCAAGTCCGGGCTGCAGTTTCCCTACCTCTCCTCTGGCGGCCGCGGCATCAAGGGGGTCGCCGGGACACGCAACTGTGAATGGTGGCTCACCAACGAGGCGGTCATCCTCGATACCGCTGGTCGCTACACCACCGAGGACAACGACCGGGACGAGTGGTTGGCGTTCCTCGACATGCTGGCCCGCAACCGGCCGAAACGGCCGCTCAACGGCCTCTTGGTGGCGGTCAGCGTCGGTGACTTCATCGACCTGGACGAGGAGGGGTCGGTCGCCCTGGGCCAGCGGATTCGCGAACGTATTGAAGAGGTGATGTCACGGCTCAAACTGGTCCTTCCGGTGTACGTGCTGTTCACCAAGTGCGACCTGCTCGCCGGATTTGTGGAGACGTTTGGTGAGCTCAACAAGAACGAACGCGGGGAAATCTGGGGCTTCACGCTGCCGATGGAGCGCGGGGGGACGCCGGCGGAGGTCTTCAATGCCCACTTCGACGAACTGTCGGCGCAGCTGGACAGCTGGGCCATGGCGCGGTTGGGGAAAGCCCGGCGACTCGAGGAGCGCGAACGGGTCTTTCAATTTCCAGCCCAATTCGAAGGGTTGAAGCTGAACCTGGCCGAGTTCCTTCAAACGGTCTTCGTGGAGAACGTCTACCAGGACACGCCGGTGATGCGGGGGGTGTACTTCACCAGCGGCACCCAGGAGGGTCGGCCCATCGACCGGGTGATGCGCGCCATGGCGTCCGCGTTCGGAATGCAAAACGCGCTGCCCGAAGGCGAGGCAGCACCGCAGGACCCGAAGAGCTATTTCCTGCGTGACGTCTTCTCGCGAGTCATCTTCAAGGACCAGAACCTCGCCATCCGAACTTCGAGCGCGAGCCGGCGCGCTCTCCTGCTGCAGCGCATCTACACCGGCGCCGCTCTCGGCGCGGCCGCACTGTTGCTCATTTTTCCGACCATCGCCTTCTTCAACAATTTGAGCGTCATTCGCAGCACCCGCGAGATGGTGGCCTCGCTCAAGGGCGAACTCGACACCGGCTCGACTCGAGCCTTGCGCGCGCTCAATCCGCTGCAGCGCCGCCTGGATGAGCTGGTCCAATGGCAGAGGGACGGCGCGCCGTGGCTGATGCGCTTCGGAATGTACCAGGGTGACTCAGTCCTCGAGCGGACCGAGGGCTTCTACGGCAGCACCGTGCGGGACTTGCTGGTCAAACAGGTGCTCGACCGGAGCGACCGCTCGTTGGCTGCGTTTGTCCACGACCAACAGCGCGTACAAACGACGCTCACCGCCAGGGAGCATCTCCCCTTCTGGGAGGCACTGAAGCTGCACTTGCTGCTCACCGCGCCGAAGGGGAGGCTCGAGCCGCCACTGGATGCGCCGGTCCAGGCGTGGCTACTGCCACGGCTGACCGACCCCTACCTTCAACGCCTCGGAGCCAACAGCGAGGACGGCAAAGCGGTGAAGGCGCATACCGCGCTCTACCTGCGGCTGTTGGGAACCGACCCGACGCTGGCACTCCCCCGGGACGAAGCGCTGGTGGAGAACGCCCGGGTGCAGCTGAGACGCCTGCCCCTCAGCGAGTTGGCACTGGAGCGCCTGGTCGCCGATGTGTCGCGCGACGACGCCGACCTGAACCTCAGCACCATCCTCGGCGGCACGGTCCCGGAGCTGACCTCCAATCGGCGGGTACGGGGTGCGTTCACCAAGAAAGCCTACGACGAGAAGGCCTCCGACCTTCTCAAATCTGGGATGCAGACCGGCGACGCGTGGGTCCTCTCGGACGCGGCCGATGACTCGGGCAAGGCGGCGAGCGATTTGAGTAGCGCCTACTTTCGCGCCTACGCCGCCGAGTGGCGCAGCTTCCTCGAGTCAATCGGGTACACGTCACTCGCCGGTGACCGCTCCGCCGTCCAGGGACTGTTGGAGAACCTGACCAGCGGCGCCCAGCCGCCTTTGGCGCGGCTCTTCTCCACGGTGGGCTTCAACACCCGGCTCACCGGGAAAGTGGAGGAAATCGGCCTCGATTTGAAAGACAAGTTGGAACAGAAGCTCGAGCAGGCGACGAAGGGAAAGGTGGAGGCGCCCGCCGCCGGACGCGACGACCCGGACCGGCCCTTCACGGCGAGCGACCTGCGGCAGACGTTTGAGGGCTTTGTCAGCTTTGGTGCCTCTTCGCGCAAACAAGCAGATGGAGCACCGAAAGATGCGGTGCCCCTGGACGGCTACCAAGAGCAGCTGATTCTCATCCGCGACGCGTTGCGCTCGGACGCCCAGGATTCGGCGGCACTGGGCCAGCGCTTTCAGACGGCCCGCGCCCGCGTCGAGGGACTGGTGAACGGACAGGGACCAGGCTGGTGGCGACCGCTGTTGACCAACCTCCTCGTCCCGCCGGTGGACCAGGCCTACCAATCGGTGATGAAGGGCGCCCGAGTCGATGCGCTGGCCAAGTTCTGTAGTGCCGTCGGCGAGCCCTTCAAGCGTCTGGCGGGTCGCTATCCCTTTGCTCACGCCGGCCAGGACGCGCCACTCGCTGACGTGGCTGATTTCTTCAAGCCCAAAAGTGGGCAGCTGTGGGGGCACTACGAGTCGGACATGCGGAACCAAGTGCTCCAGGCAGGTGACCGTTTCATCTACCCGCCGGGTTCGTCCCGAGTGTACCCGGCCTCGGTGCTCGCCTACCTCGCCCGGGCGACGCAGGTGACGCGGGCCATGTTTCCTCCCGCCAGCAGCGACCCGTTGGTGGCCTTTGCGCTCCACATCCAGCCATCACCCAAACTCGCCAGCATCGCTGTCTCCATCGACGGCCAGTCAGTCGACTACCGGAACGGCCCGGAGGAGTGGTACCAATTCAAGTGGCCGCTGGCGGGAAAGGCCCCTGGCGCCTCCATCCGGGTGCGCGATTCGCGCGGCCGTACCGAGACCATCCAGCAGGACGGGGAATGGGGGTTGTTGCGTCTCTTCGAGTTGGGGCAAGTCCGGTCGGTCGGTGCCACCACCTTCACCGTCGCCTGGCGCGTGCCAACGCTGGATGCAGAGGTGGTGATGGACTTCCGTCCGGCACGCAGCGACACCCCTTTCTTCGGCTCGGCAAAGGGCGGCAGGCCACAGCCGCTGCAGCCCTTCCGAGCGCCAGGTCTGCTCCCACCCACATTCCCCGTTTGTCGGACCGGTGGGTGATGCCGTGAGAATGTTCCCGGCGGTGCAAACGGCTGGCCTGTACGGGAAAATCCCCGCCCAAGGGGACTTCATTCGAACCAACGTGAGCGATCCGACCGCTCAGCAATTCACCCGTTGGCTGGAGGAAGCGCAGGAGGTGCTGTACCGGACCACGGCCGTCCTTCCGGAACTTCCGGTGTGCTTCCTTTATGCGGTAACCCCGGCGCGAAACGCGCTGGTTGGCGCGCTGGTCCCGAGCCGAGATGCTGTGGGGCGAGTCTTTCCGCTGGCCATCTTCGTGCAAGTGGAGGCGACGGCCTTGGCGCTTCGCTATCCGCTGGTGCCGCTGGCCTTCGTCGGCTTTTTCGGGGAAGCGGTCCGATTGCTCCGAGAGACCTCGTCGATGTCGGCTCCCGAGCTGACCGCCCGCGTCAGCCGGCTCCCGCTCCCCGCTTCGTCGGACTGGGAGTTTGCCGAGGGCCTCTTGCAAACGCTTCTCGACCGGCCGTCGGAAGGTCTTTTGGCCAGCGTCTCTGACGGTGCCGGGGGCGCCGCATATGGTTTTCGGACGTTCCTTTCGGCCTGCGCGGCGGAGCGCTCGGAGCCCCCGGAACGGACACGGGTCGTGCTGGACTGCCCGGTGGCCGGCGAGGGGCCTGCCCTCTGGCTTGAGCTGGCCTCGAAGACGCTCGCTTGGCGACAGGCGCCACCGGCATTCCTCTGGACAGAGGCAGCGCCGCCGCGCCTGCTTCTGTCGCTCGGTGCTCCTCCCGCTGCGCTCCTCAGCCACCTGGCCAAGGGGGACTCTCGGCTTTCAGTGGTTTGGCCGCTGCGCACCTCGCAGCCAGCAGCACAGCAAGCCGCCGCCCAAGCCCTGTCCGCCAACCAACGCGCGGCGCTGGCCTCACCGGACTGGCCCATCGGTCGGCTTTTTTCGGCATTGACTTCCTAAGGACTGCGCGACGATGGCCATTCCCCCCGAGGAGCTGGCGAAACGGGTGCAGGTATGGCTCGAGCCAGTTTCCGCCGCAGCCGTGACAGGCAGCAACGCACGCTACCTTCCGGAGTACGAAAAGCTCGTCGGCGAAGTCGCAAAGCTCGACGCACCCACCGGTGGAGCCGTTGATTGGGTCCAGGTGGGCAAACTCGGCGGCGAGATTCTCCAAAAGAAGTCTAAGGATGTGCTCATTGCTGCCTACATGGGCTACGGCCTGTACGCTGCGAAGCGCTCTCTCGGTGGACTGCTGGACGGGCTGGTCTTGATGGCGGAGCTCCTCGAGCGGTACTGGGACACGCTTTTCCCTGAACTGGCCCGTACCAAAGCCCGCGCCAACGCCGTCGGCTGGTTCGTCCAGCGGAGTACCAACGGCCTGCTCGGCGTCAACGTCTCAGCGGCCGACCGAGAGACCATCGAATCTCTGCTGCCAGCGGCCCAGCGACTGGGCGAGCTTTCACGCACGAAGTTCCCCAGTGGTGGGCCGGCGTTTGGGCCGCTGTTTGAGGCGCTCGAACGGCTGAAGCTGCAGCTGCCACCCGAGGCCCCGCCCGAGCCTCCCCCTTCAGCGGCGCCCGCTCCGCAGACCGCGGCGACACAGGCGGTGGCCAGTGGCGAGCCCCTGCCGGCGCCGGCGCCCACACCAGCTTCACTCGCCGCACCCCCGCCACCCGCTGCCAGTGGGGACGTCGAGGCTTATCTGCGCGGGTTGAGCGAGGCGTTATCCACAACGGCGGACAACCTCCGGCACGCAAACCTCGCAGACCCGCTCGCCTACCGTCTTTTGCGGGCCGGGCTGTGGCTCGGGCTGGCCCAGGTTCCGCCGAAGGGCCCCAATGGCCGCGCCCCGTTTCCGCCGCTGCGGGCTCCCTTCCGCTTGCAGCTCGACACCATGGCCGCCAACGCCAAATGGCCCGAGCTGATTGAGGAGGCGGAGTCGGCACTCACTCAAAACCGCTTCAACCTGGACTTGAGTCGCTTCACCGCCCGGGCGCTCGCCGCACTCGGCGCCAGCCACGAGGCGGCCCGGAAGGCCGTCGAGGCGGAGGTTGCAGCGCTCGTCAGACGGCTGCCCGGTGTCGTGGAACTGCTCGCCAACGACGGGACCGCCGTGGCAGATGGCCAAACGCGCGCTTGGCTCGAGATGGAGGTGTCGGGGCAGACCGGTGCCGCGGCCGGGGCGGGGGTAGGAGATGACACAGCCGCGGCGGTCCGTGACGCTAAGTCACTGTTCGCAGGAGGCAAATCGGCTGAGGGGCTGGCACTCCTTCAGGGGAAAGTCCAAAGCGCGGGGAGCGGGCATGCGCGATTTCGCCTCAGGTTGGAATTGGCCAAGCTCTGTACTGCAGCGAGTCAACCCGCGTTGGCCCGCGCTTTGTATTCGGCGCTTGCCAAGGAATGCACACTGCATGACTTAGACACCTGGCAGCCGGAGCTGACCGTGGAGTGTTTGGAGGGGCTGTTGTCTTCCAGGCCGGCCGGCGCCCTGTCGGAAGAGGACAGTGGCTACTACCAACGCTTGTGTCGGATTTCTCCGGCTGCTGCAATGCGGATTCAGACGTGATTGACTGCTACCAGGCCCTTTGGCCCGCGAGTGCGCCCGGGGGGCTACCACAGGGGGAGTTCAGCGCCATGGCCAAAGACAGCACCGTCGCTCCGAAAGAGCGCGTCAACATCCTTTACAAGTCTGAAGTCGGGGGGGCCCAGGAAGAGGTCGAGCTTCCAATGAACGTCCTGGTGATGGGCGAGTACAACGAGAATATCCCCGACGACGAGAAGACCCTTGAGGACCGCAAGACGGTCAGCGTCGACAAGGACAACTTCAACGACGTCCTCGCGAAACAAAACCTGAAGGTGGCCCTTTCGGTGCCGGACAAGCTGTCGGGCGAGAAGGATGCCCAGCTGAAAGCCGAGCTGTCGTTCAAGAGTCTGAACGACTTCGGACCGGAAGCGATTGTGCAACAGGTGCCGGAGTTGAAGAAGCTCCTCGAATTGCGCTCCGCCCTCACCTCACTCAAGAGCCCACTCGGAAACGCGCCGGCGTTCCGCAAGAAGCTGCAGACACTGTTGGGGGATGAAACGACGCGCGCAAAACTGATGGCCGAACTCGGTCTCGGTACCGATGAGAAGAAGTAGGAGCTAACGACATGGCTGACCCGAAGACCGAAGCCGCTCCCGCAGGCGCCAAAGCACAAGCCGAAGGCTCGCTTCTCGACGACATCCTCGCCGAGACGCGGTTGAAGCCTTCCGATGATGCCTACGCCATCGCTCGGCAAGGCGTCACCGCCTTCATCACCGAGCTCCTGGCCCCGGGACGCAACCTCGAACGCGTGGATAAGGCAGCTGTCGACGCGATGATTGCCGAGCTTGATGCGCGGATGAGCGCTCAGGTGAACGAGATTCTCCACCAGCCCGCATTCCAAAAGCTGGAGTCAGCTTGGCGCGGTTTGCGGTTCCTCATCGAGCGGACCGACTTTCGCGAGAACATTCGGGTTCAGCTGCTCAACGTTTCGAAGGATGAGCTGATCCAAGACTTCGACAACGAACCCGACCTTCCGAACTCGGGCCTCTACAACATCGCCTACAAGCGGGAATACGGCGTGCTGGGTGGAAAGCCCTACGGCGTCATCTGTGCCAACTACGAGTTCGGAGCGGGTCCGCAGGACATGGCGCTCTTGCAAAAAATGGCCGCCGTGGCGGCCATGGCGCATGCGCCCATCATCACCAACGCGTCGGCTGAGTTCTTCGGTCCAGACAAGAGCTTCCTGAACCTACCCAACCTGAAGGACCTCAAAGCACTCTTCGAGGGGCCGCAGTACGCACGCTGGCACAGCTTCCGGGACAGCGAAGACGCTCGCTACGTCGGTCTGTGCATGCCGCGCTTCCTGTCGCGCCTGCCCTACGGTGAGAATCAAATCCCGGTCAAGGCCTTCAACTTCACCGAGGACGTGGTGGGCTCGCACGACAAGTACCTGTGGGCACCGGCCTCACTGGCGCTGACCAGTCGCGTGGTGGACAGCTTCGCGAAATTTCGGTGGGCGCCCAACATCATTGGTCCCCAGTCGGGCGGAACAGTCGAAAACCTGCCGCTGCACCAGTATCAGGCGATGGGAGCGGTCCAAACGAAAATCCCGACGGAAATCAGCCTGACCGAGCGGCGGGAGTATGAGCTCTCCGAGGAGGGCTTCATCGGGCTGACGTACCGCAAGGAGTCCGACAACGCGGCCTTCTTCTCCGCGAACTCGGCGCAGAAGCCCAAGTTGTTCGGGAATAACCCAGACGGCAAGGCAGCGGAGACGAATTTCCGTCTCGGCACTCAGCTCCCCTACATGTTCATCATGACCCGCCTCGCGCACTACATCAAAGTGCTGCAGCGGGAGCAGATTGGAAGCTGGAAGGAGCGCGCGGATTTGGAGCGCGAGCTAAACGTCTGGATCAATCAGTACGTCGCAGACATGGAAGACGCGGCACCTTCGGTCCGCAGTTCACGCCCACTGCGGTCAGCGAAAATCACCGTGAGCGACGTGGAGGGCCAGCCCGGGTGGTACCGGTGCAGCATCCACGTTCGCCCACATTTTAAGTACATGGGCGCGTCCTTCACGCTGTCGCTGGTGGGCAAGCTCGATAAGGAGTGAGCACGTTATGGCCGAACCCGTCTATTTGTTCCTGAAGGTCAATGGCAACGCGGTCAAGGGGGATAGCACCCAGTCCAGTTTGGACCGAAAGGACTCCATCGAGTGCCTGTCATTCGATGAGGGTGCCGAGGGCGCGCGAGAATCCGGCGACTGGAGCCGCCACCGGGCGGCGACGTTACGAGCCGCTTCGATTCACAACACGCATCGGCAAGGCCACACCCCTGATTCTCAAGGCGATGACCCAAAACCAGGTGTGCGAGGGCATTTTTAAGTTCTACCGACCGAACCCCAAGGGGGACGGCACGACCGAGCAGTTCTTCTCCGTCGAGTTCAAAGGCGGCCGAATCTTCAGTCAAAAGTTGGTTGTCTTGGACACGCTCGACCCAGAGGCGATCCACCATCCGCCCCTGGAGGAAATCAGCGTCGTCTTCACCGGCATCACCCAGACGTACACCGATGGTGGCATCACCCACGAGGACAGCTGGGAAAAGGGGTAGGCCCCTCGGGCCAGTCTCCGAAAGGCAATGCCGCGCGGACTGCTTACCAGGCTCGAGGGCGGCGGTACTTCTGCACGCGCTTCTGCCGCGGCGTCTCCGGACATCGCGGCGCATCTGCGCGCGTTGCTCAACACCCGCATCGGCTCGGCGCCGACCGCGCTCGCCTACGGGGTGGTCGACTTCACCGACCTGGTGCACACCTTTCCGAAGTCGATTCCCGCCCTGGCCGCTTCCATCCGGGCCACCATCCTCACTTTCGAGCCACGGCTGAAGAATGTCGGCGTCCGGCATCTGCCGGACGAGGACCCATGGATGCTGAAGTTCGAAATTTCGGCCCAGTTCGCTGATGGAAAGGGCGGCACGGTACGCTTTCGAACCGAGGTCTCCCCGTCGGGGCAGGTCGTGGTGGCCTAAGCTGCTCGTCTGACGCGCCATGTTCAGCAAGTACTACGAGGCCGAGCTGGCTTACTTGAGGGAGCTCGGCCGCGCCTTCGCCCAGGCACACCCCTCGACCGCCGGGCTTCTGGCCGAGCGAAGTGGAGACCCGGACGTGGAGCGGCTGCTCGAAGGCTTCGCCTTCGTCGCGGCGCGCATTCGAGAGCGCACCGACGACGCCGTCCCCGAAGTCATCCACGGCTTAGCCGACCTGCTGCTTCCCCAGTACCTGCGACCGATTCCGGCCTGCACCATCGTCGAGTTCCTGCCTCAGGCACGAGCCCTGCGCGCGGCAGTCAAGGTGCCTCGCGGAGCGGAAGTCGCTTCGACGCCAGTGGACGGCACCTCTTGCCTGTTCCGCACGACGCAGGACGTAACGCTGCTCCCGGTCACGCTCGGCGAAACTGTCCTCGACATGCCGTCGGTCACCAATCCGCTGCTCCGAGTCCAGGTCCAAGCCCCTGGGCCCGCGCGGGAGGTGCTTCTCAGCGAAGGCTCGCTCCGGTTTTTTCTTCACGGTGAATATCCACTGGTGGCGACCCTCTTCCTCTGGCTCTTTCGGCATTGCCGCGCCATTTCGGTCGGAGAGCCGAACTCGGCGACGCCGGGAGTGCGACTTCCCGCGGACAGCATTCGGCCGGTGTCCTTTGGCCCCGAGGCAGCGCTCTTCCCCTGGCCGCGGATGGCCTCTGAGGGCTACCGGGCAGTGCAGGAGTACTTCACGCTTCCGCAGAAATTCCTCTTCTTCGACTTGGTGAATTTGCCGCAGGCGGCTGCCGCCCTCAAGGAACGCTTCGAGCTGCGCTTTGAGTTCGAGAGGCCTCCCGCCCTTCAGCAACGCGTCCCGCGCGACGTCCTCCGCCTTCACTGCAGCCCGGCCA
The DNA here is from genome assembly GCA_963713045.1 of uncultured delta proteobacterium. GTDB lineage: Bacteria > Myxococcota > Myxococcia > Myxococcales > Myxococcaceae > JADGRA01. Next base: position 1,045,545 of record CAVQKE010000003.1, read on the forward strand.
TCAACCTCTTCCATGCCGAGGGCGAGCCCATCCGCATCCAAGCCCCCGGGCAGGAACGCCTGGTGCGCGCCGCCGGCGTCGAGGCCTCCGCGATGGAGGTGTACTCGGTCGACCAGGTGCTGGCGCTTCGTCCCGGCCAACCAGAACGTGAGCAGCTCAAGCCCTTCACCGACTTCACCCACATTGGACAGTCCGATGCCTTCTACCAGCTGCGTCGGAGCCTCTCCCCCATCGACGACGGCGTGGACACCTATCTCGCGCTGGAATCTCCACGCGACGTTCCTCCACGCCTCGAGGAGTGCACGCTCTCGCTCGAGCTGACGTGCACCCATCGGTCGCTGCCTGGACGGCTTCGCATTGGCGAGGTGAGTGTCCCCACGCCGGCCTCTCCCACCCTCGCCCGCTTCACCAACCTCTTGCCGGTGAGCCAACCGCTCCGCCCACCTTTGGGAAGCGAAGTCCTTTGGCGGGTGGTTGCACACCTCGCGCTGGTGAAGCGCTCGCTGGCAGAACCGAACCTCCTCGCCTCGGTGCTGGGGCTCTACAACTTTCAAGCGCTGGGCGACGAGCCGGTGGGCCGGGCCAACACCCGGCGCATCGAGGCGGTCCGCGCTGTCGAGGTCGAGCCTTCGCGCCAGCTTTTTCAGGGCGCCATCGTGCGTGGACAGCGCACCCTGGTGGAGCTGGAGGAGTCTGGCTTCGCCGGGCCGGGGGATTTGTTTCTCTTTGGCTGGGTGCTGGACGAGCTTTTCGCTGCCAACCTGACCCTCAACGCCTTTCACAGCCTCAAGGTGCGCCAAACCCCGTCGAAGACGGAGTACTCGTGGACGCCGAGAACGGGCAGCCAACCCCTGGCTTAGAGACGAGCTCCGAGGCACTTGCTTCGCTGAGGCTCGGCTTCATGGCACTCGTCCGGCTGCTCGAGAAGCTCGCACCGGACGCGGTGCGGGTGGGCGAGCAAGGACCCCCGACGTCGGAGGGAATCCGCTTTCACCACGACCCGTCCCTTCACTTCCACGCCGGGGACGTGGTGGAGCTCACCCGGGTGGATGGCGCAGTCGACTGGAACACCGGGCGCGCTTCGAGCGTGTTCCACCTCACCAGCAGCTTTCTCGGGCTGACAGGGGCAGTCTCTCCGCTGCCGGCTTACTTCGCCGAGGAACTGGTCCTCGAGGACCCCGACCATCCCGTCCGGCGCGATTTTTATGACCTCTTTCACCACCGCCTGCTGTCGCTCTTCTTTCGGGCGGTGGTGCGATACCAGCTTTCCGCAGAGCACACCGCCCACCTCCAAGATGGCTGGAGTCATCGGGTGCTCGGGCTGTTGGGGGTGGACGTGGCCGCCGGCCCACCACCGGGGGCCCTCGGCCCAGCCCGGCTTCTCCAGCTTGCGCCCCTACTGGCCCGGCGGAGTCGCGGGCCCCGAGCGCTCGAGGTCGGCCTCCAAGTCGTCCTCGAGGAGCATCTTCCCGGTGCAACCATTGCAGTCAAGGAATGCGCCGGGCAGTGGTCGGAAGTGGATGCAGCCAGTTGGAGTCAGCTCGGTCAGCACTGTTCACGCTTGGGGCAGGACCTCCTCCTCGGTCGGCACATCTTCAGCCGTGCAGGTTCTTTCGCGGTGCACATTGGCCCGGTGACGTGGCGCGTCTACGAAAGGCTGCGCCGCGGCGGCGACCTGCTCGCACTCGTCCAGGAGGTTGTCGGCTGGTTGGTCCGAGACCCCTTGGATTACGTCCTGGTGGTCACGCTTCTGCCTCGGGAGGCGCCTGGGCTCCAGCTCACTGCGCAGGGAGCGTCCCGCTTGGGCCGTGACGCTTGGCTCCTCACCCGTGCCGAGGAAACCGTCCTGGTGGTTGACCCGAGTCGCGAGGCAGCCACCGGGCGGGAAATGTTGCAGAAGTCCGGACGCCTTCACTAGCCTTCCATCTCAGGGGGTGCAGCATGCTGGTCGAGCCGAAAGCACTCGTTCGTCGCTTGACCCCAACAGCGACGCGGCTGCTGGAGGAGGGCGTCTCGCGGGCAGCAAGCACTCGCTGCTATGAGATTATTGTCGAGCACCTCCTCACCGTGATGCTCGAGCAGGAGCAGGGAGACAGCGCTCTGCTGCTGCAACACCATGGCATCGACCGGCTGAAACTCAAGGCCCACGTCGACCGGGTCCTCCAGAGCCTGCGGACCGGAAACGCCGGTCGGCCAGTTTTCTCGGAGAGCCTGTTCCAGTGGATGGAGGATGCGTGGGTGGTGGCCTCGATTGACGCCGGCGCGGTCCGGCTCCGGTCTGGCTACCTATTGGCCCAGCTCATCCTGCGCCCCGGCAAGTACACCTCCGAGAGCTACCCGGAGCTGGAAGGCCTGTCCAAGGACGCGGTGCGGGGCTCGCTCGATGAGGTGCTTTCGACCTCCCCCGAAGCCCTGGACGTTGTCCCAGCCGCGGCGCCTGGGAGCGCGGCCGCGGCCCCGCCGACTTCTGGAGCCGTGGGCACTGAAGCACTGCGGAAGTACGCCACCTGCTTCACCGAGAAGGCACGGGCCGGAAAGATTGACCCCATCTTCGGTCGACACCGGGAGATACGGCAGATGGTCGACATTCTCGCCCGACGCCGCAAGAACAACCCCATCCTGGTGGGCGAGCCAGGCGTGGGCAAGACAGCACTGGTGGAGGGGTTGGCCCGGGCCATCGCCCTGGGCGACGTCCCCGAGTCGTTGCGCAAGACCGAGCTCTACGGGCTGGACCTGGGCTTGCTTCAGGCCGGCGCGGGAGTCCGCGGGGAATTCGAAAACCGGCTCAAGGCAGTCATCGAGGAGGTGAAGGCATCCCCGGTTCCCATCATCCTCTTCATCGACGAGGCCCATACCCTCATCGGCGCCGGGGGGACGGCCGGCGGCGGCGATGCGGCCAACCTCCTCAAGCCCGCGCTGGCGCGCGGCGAGTTACGCACGGTGGCCGCTACCACCTGGAGCGAATTCAAGAAGTATTTCGAGAAGGACGCAGCGCTGGAGCGCCGTTTTCAGCCGGTGAAAGTTGACGAACCATCCGAGGCCGACGCAGTGACCATGCTGCGGGGCCTTGCTCCCATCTATGAGAAGGCCCATGGCGTCACCATCCGCGATGAGGCGGTGGTGGCGGCGGTGAGCCTGTCGCACCGCTACCTCTCCGGCCGACAGCTTCCCGACAAGGCGGTGGACCTGCTCGACACGGCGACCGCGCGGGTGAAGATGGAGCTTTCGACGCGGCCGGACGCACTGGTGGCGCTGGAAACTGAGGTCGCCGCCTTGAAGGACGCCCGGACCCGGCTGAGCCGGGACGCGGCGGAGGGACACCCGACCGAGGACGGCGCCTTGACTGAGTTGGATGCCAAACTCGAAGAGGCCGGGAAGCGGATGGCTGAGCTAAAGGCCGCTTGGGAGAAGGAGCAGGCCGCTGTGAAGCGGGTCCAGGAGGCGCAGAAGGCGCTGGCCGCTGCGTCCGAAGGAACGGACCGCAAGCGGGCTGAGGAGGAGGTCACCAAGGCTCGCGCGGCCCTGAGTGCGGCGCGCGGCGAACAGCCGCTGGTGCATGCAGATGTGGACACGGATGCCGTGGCGCAGGTCATCTCCAGCTGGACCGGCATCCCCGCCGGGAAGATGCGGAGCGACCTTGCCGAGCGAGTCCTCAACCTCGAGGCGCTCCTGGAGAAGCGCATTCGCGGACAGCCGGCGGCCATCCGTTCCGTGGCCGAGGTCATTCGCATGGCCCACGCCGGCATCCGCAACCCGGATACACCGGTCGGCGTGCTGCTCTTCGTCGGTCCCTCGGGTGTAGGGAAAACCGAGACCGCCATCGCCCTGGCGGATGCGCTCTACGGTGGCGAGCGCTTCATGACCAGCATCAACATGTCGGAGTTTCAGGAGAAACACACCGTGTCCCGGCTGGTGGGTTCTCCGCCCGGCTACGTCGGATATGGTGAAGGTGGCGTTCTCACCGAGGCCGTCCGCCAACGGCCGTACTCCGTGGTGCTGCTCGACGAGTGCGAAAAAGCCGACCTCGAGGTGATGAACCTCTTCTACCAAGTGTTCGACAAGGGCATTCTCAACGATGGCGAAGGGCGAAGCATCGACTTCCGAAATACGGTCATCGTTCTCACCAGTAACCTGGCCTCGGACCGGACCGCGGCCCTCTTTGCCGACGGCGCTCAGCCGTCCGCGGCCGCGGTGCTCGAGGCCATCCGGCCAGTCCTCAGTCAGCATTTCAAGCCAGCGCTTCTCGCCCGGATGACCATCGTCCCCTACGCGCCCATCGGTCCGGCGGTGATGGGGGAAATTGTTCGCCTCAAGCTCGGCTCGCTTGCACGTCGTTTGGAGACGGCACACGGAATCGAAGCCACCTTCGCGCCGGAAATGGTGGAGACCTTGGCTGCCCGTTGCACCGAGGGAGAGACGGGCGCACGCAACGTGGACCAGACTCTGCGCAACTCCCTCATGCCGGACCTGGCTCGAGAGCTTCTCGGACGAATGGCGTCCGGGACCGTCCCTGGGAAACTCGAGGTCAAGCTCGGTGACCAGGGCGCCTGGGCATTCGCCTTCGCGTGAGCTCACCGGTCGCCACAGGCCTTCCGCTCATCGTCCGAGTCGAGGACCTCGAGAGCGGCGCATCTGCCGAGCACGTCTTTCGAAAATCCCCGGTGCGGGTGGGCCGGAACGCCCTCAATGAGCTGACCCTGTCGGCGCCCTTCGTCTCGCTCTCTCACGCCGTCCTCCGCTTCGACGCCGAGCGCACCGAAGTGATTGACTTGGGGTCGACCAACGGCGTCCTGGTGGATGGGCGGCGCATCGAGCCCAACGTTCCGGTGGCCGTCACCGCACCATCCGATGTGCGCATTGGGGCGCTCCGTCTGCACTTCGGTCGCCTGGCCACCGAGGCGCAACCCGCGGCGCGCGAGCAGACTCAATTCCGCCGCGCGACCGCGCAAATCCGCCTCACCCCCGGCCACGGCCTTCGGCTCCCACCTGAGCTTCAGGTCGACGGTGCCGAGACTCCGGGAGCCCCCTTCTCTTTGGCCAGTCCAGCTCCCGGTGCTCCCGCCGGCACCCCGAAGCCACCCTCGTCAAGCGGCGTCGAGGCACCCAAGGTTGAAGTGGTCAAGCTCGGAACGCCTGCCGGTCCGGCCGGGCCTCCCGAGGCGGGCGAGGCAGCTCTGGTGCAGTCGGTCGAAGCCCTCCATCCGCTTTACGTCGAATATCGCCAGGCTTGGCGCCGCATGCATGAGGCGATGCTGTCAAGGGCCGCTGGGTACGCCCCGCAGGAGCGGGCACGCTTTGGTTCGCTGCTCGAGGCGAGGATGCCTGCGATTTTCCAAGAGGAGCAGTTCCGCGCTTTCGCACAATCGGCTCCGGCGAAGGAGATTCCGGCGCCGGGCGCGCCCACCCCTGCTGGGACACTGGCCTCGGGGGAGCAGAGAGGCTTACTTCAAGTTTTTGCACGCACTTACGCCGGGGGAACGGAACTCTCCTCCGATGCCGATTTCGAGCGGCTCCTCGAGCGAATCTCCGAAGTGTTGGAGGCGTTCGGCACCGCCTTTCTCGAGCTGCGAAAGGGACAGGCCGAGTTTGGAGAGGGAATCGCGGTGCGGACGGTGACCTCCGACACACCGCTTCGCCGCGCCCGCTCGGCACAGGAACTGTTGCGCCTATTACTCGACCCGAGTGCTGACGGCGGCGCGCGAGTCGACGACCTCACCGGTGGGTTTGGAGAGGTGATGATTCACCAGGTGGCGATGCTCGGCGCCACGCGACGGGGCGTCCGGGCGATGCTGGAACGCTTGAACCCAGCGAAGCTGGAGGGGGACGTCCCCTTCCCAGCGCGCCTGTGGCAAAGGTGGCAGAGGTTTGAAAGCGCCTGGAATGCGCTGGCCGAGGAAGAACATGCAGTCCAAGTGGTGTTCGGGCCGGAGTTTGCACGCAGCTATGCGATGGTGATGGGCGGCCACGCGTCGGGCGCGACCGGTGGAGGAACCGGACACGCCGCCCGGGGCTCAGGCAAGACAGCGAAGCCGAAGGGAGGCCCTCGGTGAGACGGCTGTGTGTGGCCGCGTCCCTTGCCCTTCTGGGGGCTTGTGCCAGCGCTCCCCCCGCACCCGAGGGCGTCTGTCACGCAACCCGGGCCGCCGGGGCAGACGTCCCCCCGGAAGCCTGGCTCTCGCTCTTGCTGCACAACTATGACCCCAAGACGCAGCATGTCATTGGCGCGCCCTTGGACTGCACCGGGACGCCCATTGCCTGGCAGGAAGCCGACGAGCAATGCGCTGTCCGAAGCGAGACCCTCCTTCCGCCGGGCCCCTTAACTGCCGGCTCGGTGGTCGCCGTCCCACTCGAAGAAACGACGCGGTTGGTCTGGGTGCCCGTCCAGCGCTTTCCCGACGGCGACGCCCTGGGGGTGCTGGCGCGGGTGCAGGTCCGCGCCGACTCGCTGGTGGTGCTGGCGGTCGGCTCAGCGCGCGCCGGGCTTGACCGGACCCTCCTGAAGCTCGAGCGGCTCAACGACGTCGACCTGGCCATACTCGAGGGTGACCGGTGCGACGGACCGGTGTGCCAGCGCTTTGCGCGGCTGATTCCGCAGCGCGGCCGGCGTTTCATCGCTGAGCCCCTCCGCACGCCGACTGGCGTCTGTGCCGGTCCTGCCTCCTTTGCCATCAAGCGCCAGCGAGAACAGTCCCTCCCGTCGGGGCTGCACCGCGTTTTTGAATTGGAGAGCACGCTTGCGTTCTCACCCACCCAGCTTCTCGTCCATGAGCAGCTCTTCGTGAAAGACCGCGACCCTCACCAGCCCCCCTCCCAAGCGCGGCTGTACCGGAGCGCCCAAGACGACCGGGTGGTGACCGCGACGTCTGACCGCCTGGTGGTCGACAAGCCATCCCTGTGGGCGCGCCTCTCGGAGTTCTCCGACGCGCACTGACAACGCCCCTCCCAGAAGCGCTTACCCCCAGGGCGTCTTTGGAAGAGTCACGCCGCGCCGCCGGGTATAATTGTTGAGCAGCGCCTCGCCCGAGCCCTCGCTCGCGCCGAGGACCTCGGAGGAGACGCAAGGACCATGTCGGCCCGACCGAACGTTACCGTGCCGCTCTCGGGCGAAGAAAGCCAGCTGGTTCACGAGGCAGCCGAAGCCTTGGCCGTCCCGCCTGAGAAGCTTCTTGCCGCGGCGGCGGTGGCATTCGCTCGGCTATGCGGGTTCCGCAACACTGCCACCGCCTCGGCGCGTCGCGCACCCAATTGGGGGCCACAGCCGGTCCCCGAAATCCCCGAGGCCATCCTCGAAGTCCCGCTGAACCCGGAATCTGCAGACCAAGTGGAAGCCGCCGCCGGGTACGTCCGGTGGGAGGGACCGGACGGACCACTGCCCATCACCTTGTCCGAATATGTCGTCGGCGCGACGACCCGCCTCATCCGCGAGACGCGCAGCGAGGGTCCGCCACCCAGCTACCGGGGCCTGGCGGAGCAGCTGTTTAACCTCGCCCCGCGGCCGCGCGGCGAGTCCGCCTTCCGGGCCTCGTTGGGCGGACCCACCACCTCCGCCGCAGAGATACCCCTCCCCTTCGAGGCGCCAGCGGCCCCGATTCCGGTTCCCATCGAAGCGACGGCTCAAACCGTCGTGTCAGCCCCGAGACCGTCGCCACCTGTCGCCCCGCCGGTGACAAACCGGCCGGCGTACACGCTGCCCCGACCTGAGCGAACGGAACGCCCTGAGCGCCCTGAGCGCCCCAGCTACACCCTTCCGCGACGCGCACCCGCAGAGCGGGAGGCAGGGGACGTCGGCACGCGCAGGGAACGGGCCAGGGGTGGCGCGGCTTCGGCGGAGAAGGCGAGCCCCCGCGGTAGCGCGTTGCGTGGAAAGCCGACCGAGGCACGGACGCCGGCTCCAGTTGCGAAAGGCGCCGCCGAGCCGATGGTGTGGCTTCGCCAACATCCGCTCGTCGTGGGAGCGACGGCCGCCGGCGCGCTGCTGCTGGTTCTCTTGGCACTGGCCTATTCGTGGGCCACCGCGCCGCCCACGGCCCACCGGTCCGCTCCGAACTCGGCCGGAACTCCCACCAGCCGTGCCATGGCCCCGCCGGCGCGGGCCGTTGACCCCCTGCGGCTGGACCCTCCGCCCAAAGACGGCGAGACCGCCGAACTGGCGCTCAAGCGCTGGGAAGACGTCGCCCCCGCTGGACCGGAGGTTCCGGCGACGCCCTTTCGGCGAAGCAAAAACCACGGAAAGAACATCGATGAGCTACTGAACGAGCGCTACGGACGCCCCAAGGTGTTGGCCGACGCCTCACTCAAACCAGAGGCCTACGACGCCGACATCGCCGAGGCGGTCGCAGACGTGGTGCACATCTACCCCGTGCCACCAGCGCTGGTGAAAGCGGTCATCCGCCGGGAGTCCAACTTCAATCCCAATGCCGTGTCTCAGGTCGGGGCCATCGGCATGATGCAGCTCATGCCCTACACAGCGAAGAAGGTCGGTCTTCAAGTTTCCGACCTCTGGGTGCCAAAGAAGAACATTCTCGGAGGGACCCGCCTTCTCTCGGCGTTGCTCCAGTATTACGAGGGAGACGTCATCAGCGTTCTGACGGCGTACAATGCCCGGCCCCGTGAGCCGCTGGCTCCGCTGCCGAAGAATGGGGAGACGCCGGAGTACGTGGCAGCCGTCTTGCGCTTCTACGAGGAGTACACCGGCTCGCCCCTGCAGGAGCCTTCCCAAAGAAATCCGACCGATGCGCCTCTTCGGCCGGGGCCATAGCGGCCGGGCCGTCGCCACTTTGGTTGAGGGCCATCTCGCGCTGGAGTGAGGAAGGCGCGCCGTCGAAGCCCTTCGTTACGGAGTGAGCCGCTGGTCCGGAGCCACCGGGTTGTACGTCGGGGGGCTGCACTGGCACACCTTGCAACCCCGGCTCGAGTCGAAGGAGCACTGCGGTGCGGACATGCAGTGCAGCGAGGCGGACTCAGGACACAGACCCCCTCCCTCTTGATTCGAGACGGAGGCGCAGCTGGACGCGGCCAACGTGAGGAGAAGGAGGAGAACGCGCACTTAGTTGGGGACCTGCATGAATTGGTTGGGGTCCACAACCTTCTTGTCTGGCGTGGTTTCTTCCGGGGCGGTTCCCTTCTTGAACCACATCATCGCGGCCGTCTTGCTCGAGGGAGCCGCCAGCTTACCGGTGCGGGTGTCCACCAACTTCTTCTCCAACTCGAGTGACTCGGGGGGGCTGAATTCCGGCTCCGGCCGCCCCTCCACGGCGCGCTGCATGTAGCTCACCCAAATGGGCAGCGCTGCGCGCCCTCCCGTCTCGTAGCGCGACAGGGGATGCGGGTTCAGGTCGTACCCCACCCACGCCAGGCCGACCAAGTCATGCGTGAAGCCGACAAACCAGGCATCGAAGGAGTCATTGGTGGTGCCCGTCTTGCCCGCGGCCGGCTTGCCCAGCCGCTGAGCCGGAGCACCGGTCCCCTCCCGCACCACCCCGCGCAGCAAGTCCGTCAAGATGTACGCCGTCTCGCGCGTCATCACCTGCTCACCAGGCTCGTACAGACGTGCGTAGCCCGCGGCCATGCGTTCGGTGAGGCTCGCCCAGGGGTCGTCGTAGGCGGTGTGGTCCTCGAGCGTCCTTCCATAGCGGTCCTCGACGCGGCGGATGAAGTAGGTGGGCCGCTTGTTCCCCAGCCGGGCAAATGTTGCGTACACCTGGGCCAGTTCCCACGGGTAGACGCAGGAACTCCCCAGCGCGGCGGAAAAGTCGCGGTTCATCGGCGTCGAGAGGCCAAGCTTCTTGGCCCAAGCAGCCATCGGGTCGATACCGACGGCGACGAAGGTTTTCACCGCCGGAATATTCATCGAGTTGATGACCGCGGTGCGCAACAGCACATCGCCGTGGAAGTCCTCGGTGTAATTCTCCGGCTTCCAGCGGACTTGGTGTTCCGGGTCGTTCTCGACAATCGGGCTGTCGACGATGACTTGGGCCTCCGTCCAGTCGAGCTGCTCGATGGCGGCCGAGTACACCACTGGCTTGAAGCTGCTGCCTGGCTGGCGGCAGGCCTGAAAGGCGCGGTTGTACTCATTGGCATCGAAGTCGTACCCACCCACCATCGCCACCAGGTATTGGCGCCAGGGGTCGATGGAGACCAGGGCCCCTTGGAGCTCTGGCTCCTGCTCCAAACGGAAATAGAGACCCCCGTCGGGGAGCTTATCGGCCAGCGTCTTGTCGTATTGCTCCTTGTCGTCCCAGAGTTCCTTCTTCTTCACCGCCCGCACCACCACCACGTCTCCAGGCTTGAGCACCCGCTTGAGCGAATTCATCATCGCGCCCGGGTAGTAGGCCTCCGGATTCACCTTGCGCGCCCAGCGCATGCCGAGCAGCGGCAACTGGCCCTGGTGGGGGCCCACTTGCACCGTGGCCGCGGTGCCATCGGCGTTGACCGCCGTCACCAGCCCCACGTAGTAGGTCGACTCGGCGAGGGGCGCGCCACCCAGGGCCGCCGTGCCGCGGGCGAGAAAGGCACGGCGCTGCTCCGGACCCTCCAAGCTGGCCAAGGGCCCGCGAAACCCCTGGCGTTTGTCGACCGCCAAGAGACCACTCAGCATGGCGTCCTGCGCCGCCCGCTGTCGCTCCGAGTCCATGGTGGTAAAAACTTTGAGGCCGCCAGTGAGGAGCGCGGGGTTGCCGTAGCGGCTCACCACGTCCTTGCGCACCTGCTCGACGAAGTACGGCGCGAATTCGTGAAACACGTCCTCCACCGGGTAAACGTGGACGGGTTCTCGGCCTGCCGACTCCTGTTCCTCTCGCGAAATCATCCCCTCCTCGCGCATCCGGCGCAGCACGTAGCCCCGGCGCTCGCTGGCTGCTTTGGGATTCATGAAGGGCGAGTAGCGACTCGGGGCTTGGGGAAGGCCGGCGATGAGGGCCATCTCGGCAAGGGACAAGTCCCGGACGTCTTTGCGAAAGTAGTTCTCCGCGGCGGCTTGGACGCCGTAGGCGTGATGCCCGAGGTAGACGTTGTTCAGGTAGAGGTAGAGAATTTCCTCCTTGCTGAGCGCGGACTCCAGCCGCCGGGCGAGGATGGCCTCGCGGATTTTTCGGACCAACCCCTCCTGGCCTCTCCGCCGCGTCCCCCGCTCGAACCCCTCCTCGGACACCAGCAGTGCCTTGGCCGTCTGCTGGGTAAGGGTCGAACCCCCCTGGACGCCACCCGAGCCGGACGTCTTGTGGAGAATGGTTTTGAAGGCGGCGCGGGCTGTACCCAGCGGGTCAAGGCCAAAGTGGTCGAAGAAGGCTGCGTCCTCCGAGGCGATGAAGGCCTGGACGAGCCGCTTCGGAATTCTCTCATACGGCACCACCTTGCGGCGTTCCGCGTAAAACTCGCCGGCCAGCACTTGGTCGTCGGTAAAGACCTCGGTCAGCACCGGCGGGGCGTAGTCCGACACCCTGGGGATGTCAGGAAGCCCTTGCGAGAACCGGTAGTAGAGGACGGCCGTCGCCCCGAAGGCTGCGGTGAGACCGGTGAGGGCGAGGAAGGCGGCCAGCTTACTGAGCGGGATGAGGATGCGGCCCCAGCGCCCGCGGGGCTTGCGCGGCGACTCCACCAGCACCAGGCGGGTGGGCACCGTCGGCTCCGGCGGTGCGGGCTCAGATGGGGTCGTGTCGGGCGGCGAAGTGTCGCGCATCAGCAGGGCCTCACTAAACCTTACCCCGAGGTTGCAGGCATGCCAGCCCTCGCGAGCACGTCGCGCAGCTCGGGGGGCAAGGGGGCCTCGAGACGAATGGTGCGTCCGGTTTCGGGATGGGGAAACTGAAGGCTGCCAGCGTGGAGGAAGAGGCGCTTCAAACCCCAGCGCGCCTTGGCCTCGCGGTTGAAAGCGAAGTCCCCGTACTTCCGGTCGCCCGCCACGGGGTGGCCGAGCGAGGCGAGGTGCCTGCGAATTTGATGGGTACGGCCGGTTTCGATGGTGCAGGCCAACAGTGCGGCGTCGCCCCCCTGGTGGACCACCTGCCAGAGCGTCACCGCCTCTTGGAGATTGACGCCTCGACGCGCCTTGGACGCCGCCGTCTGCTGGTGCTCGGACAGCGGCAAGTCGATGCGGCCCGAGGCCCGCGGCATCCGGCCCTTCACCAGCACCAGGTAGCGCTTGGTGGCCTGCCCTTCAGTGAAAACCTCGGTGAAGTGCACCATCGCCGGCCGACGGATGGCGACCAGGATGACGCCAGAGGTGTCCCGGTCCAAGCGATGGGCTGGACTGGCGGCGAAGCCATTGCGCACGGCGCGAGGACCGAGGTAAGCGCGGACGTAGTCGACCAGCGTTCCGCCCGTCACCCCACTCCCGGTGTGGACCGCCATCCCCGAGGGCTTGTCCACCGCCATCATCCACTCATCCTCGAAGATGACTTTCAGTCGGGAGGGGTCCAGGTGAGAACGCTCGGCCGGCGGGGCAGCGCCGAGGAGGCGCTCCTCGGTGCCCCGGATGCTCACCACGTCGTCCAGTGCCAGCGCCTGGTCGACCGAAGCCCGCTTGCCGTTCACGCGCACCTTCTTGGTGCGAATCATCTTGAAGAGGTGGCTGGCCGGCACGGCAGGGAGTCGCTGGCGGAGGACCTTGTCGAGCCGCACCCCCGCGTGGTCGCTGTCGATGCGAAACTCGATCATTTAGAGCGCGATGATGGAACCACACCGCTAAACTGTTGTGTATATGCCGAAGGCCATGACCATCGAAGACCTCCTCCGAAACGGCTCCACGGAGTGGAACAAACTGCGGAAGAGCGGGAAGGTAGGCACCGACCACACCGGGGCCACCTTCGAGAACCTCTTCTCTGCCAATGCCGACCTTTCCGGCCTAGTGCTGGTGGGCTCGGAGTGGGACCGCTGCGACCTCTCCAAAGTCACTTTTCGGGAGTCGGACCTCTCGGGTGCCTACTTCCACGGAGGGCGCCTCCAGGATTGTGACTTCCGCGGGGCAAACCTCGAAGGCGCCACCTTCGAGCGACTGAAGCTGTTGCGCTGCGACTTCGCCGGCGCCCTCGGGCTCGACGCCCTGGAGTTCGAAGAGGTGGACATGGACCGGGTGGTGGGACTGGATGGTGAGGAAGCCCCTCCCCCCCCACCCCCGCCAGCGCAAGGGATTACGTCCTTCACTCGGGAGCAGCGACAGGCCACCGAGCTGAGCCTCTCCGGGGCAGACGAGATGCCTCCGTTTTCCCCTCAGGACCCACCGGGAACCCTGCTCTTCCGGGGGCTCAAGCGGCTGGGTGGCCCCTTGCCCTGGGTACTGGACACGCCGGGCCTCCGCCCCCCGCTCCCCACGCGACTGCTTCCAGGGACGGGGCTCGAGGCGCTCTTGCGCGAGGCGGTGAAGACGCGTCTCGAAGGAAGCCGGCCCATTACCGACCCCGACGGGGTGACCCGGGCCCAGGCGGCGCTTCGGCTGGGAAGTAAGGACGCCGCCTTCGGGGTGATGTATCTGCGCGAAGTTGGCGTCGAGCCCCTCTTCCGCTTTTCGGCGTCGGCCGTCCTCAAAGGCGCCCTCAAGGCCGACCTCGAGGCGGATGACCTGACCGGGCCGGTGGACCCGCGGGTGGCCGGGGCCCTGTGGGAGCTCCGCCTGCCGCGGGAACTCGACGAAGCCTTCGGCGAGGTGCGGCGCCGCCTGGCGGCCACCCAGCTCTTCTCGGCCCTGCTCGAGGCCGGCTTCACACCGGACAACAACTGGGAGGAGGCGGTGGACGCCTCCGAGGCGGCGCTCGACCTGGTGGCGCTCAGCGTCGGCGACCGCCGGGACCTGTTGACCGAGGCCTTTTCCGCCTTCGCCGGCCTGCCCGAGGAGGCGCGGCTACGACGGTTGGCCTACCTGGCTGAGGCGGCGACCCACTTGGAGCAGTTGAGCAGGCTTCCGCCCGGCACCGAGCCGGCCTGGCTGCAGGGTGCGGAGTTCCGGGAGTGCCATGACCGCGAGATGCTGACCCTGGAGACACTGCACGCCGAGGACGTGCCGACGCGCGTCCCCGAGCTGGCCCAGGCGGAGCTGGGGGTGACACCGGGAACGGTGCCTGAGGACAGCGAGGGCGACCTCTTCATCCACCTCCGCTGCGCCGTCTGCGGCAAGGAAAAGCTCATCGTCCAGTCGCCTGACTGAGGTCCCCGGGGCACAGCCGATGGCACGACAACTCCTCCTTCTGGTGTCCCTTGCCGGCGCCTCGGCCGCGGCGGCTAACCCACCAGCCGACCGACCGCTGGCGCAGTTGCCGTACACACCGAGCCTGGACACCTCGGCCATGGACCGCTCGGCAAACCCTTGCGTCGACTTCTACGCCTACAGCTGCGGCGGCTGGCAGAAGAATAACCCCATTCCCGCTGACCAAGAGGGCTGGAGCGTCTACGGCAAGCTCCAAGTCGACACGCTTCGCTTCCTGTGGGGAATCCTCGAGGATGCGGCCAAACCGGAGCCAACTCGGGACGCAGTGACGCGAGAAGTGGGCGACTTCTTCGCAGCCTGCATGGATGAGGCCAGGGTGGAGAAGCTTGGCGAGCGGCCATTGACGCCAGACTTGGAGGCCATCTCCGCACTGAGAGATTTGACTGGCCTCAGTCGCTGGCTCGGTGCACAACACCGGATAGACAGCGGGCGTCTCTTCTTCGGCATCAGCTCGGAACAAGACGCCTCCGACGCCACTCGTGTCATCGCCGTCGTCGCCGCTGGTGGACTTGGGCTTCCTGACCGGGACTACTACCTCAAGATGGATGCGCGCTCGAAGGCCATCCGCGAGCGGTACCTGCGGCACGTGGCAAGAATGCTCGAGCTATCGGGCCAGGCACCCGGAGAAGCGGCGGACGACGCCAAGACAATTCTCGGGCTCGAGACGGAGCTGGCGAAGGCTTCGCTTACCCGGGTCGAGCGGCGAGACCCGTACAAAGTGTTTCACAAGATGTCCATCGCGAAACTGAAAGCGCTGGCTCCGGCCATCGACTGGGACGGGTACCTCAGCGCCCTGGGAGCGGAGAACCTCTCGGAGCTCAACGTCAGCCAGCCGAAATTCTTCAGCGCTTTGAGTGCCTTGCTCCAGCACCGGACGTTCGCGGACTGGAAAGCCTATGCCCGCTGGCACGTGGTCTCGAGTCGGGCCGAGCTGCTCTCGTCTGCATTTGTGAATGAGGACTTCGACTTCTACCGAAAGTATTTGAGAGGAGTCGAGGCACTGCCGCCGCGGTGGAAGCGCTGCGTTGTCGGTGTCGATGGGTACCTCGGGGAGGCACTGGGGCAGCTCTACGTTCAGCGAGCCTTCAGCGCAGAGGTGAAGGCGCAAGCGTCCAAAATGGTGGTCGCCATCCAAAAGGAAATGGAACTGGACCTCCAGACGCTGCCTTGGATGAGCGAGTCGACACGCGTCAAGGCCTTGGAAAAGTTGCACGCCATGGCGAACAAAGTCGGCTACCCAGACAAGTGGCGCGATTACTCGTCCATCGTCATTACCCGGGAGGACTTCTACGGTGACGTCGTGCGCGCCTCCAGCTTCGAGACGAAGCGCGTGCTGGGCAAAATCGGCAAACCGGTGGACCGCAATGAGTGGGACATGACGCCGGTGACCGTCAACGCCTACTACAACCCACAGCTCAACGACATGAACTTCCCAGCGGCCGTGCTGCAGCCACCGCTTTACGACGTCAAACTGGATGACGCCCCGAATTACGGGAACACCGGCGGCACCATCGGTCACGAGCTCACCCACGGCTTCGACGACGAAGGCCGGCAGTTCGATGCCCATGGCAATCTCAAGGATTGGTGGACGAAAAAGGATGAAAAGGAGTTTCTCAGCCGGGCTCGGTGCGTGTCCGACGAATACTCCTCCTATGTGGTGGTGGATGACGTCCACATCAACGGAAAGCTGACGCTCGGCGAGGACGTCGCTGACCTCGGAGGAACGTTGCTGGCCTATCGCGCCTGGAAGCGGGCCACCGTCGGCTCCGGACTTCAGCCTCGCGACGGACTCACCCCCGAGCAGCGTTTCTTCGTTGGTTACGCTCAGTGGGTGTGCTCGAACCAGCGGCCCGAAGACCAGCGCCTTCGCGCCATCACCGACGAACACTCTCCGCCCATCTGGCGCGTCAACGGGGTGATGGTCAACATTCCGGAGTTTGCTGCGGCCTTTGCCTGCAAGCCCGGACAGCCGATGGCCAAACCCTCGGACAAGGTGTGCAAAATTTGGTGAGGCTTCCCCCCTCGGCTGCGGGCGCTCCCCGCCTTTAGAAGAGGGACAGCTGCTTCGGCTTCCCTAGGACGCGCGCGTCAAGCCCCGCCGCCGACAGCGCCTGGGCCAACTCGCGGGCAAAGCCGTGGTGGGTGACGACTTCGCTGGCACCGGTGGCGCGGGCATACTCCACCAGCGCAGCGCAGTCCGCGTGGTCCGACACTGGGAAGGCGACGTCCGCGCCGTAGCGGCGGGCCGTTCCGCCGTCCATCGCCCAACCGGTGAGAACCGCCGTCTCGCGTGGCCAGGGGCGGTTGAGCCGCTGGAAGCGCCAAGCATGGGGCGGAAACACCGCCACCTCGCCAGGCTTCCAGCTGTTGTCGAAGCGGCGCATTGGCCCCACGTCCACCCCAAACTCGCGGTACAACGCTGAAATGTCGCAGATGCTGGAATGGGCGACCACGGCGTGTCCGCCCCGGGTCAGCGAGCAGATGACCTCCTGGGCCTTGCCCAGGGCATAGCCCAGCAGCACCGGCGTCGCCCCGCGCTCGAGAGTGGCGTGTACCCAGGCGTCGACTGCCTTCAGCACTTGGGTCCGGTCGGGAAAAGCGTAGCGCGGGTGCCCGAAGGTGGACTCAATGACCAGGGTGTCACAGCAGGCCACCTGGGCCGGCTCGGCGGTCAGGGCGGGGGAGAGATTGAGGTCTCCGGTGTAGACGATGCGCCGTCCGTCCGGCCGAGTGACGCGCAGCTGGGCCGAACCGAGGATGTGGCCGGCGGGCAACAGCTCGAGCGTCAGGGGCCCAAGCGCGAAAGGCCGATTGTAGGGGGCGCTGAGAGGACCCTCCAGGGCACCCAGCCGATGCGCCATCAGCCGCAGCGTTGGGGCGGTGGCGATGACGCGGTCATGGCGAGCGATGTGGTCGGTATGGGCGTGGCTGACGAAGGAGAGTTCACCTTTGCGGCGCGCGTCCAGGGCGAGCACCGTGCCCGAGAGGTGAAGCCCGCCTCGTCTCAGCTCGACTGCCATGCGCCGTTTTTGTCCTGTGGACTCTATACCGGGCCACGCCGACGCCGGGCACTGCCCGAGGCACGCACCGCCCAGCTCCAACCCAAAGGGCCAAGCTCCGAGACGAGCACGCCGGCAAGAATCAGTCCGCCTCCTAAGACTTCGCGCTGGCCAAGCCTTTCCCGCCCGAGGGCCAGGGAGTAGGCGGTGGCAAACACCGGCTCGAGCGCGTACACCAGCGCCGCTCTCACTGCAGTGGTGCGCGCCTGCGCCCAGGCCTGCAACAGAAGCGCGACGGCAGTGGCGCCCACGCCGGTGATGAGCACCGCGTTCCAGAGCGGCCAGCTCGCCTGTAGCCTGGAGCCAAACGCCCAGACCGCCCCCGCGGCGACTGCGGCCACCGTCCACAGCTGGACGGCCACCAGGGGCGCGGGCGCGTGCACCCGCGCCAGCTGCTCGAGCAGCGTCAGCTGCAGCGCAAAGGCAAGCGCGCAGAGCAGCGTCAACCAGTCGCCCAGCCCGAAACGTGCCGTCACCCCCAACGAGGTGCCACCGGCGAAGGCCCACAGCCCCAACACGGCGAGGGCCACCCCCAGAAGGCTGGCCGGCGGCGGGCGGCGGCGGTGGACAGCCACCGACAGGAAGGGGACCAAAAGGACGGAGAGGCCGGTGAGAAACGCGCTCCTGGAGGGCGTGGTGAATTGCAGCCCAGCGGTTTGGGCGGCAAAGCCGACGAAGAGGAGAAGGCCGAGGCCCACGCCGGCCCGCACCAGCGAGGGCTTGCCCATGCCGCGCCACGCCCAGAGGGTGAGGAGGCCTGCCCCGAGGGTGAAGCGGAGCGCGAGAAAACTGAAGGGGTCTGCCAGGGCAAGGGCGTCCTTCACCACCACGAAGGTGAGGCCCCACAGGGCAGTGATGGACACCAGCACCGCGTCCGCGCGGCGGGCGTCGCTGGGGGGCTGTGCGCTCACGGGACGAAGAAGAAGACGATGGCGAGGAGCGCATAGACACCGAGCAGCATCGCCCCCTCGAGCCAGTTGGACTCCCCGTCGAGCGCGATGATGGTGGTCGCCCCGACGGAGATGGCCAGCGCCACCACCTCCAGCTGGGAAAACTCGAGGGTCAGCGGGTGCCCGAGAGACCTCGAGACGAGCACCAGCAGCGGGGCGATGAGGAGGGCAATCTGCTTGCTGGATTCGAGGCAGATGGAGAAGGCGAGCTCCACCTTGTCGCGCACCGCCATCAGCACTGCGCTCGAGTGCTCGGCCGCGTTGGCTACCACGGCGATGATGACCACCCCGACGAATGTCGAGGTGAGACCCCAGGCAACCGTGGCCGGTTTGAGCGCCCGCACCAGCACCTCGGCCACGGCCACCGTCCCGAGGGTCGCAGCACCGAGAAGCGCCACCGCCTGTTTGGTACTCCAGCGCGGCTCCTCATCGTCGCTCTCCTCCCCCTCGAAGAGTTGGGCGTGCGTCTTCAGCGAGAAAAGGAGGGACAGCCCATAGAGCAACAGCAGGACCACCGAGACGGCCAAGGAAAGCGGCCGCATCAGCGGTGCGGCGGCCTGTCCGAGCGCCAGATGGAAGAGGTTGGGGATGACCAGTCCCGTCACCGCCAGGTACATGAGCGCCACGCCGGACAGCACGGCGGTGGCATTGAAGACTTGGCGCTCCCGCCCGACGCCGCCCGCGAAGACGGCCCCGCCCAGCACCAGCAGCAGGTTGCAGATGACGCTGCCGGTAATCGAGGCCTTCACCACCGCGGTCTCCCCGGCCCGGAGGGCCAAAAGAGCGATGATTAATTCCGCCGCGTTGCCGAAGGTGGCATTCAACAGCCCCCCGAGCCCGGCACCTGCGCGGTGAGCGATGGCCTCGGTGCTGGCCCCCATCCAGTGAGCGAGCGGGACAATGGCCAACGCGGCGAGGATGAAGGTAACCGCTCCGCCGTGGAGCCAGCCGGAAAGAAGCGCCGCGGGCACCAGAAGGAGCATCACCACGAAGGCGCCGTCAAGCGAACGCCATCGAAAACGAGAAACGGCAGAAGGTGCGCGCGTCATGGGACGGCGCGCGTTCTCCCCCGGGAGGTGGAGCGCCTGCAAGGGGGACGAACCGCAGCCGTCGGCCCCACCCAGCGCGGCCGGTTGACTAAGCCCGCGCCCAGCGTTCCACCCCGTCTCCTTCGCTTCGACGAACGCGCCCGTCTTCCTCCATCACCTCGAGATTCCCCACCACTTCCGAGAGGGTGAGGAAAAGCCTTGGGCCCTCGTGCTCCCCGAAGAGGGCCTGCGTCAGTGCGTAGCTGGTGGCGGGGCCAGTGGCCAATGCGGCAAGCACCTTGTCTTGCCGGCGGGCGTAGAACCCGAAGAGTCGCTCCAGCAGCGGCCGCAGTTGTTGAAAGGGCTCCCCATGCCCAGGGAGAACCCAGTCCACGTCGAGTGTCAGAACGTGCCGGATGGAGGCGAAGTAGTGGACCAGGGCTCGACTGGTACGGACCGGCCCCTCGCCCTGCAACTCCAGGAAGGGATTGGGGGAGGTCCGCGCCAGAATGTGGTCATCGGCGAAGAGGAGATGGTGCTCGGCGTCAAAAAGACACACCAGCCCCGGAGTATGGCCCGGCAGGTGAAGCACTTCCGCCCCGAAGCGGGCAAAGCGCAGACGCTGTCCGGCGGCGAGGGGCTGAGTGCGCTCGGCGTCAATGCGCCGGCTGTACTTTCCGCTAAAACGTCCAAAGGCAACCAGCCGATCCAGCTGCTCGGTCGGCACTCCGGAACGCACCATGAAGGCACGGTAACGCGGTGCGCGGCGGTCCCAGCTGTCCGGTCCGACGGCCTTGTGGGCATCGGCTGGGTGAATGAAGACGGCCGCCCCGCTCTCCTCGGACAACGTCTGGGCCAGTCCATAGTGGTCGACGTGCCCATGGCTGACCAACAGACGGGTGCAGCGTCGCAAATCGATGGCTCTTTCAGCAGCCCCGGCCCGTAGCGCCGCTTCGCCCTCGGCGGTGCCAATGCCGCAGTCGAAAAGCGCCCAGCCTCCCTCGTCCTCCAAAGCGTAGACGTTGACCGGGCCTCCCGCGTCCGCGAATGGCACTGGCAGGGGAATGCGGCTGATGCCCAGCGAAGCGAGGAAGACGTCGCTTTGGGAGGAACCAGGCATGGGCGGAGGGACGGCTTGCTACTTCGAGCTGTGAATGGCGGCCCGCAACTCCGGAAGCACCTTGAAAAGGTCGCCCACAATGCCGTAGTCCGCCACCTGAAAGATGGGAGCCTCCGGGTCCTTGTTGATGGCGACAATGACTTTGCTGCCCTTCATTCCCGCCAGGTGCTGGATGGCTCCGGAGATGCCGGCAGCGACATACAGCTGGGGAGCCACCACCTTGCCCGTCTGGCCGACTTGCCAGTCGTTGGGAACCCAGCCCGCGTCGGCGGCAGCGCGCGAGGCGCCGACCGCAGCGCCGAGCTCGTCGGCCAGCGCCTCGACTTCCTTGAAGTCGCCTTTGGTTCCCCGGCCGCCGGAGATGACAATTCTGGCCTCGGTGAGCTCGGGCCGAGCGCTCTTCACTTCTTTGAAGTCGACAAAAACCGTGGGGCTGGGTGGCAGCGCCCCCACCGGGAAGACTTTCACCTCCGCCGGTGACTGCCCAGCCGCAGCCGCGGGAAATTCGGTGGCGCGAATGGTAAAGGCCTTGAGCGCCGTCTTCAGCTTGACGTCCGCGAGGACGGCGCCGGCCCACATCGGCCGGGTGAAGGCGACGTCCGCTCCGGAACCGGAGAAGGCCAGCACATCCGAAGCCATCGCCGCCCGCAGCCGAGCAGCCAAGCGTGGGAGCAAGTCACGCCCCTGCGCCGTCGCCGCGGCTCCAACGAAGTTCGCGCCGATGCTCTTCGCCAACTCGGCCAGCGGCGGGGTGTACGTCTCGGCCAGGTAGTGGACGAAGCCCGGCGAGGCAAGGGTGTGGATGACTTTGGCCCCGACGTCCCGAAGCCGCCCGGTCAGCGGAGCCGGGTTGTCGGCGACCACCGCCAGGTGCAACTCGGCTTGGGCCTTGGCGGCGAGGTCTGCGCCGGCGGCCACGGCATGCAGGGTGGCCTTGCGCAACTGCCCGTCGGGTTGGCGCTCTGCGACGATGAGGACGACTGACATGGCGCGTGGCTCCCCGACGGGCTAGAGGACTTTGGCTTCGTTCTTGAGCTTGAGAAAAAGCTCCTGGACGTCGCCCACCTTGACGCCGGCCTTGCGCGGCGGAGGTGGGGTGAGGCGCAGCACCTCCACTTGGAGGTTGACGTCCACGCCGAGGCCAGCCGGTGTCAGTTCCTCGACGGGCTTATTCTTGGCCTTCATGATGCCCGGCAATGAGGCGTAGCGAGGCTGGTTGAGGCGCAAGTCGGTGGTGACGACGGCCGGGAGAGTGCAAGCGAGGGTGGTCAGTCCGCTGTCGACTTCGCGCACCACCTGAATGGTTTTCCCGTCGGCGGACAACTGCAGCGCCGGCGCCTTGGCCTTCTCTGCTTCGCTCTCCAGTGAGTCCAGCTTGGAGGCAAAGGTGGCTTGCCCCCACCCGAGCCACTCCGCCAGGTATTGCCCGGTCTGCCCCTGGTCGTCGTCAATGGACTGCTTGCCGAGGATGCAGAGGTCGGGCTTCTCTTTGTCCACCACCTTCTGCAGGAGTCCGGCGGCCCCCATTGGGTCCAGTGGACCCGGGTGGTTCACCCACACCGCCCGCGCAGCGCCCATCGCCAATGCGTGGCGCAGCTGCTCCTGTACGTCCTTGGCGCCGATGGACACCACCACCACCTCACCTCCGTGCTTCGCGGTGAGACGGAGGCCCTCTTCCACGGCAATCTCGTCGAAGGGGTTCATCTTGTACTTGAGGCCCTCCTGGACAATTCCCGAGCCGTCCGCCTTCACCTTGATTTTGGATTCGGGGTCTTCGACCCGCTTCGCGGTGACGAGGATTTTCATGGGCTTGGCTTCCTCGAGGTGCGTGACGCGCTGCGCAGCAGACGAGGGTTGATTTACGCGTCAACCGAGGCCGAATCAACCGTTTCTAAAAAGGGCGCTGCCACCCCGCGTCGGCCGCTGAGGCCGCAGCCGCGCAGGCGTCGTGAGGCCGCCGCTACGCCTCCTCGGGGTCGAGTTCCCACAGCTGAGCCGCCCCAACGTCATCGCGCGCCCTCCACCGCGAAAGCTCGTTTGCCGACAGCCCTGCCTGCGCTGGGGGCAGCTCCACCGCCAACCGCACCGCGGCACCGTCCCCGTCCTCGGCTGCGACCAGCTCGACCGCACGGGCGAGTGCTGGAGAGGCCAGCGCCAGTTCGCCTCGGAGGTCCCGGTAGGAGACGCCTCTGCCCGCAATGACGGCGGCGCGGACACGAATGCCGGCGGCCCGCGCGGCGTAGGCCACTTCGCGCGCGAAGCGGAGGGTACGGACGGCGGCCCAGCCAGGCTCGTCCCCCTCCTCCTCGAAGCAGGCCGCCAAAAGGTAGGCTCCCATCTGCACGACGCTGGTCTGGCTCGAGCCAATCCAGGCCCGGGCCCGAAGCGCCGCCCGCGCCAGCACTTCCTGCGCCGCTCCGGTGGCCGCGTTGGCGCCGGGGGGCGCCACGGCCAGGCCGAGGTAGGCCACCAGCGGCACCGACGGCCGCGGCCGGCCCGCCGTCAGCTGCTCGAGGACGGCTGGGTTTGGGTCGAGTGCCATGAAGGCCCTCAGCAGCGCGAGGTCCCGGCCAGTTTCGGGGATTTCGCCCCGCAGCAGGCGTTGCGGTCGGTCTGCCCCGCCCGGCGCCCCGTCCGGGGGCGGGCTGTCCAGTCGGCGCGCGCGCCTGTCCCACCACGGAAGCAAGACGGCGTTGGAGGCGGCAGGCGCCGGCACCCAGCGTCCTCCGCGCTCGAGCAGGACGTCGGCGTTGGCCAGCGCCTCGTAGCAAAGCCCGTCCATTGGAAGAAAGTGGACGCGTCGGACCGACTCGCCTTGGTCCAGCTCGTCCGTCACCGCCAGCGGGACGCGAAGGCACTCCTTCAGCTGGTCGGCCAAGCGCTCCTCGGTGAGGGTTTCCAGCTCGGCCACGAAGACGCCGACTCTCCTCCACTCGGAGGCCATGGCACGCACCTCGTCGGTCAGCACCCGGAAGACGTCGAAAAGCGAGGCCAGGCGCTCGGCTTCCCGGACCACGAGGGCCACGAGTTCTCGCAGACGCTGACGAATCTCTTCCAGGCGCTCGGGACGTACCAGGTATTCCAGGCCATCAAATTCCATCGCCGAGACGTCACGCGGCTCGAGCGCGCGCAGGCAGCTGCGAACCGAAACGTAGGTGACGCCTTCGATGAGGGCGGCGCGCTCGCCCGAGGCCTGTCGGGCTTGCAGGTGGACCGGTAGCGCCCTCCTCAGAAGGGCCCGCTGCTGGGAGAAGCGCGCTCCAGCCAAGAAGGGCTCCCCCTCCTGATAGAGCTGAGCATCCAAGGGCAGCCGCCCCGCGCGAAACAGCGCCCCGACCACATGCGAAAGCGGTCCGCCCACCGACGTGGTGAAGGCCATGTCGCCCTGGCTGGCTGGACCAGGGAGCTCCGCAACGTCGGTCCGCCGGAGGTAGCGGCGGTCTCCAGAGAAAATGTGGTGCGTCTTATTGACTTGAACCAGGCCGGACGCACCCAGGGCGTGGCCAAAGGTCAACAGTCCCCCGTAGGGATTGGACCACCCATCTCGAATTCGGTCCGTTGCCTGCTCCCAGCCGAACCCCAGCGAGAGGAGGAAGGCGAGCTCGATGCTGGGGAAAGCGTCATGGACGACGGCGAAGGAGCAGGCCGGTAATGTGCTCAGCGGTACCCGGGCGTCATCCGCGGTGGCAGCCAATGCCTCCCGTGTCGCCGTCGCGAAGACCAGCGGGGACTGACGGCGCAGGAAGCTCGAGTTGCTTGAGCCCTCGCCCACCCCCAGCGCCTCCACCACGGGACCGCCCGGGAAGCGTGGAAGCTGGGCCCGGGCCACTTGTGCAACCAGCTCCTCATCCGAGGTGACGATGGTGGCGGCCGCACCGCAGCAGGGCGCGGCGATGTCCGTCCCGTCGAAGTACGGCGTGCGGCGGGCGCTTCGCTTGGCGGTGCGGCCCGACTGCATCGCCGCCGGGTAGGCTTGGGCCCCGAGGAATTTCCGCTCCGAGACGCGGGCCAGAAATTCTTCCACCTGCGTCCGGGTCTGCCCGAAGCAGCGGCGCATCGCATCCATCAGCAGGTCACCCACCACCAGCATGTCCAACCCTCGCGCCTGGTCCTCTTCTCCGAGGACGGTGCGAATCTGGTACTGCGAGGCGTAGCCGGACGGGATGACTTGCCCCGCCACCACCAGCACGGTGGCTGGGCGCTCGGAGGTTCGGGCAGCGCGGACGGCCTGGGCGAAGGCCCAGGCCCCGCTGTCACTGGTGCCAACCACGAATTGGCACCCCGCCCGCCGCGAAAGGCCCAGCTGTGCCTGCAGCATCTGCGGCACCAGGCCAATATTCATCCGCTCGTTGGGGTCAAGTCCCGGCATCGAGGTGACCACCAAGTCGGTGACGCGCTCGCAGGTCCGCCGGTAGACGGGCTCTCCGAGCAAGGTGTGCAGGGTAGAAAGGGCGCGGTGGGCTGAGGAGGCGAGGAGGTCCACCAGCCCAATGGGCGAGGAGTAGCCGAAGTCTCGCTCCCAGTCTTCTGGCTTGGCCCGGCCGTCCTCGGAGCGGTTGGGGTAGCGGAAAAAGAGTCTGCTCAATTCCTCGGGCGGGGGCTCTGGAGCGGGGTCCGCTAGCCAAGCCGCGGAGCGCTGCTCGGGGCGAAGGTAGCGCGGGTTGGCGCTGTACTCTCCGGCGATGACGTAAACGCGGCGACGCATCTGCAAGGTCACCAGACCACGGCACTTGGGTGAAGGACCAGTCGAAGCGACGGGACTGCTGCACCCGTCCAATGGCGAGACGGCACGCGCGCGAACAGGGGCTTTCCTATTTTGGGTTGGGTGGTCCTCCTTTCGAGCTGGCTGGTGGCCGCTCGTGGACTGTCTTGTCGCAGTGCAGCAGCGCCATTTTGATTGGAAGCCCTGCTTCCGTGGTACGGAGGCAGCGCTGTTACTGCGAAGGGAGGCTTGTCCCTGTGAAGCTCCTCGGTGCGTTCGGAAAGAGTCTGCTCGCGGTTCTGCTGTTCCTCCCGTCGGCCTACGCCCAGGACGTGGTGCGCCTCGGCGCGGTGCTGCCGGTCACCGGGAAGGAGTCGAAAATCGGCAGCGCCTACAAACAGGCCACCGAGCTGGCGGTGAAGGAGGTCAACGACGCGGGCGGTGTGCTGGTGGGCGGGAAGAAGTTGAAAATCGAGCTGAGCCTTTTGGACGACACCTCGGATGCGGCAAAGAGCGCCCAGTTGGTCGAACAGCTCATCACCGAAGCCAAAGTGCACGCCGTCATCGGCGGCTATGGCTCGCAGCTGGTCCAGGCACAGTCGGTGGTTCCCGAACGCTACGGAATTCCGTTCATCACCGGCGGTGCCGGAGCGACCAGCATCTACGGACGCAGCAAGTGGGTTTTCGGCACCCTCTCTCCGGTGGAGCATCTGGCCCGCACCCAGATGGAATTCCTCCAGGACCTGGTCACCAGCGGGAAGTTGAAAGCTCCGCTGTCGATTGCCCTCATTACCGAGCAGACCGAGCACGGGAACGACTACGCCAAGGGCGTGAAGGAGTACGTCGCCGCTCACCCTGGGGTGTGGAACATCCCGCTCGAACAGAAGTTCGAGCTTTACACGACTGACTACCGTCCTCTCCTCGGGCGGGTTCAGGCAGCCAAGGCCGACCTCTTCATGGCCGACGCGCATCTCGAGGACTTCATCAGCATGCAGCGGACGTATGCCCAGATGGGCTTACGCAATCAGATGATTACCTACGGCGCCCGGGGCGCCGATGAAAAGGCGCGCAAGGGGCTGGGGCCGGCGGTGGACTACATCTTCGCCAGCGGCTGGTGGTCGGGCCTCCTCCCCTACCCTCAGGTCAAGGCTTTCAACGCCCGCTACAAGGCGGCCACCGGCGTCACGCCGGAGTGGTACCACGCCCTGGCCTACGAGACAGTTCCGAGCGCTGCTGGTCGCACTGCACGACGCCGGCTCGCTGGAGCCGGAGAAAGTGCGCAGTGCGCTGGTGCATTTGCGTCTCACCGACTCCATCCTCCCTGGCGGCGTGCTGTTTTTTACCAGCAGCGGGCAGGCCGACCTCCCCTTCGTCGTGACCCAGAACAAACCCGGCGGCAAGGTGGACCTGGTCTGGCCCAAGGACTCCAAGACTGGCGATACGGTTGCCCCCATTCCCTGGCCGTGAGTGTCTAGGTCTGTGGAGCGGCTCGCTTCGGTTCTGTTGAGCTCGCTGCTGTCAGCCGGTCTGTACGCCGTCATGGCTTACGGGCTGGCCGTCATCTACGGCGTGATGCGCATCATCAACCTTGCGCACGCTGGGCTGATGATGCTCGGGGCCTACGTCACGTTGACGCTCAACACCCGCTTCGCGCTGGACCCATTCCTGACCCTGCTGGTGGTGGCGCCGCTTTTTTTCGGCTTCGGCGTTCTTCTGGATTTGACGCTCGTCCGCCGGCTGCCTCAAGGCGGCCACGCGCCCTCGATTCAGTCGCTGTTGCTGCTGTTCGGGCTTTGGTTGGTGCTGCAGAATCTGGCCTACGTCATCTGGGGCGGCGACACCCAGTCCATCTTCACCCCCTACACGATGTCCTCGGTGGCACTGCTCGGGCAACGCTACGGCGTCCCGTTGCTGCTGGTCTTCGCCGTCAGCCTCCTGTCCCTGGTGGGGCTCAATCTGGTGCTGCGGCGCAGCTTTCTCGGGAAGGCCATCCGCGCGGTGACACAGAACCGCGACGCGGCGCTGCTGTCCGGAGTGAATGCGGACCGTATCTCGGCAGTGGCCTTTGGGCTTGGGACCGCGTTCGCGGCCATCGCTGGAACCATGCTCAGTACCCTCTACGCCTTCACCCCGGACTTCGGTCGAAGCTTCCTGCTGAAATCCTTCTGCATCATCGTGCTGGGGGGCTCGAAAGTTTTACCGGAGTGGCCCTCGGCGCATTGGTGCTGGCGCTCATCGAAAACCTGGTGGCCGCCTACACCAGCATTCCGACCTCTTTTCAGGACGCCATCAGCTTTTCGCTTTTGGTCTTGGTGCTGGTGGCGGCGCCCAACGGGCTGCCCGCGCTGTTGCGCAGTTTCTCGCGTCGGGCGGTCGCCCGGTGAGACGCAGCGGCTTGTGGTTGGCCCTGCTGGCCGCCGCGCTGCTGCTGGCGCCGCTGGTCGCCCAGCGGGGCACCCTCAATGACTTGTGGAACGCCGCCTTTGCGGTGGTGCTCGCCTCGGCGTGGAACCTCCTCGGAGGCTTCGCCGGTCAAATCTCACTCGGCTATTCCGCCTTTGTCGGCATTGGCGCCTACACCACGGTGCTGCTGGCCAACGCTGGCTGGAACCCCTGGCTGACGCTTCCGTTGGCCGCCGCGCTGTCGGTGTTGTTCAGCGTCGTGGTGGGGTTGCCTACCTTTCGCCTGCGCGGACCGTATTTCTCCATCGCCACCATCGGCGTCGGCGAAGCGGTGCGCGTCATCGCCTCGGGCATGGAGTTCACCGGAGGCTCAAGTGGCCTGCGGATGCCCTCCAGCGACTTTCACTTCCTTCCCAATTACTACGGCATGGCCGCCCTGGCGCTGGTGACGGTGGGCCTGGTGGCTTGGGTCCGCGTCAGCCCCTTCGGCCTCGCCCTGGCGGCCATTCGTCAGGACATCGACGCCGCCGAGGCGGTGGGCATCAACTCCACCCGCTACAAGCTTTTGGCCCACGCGCTGTCCGCGGCCCTGGTAGGCGCCGCCGGGGGGCTGTTCGCGATGAATTTTCAGTACATCTCCCCGGGCAGCGTCTTCGACTTCCGACTCTCTTTAAACATCGTCCTCATGCCCATCGTCGGGGGCATCGGCACCTTGGTCGGTCCGGTGCTGGGCGCGGTGCTTTTCAGCTACCTGCAAATCAAACTTCTCGCCAGCCCGCTGCTGCGCGACAGCTACCTCTTCATCTACGGAGGGTTGCTGATGCTGGTGATGCTGTTCGAGCCGCGCGGCCTGGTTGGGCTGTGGGAGCGCCTGTCGCGGCTTGGGCGCCGGACGAATGCTGCGGCGGAGGCCTCGCGTGGCGGCTGAGCCCATTCTCGAGGTGCAGGGCCTGGGCAAGCGCTTCGGCGGCCTGGTGGCGCTCGACGGGGTCAGCTTCCAGGTGGAACCGGGCGCCATTTTCAGCGTCATCGGTCCCAACGGAGCCGGTAAAACCACTCTCTTTTCGTGTTTGGTGGGAAGCGTGAAGCCCACCGCGGGGAGCATCCGCTTCAAAGGACACGAGATTGCCGGACTGCGCAATGACCAAGTGGTTCAGCGCGGTCTTGTACGGACCCACCAAATTGTGCGGCCCTTTCGGGAGATGACGGTCGCCGACAACGTCGCGGTGGGAAGCCTCTTCGGCAGCCGCCACCGCCGAGGGGCCGACGCCAAAGCGCGGGTGACGCAGGTGCTGGAGCGCGCCGGCCTCGGTGCCCGGGCCAACGCGCTCGCCAGCACCCTCTCCATCGGCGACTTGAAACGCTTGGAGATTGCCCGGGCGCTGGCCACCGAGCCGGCAGTCCTCTGCCTGGACGAGGTGATGGGGGGCCTCAACCCGGTGGAAATTGAAGGGGCGATGCAGCTCATCCGCGACATTCGCGCAAGCGGCGTCACGGTGCTGATGATTGAGCACCACGTCCACGCGGTGCTCGGCGTCTCCGACCGGGTGTTGGTGCTCAACTTTGGACGGACCATTGCCCAAGGGGCCCCCCAGCAAGCGCTTCGCGACCCGGCGGTGGTGGCGGCCTACCTTGGCGACGAGGCCGTGGGAGCGCCGGCGTGAACGCCCTCCAGGTCGAGCGGATGGACGTCTTCTACGGAGGAGTCCAAGCCGTCTGGAACGTCTCCTTCCAGGTGGAGGCCGGGGAGATTGTCACGCTGGTGGGCGCCAATGGCGCCGGGAAGACCACCACCCTGCGGACGCTGGCTGGACTGCTCCGGCCGCGGACGGGGCGGATTCTCTTCGAAGGGCGCGACGTGGCCGGCTTGCCGGCCAACCAATTGGTGGCCCAAGGCCTGGTCCTGATTCCGGAGGCCAGGCAGCTGTGGCCCACCATGAGCGTGCGCGACAACCTGGAGATGGGGGCTTATGCCCGTGCCGCCCGCGCCGAGCGCCACCGGACGCTGCAGACCGTCCTCGAGATGTTTCCCAGCCTCCACAAGCGCCTCCATCAACCGGCCGGCACGCTCAGTGGCGGCGAGCAGCAGATGTGCGCCATTGGCCGGGGGTTGATGGCGCGCCCTCGGCTGTTGATGTTGGACGAGCCGGCCCTGGGGCTTGCCCCGAAGCTGGTGCGTCAAGTCTTCGCGGCGCTCAAGGAAATTAATGGCCGCGGCGTCACGCTGCTGCTGGTGGAGCAAAACGTCCAGCACGCGCTGCGCCTCGCCCACCGGGCCTACGTCCTGGAGACCGGGCGCGTCACTCTGGAGGGCACCGGGGCCGCACTGTTGGACGACGCGCGCGTGCGCCAGCGCTTCCTCGGGGAGGCTGCCCTGTAAGGGCCGAAAGCCGCAGCCGGGGCGCTGTTGGCGCTGGCATCAGCCTGCCTGCCCGGGCTACAAGCCAAAGAGCCTCCAATGCGCCGCCCCGCTCCTCGGGTACCCCGCAGCCACCCCACCAAGCCGGAGCGGCTCGCCCGAGCGCGGCCCGCCCGCCCGGGGGCGGAGGAGTTGGCGTACGCCCGCGGGGTGCTCGACGCGGAAGCCGAAGCCATTGCCGGTGCCAAGCGGCGACTGGGACCAAGCTTCCTGCGCGTCTTGTCCCTGTTGCTCGAATGCCAAGGGCACGTGGTGGTGACGGGCCTTGGCAAGCCGGGCTTCATCGCCCAAAAGCTGTCTGCCACCTTCGCGTCCACCGGCATTCCCTCCCTCTACCTGCACCCAGCGGAGGCGATGCACGGGGACCTCGGCCGCGTCTCTCGAGGTGACGTCGTCCTCGCGCTGTCCAACAGCGGCGCGACCGAGGAGATTCTCCGCCTGGTCCCAGCCCTGCGCCGGATTGGGGCCAAGGTGGTGGCCATCACCGGAGACGGCACCTCGCCCTTGGCTCGCCTGTCCGACTTGGTGCTGGACGTTGGCAGCATTCCGGAGGCCTGTCCGCTGGGCCTGGTCCCGACGGCCTCCTCGGCCGCGCTGCACGCCATTTCAGACGCCCTGGCGATGACGGCGCTCAAGTGCCGTCAGTTTTCAAGCGAGGAATACGCCCTCCTCCACCCGGGTGGGAAAATCGGCCGCAGCGTGATGCGCGTCTTCGAGGTGATGCGCGCCGGCACTTCCAACCCAGTGGTGCAGGCCACGGCGCCACTCTCCGAGGCGGTGGTGGTGATGACCAACACCCCCGGTCGCCCCGGCGCAGCCAATGTCGTCGACGCCACGGGGCAGCTGGTGGGGATTTTCACCGACGGGGACTTGCGCCGACTGGTGGAGCGCGGGGCGAGCGACTTTGAGGTGGAGGTGAAGACGGTGATGGGGCCCCACCCGCGCTGCGTCTCGCCAGAGGATTTGGTCCTTACCGCGGCGACGCTGATGCGGGAAGCCCACGTCGACCAGCTTCCGGTGGTGGACGCCGAGGGCCGGCCGGTGGGCCTCATCGACGTGCAGGACGTGCTCGCCGCCCGACTGGCGTGAGGGGCTCCGCCGCTATTCGAGGTCGAGCGCCTGGTAGGTTCCGGTGCGATCGAGCACCGTGCCCCACACCTTGTGTGAGCCCTGGTGCTCCGACGGCCCGAAGGAGAGCGCGGTCCCAAGCCCAAGGTCCAGTCCGTGGAGGTTCTCCAGCGCCTGCACCAGATGCTCGGTGGTGAGCGAGCGTCCGGTGCGGCGAAGCGCCTCCACCAGCAGTGTGCCGTCCACGTAGCCCTCGAGTGACACGAAGTCCGGCTTCTCGCCGGGGGCGTAGCGGGCGAGCGCTTCCTGGTAGCGCAGCACCGCCGTCGAGCGGGAAGTGGGAAGGGGCACCACCTGCGTCACGATGATGCCTTCGGCGAAGCGTGGCCCGAGCTGGACCAATTCTTCGGCCAGCGCCTCGCTGCCAACGAAGGAGACGTTGGTGAAAAGCATCGCCGGGCGCTGGGTGCGCACCTGTTCAATGAAGCGCGCCGCTGCCCGGTAGGTGGCCACCATGATGACCGCCTTGAGGCCCCGGCGTTCGAGGACGCGGGACACGGCGTTGGCCACGTCGGTGGTGTTGCGCTCGTAGGTAACCTTGAGGACTGCCGTCGGGTCCTTTCGAAGCTGCCGCAGCTTGCGTGCCACGCCCTGGAAGCCGGCGTCGCCGTAGCTGTCATTTTGGGCGAAGACGGCAATTTGGTCCGGTCGGAGGCGTCGCACTTCCACCAGGTAGCGGACAATGGCCGCCGTCTCCTCAAGGTAGCTCGCTCGGTAGTTGAAGACGGTGTGGTCCGGTGGGTCCCTGCGTAAGAGCGGCGCTCCGGTGAAAGGGGTGAAGAAGAGCATTCCGCGCCCCAGGGCGTACGGGAGGGCCACCACGGCAGTGGGTGTGCCGACATTTCCGACGAAGCCGAAGACGCCACGCTTTTCTGCAAGCTCCCGCATGACGTCCGCGGTGCGCGACGGCTCATACCCGTCGTCGAGGGCCACCAGCCGCAGCCGGCGTCCATCGACGCCGCCATCGGCGTTGGCGACCGCGAAGGCGGTCTCCAGGCCGACCTTCATTTGTCGGCCCAACTCCTTGGCGGTGCCGGTGAAGGGGGCGGCGATGCCGAAAAGCACCTCGGTATCCGAGACGCCTGGCGTCGGCGGCGGAGCCACCACCGGCGGCGGAGCCGGCAGGGTGAGGCTGGAGGAATTCGGCGGCCGGGCGGCCTCAGCCAGTCGCGGGGCACGGGTGGCCAGCCAGACCAGAAAAGCGCCCCCGCCCCCCAAGAAACACGCCCCGGCGACGGCAAGAAGCCAGCGCGTCCAACGCCCCGGAAGGGCCTCGCGGCGGATGCGCGAAAAGGGTGCCGTGGCCGGCGCGGGCCGCGGTCCGGAACCGGGCTCCACGCGGGGCCGAGCCGCCGCCGCGGGAGACACCGGGGCTGGCGGTGGCGTCGGAGAGCGTGCAATGCCAGCGCCAGAGGGCTGGCGCGGCGGTGCTGCGACAGCAGCCGGGCGTGCCGGCGTATGGCCCGCTTCGGGGTCGGCCTGCGTCGCGGTGGAGGCAGGCGTGCCACGCGCTGGGGTGCCCCGCTGCGGAGGCGCTCCGCCGGCCGGCGTCCCAGGCGAACCGCGGGCCGCTGGCACATTGGGTACGGTGCCCGTCACCCGAATGCCGGCTGGAGGCGTCGGGGCGCGCCCCCACGCGGCTGGTGTTGGAACATCGGCCCTCGCCGCGCCACGGCCCAGTGCGGCGGCCAGCGCGGGCGCCGCCGACTTCATCTCCACCGGCGCCTCGCCGCCGTCGCGCTGGCGCAGCTCGTCCATCACCAGCGCATTCCACGGCTCGTGCACGGTGCGGCGCTGGCTGCGGGCGCCCAGCTGCACCTGGTAGACGCCCTGAGTGAGCCGGCGCACGGCGCGGCGCACCGCCTCTGCCCCCTCCCGCCCGTCGAAGACGGCGTCCACCAGCACGCCCCCGTCGATGAAGAAGGTGCCGGTGGTTTCTACGCCCCGCTCGTCGGAGGCCCGCACCGACACGGCGGCCGTCTGCCCGCTCAAGCAGTAGAACTGCAGCAGGTCCGCGAAGAGAATGTCCTTGAAGTCCCCGGCCAGAGACATGGATTCGCACTTCCCCTGACTGGCCGGCCCTTGGGGCTTGGGTCAGCGCGTCGACGAACCAGTCTAGTCTGACCAAGCAGGCCGACAAATTCACTCTACCGCTCCAGCAGCGGCTGCTTCACCACCAGGAAGCGGGCCTCCGGGCAGCCCAAGTCCAGCGTCTGCACCATGGCCGGCGCCTCTACAGCGGCGGCCGCTCGCTCGGCAGCCTTGAGGATGACGGACGCCGAGAGCGGAGTGTTGCAAAGGACGGCCAAGAACAGTTCGGGCCCAGGCACGCCGTCCAGCTGCTGCTCGCCGACGCTGGAGGTTCCGGCCGACAGTCGCGGCGGCGCGCCGGAGCTCGGGACGTAGAGAGTCGCGCGGCCCTCGGCGTTGAGGCCCACCAGCACCAGCGACGCCGGCTGCACCACCCGCACCGCGAAGCGCACCCGGGCTCGGGCTGGCACCGAAGCCTCCGGACTGACACTGACCCAACCCTCGCCTTGGGCGCGCTGCAACAGCAGCGCTCCGCCGGCCCGACCGCGGCCTGCAAACAGCGCTGGCAGCTGCCACACCGTTGCATACAGCAGCGCCGCCCCAAGCAATCCCAGAAGCGGAAGCCAGCGGCGCCAGCGCCGCGACTGCTTTTCTGCGGCAGGGGGCGACATGCACCCTTCTGGCCCGAGGCGGCTCGGCTGAGCAAGGCCCCATGGAAGAATCGCGCTGGAGCGGAGTCACTTCGTCCGCAGGCGCGTCGCGAGTACATTGGACGCTGCACGTGGATGTCGTCCTCTCTTCGGCCTCGCTCTACGGTCGGCTCGGCCTGCACCGTTTCTCCTCGCTGCGAGCCTTCCGGCACCGGAATTATCGACGCTTCTGGCTCGGCGCCTTCGTCTCCAACGTCGGCACGTGGATGGAAACCATTGCCGTCGGCGTCTGGGTGACGCAGACCACCGGTCGGGGGGGTTGGACAGCAACGGTGGCGGCGTTGGTGTACCTGCCGGCGCTGGTGCTCGGGCCTCTGGGCGGTGCCGTCGCCGACCGCACGGACCGCCGTCAACTCTTCGGCTGGCTCACCTGGGCCCAGCTTCTGCTGGCGGCCACGCTGGCCGCGCTGGCCCTGTGGGGGCGGCTTTCCTTGCCAGCCGTTTCGGTGCTGGCCTTCCTTGCCGGGTGCGCCAACGCCCTGCTCGCCCCCGTTTCTTCGGCACTCCTCTCGGAGCTGGTCCCTCGGGAGGACCTGCTCTCGGCCGTCAGCCTGTCCTCGGCCCAGTACAACCTCGGCCGGATTGTCGGCCCGGGCCTCGCCGCGGTGGCGATGGCAGTCGGAGGCCTCGGGGCGGCCTTCGCGTTGAATGCACTCAGCTTCGTTGCGGTGATGGTGGCAGTGGCGACGGTGCAGCTGCCTCCGCCCGAGGTCCGCCCGAAGGGACATCTGTGGGCTGAAATTCGCACCGGCCTGCGCGTGGCACACGAGGACGCAGGCATCCGCACTGCGCTGTGGCTGACCTTCGCGGTGGGTGCGCTGGTGGCCCCCTTCATCGGCTTGCTTCCGGTGTTCGCCATCCAGGGACTGGCCCGGGGCGCCTCGGGGACGTCGGTGTTGGCCACCGCCCAGGGCGTCGGTGCGGTGGGCGCTGCCTTGCTGGCCGGCTCCCTGGCTGACGCCTGGGGGCGCCAACGCCTGTTGGCCCGCGCTTCGGCGGCGCTGTGCGTGTGGGCTTGCCTCTATTGGATGTCCCCCAGCTTTCCGGTGGCGGTGCTGGCCATTGCCCTGCTCGGCGCGGCCTACCTCACCACCCTCAGCACCCTCAGCAGCATTTGCCTCAGCCGCGTCTCGCGCCTGCTGCAGGCGCGCGTGGCCAGTCTCTATGGGTTGGTGCTTTCCACCAGCTACGCGCTGGGCCTGTTGGCGCTGGGCTGGGCCGGGGACCGCTTTGGCCTACGTCAGGTGGGAGTGGCCGCGGCGCTGGTGTGTCTCGCCGCGGTGGTGGCTCTCAAACTCCGCGGACACTTCTCCGGCGTGGATGGGCCGGCGCGGTTCTTGGGGACGCCGACGCCCCTGGTGCGGCTGCCGCATGTCCCCGGGCCGGACCCCGTCGAGGACGCGCGCAGCTGAGCGGCCCCTCCCCGGGGTTTGCCGCTAGTGCAGCTTCTTTTGAAGGTTGGCCTTCTGGGCGTAGGCCGGTGAGGTGGCCGCAAGCTTCGCCCACAGCGCTTGGGCGTCCTTGGTGTTGCCCTCCTTGGCCAAGAAGTCCCCCAGCGTGTCCACCGCCTGGGGGTCCGCATCCACGGCGACGCTCCACACCCGCTCGGCCATCGGCTGCCGGTTGAGGCCCACCAGGGCCCAGGCCATGCCCGCCTTGGCTCGACCGTTGTCCGGCTGGAAGGGCACCACCCGTCGGTAGGCCTCCAGCGCCTTCTGGTACTCACCCTTGCTGAGGGCTTGCTCTCCCTGCAGGACGAGGTCTGCCAACCCCTTCTCCAGCTCGGGCGTCCGCTCGGTGTTGCGGATGGCCTCCACCGTCTCCGGGTTGAGGGCGGGAAGCGTGCCTGGCGCGGGGGCCACTCCAGCAGCTGGCGCCTGCTTGGGATGGGCGGCGGCATACTTGGTGAATCCGCCAGCGCGCAGCAGCTCCTCGGTCCGGGCGAGAAGCGCCCGGGCCTGCGGCGATTGCGGGAGGTCGGGCCAGCGGGCCAACAGCTGGGTGAGGTCCCGCTTCACGGCGCGCAGCGCCGCAACGTCATCCGGGCGGCTGTCGAAGGTAACCCCCGCCCGCCCGTAAAGCGCCAAGGGCTGAAGCGGGTCCACCTCCAGCGCCCAGTTGTAAGCCTCGAGTGCGCCGGGCACGTCGGCAGCAAGGAAGAGGGCGTTGCCCAACAACGCACTGGCCTCGAGTGCCGGGTCCAACGCCTGCAGGGCGCATGCGGCCGCGGCGGCATGCTGCTTGGCCGCAGCCCGCGCCCGAGCGGCCGCCTCCCCGGCACCGAGCGCAGCCGTGACCGGTGGACAGCCGACCGACGCGGCGTCGGGCAGCTTTCCCTTCACCTCACGACGCTCGGCCAGGAAGAGGGCTCTCAGCGCACCGGCGCTGGCTTGGCTCTGCCGCAGGTACACCACCGCGTCGGCGTAACGTCCCTGGCTGAAGTACAGCTTCCCCACCGAGGCAGCCACTTCGAAGGGCTTGGGGCGCGTCTTGAGGTCCGGCGTGGCGTCCAGCTGCTGGAGGATGTCGCCCGCACTCGGCGCTTGCCCCCGGCCCGAAATGTCTGGGTGGCCGGGGGGCAGAGAGGGCGAAGGGCCGGCCAGCGGCCCGGTGTCCGGCGCCGTCGAGAGGGGGGGATGGCCGGGCGGTAGGCCATTCGTGCGCGGCGCCGAGATGGGAGGGTGGCCAGGGGGGAGGCTGGGCGCCGTGCCCTGGGGCGCGACGCCGCCGTCCGAGATGGCAGGGTGGCCTGGGGGAAGGGCGACGTCCGAGCCGAGGAGGACGAGGAGGAGGGCGGGGGCGAGCATCACGGGGAAATTTTCAAAGGGGTGGCGCCTCTTGGACGGGAAGGACGTCGGCCGGGGGGAGCAAGGCAAGCATCTCCCGGACGCTGAGGCCAAGCACTGGGTGGCGAGCCCCCGGCGCCAGCTCGGCCAGCGGCTCCAGGACAAAGCGGCGTCGGTGCATTTCGGCGTGCGGGATTTGGAAGTCCGGCTCAGCGAGGATGCGCTCGCCCCACAGCAGCACGTCGAGGTCCACGGTGCGTGGCTGGCCAAGGCCTTTGGCGGTGCGCCCCAGCCGTCGCTCCACCGTTTGTAAAAGCCCAAGCAGCCGACGCGGCGGAAGCGCAGTTTCTAACTCCGCCACCGCGTTGAGGTAGCGGGGCTGAGGCAAACCCACCGCCAGGGTGTCATACAGGCCGGACTGCCGCAGCACGGTCACGCCCTTCAGCTCCCGCAGGGCGGCAACTGCCGCGGCGAGGTTGGCCTCGCGATTTCCAAGGTTGGAGCCCAGCCCGACGTACACCAACTCCGCGCCCGCTGCCGACGAGGCCCTCATAGCCCGAGGACGTCCTGCATGCTGTACAGCCCGGGCTCCTGGGCGCAGACCCAGGCCGCGGCCCGGACCGCCCCGCGGGCGAACTGCTCCCGGCTGCTGGCCCGGTGGGTCACTTCGATGCGTTCCCCGTCGGAGAGAAAGTAGGCGGTGTGCTCGCCCACCACGTCTCCGCCGCGCAGCGTCTGCACCCCGATTTCGCTCGGGGTTCGTGGCCCGACTTCCCCCGCCCGGGCCAGACGAAAGACGGACGCGTCGCGCCCCGCGGCCCGGGCCAGCACTTCCGCCAGGCGGAGCGCTGTCCCGCTCGGCGCGTCACGTTTCTGCCGGTGGTGCAGCTCGAGCACCTCCACGTCCCAACCCTCGCCCAGCACGCGCACCAAATGCACCGCCACGTCGAACAGAACGTTGATGCCCACCGACATGTTGGGGGAAAGGACCACCGCCGTCGAGCGGGAAGCCCGGTCGAGGCGCTCCCGCACCGCCCCGGACAGGCCGGTGGTGCCCACCACCAGCGCCGCCCCGCCTTGGGCACAGACGTCGGCCCATTGCGCGGTGGCATCGGGATGAGAGAAGTCGATGACGACTTCTGGCCGCACCTTGGCGAAGGCCGCCTCCACGTCCTCGAAGAGAGGGACGCCGAGGGGCCCCACGCCGGCCAGCACCCCAGCATCCTGCCGACCGAGGCCGCTGCCTGGCCGCACCGTGCCGCCCACCAGGCTGAAGCGGACGTCTTCGCGCACTGCGCGCAACAGGGCCAACCCCATGCGACCAGAAATTCCCGAGAGAAGGACGCGCCGGGGCATGCCCTTAATCCCGGAGCAGCCCGAGCCGACGGAGCTCGGCGGCCAGCGCGCCGGCGTGCGGCTCACCGAGGGGGACCAGGGGCAGGCGAAGCTCGGGAGAGAAGCGCCACAGCAGGTGCAGCCCCCACTTCACCGGGATGGGGTTGGGCTCCACGAAGAGGAGCCGGTGCAACGCGTTGAGTTGCACTTGGAGGTCTCGCGCCCGGGGGCGGTCTCCGGCTCGCGCTGCCGCCACCAGGTCCGCCATTTTGCGGGGCGCGACGTTGGAGGAGACGGAGATGACGCCCTCCCCACCCACCGCGATGAAGGCAGCCACGGTGAAGTCGTCCCCAGACAAAAGCGTCAAGCGGTCTCCGCACTTCTCGCGGATGTCCACCGCTCGGACCAGGCTGCCGGTGGCCTCCTTCAGCGCCACCACCTCGGGCAAGTCACACAGGCGAAGGCAAGTCTCCGGCAGCAAGTCGCACCCGGTGCGTCCGGGCACGTTGTAGGGCACCAGCGGGAAACCCGGGTGGGCGCGGGCGCAGGCGCGGTAGTGCTCGAAGAGTCCAGCCTGGTTGGGCTTGTTGTAGTAGGGCGTCACCACCAGCGCCGCGTCCGCGCCTGCCTCGCGCACCTGGGCGATGGACTCAATGGTGGCCTGGGTGGAGTTGCTGCCGGCGCCAGCCACCACTGGGACACGGGCCCGGGCCGTTTCCACCGCGACCCGCACCACCCGCGCCCGTTCGGCGCTGGACAACGTCACAGCCTCCCCGGTGGTGCCCACCGGCACCAGCCCCGAGGTGCCTTGCTGGAGCTGGTCCGCGATGAGGGTCCGGTACGCCTCCTCGTCAAAGCGCCCCTCGCGGAAGGGAGTGGCGAGCGCGGTGAGGGAGCCTTGGAGGTTGAACATGGCCTCAGTTTCTTCTCGACGGCACCCTAGCGTCCCGTCGACTCGCCGCGCCAGAGGTCTCGGACACTCTCCCGTGTGCGTACCACCTTCCAGCGTTTGCCGTGGACCAGGACCTCAGCTGGGCGCGGGCGGCCGTTGTAGTTGCTGGCCATGCTCATCCCGTAGGCGCCCGCGGTGCGGATGGCCAACAGCTCGCCGGGAAGCGGCAGCACCAGCCGCCGTCCGGCGGCCAGGGTGTCGCTCGACTCGCACACCGGACCCACCACGTCCACCAACGCAGTGCCGCCTGGCCGGCGGCGGACGGCCACCACCTCGTGCTCGGCCCCATACAGGGCGGGGCGAAGCAAGTCGTTCATCCCGGCGTCCACCACCACGAAGCGCCGGCCGGGCCCGGGCTTGCGGTACAGCACCTGCGTCAACAACACGCCGGCGTTGCCCACCAGCACCCGTCCGGGCTCCACCACCAGCGTGGCCGCGATGTCTTTTGTGGCCTCGCGCAGTAGCCTGCCCCAGGCCTCGGGCTTGGGCGGACGCTCCTTCCGGTAACGGACGCCGAGACCGCCTCCGACGTCCAACAGCCCGAGTGGGTACCCCTCGGCCGAAAGCTGACGGTAGAGCGCCGTGACGCGGCGGACGGCCTCGGCGACGGGCCGCAGCTGGGTGAGTTGGCTCCCAATGTGGCAGTCCACCCCCTTGGCCTGCAGGCCCCGCAACTGCCGGCTGCGCTGGTAGAGGGCCCGGGCTTCCGCAAGGGGCACTCCAAATTTCGACGTCTTGAGGCCGGTGGAAATGCTGCGGTGGGTACGCGCGTCGACGTCCGGGTTAACGCGCACCGCGAACGGTGCGCGCACTCCGGCCGACCGCGCCACCTGGTCCAGCAGTTCCAACTCCTCAGCGCTCTCGACGTTGAAGAGCAGCACGCCCGCGCCGAGCGCTTGCTCGAGCTCCGCGCGCGTCTTCCCCACGCCGGCGAAGACGGTGCGGCGTGCCTCGCCGCCCGCCTGGAGGACGCGGGCCAACTCGCCTCCTGAGACGACGTCGAAGCCGGCCCCCCAGGAGGCGAACCGGGACAACAGGGCGAGGTTGCTGCTGGCCTTGACCGAATAGCACACCAGCGTGCGTCGCCCAGCGAAGGCCCGGCACACCACCTTCCAGTGTCGGTGCAGCGTGGCCTCGGAATAGACATAGCTGGGCGTCCCCACCCGGCCGGCAATGTTGGTGAGGGGCACGCCTTCGGCGTGCAGGACACCTCGGCGGTAGTGGAAGTCGTCCATCGCGCCCTTGCTACCCCCCTTTTCCCCCGAAGGTCCGCGCCGCGGGGGGGAGCCCTCCGTGGTTTCAGTGTCCAGCGTCGAGCGGACCCGCGTCCCGCCCGCTGGGGGAGGCCGGCGGCGCGTACGTCTCCGGCAGGGGCGGCCGGGGGTTGGCGCGCACGCCACAGCCGGCCAACCACGCCGTCAGGACGAGAAGGGTGCTCGCCCGCAGCGAGGCCAGCCTAGAAGCGGATTCCAATCATCGCTCGCAGACTTTGCGCCACGTGAAAGCCTGGCGGGATACTGGTGGTGGTG
Source organism: uncultured delta proteobacterium (assembly GCA_963713045.1). Taxonomy (GTDB): domain Bacteria; phylum Myxococcota; class Myxococcia; order Myxococcales; family Myxococcaceae; genus JADGRA01. The sequence goes on from CAVQKE010000003.1 coordinate 1,085,894, forward strand.
TTTTGCAGGCCACCGAAGGGGATGAGGATGCCGTAGTAGAACCAGATGAAGAGGCCGTCCTCGGTGTTGTAGCGGAGGCCCAAGTCGAATTCGAGCCCGAGTGAGTTAGAGCCCAGCCCGGTTTGCGACGCCGAGGGGGTGGAGCTGGTGTAGATGGCCTGCGAATAAATGGCCTCGCCGTCGAGGGACAGAGAGTCGGTGATGTTCCACGTCCCCTCGGGCCGCAAATACCAAGCGTCGGTGATGGTGCCGATGATGTAGCGCCAGAGAATCTGGTCGATGTGGTAGTCCTCGTTGAAGGTGTAGTTCCGGACGTCCGCATCGGTGCAAGTCTTCTGGGGGTTGTTGGGGCACGGATATTGGCGGCCGAACTGTGCGCCGTCGATGTCGCCCGGCTGGGCCGCCTGATTGGTGGAGGTGGCGTTGGGAGACAGGCTGGGCCGGGTGACGCGGACGCCGAAGCCGGGGGCCTTGTCGCCGCTGGCGAAGCCGCCCTTGAAGCTGAGCACCACGCCCCCGTTGAGGATTTTCAGGGCGGCTTCCCCGGCAACGCCGAATTGGACGACGGTGACGTTGGTGGGCAGGCTTCCCGGCAGAATGGGGGCACTGAAGGTTCCGAGTTGGCTGACGGCTTCCAGCTCCAGGCGCAGCGAACGGTTCTCGAATTTGAACCAGATGTCCGGAATGGAGAGGTTGGCGAAGCGGGCCACCCGGTTGTAGAGGGTGGTGCCCGGCACGTAGGGCGCGTTGGGGTTGGTATTCAACGGCGGTGTGTTGGGCAGTGAGCCGACCTGCTGGTATTCGTACTTCTGGGTGCGGTAGGCGAAATCCAGCCCGCAGTTGAAAATCGCACCACCGGAGTTGATTTTCGCCTTGGCCTGCTGCTCGGTATCCAGTTTGGCAATGACCATGCGCAGGGTGGTGCTGCCGTCGGTGTTGCTTAAGGGGTAGGACTCGGCGCTGGTCAGCAGCGGCGCGCTGACCAGCCCAGCAACGTCCACCTGAACCATCGGGATGACGAAAAAGCCGGGCAACGGCTCGGCGATGAACTGGAAGGCGTCGACGTCCGTTTCTAGGTCACAGTCCAGACAGCTGCCGTCGTTGTAGTTGATGCCCAAGCCGAAGTTGGTCGACATCCGACCGAATTTGAGAAGCCCGACCGGCGTGGAAACCTCCCCGTAGACTTGCTTCACCGCGACGCTGTTGGTGACGGCATTGATGCCCGACACCGGTGGGATTTGGCCGGTATTCAAAATCGCCACGTCGATGTTTTGGTACTGCGAATAGGCGTAGGCCGGCGTGCTTCCCCACACCACGTTGTCCAGCATGTCGATTTGCGCCCTGATGCGCAGCTCCTCCGACACGTTGATGGTGGGTTCGAGCCGGAAGCGCATGTTGACCCCGGTGATGGTGTGGCCTCCGGCGTTGACGTTGGTGTTTACGCCGCTGTCCGGCACTGGGAAAAGGTAGTAGCCGTTGAAGGGCGGCTGAGCGAGGTCGAAGTAGTTGAAGAGCTCGGGCCGCACGCGGAAGTAACCGTGGGCCACGAAGAGCTGCAGCTTGGTCCGGTTGGTGACGCTGGCCTCCTCCCATCCAGGCAGCGTTGCGGCGTTGGTGGCGCCCTGCGCCCGCATCTCGTCCTGCAGCTCCTTCTTCGCCTGCGCCACCTTGGCGTCAATTTCCGCTTGGATGGCGGCATCCAGCTGCAACGTCGTCGCCGAGCTCGGCGCGGTCCCCTTCCCTACACTCGGAGCGTCGGTGGTCGCCGGTGCGCTCGGCTTGTTTGCCGGCTCCGTCGTCGCCGGGGCCGAATTTTGCGCCGGGGTGGAAGTCTGTGCGACGGCGGTGCTGCAGAAGAGGAACGCCGCCAGTGCGGGTGCCTTCAAATGGAGTCTCCAAAGCAGCGGAAAGGGCGCGGCAGTAAACCCACCCCCCCCTGGTGTGTCAACGCCGCACCTTGGTCGTTGGTACGGTTTCCGAGTTACGCTTCGTGGCCATGAACCGCACCTTTCGCACTCTCTTGGTGGTGCCCCTGGTCGCCGGCGCCACCGCGCTGGCCGTCGCTTGCAGCAGCAGTAGCAACGGCGGTGGCTCCGCGGGCTTTGGCCAAGCGTGCAACGACTTCACCGCCAGCAACCCATGCTCGGGCACTCTCCTGTGCCGCTGCGCCCTCACCACCTATGCGCCGGGCGTGAATACCTGCTTCTGCACCGAGTCGTGCGACGTGCCGGCGACCTGTCCCAACGACGCAGGCTCCTGTCTGCAGGCCGATGACCCAGCGTCGCCCACCTCGGTCGACGGCCTGTTCTGCTTCAATATCCAACCGGATGGCGGGCCTCTCTAGCCTTTCGGACCTTCGCGCAATTCGGTGAGCACGCCCCGTGCGCCGCGCGGGTGAATGAAGGCCACCTTGGCGCCGCCTGCCCCGGGACGTGGGGCTTCATCAATCAGGGGGATGCCTGCCTCGCGGAGCGCCTTTAGGGTGCCTTCCAAGTCCTCCACTTCGAGGCAAATGTGATGCAGCCCTTCGCCCCGCTTCTCGAGGAAGCGCCCCACCCCGGAGTCGACGGTGGTGGGACAGATGAGCTCCACCCGCCCCAGGCCCCGGCCAAAGATGGCGGTGGTGACTTGTTGCTCGGGCACCTCCTCCACCGCCGCCAGTTCCAGGCCCAGCGTGTCCCGGTAGAGGCGGATGGCGGCCTCCAAGTCCCGGACCACAATGGCCACGTGGTCCAACCCCTTGGCCTTCACCGTCATCGCTTCCTCCTCCCCGGTTGGCACCGGGGACAGAAATACGTCGAACGCCCGGCTTGACGCACGCACTCGATGGTTCCCCGACAACGGAGGCAGCGCTTCCCCGCCCGCCCGTACACCCGGAAGGGGTTCGGCGTGCCGGGCTCCTCGACGTAGGCAATCTCCTCGTCCGACTCGCGGTCCAGCGCAAAGCGGATGGAGGCCCGAATGGCGGTGGCCAGCCGACGCCACTCAACGCCGCGCAGCGAACCCACCGGACGCCAGGGGGAGAGCTTGGCCCGCCACAGCACCTCGGCGGCGTGAATGTTGCCCAATCCCGCCACCCGGCGCTGGTCCAAGAGGGCCACCTTCAGTGGGCGCCGGGAGCGGCCGAAGACGGCCTGTAGCTGCTTGCCGTCCAGCCGGTCCAGCACCGGGTCAACTCCCAACTGCAGGACGTCCGGCAGCTGTTCCAGTGTGTCCGCCGGCGCCGGATGAATGCGTCCAAAGAGGCGAGGGTCCCGGTAGTGCACCACCGAGCCATCGGCCAGCCAGAGTCGGGCACGGCTGTAGGGCTCGGTTTGGCCGGCCGGCCGCAACACCCACTTCCCGGTCATCCCCAGGTGGGCCAGGAAACCCTGGTTGTTCTCGAAGCCGAGCAGCAACGTCTTGCCCCGGCGCCGCGCAAAGTCCAGCCGGCCCCGCAGCCTCTCAAACGACGGCCGGTTCCCACCCCGAAAGACCCGCGTCCGGTCCGCTTCGGCCGCCGTCACCGCCGAGCCTGTAAGCCAGCTCTCCAGGTTGCGGCGGGCAATCTCGACTTCCGGGAGCTCCGGCATGGGGGGTCGCCAATGCGCAGTGAAAGCATTAAGCCTAGCTCACCCTTCCCGGAGGCAACCCCATGGCCGACAAGAAGTACATCCCCAAGACGTTTCCGCAGCTCAAGGGTCTCAAGGGCATCAGCGACGCCCTGTTGGAGTCCCACCTCAAGCTGTACGAGGGCTATGTCAACCGCGCCAACAAGCTCACCGAGACCCTCTTCGGCATGGCCAAGGAGAAGCAGGCCGCCGGCTCCAACCCGGCCTATGCCGAAATGTCGAGGCGACTGGGCTTTGAATACAACGGGATGATTCTCCACGAGTACTACTTCAACAATCTCAAGTCCGGGGCAGGTGACGCCGGCCCAGGCAGCAAGCTGAAGGGGGCCATCGAGGGCAGCTTCTCCAGCTTCGACATCTGGCTGGCGGACTTCAAGGCCATCGCCACCATGCCCGGCGTCGGCTGGGCCATCACCTACCAAAACCCGGAGAACGGCTGGCTCTCCAACCATTGGATTACGCTGCACGAAGAGGGAAACCCCGCCGGCTTCAAGCCGCTGCTGGTGATGGACGCTTGGGAGCACGCCTTCGTCCCGGACTACAAGCCCACCGAGCGGGCCAAGTACGTCGAGGCGTACTTCAGCAACATTGACTGGACGGCGGCAGAGAGTCGGCTCAAGTAGAAGCCAGCATGCCCAAGGCACCCCCAGCCGCACCCGGACGGGTGGGGGCGGCCAGCTTGGACGCTCTTGCCACCCGAGCGCTTCCGTCGGTGGACTATGTCGACGACTTCTCCGGTCCGGTCCGCCCAGAGGCCAGGCTGGACGAGGTGGCGCGCCTCGTCTTCGCCGGCCCCCCGCTGACACTCCTCAGGCTGAGGGACGCCCTGGTGCGTCCCTTCGGGCTCAAGACGTCCGACCGCCCGCAGAATCGCGCCCTGCACTTTCTCCCGGGGGAGCAGCTTGGCCTTTTCACCCTTTATGCGCGGACCGCGGACGCCTTGCTGCTCGGCGCCGACGACCGCCACCTGGATTTTCGGGTCTGCCTGCGCGTGCCCGGCACCGGGCAAGCCACGCTGACCACGGTGGTGCGCTTTCACAACGGCTGGGGGCGCGCCTACTTCTTCCTCATCCGCCCCTTCCACGCCCTGGTGGTCCGGCGCCTGTTGCGCCGAGCTGCACCCACTTAGCGGTTAGCCGCCAGCAGCCCGCGGAGGCGCTCGCGCACGCCCGGCCACTCGGCTTGGACGAGGGAGTAGTAGGCCGTGTCACGAATGGCACCGTCGGCAGCAGGGCTTGCGCCTCGCAGCACCCCGTCGAGTCGTGCGCCCAGCCTTTCGATGGCGGTGCGTGAGCGGGCATTTCTAGAGTCCGTCTTGATGGTCACTCGGTGGACTTCCCAAGCCTCAAAAGCGTGCGCCAGCATCAACAGCTTGGCCTCGGTGTTGAGCGCCGTGCGCTGGGCTTCCGGCGCAAGCCAGCTGTAGCCAATCTCCACCGCGTCGGGCACCCCCAGTGGGCGGCGGAGCGGGTGACCCTCCGGCCAGCTCCAGTATTCAGCCGACCAAAACCGCGTCGAGCCAACCACCCTGCCCTGCGCACGTTCCACCGTGGCAAAGGGCAGCGCCGTCTTGGCTTGGGCCTGCGCGAACGCCTCCTCCAGGTAGGCGGCCATCCCCTGCGCTGTGGCCGGCACCGAGGTCAGCCGGTAGCTGTCCCGGTGGCGGCCGGCGATGGCGGCCAGGGCCGGAAGGTGCGCGCTCGACAGCGGCTCGAGGCGGACATGCGTCCCTTCCAGGACGAGCGGGCGGAAGAGCTCCATCGGTGCAAAGGCTGCCAGCTTGCCTGAGCCCAAGCGCTTTCGGCGAGCACAGTTGCCCGCTGGCCGCACACCTTTCGCGGACCCTGGGTGGCCCCCCGCCGGGTCCCCTCCCGTCGGCCAGAGAGGCTAGCCTCTGGCATCGAGGCGTTTCCCCCTGTCAGCATCCCCCATCCGCCCCATCCCGGTGCCTACCCCCGCTGGCCCGGCCACCGCGTCCCCTCGGGTCGCAGCCGTCGAGCAGCTGGTCCGCACCTGTCCCAACTGCAGCCGGGCGCTGGAGGAGCGCAAATGCAAACTCTTCTGCCGCTGCGGGTACTACGCCTCCTGCTCCGACTTCTACTGACGGGCGGCGGCGGGTGGCCCTTCTTCCACGGGTGAAGCCAGCACCGCATTCACCAGGCCGCCGAAAAGGAAGGCGAAGGCGGAAAGGTAAAACCAAGTGAGGAGCACCATCACCGCAGCAATCGAGCCGTAGGCCAAATTCACCCGCTCCACGTTGCCCGTCCAGAGCCCCACCCCCCACGTCACTGCCACCCACAGCAGCGCCCCCACCGCCGAGCCGGGAGTCACCAGGTGAAAGCGGCCATCCACGTCCGGCAGCCGGTAGTAGGCGAAGGCCATTGCCCCCATCACCATCAGGGAAGTCATTGGCCAGCGCAGCCAGCCCCAGAAGACGAGGAATTCGGTGCGCAGGCCAAACCAGACGAAGAGGCGCAAGCCGACGCGGCCGCCCAGCACCACGGCCACCAGCCCGGCCACCACCAGCAGCGTTGCTGCCAACGTCACGCCAAGGCTGTTGAGCTGCGTCCTCCACCACGGGCGCCGTTCGACCACGTGGTAGGCGTGGTTGAGCGTCACCCGCATGGCGTCCACGCCCCGTGAGGCGCTCCACAGCGACACCAACAGCCCGAGGCCCAACAGCTGCGGCCGGGGCTGACGGATGAGTTGGTGCAAGTGCCCCTCCAGCACCTCAGACACTTCCACCGGCAATACGCCGTGCATGCCGCGCATCAGGGCATCCACCGCCGGCTGAAGCGGCAGGTACGCCGCCAGCGTCACCAAGAAAAAGAGGAAGGCAAACACCGAGAACAGGAGGGCAAAGGCAAGCTGCGCCGCGGCGTCTGCCAGAAACACCTCCCGGTAACGCTCCCAAAGACGGCCCAGGAACACCCGCAGCGAGTTGCGCTCCCGGAGAAAGATGTGCACGGCCCTGCATGCTAGGGCCCGCCGGCCCGCGGCGGGAATTCCCTCCCCACCGGAGACTGCGTGAGGCGCACCCCGAGAAGCACCAGCGCCCCGCCCAGCAGCACTTCGGCGCCAATCGGCTCTCCCAGGGCCAGCCGCGCGGCCAGTGCAGTGGCCACCGGCTGGAGGTTGGAAAAGACGGCCACCTTGGAGGCGTCGGTCCGGCCCAGCGCTGAAAACCAAATGAGGTACGACAGCACCGAGCTGCCGAGGCCGAGGTAAAGAAGCGCTGCCTTGCCCACCGGCGAAGCGCCGGCCACCACCTCCGGCCGAAGCACCCACGCAGCCAGCGGAAGCAGCCACAGCGCCGAAGCGACGTTGGACCAGGCGCTGGTACGCAGCGCGCCCTCGGCGGCCACCAGCGTCCGACCCAGCGTCGTGTAAAACACCCAGGCCAGCATCGAGCCGAGGAGCAGTAGGTCCCCAACAAAATAGCCGGACAGCGCCTGAAGCCCCGGGCCGAGCAGCAGCACCAACACGCCGCCCAAGGCGATGGCGATGCCCAGGCTGGCCGTCCAGCGCGCCCGCTCGCGCCCACGGGCCAGTTCCACCAGGTACACCCCCAACGGGGTGAGGGAGAAAATGAGAGCCCCATGGGCCGCGCTGCTGGTGCGCATTCCCAAGAGAAACAGGGCCTGGTTGAGCGGGCCCGACAGCAGCCCCAGCACCGCCACCCGGCCCAGCACCGCCCGTGGTGGGAAACGGGGTGCGGGAAGCAGGGCCAGCAGCAGCATGAAGGCGCTCGCGCTCACCAGCAGCCGCCACACCAACAGCGTCAGCGGCGGTAGCTCGGCCACGCCCCGCTTGGCAGCGAGGTAGGTGAGGGCGCTCAGCACCACGTGCACCGACATCAGGCCCACCACCGAGCGCTCGGCGCCCCTCATCGGGCGAGGCGCTCAAGGGCCCAGCGCGCCGCCTCCTGCACGGTGGCACTGGCGTCGGCGCACAGCGCTTCCAGCACCGGGCGCGCGTTGCTGTCCCGCGCCGCGCCGAGCGCATAGGCGGCATTGCGCCGCAGGCCGTCGAAGCCGGCGCGCGCCAGCGCCGTGCCGGGCACCAAGGCGTCGTATTCAGCGCGGCTGAGCGCCGCCAGCGCACGCACGTCCAACGCCGCCACCGGCCGCGGCTGAAAGCGCGCGTTGGACGTCGCGACCGGGTTTGCGTTCAGCGGGCACACGGACTGGCAGACGTCACAGCCAAACACGGTGCCCTCGAAGGCCGAACGCAGCGCCACGGGCACACTCTCGGCGTTCTCGATGGTTTGGTACGAGAGGCAAGCTCGGGCGTCCACCCGGCCCAAGCCATCCAGCGCGGCGGTCGGGCAGGCGTCGACGCACAGCCGGCAGCGTCCGCAGCGGTCCAGTCCCGGGCCGGCCCCATAGGCCTCGGCTTCGACGGCCCAGTCGAGCACCAACACCGCCAGCACCACCCAGGAGCCGTACTCCTCGGTCACCAGGCAGCCGTTGCGAGCGACGTAGCCGAGGCCTGCGCGCGCGGCCCAAACCTTCTCCATAAACGGGCCATGGTCCACTGAACCGTAGTCGGCCACCCCTGGAAATTCCTCGCGTAGCCCTCGGCGCAGGGCGCGCAGCCGGTCCTGCAGGGTGGCGTGGTAGTCGCGTCCGCGGGCATAGCTGGCCACCGGAGAGCCGTCTTGAAACGGCGCCTCGATGAAGTAGTTGCAAGCCAGGGCCACCACCGTCTGGGCGCCAGGAAGCAGTCGGCGCGGGTCCAGCCGGTCGGCGGCGCGCTCCGCCATCCAGTCCATGTCCGCCGCCATGCCCGCTTCCAGCCAATCGAAGAGGGTCCGCTCGGGAAGGGCCTCGGCCCGGGCGAAGCCCACCAAGTCAAAACCGGTGGCGAGCGCCAGCCGCCGCACGCCGGACGCTGGGAGGACACTCACGGCCTCGTCCGGCGCCTCACGTTGGCTTCTCCGGCACCCACTTCACGTCCTGCACGCCGGCCCGGTGGTTGACCGCGCGGGCCAGGACGAAGAGCAAGTCCGAGAGCCGATTGAGATATTGCAGCACCTGGCCGTCGACGGTGCCGTTGCGCACCAGCGGCACCACCGAGCGCTCGGCCCGGCGGCACACCGTGCGCGCCAAGTGCAAGCCGGCGGAGCCGGGCGAGCCCCCGGGAAGAATGAAGTGCGTCATCTTCGGCAGCTCGACGTCCAGCGCGTCCATTGCCGATTCCATCTCGACCACCCACTCGGCCTTCACGTGAGGAATGTGGGCGTCGGCCTTGCTTTCCTTCGGGGTGGCGAGGACCGCCCCGACAGTGAAGAGTTGCTGCTGAAGCCTCTGGCACACTTCGTCCAAGGCGCCCAGCCCCGCCGCCCGGGCCACGCCGAGGGTGGCGTTCAGTTCGTCCAGGTCGCCGTAGGCCGCCACCCGCGGGCTGTCTTTGCTGACACGGCCTCCGCCGAAGAGGCCGGTTTCACCGCCGTCGCCAGTCTTCGTGTAAATCTTCACGCTCCGCTCCTCTAGCAGGCCTCAGCAGCGAAAGGCACCATGGTTCCCCTTCCGGCGGCGCGGCGACCGAGCGGCCCGCTCCTCATTCTCGCTGCCGCCGCGCTGTGGAGTACCGCCGGCGCCGCCATCAAACTGTGCGGCCTCAACGCCTGGCAAATCTCCCTCGGCCGTTCGCTGGTGGCCGCCTGGGTGCTGTGGCTGCTGTTACCCGGAGCGCGGGCGCGCCCCACCCGGCGCACCTGGGGGGTGGCCGCGGCCTACGCCGTGACGGTGGTGCTGTTCACCGTTGCCAACAAGCTCACCACGTCCGCCAACGCCATTTTCCTTCAGGACACGGCGCCTCTGTACGTGCTTCTGCTGAGCCCGCTGCTGCTGGGCGAGCGGCCGTCACGCTCGGAGCTCTGGTCGGTTCCCCTCTTCCTGGTGGGCTTGGGCCTCTTCTTTCGGGACCAGCTGACCCCAGGGCAGCTCTCCGGAAATCTCATCGCGCTGGCCAGCGGCGTCTCGTTTGCACTGTGCATTCTCGGGCTGCGGCGGCTGGCCGGGGGCAACGCCCCGGCACTGGTCCTCGGAAATCTGCTGGCCACGGCGGCCTCGCTGCCGGGCGCCGTCGGTGGGCCGGCCGTCACCGCGACCGACTTGGCCATTGTCCTATTTCTCGGCGTCTTCCAACTCGGGCTTTCCTACGCCCTCTTCGCCCGGGGCCTGCGCTCCACGCCCGCCACCGAAGCCTCGCTGCTGGCGCTGCTCGAGCCGGTGCTGAACCCGGTGTGGACCTTCCTCTTGGCCGGCGAGCGCCCGGGGCCTTGGGCCCTCGTCGGCGGTGGCCTGGTGCTGCTCGGCACGCTGTGGCGCACCCTTGCCCCGTGGGTGGAGGCGCGCCTGTCCAACGGCGGCTCCCCCACCGCCGGGACCTCCTCCGGCGGCTACTAGCGCTTCCTTCGGTTGGGGGGGAAGGCGCAGGCCCTGGGCGTCGCGCAGACAGGATGGAAGGGACAGCGAGGGGCTACAGGCGGGTCGGGCAGAGCTCGTTCGGTGGGTTGTTGCAGCAGGCGAGCACCTCTTTGCTCCTGCTCAACGTGACGGTGGTCGCCGTGTTGGAGTCCTGACCACCGTTGGCCGCCATGGCGCCGTCCGTGCCGAGCCAGGAGGCCCAAGTCAAGCCGGCGTTGGCGGTGGCCTCCAAGCTGACGACGGTGCCAGCGTCGAAGCCGTAGGTGCCGGTGGCGGTGAGCCCACGGTGACGCGGCACCAGTCCAGGTCGCTGACCACGGACAGCAGGTAGCTGGACGCCGGGGCGGTCCCGGAGGAGATGCTGCCGCTGCACGCCACCACCACGAAGAGGGCCGCCGTCAGCAGCCTCTTCATGTCTGGACTCCAGTCAGCGGCACCCTTCTTTTGCGATGGCCTCCTCAAGGCGACCCCAGAGAGCATCGCATGTCGGGCCGCGGCCGGCCTTGGGCTGGCGGCGAAGGCTGGTGCCTGGCCGTGAGGCAGAAACCCCGCGGGGGCCTTCTTTTTTGTCCTAAAGCCCGTAGCGGGCCCCAAAGACGAAGACGACGTCGTTGGCGATGCCGTTGACGACGGGGTTCTCGGTAATGCCGAGCCAGAATTCCCAGTCCGAGTGGGTGCGAAACATCCAGCCGAAGTCGAGCGAGCCGTCGCCGATGTCCAGCGGTGGGTCGTAGGTGTGGTGGTAGATGGGCGACTGCAGGAAAAAGTTGGCGTAGAGGAAGTTGCGCTCGCTCAGCCGGGCCTTCAGTCCCAAGGACAGGGATTCGAAAACCACGTTTTGGTACGGCTCGAGAAGGCCGCCCCCGGCCTTGGGCGTGGCGCCCACACCCAAGGTGGCTTGAAGCTGAAGCCAAGACCAGAGAAAGGGCGTCTGGTAGGTGAGCATGGCACCGAACTGCACAGTGTGCGCCGCGTAGCCGCTCACCCAGGCCGTCGGCAGCACCACCACGCCGAGCAGCTGCAGGTTGGGGCCCAGCATCCACCCCACCCCAAGGGTGGTGTCGAGCAGCGTCAGCCCGACCGGCTTGAAGGTTTGCCGCTCCGTTCCCACCTGGAAGTAATAGCCGAATTTGTTGATGGGCCGCATCGCCCGCGCCGGGTAGGGAATGCCAAACAGGCCGTGGTACCAGTTGAGGAATTGGTCCATGAAGCCGGCGTACGCCCCCTGAACGCCTCCCATCGCGAGCAGGAAGAGGCTGGGCGAGAGCTTCAGGGTGAATGCGAAGTCGAGGTGCCCAATCTCAGCGTCCAGCAGCACCGAGTTGTGGCTGTTGTAGAGGAGGATGGCACTCGCGTAGTCCAAGCGCGCTGAGACGGCGAAGCAGCCCTTGGGCATGAGCAGCGGCGGGGCAAACAACGCGCTCCGCTCGTATTCGAGCGGGACGGTGGTGGTGTAGAGGGGCTGCCCGGGAAAGTCCGCCCAGGCCTCCCACGCGGAGTCTGCTGGCGAGGCCTCAGCCGCCGCGCCAGACGTCGCCGCAAGAAGAAGAAGGAAAAGGTGGGGGAGCGGCATTCGCCCTAGAAAGGGAACGGCCGGCGCACTCTAGAGGAGACGCTGAAACTCCCGAAGCTCCATTCGCCAAACCGGCAGGCCGCAGAAGCGCGACCCCTCTGGACAAAACGGGGTGACAGAAGCCTCCCGGCGAAGCGTGCAAGGCGGCGCCAGGTGTCGGGCGATGAGCGGATGGACGGCTGCCAGCTGCTCCACTTCCTGCAGCGAGGCGCGCCAAATCTCCTCCTGTGCCGTGTAGCACAGTCGGTGCACCCACTTGTGGTGGAAGTGCAGCAGTTCCCCCGACTCGAGAAAGCGGATGGGGAAGGCGTTGGGGAGGAGGTACAGCGCCGCTTCGGTCGGCACCCCCGCGTCGAGCAGCCCTTCGATGGCTCGCCACGACGTCTGGGCGGTCGCGAAAAAGAGGTCCAAGGCCTCTGGCACCTCGGCCAGAAGGGCGGGCACCACCACGTCCGGCTCGCCAGGGAGGAATTGCGCGGCCAGCACCGGGCGGCTTCCGGGCGTCATGCGGTGGCGCTGGTCCTGGCTGTCGGCGGTGTGGCTCAGCTTCTTCTGGAAGGTGTAGCTGGCATGGGCCAGCGCCCGCGTCAGCTTGCCGTGGGTGGTGAGGACCAGCGCCTCAGAGAGGTAGGGGTTGTGCTTGGGGGAGAGCACCCTCTCCAGGGCGTCGGCATCCGAGAGGGCTTCGCGGGGCAAGCCGAGGACGCTGCGGACGCCCTGGGCCACCGCCTCCTGCGCGCGGGCGCCATAGTCCACCAAGAGACTCACCCGGCCCCCAAGGGCTTGGTCGAATTCGCTGCGGTGCAGGCGCGCTGCCCCACTGCCCACCCCCAGCGCGCGGTCCGCCAGCGTCCGGGCCTCGTGCGTCTCTTCGAGAGGCACGCTGTCCTCGACGTCCCGGAAGAAGAGGGGGTCCACCTTCTCCACCTCCGCCACCATCGCGTCCACCAACAGGCGCGTCTCGCTGGGGACGTCCGAGGCATTCACCAAGCGGTGGTAGCGGTGCAGGGTGAGGCCCGAGACGGTGTGGTACAGGTGGGCGAAGGTGCCAATGGGCAGCACGTACCGCGCCACCTCCTGCACCCGCTTCTGCAGCGTACTGGCCCACTTCTCTGCTGTGCGCCGACGGGCCGGGAAAATCCGGTAAAATTCCTCGGCCGCCCGCGGAAGCAGCAGCGTGGAGAGGCGGCTGTAGGCCTGCATCTGCGTCTGGACGGTGCTTCGGTAAAGCGCCTCCTCGGCTTCCGGCAGCACCGGCACCAGCACGCGGTCCGGCTTGACGGCCACATAGCGTTGGCTGACTTGCTCTGAGTTGTAGAAGGGGTGGGCGTGCAGAAAGCTCCAGATGCACTGCCGACTCACGTTTTCCAGGGCAAACTGGAAAGTCGCGTGCTGCAGCGTGGTGTGGTGGCCCGCTTGGTACGTCTCTCGGGCGATGCGGTCCCGCAGTGCCCGGGACTTCTCGTCGCGCCGGACGTCTTCCGGCGTCACCACCCGCGGCGCGTAGCAGGTGCGGGCGGTGGCCACGGCATTGTCGAAGGCTTCGACAAAGCCGTTGGTCAGCCGGGCAGTGGGCAGGGGCGAGCGGAAAGCCAAAGGCGGCATGGGGCGCACCCTCTCTACAATGTCCACCCCACCCCCGGGCCGCCCCGCGGGGGACGCCTGGCCCCGAAGCAAAGTCCATCGCCTGGTGCTACAATCGAAACCGCTTCTCATTCTCAAAATTAACACCGACAGGAGCCGGTTTCCCGGGGGTGCCCCCCCGGGCATTGCCCAGCATGCGTCCCCTCTGCCTCAGCCTGTTGGTGCTTGTGGCCACGGGCCCGGCGCTCGCCCTGGCCGGGACGCCTTCCCCCTCGGCTGCCAGCTGGCAGCGCGTGGTGGGGCTTCTGCAATACCTCTCCTCGGACTACCCGGCGGCGGTGAAGTCGGCGGACCCCGCAGAGTTGGCCGAGCAGCGGGCGTTGGTGACGGACGCCGAGGCGGCCCTTGAGGAGTTGAACGCCGAGGGCCAGCCCTTCCGGCCTCAGTTGGACGCCATCGCCGCCCGCATTGCGGCGGGGACGGACGCTGCGGGCGTGGCCCGGGACTGCCAGGCCCTGGTGGACGCGCTGGCGCGGGCCGGGGGGCTGCAGCGCAGCCCGCGCAGTGCGCCGGACATGCAGCAGGCGGCGCAGCTGTACCGGGAGGGCTGCGCGGCCTGCCACGCGACAGACGGCAGCGGCGACACCCCCGTCGCCGCCGGCCTGGTACCGCCGCCGGCGGACCTCCGCGCTGGCAGAATGGACAGCTTCACCCCCTACCGCGCCTTCAACGTCCTGTCCCTGGGCGTCCAGGGCACCGCCATGCCTTCGTATGAGGGCCTCAGCGAGGAGGAGCGCTGGGCGCTGGCCTTCTACGTGTTGACGCTTCGCCAGCCAGTCTGCACCCACACCCCACCCCGTGCCGCGCTCGAGCTTTTGGCCAACTCCACCGACGCGCAGCTGGCGAAGCAATTTGGCGCGAGCGAGGTGCCTTGCCTGCGTCGCCTTCTGCCAAGGCAGGACGTTGCAGCGGCGGTGGCCGCCAGCCTGGACGGCATCCAGCGGGCCCGCCGCCTGGGTGCCTCCGGAGACTTCACCGCCGCCCGCCAGGCGCTGGTGGACACCTACCTCTTCGCCTTCGAGCCGGTGGAGCCCGCCCTGCGCGCGCGGCACCCGACCCTCGTCCAGCGCTTCGAGGAAGGCTTCCTCCGCGCCCGCGCCTACGCCGAGCACCGGGACGGGCGTTTTCTCGGCGAAGTGGACGCCCTCAGTGGCCTTCTGGAGGACGCAGCCCAGGCGCCTTCCGGCGCCCCGGAGGCCACCACCGTCTTCTGGCTGGCCCTGTTGGTGGTGGTGCGCGAGGGCTTCGAGGTGGTCATCGTCATCGCCGCCCTCTTGGCGGTGCTGAAGAAAGTGGGGCAGCTGGACAAGGCCCGCCTGGTGCACGCCGGCTGGGTGCTGGCGCTGGTGGCCGGTGCGCTGTGCTTCGCCTTCGGCCGCACGCTTCTGGCCGGCGTCAATCGCGAGGTGATGGAGGGGGTGGCCGGACTTTTGGCCAGCGCGATGCTGGTCTACGCCGCGCTGTGGCTCAACGCCAAAAGCAACCTGCGCCGCTACATGGGGGAGTTGAAGGGGCGCATGCAAGGCGCGCTCGGCCGGAGCAGCGGCTTCGGGCTCTTCACCATTTCCTTCACCGCCCTCTTCCGAGAAAGCTTCGAGACCGCCGTCTTCCTCGAGGGGCTGTCCATTGACTCTCCGCGCGGCGCGCTTCTGGGGGCCGCCGCTGGGCTGGCCATCATGGCAGCCCTGGTGCTGCTCATCCGCCGGGTGGGGTACGTGCTGCCGATGAAGCCCCTCTTCACCTTCTCCACCTGGGTGCTGTACGGCACCGCGGTGGCGCTGCTCGGCCAAGGGTTGCACGCCTTCCAGGAAACCGGTTTGCTTCCCGTCGTCCCCGTGCGCGGCCCGCGGCTGGACCTCCTCGGCCTTTACCCGGATGCCCTCACCCTGCTGCCGCAGCTCGCCCTCCTCCTCGTCCCGTTGGGCCTGTGGTGGTGGCGCCACCGGGGTGACACCTCGGCCGGGACCCTCGAGCGTCCACGGCAGGCCTAGCGCGCGCAGGCCAAGGGCCCGGGCGCGATGAGCGAGTCCAGTGGCCTGCTTCAGCGAGCCCAGGCAGCCATGCTGGCCCGCGGCTTCCTCCCGGACTTTGCGCCCGAGGTGCTGGCCGAGCTCGCCCGCGTGCTGGCCGCGCCCCCTGCGGCGTCGCCGGCGGAGGACTTGCGGGGGCTGCTCTGGTCCTCCATTGACAACGACGACTCGCTTGACCTCGACCAGATTGAAGTGGCCGAGGACGTGGGCGACGGCACCATCCGCCTCAAAGTCGCCATCGCCGACGTCGATGGCAGCGTCCGGCAAGGCGGGGCTCTGGACGCGCACGCCGCCCACAACACCACCTCGGTGTACGCCGGGGTCACCGTCTTCACCATGCTGCCGCAGCCCCTCAGCTACCAGGGCACCTCGCTGAAACAGGACGCGGACCGCCCGGCACTGGTCATCTCATTTCGGGTGCATCCGGACGGCACGCTCGACGAGGAGGGGGTGGCACGGGCGGTGGTGCGCAACAAGGCCAAGCTCGCCTACTCCGGGCTGGCCGAGTGGCTTTCCGGAAAGGCCAGCGTGCCCAGCCGGGTGCTGGCCCTTTCGGGCCTGCAGCAGCAGCTGCAGCTTCAAAACCGCGCCACCTTGGCCCTGCGCGCCCGCCGCGTCGAGCAAGGCGCCCTGGACTTGGACACCCTGGAGGCGAGGCCGGTGATGGCCAATGGCCAGGTGGTGGACCTGGTGCTTCAGCCGGACAGCCGCTCGCGGCAGCTGATTGAAGACTTGATGGTGGCCAGCAACGGCGTCATGGCGCGCTTCCTCGCCGGGCACCAGCGCTCCTCCATTGCCCGGGTGGTGAGAGTGCCCAAGCGCTGGGAGCGAATTGTCGAGCTCGCCAAGGGCCTCGGGACAACGCTTCCGTCGACGCCCGACTCGGCCGCGTTGGAACGCTTTCTCCTCAGCCAGAAGGCCTCGGACGCGCTGCACTTCCCGGACCTGTCGTTGGCCGTGGTGAAGCTGCTCGGGCCCGGAGAATATGACTTGCAACGCGCTGGCGCGCCGCGCCTCGGCCACTTCGGCCTGGCCGTCGGGGACTACACCCACTCCACCGCGCCCAACCGCCGGTTTGCAGACCTCGTCATCCAGCGCTTGGTGAAGGCGGTGCTCGACCCCGGGGTGACGCCCTACACCGACGCGGAACTGCAGGCGGTGGCCGCTCGCTGCACACAGATGGAGGATGGCGCACGGCGCGTGGAGCGCTTGGTGCGGAAAATGGCCGCGGCCGAGCTGCTTCGTCGGCGCGTCGGCCAAGTGTTTGACGGCATTGTCACCGGCGTCACGGACAAGGGCACTTTTGCCCGGCTGCTGCAGCCGCCGGCCGAGGGCCGGGTGGTGCGGGGCGAGCAGGGCTTGGACGTCGGCGACATGGTGCGGCTCAAGCTTCTGGCCACCGACCCGGTGCGCGGCTTCATCGACTTTGCTCGGGCCTAACCCGCCCGCGCCATCACCCAGTCCGTCTGGACGTCCGCGCCCACCTGGCAGGGCTGCTCGCCCACCCGGACAAACCCCTGCTTCTGGTAGAAGCGAATGGCCCGGTCGTTGTGCTCCCATACCCCGAGCCAGACGTCGTCGCGTCCCTGCTGCCGCGCCAGCTGCAGGACGGCCTCCATCAGGGCTTGCGCGGCGCCGGAACCGTGCCAGGCGGCCTCCACGTAGAAGCGGGAGATTTGCAGTGGCCGGCTCCCGCGCGCGGTGGGGGGCCCTTTTGCAAGCTTGGCGTAAGCCACCGGGGCGCCTTGGGCCGACAGCAGTAGGAAGTGCACCGAGGCGTCTTGCAGCTCCGCGCGCTGCAGCGCCGGGCCGAAGGTGCTCTTCAGGTAGGCGGCCATGTCCTCCGGGGTGTTGTCCTTGGCAAACGTCTCGACAAAAATCCGCCGGCCGAGGTCGGCCAGGGTCTCCGCATCCTCGAGGGTGGCCGGCCGGATGGTGAACAAGAAAAAAACCTCGACGAAGGGCGAAGGCTTGGGGGAAGGGGCTGGCGGCGGCGCGCCCCGGGGCCCCACAAGGTTGGCCTGGAGCCGGTGGGGGCCGCAAGGCACTTTTCGGGGGGGCCCGCCTCAGCTGCGGGTCCAGCCAGCACCTTGTGGGCGCGCTTCGGCCTCGGCGGCCAGCTTCTCCAGAATGGCCAGCGTGCTGCGTTCGGCCACCGGCGGCCAGACGCCGGGCGTGTCCGCATAGGCCTCCCGGGCCAGCTCCTCCAAGGTAAGCGGCTGGCTTTGCAGAGCGGCCTTCACCCGCGCCTCCCGCGCCGCCCGGTGGGCGAGGTAGCCCTCCAGGGCCAAGGGGCCATCGGGCAGCGGCGGCCCATGGGCCGGGTACAGGGCGCGCACCGGAAGGTCGCGCAACCGGCGCAGCTGGCGGAGGTACTCCGCCATGTCCCCTTCCGGCGGGTCAATGAGGATGGTGCCGATGCCCGCCACCATGTCCCCCACCACCGCGGCGCGGCTGGCCTCGTCCAGAAGGCACAGGTGTCCCCGTGCATGCCCCGGGGTGTGCAGCACCCGGAAGCGCATGTCCGGCTCACCCTGAAGCCTCAGCACTTCGCCGTCGGCCAGGACGCGGCCAATCGGGACGTCCAGCCGGTCGGCGGTCCGCGCGTGGCACCACACCGGGAGCCCCAGCTGCGCGTGGAGTGGCCCGGCGCCGCCGATGTGGTCCAGATGGTGGTGGGTGAGGAAAATGGCGCGCGCCCGAAGCCCGGCGTGGGCGAGCTCGGCCAGGCGTTGGACAAGGCGCTGCACCTCCCCGGCCTCCGAGGCACCCGGGTCCACCACCAGCAGCTCTCCGTTGCCGAGCAGCCAGCAGTTGGTGTGCGTCGCCGGCAGCAGGGTCGGCGTCCGCAGGGCGAGCAGCCGCACGCCACGCTGAAATTCCACCGGGTGGGCCGTGGGGCCCTCGGCCGAGGTGGCCAGGACCAGGGAAGCGCGCGCCGCCTCCAGGGAGGGAGAAACCAGCAGCGCCTGCAGGGTGAAGTGGTTGGGGGGGTGAAGCAGCGCGCGGCCCTCGGCCCAAGCCAGAAGCGCGTCCACCGGGGAAATCCAGGCCCCTTCGGCCAGCTCCCCCGGCCACACCTCGGCGTGCGCCTCGGCCTCCACCTCCACCAGGAAAACCCGGGCGTCAAAGCGCACCGGCATGAAGCTGGGGGTGACCCAGCGCCCGGCCGGTAGAAAGTCCTGGGCCTCCAGGTGCAGGCCAAACTCGGCCAGCACGGCCGAGAAGGGACGTCTTCCCGAAAGCAGCGCGGAGCGGGCCTCGCGCAGGGCAGCAGCGGCCGGCGTCGGCCCGCGCGCCCTCAGGACGCCCGTCTCCTCGAAGAGTTCCCGGGCAGCCGCCACCCGCAGGGTGGCCTCCTCTCCGCTGGCGCCCTCCACGCTGAGGGTACGGTCGCCCTGGTCCACCCGCCCACCGGGGAAAGCGTAGAAGCCGGCGGCGAAGGACAGTGCCGTCCCGCGCCGCAGCCAAAAGACTTCCCACCCCCCGCCGGCTGCCGGGCGGACCAGGACCGCCACCGCTGCGTCCTTGGGCGGACTGGGGTCCGCCGGCGGAGGCATTCCAGGAAAGGCCTCGCTCACCGGCCACCTGGCTGAAGGGGGGCCACCGCCAGTCGCGCGGCGGCGAGTTGCTCGGGGCGAACGTAGGCCCGGGACAGCCTCACCGCAGCGGCGTAGCGGTGGTACAGCGGGGTGTAGCGTGCCACCGGCGTCAGTCGGCCGCTCGTCTCGTCCAGAATGTAGAGGCTCGGGCCGGCGGTGCCGTCGAAGTACTTGGAGAGGGGAGTCTCCGACTCCACCTCGAAGTGCTCCACCTGGGCCTTGTCCAGGGCCTCGGCCAGCTTGCCCAAGTCATAGCCCTCGTCGCGTTCGGTGAATTGGGCGAGCAACTTGAAGCCCGAGCGGGAGACAATGCGCTTCGCCCAGCGGTTGGTGGAGCGCCGCAGCGCGGACATCAGCGCCACGTCATCGCAGTAGAGGAAGGCCAGCGGGTCGGAGGGAATCTCGAATTCCCCTCGGGCCTCCCGGTAGAAGGCGGCCAGCATCCAGTCGAAGGCCACCGCGGTGTGGTGCAGGTACACCGAGAGAAACATGTGGTAGCGGCTGAGGAGAAAGTCCTCAAAGGCGAAAGCGGCGCTGCGGCTTAAGGCCAACTCCACCCGTCCCTCGACGTGGGCCGGGTGGAGGTTTTGGATGAGCCAGTCCAAGTCAAAGCGCCCGTAGTTGACGCCGGTGTAGAAGGAGTCGCGAAGCAGGTAGTCCATCCGGTCGGCGTCCAATTCCCCGGACACCAGCGCGCGCAGAAGCGGCGTCCAGTCTGCGCCCTGGTGGGTGAAGTCCAGACCGCCAGGCGGCGTCCGGTGGGCCACCAGTGCCACCAGCGCCTCGGGGCCCAAGCCTTGGGTGGCCAGCCGGGAGCGCACCAGGTCTGCCAGGCTGCTCTGCAAGAGGAGTTGCGCTGTGAAGTCTTCGTGGGTGGCCTGGCCGGCGGGTTCCGTCACCCAGGCGGGAAGCTTCAAGCTGGCCCGCGCCGGTGCAATCCGCTCCGAGGCATGGGACAGGGGCATGTGGCCGAGGTCATGGCAGAGGGTGGCCAGCCGCACCGCGCTGCGGAAGCGGGCCCGGGTGGCTTCGGGCAAGTTGGCCCGGGCGGCGATGCCGTCAAACAGGCGCCCCACCACGTGCATCGCCCCAAGTCCATGGGCGTGCCGGGTGTGGGTGGCGCCGGGAAAGGCCAGCTCGCCGAAGCCCAGCTGCCGCACGTGGCGCAGCCGCTGGTAGTAGGGGCTGTCGACGACGGCGGCTTCGTCGTCCGAGACGGGCAAGGTGCCGTGAATGGGGTCGCGGATGCGCATACGAAAGGAAGACGGCCCTGCCCCCCCCCAACGGGCCCAAGGCTGCTGAGGGGCCCCACACCCATAACGCCAGAGGCACTCTCGCATGAGACTGCCCGCCGGTGGACCCTCCCCGCTGCAGGGACTTTTCGTCGGCAGCACGGTGCGCCCCGCGTTCGCTCACCCAGGGAGGCGCCTCGCGGCCGACGGATGACCGTGTTAGTCTTCTTTCCGCATTCCCCAAATGCTCATCGCCCTCCTCCACAACGCCGACCACGACGCATTGGAGGACGACCCAGGACGCGAAGCCCGGAAGGACGTGCTTCATGTGGCTGCGGCGCTGGCCCAAGCGCTGACGCGGGGCGAGCAGGTGGCGGTCCCGGTGGTGGTGGGCAAGGCGCCGCTCGCGGCTTTCCAGTCCCTGGGGGACCACCCGCCGGATGTGGTGGTCAACCTGTGCGAGTCCGTCTCCGGAGACAGCCGCGGGGAAATGGCGGCCAGCGCGCTCTTGGAATTGTTGGGCATCCCCTTCACCGGCTCCGGCCCGCTGGCCCTTGGCCTGGCCCTGCACAAGGACAAGGCCAAGGAGTTGCTCGTCGCCCGGGGCGTGCCGACCCCGGCCTTCACGGTGGTTTCCTCACTGACCGAGCTGCCCCGGGTGCAGTTGCCCTTCCCCCTCATCGTCAAGCCGGTGCGTGAGGACGCCTCGGCCGGCGTCAGCTTCGACTCGGTGGTGCAGGACGCCGCTTCGCTGCGGGAGGCGGTGGAGTTGGTGCTGCGCACCTTCCAACAGCCGGCCCTGGTGGAACGCTTCATCGCCGGACGCGAGGTCTACGTCTCCCTTTTGGGGAACACCCCCCGGGTGGTACTTCCGCTGAGCGAAATTCACTTTGGGAAGGCCTTCGAGGGGCGCCCCCGCATTGTCAGCTACCGAGCGAAGTGGGAGACGGCCAGCGCCGAATGCCGAGACAGCCCCTCCGGGCCGTGCACCCTGCCCCCGGCCTTGGAGGCCAAGGTGGTCGGCGCCGCCCTGGCCGCCTTCGAGGCGCTCGGCTGCCGCGACTATGGGCGGGTGGACTTGCGGCTCTCGGCGGACGGGGAGCCCTACGTCATTGACATCAACCCGAACTGCGATTTGCATCCGAAGGCGGGCTACGCGCGCGCCGCCGCCGCCGCCGGGATGGACTACGCCGCCCTCGGCTCCCGTCTGGTGGACGTCGCGCTCGAAAGGACTCATGGACATCCGCCCCATCGCGCCAGCCGACCGGGCAGCTCTCGTCGCGCTGCTGGACCGAATCGAGAACTTCTCACCCGACGAGGTGCGGTGCGCGCTCGCGGTCATCGACCAGGCGTTGCAGCCGAATAACGGCGACTACTCCGTCTTGGTGGCGCAGCGGGACGGGCAGCTGGTGGGCTATGTGGCCTACGGCCCCTCGCCGATGACCGAGGGCACCTACGACTTGCATTGGATTGCCTCGGAGCCGGCCTACCGCGGTAAGGGCGTCGGCGCCGGCCTCATCGCCTCCATGGAAGCGGACCTTCGGCGGCGCACGGCGCGCCTGGTGCGGGTGGAGACGTCGGCCACCGAGGACTACGGCCCGGCGCGTGGCTTCTACCAGTCGATGCGCTACCGCGAGGAGGCGCGCTTCCGGGACTTCTACCGTCCGGGCGATGACCTCATCCTCTTGAAGAAGAAGCTTTAGCGTGACCCGCCCGATGAGGGTTTTGCGCGGGGGCTGGCTGGTCAGCTGCGGGCTGCTCATCCTGTCGGCCGGGCAGCTCGCCGCCGCCGCTCCGCTGAGCGACGCGCTGCGCGTGCGCCGTCCCGCCGGCGGGGAATGGTTCGGCGTCTACTTGGTGGACAAGAAAGTGGGCTGGTACTTCACCGACCTCTCCCTCGTCCCGGGAAAGCCGAGCCAGGCGCGCTTCGTCCTCGAACTGGTCTTCAAAGCCAAGGCCGGGCAAGCGGTGGTCGACCGACACCACCGTGAGGAGCGCGTTTACGAATCCCGTCCCGGCGGGCGCCTGCTGTCCTTCGTTTTCGAGGACAAGGGCGACGGCGGGACGCAGACGCTGGTTGGGAAGGCCAGCCCGAAGGGCGTGGAGGTGCTTCGCCGCCGTCCGGGGCACGCCGATGAGCACCTCAGCCTGCCAGCCATTGCAGAGACGGTGGAGGACGCAGACTCGGTGCGGGTGGCGCTGCTGCGCGACGCCCCGGTCTCGGGAATGGTGCTGGATGGAATGGACCTGGTCGCCGCCAAAGTCACCACCACCCCGGGGGGCACCGAGCGGCGCACCCTCAACGGCGTCCCCGTCACCCTGCGCCAGGCCACCACCATCTCCGAGAAGGACAAGGTGCCCGGCGTTTCGCTGGTGACGGGGAAGGGAGAAATTCTGGAGACGGTTTTCGGCGGCAACTCCGCCTTTCGGGCCGAGCCCAAGTCGGTCGCGCAGCGGCTGGACCGGGTGGAGATTTTCGGCCTGGCCCGCCTGCCGCTGCCAAAGCCCATCCCAGACGCGGCCCTGGGAGTCCCTGGGGACTTGACGCTGGTGCTGGAGGGCCTGGGGCCGGACTTTCGGCGCTCGCTGGAGCGGCAGCGCTACCAGCCCGTGGGCGACGACCGGACGGAAGTGCACATTCGCGCCGCACCTCCGGAGGTCTCCCAGCTGGGCACCCGGCCTCTGCAGGCGCCGCAAGGTGAGGAGTACCTCAAGGCGAGCCTGGCGGTGGAGTCCGAGGCTCCAGAAATTGTCGCCAAGGCGCGAGAAATTGCCGGCGCAGAGACCGACGCCTACGCCGCGGCCAAGCGGGTGGTGGCCTGGGTGGGCGCCCACATGAAGAAGGAGTACGGGGCCAGCGCCGACCGCGCCACCGACGTCCTCCGTCAAATGCGCGGCGACTGCACCGAGCATGCCCTTTTGTCGGTGGCGCTGCTGCGGGCCCTGGGCATCCCAGCACGGCGGGTGGACGGCGTGGTGTACGTCAACAACGGCGACGGCGTCCCGGCGCTGTACTGGCATGAGTGGGTGGAGGCCTACGTCGGCTCAGTCTGGACGCAGCTCGACCCCACCCTCGGCCAGCCGGTGGCCGATGCCACCCACCTTGCCTTGGGGGAGGAAAGCCAAGCGGACATCATGACGCTGCTTGGAAAGCTGAAGGTGGTGGACGTCCACTGAGGGGCGAATTTGGGCCCAGCGACGTTGCGGGCCTTCAGCGTCGGCGGTTCACCAGGTAGAGCAGCGCCAGCGAGCCGAGGATGGAGAAAATCCACCCCGCTGGCCGAATGGTGGCGGCGAAGAGGCCGCCGGCCAGGACGGAGCCGACCAGTCCACCCAGCAGCGAGCCCCCCATTCCCAGAAGGGCGGTGGCCCCCAGCCCCATCGGCTGCTTGGCGGGGAAAAGGGCGCGGGCGATGGCGCCACACACCAAACCAACGACCGCGAACCAAAGAAGTGAAATCATCGGGACACGCCTCCAACGACGCCGGGGCACGGCACTTGCCGCAGACTCTGCACCCGGCCGCCAGCGGCTGTCACCCCTTTTGGCCGACGGCCCCGAGCGCGGCCACCAGGGCTGCCGCCTCCGTCACCGGCGGCGCGCAGGAGAAGTTCCGGCAGAGATAGGCGGTGGGCTGCCCCCCCAGCCGCTCGCGACCCTCGGCCAGAGGGCCCAGCACCGCTGGGACTCGGCCAGGTTCCACCTGCGCCAGCGCCACCGTCGGGGCCCAGCTGCCATCCACCGCGCGTCGGAGTGCCTCCACCTCGTCCCTCGCCCCCACCAACAGGACTTCCGCCGCTCCGTCCAGTGCGGCGTCTGCGGCCAGCCACAAATGCCCGTAGCCGAAGGGGTTGGCCGTCATCGCCTGGTGCAGGCGGCGCAGGTAGCGCCAGGCCTGCTCCAGGTGCCGGCCGTCGCCGGTGAGGGCTGACAGCGCCACTTGGGCTTCGGTGAGGGTGCTGGCGCCTGAGGGAAAGGCATTGTCGTGAAGGGCGTAGGTGGGGACCAGCAGCTGTGCATGCGCCGACGTCCGGTAGGCCGCCTGGGGCTGGTCCCAAAAGCGACTCACCGCTGCGTCGGCCACTTCCCGGGCCAAACCAATCCAGCGCGACTCCAGGGTGGCCTGGCTGAGCGCCACCAGCCCGGCGGCGAAGTCCCCATAGTCCTCGAGGAAGTCCTCCTCCATCGGCTTACTGGCGAGCCGCTCCAGCCGGCCTGCGCGCCACTGCTCGCGCAGCACGGCGTCGGCCGCGCGCTGGGCAAGCTGCGCCCAGTCCGGACGGACGAAGGCCCGGGCCGCGGCAGCGAGGCCTGAAATGGCGAGCCCATTCCAGCCGGCGAGCACCTTCTCGTCGCGCCCCGGGCGCACCCGGCCCTCGCGTGCGGCGAACAGGCGCCCTCTCGCCTCGGCCAGCTGGTGCTCCACCTCCTGCAACGGCTGGCCCAGCCGCTCGGCCAGTTGGGCCGCCGGCACCCTCACTTCCAGGACGTTGCGGCCGTGCTCGAAATTCCCGTCCAACGTCACGCCGAAGTGCAGGGCGGCGACGTCGGCCAGCGGTTGGCCAAGCAGCTTTCGGAAGTCCTGCAGCGTCCAGGTGAAGAAGCGCCCCTCCTCGCCCTCGCTGTCGGCGTCCTGGGTGGCGTAGAAGGCCCCCGACGGCGCGCACATCTCCCGCTCCAGCCAGCCCACCACCCCTTCGGCCACATGTTGCCAAAGGGGCCGCGCTTCAATCAGCTGTGCCTCGGCGTACAGCCGCAGCAGCTGGGCATTGTCGTACAGCATTTTTTCGAAGTGGGGCACTCGCCAGGCGGCGTCCACGCTGTAGCGGTGAAAGCCGCCGCCCAGCTGGTCGTACACGCCTCCCAGCGCCATCCGCTCGAGCGCGAACAGGGCCGCTTGCTGCAGCGCTGGCCCCGCGCCCCGGCGCGCGGCGCGCAGCAGCAGGGCCACATTCATCGGGTTGGGAAACTTGGGGGCCGAGCCAAAGCCCCCATGCACGGCGTCCAAGTCCTCCGCCAGAGTGAGGCCCGCCGCGCGGACGTCCTTCACCGAGAGGTCCGCCGGCGCCGCGTCCAGGCCCCAGGTGGCGAGGTGACGCAGTCCAGTGGTGAATTGCTCGGCCTGGACGCGTACCTCCTCCGGGCGCGTCCGGTAGACGTCGGCCAGCGTCCGTAACAGCTTGGGGAAGGCCGGGAGCCCGTGGCCGTCCACCGGGGGGAAGTAGGTGCCGCCGTAGAAGGGCTCCAGCGCCGGGGTGAGGAAGACAGTCAGTGGCGAACCACCGCCGCGGCCCATCAGCTGCACCACGCCCTGGTACAGCTGGTCCAAGTCCGGGCGCTCCTCGCGGTCCACCTTCACGTTGACGAAGCTGTCGTTCATCAGCCGGGCCGTCGCCTCGTCCTCGAAGGACTCGTGCGCCATGACGTGGCACCAGTGGCAGGCCGAATAGCCGACGCTGACCAACAGGGGACGGTTTTCCCGCCGGGCCCGGGCCAGCGCCTCCTCCCCCCACGGGTACCAGTCCACCGGGTTGTGGGCGTGCTGGCGCAGGTAGGGGGACGTCTCTTGGCTGAGTCGGTTGGGAGTTTCCACGGGCAAGGAGAAGAGAGACCCCAAAGGGCCACCTCGTCTTTCCTTCACCTACTGCCCCCCAGCCCGGGCGCACAAGCGGCCCCGGGGGTGGACGGGGGCCGCACCGGCCGGGCAGGCTGCGCGCCCGGCTACCCTCTGGCCCATCCCCTTTCGTGCTGGAGCATTTCCACACGCTGGAGCGGCTGCTTCAGCTCGAGCAGGCTGCCGCGCGGGCAAGGGAGTTGGAGGAGCGCGCCTGCCTCAGCCAACAGGAACGCGAGGCGCGCGGGCTGTCCGCTTCGGGCCTTCTTCGGGTGGAGGAGTCGGTGGGCCTTGGAGGGCGCTTTGTGGTGGCGCTGGAGCGGCCCGGTGGCGCGCTGCTTCCGGCTCGGCTGTCGCCGGGAGAGGTGGTGGAGGCCCGGCCGCGGGCCAACCAATCCACCCGACCCGAGCGCGCGGTGGTGGTGCGCAGCACCCGCACCCGGGTGGAAGTGGCCTTCGACGGGCCGCCGCCAGCTTTCCTCCGGACGGGGCGGGTGGTGCTGGACGTCGTCCCGGATGACGTCACCTTCGGGCGGGCGGCTGCAGCGCTGGCCGAGGTGGCCAAGATGGAGACGGGCCGCGGCCGGCGGCTGCGTGACTTGCTGCTCGGCCTGCGCCCACCGGAATTCGAGGGGCCCCAGGCTTTCGCCGGCACAGCCCTCAATGCCGAGCAGGCCGAGGCAACTGCGGTGGCCTTGACCGCGCGCGACGTCTTCTGTGTCCAGGGGCCGCCGGGGACCGGGAAAAGCACCATTCTGGCCGAAGTGGCAGCCGCGTCGGTGCGCGCCGGAGTGAGCCCGCTGTTGTGCACCGCCGCCAGCAACGCCGCGGTGGACCACCTTTGTCCCTGTGCCTTCAAGCAGGGCTACGGGCGGTGCGCATCGGCCATCCCGCCCGGGTGGGCAGCGGACTTCAGCACGCGGTGCTGGACGTCCTGGTGGAGGCGCATCCGGACCGGCAGCTCGCCAAAGGCCTTTTTGAGGAGGCCTATGGGCTGTTGGGGCACGCCGCCAAGCAACGGCTGCGCGGCCGAAGCCGGGAGCGCTTCGCCAACGCGCGCGCCGCCCAGGCCGAGGCCAAGGGGTTGCTCGCCGAGGCGCGCGCACTTGAGCGCAAAGCGGTGGACGCGGTGCTGGGCGGAGCCCAGGTGCTGTGCGCCACCCTCAGCGCACTCGGCACCTCGCCGCTTTCCCGGATGCGCTTCCCCTTGGCACTGGTGGACGAGGCCACCCAGGCCATCGAGCCGCTGACCCTTTTGGCTTTCCTCCGGGCCGACCGCGTCCTTCTGGCCGGGGACCACCGCCAGCTTCCCCCCACCGTCCTCAGCGAGCAGGCGGCGCGGGGTGGGCTTTCTCGAAGCCTCTTCGAGAGGCTGGTGGACACCCACGGCGCTGCCGTCCACCGCATGCTGACCGAGGAGTACCGGATGAATGAGGCGTTGCTGACACTCATCTCCGGCCCCTTCTACCGAGGGAAGCTGCGCGCCCACCCGAGCGTGGCCAAAAGGACGTTGGACGAAGTCCTCCGCCCCGGCGCGGAGGTGGACGCCCCGCCCTTCCTCTTCCTCGACACAGCCGGCAAAGGCTTCGAGGAGGCCCAAGAGGCGCGCTCAGAAAGCTATGACAACCCAGGGGAGGCGGCCCTGGTGGCCGCCCGTGCCCAGTCGCTGTTGGAAGCCGGCTTGGCACCCGAGGGGCTGGCCGTCATTACCCCCTACCGAGGCCAAGCCAGCCTGCTTCAGGCCGCCCTTTCCGGACGCGGCGTCGAAGTGGACACGGTGGACGCCTTCCAAGGCCGAGAGGCCGATGCGGTGCTGGTGAGCTGCGTGCGCAGCAACGCCGAGGGGCGCTTGGGCTTTCTTCAGGACTTGCGGCGGATGAATGTCGCCCTGTCACGCGCGCGTCGTCACCTCTTTCTGGTGGGTGACTCCGCGACGTTAAGCCGCCACCCCTTCTACGCCGGGCTGGTGGAGCAGGCGCAGGCATCCGGTGGTTACCGCAGCGCCTGGGAATGGCCGGAACCCTGAGGAAAAGACCGGCCACAATGCAATTTTTGCATAGCAAGGCTTTGCAAGGGGTCCAGGATGCGCCGCGCCATCCCAAGGAAATTGTTCAAAGAAGCCTCCGTCGGTTTCACGGCACGTGGAGTGCTTCTTCCAGTCGGAGGTGCGTGGGAGACGTGTACCTATGGCCAGCACGCCGTTAGTCATCCGACAGGAAGAGGACGTCTGGGTGCTGCGCATTGAGCAGCCCAACGGGAGTGTCCAGGAGTACCGGTGTCTCTCGGAGCTTCAAGCCAAGCAGCTGGCCGCCATGCTGCTTACGCCGCGCGAGCAGCCGAGCCCGTGACTTTTTCTTCTGTCCTCACCAGTTGGGTGCGCCCACGGAGCCGCTCGGGCTGCTTGGCCTCTGGGAAGACGAAGTAGCGCAGAAGAAAGAGTTGCCCGAGGCCAAACACCGCCAAGTCGGCGATGAGTTTGGCCAGCACCACCGGGACGGCAAACATATCCGCCAGCACGCCCACCAACGGCGCATGGACGGCGATGCCGACGCCGACGGTGGCGGCGAAGCGCACCAGTTGCGGCCGAAACTCAGGCTCGCAATCCGGGAAGGCGAACTTGCGGTTTCCGAAGAAGGCCACCGTCGAGCCCACGGTAACGCCCACCGCGGCACCCAAGGGGTTTGGGAAGCCGAGCCAGCGGACGCACAACAACAGGACGGCGACGTCCACCATGGTGGCGACAGCGCCCACGCACAGGCTACGGCTGGCCCAACCGCAGGCAAGCCGGCCGAGGGGCGAGTTTTTTAGCGTCGGCGTCCACATGGCGAGCCCGGCCCTTGGGGGGCCTTGCCCCCTGGGGGTCTCCCGGAACCGCGTCATAGCAGCAGAGGGACCCCATGGCGACGCTGGAATTGTTTTTTGGGGGGCCTACCCCACAGCCAGTGTTAGCCCGAGGAGCGCCCGGTAGCCGAGGGGGGGAGCGGCCGTGAAGCGCTCTGCGCGGAAGACGTCCCTCAGCAGCGTCGGGCCTTCCGGCAGCCGGGCCAGCCCCAACAGCCCGCGCTGCAGCCGGACGCCGTCGGCAGGCGCCAGCGAAGGGGCGGCCGCAAAGGCGTCCAAGGGCCCCCGGCCGGTGACCAGCAGCGCGCGGACGTCCCGGCCGGTGCCTGGTGCCACCTCCTCCACGCCCTGCAGCACGTCCTCTCCCGTTGCAGGGGCAAACACCGCTGCCACGTCCGCTTCTCCGGCAAGCAACGCGTCCAGCGCGGCGCGGAAGCTGCCGTGAAACGTCTGTTGGAAGAAGGTGCGCTCCGGGGGGTGTCCGGCGGCACGGAGCGCCGCCGCGGGAAGCAGGTAGCCGGCCAAGGACGCGCGGTCCACCCAGGCCACGCGGGTACCCGGCAGCGCGCTCAGCTGGAGGGGCCCGTCGGCACGGGTGACGAGGACGGCTCGGCTTTCCAGGGCGCCGTGCCGCACCGCGCGCGCCAGCACCCGCGCCCCCAACGCCTCCAGCCGGGCGCAGGCCAACGGTGGCGCCCAGACGGCATCCAACTGCCCACTGCGTGCCGCCTCCACCAGGCGTTCGTCATCGCTGGCCGCAACCAATTCCACCGCTCGGCCCAGCACGCCGGACAACACCCTCCGCAACCGGGCCAGGCCGCCGGGCGGCGTGGCCACCGGCAAGGAAGGCGGCAACCCAAGCCGGACATCCGTGTTGTGCGACCCCACCACGGCCACTCCCCCCTTTGCCTGCGGCTTAGGCGCTGTCCAGACGAAGCGTCTCCACCTCATCATCCGCCAGGCCGAAGGTGGCCTGCAGCAAATTCAACACCCGCGCCACCGCCGCCGACGGCTTGCCCTTGGAATGGGCCACCTTCAATGCCAGCCGAAAGGCGCGGCGGCGTTGGGCATGGGTGGCAATGCCCTGGGCCAGCGCGCGCAGACGCGGTGACAGCCCATGGCTGGCCAGGGTCCTCACCGCCTCGGTGACGAAGGCCTGCGCTCGGTCGGCGCTGACGTCGTGAAAAAGGGGGTCACTGGCGAAGCTTTCCACCATCGCCCGAGCCTCGTCCTCGGTCAGCCGCCCGTCGGCCGCCGTCACCAGCACCATCACCTCGGCATAAAGGCGCTCCAGTGGGTCCCCCAGCGCCTCCTCCAGGGAGCCGCCGGCCTCGAGGACGTCAATCATGTGGGCCACTTCGTCCTCGGCAATGCCCAAGGCGGCTTGAAACGTCTTGAGTAACCCCAGCTCAGCACGTGTCGCCCGGTGGTCCGCCAGGGCCACCGCCGCCGCCAGACCGAAGGCCAGCATCCGGTGCTGGTGGGTGGGTAGCCGCTCGCGGAGCGAGCCGAGAATGGCTTCCAAGTCCTCCGCCGAGGCCAGCGTCTTCGCGCTCCTCTGCACCAACTCCGTCAGCTCCTCGGCCTTGGTCCCGTCAAACTCTGGCCGTTCAAGGACGCGCTCCACCAGGGCCTGCATGCCGACCTCCGAGGGCGGCCCGTCGGCCATGGAGGCGAGCAGCATCACCTCCACCAGGGCGGCGTTGCGTTCTTTGCGCGTTACTGCGGACTGTTCGGGAGCCATGGGCTCTCTCCTGAATGGCCATCGGCCGCCGGCCGTTCGACGTCCGGCTTGAGGAGCAGGTGGGAGGTCCGCACATTTCCCATCGCCGAGAGGACGCTCGCGCGAATGTGCGGGTGCTCCCGTTCTAATTCATCCAGCATTCGCTTCATCCGTCGGCGCTGGAGGTTCTCCTGGCTGCCGCACAATTCACACGGGATGATGGGGAACTTGCGGAGCGCGGCATAGGCCCCAATCTCCGCCTCGGGCGCATAGGCCAGAGGGCGGATGACGGTGTTGCGCCCATCGTCGCTGTGCAACAACGGAGGCATCGCCTTCAGCGAGCCGGCGAAGAAGAGGTTGAGGAGCAACGTCTCCACCAGGTCCTCGCGGTGGTGCCCGAGGGCAATTTTGTTGCAGCCGAGGTCCACCGCCGCGTTGTACAGAATCCCCCGCCGGAGGCGCGAGCACAGGGCACAGTGGGTTTTCCCGGCCGGCGTCTTTTGCAGCACCACTCGGTAGGTGTCCTCGCGGAGAATGCGGAAGTCGTAGCCGTTGGCCCGGAAGTAGGCCTCCAGCACCTGCGCCGGAAAGCCAGGATGGCCCTGGTCGAGTGTCACCGCCACCAATTCAAAGCGTACCGGCGAGCGCTCCCGCAGCAGCGACAACAGGTGCAGCAGGGTGTGCGAGTCCTTGCCCCCCGAGACTCCGACCAGAATCCGGTCCCCGGCGGCAATCAGGCCAAAATCGGCAATGGCCCGGCCCAGGTGCCGAAGCAAGGACTTTTCGAGGGCGGCTTCATCGCGCTGGCGCATCAAGGCGGCGCATCCTACGGCGCACCGGGAAAAAACGACTAGGGTGCAACTCCTGGTGAGCCCGTTTCAGCAGCCCGCCCACGACGTGCGCACCTCGGCCGAGGTGGCTGGCGTGGCCGAGGCGTTGGGAGGGCTCGACTGGCTGGCGGTGGACGTCGAGGCGGACGCGCTGCACGCCTTCCGCCCCCGGCTGTGCTTCGTCCAGTTGGGGACAGATGAGGACATTTGGCTGGTCGACACCCTGGAGACGCCAGGTTTGGCGGCCCTGGCGCCGGCCTTTCACGCGCCGTCGGTGGTGAAGGTATTTCATGCCGCCGGCGGAGACCTACAGTTTCTGGCCGAGGCGGGCGTCCGGGTGCGAGGCCTCTTTGACACCCACCGAGCCGCCACGCTGCTCGGCTGGCCCAAGGTGGGGCTGGCGGATTTGGTGTCCGAGCAACTGGGCGTCACGCTGAAGAAGGAGCACCAGCAGGCGGACTTCGCCCAGCGGCCGTTGCCGCCGCCGCTGAGGGACTACATTGCCGACGACGTCCGCTACCTGCCTGAGGTGGGCCGCCGGGTACGCGCCGCCTGTGAGGCGGCCGACATCCTCGAGGAGGTGCTCCTCGACTGCGAGCGCCTGGCCGACGAGGCGGCGGTGCGGCCCGAGGTGGGACGCTTCGAGCCGAAAGTGCCACGCACGCTGCCCCCCAATGAACAGGCTTTCCTGGTGGCCGCCGGCGTGGCGCTCCACGCGCTGCGACTTCAGTGGGCCGAGGCGGCGGACGTCCCGATGGGGAAAATGCTTTCCAACGCCGCCATTTCGGAGCTGTCGACGCGCCCCCCCAAGGACTTGCGCGGCCTGCAGCGCACGCCGGGCGTGCGTGGCCAGGTGGTGCGGGAACACGGCGAGGAGGTGCTGGCTCTGCTGGCCCGCCTGCGGGCCCAGGCCGACCGGGGGGAGCTGCCGGTCCCGGAACCGGCGGTGCGGGACCCGGCGCGCAAGAAGCGCGAGGAGGCTCTCAAGGCCTGGCGCTCCGAGGCGGCCGCGGCGCGCAAAGTGACACCCTCGGTGGTGCTGACCAACCCGCTGGTGGAAACGCTGGCCCGCCAGCCGCCGGCTTCGCGCGAAGCACTGTCGGCCGTCAGCTACCTCGGCGAGAAGCGGGTGCGCCTCTACGGCGACGCCCTGTTGCGCCTGTTGCGCTAGGCCGCCGTCGAGGGCTTTGGGCCGGCGGGAAGGGCCCGCCCGCTGAGTGCGCTGTACTTGCGCCGCAGGTAGGCCACGAAGTCGGCGTCGGTCAGGCCTGCACCCGTCACCTTGTGCACCAAGTCCTCGGCGTCCAGGCGCGAGCCTTCGGCGTGGACGTGGGCGCGAAGCCAGTTGCGCAGAGGGGAAAAGTCCCCGGCGGCCACGGCCTCCCACAGCCCCGGTAGTGCCAGCTGGGCGGCCCGCATCAGGGAGGCGGCATACAGGTTGCCCAAGCTGTAGGTCGGGAAGTAGCCGAGCTCACCCCAGGCCCAGTGGATGTCCTGGAGCACGCCCCTGACGTCGTCGGCCACCTCGAGGCCGAGGAGGGCCCGCGTCGCAGCACTCCAGGCAGCGGGCAAGTCCGCCGCGGGCAAGTTGCCCCGAAGCAGCTCGAGTTCCAACTCGGTCCGCAGCACAATGTGCAGGTTGTACGTCACTTCATCCGCCTCGACGCGGATGGGGGAGCGAGACACTCGGTTGATGGCGGCGTGGAAGGCCTCGAGGCGCACGCTGCCCAGCTGGGCGGGGAAGCTGGCCTGCAGCCGAGGGTAGAGCGCCTGCCAGAAGGGAAGGCTTCGGCCCACCAGGTTCTCCCACAGCCGGGACTGGGACTCGTGCAGTCCCATGGAAGGCGCGGCGGCCAGCACCGTGCGGTGGTCGGCGGGGCGGAACCCCTGTTCATACAGGCCGTGGCCGCACTCGTGCAGGGTGCCGAACAGCGCGGCCGAGAGGTTGTCTTCGGCAACGCGGGTGGTGAGGCGCACGTCGGTGGGGTGCGTTCCCCCGGTGAAGGGGTGGACACTCTTGTCCTGGCGGCCCGCCTCGAGGTCAAAGCCGAGCCGGCCGAGCAACTCCACCGTGAAGCGCCACTGCCCATCGGCCGGGAAGCGCACCCCGGAGAGGGCGTCGGGCGCCGGTGGCCAGCCAGCCAGCGCCTCCACCAGCGGGACCAGCTGGTCGCGCAGCGCATGCAGCACCGGCATCAGCCGCGCGGTGCGCATTCCTGGTTCATAACCCGCCAGCAGCGCGTCATAGCGTTCTCCCTGATGTCCAATGGCGTCGGCCTGCTCCCGGCGCAGCACCAGGAGTCGCTCCAGCGCCGGCGCGAAGGGGGCGAAGACGCGCTCCTCCCGCGCCACCCGCCATGCGGTGAGGGCCGCCCCTTGGGCCTCCGCCAGCGCTCGGACCAAGTCCCCCGGCACCCGAACGGCGCGGTCGCGTTCCCGAGCCAAAAGGCGCACCATCGCCCGTTCGTCGTCTGACAGCGGGGCCGCGGCGGCGCCGGCCAGCCACTCCCCCACTTCCGACGCCACCAGCCGCTCATGGTAAAGGCCCTGCAGCGTCGACAGCTGGCTGGCGCGCGCCGCTTCGGCCTTCGTCGGCAGGTACGTCTCTTGGTCCCAAGTGGCCAGGCCGATAATTCCGGCGAGGTCCTTGAGTTCCCGCATCCGGCCCCACAGCGCCATGCGTGACACGTCCATTCCCAAGGGGCGAAGCTTACCCTTGGCCGAGGGTGGCTTCCTTTCCCAGGACGGGGGGAGGCGCCGCACCCTCCTTCTCCCACATGGCCCAACGCCTCCTGTGCTTTCTGGTCCCCGACGACGAGCGGGCCTTCCTTCGCTTTCTGGCCCGCTACCGCTTGGAGGTCTACCCCCGCCGCATCCCTCCGGAGTGGAAGCCGTTTCTGGCCAGCGCCGAAATGCTGGAGCAGCTGCCGGCGGAGTTGTACTTGGCAGCGCCCGACTTGGGTCCAGTGCTGGTGGACCGCGTGAAGCGCGGGCCGGACAAGGGGGCCTTCCGGGTGGATGAGGTGCGCTCGCCAGTCATTTTTTGGGAGCGCTCGCACCGCAACGCCGAAGGCGAATTGGTGGCCGGCCAACTGTGGGCCGAGTTGGACGTCACCCCCGAAACCGGGCGTCGGACGTCGGCGCCCGAGCGCTTCCGCCAACTCTTCGAAGAAGTGGCAGCTTGGCTGAAGAAGAATTTCCGGCGCAGCGACCCGGTGGGCTTTCTCGTCGGCCCGGCGGCGGCCCGCGCCTTCAAGGAGGGGTTGGTGCTGCGCACCGCTGGCCACCGCGGCGACACCGTCCGGCCGGGCCGCGCCTAAGCCCTGAGAGAAAAATGGCCTTCCGAGTGGCAATCGCTGCCGTGGTTCTGTTGCACTTGGCCTTCATCGCGATGGTGGTCGGCGGCGCCCTCCTGGTGGTGCGTTGGCCGCGGCTGGCCTGGATTCAACTGCCGGTCTTCGTGTGGGGGGCGTTGGTCAACCTCGCCCGCTGGCCCTGCCCCCTGACCACACTCGAAAATGCGCTGCGGGCCAGCGCCGGGGAGCGCCCCTATGCGGGTAGCTTCGTCGGTCACTACCTGTGGCCTTCCCAGTCCCCCGCCCTGGCCGGCTTGCACGTCGACGTGGCCATTGGCATCTTCGTGTTGCTGGTGAATTTCGCGCTGTACGCCTACCTCCTCCTCCGGAGGCGTCGCGCACACGTCCAGCGGCACGCCACGGAGAGTTTGCCCCGCTGACACCTGGACGAGCCCCTGGTCCAGCATGCTGGCTTCCCGACCCAGCTTGTCGCACGCCGTTTTCCCCTCCCAAAGGCGTGCAGGGCATGACGAGGCCGGATGGCAATCATCGGACTGCTGTTGCTGATCGCCGCGGCGCTCGGCGTGGCCATGGTGGCAGTGATGGTGCTGCTCACCGTGCTGCACCTGCAGAAGGTGGCGCCGGTGCCCAGCAGCTGGCCAGGAATCTCCCTGCTGAAGCCGCTGTGCGGGGCAGACGACGCGCTGGAGGAAAACCTCGCCAGCTTCGTCGCGTTGCCCTACCCGGGCGAGTACGAAGTGGTGCTGGGAGTCCGCTCGGTGCGCGACACCGCCTACCCGCTGGCCTGCGAGGCCGTTCGCCGCTGGCCGCACCGCGTCCGCCTGGTGCTGCAGGAGGGCGAGGCCGGCTTCAACCCCAAGGTGAACCAGCTGGTCTGCCTGGCACGGGCTGCTCGGTATGACCTGTTGGTCGTCAGCGACTCCAACATCCGCGTCCCTGCCGGCTACCTGTTGGACATTGCCGGACACCTGAGCCGTCCGGGGGTGG
The DNA here is from genome assembly GCA_963713045.1 of uncultured delta proteobacterium. GTDB lineage: Bacteria > Myxococcota > Myxococcia > Myxococcales > Myxococcaceae > JADGRA01. The sequence goes on from CAVQKE010000003.1 coordinate 1,121,330, forward strand.
GCTGCGTGACGCATCCCGTGGCCGGCAAGGGGCACAAGTCGCTCGGCGCGCTGCTGGACAACCTCCACCTCGGCGGCAGCGTCGCCCCGGGGATGGTGTGCGCCAAGCGGGTGTTGAAGAAGGACTTGGTGGTGGGCAAGTCGATGGCGCTCTGGCGACACGACTTGGAGCTATTGGGTGGGTTTGCCTCGGTGGCCAATGTCCTGGCCGAGGACCACGTCCTCGGAAACCGGCTGGTGCGGGAGCTCGGCACCGGAGTCGCCGTCAGTAGCCTCCCGGTGTGGAACATCGCCGTGGAGAAGAGCGTCGGTTCCTTCTTCCGGCGCTATTTGCGCTGGAGTGTCACCCACCGCACCGCGATGACGTTTCCGGCCTACCTCGCCGAGTCGCTGTTGAACCCCATCCCCCTGGCAGTCATCGGTTTTGCGCTGCGACCTGGGCCCGGGGCGGCGGCGACGCTGGCGGCCTGCGCCGTGCTGAAGCCGGCCCTCGACTCGGTGGCCTTCAGTCGCCTGCGTCAGCAGCTTTTCTCCTGGCGGGCCTTTGGCGCGGGCTGGGTGAAGGACGGGCTTCTCTTCGTCACCTGGGTGCATGGCCTGTTTGCCCGCACCGTCCAGTGGCGCGGAAACCGGCTCCGGGTGCTTCCCGGTGGCGTCCTCATCGCGCCGCGCGGTTACCAAGCCACCCAAGTCGCTGAGAGTTTTCCGGCTCTCCACGGGAGCGCCCCCACAACCTGGTCGAATGTTCAGGCATGAGTTTTCAGACGCTCGCCCACCTCTCGGACTTGCACCTCGGTGGCGGCCGAGCCAACGAGGCGTCTGCCCGAGCGCTGGTGGAGGCACTGCAGGAAGCCCAGGTGGACCAGGTGGTGGTGACCGGGGACATCACCCACCGCGGCCGGGACGAGGAGATGTCGCTCTTCTTCGACATCTTCGCGCCCTTAAGCCGTGCCCACCGGTTGACGGTTGTCCCGGGGAATCACGACCGGACGTCCGATGATGCCGGAGGGGCACTGATGGCCGGCGCGCGCGTCGCGGTCGAGGAAAAGCCGGGCCTCTTCCTCATCCGCATCGACTCGACCGCGTCCCACAACCGTTCCTACTGGGCGTCCCACGGGGAAGTCACCCAAGGCATGGTGGACGACGTCGACGCGGCCCTGAAGCGCGCGCCGGCAACGGCGCTTCGCGTCTTGCTGCTGCACCACCACCCTTTGGCCCTTCCGGAGGAGTCGTGGCTGGAGCGCTGGAGCGAGTGGCTGCGGCTCCCCTATTGCTCGGAGCTTCCGCTCGGCCGCCAGCTGTTGCGCCGTGCGCGAGGCCAGGCCGACTTGGTGCTGCACGGCCACCGGCATGTCCCGCGCGAAATCCACCTGGGCGCGCCCGGGGAACGGCCGCTGGCCTTGTACAACGCCGGAAGCTCCACCCAGCTGCGCCGGATGCGCCTCTTCTCCCACGACGATGGAGTGCTGCAGGCGCCCCCGCGCTGGCTGTGGGCCGACCCCGCCCACCTCTCAGACGGCCGCCGACTTCCGGTCATGGTGCCTGCGCCGCAGCGTGCGGTGGAGCGGGCCGGGCTGGCCATCACCGCTGGAAGCTAAGGCCCAGGAAGGGCCGCCTTAAGAATCTAGAGGGACGTGCGCTTCTCGACGGACTGCGGGCTCCCGAGCGGTGGTGCGGCCGAGAGAAAGGTGAGCTCCGGGTGCTTCTCCACCGTGTGCTGCAGCGACCAGTCGTCGCGGAAGAGGACCAACGGCTGCCCGTCGCGGTCTTGCACCGTCTGGCGGTTTCCGCCCCAGTCGAAGCTCTTCGGGTCAAACTCGCCGACCACCCAGCGCGCGTGGCCGTAGGGCAGCTTGTCCAGGAGGATGTCCGCGCCATATTCGTGCTCAATGCGGTACTGCAGCACCTCGAGTTGCAGCGGACCCACGACGCCGACGATGGGGTCACGCATCCCCATGTGCAGCTGCTGAAAAATCTGGATGGTGCCTTCCTCGCTGAGCTGCTCCAGGCCCTTTTCCATCTGCTTGCGGCGCATCGGGTCCCGCGCGCGAACCACCGCAAAGTGCTCGGGCGAAAAACGGGGAACGCCCTCGAATTCGAAGTCGTCTCCCTCCAGCAGCGTGTCGCCGATGCGGTACAGCCCGGGGTCGAAAAGGCCAATCACGTCCCCTGGCCACGCCTCATCGATGGCCGTCCGTTCCGCAGCGAGAAACTGGGTGGGGTTGGCCAGGCGCACCGTCTTCTGGAGGCGGACGTGAAAGGCGTCCATTCCCCTGGTGTATTTGCCGGAGACCACCCGCACGAAGGCCACCCGGTCGCGGTGTGACGGGTCCATGTTCGCTTGGATTTTGAAGACGAAGCCGCTGAATTTGGGGTCGGTCGGCTCCTGGTAGCCGTGGCTGGTGCTCCGCGGGGCAGGCGGAGGCGCCAGCTTGAGGAAGGCGTCGAGGAAGGGCCGCACGCCGAAGTTGGTCATCGCGCTGCCGAAAAACATGGGCGTAATCTGTCCGCGGTCGCTCTTTTCTCGCGCGAAGGCATCGCCCCCGATGTCCAACAGCTCGACGTCCTCGCGGAGCTGCGTCAGTTCGGACCCCTCCAGCACCTGCGACACCTCCGGCGAGTCCAAGCTCACCACCCGCTCTTCGGCGGCGGACTCGCCGTGGCTTCCCTCCGCGGAAAAGACGTGCACCGCGCGCGAGGTTCGGTCGTAGACGCCCCGGAACTCGGGCCCCATCCCAATCGGCCAATTCATCGGGTAGGCACGGATGCCGAGTACCTGCTCCAGCTCATCCATCAGTTCGAGCGGGGAGCGCCCGTAGCGGTCCAGCTTGTTGATGAAGGTGAAGATGGGGATGGCCCGCAGCCGACAGACTTGAAACAGCTTCTTGGTTTGCGGCTCCACGCCCTTGGCGGCGTCGATGAGCATCACGGCACTGTCCGCCGCGGACAGCGTCCGGTAGGTGTCCTCGGAGAAGTCCTGGTGCCCGGGGGTATCCAGCAGGTTCACCTCATGGCCCTGGTATTCGAATTGGAGCACCGATGAGGTGACCGAGATGCCGCGCTCCTTCTCCAGCTCCATCCAGTCGCTGGTGGCGTGCCGGCGCGCTCGGCGCGCCTTGACACTCCCCGCGAGGTGAATGGCACCGCCGTAGAGAAGCAGCTTCTCGGTGAGCGTCGTCTTGCCGGCGTCAGGGTGACTGATGATGGCGAAGGTGCGCCGGCGGGCGACTTCGCGCTCGAGCTCCGTGGGCATGACTGGGGCGGGTGCGGGTGGCCTCCTACCATGAAGCGTCCCGCAACCACGATGAGGTGCCCCCCTCTATAGCGGCGTATTCGCTGCGGCGCCTCAGCAAGGGGGGGGTGGGTAGCCAGCCTCCCACCCCGCAGAAGGGACCGCCCGGAGTCGCGCCGCCTTCTTCCAACTGCGCCCCGGTGGGGTGAGGAGAATTGCCCTCCCCGAGCGTCTCAAGGGCGGGCACAGAGCGACAAACCCCTTCGTCACGGCTCCTGGGGGGGGAGCCACCTCATGCGGGCACCACCTTCCTCCTGTCACGACGCCAGCCGGCGATGGCAGCGGTCAGTGTGTGGGGTGCGGCCATCGGGTGCGTTTTCCGTTGTTGAGGTCCGGGCGCGTTTCGCTCATTCTTTTGCCCTGAATCTCGCTGGCCCTCGTTCTGCCGCGGACGCCGGAGATTCAGCATCCCACCCATCGCCGTCCCTCCAGGTGTCGCCATGAAACCCAAGCTCTTCTTTGCGCTCCTCTCGTCCTTGGTTTTCCCCGCGCTTGCCCAGGCCCAGGCTCCGGCTGCCACCGGAGGGCTGCGGTTCACCGTCGCGGTCATCAAGTTCGAAAACCACTCCCCCTATCGCGGCCAATTCGCGCTTTCCGACACCTGGGGGTCGATGCTGACCGACTCGCTGCAGCAGTCCGGCCACTTCATCGTCCTGGGCGAGGCCGACATGCGTCAGGCGGCCATCCAGGAGCAGGATTTCGGACAAAGCGGACGCGTCGCCGGCGGCAACAAGACTCCAACGGTGGGGCACATGACCCCGGCCCAACTTTTGGTGAAGGGCGAAATCACCAACTTCCAAGTCACCGGCGGTGGGGGTGGCGGGGTCTCCGCCCCAGTGCCGGGCTTCGGAGGCATTCACGTCGGTGGGAATTCGGAGACGGCCGAAATCAACACCGTCGTCTACATCGTCGACTCCACCACCGGCCAGGTGGTGGCCTCCAAGAAGGTGCATGGGACCGCGGAAAGCAGTGGAGCAGCCGTCGGCTTCAACAGCTGGTACGGCGCGGGAGCCGACATGAGCACCTTCAAGAAGACGAACGTCGGCACGGCCATGGAGAAGGCCATCGATGAGGCCGTGGCCTTCCTCACCTCGAGACTTCCGACGCTGCACTGGACCGGCAACGTCATCCTGGTGAAGGGTCCGCAGGTCTACATCAACCGCGGCTCCCGCGAAGGGGTGCAGGCCGGGCAAATCTTCAAGGTCGGGAACACCGAGGTGCTGCGGGACCCGGCCACCGGTGAGGAGCTGGACACCAGCATGACCGAGAAGGGCAAGATTCGCGTCGACACGGTGAAGGAAAAGGTCGCCATCTGCTCGGTCATTCAAGGCAGCGGCATGGAGCCGGGCATGTCCGTGATGCCCTGACGCACGGGGGCTGCGCCGGCGACGGGAACCCACACCAGCAGGGCTGAAAGCCCAAGCGGGAGGTCACTCCCGCCAGGCCTTCAGCCCCTGAAGGGGGCTGGCGTTACGGGTTGTCAAAGTCGGGCATCGCCGCGATGCGGACCACGGTGGGGTCGGGGGCACCCGGCTCGAGGGCCGTATTCATCCCATCGGTGGGGGCCTCCGGCTGGTCGTCCTGCAGGTCAACCGCGCAGGCGCTGATGTTGCCCTGCTCGCTCTCGACGGTGCACGTCCCGACAGAGGTGCAGGCCCACACCTTCCTCCAGCCGAGGTTTTCACTCGTGTCCCAGCACTCGGCGCCATACACCACCTCGTTGTTGGGCACGTTTCCGCCAGACACCAGCGCATCCGCGCGGCCACCCACCATCGGTTCAAACCGCGCCCGGCCGAGGAGCAGTTCTGCCAGGTTGGGGTTCCCGCCGAATTCCGGCATCTGGCCGTAGTACAGCACCCGGGCCGCGCGTACCCCGTCGAGCGTCTTGTGGCCGACGAAGGCAGCCGAGATGGGGGGATGGACCGAAGCGTCGATGGAGAAGTCCTTCAGCACATACACCAGCGTCTTGGCATCCCCGGCGAGCCCGGTACTGGAAGCGCCGGCGTCCGCAGCTGCGCCCGCGACGGGCGTCGCTGTGAGGGCGTAGTTGCTGTAGGCGCAGTACAACTTCCCCTGGCCCCAAAAGCCTGGGCTCACCGTCTTGAAGGCGTCTAAGTCAAAGCCAATCTGCCCCCGGCCGCGGTGCACCATGTCGTTGTCGGCATGGAAGAGAGTCCCCGCGGCCAGCGTGGTGAGCGCCACGTTGGCTGCTGCGCCAGCGGTTTTCCCCTCCAGCTTCCAAGCATATTGGTGGGTCCCATAGCGCTTGACGGTGAGGAAGAAGCTGACCCCGTTCTGGACAACTGGCCCGTAACTTTTCGACTGGCCGACGACGATGTCCGTGCCTTGGGTGGAGATGAGTTGGGCGATGGGGGCGAAGTCCTGCTGCACGGCTTGGTTCAAATCGTGGATGCCCTGGCGGATGACTGGAAGAAATTCGAGTCCACTGGGCGCCGAGCTGCCGGCGTCCGTCGCGGAGGCGTCGGAGGACAGCGTCGCGTCCTCCGAGGCGGCGCCGGTCGCTTCCAGCGAAATGCCCGGCACGTCCGGTACCGCCGCGGCCAGCGGGTCGGACGTCGCGCTGGAGTTGGTGTTGCTGCCACAGCCGGCGACAAGCAGCGTCGCCGAAGTCAGGAACGAAAGCCTTTGGAGTCGCATGGTGCCCTTCCTCGAATTTTCTGAACGGAGAGTCCGCGTGTCCCTTGGAGGAAACAGTCCTCCGGGGCGGGAGTTACCGGCTTCAACCCAAGGCACCCCGGGTTGGTTGCGGGCTAACTGCTGGCCGAGGAATAGCGGGCGAGCGAACCCAGCCAAACGCGACGTGACAGCCATGCGAAGCCAGCCGCTCCCGCTACCGAGCCCACCAGTGCCCACGCGGAGAGGCGCCCGAGGAGGGCCTCGGCAGGGTAGGTCGTCATCAGCGCCAGCGGTACCACCAGCGTGAAAATCCAACGCAAGAGGCCTCGAAAAATCTGCACCGGCCACCGCGCGGCATCGAAAACTGAGCCAAACAGATTGGTGAGGTTGTCCACCTTCACCACGTAGAAGGCCGCGCTCACCGTTAAAATCCAGAGCGAGTAGAGCAGCAGGGTGGCGCTCCCGAGGAGCACCAGCGCGGCCAGCACACCGAGAGGCGCCGGCCCGTGCCCCAGTCGCACGAAGGCCACCACCCAAATGGCTAACGCTGTGAAGATGTTGGTGCTGCGCCAGGGCTCAAAGCGCGCCGTGGAGACGAGAAACTGGGCGTCGGCGGGCTTCAGCAGCACGAAGTCCAAGGTGCCTTTGCGAATGTGCTCCACCACCGCCGTCAGGCTGGGGTTGATGGCACCTTCGAGGATGGCCTCCAACAGGGTGAACCACCCGACCACCACCAGCGCCTCGGCGAAATTCCACCCGGCGATGAGGTCTCGGTCGTGGAAGACGACGGCCAGCGGCACCAGCGCAGTGGCCGTCCAGCACAGAGAGATGGCTCCGTCGATGAGAAAGTCCGCCCGGTACTGCAGCCCGAGCAGGACTGAGCTTCGAACTTGGACCCGGAAGAGCCGAAGGTAGCGGCGGAGCTTCCGCATCAGCCGCCGTACGCGGCGAAGCGTCGAAGCCCGCGCCTCCAGATGACCAGCGCCGCCACCAACAGGCCGAGGACAAAGGCCCATTGTCGCGCCAGCATTCCCAAGGCGACCGGAAGTCCATAGGCCCCGGTCATCACCTCCACCGGGAAACCAATTTGGTAGCGAAAGGGCAGCCAGCCCACCAAGGCGCGCAGGGCGCCCGGAAAGAGTTCCACCGGCACCAGGTAGCCACTGAAAACCATGAAGCTCACCAGCCACACATCCATCACCTTGATGCTGCTTCCCGTCCAAAGCGCCAGGCAGCCGATGATGAAGTTGGCGAGGAAGGTGATGAGCCATCCGCCGAGGACCGCCGCCACCCACACCGCCCACACCAGCGTCCCATGGGGAAGCGTTCGCGTGCCCAGAAGGATGAGGGCCAGCACAGCCACCGGGAGGGCCACCACCAGACGCAAGGGCATGGCGGCGATGTTCTCCACCGCATAGCTGACCATCGGGTGGAGGGGCCGGAGCAAACGCATGGCCAGAGTTCCGGTGCGCACCTCGAAGCTCATCTGCCACGCCACCCAAGCGCCGGTGAGTTGCCGGACGATGAAGGTGGCGAGGAAGTAGGCCACAAAACCCCGCTGGTTGAAGCGGCCCACCGGAGCATCCGCGGCCACCGCCGACCAAAGCCCCAGCATGATGAGTGGCATGGTGGTGGACAGCACCCACACCAGCATCTCGGCCCGGTAGGCCACCGCTTCAGCGAAACCCACCCGCATCAGAGTCGGGAGCGAGCGCACCGTCGAGCGGGCGCTCATGCCGCGCTTTCGGTGCGGGCACGGTTCTGGTTGAAGAGCTCGCTCATCACCTCTTCCAGCGGCGGGTCCTCCACGGTGAGGTCGCGCACGCTGAGGGTGGCCAGGGCCCGGGCGACCGTGGCGCTGACCGCGTCCTGCCGGACCTGGAGCACCACCTGGGCCGCATCCGCGGAGACCACTTTTCCGAGGCCGTCCAAGGCCAGGGGCGGCGCGGGGTGGTCGAGCGTCAGCACCACCCGCTTCTCGGGCCGCATCCGGCGCACCAGGGCGTCGAGGCCACCGTCATAGGACAGCGTACCCTTGTCGATGACAATGACCCGTGGGCAGAGGGCTGCCACGTCGTCCATGTAGTGGCTGGTCAGCAGAAGGGTGGCGCCCGTCTCCTCGTTGTAGCGCCGGATGAAGCTGCGGATGGTGGCCTGCATCGAGACGTCCAGGCCGATGGTGGGCTCGTCGAGGAAAAGCACCTTCGGACCATGGACCAGGGCCGCTGCCAGCTCGCACTTCATCCGTTCGCCCAACGACAGCGAGCGCGTCGGCTTGTCCACCAAGTCCTTCAGTTCAAGCAACTCGCTCAACTCCGCCATCCGGCGCCGGAACTCCGCCTGGGGCACCTCGTAAATGGCGCGGTTGAGAGCAAACGTCTCCGAAGGCGGCAAGTCCCACAGAAGCTGCTGCTTCTGGCCGGTGACCAGCATGATTTTCTTGAGGAAGGCGTCCTCCCGGCGCTGGGGGACGTGCCCGTCGACCCGCACCTCGCCACTCGACGGGTAAAGCAGCCCGGAGAGGACTTTCAGGGTGGTGGTTTTTCCGGCGCCGTTCGGCCCGAGAAACCCCACCCGTTCGCCTGCCCCAATCTCAAAGGAGATGCCGTCCACCGCCTTCACCAAGGTGGGCACCCGTCGAAAAAGCGAGCGAAACGCAGACCGGAGGCCAGGCGGACGTTTGTGGACGGTGTAGTGCTTGTGCAGCGCGCGGACGGAGACCATCGGGGGCCTGTCATCTAACGCCGCTGCCGGCGAAGCGGTAGCCCTCCCGGGGGTGGAAGTCGTCCCCAAGCGCCGGAATGCTAGCCTTGTCGCCGACGTGGCGACTTTCGGCCTCATCCTGACCGGCGGCGGCGCGCGCGCCGCCTACCAGGTGGGCGCGTTGCGCGCCATCCTCGAAGTGGTCGGAGACGGGCACAACCCGTTTCCCGTCATCACCGGAGTCTCTGCCGGTGCCATCAACGGCGCGGCGCTGGCGGCCAGTGCCGATGACTTCTCCGGCGGCGTCCGCCGCTTGGCGGCGACCTGGCTCAGCCTCTCGCCCGAGGAGGTGTACCGGACGGACATGCTGAGCGTCGCCTCCATCGGAAGCCGATGGATTCGCAACCTCACCTCCGGCGGCCTGGTGACGCTTCGTCAGGTGAATCACCTGTTGGACACCTCACCGCTGCGCAAGCTCCTCACCGAGCGGATTCCGTTGGACAGCGTGCCGGCCCACATCGCCGCCGGACGGCTGCGCGCTCTCGGCGTCACGGCCACCAGCTACCTGACCGGCACCGCCGTCACCTTCTTCGACGGAGCGCCGGACGTTCAGGCTTGGGCACGCAGTCGGCGACTGGGACGCCGCGAGACACTGAGCGTGGACCACGTGATGGCCTCGGCGGCCATCCCCATCTTCTTTCCGCCGGTCCGCCTGGGGGACACCTACTACGGCGACGGCCAAATTCGCCTCACCGAGCCGCTCAGTCCAGCCATCCACCTCGGGGCGGACCGCCTGTTGGCCGTGGGCGTGCGCTACCTGCGCACCGCGGCTGAGACCCGGAGCCTCAACACCGAGGACACCAGCCAGCGCCTGCTCCCGGTGTCGCAGGTGGCCGGGGTGCTCCTCAACGCCCTCTTCCTGGACCATCTGGACTCCGACGTGGAGCGCCTGGAGCGCATCAACCACTCCCTTGGCCTGGCGAGGCGGCCTCCAGGCGAGGAGGTGGCGCCCTTCCATGTCATTCCGGTGATGACGCTGCGTCCCTCGCAGGAGTTGGGCGGGCTGGCGGCCGACCAGATGGAACACTTTCCCCGCGTGGTGCGCTACCTGCTGCGCGGAATGGGCGCCGGGCGCCGCGGCGGCTCGGACCTGGTCAGCTACTTGGCCTTCGAGCGGAGCTACGTCGACCGACTACAGACGCTGGGCTACGAGGACACGCTGGCACGCAAGGCCGAGCTCGAGGACTTCTTCACGGTGAAGTCGTCGCTCAGCGCTTGACCGCCAAGGTCATGCCGTCACGCACTGTCAGGAGTACCTTGTCGACCCGCGAATCTCTGGCCACAGCGTCGTTGAAGGCGACGATGGCACGGTCGGAGGCACTCTTCGGCGCAAGCACCCGCCCGCTCCACAGGGTGTTGTCGGCCACCAGCAGGCCACCTGGGCGCAGCAACGGAAGCACCGCTTGGTAGTAGGCGAGGTAGTTCTCCTTGTCGGCGTCGATGAAGACGAAGTCGAACGGGCCGTCCAGTGTTGCCAGCGTCTGTAGGGCGGGCCCCATGCGGATTTGTATCTTCCGCCCCACGGGACTCCGGGCGAAAGTGCGTCGAGCAATGGCCTCCGCTTTGGGGTCGACGTCACAGGTGATGAGGGTGCCGTCCTCTGGAAGGCCCGAGGCAATCATCAAGCCCGAGTAGCCGGTGAACATTCCAATCTCCAGGGCGCGTCGTGCCCCGGACAGCTTCACCAGAAGCCGGAGGGTGTTTCCTTCCAGCCGGCCGACCTGCATCTGGGGGTCCGCCATGGCGGCATACGTCTCCTCGCGAAGGGCGTCGAAGAGTGGAGCCACGGCCTCCGAATGCTCGGCAGCGTAGGCCTCGATGGCTTCAGGGACGAGGGTCATGGACATGGCACCCTTCTACCCCTAAGGCTCACCGCAGCAACCATGGACCGGTATGCCGAGGGCTTGGCGCGGTGGATGCCGCGGCTGGTCGCCGCGTGGCGACGCGCTCGCCGCCTGCCTGAGGGGCCCCCCACCCTGACGGCGAGGGAGGCAAAGGAAGTTTCCAGCGGCATCCGGACGCTGTCGCTTGGCCTGACGCGCGAGCGGCAGCTGGCCGGGGCCCGCTACATGGATGACCCGCGGCTGCTCGGCGCGTACCTCCTCTTTTATTGGCCCATCTCTTATGCCCAGGGCCGCCAAGTCCTCGGCGAGCTACCCTCCAGGGTGCGCACGGTGCTGGACTTGGGGAGCGGTCCCGGACCCCTCGCCTTTGCCGCCTTGGACTGGGGAGCGGCGGAAGTGACTGCGGCGGACCGGAGTCGGCCGGCGCTGGCCCTGGCCAGGGAGTTGGCCGCCGAGGCCGGAGAGGCGCTGGCCACCCGCGAATGGGACCCGCACCGCGCCACCGCGCTGCCCGCCACCGGGCTGGATGCCATTGTGCTTGGCCACCTTCTCAACGAATTGTTCGGCCACGGGGAGTCCGCCCTGGGGCGCCGGGCGGCCTTGGTGGAGCGAGCGCTGGCCGGGCTGCGGCCGGGAGGCTCGGTGGTGCTCATCGAGCCGGCGCTTCGCGACACGTCGCGGGAGCTGCTGCAGCTGCGGGACGTGTTGGTGCGGCAAGGCTTCGCGGTGCGAGCCCCCTGTCTGTTTCGCGGCGACTGCCCGGCGCTGGAAAGGCCGAGTGACTGGTGTCACGCCGAGCGCCCGTGGACGATGCCGCCGCTTCTGGAGGGCCTGGCGCGCAGCGCCGGCTTGCACAAAGAGGCCCTCAAAATGAGCTACTTAGTCCTCGCGCCCAAGGGCGAGAGCTGGGCCGAGCCGCCTGCTGGCCTGGTTTTCCGCATTGTGTCCGAGCCGCTGGAGGGCAAGGGTCGGCAACGTTTGATGGGCTGCGGGCCCCAAGGGCGGATGGGGCTCGCCCTCCAGCAGAAACACCGCACCGCGGCCAATGCTGCCTTCTTTCAGCTGGTCCGCGGGGACGTCGTGCGCGTGACGGAGACGGAGAGCCGCGGCGATGGGTTGGCCCTCACCGAGCGCTCCGAAGTGCAGCTGGTCGCCGGCGCCGGGCAGCCGGTGCCCACCCCAGTGAGGCAGCAAGACGGTTGACGCTGGCATGCCCGGACGGCCAAGGTGGACGGCAGGGAGAAGGCGACCATGCGCAACGTCCTACCAGTGGTCATCGTCTGGGGCCTCGGCTTTGGCACGGCCGTCTCGGCGCAGGAGGCGGGCCACGCCTGGAGTTACGGCGGCAACACCGGGCCGGCCCATTGGGCAGCCCTCAAGGCCGACTACCAGCAGTGCAAGGTTGGAAAGCACCAGTCGCCCATCAACATTCGCGGCGCAAAGCCGGCCTCCCTCCCACCCATCGAATTTGCCTACCAGGCGGTGCCTCTGAAGATTGTGGACAACGGACACACCATCGAGGTGAATGTTCCGGCCGGCAGCTTCATCACCGTGGGGGGGAAGCGGTATGAATTGCTGCAGTTCCACTTCCACCATCCCTCAGAGAACGAGGTCAACGGGCGCAAGTTCCCCATGGAGCTGCACCTGGTGCACCAGGATGCCGAGGGAAAGCTGGCGGTGGTGGGGGTGCTGTTGGTTGAGGGCAAAGCCAACCCTGTGGTTGCCGAGCTGTGGAAGTACCTTCCCAAGGAGAAAGACAAGGAGAGCACTCCGGAAGGCGTGACGGTCGACCCGAGTGGGCTCTTGCCCGCCAACCGTGCGTACTACACCTACGCTGGCTCCTTCACCACGCCGCCCTGCACTGAGGACGTGACATGGTTGCTGCTGCGAACCCCTGGGACGCTGTCCAAACCGCAGGTGGCAACCTTCGCCGCCCAGTACCCCAACAACGCCCGTCCAGTGCAGCCCCTCAACGGGCGCACCGTGGAGCAGTCTAAGTAGAGCGGCCGCGTCCGACCTTGGGGAGGGCCAGCCCCTCCAGGCTTCAAAAACGTACCGCGCGGGCCCAGTCCAGGTAGAGGGCGCTGTGTCCGTTCCAGCTGAGCGTCTTGGTCTGAAGCTCTATCCGGTAGCGGCTCAGGCTCGGGTCGACCAATTTGCCATCCGGACTGGTGGGGAAAAGCATCTGCAAGCCCTCGGCAGAGGACGAAGTCCGTAGGTGCGTCTCCACGACGAAGCTTTCGAGGGACGGGCCGTCCACCAGCGCCTCCTCCAGGACGCGGCCATCGGCCGCCGGTAGCTTCAAACCGAGGAGATGCGCCACGGTGGGAGCGACGTCGACGTTGGCGCTGGGGAGAGTGTCATGAAAGCCGCGGCGGAAATGCGGCCCCGTCGCAATGAGGGCGTTGTGCACGTCCCGCGAGCCGAAGCTGCCGTGCATGCCGCGGTTCCCGGAAGGGCTGGACCACTCCGTCCCCGGCAGGCCCAGCACCGAGGCGTCGGCACTCCAAGAGAACGACACCACCACGTCGGGCGTCCGCGCGTCCGAAGCTGGCTCGGCACGCGCTGCATCGAGGGGGAGGGTGCCCGGGAGCTGGCCATAGCGCCGGGCGAGGAAGATGGGGCCATACTCCTCGCGACTTTGAAGGTAGCGGACCAGCGTCTGGACCACGGTTGGGTCGTGGCTGGGCACGTACAGGGAGTCGCTGCCGCCGTTGGGCGCCACCACCACGTCGCGTGGCCCAAGCGTCGACGGCACTCTGGGCACCACCGTCGTTCCCGGTTTCCCATCACAACGGATGACGGGATAGACGCTGGTCCCGGAGACGGTGATGCCGGAAAGCACCGGGGAGTAGACGCAGCCCAGCGCGTCGAATGCCCGAAGCCCGGCGTCGGCGCGGTTGATGAGGTCCGCCGTCCGCACCTCGCCGGATACCGAATACCCGGAAAGGTCCTCGCCGGTGACGCCTCCGTCCGCCAACCCCCGGAGGGGAAAAAGGTCAAGCGGACCGGAGACGCTCGAGTGCGCGTGGTCCGAGGCGACGAGGAGGTCCGTCGAGGAGGACAGCCCAAGCCGGTTGAGGGCCGCTTGGAGTTCTCCCAACAGCCGGTCCTGGCTGTGAAGCGCGTCTCGGTAGCCGGCGCTTCCTGGGCCGTAGGCGTGCTCGGTGCTGTCCGGGTCACGCAACCACACCACCACCAGCCGGGGGCGGAAGGCCGGGAGGAGCACCCGGGTCATGGCGCCCATCAAATAGGCGTTGTCCGCGGCACTCGGCGAGACCAGGCCGCGGGACGGGTCGGACGTGACGCCGTCGTCCAGACGCACCACACGGCCGGGCTTGGTCGGGTCGGGGCTGCCCGCATCGACGGGCTGCCCAAAGGCGAGTGGCGCGAAATGGGGAAGGGGAATTCCTGCATCCTCCAGCGCGCTCGCCAATTGCCGCGGCCAAACCAGCCGCTCTTCGAGAATCCATCCCCCGCGCCGCCGGTCCTGGAGGTAGGCCGCGCCGACTTTGCCGACGGCCGCCGTGGAGATGCCCGCGTCCTGCGCCGCTTCGAAGAGCGTGCCCACCAGCAGCAGGTGCCCGTCATAGAAGCGGTCCAGCGTGTCCAGGACGCCGTAGTCTTCGGTAAAGACGGGCTGCGCCAAGTCAACCGGCAAGCCGGTTCCGCTGCGGCCCGCGTCGGCTGGCCCCTGGACCCAGACGGTGTTGCCCACCAGGCCGTTGGTGGCTGGGTAGCCTCCGGTGGCGAAGCTGGCGGCGTTGGCCATCGTCACCGTGGGGTAGCTGGCATGCTGGTCTTCGAAGGACACCCCTTCGTCCCGGAGGCGAATCAGGTTCGGCGTGTCATCAGCGCTGATGCTGTCCGGACGTAGCCCATCCCAGACGAAGACGATGACCCGGGTTTGGTCCGGCCCAGGCGGCGCGCCCTCGCCACCCCTTGGCGCCGACGTACAGCCGAGGCCGAAAAGCAGCAGGAGGAGGCAGAGGCGGCGGCTTTCCTCGCTCCCGGTGGCCCTGGCGTGGCTTCGGCGGGTCATGGCTTTCAACAACCCCCTGAAGGCGGTGAAGTGAAGGCGTCCAGGCGGCTGAAGTCGGACGCCCCAGGCCTGACTCGGCACGACCCTCAGCCAGCGTCTTTGGCGCGGGAGGGCTTGGCCAACGCCTCGGCCAATTCGGCGTACAGGTGAATGGCGCTCTTGACGCTCTTCTGCCAGTCGCCCAGGTGCAGACTCTCATTCTCCGAATGGGCGTTGGTGTAAGGGTCCTCGACGCCTATCAGCAGCGCCGGCACGCCACCCAGCTCGCGGGTGAAGGGCTCGACGAAGGGAATGGAGCCGCCTGCGCCAATGGCCACGGCGTCTGTGCCGTAGCCCTTCTTCAGCGCGCGGAAGGCTGCCTGAAACGCAGGGTGGGAGGAGTCGGTGTACCAGGGCCCGACTGCCTGCTCGGCCCGCAGGTGCAGTTCCAGTCCCCAGGGGACACTTTTCTTCAAGGCGTCGACCAGCTTCTTCTGCACGTCGAGAGGGTCGAGGTCAGGCACAATTCGGACGCCCACTCGGGCCCAGGCGGAGTCGCAAATGATGTTTCGCGCATCCTTCCGCGAGCTGGCCTGAATGGCGTTGATGGCCAGCGAGGGGTGGCGCCAGTTGGTTTCCCAAGGGTGGCGGCCTCCGAGGATGTGGACCCCGTCGAGTAAGCCGGCTTGCTTGCGGAAGTGCGCCTCATCGCCGGGCAGCGCCGCAATGCTTTTGCGTTCCGGGCCGGTGAGCGGTCTCACCTTGTCGAGGATGCCAGGGATGGCGATGGACCCATCGGCGTGGGTGAGCGACGCCAGCATTTTGCAGAGCCCGCTGACTGGGTCTGGCACCGGTCCACCCCACATCCCGGAATGGACGCTCTGCTTGAGGGCGCTGACTTCGACGTCCACCGTCACCAGCCCGCGCAGCGCGATGGTGATGGAGGGCAAGCCGGTGTCGAAGTTGGAAGTGTCGGTGAGGATGATGGTGTCGGCCTGCAGCAGCTTGGCGTTCTGCTTGAGAAATGCACCCAGGTGCGAGGAGCCCACCTCCTCCTCGCCTTCGACAATGAGCTTCACGTTGAGGGGCAATCCGCCCGACTTCAGCCAGGACTCCACGGCTGAGCTGTGCACGATGATGCCGGCCTTGTCATCCGCCGCTCCCCGGCCATAAAGCCGCGGCGATTGGTCGGGCGGCCCTGGGCGTTCGACCGGTTCAAAGGGTGGGCTGGTCCAAGCCGATTCGTCTCCCGCTGGCTGGACGTCGTGGTGAGCGTAGAGCAGCACCGTCGGCCGGCCCGGTTGGTCCAACACCTCACCGTAGACGTAAGGGTGCGCATCGCCCACCTCGAGTAGCTGGACGTTCTTGAAGCCTCGGGCGCGCAGAAGCTTGGCGGTGGCGGCGGCGCTGGCCCGAACGTTTGCTTTGTCGAAGCCCGTGAAGGACACGGAGGGGATGCGGACCAACGCCCTCAAGTCTTCGAGGTAGTCCGACTGGTGCTCGACGAAGTGGGCCAGGGCGCGTTCGGTGGACATGGGCCGGGCCTGCATAGCGCCATCCGTCCGATGACTCCAGCCAGGCCCTGTCACCTCGGCCGGCCTTGTCGAGGCACCCGCCAAAGCACCCCGGGTGCCCGGGCGCCGAGCGTCGGCGGCAGCATTTCGAGCACCGGAGTAGGGCTTTTGGTTAGAGTCCCCAGTCCCTGCGCCTGGGAGCGGTCGGCTCTCGGGGCCCGGGGGACGCCTGCGCCCCTGCAGACGCCAGTGAAGAGGCGAGTCATGGACCGTCGACGTTTCCTGCGGCTCACCGGTGCAGCTGCCGCGAGTTTGGCCCTCCCTCGGCCCCAGGCTGTCCGGGCCGAAGCCGCCGGCACACCGCCCTGGCGCGTCTTCGAGGTCAGCACCCACGTGGAGGTGCGTCGGCCCAAGGGGCCGTGCCGGGTCTGGGTTCCCCTGCCGCTGGCATTGGAGACGGACTTCCAGCGGTGCCTCGGCAACAGCTGGGAGGCGCCGGGAGGGCACGCCAGCGTGGCCCACGACGCCCGCTACGGCATCGCCCTGCTTTCCGCAGAGTGGGCGGACGGGGTCCAGCCGGTGCTCGACGTGAAGAGCAAGGTCAGCATGCGTGACTGGAGCGTCGAATTGGCGGCGCATCCCGGTGCCCAGAAACTCAACGCCGAGAGCCGCGCGCTGTGGACGGCCCCCACCCGTCTTCTTCCGACCGACGGGCTGGTCCTCTCCACTGCGTTGCAGGCCACCTCAGGGGTGAAGGGAGGGGACGTCGAGAAGGCGCGCGCCCTCTATGCTTGGGTCTGCGACAACAGTTTTCGCGACCCGAAGGTGCGCGGCTGCGGCCTGGGAGACATCCAGTCGATGCTTGCCGCCCATTCGCTGGGGGGGAAATGCGCTGACATCAACGCCCTCTTCGTTGCACTGGCCCGGGCGCTGGGCATCCCGGCGCGCGACGCCTACGGCGTCCGCGTCGCGGACTCTCGCCGAGGCTACAAAGCGCTCGGCAAGTCTGGCGACATCACCAAGGCGCAGCATTGCCGCGCACAGTTCTTCGCCCAAGGGCACGGGTGGATTCCGGTCGACCCGGGCGACGTGCGCAAAGTCATCCTCGAGGAACCCCCTGGACACCTCAGCGTCGACGACGCCAGGGTGTTGGCAGCGCGCGCTTACCTCTTCGGAAGCTGGGAAGGGAATTGGATGGCCTACAACTACGGCCATGACGTCGCGCTTCCCGGTTCGGCGCACACCTCAGTGCCATTCCTGATGTACCCCCAAGCAGAGACGGCCGATGGCCTGCGCGACTGTCTGGACCCCGATAATTTCCAGTACACCCTCACCTCACGCGAGGTGAGTGTCAGCTAGCTCGCGCGCGCCGGCCGGAACTTGAGCAGCGTCACCGCAATGCCGCCATTGTTGATGGGGTGCACACCCTCCAAGGGCAAGCCCACCGCGCGCTCCAGCGCGCTGGGCGCATCGGTGAGGAGGGCCGAGCGCCAACCGGCAAACCGGGTCCGCAACGCCTCGCCCACCGCTTCAAACACCGCCTCCCGCTCGGTCCGACTTCCCACCCGCTTGCCGTAGGGAAGGTTCGCCACCAGCAGTCCGGCTGGGACGGGGCCGGGGGTGAGGGTGCGAATGTCCGCGCGCGCCAGGGACAGCGAGTCGAGAACGCCGGCTCGACGTGCGTTGCGCCGCGCCGTCCCCAGCGCGCCGGCGTTGACGTCGGTTGCGTGAATGGGAGAAGGCGCCGAGGCGAGCGCCTCCCCAGCCGCGCGTGCCCTGCGCCGCCGCCAGGCGGCGAGGTCCGTGCCGGGCCAGCTTTCGAAGGCAAATCGGCGGCCCAGCCCTGGGGCCATCCGCCGGGCCCGCAGCGCTGCCTCCACCACCACTGTCCCTGAGCCACACATTGGGTCCCACAGCGCCTCTTCGGGGTGCCAATCGGCCAGGGTCAGGAGTCCAGCGGCAAGCGTCTCGCGCAACGGCGCCCGACCCACCTCCTGACGCCAGCCACGCCGGTACAGCAGCTCCCCCGAGGCGTCGGCGCTCAGTGTCCCGCCGTCTTGCACCAGGCGCAGGACGAGGCATGTTCCCTCGGTGGCGCCCTGCACCGTGGCAGCATGCACGGTCCGCCCCCAAGCGCGAGTGAGCCACCTCCGCAGCGCCGGCTC
This sequence comes from uncultured delta proteobacterium, assembly GCA_963713045.1. Taxonomy (GTDB): domain Bacteria; phylum Myxococcota; class Myxococcia; order Myxococcales; family Myxococcaceae; genus JADGRA01. The sequence goes on from CAVQKE010000003.1 coordinate 1,139,565, forward strand.
CCGCGGTACGCCGGGCTGGTGCACCGTGGACTCAAGCCAGACAGGCGCGCCCTTGGCTGCCACGCTCGAGAGGTTGACGCTGGCCAAAGCCTCGGCCACGCCACCCCAGCCTCCGGGCGAAAGGTGCGCCAACCGGAGGAGCACGCGGTTGGCGGTGCGAAGTCGAAGGCAGGCCTCCTGGTGCACGCCAAAGGACCCGGCGAGTTCCACCCCGCCCACCACCTGCGTGACGTGGCCCAGCCTCTTCGCCTCTTCAACCAGTGCCCCCTCCAGGCCGGGCGTGGTGGAAGCGAAGCACTGCTGTTCGAAGGGAAGCATCCTGGCCGTAAGGTGTTATCAGCTACCGGCCAGGAGGGCCGTCTGCTGTGCCAGAACCCAAAGTCACCAAACCCAAGCCCTTCGAAGTCGTCGTGACCGAGGTCATTCAGGAGACCCCGGACACGGTGACGTTGGTGTTTCAGCCAGACCAGCCGGTGGAGTACCGAGCCGGACAGTTCGTCACCATTGACCCGCACCAATTCAAGCAGCTGGCCTCAAACACCGCCTATCTGGAGGAGCTGAAGGGAAAGAAGGAATTGGTCCGGGCTTATTCGGTTTGTTCGGCGCCGGGGGAGCCTTTGGCCATCACCATCAAGGAAGAGCCCTACCTCGCGAAGAATAGCCTCCACGCGCCGCTGCTCTCCCCCTACCTGACGTACGGCATTCACCCCGGGCTGCGGATGAAAGTGGTGGGCCTCACCGGGCCCTACACCTTGCCCGCAGACATTGAGCAGCGTGCCAAGCACGTGCTGCACGTGGTGGCGGGCTCGGGCGTCGTTCCAAATTTCAGCATCCTCAAAGACGCCCTCAGGCGTTACCCCGGCGTGCGCCACACCGTCGTCGACAGCAACAAGACGGCCGACGACATCATCTTCCGGGAGGAACTGCGCCGGCTGGAAGCGGAGTCCGCGGGCCGGCTGAAGGTGGTGCATTTTCTCACCCGACAGCCGGACATCTCGGCCATTCCGGGCGACGTCCGCGCCGGTCGCATCACCCGCGAGGCCTTGACGGCGCTGGCCGGGGAGGTGGAGCAAACCATCGCCTATGTGTGCGGTCCGGCCATCACCAGCTATGAGCGGCGTGCCGCCCTGGAGAAGGGCGTCTCGGCCGAGCCGCGCTTCTTGGAAACCACCATCGGGCACCTGCAGGCCATCGGCTTTCCCAACGAGCGCATCAAGCGCGAGTCCTTCGGCTGAAGCCGCTGCCTAGCTGCGGAGCGCCCGGCCCTCGCGGAGCACCGCGTCCAGCAGCGCGTCGAAGTCCTCCCGCCGGCTGCGGTGGTTGACGATGGCCAGGCGAATGACGGTGCGACCACGCAGCTTGGTGGTGGACGGCACGGCCACACCGGACTCCTGGACGCGCATCACAATCTCGCTCTGCAGCGCGTCCAGCCGCTCTGGTGAAAGGCCGCCCTGGCCGACGTAACGGAAGGTGACGAGATTGAGTGGGACGGGCGCGGTGAGTTCCAGCTCGGGCTCTCGCAGCACCCGTTCCTTCACAAAGGCCGCCTGCGCGACATTCATCTCGATGGCCCTGGCCAGCTTGGAGATGCCGTGCTGCTTCCAGGCCATCCAGATGCGCAGGCCGCGGAAACCCCGGGACAGCTCGGGTCCAAGCTCGTTCGCCGGGTAGTCGGCGGCAGCAACACCCCGGGGGAGCGGTGACAGGTAGGCCGCCTCCGTCTGGAAGGCGCGGTGGTGGGCCTCGGCGTCTCGCACCAGCAACACCCCGACGCCGTAGGGCGCGGCTCCCCACTTGTGCAGGTCCAGCGCCACCGAATGGGCGCGCTCCAGCCCCCGTACCTTGTCCCGAAGGCGAGGGGACACGGCGGCCAGCGCTCCAAAGGCGCCGTCGACGTGAAACCACAGCTTCCGGCGGGCAGCCAAATCGGCCATCGCCTCCAGCGGGTCGATGGCACCGGTATTCACCGTGCCACAGCTGCCGACGATGCAGAAGGGACGCAGTCCTCGGCCGACGTCGTCGTCAATCCGCTCCTCGAGGTCCTCCACCCGCATCCGGAAATCCGGGCCGGTCGGGACACGCCGCAACGCCGTCGAGCCCAGGCCCAGCACCATCAGGGCGCGCTGGACAGCGGTGTGCACCTGGTCCGAGGCATAGGCCACCAACCGGTAGCGGCTGGCCTGCACGCCCTCCACGTTGACGTCGACGCCCGCGTATTCATCCCGCGCCACCTGCAGGGCGATGAGGTTGGCCATGCTGCAGCCGCTGGTCAGCAGCCCGCTGGCCGTCTCTGGGAAGCCGAGCAGCGCCTTCAGCCAGCGAAGCACCTGGGCTTCGACATGCACCGCAGAGCTCTCCAGGCCGGAGAGGTTGTTATTCATGGCAGCCGCGGCAAACTCAGCCAGTGCCCCCATCGGGGTCCCGGTTCCCATCACCCGGGCGAAGAAGCGGGGGTGAATGTTTCCCAGCCGATAGGGCAGCACCGTCTCCAGGAATTCCCGGTGCACTGCTTCCGGGCGACTCCCTTCCATGGGCGCGGGCGTGCGGAAGGTGCGCTTCACCGCGTCCGGCAGGGGCCTCCACGCCGGCTGCTCACGCACCGTGCGCAATGCGTCGAGCAACTCGTCCACCAGCGCGTGGCCCACCGAGCGCACTGCTTCCCAGTCCTCGGGGTCGAGACCGCCCTCGTCCTCGGGGGCAGTCATCCCGGCTGTCCCCTCAAGGGCCGCGGCGTCACGAGGGCCTGGCCCGCGCGCCCAGCATCTTGACCAGCTTCGGCGCCGCGCCGGTCTCGGCCAACAGGCGCTCCAGCCGCTGGCGGGCGCCGACGTCCTCCCGCCGGACTTTTTTTCCGAGGAGAAGTTCGTTCTTCAAGGAGTGTTCCCAGCCGGTCAGTTCGGTCACGGTGACGGAGTAGCCGTGCGCTTCCAGCGCCAGCGCCCGAATGACGTTGGTGAGGTGCGAGCCAAACTCGCGTCGGTGCCAGGGGTGCTCGGCCAGTGCGGCCAGCGCTGGCGAGGAAGGTGGCCGGTCCTTCAGCTGGCGCGCCACCTCGGCCTGGCAGCAGGGCACCACCGCGACATGGTCGGCTTGGTGGGTAATCGCGGCCAGCAACGCGTCGTCGGTGGCGGTGTCACAGGCATGGAGCGCGGCCACCAGGTGAATGCGGTCAGGCCAAGGCGCCTCGCTCAGCGGCGCAGTGACGAAGCGCATCCGCTGGTACCCGAGGCGTTCGGCTCGCCGCTCGGCCTGGGCGGTCAGCTCGGGCCGGGAGTCGATGCACAACAGGGTGCCCTTGTCCGCCGGCTTGAAGAAGATTTCATAGAGGATGAAGCCGAGGTAGGCGTTGCCGCTGCCGGCATCCACCACCACCGGGTCTCCGAAGCGCGAAAGGACGTCCTCCACAGCGGGCCGCAGCAGCCCGACCAGGTGGTTGACTTGCTTCAACTTGCGAAGCGCGTCGGCGTTGAGGTGGCCGTCGCGGGTGAGGAGGTGCAGCTCCTTCAGCAGCGCCGGGCTCTGCTCGGCGAGCAGCTCCCGGTGCACCAGGGGCGCTTTGACCTGTCGCCTCAGACGGGCATGACCTCGATGACTTCCGGCACCGCTTCACGGAGACGGTTCTCGATGCCCATCTTGAGCGTCATGGTGGAGCTCGGGCAGCCGCTGCAGGAGCCGCGCATGTGGAGATAGACAATGCCGGCCTCGAAGCGGTCGAGCGTAATGTCGCCGCCGTCCTGCATCACCGCCGGGCGAATCTCGAGGTCGAGAATCTCTCGAATCTTTCGCTCCACCTCCCCGTCACTCGCCCCGTGCCCGTTGGCCGTCTCCTGCAGGGCGGCCTCGCTGAGGACCGCCTGGTTGCTGCCGAGATGGCTGTCCAGGGTGGACATCACCTGGTCGTTGAGGGAGTCCCACTCCCCCTCCTCGCCCTTGGTCACGGTGACGAAGTTGCTTCCCAGCATGACGCCGGTGACGCCGTCGATGGCCATCAACTTGGAGGCCAGCGGCGAACGCGCCTCCACCCCTTCCTTGCTGGTGAAATTCATCGCGCCGCGAGGCATCAAGGTGCGGTCCACCACGTACTTCAGGGTGCTCGGGTTGGGGGTCCACTCGAGTTGGATGTTGACGGACATAGGCAAAAGCTCCTCGGGTACTTCACATAAGCGTCCGGGCACGCAACTTCAAGCTGCCGGCGGTCCCACCGACGACTCCGGGACAAGGCCGAAGTCGAGCGCGGCCAGCTCGGCTTCGGACAACAGGCCGGAGGGGGGCTGCGAAAGGGGCAGCACCGACAACTCGGGCCGGGCCAGCAGCAGGTCGGCGGCCCGCAGGTTGCGGACCAGCTGCCGCGCCATGCCTTCCACCAGCTGGAAGGCGAAGCGGTTGCCTGAAGAGAAAAGCTGCTCAAAGTCTTCCCGGGAAAGGCGAAGCAGACGGGTCGGCCCGTCGGTGACGCAGCTGGCCGAGCGCGGGCCGCCGTCGATGAGGGCCACCATTCCAAACACTTCGCCCGGCTCGAGGCGGGCGAGTGTGAAGCCGCTGCGCAGCACCCGTACCGCGCCGGAGACGATGAAGTAAGCCGCGTCGCCGGCCTCCCCTTCGCCGCACACCGCGGTGGCATCCGCCACCTCGAGGCGTCCCAACTTTTGGGCGAGCGCCAGCTTCACCACCCGGGGAAGATTTCGAAAGGCGGCGACCTGGTCGAGGAGCTCCGGTTCCGTCCGTTCGGTCACCAAGGCCACCGCGGCTCGCGACTCCCGGCGGCTCGGTGCCACCAACCGGTCCGTGGTCCCGCGCAGTCGCGCACAAAGCTCGAGGCAGATTTTTCGGAGCAGCTGAAAGGCCGCTGGGTGGTAGGCATCTCTCAGGGCATAGAAGTCGCTGGCCGCCATGACGGTGGCCGCGCCGCCGACCAGCACTCGGGCGGTGCCGGAGCGGGGTCCCTCGTCGACCAGGGCCATTTCCCCCACCGTGTCTCCGGGGCCGAGGCGGGCCACCAGCAGCTGTCCAGGCGCTGTCCCGGTGTGGCTGACCGACACTTCTGCCCCGGTGTGCAACACCCACAGCCAGTCGCAGGGCTTGCCCTCTTCGAAGAGAACTTGCCCCGGCTCCAGCATCACCGGGTGAAAAAGGCGTTCCAGCGCACCGGCCTGCCCTGGCTCGACAAGCGAAAGCAGCGGGGCTGAAAAAACCTGGAAGGACATGGCGGCTGGAAGGGGGTGCGTCGGGACTGGTTATCCGCTGTCCAGCGTGGCCAGCGCAAACATCGCCCCCGCGGGACGGCCGTTGCTCAGCGGTAGGCCCACTGCCATTCCTTCTGGCCTGGCTCGATGACAACTTCCTTCCTCCAGTTGGAGGGGCCGCGGACTTCCACTTGGTGCTTGCCGACCGTCAACTCGTACTCCGCCTTGCCTTCCTGCTTTCGCTGAAGCTTGCCGTCAATGTAGACGTCCCCCGCTGGGCTGACGGTCAGCACCAAGGTGCCTGGCGCCGCCGACGGCAGTTGCTTGGGCGCCCCCTGAAGCGGCCCATTCGACGTGGAGGGCGAGGCCTTGGGAGGCTTTCGGTGTCGCACCGAGGCCACCTTCTTCGGCGCCTCGGGGGTCGCCGGTGCCTCCGGCGGAAGCGGCGGCGGCGGTTGGACTGGCGGGGGTGGAGTCGGCTTGGGGATTTCGCTCACCGGCGTTGGTGCCGGTGTCGGTGGCGGCGCTGGCTTCAGTTTTGGGCCTAAGACGAGCGCCAGCAGCAGTCCCACCGCCAACAGGCCAGCAACGACACCTCCCAGCAGGAGGACCGGCTTCCGCCGCCGCGTCGGGCGCGCCGTCGGCCGAGTCGAGGGCTCCTCGATGGCGTCATGCAGTGCGATGGGGGTGCGAGCCGTCGCGCCATCCCAGGCCACATCCGAAGCCGTGTCCCGAGAGTATCGCGACCCTGCGGGTGCGAGGACCGACGCCGGGGGACCACTGGCCGGGGCAGTCCGCGCCGCAGTGCTCCCCGGCGTGACTGGCGGGCCTCCGGTGTGGCCAGTGGCCAGCCGGCCGGCTCGGCCGTCCAGACGGAATTCGGTGCTTTCGGTCTGTGCCGCCTCGATGGGGAAGACAGCGTGCATCCAGGCAGCGACGTCGGTGTCCTCCGGCCCGGCGGCGCTGCTGGCCAGGTAGCGGCTGAGCGCGCGCTCCAGCTCTTGCGCCGTTTGAAACCTGGCGGCTTTGTCCCGCTCCAGGCAGCGCATGACGATGGCGCTGAGGGTCGAGTCGACCCGAGGGTTCAATTGCTCGGGCGGCACCACCGCACGCTCTTGCACCGCGTTGAGGACTGCGACGTCGCTGTCGGCGTCAAAAAGTCGTCCGCCGCTGAGCAACTCCCAGAAGGTGATGCCCAGGGCGAAAATGTCGGTGCGACAGTCCACCGGTTGGCCACGCGACTGCTCGGGCGACATGTAGGCGAACTTCCCCTTCAGCACGCCGACGGTGCTGGCCCGCGTCCCGGCCTTGGCGATTCCGAAGTCCGTCAGCTTCACCGCCCCCTCATAGGAGAGCAGGACGTTCTGCGGCGTCACGTCGCGGTGGACCAACCCCAGCGGCTGACCGTGCTCCGTCAGCCGGTGCGCGAAACTTAATCCCCGGGCGACCTCGCTCACCACTTGCGCTGCCAGCACTGGCGTGAGGGCGACACTCAGCTCGCGTGAGCGCTGGTGGGCCTGCGCCAGGGACTTGCCGCGGATGTACTCCATCGCGATGTAGAAGGTGTCTTCGTGGGAGTCGAAGTCGAAGATTTGAACGATGTTGGCATGGTTCAAGCGGCTGACCAGCCGCGCCTCCGCGACGAACATCTCGACGAAGGCCGCATCCTCGGCAAACTGCGGGCGGATGCGCTTGATGATGATTTGCTTCTCGAAGCCTTCCGGACCGAAGGAACTGGCGAGAAATATCTCCGCCATGCCGCCTTCAGCGAGCTTGCGCTGGATGACGTATTTCCCAACGCGGGTTCCGGCCGGCAGCGACACGTGCACCCCACCTTGTGCCAGCGGTGGGTTTTAACACGCTCGCCTTGCCGCCAAACGCCTCGTCAGGGGGCACAGCCCCATCGGCACCCCTGGAAAAACCGGCCCGCCGACTCGCCGCGACCCCGGGTTCGCGTCGCCGGAGGCCGCCGCCCGGTGCAAACGGCCGAAGCGGTGCGGCTTACTTCCCCTTCTTCTCGTGCTGCGCGTTGGTGTGGCCGCTTCCCCCAGAGGGGTGCGACGTGCCGGGCGGTGCGGCGTGACTCTGCCCGCCGGGCGGCGCGGGATGGCCTCCGGGCGGTCCGGCGTGGCTCTGCGCCCCGGGAGGTCCGGCGTGGCTCTGCGCCCCGGGAGGTCCGGCATGGCTCTGCGCCCCGGGAGGTCCGGCATGGCTTCCCGCCCCGGGAGGTCCGGCATGGCTTCCCGCCGGGCCGGCCGAGGTCTGCCCTCCCGGAGGGTGGCCCGCGGGCGGCCCGGCGTGGCTTTGGGCGGCGGGCGAAACCGGATGGCCGGACGCCGCGGTGGACGGCCCCGCATGGCCGGGGTTGCCTGAGGAAACAGCGTGCCCGGAGGCGCCAGCCGCATACCCATTGGCGTGGGTGAGGGAAGGGCTTCCCACGTGGCTGGGCGCCGACGCGGACTTCCATCCCCCTTGGTTGTCATGCTGCTGCCAGCTTCCATTCGGGTTTTGGCGCAACACGTTCCCGCGCCGGTCGGCCACGACATTCATCGAGCGCGCCGCTGGGCTGGCCGGGTGGCCCATGTAAACCGGACGCATGGGAGGCCGCTGCACCATCGCATGCGCGAATCCGGGGCGGGCGTAGAGGCCACCGGCGGGGTGGGCCCAAGCGCCGTAGCCGGGATGGCCGGCGTAGCCGGCGTACCCGCGGTAATACGGGGTGCCTGGCCGGTAGTAGGCCGCCCGGTACCCTGGGCTGTACCAGCCTCCGCCATAGGCGTAGGGCGGCGGCCGGTAACCGCCGGGCCCGTACCAAGCCCCGCCATACAAAGGCCGCCAAGCGGGGCGGTAATAGGCGCCGCCCCAGGTCGCGCCGTAGTAGAGGAAGCCGGCGCTGACTCCGACGCCGTAGCTCCAACCGGTGTAAGGGTTGTACGCCACGCCGAAGCCCCACGTCACCGGCCGCGGGTAGTAGACGGCGCCGGAAACCCAGGGCCGGTAGACGTAGCCCGTTCCGTACACCACCGTCCCTCCATAGGCGTAGCAGCCGAGGTAGCCGGGGGTGTACCCGGTGTAAACGACGGTGGGCGTCGCTTGGTACACGTACACGTACCGGACGTTGTAGACGGGGCTGGCCGGCGGAATGGTTTGCACCTGTGGGGGAACTGCGGTTGCAACACTCCACGGCCCAGTTGGGCCGGGCGCCAGGTACCAGACACCGTTGACCACGGAGTAGTAGGTGCCATCAATCTGGAGGACCGAGCCCGGGCTGTTGACGGCGTAGGAGACGCCTGGTGCAGCGCCGGCGATGGGCTGGAAGTCCGGCTGCCCGTCATAGGTGGGTGGCGTCGGCGGCGGGGCGTCGCGCTTCACCTCGGCAGTCTGGGGAATCTCCGCGTCGGCGACGGCCTGCTTGGCTTCCGGCGTGCCGGAGACGAAGGCCAGGACATTCCCGGCGGGCGAGGCGGCTGGAATTTTCGCGAAGTCCGGCGGAAGTTTGTCGGACGGCACGTACCTCCAGGGGCCATTGAAGGCCGGCGCGGTGTACCAGCGACCGGCGAGCACCACGAAGACACGCTGACTCGTCAAGTCGCGGAAGATGCTCTCGTCCGCGTTGGTCACCTGCAGCAGCTGTGTGTCGTTGACGGGCGCGAAATTCGGCGGCCCCTTGGTGACCACCAGTTCGGTTGGCTCGGTGGCCACCACCACCCGCGGGGGGGTGGCGTCTTTGGCCACCGGCTCGCTCTGGTCTTTCTTGTCCCCTTTGGCCACCACCGCGGCCACCTCCGGCGGAGGCACAGGGATGACGGTCCACGGGCCTTGGAGGACGTCGTAGGCCTGGTACCAGATGGCTCCGTTGGTCAGGTAGTAACTCTGGGCACGCGGGTCGTAGAAGAGGGGGAACGGCGTGTTGACGACGGCGTCGATGCCCGACTTTTCAATGGGCCGCCGGATGGGCTGCCCATCCAACAGCACCAGGACGGTGGGCTCTGTCGCGAAGAGGATTTTCGGCGGGTCAAACTTGAGCTCCGGCGCTGTCGAGTGCTCCTCCTGCGTGTCGGCCAGCCCTTCGGTGAGGCGGTCCAGCGGGAAGGTGACGTTGGCCAGTTGCTGTTCGACCAGGCTGGCCAGGATGGCTTGGGTGTCCGAGGCCGAATCCGGAAGTTTAACCTCCGTCACTTTGGCGCTGGCCACTTGCACCAAGCGTTGTTCGCGGTCGGTGTTGACTTGTGCCGTAAACCACAGGGCGCCAAATAAGGGCTCCGTCTTGCCGGTTGGCGTCAGGGAGAAGGCGGCGCGCGCATTCAGCGTCTGGCCTTGAAAGGTGTCGGGTTGCGGCTCATAGAGGACAAGCGCCCCGGCTTGCGAGTCGAGTTGCCTGGGCCAACCCGGGTCCGTCGCCTGGTCCTGCTGCGCGTTCGCCGCCCCTCCCCAGGCCAGTTGCGCGGCCAGGGCAAACCCAATCCAGCACGTCTTTGCAGCCATGTGGAACCTCATGGTCAACCGTACGGGGCCACCGCCCCGCTTATTCACCTGCCAACCTCGTCCGCCGGGGCAGGGCTAGAGGACGTCGCAAGGCGTCCCGAGTGGCTCGCCGACGTACACCCCCAACTCTGAATAGATGAGGCGCACGTTCTCCTCGAGGGGCAACAGGTGGAGCGGCGTGCGCACCTTCCCCTTCACCCAGACGCTCTCTTTCTTGTCCAGCACCAGCCGCAGCTCGCCTGAACGGGTGGTGAAAATGTCGCCCTCGGAATCGCTCACCACATTCGTCATGTGCAGGGGCTTGAGTTGAGCGCGCGGCCCGGCCCACAGACGAAAGTCCAACTGGCCGTCTTCGCGCGAGCGGTCGACGTAGTAGTAGTTGCCAGTCTCGTCGCGCGCGAGGGCATAGGCCCGCCGTGTCCAGCGCGGTGGCCTGAAGGTGGCCGAGGCCAAGAGAGCCTGGGCCCGCTCCTCAGCCGTCGGTTGAAAGACGGTGGTCCGCTCCCCGCAGCCCAGTCGGTAGACGCCGTCCTTCAGCCAGAAGTCCGCGTGGCCATGCGGGACCCGCGGCTCCCAGAAAAACCTCTGGAAGGCGACCTCTCCATCGGTGCCGCCACCAAAAACGCGCTGCGCCCAGAAGGTTTTCCCATCGCCCCAGTAGAAGTGACTCCACATGTCCCCGCCGAAGGGGATGAGCACCAGGTAGTGGCCCTTGGCGTCGTCGAAGACGCGCAGCTGCGCTTTGACAGCGCTGACGTCCAGCGGACTGTCGGCTGGCGCGGTGGCCGCGAGGAGGGAAAAAACGGCGAGGACGGCCGGGGACATCGCGAGGGCCAAGCAGCCTCCGTCGGGTGCGGCGGAAGGGAAGTATAGCCGACGGGCCTGCGGCACCTGCCCGGGGGGACACCGCCCGCCCAGCCCGCTGGGGCCTCCCGGGGCCAGCTGCCTGTTAAAGTCCGGTCTTCCGAATATGGGCACCCAGGACGCGCTTTCCATTGGTGGTGTCGTCGCCGACACGTACCGAGTGACTCACCTGCTGGGCCGCGGAGGGATGGGGGCCGTCTGGGCCGCCGAGCACCTCCGGCTTCCCGGCCGCCAGGTGGCAGTCAAGGTGCTGCTCGGCGCAGGCGTGACATCCGGCGAGGCCTTCGCGCGCTTCCGTCGGGAAGCGGAGATTGCGTCCCGGCTGGGGCACCCACACATCGTGCAAGTCCTCGACTTCCACACCCTGCCCACCGGCGAGCCGTACATCGTGCTCGAGCTGCTCCGTGGGGAAACTCTGGCGCAAAGGCTTCAGCGCGGCCCGCTGCAGCTGGACGAGGCGATGGCCATTGCTCGGCAGGTGGGCTCTGCGCTGCAGGCCGCGCACCGGGCGGGCGTGGTGCACCGGGACCTCAAGCCGGACAACGTCTTCCTCTGCGCCCAACAGGACGAGATGCCGGGCCCCAACGTGAAGGTGCTGGACTTCGGCATTTCCAAAATCCGCGGCTCCCAGACGGTGGCCACCCAGGACGCTGTCCTGATTGGAACGCCGCAGTACATGGCGCCCGAGCAAGCCCTGGGGCGCAACACGGCCATCGACGCCCGGACTGACGTCTTTGCCCTGGGCGCCATCGTGTACGAGATGCTGGGAGGAAGCCCCGCCTTCGGGGGCAATTCGCTGGCCGAAGTGGTGTACAAGGTGGTGCACGCTCAGCCCCAGCCGCTGGCGCAGCTGCGGACGGCCCTGCCTCTGAATGTGCTGTCGGCGGTGGACCGCGCGCTGCAGAAGGACCCCGCGCTGCGGCCGGCAGATGTGAATTCCTTCGTCGCCGAACTGACCGGACGGCCGCTGACGGTGCCAGCCTCCGGCCCCCAGACACAGCCCCTGGACGCGACGCTGGCCAGTCCCGCCCAGCCGATTCCCCTCTCCGACGCCGCCACCGACGCCACCTTCACCCCGGCCACCCCAGTGCCCGTGCCGCGACAGACGCAAGCCGTGACTGCCCCGGTGCCGATGCAGCCCTGGCCGACGCCGGCCGCCTCGCCGCCGCCCCTGCCCGCCTCGGCCTGGCCGGCCCCCTTTTCAAGCCAGGCTGTCCCCAAGGCAGTACTGGTGGGACCCGTGCAAGGGGGCCCCTTGGTGCCGACGCCCCCGCCTCGACGGCGCACCGGGCGACGGGTGCTGCTGGCCGTCGTCGTCCTGGCCGCCTTCCTGGGCGTCTTCCGGACGGTGAAGCACGCGGCCGTTCTGCACCAAGCCCGCCTGGCCGCGCAGACGTTGGCCGAACAGACGGGCCAGGCGTTGCAGGACAGCGCCGCAGACGACAAGGACCTCCAACAGGGCCTTCAGGAAGTGAAGCAGGGCATTCGCCAGGCACTCAACGCCGGGGACGATGGGCTGGCCGCGGCCAAGGCCGCCATGGAGAAGGCGAAGGGGCTGAAGGCCGCTGCGGAGGCCAAGACGCAAGCGTCCACGGACAGCGCGCCCTCCGGCCTGCCGCCGGAGGTGAGCGAGCTGCTCTCGGAAGCCGAGGATGCGCTGTCTGACGACGACCCCAAGCTTGCCCTTCGGCTGGCAGAGCAAAGCTTCTTCAGCAAGAAGACGAGCGCCGGCTGGGCGGTGAAGGCCCGGGCCCATTGCCAACTGAAGGACTTGGGCAATGCCCGGGCGGCCCTGGCCAACGTCACCGGGAGGGCGGCGCGCGCCGAAGTGCTGGCGGACTGCAAGGAGCACGGCGTCGACCTGCGCTAGGGTGGGCGCCCACCATGCGTTATCCGGCCCGTCTCGCGCATCTGGCCACCCGCGCGGTGGTGGTCGCCAAGCTGTCGCCCAGCTACGCCGCCGCCCACAGCCTTGACGACGAAGAGGCGCGCACCCGCCTGCAGGCCGCCCTCTCCGGCAGCCTTCTAGAAGACGTGCTCGCCTCCACCTGGAGCGCCTTGGTGGCCGGGACGAAGCGACTGAACGAGGAAGGCCTGTTGGAGAAGGTGGCCAAGTCGCTTCAGGACCGGCCCTTGCGTCCGGGCCGCGCCGTCGAAGCCACCCCCGGCTGGAGTGCCTTTCTTGTGTTGGCGGACCTCTCTGCGGGCACCGCCAGCGAGTCCGCCCGGCGCCTGATGGAGAGTGACGCGGGTCGGGCTCGGGCGAGCGCCGGCTTGGCCGAGGTGGGCGCCTACCTCGCCCGCGAGTTGACGCGTTAGCCGAGAGCCCCCCCACCTGGCAGCCACCCCCCTTCACCCGTTATAGGCTTGGGCCGCTTCGTCCTGCAGCGCTGCCGTCGATGTCCGGAACACTTCCCACCCAGGTCAAGCTGCTCGAGTCCATTCGAGACGTGTCCCAGAGCGCGTGGGATGCGCTGCTGGACGCCCAGGCGGCCCCGTTTTTGGAGTGGGCCTGGCTGGACGCCCTCGAATCCAGCGGCAGCGTCCGGTTGCGGACCGGCTGGGGACCACGCCACTTCACCCTCTGGCGGGGAAACCACTTGGTGGCGGCGGCACCCGCCTACCTGAAGGAGGACAGCCACGGCGAATTCGTCTTCGACTGGTCTTGGGCCACCGCTGCCGAGCGCGTCGGCTTGCGTTACTACCCCAAACTCATCCTGGCGGCGCCCCTCACCCCGGCCACTGGGCGGCGCATCTTGGTGGCAGCGGGCGAGGACCGCCTGGCGCGCACCAAGGAAGTGATGCGGGCGGCCTTGGAATACGCCCGCAGCGAGGGGCTCTCCTCGCTGCACGTGCTGTTTCCCACCGAGGAGGAGGCCCAGCTGCTGGAGGAGGAGGGCTTCGGCATCCGCCACGGCGTCCAGTACCACTTCCTGAACGAGGGGTATGGAAGCTTCGAGGAGGTGCTGGCCCGCTTTACCAGCAAGCGGCGAAACCAAATCCGACGGGAGCGCCGCGCCACGGCCGAGCACCGGCTGCAGCTGCGCACGCTGAGGGAGGAGGCGCTGGCGGAGGTGGACCCCGACGAGGTGTACCGGCTGTATGCCAGCACGGTGGACAAATTCGCCTGGGGGCGGCGGTACTTAACCCCGGACTTCTTCGTCCGGGTGTTGAAGAGCCTCCGCCACCGGGTGGAGCTGGTGCAGGCGGTCCGGTCCGGACGCGTCGTGGCCGGGGCCTTCAACGTCTGCGGCCCCGAAGCCCTGTACGGCCGCTATTGGGGATGCTTCGAGGAGGTGCCCTTTCTGCACTTCGACGTCTGCGTCTACCAGGGGATGGAGGAGACGGTGCGCCGGGGCCTCAAGCGCTTTGAACCTGGCGCGGGGGGCGAGCACAAGCTGGTGCGGGGCTTCTTGCCCCGGCTGACGTACAGCGCCCACTGGATTTTCCACGGCCCACTGGACCGGGCAGTCCGGGAATTTCTGGGGCACGAGCGAGCGGCCATTGCCCAGGGCCTCCCCGCCTGGCGGGCCGAGACCGGCTTCAAGAAGCTGGACGAGGCCCCCCGTGGCTGAGCGCGCGCCTGGAACCCTGGCCGTGCCAGAGGTCAAGACGCAGCGCCGGGTGAAACGCCCACAGCTGTACCGCGTCCTGTTTCACAACGACAACTACACCACCCGCGACTTTGTGGTCGCGGTGCTCCGCCAGGTGTTCCACAAGAGTGAATCCGACGCGGTGGCCATCATGCTTCATGTCCACCACCAAGGCATTGGCGTGGCTGGCGTATATACCTACGACGTGGCGCGAACGAAAATCGAGATGGTGGAGAAGCTGGCCCGGGAGAATGAATTTCCCCTCCGGCTGACGATGGAACCGACTGAAACCTCTGAGGAGACTTGACGTGGCCACCCCCCTAATCGCCAAGGAGCTGCAAGCCAGCTTCCGCCAGGCACTGCAAGACGCAAAGGCGATGCGCCACGAGTACCTGACCCTCGAGCACCTGCTGTTGGCGCTGAGCAAAGAGGCCAAGACGCAGCGCGTCCTGGCGGCCTGCGGCGCCTCTGTGAAGCGCCTCCGGCAGCGGCTGGAGACCTTTCTGAAGGACACGGTGGAGAAGCTTCCCGAGGGCGTCAGCGCTGAGCCGCAGCAAACCATCGGGATTGAACGGGTGCTGCAGCGGGCCGCCATTCACGCCCTGTCGGCCGACCAGAAAGTCATCGATGGCGGCGACGTCCTGGTGGCGATGTTCCGCGAGGACGAGAGCCACGCCCTGTACCTGCTGCAGCAGGAGGGCGTCACCAAGCTGGACCTCCTCAACTACCTCTCCCACGGCATCTCCAAGGGCGGCGAGACGGAGGAGGATGCCGAGGGGCAACCGAGCGGCCCGGAGGAGGAGGGGGCGCCAGTCCGAGACCCCCTCAAAGCCTTCGCCCTCAACCTGATGGTGGAGGCCGAGGAGGGGCGCATTGACCCGTTGATTGGGCGGGAGCGCGAACTTGAACGGACGATGCAAGTGCTCTGCCGGCGGCGGAAGAACAACCCCATCTACGTCGGGGACTCAGGTGTCGGAAAGACGGCCATTGCCGAGGGGCTGGCCCTACGCATCCACGAAGGCAACGTCCCGGACGCGCTGAAGGGGTCAATCATCTACTCGCTCGACATGGGGGCCGTCCTGGCGGGCACCAAGTTCCGCGGCCAATTCGAGGAGCGGCTGAAGGGCGTGCTGAAGGCGCTGCAAAAGCAGCCCAACGCCATCCTCTTCATCGACGAAATCCACACCATCGTCGGCGCCGGCGCCACCACCGGCGGCGGCAGCATCGAGGCGTCCAACATCCTCAAGCCGGTGCTCGCCTCGGGGCGCCTGCGCTGCATCGGCAGCACCACCTACCAGGAGTACAAGGCCAGCTTTGAACGGGACCGCGCCCTCGGCCGCCGGTTTCAGAAGATTGAAATCGGCGAGCCCTCCATCGAAGACAGCGTCCTCATCTTGCAGGGCCTGAAGAGTCGGTACGAGGAGCACCATGCGGTGGTCTACGACGAGGCCGCCATCCGCGGGGCAGTGGAGCTGGCCGCCAAGTACATCAACGAGCGGTTTTTGCCGGACAAGGCCATCGACGTCATCGACGAGGGGGGCGCGGCCGACCGGCTTCGCCCGGTGGACCAGCGCACCGGCCGGGTCACCCTGCACGACGTGGAGGCGGTGGTGGCCAAAATGGCCAAAATTCCAGAGAAAAGCGTCTCCGCCTCGGAGCGCGACTCACTGGCCAACCTCGAGCCTCAGCTGCGGTTGGTCATCTACGGCCAGGACC
Source organism: uncultured delta proteobacterium (assembly GCA_963713045.1). Classification (GTDB taxonomy): domain Bacteria; phylum Myxococcota; class Myxococcia; order Myxococcales; family Myxococcaceae; genus JADGRA01. Next base: position 1,155,406 of record CAVQKE010000003.1, read on the forward strand.
CGGCCATCCACGAATTGGTGGCGGCCATCAAGCTGGCGCGCTCCGGGCTGCGCAGCCCGGAAAAGCCCATCGGCAGCTTCCTCTTCTCAGGCCCCACCGGCGTCGGGAAGACGGAGCTGGCCAAGCAGCTGGCGCGGGTGCTGGGCGTGGAATTCCTGCGCTTCGACATGAGTGAGTACTCCGAGCAACACACCGTCAGCCGGCTGATTGGCGCCCCGCCGGGCTACGTCGGATTCGACCAGGGAGGCCTCCTCACCGACGCCATCCGCAAGCACCCCTATTCGGTGCTCCTCCTGGACGAGATTGAGAAGGCGCACCCGGAGCTCTTCAACGTCCTGCTTCAAGTGATGGACCACGCCACCCTGACCGACAACAACGGGCGGAAGGCAGACTTCCGAAACGTGGTGCTCATCCTCACCACCAACGCCGGCGCCCGGGAGATGAGTGCCAAGACGGTCGGCTTCGGGGACACGGTGAGTGGGCCCGACACCAGCAAGGCCAAGAAGGCCATCGAGCGCACCTTCACTCCGGAATTCCGCAACCGGTTGGACGGATGGCTTCTCTTCGCCGGCCTCAGCCCGGACACCATTCTCCAGGTGGTGGACAAGGAAGTGCGGCTGCTGCAGGAGCAGCTGAGTGAGAAGAAGGTGACTCTGGAGTTGTCAGCCGCGGCGCGGGGCTGGCTCGCCGAGAACGGCTATGACCCGCACTTCGGCGCGCGGCCGATGGCGCGCCTGGTGGACCAACAGCTGAAGAAGGCGCTTGCCGAGTCGCTCCTCTTCGGTGAGTTGCGCGCGGGCGGCGTCGCCCACTTCGACCTCAACGAGGCGAAGGACGGCCTTCAGTTTCAGGCGCGCCCGCTGCTGGTGGCCTAGCCGGCGGCCGGCGCTCCTCCAGCGGCTCGTCCGGGCCCGCCTCGCGCGGACCAAACGGCTCGTCCGACTCCGGCCCGAACGGCGGTGGCGTCGGCCACGGGTCCAGCGGGGCGCGGTGCCGAGGCATGCGAGGCGTCTTGTCATTCATGGACGGGCCTCCGGGACGGGGCACCCCCCGCCAAGGCGACACTCCAGGGGTGTGTACAACGACCCCCCCACATCGGTCAACAGGGTGAGCAGAAATTTTCGTCAGAGATAGAAGTGAGCCACAGTCGGCAGCGCGGCCCAGGACGGGCGTCCCACGGTGGGGGACTGGCCAGCGGCTAGAAGTGGCCAGCCAGGGCGAAGGCGACGCCACCCTTGGACGTCGGGCCGACGCCGGCCACCACGTCGGTGTAGCGGTTGGGGTCCTTGCCGCTCACCCACCACCAGACGGCGATGCCGGTGGCGGCGACGGCCACCACGGCCGTTCCGGCCGCCACCCACTGCAGCGTTTGAATGCTGTTTTTCGAGTTGTTCGCCTGGGTGGCGCAGTACTTCGCGCCCTGGGCCGTGCAACTGTCCCAGTTGGCGCTGGCGGTCGGGTTGTTGGCAATGGACGGGGGCTTGGTTTGCGAGCCGCCCGCGGCGCCGACCAGCCACTGCTGGTAGGCGTAAAAGTCATTGTTGTACTGGTTGTGGAGGTCCACTTCGAGCCAGATGGTGGCGCCAATGGCCAGCACCGCGATGCCCGAGGCCACCCAGGCCCCAATCCGCAGCCGTCCATTCTTGTCTTTGTAGGCCGCGGCGTAGTCCGGCGAGGGGATGAGGTCCACGTCCTCGACGCGCGTCTGGTTCGGTTCAATGCGCACCGAGCGCGTCTGGGCGATGAAGCCGTCCTTGCGAATTTGCACCCGGTGCAGCCCGCGCGACAGGGGCACCGCCGCCTTCTGCGGCGTCGAGCCGATGAGGGTGTCGTCGACCAGCACTTCGGCCCCTTCCTCCCGGGTGCGCACCAGGAGGAAGCCCTGCTGGTCGCGCAGCAGCGGCGACACCAACTCCTGCGCCAGGCCGGGAAGCGCGCTGGCAATTTCCGAGACGCTGGCCACCGGGCCGAGCGTCTTCTGGTTGAGGACCTTCTGTGTGCTGACGTCGAGGAGGCGAATCTCCACCTGGAACTTGCCGCCGGCACGCGTCAGGCTGCCCACCACGGCATTGTTGGCCCCCAGCGCGCGGCCCAATTCCCCGAGGGCGCTCTCGCCCTTGGCGCCGGACAGCTGGCGGGTGCGCTCGAGCGCCAGCAGCTGACGGACGTCGTCGGCGCTCAGCACCTGAAACACGTCCAAGTCCCGTAGCCCCCGGACGACGTTGATGGTGGCCGCCTGGGCTTCCGGGAGGCCGCCGCCGCGGGCTTCGAGGTCCAGCACCAGCAGCGGGGGCCGAGCTTGGACGGCCTGCGCCGCGGCGTCGGAGGCGGTGGTGCCCGACTGCGGATGGGACGTCGTCGCCGGGGTGAGGGTGGTGGGCCCGGGGGGCGGGGCGGTTTTGGCTTGGGCGTGCGCCGCGCCAGAAGCGAGGAGCGTCACGGCGAGGATGACTCGGAACGCATCCACGGCTTTCCCCCTTCCCTGGGCGCACCCGTCGAAAAGTGCGCGCAGGCCCGGCGCTGACGAAACCCCTTCCGGGGACTCTACCCTCACCGCTGTTGGCCTTGCCACGCCAGAAACGGCCCACCTCCAGCGGGTCAGGGCCGCCCCTCTTTTGCCAAGTCGCCGTGCCGGGCCTTGGGGCCTACTCCGCCGAAGGGTCCACCGGCGGCGCGCCGAGGGCGTGGTAGCCACCGTCGACGTGCACCATTTCTCCGGTGGTGGAGGGAAACCAGTCCGACAGCAGGGCCACCGCCGTCTTGGCCACGGCGAGATGGTCGTCCTTGGACGACCAGCCGAGGGGCGCTTGGGTGCCCCAGTTACGTTCCAGCTGCTTGAAGCCGGGAATCCCCTTGGCGGCCACCGTGGCCAGCGGGCCTGCGGCCAGCGCGTTGACGCGAATTCGCTTTGGCCCGAGGTCCCTGGCCAAGTAGCGGACGCAGGATTCGAGGGCCGCCTTGCAGACGCCCATCCAGTCGTAAATGGGCCAGGCCACGGTGTTGTCAAAGTCCAGGGTGAGGATGCTGCCTCCCTCCGTCATCAGGGGGGCGAGGGCCACGGCCAGCTCCTTCAATGAAAAGGTGGAGACCCGAAAGGCGGTCTGGACGCTTTCCCAGGGGGTGTGGAGAAAGTTTCCCCCCAGCGCATCGGCCGGGGCGTAGGCCACTGCGTGCAGGGCGCCGTGCACCACCCCCCATTTTTTCCGCACCGTTTCGGTGAGGGCGCTGAAGTGGGCGGCGTTGGTGACGTCCAGCTCCACCACCTCGGGCGCGGGCGACAGCCGCCGTGCGCTGCGCTCGGTCAGAGACAGGGCGCGGCCAAAGCCAGTGAGGAGGACTTCGGCCCCCTCGGCGATGGCCATCTCGGCAATGCCGAAGGCCAGCGACTGCGGCGTCAACACTCCCGTTACCACCAAACGCTTGCCTGAGAGGAGCATGAGGGTGCTGGCTGCTTTACCACCGCCCGGGCCTCTGTAGGGGCGTAGGGGGCCAGCACCAACCGTGTAGCAGTGCTGAGGCATGCCCAGGAAATGCCCGGGCTCTGGCGCAGCACGCCCAGGAGTGGTGAATTTGGATGTGGGAGCCCGCCCGGGCAGGTGAGGGCGCAGCATAGAAGCCATGCGCCCCGAAAACTGGCTCTCGGCCCAATCTTCGGCGTTAAGGACTTTGTCTCAAACTACCCTATGGCCATTCAGGACAGCTTCCTCAGCGGGGCCAACATCGACTTCATCGAGGGCCTCTACGCGCGATGGCTCGAGAACCCGAGCAGCGTTGACAGTAGCTGGCGCGAACTTTTCCAGCGCTCGGGCGGCGGACGCCCGCTGACTGGCGACCGCCCAGCAACCAATGGGCACCCGCTGCAGCCCACCGTCGGACGCGGCGGCAATGGAGCGCCGGCGGTGACCCTTGCCGTGGCCGCCCCCGGCGTCTCCGCCGCGGACATGGGCCTTCAGGCGCGGGTCGACCAGACCCTCTACGCCTTTCGGCTGAGAGGCCACCTTTTGGCCCAACTCGACCCGCTGGGGCGTCCCCGCCCGCCGCTGGAACACGCCGCGGACTTGGCGATGGTGACCGACCAGGCGTTTAGCGAAGCCGAGCTGGAGCAGGTGGTGGACGGCAACGGCGTTTTCGCCGAGGGGCGGCGGGTCCGGCTGCGGGACTTGTTGGACCGGCTCCGCCGCACCTACTGCGGCCACATCGGCGTCGAGTTTATGACGCTGCTCGACAGCGAACGGCGGCGCTGGCTGATGCCGCGGATGGAGCACACCGCCAACCGGGCCAACCTGACCACCGCCGAGCAGCGCCGAATTCTCGAGAAGCTGACCATTGCGCAAACCTTCGAGTCCTTCATCCACACCAAGTACCAGGGCGCGAAGCGCTTCAGCCTCGACGGCGGCGAGAGTCTGATTCCGATGCTCGACACGCTGCTGGAGTTGGGGGGCGAGCTGGGAGTCACCGAGGTGGTCATCGGGATGGCCCACCGCGGCCGCCTCAACGTGCTGGCCAACGTTTTGGGGAAGAGCCCCGACCAAATTTTCAGCGAGTTCAACGGGCCGTCCGACCCGCGCAGCTACGTCAGCCGGGGCGACGTCAAGTACCACATGGGCTTCTCCTCGGACTTCACCACCAGCCAGGACAAGCGCATTCACCTGAGCCTCGCCTTCAACCCGAGTCACCTGGAATTCGTCTTCCCGGTGGTCGAGGGCCGCGTCCGGGCGAAACAGACGCGGCTGGGGACGGCCGACCGGCGCCGTCAGGCGATGCCGCTGGTCCTGCACGGCGACGCCTCGATGGCCGGAGAGGGCGTGGTGGCCGAGACGCTCAACCTCTCACGGCTGCGCGGCTACGACACCGGAGGCACGGTGCACCTGGTGGTGAACAACCAGCTTGGGTACACCACCTGTCCGGAGGACGGCCGCAGCAGCATCTACCCCACCGCGGTGGCACAGATGCTGGACATCCCCATCTTCCACGTGAATGGCGACGACCCGGAAGCCTGCGTCCACGTGATGCGGCTGGCCACTGAATACCGCCAGCAATTCCAAAGCGACGTGGTGGTGGACCTGGTGTGCTACCGACGCTACGGCCACAACGAGGGCGATGAGCCGAGCTACACCCAGCCGCTGATGTACGAGCAAATCAGGAGCCATGCCCCGGTGGGCCGGGTGTACGCCGAGGAGCTGGAGAAGAAGGGCCGCCTCAGCGCCGCGGACGCCCAAGCCATTCGCGAGGAGGCCAAACAGCATTTCCAGAGCGCCTACCTGCGGGCCAAGGAGAAGTCGCAGCTGGCCGACCCCTCGGCCAACGAGGGGGTCTGGAAGGGCTTCCGCGGCGGCCCGGAGAAGGGCGTGCAGGAGGTGGCGACGGCCATCTCTCGCGAGCGCGCCGCCTCCCTGCTGCTGCACCTGTCCCGGGTGCCGGAGGGCTTCACCCCGCTTCGGCAGATGTCGAAAATTCTCGAACGCCGGGGACAAATGGCCCGCGGCGACCTGCCGCTCGACTGGGGCAGCGCCGAAAACCTCACCTACGCCTCGCTGCTGACAGAGAAGGTGCACGTCCGGCTCACCGGGCAGGACACCGAGCGCGGCACCTTCGGTCACCGCAACGCCGTCCTCCACGATGCCCGCACCGGCGCCACCTACACCGCGCTCACCAACATCGAGCCGGGCCAAGCCCTGTTTGAGGTGTACAACAGCCCGCTGTCGGAGACGGGGTGCATCGGGTACGAATTTGGCTACTCGCTCGACTACCCGGACGCGCTGGTGCTGTGGGAGGCGCAGTTCGGCGACTTCGCCAACGTGGCTCAAGTCATCATCGACCAATTCATCGTCGCCGCCGAAACCAAGTGGCGTCGGCTGTCGGGCCTGGTGCTGCTGCTTCCCCACGGCTACGAGGGGGCTGGGCCCGAGCACTCCAGCGCTCGGCTGGAGCGTTTCCTCGACATGGCCGCCGAGGACAACATCCAGGTCTCCCAGCCGACCACCGCGGCGCAGCTCTTCCATCTGTTGCGGCGCCAAGCGCTCCTCGGCTGGCGGAAGCCGCTGGTGGTGATGACGCCCAAAAGCTTGCTTCGGCGCGAGGAGGCAGCGAGCCCCCTGGAAGCCTTCACCGAGGGCGGCTGGCAGCGCGTCGTTCCGGACCCCGAGGCAACTGACCCAGCCAGCGTCACGCGGCTTCTGTTGTGCAGCGGAAAGGTGGCCTTCGACTTGATGGCCCACCGGACCCAGACTCCAGACCCCAGCGTCGCCATCGCGCGGGTGGAGCAGCTGTACCCGGTGCCCCGGGCCCAGCTGGAGGCGCAGGTGAAGCGCTACCCCGCGCTGCGCGAACTCATCTGGGTGCAGGAGGAGCCGCGCAACATGGGCGCCTGGCGCTTCATGCGTTCCCACCTGGCAGAGTTGGCGGAGACGGCGGCCCAGCCAGTCAGCGTCCGTTACGTCGGCCGGGCGGAGAGCCCCAGCCCGGCAACCGGCTTTCTCAAGACGCATGAGCTGGAGCAACACCAGCTGGTGGAAGAGGCATTTGCGCGGGGGACTGCCAATGGCCGTTGAACTCACCGTCCCGGCACTGGGCGAGTCCATCACCGAGGCGGTGGTGGGCAAATGGCACAAGAAGGTGGGCGACCCGGTCGCGGTGGACGAACCGGTGGTGGTGCTGGAGACGGACAAGGTCACCATCGACGTCGCCGCCCCCACCGCCGGTGCGCTCTCCTCCATCTCCCACGCCGAGGGAGACCGGGTGAAAATTGGGGACGTCCTCGGCACCATCGCCAGCGGAGCCGGCGCCCAAGCGCCCCGGCCGGCCGCAGCCGTCGCCGCCCCGAAGCCGCCCCAGCCAGCGCCGGTCGCGGCCGCAGCCTCCCCCAGCCCGCCCAAGGCAGCCCCCCTCCGCGCGGCGCCGGCATCTGCCGAGGCAGTGCTGCCGTCGGGCAACGGCCGGCAACCTCCGCTGTCCCCGGTGGCGCGAAAGATGGCCGAGGACGCCGGGCTGGACCCGGGCTCGCTGCATGGCAGTGGCATCTCCGGACGGGTGACGAAGGACGACGTCCTCACCGTCCTGGAAGGCGGAAAGTCCTCTGCGCCAGTGCCGTCCCCCGCTGCAGTCCCCGCTGGCCCGCAGGCCAACGCCGCCCGTGAGGAGCGGGTGAAGATGACGCCCTTGCGCAAGCGCGTCGCCGAACGCCTGCTTCAGGCCCAGTCCAGCGCCGCCATCCTCACCACCTTCAATGAAGTCGACATGAGCGCCGTCCTGGCGCTGCGCAAGACGTACGGGGAGCGCTTCCTGGCCCGGCACGGCACCAAGCTTGGCTTCATGGGCTTCTTCGTCCGCGCCGTGGTGGATGCGCTGAAAGCCTTTCCGCTCGTCAATTCGGAGATTGACGGCGACGAGATTGTCCTCAAGCGCTACTACGACATTGGCGTGGCCGTCTCCGGCAGCCGCGGCCTGGTGGTGCCCGTCCTGCGCGACGCCGATGCCCTCAGCATGGGCGACATCGAAAAACGCATCGCTGAACTCGGCAACCGCGCGCGAACCGACAAGCTGACGCTGGCCGAGTTGCAGGGAGGCACCTTCACCATCAGCAATGGCGGCATTTTTGGTTCCATGCTGAGCACCCCCATTGTCAACCCGCCACAGACGGCCATCCTCGGGATGCACAACATCGTCGAGCGCCCGGTGGCCCGGGAGGGGCAAGTCGTCATTCGCCCCGTCATGTACCTGGCCCTCTCCTACGACCATCGGCTGATTGATGGCCGAGAAGCAGTGCAATTCCTGGTCCGCATTAAAGAATGCATCGAGGACCCGGAGCGCCTTTTACTCGAAGTGTGACGTCGCGGGGCCTTCGCCCTCGGGCAAGGCACCGTCTTAGAGGTCCACGTCGTAGACCCGCTGCTGCTTCTTCAGACGAAAGCCGTTTTTCTCGTAGAAGCGGGCCGCCTCCGTCCGCTCCACGCGCGTCCGGACGCGCAGCCGCTTCATCCCCTGGCCGACCGCCCAACTTCGCGCGGCAGCCAGAAGTGCCGAGCCCACGCCGTAGCCCCGCTGGGAGGCCTCCACCACCAGCCCGGAGACTTCGGCCCAACCCCTGCCGTCCTGCACCGCGTGGCGGACGCCGGCTTCCAGCCAGCCCACCACCGCCGTGTCGAGGAGGGCGACCAGGAGGCATTGGCTGGCCTCGGTGCGATGCCGCTCAAGGTGGGCCAGCACCTGCGACGCCGTCACCTCATCGCCCAGCTGCCGGCAGAGCGTGGCCAAGGCGGGCGCGTCCATCGCCTCGGCCCGACGAATTGCAATGGATGGCTTCACTTCCACTCCTTCCGGGGAGCGGCTGCCACGTATTTGTCACGACGCAGCGCGCTGCAAAGTGCACCGAATGCATGCGTGCATGGACAGCTGTCGAGAGAGCTTTACTTCAACCTTATGTCTCCATAAAAAAGCGCCCGCCTCCGACCGTGGAGACCACGCGGCGCTTTCAGCCGTGGTGTTGAGAAGGAATAAGAGACACGAGATGGCAACTGGTACCGTGAAGTGGTTCAACGATGCGAAGGGCTTTGGTTTCATCACACAGGATGGGGGCGGGGAGGATGTCTTCTGCCACCACACTGCCATCCAGTCAGAGGGCTTCCGCACCCTGGCTGAGGGTCAGAAGGTGGAGTTCGACGTGGCCCGCGGCCCGAAGGGGCTGCAGGCTCAGAACGTCAAGCCCATTTAAGCAGCGGTCCAAGCAGTCCCGGAAGCGTCGGGGGACCCGGCTCCGCAGCCCCCAGAGCGGAGCCGGGGCTCTCCTGTGCGGCGTCCCGCCGTCAGCCTCCGGGGCCGTGCTGTCCGCGGCACGGGCGCCACCGCTTCGTGTGGGGAGGGTGGGTTTCGCCCCGCCCTGGCGGGTGCCCCCGCTGTGGTGGCATTTCGTCTCACTTGGAAGGCGCCCGCCGGCCTGGGCCGTTCGCCCTGCCCGCAACTTCGGCGCCCGTTCCCGGGTTGTCTCCTTCGGAAAAGGAGTACGCCCTTTGATGCGGAACTTGAGGCTTCCCGTCCTTGCAGTCCTTTTGGCCGGTGCCATTTTCGGCTGCGCGACACCCCAACCCGTCGCCGCCCACCCGCCACCGTGCCCGAGTGCCGCGTGGGTGGAAGGGCACTACGGCCCCTACGGGCACTGGCACCCTGGGCATTGGGTGTGCCCTGCGGTGGTGGTGGCGCCGCCGCGAGCGCCCCCGGCGGTCATCGTCACCGGGCAGTGACCGGACTCGGCACCGGTGCGGCCGGTGTCGCCAGGTGGGCCTTCAGGAAGTCCAACTCCAGCTGGTGCAGGCGCTCCGTCACCTGTGGGTCGGCCACCATGTGGGTGAAGCCAGACAGGGGGACGAAGTCGAACTGCAGGCGCCCGGCGCGGAACAGCGCGTTCACCAGCTTGAGGGAGTGGAAGAAGTAGACGTTGTCGTCTGACGTCCCATGGAGAAGCAGCAACGGCCGCTGGAGGTTGGCGGCCAGGCCGAGGAGGCTGTTGCGCGCGTAGACGGCGTCCGCCGCGGGGGGGATGCCGAGGTAGCGCTCGGTGTAGTGCGTGTCGTAGTCGAGCCAGTCCACCACCGGGGCGCCCGCCACCGAGGCGTGGAAGACATCCGGGCGCTTGAGGACGGCCAGCGCCGCGAGGTAGCCGCCAAACGACCATCCGGTGATGCCCACGCGCGAGAGGTCCATCTCCGGGACAACGGCGGCCAGGGCCTTCAGCGCGGCCACTTGGTCATCAAGAATGAGGCCCGAAAAGTCATCCTTGATGGCCCTTTCCCAAGCCCGTCCCCGGCGCGGCGTCCCGCGTCCGTCGAAGGCCACGACGAGGAAGCCCTGGTCCGCCAGCCACTGCTGGAGGAGGTAGCCGCGAGGGCCGGCCCTGACAATGTTGAAGTGGGGGCCCCCGTAGCAGTCCACCAGCACCGGCAACTTCTTGCCGGCTGTGGCGCCCCGCGGACGGATGACTGCTGTCCAAAAGTGGAGCTCTCCCACTTGCCGATACTCCACCCGGGACATGAAGGGCGGGGCCATCGCCACCGAGGGAAGCCGGCCAAGCGTCCTGCCGGTGCGGTCTCTCACCAGCCAGAAGACGTCGCCGTTGGGCTCCTCGGAGGTGAAGAGCTGCACGCTGCCGTCCTCTGACAGTGCCAACGTTTGCGCCGTGCGCTCGCTTCCGCCGGGAATCAGCCGCTCTGGCTGCCCTCCGGCCCGCACCCGCATGGCCACCGTGTCTGGCGCCTGGGGCGAGGCAACGAAGTACAGCGTTTTCTCCCGCGCGTCGTAGCCCGAAAGCCACACCAAGTGTTCGGCCCCCTTCACCCAAATGTCCTTCAGCGCGCCATCCACCCCGTGGAATTCGACTTCCCACGCCCCGCTGCGCTCGGACAGCCAGAAAAAGCCCGAGCCGTCGTCGAGCCAAGTGGGCAGGTCTTCGCCGGGTGGCAGGTTGAGCCAGGCGGGGTCCCTTTCGGACAGCAGCACCCGAGTCGCACCGGTGCTGGTGTCCACCGCGAGCAAGTTCTCTTCGGTCTGCGGGCGATTCTGCACCAGCACCGTCAGCGGACCATGCTTGGGCCACACCACACGCGCCAGGTAGGGGAATTTCTCTCGGTCCCAGTCCACCCAAATGGTGGAGCCGCCGGCGGACGCCACCACGCCGAGGCGCACCTTGGCGTTGGCCTTCCCCGGGCGCGGGTAAGGAAAGCTGTTGGCTGGCTGCTCGGGCCGGGCCGGGTCCTGGATGGTGAAGGTCTCCACCTCCCGCGTGTCCGACTCCTCGTAGGCCAGGGACTTGCCGTCCGGGGACCACCAGAAGCCGCGGAAGCGATGCATCTCCTCCTCGGCGACGAATTCGGCCAGGCCGTGGGTGAAGCGCTCGCTGCCCCCAGTCGTCAGTTGGCGCGACTTGCCGCTGGCGATGTCCAAGACGTGCAGGTCAAAGTCCTTGACGTACGCCAGCTGCGTGCCGTCCGGAGACAAAACAGGGTTGAGGACCCCCTGGACGCCGAGGGCGCGGGAGCTGTCGTCGACGGGCTTGCCGGCGGTGAGGGCGCGGATGTCCACCAGATAGACGCGGCCGGAGAGCACCGTGACCAACGTCTTTCCGTCTTGAGACAATTCGAAGCCAGTGAAGCCTCGCGCACTAATCCGCTTCCGCTCGAGCGCCGCGCGTTCGGCGACGCTCAGCTGCTGTTCAGCGCCCTTCAGCAACGCTTCGGCTGTCAGAAGCTGCTCGGTCTTCCCGGTGGCGACGTCGAAGGCGTACAGCGACTGCACCGGGGAGGTGGCCTCTGAACGCAGAAAGAGGACCCAACGGCCGTCGGCGGTGGCCCTCACCTGCTTCGGCATCCCTTGGGTGAAGGCGCGGGTTCGGGCGTAGAGCCCGAGGAAACCGTCGTCGGGGGGTGTGGCTGAGGCAGTCAGCAAGCTCAAAAGCATGGGTGTCAGCATCGGGGTCCAAAGAGGGAATAGCCTGGTGGCGCCGGGGCAAGCCAGCCCGAAGACAGAGGAAGCCTTTTTTTGCGCAACTCGACCGCCGCGCTGGTGCTGTTGGTGTCGGCGGCCCTGGGCATTGCCGCCGGCCTGGTGGCCGTGCGCAGAGAGCGCTTGGAAGCGGTGGGGGAGGCGCGACAGCGGGCCGCCGAGGCGCACTTGGCCGACGTCGCCCGCTGCCTCACCCTTGTCCGATGGACACTCGACCCGACGCCGGAGGGCGGCGGCGTGGTGCGCGCCGAAATCCTCCCCGGGCGCGAGGGCCGCGTGGCGCTCGACGCGCACGGGGGCCGCGGGGTGGAGGACGTCCTGGTGCCGGAGCTTCAAACCGCGCGGCTGTTGCCGACGCCGGTGCAGGCCGGCGTGGCCGTGGTCCTAGAACGTCGGCTGCGCCGGGTGCGCCCCGGGGAGGCGGAGGACTTGGCGCTGCGCTTCAGCTGCCTGCCACCTGGGCCCCAGGGCACGTTCGGCACCATCGAATACGACACCGCTGTCAGCACCCAAGTGCCAGACGGCTTCGGCGGGCTGGTGCGGCCGTTGCCGCAGCCGTCTCGCTAACGCCGCTTCCCCCCAGGGGGGGCCGACAAACCGCTCGACGGGCGGCCGCCGGCCTGTTCGAGTCGGCCCGCCCCCGTCTGTAGGAGCGTCCCATGGCACGCAGCGCCCTTTGGCTGGTCGCACTCCTCGTCCTGTGGGGCCTGCCGGCGGCCGCGACGGCGCCGCCGGTGCTGGTGCGCGCCGGCTGGCTGGTCGACCCAGCCGCCGGAACGGCGGCCGCCAACCAGAAGCTCCTCATCGAGGATGGCCACATTCGGGCAGTGGGGCCGCGCCTGGAGGCGCCCGCCGGTGCGCAGGTGATTGACCTCTCCAACCGCTACGTGCTGCCCGGCCTCATCGACGTCCACACCCACCTGTGCCTCAGCGTGAAGACGCAAGGGGGCCACGGACTGAATGACCTGCTGAAGTCGCTGCTCTCCTCCACCTTGCTAGAGACGAATGCGCGCCGCGCGCTGATGGGGGTGGTGAACGCTCGGGAGATGTTGGCCGCCGGCTTCACCACCGTCCGCGACGTCGGCAACGCTGGAAACTACGCCGACACCGACTTACGGCGTTCGATTGAGGAGGGATGGATTGCCGGGCCGACCATCATCAACGCCGGCCGAATCATTGCCCCGCTGGGCGGGCAGTACCACCACCTGACGCCGGAACGCCCCACCTTAGGAGAGCCCGAGTACCTGTACGCCGACACGCCCGAGGAGATGCGGCGCGCCGTTCGAACCAACGTCCTGTACGGCGCCAAAGTCATCAAAATCGTCGTCGACGACCAGCCCTACCTCTACTCCGTCGAGGACGTGCGGACGCTGGTGTCGGAGGCGGCACGGGCGGGGATGAAGGTGGCCGCCCATTGTGCAACCGACGCCGGCGCACGGATTGCCGCCGAGGGCGGCGTGGCCTCTGTTGAGCACGCCTACGATGCGACGACGGAGACCCTGGAGTTGATGAAGAAGAAAGGCGTCTTCCTGGTGGGCACCGACTTCACCCGGACGGCGGCGCACGAGATGGGGATGGACGACTACCACCCGCGGGTGGTGGCGCGCCTGCGGCGCGCGCGGGCGGTGGGCGTCCCCATCGCCTTCGGGACGGACGTGGTTTTCCCGATGGCCGGTGAAACCCGGGGCACCTTGTCCATCGCCTTCGTCGAGAGTTACCAGGAGGCTGGTTTCAGCCCGCCGGCCATTCTGCGGATGATGACGGTGGATGCGGCGCGGCTGTTGGGGGTGGAGAAGGAACGGGGCAACCTGCAGCCGGGCGCCGCGGCGGACTTGGTGGCCACCGAGGCGAATCCGCTGGAGGATGCCAGTGCCCTGCGCCACGTCGCCTTCGTGATGAAGGGTGGGCAGGTGTTTCGCCCCTGAGGAATTAGGGGACCACCAGGGCGCGCAGCTGGGGGCCTCCCCCTGGGGCAAGAACGCGCACCAGGACGGTGCTCCCGGGCCGGGTCGCTTTGAGGGTGGACGCGGCGTCACGGGCGCTGTGCACCTGCGCCCCTCCGAATTCGGTGACGACCAGGCCGACGGTGAAGTCTGCCGCATCCGCCGGCGAACCCGGCACGACGCTTACCACCACCGCGCCCTGTCCACGCACGCCAAGCCGCGCCGCCAACTCCGGAGTGAGGTCGGTCAACTCCAGCCCGAGGCCCGCGTCCGCAGAGGTCGGCCGTTCGTCCGACGGTGGCCGGGTGAACGGCCCGGTGCCCTCCAAGTCGGTGCGTGTCCCCAGCGTCACCTGGACGTCCTGTGGGATTCCGCCTCGGACAAGGGTCAGCTTCACCTGGGAGGCGGGGGCACGGAGCGCCACACCGTGAAGCAGCTCCGTCTGGGAGGTGACCGGCTGCCCGTCCAGCGCAACCACCACGTCATCCCGCCGCAGCCCGGCGCGCTCGGCAGCCGAGTCGCGGGTGAAGCCGCTCAGCAGCGCGCCCTGGCCGGAGCTGACCCCCAGCGCCCGCCCCAGTGCCGGCGTCATCTCCTGAAAGAAGGCGCCCAGGGCGCCTCGCGTCACCCCACCCTCCTTCTCCAGCTGAGGGAGCAACTCCAGGACGACCGAGGAGGGCACCGCAAAGCCGATGCCGGCCGCCACCTGCACGGCGGTGGCGATGCCCACCACCTCCCCCTGCAGGTTGAAGAGGGGGCCGCCGGAGTTGCCAGGGTTGATGGCGGCGTCCGTCTGGAGGAGTTCCGCGTAGGGGCTCCCCAGGTTCCGGCCGCGCCCGCTGACAACGCCCAAGGAAACGCTGGAGGAAAGCCCGAAGGGGTTTCCCACCGCCAAAACCCAGTCCCCGGTGCGAAGCCGTTGGGAGTCGCCGAGTTGCGCAGCCGGAAGGCCTTTCGGCGCGTGGCGCATCCGCAGCAGCGCGAGGTCCGTCGGCGCGTCGCGGCCCACCACTTCGGCCTGGTACACCCGGCCATCGGCGAGGTGCACCAACAGCGAAGAAGCGTCGTGCAGCAGGTGGAAGCTGGTCAGCACCAAGCCGTGGCCGCCGAGGAGGACGCCGGCCCCGGCATGCTCGCGTGAGCCAGAATGCCCGGGGACGGGGGGGTGTCCCTCGGGAAGAGGTGCCTCCTCCTCCTCCTCCTCTCCCTCCTCCTCGTCCCCCGACGGCGAAGTGGCCGAGCCCCGCTCCAAGTCCACACTCACCACCGTCGGAAGAATGGCCTCAACCAGCGGTGCCAGCGACGGCAGCTCCACCGGCACCGGCGAACGGGGCGCTGGCGGCGGCACCGCAGGGACCAGCACCTCCATCTCTGGGGGGCTGGACGCGACGCGGGCAGGGCTCTCGCGGCAGGCCGACACGGCCAAGAGCAGCAGCGCCCCGGTGCACCACCTTGAAGCTGGCCGCACGGTGGCCATACGTACCAGACACATAGCGAATTGCCGGCCCCGCGCACGGCAAAGCGACACCCCAAGCAGGGGCACAACTGCCTTCCTTGGCAAGAGACACCCCCCACGCAACGGAAGTTTCCCCGAAACCGGCCGGCGGGGGCCCCCCACCCGTCGGCGCTGGGCCAGCTTGACACCCTCCCGTGCATTCCTGACAGTCGGCGGCCCAGGTGGACTCCGCTTCCCTCAGCCACGGCGTCCGTGCCCACTGGAAGCAGGGCGGCCTCCGTCAGCTCGACCTTGCCGCGCTGGGTGTCGGCGCTCGGCGCTTGCAAGCGGGCCGGGGGGTATGAAGCTTCCCAGTCGACCCTTCGAAGCGGTGCTGCCGGTGCTGGCGGCGGCCGCGCTTCTGGGCTTCCTGGTGGTGCCCCTTGTGGCGTTGGTGCTTTCCACCAGCGTTGGGGAGATGGCGGCCGGGCTTCGCCACCCGCTGGCGGTGGCAGCCCTTGGGCTAAGCCTCTTCACAACCAGCTGCTCGCTGGCGCTGGTGCTGGTGCTGGGGACGCCGCTGGCGTGGCTTCTCTCCCAGCGTACCGGCCGGGCGGCCCGGGCGGTGGGCACCCTGGTGCAGCTTCCCATCGTCATCCCCCCGGCAGTTTCGGGGCTGGCACTGCTGTTGGCCTTTGGCCGCCGGGGCCTTTTCGGGCCGTGGCTTGAGCGCGCTGGCATCAGCCTGCCCTTCACCACCGCGGCAGTGGTGTTGGCCGAGGTGTTTGTCTCGGCGCCCTTCTACGTCCAGGCTGCGGCGGCCGCCTTTCGCCGGCTCGACTCCTCGTTGCTGCTGGTCGCCCATTCGCTGGGGGCCGGCCCGGCGCGAACCTTCTTCCGGGTGGCGCTGCCGCTGTCTCTGCCTGGCCTAGTCACCGGCGCAGCTCTCAGCTGGTCCAGAGCCCTTGGGGAATTCGGGGCGACATTGATGTTTGCCGGAAACCTCTCCGGGCGCACCCAAACCCTTCCGCTGGCCATCTACACCGCCATGGAGGGCGACCTGCGCCCAGCCAAAGCCATGTCGCTGGTGCTGGTGGCGGTGGCGTTTGGCCTTTTGCTGTTGGTGGGGCGGCGGGCGCAAAGCTTCCTGGGAGGCGAGGGTGCTCGACGCGCGGCTTGAAAGTCGCCGAGGCAGCTTTCACCTCTTGGTGAACTTCACCGCTGGGCCGGGGCCCTTGCTGGTCACCGGGCCCAACGGCTCCGGCAAGACGACGCTGCTCCTGACGGTGTTGGGGGCCGTCCGCCCCAGCGCCGGCCGCCTGGCGCTGGGCCGCGACGTCTTTTTCGACTCCGCCTCAGGCTTCAACCTGCCGGTGGAGGAACGCCGGGTGGCGTATGTCCCCCAGGAGTCGGGCCTCTTTCCTCACTTGTCGGTACGGGACAACGTCGGCTTCGGGCTGTCCGGCCTCGCCGGGCCGGCCCGCGCGGCGCGGGTGGAAAAAGCGCTCGCCCAGCTGGGCGCAGTCGAGCTGTTGGAGCGCATGCCCAGTGGCCTATCGGGTGGCGAGCGGCAGCGCGTCGCGCTGGCCCGGGCGCTGGCCACGGAGCCGCGGGCCCTGCTGCTGGACGAGCCGCTGGCCTCCCTCGACACGCCGAGCCGCACCCGCTTCCGCAGCTTTTTGGCCAGCTACCTCCGGCAACTGGAAATTCCTGCCCTCGTCGTCACCCACGAGGCGGAAGACGCCCGCGTCCTGGGTGGGGAGATGCTTGTCTTAGAAGGCGGCCGGGTGGCGGAGCGCGGGCCGGTGGAAGCGCTTCGGGCCGCACCGGCCTCGGCCTTCGCCCGCGCGTTTTGGGCGCCCAGTCTGGGAGAGGCCTAGCGGCCCCAAAGAAGGAAACGGTGACCGAGAGACAACGCGATGAGGGCCGGCTTCGGCGCTGGTGTTTGTGCGCGGTGCTTCTGGCCAGCTTCAACGGCCCGGCGGCGGCGGACGCGCCCCGGGAACTCGTCATTTTCGCGGCGGCCTCGCTGCGCGAGGCCTGCACCACGTTGGAAGCCCCCTTTGAGGAGGCCCACCCGGGGGTGCGCCTTCGCTTCAACTTCGCTGGCAGCCAGCAGCTGCGCACGCAACTGGAGCAAGGGGCGGCAGCCGACGTTTTTCTCTCCGCGGACGGCCGCCAAATGGAACTGGCTCGCAAGGCTGGGCGGGTAGGGCCAGAGCTGCTGCTGGCGAGCAACCTGCCGGTCCTCATCGTCCCGCGAAGTAACCCAGCGGGCCTTCGACGCTTCGCCGACTTGCCCACTGTGAAGCGCCTGGTCGTTGGAACGCCGGAGGTCCCCATCGGGCACTACACCCTCGAGATTCTGGAGCGGGCCAACCGCGTCTACGGCGCGGACTTCAGTGCGCGCGTCCAAGCGCGCGTGGTGTCCCGGGAGCTGAACGTCAAGCAGGTCCTCACCAAAGTCGTCTTGGCCGAGGCCGACGCCGGCATGGTGTACCAAAGCGACGCGCAGAGCGCCCTGACCCAGGTGCAAGTGGTCCCCATTCCTGGGGACATCAACGTCGTGGCCCACTACCCGATGGCCAGCGTGCTGCGTTCGGCCCAGCCGGCGCTGGCCAATGCCTACATGCAGTTTCTGCTCTCGGCGCCGGCGCAGGCCGTCTTCGCGCGCGACGGCTTCGGGCCGCCTTGAGGGCAGAGCCAGGGGCCATTGCCCACCCGACTGCTTTGGGCTAGCGCTCCAGGCGCTTTGAAGCGCAATCCGCTATTGCCCATCTTTCTCATCGTCGTGGTCGACGTGCTGGGGCTCACCATCATCCTGCCCCTGTTGCCTTTCTATGCCCAGAGGCTGGGCGCCTCGGCCACCCAGGTGGGCTTACTCATCTCCGTCTTCGCGCTGTGCTCGCTCTTCTCCGGGCCTCTGTTGGGTCGGTGGAGCGACAGCATCGGCCGAAAGCCGCTCCTTCTGTTGAGCCAGGTGGGCACCCTTGCCGGCTTCCTCATTTTGGGCAGCGCGCAGGTGCTGTGGGTGGCCTTTGTCGGCCGCATCATCGACGGGTTGACGGCGGGCAACCTGTCGCTGGCCCAGGCCTACATCGCCGACGTGACCGAGCCGAAAAACCGGGCGCGGGCCTTCGCCCTCATCGGCATCGCCTTCGGCTTCGGCTTCCTGGTGGGCCCCGCGATGTCCGGCTTCCTTTCCCAGTACGGCTACCGGGTGCCCTTTCTGGTCGCGGCCGGACTGTCCCTCACCAGCATTCTGGCCACCGCGTTTCTGCTGCCCGGTGGCCGGCGCCCCGAATCGGCCGCGCCGGGCGACAGCGGGCCGGGGGGGCGCCGCCTGTCGCTTCTGGCCTGGGGCCAGTACGCCCAGTACTTTCGCCGCCCGGGCCTGGCGCCGTTGTTGCTGCAGTTCTTCTGCTTCAGCTTCGCCTTCGCCGGCTTCACCGGTGGGCTGGCACTCTTCTGCGAGCGCCGCCTGTACTGGCATGGGAAGCCCTTTGGGCCGGAACAAGTCGGCTACGTCTTCGCCTACGCCGGACTGTTGGGCGTCATTCTTCAAGGCGGCCTCATCGGCCGGCTGGTGAAGCGCTTCGGTGAGACACCGCTGGTGACGTCCGGGTTTCTCTCGCTGACGGCGGGCTACGCGGTGCTGTCGGCCACCTTTGGCATTCCGCTGCTGCTGGTGGCCGGCACCCTGTCCTCCTTTGGAAATGGCGTGTTGCGGCCGGCCCTCACCAGCCTCATCACCCAGCAGGTGAGAAGCAACGAGCAGGGCGTTGTCCTTGGCCTCAACCAGTCCCTCTTCTCGGTGGCACAAATTCTCGGGCCGGCGCTGGCCGGCTTCTTGATTGACAGGGGACAGCTGAGTGCCTGGGCCCTGGTGTCCGCGCTCGCCGCCGGACTGGGGTTGGCCATCAACCGCGCAGTGCCACGGCCGCGCAGCGCCACTTCGCGAACGCCGGAGGCCGGCGCGGCGCCATAAGCCACTGGGCCCGGGAAGGAAACCGGGGGGCGCCTACAGCGTCCAGAGGGCAGTTCCGTCTGCGGACAGGGTGAGGACGGACGTCGGTCCGAAGTGCAGCGTCTGCGCCGCGACGCCCTTCTTGACCAGTTGAAAGCGCACCTCGGCCAAGCCCTTCATGCCCGGGGCGAGTGGAATCAGGGTCAGGGTCATTCCGCCGCCGGACGCGACGTGCTTCGTCCCCTCGCTGCGCACGGTCCAGCCGTAGACGGCCAACTCCTTGAGGAAGCGTTCCATCTCGCGCTCGGAGAGCGCCACGGTGGCGCCGATAATGTCCTTCACCAGCCGGTCCTTCTGCCAAAACCGCGCCGCCAGCTGCGCTCGCGTCATGCCGTCCTTGCCCGGCTCGACGGTGCGCAGGAAGTCCTTCTGGTATTCCATCACCCAGCGGGTGGTGTTGGAGGGCGGGTCTGTCCGGTAGAAGGCCCTCAGCTGGTAAAACCACGGCACCTGGGCGCCGGTTGGCCCCTGCGTGGTGCGCAGGACGACGGTGGCCTCGGCGCCGGCATCGGCCAGTGGCAGGACGAGGGCCGCGACGTCTCCGGGATGCTCCACGGCCAACGCCACACCGCTGCTGCCGGGCTCTCCCTGCCCGGGCCCGGCCTCATACACCTCGAGGTAGGTGTGCTCGCCGTACAGGTACGTCCCGTTCCAGCGTTTGCCCTCGTTGGAGACGTTGCTCTTCTGAAACACTGTCGCAAAGGTGTCCTTGAGAAAGGCACTCGCGGCGAGGTCGTGCACCGTGGCCGCGTCCAGCACCACCGAGAGGTGGTTGAGGGAGACTTCGGGACGCCTCGCCGTGGGGGCACCGGCCACCGACGAAGCGAGCAGGCCCAGCAGCAGCGCCGCACTCCCTTCCACCCTGGCTCGACTGGACGTCCCCACGCGCCGTCGGACGCTAGCGTCTTGGGCCGACGAGCGCCAAAGCCGCCGACCCGCAGTGGCGGGCTACCCCACGCCCTGCGGCGGCAGGCTGGCAGGACTTCAAAGACTGGGCGATGGACGCCCCCAAAGGGCGTTTTCTCCAGAAGCCTTCAGCCGGCGGAACGCAGCTCTCCCTTCTTGGGGTTGCCGAGCCGTTCTCGGTGGGCCACGGCCGCCACAATGCGTGCCAGCTGCTCCGCGCCCTCGGTGAGGGCGGCCGGGCCCGGCTGCAGAATCAGGGGGCTCTTCACTTCGTACAGCTGGTCGTCCACCACCGCCCGGACGGTGGACCAGCCGGGCCGGGCGCGGATTTTCTCGGGCTTCGCCTTGCGCCCGCACCAACTGGCCACGACGCCCTCCGGATTGCGCCGGGCCACTTCCTCTGGGGCGAAGACCCGCCCTTGCGCGGCCTGGCTGGCGCGGGACTCGACGCACACGTCCTCGCCGCCAACCAGTTCCATCAATTCCGAGCACCAGCGGATGCCGGAGATGAGAGGCTCGTTCCATTCCTCGAAAAACATCCGCGGGCGCCGCGGCAGCGCCGAGGCCCCCTCGGCCAGTCGCTCGAGGTTTCGCCGCAATTCCAGGGCCAGCCGGTCGGCCTCTTCGGCCAGGCCCACCAGCGCACCAATCAACCGAATGGCCTGGAGGATTTCGGCGACGCTGCGCTGGTTGAAGAGGACCACCGGAACGCCGCGCTTGCAGAGCTCCCGGCCGAGGTCAGCCTGCAAGTCACTGAAGCCAAGGACCAGGTGCGGCCGCAGCGCGAGAATTTTCTCGAAGTCCGCGTCCAGGAAGGAGCTGACCCGCGGCTTGCGCCGCGCCTCGGGAGGCCGGACGGTGAAGCCGGAGACGCCCACCACCCGGTCACCGGCCCCCAGCCGGTACAGCGTTTCCGTCGTCTCCTCGGTGAGGCACACCACCCGCGTTGGCCATGGCGGCGCGGAGGAAAGCAGCGCGGAAGCCGGGTCCGAGACGTCCACAGTCCACTGAATTCTACCGGCTTCGCCCACCCGGCCGGGCGCTGGCGGTTGGCGAGAATTACGACGTGTAGGCCGCCTCTCCATGTTGGGTCGCGTCCAGGCCCTCGCGTTCCTCCTCCTCAGACACCCGGAGGCCCACCAGCCGGTCGGTGACCCAGAGGATGGCCAGGGTGAGGAGCACCGTCCAGACGCCGGAGGCCAGTAGCCCCACCGCCTGTTTCACCAGCAGCGAGGGGTCCCCAGCGAGAAGCCCGTCCGCGCCCCCACTCGGGTTGAGCACCTTGCGCGAGAAGACGCCCACCAACATCGCCCCCAGCATGCCGCCCACCCCGTGCACGCCGAAGGCGTCGAGCGAGTCGTCGTAGTGGAAGCGGCGTTCCTTGAGCACCACCGCCCCGTAACAGACGAGTCCCGCCGCCGCGCCGATGAAGAGCGACGCCGCCGGTGAGACGAAGCCGGCCGCCGGCGTAATGGCCACCAGTCCGGCCACCAGCCCCGAGGCAAACCCCAAGATGGTGGGCTTCCCGCGGCTCAACCACTCGCCCAAAACCCAAGCCATGGCGCCAGTGGCGGCGGCAATGGTGGTGGTGACGAAGGCCAGCGCGGCCGTCTGTCCGGCGGACAGCGCGCTGCCGGCGTTGAAGCCAAACCAACCAAACCAGAGGAGCCCGGCACCGGTGACTGTCATCGGCAAGTCGTGCGGGATGAACCGCTCCTTGCCGAAGCCGAGCCGCTTCCCAATGAAGAGGGCGCACACCAGCGCCGACAGGCCCGCCGTCCAGTGCACCACCGTCCCGCCGGCGAAGTCCAAGGTGCCGTAGGCGCCAATCCAGCCGCCGTCGCCCCACACCCAATGGGCCACCGGGTCATAGACCAGGGTGCTCCACAGCAGCGTGAAGAGGACGTAGGCGGAAAACTTCATGCGCTCCACGAAGGCTCCGGAAATGAGCGCCGGGGTGATGATGGCAAATTTCAGTTGGAACACCATGAAGGCCAACTCCGGCACGCTGCCTTTCAGCCGGCCCACCACGTTGTCGAGCATCAGGTAATTGGTGCCGCCGATGAGGCCGTGGAAGTCCTTGCCGAAGGTGAGGGAGTAGCCGAAGAAAACCCACTGCACCGTCACCAGGGCCATGGTGAAGTAGGAATACATGAGGGTGGCGAGCACGTTTTTGCGTCGCACCATGCCGCCGTAGAAAAGCGCCAGCCCCGGCGTCATGAGCAGCACCAAGGCGGCCGAGATGAGCAGCCAGGCCGTGTCCCCGGTGTCGGCGTGCACCTCGGTGGCCTGTGCCCATGCCGACAGCGGAAGCAGGAGTGTCACGGCGACAGCTGCCCACACCAGACGCTCGACAGAACGGGTCATGGAACCTGACTGTTGCATTGACGCGGTGCGTTTCGCCACTGCTGCAAGCAGCACGGTGCCAAACTTTCTGGGCCGCCCCGGGTTCCCCTTTGCGTTGACATGCCGCGCCCCCTCGCCCAGCTTCTCCTCGCCTGTCTGGCCTGTGCCAGCGCACCTCCGGTAGCCCCCGCCGCGGTCGCCGCTGCGCCCGTCCACGTGTCCTCCCCGGGCTGGAGTCGAGAAAAGCAGGCGGTGCACGTCCTCAACCGGTTGGCCTACGGGCCCTCCCCGGCCTCGCTGGCGGAGGTGCAGCAGCTCGGCGTCGAAGCGTGGATTTGGGCCCAGCTGCACCCGGAGAGCCTGGAGGACGGGGCGGTGGAAGCGAAGCTTTCCAACTTCCGCTCGCTGCAGATGAGCACCGCCGAGAGGCTGAGCGCCTACCAGCCGGAGGCGAAGCTGGCCAAGCAGCGCGGCGTCGACCTGACCGACCCCGAGGCCCGCGCCAAGCTCCTCGAGGAAATGCCGATGGGGGCGATGCCCAGACAAATGGGCTTGGAGCTCATCGCGGCCAAGCTCATCCGCGCCACCGAGAGCCGCCGCCAGCTGCAGGAGGTGCTGCTCGACTTCTGGTTCAACCACTTCAACGTCGCCGGCCAAAAGGGCGCGGTGCGATGGATGCTGGCCTCGTACGAAACGACGGCGCTGCGTCCCCACCTGTTTGGCAGCTTCCGGGCGCTGCTCGGCGCGGTGGCGCACCACCCGGCGATGCTCTTCTACCTGGACAATTGGATGTCCACTCGGGAGGGCCTCGACTTGGCCGCGTTGCGCCGCTCTGGCGTCCCGGTGCCCAAGAAGCTGGCTGAGTTGGGAAAGCTCGGCCTCAATGAAAACTATGCCCGAGAACTGCTCGAGCTGCACACGCTGGGCGTCGACGGGGGCTACACCCAGAGCGACGTGCGCGAAGTGGCCCGGTGCTTCACCGGTTGGGGCATCGAGAAGCCACGCCAGGTGGGCACCTTTGCCTTCCACCCGCTGGCCCATGACACCGGGGAGAAGCACCTGCTCGGCACCACCGTTGCTGCCGGCGGGGGGATGGACGACGGCGAGCGCGTCCTGGACTTGCTGGCCGCACACCCGTCGACGGCGCACTTTCTGGCGCGGAAGCTGGCGCAAAAGTTTGTCGCCGACGAGCCGCCTCCGGCGCTGGTGGAACGTCTCGCCGAGACCTACCTAAAAACGCACGGAGACTTGAGCCAGGTGTACCTGGCCCTCTTCCAAAGCCCGGAATTCTGGAGCGAGCAGGCCTTCCACGCCAAGACGAAGACGCCGCTCGAATTCGCCGTCTCCGCGGTGCGCGCCCTCGGGGGAAATACCTACGGCGACGGGCCCTTGGTGAAGGCCGTCGATGCCATGGGAGAGCAGCTGTACCGCGCCCAGCCGCCCACCGGCTGGCCGGAGGTGGCCACCCCGTGGGTCAACGCCGGCGCCCTCGTCACCCGAATTAATTTTGCCCTGGCGCTCACCGCCGGAAGAATTCCCGGGACGCAGGTGGGGCTTCCCCCGGAGGCCCCCGGCGCCAGTCCCAGCGCCTCGGTGGACGCGCTGGCGCGCGCTGTCCTGCACGTGCCTCTCAGCGAGACGACACGGGCCACGCTGCTGCGCGCGCTGGGCCAGGGGGAAAACGACGTCATGCCCGACGGCGAACGGCGACCGATGGACTCGGCCAAGCTGGCCGGCCTGCTGCTGGGAAGCCCGGAATTCCAAAAGCAATGAGCCTCTGCTTCGACCGCCGCCTCTTCCTCAAGTCCACCGGCCTGGCCTTCCTCGGCCTCGGGCTTGCCCCGGGCTTTCTCCGCCGCGCGGTGGCCCAGCCCACCAGCGGCCGGCACACCTTGGTCCTCGTCTTTCTCCGGGGCGGCGCCGATGGCCTTTCCTTCGTCCCGCCGGTGGGGGACCCGGCCTACTATGCCGCCCGGCCCACCCTCGCCCTGGCCCGGCCCGGCGCCGACGGAGGCGCGCTGAGGCTGGACGACACCTTTGGCCTGCACCCGGCCCTCGCCGCGCTTCAGCCGCTTTGGCAGGACAACGCGCTGGCGCTGGTGCAGGCCGCGGGACTGCAGGGGGCCACCCGCTCGCACTTCGACGCCCAGGACTTTTGCGAGACCGGGACGCCGGGCTGCAAGACAACCGCGGACGGCTGGCTCAACCGCACCCTGCAACAGCTGCCGGAGCCAGGCGCCAGCGCGTTCCGCGCGGTGGCGCTGCAGGGCACCCTTCCCCGTTCGCTCCAGGGGGCCGCCCCGGCGGTGGCGGTGGAGTCGCTCAGCAGCTTTCACCTCACCGGCAAGGGTGGCCTGGAAACCTTCGAGGCCCTTTATGCCGGCGCGGTGGACGAAGCGCTGCGGACGACGGGACAGGAGGCCTTCGAGGCGCTGCGCGCCACGGCCTCGGCCGAGCTGTCGAAGAGTCCTCCGGAAAACGGCGCCGTCTACGCCAAGACGCCGCTGGCCCGACGCCTCCAGGACACGGCGCGCTTGGTGCGGGCCGGCGTCGGCCTGGAAGTGGTGGCCACCGAGATGGGCGGCTGGGACACCCACGTCGGCGAAGGCGCGGCCAGCGGGCAACTCGCCGCGCGGCTGCGCGAACTGGCCGAGGCGCTGGCGGCCTTCGCGCGCGACCTCGGCCCACGCCTGGCCCAGGTGACGCTGCTGGTGATGACGGAATTCGGCCGCACCGTGCGGGAGAATGGAAACCGCGGCACCGACCATGGGACGGCCTCCGTCATGCTGGCCTTGGGCGGTGCAGTGCGCGGCGGCCGGGTGTACGGCGGCTGGCGGGGGCTGGAGGGCCCCGGACTTTTTGAGAACCGCGATTTGGCCATCCACATTGACGTGCGCTCGGTACTCACTGAGGCGCTGCAGGCGACGCTGAAACCGAAGGACCTGTCCAGCGTCTTCCCGGGGTTTTCCGGGCCACGGGTTGGACTCTTCGGCTAAGTCCCGGGGCTATTCGTTCCCGGTGCCGCGGGCGACCCACTGAACGGCCGTTCGAGGCGTCAGCCTGCCCTGGGAGAGTGGGGCCGTCTCATGCAAAGCCGTCCCGCTCGAGGTGCTTCGGTGTCCACGGTGGAAATTGCCTGCGTGGAGTCTCCGGTCGGCCCTCTGCTGCTCGCCGCCGAGGATGGTGCACTGTTGGCGCTCTCCTTCGCCGAGTCTGCCTCGTCGGTGCGCGGCTGGCTCGAGCGCCATCTTGGCCCAAGCACCTTCGTCTCCGCCTCCAACCCAGCCGGCGCGGCGCGCGCCCTGGAGCGCTACTGGTCCGGAGACTTGGACGCCCTTTCCCTGGTTCCAGTGAAGCTTCGAGGCACTGGCTTCCAAGTCCGCGTCTGGGAAACCCTGCGTCGAATTCCAAGCGGCGCCACCTGGAGTTACGCCACGCTGGCGCGGGCGGTGGGGGCGCCCACCGCGCTGCGCGCCGTGGGGGCCGCCAACGGACAAAACCCGGTCGCCATCATCGTCCCCTGCCACCGCGTCATCGGCTCGGATGGCGCCCTCACCGGCTACGGAGGCGGCCTGCCGCGCAAGGCCTGGCTGTTGGCCCACGAAGGGGTGCTGGAGCCAGAGTTGCCCCTCGTCTCCCTGGACGGCCAAGCCCCCGAGTCCACGTCGCCCGGGAGTGAAACCTTCCACGACGCCGCCCTTTCCGGAGGCTAGCGGCGGCGGACGGGAATGTCTGAGCCGCGCCCGAGGCGCGTGGCCGCTTCCACTTCCAACCACGCGCTGCGGCATGCGATGCAGACGACTTTGCGTCCGTCCGGAAATGTCCTTTCGGTGGTCAGTGCCTCCGTTCCGGATTCACGCGGCCCACACCTGGGACAGGCCGAGCCTGAAGCCCGCACCGGGTAGGCATCCTGGTAGGGCGGCAGCCGAAGCAGCTTGAACCACTCCACCACCGTCTCCTCGGACAGCGCCAGGTGCAGCGCATGGCCTTCGGCTGGTACCAGGCCATGGCGCAGGGCAATCCAATAAATGCGCAGCGGCGTGAGGTGCGTCCGCATGCCGCGCCGACGGAATTCCTCGCCCAGCCGGTGCACCATTGCCAACAGCGCGTCGCGGTCCATGGCCCTGGACTGTACATATGTTCAGCCCGGCGCGCCTGCAACCATCCGCTTGTCCGCTGCGCGGCGGGCCGAGGTGGCGGGCTCAGCCCCGAAGCCGCCGCGCCCGCACCAGCGCAGCGAAAGCCAGGAGCCCAGCCGTCGCCGACAGGAAGCCCGCGCTGGCGGTTGGGCCCGGGGCGAGGAAGTCGAGTGCCGGCAAGGCGTTCAGGGGCCCGAGGTACCACAGCAGCAAGTAGGTGACTTCAAAAAGACGGGGCCCCCGGCTCACCACCCCCGAGGCCAGCGCCAGCGCCGGGATGAAGAGGCTGGCCACCGCCCAGGCCAGCAGCTCCGGCCAGGCGCGGAGGACGGCGAAATGCAGCGCTGCGCCCAAGCCCACCAGCGCGGTGAAGAGGGCGCCAGCCGCATACGCCGCCGGCAGCTGTCGACGCACCGGATGGGGGCAGACGAAGACAAGCGCCTCCGTCCGGTGGTGCGCCTCCTGGTTTCCCATTCCGGCCCAGGCCGCGAGCGGCCACAGCCAGGTGACTGGCAAGAGGAAGCTGCGGACCCACTGGGTCGGGGCCAACAGGCAGCCGACCCAGAGTGCGGCGGCGACCAGGACCCACGGGCGCCGACGCCCGCGCGCCAACAGGGCAAATTCGGCCCACAGAAGGGTGAGGCCAGCGGAGCGTCCGACGAGGCCTTCCAGCAGGCGCCCCGAGCGCCACTGCGGCCGGCGGCCACGGGCCTTCGCGGCGGGCGTTTCAGCGGAAGGACGTAGGAGCCGCTCCGGGTCGAAGCGGTCAAAGGGCCACGCCGACAGCGCAGCCAAGGCCACAGCCACCAGCGCCCAGAAGGCGCGGGCCGGTGCCACCGCGCGCCAGTCCATCCCCTTCCAGAGGAAGGTCCGCACCGGGGTGTGCGAAGGGGTGATGCCGACGTTGACGGCGCCCGCATAGTCGGAAAACTGCGAGGCCACCGACGCCTTCATGTCCAGCAGCGGCGCTGACCAGCCGAGGGGGTCGAGCCAGGGCTGCGGGCGGCTGGCGCCGGCAACTTGTGCCGTTGAAAGCATCAGCGCCCCAATCCACACGAAGAAGTAGAGGACGCCTCCGCGGACCCCGCGCAGCGGGCGAATTGTTTCGAAGAGGAGGGCCACCGCCGCCACCAGCGCCAAGCCCGGCAGCACCAACAGGAGAAAGGGCAACACCAGCTGCCACGGCTGGACGGGCCGCACCTCCCCGCGGAGCTGCTGCATCACCGCCGCCATCAGCAGCGTCACGCCGCCGGCGCACCACAGCACCAGGGTGTGGCTACCAAACTTGCCAAGGGTGTACTGCACCCGCGTCATCGGCGTGGTGGCGAGAATTTGCCCGACACCGGTCCGCTCGTCGCGTTCCACCGCGTCCCGGACGAGGTAGAAGCCGAAGAGCGACAGCACCACCATCTCCAGCACCGCCACCAACGTTCCAATCCACGCCGAGTTGTAAAGGCCTCTGGTGTGGCCGAACGTCATGGTGGCGTAGCCGGCCGAGCGCGCCGGGACGTAGCCGTAAGCCGCAGCCACCGCCGCCAGGAGGAGTGCGAGGAAGCTGGGGCGGCGCATCCGTTCGAGGAAGTCCGCCCGGGCGATGGCGAGGAGGGCGCGCACCTGGCTGGGGACCTCAGGCGGCCTTGGCCGACGGCCGAGGCGCCACCAACTCCAAATAGGCGTCCTCCAGCGCTGGTGGCACGTTGCGCGCGTCCGCGGCGGGCGGTCCGCTGTGGACTGCCCGGAGCTGGACGGCGCCGGCACGGCGCAGGGTGCTGGTCACCAGGAAGCGGCGTCGCAGGCTGGCCACTTCAGCCTCGGGCACCACCCACTCCCAAACGCGGCCCTCCACCGTCTTGAGCAGCGCCTCCGGCGCCGCAGAGGCCAGAAGCTTGCCCTGATGCAGAACGGCGATGCGTTCGGCGGTGGCCTCGACGTCGGAGACAATGTGCGTGGACAGAAGGACGACGCGCTGGCCCGCGAGCTCGGCCACCAGGTTGCGGAAGCGCACCCGCTCCTCCGGGTCCAGGCCCACCGTGGGCTCGTCAATGACCAGCAGCCGCGGGTCATTGAGGAGCGCCTGCGCGATGCCCACCCGCTGGCGCATGCCTCCGGAAAACTCGCCCAACGGCACGCCGCGCGCGTCCCACAGGTTGAGAGCGTTCAGCAATTCGTCAATGCGCTGCCGCGCCGTGGCCGGCGGAAGTCCTTTGAGGGCCGCCAGGTACCCGAGGAATTCCACGGCCGACAGGTGCGGGTACACGCCGAAGTCCTGAGGCAGGTAGCCGAGGACGGCGCGCAGCCGGTCCGGGCCGCGGGCCACGTCCTCGCCGTCCCACAGCAGCCGTCCGGAGGTGGGACGGGTCAGTGTCGCCACAATCCGCATCAGCGTGGACTTGCCGGCCCCATTCGGCCCCAACAGCCCGAGGACGCCTGGCGTCAGCGTCAGGCTGAAGCTGTCGAGCGCCAGGCCGCGGCCCGGGTAGGACTTGGAGACCGCCTCCATGCAGAGTTCCACCTGGGTCAGCCTCTCCGCCCTGGGGGCGCCCCGCCCACGCCCAAGGCCCCGTCCGTCCGGGGCCCCACCCTAGCGGAAGCCACGCTGCTGCTGCAGAGCGCCCCGGCAGACGGTGGCCGTTTAGGCCACCGACGCCGCCGCCGCTCGGCGCGCCTTGGCCCGCCGGGTGCGCACCGCGTCCACCAAGCGCACCAGAAAAAGGGCGCCCAGCACCAGCGCGTAGAGAAGGGGCTCGCGGATGTCCAGCTTCACCCGCCACAGGAAATGCACCACCGCCAGCACACCCGCCAGGTACGCCAGCCGGTGAAGCGCCTTCCAGCGCCGGAAGCCGAGCCGCCGCACCGAAGCGTCGGTGGAGGTGAGGGCCAAAGGAAGCAGCGCCAGGTAGGCACCGAAACCGACCACCATGAATTTGCGCTTGGTGACGTCCGCCCACAGCACCGCCCAGTCGAAGCGTTGGTCGATGATGACGTACGTCGCCAGGTGCACCGTCGCGTAGAAAAACGCGAAGAGGCCCAGCATCCGGCGCAGGCGCACCGGCCACGTCCAGCCGAACACCAACTTGGCCGGCGTGGCAGCCAACGAGGCGATGAGGAAAATCAGGGCCAAAAGCCCGAAGCGGTTGAGGGAAATGGCCACCGGGTCCGCGCCCACGTCCCCTCGCACCAACTGCACCGCGAGGCCGACGAGGGGCACCAGCGCTCCCAGGAAGACGCCGGGCTTCAACCAGGGATAGGGGACGCGGCGCGGCGGCGAGGCCATGCTGCCTGTGGGAGGCTAGTACAGTTTCTTCGGGTCCATGCCGGCGTACAGCGAAGCGACGTACTCGCCATAGCCGTTGAAGGGCAGCGTCTTCCTCCGGCTAAATTCACCGATGCGCCGCTCTGTGGCCTGGCTCCACCGCGGGTGGTCCACCGCCGGGTTGACGTTGGCGTAGAAGCCGTACTCGCTCGGCGCGGACAAGGCCCAGGTGGTTCGCGGCTGCTCCTCGGCGAAGCTGATTTTGACGATGCACTTGATGCCCTTGAAGCCGTACTTCCAAGGCGTCACCAGCCGCAGCGGTGCGCCATTTTGGCTGGGCAGTGTCTTGCCGTAGAGGCCGATCGCGATCAGGGCCAGCGGGTTCAGTGCCTCATCCATGCGCAGGCCCTCGACGTAGGGCCAGTCGAGCAGGTGGCTGCGCTCCTCGGGCATCTGCGTCGGGTCCATCAACGTCTGGAAGGCGACGTACTTCGCGCTGCCCAGCGGCTCGCAACGCTTCACCAACTCGGCCAGCGGAAAGCCGATCCAGGGGATGACCATCGACCAGGCCTCGACGCAGCGCATGCGGTAGACGCGCTCCTCAAGGGTGAACCATTTGAAGAGGGTGTCCACGTCGACGGTGAACGGCTTCTTGACCAGGCCCTCCACCGCCACCGACCACGGCCGCGTCTTCAGGGTGCCAGCGTTGCGCGCCGGGTCCCCCTTGTCCGTCCCGAATTCGTAAAAGTTGTTGTAGTGCGTGACGTCCACGTACTTGGTGGGCGTTTCGTCGGTGTCGTACTTGCCGAGGATTTTGAGCGGCGCAGGCTCCGGGGCGGGAGAGGCGTCGGGCTCCGGCGCTGCGCCGGTCAGGGCGAGAAGCGCCCCGCCGCTTCCGGCGGCGGTGAGAGTCATCAGGACGGAATTCTTGAGAAATTCCCGCCGGCGCCGAAACAGGGGCTCCGGCGTCATCTCGGAACTGGGCGGGGGTGTCGGTATCCTAGGCATGGTCAGTCGCCTTCAGAGAGAAGACGCTCCGGGAGGGTCTCTCGTTACTCCGGCGCGGGTGCATCCGCCACCCCACAACCGCCGACAGGGCCCCTTGTTCTTCGAGCGGCCAAGTGCCGGGACGTCTTGACGCCCGGCCAGGACTTCGGGCGTGGTGGGGCCGCCCCGTGCCACTTCCCACCTTGCTGTCGAGCCCTCTCCTCAGGCGCACCACCACGTTGCCCTTGCTGCTGGGGGCGCTGGGTTGCCCTTCCACGCCTGGTCCGGCGCCCGTCGACGCAGGGCCGATTCTCATCGTCAACGCTCCCATTCCCGGCGCCGGCACCACCAACGCCGACTGCAGCTGGACCCAGCTGGGACAGAATGCGGCGCACACCGGCACGGCGTGCACGCCTGCCGGCGGCTTGACGTCCGTTCTGGCCACCCTCACCTTCGACCCTTTCGTCACCCAGGAACTCATCGATGCAAAAGCACAGAGCGGGGAGGCGGCGCTCTTCGTCCACTACCAGGCGCCCTTGGTGACGGGCGATGACGTGTATGTGGAGACGAAGGGCGGCACGTACACCGCCTGCACCATCATTATTAATAATCCAGGCGGTCTGGTGACAGCGACGTCGGCCGACGGAGGTCCCTGCGGTTACCTGGCTTGGGACAGCCAGGTGTGGGGCGAGACGTACTACCAGTGGCAGTCCGGCGTGCTGGTACCGGTGGCCAGCTTCGAAAGTGACTGGAAGCCGGAGCCAGGCGCGATGGCCGGCTGGGAGCCGCTATTCCACGCCGCGCTGAATGGGGACGTGCTGTGGGTGCCCGGGGCCGGGGGCACGGCCTACCAGGTGGACCGACACACCATGACGTCGCTCGGGCAGGTCAATCCCTTCGGGACCACCATCGACCCGAACAACTTCGTCGCTGGCCCCATCACCGTCGCTCCAGATGGCACCGTGCTTTACAACGCCGTCCACATCGTCTCGGACCCCTCCGGTGTCAGCGGCCTGGACGTGAGCGGCTTTTTGGTGCGCATTCCAAGCGACGGCGGCGCGGCGCAGGCGGTGGGCTACCCGGCGCTGATGGTGAATCCGCCCGCGGCGGACGGCGGCTGCCTTGGTGGCTACTTCGACGAAAGCGACGCGGACGGGGGGGACAACTTCCCGTGGCCGCCCGCCAACAACCACCGCGTCACCGTCACCTGCGGCTCGCTTCGGCCGGGCCTCAACATTGCTCCGGCGGTCGGTGCGGATGGAACCATCTTCACCATCGCCTTTCCCCACAACGCGGCCAACGCCGGTGCGCTGCTGGCGCTGCACCCGGACCTCACCCCCAAGTGGACGGCCTCCCTCCAGGAGATTCTGGACGACGGCTGCGGCGTCCTCATCCCGGCGGATGCACAGCCCAACGGCGCACTGCCGGACGGCGGCACCGACTACAACCACTGTCGGGTCGGCGCACCCAGGGGCGTCGACCCGTACACCGGGCAGAGGCCCTCGGTGGAAGTCAGCGACCAGTCCAGCTCCTCTCCCGTGGTGCTGCCGGACGGGGCGGTCCTCTACGGCGGCTTCAACTTCTACAACAACTACCGCGGCCACCTGGTGAAGTTCGACGCCGCCGGCACGCTGGAAGCCTCCTACGACGACGGCTGGGACCAGACCCCTGCGGTGTGGGCGGACGGGGGCAGCTACAGCATTCTCATCAAGGACAACCACTACGGCAGCTGGTACAGCAACGCCGTTGGCCCCTACTTCATCACTCAGCTGGACGCCAACCTCCTCCAGCAGTGGAGTTACGCCTCCACCAACACCGACTCTTGCGTCACCGACGGCGGCTACCGCTGCGTCTCGGACCACCCCACCGGCTTCGAGTGGTGTGTCAACGCCCCGGCGGTGGACGTCTACGGCACGGTGTACGTCAACAGCGAGGACGGCCGCGTCTACGCCATTCTTCAGGGCGGCACACTGGCCCAGAGCCGCTTCCTCATCGAGTCCTTGGGGGCCGCCTACACCCCCGTCACCGTGGACGGGCAGGGCCGCACCTACACCATGAATGGCGGGGTGCTGACGGTGGTTGGGAAGTAGCCCAGCGCTCAGCTGGGGGTAGCATTTTGCGCCACGTGCGCCGGTGCACCCCACAGCTGCGTGCAGTCGGTGCCGCGTGTGCGGTCGCAGGACTGCTGGTGGTTGCCGGCTGCAAGCCCAAACCCGCACCCTCGGCGGAGGAGCGCGACCTCGGGCCCTACCTGCAGTGGTGCCAGGCACAGGGCGCCGCGCGCAACAGCTGCTTGGTTTCCGCGGCCTCCGTCTCTCGGGACGCGGCGGCGTGCGCCAGCCTGAAAGGGGCTGGCACCGAACGCGCCGCCTGCCTTTTGGCAGCCGCCACCGCCTCCGGCCAGACGGCGCCCTGCCGGGCACTGGCCGACCACGAGTTGGTGCAATGCGCGCTGGCCGTGGCGGCGGAGACGGGACAACTCTCGGCCTGCGAGGCGCTGCAAAGCGTCCACTGGCGCGGTGGAGCCACCCAGGGCCTGTGCGCGGCGGTGGCCCGCGGCGAGCCCGCGGCCTGCCCCCGGCTGGACGGCGGCGAACTGGGCGCTTGGTGCCTGCACTACGTCGCACTCCGCCGGCGTGACGCCACGCTGTGTGCGCAATTCGGCAAAGACGGCCCGGAGGCCCAGGACTGCGCGGCGGCCGTCGCGGTGGCCCGCCACGCCCCGCAGCTGTGCGCTGCCATTTATGCCTCGGCGCCGGACGGCCCAGCGGAGCGCCGGTGCCAGGTGGCGGCCGCAGTGGCCGCCGGCCAGTTTCCACCGTGCTTCGGCGACCGCGCGCTGTGCGAGCGCTACCTCTGGGTGCCGCGGCCGTGCGAGGGCGTCCCGGCCAGCTGGGCAGACACCTGCCTCATGCACCAAGCCGTCTTCAGCACCGGCCCCTTCGGCTGCGGTGCGGTGGTGGACAAGCAGCGCCGGGCGCTGTGCGCCCAGCTGCGGGACGCCCAGGAGGGCTACCTGAAGCGCGCCAAAGGCAGCGATGGCGGGGTGGCACCGCCCGGGCGCCCACTGAAGGGACAGCTTCCCTAGGGGCGACCGCGCGTGCTGGGGGCCCCCTGCAACGCCTTGTCCAACTTTAGCCGGGCTGCCCGGCTAACCAGCACCACCACCGCGGCGGTCGCCACCAGGCCGGCGGCGAAAAGCAGCTTTGCTGCCCAGCCGGACATCGGCCTGCCGGCAAGCACCTCCGCGGCGCTGCCGAGGAGAGTGCCCACGTAGACGTACCACACCGCGCCTGGCAGCACGCCCAGCGCTGTCCCGAGGAGGTAAGTGCCCACCGGGACGCGCGTCACGCCGAGGGCATAGTTGAGAAGGTTGAAGGGGAAGGCCGGAGACAGCCGCAGCAGAAGCACCACCCGGAAGCCTTCGTCGGCAACCGCCTGGTCCACCGCCTTGAAACGGGGGTGCCTCTCCAAGAGGCGCACCACGGGCGCCCGCAGCACGGTGCGGCCCAGCCCAAAGGCCATCAGCGCGCCCGCCACGCTGCTGGGCACCACCACCGCCAGGCCACCCGCCAGCCCGTAGAGGAAGCCAGCCCCCAGCGTCAGCAGAGAACCTGGAAAAAATGCGAGGGTGCCTGCGACGTAGCCAAGCCCATACAGGACTGCGCCGGCCGGCCCGGCCCCGCGCACCCACTCCACCCAGGACAGAAACAGCTGCCCCATGCCCTGCCCTTCGGCGGACAGCGCCGCCCCCGCCTGCCAGTGTTGCTGCGCGGCTGGCAGGCTTCCGCCGCCCCTCGCGCCAACACCCCTGTGGGTGTATCCCCTTGCCCAGGCCACACATTCAAGCACAAGCAAAAATAGCGACGGGGCTGCACGCCACTCCAGCAGCTGACGTAGGCAGGACTGGTTGGGCGCCCGGCCCCGCTCCTCTGTGGGGATGGTTTGCCCAAGAATGGGGGTTCGCGTTCCTACGTCTGGACCCCCGCCGCCCTCAGGAGCTTCCCCGGATGCGACCCCTTTCCCAAACACCTCCCCTGCTGCTCCTGGCCGCGTGCGCCACCCTGGCGGCCTGCTCGAGCAGCACCAGCAACAACCTGACCCACCCGCCGCCCATTGCCAGCAGTGTCACGCTGACCAACTTCACCGACTGCAGCTCGCTTCAGCAGGCCATCGTCAACACCGAAGTGCTGCAGATGCAGAGCCAGCTGCAAATGGTGGAGCAGGGCTACTTCTACCCGGGCGGCATCTCCAATGGAGGCCCGGCGGTCCCAGCCACGGCCAGCAACGCGGCCGGCCCCTCTGCCTACACCACCACCACCGCCCAGGTGGCGGGGGTGGATGAGGCGGACTTCGTCCAGAATGACGGGACGCGGATTTTCGTGCTGTCCGGCACCTCGCTCTACGCCTCCACCAGCTGGCCGCCGGCGTCGCTCGCGCTGCAGTCGCACCTCACCATCGAGGGCTGGCCGCAAGAGATGTTCCTGTCCGGAAACCAGGTGGTGGTCTTCTCCGCCGTCTACTCGCCGCGCCCCATCGACGCGCCGGCTGCAGGCGTTGCCACCCCGGCCATTTGCGTCGACTCCGCATGGGACTGTGGCTACAACTTCGACAACGTCACCAAAGTCACCACCATCGACGTCTCCACCCTCAGCAGTCCGAAAGTCATCGGCGAGTTGTACCTGCCGGGCAGCTACCTCACCTCGCGCCTCATCGGCACCGAAATCCGTCTGGTGCTGAACGACTCGCTCGCCTTCCCACAGGGCGTCAGCTTCTGGCCCTCGGACTTGCCGCCCAACGCCACCGCCAGCCAACGCAATCAAGCGTTTGCGCAGCTCGAGTCGGCCAATGAATCGCTCATCCGCAGCTTCTCGCTGGACGACTGGTTGCGCCGGCCCTCCTATGTCGAAGCGGACGGCGGGACGGTTCCGCTCGGCTACAGCTGCACCGACTTTGCCCGCAGCAACGGCTCCACCCGGATGGGAATCGTCACCATCGCCACCATCAACCTCGACGGCCAGGGGCTGACGTCGCGGACCTCGGTGCTGGAACAAGCGGACCTGGTCTACGCCTCCACCAGCACCCTCTACATCGCCGCCCAACACTGGTGGTGGTGGCCGTCCCCTGGACAAACCGACGCCACCTACATCCATGCCTTTGACATTTCCCAGCCCAACTCGGCCGTGTACCTCGGCTCGGGCGTCGTCGCCGGCAACCCCCAAAACCAATACAGCTTCGATGAATGGAACGGGAACCTGCGGGTGGCCTCGCAGTTGGCGACGCGGGTGGCGGACCCGAACAGCGGGCCCTTTGGCAACATCCAAAACGCAAGCCAAGTCAGTGTCCTCACCCTGGACGGCGGGACCCTCGTCACCACTGGCACCACGCCGCCGCTCGCGGTGGGGGACACCCTCACCGCCTCGCGCTTTCTCGGCTCGCGCGGCTTCCTCGTCGCCAGCCGGCAGGTGGACCCCCTGTTGACGTTCGACCTCTCGGACCCGTCGCACCCCAGCGAGGTGGCCGAACTGCAAGTCAGCGGCTTCAACGCCTTCCTCTACCCCATCGACAACACCCACCTGTTGGCCCTGGGGGAGCAGCTGGCGACGGACGCGTCGAGCGAGGAGCTGCAGCTCACCCTCTTCGACGTCACGGACTTGAGCGCACCCAAGGTGACGTCCCAGGTGGTGGTGGGCACCGGTTACTCCTCGTCGCAAGCGCTGTGGGACCCCAAGGCCATTACCTGGTTCGGCAGCGCCAAGACGCTGGCCATTCCCTTCGTCGACTGGCAGCCGTCCGCCACCTGGGACGGCTTCATCTCCGACTTGAGACTCTTCACCGTGGACACCTCGACCGGTATTTCCCCCCTGGGGAGCCTGTCGATGTCGGACTGCTATGAGGCCACCGGAGACCAGAATTGGGCGTACTACTGGTCGCCTTCGGTGATGCGCAGCATCCTCGCCACCGACCCGGTGTCCGGCATGTCCGCGGTGTATGCCATTTCCGACGCCGGCATCCGCTCGGCCTGGGTGGCCAGCCTGCCGGCTTGGCTGGCCACGGTGCACTTCATCCCCCTGTTGCCGCCCACTCCGGTTGGGCCCGTGCCCCCGCCAGGCGGCACCCCCTGAGCAACCAACGGATGCGCAGAACGCCCAGGCGGTGGTGGCTGGCCTGCATGCCTTTGCTGGCCCTGGCAGGGTGCGGTTCTCAAGTCGCGCCGGATTACCCGGGCCAGCCACTGGTGTCGCTCACCGGGCAGGTGACGAGTACTTCCCGGGTGCCGTCGGGGCAGGTGGAGGTGGCCCTGCTCTGGCAGCGCGGGCCGCCTCCCAGCACCGGGGACGAGTCGCTCGCCACCACCGCCGCCGTCCAGGGCGAATTCCCCGCGCAATTCGTCCTCCACCTGTACCACCCGCCGCCCCCGGCGGCGTTGGAGGCACTGCAAGCGGGCGAGGTGAGTTTTGCCCGAGCCAATGCGGCCGTTCTCCCCGAAGACGTCGCAACCGTCGCGAAAAACCTAGCCTCGCAAGCCAATGCGCCGGCCAGCGACATCTCCACCACCGCCTACGCGCTGGATGAGTTGCACTGGTTCCTCTTCCTCAACCAAGACGTGCCCGCCAACTCCCTGACGGAATGGTGGCTCGGCGGGGCGCTGCCCGCCGGCTACCACCTCCTCAACGTGCTGGCCACCAGCTCGGCCTGTCTCCAGCCTGCCCAGGTGGCCGCCTGCGTCGCCCTTCTTGCCCAGCGCGGCGTCCCGGATGTGCCGTCGGGAGACGGCGAGGCGACCGGCTACTGCACCGCCACCTACCGGCTGCAGCCGGCGTCCTTTTCCGAAGGCATTACGCTGCAAATTGGCGGAACCCAGTCGTTTCCCGTTGCGCCTTGCCCATGACGCAGGACGCAGCCGCGGTGGAGCAGCTGTACCGAACGCACGGCCACGTGGTGCTGCGCCGGGCCCGGACATTGCTCGGCAACGACGTCGAGGCGGATGAGGCACTGCAGGACATTTTTGCTGGCCTGTTGCGCGCGCCGACGGCCCTCCGCGCCCCTGGCTCGGTGGTGGCTTGGCTGTATCAGGCCACCACCCACTTCTGCCTCAACCAGTTGCGGAACCGCCGCACCGGACTGCGGCTATTGGACCGGCACGTCCGGCCGGCGCAAGCCAGCACCGAGGCACCCCGCGGCGAGGCGCTGGCCGCGGTGCGCCAGCTGCTCCGTCGTCTGCCTGAGCCGCTGGCCGCCGTCCTCGTCTACCACCACCTGGACGGCATGACGCAGGAAGAAATCTCCACCGTGCTCGGCTGCTCGCGACGTCAGGTGGGCTATTTGTTGGAGCGGGCGCACGCCTCGCTCCAGTCGGAGGAACGCAGCGCATGAATGCCTTGCTTGAGGAGGCGCGCTGGCCGGCGTGCCTGTCCGCTTACCGCCTCGACCGCTTCAGGCTGGGGGAGCTCCCGCCCGGAGAAGCCACCGACGTCCGGACGCACCTCGCCGGATGCGAGAAATGTCGTGCGGCGGAGGCGCTCCTCTCTTCTGCCGAGGCAGACTACTCCGCCCTGGTCCCGCCCCTTCGCCGCTCCCCGCGGGCCGGGCGGGCCGTGGCCTGGGGCGTGGGCGCGGCGGCGCTGGCCGCGCTGTGCCTTGTGGCCCTCCGCCCGGCCGCAATGCAAGTGCGCACCAAGGGTCCGGCCACCTCGCTGGGGATGTACGTCCAGCACGACCAGACGGTGCGCCGCGCGCTGCCGGGCGAGGCGGTGGCGCCGGGAGACGTGGTCCGCTTCGTCTACTCCAGCCGGGAGCCACGCTTTCTGGCCATCCTCAGCGTCGACGGCGCTGGGGTGGCTTCGGTGTACTTCCCCAACGGCCCGCAGGCGATGCGCATGCCGGCCGCGGAGGACACGCCCTTGCCCCTCGGCACCCGCCTCGACGGCACCCTCGGCGAGGAGCACGTGGTCGCCCTCTTCTGCGAGCACTCCCAGGAGCTCGAGCCAGTCCGTCGCGCGCTTCAGGCCGCCTCGGCGGCGCTTCCCGAGGTGCCGGGCTGCACCCTGGCCACCTTCCACTTCAGCAAGCGGGCTCCGTGAGAGGGGGGCTCGCCGCCGCCCTCCTCCTCCTCGCTGCGCCGGCTCGGGCCGAGGTGGAACGCTTCGCGGTGGTGGTGGGCAACAACCTGGGCTCCGGTGAGGACGCGCCGCTGCGCTACGCCGAGTCGGATGCCGCCCGGGTGGCA
Source organism: uncultured delta proteobacterium (assembly GCA_963713045.1). Taxonomy (GTDB): domain Bacteria; phylum Myxococcota; class Myxococcia; order Myxococcales; family Myxococcaceae; genus JADGRA01. Next base: position 1,194,162 of record CAVQKE010000003.1, read on the forward strand.
ACCGTGCTGCGGGAAGTGGGCGACGTGCGCCCGGCCAACCTGGTCCTGCTGCGGGGTGAAGACGCGGACACGGTGCGGCGCACGCTGATTGCCGTCAATGAGCGCGTCCGGGCGGCCGGCAGCCAGACCGTGCTGCTCGTCTTCTACAGCGGCCATGCGGACGCCGAGGCCCTGCATTTGGGCCGCTCTCGACTGGAGCTGTCGGAGCTGGAGCAGCTGGTGCGCGGCTCAGCCGCCCGCTTTCGGCTGCTGGTCCTCGACGCCTGCCGCTCTGGGGCGCTGACCCGGGTGAAGGGCGGCACGCCGGTGCCGCCCTTTGACGTCCAGGTGAGCGAGCGGGTGCCGGGAGAGGGGGCGGTGTTTCTCACCTCCAGCTCGGCGTCCGAGGACAGCCAGGAGTCCGATGAGTTGAAGGGAAGCTTCTTCACTCAGGCACTGGTGTCCGGTTTGCTTGGCGCCGCGGACGCCGATGGCGATGGGAAGGTGACGCTGCGAGAGGCCTACGCCTATGCCTACGCCGCCACGCTGCGCGCATCGAGCAAGAGCTGGGCGGGCACACAGCACCCCACCTTCCAGTACGAATTTCGCGGCCAAGGCGACTTTGTCCTCACCGTCCTGCAGGACCCGCAGGGCACCCGTGGCTGGGTGGTGTTTCCGCCCGGCCGGACGTACCTCCTCTTCCAAGACTCGGCCGACGGGCAGGTGGTGGGGGAAGTGGCCGCGGGCGACAACGTGCGGCGGCTCAGCGTCCGCCCGGGCCGCTACTTCGTCCGCGGGCGCGCCCCGGACGTCCTCCTCGAAGGGACGGTGGAGGTGGCGGCCGGGAGCACCGTCACCATTGACGACTCCCAGTTGACGCGCACCGCCTACGCCCGGCTGGTGCGCAAAGGCGAAGGCGCCCGAGAGTCGGTGCAGGGCCTGCAGGCGGCATTCACCGCCAGCACCGCGCTTTCAGACGCCAGCAGCGCCTGCCTCGGCGTCGTCGCCGGCTATGCCATGGAATTCAAGGCCCTCACCGTCATCCCTCGGTTGGCCTACTGCCATTCGGGCTTCAGCAACCAGGACTTGAGCGCCAGCGTCAACCAGGTGGACGTCGAGGTGCGCGGCGCCTACGTCTGGGACTTCTCCTGGGTGTCGCTGGAGGTGGGGCTGACATTGGGCGGGGCGTGGCTGCAGCAAAGCTTCCAAACCGATGGTCTGGCGCCCCCCGCAGCACCCTGGCACTGCAAATCAGCCCGGACCTGGCAGTGGCTTGCGAACTCGGAGACCGGGCCTACCTCTTCCTCGAGCTCGCAGCCGCCACCTACCTCTACCAAATGCAGGACACCCTCACCGGGCAGTCCCACTTCGGGCCGTCCTTCAGCGGCCGGCTGACGCTGGGCGTCGGCTGGCGCTTTTAGGTTACGGCTTGGCGATGGGGGCGCCGATGAGGTTTCCGTATTCGGTCCAGCTGCCGTCGTAGTTGCGCACCTTGGGGAAGCCGAGCAGGTAGCTGAGGACGAACCAGGTATGGCTGCTGCGCTCGCCAATCCGGCAGTAGGCGATGGTGGGCTGCTTGGGGTCGAGCTTTTTCTGGTCCAGGTAAATGCTGCGTAGCTCGTCGGGACTCTTGAAGAAGCCGGTTTCGGTGTTGACGGCGGTGCTCCAGGGAATGCTGGCGGCCCCTGGCACGTGACCGCCCCGCTGCGCGGTCTCACTCATCCCCGGCGGAGCGATGACTTTGCCGGTGAATTCGTCCGGGCTACGGACGTCGACCAGCGCCTCGCGCGTCTTGCTGGCCGCCAGCACGTCTGGGGCATAGGCCCGCAGCGAGAGGTCCACCTTGGGGACGCGGTAGGCGCTTGCAGGGAAGGTGGGCACCTCCGGGGTGAGTGGCGCGCCCGGGGCGTTGAGCCAGGCCGCGCGCCCGCCGTTGAGGAGACGGACGTCCTGGTGTCCGTAAATTTTGAAGAGCCAGAAGCCGTAGGCGGCGAACCAGTTGCTTGCGTCCCCGTAAATAATCACGGTGTCGGAATTCTTGATTCCGGCGTGGCGGAGCAGAGTTTCGAAGCCCTCTTTGGAGATGATGTCGCGGTTCAACTGGTCCTGCAGCTGTGTCGTCCAGTCGAAGCCCACGGCGCCGGGAATGTGGCCGGCGGCGTACAGCTTCGGGTCGACGTCCACCTCCACCACACGGATGGTCGGCTTGTTGAGGTTTTGCTTCAGCCAGTCGATGGAGACCAGCACTTCGGGATGCGCGTATTCAGCCATGACGGGAACTTCCTTTGTGTTGGGTTGGAAGACAGCAGCGTCCCGCCTGGCCCTTCCGAGCGGGACATAGCGAGGGGACCGCGAGCCACTGCGACGTCGGGCGCGGGTTGTGGGTCATGACTCCACCGCCAATTCAGGAAGGTGTTTCAGCATGTTCGAGCTGTACTTGAAGACGCTGTCGCAAAAAATGAGGACGCCGCAGTCCACTTTGGAGCGCTCCGCGACTCGCCGGGCCCCTTCAAAGATGAGCCCCGAGCTCGGGCCAGCAAGCAGTCCTTCGGCACGGGCCAGGTCGCGGGCACGGCTGTAGGCGAATTCAAAGTCCACTTCCAAAATTTCGTCGATGAGCGAGGGGTCGAAAAGCTTGCTGACGTCGAGCTCAGACACATTGCGAAGCCCCGGGACGTCATGGCCCGCTGAAGGCTGGACGGCGATGACTTTCACCCCCGGCTTCTTCGCCTTGAGGAAGGTGGCGACGCCAGTCACCGTGCCGCAGGTCCCGAGGCTGGTGAAGACGTGGCTGACGCGGCCGTTCGTCTGTCGCCAGATTTCGGGCCCGGTGGTGCGAATGTGCGCCTCGACGTTGTGACGGTTCTCATACTGGTTGGCCATCACGTACTTCTCGCCTTGAGCCTTGGCGTACGTCTTGGCGAGGCCAATGGTGCCGTCCTCGCTCCCCGGCAACGGGCACAGCGCGTCCTGCACCACGTCCACCGCTGCCCCCAGGACCCTCAGCAGCACCTTCTTCTCCTCTGGCACCTTGGAGGGCACCACCGCCCGCATCGGGTAGCCGCGCACCGCGGCCAGGGCCGCCAGGCTGATGCCAGTGTTTCCTGAGGTGGGCTCGACGACGCCGCGCCCGGGATGCGCAGGACCGAGTTCACCCCGCTCCTCGAGGTCCCGGAGCATCGCCCAGGCGGGCCGGTCCTTCACCGAACCGAAGGGATTGAGCCACTCCAGCTTCGCCCAAAATTCACTCCCGTTGGCCGGCACCATTCGGTTGAGGCGCACCAGCGGGGAAGGGTTTTCCTCGTCGGGAAGCATCTCGAGGATGTCGTTGTAGACGCGTGCGGAGTGGTCCATAGGTTCCTGGGGGGTGGGTAGGGACTCCGAGGGCCAAAACCAACCGCGGAGTCCGACAGGCGTCCCCTTCTGGGGACAACAGATGCTGAAGGCAGCCGAACGGTTCAGCGCCGACAACAGCGACAACACGCACGCCCTGCCGGCGGCCGCCCGGGCACAAGACGTACGGTGTCGACGGAGTCACTCACGGAGGCTGAAGCGAAGCTTAGCGCCCTCCGCCGCGGCGTGCACCAGTGGGGGGCCCGACCGGCGGGTGGAGGCGGCCCCATGGCTGTCAGGGCCCCCCCGGAAGGCTTGTCGGAAGGCCAAACCCCGGGCACTGTCAGCTGCCTTTTCCCCGGGGGAGGGAGGAACCGTCATGCGCCAGGTAGGAGCCCTCGTCCTCGCCTTGGTCCTCGGCGGCACCACTGCTCGGGCGGACGTCCTCGGGGACTGGACCGACATTGCCGTCGGCATGGCCACCAGCGCCAAGCAGCCGGCCCATGTCCAGGCTCGGACGTTGGCCATGGTGCACGTCGCGATGTTCGACACCCTCAACGCCGTCGACGCGCGCTACACGCCCTACAAGGTGAAGCCCGTCCCCAGCGTGGGCACGTCGGCCGAAGCGGCTGCGGCGGTGGCGGCACACGACGTCCTGGTGGCGGTGTTCCCCACCGAGGCGGCACGTCTGGACGCCGCGCTGGACATCTCCTTGGTGCGGGTGACGGACGCGGGCGTACGCGCCAGTAGCCTTGCCCTGGGGCAACGCGTCGCGGCCGCCATTCTCGCCCTGCGCGCCTCGGACGGTTCCGACGCGGCCGAAAGCTGGCGGCCGCTGACGCCGGCGGGCCTCTACATCCCCACCACCCTGCCCATCGGTTCAAACTGGGGCAAAGTCACGCCCTGGGTGCTGGAGAAGGCGGACCAATTTCGTCCCGCTGCACCGCTCGCCCTCAGCAGCAGCGAGTGGGCACGGGACTACAACGAAGCGAAGGCGGTGGGCGGCCGCAACAGCTCCACCCGGACGGCGGCCCAGACGGAGGCGGCGCGCTTTTGGGCCGGCCCCACTCCGGCTCTCAACACCGCGGCGGTCCGGGCAGAAATGGACGTCGGAGGCCGCTCTCTTGTGCAAAACGCCCGCCTTCTCGCCCTGGCTTCCCTGGCACAAGCGGACGCCTTCATCGCTGTCTTCGACGCGAAATACGCCTACAACTTCTGGCGCCCCCTGACTGCCATTCGGGACGGGGACCTCGACCAGAATGACGCCACGGCGCCGGACGCCACCTGGGAGCCGCTGGTGGAGACGCCCCTCAACCCTGAATACCCTTGCGCCCACTGCATTGCTGCCAGCGCGGTGGCTGCGGTGCTGGAGAGGGAATTTGGAGCGAAACTCCGCAGCTTCCGGCTGAGCAGCCCCGGAGTCCCGAAGGCCACCCATTCCTGGAGCCGCCTTTCGGACTTCGTGGGCGAAGTCTCCAACGCCCCGGTGTGGGGAGGCGTCCACTTCCGGAATTCGACGGTGGTGGGCGTCGCCATGGGACGGAAGATTGGCGACTACACTTGGGAGAAGGTACTCCGCCCCCTGAAATAACACGCCGGCTGGGAGGACGCCTCCGGCCGCCCCCAGGGGGCTTGTTGCTGTTTCGCCCGGGCTGGCCGACGGGGTTAAGAGGCCCAACCGGACGTGGCCCCTTCCATCGTCGACGCGCATACCCATCTTTTCCCGGAACGGCTCGCGGCGGCCATCCGTGCCTTCTTTGTCCAGTACCTCTCGCCCGACGCGTTCCACTACCCACACGCCTGGCGCGAGGCACGCGGCGTCCTCCAGGCCGCGGGCCTCTCCCGCTGCTGGAGTCTGCCCTACGTCCGGCAGCCGAAGGGTGCCCCGGCCCTCAACCGGTGGATGGCGGAGACGTTTGCCGACGACGCCTTCGTCGAGCCCGGCGCCACTGTCCACCCGGGCGATGACGTCCGCGCCGTGGTGGAGGAGGCGGTGAAGATGCTCGGCCTTCGGCTCTTCAAGCTGCATTGCTCCGTCGGGAACTTCGCCCTGACGGACCAGCGCCTCGACCCCCTGTGGCGGCGCCTTTCCGAGGCAGGCATGCCGGTGGTGGTGCACCTCGGCCGCTCGGTGGCGGGAAATACCGAAGGCAGCGAGCTGGCGGACCTGGAAGCCATGGCCCGGCGCTGGCCCTCGGCGAAAATCATCCTCGCCCATTGCGCCGCCCCGGCGGTTGAGGAGGCCCTCGCCCTGTTGCGGCGCTACCCCAACCTCCACGCCGACCTCACCCCGGTCGTCTTTCATCTGGCCCCGCTACAGCCGGGAAGCCTCGCCGGCCTCGAGGACCGCATCCTCTTTGGCTCGGACATGCCCAACGTGGTGGTCAAGGTCGAGGACGCGCTGCAGGCCATCCGGGCGCTTGGCCTCTCAGCGGAACACGAGGCGCAGGTGCTGGGGGGAAACGCCGAACGCCTCCTCCCCAGCCGCCGGTAAGCAGCTCAAGGAGTCCAGCATCGGACAACCGAATGCTGGGGCCCGCCTTTCACCGATGCTGGAGTGGGCGATAAGACGAGTCACTCGCAGCATGCGACTTAGACGTTGAGTTATTTCGCACGTTTTGTAGAAGGCCTCGTCGGTGACTCCCCCCTAAAGGGCCACCATCCCCTTCCGCGCAGGCCCTGAACGAATGCCCCTCTTCCCACGCTGGACGAATACGGTTTCTCGGGTGAGCGTGGTCCTTCTTCTGGCTTTTCCGGCCGTGACCATCGCCGGGCTCCTCATCCTGGTCCGCTCGCCCTATGGAACGAAGGTCAACCGAGAGGTGGTCCAGCCCATCCAGTTTGACCACCGGCACCATGTCGGCGACGAAGGCATCGACTGTCGGTATTGCCATTACACGGTGGAGCGGTCTCCCAACGCCGGAATGCCTGCCACCCAGGTGTGCATGAGTTGCCATGCCCAGGTGTGGAACAAGAGCCCGCTGCTGGGACTGGTGCGTGAGTACTACTTCAAAGACCGCCCCATTCCGTGGAACAGCGTCCACAACCTGCCGGACTTCGTCTACTTCAACCACTCCATCCACGTGAATAAGGGCGTGGGCTGTGCCAGCTGTCACGGCCGAGTGGACCACATGCCGCAGGTTGAGCAGGTCTCCCCCCTCACCATGTCCTGGTGCCTCGAGTGTCACCGGGCGCCGGAGAAGAATCTCCGCCCGGTGGAATTCATGACCAGCATGACTTGGAAGCCGGAACCGGGCGTCGATGGCGAGAAGCTCGGTTCGGATTTGGCCAAGCTGTACAACGTCCACACGCGAACCTCGTGCGACACATGCCACCGATGAAATTCGCTCTGCCCGTCCTCGCCGACACCGAGAGCGTTCCCCTCTCGGAGGCGCCGTCCAGTCAGACCCCGCCGGACGAGGCCCACTTTGCTCCGCACCGCACGCCGGGAGAGCACGGCTACGGGCGCACCTACTGGCGCTCCATGGAAGAACGCCTCGATGGCCCGCTGGGCAGCGACCGCGAGTTCTCCCCGGGCCAAATGGACGTCCCGACCGGTTTTCAGAGGCGCGACTTTCTGCAGCTGATGGGGGCCTCGGTCGCCCTGGCCGGCCTGACCGCCTGCACCGAGAAGCCGGTGCAGCGCATCCTCGCCTACACCCGCACCCCGGACGGACTCGCGCCGGGCAACCCCCTTCATTATGCGACCGCTTGCGCCCGCGATGGCGTGGCCACGGGCCTTTTGGTGACGGCCTGGGAGGGCCGACCGACAAAGGTGGAGGGTAACCCCACGCACCCGGGAAGCCGGGGGGTCACCGGGCCGGCGGAGCAGGCGATGTTGCTGCAGCTGTACGACCCGGCCCGCGCCCGCGTCCTCAAGGAAAGGAACGCTGGCCGGAGCTGGCGCAGCTTTCGCGAGTCGATGCTGTTGCGCTCCTCGGCTTGGAGTCCGGGCAGCGGCGCGCCGCTGCACTTCCTGGTGGAACCCTCCAGCTCGCCGACCGTCCTGGCGCTACGCCAGGAGATATTGGCCCGCTTCCCCAAGGCCCGCTTCCACGCCTACGCCAGCGCTCCCAGAGACAGCGTCTATGAAGGGACGCGCTGGGCCTTCGGCACTACGCTCGAGCCACAACTGGACGTCGAACGCGCTGACGCCATCCTCTCGCTGGATGCGGACTTCCTCGAGGCTCGAATCGAGAACCTGCCCGCCACCCGCGGCTTTGCATCGCGCCGGGACCCGGCGTCGCCGGCAGGGATGAATCGTCTGTATGTGGTCGAGCCGCGGCTGAGCATTACCGGCGGCATGGCCGACCACCGGCTGCGCGCCCGCAGCTCCGACATTGAGGGCGTGGCCTTGGCAGTCCTGGCGCAACTGGGCAAGACGGTGACGGCACTGTCGGCCTTCTCCTCGGTGTCCGGGCCGCCCCTGACCGCCGAAACCGCGCGCTTCGTGAAGGCGGTGGCCAAGGACCTGGCCAGCAAGGCCGGCCGCTCGCTGGTGGTGGCCGGCGAGCGTCAGACGCCGCTGACCCACGCCGTGGCGCACGCCATCAACGCCTCGCTGGGCAACATTGGAACCACGGTGCGCTTCACCGAGCCGGTGGTGGACACCGCCTCGGGTCCGGCCGCGTTGCAGCCCCTGCTGGAGGAGCTGCGCGCCGGCCGCGTGGACACCCTGGTCATCACCGCCAGTAACCCGGCCTACAGCGCTCCGGCCGACAGCGGCCTGGCGGCGCTCCTCAAGAAGGTGCCCAACGTCGTCTACTGGGGCCAGTACGAGGACGAGACCGGGCAGCTGGCGAATTGGTTTATTCCGGCGGCCCACCCCTTCGAAACCTGGGGAGACGTCCGCGCTCTGGACGGCACCGCCAGCGTGGTGCAGCCCCTCATCTCGCCCCTTTACGGCGGACTGAGCGAGATTGAAGTGCTGGAGGCCTTTGTCGACCGGCCCGAACTCAAACCCTATGACGCCGTGCGGGCCACTTGGAAAACGCGGAACCCGGGCCCGGACTTCGAGACGGCCTGGGAGACCTGGCTTTCCGCGGGCGTGGTGCCCCAGACGCAACGCCCCTTCGCCTCGCCCGTCCTGCGGGCGGAATCCATCGCCCAGCTGGCTTCGGCCGCCCGACCGACACCATCCGGCCTCGAGGTCAACTTCGTCACCGACTACAAAGTCTTCGATGGGCGTTGGGGACAGAACGCCTGGCTGCAAGAGCTTCCCGACCCAGTGACCAAAGTGGTGTGGGACAACGTCGCGCTGCTGAGCGAAGCCACGGCAGCCAAGTACGGCGTCAAGCAGTATGACCCCATTTCTCGGACGTTTGACCTCGTCACCCTCACCGTCGACGGGCGCTCGGTGGAGGCACCGGCGTTGGTGCAGCCGGGCTGCGCGGATGACGCGGTGACGGTGCAGCTCGGCTACGGCAAATCGGTGGTGGAGCTTCTCTTCGAGGTGGATGCCCCTCGGGTGGTGGGATTCGACGCTGGCCGCATCCGCACCGCCTCGGCTCCCTGGTTCCGGACCGGCTTGCAGCTGGCCCCCACCGGGCGGACGTACACCGTCGTCACCACCCAGACGCAGCCCACCGCCGCCGACCGGCCGGTGGCGCTGATGCAGACGCTGGAGGAATTCCAGAAGGACCCAGAGGCGCCGGAATACCGGCGTCCTCAGGGCAAGCTGAAGGGCCATCCGCTGCCGACGGTGCAGAAACCGGTCGACTATTCACAGCAGCAATACAAATGGGGAATGAGCGTCGACATGAGCCGCTGCACGGGGTGCAGCGCCTGCGTCGTCGCCTGCCAGGCCGAAAACAACATTCCGGTGGTCGGCAAAGAGCAAGCCGGCAAAGGCCGGGTGATGCAGTGGATGCGGATGGACCGCTACTACTCCGGCACCGCTGAGGACCCCGAAGTGGTGAACCAGCCGATGCTCTGCCAGCAGTGCGAGGCGGCACCCTGCGAGTACGTCTGCCCGGTGAATGCCACCTTGCACTCCGACGAGGGCCTCAACGACATGGTGTACAACCGGTGCATCGGCACCCGGTACTGCTCGAACAACTGCCCCTACAAGGTTCGCCACTTCAACTACCTGCACTGGACGGCTGACCGCAGTCAGGTCGAGCGGATGATTTACAACCCCGACGTCACCGTCCGGGCGCGCGGGGTGATGGAGAAATGCACCTACTGCGTGCAGCGCATCGAGCGGGCGCGAATCGTCTCCCGGCTGGAGAACCGAACCATCCGTGACGCCGAGTTGATGACCGCCTGCCAGCAGGCCTGTCCGAGCAACGCGATTGTTTTCGGCAGCCTGAATGACCCGAAGTCCCGCGTCAGTCAGCTCCAGGCCGACCCGCGGCGCTTTGATGTCCTCTATGAACTGAACACCCGGCCGCGCACCGCTTACCTGACGAAACTCAAGAACCCGAATCCGGAGCTCGCCTGATGGCCGCCGACCTCGCCGCCGCGCCGGCGCTCGACGGAGCGCCTCTGCTGCTCGGTAACAATGACAACACCAGCCTCACCAAGACGCTTTTGGGCTACGTCTGGGCGCGGCCACAGCCGGGCTGGCTGTTGTCCTTCTTGCTGGCGCTGTCCGGCACCGGGGCGCTGACGTTGGCCATCATCGTCACCCTGGCCCGCGGCATCGGCAGCTGGGGCAACAACATCCCCATCGCCTGGGGCTTCGGCATCATCAACTTCGTCTGGTGGATTGGTATCGGCCATGCCGGGACGCTCATCTCCGCCATCCTCTTCCTCTTCCAGCAGCAGTGGCGAACCGCCATCAACCGCTTCGCCGAGGCGATGACCATCTTCGCGGTGCTGTGCGCCGGCCTCTTCCCGGCCCTGCACACCGGGCGCCCTTGGTTCGCCTACTTCATGTTCCCCTACCCCAGCGATTTGAATATGTGGCCGCAGTTCAAGAGCCCGCTGGTGTGGGACGTCTTCGCGGTTTCCACCTACCTCACCGTCTCGGTGTTGTTTTGGTTTGTGGGCCTCATCCCGGATTTGGCCGCACTCCGCGACTCGTCGACCAGCCTCATCCAGCGGAAGGTGTACGGGCTCTTCGCCCTCGGCTGGCGCGGGTCCGGCCGCCACTGGCACAACTACAAAGTCGCCTACTTGCTGCTGGCCGGCCTCTCCACCCCGCTGGTGGTGAGCGTGCACACCATCGTGTCATTCGACTTCGCGGTTTCGCTGCTGCCCGGCTGGCACACCACCATCTTCCCGCCCTACTTCGTCGCCGGCGCCATCTTCAGTGGCTTCGCGATGGTGATGACTTGGCTGGTGCCGGCCCGGCATTTCCTCGGGCTCAAAAATGTCGTCACCATGAGACACCTGGAGGCGATGAACAAGCTCATCCTGGTCACCGGGATGGTCGTCTCCTACGGCTATCTGATGGAGCACTTCATCGCCTGGTACTCAGGAAACACCGAGGAATGGTTCGTCTTCTTCAACCGCGCCACCGGGCCGTACCGCAACATCTACTGGCTGATGATTTTCTGTAACGTGGTGGTGCCCCACATCTTCTGGTTCAAATTCTTCCGCACCAGCATCCCGGTGATGTGGGTCGCATCCATCCTGGTCAACATCGGCATGTGGTGCGAGCGCTTCGTCATCATCGTCACCTCGCTGCACCGTGACTTCCTGCCGGCCAGTTGGGGAATGTTCTACCCAACCTGGGTGGACTTCACCCTGCTGGCCGGAACCATCGGCTTCTTCAGCACCTGCTTCCTTCTCTTCTTGAAGTATCTGCCGGCGGTGGCGGTGAGCGAGGTGAAGGAGCTGAATGAAGAGCTTCGGCACCGGGTGGCCCCAGTGCAGGTGGTGACCGTCCCATGAGTGCCGCCGATGCCCCACAGGGACGCACCTATGTGCTGGGCCTGTTTTCCACCGGCGAAGCCCTGGTGAAGGCCTGCCGGCAGGTCCGCGCCAAGGGCTTCACCGATGTCGACACCCACTCGCCCTACCCGCTGCCCGGAGGGGATGAGGCGCTGGGCCTGAAGCGCTCGGTGGTGCCCAAAGTGGCGCTGGCCGGAGCGCTGACGGGAATGTTCGGTGGGATGGGGATGATGGTGTGGATGAATGGGATGAATTGGCCCCTCAACGTCGGCGGCCGGCCGCCGACCAGCCCGCTGGCCTTCATCCCCATCACCTTCGAGACGACGGTGCTCCTCACCGCGCTCAGCATCTTCTTCGGGCTGCTCATCATGATGGGGCTGCCGCAGCCCTACCACGCGGTGTTTGAGCTGGAAGCCTTCCGCAGCGCCGTCACCGACGGCTTTTGGCTGAGTGTGGCCCAGGACCCGGGCAACGACGGCAAGGCCGCGGCGAAGGAGCTCGAGACCCTGGGCGCGACGCAGGTGAACGTGGTGAAGGAGTCCGTAGAATGAAGGCCTTTCTCCCCTTGGCGGCGGCCGCGCTGACGGCCAGCGCCTGCACCTGCGGCGACGTCAGCGCCGGCGCGGTGCTGCAGCGGATGGAGGTGCAGGAGAAGTACCTCCCCTATGCGGCCAACGACTTGTTCGCCGACGGCCGGTCGATGCGGACGCCGCCGGCAGGTACCGTGCCCCGCGAGCGCCTGGTCGGCCAACCGGCCATCACCAACGGCGAAGTCAACGGCGTGCCGGTGGCGGAGGTGCCGGTTCCCATCACTGCCGAGCTGCTGCGCCAGGGTCGGCACCGGTACGAAATTGTCTGCGCCAACTGCCACGGCTTCATCGGCAACGGCGACAGCATGGTGGCGGACAACATGGCCACCAGGCTTCCACCCTCGCTGGTGGCATTGACCAACAAGCCGGCCGGTCACTTCTACAAGGCCATCACCCAAGGCTATGGGTTGATGCCCAGCTTTGCCGGAGAGATTCCGTTGGCCGAGCGCTGGGCAGTGGTGGCCTACGTCAAGGCGCTGCAGCTGAGTCAGAATACGCCCGTCCAAACGCTGCCGATGGACGTCCAACGACGGCTGGGGGAGGGTCAGTCATGGACCCAGTAGCCGGCCACCCGGAAGAACTGCAGAGCATCCGCCAGAGCCGCGTCCGTGGCACCGGGGCTGCCTTCCGGTGGAGCTTGGGCCTGGGCGTGCTCGGCCTTTTGGCCACCTTGGTCTTCTATTTCGCCGGAGGGCCCGCGGCGCATGGGACGGTGCTGGCCGGCTACTTGGTGGCGTTTTGCTACTGGGTGGGCATCGCGGTGACGGCCACCATCTGGAATGCCATTTTTCACGCCTCGGCAGCGAAATGGATGGTGGTGCTGCGACGCCTGTTGGAAAGCATCGGCGCGTCGTTGCCAGTCTTCATCCCGCTCTTCCTCCCCATCCTCTTTGGCCTGGCCATCGTCTTTCCCTGGGTGAGGCCGTCCTCGGCCATGAGCGCCGAGCAGCTGGAGCTGTTGAGCCACAAGGCCCCGGACCTCAACGTGCCGTCCTTTCTGGTCCGCGCCGTCATCTACTTCGCGGTGTGGTGGTTCGTCTCAGACCGACTGCGGCGCTGGTCGCTGAAGCAGGATGAGGTGGGCGGACCCGAGCCCACCCGCCACATGCGCCGGCTGGGCGCCGGGTCGCTGCCCTTCCTCGCCCTGACCATCACCTTCGCCAGCTTCGACTGGCTGATGTCGGTGGACCCCTTTTGGATTTCCACCATCTTCGGCGTCTATTACTTCGCCGGCAGCTTTCTGTCGGCGATGTGCCTGGTGGCCATCCTCATCGCCCTCAACCAGTCCGACACCACCGGGCTGGGAGGCGCGGTGACGCCGCACCACCTGTACAACGTGGGCAAGTTGATGCTCGCCTTCACCGCCTTTTGGACGTACGCCGCCTTCAGTCAGTTCATGCTCATTTGGATTGCCAACATCCCCGAGGAGTCGGCCTGGTACGTGGTGCGGATGAAGGGCGGCTGGGCCAACGTTGGCATCTTCCTGATGGTCGCCAATTTCTTCATCCCCTTCTTCACGCTGTTGTCGCGCGAGCTGAAATTCCGTCCGCGGGCACTGGCAGTGGTGGCCTGCTGGTTGATGGTGGTGCATTACGTCGACATCTATTGGCTCATCATGCCGGCGCTCTTCCCAGCTGGCCCGGAGCCGCACCTGGCACACCTGGCGGCCTTGGTGGGTGTGGGCGGCCTCGCCGTGGCCACCGCTCTCTGGCGGGCCACCGGCCATTTCGCCATCCCGGTGAAGGACCCGAACCTGTCCTACTCGCTGAGGTACACCCAGGCATGAGCGCGCCAGCACACACAACTCCCACCGTCCAGCAGCCCGGCGACCTCGAGGACAAGAACCTCCCCTACCGAAAAATCCTCGGGGTGGGCATTGCCTCCATCGTCATCTTCGCGCTGGGCATCTTCTGGTCGACCGCCCTGTTGCGCACTGCAACCCGGGAGGTGGAGCCGGTGGGACCGCCGCCGATTCCGCCCGGCGTGAACCAGTTCGAGGTGGGCATCGTCAACCAGCGCCCCTTCAGCCTCGACCAGCGCGCGGCGGAGAAGCGCCTGCAGCAGATGAGGCGCCTCGACACCTACGGCTGGCTCGACCGCCAGTCGGGCATCGTCCACATCCCCATCGACGTTGCGATGGACATGCTGGTGAAGGAGCAGAAGAAGTGACACGCCTGGCAGTCCTCACCCTCGTCCTGGCCACTCCGGCCTGGGCGCAATACCCAGGTGACCGGCAGGCCCATGGTGCGGCCCGCAGTCAGGCGCCGGCGGCGGTGAAGGGGGTCGACGTCCTCGAGCGGTTGGGCGACCCGGTGCCTGAGGCTGGGCACTTCGTCGACTCCGAAGGACGTCCCTTCCAGCTGGCCGACGTGCTTCATCACGGCAAGCCGGTGGTGTTGACGCTGGTCTACTACCGCTGCCCGGGCCTGTGCAGCCTGGTGCTTTCCGGGCTCACCCGCTCGCTGCGGAGCCTCGACCTCAAGTTGGGCGAGGACTACCGGGCGGTGACCATCAGCATCGACCCGACCGAGACCAACGACGAGGCGGCGGAAGCCAAGCGGGGGCACCTGCAAGCCCTCGGCGTGGGGCCACTCAACCCGGCTTGGACGTTTGCCACCGGGAACGACGAAGGCATTCACGCCCTGGCTGGGGCCCTCGGCTTCCAGTACACCTACGACGAGGCGAGCCGGCAGTACGCCCACGCGGCAGCCATCTTCGTGCTGTCCCCGAATGGGAAAATCTCCCGCTACCTCTACGGCATCGACTTCCCGACCCGAGACTTGAAGATGGCGCTGGTCGAGGCGGGCCAGGGCAAGGTGGGCACGGCGCTCGACCGGGTGCTCCTCACCTGCTTCAAGTACGATGCCACTTCCCGCCGCTTCGAGCCGTACGTGCTGGGGTTCGTCCGAATCGGCGCGCTGTTGTGTTTCGCGGCGCTGGCGATGCTTCTCACCGTCCTCTGGACTCGGGAAATGAAGATGAAGAAGCGAGGCGCTAAGGCATGAACGGTGACCTCCTCAACAACGACTGGCTGAGGCACTTGCTCTTTCTGCCTGAGCAGGCGTCCACCTTCGCGGTCAGAGTCGACCGGCTGCACGACTTCGTCATCATCACCACCATGGCGATGAGCTCCGTGGTGGGGGCCCTCACCATTTACTTCTTCTTCCGCTACCGTCGGCGCAGCGAGACACAAACCACCCCCGTCATCCATCCGACCGTCGGCTTTGAAGTGGCGGTGGTCAGCATCCCGCTCGCGGTCTTCCTGGTGTGGTTCGTCATCGGTTTCGGCGACTACGCCAAGCTGGCCAACCCGCCCCCCGACGCGATGGACGTCTACGTGATGGGCAAGCAGTGGATGTGGAAGTTCGCCTACCCAGACGGGCCGAACTCGGTGGGCGTGCTGCACGTCCCGGCCAACCGGCCGGTGCGCCTCCTGTTGACGTCGCGCGACGTCATCCACTCCTTCTTCATCCCGGCCTTCCGCCTGAAGCAGGACGTGCTGCCCAACCGCTACACCGAGACTTGGTTTGAGGCCACCAAGCCCGGCCGCTACCAGGTGCTGTGTGCCGAATACTGCGGTACCCAACACAGCAAGATGTGGGCGACGGTGGTGGTGCTTGAGCCGGCGGCCTTCGACGAATGGCTCAAGGAGCAGCAACGCGGGTTGGTGGCGCGCGCCGACCTCCTGGCTGACCCCGACATGGTCAGCATCCAAGGCAACCTGGTGGAGCAGGGGAAGCGGGTGGCAATGGAGCAAGGGTGTCTGCGCTGCCACAGCATCAACAGCGCGGTCAATGACACCGAGCGCCACATCGGCCCCACTTGGGTGGACCTCTACCAGCGACCGACCAAGCTCACCACCGGGGACACCATCGTCGCCGACGAGGCCTACCTCACCGAGTCGATGATGGAGCCGAACGTCAAAATCGTCGCCGGCTACCAGGCCATCATGCCCAGCTACCAGGGCAAATTGAGCGGCCCCGAGGCCGCGGCGGTGGTGGAATACATCAAGAGCTTGCGCACCGACACCACCGAGCTCCAGCCTGTGAAGGGACCCCTCTATGAGCAGCTCCGCCAGTAGCGCCGCGGCCAGCGGGCCCGCGTTTCCCGAGCACCATTACCTGAACAACGGGACCACCGCGCGCTCCTGGCTGCTCACCCTGGACCACAAGCGCATCGCCCTTCTGTACCTGTCGGTGGTGATGGTGTCGTTTCTGTTGGGAGGCATTTTCGCGATGGTCATTCGCCTGGAGTTGCTGACGCCAGGCCCGACCATCATCGAAGCGCTCACCTACAACCGGATGTTCACCCTTCACGGGGTGGTGATGATTTTTCTCTTCATGATTCCGGCCATTCCGGCCGTGTTCGGCAACTTCTTCTTGCCCATCATGATTGGAGCCAAGGACGTCGCCTTCCCCCGATGGAATTTGGTGTCCTTCTACCTCTACCTGACGGGCGCCATCCTGGCGGTTTGGGGGATGCTCAACGGGGGCACCGACACCGGCTGGACCTTTTACACGCCCTACTCCACCACCACCGCCCAGGGCGTGGTTCCGGTGCTGGCTGGCGTCTTCATCATCGGCTTCAGCTCCATCCTGACTGGCTTGAATTTCATCGTCAGCATTCACACCCTCCGGGCGCCGGGCATCACCTGGTTCAAGCTGCCGCTCTTCATCTGGGCGGTGTACGGCACGGCCATCATCCAGGTGCTGGCCACTCCGGTGATTGGGTTGGTGGCGCTGTTGGTGGCGGCGGAGAGCGCCTTTGGCTTCGGCTTCTTCGACCCAGCCCGCGGCGGTGACCCGGTGCTGTTCCAGCACCTCTTCTGGTTTTACAGCCACCCAGCCGTCTACATCATGGTGCTCCCGGCGATGGGCGTCATTTCGGAGACCATCGCCGCCTACAGCCGAAAAAACATCTTCGGCTATTCGATGATTGCCGCCAGCTCGCTCGGCATTGCCTTCGTTGGCTTCTTCGCCTGGGGCCACCACCTCTTCACCTCGGGCCAAAGCGCCTTCGACGCCGGCGCCTTCTCCGTCATCTCGATGCTGGTCGGCGTCTTCACCGCCATCAAAGTCTTCAACTGGGTGGGGACGCTGTACAAGGGCGCCATCGCCTTCACCGCACCCTTCGCTTACATCTGCGGCTTTCTCTTCTTCCTGGTGTTTGGCGGGATGACCGGCATCGCGCTGGCCACGGTGTCACTCGACATCCACTGGCAGGACACCTACTTCGTCGTCGCCCACTTCCATTTCATCATGGTCGGCGCGGTCATCATGGGCTTCCTCGCCGGGCTGCACTACTGGTTCCCCAAAATGTTCGGCCGCACCTACCCCGAGGGTTGGGCGATGGTGGCCGCGGCCCTCATCGTCCTCGGCTTCAACGCCACCTTCATCCCGCAGTTTCTATTGGGGAACGCGGGCATGCCGCGCCGCTACTACGAATATCCGGAGCGCTTCCAGGCGCTCAACGTGGCCTCCACCGCTGGCGCGTCCCTGTTGGCCTTCGGCTTCATCATCATCGCCATCTACCTGGCCTGGTCCTTACGCTACGGCCCCATCGCCGGCCCCAATCCCTGGGGAAGCCGCGGCTATGAATGGATGACGCCCTCCCCTCCGCCCACCGAAAATTTCGACGTGACGCCCACCTTCGCCCATCCGCCGCATGACTACACCGACGAAGCGGTCAATGACCCAGACTTCGCCCACGCGAGGACGACGTAAATGGAAGCCACCGTCGCGCCGGTGATGACCGCAGAGGGCTACCTCGCCCCGCCGCCCACGCCGCACCACTACGAGGGAAACCCGGCCGCTCACCAGCACGCGGTGCGGTTCGGCATGTGGCTCTTTCTGGCCACCGAAATTCTGCTCTTCGCCGGACTCTTCGTCGGCTACGCCACCTTCCGCACCGACTTCCCGGAGGCATTTGACCAGGCCGCCCGCCACCTGAGCGTCGCCCTCGGCACCACCAACACCCTTCTGCTGTTGACCAGCTCGCTGACGGTGGCCTTGGCCCACCACAACGCCGAGCAGGGGAAAAACCGCAACGCCTTCTGGCTTCTCTTGTGCTCCATCGCCATGGGGGGCGGCTTTCTCTGCATCAAGGCCATTGAATACACCGACAAATTCCGTGAAGGCGCGCTGCCCGGACGCTTCTTCAGCTACGCCGAGATTACCGCTCCCGGGGGGCCGATGTTTTACGTCGTCTACTTCTTCACCACCGGACTGCACGCCTTGCACGTCGTCGTCGGCATGAGCTTGCTCACCTGGGTGGCGGTCCGCTGCTGGCGCAAGGAGTTTTCCCCGACCTACTACGCGCCGGTGGAAAACGCCGGCTTGTACTGGCACCTCGTCGACTTGGTTTGGATTTTCCTCTACCCGCTGCTGTACCTGGTTTGACCATGTCCACCCCGCAAGCGCACGGCGCCGCACCGGCCCAAGGCCACGCTGCCCACCCCTCGGCCGCCCGCTACTTCGTGGTGTGGATTGGCCTTTTAGCCCTCACCATGACGACGTTCGGCGTCTCGCGGATTCCGATGAGCGGCCAGTGGCATCTGGCTGCCGCCATCTTCATCGCCTGCGTCAAAGTCTTCTTGGTGGCTGCCGTCTTCATGCACCTGTGGGCCTCCGAGGGCACCAACAAGCTGGTCTTCGGCGTCTCCTTCGTCTTCGTGGCGACCCTTCTCTTCTTCGTGCTGGCCGACGTCGCCACCCGCTTTACCCTCAGCAACTCGCGCATCCGCCCACTTCCCCAAATTGACCAGAGCATTCTCCAGCACCAGAGGCCCACCGCCCCGGAACCCCCGGCGAAGTAGTTTTTCACCCCCCCAAGGCCCCTTCGGTGGTTGACCCCGGGCGCCCAACCGACTGACCCTTTCCCCCCCTTTGTGAATATGCGACTGCACGCCTCCCTCCTCCTGGTGGGCCTCACCGTGGCCTGCGCCTCGGCGCCCCAGCCCGCCCCACAGAGTGCGGGGCCGGTCTTCATTGAGAACGACTACCCGGCGGCGATGGCGGAAGCACGGGCCAGCGGGAAGCTCCTCTTCATCGACTTCTGGGCGCCCTGGTGCCACAGCTGCGTCAGCATGCGGGCCTACGTCTTCACCGACCCGGCCTTGGCCAAGCTCCAAGACCGCTTCGTCTGGCTGGGGATAGACACCGAAAACCCAGTCAACAGCGCGACGCTCCAGCGCTTCCCGGTGGATGTCTGGCCGACACTGTTGGTGGTGGATGCGGCGACGGGAGCCCCGCTGCGGCGCTGGCTGGGAAGCGCCACCACCAATGAATTGCTCGCGCGGCTGCAGTCGGTGGACCAAGCGCAGCAGGGCGGCGCGGACGTGGCTCAACGCTCGCTGGCGGAAGGAGCGGCGCTGGTGGCCGCTGGAAAGCGGGCCGAAGCGGCGGTGGCCTACCGGACGGCGGCAGCGACCTCGGCTGCTGGCACCGCCGAGCACGCCCAAGCGGCCGAGTTGCTGGTCCTTCAGCTGCACCTCACCCACCAATCGGCGGAGTGCGCCCGCACCGCGCGGGCCGAGCTGCCCTCCCTTCCACCAGGGACGTCGCTGGCGGCCGTGGCCAGCACCGGGCTCGAGTGTGCTCTCAACCTTCCGGCTTCGGACCCCGAGCGCTTGGCGGTTGCGCCGGTGCTGGAGGCGAAGGTGGTGGAGCTGATGCGCAACACCAGCGTCCCGATGCTGGCTGACGACCGGAGTGGTCTTTTCCAAACGCTGGTGGAGGCTCGGCGCGAGCGCGGCGATGCGGCCGGCGCGCTGGCCGCGGCAGCGGAGTGGGCGACGTACCTTGAGGGCGAGGCCGCCCGAGCCAAAACGCCCGAGGCGCGCGCCGTCTTCGACTCGCACCGACTGTCTGCCTACCTGGCGCTGGGCCAACCCGAGCGCGCTGTCCCAATGCTGGAGGCGTCCCGGAAGGACTTCCCCCGGGACTACAACCCGTCGGCCCGGCTGGCGGTGGCCTACCTCGCCATGCACCAGCCGGCCCAAGCCGTCGCTGCGGCTGAACAGGCTGAGGCGCTGGTCTACGGGCCGCGCACGCTGCGCGTGCTCTTAACCAAGGCCGAGGCGCAAGCGGCCCTGGGCGACAAGGCCGCCGCCCAGGCCACACTGGGGCGGGCCGACGAGTTGGTGGCCAGCCTGCCGGAAGCGCAGCGGGGGCCGTGGATGGCCTCGGCCATTGAGTCTAAGCGCAAAGCCCTGCTGCAGTAGGCCCCTTGCACCTTCCAGGGAGGAAGGGCCCTTCTGTGAGGCCCCGATGTCGTCAGCCGACAAGGACGTCCAGCTGGTCCTCGCCACGCAGGCGGAGCGAGAGACGCGCGACCTGCTGACGGCGGAAGCATGGGGCGCTGGCCTTTCCAGGGAAGCCTACCTGCGCCGGGAGCGGCGGCTTCGCGCGCTGGCCGTCCCCCGGCTGGACATGCGGTGTTGGCTTCTGGTGGATGCACGACGCCGCGTCCTCTCCTCGTGCGAGACATTCGGCTTCCCCAGCGTGCTGCGGGCGGATGGGGCGGAGAGTTGGGGCCGCAGCTTCGGCGTGGCCTCAGTGTTTACCGAGCCTGCACTGCGGGGCCGAGGCCACGCCACCCGGGCCTTGGACTTGCTGTGCGAGGTGCTGGCCGAGGAAGCAGGGGGGCACGCGGTGGTGCTGTACTCCGACGTGGGCGCCTCTCAGTACGCCCGCAGTGGCTTTGAAGCCCGGGCGGCCTACGACTGGTGCTGGCCGGCTGCGGAAGCCGGGGCCAGCAGCCACGCGGCCTATTTCTCGGAGGAGGCGCTGGGCTGGCGCTGGGCCGCCCAGCCCATCCCGGGCGGTCGCTTCGTCCTGCATCCCACGGCGGACACCCTGGAGTGGTTTCTCGAGCGCGAGCGCGTCTACTGCGAGGAGTTGGGGCGGCCGAGACCCAAGGCCTGCGGCGCCGCGTTGGGCAACTCGCTGGCGCTCTGGTACGCGCAGCCCAAGGACGAGCGCTTGTGGTTGCACTGGCTGGATGCGAAGGACGCTGACAGCTGCCGTGCCCTGGTGCAGGCCGCCCGCATCGTGGCGCGCGAGGCCAACCTCTCCGAAGTCCGCCTGTGGGAGGACATGGACGGGGTGCCTTCCGAAGGCTTGGAAGGAGGGCGCCGTGAGAAGCGCTCCGGCGGACTCCCCATGCTGCGTCCCCTCGACGGGCGTGTCCGCGCACCGGACTGGCGCCGCATTGCCCGCGTGTTGTGGGTCTGAGCGGCCGTCTTCCCGCAACGGACGGGACGGGCGGTGTCCAATGCCTGAATGGTCGGGCGCCTGATTTCCCATTCAAGCATGACTGGAATTACGTCGTTGGCGGGGTGAAGCGCGAATCGCTTTTTTTTGGCAGCGAACCGTTGCGAGCAGCCATCCGGGCTCCCTAGCGATGGAGAAAAGAGGGCATTCCCATGAAACATCTCAAGTTTGTAGCCCCGGTGCTGGCGGCGCTGGCGCTCGCCGGTTGCAGTCCTTCCAGCAGCAACAACAACCCCGATTCCGGCACCGCTGCGACGTGTACCGACATGACGGGCAGTGCGACTCCCACGGTGGGCATCAGCACGACGAATGGCGGTGTCTACGGCAATACCTACGCCTTCAGTCCAGGTTGCGTCCAAATCAACCGCGGACAGTCGGTGACATTCACCGGGAACTACAACCTTCACACGCTCGAGCGAACGACGCAGACGGTTGCAACCGCAACCAACCCGCTGCCTGCCACGCCCTACAGTGGGCCCAGTCCGGTGGTGTTCGGCCCCTTCCCGGATTCAGGGGACTTCGGCTTCGTTTGCACAATCCATCACTTTACCGGAACGGTTCGCGTCAACCCGTAGCAGTCAAAAAAGGGGGCCGCCTGGCGGGCGTGAGGGGCATTCAAGCATCGCCCTTGGTGGGCAGGAGCGCCTCGAAGGAGGGGCGCGGCCGCCGGAGGTGAAAGCCCAGGGAGGACGGGACAAAGCCCACTTCGGTGAGAAAGAGGCCCAGCGGGTGCTGTTGGGCCGGCCCGCCGTTGACGTCGGACAGCAGCAGCCCCCCGTGCCGTTCCCCCTGCGCCGCCTGCGCCAAGGCGGCCAATTGCTGAGCCACCGCGCGCGCCACGCGACTTTTGTCGGGCTCGTCCTCCGGCAGCCACACCCAGCTTTGCCGCCCCCCGCGCCCCACCCAGGCGGCCAGTGCGCCGTCCACCAACACCACATGCGCACCCACTGAACGGGCCGCACGGGCGGGTGGGACACCTGCCGGCGTCCACGGCAGGAGGGCGCCGTAGGGGTTGGCTGGGTCCGTGGCAGCGAGAGCGACCACCTCGGGCAACTCCGGCGCCTGGCGAAGCGAGCGAAGCAGCTGCACCACCGGGGGAAGAACGAATTGCGTCGCGCTGACGCCAGAGACGAAGTAGCCGCGGCGAATGCGGCCGCTTTCCTCCAGTGCCTGGAAGACGTCATAAACGGCACTGAAGCCGCCGGGGAGCCCCTCCGCCTGGGCCGTGCCCCTCGTCACCAGGCCGTAGCGACTTAGCAGCTGCTGTGCCACGGCCATACTCCACTCTGTCGCCGTCTGGCCGGAACGCGCTGGAAGCAAAGCCCAACGGCCTTCGGCCGACGGGGGCGCCGCCCGGCGGCTGCGGTAGGACGGGGAAGGCCGAGGGCTTCGTCTGCCCTTCTTGTCGGCATTCGGGGCGAGGAAAGCCCGAAGGGCCCCGAAGCCGTCGTTGGTGACGAGGCCCTTCCAAGCCAGACTCCACAACGCTTCCACGGATGGACGAGGAAAGCCGCCCCCGGCGGCCTGGTGAATGCTGGCAAAAAAGGAGGCGCCGGACTCGCTGAGGTAGTCCAGCACCGCCTGCTCGCGCTGGGGAAGGCCTGCCGGCGGCCCAGCTTGAAACGGCGGCAGGAGGCGCGGCAGCGCGTCCGTCAGGTAGAGGCTGACGCGCCCGTCTCGCCCTCCCAAGGGCTCCCGCCCCACCCACGCCACTTCGCCGGCCGCCGCCAGCGTGTCCAAGTCCGCAGGCTGGTAGTGCGCCACCCGCGCCGGCAGGACGTCCGCCTCCAGCACTGAGGCTGGTAACGGGCAGCCCTGGAGGCGCTCCACCGCGTCCAGAATGGCGTCCAACCCTGGCCGTGGCCGCAGCACGCCCTGCCAACTGGTGAGGAGACGTCCCAGCACAGCGGGCTCCACCGGCTCCACCGCATGTCGCAGCTTGGCCAGCGAGCGCTGGCGGAGGGTGGTCAGAACCCCGATGTCACACCACTCGGCTTGGGTTCCCGTCGCCCGAAATGCCCCTTCCAACAGCACGCCTCCGGCGGCCAGGGCGGTGAGGGTGGCCCGGGCGACGCCCCGTGACAACCCAAGGCGTCTGCACAGTGCCTCCAGCGTGAAGGGCGCATGGGTGCGCGCGTATCGGGCCACCAGCTCCTTCAACGGCTCCCGCACCGGGACGCACAGGGCTTGGGGGAGCGCCTCCGGCAAGGCCACGCCGAGGCCGTCGCGAAAGCGAACGGCGTCCTCGACGGCAATGAAGCGTGTCTCTCCCAGCAGCCGCAGCGGCAGCACCCGTCGCTCGCGTACCAACCCCTCGACGGAGGCAGACACCTCCTCGGAGGCGCACCGGGCCACAAGCTCGCTCCGCGTCAAGTCGCCCACCCGCAGAAGCAAGTCGTGCACGGCGTCGGCGCTGCCGGCCCAAAAGCGCCTGTCGGTGCGCTGCAGCTCGGCCTCCAGCTGGGCCATCGTCTCCTCGTCCAGCAGCTCTCGAAGTTCCGCCTCACCGAGAAGCTCGCGAAGCTGGGACTGGTCGACGGTGAGTGCCTGGGCCCGGCGCTCGGCGACGGGCACGTCGCCGTCGTAGAGGAAGTTGGCGACGAAGCCGAACAGCAGCGAGCCGGCGAAGGGGGAGGGTGAGGCGGTGTCGGCGGTATGCACCGAAATCCGCTGCTCGCCGACGGCGCGAAGCGTGGCCACCAGCGCCGGCATGTCGAAGACGTCCCGCAGGCATTCCCGGTAGGTTTCCAGCAACATCGGGAAGCCGCCGAAGCGGGAGGCCACCTGAAGCAAGTCCGCGGCGCGCTTGCGTTGTGCCCACAGCGGCATGCGGGCCCCGGGCCGGCGCCTCGGCAGCAGCAGCGCTCGGCTGGCCACCTCGCGGAAGCGGGCGGCAAACAAAGACGTCCCGCCGAGTTCGCCCAGCACCAGCGCCTCCACTTCATCCGCCCGCGGCACCAGCAGTGCCGCTTCCGGCGGCGCCTCCGACTCTGGGAAGCGCACCACAATGCCGTCGTTGGTCCAGGTGGTGTCGACGTCCAGTCCCGTCTGTTGGCGCACCTTGGCCGCAATGGCCATCGCCCAAGGGGCGTGCACCCGACCGCCCAACGGCGACAGCAGGCAGACACGCCAGTCGCCCATCTCGTCCCGCGTCCGCTCGATGACCAGCGTCCTGTCATCCGGGACGGCGGCGGTGGCGGCGCGCTGCTCCTCCAGGTAGCGCAGCAGGTTGTCGGCTGCCTGCGGGTCCAAGTCATGGGCGCGCTCCAGCCGGGCCAAGGCCGCCGGACGACTCAAAGACAACAACTCCCGCGACAGCGCGCCGATGGCTTGCCCAGTCTCCAGCGGCCGTCCGGCGGCGTCGCCGTGCCAGAAGGGCATTTTTCCGGGCTGCCCAGGGGCCGGGGAGACCAGCACTCGGTCGTGGGTAATCTCCTCAATGCGCCAGCTGGAGGCGCCCAAGAGAAACGTTTCCCCGACTTTGCTTTCGAAGACCATCTCCTCGTCCAGTTCGCCCACCCGCGCCTGGCCCTTGTCCCCCCCCACGAGGAAGACGCCGTACAAGCCGCGGTCGGGAATGGTGCCGGCGTTGGCGATGGCGATGCGCTGGCTTCCCTGGCGGGCCGTCACCGTGGCGGCCTGCCGGTCCCACGTCAGCCGCGGCCGGAGGTCCGCAAAGGCCTCCGACGCATAGCGGCCAGACAGCATGTCCAAGACGGCGTCAAACATCGGCCGTGACAACTCAACGAAGGGGCCCGCTCCTCGCACACAGCCGTAGAGGGCATCGACGTCCCAGGTGTCCACCGCGGCCATCGCCACCAGCTGTTGGGCCAGGACATCGAGAGGGTTTCTGGGGTAGCGGATGGCCTCCACCCGGCCGGCGTGCATGGCCTCGGTCAGCGCCGCGCAGGCCACCAGGTCCGCACGGTATTTGGGAAACAGGACGCCGGTACTGGCCGCGCCGAATTGGTGGCCAGCCCGCCCAATGCGCTGGATGCCGGCGGCGACGCTGGGCGGCGCTTCCACCTGCACCACCAAGTCAATGGCGCCCATGTCGATGCCCAACTCGAGCGAGCTGGTGGCAACCAGCCCTCGGAGATGGCCTGCCTTGAGTGCCTCCTCAGTCTTCTGGCGCTCCGCCCGGGCGATGGAGCCGTGGTGCGCTCGTACCAGCGTCTCACCGGCCAATTCATTGAGGGCCGCCGCCAGCCGCTCGGCCGTCCGCCGGCTGTTGACGAAAACCAGCGTGGAGGTATGGGCGCGCACCAACTCGAGCAGGCGCGGGTGAATGGCGCTCCAAATGGAGGGGCCCGCCGGTCGCTGCGAGCCGGGGCCGCCCTGGACGTCGGGAGGGCCGAGCTGGCCCATGTCCTCCACCGGCACCTCGATGCGCAGCACCAGGGCCTTCTTGCTGCCAGCATCGAGGAGGGTGACGGCTCGCCAGGCCGACGCCTCGCCTGCACCGGAAAACTCCCGCTGCAGCACGGGGGCCTCCACTGCCCCCTCGACGAGTGGCGGCAGCGCCGCAGGGACTGGCGCCGGCGGCGCGCTGTGGGCGCCCCCGAGAAAACGGGCCACCTCGTCCAGCGGCCGCTGGGTGGCGGAGAGGCCAATCCGCTGAAGCCGACGGCCGGTGAGGGCCTCCAGCCTTTCAACGCTCAGCATGAGATGGGCGCCCCGCTTGGTGGGGACGAGGGCATGAATCTCATCGATGATGACGGTGTCCACGCTGCGCAGCGCCTCTCGGGCCTGCGACGTCAAAAGCAGGTACAGCGACTCGGGCGTGGTGATGAGGATGTCCGCCGGCTCGCGTCGGAAGCGGGCCCGAGCCGCTGCCGGCGTGTCCCCGGTGCGCACCGCGATGGACGGCAGCAGGTGGGGGTCGCCTCGGCCGGCCGCGACGTTGGCGATGCCGGACACCGGCGTGCGGAGGTTTTTCTCCACGTCCACGGCCAATGCCTTCAGTGGGGAGACGTAAATGACGCGGCAGCGCTCCGCGCGGGCAGGAAGCGGGGAAAACATCAGCCGGTCGATGCAGCTGAGGAAGGCGGCCAGGGTCTTCCCGCTGCCGGTGGGCGCCAGCAGCAGCGCCGACTCGCGACGCGCCAGCGCTGGCCAGCCGAGGCTCTGCGCGGCAGTCGGTGCCGGGAAAGACGCCCGAAACCAGTCCCGCACTGCGGGGTGGAAGTGGGCGAGCGCGTCCAGAGGGCCGGGCATGGGGGAAATTCTAACGCCCAGGCCGGCGACGACATTTTAGGCCAGTGGCAAGACGCACTCCGGGCCTTCGTGCGTTGCCGAGTTGACGTACCCGGACACCGGCCGAGAGACGAAGGGAGGGTTGAGGCCCTCCAGACGGGCGTCCCAGCTGGCCAGCGGCACCGCCTCCGGGGAAAGCCAGCTGTCGTACAGGCGCTTGGGCAGCACCACCGGCATGCGGTCATGCACCCGAGCCATCTCCCCCACCGCCGGCTCGGTCAGAATGACGCAGGAATACACCGCGTCCCCGGATGGCGGGCGCCAGCGGTCCCACAGTCCGGCAAAGGCAAAGGGCGCGCCGCCAGAGAGTTCGAAGAAGAAGGGCTGCTTCCGGCTGCTCTCGCGCCGCCACTCGTAAAAGCCGTCGGCCAGGACGAGGCAGCGGTGCCGCTCTCCGCTGGCAAAGGCCCGCCGCTCGCCGAGCGACTCCAGGCGGGCGTTGATGAGGCGGTCGCCGGCGCGCAGGTCCTTCGCCCACCACGGGACGAGGCCCCAGCGGAAGGCTTGAAGAAGGCGCGGCGCGCGGTTGGAGATGACGGGGACCGGCTGCCGCGGCGCGACGTTGAAGCGCGGGGGAAGCGCCTCGGCGACGCCGGCGTCGGCCCCGGCCAAACCGAACGCTTCGATGAGCTCTGCCGGGGTTAGACGGCTGGTAAAGCGGCCGCACATGAGGGAATTGCTAACACGCCGCGCCGTCGACGCACGGTCCGCAGCGCCTCCAGCGCCAACGGAGGACAGCCGCTGCCCGCGTCGGGCATTTCGGCCTTCCAAGGAAAGGGTTGCCCCAAGTAGAAAGCTGCGAGCGACGGGTGGACCGGCTTCATCCGCGGCCGTCTTGGGGCCCTAGAACGCAAACCGCACCAGCGTGCTGTCCTGCCAAGGCCCAAGCGCTCCCAAGCCGCCAGGAGGGGCCATGAACCGTGCGCGAAGGACGCTCCTTGCAGCGGCGGTCGTCCCGTTGGCCGCGGCTGCAGCTTCTTCGTTAACGCCGCTTTTCCTTCCCCATGGCCAAGGCGGCATCGGCTTCGACGACCTCGTCTTCTCCTCGGGCCTAAACCGAGTCCTGGTGCCCTCGGGGAGAACTGGACTCCTCAACCTGGTGGACCCCCAGACGCACATCATCGAGTCCATCTCTGGATTCAGCACCGAGCCACACTTCAAGTTCGGCCATGGGGCGGGCATCACTTCCGCCGACTTTGGACACGGCTTCATCTTCGCCACGGACCGCAGCCGGCAGGTGGTCGACATTGTGGACCCGGTCAAGCTGCAAGTCCTCGGCTCCGCCAAGCTCGGGGCGGGCCCGGACTACGTGCGTTGGGTGGAACCCACCTCCGAAGTCTGGGTGACCGAGCCCAGCCGGAAAGTCATCGAATACTTCAAGCTGGAAGGCGGAGCCGCCCCGAAGCTGGTTTCTGCAGGCACCATCCCCATTCCGGATGGGCCCGAGTCCCTCGTCATCGACGCCACCCGCGGCCGTGCGTACACCAACACCCGGCACAACCTGACGGTGCCGGTGGACGTGAAGAAGCACCGGGACGTCGCGCGCTGGCCGAATGGGTGCGCCGCCGCGCGCGGCATCGCTCTGGACGAAGTACGAGGGCTCCTCGTCGTCGGCTGCGAGGAGGGGACGCTGACGACACTCGACGTCCAGCGAAGCGGAAGACTCCTCGCGTCGCTCGCCACGAGTGGGAGGGGCGTGAATGTCCTCGCCTACAGCCCCCGCCTCGCTCACCTTTACGTGCCGGGGGGGGACAGCGGCACCATGGCCATTGTCGGCGTCAAGCACGACGGCAGCCTGCAGGCGCTGGCCACAGTCGTGACGGCACCAGGCGCGGATTGCGTTGCAGCCGACAACCTGGGGCAGGCCTACGTCTGTGCCCCGCAGGAGGGGAAACTGCTCGTCTTCACCGACACCCTCCCCGCAGCAAAATAGAAGCACCCGTCACGCCCCGCGATGGGTAGCCCGGGGGGGGGGTTCAGGCCTGGGGAAGCCGGCGCAAGTCCACCGGACTGCCGTCGCGCTCCACCAGCGACTCCATTCGGCGCAGGCCGGCCAAAGCACGGGCGACAACCTCGAACGTGTTTCCGGCCTCCTCCAATTCGTTGGCGCGAGCCGCGGTGGACTCGAGCTCGGCGCAGCGGGCCGACAGGGCATCCACCAAGCCTCGAATGGCGCGGAAAGCATCCTTCAACACGGCGACGCGGTTGTCCGCGCCGCAGGACGGCGGCTTGACTGGTTCCGCCACGTAGAGCGGCAGCGGCAAGCGCGACAGCACACGGTCAAACTGGTTCCAGCGCTCGACCAGCTGGTGGGCCACCTCTCGGGCCTCAATGCCGTCGAAGGGCCGCTTCAACACCACCACTTGGTCTCGATGCCCAAGCGCGGTGGCACTGCCCTCCCAGTCCTCATGGCTGGCCGGGACGACGAGGACCACTTGCAGGCGAGGGTCCTCCGAAAGCAGGCGGTCGGCGTGGGCCAAGACTTGGTCTTCCACGCCGCAGACGTTGAGGAAGGCCACCGCCGGCGGCTCTCCGCAGGCCCGCATCGAACGCACCTCATTCAGGCCGTCGATGTCGCTGCCGACAAACCACACTTCGAAGGCAGCGGCCGGCGGGGGCGGCAACTGGCCCGGCGCATGCTCGTCCAGGGAAACCAAGGGTTCAGCCGCGCCGCCTGGAACCAACATCTCCAGCAAGTCGAGGAAGAAGTCTTGCTGAGCTCCAATGAGGACGACGCGGTTGTTCACAACCTGTGGGTTTGCAAGGGTCGATCCGCACGCTAACCCCCGAGAAGTTCAACAGGTCTTCCCTCCGTCTGGGGGGTACAGCTCCCGCCTTCCAGTCAAAAATGACTCCTGTGGGAAAAACCCCCCGGCGGGGGGCGGACTGCAGTCAGCCCGCCTCTTCCACCACCGCGTTTCGCAGGACGCCGACACCGGTGACTTCCACTTCGAAGATGTCGCCCGGCTTCAGCCAGACCGGCGGCGTGCGTTTACTCCCCACCCCTCCCGGCGTCCCGGTCGACACCACGTCGCCCGGGACAAGCTCGGTGAAGGTGGTGATGTAGGCGATGAGTTCAGGAATGTCGAAGATGAGCAGGTCCGTCCCCGAGCGCTGCATTTGCTGGCCATTGAGGCGGCCGATGACAGTCAGCTTCGAAGGGTCCGCAATCTCGTCGGCCGTCACCAGCCAAGGGCCAAAGCCGCCGGTGGCGACGAAGTTTTTTCCTGCCGTGAATTGGCTGGTGTGCCGCTGCCAGTCCCGGAGGGTGGCGTCCTGGTAGCAGCTGTACCCAGCGACCACTGCCAGCGCGTCGGCGCGCGGGATGTGCCGCGCGCGCCTGCCGATGACGAAGGCCAACTCGGCCTCATAGTCGAACTCGGTGGACACCCGTGGGCGCACCAGCGCCTGGCCATGGCCCACCTGGGTGTTGGCGAAGCGCGTGAAGAGCGTCGGGTAGGGGCTTTCGCGCCGGCCCGTCTCTTCGCGGTGGGCCACGTAGTTGACACCGACGCAGAGGATTTTCTCAGGCTCCGGGATGGGGGGGAGCAGCTGGACGGCCTCGAGGCCGACGTCGGCGGGCACCCCCTGGATGGCTCGCGCCAGCTGCGGAAGGGCCCCGGCGGCCAACACCGAGCGAAGGCTTGAAAAGCGACCCCCCAGCAACCGGCGCGCGTCCACCACGCCACCGTCGACGA
Source organism: uncultured delta proteobacterium (assembly GCA_963713045.1). Lineage (GTDB taxonomy): Bacteria > Myxococcota > Myxococcia > Myxococcales > Myxococcaceae > JADGRA01. The sequence goes on from CAVQKE010000003.1 coordinate 1,224,129, forward strand.
CTGCGCCGAAGCTTTCCACTTCGCCCCATCGGTAGGAGACGAGCCGCATGCTGCTGAACCTCCACTTCGAGTGGTGCCAGCGAAGGTTCTGACCTAGAGAACCTGTGCCATGCAATCCTTTCCGCCCGGCGACGCGGAGGCCTTCCGGCAGCTGGCCCGCACCTGGGCGGCCACCGTCACCGTTGTGACCGCTCGCCGACGCGACGGCGCCGGGGCGCCGGACGCCCCGCGCACCGATGGCTTCACCGCCACGGCATTCCTCACGCTGAGCCTCTCCCCGCCCCTCATCGCCGTGGCCGTGGAACGGGGCGCCAGCTCCGAGGCCCTCCTCGCCGAGGCCGATGTCTTTGCGGTCAACTTCCTCTCCGAGACGCAGGCCGACCACAGCCTCGCCTTTTCCCGCCACTGGGAACATCGCCAGGACACCTGGCAACGCTTTCCAGCCCGAGACGACCTGGCCGGGGTCCCCCTTCTGCAGGGGACAGCCGGCGCCTTTTCGGCGCAAATCCGCCACCGCGTCGACGTCGGCGACCACGTCCTCGTCATCGGCGAGGTGACGGAAATTCACCACGGCGACACGCGCCGGACGCTGGTTTACCAGCACCGGGGATATGCGCGGGTCGGCCCGCTCGACTAGGCACGCGCGGGAAGTCTGCAATTCGCTGCCAACACGGTCGTAGCGAGGAGCGCCATGGAAGCCGTCACGCCAGCGACGCCCATCCCGAACGAAGGGCTGTGGAGCTCCCTCAAGGAGGCCGTTCGCGGCTCACACCGAGACTTCACCACCGGCTCCATCCCGCGCAGCATCTTCCTGCTCGCCGTGCCCATGGTGCTCGAGCTGGCGATGGAGTCGGTATTCGCCGTGGTCGACGTCTTTGTCGTCTCACGGTTGGGGCCCGACGCGGTGGCCACGGTGGGACTCACCGAGTCCTTGCTGGTGCTGGTGTACGCGGTGGCCATGGGGGTGGGCATCGGCGCGATGGCGCTCATCGCCCGCCGGGTGGGGGAAAAAGACACCGAGCGGGCGGCCCGGACGGCGGTGCAGGCAATCGTCCTCGGGGTGCTGCTGGCGCTGCCGGTCGCCGTCACCGGGGTCACCCTGGCCCGGCCACTGCTCAGGCTGATGGGCGGCAGTCCCTGGGTCTTGCAGCACGGCGTCCGCTACATGCAGGTGATGATGGGCAGCACGCTCAGCATCACCCTGCTTTTCCTGGTCAACGCCATTTTCCGCGGGGCGGGCGACGCGGCGGTGGCGATGCGCGTCTTGTGGCTCGCCAATGGCCTCAACTGCATCCTGGCGCCGTGCCTGGTGCTCGGGCTCGGGCCTTTTCCCCGCCTCGGTGTGGTGGGTGCCGCGGTGGGCACCACCATCGGACGAAGCTGCGGGGTGCTCTACCAATTCTGGTGCCTGTCCCGCCCGGACAGCCGCATCCGCCTGCAGCGTCGCCAACTGCGCATTGAATGGAAGACCATCCTTCAGGTGCTGAGTCTGTCCGGCAGCGCGACGCTGCAGATGCTGGTGGGAATGGCGAGTTGGGTGGGCATGGTGCGCATCATCGCCGCCTTCGGCAGCACGGCACTGGCCGGCTACACGGTGGCCATGCGCATCGTCATCTTCGCCCTCTTGCCCTCGGCCGGTTTGGCCAACGCAGCCGCCACGCTGGTGGGCCAAAACCTCGGGGCCCGCCAACCCCAGCGTGCCGAGCGCAGCGTCTGGCTGGCCGCGGCCTTCAATTGTGGCTTCCTGCTCGGCGTCGGCCTGCTCCTCCTCGGCTTCGCCCCCGGGTTGATTCACTTCTTTACCCAAGACCCCGTCGTGGTTGGCTATGGCGTCAGCTGCTTGCGCATTGTGTCGCTTGGCTTCGCCTTCTACGGCGTGGGGATGGTGATGGAGCAGGCACTCAACGGTGCCGGCGACACCCGGACGCCGACCCTCATCAACTTCGGCTGTTTCTGGGCGCTGGAGCTGCCCCTCGCCTGGGGCCTGTCCCACGGGCTGGGGCTTGGGCCGAGCGGTGCCTTCTACGCGCTGTTGGCGGCCTTTTGCAGCGTGGCCGTCGCCGCCGGCCTCGTCTTCCGGACGGGTCGGTGGAAATTGCGTGCCGTCTAGGGGGGCCCCCAAAAAAACACCCGCCTGCCCAATGGCCAGACACTGCGCCTCCAGCCACCAGGCGGCGGGTGCACAGCCTTTGCGCCGCCTCCGAAGCCGCGGAACCTCTGGTTACGCCGCGCCCGGAGAGGTGGCGCCTTGATTGTCGTGGTTCAAGGCATCACCTCCTCTCGCCCCGTAGGGCAGAAGCAATCCTGACAGCCAGCTTCTCCGCCCGCAAAGAAAAACGCTGCAAAGCCGCCCTCACCCGTCGACCCACAACCGTCACAGCCGCCTGTTTGCCCTTGTCTGCTGAGGCCGTCGGCCAGCCGGGGAAGCTTGGTCCCCCCCCCCGCGTCACGCCCCGCCGTCTGGATGCGACGGGACTGGATGAGAGGGGCGGGACAGGTGTCTTACCCCTCCAGGCGGGAGGGCGGCGGCGCGCTTTTCCCAGAAGGCCCCAGGGGGGTGGCCGGCGTCCGCTAAGCCTGTTCGGCGGCCAGCGCGCGCATCGCTTCGGTAATGTCCGCCAGCTGCGGCACCGACGCCGCCTCGAGCGCGTCGGCCAGTCCAATGCCCGGAACGAATTTTCCGGCGAGCAGCCGCGGGGCGGCCATCAGCTGGTAGAAAAGCTCCTCCACCGTGCGCCGGACCAAATGCTCGCCGAAGTTGGTGACTTCGGTGTCCTCGTTCACGAAGAGGACTTTCCCCGTTTTCTCCACCGAGGCTGAAATGGCCTGCCAGTCGTAGGGCCAAAGCGAGCGGAGGTCGATGACTTCAGCGTCGATGCCCTCCTCGGACAAGGCAGTGGCCGCCCGGAGGCACAAGGGAAGCGTGCGCCCGTAGCTCACCACGCTGAGCGCGGAGCCTTGCCGGACCGTCTTGGCCTTGCCAATGGGCACCGCGTAGGCCTGAAGCAACGGCCAGTCGGGCTTCCACATTGAGCGGTCGCCGAGCGGGGCGTCAATCATTTTGGACAGCGCCCGCTCGTCGCCTGGCTCGCCCGGAATCAACTCTTCCCCCTTAATCCGGAGCAGCGCCTTCGGTTCGAGGTACAGGACAGGGTTTTCGTCCTGGCAGGCCGACAGCATCAGGCCGTAGGCGTCGAGCGGGGTGCTCGGCATGACAATTTTCCAGCCGGGAATGTGGGTCGCCGTCGCGTCAAAACTGTGCGAGTGGTAGATGCTGCCGCGGATACCGCTGCCCACCGGCGTCTTCACCACCATCGGCAGGTTCCAGTCTCCGTTGGTGGCCCAGTAGGTGTTGCCCGCAATCTTGAGTAAATCGATGGTGTTGTAGATGTAGTCGCAGAACTGAATCTCAGCCACCGGGCGCTGACCGGCCATCGCCAGGCCCATCGCCACGCCAATTATCCCGCGCTCGTCGAGTGGGCTATTCCAGGCCGTGCGCAGCCCTTGGGTCGCGGTGAAGACACCGCCCAGCGGTGGCCCGACGTCCTCACCGAAGACGTCGGTGACGCCCAGGTGGTCCTCGGCGTAGTGCAGCGCCATTCGGATGGCCTGTGCCATGTTGGCCATGGTCAGGACCTTTCCTTGTAGATGTTGTTCCAGATGCTCTCCGGAGCCGGCATCGGCTCGTCGCGCACCTGCCGCGCCAGGTCTCCAATCTCCTTCATCCAGCGCGCGCGGACCTGGTCCATGTCGGCCCGGCTGAGGATGCCCTGTGCCTCCAGGACTTCCTCGAAGGCGGCAACACAGTCCACCTCACCCGAGACGAAGTTCGCCCCGGAAGCACTCGAATGCCCGTAGAGGCGACTGACCATCGCCTCCATCAGGAAGGGCTTGCGCTCGCTGCGCACGTAGGCAAAGGCCTCTTTCAGCGCGAGGTAACTGGCCACCGCGTCGTTGCCGTCCACGCTCGCCGTGCGCATCCCGAAGGCCTTGCCTCGGTCAGCGATGCTGCGCGGGCCCTGCTGCGTCGAGGCCGCGGTGGAGATGCCCCATTGGTTGTGGGTGACGACGATGAGGATGGGGAGTTCCTGCCCTGGACGGCTGCTCCACACGAGGCAGCTTGCAAAATCCCCTTCCGCCGTGCCTGCGTCGCCGCCGGTGACGATGGTGATGCCGTCGCCGCCGAAACGCTTCTGTGCCAGCGCCGTCCCGGGGGCGATGACGTACTGCACCTCGATGGGGGAGCTGATGGGCGCAATGTTCCAAGCGCGTTTGGTGAAGTGACCGGCGAAGTTCCGCCCGCCCGAGTAGGGGTCGGTCGCCGTATTCTTCATCTGCCGCAACGCTCCCAGCGGCCCCTCCCCCAGCGCCAAGATGGTGGCCGACTGGCGGTAGTGGCCGTGAAGATAGTCGTAGGCTGGACCCTGGCCCCGTTTCATCAGCAGGCCCAGGGGCACGTTGAAGGCTTCCTCGCCCGGGCCACCAATCCAAAAATAGCCGTGCCCGGCCTTGTACATCTGGATGAGGCGCTCCTCGAGGACGCGCGCCTTCACCATCAATTCATGCAGCCGTACCAGCAGCTCACGGTCGATGCCGAGAGCCTCATTTTCGGCGCGGACAAGCTGTGGACGGGGGCGGTTAGGGCCTCGTTCGCTCATGGGCCTCCTCTACCAGAGTTTGAAGGCACTTCACTCGACGCGGCGCACCGCGCGGCCCGGCGCTCAGGTTACAGTCCCTTTCTTGGCCATGGTTCCCCCCCTCCTCGAGGCTGTCCGCGCCAGAATCCGAGACGTCCCGGACTTTCCCAGGCCTGGAATTGTCTTCAAAGACTTGACGCCGGTGATGGCTGACGCCGCCTTGTTTCACGGCGTGATTGCCGCCTTGGCAGCCCGGGTGGCCACCCTGGACGTCGAGCGCGTGGCGGGGATTGAGGCCCGTGGCCTCATCTTCGGCGCAGCGCTGGCCTACGCCCTGCGCCTGGGCTTCGTCCCGCTGCGAAAGGCCAGCAAGTTGCCGCGCGCCACCCACCGGGAGGCGTACGGGCTGGAGTACGGACGCGATGCCTTGGAAATGCACACCGACGCACTTTCAAAGGGCGAGCGGGTCTTGGTGGTGGACGACGTGCTGGCCACCGGCGGAACCGCCCTGGCCGCCCGCACTTTGGTGGAACGCGCTGGAGCAACCGTCGCTGCGTTTGCCTTCGTGGTGGAACTCAGCTTTCTCAAGGGCGCCGAAAAGCTCGGCGCAACGCCCCTGTACGCACTCCTTCAATACGACTGAGAACCGCCATGCCCGACACCTTCCGCGCACTGTACGCCGAGCCAGTTGAGGGGCGCCCCCGGGTCACCCTCGTTGAGTTAACGGACGAGACACTTCCCCCAGGAGACGTGACGCTGGACGTCCTCTACAGTTCCCTCAACTACAAGGATGGCCTGGCCCTCACTGGGAAGGGCAAGGTGCTTCGCAAGCTGCCCCTCGTCCCGGGCATCGACGTCGCCGGAACGGTCCGCGCCTCCACCTCGCCGCGCTTTCGGCCGGGCGACCAGGTGTTCGCCACTGGGTGGAACCTCGGCGAGTCCCTCTGGGGCGGCTACACCCAGCGCACCCGCCTCTCCTCGGCCATTCTCCAAAGACTGCCCCCCGGGCTGGACTTGAAGCGGACGATGGCTCTCGGGACGGCAGGCTTCACCGCCATGCTGTGCGTGGAGGCTCTGGAGGAGGCAGGCGCGCTCAAGAGCGGCCGCGAAGTGGTGGTGACCGGCGCCGGCGGCGGCGTCGGTTCTGTGGCGGTCGCGCTATTGGCCACCCTGGGACAGACGGTGGCCGCCTCCACCGGCCGGCCGGAGTTGCGGGACTGGCTCACCAGCCTCGGTGCGGCGAGCCTGGTGGACCGGAGCGAACTCGCCCAAAAAGGCCCGCCGCTGGCGAGCGAGCGCTGGGGCGCCGGGGTGGACAGCGTCGGCGGCCAGACGCTCGCCACGGTTCTCAGCCAGACCGCCTACCGGGGGGCAATCGCCGCCTGCGGGGTGGCTGGGGGGGCTGAGCTTCCTGCGTCCGTCTTTCCCTTCATCCTGCGCGGCGTGAAGCTTCTCGGCGTGGTGTCGGTGCTGGTGCCGATGGAGCAGCGGGAGCGTGCCTGGAAGCGCCTGGGGGAGCTCCTGCCCAGGGAGAAGCTGGACGGCTGTACCACCGTCGTCCCGATGACGAGACTGTTGGAGCTGGCGCCGGACATTCTCGCCGGGAAGACACGCGGCCGCGTGGTGGTGGACGTCAACGCTTGACGGGCGCGCTGGGTGGAGGGCAATCCAATGAAGACAGCTTCTGTCCTCCTCACCCGCCGCTTCCCAGAAGCGGTGGAAGAGCGCGTCGAGCGCCACTACCGCGCGCTCTTCAACTTCGAGGACCGGCCGCTGCCGGCCGACGAGATTGCTGCTCGCAGCGCGGACGCCGACGCCATCCTGTTGTCCGTCACGGACCGCTTTTCGCATGACTTGCTTTCGCGCCTCAGTCCCCGGGTGCGGGTGCTGGCATCGGTCTCGGTCGGCACCGACCACATTGACCTCGCCGCGGCCCGCGACCGGAATCTGTACGTCACCAACACGCCGGACGTGGTGACCGAGGCCACGGCGGACATTGCCCTTTTGCTGCTGCTCGGGGCCGCCCGGCGAGCCAGCGAGGGAGAGGCGTTGGTGCGCAGCGGCAGCTGGACCGGCTGGGCGCCCACCCAGCTGCTCGGCCGTGGGTTTGCCGGCAAGCGCCTCGGCATTGTGGGAATGGGCCGCATCGGCCGCGCCTTCGCCGCGCGCGTCCGCCCCCTCGGCGTCGCCCTTCACTACCACGACACGGCTCGGCTTCCCCCCGCCGTGGAGCAGGGCGCCCAGTACCACGACACGCTGGACAGCCTCCTTCGGGTGAGCGACTTCCTCTCGCTGCACACGCCGGCCACGGCGGCCACCCGACACTTGATGAATGCCCGCACCCTGGCGCTTTTGCCGGAAGGGGCCGTCCTGGTGAACTCTGCGCGCGGCGACCTGGTGGACGACGAGGCCCTTCTCGCCGCGCTCAGAAGCGGGCGCCTCTTCGCCGCCGGACTGGACGTCTATGCCGGTGAGCCGGCGGTCCACCCTGGCTACCGGACGCTTCCCAACGTCTTCCTGTTGCCGCACCTGGGGACGGCGACGCTTGAGACGCGGACGGCAATGGGCTTTCGGGCCTTGGACAACGTCGACGCCGTCCTGGCTGGCCGCGAGCCGCCTGACCGCGTGGCCTAACGTCGACGGCGCCAGTTATTCCCCGCGGGTGGCCTGCGCCGGCGCAGTCGGGCGCACCCAGACGCCGCTCTCGTCCAGAAGGGCGCTTCCAAAATCCAAAGCGGACAGGCTGCGGATGAGGGCCACCCCTTTCCGCGTCGAGTCCAGGACGGGCCGGCCCGGCTTGACGAGGACCGCCGGCACCAGCGCGACGCGGGTCGCCACGCCGTTGGGAGCCAACCTCACCTCAAGAATGCCGCTGATGCCCAGTGGCCCGGTGAGGTTGAAGGTGTCCCAGGTGGAGAAATTTCCCAGCGAATAGGCGATGAGTCGGCCTCGGTAAACCTCGAGTGCCCGGAGCAGGTGGGGACTGCTGCCCAACACCAAGTCTGCACCCGCCTCGACGACGGTGTGGGCGAAGGCGCGCACGTCTCCACGGTTTTCTCCAAGGAAGGTTTCGACGCCCACGGGCACGCGTGCCGCGCCCACCCCTTCCGCCCCGCCATGGAAGGAGACAAACACCAAGTCATGGCGCTTCTTGAGGTCCGCCACCACCTTGCGCGCAATTTCCAAGTCCTGAATGCGGTAGACGTCCGAGCCGAAGGAGAAGCCCACCAGCGCCACCCGCCGGCCTCCCACCTCCCAAGACGCGATGTCTCCCAACGGACCGCTGTGGCGGATGCCGGCCGCGTCCAGTGCCGCCATCGTGGAACGACGGCCCTCCGGGCCGAAGTCCCCGGCGTGGTTGTTGGCGATGCTCATCACGTCGAAGCCGGCAGCATGCAGGCTGCTGGCAAAGGCGGTGGGGACGCGAAAGGCGTAGCACTTGGTGGACTTTTTTCCGCACTTCTTGCTCTCCCCGGTGTCCGCCAGGACTGTCTCCAGGTTGCCGAAACGGACGTCGGCCTGGGCCAGCACCTGGCTGACGCCGACAAACATGTCCTCGGCATTGTCCGGCGGAAGGACGACGTGGCCGGCCGGCCAGGCCATCCCCAACTGGACGTCCCCTACCGCGGCCACGGCGAGGCTCGGCCCTTCGCTGGGGACTTCATCCCGCGGCGGCAGAGGACCGGGGTCCGGCAGGGCGTCGAGAAGACGCAGCTGCCGGACGCGCTCCGTCAGCTGCGGCAGCTGCTCGGCCAACTCCGGGTAGCTGGAATCCAGGTGCTGCAGCGCCGTCCACGCCTCGAGAGCAGCTTCGTACCGCCCACGCAGCTGCTCCGACCAGCCCACTTCCCACAGCGCCGCGGCACACTGGGGGTCCACCGCCAGCGCCCGTTTGTAAAGGGCAATGGCCTCCGCGGCACCGCCCTCCCCCTTTTCGCGCTGCACCGTCCGCCCCTCTTCCACCAACGCCAATGCGCTGGAAGGCTGTCTCGGGGCAGACGGCACGTCCACCGGGGGTGGGGCTGGCTGAAGTGTCGCCGGCCCGCTGGCGACGGGTACCTCGGCCGCGGGGGGCTGCACCGTGGCGCACCCGGTCACCAGCGCGAGAAAGGCGACCCGGCGGAAGGGGCAGCGGAGGTTGGAAGGTGGCCCGGGGGGCGACACCCGCAAAAAACGCGGCGTCACCAAAGTTTGTCCCTCAGCAGCACGTTGCCGTTCTTCAAGGTCGTATCTCCAGCTTCAACGGGAGGCGCTTCTTCAGCCCTCCAACATCATTCTCCCTTTGGCGCAACACCAGCTTGGTGACGGCGACTTGGTGGGTGTCGAGGAGCCCTTCCGCGGCCCAACTGGCGGACGATGGTAGCGTTGCCGACGTTGGCGATGGACAGTCAATCGACTTAGCAACGCCCCAATGAAACCCTCCGCCTCGCCGTCACCTTCGGCGGCCGTCACTGGCCGGACAGCATCCTCATTTTTCTGGCCTTGCGTACAGACGTAGCAAAGTGTACATTTTGTACCTATTGACCAGCCCTCATGAAACGGTCTCTGTTACCGATTTCCGCTCGAACGCTTCCGAGTTGCTCGGGCGTGTCCGTCACGCCAACGAGCGCGTCATTATTCAGAAAAACGGGAAGGCGGCCGCGGCTCTAATTTCCTTTGAGGAGCTGAAGTACTTCGAACGCCTCGAAGACAAGCTCGACCTTCTCCTGGCGACCGAGGCCGAGGCCGCTGCGGCGGCGAGGGGTGAAAAGCCTATCCCGTGGAGTGAGGCCAAGGCTCGTCTCGGCTTGTGAATCGAGCCAAGAAGGCGAAGGGGCGCAAGGCTCCAACCCTGGCGACGCGACCTTTGCATCCCAGGCTCTACGAGCTGAGCGTTCTGCCAGAGATTGAGAAGGCCATTGGGGGCATTCGCGACGTCAAGCTGAAAAAGCGCATCGCCGACCGAATTGATGACCTTGCGAAGGACCCAAGAGGCGCCGGATGCAAAGCCATTGGAAACGGCCTCACGCGCGTCAGGGTCGGCGATTGGCGCATCGTCTATCGGGTCGTCGATGAAACGGTGGTGGTCTGCATTCTGCGCGTGGCTGAGCGCGATGAGGTCTATCGGGACCTTGCGACGCTGGCCAAGGCACTCCGAGAGCGAGCCGCCGGCTGGAAGCGGTAGCTGCTCACGTCCACACCGAGGAAGCGGTGGCGTGGCTCTCCCCGCTGTGGGCGAAGCCATTCGCTTCACAAGTTCCGCCGCCCTGGGAGTTAGGCCGTGATGGCGACACTCACCGGTGGAAGACTTCCCACCTGCAGGGATACCGTCTGGCCAGCGCGCAATGGCTCGGCGACGGTGGCAGCCCCGGCCAGGACAATGCTGTCCGGTGGCAACGCGCGTCCCCGGGCGTCTAACAGGGCACACAGCTGCACCACCGACAGCCAGGGGTCCCCGGAGATGGCGCTCCCCTTGGCCTTTTGGCGAACGACGCCGTCCACCGCCATGGCCAACTCCAGCTGGCCCAGATGCAGCCCGTCGACGTCCGCCCAGACGTCGGCCAGGACGAAGTGCGAAGAAGACGCATTGTCCGCCACCACGTCAGGCAGGCTGAAGTATTTGAAGTCCCGGTAGCGCGAATCCAAAATCTCCAAGGCTGCACCGACGCCGCTGCAGGCCGCCACCACCTCGGCTCGGCCCGGGCACCCCTGGAGCCCTTCTGCGAAATGGAAGGCAATTTCCGGCTCAATTTTGGGGTGAAGGGTGCCCGCCATCCGGAAGACGCCGCCCACCCGCATTTCTTCCGTCAGGACGCCGTAGATGGGCGCGCCCAGGCCCATTTGTTGGCGCTTGGCCTCCGAGGTGAGTCCCATTTTCAAGCCGACGACGCGCTCCCCGTGCTCTCGGCGTAGGGCGATTCCGGCGTCCAAAATGCGGTACGCCTGCTCCAGCGTGAGGTCCGGAAACTCCAGGGTCAGGCGTTCCACCTCCCGCCCGGAAAGCCGCGCGTCGTCCAGCCGGCGCGCCAGTGCATTCACGTTGAGAACCATCCGCGGCAATCCTCTTGACTGCCCCTCCAGTACGCCGCTGGCCTTCACCCGAGGCCCCTGGGGCGTGAGAGGCAGTCCACCCCAGGGCGCCCATGCTAGGACAGGTGGTGGGCGATGGTGACCGTCCAGAACCACATTGACGGCCGGCAGGTGCCGGCAGCGTCTGGCGCGACGCTGGACAACTGGGAGCCGGCCACCGGCGCCGTGTCCGGCACCCTGCCCGACTCGGACGGCGTGGACGTCGCCGCCGCAGTCCGGGCCGCCGAGCGGGCCTTCCCCGCCTGGGCCTCCACCCCGGCGGCCGAGCGTTCCCGGACACTGCACCGCCTGGCGGAAGCCCTCCGCGCACGGTTGGCGGAACTGGCCCAGGCCGAGTCCGCTGACACCGGAAAGCCCCTTTCGCTGGCCGCCTCGATGGACATTCCTCGGGCGGTGGCCAACTTCGACTTTTTTGCCGATGCCGCCAGCCAATTCAGCAGCGAGGCCCACCCGATGGAGGGCCAGGCCCTCAACTACACGCTGCGGAGCCCGCTCGGCGTGGTGGGCTGCATTTCGCCGTGGAACCTCCCCCTCTACCTCCTCTCCTGGAAGGTGGCACCGGCGCTGGCCGCCGGAAACTGCGTGGTGGCCAAGCCGTCGGAGTTGACGCCAGTCACGGCAGACTGGCTTGGCCGCCTCTCCGCCGAGGCCGGACTGCCGCCCGGAGTCCTCAACCTGGTGCATGGACTCGGGCCCAAAGTGGGTGCCGCCCTCACCGCCCACCCCGGGGTGAAGGCCATCTCCTTCACCGGTGGCACCCGCACCGGTGCGGAAATTGCCCGTGCCGCAGGACCGGCCTTTAAGAAGCTTTCGCTGGAGATGGGCGGGAAGAATCCCACCCTCGTCTTCGCCGACTGTGATTTTGAGGCGGCGCTCGCCGGGACGCTTCGGTCGGCCTTCACCAACCAGGGCCAAATTTGCCTCTGTGGCTCGCGCATTCTGGTCGAAGCCTCGCTGTACCCGCGCTTCCGTGACGCGCTGGTGGAACGCACCCGGGCGCTCCGGATGGGCGACCCGCTGATGGCCGAGACCCAGCAGGGTGCGCTGGTCAGCCGACAGCACTTGGAAAAGGTGCTGGGCTGTCTGGACGTCGCCCGGGGCGAGGCGGGGCGCCTGTTGTGTGGAGGCAAACGTGTCCTAGTCCCCGGCCGCTGTCAGGACGGCTACTTCGTGGAGCCCACCTTGCTGGAGGGCCTGGGTCCGGAGACCCGAACCAACCAGGAGGAGATTTTCGGGCCGGTGGCCACGCTCCAGCCCTTCCAGTCCGACCAGGAGGCACTGGCGCTGGCCAATGCCACCGCCTACGGCCTCGCGGCGTCGGTTTGGACCTCCAGCCTGACGCGTGCCCACCGTGTCGCCGCTCGGCTTCAGTCGGGAATTGTGTGGGTGAATTGCTGGATGCTTCGAGACCTGCGCACTCCCTTCGGCGGCGTGAAGGAGTCGGGCGTGGGCCGAGAGGGTGGCGTCGAGTCGCTGCGCTTTTTCACCGAGCCGCAAAACGTCTGCATCCAGCTGTAGCTCACCAAGGAGGTCCTCCGTGACGTCTGTCACTTCCGAACGAGTTGCCGCGCCGGTGGGCCAGTTTCCCCACGCGCGCCGCGTTGGAAACCTTCTCTTTCTCTCTGGAATTGGACCTCGCGTCCGAGGCAGCAAGACCATTCCCGGCGTCACCTTCGACGACGAGGGAAACGTCCTTGCCAAGGACATTGTTGCCCAGTGCCACAGCGTGTTCGCCAACGTCCGCGCCATTCTCGAGGATGCCGGAGCAAGGTGGGAGCACCTGGTGGACGTCACCGTCTTCCTCACCGACATGAAGACGGACTTCGACGCCTACAACCAGCTGTGGGCCGAGTACTTTCCGCAGGCGCCGCCCTGTCGCACCACGGTGGAGGTGAATCGCCTGCCCACCCCCATCGCCATCGAGCTCAAATGCATCGCCGAGATGCCCAAGGAGGCGTCATGAGCAGCCGATTGGAAGCCCTCAACTTCAAACGCTGGATTGACGAGCACCGGCACCTCCTCAAGCCCCCGGTGGGCAACCAGCAGATTTGGGCGGACCGCGAATTCATGGTGACGGTGGTCGGGGGCCCCAACGCGCGCGCCGACTTCCACATCAACCAGGGCGAGGAGTTTTTCTACCAGCTGGAGGGCGACATCGTCCTGCGCTGCATGGAGGACGGGAAGCCGGTGGACGTCCCCATTCGGGAGGGAGAGATTTTCCTGCTGCCAGCGAGAGTCCCCCACTCGCCGCAACGCCCGGCGGGGACGGTGGGCCTGGTGCTCGAGCGGAAGCGGCTGCGTGCACGAGAAGGACGGCTTCGTCTGGTTTTGCCAAAACTGCGGCGAGAAGCTGCATGAGGAATTCTTCCACTTGGAGAACCTGGTCACGCAGCTGCCCCCGGTCTTCGACCGCTTTTACGCCAGCCTCGAGGCCTCCACCTGCAAGAAGTGCGGAACGCGGGCCGTGCGAGGCTGATGGCCACCGTCGACGTGCACACCCATCTCTTGCCGCCCGAACTGCCTCGGTGGCGGGAGAAGTTCGGCTATGGCGGCTTCATTCACCTCGAGCCCTGTGGCCCAGGGCGCGCCCGCATGGTGCGTGACGACGGGACGCACTTCCGCGAAGTGCAAAGCAACCTGTGGGACGCCGAGACGCGCCTCACCGAAGCAGACGCGGCGGGCGTGGACGTCCAAGTGCTGTCCACCGTCCCGGTCATGTTTTCCTACTGGGCCAAGCCCAAAGACACCCTCGAATTGGCCCGCCACCTGAATGACCACCTGGCCAGCGTGGTGCGCAGTCGGCCCAAGCGCTTCCTCGGCCTCGGGACGCTTCCCATGCAGGACGCCTCGCTGGCCACGGCTGAGCTGGAGCGCTGCGTACGGCAGCTGGGCCTGGCCGGCGTCCAAATCGGTAGCCACGTCAGCGACCGGAATTTGAGCGACCCAGCCCTCTTCGAGGTCTTCGCCGCAGCGGCGGAGCTCGGCGCCGCCGTCTTCGTCCATCCCTGGGACATGATGGGGGAGGCACGGATGCGCAAGTATTGGCTGCCGTGGCTGGTGGGAATGCCGGCCGAAGTCTCGCTGGCAATTTGCAGCATTCTCTTCGGCGGCGTCCTCGAGCGGCTCCCCTCGCTGAGGATTGCCTTTGCGCACGGCGGGGGCGCTTTCCCCGGGACGTTTGGACGCATCGCGCACGGCTTCGAGGTGCGGCCGGACTTGGTGGCGGTGGACAACCCGGTGCACCCGCGTAACTACCTGGGACGTTTCTGGGTGGACAGCTTGGTTCACGACGCCGACACACTGCGAAACGTCGTTGGCCTGTTTGGTCCCTCTCACGTCATGCTCGGCAGCGACTACCCTTTCCCGCTGGGCGAGGCGTGTCCCCGGCAGCCTGATTCGCTCGCTTCCGGAACTGACCGCTCCGGCGCGGGCCCGCCTTCTGGGCGACAACGCTTGGGCGTGGCTCGGTGGAAAGCCGGTGGAGGGATGACTTTCGAAGACTCTGAGCGCTTCGCCCGCGGCCTCGACGCGGCAGACCTCCTCGTCCGTTTCCGGGACGCCTTCCTCATCCCCCCTGGGCCGGATGGAAAGCCTTGCGTCTACCTCGCCGGTAACTCGCTCGGGCTGCAGCCCCGGAAGGCGCGCACCTACGTCGATTGAAGCGCTGGAGGCTTGGCAGATGCTGGGGGTGGAAGGCCACGTCCAGGGCGTCCACCCCTGGATGCCCTACCATGAGCTGCTCACCGCCTCGACGGCGCGCCTGGTGGGGGCCGAGCCGGAAGAAGTGGTGGTGATGAATACCCTCAGCGTCAACCTGCATCTCATGATGGTCAGCTTCTACCAGCCGACGCCGAAACGCTTTCGGGTGCTGATGGAGGCGGACGCCTTCCCTTCGGACCGCTACGCCGTCGCCTCCCAGGTGCGCTTCCACGGCTATGCGCCCGAGGCGGCGGTGGTGGAAGTGCCTCCCCGGCCCGGGGAGGACGCGCTTCGAGCCGAGGACCTGCTGGGCGCCATCGAAAGGGAGGGGCCGGGGCTGGCCCTGGTGCTGCTGGGCAATGTGAATTACCTCACCGGACAAGCCTTCGACGTGGCAGCCGTGACGCGCGCCGCGCACGCCGTTGGCGCACGCGTCGGCTTCGACCTCGCTCACGGCGCAGGAAACCTCCGGCTCCGGCTCCACGACGATGGGCCGGACTTCGCTGTGTGGTGCAGCTACAAGTACCTCAACGGTGGTCCAGGCTCCCTGGGAGGCGTCTTCGTCCATGGCCGGCACCGCGACGGCCACGCCCTTCCGCGCTTTGAGGGCTGGTGGGGCCACGACAAGGCCTCGCGCTTCCAGATGCCGGCGCGCTTCGCCTCGCTGCCAGGCGCCGAAGGCTGGCAGCTCTCCAACCCCCCCATTCTGCAGCTCGCCGCGCTGCGCGCTTCGATGGAGCTTTTCGCGGAGGCGGGGATGGGCCCCCTGGTGGAGAAACGGGAGCGGCTCACCAATTTTCTCGCCTTCCTGCTTCAGGGACTGCCCGGAGAGGGCGCGCGGCTGCTGACCCCGCAGGACCCGAAGCAGCGGGGCGCCCAGCTTTCCCTCAAGCTGCGCAGCGACGCACGCACGCTGGTTCACCGACTGGGTGAGGCCGGAATGGTGGTCGACTTTCGCCCTCCGGACATTCTCCGCGCCGCCCCGGTGCCGCTCTACAACAGCTTCATGGATGTCTGGCGCTTCGCCCGGACACTTCGCAGCCATGTCTGCGCCTGACCGCTACACGCTGGTCGGCGCGGGGCTGGTGGGCTCGCTGTTGGCCCTCTTCTTGGCGCGGCGCGGGGCGGAGGTGCGCGTCTTGGAGCGCCGAGCGGATTTACGCAAGGAAGAGATTCGCGCCGGACGCAGCATCAACCTGGCCATCAGCGTCCGCGGCCTTCATGCCCTGGGGCGGGTGGGGCTTGAGGAGCGCACGCTGGCGCACGCCATTGCCATGCGGGGGCGGGCCATTCATCCCCTCGACGGGGCGATGGCTTTCCAACCCTACGGCAAGGACGACACGCAGTGCATTCACTCCATTTCCCGGGCCTGGCTCAACGCGATGCTGCTCTCCGAGGCTGAGGCGACCGGCCGCGTCCAGCTGGACTTTCATCACCGCGTCACGACGGCGGACGTCGCTTCGGGGAACCTGACAGCGGTGAATGACCGGACCCACCACCAGCAGGTGGTGCAAGCCACAGCGGTGGTGGGAACCGACGGAGCCAGCTCGGTGGTACGCGAATCCGTCGTCCTGGCCGAAGGCGGGACCAGCACCGAGGACCGCCTTCAGCATGGTTACAAAGAAATTACCCTGCCGGCCGGCCCAGGCGGCAGCTTCCGGCTGGAGAAGCATGCCCTGCACATTTGGCCGCGGCGCGACTTCATGCTGATTGCACTGCCCAACCTGGATGGCAGCTTCACCTGCACCTTGTTTTTGCGGTTTGCCGGCAACCCCTCCTTCGAGAGGCTGAAGGAGCCGGAAGACGTCCGCAGCTTTTTTTCCCAACACTTTCCGGACGTGCTCGCCCTGCTTCCGGACCTGGAAACCCAATTTTTCGAGAACCCCACCGGCAGCATGGTGACGGTGAAGTGCTGGCCCTGGGCGGCCGAGTCGCGGGCGGTGCTGCTGGGCGACGCCGCCCACGCGATTGTCCCTTTCTTCGGCCAGGGGATGAATTGCGGCTTCGAGGACTGCGAGGTGCTGGACGACGTCCTTGGCCACTCTCGGGACTTGGGAGCGGCCTTTCGAGAATTTGCCCTTTTGCGCAAGCCGAACGCCGACGCCATTGCGGACATGGCCGTGGAGAATTTCATCGAAATGCGAGACAGCGTGGCGGACGCGCGCTTTCTTTTGGAGAAAGCCATTGAGAGGCGTCTCCTCAACGCTTTCCCGGGAGAATTTCTCTCCCGCTACGCGCTGGTGACATTCAGCCGCGTCCCCTACCGGCAGGCGTATGACATTGGACGCGTCGCTGCGGACGTCGTCGCAGAGGTGGCCACTGGCGTGAAGTCCGCCGAGGAGGTGGACCTGGCGGCTGCCCGACGGCTGGTCCACACCCGCCTGGCACCGCTGGTGAGCCATTTGCCGAAGGACGCACTGGGTTAAAGCCGGCGCCAAAGACGCGGGGCTGCCCCAGGCGCTGCTGCCTTAGGTCCGCGAATGCGCGCCAGGCCGCAGGTCCACCGGAAGCTGGACCTGGGTGCCGGCCTTCAGCTGCCGGAGCTCCTCCTCGAGCTCCGCCACCCGGAGCTCGAGGGCGGCGTTTGCGCCCTGGATGCGCAGCTTGGCCCAGTCCGCCAGCAGGGGGCGGACGGCCATTCGGACCCCGGCGGCGAGCACGGCGAGGAAGACCGAGCTCGCGATGACCATGGCGACGATGAACCTCAAAACGTCACTGCCCGAGAACGTCAAGCCGCACCTCCGCGTTTTCCACCCATACGCCACCCAGAGCTCGTCATTGCAACCGGTGCAAAGCAGACAGTCGCCGCCCCTGAATTCCATTGCTTAGCCCGGGTGCTCGGGCAGGGGCCTTCGCCAGGCCTCAAACGCGCTCGGCCTGTGCCCATCCAGCCCCGAGGCCGGACCACAGCGGAATCAGACTGACCGTTGGAACCGCGCTGGACCCGGCACGCCACCCAGTCGCTCGACCCCCGGTGGCCCTTTTTCTTGAAGAGATGGTCCCCGGGAACCACGGATAGAATCGCAACAGACCAAAGCCGTGCCTGTGTCGACTCCACACCACGAGTCCTTCTGGTGCCGCATGCGCCTTCAGCGCTGAGGGTCGCCATCAGGCCAACGACTCGATGGTCTTCAGCACCGTTGGCCAATGCGGCGACGTTGGCTCAATCACGTCGAAGTGGCCGCCACCCTTCAGCGTTACCAGATGTGCGTCGTCGCCCGCGGCCTGCGCCTTCTGCGCATAGGCTGGACTCAGCGCATAGGGAACGTCCTCGTCTTCCGTCCCATGGACCAGGATGGTCGGCACGCCCAGCGGAAGAAGTTCCACTGGAGAGGCCGCCCGGTACCGTTCTGGGACTTGTTCCGGGCTGCCGCCGAGAAACTCGCGCACCACCCCACTGCTGAGATTGAGGCGCGACGCGGCAGCCAAGTCACTGACGGCCGCCAGCGCAACCACGCCGGCCAGTGTCAGTCCAGCGGACTTCGCATGCGCGTTGCGAACGCCCCACAGAGCCAGCTGGCCGCCGGCTGAGTGCCCCACCAGCAGCACCCGGGAGAAGCCAATCCCCATTTGCGCGGCCTCTCCGGGAAGAGCGTGCAGGGCATGCGCGACGTCGTCCAACGTCCCCGGCCAGCCGCCGCCCGGCTCTCCAAGCCTCCGGTATTCCAGCGAGGCCACGGCGAAGCCGGAGGCAGCCAGCGCCGTACAGAAGGGCCGAAGGTGGTCGAGGTTATACCGGGCGCGCCAGTAGCCGCCGTGGATGGCCACCGCCAGAAGGCGCCTGGGTGCCCCGACCGGCGCGAGCCACTCCACAAACTGCGAGGCTTCAATCCCATACGTTGTGCGGCGTGCTGTTTCACTTTGGGGCACTGTGGGAGGCCTCCGCGGAGCTGATGCGGGCCAAAGGACTCGCAAAGCCTTACCAGTCTACGACTGACAGGCTAGCCCTCGGCGAGTGTCTTGCTTTAAGAAGCACATTCAACGCTGCCTCGGCGGCGCCAAACCTAGTACCCAACAAAAGGGGGGTACCCATGGCGGGCGAAACTGGGAAGCGACTGAATTTGGCGGAGCGCCAGAGTCAGCTCGATCAGGACGGCTACGCAGCGAAAGTGCAGGCCAAATTTTGGTCCGAAGCCAACGTGACGGGCCTCAGCGTCCTCGTCATCGGCCAGCGCTACCCGGGCACGGGGCGGGTCGAATTGGCGCTGAGGATTCACGTGGACGGGACGGACCCCATCGCCGCGCGCCAAGGGACGGCGACCTCGAAGGACGGGGCGAGCCGCTTTACCTTCTTTCAGAACCCAAGCTCGGTCTTCACCCACAGCTATTCCGCTTACGCCGACGCCAGCTACAACGGGGCCGACCCGCCGACCTTCCCCTAAGCGCTGTCTCGCCGGCTGCTGGCGAATGGCGCGGCCTGCCGCCGGCAAGGCATACTGCTGCGCGCCGTGTGGGGGACTTGGGCACCCGTTCTTCTGCTCGCCACGTCGATGGCCATCGGCCATGACGGGTGGACAACCGACGTTGCTGGCTGTGACGAGGGCAGTTCGCGTCAAGTCGCCGAGACCTGTGCCGCCCTGAGCCGCAGGCTGGAGTCCAAAGACGCCGCCGTCCTTTCAGCGCTGGCCTTCGTCCTGTCCGGGGACTACCCCCAGGCCAGAGCAGTGCTCTCCTCCTTCGAGAGCAGTGGCGACCCGCTGGTGCTTTCCCGCCTCGGCTGGCTCGACTCGGTGCGGGGCGAGCATCAGCTTGCCCTGGATGAGTTTCGCCGGGCCGTTGAGGCCGCCGAGCGCCAAGCGGACCGCTCCTTAGTGGCCAAGGTGAAAACCCGTTTCGCTTACGTCTTGTACCAAACCAGCCATTACACCGAAGCCGTCCAAATGTTGGATGCACTGCTCGCTGGGCCTCCCGGAACATTGGCACTGTCCGACGAGCGGGACGCGCGGCTGAGACTCGCTCGCGCATTGAATTACCTGGGCGATGGGCCCGCGGCCGAGGCGGAGCTCCGCAGGTTGAATCAAGCTCTCGGGGCGAGTCCGCCCTTGTCGCTGGAGCTCCTTTTCGAGGCGCAGCTGCAGGCGGACGACGACCAGCTGCGCTCGGCCGACGAGTTATTGCAGCAAGCCCAGCTCGCCGCTCGGCGCGAGGGACGACCCACTTACGAAGCCAGCGCCGTCATCAACCGAGTGATGATTGCAGCGGATGAGGCCAATTGGGTGCAGGTGCGCGTCCTTGCGACCCAGGCCCGGGGCTTCCCCAACCTACAAGCCATGGACCGAGGCGAGCTTGCCTTTCTCGAGGGAATCGCCGCCCGGGGCGAGCACCGACTTGAAGAGGCCAGACGCCTGTTGACCCAGGCGCTCGAGCTGTTGCCGCCCAACCGCCGTTGGGAGGTGCAGACCGAGTTGGGGTTGACCGTTTGGCGCCTGGGGGACGTCGAGGCGGCTATCACCTTCTTGGAGGAGGCAATTTCACAAATCGAATCTCAGCGGAACCAACTCGGCAATGCGAGTCTCCGGGCAGTCTCCACCGGCAACCGGGAGAGCCCTTTTGATGCCCTCTTCGAGATTTACGCCGAAGCGGGAAATGCCGAAGCGGCGCTGGCCACACTGCAGCGCTCCCTGGCCAGTCGCCTGGTGGAGGAAGTCGCTGAAGCCTCCAACGGGGCCGGCCATCGGGTCAGCGATGCGCTCGACCGAAGCGCGGCAGCACAAAAGCTGAACGAAGCAACCCGCGCGCTGACCGGCCAGGAAAGCGTCTCCAGCCGGGACGCCCGCTTTGTCGCCTTCGTCCGCACCGAGACGCATTCCTGGGCCCTGGTCCACTCCGCCGAAGGCCTTCAGCTGGTCTCGGTCAAGCTGGCACCCGACACCTTCTGCGCCTTGATGAACAAATTCGGAGAGGGCTTCGACGACGATGTGGGACGGCAACTGGGGGCGAGATGTTTCCCGCCTCGACGCTCGCGCGCTTGGGACCGCGCTTCGCCATCATCCTGCCAAGCTGCGCGCGCGGCTTCCCAGTTGCCGCGCTGCCGTTGGGGGAAGGCCGACTGGTCGACCGGGCCGTCGTCAGCATTGCGCCGGACGTTTCGGCAGCCACCGTTCGGCGGACCGGCGAAAGCCCTCGCGGTGGCGTGGTGCTGGCCGACCCATTCCAGGACTTGCCTGCCGCCCGCACCGAGGCCGAATGGACCGGCCGGCTGACGGGGCCGAAGTCCGCTT
Organism: uncultured delta proteobacterium; assembly: GCA_963713045.1. Classification (GTDB taxonomy): domain Bacteria; phylum Myxococcota; class Myxococcia; order Myxococcales; family Myxococcaceae; genus JADGRA01. Next base: position 1,244,755 of record CAVQKE010000003.1, read on the forward strand.
GGGGGAAGCTGCTTCGCAGGCTGCCCTCGCCAATTCCGGAGGGCACCTTTTGCACTTCGCCACCCATACGCTGGTGGAGGTGGCCGGGCCGGCCTTGGTTCTCGCCGACCGCAACGTCACGGTGACCGACATTCTCCAGCGGCGCCTCCACGCGGATTTGGTGGTGCTCGCCAGCTGCCACTCGGGCACGCAGCTGAAAACCACGGCGGCAGAAACACTCTCCACCGCATTCCTCCGCGCGGGCAGCCATGCAGTGTTGGCCACCCTGCGGTCCGTCGAAGACGCGTTCGCCTTCGAGGTTGTCCGGGCCTTCTACCTGCAGGGCGGACTCGACGACCCGGCCGGCGCCCTGGCCAAAGTCCAGCGCCAGCTGGCCCGCAGCGAGCCCCCCGCGCGATGGGCAGCGTTTTTCGTCGCAGGAAGTCCCGGCGTGGTGGATGCGCCACGGCTCCAACGACAGAAGCACACGGAGTTGGGGGCTGCCGCACGGCCGGGACCCGGGCTCGTCGACCGCCGCCGCTAGCCGCAGGACGGCGGTCGACTGCCCCCCAGAGAGAGGGCTCCGGCAAAGGAGCTTTCGCCCAGTGACAGGCCCTCCGCCCGGCCGCAAAGCCCCGTCGCTTGGAGTCGACGGGGCGCTGCGGGCATCGCCAGAAAGGCGCCGGCTGCCTGCCGTCCACCACCAGGACGCCCGGGGTCATCCTCCAGGGGCTGTGGCATCTGCCGGGCCCTTGTCGCCTCTCTCCCCAAGAAGGCACATGTCTCTTGAGTTGCTTGACCGACAAGGGTCTCACCCGTACGGTGTGGTTGGACACATTCACCCACACCGCCGCGCAAGGCCCTTCCACATGCAGGACAGTGCGGACTCTGAGGCAGCGGTGCTTGAGGCCCTGTCCCGGAATGACCGCAAAGGGGCGCTGACGCTTCTGATGGGCCTCTATGGAAAGTCCCTCTACAACTACTGCCGCCACATGCTGGGCGATTCGACGCTCGCCGAGGACGTCCAACAAACGACGTTTGTTCAGGCCTACTCAGACTTCGGGCGCTACCGCGGACGTTCCTCGCTTCGCAATTGGCTGCAGGGCATCGCACGACACCGGTGTCTGGACACGTTGAAGATGCGTCGACGCGAAGGCAAACACGTGGAACAGAGCGAGTCGCCGCCGGACGTCGCGACCGACCAGCCGACGATGGAGGAGCAGCTTCAGGTCGGCTCCATCGGCAAGCACCTTGCCGGCTGCCTCGGACGTCTGGACGTCGAGGTGCGTGAGGCCATCCTGCTGCGCTTCATGGAGCAACTGAGTTACCAGGAGATGGCCCAAATGACGGGCGTCCGTGCCGCCACGCTGCAAATGCGCGTCGCGCGCGCCATGAAGGGGCTTCGCCAGTGCCTCGAGGCCGCGGGAGTCACGCCATGACGCACTGTCAGCGTTTTGAGCAGGAGGGCCTGGTGCGTTTCGTCGCCGGTGAGCCCTTGGACGCCCACTTCGACAGCTGTCCGGATTGCCAAAGCGCACGGGCCAGCTACGCAGCACTCGCCTCGGCACTCAAAGACGCTCGGGACAGCTACAGCCCAGCCGGGAATTGGGAGGCGAAGGTGTGGGCGCGCATTCAGCGGGGTCAGGACGCCCGCCGCCCACGTCCCTGGGCAGCCTTCGCCGCGTTTGGGGCTTCCGCCGCAGCGCTCGCCGTCTTCTTCCTCACCTCGTCCTTCGGGGGCCCTGAGACGCTTGAGCTCGCCACCGTCCAGGTGGAGCGTGGCTCTGGCGTCGCCGTCCGCGCCTCGCGCGGGGGGTCTCCGCGGCGCCCGGCGACGTCCTGCACCTGGTGGCCAAGGTGCCCCGCGGGAAGCTGGGGGACCTGCGCGTCTACCGGGGTGCCGACGAAATGGTTTTTGCGTGCGCCCAAAGCGCCACCTGCCTGCATTCCAGGGACGGACTGGAAGCCAGGGTGACACTCGACAAGCCTGGCATTTACCGCAGCATTGCCATTGCAGCGGACCGAGAGCTGCCAGTGGCCACCGGAAAGCTGGACACGGACTACGCCGCGGCGATGCATGCCGGGAGCGCCAAGGAGTCGCCTCCGGTGGAAGTTCTCTAAGGGCCCCGGCCGCTTTCAGGGACGCGCGCGGTCCGCCCGCGGGTAACTCCCCAACACCTTGCAGGTCTCGGCCTGCCCGGCCAATGTGGCCAAGGCTTTGGCCACGGGTGCGTCCTCGACGTGGCCCTCCATGTCCACGAAGAAGGCCGACTCCCACGGCCGGCGTCGGCTCGGGCGGCTTTCAATCTTGGTGAGGTTGACGCCTTCGTCGGAGAAGGGCTGAAGCAGCCGCAACAGCGCCCCCGGGCCATCCTTTACCAACAGCAGGACGGACGTCCTATCCTTGCCGGTGGCGCGCCCTTGCTCGCGGCCGATGACCAGGAAGCGTGTCGCGTTGTCGGCCAAGTCCTGGATGCCCTCGGCCACGACGACCAGGTCATGCAGGCGCCCGGCCAACTCCGAGGCAATGGCCGCCCCGTTGGCGTCCTCGCGCGCCACCCGGGCCGCCTCGGCGGTGCTGGGCGTTTCCACCTGTGCCGCGTGCGCCAGGTTGGCGGCCAGCCAGCGTCGGCACTGCCCCAAGGCTTGCGGATGGCTGTAGACGCGTTGGACCGCCGGCAGTTCCAGGCCCGGGCGCACCAACAGGCACTGGGTAATGTCCAGAATGATTTCCCCGGAGATGTTGAGGGGGGAGTCCAGAAACGTGTCCAGGGTGTGCAGCACCGCGCCCTCGGTGCTGTTTTCCACCGGAACGACGCCGAAGTCCGCGCGCCCCTGCTCCACTTCGGTGAAGACGCCAGCGATGGTACCCACCGGCTGTGCCCGGGCAGAGAAGCCGAATTGGTGCGTCACTGCCATGTGGGTGAAGGTTGCCTCCGGGCCGAGGTAAGCCACCCGCAGGCCCTGTTCCAGAGACAGGCAGGCGGAGAAGACTTCCTGGAAAACGGGGCGAATGGCGGAGGAGGGAAAGGGCCCTGGGTTGGCCGCCACCAGCCGCTCGAGGATGGCTCGCTCCCGGCGCGGCACGTAGAAGGGCAGCTGGCGGACTTCTTTGAAGCTGGCGACCTGCTCCACCAAGCGGGCGCGCCGGTTGAGGAGTCGCAGCAGCTCGTCGTCCACCGCATCGATGGCAGCCCGCAACTCGTCCAGCTCCATATTGACGCCGAAGTCCCGGCCCCGACGCTCCCAGCCACCCTGGACGGCTCCCCCTGCGGGGCCAACAGGGGCTGCCAAGGAAGTCTACCCCCGTGGCGCGCCGTTCATGAAGCGGTGCGTCGAAACCCTGGGCGAAGTGTGGAAAATGCCTGGAAGCTCGCTTAAGCCTGTCTTTCTTGCGTAGCCGATGATTGCCCATCCCGACGCCTCTCCCGCACCGCTGCGCGACGCCCTCGGTCGGCCACTGCGTAACTTGCGGCTGAGCGTCACCGACCGCTGCAACCTGCGGTGCAGCTACTGCATGCCCGAGCCGGACTACGTCTGGCTGCCACGCTCGGAGTTGCTCAGCTTCGAGGAACTCTCTCGGGTGGTCAGCATTTTCTCCTCGCTGGGGGTGGACCGCATCCGGCTCACCGGCGGGGAGCCGCTGCTGCGCCATGAGTTGCCGGAGCTGGTGCGTCGGCTGGCGGCCCAGCCGGGGCTTTCTGACCTCGCCCTCACCACCAATGGGGTGCTGCTGTCGCAGCTGGCTTTGCCTCTGCGAAGGGCCGGCCTGACGCGCGTCACGGTTAGCCTCGACACCTTGCGTCCAGAGCGCTTCGTCGCCCTCACCCGCCGCGACGAGCATGCCCGGGTGCTGGCCGGCATCGGCGCGGTGCGAGACCTGGCTTGGGGCGGCCTCAAGCTGGACGCCGTCGTGATGCGCGGACGCAATGACGACGAACTCCTCTCGCTGCTCGCCTTCGCCAAGGAGCAAGCCGCCGAGCTCCGCTTCATTGAATATATGGACGTCGGCGGCGCCACCCGGTGGCGGCGGGAGGACGTGGTTTCGCGCTCAGAGATGCTGGAGCGCATCGTGGCGGTCCACGGCCCAGTCGAGCCCCTGGACGAGGCCGGTGCCAGTGGACTTCCCGCAGCGCGCGGCCGAGCTCCGGCCGAGCGCTTCCGACTGCCGGACGGCACCACCTTCGGCATCATCGCCTCCACCACCGCCCCCTTTTGCCAGACCTGCGACCGCAGTCGGCTCACGGCCGATGGCACCTGGTTTATGTGCCTTTACGCCCGCTCCGGCCTCAACCTGCGCCAGGCACTGCGGGGGGGTGCCTCCGACGAAAGCATTGCCCAATTGCTGCGTTTGGCCTGGAAGGCGCGGGCCGACCGCGGGGCGGAGCAGCGCCTGGCCTTGCAGCACCGCCAGCCCCTGGTCGACGTGGCCGAACTTCGCGAGGACCCACGGCTGGAGATGCACACCCGGGGTGGCTGAAGCACCGCCTTCGGGGAAGGGGCTGCGCCCGGCCTCCGCCCCTCGCCTGCAGCACCACTTCCCTTTGAGAGGACGCGGACTTGCGGTGAGGGTCACTGGCCAGGGGCCGAGAGGTGGTTAGTGTTGTTGAAGCATGTCGAACCAAATCAAAACCCTTCTTCTCCTTGGAGGCCTGTCGGCTCTGCTCATCGCCGTTGGGGGCGCTCTGGGGCCAGATTTCTTGACCTACGCCGTCGTTGTGGCGGCGGTCATGAATCTCGGCGCCTACTTCTTCTCCGACCGCATCGTCCTGGCGTCCCAGCATGCCCAGGAAGTGACGGCCGAGCAGGCCCCTGAGCTGCATGCCCTGGTGGCCGAGCTCGCTCAGGAGGCGGGCATCCCCAAGCCGCGCGTCTACCTCATCCCCGAGGCCCAGCCCAACGCCTTCGCCACCGGACGCAGCCCGAAGCATGGGGTGGTGGCAGTCACCCAAGGGATTTTGCAGGTTCTCGACGAGCGCGAACTGCGCGCGGTGCTGGCGCACGAGCTGTCGCACGTCAAGAATCGGGACGTCCTCATCTCCAGCGTCGCCGCCACAGTGGCGGCGGCGGTGAGTTACATTGCCCACGTGGCCGGCTTCTTCGGCAGCTCTCGCCGAAACGGCGACGGGCCGGGTGCGTTGGAGTCGCTGCTGCTTCTGTTGGTGGCGCCGGTTGCCGCGACGCTGATTCAATTCGGCATCTCCCGAAGCCGCGAATTCGAGGCGGACCATTCCGGGGCCACCCTGTCGCATGACCCCGAAGCGCTGGCCCAGGCCCTGGAGAAGTTGGAGGGGGGCGTGCGCGCGGTCCCCAGCCAGGTGCAACCGGCGATGGCCAGCCTTTTCATCGTCAACCCCTTTGGCGGCATGCGCAATGTGGCCCGGCTCTTCTCCACCCACCCTCCCACCGAAGAGCGGGTGCGCCGGCTGCGCGCCATGGAGTCCACACCGGGCTTCGCTCCCCAGTGGGACAGCAGTGCGCCGGCTCGGCTTTAGGCGGGGACTGCTTTTGAGAGGACTTTCACCATGACCAAGAACCGCTTTCATCTCCTCTATGCCGTGCTCGCATTGGTGGGCGTGATGTTCGTCCACGACTTGTGGGTGGGCTACCGCCAAGTCGCCGTGCTGCCCTACAGCCAATTCCAGCAGCTGGTGCATGAGGGAAAAGTGGCCGAAGTGAAGGTGGGGGAGGACCGACTGGAGGGCACCCTCAAGGAGCCCCTCGACGGCAAGACGCGCTTCGTCACCAACCGCGTCGGCCCGGAGCTGGCGAAGGAACTGGACGCTGCTTCAGTCAAGTACTCCGGCATCGCCGAAAACCGGCTGGTCGAGATGCTGCTCAGCTGGCTCCTCCCGGTCCTTCTGTTTGGGGGCGTGTGGCTGGTTCTCGCCCGACGGATGGCAGGCCGGTTGGGCCCTAGCGGCGGGTTGATGTCCATCGGCAAAAGCAAAGCCAAAGTCTTCGTCGAGACGGACGTCCAGGTGCGTTTCTCGGACGTGGCGGGCGTGGATGAGGCCAAAGGCGAGCTGCAGGAGGTGGTAGTTACCTGAAGGACCCGCGAGTCCTACGGCCGCCTCGGAGGTCGCGTTCCCAAGGGCATTCTTCTGGTCGGGCCGCCAGGCACTGGAAAGACGCTGCTCGCCAAGGCGGTGGCCGGCGAGGCACACGTGCCCTTCTTCTCCATCAGCGGAAGCGAATTCGTGGAGATGTTTGTCGGGGTCGGCGCCGCTCGGGTGCGCGACCTCTTCGAGCAGGCCCGGGCGAAGGCGCCGGCCATCATCTTCATCGACGAGCTCGATGCCCTGGGACGGGCGCGCGGCGCCAACCTGGGGATGGGCGGCCACGATGAGAAGGAGCAGACGCTCAACCAGCTGCTGGTGGAGATGGACGGCTTCGACACCCGGAGCGGCATCGTCCTGCTGGCAGCCACCAACCGCCCGGACATTCTCGACCCGGCGCTGTTGCGGGCGGGCCGGTTCGACCGGCAGGTGCTGGTGGACCGGCCGGAGCGCGCCGGCCGCGCCGCCATTCTCCGCGTCCACATCACGAAGATGAAGCTGGCGCCGGACGTCGACATGGACGCGATCGCCGCGCTGACGCGGGCTTCACGTGGCGCGGATCTCGCCAACCTGGTGAATGAAGCGGCGCTGGCCGCCACGCGGCGGCACGCGGACGGCGGTGGAGCGGGAGGACTTCGACGCGGCGCATCGAGCGGATCGTCGCCGGATTCGAGAAGAAGAGCACGGCATCCTGAACGCCCAGGAGCGCGAATTGGTGGCCTATCCACGAAATGGGCCATGCCCTGGTGGCCGCGGCCACGCCGGGCAGCGATCCGGTGCAAAAAGTCTAGCATCATTCCGCGCGGCATGGGGGCGCTGGGCTACACCATGCAGCGGCCCACAGAGGATCGCTTTCTCATGACGCCGGTCCGAGCTGGAGGGAAAGCTGTCGGTGTTGCTCGGGGGACGAGCCGCCGAGACGCTCATCTTCCAGCACACCTCCACCGGCGCCGCGGACGACTTGTCGCGGGCGACGGACATTGCGCGGGACATGGCGACGCGCTTCGCGATGGTGCCGGCGCTGGGCCCGGTGACCTACGAGGCTGCGCCGGCGGGCTTCCTTGGCCGCAGCCCATGCAGCGCCGGGAGTACAGCGAGCAGACGGCCAGGGAGATTGACCTCGCTGTCCGGGAGATTGTCAGCCAAGCCGCTGCGCGGGCCGAGGCCACGCTGCGCGCTCGGCGGCAGACACTGGACCGCGCGGCTCGACTTCTCCTCGAGCGCGAGACGCTGGTGGACGCTGACTTGAAGGTCCTCTTCGAAGCAGCAGGTGTGGAAGCCTCCCGCACGCCGCGCGCCGCCTGACGGGCTAGACTGACAAGCAACCCGTGGTCGCTGTCCCCCCCGACGAGGTGAGGCGTCATGGAAGCACCAGTGGTCCCTGAAGTGGTGGTCCATGGCGGCCCAACCGGACTGCGCCAGCAGATTCAGGCCGGTCCCAACGCCTGGGTGGCCGACGAGCCCACCGCCGTGGGTGGCACCGGAGAGGGGCCGACGCCTTACGACTTGCTGCTTGGCGCCCTCGGCGCGTGCACCAGCATGACGCTGCGCCTGTATGCCGACCGGCGCAAATGGCCCCTGGAGGGCGTGACGGTGCGGCTACGGCACAGCCGCGTCCACCGCGACGACTGCGTCAACTGTGAGAAGAAGGACTCTTCCATCGAGCGCATCGAGCGGACGCTCGAACTCAAGGGGCCACTCTCCGAGGACCAGCGGAAGCACCTGGTGGACATTGCCGAGCGCTGCCCCGTCCATCAGACGCTGAGAAACAACCTCGAGGTGCACACCACCCTCGCCCCGGCCGGCTGACGGGGCGTGCCGTGCGTCCGCCTGGCTGACGCCTAGCGCGTCCAGAAGCTGGCCAGGACGACATTTCGCTCCAGGGGCTTCAAATTCACCCCGGGATTGGCCAGCGTCAGCATGTCGAAGGTCAGGCCGCCGCCGAGTCCCCCCCAACTCAACTCCCCCTGCGCGGGCGCGAGGCCGGGGTGCACAGTGAATTCCCACTCCGTCACCAATTCAACTTTCCCTCCCATGACGTGCAACGGGGGCGGCGGAAATTGCACCCCCAAGTTCAGCGCCCGCTCGACGTCCGCGTCCATGACGCCGTCCCCCGAGGGGATGACAATGTCGAAGTCGCGCAGGAGGCCCTCCACGTCCAGCACGAGGCGGATGCGCAAGGTGGCTTTGCTGGCATGGGCGCGGACGTGCTCCACGGAAAACATCCCCAAAAGCAGCCGTCGCAACTCAGTGAAGTAGGCGTCCCAAAAGCCGCTCCGCAGGACGGTCATCGCGCCGGCGCCCCGATGAAGCGACTCGGCCAGTCTCTCCGCGGCGGAGGTTCCCGGCGGGTGTTGGGGCCCGCGGCGGATGACCATCGCCTGTGCCACAGCGTCGGAGACGGCCTCCAGCGACGGGACGGCGGGTGGTGCTCCGGGCACGGCGAAGGGGGTGTCGGGCTGCACGGTGAAGCCCGCTGCGCCGCCTGGCCGCGCCAAACCCGCGGCCGCGCCCGCCCCCCGGGAGGTCTGCCCCCCAGGCCCGGCTACAGGGGAAATGGGGCGAGCCCGGTGTAAGCGCGGGACCGGGACGTCCACAATCGTCACGCTCAGCGGCTGCTGGAGCGGCCGAGGCGGTGGCACGGGCGGCTTCCAGCCCAGCACCAGCAGGCCCAAATGGACGAGAAGGCTGGCCAGCACGGCCACCACCAGCGTCCGGCGCTCGCGCCTCGTCGCCGTGGGTGCTTTGTCTGGCCTCACCGCATCCCTCTTTAGCGTCCTTCGCCACCCAGCAGAAAGGACATGCCCCGGCCGTCAGCCGCCCCTCCCTTCTGTGGACGGGGGCATGCTAAGCGGCCTCGCGCGGGACGCTCGCCCGCCGGAGCCTCCATGGACGCCACCCTTCTGCAGCACCTCAGCGCAGAGACGGCCAAACTCCTCGAGAGCGGCCTCTTCAAGAAAGAGCGCATCATCACCTCGCCGCAGAGTGCCCTCATCCGCGTCGAAGGTGCAGGTGAGGTGCTCAACTTCTGCGCCAACAACTACCTTGGCCTGGCCGACCATCCGGACGTCATCGCCGCAGCGCAGAGGGCGCTGGAGCGCTACGGCTTCGGCATGGCCTCGGTGCGCTTCATCTGCGGGACGCAGGAGCTCCACAAGACGCTCGAGGCGCGGCTGTCCGCCTTTCTCGGCACCGAGGACACCATCCTCTACTCCTCATGCTTTGACGCCAATGGAGGCCTCTTCGAGACGGTGCTGGCCGAGGAGGACGCCGTCATTACGGACGCCCTCAACCACGCCTCCATCATCGACGGCATCCGGCTGTGCAAGGCCAAGCGCTTCCGCTACGCCAACAACGACATGGCGGACCTCGAGGCGAGGCTGAAGGAGGCCGGCGACGCACGCTTCCGGCTCATCGCCACCGACGGCGTCTTTTCCATGGACGGAACCATCGCCAACCTCCGCGCCATCTGCGACTTGGCGGATAGGTACCGCGCCCTGGTGATGGTGGATGACTGCCACGCCACCGGCTTCCTTGGGGCGAAGGGGCGCGGGACGCCCGAGCACTGCGGTGTGCTGGGCCGCGTGGACCTCCTCTCCGGCACCTTGGGCAAGGCGCTCGGCGGCGCCTCCGGAGGCTACGTCAGCGGACGCAAGGAGGTGGTGGCGTGGCTGCGCCAGCGCAGCCGGCCCTACCTTTTTTCCAACGCCCTGATGCCGGCCATCTGCGCTGCCTCCCTGACCGTGCTCGACTTGCTCGAGCGCAGCGACCAGCTGCGCGAGCACCTGCGGGCCAACGCCGCGCACTTCCGCGCCGGAATGAGCAAGCTTGGCTTTGCTCTGGTGCCGGGAGAGCATCCCATCATTCCCGTGATGCTCGGAGACGCCAAACTGGCCAGCACCTTCGCCGACCGGATGCTGGCCCAGGGCGTCTACGTGGTGGGCTTCAGCTTCCCGGTGGTGCCAACGGGCCAGGCCCGCATCCGCACGCAAATGTCGGCCGCGCACACCACCGACCAGCTCGACCGCGCGATGGATGTCTTCGCTTCGGTCGGCCGCACTTTGGGCGTCATCCACTGACATGAAGGCACTGGTCAAGGCGAAGCGAGAGCCCGGCATCTGGTTGCAGGACGTCCCGGCGCCCGAGGTGGGGCCCAACGACGTGCTGATTCGGGTGCGTCAGGCCAGCATCTGTGGCACCGACATCCACATTCTCAACTGGGACGAATGGAGCCAGCGCACCGTCCCGGTGCCCCTCACCATCGGTCACGAATTCATGGGAGAGATTGCTGGCCTAGGAAGCGCCGTCAGCGGCTTCAAGCTGGGGAAAGGGTCGCCGCAGAAGGCCACATTACCTGCGGGCACTGCCGAAACTGCCGCGCCGGCAAGCGACACCTCTGCCGAAATACGGTGGGGGTGGGGGTGCAGCGACCGGGTGGGTTTGCCGAGCTGGTGGTGGTCCCCGCCTTCAACGTCTTTCGCATCCCCAAGGACGTTCCCGACGAGGTGGCGGCCTTCTTCGACCCACTCGGGAATGCAGTCCACACCGCGCTGGCCTTCGACTTGGTGGGCGAGGACGTCCTCATCACCGGCGCCGGGCCAATTGGCGTCATGGCCGCGGCCATTTCCCGCCACGTCGGCGCGCGCTACGTGGTGGTGACGGACGTCAACGCCTACCGGCTGGAGCTGGCCAAGAAAATGGGCGCCACCCGGGCAGTCGACGTCCGCACGACAACGCTGCAGCAAGTGATGCGGGAGCTGGGCATGACCGAGGGCTTCGACGTTGGCATGGAAATGTCCGGCAACGGCGAGGCGGTGAGGGACATGTTTAACGCCATGAATCACGGCGGCCGGGTGGCCATCCTCGGCATTCCCCCCAAGGAGGTCTCGGTCGACTTCAACCACCTCATCTTCAAAGGCCTGGTGGTGAAAGGCATCTACGGCCGGGAGATGTTTGAGACTTGGTACAAGATGGTGGCCATGCTGCAGAGCGGCCTCGACGTGCGCCCCATCCTCACCCATCGCTTCAAAGCCGATGAATATGCACAAGCCTTCGAGGTGATGCGCAGCGGACAGAGCGGCAAGGTGGTCCTCGACTGGACGAGTTGAGAAACACCGAGGCCGCGGGCCGTGCTGGAGGGAAACCATGATGGGCCGGCCAGCAATCTCCTTCTGTCTTCTGTCCACCGTCTTGCTCGCCTCGAGCCCAGCCGGGGCGCAGTCCGGGCAAACGACGCCGACAGCCGCCGAGCAGCGCGTGGTCGACGAGGCACGGCAGCTGCTGGCCGGGCTGGTCGGGGTAGAGACCGTCGGTGGCAACGAGACGGCCGCGCTCCAGCCCATTTTCGACCGCCTGCGCGCCGCCGGCATTCCAGTTCAGCTGCTCGAGTCGAGCCCCGGGCGGGGCAACCTCATCGCCCGCATCAAGGGCAACGGCCACAAGCGCCCCCTCTTGTTGCTGGCCCACATCGACGTGGTGCCAGTCGCGGGGCAGCCCTGGACGACGGCCAGGCCGTTTCAGCTGAGCGAAAAAGACGGCTACTTGTACGGGCGCGGCGTCAACGACGACAAGGGCATGGCGGCCGCCATCGTCGCGGTGGCGCTGGAGGTGGCCCGAAACAAGACGCTCCTCTCCCGCGACGTCATCGTGGCGCTCACCGCGGGCGAGGAGAGGGGAGGCTTCGCCGGCGTGGGTTGGCTTGTCGAGCACCATCCGGAATTGCTCGAAGCGGAGATTGGGCTCAACGAGGGGAACGGCGGCGGCCTGAGGCTGAGTGACGACCTGACCAGAGTGGTGGAGGTGGACATCGGCCTCGCTCAGAAGACGTACCAGAGTTACCAACTGGAGGCCCACGGCCGGGGTGGCCACTCCTCGGTGCCGCGTGCGGACCTCAACCCCATCTACCCGCTGGCGGTGGCGCTCCAGCGCATTGGCGCCTTGAAGTTTCCCGCCCGTGTCATTCCGGCCGCGCGGCCAGGTTTGGCTGCGATGGCCGCCACCGAGAAGCCACCCCTGTCCGACGCGCTTCGCCGGACGGCCGAGACAGGTACCGTCTCTCCGGAGGACGACGCCGTCCTTTCCAACGACGCTGTTGCCAATGCCTTCATCCGAACCACCTGCGTCGCCACCATGCTTCAAGGCTCGAGCCAGGAAAACGTGCTGCCGACGTCCGCCGAGGCCACCATCCAGTGCCGCCTTCTGCCGGGCGACTCGGTGCAAGGCGTCCGCGATGCGCTGGTGGCAGCTGTCAAGGACGCGGGCGTTACCGTCACCCCGGGCAAGGACTGGGGAGTTGGCAAGCCGATGGCTTCTCAAGGCGACGTCCCGGACGCCATTCGACGCGTCAGCCGCCAGTTTTGGGGGGACGTGCCGGTGGTCGACGGCTTTGGGTTTGGTGCCTCGGATGACCGGTACCTCACCGCACGAGGCGCACGGATGTACGGGGCGCACCCCAACCCCGGCAGCTTCGAGGACGCAAGGCTCGGCCACCGTGCCCATGGGCCGGACGAGCGCGTCTCGGCGCGCTGGTATGCCGAAGGCGTCCGCTGGTTCAACGCGCTGGTACTCGAGTTGGCCCGGTGAAGCCGGGCCGACGGCGGCCGTCCACCCGCGGGAGGGCGTTAGGCCAGCGCCAGCACCGAAACGGTTTGTCGGGCGATGACCAGTTCCTCGTCGGTGGGCACAACCAGCACCTGCACCGCTGAGGCCGGCGTCGAAATGCGCAAGGCGCTGCGCCCATTGGCCTCGGCGTCGAGGGTCAGCCCCAACCACGAGGAGCGTTCGACGACGGCCGCCCGTACCGGAGCGGCGTGCTCCCCAATGCCGGCAGTGAAGACGAAGCCGTCCAGTCCGCCCAGCACGGCGGCCAGGGCTCCCAACTCGTGGGCCACTCGGTAGCCGAAATAGTCCACCGCCAGGCGGGCCAACGGGGCGTCGCTGGCCAGTAAGTCGCGCATGTCGCTGCTCACCCCGGACAGGCCCTTCAGCCCAGCCCCGCGGTAAAGCAGATGCTCCACGTCGGCGAGCGGCATGGCCTTTGTGCCCAGCAGATGGAGCAGCACCCCGGGGTCCATCGCACCACAGCGCGTCCCCATCGGGAGGCCGTCCAGCACGCTGAAGCCCATGGAAGTCTCGACGCTGCGCCCCGCGCGCAGCGCGCACATGCTGGCCCCGTTGCCGAGGTGGGCAACCACCACCCGGCCCTGGGCCAACGTCGGGAACGTCCGGGCGAGGTGGCCGGCGATGAAGTCATACGACAGGCCGTGGAAGCCGTAGCGGCGGACACCCTCTTGGTAGAGCGCGTCCGGGAGCGCAAAGCGCCGCGCCAATTCGGGCATGCTTTGGTGGAAGGCGGTGTCAAAGCACGCCACCTGGGGAACGCCCGGGTCGAGGCTGGCCATGGTACGGATGCCGTCCAGGCACGCCGGCTGGTGCAGCGGCGCCCACGGCACCAGCGCTTCGAGTTCCTTCAATGCCTGGGGTGTCACCCTGGCCGGCGCTACGTGGTGCGGCCCCCCATGCACCACCCGGTGGCCAATGCCCCGTAGTGCCGTCGCCGGCTGGCTTTTGAGAAATTCACTCAGCTGCTGGATGGCCTGCGGCCTGCTCGAGACGTCTGCCGCCGGGTAGGCCCGGTCCACCACCGGCCGCCCTTGGCCGTCGGTGGCGCGCAGGCGGGGACGGGTGGCGATGGCTTCGAGTTCGCCCCGGAGACTCTCGACCAGGCCAGCCGGCCCGCCCAGCGCATAGGTCGCAAATTTGACGCTGGAGGAACCTGCGTTGAGGACCAACACGGTGTCGCCCATGCGGGGGGAGCCTGCCACCGAAGAGGCAAGTCTCTCCAGACTCAGCTCGCGAGGAGGGCGGAGAAAGCGGTGGCGAGAAGTACGGCCGAGAAGAGGAGGAGATAGCAGCAGCCGACGCCGATGACTTTGGCCACCGTCACCCCCCAACCACTTTTGTAGACGCGCTTGAAGGCCAGCACCCCGTAGGCAGCCGTCCAGAGGAAGAAGACGGGCAAGAGGGCTGTCGACAGCAAGGTGAGCAGCCCGGCGGCGAAGACAAAGCTGTGCAAATGCAACGTGAAGACCAGGTGCTCAATGAAGTAGCGCTTCCACCAGAAGAGTTTGAAGAGGACCGCCGAGAGGGGCAGCAGCACGAAAACCATTTTGGGAACGAGGCCGGCAATTCTCAGCGAGAGGGCCTGGCGGGCAGCAGCGCCCCCGGGGCCTTCCAGGCGCTGGGTGCTGCTCTCAAACCGCTCGTCCAGCCAGCGGATGGGGAAGTGCCAGTGGGCCTTCTCTGGCTGTGCCACGGCACCGGGGACCGGGTCTGGGTCCACCTGCACTTTGAAGGCTTCGGTGGCCGGGACCCGAAGGGAAAACAGTGCGAAAAACAGGACGCTGACGGTGAGGTACAGCTTGAGCGGCCGGACAAAGCGCGTCCGTCGACCCGCGAGGTATTCGTTGGTGAGGGCCCCCGGGTACAGCAGGCGAGGCAAGGTCCTCCACAGCTTGGTGTCGATGAGGGGGTGCTGAAAAAACTCCAGCGCCAAGTCCTTGAGGCTGCGCTTGAGCGGCTCGTCCTTTTGGCCGCACACTGCACAAAACCGGCCCGTCAGTGGGGCGCCGCAGTCCAAACACATGGGTGGGGTAGCCGCGACGCTGGCGGCCGGAGCGGCCAGCGTCACTGCGTCTCCGGAAAGGCCACTCCCCGCGCGTCCCCGGGCGCGTCGACGGCGTCGAGGGCGTCGAGACCACTTGCTGCCAGCCGCCGCGCCACCGCCACGCCTCTCCGGTTCCCGCGTGCGTCGAGAAGCCACTGGGCGTGCTCCACCACCAGCGCCAGGGAATAGGCCCGGCCGAGGGTGAGGGCAAAGGCCCGGGCCCCCGCCTCCACCAGGGAGAATTCGTCGCCGGCGCGCGCTTTCAGCCACGCCGCCGCCCGGCGGGCGGCGTCGAGGGCCCTCACCCGCGGGCCCTGCAGCGCCGGGTGGGTGGCACGGGCCATGCGGGCCTCGAGGTCTCGCAGCAGCGCGGCCAGCGCTTCGCCGCCGCCAATGGCGCGCAGCGTGTCCAGTGCCAGCACGTTGGTGGTGCCCTCCCAAATGGGAAGCACCTGCGCATCCCGAAGCAGCACCGGCAGCCCGGTGTCCTCGATGTACCCGGCCCCACCGAAGGCCTCCAGCACCTCGCTGGCGTGGGCGACGGCGTGACGGGCCGTGTACAGCTTCAACACTGGCTGCAGCACACGCGCCAGAAGAAGCTCGTCGTCGCTACTGCCCTCGGTTTCCTCGCGCCCGAGAAGTTCCACCGCACGGAAGAGGAGATGGAAGCTGGACTCGAGCTCCGCCTGAAGCGCGGCCAACGTTTCCACGTGCAGCGGCTTTTCGGCCAGCGGGGTGCCGAAGGCCTCGCGCCGCCGTGCGTAGTCTCGCGCCAGGGCCATCCCCCGCCGCATGGAGGAGACGGAACAGACGGCATTCCATAGCCGCGTAATTTGAAGCATCGGGGTGATGGCCTTCACCCCTTCCTCGGTGCCGGCCACCAGCTCGGCCCGGGCGCTGGTGAGGTCCAACTCAGCGGTGGCCAGCATCCGCGTCCCGAGCTTGTCCTTCAGCCGGCGAATTTGGATGCCGTTGAGTCCGCCCTCAGGGGTGCGGGTTTCTAGGTAGAAGAGGGCCAGTCCCCGGCCACCGGGGGGGTTGCCTTCGGGACGGGCCAGGGTGAGGGCCATGTCCGAGGTGGCCGCCGAGGTGAACCACTTGCTGCCGTAGAGGCGCCACCCGCTGGGCTCGTGGCGAGCCTCGGTCTCGGTCCGGCCGACGTCCGAGCCTCCGGCGCGCTCCGTCATCCACTGCCCTGACGTCCAGGAAAGGTGCGGGTCCCGATTCGTCAGCCGGGGCACGGCTCGCTCCACCAGCCGGGTGGCCTGGTGGTGCAGCAGCGTCTTGGCCGCCCCGTCACTCATCGCCAGCGGGCAGGTGTAGACGCTCGAGGAGGGGGCAAAGAGGTAGAGGAGGGCAAACTGGTGCAGCCGCGACCACGGCCCCTGCGCCTTTTCATAGGGAATGCCGACGAGGCCCTGCTCGGCCGCCACCCGGGCATATTCTTTCCACGCCGGCGGCACCCGAATCTCATCCACCCGGCGGCCCCAGGCGTCATAGGGCACAAGCACCGGCTCTTCCCCACGCGCGTGCTGGGCCAACTCAAAGAGGCGACCGGCGGCCAGGCCGCCCATTTCCACCAGCGATGGCTCAATCGCCCGCCGCACATCCTCCGGAAGGCGTCGGGCCAGAACCTCGCGCAGCAGCACGTCGTCGTCGTACTGGTTGCCCAACTGCGGAGGGCTTTGAAAAAACGTCATCTCCGCAGGCCAGCGTACCAGCGCTCGCGCGTCCGCGGGACTGGGGCCCGCCCGTCGCCTCCCGGGTGGACCAGGAGGAGCTGGAAAACCGTAATCTCGGCGAGGCGAAAGGCCACGCTCGAGCTGGCCAGGTAGAGGCGCCAGGCCCGCGCGCGCTCGGCACCAACCAGCTGCACCGCCTCGTCAAAGCGGCGCTCCAGCCGGTGCAGCCAGTGCGCCAGCGTCTCGGCGTAGTGTTCGCGCAGCGACTCGAGGTCCCGGACTTCGAAGCCGGCCCGTTCCGCGGCCTCGGTGACGCGCGCCACTGGGATGAGCTCGCTGTCGGGAAAAATGTAGCGGCGGATGAAGCCCCCCTCCGCCCGTGACAGCCAGGGAATGGTGTTGCGGGGGGTGGGCGTGGGCGCGATGGCGTGGTTGAGGAAGAGTCCGCCCGGACGGGTGGCTTGAAACATGGCCTCGAAATAGGCGTCCAGTCGCTCCGAGCCAACGTGCTCCATCATCCCGACACTGGCCACCTTGTCGAAGGGCGGCTCCCCGGAGAGCTGCCGGTAGTCGGCGGCCCGCACTTCCATGCGATGCGCGGGCAGCGCCGCCAAGCGCGCGCGTGCCTCGGCCAGCTGGTGCTCGCTGAGGGTAATTCCGAGTCCACCCACCCCATAGCCCTGCACCGCATGGCGAAGTAGCCCCCCCCAGCCGCAGCCGACGTCGAGCAGTCTTTCTTGGGGGTGGAGGTCCAATTTGCGGCAGATGAGTTCAAGCTTCGCCTCCTGCGCCGCCTCGAGGCTTTCCTCGCCGGTGGCAAAGAAGGCACAGGAGTAGACGAGGGAAGGCCCGAGGAAGAGACGGTAGAAGTCGTCCGAAACGTCGTAGTGGTATTGCACCGCCGAGCGGTCTCTGGCTGGCGTGTGCCGGCGCCCGTGCAGGTTCGGCGCCAGCGTCGACTGCACCCGCTGCCACCAGCCGGCGGCCACCGCCGGCACCGTCTTCAGGGTGACGGGCGGCCCGGGCCAGCGGGCGGCGGCCTCCAGCACGCCCAGGGTGTCTCCCTCAATGTCGAGAATTCCCGCGGTGAAGGCCTCGGCGGCCCGCACTTCGCTCGCCGGCGGGGCAAGCACCTGGGCGGCCGCCGGACTCCGGAAGACGAGACGCCCCTTGGGCGCTCCGCCCTGGGCCGGAAGCACCGAGCCATCCCACAGCGCCACCTCGAAGCCGCGAGACGCAGGCCCGAAGAGAGTCCTCACCGCTGACGCCGGGTCACCCATGGCCACCCCCAACCAGCAGACACCCAACATGGCGAGCTTGCACAGGAAATGCAGCTCGTCAACACCCCCTTAACAGTGGGCCTTCTGGGGCCGGCGCGCCAGCCCGCGGATGGAGGGGCGGACGACGCCAGCCACCCGGCGGATGGACTCCCGCTGCACGCCCTCCAGCTGAAAGCCCATCTCCCCAATGGCCTCCTCGGTGTGGCGGGTGAGGTGGCAGTTGCCGGCCATCAGGCGCCAGGCGGGCTCCAAAAGGCGCTGCCAGCGGAGCCGACCGGGTTGCCCATCGGCCGCCACATGCTCCAAAAAGAGGAGGCAGCCGCCGGGGCGAAGAACGCGCCACACTTCCGCCAGAGAACGCCCCGGCGAGTCGACTGAGCAGAGCACCAGCATGCTGACGACGACGTCAAAAGCTCCGTCTGGAAGCGGGATGCTTTCAGCCGTCGCGTCGACGACGGTGACATCCGGCCGCTCGCCCACTTTGCGCTTCAGGCGGCTGCGCATGCTGGCGTCCGGTTCGGCGAGCACCAGCCGACGGACACCCGGGGGATAGTACGGAAGGCTAGCGCCGGTCCCCGCGCCAATCTCCAGGACGTCCCCGTGGGCCTCGGCCAGCAGCGCCCGCCGCCAGTCTCCGAGGCATGCCATTTCGGCCCGGGACAGGGTGCAGTCGTACAGCAAGGCGCCAAGCGGACCCCACATGGGAGGGGGAAATTAACCGACAGTGCGGGGCGTCGCACTGCTTCGGCGGTGAAGTTGAGGCCAAGGGGTTGGGCACGACGCGCCGGGGCGTCTCGTTGTAGGAACGTCCCATGGCCAACCCCATCCTCATCTGGCCCAACAAGGTGCTACAGCGGCCGACGGCCAAAGTCAGCGACTTCGGACCGGCCCTCGAGAAACTGCTCGGCGAGATGATGGACTCGCTGCGCGAGGCGGAGGGCATTGGCATTGCGGCCAACCAAATCGGCGTCTCGCTTCGAGTGGCCTGGGTGGGGCGCCCCGACGGGACGTTTTTCGAGATTGTGAACCCGGAGCTTCTCGAGACGTCCGAGCCGCTGACGCACGAAGAGGGCTGCCTCAGCGTCCCAGGGGAATTTGAACAGACGCCCCGCTTTCGCAAGGTGAAGGTGCGCTTCCAGGACCGCACCGGCGCTTGGCAGACCCTGGAGGCGGAGGACCGCCTGGCGCACGTCCTGCAGCACGAAATCGACCACCTGGAAGGGACGGTTTTTGTGAACCGGCTGTCCTCTCTCAAAAGGGACTTGCTCCGAAAGAAGATGCTCAAACTGCAGAAGCCCCCCTCCAAAGAGCGCGCCCACCCGCACCATGACCACCCCCACGGCGCTGAGCGCGCCGGCCGCACCCACCACCATGAGGACCACGGCCGAGAGGACGACTGAGGGACGTCGCTTCACGTCCTTGGGGCGGGAATTGTGCACCCCTGCCAAGTGAGGGGTTGTGACACAGGGCGGCATTGCCGTAAGGGGCCCCCAATTCAAACCCCATTCCCTACTTGCGTGACGGAGGACGACGGGGGAAAACCCTCGGCCCTTCCGCCGTTGGCAACCTACCTTGTCGGCGCTGCGGGACCAGTACACAACGCACGGCCTCCCAAGGGCGGGCCAATCCAAGGAAGACACTGCATGCTTCGAAAACTCCCCGTCGTTCTTCTGTCCGCTGGCGCATTCGCGTTCAGCGCCTGTAGCAGCAGCACCCCCACCCCCGACGCCGGCTCGCAAATCAGCTGCACCGGCACGCCGCCGACGTGCACCATTCCGGCGGGTGTTTCGGGGACAGCCATCAACAGTGCCGTCGCCTCAGCCGTGGCCGGGACAACCTTCTCCTTCGCCGCGACGGACGCGCCCTTCGCGTTTAACAACACCATGACCGTGCCGGGCGTCGCCAATTTGACATTCAAGGGCGCTGGGATGGGAACCACCGTCCTGGACTTCTCCGGCCAGACCGGCGGTGCCGACGGCATCGACGCCACCCTTGGAAATACCAACATCAAATTCGAAGGCTTCACCCTGCAGAATTCCGCGGGCGACGGCATCAAGGTGGAGTCAGCGACCGGCGTGGTCTTCGAAGGCGTCCAGGTGCAGTGGACGAACAACCCCGACGGCGGCGTGCCCAACCACTACTCAAACGGCGCCTACGGCATCTACCCGGTGCAGAGTCAAAACATCCTCATCGACAATTGCCAAGTGAGTGGCGCCCGCGACACCGGCATCTACGTCGGTCAGTCCTACACGATTGTGGTGAGCAACAACCACGTCTCCCAGAACGTCGCCGGCATCGAGATTGAGTCTTCGAACAGCGCGCTGGTGACTGGAAATGAGTCGATGAACAACGTGGCCGGCATTCTCATCTTCGGGCTCCCCAACCTGCAGCCGCCTCCGGACGCCGGCCAGCCGAACGACGGCACCTACTTCGTCACCGTGTCCAACAACAACATTCACGACAACAACATGATGAACTTCGCTGACCCGTCCGGCACTGTCGCCATCGTTCCGGGCGGCACCGGCTTCTTTGTGGCGGCGGCCAGCGACGTCGACGTCTTCGGCAACACCTTCACCAACAATGGCACCCTGAGCTCCGTCGTCGTCAGCTACTGCCTCGGCTACCCGCAGTTTTGCGAGAATCCCACCGCCGGCAGTAACCCGACCGGCCTGGACCCGTTCCCACACAACGTCTTCTTCCACAGCAACACCTACAGCGGCAACGGCAGCAACCCGGTCCAGAACAACGGCTACGCGGACGGGGGCACCTACCCCAACCCGTTCGCCCAGCTCTTTGCCGCCCTGAGCGCCTATGGATCCTTTGGCACCGTCGGTGCCCCATTCCCCGACATCGGCTGGGACGGTATCGCCATCGAGCCCGCCTACACTCCGCCCCAGACGTCAAGTCAGGTGGGGACTCCTCCGAATCCCCAAGGCATCTGGCTTGAGAGCAACCACGACACCAACGCCGTCGGCGGCGCAGCCACGTGGACGAACCTCAACCTGCCGGTCATCGGCGCCGGCGGCACGTTGTCCGACCCGGGTGCGGTCAACCTCATCGCCGGTCCGTTCACCATCACCGACGGAGGGCCGGCCGACTTCCCGCTGCCGCCCGTCGACGCAGGAGTGACTCCTTGAAAGTTGGGGTGTTGCGGTTTGTCGGGCTGGGCGTTGCGATGCTTTTCGGGGTGGGCTGCGGCAGTACCACCCCCAGCTGCACCCCCAAGTCCGGGGGGGCAACGCCCTTCGCAACCCTGGCCGAGTGGTGCCAGGTGTCATTGGCGAATGACGACATCTCGCCGGTGGCCGGCGTGACGCCCTACACCCTCAACACCCCACTCTTCAGTGACTACGCGGTGAAGCGCCGGACGGTGTTTGTGCCGTCCGGCGGCTCCGCCACCTACGACGCAACCAACGTCTTCGACTTTCCCGACGGGACGGTGTTCACCAAGTCCTTCGGCTTTGCCGATGACATGCGCAAAGCCCAGCCCCTCGTCACCTGGGTGGAAACCCGCGTCATTTGGAAGAACGCCGGCGTCTGGCAGGCCCTGGCCTACACCTGGGACAGCGAGCAGAAGACGGCCACCGCCGCCCCGGGGGGAGAAGTCATCCCCATCGCGTGGATTGATGCGAGCGGCAACCCCGTCAACATCAACTACCTGGTGCCGTCGTCTCCCCAGTGCGCGCAGTGTCACAACAGCAGCCTGGTGCTGCAGCCCATTGGCCCCAAGGCCCGCAACCTGAATGGCAATGAGACTTACCCGGACGGAACGACGCAGAACCAGCTGACCTACTGGACCAGCAAGGGCCTCCTCAGCGGGACTCCGGCCAGCTCTCAATGGCCCTACCTGCCGGTGTGGAATGACCCCACCACCGGCAATCTGGACCAGCGGGCCCGCGCCTATTTAGAAAGCAACTGCGCCCATTGCCACAGCTCGACCGGCGAGGCCTTCACCACCGGACTCTTCCTCTCCTCGCTGGAGACGGACCCCACCACCTACGGCGTCTGCAAGCATCCGGTGGCCGCCGGTCCCGGCGGGGGTGGACGCCCGGTCGACATCTGGCCGGGAGACCCGAGCCAGTCCATCATCCCGTTCCGGATGGATTCGGACCAGCCGTCCATCGCCATGCCACAAATCGAGCGCAGTGTGGTGGACGCACAGGGGCTGCAACTGATTACGGACTGGATTACGTCACTCACCGGCACCTGCGACTGACGACCACCCCTTCCGACGCGAGGCTTTTCCTTCCGGCGCGGGGGCAGTCCCACGCTACAGTCGGCTGACCCTGAATGACGACTCGGCCCGACGACAGGAACTTCCGGCTCCCCCGCGACGTCCTTCCCCGGCGGTACCAGGCGCACCTGGCGGTCGACTTTGCTGCCAAGTCCTTCCGTGGCTCACAGCAGGTGACGTTGGCGGTGACCAAAGCGGTCCGCCAATTCCCTCTGCATGCGCTCAGCCTGGAAGTCCTTCGGGCCCAAGTGCGGCTGGGGAAGAAAGTGTTGGCCGCCCGCGTCACTATCCAGCCGCTGAGCGAGACGGTGCTGCTGGACTTCGACGGCGAACTTCCCGTCGGCGAGGCGACGCTGCACGTCGAGTGGACCGGCCATTTCTCGGACGGCCTGCGGGGCCTGTACCTCGCCGGAGAGGTCGCCGCCACCCAGTTCGAGGCGGCGGATGCCCGGCGCGTCTTCCCGTGCTTCGATGAACCTTCTTTCAAGGCCCGTTGGGCGCTCAGCGTCGAAGTCCCTTCTGGCCTCACCGTGCTGTCCAATGGCGCAGAAGTGGAACGCCGGACGAGCGGCGAGGGACGGGACTGGCTGCGGTTTGCCGAGACGGAGCTTCTGCCCAGCTACCTGGTGGCGCTGGTTGCCGGCCCGCTGGTCAGCAGTCCGCCAGACGTGGTGAATGCCGTCCCGGTACGCACCTGGGCACTGGCGGAAAAGGCACACCTCGCCCACTTTGGCCAAACGGCGGCGCTCGCCGCGCTGCCGCGGCTGCAGGCCTACTTTGGGCTTCCCTACGCCTTCGGAAAGCTCGACCAGGTGGCCATTCCGGACTTTGAGGCCGGGGCGATGGAGAACGCCGGCCTCATCACCTACCGCGAGCTGGCGCTCTTGGTGGACCCTCTCACCGCCCCCCTGTCGGTGCAGAAGCGCGTCGCCGAAGTCGTCACCCACGAATTGGCCCACCAGTGGTTCGGCAACTGGGTCACCATGGTGTGGTGGGACGACTTGTGGCTCAACGAGGCCTTCGCGACGTGGATGGCCTACAAAATGGTGCACGCCTGGAAGCCCGACTGGCGGGTGTGGCTCGACTTTGACGCCGGGAAAAGCGTTGCCCTTCATCTCGACGCGCTGCGTTCCACCCACCCCATCCGCGGGACGGTGCACAACGCGGGTGAAGCAGGCGAGGCCTTCGACGCCATCACCTATGAGAAGGGTGGCGCGGTGCTGAGGATGATTGAGGGCTTCCTCGGCGAGGAGCCCTTCCGCGCGGGCATCCAGGCATACATGCGGAAGTACGCCCGGGGAAACGCCGGCGCCGATGACCTCTGGGGAGCCCTGGCCGAGGCCTCGAGTCAGCCGGTGCTGGAAGTGGCCAACGCCTGGATTCGGCAGCCCGGCTATCCCGTCGTCAGCGTCTCTCTGTCGGGGAGCCGACTCCTCCTCGCCCAGTCGCGCTTCTTCTCGGACCCTTCGGCCACCGGTGAGGAGCGCTGGCCGGTGCCGCTCGTCCTGCGCTGGGCGGATGACGCCGGCGAGCACGAGACGCGCATCCTCATGGGGGACTGGACGCACACCAGCGACCTCAGCCTGTCCGGTCGGTTGCATTGGCTGTGCGCCAACGCCGGTTCCACCGGCTTCTACCGCGTGGCCTATGACGCCCCCTCGCTGCTGGCCCTCCGCAGCCATTTGTCAGCGCTGGCCCCAGCCGAGCGGATTGGGCTGGTGGCGGACCAGTGGGCCCTGGTCCGGGCCGGCCGTGCGCGCATCGGCGACTTCCTGGACCTCGCCCTGGGCTTTGCCGGTGAGCAGGACGACGCCGTCCTCGACGAATTGGTCGGCAAACTCGGCTACGTCGACGCCCGGCTGTTGGACGCGGAGGGCACGGCACGCTTCCGGCGCGTGGTGGACGCCCTCTTTGGTCCCGCCTTTGCCCGGATGGGCTGGGAGCCCCGCCCCGGCGAAAGCGACTTGGACCGCCTTCGGCGCGCTTCGCTGCTGCGCGGCGTGGGGGGCCTGGCGCGCAGTCCGGCCGTCATCGCCGAGGCCAGTGCGCGCGTCGCCCGCATGCTGGACCACGGCCGGGACGCGTTGGAGGCGAACCTGTTGGACGGCGGCGTGGCCATTGCCGCGCGTGCCGGAAATGCCTCTCTCTTCGACAAGCTGAAAGCCGGCTTTCCGAACGAGCCAGACCCGGCCACCAAGAGGCGCTACATGATGGCCCTGACGGCCTTTGAGGACCCGGCCCTCGCCGCCCAAGCCCGAAGCCTGCTCCTGGAAGGCGGAGTGCCGATGCAGGACGTGGCCGGCTACGTCCATGGACTGTTGGCCAACCGCGAGGCGCGCGACGCCAGTTGGCGGCTGTTGCAGGAGCGCTGGACGGACGTCCTCGAACGCACCGGCGGCGCGCCGATGCTGGTCCGCCGCGTCGTCGAAGCCCTCGGGAACCTCCAGACCCGCGCTCAACTCGAGGAGGTGCGCGCCTTCCTCGCCGAGCACCCGGTGCCAGAGGCCCAGCAGGCGGTGGCGCAAACCTTGGAGCGGTTGACTCAGGACGTCGCGCTGCGCGAGCGGCTGGTGTCCGAGGTGGCGGCTTGGCTGAAGGCCAAGGGAAGCTAGCGCGCGGGCGCCGTGCCGGCCGTCACCTTGAGGGCCGTGCGTCGCGCGCCGCCTGCGCCGCCCGGGTAAGCGCCTCGAGAAAGCGCCCTCCCAAGAGTTGTCGCTGGGCCTCGCCCTCGTCGCGCTCGAGGTGCTGCGGGGTCTCGACGTAGCCAAAATACCCGTTGACCAGGCTCACGACGCGGCGCGCGCCGGCCGCCTCCTCCAACACCCGGCCCGCTGCTCCTGACGGCTCGGCCGGCACGCCAAGCAGGACGAGGGGTCCAAACCACAGCAGCTCCACCGCTGCCCCCGACGGCGCCGCAGCGCATAGCACGTTGTCGGCGAGCGGCCGAAACCGCCGCGGCACCAGTCTCTGGGCATCGGGCCCGGGAAGGTCCACGGCGACGCGGGCCACACCGAGGCCAGCGGGCACGTTCACCAGCGCCAGCGCGTCCGAGGCCGAGGCCAGCGTCTGGACGAAGCCGGTGAGGCGCTGGGGGTTGTCCCACTGGGGGGCGGGCGAGACGTTTCCCACCGCACCCTGCAGCACCAGCGTCACGCCGTGGCCGCGGGCCTCCTCGGCCTCCGCCAGCCGGCCGGGCCAGTCCGGGTCCAGACCGCCGGGCGGCCGCGCCACCAGCGTCGGGTGGCAGGCGAAGACAAGCAGCTGGGCCACCGGCTTGGCCTCGCCCTCGAAGACGAGGCGAGACAGACGTGCGTCCACGTCCTGGGGCGCTTCCCGTGCGCCCACCAACTCCGGGAGGGACGTCTCGCCGAAGCGCAGCGAGACCGGGCGCCGCGCCTGGTACGCGTCGCGGAGGGCCGCTGCCGCCGCGGCCACCACCGCCTCGCGCGTCCGGCGGTGCAGCAGCCCGGTGCCGGCCACCTGGACGAGGAGGTTGCTGGCGTAGCCGCCCGGGCCGGAGTGGGTGTGCGTCACCGCCACCCACAACTCCGTCAGCCCGAGGCCAGTGGTGGCTTGGCGGATGGCCGTCTCCAAGCCCGCGTCCCCCACCAGGACATCCAAGGTCACCAGGCCGACCCGCACCTGGCCAGCCTCCACCACCAAGGCCGAGGCGCGGACGGGGAAGGCGACGGCCGAAGTGTTGGCGCGCGGGATGCCGTAGCCCGCCACCGCCGTGGGCAGCGGTACGCCGAGAGGCTGGCTCGCCGCCCCGGCCAACAGCGCGCCCTCGGCGTGGGCCAAAAGCTGCACCTGCGGGGGCCGGGCCGGCCGTCCCGCGCAGACGTCCCACAGTCCGGCGAGGAGACACAGTCCAGCGAGGAGAAGCGCGCCGAGGAGGAGGGCGGCGCGCCGCAAAGGCCTCACGCCGTTGCGTTCCGGACGGTGATGAGTTGCTCGCTCGCCTCCCACAGCTTGCGGGCCGCCTCACCGTCGCGTGCCGCTGGGCTGGGCCGCACCTCACGGGACTTGGTGAAATACTTCCCGCTGACGCCTTCCACCTCGGGGGAGGTGGCCAGGTAGACCAGCGTCCGGGCGCCTTTCTGCGGACTGAGAAGGAACGGGGCGGCGAGCTTCACCAGGGTTTGAAAGAGGCCCGGGGTGTTGCTTCCGAAGCCGGTGGCCACCACGCCGGGGTGCAGGGCGTTGACGGTGACGCCCGTCCCGGCCAGGCGCCGGGCCAGCTCCTCGGTGAAGAGAATGTTCATCAGCTTGGACTGCCCGTACACCCGGAGGCCCGAGTAGCGCTTCCGGTTCTGCAAGTCGTCGAAGTCGAGGCGCATTCCGCGGTGGGCGTCCGAGGCGACATTCACCACCCGCGACGGGGCGCTGGCCTTGAGGAGGTCCAACAACTCCCGCGTCAGCAGGAAGTAGGCCAGGTGGTTCAGGGCCAGCGTCTTCTCAAGGCCCTCGGCCGTCTCCTCACGCCGGGTGAAGATGGCGCCGGCGTTGTTGACCAGCACGTCCAACCGCGGGTAGCGCTTTTTGACGTCGGCTGCCAGGCGACGCACCTCGCTGCGCAACGAGAGGTCGGCCACCAGCCCTTCCACCTGGGCATTTCCGGAGGCCGCCCGGACGGCTGCCACCGTCGCCTCGACGCGCGCTTTGTCCCTGCCAACCAGCGCCAGCGTCAGCCCCTTTCGGGCGAGTGCATCCGCGGCGGCCCGGCCAATCCCGCGGGTGGCGCCGGTGAGCAGGCACACCTTTCCGCCAAAGTCGCCAGCTTGCATCCACCCAACCCTACACCACTCGCAGCCTCCGGCCGGAAGCTCCTCGTCGCGCTTGGGCGGCCAAGCCGTGCAGGCGACAGCCGAGCGGTGTATGTCCCCTTTGCCATGTGCGGCATCTTCGGCATCTTTGGGAACTCCGAGGCCTCCAACCTCACCTACCTAGGCCTGCACGCCCTGCAGCACCGCGGGCAGGAGTCGGCCGGCATCGTCAGCGCCGACGGGCGGACCTTCCACGTCCGGCGGGAGATGGGCCTCGTCCAGGACATTTTCGGTGCCCGTCACCTGGAAGCACTCGCTGGACGCGCGGCCATCGGCCACGTGCGCTATTCGACGTCCGGCGTCAGCCAGCACAAGAATGCTCAGCCGCTGACGGTCGAGTACTCCCTCGGCAAGCTGGCAGTGGCCCACAACGGCAACCTCACCAACGCCCCCCAGCTGCGGGCGGAGCTGGAGCAACAAGGCGCCATTTTCAGCGGAGACTCAGACACCGAAGTCATCATCCACCTTATGGCGCGCAGCCGGGCGCCGACACTGGCCAAGCAAATGGTGGAGGCCCTGGCCAAGGTGCAGGGCAGCTACTCGCTCCTCTTTCTCACGCCGACGGCCATCGTCGCGGTGCGGGACCCTCGGGGCTTCCGACCGCTGGTGTTGGGGAAGCTGCGCGACGCCACCGTCTTCGCTTCGGAGACGACTGCGCTTGACCTGGTGGGGGCAACGCTGTCGCGCGAAGTTGAGCCCGGGGAAATGGTGGTGGTGGACGACATGGGGACGCGCTCTTCGCGGCCTTTCCCAGCCGAGCGCCCGACCCGGTGCGCCTTCGAGCACGTTTACTTCGCCAAGCCGGATTCGGAGCTGTTCGGCGCCTCCGTCTACATGACGCGCCAGCGCCTGGGGATGCAGCTGGCGCTGGAGCAGCCGGCGTCCGCCGACTTGGTCATCGGAGTCCCCGAC
Source organism: uncultured delta proteobacterium (assembly GCA_963713045.1). Taxonomy (GTDB): domain Bacteria; phylum Myxococcota; class Myxococcia; order Myxococcales; family Myxococcaceae; genus JADGRA01. The sequence goes on from CAVQKE010000003.1 coordinate 1,272,392, forward strand.
TCTGGGGTTCCGGCTGCCATCGGCTACTCCAAAGCCTCGGGCATTCCCTACGACGTGGGTCTCATTCGCAGCCACTACGTCGGCCGGACCTTCATCGAGCCGCAGCAGTCGATTCGCCACTTCGGGGTGAAGCTGAAGCTGGCGGCGGTGCGCGAAGTCCTCAAGGGCAAGCGCGTGGTGGTGGTGGACGACTCCATCGTCCGGGGCACCACCTCTCGCAAGATTGTGGCGATGATTAAGGCCGCTGGCGCCTCGGAAGTGCACCTGCGCATCTCCAGCCCCCCCACCCGCTGGCCCTGCTACTACGGCATCGACACCCCTCGGCGCGCAGAGCTCATCGCTGCCACCCAACCGGTGGAGGAGATTGCGCGTTTCGTGACGGCGGACTCGCTGGGCTACCTCAGCGTGGAGGGCCTGGGAACGGCCCTCGGCGACCCAGAGTCCAAGACGTTTTGCATGGCGTGCTTCACTGGAAAATACCCAACGCCCATCCGCAACGTTGAAGACGAAGCTCCCGCGCGAAGCGCGGCGCGGGGCTAGCCTCTGAGATGGGCCAAGGCCAAGGCCGTTCCCGAGCGGGTTGGCGCCCACGCTGTCGCTGACCGCCGCTTGGCGCGCCGTGTCCTGGTGGGCCTGGGGTTGCTCGCCCTCTTGGCGTTGCTGGTGCCGCTGCTCGGCTACCGGACAGACGTGGCCGAGGCTCACCGGCTGCTTCACGCGCGGGTGAGTCGCGAGGCCGCGGTCTATGCCGATGCGCTCGACACGCACGTGCGGGCCCTGGAGGCCGAGCTGCAACGGCTGGCCTCTCGGCCGCAAGTGGACTTGCGCGACGAAACCACGGCCCCCGAGCAGGAGCTGCTGGACTTTGCGCACCACAATTCCGCCTTCTTCGCCGGAGTGGCGGTGCTGGATGACAAGGGGCTCCCGGTGTGGAGCGAGCCGAAGGACGTCCTTCCGGCCATCTCCATGGAGCAGCGGCGCTGGTTTCAGCAGATGCTGTTGCGCCAGGCTCCGGCCATGGATGCGCTGGAGCCGGGGGGCCGGACCTTCGTGGTGGCAGTCCCGGTGATGCGTGGAAACGAAATTACCGGCGCGGTGGTGGGGTTGGTGGACGCGACCCGGCACGTGCTGCCCGGCGGCCGGACGGTCAGCGAGAACCTCGAGCTGGTGGTGGCCGACAGAAATGGTGACGTGCTGGCACCGGCCGTGCCACCGGAATGGGTGCGCGCGGAGTTTTTCCCGGAACGCCTCAACCAGCTGCTTGACGAGGGGTCGGGAGAGACGGTGTCACTCTCCGGTGCCCCGCAATTTGCGGTGGCGACGCTGGTTGGAAAAACCGGCCTTCGACTGCTGCTGGTGGCTGACGAGAAAGCCATGCTGGCGCCGGTCCGTCAGCGCTTTCTCGCCCAGCTGCTGCTGGCGCTGGTGCTTCAGGGACTGACGGTGCTGCTGTTCACCCTTTTTCTCCGCCAGAGCTACCGCAGCTGGCGAGAAATGGAGACGCGCGCCAGCCAGCAGGAGAAAATGGCCGCTTTGGGGACAGCCTCCTCCCTCATCGCGCACGAGGTGAAGAATTCCCTCAATGGATTGAAGGTGGCCACCTCGCTTCTCGGCGACACCGACAACGCCGGGCTCGCCACGCGCAGCATTCGTGGGCAGATTGACCGGCTCGGCCACCTCGCCCAGTCGCTGCTGTCCTTTGGCCGTCCGGCCCAGCCGCAGCTCGCCGAGGCCGGCTTGGCGGAACTGGTCCAGGATGCGCTGGACGGAGTGCGCGCCCTTCCAGAAGCGGACGAGGTCACCGTGGAGACGGTGCTTCAGACGCCGCTGCGTGTCCACTGCGACCCGCTGCTGCTGGCGACCGCGCTGGACAACCTGTTGCGCAATGCCATCGAGGCCGTGGTGGCAGCCAAGGACCTCGGACACCAGCCTTGTCCCCGCGTCCGTGTCGAGGCCTGCTCTCGGGGCGACTCGGCCTGGGTGGTGGTGGAGGACAATGCCGGCGGCCCGCCGGTTGGCTTCGAGGGGCAGCTCTTCCAACCCTTCGTCACCAGCAAGCCCAAGGGAATTGGCCTTGGACTGTCCATGGCCCGCCAGGCGGTGGAACGGCAGGGAGGACACTTGGGCTTCGAGCGCACCGAGCGGGGTAGCCGCTTCACCGTCCAGCTGCAGCAGGTGAAGGCGGTGGCATGAAGCGTTCGGTGCTGGTGGTGGACGACGACCGGTCGTTTTCCTTGCTGGCGCAGGCCGCGCTGGCCCGAGAGGGCTGGCCGGTCCGTCTGGCCCGCAGTCTCCACGAGGCGCGCCTGGCGCTGGAGGCCGAGGCGCCAGACGTGGTGGTGCTGGACCGTCGACTGCCCGATGGAGACGGGCTGGACTTTCTCAGCACGCTGCTTGCGCTGCTTCCGGACGTCCCGGTGGTGATGGTCACCGCCCATGGCGACATCCAGAGTGCGGTGGACGCCATCCGCGCCGGCGCCGCGGACTACATGGCCAAGCCGGTGGAGCTCGCGGACTTGGTGCTGCGGGTGCGGCGTGCCTTCGGCGAGCAGAACCTGCGCGAGCGGCTGTCTCGGGCGGAAGCCGAGCTGTCCGGACGCCGCAAGTTGGTGACTCCGCGCTCGGCTGCCATGCGTCGGCTGCTGTCCGCGCTCGAGCGCATCGCCACCACGCCCAGAAGCCCGGTGCTGCTGCTTGGTCCGACCGGCTCAGGGAAGGAGCTTTTGGCCCGGCACCTACACGCCCTTTCTCACGCCAGCCAGGCCCCCTTTGTCCACGTCAACTGCGCGGCGTTGCCGGAAAGCGTCGTCGAGAGTGAACTCTTCGGGCACGAGAAGGGTGCCTTCACCGACGCCCGCGCCTCCCGCCGCGGGCTGGTGGAAGCGGCCAACGGCGGCACCCTCTTTCTCGACGAAGTGGGGGAGCTCCCGCTCGGACTTCAGGCCAAGCTGCTCACCTTTCTCGACTCCGGAAACTACCGCCGCGTCGGCAGCAGCTCCGAGGAGACGAGCCTGGCGCGGGTGGTGGCCGCCACCAACCGCGACCTGCAGGAGGAAATTCGGGCCGGGCGCTTTCGGGAAGACGTGTGGTTTCGCCTCAGCGTCTTTGCACTTGAGGTGCCCCCCCTTCGCGAGCGCCCGGAAGACATCCTTCCCATGGCCGAAGCGCTGCTGAGCGAATTGTCCGCCGAACTCGGTCGCAAGGGGGCTGTCCTCGGGGCGCTGGCGCGGGAGCGCATCCAGCGCTACCCCTTCCCAGGCAACGTCCGCGAGCTGCGCAACGTGCTGGAACGGGCGATGGTGCTCGAGGCAGGCCCCGAGCTGGAGCTGCCAGTCCTCGACGGCCGCCCCGAGCCCGTGCCCGGCGTCCCAGACGCAAGCGCCCCCTTTCTCATCCCAGGCGCCCCGATTGCCATGGAAGAGATTGAACGCCGCTACGCGCGGCACGTGCTGGAGCAGCTGGGGGGCCGGCGCGTGGAGGCAGCCAAGGCCCTCGGCCTTTCCTACCCCACCTTCCTGAAGCGGATTGAGGACTAGCGTCTTTTCCAAGCGGCGTGTCCCTCGCCGTGCACAGGCCTGCCCTCAGCCTTTCCACAGGCTCGTCACAAGCGTAGCGGCCTTTTGGGCGCAGGCGCCCACAACTTCTCCCCAGATTTTGAATTCTGTCGGCAACTTGTGCGGCGAGGCGGTGGCCCCCGGGTGCTAGCGGCTGGGGGGCTTCGCCGGCTCCTGCGCGGCCAAGTCCACCAGTCGCACCAGGGCCGCCACCGAGTCCACCTGCAGCTTGTACATGACCTGCTGTCGGTGCGCCTTCACGGTGGGCTCGCTCAGGCCGAGGTGGGCCGCCACTTGCTTGTTGAGGAGCCCCTGCGCCACCAAGTGGCACACCTGTCGCTCCCGTGGGGTCAGGCGGGCGAGCCGGGCGCGGGCGTCCGCCTGGCGTTGGCGCTGCTCTCGCGTCCGCTCGTCCTGGAGGAGAGCTCTCTCGATGGCGTCCAGCAGCTGGCCCTCATTCACCGGCTTGGTCAGGAAGTCGACGGCGCCGGCGCGCATCGCCTTCACCGAGTCTGAAATTTCGCCGGCGCCGGAAATGAAGACGACCGGCAGCTTCCGCGGCGAGCGCTCCAGGGCGTCCTGCAGTGCGAGGCCGTCCACTTCCGGCATCCTCAAGTCCACCAACGCGCACGCTGGCCCCCCGGCAGTTGCGGTGCGGAGAAACTCCTCGGCTGAGCCATAGGCCTCGGCCGCAATGCCGAGCGAGGCCAACTGGCGCACCAGCGAGGTACAGAAGGTTGGGTCGTCGTCGATGACGAATACTTTGGCGCCTGGTGCAATCACGCTGCGGCCTCCCTCGAGGCTGGGCTTGCCGGCAGCGTCAGGCAGAAGACGGCACCGCCTTGGGGACGGTTCTCCGCCACGATGCGGCCGGAATGGGCCTCGGCGATGGACCGACAGATGGCGAGCCCCATGCCCAAGCCCTTCGCCTTGGTGGTGAAGAAAGGCTCAAAGACACCCTCCAGCGCGCTTGGCGGAAGACCTGGCCCGGAGTCGCTGACGGTCAGTTCCACGGCGCCGTTTCGCTGGGTTGCCCGGACACCAATCGAGCGTCGACCGGGAGGCTGGTCGGCGACTGCATCCAAGGCGTTGAGCAGCAGATTGAGGAGCACCTGAAGCAGCAGCACCGGGTCGCCTTGCACCGAGGGCAACCGCGGCTCAACCGCCACCTCCAGCCGGGCGCGGCGGCGCGACGCCTCGCTGGCCACCAGCTGCACCGCGTCCTGCACCACGCTTGCCACGTCCACAGCTGAGGCGCGAAATTCGTCTCTGCGCAGCACGCTGCGCAGCCTGGAAATGACGAGGCTGGCGCGCTCAGCCGAGCTCTCGATGTCCACCAGGCTTGCGCGCACTTCCTTCAAGTCCGGCGCCTCACTGAGGAGAAAACGGCGCGCTGCCCGGGCGTTGTTGACGATGGCGCCCAGGGGCCCATTCAGTTCATGCGCCAATGAGCCAGACAGCTCGGCCACCGTCCCCAGCCGGTTGAGATGGGCGATGCGTTCCTGGTTGCTCTGGGCTTCCGCTTCGGCGAGCTGGCGTCGCCGGCGCTCGAGCAGCAGCACGGTGATGAGGGCCGACTCGAGCAGCAGTGCTCCGAGGATGGCGGCAATCCAGACGGCATACTGACGCCACATCGAACCGCGAAACAGCACTTCGGTGCCGGGCGGCAGCCGGCTGTCGGGAATGTGCCAGCGGGTGAGTTGCCGAGCGTCGACGACTGGCCGGACTGCAGCGACGGTGGGTGGCGGGAGGGGAGCCCCGGCCAGCGCCGTCGCCGCCAGCTGCCCTGTCTGCCGGCCCATCTCCACGTAGTCCGTCACCCAGCCCCCCACAATGCCAAGGCCCTCCAGCTGGGCGTGGGTGGAGAAAATGGGCGCCCGCGACCACTGCGACAGCATGCGAACCGCCTCCGTCCCGCGGATGCTGCGGCCGGTCCCATCCCGAAACAGGGACACTCCAAACACAATGACGTGCTCGGGAAGGGCAGCCAGCCGCTGACCCATCTCCGCCAACGGCAGCCCCGTCAAGTCGAGCTGTTCCAGGTGTCCGCTGACGCGCGCGAGGTCGGGCCGAGCGCTCGCCTCGAAGGCCCGGTCGACCGTCGAGGTCCCACCAACAAAAGCCACCGTGCGTGTCTCCGGCAGCAACTGCAGCGCCAGGGCCAGCGTTTGGTCCACCGCGGGGCGCCGGGCAATTCCGGTCACCCCGGGAGGAAGGTGCAGGGCCGCCACCGTGTCCTCATCGACGTCACTGTAGAGAAGGGGGACGTCTGGCCAGAAGTCGCGGCGCGCGCTGAGCGCGAACACCAGAGGCCCTGCCCCCACTGCGATGACAGCGGCCGGCGGGTAGACACCGTAGCGCGCCTCGAACCAGGCGCGCTGCCTCGGTGCGAGTTCCGGGTTTTCCAGCGCCTCCAGGTCGAGGAATTCGTTGTGGACGGTGAGGTCTTCCGGTCCCACCGCGGCAAGCGTCTCGCGGAGCGCCTGGTCAAAGGACATCACCAGCGGGGCGAAAGGGTCAAAGCCGTAGAGGACGAGAATGCTGCGGGCCTCCCCGGGGGGAGCCGCGTGCCCGGCCGAGGCAAGAAGAATCACTGCACCGACCAGTACGGCGCGGAACGGCTGGGACACTCTCCTCGAAGGGCGCACCACGACGGGAAAGACCTTGCCGACTCCGCCCGCGCACGTCAACGCACGGGGGGCCGACGGCGCCTCACGCACCACCCGCCCCCAGGGAAATGGGCGCCCCCCTCGGGCGTATGGAGGCTGGTGCCCCCAGCGTCCACGTTGGAGACGTCCTCGAGGCGGGCTACAAGCACGTGACGTCGGACACGCCGGACGCCAGGGCAACGCCCTTGGGATGAATCAGACGGTTGGTATGAGCTTCATTCAGCCCAAAGCACTGGGAGTGATGCGCGGCTGGCTACCGGGCGGTTGGGAGCGATTCCGCCATGGGTTCAGCCAATTCGTCCTCGCGTTCCATGCCATCCACCGGGACCCGCTGGCCTGGAAGCGCTACCTTCGCACCTGCACGCTTCAGGCAACCGTGGCGCTCGCCCTTGGCGCCCTCTTCCTCTCGACGGCGCGCCACTCCTCGGAGGAACTTCGCGAGGAGCGGGTGCGCCGGGCGCTGCAAAACGTGACGGTCGTCCAGACTCAAGATTCTGCTCCCGGCGCACCGACGCCGCCCGAGGTGCAACCCAGTGCGCCGCAGCGCCGTCGCACGTCCGCCAAGTCCAAGCTGGCCGCCGCCGCCGCGGCATCCACCGGCGCCCAAGACGAGGCCGGGGCCAAGGACAGCGCGGCGGACGCTGCCCAAGCCAAGGCAGAATTTCAGCGCAAGCTTCACAAGCTGGAAAAAGCTTTCGCGGAGCTGTCCTTGAAGGCGGGCCCCACGGCTGTCCGGCGTGACAAGGACTTCCAGGAGGCCCGCGAAGACCTCGACGAGCAGCTGAGCGGGCTGGAGGACGACGCCGCGGATGTCCCGCTGACCGCCGGACAGAAGGCCACACTGGTACGGCTGGGCGCGGAACTGGACGTGCTCGAGCAAAAGACGAAACCCGGCTTTTGGGACTCGGCCTGGGCGCTGGCGCTGTCCATTTACGGGGCACTCAGCATCGCCCAAGCTGTCGTCATCGCCCTGTCGCGGGATTACCATGCCGCCATTGCGCGGGACGCCAGCTTGCTGCTGGGCGTGGCTCCGGAGGACCCGCCCGCCAGGCCGCGGGTACGCCTCAACGTGACGTGGGTGCGGCGCAAATTCAAACAGCGCACCCGCAGCGTGCTGGTCTTCCTCCCCGGGGTCGCACTCATCAGCCTGGCAGCGCTTCCCTTTCCCAAGCGGGCCTTCGTCACCAGCGTCCTGACGACGGTTTGGGCCTCGTACTGGTGGGTGGTGTGGACGGCCAGCAAAAGCGCTCGGGCCTGGGAGCGTTCCGCGCTGGCCCCTCCCCCTTTCTTCCTGCGTTGGTGGCAAGACCGGCTGGCTGGGCTGCCCGTCGTCGGCGGACTGGCCCGGATGTGGGCCAGGCTGTGGGCGCGACTCACGCGCTCCGTCTATTCGCCGGCCGAGGCCGTCGAGGCCCAACCGGCCGAGTTTGCGGGCTTGGCGGCGGCCAGGGCCCTGCAGCTCATCCCTCTATTGAAGCTGTATGTGCGGCCCCTGGTGCCGGTGGCGGCAGCGCGACTGTTGGCCGAACGTTCTGTGCGTTTGCAGCCGCGCCTGCAGTCCAGCACGCAGCAGGCCGCCGCCGCCGCCCTGGCCGCCGCGATGCCGGCGAGCCCGGGCGCACTGGCCGCACGCGACCAAATGTGAAGTGGCCCCTTGGGGGGCTAGGCCGAGGCCAACACCCGCGTCGGGACCCGCACCTCAAACGTGGTGCCTTGCCCGACGCGGCTTTGCACGTTGATGCGGCCGCCCAGCTTCTGCACCACCGCCACGCAGACGCTCAGCCCAATCCCCGTTCCAACGCCCACCGGCTTGGTGGTGAAGAATGGCTCAAAAATGCGGGTCTGCTGCTCCTCTGGAATCCCCACGCCAGTGTCGGAGACGCTGAGGATGGACTCTCGCCCGTCGGTTCCGGTGAGGACGCGGATTTCATGCTGCCGGGGGTCGCGGTCGTCCAACGCCTGGAGCGCATTCACCAGCAAATTCATCACCACCTGGTGCAGCTTGCCTTTGGGAGCGCAGTCAATCGGCGCCGGCCGCAGGTCCTTCACCACCCGGGCACGGCTTTGCAGCTCGCGCTCGGTGAGGAGCAGCGTGCTGGCGGCGATGTCGGCCAGGTCCACCGGTTCAAGCACCTGGTTCTCGTCGGCACGGCTGAAGGTCTTCAGCTCCTGGATGATGGTGCGTACGCGCTGACCGCCTTCGGCGGTTTCGTTGATGAGGGCGTCGATGTCGTCGAGCGTCTCGCGAAAACCAATTTGCGCCTCCAGCGCTTGGCCGCGGTCCGGGGCCTCCCGGTAGGCGGTGATGACGCGCTTCACATCGTCCACGTAATTCCGCAACGAGGTGAGGTTGGAGAGGATGAAGGCGAGCGGGTTGTTGATTTCGTGTGCCACCCCGGCGGCGATTTGGCCGATGGCCGCCAGCTTCTCGCTCTGCGCCAGCTGAGCCACCAAGCGGCGGTCTCGTTCGGCGTCGGCCAGACGGATGAGGTTGCGAACCCGTGCCACCAGCGCCCGACGCTGAATCGGCTTATGCAGGTATTCGTCGGCCCCGGCTTCCAAGCCCTTCAGCTCGCTGTCCGCGTCGTTGAATTCGGCGGTGAGAAAAATCACCGGCATTCGGGTGTGGGCTTTGTTTTCTCGCAGCCGCCGGCAGACCTCAAAGCCGTCCATGTGCGGCATCCGGATGTCGAGCAGGACCAGGTCCACCCCGCCCTGCTCGACCCGGTCCAGGGCCTCCGGCCCGCTGGTGGCGCCGAGCACCCGAAAGCCCTCGGCTTTCAAGTAGGCCTGCACCAGTCGCACGTTGGCCGGCTCATCGTCGACCACCAGAACCTGGGGAGGCTCCAGGCGTCGCAGCTCTGGCCCTTCGTCGTAGCGGCCCTTCACCATCCGCGGGCTACTCCTCCCAAGTTCCTCTGCAGGCGGAGGATGACGGACGCCGGCTGCGGTCGCAACTTCGGCCTCGTTCGGCTGACCCATCCTGAGGGTCACCACAGCAGCGCACGTGCCACGACAGCCGACTCACCCCAAGTCCGCGAGAGGACGGACGTCGGCCTGGCCGATGGGTGGGTCAATCCTCGCCGCATCGTCCGCGCCGACCCGGGGGAGGAAGTCGGCCAAGTCCTCCGGCAAGCCGGCGCTGAAAGTGGTTCTCTCGCCAGTCGCCGGGTGGGGGAGCGCAAGCCGCGCCGCGTGCAAAGCATGGCGCTGTAGCCTGAGCCGTGCCCAGGCTTCCGGCTCGAGGCACTGGCGGCTGAAGCGGTCAAAGTAGCCTGGGTCGGGCCCGTACATTTTGTCCCCCACCACTGGGAGGCCAGCCGTCTGTAGGTGGACCCGGATTTGGTGCTGACGTCCCGTCTCGGGAAAGCAGCGCACCAGGGCAAAGGGCTCGCGGCCTCGCACGAAACGTCGCTCGACTTGGAAGCGAGTGCGCGCCGGCCGCCCGGAGGGGTCCACCCGGACAGCAATGCGGATGGTGGGGGTGCCTTCGAGGAGGGGCGCGTCCACCGCAAAAGCGTCTTCGGCCGGCCAGCCCTCGACAATCGCCAAGTACTCCTTCTCGACTGTGCCTTCTTGGAAGGCCCGCATCAGCCGGCGTGAGGCCTCGGCCGTGCGCCCACACACCAGAAGTCCGGACGTCTCGCGGTCCAGGCGATGGGCGGGGGCGGCTTGAAAGCCCGCGCCATGCTGACGCACCAGCAGCGCCACCACCGTCCCGTGATGGTAACGGGCGGTGGGATGGATGGGCAGCCCTGCCGGCTTGTCGAGCACCAACAGCGCCTGGTCGCGGTACACCTCACGCAGGTTGTCGGGCGTCTTCGGCTCGAGGAGATTTCGTCGGCGCAGCCGAAACGTCAGACCTGGCCACACTCGGGTGCTGGCCTTCAGGGGGACGTCCGCCTCCAGCGCCGTGCGCAGAATGCGCTGGATGCGCACGCGGGACAGCCGGCGAATTTTCTCGCACAGGTAGCGGTCCAGTCGCCAGCCCGCATAATTCGGTTCAACGGTGAACGTCACTTCCACGACGGCCCCCGCGACTTCGTCTATCCTTCCATCCATGCGCAGGTCGGTCCTAGCGGCGCTGGCGCTCTTTGTCACCTCCGCGGCCGCTGCCCCCGCCAAGGGCCTCGCCGTGGTGACGGTGAATGCTCCGTCGGACATGCAGGGTTTGGCGGCCCAATTGACACAGCAAGTCCTCGATGCCGCTCAGGCTCAAGGGACAAAGGTGGTCACCCCGAGGGACCTCGAAACGTTTCTAGGCCCCAAGGAGAACCTCGCCCTAAGCCACTGCGGGCCCGCGCCGGAGTGCCTTTCGCCCCTCCTGGCAAGCATGCCCGCGGCCCGCGTGGTGGTCGGGACGCTGGCCCGCGACCAGTCGCACTACCTGGTCCATTTTTGGCTGATTTCCTTGAGCCCGCCGAGAACGCTGGCGGAAGTCGACCGCGCCATCCTCATCGCCTCGCGCCGCCTCCAAAGCGACGTGGCGGCTGCCCTTCCCGCCCTTTTGCGCGGCGAGCAAGAGGCGAAGGGCACGCTGACGCTGGACAGCAATGTCTCAGGTGCGGAGGTCAGCCTCGACGGCGAGCCGTGGGGACGGACGCCGGTGACGCGAATGCTGAAACCGGGCAAGCACGAAGTCCACATTGCCCACCTGGGCTACTACCCGGTGGACCGCTGGGTGACGGTGGAGGCAGGCAAGACCACACGGGACCTCGTCCGGCTGGTGGCCACCCCGGGCGCCGAGACGGTCGCGGTGGCCGCGCCGGAGACGTCCGCGCCAACCGCTGCCGGCGGCTTCCGCGTCCCGGTGGCCGGGTGGGTGGCACTGGGCGTCGGCCTCGCGGCCGGAGCTGCCGGCGCGGTGTTGGCGGTGTCCGCACACAACAACGAGAACCAGCTTCTTGCCGGCTACAACCCGGTACGGGACAGCTACCAGGGCTTTCGCTCCCAAGCGGTGACCGGCCAAAACCAGGCCACCTGGGCCAACGTGTGTTTCGGCGTTGCTGGAGCGGGCCTCATCACCTGGGGAGTGCTGACGCTGGATAGCCAGCAGCGCGCCGGCCGAGCCGCGGGCCTCGGTGGGTGTCGGCGTCGGCGCCCATGGCGCCACCGTGTCCGTCGCGGGGAGGTTCTAGCGTGCGCGGCCGGACGTCCCCTGCCCTGGTGGTGCTGGGCCTGGCGCTCGCCGCCTTGGCGCTGTCGCAGTGCAGCTTCGGCATCAACCCGGACAACGGACACTTCGCCTGCCTGAATGCCGCCGACTGCATCAGCGGGCAGGAGTGCGTGCTCCAGCTGGATGCCACCGACGGCCTTTGCTACCCAGCAGACGAATGTGTGCCGGGCAACCAACAGCCGTGCGGTCCGGGAGCCGTCTGCGTTGACGCTGGCTGCATTGACTGTACGGGTTGCGCCGCCTCCGTCTGCGCTGGTTCCTCCTGCGTGCTGGACGGCGGCCCGCAACAGTGCGTGCTGCGGGTGGTGCTTCCAGACGGCGGCCTCTCCGACGCGGGCACGGACGCTGGGCTGAGTGACGGGGGCCCGGAGCCCACCACTTACATCTGCGGCTTTCCTTGAGGACTCTCCGCCCTGGCGGCCGTTTGGTAGACGTCCGGGCGGCGAATCTCCATCCCGCGGGACGGGTCTTCGAGAGGATGAAAGCCGTGGCGCCGGTACAACGGATGCGCATCGCGGGTGGCTAGACTCCAACGCCGCAGCCCCTGCAGCTCCGGGTGGCCCAGGACGGCAGCCAGAAGCGCGTCGGCAATCCCGCGCCGCCGGTGGCTTTCGACAACGAAGACATCGCACAGCCAGGCGAAGGTGGCGCGGTCCGTCACCACCCGCGCGAAGCCCACCTGACGAGCGCCGTCGTACGCCCCGAAGCACAGGGAGTTGGCCAGCGCACGCTCCAACACCGCACGGGGAATGCCTGGGGACCAGTAGGCATTGCCGAGAAAGGCGTGCAGGACGTCCAGGTCGAGGCGAGCCGAGTCGGTGCTGATGTCGATGCCGTCCGGCGGTGGTGGGGCCATGGGAGCAGCCTCCCATGGGCCCCGCGCCCAGCGGGAGCACAGCCGCGGGCCGCGACGGCCGAGGTGCAGGCCAGAAGGCCCCCAACCAGGGAAACAGCTTCCCGCTTGGACAGGGGGCGCTAGGCTTGAGTGGCTTGCATGAGTGTGCCCCTTAAAAAGGTCCTGTGCGCCAACCGGGGCGAAATCGCCATCCGCGTCTTCCGGGCCTGCAATGAGCTCGGCATCCGGACCGTCGCCATCTACAGCGACGAGGACCGCGTCAATGAGCATCGCCACAAGGCCGACGAGGCGTACCGGGTGGGGCACGGCAAACGTCCGGTCGAGGCGTACCTCAGCATTGAAGAGATTCTCGACGTAGCCCAGGCAGCCGGCGTCGACGCCATCCACCCGGGCTATGGCTTCCTCTCCGAAAATGCGGACTTTGCCGACGCCTGCGAGCGCCGGGGCGTGCGCTTTATCGGCCCGCGCCCGGCGGTGGTGCGGTTAATGGGCGACAAGGTGGCGGCCAAGCGTCTCGCCGAGCGGGTCGGCGTCACCGTCGTGCCCGGGACAACCCTGGAAGGCACCGAGGCCGAGATGCTGGCCGCGGCGCGACGCTTTTTCGAGCGCCTTGGGCCGGTGATGGTGAAGGCGGCCCACGGGGGCGGCGGTCGCGGGATGCGGGTGGTGCGCAAGCTGGAGGAACTCGAGCACTCGCTGGCGGCCGCACGCTCCGAGTCGCAGCTGGCCTTCGGCAGTCCGGTGGTGTTCCTCGAGGCCTTCCTGGAGCGGGTGCGCCACCTCGAGGTGCAAATTCTAGGGGACCTCGAGGGAAACCTCGTCCACTTGCACGAGCGGGACTGCTCGGTGCAGCGCCGCCAGCAGAAAGTCATCGAAATTGCCCCCGCGCCCAACCTCACCGACGTTGTCCGGCAGAAGCTGTTCGACTTCGCACTCAAACTGGCGCGGGCAGCCGAATACTCGAGCGCGGGCACGGTGGAATTCCTGGTCGCCGGCGAGGACGTCTACTTCATCGAAGTCAACGCTCGCCTCCAAGTGGAGCACACCGTCACCGAGCAAGTGACGGGCGTCGACTTGGTCCAGGCTCAGCTCCGCATCGCCGAGGGCCACTCGCTCGGCTCCGAGCCAATTTCCATCGAAGGGCAGTCCTCCATCCAGCCGCGCGGCTTTGCGGTGCAGATGCGCGTCACCACCGAGGACCCGGCGAACAACTTCCTCCCCGATGCGGGCACCATCCAGGCCTGGCGGCCGGCGACGGGCTTCGGCATCCGCCTGGATGGGGGAAACGGGTACCCGGGGGCTGTCATCTCCCCGTCCTACGACTCGCTGTTGGTGAAAGTCATCGCCTACGCACCCACCTTTGCTGGTGCGGTCCGCAAGGGGCAGCGGGCGCTGCGCGAGTTTCGCATCCGCGGGGTGAAGACCAATTTGCACTTCCTGGAAAACGTCCTTCAGTCGGACGTCTTTCTCCGTGGGGAGACGTACACCCGCTTCGTCGATGAGACGCCGTCGCTCTTTCAGTTTGCCCCGCGGCGCGACCGAGCCACCAAGCTGCTGCACTATTTGGCCGACGTCATCGTCAACGGGCACCCCACCGTCCCGCGGGCGGCTCGCCGACGCTCGGTGGAATTCGCACCGCCTCGCGTTCCGGAGGTGCCGCCCGGGCCTCCTCCGCCGGGCACGCGCCAAATTCTCGAAGCGCGCGGGCCGGCGGGGCTGGCCGCCTGGGTGAAGGCGCAGAAGCACGTCCTTCTGACCGACACCACCATGCGCGATGCGCACCAGAGCCTGCTCGCCACGCGGTTGCGTACCACCGACTTGTTACGCATCGCCCCGGCCACCATCCGCCTCGCGCCTTCGCTCTTCTCGCTGGAGTGCTGGGGCGGCGCCACCTTTGACACCGCCTACCGCTTTCTCAACGAGGACCCCTGGCAACGGCTCCGCGCGCTGCGGACGGCGGTGCCCAACATCCTGCTGCAGATGCTGCTTCGAGGGGCGAACGCGGTCGGCTACACCAGCTACCCGGACAACCTGGTGGAGGCCTTCGTCGACGAGGCGGCGGAGGCTGGCATCGACGTCTTTCGGGTCTTCGACTCACTCAATGACCTCGACTCGATGAAGGTCAGCGTCCAGCGCATCCTGAAGACTGGGAAAGTGGCCGAGGTGGCGATGTGCTACACGGGCGACGTCTCCAACGAGAAGCGCCCCAAGTACAACCTGGACTACTACGCCGAGCTGGCCCGGCGGATTGAGGACATGGGCGCCCACCTGTTGTGCGTCAAGGACATGGCTGGACTGCTCCGGCCGCGGGCAGCAGCGGCCCTCATCGACCGGCTGAAGCAGGCCACGGCCCTTCCCATTCACCTGCACACCCACGACACCTCCGGAAACGGAGGCGCGGCCTACCAGGAGGCCATCGACCACGGGGTGGACATCGTCGACGTCGCGCTTGCGCCGATGGCCGGGCTGACCAGTCAGCCGTCGATGAATGCACTGGTCTCCGCATTGCGCGGCCACCCGCGTGACACCGGGATCACCAACAAGCTGCTTCAGCCGTTGGCCGACTATTGGGAAGACATCCGTGAGCCCTACAGTCCCTTCGAGTGCGGGCTGAAGAGCTCCACCTCGGAGGTGTACTTCCACGAGATTCCGGGTGGCCAGTATTCCAACCTGCGGCCCCAGGTGGCGGAGATGGGACTCCTCCCTCGCTGGAACGACGTGAAGGTGGCCTTCGCGGCGGTGAACCTTTTGGTGGGAGACATCCCGAAGGTGACCCCCTCCTCCAAGATGGTAGGGGACTTCGCCATCTTTCTCCTCAAGAACGACTTGTTGGTGAAGGGCCCCACGCTGGAGGCAACTGCCGCGGCGACCCGGGTGGTGGTGCTGCGCGAGGCGGCGCGGCTGGACTTCCCCTCCAGTGTGGTGGGCTACTTCCAAGGCCACCTCGGCCATCCACCGGGCGGCTTCCCGGAGGACCTCCGCCGGGCGGTGCTGAAGGGACTTCCGGTGGTGGAAGGCCGGCCCGGTGCCAACCTCGCTCCGCTTGACCTGGAGGCCCTGCGGCAGAAGCTGTCCGAGAAGACGGGGAGGCCGGCACGGCGCGACGAGGCGCTCTCCGCCGCGTTGTACCCGAGGGTAATGGACGAATACCTCGACGGCTATGCCCGCTTCGAGGACGTCTCCATCCTCGACACACCGCTCTATTTCTATGGGCTGGAAGTGGGCCAGGAGGTGTGGGTCGACCTCGAGCCGGGCAAGACGCTGGTCATCGCACTTTCCGCGGTGGGCGAGCCCGATGAGAACGGGATGCGAACCGTCTACTTCGAGCTGAACGGCCACGGCCGCCAAGTCGCGGTGCGGGACCGCGCCCGGGCCCCCGCCGTCCGCGAGGCACGCAAAGCGGACAAGGACAACGCCGACCACGTCGGCGCCTCGATGCCCGGCACCGTCATTGGGCTTCACGTGAAAGTGGGCGACCAAGTGAAGGCTGGCGCGCCGTTGCTGACCCTCGAGGCGATGAAGATGGAGACGGTGGTCCGCGCGGTGCGCGCAGCCGGTGTGAAGGAAGTCATTCCGACGCTGAAGAGCCGCGTCCAGGCGGGCGACTTGCTCGCCGTCCTCGGGCCTTAGGACGGGCCGTCCTCAGCGGCGCTGGGCCGCCGCGACCGGCGGGGGAAGCACCGCCCGCATGTCCTGGAGAAATTCTTGGACGATGCTGTTCAGCCCCTCATTCCAGGCATTGGCCACCGCCGCCGCCGACTTTTCCACCGGCAGTCGCCGGAGGTAGGCCTTTCGCAGCAGCGTCGTCACCGGCTGGGGAAGCGGCGGCACCGAGAGCACCACCATTTCCACGCCCACCGCTGCGACCGGCTTGTCCGGGACGGTGAAGTCACCTTCTAGGTCGCTGACGTAGGCCTCCACCAGGAGGTCCGCTTCCTCTGGCCCACCCTGTTCCACGACGTTGCGGACGAAGTCCTGGTTGGCGAGGGAGGCCCGAAACAAGGTGAGCACCAGCGCCTGCGGCGAGGCGGCAAGGACTGCGTATGGGTCCTTGTCGAAGCTGTGCGGACCGGTGCGGTAACTGAGTTGCCGGCCAGCAAACTCCGGGGCCACCTCCACCCGGTCGACCGAGACCAGGTACGTCCCTTGGGCCGGATGGGTATTCACCAAGCGAGGCGCGTCGATGGAATAAATTTGCGGGCCGTTGGGCGGCTTGGAAATACAACCGATGGAGCCAAGGAAGAGCGCCAGCAGGCCCGCCAGGCATGCACGTGGACTCATCACTGCTTCTCCTTGGACAGAGCGGGGGCCGGCGGCGGTGGGTCGCCAAAGAGGAAGCCCGCCGGGTAGCGATTGAGTTGCTCGAGCACGTTGTTCAGCTCGCGCGTCGCATCGCGCGTGCCGGCCAAGGTGTCGTTGAGGTTGCGGAAGTCGATGTTCGACAGGCGGCCGGCGGTCCGCTCCAAGCGGGCGTTGGTGTCCTGCAGCCCAAGCACCAACTGATTGGCATTGGCTCCCAGCGCCCCCAGCTTGAGGGACTGAATCTCGTTTCGGATGTCGTCGATGGCGTTGCGCGCCGCAACCACCGTCCGCTCCACCTCATTGGAGATGGCTTTGGTGTTTAAGTCATCGAGCTTGGTCTGGACGGTGGCTCCGAGAGCCTCGAAATTAATCTTGTCGAGGCTGCTCATGACGCGCGTCACGGCCGTAATAATTTGATTGAACTCGCTCGGTGCAGACGGAATGTAGAGGCTCTTCGGCGTCCAGGAGAATTCCATCGGCGGGTACTGCTTGGGGTCGACGTACTTGAGGGCCAGGATGCTGGTTCCGGTGATGCCCTCTCCCTGGACCACCGCGCGCAGGCCCTGCTCGATGGCGTCGTGAAGCTTTCCACCAACGTCACCGCCCCCGGGAAAGGGGCTCGAGGACTTCGCCACGTTGAAACGGATGACAACGCAGCGAGGGTTTCCTGGCGGGTAATCGTTCCATGAGAAGCGGATGGAGGTGACTTGACCGACGTTCACGCCGCGAAGCTTGACGGCAGACCCGACGCTCAGTCCTTCAACGTCGCCCTCCACATAGGTCTCGAAGCGCTCCACCGGCTCCACCTCACGGCTGAAGGCGAATGCCACCAAGCCGGCCATCACCAGACCAATCCCAACCAGCACGAAGGCGCCTATCTTGAATTCGTGGGCTCGTTCGGTCATCCGGTCTTCCTCGGCGTTTCAGGGTCTGCCTCGCGGCGGAAAAATTGACGCACCACTGGGTCTTCGGAGTGGTCACGGAGGTCCGCCGGCTTCCCCTCGGCGATGATTGTTTTCCGCTCGCCTTCCACCATGATGCAGCGGTCGGCAATCGCAAAAATGCTTTGCAGCTCGTGAGTCACCACGACGAAGGTGATGCCAAAATCACGCGAGAGGCCACGAATCAGCCGGTCCAGCCCCGCAGAAGTAATCGGGTCCAACCCGGCCGAGGGCTCGTCGAGGAAAAGGATGGCCGGGTCCAGCGCCATCGCCCGCGCGATGCCGGCGCGCTTTTGCATGCCGCCGGACAGCTCGGCCGGCATGCGGAGCGCTGCGTCGAAGAGGCCGACCAGTTTGAGCTTGGTCAGGGCGACCAGCTCTCGCTCAGACAGGTCCAAGCGGGTGAATTCGTCCAGTGGAAGTCGGGCGTTTTCGACCAGCGTCATCGAGCCGAAGAGCGCGCCGCTCTGGTACATGACGCCGAATTTGTTGAGCAGCCGGAGCCGCTCTGGACCTTGGGCGGAAACCATGTCGACGCCGTCGAAGAGAATTTTCCCATGGAGGGGTTCCAACAGACCAATCATGCACTTGAGGAGCGAACTCTTTCCGGAACCGGAACCTCCGAGGATGACGAAAACCTCGCCCCGTTGGACTTGGAAGTTGAGGTCCTGCTGAACCACCCGCTCGCCGTAGGCAATGGTGAGGTGCTCGACCACGATGATGGGCTGCTTGTCGGCGCCAGTCATATGTCGAAGGCAAAGGCGAAGACGGAGAACACGGCGTCGATGATGATGATGAGCAAGATGCCGGAGACCACCGCTCGGGTGGCCGAGTCCCCGACGGCGCTTGGCCCCTGGCGGGTGCGCATGCCGTGGTAGCAGCCGAGGCCAGCGACCACTGTGCCGAAGACGACGGCTTTGACGAGGCCGAAGACAATGTCTTTCAGGGCGAGGGCTGACGTCAGCTGTGACCAAATCAGCGCCAGCGGGAAGCCCATCAGCTTGGTGACGATGACGCCGCCGAGGATGCCCATCGCCATCGAATAGGCCGTCAGCAAGGGCATGGCGAAGGTGCCGGCCAGCACCCGCTGCACGACCAGGAAGCGCATCGGGTCAAGCCCCATCGTCTTCAGCGCATCCAGCTCTTCATTCACCTTCATCGTCCCCAGCTCAGCGGCAAACGCGGAGCCCGTTCGGCCGGCAAAGACGATGGCGGTCATGATGGGGCCAAGCTCGCGGACCATCACCAGGCCAATCATGTTGGCGATGTAGATTTGCGCGCCGAATTGCTTGAGCGGCTGGGCGGCCTCAAAGGCAATAATCAACCCGGTGAGGAGGCTGATGAGCGAGACGATGAAGAGGGCATTCGCGCCCGCCTTTTCGAAGACCCGCGCCAGCTCGCCGATGCGCACCCACTTGGGGCGACGCACCACAGCAGCCAACGCAATGCTCAGCCGCCCGAGGAAACCCACCACCTCGAGGACGTCCTGTCCAAGCCCCAGCGTCGCCGTTCCCACCTCGATTGCAATCGGCTGGCGGCCCGGGCGCCTCTCCACGGCCTTCACCTCATCGGGCGTCGGAAAAGCGGCCAGCAGCTTTTGAAGCTCGGGCCGCAGCCCCCGCAGCGTTGCCTGGACGCCGGACGTGAAGCGGCCGTGGAGAAGCTCATAGAGGATGACCATCCCCGAAGCGTCACCGGCTTGGATGTGACTCGCGTCGACTTCCACTTTCTGGAACGACTTGCCGGAAAGCTGGGTGGAAATCTCCTGGCGTGCCGTCACTGCGGTGTGGACGTCCAGCTCGCCGGAGAGCGCCAACAGGGCGCTCCCAGGGGACGTTTCCGTCAGGGCAACCGCGACCTCGGGACTGGCCTCCACGCTCGCACCATAGAGGAGTCGCGGCCGGCTGTACGCCGTTTTGGGCACCTGGGTTCAGAGGCGACCCTTGGAAGGTCGGTGGCGCGTGCAGCCCCTTACAGCTTGCGGACGAAGAGCGGTGTAGCCTCCTGCGCTGCACGTGAGCGCCAGCGTCGAAGGCACGGTACGCGCCCTGGCGGTCATCCCCGTCCGCTGGGGCTCCACCCGGTTTCCCGGAAAACCCCTCGCGACCCTTGCCGGACGGCCGCTGGTGCAGCACGTGGTGGAGGCCGCCCTCAACTCGCTGGCTTTCGAGCGGGTGCTGGTGGCCACGGACGATGAGCGCATTGCCGAGGCGGTGGCCCGTTTCGGCGGCGACGTCGAGCTGACGTCCGCGGCGCATCGCTCGGGAACGGACCGAGTGGCGGAAGTGGTGAGCCGCCTGCCGGCTGAGGCTCCCGACGTGGTGGTCAACGTGCAAGGCGACGAGCCGATGTTGGATGGAGCCTCCCTGCAACGCCTGGTGCACGCCTTCACGGACGTCCGGGTCGCCATGGCCACCCTGGTCCGGCCGCTGGAGGACGCGTCGGAGCGGCTGAGTCCCCACGTGGTGAAGGTGGTTCCGGACGTGCGCGGGGACGCCCTGTACTTCAGCCGGGCGGACATCCCTTTTGACCGGGATGGAATGCGGGTGCCCCGCTTCGCGCATGTCGGGCTCTACGGCTACCGTCGGGCAACGCTGTTACGCCTGGCCCAGCTGCCGCCTGGCACGCTGGAGCAGGCCGAGTCGCTGGAACAGCTCCGGGCTCTGGAGCATGGGATTCGTATCCGCTGCGTCCTGACCGAGCACCAGGGCATGGGCGTGGATACCCCAGCGGACCTCGCGCGCGCCGAAGCGGCATTGGCAGCGCGCGGCAGCGGCTGAGCAGCCCTGTGGGGCGGCAGTTCACCCGCACCATCCGAGTGCACCGTCGCCGGACGGTTGGCACCGCCAGGGAGGGCCTCATTGACCGCGCATGGGTTTCTGCGGCATTCAGGATTCCCCATGCGCTCCAAGAAGACCAAGTTCATCTTCGTGACGGGTGGCGTGGTGAGCTCCTTAGGCAAGGGGCTGGCGTCGGCCTCCATTGCGGCTCTGCTCGAAAACCGAGGGTTGGACATCACCCTCTGCAAGCTCGACCCGTACATCAACGTCGACCCCGGGACGATGAGTCCCTTCCAGCACGGCGAGGTGTACGTCACCGATGACGGGGCCGAGACTGACCTGGACCTCGGACACTACGAGCGCTTCACCTCGGCCCACATGAGCCGGTTGAACAACTTCACCACCGGCCGTGTGTACAACTCGGTCATCCAGAAAGAGCGCCGGGGCGAGTACTTGGGGAAGACGGTGCAAGTCATCCCCCACATCACCGACGAGATTAAGGCCAACATTCTGGCCCCGGCCGAGGGCCACGACGCCATCATCGTTGAGGTGGGCGGGACGGTGGGCGACATCGAATCGCTGCCCTTCCTCGAGGCCGTCCGGCAGATGCGCTACGACGTCGGAGCGCAGAACACGACCTACGTCCACCTCACCTTGCTGCCGTACATTGCCGCCGCAGGAGAGGTGAAGACCAAGCCCACTCAGCACTCGGTGATGAAGCTGCGGGAGATTGGAATTCAGCCAGAGATTCTCCTGTGCCGAACCGACCGGGAAGTGCCGGCCGAGATGCGGGCGAAAATCGCCATGTTCTGCAACGTCGACCCGGCGGGCGTCTTCACCAGTCCCGACGTGAAGAGCATTTACGAGTTGCCGCTCGAGCTGCACCGGCAGGGCATCGATGAGCGGCTCTCGGAGATTCTCAACATCTGGTCCCGCGCCCCTCGGCTCGAGCGCTGGGAGCGCATCCTGGAGAAGGTTTACCACCCGTCGCGGGGTGAGGTGCGCATCGCGGTGGTGGGCAAGTACACCGACCTCAAAGAAAGCTACAAGAGCCTCAACGAGGCACTCCAACACGGCGGCATCGCCAACGACTGCAAAGTGGAGCTGGTGTACCTGGACAGCCAGGAAGTGGAGGCCCAAGGCCCGGCGTTGCTTGCCGACACCCATGCCCTCCTGGTCCCGGGAGGCTTCGGCGTGCGGGGCACCGAGGGCAAAATCGGCGCCATCCGCTGGGCACGGGAGAGGAAGGTCCCCTTCTTTGGCATCTGCCTCGGCCTTCAGATGGCCGTCGTGGAATTCGCCCGCGGCGTCCTTGGACTCAATGGCGCCAACTCCATCGAATTCGACGCCAAGACGCCCCACCCCGTCATCTCGCTGATGGACAGTCAGCTGGGCGTCCAGGACAAAGGCGGGACCATGCGGCTCGGGGCGTACCGCTGCGTTCTCAAGAGCAATTCCTTGGCCTTCAAGCTGTACGGCAAGGACGAAGTGAGCGAGCGCCATCGCCACCGCTACGAGGTGAACAACGCCTACCGGGCACGACTGGCCGAGGCTGGTCTGGTGGTGAGCGGCCACAACCCCGAGCTCAACCTGGTGGAGATGGTCGAGCTTCAGGACCATCCGTACTTCATCGGCTGCCAGTTTCACCCTGAATTCAAAAGTAAGCCGTTTGCCCCGCACCCGCTCTTCTCCGGCTTCATCCGGGCCGCGCTGGAGTACCGCGACGGGGCGAAGCGATGATTCGACTGGGCGGCCACGCAGTGGGTGTTGGCCAGCCCCTCCTCGTCATCGCCGGGCCAGACGTCATCGAATCCGAAGAACATGCCCTGCGCCACGCCCGATTGTTGGCCGAGCTCACCAAAGCCCAGGGGCTGCCCTTCATCTTCAAATGCAGCTTCGACAAGGCGAACCGCACAAGCGGCACCTCCTTTCGCGGTCCGGGCCTCGCCGAGGGCCTGCGCGTGCTGGCGCGGGTGAAGCGCGAGGTCGGCGTCCCAGTCCTGACCGACGTCCACGAGACGAGCCAGGTCGCCCGCGCCGCCGAGGTGGTGGACGTGCTGCAGGTGCCGGCCCTTCTGTGCCGACAGACGGACTTGGTGGTGGCCGTGGCGCGAAGCGGGCGAGGGGTCAATTTGAAGAAAGGCCAATTCGTCGCGCCGCTGGACATGCTGCAGGCAGCCCGCAAGGCGACCGAGGCCGGAAACCCCAACGTCCTCGTCACCGAACGCGGTACCAGCTTCGGCTACCACAACCTGGTGGTGGACATGCGGGGTCTGGCGCAAATGCGCGCTGCCGGCCTCACGGTGTGCTTCGACGCGACCCACTCGGTGCAATTGCCGTCCGCCCAAGGCACCGCCTCGGGCGGCGAGCGCTCCTTCGTCCCAGTGCTCGCCCGCGCTGCGGTTGCCGCCGGTGTGGACGCCCTATTTGCCGAGGTGCACGAGAGTCCGGACACGGCGCCCTGTGATGGGCCCTGTTCATTGACGCCCGAACTGTTCAAAAGCACGCTTGCCGAACTGGTGGCCATCCGCCGGGCGCTCGGCCACCAGGCGTAGCGCGCAGCGCGCCGCTGCCCGGGGTGGACATCACCTCGGCCGGGCAAATCACCCTGGGGGGAAAATCAGCTTTGCGGCCCCGGCGGTTTCGGGGCAAAGATGAAAAGGCCCCGCTGGGGCTCGTTCGAGGACGGTCACTCCATGGCGGACACGCTTTACACCACGCACGACATCAGCCGGCTGTTGCAGGTCGACCCGTCCACGGTGAGCAAATGGATTGACCGCGGCATCCTGGTGGCCTTTCGCACGCCAGGCGGACACCGGCGGGTGCGCGCTGGAGATTTGCGCTCCTTTCTCATCGCCCACGAGATGCCGGTGCCGGAGGAGCTGGGAAGTTCTGCGGTGCGCCTCCTCGTGGTGGATGACGAGAAGCCAGTGCTGGATGCCGTGAAGCGCGCCTTCAAGGCCCACTCCCATCAGGTGGAGCTGACCACCACCACCTCGGGCGTCGAGGCGCTGCTCCTGGTGACCGAAATCAAACCGCACGGCCTCCTCATCGACTTGAATATGCCGGAGGTCGACGGCTTCGAAGTCTGCCGCCGAATCAAGGCGCGGAAAAACCTGGAGGGTGTCCGGCTCATCACCATGACCGGCCGTCACAGTCCAGAGACGGTGGAGCAGTCGCTCAAGGCAGGCGCGGTGGCCTGCATCGCCAAGCCGGTGGACGTGGCCCAGGTCCTCGAAGTGTTCCGTGTTCCCTTGGCGATGAACAAGAGGGCCGGCTGACAGCAGCGCGCCCTACTTGGCGCCGGCGTCCGCGTTGTCGACAATGCGGCAGTTGCGCGCCGCACTGGTCACTTTTCCAGCGATGAGTTCCCCCAACCCTTCCCCAGCGATGGAGAGGTTGAGCGAGAAGTCGGTGCCGTTCTCGCCGCGGACTTTGATGCCGTTGCCCAGGACGAGGCGGCTGCCTTCCACCTTGGCGTCAGGCGCCACAGTCACCTTCCCCCCGAAGGAGATGGCACTTCCCGTCACCTTGGCGCCGGACTCGATGGTGACTGAGCCATTGACCGCGACGGCACTCTTCACGTGCGCACCCCGCCGGACGATGACATTGCCGTCGATGGCGACCGCGTCATTGACGTGCTTGCCCGCCTCCACCACCACGTCCTTGCCTCGAGCCACCACATCGCCGGCCTGCACCTCAATGACGCAGTCGTTCGAGGCGTCGCCGGCCTGGGCGAGGCTGGGGTAGAGCGCGACGAGGCCGAGGAGCGGGGCGAGGCGGCGCATGAAGACCTCCGAAATCCTTCCTTACACGTACGCCCACACGGGGAGGCGATTGCCGAGGGTGGGAAGACTCTACGCACAGGTGGGGACTCTCCTCCCCCCAGGGTGTGGGGTGGACACCCGTGCTGGCGGCACTTTTCAGCTGACTGACTCAGCCCTGGCCCTCGGTACGGTTCCTGCTGCTTCAAACGCTCCCCGTGCTCGCCCCGCCCCTTCTCCTCGCCCTGGCCCTCCTCGCTCAGGTGAACGCCGGGCCGCCCTTGTCGGTGGATGTCACCGCCAATCGACACCCCATCAGCCCAGACATTTACGGAATGAATAGCTACAGCGTCTCGGCGGCGGATGAGGCCTTCCACGCGGAGGTTCGCGTGCCGGTGACGCGGATGGGCGGAGACGCAGCCAGTCGCTACAACTGGAAAGTGGACGGAAGCAACGCCGGCCTCGACTGGTACTTCATGGCTGGCCCCGGTATCGCCAACCCAGTCGCCAATGCCTCCGCCGATGCGGTCATCGGGCTGGCAGCCGCCTCCTTTGGACGCACGCTGCTCACCATCCCGTTGATTCCGTACATCAACAGCATTGCCACCAACTACGACTGCAGCTACCCCAACCCGCCGTTCTCGGACCAGCAGTCCTTCAACCCCTACGTCCATCCCAATGGAAACAGCTGCGGGAACGGCATCCAAACCGACGGAGGGACTCCCATCCTCCTCACGCAGGCACAAATCGACCGCGTCAACCTGCCCAACTCGACAGCCTGGGCGACAGAATGGGTGCAGTACTTGGTGGGCCGCTATGGCAACGCTGCCGATGGCGGCGTCCTCTTCTACAACTTGGACAATGAGCCGAGCGGCTGGAGCAATACCCATCGAGACATTGTCCCAGTCAACCCACCCTACGCCGGGGACGGCGGCCTGACTGAGTTGGGCATCCAGTACGCCGCCGCCATCAAGGCAGTCGACCCGACGGCCCGAACGCTTGGCCCAGTCGACTTCGGCTACCCGGTGTACAGCGACGCCGCGGGCTATCTCGACGCCATGGCCGCGGCCGAAACCAAAGGCGGCCAGCGGCTGCTCGACTACCTCGACGAGCACTATTACCCGTCATCCAACCTGGGCAACATGGCCAACACCACCGACCCGGGAACGGCGGCGATGCAAGCGCAGCGGCTCGAATCGACGCGCTCGCTGTGGGACCCGACGTACTCGGACCCGAGTTGGATTGGGCAGTACTACCCGCCCATCCAGCTCATCCGCTACTTCAAGCAGCTCATCGCCACCCATTACCCGGGAACGAAGCTGGCCATCAGCGAGTACAACTGGGGTGGGACGCAGAGCATCAATGGGGCGCTGGCCGAAGCCGACGTGCTTGGAATTTTTGGCCGCGAGGGACTTGATTTGGCCACCATGTGGGGACCGCCGGCGAGCACCGATGCCGTCGCCTATGCCTTCCGCATTTACAGAAACTACGACGGCCAGGGCAGCAGCTACGGCGACACGTGGGTCAGCTCCACCAGCGGCGGCGCCACCAATTCCGGGCAGGAGTCGCTGGCGATTTATGGCGCTCAGCGCACCTCGGACGGTGCGTTGACGCTGGTGGTGTTGAACAAGACGGCCGGAGACCTCACCAGCACGGTGACGCTGACCGGCTTCGCCTCCAACGGCACAGCCCAAGTCTTTAGCTACAGTCCGGCCAACCTCGCGGCGGTGGTCCGCGGGGCGGACGCCCCGGTGAGCGGCTCGACTCTCAGCACCACCTTTTCGGCCAACAGCATCACACTGTTGGTGCTGGCATCGGCCACCGGGGTGGTGGCTCCCGACGCCGGGTCGTCAGACGGCGGCGCTGCGGACGGCGGAGGGCCAGGCGGCTCCCCCGGTGGTGGCAGTCCAACATCCCCTGCCCTGAGCAGCGGCGTGCAGGGAGGCTGCAGCAGCGCGCCGGGCACGGCCGGCGCCGGCTTCGTCGCATTTCTGCTGCTGGCCTTCAGTCGTCCTCGCGGCCGAGATGCACGGTCAGGTTCTCACCCTCGCGAGTGAGGTGGACCGTCCACGGCCGGCAGCACACCGGGCAGTCCTCGACGTAGCATTCCTCCGCGAGGCCGATGGCTTCGGCGTGGACGTCGACGCGCTCCCCGCAGTAGGGGCACCTCGCCCGGTGGCCCACGACGAGCGCCTTCCCAGCTGGCTCGCGCGCCGGAAGGCGCGGCGCGGCGGGGACTTCCTCGCCGCGGGCGGAAGCCTCCTCCCAGAGGCCGAGCTGGACCTCGAGTTCCGACACCTCCACCCCCAACAGCGTGCTGGGAAGGGCACCGAGGTGGCCGCGGGCCCGCGCAAAGAGGGTCGTTGCGCCTTCGGACTTCCCGCGGCTCCACTGGAGGAAGGCGGCGGCCAGCTGGGCCAGCGCCTGGAAAAGCTCGCGCTCCATGCCCCGGCCACTCCGCCAGCCTTCCTCCCACGCGTCGTGCGCGGCGTGAAAATCTCCACGCCGCAGGGACGAAAGGCCGTCCTGGACGGCGGCATGGCGGGCGTCCATGGTCTCGCTCCTTCCTAGGGATTGCGGCGCGTGCCGTGAAACCCCGTGACACGCCGTAGCATGGACGCTCGGGCCTGCCGCTCCGGTCAGTCGTCGCCGTGAATTTCTGCGGTTCTTCACCACCGGAGCTGTCCGGTCAAATGCAGAAGGCGGCGGAGTCCCCGAAGGACGACGACGAGCCCCCCAAAGAGACAGAGTCTGCATTAGAAATTTCCCCCCCTGCGACGGCGCTAACTCTTGACGACTTCGCATGGCTCTCCCCCTCGAATGTTCGACAACGGCGGACTGGTTGCCAAGACTAGCGTTCGAATTTGCCTTCCGAGACTGCAATGAAAATTCTGGTGACTGGCCTTGGCGCAATGGGAACGTCACATGGCTGGGCGCTCGCTCAGGCAGGCGAAGACGTCCGGCATGTGGTTCGCAACCCCAGGGCAGCCCAGGCCTCCACGCCAACGCGCATTGACCTCCTGGAGTTGCGCGTCAAAAGGCGCAGGGAGCGAGGGCCCCGCGACGTGGTGTATGTGCCCAAGGTAACGACGCGCGTGGTGCCAGAGGATGGATTCGAGCTCGTCATCATCGCCACCAAACACACCGACGCTGCGGAGGCCGTTCGGGCCTACCGGGACGCGGCGCCGGGAGCGACGTTCCTCATGTTCACCGCCAACTGGTCGGGCCCCGAGGAGATTGATGCCCTTCTCCCCCGGGCCCAGTACCTCTGGGGCTATTCCGCCTCCGACGCTGGGTGGTCGGCGGACCACCGGTTGATGCTCAATCTGCGCCCCAGCATTCGCCTCGGACTCCTTCCGGGCGGCAACCCCGGGCATTTGGACACCGTCCGCACGCTGTTTGCCAAGGCGGGGCTCTTGGCCGACCTCAAGGCCAACATCCTCGAATGGCTCTGGGTCCACCATGCTGTCAACGCCGGCACAATTGCCGGCGCGCTGTGCGCCGGCGGCATTGAAGAGGTGACTGCGAGCCCGTCGGCCATGGTGGAGACGGCTCGCGCGGTCAAGGAGGCGCTCAGCGTGGTGGCCGCGCGGGGCGTCGACCTCGGGCAGCACCCCGAAGCGCGGGCCTTTACAAAAACGCCCCTCTGGCTGGTTCCCTTGTATGCGCTTCTGTGGCGCTACCGGTTCCACTACACACTCGTCGGAAAGCGCACCGCCGCCTCGGGCCACTTCGCCTCCAACCCGGAGGAGATGAAGCAATTCTGCTTTGACGTGCTGCGCACCGCTGACGCTCTGGCGGTGCCGGTTCCGCACCTGGCCGCCCTTGGGGCGCGCATGGCGGAGCTTCCCTAGCGGCCCGAACGCCTGCTCCGGCCAGGGAGCCAAATGGGGGGCACCGACAGCGTGTGGCTTACCGGGTAAACCCTGCGCTAGCGCACCGGCTCGGAGGAAAGGACGAGGTCCCCGCGGCCCAGGTACTCGCCCTCGCTGAAGGCCCCGTAGAATTCCTCGAGCATGGCGTCGAAGTCCGGGTAACGGGCTTCGCGGCGGTCGTGCGTCATCTTGTCGAAGATGAGGTCGAGCTTGCTCGGAGCGTCCGTCCGCACCTCCGAGGGAAGCGGCGAGCGGCGCCCGGGAATGGCGCCGGTCAGCATTTCATAGAGGAGAATTCCGACGCCGTAGACGTCGGCCGCGCCGCCCGCGTCCTTGGCCTTCACAATCAGTTCAGGGGCCAAATAGCTGAGCGAACCGGTGCCGACGTACACCTGAGGCATGCCCTTGCCGGCTTCAATTTCGATGACGCGGCTCAATCCGAAGTCGCCGATTTTGGCGTTGCCATAGGCGTCAAAGAGGACGTTTTCCGGCTTGATGTTTTGATGGGTGAGGCCCTGGGCATGCGCTGCCCGCAGCGCATAGGCCAGCTGCAGGAAGGTGCGCACGGCGACCGGGACACTGAGGCCTTTGCCGCCGGTCTGGTCGAGCCGTTCGCGCAGATTCCCACGGAGCAGCTCCATCACGACGTAGGGGCGGCTGACGTCGGTATTTTGGTCGAGGATGGTCACCACGCCTGGGTGGCGCACTTGAGCTTGCGCGCAAAGCTCGGCCTTGAGGCGCTTCACGACATCTGAGCGCTGAAGGAAGGAGAAGTAGCCAAAAATGTCCTTCAACTCTTTGATGGACACTTCGGTGCCGAGGCTGTTTTGGCGTCCCTTGTAAACGGTCCCCAGCGGCCCGGAGCCGATGGCGTCGAATTTGGTGTAGCGCAGGTCGCCCTCGGTGGTTTTGGTGCCGCCGAGAGGGCGTCCGTCCACCGCGGCACCGACGCCGTCGACGGCGGTGGTGGTGCGCCGGACTGGCGCGCGCGGCAGCGGTGTATTCGAGGGTGGCGATGCGGGGGGCTGGGTCACTGCGGTCTCCACGGTAACGTGTTCCAAGGCAGGGACGGACGTCTCCACCTCGACGGGGTAGGAGCTGACGAGCGGCTCGTCCGCGGGAGCGAGCTGCTCGGAAAAAAATTCCCCCACCTCGCCGCTGAAGCGGTCGAGCTCGTTGCCTTCCACCACCCGCTCGCCGGTGTCCGTGAGCCGAAGCTGGGCTTCGCGGTCCATGGCGATGTAGTGGAACTTGCGCAGGAAAAAGAAGTAGGCGTCGAACTCGAGTGACACCGCCGGTTCGAGTGCCGTCTTCACATCGGCCAGCTTGTTCGAGCGACCGAGGCGCCCATTCTCCCGAAGGTTCTTCAGGATGAACAGCGCCTCGCCGCTCACCGTGTCGCGGGTGATGGCCGCCCTCTGGATGTTCATGGCGTTCGTTTCCCCCAATGCTAACTGATTCGCAGTAACTGCTTCACCGTTTCCAAGACCTGGACAAACTTCACTGGCTTCCCGAGGTAGACATCGACTCCGAGGTCGGTGGCGCGCACCTGCGCTTCCCTCCCACCTCCGCTAATCGCTACCACGGGAACGGCGCGTAAGCGCGGGTCGGCTTTCATTCGCTGCACCAGCTGAAATCCATCCAGTACAGGCATGTAGAGGTCAGTGACAACCAGGTCAAACGGCCGAGCCTCCAACTGAGTGAGTGCCCCGTGCCCGTCCTGCGCGAAATGGACTTCCATCGGCACGCGGCCTCCGAGTTCCTCGGCCGCAAGCTTCTTGAGGACGTAACTGTACATCTCGACGACGTGGGGATTGTCCTCGACCAACAGCACCCGGTAGCCGGAAACGGGCGCGGCTCGCCGGACAGTGCCGTCGCCGAGCATCGCCTCCAGCCGCTTGCGCGCTTCGCGGTCCGCCACCCGGATGCCGAGGCCGCCCACCGCCTCGGGGCGCGGAAGGCGGACCCAGACCACCTCTCCGCTGAGCGCCACCGGCTGCAGCAACCCGGGAAAGGAGACGGCGAGCGAGACGCGCTCGCCTGGGCGCAGCGCCTCGCTGGTTTGGATGAAGAGTCCGCCTCGCGAAAGGTTCTCGGTCGCATTCAGCGCAGCTGCTCGGTCCTGGAAGTGCACCCGCAGGACGAAGGGGACTCGTGCGTCGCCACGCTTGTCTTCCTCGTCCATGGGTAAATTCCATCCGTTGACAGGGACCCTCGAAAGCCCCTACGAAGCCGGCCCGATGGGGTCGCCCTTCTTCTCGGCCGAGGAGCAGCGCGTCTTCGACGCGAAGCTGTCGGAGATTCTCGCGCACTACCCGGCGGACCGCAAAAGCGCGGCGATGCTGCCCGCCCTCCGCCTGCTTCAGGAATTGAAGGGTTGGCTGTCCCCGGACGGCATGGCGCTGGTGGCCAAGGCCCTGGACGTCCCACCGACACGGGCCTACGAAGTCGCCACCTTCTACGTCATGTTTCACACAAAGAAGCCAGGCAAGCATGTGGTGGACGTCTGTACCAACCTCTCCTGCTCGCTGTGGGGGGCGGAGGACCTCCTCCTCTACCTGGAGGCAAAGCTGGGCCTGAAGGCGGGGACTTCCAATGAGCGTTGGAAGCTCCGTGAAACGGAGTGCCTGGCCTCCTGCGGGACTGCCCCCTGCCTGCAACTGGACGAGGTCCACCACGAGAGGCTGACCCGCGGGCGCGTCGACGCCATTTTCGACAAGCTGTCCTAGACAAGCTGTCCTAAAAGACGCCTACCGCAGGGGAAGGAACGCCGATGCTGCCGGCCGCCGAGAAAGTCATCACCCGGAACTGGGACAAGCCCGACTCCTGGACGCTCGACGTGTACCGCAGCGGTGGGGGCTACCAAGCGCTGGAGAAGGCACTCGGGATGACTCCCCAAGCCGTCACCGAGGAGGTGAAGAAGAGCAACCTCCGCGGCCGGGGGGGAGCCGGATTTCCCACCGGGTTGAAGTGGAGCTTCGTCCCCAAGGACAGCCCCAAGCCGAAGTACCTGACGGTGAATGCCGACGAGTCCGAGCCCGGGACTTTCAAAGACCGCTACATCCTCGAGCGCGACCCCCACATGCTGCTGGAGGGAATCGGCATCGCCGCCTTCGCTCTCGGGGCGCACACCGCGTACGTGTATGCGCGCGGAGAATTCAAATTTCAGGCAGAGCGTCTGCTGCGCGCCATTGAAGAGGCGTCCCGGGCCGGTATTTTCGGTCCCTCCGTCATGGGCAAGCCGTTCGCCCTCGACGTTTATGTGGTTCGCGGGGCCGGGGCCTACATCTGCGGCGAGGAGACCGGGATGCTCGAGTCGCTCGAGGGGAAGAAGGGTTGGCCCCGGCTCAAGCCTCCGTTTCCTGCGGTGGTCGGGCTGTTTGGCTGCCCGACGGTGGTGAACAACGTGGAAACCATCGCCTCGGTGCCGGCCATCATCCAGCACGGCGGTGAGTGGTACGCCAAGCTTGGAACCGAGAAGTCCGGAGGAACCAAACTCATCTGTCTTTCGGGCAGCGTGAAGCGGCCTGGCGTCTTTGAAATCTCGATGCGCACCACCGTCCGACAGCTGATTGAGGACGAGCGCTACGGCCAGGGCATGCCCGCCGGCCGCAAGGTGAAGGCCGTCATTCCTGGAGGCTCGAGCGCCCCGGTCCTGTCGGCCACTGAATTGGACGTGGAGCTCGAATTTGAGGCGCTGAAGAAGGTGGACAACATGGCCGGCTCGGGAGGCGTCATCGTGATGGACGACGCCACCTGCATGGTGCGCTGCCTGTGGCGGGTGATTCGCTTCTATGCCGAGGAATCCTGTGGGCAGTGCACTCCCTGCCGAGAGGGGGCCCCGTGGGCGACTCGGCTATTGCGCAAGCTCGAGGAGGGCCGCGGGGAGCCGGAAGACCTGGACATCCTGCTGCACGTGGCGCACAGCATCGCCCCCTTCCCCCCGATTGGGCTGGGGAACACCATCTGCGCCCTGGGAGATTCCGTGGCGTTGCCCATCCACAGCTTCGTGGCCCGCTTCCGGGACGAATTTGAGGCCCACATCTCACAGCACCGCTGTCCCTTCGGCGACCACCCGTGGGGGCACTACGGGGTTTTCGCCGCGTGAACCTCAACGTCCAACAAGTCGTCTTTTTCCTGCTCGCTTTCGCCACGGCGTTTTCTGCCGTCCTGGTCATTGTCGCCCGTAACCCCATCAATTCGGCGATGGCGCTGGTGGCAACCTTCCTCTTCCTGGCCGCCATCTACGCGCAGCTTTTGGCGCACACCATCGCCGTGCTTCAGGTGCTGGTCTACGCGGGCGCCATCATGGTGCTCTTCCTCTTCGTCATCATGCTGCTCTCGCTGACCCACGTCGGGGAACCGACGCCGCGGCCAGCCTTCCACCAGGTGGTGGGGGGCCTCACTGCGGCGGCGGTGCTGGTCGGCCTGTACGTCGCCCTCCTCCGCTGGAATGTGGCGGCCGGTGGTTTGCGAGGACGCGAGCCCCTGGCCCGCTTCGGCACGCTGGAACAGGTGGGCGGGCTGCTTTACACCCGCTGGCTGCTCCCCTTCGAAGCCGTCTCACTGCTGCTTTTGGTGGCGATGGTGGGCGCCGTGGTGGTGGCCAAACCCCGCATCTAAAAGAAGGACGGGACTCCTCTTTGCCGAGGGGTCTCGACGGCGCGTCGAGGGAGCCCATGGAACCCAGCCCGGTCAACTCTCAGCTCTATCTGCTGCTGGCGGCAGCGCTCTTCTGTCTGGGCATGTTCGGCGTGCTGGTTCGCCGCAATGCCCTGGTGGTGTTCATGAGCATCGAGTTGATGTTGAACGCCGCCAACCTCACCTTTCTGGCCGGCGCCCGGGAGCGGCTGGACAGCACCGGGCACTTGGCCGCCCTGTTCGTCATCGCCGTCGCCGCGGCCGAGGCCGCGATTGGCTTGGCCATCGTCATTGCGGTGTACCGCAACCGCGGCACCGTCAACGTAGAAGACATCCGTACGATGAAGTACTAGGCCCCTGCACCGACCATGAGCCTCAGCAGTCTCTCCGAATGGTTCGTCACCTCCTGGGCCAGCCCTCAGGCGCTGTCCGTCTCGTTGTGGCTGATTGTTGGCTTCCCCGCCGCGGGCGCTCTCATCTGCGGCATTTTTGGCCGGGCGTTGGGCCGCACCTACGTCAACCTGGTCGGCTGCGCCTCGGTGCTGGCCAGCTTCGCTCTCTCGGTGTTTGCCTTTCAGTCGGTGTGCGACCCGCACACCACCGTCATCCCGACGGCCACCGGCATCCCGGTCCACTTTGCGCTCAGCGGGGACTGGGGCGTGTGGTTCTCCGCCGGCACCTTCCAGGCACGCTTCGGCCTGTGGGTCGACCACCTGTCGGCCACGATGTTGATGGTGGTCACCGGGGTGGGCTTCCTGATTCACCTCTACAGCACCGAATACATGGAGCACGACGAGGGCTACTGGCGCTTCTTCGCCTACCTCAACCTCTTCACCGCCTCGATGTTGACGTTGGTGCTGGCGGACAACCTGGTGCTGCTCTTCGTCGGCTGGGAAGGCGTCGGGCTGTGCAGCTACCTGTTGATTGGCTTCTGGTACACCGACGCGGCGAATGCCTGGGCTGGGCGCAAGGCCTTCATCGTCAACCGGGTGGGCGACTGCGCCTTCCTGGTGGCCATGTTTCTGTTGGTTTTGACGGTCAGCGCCTACGCCAAGGCGCCTGGGAATGACCCGCCGGCTCTCCTCTTCCAGCAGCGGCGGGTGACCTGGACGCATGCGGTGTCGGCGGCTCCCGGCCCCCTCAACTTCCAAGTGCTGGAAGAGTTCGCCCGCTACATGCCAGCCTCGACCACCACCGGCAGCCGCGGCGTGCTGGAAGCCAGCATTCCCTCCGGCCCGCTGGCCGGCCACACCTACGGCCACACCCTCACCCTCATCTTCCTGCTGCTGCTGCTCGGTTGCGCGGGCAAGAGTGCCCAGTTGCCGCTGTACGTCTGGCTCCCGGACGCAATGGCCGGCCCGACACCTGTCTCGGCGCTGATTCACGCCGCCACCATGGTGACCGCCGGCGTCTACCTCTTATGCCGGATGGCGCCGCTCTTGGTGATGTCCCCGGCAGCCATGGCCACGGTGGCCATCGTCGGGGCCCTGACTGCGCTTTACGCGGCACTCATCGCCTTTGCCCAGGACGACTTGAAGAAGGTGCTGGCCTACTCAACCATCAGCCAGCTGGGCTACATGTTCCTCGGGGTGGGCACTGGCGTCTTCTGGGCCGCCATCCTCCACCTGGTCACCCACGCCTGCTTCAAGGGGTGTCTGTTTTTGAGCGCC
This sequence comes from uncultured delta proteobacterium, assembly GCA_963713045.1. Lineage (GTDB taxonomy): Bacteria > Myxococcota > Myxococcia > Myxococcales > Myxococcaceae > JADGRA01. Next base: position 1,306,620 of record CAVQKE010000003.1, read on the forward strand.
GGCAGCGTGATGCACGGCAACGAGGGCGAACTCAACATCAAGAAGCTGGGCGGCCTCTACAAGCCAATGCCCTGGACCACCTGGTGCTTCGGCATCGCCACGCTGGCCATCACTGGGCTCGCGCCGCTGAGTGGCTTCTTCAGCAAGGACGACATCCTTCACGGCGCCGAGCATTCGCACCTGGTGGGGTACAGCTGGGTGGGGCCGACCGCCTATGCGATTGGCTCGCTGGGCGCGCTGTGCACTGCCTTCTACATGTCCCGGGCCTTCCTCCTGACCTTCACCGGCGAGCGCGCCAAGGACGCTCGGGTGCCCCAGGCTCACGAGAGCGGCTGGGTGATGGTGGCGCCGCTGGTCATCCTGGCCGCTCTCTCGGTGGTGCTGTTGGTGCACGGGCTCCCGGTCTTTCCGGCCGCCGGGAACACACTGAGCCTTGAGCCACAGACGCTGATGCAGATTTTCTTGCGGTCGGTGTTTTACCTGCCCGACGGGCTGGCGCCGCAGGTGCATTCCCTGCTGCCGGAGACGCCGGCCAGCCCGCTGCCGGGCTTCCTCATCGCCTTCGCCTTGGCCTGGGCGGGCGGCGGCGCCGCCTGGTACTTCTACAAGCGCTACCTGCCGGCGCGCGCCGGTCGGCCGGTGCCGGCCTTTTTCCAAGCGGTGCACTCCTTCACCGTGCACAAGTTTTACGTCGATGAGTTGTACGACACCGTCTTCATCCGCCCCGTCAAGTGGCTCAGCATCGGCCTCTTCCAGGTGGTGGACGAGGGGCTGATTGACACGGTGCTGGTGGGCGGGACGGCCTGGGTGACGCTGAAGTTGGGCTCGCTCTTGCGGTACCTGCAGACCGGCGACCTACAGACCTACGCCGCGATGATGGCCGTCGGGCTGTTGGCCGGGGTCGGCTACGCGCTGTTTGAGGTGCTGGTCAAGTGAACGCGGCTCAACTCCAGCCGATGCTGCTGACGCTGGTCATTTTCATGCCGGTGCTGGCCGCGGCCCTGCTGATGCTGGTGCCGCGCGAGGAGTTTGGCCAGCTGCGGGCCTGGACGCTGCTCGCCATGCTGCTCGACTTGGGGCTGACGGCGTTGGCCTACGGCGTCTTCGACCCCAAGGGCGCCGAATTTCAACTGGAGGTGCGGCATCCGTGGAGCGCCGAATTTGGCATCAGCTACCACCTAGGCGTCGATGGGCTCAGCGTCTCGCTGGTGCTACTGACTGGCTTCCTCGGGCCGGTGGCGGTGCTGTCGTCGTGGAAATTCATCCATCAGCGGGTCAAAGAATTTCACATTTCGCTGCTGCTCATCCAAGCGGCGATGTTGGGGACGCTGGTCTCGCTCGACCTCATCCTCTTCTACGTCTTCTTCGAGGCGATGCTCATCCCGATGTATTTCCTCATCGGGGTCTGGGGTTCGGAGCGGCGCCGCGAAGCGGCGATGAAGTTTTTCCTCTACACGCTGTTCGGCTCGCTGGTGATGTTGGTCGCCATTCTGGCCGTCTACTTCATCGGCCAGCCGGCCGGGGCGCGCAGCTTCGACTACGGGACGGTTTACAACTCGCTGCTTTCGGCCAACCGACAGCTGGCCGAGTGCGCCCAAGGGGCGGGCTGCGCCACCCTTTCGCCGCTGGCGCAGACGCTGGGGACGTGGGGACCATGGATGTTCCTGGCCTTCGCGCTCGCCTTCGCCATCAAGGTGCCGATGGTGCCGCTGCACACCTGGTTACCGGAGGCGCACGTGGAAGCCCCGGTGGCGGGCTCCATCATCCTGGCCGGCGTCATGCTGAAGATGGGGACCTACGGCTTCTGGCGTTTCGCCATTCCCTTCTTCCCGGTAGCGGCCTACCAGCTGCGTCCATTCTTCGTCCTTCTCTCGGTGGTGGGCATCGTCTACGGCGCCCTGATGTGCCTGGCGCAGCAGGACGTGAAGAAACTGATTGCCTACAGCTCGGTCTCCCACCTCGGCCTCTGCATGCTGGGGATTTTCGCCTTCACTGCCGAAGCCGCCAGCGGCAGCGCCTACCAGATGCTCAACCACGGCGTCTCCACCGGGGCGCTCTTCTGTCTCTTCGGTTTTCTTTACGAAAGGCGGCACACCCGGCGCATGGGGGACTTTGGCGGGGTGGCCAGAGTGATGCCCTTCTTCGCCGCTGCCTTTCTGGTGGTGACGTTTTCCAGCATCGCCGTCCCGGGGACCAATGGCTTCGTCGGCGAATTTCTGGTGCTGCTTGGCACCTTCAAAGCCTCCGCCCTGTGGCTGGGTTACCCGCTTTTGGCCACCACCACGGTGATTCTTGGAGCCAGCTACATGCTGTGGATGGTGCAGCGGGTCTTCTTCGGCCCCATCACCCGGCCGGAAAACGCTGGCCTGCGGGACCTGGACTTTCGCGAGGGCATCACCACCGCTGCCTTCCTGGTGCTGGTGATGTGGATGGGGCTTCAGCCGCAGCCCCTGTTGGACCGCATTGCACCGGCCACCGGCCGCTTCATTGCCCGCGCGCAGCTCGGCTCGCCGGACTTTGCCCAAGTGCGTGAAGACGACGTCCGCGTCACCGTGCCCCCGATGGAGGGCGGCAAGCCAGGGCAACCCCCGGTGGCCGTGATGGCCGTTCCCCGGTAAGCCCCTTTTCGCTCAGGAAAGCCCGCCAGCAAACATCCGCCCCCATGTTCCCCCTGCCCAACCTCACTGCCGCCGACTTTCAGCCACTGTGGCCCTCGGTGGTGCTGTCGCTGGCCGGGATTCTGCTTCTTTTGAGCGAGGTGTTCCTCAACGCCACTGCGCGCGAGGGCGAGGCGGTCCGCACCTACCAGGCGGTGCTGACCGTGGCGGCCAGCGTGGTGGCCGGCCTGTTGGCCTTGGGCCAGGCCTTCGAGCCCGGGCGTTCGGTGTTTCTCGGGTTTGGGGTGCTCGACCCCTTCAGCAGCTTCGTCACCGCGGTGGTGTGCCTCGGACTCGGCCTGACGGCGCTTCTGTCGGACGGTTTTCTGCGCAGCCGGCAGGCGGAGCGTGGGGAATTCTATGCCCTCCTCCTGTTTGCCGCGGCCGGGATGAGCCTGCTCGCCATGTCCAGCGAGCTCATCATGCTCTTCGTCAGCCTGGAGGTGATGAGCATCTCCACCTACGCGCTGGCCGCCTACTTACGCCGCGGGCCTCGCCCCACCGAGGCGGGCTTCAAGTACTTCATCCTCGGCGCCTTCTCCTCGGCGCTCTTCCTCTATGGGGCGGCCCTTCTCTACGCGGCCACCGGCACCACCACCCTTTCCACGTTGGGGGTGGAGGTGGGCCGAATCTTCTTCACTCCCGCCTTCTCGGACCGCCGCCTGGTGGTGTACTGCGGCATGGCGCTGGTGTCCGCGGGGCTGGCCTTCAAGGTGGCGGCGGTGCCTTTCCACATGTGGGCACCGGACGTGTACGAGGGGGCCCCGACCCCGGTGACGGCGCTGATGAGTGTCGGGGTGAAGGCGGCCGCCTTCACCGCCCTGGTGCGGGTCTTCGTCTCCCTCGGCCGCCACGTCGAGCCGGCGGTGCCGGTGCTTCTTTTCTCCACGCTGGCCATCCTCACCATGGTGGTGGGCAACCTGGTGGCACTGCCGCAGCGCAACGTGAAGCGGATGCTGGCCTACTCCTCCATTTCCCACGCCGGCTACCTGTTGGTGGGCGTCACGGCCCTCTTCGTCCCGGTGGCGAGGCCGGGGCTGCCGGGGGTGACGGTGCTGGCAGCTGGGGCCCGCGCGGACCAGGCCGATGCGCTGCGCGCCATCCTCTTCTACCTATTGGCCTACACCGTGACGGCGGTGGGCGCCTTCGGCGTGGTGGGCGCGCTGGAGCGCCGAGAGGACGAAACCCGGGGCTTCGGCTGGGACTTGGACCGCTTCAGCGGGCTGGCCCAGCGGCGTCCAGGCTGGGCGGCGGCGATGGCCGCCTTCATGCTTTCCCTGGGCGGCATTCCCCCGCTGGCCGGCTTCATGGGAAAACTCTTCATCTTCCGCGCGGCGGTGGACTCGGGCCTCGTCACCCTGGTGGTGGTGGGCGTCCTCACCAGCGCCTTCGGGGCGTACTATTACCTGCGGGTGGTGGTGTACATGTACATGCGCCCGCCGCCTGAACAGGCCACCTTGGCCCCTCGGCAGTGGGGCACCGAAGTGGCGCTGGCCGTCGCCGTCCTGGCAGTGGTGCTGTTGGGGGTTGCCCCGGGGCTGGTGTCCCATTGGCTGCTTCCGGCAGGACACCTCTTCGGCCAGTAGCCCCAGCTTCCCCTTGCAGGCGTTGAGGCAGGCCGCCGACCCCCGGGGGGGCGCTTCCCCCGTTTGCACGGGCCTGCGCTTGACACGTCTACAGTCGTAGTATTACACGTGTCGAACTTCCCCACCCGGGAAGGCCGCCCCTTTTTGGAGTCGCCATGACGGACACCACCCAACTGACTGACTTGCAGCTGGCCCTGTTGCGCGTGCTGTGGACGCGCGGCGAGGCCACCGTCGCGGAAGTGGCGGAGGCCCTTCGCCCCGAGCGCGAGCTGGCCCCCACCACCGTCGCCACCCTCCTCAGCCGGCTGGAGAAGCGCCGCGTCGTCTCCCACACCAGCCGGGCCCGGCAATACGTCTACCGCGCGCGCGTCTCTGAAAAGGCGGTGCGGGCCTCCATGGTGAATGGCCTCACCGAGGCACTCTTCGGGGGAGACGTGACGGCCTTGATGAGTCACCTGCTGGACGCCCGCTCTGTAAGCCCTGGAGATTTAAACCGCGTGCGCGACTTGATTGATGGCGCCGAAGCTGCCCTGGAGAAGGCCAATGACGACCGCTGACGTGTTGCGCTTGGGCGAAACATTCTGCGCCCTGGGCGCTGCCTGGCTCCTCACTTATGCCCTGCACTCCACCGTCCTCATCGCCGGCACCTGGGCCGTGCAGCGGCTGGCCCTGGTGCGCTCGCTGCGCCTTCGGGACCTGCTGTGGCGCGGCGCCCTGGTGGGCGGACTGTTGACCGCCAGCCTCCAGCTGGGCGCGGGGCTTGCCCCCTGGGGCATCACCCTGCAGGCGCAGCACTCCGCCAAGGTCCCACCGCCACCTGTCGCCGCCGCGCCCCTGGTGCTGGAGGTGCCGGCGGCCGGCCCGGGCGAGGAGCAGCTCGGCCCGGACGTGGCCCTTCCGCCCAGCCGCGCCGAGGCCGGGGACGTGGCCTTCGGCGTTGCGGCCGTGCCCGCCGCCCCGGCCGCGGTGGCAGTGCCCGAAGTTCGGGTCCACTCCCTCCTCTTCATGGCCTGGGTGGCGGTGGCCTCGGTGCTGCTGTTGCGGCTGGCGGTGGGGCGCACCCGCGTCCTGGAAGGGCTGGGGCTGCGCTCGCCCGTCCTGGAGCCGCGGTTGCGCGCCCAGCTGGAGGCGTTGTGCGGCGAAGCCGGGCGCACACAGCCCGTGCACCTGACGACTGCCCAAGGGCTGAAGAGTCCGGTGGCCCTCGGCTGGGCGGAAATTTGCCTCCCGGCTGCCGTCCTGACTGAACTCGACGCGCCCCAGCAGCGCAGCGTTCTGGCCCATGAATTGGCCCACCTGCAGCGCCGGGACCCGCTGTGGCTGCTGTTGGGGACCACGCTGGAGCAGCTTCTCTTCTTCCAGCCACTCAACCGGCTGGTGCGCCGCAACATGCAGGAGGTGGCCGAGTACCTGTGCGACGACTGGGCCGCGGTGCGCGACGGCTCAGGGCTGCCCATTGCCCGTGGGCTGGCCGCGGTGGCCCGTTGGTTGGACGGCGCCGAGGAGCGCAGCGTGCCGCTGGCTGGAATGGCGGAGCGCCCCAGCCTCCTGGTGGCGCGCGTGCAGCGGCTGCTTCAAACCCATGTCTCGCTTGAACCGCGCCGGCCCTGGCATGGGCTGGTGTTTGCGCTGGTGCTGCTGCTGACCGTGGTGGCCGTGCCCGGGGTGCGCGCCGCGCCGGCAGCGGGTTGGTTTGAGGCGGACCCGGCCCAAGCCACACCGGCCCGCGCGACGGCTGAGGCAGCCCAGACGAAACAGACGCCTGCAACGGCCGAGACGCCAGCGACGCCGGAGACGGCCCAGCCCCCCCTGCACCGGGCCGCCCACCCAGCGCGGGTGCCCCTTGTGGCCCAAGTTTTTCCGGCCCCCGTCCCGACGGTGCCCCCGGTGCCACCCCTTCCACCGCTGCCGCCGACAGCGTCCTTGGACGCGGCCAAGCTGGCGGCGGACATGTCGCGGCACCAGCGCGAATGGGCCGTGCACCAGGCGGCGTTGGCCAAAATGCAAGTGCACCTCGCCCGGGCCCAGGTTTCCCTCCACCAGCACGGCGGCTTCGCCCACGACAAAGGCGGTTCCAGCACCGCGGACGAAGCCACCGTGCAGGCGCTGGTGAAGGCCCTGAAGGACCAGGACGCGGGAGTCCGTGAGGCGGCCGCTGAGTCCCTCGGACGTCTCTCCGACGTCCGTGCCCTGGAGGGGCTGGCGGCCGCCACCTCCGACGCGGATGTGGCGGTGCGGACCGCCGCCGTGGAGGCGCTGGGCGACCTGGACGACGCCCGCGCAATTCCCGCGCTGGCCAAGGCCCTGAAAGACGCGAGCCCCGCCGTCCGGCGCCCGGCCGCCGAAGGGTTGGCGAAGCTGGAGGACTCCCCGGCGGCAGTTGAGCCGCTGGTGGGGGCCCTTTCGGACAGCGATGTGCACGTCCGCCTCGCGGCTGCGACTGGGCTGGCCGCGCGCAGCGACAAGCGGGCCCTCAGTGCGCTGGAGGCGCTGTTGAAGGACACCTCCCCGGAAGTGCGCGTCGAGGCAGTGGGGGCCCTCAGCGGCTACCAGGACGCCGCCATCCCGGCCCTCACCACCGCCCTCAAAGACGACTCCCCCCAGGTGCGCGAACAGGCCGTCCGGGCGCTGGCCAGCCTCAGTTCGGCGCAGGCCACGCCGGCCCTCCTCGAGGCCACCCATGACAAAAGCAGTGACGTCCGCGCCGTGGCGGCGGCCGGGCTGGGTGAGCTGCCTGAAGGTGCCCACTCCGCCGCCGTGGTGGCGGCGTTGAAGGCCCTGTTGGACGACAGCTCGCCCGACGTGCGCGAGGAGGCCATTTCAGCGCTGGGCGAAATTCGCGACGCGAATGCCCTCCAGGCCCTCATCGCGGCCATGCAAAGCAAGGATGCGACGGTGCGCAAGGCGGCGGCGGCTGCGCTTGGCCAGCGGGACTAGGGACGGACGCCTTGCGCCGCGCGCTGCCCCGCTGGGCGCTTGCCCTGCTGTCCCTTCTGGCGCTTCCGTCCGTCAGCGCCTGGGCCAGCCACCGGCACGCCCGTCCGCTGGAGACAGCAGGCCTTACCCCAAGCCAACTTCTGCCGCTGCTTGACGGCCTGGCCCGGGCGGACGGCCCGGTGTGCCAGCTGGCGGTGGACGCCCTGCTCTCCGGACACTGGCCCCAAGAGGAGGAGGAGCCGTGGGCCGGGGCATGGAGGAGCGGCCCTTTGGACAGCGCCCTCGGCCCGGAAGGGGTGGCGCTGCTTGCTGGCCGCCTCGCCGCCCCGCAGGCCCTGCGTGCGGCGGGTGGCCGCCACTTGGCTTGGCCGCTCGGAAAGCCCAGAGGCGCTGGCCCGGCTGCGCGCCGCATTGGCTGCCCCCACCGCAGAGGAACGCGAGGCGGGCGTACTGGGGCTTGGCGAGCGTGGGGAGGCCTCGACGCGCGAGCTTCTGGAAAAGGCCCTGCTGGACGCGGACAGCCGTGTGGCCTCGACGGCCGCCTGGGCGTTGGGCGCATTGCAGGACGAGCGCGCCGTGGCGGCCTTGGCCCGCGCCGCCCACCACCGGGAGGCGCGCGTCCGGAGGGCGGCGGTCGGCAGCCTCGCTGAATATGTGGACGCCCCCGTCTTGGCGTTGCTTCTGCAGGCCCTTCAGGATTCGGATGCCTCCGTCCGCCGCGCGGCGGCCCGGGCGCTTGGCCAGGGCGACGTCAACCCGGCGGTGCAGCAGGCCCTGCGCGCCGTCCTTGCCGACAAAAGTGCAGAGGTGCGCCGCGAGGCGGCGCGGGCTCTCGGGCAGTAGCCGCCGCCACGGGGATGGGTGCAAACGCGCCAGTTGGCATGGGCCGGCCCTGCCCCCTAGCGTGCCACGCCTTCTATGCGGCCTCCCCACCGCGCCACAGCCGCATCAGCCGTCGCGCCGCGCGGGCACTGGGCCGCCGCGGCCTTGTGGGCGCTGGCGGCGTGGCCTTTGGGCTTGGGACTGCGGCTCCTCACCGGCTTGGCCGAGGCCACCTCCCGCGTCTCGGTCCAGGGTCCAGGCGCCAGCTACGCCGGCCCGGCGCTGTATGTGAATTGGCACCGCTACCTGCCTTACTTGGTCATGCACCACGGCCGGGCGCGGCGCTGGCTGATGGTGTCCCGCGACGCGTACCTGGCCCCGGTGGTGGTCTGGAACCGTCTGCACGGCGTCCGTGTCATCCGCGGCGGGAGCGGCGATGGAGGCCAGACGGCCCTCGCGCACATGGTGCGGCGGCTGCGCGCCGGCGACTCGGCCTTCCTCGCGGTGGATGGACCGCGGGGGCCGCCGCTGCAAGTCAAGCGTGGCTGCGTGGAGATGGCGCGCGCCGCCCAAGTGCCCCTCATCCCCGTCGGCTACGCCAGCCGCCGAGGGCGCTTCGACACGCGGCGCTGGGACCACTGGCTGATGGTGCGGCCGTTGGACACACTGAGCGTCCACTACGGGACGCCGCTCTTCTTCAAGGATGAGGAGCCGCTTGACAGTGCACTGTTACGCGTCGCCGAAGGCCTGGCCCAGGTGGGGGATTCGTCGGCGGACCCAACCGCGCACCAAAAAAAGCGGCCCGACACCCACGAGGGACGCCGGGCCACTTAGGGACTTCAGTCAGCGCGAGGACTCCCCGCTTGGGCCGGTGGGGGGGAACCTGCCCAGCGCGGCGAACCTCACGCCCACACTTTCTATAGCGACTCCGTCGCCCCTCGTCCATTCGGCCGTTGGCCTTTTTTCGCAGCGCGCTTACAGCGTCGGATGCGCGCATACACGCCTTTGGTAGGGCCTCCCTTTTCTTTTTTTGGGCGCGGCGCTTGGTTGGACGGCGGCCCGTCCGGTGTGTTGCGTCACGTCAGCGGTGGCTGCTCCGCGCCACGCGACGCTCCCCCACGCGCAGTGTCACTTTCTCCCGGTCAAAATACTCTGAGAGTGGGATGACAAATTTTCGACTTTGCCCCACCAGTTGTTTGAAAGCCTGCGTGGAAATTTCTCGGTGCTGTGCGAGGTGCGCCAACAGCTGCGTCCTCAGCGCGGACAGCGGGGCGCTGTGAAAGTACAGCTCCTCCGTCACCTTCACCAAGACGCCTTCGCGGACCGGGCCCTCGAGGAGGGCTGCGACGCGCGCCGAGGGTAACCCGAGACTTTGGCCCAATTCGCCCAGGGTGGGCGGTGCCAGCCCCGCGCCGGCCAGCGACGCCAGGGCCTTGGAGCGCGCCGCCTCCTCGTCCAAGGTGAGGCTTCGTCCCCGTCCGCGCAGACGGACCCCGTCCGGTGGTACCAGCTCCACTTGGCCACGCTCGACCAATTGCTGGACCAGGCGACTCAGCAGGCGCGGCTCAAGCCCGATGGAGAGGCGCTGGCGCAGCTCCTCACGGCCGAGGGCGTCCTTCAACGGCTCCCGCTCGTGAAAGGCCTGCAGCACTGAAAGGGCGCGGCCGAGCAGCCCTTGGAAGACCTCCGAGGCGTGGTAAAGGCGCCGCTCTCTATCCACCAGCAGCACCTCGCCTCGGCTGCTGAGGACCTCCAGCGTCCGGCTCAGCTGTTTCTGTGAAAGGCCCGAGCGGACGAAGAGTTCCGGGAAAAGCAGGCCGCGGTAACCAGCCTGGCGGAGAAGCCACCGCGCCCGCGCCTCGCCGTCGGCGCCGCGCATCGGTTCAAGGAGGGCACCTGCGCCGCGGCGGCGGCGCGGTGCGGAGAGGGTGAGGACGCGCCCGCCGGCCAAAGTCGCGCCGCGTCCGGGGAGGGGCCGTGGGCCGCGGAGGATGAAGCGCTGGCCGGGCAGCGCGGCCACCGGTGCCGAGAGGCGCAGCTGGGCCAGCGCCGTCTCCCCGGGCTGCAGTGTGTCCACGTCCAACAGGCGCACCTGCGCCTCGGCCTGTGCCGTGCCCAGGTGCAACAGCAGCGTCCGCCGTCGGCCCAGCGGTGCCTCCGCGGCGCCCAGCAGCGTCAACTCCACGTCCAGTGTCCGCGTCTCCGGCAGCTCCTCAAAGCGCGTCAACACCATGCCCCGGCGAACGTCTGGGGCGGCCACCGCCGGAAGGTTGACGGCAGTCCGCTGCCCGGCGGTGGCCCGAGGCACCGGGGCGCCATGCACCTGAAGGCCCCGGGCACGGTAGGGGCCCACCAAACCAGGAAGCAGCGAGAGGGACTCCTCGGGCGCCAAACCACCGGACAACAGCGTGCCGGTGACGACGGTGCCGAAGCCCTTGAGGGTGAAGGCACGGTCCACCGGGAGAAAGAGGGGTCCGTCCGCGTTGCGCGCCGGCAACGCGGCCACCGCCCGTCCCAGGGCGGCCACCAGCGGCAGTAGCCCCGCACCAGTGCGGGCGGACACCTCCACCACCTCCGCCATCTCCAGCCCGGTGCCCGCCAACAGCGTACTGACGTCGGCTTCCAACAGCGCGCGCCAGTCGCTGCCCAAATCATCCAGCAGGTCCGCCTTGGTGAGGGCCACCACTGCGGCGCGCACGCCAAGCAGCTGGCAAATGTCCAGGTGCTCTCGCGTCTGGGGCATGACGCCCTCGTCGGCGGCGACGACGAGGAGCGCCACGTCCACCCCGCCGGCGCCGGCCGCCATGGCCTTCACGAAGCGCTCGTGACCAGGCACATCCACCACGCCGGCCACCGTCCCGTCCGGCAGCCGCAGGTGCGCAAAGCCCAGTTCCAGGGTAATGCCCCGCCGCTTCTCCTCCGGCAACCGGTCGGTGTCGATGCCGGTGAGGGCCTTCACCAGGGACGTCTTCCCGTGGTCGACGTGCCCGGCGGTGCCGATAATCACCGGCCGCGCCCGCGCTTGGTGGGGGAGGCGTCGAAGCGCCCGTCTTCGGTGACGGGGGAATAGTCCCAAGGGAAGACCTGGAGGGAGTCGCTTCGCAGGGCGCTGAAGTCCGGGGCGTAGCCGTCGGTGCGGCAAATCAGCGTGGCCGTCCGCAGCGCGCGGGCCCCGGCCTTTCGCACCAGCGTCCTGGCCAACTCCAGCGTCTCGCCGCTGGCGGACACGTCGTCCACCACCAGCACGCGCCGCCCTTTGACTTCCTTCGGCACGCTGCCCGACAGCTTCGGCCGCCCGACGTCGGTGTGGGCGCGGCTGCGGCGGCTGATGCGCACTGGGTAGAAGGCCGCTCCCAAGGCCGAGGCCAGCGCTCCGCCGACGAAGACACCGCCGTGCGCGACGCCCACCACCGCCTCGACGGCGTAGGCGCGAAAAATGGTGCGGGCCAGCGTCTGGATGTGCCGGTCAAAACTGGCCCAGGACATCTCGGCCACGCCCACCGCTGGGCGCGAGCGGTCCATCCCCAGGCCCTCGCGGGGCACTTCCACCTGCGGGGCCAGCAGCGCTTCGACGGGGGCGGAGAAGGGGCTCACCGCCCGCCGTGCTCGACGTCGCGCGGAAGGCCGGACGCGTTGTTGTGGCATGGGGAGCACCTCAGAAAAAACGCTGGCAGTCCTCTTCCAAGTCTCCCTCTCAGGCCTCCAGCAGGGAAACTATCTCCTCCGCCTCGACGGTGTACGCCGAGGTGCAAAATTCACAGGTGACGTCGGCCTTGCCGTCCTCGCGCAGCAGTTGTTCCAACTCCGTCCGCCCCAGCAGGCGCAGGGCCTGCTTCACGCGCTCGCGCGAGCACCGGCATTGGAAGGCCAGCGGGCGCACACTCAACACCTCCGGCGAAGCGTCGCCGAAGAGGCCGCGCAAAAGGCCGGCCGCGGACAGGGTGGGGCCACGGCGAAGCTCGCCGGCCAGGGCTCCGTGGTCGTGGACGCGTTCACGCAGCGCCTGCAGGGCGGCGGCATTGCCGTCCGGAAGGCGTTGGACGAGAACCCCAGCCACCCGGGACAGGGACTCCCCAGCCTCGCCCAGCGCTTCTAGGCCCACCACGCTGTCCACCTGTTCGGACGCCTGGAAATAGCGCTCCAAGTCCCTTCCCAATTCAAAGGCCTGGAGGTCCACGCTGCTTCGGTAAAACTCCCCGGCCTGCAGCTCGCGCACCGTGGAGAGGACGGCCTTGTTGCCCAGCGCCGGGCGAAAGCGGTAGGGCCCAGGCTCGCCGAGGTGTTGCAACAGCGGGTTTTTGACGTAGCCGCGCACCGCACCGCTGGTGGTGGCGTCGGTGTAGAAGCCGCGGAGCGCGCCGTCACATTCCAGCTGCAGCGAGACGCGCGTCTCCTCTTTCTGAAGGCCGGCCAGAAGCGCCACCCCCGTCAACCCACGCGCCAGCACCGCCGCGGACGCACTGCGGGCCTGGTGTCGCTGGCGGGCCTCCCGGGACAGCCGGGTGGTGGTGGCCACCACCACCCGGAGGCTGACGCCGGGCAGAAGGGCGCTGAGAAGTTCATCGGGCATGCTGTCACCGGCTGTACTAATGCCAGGCCGACGGCGCGGCATCCCCGGGGGGCCTAGGGCGCCTGCGCCGCCTCCCGGGTGCGCCTCAACCACGCGGCCAGGGCGTCCGCGTCGGCCACCTTGCCCACGGCGCGAAGGATGGACTCCTCGGTGTCCAAAAGTTGAAGCGCCGCCTGGCGGAGCCGCGGGGTGGCCAAGATGTGAAGCGCCGCGTCTGGCTCCAGCGAAAGCAGCATGCTGCGCGGAATGCCAAACAGCTCCAGGGTGGCGCGGTGAATCTCCTCCAGCGCCTGCTCCTCCTCGCCCCGCACGCGGTACCCAAGGGCGCGGGCCAGCGCCGCCGCCAGCTGTGTGAGGAGCCGCTCCAGCCAGTCGCTGCGGATGGGACTCATCGCGGTTCCCCCCCGCGCCTGCGGCCCCCAAGGGAGGGGAGGGGTGAGGCGTCGGGGGCCCTTAGCCTCGCCGCGTGTCCCCTAGAAGGGGATGTCGTCCTCGGCGCCAGCGGCGGCGGCGGTGTGCGCCAGCTCCTCGGGCGCTGCGGTGGCGGCGTATTCCTCGCCGTTGCGGGCGCGGGGACGGCCGTTACTGGCACCGGCCTCGCCACGACCGCCGAGAAACACCACATTCGAGGCCACCACTTCGGTGGTGTAATTCTTCTTTCCTTCTTTGTCCGTCCACTCGCGCGTCTGCAGCCGGCCCTCGACGAAGCATTGTCGGCCCTTGGCCAGGTACTCGCCGCAAAGCTCCCCCAGCTTTCCCCAGACCACAATGCGGTGCCACTCGGTGCGCTCCTGCTTCTGTCCCGCCTTGTCCGTCCAGTTCTCACTGGTGGCGATTCGGAAGTTTGCGACCGCCTGGCCACTGGGAGTGAAGCGCACCTCGGGGTCCGCACCAAGGTTCCCCACCAGAATGACTTTGTTTACGCCTCCAGCCATGTTCCTTTACCGTCCTTTCGAGCACCGGCCCGTTGCGGCCCGGTGACAGAAACACCTCGTAGCAGAGGGAGCTGACAGACGCGACGGGCGCCGTCAGCCACGGCCTTTGGGGAAAGGACGCCTAGCCGCCCGGCTTCTCCGCCGCCGGCGCGGGCAGGGGACTCTTGGCCGTCGAGGAAGGAGTCGCCTGCGGCGGAAGGCTGGTGGCCTTGTCCAAGGCAATGCGCTGGCTTAAGGAAGACTCAAGCTGCTTGGCAAAGCTGGCCCGCTTGGCGTCGGTGGCGGCCATCAGTTCCCGCAGCGCCGGCCAGAAGGGATGGTCCGGGTCCGCCTCGCGTTCCAGGCCGCTGGCCAGCAGCGGAAGCGCAGCGTCGCGGTCAGCGACGGCGGCCGTCTGCAGCGCCGCCACCAACTCCTCAGGTGCGGTGCGTGCCACTTCGGCCATGGCCACCGCCAGGTCACTCTTGGCGTGTTCGTCCGAAGTCGCGGCGCGCGTCAATTCCACCAGCCGTGACAAGGCCTCCGGGTTGCCTTCGGCCGCCAGCGTCACCAGCGAGGAGACGCAAGGCGTCTCGACGCCCAGCGTCCGCGACAGCAGCCGAAGCCGTAAGTAGACATCGTCCGAGGCGGTAAAGCTGTCCAACAGGGCCCGCGCGCCGAGGTAGTCCGCGGGGTTGGACTGGTAGATGGAGTCCGCCACCGCGGCGCGCACCGCCGGGTCCCTTTCGTTGCGCCAGGCGGTGCGGAGAAACGCCACGTTGCGGCGGTCGGCTTGGGCCGCCAGCTGCAAGTACGTCTTCAGCCGGGCCCGGGCCTCCTCCGCCGGAGAAGGCTGTGCGACGGGCTCGCTGAGGGCCGCCACCGCAGCGCCGGGGCCGGCGGCCGTCCCCATCGCAGCCAGTGCGGTCCCGGCGGCGTCGATGGTTTGCACCACCGGGCCAGTCCGCCCAGCAAAGTCATTCACCAGAATGCTGAAGGCCAGCGTCTCGCCGCTGGCCGTTTGCACCACGCCGCTCAGGGCGCAGACGTTTTCCAGCGTCCCGGTTTTCGCGCGAAGCCGGCCGGCGATGTCGGCGCCCTCGAAGCGCCACTTCAGCGTCCCGTCTTTTCCGCCAATCGGCACGCTGGAGAGGTACTCGGCCGCAAAGGGAAAACGCGAAACCATGGTTTTCAGAAGCCGCGCCAACTGCGCCGGGGTGAAGCGGTTGGTGTCGTTGATGCCGGAGCCATTCTTCAGCACGTAGCTGCCGCGGGGGATGCCCACCTCGTGCTCTAAAAACTCCTCGGCGGCCTGCACGCCTTTGGCCGTCGTTCCCGGCAGCCCCTTCACTTCGGCGCCCAGCGTCTTCATCAGCTGCTCGGCGACGAAGTTGTTGGACGTCTTGTTCATCCGCTTCAGCACCAGGTCGAAGGTGTCGCTTTGGGCGAGGTACAACAGCCGCGCCCGGTCCGGCGCTGTGCCCAGCTTCACCTTCCCCCGGACGTGCACGCCGCGCTGTTCCAAAAGCATTTTCAGCGTTTGGCCGTAGTACAACGGTGGCTGGTTGATGCGCTTCCACACCACGAATTCCCCGCTGGCGGGCACCGTCCCTCGGACCACAATTTTCTGTCGCTCGCCGTCCGCTTCCGAAGTGACGGAGGCGCGGCGGGCGCGACTGCCGGTGCCGACCGCCACATTCACCACGGTGAAGTAGTCGCTGGGAGGGTCCACCTCCACCGCCGGCCGTGCCCCGACACCGGCCGAACGCACGTAGACGCCGACGGCGTTGGCGTTGAGGCTGAGGGCCCCGGTGGGTGCGGTGTAAGGCCGGTCGGTGGTTTCCTGTTCAAAACCGGGCGCCAAGCGCTCCGCGTCGAAGTAGCTGTCGTCCAGGACAATGTCCGACACCTCCCGCAGGCCGAGGTGCTTCAGCTCACCCGCCACCTGGTAGAGGCGTTCCGTCGTCATGGTGGGGTCGCCCTTGCCACGCACGTACAGCCGCGGCCGCTCGCTGGGGGCGCCGTCCAGGAAAAATTCGGTTTCGAAGCGAAAATCTGGCCCCAGCCGAGCCAGCGACGCCGCGGCTGTGACCAGCTTCACATTGGACGCCGGGTTGAGAAGCTCATCGGCGTTGCGGGCAAACACCACCGAGCCGTCCGACAGGCTGAGGACTGAAATGCCCACCCGCGCTGTCGCCAGGGGCCCGCGGGCCGCGACTTCGGTGAGGACTTGCTTCAGCGCCTCGCGGTCTGGCTCGCCCACCCCCGCGGCCCAGGCACCAGCGCCGAAACCTGCGGCCAGCAGGGCGACGAGAGGCGTGGCGACACGGCGCTGCACGGGGAGTACGGCGTATGTTCGCGCGCCGGGCGCATGCGCCGCAAGCCCCCTTCCGGACGGCCCCCTTCCAGCTGCCCCGGGGTGCGCAGCAAACGGACACGCTGGCCCCTTGTCGGCCCGCTAGACCGCCGGCGCCGGGCGCCGAGGCAGCAGCCGCAGCAGAAGAAGGCCCACGGTGCCGGAGACGGCCGAACCCACCAGAATTCCCAGCCGCGACTCATCCAACAGCAGCTGTTCCTCGCCGAAGGCGAGGTTGGCGATGAAGAGGGCGACGGTAAAGCCAATGCCGGCCACCGCGCCGACGCCCAGCACTTGGCCCCAGGAGGCGCCCACCGGAAGCTGTGCCAGCTTGGCCTTCACCCCGGCGGCGGTGAAGCCGAAAATTCCAGCCGTCTTCCCCACAAACAGCCCGGCCACCGTCCCGAGAAACACCGGCGAGAGGAAGTCCTTGGCATCCAGCCCGCTGACGTCCACGCCGGAGTTGGCCAGGGCGAAGAGCGGCATGACGGCATACGCCACCCAAGGGTGGAGGGCATATTCAAAGCGGTCCAGCGGGGCCACCGTCCCGGACAGGGAATGGTCGGCCCAGGCCACTTCGTCCGCGGTGACGGCCGCGCTGTTGGTGACGCGCGCATTGAGACGCTGCAGCAAGTCCGCGAAGACGTCGGCGGGCGCATAGCGGCTTTCCGCCGGGATGAGGAGGCCGAGCACCACGCCCGCCAGGGTCGGGTGGAGCCCGGCCTCGTGGAAGGCCCACCACAGCGCCCCGCCCGCCAGCACGTAGGGAAGCAGGCCCTGGACTTTGAGGCGGCTCAGTCCAAAAGCCGCCCCTGTCGCCACCACCGTCCACAACAGGCCCGTCGGTTGGATCCCGCTCCCGTAGAAGAGGGCGATGACCAGGATGCCCCCGATGTCATCGAAGATGGCCAGGGCGGTGAGAAACACCTTGAGGCTGTGTGGCACGCGGTCGCCCAACAAGGCGAGGCAACCAATGGAGAAGGCGATGTCCGTCGCCATCGGAATGGCCCAGCCGCGGACCCCGGCACCGCCTCCTTGGAAGGCCACGTACAAAAGCGCCGGGACCACCATTCCGCCCACCGCGGCAATGGCCGGCAGCAGGGCCTGGGCCGGCGTCCGGAGCTCCCCCCGCACCAACTCGCGCTTAATCTCCATCCCCACGACGAAGAAGAAGAAGGCCATCAGCACGTCGTCGACGAGGAAGTGCAGCGAGCCCCCCACGGCGAACCCTGCAACGCTGAC
The DNA here is from genome assembly GCA_963713045.1 of uncultured delta proteobacterium. Taxonomy (GTDB): domain Bacteria; phylum Myxococcota; class Myxococcia; order Myxococcales; family Myxococcaceae; genus JADGRA01. Next base: position 1,323,704 of record CAVQKE010000003.1, read on the forward strand.
GTTGATGGGTACTTCCCACAAGGCGTGCCATTGGCTGCGCCAGGGAGAGTTGGCCAGGCCGAAGGCTGCCAGCGCGGCCACCAGCAAAAGGATGCCTCCCTTGGCCTCGGTCCGCAGAAAGGCCTGCAGCGGAGCCACCAGGGCTTGGAAGACGCGTGTCGGCGGGCGAGGGGGTGCCATGGAGGGCGGCCGGGGACCGCCGGGGACTTAGGCCGGGCCGCCGACCAGCGTCCAGCACCTTCAGCGCGAGGAGACTTCGTCCCGGCGATTCTTGGCGTGCGCTGCGGCGTCGTGGCCAGCGTCGGCCGGCCGGTCTTCGCCGTAGCTGACGGTGTCGAGGCGGTTACCAGGAACGCCCAGGGCGATGAGGTAGGCGCGCGCCACCACGGCCCGGCGCTGTCCGAGGTGGAGGTTGTATTCCTCGGTCCCCACCTCGTCGGTGTTGCCGGCAATCAGAATCTGGGCGGTGGGGTGGGCCTTCAGCTCCTGCGCCAGCACCTGCAGCTTCTCTTGGTCCTCCGGCGTCAAGTCCACCTTGTCAAAGGCGAAGTAGGCGATGGGGCCATTGAGGAGGCGGCCCAAGGCTGCGGCATCCTCCCGCTGGGCCGCCGTCGCATTGACGGGCGCCGGCTCAGCCTTGGCGACGACGGGTGGGGGAGGTGTCGGTGCGGGTGCCTGCGCCATGGGCGTCTCGTGGGCACAACCCAGGACACCCAGCAAGGCGAAGGCTGAAACCAGAGGGGACAAGGGACGAAGAGCGCTGCGCATGGTCGACCTCCTGAGGGGGAAAGCTGGTGCGGAAAAAGGTGCTAATCGTTGCGTTCACAAACAACCCTTCTCCGCGCCAAAACTTCCCGGGCGGAGGTGGGTCCGTTGAGCCGTCACCGAAGGCCTTTGACGGTCCGCGTCAAGTCGCGGCGAAGCGAGAAACACCATGCGAGCGCTGCTTCAGCGGGTGACGGGGGCCAGCGTCCGGGTGGAGGGCCGGGTGGCGGGCTCCATCGGCCCCGGGCTGCTCGTCCTCTTGGGCGTCGGCCAAGCGGACACCGACGCCAGTGCGGTTTGGCTCGCCGACCGGGTGGCAGGGCTGCGTCTCTTCTCAGACCCAGCGGGGAAGATGAATCTGTCCCTCCTCGAGACCCACCGCGCGGCCTTGGTGGTGAGCCAATTCACCCTGTATGCCGACACCCGCAAGGGACGCCGGCCGAGCTTCACCCTGGCCGCCGAGCCTGAGGAAGCCAATCGCCTGTACGGCCTTTTCTGCAGCGAACTCGCGCGCGCCGGCGTGCATGTGGAACGTGGCGTCTTTGCGGCCAGCATGCAGGTGGCACTGGTCAACGACGGCCCGGTGACCGTCCTGCTCGACACCGAAGGCCGTTGAAAACCTCAGGGCGGTAAGACCCCCCTGTCCGGTGCGGCAGCGCTCAAACGTTCACCCAAACCGAATGGACAGCCAAACCAGCGCAAACAACCCGCATGCCCAGGGGCGAGGTCCTGCCCGATGGCCGCAACCGTCGTTCACCCGCCGGCCGGTGCTTTGTGGCCGCCGCGGGAGGAAAAGCGTCCGGCAGCAACGCCGTCGAACGTTTACCCCAAAGAACGCGGGGGAAACTGCCGCGTGACCAACCCCAAGGAGTGCAAACATGAGCGAGTTCATCTATTTGTATCGCGGTCCAGCGACGCCGCCTGTGTCACCTCAGCAAATGCAAGAGCGGCTGCAACGGTGGTCAGCGTGGTTCAAGGAAGTCGAAAAGATGGGTCACCTGGTCAACATCGGGCAGCCGCTCGAGCAGACGGGGGGCGGCCTGGTGAAGGACAGAAGCGGCAGCCTGAGCGACGGCCCGTACGCCGAAACGAAGGACATCGTGCTCGGGTTCTCCATCATCAAGGCCAAGGACCTTCAGGAAGCGGCGAAGCTGACGAAGGGCCATCCCATCTTCGACCAGGGGGGCCTCATCGAGGTCCGCCCCATCAAGAGCATGTAGTGGAGCCGGACAGCGCCTTCTTCCGCCGAGAGGCGTCGCGTTTGGTGGCTGCACTGACGCGCGCCTTCGGCGTGGAGAACCTGGCGCTGGCCGAGGACGTGGTCCAGGAGACGCTGGCCAGCGCCTTCGAGGTGTGGAGCTACCGGGGCGTGCCGGAGCACTACTCCGCGCTTCTGATGGCTGCGGCAAAGAACCGCGTCCTCGACACCTTTCGACGCGCGCGGACGGCCCACAAGTTCGCCCCTGAACTGGGCCGCTTCATCGAAAGCGAATGGACGCTGCGTCCAGCGGTGGAGGCGCTCTTCCTTCCCGACGCCCTGAAGGACGATGAGCTGCGGATGATGTTTTCCTGCTGCCATCCGCGCCTGCAGAAGGACGTGCAGGTGGCGCTCATCCTCAACGTCCTGTGCAGTTTCAGCGTCGAGGAAATTGCCAGCGCCTTTCTGACCACGGCGTCGGCCGTCGAGAAGCGCCTGTGGCGCGGCAAAAAACTTCTCGCGGCCTCGAAGCGCCTCTTCGAATTGACGGCGGACGACTTCGCCCCACGCCTTTCCGCCGTCCACCGCGCCCTCTATTTACTCTTCAATGAGGGCTACCACGGCGCCTGCCCAGACGCCGTGGTGCGGGTCGACCTCTGTCGCGAAGCGATGCGCCTGGTGCGTCTTCTGGTTGAGCATGCGCCGGCCGCAACGCCGGCGACGCAGGCGCTGGCTGCGCTGATGTACCTCGACGCGGCACGACTGCCGAGCCGAATGGACGCGGGCGGCAACTTGAAGGCACTGGTCGAGCAAGACCGAACGCGCTGGGACGCGGCACTCATCGCCGAGGGCCTAACGCTGCTCGACCAATCGGCCCAGGGCGAGGAAGTCACCGTCTACCACGTCGAAGCGGGCATCGCCGGCCTCCACGCGGCGGCTGGTTCCACCGAGGAGACGCGCTGGGGCGAGATTGTCAGACACTATGACGTCTTGATGAAGCTCTCCCCTTCTCCGGTGGTCGCGCTCAACCGCGCGATGGCCCTGGCCCAAGCCCAAGGGGCTGCCAAGGGACTGGCGGCAATTCAAGCCATCGCTGGAGCCCAACGCTTGGCCCGCTACCCATTTTACCCGGCGGCGCTGGGCGAGCTTCAGCTTCGCGTTGGACAGCCCGAGGCGGCCGCGGACCATTTCCGCGCCGCGCGTCGACTGGCCCGCAACGACGCAGAGCGCCGCTTTCTCGATGGGCGTCTCAGCGAATGCGAACGGAGCTTGTCTCCCTAACGCCGCCGCTGACCCGGCCGCAAACGGGCGGGTTGCGTCACGTAACTTCGGCCAACGAATTCATCTCCGCCAAAAATGCGAGTTGTGGTACGCCGCGCCCCGGAAATTATTTTCTCTGGGGGTTTTCGCGAATGAAAATGGCTCACGCTGTTCGTTTCGGAACACTGGCGGTCGTCGCACTCGCGCTGCTAACGTCAACTCCAGCAGCGGCCCAGAAGCAGCCCAACATCATCTTCATCATGGGAGATGACATCGGCTGGTTCAACATCGGCGCCTACCACCGCGGCATCATGGCGGGCCGCACCCCCAACCTGGACCGACTGGCCAGCGAAGGCATGTTGTTTACCGACTACTACGCCGAGGCGAGCTGCACGGCGGGGCGCGCCAATTTCATTACTGGCGAGATTCCTCTTCGCACCGGCATGACAACCGTCGGACAGGCTGGCTCTCCCATCGGCATTCCAGCGCAGGCAGTCACCATCGCCACGGTGCTCAAGTCGATGGGCTATGCAACCGGTCAGTTCGGGAAAAACCACCTGGGCGACTTGAATGAATTTCTACCCACCGTCCACGGCTTCGACGAATTCTTCGGGTACCTGTACCACCTGGACGCGATGGAGGACCCCTGCCACCGAAATTACCCGCCCGCCCTCAAGGACACCATTGGTCCGCGCCACATGGTGCACAGCTGGGCGACCGACAAGGACGACACCACCGTCCAGCCGCGCTGGGGGAAAGTGGGCAAGCAACGCATCGAGGATGCCGGACAGCTTTGCCCTGAACGGATGAAGACGGTGGACGACGAAATTCTCAAGCTTGCCCTCTCCTTCATCGAAAAGACGCACAAAGCCGGCAAGCCCTTCTTCGTCTGGCTGAACCCGACACGGATGCACGTCATCACGCACCTCTCGGACAAGTACGAGAGTCTGCGGACTCCAGAGAACGGCTGGACCATCCAAGAGGCGGGGATGGCGCAGCTCGACGACATCGTCGGCGCTGTCCTTGCGAAAGTGAAGGAACTGGGACTCGACGACAACACCATCATCGCCTTCAGCACCGACAACGGCGCCGAGAATTTCACCTGGCCCGACGGCGGCCAGACCCCGTTTGCCGGCGGGAAAGGGACGGCCATGGAGGGTGGCTTCCGTGTGCCGGCGATGGTCCGCTGGCCGGGCAAGGTGCCTGCCGGAAAGGTGTCCAACGACATCGTCTCAGGGCTTGACTGGTTCCCGACTTTGGTCGCGGCCGCGGGCAACACCAACATCACCGAGGAGCTCCTCAAGGGGAAGAAGATTGGCGACATGACCTACAAGGTGCACCTGGACGGCTACAACCAGATGGACCTCATCACTGGCAAGGGACCGTCCAAACGCCACGAGATTTTCTACTTCACCGAAGGGACCCTCTCGGCCGTCCGCATCAACGACTACAAGTACCGCTTCACCGACCAGCCCCAGGGATGGCTCGGCGGCACCATCAAGGTCGACTGGCCCATTTTGACCAACCTTCGCCTTGACCCCTTCGAGCGCACCGGCCTCCCCACGACATCGACCGGGTCGCTCGCCTTCTACAACTGGTTCGCCTTCGAGTTTTGGCGATTCATTTTCGTCCAGCAGGAAGTCGCCAAGCTGGCACAGACCGCCATCGAATTTCCGCCGATGCAGAAAGGCGCGAGCTTCAACCTCGAGGCAGTGAAGGCAGAAATCCAGAGGAAGATGGCAGCCCACGCGGGTCAGTAGGCCAATCGCTCCGGCTGGCTGAAGCAAAAGGCCGTGGTCAGCCCGGCACGGGGGGATTTCTCCCCGCGCTCGGGCCGCCCCCGCGCGCGCCTTGGGTTCGCGGAGTGCCTCGCCGGCGGCCCAGCGGTGGAAGTGCTTCCGTCCAGCCTCGGGGGCTTTCCCTGGCCAGCGGTAGCGGCCTTCAGTCCAATGGCGCCAGAGTCCCGCTCTCCCGGGTGACGAGGCTGGTCAGGGCGAAGCCCTGCGCGGCGGCCTCGCGCACCTGCTGGGCAAGTTGCCCCACCTCGCGCACCCAGGCCTGGGCAGCCGCCCCCAGCCCGCTGAAGGCCACCGTCAAGGTGGGCGGATTGGCCGTGGTGCCCAGCCAGTAGGCGAGCAGCTCCTGCACCTCGGGAATTTCCACCTTCCCCAACCGCCGCCGTTCGCGCTCGGCCAGCCGCAGCACCTGCTGCTGCAGGGTGCGCCCCCAGGCCTTGACGGCGTAGCTGGGGCGGAAACTCCAGTCGGCCACCGCGGCATTGTCCGCCGGGCGGTACAGCGAGCGCCCCAGCGTCACCAGCACCTGGTCCGGCGGAAAGGCAGGAAAAGGCTCCCAAATGCCGGCCACCAGAGCCACCAGCCCGCTGCGGATGACGCGGCCGAGCCAGTCGGACTGAAAGGCATCGGCGGCCACCGGGTCCCAATAGGGGTAGGCCGGCTCTTGCAGCATCAGCGCCCCATGCAGCGCATGTTCATACTTGCCGGCGTAACCGGCGTGCTCGGCCACCAGCGTCCAGCCGTCGGGCTGATTGCGCCATTCGGCGAAAAGGACGCGGTGCAGCGCCTCCAGCCAGTCGTCGTCGTCCAGGCCGAAGAAGCTGCCACCCACCGTCCGTTCCAGGACGTGCTCAATCAGCCACACCGTGCGTTGGTCCGCCATGCCCTGCAGGAGGCGTGCGAGGCCGGCATTGGCGTCCACCACGCCGAGGGTGAAGGCCGGAAACGCCACCTCCTCCAGGAAGCGGTCGTTGACTGGGCGGAGGATGACATTCACTGGGCGGCAGGCCCGTCGACGCCCTGCGGCCGTCTCAGCACCGGTTGTCCTCCTCGGAGATGAGACGGTAGATGTCCGGCGCCGAGGAGGCGGCGAGGATGGAGGCGCGCAGTTCGGGGCTGCGGAAAAGACGCGACACGCGTGCCAGCGCCTTCAGGTGGATACCGGCCGAATTCTCGGGTGCCACCAGGGCGAAAAAAAGATTGGTGGGGCGTTTGTCGATGGAGGCGAAGTCCACCCCGGCATGGGACACGCCGAAGACGGCATACAGACGGTCCAGGCCTGGCATTTTGCCGTGCGGAATGGCCACCCCATCGCCGATGCCGGTGGAGGCCAGCTTCTCGCGCTCGCCCAACACTTCCAGGACGCGGTCCGCCCGGAGCGTGCCGCCGTAGGCCGAGGCGAGATGCTCCGACAGCTCGCGCAGAACCTCCGTCTTGGTGGTGCCGTGGAGCTCGGCCACCACCGCATTCGAGCTGAGGAACTCGGTGACCTTCATGCCGTCAGACGCCTCGACCCGGTGGGTCGGAAGGGGGACTGAAGAGTGAAAGGGGCAATTACCCCGCACGCCCGACCAGCGCAAGACGGCGACCCCTCTTCAGGCCCCGGGCATGGCCTGAAGCCCGAAGGGGGCTGGCCCTCCTTCAGCCGGCGGATTCGAAGGCGTCCTGCTGGTGGTGCACCCAATCGCGCGCATGGTGCTGCTTGTGCCGGTCCTTCTCGCGGCGGAACTGTTCCTCGAGGCGGTCACAGGCGAGGTCCAAGGACACCACCATGTCCGAGGCTTCGTGCCCGGCCCGGAGGAGAAGCGCGCCAGCCGCCACCGTGACGTAGGCGCAATACAAGTGCCGCTCCAGCGACAGGACCACGTGTGCCATCCCAGCAACGTCGAGATGGCGAGTCAGCCGCTCCACCCGTTCTTTCGCGTGCTCCTTGAGGATTTCAGACGCCTCCAGGTTGCGGAACGTGATGGTCAGCTGCATGGGCCCCTCCTTGGGGGGTGGTGGGTGGAGTCACATCGCCATGCCCCCATTCACGCTCGGTCCGGCACCTGCTGGCAACAGGGGTCCCAACGGCCCTGGGAAAGCCCGGGCCATGGGGTGAAGTAGCCAGTGTGGGGCTCACCTGGCTGCCAGTTCAGCCTTCGAGGAGGGGCCCAAGGGGCACACGCAACCCGGGGGGACGAGGCCCCACGGCCCCAGGGTGTCTTCACCCCGGGCGGCGGTGCTGCCCTCGCTACTTCAGGTAGGTTTCGAGGGGCCGCGACGTCGTCGTGTTGAGCTGCTTCGTCCAGTCCACCACGGCGGTCTGCCACACCATGCCGGTCTCGCCCGGCAGCGGGTCCTGCTTCTCGAAGTCGAAGCCGTCCCCGCCGAAGTAGAGGTACTCCACCGAGGTGACGGAGTAGGTCTCGCTCGGGACGATGTCGCGGTTTTGGACGTCTTTGTAGCCGCCGTTGGGGCCCTTGCTGACGCCGGAGAAGATGGCCTTGGGGTTGGCGAGGGCGCGCAACAGCGCGTCCCCCTTCAGCTTGAAGGTGAGAAGTGAGTTGTCGAAGGGCAGCACCGCGTACACGGCACCGCGGGTAATGGGGCCAGCCGGTAACCCGGCCCGGAAGCCGCCCTTGTTGATGATGGCAACGTCCGTCTTGGTGACTTCTCGAATGGCACGCGCCACCCAGCTGTGCAGCAGGTCCGAGCCAGCGTCGAGGCCGGAGCGGGTGAAGCCGATGCGCTCGCCAAAGGCCGCTTCGTGTTTGGCCACCCAGGGCTTCAGCTGCGCGACCAGGGCTGCGTCCGGCGGCGGTGCCGACGGGCCGCCCAGCACCTGCACCACCTTGGCCTCCACGCCCGTCAGGCGGTGGCCAGCTGGCTTGGCCGTGTCGAAGGTGAGGTGCGCCCGGGCGTAAGCCTCGAAGCGGCGACCGGGGTTGACCAGCGGCGTGGTGCCTACCGTGGCCTCCATCGGCTTCTTGCAGTGTCCGCCCACCAGAAGGCTGAGGCTCCACTCGGGGTGCTTCTTCACGGCCGGTTCCAGCTCCGTCGGGCAGTCGTCGACCAGCACCACCACCGCGTCCGCCCCGGCCTTGCGCAGCTCCTTCACCGCTTGGCCCAGCGAGGCTTCGTAGGGGAGGACTTGCAGTCCATAGAAGCGGTCCGCCATCGCCGTCTCCACGGCGTGGAGATAGCTGAGACCCACCACTCCAATGCGGGCCCCCCCGCGGGTGAAAATTCGCCAGGGCGGCAACTCGACCGACTTGGCCAACGGCTTGGTCACCTTCAGGTTGGCGGCGAGGAAGGGGAAGCCGCCGATGTCGCGCAGCGAGAGAAATTGGTCGCGGCCGTAGTCCAGTTCATGGTTGCCGAAGCCGCTGGCGGCGTAGCCCATGCGCGCCATGGCCTGGGCCACCGGCTCGCCCTGGAAGAAGGTGGACAGCGAGGAGCCATTCCAGTGGTCGCCGGTGGAGAGGGCCAGGGTGAGGCCACCCGGGCAGGCGGCGGCGCCGTCCTGCTTGGCCTGGCCCGGGCAATGCTTGTCCTCGGCCTCCCAGCGCCCCAGCATCTGCGCGGCGCCGCCCTTTTGAAGGTCCCCGTCGGTGGCGGGAAGCAGCTGCCCATTCTCGTCGGACGTCACCAGGACGGTGACGGTTTGCGTCTCGGCCAGGGCGGGTGAAACCAGCACCAACGCGGCGGCAAGGAGGGGGGCCAGAAGGTGTGCGCGCACGGGAAAGGCGCATAGCACACGGGCCCCGGGCGGGGGGGCCCCAAGTGGGCCTTCGGCCCACCCCTGGCCCTCCGTTCAGGGCAGCAGGTACGTCAGCGTGTGGTGGGAGACCCGCCTCGCCGAAGCGTCGAAGCAGGAGGCCTCGCCGTACACCACGCGCCGGCCGGCCTGAAGCACGCGCGCCTCGCCGCGCAGGGCGCCCTTGGCACCTTTCAAAAAGTTGGTCTTCATCTCCAGCGTCACTGCCATCAACTCCTCGCCGATGACTGTCATCGCCGCCAGCCAGAAGGCCGTGTCGGAAAGGGCCATCACCGCTGCCCCCTGAAGCAGGCCCCCGGGGCGCTCCAACTCCACTCGATGCGGAAGCCGCAAGGTGGCCGTTCCCGCCCCCACCGACTCCACTTCGAAGCCCCACCAGGGGGCAAAGCCGGTCGCGGCGAGAATTCGCCGTGCGTCGGAAGCCGTGATGCGCGACGCGGAGACGTCCAAAGGGCGAAACCCCCGGTTGGTCAGGCGGCTTTCAGAAGTAGCGCTTGCGTTTGCTGGACGGCAGAACGCCCAGCACTTCGCGGTACTTGGCCACCGTGCGCCGGGCGATGTCGATGCCGCGGGCCCGCAGCAACTCGACAATCTTTTGGTCCGAATAGGGGTTGGCGGTGTCTTCCTCGCCGACAATCAACTTGATGTGGTTCTTCACCGCCTCGGAGGCGATGTCCTCGCCGGCCACCCGGGCGATGGAGGAGTTGAAGAAGTACTTCAGTTCATAAATGCCCTGCGGGGTGTGCACGTATTTGGCCGTGGTGACTCGGCTCACCGTCGACTCGTGCATCCCGATGTCCTCGGCCACGTCCCGGAGAATGAGGGGCTTGAGGTAGGCAATGCCCCGGTCCAGAAAGTCCCGCTGAAACTTCACGATGGACTCGGTCACCTTGTAGATGGTGCGCTGGCGCTGGTGGATGCTGCGGATGAGCCACATCGCCGAGCGCAGCTTGTCCTGGATGAATTCCTTGGCCTTGCCCGGCTCCATCACGCCCTTGCGCAGGGCCTGACGGTAGGCGCCGGAGATGCGCAGCTTGCTGAGGCCGTCGTCGTTGAGGACGACGGTGTAGCCGTCCCCCATTTTGTAGATGAAGACGTCCGGGGTGATGTAGTGCGCGTCCTCGGCGGAGAAATTGCGCCCCGGCTTCGGGTCCAGCTTGGCCAACAGCCGCGAGGCGTCAATCACTTCCTCCAGGCTCAGCTTGAGGTCGCGAGCAATGGCCGGGAGGTTCTTGCTTTCCAGCGCCTTCATGTGGCGCTTAATCATCATCCCCAACAACGCGGCCCGCGGGTCATTCAGCCCTGCCACCTGAATCAGCAGGCATTCCTGTAAGTCGCGCGCCCCGCAGCCCTTGGGGTCGAGGTGCTGGATTTTCCGCAGCGTCCGCTCGGCCAGGCAGACGTCCACGTCGGCCTCACTGGCCATGCGGATGAGGGGGTCGCCCTCCACGTCCGGAAGCCTCAGGTAGCCGTCGTCGTCGAGGTTGAAGATGATGGAGTGGGCAATTCGCCGCTCGGCCTCGTTCAGCTTCAACAGGCTGAGCTGACTTGCGAGGTGGTCGGGCAAGTCCTCCCGGTCCACCAGGTTGGCTTCGAAGGAAGGCAAGTCATCGCTGGCGACGTTGCCCTTGTTGCTGGCAGTGGAAGGTTCATTGAATTGGTAACTGTTGAGGTAGGCCTCCCAGTCAATCTCGCTGGGCCCCTCCTTCCCCTGCACCTCCTCGGCGTGCTCAGGCGCCTTGGCGGCTGCCAAATCCTCCGGAGACATCTCGGCGTTGGCCGCCTCCAGGGAGGCCTCCCCGGGAGCCTTTTCGGAGAGGTCTCCTTCGACCGTCTCGTCCGGCTGCTCCAGCAGGGGGTTCTGCTCCATCTCCTGCTGCACCTGGGCGACCAGTTCCATGTGCGAGAGCTGAAGCAGCTTGATGGCCTGCTGCAGCTGGGGCGTCATCACCAGCTGCTGCGACAGCTTCAGGCTCTGCTTGAGTTCCATCGCCATGGGGGGCTTGTCGGCCGTCCCCGGGGTGCCCAAATGGCCCCATCAAGGACCATGCCAAGCTACCAGGAGCGTCCAGGGCCGTCCAGGCAACTTCGGCCCGACCCATGCCTACCTCGTATGGAAAGCTGAGTCGCAACGCACAGTTAGACAGACGCGAGGATTGCCGCGGTGCGGGGGCAGCCCCCCAACCGGGACGTTGCAGGGCACCTAAGCCCCTGGCAGGGGTTCAGGCGTGTTCATCCAGGACGAAGCGCTCGCCCAGGTAGACGGCCCGTGCGTCCGCGGAGTCGGCCAGTTCCCGCGGCGTGCCATGCAGCAGCACCTTTCCATGGGCCAACAGGTAGGCCCGGTCGCAAATGCGCAGGGTGTCCCGGACGTTGTGGTCGGTAATCAGCACGCCCAGGCCCCGGGCCCGAAGGGCTGCAATTTGCCGCTGGATGTCGATGACGTTGATGGGGTCCACGCCGGCGAAGGGCTCATCAAACAGCATGAAGCGCGGGCGGCGGATGAGGGAGCGCGCGATTTCTGCCCGCCGGCGCTCGCCGCCTGAGAGTTGCTCCCCGAGGGACTCAGCCACCTCCGTCAGGTGAAATTCTTCTAGCAAGGCCTGGGCCGCCGCCTCGCGCTGGGCCCGGTTGTTGCGCTTGTCCAACTCCAGCACTGCGAGGAAGTTTTGCCGCAGCGTGAGGCGCCGGAAGATGGAGGCCTCCTGGGGCAAATAGCCCAGGCCGGCCCGCGCGCGCCGGTGGATGGGGAGCGGCGTCAGGTCCATGCCGGCGAGGGAGACGCTGCCCGCCTCGGCCGGGACCAGGCCAACCACCATGTTGAAGGTGGTGGTTTTCCCGGCCCCATTGGGCCCGAGCAGCCCCACCACCTCGCCCAGGGAGACTTCCACGTGGACGTCGTCCACCACGCGTCGGCCGCGGTAGCTTTTCACCAGGCCCCGGGCGACGAGTTGCTCGCTCACTGGGGCGGTGCCGCCTTCTTCATGTTGGCCTTCCGCTTCTCGTCCTGCCCCTTGCTTTCGAGAACGCCCACCGCGTTGTCGACGTCCATCAAGTCCGAGTCAACGTAGAAGGTGATTTTGGTGCCCTTCATCTCGCTGCCGCCCTGGCGCCCCAGCGGGTTCCCGGTGATGACCAGCACTTCCTTGGTGGTGTCAAAGTCCCCGTGTTCCCCGCGTGCCCAGCGGTTTCCGTCGACCGCTTCCACGTTGCCGGTGCATTCGATGCGCTTCACTTCGTTGACGTCCCGGTTGACGTAGTAGGCGGTGGCGTGCGCGCACGTCATGTCGGTGTTGTGCCGCTTCACGTGGACATGGCCCACGCACACCATTTGTTCCTTGGAGCCCTGCATTCGCCCCCGGTCGCACTGAATGTTGGCTGGATTGACAAAGCCCCCTTCGGCCAGGCCGCCATCCAGCGCAGCCGGAGGAAGCGTGGCCTCCTTCTTCTTCTTCGCCGCGCGCCTCTCCTCTTGCCCCTCGCTTTCCAACAGGGCGTTGACACCGTCCACGTCCATCTCGTCGGTGTTGACGTGGAAGACAATTTTGTTCCCTTGCAGCTGACTGGTGCCCTGCCGGCCGCGGGGGTTGCCGGTCATGACCAGGACTTCCGTCTGGTTGTCGTAGTCCCCGAAGTCCCCGGTGGCCCAGCGGTCCGCGTCCACCGCCACCACATCCCCGATGCACTCGAAGTGCGTCATGTCGTTGACGTCGCGGTTGGTGTAGTAGGCAATCAGTTTCTGGCAGGTGATGTCCGTCTTGTAGCGCTTCACCAGCACGTGCCCGGTGCAGATGAGTCGCTGCTTACTGCCTTCCATCCGCGCAAAGTCACACTTGACGTCCACCGGGTTGTGGAAGCCGCCGTCGGCGCCCGAATGCCCAAGCGAGCCGCCGTCGGCCGCGGCCAAGAGGAGGACAAGCGCAATCACGGCCCGCGCGTCCGCGTCTCCGGATTCACGAAGTCGTAGACGTCCGTGCGCAGGTGGATGTCAAAGGCGTCGGCGCGCAGCCAGAAGCCGTCGGGCCCATCCACCTTCAGCGGGGAGTGGCCGGTGGCCCGCATGTCCGGTGAGTCGAAGAAGGCGTGGGACGTCGTCGCGACGACGCCGGTCGGCAGCCGGACGGTGACCCCGTCGGTGACTTCCACCCCGTGGGTGAGGAGGTTGCCCACCGCCATCGGCGCCGAGAGGTGGGTGGCCGGAGGCGTCACACCGCGCGGGGGCGGCGGCTCCGTCCGGTAGACGTCCAGCTGCATGTCGCTGGAGTGCACATCCGCGCTGGCGCGCTGGTAGGCCATCAGGCTGCTGGCGCCGACTGCCGTCAGGGTGGAGTTGTGGAAGTTGCGCAGCTGCACCTGGTGCAGCGTCACTTCCGGCGCCACTTGGTTGGGCGGAGGCGGCACGGCGCAGCCAGCGAGGAGGAAGGCGAGAGCGGCGAAGCGGCGCACGGGCAAGAGGCCTCCCTAACACACTGTCTTCCACCGCTGGTGCATCCACACCCACTGCTCCGGCGTCCGGCGCACGGCTGCCTCAATGGCAGCCGAGTAGCGGGCGGTCAGCTCCACCACGTCCGCTTCGGCGTCCCCGGTGTGGGGGACGTCCACCTCGGCACCGCTCAGCTGGTAGCGCCCGTCGGCGCGACGCTGCAGAAAGCCCACCACGCTACAGGCCCCGGTGCGCAGGGTGAGGTCCGCCGGCGCGCGCGCGGTGGAGGCCAGCGTGCCGAAAAAGGGCACGCACACCGACTGGACGCGCGTGTCCTGGTCCACCAGGAAGCCCAGCATGTCGCCGCGGCGAAGCGCGCGCAGCATGGCCATGGCCGAGCCCGGGGCGCCGCGGAGGATGCTGTGGACACCGCCCTTCGCCCGGAAGGCCTCGGCCAGTCCGCCGAGGCGACTGTCCACGCCCTCTCGGGCGATGACGTGCAAGGGAAGGCCAAGCCGCACCAGGGCCCAGCCAAACAACTCCCAGTGCCCGACATGCCCGCTGACGGCCACCACCCCCCGCCCTTGGGCAACCGCACTGCAGCAACAGGCTTCGCACCGCCTCCGGCACTTCCACCAGCGCGTCCAGTTGGGCCGAGGAAAGTCGCGGGGCGACGGCGGCCTCCAGCGCGCATCGGCCGAGGTGTCGGAAGCAGGCCCGCGCCAACGCCAGCCGCTCGGCCTCCCCCTTCTCCGGAAACGCCCGGGCCAAGGAAGTGAGGGCCTTGGCCCGTTCCCTCCGCAGAAGCCCGAAGGCGAGTGTGCCGAGGGCGTCCCCCAGCGCTTGGGCCCAGCGCAGCGGCAACAGGCCAGCCAGGGCCAGCGCGGCGCGCACCAGCGCGAAGCGGACGAAGCGCTTGAAGCGCTTTGCCAACGGGGGCGTGGCGTGGGAAACCCTCGCGTCCACCAGGCCTTCCTCTATGGCACAGCGCGAGTACAACTTCGACGGACTCGTCGGGCCAACCCACAACCACGCTGGCATTGCCCCCGGCAACCTGGCCTCCGAAGCACACGAGGGCGAGGTGTCCAGCCCGCGGCAGGCCGCTTTGCAAGGGCTGGCCAAAATGCGCTTCATCGCCGCGCTGGGCGTTGAACAGGCGGTGCTTCCACCGCAGCCCCGGCCTTCACTGCGGACGCTGCGGGCCCTCGGCTTCACCGGCACCGACGAGGCGGTGGTGACGCGGGCCGCAAGGGAGGCCGAGCCACTGCTGCGCGCGTGTTCCAGCGCCGCCGCCATGTGGACCGCCAACGCCTGCACCAACGCGCCGTCGGAGGACACGGCCGACAAGCGGGTGCACCTCACCCCCGCCAACCTGACCGCCATGTTTCACCGCAGCATTGAAGCGGACACCACCCACGCGGTGCTGGCGAAAATATTTGGCGACCTGCGGCACTTCGCCGTCCATGGCCCGCTGCCGGGAGGCGCCCACTTCGCCGACGAGGGCGCCGCCAACCACACCCGGCTGGCGGTGGAGGGTCGGCCGGCCGTCCACCTTTTCGGCTGGGGCCGAAGCAGCTACCGCCCCAGCGTCCTCCCCACCCGTTTCCCGGCGCGGCAGACGCGCGAGGCCAGCGAGACGCTGGCCCGGCTGCACCAGTTGGCCCCGGCGCAGTGCCTCTTCCCCCAGCAGTCGCCGGCCGGCATTGACGCCGGCGCCTTCCATTCGGACGTCCTGGTGGTGGGCAACGAAGGGCTACTGCTGCTGCATGAGAGTGCCTTCGTGGACACGCCCGGGGTGCTTTCTGCCCTGCGCGAGAAGCTGGGGCCCGGCTTCACCGCGGTGGTGGCCACCGAGGCCGAGTTGCCGGTGGCGGAGGCCGTCCAGGCCTACCCCTTCAACAGCCAGCTCCTGACGCTGCCCTCCGGGCGGATGGCGATTGTGGCGCCCGTGGAAAGCCGGGACTCCCCCGCCGCACGGGCCTTTCTCGAAAGGGTGGTCGCTGGCGACAACCCAGTCGAAGCGGTGCACTACCTGGACGTGCGCGAGTCCATGCACAACGGCGGGGGCCCGGCCTGCCTCCGCCAGCGCATTCGGCTGACCGACGCCGAGGCGGACGCGGTGACGGCCCGGGTGTTTTTCAACGAGGCCCTGGACGTGGACTTAACCGGTTGGATTGGGCGTCACTACCGCGACCGCCTCGTCCCGGAGGACCTCCGGGACCCAGCCCTCGCCCGGGAAAGCATGGCAGCCCTGGATGAGTTAACGCGGCTGCTCCATCTGGGCAGCGTCTACGACTTCCAGAAGGCCTGAAGCGAGGGGCCAGTGGGGTCCCTCACGCGCGACGCTTCAGGCCTCCTCAAGAAGACCTTCCGCCACGTGTCGCTGGCTCCAGCACTCACTCTCTTCGTAGGTAGCCGTGCAGGACGCCGCTCGCGTCGTAGAAGAATCCATCGCTCGCGCCCTCTTCGTTGATGCTGTCGGCAATGGTGCCCTGTCCGGCCCCCGTGCCCGCACCAGGGGCTTCGTAGGTGATGAAGCTACCGTCGGGAGCGCGCAGAAAGGCGTGATTCACGCCGTTCCCGTCGAGGTATTGCCCGGTAATCTGCCCGCGAGTGTTGATTTGCTCGGGAATGGTGCCCTGCCCGGCTGCTGTGCCCGCCCCGGGGGCCTCGAAGGTGATGATGCATCCGTCGGGAGTGCGCAGAAAGCCGTGATTCACGCCACTGCCGTCAATGACGCTTCCCGTGATTGCCCCCTCGGAGTTGAGGGCACCGCCAGGCGTGGGTGCCGTCCCCTGGCCCGGGCCGGTGCCCGCGCCCGGGCCGTCGAAGGTGGCGATGCGTCCGTCGCGAGAGCGAAGGAAACCATGATTCACGCTGCTCCCGTCAACGTACGCCCCGGTAATCTCTCCCCGGTCGTTGATGCTCAGACCAAGCGTCCCTTGCCCGGGACCCGTTCCGGCCCCCGGAACATCGTAGGTGGTGGTGCGTCCGTCGCGAGAGCGCACATAGCTGTGAGACACGTTGTTGGTGTCAATGAAATACGCTGCAGTCGCGCCGTCTTGGTTGATGCCAAACTCGAAGGTGCCCTGCCCGGCAGCGGTGCCCGCGCCCGGAATGTCGACCGTCGAAATTTTTCCGTCGGGAGCGCGTAAGAATCCGTGGAACACGGTGCTTGCGTCGAGGAAATAACCCGTCACCAGCCCGTCATCATTGGTGAGAATCGCGAAGGTGGCCACGGCCCCTGGAGCGTCGAACGTCGTGAACCAACCTTCGGGAGCCCGAATAAAACCGTGATCTGTATTGCTACCGTCGACGTAGAACCCGACTATCTCACCGACGTTATTGATGTAGATGACGAAAGTGCCCTGGCCCCCAGCTGTGCCCGCGCCAGGAGCGTCGAATTCGGTCAATTGCCTTTCATGTCCTCCGGCGAAAGCTGGAAGTGTCATGGCCAGGACGGTCAACAACGTCAATTTGCGAAACCATACGAATCTCATGATTTACCCCCTTTGGTGTATTTCTGTGGCTCCTACCGAAACGAATGGCTGACCACTTTCGGTGCGCCGCGCGCCCGTCGCGCGCACCACGCTCCCGCGTCGCTTCGCCGCAGCGCGGGGCGTGCGGAGAAAAGTCCGCTGCCTCAGGTCTCTCTCCCCCCATAGGAAGCCTGCGCAGGCTTTCTGGACGCGGCCCACCTTCGGAGACGGGAGAATTCGCGCGTCGCCGGCCGGGAGATTCCCTACTTCCGCAGAAAGCCGTGCGCGACGCCGTTCACGTCGTAGTAGATGCCCGCGACCTCGCCCAGGTCATTGTTGGCAGCGCCGATGGTCCCCTGGCCAGGGCCGGTGCCCGCCCCCTTAACGTCGAATGTCGTGATTTCGCCGTCTGGAGCGCGGACGAAGCCGTGGTTCACGCCGCTCCCGTCAACGGATTGTCCTGTGATGGCACCGAACACGTTGATGGTCTCGACGTACGTGCCCTGGCCGGGACCTGTGCCCGCCCCCTTAACGTCGAATGTCGTGACGTCGCCGTCGGGAGCGCGCACGAAGCCGTGAAAGACGCTGTCTTCATCAATCAGCCACCCGGGAATCGTCCCCCCCAAGTTGATTCCGCCTGCAACGGTACCCTGGCCAGCGCCTGTGCCCCCGCCAGGTACGTCAAACGTCGTGATGTTGCCGTTGCGAGCGCGCACCCAGCCGTGGTCCGCAAAATTCGTGTCTACGGCCCATCCCGCCGTTGCCCCTAAATCGTTGAGCCCATCTGCGGTGAAACTGAAGCAGCCCTGGAAGGCGCCTGTGCCCGCGTTCGGAGGAATGAACGTCGTGAAAGTGCCGTCGGGAGTGCGCACCCAGCACTCAAACGCGTTATTCGCCTCCTGGAGGATTCCCGACATCTCCCCGAACAGGTTGATGTTGTAACCAAGAGTCCCCTGGAACTGGCCCGGCACGGCGCCCGCCCCCGGCGCATCGAACGTGGTGAACTTGCCATCGGGCGTACGCAGATACCCGTGCCAAGCAATAAGGCTGTTATCAATATAGAAACCCGTGATTGCCCCCTCCAGGTTGATGCCGTACGCGTAGGTAAAGAGGGAGCCCGGAGGGTCGATCGTGGTGAAGGTCCCGTCCTCAGTCCGGAGGAAGCCGTGTTGCGTGGAGGTCGGGTCCACGTAGTTCCCGATGATGTCGCCCCGGTCATTGATGGCGAGGGGAATTGTGCCCTGGCCGCTGGCTGTGCCCGCCCCGGGTATGTCGAACTTGACGATTTCGTGAGCAGTTCCCCCTGCATGGGCTGGAAACCTCATCGCCAGAGCGGCGAACAGCGTCACTCTGGAAAACCACATCACTCTCTTTTTCATAATGTCCCCCTGGTGTCTGGCTTGTGGGTTCGTGGCCTGTCCGCCGGAATCCCAAAAACAAATAGAAAAGTACCTGTCGTAGAGAGCGCGCCGCTCAGCCCGAAGTCCCCCACTTTCTTGCACGTCAGGCTTCCCCCCCCCCAGAGCAAACGGGCCGGTCCGACGACACATCGCCTCGACCCCGCGAGGGTACGACTGGCTGCCTTACATATCGGTCACCGATTCCAGCCGAGGTGGGCCGGGTCGTGACGACGCAGGACGAAAATGGGCATCTCCGCGAAGACAAATTTCACGGCGTGTCCCTGTCGGCCCAAAAGTTTTCACGGACTTCACCCAGGACCGGCGCTGAAAGACGGCATCCTTTTGTGAAGAGATGGATGGAGCCGAATTCTTTTGGGGACTTCCAGGCCAAGCCTCGAGGGTAGTGTGTCTTTAAGAAACACACACCCCGTGCGCTTAACCATCGCCCCAAGTGCGCATCAGCCGGCTTGTTTCCTTTCGCCTGTCGACCGTCCAAGGACGCCTTCGCCTCAACTGGTACGCTCCTCGATGCCGCATCAGGTCTGAGGGGAAGCGGCAAACCGTCTGCTAGCAGAGCGAATCGGGGGGCCGGGTGTCGGGGACTGTTCGCCTCGCCAAGCTGTCAATGCCGAGAATGGCGCGGGTGGTGTTGCGTCCACGGCTCTTCCGGACGCTGGACCGAGCGCAACGGCGTCGGATCTTCTGGATTGTAGCCCCTGCCGGCGCTGGAAAGACCGCCCTGTTGGCGAGCTGGCTTCGGGAACGAAAGCTTCGCCACGTCTGGCTGCAGCTCGACGACGGCGATGCCGATGTTGCGAGCTTCTTCCACTACTTCGCGATGGGGGTCAGTCAGCCCAAGCTCACCCGGGGTAGCCTTCCGGTCTTCTCACCCGAGTTCCTGGCCGCGCCAGAGGGCTTCGCCCGGCTGTTCTTTCGGGCACTCTGCGCGCGGCCAAGGCCGCCGGCAGTCATCGTGTTCGACGACTACCATGAAGTCCGGCCCGATTCGCGCCTCCACGCGGCACTTCGCGCAGGATTCCATGAACTTCCGGCAGGCATCACGGTCATCGTGCTCAGCCGGGCCGAGCCGCCGCCAATCTTGGCGGAGTTGCAGGTGAAGGGCTCGCTCAACGTGCTCCCCGCCACTGAGCTCGCCGTGACCGAAGCCGAAGCATTCGCCATCGCTGCCCTCTGGGGCTACTCGCGACGCGATCACGCCACGGTGCGGATGGTCCATAGTCGTACCGAGGGCTGGGCGGCGGGGCTCGTCCTTTTGTTCGGGGGCTGGCGCACCACCGGTGGCCAACAGCAGCCAGGCAGCGGAGAACAAACTCTCTTTGAATATCTCGCGCAGGAGGTGTTGGAGAGGTCTGACCCCGAAACCCAGCGCGTGTTGCTAGAGACGGCATTGCTGCCGCGCGTCGATGGTTCGCAAGTTGCGCGCTTAACTGGCGTCAAAACTGCGCACGAGATTCTCGAAAGACTTTTGCGGAGCGGCTATTTCGTCGCACGCCAAGGCAACGGTTACCAATACCACAGCCTCTTCCGGGACTTCCTGTTGGGATGCGCGGAGCGGGAGCTTTCGCCGAATCGTCGCTCGGAGATACGCCAGACGGCGGCGGCAATGTTCGAAGAGGCGGGAGATGTGGACGCCGCTGTTTGGCTCAATTTGCAGGGGAAGGCGTGGGGCGAGGCAGCTCGGCTGATTCGCGCACATGCTCCGATGTTGCTTCTCCAGGGACGGGCAGAAGTCGTGGCGCGCTGGGTGCTTGCCGTTCCTGACGACGTCCGCGAACGAGACCCGTCGCTCCTGCTCAACCTCGGCCAAGCGTTGGTGACTCAGGATACTCAGGCAGCCCTCCGCCACTTGGAAAAAGCCTTCGCACTCTCCTTTGAAGCCAGCGACGGCCCCGGTGCCTACCTCGCCTGGGCTGCGATCACGGAAACAGTCATGTTTTCGTTCGCTCCTGGCCTCGATCATTGGATCGACGTGTTCGACGACCTGCGCTCGCGCTATCCGGATATCGGCGGCCCAGGGATTGAAAAGCGTGTCGTGGCGGTTGTCGTCGGAGCACTCTCGATGCGGCAGCCCTGGCACCCAGCCCTGCCTGCTTGGGAGCAACGGGCTCTGCTGCTGGCGCTCACACCAGGTGAGACGTACCTGGACACGTATCTTCGGTTGAAGCTCGGCCAACACCTGCTGTTTCACTACGGCGGGTGCGTGAATGACCTCGCCAAAGCCAAGCTGGTGGCCGATGCACTTCGCCCGTTCGTCCTGACAGCGCAGGCCGACCCGTCTACCGGCGTCGCTTGGCACCAATGCGATGCGATTCACCACCTATTTCTGGGTCGCGTGCAGGAGGGCCTCGAGGCGGTGCGTCGCGGCTTCGCCCTTTCGGCGGACTCTGGTTTTCACATTTGGGATGGCTTTCTCACTCAGAGTTACATCTTTGCAGCTCTCCAGACAGGCGACCTCGTCGCCGCCGAGCGAGAGCTTCAACGCTTGGATGACTTGCGCCGGGCCGGGGCGCCGATGGTTGCAGCCATCTTCCACCACTGCGCCGTCCTGCTGGCGCGCAGACGCGGGGACGTGCAGCTGGCACGCGAGCACGCTCGCCTCTGTCGCGAGCTGACCACCGCCGAAGGCTCTAAGCAGGCAGAGCTCCTTCTCGGCATCACGTGCGTGCTGGCGGCGCCGCCAGATGAAGTCGAATTCGAATTAGAAGCAATGCTTGTGCTGGCTCGACGGTACCGCCAGCGTCTCGTCCAAGCGACGAGCTTGCTGGCGCTTGCGCTGTTGAGGGCGGCCCGCGGTGACGAGGCGGAGGCTGTGACTTGCCTCCGCGAGGGTTTCGCTACTGCCCGGGAGCTGGGCGTTCTGTTCTTTGTGTCACTTGAGCCCGGTGAACTGTCCGACTGTTGTGCACTCGCTCTGGAGCACGGAATCGAGTCACAGTACGTCTGCGAGCTCATCCGAACGCAACGGCTCCCGGCGGGCGAACGTGCCAGCGGACTTGAGGCCTGGCCCTGGAACCTTCGAATCCAGGCACTCGGGGCGTTCGCCATCACGATGGAGGGGCAGCCCATGGTGACGGGCCGCAAGGAGCAGAAGAAGCCCTTAGCGATGCTTCGCCTCTTGGTGGCGACGGGGGTTGGGGGGATGCGCCAGCATCTTCTTGCCGAGGCTCTCTGGCCAGACGCCGACGGTGACGCGGCACAACGCGCGCTCGTGACGACCGTGTACCGCCTCCGGCGTCTCCTGGGGAAGAAGGAGTTCCTCCTGCATCAAGGGGGACGGGTCTCCCTAGACTCGAAATGTGTCTTCGTGGATGCCTGGGTCGTGGAGCGGATGCTCGACTCCATCGAAGCGAGTCGGGCGGGAAAAGCCCCCGACACCGCGCGCGTGGTAGCTGTCTCGGCCCGAGTCAGGGAGCTCTACCGGGGCGGTCTTCTGGCTGACAGCGATGAACCGTTCATTGAGGGAGCACGACAACGGCTTCACCAGAGAGTGGCGCAGTGCCTTTCGGTCTCCCCGCTGGCTCCGCCGCCGCGGTGAAGGATGCTTCTTGCCCTGGGCTGACCAGAATTTCTTAGGCCGCCTCGCAGTCCTCTGCGTTTTCTGCGGCGTCATTGGCCTCGCACCGGCGGGTCTGGCTAGGGTGGAACCATTGGCGGCGACACTTGCTTAACTGAAGGACCCGCCTTGACCTCGGACATGCGGGCGAGCACATAGGCGCCTACCGCCATTACGACGTCCCGGACGGCGATGTCGAAGTAATGGCCGGTGGTGAGTAAATTCAGAGCGATGAGGAGGAGCCAGGCCGCCACCACATACGCGGCGTAGCGGGTGAAGCGCGTCAGCACGAAGACGCCGGCGAGAATCTCCACCACACCCACCACGTGCATGAAGGTGGAAGGCTCCAGCCCAAACCGAGGAAGGACGGGGCTCAGGTAATCCGCCCAGCGCGTCAGAAGGTTCGTAAATTTGTCGAGTCCGGCGACGATCGGCACCAGCCCATACGCCAATCGCAGCGCCCACCAGGAAGAATTCAGTCGGCTATCCAACATGGTTCAGTCCTCCTCAGTCCGGTCTCCGTCCGTTAGAGGGGTGAACGTCTTCCGAGGTGACAGGCCCTGGCGGGGCAAGCCCCTGGTCACCTTTCCGAGGCCCCTTGCGTCTAAGGTGTCGAACGAAGGGGAGGCGGTGCGATGTCCCTTGCTGCCACCGTTGCCACCTGGTCCCGGACGCGTGTGCCCGACGACGAGGAGATTGTCCGACGTGTGCTCGCCGGTGAGGTGGCGCTCTTCGAAGTCCTGATGCGACGGAACAACCAACGCCTCTACCGGGCGGTGCGCTCCGTCATTCAATCCGAATCGGAAGTGGAAGAGGTGATGCAGCAGGCCTACATCGCGGCCTTCGGTGCCCTTTCCGGGTTTGCGCACTCGGCCAAGTTTTCGACGTGGCTCGTCCGGATTGCCCTCAACGCAGCGCTTTCGGCTCGGCGCCGTCCGTCAGCCGTGGTGATGCCCTCCCCGAGTGATGACGAGGAGGACTGCTTGGAGCTCATCCGTGACCGACAACCCACCCCCGAAGAAAACGCGAGCGCCCGGGAGTTGGGCCATGTCCTGGAGAGGGTCCTCGATGGGTTGCCTCAGCGCTACCGAAGCGTCCTGATGTTACGGGAAGTGGAAGGGCTGACCACGGCGGAGACCGCCGAGGCGCTGGCCGTCAGTGAGGATGTCGTCAAGACGCGCCTGCGCCGCGCCAAAGTCATGGCTCGGGACACCCTGTACGCATGGACGAAGGACGGCGCCGGAGAGTCGTTTCAGTTTCACGCACCCCGATGCGACCGCGTCGTCGCTGCCGTCCTGGCGCAGGTCTTCAGCGCGCCGCCGGCTGGCTGACGGACCCGCCACACTTCTGCCCCTTCACTCGGCCTGCACCCCGGGTTGGGCGCCGGGTCAATTGGAGCGCGGGAAGGCGCGTGCCTCATCCCCGCCATCTTGGCCTTGGCCCCCGCCGTCGCGAGGACCGCCATCGCCGTTGTCGTCGTTGTTGCCGCCGTCGTCGTCGTCAATTCCACCGTCATCGTCATTGACGCCGCCGTCGTTGACGGCCAAGGCACCCACCAGCTGGTCCGCGGTGCAAGCGAGGGACGTCCCCAACAGGAGGCACACCGCCAACAACACACCCGGAGAGCGCATCCTGGTGGCCATTACCGGCGCAGCGCGGCGTCAATGTTGGGCTGCTGAATGCTGTGCGGGTGTTCCTTTCGGAAACGCTCCGCACGGCGCGAAGCCTCGGCGCGGTGTCCCTGCCGGACGAGGAGGCGAATGGTGAGTGCCTCGCGTTCCTCGGAGAGACGGCCCGTGGGAAACAGCTGCGCGTGGCGTTGCAAGAGCTGCTGGGCCTCGCCCAGCTGACCGCGCGCAATGGCCCCTCGGGCCTGGTCCAGCAGCGAGCGTTCCGGGCCCAGCGTGTCCGCGGCCGGCGGCGGGGGAGCCTCCTCGACGGCAGGTGGGGCGGAGGAAACGGAAAGCGCTGGGGCCGGCGGGGGGGCCGGCGCGACGTGTTGCCGGTGGGCAGCGGCCTCGCTGGCAGCGCGCTGGTGCGCGCGCACCTGCACGTAAGCGACGGTGCTTCCGGTGACGGTGCTGGCAGCCACCACGCCCAGCACCACGGCCTTCTTGAAGAGGAGGGCTTTGCTGAGGGTACCGACGAGGCTTTCCGCCGGAAGGGGGCTCGCGCCGCCACCGGCACTGGCTGCGGTGGCGACCGCGCCGGCGGCCCCAAGGCCCGCGGCCACGCCCAGCGTCGCCGCCAGCTGCATCCGCACCCGCTCCTTGGCGCCCTCGGGGGGCGCCAGGGCCGCCGCGTCCGCGCGGCTGAGGGCCTCCCAGCCCTCCGGCAAGTCGTCTGCAATGCCACTCATCGCGCTCCTCGCAGGACGGCGGCGACTTTGGCCCGGCCCAGCCTCAGCCGGGAGTAGACGGTATTGAGCGGGACGTTGAGTTCCTCGGCAATTTGCGGCACTGGAATTCCGTGGAGGTCGTGCATCACCACCACCGCCCGCTGGTCGAGGTCCACGTGCGCCAGCGCTGCGTGCAGCTGGCTACTGGCTTCGCGCGACGCGTAGGTGGCCTCTGGGCCCTGACTGCCGTCGGGCACCTCGTGGGCCGGCTCGTCAAGGTCAACCTCATGGCGGCGCTGGCGGCGCCATTGGGCGGCAATGCGGAAGGCAATCCCCAAAAGCCAGGGGCGAAGCGGACGCGCACTGTCGTACGTCGCAAAGCGTCGGTGGGCCACCACAAACACGTCATGCACCGCATCTTCCACATCCGCCGCCGGTACGCCCAACCGCCGCAAATAAAGCCAAACCCCTTCAAACTCGGCGTCGTAGGCAGCCGCAAAGTCCGGGGAAGGGGACACTTCGGCCTTTGCGGCAAGCGTGAGAGCAGCGGACACTCCATCTCTTGCTTGTCCGCTGTCGGTCACTTCCGTCACCCTTAGAAGAGCACGAAGAGTCCGGCCGCGAGACTGAAAGCCAGTGTGGGCGAGGTCCACGCTGTCTCCGGGGCTGGTTCTGCTGCTACCTGAATGCGTGTCTGGACGGCATTAACGAGGCCTTCTGCCTGCAGTCGCAGTCCCACTGGGTGAGCAAATACCCAGTCCCATTGGGCCCGCACACCGAGTTGCAGCACCCAGCTACTGGCGCTTTGCACTGTGGGGTAGCCGCTCCCGGTCGAGGTGAGGGGCCCGGTTTGCACCACCGCGCACAAGCCAAAGCCGCTGAGGGTGCCGCAGCCCACCAGCGCGCCCGTCACCAGCGTGCTGGAAATGCTGCCGCTGGAAAAGGGGAAGGAAGTGGACGGGAGCCAGCCCGCTTCGAGTTCCACCGAGAAAAACTGCCAGGCGACCCCTCCATGAAGAAACACGCCGAAGGCGTTGCGCTTGACGAAGCCCACCGTCCACGCTCCGTCCACCCCGACAATGCCGTGCCATGGCCGGGCCGCTTCAGAAGGGCTGGCCGCGGTGGCCTCCGGTGCGGCCGAGGCCACCGGTGGGGGCGGGAGCGGCGGCGGAGGCTCGGGCGCAGGGGTGGCTACGGTCGGCGCCCCAGCGTCCGGCGTCGCTGCCTCCGGCGCTCCAGCGTCCGGCGTCGCCGCGTTCGGTATCCCGGCATCCACTTCGGCCAAGGGCTCGAGCGCCGGAACACCGGCGTCCAATGACACCGCGGGTGGAGTGGCAACCGGTGCGGACCTGGCGGGGGGTTGGGGTCTCGGCCTGGGCGGTGTGGGTACGGCGGTTGCCGTTGCACCCGGACTGGAAGCTGCGGCGCCGGCGAGCGCGACCCCAGCACCACCCTCTCGCACCGTGGCCGCGCCGGAGGCTGAGCTTTCGGCCGGTGGGACGGCCGGCACCGCCGGGACAACCCGTGGAGGCGGGGGTTGGGCCAGCGGGTCAATGGCCAGCGCAATGGCCAGGGCCATGGCTGCGCCCAGCTCCTCGCAGCTTGGCCCGTTGGCGGAGAGTTCCCGGACGCCGAGGCTCTTGTGCGTCCGGGCGTCCTTCAGCTGGATGCGCGCATGAAACGTCCCGCCGGCCGCCCACAGCACAGCCGTCAGTCGCCGCCGGGAATTTTTGTCAAACGGCCGGTAGCCGAGAATGGCCGTCACCTGCTCGCGCACCTCCTTCTGAGAGGGGCAGCTGTCTGCGCTTGCACGCCGCGTGACTTCCAGGGAGGCATGGCTGTGGTGGGCCGTCGTTGCGGCGAAGGACAGCGCCGGCAAAAACGGTGCGGCGAGCGCAAGGAATGCGCGGCGCGGCCAGTGCGTCATATCCCCTGCTGTCGAGGCCGGAGGCCCGGCGCGAGGCGGCACTTTCCAGAAAGCCGGCACCAAACTCAACTTTCCGTTTCACGGGAGGGCGCGGCCTGGCGAGTGGTGGAACGCGGAAAGGAAAGCAACCGCGGGACGCCGGAGAGGGGCGTCTAGCGCTGTGCCGGCCGCCGGCAACGGGCGGCCAGCAGGACGAGGGCCAAAAGGGCCACCCCACCCGCCCCCGGCGTGGGGCCCTGCCCGGTGAGGTTGAAGCAGCCATAGCTGGGCTGGGGGACGGCGCCCGCGCCCGGGTTGTTTGGGTCGAGCCCCTCCTTCAGGTAGGTAATGTACGGGCTCATTTCCCCCTCTGCAGCTGCCAGGGCCGTGTCGAGGGACGTCAGGCTGCAGCAGACCAGTCCTCGAGAACGCATGTACGACCCAAAGGGCGTGGTCACCGTGCCGTACCCGGTGACGCCGTTGGCGTGGCAGATGGCGCACTGGGGCGTGTAGTTGAGGCTCAGCTGCTTCTGGATTTCGGCCGGGTAAATGGACGAAGCCCCTGCCGGCCGGGCGTCGAGAAGCAAGCAAGCCGCAAGGACGAGGAGGGGCGTGGCGCATTTCATAGGTACACGTGGAGCTGGATGAGGAAGGAGAAGGTGTTGGTGGAGCTGGTGGGCGTCGGTTGGTAGCGGTAGAGGCCGTCCAGCCGGATTTCGGTGTGGGGCAAGCAAAACCAGTCGAGCGTCAGCCACGTCCCGACGGCCGTCCCATTCACCCCGTAGCTGGTCAGTGTCTCAACGGCCGGGGCCAGGTGCAGCCCTTGGATGAATTCCCAGTCCACCTGGAGCCAAGTCACCCCGTTGGGTTGGTAAATGCCGCTGCCGAGCGTGTTGTTGAGGTAGACGTCTGCCTCCACCATCACCACCACCGGCTCGATGGGCGCCCAGCGCGAGAAGGCCCCGTACACCTGTCGAAGGACGGGACTCGGCGTGCCGGGGGTGAGGTCGGCGCGCGTCACCAGCGCGCTGAAGCCCACTGTCGTCCGTTCTGCCACCGGCACTTCAACCAGCCCACTGAAGCCGCGCTGGCGGTAGGCGTCGGGGCTGACGTTCAGGTTTCCGACAATGGCTTCCACTTCGGTGCGCACCTTGCCGTTGTCAAAAGCGACGGACAAACCGCTCTGCTGCGAATAGTTGATGTCCGTTCCGGTATTGTTTCTGACCCAGGCGGTGTGCTCGACGTTGCGCAGCCCGAACGGGAGGTTGATTCGCCCAAGCCGGATGAGCAGGCTGTCGTCGGGCTGCAGCCCAATCCAGTAGTCCCGGGCCAACAACTGCTCCGTCCCGGCGGTGTTGGTGATGACGACGGCGGGGAGGGTGAAGGGCGTGGTGCCCCAACCGATGGAGCCGCCCGCCCGGAAAATGCCAAACTTCAATTCGGCTCTGGCGTCGAGCAACATCATCAAAAAGCGCCGGTCACTTTCGGTGATGGCCGCGGTCGTCGGCGTGGCGGCCGTCGTCTCCGTCACCCAAAACTCGGCTCCCCGAAAGGTAATTTGCGCGAGGAGCCAGTCCGGCATGGGGAACGCGCCGAACATGAAGTTGGCGTAGGACGGGGCCTCGTCGCCTTTGATGGGCGAGCCGTAGTTCATCTGCATCAACAGCACCGACTGGGCTCGCCCGTAGTCCGTCAGCAACCCGGCCCCCGACGGGTCGACGTGGCACACGCCACACCCGGTGTAGTCGTGCCGAATCATCCACGGGTACGCCTGGGCGGACGGGGGGCCGAGCAGCAGCGCCAGCGCCCCGGCCAGCAGCCCCGCGCGCAACCCCCGTCTCTTCGCAGCCCGCCCTCGCTCGGTGCGCACCCGGTTTGGGCTTAGGCCTCCACCAGGCGGAAGGTGACGCTGATGTCCACCGGCGGCTTCACGGTGATGCCCAGGTAGGTGGGCGTCGCGATGTCGTAGTCGTTCATGTTGACGTGGACATCGCCTTGCACGTCGTAGGCATTCCCTTTGCGCACCGCTCGGTAGTGGAATGTCACCGGCCTGGACTTGCCGTGGATGGTCATCGTGCCGGGCGCTGTTGCGTCGACGGTGGCCCCCTCGGAGGGAAACTTGAGGGCCGAACGGGGCACCGCCAGCTCGGCCGTCGGGTACTTGGGCGACTCGAGGTACTTCTCCTGCATGTGGCTGTCCCGGATACCGATGCCGGTGGAGATTTTCGCCACTGGGACGGTGAGCACCAGGGCTTCGCCCTTGTCGCTCGTCTGCAACTCGCTGCCCGTTCCCTCGATGCGCAAGCCCCCGGGACCCACGCAGGTGAAGGTGATTTTGGCCTCTTTGGCCTGAAGGGCCGCGAACACCAGGCCCGGAATGGCGCAGCACAGCGCCAGCAAGCTCCATGAAAAGCGACGTCGACGCATGAAACGCACCTCCAAGAAAGTCCTGCGTAATTTGTGGCACGGCATGAGGCTGTTCCTTCGCCGCACGGCGAGGCCTCGTACGTGGTTGTCCCATTCGCAGTCCAAGGACACCGCCTAAGGCAAAGCGATGCGGCCGGGAGCGCCGTCGGCCCCGGTTTCGGTGTGACAGCTGTTGCAGTCGCCGGAGGGGACGGCAGTTGTCATGGCCCGCGTCCCGCCGTCGAAGCGGACGGTTGCGGTGATGGGGAAGGTGAGGCTCGCATCGCCGTAGAAGTTGCCGTTGGCGTTGGCTGTGAAGGACGCCGTGGTGCCGGCGCTGTCCATCACGGTGACCACCGCGCCGGCCGACGTCGAGGCCACGCAGTCATTGGGCTCGTGCCCGGTCGGGTAGACGGTGCCCCCGACGTTAAATCCCGGCCCCCCTTGGGCTTGGTGACAGGCGATGCAGGCCTCGCCGGGCCGCATGTTTCCACCCTCGGAGCCGGTGTACGTCACTCCGCTGGTGCAGACGGGAGGCCCGCTGAAGGCCGGGTCCACCGCCACCGCGCCGGCATCCGGCACACTGGCGCAACTGCCGGCTGGCATGCCCGCGTCTACCCAGCCTGCAAACGCGGCTTGCTGGGCCGCTGGCACCCCGGGGTTGGGGCTGGGCGGCATGGGAGCTGTCGTGCTGGCCATGCGCACCAATGCCCGCTGGCCGTTGGTTTGGCTGGGGTAGCCAGGCGACGGCGCTTGCAGCGCAGCCAGCGTGTTAAGCGGCTGCGGAGCCCCATTGGCCGTCGGCGAGCCGTGGCACCCGAGGCAGCTGGCCGCCAGCACGTCCGCCGCGGCGCACGGTAGGTCCAACGAAGCGGCCGACGCGATGCCCCCGTCTCCGCCGGTCGCGGCGGCCGGCACCGTGTCTCCTGGCAGGGAGGTGGATTGCCCAATGCAACCCGAGCCCAGCGCGCACAGCGCTGCGGTGAGAAGGACGAGGGCCAGCCAGGGCGAGCGCATCCGGGTGGCCTCAGTGTTGAAGGTGGGGCGCCCGTTGCGGTGGAAGGTGCCCCTGAGGACGCCGACGGATGCGCCCCCTCTCGAAGCAGACAGTTCTGGGCTGTTTCATGCGAGGGATTGTCGCCATGGCTACCGCTCCGTCACGGGCGGTGGTTGAGGGCACGTGGGACTTCAACCCACCCCCCTTCAGTAGGGGGCAGGCAACGTCACCCGTCCGGGTGCGCCGTTGGCGCCAGTCTGGGTATGACAGCTGTTGCAGTCGCCCGAGGCCACCGGCGTCGTCATCGCCCGCGTTTTGCCGCTGAAGCTGACAACGGCGGTAATCGGAAACGTCAGCGACGCATTCCCTGAGAAGTTGCCATTGCCGTTGCAGGTGAAGGAGGCGGTCGCACCAGTGCTGTCCGTCACCGTCACCACCGCACCGGCGGAGGCGGAGGCCACACAGTCATCCGGCTCATGGCCGGTCGGGTACACGGTGCCGCCGAT
The DNA here is from genome assembly GCA_963713045.1 of uncultured delta proteobacterium. Lineage (GTDB taxonomy): Bacteria > Myxococcota > Myxococcia > Myxococcales > Myxococcaceae > JADGRA01. Next base: position 1,353,512 of record CAVQKE010000003.1, read on the forward strand.
GTTGAAGCCAGGGCCTCCTTCGCGCTGGTGGCAGGCGATGCAAGCCTCACCGGGGCGCATATTGGAGCCCTCACTACCGGTGTACGTCACGCCGCTGGTGCATTGCGCCGGCTCATTCAGCGGGTCCGGTGGCCCGGCGTCTGGGATTCCGCCGTCCGTGGTGCAACTGCCGGCAGGCATGCCGGCGTCCACCCAGGCGGCGAAATTGCCTTGGTCGGTGGCGCTGGGGGCAGCATTCCCAGAAGGAGGCATGGGCGCCGCACTGTCGGCCATGCGCACCACCGCGCGCTGGCCGTTGCTTTGCGTCGGGTAGCCGGGCGACAAGGCTTGAAGCTCGGCCAGCGTCACCAGCGGTTGCGGCGCCCCGTTGGTGGGTGTCGGCCCGTGACACGCCCAGCAATAGGTGGACAGTAGGGCGTAGATGTCGCAGGGCACGTCGACGACGATGCCGCCATCCCCGCCGCCGCCACCGCTGCCGGCGTCGGTTCCAGCGTCGCGACCCCCATCGGACGTCCCGCCATCATCTCCGGGCGGCGTCCCCCCGTCCGAGATGCACTGCTGCGTGGGAAGTCCAGCGTCCGTGTAGCTGGCGAAGGCGGCTTGCTGCGCCGCCGTCGGTGCAGGGTAGCCCGAGCCCGAAGGAGGCATTGGCGCAGTCGTGCTTGCCATCCGCACCAGCGCACGTTGCGCGTTGCTTTGGGTGGGGTAACCGGGCGAGGCGGCGGCCAGCTCGGCCGGCGTCACCAGCGACTGCGGGGCCCCATTGGCCGGTGTCGCCCCGTGGCAAGCCCAGCACGAGGTGGACAACAGCGCATAGACATCACAGGGAAGGTCCGTCGAAAGGACGACGCCGCCACCGCCGCCGCCACCGCCGCCGACAACGACAGGGGTGCCTCCGTCTGTGCCGAGGAGGCCATCGAGACCCAACTGGCCGAGACAAGCCGAGGCCGTGGCCACCGCACCAAGAAGTACAAGGAGGCCGATTGGTTGGGCAGCGCCCGGACGTCGCTTTGTGGCCATGGGTCCCTCCACGGACAACAGGAGACAACGGGCGGATTCACCACCTGCCGGCATTGCGCCGGCCTCCAGAAACCCGTCACCGCAGCCGCAAAAAAGGCACTTCAGCCGCGGCGGCGAAGTGCAACGTCCGTTGAAAAAAAGTGTGGAGGGTCCCCACCCGCCGACGGGAAGTGTCCGTTAGTAGCTGTAGCGAAAGCCAAGGGTGAAGCCGACGAGTTGGTCGGTGACGCCGGTGACGTTGGCCGAGCCGCCGCTGAAGGTGACTGCATAGCGGGTAAACGCCACGCCCAAGCGGACTTCGAGAGGCGGCGCCAACCGGAAGGAAAGGCCGAGTGCCGTGTCAAAGCTGAGCCCAGCCGAGGATGAGGTGGCATAGGGCGCACGGGTGAGCGGCCCGGCCGAATATGGGTAGAGGTAGCTGACTTCAAAGAAGACGGCGCACCATTGGACCAAGCCCACGTCCAGCTTGAGTCCAGCCCGCAACGCCCGCCAATGCGCCCCCGGCTGCCCAGTCAGCACCGTCCCGTCCGAGGCCTTTTGGACGTCGAAGTTCATCATCTGCCAGCCCACCACCGGCGACAGCCGCACCCTGCTGCCGAGCCGCAAGCGCGCCAGCAGCGAGGCGTCGGCCACCAGCGCGACCGCCGGAAACGTCGCTCCCGAGGTGTCATTCTCCCGCTGCAGCTCCATGCCCACGCTGATGCCGACGCCAGCCTCAACGCCGAGCGATTCGAAGACGCCACTGGAGGAGCGCAGCGGAAACAGTCCCAACAACAGCGTCGGCTCGGCAGCCAGCGGCACAAATGTGTTGCGCACCGCCGGCGTTCTGCCGGGAATGGCGGAGGAAGTGAATTCGCGGTTGAGGAAGGCAAGCGTCACCTGCACCTCCAGCAAGGACGGCTCGTGCTTCTCCCCTGCGGGAGGAGGCTCTGGCTCCGTCGCCACGTCCTCCGCCACACCCGCCGCTGGCGCCGCGGCCGATGGCGGAGCCGCTGGCGGCGGAACGGCGGCACCCGCGGCGGATGGCGCAGCCTTCGCAGGGCCGCTGGCTTGCTCCACCGCGGGCAGAGTGGTCTCTGCTGGCGGCGCGGGCTTCGGCGCCGCCGCCGGGGGGACAGCCGGTGCCTCGCGCTCCGGCCCATGCGCCCGGGTGAGGACCCCCACCAAGTCCGTCGTCAGCCGGTGCAGCGTGGAGGCGGAGAGGGCCAAGTTGGAAAGCTGCGCCTTCTTCCGCACGAGAATGATGTGGCCTGGGGCGAACACCTGGAGGTCCACGAAGCGCTTCTTGCCATTCGCGTCTTTCCCAATTTTTCCCGTGACGATGCCGGTGAGTTGCGCCGCCGCCACTCGGTCCCAGTCGACGTGGCCCTGGCGAAGGACTTGGCTGGAGGGGATGCAGGTCACCTCGGCGCAGAGCGACTGGGTGAGTTGTCGCTCCACCGGGTAACGGCCGAACGGGATGATGGCGATGCGGGGCTTCGCCTCGGCAGACGCGCTGGACACCACGACGCAGAGAAGCGCAATCCCGAAGAGGGACAGGACGCACTGGCCGCAGGCCGAGGCGCGTCCGCGCCCTCTTCCGAAAGGCGAAGCGACGTGTCGCTTGCCCTTCCTCTGAAGCCACGTCGCTGTAGGCACAAGTGTGTGTGGCGTCGGCCCAGTGCTGAGGCCCCTTGCCGGCCCTGGTTGTTGTCCGGCCGGGCCGCCGTCCGTCACGCGGACTTTCCGCTACCGCGGGTGGCCGCCCTCAGGCCACCGCTGCCACAGCGGCGCACGTCTCGGCGTCGTCGTGCAGGACAAGCTGCACCGGCGCCGGCGTCCTGACCGCCACCGCAACCAGGTGATGACTGTCCGGGGAGCGCAACTGAAAGCACCAGCCGTCGGCGGATTCCTGTAGGCCGCCTCCAAAGACGACGCGAGGAGGGGAAGGCTCCAACTGAAAGGCGCACGCCCCCAGGGACAACGTGAGGCCGGTGCCAAGCGCCTTCAGCGTCGCCTCTTTCAGCGTCCACAGCTGAAAGAAGCGACGTTGGCGCTCCTCGCCTTGGGAGGCCTCCAGCAGAATTCGTTCGGCAGGGGCGAAGGCGCGGGCAATGCCGAGGACGTCCACCGTGCGGGACGTGTCCTCCACGTCCACCCCGCAGGCTGGCCCCGACGTCACCACCAGTGCCACCCAAGCCCGAGAGCGCGAGGTGTTGAAGTCCAGCGTTCCCGTGCCAGGACGCAGCACCGGACGGCCATGGGCCTGGACGTCGAAGTCCAGCGCTTCAGGAGGGAGTCCAAGAAGCCCTCCGAGGACGCCGCGAACCAGCGTCCGGGTGGCGCGGTACTGAAGGCCATGACCCGGCTGCCGGAAGCGCTCTGCCCGCTCGCGCTCCTCCTGAGACAACCAGCGGCCATGTTGAGGGGCCGAGGCCAAAAGTCGTTCTGGCTGTGCAAAAAAAAGGTGGACCACGCCGGGCCGCACCAGCGACGACAGCAGGCTCACCGCATGGCCTTTAAGGCGCCACCAGGATGGTGCCCAGCACGCGGTCGGCGCCCACCAACTCGAGGGTACGCCGCGCGGAGTCCAGCGTCGTCTTGCCCAGCGTCAGCGTCAGCACTGCGGCGTCCGCCGCAAGGACAATGGGGACTCCCGCCAGCTGGTCGATGACGCTCGCCAAAAGCACAATGGCCCGCTGCGTCCCCCCTGTCCGCCGTTCTCCCGGCGCCGAAACCAGAGAACTCATGTTGACGATGAGAGAGGCACTGGAGGCCAGGGTGACGGCACGCGCGTCCAACAGGCGGATGGGGCCGCCGGAAACCAGGGCACCGACGTCGTAGAGGGCATTGGCGACACCCAGTGCGGACTCGCCCGGACCGGCCGGAAGGACGGCCAGCGACAACCACGGCCGCGTCTGCACGGCAAACCACAGGGCGTTGGCCGCCGGGCCGGCTGCGGCCTGGGGGAGAACGGCCAGCGGCTGCGTATCCTCCGCGGAGAGTGTGGACGGCGCACTGCCCATAGGTTCTTTCAGTCTACCCGCGCTCGGCGGGGCACTGTCTTCTGCCTAAAAAAGGACATAGAGGGCCGTTTCGAGCAATTCAAGCCGTGGGGTCAGTCCGACTGGGGGGCCCCCGCTGGCAACCCCAAAATGGGACGCGGGCCAGCCTCTAGGGGCCGGTGCTTTCCACGGCCGGGGGATGCGCACCGGGTGCGTCGGCCACCCTGCGGCCGCTGGCAAACCTCTCCTTCAGCGCGAGGAAACGCTTTTCGTACAGCTGGTAGCTCGCGTAAGCCACCAGGAGGGACAGGCCCATGCCTACCGTGGCCTGCACGGCGACTGCGGCCGCGTGCGAGCCGCCAAGCCACGCGGCCAGTGGGAATTCCGTCTGCCGCGTCGTGAAGTAATACGAGAAGAAGTGGTGGTAGACGTACAGCCCGTAGCTGTAGGTGCCGAGAAAAACCATCACGCCGCTGGTGAAAAATCGCGCCACCCAGGCGCGCGGCGGGGCGGTCAGCGCCCAAACCAAAAGGCAGGCCAACAGCACCACCAGCAGCGAGGCCCGCACTTCCTGAAGCGGGGCGGTAAAGCTGCCGACGGTGCGACTCCAGGCGAGCCGAAGCAGAAACAGTACCGCCGCAGCCATTGCCACCCACGGCACCGCACGGACGGCGGCCTGGACGCCCCCGGGACGCCGCATCAGCACAGCGAGGAAACTTCCCAGCGCCAGACCGTCCAGTCGGAATGGCGTTAGCACGTAGAGGGCGTGCTGAGGGACGCCCAAGGCCGCGCACACGACACGGGCGAGGAGCGCCCCTGAAGCCACCAACAGACTGGTCAGAAGAAGCAGCCGCGGTCGCCCGGCCAGTGCCCAAACGACGAATGGCCACACCAAATAAAAGTGTTCCTCGACGGCCAACGACCAGAAGTGGTCAATGTAGGGCAGCGCCCAGTCTCCGCGAAGGCCAGAGTAGACATTCACGGCGTAAAGCCACGCCCAGCCCTGGTGCTCCCGCAGCGAGTCGAGCGTCGCGCCGCGAAGCGGCGGAAGCAGCGGCAGCACGAAGAGGAGGACGGCCAGGACGCCGTAGTAGAGGGGGAAAATCCGCAGCACGCGCCGTACATAAAAATTTCGGAAATAGTCGGGCTTGGCGCGCGCCTCGACGAGGATGCCGGTGATGAGGAAGCCGGACAGCACGAAGAAGAGGTCGACGCCGTACTGGCCCCAGCCAGCGACCGCGAAAACTGCCTTCTCCCAACGGTTGGTGGGGACGCAGTTGCCGATGAAGTGCAGCACCAGCACCATCAGGATGGCCAGGCCGCGCACACCGTCCAAGACCGGAATGTGGCCGCGGAGTTTCGGCATCTCGCGCGCGCTCCGCTGCTGGTGGCTCGGCTCCTCGGGCATGGATGTGCACCGTACTATTGCCAAACCTCCCAGGCCGAATGGGTCGGGCAACACCTGCTGGCTTCGCGCCAGCGGTATGTGGCGTCGAGACAGCCGAGGGCGTCCTGGAGGCCTGGTGCCTGCGCGGCGCTTCAGCCCCGTTGAGTGGAGGGCGTGGCCGCCGAGGCCGCCTGCCGCCGCTCGAGCAACGCGTGGAAGAAATGCTCGAGGCGACTGCCAGAGGCCTCCCAGGAGTATTGCCTCTCCACCAGCGCGCGGCCCCCAGCGCCGAGTTGTAGCGCCAAGGCGGGCTGGTCGAGGACGCGTCCCACGGCGGCGGCAAACTCCCCTGGGGTGTCGGCCAGCAGAATGTCCTTCTCGGGCCTGGCGGAAATGCCTTCGGCACCGAGCGAGGTGGAAACGACGGGCCGGCCCATGGCCATCGCCTCCAGAATTTTGAAGCGTGTTCCGCCGCCCATCCGGAGCGGAACAACCGTGACGGCCGCCTTCGCCAAGTGCGGGCGCAGGTCTTCCACTTTGCCCGTCACCTCCACCCGGGGCCCCTGGAAGGCGAGAATTTGGGGAAGTCGGTGCTTGGCCCACAATTTTCAAGCGGGCCTCGGGGTGGCTCCGCGCCAAAAGCGGCCAAACCTCGCGCAACAGGTAGAGCAGCCCGTCGACGTTGGGGAAGTAGTTGATGGCACCGAAAAACAGCACCGTCTTTCCGTCCGGGGAAGGCCCATCCGCGGACGGATGGAAATACCCAACGTCCACCGCGTTCGGCACCACGGCGGAGGTCAGCGAGGGGACGAGTTGGCGTGCGCGCTCCTGGTCTGCCTCTGAACAGAAGGTGACGCCGTCGAAGCTGCGGAAAGCAGCCACTTCCTCCGCCCGGATTTTCGGCCAATTGGCAGCGTTGTGAATGCGCCGGGCGAGTCCATGCTCATTGCCGGCCTGCTGTCGCGCCAGGTCAAATTCAATGTTGTGCTCATCCAGGACGCGCACCGGAAGCGGCGCTCCCGCCGGCGCCTGCGCCAGGGGCAAATGGGCAAGAAAGGGATGCTCAACGTTGACGACGTCAAAGGCCCGCGAGGTGAGCAGCCGGTGGAGCGTCGGACCGAGCGCCGGAACGTTGAAGAAGGCGTGTTCAAAGCTCCACCCGGAGAGGAGTTGGCGCAGCTGGAAAAGCCGCTTGCCCATATTCCACGAGCGGGATGGAACCAACACCACCTCTGCGCAATAGGCCCGCATGGCACGTTCGGTCTCCCCGGCGTCAAGGTCCGGGGAGATGAGCGTCACGGCCGTTACCAGATGCCGGCGGGCCAGCTGCATGAGCAGGCCTTGCATGCGCCGCTGCGCACCATAGGAGGCGGGGCTGGGCGGGAACTGGGAAAGGTAGAGGAGTTGAAGCCGCTCGCCTGCCATGGTTCGCCCGCGGGTGAGCGCTTATGGCACGCTTTGGTGGGCCTCCGGCGCATTCTTCGCCTGGCAAACGCGGCCGCCCGCGGCATTCTCGCCTTGTCCCCCGCCCCCTACCCAAGGCACGGCAATTGTTCACTCTTTGCCACTCGCGTGGGTCAAGGCCGCCCCCTTTTCGGGCCTTTAGCTGCGTGCTACAGGGTGCGGCGTGCTTCAGGGGGAGACGATGGAAGCGTGCGTCGAGCGCCTGGTTCTTGAGTACGCCCAGAGCGTTCCGCCGAGTCGTCCGCTCGCCTCCCAGCTGTCGCTTCGGGATGACTTGGCCATCGAGTCGCTGTCCCTGGTCTCGCTCGCATTGCGGCTGGGAGGCGAATTCGACGTCGACATCGTCGAGTTGGGTCTTGAGCTGAGAGATTTGAAAACCTTCGGGGACCTCGTCGACGTGGCGCGGACCTTGAAAGAACAAACGGCAGGGTAATTCGAAGGCTGCGATTGACTAGGGGAGTAACTGCAAATGAATGCCAATGAAGACACGCTGAAGGACGTCGAGGAATCCAGCAAGCCGCCAGCGGAGCAGCCCACCGAGGCATCCACCGACGAGGCAGAGTTTAAGGTGACGGTGCGCAAGCTGGAGGTGCCAGTTCGCCCGAGAGGCGTCCTCGCCGAGTGAGTCGGCGGCGACCCTTGAGGTGAGTTTTTCCGCGTTCGCTGCGCTCGCGGCCAAGCAGGGCTTGGTGCCGTTCGAATACGAGCCAAGCCCGCTGCGGCCTCAAGACGTCGAAATCGTCATCTCCCACTGTGGCCTATGCCACAGCGATGTGCACCTCATCGACAACGACTGGTCGACAAGCGTCTATCCGCTGGTACCAGGCCACGAGATTGTGGGCACGGTAGCGGCAGTCGGGAACGACTGCCCGCTGCGGGTGGGGGAACGCGTCGGCGTTGGCTGGCAGCGGTCGGCATGTCTCCAGTGCGAGCAGTGCCGCGCCGGGGAGGAGCAGCTGTGCCCCTACCAGGAGGCGACGTGCGTTCGGCACATGGGCGGCTTCGCCGGGCGCATCCGCATCGACGGCCATTTCGCCTTCCCACTTCCGCCGGCGCTGGATTCGGCGTCTGCGGCGCCACTCCTCTGTGCCGGAGTGACGGTCTTCGCCCCGCTGCGGCGTTGGAAGGTCCGGGCCGGAGCCCGGGTGGGGGTCATCGGGATTGGTGGCCTCGGGCACCTCGCGCTGCGTTTCCTGCGGGCGATGGGCTGTGAGGCGACGGCCTTCACCTCCTCTTCTGACAAGCACCAAGCGGCGCTGGAGTTGGGCGCCACGGCGGTCGCTTCCTCGACCAACCCGAAGGAATTGCGTGCGCTGGCCAACCGTTTGGACTTCTTGCTGTGCACCGTCCCGGCGCGCCTGGACTGGGTAAGCTACCTGCAGACGCTGAAGCCGAATGGCGTGCTTTGCCTCGTTGGCGCACCTCCTGGGCTACTCCAGCTTCCGGCGTCACAGCTGGTGACCAGCCAGCGCGCCATTTGCGGCAGCGACATCGGTAGCCCTTCTGCCATCCGAGAGATGTTGGCTTTTGCGGCGGAGCACGGCATCGGCGCGCAGGTCGAGACGGCGCCGATGCCCGAAGTGAATGCGGCCGTGCAGCGCTTGCGTGAGAACCGGGTGCGCTACCGGATGGTCCTCACCAACTAGGGCGGACCCGCCGGTAATTCGTCCACCACCGTCGGGCCGCGGTACTCGGCAAAATGTGCAAACCAAGGTTGTAGCTTGCGCCGCTGAATTTTCCCGGTGTGGGTGCGGGGAATGGGCCGGGCGCCGTGGAGCACCACTTTGGGCCGCTCGGCAACGGGCATGGCCTCGATGGCCGCCACCAGCCGGCTGCGGAGCGAGTCGTCACAGCCGTCCATTTCGAGGTAGGCGCCCACTTCCTCGCCATGCTCGCGGTGCGGGAAGCCGAGCACCACCAGGCGGCCGGACAACTCAGGCAGCGCCTCGACCAGCCGCTGTTCCAGGCGCAGCGGGCTGTACTTCTCCGCATCGCGGATGATGATTTCCTTCAGCCGGCCGGTGACGAAGTGGATGGGCCGCTCGCGGTGCAGTCGAAAGAAGCCTTCGTCACCGGTATGCAGCCAACCCTCGGCGTCGATGGTGCGCGCGGTGTTGTCCGGGTCGCGAAAATAACCACTCATCAGTGAGTGGCCACGGACCAGCAGCTCTCCGCGCCTGCCCTCCGGGGCCGGCGCGCCGCTGTCGTCCACCACGCGCACCTCGGTTCCTTCCAGGGCCGGTCCAATCGACGGCACCTCCCAGGCGAACATCAGTCGGCCGTGCTCTTCCGCTGTCTCAAACGGCGACACGCAGCAGGCGAAGTTGGTGTATTCGGACAGCCCCCAGCCCTGGATGAGGGGGATGCCGGTGCGCGTCTCAAAGTTGTGGGCGACTTCCACCGGCAGCGGCGCCGAGGACACCATCAAATGGCGCAGTGTCGGGACTCGCTCTCGGCTGACGCCCGCCGCCATCAGCTGCGGGATGAGCGAGGGCACAACGCTGGAGACTTCAACCGACTCGGCGACAACCACCCGGGCCCAGGTGAAAGGCTCGAGCCTTTCTGAGAAAACCAGGTGCCCGCCCGTCGACAGGGCCGTCATCAGCCCGAAGCCGAAAGCATGTGCGTGGTAGAGGGGCAGAACCGCGTATTGGGTGGTGCCCTCCAGGCGGAAGTTGAGCGCCATACTCCACGCGTTGGCGATGAGGTTGCGCTGGCGCAGCGCCACGCCCTTCGGGTTCCCAGTCGTGCCGGAGGTGTAGAGGATGGCCGCCAACTGCTCGCCGAGGCCGCTCGGCGCCTCAGCCGGCCGCCCGGTGAGGGCAAACACCTCTTCCAGCGGCAGCGCGAACTCCGGCCGGGAAACCGCCGGGACGCGGCTCAAAAGTTCGCTGGTGGCACACAGGCCGCGCGCGCCCGAGTGCCCGAGGATGTAGGCCCAGTCCTCGATGGCTGAACCGGGGTTAAGCGGGACCACCACCGCGCCCAGTCGCAACAGCGCCAGCACCAACACCGGCACTTCGAGGCGGTTGGGCGCAAGGACGGCGACGCAGTCTCCTTGACGCACCGCAAACCTCTCCGCCAGCCCTCCGGCCAGCGCCTCGACGCGCGCGCCCAGTTCCCCATAGGAAAGGCGCCCGTCGAGCGCCTTGCCGCGGTAGAAGCTGAGCGCCGGGCGCTGTTGGTGCGGCGCCAGTTGGGCCAGAAGCGCCGGAAAGTCGCTGGCCGGGGGCGTCTTCACCACCACCCTAGTAACCGACTTCGAAGCCGTACTGGTAGGAGGCCTGAAGGCGCTCGGAAAGGATGTTGAGTTCGCCCTCGTGAAAGCGCCAATTGATGTCCGGCGCCGCCTCCTCCAGGGTGGTGACGCCAAAATAGAGCGGCTGAAAGCCCATGTCGACGTAGGCCTTGGCGAGACTGGAGGCGACCGCCACCTCGTCGGCAAAGATGGGCTCGCGGTGGCCCAGGCCCTTGAAGCTGGACTTGGAGATTGCGCCAATGCGGCCGTTGGGCGCCCAATACAGCGCGACGCAGTGGCCCACCTCCTCCCCCGACGCCGGGTCTCGCCGGTGGATGGCCAACAGCCGCCGCTGAATGTGTCCGCACAACAGCTCCAACAGCCCATAAGAAAGGATGGCCGCGTCGATGCAGGTGATGCGGCTGCTATGGAGCGACGAGCGCACCGACTGAATGCGGTAGTTGGCTCGCCAGTCGTCCAAGTACTGGTAGTTGTCGATGACCCGCCGAACGTCCTCCGGCGCTGACAACGGGCCGCCGCCGGACATTTCCAGAAGGCGGGCCAGGTCGCCTTCGCTGTAGCCCAGGCTCTCGACCGCGGGACTGAGCAAAGCCCGCGCCGCGCTATTCGGAGAGCAGGTCACACGGCATACGCGGCACCGTTGCGAAGTTCGCGTAGAAGGTGTCGATGCCGTCCATGAAGAGAAGGAGGTGCTCGGCCATATTCTTGGCCACATTGAGAGCGTCGTTCACCTCGGAACGCGTCAGCGGCGGAACGCTCTCACACATTTGCAGGAAGGCGTTGGCGTGCCCGAGATTCTGGTCGGCTTTGGTATGGGCGATGAACGAGTCGATGACTCTCCCCGTGTAGGGGTAGTGCGTCCGCATCGCCTCGTAGAACTGGTTCACCGCTCCGCTCGCCCCGCCGTCTTCGTTTTCCGTCATCTGCAACAACTCGTTGCCCGAATAGTACGAAAAGGAACCGCGCTGTGCCGACTCGCTCAGGTAGTTGACCAGCGCACGGGTCGACGGCAGCGGCTGCGAGCGGAGAACCACGTCGTCCGGGAAAAGGCTTCGCAGCCCTTTGCGGTAAATGTCGCCGTGCGTGTATTCCTCGATGAAGTGCCGGGCGAGGTGAGGCATCATCTCCGGCGTGGCGTTGGCGGCGGCGATGCCCATGTGCTCGAACGCGGCCTCGATGTAGTGGTACTTCTCAAAGGCAAAGCCAAGCACCTGAGCGCGACTGGCGCGGCCGCTGACGATTTTTTCCCACAGCGGATGCTGGTAGACGTCCTGGAGCCAATAGTTGCAGAGCTCGCGGTGCAGCTGGTGAAACTCCACGCCGCTCATCAGCACCCCGTCATCCTGCCCGGAGAGGAAGGCCACCACGCCGGCCTTCTCCAGCGGCTCCAGCAACGCCCGCAGCCGCGCCGGGGCCTCGGACAGCTTTGTTCCAGTCGTCGCCAGTGGGGTCTTGCCGTCGAGGTAAGGCTCAAGCGTCGTGAAGAGCTGCGCCGCCGCACCCTCGAGCGTGACCTCATCGCGAAGATGGCGGATGGCCACCTGCCCGTTTTCGCGAACGACGGATGCGCCGCGTCTCAGCAGGGGTAAGTCCTTGGAAGAGGGCGCCGACGCGCCCACGGTTGCCTTCGCCGTCTGCATGTTCATCGCCTCAATCGACCCGGACGTCGAATGGGCGCCGGGGAATCGGATTCGATTCAACTTGGTAGTACTTCTCGATGTTGTCGGTCCACAGCCAGATGTGCTCCACCAACTGGTGGCCGTAGTCCAACACCTTCGAAGCGCGCTCGGCTGACATCTGCGGCACGTGCTCCAGAATGTCTTTGAACAAGTCTGAGTGTTGGTATTTCACGTCCAAGTCGAGGTGCGCGTAAATGGGAGTGATGGCCCCTTTCGGCAGTCCGTACAGCTCCGCCGACTTCTCGTAATAGGGGTTGTAAGTCGAGCGGTCGGTGGTGGTCCCTTCGAGGACTGCCGAGCAGATGGAGTAGGCCAGCACGTCCTCGCGGGCCGCTTGCCGCATGAAGTTGGACAGCGCCAGCGTCATCGGCAGCGGCACCGACTCGGCAATTTGTGGCTCGGTGAAGCCCAACTCCTTCAGCGACTTCATGAAGTAGTGGAAGTGGTTCCACTCCTCTGCGTAGTGCTTGGCACGCAGCTGCTTGATGGGCTTCTCGTGGGCGTGTGCACAGGACAGCGGCATGTGCCGGTTGGCATTCTTGGTGTAGTGGTAGAGCTCAATCAGCCAGCCGGTGAAAAGCCGCGCCGAACCCCGGCCGCTCATCATCCGTTCCCAGAAGGGATGCTCGAAGGCCTCGGACAGCCAGCTCTTGAGGACGACGTTGAAGCGGGTATGAAAGTCGAGCCCCGTCATCGACTTCGGCGTGTCGTCCACCTTGTACAAAAGGCCAGACCTCTCCAGCGCCTCGATGAACTTCGGCACCTTGGCCTCGTCCATGTCAAGTTGGCGCGCCAAGTCCGCCACGCCTCGCACGCTGGGCAGCCACTCGGTGACGCCTTGGTACCAGGCGAATTCCTTCTCGCCGAGTTCGACCACGCGGTCGCTCAAGCGAAGCTCACGGCGCCCAGGCGAGGCCTTCACCTCGTAGACGCGCTTGGTTCGGTAGGCATTCTGAATCGATGTCATGTGCGCTCTCCCCCGAGCACCACTCTGTTTTGACGAGCGCCGCGCACACTAAGTGGCGCGCGCGCGCGCGGTCAACACCGCGCGAGGTGGGTCAATCGCACGCCAGCGCAGTGTCAAACATCGGGCACCCGTGAGAGATTTCGGGCATGGGTACGTATTTACCCGAGGCATTTCGCCTCGAAGACCGCCCCACGCTGCTGGCCCACGCGGCGGCCCACCCGTTCGCAACCGTCGTCACGCATGGCGAGGGCGGCCTTTCGGTAAGCCACCTGCCGCTTCTGGTGGATGCACAGCGTGGCGTCCTCCGGGGACACCTCGCCCGGGCGAACCCTCAGCTTGCAGATTTTTCGGCAGGCCTTGAAGCGCTGGCCATCTTTCATGGCCCCCACGCCTACGTGTCTCCATCAGTTTATGTGGAGCACCCCAGCGTCCCGACATGGAACTACGCGGTGGTTCACATTCGAGGGGCGGCCAAATTGCTCGACGAACCAGCCCTCCGAAAACTGCTGGACGACCTGGTTGCGCACTTTGACCGTACCGGTTGGCGGCTGGAGGCACCTGAGGAATATGTCCAGTCGGCGCTGGCTGCCATCGCCGGTTTCGAAATCCCCATCCAGCAATTGGAAGGAAAGTGGAAGCTGAGTCAAAACCGCTCCCTGGCCGACCAGCAGCGCGTGGCCGCCTGGCTGGAAGGCGGAGACGAAGCGAGCCGAGCAGTCGCCGCCTTAATGCACTTGCGCCTGTTGCCGTAGCAGGACTGGCATTCCGGCATACACCGGCAGCACCAAGGCGGCTCCAACGGCAAGGCGACCTTCTACTTGCCATCACGCAACAGCCGCGGCCCTTGCCTTGTTGAATGGTGCGCCATGTCCACCTGAAACGGTTGCACAGTTCCCGGACCGCTCGGATTTCTTCACTTGTCACATGCTTCATGCGTGTGCTTCAGCTACCTCCAGAACATTCGCCAGCGTCTTGACGGACGTCGCAGAGACCCATCGGCGAATGCCGGCCGAGATGGGGGCCGCGGACCACTGAGGAAAGAATGTCGGAAAGGGAACTGCGCCGTGGCGACCTGGTCGAAGTCCGGAGTCCTGCAGAGATTCTGGCCACCTTGGACGAGCGGGGCGACCTGGACGGGTTGCCCTTCATGCCAGAGATGGCCGCCTACTGCGGTCAACGTTTCACGGTCGCGGCACGAGCAGAGAAGGTTTGTGACTCGGTCGATTTCAGCGGCAGTCGCCGGCTGCCCCACGCCGTCCTGCTGGAGGACCTGCGCTGCGACGGGAGTGGGCACGACGGCTGTCAGGCCGAGTGCCGGCTGTTTTGGAAGGAGGCTTGGCTGAATCGGGTTTCTGCGGACGCGCCAACTCCTGCGCCCTTCCCGGAACAGGACCGTTCGGCACTTCTTGAACGGGCCTCGCGACAGGTCCGTTCCATGCAGCGCATCGACAACAAAGAAGCACTGCGCTACCGCTGCCAGGCAACCGAACTTCCCCACTATACGCAGCACTTGAGGACCTTCGACCCGCGTCCCTACGTACGCGAGCTGACGTCAGGCAACGTTGGATTGGCTCGCTTCGTGCGCATCATGGCACGTGCCGTCGTCGAGGAGCCGCAGGTGAAGCTGGGATTGATGCCGAGCGTCTATCTTTCGGGGACGGCCCAAAGGGGCGAAACCTTCGAGGCACTCAACCTCCAAGTGGGCGAGCTGGTTCGCGTTAAGTCGAAGGAGGAGATTGCGAAGACGCTGGACCCCCGCGGAATGAACAAGGGCCTACGGTTCGACCGCGAAATGCTTCCCTTCTGCGGTCAGGTCTTCAAAGTTCGCCAGCGCGTGGTGCGCTTCATTGACGAACCGAAGAGCTTGATGGTGGTGCTGAAAAACGATGCCATCCTCCTCGACGGCGCCTACTGCATGGGCGAACTCAATCCAAGGAGGTGGTTTTGTCCTCGCGGCATCTACGCCTTCTGGCGGGAATGCTGGCTCGAGCGTGTCGAGCAGAAGCCGCTCAGCTGACAGTTTGACGCTGTCAGCCGTGCGCAAGGCTCGTCTTGCAACAGGAGAAGTCACCCGGGGCCCTGGGGGCTTCAGTGCCAGCCCCCCTTGGCCGCGTGATGCCTTATTCGGCGAGGACGCCTCGCGGCCGAACTGGCACTTCTAGCTTCCGCACCGTCACCTTGAACTCGGCCTCGTCCTTGGAAGCCTCAGTCGTGTCATCGACTGGATTCTCCCGCGGGACCTCAGCGTCCTTCAGCGTGTCTTCGTTCGTCATGGCTGCTCGCTCTCCCTGGTTGGATGCTTCAGTTGGTTTCGGGCCCCCTCCGGACGAGCTGACGCTTTGGGTGACTGGCGTCTGCGCAGCGCTCCGTCGCCCCCCTTCAACATCGTCCAGCCGTCTAGCACGCAGTCCCAAACCCGAAAATGGGGCGACCTTGACCCAGAGATTGACCCGAGAGAGTTAGTGAAATTTAAGGTGGCTCATGACCGACGAGACAATCGCGCGCCGGCTACGCGAGCTTCTGGCGTACCATTCGGGTGCACCGGAGGCGAGCTTGCGAGGCGATTCCACTCCGCAAAACACCGAGGGCTGGGACTCGTTGGCAAATCTCAACCTGATGGCTGCCATCGAGGACGAGTTTGGTGTCACCATTGCGACCCGAGACGTCATCAAACTGAAATCCCTCGGTGACATCGCCGCCTATGTCCAGGCCAATGCGGTGACGGGCCAGACTGGATGACGCTGGCCCGGATGCGCGAGGGACGAACATTCGAGCAGAAACAGGACGACTCGGCGGCGGAGAGAGTCTTCCAACTGGTCCGCAAGGCTGCCCACTCTCTGCGGCTTTCGCCAGTCCTGTCCGTCGAGCGTTGCATCGTGGTCGAGCTCCGGAATCCTCCCGTCGCGACCCGCGGTCTTTCGGATTTGGTCATCCGCCTCGCCCAGCCCGGAGACATTCCGGCGCTGGTCAAGCTCGACAACCGCGAAGCCGGGGTCTTGCAGGCTCGCCTAGACCGGGGTGACCTGATTTTCCTTGGGCAGCTCGACCAGGAAGTTGTCTGCTGCACCTGTTTTCACCGGGGACCGACGCCGTTTGACGACGAGCGCGACAGCATCGCGCGCTGGGCGCTGGACGACGCGACGACGTATTGGTCCTACGACGCCATGGCACCACTCGCGATGCGCTCTGCGGGAGTGGTGGCCAAACTGTTCCAATTCGCCCTGCACGAGGTTTTCGACGTGCGTGGCGGGCGCCTGGTGCGCGGGTTCATCCACGACTGGAATCGACCCTCGCTCATGCTCCACCAGCGGCTGGGTTTCTCCGCCTCCGGCAGGGCGACCGCCATCGC
Organism: uncultured delta proteobacterium; assembly: GCA_963713045.1. Classification (GTDB taxonomy): domain Bacteria; phylum Myxococcota; class Myxococcia; order Myxococcales; family Myxococcaceae; genus JADGRA01. The sequence continues at coordinate 1,369,621 of CAVQKE010000003.1, forward strand.
GATTCCTGGCCTAAAATGGCTGCGCTGGGAGAGTGGTGGCCTCACCCGCCAGTGGGTGCTTCCTCGCCACAGCGACTTTGCGTTGCCACCTGCCCAGACTTGAGGGCCGTCATGTTGGAATCGACAGAGATTCAAAGCCCCTCAGGGCGCAAACAGGCCATCTACTTCGGAGCCGAAGGACGGCCGCTGTTCGGCTTTTACCATCCACCCCACGAAGGCCCCTGGCGCGGGGTCGGCGTCGTCCTGTGTCCCCCCATCGGCACCGACCGGACCCGCTCGGACCGCGCCTACCGGCACCTGGCTGAGCGACTGGCAGAGGCAGGCTTCGCCTGCCTGCGGTTTGACCTTTTCGGGACCGGTGATTCCGGTGGCGACGAAACTGCACCGTCGCTGGTGCGCGCCTGGCTCGACGACGTCGGACTGGCGGTGGAGGAAGTCCGGAAGCGTTCTGGGGCGCCGACGGTTTCACTGGTGGGGCTGCGGCTGGGGGCCACGCTGGCCATGGTCCATGCTGCGGAAAGCGCCGACGTGGACTCGCTGGTGCTGTGGAGCCCCTACGTCTCGGGAGCCGCCTTTGTCAGTGAGGTCACCAAGCTCCACAAGCTGTACCTACGCATCGACCCCGAGCTGGCCGACGCGGTGCCTCCCCAAACCGAGGGTGACGAGGCGCTGGGCATGCTGCTTCCGAAAGCGCTCATCACCGAGTTGTCGAACATTGAGTTGCTGAAGACCACCCGCCGGCCGGCTCGACGGGTCCTCTTCATCGACGGGGGAAACGTCCAGGGCCGCGACGCTCTGATGGCCCGCCTCGGCGAGCTGGGCGCGGCGCCCGAGCTGCGCTCCCACCCAGGGCATAAGTTCCTCATCACCGTCTCGCACCGCGCGGCTTTGCCGGATGAAGTCCTCGACTCCATCGTCGGCTGGTTGAAGGACGCCTACCCGCGCAGCGTCCCGTCACGGACCCCCGCGCCGCCGGCGCCGATGCCCTCGCCCGCGGGTGAGCGCCCCCTCCGCGTTGGGGAGCAGCATCCCCTCTTCGGCATCCTCACCCCGGCCAACCCCGAGCGGGCTCGGCCAAACCGGCCCTCCATTGTCATCCTCAACGCCGGCTGCGTGAACCGCTCCGGCCTGCATCGGATGCACGTCCGGATGGCGCGCCGCTGGGCGCAGGTCGGCTTCGACGTGCTGCGGGTCGACCTCTCCGGCATCGGGGACAGCCCGGTCTCGCCGGGCGCAAAAGAGAACCTGACCTATCCCCCCACCGGATTGGAGGACATCGCCGACATCCTTCGCGGCCTTCCTTCCAAACGCGTGGTGGTGGTGGGTCATTGTTCGGGCGGCGACTACGCTTTCCAAGTCGGCGCCCGCGAGGCAAACGTGGCCGGCGTCTACATTCTCAACCCGCGGACCTTCTGCGTTCTTGACCTCACCGCCGTCGAGGGTGGCGAGGGCGCGCCGGTGACCGACTCGGTCGAGGACGTGCCGCGCAACTTGCGCCGCATGTCCGAGCGGGGGGTGAGGACGCTGCTGTTGGTCAGTCGCAATGACCCAGGCGTCGCTTACGTCGACGCCCATGCCGCAGACGCGATGGGGGGGTTGAGCGCGGTGAACGGCTTCCAGCGCATCAACATCTCCGGCGCGGACCACGCTTTCACCCCGGTCGACGCGCAGAAGCGGGTGAGCGACCTTTTGACAGAGCACCTTCTCGCTTACCACTAGCGGTGGCGGTGAGGCCGGGGCAGTCCCTAGTCGAAGCGGCGCCCCAAGAGGCCCTTGACGTGACTCATCCCGCCATTTTGCGCCCAGGAGTAGAGGCCCAAAGCAGCTCGCGAAGACAGGCGCGGCTTGACGGACACGGCTCGGTAGTAGAGGGGCATCTCCGGGCCCCAGCGCGACTTGGAGACGTCGGCGCCCATCGAGAGGTGGACCCGGGAGATTCCGGAGTCGATTGCATACTTAACGGCCTCCGCCACAATCGTCGTTCCCACGCTGTACTTGCTCCAGGCGGGGTCAAATCCCGAGTAGTAGAGGTAGAGACAGTTGGGGAGCAGAAAGCCGACCCGGCTCGCCACCGGGACGCCCCCGACGCGAAGCGTGAAGACGCGTGCCATGTTGCCACTGGCGAAGCGCGAGGAGACCAGCATCAGGAATCGCCGCGCGGTTGAGTCTGCGAATCGGTCCGGGTGCGAGACGCCGTCGCCGGCCTTGGCCCGAGCCGCATGCAAGTCGAAGAAAATCTCGAGTGCCGAGGAAATCTGCTCTGGCGTGGCAGCGACGTCGAGATGAGGGGTCAGTCCGTCGCGTTTGAGCGAGTTGAAGCAGTGCCGGAGCGACTCCTTGATGTTGTGCTTCAGTCCGCCTCGAAACACTGCCCAGCTCGGGGCAAGCTGCAAGATGTTCCCCGGCTGATGGCCCTCCCAGCGCAACTCCATCATTTTCCCCAGCGTCTTGGCGAAGTCGCTCTCTGGGTTCAGCCCCTCCCAAGCAATCCAGTCCCAGCAACGGTCGCGGTTCAAATCCGCAGCCAGGGCCCTCGCCACCTCACTCTCCCAAGCGCGGTCCACGATGGGAGCTCTCTGCTCGGTGACGTAGTTGTCAGCGCCGAGAAACGCGATGCTCCGCATGCGAGCGGGGCCCATCGCAGGACGCTCGGTCACCATCAACGGCACGACGGCAACCAATTCCCCTGACTCGCGCCGCACCGCTTTCACCCACAAGCTGTCCCGGATGACCGGCCGCTCTTGCTTGAAGAGCTCCCACCAGCTGGCAACCCAGTCCGGCCACAGGAACGGAAGGTCGGCATTGATGCTTCCAAGCAATCCGAGCCACTCCTGCCGCAGGCAGTGAAGCTCCTCGACGCTGGTGAGGGTAGAGACGCTGAGGTCCATGAGGACGCAGGAGGACGATTCGCCTCGGAAAGCGGGCACTGCCCGCTAGCAGTCCAGGCGAACTTGGTCAAACCCCGACTGGGAGAGAGATTCTCACGAGCGGCGTATCGAAACGGACCCACCCCGCGGCCGTCCCTCGTCGTGGACTGCGACTCGGCTTGGCGCCGTCAAAGCGGCGTTACGTGGAATTGGACTGAGTCACTTCTGACAGCGGCTGCCTCAAAGCGCCCCCGTCCGAAACACTGCCGTTCTTCTGCAAGAATCTCGAATCCTCTGGCCTGGTCCGGGGCCAGGCGCCACGGGAGATGCAGATTTTACCAACCAGCGCATAGCCGGCGGCAACATTGAAGATTGAACCCCAGTGTCCGAACCCGAGGTCGCCATAGCCCTGGACCACGTAGCAAATCTGCGCCGCGGCGGCTCCCAAGGCGGTCACCCGTTCCACTGGCGTCCGCGCCCAGTGGTAAGCACGGAGGGTGAAGAAGAGGCCCACCGGGAACACCATCCACAGCAGCGAGAAGCCGACCAGACCGCCGAACGCCCACAGGCCGAGGACGCTGTTGTGGGGAACGTAGGGCTCAAGCTCATAGACAGCAGTGACGTCGGGAAGCTTGATGCGCTCCACCGCCGGATGGCCGAAGCCGGACCCGAAGATGGGGTTGTCGCGGAAGGTGAAGACGAGATTGAAGTTCTCCAAGTCTCGCCACACCGTCGAGGCGTTGGCCGTGGAACCCACATTCGTAGCCACCAACGAGCGAATGGTCTGCACTGGCCGAAAGAAACCGGACTCAGAGTTCCAGCCCACTGCCGAATAGACGAGAAGCGGCAACACCGAGGCCAGACCCAGCCGCGCGACTTGTACCTTCAGCCTTCCCCACGGGGTGACCAACCAGAAGAGGAGAGCCACCAGCCCAACCTCCATCCAGACCAGGCGCCGGTTGTTGGCGACCATGGCCCACAGGTAGACGGGAGAAAGCAGCAGGAACAGCGACAGCGACCGCCGATTGGACCGTTCCACGACGGCGGCCGCGAGAATCGCCAAACAGGTGGCAAAAAGAACCGAGTCACCATGCGTCGTCGCGTGCGGCATGACGTCGAACGACGGGAACGTGAGGCGAAGTGCAATGGCCTCAATGGCTTTGAAGAGTCCGACCCCCAGGACAACGCGACCGACCATCAGCGCGTCTTGGGTCCCCCGTAACCCCTGCCGCATGAAGGCGTAGAGGATGGGAAGGTAGAGCCACTTGATGGACTGCCAGAGGACAAAGCGAAAGCTCCCGCCCTGTGCCAGCCCATATGCGGAGAGCCACAGTGTGGCCAGGAAGGAGAGCCAGGCGAAGGCTCCGATGGGAGCGGGGGTCCCCACCCAGCCGGTTCGGTCGATGGGCAAGCGCTTGGTATGTCGATAGACCACGGCGGCGAAGAGCAACAGCGCGACGACGTCGAAGCCGGAAAACACCATCGCCGGGACCGGGAAGACGGTGTTGAGCTTCATCCAAAGAAGCCGCCCCATCATCGGCCAGGGTGGGTGGACCAAACCGGAGCCGAAGATTTGGGAGGGAGGGTCGAACGCCCACGCCGCGGCGAGGAGACCCAGCAGTGAGACACGAAGCGGAAGAAACCACATGGCCCACATCAGCGCTGGGGCGAGCGCCAGTGCCAGGTCGCCGTTCCCGCCGATGATGACTGCCGCCGTCACCAGGCAGACCACCAACAGCATTCGGTAATCGACGGCGTGGCCCGTCACCGCAAGGGCTCCATCGAGGCTGGGCCGTCCGCCGTGCATCGCGTCAGAGCAACCGGGGGTAAATGAAGTAAAGAAAAATGGCGTAACCGACATCGGCGAGCAAGACGTAGACCATCAGCGACATGAAGGCACGACGGGGGTTCTTCTCCCGCGCAACCGCCACCGGCACCAGGAAGGTGGCAAACAGAATGGACGAGAGGAGGAGCCGAACCACAGGGCGGCGATGATAGCCTGCCCTCTGCAAGGACGGGCGTTTGGCGGCCGTCGCCGGCGACCGCCCAGGAGCAAAGATGCGACGTGGGGTGGAGGCGACACGGCAGCAAGCGACCGCCACGGCGGGTGGGATTCCGCTTGCACGCGAGGCGGCTCCGCCACCGGAGGAGGACTTCGACTGGGCCTTCATCGGCCTGTGGACGCTCTTCGTCGCGCACTCCATGAGGCGTCACGTGGTGGCACTGCTCGCCATCTGGTTTGGGGTGGTGGGCCTGGTCATGGCACTGGTCGCCATTCTTCCGAAGACCTACGAAGTTCAGACGGTGCTTCAGGCGCAGCCAGCGGCGATGATTTCCGCGTTGGGCCCGGGCGCCACTCCCGCCGACGTCGATGCTCCGGCCAAACAGGCCGCGCAGACGGTACTCAAGCACGACAATTTGGTGGCGCTGGTCCGCGAAACAGACCTCCTTCACAACTGGCCCAAGAACCGCTCGCCCCTGATGCGCCTCAAGGATGCAATTTGGGCGCGCGTCTTTCCGCCACCAACCCAGGAGACACAGATTGAGGGTTTCGTCGGGCTACTTGAGCAACGACTTTGGGTCACCGCCGGCGAAGGTACAGTCACCATCGGCATCCGGTTTCCCGACCCCCAGCTCGCCTACCGCCTGGTGGACGCGGCGCAGCGGAACTTCCTGGAGGCTCGGCACGCAGCGGAAATCTCCAGCATCTCCGACGTCATCTTCATTCTTCAGAGCCGCGCCGCTCAGGCACGGCAATCGCTTGACGACGCCCAACGCGAGCTGCAGCAGCTGAGGGACGAACGAGCTGCCAGGCTTGGAAAGCAAAGACGCGCCAACCGGCCACCCCCTCCGGCCCCAACCATCGACCCCGAGACGGCACAACTGCTGGTGAAGATTGCGGGGAAGCGACGAGCCTTGGAGGACCTCGAAAACTTTCGCCGAAGGTCGGTCGATGAGGCAGAAGCACGGCTGGCGGAGCTGCGGGCGCTGTATGCAGCGACCCATCCGTTGGTCAGCGAGGCCGAGCAGAGCCTCGCCGCCCTCCGCCAGGAATCTCCGCAGGTAGCGACGCTTGGCCAGGAACTGGCCGCCCTTGAAGATGAGCTGAAGCAGCGCGGCTTCCAACCGGATGCTCAAGTCTCGCAAAGCTTTCCGGTGGAGACGCCATTCTGGGCTCAGCCGGGAGACCCGCGGGAAGACGAAGACCCCGACATCGAACGTGCCAAGGAGCAGGTGCGCCACGAAGTCGGCCGCTACAACGGCATGCTCGACCGACTGCAGGGCGCGCAGCTGGAGCAGGACACGGCCCAGGCAGCATTCAAATACCGGTATGTCGTCATCTGGCCGGCCCAGCGACCTCGCGGGTCGGTCCAGCCCAATCCTGGACTGGTTTTCCTCGCCAGCCTGGTTGCTGGCCTCTTGCTCGCCATCATCGGCACCACCCTGCTCGACGTGTCCTCAAAGAAGATTTTCGAGCCCTGGCAGGTCGAGCGGGCCGTGGGCGTACGGCTTCTCGACCAGGTGCGCCTCCCTTGACGAACTCCGAGAGCCAACGACCGGAGGCAAGTCCACAAGCCAGCGGCGAGCTCGGCCCGCTGTGGTACTTCCTCGCGCGCCGAGAGTGGACGACGCTGGCGGTGGTCTCCGCCGACGACGACGGCGCAGCCCTCCGACTCGCCGGGGCGCTGGTCGAGCTGGCCGGGGCACACCACGCCGTGCTCGAGGTGCACGACAGTTTCGAGCTGCGGCAGAAGCTTCGTGCCGCCACCCGGTTGGAAACCAGAGAAGGTGGAGTCGCCGCCGTCGGGAGACCGTGGCGGTTTCTGGTCCCGATGAAGGCGGTGCTGGAGGACCCGCACGCCGAGGACCTCCTCGGGGCCTGCGACGTCGTCATCCTCTTGCTGGAAAAGGGCAAAAGCCGGATTCCCGACGCGCTCGGCGCGGTCGGTCTCGTCGGTCCCGAGCGGCTCCTCGGGGCCGTGCTCGCCTCAGCCTAAGGCAGGACGGCAAATGCGCGTCGTGCGACGATTCCTTCTTGTTCTGTCGTTGGGTGCTGCGGCTTTCCTCGCCGCGCTCCTTCTCATCCCAGCCAGCCACCATTGGCCATCCAAGGCCGCCGCCCGTCTTCTCGGCGTGGGGAGGCTGGTCGAGCGGCGCTGGGGACGCGACGAAGGGCGGTTTTTCTCCGTTCTGGCGACATCGCAGGCCGGCTACGGGCCTGCCATGCGCAAGCAATTCACCTCGCCCCTACCATTCCAAGCGTTTCTGGTGAGGGACGAAAGCAACGGGACGGTGGCCTTCCAGGGGGGTGGCCCCCTTCGGACGGTGGCCACGGACTTGCTCGGGGACATCCACGCCGTGTGGATAGGAGACTTCTCTCCTCTCGCCAAGACGGGGCGCTACCGCGTCGTCGCGTACAACGGGCTTTCCAGCTACCCCTTTTCAGTCGGCACCGCTGTCTTCGACGGGCCCTTGCGGGCGGTCCAGCGATGGTTCTACTACCAGCGGGCCTTCTCGCCGGTGGCCGCCCCCTTTGCAGAGGGCCCGTGGACACACCCCAGTGACGCTGACAAAGCGCCCCCTGGCGTGCATGGCGGCTGGCACGACGCAGGAGACTTCTCCGTGTACAGCGCGTCGATGAACGAGGCCATCTTCTGGTTGCTGACAACCTACAGCGACTTCTCGCCCGGTGACGACGACACCAACATTCCGGAGTCCGGAAACGGCATCCCTGACCTACTGGACGAGGCACGTTGGGGATTGGCCTGGTTACTTTCCGTACAAGACGGGGCGTCAGGGGGCTTCCGCAACTCCACCTGTCAGGAGTCGTACGGCCCCTATGGAACCAATACCCCCAACAGCGTCCCCGTTTACAAGAGTGGTGAGGTTGGCACCTTGGCCACCGCGCGCGCGGTGGGCAACCTGGCCTACGCCTCAACCATCTACCAGGCCTTCGACCTGCCTTTTTCCAATGCCTGCCTGACCGCCGCACGCCGCGGCATGCGCTACCTGGAGGAGCATCGGGGCGAGAACAGCGACGGGTTGACGTGCCCGGCCCTCAGGCGCGACGGCGATGCCGAGGTCGGCAGACAGGCCCGCATGTTCGCGGCGGCAGGGATGCTCCTCGCCACCGGAGAACCCGGCTTCGCACGCATGTTTGAAGAAAACTTTGCCCCGCCCAGCTACGACCCGGGCTTCCTGCAGCTGAGTGGCCAGGCGTCCCTCCTCTACCTGCGTGCTCCAAAGGGAGAGGCGGACCGAAAGCAGTCGCTTCACGAGCAGCTCCGGGCGAACGCCAACCGCGCGCTTGCCGAAGCGAATGCCCATCCCTTTGGATGGGCCACCCGCTACCACTGGGGTTCCCTGGGAGCCGGCCTCCTCCGAAGTGGACTCAGCAGCGCGAGGCTGTGCCTGGATGACCCGGATGGCGCCACCGCCGATTGCGAACAGGCCCTCGCGTCCGTGCATTACCTGCTTGGTCGTAACGGGATGCAGTTCTGCTACATCAGCGGGCTGTCTGGGGTCACCCGCGGGATGAGTAACGGCTTTCACCAATGGCTGGCGGCTCTCCGCGCCCAGCCGCGCGATTTCCCGGGCATGGTCGCGGGGGGACCGTGCGAGAACCCTGAGCCGGCGGATCGCTCGGTGCCCTTTGCCGTGCCGCTGCCGGTGTGGGGCTATTTCGGCGACCCAGCGTTTCCGCGCAACTCACGCACGCCCGTCGAGGGCCGTTACACGGACAACGACAGCTGGTCCACCAATGAACCCTCCGTCGTGTGGGAGGCTGAATCCCTCTACCACCTCCACCTCGCGCGCTGGCTCGCTGCCCGTTGAGGCGGCTTCGCCCAAGGGTGCTGGGCGAGACCTTCCCTTCATCGCCGAGCCTTAGTGCACCCATCAGCTCCGCCCGGGAGCGCGCCACAACGGACAGCCGAGCACGCAACGGGGGGAGTGACTCCACGTCCATTCCGTAGTTTGGTTTCCGCGAGATGAAGGCCCGACAGCCGCAGCCGATGAGCAGCCACGCGGCACCATGTGCGGAATAGCCGGCATTCTAGGACGCGTCGACGAGCGGAACCGGGCGGCGCTCGCCCGGATGAGCGCAGCCCTCGTCCATCGCGGCCCCGATGACCAGGGAAGCTGGGAATCCGCAGTTGACGAACGCGGCAACGGTGCCCTGCTCGCCTTTCGCCGGCTGGCCATTCTCGACCTCTCTCCTGCCGGGGCAGAGCCGATGGTGGACGAAGTCACTGGGCAGGTGCTCGTCTTCAACGGAGAAATCTACAACTTCAAGGATTTGCGCGAGCGCCTCCTCGGGCGTGGGCACAGCTTCCGTTCCACCGGCGACGCGGCGGTGCTGCTGCGTGCCCTCAGTACCGAAGGCCCCGCGGCACTGGCCTCCCTGCGAGGCATGTTTGCCTTGGCGCTGTGGGACCCCAGGCGGCGAACGCTCCTTCTCGCTCGCGACGCATTGGGCATTAAACCGCTCTACTTCGCCCGAGCCAGCGACCCAGCGGCCGGGTGGACACTGGCCTTCGCCTCCGAGGTGCGCGCGCTGCTTGCATCGGGCCTTTTGGGCACGCCGCGGCTCGACCCCTCGGCGTCGGCCTCGCTGGTATGGAACGGCTTCGTTGTCGGCCCTCGCACCGCGGTCCTGGGGGTAGAATCCCTACTTCCCGGGCAGCTCCGCATCGAGCGGAACAGCGGCACTGAGCGCGTGGAAAGCTTCTGGCAACTGCCAGCTCCGGGCGCGCAGGGCAGCCCAGTCGACGAAGCGCAGCTCGCCGCAGTGTTGGAGGAGTCTGTCCGGCTCCACCTGGTGAGCGACGTGCCGCTGGGCGTCTTTCTCTCCGGCGGCATCGACTCGTCCGCGGTGGCCAACCTCGCCCAGAAGGCGAACCAGGGCCCGGTCCACACCTTCACTCTCAGCTTTGAAGAGGAGGAGTACAACGAAGGGCATGTTGCGCGGGCCGTGGCCGAGGCCATCGGAACCGAGCACCAGGAGGTAAAACTCACCGAGGGCCATTTCGTCGAGCAGCTCGACCGGGCGCTGGACAGCCTCGACCAGCCTACCTTCGACGGTCTGAACTCCTTTTACATGTCCCTCGCCGTACGGGAGGCCGGCTTCACGGTGGCCTTGGTGGGAACGGGGGGCGACGAACTTTTTGGTGGCTACGCCAGCTTTCGCGACTTGCCGACGCTTCATCGCGCGTCTCACTTTTTCGGGTGGTTGCCGCGGGTGCCGCTGGCCGATGTCGTTCAGCGAATCTTGGCCGCAGGGCACCGGGCGGCGCTTCCTCGCCAGGCGCGTTGGGCCAAATTGCCCGACATGTTGCGTCGGATGGACGACCTGGTGGCCCTCTACCAGCTTGCGTACGCACTGTTTCTCCCGGACTTCCAGACCGAACTGCTCGGGGCCTCTTCGGCGGAGGCACTGGCCGACGGGCTACCGGGCGACGTCCGCCAGCGCCTGGTCGAGGAAGTGCGAGGACGTTCGGACCTTCAAACCATCAGCTTGCTCGAGCAGCGACTTTTTCTCGGCGAGCGTCTGCTGCGGGACAACGACGCCGCGAGCATGGCCGCCTCCATCGAGCAGCGCCTCCCGCTTGTCGACCAGACCCTCTTGGAAACCGTGCTTCGGTTTCCTGACGCGGCCAGGTACCAACCTGTCCTGCGCAAAGCGGCGCTCCGCCGCATCGGCCTCCGAGGCCTCGACCCTGCCCTCTTCGAGCGGCCGAAGCGGGGCTTCGTCCTCCCTTTTGAGCGGTGGATTCGCCAGGGTCTTAACAACACAGTCGACCAAACCCTCCAAGATGCGGACGCCGTCCGCGCCGCTGGCCTTGCGCCAGAACCGGTCCGCCGACTGTGGAAGGCTTTTCAGGAAGGTGCGCCCGGACTGCCCTGGTCCCGAGTCTGGGCGATTTACGTCCTCGTCCGCTGGTGTCTGCGTCACAAAGTCCAGCGTTAGCGACCGGTGCTAGGAGGCCGGCGCCTCCGCCAGCGGCATGCCAAAATCCGGCTTGTCGCGCTGCCCAAGCACCCAGCGGTAAACCTCCCGGACCTGGCGCGCTTTCACTTCCCAAGTGAAGAGGCCGAAGACGCGGGCCCGCGCCCGCTCGCCCATGGTGGCCACCCTTTCCTGGGAGTCCGCCAGGTCCTCCAGGATGGTCCGAAAGGCCATGACGATGGATTCCCGGGAGCCGAGCGGCACCCGGAAGCCGGTATCGTCACTGACCAGTTCCCCGGGACCGCCGTTGTTGACGACGATGGGGACCAAGCGCAAAGCCATCGCCTCAAGCACAACCCCTCCGCCGAACTCGCGGATGCTGGGGAAGGCGAAGACTTGGGCCCCGACCAGCCGTTTCAGCACCTCTCGCTGGTCAAGCCATCCAGTCAGGCTGATGCCCTGGGAGATGTCGCTCCGAGTCGATGAGGCGACGCACCGCGGGCATCTCCGGCCCGTCGCCGATGATGTCCAGCACCACCTTCCCTGAACGGACCAGCGGTGCTGCGGCCTCGAGCAACATGTCCACGCCCTTGTACGGGACGAGGCGTCCCACGAATGCAACCCGAAGTGGCCCAGCGGCTGTCTTGTTTGGAGAGGGCGGAAAGCGAGCGGAGTCAATGGCGTTCTCCGGCACATAGACGCAGCGCCCGCGGTGAGGCTTGAAGTCCTCCCAAACGCACGTCGAGCCGGTGATGAGCGCCGCCGCTGCTGTCCGTGTCGTTCGGTAGCCGGGCATCAGCTTGCGCCCAGCCCGAAGGTAGGAGAGCCACTCGCCCTCACGCCGGAGGACGCTTCCGAATCCCTTCGGCCAAGGAACGCCCCCGTTGATTGGCCCCCAGACGAACGGGACAGGAATCCGCCGCAGCCGTCCGGCGATGAGTGCTTGGAGTTGGCGGGCTCACCGGGTTGATTCGATGGACGAGGTCAAACACCCCGTTTTGAAGGTCCGTGCGAAATCGCCGCCAGACCAGCTCCTCGAAGTAGTAGTAGGTCAGAGCGGAGAAGGCGGTGGTCCAGGTCCAGCCGAAGCGTGTCACCTTGCGCACCGCTTCGCCGAAACGGGTGACTGGCTTCTCGACGGTGCCTGGGTCAATGGGCGTGAAGTCGCGTCCCTCCACCCATCCGGCCCGTTGAAGCGCGTCGCGATTTCGAATGTGCGTGACGAGGTGGACGTCGGCATGCTGCCGGAGTGCGTGGGTCAGGCTCCAGCCCTCCAGCGACACGCTCGACGACTCTGGATTGGCCGACTCCCCGAGGACGAGGACCCTGGGCCTCAGCCCAGCTGGCTTCACTGCCCCGGCCCGTGAATTGCGTCGAAGCGCACCTTCGCGGGCAGGACTCCCACGCGTTCCGAATCGGTGGCCGCCGTCGGGTCAACCCAGGGCCAGGGATTCGAACCGAAGAACGCTGGCTTCTGAGGCAGGTAAAGCGACGGGAGAAGGGTTTGGTTGCTGTTGGTCGGGTCCCAAGTCACGGTGTTGGTGAAGTAGTCGTAGTTTCCGTGCCGGTAGGTGCGGGCGATGACCAACGGGTCCGCAGTGGCCGTCCAAGTCAGCCCGTCGTAGCCCATCTTCCACATCGGCACGGCGGAGGGGTCGTTGGCGTTGTTGGGGTCTGATTCGTAGAGAAAGTGGGTCTGGTCATACACCTGGCCTTCGAAGTCGGTTCCGGAAAGAAGCGGCATCCCGGGGAAGCCGAGCACGTTCCCTGCGAAGCTGAACCACCAGGCGGCCGTCTGCAGTCCCACCACGACGCGGGCGTGTGCGTCGAGGAGCACCAGCGGAGCTGCCGAGCGCCTCAGCCCTATCCAATGGTTGCGGTACACCGTGCCGTAGGTGGAGTTGCCCCACAGCGACTCAGTATCGAAGTTGAAACCCCCGTTGCCTTCGAAGAGCTCCATGTGGGCGCCTGCATAGTGGTTGGGACCAGAGCCGATTTCGACCAAGTCCCGGTAGCCCGCCCCGTAGCCGTCCTGAAAGTAGTTGTACCCGAAGACATTGCCACCACCGGAGGCACGGGCAATGGTCATCTTGTTGAAGTTCCAGACAACGTTGTTTTCGTACAGATTGTCCGAGGCGTAGGAATTGACGCCGATGCCATACCCGCCGCCGCCCGGATTGGGGTCGCGGGTGCTGTGGAAGTATGAGTCGCGGACTTCACAGCGGAAGCTACCGTCGAGGTTGCAGCTGTGTCCGATGCTGAGCGAGCTCTCCACGTTTTTCACCCAAGAATACATGGTGGCAAAGAGGTGGATGTTCCCGCCCCCATCCCCTCCGTCGCCGTTGACTACCGCCAGGTCCTCAATCCCTGAATACTTGACGGCCGTCACCGGAGGTCCCCCGGTCGCTGCCGCGGGGGCGACGATGTGCGCCTGCAGCGCAACTTCGAAGAGGATGTGAATCGGCGTTGTGAAGGTCAGCTGGTTGCCGTTGATGGAAGCAATCTCCAGCGCCTGTCCAATCGGTCGGTTGTATTCGCAAAACCATCCCCGCTGAACGCCGCCCAGCGGTGCCTGGTTTCCCCAATAGACGTTTCGAACGGGAGGCGTGGTGTCGGAGCGCGTGTCGTCGGACACCTGGTTTAGGTAGACCAGCTCCCCCACCTTAAACCCGGCGGTGCTGGCCACGCTGACGGCGTAACTGTCCTTGGCCGCATCGGCGGTGAGATTGACGGGCTGGGAATATTTGTACCAGCGCAGTCCAATGATGATGACCGGATAGAGTGTCCCGTTCTTGAAGAGGATGGTCTGCGACGGCCCGCTCCCTCGGAGCACCACATTGGAGTGGGTGATGGACAACCCGTCTCCTGACAGATTGAACGTGCCCGGGTTGAGCAGCACCACCTGATTGGCCGGACAGGCATCCAGCGCGGCCTGAATGGCAGCCGTGTCGTCGCCTCCACTGGGTGACAACGTCTTGAAGATGGTCGTCCGGTTGGGAATCCCACCCACCGCGTTGAGGCCTGGATTCCAGACCGTCAGCCTCTCGGAAGGCAGAAGTCCGGTGGTGATGGTGGGCGGCGGGATGGGCGCTGGAGTGCCGCCACCAGCATTGGCTGCATCCCCAATTCTGGCGGTGCAGCCGGCGGTTAGAAGAAGCGTGAAAACCGCACCGGCTTTGAAGACCCCTCGCATCCAACTCTTCATAGGCACGCCGTCGTGAGACGGCGACGGGGTATCCCCAACTTCGCCCACGAATTCAAGCAGCCGTCGGTTGAATTTTCCGGGGAGAACGTCCCTTTGCCGTGACACCATCGCCGCCGCGGACGTTCTGCTTGCTAAGCAACGCTTGGTCCGCTCACGGCGCCGGCGGTTGGAGAGCATCGAAACGAGCCTTGGCGGGCAGAACGCGCAGGCGCTCGGCGTCGGTGGTCGCAGTGGGCTCCACCCACGGCCAAGCATTGGAGCCAAAGAAGGCCGGCTTTTGCGCGAGGTAGAGTGACGGCGGCAGGGTGTGGTTGGCGTTGCCAGCTGCCCAGACCACACTGTTCGTGACGTAGTCGAAGTTTCCGTCTCGGTAGGTCCGCGCAACAACCAGCCCGTCCGCCTGGTTGGACCCAGTACCCTCGGAATAGCCGAGCATCCACATCGGGACCACCGAGGGGTCCTGCATATTCTCGGGGTCCGCTTCGTAGACGAAGCGTCGCTGGGCGAACTTGTTGTTGTGAAAGTCCCTTCCGGAGAGGAGCTCCATCCCGGGGAATCCGAGGACGTTGCCCACGAAGCTCAACCACCAGCCGCCAACCTGGACGCCGACTGCGTGACGGTTATGCGCGTCGAGCAGCTGCAGCGGAGGGGCGGACCGCCGCTGCCCCGTCCAGTGGTTTCGAAACACCGTGGTGTAAATGGAGTTCCCCCAATACGACTCGGCGTCGAAGGCAAAGCCCTCGTTTCCTTCGAAGAGCTCCATGTGGGCGCCAGCAAAATGGTTTGGGCCGACGCCGGTCTCCACGATGTCCCGGTAGCTCTCCCCGTAGCCGTCCTGGAAGTAGTTGTACCCAAAGACGTTGCCACCGCCCGAGGCACGGGCAAGGGTCATCTTGTTGAAGTTCCAGACGATGTTGTTTTCGAAAAGGTTGTCCGACGCATACGTGTTGAGGCCAATGCCATATCCACCGCCCCCGGGGTTCGGGTCCCGGGTGCTGTGGAAGTAGGAATCGCGCACTTCGGAGCGGAAGGCACCGTCCAGATTGCAGCTGTGTCCGATGCTTCCTGAACTCTCGACGTTCCTCACCCAGCAGTAAGCGACCCCGAAGAGGTGGATGTTTCCGCCCCCGTCGCCCCCCTCGCCGTTCACCACCGCCAAGTCCTCGATGCCGGAGAATTTCACAGTGTCCACCTGCGCCCCCTGCGGAGCGTTGGAAAGCCGGACGAGGTGGGCCCCAAGCGCAGTCTCGAAGTCGATGTGAAGCGGCGTGGTGAAGGTGAGGTGGTTACCGCGAACCGTGGCGATTTCGAGGGTCTGCCCGATGGGCCGTCCTGACTCGCCAAACCAGCCACGCTCTAGGCCCCCGGGCCTGGCATGAATTCCCCAATACACCTTCCGCACCGGGGGCACGGTGTCCGACCGCTGGTCGTCGGCGAGCTGATTCAGGTAGACAATCTCCCCGTCTTTGAATCCGGGATTTCTCGACACGGTGGCTGCCTTCGACCCCTTCGGTGCGTCGGCGGTGAGGGGGACTGGCGCCGAGAACTTGAACCACCGCAGGCCGATGATGATGACCGGCATGTCTTTCCCGCTCTTCACCAGCTTCGTCTGGGAGGGACCGCTCCCGCGCAGCACGACGTTGGAACGCGTGATGGACAGCCCGTCCCCAAAAATGTGGAAGGTGCCTGGGCGAAGGAAGACCACCTGTCCGGCCGGACAGGAGGCCAGGGCGGCCTGGATCGCCTCGGTGTCATCCCCCCCCACTGGGCGAAAGTGTCCTGAAAATGGTGGCGCGCTTGGGAATGCCTCCCACCGCGTTCAGCCCGGGGTTCCAAGTGGTCGAGTCGCTCTTCGGGAATCACCCCCCGAGCGACCTCGCTGACGCTGCTGGCACCAGGTGCGCTTTGCGCAACAAGCCCTGGAAGCAAGAAGACAAAGGCCACGCGCCACACTGCAAGTCTCATCGGAGGGCCTTGGGCCAAGACGGTGCCTTCTCAGAAGGCAGGCGACATCGCAACACCTTGCACCGGACGCCGAAGCGGCGGCGGCAGTCCTCTCCTACCCCGACTCATGACTGTGCCGCGAATGGATTCTGGTACAGCCCGAGCCGCTGCAGAAGCAGGTAGTACAGCACCGGCGGCTGATGCACGAGGTAGCGGCGCCAGCGTTGCCGGGGCTCGCTCACCAGGCGGTAGAGCCACTCCAGGCCAGCATCGGTGACCCACTTCGCTGGCCGCTGCAGGGTACGCGCCTCGTAGTCGATGGTCCCACCCAGCGGGAGGAAGGCCTTCACCAGCGGCAGCCGCTCGCGCTGCTGGACGATGAACCGCTCCTGTCGCCCCGCGCCTAACCCCACCACTAGGACACTTGCCTTGGACTGGTTGATGCGATGGACCATCCGTTCGATTTCGTCCGGTCTCTGGTCGTAGTCGAAAGGTGGCGAGTCCGTACCGACCACCATCCTCCGCCCGACTTTCTGGTTGATGTTTTCAGCGGCGATTTCGGCGACTCCAGGTCCGCCGCCGCAGAGAAAAATGGTCACGCCCGGATTGTCTTGATGCTTCAAGTAGTAGCGCGGGAAAAAATCCGAGCCCGACACCCGTCCCCGCAGGGGCGTCCCCAGAAATTTGGCTGCGGCGAAGAGAATTTGGCTATCGCAGGTGACGGGACTGAAGCTGGGCAGGACCTCATAGAAAGCGCGGTCCTGCTGCAGCTTCATAATCATGTCGACGTGGAGGGTGAGGAGCATTCCGCCCTCGAAGGAGTCCACCAACTCGTCCAGAGTGATGTCGTCGACGTCGACATTCAGTAAGCGCACCTTCCTGACGATGGACGGCATGCGGTTCAGGTCGGCCAGAAACGCTGGATGAGGGCCTGGGTCTGGCCGATGTTGCCGCGCGAGGAGGCGCCGAAGACGATGGACTGGAGCCCCTCGAGGCCACAGGCCCACTCGATGGCCTCCTGCGGCGGGATGGCTCCGGAGGCAAGCACCGACATGGCGATGGCCCTGCATTTCCGCGTGCGGAGCACGCTGCGGTAGGCGTCGACGCCGCCGCTCATCCGGAATCCGATTTTGTTGATGTTGGCGCAGACGATTGGGTTTTCCACACCGGCCTGCTCCAATGCGTCGAGGAGCAGCGGCAGATTCATGGTGATGAAGCCGGCTTCGGCGCCGTACCGCTGGCGGACGTAGCGGTCGAACTCTGCGAAGACGGGATAGAGTTTGAGCCCGAGGAGCAAATCGGTCACTACGTTTTGGATGAAGATGACCGGAGTATTCAAACCCTCGAAGCGCTTCATCTCCGCGTCGACCAGGAGTCTCATCAAGGCATGGATGTCGCGGGTCAGCGTGCCCACGGCTCCCCGGATGAGGGTGCTCATCACTCCGCCGGTGGCGAAACGCTGGATGGTCTCGATGACGCCCACCTGACTCACCGAGTTGGCGTACTTATGTGCGTAGGGCATGCACGGGAAATAGATGAAGTCGCGGTACCGCTAGCAGGGTCCGCGCGCATGTGGTCGCAAATCTCGCCCACTCGGTCATAGGTGGTGCACATGAAGGTGCGGATGCCCATCTGGTAGGCATCGTCCAGCACCGCGATGATTGCCGAGGTGTCCTTGAACCGCACCAGTTGCTGTCGGGCCTTCTCCTCCGACATGTGATTCACGCCGAAGAACTGGTTGTCGCCGAAGAGAATGCGGTCGATGGCTGCCATGGGGGAGCTCAGCCGTTGGCCTGGTGAGCCTGAAGAATGAGGTCGACCAAGCGGTCAGTTTCGTAGGCGCTGGCGAAGGAATTTTCGTGGTCCATATTTCCGGTGCGTACCGCGTCGGTAAAGGATTCGAGCTGGGCCGAGTACTCTTCGCCGCGAAGGTAGAAGCTGACTGGCTTCTGCAGGCTGGTGATGTAGCGCGTGTTCCAGCCCGGGAAGTAATCCTCGAATCCGCTCTCAGCCCGCAGGTAGAGTTTGAGTTCTTGCCTATCAGCCACCAGTTTCCCACCGGTGCCATGGACGGGTGAGGGTGGTCGTCATCTTTCGGTAAGTCTCGTCGCTCCAGTTGGTCTCCAGGATGCCGCTCGCTTGGTTCCCGTAGGCGAAAACGGCGGACACGGCATCCTCCACATCCTGAGAGAAAATGGTCTGCAACCTTGCGCCCTGGACGCGGGTAGGTGGCCCGACGACGAAATTCATCAAGTCGATGACGTGACTTGCGTAGTCGTGCAAGCAGCCGCCGCCTTCTGACTTGCTCGCGCGCCAGGTCCGATTCTGCTCCTTGACCACCACCTGCCCGAAGGCGCTGCCGTGGATGTTGGACACTTTGCCCAGGGCACCGGCGCGCACCAGCCGACGCGCTTCCTGGAAGGTTCCGATGAAACGGTTGTGGTAGCCGACTTGGTTGACGCGTCGGCGCTGGACGGCAAGCTCGGACAGGGCGCGGCTCTGCTCTGCAGAAAGTGTGAGCGGCTTTTCGACGAAGAGGTGGGCGTCGCGCTCGAGGGCGTACCGGGCGCAAGCAAAATGGGTGGAAGTGGGGGTGGCGACAATCACCGCATCCGGACGCGCTTCGTCCACCATCTCCTGGTAATGGGTAAAGGTCCGAACCCCGACGTATTTCTTCAGGACCGAGAGGACGTAGCGCGAGGTGTCGCAGACCGCGACCACCGCTGCGTCCGGCAAGGCGTTGGCGATGGAGAAGTGCGACAGACCCATCTTTCCGGCACCAACGATGCCGATTCGGATTGCCATGCGTTGCTAGGCTCCGTGGAAGACGCTCGCGACAGGGCGCGCAAGATCGCCGAAGTCGCCTGCCGCCTCAATCCCCCCGGGTCAGTTTGCACTCGGGGAGTGAGATGGATTCCATCGCGCTTTCTGACGCTCATTGAGGTCGGCGGTGGCACTGGCTTTTCCCCGCAGTAGGCATGCCCACTGATAGCGGCGGAGGAAGCGCCGAAATTCGGCGTCGCCATAGCGGGGACTCCGCTTCACCATGCTCTTCAAGTAGCCGTAGAGCATCGCCACCCCGCCGACGATGCGCGGCGGCCGCGTCGCCCGGTAAACGGCGCTGGCGAACATGTAGACCAATGAGGTCCCCATGAAGTACTGCCCGAAACCATGGCGCTGGCGGCCAGTCCACCAACTCTTGTGACTGGTCCCCATCGGGCGAAGGTGGATGAAGCGCAGCTCCGCTTCGTCCCACGAGAGGGCAATCCACCCCAGCTGGCGGCAGCGATGGCCGTCGATGCCATCCCACATCAGCTCGCGGGTAAACCCCCCCATCTGGCGGAAGCAGCTGGTGCGGTAGAACTTGGCCATCCCCACCGAGTTTTCGTCGCCCAGCATCTCGGAGACGAATCCGGCAGTGTTGACCAGCGGAAACTCCGCCGGCCGTTCCCTTTCCGAAACCGGGAAGTAAGGCTTGCCGGAGGCGGTTCCAATGCGCGGTTCGGCCTCCATCCGCTGCATCAGCGTCTCGAAGTAGCGGGGAGGAAGTTCCAGGTCCAAATCGAGTTTGCAGATGTAGTCGAACTGCTCGGGCTCGATGGAGCTGTACCCGCTGTAGAAGGCATCGATGACTCCCCCGCCGAGTTTGCGATCGCCTCGATTGGGCCGGGTGAGGACCCGGATGAAGGGAAAGCGCGACGCGTACTCCGCTAGAATCTGCGGCGTTCCATCGGTCGAGCCATCGTCGACGATGACCCACAACGTGGGAGGCACCGACTGCCGCACCACCGACTCCAGCGTACGGCGCGCGTAGCTGGCTTCGTCGCGGCACGGAGTGATGAGACAGTACCTGCGTTCGGCCATCCGTGCGCTCCCCAACCATCCGACGGCCCTCCTCTACCACGAGAGTTGAACCGTCCGACCAAGACCCGAAGGGTGGCCACTGACCCGTGGCGACTCGGCCCGAGCGAGAACTGGGATGAGACGCTATAACTCCAGCGCTTCGGGTAACTCCCGGCGCCGACCGTCAAGAACGAAACTTCAAGACAAGGAATGATTTCGATGTCGGAGTCGGTGCCGTGCAACTTCTGTGGAATCGACGCCGCGACCGTCGTCTTTCGCGCTGGAGAAGCGCAGCTGAGCCAAATCGTCCGGTGCAACCGTTGCCGGCTGATGTATGCGAATCCCCGAGCCAGGGCCCCCGACTCCGTCGAGATGGTCAATTATGATCCCGCGGTGAACCCCTTCCTCGAGGACGTACCGCGCTACGAGAAGGAACGGCTCCAGGTCCGGGACTACGGTTCGACGCGAGCACTCCTCAACAAGCTCTACCCGCAGCGCGGTCATCTGCTGGAGGTCGGGAGCAGCCTCGGCTTCCTGCTGCGCGAATTCAAAGACGATGGTTGGGACGTGCTCGGAGTCGAGCCAAACATCCACGCTTGCCAGATTGCCCGTGAGAAGCACGGGCTCACCGTGGTCAATGCCATCCTCGAGAACGCTGGGATTGCCGACCAGTCGTTCGACGTCGTCCTGCTCAACCACGTGATTGAACACGTCGACGACCCACTGGGGACCCTTGCGGAAATCAACCGGGTGCTCAAGCCCGAGGGTCATCTGGTCATCGAGACCCCGCGCTACGACACTTTGATGTTTACGCTGTTGGGCCGCCGAGAGCGAAGCATCAGTTGTGATGGGCACATCTTCTTTTTCACCAACGAAAGCCTCCGGAACATCTACCAGGCTGCCGGCTTTCGACAGGTTCAACTCGAGTGTGTCGGCCGGTCGCTGACGATCGACCGCCTGTTATGGAACGTCGGCGTCGTCAGCAAGAGCGACGCGGTCAAGCGAGTGCTCGGGAAGGTTTCGAGGAAGCTCGGACTCCAACGCCGGCACCTCTACCTGAACCTCAGAGACATGCAGCGAGTCTGCGTACAAAAAATCGCTCCGGCCGCTCCCGCGCACCGCGGAATGCCGAAGACGGTCAAAGCGGACGTCAACTGAGCTGTTACGGTTTCGCGCCGCCTCAACTACACCGCAGTCGGCAACGACTCGATAGGCGGGGGACGCCGACTGAACAGCGCCCGCAAGACTGCCAGGTCGGCTCGCCGCACCAGGCCCAGCGCGACCGAGAACGCGGCGAATGCCAGAATACAGACTGGAATGCCTAGCCAGGGCGCGAGCGGCGGCAACCAGTGGAAGAGCAAAACGGTCAGCAGCACACAGGCCAGGGCTCGCCCCCCGTCGATGAAGACCGCGCCGGCCAGAGTTCCGCGCGGCATGAGCAGCAGTCCACCGACGAGCACCACCACCTCGCTGAGCGAAGCCGCCAAGGTCGCACCAATCCCTCCGTTTCCGACGCGGTGCTGGAAATAGGGGATGAAAAAGAGTTCCAACGCCACGCCCACCACCACCGACGCGGCCTTGGCCAATGCGAAACCGCGGGCACGTCCAGCGGCAGTCAGCGCCATGCCGATCAGGAGATCGACGAAAATTAGGCCCAGGCCGATGCCATAGACCTTTAAGACCACCCCCGCCGGGCCAAATTGGCGATGTCCATAAACAATGGCGATCGCCACGTCAGCGAAAAGCCAGGTTCCGACTCCGGCCAGAGCGCCCAACCACAACATGGGACGGAGCGCCGTGACGAGTTCCGCACGGAAGAGCGGCGGATTTCGGGCGGCGCGGGCCAGTCTGGGGAAGGAGGCCGACTGAAGGATGAGGGCGGGTGCGATGAGCGTCCCCATCATACTTTTGGCAGCGCCGTACCAACCCATCACCTCCGCGGGAACGAGCTTGGACAGCAGAACCGCATCGATGTAGGGCTGGATGAAGGAGGCAATGGCGATGGCGGCCAGGGGAGTGCCGAAGTGAAGAAGCTCGCGCGCGGTGGCCTTCGAGAAGTGCAACGGGCCGCTCGCCACCAGGCGGTAGAGCCGGAAGGCCAAGGCCAGCGCCGCCACCCCAGCCAGGCCCTGCGTCACCACAACGCCGCCCAGTCCAAGTCCCAGCCCCAGGGCGACGATGGCCAGGACCAGGCCGACGGCCCGGTTGGCCACCAAAACGTACGCATCGAGACCCATTCGGTCACGACCGCGAAACACGACGGCGAAGTTTTGCGCGAGGAAAATTGGAATGCTGATGAAGATGAAGCCCACTGCGAACCAGATGGTGCGCCGGTCGTAGCCCAGTGCCCAAGCGGCTAGGCCGACTGGCAGCGACACCAGCAGCGAGCCGACCAAGCGCAACACCAGGCCGGTGCCGAGCAGCTCCCCCCCGCGCTCGGGCGCCTTCGCCACTTCACGGAAACCCAAGACTTGCTGACCCCAGTCGACGACGACCAGGGCGAAGCTGGCAAAGGAGTTGATGAGAAAGTAGAGGCCGAAGTCGCCGGCCCCCAGCGTTCGGCCAAGAATGGCACTGAAGAGAATGCCCAGAACCATGGTCGCGGCCTGACCCGCGACCAGCGCCAGCGCATTCCGCGCCATGGTGACGCTGGATGACGTTGCATCCACCGGAGCGGCGATGGTCGGCGTCCCCTGGCTCATCCGGTGCGCTAACTAGCACGAGATGATTGGTCTCGGTGCGCGCTGGGCTGATGAACACAGTGAGCTTGCCTTGCAGACGACACGGAAGCGCTCTACTGGTTTTTTACAGGCTTCTGGTCAAGCTTTGGGGAGAGCTCCGAGAACGGGCAGACCGAGCTGACGCCCGATTTGCCACTGCTCGACCAATTTTCTGGAGCGGACATCGACCAGCACCGACACCGCCGCCGCGGCGAGGAGTGCACCCAGTGCGCCGAGAGCGAGCACCAACGGAACCTTCGGCCTGACCGGGTGCTTCGGCAACTCAGCGGGGCGAATCGTGATGTAGCGGTACTTGAATGCGGCGCGCGCGGTGTCCAATTCGATGCGAGCTGCGTCGAGCCGTTCCATCAAGCTGTCATATTTGTTCATCGCAAAGCGCAGCCGGGCCTTGGCATACTCCTCGGCGGGCGCTTCGCTGCTCACGTCCAAGAAGCGTCGCGCTTCGGACAGCCGCTGGGGTGCGACGCGTGTCTCGCTCTCACGCTGGACGTCGTCGCCACCGAGCTGGTTGTATTCGGCGACCAGCTCGCGCTCCTCACTGCGCAATTGTGCAAGCTGGGGGGACTCCTCACTGACCGCGGCAACACTCTGTCGAAGTCGAATCATCGTCGGATGCGCGTCGGAGTAGACCTGCTTCTGTTGTCCGAGCTCTGCCTGCAGCTCCGCAATGCGACGGCTGCGGAACTCCTCCAGGTCGCGGATGGCACGCCGTTTCCCCTCAAGCATCGCCCGAAGCTCGGAAATCTCGCCTGCCTTGGGGTCCTTTTTGGGGGCCCTCGGCAAGGAAGGAACGATGTCCGCCGCCCGCAACGGGTGTTGGAGATTGAGGCGCTTGATGTCGTCGAGGGCAGAGTCGACCGACTGCTGCTCTTCGGCTGCGTGTCGCTCCAGGATGGAGATGGCCTCGGCAATCGTCCCGACCTCCACCGCGTGCCGCGACTCGAGGAAGTTTTGCAGCGCCGTCTCCACCAGCTGGTGTGCGAGGTGCTTGTCGGGCCAATCGATGCTGATGGTAATTGTCCTCTCGTTGGCAGACACCAACAGCTGCTTTTCCAAGAGCTCGACCAGTGCATCCAGGCGGTCGTCCTCCGTGGGCGGCCCTTTCACGAGGCGGACCCCCCAATCCCAGGCACGTACCGCCGGGGCGCGCGTCATGTCCCAGCGGGCAAGTAGCCCAGTCTCCTTCACCAGAGAAATGAGGTTGTCATGCCGACGAACGGTCTCGGCTGCGGCCAGAGTCGGCGCGTCCGCTTCGTTGGGGACGGACCGGCTGGGGTTACCCAGGGCTGGCATCATGAGGTTGCGCTGCGCAAGAAGCTCTGTCTCCACGTGGTAGACGCGCGGAAAACTCAGCAACCCAAGGACGGTGAAGCCGAGGACGACCAGGGCAGTCCCGGTGGCTGCCCACGGATGCCGCCCCATAGCCCGGAGGACGAAGCCGCTATAGTCGCGAAGCTTTTGATGGTCGATGAGCTGCAGCTCGCCGGGCTCCACCGGCCCGACCGGGGCATTCACGGGTGGCCCTCCTCGGCGGCTGAGCCAACCAAAAGAGCGCCCACCGCGGCCTGGAACGCCTTCTGCTTGAAGGGCTTCACCAGGTAGCTGCTGGCGCCCACCTGCTCCGCATAAGCCCGGTCCTGCGGGAGAGCCCGAGCACTCATGATGAGGATGGGGACAGTCCGCAACTTAGCCTCGCCCCGCATGTATTCGCACACGTCATAACCCGACAGCTCGGGAAGCATCAGGTCCAAACACACCAAGTCTGGGCGCTGATGCACGGCGAGGTGGAGAATGGCCGAACGCCCCTCGCTGACCTCGGCAACTTCCAACCCGAGGGCCCGAAGCATGCTCGCCACCAGCCCGCGAACGTCGGGGTCATCCTCGACGACGAGTGCGCTGCGCTTGCGGCTGTGAGAGACGTCTTGAGGCTGAGCGGCCACGGTCCTGCCCCTTCTATATTGTCAGTCGAATACCATGCTTGCGAGTCAGAAAAGCGCTCCGGTGGCGCCAGTGACATTAATGAATACTGACCAGCTGAAGCCGTTGAAGGCCCCCGGGACGACGTAGTTAATCCATGCGGCTCGGACCCCTCCTGCAATGGCGATGGAAGTGGCGGGACTCCACACGGCGCGGACTTCGGCGCGGATGTCTGTCTCCGGTGGGCTGAATGAATAGGCCGCCCCTGCCAACGCCCCCAAGCGGACGAAGGGACTCAGCGTCCAGTCCGCCGTGAGGATGCCCTCCACGCGCTCATACACCGTGCCGGCGAATTGGTTGAGGATGGGTGCCAGCGCGGCCGTAGCGCCCAGTTGAAGGGGCGGCTCTTCGTCGGGAAAGACGTTGTAGTAGACGGTCGCCCGGGCGATGGGCTCTGGAAAGGTTTCCGCCGGAACGGGAATGGACCGGGGGTACCAGAGCAGCTCTCCCATCTGACCGACGGGCACGTCCGACGAGCTACTTTGGCTAAAGACTGCCAGTCCGACTGCCGCCTCGGTGCGCAGCGCCCGACTCTCCTGGTGTCCCCATTTCAGCGTCAGTTCGCTCCCAAGCAACTCCAGACCTTCCTGAAAGTGGGCAACCGTCACGCTGCTGCCATTTTCGACAGTCGACCCAGCCGTCCAGAAGATAGGACCGTAGGTGAGAAAGCCGACGCGAAGCGCTGGGGTAAGGGTATCCCGCTCGCTGAGGAGGAACTCGGAACGTGCCACGACATATGGTCCCCGTTGAAGCGGGAGCTCAAGCCGGGAAGCGTCGTTGGCACCCTCGCTGAAGAGAAACCCTGCGGCGAACGTGAGCTGGACGGTAGCGCTGGTCGCCAGGGTGAAGCCGAGCTGGGTGGTGGAGGTGATGACCCGGATGATTTGCACCGCCGGTAGCTGCCCCGGGGGAGGCGGTATTCCGCTTGGCTGTCCGGTGCCACTGCCCGGGGCAACTCCTTGGTTAACCACGGGGGAGTAGTTCTGGTCGCCAAACCACAGGGCGCCGATGAGAGAAATGCTGGAGGTGCGGCTCAGCTGGTTGCTCGCCTCGTAGTTGAAGCGGTTGAGCACCAGCACCTTCGCCGGGTACGCGTCGCTGCCGGGAACGGTGAGGTACAGCAGCGGCGTGTAGCTGAGTTTGAGAACTCCCGTCTGCGAGCGGTCCGTCAACAACACCCCCGGCGTGAAGCTGAAAATCGCTGAAACGTCTTTGGGCGGAACAGCGGCGGAGATGTTGGTCCCCACCAGCGTTTCCAACCTCCCTTGCAGGTCGAGGCTCAAGTTCTCCGGCGGTGTCCCAGACACCGTGCCGAGAAGGACCAGGCAAAGGCCGGCCGGCGACATGGCCTCTACTCAACGACCACGGCATCGCCTTGCCGGAGCTGGAACTGAAGTGATGTCCGGTCTCCGTCCCGAAGTTCGTGGTAGTCGAAGCGAATCCGCACCAGCGTTGGAACCTGGCGGATGACATAGATTTTGCTCCATGTGGCAAACGCGGTAAGGCCGCCGGCCGACGCCAGCGCGGTGAGCACCCCAGCCCCTGGCTCCAGCTGGAAGACTCCGGGCTTGGCCACTTCGCCTGTGACAGGAATGGTATTCGGCCGGGGGTCATCCAAGGAGACGGTGACCACCGGCGCATTCATGAACTCCTTGAGCCGGACTTGTAGCGTTTGCGCGAACGCTGCTGGCGTTTTTCCGGCAGCATCCACGTCATTCAAAAGCGGCATGCTCACCTTGCCGTCGTTCCGCACCCGCGTCTTGCTCGACATGTCTGGCTGCTGGTAAACGCGAATGGTGATGACGTCGCCTGGGACGAGGACGGTACTCTTGTCCATGGCCATCGGCGGCTCGCTGTAATCCGCAACCCAGACGTAGGGCGCCGTCGCGCAACCGAGAAACGTCAACGCGCAGACGCACAGGGCCGCCACGAAGCGGTTGGGACGGGGATGCGGCCGTGGGTGCACGCTTGAGCAGCTCCTCCCAAGGGATGGCGAACGGCGGCATCGCTAACACACCCCGTGCAGAGGCGGCAAAGTGGGAAACCGTTGACCCACCTGCATTCCTTGGGAAAGGCCAGAGGGGGATGTCCGCCGCGACCTATGCCCCGTGAAGCCGGAGCCCCCGGCGGGGGTGACGGTCGCGCGCCCCGAGAGAAACGGGCGAACGAAGGGCCCGGTCGGCGCTTCTGTCTTCCTCACCCCGGAGAAGAGGGGGTCCCGTCGCCGGGACGCGTCGGCTGGTCGGCCGCACTCAAGGCCCCATGGAAATGAAGCCTCGGCCGAACCATCCACGCCCTAGGCGGTTGGTCGAGCCAGGGTCTTCGTCAGGACAGCGCCAGCCGGGGTAACGCTCCGGGCGCCCGAAATGGGCCCGGCCGCCCTCCCCGACGTTGCTTTCTGAACGAAGGGGCCTTTGGGAATGTCCCTTCGCGCTTTCGCCGTCGGTGCGACGTGAAAGACGTGCCTTCATTCACAGCCCGGCCTCCACGTTTGGGGGCATGGGTGTCGGAACTGCCCCTCTTGTGCACCGAAGGAGTGGTCGGCGAGTATCCGCCGCGCTGCACAGGCCGCTGGTGCGTCGCCTGAATGGTTGCACCGCGTGGCTTTTTTGGGGGTGGCAGGCATGAGTTGGGTTCTGAATCGCTTCGCTCCGACTGCCGAGGCCTGCGTGTGCCTCGGTTCGGACCTGCTCTTGATGAGCGCGCTGGTTATTGTTGCGACGCCTCGGCCGTCTCTCTTCACGGCCGGCGCCGTGTTGGTTGCCATCGGCGTCTGGCTCGTCACCAGCCTCAGCATCCGCCATTACACGCCCCCTGCGGACCGCTCTTCTATCGACGACACGATGCTTGGCGCGGTGCTCGTCCCGGCGGTGGCAACCGTGCTGCTGCCCCTGGTCTGGATTCCCCTTTTTCATAAGGCGGTGCCGACCCCGGTGCGTTTTCTCGCACTCGCCCTTCCCGCCCTCTTCGTCCTGCGTCGGCTGATGTACCCCATGCTGCAGGGCGGCACGCACGAGCCAGAGCGCGTGCTGGTGCTGGGAACCGGTCCTTTGGGTCGGCTCACCGGGGAGGACATCGCGCGATGCAAGCGCCGGCGCAGGCGCGTGCACGGCTACCTCAGTTTTCCTGGCGACCCGGTCCCCGAGCGACTCAAGCCGCTTCACCTCGGCAGTGTCGAAGACCTCGGGCTCTGCCTTCGCATGTTGAGCGTCGACGAGGTGTACATCGCGGGGAGCGCTCTGCTGCAGGGCGCGGCCATGGAGGCCGCGGCCGGCGTGTGCGAAACGTTCGGCGTCCCCTTCGCACTGCCGGCCTACTCGCTGCGTCTCAAGCGAGCGGTTCCCGTGGACAACCGCACCGTTTCTGACGGGTACCTCCATTTCACCAGCGTGAAGTCGCAGCCCACCGCGCGCATCGCCAAGCGCCTCTTTGACGTGGTCGCCTCAGCTGCTGTGCTGTGGGTGCTCTCACCATTTCTCTGTCTGGTGGCAGTCCTGGTGAAAGTCACCTCGCGCGGGCCAGTCTTCTTCCGGCAACTCCGTGTCGGGCAGCGCGGACGACTGTTCAACATCCTCAAGTTCCGTTCCATGGTGTCCGGGGCCGAGGGACTTCAAAGGGCCTTGGAGGAACACAACGAACAGACGGGCCCAGTCTTCAAGATGCGCAACGACCCGCGCATTACTCCGCTCGGAAGAATTCTCAGGAAATTCAGCGTTGATGAGCTCCCCCAGCTGGTCAACGTCCTGCGCGGAGACATGACACTTGTTGGCCCGCGGCCCCCCGTGCCCCGGGAAGTCGCGCAGTATGAACCATGGCAGCTGCGACGCCTCTCGGTGGTGCCGGGACTCACCTGCATTTGGCAGGTGAGCGGCCGGAACGAGATTGCCTTCAAGGACTGGATGTACCTGGACCTCCGCTACATCGACCACTGGAGCCTCGGGCAGGACTTGAGCCTTCTGCTCAAGACGGTGCCCACGGTGGTGGCAGGCCGGGGACACTAGACTCCGACGGCGGCTTCAGCGCGAAAGGACACCGCCCGGCGGGCCGGCGTCGGCCTGGGGTGGGTCGGCCTCGTCAAGCAGCGGTTGCAAGGGGGGCGCCTTCTCCAGGCTTTTCAGCTCTTGGGCTTGTGCCGCCTTGTCGAGACGGTCCAGCCAAGCCTGTGCCCGGGCCATTCCGGCGGCCCCTTCCACCCGCGCACCAGCGCGCACGGCCTCCGACGCGGCGTCAAAGCGCCCGAGCTGCTCGTACAATTGCGCCGCTTGGTAGCTGAGGCCGGCAGACTCAGGGGCCAGGCGGCGGGCGGTCTCAAGCGACTCCAGGGCGCGCCCATAGCGCCCTTCCGCGCGGTATGTCTCGGCTTCGGTGGTGAGAAGCCGCACCCGCGCCGAGGCGCCGGAGAGGAAGGGCTGCAGGCGGTCCAGCGCCTGGCGCGCCATTGCAGGGCGTCCCGCCGCGAGCCACTGCGCGGCGAGGGCAAAGCCTAACTCCGCGTCCTGGGGGCGACGCAAGACGCCGGCTTCCAGCGTCTGCAGCGCCTCACGGGGACGGCCCGACGCCGACAGCGCCTGAGCGCGCAGCACCGTGACGTCATCCCCCCGGCGCTCCGCCTCGTCTAGCAGGGGCAGCGCTTCGGCGGGCTTTCCCGCCGCAAGTCGCAGGGACGCGGAGCTGGTCCACAGCCCCGCCAACCCAGGCATGCCGTCGGCTTGTGCGCGTGCCCAGTCGAGGAGGGCCTCGGCATCGCTGTGTCTGCCCGCGGTCCACAGTATAGACACCACGGTGGCCGTGTCCCCCAGGTCCGGGCCGACGAGGCGACCGAGGAGCTCCGGCGTCTGCGCGAAGGGAAGTGCCTCTGCCAAGACGGGACCCGGCTCGGGGCTGGTTTCCCGGGCCAGTCGCCATTCGCCCATGGCTTGTTCTGGCGCGCCCAGCCGTAAGAGGACGTTGGCCGTCACCCGGTGCGTGTCCGAGTCCAAAGGCCGCAGCCACAGCGCCCGGTTGAGGAAGGCGAGCGCCTCGCGTGGCCTCTGCCGCGCCTCGGCCAAGCCCACCGTCCGGTAAAGCGCCGCCTCGGCGGGGTGCGCGTCGATGGCCGCCAGCCCTCGCGCGCGCAGCTCCTCGGCAGGGAGCCCGCCAGCAGCGGCGCGGTTGAGGGCCCGCGCTGCGTCCTCAGCACTCTCTCGCCCACGCCACAGCCCAACTGCCGTCAGAAGGACGGCGGCGGCTGTCAGGCCAGTGGCCAGCCACCTTCCAAAGGGAAGGCCCCGCCCCTGGGTACAGCACCCGGTTGGAGACGAGCCCCGCAGCCACGGCTGCAGCCGTGGCGCACGCCTGCAGCTCGAGGGCGAAATCAAAGACGTCGTGGAGGACGAGGGCCAAAAGGCCGCAGGTCGCGGCCCGCTCGAGTGCTGAGGCATCCCGGCGCAGGGTCCGTACCGTGGCCCACACGGCCAGGGCAAGGAGCCCGATGGTAACCGGCAGACCAAAGTCTGCCGCCCATTGCAGCAGCCAGTTTTCCGGGTTCGTGAAGCTGTAGAACGCGCCCTCCGTCTGCCAGCGCGGGAACCCCACAGCAAAAGCGCCCCGTCCGAGGCCAAGCGGCCAGACATGCGTCGCGGCCTGGGCAAACATCGGCCACAGCCCCACCTTGGACTGGCGCAGCTTCTCCACACTGTCGAGGGTGGACAGCCGGTCCGTCAGTCTGTCCAGTGCGAGGAAGCCTGCCAGCGCCACCACACCGAGGACGGCCGCGGTGATGAGGAGGAGGCGCTCGCGGCCGCCGCGTCTTGGCCCTGGGCGGTACTCCTCGCGGCTACCAAGCGGCACCCGCCCCAGCACCAGTGTCGCGACGAAGGCCAGCTGTCCGGCGACGAAGAAGAAAATACCGCCGCGCGACAGCGACAGAAAGGCAGCTGCGCCACTCAGCAGTGCAAAGCCGAGGTAAAGGGCCGTTCGCGGCCGCTCGGGCGCCTCTGCGGCCAGTCCAAGCAGGAGGGCCGTCGAGAGGGTGAGAAAACCGGCCAAGTGGTTGGGGTTTCCGAAGGGTGTGAGAAACGGTAGCTGCGTATTCTCAAAGGTATGAAGGCCAAACAGGGCGTGAGCGTTGGCCAGCTGGTGCCCGTACCCCACCAGCGCTACGCCCAGGCCCGTCAGGCCAATGCCTAAGGCCAGTCTCCGGCGACTCCGGCGGGACCTGGCCAACTCGGCCGCGGCAACAAGGCTGGCCATCACGCCCAACGCACGCGCCACTTCCCCCCAGGTTGCTGGCGCGTCCAGCGTCACCGGCCGCGCCCGCGTCAGGCCCAACGGGACAAGGGCGAAGTCGCGCAACTCTGCGGAGGCCGGGCTGAGGTGTGCCAAAACACCAGCAGGCATCGGTATGAGTTGCACGAGGGCCACGGCGCCAGCGGTAAGCGGCAGCAGCGCCAGCGGCGGAAGGGACAAGGTCCCCCCGCGGTCCACCAAAACCAACACCAGCGCCGCGCACCCAAGGACGGACGCGACAACGACGGCGCTCTCCAGTGCACCTCCGAGGAGGGCGACAGACAGCACCACCGCGAGGAGGAGGCACACCTCCGCTGCCAGGCGCAGCGGTGACTGCGAAGGACGGGGCGTGCGGAAGGGCGGAGGCAGGGCCCTCAGGAGCTTAGCGTGGCCCACTGCCGACCAGGGCTGTCCAAGAGCAGGGCTTGGCGAACCAGGCAGCGGTGTGGCAGGGTCCTCGGCCCTCGAATGCGTCTCTCCTTTCTCGTCCCCCTTCTCGCGCTCGCCGTTCTCAGCGCGTGCAACGACAACTGCCGCAACCTGGCAAATACACTGTGCAACTGCGCCGTCAACACCAACGACAAGAACACGTGCTTGACCGGCGTGGCGAACCGCGCGTCCAACATCAGCGTTTCGTCGGAGCAGGACACCTACTGCGGGGAACTGCTTCCCCTCTGCGACTGCCATACGGTGAATACCGTCCAGGGCAAGTACGCCTGCGGCCTGGCACGGCTGCCCATTCCGTAGCGCGCTTTCTGTCGCTAGCCCGCTCGGCCGAAGAGCACCCAGCCAACCATCGCGAGGTAGAGCGCGAGGTTGAGCAGGGTGGGTCCGTCCGAGAGAAGCACGCGCTCTGGAGCGCCCCCCGCTCCGCGCCGTTGCAGGAGGTAGAGGTAGCGAAGGATGCCGTAGACCACGAAGGGGACGGTGAATTTCATCCGGTCGCTGCCCACCTTCTCGAGGGTGTCGGGAGCCACGGTGTACAGGGCGTAGGCAACCAGGCAGGCCGAAGCGACGAGCGTCAGCATTTGGTCCAAAAGCGGGATGGAGTAGTCCGCCAGCGTCGCCCTGTGCCCCTGCGGCTCGGCGCCGTCGAGCGAGACGAGCTCCGCCCGCCGCTTCCCGAGCGCCAGAAAAAGCGCAAGCAAGAGCGCGCAGAGGAAGAGCCAGTTCGAGACGGGCACATCAATGGCGGCGGCGCCGCCATAGACGCGCAGGACAAAGCCCGTGGCGATGACGAGCACGTCCACAATGACGTAACGCTTGAGCCAGAAAGTGTAGCCGAGCTCAATGAGGACGTACGCCAGGGCAATGGGGGCAACGTTGGGACCAGCCAAAGTTGCCAGGACGCCTCCAATGACCCAGCAAACGAGAACCAGTCCGGCCGCGCCGGCCGCACCAATTTCGCCAGCAGCAATGGGACGGTTCTTCTTTTCGGGGTGGAGTCGGTCCTGGGCTTGGTCCACCCAGTCGTTGACGATGTAAAGGCCGCTCGCCAATGCACAGAAAGAAAGGAAGGCGAGCGTCGCATGCCAGGCCGCCCCCGGCACAGTAATCGCGCGCGCAAACAGAAGCGGGGCGTAGACCGCGAGATTCTTCGTCCACTGGCGCGGCCGCAGCGCGCGAATCGCCGCCGGCGTGCGAGGAGCCATTACGGCCGTCCGATGCCGTGGTAGCTGAACCCGCGCTCGCGCATTTTTCCCGGGTCAAAGATGTTGCGCCCGTCGAACACCACTGGCTGCTTGAGGAGCGCCTTCATTCGGTCGAAGTCCGGATGTCGGAAGTCATTCCACTCGGTGAGCACAAAGAGTCCGTCGGCACCGTCGAGGGCCTCGTAGGGAGTCGCTGCATACGTCACCCGCGTTCCGAAGTGGCGACGGGCGACGTCAATAGCAACCGGGTCATGCACCGACAGCCGCGCGCCCTTGCCGAGCAAGGCCTCTACCATGACGAGGGCCGGTGCTTCGCGCATGTCGTCAGTGCGCGGCTTAAAGGCCAGGCCCCAGATGGCAAACGTGCGTCCGGACAGCTCCCCGTAGTGTTTCTGCGCCTTTTGAAGCAGCGCGCGCTTCTGGCGCTCGTTCGTGCGCTCGACAGCACGGAGTAAGTCGAACTCAAGCGCATGCTCGCGGGCCATGGCCACCAGCGCTTTGACATCCTTGGGAAAGCAGCTGCCACCGTAGCCGACTCCGGGAAACAGGAATGGGTACCCAATCCTCTGGTCGGCGCCCATGCCCTTGCGGACGGAGTCGACATCAGCGCCCACCTTCTCGCAGAGGATGGCTATGTCATTCATGAACGAGATGCGGGTGGCCAGCATCGCGTTGGCGGCGTATTTCGTTAGCTCCGCGCTCCGGGTGTCCATGAAGAGGATGGGCGCCTGGGTACGGACAAACGGGGCGTAGAGCTCTGCCATAATGTTCCGGGCTCGGTCAGAAGAGGCGCCAATGACGATGCGGTCCGGTTTGAGGAAGTCGTCGATGGCTGCCCCTTCCTTGAGGAACTCGGGGTTGCTCACCACGTCGAAAGGCTGGTTCGTGACTTTGGAGACGACGTCCTTCACCTTGTCCGCCGTACCGACCGGCACGGTGCTCTTGTCGACGATGACCGCAATAGCGCCTCATCGCTCGACCGACGTCTACTGCTGCAGCGAGGACGTACTGCAGGTCCGCATCGCCAGTTTCGCCCTCGGGGGTTCCGACGGCGATGAACACAACTTCGGACCGGCCCA
Source organism: uncultured delta proteobacterium (assembly GCA_963713045.1). Taxonomy (GTDB): domain Bacteria; phylum Myxococcota; class Myxococcia; order Myxococcales; family Myxococcaceae; genus JADGRA01. Next base: position 1,403,144 of record CAVQKE010000003.1, read on the forward strand.
CCGCGGCGACGAGGTCGAGGCTAAACGACAGCCGCTTCTCGCGAACGTTCTTCGAGATGAGCTCCTCGAGCCCGGGCTCATAGATGGGGACTTCGCCCGCGAGAAGGCGGTTAATTTTCGAAGCGTCGATGTCCACGCAGATAACGTCATTGCCGGAGTCGGCGAAGCAGGTCCCAGCGACCAGGCCCACATAGCCAGTCCCAACGATGGTGAGTTTCATGTGTGGTACCTGGATTTCGCTCAAAGCGCCCGGAGAGGCAACGACAAGTCAAGCCTGGCCAATGTGGCGTCGAGTGAGGAAGCGCCTCAGGCGGTCCGCTCCACGGAGCTCGCGCATCCTGCCGAGTTGCCCGAGCGGGTGAACAAGGACACCCTCAAGGGCTTGTCGGACAAGACGCGAGAGTGCCGGCTGAAGCGTCCGGGCGACACTTGCAGTTTCCGGAAAGAGCTCCGCGGCGATGCCGCACGACGCGTAGAGCGCGCGGTCTAGCTTGAGTGCATGGGCCCTATTGCGAAGCGAAGCAGTGTCGAGCGGCCTCGAATAGGGACCGCCCAGAGCAGGAGCGCCGAGGAGAAGTTCGCGGAGGTCCACGAAGGAAATGTACGGGACATCATAGCCGGCCCGGGCGTGCTCGAAGCAGAGGCCGAGGAGGGCGTCCTCAGCGGTGAGGCGAAAGAAGGAGGGACCGTAGACGCGTACCGGGAGCACGCGGTTAAGCAGCGCGCGGTCCTCGGCCTCGAAGCCTGGACCAAAAAGGCTCGTGAAGAGGTGAATGGGGGTCCGCCCGTCGGTGAGGGAGCGGGCGGCGCCGGCCGGTCGGACTTCGTCAGGTGCCGGTTTGAACTGGCCCTGAGCGAGGAACCCCGCGAAGCCGTCCAAATCGCCTTCAGGGAAGCAGCAGAGCAATGTCGATGACGGGCCGAAACGCAATGTGCGGGTAAAGCGCCTCGGCGAAGCTCGCGCCACCAAGGAGGACGACCTTTCTGCCCTCGAGGTCATCGACGACGCGCTTAAAGTTGACGAGCTTCATCACGTTGTCGTTGGCAGTGCCCTGGTAGACGGAGAGGAGCTGTCTCGCGCCCACTCGGGCGCGTCACCGCCCGCAAGGCGGTATTCGAGGTTGTAGGCCGCGAGCGCTGCGAGTCCGTTCGCAATGGCCCACTCGACGTAGACCTCCCACGGCGCGCCCGCGAGTGACTGGCGCGCCGGAGAGAAGGCGGCGAGGACGCGGAAGGTATCGAGCAGCGCGCGAGGCATGGTGTCGGCAGCGTCTCGTAGCAGAAACCTGGCCCCCTCACCGCAAGTCGGCTGGACGAGGTGTGTCCGAGGCTGGCAACCTCGGAGGCCGGTGAGTACTTCCCTGCCCTCGACGGTGCTCAATCTCGGGTCGGGCACGAAGCCACGCCCGGGCGCTTTGAACGTGGACGTCACCGCGCGAACTCAACCGGACCTAGTTCACGACCTGGACAAGACGCCCTGGCCGCTCCCGGACAGCTACTTCAACGAGGTCCATGCCTACGACGTTGTCGAGCACTTACGGGACATCCCACGAACAATGGAGGAGATTCACCGAGTCTGTGCACCAGGGGCCCGCGTCTTCATCACCGTCCCGCACTTCTCGTCTGCAAACTCCTTCACCGACCCGACGCACCGACACCACTTTAGCGCGCGAAGCATGCTTTACTTCACTGACGAGCATAAGCTCGGCTTTTACTCGACAGCACGCTTCCGGCAGCAACAGGCGCTGATTGTATTCGGGCAGTCGTTGACGAATAGGTTCGTGCACCGGCTCGCGAACCGCTTCGTCATCCCGTACGAGGAACGTTGGGCGTGGATTTTCCCGGCTTGGTTCCTCTACTTCGAGCTCGAAGCGCTTAAGCCCGAGCCCGCGTGAGGACTACTTTCTAATAGGCACGACATTTTCGGCCGCCGCGATGGGCGGGAACGTAACTCGAGCGATCATCGCGGCCGCTGCGTCGGCTATGAGCTCGAGCCCGAGCTCGTCGTCGCGGTCGACGTCCGCCCGGCCATCCCGCCACGTCATGGCGAGGTAGCCCATGCCTCGCTCACCATGAGCAAGCTCGACCCTTGCCTCGACAGGAAAGCTCGTGCCACCGGCCCGTTCTGTCTCGAAGAGAACGCTCTCGCGACGCGGACCGGCGGCTTCATCAATACGAAGCTCAAGCCGTGCAGCACCCAATTGCTCGGCCAGGGGTCGAACAGAGTTCCAGAGATCGGACAGGTTGGCTGAAGCCTGGACGTTTCGGACAACCTCGCGAAGGAGGTAGCGCAATTGCTGGTTGCGACGGCGGATGAGGGTCGCGGCCTTGTTCTCGCGCAAATCGAGGTAACCGAGCTTCCGCATTAGGACGAACACGACGACCGACACGGCGATTAGCAGCAGCGCGCTCTGCACGCCATTGGCGAAGGCCAGACCGAGCGCAGTAAACGCGAAGAGGCAGCACAAACCGTAGAGGACAAGCACCGCGCTCCGCTGGCTCAGGCGAAGGCGGGACATGAGGCGATGATGGATGTGATCCTTATCTGCGTCGAAAAGCGAGCGCCCGAGGATTGCACGCCGGATCATAGCCAGGAGCGTGTCCATGATCGGCAGGCCAAGAGCGATAACCGGAACAAGCATGGCGACTGTGGTGCCCGATTTCGTCGACGACTTCACCGCGACGGCTGCAAGGACAAAGCCGAGGAACATGCTCCCGGTGTCCCCCATGAAGATGGAGGCCGGGTTGAAGTTGAAGACGAGAAAGCCGAGAATCGCGCCGCCGAGAGCAGCCATAGCTAGGCTGACCAGAACGTCGTGGCGTGAGAACGCGAGGATGAAGTTGGTCGCAACGACGAAGAGAGCGACCCCCCCCGCCAGGCCATCCAATCCGTCGATGAGGTTGATCGCGTTGATGACCCCGACGATCCAGAGGATGGTAAAGGGAAGCGCCAGCATGCCAAGCGCAAGCGGCGGACCGAAGGGCCAGGACAAAATCTCGATCCGAAAGCCGATAGCGTAGAGGAGCAGAGCGACGCCAGTCTGGACCGAGAACTTCAGTCTCGCGCCCGCCCCATAGAGATCGTCGTACAGCCCGAGGGCAGCGATAGCGAAGCCCCCGAGGTAAAGGCCGAGGATGAGGTCACGCTGCTGCCGGAAGATGAGCGCAACCGCCGAGTCGACGACGAGGAGCGCTGTGATGGGCGCGTTGAAGGCAAGCACAATGGCCACCCCGCCGAGACGAGGAACCGGCCTCGCGTGCACCTTTCGGCTGGACTTCGCCTGGTCGTACCAGCCGAGGTTCACGGCGCGGTTGCGCACGACGATGGTCAGGACTGCGCCGACCATTAGTGCTAGCAAAAAGGCAACGAAGTCAGTGATCACGGATGCAATGAGGAGTTTGGCACGGTACGGCGAAGGAAGCGCAAGTCGAGTCCAAAGAGAATTGCTCGTTCCCTTTGCGACCGTCATGACGTCCCGGCGCCACTCCGATCGGCCGTCTGAGAGCTCGGACCCCACCGAGGTGGGCGACCAGTACGAGCGCGAGTGGCCAAGAAGCGGCTGGCCTGACCGATGGCATGCGCGGTGCCCGAGGCCCCAGTGACACGCGCTGTCATTGAATTGTTGCGTTCAGGGCCGAATTCGTTCCAGACCGTCGTTGACGTTAGTCGCGCGACCAACTTCGACGATTCCCTGTTCGTTCTAGAACAACGAAGAGACGTTGTCGGCGTGGAACTCTCGCGCCGACCCCTCAAATTAGGGCCGCGGCATGGTCGCCGTAGGCGCATCCAGAGAGGTACTACCGCCCGGGCCTTCGAACCAGGCGTCGGCTCGGACACCGTCGAGCTGATTCCCTCGGATAAACCTATCCGAGCGGAGCCGACCAGCGTCAACTCTGAGCGCACTGCCCAGCATCGTTCAATCGGTTAGACCAATCAAAACTCAGGTAGGACGGGCTGGCAATCACCCGTCTTCGGGCTCGCGCTTCGAAATGGATCGCTCTCGTGGTTCGTCGATGTTGATGACTCAGAATGGTCAGGCACCGGTGCGGACCTGGCATCTCGTGACCGGCGAGTACCCTCCACAGTCCGGAGGGGTCTCCGACTATACGCAGCAGCTCGCACGAGCGTTGAGCGATTCGGGTCGGCAGGTGCACGTCTGGGCTCCGGGAACCAACACAGAGCGCGCCGATGGAGCGATAACCGTTCATGGACTGCCGAGTTTTGGTCCCGCTGGTCTGCACGCCCTCTCGATTGGTCTAAAGGCGGTTCCTGGGCCACGCCGACTACTGGTCCAATACGTCGCGAGCGCCTACGGATTCCGCGGGATGAACCTTCCGTTTGCGCTCTGGCTAGCGAGCTGGAGCAGTGACGAGGTCTGGGTCCAGTTTCACGAAGTGGCCTACAGCTTCGCGTGGCGACAGCGACCTCAGCGAAACGTACTAGCCGCAGCCGAATGGCTTATGGCCCAGCTCATTGCGGGACGCGCCGACCGTGTATTCGTTTCTATCCCTGCGTGGCGGCGTCAACTGGGACGGCACGCCCAGCGTGCAGAGGTGCTTTCGATCCCCAGCAACGTGCCAGTCGACGTGAAACCGGAAGACGTCGAACGTGTCGTCGCTCGCCTCGGGCCAGGTCCGCTGGTCGGGCACTTCGGGACGTACGGTACGTGGGTTGCCGGCCTCCTGCGACCGGTGGTTCGCACGATTCTGCAAAGCGCGCGCGACGCTCGGCTAGTCCTCCTCGGAATCGGAGGACTCGATTTCGCGCGGAACCTGGTAACGACCTATCCTGACTTGGCAGCGCGCATCATCGCACCGGGCGCGCTCGCCGCCGCCGACGTTTCATGCCACCTTGCAGCTTGTGACGTCCTGGTTCAACCGTATCCCGACGGCATCAGCGGGCGAAGAACGAGTGCGATGGCTGGGCTCGCCCTCGGAAAACCAATTGTCACAACGACGGGCCATTTGACGGAGGACCACTGGGCCTCGTCAGGGGCTGTGGTGCTGGTCCCTGTGGGCGAGCCGCATGACCTCGCGAGCGCGGTCCTTGGGCTACTCGCTTACCCCGAACGGCGGGAGGCACTCGGCGCCCGCGCGCGCGCTTGGTACGAAGAGCGCCTCTCAATCTCTCACTCCCTGGACCTGCTCGGCTCCCGAGATGACTCTGTTAAGGTCACCCTATGCTGAAGCGCGCATTGATCACCGGTATCACCGGACAGGACGGCAGCTACCTTGCGGAGTTGCTTCTCGCAAAGGGCTATGAAGTGCACGGCATGGTCCGTCGCTCATCGTCGGAGAACTTCGAGCGCATCGATCATCTTCGGGAAAAGGTAAAACTCCACCAAGGAGACCTGCTAGACCAGTACTCGCTATCGTCAATGCTTGAGGCCGCGCAACCGGACGAGGTGTACAATCTCGCGGCACAGTCCTTCGTTCCTACCAGCTGGTCGCAACCGGTCCTTACCGGCGAATTCACCGCGCTCGGTGTGACTAAGATGCTTGAGGCCATACGGCATACGCGGCCCAGAACCCGTTTTTACCAGGCGTCGTCATCGGAAATGTTTGGCAAGGTACGCGAGGTACCGCAGACCGAGTCGACACCCTTTTATCCTCGGTCGCCCTATGGCGTGGCAAAGGCGTACGGGCACCACATTACCGTGAATTATCGCGAATCATTCGGCCTCTACGCAGTGAGCGGAATACTCTTCAACCACGAGTCTCCGCGTCGGGGATTGGAATTTGTTTCACGAAAAGTTACCGATGGCGCAGCTCGCATAAAGATCGGCAAAATGAAGAAACTGGGACTGGGGACCCTGGACGCCAAGAGGGATTGGGGTTTCGCGGGAGACTACGTCGAGGCGATGTGGCTCATGCTCCAACAGCCACAGCCCGATGACTACGTTATCGCAACAAACGAGACGCATACCGTCGGCGAGCTTTGCGAGATTGCCTTCGCCCGCGTAGGCCTCGACATGAAGGAGTACGTAGTACTCGATCAGGCATTCGTTCGGCCCGCCGAGGTCGATGTTTTGATCGGAAACCCATCGAAGGCCAGAGCGAAGCTCGGCTGGGCGCCAAGGGTTACTTTTCGTCAGCTCGTGGAAATGATGGTGGACGCAGACTTGGACCGTCACAAGAGCAGGCAATAACTGTGCGCGTGCTGGTCACCGGTTCGAGCGGCTTCGTAGGCCAGCACCTGTGCCGGCACTTGGCGTCCGTCGGAGATGATGTCATCGCTCGCCCTGGACCGGACGGCCCCGACTCTCTCGACGTGACGGACGATGCCGCGGTTCGGCGCGAAATCTCGCGGCTCCGGCCCGAGGGAATTATCCATCTCGCGGGCGTGAGTTCCGTGGCCTGGAGCCACGCAAATTCACTCAAGACATTCAGCGTGAACGCTACCGGGACAGTGAATCTCTTGCAGGCAGTGCGCGAGGTTGTTCCGGCCACGCGGCTGCTACTGATCGGCTCCGGAGAGATGTACGGCCGCCTTCCGGAGGGGCACCGCGCCCATGAGGAGGACCCTCTTCGTCCGCTTAGCCCGTATGCAGCGTCGAAGTGCGCGGCGGAGGACGTCGCCCGGCAATATTCGGCCAGCTATGGCCTTCAAGTAATCTGCGTCCGTCCCTTTAATCACCTCGGTGTGGGTCAGGCACTGCACTTCGTCGTGCCGTCGTTTGCACAGCAAATCGCGGACGTGAAGCAGGGTAGAAGAGAGGCATTTATTGAAGTCGGCGACCTCAGCCCCGTGCGCGACTTTCTACATGTCGAGGACGTAGTACGCGGCTACCGATTGCTCCTCGAGGAAGGAGCCCCTGGGACGGCATACAATCTGTGCAGCAGTGAACCTCTCTCGATTCGCGCTCTCCTCGACCAATTGTTAGAACTGGCCGGCATCCAGATTGAGATTAGGCTCGACGCAGCAAGGCTGCGTCCAGTGGAGATTCCTTGGTTGGTCGGGGATGGAACCCGCATCCGAGCACTCGGTTGGCAGCCAAATCGTACGACGCGCGCGGCCCTGAGCGAAGCACTCGAAGAGGCGCTCGCCCGATGATCCAACGGGGCGGGAGGCTCCGCCTCGGAGTGGTCCTCGACGCGCCCTTCGAGGGCTGGACGAGCATGGACTACATCGGCGAGATGCTGGTACAGACGTTGAGCCGCGAGCACGCGAAGGAAGTCTGCGTATCAGCGTTACAGCCATGGGTGCCAAGGCTCTTTGGGCGCCTTCCGGGCCCTGCCCGGTGGCTACGAGAGAGCGCCAATCGGATCTTCGCGCGATGCGTCGTCTATCCGACGACTATGCAGCTCGAGCGCTTCCGCTACGACTTCTTTCACATCGTCAATCATAGCTACGCTCATGCGGCGCACTCCCTTCCAGGAGGGCGGACCGGCATTTATTGCCATGACTTAGACGCTCTGCAGCCTCTCCTTGGAGGCTCGAAGTGGGCGCCTCACCGCGTCGCCCTCGCCCGGAGTGTTCTGCGAGGCCTTCAGCGTGTCGCAGTTGTTTTCTACAATACCGAGCACGTACGGAAGCAAATCTCGGACCTGGGGCTGCTCGACGACAATAAACTGGTCCATGCGCCATTTGGCGTCGCAACTGAGTTCAGTCCAATTGGCCCAGCAGCCGCCGAGGTGGAAGAGGGCCTCCTTCGAGGGCGTTTTCTGTTGCATGTTGGAAGTGGCATTCCGCGAAAGCGCCTGGACTTGCTTTTCCGAGCCTTCGCGATGGTCCGCGCTTCGGAGCCGGACGTCTTTCTCGTGCAGCAAGGCGCAAGCTTTACAGAAGAACAGCTGGCTTTGCTGGCTCAGTTGGGGGTTCGCCACGAAGTAGTCACTCTTCCCAAGCTCACGCGTAGTGCGCTTGCTCATCTTTACCGTCGTGCGGAGCTGCTAGTGCTGCCCAGCGAGCGGGAGGGCTTTGGACTTCCCGTGATCGAAGCGCTTGCTTGCGGAACTCGAGTCTTAGCCAGAGACATCCCAGCACTTCGCGAAGTGGGAGGTGCCGCTGCATCGTACTGTGACTCCGATGAACCCTCAGATTGGGCAATGGCGATCAGAGCAGCCCTCAATGCCGAAAGCTCATCCGAGGCAAAAGCGGAGCGACTGGCTCAGGCCGCACGGTTCAGTTGGTCTTTGCACGCCAAGACGGTCCTAAGCACTTATCAGGCAATGGCGTGAGAGCAAAACCCAGTCCTTGTGCTGCTAATTCTCGAAGAGTGCTCGTTATAAGTCCTAGCGCTGAGCTGGGAGGAGCAGAGCGTGTGCTCCTAGACCTCATAGCTTCGACACGAGCGGTCGACCGGGACCTCCTATTTCATGTCCTGAGCTTCGCCGATGGACCATTGCTCGCAGAGGCCGAGCGACTTGGCGCCACGACGAGCGTGCTAGCGCTTCCGGCAGCGTTAGCCACTCTAGGCGACAGCGGCTTGCGCCTCGACCAACACTGGGATCGAAGAATGAGGCTCGCTGGTTCGATCCTCCGCTCAGTGCCCGCACTGCTCCGCTTTGTTCCCGCGCTCCGCGCTCAGATCTTAAAGACGGCACCGGATATCGTCCACAGCAATGGAATCAAGGCTCATCTACTCTCCGCTCTAGCCACGCCGCGTCGGGTGCCCGTCGTTTGGCATGTCCACGATTTCCTAAGCGAACGCCCCATAGCCCGTCGCCTGCTTGCGCTAAGCGCGGGCCGCGGAAGTACAGCCATCGCTATTTCCGAGGCAGTCGCTCGGGACACTCGTCTTGCCTTGCCGTCGCTCCACACAGTCACGATTCTCAATGCGGTTGACGTCGAGGAATTCTCTCCTGGAGCCGGGGATGGCCCGTGGCTAGACACTTTGTCTGGAATGCCGACGGCTCCGGAGGGCACTCTTCGTATAGGTCTGGTTTCCACTTACGCCAAGTGGAAGGGCCAGAAGGTCCTCCTCGAGGCGGCTACGCGAGTTCGCACCCTCTGCCGCGGTCAGTCCCTCCGCTTCTACTTAGTTGGTGGACCCGTCTATTCGACTGCTGAGGGCCAGTTCGGGCAAGAGGACTTCCGGACACTTATTTCGCACCTTTCCCTTGAGGGAATGGCAGGGCTGATACCGTTCCAGCAGGCGCTCCCGCCGATTCTGAGAAGCCTTGATATCGTTGTGCATGCAAGCACCAGGCCCGAGCCGTTTGGGCGGAGCATTATTGAGGCTATGGCATGCGGTCGCCCCGTGGTCGTCGCGATGGGTGGAGGCGTTTCTGAGATCATTGACCCAGACTCTACCGGTCTGACGCACGCCCCTGGAGACGTTCAAGGGCTCGCTCGAGCACTCTGTGCCCTCATAGAATCGAGAGACCTACGAAGCTTACTCGCGTCGCACGCTAGAGCGGCTGTCGTTGAACGGTTCTCGCGTGACCGCGTCGGTCCAGCCCTCGTGGCGCTCTACCGGGCCCTCCTTTGAGCTTTTCCTTTCGCGAATTTCCAGCTCGTCCGTAGTATCATCTGGACGTCAATGCGGCTCCCGGCTCCACAGTCCGACCCCGATTACACCTACGTGCGCGAACATGATCTTCGCGAATGGTGGGAACCGTCGATTCAGCCGCATGCCGCACTGGGCTATCAGCAGCGAGCTCTTGTTGGAGCAAGTCCGGCAGCATGTCCCCGTCGGAGCAAGCATACTGGACACGGCTGCGCACAAGATACTGCCGGCCTCCTACTTGCGGAAGGCGGGTACCGGGTCACCCTGCTCGACATACGCGAGGCGCACGTTAGGTATGCACGCGATCGCTACGAACGCGGGACTGTCCATTTTGTCGTCGGGTGCCTTGCTGAGGCGGTACCGTCCCTCGCGGCGTTCGATGCCGTTATCTGCACTGAGGTCCTTGAGCACGTACGCGCGCCTGCGATTCTTCTGAAAGACATCGGGGGGGCATACTATTCCTGACGACACCGAATGCCGACTATTTGATGTCGCACTTGCCCTCCTATGCCACGGCGATCGACGATGTTATTGAAGGATCAGAGGCCGACAGCTGCGATGGGGACGCGCATCGCTATCTCTTTTCACGTGAGGAGCTCGTCGCCCTACTCCGCGGCGTAGGCTTTCGAGCCGAGGAGGTGGAGTTTTGTCTACCGTTTTGGACACGGGCCCTCTCAAAACACGCTACGCGATTGGCCTCTACATGCGCCTCAAACGGCGACTACCGGTTCTTCGTTAACCGCTCGTGCTAAAAGGTTTAGTCGCACGACGGACCACATGCTGTTTAATCGCCCGCGCTCGTCTTCCTTCGGAAAGCCGTCAAACCGTATCCGTGCCTGCGATTGATGCGAAGGCGGTGCCCAGAATGGCAAGGTGCTGTTCTACAGAGTGCTTCCGAGCGCTCTCCCAAGCGCCAACGCGTAGCCTCTGGTGGTGCGCCGGCTCCCTTAGAGCTCGAACAATTGCATCGGCAAGCCCATGAACGCTCGGCACCCCAGCACTAGCTTCACCTGAAACTCCCGGCATAAGCCACTCGGAAATGCCTCCAGTCGCAAATGCAACTGCCGGTAGTCCAACAGCCGCCGCTTCAAGGCCGACGATACCGAACGGTTCCGGCCACAGGCTTGGAAGGGCTAAAAGGTCGGCCCGTCTCATGAGTGCTTCACGTTCATCCGGGTTCACCCATCGCCGCCAATCCAAATCGACCCCTTGCTCCTGGGCCTTTAGTCTAACGCGTTCAATCTCCACTCCGTCGCCCGCTACGACCAACCTCAGGCGCTTGCCGAGCCTGGCCTCAGCGACCGGCAACGCCCTTACCAAGACTTCGAGTCCTTTTACTTTCGTGACGCGACCAACAAAAAGAATTTCCCCTGATTGGCGCCGCTCGTGGGGCGGTCTGATATCTGGGATCTGGGTCGTCGGAAAGAGGGGCGCTACAAAGACCTTTGGAGGGTCAACGCCGTTTTTGATCGCCTCATCACGCATATAGACGCTCCCAACGATCACAGCGGCTGCGCGCTGCAGCGCTTTTTGGCGTCTTCTCTGCTGGGAATACAACTTAGCTGCGGTGACGGGATTTAGCCCTCCGCAGCGTGTAGGCAAATAGTAGGCAAGGCAAGCTGGCCCAAGTGCGCGGTGACAGACCCGAACGCTTGGAAATGCGTGACGTTTGGCTCCGCTGATGCAAGTGCCTTGATATCCGTGAAGAAAATGGGCAACGCGACTTTCATTAACTGCTATTTCCTCTAATTCAGCAGAGTCCAATCCATGAGCAAATGCGATGTCGACGTCAATTTCCCGGATAAGTTGGCGAAGGCTGGAGGGAGTGGAGATCTGACGAGTTCGCGGACTCCGTTCGCAGACGACCGCGGTTCCAGAAAATGGTTCTGTTTCGTAGGCGAACCAGAGTTGGTGGCCTTGCGCAACTAGTCGTGGAATCAGAGCATTGAGGTACATTTCAACCCCTCCAATCACACCGCGAGACCTATTAAGGACCAGCAATTTCATCGAGTGCCTCTTACCGATGGCGCATCGCCCGCGGGGCCCTCAGGCGCGGGCGGCGTGCGCGACTCGTGAGATTTTGCGAGCCTCTACGCATGCTGGCTGGACACGTGTTCACAGTGTTCAGAGTAGGCGCGTCCTTCCTAGCCACTGGATCTACCTCGGCGGCACAGCAAGAGTTCCCTTGGCCTCCGTTCCCAAGGGGCCTTAGCGGCGGATTCTTCACGGGCCGGGCTCCGGTCCGGTTAAAAGCACGGTCCTCAGTGTCTCGCCCCTGTGAGCAATCGGGGAAGCCACCGGGGCCTCGAGGATGATTCCCCGGACCGGCCGCGAAAACGGGGGCAGGTCGAGAAACACGCCCGACCCATCAACAACCCGAGTGTCAGGGCCATGCGGCTTATCCAGATTGGGACCGACCAAGTAGCCGGGCGCAGGGTAATGCTCGGTAACTAGGACGTACGGGTATTGTCCTAACCGTTCGAGGGCCCTAGCGATTTCGTGGTTCGACAGGTGCTGCAAGACTTGGCGAAGTAAGCAAAGTTCCCCGTTCGGGAGGTCATCCTCTAGCAGGTCTCGGCACAGAAATTCTGTTTCTGGCCCAGTGAATATGGTCCGGTTCCGCTCAATTAGTTCGGGAACAAGATCCACGCCTATGTAGTGAACCCCGGGAACCTTCAGCATCTGGCCGACCCTGTAGTCCCCACATCCCAAGTCCACAACGGTTTTGATGCAGTGCTGCCTTACGAACTCTCGAACAGCCGCCGCATAGGCTTTCGCCTGGCCTTCTTCGGAACCCGGTCCTGAGTGGAAGTCGCCTCTTACACCACCCCATTGATTCCGCGTGTAGACGTCTCGAAATACCTCCCGGATGGGTCGCCTTGCGTTCGCGGCGCGCGCCAGCCGCAGGCGCATGAGTTGGCAGCGTATGATAACTGCCCCGGGCAGCAGTCGCTTTAAGACGCTCTTGGAAAAGTTAGCGAGCATCCGTCTTCGTTAAGCCTTGCGCACCAATCAACGTTCAAGCCGAGAAGCGCGGCGTTGACTCCAAATCCCCATCACTGCCATTCGCGCTCTTCCATGCAATCGCGTTCAACGGGAACCCGAACAGTAAATGAAAAGCGAAAGTCAGATTTCTCTTGGCGACCCATCTTACTGCTGGCACGCGCCACATCTTTGAGGCAACTGCGGCGAGACGGGCAAAGCGCATGTCGGGGTGAATCGCACCGGTTACAAGCTTCTGATCATGAAAAGCAGAAAACAAAAATCGTACTCGGAGGCCATTGCGGCGAAACGCCAAGTAATAGCGCACAATCGAGTACTCGTTCTCATGCACCAGCTCGCTTCGGTTCTCGTGTGAGATAGCCCCGCCCAATCTCTTGAACCAGCCGCCGATCGGATCGTTCAAAAAGAGCGCTGCCCCCCCCGGACGAAGAACGCGGGCGACCTCTCGCACCGTGAGATCGAGGTCCGGGGAATGGTGACTTGTTGCAGAAAGCAGGACAAGGTCGAACACCTCCGAACGATAGGGAAGGCAGTTCATGTCTGCCAACGTCCTTTCAGGCCACGTCGCTTCGTCCGGAAGCGTATATTGGAAAAAGAGATTCGCGGCGTGACATTCCGCGCCTCGTGCCTGAAACCAATTAAGGAAATAATAGTCAGCTTCCGCGCCGATCTCGAGGACGCGAGTCATCTTCCTGTTCGAGATAGTCGTCATTGCCTGCATGAAATTAGCGTATATTTGCTGATAGTATTGCCCTGGCTCGTTTAAGGAGCCCTCCATCCGTTCTTGAAGTGTGGGAATCCTGTTGACCTTCCAGAGTTTCATTTGCCGCCAGTCGGCCACGCCTAGCTTTTGCTCCACAGCCATGCCCTGAAGCTCACGGATAACTTCCTGTGATGGAGCTACCAACGAGTCCAAAATGTTGTGCGAATAATCATAGACAGATCCGCAGCGATGGCATTGAAGAGCATCAAGCGGTCGACCGCATTTTACGCACTGATAGACCGTAAATGGACGTGGGGGCAACGTTCTTTGCGGCGGCCGCGCGTCTGGCTCTCTTCGTTCAGGCATAGGGCCCACCCTTCCGTGACCCTCACGACAGCCACAGTCTGAGAGATGCCGCACGTGGTTACTCTGACCTGTCAAGCCTTTGCAAAATCGGCTAGGCTGAAGCAGTGGGTTCACCACGAGCCCAGCTTCGCTGTTGCCACTTGATCAGTAGCGCGAGACCCCGCGGATGACGCCTTTGCTTGCCTCAGGTAACAGCCCCTCGAACAGAGAAGCTCGACGCCAGAGTGATTTGCGCGTAACTCATGTAGTTCCTCAGCTCTTCGATGTTGTCGACGGTTTGCTCGGCGGTGCTGAACGCTTCGCCTTCGAGCTCGCACGCCACATGGCTCATCGCGTCCGAACTCGTTTGGTCTGTTTCGGACCACGGCCTCTAGTGCGATCGGTTGAGTCACTGCAAATCGAGGTCTTTCAACCGCTCCTCAGCGTTGCTGGTCAAAAAAGCAATCCGCTGGCTTTGCGCCCTCTTCGTATCCTGTGGCAATCGGACGTGTTGCACGTTCATCAAAGCCATATACTGATGAGCAATCTACTCGCAGGATTAGGAAAACTAGTGCGCGTGCCGGTCTTTACAACGGACCTGGGGGGCGGAGGGTGGAACATCGACGGCCTCGTCAATTCACAGAAGTGGTACACAGGGCATCTACACATTAGCAACTATAGTCGTTCGGTATATGGTCATGAGCATAGCCCCCAGGCCCGGGTCATTTGGGCAGGTGTGGACGCCGCGCGATTTACGCCGGGGTCTGGCGGGGGGGGCGTTCTTTTTGTCGGACGATTGCTGCCGCATAAGGGCGTCGACGTCTTAATAGAAGCCCTTCCCACGGGCATTCCTCTAACAGTCGTCGGACCATCGGTGGACTCGGAATACACGTCCTTCTTGAAAAGGATTGGAAGTGGGAAAGCGGTTCGGTTTCTCGGACCGCTTACTGAGGACGAACTTGTGAAAGCTTACGGTCGAGCTGATATCATCGCGCTAACCAGCGTCTACCGTGACTGTTATGGCCACTCGACTACGGTTCCCGAGTTGCTCGGCCAGACGCTCTTAGAGGGAATGGCCTGCGCTCTTCCCGCGATTGCGACACGGGTGGCGAGTCTTCCTGAGGTCGTGGACGATGGGGTCACCGGGTTTGTAGTCGAGCCAAATGTTCCGAGCTTGCGAGCGGCGATAAGCGCTTTGGTGGGCCAAAAGGGACTCGCTAGAAAAATGGGAGCCGCTGGTCGGCAACGGGTCCTCGAGCGCTTTAGCTGGCGAGAAACTGTCGAGCGTTGTTTGAATGCCTATGAAGACTTGGGAGTCTAATCGAACTAGGTGAGAGCTGGAAGTATCGTTTGCGTTAACGGCCCTGGAAACTCCTGGTCGCCTAGGTACACCGTGCTTGTTGGCGGACACCGAGTTCAAGCGGGTTGGTTCCAGATGTTCTCGATAAGACTGTAAATGCTTTTGCTCATTACCTCCCAGCTTCGAGCCCGAAAGAGTGGGGACGCTCTAACCGCGGCTTGACGATACTTCTGGCTTGCGGAGCGCCAAAGCTCCAGCTTCGAGACAAGCTCTTCCTTTGACTGAGGGTCGACAAGGAGTAGGTCTTCCAGCTCTCCGCTCACAG
The DNA here is from genome assembly GCA_963713045.1 of uncultured delta proteobacterium. GTDB lineage: Bacteria > Myxococcota > Myxococcia > Myxococcales > Myxococcaceae > JADGRA01. The sequence goes on from CAVQKE010000003.1 coordinate 1,418,272, forward strand.
CCTCGCACGCTCCCGAGGTCCGGCTAGCAACCACTGGGATACCCGAACTGATCGCCTCGGCGATATTGAGACCGTACGGTTCGTACCGCGAGGGAGCCACGAGGAGATCACTGCTCTTCAAGATCTCGGCCACATCCTCGCGATATCCCAAAAACCGGACTCGGCCGCCGAAATTCTCCAAGTCAGCGGCTTCGTTCCACTTCCGGAGCAGCCTCCCTGCGCCGACGACGACTAGCTCCACGTCGGGCCATCTTTTTGCAATAGTTCGCCATGCGGCAAGAACGACGTGAAAACCTTTCCGATGGTCGCCTAGTCCGCCGACGAAAACGACCCGCCTTAGGTCGTCGCGAAAGCCCAGCGACGCCGTCAGGATCGTCCGCTGACTGGGTGTGATAGGGCAAAAGCGGTCAGCGTCAACGCCACAGTAGACAGTTTCGATACGCGCAGCAAAAATTGGGACGGACTTTAACAGATCGGAGCGAGTTCTATCCGAGTTTGCGATGACGAGTTTCGCCTTGCCGATGGCGCGGCTTTCGCTCCAATGCGCCAAAGCACGTCTCGCTCGGCTACGCATGCTCTTATCTGCTGAAACCTCCACACCGTGGACAAAGTGCACCCAATTCACCGCGGGTAATGCGCAGTTGCCGCCGTTTACAACAATTCGCGTGTTTCGCGGCAGACGCGTGGCCACCAGCCGACCAACGAGGTCTAGGCCCCGCTCCGCGGGAAGGCCTAAGCCTAGTGGTCGTGGGACGTGGTGCACATGAACGCCAGGAATCCCAGCGAGCTGCGCGCTTACACGATGCGAAACGACGTGAAGCGGATGCCCGAGTTTAGCTACTAGTTGTGCAAGCTCAAAATTCGCTCGATCCATACCGCCGTTTTCGAAAAAATCGGCCGCGACGATCAGATAGGCGTTCATTTGAGCTACTGCCTCGAACCGAAGTCGTCCCGCCAAACTGCTGGCCCACTCTACCCGCTGCTTTAGCCGCGTACTTCCTGCCTCATCATAGACGGCTCGCCCCGAAGCCGTGGGCTTCCAGCTTGATGATCGCTAAAAAGCTCGACGCGGCCCAATGCTCTTAATCGCGCTCGAGCGCGGTCGGCATCGCGAGCCGCGGTAGCCGCATGCCTTCCCTTTCCGATCTCACCAAAATAGAGCATGACGAGCATCGTCGCCGGGATTGCTGCAAGGAGCCCCGCACCAATAAGACCTGATGCCCAAGTGAGCGCGCAAACCAGCCACATCCCTACGGCCCTTGTTCCTCGCCGGCGAATTGTCGCCGCAGAACTTCCGAGTAGCGACCCCACAAAAAACACCCAAAGGAGCAGCCCGGGAAGTCCCTCCTCGAGTAGGAGGCGGCCATACTCACTTTCTATCCCCACAGGGGGCCGCGCATACTCAGCGAGAAAAGTCGGCACACTTGTTCCAAACGCACTTCCCAGCCCCTTCCCCATCGGGTAGTCGCTGAGAATATCCCAAAAGTTCATGTTAACGCTTCCCGCGACGCGCTCACTCACTAGTTCTGGATCGGCGAGACTTTCAAACCTCCTTAGCCGACTACTTTGCGACACGGAGTAACCGACCGCTGCCATACCTATAATGAGTAACAATAGGACCACCGGCCGCTTCCTTAGCTGAAGTAGCGAGCCGGCCACCACGCAGCTAAACAGCACAACGGGGAGCCTGGCTCCACACGCGAACACACCGAGAGCGGCGAGGGCAAGGGCAACAAATGTCAGCCATCGGGATGGCCGTGCCTCCTCTAATCGCGCCAAAAGCAACGGAATGAGCGCTACCATGGTGCCTCCGTACGCGTGTGCGGAGCTAAATGTAGCAGGTATTCGATAAAATCCTCCGACGATGTCGTTCGATCTATAAATGTTTTGTGTAAGGTCATTCAATGGAAAGAATGGCTCCAGACCAAACACTACCTCCCCTATCGCGACCACAGACACTCCGACGACGCACCATTCAGCCCAAGCACTTACCTCGCTCCAATCCTTTGGACCTAAGAGGCTTCCCACGAGAATAAGCGGTACGAACAATACCGCATTGCGTAAACCCGCAATCTGGACAAGGACATGCTGTGCCTCGAGAAAGGGACTGATCAGAATAATGATCAGGGGCCACGCCATTAACAGAACTGTCCACGTACGCAAAGAGCCAGGGCGGCCCTCGCTTCGGAATCGAACGCGCGGAAGAACGCTCAAGTAAAGACCTCCAAGAGCGGCGTCGAAGCAAAAGCGCGCCAAGCCATCCGGAAAATTTCCGCGCAACCAGCCGTAGCAGGATCCAACGGCGAGAGCGAAGCCAAGGCCATTACCCAAGGTTTTTCGCGAGAGAGCGACCGCACCCGCGAAGGCAAAAATACAAACTATAGGGCCCATGCGCCCGCTTTAGACTGTATGGCACAGCTGCGCGCGGCGCCCGCCAGCGCAGCTCCAAGCTCGCGGACCCCAGTCTCAAATGTGTACCGAGCTCGTGCCAGGGCACACCCTGTATGACCCATTTCTTCGCGCTGCTCGCGATCTCGAATCAGTTCTTCCAAGGCATTGGCGAGCGCGGCCGGCTCAGCGCGAACGAGCTTCCCGCCGCCTTCGGAAAAAATCTCTTCCGCTCCTCCCAATTTCGTCGCGACAACGGGCACTCCCGAGAGCATCGCCTCAACGAAGACCATCCCAAATGGTTCCGGTGCTATATTCGGGTGGCAAAAGACATCCGCTGCGGCCAGAAGGCGAAAGACATCCGTTCGGTGGCCGAGGAATTGGACACGGGATTCAAGACCGAGGCGGTCGCGCAGCCTCACTAGCGACTTCGCGTACTTCTGCTTTCCGGGCTGCTCTGCCCCGACGAAAACCGCCCGCCAGTCAGAATCGAGCTCTAAACGTGACAGTGCTTTTAGATGGAGTCGGTGGCCCTTGTATGGATCCAGACGACTAGCTTGGAGCACGAGCACGGTGTTCGGAAGGATACCAAGCTGTGCGCGCGCAGCCACGCGCTCGACCGCCGGGGGCTGCGTAAACGGGTAGGTGCAAACGACAGCACGCGTCTTCCCAGCCCACCATCGGCTCTTTCTAAGAGTGAACCTGCTGTTCGCGATTACGAGCTGAGGTCGCGTTCTGCGTGCGAGCAAATCTAACCAGTGTAAGCCGGGTGGGTTGTGAAAGAAGAGCGCCAGAGGAATCCCGGCTCGCCGCGCTACCGGCCCAAACACGCAATGGACCCACGACCCGTGAGTAACAATTATATCCGGGCGATTGGCGTCAATTAGCTCCAAAAGCGCGCGCCGAGCGGCCACGACCGATCCTCGCCTGCTTAGACGAACCGCGCCGAGAGCTGTAACTTCGACTCCTTCAGCTCTTAGTTCGTTCTCCAATTGGCCGGGAAAGCAAAGCGCAAAGTTCGGGATCATTTCCTCGCATGCAGCCCGCCCAGCGGCGTAGGAAACGAGCGCCCTTTCGATGCCACCATAGATGTTGCCCGCTCCAGCGTGGAGGACCTTCATGCGCTAGGCAGCCCGGACGACTTCTTGAGTAACGAGCGTCTCGCACATTCGGCTCGCATGAGCTCAGACAGTGTCCTTGGCGTCCTCGTAGCCGTAGCGACGATACGCTTCATAGTAGTAGCCGTAGCGCGAATCTCCGATATCCACATCGTTTAAAATTGCTCCGAGCACATGTGCCTGCACTGCTCGTAGCGTGCGAAGCGCTCGCTGAGCCAGCGCGCGTGGTGTCTGCGATGCGCGAAAGACGACTAGCACGCCGTCGACCTGCGTCGAAAGGACTAGCGGATCCGCGACCGCGTTAACGGGCGGACTGTCGAAGATGACGCGGTCAAATGAGCCCACGGCCGCGTCGACAAAGTCCTTGAACGCCTTTGCGTGAAAGAGCTCAGCGGGGTTGGGCGGAATCGGACCGCATGGAGCGACGAAGAGATTTGGCACCTCTGTACTCTTGACCACCTGAGCGAGCGTTGCCTCACCGACAATCGCCGAGCTGACACCTAGCTCGTTTGCAACGCCGAATGCCTTGTGAAGCCGTGGCCGTCGCATATCGGTATCGACCAGGAGCACGCGGCTTCCGCTCTGAGCCATGGTAATACCTGCGTTGATGACCGTAGTACTCTTGCCCTCGCGCGGTCCGCTCGACGTCACAAGCATTGTCCTCAGCGGGCGGTCCGGCGTCATAAAGAGAAGGTTCGTCCGGATGGCCCGGCACGCCTCTGCCACGCTCGACTTAGGATTTCGATAGACGAAGAGCTCGCGGTCGTCTTCTGTTTTGCCCTTGGTCTGCGGCAACCTTGGGACGAAGCCTAGGAAGGGCAAGCCAATACGCTCCTCCACGTCTCCCTGGCTATTCACTGTGTTGTCCAATTGCTCTAGCAGGAATGCCAATCCCGTGGCCCCTACGAGCGCCAAAAGGAAACCTAAGAGCAAGGAGCTCCGGACCTTTGGACGCACCGGCACGAGCGACGGGCGGGCACCATCGAGAATTCGCGCGTTACTCGTTCGGAGCAATCCGGAAAGCTCTGTGTCCTTGAGCCGCTTCAACACCATGTCGTACAGGCGTTGATTGTTGTCCGCCTGTCGCTTGAGCCGGTCGAACTCGATCTGCCTCTTGTTCACCTCGAATGCTTCGGTTTTGGCTGCCTCGAAGAGCCCGCTGAGGTTCCTTTCGCGAGCTTCGGCCTCGAACTGATCAGCTTCAGCCGAACGAACGATGTTGCTAAGCTCTGCAAGAAGATCCGAACGTGCGGACTTGAGTCGATCCTCACAGGCGACCATCTTCGGATGGTCGGACAAATAGCGTTCGGTCAGAGCCGAACATTCGTTGCGCTCTGTGAAGTATCGAAGACGAAGCTCGGAAACGAGGGATTTCTCTGGAACCGCGCTAAGAACTGCGGACCACTCCGGGTTCTTTGCGTCGTCGACGGACGAGTGCAGCCGCTTGATCGCCTCAACGCGTGCACGTAATCCGGCGATTCGCGTCCGCACGTCCGTCAGCGCGCCATTGTAGGCGTTGAGCCGTTGTGAAACCATGCTCGCGCGGTCCTCAAGGGACGTGGTGAGCATGTCCGCGTCTTTCTTGAAATCGTAAACAGCAATTTCGCTGTGTTTGCTTTTTTGCTCGAGCTCGGCCAGGCGATCCTCGAGCCAACGGTTGGCGCTCTCTGACGTCTTGAGGCGAAGCGCGAGATTCTCCGCTATGTAGGCTTCGGCAACCTCGTTGGCCAGCAGAGCCGCACGCTGCGGTGAAGAGTCCTCGACCACGATTCGCGCGATTCGCGAATCCTTCACGGGGACGACAGAGATCTTCGACTGAAGCATCGCCGCCGGGTCCATCTGTTGCATCACCTCTTCGCGTCTTTTCGGGTCGGCAATTCCCTCCATGCCAAGGAAAGACGGGTCTCAATCGAGCCCGAGTTTCTCTACGGCGCGCTCAGCGACCGCACGGCTGGTGATCACTTTGAATTGGGTCTCCGTATACTCCCGACTCCACCAGTAGCCGTTCGAGGCCGAATCACTCACGTCCTGGACCTGGCTGTCGAGAATATGCGGGGCGGCGACCTCGATTATCATCGACGCAGAAGCCTCGTACACTTTAGGCTGGCGTAGCGTGTACAGAGCCACAGCGGCAAAGATCGGAACGAACGTCCCAACAATGACCCAGCGCCTGCGAAGGAGGACGCTCAGGGCATTCTTGAAGTTGAATGGACTGGCGCTGGCCAGTGAAAGCTCGGCCCCGGTGTCGTCCAAATAGGCTCCTTCTCGCTGTGAGCGTGCCCTGTGAACGAATCCAGGTCAAACCCGCTGTCCGATTTCGAGCAATGTGCCGCCCGGTAGGCGGCCATCCTTCAGCTGTGTTATTCGACCCGCCGTTCTCGGGCTCTTCTTGCAACGCTCGATTCTCTCACCAGCGGCTGAGGCTGCTCGGAGCCGCTCTCGGCCTTTGAATGGCGCCCGCTAGCTTCATTCCCGAGGGCTACGCGACGCTCTGCAGTCGTCGAGCGTGGGGCACCGAACTACAACGCGTGGCTAGGTAGGCGACTACGAGCCCATCTGGGCAAGCGTGTGCTCGAGGTTGGCGCCGGAATCGGAACGATCACGCGGGAGATCCTTCCTGGGCGGGAGTTGATAATCGCGCTCGAAGCGGAGAACGCGTACGCGGCCCGGCTTATCGAGGTCTTCAAGGACGAACCGCGCGTCAGAACCCTGCACACTAGCGTCGAGGCCACCGACTGGGCAGGGCTCGCCACTGAGCGGCTGGATTCAGTCGTCCTTAGCAACGTGCTTGAGCACATCCAGGACGATGCGGCTGCGATCCGCAATTTCCGGACTCGTGCTGCCGCCCGGTGGCACCATGGTCATCCTAGCGCCGGCCCTCCCGAGGCTCTTCGGGACACTCGATGAGGCGGTAGGACATTACCGACGTTACATGCCGTCTTCCCTGCGCAGCGTTATCGAGGGGAACGGTTTCCGCGTCGACCGCCTGGAGTGGATGAACCTGCTCGGGATCCCCGGCTGGTTTCTCAACGGCCGCGTGCTACGCCGTCGCGTAATTCCCGCCGGACAGCTCCGGATCTATGATCGTGTGGCGCCGCTGCTGGCTCGAGTGGAGTCGATGTTTCGGCTGCCGGTCGGGATGAGCTTGTTAGCCGTGGCTCGTGCTGTCTGAGGAGCTCGCAATGAAGAAGATTGAGGCGATCATCAAGCCGTTCAAGCTCGACGAGGTGAAGGACGCGCTCGCGGACGTCGGCATCCACGGGCTCACCGCGGTCGAGGTGAAAGGCTTCGGCCGCCAGCGCGGGCACACCGAGCTCTACAAAGGCGCCGAGTACGTCGTCGATTTCCTACCCAAGGTAAAGATCGAGATCGTCTGCGATGACGACCAAGCGGCGCGTGTGGTCGAGGCCATCGAGAGCGCTGCGAAGTCAGGCAAAATCGGTGACGGGAAAATCTTTGTTATCCCGGTCGAAGAAGTGATCCGCATTCGCACGGGCGAACGTGGAGTCGACGCGCTCTGATCTCCGAAGCTCACGGCGCTCCGCGTTGGGTCTGGGTTGTAGTGGTCGCCGTGTATGTTCTGGCGTTCCCGTACCATCCGGGGCTCCGTTCGCCGAACGAACTCTGCCGCCTGATGCAGACGCGAGCGATTGTCGACTTCGGCGACCTGGACCTTAACCGGGCAATGCAGATCTATGGTCCTGTCGGAGACCTCGCCGTGTACAAGGCGCGATACTACCCGTCGAAGGCTCCGCTCATGTCCTTTGCAGCAGTGCCCGTCTACGTCGGGCTTCGAGTTGCGCTCGGCAGGACACCCGGTGCCGTTTCTGAGCTTGACGCTCGTATACTTCAGCCGGCTCTTGCTGACGGTGCTGCCCACGCTCGCGGCTCTCCTTTGGCTGCCGGCGTTTGTTGGTCGTCTACGTTTCGCCCGGCAACAGCGGATGCGATCGCACTCACCTATGCCCTAGGAACTCTCGCCTTCAGTTATTCGCTTCTGTTCATGAGCCATCAGCCAAGTGCTGTCTTGCTCTTTGCAGCGTTTTACGGACTCTGGCGGTGGTCACGAGGCGAATGGCCGGACCGGACGTTATTTGCACTGGTGTCACTCGCAAGCGCTTCCGTGGTTGCTGAATACACCACGGCAATCGCCGTGCTTGCGCTCGCTCTGTACGGGATTCTCACGCTGACGAGGCGTCGAGAGTCGCTAGTCGTGCGGCTATCCGAGAGGGCGCACTGTTCCTCGCCGGCGCTCTTCCTTTGACCCTTCTACTGATGTGGTACCACAACCGAGCCTTTGGCGGCCCTTTGGAGAGCGGGTACCGACACCTTGCTGACGTCGCCTATCAACCGTGGCACGAAGGTGGTTTTCTCGGCGTTGGACTGCCTCAACCCCGAGCTTCTTGCTCTCGTTCTTCTCGCCTCTTCGTGGACTATTTGTACTCTCGCCCGGGTTGCTGCTCGCGGGCCTAGGGCTGATTCTGCTGTTCCGGCGCGCTCGCACCAGGAAGAACTCAGGCCCATCGCCTGGATGACGTTGGCCGTCTGCCATCGGTTACGCCTACTTCACCTCGGCCTTTAGCTATGAATCCTGGGGATGGACGACAGGGCCCAGGCACCTCACCTCTCTGGTGCCATTTCTTCTATTGCCTGCTGCACTGGCGCTTGAGAGCGCCCGAGCACTTGGCTCCGAGGTCCTTGCGCCGTCTTGCTCGCAGCGTCAGTCGTCGGTGACAAGCGCCCTCACCTTCGTCAACTACATCCCCGACGACGTGTCGAATGCTCTCGGCGCGTTGGCCATCCCTTTGACTCGCTCCGGCGACCTCACTCCATCGGTGCTTTGCGCGCTGGGACTCACCAACCCAATTTCAGGAGTCATCCTCTGGCTCGGAGTTATCGGCCGTCATCGCCTGGCTCGTGTGGTCGCTTCGGCCCCAGGCATCGATTCGAGCTTGGACGGCGACGCTCGTCACAGCCGTAGCCTATCTGGTTTCAGGCAGCGACTTATCGCGACTCGCGCGTCCGACCGGGGAGCGCTCGCACTCTTAGAGAGGGTTTGGCTGGCACCGCCGGGGCGCAGCTTCGCATTGGTCACGCCGGCACGGGAAACTCTCAGAAATCGGGCTCCCTGAGAGACCACAGCAGGTGCGGCCAGTCGTCCACGGGCGCGTCTCTGTTCCACGGAGTCAGGAGATCACGAGGCGACACTGCATGATAAGCAGAACGACGCATTCCTTGCTTCGTGTGGTCGATGCGCCAAGCCCGGTAGCCGCAGCCCGCGAGTAAATCTCCAATCGCGGCGATGCTGCTGCCGAAGTCAGGAAGAGCCGCTGGATGAAGCTCGATGACCATGAGCCGGTACCTCCCGGCACGGAGACCCGCATCCATCCCGCGAAGCGCGAGCGCCTCCGCTCCCTCGATGTCCATCTTTAGGACGTCCACCTTCTCAATATTTCGCAGGTCTAGAAGCGAATCGATGCTCGCAGTGGAGACCTCGAAGGCGTTCGGATCGTCACCCATTTGTCCCGGGCCGAGCAACCGCGACATACCCCAGTTCTCTTCATGCTCCTGATATCCTGACATGCGCAAAACGCCCGTTTCGGCCGCCGCAGCGACATGGATTGGTTCGATCTGACTAAGAGCGTTATCGCGAACGTTGCGGCTCAATGTCCGGAACAGCCGCGGGTCCGCCTCGATGGAAAGGACACGGCCGCTCTTGCCCGCTCTCTGCGAAGCGATCAGGCTAAAGTAACCCCAGTGCGCGCCCACGTCGACGAAGGTCTGTCCAGGCTTTACGAGCGCTTCGATGAGTGCGGTTTCCTGCGGTTCGTACTGGCCGGTGAAGTAGACCTCTCGGGCAAGCGAGTTTCGTAGGTCACATTCGAATATCAATCTCGTTCCGCTCCGCGGAAACGGGCGCAGCGAAAGCGGGAACCCGGACCAATCGCGAAAGAACATCCATCGCGCGGTACCGACCACGTGGCAGCCGCCTAACGATGCCCGCGGCGGCAGACAGCCACCAAGGCTCCGCAGCTCCACTTTCACGCATCTCGGCCCTCGGCATGAAGGCCAACCTATCCGGGTGATGCCGGACGCTTCAGACCGAGCCGCGACATCCGATAGACGATGGTTCTCGGGGAAGGCCGAGCGACCCGAGCAGTCTCGGTCACGTTCCAATTCGTTCTCCCGAGCACTTCAAGGAAGGTGCGCCGCTCCAAACTCCGAGCGAAGATCGGAGGTTTCTCCCTCGGTGTCGCGCCGGGAAACCGCGATAGACCAGACGGAAGGTGCTCGGGCAGGACCTCCCCGAAGCGTCGACGAGCAGTGCAGCGAGCTGAAGCGCGTTTTTCAGCTCACGAACGTTGCCTGTCCAATCCGTTGAGAGAACTGAGCGCGCGGCTGTGTGTCAACTTTAGCTTTCGCGACTGCCGAAACCCGCACATCGAGCAGAACGTGCTCCGCGATTGGCAGTACATCGAGCGGGCGGTCGCGAAGTGCGGGGACCGCCACGGCGATGCGGCGAGCTTGCCCCTCGTGCACGTGCGCGCCGGCCATCGGTCGGAATGCAGAGGCCTGCCAGAAGCTCGTGGCTTCAGACGGCGGAAGCCCGAAGAGGTGACGAACATAAAGCGTGCCGCCACGTGCACGATCGACGGCTGTTCGCCAGGCTACATCGTCGAAAGCCGCCGACCTGAAAACGACGAACGGTGCCTGCGGCGAGCGGCGCTCGTGAATGACGCGGCCAAGCGTCTCGCGCCCGGAACCAACCTCCCCTGAACGACAACGGCGCCTTTCATCCCTGCCCAGGCATCGCAGAGTGCCCAGAGGCGGACCATGACCGGGTCGAAGTGGGGAAGCTCGTCGGCGGGCTCGCGTGCGCTCGGCGAAGAGTCGGTCGAGCGCGCGCCCAACAGAGTCGCGGCGTGGAGAGCTTCGCTCGGATAGCTTGCCCAGCCCCAACGGAATGGGCGTCCCAGGCGTCCTAGTGCTTCCGAGAGCTGTTCGCGGATTTAATCTGCGTCGACTTGTCCTGCGCCCGGACAAAGCAACTCGATGGTTCCGGGCGCGGCGTGGCCCATGAGTGCTGGCCGAGTCGCGATGGCTAGACCGTCCACCTCCGGCGCACAGAGGAATTCGGTCAATCCATCGCCGAGGAGAGCTCGCGACCGAACGAGTTAGGACGGACAGAGGTGCGCGCGCGGGTTCGGCGCGGCTCACCTCTTCGTCGTACGCGCTGTTCGAAAGCCTCGTGGCTTGCGGGGGCTGGCGGGGCCACTGGTGGGGAGGAAAACCGCTGAACGAGCAGCGACCAATCGGGTAGAGCAATGAGATCGCCGGTGCGAGCGTGTGCCGGTCCACGCACCTGAACGTCGTTGACGCGAACGGCCGCTCCACCAGTGCCCGGACCTCAACGGTCCCATCTTCGCTGGCAGTGACCTTGACCTCCCAGCCATCCTGGCCGTCGACGACATGCGGATGACCAAGGCTGAGGCGAATGGGCTGTGTCGAATGCGGGCCCACCTCAAGCAATGCAAGGTCGGATGAAGAAGCCCGCAATTGGGCCGCTGTCGCGAACGACGGCTTTGCACTGGCAGAGGGGTGGCCCGCTGCCGCATTTAGCGGCGCGGTGCCACCCTCCTTTGGACTCGTCGATCCGAGTTCCGCTTTGACGTCTTAACGGGTGTGCTCTCGGGCACCGGCCTGCCCCTCGGACTCGAGTTCACCATCGCGGACCGCTCCAGTGGATCATGCTCAACCCCTTAACGTGTTTGGGACCCAAATAGTCGACCCTTCATGCAGGCTTCACTTCAAGACTGCATTCCGGGCGCCGCGATCTCCAATGTTCCCACGAGTCCGACTTTCACTGCGAACGCTTGAAACCACTTAACAGGACGTTATCACTGAAAGTTCGGCCACGCAGGCCCAAAACTTTAGGCCAGCTCCATGCGCTACCCGGGATGCGGCCATGATTTGTAAAGCCCACCTGAATGTTCTCCAGACCGCATTCTACAGCAATGCGACGCAGATCCAATTCAAGCAACGCCGTGATGTGCGCCGGGTAGTCGACATCTGTGAAGGCGCTGAAGCGATTTTTCACCACCAGAGTCAACTTGCTTAAGAGGCTAAGCTGGTTCGGCGTCGTGACCAGCACCAAGCCGCCTGGACGCGCTAGCCGAACCAGTTCCCGCATGAAAGCTCGGGGGTTCTCAAGGTGCTCGATGGTCTCGACAGCGACCACTGCCCCAGCATGGCAGTTTCCAGCGGGATGCGTCCGTTAAGGTCAGCGCGGATGAAGCGAGCAATCTCGTCCGTCGGGAACTGGTCGTATCGGACGAGGTCGACTCCCGCGTAGGAGCCAGCGCGACGCCCCAGGGCTCGAAACAGGTCGCCTGCCCCACATCCGACATCCACGATCCGATCCACAGCGCCAACCCGGCTGTCGAGCAGTTGCACCGCGGCCTCGAGAATAGGCGAAGCGCTCGTACCCTTTGAGAGTGCCGCGACGTCCGCAGCCGAGATTTCAGCCGTCATGGTTTAAGCCAATAAACTGAACCAATTCCCCGCCCCTAGGTGCCACTGGCGTGACTCGCGAGCTGTACCAAGCATACGCAACCGAACCAAGTGAGCGGCAAA
>CAVQKE010000004.1:0-1285897 GCA_963713045.1 uncultured delta proteobacterium
AGGCCGAGCCCCAGCACCTCGTCCAAAAGGCGGCTCCGCAGCCCCACGTCCTCCACCGGCACCATCACTTCGATGCGGCGATGGAAGTTGCGTGGCATCCAGTCCGCCGAGGTGAGGACCCCTTCGGCGCGCTCCCGTGCGCCGAAGGCGAAGAGGCGGGTGTGTTCCAAGAAGCGGTCCACCACCGACGTCACGCGAATGTGCTCGGAGATTCCGGGGAGGCCCGGCCGGAGACAGCAAATGCCGCGCACCAAAAGTTCCACGCGGACCCCCGCTTGGCTGGCCCGGTAAAGCCCCCGGATGATGGAGGCGTCCACCAGGTTGTTCATCTTGGCGACAATCCGCGCCGGCTCTCCGTTTCGCGCCCGGTCGGCCTCTCTCTCAATCAGCTGGAGCAGCCGCTCCACCAGGTTGAAGGGCGCCACCACCAGCCGCTTGAATTTGGGCGGCACCGAATAGCCGGTCAGCATGTTGAAGAGGGCGGTGACGTCATCCGCAATCTCCTCCCGGCGGTGAAGAAGGAGACGTCGGTGTAGTGCCGGGTAGTCTCGCCGTTGTAGTCGCCGGTTCCAGGTCCACGTACCGGCGAATGCCTCCCGCCTCGCGCCTCACCACCAGCGCCACCTCCAGTGCGTCTTCAGGCCCGACAGTCCGTACACCACGTGGACACCGGCCTCCTCCATCGGCCGCGCCCAGGCGATGTTGTTGGCCTCGTCCAGTCGGGCCTTGAGCTCCACCAGCACCGCCACTTGCTTGCCGTTTCTGCCGCCGGCTCAACGCCTGGGCGATGGGGCTCTCGGCGCTGAGGCGGTAGAGGGTTTGCTCGATGGCCAGCACCGCCGGGTCGTCGGCTGCCTCGTCGATGAAACGCCCGCCGGGTCATAGGACTCGAAGGGGTGGTGCAGCAGCACGTCGCGCTGGGCGAAGAAAGGGAACTGGCTTTTCAAGTCCCGAAGGACGTGCGGGAGCGCCGGAGAGAAGGGCTGGACTCGCAGCTCGGGGCGAGGGTCCGACTCGGCCAGCGCCAAAGTCCGACAGCTGCAGCGGCTGACCGGTAAACGTCCTCCGCGGTGAGGATGAGTGCCTTCTTCAGCTCCTGCTCGATAATGTCCCGCGCTCCGGCGTCGAGCTCTAGCCGGACGCTGGCTCCCCGCTCGCCGCGCTCAAGGTCGTCCTGGAGTGAGGCGAGAGGTCCTGGATTCCTCCTTGTCCACCGCGAGGGCCCAGTTCCGTGTCACTCGAAAGCTTGCGGCGTGCCCACTGTGAAGCCTGGGAAGAGCTCCGCCAGGAGCGGCAGGTCAGGTCCCTCCAGCAGGATGTAGGCGTGTCCGTTTGCAGAGGGCAGGGGAACCAGCTCGGGCATGACGCTCGGCACCGGGACGACAGCCAGCTCGGTCCCTGCGCCGCAGGCTGGGTGCGGCGGCTCGGCACCGCCGCAGCACGCCGGCGAGTCTGAGCGTCTTATACAGGGGGGGAAAGGGGTGGCCGGGTCCACGGCGAGAGGCGTCGACAGCGGGAAAACGCTGAGTGGAAATGCTCCTGGCCGCCTCTTGCCAGGCCGGCTCCAGGCTTCCGGTGGACAACAACGAAACGCCGACCGCTTTGAGGGCGGGGAGGAGGTGGCCCGACCAGAGCGGCCCCACCTGCGCCACCAGCCCGTGGGCCCGCCTCGGAGATGGCGGCCAGCTGCTCGGCGGGAAGCGGCCCGTCGGCCTCCGGGGAGGCGACACCACCGGCCAGCTGCTGCTTCAGTCCGGCCACGCGCACCATGAAGACTACGTCCAGGTTCGCGGCAAAGAGTGCGAGAAAGCAATTCGCTCGTAAAGCGGGAGCGTCGCGACTGCGCTTCGCGAAGGACCCTTTCGTTGAAGGCCAGCCAGGACAGCTCCCGATTCAGGAAGAGGCGGGCGTCGGTCAAGTCGCCGGTGGCGGTGGTCTCGGCACGGTCGGGTCACGAATAGGTGATAGCGCGGGTGGCGCAAGTCGGGGCTCGCCGGCGGTCGGACACAGCTGATAATGCCCAAAGTGCAGTGAAGCGAATCCCCCTGACAGAGCCAGTGCTGGCTCCCATTGACGTGGGGACCAACGCGGGCGGCTGGAGCTGGCCCGCCGGCTGGCCAACGGCTCTCTGGAGTCGCTGCACAGCGAGCGCGACCCAGTGCGGCCCGGCGAGGCGTCTTTCGGACCGGCGCCATTCCCGGGAGGTTCCCGACCGGCTGTGTCGACTGCGCCGCTATGGGGCGTTGTGCCGGCGCTACCACGCGGACGTGGGCAGTGGCCACCAGCGCGCTCCGCGAGGCCAAGAACCGCGATGGAAGCGTCCGGCGCCCCCGCGACGAGGCCGGCTGCGGCTGGAAGCACCTCCGGGTCGAGGAAGCGCGCCTGACCACCCTCCGGGTCCTGCGCAGGACTCTCCCGCGCTCGCTTTGCGTCGACATTGGCGGTGGCTCGACCAAGGTCGCCGCCGCCACCGGCGAAAACCCCACCGCCATGTGGAGTGTCGACTGGGCGCTGTCCGCTTGACCGAGCTGTCGGCACCAGTCGCGGTGTCACCGGCGAGCAGCTGAAGCTGATTCGCGGGATTGCGTCCGAAGCGCTCACCGAATCGCTGCCGCCCCGCATCGCCCGCACGCCGCGCAGCGCCTCGGCAGCAGCGGCCCCATCGACGCCGTGGTGGCCTTTGCCGCCGCCGAGGGGACCGCCATGCCACCGCCCGCCGAATAACCCAGGCCGTGGAGGAGCTGGCCGAGATCTCCCCCGCGCAGCTCGGCGACGGATTGACCCACAGCGGGAGAAAGTTCCGGGCCGGCGCCATGATCCTGGGTCGCTGGTGCACCACCTTCGGTGAGTCGGTCACGCCGTGCACGGGGCCTCCGCGACGGCGTCTTGGTCGACCTGGTCCGGCGCATTGATCGCCGTCCAACGACCAGCCTGTCGGACGCGGCGATACTCATCGGCCGACGCTTCCAATCGATGAGGCGCATTCCACCCAGGTGACTCGGCTCGCGCTTCAGCTTTCGATCAACTTGGCTCCGCGCCCGGCTCCCCGCCTCCTCCCGGCCGCTGTCGGAGGTCGCCTCGGTGATGCACGACATGGGCAATGCCGTCAGCTACACCCACCACCACCGGCATACCTACTACCTCATTCAAAACTCGGAGATTCCTGGCCTCCGTGACCGAGAGCGCGAGTTGGTGGCGCGCGTCGCCCGCTACCACGGTCGAAGTCCGCCAGACGCCAGCCATCGGCATGGACGGGCTTCAGCCGGCTGAGGTGCGCCTGGCCGCAGGCTGGCCACGCTGTTGCGACTGGCCGTTCGCTGGACCGGAGCCACCGGCGAAACCATCCTGCGGCTGCAAGCCCGCCTTCTTCCCAGCGCCATCGTGGTGGAGCTGAGGGCGCGACAGCCGGTGGACTTGGAGTTGTGGAACGCCGGGCGCGAGCAGCGCTTTTCCGCCGAGTCTTCGGACGCAAACCATGGTTGAGGTGGAGCGCGCCGCGCAGCGGCCCCTGCGCCGTGGCGTCCGCGTCGATCCACGGCTGGCGGCCCGCGTGGCCGTGGACGTCGGTGGAGTGAACACCCCGCCCGCCGTCGAGCGCCGGCGCGAGGCGCGCTTTCCCACTGGAATTGAGGTGCGCCTCACCGACGCCGTCCACGCCGCGCGCGTCCTGCGCCTACTCACTCGACTTCTCCCTCGGCGGACTCTGCCTGCGGACGCGCGCCGTCTACGCGGTGGACGCCGGCTCGCCCTCAGCCTGGTGGTCGGCGCAGAGCGTCTTCCGGTGGACGGGGTGGTGGCCTGGGTGCGTCCGGCGGACAAGGCCATCGGCGTCCGCTTCGTCGACGTGGCGGATGAGCTGCGCGCCCGGCTGCTCGGGCTGAAGAACGCCGTGGCCTCGCGCCCCTCTTGAAGGGGCTGGAGCCACCCCTAGGGCGCCCGTACCACCACTCCGCGCTCGGCGTCCTCAAATTGCATCGCCGCGCAAAAGGCCACCGTGGCCTCCTCGGGCAGACTCGGCAGCTGGAGCTCCACCCGCTTGACGCTGAGGACGCGTGCCCGCTCCAGCGCCCGTTGCATGAGAGCCCGAGCCACCCCTTTTTGGCGCCAGGCAGCGGCGACCACCAATTCGTCAATGGTCGCCACGCGGCCAGACAGACGAAGCTGGGGACGGTGGGACAGCGAAAGCAGCCCAATCGGCCGGTCCTGCGCATCGGCGGCGACGTACACCTCAATCTCCGGATGGCTGAGCACCCAATGCACGGTGCTGGTGTCCCCGGCCCCCGAATGTCCAAGCTCGGCGAAAAGCGCGCCCAGCTGCTCCCCGTCGCCGCGGCGTGCGAGGCGAATGCGGAACGCCGCAGGCACAGTGGGCGAGGTTCTGGCGTAATCGGTGCACGCTGAGGCGACAGTCTAGCGCAGCCCCCGTCAGCGCGACGGGAGGGCCTCAGCCGTCTCCAAAGCGCCACCGGCGGTCCTTCTGTCAGCTGCCCGCGGCCGGTACCAGCAGGGACCCCAGACGTCCTGTGGTTGCGCGGTAGACGTCCACCAGGCGAATGCCGATGCCGTACGCTCGTCCGGCTGTGGTGAGGAAGAGGACAGCGCCGCCACAGCCCCCACCTGTCATCCGAGCCCCCAGGACGTCCGGTTCAGCCTGGGCCAGGGCGACCAGGACGTCCACATCCGGTGGGACATTTCGTAGTCCTCTTTCAGCGAGCGGTGGAGGCGTCAACAGCGGCCCCAGGGCGCCAAAGTCTCGCGCGCGCAGCGCGGCGACGAAGGCCAGCACGCGGGCATTCTCCGTCACGATGTGGCGTGCGCGCCGGTCCAGCGGGCGGGAGCGCTGGACACGCTGGAGGCGGTCACGTCCCGGAGGGCGGGTACCCCAGCGCTTGGGCCGCCGCGTCCGCCTCGCGCCGGCGCTGGGCATAGGTGCCCCCAGCGTTGCGGTGACTGATGCCAGAATGCAAAACGCCCACTTCGAGGGCGGCCGGCAGCTCGACGTCTTCCATGGCCAGCGAGCGGGTGTCGATGAAGAGGGCACGGCCTGGGGTGCCGAAGCTGGCCGCCAGTGGGTCCATCAATCCCACCGGTGCGCCGACAAAGTCCCGCTCCGAGGCCTGGACAAGGCGCGCCACCTCGAGGCGGTCCAGCGGAGGGCGAAGGCTGCCTGAAGCGCCCGCAGCACCCCCACCCCCAGCGCGGCACTGGAGGCCAGGCCACCTCCGGCCGGAATCTCCGAGGCAATGTCCAACTCAACGCCGCCCGACGGAAGTCCCCGGTGGCGCAGGGCGGCCGTCAGGCCCTGGATGTAGTCGAGCCAGCCGCGGCCTCGACGCTCCTCGCCGAGGCGGTAGGCCAGCTCCTCTCCGCCGCCCAGCCCCGTCCGGGCCACCACCTGCAAGTCTGCGCGCCGGCGCAGCTCGACGCGGGTGTGAAGCAAGAGGGCAAGGGCAGGACAAAGCCCCCGGCGTAGTCGGTGTGCTCGCCAATGAGGTTGACGCGCGCTGGCGCCTCGGCGTGCACCTCGGGTGGCCCATGCGACGCCGTCAAGTGCGAGCCCTCTTCATGTCTTCCCTGGGCAAGGGTGTAGCCCAGGGCCGCGCGGGTTGCTGCTCGAAGGGCCTACCTCCGTGGCATTCTCCTCAGCCATGGCCGTCGCGGACGAAGCAAGCCTTTTCGAGGAACTTGCCGGCGCTACCGCGCCGGCGAATCTCGGCGTCGCCGGCTGCAAGGCCTTCCAGCCTCCGCTGCCGGAGGACGTGCGGCCCCTTCCGCGGGTCGACAGCCCGGAGGGCGCCCGGGCGGCCGCGCAGGGGAGGCGGCGCTCGGCGCAGGCCAGGTGGCTGCCCTGGTGGTGGCGGGCGGGGCCGGTACCCGCTTCGGCGGTGCCGTCAAAGCGTTGGTGCCGGTGGTCGACGGCAAGACGTTTTTGGATTTCAAGCTTCAGGACGTTGCAGACGCCAGCGCCCGCGCGGGCCGTCCGATTGCGGTGGCCCTCATGACGTCCCACCTCACGGACCAGGCCATTCGGGCCGCGCTGGCCTCTCAACCGTCCCCCGTCCCGGTGCACGTCTTCCAGCAGCGCAGCCTGCCGCGCCTTCGACCGGATGGCTCTCTCTTCCGTGAAGCCGACGGGACGCCCTCCCTGGCACCGGCTGGACATGGAGATGTCTTCCGCGCCCTCGTCGCCTCGGGCGTCGCCGGCCAGCTGCACGCCGCTGGGGTGCGACACCTCTACTTCTCCAACGTCGACAACCTGGCCGCCACCCTGGACGCGGTGGTGCTCGGCGAGCACCTGGCCGGCGGCGCTGCCATGACGGTGGAAGTCACGGCGCGCCGAGCGCCTACGGGCCGCTGGATGCCGCGCGGCGCCGTGCGCCTCCGCGGACAGCTCCAACTGGTGGAAAAGTCGACCCGCCGAGCACGCCACCATCTCCACCAACAACATGAGCTTCCGACTCGAGCCCTGGCTTTCGCAGGTGGTGCCCTTGCCCTGGCGGGCCGTCCGCAAGCAGGTGGACGGAAAGCCAGCCATCCAATTCGAGCAAGTGACGGCTGAGGCCACTGGGTTACGCCGCCCAGACGGGCGCCCACTCTTACCAGCGCGCTTCCTTCTCGTCCCCCCGGGGGACCCCGCCACCACCCGCTTCGAGCCCGTCAAAACGCCGGGGACCTCCAAGCGGTGGTGGCTTGGCTGAAGGCTCGGCGCTAGCCCGTGCCGGCTGGTTGCAAGGCGGGGTGAATGGGGGCCCTCGCCGTCAGCCCGGGTGCGTGAGTAACCTGCCCACCAACCGGTGCCCGCTTTCGCAATTGCAAAAAGGGCGTCCAGGGGTTGGCCCATGTCGCAAGGCAGTCTGGTGGAGGCGGGTGAGTTTTGACGTCCGACGGACGGGCCTCAGGCCAATGGCCGGTGCTGGCCCGGCGGTTTCCTTCCGCTGGCTGGAGACGCTTTGGGTGCAAGTCACCGGGACGCTGTGCAACCTCGCGTGTGCGCACTGCTTCATCAGCTGCGGGCCCAAAGCCACCCAGGTTCCCGTCATGCGAGTCGAGGAGGTGCAGCGGGCGCTGGACGAGGGACGGGACGCTGGAATGCGGCACGTCTACTACACCGGCGGCGAGCCCTTCCTGCACCCGGACATTCAGACGCTGGTTGAGCGGGCGCTGGACGTCGCCGCGTTGACCGTCGTTACCAACGGAATTCTCCTCGACCAGGCCACCGTGCACTGGCTGGCCGCCGCCTTCGCGCGCAGCCGAAATGCACTCGATATCCGCGTCTCGCTGGACGGAATGACGGCCCGGCAAAACGACGTGGTGCGTGGCCGGGGCACCTTCGAGAAAATTGCGCGTCCCTCCGTCGGCTGGGCGAAGCCGGCTTCAGTCCGGTGGTCACGGTGGTGGAGCATGAGCAGGGGCTGGAAGGCAACGAGCGCGCGCCAACTTCCTCGCCTTCGTCCGGAGTTGGGCATCCGTCAGCCGCGCGTCAAATCCTCCCCCTGCTTCACATTGGCCGCGAGGTGCGACGAAGCCCGGGCATCTCAAAAACGTTGTCCGAGTCCCCCCTCGAGCCGGCGGTGGAATCCTCACTGCTGTGCGCCAGCGGGCGCTCGTCGCCGCGCAGGGGGTGTACACCTGCCCCATCCTGGTCGAAGACGGCAGCGCGCGACTCGGCGCCAGCGTGGCCGCGGCGGCCCGGCCCATTCGGCTGGGGTGGACGGCCTGTCAGACGTGCGTCCTCGACGGCTCCGCTGCAACACCTGAGGGTCCTTGCGTGCGTGCGGCTTTCTTCGGCGGCATCTACAACAACTGGCTCGCCCTCGAGGCTGCGCTCGCCGATGCGCGGCGCCGCGGAGCCGAGCGCCTCTTTTGCCTCGGCGACGTCGGAGGCTTTGGCCCCCACCCGGACCGCTCCATCGAGTTGTTGCAGCAGGCCAAGGTGGAACTGGTGCAGGGAAATTACGACGACGCGGTGGGGAACGCCCGGGAGGACTGCGGTGCGGGTATACCCACCCGCGGGACAACCACTTCGCGCGCCTTTCGTACGCCTACACCCTAGAGCAGACCTTGGCCGCGCACCGGCCCTGGCTGGCCGCGCTTCCGCCGCGGCTTGACACCAAGCTAGAGGCGCAGCGGCTGCTGTTGGTGCACGGCTCCCCGCGACAACAGAATGAGTTTCTCTGGGAGTCCACCGCCCAGATGCCTTCTTGGAGCGGCTGTGCGCTGACGCCGGAGCGGACGTTCTCCTCTGCACGCAACCGCACTGCACTGGCAGCGCCAGTTGCCGAGTGGGCGCCGGGTGGTGAATGTCGGCGCCCTCGGCCGTCCGGCCAACGACGGGCGCACCTGCGTCTGGTACGCGCTTCTCAACACGCAGGAGCGGGACCAGCCGTTCCGCTTCATCCCGCTCGAATATGACTACCCGCGTCTGGCGACGGA
This sequence comes from uncultured delta proteobacterium, assembly GCA_963713045.1. Classification (GTDB taxonomy): domain Bacteria; phylum Myxococcota; class Myxococcia; order Myxococcales; family Myxococcaceae; genus JADGRA01. The sequence continues at coordinate 8,434 of CAVQKE010000004.1, forward strand.
GATGCGCCAGGAGAAGCTTCCGGAGGAATTCGTCGAGACGGTCTTCACTGGCTGGTGGACGACGTGTCGAAAATCTTTCCGTCGAAGGAACGGTCGCGGGGCCGTTTCTGAAGCGCCGCTATCGCGAGCCCTTGTTCTTCGCGTCGGGCTTGCTCCAGGGCGGCGTCACGCCGTTGACGCGCGCGTAGGCGATGGATTGGCCCAGGTGCTCCGCGCAGTGGCCTGCCACAATCATAAACACCAGGCGTTGCGAGAATTGATTGCCGAACATTTGGACAGTCTTGTCCAGGTCGGCGTCGCTGGTGTCCAAGTCGGCTTGACGCAAGAAGGCAAAGGCAGAGGTGAGAATGGCTTTAATTTCGTCCTTATTCGTCGTCTGCGACTCCCACTTCTTGGCCTCCATCTTCGCCTTGACGTCGGCTGGCGGCGGGTGGCCCGCTTGCCCCATCAAGAAGTAGATGCCTCCAGCAACATGCAAGTACACCTCCGCCACCGAGCGCGCCCCCTTGGGGTGCCAGGTGAATTTCGCCTGGGGCATGGCCTGCTCGAGGGAGACAATCTGTTGCTCGAGCCGACCGGTTGCCTTCAGGTAGTCTCCCCGAAAGCCAGCCGGCCCCGGAGGAGTGCCGGCATCTTGCGCGAAGGCCGGGGTGGAAAGCGCGACTGCGACACAAAGGACATTTGCCAGGCGAAGACGGGACATCGACGCACCTCCCCAGTTTGAAAAACAGGCGAGCGACATCTACCACGGCCGCTGCGAGGGCGGGATATGAAGCAACCCATGTCACGTCAAGACACAGCCTCGAAGCGCAGCACCCTTTCACGCAGAGCGCTGTTGCAGCTCGGTGTGGCCACCGGCGTTGCCGCGGTGGGGGTGCGCGCCACAGCCTCTGCAGCCGCTGCCAAAGGGCTGCCAGCCGACGCCGGGCAGCCGTTTCCCCTTGAGGAAGCGACGCTGGATGACCTCCAGCGTCAGATGGCGGCCGGCGAGGAAAGCGCCCGAAGTCTGACCGACCGTTACCTCGCCCGCATTCAGGCTCTGGACCCGACGCTGCACGCAGTCCTCGAGACCAACGCCGAAGCGCGCGCGCAAGCGGACGCCCTTGACGCGGAACGGCGGGCGGGAAGCCTCCGAGGGCCACTGCACGGCGTCCCGGTACTTCTGAAAGACAACATCGCGACCGCGGGCGGCATGCACACCACCGCCGGGTCCTTGGCGCTGCTGGAGGCGACGGTGGCCCGCGAGGCCTTCGTCGTCACCCGACTGCGCTCGGCCGGCGCGGTGCTGTTGGGGAAGACCAATCTCAGCGAGTGGGCCAACCTTCGTTCCACCCATTCATCGAGCGGGTGGAGTGCGCGGGGGGGCCAGTGCCGAAACCCATACGTTCTGGACCGGACCCCTTCGGGGTCCAGCTCTGGCTCCGGTGCTGCGGTCGCCGCCAACCTGTGTGCCGTGGCGGTGGGGACAGAGACGGACGGCTCCATCGTCTCGCCCTCGGCCACCTGTGCGCTGGTGGGACTCAAGCCCACCGTCGGGCTGGTGAGCCGCTCCGGCATCATTCCCATTTCGCACACCCAGGACACCGCTGGTCCCATGGCCCGCACGGTGCGCGACGCGGCCCTGCTCCTCAGCGTGCTGGCTGGCTATGACCGCGCAGACTCGGCCTCTCACGCCACCGGCATGCCGTCCGGCGCGGACTTCACCCAGGGGCTGGTGCCCACTGGACTCCGCGGGGCGAGGATTGGTGTCCCGCGGCCGGTGTACTTTGGCTACAGCCCGAGTACCGACGCCCTGGCGGAGCAGGCCCTGGCCGTCCTTCGTGACGCCGGCGCCGTCCTGGTGGACCCAGCGCCCATCAAAACCGCCAAGGACATGGATGAGCCCGAACTCGAGGTGCTCCTCTACGAATTCAAAGCCGACCTCAACGCTTACCTCGGCGCCCTCGGCGGCTCGGCGCCCCGCTCCTTGGCGGAACTGATTGCCTTCAACGACAAGCATGCGGCGACAGAAATGCCTTTCTTCGGTCAGGAACTCTTCCTCAAAGCCCAAGCCAAAGGCCCACTCACCGAGGCGCCCTACCGCAAGGCGCTGGCAAAATGCCGAAGGCTGTCCCGCGTCGAGGGCATCGACGCCACCATGGACCGCTACCGCCTCGACGCCCTGGTGGCGCCGACCCAAGGAACGGTTTGCCTCATTGACTGGATAAATGGCGACAGCTTCAGCGGAAGCAGCAGCACCCCGGCGGCTGTCGCCGGCTACCCAAGCATCACCGTCCCGATGGGGCAGGTGTACGGCCTTCCGGTGGGACTCTCCTTCTTCGGACGGGCTTGGAGTGAGCCCACGCTGCTTCGGTTGGCGTTTGCCTTTGAACAGGCTACCCACCACCGCCGGCCGCCGAGACTGCTGCCCAGCGCGCCGCTGGGGAATGCCTAGAAGCCCACCTCCGGGGGCAGCTGGGTGCGCGCCAACGGGCGCCCTTTCTATTTGGGCGTCGGCGCTGGGGGTGGCAGGGACGGTTGGCCGTTGGGAGTGACTCCAGGTGTCCACAGCAGGTTGGCCTGATAGGCCATGCGCAGCAGCTTGGTGTCTGCCAGGCCGCGGACGGCGACCCGGACATAGAAGACGACTTCGCCGCTGGGCAGCTGCTCGATGGTGACCGACTTGACGCTAAACCCGGTGCGGCTGCTCTGGTCTGAAAACCCGGGGGAGTCGAAGGCGGTCGGGGTGGCGATGCCGTTGGCTGCAGTCAAAGTCCCTCGCAGGGGGAACTTGGGGGTCAGTGAAAAGCGGACCACCACCTCCGCCCAGCTGGGCGGTCCGACGATGAAGCCCACACTCTGCGCCACCAGGTCGAGCTTCACCGTCCCGGTGACGATGCGGAGACTCGGCTGCCCCGGGGGGCCAGGGAAGTCCACCAGTGCTTCGCCCTCCACATTGTCCGGAGCGATTTGCAGCACGTCGCCGGTGCGGGGCAGCGCACGCGTCGTCCCGTCGGACGTCTGCGCAAGACTGGTTGCGGTGGGCGTATTGCATCCGAGCCACCCCCAGCAGCTGAGGAGGAGGGCGAGGAAAGGGACAGCGATGCGTCTGGCCAAGGGGGCTCTCCGGAGGTGGCGAAAAAGTCTCTCGAGGGCCGGGGAGACTACAGGTCTCCCTGGGGCCGAGCCCAGCGCCATTTGGCCGCCGCGCGCTGCGCGGGGTGGTGCACAAATACTTCAAGGAGCGGCGCGCCGCCGGCGTCGCCGCTCCCCTTGGCCAACTGCTGTCTGTCGTCAGCGCAAGCTGCTTACGGCCCGGGGACGCAGTTCGGGAGCAAATTCGGCGGTGACAGCGCTGTCAGCGTGGTCTCGTCGGGGAAGCTGTAGGCGCCGTTGAGTGCAGGCGACGGAGATTCCCACGCAAACCACGGGAACAGCACTTCGTTTTGGACGTGGTAGGTGTGTTGGTGCTTTTGGATGGTGAAGACGGCGTTGGATGACAGCCCCTCGATGACATCCCCCGTCTCGAGGTTGTTTTGGCAAAGGCCAGAGGGTGACAGGTACCAAGGGGTTGCATTGTCAACGAAGGGGTCGTTGAAGAGTTCCGAGATTTCATGACTGAGCGCGGTGACGTCCAGGAACCCACCGTTGAACAGCTCGGGCCCAATGTAGCTGGCATAGTTAAAGACGTAGAGGCGCGGCAGGTTGCCATTGCTCGGAATGCCCGGCTCGAAGTCGTAGGTGTGGAAGCCGAGGACGCAGCAATTGTTGGGGTTCCCCCCCTCGTACAAGTAGATGTTGTTGAACAGCAGGGTGCTGATGTCGCGCGTCGTCATGTCCCCTGCCAACTCGGCAGCGCCGATGACGGTGGTGTTGTCGACGGGGTAAGTGGGTGGAAAGAGTGCGTTTGAAAATGCGCCGTCGTCCACCTCGGCGCCGGCCAGACTTCCGTCGTTGTAATAGAAGTAGAACCAGTAGCCATATGGAATCTGCATCGTGCGCGTCGTCTTGACCTCCGCGTCGAGCAGGTTGTGCCAGCCGTGGTCGCAGTCCCATCCGTCGTCATCCGAGCCAAGGCGGTTGAAGAAAGCGGCGCGCAGGATGGCGTCGGCCCACTCGGTCACGCCGTTGGTGTACGGCCAGTTCTCGAAGATGGGCGACTCCAAGACCCGGTGGAGGATTTGCCCCCTGGGGTCGAACACCAGTGGAGTGCCGTTGAAGGACGTCGCCACCTTGCCGTCGGGGCCGAGAAGTTCGACCACGACGGGGATGACGGGCGCGCGAAAGTGCGTCACCCGACCGGACTCGGGCGGCCGCCCCACCATGGCGTAGGGCCAGACGCTTTGGGGATTGCCGTTGCTGTCATAGCCGGGGAAAGTGAATTGCCCGGTCCAATTTTGAAGTGAGTCAATTCCGGGAACGCCTGTCCCGCCGCCGCCGCCCTGCCCATGGCGGCCGCCATAGCCCTTCACTCCGGCGCCGGCGGCGTCGCTATTGGTGCCGGAGTGGGGCTGGGCCAACTTCAATGCTGAGGCTGGGAGCGCTTTTGGGTCGGATGTCGCCGTCGCCAAAAGCGCGACTAGAAGAGTCAACATAAAGTGTGTCCCCCTCTGGGGTGATGTGATGTGGGTCCGCAACCCTCACACGAGGCTGCCGAGAGATTCAAGCAGCAACATGCAGAGTGTCCTCCCGGTGGAATTCGCCGACGCCTGACGCGTCACAGCAGCGTGCGCAGCTTCTTTGGCACCATCGCCCAGCGGCCTGCTGCCTCGTCGCCCGCTCGGTGTCGGAAACGCCCCACCAGACTTTAGACGTAGCCGAGCAATTCGAAGAGTGCTGCCTTGGGCGCCAATGGAAACTGGGTGGAGCGGCTTCGATGGCAGCGGTCGCACACCAACGTGACATCTGTCTCGTACCGGTCGGGCAAAAACGGCCCTGGCCTTGCCGGTGACGGCGCAGCACAGGCGGCCGCCAACGCGACTGCATCGAGCCAGTGCTTCTCGTCGATGGGCGGCTTGGCGAGGGTCTGAAGCTTGTGCTCGAGCAGGCTGCGCGGGTCCAGGACAAGAAGGACTTCGCCTGCCACCAGCATGGACTTCGCCCGCGGCAGCGTGGCGGCGAGGTCAGGGAAGAAGTCCAGGCGGAGTCGCGTCCGTGGGTCGACAAGCTGCACCAGTGCCTTGGGCACGCCCACCTGGGCCACATGGTAGTGCGACACCAGAAAGCCCAGCGCAACGCTGGGTGCAATCACGTCCAGGTCGCCCGCGATGAAGTCCACGTCAGTCAGGCGTTCCCGACGACCGGGTCGAGCGGCCGCGGCCAGATGGACTTCGATGGCGACGCTGCCGGTGAGAGCCAAGCGGCTGCGGTCCACATGCCGGAGTAGCCGGGAGAAACATGTGCCCAGACGCGTCGTGTCAGGTTCCATCGCAAACGAATCCCACTTCGGGATGACGCTGACGCGTCAGCGCTGAATCTCGGGAGGCGGTTGCCCGGTCGCCAGAGTTGGGGATTGGCAAAAATGCTTTCCGGACTTTTCGAGGGCGACGACGAGAACACGTTTACGGCAACAGCTCAGGAGTGCACGCTTCGGAGGCCACTCCCGGGGAGGTTGCGCTCAGGCTCCTCGCTCGACGAGCGCGTTGGCCATCCTCTCCGCCCCGCCGGACGGTTCGCGTCACCTTTGGAGCCTGCGTTTTCGCTTCTTTTCAAGAGCAGTTCATGCGGCGAAGGCTCCCCCTGCCCAGGATGCCTTGCCGCTCGCCCTCGTCCCGGGCCTCAAGCCAACTAAAGCGGGGTAGACACCGTTCGCGAGTTGCCTTCTGATGTTGCTGACACTTGTCGGCCTGCGGAAACGGGGGGAGATGCGTGGTCCGGAAGCTCGCGCTGGCAGCGGTCGTGGCACTCACGTTGTCCAGCGCTGGTTGCCCGCCCGGTGCAACGGTCGTCATCAAGTCTTTCACAGCGACCCCGTCGAGCCTACCCTCAGCAGGGGGGAGCGTGACCCTCGCCTGGAGCGTGAGCGGCGCAACCGGGCTGAGCATCGACCACGGTGTGGGCGCGGTGGCGCCGGTGACGGTGGGGACTCTGTCGGTGAACGTCACTGCCTCAGCCACTTGGACTCTCACGGCGAGCGACGGCAGCGGGGTCAGTGCGGCGAGTGCGTCGGTGACGTTGGTCAGTCCAGCGGCTCCGCCAGCCATCACCAGCTTCAGCGCCACTCCGAGCAGCGTGCCGTCAGGGGGCGGAAGCGTCCTGCTCGCCTGGACCGTCAGCGGGGCAACGGGGCTGACCATCGACAACGGCGTTGGTGCAGTGGCATCGCTGACGGCGGGCAATGTGTTGGTCAATGTCACCTCGCCGGTCACCTTTACTTTGACGGCAAGCAACGGCAACGGGGCGAGTACCGCCAGTGTGGCTGTGACCCAGAGACCCCCGGACGGGGGCCCGTCGGTGGCAGAGAATCTCGCCTGCGAGCAGCAACTGGGGATGCAATGGCTCTCGGCACCTCCCGCCGTTGGGATGGGCTCTCAGAATAGTGAGGCTGCCTACGAGAGTGTCCTCGGTGGCCTGATGGCGTCCTACGGCGTCCCAGGAGGCGCCATCGCGGTGACCCATAATGGGCAACTGGTGTTTACCCGCGCCATCGGATTCGCCGACGTCCTCGCGTCACAGCCAGCTCACCCCGGCCATCTGTTTCGCATCGCAAGCCTTACCAAGCAGCTCACGGCAACCGCCATCCTTCAACTGGTTGAGAAGGGCACGCTGTCGCTGGATGCCCCGGCCTTCAGCTATCTGCCGAACCTACTTCCACTTCCCGGAACGACAGTGAATCCCCAGCTGGCGTCGATTACCATCCGCAACCTCTTGAACCATACCGGCGGTTGGAACCGGGACTCCGAGGCCGTGGGCGACCCAATGTTCGACTCCATCGCCATTGCTGCGGCGCTCGGCGAGCCCGGGCCTGCAAGCGCCGATGACACAATCCGCTACATGCTCGACAAGCCGCTGACCTACACGCCTGGAACGACATATTGCTATTCGAATTTTGGATACGCCGTGCTCGGGGCCATCATCGAGCAGGTGACGGGAAGCGCCTACCAGAGCTACCTGCAGCAGAACGTGCTCGCGCCGCAAGCCATCTCCGACACGGTCATTGGCGGTTCCCTGGAGTCAGACACCCTCCCCGAGGAAGTCACCTACTACGACTACCCGGGAGCGCCGCTCGCAACTTCAGTGTTTCCAAACGTGCCAAGCCCCGTTCCCTGGCCCTACGGCGGATTCAACATGCAGGCGCTGAAGGCGCATGGGGGTTGGGTTGCGTCAGCAGTCGACATGCTCCGCTTTGCTTCTGGCGTGGACACGTACGTCGGACCGCCGACACTTATCTCGCCGAGTAGCCTCAGCGAGATGCTGGCCAATCCAGGCGTCGCGCAGTGCAATCCCGACGGCAGCACGTCGCCCACGTCAACGGCCAGCTGGTACGGCTTCGGCTTCGAAGTGAATCAATACGGGAATTACTGGCATACCGGTTCGCTGCCAGGAACCGCGACAGAAGACGTCATCGCTAACAACACGTTTAACTTTGCCGCGTTTTTCAATACGCGTCCGGAGAACGCAAACCAATTTGCGACCGACTTGGACAACGACTTATGGACCGCCTTTAACGCTGTCCAGAGCTGGTCGAACGAGAACTATTTCGACCAGTATGCTTCTTTCACCGGATGGTTGATGCCGGCAGCATACGCCGCGCAGGCAGCCATTGCGACGAGGGCAGGAGAGTATTCGGCCCGGGCGGAGGGTCGGCTGAACGATGGCGGCGTCGAATACCGAGCCACGTTCGTTCCGCTTCACCCGGGCAGCCAGGCAAATTCCGAAATTGGGGTGGACTGCGTCACCTACCAAGCGCTGGCAGCCCAGGCCCGGCAGACCGGGCTCGGGCTGGTGAGCCTTCAGACGTTTACCGATGCCGACGGATTGACGAGGTACCAGGCGACTTGGAAGTCCCGTTGAAGTACTGCTCAAGGCCCCGACGCTGAAGTGGCGCGAGCACCGGCCGTGCTACCGCCGACCGGTGCTCGAGAGAGTCGTTAGTCCGCAATTAACACAACATCAAATAGGTAACCGCCGACGCCGCCAGCAATCGAAGTCGGTTCCACCCTGGCGCTCGTGGGCCGTGCATGGTTTGTGTTTGCAAAGGTAACAATGTCGCTTCCGGAAAACCCATAAAGGTAGTACCAGCCAGCCGTTGCTGGTGCTCGTTCGGTGGCATCGTAGTTGCTAAGGCCAGGGTCGTCCGAATACGTCAAAAGCTGGGCGGAGTGGTTGCTGATGTCTGTGGCAAGAGCAGAATTAGTGATGCCGAACCACCAGGCCCAATAGGAAGCAGCCTCGACTCCAGTGTTCGAGATGGTGAGCACAGCATATTCAGTCGTGCCGTTGTTGTCCCAATTCTCCAAGTCGACGACCCGCTGATTGGACAGACCGTTGACGAAGGTTCCGACATACGACCCGCTCCCAGCAGCGAAATACCAGCCCAAATTATTCAATCCGGTGTTGTCAACCATGACGGACGCATAAAGCACCGTGGTCCCGTTGTAGTAGGGGCTCCAGCTAATCACACGGGAGTTGGTCAGGTGGGCTTCGAACTCGGCTGCCGTATCGCAGCAATACCAGTTCCACGTCGTAGCGTAGGCCCCGGTATTCGTTACAAAAATGACGCTGAAGTAGGGGACGCCGCTGACGACGGTTTGCACAGAAATGTCAACCGGACGTGCATTGTTATTGGTGAGCAAGGTATCCACCCCAGCCGCCGTCTCATTGTAGTACCAGCCCCAGGCCGTGGCGTCGCTCTGCTCGCGTTCAATGAGTCGGAGGTAGCTGAAGCCGCCAGCGAGGGTGGCCGATTGGGTGTCCGGATTGGTGACCGTGACGTCGACGGTGCCGAAGGACCCAGCGGGAGAGGTGGACGAGATGCTGGTGGCGCTAGTGAAGGTGACGCCGGTGGCCGCGACCGTGCCGAATTTGACGGTGGCTCCGGACTGGAAGTTGGCACCGGTAATGGTAACGACGGTCCCACCTGCCGTGAGTCCGCTTCCAGGAGAGACAGTCGTAATCGAGGGTCCTGGCAGGATGTAAGCGAAGCCGCCGCTGAGGGTGGCCGACTGGTGGTCGGGATTCGTGACTGTGACGGCGACCGCGCCTGCTGCTCCAGCGGGGGTGGTGGCGGAAATGCTGGTGGCGCTGTTGAAGGTGACGCCGGTGGCCGCTGCCGTACCGAATTGGACGGTGGCTCCGGACTGGAAGTTGGCACCGGTAATGGTGACCGCCGTCCCGCCTGCCACCGGTCCGCTGGAGGGAGAGACGCTCGTAATGGAGGGTGCTGGCACAGTCGTGTAGGTGAAGCCACCGGTCAGCGTAGCGGCCTCTTCGTTGGAATTGGTCACCGTCACGTTAACTGCGCCTGCGGCTCCAGCGGGGGTGGTAGCCGAAATGCTGGTAGCGCTGTTGACGGTGACGCCGGTGGCCGCCGCCGAACCGAACGTCACCGTGGCTCCGGCCAGAAAGTTGGTTCCGGTAATGGTGACCGCGGTCCCGCCTGCCGTCGGTCCAGCTGAGGGAGAGACACTGGTGATGGTGGGGGGTGAAGCGGTCGTGAAGGTGAAACCTCCGGGCAGCGTGGCCGACTGTCCACCGGAATTGACTGTGACGGTGACGGCACCAGCTGAGCCAGCGGGAGTCGTGGCCGAAATGCTGGTGGCGCTGTTGACGGTAACGTCGGTGGCAGCTGCGGAGCCGAATTCCACCGTGGCTCCAGACTGAAAGTTGGTTCCAGTAATGGTGACGACGGTCCCACCGGACGTTGGTCCGGCTGAAGGCACGACGCTCGCGATGGTCGGCCCAGCCGTCGAGCCCACCGTCACCTGAACCATGCTGGTGCTGGTTCCGGAGGAGTTGGTGGCCGACAAGGTAAAGCTGGTCGTGGACGTCACGTTGGCACCAACGCTGCCTGACGTGGCGGGAGTCACAGCCCCCACGCCTTGATTGATGCTCAGCGACGTCGCCCCGTTGACGCTCCATGTCAGGGTGACCGCCCCCCCTCCGGAGGGCAAAGAGGTCGGGCTTGCTGAGAATTGGACGATGACCGGCGATTGTCCGCTACCGGGGCAACCGGAGAGCACCAGCCCCAGAGTCAAAGCTGCTGCGACGACGACGTTGGTTCGAATCATTTATCAACCCCCCTATGGTCTAAGAAAACGAAGCGACGACGCGACGCACGTTCCCGTGCGCGATGAAGGCTGGGGCTCGACTCCGCTTGGCGAACGAATTGGCGACGACTCGCCGGGAATGGGGTGGGGTGAGTCTGACCCTCGGAGCGGCGGCTTCTTTGCTTCTGCCGTCGGAGCCTGACCTGGGGCGCCAAGGGACTCGGCGTGGAAGGGGAAACGAGGCCTGCGCCGTCACCCAGGTGCGGAAATTCCCGTAGACCGGCTCGACTCAGGGCATGGAACCCGGAGCTAGCGCGGAGGCGACGAATGCCTCTAACCATGCAGTTCCACCGAGAGTTCCGTTGACAACAGCTCCCCCCGAAGCGGCGCGAAGCCAACCTGAGGACTTCGCTGTTCCCTTAAGACGCTCGGGAGTGCCAAATCCCCTCAAGCCCTGCGCCGGTCTCAGCGCGTGCTTGACTTGGCTTCCTCAGAAGCACCGCCGCCCGAGGCTGACGCGCGCGAACCGCACGGGGCACCTCCGTTTCCGGCGGAGAGATAGGGCTTCGGCGGCACCGGCCCGGACCCGCATTGTCCGTTCCCCTGTCATTCTCGGCACTTCCCCCACGGTAGAACAGCGGAATCGAACCACCCGAGCGACGCTTGCGCGCCGCCCCACTGGTTTTGAAGAGTAAAGGATTGCAAACATATTTCAGAGGAGAAATAGGGTTGCGGGGCTGGGACGCATTTCGGTACGCAGTCGCCGTGTCGAACTGGAAGGGACTGTGGCATGGCGGCAGGACGTCCACGACGAACACCGGGACCAGCTACGCCATCGAGAAGCAAATCAGCGAGCGGAGGTTCGGACTAACGCTGCCGGCGTCGGTGAACACTCCCGAACTTGCGACCATTGAGAGCTGCGACTGCTCCTTCAGGCGCCGGAGAGGTACGCGGCGACAGTCGGGGACCCGGGCCCAACAGTTGCGCCTGCGTCAACCAGTGCAGCGCTGCCTGATTTTCAGCGACACCTCACCGAGCGCGAATCGGCAGAGTACGCCGCGAGCGCCTACGCCTACGTGCTGTGGCGGCGTCGAGCGTTGTCGTCGAAAGGGCCCGACCGGGTTTCGCTCGCGCAGTTCAATACGCCACTGCAGACGGCAACGTCCGGTCTAAAGGGGAGGGTGATTGCGCTCAAGTCCTTCAGCCATTTTTCTCATGCTGCGGACCGTGCCCCTCCCGGAGCGAGGGTCCCGCCCACCTCCGTGGCAGTCCGAAGTCACCTCGCGAATAGGTGGGCAACCTGGAACGTCAGCACCGCGGCGCTGTAGGCGAGCACCGTCATGCCGACGAAGGCGAGGACGGGAATGCGGGTGCTCCCGGTCTCTTTGCGCATGACGGCCAGGGTGGCGGCGCACTGCAGCGAAAGCGCATAGAAGACGAGGAGGGCAAGTGCGCCCGCAGCCGTCATGCCGCTTGTGTGCAGCTGCGTCGAGAGCGCCCTAAGGCGCTCTCCCGCATTCTCCAGGCCATACAGAGTGCCCAGCGTCCCGACGAAGACTTCTCGGGCAACGAAAGAGGTGAGGATGGCGACAGCACTCTTCCAGTCGGCGCCCATGGGCTGGAAGACAGGCTCGACCAACTTCCCGCTCCAGGCCAGCCACGACTGTTCGAGGTGTCCAGAACCCTTTGGGAAATACCCCAGCACCCAGACTGCAACGACGACCCAGAAGATGACCGGCGCCGCTCGCTGCACAAAGGCATATGAACGGCCGGCGGCAGCAAGAAAGATGGGTCGAATGCCGGGCACCCGGTACGGCGGGAGCTCGACCACGAAGGGGGCGTCGGCCATGACGTCTCCCTGCACCCAACGCGTCAACACGGCAGAGCTGAGCAGGGCCGCCAGGATGCCCAGCGCATAGACAGAAGTGAAGGCCAGACCTTGTAGCCCGACGGTTCCCCACAGCACCGTCTGGGCTGGCACAAACCCTCCGATGATGAGCGCGTAGATGGGGAGGCGCGCCGAACACGACATGAACGGGATGACGAGGACGGTGAGCAGCCGGCGCCGCGGCGATTCGATGGTTCGCGCTGCCATCATCGCGGGGATGGCGCAGGCATGACCGGAGAGGAGGGGAAGAAAGCTTCGACCCGAGAGCCCAAACCAGCCGAGCGGCCGGTGGAGGATGATGGCCGCCCGGGCGAGATAGCCCGAATCCTCGAGGACGCCGATGACGACGAAGAGGATGAAGATTTGCGGCACGAAGACGAGAAAGGAGCCCACGCCTGCGAAGAGCCCGTCGCGGACGAAGTCCGCGGCGATGCCGGGTGGGAAGAGTGCCGCGGCCCAGCCTCCCGTCACCTCCACCAGCCGTCGCACCAACGCCATCACCGGGGCGGCCCAGGTGAAGACGGCTTGAAAAAGCACCGTCATCACTGCCACAAAGATGGGCAGGCCGAGCCGCGGAGAGAGCACGAGCCGGTCCACACGCTCCTGGCTCCGCAGCAGCACCTCAGCGGAAGGCCCATACTGTCGCGCCAGCGCGGAGGCCCTCTGTTTGCGGTCCTCGAGTGAAACACTCGGCTGCGGGGCGGCAGCCGGTACGTGCCGCGGGCCGTGCCAGCGCTCGAGGGTGGAGCGCAGTTCGGCGAGGCCTTCTCCGGTTTTCGCCGAGACGGCGACCACCTCACAGCCGAGGGCTCGCTGGAGCCCTTGGACGTCCACCTGGGCCCCCCGTGAAATGACTTCGTCGATGATGTTGACCGCGGCGAGGACAGGGACGGCTGCCGCTTGGGCTCGAGGTAGCAGCTCGAGCAGCAGATAAAGGCTTCGCTCGAGCCGAGTGGCGTCGAGGACGCACACAATTCCGTGCGTGGAGGCGGTCTCCAGTGCACCCTCCAACCGAGCGATGGCCACTCGCTCGTCGCTGGTAAGCGGCTCGAGGGAGTAGATGCCCGGGAAGTCCAGCATCGTCATTCCCGCCGTTCGGCCAGAGCGGACCTCCACCGTCACCCCGGGGTAATTGGCGACTTTTTGCTTCAGGCCAGTCAGTCGGCTGAAGAGAAGGCTCTTGCCCGAGTTGGGGTTTCCCACCAAGAGCACATCAGAGCGCTCAGCGGTTGCCATGGCTCGCCAAAAGCCTCACGTGCACCTGTTCGGCCAGGGGAGCCTCCAGCGCGAAGGCAGCACCAGAGACGAAATAGACGCGGGGCCCGCCGAGTGGTGCCGCCCGGAGGCAGCGCACGAGCTCGCCTTGGCCAAACCCGAGTTCTCGTAGACGGCGCCGAACCTCCGGCCGAAGCCCGGCCGAGAGCGTCAGGACGCGGGCGTCCCTTCCCGGCACCAAGTCACGGAGTGTGGCCACCGTGTCTTCACTCGGCATTTGGCCTCGGCCCTGGAGCAAAGGAGGTCGCCCCAATCTGCTGCGAGAGCCAGCAAAGGCCGAGCCAACGTTGATTCTCAATGGCATTTTCGGGGACGGGTCCCGAAAGCCGCAAATTCTGCGTCCAAAACCCGAGCGGCGACTGGACTTGTGCGTCTTAGACACGTCGCACGCTGTACCCAGTCTCGCTCGACGAACGCTGGGGGCGGGGTGAGGCCCCTCCCCGAGCGGCCCTCAGGTTGAGGACGGAATGACTCGCTCCACCGGGAGCAAACCCGGTCGAAAACATAGGCCGCGGGACCGTCGTCGGCCAAGTCGCCGATGACAAGCGCCGAGGTTGAGGCGCGGCGAAACCGAGACCCTAGCTACCTCTTCCCTTCCTAGTTTCAGGAAGTCCACAACGGTAGAGCAGCGGAATCGAACCACCCGAACGACGCTCGCGCGCCGTCCCACTGGTTTTGAAGACCAGGCCGGTCACCAGACGCGGACGCTCTACCAGATAACCTAACTAGTGATGTTGTTAGGCAAACTATCGCTTCCCAAGCGACGCTTTGCACCGACGCCGAACGCAATTCTATTTGCGCGCCGCCAGCGTTGCGACTGTAGTCTCAAACCGGCGCGACCCGCGGCTTTGAGTGGGTGCCGTTCTGCGGTCCTGCCGTATGCGTCTGGGCGACTACTTCTTGCAGTTGTCGGTACCCATCGTCGACCACTTCCCATCCGTCTCCATCTCAAAGGTCAGCATTATTTCCTTGGCTGAAATTTGCTTCACGGTCTCCCGCGACTTGTTCGCCTTTCCCATCATCACGCCAGTTTCATCCCAAACGACGGAGTCGCCCTTAAGACCGTCGGATATCCCATGGCCGATGCCGCCATAGCTGTCGGCGTAGAACTCGATGAGCTTGTTGTTGGCGGCGTCATAGGCCCACAACATCTGGACCTTCATTCCGTTCGGCAGCATGGCGTTCTTGTCGACATGGTAGTCGCCGGAGTAGGCGAACCCATCCAGCGTGGACTTGAGGACCATGCTGGACTTGCTATCCATCGTCCCGCTGCCGTCCATTTTTTGGAATTTACCTTTGCAGTTCCAGGTGCCGGTCATTCCCTTGAACGCTCCAACCAGCGCGGGTGCCGGCTTGGGTGCCTCAGGAGGCTTGGCCTTGTCGTCGGCCAGGGCGCGGGGAACTAGAACAACCGAGGACAGGACGAATGCTGTTCGAAGGAATCGGCGCATGGCATCTCCTTCCGAGAGTGGTGGGAGCGGGCTATCACGTTGCCATCGGGCGGCCAACCCTCCGTAAGCGGCGGATTGAGCGCCCAACCCCCGCCAGAGCCCCTAAACTCACACGGCGGTACCCCAGCCAAGCCTATAGCGATAATGCCTGCACGTTTGGAAGACCAGGCCGGTCACCAGACGCGGAAGCTCTACCAGACGACTTTTCTCGAGGAGAAGCCTACCTTTTAGGAGGTGAAATCACTGTGTTCGAATGTCGCCCATAACGGCGATGGCTCCGTGTTGACACGAGGCTCAACCAGAGGTGCCGTTATAGATACCCAGGAGAGCACGGAAATGGAACCCGCAGTAGAGCACGACGGAAAAGAACCGCAGGACCAGCACCTGCGTGGCTGCGCAAGTGGACTGGTGGCCGATGTGCGCTGATAGCAATGGGGCGCGGCGATCGCCGGCTGCCTGCCTGAGCGCTGGCGGTACGGGTGCCTCGTAGTGCTCCCTGAGTTCAAGCGAGAAAGAGCGTCCCGTGGAACACCCAACCTGTTATCGAAGGACACGGATCGATGAGCTCTTGATCTTTTACCGAGAGGCAGGCCCGAGAGAAGCGCCGACGCTGCTGCTGTTGCACGGATTTCCGTCCTCTTCGCGGATGTTCGAGCCACTACTCGCCCGGTGTTCCGACCGCTATCACCTTGTTGCGCCCGATTACCCTGGCTTCGGACACAGCGACTGGCCAGACAGGATTAGATTCCCGTACACATTCGATCGCTGCGCCGAAATTATGAACCACTTCACAGAAGGCCTTGGGCTCTCGCGCTACAGCCTCCACATGCTGGACTACGGAGGTCCGGTAGGTTTTCGCATGGCACTGGCGCATCCGGAGCGGATTGTGCGGCTCATTGTCCAGAACGCTGTGGCGCACAACGAAGGCCTGGGAGCGATTTGGAAGCCGCGGCGGGCCTTCTGGGCCGATCGCGCTGCCAACGAGAACGCGTTTCGCACCACTTTCTTGTCGCTGGAGACGACGCGGACGCGTCACCTGGGGACCGATCCCGACTGGGAACGATACGACCCGGATTTCTGGACTGAAGAATCTGCCTTTCTCAGCCAGCCCGGTCAGTCAGACATTCAAACCGACCTCTTCTACGACTACCGAACCAATGTGGACGCTTACCCAAAATGGCAAGCATGGATGCGCGAGGCGCAGCTGCGCATGCTGGTGATCTGGGGGAAGTATGATCCGTCGTTCGACGTCTCGGAGCCGGAAGCCTATCGCCGGGACGTACCGGACGCTCAGGTTCACGTCCTCGATGCGGGCCATTTTGCCCTCGACACTGCAGCGGATCAGATTGCGCAGCTCGTCCATGGCTTTATGAAGTAGCGCGGCGAAAGCGCGCGGTGCGGAGCGCTTCAACGAGTTTGTTCGTCACGCGGTTGTCCCCACCGCAAGGCTCAGTTCCTATTGCTGCTGCATCCCAAGACGAAGGTGTGGGCCGACCCGAAGGACGTCAGGCCGCTCAACGCTTGACGGTGGGGGCACGCTAACGGCGCCGCTAACGCCATGAGCCTCCCCTCGTTTCGTGGACACCTGAGGAGGGGTGTACATGTCCACGATGGCGAGGCGAGCACGGCGGAAGTTCAGCCCAGAGTTCAAAGCTGAGACCGGCAAACTGGTCCGGGAGAGCGGCAAGACGGTAGGTGACGTCGCACGCGGGACCTGACCGAAACCGCATTGCGGCACTGGGTCCAGCAGGCCGACGTCGACCAGGGCAAGGGACCGGAGGGGGCTTTGACAACCGCCGAGAAGCAGGAGCTGACGAAGCTTCGACAGGAGAACCGCACGCTGCGGATGGAGCGTGACCTATTAAAAAAATGGGCGGCCTTCTTCGCCAAGGAGTCCAAGTGAAATTTGCTCGGATTCAAGCGGAGAAGGCGGAGGAGCCATCCACCTCGGTCGCTGCCATGTGCGGCCTGCTCGGCGTCTCGCGCGCCGGCTTCTACGCTTGGGCGCATCGCGCCGAGTCTGCTCGGAGCCGAAGTAACCGGGAGCTCACTGTCCACATCTCGGCCATTCACGAGGAGAGCCGCCGGACATACGGGAGCCCGCGTGTGCATGCCGAGCTGCGTTTCCGAGGCCGTCCTGTCGGGCTGCACCGGGTGGCGCGGCTGATGCGCTTCTCTGGCATCCGCGCTCGACGAAAGCGCCGTTTCGTCCGGACGACGACGTCCGACTCAACTCTACCTGTCGCGCCGAACGTGCTGGCGCGCGACTTTCAGGCGCATCTACCGAACCGCGTGTGGAGCACGGACATCACCTACGTGCCGACCCGAGAGGGCTGGCTCTACCTCTCACGATTGATCACTTCTCGGCCTCTTCCCTGGCGCGCCAGCCGAGTTCCAGGAGGAGTAGGTCGTGTAGCCCCCGTCCAAGGACGAGCCAGCCAGGGTCTCCATTGCTCTTTAGGTGCCCGCCCAGGGCCGCGACGGCGAGCATCGCCTCGCGGGCCGTGGGTTTCGTAGGAAGGGTCTTTTCGCCACGGCATGTAACACCTCGAGCTGCTTGGGCGTGAGCGCTGCTGTCGCTGGCGCCCGCTCATCGGTTTGAGCCAAGTGCCGGCGGAGGAGGAGCCGCCATGCCACCGGGGCCAAGATGGCCAGGGCATTTAGAAGACTGTGAGCACTCTCAAGTTGCCGTCGCTCGTACTGGCAGCCTGTCTTCAGTGCTTTGAAGAATTCTTCAATCACCCACCGCCCGCGGTAGCAGTCCACCGCGAAGGCAATCGCTTCGGGTGAATCGATGGGCAGGTTCGTCAGCAGAAACCACTCGACCGCAGGCTCGTCGCGAGGTGGCCGTCGCTCAAATACGTGAATGACATTGAGACGAAGCGACGCCGAGCGGGCTCCTCGACTGTTCTGCTCCGGGCTCCATGAGGCCGCCCAACGTCGGTCTTGACGGGGACCATGGCGACGACCGCTCCAGTGCACGTTGGGGCCGGGGACGCTCGTCCCATCGGAAGCGGCAATTACGCCTGCGAGCCGGTCCTGGACGTACCGACGCAGTTCATCATCTGCGGCGAGCTTCGCCATCTTGGGCCGCCTTGCTTTCCGGTCAGCGTGCCACTGGGCGGTCGCGGCTGTGGTCTTGCGCGGTCACGTGTCCGTCAGAGAGCAAAACAAACACGGTCGAACCCAGGCTGGCGCCAGTCCATGTGACAAGGAGATCGCTCGATGTGGGTTGGCCAATGTCGCTTGAGAGCTCAGGAGTGGCGCTGTGAGCGTGATGTCCGTCGGCGCCGCGCCACACCTTCCACTAAAAGCACTCAAGTCACCTCCTGTCGTCGTCACCTGAAACACCTGCCTAGGGACGAAGATGGTCGCAGACGATTCGACGCTGTCATAAGTCCACGGCGACTCGCGGGCTTTGCTAGCCTTTCCGTTGAAGCAACCCGCCAACGTGAATCAGCGCTGCCCACGCGTCCTGTGCACTCTCCGAGCAGCCGGGGCGCGTGCGGGCCGGGCCCCCGGGTTTCCCCTAGCGGCGACTGAAGCGTCCACGGACTGGAGCCGGATACGCGTCGCACTCGTCGTCGTCTTGGCCCTCGGCGCCACGGGCTGTTCCAGCGCTGGGGTGGACGACCTCTCCCTGACGTTGGAGCCCTTCCGCGCGGACGCAGGGCTGCCGGCCCTCGGTGGGGCCGTCTTCCAAGGGGGAACCTTGCTGGCCCTCGGCGCCACCGGTGTGCGAAAGCTCGGCGACGCGACGAGAGTCACCAGCAGCGACGAGTGGCACCTGGGTTCGGACACCAAGGCAATGACGGCCACCCTTCTCGGCATCTACGTCGACGAGGGGACGCTGCACTTTTCAGACACCCTGGGGACGCTCTTCGCCGGCGAAACCATTCATCCCGGCTTCCTCAACGTCACGCTGGACGAGCTTCTCCACCACCTCGGCGGCATGCCGGGAACCATTCCGGCGGACATCTGGGCGCAAATGTGGAGTGACGGCTCAAGCCCGAACGCACGAACGACTGCAGTGCGTGCGCTTCTCGCTCTGCCGCCGGCTCAGCCGCCCGGCACCTTCGTCTACTCCAACGCCGGCTACATGGTGGCGGGCGCGGCGCTCGAGCGGGTGGTAAATGACAGCTGGGAGCACCTGATCACCACCCAGCTGTGGGGACCGTTGGGAATGGCGTCCTGCGGCTTCGGTGCTCCGGGGAGCCCAGGGCAGGTGAATGAGCCCTGGGGTCACCAAACCAACGCCGACGGCTCCTTCACGCCTCTGGACCCGGGCAACCCCCTCGCCGACAACCCCCCGTCCCTGGGGCCGGCGGGCACCGCGCACTGCTCGCTCCCCGACTGGGGAAAATTTCTCGCGCTCCACCTGGCAGGTGCGCGTGGCGAGCCCACCTCGCTTGTCAGCACCGCCACGCTGCAGCACTTGCAGACTCCCCCGAGCGGCTCTGACTACGCCTGCGGATGGCTCGTCGTCTCCCGCAGCTGGGCGGGCGGCACGGCGCTCACCCACTCCGGCAGCAACACCTTGTGGTACGCCACCGCCTGGCTCGCGCCGGCGAAAAACCTCGCCTTCGTCACAGCCACCAATTGCGCGAGCCCTCCGGCGGCGACGGAACTCGACGCCGCGTTTGGACCGCTGATTGACAAGTACGCTCCCTGAAAAGACGTCACCGGGGTGGCGAGTCGTGCCCTCGAGACTCGCCGGGGGTGACGCTGGCCAACGCGGCCCCCGGTGCACCCTTGGCCGAGCTCCCTTCAGGAAAAGTCCTGCGCCAACGGTTTTCGGCGTCACTCGTCGCCACAGCCCAATGCGTCGGCAACCACGGCACTCGAGCCCCGGACGAATGCACTGGTCGGGGGGGGGAGCCACCTGGTAGGCCCTATCCTTCGGCGTTGGCCCTCACGGCTTTCGTGGGGAGAGGGGACACCAATGAAGCTGCGCACGGTGTTGCTGGCCGCTGGGCTGGTTCTGCCTGGATGCAACTGCGGCAGCAGCGGCACGGACCCCATCATTTCCAGCTTCACGGCCACCCCGGCCAACCTCCCTGTCGACGGAGGGACTGTCACCTTGGCCTGGGACGTCTCCGGCGCCACCTCGCTCTCCATCAACCAGGGGGTGGGAGCCGTCACCCCACTGACGTCCGGAAGCACGACGGCGACGGTGGCGACCAGCACCACCTTCACGCTCTCGGCAACGGACTCCACCGGAACAGTCACTGAGACCGCGGCCGTCTGCGTTGGTGGGGGACCGGTGACGGTGACGGCGGTGTCCCCGGACTCGTACACCATGTGCAACACGCCCTTTGTGACGAACGTGAAGATGGCCAACGGCTCGTGCGAGACCATCACCGCCACGCACGTCGAGCTTATGTCCGCCGCAGGCAGCTGCAACCTGCAGGGGCCCTACACCGTGTCGGTGCCCGTGCCGCCTGGCCAAACCGTGAGTGTGCTCGACTTGACCAATGGAACCATCTGCTGCACTAGCTCGCCTTGCAGCATCAGCTGCACCGACGCGCCCACGTGGACAGTGACGGACAGCGACGGTGGAACCTACGTCGCCATTTCGAACGAGTTCTCCATCGAGCTGTCTGACTGCAACCAGACTTGCCCTTAACGGGCAGCCGACCACCCTGGGCTAGGCTGACTCCCATGGCTACGCCTGACGAAAGCACGGCGAGTGCGAGGACTCGGCGGAGGGCTCTCTGCGGCAAGGTGTGGGCAAGGGCGTCGCGAGGGCGATGCCGACGCCTAACAACCACTGCCAGCAGCCATCAGCTCTCACACGATCAGGGAGCGTCGACCTGTCTGGTTCGGGACGCTCCCGACCAGTTCTCCCGGTGCCGCCACGCGCGACGCTCAGCGCTTCCTATATGCGGCGGCTCGGCACGCTGCTAGCGGCCGCGAAAAAAGCGGGAGGAGGGAGCGGCGCAGCAGACGCGGTAGAGCGGAGTCCGAGATGTCGAGGCTGCGCGCGCGCTGCGGACTCATAATGGTGCTGGGGGCTAGTACGACCTGATCACATGCGTGACGGTCCGCGAGGCGGTGCGGCCCAGTTGAGCGGCTGACGGCAGAGCGGGCAGAAGCCGACCCAGCGAAGGAGCACTTGCTGGAGCTGGCGTCGCACCATGGGCAGCGTCCATCGCACGCGGCTCCGGGGGGAAAAGGGCCCGACGTAGCGCGAGGAAACCGTGCGCGACGGCGCAGAGGGTGGCGTGGTGGTGAAAGCCGCGCCAGGTCCGCCCTTCGAAGTGGTCCAGACCGAGTTCCTGCTTCAGCTCCTGGTAGTCGCGCTCCACCCGCCAGCGTAGCTTGGCCAGTCGCACCAGCGTCTTGAGGGACGTGTCGGGTGGGAGCGAGGAGAGGTAGTACTTCGTGGGTTGCGTCTCGGTGGTGGGCCATTCCAGCAACAGCCACTGCTCAAGGCTCGGCGGTTTACCTTTGGTACGCCGCTCGGCGCTTTGCACGCGCAGCGCCGCAAAGGTGGAGGACTGCACGCCGCGGGAGCCCTCGCGCCAGCTGACGCGGTGAAATTCCTCCTCTGGCACCTGTGGTGCCAGAGCTTCGATGCTCCAGGGCTGGAAGCCTTCCGCCGAGTAGCGTTTCTTCGGCCGCCCCGTCCGACCGGCGGATGACGCCGGCGGTTTCGGCTTCGCGCCTGGAGGCCACACCGTGTGCGTCCCCTGGACTCGGACCAGGTACGGCAGGCCACGGGCACTCAGGCCATCGCGAAACTCGCTTGAGTCGCCATAGCCTGCGCCAGCGAGCACCACGTGCTTGCCCACTCCCCACCGCAGGGAGTCGTCCACGAGGCGAAGAGCCAGCTCCCACTTCCGCTCGTGGCCGACGTCATCGGGCACGCCGACGCTTCGGCGGCGCTCTCGGTCCGACGTCCATTCTTCGGGTAGGAAAAGCCGCATGCCGATGCATCCGCTCCCTTGCTCCCCGGCGAGGTGAAGACTGACTGCGACCTGGCAATTGTCGGTCCGTCCCAACGTGCCCGAGTACTGCCGTGCCACTCCCACCGAGTGCTTCCCCTTCTTCGGGTAGCCGGTGTCGTCCACCACCAGCGCTTCCACCCCCGGCTCGTCGTCCAACTTCGAAGCCAGCCGGCGGCGCATCTCGGCGTCGCTCCAGTCGGAGACAGTGACGCACTCCTGCAACCGCTGGCGCATGGCCTCGGTGTGCCGTGCGTCGTCCACCAGACGTCCGGCCATGGGCTCGATGCTCTTACGCTCTCCATCGAGCAGCAGTCCCGTCAGGTACAGCTCCATCGCTCGTCGGCGCTCTGCGCGACCCATCCCGGTCACCATCGACTCGAAGTACGAGGACAGCTCCCGGTCGAGCGCACGCATCTGGGCTGGGGTCATGCCCGTGGTAGATCACGACGGTCCGACGTCCCAACTGACCGGGTAGTACTAGGTGCGCGCTCGTTCGGAGCGGGGGCGCAGCGAGACTCCGATGAGCGCTGCGCACATTGCGAGGAGGATCGTGCCCAGCGAGGAGTCACCGCTGCCCGCGGAGTTGCATCCTCCGGCTCCCGGGGGCGTTGCACCTGCATCGCCGCTGGTCGACCCTGCGTCGTGCGAGCTTTGCGAGCCTCCGTCGTTCGTTCCGCCGTCGCTAACGTTCGGCGCGCCGCCGCCGTCAAGGAGGAGCCCGCCGCCGTCCGCCTGTGTGAGAAGCACACCGGACGTCGACGTGTACGAGTACCCCGGCGGGAGCGTGATCGACATCCGGCCGGTGTTCCCGAGGTCAGCGACCAGGTGGTAGTAGGGGCTGTCGACGTAGTTCTGAGCCTCCGTGCTGCACCCGACGCTTACGGGTTGGCCCACCGTGACCGTGTTATGGAGATTCATGGTCACGACCGGCGCGTTGTTGTCGAGGCCAGTCGCGACGACAGTCGCTGTCGGATCGCCCGTGCGCGAAGTGGTGATGCCCGTCATATCGCTCGGCCCGGCGTCCCCCAGCGCAAGGTAGTGCCGCGAGACCAACGACATCTGGTTTGCCAAGTTGGGGCTAATGCCGAGGGAGCAACCCAGTGAGAGGGTCTCGTACAACTCGGCGGAGGGCGGGTACCCCCCGACGGTCGGCGTGATCGCGAGCGTTCCGTCCACAACGAACGTGAGTGTCACGGTCACGGTCAATCCGGGTCCAGCGATTGTAATGGTGTCGGAGATTGCAGCGGTCGCGATCGGCATCCACGTGTACCCGTCCCTGGACGGTGCGGTCGCAAGCATCTTCCCACTGGAGTACACGCGCACCGTCCCCGTCGTCAGGTCAGCGGCGCCCTCCCCCGTGCTGCCTTGCTCCAGGAACTGGTTCGTGGAATCCGCCAAGAGCGCTCCGGAGACGGCCACGGGGTTCGTGAGGGTCACTTGCTGGGCGCTAGAGGCGTTGTCCAATTGCTGGAGCTGCACCAAGGCCTGAGCCCGCGCAGGCACCGCCAGAAACACCAGAGCCACCCCGACCAGGCGCCCGACCCTAGATCCATGCATCCACAAACCTGATCACAGTATGCGCGAGGTCGCAACGCGAAACCGGGATCCGCCAGAGGATAATCCCGGATTGGGTGACGAACGATTTCGGGACAACGAAGGCGGGGCGAGCTGAACGTTCGCGACGAGAAAATGGGGCCAATGGGCCACCGCAGGGCTTGAGCGTCTTCGGGGGCAGTGGCAACCAACACTGTCAGTGCGGCATCGAGCGGCAGCTTGACGTTGAAGTGCGAGCGCCGCTGCGCAGCGCGTCGCCGATGTTGGTCATCTCCGCGTCATGGTCAGCGACAGCGCGCCCGGCAGGAGGCGCCGCGTCTTCTCGCTGACAGACAAGGTCGGCAGCAACACCTCCATCATGACGAGGAATGCCGCGATCGACATCGCGAACTGGGCTTCCGCGCGGCAATTGAACTTGCTTCGTGACTGGTAACGGCGAGAGCAGGAACTGTCAGCCGATGGACCGGGAACATGCCGCCCTGTGCCAGAACAAACGACCACGACGTGATGCCCCGAAGGGCGGCTGTTACTGGCGAGCTTTCACTGTGCGAGCAGTACGTCCAGCGACGCTAACGGCGTCGCTAACGCCCACGTAGGCGAACGGGGAGGGGTCTCCGAAGCGTTTCCCCGAATGGGACGGGGGTACCCCAAGACCCCGTGGGTGGTCCTGCCTGCCTTTGAAGACCAGGCCGGTCACCAGACGCGGACGCTCTACCAAACGACTGTCACCGAGAGAACCCTACCTCGGCTGTGACGCGAACGGCGACAGCTCGCTGCTGTGATGAGGCTTAACCAGAGGTGCTGCAGCGGGGACTTGTTCAAAGCTAACGGCATAGAGCCGGTGCCGTCTCGTCGAGTCCATGCTCAGGAGCAGCACACCGGGGAATTTGAGAGGCCTGGTCCGGTTTCCTCGAGTCGAGCGCCACCATTGCCTCGATAAGAGGCGCAGCAACCAGGCTGCGCAAAACAACCACCTGGCCAAAGAACGTACACAGGGCCAAAGCGATGATTACCGTAGGTTTGACGAGGGAGAGCATGTTTTTGCCTTGGAGTGCGGCGGCACCTTGTGCCGCTTTCAGCCCTAGGTACGCCGCGGGCGCCCGTTGTGACCGATTCGAGAAGGCAACCTCGCCGCCGCTCCACTCCAGGTGCGGCAATGAAAGCGGGCGCCGTACTGGCCTTGCCAGCTCTGAGAGCTACCTTTGCCTGGGTGAACAGCGCTCAAGCAGGTGGGTCGCTTGTTGCTTACCTCGATGCGTCTTTAGGATGGCGCTCGTCGGGCGAGGATGTCGGTGACGGAGAACACCAGTCGCGAGGGAATGGAACCCGCCACCGCAGGCCAGTCCGCTCACATTACCGCCCTTCTGGCCGAGCTGGTGCGCGTTCCGGACGAGGAGCTCGGCGAAGGCTGGGAGCAATGGCTCTTTGCTGGCGCCACCATCGGCCGCTTCGAATTGGTGCGAGAAATTGGGCGCGGGGGCTTCGGCATCGTCTGGGAAGCCAGGGACCGGGAGCTGCGGCGGGCGGTCGCGTTCAAGGCCGTGAGAGCTGGCGACCGCGCTGCGCTGCGCGAGGAGGCGCTTGTACGCGAGGCCGAGGCAGTGGCCCAACTCGCGCACCCGAATCTCGTGACCCTCTACGATGTGGGCCGGTGCGAACACGGCCCCTACCTGGTGCTTGAGCTGCTTCGTGGGCAGCCACTCTCGGAACGGCTTGAGCGGGCCCTTCCCCTGCGAGAGATTGTGGGCATCGCGGTCGAAATCGCCAAAGGTCTCGCGCACGCACACGCCGCAGGGGTGGTGCACCGAGATTTGAAACCCGCCAACGTCATTGTTTGCGAGGACGGCCGTGTGAAGGTTCTCGATTTCGGCCTCGCTCACGCCTTCGGCCGCACACGCGTCAGCGGCGGCACTCCTGGCTTTATGGCTCCCGAGCAATGGGAGGACGCGCCGGAGGACGAACGGACCGATGTTTTTGCCCTCGGTGTTTTGCTCTATCTTGCGCTTTCGGGCGAGCTTCCCTTTGTCGGGAAGAGTTCGGAGTCCAAGGCGCCGCGGCTGGAGGTTCACGAACTTCCCGAGCTGGGCGAACTCGTTGGGCAAATGCTTGCTCGTGAGCGGGTCGATCGGCCTAAGGACGGCGCGGCCGTGCTGGACGCTCTTCAGCGAACGGCAGCGCTGCTTCCGCGTTCCGTGGACAGCCCGACGCCGACGCCCCGTCCGCCGACAGTAGCGCGGGTCCGGAGGCGAAGAGGCTGGCTGCTGAGCACGCTAGCAATTGGCGCCATCGCGCTTTTCACATCGACTTACCTATTCATCCGTCCGGGGCCGTCGCGAGCCCCCCCGGAGCGCTCGATCGCGGTGCTCCCCTTCGAGAACCTCTCGCCGGATAAGAACGACGGCCTCTTCGCGGAGGGAATCCATAGTGAAATCATCACCCAGCTCGGGAAAATCCCTGGTCTCAAGGTGACCGCGCGCAGCTCAGTGCTCCAATACCGACAACCGACCAAAGACCTCAAGTCGATCGCTGCCACGCTGGGCGTGGCGACGCTACTTGAAGGGACGGTTAGGCGGGCGGGTTCTCGGTTGCGCATCTCGGCCGAACTCCTCGACGCAGCGAGCGGACGGCAGCTCTGGGCGGAGGACTACAATCGCGGTGGCGCCGATGCGCTCGCGGCCCAAACTGAAGTGGCTCTCGAAATCGCACGAGCGCTCGGCGGTCAGCTGAGCGAGGAGGAAATGCGAATGCTGGAGCGGCCTCCGTCGCGAGACGTCGAGGCCGACGACGCCTACCGACGTGCGGTCGCCATCCTGAGAACGGGTTCGCTCGCGGGCGACGAGAGAACGGGTTCGCTCGGGGGCGATGAGCAATCGAAGCGGGCCGATGAGCTGCTTGAGCAGGCCATTGCCCGCGATCCTTCGTTCGCATTGGCCCACGCCTGGCTTGCTCTCTCGGTGGTGTCCGGCGCGCACCTGGGTCCCGCCTATTGCGACAGGGCGCGAGCTTTGGCAGAGCGCGCTCTGGCGCTGGAGAAAGCTCTCCCGGAAGCCCAGGCCGCGGTCGGCGTCGTTCGCGGCGCCTGTACAGGAGATTTCCCCGAGGCCCTTCGCGAGGTCCGTCGCGCACAGGCAGGACTTCGGAACGATGGGTACTTTACGGCCGAAATGGCCCAAGTGTTTTGGGGCGCCGGCGAAGAGAACGTCGCGGTGGAAATGTCCAAACGGGCCTTCGAACTCGACCCACGCTCGTTTCGGTCGGCCTTGTTACTCGCCAGTTATACCAGTGCCATCGGCTCTTTCGCCGACGCTGCCCGCGCGCTGGAACGCGCGGGCGAGCTGTCCCCTGGGGATGTCGGAGTGGCGGCACGACAAGCAGAGTTGGCCGCCCTCCGGGACGGCGACCTCGCGCCTGCCAGAAAAGTCGTCGACGCCGCGTTAGCCGAGCAGGGCTCTGCTCGCTTTGTCCCTGATGACTTCGAGGGCATCTCCCGGTGGTTGCCGGAACGAGGATTGAAGCTCGCCACCCACGTGTTGGCGCACGAAGCTCGCGAGTCGGTGCCGGACACGCTGATCCTACAACACTGGTACCTCCTCTCGGGGCGCTTACAATTCATCCTCGGTCATCGCGAAGAGTCGCGTGTCGCCTACGGCCACGCTCTCGAGGAACTCTCAAGCCAAGGTCCCTATGCAGCCAGTCGTGGCCTCGCAGCGCAATGGAACTCGAACATGGCCCTGGCGAAGGCTGGCCTCGGACGGACCGACGAGGCGCTCGATCACCTCCGGGCCGCCGCGGCACTGCTCGATACTCCAGGGGGGCGGGACGAATACCTCGAGCGGTCGGCTGAGGTGGCGATGCTTACCGGGCAATCGGATGCGGCATTTTCCGCCCTCGACGAATTGATTGCCCGGCGCCGGCGCTTCACACCGGCAATCTTGCGCGTAGATCCGCTCTACGCCCCGCTGCGGCCCGATCCCCGTTTCGAGGCCTTGCTGGAGAAGCCAGAAGCGACCCCGTCCGCGGTCCCGTGACAAAGCACCGTTCTGCCGGGTGGCGACACCGGCAACGAATCCCCTGTACTCGACAGCCGTCGGCGCGCGTGAGGAAAGCAGCCCTCCCGCGGCGTTGGCCTCCCACTCGCCTGAGGCGTAAGTTGACCCGCCCAGTCGAGGAGGGTCCCGCCGTGCTCATCAACGCCAGGCTTGGATGCGCAGCGGCCTTTGCCGTCGGCTTCGTCTTCGGCGGCGCCGCCCGCGGCGACGGGGCTTCCAGCCCGGCGCCCTCGCGGGCCGTGGTGCCTGTGGGCGGTGCGGGCGCGCCGTTACCCCAGGGGATGCGCCAAGAAGCCATCCATGACCGAGCGATGAACATGGACGCCTATTTCGTCGCCATCCCAGCCGACTGGAACTTCCAAGGCGCAGTTCTCATGGGCACTGCGTGCTCGGCAGAGGCATTCCCGGCCTTTCGCGCTTCGAGTCCAGATGGCCTCACCCAGCTCGAGCGACTGCCGCGCTTCGACTGGAAGTGGGGTGATGCTCCGTGGTTGCCGAGGAACACGCTGCGTGGCTGTCTCCCGTTGAGGGAGGCGTTGAGTGCCGCGGAGTTCCTCAAACAACTCTCAGCCGTGTCCCAAGTCGAGTACGCCGGGGCAGTCCCGGTTCCTGCCGACAAGCGCGCGGCGATGAAGAGGTACTTCGAGCAAGCCAACGAGGCGAGCGCCCATATGGCTGCCCGATTTCACCTCGACCCCATCATTCGCCAGGGCGACATGGCTCAGGCGAAGGTCCGCTACCGCAATGGGAACGTCCCGATGGAAGCGTTGCTGTTTGTCAACCTGGTCTGTACCCACAACCCCGTCCGCGATTTCAAGAAGCGAAGTTTCTCGGTGGAGAGCTGCAGCGCAACCGTCCGGGTGGTGCGCTCAGCGTCGGGGAAGCTGGATGAGGCTGTCCAGCGCCTGGACTCCGCTGGTGCCCGTGAGAACTCGCAGTGGGTCCAGGCCCTGATGGACCTGGAGAACCGCCGCAGCCAGGCCATGGCGCAGCAATCCCAAGCCGCTTTCAACCAGCAGATGCAGCTTCAAAACCAACAATTCCAACAGTCTGAGGCGTTGAAGCTGCAGCAGCATCAACAGTTCCAACAGTCGCAAGCCAACCAGTTTCAACAACATGAGCAATTCCTGTCCACCATGCAGCGGGGGACGGACATGTCCATGTACCGCGCGCAGCAAAATGCGAACGCTAGCCATACCGCCGCTTCCGACACGGTGGACTATGCACTCGGCCAGCAGACAGTCCGCGACCCGAACACTGGCCAGCTGAACAAAGTCTCGGCCGGCTACAACCACACGTGGGTCAACGACACCGGCAAAGTGAGTTACCAAACGGATAACCCCAACGCGAACCCCAACGGATACGTGCAAGGGAACTGGACTCAGCAGCAACAGGTCCACGGCGACGGGACCAGCAGGTAGCCAGCAGGTCGACACAGGCCCCAAGAGCACTGGACGAGACAGCCCTGTCAGCGCAGCCGGGCCGCGCCCTATTTCTCGAAGTTGAAGTCCGCCGCCCCAAAACGTCGAACCAGCAAGATGCAAGGCCCCGCCTTGCTGCATGTCGCTGAATGCACCAGCTTGGCAGGGAACACCACGACGCTACCGGGGCCCAGCTGGTAGGACTTGCCGTTAATGACGTAGTGAAGCGTCCCGCTGATGACCACCGAAGACTCAGCGAAGGAATGCCAGTGCGGCGGGAAGGCGTAGCCAGCAGGAAACTTCGTGTACCCCAGAGACGGCCCGGTGGTCGCGTCACCCGCGATGGAAGACACCATGAGTCCGGCGGGTGCTCCTGGGTTTGTCCAGGCGGTCCACTTTGCGTCTTTGAGTTGAGCGACGACAGCGTCGTCGGGTGAGGAGGGTTTGGCAGGTGCTGGGGCTTGGGCCGAGCTGGTGCTGGCCAAAAATACGACGAGCAGCGACAAACTACGGCGAAGCAGACTGGGCATGGCCCCTCCCGGAGTCGATGTGGGGGCACGGCCTAGCGCGCGCTGCGAAAAAAGGCCACCTTGTCCTTGGGACATCTAGACCGCACTTTCGTGCAATCCGAGGACCCGGGAATGAATCCTTAACCAGGCGCGTGAATTGAGTTCGACGACCCCCGAGAGTCATGGCATGGCGCGGGAGCGACGCTTCTTCACGCCGCGTGGGACCGCGGAGACAGGGTTTACCCTCGAGGGGGATTGGACTGGGACCATTTTGTGGCTCCCCCCCGTGGCCGTCCCCTGCCGCGTCCGAGGCTTTGGCGAGCCCTCGTCCCACGCTGGCCACCTCAGCCGGAGTGCGGCGCGACGCGTCGGCGCAAAAAAAGGTTCGCAAACCAGAGTGCGTTCACCACTGTTTTCGGCGCTTGACGTGTCAGACACCTTTCGCGACGCCTTGCGCACCCGACGGTCCTGCCTCAAACCCGCCGAAGCGTTGGAGGGCCACCGTCGGCCTCTCTGACGAGCGGGGTGGGAGACCGGACACCCGGGCTCCTCTCCCACACCAAGTTTAAAGAGAGTTGGGGCACCCCGGTGCCGGTCCACCACTTGGAATTGTGCGACTGTGGACGGAGAGCGAAACATGGGGGTTGCTGCAGGTGGGTTGGCGGCCCATCTCGAGCGGTGGTGAAGGACTTGGTCGCACGGCGACCCCCCGTGCACTGGAAGGGGCTTCTCGATGGACCAGCAACTTTCGCCTCACGCGGCCTGGAGGGGACTCACGCTTGTCACCTTCCTTTGCCTTGGGCCAGTCGGGTGCGGGTCATCGATGCAAAACGGCCAAGCCAGTTCGGAACTCATCTCAGGCTCGACTCCGGATGGCGGAGATTCGACCAGCGACGCCGGACTCCCGGGGACCGACGGTGGGCAAGCCGCCGCTCTGTTGAGCATCATCAACTACAACAACGGTTGCTCCATCACCGAGGACGGCGGCGCGTTCCGCCTCATGTCTGCCTTCGCCATTGGGAGCGTGGTTGCCTTGGAGGCAACGCCGCTTCAGGGTTACGCGTGGGGCTATTGGACGGGGACCGACTTCGATGGCGGGAGCATGGATGTGAATATGGCCACCACCGTCACCATGAATGGAGACAAACTGGTGGTCGCCTGTTGCCCGACCGCGCCGCCAGCGGCGCAGGTCTGCCCCACGCCAATGCCGTAATTCGGCGACGACACGACGCACCCTCTGGAGCGGGTTAGCCCCCTTCGGCTGAGGGGCCTGCCCGTCGAGGCGCGGGAACGACATCATCTCATTGGCGGCATGCTCCAGCACGTGGCAGTGCCAGACGTAGACCAATGCGTTTGAACATTCGCGCTCCCCTGTCCCCTGATGCGGCCGTTGGTTGAAGCCGTGGCCCCAAGCTTCAGGTCGCAGGCCATAGCGCAAGCCTTGCGGGGGATGGGGTTACGTTCCGGCGGAGAAGCAGTTGCGGCGCGGTGAATGCCTCTCGCTGCTTTGCAACAACGCCCCATCCCTGAAGGCCTCAGGCGTTTCACCAAGGCAACAGCCAGCCCGCGTCCCATGGGACGGACGGTCCCCCTCGCGTCTGGAGCTCCCCCCCAAAGGGCGACGCTTCGCCCTCGGCCGCGGGCCTGGGGGGCTGAACGCCTGGACGAATTCCGGTTGACTTCTGCCGGGAGGTATTTAGGTTGGCAGGCGACACCGTCGAGTGCCAATCGGCACGACGCGAAAAATTCGCAGTAATTCAGGAGGTTTATCCATGGCAGCCAAGGAAATCTTCTTCCATGAGAATGCCCGCGACGCCATCATGCGCGGCGTCCGAGTGCTCTCCGATGCGGTGGCCGTGACGCTTGGTCCCAAGGGGCGCAACGTCGTCATCGAGAAGTCATTCGGCTCCCCCACCATCACCAAGGACGGCGTGACGGTGGCCAAGGAGATTGAGCTCGAAAACCGCTTCGAGAACATGGGCGCCCAGATGGTGAAGGAGGTGGCGAGCAAGACCTCCGACAAGGCGGGCGACGGCACCACCACCGCCACCGTGCTGGCGCGGTCCATTTACGAGGAAGGCCTGAAGCTGGTCGCGGCCGGGCATAGCCCGATGGACTTGAAGCGCGGGATTGACCGGGCGGTGGAGACGGTGGTGGAGGAGCTGAAGAAGCTCTCCAAGCCCACCAAAGACCATAAAGAGATTGCGCAGGTCGGGACCATCTCCGCCAACGGCGATGAGGAGATTGGAAAAATTCTCGCCACCGCGATGGAGAAGGTGGGCAAGGAAGGCGTCATCACCGTGGAAGAGGCGAAGGGCCTGGAGACCACGCTCGACGTGGTGGAGGGCATGCAGTTCGACCGCGGCTACCTGAGCCCGTACTTCGTCACCAACCGCGAGCGGATGGAGGTGGAGCTGGACGACCCCTACATCCTCATCAGCGAGAAGAAAATCTCCGCCATGGCGGACCTGATTCCGGTCCTCGAGGCGGTGGCCCGCAGCAGCAAGCCGATTCTCATCATTGCCGAGGACGTGGAAGGCGAAGCGCTGGCCACCCTGGTGGTGAACAAGCTCCGCGGAGTGCTGAACGTCGCCGCCGTGAAGGCACCCGGCTTCGGAGACCGACGCAAGGAGATGCTGAAGGACATTGCCGTGCTGACCGCCGGCCAAGTCATCTCCGAGGAGCTGGGCAACAAATTCGAAAACGTCACCCTCAACGACTTGGGCCGCGCCAAGCGGGTGAAAATCGACAAGGACAACACCACCCTCGTCGATGGCGCTGGGAAGAAGGCGGACATCGAGGGGCGGCTGAAGCTCATCCGAAACCAAATTGAGGAAACCACCAGCGACTACGACAAGGAGAAGCTGCAAGAGCGCGTCGCCAAGTTGGCCGGCGGCGTCGCGGTGGTGAAGGTGGGCGCGGCCACCGAGACCGAGATGAAGGAGAAGAAGGCTCGGGTGGAAGACGCGCTCCACGCCACGCGCGCCGCGGTGGAGGAAGGCATCGTCGCCGGCGGCGGCGTGGCCTACGTTCGCTGCCTCCCGGCGCTGGACAAGCTGAAGCTGGGCGGCGAGCAGGACTTCGGGGTCGAGATTGTGCGCCGTGCCATTACCGAGCCGCTGAAGCAGATTGCCGAGAATGCCGGGCACGAAGGCGCGGTCGTCTTCAATCAGGTGAAGGAAGGCAAGGGCGCCTACGGCTTCAACGCGCGCACCGAAGTCTTCGAAGACCTGGAAAAAGCGGGCGTCATCGACCCGACCAAGGTGGAGCGGACCGCCCTTCAGAATGCCGCCTCGGTGGCCTCGTTGCTGCTCACCACCGAAGCGATGGTGGCCGAGAAGCCCAAGAAGAAGGGCAAGGGCGGCGGTGGTGGCGGCGGCGGTGGGGCTCCAGACTATTCCGACGACATGGAGTACTAGGGGCTAGGCGGCGCCGCTGCGCGCCGCCGGCACCGCGTCGTGGTTGGGGCTCGCGAGGTACACCACATTTCGCGAGCTCCGCTTCCCCCGGTACATGGCGCGGTCTGCCTGGTCGACCAGGGTACGCGTGTCGGTGGCGTGCTCTGGATAGCTGGCCACGCCAATGCACGTGGTGAGGGTCAGGCCGTAACCCTCGCGGGCGAGGAAGTGGTGGGATTCAATCGCCCGGCGGATGCGCTCGGCCACTTTGAGTGCGCCTCCGGAGTCGGTTTCCCGCAGCAGCACCACGTACTCATCGCCTCCCCAGCGGGCAGCGACGTCCTGGTCGCGCGTGCAGGACTTCACCACGCGCGCGGCTTCAATCAACAGCTTGCTGCCCACCAAGTGGCCGTGGGTGTCATTCACCGTCTTGAAGTAGTCGAGGTCCAGAAAGAGGATGCTGAACGGCTGGTGCCCTTGGGCGCGCGCGAATTCGCGCTCCAGCGCCTCGTCCAGGTAGCGCGCGTTGTACAGCCGGGTGAGGTCGTCCAAGTAGACGAGGTCCTCGGCCTGCTCAATCCGGTCCGCATGGTGAAGCGCCAGCGCGAGGTGCTGCGCAAGGTAGCTTGCCGTGTCCCGCATGCCGGCCGGCTCACCCCCCTGCAACAGCAAGACGGCCCAGCCGCGCAGCCCGGCGGAGGGGTCGAGTGCGGGGACGGCCACGGCTACAGAGAAGTGGGGGAGGGCGGCCAACTCGAAGGTGCGCGCGGGCTGGCCCTGCAGTTGGGCCTCGCACGCCGACTGAAGCGGCGCCAAGAATTCTGCCGGCACGCCGTCGGCTGCCTCGTGGCGAAGTTCGCCGTTGGGGCCGCGAGTCCACACCAGCGCGGCAGTGGCCTGGCACAGCTGGACGAAGGCACCCGCCGCGGCAGAGCCCAGCCGGCCGCGGTCGAGGACGGTGAGCAGTCGCTGTCCGGCCTCGACCAGGGCCACGTGACGCTTCAGCGCTGCGTTTTCCTGAAGCAGCTGCCGGGTGGTGAGCGCGCGCGCCACCGCGTGTCGAAGTGCCTCCGGCCGCACTGGCTTCACCAGGTACTCGGCCGCGCCGCTCTTGATGGCGCGAACGGCCGGGCCGACCTTGTCCAAGGCCGTAATCAGCACCACCTCCACGTCCGGGTAGCGCTCCTTGGTGTGGCGGAGCACCTCCATGCCGTCTCCCTGCGGGAGGATGAGGTCCGTGACAACGATGTCAAACGGGTGGAGCGCCAAGGCAGCGCGCGCCTCGGTCACACCGCTCACGGCGTGCACTTCGTGCCCGGCGTCGGCGAGGTAGTCGCCATACACTGCCCGGGCCACCTTCTCGTCATCGACCAGGAGAATGCGAGCCATGGCTGGAGGAATTCTCGAAAAATGCTATCCGTTCCACCCTCGCTTGGGATAGCCGCACACCAGCGCACCCAAACTTGACAGCCGTTGTGTCGCACCCTTCCAATGTCGGGAATTTGCTGAAGGATTCCTGAGGCTTTCCTTCGAGGCCGCCCCCATGCCGAAGCAGCTGCTGGTTGCTGACGACTCGCTCACCATTCGCAAAGTCATCGGGATGGTCTTCGCCGTGGAAGACGTCTCCCTCACCTTCGTTGACAACGGCATTGACGCCATTGCACGGGCCCGCGAACTGAAACCCGACTGCGTGCTGGCCGACGTCCTGATGCCGGGCAAAAGCGGCTATGAGGTTTGCGAGGCCCTGAAGGCGGACCCGGCGACCGCGTCCATCCGCGTGCTGCTTCTGGCCGGCAATTTCGAGCCCTTCGACGAAGCGCGGGCCCGCGCTGTCCGGGCCGATGACTTCATCGTCAAGCCCTTCGAGAGCCAGGCCCTGATTGACAAGGTGCGAGCGCTGGTCGGCCTCCCGGCGGGCATTCCGCCCCCGGCGCGTCCCTATGCGCCGTCACCGGCCGCCGAGCAAACCCCCTTTGCGCCGCGCCCGAGGGCTCCCATGGCTGGCATGCCGGCGCGTTCCCCGCTCACCGGAAGCGGCTTCACACCGGCTGCCGGCGTCCAGCGGCCTCCCAGCGGTGTCCCGCAGCCCATGCCAGGGCCGGCCGGTGTCCCCCGGCCTCCGGGCGCTCCCACCCCCCTTTCTGCCGGACCGGCGGTGCCGCGTCCCTCCGCAATTCCCGGCCAGAGCGTGCCAGCGGCCCCGAGACCGCCAGTTGGGCCCACGACGACGCAGCCCCTCCCGGGGATGAATCGCCCAGCGCCGCAGCCCTATGTGCCCAGCGCCCCGCGCTCTGGAGTCCCCAGCCTGACCAGCCCTGGGCTTCCACGTCCCCCGGGGGCTTCCCTTCCGACGCAAAGCAACCCGGCTCTCGCCCGTCCTGCACCCCAAGCCTTCACCCCTGCCGCGCCCCGCGCCCCGGCACCGCTGCCGACGCTTCAGCCGCGCGCCCGCGAGTCCTTCGCCCTTGGGACGGCGCCCGGGGTGCCTGGGCCAGCCTCCAGAGCCAGCAGCGAGGTGGAGGAGATGACACTGGACGTGGGCGACGTCCCCACCCCGCTGGCCGCCACCCCGCCGGCCGACGGTGGAGAAGCCGCGCTTCGGGCCGCCCTGAAGAACGCTTCCCAAGAAGTCATTGAGAGAATTGCATGGGAGGTGGTGCCGCAGCTGGCGGAGACCATCGTTAAGGAATACGTGGAACGCACCATGCGCGAACGGGGAGCCAAGGCCTGAGCGGAGACAACGTCGAGGAGCTCCCCAAGGCCTACGACCCGACTGCGGTCGAACGCCGGTGGTCGAACGCATGGAGAGAAGCAGGCTGTTTCCGGGCTGAGGCCACCTCGGAGTGGCCGGCCTACTGCATCATCCTGCCACCGCCCAACGTGACGGGGGCGCTGCACATCGGCCATGCGCTGGGCAACACGCTGCAGGATGTGCTGGCGCGCTGGCGTCGGATGTCCGGCGACAACGTCCTCTGGCAGCCCGGCACCGACCATGCCGGCATCGCGACACAGCTGGTGGTGGAGCGGGAGCTCGCCCGGACCGAGGGCAGAACCCGGCAGGAGCTAGGTCGGGCGGCGTTCCTCGCCCGGGTGTGGGAGTGGAAGGAGAAGTACGGCCATCGCATCGACGAGCAGCAGGCGGACCTGGGCAGTAGCCTCGACTGGAGCCGCGAGCGCTTCACGCTCGACCCGGGCGCCTCCCGCGCCGTGGTGGAAGCCTTCGTCCGGCTGCACGAGGAGGGGCTACTGTACCGGGCGCAGCGACTCATCAACTGGTGCCCGGACTGCAAGACTGCCCTCAGTGATTTGGAAGTCGAGCACGAGGAGACCAAAGGCTCGCTCTGGGAGATTCGCTACCCGGTCAAAGGCAGCGAGCGGGTCCTGGTGGTGTCCACCACCCGTCCTGAAACGATGCTCGGCGATACCGCGGTGGCGGTCCACCCGGACGACCTGCGCTACCGGGACTTGGTGGGAAAGACGGTGGTGCTGCCCCTGGTCGGCCGCGAGATTCCCATCATTGCCGATGGCGAGTTGGTGAGCATGGAGTTTGGGACGGGCGTGGTGAAAGTCACCCCGGCGCACGACTTCAATGACTACGAGACGGGACTGCGCCACCAGCTTCCGATGGTGAGTATTTTCGACGAATCGGCCCGCACCAACAGCGAGGCGGGGCGCTACGCTGGACTCAACCGCTTTGAGGCCCGAAAGCGCGTGCTGGCGGACCTGGCGGAGCACGGCTTCCTGGCGGCCGAAAAACCCCACCTCTTGAGCGTCGCGACCTGCCAGCGCAGCGGGACCGTCATCGAACCGCGACTCTCACCGCAGTGGTTCGTGCGCACCAAACCGCTTGCCCAGCCGGCCATCGCCGCGGTGGAGCAGGGCCGCGTCGAAATTCTGCCCGAGGGCTGGACGGCGACCTACTTTCACTGGATGCACAACATCCACGACTGGTGTGTCAGCCGCCAGTTGTGGTGGGGGCACCAGATTCCGGCCTATTACTGCCAGGACTGCGGTCCGGATGCCCCGCCGGTGGTGGCCCGCACTCGGCCCGAGCACTGTCCCGGCTGTCGGAGCAGCCACCTGGTGCAGGACCCGGACGTGCTGGACACCTGGTTCAGCAGCGCCCTCTGGCCGTTCAGCACCTTGGGCTGGCCCCAAAAGACGGCCGAATTGGAGACCTTTTACCCGACCAGCGTCCTCGAGACCGGGCACGACATCCTCTTCTTCTGGGTGGCCCGGATGCTGATGATGGGCCTGCACTTCATGAAGGACGTGCCCTTCCGCACCGTGTTTTTGCACGCCATGGTGCGCGACGAGAAGGGCGAGAAGATGTCCAAGGTGAAGGGCAACGTCATCGACCCGCTGGACGTCATCCACGGGGCGAAGGCCGAGGCCTTGCCCCCGGCGCTGCGAAACAAGTTTCCCGAGGGGATGCCGGCCTTTGGGGCGGATGCGCTGCGCTACACGCTGGCCTCTCTCACCCAGCAGGGGCGCGACATCCGGCTTTCGCTCGAGCGCGTCAACGGCTACCGGGCCTTCGTCAACAAGCTGTGGAACGCCACGCGCTTCGTCCTCCTCAACCTCTCCGAATTTCGCCCGAGCGACGCGCCCCTTCAGCGGGGCCGGCTGACACTGGCGGACCGCTGGATTTTGGCCCGCCTGGAACGGCTGACGGAGGAGGTGGAGGCGGCGCTGTCCACCTTCCGGTTCGCCGAGGCGGCCTCGGCCCTCTACCAGTTTACCTGGCGCTCCTTTTGTGACTGGTACATTGAATTGGCCAAGGCGCCGCTGCAAGGGCAGGACGCAGAGGCGCGCGCCACCACCCAAGCGGTGCTGGTCCAAGTCCTCGACCAGCTGCTGCGGCTGTTGCACCCCGTCATCCCTTTCGTGACGGAGGAGCTGTGGCACCGGTTGCCGGGCGTCTCCCCGGACGCCTTCCTCGCCCGGGCGGACTTCCCCGAGGCCAGCGGGAAATGGCGCGATGCGGCAGCCGAGGCGGAAATGGCCCCCGTGGTGGCCGTGATTGAGGCCATCCGCACCATTCGCGGCGAAAGCAACCTGTCGCCAGCAGCGCGCTTCCGGGCGGTGGTGCAGTCGGAGGCCCCTGCCCTTCGGGAGGCCCTCCGCCGGGCTTCGGGGTACGTCCTACCCCTGGCCGGCCTGACGGCCCTGGACGTGCAACCCCCCGGCCCCCAGCCCCCCCAATCGGCCAGCTGGGTGGGAGAAGGGCTCCAAGTCTTTGTCCCCCTCGCAGGACTGCTGGATCTACCCGAAGAACGTGCGAGGCTGGGGAAGGAACTTGTCCGCATTGAGATGGACCTAGCGGGACTGAGGAGAAAGCTGGACAATCCGAGCTTCGTCGCCAGGGCGCCTGCCGAGGTCGTCGAGAAGGACCGCGCACGCGTCGCGGAGCTTCAGCAGCGAAGGTCGAAAGTGCAGGAAAACCTGAATCGCATCGAGCCGGAGGGAACGATGTCCGAAAAGACGCCGGAGGAGATGTTCCAGTCCACACCGCCCACGCCATCGAGCGGAATGTTCGGCATCCCGAGCGAGCCGTCGCATGAGGCTAGCCCGCCGGTGGCGGCCACTCCCGCGCCGCGAAAGGCGGCGCCCAAGAAGAAGGCGCCAGCGCGCAAGAAGCCCAAGGCCAAGCGCGCCGCCAAAAGGACGGCCCGCAAGGCAAAGCTTGGCAAGCGCAAGGCGGCCCTCAAGGCAAAGCTTGGGAAGCGCAAGGCGGCCCGAAAGACGTCGGCCCGCGGTGCCAAGCGCGGTCGGCGCAAGGCAACGCGTCGTCCGGCCAAGCGCCGGGGCCGCCGCTAAAAGTCCGCCCAGTCCGGAGGGCAGCTTCGCCATGGACTCCCTCGACCGGCTGATTGACCTCGCCCTGGACGAGGACGTCGGCGCGGCGGGGGATGTCACCACCGCCGCGCTGGTCAGCGCGTCGGCGCAGGGGCGGGCGGAGCTGGTGGCCAGGGAGAGGCTGGTGTTCGCCGGGGCTGAGGCCTTCGAGCGCGTCTTTCGGCGCATCGAGGCGGCAGCCACGGTGGCCTACCGGTATCAGGACGGGGCAAGGGTTGAGGCTGGGACGGTGTTGGCAACCGTCTCCGCCTCCATGCGCACGCTCCTCATCGGCGAGCGCACGGCCCTCAACATTCTTCAACGGGTGTGCGGCATCGCGACGCTGTCGGCCCAGGCGGCCGATGCAGTCCGAGGCACGAAGTGCCGGGTGCTGGATACCCGCAAGACGTCGCCCGGCATGCGGGCGCTCAGCAAGTTGGCGGTGCGCGCCGGGGGAGCGGCCAACCACCGCTTCGGACTGTTTGACGGCATTCTCATCAAGGACAACCACCTGGCAGCGGTCGGCGGCGACGTGCGGGAGGCGCTGCGTCTGGCCCGCGCGGCAGCGCCGCGTCTTCTGAAGGTGGAAATTGAAGTGACGTCGCTGGCGCAGCTGGAAGACGCCATTTCCGGGGGCGCGGACGTGGTGCTGCTGGACAACATGGGCGACGCCGACGTCGCAGAGGCTGTCCGGCGCATCCGGGGGCGGGTGGAAGTGGAAGTCTCCGGCAACGTCACGTTGGAGCGTCTGCCACGCCTGGCGGCGCTGGGCGTCGACTTCGTCTCGATGGGGGCGCTGACCCACTCGGCGCGGGCGATGGACCTCTCCCTCGAGGTCGTGCCCGTTTCGCCGCAGTAGCTAACGCGCCGCGTTAAGGCGGCCTCAACGGACCGGGACAATGGCCTCGCTGCGGGCGACCCCCTCCGCGCCGGCCAACCCGCCCATCTCCATCAGCATGGCGGCCGTCGGTGCGACGTCCGCCGCCTGGATGCGCTGAGAATACGTCCCAGGCCGAACGCCCCGGCCGTACAGAAGCAACGGCACCTGCGCGTCGTAGCTGTAGGGGAGCCCATGACTCGTCCCGCTCTCGTCCTCGTCCAGGACGGCGAACGGGCGCAACAGGAAGAGAACGTCGCCACTGCGGCCGGGAAAGTAGCTGCGGCGCAGCGACGGCTGGTACCCCTGAAGGTCGTCGCAGCTTCCGAGGTCGTCCCGCGCCACGGCCAGGGCCACCCCGGGCTGATGGGCCAGCCAGGACGCGGCGGCGCGGCGCACCGCGGGGCCGTCCAAGTGGCGCGCCTCCAAGGCGCCGTCGTCCAGCACCACTTCGTATTCGGTGAAGGCAAACACGAGCGGGGCGCCGAAGACGCGGGTCAGTTCCGCCTGCAGCCCGGCCTTCAGGGAGGAGGGCTTGACGCGAAGTCCAGGAAGGCCGGCGGCGATAAGTTCCTCGGGAATGGCGGCGCCGCCGTGGTCAGCGCTGAGGACCACGAGGAGATTGGCGCGGCCGCCTGCCGCGCGCTCCGCCGCCGCCAAGAGGTCCCCCAGCGCGCGGTCGAGGCGGACCAGCGCGTCCTGCACCTCCCAGGAGTAGGGGCCGTACAGGTGGTAGATGCGGTCCAAGGCGCTGAAGCTGACGGCGAGCAAGTCCGGGATGTCATCCTTGCCAAGTTGCTCCGCGCTGAGCGCCGCTTTGGCCGCCTCCACCAGGAATTCGTCGAAAAAGGGCGAGCTGGCGAAGGCGGCGTAGGACTGTGGGCCTGGCGCGGGAAGCCCGGCGGACAAGGGGTGGGGAAATTTGCGCTTCATGCCGAAGGCGTCGGCCTCGAAGGGCCGGTCGTCCTGGCCGCTGTAGGCCTTCTCCGGCAGGCTGAGCGTCCAGAGAAGAGCGAAGGCCTGGTCTGGCAGCCGCCTCTCATTGAGGGCCTTGACCCAGGCGGGCAGTTCCTTGGCGTAGAAGCTTCCGGTGACCAGTCGGCCCACCGCTTCGCTGAACCAGTACGGCGCACCCAGCCTGCCCGCCAGCGGAATGGCCGCCCGCCCCTTTCCCGAAAGCACCACCGCCTTGCCCACCCGCGCGGTGAAGAGGCGCAGGTGGTCCGCCAGCGTTTCACCGAGGAGCGCCTCCGGCGAGCTGTCCTCCGCCCCCAGCGGCGTGCCCAGCACGGGGTGGGCGGGGTCCCAGAAAATGGGTTCTTCCTTGCCGGTGGTGCGGTTGACGAGGCGGTTGCTGACGATGCCGGTGCGCCACGGGTAAGCCCCGGTGGACAGCACCGAATGTCCTGGGGCCGTCGACACCTCGGCCTGCTCATGGCGGGTGTCCGGAAAGAAGGCGCCCTTGTCGAGCAGCGTTGCCAGGCCAGCCCGAAAGTGGCTGCGGTTGCGGAGGAGAAGGTCGGTCCCAAGCGAGTCGATGGTGATGAAGAGCGTCAGTCGCGGCGGCCGCGCCACCGCCGGTGCGGCCACCAGCAGCAGGGTGAGGAGAAAGCCGCGGATGGGGGCAGGGGAGGCGTGCATGGGCAGAACCCTTCTTATGAAGCCCGGGCGGGGCCTCGGCGCGCAAGGGCGTCCAGCTCCTCTGTTGCTCGTCACCACAGCGGGGCGCGGGTGGGGTACCGTCCTCGCCCCCACAATGTTCGAAGCCCGACAGCGAGTCATCTACGGGGACACCGACCAGATGGGCGTCGTCTACTACGCCAACTACCTCCGCTACTTCGAGCATGCGCGAAATGAATTGTTTCGCGCTCGCGGCGGTACCTACCGGGCGTTCGAGGAACAAGGGCTGATGCTGCCGGTGGTGGAGGCATGGGTGAATTACCGGGCGCCGGCGCGGTACGACGACTTACTCGTCATTGGAGCAGAAATCTCGGCCGCCTCCCGAGTCCGGCTGACATTTCAGTACGAGGTCCGCCGCGAAGGGGAAGCCGAAGTGCTGTGCGACGGGCGTACGGTGCATGCCTGCCTGACGACGGCTGGGAAGCCGGCCCGACTTCCGCCGCACATTGTTGGCCTCGTCACCAAAACGCACCCAGTGCAGAAGGGGGAACCATGATGGACCGCAACCTGGCGCTGGAGGTGGTGCGCGTCACCGAGATGACAGCCATCGCCGCGGCGCGACTGATGGGGCGGGGGGAAAAGCACCTCTCCGACCAGGCGGCCGTGGATGCGATGCGCCGGGCCTTCGATGCCCTACCCATCCGCGGGACAGTGGTGATTGGGGAGGGCGAACGCGACGAGGCGCCGATGCTGTACATCGGCGAGGAAGTTGGACGGCGCGGCCCGGAGGACCCAGCGGTGGACATCGCCCTTGACCCGCTGGAAGGCACCAACCTCTGCGCCTATGGGCGCCCGGGGGCCATTGCCGTCGTCGCCTTTGCCGAGCGCGGCCAGCTGCTGAACGCCCCCGACACCTACATGGAGAAACTGGCGGTGGGGCCGCGCGCCAAGGGCGCCATCGACTTGCGCCGCAGTGCCACCGACAACCTCCGGGCCGTGGCGGCCAAGCTGCAACGTCGGGTCGAAGACTTGACGGTGATTGTCCTCGAGCGGCCCCGACACCAGGCGTTGATTGCCGAGGTGCGCGCCGCCGGGGCGCGGATTCGGCTCATCGAAGACGGCGACGTCGCGGCGGCGATTGCCACCTGCTTCGAGGACACTGGGGTGGACGTCCTGGTGGGCACTGGCGGAGCACCGGAGGGCGTCATCGCCGCAGCGGCGCTGAAAAGCGTGGGAGGCGACTTTCAAGGCCGTCTCAAATTCCGCAGCCCACAGGAAGCCGAGCGCGCTCGCTCGATGGGCGTCAAGGACCTCGACCGGGTCTACAGCGCTGAGGAGCTGGCGCAGGGGGAAGTGATGTTCGCCGCCACCGGTGTCACCGGTGGGGACTTCCTCAAGGGCGTGCGCTTCTTTGGAGGTGGCGCAGAGACCTATTCGGTGGTCATGCGCAGCAAGACGGGCACCGTCCGCTACGTGCAGGCCACCC
This sequence comes from uncultured delta proteobacterium, assembly GCA_963713045.1. Classification (GTDB taxonomy): domain Bacteria; phylum Myxococcota; class Myxococcia; order Myxococcales; family Myxococcaceae; genus JADGRA01. Next base: position 50,937 of record CAVQKE010000004.1, read on the forward strand.
ACAAATTCGACAAGAAGCCGGGTTACGCGCCCTAACCCAGGCGACGAAGGGAAATTGCCATGGCCAGTGCCACCCGTTCCATCGTCATCGACGCGCCACCGGAGCGCGTTTTCGACGTCATCTCGGACTACGAAAGGTACCCGGAGTTTCTCTCCGAGGTGAAGTCCATCCGCACCTCGGAGCGGAAGGGCAACCAAGTCCTCATCCACTATGAAGTCGATGTCATCAAGCGCATCCACTACACCCTTCGCATGACGGAGGACCGTCCCCGGGGCCTGCAATGGACCTTCGTCGAGGGCGACCTCATGAAGGACAACCGGGGGGGATGGGTCCTCGAGCCGCTGGCCGACGGGAAGAAGACGAATGCCATCTACAGCGTGGAAGTCGCCCTCGGCTTGCTCGTCCCACGGCCGCTCGTCACCGCCATGGTGGAGTCCAGCCTTCCCAAGATGCTGGAGTCGTTCAAGAAACGGGTCGAGTCGCGCTAGGTGCGCGCCCGTCCCCCCGGGTGGGGAAGCCCCCCCCGGCGGCCACAGCCTTGCGGGGGCGGCCGGAGCTATTACAATGGGGATGTTTCAGGGCGCGGGGGGTGGAGGACGATGAATCCTTCGCCTGCTCCGCGCGTCGGACAGTTTGGAGGCGGTTGGAAGTGGAGACGCTAGAGACCTTCATCATCGACGAGCAGCGTAAGCGCGAGCGTCGCCGAGACGAAGCGCCGGCCGTCGAGCTGCCTCTTCCGGAGCCTGAACTGGACCGGCCCCCGAGGAAGAGCAACACCGGGGATGAGCCGCCCAAGCGGGGCGTCGTGGTCATCGATTTACTGGGCTAAGGGCGGGGCGTCGGCTCCTTGCCCCCCCTTCCACCTGGCCGTAGAACTCCGAGGCAATGACAACCATTGCCAGCGTTCTCGCGCGGGAGATTCTCGACTCCCGCGGTAACCCGACGGTTGAGGTGGAAGTGCAGCTGGAAGGCGGCGCGGTGGGCCGCGCCGCCGTTCCCTCCGGGGCCTCAACCGGAGTGCACGAGGCGGTCGAACTTCGAGATGGCGAGCCCGGCCGCTATGGCGGCAAAGGCGTGCGGCGCGCCGTGGCCAACGTCCGGGACGTCCTCGGCCCCGAGGTGGTGGGGATGGACGCTTTGGACCAGGCCGCCCTGGACCTGCGTCTCATCGCGCTCGACGGCACCCCCAACAAGGCCAAGCTCGGCGCCAACGCCATTCTGGGCGTGTCCTTGGCTACCGTGCATGCCGCTGCCAGCGCCGTTGGGTTGCCGCTGTACCGGTACATCGGCGGGGTGAATGCGCGGACTCTCCCCGTGCCGCAGATGAACATCCTCAACGGCGGCGCCCATGCCGACACGCGGGTGGACATTCAAGAATTCATGGCGGTGCCGCTGGGGGCGCCCAGCTTCGCAGAGGCGCTGCGCTGGGGCGCGGAGGTGTTTCACACCTTAAAGAAGGCTCTCAAGGGCCGTCGGCTCAGCACGGCGGTGGGGGACGAAGGAGGCTACGCGCCGGACCTTCCGGCCAACGAAGAGGCGCTGAAGCTGATTGTGGAGGCCATTTCCGAGGCCGGCTATCGGCCTGGCGAGCAGGTGGCGTTGGCGCTGGACGCGGCGGCGAGTGCATTTTTCGACGCGAAGACGCGCCGCTACCAACTCAAGGGCGAAGGCAAGGAGTACGACAGCGCCGCCCTGGTGGGCTACTACCAGGAGCTGGTTGGCCGTTATCCAATTGTCTCTCTGGAAGACGGCATGGCCGAGGACGACTGGGAAGGCTGGGCGCAGCTCACCCGGGCCCTAGGCGCCAGAGTCCAGCTGGTGGGGGATGACATCTTCGTCACCAACCCAGTGCGGCTAGCCCGGGGCATCTCCGCCGGTGTGGCCAACTCGCTGCTGGTGAAGCTGAACCAAATTGGAACGCTGACCGAAACCTTCGACGCAGTTCGCATGGCCCATCGCGCGGGCTACACCACCGTCCTGTCCCACCGCAGTGGTGAAACGGAGGACGTCACCATTGCCGACCTGGTGGTGGCGCTGGATTGTGGCCAACTGAAGACTGGCTCCGCTTCGCGCTCCGAGCGGGTCGCCAAATACAACCAGCTGCTGCGAATTGAAGAGCAGCTGGGCGTCGCGGCGCGCTTCGCCGGGCGAAGTGCCTTTCGTGCGCAGGGGAAGGGCTAGGCCATCCGCATCCTGGTGTCCAACGACGACGGCGTGCTCGCGGCTGGGCTGGAGGCTCTGGTGTTGGCGCTCTCGCCGCTGGCCGAAGTCTGGGTGGTGGCGCCCGAAGTCGAGCAGAGCGCGGCCTCCCACGCCATTTCTCTGCACCGTCCGTTGCGCATCCGCAAGGTGCGCGAGCGCTGGTACAGCGTGGACGGGACGCCCACCGACTGCGTCTATTTGGCGATTCACCACTTGATGAAGGACGAGCTGCCGCGCATTGCCGTTGCCGGCATCAACCACGGGCCCAACCTGGCCGACGACGTCATCTACTCCGGCACGGTGGCCGCGGCGATGGAGGCCAGTTTACTGGGCGTCCCGGCAGTGGCGGTGAGCCTGGTGTCCCGCGGCCGGTTCGACTTCACCGCCTCAGCGCGCTTCTCGCGCGCGCTGGTGGGGACGGCCTTGGCCGAAGAGCTGCCGCCACGGGTGCTGCTCAACGTCAACGTCCCCGAAGGGCAACCGGAAGGCTATGCCGTCACCCGCTTCGGCCGGCACAGCTATGGCAACGCCGTGGTGGAAAACGTCGACCCGCGCGGCAGGCGCTACTACTGGATTGGCGGCAACGACTACCAGCACGAGGACGTGCCGGGCAGCGACTGCAACGCCGTCTTCGACGAGCGGCTCGTCTCGGTGACGCCGATGGTGCTCGACTTCACCGACGAGGCACTCCTCAAGCGGCTTGCTGGCTGGTCCATCGACGGCTTCCCCTGCCGCCGGGTGGAGGGCGGATGAGCCGGGGGAGCCGTCCCGGGCGCTGGGGTGCGCTCGGCTGGCTCCTGCTCGCGGCCTGTGCCGGCGGCCAGGCCGGCCCTTCGGCGGGCGAACTTCCCAGCTGGGCCCGTGCGCAGTCCACGACGCACCCCGAGCCGGAGGTGGTCCGCGGCACCCACCGGGTGGAGAAGGGCGAAACCTGGTTCCGCATCGCCAAGGCCTACGGGCTGTCCGCCGACGAATTGGCCGCGGCGAATGGCCGGGACACCAGCGAGCCACTGACGGTGGGGACGGAGTTGCTCCTCCCAGCCGCCCTGGAGTCGGCCAACCACACCTCGGGCACGACCGCCGCCTCTCGGCCGATGGCCGAAGCCCCCCAACCCACCGCCGACGCCAAGGCCTGGGAGACACCGGTGGAGCCGTTGGCCGGCCAGCCGCTTCCGGCTGCGTTGCTGCGGGCCTTTGACGTCGCCACACCACCGCCGGGTGACGTCCCACTGCCGGAGGGGCTGGCGCGAGCCTTTGACCATCCGACGGCCCCCATGCCAAAGCCCGTGCCAACCGTTGCCGTTGCAGTTGGGGGCCCGGAGGCCAAGTCCGCCACCGTTGCCGCAAGCATTGGGCCTGCGCCCGTCAGCCAAGGCCCACCGCGGGCGCCCGTTGTCGCCGGAAGAATGGCCGTCACGTCCCGGGGCGCTGGGGCGTCGGTGCCCGCCGGCGCGCTCCAGTGGCCGCTGCGAGGCGTCCTGTACGCGCGCTTCGGAAAGAAGGGGCGGGAACCCCATGACGGCATTGACTTGGCCGCGCCGGCGGGGACGCCGGTGCGGACGGCGGGGGAGGGCGTCGTCTTATTTGCCGGGCCGCAGTCCGGTTATGGCCTGATTGTGGTGGTCGGCCACGACAAGGGCCTGGTGACGGTGTACGCCCACAGCCGGGACTTGCGCGTGCGGACCGGCCAGACGGTGCGGCCCGGCCAAGTCATCGCCACCGTCGGTGAGTCTGGAAAAACCAGCGGCCCTCACCTGCACTTCGAAGTCCGGGTGGAGGGCGAGCCGGTGGACCCCTTGCGATTTTTAGGGCCGGTGCCAGCGCCATAGCGTTTGCGCCCAGCCAGGGGCTTGAGGGCTTTTTGCGTCAGCCGAGCGCGCCACTTCTCTGCGGCAACCGTGTGTCAGCCTCGCAAAGCCGCGCCCTGCGCTAACCGGCTGCATTGCGGTGCGCAAGCCGGCGCTGGGCGCCTTGTTGGCCCAGGCGTCGAGACTCCAGGCGACCGTAAAGTCCTGCAGGACCGCCGTCCGCGCTCTGGGGAAAAAAGCACGGAGCGCGGCTGGCCCCAATGCGTGAATTTCGACCAAAGGCGCTTCCAGGGCTGGAGTCCGGAGAGCCTCATCCCCTGGAATCCGGCGATGTTCATGACGGAGTAGCCTCAGCGGGATCGGCCTGCCGATGTCCCTCTGAGCGAACCCGCTTACCGGCGTCAATGCACCTTGCGGTAGACGCCCACCACCTGGCCCAAAATCATCGTCGAGCGGAACTGGGACTTGTTGACGTAGATGGGCGCCATGGTGCGGTTGGCCGGCTGAAAGCGGATGCGGTCGCCCTCCGGGTAGTAGCGCTTGCAGGTGGCCTCGTCGTCGATGAGGGCGACCACAATGTCGCCCGCGCCGGCGGTCGGCGTCTTCCGGACGAAGAGGTAGTCGCCGTCGTGGATGCCGTCCTCAACCATCGATTCGCCCTTCACGCGTAGGGCGAAGACTTCCTTGCCGCTTCCGCCCAAGAGGAAGCTGTCGATTTTGACGGAGTCCTCGACATTTTCGACCGCCAACAGCGGAACGCCGGCGGCGACGCGCCCCAGCACTGGCACCTCCACCAGGTTGGCGTCGCGCCGGCCGGCACCGATGCCCAACACCAGCCGGGCGCGCTTGGTCGGAACCAGGGCGCGGGACTGCTGCTCGCCCCGAAGCACATAGCCCTTGCGCTCCAACGCTTTGAGGTGGTCGTTCACCCCGTTGGTGGAGCGAATGTCCATCTCTTCACCGATTTCCCGGATGGTGGGGGGGTAGCCGCGTTCCTCAGTCTCCTTGACGATGAATTGGAGGATTTCGCGCTGCCGTCCGGTGAGCTCTTCCATCGTCTTCCCTCCCGAGGGTGCCCAGGGACGAGCGCCCGAGGGCTGCAGATTGCGACCCGGACAGGGTGCCTGAACGGACGTGCAGAGTCAACCGAATGGCGGTCAAACTCCCGCCCGCGCCTTCGCCGGGGGCAGGTTAGGCTTGTCCCCAGGTGGACGTGCTCTCGCTGAGGCGCCCGGGCGCCATGGTTGCCATCGCCGTGGGCCTGCTGGCTGCCGGCTGCCGCAGCGTCAACCTCCACGAGGGCGTGGTGTACACGCCGGACACCCGCTACCGGATTGGGCCGATTCCCCCGGACTGGCACCAGGTCAACCTCAAGGACAGTGACTTTGCCTGGGTGACGAGCCCCAGTGCGTACGCCTTCTGGGTGAACTCCACCTGCAAGGAGTTCGAGGACGTCCCTTTGGTGGCCCTCAACCGGCAGCTCCTCATTGGCTTCACCGACGTGCAGAAGTTAGAGCAGCACACAGCAACGCTGGACGGTCGCGACGCTCTCTTTTCGCAGTACATCGCCAAGATGGATGGGGTGCCCCGCGAGCTGGGGCTGGTGGTAATGAAGAAGGACGGCTGCATTTACGACTTTGCCTACGTCGCGCCGGTGGGCCAGTACCCCCAGCGGCTGGGGCAATTCCAGGCGCTGGTGAATGGCTTTGCAACGGAGCCCCGGACGTGAGTCCCTCACCCAGCACCTCCCGGCCAGAGGGGCCCGAGTCCATCGCCGGGCTGGCCGTCCAGCAACTCGAGCAGCTGCTGCCCTTTCGGCGTCGGGCGCTGAATGCCCTGGACGCGTTGGGGGGCTGCTTCGTCCTGGCCGGTCGCGGCCTGGTGCGTGGCCTTCGCCCCCCGGTGGAAGTCGGCCCGCTGCTCGACCAGGTGGAGTCGCTCGGCGTTCGCTCGCTGTCCATCGCCACCTTCACGGCTGTCTTCGCCGGGCTTGTCATCTGCCTCCAATTCGGCTTCTTCCTGGGCCGCTTTGGCGTCGCTCACACCGTCGGCAAAGTGGCCATCCTCACCATTTTCCGGGAGCTGGGACCGGTGCTCACCGCCCTCACCGTCGGCAGCCGCATTGGCTCCGGCATCGCCGCGGAGCTTGGCTCGATGAACGTCACCGAGCAGCTCGACGCCATTCGGGCGCTCGGCGCCGACCCGGTGAAGAAGCTGGTCTCGCCCCGCCTCTGGGCCTGCATCATCGTCCTGCCGCTGTTGACGGTGCTGGCGGATGTGATGGGGATGGCGGCTGGGGCGGCGGTGGTGGATTTCGAGTACCACATTCCGGTGGTGCAGTTTTACGAGTCGGCGCTGGACACCGTGGACTTGAAGGACTTCCTGAGCGGCGTCGGCAAGTCGGTCGTCTTCGGCGCCATCGTCGGAGCGGTGGGGTGCTACCAAGGCTTTGCAGTGAAAGGGGGCACCGAAGGGGTGGGTCGGGCGACCACCGAGACGGTGGCCGTTTCGTCGGTGGCGGTGCTGGTGGCGGACTTTTTCCTCACCAAGCTGCTGCTTCTGGTGCTGGCTTGACTGACGACGACCTCATCCGCGTCGAGGACCTCAAAAAGTCCTTCGGGCCAAAGGTGGTCTTCGACGGTCTGACCCTCACTGTCCGCCCGCGCGAGACGCTCAGCATCATCGGCGGCTCGGGAAGCGGAAAGAGCGTCCTCCTCAAATCGCTCATTGGGCTGGTGCACCCGGACGCCGGAAGCATCGAATTCAAAGGGCAGGAGATTACCTACTATTCTGAGCAGCAGTTTCTCGACGTGCGCCGGCAGGTGGCCTACGTGTTTCAAGGCTCGGCGCTGTTTGACTCCCTCACCGTGGGGGAGAACATCGCCTACCCCTTGCGCGAGCACTTTCCGAAGATGAGCCGTGAGGAGCTGGCGGAACGGGTGGCGCGAACACTGAAGATGGTCAACCTGCCCGGCATTGAGGCGATGTCCCCAGCGGACCTCTCCGGCGGCATGAAGAAGCGGGTGGGGCTGGCACGGGCCATCACCACCGACCCAGAAGTCATCCTCTGGGACGAGCCCACCACCGGCCTCGACCCGATTAGCACCCGCATCATCGAGGACCTCATCCTGCGGATGAAGGCCGAGCTCGGGGTCACCTCCATTGTCGTCACCCACGACATGCCGTCGGCCTTCTATGTCTCCGACCGGATTGCGCTCATTGCCAACAAGCGGATTTCCCAGGTCGGAACGGTGGCCGAGATGCAGGCCAGCCGCAACAGCGAGGTGCGCACCTTCCTCGATGCGCGTTTGCCACGGGCCCAGAGCCGCGGAGTGGGGGCATGACGCAAGAGACGGCGGAGAAGAAAGAGCGCCGCACCATCGTCCGTGCCGGCGTCTTCGTGGCCCTGGCGCTCGGACTGTTTGCGGTGGTGGTGGTGCTCATTGGCAAGGCCAACCGACTCTTTGAGCGTCAGGTCAACTTCCACATGTATTTCGAGAACGTCGAAGGGTTGAAGACGGACTCACCGGTGTGGGTGGGTGGCCTCGAAGTGGGGCGGGTGAGCGCCATCGACTTCCTCTCTGACATCGAGGACCGTCGCATCGACGTGAAAGTGCAGTTGGCCCGCCGTTTCTCCAACCGCGTCCGAGCGGACTCGGTGGCCCGCATCACCAGCCGAGGCGTGCTGGGGGACAAGGCCATCGACATCTCCATGGGGTCGTCCCAAGCCGCCCCCATTCCCCCGGGCGGAGAAATTCCCAGCGGCTCCTCGGGGGAACTCAGCGCCCTGTTGAAAAATGGGGGCGAGGTGCTGGAGAACGCGGTGGCCATCACCAAGGACCTTCGCCGCACGGTGGCTGCCTACTCGGACCCGGCCCTCAAAGACGACGTTGCCGCCACGCTGTCGTCGTTCCGAGACATTTTTGGCCGGGTGGAGAAGGGCCCGGGGACGCTGCACGCCCTGATTTACGACAAGCAGACTGCCGAGGAGGCCCGCACCCTCATCTCGCGCTTTTCCTCGGTGGCGGCGCGCATTGACCATGCGGTGAATGAGGTGGACGCTCTGTTGGAGGCGGCAAGGACGGGTCCGGGCGCGGTGCATGCGCTTCTCTACGACGGCGAAGGCGGCAAGGCGGTGGGCGAAATCGGCCAGGCGGCCGCCGAGCTGAGCACCCTCCTCCATGACGCGCGCACCAGCCCCGACGGCGCGATTCACCAGCTGGTGTACGGCGACGGCAAAAACCTCATGTCCAACCTGGCCGGCGTGGCGGCGGACTTGAAGGCCATCACCGGCACCATCCGCAGTGGCGAGGGGACGCTGGGGGCGTTGGTGAACGACCCAAGCGTCTATGACGACTTGCGCACCATTCTCGGCAACCTGAAGCGCAACCGCATTCTCCGGGAGCTGGTGCGGATGACGGTCAGCAACGGCGGCGAACTGGAAAAGTCCGGCCAGCCGGTGGGGGGCTCGGCGCCGCCCCCACCGCCGGCGACGGCCCCCCCCGCCCCCGTCCCATCTGGGCCCCAGCCATGACGCCGGTCAGCTTCGGCCGGGCCCTGCGCCTCGGCGTCTCCACGGCCTTCCACCATGCCGCCCCTGCGCTGCTGGTGGCACTGGCAGCCTGCGCGGCGACGTTGTGCTCGACTCTGTTGTGGGTCACTGGGCTCGCTGCGGTGGTGTCCGACGGCGCCCGGGTGCGCTTTGCCAGCGTCCTCGTCGCGCTGACCGTGGCCTGGGTGCTCCAGGCGTTGGTTCTCGGGGGCGCAGTCCAGCAGGCTGGCGCGGCGCTGCGCCGTCGGTCGTCTCTGCCCTTGCTGGAGGCCATCGCGGTGGCTGCGCCGCGAGCCCTGGGCTGGGCGGTGCTGGCCGCGGCGGCGCTGCTGGCGTGGAGTGGCTGGCAGCTGCTGGTGGGAGGCGCCGGCGCGGTGCTTTTCCTCCGCGGCCTCCTGCACCACCCGGGAGGGCTGGCCGGTGCCCTGGGGCTGGCCCTCGCCGGGACGTTAGGGCCCTTGGGTGCGCTGCTGCTGCAGCTGGTGACGGAAATGGCGCTGGTGCGTGCCGTGGTGCGAGACGAGTCGCCCGCGGTGGCCGGCTGGGAGGCGGTGCGTGCACTCCTCCAGCGGCCCTGGGCGCCCCTTGGCGTGTGGCTTGTGACTGAGGTGCTGGCCGCCGCGGTGGCCGGCACTGCGGCCGCCTTCTCGGTCACAGCGCCCGGCACACCCCTGCGCGTCGCCGGCATTGGAATGCTTCTGCAGGTGGCCATTGCCACCCTGGCCCGCGCGGTGGCGCAGCTGGTCCGGCTGGGGGCCTTCGGTGCGCTGGAAGCTGACCGAAGTGGCGAGCTGCCGCCGGCCCCGGCGCCTCCAGCCCGCCCGGCGCCCGTACCGCGTGCTGAGTTGGTGCCGGAAGGCGAACCCATCCTCGAAGCGCGCGCCGTGGATGCCCCATCAGGGAGCGGGGGATGAAGCTGGAGGGTGTGCACCACGTCGCCCTTCAAGTCCGCACCCTGGCGCCGATGGTGGCGTTCTACCGGGACGTCCTCGGGCTGCCCGTCCTGGCCGAGCACCGCAGCGGGGATGGGCAGCTGCGCAGCGTGTGGATGGGGCTGCCCGGGGCCTTTCTCACCCTGGAGACGGTGGTGGGCGAGCCGCCTCCCCCAGCGCCGTTCCGCAACCACACCCCGGGCTGGTTCCTGCTGGCGCTGCGCATCCCCGCCACGGAGAGGGCGCAGGTCCGCGCGGAGCTGGAGCGGGTCCACGTCGCGGTGGAGCACGAGACGCCTTGGACGCTGTACGTCCGGGACCCGGAGGGAAACCGCGTCGGGTTAAGCCACCACCCCCACCAAGCGGAAGGCCCCAGCTAACTAGTTCTCGCCGCTCGGCTTGAGGGCCACGTCGTACTTCAGCGTCTGCTCTGGACGGATGGCGAAGGACTCCTGCCACACCGCGTCGCCCAGCGTCACCTTCAAATGGTGGGTGCCCTCGTAAACGGGAATTTCAGCCGCTGGCTTCAGCCCGAGGACATGGCCGTCCAAGGCGAGCGAGGCGCCGTCGGGCATCCGCACGCTGAGTGTGCCCCTGCCAATGGTGAACGTCTGACGCGTCACGCCTTCCTTGCCCACCAGCACCGCCCGCTTCACGTCGATGCCCCGGGACTTGTCGATGAGTTCCACCACCCGCCGGCCCGGCGCCGCGGGCACCGTCACCGGAGACTTCCCCACCTTCACGCCGTCCAGGACGACGTCCACCGTGGGTTCGACGGTGAGTTCCAGCAGCGTCATGGGCATGCGCCCTGGGGCCGGCACCGGGGAGAGGTGGCCGTCGGAGGCGGAGGGGCCCAAGGGTGCTGGGCCCGGCCTGCCGACGACGGCCTGAGTGGCGTCGGTGCGTGTCTCGGTATGGCCGGGGTCCCGTGAGGCGAGCGGCTGGGGGGCGGCGGCTGCCGGGGGCTCGGGGGGGATGGCGGCGACGGTGGAGGTGCCAGGCGGAGAGACAATCATCGGCCGGGTGGGGGCGTGCCGGCTGGCCAGCCAGATGGCGCCCACCACGCCCACCGCCACCGCGGCGCCCAACACCAGGGGCAGACGACTGCGCCAGTCTGGCCGCGGCTCAACTTCATAGGGCTCCGGTGCCGGGCGCACCGCCGGCGGGTGCTTGGGCTCGCGGGCCTTTGCTTCTGCCTGCCGCCGCGCCTGCGCGGCGCGGGCCTCCTCCAGCACTTGAGCGCGGGCGGCTCGAGGCGAGTTTTCCTTGGGGAAGTGCCGTTCCATGAAGGCGGCCACGTCCCCGTGCGGCGCCAGAGTCAAGGCCTGGTCCACTGCGTCCCGGAAGGCAAGGGCTGTCGGGTAGCGGTCCGCGGCGCGCTTGCGCGTGGCGCGCTCCAAGACTGGCACCAACTCTGGCGGAACGTTGTCCTCCGGCTCGAGGGGCAAAGGGGCAGCGACCACCGCGTGGTCCAATTCCGGGACGCCCTCCCACGGCTTCTTCCCACTCACCATTTCGTAGAGGAGCAACCCCATCAGGAAGACGTCGGTTTGCGGGGTGCTTGCGGTGCGGCCGCCAATAATCTGCTCCGGCGCCGCGTAGCGGCGGCGGTTCACCACCCGCAGGCCAGAGGCTTCGCGAGGGGCGACGGCCAGCGCGCCATACCCCGAGGCCTTGGCCTTGCCGGCGTAGGTGACCATCACCGTCTCCGGCCGCAAGTCGCCGTGCACCATCGGCGAGCCGTCGTCGTTGCCGGCGAGGTGCGCGTAGTGGGCGCCCAGCGCGACGTCCGCGGTAATGCGGGCGGCAATCCGCGGAGGCAACGGGGCCACCAGGTCCAGCACTTGCCGCAGTGACTCGCCGTCGACGAATTCCACGACGCGGGCCAGGCCCTCGGCCAGGGTGGCCAGGCCAAACACCGTCACAATGTGCGGATGCTGCAGTTCCGAGGCGCGCCGCGTGTCCCGGCGCAGTTGGCCAGTCCGCTCCTCGTCGCGGGCAAGGTCCGGCGGGGCCCAGACGAGGACGACGGCCTGTCCGGGCCCGTCGGCCGCCTCCTCAATGCCCAGCACGGCCGTCGAACGGGTGCCGGCCAGCAGGGGCCCGACGGGCCGGTATGTGGGGTTGTGCATGGTGTGCAAGGTCTGCCAACAGGGATGCTACTGCGGTCTGCGCACCCGTCTCAAAAACGGAAGCCCAAGGGGTAGGTAAACGGCCCACGGCGGACCGACAGCAAGACGCCCCGCCCGTGGCTCGACATCAGGCCGTCGCGAAAACCGTCCAGGGTGTCCACCGGCTCGTTGTCCAAACGGGTGATGAGGTCGCCTGGTTCCACCCCGGATTGGGCGGCCTGGCTCCCACGCCGCACCCCCACCACCACCAGGGCCCCCTTTCCCGCGGAAACTTTCACACCCAGTCGCTCCCAGGCGAGGGCGTCCACCACCGCCGCGGGGAACTTCTCTGGCACGACGGTGAGGGTCAGCTGTTGGCCGACGCGGAACACGGTGAGGGTGAAGGACGTCCGCGCCGGGTAGCCGCGCAGGCGTGCGGTGAAGTCCTCCACGTCCGCCACCGGAGAGCCTGAAATCTCGGCCACCACATCCCCGCGGCGCACGCCGGCGGTCGCACCTGGGCTGGCTGGCTGGACCCGCTCCACCAGCACCCCGGAGGAGCGCTCCCAGCCCAGCTTATGCGCGGCGCTCGCGGTCAGCGGCACCGCCTCAATGCCGACCCACGCCGGGCGGACCTTCCCGAAGTTTTTCAATTCGGTGACGATGCGCCGCACCTTGTCGGCTGGAATAGCGAAGCCGATGCCCTGGGCGGTGGCCAGGATGGCGGAGTTGATGCCAATCACGTCCCCGTCGAGGTTGAGCAGCGGACCGCCGCTGTTGCCGGGGTTGATGGCAGCGTCCGTCTGAAGCAACTCATCGAAGACTTGGTCGTTTTCGGCTTTGAAGCTGCGGCCGATGGCCGACAGCACGCCCACCGTGACTGTCTTCTGCAGCCCGAGGGGGGAGCCGATGGCCACCACCGTCTCCCCAATCATCAAATCCGCCGACGTGCCGAGCCGCGCCGCAGGGAAGGGTCCCTTGGCCTGGATGCGCAGCACCGCTAAGTCATTGGCGGCGTCGCTGCCCACCACTTCTGCGTCCAATTGGCGTCCGTCGGCCAGCACCACGTGAATGGCAGACGCGCCGCGGATGACGTGGTCGTTGGTGACGATGAGCCCCGCGGGGTCAATCAGCACCCCGCTCCCAAGGGACTGCACGCTGTGCCCCCGGGCTTGCCCCCGTCCACTGAAGAGTTCCCCCTCGGTGCCGATGAAGACGACCGCCGGGCTGACCTTCTGCACCACCTCCACCACCGCACTCCGGCGCTTAGCGACGTCGGCCGAGGCCACGCTGGCCAAGGCGAGGCCGGCCACGGCGCACAAGCGCCAAGTCCGCGCACGCCGCTGGGCCCGGCCAGCTCGCCTCAGGCGTCCTCCTCCCAAGTCAGCACCAGCTTCCCCACCGAGGCATTGCTGGCCATGCGCGCCAGCGCCAGCCGAGCGCTGTCCATGGGCAACACCTCGTCCACCACCGGCCGCAGTGCGCCAGAGTCGAAGTCTGGAAGCACTTCGGCCTCGAAGCGGCGGGCGAGGGCAATTTTTTCCTCCACCGGGCGGTTACGCAGAAGCGTGCCGACCAGCTGGGCCCTTCGCGCCATCAGCTGCCGCAAGTCCAGTTCCGCCTTGCTTCCGTCCAGCGTCCCCACCTGCACCAGCCGGCCGCGCAGCGCGAGACAGGCCAGGGACTCGGCCACGTAACGGCCCCCCACCAAGTCGAGGACCAGGTCCACGCCTTGGCCGTCGGTGAGGGCTAAGACGCGTTCGGCAAAGCGCGGTTCTGCGCCTTCCACTGCCAGAGGGTGGAAGGGAGCCAGCGGCTGGCAGCGCGCCAGCTTCTCAGCATTGCGGCCGGTGGCCAGGGCCTCCCCTCGGAAGGCGTGGACCAGTTGGAGAGCGGCCGTCCCCACGCCGCTTCCCGCGGCGTGGATGAGGACGCGGGTGTGCGGTCGCAGCCCACCCTGAACCACCAGCGCATCAAAGGCGGTGAAGAAGGCCTCCGGCACCGCTGCCGCGCCCTGGAAGGTCAGCTGCTGCGGAACGGGCAGCGCCTCCCGCTCGTGCGTCACCAGGCGCTGGGCAAAGGCCCCGCCCCCCACCAGCCCCATGACGCGGTCCCCCTGCTTGAAGCGCTGCACCGCGAGGCCGGTCGCCACCACGGTGCCGGCATATTCGAGTCCAGGAATGTCCTGCGGGACGCCCTTGGGGGGAGGGTAGCGGCCCAGAACTTGGAGGAGGTCGGCGCGGTTGAGAGCCGTCGCCCGCACCTGCACCAGCAGGTCCGCCGGGCCGACGGTTGGCTCCGGGACGTCGGCCAGCTCGAGCCCCTCGGGGCTTCCCGGGCGGAGGATGCGGAGGGCCTTCATGACGTCACCTGGGGGGTTTAGCACCAACGCCACCGAGTAGCGCTGGCGTCCTGTCGGCGTCTCTGGTTATGGAGGGGCCGACGAATGGCCGCCGTCTGCCCAACCTGTGGAAAACCCGCCGCTCCTCGCCCAGGCAATCGGAGCGCCCCCTTCTGCTCGCCTCGCTGCCGGCAAGTGGACCTCGGGAAATGGCTGGGTGAGGAGTACCGGCTGCCGGACCGCCCGCTGGAGTCCGAGGCGGAGCCCCAGCGCCCAGCCCCCAAGGACGAGGACGGCCGCTAGCTTTCCATGGCCGGCTATGTCGACCTGCACTGCCACCTCCTCCCAGGCGTGGACGACGGCGCCCGTACGCCCGACGACGCGCTGGAGATGGCGCGCGCTCTGGTGGACTTGGGCTTCTCGGCGGTGGCGCCGAGCCCGCACGCGCGGCCCGAATTTGCCTCGGCAGACGTGTGCGCTGAGCGGCGAGCGTCGCTGGAGGAGCGCTTGGCCGCCGCCGCCATTCCGCTTCGCCTCTACTCCAACGCCGAGCATGCCCTCATCCTCGACGGCTTCTTGGAGGCACTCGGCACCCCAGCCACGCGGGCCATCAACGGCGGCCGCTATGTCCTCGTCGAGGCGCCCTACCGCGCGCCCGTCCCGACGCTTCCGGACCTCGTCTTCCGAATGGTGCGGCGCGGCGTCACGCCGCTGTTCGCCCATCCGGAGCGCTGCCAGGAATTCGAACGGCCTGGAAGAGCGGCGGAGGTGGTTCGCCTCGGCGGACGGCTTCAGCTGGACTTGGGCGCGCTCATCAACCGCTACGGGCCTGTGGCACGCCGGTTGGCGCGCGACTTTCTGGACGAAGGCCTTTACGCCGTCGCGGCAACTGACCTGCATGCCCCGGTGGACGCCCGGGTCTGGGTCAAAAAGGCGCTGGCCGAACTTGAGGCCAGGGCCGGCCGACAGGAGGTACAGACTCTCCTCTTGGACAATCCGCAGCGCGTGGTCCGCGGGGAGCCAGTGCCGTGAAGCGCGGACTGCGGCTTGCCGGGAGTCTGGCTGTCACCCTGGCGTTCACCGCCTGGGCCTTTCGCGACACGCACTGGTCGGAACAGTGGGCCAGCCTCCGCGCGGCCCACTACGTGTGGCTGCTCCCGTACCTCCTCATCCTGGCGCTCATTCATCTCTTTCGAACGCTGCGCTGGGGGTGCCTCCTCTCCGGCCTCGGACGCGTGCCGTTTCGTCCGCTCAACGACGCCAGCGCCATCGGCTTCATGATGCTGCTGGTGCTGCCCTTCCGCCTGGGGGAATTCGCCCGGCCCTTCCTCATTGCCCAGAGGACGCAAATCCGGCGCAGCGCTGCCATGACGACGGTCGTGCTGGAACGCATCGCCGATGGCGTCTTCGTCGCGTTGCTGATGCGAGGGCTGCTCTTCTTCGTTCCCAGCGGTGCGCCGGACGTCCGCTACCTGCGCATCGGCGCCAACGTCATGTTTTCCATTTTCTTCGGCGGGCTCCTCTTCCTGCTGTTCGCAGCCTGGCATCGGGACCGGGCGGTCGGGCTGGTGCGCACGGCAGTGGGCTGGGCCAGTCCTGGCCTTGCCGAGAAGGTGGCGGGCATCGTCGACTCCTTTGTGGGAGCGCTGAAGCAGCTGGCGGGACCGCTGCAGCTGCTGGCCTTCTTTGGCTGGACGGTGGCGTACTGGGCCATCAACGGCTTCGGCATGTGGCTGGTGGCCGTCCGGGGGTTTGACCTGCCACTCACCCTCTTTCAGGGTTACGTGGTGCTGTGCGCGCTGGTGGTGGCACTGATGATTCCGGCGGCGCCGGGGATGATGGGCACCTTCCAGGCGGGCATCCGGGTGGGGCTAGCGCTCTTCCTTCCGGCGGAGTTGGTGCGCGGGGGGGGGCTCGCTTTCGCCAACGTGCTGTGGCTCTGTCAGACGGGGCAGCAGATTGCGTTTGGTTTGCTCTTCCTCTCCCTCGACCACCTGTCCTTCGGCGATGTGGCGGGGCGGTTGGAAGGCTCGAGCGACGCCACCGAGCCTCAGCCAGGCTAGCGCCCGCCGTCCGCGCCGTCCCCGGGCGACTACAGCTGCTCGTCGAGCCAGGCCAGCACGGCCTCGCGGATGCTTTGTGGCGGATGTTGTACGGGGGAGGGCTTGGGGCGCGCATTCATCGGGCGGCCGTGAAAGTCAAAGACCAGGAGGGGGCGTTCAGCCAGGCCCTCCGATGACTGTCGGCGGACCCGCGCAGGCATGGACATGGAAGGTCAGCCCTCCTTGGGCTCTGCGTCGTACTTGCGGAGCAAGTCGTCGACTGCCTCACGGAGGTACTCGCTTTGGGCAATGCGGGTGCGCCTGGAAAGCGCGCGGAGGCGGCGCACGTCCTCCTCCGTCACCAACACGTGGGTACTGACGGTGTCGTCGTTTTCGACGACGTCCGGCGCGGTGGCCTGTGCTGCAGCCGACGAATCTGCCATGGGCGAACTTCCCTTCCCTGGGGCGCTCGTGACCTGTCGCTACAGCCGGTCACGGGCCTGTGCCCCGTGAGACGGGATGGTCGAGCCAGCGCAGGGGGCTGTCAAAAAACCTGCACCTGGACTGGCTTCACCCCGTGGTCGGGCCGCGGCTTGGGGGCCGGGTGCGTCTCGGGCGCAGGGGAAGGCGGTGCCGGGGGCGGCCGCTGGCGGGGGGGTTCGGCCTCATCCGCCCCTTTGGATGCAAAGAAGACCCAGCGCAGACAACTCAGCACGCCGACGGCGGGAGCGCACACCAAAAGCAGGAAGAGGCCCTCCGACAGCGTCAACCCAAAGGCCGGAGCCAGAAGGATGCGT
Source organism: uncultured delta proteobacterium (assembly GCA_963713045.1). Classification (GTDB taxonomy): domain Bacteria; phylum Myxococcota; class Myxococcia; order Myxococcales; family Myxococcaceae; genus JADGRA01. The sequence goes on from CAVQKE010000004.1 coordinate 67,722, forward strand.
CCAATGATGGCCGCCCAACACACCCAAACCACCGAGAGAAGTACTTTCATGCCCAACCCCGAGGTCGCAACCCAAGTGAACGGGCGCCCCGAGCTGGGGCCCACTCCTGTTATTGGGCGACAAGCCGCTGTCCATCACCGGACCACGCCGCGGAGGGGTTTGCAGGCGGCCGGAGCGTTGGGCGCCCGTGCTTCTTGCGAGGCCCTTAGTCGGCGGAGCGCGTCTCGAGCTCCTCCAACCAGAATTCCAAGGGGCCACGCTCTCCGGAGCTGCGGCGTTCCTTCTCCTGGGCCCGGAGCTGCACCCGCCGGATTTTCCCGGACACCGTCTTTGGAAGCTCCGTGAATTCAATGCCGCGAATGCGCTGGTAGGGAGCGAGGCGCCCCTTGCAGAAGAGGAGGATGGCCCGCGCCGTCTCAGCGTTGGCCTGCACCCCGGGTTTGAGGGCGACGAAGGCCTTGGGGAGGCTGAAGCGCAACGGGTCCGGACTGGGGACCACTGCCGCTTCGGCAACGGCTGGGTGCTCAAGCAGCGCGCTTTCCAGCTCGAAGGGGCTAATCCGGTAGTCGGAGGACTTGAAGACGTCGTCGCCCCGGCCGACGTAGTGGATGTAGCCGTCGGCGTCGCGCGAGGCCTCGTCGCCGGTGCGGTAGTAGCCGCCGGCCATCGCGGCCGCGGTCCGCTCTGGGTCATCGAGGTAGCCGACCATCAGCCCCAGGGGCCGCGGAGAGAGGCGCAGAGCCAATTCCCCCTCGGCGGCCTGCTGCCCTCGGCCGTCGAGCAAGGCGACCTGGAAGCCGGGAAGGGGTCGCCCCATCGAGCCGAGCCGCACCGGCTGTCCGGGAGAATTCCCCACCTGCGCGGTCGTCTCCGTCTGGCCGTAGCCATCGCGGACGGTGAGGTCCCAGCTGCGGCGGACCCGCTCAATGACTTCGGGGTTCAAGGGCTCCCCGGCGCTGACCAACTCCCGCAGGCCAGTCGGGCGAGGGCCGAGGTCCTCGAGAATCATCAGCCGCCAAACGGTGGGCGGCGCGCAGAAGGTATTGACTGCTGCCCGGCCCAGCCACTGGACGGTCCTCTGCGCGGAGAAGCGTGCCTGCTCCAGGACGAAGATGGTGGCGCCTGCGTTCCAAGGCGCGAAGAAGCTGCTCCAGGCGTGCTTGGCCCAGCCCGGCGAGCTGACGTTTTGGTGGGTGTCGCCTTCGCGAAGCCCAATCCAGTACATGGTGGAGAGGTGACCGACCGGGTAGCTGACGTGGGTATGGAGGACCAGTTTCGGTTTCGCCGTCGTTCCGGAGGTGAAGTACAGCAAGAGCGGGTCGGTGGCGCGGGTCTCTCCGTCTGGGGCAAAAGCAGTCCCGCCGGACAAGACGTCGTCATAAGCGGCCCATCCAGGGCTCTGGCCGGCCACCAGCAGGCGAGACTTGAGGCCATCCACCCCGGTAAAGCGGTCCACCACCGACGCGTCCACCACGGCATGTCGTATCTCTCCGCGCACCACCCGCTCCGCGATGTCCTTGCGTGTCAGCTGCATCGAGCAAGGGACAACGACGGCGCCGAGCTTCATCGCGGCAAGTCCCACCTCCCACATGGGGCGGACGTTGGACAGCATCACCAGCATCCGGTCGCCGCGCGCCACGCCCAGCCGGCGCAGCGCGCTGGCCAGACGACTCGAGCGCTCGGAAAGTTCTGCGAAGGTGGACTTCACCTCGCGACCCTCCTCATCCGCAATCCACAGTGCCGTGCGGCTGTTTCCTCGGGCGTAGACGTCGAACCAGTCCAACGCCCAGTTGAAGTGGGTTAGCTGAGGCCACGCGAAGCGGGCCACCGCGGCCTCGTAATTCTCGCGCTCCTCGAGAAGAAGGTTACGGGCGCGCAGAAATGCGTCGGTGGCATTCATGAAAGCCTCCGGAGTGTGCTGGGCAGCAGTATGGGGTCCTGAAGTGTACCCACGGCAAGGGCTTCCAAGGACGGCGGCGCTGCTGTTGAGGGGGAAGCGCCTGGAAGAGGTTGGCCCCGGTCTGTCCTGCGAAGCGTTTACCCGCAACGTCCGAGCCCTGAGCAACCGGAGGGTGGTGACCTGGCGGAGTCGGCCCCGGACTTAGCCCCTCCCATGGGGCCGTCGGCCTCGGAGGAGCAGGCCGAGCCGCACATGCTCTTCGCGTTCCCGCTCCTCGAGCGTCTGCCGGACGGCCGCCACCTGGCGCTGGAGCTCGGGGGTGAGTTGATGTTCCAGGCTGTTCACCTGCCGCGAGGTCTGCGCCAGTGCCTCGCCCAGCCTACGCAAAAGCATCTCGCGCGGTGCAGCGTTGATGAGCAGGTCTGCCAGGCCCTCGAAGGCACTGGCCGCCTTCACCGCTGCCGGCGAGGGTCCAGGCGCGATGCCACGTGCGGCGAGCGCACGGGCAAAGCGCGGCGCCTGCACGATGTCCGAGACGCTCACCCCCCACAGCTGCCCTGTTCTGACCCGCACCCGGATGTCCCGCGCAGGCCATCCCAGCATTCGGAGTCCGGCTCCCCCCTCCGCCGCCAGGGCGCGCAACAGCACCGGCCACGCCTTTCGTGCCTGGAGGTCAATCTCTGCGCGGGTGTCCGCCGCGCTTCGGGCAAGACGGAAAAGCTCTCCGACCAATGCCTCGCGTTTACGCCGCAGCAGCGAGGTCCCTCGGTGCAGGACCTCCAGGCGTTGCTGGGCCCGGAGCAGCCCGACGCGCGTGGCGGACACCGCTAAGCGGGCACTCATGGCGCGGCTGTCTCCCGACGGTGCCGAGCCCAGGTGTCATCGGCGAGGCGGCTGAGGTCATCTCGCGGCAAAGCATCCAGCAGCGCCCACCCGGCGGCGATGGTTTCCGGCAACGTTCGGCGCTTCCTCCCCTGGCCGATGAAGTCGCGCTCGAAGTGTTCCGAGAAGGCCAGCGCCCGTCGGTCCGGCGCCACCAGGCCCGCTTCACCGACAATGGCGGCCATCAACCGCGCCTCTCGCCCCCGGGCGTAGAGCGCATAGAGCTGGTCCGCCCATTGGCGGTGCTCGGGCACGCTGCGGTTGCTGCCAATGCCGGCATTCATCAGCCGCGACAAGGAGGGCAGTACATCGACCGGGGGAAAGATGCCCCGCCGGTGCAGCTCGCGGCTGAGCACCACCTGGCCTTCGGTGATGTAGCCGGTGAGGTCGGGAATGGGGTGCGTCAGGTCATCGTCAGGCATGGTCAGCACCGGTATCTGCGTCAAGGACCCCTGGCGCCCGCGCACGATGCCCGCCCGCTCGAAGAGCGAGGCCAGGTCGGTGTACATCGTCCCGGGATAGCCACGTCGCCCAGGAATCTCCTGGCGTGCGGTGGCAATCTCCCGGAGTGCCTCGCAGTAGTGCGTGACGTCGGCGATGACCACCAGCACGTGCAACCCGTGCTCGAAGGCGAGGAACTCCGCCTCGCTCAGGGCCAGCCGCGGGGCGAGCAGCCGCTCGACCGTTGGGTCGCGCATCTCGTTGAGGTAGAGGACGCTTCGCTCGAGTGCCCCGCTGCGCTCGAAGCGCTCCAAAAACTCGCGACGCTCGCGCGCGGTGATGCCGATGCCGACGAAGACCACCGCGAAGGGCTCGCCCTTCGGTGCTCTTGCCCACTCGACAATGTGCGCCGCCACTTCCAGCGCCGGGAGCCCTGGCCCAGAGAAGATGGGGAGCTTCTGCCCTCGAACCAGAGTGTTCATTCCGTCAATGGCGGAGATGCCGGTCTCGATGAAGTCCTCCGGAGGCTTCCGGGCGGCGGGGTTGAGCGGGGCCCCGGCCAGCGGGCGCAACGCCTCGCCCACCGGCGGGGGAAGCCCATCAACCGGTGCACCCAAACCGTTGAAGGCGCGCCCGAGCAGTTCGCGGCCCACCGTGGCCCGAGCCACCTCGCCGGTGAAGCTCACCCGAGCGCGGGCCGGCGAGAACCCCAACGGCTCCTCGAGCAGCTGCACCACACTGACGCGCTCGCCAGCGTCAATCACTTGGCCCTGCCAGCTCTTCTCGCCCGGCATTTCGAGGCGCACCCACTCGCCCAAAGCGACGGCGTGAGTGAATTCCACGAAGACCAGCGGCCCCCCTGCGCCGGTGGCTGCCCGGTAGCTTCGAGGTAGGCCGGCACTCACGCCCGTGCCTCCCTGGGCTGCAAGCCTTTCAGTGCCGCCTCGGCGGCCGCGACCCTCGCCGAGAATTCCGTTGTCGGGCCATCGCGCAGGGCAATCAGAGCTCGGCGGATTGGGCCGAGGTCGAGGTCGGCCAGGGGGACTCCGGCATGGATGGACGCTGAAGCGAGCGCCCGGGCGCGCTGGGCGAGCTCGGCGAGACGGAACGTCTTCGACGGTGCCGAAGAGGCGTCGTGCGGGTGGTAGGCACTCTGCCCGAGAACCACTTCTCGGACCAACCGGGCGACGACCAGCACCAGCCGGTCCTCATCTTGGAGCGCCTCCGGCCCCACCAGGCCAGCAATCTCCTGCAGCTCGGTGTCCCGTTGAAGGAGCTCGAACGTCTGCGCCCGCACAGCCGACCAGGAGGGGTCCACCTCGCGCTCGAACCAACCCTTGGTCCGCTCGACGTAGAGGCTGTAGCTTGTCCTCCAGTCCACGGCTGGGAATTGCCGCTGGTGGGCCAGGTCCGCGTCGAGGGCCCACAAGCTTCCCACCACCCTGAGGCTGGCCTGACTCACTGGTTCGGAGAGGTCGCCTCCAGGTGGGGAGACGGCGCTGATGAGGGTGACGGCGCCCTCGCGCTCGGGTTGGCCGAGGAGCCGGGCTCGCCCCGCGCGCTCGTAAAAGGTGCCCAGGCGGCTGGCGAGGTACGTTGGGTAGCCTTCTTCCCCAGGCATTTCCTGCAAGCGCGCGCCGATTTCCCGGAGAGCCTCCGCCCAGCGGGACAGGCTGTCGGCCATCAGCGCCACCCGGTAGCCCATGTCTCGGTAGTACTCGGCGACGGTGATGCCGAGGTACACCGAGGCCTCGCGCGCGGCGACCGGCATGTTGGACGTATTCACCACCATCACCGTGCGGTCCATAATCGACCGACCGGTGCGCGGGTCGGTGAGGCGCGGGAACTCGCCCAACACCTCAGACATCTCGTTGCCCCTCTCGCCGCACCCGATGTAGACGACGACGTCAGCGTCGGCATGCTTGGCCAGCGACTGTTCGACGACAGTCTTCCCGGTGCCAAACCCTCCCACCACGGCCACGCTCCCGCCTTCCGCCACCGGGAAGAGCAAGTCGAAAATGCGCTGCCCAGTGACCAGCGGCCGGTCGTCGGAGAGCCGAGCCCCCGTCGGGCGGGGCGTCCGCACGCTCCAGGCATGCGACAGCTGCAGCGGCGTTCCATCCGCCAGCCTCCCCAGGGGCGCTTCGACCGTGAAGTCCCCCTCATGGAGCTCGGCCACCGTCCCCGAGACACCCGGCGGGACGAGGATGCGGTGGAGAAAGCCCGGCCGTTCCTCCACCGAACCCAAAACGTCGCCGCCTGAGACTGTCACTCCGGCGGCCACCCTGGGCTGAAAGCGCCAGCGCCGCGAGACATCCAGCGTGGGGACACTCAGACCGGGGCCGATGAAGTCGCCGCTTCGCTCGGCGAGCACATCGAGGGGACGGCCCAGCCCGTCGATGATGGAGCCGAGCAGTCCCGGGCCGAGTTGCACGCTGAGAGTTCGTCCGCTGAAGGAGAGAGGCTCGCCCACCGCCAGGCCGCTCGTGTCCTCGTAGACTTGGAGCGTGGCAGTCGCGCCCGAGATTCGAATGACCTCGGAGAGGAGACCGCCGTGACCCGCCGCTGCCAATTCATAGAGGGCGACGGACGGAACGGGCTCGGCTTCGACGAGGGAACCGTTGACTCGGGTGATGTGGGCCGGCGCCGCGCTCATCGCAGCCGCACCTGGTAGCCGATGGCCTGACGCAACAGTTCGACGACATACGCCTCGGAGGCTGTGGCGCGCTCAACCCAGCTCGGCCCCGGGAAGGGAATGACCAGCGGCGAGACACGGGTGGAGATGCGATGGCGCGTCTCCTCATCGAGACTTTCATAGAGACCGCTTTCGACGAGGAGGATGGCGAGGCCTGTGTCGGCAACGAGGGCGGACAGGCTGCGCGTCGCCTCGGCGCCGTCCTGCGCTTCCACCGGCTCGAGCCCCGCCAGCGCGAAGCCGGCGGCGGCCGGCGGACGGCAGAGAACCACCACGCGTCCCTCGTTCATCGGACGTCCACCTCGCCCAGCCGGAATGCGCGAGGGGCCTCGAGTGCCAGCGCCCAGGCCAGTTTTTGGAACCGGTTCACCTCCTCGCGCAGGCGGAGCGCATAATCCAGCACCGGAGCAGAGCCGAGCGGCCGGGTTCGCGAGGCCCGGTGGAGGTACGCGCGGTGGGCAGCCGCCATCCGTTCGGCAAGTCGAGAGGGCTCGTCTGCGCTGAAGGCAGCCTCCAGCGCTGTGCGGCGGAAGAGTGCTTGGGCCCGTCGAACCGCCGCCAGGTGGCCCCGCGCGCGTGCCACTTGCTCGAGCGCGACGAGGTCGATACTTCCTCCCTCGACGAAGAGTGCGGCGAACTCAACTTCGGCCGGCGAGTCGGCACACGCCAAGGCGCCGAGCACGTTCTCCTGGTCCAGCAGGGTTCTCACGTGCCAGCGCAGGTCCGCATCCGCCTGGTGCCCGGCGGCCACCGCGCGGCTGGCGAATTCTCTCGTCAGCGCGGCATCGAGGAGAAGCAAGTCCGGCGGCCCTCGCTTAGGCACTCCCTGCAGTGCGGTCGCTGCCGGGTGGCGCCAGACCACCAGCAGCGCGGCCACGGCGGCGATGCTCTGTTGGGTCGCGAGAGTCTCCAGAGCACGGAGCGGCAAGGCCGGTGTCGGGATAGTCAGGGCGAGCCGTGCTTCGGGCGCTGCGCCGGCTGCGGCTCCGCGCACGAGGGCCCGCAAGCTTCGCCGGTCCTCGTCGCCAAAAATGACATCCAGCAGCGGACGGCGATTTCCGCACCAGCGCGCGAGCAGTGCCAGCCGCTCTCCTGCACGCTGTCGCACGGCCCTCTCCACCGAGGCCGCGTCCGCCGGCCCGCGCAGCAGTAACGGGTCGCGCGCACGTTTCAGGTGCGCGGAAAGCGCCGGCCAGTCGGAGGATTCGGCCAGCGCCGCCCACTCCCCGGTCGCGAGCAGGTGTGTGCCTAGCCCTCGGGCGCGCGCGGAGACGTCGTCGTAAGCCGTCACCGGCCACCCTCCACCTGCTGCATCACCCGGATGGCCAGCTGTGCGCGCCCGGCCGCAAGGCGTCCATCCAGGCTTCGGTCCACCTCCAGCCTTCCGTCGGCCGAGCGAAGTCTGACGCCGGCCACCACCCCGAGCGATGCTTCCACCCTCTTGCCGGGGCCTGCCGCGGCGAGCACGGACGGGCAGTCGGCAGAATTGCACAGCAGCGTCACCTCCTCACCGGCGGTGAGGGCAAGCAGTGTGTGGACATCGCGCTCGAGAGCTGGTTGGTACGAGGCCCAGCCTCGCGCCTCGGGCTGAAGGGTGCGCGCTCCCTGGAAGACGCGGTCGAGCAGTTTCCGTCGTGCTTCGAGGACTGCCGTGGCGGCTTTGCGTCGCGCCAGGACGAGCCGCTCGGCGCCTACGGCGCGCAGCGCGAGGGCGTGCTGTGCGAGGTGCTCCTCCACCTGGGCCTTCTCCTCGCCGCTGGCGACTTGGAGAAGCCGGTCCGCCTCGGCCCTGGCGCGCTTGAGCTGCTCGGCGGCGTTGGCCTCCGCCTCGCGCTCAAGAGAGGCCAGAAGCTCGACGAGCGGCACGTCAACCTCCGGCGCGGAACATGATGAACATCGCCACCACGAAGCCGAGAATCGACATCGTCTCGGGAATGGCCAGCATGACGATGACGGTGGTACTCAGCTCCGGCTTTTCGGCCAAGCTGGCCGCCGCCGCAGGTCCAATCCGCGACTGTGCCCACGCCGTGGCGAGCGTCGGGATGCCGATGGCGAGAGCCGCGCTCAGGGTGACCCAAAAGAGCTGCATCATGTTGTCCTCCAATGGCAGAACGGCTGGTACCGGACGCCGCCCGGGCTATAGAAGTGGCTAAAGAATTCCACGTAGTGCAGACGGAGCCCTTGGATGGTGGGGCTGAAGAGGGCGAGGGCGAAGTTCACCAAGTGGAAGAGCAGCCCGAAGACCAGCCCCACCACGACGCTCCCGAAAGCGCCCGCCATGCGGTTGGCGACGACCGCCAGCATCACCGAGGCCGTCCCGAGCGCCATGATGCGCGCGTAGGACAGAATGTTTCCGGCCGTGGAAAGAAGCTCCACTGGGGCGATGATTCCCTCGGCGACGATGAGGAGAGGGAAGGCGACGAGGATCGCCACCACAAATGGGGTTAGGAGGGCGTGAGGAAGGACGCGGAACGCTGCGAGGAGTGCTCCCGCGATGAGGAGCATCATCAGCCCGGAAAGGCCGCGTCCGACGGCCTGGCGTCGGTGTCCGTGGATGGCGCTGGCCACGCCCAAGGCAAGGCCGAGCACGACGTGCACCAGGCCGAGCGCAACGCAAAGTCCGAGAAAGGAGAGGATGTCCCTTGGCTGCTCTCGGTCAAGGATGAGCGGCCGCATTCCGAACCAGCGCCGCCCCAAATCCCCGAAGCATTCGCCAAACAGAACGCCGAAAATTACGGTGAAGAGGGCGCAACCAAGGGCAATCTCGGAAACCGCTCGGAGCGTCGTCCCTGGCTTGGAGCGTCGGCGAAACAGGAGCCCAAGCCCGCCGAGGACGACGCCGTAGCCCACGTCGCCGACCATGAGGCCAAAAAACATGGGGAAGAAGATGGCGACAAAGGGCGTGGGGTCAATGCTCCCATACCGAGGAAGGGGCAGCATTCCCACCAGCAGCTGAAAGGGACGGAAGAGTCGCGGGTTGTGCAGCACGACGGGTGCCTCTGCTGACCAGTGCTCTTCGGCGAGTTCTTCGACCGAAACCAGTGGGCCGACCGTCTCGGCGAGGCATGTCTTGAGCCGCGTCGCTCCGCTTGCGGGGATCCAGCCCTCGAGGACGAAGGCATGGCTTGTGGTGGCCGACAAGCGGAGTCCTTCGAGTTGGCTAAGGCGGTCGCGGATGCGGACCGCATCAGCGGCCAGCTGAGGCAGCTGGTCCGCAAGCCGGGCTTGGGCTCTGGCCACTTCCTCCAACTCGCTCGGAATCCCTTGTAGACGCCGGACCATCAGAGGAAGTGCGTCGGCCAGCGCTTGGTCTTCGTAGCCACGGGGAAGAGGGACCTGCTCCACACCGCTCTCGCCGAGAATCCGCTCCACGTGAGGTGCAATCCTCAACGGCACAAGCAGCAGGAGGACGAGTTCGCCACTGGCCAGAGGATGGGTGCGTAGTTCGTAGTCTTGACCCAGCGAGACGTCGAGCAAGGAGCGCAGGCGCGGGACGCTCCCGCTCTGTCCGGCGCGAAGCACCACCAGGTAGGCCCGAACCCCCTGCATCACCCCGGGCTGAAAGAGTTTTCCAAAGACCTCCATGACGTCCTGGTATTTGCTCAAGAGCGCGCGTTCTTCCTCGAGTGCCCGGCGCCGGCTCTGCAAACGCTCTGTCTCGCGCCGGACGCGTCGTGCCAGCCGTGCCGAGTGGGCCCATGAGGTTGTGCTCGGTGCCACTTCAGGCTTCGCCTGCGCAAAGGCAAGAAGCGTTGTGACAGTCTCAACATCGTTGAGGATGTGGTGGAGCTGGCGTTCGAGGCGCACTTCCCGCGGCGCGAGCTGGCCTGAGGCGAGGTGGTGCTCCTTGCCCGGGGGGGCAAGGTGGACAAGACCTAGGTCCTGCAGCGCTTCGAGCGCCTTGGGTAGCGCCTCGCGGGGACCCAGGACACGCACCCGGCACATGCGGAGAATCATGGCCGCTCCTCCGCCTCGTTCTCGAGGAGCGTCCGAAGGACAAAAAGTGCCAGCTCCTTGAGCCGGTCAGCGCTGACATCGGTGTACATCCCAACGCGCTCCTGAGCTTGGGCTGCGATGCGCTGCAGCTCGACCTCAACCGCGGCCGCCGTCTCCGCTTCAGCGCGGGCGCGCCCGGCTCGCGTGTCCCCTTCCACGCGACGGGCGACAGCCAGAGCGTCGGCCCGGGCGACCTCGAGCAGTCGAGTCGCAGCGGCCGTCGCCTCATCCAGGCGTGCGGCAATGCGTCGCTCTGCCTCGAGCAGCTGATCCAGGTCGTCCTTCACTTCAACCCAAGTGCACTAGAGTGGTGTCCGTCCTACTGCAAGGAGCAGTCCCTTCTGTGACGCATCGCCATCGCGGTTCCCCGGCCGCTTCCCCTCGGCAATGCCTCGTGATTCGGACTGAAGTCCCGTCTGTCCGAGACCGCATCCGAGAAACTCCATGGACAAAGCTGCGGCTTCCCGGAGCCAGAGCGCAGAGTTTGCGTTTGCTCCAGCCGTGGTGCTGAGGCGAATTGGATGCCTCGGCGGCGGGGGAGCAGCACCGGTGGCACGCAGGCCAGGTCCGTCGGCGGCTAGCCCGTCAGGCCGTCCGCGGCTACCTCTTCGTCAGGGCGGGGCAGCCTGAGCAACCCGCTGGGCCACGCTTGGGTCTGCCTTGCGAACTGCGCCAAGGGCAAAATCCGAGGCGAACGCCTCAACGGCCGCCCAGTCCGTGTATTCGTAGTCGCGAGAGGTGTCGGTGTCCCCGCCCTCTTTCGAGGCGATGCGACGCATCACGAAACGAATCAAGGGATTGTATTTGGAGTATTGGAGCGCGCCGGCAAACAGTTCCACCCGCTCGGGCCGCCACCCGGTGTTCCGAATGAACTTGTCAACGACCTCGCGGGTCTGAGCGCGGCCGTCGCTGGTCTTGCTTGCGAGCGCAAGTCCCACCGAGAAAAAGGCTGAGGGAACCTGCTCGAGGGCCTGACGATGCTGGCGGACGAAGCGCACCATCGACCTTAGGTATCCCTGAGCTCGAACCGGCGAACCGACGATGATGCGGTCAAACTGGTTTGTGTCGTACACGGGTGGTTGGTCCGCGTCGACCAACGCGACAGCTGAACCCCGGGAACGGATGACATCGGCGATGCGTCGCGCAATCTTCTCCGTCTGACCTTCTCGCGTCGCGTACACAATCAATACATTCGGCATGGAACCGCCTTGAAAGGCCAAAATTACAATCTGCAACTTTCGATCCCAAAGGCAGCGGAAGCCGAGGTGAAAGGTAAACTCTCGGACTGCCAAGGCTGGGCCGTCGAGCGCGACACAGTATTTCTCGTGTAGGGCTCGCAACTCCGCAACGATTGCGCTCCCGCCACAGTCTTGGGCTAGCGCCTGCGAGGTGTGAAAGTCCACCTCGGGGCGAAGCCTCTAAAGGGCCCCCAAAGCGCCCCAAACGGCAGCCTCAGGTGCCCTTGGCCGCCTGTGGCGATGGCATTTTTTGTAACACGCGGCCCGAGAGGGCGGGATGACCGCGAAGGCGCTCCTTCGAAATAACCAACAAGCTGCGCCTGCGCTAGGCGAGCTTGAGAGGGAGCGAGCGAAGGCGCTGGCCAGTCAGCGCGAAGACGGCATTCGCCACCGCTGCGTTGATGGGGGCCGTCGCCGGCTCGCCGATGCCGCCCATTTTGCCCTTGCTTGGAACGATGTGGACTTCCACCTTGGGCATCTCGTTCAGGCGTAGAACGACGTAGTCGTTGAAGTTGCTCTCCTGGACTCTCCCTTCTTTGAGCGTCAAAGCGCTGTGCAGTGTTGGGCTGAGGCCATAGGCCACGCTTCCTTGCACCTGCGCCTCCAAGGAAAGCGGGTTGACCGCCAGGCCGCAATCCACCGCACACACCACCTTGGTGACGCGAATGTTCTTGGACTTATCGACCGAGACCTCGGCCACTTGGGCGACGATGCTGCCGAAGGAGGCATGCAAGGCGAGCCCGCGGGCCGTTCCTGCGGGGGGCGGCGTACCCCAACCTGCCTTTTGTGCGGCCAGCTTCAGGACTGCCAGCTGGCGTGGCTGTCCCTTCAGCATCTCCAAACGGTAAGCGAGCGGGTCCATCTGCGCCTGGTGCGCCAGCTCATCCAGCGTGCATTCCATGGCGAATGCGGTGTGGGTATTGCCCACCGACCGCCACCACAAGACGGGGACGGCGTTTCGGGGCGAGTGCAGGGTGATGAGCTTGGCCCGGACGGCTTCAAGGTAGGGCGAGTCCACTACGCCTTCCACCGAAGACTCGTCGATGCCGTTCTTGACCATGGCCTCGAAGGGCGTTCCCGCCAGAAGCGACTGCCCAACCACGGTGTGTTTCCAGGCGACGGGAAAGCCCTGGCCATTGACCCCCACCTGGACGCGGTGGAGGAAGAGCGGCCGGTAGTAGCCGCCGTGCATGTCGTCCTCCCGCGTCCAGAGGACCTTCACCGGGACGCCGCTGGCCTTGGCGACGTGCACCGCCTCGGAAACGAAGTCTGAAGTGGGATTGGCGCGGCGCCCGAAACCCCCGCCCAAGAAGGTGGTGTGGATGTACACCTTGTCCGTCGAGAGCCCGCTGATTTTCGCCGCCACCGCCTGGTCGTTGGTCTGGAACTGCGTGCCCACCCAGACGTCGCAACGTTCTTTCTCCAAGCGGACGGTGCAATTGAGAGGCTCCATGGCTGCGTGCGCCAGGTACGGGACGTCGTATTCGGCGAGCAGCTGGCGGGAGGCGGAAGCGAGCGAAGCCTCGCAGTCCCCCTTCTTGAGGACCAGTACGCCCGGCTTCTGAGCCATCACCCGGTAGCTGGCAAGCAGCTGCGTCGTGTCCACCTCTTGGCCCGGCCCCAAATCCCACTGCACGTCCAATTCGTCCCGGCCAGAGCGGGCCGCCCAGAAGTTGCTGGCCACCACCGCCACGCCGGACGGCACCTGAACCACCATTTCCACCCCGGGCACGGCCTTGGCCTTGGTGGCGTCAAACGACTTGACCTTCGCGCCAAAAACGGGCCCCCGCAGCACCACCGCCGTCCGAAGCCCGGGAAACTGGATGTCGATTCCGAACTGAGCCTTCCCCGAGATTTTCTGCGGCGTGTCCAGCCTGGGCGTCGGCTTGCCAATCAGCTTCCACTGACTGGACGGCTTGAGCGTGACGGCCGTCGGCGGCGTCAGCGCCTGCGCGGCTTCGGCCAACTCTCCGAAGGAGAGCCGTTCCGTCCCTTTCACTACGAAACCGTTGTCCACGCTCAGCTGTTTCGGGTTGACCTTCCAGCGCGCTGCGGCGGCACGGACCAGCATTTCCCGCGCCATAGCTCCGACGGTGCGGTAACGGTCGAATTCGGACCACGTGCTGCTGGAGCCGCCCGTCATCTGCATGCCAAAGCCGGTGTGGAAATAGGCCGGGGCCGCGGGCGCAGTCTCCACGCGGATTTTGGCCCAGTCGCATTCCAGCTCTTCGGCCAGAAGCATCGGCAGCGTCGTCCAAATGCTTTGCCCCATCTCCGAATGGGACAGCTGCACCGTCACCAAGCCGTCCGGGGCGATTTTTAAGAAGGCATTGGGCGCCGGCAACGGGTGCTTAGGTCCGGCGGCGAGCAGGAGGGCCTCAGCCTTGCGCGGAATGTGAAAGGCGATGACCAGTGAGGCGCCAGAGAGAACCGAGGAGCTGAGGAAGGTGCGTCGAGAAATGGCATTCATCGCGAGGCCCTCGATGCCGCAGCGCGGTGGACTGCCTCGCGGATGCGCTGGTAGGCCCCGCACCGACACAGGTTACCGGCCATGGCCTCGTCGATGTCGGCGTCGGTGGGACTCGGCTTCTGGGCCAGCAGCGCCGCTGCGGCCATGATTTGGCCGGACTGGCAATACCCGCACTGGACGACGTCCAATTCGGCCCACGCGCGCTGCACGGGGTGGGTCGCGTCGGCCGAGAGGCCTTCGATGGTTGTCACCTTCCGCGTCCCCACCGCAGCCGCGGGCGTGACGCAGGACCGCACCGCTTTGCCGTCGAGGAGCACCGTACACGCGCCGCATTGGGAGACGCCACAGCCAAACTTGGTGCCGGTGAAGCCCAGCAAATCCCGGAGGACCCAGAGGAGCGGCATGTCGTCCGGAGGAGAAACTTCAACTTCCTTCTCGTTCACGACGAGCTTCATCCGAGACCCCCTGCGTGGCCTGATTCGCGCATACCCTAAGGGCTTCCCCCGCCTGGCGCCACAGTCTGTTACGGCTGGTCGTTCGGACTAACTACGCGGCGCAAATTGTCAACATCCGTCGGTTTGGGACGCACGGCGCCCATGACTCAATGCCTCGCCGCCGGTCTGGTCGACAAGATGGTTATCAGCCTGGTTCCGAGTCTGCTCAAAAGTGGTGAGCCTCTGTTCGAGTGGCCTTGGAGAGGACATGCACGGGCTCAGGCTCGTGCAGACGGTAGCTGCCCGAGGCGTCACCCACCTGAAGTTTATACGGCACTGACAGAGCGGCGCGCTCGGCAGCTACTTCTTGGCCTCGGCGATGCGCGCCCGGAGGAGCTTCCGAACGAGAGAGGCCGGCAGAGGCTTTCTTGGGTCGAAGTGGAGGGAGCCCTTCGTTTGGTGGTAGCCACGAACGTCGGTAGCCAGCGTCGTGAGTGTTCTTCCGCTGAAGGGGAAATAGGAGCACCCCTTCGTCGTCGCGAGGAATCCCGCAACGACGGCGCCGTTGAGGCGAAAGGCCGGCATGCGGTAGCTGATGCACTCCTCTGCCTCCGGGACGATGGACAGGATGGTTTTGCGGAGCCGTTCGAGCGCAAGCCGTCGGTCGCCGGTCACGCTCGCGAGGTACTCGCCGATGCTGTCGAACTTTGGGAGCATCCGGGCATACGAGAAAGCGGAATCGAGTGGCTAGGGTGAGACTCGAACTCACTACCTGCGGATTATGAGACCGCCGCTCTAACCAGTTGAGCTACCTAGCCGGTTGACTCTAAGCAACTGTAACCACTACATTTCTCTGCGTCTAAAGGGGCGCTGAGGGTCCCCCGTGGGGACACGTAGGGGACGCTTCCGGACCTCCCGCCTGGAAGGTCTTGGGGTCTATCCGTCCTGGGAGTGGCTCATAAGCTTGTGCATGATGGCGGTCGATACCCCGGCTTCGGCCAGAAGTGAAGCGGGGAGCGGCGAAGGTCGTGGAAGAATTCGAGGCGGCGCTTGGCGCCCAAGCCGGCCTCACTCATCACGCGGCGAAGGCGGCGCTCGAGGTCGCAGTGTCCGCCATCCGCTCGTCGCCCTTACCCAGACAGACCCAAGCGGAGCCGCAACACCGTCTCACCAGAACGCAACTGCCACGGCGGCGAGAATCAGGCCGAAGGAAACGAGATAGCGGAGCTGAAACCCCTCGCCCAGCCAAAAGGCTGCGAAGGCCATAAAGACGACCAGCGTGATGGCGCCTCCTGCATCACTTTGAGTTGATAGGCCGTAGCTACCCCGTACTTGACTCGGTTCGCCGGCACCTGAAGGCAGTACTCAAAGAAAGCAATTCCCCAGCTCGCCAGAATGGCGAGCCAGAGCGGGGAGCTGCTCTTGAACCGCAAGTGGCCGTACCAGGCCGCTGTCATGAAACAATTTGAGAGGAGGAGAAGAAGGCCGCCTTGAGTCGAGCATCCATGGGTCGAGTCTAGCGAACAGGAGAAACGAGAGGCGTTTCGCGGCTTGGCCATGGCTCACTGTTCTTGCAGACGCCCGGAGCTTTTCGGCCCGGGCTGCCTCTTCCGCCCGGTAGCGCGCCTTTTGTCGTAAATGTCGCTCTCGCCGGCGGGCCTCTTCCTCGGCCTCCCGTCGTTCGCAGTCAAGCTGCCACTGTGGCTTCCTGGGGAAGCGATGGCGGCGGGTCCCCCTCAGTCGCTGGGCGGGAGTCGGCCGTGACTCGGAGCGGCGGCTCGCGGTCGGCCAGGTCTCGACGTGGCCACGGGAGCCTCCCACCAGCCTCCTTGGGTGGATTCGTACCGACTCGCTATGCCTGCTCCGTCTTGCGGCGCTCCTGAACCGAGTAATGGGCGGAGCGCTCCTCGAAGCGGGATAGAAGCGCTCTCGCAGCTGCCGGTACCACTGCAGCTTCTAAGTCTTTACCTGCGAATTCTCGAACAGCGTCAAGAGAGGCGAACCACATGATGGTGACAAACTCTACCTCGGTGTTTCCTTCCCGTCGGAGAAGGTCGATCCCCTGAAATCCAGGAATGCGACGATTGGCAATCGCTTCGAAGATTTCTGAGCGAAGGAGCGCCTCATAGGCGTTGGCGTTCTTAGCCGTCGTCCAGCCGTGCCAGATGCGACAGATCATTCAACAGGCCCCCGGAAAGAGGCGGATTTATACCTCGAGCTGTCGACCGCCAGTAGCCGGCCCTACCTCAAACAGTCGTCGAGGCTGGGCCCGGACGGCCGTCTGAAGGTCGCCGCGGAGACGGCATGCAAGCGTGGTGTCCGAACCTGTCACTGGACTGGCAACGGCGGCCCAAGTCTGAGACCGGGCGACACTGCAGCCGTAGTTGCCGCTGGCCGCTTCCCGCGAAGCGACAGACCGCGCTGAGCGGAGAGCCAGTCGAGCCAGGCCCCCATCCCCTCGCCAGTCAACGCAGAAACCGGGAGCAGCCGCACGGAGGGCATGACGCGGGACAGCGCATCGGCGATGCGCTCCAGTTTGATGTCGGGAAGGTGTGGGAGCAGGTCGACCTTGGTCACCAAGACGAGGTCCGCCTTGCGAAACATCACCGGATACTTGAGCGGCTTGTCCTCTCCTTCGGTGACGCTGAGAGCAACGACGTTGGCCGCTTGGCCAAGGTCATAGATGGCCGGACACACGAGGTTCCCCACGTTCTCGATGACGAGAAGGTCGAGGTCCGTCCAGGGGAAGTCGTGCAGCGCTCGGTGCACCAGCTCTGCGTCGAGGTGGCAAGCCGACCCAGTCGTGATTTCGCGCGCCGGAATCCCCGCCGCGCGGAGCCGGGCGGCGTCGCGGTCCGTCGCCAGGTCCCCGCTCAAGGCACCGAGACGGATGCGGCCCTTGGACAACCGCGCTGTCGCCTCAAGCAAGGCCGTCTTGCCAGAGCCCGGCGAACCCATCAGGTTCACCGCCAGCACCCCCAGCCTCTCAAAGTGTTCCCGGGTGTGACGTGCCAGCGCGTCATTCGCGGTCAGGATGCGGTCATGCACTTCCACAGGCACCAGCGACTCGTCCCCACATCCGCATGATTCGCACATTGGTCGTTCTCCGTTAGGGTCCTAGCTTGCTCACCGAGACGAGGTAGGCCACCAAGTCCCAGCTCTCCGCCTCCGAAAGCGCACTCCACGAGGGCATCGGCGTCCCGGGGACGCCCTCGCGAATGGCGCGGTAGGCCCGTGCCGGTGCGTCATCGCCGCTCCATTGTGGACTGGTAAAGTCCGCCGGCTGGCGGTCCAGTCCGAGGCTACGCACGCCACGTCCATCGGCGTGCTCTCCGTGACAGAGCACGCAGTACCGGAGAAACAGCTGCCGTCCGCGCTGGCGTGCATCGGCAGAGCGAACTTGGCTCCAAGGCACGGCCACACTGGCCGGCGAAGACTCACCGCACCTCATAGTGCAGGCCGAAGAGGCCAAGAGCATCATCACCCACCAGGCCAGGTGTCTTGGATGTCTCATCACACTGCCTCGCTACGAATGGGTAACCCAGGGCCGCGCACTCCGCCAGGACACGGTCGACCAGCCCAGGAATTGCCCGTTCCACGGATGGCGTCCGCTCGACACCCAACCCCATCGCTTCGGGAACGAGGCCCAGCAGGAGTAGGTGGCTCGGAAGCGACCCCTGCCAACGGGCCGCACCAATGAGGTCGCTCACGCCCACCTGGTGGACAGAGAGTCGGTGTTCCGCAGCGTGTGCCACCTCATCGCCCTCGAGCCGCACGAATGAGCCGGGGGGCCCATCTGAGCGAATGGCATCGATGATGAGCACCGTGTCGGCCGATTCCAGCGTTGGAAGCAGCGAAAGGCCGAGCGTCCCGCCGTCGAGGACCCGCACCCCTTCTGGGGGCTCATACTGTCGGAGGAGGCTGGCGACGGCAGCAACTCCCACGCCATCATCTTGGCAAAGGAGATTGCCTAGGCCGAGCACAAGCAGACGGTCACGCTCGAACATGGCTTTTGCGTCTCTCTCGCGGGCCGAAGTCATCTTTGCCCGCCTCGAGTTCCTCACGGAAAAGAAACTTGTTCCCGGAGAAGATGGAGTCGAGCTCGCCGTTGCGCTCCTGTTTTGAGGTGAGAAGAGCGCTGTACACGTGGTGAATTACAAAGCCAAGAATCAGCCACATGACGACATGGTGAACGATGCGCGCTGTCTGGAGGCCCCCCACCAGCGGCGCCAAGCCGTGGAAAAGGTACATCGGGGACGTCACTGTGGCGCTTGCACCGTACAGCGCAAGTCCGGTCACAATCATCACCACGTAAAGGAAAAACACACCGGTGTAGGCGAGACCAGCCACCGAATTGTGGGCAATTGCGCCCGGAGTCTCCACCGAGAAGAAGGTGTAGAAGCGTAGGGTCCTTGCGAAATTGCGCCAGCGCTCGCGAGTCGTCGGGATGAACTGCCGCCAGGACGCCTGCTTGGGACCGATGAAGAACCACACCAGCCGGGCACAAAACGAAATAATAAAAACGATGGCTGCGTAGAAGTGGATGGTCTTCATCCACCCCATGAGGAAGTGCGGCGTTGCCGGTCCAACCGAGCCCTGGAAGGGGTTGCCCATGTACAGGCCGGTGATGGCGAGGACGAGGATGCTCCCGGCAATGAGCCAATGCACGCTGCGGATGACGGCATCCCAGACGTAGACCCGAACGCGAGGTTCCTCCTCGGTATGGAGCACCCACGTCCTGTAGGCGCCTGCGGTGCTCACGGCCGCCTCACCCGCGCCAACTCGCGTTTATGGACATCGACGACATGGACTCCGCACGCCATGCACGGGTCGAAGGAGTGCACCGTTCGGAGAATTTCCAGGGGTTGCTCAGGAATTGCCACCGGCGTCCCAAGCAGCGATGCCTCGTATGGACCGCGTTTTCCTGCTTCATCTCGCGGTCCAGCGTTCCAAGTGCTCGGAACCACGCACTGATAATTGACGATGACACCGTCTTTGATGTGCACCCAGTGACCGAGCGCGCCCCGCGGCGCCTCATGGTAGCCGGCGCCGAAGGCCTCCTTCGGCCAACTGGACGGGTTCCACTTGGCGTTGTCTTGTATCCGCAAGTCGC
Organism: uncultured delta proteobacterium; assembly: GCA_963713045.1. GTDB lineage: Bacteria > Myxococcota > Myxococcia > Myxococcales > Myxococcaceae > JADGRA01. The sequence continues at coordinate 86,891 of CAVQKE010000004.1, forward strand.
CGGACCCCATGTTGTCCGCCAACGCGCTAATCCAGCCGTCCATCTTTTCAGCCAGCAGGACGGTCTCGATGCAGCGCGCCGCGATGCGCCCCAGCGTCGAGAACAGTGCTTCAGGTCCCACCTTGAGGTGCCCTAGCACGTCCCCACCAACTCGCGGACGCGCGCGTGTCCCGAGCCATACGCCACCAGCATGCGGGCCAACGGCCCGACCTCCATCGCTTCGCCGGAATAGCGCGGAGACTTCAACCAACTGTACTTCTGGGCGAGGTCCAGGCGTTCATAGGGAGGTTGCGGTCCGGTGTAGTGGGGTAGCGTCTCGCCCTGCGAGGGGTGAAGCGGCTTGTCGTCGCCGCCGGAATAGTCATACCAAGCGTGCTTGACCGACTCGGTAATATGATTCGGTTCCAGTGCCAAAACCTTCCCGATGTCTTGTTTTAGAATGATTCCCGCGGGGAGAAACAGCCGAGGGTTGGGCCCGTCTTCTTCCGGGTACGCCCCGTAGGCCATGTAGTTGCCGACCCCGCTCCCGTAGCCTGCCCATTCCTTGTAGAAGGAGGCGATGGCGAGCACATCCGGCAAATAGACGCGCTTGACGAAGTCCTGCGCCTTGGCAGCCAGCGCACGGAGTTGGTCGATGCTTCCGATGTTCAGCGCTGCCTGACTGTTTGGGTCCACCGGGGTGGCCATTCCCCCCACGAGAAAGGATTGGAGGTGGGGGTTCTTGCCGCCAAGGATGGCGTGAATCTTGATGAATTCTCGTTGCCAATCCAAAGCTTCAAGATAATGGGCCACCGCCATGAGGTTCGCCTCCGGCGGGAGCTTGTAGGCAGGGTGGCCCCAGTAAGCGTTCGCGAACGGTCCGAGCTGGCCACGGTCGACGAATTCCTTCAGCCGCGTCTTGACGCCCGAGAAGTATTTGGTGCTCGACAGTGGCCAGTCGGAGATGGATTCGGCCAAGGTTGAGGTCTTGGCTGGGTCTGCCGAGAGTGCGGACACCACGTCCACCCAGTCCAACGCATGCAGATGGTAGAAATGGATGACGTGGTCCTGGAGCACTGGGCCGCGTTAATCATGTTCTGAGGATTCGCGCGTTGGGCGGCGGGGTCGCCCCGATTGCATTTTCGACCGCCCGGATGGACGCGATGGCGTGAACCGTGGTGCAAACGCCGCAGATGCGCTGGGTGAAGGCCCAAGCGTCACGTGGGTCGCGCCCTCTTGAGGATGATCTCGATGCCACGAAACATCGTGGACGAGGACCAGGCGTCCTTCACTTGCCCGCCATCCACCTCTGCCTCGATGCGAAGGTGCCCTTCAATGCGGGTGACGGGATCGACAACCACGTGTGTCATGGCGCTTCTCCCAGGCGACGGTTGAGGTCGGCGATGGCGGCTGGCTCGGCGGCTCGGTGTCGGGCCCCTCATGAGTCGCGAGGCGGTGCTGGACGAGTTTGCCACGGCGTGTGCGCGCGAAGGCAGCGCGATGCCCGCCGCCAGCCAGACACCGACGGTGTCAATACCGGCGGAAACGCCGAAGCCAGCCACGTTCGGCAAGTGCTTGTAGAAGGGTGTCATCTTGTCCCAGAAGTCCGGCTCTGCGCAGCCGATGCAGGGGTGGCCGCAGCCGATGGGCCAATTGGTGCCATCATTCCAGCGAACGTTGGGACAGTTCTGATGGGTGACCGGCCCCTTGCAGCCCATCTTGAAGAGGCAGTACCCCTCCCGGTGCCCTTGGTCGCCCCAGGCCTCAACATACTGGCCAGCATCGAAGTGAGCGCGCCGCTCGCAGGCGTCGTGAATGCCGTGCCATAGGCGAACAGCGGCCGACCGACCCCGTCCACTGGCGGCCAACGCTTGAAGGTGAGGTAGTAGCTGATGAGGGCCACCATGTTTGCCGCATTGGCTGGGCAGGCGGAAAGGTTGATGAGGTTCTTGACGCCCGGGACCGCGTCGGCGACTCCCAGAGCACCGGTCGGATTGGGTGCCGCGGCTGGGAGGCCCCCGTACGTGGCGCAAGTGCCCATGGCAATCGTTGCCGCTGCACCGCCACACACCTCTCGAGCGATGGAGAGCGCCGACTTTCCACCGATGGTGCAGTAGGCACCGCCAGCGCCCGTCGGGATGGAACCCTCGACGACGGCCAGGTACTCGCCTTTGTTCGTCTTGACGACGTTGGCCAGTGCGGCCTCTGCCTGTTGGCCGGCCGCCGCCATGATGGTCTCGTGGTAGTCGAGCGAGAGAAGGTCCAGAATCACCTCGCCGACCGTGGGCGCGCTGGACCGGAGAAACGACTCCGTGTTTCCGCAGCAGTCCTGGAATTCCAGCCAGACGAGGATTGGTTTCTTGGTCTTACTTAAGGCAGCTGCGATTTTTGTCGCGGCCGAGCCAGGGAGCGCGAATGTGCTCGCGATTCCGGCACAAAAAAGGACGAATTCCCGTCGGCTTATGCCCCGCCGCTTCAGCTCTCCAATCAGCCACCCCTCTTCGGTACCCATCGCTGCCTCCGGGGATTCTGGGCCCCACGTCAGCTGCTTTGCGCCACGCTCTTCTAGGTGGGTGCTGCAAGACTAGGACCGTCTCCCCAGCCCCGAACGTCCGGGGGGAAACCCGCTCTCAGTCGCCAAAACGTGCGTTGGTACCCGTGCTTGCCCGCAAAGTGTGCGGGTCCGGTACCTCGAGTTCGATGCGCTCGAGCATCAATTCATCCCCGGTCGAAAGGCTGCCCGGCACATCGCAGTCTGGGCACCTGAGGACAGCTCCCCGGGCCATCGGGCGAGCGCACTTCGGACACACCCAACGCGCTTCGACCCAATGGATGACGAGCTCTGTCTCAGGACAGTGGCCGGCAGCACGAAATGTTTCGAAGGCGGTGGCGAAGAGATTTGGGTCCACACCGGCCAGCTCTCCGATGCCAACGGTGACCTTTCGCACCGCCGTGGCTCCGCGGGCACGTGCCTGAGCGGTCATTTGGTCGAGGAGAATCCCCCACGAGCGAGTATTCGTGCATCGTCAGACCTGCGGGAAACGGGGGCTCCGCTTGGCGAAAAACGCCTCCAGACCTTCACTGAACTCGGGTCCATCCGCGCTGCGAACCAGGTTCTCCAGCTCTTGGTCGAGGTGGTAATCGAGGCGGTCCACTCCCGCAGCCTCGTTGAAGAGCGATTTGGCCATCCCATAAGCACGGGTGGGTCCGGCGGCCAAGCGCCTGGCGAGCGACAGGACTTCTGCGTCGAATCCTTCGGTGGGGAGTACGCCACTCACCAAACGGGCTTGTTGTGCCGCCCGAGCGTCGAGGCGAGGGTTGAGGAACAGCATGTCCAATGCGAAGCGCAGACCAACGAGCTTCGGCAGAAAGAAGGTGGAGCTCTCCGCGCCGCTGAGCCCGGTTTTGGCGTAGGCCCATTCGAAACTGGCGCGCTCGGAAGCGAAGACCAGGTCGCATGCCATCGCCAGTCCAAACCCGCCGGCGGCACAGGCTCCATCCACCGCGGCGATGAATGGTTTTGGAGCGCGGCGAATCTCAGAAATGGTGCTGTGAAGGTATTCGAGGATTTGCTTGAAGACCTCTCCGTAGCCTCCCGGCACGGTTCGGGAGGCAGGGCTCAGGTAATGCATCTTGGCGGCGTCGCCACCGGCCCGGATGAATTTCAAGTCTGCGCCGCTGCAGAACATTCCGGGAAGGCCACGCAGGACCACGGCCCGGACTTTGCGGTCGCGAGCCAGCTGGAGCCCCGCCTGGCGCAAATCCTGAGCGGTCTCCACGTCCAGCGAGTTGAAATGTTCCGGACGGTCGATGGTGAGAATTCCGACGCCTTCGTCCACTTCAATGTGGATGTGTTTCATGAACATCTCCTCAACAGATTCGCGGGAGCGGTTCGCCCTCTGGCTCAGTGAGCAGTCGCCGGCCCAGTCCAGTGTCTAGAATCACCCGACCGAGGTGCTCACCGATGCAAGTGCCGACGATGGCCGCCTTCTGGCCGAGCGGATGGGAGCGCAACGCAGCCAGCACGCGCTCCGCCGATTCTGGCCGCACGCCGAGGACAGCCTTTCCTTCGTTGGCCACGTGAAGCGGGTCGATGCCAAGAAGCTCTGCCGCTGCGCGGACCGGTTCCGTGAGGGGCACCCGACCTTCTTCCAAGACCACCCCGACACCGCTCTTCTCGGCCATCTCGTGCAGGGCGCTGGCCAACCCGCCTCGGGTGGGATCCTTCATCGCGACAACATCGGCGCCGCCAGCGACGAGGGCCAACCGAATGAGCTCGTTAATCGGAGCCACGTCGGAAAGAAGGTCCCCTTGCAGAGCCAGCTTGTGCCGCGCCGCAAGCACCGCGAAGCCATGGTCCCCCATGGTGCCGGAGACCAGCACCCGGTCTCCCGGTCGAAGCCCATTGTCTCGAACGACACGGTCGGTGAACGCGACGCCCGCCGTGTTGAGGACCAGACCATCGAGCTCGCCTCGACCCATGACTTTGGTGTCCCCGGTGACGATGGGTGCCCGCGCCTCGCGCGAGGTAGCACGGATGGAAGCCTGTATCCGCACAAGGTCCGCCGAGGGGAAGCCATCCTCGATAATGACGGCACACGTTAAAGCGAGCGGTTCAGTGGCGCCCATCATGGCCAGGTCGTTTACCGTCCCAGCGACCGAGAGTCGTCCGATGTCGCCACCAGGAAAAAAGAGTGGGTGGATGACGTGTGAGTCCGTGGTGAGGATGAGCCAGCGGCCTCCGACGGGAATGGCGGCGCCATCGTCCATGGCAGCCAGCCCCACGCCTTCGAATGGCATCTCGGACCCTTCGACGAAGACTTGCTCGATGAGAGTCCGCATCGCCCGGCCCCCTGCGCCGTGTTTCAGGGTGACGCGCTCGCCAATGGGCAGCTGGAGCTTCATGGGGTGACCTCCAAGGCTCGGTGAAGGTCCGGGTGACCGCCGTACTGATGCCAGATTTTACAAGTGCCCTCGCTGCTCACCATGCACGCCCCGACAGGAGTGTCCGGAAGGCACGCTTTCCCAAAGAGCGGGCAGTCGGTGGGGGACTTCAGACCCGCCATGATGTCACCGCAGACGCACTGTTGGACCAGAGTGGGTGGCGCGAAATTCCAGAGCTTGGCCAAGTCAATGTGAAATCGCCGCCGCGCGTCGAGGTGCGCCCACTCGTCGCGGAACCGGAGGTTGCCATTGGGTACATGGGCGATGCCGCGCCACCGGCCTCCGAGCGGTCGAAAGACTTTCCATAGCTGTGCCTGGGCAGCTTCGTTTCCCTCGCGAGTGACGCAGCGTGGGTACATGTTGTCGACTCTCGGAGTGCCACTGAGGATGAGTTCCACCAGTCGCACCAAGCCGGCGAGCACGTCGAGTGGTTCAAAACCCGCCACCACGACCGGCAGCTGATGCCGATCAACAAAAGGCTCAAAGACGCCCCAGCCGGTGATGGTGGCCGCGTGACCCGCCGCCAGAAAGCCCTCGACCCGCGTTTCCGGCATCTCGGCGACGATCTCCATCACCGGAGGGATGTACTTGTGGGCGGAGAGGACGGAGAAGTTGGGGGGCGGCCCTCGCAGAACCTCCGCCGCAGTCGCCACCGCGGTGGTCTCGAACCCAGTGGCGAAGAAGACAATCTCCTCACTGGTCTGCCGGGCCAACTCCACCGCTTGGGAGACGCTGTAGACGACATCAACATGAGCACCCAAGCCGCGCGCGTCGGCGAGGGAGCCAGCCGACCCCGGCACCTTGAGCATGTCCCCGTAGGTCGCGACCCGTACTCCCTGTTGCGCCAGGGCCACGCCCTCGTCCACCTCGGGGATGTCTGTGATGCACACCGGACAACCGGGACCCATGATGACATCCAGCGCCTCCGGGAAGACATGCCGGAGCCCGAAGCGCGCGATGGCCTGCTCGTGGCTTCCACAGACGTGCATCACTGCGACTGGCCGTCCCAACGCCGCGGTCAATTGCTCCAGTTTCTTGGCGAGCGTCTTTCCGCGCTCCGGATCCCGGAACTTGAGCTGCAGAGCGTCCCGTTCGGAAGCGAGGCTCACGGCGTCTCCACCGTCCGAGGTCCCGCTGCCTGAAGCTCGGCACGGACGTCGGCAGCCATCAGGTCTTCCTCCGCTTCTATACGGAGAAGGTCTTGATAGAGCTTCAGCGTCGCCAATCCCTCCTCGGCTGGGATGCGCCGGATGGCGAACCCGACGTGGTTGAGGATGTAGTCACCCGGCGTCACTGGCTCGTCGACGACATCGAGACGCACCTGTTTGCGGATGCCCCAGAAGTCGACAGTGGCCAGCAGCCCGTTCACTTCCACGACCTTGCCCGGGACGCCAAGACACATACCTCTATCCTCCTCTTTCCTCTGCGCCTCGGGAGACAGCGTCGGCGACGAGTGCTTGCCCGAGGGCGATGCCCCCGTCCCCGGGTGGGACTTGCTGATGCAGTCGAACGTCAACGCCCGGTCCGAGCTCGGAAACAATCCCCTCGGCGAGGCGGGGGTTTTGGAAACAACCGCCGGTGAGCACCACTGGCAATGGGCCCCGCGTTTCGAGGACCGCCCTCACCATCGCCGCTGTCCCACGGATGAGGGTGTTGTGAAAAGCCGCAGAGATGCTTGCCGGGTCACGTCCAGCGATGAGGTCAGCGACTGCTTCCTGGACCATGCCCCTGAGGTCCAGGCGCCATGGGTCGCTCGTGCGGTCTAAATGGTAGCCATAGACTCGTGTCTCGGTGGGATCCGCGATGAGGTTCCAGGCCAACGCGACCTCGCCTTCGTAGCGGGCCTCGCTGCGCTGCAATCCCAGCGCTCCCATCGCGTCGAAATAGCGCCCAGCGCCATGAGAGGGGGGGTTGTTGAGTCCACCGGCCATGACTTGGCGCATCAGTGCCAAGCGCGGTTCGGAGATTGACCGAAAGAGAGGGATGTCCATCAACGGGGGCTGACCGTCGAAGGCGTCGTCGACCAGCGCCAGCGCAATTCGCCAAACCTCTCGAATGGCGCGATCCCCGCCCGGGAGTCGGATGGGCCACAGAGTTGCCAGGCGCTCAAAGCCAGCCAGCGTCGCCACCAGCACCTCTCCACCCCAGGATGTGCCGTCCGTGCCGTAGCCGGCGCCATCGAACGCGACGCCCACCACCGGTCCCTCGAGGCCGTGCTCTGCCATGGCGCTGGCAACGTGCGCGTGGTGATGCTGGACCGGCACGTGGATCGGCTCCGGTCTCTGGCGTGCGAAAGCGGTCGAGACGTAGTCTGGGTGGAGGTCGTGCGCGATGACCTCAGGGCGAACATCAAAGAAGCGCTCCATCCGCGCGATGGCTTCGCCATAGGCCGCGAGGACCGTCGGGTCATCGAGGTCTCCGACATGCGGCCCGAGCACAGCCGAGTCGCCGAAGGCGAGACAGAATGTATTCTTCAGCTGTGCACCGCAGGCCAAGACGGGGCGTGTCAGCTTCCGCCCCAGTCGAATTGACCTGGGGACGTAGCCGCGCGATCGGCGCAGCATCAGCGGGGCCCCGTTGACCATCCGGGCCACCGAGTCATCGCACCGAGTGATGATCTCGCGGTCATGGACGAGGAAAAAATCGGCAATGTCGGAGATTCGGACCAGGTCCGTGTCCCGGTAGGCAATCGGTTCGTCGGAGAGGTTGGCGGACGTCATCACCAGCGGCCGCCCGATATCAGCCAGGAGCAGGTGGTGCAGCGGCGTATACGCAAGCATCAAACCCACCAGGGGGTTCTGCGGCGCGATTTCGTCGGCGAGGCCCGAACTCTGCAGTCGCCTCACGAGAACAATGGGGCGTGCCGTGGATTGCAGCAGCTCGCACTCGGCATCGCTCAAGGCAGCCAGTCGCTGTGCCTCGGCAACTGTGCGCACCATCACCGCAAATGGTTTCGCGTCGCGCCGTTTGCGCAGCCGTAGCTCGGTAACGGCTTCCGGGGCAGTTGCATCGCACGCCAGGTGGAATCCGCCGATGCCCTTCACCGCGACGATTTTGCCTCTCGTCAGTGCAGCGGCCGCGGACTGAATCGCGTCCTTCGTCAGGACCTCTTCGCCGGAACGGGCGAGGAGTCGGAGCTGCGGGCCGCAGCAGGCGCAGGCGTTGGGCTGAGCGTGGAAGCGTCGGTCATCTGGGTCCTCGTACTCCCGCCGGCACTCCCCGGCACATTGGAAACTTCGCCATCGACGTGGCAGGCCTGTCGTAGGGCACGTCGAGGGCAATGGTGAATCGGGGCCCGCAGTTGGTGCAGTTGGTAAATGGGTAGCGGTAGCGCCGGTTCCGCACGTCGAAAATCTCCGACACGCAGTCGCGACAGGTTGCAAGGTCCGGCGGAATCGACGGTTCGCGCAGCGCATTCGCTTGGCTGGCGCCGATGGTGAATGCCGCCTCGTTGCGTACTTCGATGGCTGTCCAGCTCAGCCGCCGGATTGCTGCCGCCGGCGGGGGATTGGCCTCGATGGCGTGGAGAAAACGGTCCAGGGATTCCTGATTCCCGAAGGCATCGATGGTGACGCCCCGGCCGTCATTGTGAACCTGGCCCTTGATGCCGAGCGTTTTCGCGATTCGGTAAATCCAGGGTCTAAAGCCGACTCCCTGCACCGTTCCGAGCACTTCGATTCGGCGGCCCTGGAGCTCCATGCGCTCTCATCCAAGCAAGACTGAGGCCAGTCGCGTCGTGCTTGGAGGCTGAGCGTTTCCCGGGACCGTGGGCTCAGAGAGCCGGTGCATGAAGTTTCACGGGGTTCTGGCCGCGGAAGTATGGGTCGAGGGCCGCCGCTACGGTTCGGAGGAGCAACTGCCCGTCCGCGCTGACGCGAAGACTGTTGTCTTGCCGATGCACAAGCCCGTCGTGCTCCAAACGCTCAAGGGCAGCCCACTCCTGCTGGAAGCCGGCTTCAAAGGCACCGGGGTAACGGCGCGCTACGTCCTCGAAGTCCACCTCGAGCTGACAAAAGAGCCGCGCGATGACGTCCCGCCGCGCGCCATCCTCGAGGCTCAGCCGGTGGCCGCGCGAAACCGCTAGGCCTCCGTCCAAGAGGCGCTTCGCCCAACGATGTACCTCGCGCTCATTTTGAAGGTACGCCCCTCCGATGTCCGAGATGGCAGATGGACCGAAGGCGAGCACGTCGGACTCGGCACACGTGGTGTAGCCCATGAAGTTTCGCCGGAGCGTTCCATTGGCGCGTGCTTGGCAAAGTTCATCGCTGGGGAGCGCGAAGTGGTCCAGCCCGATGTAGCGGTAGCCGGCGTCTTGGAGACGGGCCAAGGACTTCTCAAACAGTGCGAGCCGGAGTTCCGGGCTCGGAAGCTCTTCGAACTTGAACTGCCCCTGTCGTTTCTTTAGCGATGGGACATGTGCATAGCCGAAGAGTGCGACCCGGTCTGGACGAAGTTCTTCGATCCTGTCCAGAGTTCGCTGGAAGCCCTCCAGCGTCTGAAGGGGCAGGCCATACATCAGGTCTAGGTTGATGCTGACGAAGCCAAGGTCGCGACATGTCTGGACCAGATCGCGTGTCTGCTCCCAGGGCTGCACGCGGTTGACTCGGCGCTGAACGACGGGGTCGAAGTCCTGGACGCCCATGCTCACTCGGTTAAACCCTAGAGCGGCAAGCACGCGCATTTGCTCCGCACTGGTGACCGGCGGATGAACCTCGATGGACGCCTCGGCACCCGGCCTCAAATCAAAGTGCTTTCGGAGCGTCTCGACCAAACGCGTGAGCTGCGCTGGGTCGAGATATGTCGGTGTTCCCCCTCCGAGATGGAGCTGGACAACCTCTCGACTGCCGGGCAGCAGACTCGCCAATCGCTCGACTTCAATCTCAAGTGCCCGGAGATACTGCTCGACCAGCGCCGGGTTGCGGGTCACGAGCATGTTGCACCCGCAGTAGAAGCAGAGTTTTCGGCAGAATGGGACGTGGACGTAAATGGACAGTGGGCGGTTGGACCGCGAAATCGCCTCGCGAGCATCGGTTTCGCTCAGCGACTCGCACCAGCGGTTGGCCGGCGGGTAGCTTGTGTAGCGGGGGACAGGCTCAGACCCGTATGACTCGAGCAGCGAGCGACGTCGGGATTCGCTTCGTAGCGGAATCACGTGCAGGACATCCTCCCAACTAGAGCAGGCTGCAAGCCTTGGACCTAGAAGTCGCTGCTCTGCGTCGATGCATCCGGCTTTGAGGGCACGGGTGCTGTTGGCACGTCTCCGCAAGACTTGCGGCCTTGGTCGGCTGCGACGCAATCGGTGCTGTTGCGCTGGGTGGGCGAGCCGGCTGGGGCGCAGGCGCCAGCCAGCGACGGCAGTTGCGAACTCCAGACCCGTTGTTCAAACAATCGGGAGTTGAATTCGGAACGAGGCGCCGCCCAGGTCGCTCGTGTCCACCCGAAGACTTCCACCGTGTTGGCCGACAATGCCCTGAACGATTGCCAAACCTAGGCCCGACCCGCGTGGCTTCGTCGTGAAGAAGGGCTCGAAAATCTTCTCGCGAAGCTCGGGTGAGACTCCAGTGCCGGCATCCTCCACCTGCAGCTCCAGCTGGTTTGGGCGTACTGAGGATAGGCTCACTCGGATTTCTCCGCCCTGAGGGCTCGCGTCGAGCGCGTTGAGCAAGAGATTCATGACGACTTCCCGAAGTCGAGACTGTTCCCCCGCTGTCTTCAGATCGCGGTCCAGACGGAGGGTGAAGTTGATGCCACGACTCGCGGCGTCAGTCGCGAGGAGCTCTGTCACCTGCTCGACCAGGGGCGCGACCATCACGGGTTCGTGGCCAATCTCGTGTGGGCGGGCGAATCTGAGAAACTCCTCTAGGAGTTGGTCCAACCTGCGGATTTCCTCTTGAACCAGAAGCAAGGGTTGTAGCGCATCCGCTTGGACGTCGACTGGCATCCTCCGGACCCGCCGCTCCAAAACAGCGAGCTGGAGTGTCGCCGCGTTGAGTGGGTTGCGAATTTCGTGGGAAAGACCGGCTGTCAGGGTGCGTACTGCTGCCAACCGCTGCACTTCCTGATCCTCGCGGTAGATGTAGAGCATGATGCCTAGTTCAACATCCAAAATGCGGTCCAAGGCGGCACGTGTCGCGCTCGCGCGCTGGGGCCGGTCGGCCAATTCTGCCGCCACCACAGCCTCGAACTCGCGCCGCAGGACGTTCATGCCTCCAAACATGTAGTGCTGCGGTAGGCCAATGCGGACATGCGCGCGGCCGATGCGGGTGCGACGCTCAAAGTAGGCGAGATCCCAAGGGCCGAGTAGGGTTGTCCCCATCCATTCGACGAGCAGCTTCTTGAGTCTGCCAACTTCGGACTCGCCGCCGTCCAATGCGCGACGAGCACCGGGATGGTCCAGAATCCGCCTGTAAAAGACGTCGGCCACGCGCGCGAAGTAAGGCTGTGCAATTGGATGAAACGCGCGCAGGGCTTCCGAATCGGTCGCACCGAAACCGGTATAACCAAGAAGCTCTTCGAAGACGCGATACGGCATCGCGAAGAGAGGAGATATCGTCCCCCCGTGCGCGAGGCCAGCTGAAGCGGAGGATGCGCGACTAGTGAACAACCAACACCGGCTTGGGACAAGTGTGCAGAAGCCGAGTGGTTACGCTTCCCAGGAGAAATCGGGCCAGCGCTCCCTTGCCTGTCGCACCAGCCACCACCAAGTCCACGTCTGCGCCGCCCGCTGCCTCGGCCACTTGCTCCGCCGGAGGGCCCACCACGACGTGCGTGCCGAGTCTTACGCCCCGTTTACGCATGGTCTGCACGGCCTCTTCGACTAACGCTTCCCCCGCCCGTTCTTCGGTGGCCAGCATCTCCTGCAACCCTGCCAGCGCCGCCTCGGGCGGCGCGATGGGGACCTGAATGGCGTACACCAAGGTGAGTTTGGAGTGGAAAGGGCCGGCCAACTCGGAGGCGAAATCCAGGGCGCGTCGAGCCGGCGCTGAGCCGTCGTAGGCGACAAGGATGTGCCGAATGGACATGTGAGACGAGGAGCTTTCAAGACTCGGGCCAAGGTCGTCTCCGGGTGAGCTGGTCGGCTCGCCCTTGCATCAGCGCAAGGCTTGCGGTGGGTCGTGTGCAAAGCTTGCCCAACCTCACAAACCAGCGGCGACAGCATCCCCCTCCGATGCTTCCGCCCGACGTAGCCAGGCGAGCCTTGCGTCCCGGACGGCCGATTTTCATCGGTTCGGGTGCCGCCGACGTCTGGCTCTCGTGGGAGGCGATGGTTCGGTATGGAAGGTAGCCTCACGGATGACGAGGCCGGACGCATCCTCGCCCTCGGACCAGCCCCCGACGTGGCGCAGGAGATGGGCTCGAATCCCCGGGACTGCTCGCTGTACCGAGAGCCGGGCGACTTCACACCTCTCTTCCTCTCGGCAGTGGGTCACAGAACCGGATGGAGCCACACTTCGGGTTGGCATCGGTCGCGCACCGTCGGCCACCCTCACCGCATCGCACGGTCACAGGGGCTTACCGACCCGCACTGGAATGCTTTCAGAGGGTCTCGCGGGTGCTTCGGTCCGGTGGGGTAACCGGTTCTTTCTCCTGGGGAGCAGGAGCGCGACGGTCGGCAGACGAAGTGCTGCGTCTAACTGGGTGAGCGACACCTAAGTCATCGCACAACGTGGCCAAAGCGGGGTTTGGGTACAGTTCTGACGCAGCGCCGGAGAGAGGTCGGCAAGGACACAAGGGCGTGAAAGGCCTCTGAGCCGATGTCTTGGTGAGCAATCCGGCCTACTCGGCGTATTTTCGACGCGTGGGACTCATCGACTGCCACTTCCGGACATCCAGCGGCCTGTGCCGTCCAATTTCCGTTCGCCGATGCGTCTGAGCGCAACAGCTGCGGTCTCGGCACGTAAGGCCGCAAGCCCTGCGCGGCTTTACCCGTTCGTCCCGCATCCTGGGTCGGCGCGAGAGATGCATTCTCGCTCCGCATGCGCTCTCCGACGGAACAGTTGCCAAAGGGTCCTCGGCGCGAGGTGGCTTCCCCGCAATCCCGGAGCCGAGACGAAGCTCTGGTAACCTCGGAAGCCATGCCCCGCGCCCATGTGCTGGTGGTGGATGATGAGCCCAATGCGCGCAGTGGCCTGCGCACACTGTTGACCGAGGAGGGCTTTCAGGTCTCCGAGGCGGCCGATGGTATCGAGGCGCTCAACATCCTTCGGGGCCAGAAGGTTGACGTCACCCTTGCCGATGTGCGGATGCCACGGATGGACGGGCTTGCCCTGGTTCGCGCGGCGCGAGAGGAAGGCCTTTCGGGCGCTTTTGTGATGATGACTGCCTTCGCCAGCGTTGAGACGGCCGTCGAGGCGATGCGCGCCGGCGCCGAGAATTTCCTTACCAAGCCGCTCGCCCCCTCGACGGTCTTGGTGGTCCTCGAAAAAGTGCTGGAGAAGCGAGAACTGGCCCGAGACGCAGACCAGCTTCGCGCGCGGATCCGTGAACGCTTTCGCATCGAATCCATCATTGGCGAAAGCGCTGCGCTGCAATCCATCTTTGAGGTCGTGAAGCGCGCGGCACCGACCAAAGCCACCATTTTACTGCTCGGCGAGTCTGGGACCGGCAAGGAGCTCGTGGCTCAGGCCATTCACCAAGAATCGCCACGACGTGACAAGCCCTTCATCAAGGTCAACTGCGCGGCGTTGTCTGAGACGCTGCTCGAGTCCGAGTTATTCGGGCACGAACGGGGCTCGTTCACTGGTGCGGTCGGCCGACGCGAGGGCCGATTTGAGCTTGCTGACGGAGGAACCCTGTTTCTTGATGAAATCGGTGACATCCCGCCTTCGGTTCAGGTGAAGCTTCTCCGCGCCCTTCAGCAGCGCGAATTCGAGCGGGTAGGGGGGACGCAAACGCTCAAGGTGGATGTCCGCGTGATTGCGGCCACCAACCGTGATCTCGCCGCAGCGGTAACGACAGGAAAGTTTCGAGAAGACCTCTACTACCGGCTCAACGTCGTTGCCGTGACGCTCCCACCGCTTCGTCAGCGCAAGGGCGACATTCCCGCACTGGTCTCCCACTTCATCCGCCGGTACGCCGAGGCCTATGGCAAACCGCTGCGAGGTCTATTGCCCGGGACGCTCAACGCACTCCTGCGCTACGATTGGCCCGGCAATGTGCGCGAGCTCGAGAACGTCATCGAGCGCGCGGTGGTCTTAGCGGCAACGCCTGACTTGACGACCGACGACTTGCCTCCGGTGCTCAGTGGGCCCCTGCCCGTGAGCGCCCGACGCGGTTCGCTCATCCCCGGGGGCACGATGCACGAAATTGAACGCGAGGCCATCCTGCGCACGCTGGAGGTCGTCGACGGAAGCACGTCGCGCGCGGCAGAGATGCTCGGCATCAGTCCTCGCACCATTCAGTATCGGCTGAAAGAATATGGGCAAGAGAACGCCGCCTCCACAGCGAAGCCGACCGAGCCGGGAGACGACAATTCGTGAGCGTCCTCGCAGCGATTCGCTTCGTCGAGGCCGCTACGGTCGGGGAGGCCGCTGCGGGGATCGCCCGTAGGTTGGGCGAACCGTTGCACCTGGTGCATGTGCTGCCGGCGGAGTCCGCTCAAGTTCCGGGCGACGTCGCCAAAGCGTTCATCCATGGAGCCCTCGCAGCGATGGCTCGACGACTCGGAACGAGTGGGCTTCGCGTCACGTTTGAAGTTGCCGCCGGCGAGACCCACGCAGAGTTGCTCGCGGCCGTGGCCAATACGCACCCCTCGCTGATGGTGGTGGCTCTTCCCCCGCCCGACGCCGGGCGCGGTCGTGGCGGGACGGTCGACCGTCTGTCGGAGCTCTGTCCGGTGCCGATGCTCGCCGTCTCGGTCGCGGAGCCTTTCGCGTCTTGGGGACCACAACGGCCCTTGCGTGTCGCGGTGGGCGTGGATAGCTCACGCCCCTCGTATGCCGCAGCAGCTTTGCTCAAGCAGCTTGCCGAGAAAGGTCCTGTCGAGCTGACCGCGGTGCGCATCGTCTATCCGCTCTTCGATGCCCGACGCCTGGGGCTCCCGCTTCCAGTCGATTTCCGGGAGCTTGGTGAAGAACTGACGACTGCCCTTCGGCGGGAGGTTGAAGACGTCCTGAAAGACGCTCGCTCGGTTGCTCGCAAAACGGAAATTATTCTTCAGCCGACCATCGGAAATGCAGCTGGAGCTTTGATGGCAATCGCCGAGGAGTCGCATGCGGAGGTAATTGTTCTAGGCACTCACCACCGTCGTGCTCTCGGCCGCCTTTGGAGTGTTTCTCACCAGATGCTACGCCTCAGGCGAATGGCGGTCCTGACCGTCCCTGACCTCCCAGCGATTTCGTCACAGCGTTGTACTTTCCATACCGTCCTCGCGGCGACTGATTTTTCGCTGCTGGGCGATGAAGCGGTGGCGCTCGGATACGCCGCGCTGCACCAAGGCGGAACGCTCCACCTGGTTCACGTGGCGAAGCGCCAGCCTTCAACGGAGGAGCAAGCGGTCCTTCTCCGTCGCCTTCGCGGACTCGTCCCGCATGTCGATGAGGGCATCGACGTCGAGGCGGAGGTTCGAGTTTGCGATGAGCCCCCCGGCTCTGACGAAGCACTCTGTGTCCTACAGTCCGCTGAACGGATTGGCGCGGATTTGATTGCTCTCGGTAAAGGAGGTCATTCCCCACTGGGGATGAGCCTTCTCGGCTCTGTGGCGATGAGGATTATGGCAGGCGCACATGTGCCGGTACTCGTGGCACGGCCGGCGAACTAGAGTGCGTTGCCGAAGCGCTTTGGCCTCAAGTCGCCCGTCCTGGCGCTGAGGCTGCGCGTCATTGAGCTGAACCGAGAACCAGGGTGTTAATTCTCGGGCTTCGGCGGATTCATCTTGTTGTCCCGGTATCGACGCCTTGGACGCTGCCGTAGCGCGGACGAATGCGGTTGCTGGGGCTACGTGGGCGCGATGTTGCGGGCCCCAGTGCGCCAGGTCCACAGGAGAAGTAGGGCCACCACAGCATGGAGGGCCACCGCCGGCCACAAGAGCAAGCCTCCCACGTGCCTGACGATGCCGAGGAACCCGAAGTACAGCGCAACCAGTCCATTGTAGGCCAACAGCCCCCGCGCGGCTCGGGGGGAGTTGTCCGGCATTTGCACCGGCCAGGACGCCAGTCCGAGGCCAAGCAAGGCAAAGCCGGCCACCCGCGCAATCGGCATTGCGTCGGCTGACAACGTCGAGCCCAACAGCAGGGAGACGACCACCTTGGGAATGGCCATCAGGGCAACGCCGGTGGCCGCTTCCAGGCAGGCCGCGAAACGCAAAAGGCCACTCTGTCTCATCGGCTGCCTCCCACGCACGGCCGGACGCGATGCGGGTCTCTTCCAGTCAGCGTCAGTGCCTCTATGGAATCATTCCGCATTCGAACATTTTATTTAGAACCGGCGCGGCAATCTTGTCGATAAAGAGCTTCCGTGCTTGGTCATCGCTCTTTAGAAAGGCAACGGCTGCCTTCTCCTTTTCCGAAGGCGGCTGGAGCTTCTGTGCCTTCAGCTGCTCGCAGCTGGCCGCTTGGAACTTCTTAATGACTTGGTCGGCCGCGTACTCCTGCAGCATCCCCTGCCCGCTACAGGCGGCTGCCACCACCAGGGCCAACACCGCCGCGCCGAGTCCGAGTGACTTGAGGGTGGAAATCGAAACTTTCACAGTGATGGATTGACGCACCTTGCACTCCTTCGTCTTGTCGAATGGGTCTTGGCCTTGCTTCCCTGAAGGCGGCACCCCGCTAATCTTTTGCTTTCGCCTTCGCGTCCCCCACCTTCTTTTGGTCCGCATCTGTCAGTTGTGAGGGGCCCAGGTTGAAAGTGACTTTGTCGATTTTCCCGTTGAAGCGGAACGGCACCTGGTAGTCCAGGTCGTTGACGCCCGAGCGGGTGTCCACGCCGACATCGAACGTCTCGCAGGGCGGGAGTAGGAAGGGGATGGTCTTCGGAAGTGTCAGCGCACGGACTTCCTTTCCGTCCACCTTCAACACGCCGGTGCCGCTCTTCGCGATTCCCGGACCGTCATATTTGAAATCAAAGACGATGGTGTGCTTCCCCGTTGTGAGGGGCGGTGTCCCAATGGGCGCAGCCCACCGGGCCGTGATGAGCATCACCAAGTTGTAGGTGAAGACCGGCTGCCCCTTGAGCAGGTAAAGCCCATAGCCGCCGAAGCGCCCGCCCTCCGTGACAATCATCCCATCGCCGCCACCGCCGGGGACTTCGACTTCGGCGGTAATCGTGAACGACTTGTTCAGGATGCTCGGTGCGTTCCCATCCGGAATGCCGACGTTCTCGCCGGAGTAGGTGAACGTTGTCACACCAGCCGTGGCGCTGGGCCGAGGTGCAATGGCTCGCGCAAACTGCTCGTTGTCCAGCGGCAAGACGTTGTACTTTTTGGCTTCCGTCAGGAAGAGCGCCTGCATCTCCTTGAGCTTGCCCGGCATTTTCGCTGAAAGGTCGTTGGCCTGCGAGTAGTCCTCGACCAGGTTGTACAGCTCCCACTTGTAGGCGTTGATGTCGCCCATCGGCTTGCCCAACTCCCAGGGCGGGACGGGTGGCGTCGTATTCGCGTACCAGCCCTCTTTGTAAATTCCCCGGTTCGCGGCCATCTCGAAGTACTGGACCTTGTGAGTCGAGGGCGCATCCGGGTGGTCGAAGGTGTAGGCCATGCTGACGCCTTCGATGGGTTTTTGTTTGATGCCGTCGACGGTTTGTGGCGCCTTGATGCCGCTGACTTCAAGGATGGTCGGCACGATGTCAATCATGTGATGGAACTGTCGGCGAATTCCGCCGAGGTCCTTAATCCGAGCGGGCCATGAAATGGCCAGCCCCTGGCGCGTCCCGCCGAAGTGCGACGCCACCTGCTTGGTCCACTTGAAGGGCGTGTCGAAGGCCCAGGCCCAACCAACGGCCATGTGCGGGTACGTCGTGGGCGAGCCCCATTGGTCGTAGTACTCAAGCTGTGCTTCCACCGGGACGTCTAGGACGCCGTTGTAGGCCGTGAAGACGTTGGGAGTGCCAAGGGTCGACCCCTCGGGACTCGTGCCGTTGTCGCCAACGATGTAGATGATGAGAGTGTTGTCGAGCTTGCCCATGTCTTGAACCGCTTGGATGACACGGCCAATCTCATAGTCGGTGTACGCGGTGTAGGCGGCGAAGACCTCGGCCTGCCGCGCGAAGAGCTTCTTCTCGTTGGCCGACAAGGTGTCCCACTTCGCGAGCTGGTCCGGCCACGGGGTGAGTTGCGCGTTGGCCGGAATGACGCCGAGGCGCTTCTGGTTGGCGAAAATCTGCTCCCGCATGACGTTCCAGCCCATGTCGAACTTGCCCTTGAACTTCTCAATCCACTCCTTCGTTGGCTGGTGCGGCGCGTGGCTACCGCCGGGGACGTAGTAGACAAAGAAGGGCTTTTCGGGCGCCGCGGCGTTGAGGTCGTTCATGTACCGAATGGCCTCGTCCGCCATGTCGGTGATGAGGTTGTAGCCGGGCTTCCCCACCCACGGGTAAATCTGCGTGTGGTCGCGGAACAGATAGGGGGTCCACTGGTCGCTCTCGCCACCCATGAAGCCGTAGAAGTACTGAAAGCCCATTCCTGACGGCCACTGTTCGTACGGGCCGGCGACGCTGTACTGAAAGCCCGGCGTGTTGTGATTCTTTCCGAACCACGAGGTGGCATACCCGTTGTCCTGGAGGATTCGGCCGATGGTCGCGTTGTCCGGGCCGATGATGGAGTCGTAGCCGGGGTATCCGGTGGACAGTTCAGTAATGACTCCGAAGCCCACCGAGTGATGGTTGCGCCCGGTGATGAGCGCCGCCCGGGTGGGCGAGCACAGGGCGGTGGAGTTGAATTCGGTGTAGCGCAGCCCTGCTTTGGCAACCCGGTCCAGGGCTGGCGTCGGGATGACGCCACCAAACGTCCCGCTGACGCCATACCCCTGGTCGTCGGTCATGATGAGCAACACGTTGGGCGCGCCCTTGGGCGGAACAACGCGCGGAGGCCACCAGGGCTTTGAATCCTTGTAGTTCTCCTTGATGACGCCACCGAACTTGGGCGGCGGCGGCGGAAGCTGCTTTCCGGCGATGGTGGTGGTGGCGCCGGGTGAGCCGAGGACTCCCGTGACTTGCTGGGCGGCAGCCGGTGCAGCGGCTAGCACGGCGGCGAGCAGAAGCACGGCCGCCCCACCATTTTTCGATTCGCCTTTCATCCGCGGTGCCCTTTCTGAAGCGAAGGTCAACGAGAGGCCTCGCCGTCCGAAAACAGACGCCGACAACCTCGTTCCACTGCTCAAGTGATGGGATGCCGAGCTTTCAAAGCGACCAACTCGGGTCTTCCCCCCTCGGGACGGAGACTTGCTTAGACGTTTTCTCGGTGCACCTCCAGCCGGAACGTCCGCAGGGCGTAACCATCCACACCACGGCAGTTGAACTGCCCGCCTTCGAGTGACGGAAAGTGGACTGACCTCAGTCGGCGCCAGCAGGAGGTCTTGGAGCCTGGGAAAGGCGGCCGAACCGGCGGCTGACCACCGAGCCAGTCAGTGCCCGCCGCGACGACGCCCTAGCGCAGGGAGGCGGTCGCCTGCAGGCATTGAGACAACGGCGCAGCCTCGCCGGCGGCGTCCAGTCCCGGCGCCCACCGAGGCAGCATGGACCGGAGCCCCTCGTACAGCCACACGGCAGCGATGATGCGCTCCCACGTGCCTCGGCTTCTCTGACCCCCACTGGGGGCCTCCTCGCAGCGGCTTCGCCTGGCCGGCGTGACGCCCGTTAGCACGTCCCATGCCGAAGCCGGCCCCCCCTGGACACCTTGAGCCGCCCCGACCCTTGCGGAAGGGGCGACTTCCCAGGCCAATCCAACGGAGCCCATTCCCGCTCTGGCAGCGCTGCCGCATAACATTGGTCCCGAAGTGACCTGGTGAGGGAGCGGCCGAACCGGCGATGGTTTCTGGGCAAGGTGCTCGAGGAGTTTCGGCGATGAGAGTGTTTCCTGCCCTGGAGTTGCGCGAGGGGAGCTGTGTGCAGCTGGAGGCCGGCTCCTTCGAAGCCGAGCGCTTGCGGTTGCCGCGACCCGTGGAAGTGGCACGGCGCTGGCTGCAGCTGGGCCTTCGAGGCCTGCACCTGGTGGACCTCGACGCACTCAGCGACCGAGGCAGCAACGCCGGCGTGGTGGAGCAAGTGCTGCAGCTGCCCGGCGTTGAGGCCCAAGTCGGAGGCGGTGTCCGGGAAGAGGGCACCATTCGCCATTGGCTCGAGGCTGGCGCACGGCGTGTCATTTTGGGCACGCGGGCCATGGAAGACCGAAATTGGCTGGAGCAGATGGCCTTTCAATTTCCCGACCGTCTCGTCGTCGCGGCCGATGCCCGAGGGCGTCAGGTGGTGACGCACGGGTGGAGTCGGACGCTCGACCAAGACGTGGCCGCCCTGGTCGCTTCCTTGGACGTCTTGCCCCTGGCGGCCGTGCTGGTGACGGCCGTCCACCGAGAAGGCCGTCTGCAGGGGACGGACGTCGCCCTCCTTGAAGAGTTGGTGGGCATCACCCGTCACCCCCTTCAGGCTGCCGGTGGCATTTCTTCCCTCGAAGAGTTGCGGCAGCTGGACAAGGTGGGCGTGTCGGTGGCCATTCTGGGCATGGCGCTCTACACCGGTCTGCTGGACGGGGCGACCCTGGCCAAAGAATTCCCCTAAGTGCTGGATGAGGCGCGGGGCGGCCTACAGACCCTGGGTGGGAAAGCGTACCGGCGCGCCCCTCGCGGCAGTTAACCCTCGAGGTCGTCCTCTGATGGCGCGATGTAGTGCGTCACTTGGGGGGCGCCGTCGGTGTGGAAATGGTCGACCGCGTCCTGCACGGCGCGGTCTGCGTTGGTGACGCGCTGGTGCTGGCGCAGGTGCTCGAGCCAGGAGTCCGAAAAGAAAGTTTCGATGAAGTGCCCCGCTTGCGCAGTGTCTTCGTAGACGCCCCAGTTGAAGCCCCCATCCCGCCGGCGCTCCGCCGCGAGTTGGGAAATCGCCGCCAGGAAAGGGCGGCGGTCCTCGGGCTTCACCACATACTCCACCGTCACCAGAACCGGCCCGCGCTCCTCCTCTGCACCCTCGAAGAGAATGGGCTCGGGCCAGTGCATGGAGGGCGTGAGGTCAAGGCAAGCTCCGCTGTGCACTTTGAAGCGCGCCAGCAGCGGAATGGCGGCCAAGCTACCGCCGGCGGCGACCAGGTGCGCCATGGGGAGGCCCCAACTCGACGCGACCTGACCCCAGAGCGCGCTGCCCACTGTCATCGCGCCGAACAGCACCATCGCAAACACTGCGAGACCTCGGCCGCGCACCCAGGCCGGTAAGGAGAGCTGGGCGGAGACGTTGAGGGTTGCCAGGACGGTTATCCACGAAAGGCCTGCTAACAGGCTCCCGGCGAGCGCCAGCGCTGGGGCGTGGGCGACAGCGAACAGCACCAACGCCCCCGCGGTGCCGACCGTGCCGAGGAGGACCAGCTGGTCGGGCCCGAGCGCCCGCTTGAGCGCGGGAAGCGCGAAGGCGCCGATGATGGCGCCGAGCCCGATGGCCCCGAGCAGCAGGCCGTACAGGGCAGCCCCGCCGCCCAACTGCTGCCGAGCCACCAGCGGGAGGAGGGCCCAGTACGCGCTGGCGAAGAGAAAAAACGCCGCAGCGCGGACCACGGTGGAGCGAAGGTTTGGGCTGTGCCAGGCGTAGCGCACCCCGACGCGGACCGCTCGCAGCAGGGACTCCGGCGGTAGCTTGCTGGCCGGCGACTTCGGCGGCGACCACCAGAGGAGTGCCGCCACCACCGCCAGGTTGCTCAACGCGTTGAGCCAAAAGGGCGCGGCGATTCCCCAGTCGAGGATGATGAGGCCGGCCAGCGCCGGGCCAATGGCACGACTGATGTTGATGCCGACGCTGTTGAGGGCCACCGCAGCGGGCAGTTCCTCCCTCGGTACGAGTTGCGGCACCGCCGCTTGCCAGGCCGGCGTGGCCAGGGCCTCGGCGACCCCCGACAGGAAGAGAAAGGCAAGCAGGCTCGCCGGAGTGACGCGGTTGAGGCGCACCAACACGGCAAACACCACCGTCAGAAGTGTCCCGATGACTTCCATCGCGAGCAAAAGGCGACGCCGGTTGAAGACGTCGGCCAGCGCTCCGGCGGGCAGCACGAAGAGAAACATCGGCAGGTAGCTCGCCACCTGCACCCACGCCACCAACCGGGCATCGGGGGTGAGTTCGGTCATCAGCCAGCCAGCGGCTGCGCTCTGCAGCCAGCCACCGATGTTGGAGACCACCGTCGCGGTCCACACCACGGTGAAAACTCGGTGTCGAAATGGGCTGAGCGGTCCGCCGCCTTTCGCCGAAACCACAGTGGAACCTTGTCCTGTCACCGACTGGGGCTCCCCGGGGGCCCTCGCCCCTGGCAACACACTGGCGGCGCTTGCGCCCGCCGAAGGCAAACCTTACACCTCGTCTCCGGGGTCCATTTCCAGCGCGGAATTGCCCCTCGCGGCTTGGGAGGATTCACCATGGCTAGTCCGGACGAAGGTTGGCCGAAGCTCGACTACGAGGCCAGCAAAGACACACTGGAGGCTCTCCATTTGCAGTCTCAAGTGCTGGGCAAAGTGAAGCTGGCGCTGACCACCCCGGCTCCCGAATGGCAGAACGTGCCGCTGTTTGTGAATGCGAGCGGCCTCACCACGGGCTTATTGCGCGCCGGAGAGGTCGGCCTGGAGTTGGCCTTTGACCTCGTCCGTCAGCAGCTGCTCATCTCGACCACCGACGGCCGGCGCGACGGTTTCGAACTGAAGGCGCGCCCGTTGCGGGCCTTCACGGCCGAGGTGCGGGCCGCCCTCGGGCGGTTGAAGGTCAAGGTCGACTTCACGCCCATGACGGTGGAAGTTCCCAAGCCCGTCAACCTTGACGAGTTCGAGGGCTGCAACGTCTATCAGCCGGATGTCACAAACCGACTGTTCCGCATTTTGGCAAGCAACGCGTTGGTGTTCGAGGACTTCCGTGCCGGGTTTTGGGGAAAGCAGGGTCCGGTGAGCTTTTTCTGGGGCACGTTTGATTTGGCGGTGGCTCGCTTCAACCTGGTCCCTCTTCCACCGGCGCCCCAGCTGGGACGCATCTACCGGGTGGCGATGGACTCGCAACAGTTTGAGGTTGGCTTTTGGTCAGGCAATGAGAAGTACCCTCGGCCGGCCTACTACGCCTTTACCTTTCCCAAGCCGGCGGGCCTGGAAAAGGCCTCGGTGCGTCCCGCGGCGGCGCGCTGGAACGACGCCCTCGGCGAATTTCTTCTGGACTACGACCAGGTGCAGCAGTCCTCCGACCGACGCTCGCTGGTGCTCGAATTTGCCAACACCACCTATGCGGCCGGAGCGGAGCTGTGTGGCTGGGACCGGTCAATTCTGGAGCGTCGGCCGCCGCTGTAGCGCCTCCGCCTACCCCCGCTGTGAGGAGAGGCTTCAGTGAAAGCAATCCAAATTCAAAGCTTCGGCGCGGTGAGTGGGCTGAAGCTGGTCGACCTCCCGGACCCGGTGTCTACGCCGAACACGGCGGTCGTCCGGGTGGAAGCTGCGTCCATCAATCCGAGTGACGTGAAGAATGTGCAGGGCGCGATGAAGCAAACCACGCTGCCGCGGGTGCCGGGGCGCGACTATGCCGGCGTCGTGGAGGCCGGGCCGCCCGAATGGTTGGGAGTCGAGGTGTGGGGGACGGGGGGCGACGTCGGCTTTACGAGAGACGGAACGCAGGCCCAGAAGCTGGCAGTGCCGGTGGCGAGCCTTCGTCGCAAACCGGCGCGGTTGAGTTTCGAGGAGGCGGCATGCACCGGTGTCAATTACCTGGCCGCCTGGCTTGGGGTGGTGGATGCAGCGCGGCTCCAACGGGGGGAGACGTTGGCCATTCTGGGCGCAGGCGGGGGCGTCGGTGGGGCGGCGGCGCTCATTGGCAAGCGGCTCGGTGCGCACGTCATCGGCCTGGACAGTCGTGAGCCGCACCCCGAGGCGGCCATTCGCGCCGTCGCGGACGCCCTGGTCATTGGTGCGCCCGACCCGACGGCTGCCATTCGCGGCGCCACCGGAGGTCGGGGAGCGGACGTCGTCTTCGATGCGGTGGGCGGCGTCCTCTTCCGTCCGGCACTGGCCATGCTGGCGCACCTTGGCCGGCTGGTGGAAATCTCCTCGACGGGAACTCGCGAGGTGACCTTCAACCTGGTCGACTTTTACCACAACGAGAGCCGCCTCTTTGGGGTGGACACCTTGAAGCGTGACCTGGTCGCCTCCGCCGTGGTGCTCGGGGCCTTGGCCGAGGGCTTTGACGCGGGCGACTACCGCCCAGCTCCCATCTCCGCACGCTTCGGATTGAGTGAGGCCGTTGCTGCTTATCGCCTCGTCGCCGACGGCAGCCCTGGGCGGGTGGTGCTTCTCCCGGAGAAGTAAAAATGCGATGGAGTGTTTGGACCGGCCCGACGGGGCGGTCGTCGCTCCAGGGGGTGATACGCACCACTGTTGCTAGAGAGATGCGCCTTCCACGACTTGCACTGTCGGCACTTCCTCTGGATTCAACTGCCAAAACCGCGCGCGAAGCCAACCGAGGAACACGGTGGCCGTCGCGATGGTGGTGACCGCCGAAACCACCGGGAACACCGTTGCCGCCCGCGGCAAGGCGAGCGAAAATTCTGTGCTGACCGACGCGGCGACCGCCCAAACCCACCACCGCCGCCACGCCGGAGGACAGCTCAGACCGAAGAAGGGGAGAGCGCTCATCAGGTACCAGGACTGAAACTTCGGGCTCGCCAACGTCACCAGAGCCACGACCAGCGCCCCGGTGGCAAAGGCCAGCCCTTTCTCGTCGTAGCCCCGCATCAGGCCTCGGGCGAGCGCGACAATCGCCACCAGCGCCAACAGCTGCATGAAAGTCTGGGCGACCTGCCTGATGACCGCCCGCACTTGCAGGTTCTCACCGACGGCCTCCGGGGTGAGAGGGTCCGGGTGGAACCGGTCGTCGCCTCGCAAGATGCGGACTGCGCCGTCAATACAGTCCACCACCGGGCTGCGGGACCAACTGCTTGACGGCCCGGTCTCGTGCAGAGGGGCCACCAGAGTGGCTGGTCCCCGCCAGAAGGGCGCGTAGAACGCGGCACCCAGGACGACCAGGGACACCATGAGGAGAGCCCCCCTGCGGCGTCGCTGCGCCTGGGTGAGGGTCCCCGATAGCCAAAACCATGGAAGGGTGAATCCAAAATTCCACTTGGAGAGGGTGGCCAAGGACCAAGCGGTCGCTCCACCGAGCCCACTGGCCCGGCCTCGCATCAGCAGCCCAGCGGTGATGAGGAGGACTCCCACCAGGTCGGGGTGCAGCTGACCGGGCCCCTCCATCAGAAAGAGAGGGTTGAGCCAGAGCAGGACATGAAACAGCGGCCGGCCGCTAAAAATTCGGAACGAAATCTCCATCAGGACGGCCAGCGGCACAAGCCATCCCAGCTTCAGAAACAATTCGGCCAGCCAAGGATTGCTTCCTCCGAGGACACTCGGCCATGCCGCCACGAGACTGACCGGGCCATAGGGACTGGGACTCATGCGCCAGCGCTCACCAATCCAGGAAAACCAGGGGCTGCTGGGGAAGGAGTGCGCCGAGGTGTAGACGTCGTGGCCCTGGCTGGACAGAGAAGCGTGGGCGAAGAGGCTGAAGATGTCGTTGCTGAGGAGTGGCAACATCCAGGCAACGACAAACAGCCCGACAAAGGCCAACCGCCGTGGACGTTCGGGAGGTCGGGCGACCATCTCTGCCCAGCCAGAAACGGCCAGCCCCCAGCCGATGAACATCGCCAGAAGCAGCAGCGTGCCAAACCTCTCGGAGGGGTAATTCTCATCAATCTTGAGCGAGCCTGTACCGAGACAGCGCGCCCAAGAGCAGAGCGTGAGCGTCGTCAGGCCGAGGAGCCAGCGAATCCAGTCTGGTCGAAGAGAGCGGGCAAGGCGGCCCATCGCGGTGACTCGGAAGGCTTGGAGCGTCTTCCCCCTTGGGAGCCAATAACCTTCGGGGGAGGTTTCATCCACCACTTTCATGGCTCGCTCGCCAGGGGGAGCCACTTCAGCAGGGACTTTCTCTCGACGGATGCCTGCGGAGACCTAGGGGGTCTGCGCGCCCGGGAGAGATGGGAGCGCGGACCTCGAAGCGCAAGCCCGGCTTTCAATCTGGGGCGGCCAATCAAGGAAGGCAGGGCGCCGGTCCCGGGGGGTCTCCACGGCCTAGCACCTGATTCAGCCGTCCCTGTGCCACCAGGACGTCGTAGGTCGACTGCGCGTCATCGAGTTGGGATTTGGCGTAGCCGGTGTACGCATCGACAACGCCTTTGGCGTCCCCGACGCCGACGGCGAAGTTGAGCCCAGCGCTCCGGAACCAGCTTTTTCCGGCGACCAAGGCCCCGCGGGCCGCCTTGCGCTTGGCGATGGCCGCCACCAAATCCGCGTGGGCCTGTTCCACCTGGAGGTCCACGCCGTGAGCCGCTCCCTCGCGCTGGCGCAACAGCGCACTTAGTTCCGCTTCGCTTTTGTCCTCCCTTGCCTTCAGCACGTAAAAGGAAAGGTTCTGCCGAAAACCGACGGCGGCGTACACGGTGAGGGCGTTGAAGTAGTCGCTGACGTACGGGTTGGTGACGATGTCTCGGCCCGGCGCCCGCGAGTAGGCAAACTGGCCGGCGATGAAGAATTGCGGCAGTTGCTCAGCCCAGGTGGCGTGCACCTCAGCCCGCTTGGCCTCAATGGCCTGGTCCAAGGCACGAATGTCCGGACGGTCCTGCTCGGCTTCGGAGCGCACGGCGATGATGTCCGGAGCCTCGATGTTGCTTGGGTCTGGGAAGGGGTCTTCCTTGAGTTGAAGGTCGGCCTCCGGAATCACCAGCAGCGTGGCCAGGGCCGCGCGCGCCAGGCCCTGCGCCCGCATGGCATCGGCCTTCTTCTGAAGCAGCTCGGACTTGAAAAGCTCAAGGCGGTAGCGGTCGTCGGTCGACACCTCCCCATCATTGGCCTTGAGGGACTGCGCCACCTTGGCGTCGATGTCCTTGAGTGCCGTCTCGATGTCATTGACGATGACCAGAAGTCGGCGCGTCAAGGTTGCTGCCAGGACGAGCTGAAGGGTCTGTTGGCGGACGGCATTGACTCTGTCCTGAACGAGGTCCTGCTGAGCTCCCAGGCCGGCGCGTGCGGCATCGCGGGCCGACGAGAGGCGGCCAAAGGTGTAGACGGGCTGGACGACGTTGACTTCGACTCGGCCAAAAACGCCGAGCTGGGTCAGGCCGCGGTTGCTGCCCGACGCGATGGGACTGATGTCGGTGGACGGCGTGTTGGGGCCGAGCCGTGCACCTGGGACCAGGCCGCTTAGGAAAAGGAGGGCAAACTCGGGGACGAAGGAGATGGAGGTGGCCACCGCCACGTCGGCCTGGGCGGTCAGCACTTGCGCCTTCTGGATGGCCACCTCGTCGCACCGCGCGATAACCAACGCCTGAGCGGTCGCCAAGTCGAGCGGGCCGCATCGAGGGCCATCCGCGGCCAGCAGCGAAGCGAGCAGAAGGACGAGCACAGGTGCGTGCGTGCTTAGCGGCCGCGGATAGACGGATCAAGGCCCGACAGGACGTGGGAAAGCCCGCGACGGCGGAGCGCCCTGTGGTCTGGAAGGCGAAGCAGCCTGGCCGTCCGTGCTGCCGGGGCCAAGGTGAAGCGTGAGGGCGGCGGGTGAGCCGTCCTCCTAGTCTCCGGAGGCGCCGTTCTTCCCGGGTGGGGCCTCCGACTCATAGTAGATGCTGGCGGCCTCGCCCTCTCCGTAGACGACAAGCACTGGGCCGGACGCCTGCAGGGCGCGGGCCTTCCGCTTGAGAGCGGCGAGCAAATCCGAGGCCTGAGCGGCCTTGGCCTTGATGGTGCGAAGGGACATGTCCGGAAACGCTCCTGGACGCGGGGGGGTGGCGCCTTCGGGCGCCCGCGCGCTGCGTCGTGGGGTTTTGTCCGACCACGGCGAGCGGGGTGTTTACTCCCCGGCACCCACGTTGACAACGTGCGACGTAGCCTGCGAGGAGGAGCTGGCGGCCATGTCCCTGAACATCCTGGGAATTCCAGTCGGACGAGGTCCCCGGGGGGGACGGAAATGAAGCTTGGGGAACGCACGTGGCCTTGACTGTCGAGGCGTACGGCAGCACCGATGTCGGCAGGAAGCGCCAGCACAACGAGGATGCGCTGCTGGTCGACTCCGAGCTCGGCCTCTTTCTGGTGGCGGATGGAATGGGCGGCCATGCCGCGGGGGAAGTCGCCTCGGCGCGTGCCGTGGAAGTCGTGAAGCACCAGCTGGCCGGAGGCCGTCAAGCACTGGAAGACCTCTCTCGGGCAGCGACGCCGGAGGCGCGTGCGGCGGCGGCGGCACTGGTCGAGACCGCCGTTCAGCGCGCCTGCGCCGAAGTCTACAAGCTGGCCGGCGCGGACCCGAGCAAACGAGGCATGGGCACCACCTTGGTGTGCTTGGTGGTCGCCGGGAACAAGGCCGTCATCGGCCACGTCGGGGATAGCCGCGTCTACCTGTTGCGAAGTGGCCAGTGCCACCGGCTGACTGAGGACCACACACTCGTCGCGGCGCAGGTGAAAGCCGGGACGCTGACCCGAGAGCAGGCCCATGCCTCCCAATTCCGCAATGTCATCACCCGCGCGGTGGGCATCCAGGAATCCGTTCAGGTGGACACGTTGATGGTGGACCTACTTCCAAGGGACACCTTCCTTTTGTGCACCGATGGGCTGCACGGCTATTTGCCGGATGAGGAGATTGCGCCGCTGCTCGGCAATGGACCGACCAAGGACTTGCCGGCCAAACTCATCGCTCTGGCCAATGAGCGCGGAGGCCGAGACAACATCACCGCTGTGGTGGCGCGCTTCTCGGACGCTGGGGAGGCGAGCGACGAGCTTCAGGAAACCGAATCCAGGATGGAGGCGCTGCGTCGGATTCCCCTCTTTCGTCACCTCACCTACAAGGAGCAAACCGCCGTCCTCTCGGTCGCGAGCTCGCGCAGCTTTGAGCCGGACGAGGAGATTGTGGTCGAGGGCCGCTCGGGAGATGAGCTCTTCGTCGTGGTGAAGGGTCGGGTCGCGGTGGAAAAGGATGGCATTGAAATCGCCGAGCTCGTCATCGGCGGCCACTTCGGGGAGATGGGACTCATCGAAAACGCGCCGCGGAGTGCGACGGTGCGCGCGCTCGAGCCCACCCGGGTGGTGGTCATTGGCCGCGCCGACTTAATGGTGCTGATGAAGCGCGAGTCGGTGCTGGCGGTGAAGCTCCTGTGGAGCTTCGTGCAGGTGCTCTCGGACCGGCTGCGCGCCACCAACGCTGAGTTGTCCGAGGTGCGTCACGAGTTGGCGCTGGCGCAATCCGTCCAGCCTTTCGCCGAAGACTAGCCGCAGATGCCCGCGCGCCGAGGACCCAAGCGGGCGGTGTGGCGACGCCACCGGGTCTGGCCGTGGGCCCTTGCCGCCGCCGCGCTGGTGGTGCTGGTCGGGGTCCTCCTGCTCGCGAGACTGGTGCCGGGACAACTGCCATCCACGGCGCAAGGGCCACCGCTTCAACGGGCCGAGTCGCCGTCCGCAGAAGTCGGTGTGTCCACGGCGCGGGGCGCGGACGGTGGTGCCGCGGGGAGTGTGGACAGTCTGCTGACCGTTGCCGTGTTGAACGGCCACGGCGCGCCGGCAGTCGACTGCGAGGTGCAGCTGCGCGTTCCCGGACAGAGGAGGGAGGAGTGGCTGGAAGCAGGGGCCGCCAGCTGCGAGGCGGTGGAGCTGGCCGCCGTCCCCGTTGGCGACTACCTCGTTTCCGTAGAGGCTCCGGGCCTCCGACGGACCGAGCGCCCGGTGCACCTCAACCCAGGGCCGGCAACACTCAAATTCCTGCTTCCGGATGGCGTCGCAGTCTCTGGCCGGGTGGCGGACGCCTCCGGCCGGCCCGTCCCCGGCGTGTCGGTGGAAGTCTCTCCGACCGGCGGCGTGTCGCGAACGGACGAGGCAGGCGCCTTTCGCATCTCGGTGCCGGGCCCCGGCCTCTATCACCTGGAAGCGCACCATTCGGACTGGGGAGGCGCGGTGCAGGCCGTCACCGCTCCCGCCTCGGACGTCGTGCTGCAGCTCCAACCGCATTCGGTGCTGGCGCTCACCGTGCGGGCCGGCGGCCAGCCGGTGGCCGGCGCGCAGGCGCTCCTCTGGCAGAGTGGAAACTCTGGGACGCGCCGGGAATACGCCGCCGACCGCACCACGGATGCCGAGGGCGAGGTGCGACTGCAGGGTCTCCCGCCCGGAAGCTACACCCTCGGCGTCCTCCCACCGGGCGCGCTCCGCCCGTCGCGTCAGGAGGTGGTGCTGCAGGAGGGCGTGACAACCGTGGTAACGCTGGCGCTGCCGGCTTCAGCGCCGGGCAGCATCGAAGGGCAGGTGGTGGACGAAGTCGGCCGACCGGTTGCGGGGGCGCTGGTGCGGGCGCAGCCCTTGGACGTCCCACCGGCGCGCAGTGACGCGGGGGGGCACTTTCGGCTGGTCGGCGTGCCGGAGGGCGTCGACTACCAGTTGGTGGCCATCGCCGACGGTGCAATGTCCGCGGCGCGCAACGGTCGTGCGGGCGAGGCGGGGCTTCGCCTCTCTGTGCCGCGGGCGAGGCTCTACCATGGGCGCGTCCTCGACGAGGCCCACCGCCCGGTGTCGGCCTTCCGCATCGCCGGAGTGCAGGTAGAGGCGCCCGACGGCCGCTTCTCGGTTTCCGTGCGGCCCCCTCACAACACCGTCTCTCTGGCCGTCGAGGCCCCCCAGCTGGCGATGGCCACGGTGGTCCGTCCAGCGGCGGATGAGGAGGTGGGAGACATTGTCCTGCATGTAGCCCCACTGGTGCACGGCATCGTCCGTCAGACGGACAGAACGAGCGCCGCGGGCGCCTTCGTCGTCTGCGAGGGGTGCCGCGGTGAGGCGGCCGGCGAGCGCCACCTCACCGCATTCGCCGACGCGGAAGGCCGCTTCCGCCTGGCGATTACCGGCCCCTACGGAGTCCTGGTGCGGCTGGTGGCGATGAAGGACGACCGCCTGGGGTGGGCCGAGGCGGGACGCGTGGGCGAGGAGGCCGTCCTGACGCTTGCCCCGCCTTCCACTGTCCGGGGCCGCGTGCTTCGGCCCAATGGGCAAGCCGCTGGCGGCGTGGCGGTGGTGCTGTCCGAGCCTCTGTTGGAGCCGACGCTTCTCGTCAGCGGGGCGGATGGCCGCTTTTCCGGGGAGGTGCGACCTGGCCTCTACCAGGTGACGCTGGTGCCGGACACTTCCCAGCCGCAGCGCACCTGGACGGTGCAAGTTCCACTGGACGGCTCGCTGGACCTGCTCAGCGGGGACGCTCGCTAGGCGACGGCAATGGCGCGAAGTTGCGGAGTGGGCGGCCCGGCGGTACAGCGAAGGGCGAATGGACCGGAGCGCGCTCGACAGCCGCCGCATTGCCGTGGCCGTGGCTGGCGGGATTGCGGCCTACAAGGCCTGTGAGTTGGTGCGCGCGCTGCGCCGCGCTTCGGCGGAGGTGCGGGTGGTGATGACGCCAGCCGCGCAGGCCTTCATCACGCCCCTCACTCTGCAGTCTCTCTCTGGCCACCCGGTGTTGACGGAGCCCTTTGACGCGGCCAGCGACGCTGGCTTCGGCCACCTGGCGCTGGCGCGCTGGGCGGAACTCTTCGTGGTGGCCCCCGCCACGGCGGACCTCCTGGCCCGGCTGCGCGCGGGCATGGCCAATGACGCCGTGACGGCAGCGCTGTTGGCCTTCCCGGGCCCGGTGCTCCTCGCACCGGCGATGAACGTGGCCATGTGGAACAATGTCGTCACCCAAGCCAACGTTGCGGCGCTCACAGCCGAGCCGCGCTACCGCCTGGTGGGGCCTGCCGTGGGGCCCTTGGCCGACGGGGACAGTGGGCCTGGGCGGTTGGCGGAGGTGGAGGAGGTGGTGGAGGCTTGCGCGCAACTTTTGTCGCAGGGGCCCCTCTCCGGACGGACGGTGCTGGTGACGGCTGGCCCGACGCGCGAATTTTTGGACCCCGTGCGCTTTGTCTCCAATCCCTCGACAGGGAAGATGGGCTTGGCCGTCGCGCAGGCTGCGCGGCGACGCGGCGCGCGCGTCACTGTGGTGCTCGGCCCGGGCGGCGAGCTGGACCGCGCCGGCCTGGAGGTGAAGAACGTCGTCACCGCGGAGGAGATGCGGGACGCCGTTCTGGCCCGGGTGGCCTCGGTAGACTACTTCGTCGCCGCCGCCGCAGTCAGCGACTGGCGGCCAGCGGAGCGCGCACCCCAGAAGCGCAAAAAGGCGACTTCTCCGCGGGCCGAGTCGCTGTTGCTGGAGCGGACGCCCGACGTGCTGGCGGAGGCGGCGGAAGCCGTCCGGGGACTCGCTCGGCGCCCAGTGCTGGTGGGCTTCGCGGCGGAGACAGAGCGACTGGTGGAGAATGCGAGCGCCAAGCTTCTGCGAAAAGGGCTGGATGCCATTGTGGCCAATGACGTCAGCCAGCCGGGCGGGGGCTTTGGGTCGGACAGCAACCAGGTGACGGTGCTGACCCGTGGCGGGGAGCGGGTTGAGCTGTCCGGGACAAAGCAGGAAGTCGCCGAGCGCCTGTGGGACTTCCTCCTCGGCTCGCTGGCCCAGCCGGCGCGGGCCCAGCGCTGAGCGGCCAGTGCCCACGCCGACCGCCGTCTAGGCACGTCGGAGCGTCATGGCACATTTCCCCCTCGCCCCTGGGCCTTTTGGGGCGGAGAGGGGTTTCGTGGACTTCGAGGCGGGTAGCTCGGTGGCTGGCCTGCTGCGCGACTTGCGAGCCCACCTCGCGTGGCAGCGTGAGGACAACGGCGCCGAACTGATGGGGCTGATGGGTCAGCCCCTGCCACTTCTCGCCACGCCGAGGGGAGCCGGAGAGCCGCAGGCTGTCGCTGCGCCTCCCGCCGTGCCGGAGCGACGGTCGCTGGAGGAAATTCGAGAGGAACTGGGAGACTGCCGTCGCTGCAAGCTGTGCTCCGGCCGGAAGAAACTCGTCTTCGGCGTGGGAAGCCCCCGCGCTCGGCTGGTGTTTGTGGGCGAGGGTCCGGGTGCAGAGGAGGACGCACAAGGGCTGCCCTTCGTCGGTCCGGCGGGGCAGCTGCTCACCAAGATGATTGCAGCCATGGGGCTGAAGCGCGAGGACGTCTACATTTGCAACGTCGTCAAGTGCCGTCCACCAGGCAACCGCAACCCGGAGCCGGATGAGATTTCCGCTTGCGAGCCCTTTCTCCGTGCGCAGCTGCGCAGCATTGGCCCCGAGGTGGTGGTGGCACTCGGGAAATTCGCGGCGCAGACGCTGCTCCGCGACAACACCCCCATCACCCGCCTGCGCGGGCAATGGCGCACGTACGAAGGCATGCGGCTGATGCCGACCTTCCACCCGGCCTACCTGTTGCGCAATCCTCCCGAGAAGAAGCCCTGCTGGGAGGACCTCAAGGCCGTCATGGCGGTGCTGGGACAGGCCGCTCCGCCACCGTGAAGGGCGAGGTCCAGCTGCACCGGCTGGACTGTCCGGCGCTGCGGGGAAACCCCTTGGGCGACCCCGAGGAGCGCGACTGCGTCGTCTACCTTCCTCCCCAGTATCTCGGCTCCTCGGAGCGCTACCCGGTGGTGGTCTTTCTCCATGCCTTCCTCGGCTCGGCGGCCGGCTGGCTCAACGTCTCGCCCTTTTCCCCCACCGTCCCGGAGCGTCTGGACGCGCTGGTGGTGGGCGGCTTGCCGCCCTGCATCGCTGTTTTTCCCGACGGCTGGTGCGGTTTCGGGGGAAGCCAGTGGGCCAACAGCCCGGCCACTGGACAGTACCGGGACGCGGTGGTTCGCGACGTCCTCGGGTGGGTGGAGGCGACGTTCCGCACCGTCCGGCGTGCGGAGGCGCGCGCGGTGGTCGGCAGAAGCTCCGGCGGCTACGGCGGCTGGCAGTTCGTCCGGCACCACCCGGACGTCTTTGGGCACCTCGCGGCACATTCCGGCGACGCGTACTTCGACTATTGCTTTCTGCCCGACTTCCCCAAGGCGGCGGCTGCCCTTCTGAAGGGAGGCGGCGTCGGCGCCTGGTGGAACGGCTTCCTGCAACGGGCCAGGGAAACCAAGATGGCGGGGGAGGACCATGCGGTGGTGAATGTGCTGGCCATGGCAGCCGCCTTCTCGCCCAAGGCCGGCTCGCCCCTGGGGCTGGAGCTGCCCTTCGAGGTGGAGACGGGCGCCATTCGCCCTGCGGCATGGCAACGTTGGCTGGCAGAGGACCCGGTGCGCTTCGTGGCGCAGCAAAGCGCCCCCTTTGTTGGGCTGAAAAGCGTCTTCATCGACTGCGGCACCCGCGATGAATTTGGCCTGCGCTGGGGCGCCCGCATGTTGGCCCGAACGCTCACCGCCGCCGGAGCGGTGGTGAAGCACGAGGAGTACGAAGACGGGCACATGGGCACCTCCTACCGCTTTGAGGCTTCGCTGCGCTGGCTGCTTCCGCGTCTGGCGCGCAGCTGAGGCGGGGGGCCGAGTGGCGCCGCCGCGCGAAGCCGTGCTAGCGCCAGCACATTTCTCATGGCCGTCAGCGACCCCTACGGACTTGGACGCGTGCTGGGAGAGAGGGGAGTCCTCCCCCAGCAGGCGCAAAGGCTCGACGCTTCCTTGCCGCTGCGGCCCTCTGAGCTTCTCATCGAAGTGGAGTCGCTCAACATCGATGCGGCGTCCTTCCGCCAGCTGAAGGACGCTGCCGGAGGGGACGCGGAGCGCGTCGGCCAGGCCATCCAGGAAATTGTCCGTAGCCGTGGGAAAATGCAGAACCCGGTGACGGGGTCTGGCGGGATGCTCATCGGCCGGGTAGGGGAGGTGGGGCCAGAGCACCCGGCCGCAGGACAGCTCGCGCCGGGCGACCGGCTCGCGACGCTGGTCAGCCTGTCGTTGACGCCCTTGCATTTGGAGAAGGTGAAGGCGGTGCATCTCGGCATCGACCGGGTTGACGTTCTCGGTCATGCGATTCTCTTCGCAAGCGGCCTCTTTGCGCGTCTCCCGGAGGACTTGCCCGACACACTGGCACTTGCCGCGCTCGACGTCTGCGGCGCGCCAGCGCTCGTCGAGCGGTATGTCCGTCCAGGGATGCGGGTGGCGGTGCTGGGGGCCGGAAAGAGTGGCGCCCTGTGCCTGGCGCAGGCCCGTCGCTCGATGGCGGGAAGCGGACAGCTGCTCGCGCTGGATATTTCCGCGGATGCTCTGGACACGCTGCGAGGCCTCGCCCTGTGCGACGTGGCACTGCGCGTGGATGCGACACAGGCCATCGGCGTGCTGGCGGCAGTTGAGCAGGCCACCGACGGGAGGCTGTGCGACCTCGTCGTCAACTGTGCTTCGGTTCCCAACACCGAAATGGCCACCATCCTCTCCGTCCGTGAGGGAGGGACGGCACTCTTCTTCTCCATGGCCACCTCCTTCACCGCTGCGGCTTTGGGCGCGGAGGGGGTGGGCAAAGACGTGACGTTGGTGATGGGGAACGGCTACGTACCCGGCCACGCGCGCCTGACGCTGGAGTTGCTGCGCAGCGATGAACGGTTACGGCAGCTCTTCGCTGCGCGTTACGTCTAGCGGCCGCGCTCACAGGCGGCTGACGCATCGCGTTCCCAAGGGGCTAGCGTGCGCTGCTCGGCCCGTGGTAGCCGCAAGGCAGCAGCCATGCCAGGCCCCTTCGTCCAGGATGTCGAGATTGCGCGGTCGCGGGAGGTGGCTCAGCAAGTCATCGAGCCTGTCTTCGACCTCATTCGACGCAACACCACGGTGTCTGTGGAGCGCACGGTGCTGCGGCTGTTTGGCATGTCCGACGCGGGTCCGGGTGGTGTTCCGCTTCCCAACGTGATGACCGACCGGCTGAAGGCGGCCGGGGTGCTGAACCGGGGTGCGGCCTATTGGTATGGGCGTGCCCTGCAGCTCGGCGCGCGCAGTCCGCTGGATGCGGTGGAGCGCATTGCCGCTTTGCCCCGAGAGCAACTTCAACCGCTCTCGGCCGAAGTGGAAGGCAATCTCCGCCAGGCGGTGCGCCGCGAAGCCAAGTCCGCCACCGAGGAGTTGAGCCGGCGCATCGCCCAGCGGGACGCGCTGCGCGCGCAATTCCCGATGTCCCCCGCGCCCCACAAGTACGTCATCGTCGCGACCGGCAACATTTACGACGACGTCGACCAGGCGCGGGCGGCGGCGCAGGCCGGGGCCGACGTCATCGCCGTCATCCGCAGCACTGCGCAATCGCTTCTCGACTACGTCCCTCACGGGGCCACCACCGAGGGCTATGGCGGCACCTACGCCACCCAAGAAAACTTCCGCATCATGCGCGAGGCGCTGGACGAGGAGACGCGGCGGCTGAAGCGCTACATCCAGCTCACCAATTATTCGTCCGGTCTGTGCATGGCAGAAATTGCGTTCTGCGCGGCGTACGAGCGGCTGGACATGCTTCTCAACGACGCGATGTACGGCATCCTCTTCCGCGACATCAACATGCGGCGGACGTTCATCGACCAGTACTTCAGCCGCCGCATCTGTGCCTTGGCGGGAATCATCATCAACACCGGCGAGGACAACTACATCACCACCGCCGACGCCTATGACGCCGCCCACACCGTCATCGCCAGCCAATTCATCAACGAGGCCTTCGCCCGCCGGGCGGGACTGAAGGACTGGCAACTCGGGCTCGGGCACAGCTATGAGATTGACCCGGCGCGCCCGCAGACGCTTTTGCTCGAGTTGAGCCAAGCGATGCTGGTGCGGCGCTGCTTTCCAGACGCTCCGCTGAAGTACATGCCGCCGACCAAGCACAAGGAGACGGACATCTTCTTCAGCCACGCCTATGACGTGATGGCGGACTTGGTGGCCATCTGGACGCGGCAGGGGATTCAGCTCCTCGGGATGATGACCGAGGCGATGCACACGCCGCTGCTCGCCGACCGCTACGTCGCACTCAAGTCGGCGGCCTACATCCACCGGGCGGCGCGCGGCATCGACCAGGAGTTTACGGTGCGCGAGGACGGTAAAATCGCCGAGCGGGCCCGCAGCGTTTTCGGGCGCGCGATGGAGCTTCTCGATGAGTGCCGGCGGGAGGGTCTGGTGGCGGCCATCGGCCAGGGCCGCTTCGGCGACGTGAAGCGCACCGAGACCGGGGGCAAGGGCCTGGAAGGGGTGGTGGAGAAAGCCCCGGATTATTTCAATCCCTTCCTTGAGATTCTCGAAGGAACCTCGAGATGAGTTCCGGCAAGCAGCTGATTCGCGCCTATGGAGACCGCCGGGAGGACGGCGTTCTGCAGCTGTCCTTCACGCTGCCGGTGCCGATGTCGGAGAAGGCCAAGGAGGCGGCCCGGCAGTACTGCCGTGCACTTGGCCTCGAGGACGTGAAGGTGGCCTCGGCCGAACCGGCGGCCCGGCAGTACACCTTTTTCGTCGTCTACGCGCGGAGCCCGGTGGCGCTGGACTACGCAGCCATCGACGTGCCGGAAGTGGTCTTCAAGAAGCTTGGGTTTGACGACTTGAATGAGTTGATTCGCACCGAGATTGGCAGAAGGGTGGTGGTCGTCGGAGCCTGCACCGGGACCGACACCCACACCGTGGGCATCGACGCCATCCTCAACATGAAGGGGTACGCTGGGGACTACGGGCTCGAGCGCTACCCGGGTTTCGAGGCGTTCAACCTCGGCAGCCAAGTGCCCAACGAGGAGCTCATCCGCCGGGCGGTGTCTCAGCGGGCCGACGCGATTCTCGTCTCTCAGGTGGTGACACAGCGCGACGTCCACAAGGACAACAGCCGGCACTTCATCGACGCGGCGAAGGCGGCGGGGCTGCCCGGCAAAACGCTGCTTCTCCTCGGTGGGCCGAGGGTTGACCACAAGCTGGCCCTGGAGCTTGGCTTTGACGCCGGCTTCGGCGCTGGCACCAAGCCTTCGGACGTGGCCAACTTCATCGTCCACGCGTTGCTCAAGCGACTGGACAAGGAGCCGCCCGGCCTTCATTACGAAGGAGAGCCGACGTGAACCATCCGAGTGCGCTCCTCCGCGTGCGCCTCAGCAGCCACGACGCCCACTACGGCGGCCAGCTGGTGGATGGCGCCCGACTGCTGGGGCTTTTCGGGGACGTGGCGACGGAGCTGTGCATCCTTTTGGACGGAGACGAGGGGCTGTTTCGCGCCTACGACAGTGTCGAATTCCTCGCTCCGGCCTTTGCCGGAGACTTTGTCGAAGCCGAAGGCTGGGTGACGGAGGTGGGGCGCACCAGCCGAAAAATGCGCTTCGAGGCCCGCAAAGTCATTCGGCCGCTGCCGGAGGTGTCGAATTCGGCGGCGGAGAGACTGACCGAGCCCATCGTCATCTGCCGCGCCACGGGCACCTGCGTGGTGCCCTTGGCCAAGCAGCGGGGAAAGCCTTGACGCCATACATCATCACCGCGGCGATGGTGGGCGCGGAGACCAGCCGGGCGCAGACACCCTACTTACCCATTACGGCTGCTGAAATTGGCGTGGAGGCGGCTCGCTGCCGTGAAGCGGGCGCAGCCATGGTGCACGTCCACGTCCGCGAGGCCGACGGCACCCCCTCCCAGGACACGGAACTCTTCCGGGCGGCGGTGCGGGAAATTCGCAAGCGGTGCGACATTCTCATCCAAACCTCGACCGGGGGTGCGGTGGGGATGGACGTGGACCAGCGGTGCGGGCCGCTCCGCCTCACTGGGGCCGAGCGTCCGGACATGGCCACCCTCACCACCGGCTCGGTCAACTTCGGGGATGAGGTCTTCTCCAACCCGCGGCCCTTGGTGCGGGAAATTGCGCGTCGTATCCGGGCCCTCGGCATCCGCCCGGAGATTGAGTGCTTTGACGCGGGCATGGTGGAGGAGGCGGAGGCCTTGGCCAAGGAGGGGTTGGTGGACTTGCCGGCCCACTATGACTTCGTCCTCGGGGTGCCGGGCGCGTTGGGGGCCAGCGAGCGCGCGTTGGACTTCCTCATTGCCTGCCTGCCGCCAGGAAGCACCTTCACCGTCGCTGGCGTGGGAAGGCACCAGCTGGGGATGGCCGAGCTGGCCAGCCACAAGGGCGGGCACGGACGGGTGGGGCTGGAGGACAACATTTACCTGTCCAAGGGCGTGCTGGCCAAAGGCAGCTGGGAGCTGGTGGCCGAGGCGGCGCGCCGGGCGCGGGCCGCGGGCCGGGACATCGCCACCCCGGCCATGGCGCGGGAGTTGCTGCGGCTGGGCTAGGGCGCCGTTGCCTGGGGGGGGTTCATCTCGACGTCCGTAGTCCGCGTGGTGTAGGCGGGGGTTCCCATGGACGCTCTTCTTCTGGCCGGTGTTGCCCTCCTCCTGGCTTCCAACCCCCCGCCCGCGCCGGACTTAAAACAGCTGGAGAAACTGCAGGCCCAGTACGCACCGGTGGACCTGACGGTGGACGTTTCCAGCCTTCCAGAGAACGAACAAAAGGCGCTCGCGCGGCTGGTGCAGGCGGCGCGTCTGATGGATGGGGTTTTTCTCCGCCAAACCTGGGCGGGAAGTCCCTCGCTGCTGCTGGGCCTCGCCCGGGTCTCGACACCGCTGGGAGCGGCCAGGCTGCATTACTTCCTCACCAACGCCGGGCCGTGGGACCGGCTGAACAACGACCGGCCCTTCGTCGAGGGCGTGCCGGACAAGCCGGCCGCCGCCAACTTCTACCCCGCGGGCGCAACCAAGGAGCAGGTGTCGGCCTGGGAGGCGTCTCTCCCCCCGGAGCAGCGCGCGACGGCCGGTGGCTTCTACACCACCATCCGGCGAGCGCCCGACGGAAGCCTGACGGCTGTCCCCTACAGCCTGGAATACCAGGGCGAGTTGGCTTTGGCAGCGAGCTCTTGCGGGAGGCGGCCGCTCTCACCACTCAGCCGACGCTGAAGGCCTTTCTCAGCAAACGCGCCGACGCCTTTGTCAGCAACGACTACTATGCCTCCGACGTCGCCTGGATGGAGCTCGACTCTCGCATTGAGCCGACCATCGGTCCTTACGAGGTTTACGAGGACGAGTGGTTTAATGCGAAGGCGGCCTTCGAGGCCTTCATCACCGTTCGCGACGACGAGGCCTCCGCCAAGCTTTCCCGTTTTGGGGGCGAGCTGCAGGGGCTGGAAAACACCCTACCGCTCGAGGACCGTTTCAAGAATCCGAAGCTGGGTGCGCTGGCGCCGATTCGGGTGGTGAACAGCGTGTTTTCCTCGGGAGATGCGAACCGCGGCGTGCAGACGGCGGCCTACAACCTCCCCAACGACGAGCGGGTGGTGAAGGAGAAGGGGAGCAAGCGGGTGATGTTGAAGAACGTCCAGGAAGCCAAATACCAACGCACGCTGATTCCCATCGCGTTGGTGGCGTTGACCGTGCAGGAGCAGACGCTGGTGTCCTTCGATGCCTTCTTCACCCACATCCTGATGCACGAGCTGATGCATGGTTTGGGGCCGCACAACATCCAAGTGGACGGCCGCGCCACGACCGTCCGCCAGGAGCTGCAGGACAGCTACAGCGCCCTGGAGGAGGCCAAGGCGGACATTTCCGGGATGTGGGCGCTGCAGCAGTTGGTCAACCGCGGCGTCACTGACAAGTCCATGGAGCGTTCCATGTACGTCACCTTCCTCGCCTCGGCCTTCCGCTCGCTGCGCTTCGGGCTGACCGAGGCCCACGGAAAAGGGGTGGCGCTGCAGGTCAATTGGCTCCTCGACCACGGGGCCTACCGGGTGGAGCCGGATGGGCGCTTCTCGGTGGTGGCAGCAAAAATCCAGGAGGGAGTCCGCTCTCTCACCGAGGAGATTCTTTCCATCCAAGCGAAGGGAGACCGAGTGCGCGCGCGGGCCCTGCTCCAGCGGTTGGGCGTCATCCGGCCGGAAGTGAAACGGGTGCTCGACCGTCTCGGCAATGTGCCGGTGGACATTGCCCCCCACTTCGCCACCGCTGAGCATCTGGCGGCGCAGTTCCCGTAAGGCTTCCCGCCATTGGGCGGCGTAGGGTGCTCCGGCTCGGCTAGAGTTGCCCGGGTCCCGTGTCCGAACGTCTCGTCGTCGATTCTTTGGGAGTCAGCTTCGGCCGGACCGAGGTGCTGCGTGGCTTGAGCTTTTCGGTGCCCGACGGGTCCAGCATGGCCGTCATCGGTCCCAACGGCGCAGGCAAGACGGCCCTCTTCAAAGCCCTGATTGGCGCCGTACCCTTCACTGGGACGGTGGTATGGGCCCCCGGTACCCGGATTGGCTACGTCCCGCAGCGGCTGGACCTCGAGCGGGACTTGCCGTTGAGTGGGCGCGACTTCCTCCACGCCAAGGGCGCGCTGGTGGGCGCGGGCGAGGCCGAGGTGGAGCGGGCGACGCGGCTGGTGAACCTCGGACGTGACCTCGCACAGCGCCCCATCGGCAGCCTGTCGGGAGGCCAGTTTCAGCGGCTGCTTCTTGCCTTCGCGCTGCTCGGGCACCCCAGCGTGCTGCTGTTCGACGAGCCCACCACCGGCATCGACGAGCCGGGCGAGGAGCTCCTCTACGCCACGGTGGAGCGGCTGCAGCGCGAGGAGAAGCTGACCCTCATCTTCATCTCCCATGAGTTGAGTCTGGTCTACCGGATGGCCGCCTTGGTGCTGTGCCTCGGCCGGCGGGGCGTGAGCTGCTTCGGCCCCCCACGCCAAATCCTGACTCCGGAAACCCTGGAGCGCACCTACGGGGCTCCCATCCAGCACTACCTGCACGAAGTCCATGAGCCTTAGCAGCCTCCTGCTCTCGGGAAGCATGGCCATCGCCGCCGGCGTGGTCGGCTGCTTTGCCGTCATGCGGCGGATGACGCTGGCCGCCGACGCCATGTCTCACATTGCGCTGCCGGGCATTGGGCTCGCGTTGACGCTTCACCTCAACCCGGTGGTGGGTGGGGTGGCGATGCTGTTGGTGGGCGCGTTTCTCATCTGGGGCTTGGAGAAGCGCACCGGCATCTCCACCGAGACGGTGGTGGGCGTCGTCTTCTCGGCGGCCCTGGCGGTGGGCAGCATGCTGGCCTCAGGCGAGGAACTTATCGACGCCCTTCTCGGAAAACCAGGAGCGCTGGACGCCACGGAACTCGCCTTTGGGCTACTCGCGCCGCTGGGGGTGGTGCTCTACCTCGCCCGGGAACGCAACCAGCTCCTGATTACCCTCGTCTCGCCCGACCTGGCGCGCACGGTGGACATTCCGGTGGACCGACTG
This sequence comes from uncultured delta proteobacterium, assembly GCA_963713045.1. Classification (GTDB taxonomy): domain Bacteria; phylum Myxococcota; class Myxococcia; order Myxococcales; family Myxococcaceae; genus JADGRA01. The sequence goes on from CAVQKE010000004.1 coordinate 129,076, forward strand.
AACCTCGGTTTCCTGCTGGCCTTCGCGGTGACAGTGGCACTGGGGCTGCGCTACCTGGGGGTGCTGCTGATGGGCTCGCTCATCATCATCCCGGCAGCCACCGCCAAGCACTTGGCTGGCAACATCCGGACCATGTTTCTGGTGGCGGTGGGGGTGTCCTTGGGCGCCACCCTCGCCGGCAGCAGCTTGGCGGCGGTGCTGCACCGGCCAACCGGGCCAGTCATCATCACCGTCGCGGCGGGCTGTTTCTTCATCAGTCTCGCCTGGCGCCGTCCGGTGTGACGCAAGGACACGCCTTGACGGCCCGCTACTTCTTCTTGCCTCCGCCGGAGTGGGCTGGCTTGGAGGCGGAAGGGGGCCGCTGACTTTGTGGCTTCGCTGCCGGTTGGGCCTTGGCCGGCGGCCGCGAGGCATGCCCCATGGCCGACTGGTAACTCTGGTTGCGCTCGTTTCCGCGCTGGCGCGCCTGGTAGTCCGGTTGAATGTTGGAGGGGGCGGCGGGCCGAGCTGCTGGGGCAGACGCTGGCCGCTGGGCGGGAGCCGCGGGGGTTCCCCCGGGCGACGGGCGCGCTGCCTGGGTGGGCGACGGGGAGGGCCGGGTGCTGGGCGCGCCCGGGGACGACGGGGTGCCCGGCGAAGGGCGAGCCGCATTCCCACCGGCCGGGCTGGTGCCACCCGCCGGCTTCCAGCCGGAATTGTCGCGCTGCTGCCAGCTGCCGTTGGCCTGCTGCCGCATCACATTGCCATTCTTGTCGGCGTAGACGTTGTTGGGCATCGGCCGGGCCGTGGCTGGCCGGCCGGTGTTGGACGGCTGGGCGGGGCGCGGCGCGACGACGGCATTGGAGGTGCCGGGACGCTGGTAGAGGCTGGCCTGGGGGGGCCGACCGCCAGGGTAGCCCCCGTAGGGAGGCCGGCCACCAGGGTAACCTCCGGGCGGGTAGCCCGCGGGGGGCCGGTAGCCGGGTGGCGGCCGGTAGCCATAGCCCGGCCCATAGTAGGGGGGCGGGCGGTAGCCGCCCGGCCCATACCAGCCGCCGCCGTAGGGCGGCCGCCACGGGGGGCGGTAGTAGGCGCCGCCCCAGGTGGTGCCGAAGGACAGAAAGCCGGCACTCACGCCGACGCCGTAGCTCCAGCCTGTCCAGGGGTTGTAGTGGACGCTGAAGCCCCAGGTGACGGGGCGCGGGTAGTAGACGACCGGCGAGACGTAGGCCGGGTAGACGTAACCGGTGCCGTACACCACCGCGCCATTCCAGGTGTAGCAGCCCACGTAGCCGGGCGTGTAGCCGACGTACACCACCTGCGGCGTGGCCTGGTAAATGGTGACGTACTTGACGTTGTACACCGGGCTCGCCGGCGGAATGGTTTGCACCGCTTGCGGCACCGAGGTGGCCACTGCCCAGGGCCCCTGCGGCCCTGGCGCCACGTACCAAACGGCGTTGACGCAGGCGTAGTACGCCCCGTCAATGAGGAGCACCGAGGAAGCGCTGTTGACGGCGTAGGACATGCTGGTGCTGGGAATGGGCTGAAAGTTGGGCTGCCCGTCGTACTGGACGGAGGGCGCCGGCGCGTCGCGCTTCACCTCGGCCGTCTGGGGAATTTGCGCGTCGATGATGGCCTCTTTGGCCTGGGTGGTTCCGGAGACGAAGGCCAACACGTCGCCCTTGGGCGAGGTGGCAGGAATTCTTGCGAAGTCCGGGGGCAACTGGTCCGAGCGGACGAACGTCCAAGGGCCGGCGAAGCCGGTGCTGGAGTACCAGCGCCCGGCCAAAACAATGAAGAGCTTTTGAGAGGCGACGTCCCGGAAGATGTTGTCCTCGCTGTTGGTGACGTAGAGGAGCTGGGTCCCGTTGAGGGGCGCGAAGTTGGGTACCCCATTGGTCACCAACAATTCGGTGGGCTCGGTGACCACCAGGATGGCCGGCGGCGGGCTGTCCGAGGGAGGGGGCGCGCTCTGGTCCTCCTTGTCGCCGCGGAGCACCACCGCGGCCACTTCGGGCGGCGGCTTGGGGATGACTTCCCAGGGACCGGCGAGAAGGTCGGCTGTCTGGTACCAGATTGCGCCGTTGGTGAGGTAGTAGCGCTGGGCGGTCGGGTCGAAGAAGAGCGGGTAGGGCGTGTTGACGACGCTTTCGATGCCCGAATTCTCGATGGGCTTGCGAATGGGTTGACCATCGAGGACCACCAACACGGTGGGCTGGGAGGCGACGAGGATTTTGGGCGGGGCGGCTTGCAGGTCGTCCGAGGCCTTCCGTTCGTCTTGCACCTGCGCCAGCGCGGCCGTCAGGCCGTCGAGAGACAGCGAGAGGTCCCATTTTGGGGCCTCACGTTCGATGTCCGCGGCAAAGTGCTGCTCGTCATTTTCCGTAGCATCCGGAAGTCGAAGCCGCGCCACCTTGACGCCAAGCACCTGCACCACCCGCTGGTCGCGGTCGATGTTGACGTTGGAGGTGAACCAAAAGGCGCCGAAGATGGGCTCGGTCTTTCCGTTGGGAGTTAAAGAAAACGCGGCGCGTCCGCTGAGGGTGCTTCCCTGAAGGGCCTCCGGCTGCGGCTCATAGACGACGATGGTGCCTGCGGCCGAGTCAATCCGTCGGGGCCAGTCGGTCGTCGCGTCTGGGGCAGCCCCGGCCAACCGAGTGGCGGCCAGCTGGGCCACCAGGGCGACGGCCAGCAGGGGGCGGTAACTACCCATGGTCGACCTCAGTCCCAGTTTCATTTGCCTGACACAGACGCAGGCGGCGCCCCTTTAATCACATCCCCCCATCTGGAGGCGACGGCGGCTGGCCGCCACCGGGCGCGTCGGCTGTTGTAGCTTTCTCCGGCCCGGCTCCAACCCTCCGGGCAAAGCCCCCCAGCTGCTGGAGGAAGACAACCGATGAAGAAGACGCTCATGCCGCTGGTCTTCGCACTTGGCCTTGGAGTTTCCCTGTTGCCTCTCGCAGCGCGGGCTGAAACGACGGCCGAGGAGAGGGCGGCGCATCCGCGCATCGCTCAGGCAATTGATGACCTCGACGCAGCCATCCAGTACCTGCAGGCGGCTCCGCACGACTTCGGCGGTCACAAGCAGGCCGCCATCAACGCCAGCCGCAATGCCCAGAAGCAACTCCGCGAGGCGCTGAAGTACCGCGCCCAGGTGGACACCGCGCACGGCCATTAGCCGACGCGCCCGTCGCTGCACCATTCAGACGTCCAGGCAGCCCAGGCTGCGAGGTGCTGCTTCTAGAGGGGCGGCACTTCGCGGCGGCGCCAGGGCCGTTCGACTGTCTTGTTGACGCTGCGCCGCAGCGCCAGTGCGAGCTGCCAGCGTGTGTCGCGCGGGTCGATGATGTCGTCCACCATGCCCATGGCTGCGGCCCGGTCGACGCGCACATGCGGCCGCAAACCCGCCGCCAACTCCTCCCTCAGGGTCTTCGACTCCTCGGGGGTGCCAGCCGCCTCCAATAACTTCCGCCCGGCGATGGCCACCAGGCCGTCGGCGCCCATGACGCCAATTTCTGCGCCCGGCCATGCAACGAGGAGGTCCGGCTCGAAAGCCCGGCCATTCATGACGTAGTAGCCAGCCCCGAAGCCCTTGCGCACCACCACCGTCAACTTGGGAACGGTGGCGGAGGCGACAACCTGGAGCAGTCGCGCGCCGTGCCGGACCAGCCCTTGTTGCTCAGTCTTTGTCCCCACCAGGAAGCCCGGGACGTCTTGAAGGAAGAGCAGCGGCAGTTGAAACGCGTCGCAGAGGGCGACGAAACGTGCCGCCTTGTCACTGGCCGCGACGTCCAGCACCCCTCCAAGAAACATGGAGTTGTTGGCCACGATGCCCAGTGGAAAGCCGTCGATGCGGGCCAGGCCGGTGATGATGTTGCGGGCAAAGCGCGGCTTGATGCTGAAAAAGTGGCGCTCGTCCACCACCGCGTGGATGACTTTGTGCATGTCAAACGCCTGGCGCGGGTTGTCCGGAACCACGTTCAACAGGGATTCATCGCGCCGCTCGGCCGGGTCGCTCGGGACTTGCCGGGGCGGCCTCTGCTGGCAGTGGGAAGGGAAGAAGGACAGGTAGTCCCGGACGGCGCGAATGCAGGCGGCATCGTCGGGAAATTCCCCATCGGCAACGCCGGAGACTTCGTTGTGCAACCGGCTGCCGCCCAGCTCCTGTTCGCTGACTTTCTCTCCCACGGTGGACTCGACCAGGGTGGGTCCCCCAACGGCAATCGAGCCCACGTCCTTCACCATCGGGACGTAGTCGGCGAGGCCTGGAATGTAGGCCGTCCCCGCCGCGCCCGGTCCAAGCATGGCCGCCACCTGGGGCACCACGCCGGAGAGTACCGACTGCTCCTGGAAGAGGTAGCCGGTGTCGGCAAATCCCGCCAGTCGCCGCGGGTCGACTTCGCTGGCCTCCAGGCGGGCACCGGCAGAATCCACCAGCCACACCAGGGGCAGCCGCTCCTTCAGCACCAGGTCCCGCAGCCGGGTCACCTTGCGTTCGCCCACCTCGCCGATGGAACCCCCGAGGACGGTAAAGTCATAGATTGCCGCCGCCACCGGCCGGCCACCGACGTGGCCAATGGCCGTCAGGACGCCGTCGGCCGGTGTGGGCCGGGAGGCGTCCTCCTCCTCGGACAGGCGCCCCTCGGCCGCCGCTAGCCCTCCCAACTCCTGGACGGTGCCCGCGTCGAAGAGGAGCGCCAGTCGTGCCCGCGCGTCCAGTTTGTTGCGCCCGTGTTGGCGGGCGACGCGCTCCGGGCCCCCCATTTGCGCCTTCTTGGCCCGAAGGGCCTCCAGCGCCTCCACCCGTTCCTTCATCCCCATGTGAGAAAGCCCGCCCTCTGTAAGGTAGTCCGCAGTTGTCCGACATCCGCCCCCCCAGCGCGGCGTGGGGAAGGTTAGCATCGCCTGGCCATGGCTCGGCGGCCGCTCCGCATCGTCAGCTACAACGTTCGTTACTTCGGCCACGCGCTGGGGGGCCTTGCCACCTCGCGCCGCTCGATGGACCGCATCGCCCGCAAGCTGGCACACCTTGAGCCGGTGGCCGACGTGGTGTGTCTTCAGGAAGTGGAGACGCGCAGCCTCCGCTCGACGGTGGCCTTTGGCAAAACGGCCTGCACTCAGCTCGAGGCCTTCATGGAGGCCCTGGCGGCGGAGCGCTCCCGGCCCAAGGCCAGCTTCCCGTACGAGGCGTACTACTTCCCGGCGCACACCTACCGGGTGCGACAGACGGCCATTTACACCACTGGACTCGCGGTGCTGGTCAACACCGAACGCCTCACCGTGCAAGGCCACAATGGGCGCGCTCCCCACCGGATTACGCACCACCATGTCGCTCGTCTGCGCGAGGCGAAACAGAGTCGCATCTGCGCCCACGTGCGGCTGGCCACGCCCTCCGGCGGCGCGTTGCACGTCTTCAACACCCACTTGAGTCTTCCGACGCCTTTCGCACGCTCCTTTTGGTCGGCCCGCGCGAAAATGGGCTTTGGGCCCAACCAAGTGCACGAGGCCCATAAGCTGGTGGCTCACGTCCAGGACGTGGCCGGCAGCGAGCCCTTCGTCGTCTGTGGAGACTTCAACTCCTCGCCCGCATCGCCCGTCTACCGCTATCTCACCACCGAGGCCCGGTGGGCCGGGGCGCAAGAGCAGCTCAAACAAATCGACGCCAGCGCACGAACCGGCTTTCCGACGGCCGGCTTCTTTCGCTTGCGGATGCACTTGGACCATCTCTTCGGCGGCAACGGTGTGCGCTGGGTGGACATGGAGGGGACGGCGCCCTTTGGCGCGAGCCCCTTTCAGGGGTTGTCGGACCATGTCCCCCTCATCGCCCGCTTTCAGCTGGCAGGGCACGCGGCGGCCCACAGAAGCGAGGACGTCGCGTAAGCTAGCGTCAAAGCGCCCTTGGCCCGCCTCGACCCCATCTTCGAGCGCCTCCACCGCGAACGCGGCAGCGAGCTCGTCTTCGCTTCCGGCCAGCCGGTGGTGATGCGTACCCCCGGCGGCGACGTCGCGGTGCTTCGCCAGCAGCTCACCTCTCAGCAGATTGCGGGCGTGTTTGCGGAGCTGGTGCCGGCCGACATTCGCAACGGTTTCCCCGCTTCCGGCGTCACCCGGTTTGGCTACGAAGCTCCGGGTGGACGGGTGGCGGTGCTGTTTGAACGCAAGGAAGCCGCCGTCCGGGCGCTGGTCCGTCCCCAGGTGGATGGCGAAGCGCCCGGTGCGGCTCCCGTGGCCCCGGAGGCGGCGGCGCCCCGGGCTGCCCCAGCCCAGCGTGGCGCGCCCGCCCCGGCGGCCCAGCCGAGTGAAGCGGCCGCACCGGCGCCCGCCCCCCAGGCGGCCGCGCTCGCTCCAGCACCCGCGGACCCGCGCGCCGCCATCGACCAGCTGCTGGCGCTGACGGTGGAACGAGGCGCCTCGGACCTACACCTCACCAGCGACGGGCCGCCCGCGCTTCGTATCGACGGCGAGATGGTATCGCTCGAAGAATACGGGCCGATTCCTCGGGCCCGGCTTCAGGAGATGGTGTTTTCGGTGACCCCGGAGAAGAACCGGGCCCAGTGGGAAGCACAGCACGACACCGACTTCGCCTTGGAAATGCCGGGCGTCCGGTTCCGGGTCAATGTCTTCGAGGACCGCCGCGGCATCGGGGCGGCGATGCGCCAGGTGCCGGCGAAAATCCGCACCGCCGAGGACCTCGCGCTGCCCAAAGCGGTCATCGAATTGTGTGGGCACAGCAAGGGGTTGGTGTTGGTGACGGGACCGACCGGTTCCGGCAAGTCCACCACCCTGGCGGCGATGGTGGACTACGTCAACCGAACGCGTGCCCAGCACATCATCACCATTGAGGACCCGGTGGAATTCGTGCACCCCAACCGACGCTGCTTGGTGCACCAGCGCGAGGTCGGAGTCCACACCAACTCCTTCAAGCAGGCGCTACGGGCCGCCCTGCGCGAAGACCCGGACGTGGTGCTGGTGGGCGAGATGCGTGACCTCGAGACCATTGCCATCGCGCTCGAGACGGCGGAGACCGGCCACCTGGTGTTTGGGACGCTTCACACCAACACCGCGCCCTCGACGGTGGACCGCATCATCGACCAGTTTCCCGCTGACCGGCAGGCCCAGGTGAGGACCATGTTGTCCGAGAGCCTCCGAGGGGTCGTCTCTCAGACGCTGCTCAAGCGGCGTGGAGGGGGCCGGGTAGCAGCGCTCGAGGTGCTGGTGGTGACGCCGCCGGTGGCCAACCTCATCCGAGAGGGGAAAACCTTCCAAATCCTCTCGACGATGCAGACCGGCCGCTCGTTCGGCAACCAGATGCTGAATGACGCCCTCTTGGAGCTGGTGAAGGGTCGCCAGGTGGAGCCAGACGAGGCTTACGCCAAGGCCCTCGCCAAGGCTGAGTTTCGACTGCAACTGGACCGCGCTGGCTTCAAGCTCAGCGCGGCCGAGGAACGCTAGGCGCCCGGCCCCGGTCGCGAGGAAAGCACGTCGTTGACCGAAGGCATCCGGCGGATGTCCGAGCGCGCCACTTTCCAGGCTTGCTGGACAATCCAGGAAAGCGACCGGTCCTGCCGCATCGCCTCGCGCTGGATTTCCTCCAGCATCTCCTCGGGGAAATACAGGCTTTGCTTGCGGTGGTCGGTGCCTGCCATGGAAAGGTCAGCCTTCCTCGCGCAGGTCGGGCAAGGCCGGCTCGCCGGTCACGTCGTTGACGGCCGGGAAGGACTTGATGCGCTCGCGCGCAATCCGCCAGGCTTGTTGAACGACCCAGGAAAGCGACCGGTCCTGCCGGGTGGCTTCTTCCTGAATCTCCCGAAGCATCTCCTCCGGGAAGTACAGAGACTGTTTGCGTTTGTCAGTTCCCGCCATGCCGTGCCGTCTCCCTAGGGAATCGCCCCTCCAGGACAGCCGAATCCGCACCGTGGCAGCCCGGCTCCCGGAACCCTTCGTGGCGTTCCTTGAGCGAGGTTATCCGACACCATTCGTGTCCGGTCAAACAGATGACAGTGGCCGACGTGTGAAAAAAAGGGACCACCCCGGTCCTCCAGGCAGGAGAACCGGGGTGGTCCGGAGAGAAGGGCACCCTGGTGAGCCCGAGAAAGGGCTCCCAGGACGCCCCGTGGACCCAGAGGGGGAGGGGGGGGACCCCTGGGTCCATCTTTCTTACGAAGTCGGGGGGTAGAACAGTCGCAACCGCTGTTCCATTCCTGAAACCATCCTAACGAGGGGGCCTGCCGTGCTTCAACGGAGCGACTGGACGACACTCCCCTCCATTGGGTGCCAAAGCTTGTCCCACCACAAGAAAGCGTCCGCCCCATCGCCCGTGCTTTCCGCGCTGGAGGAGTTTTTCAAGGCCTACGGCGGGCAAACCTTGCTGGCAGTGTCCGGCGGAGTGGATTCGCTGGCCCTGTTGACGGCGGCGGCAGAAGTCGCCCCGGGCCGCCTCGGCGTCGCTAGCCTGGACCACGGCCTTCGGCCCTCCGCGGAAACCGAAGTACTGGCAGTCCAGCGGCTAACACAAGCCCTCGGGCTTCCTTTCCACACCGCGCGCCTGGGTCTCAAGCCTGGCCCGGGAATGGAGGCCAGGGCCCGCCAGGCCCGCTACGCCGCGCTGGAGGCCATTCGGGCGCAAGGGGGCTACCGGTGGATTGCCACCGCCCATACCCTGGATGACCAGGCAGAAACGCTGCTGATGCGCCTGGCACGCGGCGCCGCGCTCCGTGGCGCGGGCAGCATTCGCGCGCGCCAGGGCCCCCTCGTCCGGCCGCTGCTGGCCGTGACACGGGCCGACGTCGAGCGACACGTCGCAGCACGGGGCCTGGTACCGGTGCGCGACCCCTCCAACGCTGACCCTTCGCTTTTCCGGGCGCGCATCCGCTTCGGCGCGCTTCCGGCCTTGGTGCAGGCGGCCGGCCCGGCCGCGCTGAAAAACCTGGCGCGCTTCGCAGCCCTTGCGGCCGAGGACGAGGCGTTGCTGGCCGAGCAGGCTGCGCTGGCGCTTGAGCGCTCGCGGGTGGAGGGAGGTCTGGACGCGGCGTCCCTCCGCAGCTTGCGCGGCCCGCTTCAGCGTCGGGCGCTGGTGGCCTGGCTGGCAGAGGGCGGCCTTGCCCCGAGCGCCGCCCTGGTTTCCCAGGTGCTGGCTGCTTTGCGGCGTGGTGGACATTGCGGCCTTCCGGGCCGTCGACTGTTCCGCAGCGAGGGGGGCTTGGCGCGGATTGCAGCCGAGGGACAGCGGCCGGGCGAGGTGATGCTCGAGGCAGGGGCCTGGGTCCTTTTCGGCGCCTTCCGCTTGCGCCTAGACTTGAACCCGACGCCCGGGCCGGGTGCGGCGTTCGCGTTGAGGCCAGAAGTGCTTTCCTTGAAGGTGCGCGGGCGACGGCCTGGCGACCGGGTGGAAGGGCGCCACGGCCAGAGAAGGGCTGTCCAAGACGTGTTTGTGGATGCGCGCATTCCGGCTGAGCAGCGAGACGCCTGGCCGTTGCTGGTCGGGGCTTCGGAGCGGGTGCTGTGGGTGGTCGGGCTGTGGCCCCCGGCACCACGCACCGGCGTCAACGGCCCGTCGGTTCGCGCCGAACCCACGAGCGCTTCTCGACGCGAAGGGTTATAGGCTTGCGACAGGGGCGCTTGCGACGGGGCGGCGTAGGCCGCCAGAATGCAGGGTGTAGACGCGAAAGGGCTTCGGGACGTGCGATCGAGCTACAAGACCATCGGGCTGTGGGTAATCCTCATCGCCCTCTTCGTTTGCTTCTACAACATCTTCTCGCGCCAGACGGAGGAGGTGGTGGAGCCGAGCTTCACCTCGCTCCTCAACAAGATTGACGAGAAGAAAGTCCGTTCGGTCTCCGTCAAGGGCAACACCTACCAGGGCACGTTCGAGGACACGCACGAGAAGTTCCGGACCACTGGGCCGGCCCCCGACGCGACGATGCTCAAGCAGCTCCGCGATGCGGGCGTCGACGTGAAGTACGAGAAGGAAGAGCAGAACAGCCTGTGGCTGACGATCCTCGGGCAATGGATGCCGGTGCTGTTTCTCTTCGTCTTCTTCGTCATCTTCATGCGCCAGCTGCAAGGGACCGGCGGCAAGGCGATGACCTTCGGGAAATCCAAGGCCAAGCTGCTCAGCGAGAGCCACAACAAAGTGACCTTCTCCGACGTGGCTGGCATCGATGAATGTAAAGAGGAGCTCGAGGAGATTATTGCCTTCCTCAAGGACCCCAAGAAGTTCACCAAACTGGGCGGCCGCATTCCGAAGGGGGTCCTGATGATGGGACCGCCAGGGACCGGCAAGACATTGCTCGCCAAGGCGGTGGCTGGTGAAGCCGGGGTGCCCTTCTTCTCCATCAGCGGCTCGGACTTCGTGGAGATGTTCGTCGGGGTGGGCGCGAGCCGCGTCCGAGACCTCTTCGAGCAGGGGAAGAAGAACGCTCCCTGCATCATTTTCATCGATGAGATTGATGCGGTGGGCCGCCACCGCGGCGCCGGGCTCGGCGGAGGACACGACGAGCGCGAGCAGACGTTGAACCAGCTCCTGGTGGAAATGGACGGCTTCGAGTCGAACGAGGGAGTGATCCTCATTGCCGCCACCAACCGCCCCGACGTTCTCGACCCGGCGCTTCAGCGGCCCGGGCGCTTCGACCGCCGCATTGTCGTGCCGCGCCCCGACCTCAACGGCCGAATCGGCGTGCTCCTGGTGCACACCAAGCGCGTCCCGCTCTCGCCCGAAGTGGACTTGGAAATCATCGCTCGGGGCACGCCGGGCATGACTGGCGCGGACCTGGAAAACCTCGTCAATGAGGCGGCCCTGTTTGCCGCCCGGCACAACAAGGACCGGGTGGAGGTCGCCGACTTCGAAAGCGCCAAGGACAAAGTCTTCATGGGCCCCGAGCGCAAGTCGATGATTATGACGGAGAAGGAGAAGCGCAACACCGCCGTCCACGAGGCGGGGCATGCGCTGGTGGCGAAGCTGCTGCCCGGCTGCGACCCGGTCCACAAAGTCACCATCATCCCGCGCGGACAGGCGTTGGGCGTCACCTGGTCGCTCCCCACCGAGGACCGACTGAACCTCTACCGCCAGTCGACGCTGGACCGCATTTGCATGGCGATGGGCGGTCGCATCGCAGAGGAGCTGGTATTCAATGAAATCAGCTCCGGAGCGGCGAATGACATCGAGCGTGCCACCGAGACCGCTCGGGCGATGGTCTGCCGCTGGGGGATGAGCAGCAAGCTCGGGCCCTTGGCTTTCGGGGCCCGCGAGGGCGAGGTGTTCCTCGGTCGTGACCTCTACACGCGGCCCGACTACTCCGAGGAGACGGCTCGGCAGATTGACGCCGAGGTGCGCGAGATTGTGATGAGCTGTTACGAGCGGGCGAAGAAGCTGCTCCAGGAGAATTTCGACACGCTCAACCGCATCGCCGACGGACTCATCGAATACGAGACGTTGGAGGCAGAGGACGTGGAGACGCTCGTCAAAGGTGGCACCATCACCCGAGATCGGCCCAAGCCGCGCGTCAACGCGCCCCCCAAGTTGGAGAAGAAGGACAAGCGGAAGATTCTCGACGCACTCGAACCGCTGCCGGCGCTCGAACCGAACAAGGCCTAGCGCCTGGCAACGTCAGCGCCTCTCGCTCGCCCCATTGCCCTGGACCCCTCGGCGGACCTCGACGCCGCGCTGGTGCGCCTGGGGCTTCCGACGCCGGCGCGGGAGTACCTCCTTGAGAAGCTGCCACAGGCGCAGCTGCTCCTGACGGGGCTCGGCCTCCAGGAGGGACGCTTTCTCAAACGCGCCTGCGAGCAGAGTGCCGCAGGTCAATACCCGCGCTTCCTCTCGGGCGACCAAGCCCAACGGCCGGGAACAGCGCTCCTCTCAGGCGCTCGTGACCAGCTGGAGCGCCTCATCCGGGAGGCGCGCCAAACGGCAGAGCTCACCGCGTTGGCCGACGCGCTGGAGCGCGCCTTGGCCGTGGACCGCTTCCCGCCGGCCACGGTGTTGGCCGGGCGGCGTTTCCTGTGGGGCCAACGGACGTACCTGATGGGTGTCCTCAACGTCACCCCCGACAGCTTTTCAGACGGCGGCCACTTCGCGTCGGTGGAGGCGGCCGTCGCTCGCGGCCTCGAGCTTGCCGAAGCCGGCGCGGATTTGGTCGACGTGGGCGGAGAATCCACCCGACCCGGTGCGGCGGAGGTGCCGGCGGAAGAGGAGCTGCGGCGCGTCTTGCCCGTCATCGAGCGGCTTCGGGCGCTGAGCGACGTCCCGCTGTCCATCGACACCAGCAAGGCCGCCGTCGCCAAGGCGGCCCTGGCTGCCGGCGCGGTCCTGGTGAACGACGTCAGAGGCTTCACCGGGGATTCCGGTTTGCCGCCCATCACCGCCGCAGCCGGTGCCGCCGTCTGCCTGATGCACATGCAAGGGACGCCGCGCACCATGCAGGAAGCGCCGGACTACCAAGACGTGATGGCTGAGGTCCTCCAGGCGTTGGCTGCCGCGGTGGCCTCGGCCGAGGCTGCGGGCATTCCCAGGGAGCGCATCTGGGTCGACCCGGGCATTGGCTTCGGAAAGACAGCCGCGCACAACCTTTTCCTGTTGCACCATGTTCGGGAGTTGCGGCTGCTCGGCTGCCCAGTCGTCCTGGGGACCAGCCGCAAGGCGTTTTTGGGCGCGCTGTCCGGTGGAAAGCCGCCCCAGCAGCGGCTTCCCGCAACGGTTGCGTCGCTGGCCGCGTCCGCGGTGGCCGCGGGGGTGGACGTGGTGCGGGTGCATGATTTGGCGGATGTCCGCGACGCACTGGCGGTGGTTGACGCCATCCGCCATGCCCGTGCCGGCGGCGCTTTGTGGGCAGTCGGCCGCTGAAATGGACGTGGGGCCCCCGCGCCTCGGGGCTGTGGCACACTTCGGGGTTGGAGGCGTCCGACATGGCCCTCGAACATCTGCTGAACGTTGGTGACAGCTTCCTCGCGCCCGAGTCGCTCCGCCGCTCGGCGGTCCCGGAGGACGTGGCAGCAGAGCGCGCCCGAAGCCTGACGGACCCCGACGCCTTCTGGGGTGCCTGGGCGAAGCGGTTCCGGTGGAGTGAGCCGTGGCGTCAGGTCTTTGACTGGCAGTTTCCAGACCACCGGTGGTTCGTCGGTGGAAAAACCAACGCCGTCGACAATGCCTTGGACCGCCATGCCGACGGCCCGCGGGGCCAGCACACGGCCCTCATCTGTCTTTCTGAGGACGGTGGGGAACGCCGAGTCAGCTACGCCGAGCTCCGCGACATGGTGTCCCGGCTGGCCACTGGCCTGCGCGCGCTCGGCGTTGGGGTGGGTGACCGGGTGCTCATCTACATGCCCCTCACGCTGGAGGGGGTGGTGTCAATGCTGGCGGTGGCCCGGCTGGGGGCCATTCACTCGGTGGTCTACGCGGGCCTCGGTGTGGGCGCGCTTCGCGACCGAATTGTCGACGCCGGGGCAAAGGTCCTCATCGCCGGAGACGTTGGCTTCCGGCGCGGAAAGCCGGTGGAGCTTCAAGCGCTGGTGGACGAGGCGATGCGAGGCCTTGGCGTTCAGCGCGTTGTCTGGTTCCAGCGTCGCGCGGGCCCCGGGCGGCCGCTCAAGGCGAATGAAGTCGACTTCCAAAGCCTGGTGGCCGACCACCGGCCTGAAACGCCGCCGGTGCAAGTGGACGCCGAGCACCCCCTCTTCATCCTCTACACCTCTGGTTCGACCGGAAAACCCAAGGGCGTGGTGCACGTCCACGGCGGTTACATGGTGGGAATCACCTACCACCTCCGGACTTTTTTTGACGTCCACGACGACGACATCTACTGGTCGACCAGCGACATCGGCTGGGTGGTGGGGCATTCCTACATTGTCTACGCGCCCCTCTTGGAGGGGGTGACGGCAGTGCTGCGCGAGGGCTCGCTTGACTACCCGGACCCAGGGGTGACCTGGCGGGTGGTGGAGAAGCTCAGGGTGAATGTCATGTTCACCGCACCGACGGCCATTCGGATGTTTATGAAGTTTGGGGCCGAGCTCCCGGCGCAGGCCAACCTCGCCTCGCTTCGCCTCATCACCGTGGCCGGTGAGCCGCTCAACCCCGAGGCGTGGCGCTGGGCGTTTGAGCATTTGGTGGCCAACGGCACGCGCGGCTTCATCAGCGACAATTGGTGGCAGACCGAGCTCGGCGGCCCGGCGCTTGGCACGCCCACCTCCTTGGCCGCAAAGCCGGGGAGCGTCGGCGTGGCCCTGCCTGGAGTGGATGCGGCGGTCATCGACGCCGACGGCCAAGAGGTGCCCGCGGGCAAAGGGGGACTGCTCGCGCTGCGGCGTCCCTTCCCGCACATGATGCGGACGGTGTGGGGAGACCACGCCCGCTACAAGCAGTACTGGGAGGAGTTCCCCGGCCGGGTGTACGCCGCGGGAGACGTCGCCAGCTGGGACAAAGACGGCTACTTCACGGTGCTTGGCCGCAGCGACGACGTGCTCAACGTCGCCGGCCATCGCATCGGCAGCGCAGACGTGGAAAGTGCGCTGGTGAGCCACCCGGCGGTGGCCGAGGCGGCCGTCATCGGGGTGCCGGACCCCATCAAAGGCGAGGCGATTTCGGCCTTCGTCATCCTGCGGGCAGGCCGCAAGGACAGCCCCGAGCTGCGCGCGCAGCTGGTGGAGCACGTTCGGCATGAATTGGGTCCCATCGCGACGCCCCAAGCCATCGAGGTGCGCGAGCGGCTACCCAAAACGCGGAGCGGAAAAATTATGCGGCGGCTGCTCCGCGCCGAGGCACTGGGACTCGAGAAGGGCGATACTTCCACCCTGGAGGAGTGATGGGCCGACGGCTGTTCGGGACGGATGGGGTGCGTGGCACGGCCAACGTGTGGCCGATGACGGCCGAGGTGGCAATGCAGCTCGGCCGGGCGCTGGCCTACCTCATCCGCAACGGCACCCACCGGAACCGCGTCGTCATCGGTAAGGACACTCGTCTGTCGGGCTACATGCTGGAGCAGGCCCTGGCCGCTGGAATTACCTCGATGGGCGTGGACGTCGACTTGGTGGGGCCGCTGCCCACGCCCGGCATCGCCAACATCACCACCTCAATGCGGGCCGAGGCAGGAGCCGTCATTTCGGCCTCACACAACCCCTACCAGGACAACGGCATCAAGTTCTTCTGGCGGGACGGCTTCAAACTGCCCGACGACGCCGAGGCGCGCCTCGAAGAACTGATGGACAGCCAGCACGTCGAGCAGATTCGGCCCACCGCGGACAAGGTGGGGCGGGCCTTCCGGCTGGATGACGCCCGGGGCCGCTACATTGTCTTTCTCAAGAATACGTTTCCCCGTGAACTGACCCTGGAAGGCCTCACCATCGTCGTGGACTGCGCCAACGGTGCGGCGTACCGGACGGCGCCGGAGACCCTGCGCGAACTGGGAGCAACCGTCATCCCGTTGGGCTGCGAGCCGAACGGCCTCAACATCAACGAGGGCTGCGGGGCGCTTTACCCCGACGCCGTGGCGCGCACGGTGGTCGAGCGAGGCGCGCACGTCGGCCTGGCGCTGGATGGAGACGGCGACCGTCTGGTGGTGGTGGACGAGCGCGGACAAGTCGTCGACGGCGACGCGGTGCTTGCGCTGTGCGCAGGACAGCTGGCCGAACGTGGCGCCCTTCCCACCAAGACGCTGGTGACGACGGTGATGTCCAGTCGTGGCCTGGACCGCGCGGTGGCCCAATGGGGGCTGAAAGTCGTTCGGACCCAGGTCGGCGACCGCTATGTGGTGGAGGAGATGCGCCGCGGGGGCCATGCCTTTGGCGGCGAGCAGTCCGGCCACCTGGTGTTTCTCGACTACGCCACCACCGGGGACGGGACCTTGGCCGCGCTCCAGGTGCTGGCCATGCTGTGCCGCAAAAGGCGTCCCTTCTCGGAGTTGACGAGGGTCTTTGAGCCGGTCCCACAGACGCTTTTGAGTTGCGGGGTCCGCGAGCGTCGGCCGCTGGAGCAGCTTCCGGAGGTGCAGCGCGCCATCCGGGGAGCCGAGGACAGCCTCGGTGAGGAGGGCCGGGTGCTGGTCCGCTTCTCCGGGACCGAGGCCAAGGTCCGAATTCTGGTGGAGGGACCGGACCGCGAACGCAATGACGCGCATGCCAAGGAAATCGCTCACGCCCTCTCCACGGTGCTCGGCTAGAAGGACCTCATGGGACCGCGCCTCGGTGTCAACGTCGACCATGTGGCCACGCTGCGCCAGGCTCGGCGGGCCACCTACCCGGACCCCGTGACAGCCGCTGCCATCGCCGAGATGGCAGGCGCACACCAAATTACCATCCACCTTCGCGAGGACCGCCGCCACATCCAAGACAGGGACTTGCGCCTGCTGCGGGACACTTGCCAGACGGCGCTCAACCTCGAGATGGCCGCCACCCAGGAAATGGTGAAGGTGGCCTATGAAGTGAAGCCGGACTTGGTGACGCTGGTACCCGAGCGCCGCGAGGAGCTCACCACCGAGGGTGGGCTGGACGTGGCCTCCCAGCGGGAGTCGCTGGCGCAGCTGACCCGCCACCTACGGGATGGTGAGATTGAGGTCTCCCTCTTCATCGACCCCGAGTTGGACCAGATTCGCGCTGCGCACAAGGTGGACGCCGACCGGGTGGAGCTGCACACCGGACGCTATTGTGAGGCCCGCAACGCTGGCGAGCGCCAGCGCGAGTTGGAGCGTCTGGTCGACGCGGCCAAAGCCGCCACCAAGTTGGGGATGGGTTGCGCTGCAGGCCACGGCCTCAACTATGAGAATGTTCAAGCGGTGGTGGCCATCCCCGAAATCGACGAGCTCAACATTGGTCACGCGATTGTCGCCAGGGCGGTGCTGGTGGGCCTGGACCGAGCAGTGCGAGACATGTTGAAGCTGATGCGGAGGACGTAGCCCCTGGGGGCATCCCCCGGGGGGAGTGGCTGGACGGGAGGGGACGCCGGTGAAGCCGTTGCTCACTGCCGAGGAGATGCGCGGCCGCGAGGCTGAGGCGGAGCGAGCGGGCGTCTCGGCACGCGAATTGATGGAGCGAGCCGGGCGAGCGCTGGCCGACGAAGCGCTGCGTCTGGCCGCGCCGGAGGGGCGCTTCGCCGTCCTGTGCGGCCCCGGTAACAACGGGGGCGACGGGCTGGTGGCCGCCCGACACCTGGCGCTCGCCGGGCGGCAGGTGGCGGTGGTGCTGTTGGCTGAGCCGAGCGCCCTCAAGGCCGAAAGCCAGGCCAACCTCGAGGCCCTGACGGCGATGGGCGGCTCGCTGGCGGGAGGTCTTCAGGACTTCACGCCGAGGCGCGGCGACCTGGCGGTGGACGCACTGCTCGGCACGGGCCTCAACCGCGCGCCGGAAGGCGCGCTGGCGGACGCCATTCACTCCTTGTGGAAGTGGCGCGCGGTGGGGGTGCGCGTGCTGGCCGCGGACATCCCCTCTGGGCTGGCCAGTGACACCGGAGTGCCGTTTCGACCGGCCGTGCAAGCGGATGCGACGGTGGCCTTCGGCGCCCTCAAGGTGGGGGAAGCCCTCGAGCCCGGCGCCTCGCTGTGCGGCGACGTGTCGGTCGCCGACATCGGCCTGGCGCCGGAGGATTCGCCCGTCATGCTGCTGGAGGAGGAGGACGCGCGAGGCTGGCTTCCGGAGCGCCGCCCGGACTCGCACAAGGGCACCTATGGACACCTCCTGGTCATTGCCGGCAGCCGAGGCAAAAGCGGCGCGGCGGCGCTGGCCGGGTTGGCCGCGCTGCGCAGCGGGGTGGGCCTGTGCACCGTGGCCACCCCCGACGATGCGCTGTCGGACGTCCTGACGCATGCGCCCGAGTTGATGGGCGTCGGCCTGGACGATGAGAAGCCTCTCGGCCCAATGCACCTCGAGCGGCTGTTGGAGGTGGCCGAGGGCAAGGACGTCCTTCTCTTGGGTCCCGGCATCGCGCGGGGGAAGAAGACGCACCAGCTGATTGCCGAGCTGTTGGAACGCTTCCCCGGTCCGGTGGTGCTCGACGCTGACGGGTTGAATGCCCTCAGCGGCCGGTTGGACGTGCTGCGCTCTGCCCAAGGACCGCTGGTGCTGACTCCACACCCGGGGGAAATGGCCCGACTGTCTGGACTCTCGGTGGCCGAAATTCAGGCCGACCGGGTGACGGTGGCCCGCGACTTCGCGCGGGCCCACCGGGTGGTGCTTGTGCTGAAAGGGGCGCGGACGGTGGTGGCCCTCCCGGACGGGCGGGCGCGGGTGAACCCCACCGGCAACCCGGGCATGGCCACCGGCGGAGCAGGCGATGTCCTGTCCGGGGTGTGCGGGGCGCTTTTGGCGCAAGGCCTGGCGCCGGCCGATGCAGCCAGCGTGGCCGTTTATGCCCACGGCTTGGCCGGAGACTTGGAAGAGGAGTGGCGGGGGCAGCTCGGGCTGGTGGCCTCGGACCTCCTGTCTGGGCTGACGTCGGTGTGGGCACGATGGAACCGCTGACGGTTTCCATCACGACGCACACCGCCCAGAGGACCCGGCAGCTTGGAGAGGCGCTGGGGAGACTTCTTCAGCCTGGCGACTTCGTGGCCCTGTTGGGAGAGCTCGGCACGGGGAAGACAGAGTTTGCGCGCGGCTTGGCCGAGGGCTGTGGGGTAGCGCCGGAGGTTGTGGCCAGCCCAACCTTTGCCCTTCTCCATCTCTACCAAGGGCGCATCCCGCTGATACACGCCGACTTGTTTCGCTTGGCCTCCGAGGAGGACCTCTTTGGGACGGGCTATTATGAATTGCGGGATTCGGACTCGGCAGCCGTCGTCGTGGAATGGGCGGACCGCATTTCCACGGCGGTCCCTGAGGACGCGCTCCGGATTCACTTCACCTCGGGGCCGGCCGAGGGCGACCGCCGTCTCACCGCCACCGGCACCGGGGCGGTGTCCCGGCAGCGCCTTCGGGACTGGGCCAGGAGCGGCCCCCTGGCCCGGGTGAAAGACCGACGCTAGCTTCCGGTTGCCATTCGCTGGGCTTCGGAGCGAACGAAGGCGTAGTTGCCGTTGAGGGAATTGAAGTTGGCCACCGCCTGGGCGGCGGTCCGGGCGCCCTGGGTGTCGCCCTTGCCTTGCAGGGCGAGCGCGGTGAAATAAAGGACTTGCGGGTTTTGCGCGCTGGACTGCGCCAACTCGGCCAGCGCCACGTCGTACTGGCGCTGCGCCAGGGCAATCATCCCCAACAGCTCATGCACCTGCCGCACCTCAAACGGGATGCGCCGGACCTCCACCTGCGTCTGGTAGCTGTGGGCCTGCGCCTGTGCAGTGACCAAGTCCCCTCGCTTCAGCGCCACCCGCGCCGTGTCGAACAGGTTGTTTCTGCGGTTGGCCTCTTTCACCTCGGCCGGCACCGACGCCTTGTTCATCAGCGTGATTTCCTCGGCAAAGGCGGCCGTGGCGCCGTCGAGCTGCTCGGCATGGAGCAGAATATTGCCGAGCAGCATCGCATCGCCGGACTGTGCGGCGAAGTCTCCAGACTTCTGGGCAATGGCCCGTTGCTCGGCCACGGTGCGTACCGCGTCCTGGGTGTCGCCTTCCAGGACGTAGGACCGGCCAATCCAAAACAGCGCGATTCGGCGCTCGCCATCATTCCGCGCCACGCCGTACATCTTCCGAAGCGTCTTGCGCGCTTCGTCGCCCTTGCTTTGGAACATCTGGTCGTTGGCAATCCCCACCATCGAAGCGGTGAAGTGCGGGTCCACCTTGAGCGCCTTGCGGTAGCTGGCGATGGAGTCGTCGAAGCGCCCCATCTTCATCAACAGCTCGCCGTAGGAGTCGTAGGGGTTGGGGTCGCCGGGAAGCAATTCAATGTACTTCTGGAAGGTCTTCTCAGCCTCCGGGTACTTGCCCTGAAAGCGGTAGGCGTAACCCAGTTGGTTGTAAGGGGGCGTGAAGTTGGGAGAAATTGCGGTGGCCTGGGTGAGGTACTTGATGGCCATTGGGTAGTCTTGGTTTCCGAAATAGAAGACCCCGAGCAAGGTGAGGGCCCGCTCGTCGTTGGGGTAGGTCTCCGCCAATTCGGTCAGCTTCTTGCGCTGACCGTCGTTGTCTCCTTTGACGCCGGCGTTCAACGCCTCAATCATCAACCGCTCACCGACCGACACCTTGTCGCTGAGCGCGACGGCCTTGCGCAAGGCGGCGAAAAATTCCAGGTTGGCGTTGGCCGAATTGGCCATGCCGTAGTAGGCGAGGGCGAAGGAGGGGTCTTTGGCCGCCGCCTTCTCGAAGAGAGCGTAGGCCTCCACCCCCCGAAGCTTTTCATTGGCATCGCGGCCCTTCAGGTACAGCTGCCGTGCCTCTTCGAAGCTGGTGGTGATGGGGATTTTGCCCTGGCTTGGGGCGGCCAGGGCAACCAGGGGGACAGCAAGACACAGACTGAACGCTGACGCGGACCAGCTTCTTCTTTGGCACATGTGGGCTCCTCCGCACGGCGTTATGGAGGATGCTCAAAGCCATTGCGGGCGAACGGCGGCGTTGCAGCGAGCGGTGCAGCTGCCGCCGCCAATGGGGGACGCCCCCCAGGGCTCTCGGACAGTTGGCTAGGGGCGGCTGGTGAGCAGTGCTGGCACGGTGGCCGCAAAGAAGCGGACGGCCGAGTCGACCCCCACCACGCCCTCATCTGGCACTTCGAGCCAGGCATCCGCCGCGCTCAACTCCTCGCTGGCCACCTGAAATTCGTGCAGACGCTGCGCAGCGTCCGGCCAGTCGGGCAATGGCTGCCCGGACACTGTCACCGCGGACATCCACAGGCTTCGGCCGCGACGGGTGGCCACCATCAGCTCGCCGTCGGTCACCAGGAAGTTGAGCGCGCTGGGCGGCTTCCCGGGGCGGTCGGCAATCTTGGCGACGCTGTCCATGGTGTCGGCCAGCGCCCAGGCCACCAGCTCCACCGGCGGGTGCGCATCCTCTTTGACGCGGGAGAAGAGACGCGAGAGAAACATCGCGAAGCACCGCTCTGAGTCGGTGGTTCCCACCAAGCGCTTGCGGTACTTGGGCAGCACCTCATTCTCCAGCTTGATACGGGCGATGCCGTAGTCCGAGATGGTGCCGTTGTGACAGAAGGTCCACCGCCCGTGGACGAAAGGATGGACGTTCTTCGGGTCCACTTCGCCCACCGAGGCGAGTCGCACATGGGCCATCAACGCGCGGGCTTGAAGAAGGCCGCTGACTCGCTCGAATTCTGGGTCCAGGTGCGCTGGCCCGAGGCCGTGCGCGACCTCGGGCAGGGCGCCCTTCACGTAGGCGGCAATTCCCCAACCGTCCGGATGCTCGACCGACTGGCGGCGGAGCGAGTTCCGTTCAGACACCAGCGGGGCATGGACTGGCTCGTGTGCCGAGCACCGAAAGCCATAAAGGCGACACATGGAGTTCTGACTGTCTACACCGTCCTGCCCACGCCCCGCGCGGGTGTCTCGGTCGACTCACTGCAAAGATGAAATGCAATTACCCTCTCCGACGTTATAGCGGGCATGGGTGTTCTGTCCCTCCGGTGGTCGGAAGGCAGAGCGGGAAAGCCCTGACCCCGGGACCGCCCTTGGATGGGGCGGCACCCCGGGGCCTGCATCAAGCGCAGCTGGCCGCGTCCGTCGCCCGCAGCACGACGCGCCCAGCCTTCACCACCGCGCGCGCATGCCGCACCCCCAGGTGGGCGCTGAGGTGTGCCACCTCTCGGCAGCCGAGGACCAGGAGGTCCGCTGGCCCTCCCACCCGCAGCCGGCCAATGTCGGCCCGTCCGAGGGCCTGCGCCCCCCAGCGCGTCACGCCGAGAAGGGCTTCGTCCGGGGTGAGGCCGTTCAGGAGACAGGCCAGGCCAAGGCTGAGGCTGAGGTTTTCGGTGGGGGCCGAACCTGGGTTGACGTTGCTGGCCAGGGCCACCGGGACGCCGGCCTCGCGCAGGGCCTTTCCTGGCGCGTAGGTTGGCCGACGCAGCACCAGCGTGGCGACCGGCATCAGCACCGCCGTCACCCCACTGCGCGCCAGCGCCATGATGCCCTCTGGGGAGACGCATTCCAGGTGGTCGGCACTGACGGCACCCAGTTCCGCTGCCAATTCGGCCCCGCGGCCAGCCGACAGCTGGTCCACGTGCAGGCGGGGTCGCAGGCCCAGTGCCCGCGCCTCGGTGAAAAAGGAGCGAGCCTCGTCCGCCGTAAAGGCGCCCTTCTCGACGAAGGCATCGGCAAATTCGGCCAAACCCTCGCCCGCCACCGCCTCCAGCGTGCGCCTGCCCAGGGCGAGGTAGCCGGCGCGGTCATTCGCCCATTCTGGCGGAAGCGCGTGTAACCAGAGGAAGGTGGGCACCAGCGTCACTGGCTGGAGCGAACCCAACCGCCGGACGACGCGAAGCAGCTTCAGCTCGTCCTTGAAGGTGAGCCCATAGCCACTCTTCACCTCCAGCGTGGTGACTCCATGGGCCAGGAGCCGCTTCAGCCGGGGCAGGGCCAGTCGAATCAGTGCATCCTCGTCCTTGGCGCGGGTGGCGAAGACGGTGGAGATGATGCCACCGCCGGCGCGGGTAATGCCCACCGCGTCGACATCCAAAGCGCGAAGTGCGAACTCCTCGGAGCGGTCCCCGGCGTAGACGACGTGGCTATGGGAGTCGACGAAGCCGGGCACCACCAGGCCGCCTTCGGCGTCGAGAAGCTCCGTCCCCCGCGTCACCAGGCCCTGGGGCAGTGCCGTCTCCGGCCCTATCCACGCCACCGCCGCGCCGCGGATGCCGATGGCATCGCCGGTGCGCGCCGCCAGCGTCATGCCTGCATCGGGACTGTCCGGCCCATCGGCGGTGAGCACCGCCGACGCCCCGCGGACGAGGAGAGTGAAGGGAAGGCCGTCGGCCGACTGAAGGGTGTCCATGGCGGGCCTCTCAGGGGGAGAAACGGCCCGGAAGCTTCACTCCGCGTTCCTCGGCGACGGCGATGCTGCGCGCGTAGCCGGCGTCGGCATGTCGGAGAACGCCGATTGCCGGGTCCGACTTCAACACCCGTTCGATGCGGCGTGCGGCGGCCTCGGTGCCGTCGGCGACGATGACTTGCCCGGCGTGCAGCGAATAGCCAATCCCCACGCCCCCGCCGTTGTGGATGCTGACCCAGGAAGCCCCATTGACGGCGTTCACCAGGGCGTTGAGGAGGGGCCAGTCCGCCACCGCGTCACTGCCGTCGGCCATTGCCTCCGTCTCCCGGTGGGGCGAGGCCACCGAGCCGCAGTCCAGGTGGTCGCGGCCGATGACGATGGGGGCTTTCACTTCCCCGCTGCGCACCAAGGCGTTGAAGGCCAGCCCGGCGCGGTGACGCTCGCCGTAGCCGAGCCAGCAAATGCGTGCCGGAAGGCCCTGGAAGGCGACGCGCTCGGCGGCAAGGGTAATCCACCGCTTGAGTGCTGGCTTGTCCGGAAACAGCTCGAGAATCGCGCGGTCCGTCCGGTGGATGTCAGCCGGGTCGCCAGAGAGTGCCACCCAACGAAACGGACCGGAACCCTCGCAGAAGAGGGGGCGAATGTAGGCCGGAACGAAGCCGGGGAAGCTGAAGGCGTCCTCCACACCCGCCAGTTGAGCGCCGGCGCGGAGGTTGTTCCCGTAGTCGAAGACGTGGCAGCCGGCGCGTTGAAAGTCGAGCATCGAGCGAACCTGAACGCCCATCGACGCGCGCGCCCGCCGGACGTATTCGTCCGGGTCGCGGACCCGTAAGCTCGATGCCTGCTCGAGCGTCAAGCCCTGCGGGATGTAGCCGTTGAGGGCGTCGTGCGCCGAGGTCTGGTCGGTCACCAGGTCTGGACGGACGCCCCGCCGGTACAGTTCAGGGTAGACGTCGGCCGTGTTTCCGATGATGGCGATACTTTTGGGCTGCCGCTGGGCGCACGCCGACTTGGCCAGCTGGAGCGCTTCGTCCACGTCTTTGGCCACCACGTCCAGGTAGCGCGTCTCGACCCGACGCTGTGCACGGGCGGCGTCCACTTCCACACCGAGGAAAACGGCGTTGCACAGGGTGGCGGCCAGCGGCTGGGCACCCCCCATGCCGCCGAGGCCGCCGGACAGCACCAGTCGCCCGGACAGGTCGTCAGAGGCAAAGTGCGTTCGGCCGGCCTGGGCGAACGTTTCGTAGGTGCCTTGAAGAATTCCTTGCGTGCCGATGTAAATCCACGAGCCAGCCGTCATCTGCCCGTACATCATCAGCCCCTTGTCCTCGAGGTCTCGGAAGACTTCCCAGGTGGACCAGCGACCGACGAGGTTGGAGTTGGCAAGAAGCACCCGGGGCGCGTCGGCGTGCGTCTGCAGCACGCCGACCGGCTTCCCCGACTGGACCAGCAGGGTTTCCTCGTCACCAAGCGTCCGCAGCGTCGACACGATTTGGTCGAACGCCTCCCAGTTACGCGCGGCCTTGCCGGTGCCGCCGTACACCACCAGGTCGGCCGGCCTCTCCGCGACGTCGGGGTCCAGGTTGTTCATTAACATGCGGAGGGCGGCTTCCTGCACCCAGCCCTGGCAGGACTTCGTGGCACCGCGCGGGGCGCGGACGACGCGTGGCTGTGACATGGCGCACCTCTCGTACGACGCAGTCCCCCCTTGACTCAAGGCCCTCGGGCTGTGACGGGTCCCCTCGCCTGGGGAGGGTTTGACAGCGCGTGCCCCATGGTTAATTAGTGCTCCGTGCGCATCAACGACCGCCGACGTTTTCACCCTGACGGCGCGCCGCGCGAGCCGAGCGTCGAGGCCGTGGATGAGGTCACGCCGCCGGCAAAGGAGAGTGCCCGGTCCGCTTCCCCCGAGGTCGCCGAGGAGATGGAGCAGCTGCGCGGTGAGTTGGCCGCCGCCCGGGAACGGGTGAATGAATTCGCTCGCGGCCTGCAGGAGTCGGTGCGGGACCGAGAGGCCTTCAAGGAGCGATTGGCGCGCGAGAACGAGCGCCTCCGCGACATCGAAAAGGCCGAGAACGCCCGTCTTGTCCTCGACGCGGTGGGCGCTCTGGACTTGTCGCTGCGCGCGGCGGATGCCTCGCCCTTGGCCCGTGGCGTCCAACTCATTCGGGACGACCTGGTGGCGAAGCTGGCCGCCCAGGGCATCGAGCGGCTCGAGTTGACTGGGGCGCGCTTCAACCCCAACCAAGCCGAGGCGATGGACACCGAAGTGGTGACCGACCCGGAGTCGGATGGCAAGGTGCTCTCGGAGGTACGGGCGGGTTACACCTTGAACGGGCGAGTCGTACGTCCTGCGCAAGTGCGCGTCGGAAGGTACGTGCAGCCTGGCAGGGCTTAGACTGGCTGGGAGATGCTTCTCCCCGCCTTGCTTCTTCTCCTCAGCACCGTCGACCCTCAGCATTCGCTCGAGGATTGGGCGCGTGCCCGAGGGCGCGCCTTCGACGGAGATGTCACCGGGCCGCCCATCTGGCGCGAGCGGACGCCGGGATCCAGCCTGCGGGACTTCACGCCTCCTGGCTCGCTGGCCCCGCTCATCCGCGCGGTCAGCCCCGGGGTGGTGAACGTCGTCACCTACCAAAACCCTGGGGACGGGATTCTGGCCGGACGGGTGCCGGCAGCCATGGGGTCGGGATTTCTCCTTGGTCCGGAGGGCTATGCCGTCACCAACCATCACGTCGTGAAGGGCGCCGAGGCGCTGCAAATTCGACTCAGCGACGGCCGCGTCTTCGACGCCCAGCTGGTGGGCGCGGACCCCGGCACCGACGTCGCGCTCATCCGCGCTCAAACCCATGGAGCGCGTGACTTGCCGTCGGTGATGCTGGGCGACTCGGACACGCTCGAAGTCGGCGACTGGGTGGTGGCCATCGGCAATCCCTTCGGGCTCGAGCGGAGCGTGGCGCACGGGTTGATTTCGGCCAAGGAGCGCGTGCTCGGCGTGGGCGCCTTCGACGACTTTCTGCAGACCGATGCTCTCATCAACCCTGGCAACTCCGGGGGCCCACTGTTCAACATGCGAGGAGAGGTGGTGGGCATGGCGACGGCGGTGGTGACGCACGCCCAAGGCATCGGCTTTGCGGTGCCCATCAACATGGTGAAGGACCTCTTGCCCAACCTCTTGGACAACGGGCACCTGGAGCGCGGCTGGCTCGGGCTCACGGTCGCTGAACAGCCTTCCGCGGATGGGCGCTCGCGCCTGGCGGTGGTGCAGGAAGTCTTCCCGGGCAGCCCGGCGGCGACGACCGGCCTTCGCCCTGGAGACCGCATTACCCACGTCAACGGCAGGCCCTTCGACTCCTACCTCGCGCTGCTTCGAAAAATCTCGCTGCTTGCGCCGGGGACGCTGGTGCGCCTCACCGTCCAACGCGGCGTGGCACCGGCCCGGGAATTGGTGGCCAGGGTGGGGGAGCCGCCCGCACAGCGGCCGGCGCCTCTTGCCGAGATGCCGCCGGCGGAGCCGGCGGTCGAGGACGTTCTCGGCATCTCCGTGGTGGACCTGGATGCGGAGGCAGGCCAGCGCCTTCGGGCCCCCGGTCCCGGCGTCCGGGTGGAGTCGCTCGAGGCCGGCGGCCCGGCGGCGCGGGCCGGGCTGCGGGTCGGCGACGTGGTGGTGGAAGTCGACGGGCGCCGGGTGACGTCGGCCGAGGATTTCCACGCGGCGCTCGCCCCGTATGCCGAGGGCAAGAAGCTGACGCTCAGGCTCGAGCGACGCGGCCAGTCCCGCACCGTCTTTTTGGGCGGAGGTGCCTAAGGGCGCAGCGACACGGCAGTTGCCCTGTTTAGTGCCCTTCGTAGCGGGCCAGTACTGCGCCGCTGCTGGTGGAGACCAGCAGGGCGTCCAAGTGTGCGCGGCAGCCGGTCAGCTTTCCTCCCCCTTGTGTGGCAGCGCCCAGAAGCCTTCGGGGCTGAAGAGGAGCTCCACCCGGACGTCGCGCCGGCGGAAGAGGCGCTCCACCGAGTCCACCGTCTCCCCCTCGGGCAGCACCCCGGCCAACTCCAGCTGCGGAAACAGCGGGTTGCCATGGCTGTCCGTCTTCTTCGGCGTGGTGTTGGTCAGGGCGTGCGCCCCTCCGGGGAAAAATGGTGTCACCAGGACGGTGAAGTCTCCGCCCGCCGCGCCCGAGGGGGCGAAGGCCACCATGCTTGCCGCGTCCTCGCGAACCAAGGCGTAGAACCGCTTGCCATTGACGCTTTTCTGGAAGGTCTCGGCCTTTTGCCGGCACTGCGAGGTATTGGTCGCGTCCCCGCAGTCCCCGGTGTACTGCTCGAGAAAGCCGGCCAGCCCCCCGTCAAACGTCTGCGCGCTGGCTTTGAGGGCTTCGAAGCGCGCGTCCTGGGCCCAGGCAAGCCACGGCAAAAGCACAACCACCAGCGTCCAACGTCTCACGGCCATTTCCCCCATCAGGTCGGTATTTTGACTACATCTGACTACCAGCTACCGTAGGCCACCATGCACGACCGCCGCGGCAGCCTGCGCTTCGACAAAGTCTTCACTGTGTACATCACCACGTCGGACGGGATGGCCCGTGGCATTGCCCGCAACATCTCCGCCGCCGGACTGTACGTGGAAACCCAAGCCGCTGTGTTGCTGGGTGGCCGACTTCGCCTCACCTTCACCGGAGAGGACGGCACGGAGATGACGTGCCTGTGCGAGGTCCGCTACCAGGTGGCCCTCTCCTACGGCGCCAAGGGCGGCCGCGCTGGGCACAGCCGCGGGCTTGGGCTGCGCGTCGTCGCCTATGAGACGCGCGAGGACGAGCCGCTGCTGTTGGTGGACCGCGCGCGCGTGATGCACTGAAGCCGGCGGGGTCAGTTCGAAAAGCCTTCCAAGAGGTAGTGAGCCTCGATGCGCTTCAGGGCCAAAATCATCGCCGCCAACCGGGGCTCGACTTCTCTGCCGACCGTGAACGGCCGGCTGTCATGCATCTCGGTGCGGCGCGGTCGATTCTTCGAGATGTCGCGGATGATGCGGTAGTTGCGCTTGATGGCGTGCTCGAGCTTGGCGTTCACCTCTTGCTCGCTCCAGGACTCCATCCGTTTGTTTTGGAGCCACTCATAGTAGCTGACGGTGACGCCGCCAGCGTTGGCGATGATGTCCGGAATCAAGTCAATCCCACGCTTCACCAACACCTGGTCTGCGTCTGGGGTGGTCGGTCCGTTGGCGCCCTCAGCGATGAGTTTCACTTTGAGCCGCTCGGCCACATCGGCCGTAATCTCCCCGCCCAAGGCGGCGGGGATGAACATGTCGGCGGCCACGTCCCACAGGTCCTTCTTCTCCATGCGCTGCGCGCCGGGAAAGCCGGCGACGCTTCGCTTGAGATTGGTCGGGTCGTTGACGTGGGCGATGAGCGCTGGAATGTCGATGCCGTCGCCGTTGTAGAGCGTTCCATCCGCATCATTGACGGCCAGCAGTCGTGCTCCCAGGCCGGCCAGAATTTCTGCCGCGTTGGAGCCGACGTTCCCGAAGCCTTGTAGGGTGAATGTCTTGCCGCGGAGCGACTCGTTCCTCTCCGCGTAGAAGTCCTCGATGCAGTACACCACTCCCTGGCCGGTGGCCTTGACCCGGCCCTCGGAGCCGCCGATGCGGACGTCTTTGCCGGTGACGATGGCCCGGCCGGTGTGCCGTTCCCGTTCGCCATCGATGTATTGGCGCATCAGCAGCGCCATGATTTCGCCGTTGGTCCCCACGTCTGGGGCCGGGATGTCGATGCTGGGCCCGATGAGATTCTTCAACTTGAACATGAAGCGCAGGGTGATGTTCTGCAGCTCCTCCCGCCCATATTGACGCGGGTCAATCTGGATGCCGCCCTTGGCTCCGCCGAAGGGCACTTCGCAGATGGCCGTCTTCCAGGTCATCTCCGCCGCCAGCGCCTTGAAGAGGTCCAGTGAGACGTCGCGGTGATAGCGGATACCGCCCTTGTACGGGCCACGCGCCTGGTTGTGTTGGACGCGGTAGGCCTTGAAGCGTGCCGACTCACCGGGGACCAGCTGGAAGACGTTTCCGTCGGGAAGGCGCAAATGTCCCCGGCGGATGACGACGTCGGAGCCCAAGAGGGCCTTGCCGTTGAGAATAATCTGCCCATCGGCCAGCCGCTCCAGTCCACCGGGGTCGCGGACCTGGGTCACCGGGAGGTCCGAGAACTGCGCCGCCGCGTCCTTGTGCAGTGGCCGCAGCCGGTCCTTCAGCTTGGTGGTGACGTAGAAAATGTGCTCGTAGTCCGGCTCCTCCAACTCCAGGCGCACGCGCGGATTCAGTCCGGTGGTGTCCGCGGCGCGGTGGAAAATCTCCATCGCGTCCGTGTAGAGCGTGCGGCGCGGCGTCGGGCTCGGCACGCGCATGAAGTTCTCGGGTTCGGGCATGGTTGGGTTCTCAGCAGTTTGTGGGTTGGTACTGGGCCACGCCGTCGGCGTCAAAATTTGGGCCCGGCAGGCCAAGCAATTCGCGCGCCCCTCTCGCACAGCGTTGAACGCGCGGTCGACACCAGTCTCTTCGCATGAAACGCATGGAAAATCAAATGCTTGCGCGATGCGTCGAGTCGCTCCATCGAGGTCCAGACTGCCGGTGCGCGAAGCGCGCTGCGCACTACCGGTGTCTCCGCTACGCGCCCTGGCTCGGGGCGGTGCGCGTGATTTCATTCGCTGCCGGCGTCCTTCATTTCCCGAACTCGATGGCCGGCGTCGGACACCAGATGCCGCTTCTGGTTGGGGGAGGAAGCTGAATGGGTCCGCCTCTGGAAGCGGACGGTCGAACACCTGTGGTCGATTTCGGGCGGCTTTCGGAACGACTTGATATGTGACCATTAGGTCACATATCATTTAGTTCATGGACGACGACCGCATCTTCAAGGCGCTTGCCGATCCAACCCGTCGCCTCCTTCTAGATCGCCTCTACAAGCGCGACGGCCAGACCCTCTCCGAGCTTGAGTCGCTCGTGGAAATGACGCGGTTTGGCGTCATGAAGCACCTACGGCAACTCGAGAGCGCGGGGCTGGTCGTCACGACCAGATCGGGACGCGAGAAGTTGCATTACCTGAACCCGGTGCCGATCCGACTGGTCCTGGACCGATGGATCGACAAGTACACAGAGCGTCGCGTGTCGGCGCTCGCGGACCTCAAGTCCACATTGGAGAAGAACCGATGAAGACGAACGACCCGAAGACGATTCAGATCTACCGCATCTACATTTGTGCCGCACCGCAAGCGATCTGGGACGCGATCACCCAGCCAGAGTTCACCCGGCGCTACGGCTACTGCACCCCGGTGGAGTACGACCTGCGGCAGGGCGGGAAGTTCAGAGCACTGGCCAACGAGGGCATGAAGAAGTTCCCCGGTATTCCTGACGTCGTGGGCGACGGTGAGGTGATCGAATGCGACCCGCCGAGGCGGTTGGTGCAGACGTGGCGCATGACGATGACGCCGGAGCTGAAGGCAGAGGGCTTTACTCGGGTGACATGGGAGATCGAGCCAGGGCGCGGCGGCGTGAGCCGGCTGACGGTAACGCACGATCTCGCCGGAGCAGTGCAGTGGGGCGCGGTGCTCGCCGGGGAGCTTGAGGCGCAGGGCGCCGGCGGCGGATGGATGGAGGTCTTGAGCGGGATGAAGACGCTGCTCGAGACGGGGCAGGGGTTAGCGCCGCAGAGCGGCCGGTAGGCGCCCCCGGGCCGGCCGCGCTCGATCTCGCGTGGGTGGAGCGCGCCGGGTCGCGCGGAAGCGGGAAGTGGATTCTTGGTGGGGCGATAAGCTCCAAACCACGACGCTGCTGCACTAGGCTCGCCCGGCCACCCGTCTGTGAAGAAGTGGTTGCAGAGACTGGTTGCAAACCGAGCAGTACTTACCTAGATGCACCGCGCTGTCCCAGAACACCTTGCCCCTGTAGCTCAGCGGTAGAGCAACGGTTTCGTAAACCGTGGGTCGGCGGTTCAATCCCGCCCGGGGGCTCTCGTTGTAATGCAGCGACTTTGTGCTCGTCATACCGTGCCGAACGAAGCTCCCGCGGTACAGGTGACGAATCCTCCTGCACGTTGGCTGTTCGTCGCTCCGGGAAGAAGACAGCCGGTTCACCTCACGCTGTGGAGCGTTCCGAGCTCGACCCGCGTGTGGAGTTTCCGAGCGAGCCGAGGGGTCCAGCTGCCGCATCAGCTTTTGACTGACTGCTATCGCGACGCGCATTGTACGCACGGTGTGCCCGACTGGGGGTCAAAAGGCATACCCGAGGCCCAACAGCACGTTCTGCTCGCCAAGGAAGCCCACCTCGAAGAAGACTTCCAGGTGCGCCGGCAGGCTGAAGCTCGACCCCACGCTGAGTCGAAAATGGTGCTGGTCTGCGCCGGTCATGGACTCGCCGGCCGGCGCGAAGAAAACTGGCCCGCCGATGACAGCCGCGCCGGCGTACGGCAGCCAGAAGCCAAACAGGCGCTTGCCGATGACGGCGGAGAGCCGGACATCCAGCGCAGTGAATTGCGGACGGTCATTCGTGTTGGCCTCGTTGTAGGTCGAGGCACTGGCCACGCCCGCCGTGAAGCTTACGGCGAGGTAAGGCGACGGACCGACACCATCGAAAATGGTGAAGCCGACCGCGACGCTGCCGAGGACGCCTGGCTGCAGCCGGTAGTTGCCCAGCTGTCCGTCGAGGCTGCCGGAAATGAGGACGCCCAGCGACGCCTGCACGGACCAACGACTGGCAAACCGGTAGCTGAAGGCCGCCCCAGTGCTCACTTCTTCTAGGCGCTGGCCCAGGTCGCCGAAGACGAGGTCCGTCCGCAGCCCGCCGGCACTGACGGAAACTTGAAAGGGCCGGTCGGCCTCGAGGGCTTCTCCGCACATGCCCGTGAGACCCACGGGCGCACCGACCCCTCAAGCACGCGCCACGGTGGGCGCGAGCAGGGCCGTCCAGAACCCCGCGGCCCCCACCAGCATGCGAACGCGCAAGCGAAGGCGCCCGCTGCGTCGCGTCCAGGTCGACAACGTCACGCGCGCCTCTCTAGCCTGTCCGGCGCGTGGAAGCGACACGGCCCCCGATTGCTGCCTCCTGCCGCCCCTCATCGTTGGCGGACAAACACGAGCCCCGAGTGCGCATTGTGAAAGACAAGAAAGGTCACGCACCGCAGCGCGAACATCCACCGCCGATAGAAATGAAGCGGGATGAAAAGCGCTTCGCCGCTGAGAAAGAAGATGCCAAGGAGCCAAAACAGTGGGGTCCAAGTGAATCGAGGCGAATACCGGGCGAGAGACCGCCGCGCATCCGTGTATCTGACAACAGAAGTGCCGTGCTGAAGTCGCTGTGAGAGTCCCCGGGCGCGATTGAACCGCCGAAGAAAGTTTACGAAGGCACTTCCCTCATTGTTTGCGCCGCTGAGGGGGATGGGGCTTGTTGATGCTGTGCCGTTTCGGTTCCGAGTCTCAGGGCGCAGGCCACGGGTTACGGAGGCGAGACAGCCGAGCCTCTTCCGCAGGCAGCCGCGAGTGAGATGCTCGGACGGCTCACTGGAAAGCGAATGGGGGTTTGCCTCCGGGCGCTCGTAACGGGCTTCTGCGGCGACTTTGCATAGTCCGCAAAACCTGCGGGGAGTCAGCGTCGGACCCTGGAGAACTGCGAACGCTTAGAGCACGGCACGTTGAATGCAGGCCTTTGTGCCGGAGGCTTCGCCATGACTGCCATCCAGTCCGTATTCGCCGGATTGATGCTTCTCCCCCTGCTTCTGATGGTGGTGATTTTTGTGGAGCACTGGCTCAGGCATGCTCCTGGTTTCGGGCGAGAGCGAGGACTCGGCTAAAGGAAGTCCCCGAGGGGAAGGTACTACTCGGAGCCACGCTGGCCTGGCGTTCGTGACTGGCCGCATGGAGTAAAAGGCAACGGGACGCCGGTTGGCGATGTTTGGAAGCTGAACGGCTTCTCCAGATGCCGGAGCGCTCTCCTCGCAAGTTGGCCGCGGGTGCTAGGCCTGGACGTCGGGCGGCCTTTGAAGTGCCTTCGTAAACCGTGGGTCAGCGGTTCAATCGCGCCCGGGGGCTCTCGTTCTAGTTCAGCGAGTTCCGTCCACCTCTGCGCATCGCGCCGCGTCGAAGCTGCCGGGCGACTGCGTGCCTTCGTGCTGTCGCTGAATGACAGGGACTCGCACGTCCTGAGGACGAGTGAACGCGGGCTTGGATTTTGCAAGCTTGTCGAAGCAAGTGCTTGGCGTCCACAAAGGAGTCCCTCGATGGGCCGCTCACACGAGAAGTACGAGCGGTTAATTGACCGCTGCAAGTCGCTACCGCCGACACCCACCGCAGTCGCTCACCCCTGTGATGAAGCCTCCCTAAGAGGCGTGGTCGACGCCGCGCGGGCGGGGCTAATTGCACCGGTGTTGGTAGGTCCCGCTTCCCGGGTCCGCGACATCGCGGCCAAGACAGGCCTCGACATCGGTGGCTTTCGAATCGTGGACGCCTCGTACAGCCAGGAGTCCGCTGCCAAGGCTGTGGCGTTGGTACGCAGTGGTGAGGTCGAGGCGCTGATGAAGGGGAGCCTTCACACCGACGAGTTGATGGGCGCGGTGGTGAAGCGCGAGACGGGCCTGCGGACGGCGCGGCGCCTCAGCCACTGTTTTGTGATGGACGTCCCGGGCCATCTCGAGCCGCTCATCATCACCGACGCCGCGATCAACATCGCGCCCACACTCCGGGACAAGGTCGACATCGTGCAAAACGCCATCGACCTGGCCCATGACCTCGGCGCGACGGAGGTCCGGGTCGCGATTCTATCCGCAAGGGAGACGGTCAACCCCGACATCCCCTCGACGGTGGAGGCCGCTGCACTCTGCAAGATGGCCGATCGCGGACAAATCACCGGCGCCCTGGTCGATGGGCCGCTAGCGCTCGACAACGCAATCAGCCCAGAGGCGGCGAAGATCAAGAAGATTGCCTCGCCCGTCGCAGGCCGGGCCAACGTCTTGGTGGTCCCCGACCTCGAAGCCGGCAACATGCTCGCCAAGAGTTTGACTTTCCTCGCTGGTGCCGACGCCGCGGGGATTGTCCTGGGCGCACGGGTGCCAATCATTCTCACCAGCCGGGCCGATTCTCTCATCGCCCGGCTTGCCTCTTGTGCCGTAGCGACCCTCGTCGCCCATGCCCGCCGGACGAGCGCAACGCGGGCAGTGAGCTGAATTGGCCTCTGCGATTCTCGTTCTGAATGCGGGGTCCTCGGGAGCATCAGCTGGCGGCGGTCGGGCATCGCGTCGTTCACGGGGGCCTGGAGTTCTCTGAGCCAACGCGCCTGAGCCGCCAGGTCGTCGGACGCCTGGAGAAGTTTGTCCCGCTCGCACCATTGCACCAGCCGTACAACCTCGCCCCAATCCGATTCGTGCTTCAGCAGATGCCTGCGGTGCCGCAGGTCGCGTGCTTCGACACTGCATTTCACCGCACCCAGCCGGAGCTGGCCCAGGCATTTCGCGGACGCTGGGCATAAACGCTGGTCTGGTCTTCGCTTTATCTGCAAAAAATGTCATTTGTTCGCCACAAAGTAAGGGCGCGGAGGTGGCAACTCGCCACGGTTCTCCCGTGTCCTTCGCTCTCGGCACTGGGGTCAGCAGCGTGAATCAAAAGCTGCCTTGAAGACACCGAGGCGAAGGCCCCGACTGCAAATTCGGCTCACCTATTTCAGGTG
Organism: uncultured delta proteobacterium; assembly: GCA_963713045.1. Classification (GTDB taxonomy): domain Bacteria; phylum Myxococcota; class Myxococcia; order Myxococcales; family Myxococcaceae; genus JADGRA01. Next base: position 163,585 of record CAVQKE010000004.1, read on the forward strand.
GCGCCGCGGGCTGCCTCCGTCAGCGGCGAGTTTCTCGCTCGGAACAGCAGCCTCAACGGCGGAGACTATACTTGCCGCATGGCAGCCCCGACGGCAGAGAAGGCCGAGGTCCTTGTGGTCGGGGCGGGTCCAACGGGTTTGGTGCTGGCGCTCTGGCTCAAACGTCTGGGCGTCTCAGTCCGCATCATCGACAAGACCGCGGAGGCGGGCACAACCTCGCGCGCGCTGGCAGTCCACGCGCGGACCCTGGAGCTCTATCGTCAAATTGGTTTTGCCCAGGAAGTCGTCGAAGCAGGGCTCGAGTTCAACGCGGTCAACCTCTGGGCTCGTGGCAAGCACACAGCACGGGTCTCGCTGGCCGACATTGGCGAGGGCTTAAGCCCTTTCCCATACGCCCTCATCTTCCCGCAGGACAAGCACGAGCGGCTCCTCATCGACCATCTGGAACGCACCGGCGTCGAGGTGGAGCGTTGCACCGACCTCGTCGGCTTCGAAGATGACGGCGAGCGGATCGTCGCTCGCTTGAAGCGCGAGGACCGTCCCACGGTGGACTGCGAGGCCGCTTACATCGCCGGCTGCGATGGCGCTCGCTCCACGGTCCGTGAGCTACTCGGGATCGAGTTCCCAGGCGGCACCTACCAGCGGGTTTTCTACGTTGCCGACGTCGTGCTTCATGGACCGACGAGCAACCACGAGCTTCACGTCGCTGTCGACGAGGCCGATTTCCTCGCTGTCTTTCCGATGAAGGGAGAGAACGCCGGTCGACTCATCGGCACGGTGCGGCGCGAGTCCGAGGAGCACGACCGGGACTTGACGTGGAACGACGTGAGCCAGAAAGCGGTCGACCGGATGCAAATTGCAGTCGAGCGAGTCAATTGGTTCTCGACCTACCGTGTGCACCACCGGGTGGCTCATCGCTTTGGGCGAGGTCGGGCCTTTCTTTTGGGCGATGCCGCACACATTCACAGTCCGGTCGGCGGACAGGGAATGAATACCGGCATCGGTGACGCCATCAATCTGGCGTGGAAGCTTGCCGCTGTCCTTCAGCGCCGAGCAAACGCGAGGCTCCTCGACAGCTACCAGCCAGAACGTGTCGGCTTCGCCAAGCGACTCGTTGCCACGACTGATCGGGTGTTTACGGTTGCCTCACGGGACGGCCCGATCGCTCGAGCTGTCCGCCTCGACGTCCTTCCCCGGATTTTGCCCTGGCTATTGGCCTCCACGCGGGTTCGCCGATTCGTCTTCAAGACCATCTCCCAAGTCTTGGTGAATTACCGTCCCGATGCGCTCAGCGAAGGCAAGGCCGGCTCGGTGCAGGGGGGAGATTGTCTCCCGTGGGTCAAGCCGCAAAACCAAGGCGACCCTGACAACTTCACGCCCCTGACGTCACTCGACTGGCAGGTCCACGTCTACGGCGAGGCGTCTGCTGAATTCTCGGCGGCATGTGTCGGCCGTGGGCTTACCCTCTGCGTATTCCCGTGGGGAGCGAGCGCCGAATCAGCTGGCTTGGCGCACAACGCGAGCTACCTGGTGCGACCCGATGGCTACGTTGGGCTCGCGGACCCAAACGCGAGCGCTCAGTCCCTGGAGACCTACCTCGACGCGCAGGGGCTGCGGCTTCGGTCGTGACGCAGCAAGGTGCAGCTCATTCCCGCCGCGTTCGACACCCAGAAACCATTCGGGGCACGGTGGTGCAGCGCATGCTTATTCAGTCCGTGGCGTTTCGAAGAGTTTCAGAAGCATCCACAGCAGAGAAGTGACGGCGAACGCGAGTGCTAAGGCCCGGAAGAGTGCTTGGGGGTGGTGGAACACGGTTGGTATGCCTCAGGCCTGCGGAGGCGTTTTGCGAGGGCCGTGCCGGGCCTCAATGAAAAGGTGGCGTACTGGTATTATGGGAAGTTGCGCGACCGCCGGGGGGGTCACTCCATCAACTTGGGGCGTGCGGGACCCAGCGCGGCGCCGAGTCGATGAGCAGTTGGGCCACGCTGCGGGCTCTGGTGCGTCAAGCGTTTGCCGTGTCGACGGACTCGGGTCTTTTTGACCCTCGCGCACACCAGCGGTGGCTTGTCGTCTCTGCTGGGGGCGAAGGGCGCTGGACCGCACCGTTCGCGCGGGAGGGGAAGGGCGCCTACCTCGACGGTCCCGAGCCGGCTGGCTATTGGGCGGTGACGGCCACGATTGGAGCGAGAAGGCCGAACCAGAGCGCTGACGTCGGACCAGCGTCGGGAATCGGGATGCCGCCGGACGTCTGGTAGATGGCCCCTTGAGAGACGATGCCGACCTGCAAGGAAAGGCTCCCGGTAGGCAAGCTGTTGGCAGGGACGGTGACCGACGTGGTGGTGAAGGGCAGCTCTCCGCTGCTTGAGTTGGCTGGAAGTGGAAAGACCTGATTCAAGTTACTGTCGTTATTTTCGTACATTTGGACGTAGTAGTCAGCATTATCGGTCGGGGCCCCGCCCGTCCAACTGATGGTGTTGGCGTCCGCCACCGTCCAGGTGGCGGGCGAGGTAGGGGCCGTGATGGTCGGCGGCGTGGTAAATTGCGTCCCGCTCGCGCTGTACACGTTCCCGCCGATGTTGACATTCACTGTGGCGGACGCGCCCTCGGCGATGAGGAGGTTGTTGTTGTCGTAATAGAGACCCTGTTGGTAATAAAGCAAGGTCACGCCATTGACGATGACGATTGCGTTGCTGATGGGACTACTACAGGCAATATCCGAACACACAAAGACGAACGCCGAGCCAAAATACGGAGACTCGCTTGTCCCCGGGTCCAGGGTGAAGAGGGTGGCCCAGATGTATGGAGCATTTGCGCCCGACGCGGACGGGGTCGCGCTTACTTGCAAGGACGGCGCAGACTCGCCGCCGCTGCCCACGGCCGTGACGACGTAATAATAGGTGGTGTCGTTGGTGAGCCCGGATTGAGTGAACGGGTTCGTCGCACCGGAGATTCTGGTGCCGCTGCCCGGTGTAACCCCGTTCGTCGTCGACCAATAGATGTTGTAGTAGCTGGCCCCAGTGATGGCCGACCAAGAGATGGTGACCTGAGCGTTTCCCGGCGCCGCGGTCACCCCAGTCGGCGCCGATGGCGCGAAGCCGCCGCCGCCACTGGTTCCACAGCCGAAAAAGGCGAGGGTGAGGCACAAGAGGGCGAGCAGCTTGTTCATGGTAGGCAATGCTCCGAAGGGGAATTCCCCACCGTACCCCCGAGCCGGCCGCCTGTCTCTTCCCCATGCTGCCTCGGTGGGGCACCAGGCGAAGCGGCACAGTGAGGCGTGGGACCAAACGCCGTGCAGCAACCCCGCGCGACTCGACCGAAAATGTCGGGAATTGGCAAGGTCGAAGCGTGAAGTGCCGTTCGTCACATTGAGCCGGCACCTTTTCGGCTAAGGATGCAACCCTCGCTGTGTTACCGCGGCGTTGGAGGCGCGCGACCGCCTACCGAGCCCGGACAAAACCGCAGGACCAGAGAGGCACCGGATGCGCAGAATCGACCGTTTGGCAAGGCTTGCTGTCGGGACGTTGCTCATTTCAGCGATTGGCCTAGCGCAACCTTCCCCTGGAGCAGCACCGTCCCCGGAACAGCGGCTGGCTGCCATCAAGCAGTCACTGGCGCAGAGCCAGCAGGCTTTGCGCAGTTACGAGTGGATTGAGACGACCGCGGTCAGCGTCAAAGGCGAGGAGAAGTCACGCAAGCAAAACCGCTGCTACTACGGCGCGGATGGCGTCCTGCAGAAGGTGCCAATTGCGTCGACTCCTCCGCCAGCCCAGAAGCGCGGACTGCGCGGCGCCATCGTCGCGTCCAAGACCGAGGAAATGACGGACTACCTGAAGCAGGCGGTCGCTCTGGTGAAGAGTTATGTGCCTCCGGACCCAGCGCTCATCCAGAGGTCCAAGGACGCCGGAAAGATGTCGCTGGACATCCTTCAGCCGGGCAAAGTGGTCCGGCTCGTGTTTCGTGACTACCGCATGCCGGGAGACGTTCTCGGCCTCACGCTGGACATGACCAGTAACAAATTGGCTGGCATGAACGTCGGAAGCTACATTGGCCAGCCGAGTGACGCGGTGACCCTCGATGTCACCTTCGGCTTACTGAATGACGGGACCGTCTACCCGGCACAAGTGGTGCTGAACGCTAAGGCCAAGAGCGTCACGGTGTCGGTCATAAACTCCGGGTACAAGAAAAACGGCTAGCAGCGTGGCGCAGCGGCTCGGACCTTTGGAGGCAGCCACCGTCGGGTTTCGCCTTCACACTGGTTGGGCAGTGGCCGTGGCCCTCGCGTCGAAGCTGCGGGTGGTGGACCGGCGGCGTTTGACGCTGGTCGAGGAAACGGACCATGACGCGGTGTTCGTCTACCACGCGGCGGCCGAATTGGGCGCCGAGGCGGCCGAGCACCATGTGACGAAGGCTCTCGGAATTGCCCAGGCTCGCGCCGTGAACGAAATGACTCAGCTTGTCTCGGACCTGGCGGCCAGCAGGCATTTCATCTCCGCGCTGGGATTGCCGCGCCGTCTGCAGCGCCCACTTCCGTCCTTCAGCGACATCCTCCATTCACATCCCCTCATTCATGCCGCCGAAGGCGAGCTGTTTCGTTCCGCGCTCCTCGACGCTTGCACCAAGCTTGGATTGACAGTGGTCGGCGTCGCGTCCAAGGAGTTGCTGCCGCAGGCGGCGCAAGCCACCGGCCTTCGCCCAGCGGAGTTGAAACGGCGAATCGAGGGGCTTGGACGAACACTTGGAGCGCCCTGGGCCAAGGACCAGAAGGAGGCGGCGCTGGCGTCCCTGGTTGCGGCCGGTGCCACGTCAACCCGTTAGGGGCCGGTTCGCGACCGCACAACGGCGCGAGGGCCTCAGCAGGACGCTTCAATCACCGAATGAGATGCCCAATTCTCGGCAGGTGTGCACCGTGTCGCCATCCAGAGGGACGCGCTTGATGCCGGTCACGGCGTCGGCGAGCGGGACGGCCATCATTTCCGGCGGGTGGAAGGCCACCATCACGTTGCGACGGCCCTCGGCAATGAGGCGGACCGCCGCCGCACCAAACCGTAGGGCCACCAGGCGGTCAAAAGCCGTGGGTGAACCTCCGCGTTGCAGGTGGCCCAGGACGAGGGACCGAGTCTCCTTGCCGATGCGTCGGGTGATTTCCGCAGCGACCCATTCGGCGACGCCCCCGAGGAGAGGCTCTCCACGGCCTGGCGACTGCTCGTCCCGCGTGAGTGGGGCGGACCCAAGCGGCTGCGCGCCCTCCGCTGCGACCACGATGCCATAGTGCTTGCCGCGGCCCTCGCTCTCGGTCAAGGCCTGACAGACGCGATCGATGTCAAAGGGGATTTCTGGCAGCAGGATGACGTCCGCCGAACCGGATAGTCCGCTGTGAAGGGCAATCCAACCCGCGTTTCGCCCCATCACCTCCACCACCAAAACGCGCTCATGGGCGCTCGCGGTGGAGTGAAGCTTGTCGATGGCCTCAGTCGCGGTGGAGACGGCCGTGTCGAAACCGAAGGTCGCCATCGTGGCGGACAAGTCGTTGTCGATGGTCTTCGGGACACCGATGACGGGTAACCCCTTGAGCGAGAGTCGGTGGGCCAGCTTCAGGCTGCCGTCACCGCCCATTGCCACCAAGGCGTCGAGGCCCAGCTTGTGGAAGTTGAGGACCACGCGGTCCGAGACGTCCTCAAAATGGGTCCGCCCCGTGGAGGGCTCGACCACTGGATAGTGAAAGGGGTCCCCCCGATTGGTGGTCCCGAGAATGGTCCCCCCGTGCGCGACGATTCCGGCCACGCGTTCGGGGAGGAGGAGGGTGATGCGGCTCGGGTCGACAAGCCCGGCGTACCCACTCTGAATTCCCAAGACCTCCCAGCCGCGCCGGTGCGCTGCCGTCGTCACGGCGTAGATGGCAGCATTCAGTCCTGGAGCGTCGCCGCCGCCAGTGCTGATGGCGATTCGCATCAGCTAGTCTTCCTTCCTTGGAAGGGCGGGCGGCGCTGGCCTGTTGCTGAAGGAGCGGACGCCGGCTGCACGCTTTGGTCCCTCGTCTTTCCGTCCCTGGACGGGCACGGCCAGCGTAGACCCTTGCCGAGGGCTGCTCCAGAAGGCCGGGCCAGCCTTGGCGCGGCGCCCGCCCTATGCCTCGGTCTGGGAGGCTGGGGTGCGCGTAAAGGGATGCTCACTTTGGGCAAAGCGCCACGTGACGAAGAGAGGGAGCAGCCACCAGGGAAGGTTGGCGCCGGCTACCGTCGCGATGGCGGGACTCCGGGACGGACCCACACACTCCTCGAACATGATGATGGTCACGATGGCGAACATCATCCCTGCCCAAAAGAAGGCCGGAATGCGAATCCACTCCTTGCCTCGGATGATGGCATAGAGGGCAACCGCGTAGAACGGCCCGAACAGCAAGACGTCAATCCAGATGGTCGCGCGCCACCATGCCGGCCGCGCGTTCTGGAGCGGGTCGAAGTTGTCGCCCCACCAGTGCACCAGGTCGACCATCGGTCTGGGCGGCCACGCCGGGTAGGCGAAATGGTCCCGGGAGGCGATGACCAGCTGCTCGAGGTCGACGATGTAAGTGATGAGCGCGAGGTTCACCACGAAGAAGGCAAGGATGAGCCAATCCACCGGCCGGTCGCGGAGCGGGATGACCGTTCTCGACGCCATCCGGCGACCGTAGCAGAGACGCGTCTCAGTCCAGCCCGCCGCCGGCGCTGCGGGAGACGACCTCCGTGGCGGCGAAACGGTTGGTCGGTTTCACGCCATCGCCTTGACGCAGTGCAGTAGTGTCTCGGATGTGGCCGGAAGGCACCACGTCATTCTCGTCCCAGGCTTCTTCGGCTTCGTCAACCTGGGCGACTTTGCCTATTTCGGCCACGTCCGGGATTTTTTGGCTGAGGTTGGCCCGGCGCACGGCTTGGACGGCGAGATTCGCGTCTCCCTGACCGAACCGACGTCGCCTCTCGAGCGTCGGGCGGCGATGCTCGCGGAAACCGTGTCCGCGCTCCTCGACAGCGCAGGCGGCCGCATCAGTCTCGTTGGCCACTCCTCGGGAGGACTGGACGCCCGGCTGCTGCTCACACCTGGCATCGCGCTGCCGACCGGCGTGGACGTCGAACGGTGTGCTGCCAGCGTCACGGCAGTCGTCACCGTTTCCACGCCTCACCACGGCACTCCGCTGGCCCAGCACTTCAACACCCTCTTCGGCCAGAAGCTTCTGGCACTCCTGTCTCTGGCCACCGCCTACACCCTGCGCACCGGGCGGCTTCCGCTCAGCTTTGTCCTTCGCCTAGCCCGCTTACTGCGGCGGGTGGATTCTCGGCCGTCGGGCGTCGTCGACCAGCTGTTTTTGCAGCTTCTTGGGGACTTCTCCGGCAAGCGGCGGCAAGCCATCGAGGACTTCTTTCACACCGTCGGCAGCCACCAGGGCCTGGGGGGCCAACTGTCTCCGGCGAGGATGGAGGGTTTCAACGCCTCCACGCCGGACCGCGCCGGCGTTCGCTACGGCTCGGTGGTGAGCCGCGCAAGGCCGCCCGGCGCCCGGTCCCTCATCGGCGCAGGGTTTGGCCCCTATGCCCAGGCGACCCATGCCCTGTTTGCCGTGCTGTACCGCTTCGCAGCCGGCCGGCCAGGAGACCCGCCCACCCAACTCACTTCCAACGAGAAGGCCCTCCTGCGCCAGTCCTATGGCCGAGTGCCGGACCACCGAGCCAACGACGGAATCGTCCCAACACTGAGTCAGCTGTGGGGCGAAGTCATCGCCGCCGTCTGGGCTGACCACCACGACGTGATTGGCCACTTCCGGGGAAAGACGCGCGTCCCCCGCCATTTCGACTGGGTGGCCTCCGGTACTGGGTTTGACCGGCCACACTTCGAGGTGCTGTGGCGAAAAGTGGCCGCATTTCTCGCCGGCGATGGCGGCCCGCGGCGCTAGGAGGAGGCGGCCGCTTCGGCTGGGACGGCGCGCTTCCAGCTCTTGCGGTGCCGGGAGAAGCGGTCAAGCGAAAGGTAGATGACTGGCGTGGTGAAAAGCGTCAGCACCTGTGAGATGAGCAAGCCGCCGACGATGCTGATGCCGAGCGGCTGCCGGAGTTCGGAACCGAGGCCCGTTCCAAGTGCCAGCGGAAGCGCTCCGAGGAGCGCAGCGGCGGTGGTCATCATGATTGGCCGGAAGCGCAGCAGGCTCGCCTGATAGATGGCCTCCTTGGGCGATAGCCCTTGGTCTCGCTCGGCCTCGATGGCGAAGTCGATCATCATGATGGCATTTTTCTTCACGATGCCGATGAGCAGGATGATGCCGATGAGGCCGATGACGTTGAACTCCACGTGACAGAGCATCAACGCGAGCAGGGCGCCGACCCCCGCGGTCGGCAGGGTGGAGAGAATCGTGAGGGGGTGAACGTAGCTTTCGTAAAGTACGCCGAGGACGATGTAGACGGTGAACAACGCCAGCAGGATGAGCAACGGTTGACTGGCGAGCGAGGATTGGAACGCTTGGGCCGTGCCGGCGAACCCGCCGATGATGCTGGCCGGCATACCGATTTGCGCCTTCGCCCGTGAGATGGCAGCAACGGCATCGCTCAAAGACTTCCCCGGTGCCAGGTTGAAGGACAGCGTGATGGAGGGAAACTGGCCCTGGTGGTTAATCGCCAAAGGAACCGTGCTTGGGTGCCGGTGGGTGAGGGCGCCGAGCGGGACCAAACCGCCGGCGAGGGAGCGGACATACAGCACGTCCAGGCCGTCCGGTGTGTCGAGGAACTCCGGTTTCACCTCGAGCACCACGCGGTACTGATTGAGTTGGGTGAAGGTGGTCGCGACCTGGCGCTGCCCGTAGGCGTCGTACAGCGTGTCGTCGATTAGCTTCGCCGGAATGCCGAGGCGAGAGGCCGTGTCGCGGTCGATGTCCACGTTCAGCTGCAGGCCGTTCGTCTGCTGGTCGCTGGCCACGTCACGAAGCTCGGGCATTTTGAGCATGACCTCCAGGAGCCGCGGCGCCCACGTACCGAGCACACTCAAGTCCGCTGACTGAAGGGTGTACTGGTATTGGGTCCGAGAGAAACGGCCGCCGATTTTGACGTCCTGCGCCGCCTGGAGGTAGAGCCTGATGCCCTCGATTTTGCTCAGCTTCGGCCGCAGCCAAGTGATGACCTGGTCGGCGGTCCGCTTGCGCGGCGGACGAGGGGCGAGGTCGACGAAGACGTTTCCGGTATTGGTGGTCCCACTCCCTCCGATGAAAGCGACAGCGTGCGCGACGTCGGGGCTCGACTGGACGGCATCATCCAATGCCTTTTGACGCTTGCGCATCGTGTAGAACGACACGTCCTGGGGAGCGTCCGAGACACCGATGAGCAGTCCGTTGTCTTGTTGTGGGAAGAGACCCTTCGGGATGATGATGAAAAGAAAGACCGTCAGTGCGACAGCGCCAAACACCACGCCGAGCATGAGGCGGGTATGGCCCAGGACCCAGGTCAAGCCCCGGCCGTAATGGGCCAGCATCCCGTCGAAGAATCTCTCGGACAAAAGGTACAGCCGTCCGTGCTTCTTGGTCTTGCTTTCGCCCAGCAGCCGGGCACACATCATTGGCGTCAGCGTCAATGAAACCAGCATCGAGACGAAGATGGCGACGCTCAAGGTGACTGCGAATTCGCGGAACAGCCTGCCCACCACGCCCTGCATCAGAAGAATGGGGATGAAGACCGCCAGCAACGACGTCGTCATCGAAACGATGGTGAAGCCGATTTGCTTGGCGCCCTTGAGCGCTGCCGCCATCGGGCTGTCGCCGGCCTCGACGTAGCGGGCGATGTTCTCGGTGACGACGATGGCATCGTCGATGACGAAGCCAGTGGCGACGGTTAACGCCATCAGCGACAGGTTGTTCACGCTGTAGCCAAGCAGAAACATCACTCCGAAGGTGGTGACCAAGGACAACGGCACAGCGACGCTAGGGATGGCAGTCGCGCGGAAGGACCGGAGGAATACAAACACCACCAGCACGACGAGAAAGACACTGAGGACGAGCGTCTTCTCAACATCGCGGACCGAGCCACGGATGGTCTGGGTTCGGTCCAGCGCGGACTCGACTTTGAGTGCAGGGGACACCGAACTCATCAGCGAGGGCAGAATGGCTTTCACGCGCTCATTGGTGTCGATGATGTTCGCGCCCGGCTGGCGCCGGACGATGATGAGCACCGAGCGAACGCCATTGGTCCAGGCGGCAGTCCGGTCGTTCTCGACATCGTCGAACACTGTCGCCACGTCCCCAAGTCGGACGATGGCATTGCCAGACCGCGCAATGACCAGTGAGCGAAACGCATCCGCGTTGAGCAGCTGGTCATTGGTGGCGACCGCAGCCGTCTGGGTGCTTCCGCTGAGGTTTCCCTTCGGCTGGTCGAGGGTGGCCACCCCCAGGGCGCTCCGGATGTCCTCCAGGGTGAGGTTGACGCCGGCCAGGGCTTCTGGGTCCACCTGCACGCGCACGGCCGGCTGCTGTCCGCCCCCAACCGTCACCTGTCCCACGCCGTGCACCTGCGAAATCTTCTGCGCGAGGATGGTGATGGCGGCATCGAAAACCTGCGGCAAGGGCAGGGTGTCCGACGTCAGGGAAAGGATGAGAACCGGCGTGTCGGCGGGGTTGACTTTCCGGTAGTTGGGGAGCTTGGGCAGGTTGGCCGGCAGGTCGGCAGCGGCCGCATTGATGGCCGCCTGGACGTCGCGCGCCGCAGCGTCGACATCCTTCTCCAAATCAAACTGAAGGGTGATGGAGGTGTTGCCGAGAGTGCTGGAGGACGTCATCTCGTTCAAACCGGCGATCCGCCCGAAGCGCCGCTCAAGCGGCGTCGCCACGGCGGAGGCCATCGTTTCTGGGCTCGCTCCGGGGAGCGCCGCGCTCACGTTGATAGCTGGAAAGTCGACCCGCGGGAGGGGGGCCACCGGAAGCTGGGTGTATGCGGCTGCTCCGGCAAGCAACAACGCAGCGGCCAGCAGCGATGTGGCAATGGGCCGGCGGATGAAAGGCTCGGAGATACTCACCGGGCAGGCTCCGGTGCGGCGGCAGGACGCGGAGCCCTCCGGGCCCGGAACCATTGGGCCAAGCGCTCCATGTACAGGTAGATGACCGGCGTCGTGTAGAGGGTCAGCACCTGGGAGATGAGCAGGCCGCCGACGATGGTGATGCCTAGGGGGCGGCGAAGCTCGGACCCGGTCCCGGTGCCAACGGCCAGCGGGAGACCGCCGAGGAGCGCGGCGAACGACGTCATCATGATTGGACGAAAGCGGAGGAGCGACGCTTCAAAAATCGAATCGCGGGGGGTCAAGCCACGGTCCCGTTCTGCCTCCAGCGCGAAGTCAATCATCATGATGGCGTTCTTCTTCACGATGCCAATGAGCAGGATGATGCCGATGAGGGCGATGACGCTGAATTCCATCCCACACAACATGAGAGCGAGCAGAGCGCCGAGTCCGGCCGAAGGAAGGCTGGAGAGAATGGTGATGGGGTGGATGTAGCTTTCGTAGAGGACGCCGAGGACGATGTAGACGGTGATGAGCGCTGCGAGGATGAGAATGGGCTCGCTCTTGAGGGACTCGCCGAAAGCCTGGGCCGTCCCCGTAAAGGAGGCATGCAGACCGGGGGGAATGCCCACCTCGGCGGTGGCTTTTGTAATGGCTTGCGTGGCGTGTCCAAGGGCCACGTTGGGCGCCGTGTTGAACGAGAGGGTAACCGATGGGAATTGCCCCTGGTGGGCGATGACGAGCGGTGACACCGTCTGCTTGGTGGTGACGAAGGTCGAGAGCGGAACTTGGTCTCCCGTCGGCGCACGGACGAAAATATTTTGGAGTGCTTCCGGACCCTTTTGGTACTCGGGCTTCACCTCGAGGATGACTCGGTAGAGATTGAGCTGGGTGTAGATGTTCGAGACGATTCGCTGTCCGAAGGCATCGTAGAGGGTGTCATCGATGGCCTGGGCCGAGATGCCTAGGCGCGAAGCGGTATCGCGGTCGATGACCAGCGAGGTAATGAGCCCGCCGGCCTCCGAGTCACTGGCCACGTCCTGCAGCTCCGGCAGCGTCCGAAGTTTGGCCAGCACGATGGGTGCCCAGTGCGCGAGTTCGTCCGGGTTGGCGTCTTCCAGGGTGTACTGGAACTGGGTTCGACTGAAGCGGCTGTCGATTTGGAGGTCCTGCACGGCTTGCAGATAGACCGCGATGCCCTGCAACTCTCTCAGCTTCGGCTGAAGCCGGTTGATGATTTGCTCGGCGTTCCCCTTCCGCTGGCTTCGGGGTTTGAGGGTGATCGAGAGCCGGCCGCTGTTGGTGGTGGGGTTGGTCCCGTCGGCACCGATAAAAGAGGCCACGTTTTCGACCGCCGGGTCCTGCAACACCGCGTCGACCGCCGCTTGCTGCAGCTGCATCATCTTCTGGAAGGAGACATCCGGCGCGGCTTGCGTGACGCCCAGCAGTAAGCCCGTGTCCTGCTGGGGGAAGAAGCCCTTGGGGATGACGATGGTGAGCACCACCGTCAATACGAAGGTCGCGATGGTGACGAGGAGCGTCGTGAGCTGGTGGTCGAGGACCCAGCCCAGCGTCCGCTTGTAAAACGCGAGCATCGCATTCACACCACGCTCGGAAAGCTGGACCAGCTTTGCACGCTGGTTCATGGGCTTCTCGCGCGTCAGCATGTAGGCGCACATCATCGGGGTCAGTGTGAGAGAGAGCACTGCCGAAACCACAATCGCCACCGCCAACGTCACGGCAAATTCTCGGAACAGTCGGCCGATGACGCCGCTCATGAAGAGCAACGGGATGAGCACCGCGACCAGTGAGACCGTCAACGAGACGATGGTGAAGCCAATTTGCTTGGCTCCCTTGAGGGCCGCGTCCAACGGTGCATCACCGCTCTCGATGTAACGGGAAATGTTTTCAATCATCACGATGGCGTCATCGACCACGAAGCCGGTCGAAATGGTGAGCGCCATCAGCGTGAGGTTGTTGAGGCTGTAGCCCAACAGGTACATCACCCCGAACGTCCCAACCAGCGAGAGGGGCACCGTGACGCTTGGAATTGCGGTGGCCCGCAGGTTGCCGAGAAAGAGGAAAATGACCGCCATCACCAAGACGATGGTGAGCATCAGCGTGAACTCAACGTCATCCACCGAAGCCCGGACGGTCTCGGTGCGGTCGCTGAGAACCTGAATTTGAATCCCGGACGGCATCGACGCCTGCAGGCGGGGAAGCAGCGCCTTCACTCGGTCTGCGACCGCGATGACGTTGGCGCCCGGCTGACGCTGGACGTTGAGGATGATGGCCCGGTCGCGATTGGCCCAGCCGGCGAGCTGAGCGTTCTCCACCCCGTCGATGACCCTGGCCACATCCTCCAGACGGACCGGGGACCCATTGCGGAAGGCCAGGATGACAGGCCGGTAGGCGGAGGCCTGGAAGAGCTGGTCGTTGGTGGCCAGGGTGTACTCCTGCCGAGGACCATCCAACGCACCCTTGGGCTGGTTGACATTGGCGGCGACCAGCGCGGCGCGCACATCCTCCAGGCTGAGGCCGGTGCCAGCCAGTGCTGCCGGATCGACCTGGACCCGGACTGCCGGCTTTTGACCGCCGTTGAGGGTCACCAGCCCGACGCCAGACACTTGGGAAATTTTCTGAGCGAGGATGGAGTCCGCATAGTTGTCCACCTGGTCCAGCGGCATGGTGTTCGAACTGATGGCCAGGGTGAGGATGGGCGAATCCGCCGGGTTGCTTTTGCTGTAGGTGGGTGGCGTCGGCAGGGTGGCCGGGAGCAGGGTGGAGGCTGCGTTGATGGCTGCTTGCACGTCCTGCTCGGCAGCGTCGATGTTTCGGTCGAGGTCGAACTGGAGTGTGATTTGGGAGCTCGCCTCGCTGCTCACCGACGTCATTTGAGACAGCGACGGCATCTGACCGAATTGGCGCTCGAGCGGCGTTGTGACGGCCGAGGCCATGGTTTCTGCGCTTGCGCCAGGAAGCGCGGTGGAGACGACGATGGTGGGGTAGTCCACCTGGGGAAGCGCGGAGATGGGCAGCTGGCGAAAGGCGACGACTCCGGCCAGCAGGAGGCCCACCATCAACAGGGTGGTGGCCACCGGCCGCCGGATAAACGGTTCAGAGATGCTGTTCACGGTCCGGTGTCGCTCGAGGACGCCGTCGACGTCCCCGGCTTCTCCGGTGCCCGCACCGCCACTTTGCTCCCGGGCCGAATTTGATTCTGCCCGTCGGTCACCACGACTTGGCCCGGCTTGAGTCCGCTGCTGAGGAGCGTCTCATCCCCCTGCGTGGTGTCGATGGCCACCAGCTGAACCGAGACCGTCGAGTCGGCGCCCACCAGGTAGACGAAGGTGCCTTTGGGACCCCGTTGGATGGCCGGCGTGGGAACGACGATGGCGTCCTTTTTCGTCGTGAGGAGTAGCCGAGCCTTCACGAATTGGTTTGGCCACAGCGCGGAATTGGGGTTGGGGAAGACGGCCTTGATGCGCATGGTGGCGGTCGTCTGGTTAATCTGATTGTCGATGAGCAGCACCTTCCCAGTCCCAAGCTTGGCCCCACCCGCACGGTCAAAGGCGTCCACCTCCAACGCGCCGTTGCCCATCGCCTCGGAGACTTCGGCCAGGTCGTCCTGGGGCAACGTGAAAATAACGGCGATCGGGTCGAGCTGCGTGATGACGACGATGCCGGTGGTGTCCGCGGCGTGGATGATATTGCCCGGGTCGACCAGACGAATGCCGGTCACCCCGTCCACCGGGGAGATGATGTGGGCATACTCAACGTTGAGCCGGGCAGTCTCGACTTGGGCCTTGTCCATGTCGACGGTCGCTTTGAGCTGGTCGACTTGTGCCTGCTGGTCGGTGGCCTGTTGCACTGCAATGAGGTTCTGTTTGCTCAACTCCTCATAGCGTTTGAGGTTGAGTTGGGAATTCACCAGGTTGGCCTGGTCCCGTTCCACGGTCGCTTGCGCCTGGTGAAGCGCCGCCTCGAAGGGCCGTGGGTCGACCAGGGCAATCAGCTCGCCCTTCTTCACGCGCTGCCCCTCGACGAAGAACACCTTGTCCAACCGGCCGTCGACCTGCGTCTTGACGGTCACGGTGTAGAGGGCCGTGACGGTGCCGAGGCCTTCGAGGTAGATGGGGACGTCCTTCTGAACGACGGAGGCGGCCGCCACCGGGACGGCCGGGACGTTTGCCGGTGGCGCCTTGGCCTTGAACCCGGGGTGTCCAGCGAATTGCCACAGTAAACCCGCCAGAATGAGAACGCCGACGAGAATGAATACCCAGCGCCGTCGATGGCCAACGCGCGCCGGAGCCGGGATGTCCTTGCCCTCGGCGACGCCTCTCGGCTGCTCAACCGTTTCGATTTTCATCACCGACGTCCTATGGCGGCGAGCAACTGGGCTCGCGCCGTCGCGAGTGTAAACCTAGCTTGTACGAGCTGCGCGCCGGCGCTGGTGGCCGCAACCTGAGCGTCACTGAGCTCGATGATGCTTCCCACACCCGTCGCGTAGCGTTGCTCCGCGAGACGAAGCTGTTCACGGGCGTTCACCAGCGCGTCTTCCGAGGCGACCAGCGCTTCTTTGCTGCCTTCCAGCGTCGCCGCTGCTTGCTCCACGCTGAACCGGACTGCCAATTGCTCGGCCGTCAATTGGGCGTTGGCGTTGTCCAAATTGCTCTGGGCCTGAAGGACGACCCCGGGTGTCTTCAGCCCGTCGAAGAAGTCCCAGGTGGCCTGAAGTCCGAAATCCCAGGCGGGACCGAGATGGTCGAGGGCATCGCCGGTTGAGGCCAAGCTGCCGAACAGCGAGAACGCCGGGAGGTAGCCTCCTCGGGCAGCGCGCAGAGCGAGGTCATTGGATTCGACGGCTTTGACGCTGGCGGCAATCTCGGGCCGCTCACGCAGGGCAATTGCGGTGAGCGCGTCGACCGATTGGTTCTCCCCGGGAAGCGGCGGCAGCTCCTCGTTGGCGACTTCGTAGGCCGTTCCCTGGACGACTCCCATCGCCTGGTTCAACTGGGCCTTGGCGATGATGTAGTTGTTCTTGGCTTGGATGAGCGCAACGCGGGCGTTGGCCACGTTGGTTCGTGCCTGGGCCAGCGCGATTTCGGGCTGGGTCCCGACCTTCACGAAGGCCTCCGTCTGCACCTGATGTTGGACTTGGTTGTCCAGCGTCTCTTGTTGGACTTGCACCAGGGCGCGGTCTGCCTGCGCTAGGAAGAATGCGGTCCGGACCGTGAGAATGGTGTTGATGACGGTGGCTTGCTCAGTGGCCTGAAGACTGGAGACGTTGGCATAGGAGGAGCGAGTCCGGTCGACCGACTGGAAGTCCCAGATGAGCTGGGTTCCGTTGAGTGAAAACGTGAAGTTGTTGCGCACCGCGGCACCCGCTATGCCGACGTTGCCGTTCCCAGACGAAATGCCTGTCGAACCGTAGAGGCGTTCTCCGACGGCCGAAGCGTTCAGCTGCGGAAGGAGGCTGGACCGAGTTTGTTCCGCCGCTCCCGTAGCTGAACCGACGCTGGCCACTGCAGACAGAAGAACAGGGCTCTGCTTGAGGGCGACCTCGACCGCCTGGTCCAGGTGCAGCACCGGGGGGGAAGGTGTGCCCGCGTCGTCGGCGCGCGCGACGGGGCAGAGCGCGAGGACAGTCGCAAGACAAGCGAGGCGTCTCGCTTCTCGGGCGGTGGGGAGGGAGAGCACGCGGTCAAGTCCTAGGTAGGCCGTCGGGCGGGGCCGCGCTACCTCCGCGGACGAGAGGTCACTGGCCTCTGACGGGAGCCTCGCTGGCTTGGACGAAGGGCGCCTCATGGTCGGAGATGTCGGTGGTTGCTTAGCCCCGCCGTGGCCACGCGGCGTCTGCCAACAGACTGTCCCGAACGGCTTGAATTCGGTCTCGAGAGACTGGCACGCGAACTCCGGACGCGTCCCCGCCCAGCCCAGTTCCAACGAAGAGCCGTGTCTCGGTGCCATCGCGCTCGAGCTCCTTGACGTGCGAAGTGTTAACCAGCCAATTGCGGTGAACCCGGGTGAGTGCCCGTCCGAAAGAGACTTCGATGGCACTCAAGGAGAGGTCCATGTCGAACCGTCCCGCCTGGGTATGGACAAACGTCAGTCGGTCAGCGGCCTCAAAGGCCCAGATTTCCGTCGGCTCCAGGAAGACGAGATTTCGTTTCCTCCGCGCGACGATGCGCAAGGGGTGGGGCCCTCCTGGGCCGGTGCGGTGGCGGAGGGCCACGCGCTCGAGACACTGAGCCACCCGCTCCTCGGTAAAGGGCTTGAGCAAGTAGTCCACCACGCCCAAGTCAAAGGCCTCGAGGGCGTGCTGCTCGAAGGCGGTGGCAAGGACAAACAGCAACCCCGGGTGGGTTCGCGCCAGCGTCCTAACCAACTCCAACCCGGTCCGGTCCCCGGAGTCCGCCGCGAGCTGTACGTCGACGAAGACCACGTCCACCGACAGGCGAGCGGAACTCTGGAGCGCCTCGAGCGCCTCGTCCACGGTAGCCACTGCCCCCACCACCTCAGCCGCACGCGACCCCTGCAGCAATTCGACCAGGTAATTCCGCGCTGGCCATTCATCCTCCACCACCAATGCGCGCAGCGTGCTCAACCGACATTCTCGCGGCCGATGAAGGTGTCGAGCTGCCGCGGCACCTGAACGATGGAGCGGGTACCGCCCCCCGAGGATTCGAGGGACAGTCGAGCGCGCTCCGAATACCGGAGCTCGAGTCGGCGCCGCACCGACTTGAGGCCGAAGGCGTCCGAGCGGACGGAGTCGCCTGAGAGCCCGGGCCCATTGTCCTCGACGATGCAGGTCATCGAGTCACCAGCAAGGCTGGCGTGGATGCTGACCCGGCCGCCACCGGCGCGCCGCAAGGCCCCATGTTTGACTGCATTCTCCACCAGCGGCTGAAGCAGCAGGCGAGGAAGAAGGACGTTGCGAGTCTCCTCGGCGATGTCCCAGCCAAACGTCAGCCCCCCGCGGTGTCGGGCTTCGAGAATCTCCGCATAGCGGTGAAGCCACGCCACCTGCGCCCCCAGGGTTTGCATCTCGTCCTCATCGCGGAGGGCGTCGCGGAGCAAGTCGCCGAGCGCCGCGAGGAGGCGGCGGGCTTCACGCGGGTCCTCGGTGACGAGGCCGGCGATGGCGTTGAGGGTATTCAACAGAAAGTGTGGTTCCAGATGCGCTCTGAGGCGAGCGAGCTCGGCTGCGGCGCGCAACTTCTCGGCCTCGAGCTGGACTTTGTCCCGCTCCAGAGAACGAATCCGGCCGAGTTCCACCACCCTCGGCAGCAGAAATGCCAACCCCCAGAGTCCAAAATGGCTCATGGCCCAGGTCACCCCGGACAGGACCGAGCGCTCCAGGGTGGGCGGGGGCACAGCGGTGGACGTCAGTCGCAGGGCGGGAAACCGCTGGATGGCGAGCCACCAGAGCGCACCAAACAGCGCGCCCACCACGGCAGCGACGAGGATGCCGGCGCCCACCAATCGAGCGGGCCCGGCGCGGCGATGGTAGCCGTAGCTGAAGGCCGCCGACAGCAGCAACATCAGAGGCGGCATCTCCATCGCGACGTAAAGGAGTTGGGACAGCGCGCGAGGCAGGTCGCGGTTCGCGACGTATTGGGTCGCGACCTGCAGCAGAATGACAATCACGACGACGCCGATGCCGAGGAGTCGATGCCCACCGCGGGGAAGCGGGGAGTCGACCTGTCCAGCTGGCGCACGGGCCGGAGTCACGGCCCCCAAAGTAAACCTTCTGCTCGGGGGGCGCAGCACGTAGCGGCTGGTGGCCCTCTCGCCGCCCGTGGTGGGCGCCCCTGCACCGCTCGTCCAGAAGATGCTTTTGACGGGCGGCCGAAAGTGGGGTTCGCCAGGCCGGTGACGGCGGAGACTGCTGGCGGCCGGGGCTTCCCGGACGGCGTCAGCGGCCGTGCGGCTGCGGAAGTCCGCGGGCGTCGCGAGAGCTCGAGCCGCCGTCGCGCCGGGGATGGCGGCGGGACGGGCCGCCCGAAAAAACGCGTGCCCCGTGGGTCCGCGCATGTCGCCCGGGAGCTTGCCCGGTAGGCCGGGCGGAGATGCCATGGGAGTGGGTGCGAGGGCCGGGGTCGAGCTGCCGGTCCGCGTGCTGCTTGAGTTCGGCTTGAAAGGCCGGCGCGTCCCGTGGGACAGGGGCCTGGCGGACACGGGCGCGGGTGAGCCGTTCGATTGCGAGAAGCAGCGGCGTCTCGTCCGGGGCCACGAAGCTGGACGCCCTCCCGCTGGCTGCGGCGCGCGCGGTCCGGCCAATGCGGTGGACGTAGTCCTCAGGCACGTGGGGAAGGTCGAAATTGACGACGTGGCCGATGTCCGCCACGTCGATGCCACGGGCAGCGATGTCCGTGGCGACCAGCACCCGGACCCGTCCGCCGCGGAAGTCCTCAAGAGCACGTTGACGCTGGCCCTGCGAGCGGTCGGCGTGAATCCGGTCCGTCTGGTGACCGGCCCGCTGGAGTGACCGCGCCAGCTTGTCGGCCCGACGTCGCGTTCGAACGAAGACGAGGGTGCTGTCATCCGAAGTGCTGAGCAATGCCTGCAGCAAAGCCGCCTTCTCGCCATGGCCCACGCGGTACGCGGATTGGTGCGCCCGGGGCGCCGTTGTCCCTGAGCGGGCCACCTCCACCCGGACTGGCGAGCGCAGGTGCGTCCGAGCGAACGCAGCCACTTCGCCGGCCATGGTGGCGGAGAACAGAAGCGTCTGCCGCTGTTTTGGCAGCCTGGCCATCACCCGGCGCAGCTGCGGGGCAAAGCCCATGTCCAGCATCCGGTCCGCTTCGTCGAGGACCAGAATCTCGATGGTGTCCAGCCGCGCCGTCCCGGAGTCGAGGTGGTCAATCAGGCGTCCCGGCGTGGCGATGAGCAGCGGACGGCCCTCGCGAAGGGCGCGGCGCTGTCCGTCCATGCCGACTCCACCAATGACGACGGCGGCCCGCATGTGTGCCTTCCGGCCGAGAAGGTCGACATGCTGGGCAATTTGCAGGGCCAGCTCGCGCGTTGGTGCCAACACCAGCGCCCGGGTGCCCGTCTTGCCGTGGAGCCGCTCCAGCAGGGGAAGCAGGTAGGCGGCGGTCTTTCCGGTCCCCGTGGCGGCGCAGCCGATGACGTCGCAGCCCTTGAGCGCCGGGGGGATGGCTTGGGCTTGGATGGGAGTGGGCGTAGTGAAGCCAGCGGCCGCCAGCGCTTGAAGCGCAGAAGGGGAGAGGCCGAGGGCTGTGAAATTTGAAGCAGAGGCAGACTCTGTGGACACGGAAAACAACCTTCTGTCGAACGGGAAGACCCGGCCGGACGGGAACACACGCACCAGCACGGCGCGGGAGGGCGCGGACGACGCAAGACAGCGCGCTCCCGCGATGACACAGCGTGTAACAGCACACGCCCCGGAATGCCAGTCGGTGTCCAATCGCCGCTGTCCCGCGGGGTAGCGCGGCGGCTGCCGGCCGCGTCCGGTTAGGGTGCACCACATGCTCGCCCTCTTTGGGCTCCCCCTGCTCCTCCTCGCGCCCCCGGTCGCCCCGGTCGATGCCGCTGCCTTCGCGCGGGAAACGGCCGCCTGGCACGCCGAGCGCGAGAAGCGGCTGACCTCGGACGACGGCTGGCTCACCTTGGTGGCGCTTTTGTGGCTGAAGGAAGGGGACAATGTGGCCGGTTCTGGACCGGATGCGACGCTCGTGTTTCCCCCCCAAGCGCCCGCTCGCCTCGGCACCTTCAGTCGACGCGGGTCGGCCGTCAGCTTTCGGCCGGCGCCCGGCGTCCTGGTGACGACGCGTGGAGGCACGCCTTTCAGCGGTGGACCTCTCAAGTCAGACGCGGAGGAGGCGCCGGACGTTCTCGAGGTCGGCGGACTCCGCTTTTACGTCGTCGTCCGCGGCGACCGGGTGGGCCTCCGGGTGAAGGACCCCCAGGCGCCCAAGCGCCTCGCGTTTCATGGCATCCCGGCCTATCCGGCCGACGTCCGCTGGCGCATCGAAGCGCGCTGGGAGCAAGCGCCGGCGGGCGCGGTCATCACTGTCCCCGACGTTCTCGGCGGGCTATCGCCGATGCCAGCCCCGGGCACTGCGGTGTTTCAGGTGGACGGCCGGGAGTACCGTCTGACGCCGGTCCTCGAGGAGGGGAGCACCGACCTCTTCTTCGTTTTCGCCGATGCGACCAACCGCACTGAGACGTATGGCGCTGGGCGCTTTCTTTATGCTGAGCCGGCGAAGAATGGGCGGGTGGTGATTGACTTCAACCGCGCCTACAACCCCCCTTGTGCCTTCACCCCCTACGCCACCTGCCCACTGCCGCCCAAGCAGAACCATCTTCCCTTCGCTGTAACCGCGGGTGAGAAGCGAAAAGGAGCCGACTGAGCGGAGGACGTGGACTCGCCCGACGTGGATGAGACTTTCTAGACTCGCTCTCGAGGAACGCAATCCCCCCCGGGAGGGTCCATGCATCGCCGTCTTCTGCCGTCGCTTGTCATCGCCGCCGCTCTCGCCACGCCAAATGCCGCACGAGCCGATTGGGCACTGCGCGCCGCTTACCTCGTTCCGATGTACGTGAATACCGGCGTCTCTCAAACGCTGGGCGCGCCCATCTACACCTACGGCGTTGGCCAGCAGTGGATTTCGAACCTGGACGTGCTGGCGAGCTGGTACCCGGTGGACTTCATGTCGGTGGACATCGAGGGACAATTCAACCTGACCGGCACCAACCCCAACTACCCGATGACCGGCATTTACGTCGGTCCCGGCGTGACTTTCGATTTCCCCTTGTTCCTCTATGCGCGGGTCGCGCTGCCGGTTCAGGTCAGCGGACAGTCGAATTATCCAATCTCCACGCCCACCGCTTTCTTGCGGCGGGCGGAGGTCTCAAGCTCGACCTCCTTGTCTTGCGGCTGTACCTCGAGGCGACCGCCGACCTTGCCTACGCTGGCACCGGCGTCAGCTTCTTCAGCCCGAAGACCATCAACGTTGCGGCTGGCGTCTGGGTGAGATTCTAGGCGTCCCGCGGCAGCCCACGGCGGTCAGCAGCAGGGCCCCCCGCGAGGTCGCGCGAGCGTCTGGCACCTGGCAGCTGCGACACCGGCCTGTAGCAATTCGGTCGCGAATTTTTTTGGTCAGCCGAATGCGGCTAGACAGTTGCCCTTGCACCGATGCGCTCCGCGTCGGGCGGCAAGGGGGCCAGATGAGCGTCGCCATCGAGCGGGATGAGTGGGCCGGGCTACTCGAAGACTCGGAAGTTTCGGTGGGGGCGGCTCTGCTGGCGGCACCCCCAGTCCGCTCGGAGCCGCTGCTTGCGCCGCGGCAGATGCTCGCTGGTCGCTTCAGCATCGTTCGCCTGATTGCGCGCGGCCCACTGGGGGTGGTGTACGAGGCGCGGGACGAGGAACGGCAGACGCCGGTCGCACTCAAGACGGTGCATCCCCGTCTAGCGGCAGACTCCGCTGCCATGGACCGGCTGCGCTCAGAGCTGTTGTTGGCCCGTCGTCTGCGCCACCCAGCGGTGTGCCGAGTCTTCGAGGTTTACGCGCTGAGGACACTCAACGGCGACCTTTTGCACTTCCTCACCCGGCAGCTACTTCCCGGCAACTCTCTGGCCGATAGGATGGCTCGCCACGGCGTGTTTCGCGAAGCGGAGGCTTTCCCGCTTCTGCAGCAGATGGCAGAGGCGCTGTCGGTTGCCCACGCGCTGGGCCTGGTGCACCGCGACTTCAAGCCCTCCAACGTGTTGCTTGTGCCCAGCGAAGACGGCGCGGGCCGAGAGCGGGTGGTGGTGACGGACTTCGGCATCGCCCGTGCGCTTCTTCCGGACCGACGACGCACCGAGCCCTTGCCAGCCTTGGCGGAGGAACTCCTCACCTCGCTGGACTATTTGGCCCCGGAACAGTTGGGTGGCGGCGTGGTGGGGCCGGCCACCGACGTCTATGCGCTGGGTGTGGTGCTGCACCAACTGATGACTGGCCGGCTACCGGCGGTTCACCCCTTGGGGCCGTTGGCGGACTCCTGCGTCATTCCACCCGCGGCGCTGGTGCCGGAGTTGGATGGTCGCTGGAACGCGACCATCCTTCGCTGCCTCGAGCGGACGCCGGGCCGTCGTTTCCAAGACCCGCGCGAGGTGGTGGCCGCGCTGTCTCAGTAGCTGAGCACGCCATTCATCGTCAGCACCGCTGGCCCGAAGCCGAGCGCCGAGACGGCCACGCCCCCGTCGGTCACCGCCGCGCCAAAGGCGTCGGCGAATTGTCCAGTGCCGCCGTCGAAGGTGAAGATTCCGCTAAGGGGAATGTTGGTGACGTCGATGTTCCCAGCGTCATTGCAGCCGACAAACGCGGCGCCGGAAAAGCTTGAATACAACACCTCTGTGCTGCTTTGAGTCCAGGTCGCGATGATGCTGACCGGCGCGGGGCCGCATGCTCCGATGGTGATGGGGAGCGTTGCGCTCAGCGTATACGCACCGGCTTGGCCGAGGTTGCACGAGCCATTCAGCGTGACGTTGGTCCCCACAATGTCCACCGGCACCGATGGACAGCCGCCGTCGATGATGTAGAGAACTGGTCCGAGCGGGGTGCTGCTGCAAGCCACGGCCAGGGCTGTGGCGAGCGTTGCGCCCAGCACCACATAAGTCTTCCTCATTCGCTAACCCTCCCTCATCCTCGGGGCGCCGCTCGGGCGTCCCGCGTGTAACCCGGCCCTAAGTCGCGGCACCCTACCACTGGCCGCTGCAGTCCGGGGGGAGAGAAGTCGCTTGAAGCTGTGGCTTAGGTGCCGGTCGGCTGCGGCGCCGCACGGCTTCGACGGGGCTGGCCGACGGTGAGGTGGTAACGCTTGGCGGCGGATTCCAGAATGCGCTCCACCAGCTGTGTATAGGACCAGCCTCGGTCGGCGGCGGCCATCGCCAACTCGCCTCGCTTCTCGAGGTACGGGTTGGGGTTGGCCTCGAGGATGTAGGCCTCGCCGGTTCGAGCGATGCGAAAATCCAGCCGGGCGTAGTCGCGGAGCTTGAGGGCGCGGTAGGCGAGCCTCGCTGCTCGCTCAATTCTGGCGCGCAGCTCGTCGGAGAGGTCGCGGGCCATCACCAGCCGAGGGCTGCCTTCGGTTTCAGGGGCAAACTTCACTTCTCGGTCGGAGACGCGGGGCTGGGCGGCGGACCAATTGCCGAAGTCCATCTCCACAATGGGAAGCATCTCTGGAGCGGCGCTGGGGCCGACCAGTCCGACGTACACCTCGCGCCCCTCGATGAATTCCTCGGCCAGGGCCTCGTCTTGCAAGTCGTCGCGGATGTCCCGCACCCGCTCGGTGAGCTCTTGCCAGTTCTGCACCACCGAGTGACGGCCGATGCCGATGGAGGCGTCAGAGCGTGCTGGCTTGACGATGAGCGGAAAGCGGAGCGTGCCTTTGGTCTCGAAGGTGTCGTTCTCGAAGGTGGCGAAATTCGCGGTGCGGACTTCGTGGAATTCGAGAATCTGCTTGGTGAGCACCTTGTCCTGCGCCAGCAGCAGTCCGGCCGTGCCGCTGCCGGTGAACTTCAGCTGAGCCAGCTCCATCAGGGCCGCGATGTTCACCTCCATCCGGTAGTCCTCGGCGAACGTCTCGCAGAGGTTGAACACCAGGTCGCATTTGCTCTTCTGCACGTCCCGCAGAATTTCCGGGACGCGGTCGTCGACGCCAACCTTCGTGACTTGGTGCCCGAGCTCCTGACAGGCCTCCACCACCTCGGTGACGACGGGATCGAGTTCCTCACCCTTCGGCTGATAGTGGAGAACCGCGAGCTTCAGCGGCGGAAGTGCCATGCGCGAGACGACAGAATACACGTCTCGTGTCCGCGACGCCAACGCGTCGGGGCCTCAGTCGGCGTCGAAGAGTCGTCCGGTGTAGAGGTCGTTCATCGCGAGCGCAGTGACGAGTGAGCTCGCGCGGGTGATGTACGCGGAGCGAAGGTCTGCCTGGGCGGTGAGCTTGAGCTGTCCGGTGCGCGCGATGAGGTGGTCGACCACGCTGCGCACCACGGCGCGCTGGACGCCGGTGTACTGAGAGGCGGCCTGGATGAGAGTCTGGCGCTCGTCGATGAGGAGCTGCGAGGCGGCCAGTGGCGCGGCGCCCGGCGGCTCAAACAGGAGAAACAGCTCCTGGTCTAACTTCTCGCCAATCTCCAAATCGGCGCGCTCGGTGAGCTCGCGCGAATGGTAGTAGTCGGCGACCGTCTCCTCCATTTGGTCGGCGTCGATGTCGTGCGTCTCAAGACGGACTTCCGTCGGCTTGTGGCCCAATTCCTGGGCCAGCATGTCCACGTAGGTCAGCTTCTTGAGGGCCGGCCAATTTCGGTAACGGTGGCGCCAGTCCAGGCCTGGAGTTAGCCAGACTGCGAAAGTCTCGGCGAAGTCCTCGTCGGGATGCTTCTGCGCGTACCAACCGGGAATGTGGTTGACGTAACGGCGGCTGAAGGGCTTCGGCTTGTATTCCTCGTTGTAAGGCTGGTGGTAGTCGCCGAAGAGTTGCTTCCAGGCCGGCGTCTCGTACAGCCGGTGGGCATAGGCAAAAGCGTGGCCAGCCTCGTGGCGAAGGTACATGAGGATGTCGCGTTCGCTTTCCACGCCGCCGCCGAGCTCGCCCTCGATGGACTGCAGCTGGGGGTTGGCCAGGTAAAAAGGGATGCCAATGACGGGGATGCCGTCCGGACAGCCCCATTCGTCGGAGAGGTAGCACTGCGGGCGCAGGTCCACGCCCTTCGCCTCGAGCTCGGCATACAGCTGTTGAATCAACCGCTCGAGTGGGGTGCCCGCCAGCTGCAGTTGAAGGTCCTTGATGCGGGCCTTGAGCAACGCTTGGCGTTCCGGGCGCAGCGGCTCCTTGGCGCGCTCCGGCTGGACGGGGCGCTCATGGAAGGACGAGCTTGGAGCCGGCGGAGCTTGGACAACCGGCGCTGCGGAAGAGGCCAGGGACACGGGGTTAGAACGTATACGCCCTGCGCCGGGTTCCGCTTGGGCTGCGTTTGTGTCCCTCTGGTGACAAGTCCTTTCAATGGGTTACACGCCCGCTCGACTGTTGAGTAGGCGTCAGCGCCTCCATTGACACCCCTTGGCGACCCATGGCCACATGCCCTGGAAGAAACGCGTAGGGGAGCCCCCGGAAGACGGGCTGAGACGGCGCGGCGACGCCAAACCCTTCGAACCTGACCCGGGTCATGCCGGCGGAGGAAACGCACACCATGGCCACCGAGAAACTGACCGTCGACCCAGCCGCGCTGGCCGGCATTACCCGCGGCCCGCTGCCCGCTTCACGCAAGGTGTACCTGCGCGGAACGCTGTATCCCGACGTTCGGGTGTCCGTTCGCGAAATTGCGCAGACGCCGACGCGGGTCGGCCACGGCCCGGACGCACGGCAGACACCCAATCCGTCTGTGCGCGTGTACGACGCCAGCGGTCCCTACACGGACCCCGAGGTGTCCATCGACTTGCGCGCCGGTCTTCTACCGTCCCGTCGCGGTTGGACGCTCGCGCGCGGTGACGTGGAGGAGCGGGGGCGGCTGTCGAGCCTCGCCGCCCGCCTGAACGAGGAGGACGTCCGATTGGCTGGACTTCGTTTCCCGCACCGGCGACGACCGCTGGCAGCCAAGCCTGGCCGCAACGTCACCCAGCTGCACTATGCCCGCGCGGGCATCGTCACCGAAGAAATGGAGGCCGTGGCACTGCGGGAGAACCTTCGGGCGGAGGCGGCCCTGGAGGCCCAGCACCCAGGGCAGGCCTGGGGGGCGGCTGTTCCCCGAGAAATTACCCCGGACTTCGTCCGCGCCGAGGTGGCGCGAGGCCGCGCCATCATCCCGGCCAACGTCAATCACCCGGAGCTCGAGCCGATGGTCATCGGCCGGAACTTCCTCGTGAAAATCAACGCCAACATCGGCAACTCCGCGGTCACCTCCTCCATCGAGGAGGAGGTGGAGAAGCTGGTGTGGGCCATCCGCTGGGGGGCCGACACGGTGATGGACCTGTCCACCGGGCCGCACATCCACGAGACGCGCGAGTGGATATTGCGCAACAGCCCAGTTCCCATTGGCACCGTTCCCATCTATCAGGCGCTGGAGAAGGTGGGCGGGAGGGCCGAAGAGCTGAGCTGGGAGTTGTTCCGCGACACCCTGGTGGAGCAGGCCGAGCAGGGGGTGGACTACTTCACCATCCACGCCGGCGTACGGCTGGCGTACATCCCCCTGACGGCAAACCGGGTGACAGGCATCGTCAGCCGCGGAGGCAGCATTCTCGCCAAGTGGTGTCTCGCTCACCACCAGGAGAATTTCCTCTACACCCACTTTGAGGACATCTGCGACATCCTCCGGGCATACGACGTCAGCTTTTCGCTCGGGGACGGGCTTCGGCCGGGCAGCATCGCCGACGCCAATGACCGGGCCCAGTTTGCTGAGCTGGAGACGCTGGGCGAGCTCACCCGGGTGGCTTGGCAGCACGAGGTGCAGGTGATGGTGGAGGGACCGGGGCACGTCCCGATGCAGCTGGTGCAGGAGAACATGACGCGGCAGTTAACGGCCTGTGACGAAGCGCCCTTTTACACGCTCGGGCCGCTCACCACCGACATCGCTCCCGGCTACGACCATTTCACGAGCGGGATTGGCGCGGCGATGATTGGCTGGTTCGGTACCGCGATGCTTTGCTATGTGACGCCAAAGGAGCATCTCGGGCTGCCCAACCGTGACGACGTGAAGGAAGGCGTCATTGTCTACAAGATTGCAGCCCACGCCGCCGACCTGGCGAAAGGCCACCCCGGGGCGCAAGCGCGAGACAATGCGTTAAGCAAGGCCCGCTTCGAATTTCGCTGGGAGGACCAGTTCAACCTCTCCCTCGACCCAGAACGGGCGCGGGCCTTTCACGACGCGACGCTGCCCGCCGAAGGGGCCAAGGTGGCGCACTTTTGCTCGATGTGCGGTCCCCACTTCTGTTCGATGCGCATCACCGAGGACGTGCGGGCCTACGCGGCTGCTCAAGGGTTGGAGGAGGCCCAAGCCCTGGCGCAAGGACTCAAGGAGAAGAGTGAGGAGTTTCGTTCCGGGGGCGTCGAACTCTACCGCTGAGCCACTGCCGGCAGCGCCTCGAGCGCCGCCTCGAGGTTGGCCTCGGCCTGGTCGGCGTCTCGGGCCAGCTGCTGCGGTCCCCGCGCGCGCGCCTGGGCCATGTCGAGGCGGATTTTCCGCAGGCCGTCCACGCCAATGTCGGCGAAGGCGCGCACCACTTCGGGGTCGAATTGTGAGCCGGCGCAGCGCTGCACCTCGGCCATCGCGTTTTCGAAGGACGTCGCCTTCCGGTAGGGTCGGTCCGACGTCATCGCGTCCAGCGTGTCCGCCACGGCGAAAATGCGGGCGCCGATGTGGATTTCTTCGCCGCGGAGCCGCCGAGGGTAGCCGCCGCCGTCGAAGCGCTCCTGGTGAGAGAGGACGATGGTGGCCGGCGTGGCCAAAAAGGGGATGGACTGAATCATCTGGTAACCGATGTCCGGGTGCTTGCGCATCTCGCCCCATTCCTCGGTGGTCAGTTTTCCCGGCTTCAGCAGGACGGCGTCTGGAACGCCGATTTTTCCAACGTCGTGCAAAAGCGCCCCCCGGCCCAACTCCTCGAGGTCGGGTCCATGCATCGAGAGGCGCTCGGCGATGGCGGTGGTATATTTCACCACACGCTGGCTGTGGTCCGATGTCTCATGCTCGCGCGCGTCCAGGGCCGCGACGAGTGCCAGCAGAGTGTTTTGGTACGTCTGCGCGATGTCCTTGAAGGCGCTTCGCAGCTCAGCCGTGCGGTCTCGCACTTTCCGCTCAAGCTTCTTCTGGTAGCGCTTGCGGGCCAACTCAATGCGGCGCTTGGCCAGGGCCCGCTCAATGGCGCGGATGAGGTCCGTCAGCTTGGGCGGCTTCAGTAAGTAGTCCACCGCGCCGCGGCGAAGGCAGTCGACCGCGGCCTCGGTGTCACCGTAGCCGGTGAGCATCACCACCGCCGTCTCGGGGTGGCGTTCGCGAAATGCCTCCAGGAGCCAAATCCCGTCTCGGCCCGGCATCTTCATGTCGCTGATGACGAGTGGCGGAGCCTCCTGGGCTGCGATGTCCAGTGCCTCCTCTGCGCCGGCTGCGGTGCGACACTCATAGCCTTCTTCCTGAAGTAGGACGCTGATGACGTCCCGAACCGAAGCGTCATCATCCACAATCAGGATGCGCGTCGGCGCTGCGAGGGTCTCCACGAAAGCCATCCTAGGGGGGCTCCTCGGCCTTGACCACGGGGGGCGGGTGTGCCCCTGGGGTCGAGTCGACTCCAGAGAAGGGGACCTTTCAAGTAATTCCCGGCCGGTCCCAACGGAATGGCTCGAGGGACAGCGACGGTGCCTGCGCCAGGACGGCTTGGGCGAGAAGCTCGGCGGTGACTGGGGCCAGAAGGATGCCATTGCGGAAATGTCCGCTGGCGAGGAACAGACCGGGAAGGGGGCCAGCCCCCAAAATGGGCAGGTGGTCCTCGGTGAAGGGGCGAAGGCCAGCCCACACCTCCACCACTGGGAGGTTGGCCAGCCCGGGGGCCAGTTCCAGCGCCAGGGCGAGAATGTGCTTGAGGCCAGCCACGGTGACCTCTTTGGCGAAGCCTTCAAATTCCAGGGTGCTTCCAGCCAACAGGTGGCCGTCGTCGCGGGGCACCAGGTAGCCCTGGTCCGAGAAGACGACCCGCTGGAAGAGTGGCAAGCGCGAACGCAACATCACCATCTGCCCGCGCGCCGGGCGCACCTGACGAGGCGACACCCCGCAGCCGGGGACCAGTCCCGTCCACGCTCCGGCCGCCACCACCACGGCGTCCGCTTCCAGCCGCGCCCCGTCCACATCCACGCCACCAACGCGGCCGGCCAGCTCCAGCAGCGCACGCACGTGTCCGGCGACGAAACGGACGCCGGCGCGCGCGGCGGCCATGGACACGGCGCGGACCAAGAGGCGGTTGTCAACCGAAGCGTCTTCGGGGAAGTGGGCTGCGCCCTGGAAGGCTGGATTTAACGCCGGCTCGAGGCCAAGTACCGCGCGCCCGTCGAGGAGTTCCGCGTTGAGGCCAATGCTTCGCTGAAGGGCGACACGCACTCGCAGTCGTTCGAGCGAAGCCTCGCCAAAGGCGAGGTGCAGCACACCTGAGGCCCGAAAGCCCACCCCAATGCCGGAGAGCGCCACCACCTCTTCGACGAAGCCCGGGTAGAGCGCGCGGCTTCTTAAGCACAGCGACAGGAAGGGCCCGGGTCCTTCCGACTCGGCCTGGGGTGCGAGGATGCCGGCTGCGGCGCTGGACGCCTCGGCCCCAGGAACGCTGCGCTCCACCACAGTGACGTCGGCGCCAGCTTTCACCAGCCGGAGTGCCACCGCGCATCCCACCAACCCGCCCCCGACGATGACCACCTTCATTAGGGGCTCGCGGTGGACTTCAACTTGACTTCCGGGGTCACGACGCGAGCGCGCGTCGGCACCTGCCGGTGGGTGCGCCAAAAGAAATGGAGCGTCGCAGCGAGCGCCAGCACCATCAGGACCAGCGTCCGCGTAGGGAAACGCGGTGGTGGGGAGACGGTCGGGGGCCTGACGTGCAGTGACTGCATGGTGGGCTTGCTAGAGCTGAACCTTGATGTCTCCGCGAGGCGGGGTTATCCCCCCGGCGCCCCTCTTCGGTGAATGGGGGCGGAGGAGTCAACCTTGGCTGAGACTTTCGACGTGGTCATCATCGGCGCAGGCCCAGGCGGTTACGTCGCCGCTGTCCGCGCCGGCCAGCTTGGCCTCAAGACGGCCATCATCGAGAAGGACAAGCGGCTCGGCGGAACGTGCCTCCTCCGCGGCTGCATCCCCACCAAGTCGCTGCTCTGGACCGCTGAACTGTGGTCCCATGTGCTGCAGGCAGCGGACTTCGGCATCGACCTGAAGAGCCCGGCCATCAACTGGGCCCAGGCCATGAAACACAAGGCCGAGGTGGTCACCAAAGGGGCCAACGGCGTCGACTACCTCATGAAGAAGAACAAGGTCCAAGTCTTCAAAGGCACCGGCCGCATCTCCGGCAAGGGGAAAGTGGAAGTCGCCCTGGCGACTGGAGAGAAACAAACCCTCGACGCCAAGAAGACCATCATCGCCTCGGGCAGCATCTGTAAGACGCTGCCCAGCATCCCGGTCGACCACAAGTTGGTCTACAACTCCGACTCCATTCTCGAGCTCGAAAAGGTCCCCGAAAGCATCATCGTCGTCGGGGCCGGCGCAGTGGGCTGTGAGTTTGCCTCCATCTTCGCGCACGTCGGCTCCAAAGCCACTGTCCTTGAATTTCTCCCGCACCTGTTGCCCATCGAGGACGAGGACATCAGCAAGGAGCTCGAGAAGCAGTTCCGGAAGCGAAAAATCGACTTCGAACTCTCGGCGCGGGTGGACAAGGTGGAGCCCGGCGGCAAAGGGGTGCGGGTGACCATGCAGACGCCCGCTGGGGTGAAGACGCTGGAGTCGGCCATCCTTCTTTCTGCCGTCGGACGCTCCCCATTCACCGACGGGCTGGGCCTCGAGAACACCAACATCAAGCTGGACAAGGGCTTC
Source organism: uncultured delta proteobacterium (assembly GCA_963713045.1). Lineage (GTDB taxonomy): Bacteria > Myxococcota > Myxococcia > Myxococcales > Myxococcaceae > JADGRA01. The sequence goes on from CAVQKE010000004.1 coordinate 195,163, forward strand.
ATTCCCACCGACGGGCTGATGCGGACCACCGAGCCCGGCGTCTACGCCATCGGCGACGTCGTTCCGACGCCGATGCTGGCGCACGTCGCGTTTGCCGAGGGCATCCTGGCGGTCGAGGACTTGGCCGGTCAGGACGTGACGCCCATCAACTATGACCTCACCCCCAACGCCACCTATTGCTACCCCGAGGTGGCGAGCGTCGGCCTGACCGAGAAGAAGGCGCGCGAGCGGGGCTACGACGTCAAGACGGGCATCTTTCCCTTTACGGCCATCATCAAGGCCACCATGTCCGACGAGCAGGGCCTCGGGTTTTGCAAGGTGGTCTCAGAGAAGAAGTACGACGAGGTGCTGGGCGTGCACTTGGTCGGGCCGCACGCCACCGAGCTGTTGGCCGAAGCCTGCATCGCGCTCCGGCTGGAGACCACCACCGAGGAGCTCGGCCGCACCATGCACGCCCACCCGACACTGTCGGAGATTCTGAAGGAGTCGGCGGAGATGACTCTGGGGCACCCCATCCACATTTAGCCCTGGGCACCCCCGCCCCGAGCCCGACGCTTTTGCATCGTTTCATGCTCGCGGTGGGGAGTGACGTTACACTCTCGCCCGACGCCCCATGGCCACACCCGACCGCTTCCCGTTGCCGCAAGCCGCCCCAGGCCAGAAGCCCGACTGGCTGAAGGTGCGGCTCCCGCACGGCGAAGGCTACGAGCGGGTGAAGGCAATCGTCCGCCAGACAAAGCTTGCCACCGTGTGCGAGGAGGCCCGCTGTCCAAACATCGCCGAGTGCTGGGGTGGTGGCACGGCCACCGTGATGCTGATGGGGGAGGTCTGCACCCGGGCGTGCCGTTTCTGCCACGTGAAGGTGGGAGCTCCGTTGCCCCTGGACCCAGACGAGCCCCAGCACCTGGCCCGGGCCGTAAAGGAGCTGAGCCTCGCCTACATCGTGGTGACGTCGGTCAACCGCGACGACCGACCCGATGGCGGGGCCGGGCATTTCGCTGCAGCCATCCGCGCCCTGCGTCACGAGAGCCCAACGACCACGGTGGAGGTCCTGATTCCGGACTTCCAAGGCGTGGAGTGTGACTTGGCCACGGTGGCGGAGGCGCGTCCACATGTGGTGGCGCACAACATCGAGACCGTCGAGCGGCTGACGCCCACCGTGCGGGACCGCCGGGCTGGCTACCGGCAGTCGCTGCGGGTGCTGGAATACCTCAAGGGCCGCCCGGAAAAGCTGTACACCAAGACTTCGGTGATGCTCGGCCTCGGAGAGACGGACGCCGAGCTAGAGCAGACCTTCCGCGACCTGCGTGACGTGGGGGTGGACGTCCTCACCCTCGGTCAGTACCTGCAGCCCTCCCAGTACCACCTGCGGGTCGCCCGCTTCGTCTCCCCGGCACAATTCGCCGTCTACCGTGAGGCCGCTGCGGAGATGGGCTTTCTCTACGTCGCGGCAGGTCCGCTGGTACGCTCCAGCTACCGCGCGGCCGAGTTCTTTCTGCAAGGGCTGATGGAGCAGGGACGCCACGCCTGACGCTCACCCGCAGAACCCCTAGGGAGCCGCCTTGCCCACCTTCGAGTTCAAGCTTCCGGACCTCGGCGAGGGCGTCGTCGAGGGAGAAATTGTCCAATGGCTGGTGTCGCCCGGAGACGTCGTCGCCGAGGACCAGGCCCTGGTGGAATTGATGACGGACAAGGCCACCGTCACGGTGCCGACGCCACGCGCCGGCAAGGTGCTGGGGGTCCACGGCAAGGTGGGCGAGATGGCCAAGGTGCACGCCCCACTGGTCACGCTGGAAGTCGACTCCGGCGGCCCCTCGACTGCCGTCGCGCCGTCCACGCCGCTGCCGGTGGGCATCAAGGTAGCCGCCGCCTCCGTTTCGGAAGCGCGCGAGGTTTCCAAGGTGCTGGCGACGCCGGTGACGCGTCGGATGGCGCGAGAGCACGGCATTGACCTCGGCGCCATTCCCGGCAGTGGACCGCAGGGTCGAGTCCTCAAGGCGGATCTCGTGGCCGTGCTGGGCAACGGCGCGGAATCGGCGCCGGCCCCGCGAGAAGTCCCTCGGCTGGTGCCCCTGCAGCATGCCAGCGTCGACCAGCGCATCCCCCTTCGGGGTCTCCGGAAGCGAATTGCGGAGAAAATTGTGCGCAGCAAATTCACCGCTCCGCATGCCACCTTCGTGGAAGAGGCGGACTTCACCGAGCTGCTGAGGCTGCGGAAGCGTCTCAACGAGTCGCTGGCGGCCGCCGGGGATGAGACGCGGCTTTCGTTCCTGCCCTTCTTCTGTAAGGCGCTGCTGCCAGTCATGGCCCGTTTTCCCACCCTCAATGCCAACTTCGACGACGCCACCCAGGAGCTGGTGCTGCGCGCCGCTTACAACTTCGGCATCGCTGCCGCCACCGACGACGGGCTCATCGTGCCCGTGGTGAAGGACGTCGCCCGGCTCACCTTGCGTCAGCTGGCCGCGGAAATTGCTCGACTGGCCGCGGCCGCGCGGACCAAGCAGTTGAAAATGGAGGAGCTCTCCGGCGGCACCTTCACCATCAGTTCGCTCGGCACTTCCGGCGGCCTGTTCGCCACACCCATCATCAATTACCCGGAGGTGGCCATCCTCGGCATCCACCGGATTCGGCGGCGGCCGGTGGTGGTGGAGGAGCAAATGGTGATTCGGGACGTGGGCAACGTCTCGCTCTCCTTCGACCACCGAGTCATTGACGGGCAGGTCGCCGCCGACGCCACCTACGCACTGATTCACCACCTCGAACGGCCGGAGACGCTGTTCCTCGACATGGCCTGAGACATGCCGTGGCCGACGACGTCCGCCAGCTGTTGATGTCTGCCCAAGCCGCCGAGCGCACCGGGGACCTTCGGTTAGCCCAGGAATTGCTCGAACAAGCGGCGCGCGCATGCCAGGCGGGCGGCCGAGCCGCGCGAGCCGAGCAGCTCCTGCGGCACGCTCGACGGTTGGCTGAGACTCTGCCCGGGGATGGAACCAGGCCCTTCCTCGAGCGGGTCGCGGTGCTTGCCGAGGCGAGCCAATCCGCTTGGTGTAGCTTTTGTTGTCGCCCCTCCACCGAAGTGGGGCGCCTGGTGGCAGGGCCGGCTGGGGCCTTCATCTGCCGTGGCTGCGTGGAGCGCGCCGTGGCGCTTCTGCAGCCGGTGACTCGGGACGGATGAGTTCGCGTTCTCTTCGGGTGCTGCGGCTCGGGCGCGTGGAATATCCGGACGGGCTGGTGCTGCAGGAGCAGCTGGCGCGGGCGCGTCGGGCCGGGACGGTGGGCGACACACTCCTGTTGCTCGAGCATCCACCCACCGTCACGCTGGGCCGCGGGGCCAAGCCCTCCAACGTCCTGGCTTCCACCGAGGAGCTAAGCCAGCGCGGGGTAGCCGTCCACGCGACCGACCGCGGAGGGGACGTCACCTACCATGGGCCCGGGCAGCTGGTGGGCTACCCGGTGCTCGACTTGGCCGGGCCGCGGGCCGACGTCCGCGCCTACGTCCGAAGTGTCGAAGCAGGCCTCATCCACGGCCTGGCCGGCTTCGGGCTGTCCACCGGACGGCTGCCGCGCTGGCCCGGGGTTTGGCTTGGCGAAGAGGGCAAGGACGCCCGCAAAATCGCCGCCATCGGCGTGCACATCGCGCGGTGGGTCACCACCCACGGGTTTGCCCTCAATGTGAACCCCGCGATGGAGGACTTTTCCTTAATTCTCCCCTGCGGCATCGCCGAGGCTGGGGTGACGTCCATGGAGCGTGAGCTGGGGCGGGCCCCGGGCTGGGAAGCGGTGGAGGGGGCCCTGGCCCGGGCCTATGGGGACGTCTGGGAATGCGAGGTGGAGGAAGGCCAGCCGGACGTGGACACCGTCTCCGTCACCGTGACGCGGGAAGGGCGCGCCGGGATGGAAGTGCTGCTCCTGTTGCGGACCACCGAGAAGGGCGGCTTTTGGCAGCCCGTCACCGGACGGCGAGAGGCCCGCGAGACGGCGGAGGCCGCCGCGGAGCGCGAGTTGGCCGAAGAAACGGGGCACGCCCTCCGCGTCCGTCCGCTGCACTACCGGCACGCTTTCGCACTGGGCGAAGCGAGCCCCCCGGTGGTGGCCCGCGAGGAGGCCTTCGCAGCCGTTTGGGAAGGTGACGCGCCGGTGCGACTCGGCCCCGAGCACCAGGCGTTTGCCTGGCTTTCGGTGCCCGAGGCACTGAAACGGTTGCCCTACCTCGGGTTGCGGCGAGCTGTGGAACGGGCGACCACCCACGGCCAGTCGCCGGTCTGGCGGTAAGCCACCGCGAGGCTATCCTGCACCCCGCGCGGCGGGCAGGTGCGTCGCGCGCAGACTGGAGCCCCGCGCCTCCTGGTCCAACTTCAACGTCAGGCCTTCACGTGCCGCGAGCGTTCCAGGGAAGAGACGGCGCGCCTTGCGCTCGACGGCCCGAAGGGCGCCATCATCGCGCTCCGGGTCGTGGTGAAAGAGGACCAGCTTCTTGGCATGGGCCGCCCTGGCTGCCTCCACCGCCGCAGTCCAGCTGCTGTGGCCCCAGCCAAGCTTTCCGGGTGGGCCGACGTACTCCTCGGGCGTGTACATCGCGTCGTAGATGAGGACGTCCGTGTCGCGGGCAAAGTTGGATAATTGCCCATCGACCGCGCTTCCATGCTCGATGTCGGTGGCGTACACCACGCTTCGCCCCTGGAAGTCGACGCGGTAGCCAAGCGCGCCGCCGGGGTGGTGCAACTCCAGGGCCCGCACCTGGGCCTCGCCGAGCTGGACGACGTCCCCGGCGGCGATTGGCCGGTACTCCACCTGTGCGAGGAAGACTGCCTCCGCCGTGACTGGGAAATAGGGCGGAGACATTTGGCCCGCCAAAATGGACTGGACATCGCGCTGCGCACGCGTCGGCCCGCGGATAACGAAGCGGTTCCGCGCGTCGAACATCGGCGAGAAGAAGGGCAGACCCTGCAGGTGGTCGTAGTGGTAGTGCGACAGGAAAAGGTCCGCGCTGGCAGGCGCCGCGCGCGTCCGGAGGGCCTCGCCCAGAGCACGGGCGCCAGAGCCAAGGTCAAAGATGAGCAGTCGCTCGGCGCAACGCACCTCGACGCACGAGGTATTCCCTCCGTAGACGCGCGTGCGAGGTCCTGGGCTGGGGATGGAGCCCCGAACTCCCCAGAAGGTGACGTGAAACAGCGACCGAGGCGACCCCGGGGCGCTAGCTTGCCCTCGCCGACTGGTCGTCCTCCCCGAAGAGCTCAATCAGGTGCCCCGTGCGCTCGCGCTTGGTCCGCAGGTAGTCCACGTTATGCGGATTGTGCGACGCCGGGGAAGGGATGCGGCTGCGGACCGGGACGCCTTCCTCCACCAGCCCGGCAATTTTCAGCGGGTTGTTGGTGATGAGGTCCACACTGCGCACGCCGAGCAGCCGCAGCATGTCGGCAGCGACGTCATAGCTGCGCATGTCATCCGGGAAGCCAAGCCGCCGATTGGCCTCGTAGGTATCCAAGCCCTTGGCCTGCAGCGCATAGGCTTTCACCTTGTTGCCAAGTCCAATCCCGCGGCCCTCCTGGCGCAGGTAGAGCACCACGCCGCGGCCCCGGGCTGCGACGTAGTCCAGTGCTCGGTCGAGCTGTTGGCGACAATCGCACTTGAGGCTTCCCAGCACCTCGCTGGTCAAGCACTCCGAATGCACCCGAACCGGGACGCCCTCTTGTCCGAAGACTTCCCCCATCACCATGGCCACGTGCTCGCGCGCCGAGCCCTTCTCCCGGAAAACGACAATTCGAAACGTCCCCCGCGCCGTGGGCAACGGAGCTTCGCTGTACAGCTCCAGCCGGTGGGTCCGTCGGGGAAGCGACTGTGGCGTCTCGAGCATAAGCCCCTTTAAAGATGCGCCTTCTAGGCCGCCGTTGCGGCCGGACCCCAGGAAACAGCGAGGAGCTGCACTGGGTCTCCCAGACCCAAGCTAATGGCCTCCATGGGAAAGTGCAGAAGGTGCGTGGCGGTGGAAGCGGACCGCACCGCGCCGGACGTCTGGCTGCTGAGAGGCTCGGCCCACAGCTCTCCGTCCCGGAAGGTTGCCCGCACCCGGAGGTAGTGTGCAAGCCCGGCACGTTTCCGCAGCGCCACCGCCGTCCGCGCGAGCACCGGCTGTGGCAGCACGTCCAGGTGTCCGAGAAGCCGGCGAAGTGCCGGCCGCACAAACAGTTCGAACGCCACCAGCGACGAGGTGGGATTGCCGGGGAGCCCGAAGACGAGGGTGCGCTCCCGACGGGCAAAGGCCACCGGCTTTCCGGGCTTGATGGCGATGCCCCAGAAGTCGCTGACGACGCCCAGCTGCTCGAAGGCGCTGCGCACGAAGTCCTTTTCGCCCACCGACATGCCGGCGCTGGTGAGGACGACGTCGGCGTCGAGGGCCTGCGCGAGGAGTCGCTTGACGTCCTCGACGTTGTCGCGGGCGATGCCCAAAAGCTCTGCAACGCCGCCGATGCGGCCGACCGCGAGGCCCAGCGAGGGGGAGTTGGTGTCCACAATGTGCCCCGGCAGAAGGGTGTCGGGCCGGCACAACTCATCTCCGGTGGCGAGGATGGCCACCCGCGGGCGGCGCGGCACCGAAACTCCGGTGAGGCACTGTCCCCACAGCAGTGCCGCCTCTGGGATGCCGAGGCCGGTGCCCCGGGGCAACAACAACTCCCCGGCTTTCGCGTCCTCACCCGCCAGGCGCACGTTGGTGCCGGCCACCACCGCGTCCAGCACTTCCACGCCGCCGAGGCCCGGCCCTTCGAAAGCGCGCGCCCGCTCCTGCATGACGACGGCTGTGGCGCCCTGGGGCAACGGCGCGCCAGTCATGATGCGGGCCGCCTCGCCTCTTCCGAGAGCCCGGGTGGGGCTGTCGCCGGCGTAAATGGCTTCCACCACGCGCAGACGCGCGCCCGGCTGCGCCGCGTCCGCTGCGCGTAACGCGTAACCGTCCATTGCAGAATTGTCCCAGGGCGGCTGGGTGACGCGCGCCACCACCTCCTCGGCCAATGCGCGCCCGACAGCGTCCTGCACCGGAGCCCACTCGGGGCTGAGAGGCTGGCAGGCCGCCAGAATGCGGCCTTGTGCCTCAGCGACTGTCAGTAGGGCCTGGTCCATGGCGAGAGACCCACTGTGGCACAATTTTTTAGGAATTTGAGGGACTTAGATTGACAACCGGAGGGCCAGGACGTTAGGAGGCCAGCCGTGACGTCGAAGGCTAGGACTGGGGCTCGGGCGAAAAAGCGTCCGGTGAAGACCCCACCCAAGAAACCCCCCAGGAAAGTTGGACTCTTGAAGAGCGCCACGCGCAAGGTGGCGACCGCTGTCGCCCGTTTGAGGGCTGCAGCGGTTGCGAAGCCGGCTGTCGCAGCGGTCCGGAATGCAGCGCCCGGCGTCCCAAGCCGGCTACCGGAGCGGCAGCGGCCGCGGGCCACCAAGTTGCCGCCGGTCGGCGAGTCCTTAACCCGGCGCGAGATGGAGCAGATTCTCACCGCCGCGGCTGGCCGGGGTGTCACCGGCGAAGGAAGCCTCAAGGGCCGTCTGGTGGTGAAGGACGGGCTGCCCTGTCTTCATGTGGTGGGCCGGGACAAGCGAGAGCTTGCCTTCCTTCTGCAGGGGCCGGACCAGGAGGTGCTTCCGGCCTACGTCGACCACAAGGTCAGCGTGACGGGCCTCATCCGGAAGACGCACAACTACGGCGGGACGGTGGATGTCCGTAAGTACTCGGCGAAGAAGCCGGAGGCAGAAGGAGTTGAGCCGGCGCCGGCCCCATTGAAGCTGAGCTACCTGTCCCCCGGGGAATTGGAGCAGGTGTCCAACCCGGGGATGGGGGCTGGCATGCGAGGCTTTGCCACGCTGCGCGGTGCCCTGGAGATGACGGGTGACGCCTTTGTGCTGGTGGTGTCCAACGGCGGCACGCGACAGCAGGTGTCTTTCCTACTTGAAGGGAAGTTGGGCAAGTCCCTCCGGAAGTCCATCGGGCACCAGGTGCAGGTCTCGGGCGTGATGGACAAGACGTCCGGTTGGGGAGGGCGGGTGGCGGTGGAAGTCGTGGAGCTGCGACCGCATGAGTTGCGCAGCGTCTCCCGTGACAACTTGGACGTCCTTGAAGTCAACGTCAGTGAGGTGGACGGGCCCTTGGAAGTGCGGATGAACAATGGCCTCAGCGTCACCCTGCCCGAGCGCAGCGGACATATGTGGGCCATCGAGCCCACCGTTGCCAAGCGGGTAGGCTTGCGGGAGGCTATTTTTCATCCCACGCAAAGCGGGCCTGGAGTGCGTGAGTTCTTCTTCACCCCACGCAACCCAGGGGTGTTTGACGTCGACTTCTTTCTGGCCAAAGCGTTCGCACCCGCGCAAGTCCACAAGACGGTCCGCGTCACTGTCTCGGTGAAGGCCTGACTTCCGGCGCCGCGCGCATGCCGCTGAAACCCGCAGTGCTACTCAAGGCGCTTGGGGCTGCCGGCCACCCGCTTGGGCTGCAGGACCTCCTGCGGCGCTCGGGGCTGCCGCCCGACAAACGTGCTGCGGCCGAGCGCGCCCTGGCGGAGTTGGTGCGGGCCGGCAGCGTGCGTCGGGACGGCAAGCGTTTCGCGATGGCCAAGTCCGCGCAGCCAGCGCCAAGTGGGGCGGACCGCCGACCGGCACCCGCCGCGACACGCACCGGACGCGCCGGCGGCTTGGTGCGCGAGGGGCGCCTTCAGGTGAACGAGCGTGGCTTCGGCTTCGTCGATGTCGGCGAAGACGAGGACTTCTTCGTTCCGCCCCCGGAAGCGGCCAAGGCCCTGGACGGCGACCGGGTGCGCATCCGCGTGCACCGGCGCGGCGGCCGCACCGAGGCCGAAGTCCTGGACATTCTGGAACGCCAGCGCTCGGAGCTGGTCGGCACCTACCAGCTGCAAGGGGATGGAGCCGTCGTTCGCCCACACGAAAGCTCCGTGGGCGGCGTGGTGCGGGTGCCGCGGACACAACTGGCCCAGGACGGCGACGTGGTGCGCGTGCGATTGGCGCCCCCGGACGGCGCACAGCCCCTCCGGGGCGAGGTGATGGGTTCGCTCGGTCGCCCCGGAAACCCCTCCCAGGATGTGCTGGCCCTGGTGGTGGCGCGTGGCTTCAGCGACCATTTCCCAGGGCCAGTCATGGACGAGGCGGCCCGCGTTGAGGGGCGCGTCTCGGAGGCCGAAGCGCGCGGGGAGAACCGTCGAGACCTCCGGGGCTTGGACCTGGTCACCATCGACGGCGCGGATGCCCGCGACTTCGACGACGCGGTGTGGGCGGAGTCGCTTCCAGGAGGCGGCGTCCGGCTGGTGGTGGCCATCGCCGACGTCAGCCACTACGTGAAGCCTGGGAGCGCCCTCGACGCCGAGGCGCTGCACCGCGGGACCAGCGTCTATTTGCCGGACCGCGTGTTGCCCATGCTACCGGAGCGACTCTCCAACGGCATTTGTTCGCTGCGGCCAGGCGAAGACCGGCTGTGCCTGGTGGCGGACATGGAGTTTGGGACGGGGCGGTCCGCCGGCGCTCGACGCTGTACCCAGCCGTCATGCGCAGCGCCGCGCGGTGCACCTACGAGGAAGTGCAGGCTGTGCTCGACGGGCAAAGCGTGCCGGGGCGCGACGGCTTCGCTCCGCTGTTCCAGCGGCTGGCCGGGCTGGCCTCGGCGCTGCGGCGAATGCGCGAGGCACGCGGGGCGCTGGACTTCGACTTGCCGGAAACCAAGGTGGTGGTGGATGCGTCAGGTCAGCCGGTGCGGATGGAACGACGCGAGCGCAAGGAGAGCCACCGGCTGGTGGAGGAGTGCATGCTCGCGGCCAACGAGGCGGTGGCGGCATTCTTCCAAAGCCAAGGGCTGCCGTCGGTGTACCGCTTTCATGGGGAGCCGGATGAGGCGAAGCTGGAGGCCTTCGCCGAGCTGGCCCGCGCGCACGGCCTTCGCGTTCCGGGAAACCGGCGCCCGACGTCCCTGGAGTTAAACCGCTTTATTCAAGACCTCGAGGGCAAGCCGGAGCAGCGCGCCCTCAACCAAGTCCTCTTGCGCTCGATGATGCAGGCCATCTACTCCCCCGATTCTGTTGGGCACTACGGCCTCGCCGCGGACGAGTACCTGCACTTCACTTCCCCCATCCGGCGCTACCCGGACCTCCTCGTCCACCGACTTCTGCGGGCCCACTGGCAGCGGCAGGGTCGAGGGCGCAGGGCAGCCGAGTTGGCGCAGGAGATGGATTCGCTGCGAGTGATGGCGGCTCGGGCCTCGGAGCGGGAGCGCGCCGCCATGCAGGTGGAGCGGGACGTGACGTCCTTCTACGCGGCGCTCCTGATGGAGCCACGGGTGGGGGAAAGCTTCCGCGCCACCGTTTCCGGCGTCACCGACTTCGGCGTCTTCGTCGAGCTCGACGCCGAGCATGTCGAAGGGCTGGTCCCCCGAGACGCCCTTGGGGTGCGCTCGCGCTTCGACGAGCGGCTGCACGCGCTGGTGCTGGGCGATGGGCGGCGCGTCCGGGTGGGCCAGGCTGCCACCGTCCAGCTGCGCAGCGTCAACCGCGTCCGGCGACAGCTCGACTTTAAACTCCTCGACTGGGGCGAGGGCTCGGCCGAGCACGAGGAGAAGGCCAACGCGTCTCACCCGGGCTTCGACCAGCGGCGTGCGCGGGCCGGCCGCCAGCGGGCAGGAGAGCCACTCGCCGCAGGAAGCGCCGGGCGCGGGCAGGCACACGCACCGACGTCAGGGCCGGAGGCCGGGGCAAGGCCAAGCGGAAGGGCCCAGAAGGCGGAGGCGGGCGGACGGGGGCAGCGAAGGCGGCGGTGAGCCCGTCCGGCGGGATGGACGGGCGCCCCGTCTGGGCCGCCGGCCTGGGTGCTTGCGGGGCTCGTCCTGGTCGCCGGGGGCGCAGTCGCCGGCATCGCTGCGCTGGCCCGGGAGCGCAGTCAGCAGCACCTGCGGCCGAGGCGATGCCGCCCGAAACGCGGCCCCGTGGCCGGCAGGGGAAGCCCGCAGCGAGCCGCGGGACCTGCTACTGGAGCAAGTCTGCTGGAGGCCGCCGAGCCGGCCGACGCGTCCCTTGCAGGCCTTGGACCTGCGGCGCACGCGCTCCTCGTCCGCGAGCGCTTTGAGGAAGCGGAACGCCTCGTCTCGCGGGCGCTGGCCCTTCGCCGCAGGATGCCGAGGCCACCATCCACGAATCGTCCTTCAAGGCGTCGCTGGCGAGACGGCAAGCGCTCGCACGGATTGGAGAGGTTTGCCAGCGGTCCGGCCGGCTGGGAGGCGTCGATGTTTGCAGCCGGCTTTGCACTCAGCGACGGAGACGAACCGCGGCGCTGCGCGCACTGCGGCGGTTTCGCGCCGAGGCACCACCGTCCGAGGTTCACCCCGGCGTGATTTCCCTTAGGGCGCAATTGCGGAACGGTGGCGCCTCGCCTCCGCATAAGGCTTCCGCAAAGACAACCATAATTGCGGTGCGTCAATTCCAGAGCAGACGGATTTTCTTGACAAAAAAAAGTAATTCCTAGAATGTCCCCCGGCTCGGTTTTGGGACAACGAGAGAGGAGCGACCATGCGGACTTGGAGCGCGCTGGCAGTGGTCCTTTGCTCTTCCGTGGCCTTTGCCCAGTACACCGAGGCGCCTGTCACCAACGGGGCACGATTTCGGGAAAAATTTCGTACGACGGGACGCCGCCCAAACCGGCGACCATCACCATCACCCAGGACCCGGGGACCTGTGGCTCGACCCGACTGATGGACAGACTGGACTATCGCGGCCGACGGCGCTGTGGAAAATGTCATCGTCTACCTGGTGGACATCAAGTCCGGGAAGAAGATGGACCTTCCGGCGCAGCCGATGGTGGACCAGAAGAGCTGCCACTACGAGCCCAACGTCCAAATCATCGCGAAGGATTCGACACTTCAAGTGAAGAACAGCGACCCAATTCTCCACAACATCCACTCCTATTTGGGGACCACCACCGTCATCAATTTGGCCGAGCCGAAGCAGGGGATGGTGATTCCCAAGAAGATTACGAAAGCCGGTGGGATGACCCTCAAATGCGACATCCACAACTTCATGCGTGGCGCAATCTTCACCGCCGACAACCCCTACGCCGTGCTCACCGGGAAGGACGGAACCTTCGAGATTAAGGACGTTCCGCCAGGGACCTATGAGATTGCCCTCTTCCACGAAGTGTTAAGCCCGAAGAGCGGAACCGTCACTGTCAAGCGCTGGCGGGAAGGCCACCTTCACCGCGAAAATTAAATAGGACTGCCCCCACCGCTCCTGTCCGCCGGCGTTAGCACGAGCGCTCCCCGTAGCCTCCAGGGCATCGTCGCTGTCCTGGTGGGCCGTCCCCTGTTCTGGGTGCTGGCCATCGGTGTGCTTGCCGGTGGCCCTCCTCTCTGGGCTACTGCGACAGCCCCCCGACATTCCGCCGGTGCTCGGGACGTTGCCGCCGTTTAGACTCGCGGAGTCAAGCGGGAGCACTTCACACCGCTGACCCTCAACGGCCGAGCGTGGCTGCTTGGCTTCGTCGACACCGGCTGCATCGCCTGTGCCGGGCGGCTGGGGGGGCGCTGGAGCGACCCAGTACCGAATCCGCAACGCCGGGCCGTACGTGGGAATGCTGGAGGTGGCCGTGCCGCGCCGACGCCGGCCGTGGACGTGAAGGAGGACATGGCGCGGCGCCACGCCAACCCGCGTCAGTGGCACGCGCCGCGGGCCGAGACGCGCGCCGGCTGCTCGCCGAGATGGGCGCCTTGGCACCGAGCGCAAGCGCCGAAACTCGAAGCGGGTGGGGCGGTGGCCTTGGTGGACGAAGCGGACGGGTACGTGCGATGGAAGGCGTGGAAGCCCCACAGGGATGAACCGGCTCGATGTCCAAGTTGACTGTGATTCTCAACATCCATTGAGGACGGGGTGCTATTTGTGAAGAGGCATTCGCCGCACTGCGTAAGACATTGCCTTTCATGCATCAGCGCGACTGATGCAAAATTTAAGGGTTGAAAAGAGACCACCAAGCGCATTTGCTGCGCCGGCCATTCATTTCGCTTCGCTGGAGGGAGCTGCATGAGACGCCGAGTGACACTCGTTGCGGTCTTGGTTGCAGTGGGAGCAGTTATGGTGCCGGTGTCCGCTCAGGCCATCCCGGCCTTCGCTCGGAAATATGGCGTGGCCTGTTCGGCTTGCCACACCAACTGGCCGCGGTTGAACCGGTTCGGCATCAACTTCCGGGACAACGGGTACCGGATGAACCGGGAACGGGACAACCCAGTGACCCAGAATGGCGCCTACTGGCCCATCGCCTTTCGGTCGACCGTCGGCTTCCAGTACAGCAACAACACGTACGTGCCGGTCGCCCCGACCGCGTCCAACCCCGACGGCCTGGCCACCACCGAGACAGGGACGTTTGGGTACCTCGGCCTGGACATTCTCACGGCCGGGACGCTCGGCGAGCAGGTTGGCTTCCTCCTCGTCGTGGAAGCCCAACTGGAAGCGGCCAACTTCAACACCAACAGCCCGCAGGGAGGCAACCTCGAATCCGCGTGGGTCGTCTTCACACGCCTCGGAGGTACGCCGTACGCGAACGTCCGGGTCGGCAAGGGCGCGCTCAATGACCTTCCGAACGACCAGCACCGCAGCTACGAGCTGACGCAGCTTTACGAAATCTACTCCTTCGAGGCCTACGGGAGTTCGGTCACCTATGCGCCCGGCTCCAACTATGGAGGCGTCGAATTCTACGGCCACAACGAGCTGGACAGCTTCCGCTACTCAGTCGCCCTACTCAATGGCAACAACAACGACGTGCCCTGGTGGTCGGGGACCATCGTCAGTAACCCCACCGTCTGGGGGCACATCCAGTACTTCGCGCTGACTGGCAACGACATCGTCGCCGCCATCGAGCCGGGCATCTTCGGTGCCGTCGGCTGGCAGCCTTCCAAGGGCCTCGCAGCAGCGGCCGGAACGCCCTGCGACCCCGGGACGGGCAACGGCTGCGTCTCCGGCACGGGCTACGACATGGCGGCATATTACCGGATTGGGGGTGAGCTCCATCTGCATTTTCTGAGCGCCGTCAACCCGCTGACGCTGGATATGGCGATCGAATACGGCAGCGACAGTGGCTCGCTCATCTACGGAGGTTCGGGGGTGTTGGGCCAGAACGCGGACGGGTCACCCACCCAGGACGCGCACTGGCTCGGCGGCTATGTCGAGTTGAGCTACACGCCGAACCCAGACTGGACATTTGCCTTCCTCTACAACCGCTGCGCGATGCTTCAGCAGGGGTCGACGGACTACTCACCGGCCACTGGGAACTTCTGGAGCTATGACTTCTTGGTCCGCTACAACGTGGCTTTTTCAAGTCGCGCCGCGGTCGCGCTTCAGGCGGAGTTCAGCCAAGCGGGGACCACCCAGCTGCAAGGCACCCTGCCACCGGGCGCGGGGCCGCCGCTAGGTTCGACGGTACTCCTTGGCATCGACTTCGCGTACTAACCCTGGGGCCCCCACCATGACAACGCACCGTCCAATGTTCGCGGTCCTGTTCTCGCTCGTCGGTTTGGTCGTCCTTCCCTCCGTCGCCTTGGCCGACCAGGATAAGCCGGTCCCCATCGACGAGAAACTCGCGAAGAAGGGCGAGGGCGTCTTCCTCCGCTTCTGTGTCTCCTGCCATGGGCCCAACGGAGACGGCCGCGGCTACTCGGCGCAGTGGCTCGAGCCGCGTCCGCGCGACTTCACCTCCGGCGTCTTCAAATGCCGTTCGACGCCGAGTGGCACGCTTCCCACCGACGACGACTTGCTGCGGACGCTCAACGTCGGCCTGTACCACACCTACATGCCGTTCTGGGAGCTCCTCGGTGAGCCCCAGCTGAGAGCGGTCATCGAATACATCAAGACCTTCTCCCCCAAGTGGAAGGAGGAGGGGCCCGGAATCTCCATCGTCATCCCGCCCGAGCCGCCCAATGACGAGGCGTCACGCAAGCGCGGACAAGTCATTTGGAAGAACAACCAGTGCGAGAAGTGCCATGGCCCAGAAGGCAAGGGCAACGGTGCTTCGGCTCCCACCCTGCGCGACGACTGGGGTTTCCCCGACCAGCCGTTCAACTTTGCCGCCAGTGACAAGCGCAAGTGCGGAATTCACCCCTATGACTTGTACCGCACGTTTATGACGGGAGTGAGCGGCAGCCCGATGCCGTCCTTCGGGGACAGCATCAGCCCCCAAGACGGGTGGGACCTGGTGCACTACGTGCTCAGTCTCCAGCTGCCGCCCGACAGCGAATATGACATCGCGGAGCACTTCTAGATGAGTGCCACGGCCCACGCAGCGCACGGACACGCTCCTGCGGTTTGGCCGCCTGACGAGGAATTCGGAGAGGTCCGCCCGTCGAAGATGGCGATGTGGATTTTCCTCCTCTCCGACTGGCTCTCGTTCGGGGGGCTGTTGATTGGCTACAGCCTGTTCCGCGCCAACGCGGTGGTTTGGCGCCACGCGGGCGAGCCCGGCTTCGGCATTCCGGTGACGGCGGGCCTCACCTTGGTGTTGGCCGTCTCGGCCGTCGCCATGGTGCGTGCCCACGACGACGCGCTTTCAGAAAACCGACAGCGGGCCAACATGTGGCTGATCATTACCGGGGCGTCGGGCTGATGTTCCTCTTGGCCAGACCAGGAGTGGATTATCAGACCCTGTCGTGACCACGGCCTGGTTTTCGGGCAGTCGGCCTACGCCAGCACCTTCTACGCCATCACCGGCTTCCACCGCCTGCATGTGGTCGCTGGGCTCATGTACCTTCTCTTCACTCTGGCCCGGAACTCGCGTGGCGTGGTGACGGGCAACGAGAGTCGAACTCTTCGGCTTGTTCTGGCACTTCGTCGACTTCGTCTGGAATATTGTCTTCGTCCTCGTCTACCTCATTCCCTAGTGGGGGCCACCGTGAGCGCAGAAGCACACTCGGTCGAGCAGTCCTCGGGGCACCACATGACTCCCACCCAGACCTGGGTGGTCCTCGGCGTGCTGGTGGTGCTCACTGGCCTCGAGGTCGCGGTGGCCATGTCCAGCGGAGGGCGCGGCGTGGTGACCGTCGCGCTCTTCGTCCTGGCCATTGCCCAGGCCTCGTACTTCGCTCTGGTGGCGATGGGGCTTGGCCAAGAGACGCGCACCATGAAGGACTGGTTGCCATCCCGCTCATCATCGCCGGCTTCTACGCCATCATCCTCTGCTCTGATGCCGTCTGGCGGGCGGTGGGCTGGGTCGTCTCGAAATGACCGTGCTCTGCCTTCAGCTGTTGGCCTGTCCGATGTGCGCGCGGCGCAAGCGTCCACGGTGCTGTGGCTGTTGCCCTTCATGTTTACCGTGCCGTACGTCGTCTCGGCGGTGGTCATCCGTTTCGTCCGACGCCTGGAGTAATCCCCGAGGGGAACACGATGCATTCACTCATTTGCCTCGCGATGTCGGGCCCGTTTGACGCCGTCCACATGCTTTCGGACGCCTCGGTGAACGGGTGGAAAATCGACGACATGATTAATGAGACGAGCATCTTCGTCATCATCATGCTCGTGATGGTGGTGGTGTGGATGCTCTATTCGGTGCTGATGAATGGCCCCACCCACAAGGCGGTGTACGAGACCGGCGCCGACTACAAGTCCTGGCGCTGGACGGTCCTCACCGCGGCCCTCATCTTCATCATCGTCGATGGGCTGTTGCTCTTTCACAGCACCGAATTCATGTGGGGCACCTTCTTCGACTTCAAGGGCGCCGAGGCAAAGCCCGGCGCGGTCCGCATCGAGATCAACGCCCACCAGTGGGCGTGGAACGCGCGCTACGCCGGCCCGGACGGAAAGTTCAACACCCCGGATGACATCGTCGTCCTCAACGACATTGGTCGTGCCCGGAGGGGCGCCAGTCATCTTCCAAATCACCTCGACCGACGTCATCCACAGCTTCAAAGTGCCCAACATCCGGATGATGGTGGACGCGGTGCCCGGGACGGTGACCCGGATGTGGTTCAAGCCAAGGAGACTGGCGTCTTCGAGATTGTCTGCTCGCAGCACTGCGGCGCCAACCACTACAAAATGCGCGGAACGCTTGACCGTGCTGCCCAGGGCCGAATACGACCGCTGGGCGCAAGTCAGCCTCCGTCAACAGCCGCTCGTGCCTTCGACGCCCAAGGACATGGAAGCCCACTGGGGCTGGGAATGGGCCGAGCACTCGAGGGTCGAATGACCGCCCAGGAAGCCGCCTTCAACCGCGAGGCCATCGAGGCCCTGCAGCCCATCCATCCGCCGCCGACGACCATTCTGGAGCAAGTACCTCTGGTCGCTCGACCACAAGGTCATCGCCAAGCAGTACCTGTGGGCCGGGCTCCTCTTCCTCCTCATCGGCGGAACGCTGGCGATGATGATTCGCTGGCAGTGGGCCTTCCCCGGTCGAGCCGGTGCCCATCCTCGGGCCGCTGTTGCTCAACTCGGGCGGGGTCATTGGCCCGGCGCTCTACATGCAGGTCTTCACGATGCACGGGCTGATAATGATTTTCTTCGCCATCACGCCCATCCTCATCGGCGACCTTCGGCAACCTACTCATCCCACTGATGATTGGCGCGCGGGACATGGCCTTCCCGTGGCTCAACGCGCCCTCCTTCTGGGTCTTCGCCCTGAGCCAGCTGTTGGTGATCGGCTCCTTCTTCGGCAGACCTGGGCGCGGCGGGCGCGGGCTGGACGACCTACCCGCCGCTCTCCACCAACATTGGGACGCCGGGACTGGGCAGACGTTGATGGTGGCGGCGATCTTCGTCACCGGCGTCGCCTCCATCATGGGCGGCATCAACTACATCACCACCGTCATCCGGCTGCCGGGCGCCGGGCATGACGTACATGCGGATGCCGCTGACCGTCTGGGGCCATTTTTCTGACGGCCATCCTCAACGTGCTCTTCGTTCCGGTGCTCGGCTCGGCGCGCTTCTGCTGCTCCTGATGGACCGGCTTTTTGGGACCCAGTTCTTCATCGCCGGCGCCGCCGCGGTGAAGGGCGGCGGTGACCCCATCGTCTTCCAGCACCTGTTCTGGATTTTCGGTCACCCGGAGGTCTACATCCTCATCCTTCCGGCCTGGGGCATCGTGGCCGACCTGCTCGCCTTCTTCTCCCGAAAGCCGGCCAACTGGTACAAGGGCACCGTGTCTTGGCGATGACCTCGGTGACCGTGCTCAGTGCGGTGGTCTACGGCCACCACATGTTCCAGACCGGGATGAATCCGATGCTGGGGCAGGGCTTCATGACCCTGACCCTCATCATCAGCGTGCCGGCCGAGATGCTTTTCCTCAACTGGCTGCGCACCATCTGGAAGGGGTCCATCCGGCTCACCTCCCGATGCTCTTCTCGCTGGCGATGGTGTTCGTCTTCGGCCTCGGCGGCCTCACGGGCTGTACCTTGGCGCCGCCTCGCCGGACATCTACCTGCACGACACCATGTTCGTGGTCGGGCCACTTCCACTTCACGATGGCCGCGGCTTCATTCATTGCCTGTTGCCGGCATCTACTTCTGGTACCCGAAATGTTCGGGCGCGATGATGAACCCGACCTCGGGAAGATTCATTTCTGGTTCAGCGTCGTCGGCATCACCGCGGTCTTCGCCGGCCAGCTGATGGTCGGCTACGCGGGGCAGAACCGACGGCTCTGGAACCCATTCGCCTATGACATCTTCAAGCCGCTCCAGGCGCTCAACCGCTGGACCAGCTACGCTGCCTTCATGCTGTTTTTCGCGCAGCTCGTCTTCGTCTGCAACTTCCTCTACAGCATGTCAAGGGAAAGAAGGCCGGGGCCAACCCGTGGGGGGTCGGGACGCTGGAGTGGTCGATTCCCTCGCCGCCGCCGGTCCACAACTTCGACGACATTCCCGTCGTTCACCGGGGACCGCACGAGCTATCCGAATCCGACGTGGAGGCGCAAACTGGGCCGCGACTGGGTGGGCCAGGCGAAGAGCTGCGGCCGAGGCGCCGGGCGCGTCCCGGCCCGGCTCAGGGCGCCACGTGAGACATGGCGCACAGGCGGTGTCATCCGCTACCGCCGCGCCGCGGCGCGCGCGAGAGGACACCGCGTGGCTGGGGATGCTCATCTTTCCTCGGCAGCTGGGCGATGATGTTCGCCTCGCTGTTCTTCGCTTACGGCGTCCTGCGTTTTCGGCAGCCGGCTGGCCGCCTCCAGGGACGCCGCAGCTGCCGCGCTTTTTGCCCGCCTTCAATACCGTGGTGCTCGGCCCTCAACGCCCTGGCACTGCAGCGCGCCTTGGCTCTGCCAGGCGCGCCGCCCAGAAAAAGACCGCGGCGATTCGGTGCGTCGGTCTCCTGGTCCTCGGGCTGGTCTTCCTCGGCCTTCAATGGTCCTCTGGACGAACCTCCTCGGTCGGGCCTGGAGCTCGAGGACGGCTCCCTGGCAGCAGTGGTGTACGGGCTGACCGGGTTTCACGCGCTGCACGTGCTGGGCGGCCTGCTTGGCCTCGGCCTCTGGTCCCAGCGGTGAGCAGCGGGACGCTAAACGCGGCGCGGAACAACCGGCTCCGTCTGTGGGTGATGTACTGGCACTTCGTCGGGGTCGTTTGGCTGACCATGTACCTGCTCATTTTCGTCGTCTAGAGAGGTCTACCTGTGCGCTGCCTCACTGTCGCGCTGGTTTCTCTTCTCCTGCTCCCCGGCTTGCAGCCGGAGGACGCGACCTTCACCGCGCCGCAGAAGCTGGCGGGGAAAACGGTTTCGGCCGACGTCCTCAATAAGGGCCGCGTCCATTACCTCCAGTACTGCCGGCCTTGCCACGGTGACAAGGGCGATGGACGCGGCCCGTCTGCACCGGCTTTCGGCCGCCGCCCGCAACTTCACTCAAGGCGAATTCAAATTCGGCTGGGTGCTGGACCAGAAGCTGCCGCGCGACGAGGACTTGGTCCGCATCGTCAAGAAGCCCTGCACGGCACCGCGATGCTGGGCTGGGAAGTTCCGGACGACTGAGCTGACGGCGATTATCCAATACATCAAGACGTTTTCTGACGCCTGGAAGGACGACGACGCGGTGGGGGAGCCAGTGGTGCCCGACAAGGACCCCTGGGTGGGCAAGGAATCCGCCGCCATCGCCCGGGGCAAGCTGCTGTACCATGGCTACACCCAGTGCCTCACCTGCCACCCGGCCTACGCCACGCCGGAGGAAATCAGCGACGCCTCGAAGCAGCTGAGCGGTCAAGCCGAAGACGGACTTCCGCCCAGCGATGTACCAGCCCGAACTCAAGGACAGCGACTACACGGCCGCCGGGGACTTCAAGGTGAAGCTTTTGCCGCCGGACTTCCTGGTGAACCCCGTCAAGTCTCCGCGCGATGACTCACAGCTGGCGGACCTCTACCGTCTCTTGGTGGCGGGCGTGACGGGTGCGGCGATGCCGGCCTGGGACCCCAACGTCCTTCCCGAGAAGACGAGTGACGTCTGGGCACTCGCCTACTACGTCCGTTCGCTGATGCAGCTGCGAGGGACGACGGCCGGACTCGCCCTGCGTGCGAAACTCAACGCGATGCCACAGCCGGCACCCGCCGAGGTGAAGGGCGGCCCGCGCTAGCCCCGCGCTAGCCCTGCGCTGGCCCTGCGCTACACCAAGCTGCCACGCTGACCGCCTGGAGGCCAGAAGTACGGCTTGCCCAGGCAGATGCGCTCACCAGCGGAAGAGTGCCTCGGCGTTGTCATGAAACACTTGGGCTTGCTCCTGTGGGCTGAAGCCCAGGTGCCGGACGCTGGCCACCGCTTCATCCAGGCTTTTGAGGGGCCAGTCGGAGCCGAAGAGAATGCGGTCCACGCCGACCTCCCGGCACACCCACAACAGCTGGGTGGTGAAGGGCGAGTCCGAGTAGAGGGGCGCCAGGCCGGAGAGGTCAAACCAGACATTGCGCGTGGTGAAAGGGTGCAAGTCGAGGACGCGGAACAGCAGCACGTCGGTAAAGCGCACGCCGCCGAAGTGGGTGAGGACCAGTCGCGCCTGGGGGAGGGCCAGCGCCAGCTTTCCGACTTCGTAGGCTGCGTCCGGCCACCATCCCTCGATGTACACCACCAGCTTGAGCGCGGTGGCGCGAGCCACCAGGGTGCGCACTTCGGGTAGGGCGAGGTCCAGTCGTTCCGGGGAAAGCTTCACTCCGGCGAAGCCCAGCGCCGCCACCCGTTCCATCTCTCGGAGGGCGGCGTCGCTGTCGGTGCTGGGCAGCGCTGCGACGGCGAAGACGTGTCCCGGGAAGGCCTGGGCAAAGGCCGCCAGGTTGTCATTGCCCTGACGGACGCTGGCGGCGTCCGCCGCCGGGGGCGGCACGGCCAGCAGCACCACCCGCTCGACATGGGCCTGTGCCATCTCCTGTGGCAAGTCCGCTGCCTGCTGTCCGGAGGGCCGGTGCAGCTGGCCGGCGGAGTCGTAGTGCGCGTGCGCGTCCACCAGTGGCCCGGCAAACGGCGCCGCGCACCCCATCGGTGCAAGCAGCAGCAGCCATGCGGCGCGCGTCCGCTTCATTCGTCACGCAGGGTGATGCGTGTCACGCCGTCACCCCCTTGGTGGGCTTCGCCCGCCTGGTGGTTTTGGACGTAGGGCGAGGCCGACAGTGCGGCGCGCAGCGCCTGACGCAGGGCGCCAGTGCCGTGCCCGTGCACCACCAGCACAGCGGACTGGCCGTCGCGGAAGGCCTTGTCCAGAAAGCCGTCCACCTCGCGCAGCGCCTCGTCGGTCCGCAGCCCCCGCACATCCAGGCGCGGGACACCGCCTTCCAAGGGGGCGGGCGCCGCCGCCTGGGCGCGGGCCTCCGCCGCCTGTCGACGCGCCGAGGCGCCCAGGCGGTGGGGTGAAGCCTTCTGCTGGGGAGCCGTCAATAACTGCAGCGGCACCCGCAGCTTGAGGGCGCCAGCCGTCACCACCGCTTCCTGCCCCTCCAGCGCGAGAAGCTCCACGTCCCGGCCGAGGCCCAGGTGGTGCAGGCGGGCGCGCACCTCCAGCGCCGCCGGCGTCTGGCTGTGCGCGCGAGCCCGGGCGACACGGCTGGTCTCCGCCCTGGCGCGCGCCTGTTGGGCTTGCGCCTGAAGCTGCATCTTCACAGCCTCGGCCCGCTCCAGCGAGGCGGTGGCACGAAGCTCTGCCACCAGCGCCGTCACTTCCGTGAGCGAACGCTGCGCTTCCTCGGCCAACGCTTGGCTGTGCTGGGCCTCGCTGGCCCGCGCTGCTTCCTCCGCGGCCACGGTTTGTGCCTGCAGCTGAAGCGCACGCGCCGTCGCCTCGGCCGCCGCTTCTCGGGCGCTTTGGGTGGCGGTGGCAAGCGCGCGGCGCTCGGCTTCCAGGGCAGTCAGTGCCTGGGAAAGGGGGCCGCCCGCGCCAGTGGCCAGGGCCCGCGCCCGGGCCACGACGTCCGGCGGAAGGCCCATGCGCTCGGCCAATTCAATCGCCGAAGAGCTGCCGGACTGGCCCAGTTGAAGCCGGTAGGTGGGCGCCATTCGCCGGGCGTCGAAACCCACCCGGGCATTCAGAAAGCGGCCATCGACATGGGTCAGGGCCTTCAACTCCTCCAGGTGGGTGGTGACCAGGGCTCGCGCGCCGCGGTTGAGAAGCTCCTCCAACAGGGCGATGGCCAGTGCCGCGCCTTCCCGCGGGTCGGTGTCGGCAGCAATCTCGTCAATCAGGACGAGGCTGCCCGGGCCGGCCGCCTCGGCAATGCGCTGTAACTCGGCAAGGTGCGCGCTGAAGGTGGACAGCCCAGCGCCCAAGTCTTGGGCGTCCCCCACGGCCGAGTGGACCGAGGCGTAAAGGGGGACTCGGCTGCCGGGAGCGGCCGGGAGCGGCAGCCCGGCGCGCAGCATGAGGCTGCAGAGGCCCACGGCGGTCAGCGTCACGGTTTTGCCCCCGGCATTGGGGCCGGAAATGACGAGGGCGCGGACCTCTCCGGTCAGCTGCACGTCATTGGGGACAACCTCCACCCCACGCAGCACCAGCAGCGGGTGGCGCAGTTGAAGGAGGGAGAGGGGGCCGTCGGCCGGTTCCAGTTTCGGCGGGGCCGCGTCCAGAGGCCTGGGCCAGCTTCGCTGCGGCCTCCGCCTCATCCAGCTGGGCAGCGGCGGAGACGCCAGCAGCCAGGGCCTCCGCCTGGGCGCCCACCCGGGCGGACAATTCAAGCAACACCCGGCGCTCCTCTTCCAGCACCAGGGACTCGGCAATGGCCAAGTCGTTGCCCAGGCCCACCAGCTGCTGCGGCTCGACAAACAGTGTCTGTCCAGTCTGGCTGGCGTTGTGGACAATGCCCGGCACTTCGGCGCGGTCCTGGGCCAGGACGGGCAGCACGTAGCGCCCGTTGCGCACCGAGTAGTAGCCCTCGCGCAGGTGGACGGCGAAGGAGGGCTCGCTCAGCAGTGTCTCCAGCCGGCCCTTGAGGGCGCGGTGCAGTCCCCGCACCCGGGTGCGGGCCTCTCGCAGCGTGGCGCTGGCACGTTCCGAGACGGTGCCATCGGCTTCGAGGCTGTTGTCCAGTCGCGCGGCCAGCGCTTGGAGGTCCGGGAGGGCGCGCCCAACAGCGGCCAGGCCCGGCAAGGCCTGCTCCCGCAGGGCCAGCACGGCAACCGTGCGCGAGAAGGCGAACAGCGTGCGCGCCACCGCCTGCAGCTCGCCCGGCTCCAGAAGCGCCCCTCGGGCGGCGCGCTCCGCCTTCTCGCGGACGTCGAAGACGGCCTCCAGCGGCAACGCCTCCCCTTGGGCCAGAAGCCCTCGGGCTTCCTCCACCAACGCCAGCGCCGTCCGGATGCTGTCTGCGCCGTCGAGGAAGGCACGGGCGCGAGCCCGCTCGCGCCCGACGTCCGTCCGGCAGCGTGCGGCCAGCGCGTCCAGCACGTTTGCGTAGGCGAGGTCGTGCAGCGTTCGCGCGGAAAAGGCCAAGGCGCCCTCTGGTGTCAGCTGTCTCTCGGTGCCTTGTCAAGCGGTTGAGACCGTCCACCGGGCTCTGCTAGGAGCGCCTTTCCTCGTGATGCGTCTGGTCCCCATGCTGAGCTTTCTTCTGGCGGTCCCGGCCAACGTGCCGGCGCCTCCGGGCGTGGCGGCGGTGCTGGCCCTGGAGCAGTCAGGCCATGACGAGGCGGCGCTGGCGCTGGCGGAGGCGTTGTCCCGGGGCACGCCGCCTTCGGCCTTGCCCCACCTGGAAGCCGTGCGGCTGGGGCTGAAGCTGGGCCGAGAGCCAGCCACCCTCGAGCCGCACCTGCAGGCGGCGCGCGCCTTGGCGCCGGACAATCCGCGGGGGCGCTACCTGGCGGGCGTTCTCAAGGAGGGGGAGGGCGATGACGCCGCGGCCCGCGCCCTGTACCTGGAAGCCATTTCCCTGCGCCAAAGCTACACCGAGGCGCGCTCGCGGCTTCTGGCGCTGGCCATTCGAGGCCGGGACTGGGCGCTGGCCGAGGTCCAGCTTCGGGCGTTGTTGGTGCTGGGAGAGCGCTCCGTGGGCAAGCGCCTGGAGCTGGCACGGGTGTTGGAGGAAGGCGGCAAGCTGTCCCAGTCCGAGACGGTGCTGTTGGCGCTGCACTACGAAGCGCCCGGCAATGCCACCGTCACCGCGGCGCTGGCGGACTATTACCAAAGGCACAACCGGATGCAGGAGTCGCTGGCCCTGCGCCGCTCGGCCCCGGAGAAGAAACTCCGCCCGCTGCCGCCGTCGCGGCGCTAGCGTGGGCGCCCAAGATGGGCGTGAAGACGGGACTGGACGTCTGGGCCGCTCACGGCTTTCGCGCGCTGCGCGGGCGGAAGGTGGGTGCCATCTGCAACCCCACCAGCGTGGACGGGCGCTTCCACCACCTCGGCGACTTGTTGGCCGCCGCGCCGGACGTGACGCTGTCGGCCCTCTTCGGCCCGGAGCATGGCGTTCGCGGTGAGGCGCAGTACATGGAGGCTGTCACCTCGTCCGTGGACGCGCGCACCGGCGTCCCGGTGCATTCCCTGTACGGTGCCGACGCCGGGTCGCTGCGGCCTCGGGCCGAGTGGCTGGATGGGCTGGACGTGGTCCTCTTCGACGTCCAGGACGTGGGGGCGCGCTACTACACCTACCTGGCCACCATGGCGCTGGCCATGGAGGCCTGCGCCAAGGCCGGGGTGGCCTTCGTCGTGCTGGACCGGCCCAACCCGCTGGGCGGGCTGTTGGTGGAGGGAAACCGCGTCGCGCCCGGCTTTCGCTCCTTCGTCGGGCTGTACGACGTCCCAGCGCGCCATGGGCTGACGGCCGGAGAGCTGGCACGGCTGGTGGAGGCCGAGCAGCGCTGGGGGACGGAGCTGACGGTGGTGCCCTGCGAGGGCTACACCCGCGCCATGGCCTGGGGGGACACCGGGCTGCACTTCATCCCGCCCTCGCCCAACATGCCCACGGTGGACACCGCCCTCGTCTACCCCGGCATGTGTCTTCTGGAGGGCACCAACCTCTCCGAGGGACGCGGGACCTGCCGGCCCTTCGAGCAATTCGGCGCGCCTTGGCTTCAGGCGCGGGCCGTGGCGCAGGCCTTGCTCGCCTTGCAGCTGCCCGGCCTGGCAGTTCGGCCGGTGTCTTTCACTCCCACCTTCGACAAGCACCAAGGTGTTTCCTGCGCCGGGGGCTTTCTGCACGTGGTGGACCGGGCCGCCTTCCGGCCGGTGCGCACCGGGCTGGCGGTGGTGACGGCGGCCCGGGGCCTCGCCCCGGCGGACTTTGCCTGGCGAGCGGACGCCTATGAATTTGTCCGCGGCACTCCGGCCTTTGACTTGCTGTGCGGGACCGACAGTGTCCGACTGGCGCTGGAGGCGGGCGCTTCCTTTCCGGACACCGCACGCCTTCTGGACGATGCGGCGCAGGCCTTCGTCGAGCGGCGCCGGCCCTATTTGCTTTACGCTTGAGGCGAGGCATGGACGTCGCACTCATCGGCGGCTCCTTCAACCCGCCCCACGTCGGGCATCTCCTGGCGGCCCACTTCGTCAGAGCCACTGAGGCGGTGGACGCGGTGTGGCTGGTCCCGGCGGACCACCACCCCTACGGCAAGCAGCTCGCCCCCTTCCAACACCGGCAGCGGATGTGTGAACTCCTCTGCGCTGACACTCCGGAGTGGCTCCAGGTGTCGGATGTGGAGCACCGCCTGGGGGGCCGAGGCCGCACGGTGGACACCCTGCGCCATCTGGTTGCCAGTTACCCCGCGCACCGCTGGACGCTGGTGCTGGGAAGTGACCTGTACGCGGACTTTCCCAACTGGAAGGAGCCCGAGGCCATTGCTTCCATGGCGCGTCTGTTGGTGCTGAACCGCGCCGGCCACCCCTCCCCAGCGGCGGTGGGCCCGGCCATGGCGCACGTCTCCAGCAGCGAGGTGCGCGAGGCGCTGGCCGAAGGCAAGGACGTGACGCACCTGGTCCCGCGTGCGGTGCTGGCCTATGCCCTGGCGATGGGCCTCTACCGGTAGGCTTTTCCTGGCTATTCGACGGCGATGCCGAAGGTGTTGAGGGCGCCCAGGCCGTCGTCAAAGCGCCAGGCGAACTGGTAGTAAAAAGACAGCGCCAGCGCGCCGCCAAAGGTGGTGCGCAGCAGCACTGCCGCCCCGGCCACCCGGTGGACAGTCCAGCCGACGTCGCGCGTCCAGGCGACGTTTGCAAACGCCTCGAGGTCCACCTGCCTCAGGAAGAGGGAGGGCAGCACCCACAGCACCGAGGCCCAGCCGCGGTCGATGATGAGAGGAAAGTCGTACAACGCGCCGGCAATGACGGCGCTGTCACAGCGCAGCGTGGTGTCTTCGTACCCCCGCAGCGGCTGGACGAAAGCAATGTTGGGGAACACGGCGAGGTTGGGGCCCGCTTGGGCATAGCTGGGGCCGGGGTGCCATTCGTAGAGGCCGTAGGGCACGCCGCCCACCTCCAAAAGCCGGGCCGGGGCGCCGGGCAGGGTGCGGCCGGTGAGGGACAGAAAGAGGTTGTCCCGGTCATACCAAGGCAGGGGCAGCCAGCCGCCCACGGTGGCCCCCAGGTCTCCAAAGTGCAGCGTCCCCAAGGGGAAGTAGGCCGCCTCGCCTGCCAGGAGAAGTCCAAGCCGCACGCCGCCGTAGGGCGTCGTCTGGGCGGCCTCCCAGACGGCGGATAGCACCGGGCCGCCGAGGGTGGCCTGCAGCGTGGCGGGCCCGGAAGCCTCGCTGCGGTGCAGGAGGAGGAAGCTGAGGGTGACGGGCGTCGTCCAAAACGTCTCCTGCGCAGCGAGGGTAAGGCTGTAGTCCACGACGCCGGGGGCGGCCGCACGGGCGGCCACCACCTCCAGCCAGAGGGGCGCCAGCTGGTAGTTGCCGTAGCCGATGCTGACGCTGGGCCCTGGGTTGTCTGCTTCGTAATAGAGGTTCAAAGCGTAGGAGTGCAGCCCAAGCCGGTCCACGCCCTGCACCGAAACCCCGACGACAGGGACGTACTGGGTGCCGCCGTTGGAGTTGGTGCGGCTGGTGAAGGCGATGAAGGGCGTCCGGAAGTTGGGCCAGAAGTCTTCGAAGGCTGGGGCCGGCGCGTCCTTGGCCACCAGCACCGTCCCTGGAGGGTTGAGGACCGGGGGCAGGGGCGGAAGCACCAACTCCTCTTCCTCCGTGGAGTTGGCCGGAAGAGGGGAGGGCCGCGGGGGCAGCGTCACTTCGTCCAGCGTCCAGCCGTAGCCGTCTCGATTGATGAGTGCGAGGCGCCCATTGGGCAGCGGGGAGGGGTCCAGCGCGCCGTAGGGGACGTCCGTCACCACGTCCACGGCTCCGCTGGGCACGTCCAAGCGGGCCACCTGGGCCCGCCCCTCCACCTCCCGGAGCGCCACCAGCGTCGTCGCGTCGAGCCAGCGCGCGTCGTAGTTGAAGCGCCCGTCGGTGGTGAGGGCGCGGGTGGTGCCGTCCGGGAAGAGGAGCCACAAGTCAAAGCCCGCGTCGCTGCGGCGGCTGAACGCCACCCAGCGGCCATCCGGTGAAGGCCGAGGGCCGGACAGTGTGACGTTACCGGTGAAGTGGGTGAGCGCAGTCCGCACGCCACTGGACAAGTCGAGCCGGAAAATATTGGCCGTGTCCCCCTCACTCTGCACGGAGAGGTAGCTTCGTCCGTCGGGCGTGAGGCCTCCCCCCATGCCTTGCAGCCCATCCCACGTCCGCAGCAAGTGCCCGGTGGCGCTGTCCAACTCCAACAGCCGGGGGATGGAGGTGCCCTCCTCTGAGACATCCGCCAGCACCAGGTAGAGGCGGCTCCCGTCGGCGGAGAAGGTGAGGCCGCTGACGGCAAGCGGGCTGGTGGCGATGTAGGGGCGCACCGGAAGCAGCTGGGCCAAGGGGTACTGAAGCAGACGCTGGCCGTCGGGCCCGCGGATGCGCAACTGCGCCACCGAATCCAGCCCTACCAGCACCACCGCCACTCGCCCGTCCGCAGCCGTTGTCGCTCGAGCGAAATAGCCCAGGGAAGCATCCAGCACCCGTTGGGTGTCCGGCCGCTGGCGTGGCTGTAGGGTGCGGGCAAGTTCCTTGGCGTATTCGCCGATGAGGGCGCCGATGCTGAGGCCGTAAATCTCCTTGAAGCGCAAGGTGACGCCCAACGGAGACAGCCAGCTGTGGCCCTGGAGGTTGACGAATTGCCACAGCTTTTCCTCGCCGTAGGTGTGCGCCAGCCACTTCACGAAGAATTCGCCGGTGAGGTAGTTGGCGCCCACCGGCAGGAATTCGCGGTTGGTGAGGATGAGGTCCCCGGGGGCAAGCTCGCCCCCGCGGACAGCGACGATGGACTCAAACATTCCGTGCCACAGCGGGCTGTGGGGCCGTCCAACGCTTTTGTCCAGGCGCCCCTCATAGAAGGTGGCCAGCCCCTCGAGAAACCAGCTTTCCGGCAAAAAGTTGGCCGAATAGACGTCGCCGAAGACGAGGTCCACCACCGCCCAAAGCTCGTCGTTTTGTTGGAATTGGACGTAGTGCAACGCTTCATGGCAGGCGATGTCGGGAATGCCGTTGGTGCCGAAGTCGAACAAGTCAAACAGCTCCAGCATCATGTGGCTGGCCAGCACCATTTGCGGAGGCAGCCCCAAGAAGGGCGGCTGGACGTAGGCGTTGTCGAAGTTGGCGGTGGTCAGGTACACCACCAACCGCGCACGCGGCTCCTTGGACAGCGTCAAGGTGCGCAGCTGGGCGACGCAATGTTCTACGCGTTGGGCCACCCGAAGTGCCTCGCCACGGCGGGCAGCCGGGTAGTACAGCTCAATCGACGCCGTTTCGAGCTTGCGCATCGGCTGCTGGGCAAAGGAGGCCGTGACGGCTTGGGTAAAGCGGGGGTTGACACTCGCGCAGCCAGCGGCCAGGGCGGCGACGGCCAGACAGCACCATGCGGGGTGTGGGTAGGCTCGCCTCGGCCGTGACACGCCCGTCTGCACGCGGCCCCCGTTCTACGCTATTGAGCCGACTCATGGCCCGCCCTCCCTCGCACCTCGACGCAGCTCTCGCCCAGCTGACCACCTCGCTTGCCGAGGCGGAGGGGAAGCCGCTGGACCCGCTGACGGCGCCCTGGCCGGACGTGGAGAAGGGCGTCATCAAACTGCTGCGGGGCCCGTACCTTCCGGACCGTCCGGAGCACCAGCTGGTGGCGCTGGGCTTGGCTGCGGCTTTCGGGCAGCGCCTGGCCGAGTCGGACAAGGCCTTCTGGTTTCCGATGCGGGAGTCGCCGGAGGGAGCCATGGTGGGGTTTCCCGAGGCGCTGTTGATGCTGTCGCCCTTCACCACCGTCACCGATGCGCTTCGTCGAGCGCAGTTGGCGCGGCTGGACGACGTGACGAAGGACGTCCGCCGTGCGCTGGCCGAGGCCCGCTTCGCCCCGACGGCAACCGCACCGGTGCGGCTGTCCCCGGCGGATTACGCCCGGCTGTTTGACCCGTCCTTTCTGCAGTTTCTCGCCTTGGACAAACGCCGGCTGGACGAGTTGTGGGCCGCTCGCCCCGACCGTCTGGCGAGGGACCTCCGCGATGCGCTTGGTCGGGCCGGGACGCGCATTTCCGCGGAGTCGCGGACCCAGCTGGAACAACAGCTGGTGGGCGCCCTTGGCCGTCTGGACCCGGCCAAGACGCTGGGCGAGCAGCTGGCGCAGGCGCCCCGCTTGGGGGAGCTGTTGGTGGACCTCTTCGCCGCGACGCACCGAACGGGCTCGGCGCCGGATGAGTTTTGGGAGGATGCCGTCTTCCCGCTTCTCTTCATCGGCGTCCCAGACAGCTTCCCGCCGCTGGATGCCGAGGAGGTGCGCGCGGCGCAGCAGGGCGCCGACCCGCTGCTTCTCTTCCTCGACACGCTGCCCTACCGGCCGCCCGCCCCGCCGGAGAATGGCGTACTTGGGTGTCTTCGACGTGCAGCAGGTGGGCCTGGTGCACCCCGGCCTTGGGCGCACCGGCCTGCCTCGGCTCCTCACGGTGCCAAGCGGGCCGCTGCAGCGGCCGCTTCAGGCCTTCGACGCGCGCGCCCTGGATGAGGCGCTGAAGCGCTTCACCGCCTACTTGTCCGAGAAGGCCGGAAAGCCAGTCCAGGCCTCCGCGCCGGGCAAGCAAATGGAGGAGGCGGCAGTGGCGCTCCTCGGCGAATTGAAGACGCTGCTGGCGGCCGCCGGAAGCGACTCCACGCTTGCCATGCGCCGGTTGACGGAAGCCGAGGCCCTGTCCGATGGGGCCCTCGCTGCGGTGCGCCAGTCGCTGCAAGGGCCAAGAATTATTCTCGCGCCCTAGCGTCGCTTGGGGCCGCGGCGACGCTTCTGCGTCGGGACCGGGCCCAGCAGCACGCGAAGCCGCAAGGCCGAAGGCCGCGGAAGGCGGTGGCCCAGTCGCTCCAAGGCGCGGCTGAAAAGCTGCCGGTACAGCCCAAGCACGTCCTCCGGAAGGGCGGCCAGGTGGGCCTCCACCACCTGGGCGTCCCCGCGCACCAGGGGGCCCGTCATCCCCCGCACCAGCCCTCGCAACTCAGCGCCCCCCAGGGCGGAGCGCATGAGGGGCAACAGCGCCCTTTCTGCCGAGCGCCTGTCAATGCCACCGGCTTCCCAGGTGGACACTGCGGCGTCGAGGAGGGCCACCAAGCCCCCGGCAGCCAGTGCGGCCCCGGCATGGTAGGCAGCGCGGCCTGTCTCCGGCACGCGCAAGGGGTGAAGGCCCAGGGCGTGGGCCACGGCCAACAGCTGCGGCAACAGGGAGCGCGAGCGTGTGGCGACGGCCACCGCGTGGCCGGACAAGGGCGTGTCGGCGCCGGAGACGGCCACCAGGGGGTGGAAAGAACCGGTGGGGCGGCCGGCCGGTGTCAGGACGTCCAGCGTCAAGGCGCCGGCGCAGTGCACCAGGGCGGCCCCGGGCGAGAGGCCGGGAGCCACCGAAGCGGCCACGCTGGCGACAGCGGCGTCTGGGACGGTGAGGAAGCACAGCTGGGCGGCGCGCGTCTCGGCCTCGCTGGCCTCGCGGAGATGCAAGGCCTTGGCTTGACGCCGTCCGGAGGGAGAGCGCGTCCGGACGCGCACCTGCCAGCCGGCGCGCTGCAGCTGCGTGGCGAGGGCGCCGCCGAGGCGGCCGAGGCCAACCACCAGGAGGCGCGGACGGGCGGGAGCAGCCATGACCTACCTCAGGGGCTTCTAGCAGAGGTTGCTGCAGCGCCGCGGTCCGGGGGGGGAAGTGCTTTTCGGCGGTCAGCGTCCGACGTCGCGTCGGAAGGTGAGGGCGCCGTCCTTGGCGGACACCCGGATGCGGTCGCCCGGGCCGAAGTCGCCCTGCAGAATGGCCTCGGCCAAGGGGCCTTCCACCAGCCGTTCCACCGCCCGCCGCACCGGGCGGGCCCCCAACGTTGGGTCCAGGCCCGAGGCGAGAAGCACCTCCACCGCCCGCCCGTCGGCGGCAAAGGCAATGCCCCGTTCGCTGGCCAGCCTCCGGCTGCTCTCGTCCAAAAGCCGGTGGGCGATGCGGCCCAGCTCCGCCGGCTGCAAGGGGCGAAAGGCCAGGCGGTCGTCGAGGCGGTTCCACAGCTCCGGCGGGAGCGCCTTGCGCGCCGCCGCCACCGCGCCCTCGGCGTCTGAAGCGTCCGAGGGGGCGCCCCCGAAGCCGACGCGGGGACGGACGCTGCCAAAGGCCTGCGCCCCGAGGTTGGACGTCAGCACCACCACCGTGTTGGAGAAGTCCACCGACCGACCGCGCCCGTCGGTAAGACGGCCCTCCTCCAAGACTTGTAGCAGCACCATCAACACGTCGGCGTGCGCCTTGTCCACCTCATCCAGCAGCACCACGGAACTGGGCCGACGGCGCACGGCTTCGGTGAGCTGGCCTCCGTCCTGGTAGCCGACGTAGCCGGCCGGCGCGCCCACCAGTCTGGCGGTGGCATGGGCCTCGGACATCTCACTCATGTCCAGCCGCACCAGCGCCTCGCGGCTGCCGAAAAGCACCTCGGCCAGCGCCCGTGCCATCTCCGTCTTCCCCACGCCGGTGGGGCCGAGGAAGAGGAAACTGCCCATCGGCCGACGGCTGGCGAAGCCGGCATAGTTGCGGCGGATGACTTTCGCGACGCGGTCCACCACCTCGGCGTGTCCCACCACCCGGGCGCCGAGCTCCTCTTCGAGGCGCAGCAGGCGCGCCGAGTCCCCCACCAGCAACCGTTCGACGGGAAGGCCGGCAATTGCCGCCACCACCTGGGCGACGTCCGAGGCTTCCACCGTCCGCCGGCCGGCGCGGGCGCAGCGGGAGCCGGCCAAGTCGGCGACCGAAACGGCCTTGTCCGGCAGGAAGCGGTCGGTCACGTAGCGCGCAGCCAAGGAGGCGGCAGCCTCCACCGAGGCCCGGGTGTAGCTGACGCCATGGTGCTCTTCATAGCGGGGCAGAAGTCCGCTGAGGATGTCCACCGTTTCGGCCACCGCCGGCTCGCGCACCACCACCGCGGTGAAGCGCCGCTCCAGGGCAGCGTCGTTGGAGAAGAAGCGGCGAAATTCGTCATGGGTGGTGGCCCCGATGCAGGGGAATTCGCCCCGTGCCAGGGCGGCCTTGAGGTCGTTCGCGGCGTCCTGGGCGCCCTCGCCGGTGGAGCCGGCGCCCACCAGGGTGTGGATTTCATCGATGAAGAGGACAACCCGTCCGGCGGCCCGTCGCATTTCTTCCTTCAGTCCGTTGAGGCGCTCGGAAAGGGAGCCCCGCAGGGAGGTGCCCGCCACCAGGTTGGCCGTCGACAGCTCCACCAGCAGTGTCTGGCCGAGACGGCCGGTGGCGCCCACCAGGCGTTGGGCGACGCCTTCCACCACCGCCGTCTTCCCCACGCCTGGGTCTCCCACCAAGCAGGGATTGTTGGCCCGGCGCTTTCCAAGGACGTCGAGGACTTCGTCGATTTCCCGGCCGCGTCCCACCACCGGGTCCAGCCGACCGGCGCGTGCCGCGGCGGTGAGGTTTCTGCCGAGCTGGGTGAGCAGGGGAAAGGCCTGTCGGTCGAGGCCGAAGCCATCCTCGGCGGAGGTGGGCACCACCCGAAGCACGGGAACTTCGGCGGTGCGCGAAAGGGGGGCCACGCTGGGTGGGGCTTCCTCCGGCTCAGCGTCCACCAGCGCGCGGGGGGAGAGTGGCGCCGGAGCAGGGTGGGCCAAAGCCACCGCCGTCGCCGGACGGGCGGCCGACAGCGGGGGGCTGGCTGCCACCGGGACGCGCTGCAGCAGCTTGCGCGGCATGCGGCCGCTCAAAAAGTAGGAGAGGGCGGTGTTGCGCAGCTGCATCAAGTCCAACCGCGCCGCGCCGAGCAGCGTCTGGGCCGCACACCGGACGCGGGTGACGGCAATCAGGAGGTGGAGGCAGTCAACTTCGGCCGAGCCGCAGTGCCGGGCAATGTCCTGGGCCCGCGCGCGGACTTCAGTCAGCGTCCCATCCGCCTCGCTGGGGGTGCCATTTAGCTTGGCGAGAAGTTCATCCTCGTCCACCCCGCGCTCCCGGAGGAGTCGCGCTCCGGGGTTGTCGACGGTGAAAAGGGCCAGGACCACGTGGGCCGACGTCAGTTTTTGACTGACGGCCTGGGCGATGTCTTCCGCCTCGGCGAGCACCTGTCCCAAGTCGCTGCTGTCGACCATCCCTGGACGGTCCTCCCCGCGCCTGGCGCGCGACGTGTGGGCGCCCGGGGCCGGTCGCAGCCCATGGGCCTCTTTTGTCGTTTACCCTGGGGGTGCTCCCTCCGCAAAAATTCTGCTACAGAGCGCAACACCGCAATTTTCGGCCCTTCGGGCGGGCTTGCTCCCACGGCTGGCAATCACTCTCAACTCTGCTCGTAATTCGCGGCGCGCGATGGCACTGCTGCTGACCAAGGTACTGACGGACCCTGCAGAGGGCGTCCCAGCGGCCATCGAGGCCAGGCGGGCACTGTGGCCGGTGGTGCTGTTGTCGGTCGCCACCGCCTTCGCCGGTGCGTGTTTTGCGGTGCGTTGGAACGCCGCGCCCTCCATCCTCCAGGGGCTGGAGTCCAGCGGGCAGCTGAAGGGCATGCCGGAGGCGGACATCGCCGAGCAAATCCAGCAGGCCGAGCGGCTCAAGTTGGTGACGGGCATCGCTGGCGGGTTGGTTCTCCCGGCGCTGATGGTGCTCGGCATTGCCCTGGTGCTGGCGTTGCTCGCCTGGCTGCTGGGGAGGAAGGGCCCCTTCAACGGCTTCTTCACGGCAGCGGCGGTGGGGATGTTACCCGTTGCTTTGGCCAAGTTTCTTTACGGGCTGATGGCATTGGTGCAGTCGTCTGTCAGCGAGGACCGAGCGGGAAGCCTGCTTCCTTCCTCTCTGGCCTCCGTCTTCCATCCGCAGTCCCCCAAGCTCATGCGCCTTCTTTCCTCACTCGACCTCTTTCACCTCTGGGCCGCGCTGCTGGTGGGCATCGGCTTTGCTGCGGTGGTTGGCATGAAGCGGCGACAGGGCCTCTTAGTAGGGGCCGCGTTGTTCCTCGCCCAGCTGGGCGTCTTCGGCATTGGGCTGCCGGGCCTCACCGCGGGAGGTGGCAAGTGACGGGCTTGCTACTGTCCTTTGTTTTGGCCGCCACCCCCATCACGCTCGAGCAAGTCCGGAAGGAGGCACGCAACAACCTGGCTGCCCTCCAGGCCGAGCTGACCTGGCTCGAGCAGTATGAGACGGTTGCCCAGCAGCGCGGCAACCTGTTGCCGCAGATTGCCCTCCAGGCTGGCGCCACGCGCTACTGGTACGGGCCGACGCCGGCGCGGACGGTGCCTTCGGGGACGGGCGCGCCCATCCCCATTCCAGCAACGCCGGGGCAATGGTCCAACCTGTTTTCTCTGGGTGCCAACCTGCAGCAGGTCATCATCAACGCCACCCAGTGGTACCAGTTGATTCAGGCGGGACAGCTGGAGCGTGCAAACAAGGGGCTGGCCGAGGACCAAGAAGACGCCTCGGAGCTGGAGGCCATCCGCCGCTTCTACGTCCTTCTCACCGCCCAGCGAAACCAGAGCGTCCTGGAGGAGACGGCCCGAAAGAGTAAGGAGTTGTGGGACCGAGCCGAGGCGCTGTACCAGGCCGGCAAAGGCATCAAGGGGGACGCCCTGGCAGCCGAAGTCAACTATGGCACCGACCGCAACAACGCCATCCAACAGCACATCGCGGTGGTGCAAGCGCAAGCCGATTTGGCCTCCTGGCTGGGACATCAGGAAACCGACGACTTGGTGGCGGTCGAACCGCAAGGAATTCGGCGAGAAGCCTCCGGTACCACCGGGCCTGGACCAGGCCTTGGAAGTCGCCAAAACCTCACGGGCGATTCTGCGGGCGGACCAGGCGCAAATCGACGCCGCGCAAAGCAACGTCACCATCCAGCAGTCCGCTCTCTTCCCCCGCCTGACGGGCAGCATCAACTGGTCGCGCACCGCCAACGACTTTGGCACCGTCTTCAGCGACTTTAGCCAGTACAACACCTTCAGCGGCCAGCTGGTCCTCACCTGGAACGTCTTCGACGGAATGACAACCTTCGCCAACTCCCGTCTGGCCGAAGCGCAGCGGCGGGGCTTCGAAGTCGCCTTGCACCAGGCCGAGCTGGACGTGGCTGGGCAAGTCCGCACGGCGCTCGACCAGCTTTCCAATCAGGAGCAGGCCTTGGTGGTGTTGGTGGACAACCGTGAAACGGCGCAGAAAAACCTCGACTACTTTCAAGAGCGCTTCAACGCCGGCGCGAGCAACACCCTGGACGTGCGTGACGCGCAGGTGAAGCTGCTCTCCGCCGACCTGAGTTTGATTCAGACGCGGGCCAACTTGGAGAACGCCAAGGCCAACCTGGCGCGGGCGATGGGAACTCTCAGCACTGGAGCGAAGCCATGAGGTGGTGGAAAGGGTTGATTTTGGGCCTGTTGGCGGTGGTCGTGGTGGGCATCACCATCGCCGGGCTGAGGGACCGTCCGCCCCCTTCGGTCGAGGTGCAGACGGCCAAGGCCCACAAGTCCACCATCTCGCGGGTGGTGGTGGGGGCAGGAAAAATCGAGTCGGTGACGACGGTCAAAATCTCCTCCAACCTTTCCGGGGACCTGCTTCAGCGCTTCGTCAAGGACGGCGACCCGGTCAAGAAGGGCCAGGTGCTGGCCAAAATCGACGCCGCGCCCTTCCTGGCACAGGCCAAGCAGGCGCTGGCCTCGGCCAACGCTGCCAAGAGCGACATCGTCAGCGCCCAGGTGGACGTCGACCGCTACACCAACGAGTTGAAGCGGACCGAGACGCTGGCGAAAAAAGGCATGTCGTCCACGGCCGAGCTGGACTTGGCGAAATCCAACTACGAGGGCGCGGTGGCGCGCCTCAGTTCCGCTCGCGAGAGGTACGCCAGCAGCGTGGCGATGTATGAACAGAACCAAACCAACGTGGCCCGGACCGAGCTCCGCTCTCCCATCGACGGCAACGTCATTGAACTTTCCCGTGAGGTGGGAGAACGCGTCCGCGGCTCGGACTTCAGCGAGGACACGGTGATGACAGTGGCCGCCCTCAACAACATGGAAGTGAAGATTGAGGTCGGCGAGCATGAGGTGGTGTTCCTCAAGCCCGGCCAGCGCGCGGAGCTCAGCGTCGATGCGCTGGAAGGGCAAACCTTCGAAGGCGCGGTGGTGGAAATTGCCCAGAAGGCGCTCATCAAAAACCCGGGCACCGAGTCCGAAGTCACCACCTTCCCGGTGAAGGTGCTGCTCGACAACCGTCCAGCGGGCGTGCTTTCGGGAATGTCGGCGGAAGTCCGCATCACCGCGGAAACCCGAAACGACGCGGTCATCGTCCCCATCCAGGCGGTCACCGTCCGTCCCGAGAAGCAGCTTCCTGACGCCAAGACCGCCGTCGAGGCGAATACCACCCTCGCCGCTCCCAAGCGCAGCCGCGAGACATTGGCCAAAGTGGTCTTCGTGGTGGATTCAGACAACAAGGCGCACATCCGACGGGTCCGCACTGGGATTGCCTCGGACACCGACTTGGAAATTCTCGAGGGTCTGCAGGACGGCGAGCGAGTCGTCGAGGGGCCGTTCCGGACGGTTTCCAAGGAGTTGAAGGACGGCGACCACCTGAAAGAGATGCAGCCCGGCACCCCCGGCGCGGCCGGTGCGCGTCCGCCGGCACAGGGCTAGGGCATGCTGATTCAACTCCAGGACATCAAGCGCTACTACCGGGTCGGCTCCGAAGAAGTGCATGCCCTGGACGGTGTCTCCCTCTCCATCGGAAAGGGAGAGTGGACTTCCATCATCGGCCAGTCTGGCTCCGGCAAAAGCACGCTGATGAATGTCCTCGGCTGCCTCGACACGCCCACCGCCGGCCGGTACATCCTCAACGGCAAGGACGTCAGCGGGATGTCGGACAACGCGCTGGCCGACGTCCGCAACCGGGAGATTGGCTTCATCTTCCAGACATTTCAGCTGCTCCCGCGGGAGACCGCCCAGGCCAACGTCGAGCTACCGCTGGTGTACCGTGGCTTACGCTCGCGGGAACGCCACCAGCGAGCCGCCGCAGCACTGGACAAAGTCGGGCTGGCCAACCGAGTCCACCATCGCCCCAATGAATTGTCCGGTGGGCAACGCCAACGGGTGGCCATCGCCCGGGCCCTGGTGACCGAGCCGTCCTTGCTGTTGGCGGACGAGCCCACCGGAAACCTCGATTCGGCCACCGGCGAGGAGATTATTCGCCTCTTCGAGCAGCTGCACGCCGCGGGGCACACCCTGGTGCTGGTCACCCATGAGCCGTCCATCGCCGCCCGCTGCCCACGGGCGGTCCGTTTGATGGACGGCAAGGTGGTGTCCGATGGACCTGGAGCGCAGGTGGCGCTCGAGAGTCGGGCAGAGCGCGCGCGGGCCGCTGCCGCCGCTGCCCCGTGAAGCCCAGCACCGAACTCTACGAAGGTAGCCGACTGGCGGTCGGCTCCCTCCGCGCCAACCCGCTGCGGACCATTCTCACGGTGGCCGCGGTGGGCATCGGTGTGGCCACCCTGTTGGCCATCATCGCCATCATCCAGGGGCTGAATGCCTCCTTTGCTCGACAGCTGGCGAGCCTCGGCACCAGCACCCTCAACATCTCGCGCACGCCGCAGATTTCGATGGGACCGACTTGGTGGATGTACCGCAACCGCAAGCAGCTGACGGTGGCGCAGATGCAGGCCATCGCCAGCCAGTCCCAGTTCGCGAGCTTCGTCGTTCCAGAGCTCAACGAGGAAGCCAAGGACTTGAGTAGCCGGAAGGAAACCGCTTCCGGCGTCGACGTGACGGGGACTCTCGCCGAATTCCAGCGAATCGGCGGCTACGAAGTCACCCAAGGCCGCTTCATCACCGACGCCGACAGCGACAATGAGCGATTTGTGATGGTCCTCGGCTCGCAAGTGGCGGAAACCCTTTTCCCAGACCGGAGTCCGATTGGTGAGAACGTCCGCCTGGACAACCGGCCGTACCGGGTGGTGGGGGTGCTCGCCCGCAAGGGCCAGCTGCTGGGGCAAAGCCTGGACCTGGTGGCCTTCGTCCCCTTCAAGAGTTTTTTGAGTGTCTACGGCAAGCGCGACTTTCAAATCGACGTCGCCGTCGATGACCCCAAGGACATGGACCGGGCGGAGGACGAAATTACCGGCATCCTCCGGCGGGCGCGCAACGTGCCGGCGGACAAGCCGGAGGACTTCAGCATCTTTCGAGCCGAACAGCTGGCCGACACCTACCGCAGCCTGACCGGTGCGCTGTATGGGGTGGCGGTCGCGGTGGGCGTCATCACCCTCATCGTCGGCGGCATCGGCATCATGAACATCATGCTGGTCAGCGTGCGCGAGCGCACCCGAGAGATTGGCGTCCGACGGGCGCTGGGGGCACGCCGGCGCACCATCGTCATCCAATTCCTCCTCGAGGCCTCGACGGTGTCGGCGCTGGGGGGCGTGCTGGGGACGGCGCTGGGCCTTGGTCTGGCCAAGCTGGTGGCCAGTGTCACCAGCCTCACCGCGGCGGTGGAGCCGCTGACGGTGGTGGCCGGGGTGGGCTTCGCCGCCAGCGTGGGCCTGATTTTTGGAATCTGGCCGGCGGCCCGCGCCGCGCAGCTCGACCCGGTGGAGGCGTTGCGGCACGAATGAGGGCGCTTTTAGGCTTCTTGGACAACGTCCGGCTCGCCTTCGGGACCCTCTGGGTGAACCCGCTGCGCTCGCTGTTGACGCTGTTGGGCGTCGTCATCGGCGTCGCCACCGTGGTGTCGATGATGGCGCTCATCGAAGGGCTGCGGCTGAAAGTCACGCGCGACCTGGCCACGCTCGGCGCAAACGCCTTCACCGTCTCCAAGTGGCCGGGCGGCATCAACTTCGGACGAATGGACTGGCGGCATTACCAAGCGCGTCCGGCCTTCCGTCTGGCGGACGTCCAACTCATCCGCGACGCCTGTCCGGCGGTGAAGACGGCATCCGGGCAGGCCGTCTTCGGACTCTACAAGGTGGCCAGCGACCGCGCGGAGACGTCCCCCAACGTCTTCACCATGGGCGGCACCGCCGAGTGGATTGATACCAGTGGTGTCATCGGCATTGCCGACGGCCGTTTCTTCAGCCCCAGCGAAGTGGAGGAGGAGCGCCCGGTGGTGGTGCTGGGGACGGAGGTGGCGGCCCAGCTTTTCCCCGGGGAGAGCCCCTTGGGTGAGACGGTGCGGGTCGGGGGAAAGCTGCTGCGGGTGGTGGGCGTGTTGAGCAAGCGGGGCAAGTTTCTCGGCCTCTTCAACATGGACAATCTGGTGGTGCTTCCCCTGACCACCGCCTTGGACGCCTATGGCAAGGACCACGGCGTCCGCATCAACGTCATGGCCGACGGGCCAGAGATGGTGCAGAGGGCGCAGGACGAGGTGACGGCGGTGCTGCGACGGCGGCGGGACGTCCCGCCTGGGGCGCCCAACAACTTCGAGATTGACACCAACGAATCTGTCACTCGGACATTCAACAACCTCAGCCAAGTCATCACCGCCGCCGGGGTCGGAATCTGCCTCTTGTCCCTGGTGGTGGGAGGCATTGGCATCCTCAACATCATGCTGGTGTCGGTGACGGAGCGCACCGTGGAAATCGGCATCCGCAAGGCGCTGGGGGCCAAGCGGGCGAGAATCCTCGGGCAGTTCGCCATCGAGGCTGTCACCCTGTCCTTCGTGGGCGGGGTGATTGGCCTGGTGCTTGGCTTCGGGATTGCCTTTTTGGCCCGCTGGGCTTTGGGCTTCCCCACCATGGTGCCGACTTGGGCGGTGGCGTTGGCCTTGGCGATGAGCAGCGGCGTGGGCCTCGTCTTCGGCATTTACCCGGCGGCGCGGGCGGCGCGACTCGACCCGGTGGAAGCGATGCGCATGGAGTAGGCTGGCGGGCTGCGGTGAGCGTCGAGCTGCCCTGGCGTGGGCTTGGATTGAGCAGCAACCTCGCTGCCCGCGAGGTGCCGCAGCCCTGGGCGCTGCTGCAGGCCCAGCCCGGCGTCTTTGACGTGGTGGAATACTCGGCGCCACTGGACATCGCCCAGGCGCGTCGGGAGGCCTCCCTCTTCGAGGTGTTGTGGGAGGCGCGTCACCGGGTGCCGGTGCTTTTCCACCCGGTGCACCTCAACCTCTACGGCCCCGACCTAGAAGAAGCCTCGGCCCTCCGCCACTTGGACGCCCAGGCGCGGGCGGTGGGCTCGGCCTGGGTGGGCAACGACGTCGGTTGGTGGCACTCATCCGGGCAGCAGTTGCCGGGCTACCTGTACCTGCCGCCACCGCTGTCGGCCCTCGGATTGGCCGACGCGGCGGCGCACGCCGCCCACGTGCAGGCCCATCTCTCGGTGCCCCTCGTCCTGGAAAACCCGGTCATCGGCTGGCGGCGCGGAAACCTACATGTCCTGGACTTCATGGCAGCGCTCCACCAGCGCACCGGCTGCCCGCTGCTGCTGGACTTGGGACACCTGTTGTCCGCGCAGCTTGCTTCCGGCCTTCCGCTGACC
This sequence comes from uncultured delta proteobacterium, assembly GCA_963713045.1. GTDB lineage: Bacteria > Myxococcota > Myxococcia > Myxococcales > Myxococcaceae > JADGRA01. The sequence goes on from CAVQKE010000004.1 coordinate 236,543, forward strand.
GCCGGCCTGGCCGGTTTTCCACTGTCGGCGGTGGTGGAGGTGCATCTTGCCGGCGGCGTCCTGACGCGCAGCGCCTCGGGCCGCGGCTTCTACGCCGATGACCACACCCAGCCGGTGCGGGAGGAGCTTTTCTCCCTGTTGGCGGAGCTCCTCCCGAAACTGACCTCGCTGCGGGCCCTCATCTTCGAGGGAGATGGCCACCCAGCGGAGCTGGCCGCCCGGACGCTGCGGCGGCTGCGCGCCCTGTGGCCGGCGCGAAACCTGACGCCACTGCCCTGGCCGGGGGGCACGCTGGCCGGTGGGGGGCCTTGGGGGGCAAGCGCGCCGTGGATGCTGTTTGAAGCGGCCTATGGTGCTTCTCCCCAGCAGGTGGAGGACGCTGAAGGCCTCGCCGCGGAGAGGAGCTACCGGCTTGCGGTACTGGCCGACGTCCTGGACGGCAGCTGGCCGCTGTCACGTCTCATGGTTGCCGGGAGGCGAGAACAGCTGGAGGCCTTCGCAGCCTCGGGGCAGTTCCGCGCCTTCTGGCAAAAGGGAGGGACGGCCAGCGCAGCCTTCGGGGCATGGGCTCGCGCCCGGGTGCTGGCGCATCCGGAGCCAGCGGCAGTGACGGCCCTCGCCTTTGACACCTGGGCCCAGGCCGTGGCCGCGGGCTTTGGACGGGGCACCTTCGCGGTGGACTTGTCCGAGGCACTTTTCGCCGCCCGGGCGCTGCGCCGTCATTTGGGGACGCGGGCCTGGGCCACGGGGGTGGTGGAAACAAGTGGGCTGTCGGGGCTGGCGCAGGTGGTGGCCCGCGCTCCCCAGCAGCCTTGGGACGTCCGCGCGGTGTGGGAGGGAGGACGACTTGCGCTCGCCGGCGGCCGAAACGTGGAAGCGCAGGCCGAAAATGGCGATGCTGGCTGACGTCGCCCGCTGCCCACAGGGAGTTCTCCGCGCATGAGTCGAAACGCCTTTCTCCTCTTTCTCCTCGTCATCGGTGGGTTGAGCGCGGTGGGCATTGTGGGCTGGCGCCGCGAGGAGGCCCAGCAACTGGCCTTGCAGCGGGACTTGGCAGCCGCCCGGCTGCGGGGCGACGCCCTGGAGCGCCTGGGGTGGATTCGTTCCATTCCCGACGAGAAGCAGTACCAGGAGGAAGTGCAGTCCTTCTTCAAATGGTACTTCGAGGGCGTCGACGCCTACCGAAAACGCTTCAACTTGAGCCCGGCCTTCGATGAATACCTCGGGACGCTGGAGCGCCGAAAGGCGGAGGAGAAGGAGCTGGAGAACTTGCCCGCCCTCCCCGACGGCAGGCGTGCCGTTGCGCCAGGCTCCCGCACGGTGGACCGCAAGGCCTTCTACGACGCGGAGAAGTCCCTCTTTGACCGGATGCACACCGGCCGCTACCTCCCCATCTTCTCCGGCACCGACAAGGGAATGCGGCTGGACGTGGTGTCCGCGGACGTCAGCGCCGCCGGGGGGCGACCGCGCGTCCGTCTGCCGCTGGTGCTGTGGGGCGCGCAGCGCTACACCAAGGACGACGACCGCTCCGGCGTGAAACGCGTCGTCACCTCCGCTGACATCTCCGCTACCTTTCGTCTCCTCGACTCGACTGGAAAGCTGGTGGCGGAGATGTCCGCCGGCTCACCGGGGCAGAAGAACGAATACCCCGAGGGGCTGATTGCCGAGTTTCCGCCGCAGCTGGTGCTGGCGCAGTACGAATTTGACCGCGTTCCAGCGGGCGTGGCCAAGATGGAGGCCACCTTCAGCGTGCGTTCCCATGCCCCCAGCGGTGGGGACGCCAACGCCACCTACACCTGGCGCACCTCCGTCCCCGAGGAGTGGCGCCTTGGGCCCGGGGAAACGTGGGAGGGCGCCCAGGAAAGCGTCCGCAGCCTGGAAGACATCGAGCCACCCAAGCCGCCCAAGCCGGCTGCCAAGCCCAAGCCCTGATGCACGGGGTCGGCCGAGGCGGGGCTACTCCACCACGCCCAGGCTTGCGCCCAGCTTCCAGACGGTGAGGTCGCCGGCCGCGTCCAGGGCGGCAATGTCCAGTGCCTCGGTGGCGCTCAGCGCGTGGAGACCGCCCGCGGCTGGAATGTCTGCCACCAGCCGTCCGGAGCGCGCATCCAGGGCGCGGATGGTTTCCCCCGGCACCAGCAGCACCCGGCGTTGAAGGACGGCGGAAGCCGCCGAATGCAAGCGCTGGCCCCCCAGCCGCCAGTCCAGCCGCCCATGGGAGTCCACGCGGAGGGCCGAACCATCGGCGGCGGCGGCCAGCGAGGCGTCGCCATCTGCGTGCAGCGTCCATGGCCCCGGGCCAAGCGGCAGCGAACGTTCCCACAGGGTGGCCCCACGGCGGCCGAGGCACAAAAGGAAGGGGATGCCGTCCCGGTGCCCCAAAAGGCGCAGGCGGCCACCGCGGGCCAGTGGTGGCGCGGCGGCCGCGAGCGGAAACTCCCGAAGCCAGCGCACCCTGCCGTCGTGGGCGTCAAACACCAGCAACGCCAAACGCTCTCCTCGGCCGAGGGCCACCACGGCCGCGCCGCCCCAAGGCAGCGCCGGACCAAGGCAGGGCAGCGCGCCGGCAATGCGAAAGCGCACCGAGCCCTGCTCGACGTCCAGCCCGTGCACCGTCCCAGACTCGGAAGCGACCAGGACGCGCTCCGAATGGAAGCTGAGGAAGAGGCGGTGGGGGCGCTGCGGCACAAAGCGCCACAATTCGCGGCCGGTGAGGCGGTGGACGGCGCGCACGCCGCTGGGCCGGGTGTTGACGACCAGTTGGCCGTCCGCCACCAAAAGACGTCCGTCCAGCTGCGCCCCGTCGTGGTCTCGAAACCACCGGGCGTCGCTTTGGTCGAGGTGAATGAAGAGCCAGCGCGCCGGCGTGGCCAACAGGGCTTCCAACCCGGGCCCGACGGCCACGCCGTTCGGTGCCATCCAGCGCTGGAGGACGGCGCCGTCGCCCCGCACCACGACGGCGCGGGTGGGGCTGGTGAGGACGAAGTCCTCTCCGAGGGTGCGCAGGGCGGACCCGCCGTCGCCGGCGACGCCTTTCGCCCGGCCCCGGCGCAGAAAGCCGAGCCGCCGGACGGCGGCGCCCGGCTGCAAATCTGCGGTGGGCCGGCGCCGTGGAGGGCGCCGCGGAGGCGGTGGCTCCTCGGTCGGCCGCGCGACCAGCCCACGCGCGGCGGCCAGCACCGAGCGGCCACGCGCGGTGAAGTCGATGAGGTAACGGTTGTCCGCGAGCCGGGGGTCAAGCGAAGCCAGCAGAGAGGTGAGGCCCAGCGCCGGGGCCACCATCGCCTCGGCCACTTCCGCCGCCGGCCATGCCAGGGCCCAGCCGACCGTCCGAACGCCGCCGGTGCGGAGCTCCAGTTGCCAAGGGGGCGGCATGCCCGCTGGGGAAAGATGCAGCGTCCGTTCGCCCGCCTCGAGGGCGCGCACCACGTCCTCGGCTTGCCGCAACAGTTCCAGTGCAAGCAGCCCTGCCAGTCCCCGTGCCTCCCAGCTGGCACCATCGCGAGACACCAGCTGCAGCTGGCCTGCCAGCGCCAGCAGCGCCACCGGCACCGGCGCTCGCCGCTGTTCGGCTTGCAGAAAGCCCTCGACGTCCGCCGCTTGGAAACGAAAGCCTGGAAGCGTCCGCGGCTCCACGCGCAGTCCCCAGCCGGGGGCCAACGCCTGGAGGGCGGGCGGCTCGCGGTCGGCTTGCGCCAGCAGCCGGCGCGCTTTGGCCCGCACCCGCGCTGGCACCCGCGTCGCCCGCAAGTCTTCAATCCACCCGCGACCGGCACGCACCACCGCGCGGCGCCAAGCCTCCGTCTCCAACGTCACCGGCGGCCGCACCGCCCCAGCCGGCCGGCCAAGACGCAGGACGTGCAGGTGAAGCTGCTCAGCCTTGCGGACCAGCAGAAGCTCCTGGGAAGACTCCGGCAGCGACACCTGGGCCAGCGGCTGTCCAGCGGCCAGCGCCGCGGTCGCCAAAAGCAGCTGCTCCATCACGATGCCCAGGGGCTCCTCGCTTGCCCCGGGGACGAGGGCCAGGCCGTCCAATTCCAGCCCAAAGCCGTCCAGGGCCTCCTCGGCCCCCTCGTGCTTCCAATGCTGTCCGATTCGGATGCGAAGCATGCTACGGACACTGCTGGGCCAGCCCTGTGGCTCGAATTGACACTTAGCGACGGCGCCCGGTACCGTGCGCCCCTTTGCTTCCGCAGGCCAATGCCGCGGAACTGCTTGGATTTCTATGACATTTTACGAAGCTGCCATCCGTGTGCTGGAGGCGGAGAAGCGTCCACTGACCACCCAGGAGATTACCGAACGCTCCATCGCCCAGGGCCTCCTCAGTCACGTCGGCAAAAACCCGGCCGAAACCCTGCGCTCCCGCCTGGCGGTGATGTCCCGGCGAACCAGAGACCGCCGGGTCAGTGTGGTGGGGGAGGACACCTTTGCCTTGGTGGAGTGGGGCTTGCCGGAGGACGCCGACGCCCTGGCCCGCATGGGCCAGCCGGACGAGGCGCCGCCGCCCGAAGAGACAGCGCCCCTGCGCAGCGTGGAGCGCCACCCGGAAGCCCGCTCCGAGGGTGTCCGCGCGGCCAGGCAGGAGCGCCATGGGCGGCGCCACGAGCGGGAGCGTGACCGCGGCGCCCGTCGCCGGCTGGCCCCGCTGGAGGAGGTGGCCTTCGAGTTGCTCGGCGAGGCCACCGAGCCCCTGACGCCGACGGCGCTGCTGGAGCGCGCCGTGGGGCGAGACCTGGCCTTACCGCACACGACAGTCGCCACGCTGCTGACCGCGCTGGTGACGGAAAACCAGCGCCGCATCGACGCCGGTCGACTGGGACAATTGGCGCTGCTTCAGGACGGGAACCTGGCCGTGGACCGCTCCGCGACGCCGCCCGCCGAGTTGCAGGCGGCCTTTGCCGGCGCGTTGGGACTGCCGATGGCCGAGGGGCGCGTGGTGCTGGACACGGCGAAGCCGGTGGAGGCGGGCGCCGAGGCGGCAGTCGTCTCTGCCGCGAGACAGGCAGTCCGGGAGGCGCGTCGGGCCATCGCCCGCGCCCTGCGTTCCCAACTGGCCTCCTTGGACGTGGGCACCTTCGAGCGGGCCTGCATCAAAATGCTGCACGGACTGAGCTTCCGTGAGTTGAAGGTGGTGAGGCGCGGCAAGGAAGGCCCCGTCATCACCGCGCGGCGACGGGATGGAAGCCTCGAGCTGCGCTATGCCATCCGCGTCCTGAAGGGAGGCGGGGGAGTCGACCGGCGCATCATCCAGGACTGCCGGCGCGACCTTGGCCACCACGGCGCCCATCTCGGGCTGGTGCTGGCCAGCGGCGACGCCCGGGGCGAGGCCCGCAGCGAGGCCGTCGCGCCAGCGGGGCTGGTGCTGCTGTGGTGCGGTGAAGGGTTGGCAGACAAATTCCTCGAAGCGCACGCTGGCGTGCGGGTGACGCACGGTGAGCTGTTCGAGATGGACCCCCTGTTTTTCCAGTCGGCGGCCCGGGTGGCAGCCGAGGTAAAAGAGCGCCGCGAGGAGCGCCGCCGCGAGCGCGCCGGGCAAGACGAGGGGGAGGACACGCCGAAGGGTGACGAGGCGGAGGCTGCACCGGCGGAGAGTGGCGAGGCGGCTGCGGGGACCAGCGAGGCGGCGCCGGCGGGGCCGGAGGGCGAGGCCGGCGCCGAGCGCAAGCGCCGGCGGCGGCGCCGGCGAGGGCGGCGAGGCCGGGGACCGCGGCCGGGCGAGGCCGTTTCGGCGGCCACGGGTCCCGCCAGAGAGGAAGCCCTCACCCCTGTGGATTCTGCCCCGCCTGCGGCCGACGGCCCTCAGGCGCCAAGCGTCGCCGAGCCGCCGCCCACCACTGCGGCGAGCGAGGGCGGCGGGCAGTAGAGTTGAAGGCGTGACGAGGGTTTGGCCGCCGCTGTTGGGAATCGGACTGGCCGTCCTGGCGGGTTGTAAGCCGCGGCCGCACCTGGTTGAGCGGGTGGACGTCGTCTCGGCCTCGGTGGTGGACGTTCCGCTCCTCGGGACGTCAGCCCCCAAGCTGCAGGAAGACTTCACCCGGCGCGTCGCCGCCGAGCCGCGCCTTCAGCTGCTGGCGCCGGGAGCCCGGCCGCCGGATGGCGTGCCGCTGGTCCGGCTGGTGCTGGAGTTGTCCGGAGTGCGTGAGGTGCTGCGGCCGGGGCGGGACGGGCCGGAGGTGGAGGTGGTGGCCGACCTCACCTTGCGCCGCAAGAGTGAAGCCGGTTCTGAGCGACATGAATTGTGGGCCTCCGGGTTGGCACGGCCGGTGGGAGAGACGTTTGAGGACCGGCAGGAGGCGGCTCGCCGCGCGTTGGACCAAGCCCTCGAGGACTTGGTGCATGGGGCGCGTGCCCAACTCGACGCGCTGGACCGTAGCGATGCCGTGCTGGTGCAGGACTTAACCTCCCGGGACGTCCGAGTCCGCGACGCCGCGCTGGACGTCTTGGCCGCCCGGAAGAACCCACGTGTCGTCCCCTTCCTGGTGGAGCGGCTTCAGTCCGATGACCCGCTGTTGGTGCGGCGTGCGATGGGAGCGCTGGTGGAAATGCGTGCCACGCAGGCCGTGCCCGCGTTGATTGACTTGGCACGGGGCAAGGACGAGGGCTTCCAGCGGGAACTGGTCTTCGCCCTGGGGGCCATCGGCGGCGATGAAACGCGGGCCTACCTGTACACGGTGGCCCAAGGCCATGACAGTCCGGAGGTGCGCGAGGCCGCGCAACGCGCCTTGGACGAGTTGACGCACCGCGAGGCGCTCGCCCCGAAGGAGGGCGCCTCGGTCGAGGCCAAACGAGGCCAGAGCCAGTGAGGACCACCGCCTGCGTGTTGTGGCTTGGGCTGCTTGGGTGTGCCCATTCCGGCGAGTCGTCGGCGCCTGCCCCCGCCGGCCCGGGCCGCTACTTTCCCCTGGCCGTTGGGAACCGCTGGAGCTACCGCGTTTCCGCCAGTGGCTCCGCCGTCGAGGTGGTGGAGATTCGCGCCGTCAAAGATGGCCAGTACCAAGACAACAAGGGGCGGCTTTTGTGGGTCAGTCCAGACGGCTTGCGCGACCAGTCCCGCGTCATCCTGCGCGCGCCCGTCGAGACCGGGCGCAGCTGGACGGTGGTCCTCGGCCCAGACTCGGTGGAGCATTGGCGCATTGCCTCGGTGGGCACGCCCTGCTCGGCCCCGGCCGGAAGCTTCAGCGACTGCGTCGAGGTGGAGAGCCGGGTTTCGCCCGCCCAGGGTGTGGAGCTCCTCAACCACATCACCTTCGCGGCGGGGGTGGGAATCGTCCGAATCTCTACCACCCTGGTGCGCAATGGCGCCCAGACGCCCCAGACGGAGCTCCTCTTGACGGCGTATGAAGTTGCTCCACAGCGGCCCGTCCCAACCGGCTGAAGGCAGCAACCACCCCGGGCGTCATGCCGCTGGGTTACGCTTGGGGGCTGTTGCGACAGCGAGCGGATGCCACCGGTGAACGCGGACCTCCAGGAAGCCACGCACGAGGAGCTCATCCTCGGACTGCTTGTCGAGGGCGGGACGGACTTCGTCTCGGGTGAGGCGCTGTCCGGGAAGCTGGGGCTGTCGCGGACCGCAGTGTGGAAGGTGGTGAATGCGCTCAGGCGCCACGGGTACCGCATCGAGGCGGTGTCATCGCGGGGGTACCGGTTGTTGGAGGTTCCGGACCGACTCAGCGCGCTGGAAATTCTTCCCCTCCTCGAGACGCATGACCTCGGACGCACGCTGCACGCTTTCGAGGAGGTGGACTCCACCAACGTGGTGGCCTTTCGACTGGCGGTGGAGGGAGCCGAGCACGGCGAATTGGTGGTGGCCGAGCGACAGACTCAGGGTCGCGGTCGGCGCGGACGAAGCTGGTCCTCCCCGGGACACCTCAACCTGCATGCCTCATTCGTTTTGCGCCCGGAGTTGCCCCCCCAGCGTGCTCCGGAGCTGACGCTGCTGGCTGCGGTGGCGCTGGCCGAGTCTCTCCGGGCCACTGGCGTCCCGGCCGACATCAAATGGCCGAATGACCTGCTGGTCGGTGGGCGCAAGGTGGCCGGCATTCTCACCGAGCTGTCCGCGGACTTGGACCGCATCCACTTCGTGGTGCTGGGCATTGGCGTCAATCTCAACGCAGCCCACGAGGACTTTCCCCCCGAGTTGGCCGAGACGGCCACCAGCGTTTTAGAGGTCACCGGCCGGCGGGTGGCACGGGCAGCGTTTGCGGCGGCACTGGCCAAGCGTCTGGAGGATTGGCTGGACTTACATGCCGCCCAAGGCTTTCGCCCGGTGCGGGAGCGGTGGCGGGCGCTGTCCGCGACCCTCGGTCAGGAAGTCCTGGTCACCTCTGAGCGGCGAGAAGTGCGCGGGGTGGCGGTCGACATTGACGAGGATGGTGCGCTTCGAATTCGAACGGCCGACGGGGCCGAGGAGCGCATCTTGGCCGGGGACGTGGAGCAGGTACGGCCACGCCTGGGGCCCCCGTCACCTCCGCGCGCCTGGTGAGCCGACCTCCCGCTCGCGAGGCCCGGGGCCAGCCCGGTCCTCTTCCGTGGGCCGCTTCCACGCGTCTTCGGGAAGGGCCCTTCAGCTGATGTGAATCGAGGACGGCTTCTCGTTCTCAATCCAGCGGGCGATTTCGTCGATGTCATCATCGGACACGGCGATGCATCCGCGGGTCCAGTTGATGGAGGTAATCATCCTTCCCGCCCAGGCGAAGTCCCGCTTCGGCCCGTGAAGTCCAACATCTTTTCCAGTGGCCCCTCGTTTCCGCTGCTCCTCCGTCGGATAGCCGATGGGAATAAAGGTGCCGAATTGCTTCGAGGGCCGAGGTGTCCCCAAGGCGTAGTCCCCAATCGGCGTCTTGTCGTCGCCGGCCAGCCTCTTGCCCGAACCCTTGCGGCCAAGGGCCACGGGAAATTCTCCGGAGACGGCGTTCTCCTTGCAAAGCCAGAGACGTCTCATCTCGACGTCCACGACGATGGACGTCTCACGGGCGGCACAGGGGTCTTTGCGGTTCTCCTTGGCATCGATGAGGTGAGGAAACCCCACCAGCATCGGCAGCAACAGCCAACCAACATTTCGCGACATGCCCCCAAATGCTAGCGGCCTTTGTCGTCCGGACGAACGTGGGCAGGAAAACCACAACCGGGATGCAGCCAGGACACACCCAGAACCACTGGGTCCGAGTCGCGTCTGCGTCGGGGTGAGAGAGACGGGACGCACGTCGGCAACGTCACCCGCGCCGCTGATTGCTCCTCGGCCATCCGGCCAGGCATCTCTTTGCTGCGGCGGGTGGCGACCCGGAGTAGAGAATGACTCGCCCCAGACGGAGGAGGTTTGCGATGCGAGCTGCCGTGCTGACCAGGTATGGAGATGTGGATGCGCTCGAGCTTCGGGATGTGCCGGAGCCCCAACCGGGGCGGGGAAGCGTCAAGCTCCGCATCGCTGCCTCTAGCCTGAACCCCATCGACTGGAAGATTCGCAGTGGCGCAACGAAAGACTGGTTCAAGACCGAGTTCCCCACCATCCTCGGCTACGACGCCGCGGGGGAGGTGGTGGAGCTCGGCGCAGAGGTGTCAGGCTTCGCCATCGGCGACAAAGTCCTCGGGTTGATTCGACAGGCCCAGGCCGAGTTTGCGACGGCAACCGTCGAAAGCCTGGCGAAGCTGCCCAGCGGGCTGTCGCTGGTGGATGCCGCCGCCCTTCCGGTCGCCGGGCTGACTGGAACCCAGCTCATCGAAGAGGCGGTGGCGCCCAAGCCGGGCGACGTGGTGCTGGTGACGGGCGCAGTCGGCAGCGTGGGGAGGTGTGCGGTGCACGCTGCCAAGAAGCTGGGAGCCCGCGTCCTGGCAGGCGTGCGAAAAAGCCAAGTCGCTGCCGCCAGCGCGCTCGGGGTGGCGGGTGTCGTCGCCTTGGATGACGCCGATGCGGTGGGGGGCCTCCCCCTTCTTCAGGGGGTCGCCGACACCGTCGGCGGCAGCACGCTGACCCCGGTGCTGCGCCGAATTGCGCCGGGCGGGACGCTGGGGAGCGTCGTCGGCGAGTCCGCCGAAGCGAAGAAATTGGGCATCCGTGTCCGGGCGATTTTCAACCACGCCGATGCCAAGCGACTCGCCGCGCTGGCAGCGGAGTTCGCGGCGGGCGACCTGGTCCTCCCCATTGCCGGGCGCTTCCCACTGGCTCAGGTGCGCGAAGCATTTCGTGCCGCCGAGAGCGGCCACGGGAAGGTGCTCTTGACCATGTGAGGTGCAGCTGGGAGCCGACGGCCGAAGGGGGGCCGGCAGATGCGCCCCCGGAGGACCGCCGAGGGTGGTAAGCACCCTTGTGGGAAGTCCAATGCTGCTCGCCATCGACGTCGGAAACACCAACACGGTGGTGGGCGTCTTCGACGGCGAGCGCCTGGTGGACCACTGGCGGCTGGCGACCGACGCCCGCCGGACGGCGGACGAATATGGCCTGTGGGTCCGGCAGGCGCTGCCCTACGCGGGGGTGGACCCGACGCGGGTGCGGGCCGCAGTGGTGTCCAGCGTGGTGCCTCCGATGCAACTCAGCCTGGAGCGCATGGCCAGCCGCTATTTCGGCGTCCGACCACTTTTCATCGGCCCAGGCGTGAAGACGGGGATGCCCATCCTCTATGACAACCCGCGTGAAGTCGGCGCCGACCGGATTGTCAACGCGGTCGCCGCGTTTGAGAAGCACCACCAAGGCTTGGTGGTGGTGGACTTCGGGACGGCGACCACCTTCGACGCCGTCACGCCCAAGGGCGAGTACTTGGGCGGCTGCATCGCCCCGGGCATCTCCATCTCGATGGAGGCCCTGTTTCAAAATGCCGCCCGTCTGCCGCGCGTCGAGTTTGCCCGGCCCCCGGCGGTGGTGGGGCGGAACACGGTGCACTCCATGCAGTCCGGACTCGTCTTTGGCTACGCCGGGTTGGTGGACGGCATCTGCGAGCGGATGGCCCGGGAGCTTGCCTTCCCGGTGAAGGTGCTGGCCACCGGTGGGCTGGCGTCGCTGCTGGCCGGCGAGACGCGCTGCATCAGCGAAGTCGACGAGCTGTTGACGTTGGAAGGACTGCGCATCATCTACGGACGGAACCATGGCCCTGCCTGAGGAGCGGCCGCCGCTGGACTTCCTGCCCCCGGCGCTGCGCAAGCACGTCGACCCGGGCTCGCCGGTGCCGCTGCGGATGATGGCGGCCAAGGCACTGGTGCCGCTGGCACCGGCCGACATGCTGGGGGCGCTGTATTTGCTTACCCAGGACCCCGACGAGACGGTGCGCACCACCGCCACCGCCTCCGCCGAGAAGCTTCCGGACCGCATTCTCGGTTCGGCCCTGCGCGATGAGGGCGTCCCGCCGGCGGTCCTTGGCTGGGCCCTCGACCGCCTCCAGTCCAACGACGTCTACGTGGAGATGCTGGTCCTCAACGCCTCCACGCCGGACGAGGCGGTTGCCCGGGTGGCGGCCCACTGCAGCCTTCGCTCTCTGGAGATTGTTGGGCAAAACCAGCTGCGGCTGCTGCGGCACGAGGACGTGGTGCGCCAGCTGTGCTCCAACCCCAAGGCCACGCTGGCGCTGGTGGACTCGGTGTGCGACTTCTGTGTGCGCAGCGGGCTGCAGCTTTCCGACGTCCCCGCGATGCAGGCCGCGCGGGTTCGAATTTTCGGACCGGAGGCAGTCAATGCGCCGCCCCCTGGCCCCAGTGCTGAGGAGATTCTCAGTGAATACCAGGTGGGGGACGAGACGGCGCCGCCGCTGGAGGAGGGAAAGCGGCTGACCTTCGCCCAGCGCATTGTCCGGATGAGCATCGCCGAGAAAATCAAGCTCGCCACCAAGGGCAACAAGGAAGCTCGGGGCTACCTTCTCCGCGACAGCAACAAGCTGGTGGCGGTGGCCGCCATCCGCAGCCCCAAAGTGACGGACCCGGAGATTCTGGCCATTGCCAACAGCCGGCAGGCCCACGACGATGTGCTGCGGGTGGTGTACGCCAACCGCGAGTGGGTGAAGCTCTACCCGGTGAAGCTGGCGCTGGTGAAAAACCCCAAGGTGCCGCTGCCCATCGCGATGAAGTTTCTCTCAACCCTGCGGGAGTCGGAAATCCGGGAGATTGCGCGAGATAAAAACGTCCCGTCCGGCGTTCAGCTGATGGCGCGCAAGGCGATGGAAAAGAAGAACGAGCCGAAAAAGGACGGTCATTAGTCGGTCGGCGGTCAGGCCGCTGCCGGCTCGTCGTCTCCGCCGGGCCCGCGCTCGGGAGCGGGTGCGCCCGGACTGGACTGTGCCAGCAACTGTCCGGCCATGGCCACCGCCCGGGCAGCCTTCTCCCGGGCCCGCTCCTCGCTCTTCAGTCGCGCGTAGAGGCGCGCCACCCGCTCCTCGTGCTTGCGTGCCACGGCTTCCAGTTCACGGCAGCGCTGTTGGACCGCCGCCAGCTGGTCCTCACGGACGGCGTCGTGGTGGGCCAGCTCCTCGCGCACCGCGGTGAGGTCGCCCTGGCTTTGCTCAAGCGCCGCCTGCACGGTGGCCAGCTGCCGCTGCGCGCCGTCGGCATGGGCCCGGTTGAGTTCGCGGTCGCGGCGCGCGGCCGCCAATTCTCCCTCGGCAAGGTCGCGGGCTTCCTCCGCAGCCTCGGCCCGCGCGCGCAGTTGAATCGCCTCCTGCTCCGCCGCGTCGGCCCGCGCACTGGCAGCACCGATGGCCATCTGCAGTTCGGCCGCCTGGTCCTGAGCCTCCCGCGCGGTGGCCTCCGCCCGCTCCACCGATTGGTCCACCCGCCGGCGGTCCACTTCGGTCCGGGATTGAAGGGACTTAATTTGGCCATCTCGACGAGCGACTTCGCCGGTCAACTCCAAATTGTGCTGCTCGAGGTGCATCGCCTGTTCACGCAAGTCGGCCAGTTCTTGCTCCCGGGCATGCAGCTCCGACTTGAGACGGAGAATATCGCGGTCACGGCGAAGCACCTCGTCCCGGGGCGAGCGTCCCTCCGGATTCTCTTCCTCGGCGGTGGCGCGACCGGCGAGCTCGGCTTCCAGCTGGTGGATGCGGACGTCGCTCGCGAAGGAGAGCGCCTGGGCGTCCTCCAGTGCCGCCTGGAGGCGCGACACCTCGCCCTGGTGTGCGGAGTCGGTGGGCGCCGCGGCCGAGGCCTGAGCCGTGTCGGTGAGGGGCGTCAAGGGAAAGGGCGGCGCCTCTTCCAGCCCCTCCGCAGGGTGTCCGCTCGGCTCTGGCTGGACGGCGCCATAGTCCGGGAGCTGGCTGAAGTCCTCCGGGGAGGCTGGCGGTGGGGATGCCTCCGCCGGGTCGGGGCGGGGAGAGAAGGGCGCCGTATCAAAGGCCGCGTCGATGAGGTCCAAGTCCGGGTCCCCCGAGACGGTGGCCTCCTCCAAGTCGAACGACTGGTGGGCGGCATCGGCGGCCGGTGCCGGCACCGTGCTGTGGCCGGTCAGCTGCGTCACGCAAGCGACGAAATCCTCCAGTTGCAGCGGTTTGGCGAGGTAGGCGTCGGCGCGATTTTTCAACTTCCCGTGCTGGGCAAACCCGTCGGGACTGCCGACGATGACCACTGGAACGCTGCGCAACTCCTCGTCTTTCTTAAATTTTCCACAGAGGATGTAACCGTTTTGACCGGCCGGAAGGTCCACCGCCAACACCACGCACGCCGCGCGGCCCTGGCGTGCAACCTCCACGCAGGTCCTTCCATCGGCGGTCTCTTGGACGGAGAAGCCGCGCGCTTCGAGAGCGCTGCGCATTCGGGCGGAGTGCGCCGCGTCTCCTTCCACAATCAGGACTTGGGTGGGCATGCGCTCGCTGGCCAAGGCCGCGGCCCCAGGGGCGCTGGGGGCTGGAGGTGCGGCCTCGTCCCCGCAAGGCTAGTCAGCTGCCTTCGGCAGCGTCAACGGGCCGAGGCCGAGGCGGGAAGCACTGAAAAGTCGGGCCAGCGCCGGGCGCCATAGCCCATGGCGGTGGCCGGCCCGCGCTCCACCGGCAGGGGAGGCGTGGGCGTTGCGGGACGGGCGGCGGTCAACATCGTCCGAAGGGAGTCTGCGTCGAGGTCGCTCACCAATTCATAGACGAGGTCGCCGGTGCGCCAGCTCGCGACGTTGAAGCCCCGCACCGGGTGCACCCGCACGTCGGGCCAGGGCCGGGCGGGCAGCGCCTGCGGCGCGTCGTCCAGCACGAAGAGGCCCACCCGCCGCGGCGGGCCGCCCCCCACCGATGCCAACTCATAGACAATGTAGGCCGCCTCATGCTCCCGGACGTTGGACAGCCGAGCGCCGGCAAGCTGGGCATTGGGCAGGCGAGGGACAGGGACGCGCCAATCGAGCTTGTCGTCGAACCAGGTCTCCACCTGTTCATGCCGCCTGACGGTGACTTCCAAGGGCAGCTGGCGCTTGAAGCGCACCGCGGCCTCATCGCCCACCAAGTCCGGCGGTGCAGGCCGCAGCTCCAGCCAGGCAGCACTGGCGGCCGCGGCCAAAAGGGCGGCGCTGCCCCAGCGGGTCCAGGAGACGACTTGCACCCGGCGGTGCTCGCGCCGAATGCCGGTGTGAAGCATCGCGCGGAGCGCTTCGGGAGCGGGTGCCCGCTGCACCCGGACCGAACGCCGCAGGGCGCCGTGAAACGCGGCCTCGGCGCCGACGCGGCGGGCGCAGGGCGCGCAGCCGCTGAGGTGGTCCTCGAAGTCCTTCCGGTCAGCCTCCTCGAGCTCTCCGTCGAGGTAGGGGTAGACCACCGAATCCAAGTCGAGGCAGGTCATCAAGCAGCGTTCACCTGCAGGAGGCTACCCGCAGTGCTGTGCCGCTACCAACGACCGAATGGACTTCAGCGTCCCCCGGACGCCTTTCGGCGCCGGTAGGCTGCTAGGTCGCTGGGCTCGACCGCCTCGCGGTCCTCCCGCCCGGCTACAACACCCAGGGCCGCCGCATAATCCCTGAGGCCCTTCTGCAGAAGCTTCCGCCCGCGGAAGAGGCGGCTCATGACGGTCCCCACCGGGCAGGAGAGGATGTCGGCAATCTCCCGGTAGGAGAACTCCTGGAGGTCGGCCAGGATGACCACCATCCGGAAGTCGATGGGGAGCGCGTCGATGGCCCGAAGCACGTCGTCGGACAGCAGGCGGTCAAAGAGGAAGCGCTCGGGGTTGCTCGCCTGGTCGGTCGCTTCCTGGCTGAAGAAAAGGGCCTGGACGGCCTCCTGCTCGGGGCCCTCGGTGGCCGTCCTTTCTTTGACCTTCCGGCGGTAGCGGTTGATGAAGGTGTTGGTGAGGATGCGAAACAGCCACGCTTTGATGTTGGTGCCGCGCTCGAACTTGTCGAAGAAGCGGTAGGCCCGCATGCAGGTGTCCTGCACCAGGTCCTCGGCGTCCCGCTCATTCTTGGTCAACCGGAGGGCGGAGGCATACAGCGCGTCCAGGTGCGCCAGCGCCAACGCCTCGAATTCATGCTTGGTTCGGTTGGACGGGGGAAATTCGAGCATGGCCCTCCCTAACTAGACCCCTACGGACGCAAAAGGTGCCGATTGCTTCACTGCGTAGCATTAGAAAAAACGAACGAGCAGCCGTTCAGGCGCCCGCTTGCATGGCCGCTTCCAAGGCAACGTACGGGTAGCCCATGTCGCGCGCGACGGCCTCGTACGTGACGTGGCCGCCGAAGGTATTCACTGCGCGTGCGAGGGCCTTGGACTGACGGGTGGCCTCGACCAGGCCGAGGTCGGCAATCCGCTTGGCGTAGGGCCAGGTGACGCTGGTGAGGGCAAAGGTGGAGGTAATGGGCACGGCGCCGGGCATGTTGGCCACGCAGTAATGCACCACCCCGTGCACCACATACGTCGGGTCATCGTGGGTGGTGGGGCGGCACGTCTCAATGCAGCCTCCTTGGTCCACCGCAACGTCCACCACCACCGAGCCTGGACTCATCTCGCGGATGAGGGCCTCCGGGACCAGCTTGGGCGCCTTGCCGCCTGGAATGAGGACGCCGCCCACCACCAAATCGGCCTCCCGCACCGCCGCGGCGATGGTTTCCGTGTCTGAAGCGAGGGGGGTAATCCGTCCGAGGAAGACGTCGTCCAGGTAGGCGAGCTGGTTCTGGTTGATGTCCAGGACGGTGACATCGGCGCCCATCCCCACCGCGATTTTGGCGGCGCAGGTCCCCACCACGCCCCCGCCCAGAATGGCGACGCGCCCATGCCGCACCCCCGGAACGCCGCCGAGAAGAATGCCCTTCCCGCCGCCCTCCTTCTCCAGGGAGGCCGCGCCCACTTGAATGGCCATCTTCCCAGCCACTTCGCTCATCGGCCGAAGCAGCGGCAGGCTGCCATCGTCCAGCTGCAGCGTCTCATAGGCCACCGCGGCAACTTTCTTTCTGAGCAGCGTCCGCGTGAGTTCCGGGTCCACTCCGGCCAGGTGAAAGTAGGTGTAGACCACCTGCCGCTCCTGGAGTCGCCCGTATTCCACGGGAATCGGCTCCTTCACCTTCACCACCATCTCCGCGCGCTTCCAAACTTCGTCGGCACTGGAGACCAATTCCGCGCCGACCCGGGCATAGTCGGCGTCCAGGACGCCTGAGCCGGCGCCGGCGCCTCGCTCGACCAGGACTGTATGGCCGCCGCTGGTGAGTGCGCGCACGCCCGCGGGAACCATGCCCACGCGGAACTCGCGCACCTTCACTTCCTTGGGGACGCCGACAATCACATGGGACTCCGGACGAGGGGAGGGGGATGGGGGCCCTCCGGCGCGCGGGCGGGGCAAACCATGTCAGGGCCTTCGAGTCAACGCGAGCAGGCAACCAACACCCTGCGTTACAAGGGCCCTTGGCTGTCCGGAGCCAGCAAAGCGTGCCATCCCCTGCAAGACTGCTGTTTGCCGACGCCGACGGTCGGGTGATGGACCATCCGCACCTGTTGGCCAGCGTGCGCTCGGGGGATACCCTCCTCGGGCCTTCCGAGAGGCCCATTGCCCTGCCTGCCGGGTCCCGCCTGGTGCATTTGCCAGGGCGGCGCCCAGTCGGGGTCGACCCCTCGAGTGGCCAGCTGACACTGCTGCAGGAGGTGGTGGTGCGCGGGCGCCGCATGGAACCGCATGCCGTGGGGGCGCTGTTGCCTCCCGGCTACACCCGCACCTTTCTGCCGGGAGAGGTGAAGGCCGCTGGGCCGACGTTGCCCCAGTGGGCCTACACTGCCGCGGCCTGGGGGGAAGGCCAGCCGGTGGCCTGGGCGGTCCGCACCGACCGGCGCCAGCATTGGGACCAGGGACGCTTCTCGACGCCCGAGCTGCGCGGCCGTGTCGCGCGGGCGCTGCGGGCGGACCCGGACAACCGCGTTCTCCTCCAACTCAAGACCTGCGCCCTGGTCTACCGCTGCTTCACCAGTCAAAACCTCTTTTACCAGCGGGACGAAGGCGCCCTGCCGGTGTCCGTCATGTGCAACGCGGCGTGTGTGGGGTGCATCTCGGAGCAGCCCGCGGATGGTCCGCCGGCGTCCCACGCGCGCCTGGACGATGGCCCGTCGGCGGAAGAGATGGCCCGCGTCGCGCTGGCGCACCTGGCCTCGGCCAGCGGGCGAGTGATGGTGAGCTTCGGCCAGGGCTGCGAGGGCGAGCCCCTGACGCGCTGGCCGGTCATCGCCCGGGCCATCTGCTTGGTGCGGGCCGAAACATCGCGTGGCTCCTTGCACCTCAACACCAACGCCAGCCTTCCCGAGGGGCTGGCGGCGCTGCTGGACGCGGGCTTGGACTCGGTACGCGTCTCCCTTAACTCCGCAGTGAAGGACCTCTACGAGGCCTATTACCGCCCGGTGAAGTACGGGTGGGAGGACGTGGAGGCGTCGCTGGCGGTGGCCCGCCGGCACGGCGCCTACCTCTCACTCAACCTTCTCACCTTGCCCGGGGTGACGGACCGAACCGGCGAAGTCCGGGCCCTGGTGGCGCTCGTCCGCCGGCACCGGGTGGACCAGGTGCAGGTGCGCTCCCTCTGCATGGACCCGTTGCAGTACCTGGACGTGGCGCACCAGCGCGGAGCCGGCGGAAGCCCCCTTGGAATTCGAGCCATGCTGCGCGTGCTCCGCCGAGAGACACCCTGGGTACGCATCGGTAATTTCTCCCGCGCCCGGAACGAGCGGAGCGCGACCGCAAGTGTGCGCGCCTAGCGCGGCCGCTTGAGTTTGCGCGCACCGGCCTCGCTCTGGCACGGTAGCGGCGCCATGCTGATTCTCCTCCACGCGGATGTGACGGCCGAGCAGCAGCGGGACGTCGAGGACTACATTCGCACCCTCGGCTTTACCCCGCACGTCATCCCCGGCACGCAGCGGACCGCGATTGGCATTACCGGCAACAAGGGCGCGGTCGACCCGGAGCCTTTCCGCCTGATGCCCGGCGTGGCGGATGCCATTCCCGTCAGCCAGCCCTTCAAGCTGGTGAGCCGTGAGGTGAAGCCCGAGGACACCGTCATCGACTTCGGCCAGGGCCTGTCCATCGGCGGTCCGGAAGTCATTGTCGCCGCCGGCCCCTGTTCGGTGGAGTCGCGCGAGCAAATTCTCTCCACCGCCGAGGCGGTGCAGGCCCAGGGGGCGAGGATGCTGCGGGGCGGGGCCTTCAAGCCCCGCACCTCGCCCTATGAATTTCAGGGCCTCAAGGGCGACGGGCTCCAGCTGCTGGCGGAGGCGCGCACCCAGACCGGGCTGCTGGTGGTGACCGAAGTGAAGGACACCGAGAGTCTGCCGTTGGTGGCCGAGAAGGCAGACGTTTTGCAGATTGGCGCGCGCAACATGCAAAACTTCTCGCTGCTCGAGGCGGTGGGGGAGTTGCGGCGGCCAGTGCTTCTGAAGCGCGGAATGAGTGCCACCCTGAAGGAGATGCTGATGGCGGCGGAGTACATCGTCGCGCGCGGCAACCGCCAAGTGATTCTCTGCGAGCGCGGCATCCGGACGTTCGAGACGATGACCCGCAACACCTTCGACATCAACGCCATCCCGATGCTGAAGCAGCTCTCGCACCTGCCGGTGTTTGCCGACCCGTCGCACGGCGTCGGAGTCCGCGGCAGCATCCCCAGCGTCGCCCGCGCCGCAGTGGCGGCCGGCGCGGACGGGCTGCTCATCGAAGTCCACCCCAACCCGGCCAAAGCCCTCTCCGACGGCGCCCAATCCCTCACCTTCGCCGAATTCGAGTCGCTGATGCGCGGGGTGCGGGCGGTGGCGGCGGCGGTGGGCCGCTCCGTCGCCGGGGCATAGCGCCCCGGTGCGCGCCTACCTGCGTCGCGCCCGCAGCTTCGACGGGGCCGTCGATGTGCCAGGGGACAAGTCCATCTCCCACCGGGCGCTTCTCTTCTCCGCGCTGGCCAACACGCCGCTCACCCTTCAGCACCTTGCGCCGGGAGCCGACGTCCGCTCCACCGCCGCCTGCCTTCAGGCGCTCGGCGTCGAATGCACTCACCGGGCGGACGGCGTGCTGCAGGTGCGGGGCCGCGGCGCCCTGCTGCCGCCCGGCGGACCACTCGACTGCGGCAACAGCGGCACCACCATCCGGCTACTTTCCGGCCTGGTCGCCGGGGCCAGCGTCCCAGCGACGCTGGATGGCGACGCCTCGCTGCGTCGGCGGCCCATGGCGCGCATCCTCCGGCCCCTGCGCGCCATGGGGGCCCGGGCCGCAGGGGATGTCTCACACTCGGATGAATACGCCCCCCTTCATTTTTCTGGAGGCGCGCTTCACGGCCACGCGCACCAGCTGCGGGTGGCCAGTGCCCAGGTGAAGAGTTGCCTGGTGTTGGCTGGGCTGCAGGCGGACGGCGTGACCTCCATCCGCGAGCCGGAAGCCTCCCGGGACCACACGGAGAGGATGCTGCAAGCCTTTGGAGCGCCGCTGCGCGTCACCTCCGACGGTACGGTGCTGGTGGAGCGACTGACGCGGCCGCTGCAGCTGCCAGCGCATCTGCGCATCCCGGGCGACCCGTCCTCGGCGGCCTTTTTTGTCGGCGCCGCGGTGCTTGTCCCCGAAGGCCGCATCCGCTGCACAGCGGTGGACGTCAACCCCACCCGCACCGGTTTCCTCCGGGTGCTGGCACGGATGGGTGCCGAGGTACGGCTGGAGGCTGCAGCCGATGAGGCCGGGGACCCGGTGGCCACCCTCCACGTCCGCGCTGGCGCCCGGCTCCAGGGCACCACCATCCATCCCACTGAAGTGCCCTCTCTGCTGGACGAGGTGCCACTTCTGGCCGTCGTCGCCAGCCAAGCGGAGGGGGTGACTCGCCTCTCCGGGGCAGCGGAACTCCGGGTGAAGGAGTCCGACCGGCTGCGACAGGTGTGCCTGGCGCTTCGGGCCATGGGCGCAGAGGTGGAGGAGACGGAGGACGGCTTTGCGGTGCAGGGGCCTTCGCCGCTGCAAGGCGCCTACATCGACGCGGCGGGAGACCACCGCATCGCCATGGCCTTCGCCGTCGCCGGCCTGGTTGCCGAGGGCGAAACGGCCATCGAAGGCGCGGAGTGGGCGGACATCTCCTTCCCCGGCTTCTTCCAGGCGCTGTCGGCGCGCTCGGCCGGCGCGGTGAGGCTGTGACGCAGCCCGGGCGCTATGCGGTGGTGGGGGACCCGGTGGCCCACTCGGCCAGCCCTCGCCTCTTCGCTGCCCTCGGGCGGCAACTGGGCCTTCCGCTGGACTACCGCGCGGAGCGAGTGACGCCGGGGGGGCTGGCGGAGTTTCTCGCGGGCACCCGGGCGGGGGCCTACCAGGGCCTCTCAATCACGCTGCCCCACAAGGAAGCGGTGCTGCGGCTGGCCGACAGCGCCTCGCCGACGGCCCGCGCGGTGGGCGCCGCCAACTGCCTCCTCGTCCAAGGGGGCCGCCTGGTGGCCGACAACACCGACGGGGTGGGGCTGCTGAAAACGCTCGCCGGGCATGGGGTGACGCTGTCCGGAGCAGCCGTCCTTCTCCTCGGCGCCGGGGGGGCGGCCCGGGCGGCCGCCCAGGCCGCGCAGGCCTCCGGCCCGAAGACGCTGTGGGTGTCCAACCGGACGGCGGAGCGCGCGGTGTTGCTGGCCGAGGTCTTTGGCGGCCAGGCCGTCCCGCTGCAAAGGGCCGCACTGCAGCCGCTGTTGGACGTGGCCGACGTCCTCATCCAAGCCACGTCTGTGGGCTTGGGGCGGCCCACCGAGACCGCCCTGCCTGCAGGGTGCGTGCTACACCCCCGACTCACGGTGCTGGAGATGGTGTACCAACCCCTGGAGACGGCGCTTCTGCAGTCGGCGCGGGCCGCCGGAGCGCGCAGCGTGGACGGACTGTGGATGCTGGTCCACCAGGCCTTGGAGCAGCTGAGGCTGTGGACCGGGGTGGTGGCGCCTGGTGCGTTAGCGGCGGAGCTGCACCAGCAGCTTGCCTCCAGTGGGGTGGAGGGCGCCGGATGAGTCGGCTGCGTTTCCTGACCGCCGGGGAAAGCCATGGCCCGGCGCTGTTGGGCATTCTCGAGGGGCTGCCCGCCGGGCTTCCCTTGCAAGCGGCGGACATCAGCCGGGACTTGGCTCGCCGACAGCTGGGGTACGGGCGCGGCGGGCGGATGAGAATTGAAACCGACGTCGCGGAAATTCTCTGTGGCGTGCGCTTTGGCACCACCCTCGGCTCGCCGTTGGGCCTTCTGGTGAGAAACCGGGACTGGGAAAATTGGACCGAGCGGATGCGGGTGGGGCCCGGGCCGCTCGACCCGCGTCCAGTGCGGGTGCCTCGCCCCGGGCATGCCGATTTGGCCGGCGCGCTCAAGTACGGCCAGACGGCGGACTTGCGTGACGTGCTGGAACGGGCCTCGGCCAGGGAGACGGCGATGCGGGTGGCCCTCGGCGCCGCGGCGCGCGTCCTGTTGCGGGAGTTGGGAATTCAGGTGGGCAGCTACGTGCGCCGCATTGGCCAAGCCGAGGCCGACGACGCCGCCAACACCTGGCCCAACCTGCTGCGCGAAGACGCGGAGGGGTTGGCGCTGCTGGCCGACGCCACCGAGACGCGGGCCCTCACCCAAAGTGCGTCGGCCCGTCTGGTGGCCGCCATCCAGGAGGCGCAGGCGCGACGAGACACCTTGGGGGGCGTCATTGAGGTGGTCGCCAGCGGCGTGCCCCCCGGGCTGGGCAGCTACGTCCAGGCGGACCGCCGGTTGGACGCGCGGCTTGGCGCAGCCCTCCTCTCGATTCAAGCCATGAAGGCCGTCGAGGTGGGCGACGGCATCCGTGGGGGCATCGCCTACGGCAGCGACACCCATGACCCCATCGTCCTGGAAGGTGGCCGCCTGGTGCGGACCGGCAACCGCGCCGGGGGCCTGGAGGGCGGCGTCACCAACGGCGAGCCGCTGGTGCTGCGCGCCGTCATGAAGCCCATCTCCACCGTCCCCGCCGCGCTTCCCTCGGTGCACCTCGGCACGCTGCAGGCAGTGCCGGCCCACGTCGAGCGCAGCGACACCTGCGCCGTCCCCGCCGCGGGGGTGGTGTGCGAGGCGATGGTGTGCTTGTGCCTGGCCGACGCCGTCCTCGAGGCGCTGGGCGGCGACACCCTCGCCAGCCTTCGGCATGGGTTTGCTCGGCTTCGACTCTCGGTGCGGACCGGACTGGGGCAAGTGTTTCTCATCGGCCCCATGGGCGCGGGGAAGACGACGGTGGGGGAACATCTGGCTCGGCTTCTCGGCCTTCCCTTTGTCGACTTGGACGCGCTTCTCGAAGCGCGCCTCGGTGCCAGCGTGGCGCAACTCTTCAGCGCCGAGGGCGAAGAGCGCTTCCGGCAGCGGGAGGCCGAGGCGTTGGCAGAATTGGAGAGCGGCTCGCCCGCGGTGGTGGCGCTCGGTGGCGGGACGCCGTGCGTGGAGGAGGCGTGGCGTCGGATGCGTCGCGCCGGGGTGGTGGTGGCCCTGGAGGCCGCCCCAGCGGAGCTCGTCCGGCGCTTGACGGCTGCGCCGGGAGGCATTGCCGCTCGCCCGCTTTTGCAGGGGGGCGAGCCCGAGGCTCAGCTCGAGGCGCTGCTTCAAGCCAGGCACCACTGGTACGCCCGCGCCGATGCGCGCCTGCGCACCGACGGCCTGACGCCGGAGTCGGCCGCCGGCGCGGTGCTTGGGCTGCTTCGCGCATTGCAGGGGCCGCTGGTGTCGACGTGATGCGCACCGCGTGGGTGACTTCGTCGTCCGGACGCTACCCGGTGCGCGTCGGCCGCGGCTTGTTGGCCGAGGTCGGACCCTCCCTGCGCGCCTCCGGGTTTCACGGCCGGGTGGCTGTCGTCTCGGACGCCACCGTGCTGGAAGCCTGGGGCCCGGTGCTGCTGCTCAACCTGGAGTCTGCCGGCTACTCGCCCGCGGTGCTCAGCATTGTCCCCGGAGAGGCGAGCAAGACGGTGTCCACCGCAGAAGTCTTCTGGGGACGCCTCATTGAATCTGGCTTTGGGCGCAAAGACGTGCTGTTGGCGTGCGGCGGGGGCGTGGTGGGAGACCTCGGTGGCTTCGTCGCCGCCACCTTTCACCGCGGCATGCGGCTGGTGCAGTTGCCCACCACGCTGCTCGCGCAGGTGGACGCCTCCATTGGTGGCAAGGTCGCCGTCGACCACCGCCTCGGGAAAAACTTGGTGGGCGCCTTCTACCCGCCGGAACAGGTGATGGCCGACGTCGAAGCGCTTTCCACGCTTCCGCCACGCGAGCGCTGGAATGGGCTGGCCGAGGTGGTGAAAATCGCGCTGGTGCGCGACGCCGACTTCGTGGCCGACTTGGAACGGGATTTGGAATTGCTGGCGGAAGGGCCGGTGAGCGAGCAACTGGAGGCGGTGGTGGCCCGTGCGGCGGCCCTCAAAGCCGACGTCGTCTCAGCCGACGAAAAGGAGGCAGGCCTGCGCATGTTGCTCAACTTCGGCCATACGCTGGGTCATGCCTTGGAGGTGGCCACCGGCTACGCATCCCTTTCCCACGGAGAGGCGGTGGTGGCCGGGATGCGGGTGGCCATCCGCCTTTCGCGCCGACTGGGCCACTTGCAGGACGCCGAGGAAAAGCGCGCCCTGACGCTGCTGGACCGCTTTCCACGCCCCTTGGGGTTGGTGCCTCCGGGCCGCGAGGCGCTGCGCGCCCTGACGCTGCGGGACAAAAAGGCGGTGGGAGGGACAGTGCGCTACGTGGTGATGACGGGCATTGGCCAAGGGGCCATTGAGGGCCTGTCCCCGGAGCGCTTGGAAGAAGCGGTGGAACTGGCGGTGGAAGTCCTGTGAATGTCCTCGTGCTGCATGGGCCGAACCTCAATCTGCTCGGCGAGCGCGAGCCCCACCTCTACGGCAAAGGCACGCTGGCCGAACTGGATGCACGCCTCGTCGCCCGGGGCGCAGAGTTGGGGTTGGCGGTCCGCTGCTACCAGAGCAACCATGAAGGCTCGCTCATCGACTTCCTTCAAGCCGAGCGCAAGTGGGCGCAAGGGGTGCTTCTCAACGCCGGCGCCCTGACGCACACCTCGTGGGCCCTGCACGATGCCGTGACAGCCGTCGGCCTTCCGTGTGTCGAAGTCCACCTCACCGACGTCTCTCGCCGGGAGCCTTGGCGTCAATTCAGTGTCTTGGAAGACGTCCGCAGAGCCGTCTTCCAAGGGAGGGGCGTCGAGTCCTACTTCGAAGGCCTGGCGTTTCTGACGACGTTGCGCTGAGCGGCCCCGGTGCACGCTTGGGGGGGGACAGAAAGTTCAGGCTGGAATGTGCGGCGCCACGCCCGGTTGTTAGCGTTGCGGCCGCGGGGCCTCGGGGGTCGCCTCCCCCTTGCCGGCAAGAGGAGAGTCGTCAGCCATGGCCAACCTCACCTTCACCCTCAACGGACAGCCGAAGCGTGTTGACGTCGATGCAGAGATGCCGCTGGTGTGGGTGCTGCGGGACGTCCTCGGGCTGACCGGCACCAAATTCAGCTGTGGCGTCGCCCAGTGCGGGGCCTGCACCGTGCTTCTGGACGGAAGGCCCACGCGCAGCTGCGTCCTCGCCATGTCTTCGGTGACAGGCAAACACGTCACCACCGTGGAAGGGCTGTCCGCCGACGGGAGCCACCCGGTGCAGCGTGCCTGGGTGGCGGAGCAAGTGCCCCAATGTGGCTACTGTCAATCTGGTCAACTGATGAGTGCCGCCGCGCTGCTGGCCGAGAAGAAGGCGCCCACCGACGCCGACATTGACGCGGCCATGTCTGGCAATTTCTGCCGCTGTGGCACCTATTCCCGCATTCGCCGGGCCATCCACCGCGCGGCCCGGGAGGGCAGCCAGTGACTCTCCTCAGCAAGGTCAGCCGCAGGAAGTTTCTCCAAGCGACGGTGGTCGGCGGAACTGGCCTCGTCCTGGGCATCGGCTACCGCAGCGCCCAGGCGGCGCCGGGTGCGCGGTTTGAGCCCAATGCCTTCCTCGCCATTGATGGGTCCGGACAAGTCACCCTCTGGGTGGCGAAGTCCGAGATGGGCCAGGGCGTACGGACGGCACTGCCGATGGTGGTGGCCGACGAGTTGGAAGCGGACTGGGAGCAGGTGCACGTCGAGCAGGCCCTGGCTGAACCCAAGTACGGGGACATGGGCACCGGGGGCAGCTCAAGCGTCCGCGACTCCTATCTCCCCTTGCGGACCGCCGGAGCCGCCGCCCGGGAGATGCTGGTGGCGGCGGCCGCTGCGCGTTGGGCGGTGGATGCCTCCAGCTGCCGGGCCGAGATGGGTGCAGTCCTGCATGCCAGCAGTGGCCGGCGGCTCGGCTACGGCGAGTTGGTGGCCGACGCCGCGAAGCGACCGGTGCCGGCGGCGCCGAAGCTGAAGGACCCAAGTCAGTTCCGCTACATCGGCACGCCGATGCCCCGGGTGGACATTCCGGCCAAGGTGAATGGCAGCGCCGTCTACGGCATCGACGTGCGCATCCCCAACATGCTGGTGGCCACCGTGCTGCGCTGCCCCGTCGTCGGGGGCAAGGTGGCCAAGGTGGACGACGCTGCGGCCCGGGCGATTCCCGGCGTCCGGCGCGTCCTGCCTTTAGACGACGGAGTGGCCGTCGTCGCCGACGCGACCTGGCCGGCGCTGCGGGGACGCCAGGCGCTGGTGGTTTCCTGGGAGGCCGGCCCCCATGCCGGCCTCAGCCAGGAGGGCATCTGGCGCAAGCTGCAGTGGGCGGTCCAGACGTCCGGCGCCACGGCCCGGCGGGAAGGCGATGTGGGTCGGGCACTCTCCGGGACTTCCCAGAAGCTGGACGTCACCTACCAGGCGCCGTTTCTCGCCCACCTCACCATGGAGCCGCAGAATTGCGTGGCCGACGTGCGCGCCGATGGCTGTGACATCTGGGCCCCGACGCAGGTTCCGGACAGCGCGCAGGAACGGGTTGCGAAGCTGTTGGGATTGAATCCCCAGCGTGTCGTCGTCCACACCACCTTTCTCGGTGGCGGCTTTGGCCGCCGCCTGGAGACGGACTTCGTCCTGGAAGCCGTCCAACTTTCCAAGGCCGTCGCTGCGCCGGTGAAGGTGGTTTGGACGTTGGAGGACGACTTCGCGCACGACTTCTACCGGCCGCCCAGCGTGCACCGTCTGCTCGGCGCCCTCGACGCCGGTGGACAGCCCATCGCGTGGCTGCACCGTCTGTCGGTGCCCTCTCGGTCGCCGGACCGCCTCAAGAATGGCATCGACCGCGGAGCCCTCAACGGGGCGTTGACCGTCCCCTACGCCATCCCCAACCTCGAAGTACAATTTGCCGCCAACTCCACACCGGTGCCAGTGGGGCCCTGGCGGAGCGTCGCCCACTCCTACAATGCCTTTGCGGTGGAGAGCTTCATCGACGAGTTGGCGCACCTGGCCGGGAAGGATGCCCTGGCCTTTCGGCGGGCACTTCTGGGGAGAGCCCCCCGGCACCTGAGGGTGCTGGACTTGGTGGCGGACAAGGCGGGGTGGGGCAGTCCGCTGCCGAAGGGCCGTGGCCGCGGCCTGGCCGTGCACGAGTCCTTCGCCAGCGTCGTGGCGGAGGTGGTGGAAGTGACGGAGGAGGGTGACGGCTTCCGGGTGGACAAGGTGGTCTGCGCCGTGGACTGTGGCACGGTGGTGAACCCCAACACCGTCCAGGCCCAGGTCGAGGGGGGCGTCGTCTTCGGTCTCAGTGCAGCGCTGCGCGAGGCCATTACCGTCGACGCCGGCCGTGCCGTGCAGACGTCCCTGTCTGAATACGGGCCGCTGCGGATGCGCGACGCACCCGTCGTCGAGGTGCACGTCGTCAAGACGAATGAGCCGCCGGGCGGCATTGGTGAGCCGGGGGTCCCACCGGTGGCACCGGCCGTGGCCAACGCCGTGTTTGCCGCCACCGGTAAACGCCTCCGGCTCCTGCCGTTGTTGTCCTCCAACCGGGGAACTGGGTAGGGCCGCGAGGCAGGTCTCGCGCTTCTGCCGGAGGACCCGCCAAACGAAGTCCGCTCATTCCCGGGGAGCCGGGCTTCCTCGGCAGAATACCGGCGGCGCCGCCGGGGCCGTTCATCGGGGTCACTTCGGGGGTCTTCTTTTCCATCGGTCAGACTCGCTTCCAACTTCATCGAGCCGGTCCGGTCCTTCAGGGGGCGACATCACCCATGTGCTAAGTGCGCGGGCTGCGGCCGGGTGGCGCAAGAACTGAGAACCGTTCCAGCCAACCGAGGGTGCTCACCCCTTCGCGGATTCAGCGCAATTCTTGCGTCGGACGGTCCTCGGCGCGCACCAAGGACGTCGGCCGTAAGACGGCCCAGCCTGCTTCCAACAATGGCGCAAGACGTGCATTCGCTCCAGGAGAGGGCTCCGGGTGGGCGTTTAGGGTCCGGTTGCTGCCTCGTTGACATGGACCGAGCCCCAAAGCATCGACCGGTCATCGACGGCGACGTTGGTTGCCGAAGCCCCCTCTGGCTCGCCGAAGCTACGGAGCACCAACTTGGCGCGGTGGCGTGCAGCTCGGCGCACGGCTGCCAGGAGACGAGCGCGGTAAGCGAAGGGCGCGCCGTCAAGGACGTTGGAGAGGGTGAAGCCGTCGAAGCTTTCAGGAGGAAGCGATTCCAGGTACCCGGCTGCGTCGGCGCAGTGCAGCTCCAATGGGTGCTGCGGTTTGGGCGCGGGTGGGTAGTCTCCCAGGAGCAGGGCCCTCGCAAAGGGGTTCCCGGCATTGGGATGGTGCCGGAAGCAACGCTCCATCCGTGCCCTCATCACCGCCCCGAAGCCTTGCGGCAAGACGCTCAGGAAGGGTGAGGCATAGACCTGGCGGAGCCCGGTGACGGACAGAAGAAGACCCACGCCTGCGCGAAAGCGCCGTGTGTCGAGGTGCTGATGCCAAAAGTCGAGCTGTGGTTGCGTGGAGTCGAAGCTCAGAAACTCCGCCACCAGGGCGCGGCGCCAGCCGGCAAGCCGGAGGAATGCGCGCCCGACGGCCAGCAAGTGCTCGGCGGCGCCGGCCTTTGCCGGGCCCCCCTCGACGCGAGACCGCGCGTAGATGACCTGTACCGGGTTGATGTCCACTGCCACCACCGAGTGCCGCTCGGCGAGCGCCAGGGCCATGTCTCCGGCCGAAGCGATGCAGAACACTCGCCCACCGGGCGGGAAGGCCCGTGCCTCGATGGAGGCGTCCTCGTACATGTGCCCGAACAACAGGCGCTGCGGCGCCACCCGCGCGTCGAGGCGCCCCCGGCCCCAGGGAGTCTCAGGCGTAAGCGCCCCCCCCCTCACCGGGTGCCTTGCGTCGCCGCTACCCAAACCAGAACCAGGAAGGCGAAGTTCTTCACGACCATCCCCCCGGGGTCGTGGATGAGCCGCCGCGCGAAGATGAGGCCATTCGCATTCATCCCCACCAGCAGCGCGCTCTGGGCCACTGCTCCCCAGACGGGCTGCCACCCACTGAGAACCCAGGCTGCCAGTCCGCACTCGAGAACACCGAGGGTGCTGAGCACGGCCGGCCCGCGGACCGGTCCGAGAAAAGGCACCGCCGAGGCGATTTCGCCCTGGCTGGGCAGGCGTCGAAGGACCTTGCACCACAGGCCCTCGTACAGCCATACCGCGGCGATGGCGCTGCGGATGAGAAGCAACGGAGGCATCAGGTGAAACATCGTAGCTCGCATCGCCACGAGGAGCGCGCCTCCAAGCGCTGTTGGATGGCCCTGTTCGTCCAGAGGAAGCCATGACATGGGTCGCCCGGCTCGGACGGTTGTTCCCGGTCAACTCGCTTGCCGAGACCGTGCGGACGAGCATTCACTTCGACGCGACAGCGGAAGAGGTGTGGCAGGCGATGCTCTTTTATGAGGAGGTGCCGCGCCGCCCGGCGCCGGTTCTTCGGCTTTTTCTCCCCGCGCCCATTCGGACCGAGGGCGACAAGGCGCGCGTCGGCGCCGCCATTCGCTGCACTTACGAGGGCGGGTACCTAGAAAAGCGAATCATCGAGGCAGCGCCGCCGCATCTTCTGCGCTTCGAAGTCACCGTGCAGGCGCTTGGAATCGAGGACGCCATCTTGATGGAGGGCGGCTTCTACCAGATTGACAGCGACCGCGATGGCGTCGGTTGCAATCTGGTTCTCGCCACCCGGTACTGCGGCCACCTCCGGCCGCGCTGGCTCTGGCGTCCGCTGGAGCGCTTCCTTGCGCACCGCCTGCACCGGCACATTCTGTGGGGCATGCGGGTCCTGCTGGAGCAGCAGGGCAAGACCCCCGCTGCGCCACACCGAGGGGCTTCTTCAGTCTGGCCCGATGACGCCGCCCCGAGGGCTGGTCGAGCAGAGAATTCCTCATGGCCCCAGTCAGCAGCGCCCCGAGGACGGCGGCGCCGGCGATCCAGTAACCCCATGAGCGGAAATCGCTCAGCGGCTGGGGCACGAATTTGGCCGGCCACCCACTGACCTCGAGTCCTGCGCACACCAGGGCCAGACACCAGAAAAATACCCCCGTGAAAGAGAGCGCGGCGACCAGCATCCGCTCTCCTTGCCCCAGCATGTCCTCATAGTGCCGACTCATCGCAGGCAGCCGGTCGCTCAGCCAAGCAAGCGACTTGTCGACCGCGGACCTGGCGAGAAGGCCGGTCGTCGCGACCGACCCCAGTCCATCGCCTGAGGCGACTCGAACGCAGAGTTCCTTCAGCCTTCGGCGGCGTTCGTCTTTCACGAACCTGCTCAGCTCTGGGACCCAGTTCGCATGAGGCGAGAGGGCGAGCATCACGGCGTCCGAAATTAACAAGGCGCGATACAGCTGGACCACCGACACCGGAATCGAGATGTGAGCGCGGTGCATCGCGCGGAACAGGCGCTGAATGAAGTACCCGCTGCTTCTGTGACGCAGTGGCGCGCCGTCGCTGCTCACGGCGGCTACCCAGTCGGAGACGATGTCCCGGAATTCGGCCTGGAATTGCCAGAGGTCGCCCCTCGGAAGGGGCTCCAGGGAGTTGAGGAGGACGTGAAATGCGCCGTCCGTATCGCCATGCGAGATGCATTCGCGAAGTTGGAACTGCTGTGTCCGTATGCGGTCGTCCAGAGTACCGACCATCCCGAAGTCCACGAGGCCGAGGCCACCGTCTTTAAGGAGGAGCAGGTTCGCCGCGTGGGGGTCGGCGTGAAAAACTCCGTGATGGAAGAACTGCTCCAGCATGGACCGGAATATCAGCAGGGCCAGCGCATCTGGATTGACCAACGAGGCGAGTTGGCCGTCAGCGCCGGTTCGCAGCGCTTGGATAAGGTCCTTGAGCGGAACCCCTTCCAGCTCTTCCATTGTAATGACGTCCCGTCCGCAGTACCGCTCATAAACCCGAGGAGCACGGTGATTGATGTTGTCGCGCGCGAGCGCATCGTGCATCAGCTGGGTGTTCCGGGCCTCACGCTCAAAATCGAGCTCGGTCTCGATGGAGGCAGCGATGACCGCGACCACTCGCCGCAGGTTGAACTCGCGCGCCAGCCCCAGGCGGACGACCGAGGAGGCCGCGAGTCTCAGGATGGAGAGGTCGACGCGAATCCGCGCATCGATGCCTGGCTTCTTGACCTTGACCACAACCGGAGTGCCGTCGGGAAGCCGGGCGCGATGCACCTGGGCGATGGACGCCGAGCTGATGGGGGCCTTGGAGAATGTTGGGAAGACATCCTTCAGCGCTTTGCCCAGGTCCGCCTCGATGACTGCTGCGACCGTCTCCATCGGCAAGGGTGCGAGGTCATCCAGCAGGCCGGCGAGGCTGAGACAGTAACGCTCGGGAAGAAGGTCGTACCGCATCGCGAGAAGTTGGCCGAGCTTCACGAAGCCGGCCCCGCACGATTCCAGGTGCTGCCGAAGGATGTCCGGGCCAACCTTCGGCAAGAAGGGTCTGCGCACGGCAAACTCGAGGGCGAAGCGGATCGAGGTCAGAGTGAGCCAGAGCGTTCGGGCAACAAAGAGAAGCACAAAGGGCGGAAAGGTGAATCCGCGATGCCTGGACCGCGCTCTCCGAGGCGTCTCTCGACGCGATGCTGCCGACACTTCAGGCTGGCTAGCGTCGAGCATCGAACAGGGCAGAAGACAGAATTAGCATCCCATTAGGTGGTGCCACCGGACGCTGGAGGTTGACCGGGGGTGGCGGTGTCGCCTTGCCGTCGCTGGCTTAACTTCGCGGCGACAAGATTGGCGATGCTGTCGTAATCGAGACCCTTTCCCGAAGGGTTTCGCTGCTCGACGACCGCGGTGCGCAAATCCTCGTACAGGCGCTGGGGGAGCTTGGCGAGCTCCTCGAGGAAGCGGGCGTTAGCAGCAATCGAACCGACGATGAGGCCATTGTCGAGGTTGAGGGCGGTAATGTTCTCAGTGGTGAGGCTCTGATTGAAGGCTTGGACCCCTGAGGTGAGGGCCTGGGCAAATCCCGCGACTCCGTTCGCCAGGGCACGCGTCAAGCCGACCGGTGAGGGCAGCGGTCGATTGCCGGACCGGGCCTTGTGGATTGGCGGCTGTGCGCTGCGAGCCTCTTCTTGAGTGGGCATGAATCATTTCTCCTCATCGGTTGTCAGCCCGGGGCACCCCTTCGGTGCGCACGGAAGCCGAGGCCGCGCAAAGATTACGGATGCATCGCTATCGGCGCAACAGGGCCGCCTGCCTCGCGCGGGTCGAGGGGACGTCTTCCCATTCCGGCACCAGGCAGCGAATCGCCGGGCGCGCAAACGTTGCGTAGCCTCGGGGGAGGTTGGGTGTCTCCGCCGCCCACAGACAGAAGGGGCTCGTGTCGCCGTCGGCCACAGGCCTTGGGAGAGCGAAGAGGGGCCAACGGGTTCGGAAGGCAAGGCCCTGGATGCGCCGAGGGACTTCAGTGTTTTTGGTTGTGATTGAAAACCTCGATGGCGAAGACGATGCGCCACTGGGGCGCCCCGAAGTCCGGCTGAATGCCGCCACCGGCGCCCAACTTAAAGCGTAGCTGGGGCCCGTCGTCGGCCGTCCCCTCAAGCCGGAGGGTGAGAAGGCCCTCCAAGGCGGTACTGGTCGTGCCAAAAAAGGCTTCCAAGGCGGTTGCTCCGTAAAACTCCGGGCCGACGACAAAGTCCATGGCCCCCACCGGCAGCTTGGCCCCGCCGGCGACGCCGAAGAGCAATTCACTGCCCTGCGGGCTCTGCGGCGTTGGGTAGTTGTTCAGCGGCCGGACGTGGACACCAAGCTGACCGGCGTAGGTGAAGAAGCCGCTGTCGCCGGCGAAGAGAATTCGGAACATCGCCCGGTAGGTGGCATCGGTGTCGTAGTCGTCGCGGTAGCCACTGGGAATAATCAGCTGAGCGCCAGCCCCCAGGCGGAAGCCGCTTTCTGGGCCGCCGATGAGGCGAACGTCGACTCCGACGCGAGCGTCCGACAAGGTGTCGGGGTTCGCTGCCAAGTTCACCAGCGGAGCGGTAAAGGTGTAACCGCCAAGCGTGCCGCTGTGGCCGCCGGCGTAAAGCGGCAAGTCCAGATTGACGTAAACGCGCCACCGGTCATAGGTGACCGCGCCTCCAATATCCAGGAACGCTCGGGTCGAGACCACGGAAAGTGCCTGCGAGCCCTCGGTGATGCGCAGCGCGTTCCTTTCGTATCCACTGGTCATGGACACCGCCCCGCCGAGGCCACCGTGCAGGTCGAGAGTGTCCATCACGAACCAGCCGCCCCCCGGGGCTGAGGTGTAAAAGCGCTCGATGGCGAAGCCTAAAGCCTGCTGCTGCGCCTCGGCGCGCGCGCTCAGAATGAGGCACAGGACAGCCAAGGCAAGAGCGAAGTTCCGGCTAAAACTCAGCATGGACCTTCGCTCCAATGATGTTGACTGGGCCTCGGGCGGTGTTGAACCCTGGATGCCAAAGAAACTGGTAGTCGCCGGCCAGCCAAAGGGCCCGAAAGAAATTCACGCTGTAGAAGACTTCGAAGACACCTTCGCCGCCGGGTCCGCTGAGGCGGCCGTCTCCGACGAAGCCGTCGACGCCTCCCATCGCGAGGTACTGGGCATGCTCTGAGGAAATCCAGCTCATGCCGAAGCCGATGCCAGTGACGTCTAGCGGGCGTCCCCAGGGCGAGCCCTTGACCACGGCGCCGACACTGAAGTCCCGGTCGGCGGGGTCGAAGGCGTCAACCTCGGTTTTCCCGTCGGAATACATCGCTCGAAGAAAAAAGCCGATGTCTTTCGAAACGAATTGCTCGATGTTGATGCCAATTCCCAGCTTCTCGTTCGGCCTTCGCACCCAGCACATGTCAGGTGCCGTGAAGTTCCCTGAACCGTAATTGTAGCGAGACCCGCAGGATGCGGCGTTTTCCGCGGGATTGGCCTGGTAGGCGGCAATGGCGTCGCTGAATTGCCCGATGACTTCGTAGTTTCGGTAGCCAAGAATGCGAATGGCGCCCGGTTGTCCAAAGAGGAGATGGTCGTGCTCCAGCTCGAGCGCGTCGCCGTAGTACTGCCAGATGTGCAAATTGAGAGCGAGGACGTTTGGGTTCTGCGGGGTCGCCAGTCGCCCGAAGCGTAGGGCCCAATCGTCCCAGTCCAGCTCGACCGCGGCGCCGTAGGAGTAGCCTCGCGCGTCCGCTGGGAAGTCCCACGAGGCGTGCGTCATGAAGGCCATGTTGAAGAACGTCTGGCGGGGATCGCCGACGACGTGGTTGACGTCGAAGATGTCGAGGTCCGAATAGTTGCCAACGGTGATGACAATGCGCCGGCTGTCCACAACGGACCCGAGGTGCATCTGGCCCGAGGGCACCACCACTGGCTCGCCGCCGAGTTCAATGGTTTGCCGAAGGTACAAGCGCGAGTGGTACAGCTGAGGCGTTTCGCCTCCGGTCTTCTGCAGCTCAAAATCCTGAATCGCTCCGCCGATGCCGCGCAGGTTCGAGAAAGGCCGCTCCGCGATAATTTCGGGCACGAAGTAGGCTTCGCCACCCGGCCAAAGCCTCAGTCCAAAAAAGAAGGTGAAGGTGTAGGTGAAGGCCCGCTCGTAGTCCGGCACCAGGGAATTGATGCTGCCGTTGGCGTTGGTGTACGGGGCTTGAAACGATGGCTTCCAACTCGAGATGTATGTGAATTGGCCATAGAGGTTCCACGCCTCGTTGTTGATGTTGTGCCACCCGTGCTGCGCCAGGTAGCCCATCAGGGTGAAAGGTGTCTCTTCGTCGGCGGTGGAACGCGTCTCCTCGCCGGCTTTCGCGGCAGTCTCTTCAGCCGCCGGCGGAGTGCCAGCGTCTTGGGCCATTGCCCAACTGGACCGCAGAAGGGTGCACATCGACATGCCCACCCACAGCGCCCGGGCAAACCGTCGGGCAGCCGGCCGGCGGAGGCGAGATGGGTCACCCCTCTTGAGCGCCAGCCTCAGTTGGGGCCCGCATCGGTGTTGGCGGTGGTGGTGCAGGTCGCCGCGTCGTAGCTGAGGCCGGCGAATAGACTTGAAAACACAATCTGCGTCAGGAAATCGGCCTGTGTCTGAGAGAGGAAGCTTCCGGCGGCGCAGTTCCCGGCAAAGGTGGTGTCATCCACGGCAATGCTGAGTGTTTGGTTCAGCTGGACGGAGAAGCCGATTCGCGACTGAAGGACGACGTAGAACGTCGGTGGTGTTGAGTTCATCGGGTTCCACCCCGGAGCGAGCGCCACGTATGCCGCGTTGGCTGACGCAGCGATGGTGCTCTCCGGGCCGCTCGAGGAACCGGGAGGGATGGGCGTCGTGAACGAGACCGCCTGCCAAAAGGCCTGGTAAATGACGAGTGGGGTGCTGGTCGACGGCGGGTAGCGGTTTTCCAGCACCACGGAGGTGTCGGGGGTGTCGCAGGCAGTCACGACGGAGGAGAGGAGCGCGCACAGGACGAAGCCGAGGACGCTTCCCCAATGGCTTTTGACGGCGGCGCGGCGTCGTGACAGGGCTTGCGCCCGTCCGTCCTGAAGGCGAGACGCCGTCGGCGCGGAGCCGACGCCGAGAACCCAGCGGTCCGCAACTGCCTGAAGTCGAGTGAGTGCCGCTCCGCTCATCTCAGCTTGCCTTCACCCTAGCCGAGATGGCCTTGTGGCTCAGCAAAACGAACGTCGGTCAGGACGTTTTCAGTCCTTGTCCGAACGTCCGGGGCCGGTGTGTCGACCTCTCGGGCGGTGCGCCGGGAACGAATCCCCTTCCGCGCCAGGCGGGCAACCCATCGGACGACGTCGGGTCAAGGCGAGGTTTGGCAACCTTTTTTCCCGCGTCAGTGGCGGGCCGAGGCTGTCACCCCTCGGGCGCTTCAAGGCCTCGGGGCGTCGAGATTCGAAATGGCGCCAGGGGTTTGCCCCCCCGGCGGGCGCCACCGGACGTTGTCCCGTCAACAGTGACAGCTTTGCGACGGGCGGTTGCGCAGGGCGAGAGCCGACCCCATTTCTCAGCGTGGCGACGTTGATTTCAGAATCCTGTCGAGCTATCGCCCCCTCGATTTCCCGGCAAAGGAGCAAAGCCATGGCTACGCCCAACGGTCAGTTCATTTGGCATGAATGCATGACCACCGACGTCAAAGCCGCCCTCGCTTTCTACGGGCACGTGGTCGGTTGGACTTCCAGCGCCATGCCGATGCCGGGTGGCGGTCAGTACTACGTGCTCGAGGCAGGCGGACGGGGGATGGGAGGCATGTTCGAGATTTCCAAGGGTCAGCAATCCTCGGCCATGCCGCCTGGCTGGATTGGCTACATCAGCTCCGCCGACGTTGATGCGGATGCGAGCCGACTCAAGAAGCTGGGCGGTCAGCTGCGTCGACCGCCGGAGGACATCCCCGACGTCGGTCGCTTTGCACCGGTTTCTGACCCGCAAGGTGCAGGCTTCATTCTCTTCAAGCCCAAGCCTCCGCCGGGGCAGGCTCCGCTGCCGGCCGCCGGCGTGGGCACGGTCGGTTGGGCCGAGCTCTACTCGACCGACTGGCAAAAGGCGTTCGGCTTCTATTCGGAGATGTTTGCCTGGAAAAAGGCTGATGCCATGGACATGGGCCCGATGGGCACCTACCAGCTCTTCACCAGCGGGGCACACCCCGTTGGCGGTATGATGAACCGTCCCGACTCCACCATGCCCCCGCACTGGCTCTACTATTTCAACGTGGAAGCCATTGACGCCGCGCTCAAGCGGGTCAAAGCCAAAGGCGGCGACGTCCAGCAGGGGCCGACCGAGGTTCCAGGCGGAAGCTGGATTATCCAGTGCCGAGACCCGCAGGGTGCAGGCTTTGCCCTGGTCGCGCCCAAGCGCTGAAGAAGGCCGACGCCCGAAAGCGGTCCGCGCGGCGGAGCGCGGGCCTTAGACTGCATCCGTCGCTGAGTGCACGGCCGCCGCCAGACGTCGGACCAGCGCGAGGCCCTCCGAAGCGTCGGTGCCCCCTCGGTGCAGGCATTCGACGAGGGCGCTTCCGACCACCACTGCATCGGCGTGCTCCGCCAAGGCCTGGGCCTGCTCGGCCGTCGAGACGCCGAAGCCAACCGCCACCGGGGCTTTGCAGACCGAGCGGGCCTCCGCCAATTTGGCCGGGAGGTCCGCTGGAAGTTCGGCCCGGCGTCCGGTGACCCCGGTCACGCTGACGAAGTAGAGAAAGCCGCGCGTCGCCTCGCCAATGTCTTTGAGACGGGCAAGCGGCGTGGTGGGCGCGGCCAGAAGGACCAGAGACACACCACAGGCCTCGGCCAGCCGTCCCAAGGGGCGCGACTCCTCGAGGGGCAAGTCCGCAACCAGCGCGCCATCCACGCCAGCGTCCTTGGCGTCGGTGACGAAGGGCAGAAGCCCCATCCGGAGAATGGGATTCATGTACCCAAACAGGACGAGCGGGACGTCACAGCCGCGCTGGCGAAGTCGTCTCACCAGTCCCAGCACTCCGGCCAGGCTGGTGTTGGCCTGTAAGGCCCGCTGCGAAGCGGCTTGAATGGTGGGCCCATCCGCCAGCGGGTCCGAGAAGGGGACCCCCAATTCAATGACGTCCGCACCAGCCTCCGCCAGGGCCGGGACGAGGCGTTCGGTTGTGGCCAGGTCTGGGTCTCCGGCGCAGACGTACACCACCAGGGCCTTGCGTCCCGTCCTCTTGAAGTCGCTGAAGAGGCGCTCCAGCCGATTCACTGGGGCGCCTGCGGCCCTCGCCGCGCAATTTCAGCCAGCGCGTGCGCCAAGTCTTTGTCCCCGCGCCCGGAGAGGTTCACCAGCAACCGCTTCCCAGGACCCAGCTGCTGCGCCACATCCCGTGCACGTGCGAGCGCGTGGGAGGTCTCCAGCGCCGGCAGAATGCCCTCCAGCGTGCACAGCGCCTGAAAGGCTTCGAGGGCCTCGGCGTCCGTCGCGGTACGCACGTCCAGCCGGCCGGTGTCGCGGAGGTAGGCCAGTTCAGGCCCGACGCCCGGGTAGTCTAGCCCTGCGCTCACCGAGTGGGCTTCAGCCACCTGGCCATCCGCGGTTTGCAACACGCTGGACGCTGAGCCATGCAGCACGCCGAAGCTTCCAGCGGACAGCGAAGCCCCGTGCTTTCCGCTGGCCAGCCCCTCGCCTCCGGCCTCAACGGCCACCAGGCGCACCGAGGGGTCCGGAAGAAACGCGGTGAAGGCGCCGAGGGCGTTGCTTCCGCCGCCGACGCAGGCCACCACCGCGTCGGGGAGGGCCCCGAAGCGGTCCAGGCATTGGGCTCGGGCCTCGTCTCCAATGACCCGCTGCAGCTCGCGCACCAGGGTGGGGTAGGGGTGCGGGCCGGCGACGCTGCCGATGACGTAGAAGGTGTCCCGCACGTGCGTCACCCAACAGCGGATGGCCTCGTTCATCGCGTCCTTCAGGGTGCCGCTGCCGCTCTCCACCGCATGAATCTCAGCGCCGAAGAGGCGCATTCTCTGGACGTTGGGAGCCTGGCGGCGCACGTCCTCGGCGCCCATGAAGACTTCGCACCGCAGCCCAAAGCGAGCGCAGGTGGCCGCGGTGGCCACCCCGTGCTGGCCGGCGCCGGTCTCGGCGATGACGCGGGACTTACCCATGCGGAGCGCAAGTCGCACCTGTCCGACGGTGTTGTTCAGTTTGTGCGCGCCGGTGTGGAGCAAGTCCTCCCGCTTGAGCCACACCTCGGCGCCACCAAAAGCGCTGGTCAGCCGCTCGGCGAAGGTGAGCGGCGTCGGCCGGCCTCCGAAGTCCCGCAGGTCCCCTGCGACGGCGTCGAGGAAGCCCGGGTCGACGCGTGCTTCGGCCCAAGCCTGCTCCAGCTCATCCAATGCCGGAATCAGCGTCTCCGGCACGTAGCGGCCGCCGTACTGGCCAAAGCGCCCGGGCGACGTCTCTTCCTGTGGCCTCAGGGCTTTGCCTCCGCTGCCCGCACCGCGGCCAAGAAGGCCGCCACCCGCGCGGCGTCCTTGATGCCGGGCGCACTTTCCACTCCCGAGGCAACATCCACCCCGTCCGGCGCTGCACGGATAATGGCCTCGCCGACGTTTTCCGGGGTGAGGCCGCCCGCCAACCACACCGGGAGTCGCCAGGCACGCACCCATGGCACAAGCGCCCAGTCGAAGCGCCGGCCGCTTCCACCTTGGCCTTCGACGTGAGCGTCGAGCAGCACCGCCGACGCGGCCCGGGAGGGCATGCCGGGCAGAGACTCCGGCCCGGAGATGCGCACCACCTGCCACAGCGCGGCGCCGACGCCGATGTAGTCCTGAGGGTCCTCGTCCCCGTGCAGCTGCACGGCGCCGAGGCGGGCCCGCTCGACTGCCAGACGCACTTCGGCAGGCGGCGCGCGGACGAAGACGCCCACCTTCAGCACGTGGGCCGGCACCCCGGCCGCCAGACGTTCGGCCGCATCCAGCGTCAGGAAGCGCTTGCTCTGCGGCCAGAAATTGAAGCCGATGGCATCGACGCCGGCTTCGACACAGCTCCGCACGTCCTCGGCGCGGGTGAGTCCGCACACCTTCACCCGGGTGGCCATGGTGCCTCCAATAGAGCGCGAACCGCCGCTTCAGGATGCTTCGCCCGCATCAGCGACTCGCCGACAAGCGCCGCTCCAGCGCCCGCCCGGGCAAGCCCAGTGAGGTCCGACGCCGTCAGGATGCCGCTCTCGGCGACCAGCGTCCGACCTGGCGCGTGAAGCGCGGGCGCCAGCCGGGCGAAGCGGCCGGCATCCACCTCCAGCGTCTCGAGGTCCCGGGCGTTGATGCCCACCAACGGCGCGTTCAGCACCGTCGCCGTCTCGACGTCCTGCGGTGAAGCCACCTCCAACAGCACGTCCAATCCAAGGGCGCTGGCGCCAAAGGCGAGCTCCGCCAGCAGTGCCGGCTCCACGGCGCCGGCAATCAGCAGCACGGCATCCGCTCCGACGAATGCCGCTTCTTCCAACATGTAGGAGTCGACCACGAAGTCCTTTCGCAGCAACGGCACTTCTACCGCGGCGCGGACTTGCGCCAAATCTTCCAGGGTGCCGGCGAAGCGCCGGCCTTCGGTCAGGACACTGACGCAGCGCGCGCCGCCCTGGACATAGGCCCGCGCCCGGTCCGCGGCCTCGACGGTGGGGGCAATGGCGCCGGCCGATGGGGAGGCGCGCTTCACCTCGCAAATCAAGGGGAAGGTGTTTCCACCGAGGAGTGCTTGGTGGAAACGACGCGGCCGCCGGGGAAGCCGCGCCACCTCGGCCGGAAGGCCCGGGCGAATTCGCCGGCGGCGTTGGCAGTCCTCTCCGGCCGAGGCCACCAACTCCGCCAGGACGCCTCGCGGGGGGCGCCAACTCACCGAAGGCCCCCTTGGCGGGTGAGCGCCACCAACCCCGCCAGGCGCTCCCGTGCAGCACCGGAGTCAATGGACTGGGCCGCCTGGAGGACGCCCTCGGCCAGCGAGTCGGCGGCCCCGGCCACCCAAAGGGCGGCCCCCGCGTTGAGAAGCACCGCTTGCCGCAGAGGGCCAGGCGCGCCGCCCAGCAGGTGGGCCAGCTGCTTCGCATTCTCCTCCGGCTCCCCGCCTCGCAAGGCCTCAGGGGAAATGCGCTCGAGGCCGGCGTCTTCTGGGGTGAGGGTGAGCTCTCGCACCGTTCCATCCTGCACCCAGGCGGCGCGCGTCGCCGCGCAAGGAGACACTTCGTCCAGCCCGTCCTCGCCATGCACCACCAGAGCGCGCTCAGTGCCGAGGTGGCACAGCGTCCAGGCCACCACCGGCACCAGTCCGGGAGCATAGACGCCCAACAACTGCCGCGAGGCTCGCGCCGGGTTGGCCAAGGGCCCCAACAGGTTGAAAACGCTTCGAATCCCAACCTCGCGGCGTGCCGCCGCCACGTGGCGCATCGCCCGGTGAAGCAGCGGGGCAAAGAGAAACCCAATCTGCAGCTCCGCCAGGCAGCGCTCCACCACCGGCACCGGCGCCTCCACGTCAACACCGGAAGCGGCCAGCACGTCGGCGCTTCCGCTGCGGGAAGACACGCTGCGGTTGCCGTGCTTGGCCACCGTCACTTGGCCGGTGCCGGCGGCCACCAGCGCGGCCGCGGTGGAGAGGTTGAAGGTGCCGGCCCCATCCCCCCCGGTGCCACAGGTGTCCAGTACCAGGCGGTTCGGGGGAACGCGCACCGGCGTCGCCCGGCGGCGCATGACGGCCGCCGCTGCCGCAATCTCCTCCGGCGTCTCCCCCTTCATCCGAAAGGCAACCAGGAAGGCGCCGAGGATGGCGGGGGTGGCCTCCCCGGCAAAAATACTCTCGAAGGAGGCTTCCACTTCCGCCGGGGAGAGATTGCGTCGCTCCACCAGTTTTTCGATGGCCTGCTTCAGCACAGGCGCCCCTCCAGAAAATTCTTCAGAAGTCGTGGCCCCTCGGGGGTGAGGATGGATTCCGGATGGAATTGCACGCCCACCGTGGGGTGGCGGCGGTGGCGGAGCGCCATCACTTCGCCGTCGTCCACCGCGAAGGCGGTCGCCTCGAGGTCTGCCGGCAGGCTGAGTGCGTCCACCACCAGCGAGTGGTAGCGGCCCACCACCACGTCGGCCCCGAGGCCACTGAAGAGACCCGTTCCCCGGTGACGGAGGACCGAGGTTTTTCCGTGCATCACGCTCCGCGCCCGCCGCACCGTCCCCCCGAAAGCGTGGGCAATGGACTGGTGACCGAGGCACACGCCGAGGATGGGAATGCTGCCGGAGAGGCTCTGCACCAGCGGCACCGAGATGCCTGCCTCCTTGGGGGTACAGGGCCCGGGACTGAGCACCACCGCCTGGGGGGCGCGTGCGCGGACCCCA
This sequence comes from uncultured delta proteobacterium, assembly GCA_963713045.1. Classification (GTDB taxonomy): domain Bacteria; phylum Myxococcota; class Myxococcia; order Myxococcales; family Myxococcaceae; genus JADGRA01. Next base: position 278,092 of record CAVQKE010000004.1, read on the forward strand.
GCCACGTCGATGGCGTCGTTTCGGTGGACTTCCAGCTGTGCGCCCAACTCCGCGAAGGCCTGCACCAGGTTGAAGGTGAAAGAGTCGTAGTTGTCGATGACCAGAATCAACCCTCGCCTCCGTCGGCTTGAAGCGCGACGAGCGCGGCGCGCAGCTTGTAGACCGTTTCCTCGTACTCCGCCGCGGGCTGGCTGTCGTAGACGATGCCCGCGCCGGCTTGAAGTCGCAGGGTCGAGCCGCTCAGCGCCACGCTGCGGATGGCGATGGCCAGGTCCATGTCGCCGTCGAAGCCCACGTAGCCAGCGGCTCCCGCGTAGGGCCCGCGGCTACAGGGCTCGAGCTCGTCAATAATTTGCAGGGCCCGGACTTTCTGTGCCCCGCTCACCGTGCCCGCCGGAAAAGACGCGGCCAGCACGTCGAACGCGTCCTTGCCTTCGAGGAGCCGTCCGGACACCTGCGATACCAGGTGCATCACGTGGCTGTACCGTTCCACGATTTCTCGCTCTTCGACGCGCACCGTGCCCGGGCGACTAACCCGTCCAACGTCGTTTCGCCCCAAGTCGACCAACATGATGTGCTCGGCCCTCTCCTTGGGGTCGGCCCGCAGCTCGACTTCGAGCTGGTTGTCGGCGTCGAGGGTCGCCCCGCGCGGCCGCGTGCCGGCGATGGGGCGTACCGTCACCGTCTCTGCCTGCAGCCGCACCAGCAGCTCCGGCGAAGCCCCAGCCAAAGCCCGCTCCGCGAATTGAAGGAAGAAGAGGTAGGGCGTCGGGGAAACGGTGCGCAGTGCCCGGTAGAGTTGAAACGGCGGCCCTCGGTAGTCGGCGGTCAACCGTCGCGACAGCACCACCTGCATGCAGTCTCCGGCGGCAATGTATTCTCGGGCACGCGCCACTGCGGCTTCGAAGTCCGCGCGGCCCCAGCCATCCTCGAGTTGGCCCAACGCTGAAAAACTGGCCTGCCGCGGCAGCGGCTGCTGCAGGGCTTCCGCCAGGATGTCCGCCTCTTGCACCGCGGCCCGGTAGGCTGCCTCGACGGTGGGGAAGGCCGGCACCTGGACCGAGGCCCAGACCCGGAGGCGGTGCGCGAGATTGTCGAACACCACCACCCGTTGGCACAGCATCCATTCGCCGTCTGGGAAGAGGGGGTCCGGCCCATGGCGCTGCGGGACGTGGGGCTCGAACCAGCGCACCGCGCCAGAACCGAGGTAGCCGACCAGGCCGCCCACGAAGGGCGGTGCCCCTTCGGGACGGGCGAAGCGCGACCGGCCAAGCAGTCGGCGCAGTGCCTCCAATGGGCGGTCCTCCTCGGTGGCGGTTGTCCGTCCGGCTTCCTCGACTGTCACCCGGGAGCCTGACTGGCGGACGAGCGCCACCGGAGAGTCTCCGAGGAAGGAGAAGCGACCCCAGCGTTCGACCCCTTGCAGCGACTCCAACAAGAAGGAGTGCTTCGGGTGAGGAAGTTTGAGGAAGGCCGAGACGGGCGTCTCGGTGTCTGCAGGCAAGTCCCGCCACACCGGAACCAAGTCTCCCCGCCTCGCCAGTCGCTCAAAGCTGGCCAAACTCATCCGGAGGTCGCTGAGCGAGGGCACGGCGGGGGAAGCTTTAACAGCAGCGGCTCGGGTTTCCGAGGGGAGGACCCGTTTGTTGCTGGGCTTTGACGACCAGGCGGCCGTCCCTCGGAGGCGGGTGCGCCCTCGGAAAGGGACCGCGGCCCCGCCGGTGCGCAGTCCGACGAAACCGGAGTAGGGTGCCTTCCGGTGACGGGGGAGCAAGCCCCAGCCGCGGCGATGATTATCCTCTTAGAACCGGACAGCAGCGAAGAAGTCCTCGCGGCAGTCGTCAAGCACGCCGCGAACTACCCCGGGATTCAAACGCGCAGGCACGTCATCCGCGGCTCGGAGCACACCGTCTCTGAGGTGTACCTCTTGGGAGACACCAAAAGCATTCCACTGGAGGGCTTCGAGCAAATTCCTGGGGTCCGCCGGGTGGTCCGAGTTGCGGCGAAGTACCGCATCATCGGCCGCCACGGAGTGGCAGCGGACTCGGTTGGCTTTGAATACAACGGCATCCGTTTTGACGAGCGGCAAGTCCACCTGTTTGCCGGGTTGTGCGCGGTGGACACCTTGCAGAACGTCGAGACCACGTCCCGCGCGTTGCACGCGGCGGGGATTCGCACCACCCGGATGGGGGTCTACAAGCCCCGCACCAGCCCCTACGACTTTCAGGGACTCGGCGCCCCCTGCCTTCCGTGGGTCTTTGAAATTGCCGGAAAATTCGGCATCCGCGTCATCGCCATGGAGGTCACCGACCCGCGCCATCTGGACGAGATTGTTCGGGCGCTGGAAGAGGCTGGCCGACCGACCGGCGTCATGCTGCAGGTGGGAACGCGCAACGCGCAGAACTTCGAGCTGCTCAAACGGCTCGGACAGCAGCAGGAGTTTCCGGTGCTTTACAAACGGGGCATGGGCATCAGCCTCGAGGAGTCGCTCAACGCCTGTGAATACATCGCCAGCGAGGGCAACCCGCGGATTGTCTTCTGTTTGCGCGGGGTGAAGACGCACCTCGGCGACCCGCACCGCAACCTGGTGGACTTTGCCCATGTCCCGGTGGTCCGTCGCCTGACGCGCCTCCCGGTGTGTGTGGACCCGTCCCATGCGACCGGCCGGCTCGACCTGGACCCGGAGGGCATCCCGGAGATTTTTCACGCCATCGGCCAAGGCGTCATCGGTGGTGCGGCCATGGTGCTGGTCGACTTTCACCCCGACCCCAAGACGGCCCTCTGTGATGGGCCTCAGGCACTGACGTTGGAGCAACTTCCCGTCCTGGCGGCCTACACCGGACGGGTGCGTGCAGCCTACGAGGAAGCCCGTCAGCTCTTCGTCGCGCCAGCGCGAGAAGCTCGCTCCGCCTAGCCCTGCTGCCGGCCGCGCTCAGCGGTGCTTGTCGAGGTCGGCCAGGGGGATGTCGGGGTTGAGGAAGTGGGTGAACTTTTCGGTCAAATACTTCTTGGCCTGACCGCGAAAGAGCATTCCCGGGTCCGAGGCCTCTCCCCCCACCTGCGTGTCGGTGACCCGCAGCGTGGCGACGAGGTGCATCCCCAAGACCCTTCCATTGAGTTGAGCCTCGTCGCCATTCCACGTTGACTGGATGCCGTGGTGACTCCAGGCCTCGGTCAGCTTCTGGATGCGCGCCCGGGCCTCGGCCCGCGGCAGCGCGTGGGATACGTGGAACTCCAACGTCTTTGCCATCCTTCCCCCTTCTCCCTGTGTCGCTAGGTTACGCCCGAAGCCGCGTGCGCGGCAGCGGCAAATGAACAGCCCTCGCCCAGCGCTGCCGGTCCGGCCCGAGGTCCACGCCGTGGTTTCATCCGGCTGGACGTTGCCAACGCGGCCCGCGCGGGGAAAGGGCGGTGGTTCCGACGGGGGTGACCGGTGTGGGGTCCGGTCGGCAGGCGGCGCGCGCTGGGCCCCCCAGGCCGGCCGGGGCCGTGAGTTTGCCGACTGCCCGCGACGGGGGGTAGAGCAGGGTCCATGGCCTTTCCTGTCCACCGCCCCCGCCGACTTCGCCGCACTGAGGCGCTGCGGCGGATGGTCCGCGAAACCACCCTCCAGCCGTCCGACTTCATCTACCCTCTCTTCGTCAAGGAGGGCCGGGGCGAGCGCGTGCCGATTGCCTCCATGCCCGGCATCTTCAACTTCAGCGTCGACACCGCCGTGGAAGAGGCCAAAGCAGCACGCGACCTGGGCATCCCGGCCGTCATTCTCTTCGGCATCCCCGCCCGGAAAGACGCGCAGGGCACGGAGGCCTATGCCGTCGACGGAATTGTCCAGCGCGCGCTCCGGACGCTGAAAGACGCCGTGCCGGAGCTGCAACTCATCGCCGACGTCTGCCTGTGCGAATACACCGACCACGGCCACTGCGGCGTGGTGGCCGACGGCGACGTGTTGAACGACGCCACCCTGCCGCTGCTGGCGCGGATGGCGGTGAGCTGCGCCCAGGCCGGAGCGGACATCGTCGCCCCTTCGGACATGATGGATGGGCGGGTGATGGCCATCCGACGCGCGCTGCAGGAGGCGCACCTGGACGTCCCGATTCTTGCCTACGCGGCCAAGTATGCCTCGGGCTTCTACGGACCATTTCGCGAGGCGGCGCAGAGCGCGCCACAGTTCGGCGACCGGCGCGGCTACCAGATGGACCCAGGCAACGTGCGCGAGGCGCTGAAGGAGGTGACCCTCGACCTGGAGGAGGGCGCAGACATGGTGATGGTCAAGCCCGCGCTGGCCTACCTGGACGTCATCCGTCGGGTGAAGGACCGCGTCGACGTCCCAGTGGCCGCCTACAACGTGTCGGGTGAGTACGCCATGCTGAAGGCGGCGGCGAAGTTGGGCTGGGTGGATGGAGACCGGTTGATTCTGGAAATTCTGACGTCCATCAAGCGGGCGGGCGCCGACTTGATTCTCAGCTACCACGCACTTGAAGCGGCCCGGCTGTTGGCGGATTGAAGGCCTTCCAGCGCGGCCATCCCTCTGGCGTTCGCCTTGCAGTCCTGCCGCCGGTGGCGGACACTCACCACCCCCTAGGTTCCGATGAAAAAGCGGCCGCGCCGCAAGACTGCGAAACCCCCCTCAGCTCAGCCTCGAAACGCTCCCCCGGAGCCATCGTTGCTGCACTACAAGGTGGTGGAGCTGTCGACGGTGGACGAGGCAACTCTGGAACAAGCCGTCAACGGCTGGGTGCAGCAGGGGTGGACGGTGGAGTCGGTGCACTTCGCGATGCGCGAATCCAGTAAGCGGCCGGCGATGGCCTTCGTCTTCTTTACCCGCGCTCGCCACGCCGCGCCTCTCGATGGGGCAGCAGCACAGGCCCGGTTGCACCGGTTGGCCGGGGGCGGGGCGGTGCCTTCCGCTGGCAGCTCCGAGGCGGCCTGGGACCGGCTTGCCCAGCTGGCTGCCTCCGGTGAGCCTGAGACATGAGCACCTGGGGCGCCAAGCCAGAAGGCCGGCGGCTGCAGCTTGTGCCGACCGAGGGTTCGCCGGAGTCGCCCTACCCACGTTGCTCGCGCGTGCTAAGGGCGTTTGCCCGGGCGGCGGACCTGGGGGTGACGTATGCGCTGACGCTGGCCGCCGGGCGGGCGGGGCTGGTGGTGGGGCTGCTCTACCTGCTGTTGGCCGACGGCCTCTTTCACGGCCAGAGCCCGGGGAAACGCATCTTCGGCGTCCGCGCCGTCTTTCTCCCGCTGCGCACCGGCGCACGCTTCCGTGACAGCACCCTGCGCAACGCACCGCTGGCGCTGGTGCTGCTGCTGCGGATGATGCCCGAGCCACTCGGGCTGAGAGCCTTCCTCGGGGGTTTGGTGGTCATCGGCGGCGTCGAGGCCTGGAAGTCCCTTTGGGACCCGCTCGGGCGGCGCTTCGGCGACGTGTGGGCCCAAACCCAGGTGGTGGACGGCAAAGTCGCCTCTGGAACCGCGGACGAGGCGGCGCCGTCGAGCGTGGCCGTCGGCCCCGGGCGTTGGATGAGCAGGACCGGGGAGGGACGCACCACGCGTTTCCGGAGGAGGCAACCCGCTTGCGCATCGCGCTGACGTACAACTTGCGACTGTCGGACTCCGAAGAGGAGGCTGAGTTCGACAGCGTCGAGACGGTGAATACCCTGGCCAACGCCATCGAGCGGCTTGGTCACCGTCTGGAGCGGGTCGAAGTCTCTGGGCCCGCCTCGCGCATTGTCGCCCGGTTGGAGGCCTACAGCCCCGACCTCATCTTCAACACCGCCGAAGGCCGGCGGGGCCGCTTTCGCGAGGCCTTCTACCCGGCGCTGTTTGATGAGTTGGGCATCCCCTACACCGGTTCGGACGCCTACGCCCTGGCAGTCACCCTGGACAAGCAGCTCACCAAACTCATGCTCCGTGAGCACGGCGTACGGACGCCGGGGTGGCAGTACGTCGAGCATCCGGAGGAGCTCAACCCCCGGGCGCTCCGCTTTCCGGTCATCGTCAAGCCCAACTTCGAAGGCTCCTCCAAGGGCATTACCCAAGACTCGGTGGCCGAAACCGTCGAAGCCCTCGAGCGCAAGTGCGCCTTTGCCCTGGAGCGCTACCCGGCGGGCGTTCTGGTGGAGGAGTACATCGTCGGCCGGGACATCACCGTGCCGTACCTGGCCGCGGTTCAAAACGACTTCGGCGGAGTGCTGTCGCCGGTGGAGTACCTCATCGACCCGAAGCTGGCGGGCGAGCGCAAGTACGACATCTACGACTACGCGCTGAAGACGACTCACACCCAAGCGGTGACGGTGCGGGCGCCGGCGCAGCTGAGTGCCGCCATGAGTGATGAGTTGCGGGAGACGGCCCGCAAGATTTTTCGGGTCTGCGACTGCCACGACCTGGGCCGCCTTGACTTCCGGGTGAGCGATGCGGGGGTGCCGCACTTTCTGGAAATCAACGCCCTCCCCAGCCTCGAACCGGGGGCCGGCATTTATGTGGCCGCCGAGCTGGAGGGGCTGCATCTGGACCGCGTCATCGACTCCATCATCGAGAGCGCGGCCAAGCGCAATGGAATTAAGGACAGCCCACGGCGGCAGGGAAAGCCCACCCGGAAGTCCGGGCCGCTGCGCGTTGGTTTCGCCTACAACGTGAAGCGCATCAAACCCACCGCCGACGCCCAACAGGACAGCGAGGCCGAGTACGACGCGCCGAGTACGCTGCAGGCCATTCGCGAGGCCATCGCCTCCTACGGCCACGAGGTGATTGACCTCGAGGCCAACCAGGAGCTGCCCACCGTCCTGGCGGTGACGCCCATCGACTTGGTCTTCAACATTGCCGAGGGCTTCAAGGGACGCAACCGCGAGAGTCAAGTCCCCGCGCTGCTCGAGCTGCTCGACATTCCGTACACCGGCTCGGATCCAGCCACGCTGTCCATCGCCTTGGACAAGGCCCTGGCCAAGCGCATTGTCCGGCAACACAACATCCACACTCCCAATTTTCAGCTGATGGTGACCGGTAAGGAGCGTCTCAGTCGGGAATTTGGGCGTTTCCCGCTGCTGGCCAAACCGGTGGCCGAGGGCTCGAGCAAGGGGGTGGTGTCGAGCAGCGTCTGTCACAGCGAGTTGGAGCTGCGGGAGGTGGTGCGCGACATCGCCGGCAAGTACCAGCAGCCGGTGCTGGTGGAGGAGTACATCTCCGGGCGGGAATTCACCGTCGGACTCCTCGGAGAGCGACGTCCGAAAGTGCTTCCGCCGATGGAGATTGTGTTTCTCGACGAGACTGAGAAGACGCCGGTGTACAGCTTCCAGCACAAGCTCGACTGGAACGACCGCATCCGCTACGACGTCCCGGCGCGATTGGAGCCCAACCTGCTCGAGAAGCTGCGGACCGCGGCGCGGGCCGCCTTCATGGCGCTCGGCTGCCGCGACGTCGCCCGCATCGACTTCCGGATGGACGAGAAGGGAAGGGTGTACTTCATCGAGTGCAACCCGCTTCCCGGCCTCACGCCGGGCTGGAGCGACCTGGTCCTCATCGCCCAGGGCGCGGGAATGGACTACCGGACCCTGATTGGCGAAATTCTGTCCGGGGCCATCCGCCGCTACAAAGAGCGTGAGCAGCGCAAGGCGGCAGACCGAGAGGGGCCGGCTGTCTCCAACGGCAACGGCCACGGCAGCCCCTCCACGGTGGAGCTGAGCGCAGAGGCCCGGGAAGGAAAGGGCTAGCGTCACCCATGCCAGTCGCCCCAAGCCCACGGCGCAGGCCCCCCCGGCGCCACGGGGCGGCGCGGGGCAAGGGCGGCCGCTACCACCACGGCGACTTACGGCGCGCGCTGCTTGACGCGGCGCTGGCGGTCCTCACCGAGGCCGATGCGCGAGCCCTCACCCTCCGGGAGGTGGCCCGCCGGGCCGGCGTCACCCATGCCGCCCCCTACCGGCACTTCACCGACAAGGACGCCCTGTTGGCCGCGGTGGCGGAGGAGGGCTTTCGGACGCTGACCGAGGTGATGCGCATCTCGATGAATTCCGCCGGCCAGGACCCGGTGGAGCGCCTGGAGGCGCTGGCCGTCGGCTACGTCCGCTTTGCGCTGGCGCACCCGGCCCACTTCGAGGTGATGTTTTCTTTGGAGCTGCCCTGGGAGCAGGAGCGGTATCCGCCCCTGCATGAGGCGGCCGACGCCACCTTCGGGCTGTTGCTGGACTCGGTCCAGACCGCGCAGGCGGCAGGCGAGCTGCGCGGGGACCAGCCACTGTCCTTTGGCCTGTTGTGCTGGTCGATGGTGCACGGCCTGGCCACGCTGTTGGTGCATGGGAATTTCAAGCACGTGGAGAAAGCCTTGCCGGCCTCGCCGGAGGAACTCGCCCGGCAGATGGCGAGAGACTTGACGCGCGGCATGCGGACGAGCAGCTACGGTGGTCCCGTGGCCAATGAATGACGCCCCTGCTGAGCCGCGCGTCCGCGCGCGCGCGCTGGACCTCCCCTTGGGCCGCTTCCGCCCAGGGCGGCACAACGCCATCACCGACGTGGAGGGCGTGTTGGTGGGCCATGCCACCATCATCCGCGGTGAAGGCCGGCTGCGCCCGGGGCATGGCCCGGTGCGCACCGGCGTGACCGCCATCCTGCCGAGCCACGGCAACATCTTCATGGAACGACTGCACGGGGGCAGTTTCGTCCTCAACGGTGCCGGCGAGGTCTCCGGACTGACGCAGGTCATGGAATGGGGCCTTTTGGAGACACCCATTCTGTTGACCAACACCATGTCGGTGGGTGCCGTGTCCGACGCCGTGGCGCGCACCATGGTGGAGCGCTACCCCGGTATCGGCGATGAGCATGACGTCATCATCCCGGTGGTGGGGGAGTGCGACGACAGCTGGCTCAATGACATCGCCGGCGTCCACGTGCATGAGGACCACGTCCGAGCGGCCCTGGCCGGCGCCCGGTCCGGGCCGGTGGCCGAAGGCAGCGTCGGCGGCGGCACGGGGATGATTACCTGCGACTTCAAGGGCGGCATCGGGACCAGCTCGCGAAAGTTGCCCGAGTCCAACGGCGGCTACACCTTGGGCGTGCTGGTGATGTCCAACTTCGGCAAGATGCACAACCTCCGGGTGGGCGGCCTGCCACTGGGGGAGGTTCTCGAGGAGCGCTTCCACAGTCTGCCCCGGAGGCAGGACAGTTACGGAAGCATCATTGCGGTGGTGGCCACCGACGCGCCGCTGTTGCCCAACCAGATTTCCCGCCTCTGCAAGCGGGTCGGCCTCGGGATTGGCCGGGTGGGCAGCTATGCCGCGCACGGCTCCGGGGAAATTGTGGTCGGCTTCTCCACCGCCAACATCATCCCCCGGCGCACCAAGAAGATGGTGACGAAGGTAAAGCTGCTGCTCGACCAACGGCTGGACCCGCTGTACGAGGCGGTGATGGAGGCCACCGAGGAGGCCATTCTCAACGCCATTTGCATGGCCGGGCCGATGACGGGCATCAACGGACACACCTGCCCGGCGCTGCCCTTGGACGAGGTCCGCCGCTTCGTTGCCCTTTTTCAGCCGGTGCTTCCCCGCCGCCGACGCACGGCAGCGCCCAGCCCCCCGGGGCAGGCCGAGCGCACCGGGGCGGTGACGGTGGCCGAGGCCCTTCCCACCGCCGTCCGCGGCGCCGAGGGCATTCCCTTTCCCACCAAGCCGGCCCCGCCGGAGTGAGGCGCCAGCCGTCCGCCCCGCCCGTCGGGGCTCGCCTTGGCACACCGCCCTCTGCTAGACGAGGCGCCCGTCCCCCTGCACCCCACCCGGGCGGAACGCGAAGCGAGGACACACGCGACATGGCACGCAGCCGCAGCAAGCACGAGCGCAAGCGGATGAAGATTCGCCAGGCATGGAAGAGGCGCCTCAAAACGAAGAAGGCCGCGGGCAAGGCGCCCGGCAGCAAGCCCGCCGCCGGCAAGGCTCCCGCGGCTTAGATTGACGCTACGCGTTATTTCGGGTTGACCAAATTAGCGCGGCGCGTTAATAACGCTCTGCGCCTGGGCGGAGCGCTGAATTCCTCCCGCCCTTGAGGACACAGCCATGGCAAAAACTGACGTGCAGGGGTTTGTGAAGGGGCAATTTACCGTGGCGCAGAAGCGCCTGGTGGCTTTCGAAGCAGAGGCCGAGAAAGTCCTGAAGAATCTCATCGCCCGGGGGCAGGACTCGCGCAAGGAGTTGGATGCGCTTCTCGAGCGGCTTAGCGCCGCGGAGCTGAAGGTCCTCAACGGCTCCATCCGCGAACTGGCGAAGCGGGCGCAGGACGCCTCGGCGGAAGCCCGCAAGAAGCTGGAGGAGTTTCAGGCGCGCGTCCTCGAAGCCGCGGGCGTTGCCAGCCAGCACCAAGTCCGTGCCCTCAAGGGGCAGCTGAACAGGCTTTCCCGCCGGCTGGACAGCATCGCCGGGGATAAACCGGACGCGCGCGCCTAAAGCCGGGTCCAAAGCGACCTGGTCGTTGGGGCGACTTTCGAGCGTTGTGGCGCTGGGCACCTTACACTTGTCCACGCGCAGTCGCTTTTTCCCCACCCTGACGGGTGCACGCTGGAGCCTCCTCATGGCGGAAGACAAGGAAAAACGGCCCCTTAGCGACGTAGTTGAGCGCATGTGGGGGCAGGCCCTGGTGGCCGTTTCCTCGGTGGAGGAGGAGGCGGCACAGCTGGTGCAGCGTCTTCAGGCCGTGGGCGGCTGGAGCCAGGATGAAGTCCGGCGTCAGGTGGCGGAGCTATCCGAACGGTTGGCAACCCAGCGCCAGGCGCTGGAGAAGGGGATTGAGGACGGCGTCCGACGGGCCGTGACGCGGCTGCGCGTCCCTCGACGCGAGCAGCTTCAGGCCCTGCAGGTCCGGCTGGACCGAATTGCGGCCCGGTTGGAACAACTCGACCAGCGACGCCCACCCAGCTGAGACACCCGACTTTTTCCAAGGACACGCCCCACAGCCCCTTCAGACCCATGCGCCGCCTCCTCTTTCAGCTGCACGCGCTCTCCTCGCACTGCGCGGTGCTTCCGCTGCTGGCCGGGCTCCTCGTCCTGGGGGCGGCGCGCGTCGCGGGCGTGGTGCGGGGTCCAGCCGTCGCCCCAAGGGTGGAGGTCGCCGCGTCGACGGCGCCGGACCAGGCCCTGATTGACGCAGTCCTGGCGAAGCGGGCCCCAGAGCTGGGCCTCATCCTTCGGACGCAGGTGGGCCGTGCCATTGCCGAGGAAGCCCGGCGGGCCGGCTATGACCCTCTCCTCGTCCTCGCCATCATCGACGTGGAGAGCGAATTCGACGAGGGCGCGGTCAGCTCCGTCGGGGCCCGCGGCTTGATGCAGATTCGCCCCAACACCCTCCAATTCCTCGCCGAGCGCGAGGGGTTGCGGCTGTCTCCCGAGGAGGTCGCTGCCGACCCCGCGCTCTGCGTCCGGCTGGGCATCCGCTACCTGCGCTGGCTGCAAGAGCGCTTCGGCGGAGAGCTGGAGCTGGCGTTGATGGCCTACAACGGAGGGCCGGACCGGATTCGCCAAGCACTGCGCTCTCGCGAGCTGGACGCCTACCGCTTCTACCCTCGGCGCGTGAAGCGGCGCTTCGTCAGGTTCCGGACCGGCGAAGGCCTGGCCGGCGATTGGGCGTTCGCCCAGCGCGAGCGCTGACCCCTCGGCGGCTTGCAGCCGCTGGCGCGGCGTGGCAATCAGATGGGTTGGGCCTGCCGATGTTCAACCTCGACGACACCGTTCGTGCACTGGACGCCACGCGCGAGCAATTGGCGGCGCTTTTCCAGAGCATCAACGCGCCCCACGTGGCCATTCCCGGTCGACGCGCCGGGCCGGCCCAGGCCTTCATCGCCTGCCTGCGCAGCACCCAGGGATTCACCGTCAGCGTCTACCTGTGGCTGAGCGAGTCCCATGATTGCGCGGCGTACCTCACCGAGCGCGTCGCGCAGACGCCGGAGGACTACCGCACGCTGCAGACAGACGCGCTGGCCTTTGTCGAGTCGATGGGTTTCATGATGGACAACCTCAACTACCGGGCCTTGCCCCCGGAGCGTCAGACGGAGGTGCTGGTCTCTCTACCCATGTACCGGGGCAAGGCCAACACCGCTGCAGCATCAGGGGAGAGGCCGCAACTGTCATCCACCGCGCGGCTGGCCCGTCTCTTCTCATCCTTCTGAAAATGCCCAACCATTCCGTGTTGCTTCGAGCGCTGTTGGGAGCCGCTCTCCTCAATGTCGGCTGCCAGCACGGCCCGGACCCCAAGGCGCAGCGGGCGGCGGAAATTCAGAATGACCTCGCCGTCGGCTCCCTCAACCAGGGCGACTTCCAGTCAGCCTACCAAGAATTTCAACAGGCCGTGGCAATGGACGACACCCTCGCGGACGCCCACAACGGCCTCGGCTTGGTGCTCCACCTCAACTACCAGAAGACCGCCGAAGCGGAAGTCCAGTACAAACGGGCCATTGAGCTTCGGCCCACCTTTTCCGAGGCCCGGGTCAACCTGGGAAACCTCTACCTGGACGAAGGCCGCTACGACGAGGCGATTGCCCAGTACGAGGTCGCCCTCAACGACATGCTGTACCGCACGCCCCATTTCGCCCAGTCCAACCTTGGCTGGGCGCTCTACAAAAAGGGAGAGACCGAGAAGGCGATTGAGTCGGTGCGGGCCGCCGTCACCGCCGTCCCCAACTTCTGCCAAGGCTGGCGGACGCTGGGGATGATTTACGAAGGCAGCGGCCACACCGACAAGGCCTGCGAGGCTTTCGCCGAGTACGCCCAGGACTGTCCAGCCGTGGCCGATGCGCACCAGCAGCTCGGCCTGTGTCGCGTCAGACTCGGCCGGACCGAACTGGCCCGAGCCAGCTTTGCCGCCTGTGTCGAACACGCCGGCCCAGGTCCGCTTCGCGAGGATTGCGTCAGTTACCTCACCCGCCTCGGCGGAAGCCTGCCGGCCCCGCCGGTCGCCAAGCCCTAGGACGGATGCCGGTGGAGGCCTTCACCCTTGCGGCTGCCCATTCTTAATGGAGCGCTTCGTCGACGAGGCGCTGGTCCTCGGCACGGTGGACTATGGCGACGCCGACCGTGTGGTGACGCTTTTCACCAAGGGGAGAGGCAAGTTGTCGGCCTTCGCCGCCGGGGCCCGAAAAAGCCGCCGCCGCTTCGCCGGTGCGCTGGAGCCCTGCACCTGGCTCCGGGCGCAGCTGGTGGAGCGGCGGGGCTCCACGCTGCGGCTGGATGGCGTGGACGTGGTCCAGGCCTTCGCCGGACTGCGCTTCGACCTCTCCCGCATCGGTCGAGCGCTGTACGTGGTCGAGCTATGCCGAGAGCTGTTGCGCGACCAGGAGCCGCATACCGAACTCTTCGACGTCACCACCCGCTGGCTGACTCTCCTCGAGCGGGGCCAGGCCGGCCCCACCTCACTTCTGGCCTTCGAACTGGAAGCCCTCTCTCTCGCCGGACTTCAGCCGCGCTTCGACGGATGCTCCGTCTGCGGGGGCGCCCTCGGCGGGGACCCTCGCTTCGACGCTGCCCACGGTGGAGGGGTGTGCGCCGGATGCCAGTCCAGAGCGCCCGGGGCCGCCCGCGTACCTCCGGAACTGCTCGCAGCACTGGCCAGCCTGCAGGCCGGGGAGCGCAACCCGTTGAGTCCGCCGGTGCGAGACCGGGCGCGGGCGCTCCTCAACGCCTTCATCTCCCACCACCTGGGGCGAGAGCTGCGCGGCGTCGACTTCCTTCGCCAGCTGGGCGTCGACTGACGGCCGCGCGCCTCCCGGTGGGACGCTTCTATGGGTAGTCCTCGGCCGGACAGGTGCCGGACAGTGGAGAGCACGCGCTGAAGTACACGTACGGCTGCCCATTGGGGCCAGCGCAGTAGGTGCTGGTTGGCTCATTGACGGTCGGGAAGCTTTGACAGGTGACTTGTGTGCCGTCGCTTCCCGGTGGACAGGCCTGCCCCAGCACGCAGTCGCCGTAGATGATGCCGCTGCAGCCGAAGCCGCTTGGGCAGTCCGCGTCGGTGGTGCAGGTGCTGCCACAGAAGTGGGCCGTCGTCCCCTCGACGATGAATTGCAGACAGGAATAGTTGCTCAGTGAATTGCAGTCCCCGACTTGGTCGAAGCAAGCCTGGCAGTTGACGTTGCTGGGGTTGTAGCTGCACGTCCCGTCGGCGTTGCAGTAGGAGTTGACGGGGCATGAGTCGTTGCTGATGCAGGAGGACTGGCAGCTGCCCAGGACCGGTGGACTCACCCCCAGGTTCTCGCCGACGCAGGACGGCTTGGAGACGTCGGCGGCAACCGGCTGAATCGGGCAGTCCGAATTGGCGTAGCAGCCGGGAATGCACTGGCCGCCCTGACAGACTTCGGCAAAGCCGGGGATGGGGTTGGGTTGAATGTAGTTGCAGTCGGCATTGGTGGCGCAGGCGCCAACCACCACCGGAAGGCAGACGTTGGTGTTGACGTTGCAGAAACTGCCCGCCGGGCAGTCCAGGTTGGTGGTGCAGCTGGAGGCCGACTGGCAGAAGCCGAGGCTGTTGCAGTAGTCGCCGGCTGGGCAGCCGCTGCTGTTGAGGCACTTGCAGGCGCCGGAAGTCGGGTCGCAAAAGGCGTTGGCGGGATTGCCACAGGCGTTGGGATTGGTGCTGTCACAGACGCAGCGTTGGGCGTTGGGGTCCTGCACGAAGCCAGCCGGGCAGCAGCTATTGCCGGAGCAAACGCAGGCCCTGACCGAGGCGTTGTAGGTGTAATTGGTGGGACAGCAGGATGTCTCCGCGCAGATGCAGGAATTCCGGGTGCTGTCGAAGACGTAATTGACCGGGCAGCAGCCGTCGGACTGGCAGACGCAGGCGCCGGCGTCCGCGTCGTAGCCGAAGCCCGCAGGACAGCAGAAGTCCGCCGCGCAGCGGCAGCCTTGCTCCACCGCGTCGAAGGTGTAGCCGGTGGGACAGCAGGATTGACCGCTGCAACCGCACATTTGCTGCGCAGCGTTCCAGACGTACTGGGCCGGGCAACAGGCTGACGCGTGGCAAACGCAGGCGTTGCTGGAAAGGGAAAATTGGTAACCCGTCGGGCAACAGCTGTCACTCCGGCATTCGCAGCTGCCGCTGTTGCAGACGTAGCCCGCGGGGCACCCCTGGTCGGCGAAGCACTGGCAGCTGCCGCCATCCACGTTGTCGCCGTCGAGGCATAGTCCGCCCAGCGCCGTCCTCCCGCACCCGGTCAGCAAGCCCAGCCCCGCCAGGGCGATGAGCAGCGGGCGAAGTGGGGCAGGGCGGCTCACGTCAGTTGGAGATGGCGTAGAGGATTTGAACCTGCGCTCCGGGAGGGGGGATGTAGGCGCCCTGAAAGACGACACTGTTGGTGCTCGGCTGGTACTGCCAGCCGTTGACCACATTCTGCGGAATGGACATGCCGTTGACGGTGACCGACAGCGTCCCGGCGGCCGGGGGCAGCGTCAGCGGGAACACTTGGCGGAGGGTGTGGAGAGCTTGGACGATGCGCAGCAGGGTGGCGGCGAAGTCGGCGTCACAAATGCTGCCCACCACGCCCCCGGTGCCAAAGGAAACCGCGGCGTAGCGGGCTGCGGGCGGTGCCGCGCCCCCCAGCTTTCCCACGTCGATGGCGGGCGTACACCCGTTGGGAAGGTCGCCCCCCAGGGTCGAGAACGTCACCAGCCGCTCGTTCCCCGGGCCCTTCGCGCCCTGGTAGAAGCGCGTGTAGTAGTCGGGGTCTCCGTAGCTGGCATCCTCGCCGTTGGTGACGACGATGACGGCCAGCGCCGCGCTCGGACGGACGAAGCCGGCATTGCTGCCTCCGGGGGCCGCGTTGGGCGCACTCAGGGCAAGCTCGCCCATGCGCAGGCCCTGGTCCCAGTGAAGCAGCGTCGCCGGGAAGTTGGTGAGGTCTTGGAAGACGGCAGCTGCGTTGGGGGTGGCGTTGGTGATGATGGTGGTGCCTGGCGCCACAGTCGTGCTCTGCCGCAACTGCCCGGCGAACATTTGCCCAGGCACCACGCCCAGTGGCGCATTGGGGTCCTGCAGCATGGTGACCCCAATTTGGTAGTCGCTCTGGATGGCCACCAATTCATTGAGGAAGCCCTGAAAGTCGCTCCCTAGGGTGGTCCGTTCGTCCGCCATCGAGCCCGAGGCGTCGATGACCCACAGGATGTCGACCACACCATTGGTTTGGGTGAAGACGTCAGTCTGAAAGGAGGCCAGTGCGAGCGGGTTGGCCAGCACCACCTGGCCCACCGTTTGTCGGTCCACCACCGGCGGCAACAATTCGATGGGGGAAAGCGTCGGCGGAGCCACCGCGGGAACCGTCGACCCAGTCTGGCTCGCGCTTCCGGCTTTGTCGCAACCCAAAAAGGCGAGCGCGATGAGGACCGGCAAGGGTACAAAGAGTGCGCGCGCCATAGAGACGAAGTGAGGCGAGCATCCCGTAGCCCTCCTCAACTCGCAAGCTTCGGACCAAGTTGGTGCTAGCCTCCTCGTCACGAGGGAAATGCGTTCCGTCCTCCCGTTCCTGCTTGCCGCCTCGACGCTGTCGGCGTGCAATTGCAGCAGCACCGGCGCCGCTCCGCCGCCCACGCCCGTCACGCTCGTCTTCACCAACACCTCTTCCGCCGGCGTCTTCGTCGACGCCACCGACGCCACCTACGGGCTGGTCATCACTCCGCAGGGGTCGCCGGTGACGGCGCCGCCGTACTTCGAGGTGCTTCCGACGGCATGCACCTGTTTGAGCTGCGCCAACATTTGCGGGTCGGGAGGTTGCCCAGGCAACGTCTGCCAGCCCGAAGCGGCCGCCAACCCAATGCTGCAGCTCCTCGCTCCGGACGCGTCGGTGGAACGGCAGTGGTCGGGCGTCTACCTCAACCCCTCCCAGCAAACCTGCGGGCAGATTGGGGGGAGCCAGGCGTGCTTGCAGCAGACCAATGACACTCCCACAGACACCTTCACCGCCCGCGTTTGCTATGCGAGCTCCGTCCCCGGCGGCGAGGCGGCCGATGCCGGCGTGCCATTCTCCGGCGCCCTGCCGAATGATGCTCTCGTGTGCGCCACCCAAGACTTTCAGCCCGAACAAGGGACGGTGTACCTGACGCCGCCGCCGCCGGTGTCCTGCAGTGACGGGGGCAGTTGCCCCAGTGGACAGCTGTGCTTCTCCGCCGTGTGCACCACTGGCTGTCCTTCCAATGACTTTCCCCCCTACGGCAACGGCTACGTCGTCAACATCAGCTCGCCCTCCGGCCCATTCTTCCTTCAGACGTCGGATGGCGGGAGCACCGTCTCCAGTGGCACGGGAGCGGTCACCGCGGTGGCCTACCAGAGCGGCACAACATTTCTCAGCTTTCTCACCGACGGCGGCCTGTTTACTGGAAACATCAACTTCACCGTGCCCCAAGTCGGCACCAATTGCTGCTACGAGGCCTTTCATCCGCCGGAAACGCTGACTGTCACCCTGACCGAGACGCCTCCTGGCAGTGGCAATCGCGGCCTCGTCCTCCGCGACGTCAACGGCCAGCTGCTGGAGGCGGTGGACATGGCCACCCCGACGCCCCTGCTCGACTCCTCGGACACCGCCCCCTTCACCGTCACCCCGTCCGCCACGCCTGCCGGCTGCGCCTCGGTGCAAATCGGCTGCAATGCGCTTTTTGCCGGCACCGCCTTCAGCACACCCGGGGGCTTGGCGCCACTCGTCCTGCCCGGGCAAGTCGTCGCCCTCGGCAGCTCGGGAGCCAACTTCGTCGTCCTCAATGTCACCAACACCAGCTATTTCCCGACGTCGACCGACCAAACAGCCTGCAATGGCCTCACCCCGCTGCAGCCCTACCTCATTCTCAACACCCGTCCGTAAAGCGCCGCCGGCGGAGGCGTGGAAACCCTTCCCGCCTCCTTGACCCGCCGAGGCGGCGCTCCCTAAGGTCCGCCGCCCCCGATGGTCCGCCCCGAGCGGACCGGCAAGCCCATGTACTTTCAGGACCTCATTCTCGCGCTGCAGAAGCACTGGGCAGCCCAAGGGTGCGCCCTGCTTCAGCCCTATGACGTCGAGGTGGGAGCCGGCACCATGGCCCCGGCGACCTTTCTTCGAGCGCTTGGCCCAGAGCCTTGGAATGTCGCCTACGTCCAGCCCTCGCGACGGCCGGCCGACGGCCGCTTCGGGGAGAACCCGAACCGCCTCTTCCAACACCACCAATTCCAGGTGCTGCTCAAACCCTCACCGAAGAATGTGCAGGCCCTCTACCTCGACTCGCTGCAAGCCATCGCCATTGACCCCCTGGCCCACGACATTCGCTTTGTCGAGGACGACTGGGAGTCCCCGACGCTGGGGGCTTGGGGACTCGGTTGGGAAGTCTGGTGCGACGGGGAGGAAATTACGCAGTTTACCTACTTCCAGCAGTGCGGAGGCTTCGAGTGTCGTCCGGTATCCGCCGAGCTGACGTACGGGCTGGAACGCATTTGCCGGTATTTGCAGGGCGTTGACAGCGTGTACCAACTGGAGTGGGCGCGCGGGGTGCGCTACGGCGAGCTGTTCCACGCCAACGAAGTGGAGATGAGTGCCCATGCCTTTCGCGCAGCGGACGTGGCAATGCTGTTTACCCTCTTCGATGCCTATGAAAAGGAATGCCAGCGCTTGCTTCGCCAAGACTTGCCCCTGCCGGCGTATGACCAGGCCCTGAAGTGCAGTCACATCTTCAACCTGCTGGACGCGCGGCGCGCCATCTCTGTCACCGAGCGGCAGGCCTTCATCAAGCGCGTGCGCGACAACGCCCGAAGCTGCGCCGAGGGGTTTCTCCGTTCGCGAGAGCAGCTCGGCTACCCGCTGTTGAAGACGGCGTGGACGGTGGGAGAGCAGCCCCTGGCGCTGGAGGGGGCCCCGGCCTCGGCTTACTGGAAGACGGTGTCTTTCCAAAAACAGGCGGAGCCCGAGCGCCATGGCTGAACGCCTTCTCTTGGAA
Source organism: uncultured delta proteobacterium (assembly GCA_963713045.1). Lineage (GTDB taxonomy): Bacteria > Myxococcota > Myxococcia > Myxococcales > Myxococcaceae > JADGRA01. The sequence continues at coordinate 297,000 of CAVQKE010000004.1, forward strand.
ATCGGCACCGAGGAGCTTCCGGCGACCTTCGTCGTCCCAGCGCTGGAGCAACTCGAGCGTTCGCTGAAGGAGCGACTGGCGGTGGCCCGACTGAGCCACGGGCCCCTACGGCCGCTCGGGACGCCGCGGCGGCTGGCGGTCTCGGTGGAGAGCGTCGCCCACCGCAGCCCGGACGTCCGCCGTCAAGTCCTCGGTCCCCCGGTGAAGGCGGCCTTCGCGGCCGATGGCACGCCCACCCGGGCGGCGGAGAAATTTGCGCAGGGCCACCGACGGCCGCTGGCCGACTTGCAACGTGTACAGACGCCCAAGGGCGAATACCTGGCGGTGGAGGTGGAAGAGAAGGGCCGGCCGGCCGAGGAGCTGCTTCCCGAGGCCCTCTCCCAGGTGGTCCACGGCCTGACCTTCCAAAAGTCGATGCGCTGGGGCGACACAGAGCAGTCCTTCGCCCGACCCGTCCAGTGGTTGGTGGCACTGTACGGCGAGGCCATTGTCCCCTTCGTCTTTGCTGACGTGCGAAGCGGTCGCGAGACGCATGGCCATCGCTTCCTGGCTCCGGGGCCAATTGCACTCCACGACGCCTCCCAGCATGCCGCCGCCCTCGAGCGGGCTCACGTGGTGGCTGACGTCGCAGCCCGAAGCTCGCAGCTGCACCGCGCCGTTCGAGAGGCAGCCCACCGGGCCGGTGGCGTCCTGCGCGAGGACGAGGCCCTGCTCGACGAGGTGACGCAGCTGGTGGAGCTGCCCTGTCCAGTGGTGGGAGCCTTCGAGGAGCGACACCTGGACCTCCCCGCGGAAGTCCTCGTCCAGGAGATGCGAGCCCACCAGCGCTACTTCTCCGTGCTGGATGCCCAAGGCAAGCTTCTGCCTCGCTTCATCGCCGTGTCGAATACCCCGGTGCGCGACGAGGCGCTGTCGCGCCGTGGCTATGAGCGGGTCCTCAGTGCTCGTCTCGCCGACGGGCGGTTCTTCTTTGACCAGGACCGGAAAACTGCCCTGGTGGCGCGCGTGCCCGAGCTCTCCCGGGTGGTGTGGCAGGGACAGCTCGGCAGCTATGGGGAAAAGGTGGAACGGATGCGCGCGCTCTCGGTGTGGCTCGCGCAGCAGGTGGGGCTGGAGCGGCTGGGGCCCATCGTCGACCGGGCCGCGCTCTTGGCCAAGGCCGACCTCGTCACCGGAATGGTGGGAGAGTTTCCCGAGCTTCAGGGGGTGATGGGGCGCGAATACGCGCTCGCCAGCGGAGAGCCGCCCGAGGTGGCCCTGGCCATCGCCGAGCACTACCTCCCGCGCGGACCGAGCGACCCACTGCCCCGCCAGGACCCCGGGGCGCTGGTGGGCCTGGCCGACCGACTGGACAGCCTGGCCGGCCTCTTCGCCTTGGGTAAGCAGCCCAGCGCCTCTGCCGACCCCTTCGGCCTGCGCCGGGCATGCCTCGGCGTGATTCGCCTTATTCTCGGGCGTGGATTTCGGCTGCACCTCGGCCGAGCGCTGGACGAAGCCCTGCGGCTGTTGCTTCCCAAACTTCCCCATGCCAATCCGGCCGCGGCCCGAGCCGAGTTGCTCGAGTTTTTCCGCGGGCGGCTCCGGGCGCTGTGGACGGAAAGCGTCCGAGCTGACGTGGTGGAGGCGGTTCTGTCGGCCGGCTTCGATGACCTGCGAGGGGCCGAAGCGCGCCTGCAGGCCCTGGCGGCACTGGTGCCGACGGCCGAATTTCTCCCGTTGGCCGAGTCGGTGAAGCGGGCGGTGAATCTTGTCGAGAAGCAGGGCAATGACGTCCAGGGCGACAGCGTCGAGGAGCCGCTCTTCGAACAGCCGGCTGAGCGGGCGCTTTACCAACGGACCCGGCTGGCCGAGGGGCAGGTGACGGCTGCGCTCGCGGCGGAGGACGTCCGCGGGGCACTGGCCGCCGCGGCCTCGCTGCAAGGGCCGGTTGCGGCCTTCTTCGAAACGGTTCGAGTCATGGCCGAAGACCGCGCAGTGCGGGAAAACAGAATCCGCCTGCTGCGGCAAGTGGCCCGGGTGTTTGCCCCGCTGGCGGACTTCTCACGCATTCAGCTGGATGCCGGAGCTGCCCAGTGACGACGGTGCTGGTCACTCTGGCGCTGCTCGCCGCCGGTTCAGCGCCGGTCCCCTTGGAGCCGGAAATCGACAGCCAGACGCGCGAGGACGACGAGCTACCCCCCTCTTCCTACATTCCCTACACACCGCACTTCAGTGGGAAAAAAGTTGCCGGCGCCAGCTGCCTTCAGGCCGACGCCGCAGCTTCGGTGAAGGCCAGCTTGAATCAGGCGCAGCTGCTGACCCAAAGCACAGACTCCAAGCAGCTCCAGCAAGCCGTCTTGAAGCTGAAGCACGTGCTGGCGGTGGAGCCGCGCACCGGTTGGGCCTACCTCACCCTAGGGAGCGCCTACGCCAAGCTGGGCGACGCACCCGCCGGTGCCCAGGCCTACGAGACCTTTCTTCTGTCCTGCCGTAGCGCGCCCAACACCGACCGGGTGCAGCGCATTTTGGTCGACTACTGGCGGAAGACCGGAGGAAAGGCGCCGTGACGGGAAGAGCGACGGGCAGGCGGACGTTCGAATGCCGCTTGCCGCCGCCGGACGGCCTTTCCTAGGATGCGCGCCCCTTGAAATACCGAGTCCCGCTGCTCGCCTGCCTGCTGGCTGTGTCGTGCGCGCAGTACCCGTCCGCCAACCCATCGCCGTCCACCCGTTTCTACTTTCCCACCGGTCTCTCCTTTTTTCTGCCTCCGGGCGCGACCAGTGGGATTCTCTACGTCGCCTCGGGCAACTACGACCGTCGCTACGACCAAGGAAACCTGCTGGCGGTGAACCTGGACCGCGTCGTCGCTCCTGCCGACGGCGGCCAGCCGATGCTGGTTGGACTTCCTCCCCCCGGGGCCCTGGACGTCGGGGACACCTCGCCGGCCTACCAATTCACCGACTTGGCGACCGTCCCGGGCGATGACGTGCAAATCCAGAGCTTCGCCGGTGAGATGCTTCGCGACCCGGTCGGCTACGGGGGCCGTCCGCGCCTGTGGGTTGCTACCCGGGCAGAAGGAGACTTGCTGGAGGGAGTTTCCAGCGACCCCAGCGGCGAAGGACTGGTCTGCGTGCCTGCCGGAAACAACTGCGTCTTCAGCGGCTTGTCCGTGGCCGTCGAACAGGACGCACAGGGCGGCGCCGGCCTGCCGGCCGCCCCCCAGCCCTACGGCCTCGGGCTGTCCGTCGACGACGGCCTGGTGCCTGGAGAGCTCTGGGTGACGCACATCCGGCCGGCCGACTCGCCACCCACCAGCGGCTACAACTTGGACAACTACGTCGTGCACCTCGACGCCCGGGCCGCGATTCCGACCGTCAATGTCCCGGACGCCTTCACCTCCATCGGACTGGGCAATGGCAACAGCGTCTTCGTGGGACGCAACAACGTTTGGATTTCCGGGCGCGCGCAACTCACCCTGACGGCGCTCGACGTGCTGATGCGCCTGGTCGACCGCTACACGCTTGAAACCTACTTTCCCCAACTCGCGCTGCAGTACGGCAACTCCCAGGCCCGGGGACTGGCCGTTCGAGCCGATGAGTCCCGCATCTACCTGGTGGGAAACATTCCGGACACCTTGATGGTGGTGGATGTGGACCAGCCCTACAGCCAGTACCCGACGCTCACCGTGGTGCGTTCGGTGCCCCTGCCCGGAGGCCCGAACGCAGCCCGCCTCATTGAACGTCCGGGCGAAGGCGACGTGGTGGTCATCACCTGCCAAAACGACGGCTCACTGGCGGTCTACGACGACGACATCGGCCAGCTGGCCACCGTCGTCACCGGGGTAGGCATCGCCCCTTACGACGTGGTCGTCGACCCGCGTGGAAACACGGCGCGCTTCTTCGTCTCGAATTTCGACGACGGCCGGGTTGGCGTCATCGATGCGACGCTGAGCCAGAACGGCCAGCCCACCACCGCACGCATCGTGGCCTACCTCGGCCAGCAGCAAGGCTGCATCCTGGTCACCAACGACTCCAACTGCGTGGGCTCAGATTGAAGCCCTCGCAGCATCTACCCCTGTGGGCCCTCGTCCTGCTGGCGGTGGGTTGCAGTCAGCCGGTGCTCCCCGGCGCCGCAGGCCTGAACGGCGTCAACACCCTGGCGGTGGTGCGGGTTGCCGGTTTGGACGGTGGGACGGTGGTCGACGCCCTCTACGGCCAGACGGCCTTCATCACCTCCAGCAACACCAACGACTTGAAGGCGCTGGACCTCATCGTCACCGACCCCAGCCAAGTGCGGGGTTACGTCCCCGCGCCCAACCCCCTGCAGCCAATCTCCATCCCGACGGTGGATTATCCAGTGGAGCTCGCGCCCAGCGTTCGCTACGGGCAAATCGCCACGACCCAGCCGGTTTTTCCAACTGGCTTCATGGATGGGCAGCTGTTGACCGGCATGTTGATGTTTGTGCGCGGCTCGGCGAGCCCCAACATTTCGGTGGTGGGGGTCGCCAACGTTCCGGAGAGCCTTCGGACGTTGACCAACGGGGTGTTGGTCCAAAGCGCTGGGCCGGTCACCGCCATCTCCGCCCGGCTCACCAGCAGCGAGCAGAATGCGGTGCTGTACTACGCAACCTTTGACGGGCAGAACGCCACCATCTGGGAACGGGTGCTGCAGCATCCGCCGACCATCAGCCCCAGCTTCAGCCCGCCGTTTCCAACGTCGCTCACCAACCTCTTCGACTGCAGTGGGCCGCCGCCCAACTTGCCCACCACGACGCTGTACATCTGCCCCCCCCGTCCGGTGCGCACCTACCAGCAGGCGTCGGTGTCGGCCCTCCAGGTGCTGCCCACCTTGCCCAGCGACTTGCCGCTGCCGGTCCTCGGGGGGGTGGAGGGTGGCCGGCTGGCGGTGGCGTTGCGTGACCTCGTGCCACCGTTGAACGACCCCTTGCTTTCCAATGTGGGGGAGGTGCGCATCATCAATCCGGCGGTGGCGGAAGACCTTGACGCGGAGGGCACGTCCTCGGACCCCCTCTTCCGAATCGTCCGCTACTTTGCCCCCTTCGAAGTCCAGCCGCCGGTCATCTCCAATGCGCCCCCCCAGCCGCCCATCCGTCAATTGATGACGCACCCCCGGGCCTACAACGTGCTTCCCGACGGCGGGACTCCCCTGAACCCCGACGGCAGTCCGCCGGTGCTGGCCTATGAAGGGGCGCGTCTCTTCGGCGTGCTGGACGAATCCTCCTGCTTCGGCTCCTCCATCTGCAGCGGCATCATCGCCGTCGACGCGCTGCCCTTTCTCGCCGACGGAGGCATCAATTCCAACTACGGGCTACTGGCCTTCGACAGCTCGGACTGTCTGGTGGGACCGGCCGGTGAGCAGTACTGCACCAACGAGGTCGGCGCCACCAACCGGATGGTTGCCATGCGACCGGGGAGCCCGGCGAGCCCGCCCTGTCCGTCGTGCAGCGGCGGCACCGGCATCATCCAAGGCATTGGCATCGAGTCGTCGGTGTCCTTTCCGGCCCCCACCTCTTTGAATGAGGGCCTGATTCCGTTGCTGGGGACGGTCACCGTCTCTTCGCAGAGTCTTGACCACACCGCACCGCAAATTTACTTCTTCGACGCAGTCGGGCTGCGCATTCTCAATGAGCAGGCGACTCCAGGAATCCTCTACGGCGTCACGCTGGTGTCGGGCCCCATTCAGGCTGTCATCGACGGCGGCAACGGCGGACTCACCCCCTACGTGACGGCCAATGTCGGGGTGGGCCTCTACCCGTACACGGAAACCGTCCAAATCATCAACCAGGGCAACATTCCCGGCCTTTCGTACATTCTGCAGCTGCCCTCCGACGGCGGGTTGGGCGAAGACGGAGGGTTTCTGCCAGTTCTGACGTGGCCCGTGCCAGACGCCGGTGCGACGGTTGCCGCGTCGGCCGTCGAAGTCAATGACCGCCTCTATCCCATCAATCTGTCTGGGACCCTGTGCCTCGTGGCCAACGGCTTGGTGACGCCTTACTTCAGCGTGCTGGGCGTCGACGACGGCGGGGCGAACATCTTCACCACCAGCAGCTATGTCCTCGGTCCGGCCGACGCGGGCGTCGTCTATACGCTGAACGACTGCCCGGGCGCGTCGGGCTACATCATCACCGCCGGCTTCGGGACGGATTTGCCCCTTTTGGTGGAGGGAAGCATCTCGGGGCTCCTCGGCAGAATGACGTCCGGGCCCGCCGACGGCGGCCCTCCCCCCATCTTCCAGGTCCCCAACGCGGTGACCGAAGCGCGCGGGCTCAGCTATCCGCGCTACTTCAATCCCAACGTCGACGCCGGCGTCGTCATCGACAATGACGCCGGAACGGTGGGAGGCGTCCCGACGCTGCCCCTCACCCTGCAGCTTCCCTACCAGGACCCTGCCTCCGACTATTTTTACTACGTCGGCTCCTATTACCTCTTCGTTCTGTCCTCCGGCGTGATTGAGGCCGCGGCGCCCTTGGACGCGGTGGGACTGGGCTACGCCGGGCTCTTCCTCCCCGGCGGCGTGGCTTCGACCCGGGTGATTGATGCTTTGGGGGAGAATACCGTCGACATCATCGCGTACCCCTCCTCCAACACCGTCATCGACTTTGTGCCGAACAACATTCTGCTCAACCTGCCGAACTCGGCCGCCATCACCGTGCACTTCTGACCCGCCGGCGCTGGCTTCTTGGTAGCCTTTCGACAGGAGAAGTCGAGGCGCCGCTATGACCGACCGGAATGCTCCTTTGACTCGCGCGGTGGCCATTCCCGACCACCTCTGGAAGCTCTTCGAGGAAATGGCCGAGAAGATGGGGGCCAGCCGCGACGGCCTGGTGTGCCAGGCGATGTTCATCTTCGCCCGGGTCAACGGCTTCATCGATGGAGCGGGACTCCATCCAGTCCCCTCCGGCGCCACCCTCGCCCTGGGAGCCGCCACGCCCAGTGGATTCGGGCCGCCCGGCTCGGCCGAGCCCACGGGGCCGATGGCCACCAGTTCCCCGCCGGCAGCCCCGCCCGCCGACGAAACAGCCGCCCTCAGTGCGCGGACCCTGGAACGGGTCGAACGGGCGGCCACCGATGAGCGGTCCGAACGGGAGGACGTCGGGCAACTCTACGTCCTGGCCGAGAGTGGAAGTCTGGACCGCGTCGCCAAGGACCGCTTCGTCATCGGGCGCGGCAAGCACTGCGACTTTGTCATCCACTCCGGTAAAGTCAGCCGCGAGCACGCGGTGGTGGTGCGGGAGGGGACCGAGTGGTTCATCGAGGACCTCGGCTCGTCCAACGGCACTTGGTTCAACAAGCAACGGGTGAAGCGCCGCCGTGTCGAGGACGGGGACGAGTATTACATCTGCAACGAGAAGATTAAATTCGTCCTGCGCTGAGAAGGGGCCCCCAGGCCCCCCCAAGCAGCGCCCACAACCCCATGGCCGACCCAGCTCCCCTGCTGACGCTCATCGACGCGTCAGGCTTCATCTTTCGCGCCTACCACGCCATCCAGAGTCTGAGCACCAGCCGCGGCGTGCCCACCAATGCGGTGTATGGCTTTACTCGGATGCTGCTCAAGACGCTGCGGGAGCTTCAACCCACGCACCTGGCGCTGGCCTTTGACTTGGAGAGCCGCAGCGGGCGCCAGGAGATTGACCCCAGCTACAAGGCCAACCGACCTGGCCCCCCGCCGGACCTGATTCCACAATTTGAGCTGGTGCGTCGGGTGGTGGAGGTGCTGCAAATCCCGGTGCTGGAATATGCCGGCTGGGAGGCGGACGACGTCATCGCCACCTTGGTGCGGGCCGCGCGGGAGCAGGGGTACCGAGTCCAAGTCGTCACCGGGGACAAGGACTTGGTGCAGTTGGTGGACGAGCGGGTGTCTCTGTATGACCCGATGTACGACCGCCACACCGGGCCCAAGGAGGCGCGGGAGCGTTTCGGCGTGGCCCCCGCGCAGATGCGCGACTACCTGGCCCTGGTCGGCGACCCCATCGACAACGTCGCCAAGGTGCCCGGCATTGGGCCGAAGACGGCGGTGGAACTCATCCAGGAGTTTGGCAACGTCGAGACGCTTTTGGCCCAGCTGGACGGCGTGAAGAAGCCCAAAGTGCGGGAAGCCTTGCGCGCCCACGCCGACTCCCTTCGCCGTTCCAAGAAGCTGGTCTCCGTCCGTGACGACTTGCCCATTGAGACGGACCTCGGCCGCCTGGAGCGTCGGGCCATTCTCGGCGAAGAGGCGCGGGCGCTTTTCACAGAGCTCGAGTTCTACAAGCTACTTCAAGAGATGCCGGCCTCGCCTCAGCCGATGCTGGCCCTGCGGCCAACGCGCGTGGTGCGGCGCGCGGAGGAACTGGCCTCCGTACTGGAGGCGGTGCGGCAGGAGGGTGGCGCGGCCTTCGTTCCGGCCTTCACCGGGCGCCCCGCCACCGGGAAGCTGGTGGGGCTGGCACTCGCCTGGGACGAGGAGGCCGTCTACCTGCCCCTTGGGCACCAGGGCGAAAACCTTCCCCTTGGTGCTTTCCGGGAATTGGTGGGTGGGGTGTTGGCAGACCCGGACGTTGGCAAGGACGGGCATGACCTCAAGACGCTGGGAAACCTGCTCGGCACCCTCAACCTCGAGCTTTCCGGAGTCCGAGCCGATGTCGAACTCCTCAGCTACCTGCTGAACCCCTCGCGTCGCGAGCACGCGCTGGAGGACTTGGCGCGAGAGCGGCTCCGGCTGGAGCTCCCGCCGGCCTTGCACACCCCCGCTGGCCGAAAGGAAGCGGCCACCTTCGCTGACCGCTTCAGCGAGGAGGTGGCGGAGGCCTTCGGAGCGCGCGCCCAGGCCGTCCGCCGTCTGGCCGTGCAGCTGTGGCAAGAGGTGGACAGCGCGCAGCTTGGGCCGCTGGCGCGCACCCTGGAGTTGCCGCTGGTGCCGGTGCTCAGCCGGATGGAGCGCTTCGGCGTCCGAATCGACACGGCCGTGTTGAACGAAATCTCTCGCGACGTCGACGCCCAGTGCGCGGCCCAGGAAGCCGAGTTGCAGCGTCTCGCCGGGCGCGAATTCAACGTCAATAGCAACCTTCAACTGGCCCAGGTGCTGTATGCCGAGTTGAAGCTTCCGGTGCTGAAGCGCGGGAAGACCGGCCCCTCCACCGATGCGGACGTCTTGGAAAAGCTGGCCGAGCAGCATCCCTTGCCGAAGGTGCTGCTCGACTACCGGATGCTTTCCAAGTTGAAAAGCACCTACCTGGATGCGCTTGGCCCCTTGGTGGCGGCCGACGGGCGGCTGCATACCACGTTTCACCAAGCCGCCACGGCGACTGGTCGACTCTCCTCCTCGGACCCCAACCTTCAAAACATCCCGGTCCGGACCGACATCGGACGTTCCATCCGCCGGGCCTTCGTCGCGGACCCGGGTTGGAGTCTGTTGTCGGCCGACTACAGCCAAGTCGAGCTGCGCATTCTGGCCCACATCGCCGAGGACCCGGCGCTCATCGAAGCCTTCCGTGCCGACCAGGACATCCACCAGCGCACGGCGGCGGAAGTCTTCGGGGTTTCCGCAGAACAGGTGTCGAGCGAGCAGCGGCGGGTGGCCAAAATGGTGAATTTCGGCATTGCCTACGGGCTGTCCCCCTATGGGCTGGCCAGCCGTCTGGACATTCCCCAAGAGGAGGCTGCCGCCATCATCGAGCGCTACTTCGCTCGCTACAGCGGCATTCGCCGCTACCTTGAGGAGACGGTGGCCAAGGCTCGGCGAACCGGAGTGGTCGAGACACTTTTCGGACGGCGGCGGCTGATGGAGGACTTGCACTCCACCAACCGCGCCACGGCGCAGGCGGCGGAGCGCGCCGCCATCAACATGCCCATCCAAGGCACGGCGGCGGACCTCATCAAAATGGCCATGTTGCGGATTGACACTGGGCTGCGCGAGCGCCGCCTTCGCAGCCGGATGTTGCTCCAGGTGCACGACGAGTTGCTGCTCGAGGCGCCGTCCGAGGAGCTGGAGGAGACTTCGGCGTTGGTGCGGGCGGCGATGGCCGGGGTTGCGGCGCTGCGCGTTCCTCTCCGGGTGGATTTGGGGGTGGGCCAGAGCTGGGCGGATGCGCATTAGACCCCCAGGGGGTCCGCCCAGCCACAGTCAAGAATGCGACGTTGTCGGGGTCGCCGGGCTAGACTCCCCCACTCGACGATGGCCGAGCGCCCCAAGTCCGCCGAACCGGGCTCTCCTGCCGGGCTTCTGAGCGGGCTCACCGACAAACTGCAGGAACTCGAGTCCGCAGTCCTGCGGCAAGCGGAGCGTTTTAGCGCCGTGCTGGAGATTGGCACCACGCTCGCCTCGGCGCGCGACGTGGACGCCATTCTCCGTACCGTTGTCGAGCGTCTGAGTTCGCTGTTGGGAGCCGAAGCCGCGACGCTCTTCATGTTGGACGCCCAGAAGCAGGAGCTCTGGAGCCGCGTATTGCGCGGTTCTTCGCTGGACGAAATTCGCCTGCCGCTGGGCACCGGCATTGCCGGGCATGTGGTGGCCACCGGAGAGAGTCTGCTGCTGGGGGACGCCTATTCGGACAGCCGCTTCCATCCCAACATTGACCGTCAGTCGGGCTTCAGCACCCGCAGCATGGTGGCCGTCCCGCTGAAGCATGTCAGCGGTCGCATCCTCGGCGTGGTGGAGGTCCTCCACACCCGGGTCAACGCCTTCACCCCGGACGACCTCGCGCTGGTGGAGGCGGTGGCCACCCAGATTGCCGCGGTGTTGGACAACGTCCTTTTGTACGAGGAGCTGCGCGCCCAGAACGAAGAGCTGCGAAAGGCCAAGTCCGAACTCTCCGAAGCCTTGAAGGACCTCGACCTCCTCTTTGAAGTGGAGAAGTCGGTCAGTTCTGCCGAGAAGCAGAGTGACCTGCTGGACGGCATTTTGGCCAAGGCCACTGCCACGCTGGGCGCGTCGGCAGCTTCCATCCTGCTCGCCGAACAAGACGCCGGGGCGCTCTACTTCAAGAGCGTCACCGGAGAGAAGGCCGAGTCCCTCAAGTCGGTGAAGCTGCGGCCGGGGCAGGGGATTGCCGGCCACGTGGCGCTGACCGGTCAGGCCGTCCGCGTGACGCTGGCCCAGGCTTCACCGCACTATGACGAGAGCGTCTCCAGGCGGCTCGGCGTGAAGACGGATGCTGTCCTGTGCGTCCCCATCCGCACCGAGGACCAAGTGGTGGGCGCACTGGAGCTCCTCAACAAGCCCGGCGGCTTCACCGAGACCGACGAACGGCTCGCAACGCTGCTGGCCGGCCAGGCCGGGCGAGCCATCCAATTGCGGAGAAACCGGGAGGAGGGCGAGCGTCGCGCGCGGCTGGCGGCCATTGGGCAAATGCTGTCCGGAGTGGTGCACGACTTCCGCACTCCGTTGACGGTCATCAGCGGCTACACCGAGTTGATGTCCGCCGAGCCAGACGAGAAACAGCGTCAGGCCTACCTCTCGGTGGTGGACAAGCAGTTCGAGCACCTCAACGGAATGATGCGCGAGACGCTGGCCTTTGCCCGCGGGGAGCGCGAGCTCTTCCTACGCAAAGTGTATCTGCAGAAGTTCGCCTCGGAGATTGAGGAGTACTTGAGGCAGGAATTCCGTAAGTCCCCGGTGCGCTTGCAGGTGGTGCCGCGCTACACCGGGCCAGCCCGCTTCGATGAGAGCAAGCTGCGGCGAGTCGTCTTCAACATTGCCCGAAATGCAGTGGAGGCCATGCCCGACGGCGGAAACTTCCTCTTCAGCATCGACCGGGAGGAGGACGACCTCGTCTTGCGCTTTGAGGACGACGGGCCGGGCATCCCCCCTGAAATCGCCAACCGCCTCTTCGAGTCGTTCAGCACCGCGGGCCGGACTGAGGGGACTGGACTCGGGCTGTCCATCGTCAAGCGAATTGCAGACGAGCACGGGGGAACCGTCCGCTGCGAAAGTGCGCCTGGGCAGGGCACGCGTTTCGAGTTTCGCGTGCCGGTCGGTCTGGCCGCCTAAGGCCGGCTGCGACGTCCGCGCGGTGGGGGCTCCGGGCCGCGTCCCGGGGCTCAACCGAGCCCATTTACCTCAACGCTCCTTGTCGCGCTCCAGGACCTCCGCGTCGAGCAAGTCTTTCGGGCGCCCGGTGGCGCGTTTGTTCCGGAGAAGCTCATCGCGTCCAATGACGGGAAATGTCAGTCCCTCGAGAAGGGCATTGGTGCGCGACTGCCAAGCCTCTTCGAAGGAGAGAGCAGAGAGACTGGTGAGAATGTCGATGCGCGCCGGCGCAACGCCGATTTGAAAGACCACGCCGGGCTCGGAGAGGTCCTTCAACGTCACTTGGTGGAGGGGAGCGCCGAAGCGCCCCAGCGCAGCGTAAGCCTTCTGGGCATTGTCGGCCGTAGAGTCAATCCACAACCCCAGGTCGCCGGTCCCGCGCGGATGGCCGTGGAAGGCGAGCGCATAAGCACCGACCAGCAAGAAACGGACGTCACCGTCGACGAAGGAGCGCAGTATGTCGACGAAGTTCGGGTCCAAGAGGAATCTCCCGTCCGGCGAGTCTCCATTGCTCGACGCTGAGCCTCCAGGCAAATGCCAGCCGCTCATTCGGAGGAATGCAGCTCCAGTACCAGTCGTCGGAGACATCCAAGGCCGGCCTGTCAGGGGCTCTCCTGACTAACCGGGTCGTGGAGGTTGCCAGTCGGTTGCGTGCAGCGGCATCCATGGACGGGTGACTATAGCTCCTCTGGTGGACGCCACGGCGAGGGGCTTGGTGTTGGCGGTCGCGGCGAGCACCTCGAGGATACTGGCGACGGGGCCGCCCGAGCGCACAATGCGCGGCTTAGCCCGGGACGAGAAATTCCGAGGCCTGGCGCACGGCTCGAATGTAGCCCAGGGAGGAGGAAGCCTCAGCTTTCGGTGCCGCCGGCCTTCTTCGGTGCAAGGAAGCTGATGTTGTCCTCCATCCGGGGCTCGTCGGCGGAGAAGGCAGGGCTTTGGAAGGCCTCGAGTAGCTTGGTGTGGGCGTCGATGACGGCCCTAAGGTGAGACTCGAATTGCGTCCTCTGCCGACGCAACTCGTTGATGTCCTCGATGACTTGCACCAGGCGCTGGTGGGCGGCGTGGACAATTTTCTCCGCCTGAAGCTCGGCACCGGAGACGATGACGTCTGCCTCCTTCTTGGCAACGCCCTTGAGGTCATCTGACACGCGTTGGGCCGTCACCATGGTTTGCTGAAGCGTGCGTTCCCGCTCGAGGTGGTGCTCGAGCTGGCCTTGCACGCGCTTCAGCTCCTCCTTGAGGGCGATGTTTTCCTTCACCACCTCCTCAAATTCCGCGGATAGCAATTCGAGGAAAGCCTGGACGTCCCGACGGGCCAGACCTCGAAAGGCGGTCGCGAAGCGTTTTTGGCGAATGTCGAGGGGCGTGAATTTCATGGCGCCCTAGAGCTTACCGCCACCCGGCATAGGCCCAAGGAAGCGGCTGTCCCACATCGGGGAAACGCCGGGGGCCGCAGTCCTCTGGCCGCCCCGGGAGGACCGGCTTACCTCCGAGTCCGCGGGGAGGAGCGCCCCTTGCCGGCTGTGGGCCGACGGGGAGGGGGCCTCTTCGGCTTACGGGCCTTGGCCCGAGATGCCGGCGGTGGCTGAGCCGGAGCGGAGGTTCCATCGCCGTCTGCCCCGACGACTCCTGTCCAACTGGGGGGGTCGCTCGCCGGAAACGACTCCTCGGACGTCTCGTCGACCGTGTCCAGAGGAGGGGGGGACGCGGTGCGGGACGGAGGGGGGCGGGCGGCCATACCGGTGCAGCATGGCGACGAAGGTGCCCGGTGGCAACCGGTTCTCCACGTGTGGCGACGGTGCCTCGGCGGGGCGACGGGGCGACGGGGCGGTGCACCCCCACCCTTTACTTCTCCTGAAGGAGGCCCCGTCGCATCGCGAAGCGCGTGACGCCCTGAGCATCGCGGAGGCCGAGCTTTCGCATCAAGCTCGTGCGGTGGCTGTCCACCGTCTTGTGGGACAGTGCCAATTCAGCGGCGATTTGGCGGTTGGTGCGCCCCTCAGCTACCCGTCGGAGGACCAGTCGCTCCCTCGGAGTGAGGCGCTCCCAAGCGAGGTCTCGTTCCTCGGTCGGTTGCTCCAGGGCCCGGGCTGCGTCCGAGTCTAGAAACGTCGAGCCGGCCGCCACCGCCATCAGCGCCGAGACGAGGGCCTCCACGCCGGCTCCCTTCACCACGTACCCAGCAGCGCCGGCGTCGAGCGCCGCCCGCACGTGGGTACCATCCGCGTGCATGGATAGCACCAGCACCCGTGTCCCGGGGTGGTGCTCGCCAACGCCACGCAGCGCCGTCAAGCCGCCTCCGTCTAGGCTGAGGTCAAGAAGGAGGACGTCCGGAGCCAGCGCAGCGACCTGTTGCAGCGCAGTGGCCGCGTCCGCCGCCTCGCCCACCACCTCGACGTCAGGCTCGGATGCCAGGACCGCGCGGACGCCGGCGCGGACCACCTCGTGGTCATCGGCGACAACCACCCGAATCAACTTCCACCTCCTGCCAGCGGAAGGGTGACCCGGAGACGCGCCGTTCCGAGTTCCGGCCACTCGACCGCACCGCCGAGGCCCGCCACCCGTTCGCGGATGGAGGTACAGCTTGCCGCCTCGCCAAACCCGCGGCCATCGTCATCGACTTCCAGGGCCAGCGTGGTGGCGTCGGCCTGCAGGCGGACGACGGCGTGGGAAGCGGCGGCATGCCGAACGGTGTTGTGCAGTGCCTCTTGTGCAATGCGGTACACCGCCGTCTGGAGCGCTGGCGGAAGCTCCGGAAAGGTGCTGGGCGCCTCGAGGGAAATGTCCACCCCCGTCGCCTCGGAGTAGGTGGCGCAGTGGCGCTCGAGAGCCCCGAGGAGGCCGAACTCCGCGAGGGGCGCCGGCAAGAGGGCCGAGGTGGAGCGCCGAACTTCTTCCAAGGCCTCGTCGAGGTGTCGTTCCACCGCGGCAGCCGCGGTGGCGCTCAAACCCTGATGGCGCAGTGCCAAGACTTGCAGTCGAGCGGCGGTCAGCGCTTGGCCGGCGCCGTCATGCAGCTCTCGGGCAATGCGACGACGCTCCTCTTCTTGAAGCGCCACCCGGCGCTCCGCGAGGAGCGCGGCGATGCGCGTCTCTGCCCGCGTCACCGTGCGCAGTGGGTACAGGTAGAGGGCTGCGCCCAGGACGAGGGCCAACAGGGCGCAGAAGAAGACCACCACCCAGGTACTCGTCCACAGAGGCCGGAGGCTCTGGCCAACCCACACCGAGGCGAGCCGTTGGCCAGCCACCACCACGTCGGCGCGACCCCACACGACTGGCCCGTGGGGGAGTTGACCGAGGTCCACGCGCCGTCCAGCGACATCCCGGACTTCGAGGCCGTCCAAGTGGCCGAGACCTGCGTCCTGGAGTTGCTCGGCGAGTTTTGCCGCGTCGTAACGCCAGAGGAGCGGTCGGGCACCCATTGCCCGCTCCAGCACGCGCCCCACTTGCGCTGCAGCGCCGCGGGCCCCGCTTGCGAGCTCGCGTCGGCCCTCCAGGTGGAAAGCAAGTGGCACGGCGGCGGCAAAAAGGCCGGTACTGACAAGCACCAGCGGAATGAGCCGCCTTGCGAAGGGGCGGGCCAAGTCAACGCGAATCATCGCGGAGCCTGGGGAAGTGGCAGGTAGCCCGCCACACGCGTCACTGCGCGTCCCTCCGGCGATGCCAGGAAGGCCAGGAACGGCGAGAGGCGCGCCCGGCGCTCGGGACGAAACACCACCGCCAAGGTGCGCACCGCTGGCCAGCTGCGGTCAGCGAGGGCGTCCACCGAGGGACGAAGCCCTTCCAGCGCCAAGGGGTGCAGCGGGAGCCCCCAGCTAAGGACAGCACCGAAGCTGAAAACGCCGACGGCGTGGGGTGTCGTCAACAGCGCGTAGGCCATAGCGTCGTCGTGTACCAAGACGGGGAAACGGGCGGCGGCTGCGCCCGATTCGCGGAGCGGACGAAGTTCGGGGAAGGCAGCTTCTAAAGCGTCATTGGCGGTTTCCTGGGCGTCCCGCAGCAGCAGCGTAAGGCCGCTCGAGCGCTCACCGGCGTACAGCCGACGCAGTTCACCGCGGGTGAGGCCTTGGCGCTCTACGTCCGGAGCTGCAGCGAGGACCACCGCATCGAGTGCGAGCGGAATGAACTCCAACGACTTGTCTTCGGTGGGACGCAGGCCTCTGCCCACCAATCCAAGGTCGACGGCGCCGTCGGCGGCGGCTGCCAGTCCGCCGGCGCTGCCGACGCTGGGCTCGACGTGCACCGGGAGGGCAGGGTGTCTAGCCGCATAAGCCCGGGCCAGCGCCTGGAGCAATGGCGTGGCTGCCCCAGAACCCATCGCCAAAATGGCATCAGGAGTCGGGGCGAGCACGCCACTGGCCGGAGCCGGAGCCGGTGGAGGCGGGTCTCCCGCGCAGCCGGTGAGGAGCGCGAACGGGAGAAGAAGTGCCGCAAGACCTTGGGGGCGGGGCGGAAACAACCAACTTCAAGTCTACTCCTCCTGGAGCGCGGCCCGCTAAAATGCCTGGTGTCAGGCGGGTCTCGACTCCGTTCCGAAACCCGCGGTTGGCCATGTTCAGGGAAGAGCCGCCCGGGGATGCCTCCGAGGTCGATGGGGTCCAGCTTTGCCATGGTCGCGACGGCGAGCGCGCCGGGTGCGTCGAGCGGCATCTGGCAGGCGTCGGATGTGCTATGTCTCACCCGGCAAACACGCCGCGCCAGCGCGGGGGGCTCGTCATGCAGGGGATTCGCGTCTCGTGCTGTGGACTGCCGCTCGGTTTGCTTGTTGCCCTCGTTTCCACGAGTGCAGTGGCGCAGGTTCCGACGCCGGAACCGGTCACCGACCAGGAGACCGAGCTCGGCAAGGCGACCTACGACCAGCTCAGGAAGAGAGCGGGAATCATCCAGTCCTCGCCGCTCTACGACAACCTGAAGCCAATCGCGGATGCCATCGCCAAGGTGGCTCAGTCACGGTACCCGCACCCGTTCAAGTTCTACCTCGTCCACGAGGCGCAGCCGAACGCCTTCGCTACGCCGGGAGGCAACGTTTACGTTGTCGACTCACTGCTTCACTTCGTGAAGAACACCGAGCAGCTGGCGGGGACGCTCTGCCACGAGGTCTCGCACACCATCCATCGGGACTCGATCACCCTCTTGAACAAGAACAGGCACCTCACGGAGGCCGAGGTCGCCGGAGCAATCCTGGTGGGGGCGACCAGAGCGGGAGATCATCGCCCTCTTCCTGCTCGGCCGCCTGCAGTCCCTGGGATACTCGCGCGACGCCGAGTCCAAGGCCGACCTGACCGGCTCGGACATCTGCGCTGAGGCTGGGTACAACCCCTGGGGGCTGGTCTGGCTGTTCCGGGATTTCCAAAAGGCCGACGTGCATCAGATTCCCCAGCTGCTCTCGGACCATCCGGCGAACAGCACGCGGGTCACTACGCTGGAGAAGCATTTCAAGGACAACCCCGGGACGTTCTCGAAGTTCAATTCCGACCCCAAGTCCGCCACGCCGTTCCGCGTTCCGGTGGATGCCCCCGTGGTCTTCCTGCCTCCGGCGGCTATCCCGGCGCAGTAAGTTCCTGCCGCGGAACTCCGTCCACGTCACCGGCTACTTCCGCTTGCCGCCGGAAGCGGTGGTGGAGATTGGCCGCGAAATTGTCATCTAGGCGTGGCGCTACCCAAAGGCCCGGGCCGCATCACTTCATCGATGACGTAAGAGCAGGCGGTGGTTGTGGAGACCTTTCGACGACTTCACCGTCCACCACTACCACCGGTGGGACAAACGCCCTCGGGCGCGTCCAGGAGACACGACGAGAAGGATTTGCTGCCGCGGCAGCGTAACGGTTTGCGGTAACCGTTGCGGTCTCGCGGCGCTCCACAAGGGACCGGAGCCAACGAAACACCAGCGTCAAAACCAGACCCACCAAAAGGCCTATTGCTGCAAAATTGACGAGTCCCATCGGAGTGAACCCTAAGGGGCCCGTCCGCGGAGTGAATGCCTGCTCTCGGAGCCAATCCGTTGCCTGGTCATGCGTCGCGCGCCTCCATGGGGGCGGCGATACTGGTCTGGTCATCAATTCCCAGGGGGATGCCGATGAATGCCGTCCGCGCTCGTTCAGTGTTCGCCGCCACCGTACTCTCGCTGCTCGCCACCGCCGCCCTCGCTGGTCCGGGGATGGAACCCTCCCCGGTTGCCGGACTCAAAGAGGGAAAGATCGTCTTCGACATCACCGAGGGCGACGGCAAAAAGCTGCTGGTCCGGATCGAATCGATTGAGGAGACGCGGCAGGATCTCATCAAGCAGGGTGTCACACCCCGCTTCGTGCTCTCCTTCCGTGGCCCGGCCACACTCTTGGTGCAGTCTGATTTGCAGAAAGTGAAGCCGGAGGACCGGCCCTTCGCCGGCCAAATCACCGCGCTTCTCACGCAGCTGTCGAAGTCGCCAGGCGTTGAGAGCCTGGAACAGTGTGCGGTCGCAATTCGCCACATGGGGACCAAGGCGGAGAATGTCGTCCCGCCCCTCAAGGTCGTGGCGAACAGCTTCGTGACCATCATGGCCTGGGAAGCGAAGGGCTACGCCTACATCCGGGCGTGAGCGCTTCTGCGGGGACGGCCCAGCGCCAGTCGCCAGCTCTCGCCCCCGAGTGGAGGCGGTCACGCCCAGGCCGGCTCCGGGCTTCCACCGGGGCCAGACGTAAGGCGGTCTCAAGGTGCGCGCTTCGCCGTTGCACCTTGAGACGTTTCTGTGGCCTCACACCGCCGGCTTGAGGGGGTCGTGCTCGGCGATGAGACGGCTCACCCGGGCGTCGTCAATGCGTGCGCTGAGGCGGCTCGCCTCATGCATGTCGCGGACTGTCTTGGCGAGGCTGAGGGATGAGCCGATGGTGAAGAGCAGGCCCATGGCCATGAAGCCCTTCGCCCAGGCGTCGACGGGCAGACACCAGATGCCAATGGCGGTGGCCGTGGAAGAGGCGAAGAATGAAATCCAGGACTGCGCCACCCAGGCGGGGCTGTGGGCGGGAGCCAGTTCGGGTTGGAGTCGCGGCATGGTGGTTTTCCTCCAACGCTAGGCGCCGCGGAGGACGTCGAGGCCAAATCGCATCAGAGACAGTGGGAAGGCCCGAGGGAGCAGGGCCAGCGCCACCATCAGTCCGGCGTGAACGGCCACGGCCGACAGTGGCGTGGCGAAACGAGAGATGGCGACGGTGGTCAAGGCCGCGAAGCCCAGAAGCCACAGCCAGAAGCTTCCCGCCGCCAGAAGCCCCGTGGCCAGCCCCGCCGGCGAGCCGAGGCACTTGAGGGTGAAAACCAGCCCGAGCAAAACCCAGCCAGCAAGGAGCAACAGATGGACAGCATTGCGCATCGGTTTCATGAAAGAGACTCCTTCCGCTTGCGCCAAGGACCGACGGCGCGGGGAGGGAGGCTGCCCGAATCAGTTGATTCCTTCATTGAACTAATTACGACATGATTGATAAACTGTAGTGTATGACGTCTCTGGACCGATTGACCGGTTTCTACTGGGTGGCACGCACCGAGGGCTACGCACGCGCTGTGCGCGCCTTCCCCTACCCAATCACCGAGCCGGGCGTGCACCAGCAGGTGCGGCGCCTGGAGAAAGAAGTCGGAGTGTCCCTCTTTGCCCGTGTCGGGAAGGACCGTGTGGTGCCGACCGAGGCCGGCCGTGCCCTGTATGCCTTCGTTGCGCCCTTTCTGGAGCAGCTGCCGGCGGTGGCTGAGTCGCTAAGACCCGGTCGCTTCGGTGGCGTGCTCCGTCTGGGCGCCTCTCCACTTCTGGTGCAGGGGCTGCTTCCGGCGTGGTTGCGGCGGCTTCAGCGCCAGCGGCCCGACATCGACGTTGCCCTCAGCGAGCTGAGAACGCCGGACTTGGAGCTACTGCGTGCTGGTGACTTGGACCTCCTGGTGGACCACCTGCCGCACGTCCCCGACGAATTCGAGGTGAAAACCGTAGGACGGTTGTGGAGTTTCCTGGCACTGCCGGCGGACCACCCACTCGCCGGCAAGACCCCGCTCTCGGTGCGTGCCCTGCGCGACGTTCCCTTCATCGCCTACAACGCCGACCGGGCCAGCCGCATGCAGCAGCTTCGCGGCCTGGCCGCGTACGGTGGCTCGGACAAAGAGCACTACTCGGCAGACTCGGCCGAATCACTGCTCGGCTTCGTCGCCGCTGGCCTCGGCTTCACCATCGTCCCCTGGCTTGACCCTCGCGGCCCGCGCCGTGCTGGGGTGGTCGTGGAGCGCCTGCACGTCCCCGGCTCGCAGTTCCCCGTGCATGCGGTCTGGCGCCGCAGCTTGCACCACCCGCTCGTGGACGCCGCGATGCACGCGGCACCGCCCGCCGCGTGATGCCGGCGCGAGATGCCCCGATGCCTCGCTCCTAAGAGGTACCTTCAACGCAGCCTGGACGGCTCGCGCAGTAGCGGCGAACCTTCTGGCCGTGAAGCCGATGGAGGCTCTCGGTCAGAGCTGCGCGCAGACCAAATATGTCCCCGACGGGATTCGAACCCGTGTTACCGGCTTGAAAGGCCAGCGTCCTGGGCCTCTAGACGACGGGGACCCACATCTCCGAACATGAGTCGCGGGGGGATCGAACCCCCGACCCTCGGCTTAAAAGGCCGGTGCTCTACCAGCTGAGCTAGCGACTCGTACCGGTGGTCATGTCCCAAGTTGCCCATGGCTGCAAGCCCGAACCCGCGTGGTCCTCGCGACGAGAGAGCCCGATTCCCCGGTGACCATGCCCCAGGACCATGAAGCCGAGCCTTCCGAGGGTGAGGAAGAGGCGCAGGGACCGGGCCGCCTCTATCTAACCCGAGCCGGCGCGGAACGCCTCCATGCCGAGCTGCTCGCGCTTCTCAAATCCGAGCGGCCGCGCGTCACGGCCGAAGTCAGTGCAGCGGCGGCGCAGGGTGACCGCAGCGAGAACGCCGAATACATCTACGGAAAGAAGCGCCTTCGGGAAATCGACCGACGGATTCACTTCCTGCAGCGTCGGTTGGACAACTCGACGGTGGTCGACCCGCGCGAGCAAAAGGACCAGGGCCGCGTCTACTTCGGAGCGACGTTGTTGCTAGAAGACGAGGAGGGCAAGCGCTTGGCCTACCAACTGGTGGGTGCCGATGAAACGGATACGCGCGGAGGGCGCATCAGCGTGGACTCGCCACTGGGCCGGGCCCTTCTGGGCAAACCCCTTGGCGCTTCGGTGACAGTCCAGCGTCCACGGGGAGAAGTGGACGTGACCATTGTCGAGATTCGGTACGAGTAAAGGTGCCTTGGCGGAAACACGGGTCCACCCGCGGCTGTGGCGCACCTACCGGCGTATGGATGCTGCCTTGCTCACCGCGCAGGACGCCTTCTCCGGCGAAGAGGAGCTGGCGCTGCAGAGGCGGGATGGGCGGAGCGGGTTGGCCTTCGGCATCTACAGCCGCGCCGGTGTGGAGAATGCGCTTCGGGCCTATGGCGCCCTGGAGCGGCTGGAGGCGCGGGGGCTGGGCTCCGTCGACGTCCGTCTGGACCTCAGCGACGCTTACCGGCCCCGCATTCGCCTGGAAAGTCCCCGCTTCGAGGGGCGCCCCTTTCTGGACGTCGAGCTCCGCGAGACGTCGGGCGCAGCGATGGGTCTACCCTCGGCCTGGGCCGAGCTGCGGGTGCTGCACCTCGAGTCCCTGCTACTTCAGCACCCGGGCCGAAGCTTCGAGTGGTCCCGGCCCCCACTTCCGGGGCAAGAATTTCCCGGGTTGTCGCTCTCGACGGAGGTGCTTCAGCTGCTGCTTCTCCTCACCAAACGGGTGGGTGCGGAGGCGATGGCCCTCCGGCCCTCGACCTTCCACGCCGCGTCGGCGTACAGCAAGTACTTCCACTTCATCGACGGGCGGTCCGAGGGTCGGTTCGAGTCCTTAGCTGCCGACCCCCGCCTGCGGCCGCTGTGGGTGCTTTCCTGGGCGTTGGAACTGGGCTGCCTGCGACGGGACGGCGAGCGCGTCACCTTTGCACCGGACGTCATGCTTGCTCCACTCAGCCGGCGAGCGGCAGCCCCCTTCGCGGCCAAAAGCTGGAAGCGCGCTTACCTGCTTGGCCGCGTCGAGCGGCACGTCCTGGATGTTGCTTGCCTTCGCGCGCGGTTTCCATTCGGCCGCATGCCAGACGGCAAGCCGCCGGCCTCCTTTCAGAAGCTCCTCCGGCCACCCTAAACGTCGCCCCCAGGGCGTGGCTCCACCCGTCGGAGCCCGTGCCTATACTTCCGCCGCGATGAGAGAAGGGGAGTGTGCGGCGCCCGGTCGTGGCGCGGCGAGGTCTGTTGCACCCGCGGTCCACAGAGGCATCCGGCACCCCACGATGGAAAAGAACTTCATCCTCGACACCAACGTCCTGCTTCACGATCCGCGGTCGCTCTTCACCTTCGAAGACAACAACGTCGTCATCCCCATCTATGTCATCGAGGAGGTCGACAAGTTCAAGCGTGACTTGAGCGAACTCGGTCGAAACGCTCGACTGGTGGCGCGCTATCTGGATGCGCTCCGCGCCGAGGGCTCGCTGGCCGAAGGAGTCCCGCTCCCCGGCGGCGGCAACCTGCGGGTGGTGGTGAGCCACCGGCCGCTCTCGCCCGCCATCGGTGACGCGCAGCTGATGGACAACCGCATCCTCTCGGTTGCGCTCGACATGAAGGAGCGCGAACCGGATGTGAAGGCGGTGTTCATCACCAAGGACACCTCGCTGCGCATCCGGGCGGATGCGGTGGGCCTTGAGGCCCAAGACTACGACGCTCAGCGCGTTGAAATCAGCGAACTCTTCACGGGGCACCGGGAGCTGCTGGTGCCCCGCGAGTTGGTTGACCAGATGTACAAGCCCGGCGCCGAGGTCGCGGTCCCAGAGGCCGAGACGCTCTCCCCGAACGAATTCGTCCTGCTCAAGGACGAAACCAACCCCTCCCACACCGCCATGGGCCGGATGAGCCCATCCAAGGGCCGGTTAATCCCGCTGTTGCGGACAGTGAAGGACGGCGTCTGGGGCATCCGGCCGCGAAACATGGAGCAGAGCTACACCTTGGACTTGCTGCTCAACGACGACATCAAGCTGGTCACCATCGTCGGAAAGGCGGGCACCGGAAAAACGCTGCTCGCCATCGCCGCGGGCTTACACAAGACCACCGAGGAGAGCGCCTACCAAAAACTGCTGGTGAGCCGCCCCATTTTTCCTCTGGGCCGAGACATCGGCTACCTCCCCGGGGACGTGGAGCAAAAACTGAATCCGTGGATGCAGCCCATCTTCGACAACGTCGAGTTCCTGATGAATTTGAGCCGCGCCGACAAGAAAGCGGGCCGCGGCTACCATGAATTGCTCGACCTGGGCATCCTGGAGATTGAGGCGCTTACCTACATTCGCGGGCGCAGCATTCCCAACCAGTTCATCATCGTCGATGAGGCACAAAACCTGACGCCGCACGAGGTGAAGACCATCATTACCCGCGTCGGCGATGGGACCAAAATCATCCTCACCGGCGACCCCTTCCAAATTGACAACCCCTACGTGGATGCCACCAGCAACGGGCTGGTGCACGTGGTGAATCGCTTTCAAAAGGAGCGCATCGCCGGCCACATTACGATGATTAAAGGCGAGCGCAGCGCGCTGGCGGAGCTGGCGGCGAACCTGCTCTAGCACCGGGCCAGCTGTTGCGGACGGGCGAGGTGCCGTTGACGTGAGGTGGCGGTGAAGCAGCCAGCAGGCTACCGTGCCCAAGACCTGGTGGGGCTGCAGGCCGTCGACTTCCAGTGCGACTGCCCGGGGCTTGAATGGCTGAAATGACCGAGCTGAAACCGTTGGTGAGCTATCCGACGGAGTACACCTTCAAAGTGATGGGCAAACAGGAGCACGGCTTCAAGGAGTATGTGCGCCAACTGTTTCACCGGGTGTTGGCCCAGGAGGTGTCGCAGGACTCGATGAGTGAGCTTCCCTCCAAAGGCGCGCGCTACCTGTCGGTCTCGGTCACAGTGGTCCTGCTGTCCGAGGAACAGCGGGCACGCGTCTACGAGGCGCTGCACAAGGACCGTCGGATTCTCTACTACCTCTAGGTGCCCATGGCCGACCCACCCGCCGACAGCACCGAGACCCAGGCAGCGGACGCGGCGGCGCCCTTCACCACCGAGCCAGTGCTGTCCCGCTTGGGCCGGAGACTTGAGCTTGAAGAGGACGCGCGGGTCCTCGAGTTTCGCCTCTCCGGGCCGAGCGCAGCGGTGCAGCTGGCGCGCGACATCGGCTGCCGCGTGACGGTGGCGGACGCTTCGTCAGAAGTGCTCGAGCGCGTCCGGCAGGAAGCCGAAGCGGCCGGGGTGTTGAAGCAGCTCACGTTGCTGCCCCTCAATGGCACGCCGCCCAGCTTGCCCGAGGCTGCCTTCGACCTGGCCATCGCCGGACAACGGGTGAGTGCGCTGGGGCCGCTGGCGAGTCAACTGCGGCCCTCCCTGTTCCCCGGCCGCGGCAGATTGGTGGCGGTGGTGGCGGCCCGGGTGGGGGTTGTCCGGCGCGACCTCACGGCATGGGAGCAGGCCCTCGGCGGCCCGCTGCGCTCGCCGCAGGCCGAACTGGCCGAACTTGTGCGGGCCGGCTTTGAGCCGGAGTGGGCCGAGGCGCTGAGCGAGGCCGAGCTGGTGCAGCGCTATGGGGCAGCACCGGCGTCCGCCGCCGAGGAAGCCGCGCTGGTGGATGTGGGCCCGAGCGGGCTGAGCTTCCTTTTGGTGGCCGGGCGACGTCGAGAGCCGGACGAAGTCCCGCCGCCCGCGCGAGACCGCGGCTAGTCTGCTTCCGGGCCGACGTCAGCCCGCGGCCGCCGGGGAGAAGTCCAGCAGGCTGAGCCGCTCGGGCGCGACCGCCAGGGCCAGCTCCGAGCGCTGACCGGCCGCGTCCCCGCCCAGCTGAAAGGGCACGTCCCGGTCGAAGCGCACCTGGACGCTGGAGGCGAGAAAGTCCTGAACGCCCGATGGAAACCATTCGCCGCGCCACAGCCGCAGGACGTTGGCCGCTGCGGCCAACGGGCTGACGACGCCCACCCGCAGGTGCATGGTGCCGGCGGTCCGGCCGGCGAAGGGAAACATGCGGATGGCGTAACCGTAATAGGGAATGGTGCTCGCCGCGGCAAGCATGGCCGGCCCGCGATACAGCACCTCGCCCGGGGCGACGCTGCACAGCGGTTGCCCAGCGGCGCCCAGCCGAAACGCCGGGCGGTCGGCCGTGTTGCGGATTTCGCACTCGGCGGTGGTGGGCCGAACCAAGGCCTGGGGCAGTGTCCTCAGCATGACGGTCGCGGCGTAGCCCCGCGAGCCAGTCAACAGCCGGGACAGCCAGCCCTGGGAGACGCGCGCCTTCAAAGCGACGTAGTCGTTGAGGAGCTGCGCGTCCAAGCCCAGACTGGCAAAGGGCGCACGCCGCCCTTCCACCGAGAGAAGTTCAAGCGGGCGGTAGCCGGGGACGTCGCCGTTGCGGGCGCGCAGCACGTCGTCCACCATGCCGCCGCCGCGGACGCCGGAGGCATTCACCCAGGCCGCCAGGCCATTGCCGGTGCCCAGCTTCAGGACGCCGAAGTGCGGCAGCCGACTCACGCGACGCCGGGCTGCCAAGTTGAGCACTTCATTGGCGAAGCCCATGAAGGTACCGTCGCCACCGCCGAGGAAGACGGTGTGGTAGCCCCCGTCCACCACGGCGTTGGCGATGCGCCGAGCGTCCAACGGGGAACGCGAGACGTAGAGGTCTCCCCGGGCCACCACGTGAGAGAGCGCCCGCAGGACGGCCGGTGTCACCCGACGCGCGTGCGCGTTGAGGAGGACAGCGACACCCGAAGAACGCACCGCCCGGCGCGGGGATGGGGCGGCGAAGGCCGCCGAAGGTGCGGGCAGAAGTTCCAAGGGTGGTCCGAGTCGGAGTGCCGCGCTGCGGCATGAAACCGGATGCGCTGCAGGTTTCCGGCCAGCAGTGCACCGGCCGAAGCTGTCATTCTAGCGTAACAATCCCGGTGCCTTAGCGCCTTCAAAAGGAGAAGCAGGGGCGCCGGTGTGAAAGTCGGGTGACGCTCAGGTGCGCAGTTCAGGTAGCACCGAAGGCAGCCGCCCGGGTGGGTTTGACACCCAGTGAGCGCTGGTTACCTTTCTGCCGACGGAGGAAGTCATCCCGTTCTGGAGGTTTTTCGTGGGGAAAATCATCGGCATAGACCTGGGCACCACCAACAGCGTGGTGGCGATTATGGAAGGTCGCGAGCCCAAGGTGCTGACCAACGAGGAGGGGAGCCGTACCACCCCGTCCGTGGTCGCGTTTCTCAAGGATGGCGAGCGGCTGGTGGGGCAGGTGGCAAAGCGCCAGGCCATCACCAATCCCGAGCGCACCATTTATTCCATCAAGCGCTTCATGGGCCGTCGCTTCGAGGAGGTGACGGAGGAGGCGAAGCTGGTCCCGTACAAGGTGGTTCGGGGACCCAGTGGAGATGCCCGCGTCGAAATTGACGGCAAGCAGTTCAGCCCGCCGGAGATTTCTGCGCAGATTCTTCTCAAGCTGAAGCGCGCCGCGGAGAATTACCTCGGCGAGAAGGTCACCGACGCGGTCATCACCGTCCCGGCGTACTTCAACGATGCCCAGCGGCAGGCCACCAAGGACGCCGGCGAAATCGCTGGCCTACCGTCCGGCGCATCATCAACGAGCCGACCGCCGCGGCGCTGGCCTACGGTCTCGATAAGAAGAAGGACGAGAAGATTGCCGTCTACGACTTCGGTGGCGGCACCTTCGACATCTCCATCCTCGAGGTGGGCGAAAACGTGGTGGAGGTGTTGGCCACCAACGGCGACACGCACCTCGGCGGCGACAACATGGACCAGCTCATCATGGACTGGTTGATTGCCGAGTTTAAGAAGGACACGGGCATCGACGTCTCCAAGGACAAGATGGTCCTGCAGCGGCTGAAGGAGGCGGCCGAGAAGGCGAAGATTGAGCTCTCCAGCACGATGGAGACCGACATCAATCTGCCCTTCCTGACGGCCGACCAAAACGGCCCGAAGCACCTCAACGTCAAGCTCACCCGGGCGAAGTTCGAGTCGATGATTGCCCCGCTGGTCGAGCGCAGCCTTGAGCCGTGCCGCAAGTGCCTCAAAGACTCGGGCCTCGAGGCGAAGGATTTGGCCGAAGTCATCCTGGTCGGCGGTTCGACGCGGACTCCGATGGTGGCCGAGGCGGTGAAGAAGCTCTTCGGCAAGGAGCCCAACCGTTCGGTCAACCCGGACGAGGTGGTGGCGGTGGGTGCGGCGGTCCAGGGCGGCGTGCTGTCGGGCGACGTCAAGGACATCCTGTTGCTGGACGTCACGCCTCTGTCGTTGGGGGTAGAGACGCTGGGCGGGGTGATGACCAAGCTCATCGAGCGCAACACCACCATCCCCACCAAGAAGGCCGAAACCTTCTCGACGGCGGCCGACGGCCAGACGCAGGTTGAAATCCACGTCCTTCAGGGCGAGCGGGAGATGGCGGCCGACAACCGCACGCTGGGGCGGTTCCAGCTGACCGGAATTCCTCCGGCGGCACGGGGCGTGCCCCAGGTGGAGGTGACCTTCGACATCGACGCGAACGGCATCCTCAACGTCAACGCCAAGGACAAGGCCACTGGCAAGGAGCAGAGCATCACCATCACCCACTCCTCTGGGCTCAACAAGGCCGAGGTGGAGAAGATGGTCTCGGACGCCCGAACCAATGAAGCGGCGGACAAGGAGCGCCGCGAGCTGGTGGAACTCAAGAACCGGGCCGAGAACCTCACCTACCAGATGGAGAAGCTCCTCAAGGAAAACAAGGAGAAGCTCTCACCGGACAGCGCCTCGAAGCTGGAATCGGCGATTCAAGGCCTCAACGCCGTCCGCGACAGCTCGGACAAGGCGGCGCTGCAGAGCGCGATGACTGCCCTGGAGGAGGCCAGCCACAAGGCAGCCGAGGAGATGTACCGCGCCGCGGGTGCCGCTGCGGGCGGCCCGGGTGCCCCCGGTGCGCCGGGCGCTCCTGGTGCGCCGGGCGGTGAGGCGCCCCCGAAGAAAGACGACGTCGTCGACGCCGAATTTCGAACCAACTAAGGGCCATTCACGCCAGAAAAAAACCACGCCGCCTCGGTCCACTGTCGGGGACGGAGGCGGCGCTGGTGTGTTAGGTGCGCCGGGCGCTCTGGTGGAGCTCCAGCAAAATTTCCCCACCCTTGAAAAGCCGCACCGCTCCGGAGGTCTGACTGACCACCAGAGCCAGGCACGCGGTAGAGGCGGTAATGCCGGCGGCGGCGGCATGGCGCGCCCCGAGGCCCAACGGCACGGTGACGTTGTCGTCGGTGGCCGACAGGTAGCGTCCGGCAGAAAGCACCACCCCGTCCTCGCGGATGATGAAGGCGCCGTCGAGGACCGAAAAATTCTTGATGGCCTCGCGGATTTTCGGGTCGAGGACGTTTCGCTCCGATTCACCCAGGCCCTGGAAGGGGTTGAGCGTAATTTGCCGGCTCTTCTCCAGGACGTTGTTGTGGTCGCCAATGGTGATGATGGTGCCAATGGGGTGGCCTTCGTAACCCTCCTGGCCAATCTGGAGCGCAAGCTGGAGCAGGGCGTCCACCACCTGGCTGTCGAAGCCCTCGCCGAGCTTCACCCCTTCGATGGCGACTCGGTCGTCCAGCGAGCCGCCGATACGCATCTGCATCAGCGTGTCCGGAGAGCGGCCAATCCGGCCCGTCATGCACAGCACCAGGTCGCCCTCCTTGAAGGCGCCTTGGGACAGCGCGGAGACCAGGGCCACCTTGACCCGCTCCACCCGGCTGTAGTCGTAGGCCGGAATCACCAGGGCGCGGTAGCGCCGGCCCTGAAGCTCCGTGGCGATGGGTTCTGCGGTGACGGCGTAGACCAGCTTGTGTCGGAGTTTGCGGCGCCGGATGTCCTCGGCCGCAATCGGAGTGTCGCTGATG
Organism: uncultured delta proteobacterium; assembly: GCA_963713045.1. Taxonomy (GTDB): domain Bacteria; phylum Myxococcota; class Myxococcia; order Myxococcales; family Myxococcaceae; genus JADGRA01. Next base: position 325,960 of record CAVQKE010000004.1, read on the forward strand.
TAGAGGAAGTGGTCGACGTCAGCCTTGGCGGCTAATGCCAGGGCGCCGCGAAGGAACTCGCGGTCGAAGCGAGACGACTCACTGCGCGCCTTCTCTCCTTCGGACATGGCGAAACCCCAGGTTACCTTGACTTCACAGAACCGCCGAATAAGACTCCGCGCCCCTTTTCGGGGCGGAGCTGGGCGTTTCGCCCCCGGCCGGACGAGGACAGCGGCTTTGAACCAGAAAGATCTCAAGCGCTACAAGAAGATGCTGGAGGACAGCAAGCACGCGCTGCTGATGAGCGCCAAGAAGACGCTGATGGAGGAGTCGAATTTCGACACCGACGACCTTCCGGACGAGATTGACCTAGCGAGCAGCGAATACGCCCAGTCGATGGTTTTTCGTCTCCGCGACCGGGAGAAGTTCCTCTTAAAGAAAATCGAGAAGGCCCTGCTCCGCATTGAAGAGGGGACCTTCGGCATCTGCGAGCGCTGCGAGGAACCCATCAGTCCGAAGCGCCTGGAGGCCAGGCCGGTCACCACGTTGTGCATCCGGTGCAAAGAGGAGCAGGAGAAGAAGGAGAAGTCCTACGGCTGAGGCCGCGGCTGGGGGGACTCAAGCCGGCTGCAATTCGACGCGCAACAGCTCGCGGCCCACCAGGAACTGGTCTCCGGTTTCGACGAAAACCGCGTTGGTCAGCCGGAGGAAGGTTCCGTTCGAGCTGCCCACGTCACGAACCACCAACCGCTCGCCGCGGGCTTTGAGGACGGCGTGGCGGCCTGAGACGAAGCCGTCGGTGGGAAACGCAATATCCCCCGTCTCTCGGCCGAGCAGGTTGTCCCCTTCGCGCAGCGGGAAGGCAGCGCCCCGCAGCCCCCCGTCGAGAAGCTGGATGATGCGCAAGCGGTAGCCTGGGTCCGGCGACCCCCAAGCCAGCGTCCCGTCCTCGGCCGGGACCGGCGGGGACACCAACTCCAGAAGGAGCCGCTGGCGGCCGAGCCGAAGCTCACCGCCCACCGGGAGCTCCCGTTCGGCCCGGAGACGCGCGAAGACACCATTGCCACCTCCGGCGTCCTCGACGGCCAAGCGGCCCCCGGAGAAGAAGAAGCGGACTTGCACCGGGGCCACGAAGGGGTCGTCCGGCAGTTGCAGGTCCCCGGCGGTTCCAGCCGTCAAGACTTCGCCGCGCATGGGGACGACCGACTCGGCCCCGCCATCGGCGCGGACCACCCGCAGCAGGACGCGCGGCCGTGGCGCGGAGGGGGGCGCAAGGGAGCCTCCACACCCGGCGCAGGCGGTGCTTCCCGGGGGGTTGGAGACGCCGCAGGTTGGACAGGTGACCATGCGAATTTGGCGTCGCGGACTCTAGCAGAGCTCCCCGGCCAGGCCGGCCCCAGGGGTGCTTGCGGCGAGGCTGCGGGCCATGCCAGCGTCAGCGCTGCACGCCGTGACTTGTCCAACCTGCTCAGCGGACACCGGAAGCTCCGCCCAGTTCTGCCCCGCATGCGGGGTCGCGCTGCCGCGGCTAACGGGCGATGGGGACCCGCTGGTGGGCAAGGTGGTGGCGCACAAGTACAGCATCGAGCAATGCATCGGCGAGGGTGGGATGGGGCGGGTCTACCGCGCCCGACAGCTGGTGCTGGACAAGCGGGTGGTGCTGAAGGTGCTGCACCAGGAGTTGCTGTCTGACGCGCGTACCGTGGCCCGCTTTCAACGGGAAGCCCGCGCCGCGAGCCGCCTCAACCACCCCAACTCCATCAACATCCTCGACTTCGGGGTGGCTGAAGACGGCGAGCTCTTCATCGCCATGGAGTACGTGGATGGGCACGACCTGCATCACCTCCTCACCCACGAATGGCCCCTGTCTGAACCGCGCATCATTCGCATTGTCTCCCAGGTCCTCTCGGCACTGGCCGATGCCCACGGCGCGGGCGTCATTCACCGAGACTTGAAGCCGGAAAACGTCATGGTGGAGCCCCGGCGCGGCGGGGAAAGCGACGTGGTGAAGGTACTGGACTTCGGCATCGCCAAAGTCGTCGACACGGCCGAGGCCGGCCCGGCGCTGACCCGCGCCGGCTTCGTCTGTGGAACGCCGGAGTACATGTCGCCCGAGCAAGCCAAAGGGGCGCCGTTGGACGCGCGAAGCGACCTCTACTCGGTGGGCGTGCTTCTCTTCCAACTGGTCACCCGCCGCCTGCCCTTCGACGCCGACACGGCCGTCGGCTTTGCGACCAAGCACCTGACCGAGCCACCCCCGCCGCCGTCGCGCATTCGTCCAGGCGGCTGCTCGGCAGAACTGGAGCGCCTCATCCTGCAGGCCCTCAGCAAGGACCCGGCCGCCCGTCCCCAGACGGCCGAGGCCTTTCTCGACGCGTTGAATGCCTTGCCGGCCGGTGAGTCCTCGCATGCCGCGCGCACGGCGCGCGTGGTGCTGCCGTTGGGCGCGACGGCCGAGCAGCCTCGCAAGTCGACCCGGTCCGTCACCCCCACCGTCCTCAGCCGTCCCCCGGCCTTGCAGCCGGGCCGCAAGCCGTGGCCGGCCATCCTGGTGGCCGTTGGGGTGGCCGTGGTGCTGGGCCTCGGGGCGGTGGCCTTCCTCGCCTTCCGAGGCCAGTCCTTACCCGCGGCTGGGCCGACGCCGGCCGCCTTGGGCAAACCGCGACCGGCCTGGCTGCTGGAGGTGCCCCCCGAGCGACGCGACGCCAAGCACGCGGCGGAGTTGGCGCGGGATGGGGACAACCTCTACGAGGCGGGGGACTTGGCACTGGCCCGGGCGAAGTACCTCGAGGCCTTCGAGGAAGACCCGACGGCCGAACTGGCGCTGAAATTGGGTACCCTGGCGCGCCTGCGGGGATTGGCCGGTGCGGAGGAGGCCAAGGGCTTCTTCGCCCGCCACCTTCGCGAGGCCCCCAACTCCCAGGCACGGGCGCAAATTGCCAAGGCCTCGGGAAGCCCGGCCAGGACGCCCTGAGTCGGCGCGCCGGTTAGGCCGCTTCCACCAACAGCACCTGCTCGCCGATGCGCACCCGGTCGCCTGGCTGAAGCGCACGTTCTTGGGTGCCGAGCCGGACAAACGTGCCCAGGCCGGCGGACAAGTCACGCAGCAGACCGCCGCGGGCGGAGGCGGTCAGCTCGCAATGGCGGGGGGCCACGCCGGGCTCGCCGGGAAAATTCATGTCACAGCCGGCCAGTCCCAGTGTCAGCAGCGGTTGGGGGGTGGCCACCACCCGTCCCGGCCGACCGCCCACCAGCAGCTCCTCCAGGGCCCAGAGACTGCCCTGAAGGGGCAGCGGGACGCCGTAGGCGCGCGGACGCCCTGGCTCGCGGGGAGGCGGGGTGAGGAACCCCTGGAAGCGAAACAGGCGCTGGCCGAAGGCAAACATCCCCCCCGGTGGGAGCACCTCCGGCACGCGCAGGGAGGCGAAGACGCCCGAGAGGCTGGCCTCGTCCCGCACCGTCAACTGCCCGTCCTTGATGCGGAAGGCGGCGTGCAGTGCTGAGACGTGGACGTCCTCCGGAAAGAGGATGGCCCCGCGGCTGCGCCCCACCGTGCAGCCGTTGGCCATGAGGCGGAAGCGCTGCCCTCGGGCCGGCCCGGACACCACCCCCAGGATGAAGCGGCTGGGCACCGGCGAGGTTGGCGCGGGCCGCGCGGCGGGAGCCGGGGCCGGGCCAGACGGCGGCGGCTGAAGGGCAGGGGTGGGGGCCTGGCGTTCCACTGGGGCCGGCGGCTCCGGCGTCTGTGTAGGGGCGGGGGCCGGCGCCATGCCCGCGACGAAGGGCGTGCCGCAGGCCTCACACCGAAGTGAACCCGGCGGGCCGAGCACGTCGCAGGTGGGGCAGACGACGCCGAGGCTACTCGCGAGGAGGCGCGACATGCGTACCTCCCCAATGTACACCAACGCCCCCGGTGTAAGCCTTCGTTGAAGGCCTGATTTCCTAAAGTTACGATGGAAGACCCCCGGTGCTGCGCCTCAATGACATTCTCGAGCGGGTCCGCTCCTACCACCCAGACCCTGACCTCGACTTCCTGAAGAAGGCCTACGTCTACTCGGCCAAGGTGCACCAGGGGCAGCTTCGGCGTTCAGGGGAGCCCTACCTGGTCCACCCGTTGGAGGTGGCCGGCATCCTGGCCGAGCTGAAACTGGACGAGGCTAGCATCGTCACCGGGCTCCTCCACGACACCATTGAAGACACGCTGGCCACGCCTGAGGAGTTGGAAGAACTCTTTGGCAAGGAAGTGGCGCAGCTGGTGGACGGCGTCACCAAGCTGGGCAAGTTCTCGGCCTCGGCGACGCTGAGCCAGGAGGAACGGCAGGCCGAGAACTTCCGGAAGATGATTATTGCCATGGCCCAGGACATCCGGGTCATCTTGGTGAAGCTGGCTGACCGGACCCACAACATGCGGACCCTGGACCACATGTCCGAGGAGAAGCAGCAGCGCATCGCCCGGGAAACGCTCGACATCTATGCGCCCTTAGCCAACCGGCTGGGCATCTCTTGGATTAAAATTGAGCTGGAGGACCTCGCCTTCCGCTACCTGCGGCCGAGCGACTACGCCGACATTGCCGAGAAGTTGAACCGACGCCGGAACGAGCGCGAGCGGTACGTGAACGACACCTGTGCCCTCATCGAGAGCAAGCTTCGCGAGCGGTCGCTGCTGGGCCGGGTCCAGGGCCGCTTCAAGCACCTGTACAGCATCTACAAGAAGGTGCGGGCCACCGGAGTCGACGTCGACCAGATTCCGGACATCATCGCCTTTCGCATCGTGCTGCCCACCGTCCCCAACTGCTACGAGGCGCTGGGGATGATTCACCAGCTCTGGAAGCCGGTCCCAGGCCGCTTCAAGGACTTCATCGCCATCCCCAAGCCCAACATGTACCAGTCGCTGCACACCACGGTGATTGGTCCGCTGGGCGAGCGGGTGGAGGTGCAAATCCGCACCGAGGAGATGCACACCATCGCTGAGGAGGGCATCGCTGCGCACTGGGCGTACAAGGAAGGAAAAAGTCTGGTCTCAGGCGACGACGAGAAGTTTGCCTGGCTGCGTCAGCTGATGGAGTGGCAGCAGGACCTGAAGGACCCCAAGGAGTTTCTCGACACGGTGAAGGTTGACCTCTTCACCGACGAGGTTTTCGTCTTCACGCCCAAAGGGGATGTGAAGAGTCTTCCCCGAGGAGCGACGCCAGTCGACTTTGCCTTCGCCATTCACTCCGACGTCGGAAGCCGCTGTGTCGGGGCGAAAGTCAACGGGAAGATGGTCCCGCTGCGCTACAAGCTGAAGAATGGCGACACGGTGGAGGTGCTCACCAGCCCCAGCGCCCACCCCTCGAAGGATTGGCTCACCTTCGTCAAGACCAGCCGGGCCCAGCAGCGCATCCGCGCCTTCATCAAACAGCAGCAGCGCGAGAAAAGCCTTCAGCTGGGTCGGGAACTTTTGGAGAAGGAGTTCCGGCGTTTCGGACTCAATTTCGGCAAGCTCCTCAAGGCCGGCGACCTGAAAGGCCCTGCGGCCGAGCTCGGCTACCGGGTGGAGGACGACCTGTTGGTCGGTCTCGGCTACGGCAAGGTGGCCCCCCAGCAGCTTCTTCAGAAGTTGCTGCCCCCGGAGAAGCTGGCCGAGGGCATCGAGCGTCCCGCCGCCGGCAACGGCGCGGGTGTGGGCCCGGCAGCCGAGGCGGCGGCCGCCTCCACCGGCTTCGGCCGGGTGACGGAAATGGCCCGGAAGCTGGTGGGCAACCGCAGCAAGACGGGCGTGCAAATTGGCGGGGTGGATGACGTCCTGGTGCGCTTCGGACGGTGCTGCAACCCCGTGCCGGGCGACCCGATTGTGGGCTTCATCACTCGGGGCCGGGGCGTCACGGTGCACACCGTCGGCTGCGAACGGGCGCTGGCCACCGACCCCGAGCGTCGGGTGGACGTGGCCTGGGATGTCCACGGGGATTACAAGCGACCGGTCACGCTCCGGGTGCTGACGGTCGACCGACCGGGGCTTCTGGCGGAGATGTCCACCATCTTCAGCCAAAAGGGCGTCAACATCAGTCAGGCGAACTGTCGGGCCACCGGCGACGAGCGCGCGGTGAATACCTTTGAAGTCACCATTTCGGACCTCAAGCAGCTGACCGACGTCATCCGCACCATCGAGCGGCTCCACGGCGTGCATTCCGTCGAGCGCGTCTAAGTGCAAGCAGAGGCCCTCATGCCCCACCTCCCGGTTCAAACCACCGAGGCGCCGTCGGCCATCGGCCCCTATTCACAAGCCATCTCCGCCCCGGCCGGGCGGCTGGTTTTCCTTTCCGGGCAAATTCCCCTCGACCCGCGGACGGGCGAACTGGTGGGGCCAGACATTTCCCTGCAGACGGCCCGGGTGATGGAAAACCTCGGCGCCGTGCTGAAAGCGGCGTCGCTCGGCTTCGCCGATGTCGTCCGCTGCACCGTTTACCTTCTGGACTTGGGTGAATTCTCCGCGGTCAATGCCGTCTACGGGCGCTACTTCACTTCCTCGCCGCCTGCCCGGGCGACGGTGCAGGTGGCGGCGCTTCCCCGAGGTGCACGCGTCGAAATTGACGCCATCGCGGTCGGGTAGGGCGTCTTTTGCAAGAGGGCACGCTGCGGGTCGCGCGGAACAGCCCCTCCTCAGCCGTCGGCATTTCCCTGCTGCGCGGCGCCTGGTCGCCCCGGGGGCGCTGGCCCGGGTCTCTTCAGTTTCTGCCGGTGGCTGGGGCCTGAGCGTCTGCCACCAGCCGCCCGTAGAGGGCCTCGGGCTTGACGCCCTGGGCCAGCAGTTTGTCGGCCTTGGCAATTTCCCGGTCGATGTCTGCCTTGAATGCCTCCCAGGGCGGGGCCCCTTCGTAGAGGCGCCCGTTGACGTAGAGGCTGGGCGTGGCGCGGACGCCAGCGGCGCTCGCCGCCGCTTCGTCGGCGGCAATGCGCGCCTTCACCTCCGCGCTGTCGATGTCCGCTCGGAAGCGCGCCATGTCCAGGCCGAGCTTCTCCGCGGTGCGCTCCAGCGACTCGCGGTCAAGGGCCGCCTGGTTGGCGAACAGCTGGTCGTGCATCGGCCAAAACTTTCCCTGGGCGTGGGCGGCCATCGCCGCTTGGGCGGCAATGCGGGCGTTGGGGTGCATCGGCAGCGGCAGGTTGCGGAAAACGAAGCGGACGTCCTTGCCGTAGTTTTCCCGAAGCTTCTCCACCGTTGGCGCGGCGCGGCTGCAGTACGGGCACTGAAAGTCGCTCCACTCGACGATGGTGACTTTGGCGAATTCCGGGCCGAAAGCCGGCGAGTCGGCCGGGGCGTCGACTTTGCGCACCGGCTTCCCACCGCCGACGCCGGGCGTCTGGCCCTTGTCGATGATGCGGGCGTACACCTCACTGGCCGGGATTCCGCTGCGCACCATCCCCTCGGCCTTGGCCAGCTCCTCGTCGATGAGGGCCTTGAAGACCTCGATGGGCGAGGCGCCGCCCGCCATACGCCGGGCGTTGATGAAGATGGCGGGCGTCCCAGTCACGCCGACGCTGGTTCCCAGCGCCGTGTCCTTTTCGATGCGGGCGGCCAGAGTCGGGTTGGTGAGGTCTGCCTTGAAGCGGGCCATGTCGAGGCCGACTTCGCGGGCATATTGCTCAAGGGAAGCCGGGTCGAGGGCTCGCTGGTTGGCGAACAGCTTGTCATGCATTTCCCAGTACTTGCCTTGCGCTCCGGCGGCCAGCGCCGCCATCGCCGCCGGCCGGGCCATGGGGTGCATGCCCAAGGGAAATTCCTTCATCACCACCCGGAGTCGGGTGCCGTAGTCCTTCTGCAGCTGTTGGATGGTGGTGTGGGCACGGCCACAGAAAGGGCACTGGTAGTCGGAGAACTCGACCAGTGTCACCAGGGCGTCCGGCGAGCCTTCGACGGGCGAGTTGTCAATGGGAATGCGGAAGACGGTGGTGTCGCTGCGAGGCGGCGGGCGCGACGGCTGCTGCGCCGTGGCCTGGGTATGGGCGTCAGGCTTGGCCGGGCCTGGACCCAGCGAGGAGGTCGCCCGGCCGACGAAGATGCCGAGGATGAGGCCCACGACGAGCGAGACGAGGACGCTAAATTTCATGGAAGGACCGACTCCGGCAGAGCTCGCTCTTGGAAGGCACTGGAGCGAGAGCGCCGGCGTGTTAACAGACGGGCCGGACGCCTCGCAACTTTACCCCCTTCGGGGACGGACTCCAGTGACGGACACCCACACCGACGTTGATGTGCGGGGCCTCGCTTGCCCGCTTCCGGTGATTCGTCTGGCCCAGGTCGTCCGTACGCTTGCTCCAGGTTGCCAGGTCCGCCTGTTGGGCACCGACCCCGCGCTGGCCCAGGACGTCCCGGCTTGGTGCGCAGCAACCGGCCACCGCCTCCTCTGCCTCGTCGGACGCGGGCTGGAGTTGGAAGCCTGGGTCGAGGTCGCCCCGGTCCAGCGCTAACTGGCCATCCTGACCCTGGGCAAGCTTCTGTAAGCACCCGGCATTGTGAGGGCTTTCGGCTGGCATCGGGGTTGTAAGAGGGCCTGGGTACGATGGCCTTTTTCGCCCGAGAGACTTCCGTCGCAGGTGCCTCCTCCCCGCAGTCCACGTCTGTGGAGCGCGAGGCGGAGCTCACGCGCGCCGAGCAGACAATGCGCAGTGCCGAGCTCCAGCTGAGCGCTGAAGCCGAGCGGGTCGCCGGCGAGGCAGCCGCCCTCACCGACCGCGCGCGCGCCCTCGAGGGGGAAGCAGCCGGGCTCGACGCAGAACCGGAAGTGGCCGCGGTGCTGTTGCGCTTGCGCGAGCCGGCTCCCGTGCCGGCCATGGCCTCCCACGTGGAGCGCGCGTTTGCCGCGCGCCTCCAGGCCCTCGAGCTGCGGCGGAAGTCGGCCGAGGCGATTCGCACCGGCCTGCGGGCCTGCGCGGAGGTGCTGGCCGAGCGTTCGCGCACGCTGGCCTCGGATGCGCAGTCGCTTTCACGGGCCCGCGCCGCGGCAGCTCAGGCGGCGGCTGACGCCCGCGCGGCTGAGGCCCGTGCTGCGGCTGCCGCCGCCGCGGCAGCCGCTGTGAAGCCGCCGCCCCCCGTGCCTTTCGCAGCCGCCCCGGCGGACGAGCTTGCGCCCACGGTACGGCGCGCGGTGCCCAGTCCACAGTCGCCGTCATCCGGCGCGACCATCGGCAAGGTGGCACTGAAGCGCGTCGCCGCCCGGGTGGCGATGCAGACGCAAGTGGACATGGTGAGCGACTCCAACTTCTTCACCGGCTTCAGCACCAACATCTCCGAAGGCGGCCTCTTCGTCGCGACGGTGAATGTGCTTCCCCCCGGAACGCCGGTGGACGTCACTTTCACCTTGCCGGCTGGCGGGCGTCTCACCGTGAAAGGTGAAGTGCGCTGGACGCGGGAACTCAACGACCGAACGCCGGAGGTCTTCCCCGGTGTGGGTGTTCACTTCACGGACGTCGACCCGGCGGTGGTCAGCCAAATCAAGACGTTTGTCCAGCAGCGCCAGCCCCTCTTCTTTCCGGACTGAGGCCCAAGGGGCCTGGCACCCACCCCGGGGCCGTTAGGTCAAGGCGAGGACGCGACTCTCCAGGGACTGGCCCTGAGAGACTCCAGTGACTTGGACGCCGGCGTCCAACAGCAGCCGAAGGGTGGCGCTGAGCACCGCATCCGGCGACTCCGCCTTGGGGTCAATGACGACACTCAACAGCCCGTCCGGGCGAAGCGCGGCCTCGGCCACGCCCGGCAAAGCCCGAAGTGCGTCCATCGGGATGTCCCCGCGGGCCACCTGAATCCGGAACTCAGCCGACCGCGCGGTCAACTGGGCCATGGTCCCCGTCTGCACCAGGCGCCCGTGGTCGAGAATGTCGGCCCCGTCGCACAGCGCCTCCAACTCCGGCAGGTTGTGGCTGCTGACCAGCACCGTGGCCCGCCCCCGCATGGCGGCCACCAGGCCTCGCACTTCGGCGGCCACCTTGGGGTCGAGCCCGGAGGTGGGCTCGTCGAGGAGCACCACCGGGGGGTCCCCCAGCAGGGCTTGGGCCAGGCCCACCCGCCGTCCCATGCCGTGCGAAAGCGCCGCCGGTGGCACGTCCCACACGTCGGGGAGGCCCACCCGTGCCAGCGCCAGCCGAGCTTCGCGCTCTGGGCGCTCGAGGCCGGAAAGCCGGCCGAGGTAGCAAAGCAGCGCCCCCACATTGAGGTAGCCGGGAAGGGCCGCGTCTTGCGGCAGCACCCCCACCACGCCCTTCAGGCCACCGGGCAGTCGAGGGTCTCGGCCGAGGACGCGCACCCGTCCGGAGGTGGGCCGCAGGTAGCCGCACAGCAGGCTGAAGCTGGTGGACTTGCCAGCGCCGTTGGGGCCAATGAGGCCCCACACCGTCCCCTGCGGGACGGCCATCGAGAGGTGGTCCAGGGCCTGGCGGCTCCCGAAGCGCTTGCTCACCTCGTCCAGGACGAGAACCGCCTCACTCATACGTCCCTCGTGCGCAGCACCGCCACCCCGGCAGCCGCGCACACCAGGGTGAAGAGGAGCAGCCCCAGGACGCCGGTCAGGACACGCGCCGGGTCCGGGTAGAGGAGTTCACCGGACCAGGTGGAGGGAGCCAACAGGCCGACTCGCTCCTGCCAGCCAATCGGCAGCGGCTGGTGCGCCATCTGCTCCTGCCCCATGCGGACGATGCGGGCCCCACTGCCCACCGTGCCGGCGGCCCAGAAGCCCAGCAACGCGGCGAAGTTGAGTGTCAGGCTGAGGGCGGGCGTGCTGGAGGCGGTGGAGCACAGGGTGGTGAGAGCCGTCATCGCCAGGCCCACCAGCAGGGAGGTGCCCCACAGGCGTGGCCAGGCCCGGGCCGCGTCGGCCAGGGAGAAGTCCGGGACGCTGGACAGGGCGTAGCCGAAGGCGCCCAAGTAGACCACCGTCAACAGAAGCAGCACCACCGCGCCGAGGGCGAGGCCCTTGCCCAGGGCAAGCGCCGTCCGGCTGGCGCGCACCGTGAGGTAGCGGAGCGAGCGGGTCTGCAGCTCGCCGCTAACGCTGTCGAAGCCCAGCAGTGCCACATAGCCCGGCAGGAAGATGAGGCCAGCCTTGAAGACGAGCAGCAGCAGCGCGGGCAGCCCCAGCAGCGACTCCACCAGGCTCCGGTCCTGGCCGAACAGCAGCGCCAGCATGACCGCCTTGGGGGATTGGAGGCCCTCTATGCCCTGGCCCTGCGCCTCAAACTGCAGCTGCGCTTGCCGGGAGAGCGCCCCCGCGGCCAGTGCGATGCCAGCCGAGAAGGCCATGTACAGCAGAAGGACCAGCAGCACCCGTGGGCTCTTCAAGGCGCGACGCAGCTCGGCGCCGAAGACGGTCCACGTGTCGCGGAGGGTCTGCATGGGGCAGAGGACCTACCACAAGACGTGCGACTTCCGTGGCGATTGCCGCGTTGCCTGCTAGCATCCAGTCCTTGCCTGCCCGCGCCGCCCGACGTCCCTCTGCCCGGCACCTCGCACCGGCCACCCTCTGGCTCGCCCTGCTTGCCGGGCCGGCCCATTCCGAAGACGAAATCGACCGGCTGGGGTTCCCCGAGGCGCCGTCGGAGAAAAGCTGCGCGCTGCCCATGCCGCAGACCACCGAAGCGCAGCCCCTTCCACTTCTGGCGCTTCCCACACCCGGAGCCGGGAGCCGCCGTCTTGCTCCGCCGCTGGACACGGCGCGGTCGCTGTCGGCGGAGCAAGACCTCCTCGCCCGCGCGCGGCCGGACGGGACGGGGGGACTGCGTCTCGCCGGGCCGGATGGCGGCCGCCTCCTCACCATTCAGCCCTCGCTGCAGGACGCGCTCACCCAGCTGCTGGAGAGTTACCAGACGCCCTACGCGGCCGTGGTGGTGCTGGAGCCAAGCTCGGGGCGAGTGCTGGCCATGGCCGAATACGCCCACGCCGACCGAGCGCTGCGCGGGCTGGCCACCAAGGCCCTCTTTCCGGCTGCCTCCATTTTCAAATTGGTGACGGCCACCGCGTTGTTGGACGCGGGGTTGGGGCCGGACGACGTGGGCTGTGCCCACGGCGGCAAGCGTCACATCCAAGCGCGGCTCCTCGAGGACTCGAGCGCCGACCAAACCTGTCTTTCGCTGGCCGAGGCGCTGGGGCACAGCGCGAACGCGGTCTTTGCCAAACTCACCCACCGCTACCTTCGCCCCGAGCAACTGCGGGCGGCCGCGGACGCGCTTCACTTCAATCGGCCCTTCGACTTTCCGGTGCCCACCGACGCGTCGGTGGCCCAGGTGCCGGACGACGCCTTGGGACTAGCCATCACCGGCGCCGGCTTTGGGGACGTGTACCTGTCGCCGCTTCATGGGGCGATGCTGGCCTCGGTGGCTGCCAACCGTGGGCTGTGGCGCGCGCCGGTCCTCTTCGAGGACGAGGTGAATTCGGGCCAACCGGTCGAACGGGTGCTCTCCGAGGACCAAGCGGAGGCGCTGGTGCGGATGATGGAGGAGACGGTGACGCATGGCACTGCGCGGCGATTCTTCCGCGGAGCGGCGCTGCGGACCGCGGTAGGAAAGACGGGTTCGCTGGCCGACAAGCCACCGCTGCCGTACCGCGACTACACCTGGTTTGTCGGCTTTGCCCCGCGGGACACGCCCCGGGTGGCAGTTGCCGCGGTGGTGGTGAACGACGTGCTGTGGCGCATTCACGCCCCGTGGCTGGCCAGCGAAGCGCTGCGCCTGGTTCTGCAGGGCCCAGGTCCGCTGCACGCTCGGCGCTGAGCCTGTTGTCTTGCGTTAGCGGCGAGGCAGCTCGACCAGCCCTTGGTCGAGGAAGCCCCGGAAGCAGCGCAGTGCGTCCAGCTCGTGAATGGGGGAGACCTGGATGATGGCTTCCACCGTGCGCTGCCCATCGACGCGGGACAAGAGGTAACGCTCCGGGGCGGAGAGCGGGAGCCGGCGCAGCACCTCGGCGTCCACACGCAAGCAGGGGACGCGGCTCCCGGAAAGCTCGGCGCGCAGCTGCTCGGTGAGTGTGGCCTCCGCTTGGCGGAGGAAGTTGGCGGTGGTGGCGGTGGGAGACAATTCATAGGCCCGCCGGGCGAGTGCCGCCGCGTCGGTAACGTTGCCAGCCTCGAGGAAGGCTTGGGCCGCGCGAAAAATCTCTTCGGCCCCTTCCTCGCTTCCGAGGACAGTGGGCACGTCCGTCCGGCTGGTCGCTGCCTCGACCGGAGCCAGCGTCACCGCTTCCAGCCGGTGCAGGGCGTACAGCCGCTGGTAGACAAAGAAGTCGGTGGAGTGCAGGCCGAGAATGAGGTCGTCGATGGTGGCCCCTTCTTCAATCATCCGCGTCAGCCGTTCATCGAGGCTGCCCGGCTCCGGAGGCTGGGCAAGGTTTTCCCGGTGCAGGATGAGGCGCGCCTGGCCCGAGGGGAAAACGGCGCGGATGGCCTTCCAGGCCGTCTCGCGCACGTCGGCCTCGCGGTAAATCTCGAGCAGCGGAACGCCCACTTCGAGACCGGGCAGGGGAGCCGGGCCGCCTCCCGGAGTGAAGGTAAACGTTCCTTCTTCCCACGCGAATGCCGACAGCAGCGCCTCGCGAAATTTAAGCTGGAGGGCGTTGCGCACCGCCTCTTGGGTGGCCAGGCCCATGCTGACCACCGCCTGGCCGAGAAACACCCGGGTGTCCTGTTGGGCGCGGTAGGCCGCCATGTACTGGTCCTCGCTCATCTGGCCCATGTTGATGAGGAATTGCGCCAGGTAGTCGCGCGGCTGGTTGGAGCTGGCATTCACCACCGCGCCTTCGCGCAGCACCACCTGGCGCTTCTCATCGGCGCGCTCGTACTGGAGAATGCCCGTCGCCAGGCGATTGCCGAGGTAGGCGACCAGGTCCCTGAGAGGCATCGTGCCCAAGTCACCAATGAGGCCGCGCATGAGGAGCAACAGCATCCCCCGGCCCTTGGTGGAGGTCTACTCGAAACCAGGGTGCTGTCTGTGCACGCAGGCCCTCGCTGCCATGGAAGCAGTCCGCCAGCGAGTGCCCTTCGAGTTGCTGGAGCGCGACATACGACAGGATGCCGAGCTCAACCACCGCTGGCGCTTTGACATCCCGGTGGTGTGCATCGGCGGGGAGGTGGCGCTGAAGGGCCGCGTCAGCGAGGAGGCCTTCGAGCGCTGTCTCCGACGGGCGCTGGAGAGTCCAGTCTCGTCTTCCCCAACTCCAGAACGCGCCGAAACTGGGCCGGGGTCACCGGGACGACACTGAGACGACCTCGGGTGAGCAGCTGAAAGTTGCGCAGCCGTCCGTCCTTGCGCATGCGCTCCAGAGGAACCGGTGCGGTGAAGGGCTGCAACGGCGCAAACTCTACGCTGGCCCAGTCTTCGTCCGGAGCGGTTGGGTCCGGCCCGGCGGTGCGCGTCACCCGGGCCACGCCCACCACCTGCTTCTCGTCGACCGAGTGGTAGTAGAGAACCAAATCCCCCAACTGCATCGCCCGCAGGTTGTTGCGCGCTTCGAAGTTGCGGACGCCCGTCCATTCCGTCCGGCCGTCCTGGACCAGCTGTGCCCAGCCGTACGCTGACGGCTCGCTCTTCACCAGCCAGTACCCGGGGACGGCCATTGGCGTCACCTGGTGCAGTCTACCCCGCCAACAGCGGCAACAACTCGGCCGGGTGCTGGATGGTGGGAACTCCTGCCGCGGCCACCTCCCGGGCCCGGAAGCCCCACAGCACCCCCAAGGGGCGCATGCCGGCCGCGCGCGCGGTCGCGACGTCCACCAGGGTGTCGCCGACGAAAGTTACCTCGGCCGCCGGCACCTCCATTGCACGGGCCAGCTGGAGGGCCGCGGTGGGGTCGGGTTTGCGGGGGATGCCCGGACGCTCGCCGGCCACTGCGCGGAAGGGCCAGCGGCCGAGAAGGGCCTGCACCAGCTGGCGCGTCGGGCCGTCCGGCTTGTTGCTGAGCACGGCCATCGGCGTGCCTCGGGCGGTGAGGGCCTCGAGGAGCTGCGGAATTCCGGGGTAGGGCACGCTGCTTTCAAGAAGGTGCTCGGCGTAGTCCGCCTCATAGTCTTTCAGCAGGGCGCCTCGCTCCTGCTGCCGGTCGGGCGGAAGGGCGCGCTCGACCAGCTTTTGCACGCCCTCGCCGATGAAGCTGCGGTAGGCGTCCAGCGGGTGGGTGGGAAAGCCTCGGGCCGCGAGGCTGCGATTCATCGCCGCGGCGATGTCGCCGAGGCTGTCCACCAGCGTTCCGTCGAGGTCGAAGATGACGGCGCGCATCTCACCGCTGGCCTTTGAGTTTCTGCACCAGCGCGCTCAGCGCGGCCCGCATCTGCGGGGGCTGCTCATCCGCGGGGGCCTCGGCGAGGAAACGGTCGAATGCGTCGGCCGCCCCGGAGTTGTCCCCGGAGCGCATCCGCATCATCCCCAAAAAGAGGAAGGCCTCGGAAGTATTGGGGTACAGCTCACTGAGGCGCTGCAGTTGATGCTCGGCCGCCTTCTCGTCGCCACCGACCGCCACCAGGAAGGCCCGATGGACGCGCGCTTCACTCTGAAAGGGGTCGACGCCGAGCGAGCGCTCGGTCAGCTGTCGCGCCTCATCGTAATCCTGGCGTCGAAGCAACTCGTGCACCACGTGGGCGGACGTCTCGACATCCGTCGGGTTCTCCCGCACCCGGACCAACGCCGCTTCGAAAGCCGGGTCGTCGCCCTCGGCTGCTGGCTGCGCCGAATCCCGGCCCGCGGTCCCGGTCGCCTCGTCCATGCCGGTGCGAGGCTTGGCGTCGTGGGTGAGCCACAGGCCCAGGGCTCCGAAGAAGGCCACCAGAGCAGCCCCCCAGAAAGCGCCCACCAGTTGGGGGTGACGGCCGAAGAAGCCGGCCGGTGCGCTGGAGGTTGGCTCGGCGCGGCGAGGCTTGGGGGCGCTGGTGCGCGCTTCGTCCCGGGCCCGCAGGGCGTCCGCGGCCAGCTGCTCGAGCCGGCCGCGCTCCTCCTGGTAGGCCGCGGTGGCAAGCTGGTGACGGTCTGCCTCCAGCTCGCGCAGTTGGTCGAGCAGCCGGGATGCCCGCAGCTCGGCTTCCTCGGCCGCCTTGGAGGCTCCAGCACGGCGTCCTTCGGCGGCGTGGGCCCGCCCCCGACGACGGGAGAAAACCAGCACCGCGGCGGCGGCAAGCAGGCCGAGCCCGAGGACGAGCAGACCGGGAAGCCAGTCGGTGCGCATCACTTCTCCAGCTCGGCGCGCACCGCGTCCAGGTAGGGGTCATGCCCGGAAGGCGCGGCCGAGCTGGGAGCCGTCTGCCGTGCGATGGGCCGTCTGCGCAACAGCCGCGCGATGACGGCGGCGCCGAACAGCACCAGCGCCACCGGGAGTAGCCACACCAGCCAGTTGGCGCCGTGGGCCGCTGGCTCGAGGAGTGCCCACTCGCCGTAGCGGGCGACGAAGTAGGTGCGAATTTCGTCGTCGGTTTTCCCTTCCACAACAAGTTCGCGGACACGGTCCATTTGGGCCCGCGCGGCGGAGGAGCCGGAGTCGGCGATGGAGAGGCCCTGGCACATCGGACAGCGGAGCAGCTTGCCGAGGGCCTGTACCCGGGCCTCTCGACTGGGGTCCAGCAGCGCGCTTCCCGCCTGCTGGGGGGCGTGCGGGGTGGCAGCGAGAAGCAAGGTCAGGACGAAGGCATTCACCGGCTTGCTCCCGGCGAACCAACCGCTTGGCGGAGGGCCTGCAGACGCCCCATCAACTCGCGCATGTCCAGAAAGGGCCCCACGAATTTGTCGCGGATAATGCCTTGCGCGTCGATGAAGTACGTCTCCGGGACGCCAGTGACGCCGTAGTCCACCGCCATGCGGGACTTGGGGTCGATGAGTTGCGGGAAACTCGGGTCCACCGGGCTGGCGAACTTTCGGGCCTCCTCTGGAGTGTCCTCGAAGATGACGCCGTAGAAATTCACCTCACCCTGAAGCCGCTGAGCGGCGCGGGCCACGGTGGGGTGCTCCTGGGCACAGGGGCCGCACCAGCTGGCCCAGAAGTTGAGGACCAGCGGCCGACCGCGCAGCTGGGCGAGGGTCACCGTCTCGCCGTTGTCCAGCCGGGTGAGCGTGAAGTCCGGGGCCGGCTTGTCCTTCAGCCCGAAGGGGACGACGTGTGGGTCCCGTCCGAAGAGGGTGGCAAAGGAAAAGATGAGGACACTCACCGCGGCCGCGACCCCCAGCAGCACCCACAGCGGTCGGCGGCTCACGCCGTGCCCCGTGCGGCGTCTCGTCTCGCCGCGCTTCGCTCGCCCTCGGCGAGCACCGGTACACTGCGGCGCTTTGGCCAGGCAGCCACCAGGGCGCCGAGGACGAAGAGAGGGATGCTCCACCAAATCCACCCCACCAGCGGGAAGGTCCACATGTTGAAGCTGGCGCTGCCGCCCTGCGGCGTCTCCGCGAAGGCGAGCAGGGTGAGGTAGAGGTCCTCGAAGGCGCTCGAGTCGACCGCCGGACTACCCACCGGGTCGGTGCTCCTCTCATAGAAATTCATCCGGGGGGCAAGCGTGCCGTGTCCCCCGCGCGGGCTGGAGATGTCCAGGCGCGCCGCCACCCAATGCCGCCGGGCATCTGCGCCTTCTTCGAGGCCGACGAAGCGCACCGTGTAGCCGCCCAAGGCGAGGCTTTGCCCGGGAGTGAGGGTGCCGGTGGTGTGCCGGACGTAGGCTGAGGAAGCGGCGATGGCGACAAACACCGTCACCACCGCCAGGTGCACCAGGTAGCCGCCGGTGCGCCGGCGCGAGCGGGCCGCGCTGCGCGCGAAGGACGTCCAGGGCTTCTCGCCCTTTTCGCGCATGCGCACCCAGGCTGGGAGAAATAGTTCCCGCAGCGTCACCGTCGCCACAAACCCCCCGAGGGCGAAGGTGGTGAGGGCGGCAACACCCCGGAGGCCGGCCACCAGACAGCCAGCAAGCACGGCAAGGCCCACCAGCGCCGGCACCAGAAATTGGCGTTTCCACAGGCCGCCGTCGGCTCGCCCCCAGGGAAGCGAGGGGCCGACGCCCATCAGAAAGAGGATGGCGATGCCCAACGGAATGGCCATCCGGTTGAAGTAGGGGGCACCGACGCTGACGCGCACCCCGAAGAAGGCCTCGCGCAGCAACGGAAACACCGTCCCGAGGAGGATGGTGAAAGTCAACGCGGAGAAGAGGAGGTTGTTGACCAGAATCGCTGTCTCGCGGGAGGCCACCCCGGGCAGCGTGTCTTCGGGCGCGAGCGTCGAGCCGCGAACGGCCAGCAGTCCAATGGACACCGCCACCACCAAGCCCAAAAAGACGAGGAAGGTGGGGCCAATGTCGGACTGAGTGAAGGAGTGGACGGAGTTGAAGATGCCGCTTCGAGTCATGAAGGTGCCGAGCACCGTCAGCGAAAAACTGGCCAGCGCCAGGGACATCGTCCACAGCGTCAGCACCCGCCGCCGCTCCTGCAGCATGGTGGAGTGCAGGAAGGCGGTGGCCGTCAGCCAGGGGAGGAAGGACGCATTTTCCACCGGGTCCCAGGCCCAGTAGCCGCCCCAGCCAAGCACCCGGTAGGCCCACCAGCTTCCGAGGATGATGCCGACGGTGAGGAAGGTCCACGCCACCAGCGTCCAGCGGCGGAGCGTGTTGAGCCAGGCCTCGCCCAGGTGACCGTCCAGCAGTGCTGCCACCGCGATGCCGAAGGGCACCGTCATGCCGACGTAGCCGCAGTACAGCATCGGCGGGTGAATGACCATCAACACGTCGTTCTGCAGAAGAACGTTGGGCCCCGGTCCGTCGGGTGGAACCGGAAACACCGGTCCGAAGGGGTTGGCCGGCCCGGCAATGAGAAAGGCGAAGAAGGTGGCCACTCCAAGCATGGTGCCCAGCGCCAACTCGACGTTGCGGCCGGTGGCGTGGCGCTGCACCCGCGAGAACGCAAACAGGTAGGTGCCGAGCATGGCTCCCCAGAAGAGGATGGAGCCTTCGAGCGCGCTCCACAGTGACACCACCGTATAGATGAGTGGGGTGGAGCGACTCCCCACCTGTGCCACGTAGTGAACGCTGAAGTCATGCGTCACCAGCGCCCACACCATGGTCAGGTTGGCCGCCAGCATGCAGAGGAAAAAGCCGGTGGTGGCCCGCTCGACCCAGAGCCGCGTCGTCGGGCGGCGCCGCAGTCCGCCCTCGATGCCCACCACGGCGCCAAAAATGGCGCACAACAGGGCGGCCAGGACGAAGGAGTAACCGAGGGTCCCTCTCACTTCACCCTCGCGGCGGAAGTGGTGTCGGTGCTGAGGGTGTCCTTCCAGTGGTCCCCTTCGCCTGGCTTGGGAGGCCGGTATTCGTTGGAGTGGTTCACCATCAACCGGTTGGAGTTGAAGACTTGGCTTTTGTCGAACGTTCCTTCCACCACCACGCCAATGCCCTCACGAAACATCTGCGGCGGCGTCTCCCGCACCTTCACCGGTACGCTGACCGCGGTGGGCGTTGCGTCGTTGGCCACCCGGAAGTTGAGTTCGGTGTGTCCGGTGTCCCAGGCCACGGTGCCTTTTTTCACAATCCCTCCGAGGCGGATGGTGGCGCCGTAGGCCCTGCTGCCGGCCGCCAGCATCTCCGCCGGGGTCCAGTAGTAGACGAGGTTACTGCCGAGGTTGCCGAGGACGCCGACGATGAAGGCCAGCGCTCCGCCAGCGACGAGGAGAGCTCCGAGAGCAAGCCAGGTGGTGCGCTTGAGCGCCATGTTGGGGTTAGGGCTCCTTCCTCGGCCAGCGAAGCCAGAGGCTCAAGGCGTAGAGGGAAAGCGCGCACCAGGTGATGCCGTAAGCCGTCCAGACGTAGCTCCAGCCGCCTTGGATGTGCCCCATGGCCGCTACCACCGCGGGCAGTGGACTCACGTCGCCACCTCGGCCACGTCCGCCACCAGCGGCGGCGGGGCCACTTCGCGCTCGGTGCGCGCCCGGGCGATGAGGTAGCGGGTTGAAAGGAAGACCAGCCACAGCGCGAGGAAGGCGAAGGCGTTCCAACGCAGGGCCCGTGCCATGTCCGGGTCGACGGTGCTGGGTGAGGACTGCATCTGGTGGAGGCTTCGCCACCAGCGGACGCTGAACCAGATGATGGGGATGTCCACGGCGATGATGATGCCCACCACCGCCGACCACACCGCCCGCCGCTCAGCGTCGTCGATGAAGCGCCGCAGCGCGAGGTAGCCGGCGTAAGCCACCAACAGAATCGCCTCGCTGGTGAGTCGTGGGTCCCAGCTCCAGTACACCCCCCAGGTGGGCTTGCCCCAGATGCTCCCCAGGACCAGGCCCAGGGCTCCGAAGAAGAGCCCCACCTCAGCCGAGGCCTCGGCCAGCGCGTCCGTCGACCAGCGGGGACGAAACAGGTAGGCCACTGAGCAAAAGAAGTTGAGCGTCACCGCCATCAGCGCCATCCACTGCGCCGGGACATGGACGTACATGATGCGCTGGACGTCCCCCATCTCCCGGTCCGGCGGGGCTCGGAAGAGGCCGTACCAGGCCCCCGAGACCAACAGCCCAACACCGAGGGCGGCCACCGCCCAGCGGAGGCTGGCCGGCCCGCGCACCAGCGCGTAGAGGCTGCCGGACACCACCAAGATGCCAACCAGGGTGAGCAGTGCGTGGAACATGGGTGCCCTGAAGAGCCGTTAATCCTCGACGACGCGGGGGAACAGAACGAAGCCCAGACTCCAATAAACCACATCGAAGGCGGCTAAAAGCCCAAGCCAGGACCCGAACTGAAGCATTGGGTCGCCCTCGAAGACCAGGGCGGTGGCTTTGGCCGCCGCCACCAGGGCGGGGATGAGGAGCGGGAAGAGGAGCAAGGGGAGAAGGACGTCGCGGGCCCGCGCCTGGCTGGCGATGGCCGCATAGAGGGTCCCTGGCCCGGCGATGGCCAAAGCGCCCAGGACGAGGACGGCGGCAATGTCGGCCGGGCCCTCCACCAGCGTCACCCCCGCGAGCGCCGCCAGCACCGGCAAAATGACTGCCCCCAACAGCAGGAGCAGCACCGCGTTGGCCAGAGACTTGGCCAGAAACAGCGCCCGTGCGTCCGCTGGCGCCAACCGCAGTCCGTCCAGCGCCGCGTTCTCCTGTTCCACCCGGAAGCTTTCCCCCAGGGCGAGCACCGAGGCCAACAGGATGGACAGCCACAGCGTCCCTCCGGCTGCGCGCCGAAGAATGGTGGTGTCCGGTCCAAGCGCAAAGGAGAAGAGGAGAAGCGTCGCCAGGGCGAAGAAAACCAGCGCGTTGGCGCGCGCGCGGGTGCGCCACTCGAGCAAGAGGTCCTTACGCACCAGCACCCAGGTGGCACCAAGGAGGCTGGGAGCGCGGGCCTCGCTCATACTGCGCTGGCCCGTCCCCCGGCCAGGTGCAGATGCTGAGTGCAGAGGCTTCGTCCGTGCTCGACTTGGTGGGTGGCCAGCACCACGGTGGTGCCTGAGCGCGACAAGCTGCGGATGTGCTCTTCCATCTCGGCCAAACCGGAGGGGTCGAGCTCGCCAAACGGCTCGTCGAGCAGCGCCAACTTCGGCTGTTTAAGAAGCAACCGAGCGATGGCGAGACGCTTCTTCATCCCGGCCGAGAAGGTCCGCACCGTCTGGTCAGCACGCCCCCGAAGTCCAGCCCGCTCCAGCAGTCCGTCGATGTCGACCAGCGGCCGGCCAAGCAGCCGTGCCAAAAGGACACAATTCTCTCGGGCGGTGAGGTCCTCGTAGAGGAAGCTGGTGTGTCCCAGGAGCGCAATGCGCGGGCGGAGGGTGGAGCGGGCGGCGACGGCGTTTTCGCCGAAGACCAGCACCTCACCGGTGGTGGGGCGAAGCAGCGTGGCCAACAGACGCAACAGCGTCGTCTTCCCGGAGCCGTTGTGGCCGGTGAGCAAGAGGCTCGCTCCGACAGGCAGCACGAAACTCAACCGCGCGAGGGCCCACCTCTGGCCGTAGCGCTTACTGACGTCGTTGCATTCCAGAGCGTTGGACACGTCCACAGGGGCGAGGGCGCGGGCGACCGGCAGCCCTTCCTGTCGTGTTTCAGTGTCCCGCGCAAGATTCAAAGGGGCGCCTGCGTGCCCAGGGCCGTCAGCTGCCCTGGGGGCAGTGGTTCTTGGGGCGCTTGGGGGCCAGCCAGGACAGACAGCAGGGCGGCGGCAGCGGCAGCTGGGTTTTCGGCCCTCAGCACCGCGCTCTGGACGGCGACGCCTTCCACCGCCCCCAGCCCGGCCAGTCGCTCGAGGCGGATGCCGCCCAATGCCAGCGCGGGGCACCCTGCCAGGGCGCGAAGTCGTGCATAGCCCTCGGCCCCGAGGGTGGGCCGAGAGTCGGTGGGCTTGGAGGTTGGCGGGAAGACGGGGCTCACCAGCACCAAATCCGCCCCGTCGGCGCGGGCCAACTCCATCGGATTGTGGACGGCAGCACTCACCCAGCGGCCCTCCGGCAGGTGGCGGCGGACGTCGGCCGGGGTGGGGCCATCCACCGGCAGATGCAGGTGGGCGCCCACCAGCAGCGCGACGTCCAGGCGTCCGTTGACGAAGAAGGGGTTGGCCCAACGCCGGCAAAGCGCGGCGAGCAGGCGTGCCTCGGCCAGAAAGGCCCGCGTGCCAGCCTCCGGGTGGCGGTGCTGAATGCCCACCCGCGGACCGAGGGCACAAACCGCTTCAAGCGTCGAGAGGAGCCGTTGCTGGCCCAAGGAGAAGTCGGTGACCAGCAGGAGGCGCAGCGCCCGAGCCCCCCTTAGCCCAGCAGCCCGTCGAGGGGACTGGACGCGGAGCCGTACGCTTTCCGCGGAATTCGGCCCGCGAGAAACGCCTCGCGGCCGGCCTCGATGCCCAGCTTCATGGCCCGGGCCATCCGGACCGGGTCCCGAGCTTCGGCCACGGCAGTGTTGAGGAGCACGCCGTCGCACCCCAGCTCCATCGCCACCGCGACGTCCGATGCCGTTCCGACGCCGGCGTCGACAATGACTGGCACCTTCACCGCCTCGCGGAGGAGTCGAAGGTGGTGCGGATTGCGAATGCCGAGGCCTGAACCTATTGGCGCGGCCAAGGGCATGACGGCCGCGCAGCCAGCGTCCTCGAGCTTGCGTGCGATGATGAGGTCATCGGTGGTGTAGGGAAGGACGACGAAGCCTTCCTTCACCAGCGTCCGGGCCGCCGAGAGTGTCTGCTCGACGTCCGGGAAAAGCGTCTTCTCGTCTCCCAGCACCTCGAGCTTCACCCAGTGACTCATTCCCAGCTCTCGAGCGAGGCGACAGGTGCGGACCGCCTCCTCGGCGCTGTAGCAGAGGGCGGTATTGGGAAGCAGCGTGACGCGGGAGGTGTCTATCCAGCTGAGGAGGGACGCAGCGCCTTCCGCCTTGAGGTCCAAGCGGCGCACGGCGACGGTGACCAGCTGTGCGCCCGAGGCCTCGTGGCAACGCTGCATCACTTCAAAGCTGGGGTATTTCCCAGTGCCGATGAGCAGCCGCGAGGTGAAGCGCTTGCCAGCGATGACCAAAGCGTCGTCCATGGCACGCTTTTACGCCCCGCCGCCTACGAAGGTCACCACCTCCAGCACATCGCCCTCGGCCAGTTGCACTTCGGCGTGCTCCGCCTGACGCAGCACGGTGCCATTGCGCTCCACCGCCACCCGGCCTCGAATGCCCAGTGCGTGGAGCAGCTCGACGACGGTGGCGCCAGCGTTGACTTCTTGCCGCGCCCCGTTGACGGTCAGCCGCAGCTTCTGGCTACTGGGCTTCATCGGCCGAGGATGTCCGGGTCCTGAAGGTAGGTGTCGGTGAGGCGCCGTGGCCGGCGAAAGCGCGCCGCCAACCGGTGCAGCTGGGCACGCGCCAACAGCCAGGCCCTGCGCCAGGCACTCAATTCAGAGAGGCGCCCCTGAAGCAGTCCCATTCGCTGCAGGCGCAATTCGGTCACGTCCACCACGTGCCGCAAAAAGGCCTCCGCCTGCGAGAGCACCTCATGCCGTTGCCCCAGCTGCCGTTGCACGTGGCGCGCAAGGCGTGGAAGGGCGAGCAGGGAGAGGAGGTTCATCCCGAGCAGCACGCTTGCCAGGCGGGAGTCCGCTTGGACCAGGGCCAGCGTCTGCTGCTCTCCAAAAGCCACATGGCGCTCCTCTTGGCGGGCCGCGCCTTCCAACAGGCGGACAACGGCAGGCTCGTCGACGGTGTCGATGAGGGCCTGGAAGACGGCCAGCACCATCCCTTCGCCGACTGCCATCTCGGTGCTGACGTGCTCGGCGAAGTCTCTGCCCATGCCTCCGGTGGACAGCCACCGCACCACCGGATGGGCCGGCCCGGGCTGCGTCCCGAGCAAGGTGTGCAGCCGGAGGAAGACGCGCACGTGGGCCAGCTCTTCGGTTGCTTGTCGGGCAAAGAAGTTGGCCGCCTCGAGGCTGGGCGCGCCGTAGAGCCAGTGGCCGCACTGGATGCCGGTGACTTCGCCGTACAGAAACTGGTCTGCCACCCAACCCAACAGCGAGGCATCCCGGGGAAGGCGGAATTTGGCGCCGTGGAAGTCAAAGCGGAGTGCCTCTCGAGGAACCAGCATGGTGCTGGCTTGGCGTCGGTCGGCTTCTAGCGCGAGGACTCTTGACTCGGGCTTCATGGCGGCCCTTCAGTCTAACCTCTGTCCCACCAGCCTGTGGACTTCGTCTCCCTGCACCGCACGGCGTACGTCGCAGATGCGCACGCCGACAGCTTGCTTTGGAACCGCGACCTCCGGGTGCGACAGCGCAACGGTCACGTGGACTTTGTTCGCCTGCGCGAGGCTGGAGTTCGCCTGCAAGCCTTTACCGTCGTCACCCGGGGCTTCCCGGTGGTGGGTGGCTTCTGGCCGTTCGCCGTCTGGCAGGGCTGGCCGGCCGCCGCACGCAGAAGCCCCTGGGCCCGGGCGCAATTTCAAATTGCCCGCTTGCATGCCTTCTGCGACGACCCGGCGGCGCGCGCCCGGGTGGTGACATCTCGCAGCGAGTTGGAGGCCGCTGAAGGCGAGGGTCAATTGGCCTGCGTCCTCGGCATTGAAGGCGGCCATGCCCTGGAGGGAAGCGTCGACCGGGTGGCGGAGTTGGCCCGTTTGGGGGTGCGCTTCCTCGGCCTCACCCATTTGTCGGCCAACACCCTGGGGGGAGCAGCGACGCCGGGGATGCGAGGCGGTGGCCTATCGCCCTTGGGCGCCCAGGTGGTGGAGGCGATGGGCGCAGCCGGACTGGCCCTCGACGTGGCGCACGCCTCGCCGAGGCTTCTGCAGGCGCTCCTCGCACAGCAGAAGGCGCAGGTCTTCTGTTCTCACACCGGCGTCCAGGGCGCGTCCGCAAGCTGGCGCAACCTCTCCGACTCCGCGTTGAGGGCCATCGCCGACCGGGGCGGGGTGGTGGGCATCCTCTTCGGCACCAACTACCTCGGTGGCCGCGAACTCAGCGACGTGGCCCGTCACCTGGAGCATGCCGTCCAAGTGGCCGGCGAGGAGGCGGTGTGCCTGGGGAGCGATTACGACGGCTTCGTCCCGCTGCCGCGCGGCATGCGCGACGTGAGTGACTTGCCCCGGCTGACGGAGGTGCTGCTGGCTCGCGGACACCCCTGGCCGTTGGTGGAAAAGCTTCTCGGCCTCAACCTGCGTCGCTTCTTTGCCCGGGTGCTGGGGTGAGGCGTCCCCCGGGTGAGGTGCGAGCGCTGACTCTCAACGACTTGCCTGGGTGCGAGGCCCTCTGCGCTGCCATCCACTGGCCGTGGGAGAGGCAGAAGTGGCACCTCCTCTTGTCCCAAGGCGAAGGCTTCGGCGTGGAGGCGCCGGACGGCTCGCTGGTCGGCACCGTGGTCCTCAACCGCTTCGGGGATGCGGCCGCCAGCGTCGGCCTGATGGGCGTTGCCCCAGCCTGGGGCCGCCGGGGGCTGGGCCGGGCGCTGATGGAGGCCGCCCTGGACAGGGCCGGGCCCATGCCGGTCTTCCTTTACGCCACGGCCCAGGGGCAGGCCCTCTACGCCCAACTGGGCTTCCGCATCGCCGGTAGCGTCTGTCGCTTCGTCGGCAGCCGGCGGCGACGCGCCGCCGCGCCCCTGCTGAATGGCCGGCAGCTTCGGCGCATGGGGGCGGCGGACTTGGCCGAAGTGTCGCAACTCGACGAAGTCGCCTTCGGTGCCCCGCGGGCCGGCTACCTGGAAGCACTTTTCGCGATGGCGGACGAGGCGCGGGTGGTGGAGGAGGGCCAGCAGCTGGTGGGTTATGGCCTCGGCTGGTGCGCGGGCGCGCGGCGGACGCTTGGGCCCGTTGTCGCGGCGGATTCCTTGGTGGCGCTTGCGCTGGCGGAGGAGCTTTCCCAGGGCCACCCCGGCCCACTGCGCATCGACGTGCCAGCCGACTGTCCGGAACTCCTGGGGTGGGCGACCGCTTTCGGGCTGGTGGCCGACCCGCCCGCCCCGTTGATGGTTCTCCATGCCAGCTCGCCTCCGGGGCGCCGCCAATGGCTGCGCGCCCTGGCCATGCCCGGCCTCGGGTGACGGGACGGCCTTTTACGGGGAAAAGCCTTCGAGAAACCGGGCGAGGACCTGGTTGAAGGAGGCAGCGACTTCCAGGGAAGGCAGGTGGCCGGCGCCGGGGAATACGGCCAGGGTGGCCTGGGAGGTGAGGCTCGCCATCTCGCGGGCCTTGGCCGGTGGCGTGAGGACGTCGTCTGCGCCCACCGCCACCAGGACAGGGCCGGCAAAGCGGGCGAGAATGTCTCGGCGGTCGGGGCGAAGTGCCATGCCCCGCAGCGCCGCGGCGGCGCCGGCCGGCGGATTGGCGCGGATGAGGTCCGCCACCAGCGTCCGGATTTCCTCGGACGCCGAAGGGCTCAGCAGAGGCGCCAGCTGCCGCCTGACCAGCACCCCCATCCCCCCGGCGAGGACTTCCTGGGCCAGGGCTTCCCGGGCAGCGCGGGTCGCCTCGTTGTCTGCCCCCACCTGGGTGTCGGCCAGCACCAGGCCCCGGACGCGGCCGGGGTCCTGTTGGAGAAGTGCCAAGGCCACGTAGCCTCCCATGGAGGAGCCGCCCACCACCGCCGCCGGAATCCGAAGGTGGTCCAACAGCAGAAGGGCGTCCTCGGCCAGCTCCTCCATGGTGGCAGGGCCCTCGCCGGCGGCGCTTTGCCCAAAGCCGCGGAGGTCTGGAATCACGAAGCGCGCCTGGGAGGAGAGGGCCGACACCTGTGGGTGGAAGAGGGCGCCGGAGAGGGGAAAGGAATGCAACAGGAGCACCGGCACCCCGGTGCCCGAGTCCTCGAAGTGAAGCCGCAGGCCTCGCGCGGTGAAGAATCCCATGGCTGGGCGGCGCTCCCTTTCTTGGACCGAGGGCAGGCTTCCCTGGCAAGCTA
Source organism: uncultured delta proteobacterium (assembly GCA_963713045.1). Taxonomy (GTDB): domain Bacteria; phylum Myxococcota; class Myxococcia; order Myxococcales; family Myxococcaceae; genus JADGRA01. The sequence goes on from CAVQKE010000004.1 coordinate 353,239, forward strand.
GTCGAGACGCACGCACCTCGCACTGGCGCCCCTCTGCCCTTGTCCCAACCCCCCTCGCTTCCCCCCAAGCTTGACGGCGTCCTGCTTCAGGTTCCGGACCCGGCGCTCGCCGCCCGGCTGCGCACGGTGTTTCGGGCAGCGGCCCACACGCTGCACCAGCTTTCGGACGTGGATTTCGTCCGCTATGAAATACCGGTTGGTGACGCCTCCTGGGATTTGGCCCTGTGGGAGGAGGTGGCGCCGGTCATTGCCGAGACGGTGAAGGGCGTCAACACCCTGGTGACGTCGGTGCGCAGCGAGCTCGAGCCCCGGGCGCACGGGACGGACCTGGCCTCGCTGCTGGATGCCACGGTGGAGGAAGTGTCCGTCGACCCGGACCGAATCCGCACGGCAGAAGTGCAGCGCACCCTCCGGCGGGAATCCGATGAACTGGCGGCTTTGGTTGCTCAGCTGGGAGAGCGGGTGCGCACGCCGGCGGTGGTGTCCGACCGCTGGAACCTCCTGGCGGAGGTGCAGTCATTCCGCAGCCGCTTCCGCGAGCAGGTCGGGAACCTGGTTTTCGACGTGGCCAGCCGGTACGCGGACCTCCCGCGCGAGGCGCTGGTTCCTGGTCATGCCGAGGAACTCGAAGCCGCGCTCGCCGTCCGCTCGGCCTTGGCTGACTTGCGGCGGACCGTCGATGGCCGCTGTCAGGCCCTGCGCGGGGCAAAGTTTGAAGACGTCCAATGGCACGCCTCTCAGCTGGGTGCTGAGCTCGACGCCTTCGGCGGGAGCCCCGCCTACCGCTCGCTGCGCGCGCAAGACAAGCGCTTCCTGGTGGAGGCACGGGCCCGGCTTCGGGGGGTGAAGACGGACATTGCCGGGGCAGGCGAGCTCATCCTCACCTTCGCGGGCGAATTCGCCACCTGGCTGCGCGGTCTGTCGGCCGTCAGCCAACGGGCGATGCTGGTCGAACACGACCACGCCGCCTGGGCGGCGACCGCGGTGCGGTTGGAGCAGGCCGAGGAGTGGCTCGGCGCGCACCCCGCGCGCGCCGCCCGGGAGCTCGCCGAGGCCGCGGTTCTTGCTCGGCAGCTGCACGGACGAGACGCCCCGTTGGACGACTTCCTTGGGAGCCACAGCCCCGAGATGCTGGCGCAGTTGCCCCCGGCGGAGGCCCGGACGGTGGTGGAGGACTTCCGCCGCGTGCTGGCTGGACTGGCCGAAACCGAGTCGGACGGCTGACGCGTGTGGCTGCGACGTCAGCCATGACGCCGCTCAAGTCGGCCAACCTCCGCCACGTCCGCGGCGTCTTCACCGACGTCGACGGCACGCTGACCACCGGGGGGCTCCTGCGCGCCTCCACCCTCCGCGCGCTGGAGCGACTGCACCAGGCTGGGCTTCCGGTGGTGCTGGTGACTGGACGGCCGTCGGGCTACGCCGAGGCATGGCTGCGGACGCTTCCCGTGGCTGGCGTGATTGCTGAAAATGGGGGCCTCTATGTGGTGCGAGGCCGTGCTGGGAGACTGCGCAAGGTGTATGCGCAATCGCGGCTGGCGCGGGCCCGCAGCCGGGGACGACTGGTCCGGGAAGTCGCCGCCGCGCTTCTGGCCGTCCCGGGAGCGCGACTCTCGACGGACAGTCGGTTTGCCGAGGTGGACTTGGCGGTGGACTACAACGAGGACGTGAAACTCGGCGCCCGTGCCGCGGGAAGGCTGGAAACCTTCCTCCGAAGCCGTGGGCTGCACGCCGTGCGCTCCAGCGTGCACGTCAACGCTTGGGTGGGAAACTTCAACAAGGCGTGGATGGTGCGGCGCTTCTTACGTCAAGAGTGGCGCAGTAGCCTCCAGAAGGCCCAGCAGGCCTTTGTCTACGTGGGAGACAGCTTCAACGACGCTCCGTTGTTTGCCGCCTTCCATCTCAGCATTGGGGTAGCCAACGTCCGCGCCGTCTTGGACGAACTGAGTGACCCACCCCGTTACGTGACGCGGGCCGCCGAGGGCCGCGGCTTCGAGGAAGTCGCACGGGCGCTTCTTCGGCAAAAGGCGCGACGGTGAACGTCGTCCGCCTGGCGCTGCGCCCCGGCCTGGCGCGCCATCTGCGTGCCGGGCACCCCTGGGTATTCCGCAAGGGCCTTCAAGGGTTGCCACGCATTCCGCCGGGGAGCGTGGTGGACCTCACCGAAGGGGGAAAATTCGTCGCCCGCGGCTACTTCGACCCGCACAGTCCGATTGCGGTGCGCGTCCTCACCCGGGACGTGCGAGAGGCGATTGACCAGACCTTCGTCGAGGGCAGAGTGGCGCGGGCCCTGCGCTTGCGACGGCAGCTGCTGGACCTCTCGGCCACCGACGCCTTCCGCTGGGTCCACGGGGAAGGCGATGGGCTCCCCGGCGTGGTGGTGGACCTCTACGGCCGCCTGGCGGTGGTTAAGCTGTATTCGGCCGGGCTGACTGCGTACCGGCCGATGCTGGTGTCGGCGCTGCGCTCGGTGCTGCCCGAACTCACCGGCATTCTCGGCCGTGACCAGCCCGGCGACGGCGACACGCTGGAAGAGGACGAGGGGCGGGGCGGGGGGCGGCTGCTGTGGGGTGCGGCGCCGGAAACACTCACCATCCAGGAAAAGGGAGTCCGCTTTCGCGTCGACCCCTGGCGCGGGCAGAAGACGGGTTTCTTCCTCGACCAGCGCGAGAACCGCGCCCTGGTGCGCTCCGTGGCGCGGGGGGCGCGGGTCCTCAACTGTTTTTGCTTCTCCGGCGGCTTCAGCGTCAACGCGGCGTTGGGAGGCGCAACCCACGTCTTTAGCGTCGACCAGGACGCAGACGCCATTGCCCTCGCCCGCGAGAATTTCCGCGAGAACGGCCTTGACCCTGAGCGCCATGACTTCCTCGCCGCCGACGCCTTTCGCCTCCTCCAGTCCTTTCGGGAGGAGGGGCGGCAGTTTGAGATGGTGGTGCTTGACCCGCCGGCCTTTGCCAAGACGCAGCGGGCGGTGGAGGCGGCGCTGGACGGCTACGCCTCGTTGAATCGCCAGGCCCTGGCGCTGGTTGCGCCGGGGGGCCTGCTGGCCACCTCCTCCTGCTCGGCCCGGGTGTCGCCGGAGGCCTTTCTCGCAGCGCTGAAGGAGGCCGCGGGCAAAGCGGGTGTCGACTTGACGCTGGTGGAGGAGCGCTACCAACCGGCCGACCATCCCGTCGCGCTCGCCTTTCCAGAGGGCCGCTACCTGAAATTCCACATTTTCCGGGTGCAGCCGTGGTGACCAAAGGGCAGTTTTTGGAACGCTCCACCATCATCCCGACGGCGGGCGGTGTCCTCGAAGGCCTCTCGCACCGCGGAACGCTGACTCCGCCGCTCCTCATCGTCCCGCCCCCCCCGGGAAGGGCGGGATGGAGCAGCCGGTGGCGGCGGAACTGGCCTGGGCCGTCACCCAGGCTGGCCACCCCACGCTGCGCTTCAACTTTCGCGGCGTCGGTGCAAGTGCCGGGCAGCCCGGAGGCGAGCAGGCCCAAGCGCAGGACATTGAGGCCGCGATGCGCGTGCTGGAGGAGAACACCCGCACCGCGGCTTTGGCCCTGGCCTCGCTCGGGGGCTCGGCTGCGACGGTGCTGGGTCTTGAAGGCATGCACCCCGGGCTGGCCGGGCTAGCGCTGGTCAGTCCGCTGGGCGTGGAGGTGGAGGAGCTGGCGCGGGTGCGACATCCGCTGTTGGTGGTGGTGGGGGAGCAGGAGCCGCTCCCGCGCGCTGCCCTGGCGGCCGCGGTGGCCGAGGCCGGTGGGAGGCTGGTGGTGGTTGCGGGTACCGATGCGCGCTTTCTTCGCAACCTCCCGGAGGTGGGCCGCGCTGTGGCCCAATGGCTGCCAGGGCTCGCGCCAAGTGCTTGAAAGGACGGGCCATGGCGCACTGGGACAATGGCGCCGCGGTTTCTGCGTAAGAAGGTAGATTGCTGCGGAGGTTGGAAGAGCGTGTCCATGCGCGCGGTGGTGGTGGGAGTGTTGGGCAGTGCGTTGGTGGCCTGCAGCGCTGGGCCGCGCCATGACAAGCGGACCCGCGCCGGGGACGAAACGGCTGGCCGGGTGCCGGGGCGCGTGGTGGTGGACTTCCGCGACGGCACCTCGGCGGAGGAGCTTGCCGAGCGCGCGGCAAGCTGGGGCGTCTCGGTTCGCTTTAACTCGGTCGAGGGGCCGCGGGACGGCGTCGCACTCATCGACGGCGTCGAGGACGTGGACGCGCTGCTGCACACCATTCGGCAAAGCCCCGACGTCGAGTTGGCCGAGCCCCTGCTGACCTACCAGGCCCAAGCGTGGAGTCCGAACGACCCGCTCTACCCCAAGCAGTGGAACCTCCGGCTCATCGGCATGCCCGAGGCCTGGGAGATGTCGCATGGCAAGGGCGTCACCGTCGCCGTGTTGGACACCGGCATCGCCTATGAGACGAGCGGTCCCTTCGTCCGAGTGCCAGACCTCCAGGGCGTCCGTTTCGCCCCGGGGTACGACTTCGTGCATGACGGCGAGCACCCCAACGACGACAACGGCCACGGGACGCACGTGGCGGGCACCATCGCCCAGGCCACCAACAACGGCGAGGGCGTCGCGGGGATTGCTTTCGAAGCGACGCTGATGCCCATCAAGGTTCTGGACGCGGCCGGCACTGGGAACTCGGCCGACATCGCCGATGGCATCCGCTGGGCAGTGGACCACGGCGCCCAGGTGCTGAACCTCTCCCTGGGTGGTTTCGGCTACAGCCGCGTCATCGAAAATGCGGTGGCCTATGCCAGGCGCCACGGAGCGGTGGTGGTGGCGGCGGCCGGCAACCATGGGGCCGGAACGGTGGCCTACCCGGCGGCCTACGCCGGCGCCGTCGGCGTCGGTGCAGTCGGGCCGGATGGGACGCGAACGCCGTACTCAGCCTGGGGAGAACAGCTGGACCTCTTGGCGCCCGGTGGCGACAAGCGGCAGGGCGAGGAGGGAGGCATTCTGCAAGCCACCATCGCCAAAGGCGCTCCGGGCCAGCCCCTGTACGCTTCCTTTCAGGGCACCTCCATGGCGACCCCGCACGTCTCGGGTGTCGCGGCGCTTCTTTTCGCCGCGGGCGCGAAAACGCCGGACCAGGTGGAGCAGGCCCTGTACGCCGGTGCCTCCGGCGCAGGGGGTTGGGACGCCCAGCGCGGGCACGGGCTGTTGGATGCCGCTGGGGCGTTGCGCGCGCTGGGGGCGAGCAGGCCGGTGGACTGGCAGCCGCTGGCCGCGAGCGTGGCCATCCTGATGCTGCTGCTTCTTTCGCTGAATCCCAAAGTGCGCCCCGGGGGCGTCCTCAACGTCCTACTCGACCCGAAGTTGCTTCTGCCCCTGTTGCTCTCCTCGGTAGGCTTTTTCGTCCTTCGTGTCATCTGGCAGAAGTGGGTGGGAAGTTCCCCGGCCGCGGTGAACGCGCTCTCCTTGCCCATTCCGGACTGGAGCGAATCATCTTCGGACGAGGCCGGCTGGCCCACCCCTTCTTCTACAGCGCGCTGGTGCCGTTGCTGCTAGCGGTGCCGGCGATGGCTTGGAAGGGCTTCCGGCCGGTGGCGGCCGGGATTGCCCTCGGCTTTGCCGGTTTTCTGGCCTACGCCGCCTGGACGCAGGCTCCCGGGCTGTCCTGGCTGCCCTTTCGGGCCTTGGCGCTGCCGTGGCTGGTGGGCAATGCCATTGCCTGCGCCGTGCTTGCCCGGGCACTGTTGGCGAAGCGGGAGAAGGCATGAAACTGAAGGGCCGCGTGACATTTCGGGACTTGGGTGCCGGGGCGTGGGTGCTGGAAGCTGAGGATGGAAAGCACTACGAATTGCTGGGCGACACCGGACGGCTGAAGGACGGCGGGCGGGTGGAGGTGGAAGGCGACCTCGACGCCGGAGCAGTGAGCACCGCCATGGCTGGCGCTGCGCTCCGCGTGAAGCGCTGGACGTCGCGCTAGGGCGACTTCGCGCTGGACAGCGCGCGGGTGCGCTCGCCGAGCGCACGGCGGCTCTCCAAATAGCTGTCCAGGGAGGCCTTGCCAGCGTGGACGTTTTCCCGAAGCGCCTTCAAGTCGGCGCGCGCCGAGCGAACTTCGGCCGGCTCGTCGTCCCGGGCCACCGGCAGCTCGACCCGCCAGTCGGCCACGCCGAGCTCGACCCCCCTGCGGTCAAGGAGGAGCCAACCGAGGGCGCACACCGAGGCCGCCACCAGCCAGGGCGCAAAGGCGCGCCCCAGCGGTATGCGGGGTCGCTCGAAGTCCATCGGCCGCGCCTTCCCCCAGACGGATGGGAAATGCCGGGCCAATAGCAGAAGCATCAAGAGGGCGATGATGCCCATCCCCGCCATGCCGATGACTTGCGTCGTCGACATCTCCACCGCCGCTTCGGGCACGGAGTTTCGCCCGAGGAAGTACAGCGCGAGAGACGTCGCGTTGGTGGTGGCGTGGGCCACCATGCATGGCACCAGAGAACCGGTGCGCTGGAAGAGGAGCCCGAAGAGGAGCCCCAACTCGAGCAGCGCGGGAAACCACACCGGGTTGAGGTGGACCACGGCGAAGAGAAGCGCCGTTCGGGAAATGGCCTCGAAGGGGTGCCCTCCCGCCGCGGCCAGGCCCTGCTGCACCACGCCGCGGAACAAAAACTCCTCGCAGAAGGCCGCGGCGAACACCGTTCCTAGACAGAAGAGCCAGAGGTCCAACGCGGAGAACTGGTCCAGGACGTGGGTGATGTCCACCACCTCGCGCCAGCTTTGTGGGGCCAAGTGCTCGCTGAGGGCGTTGATGGGGGCGGCCAGTCCAAAGAAATTCGCGAGCGCCAGGGCGAAGGCGAAGAGCACCGCCGGCCAGCCTGGCCAGCTCAACCGGACGTAGGCCGCCGGGGCGCGCCCGCTCCAGCGGGTGAGGGCCCAAGTGACACCCAACAGGCAGAACACTTCGTTGAACCAGACTCCGACCGCCGGGCTCAGCCGTTCGACAAAGAAACCGCCAACGGAAGCGACGAGGAAGGCCGCCAGCGCGGCCCACGCCAGGCGCTGAGGTGGGACAAGCGGACGCGGGTCGGGGTTCACGGAGGAAAGCGCCACAGAAACTTGCCACCCCTGGGGGCGCTGTGAAAGCCTCTTTGCGACTCAACTCCCCCTTCCATGCTGCGCAAGTTCTGCATCCTCGCCTCGGCGACCCTGGTTGTCTCCGGTTGCCATCGGCAGCCCGCTGCGCCTGATTCGCTGCCGGCGAGTTTTGCCGTGCAGAGGCTTTCCGGCGAGCACCTCACCGCGGCACAGATGCGAGGTTCGCCCTGGGTAGTCAACTTCTGGCTGCCCACTTGAAAGGTCTGCGCTCGGGAGTTGCCCGAGTTGGACGCGGTGGCGGCACAGATGGCGGGCACGCCAGTTCACTTTCTGGCCGTTTCCCTGGAGGCCGACGCGCGACGGGTGCGGGTCGCGGTCGAAACGCTCAAGCTGCGGCTGCCGGTGGCCACGGCCGAGTCGGAGATGCTGGGGCCGCTTGGGCTGGACAGCGTCCCGGCCACCATCTTCATCGACGCATCGGGCCGGGTCGTCGCCCGGGTGCGGACGGCCTCGGGGGAGGAGCTGAAGGCCCAAGCCGAGCAGCTGCTCGGTCCTTCGGCCGCTGCCGCGAGCACGCTGCCGAGGCTGGCGGCCCACTAGGCTTTTTTGGGGGGGCTGGCCACCCGAAACCAGGGGCGACGCCCGGGCGCACCCTCCGCCGCTAGGCTTTGAAACGACATCCCTCTTGCCTCAGCTGCTGGATGCAGTGCCTGGAGCAGCCACCAGGTAGCGGCGCACGGCTTCGACGACCGCGCGCCGGGCCGCGGGCGTCTCGTAGTCTGGGCCGATGGAGAAGCGCTTCTCCGTCCCTTGGAGAATCCTTCGTTCCAGGAGATAGGAAATGGCGTTTTCGAGGTTGGTCCGTGACAGCGCCTCCTTGGCCTGGAGGTGCCCCTCCAGGTACTCGGCCTTCCCAATTTCCAGAGCAGTCCGGAGGAAGGTCCTCTTGTCCATGCTGCCCGAGGATGCCACGTCTTCCAGGCTGAGCGCAGCGAGCAGGTACGACTCGAGGAAGTCGCGCAGCAGCTCGGCATAGAAGTCCATCGTCTGCGCGGCGTCGGGGCGAGGGGAGACCCGCAGCATGCCGTCCGTCCGCTCGAGAAGGCCCTCGAGCACCAGACGGTCGACGGTTTCTCGAAAGATGTCCTCGAAGGGCGCACCCACCCGGTACAGAAATTCCACCTTGAAGAGGCGGGACAAGAAAAGGGCTCGCGACTCCACCGACAGCAGGGTGTCCGTGGGCGGCCCGGCGCGGACTGCTGCCGCCACCAGAGCGCGCGGCGCCACCAGATTCATCAGGTTATTCTTGTAGAAGACCAGCGCCACCCGCTGGTCCTCATCGGCCTGGTAAACGGGTTGCCCGCGCGCCTCGGTGATGCGGACGGTTTTCTCGCGGGCAAACCCGGCGAGTGCCTCATGAATCGGTCCGGGAGCAGCCGGGTCCGAGCTCGCGCCGACCAATGCCGCCGACAGCGGCACATGCTCCGACTCAGCGACCCGGCGCAGCACATCCACCCGTGCCGCGAGCTCCGCCGCTGAAATGCCCCGGCCTCGAAAGGACAGCAGCGCCGTCGCCGCCAGCGCTTGCGGCGTGACGGTGGAGACGCGGGCGATGTCGTACATGACGCGGTAGGCGAGTGCCCGCACCACAGCACGCTTCTGTTCCTCGGTGACGGAAGCCGGGTCGTCGAGGCCCCGGCTGCGCATCAGCTCGCGAAGTCGGACCGGCGGAGCGAAGGTGACGTGGATGCGGCCGTAGCGGCGCGCCAGCACCCTGGGCGCGGTCAACAACGCCTTCAAGTCCTCGGGCTTCTTCTCCGCTCCCAGCAGTTCGCGCGAGTAGCTCTTCGACTCCACCACGTTCTCGTAGTCCATCGACACCGGGATGAAGGCCAAGTCATCCCGCGCCCCGTCCAAAATGGCTTCCACCTCCCAGGTGAGGAGGCCCAGCTTGGGCGGCAGAAGCTTCCCAGTCCGGGAGCGCCCACCTTCGATGAAGAATTCCTGGTGGACGCCGTCCCGGACCAGCTTGCGGACGTAGGCCTTGAAGGTGGCGGCGTACACCTTGTCTCCTCCGAAGCTGCGGCGCAGGAAGAAGGCGCCACAGCGGCGCAGGATGGGCCCCAGTGGAAAGAAGGAGAGGTTGGAGCCAGCGGCCACCAACGGCGCCTGGTAGCCGCGGTGCCACAGCGCCCAGGACAGCACCAGGTAGTCGATGTGACTCTTGTGCGAGGGGCAAAGGACCACAGGTGCACCCTGTGAGGCGCGCATCGCCCGCTCCAGCCCGGCCTCGTCCACCTCAATGCCGTCGTACATCAGGCGAAAGATGAGGCTCATCAGTTGGTTGGCCAGCGCCAGCACGGTCGGATGCAGCCGGGCGGCGATGGCGTTGAGGTCCCGGCGCGCCTCCCGCTGGACCGAGTCGAACTTCCGGCCGGAGGTCTCCGAAATGACTTGCAGGCTGCGGCGCAGGACGCGGTCGCGCAGCGTCTCGTCGATGATGCGCTCGGGCGGCTTGAAGGGTGGGCCGAAGACGGTCCGCGTCTCGCGGGCCAGGTGCACGTGAAGCGTGCTGCGCACTTTTCTTGCCAAGAGCGCGTCCGAATCCTCAGCGAAGGCCTGCACCAGGGCGGTCAGGTCCAGGGCTGGTCCCACCCGGAATTGGGCGCGCTTGTAATTGCGGAAGAAGGCCAGCACCGAGTGCAGAAAGCCCGGCGCCTCGGGGCTTCCGAAGACGTAGTCCGCCCAGGCCGGCTTCAGTCGGACATTCCATTTCTCCCAGACGAAGAGCTCCGGGACCAGGAAGACTGGGCGGTCGCTCTTGCGGGCGAGCGCCACCAGCGCCGGGAAGGGGTCGTCAGGCCCCGGGCGGCCCAGAGCGCGCCCCAGGACGGTGGACTGCAGAAACACCAGCGCTGAGCCGCCCTTTCGCTGTGCATACGCGAAGCGGACGGCGCAGGGGCCGGTCTGGGCCATTCGCCGGAAGGGCCGCACCAGCCAGGGGCGCAAATTGACAACCGCCCGCAGCAGCGGGAGTCCGCGGATGGTGAGTGCCCAGGCAAGGTAGAGGAAATTCACCCAGGAGCTGGTGCGCTGGACATGCACCAAAAAGCCTCGTGCAGAGAGCGCGCGCCACTCAGCCTCGGCCTCGGCTGAGAAGCGCACCTTGGTGAAGTAGCGGCGTGCCAACCAGCGGCCGACGGCGCCGAATTCTCGCCGCAGGGCTTGCTCGACTGTCGTGTCGCTACTGGCCAGAGCCGTCTCCATGGGGACGCTGCTGCGGGCCTTGTATTCCACCTGGTGGCGGCAAGCGACGCTGGGGCCGCGGGCTGGCCGCCCCCCAAGGCAGAGGGGGCGGCGGCCTCACATGTTGTCGGGCGTCGGAATGCCGAGCAGCGACAGGCCAACCGCCAGCGTGATGCGCACCGCGTCAGCGAGCAGCAGGCGCGCCGCACGGGTGCGGGCGTCCTCTTCCACCAGCACGCGTTTGGTGCGGTCCTGGTTCCCCAGGGTGTACCAGCGGCTGAATGCCGCGGCCACGTCCAGCAGGTGGCTGGCGACGAAGGACGGCTCATAGCCGTCGGCGGCCACCCGCACCGCGCGTGGGAAGAGCGCCAGCGCCCGGACCAGCGCCTCCTCCTCGGGGAGGGTGAGCGCGGAACTCTCGGCTTCGGCCGGGACACCGCCGCCTCGGCTGAGCAGACTACAGGCCCGGGCGTGCGCGTATTGTAGGTAAGGGCCGGTGTGCCCCTCGAAGCTGAGCACTTCTTCCCAGTCGAAAGTGTAGTCGGAGTTGCGGCGATTTTTGAGGTCGCCGAAGACGACAGCACCGACGCCCACTTTCTCTGCCAGGGCCTCCGGGTCGTCGGTGTGAATTCTGCCCGCTGCCTGGTTTTCCTTCACCTTCTCCAGCGCCCTGGCCCGGGCCTCGTCCAGCACGTCGGAGAGAAGCACCACTTCACCCTTACGGGTACTCATGCCAGCGATGCGGCCGAAGGCAACGTGGAGGCAGCGGTCCGCCCACGGCTTGCCCATCGCCTTCAGCACGCGAAAGACCTGCTCGAAGTGCAGCGCCTGGTCCCGAGCGACGACGTACAGCGCGAGGTTGAAATGAAAGCGCTCCCAGCGGTCCTCGGCCGCGGCCAAGTCGCGGGTGGCGTAGAGCGTGCTGCCGTCGCTCTTCTTCAGAAGAATGGGAGGTTCGTTCTCACCGTAGGGAAGGTCCACCACCAGCGCCCCATCGCTTTCGCGGACGCCCACGGTGCGAGCAATTTCCGCAATGACTTGCTCCATCCGCCCCTCGTAGCGGCTCTCGCCTTCGATGTGCTCGAATTGAATCCCGAGTCGGGCGTAGAGCGGCTCAAAGCCAGCGAGCGACGTGTCCCGCAATTCCTGCCACAGGCGGAGCGCCTCAGCGTCGCCCTTCTCCATCCGCCGGAAGAAGGCGCGTGCCTGCTCGTCGAAGGCCGGGTCGGCCTCGGCCCGGGCGTTGGCCTTGACGTAAACCTCCACCAGATGGGCCATGTCCCGCCGCTGGGCGGGGTCGCCAAACAGCTCAAACCCCGCCGCCACCAAGCCAAACTGCTTGCCCCAGTCGCCCAGGTAGTTGATGCCTTCCACCCGCCACCCCAGGTGACGGTAGAGGTTGGCCAGCGCATGGCCGAGCACCGTGGTGCGGATGTGGTGAAAGCCGATGGGCTTGGCGATGTTGGGCGAGCTGTAGTCAATGACGACTGTCTTTCCGACGCCCTCCGCGCCTCCGCCGTAGCGCTGCTGCGCGCTTCGAATTTCGGCCAGCACCGCCGCGACAAAGGGTGCGTTGACAAAGCGGGCGTTGACGTAGGGCCCGGCGGCCGTGATGGACACGTCGGGCAGGTGCACCGTCGCCGCGAGCTGGCTGGCGATGGCGGCCGGCGCCTTGCGCAGCGTTTTCGCCAGCCCAAACGTCGGGAAACTTAAGTCCCCATGCGCCGCCTCGGCCGGTTTGACCAGGGGCAGCACCTCTTCCAGCGGGAGGTTGAGAGCGGTGGCCAGCCCCTGGGCGAAAGCCTGGGTCAGCGTTTGGTGGACGGACAAAGGCCGGTTGCTCCTTTCAAAAGACGGGCGGGGGAGGGCTCAGCTCGCCTCAGGCGCGCCGCGCCGCTTGAGGACGCCGGCCTTGTCCACGAAAAACGAGTCCGGCAGCAGGCCCTCCACCTTCTCGCGGAAGCCCTGAACGCCGAAGCCGCTGTCGGCGAGGGCCTCGATGGCGGCCACTTGGACGCGGCGTCCGGTGTCCGGGGCCGTCAGAAGCTGAAGCATCGGCTCGCGGGCCGGCGGGTACTTGAAGGGCCCCAAGGTGTGCAGGGCGGCAATTCGGACGTCGTCGGCCATGTCCTCCAGAAAGGGCAGCGCGGCAGGGGCAATGCGCGGGTCGTCCTTTCCAGCCAGCCAATTCAAGAGGACCAGACGCTTCTCTGGATTGCGGGTGTAGCCCTGGGCCAGCGTTTGCAGCTGACCGACGAGGACGCCCACCACTTCCGGCTCGGGCAGCAGCGCGGCGAGCAGCCGGACCGCCCAGCTGCTGGCCAGGTCGGTCCGGGCGAGAAATTCCGTCACGCTGGGGACGGCGGCGGCGCCGCGGGCACGCACCAACTCGAAGGCTTGGTCCTTTTCATCGGCGTCGGTGGTTTGCGGTTCAACGGTGATGGTGAAGCGCGACAGAAGGACGCTGACCGCCTCAGGAAACTGCATCTCGCCCAGTTGCTGAAGGGCCTTCTGGCGAGCCAACGGGTCCCCGTACTTCTGGGTGACCTTGGCCTTCAGTTTGAGAGCCTTGGCGGGGCCGCTGCCCCCGAGGAAGTCCAGAATGCCCATGGTGCTTTCCTCAAGACCCCAAGTATTGGAGCACCACCTCGCGGCGATGAGGCCGGTGGCGGTGCTCGAAGAGATAGATGCCTTGCCAGGTGCCGAGGGCGAGCTGCCCCTGCATCACCGGGATGCAGAGGTTGCTCTGCGTCAGGGCCGCTCGGACGTGCGCCGGCATGTCGTCTGCCCCCTCGGCGGTGTGTCGAAACAGCGGGTCGCCGTCTGGCACCAGTCGGGCAAAGAAGCGGTTGAGGTCAGCCAGCACTTCCGGGTCGGCGTTCTCCTGCAGCAGGAGGCTGGCCGAGGTGTGGCGACAGAAGAGAGTCAGCAGTCCCGAGGCAGTGTCCCCCGATGCCAGCGTAGCGACCCAGTCCTTCACTGCGTCGGTGAAGGGAAGCAGTCCCCGGCCGGGCGTCTGCAGGACGAGGATGTTGGACTGGGAGCGCATCGACGGACAGCGTTCTACCAGCAAACTTCCCCGGGGAGAGGGACACGCAGTCGCGGCCGGGCGGGGCGTTTGCTCGGGGGTGGCGGCCCCGCGGCGGCGGTGGGGCGTCCAGCGTGGGTTACAGCCGCAAGCTCGAGCGGACATCGCCGCGGTAGGCGGTCCGCAGTGCGTCGGCGATGGCCTTGGTTTCGGCGGTCGGACGCTCCGGGACGAGGACTTTCAGTTCCAGGTAAAGGTCGCCCCGCCCGTTGCCCTTGAGTGCCGGCACGCCCTGGCCTTTGAGTCGCAGCTTGCGGCCGGCCTGGCTGCCGGCGGGGACGCTGACCGTGACTTCTCCGTTGAAGGTGGGCACGCGGACTTCGGCGCCCGACAGCGCCTCGGGAATGGTGACTGGCAACTCCATCGTCAAGTCATCGCCGTCCCTGCGGACCAGGGGGTGGGGCTCCACTTCGGTTTCCAGGTAGAGGTCTCCTGGCGGCCCGCCATGGGTCCCAGCGGCGCCCTGGCCGGGGAGGCGGACTTGCGAGCCATTCTGGACCCCGGGGGGAATCTTCACCGTCACCCGGACGGTATGCTCCACCACGCCCGAGCCGCCGCAGACGTCGCACACCGGCGCGACTTTCCCCGTCCCGCCGCATTCGGGGCAGGGCGTGGACAGGGAGAGCGGACCGCGACCCTGCTTGATGCGACCGGTGCCCCCGCAGGTGGGACACGTCTTGGGCTTACCGATGTGGCCCGAGCCATGGCACTTCTTGCATTCCTCGGGCCGTTCAATGGAGAGCGCGCGCTCGGTCCCCCGCACTGCCTCGCGCAAGCTGATGCGGACGCGCGCATGGAGGTCCTCGCCTCGGGAGGGCCCCTCGGCGCGTGCCCGAAAGGGGCCGCCGTCTTCGCCCCGGTTAAAGAGGTCTCCAAAAATGTCACTGAAGTCGAACCCCCCGTCGGGACCCTCCGGCGGACGGTGAGTGGCCTGCTCACGGTAGGCGCGATAGGCCTCGGCCTTCTTGGGGTCGAACCCCATTTTTGCGGCGTCCTCGCCAAACTCGTCGTACAGGGCACGCTTTTTCGGGTCGCTGAGGACTTCAAACGCACCGGACAGCTGCTTGAACTTCTCCTCCGCAGCCTTGTTCCCTTGGTTGACGTCCGGGTGGTGCTTGCGCGCCAGCTTCCGGTAGGCCTTCTTGATTTCGTCCTGACTCGCCGTGCGAGCGACGCCCAGGACTCGGTAGTAGTCTTCTGCCATGGGCTCCCTGGGCGGGCAGCTTAACCCGCTGAAACTCCGGCGCCAGCGTCGTCTGTACGCCGCGCTGGTGGTGTTGGCGGCGACTGCTTCTTCGGCCGAGGTGCTGGACCGCGTGGTGGCCCAAGTGGACGGACAGGTCATCACTCTCAGCGACTTGCGCTTCGAGGCGCGGGTGGCGATGGTGGAGCGGGGAGGAGCGTCGCTGGCGAACACGCCGCTGGATGAGGCCACCTTGCGCAGCGCGCTCGAGCTGGCCATCGCCCAGCGAGCGGCCGGCGCCGAGGCCGACCGGCTGGGAAGCTTTCCGCTGGAGGCTGGGGACGTCGCGGCTCGCCTGCAGCGCTTCGAAAGCCACTTTCCGGACCACCCGGCGTTCGAGCGCTTCCTGCAGGGCTCCGGAGCCGACCTCAGCCAGCTGAGGGAAGTCCTCGGCCGGGCCCTCCGGGCGGAACGGGCGCTGGACGCGCAGGTGCGGCTGCGGGCGCAGGTCAGTGACGCTGAGGTTCGGCACGCCTGGGAAGCCGAGGGCAGCCCGGGGTCCTTCGAGGAGGCGCGTGCCGGACTGCGCGAGCAGCTGTTGCGCCAGCGCTACGAGGCGGCGGCCCGCGAGGAGCTGGCCAAGCTCCGGGCGGCGGCGCAAGTTCGGATTGTGGCTCCGCCCGGCGAGCTGGCGGAGACGCGGTGAGGAAGCTCGAGGAGCACCCCTCGTTTCACGTCCGGGCGATGACCGCCGGCGACCTGACCCGGGTGCTGGAAATCGAGCAGGTCGCCTTCCGCAACCCGTGGAGCGCGGACCTTCTGCGTCGCGAGCTGGGACATGACTGGTCGACCATTTTGGTGGCCGAGGAGGCCGGGCCCCGCGGGCAGATGACGTTGGTGGGCTTCGTCATCTTCTGGATTGTCCATGAGGAGCTGCACGTGCTGAACGTGGCCACTGCCCCTGAACACCGGAACCGCGGGGTGGCGCGGACGGTGCTGGAGTCCGCTTTGGACCAAGGGCGCGAGAAGCGCTGCACCCTGGCCACCCTCGAGGTGCGTCGCAGCAATGCCGCTGCTCTGGCCTTGTACCGGGACTTTGGCTTCCGCCCGGTAGGAATCCGCCCCAACTACTATGTGGACGAGGGGGAGGACGCCATCGTCATGGTCCTCGACCTCTGAGCAAGCACCGACCGCCGCCCACCTCCGGACTTCAGCTGCCATTCTGCTGAAAACGTCCCGCGGCCCGCTGGCGACGCTGCGCTTTTTTCAGCGACGCTTGACTCCGGCACAGCCACCGCTATAACCAGCGCCCTTTTTCCGGAGGGTCCGGGTCAGGCGGTTTCTGCCCTGCGGACGCGCTTTGGGAAAGTCCCCGAGGGAACCCCATAGGATGCCGACGATTAGCCAGCTCGTCCGAAAAGGACGCGAGAAGCTGAAGGTGAAGGGCAAGAGCCCGGCGCTGAAGGACTCGCCGCAAAAGCGCGGAGTCTGCACCCGCGTCTACACCACCACTCCCAAGAAGCCGAACTCCGCGCTGCGCAAGGTGGCGCGTGTCCGACTGACCAATGGCATCGAAGTGACGTCCTACATTCCCGGTGTGGGCCACAACCTTCAGGAGCACTCGGTGGTGATGATTCGCGGCGGCCGAGTCAAGGACTTGCCGGGCGTTCGCTACCACATCATCCGCGGCACGCTCGACTCGGTGGGCGTGCAGGGCCGCAAGCAGGGGCGCAGCAAGTACGGCGCCAAGCGGCCGAGCTGAGCTGCCGTCACCTTCTTGTCTCCAGCAGAGAGAAAGTCAGAGTAACAGATGCCCCGTCGCCGTGTTGTCGCCAAGCGCAAAATCCTCGCTGACCCGAAGTACCAGGACCGGCTGGTCACCAAGTTCGTCAACGATTTGATGCGCAAGGGCAAGAAGTCCATCGCCGAGCGCGTTTGCTACGGCGCCTTCGCGTTGATTGAGGAGCGCGCCAAAGAGGAGCCGCTGCGCACCTTCAAGAAGGCCCTCGACAACGTCAAGCCGGTGCTTGAGGTGAAGAGCCGGCGGGTCGGCGGAGCCACCTACCAGGTACCAGTCGAGGTCCGTCAGGACCGCCGCGTCGCGCTCGGGATGCGCTGGCTGATTCAGTACGCCAAGGCGCGCGGGGAGAAGACGATGGAGGAGAAGCTGGCCGGGGAGATTATGGACGCGGCCAACAACCGCGGGAATGCCGTCAAGAAGCGCGAGGACACGCACAAGATGGCCGAGGCCAACAAGGCCTTTGCCCATTACCGCTGGTGAGGTCGCCCGGGCGGACCCCTGGAATGTCCGGGGGGTCGGTCCGGAGGTGAAGCCGTTGTTGGCTGGGGCGCACTCAAAAGCGTGCGCCGCGGACTCAGCCGGTGGCCCTTTTTCGAGAGTCCCTTCGATGCCCCGCGAGTACCCGCTCGAGCGTTACCGGAACATCGGCATCATGGCGCACATTGATGCCGGGAAGACGACCACCACCGAGCGCATCCTTTATTACACCGGCGCCATCCACAAGATGGGTGACGTCGACGAGGGAAATACCACCACCGACTGGATGGTGCAGGAGCGCGAGCGCGGCATCACCATCACCGCCGCCGCCATCACCGCCTTCTGGAACCGGAATGGGCAGAAATACCGCCTCAACCTGATTGACACCCCGGGCCACGTCGACTTCACCATCGAAGTCGAGCGTTCGCTGCGGGTGCTGGACGGAGCCATCGCCGTGTTTGACGGCGTCAACGGGGTGGAGCCGCAGAGCGAGACGGTGTGGCGCCAGGCCGACCGCTATGGCGTGCCGCGGATTTGCTTCGTCAACAAGATGGACCGCACCGGCGCCGACTTCGAGATGTCGGTGAAGTCCATCCACGACAAGCTGGGCGCCCACGCGGTGCCGCTTCAACTGCCACTGGGCAGCGAGGCGGAGCACCGCGGCGTGGTGGACCTGGTGAGGATGAAGGCCCTGGTCTTCCCCGAGGGCGAGCTGGGCGTCCGCTACGACCAGGTGGACATCCCGCTGGAGCTCTTGCCGCGGGCTGCCGAAGCCAGAGCCCGTCTCGTCGAGGCGGCTGCCGACCAAGACGACGCCGTGATGCACGCCTACCTCGAAGGCAAGGAGCCTTCCGAAGCGGACTTGCGGCGCGCCATCCGTCGGGGTTGCATCGCCCGGAAGCTGTTTCCGGTGCTGTGCGGCTCGGCCTTCAAATTCAAAGGCGTCCAGCCTCTGTTGGATGCGGTGGTGGACTACTTGCCGTCGCCTTTGGACATCCCTCCGGTGCACGGCAAGGACAGTCGAGGCAACGATGTGGTGCGGGAGACCCGGGACGACGCACCGTTCAGCGCCTTGGCCTTCAAAATCATGACCGACCCCTTCGTCGGGACGCTGACTTTCATCCGCGTCTATTCCGGCCGCCTGGCCGCCGGAGCGGCGGTGTGGAATTCGGTGAAGCAGAAGCGGGAGCGCATCGGCCGGCTGGTGCAGATGCGGGCCGATAAGCGGGACGAAATTGACGAAGTGCTGGCCGGGGACATTGCCGCGGTGGTTGGGCTGAAGGGCGCCACCACCGGCGACACGCTGTGCGAGGAGGGGCGCCCCATCATCCTCGAGAGGATGGAGTTCCCAGAGCCGGTCATCGACATCGCCATCGAGCCCAAGACGGTCGCCGACCAGGACAAGCTGGGCGCCTCGCTGGCGAAATTGGCCATCGAGGACCCGAGCTTCCGGGTGCGGGTGGACAGCGAAAGCGGGCAGACCATCATCGCCGGGATGGGGGAGCTGCACCTGGAGATTATTGTCGACCGGCTGCTTCGGGAGTTCAAAGTCGACGCCAACGTCGGCAAGCCTCAGGTGGCCTACCGGGAGACCATTACTCGCCAGGTGGAGGCGGAGGGGAAGTACATCCGGCAGTCGGGGGGCAAGGGCCAATACGGGCACATCTGGCTGCGGCTTGCGCCGAATGAAGCGGGCAAGGGTCTGCACTTCGAAAACGAAATTGTCGGCGGGAAAATCCCGCGGGAATTCGTCGCCGCGGCCGCACGCGGAGTGGCCGAGTCGATGCAGTCCGGCGGGCTGGCCGGCTACCCGCTGGTGGACCTCCGGGTGAGCGCTTTCGACGGAAGCTTCCACGAGGTCGACTCGAGTGAAGTCGCCTTCAAGATTGCCGGTTCGATGGCACTCCGGGACGGCGTGGCACGGGCCGGTCCGGTGCTGCTGGAGCCGGTGATGGCTTGTGAGGTGGTGACGCCTGACGAATTCATGGGCGACGTCATCGGTGACCTGAACGCTCGCCGCGGGAAAATATTGGGCATGGGGCCGCGACCGGGCGGCGTCCAAGTCATTGACGCCCAGGTTCCGCTGGCGACGATGTTCGGCTATTCCACCGACTTGCGCTCGCGAACCCAAGGGCGGGCCACCTACACCATGCAGTTCAGCCACTACGCTCAAGTCCCAAAGGCGATCGCCGACGAGATTATCGCCCGGGTGCGGGGGCACTGACCGAGGAGGGGAGAGCGCCATGAGCAAGGAGAAGTTCGAGAGGACGAAGCCACACGTGAACGTGGGGACCATTGGGCACGTGGACCACGGGAAGACGACGCTGACTGCGGCCATCACCAAGGTGTTGGCCAAGTCGGGCGGGGCGACGTATTTGGCCTATGACCAGATTGACAAGGCGCCGGAAGAGCGTGAGCGCGGCATCACCATCGCGACCGCCCACGTGGAGTACGCCACCAAAAACCGCCACTACGCCCACGTCGACTGCCCGGGCCATGCCGACTACGTGAAGAATATGATTACCGGGGCGGCGCAGATGGACGGGGCCATCCTGGTGGTGTCGGCCGCCGATGGGCCGATGCCGCAGACGCGCGAGCACATTCTGCTCGCCCGCCAGGTGGGCGTTCCCTACATCGTGGTGTTCCTCAACAAAGTGGACATGCTGGATGACCCGGAGCTGCGCGAGTTGGTGGAGATGGAAGTGCGGGACCTCCTCAAGAAGTATGAATTTCCCGGGGACAAGGTACCGATTGTGGCCGGCAGCGCGCTGAAGGCGCTGGAAGGGGACACCTCGGAGATTGGCGAAGGCTCCATCCTCAAGTTGATGGAGGCCTTGGACAACTACATTCCGACGCCGGAGCGCGCGACGGACAAGCCGTTCCTGATGCCGGTGGAGGACGTCTTCAGCATTGCCGGGCGCGGCACGGTGGCCACCGGCCGGGTGGAGCGCGGCAAGGTGAAGGTGGGCGAGGAAGTGGAGATTGTGGGCCTACGGCCGACGACCAAGACGGTGGTGACCGGGGTGGAGATGTTCCGGAAGCTCCTGGACGAGGGGATGGCGGGAGACAACATTGGAGCGTTGCTGCGCGGGCTGAAGCGCGAGGACGTGGAGCGCGGACAGGTGTTGGCCAAGCCGGGCAGCATTACCCCGCACACCAAGTTCAAGGCCCAAATCTACGTGCTCACCAAGGAGGAGGGGGGACGGCACACGCCCTTCTTCAAAGGGTACCGGCCGCAGTTTTACTTCCGGACGACGGACGTGACGGGGACGGTGACGCTGCCGCAAAACGTGGAGATGGTGATGCCGGGAGACAACATCGCCATTGAGGTGGAACTCATCACCCCCATCGCCATGGAGAAGGAATTGCGCTTCGCGGTGCGTGAGGGTGGGCGCACGGTGGGAGCCGGCGTGGTGGCCGAAGTCATCGAATAGCGGCTTTCCTCGCGGGGCAGCTTTGGGGACTTAGTCCTGGTTGCTCTCGACTGCCTTTTTCAGCACGTCGAGGATGGATTTCCAGTTCTTGCTGAGCGCCTGCTGGGCCCCCGTGTCGAGGGGCTTTCCATCCTGGTTCTCCTGGGTGACAGTCACCTTCGTTCCTGCGCCGCTTGGCGAGAGGAGGAAATCGACCAGGTGATAGTTCTCCGGCTTGTCCGCTGTGCCCGCTAAGGCGCTCCAATGGGTGAAGCGCAGGTGCGTCGGTGGCGAGAATGCGGTGATTTCGCCCTTGTCCTCGAATCTCTTCCCCTTCCATTCACCCCGAAACAGGATGGGACGCCCGACGCTCCAGTCCGTCTCGATGGTGCTTCCAAAAAAGCAGTCTCCGAGAATTTTTGCGGTGGTTAACGCCTTCCAAACCGAGTCGGGCGGCGCCCGCACCTCGGTCGACACCTGTGCCGCTTGAATCGCCATCCGGGTTCCTCCCCCTTGGCTACTGGGTGGTTTGGGGCACTCGCAGTGCCCGAAAATGGGCACCGTTGCACCGTTGCGCAACCGGGCAAAGTCGCCTTGGCGTCCGGTGGTGGGGCTTCTGGGGACGACGCGCCGGAAGGGTGCGAATTCGGGCCGCCCGCACCTGGCTTTAGCCTCGGGAAGGGGAGTTGCACCCCCCTTCCGGGAATGCTAAGAGCCGCCCCCCTTCGTCGCAGTCGGCAGCAGCTCTGTGACAAACCAGGTGGTACGAGGATGCACCTCTCTTTGCTGTGAGGGGAGGTGTCAGTCGAGGACGAGCGAAGCATGGCGACTCAAAAAATCCGGATTCGGCTCAAGGCATACGACTCGAAGCTCCTCGACCAGAGCGCCGGGGAGATTGTGGAGACCGCGCGGCGGACGGGCGCGAAGGTCGCCGGCCCCATTCCTCTGCCCACCCGGATCAACAAATTCACGGTGTTGCGTAGCCCGCACGTGGACAAGAAGAGCCGCGAGCAGTTTGAGATTCGCACCCACAAGCGGCTGTTGGACATCCTCGAGCCCACCCAGCAGACGCTGGATGCCCTCATGAAACTGGACCTGTCGGCGGGCGTCGACGTGGAGATCAAGTCCTGACCTGGGGGGCCACCCCTGGGGCAAGGACGGAGAACGGCCATGAAGTTCGACGTGGTGGACCAAGCGGGAAAGAAAGTCGGCGAGATTGAACTCTCCGATGCCGTCTTTGGCGCCGAGCCCAACCCGAATCTCTTCTACGAAGCCGCCAAATTCCAGGCCGTCAACCGCCGCCGTGGCACGGTGGGCGTGAAGAATAGCAGCCTGGTGTCGGGCGGTGGGAAGAAGCCCTACAAGCAGAAGGGCACCGGCCGGGCCCGACAAGGCTCGATCCGTGCCTCGCAGTGGGTGGGCGGTGGCAAGGCGATGGCGCCGAAGGCCCGGGACTACACCTACCGGCCTCCGCGGAGCGTTCGGCGGGGAGCGCTGCGGGCCGCGCTGAGCTTACGGGCCAAGGAGAAGCGGCTCTTCATCCTCGACAAATTCGAGGCCTCGCCCAAGACGAAGGACACCCAGCGCATCCTCACCGAGGGCCTCAAGCTGCGGGAGGCGCTGGTGGTGGACTCGCGGAGCAACACCTCGCTCCACCGAAGTGTGCGCAACCTGGCGCAGTTCGACGTGCTGCCCCCGGAGGGGGTCAACGTGGAGTCGCTCCTGCGGCACACCGCGTTGGTCATCACCTCAGAGGCGGCCAAGGCCCTGGAGGGAGCGCTGGCATGAATGCCACCGACGTCATCAAGGGTCCGCTCATCACCGAGAAACTGGACCGGGCCCGCGAGAAGTTCCGCCAATACGCCTTTGTGGTGGACCGCGAGGCCACCAAGCACGACGTCCAACGTGCGGTGGAAGCCTTGTTTCGGGTGAATGTGGAAGCGGTCCGAACGCACATCATTCGCGGGAAGACCAAGCGGGTCGGCCGCAGCATCGGCCAGCGGCCCAACTACAAGAAGGCCATCGTCACCCTGAAGGCGGGCGACAAGATTGACCTCTTCGAGGGAGGGGCGGCCTAAATGGGCATCCGAAAGTTCAAGCCGACGTCCCCTGCCCGCCGTCTGACGACGGTGTCGGATTTCGCGGAAATCACCAAGGCCCGGCCGGAGAAGACGCTGACCGAGTCGATGCGTCGCTCGGGGGGCCGCAACGTCCATGGCCACATCACCCGTCGGCACCAGGGCGGCGGGCACAAGCGCCGCTACCGAGTCATCGACTTCAAGCGCCGTGACAAGGACGGCGTCGCGGCCAAGGTCGCGGCGGTGGAGTATGACCCCAACCGCACCGCCAATCTGGCGCTGTTGCACTACGCCGACGGCGAGAAGCGCTACATCCTCGCGCCGGTCGGCCTCCAGGTGGGGGACGTGCTGCATGCCGGGCCGGACGCCGACATCCGTCCGGGGAACGCCCTGCCGCTTGGTACCATTCCGGTCGGCACCACCATCCACAACGTCGAGCTCAAGCCCGGCCGGGGCGGACAGATGATTCGTTCCGCTGGGACCTCGGGCCAGCTGATGGCGAAGGAGGGGGGCTATGCGCAGATTCGGCTTCCCTCAGGCGAGGTTCGCAAGGTGTTGCTCGAGTGCCGGGCCACCATTGGGCAGCTGGGCAACATCGAGCACGACATCATCCGTGTTGGCAAGGCCGGCAAGAGCCGCTGGCTCGGCATCCGTCCCACGGTGCGTGGCCTGGCGATGAATCCGGTCGACCACCCGCACGGTGGCGGCGAGGGCAAGAGCGGCCAGGGCAACCCCCACCCGGTGAGCCCGTGGGGAAAGAAGACGAAGGGTCTGACCACGCGCAAGAACAAGCGCACCACCAAGTTCATCGTCAGCGGCCGCCGCTCCGGCGTGCGAAGCCAGTAAGAGGAAGCGCCCATGGCACGTTCCATCAAGAAGGGGCCCTTCGTCGACGCCCACCTGTTGAAGAAGGTGGAAGACCTCATCAAGGGCAACCAGAAGAAAGTGGTGAAGACCTGGTCGCGCCGGTCCACCATCCTGCCGGAGTTTGTCGGCCACACCTTCGCCGTGCACAACGGCCGGAAATTCATCCCGGTCTTCGTCACCGAGAACATGGTTGGCCACAAGCTCGGCGAGTTCGCGCCCACTCGAACCTTCGTCGGTCACTCGGCGGAGAAGAAGGTGACCAAGGCGCCCCCTGCCAAGTGAGCGAAAAGACCATGGAATCCAAGGCGCATCTCAGAGATTTCCGGATGGCTCCTCGCAAGGTGGCGCTGGTGGCGGCCCTGGTGCGCGGCAAACCGGTGGGCTCGGCGTTAAACATTTTGAAGTTCACCCGCAAGGCCGCGGCTAAGCCGGTGGCCAAGCTCATCCGCAGCGCGGTGGCCAACGCGACAGACCTCTCCAAGGGGGAGGTCGACGTCGACGCGCTGTACGTCAAAACCATCTCGGTCGACCAGGGCACCACCCTGCGTCGATTCATGCCGCGCGCCATGGGGCGCGCCAGCCGCATCAACAAGAAAAGCAGCCACGTTCACGTGGTTCTCAGCGACGCGCCACTGGGCGCGAAGCGGAAGTAGGAGACATTTCCTTGGGTCAAAAAGTCCATCCAATCGGGTTTCGGCTCGGGGTCATCAAGACCTGGGACTCCAAGTGGTTCGAGCACAAGAACTACGCGCAGTGGCTTCACGAGGACATCGCCATCCGCGAGTTCGTGAAGAAGTCGCTCGGGCACGCCGGCGTCTCGAAGGTCGAAATCGAGCGCGCCGCCAACAAAGTGAAGGTCAACGTCCACACCGCGCGGCCGGGCATCGTCATCGGCAAGCGGGGAGCCGGCATCGAGACCATCAAGAAGGACCTGCAACGCTTCACCAAGAATGAGGTCTTTCTCAACATCGTCGAGGTCCGGAAGGCCGAAATCGACGCCCAGTTGGTGGCAGAAAACATCGCCACCCAGCTCGAGCGGCGCATCGCCTTTCGCCGGGCGATGAAGAAGGCCATCCAGACGGCCATGAAATTTGGAGCCAAGGGCATCCGCGTGGCCTGCGCCGGCCGGCTCGGCGGCTCCGAGATGGCGCGCTATGAGTGGTACCGCGAGGGACGGGTTCCCCTACACACCCTCCGCGCTGACATCGACTACGGCTTCGCTGAGGCCAAGACCACCTACGGGAAGATTGGCTGCAAGGTGTGGGTGTGCCGCGGCGAGGTTCTTCCGAGCAAGGGAGCCGCTGCGGCGGCGTTGGCCCGCTAGCCTCCTTGACGACGAGACCACCATGCTCCAGCCGGCACGAACCAAGTACCGCAAGATGATGAAGGGCCGAACGCCCGGGCGAGCGTACCGCGGCTCCGAATTGACCTACGGGGACTTCGGGCTGATGTCGCTGCAGCCGGGGTGGATTACCTCGCGGCAGATTGAGGCCGCCCGGATTGCGATGACCCGCTACGTGAAGCGGGGCGGAAAAATCTGGATTCGTATTTTCCCGGACAAGCCCATCACCAAGAAGCCGGCCGAAACCCGGATGGGCACCGGCAAGGGCGCGGTGGAGTACTACGTGGCGGTGGTGAAGCCGGGGCGCATCCTCTATGAAATGGAGGGGATGACGGATGAGGTGGCCCACACGGCACTGAAGCTGGCCCAGGCCAAGCTCCCGGTGCTGACCCGCATTGTCCACCGGAAGGACTTGAGCCTCTAAGGGACCAGCACATGGCCACTGCCAAGGAACTCAGGGAGTTGACGGTGCAGGACCTGGAGCGCCGGGCGATCGAGCTGCGGGAGCAGCTGTTTCGCGACCGGATGAAGCTCCGCACCGGGACGCTGGACAGCCCGACGCAACGACGCGAGCGACGCCGCGACCTGGCCCGGGTCCTGACGCTCATCACCCAGAAGAAGCGCGCCGCCACGCCCGCCAACAAGGACGCTTAAGCCATGGCCTCAGCGACACCGGAAACTCCCTCCCCCCGTGGACGCCCCAAGACGCGGGTGGGCATCGTCACTTCCAACAAGATGCAGAAGACGGTGGTGGTGACGGTGAAGCGCCGCGCCGCGCACCGGGAATACGGCAAAATCCTGAGCCTCCACGCCAAGTACAAGGCGCATGCCGAGGACCACGACTACCCGAAGAAAATCTCCCTCAACGAGGGGGACCGGGTGCGGATTGCTGAGACCAAGCCGACCAGCAAAGAAAAGCGTTGGCGGGTCATCGAAGTCATTGAGCGCAGCAAGAACACCTAAGGAGGACGTCGATGATTCAGATGACATCCGTGCTCGACGTCGCCGACAACTCGGGCGCGAAGAAGGTGTTCTGCATCAAGGTGCTCGGTGGTTCGAAGCGCCGCTATGCCAGCATCGGCGATGTGATTGTGGTCAGCGTTCGCGAGGCGCTTCCCAATTCAAAGGTGAAGAAGGGCGACGTGGCCAAGGCAGTCATCGTGCGGACCAAGCGCGAGGTGGGCCGGCCGGACGGCAGCTTCATCAAATTCGACGGAAACTCGGCGGTCCTCATCAACAAGGACCTGGAGCCAATTGGCACGCGCATTTTCGGCCCGGTGGCTCGGGAGCTGCGGGCCCGTAAGTTCATGAAGATTATCTCGTTGGCGCCGGAGGTGCTCTGAAGCCACCGGCGGCTGGCACAGGGCAAACGCGATGCAGAAGCTGAAAGTAGGCGACGTGGTGCAGGTGATGGCGGGCGCTGAGCGCAGCCTGAAGGACGCGGCCAAGAAGCGGGGAAAAATCACCGCCATCGACCACGGCAGCGGTCGGCTCAAGGTGGAAGGGCTGCGGTTGGTAAAGCGTCACGTCCGAAAGGGCCGGGACCGCAACACCCCCGAGGGGGGCATCATCGAAAAGCCGGGCAGCATCGCCATCGGCTCAGTCCGGGTGGTGTGCTCCAAGTGTGACCGTCCGTCGCGGGTGGGGATCCGGGTGGAGGGGGACCGCAAGGTCCGCTTCTGCAAGTCCTGCGAGGCCAAGATTGACGCCTGAGGGTGGACTGGGGCAAGAACGCCGCCCCGACCGTGGAGGCCACGCTTCCAGGGGCCTTGGGCAACTGACCGACGACCAGGGAGTCCCAGACGGGTCGCCGCAGCAGAGGAAACAGCATGGCTGAGGAAAAGGACGACAAGGCAAAGGAAGCCAAGGCCAAGAAGGCGGCCGGGAAGCGCCGCGGCCGCGATGAAGTCAAACGGGCGGGCTTCGAGGCCAACATCGAGGAAGGCCTCAAGACCGCGCCGGCTCGGCTCAAGCTTCGCTTTCGGAAGGACGGCGTGCCGTCCTTGATGAAGGAGTTCGGCTTCAAGAACCCGAACCAGGTGCCACGACTGGAGAAAATTGTCGTGAACATGGGCCTCGGCGAGGCCCTGGCCAACAACAAGATTCTTGAGTCGGCGGTGGACCAGCTGGGAGCCATCACTGGGCAGCGGCCGGTGGTGACGCGAGCCCGGAAGTCCATTGCCAACTTCAAGCTTCGCGAGGGCCAGGCCATCGGCGCGGCGGTCACCCTGCGCAGCGACCGGATGTACGAATTCATGGACCGCCTCATCAATGTTGCGCTCCCCCGGGTGCGCGACTTCAAGGGCGTCTCCAGCAAGGCGTTCGACGGCAAGGGCAACTACACCCTGGGCGTTCGCGAGCAGATTATTTTCCCGGAAATCAACTACGACCAAATCGAGAAGGTGAAGGGGCTGAACATCACCTTCGTCACCACGGCTCGCAATGACGAGCAAGGGCTGGCGCTGATGCGCCACTTCGGATTGCCCTTCCGCCAATAGCCCTTAGGTTCCCCACTCATGGCCAAACTTTCAAAAATTGCACAAGCCAAGCGCAAGCCGAAGTTCAAGGTGCGCGCCTACAACCGCTGCCCGCTGTGTGGGCGGCCGCGCGCGTTTCTGCGCAAGTTCAAGATGTGCCGCATCTGCCTGCGCAACCGCGCGCTGGCGGGCGAGGTCACAGGGCTGATGAAGAGCTCCTGGTAGCACGCCAAGGCTGCTCCCCGCGAACCCCCCGGATGGTCCGGGCAGGCGCGGCGCAGCGAGACAGTCGGAACACGAGAAACCAAAAGTCATGCCTGTGAACGACCCGGTAGGGGACATGCTGACCCGCATCCGCAACGCCTCGCGGGCGCGGCACGACAAGGTGGTCATCCCCACCTCCAAGCTGAAGGTGGAAATTGCCCGGGTGCTCAAGTCGGAGGGCTTCATCGCCGACTACGTCGAGCACCAGAGCGGCCCCCAGGGCGAAATCACCGTCCAGCTGAAATACGGACCGGACAAGAGCCCGGTCATCGTCGGCATCCGTCGGGTGAGCCGTCCCGGCCTACGCCGCTACGTCCCAGTTCGCGACATTCCGCGGGTCCTCGGCGGTTTGGGAACCAGCATTCTGTCCACCTCGAAGGGCATCCTGGCAGATGGCGAGGCCCGCAAGCAGAATGTGGGCGGCGAGCTCATCTGCACGGTGTACTGACATGAGCCGCATCGGAAGACTGCCCATCAAGCTGGAGGGAAAGGTGAAGGCGGCCTTGGCCGGCCGGTCGGTGCATTTCGAGGGGCCCAAAGGCAAGGTCGACGTCACGCTTCCCCCCGGAGTCACGGTCCAATTCAAGGATGGTCAGGTGCTGGTGGCCCGGCCCGACGACAGCCGGGAAGCGCGCAGTCTGCACGGCCTGGCGCGGTCCATCCTGGCCAACGCCGCCAAGGGCGTGGCCGTCGGTTGGGAGCGGAAGCTCGACATCCGGGGCGTTGGGTTTCGTGCCGAGGTCAAGGGGCGCCAGCTGCATCTGTCGCTTGGGTACAGCCATCCGGTGGTCTTCGACTTGCCGGACGGCATCACCGCCGAAGTGGACAAGGTGGCCCGCACCGAGGACAGCCTGCCCACCATTGGGCTCACCCTGCGCGGAGTGAACCGCGAGACGCTGGGTGAGGCTGCGGTGCGCATTCGGGCACTCCGCCCCCCCGAGCCGTACAAGGGCAAGGGCATCAAGTACGTCGAGGAACGCATCCGCCGTAAGGAAGGCAAGACCGGGACGGCCTAGGCCACCCTTCATCCGCAACGGGGGAAGCCTCCATCCCCGTCGGACGGAAACGAGACCGCCATGTCGAAGATTGACCACCGCCTCAAGAGGAAGCGCCGCATCCGGCGAAAGCTGGCCGGGACCGCCGAGCGGCCACGGCTCACCGTCTACAAGAGTTTGAAGCACGTCTATGCCCAGGTGGTCGACGACCATGCGGGGCGGACCCTGGCCTTTGCCTCGTCGTTGAGTAAGGAACTCAAAGGCAACACCGACGGCGACAAGAAGGCCGACGCGACACGGGTGGGCAAACTCATCGCCGAGAAGGCGAAAGCAGCCAAGGTGGAGCAGGTGGTTTTTGACCGCAACGGCTTCCCCTACCACGGCCGCATCGCGGCGGTCGCTGAGGCGGCGCGCGAAGCAGGCCTCAAGTTCTAGCGAGAAAGCGAGTCACTTTTGGCAACACCAATCAACCCGAACGACTTGGACCTGAGCGACCGGGTGGTCAACATCAACCGCGTCGCCAAGGTAGTGAAGGGCGGCCGGCGCTTCTCGTTTGCCGCGCTGGTGGTGGTGGGCGACGGCAACGGCCATGTGGGAGTCGGCTTGGGCAAGGCGAATGAAGTTCCCGAGGCCATCCGGAAGGGTGGGGAAAACGCCAAGAAGAACATCTTCCGCGTCCCGCTTCAGGGTCACACCATCCCGCACGAGGTGCTCGGCCACTTTGGCGCGGGCAAGGTGCTTCTCAAGCCGGCGGCCGAGGGCACCGGCGTCATCGCCGGCGGCTCGGTGCGCGCGGTGCTGGAGGCCGCCGGCATCCGCAACATCCTGACGAAGAGTCAGGGGTCGCGAAACCACCACAACGTGCTGAAAGCCACCGTGCAGGGCTTGAAACAGCTGCGCTCACCGGAGCAAGTGGCTCGGCTTCGCGGCCGCGAGCTGGACCTCGGCCAACACCGGATTTAACCAGAGGAAAATTATGGGGTACCGGGTCAAGTTAGTCAAAAGCATTGCCGGCGCGCCGCAGGTGCACGTGCGCACTGTGGCTGGCCTCGGCTTGAAGCGAATGGGCCAGGAACGGCTGCTGAAGGACAGCCCTGCGACGCGGGGCATGGTGTTTACGGTGCGCCACCTGGTGCATGGCGAGGCCGTCAGTCAGGAGCCGAAGCCGGCCGTCCGGCGAAAGCCGCGCCAGGTTCGCGCCCGCGAGGCCGCTCGCCTCCATCGTGCAGAGAAGGAAGGGAAGTAGCCATGTCGACGTTGAATCACCTCAGTCGGCCGCGCAACAGCTGGCACCGAAAGAAGCGCGTCGGCCGCGGTCAGGGTTCTGGCCTCGGCAAGACGGCCGGCCGCGGAGGCAAGGGGCAGAAGGCCCGGACGGGCAACATGCGCTTCGAGGGTTTTGAGGGTGGACAGAGTCCGCTGCAGAGGCGGCTGCCCAAATTTGGCTTTCTTGCGCCCAACCGCAAGCACTTCGCCGTCATCCATCTGGATGACTTGGCTGGTTTTCAAGCCGGCAGCACCGTGGACCAGGCCGCACTACGGGCGGCCGGGCTGGTGAAGGGCCAGTGGGACGGCGTCAAGCTGCTGGCCGGTGGGAGTCTTTCTGCGAAGCTGGTGGTGCAGGTGCACCGGGTGAGTGCGCAGGCCCGCGAGGCGGTGGAAAAGGCCGGCGGCTCGGTCGACTTGGTTCCGCTGGTGGCGCACGCGGCCGAGGCGGCCGGCAAGGCACATTCCGGCAAAGGTGTCCGCAAAGCATGACCCAGGGTCCACCCTGTCGCCTGACGCCGTCCTTTGGGTAGGCTCACGAGCAACCACCAGGTGCCCTAGAACGTGAACGCCTTCATCAACGTCTTCCGCGTCGCCGAGCTTCGCGCTCGGCTGGCCTACACGCTGGTCCTGTTGGCGGTGTACCGCCTGGGCGTCTTCATCAACACCCCGGGTGTGGACCGGGCGGCGATGAACGCCTACATGGAGCAGCAGCGGCAGCGCGGCGGGTTGGTCAGCCTCTTCAATCTCTTTTCGGGCGGCGCGCTCGACCAGATGTCCATCTTCGGCTTGGGCATCATGCCGTACGTCTCGGCGTCCATCATCATGCAGCTTTTGGCGGTGGTGGTCCCGTCGCTGGAGCGGCTGCAGAAAGAGGGAGCTGCCGGACGGCAGAAGCTGAACCAGTACACCCGCTACGGAAGCATCGCCCTCTCCATCATCCAGGGCATCGGCATCGCGCGTTGGCTGGCCAGCCTCGGCCGGACGCCGACCACCATTCGCGGGGTGCACGTCGAGATTGACCAGATTGTGGTCCCCAACGACAGCATTTGGTTCACGCTGATGACGGTCATCACCCTGACCGCCGGTACCGCCTTCATCATGTGGCTCGGCGAACGCATCACCGACCGGGGCATTGGCAACGGCATCAGCCTCATCATCTTCGCCGGCATCGTGGCTCGGATGCCGTCGGCCGCCTCACGCCTGGTGGAGGTGGTGCGCGGGGACCGGGCGTGGCTGGTCCCGGTGGTGGCGGCGGTGATGCTGGTGGTGGTGGGGATTGTGGTCTACATCGAGCGAGGCATGCGCCGCATTCCGGTGCAGTACGCCAAGCGCATGGCCGGGCGGAAGATGTTCGCCGGGCAAGCCACCTACTTTCCGATGAAGGTGAATACCGCCGGCGTCATTCCCCCCATTTTCGCCGGGGCGCTGCTGTCCTTCCCGGCGACGCTGGGGAACTGGATTCCTTTCCTGGCCGGCGTGCAACGGGCCATCGAATCCAACGTCTGGCTCTATGACGGGCTCTTCGTCCTGCTCATCATCTTCTTCTCCTACTTCTACACGACGCTCACCTTCCGGTCGGACGACGTGGCGGACAACATCAAAAAGCAGGGTGGGTACATTCCTGGCATTCGGCCGGGGCGGCAGACGGCGGACTACATTCGGGGCGTTCTGGACCGCATCACTTTTGGCGGGGCCATTTACCTGGCCGTCATCTGCGTCATCCCCTCCATCCTCTCCAACCAGGAGGCCTTCGGGGTGCCGTTCCAATTCGGAGGCACGGCGCTGTTGATTGTGGTTGGCGTGGCTTTGGACACCGTCCAGCAGATTGAAGGTCATCTCATCAGCCGCAACTATGAAGGGTTTTCTGGACCTCGCGGCCCGCGCATCCGGGGCCGGCTGCCCCGGGCGGCCTAAGCGATGGACCTCATCCTCTTCGGACCTCCGGGGGCAGGGAAGGGGACGCAGGCCCAACGCCTGCTGGCCGCCTACGGCATACCGCAGATTTCCACCGGCGACATTCTTCGCCAGGCGGTGAAGGAGGGGACTCCGGCCGGGCTGCAGGCCAAGCCGCTGATGGAGACCGGAAAGCTGGTCCCCGATGCGCTGGTCATCAGCATCGTCGAGGAGCGGCTCAAGCGGGCAGACTGCCAAGCTGGTTTCGTCTTGGACGGCTTCCCGCGGACGGTAGCCCAGGCTGTGGCGCTGGACGCGATGCTGACCTCGCTTGGTCGGCGCATCGACCATGTGCTGTCGCTCGAAGTGCCATTGGAGAGGGTGGTGGAGCGCCTCACTGGGCGGCGCTGCTGCCCGGCCGACGGGCGCGTCTACCACGTCACCCAGGCCCCGCCGAAGGTGCCGGGCGTGTGCGACGCCTGCGGCACCGCCTTGGTTCAGCGCCCGGACGACCGGGAAGAGGTGGTGCGGGCCCGGCAACTGACCTACCGTCGGGACACCGAGCCTCTCAAGGCTTTTTACGCCAAGCGCGGACTGCTCCGTTCGGTGGATGGAACCGGAACGCCGGACGAAGTCTTTGCGCGGGTTCAGGCCGCCCTCGGGAAGGGGTAAGGGCCATGCCGGGCGGCGTCGAACTGAAGAGTCGAGAAGAAATCGCACTGATGCGGGATGCGGGCCGCATCGTCGCGCAAATCCTGGATGCGCTCGAGAAGGCGGTCGCTCCGGGCGTCAGCACCTGGGACCTCGACCAGCTGTCGGAGCGGCTCATCTACGAAAAGGGGGCTCGCCCGGCCTTCAAAGGCTACCGCGGCTTCCCCGCCTGCCTGTGCACCTCCATCAACCAGGAAGTGGTGCACGGCATCCCGTCGCGGAAGCGGCGGCTGCAGGCGGGGGACTTGGCGAAGTTGGACTTTGGCGTCGTCTACCAGGGCTTTTACGGCGATGCGGCGCGCACCATCCCGGTGGGGGACGTCAGCCCGGCGGCCAGAGAGCTTTCGGAAGCCACCCGGGCCTCACTGGAGGCCGGCATCCAGGCGGCGGTCGCCGGCAACCACATTGGCGACATCGGGCATGCGGTCCAGGCCTACGTCGAGGCCCGGGGGTATGCGGTGGTGCGGGACTTCGTCGGCCATGGCATTGGGCGTCGACTGCATGAGGAGCCCCAAATCCCCAATTTCGGGACCCCTGGAAGTGGGATGAAACTGCGTCCGGGGATGGTGCTGGCCATCGAGCCGATGGTGAATGCCGGTGGCTGGGAAGTGGAGACGCTGGACGATGACTGGACAGCGGTTACCTTGGACGGAAAGTGGTCCAGCCACTGGGAGCACACCGTCCTGGTGACGGAGGGAGCGCCCGAGGTGCTCACCCGGGGCCAGGGCGTTGCGCGCGGAGACGTTCAACGCTAGAAGAACTTGCTCGGCGGCCGCCCAAGGTGGTATGCCGCCGCGCTTTCTAGGGTTTTCGGGGTCCTTCCTGCGGAAGGGAGGGGCCCCTTTTTTGAAGGAGTGTGTTTGCCGAAGGACGATGCCATCGAGGTCGAAGGGACGGTGATTGAGCCGCTTCCCAACGCCATGTTCCGGGTGGCCCTGGACAACGGGGGCCACAAAGTGCTCGCGCACATTTCCGGGAAGATGCGCATGCACTTCATCCGGATTCTGCCGGGGGACAAAGTCAAGGTGGAGCTGTCGCCCTACGACTTGACCCGCGGTCGCATCACCTACCGGGCGAAGTAAGCCCACGTTTTTCAGGGCGTCTGCCAGGGCGCCCATTCATCCTCCGTCGTCACAAAGGGGTTGTTGGAGTCGTCATGAAGGTTCGCGCATCGGTCAAGAAGGTCTGCGACAAGTGCAAGGTCATCAACCGCCGCGGCGTGGTGCGGGTGATTTGCGCCGCCAATCCGCGCCACAAGCAACGGCAGGGCTAGGCCCGGCCTTGGGAAGCCTCAGGAGATAGAAGAGCAATGGCCCGTATCGCCGGCGTCGACCTTCCCCCGCAGAAGCGGGTGGTCATCTCGTTGCAGTACATCTACGGCATCGGCAACAAGACAGCGCACGACATCTGCGCCCGGGCCCAGGTGGATTTGGCCACCCGGACCAAGGACTTGACCGAAGAGCAGACGCGCGGGATCCGAGAAATCATCGAGTCCAGACTACAAGGTGGAGGGCGACCTTCGCCGCGAAGTGACGATGAACATCAAGCGGCTGATGGACCTCGGCTGCTTCCGCGGGCTCCGCCACCGCAAGGGCCTGCCCGTGCGCGGCCAGCGCACCCACACCAACGCCCGGACCCGCAAGGGGCCGAAGCGCGGCATCGTGCGGGCCAAGGCGATTACGCCCGCCCCGCGGTCATGACCCCCGAGAGGATTTGAAAGCCCATGGCTGAAGAAGTCAGGTCCCCGCTGCGGCGGCCCCAGCTGGAACCGAACCCGCCGAGGGTGAGGCCCCGCGCAAGAAGGCAAAAGCAAGAAGAACATCCTCAACGGCGTGGTCCACATCCAGTCCACCTTCAACAACACCATCATCACCATCACCGACGTCTCCGGCAACGTCGTTGCTTGGTCCTCGGCCGGGGCGCGAGGCTTCAAGGGGAGCCGCAAGTCGACCCCCTTCGCGGCGCAGGTCGCCGCTGGCGATGCCGCCGCCAAGGCGATGGAGCACGGCCTGAAGAACGTGACGGTGATGGTGAAGGGACCAGGCGCGGGCCGCGAGTCGGCGCTTCGCGCGCTGGCCTCTGCGGGCCTCAAGATCTCTCTCATCCGCGACGTGACGCCCATCCCCACAACGGCTGCCGACAGCCGAAACGGCGTCGCGTTTAGACCACCTTTCAGGAGACACCCTTTTGGCCCGCTACACCGCCAGCGTCTGTCGCATCTGTCGCCGCGAGAACCTCAAGATGTATTTGAAGGGGGACCGCTGCTACACGGACAAGTGCGCCATCGAGCGCCGTCCCTACCCACCCGGTCAGCATGGCCAGGGCCGAGTCGAAGTTCTCCGAGCTACGGCGTGCAACTGCGCGAGAAGCAGAAGGTGAAGCGGATGTACGGCCTGTTGGAGAGCCAGTTCCGTGGGTACGTTTGCTCGGGCGGCCCGTGCCAAAGGCAAGACCGGCGAGACGCTGCTGCAGCTGCTCGAGCTGCGGCTGGATAACGTGGTGTTCCGGATGGGCTTCGCCGACACCCGAGCCGAAGCTCGGCAGCTGGTGCGCCACGGCCACTTCCTGGTGAATGGCCGGCGGGTGAACATCCCCTCCTTTGAGGTGAAGCCCGGCAGCCTGGTGGAAGTGGCCGAGAAGAGCCGGAAGATGATTCGCATCGCCGAGGCGCTGGAGACGGTGGAGCGGCGCGGAGTTCCGCAGTGGATTGAACTGGACAAGAAGGGGATGAAGGGCACGGTGAAGTCGGTGCCCAATCGCGAGGACCTCACGATGCCCATCCAGGAGCAGCTCATCGTCGAGCTCTATTCGAAGTAACGCCTTTTGCCCGGGAGGCGACGGACCCTCCCGGGATGTCGGTGGCCCCACTTTGGAGCCTCCGGTTGACATGTCCGTCTCACACATCACCCGGGGCTGTCCTCCCGCCACTCGGGCGGGGATGTTGGTGGCAGACCCGGGGAGGAGCACATCGTGGCCGAAGCATTCACAGCAAAGCATTGGCGGGACCTCATCAAGCCCCGGCGGATGGAGGTCGACCCGGAAAGTCTGACCGCCACCTACGGTAAGTTCATCGCGGAACCCTTGGAGCGGGGTTTCGGGACC
Source organism: uncultured delta proteobacterium (assembly GCA_963713045.1). Classification (GTDB taxonomy): domain Bacteria; phylum Myxococcota; class Myxococcia; order Myxococcales; family Myxococcaceae; genus JADGRA01. The sequence continues at coordinate 388,476 of CAVQKE010000004.1, forward strand.
ACCCTCGGCAACACGCTTCGTCGCGTGCTGCTCAGTTCCCTGCAGGGGGCGGCCATCGTCTCGGTGAAGATTGAAGGCGTGGACCACGAGTTCACCACCGTTCCCGAGGTGGCGGAGGATGTCACCGACATCGTCCTGAACCTCAAGGAAGTTCTGCTTCGGATGCACACCAACGAGCAGAAGACACTCCGCATCGAGGCCGAAGGTCCGAAGGAAATCAAAGCCGGCGACATCATCGCCGACGACCAGGTGGAGATTCTCAACCCGGGCCACCACATCTGCACCCTCTCCGAGGGCGGCAAGCTGCGGCTGGAGATGATTGCCCGACGCGGCCGCGGCTATGTGGCCGCCAACAGCAACAAGAACGCCGGTGACCCCATCGGAACCATCCCGGTGGACTCGCTGTTCTCGCCCATCCGCAAGGTCAACTACCAGGTCACAAACGCTCGCGTGGGGCAGGTCACCGACTATGACCGGCTCAGCCTCGAGGTGTGGACCGACGGTTCGGTATCCCCTCAGGACGCGGTGGCCTACGCGGCGAAAATCATCAAGGAGCAGCTGACCGTCTTCATCAGCTTTGATGAGACGGAAGAGCCGGCCCCGTTGGAGACGCCGAAGGAGGAGGCCAAGCTGAATGAAAACCTTTTCCGCAGCGTGGATGAACTCGAATTGAGCGTCCGTTCCGCCAACTGCCTGCAGCAGGCGAACATCAAAACCATTGGGGATTTGGTCCAGCGCAGCGAAGCCGAGATGTTGAAGACCAAGAATTTCGGCCGGAAATCCCTGAAGGAAATCAAGGAAATCCTCGCCGAGATGGGGCTTTCTTTGGGGATGAAGCTCGACAGCTGGCCGATGAAGCCGGCCGTCACGCCGGTCCCGGCCCCAGCACCTGCGGCGAACGAGCCCCGAATCTAACGCCTCTCTCCCCTTACAGGGCGGGTACCTGACACGGCCCGCCAGGAGCAAGCGATGCGACACCGCGTCGGACACCGGAAGCTGCAGAAAACCACCAGCCACCGCCTCGCCATGTTGGACAACATGGTGACGTCGTTGCTTCAGCACGAAGCCATTCAGACCACGCTGCCGCGGGCCAAGGAGGCCCGTCGCCTCGCGGAGCGCGTCATCACCCTGGGCAAGCGCGGTGGCTTATCCAACGTCCGTCTCGCGGAACGGCAGATTCGCAGCCGGGAAGTCCTCCAGAAGGTATTCGGCGAGTTGAAGGACCGCTACGCCGAGCGTCCGGGGGGCTACACGCGCATTGTCCGCCTCGGCTACCGCCTCGGAGATGCCGCACAGATGGCCCTCCTCGAGTTGGTGGACCGGCCGGCCAGCACCGGCGAGCCCAAGACCGAGGAGAAGGTCGAGGCCAAGCCGAAGGGCAAAGGCAAGGCGGAGCCGGCGAAAGCGGAGGCCCCCCCCACCGAGGCCACTGCCGAGGCAAAGCCAGCCAAGCGGAAGGCGAAGAAGTAACGCCCGCTGGAACCGGTGTCAGTGCAGCTCGCCGTGTTCCAAGAGGTGGGCCGAGCCTTTGCTTGTCCGAAGCTCGACGTCCGTGGCTTGCAAGTCGCTTGGAGCGAGTTTGCCGTTGTCCCCCATCAACTGCTTGGGGGTGACGGTGACGAAGGCGTGCGGCTCGACGTGGGAAATGGCCGCGCGGTAGCGGCCGTTGACGATGATGAGGACGTCCTGCCAGGCGGCGTCGCTCTCATTGTGCAGCACCAGCGCTGGATGCTCGGCCTCGGCCCCGACCACCAGTCTCGCCCCGAGGGTGGTGTCGCGGTGGACGGACGGGGCCGGACAGGCCACGCCAATGCCGCACAGGCTGAGCACCGCCCAGGCGATGAGGATGAGGGCCTTGTATTTGAAGTACCGGTCCGCGTTGCGGAAGTCTTCCCACGTCTCACGCAGAATGGCGGCCACGTTGAGAGCGGTGCTCTCCGCACCGGCGCGTAGACGCGACGGCAGCGGCTCACCGTCGGAGTCCAGGCGCACCGTCCCGGAACGTGCAGCGGTGAGCACGCGTCCGTGGAGATAGGCCTCGCGGCGGGCCTGGTCCGATGGCGAGGAGGTGGGCATCTCAGGCAACAGCTGCAGCTTAGAGCATGGTGGCCCCGGGAGATGCTTCCCGGCGTTCGCTGCGGCCACCGGGTCCGGAAGAGTCCTCCTGGACCCCGCCCAGACCACCCAGGGCGAGGCTGCTCTCGACGACAGCGGCCCGAGTCGCCCGGGCGAGGCCGGCCCGGTCATTGACGTCGAAGCCGCTCACCTCCAGAGGCGCACCAATGCGCACCCGGACGGTGCCTGGGCGGATGGCCCAGCTGCGCCGTGGCATCACCTGGGCCGAGCCTTCGATGGTGATGGGGACCACTGGAATCTGCGCCTTGAGTGCCAGGCCGAACGGCCCATGCTTGAACGGCAGGATGCGCCTGTCCGGAGAACGGGTGCCTTCGGGGAAAACAATCAAACTGATTTGTCGGCGCACAATCCGTTCGGCGGCGCGGTCCAGAGAGGCAATGGCGCGGGTCCGGTTGCTCCGGTCAACCAGGATGTGACCAGCCATTTGGATGTACCAACCAACCAATGGCACCCAGCGAAGCTGCTCTTTGGCGACGAAGCGCAAGTCCACCGGGAGGGCATGAAACAGGACGGGGATGTCGAGGGTGGACTGGTGGTTACTGGCGTAGAGGGTCGCACGCCCAGCAGCCACGTTTTCGGCCCCCTCGACTTCCACCCTCGCCCCGGCCAACCAAAGCAGGCTGGGAGCCCACAGGCGCCGGGCGAACCAGCCGGCGGCACTGGTGTTTGCAGTCAGCAATATCGCCAGGCCAGCGAAGGGCAAAAGGACTGCGGTCACCACCGCGACGGCCAGCATGTAGAGCGCGTTTCGAAGCATCGGGTTGGGGACTCCGCACCTCTTGCATGCCGGCTAGCACCCGGGCAAGTCCTGGTGTAGCTGAAGGAATCCCTGGGGGAGCTGCTTGCCACCCAGGCGCCGAGGAGGCGACGTGCGAGAGGTCGGGCGTTGAGGGAAGTTTACATCGTCGCCACTGAGCAGACGGAGACCCTCGAGCAGGGCGTCCTCGCCGAGGCCTTCTCGGGCGACGACGCCGCCTTCGAGTTGGCGGAGGACGGAAGCGGTTTCCGCCTGGTCTCTGCCGAGTCGACGGTGACCGTGCGTTTCGAGGCGCTGGAAGCGGCCATTGGCTGGACGCCGGAGCTTCTGACCGGCAGTGACGAGGCCCACCACGTCTTCCGCCGCGCGCGGGGCTTTTACCGCATCGCCTTTGAGCCGGGTGTCCCGGGGCCGGCGGCGGCGGTCTTCGAGGCGCTGTGGTGTGCCCGTGCCCTGTTGGAGCGGCTGCCGGGCGTGCTCCTGGACGTCACGGCCTTCAAGCTGCATGAGTTGGAGGACGTCGCGGAGATTACCGAGTTGGATTTTGACATCCGCGACCACGTCAACCTGCACGCGGTGGAGGTTGCGGAGGGAGAGGCGCCCTACTGGGTGCACTCGCACGGTATGGAGAAGTTTGGCACGCGGGAACTGGAGGTGTTCCGCCTGGCGGAGGACGACCTGCGCGCGGCCGAGTCCTTCGTCCACGAGTTGTGTGCCGAGCTGGCTTGGGGCGAGGGGCCTGGCATTCGAGAGCGCGTGGAGACCAGCAACGGCGAGGCCTTCATGCTGGCTCCCTCCGAGGAGGCCCGCTTGACGCTGATTGACCTCCCGATGGACACCTTTGAAGGCCATGAGGGCGTCTCCTACACGGTGGTCTCCGCCGACGGGCGGCACACCCTGGCCGAGCTGCTGCGCCCGTACCGCGCGCGGTTTGAGAAGGAGGCCCCAGAACGAAGCGAGGCCCTCCAGCAGCAGGCGCGGACGCTGTTGCCGGCCTTCAAGGCACGCTTCCACCGGCGGGGGTTGATGGAACCGACCACCTTCCTGGTTCGCTCTCCCTTCGAGGTGCACCCAGACGGGGAGGGTGAGGCGGTGAAGGAGGACTTGTGGCTGGAGGTGCTCTCCTGGGAGGACACCCAGCTGGTGGGGAAGCTGGTCGACGGTGCGGTCCACACCACCGAATGGCGAAAGGGGGCGACGGTGGAAGTCGAGGAGGCCCAGGTGAATGCCGTTGCTGTGGGCCGAGACGGGCGAGCCCTGGACGACGAGGAGATGCATGGCTTTCTCCTCGCCGAGCGGCCGATGTAGGGCGCGGATGGACGTCGTCCTCTCCGACGAAGTGCAGGCGGCGCAGAAGGCCGGGCTGCCGCTGGTGGTCCTCGAATCCAGCGTGCTGGCCCAAGGGTTGCCTTTCCCGGAAAACCTCGCCTCGGCGCGCGCCTGCGAGGCGGCGGTGCGTGGGGCAGGCGCCGTGCCGGCCATGGTGGCGGTGGTGGGCGGCCTCGTGCGCTGCGGGCTGACGGCCGCGGACGTCGAGGCGCTGGCCCAAGGGGGCGCCCGTAAGGTGGGCGCCCGAGACTTGGCGCCGGCGGTGGCAGCGCGCGGCCTGGGCGGGACCACCGTTTCAGCCACCTGCGCAGTGGCTGGCGCACTTGGCCTCCCGGTCTTCGCCACCGGCGGCATCGGCGGCGTGCACCCTGGCAGCAGCGGCGACGTCAGTGAAGACTTGCAGGCGTTGTCCCGCTTTTCCGGAATGGTGGTGTGCGCCGGAGCAAAAAGCGTCCTGGACCTGCCTCGGACCCTCGAGGCGCTCGAGTCGCTCGGCATCCTGGTGGTGGGCTACCGGACGGCTGAGTTTCCGGCCTTCTATGCTTGCACCTCAGGCCTGGTTCTCCACCACCGCGTGGAGGAGGCGCTTTCTGCGGCGAAACTCCTCCGCATCCACCGCGACAGCCTGGGACAACCGTCGGCTGTGTTGCTGTGCGTCCCGCCCCCAGAAGACGTGGCGCTGTCAGCAGCACAGCTTGAGGCAGCACTGGCCTCCGCCCACGCCGCAGCCGCACAGCAACGCATCTCGGGGCAGGCACTGACTCCGTTTCTCTTGCACCAATTGGTGGAAGTGACTGGCGGCCGGGCGCTCCGCGCCAATGTGGCGTTGCTGGAACAGAACGCGCGCGTCGCCGCGGAAGTGGCCGTCGCCTACGCTGGGGTGGTCGACTCCAAAGTGCGTTTCAGCCTCTAGGCTTAGGGGGCCGTGCTAAAATCCCACAAGAGGCTCCTGGCGATGGAGCTGTTGACCGGCGTCGGGGGACGCGCCAACTCATCCACACTGCTCAGCGGGGCGTAGCCCTGCACGTGCCAGCTGTAACTGGCGTTGTTTGGAAAGGCGAGTCCGGCAGAACTGAGGTCGGGCATGGTCACCGCTGGCGATGCGGACCAGATGTTGTAGGTGGGCGGCCCTTCGCTGCCAATACTGAAGTGGTAAATGCCACTGGGGAAGCTGGTGCAGCTGAAGCTGGTCGACGTGGTGACGCCAGTCGTGCCATTGGGCGGTGTCTCAAGCACCGGGGAGGCGGAAACGGCCACCGAGAGGTTGGCGGTGTTGGCGTCGAGTCCGCCGACGGTTGTGGTTTGGCTGTTGCCCAGGGTGTCGTCGGTGAAGAATTGGACCAGGAGCGTGGTGCCGGGAATGGCGGGCGTCCCGAAGGAAAAGGGGAATGCGCCGGGCGTGTTGGTTTCGTAGAAGGCATAGCCATAGTTGAGGACGTTGCCCGTCGTCCCATCCGGCACCAGGGTCACAGAAATGTCCTGCACCAGCCCCCCGGCAGGGGGAGTGACGGTGCCGGACAGCGTTCCGGTGCTGACCGGCGAGAGGTCCACGTTGACGTTGACGGTTGCCCCATCCTTGAGGGTGATGCCAGTGAGCGTGCCGTAACCGGTGAAGTTGACCGGCAGGGTTCCACCATCGGTGAGGTAGCTCTGCAGCAAATAGATGCCGCCGGTGGTGGACACCGGGCCTCCCCAGTTGACGAACAAGGTCGCCGTCCCGTTGGCCGTGGTCGCGGCCGTGGTCGAGGTTTGCGGCGAAACGAAGGCGGCGTAGGTGGAGTAAAAGGCTGGCTGCGGAAAAACGCCGCCATCGACCACCGTCACGTTGAGAGTCGCCGAGTACAGCGGTCCGCCGATTGGCAGCTGGATGACGGGGTTGCTGATGGTCAATCCCTCGTAGGTGACTGCGTTGGTGCTTGGCAGGTCCACCGCCGACAGGGTGTAGGGGGCAACAACGTCCGGCACGCTGAAGCCACCATCGGCGCCGCTGGTGGCGTTTGCGGTGCCGAACGCGTCGAGAACCACGATGCCTTCCCCCGCCAACGGGGTGCCCATCGAATTCACCACCGTGCCGGCGACAGTAAATCCGCCGTCGGGCGCGGCGACGGGCTGCGCCGCCACGCGCAAGGAAACAGCAAAGTTGTTGAAGGTGTCCACCAAGTAGACATCCGAAACACTCGGCGCCGAGACGAGGCGCGAGCTGGTCGGGTCCGTCACCCGCGGGTAGACGTACAGCCACAAGGGCTGCAGGTTGGGCCCAAAGGCGAGGACGCCCACCCCCAACGTCGCACTGGAAAGCAGCACTGCGAAGCTGCCGTCCGAGGCGGAGTAGGTGCTTTCGGCCAAGACCGAAGCGAGGGCGTTGTCCGCGGTGTCATAGAGGCCGGCGATGGGGGTGATGACGTCGGGAGCCGTGGCGTTGAGCGACCACAGCTCGAAATTGGTGTACGGCGGCGCGTTGTTGAGGGTGACGACTTTCCCACCGGGCAATGCCGCCACCACTTCGGCCTGGACGGTGGAGGGACTTGCAGCGGGCGCCGTGTACGCCCCGAGGATGGTGCTGTTCGGCCCGACTCGGTAGATGGGGTACACCGGTGGCAGGACAGCCGTCAGGCTACAGTCGGAGGTGAGTTGGACGACGAAGGTGCCATCTCCCACCGCCAGCAACTTGTCGATGGCGGTAATGGTGCAGCCGTTGACGTCCACCGTTGGGCCGAAGCTGACCGTCCCCTGGTTGAGGTCCACCAAGTTCCAGCTGCTGCCGCAGAGGTTGACGTTGGGCGAGAGATAGCGGCCCCCGGCACCGGCGACCACCCCCGGTGTCGGCGGCCCGGTGGAGGCAAGTCCGCTGCTCGCGGTGACGCTGGTCAGCTGCGGCGTAAAGCAGGTGAGACTCTCGACATTCATCAAGGAACAGCCGGTCACTGAGTCCTGGAGGCACACCAGGTTGTCCACCCGGCTGAGGGGTGCGTTGGCGGTGGCCGGGCCACCGGCGGCGGTGACGACGCCCGCGTCCACATTGGGCGCTGGGGCCAGAAGCAGGGTGGAGGGCCCCGCGTCGAAGGCGAAGGCCAGGGTTTCGCCCAGCGCATTCAGCCCCCGGGGGATGTAGCCCCCGTCAAGCACCGCCGGGTTGAAGCCGTAAAAGATGCCGTCATCTCGGCCGAGGACGCCTGGAAGCCAGGCTCCACTGGCGCCTCCACCGGCGGTGGTGGACAGCGGGAGCTCCAGCCCGTGACTGAAGGCCACCGGCTGCGCCGCCCACTGCAGGGGCGTACTGGACGCGGGCTGCCCGGGAATAAACCGGTCCCACACCACCCGGTTGAGGTCCACGCCCAAGTCCACCTCGGTGGTATTGCCGCTGCTGGCGGCGGTGGCGGTGACGGTGAGGCGCATCATTTCTTCGGTGTCGGTGAGGACTTCAATCGGCACCGGTGGGCCGGCCGCGTCGTAGGCGTAGTTGTCCGTCCCCAGCCCCGGCGTTTGGGCGAAGAAGGCAAGGTAGGTGCCTGCGTCGGCCGTCGCCGTCACCTGGCCGGACACGCTGCCCAGGGTGACGATGGGGAAGGACTGCAGCGGAACGCCGGACGTCACCGTCACGCTGTAGGGGGCCTTGGGCTGGGCGGTCGGCGGATACTGGATGGTCAGCTGGGGCCCGGCGGTATTCAGGTAGACCTGCACGGCCGCTTGTTGACCCGCGTCGGAATTGCTGAAGGCTTGCACTGCCAACTGCAACAGGCCCGCGTCCGAGGTGGGGCTGGACTGAAGCAGGTCCTGGCACTGCGTGAAGTTGACGTTGGCCACGTAGGGCGCGGCAGTCCAGGTGTAGATAGTCCGGGCCCCGCCGTCCAAGGGGCCGCACAGCACGCTGACGCTGGCGATTCCGTCCACCGAAGTGGCCGCCACCGACACCTGGGCAGTGAGGTTGATGGTGTCGCCGTTTTTCGGCGTCAGGATTTGCAGCGAGGGCGCTGGCGGCGTCTGCGGGAGGGTGGGCAGGTCCAGATTGAGGCAGCCCACAACAACGAGAAAAGCGAAGACGGCCGCCCACGGGGCGGCGCTTCTGCCGGACCGCTCAGCACGTCGCCTCTCTGCGCGCACCAGGAAGACATCCCCCCTTCGCAGCGCCGGGCCTCCGTATAGCATGAGACGCTTCGGGAAAGGGGCCGACGCGGGCGGCCCCGGGGCGCCTAGAAGTCGATGCCGGCAGGCGCTGGCCGCGGAAGCGTCATTTGAAGTCGTGTCCCATCGACTTTCACCCCGTAGAAGAGCTGATAGAGGTAGAGGTCGGCCACGACCTGCTTCACGTAGGCCCGCGTCTCCTTGTAGGGAAGCGACTCGACGAAGAGGTCGACCGGGAGGGCGCCGTATTGGCTGGCCCACTGGAGTGTCACCGCCGGGCCGGCGTTGTAGGCGGCGGCCACCAGCACCGGGTGCACGAAGCGCTTGGAGAGTTGAGACACGTACCAGGCGGAGAGGTCGAGGTTCAGCTCGGGCCGGTAGAGCTCATCCGGCTCCGGTGCCTCGCGCTGCAACTCCCGAGCGATGGCGGTGGCGGTGCGCGCCATCAGCTGCATCAACCCGCGGGCGCGCGCCGCGCTCAGGCGGTCCGGTTGAAATGCGCTTTCCCGGCGCATCATCGCGTAGAGGATGCCGGATGAGACGCCGGCCGCGCGGGCCGTCTCGTCGACGTGGGCGGCATAGGGGCGTGGGTACAAGAGGGCGAGTGAAACGGCGTCCTTCTGAGAGTAGGCACGGCCCCAGAGAAGTCGGTTGGCCAGCCCATAGGCTGCCCAGGCCTCGCCCAGGAGCGCGAGCGAGGTGCCCACGCGCAAGGCCTGGTCCGGGGTGTGGACTTGTCCGAGGCGGCTGCGGAGCTCCTCGGCTGCCTCCCGCCACAGTCCAGCCGCAGCCAGCGCCCGCGGAAGTGCCAGTTCCGGACTGGCCGGCGCCTGCGCTGGAAGCCTGGGCCGCTCGGTGAACAGCGGTGGAGGTTTGCTGCCCAGCTCGCGCATGCGCTCGCTGGCGGCCAGGGCATAGAAGCTGGCGGGGTAGGTGCGGACAATGTCCAGGTAGTCATCGGTGGCGTTGCCGCCGGACAGGTGCTTCACCCGTGCCCGCCAGTAGCGCGCCTGGGAAACCAAGCTGCTCTTCGGGTACCGCTCAATGAGCTCGCGCAGCGCCCGGTCCGCCTCAGCCCAGTTGGCGAGGCGAATCCACGCCAGCGCGCGGAACCAGCATGCGTCGTCGCGGCGGTGGGACTCGGGGTGCTTCTTCTCGAAGGCTTCCAACGCTTGTGCGGCGACGGCGTTTTTTCCGTCTTGGAGGGCAATCCAGCCGATGAAGTAGTCGGCCTCCTCCGAGGCCAGCTCGGCTGGGTACCTGTGCGAGACCTCCTGAAATTTGAGAAGGGCGCCGGCATTGTCATTCAATCGCAACAGCCGGCGGGCTCGGACGAGCAGCGCCTCGGAAGCGGTGGCCGGTGGGCCTTGCGCTGCCACTTCCAACGCCGCGTCTCCCTCCTCCACCCGGCCGAGTGGGTAGAGCGCCTGAGCACGAAAGAGGGCGAGCTGGGCCTTGCCGGCGGCATCTCGGGCGAGGCCGTTGCTGTCGATGCGCTCCACCTCGGCCAGGGCTTGGCGGGCGTCCCCGGCGTCGAGGAAGGCCTTGGCTCGCCCCAGTCGCTCCTCCAGGGTAAGCGCCACCGCTGGAGCCGAGCTGCCGCGCAGCTGGGCGTCGACCTGCAGGGCGGCCGGCGAGCGAGGGTAGCGGACGAGGAGGACGTGCAGGTCCGCCTGGGCGCCGGGGAGGTCTCCCAGTTGCGCCCGCGCCTCCGCCCGGGAGGAAAGCAGTTCCGGGCCGCCCACCTGCGCCAGCCCTCGTTCTAAGAGCGGCAGGGCTTGTCCGGGCTCATGCGCCAGCAGCAACGCTTCGCCAGCCCGGGCTGCGGCGCGCCCGGCGACCGCTCCCGGTGCCGAAGAGGCGTCGATGAAATGGGCCGCCGCGCCGCGGTAGTCGCGCAGGTAGAACAGGGCCTCTCCCAGCGCGAAGTCCCGGTACGGCACAAGCAGCGGCGGGGCTGCAAAGCGCCGTAAGGCGGCCAGGGCCTGGGCGGCCTCACCGCGCGACAGCAGCAGTTCGCCCAACAGCAGCGAAAGTCGGCCCGCGTCGGGGCAGCCACGTTTCACGCAGGCAGCAAGCTCGGCCTGCGCCAGCTCCAGCGCCTCCGGGCGTTGGAGCCGGGCTGCCTCGAGGAGCTTGTCGGACTGGGCCGAGACCGGGCTGGGCCCCAAGAGAAGCGCTCCAAGCAGCACGAGCGCCAGCACATCGCGGGTCACAGTCCGAAGGGTGTACCAAGGCGCGCCCCACCCGTCGAACAAGTGACGCTTCCAGAGGCCGGCAACCACCCTGGCCGGGTAGGCCTCTGTCCTACGCGGTCGCTCGTTGGAGGCGGCGGTGGGCAGAGCCGGGGGTGGCTTGGCAGGCTGTCCCTTTTCCAAGCGCTGCCGCCGACGCTTCTGGACGGCGTTGCCTGCCGTCGCGTTATGGCTCGCTGGGCACTCCATTCGGGCAGTACAACAGTCCGGCGCTGGGCCCCGCGTCGTACTGGCAGCTCCAACCGGCGTTGGTGGGGAAGCTGACGGCGACTGCCAAGCCCGCGTCGGAGAGTGTCCCCGTCGGTTCGAGGCTCACCGTCAGCATGCCCTGGGGCGAGGGCCAAGCCGTGCCTCCGTCCGTCGGCACCGCGACGCCCGCGTCGGTGAGGATGAGGCTGAAGCTTCCGACGCTGCCGCTGGCGCCAGACGTCTGCGTCCATTGGCTGCCGCCGGTGGCCGCTTCCTGCACCACGGTGGTGGCCCCGCTTCCGTTGGTTTCATCGTAGGTGATGGCCTGCAGCGACGTGCCAGGCAGCGTGGCGTAGAAGGCCAGCGCCGGGAAGTCGCCCGCGGGCGACTGGATGAAGAAACTGACGCCCTGGGGTGATGCGGTGGCGCCGAGCGCCACCACCACCGAGCCGCACAGGGCGCCGCAGATGTAGGCCGTCCCTTGCGGCGTTGCCGGGACGCTGGTGTGGCAGGCCGTCGCCGTGGCCAGCAGGAAGGAAGAAAGAATTCGCGCGGAGATTTTGACACGCATGGCTGCCCCGGCTGGCCCCCGGGGTGGCAGGGGCAAGCGGAGTGGGCCAAGCGAAGGTAGCCGGCACCTCCGTCGGTCAGCCAGCGCGTCCCCAGGGCTGCGGTTGGTGTGGAACGCCAATCGAAGTCGCCGTCAAGCCCAGGTGCTGGTGGTGGCCGTCGCCTGCGAACGCTTCAACATTGCTTGGGTTTGTCCTAACGCGCCGCAGCAACCACAGGAGGGGGGCAGGCTGTAGGCCTCGCGACCTCCGCTGATGTTTGAAGACTTCAGGCCAGCCGCTTTGACAAGGCTAGCCGCTGTTGCCTAAACACACGCGCGGTCCGGGAGGTGAGGAGAGGTGTCCTCCCGGAGGCGAGGGGAACCATTGGGGACCATCTTGGGGTCCAATGTGGGCATTCGTGCTCCGAACGCGCTTCGGCAGCGCCCCGCCACACCCGAGTTGCATTCGCACGGCCAAGGAGGCGTTTGCCCGATGAAACCCTGCCCCACTGACTTGCCTCAAACCATCAACCCCGAAGCGGGGCCGAAGCGAGCCGGCGTGGAAATGCACCGGAACTTCAACTGCCACCAGTACGACAATTGCCTCGACGAGGCCGTGCGGCGGGGATGGCAAAGCTTCACCTGCGTGAAGTGCCCCCATTACGCCAGCGCTGCGACCCCGGCTCTCGGCCTGGAGGCGTACGCCACCCAGCGCCGTGCCATTTAGCTGGCTGTCCCTTCGGGACTGCGGACCCCGGCCTCTCTAGTTGTGCCGGTCGGCGTAGATGACGACCACCCAGTACCTCTCGCTGCCGCTCGGACCAGGGCCGGCGGGGACGGCGCCGACGCCAACCAGATTCTTCCGCCCATCTGCCACGCCACGCGTCTTGGGAAGTTGCGACAAGTCCTCGGCCACGAAGAGGTCGGCGCTGGTGGACTCAACGCCGCGCAGTGACTCGGAGACGCGCGCGTGCAGCCGCTCCGGTGCCAGCAGGCGCTCGGTGTGGGGGTCATCCGCGTCCAGCGCGATGCGGGCCTGCTCGACTGCCAAGGCTTCCAGCTGTGGGCTGCGCGCCAGCACCGGCAGCCCCAGCGCGGCGCGCTGCTCTGCAATGCGGCGGTAGGTGTCGCCGACCGGGTCGCCGGAGCGGGTGTCCGGTGCCGCCAGGACTTCCACCACCAGCGTCTGGCTGCGCCCGCCGTAGCTTTCCACCGCCACCCCCACGCCGAGGCGCGAGAACACCGGGAGCAGGAGGTTTCGGCGGTGGCCTGGGCTTTCCTCGACGCTGCTGTGCGCGGCCAGGGGCCCGGTACCGGCCCGTCCGAGGTTTTCCCCGTTGGCCCGGAAGGCGTACCCGGCGGCGCGCAGACGCTCGCTGAGTGAATCGCCCTCCGGCGCGACGTGGGCGAAGAAGTGCCCCAGCGCCATGCGCTCGGCATAGGCCTGCGCCACGGCGTCCAGGCGGGCGTCTGCTGTCACGGCCGACGCCCCGTTGGCGGTGCGCAGGGCGTTGATGCGGGCCAGAAGGAGGCTGCGCGCCTCGGACAGGGTGGCCGGTTCGCTGAAGCTTGCCCGAGGCGCCGCCCCGCGGGCGAGGGAGCTGGAGGACGTCGCGCCCGGCTGCTCCCCCACGTCCACTTGGAAGAGGGCCGCGACTTCAGGGCCGGACGGCCCCGTCCCCAGCACCTCGACGGCGTAGCGGCCCGGCGTCGGGAAGCCGACGGTTGCGCAGAAGCCACTTGTGGTGGCGCGCACCCGCGCTTCCTTCTCCACCAGGCCGGTGGGAAGGGTGACGAAGACTTCGGGCGTCCCCAGCGGCGCCCAGAGCTCTCCACAAAGCTCGTGCACTCCCGGCAGCTTTGGCTTCCGAGGGAACGGCCGAAGGTCTGCCTTTCGCTCGGCGAGGACGAGGGCAATGACGCCGTGGTTCGGGTCCCCGACCACCGCCAGCCCGGCGTGGGACGCCGGGTCCAGGCCCAAGTCGGTGCGCCTCTGGAAAGCCAGCAGCCCATCCTCGAGGGGTGCCGCGCGAATAATCCACACCTTCGGCTGAGCGTCCCAGGCGCCTGCCCGGCTCATCGCCTCGGTGACGCGCTCGGGTTCGGCCGAGGCGGCGGCCGGGGCGGTGGAGGCCAGGGCGTCGGCGGCCAGGGAACGGGCTGCGGCGCACAGCGCGGGGTCGATTCGAGGGGACGTTCGACCGATGCGCTCGAAGGCCTGGCGCAGGTGCTGGGCAACGCGCGCCTCCACCTCCGGCGCGGACGCCGGGGCGCTGGCCTGGCCGGCGAGGACGAGGAGCAGGACTGCCGTCACGGTGCGGGCGCGCGGACCTCGAATTCGAGGCGTTCTATGGACGTGTGTCGCAGCGCGGTGTTGAGGCGGGCGCGAAGCGCGGGCTCCTCGGCCTGCAGCGTGGCTCGCCAGGCCAGGCTGGCCACCTCGACCCGAAGCACGCCCTCGCAGAGGCTGCGGGGGCGGCTGTTGTGCGCAATCGGGCCACCGATGACTTCGCGCCAAAGCGACTCCAGCGCGGCCGCGCTGCCCGAGCCACTGAGGCGGGCGAGGACGTCGGGTAGCAGCGAACGCAGCGAGACAAACTCCCGGTCAGGCATGGGCTGGCATTCTCGCCCAAGCGGGCGGCCGCGGGCCAGGTGGAAGGTTAGCCCGTGAAAACGGCTCCCCGCGCACGCAGCAGCTGCTGCAGCATCTCTTCAATGTGCGTGCGGGTCTGTTCCACCAAGGACTCCACGATGGCCAGCGCCTCCGTCTCCGCCAGCCGTGCGGCCGGCGCCTTGAGGTGGGCGGGCAGCTCCAGGGGTGGGCCGATGCGCACCGACCACTTGGCGGGCAAAGGAATGGGCCCGAGCGGCGTGATGGGCAAGTAGGGCATTCCCAAAAAGCCCGCCGGCAGCTTGGCCAGCAAAGGGAGGGACTCTTCAGCGCCCACCATCGCCACCGGAAGAATGGGGGCTCCCGTCCGAAGGGCCAGCTTCACGAAGCCGCCACGGCCGAAGCGTTTGAGTCGGTAGCGCTCGCGAAAGGGCTTGCCGATTCCCTGGATGCCTTCCGGAAAGACGCACACCGGGCGCCCCTCCGACAACAGGCGGGTGGCATTTTCCGGCGAGGCGCGAACTGCGCCGAGGCGGTTGAGGAGCGTTCCCAACAGCGGGGCGTAGAAGACTTGGTCCTCCACCAGCCAGCGGCTGTCCAGCAGGTCCGGCCGCGTCCGCCGCAGCACCTGTTGCAGCACCGGCCCGTCAATGGGAAGCGCTCCGGCGTGGTTGGCCACCAGCAACGCGCCGCCTCGCGGGACGTGCTCCGCGCCCTCCACCGAGACGCGGAACCAGCGCGTGTAGAGGAAGTCCGCCAGTGGGGCCAGCGCCGCCTGGAGCTTCGCGTCGCCGCCGTAAATGTCGAGCTCGACGTCCGCCGGACTCCCGAGACCGGCACGGACAGCCTCAGCCGCGCTGCGGAGGACAGCCAGGGCCTGGCTGACCTCCTGGCTGGCGTTGGCCGCCCAGCCCTGGAGGCTGGGGGCTTCGTCCGGTGCAGGAGGACTGGGCGTTGGTCGGGCGGCTGGGACGGAACGGGCTTCGCTCGCGGGCTTCGGCCGGCTCCTCGGCGGGCGTGCCGGCCGGGGGGCCTTGGGGGGCCGAGCTGCACTGGCCGCGGAAGTCGGCTTTTGCGCGTTGGCCTCCGGGCGCGGTGCAGCGGCACGCTCGAAGGGGTCATTGCCGAGGACACGCTTGGGCATCAGTCAGCTCCTCAGCGCCCGCAGCGCGTCACGCGCGCTGTAACGGGGCTCGAAGCCAAGCACCTCTCGGCACCGGGCGCCGTCGGCGACGCAGGCGTAGTGAAGGTACGCCAACAAGGTCGCCGGTGTCGCCGTGACGCCGGCGGCGTTGAGGCCTCGAAGAATGGCCCGGGCCAGCGGGGCAGGCAGCGGCAAGGCCCGGCTACCGGCCAGGGCAACCATCGCTGAGAGCGGGAGGACCTCTCTAGAAACGACGTTGAAAACGCCGGCCGAGGCCTTGTCCAGGACGTGAAGCAGCACCGCACAAGCGTCTTCCTCATGGACGGCCTGCCACAGCGGGTCAAACCCGAGGAGAGTGGGGGCCAGAGGTCGCCGGAAGAAGCGCGTCGCCGGGTTGTCGGCGGTGGGCCCGAGGACGGGGGCGAAGCGGAGCACCGTTACCTCCACCTCCGGGTGCGCGGTGCGGAAGACCGCGACTTGCTTCTCCACTTCCACCCGGTCGGAGACGAAGCGGCTGGCCGCGCCGTGGAGCGGCGCGTCCTCGGTGAGGAGCGCGGGGTTGTCCGGCCGCGCCCCGTACACCAGCGTGTAGGAGGGCACCACCAGCTTCTTCACGCCCGCCCGCGCGGCAGCGGCCAGGACGTGCAGCGTCCCGATGACCTCCACCTCGTGGGCAAACGCGGCGCTGCGGGTGCGTCCGTGCAAAAAGGCCAAGTGGTAAAGCACTTCCACCTGGGCTTCGCCCAGCAAGTCCACCAGCTCCGACTCGACGTCGTAGCGGGTGAAGTCCACCCGGTGGTGTGCCACCCGTGGCCCGCTGGCTCCCCGGGTACCCAGCGTCAGGATGTGGCCCACGCGGGCGTCCTGTCGCAAGCGCGGCAGCAGCAGCGTCCCGAAGTCTCCGGTGGGCCCGGTCATTGCCACCCGCATCAATCGCGTGCTTCGGGCTTGCCCCATCCCTCCGGTGCGGTGTACCGCACCGGGCCTGGAACTGGGAAGCACCCGGCCAGCCGATGCAAACCATTCGTCTGCTGAGCGATGAGTTGGTCGACCAAATCGCCGCGGGCGAGGTGGTAGAGCGTCCGGCTTCGGTGGTGAAGGAGCTGGGGGAGAACGCCCTCGACGCCGGGGCGAAAAACATCCTGGTCCGCTTGGAGGGTGGGGGCACCCAGCGCATCGAAGTGGTGGACGATGGGCGGGGAATGTCCTCCGAGGATGCTCCGCTGGCGCTGAGGCGCCATGCCACCAGCAAGCTGAGCAGCTTGGCGGGGCTGCAACGCATTGTCAGCTTCGGCTTTCGCGGGGAGGCCCTGGCTGCGGTGGCCTCCGTCTCCCGGCTGCTGCTGCGGACGGCGGAGGCCGGCGCCAGCGCCGGGACGGAAGTCCGCGTGGAGGCCGGCGTGGTGGTTTCCATCGGTGCGGCCCCGGCGAGGGCCGGCACCCAGGTGGTGGTGGAGGACCTCTTTTTTGGCGTGCCGGCGCGAAGAAAATTCCTGCGCCGCAAGGAGACAGAAGTCCGTCACTGCGAGCAGTCGGTGCTGCGGCTGGCGCTGGCCCACCCGGCGGTGGCCTTTCGCTTGGAAAATGAGGGACGGGTGTTGCTGAGCCTGCCGCCCAGTGGCGCAGACGTGGCCGAGCGGATTGCCGCCGCGCTGGGGGCAGAGGTGCACCCCCACCTGCTGCCGCTTGAGGAGCGCCGGCTGGACGTGCGCGTGCACGGCGTCATCGCCTCCCCGGAGTACAGCCAGTCCACGGCCCGGAGCCTCTACACCTTCGTCAACGGGCGCTTTGTGCGTGACCGCGCGGTGCACGCCGCCATTCACCGCGGGCTACAGCCCCTGTTGCCCCCGGGCCGCCAACCGGTGGGTGTCCTCTACCTCGAGCTCGAGCCCGGGGCCGTCGACGTCAACGTCCATCCTCAGAAGCTGGAGGTGCGCTTCGCGGACGCCGCTGGCGTCACTGAGGCGGTGCGCGCCGCCGTCGGCCGGGCGGTGGAGAGCGCACTCTGGCTGCAGCGCCCCGCCGGCGCTGAGGTGACGCCGGACTATGCCCAGGCGGTGGAGCGCTTTCTGCGGCTGGCGGAGCACGCCCCTGGGACTGCGGTCCCTTTTCCGGCGGCCTTCCCGAACGCAGCCGGCGGCGCACCCCGGGCGCCGGCGTTCGGCGAATCACGCCCTGGCCGCAACGAGGCACCGGCCCCCGGCTTCTTTGGAGGGTTGCGGGTCCTCGGCTCGCTCGACGGGCAGGCCTTGGTGTGCCAGGGCCCAGGCGGCTCGCTGGTGGTCCTCGACCTGCACGCGGCCTATGAAAGGACGTGCCTCGAGCGCTTGGTGCGCCAGCAGGCCCCGGATGAGGCGCAGGCGGAATTCCTCGGGCCGCCGGTGCAGGTCAGTGCGCCCGCCGGAAGCCGCCTGGAGGAGCTCGCCCCAGTCCTGTCTGCCCTCGGGCTGGTCGCCGAGCCCTTCGGGACGGGCGCCCTGCGTTGGCGCCGGGTCCCGACGGCCTTGGCCGGCCTCAGCGGCGAAGCGCTGGTGCGGGCGGTGCTGGAGGCCGAGGACGCCCGCCCCGAGACGTTGCGCGCCGCCCTGGCCTGCGCCAGCGCGAGCCTCAGCGTGGCGGAATTCTCCGAGCGCGGGGTGCTGCGGCTGCTCGGCGAGCTGGAGAAGAGTGACTTCGCGCGCCCCTGCCGGCATCGGGCGCTGGTGACGCTGGAGGTGCCCCTTCTGGACGTCGCGCCCAACCGAGGCCTCCCCTGACGGGCAATGCTTGGCAACGCTAGGCGACGGATGGTCTTCTGCCGGCCCCAATGGCGGACCTGGACAAAGAGCTCTCCGACATTCGCCGCGAGGTGATGGAGAGCCGCAACCTCGTCATCCGGGCCGACAACCAGCTGAAGACGCTGCACGCCGAATTGAAGACGGTGGCGCGCCGGCTGGACGAAGCCATGGCCCAGCAGCGTCTGTCCAGCGTCGGTGCCTACGTCCTCTTTGCCCTGTTGGCGGTGGGGGCAGGCGTCTTGGTTTCGGTGGTGCGGGGCTCGGTTGCGGCCCACGAGCACGAGCGCCTCAGCCAGCAGCTGGATGAGACCAGCCTGGCCCTGCAGAAAAGTCAGGTCCAGGTCACCAGCGCCGCGGCAGCCAGCCGAAGCGCCAGCGACGTCTACCGGCTGTTGGCCGAGGGCTCGCCGGACGAGCGCCTGGCAGCAGTGTCGGCTCTCAGCAAACTGGACCAGGCCCACCTGACGCCGCTGGAACGACGAGCGCTTCAGGAGAGGTTGGAGCTAACCCGCCGAGAGCTGGGTGCGAGCGCCTTGGAGAGAGGGCGGCAGGCGAGCCGCCGCGGAGAGGCGGCCGCCGTGTCCGAGGAGCTGAGCCGGTTTCTCGCCATGGACCCACCCGAGCCCGAGGCGCTGGAGGCCTCCTTCCTGCTGGGCACCTCCTATGCTCGCAATGGGCGCCCCCAAGATGCCATCCCGCTGCTGAGCCGGGTGGTGGACAAGGAAAAAAATCCCAAGCGCCGCGAGGAGGCGATGGCCCTGCTGGCGCTTGCCTATGAACAAACGGGGCAACCGGAGCGCGCCGCCCAGGTGGCCCGGTCTGCGCTGGAGGCCTCTCCGGACAGCCCCTGGGCACCGGCCTTCCGTTCGCGGCTCGCCGCCTCCCGGCGGGCCCTGGCGGCGGATGCCGGGGTCGCAGCGCCGCCAGCCGGGATTCTGCATCCGGCGGGCGATGCTGGCCGGGCGCCGGCTGGACACTGACCACTCCGCCCCGGGAGCGCTTGCCAGCTTGGCGCGGCGAGGCTTATGCGGAGGTTCCCCGTGGCTGCCGACGCCCCCAAGGTGCGCAATGCCCGCTACCGCCCCTTCCGGGCGGTGGCGCTGGGCGCCTACCTGGTGGTGGTGGTCACCTTTTCCTCGCTGGTCATCTTCAGCGTGGTGCGTTCCGTCATGGACATGACGCCCCATCAGCCGCTTCGCGACGCGGCGCCCCTCTCCCCGAAGCAGTGTGCCGTGCGCGCGCAACAGCTGTACGGGGAACTCGAAGCGCAACGTCAAAACCTGTCTGCGGTGCAGCCAGCGGCCGAGGCGTCGTTGCGCTGGACGACCTTCCGGGTGGCTTGGCTGAATGGCCTGCGGCAAGCCCAAGCCAGCTGCGCAGAGGACACGCTGAGCCGAGACGTCTTTCGCCGCCTGGAGACGCTGGAGAACTTGTACACCACCTCCGCCGTCCAATATTCCGGAGAAATGGGGCCGGCCGTGGACGCCTTTCTGCGCGCCCTGGGGAAGTTGCGAGCCGCGGGGGGCTGATGGGCCGGCCCTCTAGGGGCAGCCGCCGTCCGTCACCGTTGCCAGCCACACGTAGCTGACGGCGTAGGTGGTTTGCAGGGCGGTCCCGCCGTCCGGCAGGGGAACGGCCACCGGTACCGGGGCACCATTCACCAGCGGCCCGTCCGCCACCAGCACCTCCACAAAGTGCGTCCCCGGTGCCTGCACCGGGCCCGGCGCGGCAAAGTCGACGGTGTAGGTGGCAGCCTCGGTGCGGAAGGCGCTCCCGTTGGGGGGAATGGTGCCCTGGGCCACCAGCCCAGTGTCGGCCGTCGAGTCCACGTAGAAGTTGAAATAGAGGAGGGCCGAGAGGTCCGCCTCCTCCACCGGCGCGCTGAAGGTCAGTGGGGGGCAGTCCGCGCCCCCGTCCACGGTGAAGAAGCGCGGTGAGGGCTGCACTTTCGCCTCGAGAATGGAGGGCGGCTGGTTCGGCGCGGTGGGAAGGTCGGCGAGGATGTTGTCGTCCTGGGGCAGAAGGCAGCCGGTGAGGCCAACCCCGCCGACGACTGCGGCCAGCAGCGGCGTGGCCCAAGGACACCTCACGGAAGGTCCTCCTCCGGCGCGTCCGGTGGCGGGCGGCCGCCCCGCTCGGCTTCCAGCTTCTCGAGGAAGCGAAAGACGGTGCGCGGGTCCACGCCCAGCTCGCGTGCCGCCCGGGTGCGGTTGCCGCCGTTGCGTTCCAGAATTTGGACAATGTAGCGCCGCTGAAACTCCTCGCGCGCGTCGGCCAAGGGCAGCACCGGGCTTGCGTCCTCGGCCTCCAGCTCCAAGTCTTCAGGCCGTAGCAAGGTTCGCTCGGCCAGCACCACCGCGCGCTGGATGCGGTTTTTCAGCTCGCGGATGTTTCCTGGCCAGGGGTACTTTCGCAGCGCGGAAAGCGCCGGCGAACTGAAGCCGCGGGCCCGACTCTTGAATTCGCTTGCAAACAGCCCGAGGAAGTACCGCGCCAGCACCAGCACGTCGTCTCCGCGCTCCCGCAGCGGAGGCAGACGCACCGAGAAGGTGTTGATGCGGTAGTAGAGGTCCTCGCGGAAGGTGCCGCGACGGACCTCCTCCAGAAGGACGCGGTGGGTGGCCGCCACCACCCGCAAGTCCACCGACTCCGGCCGCACGTCGCCGAGTCGCGTCACTTGCTTGTCCTCCAGCGCTCGAAGCAGCTTCACCTGAAGCGCCGGGCTCATCTCCCCAAGTTCGTCGAGGAACAGCGTTCCGCCGCGCGCCGCTTGGAAGCGGCCGGGCCGATTGGACACCGCGCCGGTGAAGGCCCCTCGCACGTGTCCGAAGAGTTCGGCTTCGAGGAGTGTCTCCGGAATGGCGCCGCAGTTGAGGGTGACGAAGGGGCCGTCGGCTCGCGGGCTTCGCCGGTGGATTTCCCGGGCGATGAGCTCCTTTCCGGTGCCGGTCTCCCCCTCCAACAGGACGGTGATGTCGGTGGGTGCCACCTTGTCCACGCGCCGGTACACGTCGCGCATCCCCTCGCACGCGCCCACCAACTCGCCGTAGCGCTGCTGCTGCAGCTGTCCCCGGAGTTCCCGCACGTCCAAGCGCAACTCGTCGAGAAGTAGGGCGTTTTGCAGCAAGAGTGCAGCCTGCGCCGCGAAGATGGTGAGCAAGTCCAACGCCTGAGCGTCGAAGCCACCCCGAAACCGGTCGGTGCCGAGGTACAGCACCCCAAACGGGGGCGGCTGGTCGCCCAAGGGCACGCAGAGAATGGACGACAGTTGCAGGTTCACCACCGAGGCGCTTGCCGAGAACTCCGGGTCGGCCAAGGCGTTTTGGACCAACAGCGGCTGGCCACTGCGGAGGACTTTGCCGAGGACGGTGTCCGACAGGCCGTGGCGGGCCTCGGCCAGCTTCTCGCGGGAGACGTTGCGGGCGGCGCGCACCACCAACTCCCCCTCTTGCAGGACGAGCACCAGCCCTCGGTCCGCGCCGGTGAGGGCCACCGCTTCGTCGAGGAGCAATTCCAGAAGGGCGTCGGCGTCCCGAGAACCGAGGAGGGTGGCGCTGAAGCGGATGAGGCGGCGCAGAATGGCCCCGGCGTCGGCCGGCGGGGAGGGGTGGGACGCGTCCGCCGCAGCGTAGGTCAGCTCACTGCCTCCCACCCTCAGGGTGAGGCCGTCGGTGAGGACGCACGCGTCCCGGCGTTGGCCATTCACCACGAAGGGCGCCTCCACCGCCCCCGCCCTCCAGGAATTCCCCTCGTTCAGCACGGTGAAGGCGTGCTGCGGCACCCGGGGGTCTTCCAGGCAGACGTCATTGTCCGGGTGGCGCCCGACGCTGGTGATGCGCTTCACCAGCGGCAGCGAGCGTCGGACGCCGTCCGGAGTGTGTACGAGGAGGGTGGGCACGTCGCCGGCTGCTTTCTCGCTAGAAGCGCATGCCGAGCCCGAGCCCGACACTGCCCCGGGGCGCGGGCATCAACTCGACCCGCGGGGCACTCGGGTCGGCCGCTGGGCCCGGGGCCGGGCCAAGCTTTTCGATGTGTGTCGTCACCACCTCGGCTTGATAGTGCAACAGCGCGTCGAGGACGCCTGCCACGTAGACGGCATAGAAGCCAATGCCGCTGCTGACTTTCACCACATTCCAAGTCTGCGCCTCGCCGGCCCGCGCGGCGGGAATGCCCGTCTGGACGATGGTTTGGGTTGTCCCAGGGAAGGTCTCCACCTGAATGGTGCGCGTGGTGATGAGAGAGCCGTAGACGAAGTAGCCGACGATGCTGACCACCGCCAGGACGCCTTCGGCCACGGCGAAGCCAGTCCCGGCGCCGACACGGCCCTCTTGAAACTGACCGGCACCAAAGGGCACGAAATTCACCAGGACGCTGTGCTTCTCCACCGTGCGGACGGTGATTTGGCGGGACATTTCCTCGATGGCCCGGCGCTGAGCCTCGGTCTGCTGCGCCAGGGCGGCGCGCTCCTCCGCGGCGGCCTTGGCGGCGGCCTCACGCTGCCGGCGTTGCTCGCGGAGAAACTCCAACTCCGCCGCCATCGCGCGCCGCTGGCTTTCGACGAAGGCCACCGTGGGGGGCGGGTAGACGAATGGGTCGAGGCTGAAGTCCGGGTCCAATCGCAACAGCGCCGCGACGTGCCGTTCCGCCTCGTCGAGGCGATGCAGGTTGAAGGCCGACAGTCCAGCCAGCTTGTGCAGCTCCACCAGGGCATCGGCGTTCAGTCCCACGCCGTCGATGCGCGCGTTGGCCCGGGCCAGCACCTCGGCATAGCGGCCGTAGTCATAGGCAGCGGCCAAGGCGGCGAGGTCCGCCCGGAGGGCTTCGTCCCCCGGCGGAGCTGCCGGCGGGGCGCCGGCCCACAACAGCACCAGCGGGACGAGGAGGGTGCTCACCGGGGCTCCAACTTGCCAGACAGCGTCTCGCTCTGCCCAGGGAGGACTTCCACCGTCCCGGTGCTGTCCTGGTAGCCGGGGTGCGAGACGACGTAGGCCACTTCATGAATGAAGCGGCTGGCGGCCCGGGGGGACAACAGGGCAAAAGGGCGAGACAGGCTTTCTGCTGACGTGCGTCTCTGTCCGGCAACCGTCACCGTGGCGTCCTTGGGCTCGAAGTCGAAGCTGAGGTAGGCCGTCTTCAAGCGCGCCGGAAGCGCAAACGTCTGCGGGCCGCCGGGAAGGACGTCGATGACGTGCTCCGAATCCTCACACCACTGGCAGCTGACACGCACCGTGTGCCGCCCCGGCGCCAGCTGCACCGAGTGGGCGGTCAGCGGGTCGCGACTCCGGGGCCCCCCGTCCACCTGCACCGAGCCATAGGGGCGCACCAGCAATTCCACCGGGACACTCTCTAACCGGGACCCGCGCTTTTCCGCCGCCGCCACGGCCGGGCGGGCCGCGGCCGAAGGCGTCGGCGGCGCCGGGGAGGGTGGGGCGACTTGGCTGGTGGCCGCGACAGGACTGGCTGGCGCCGACACGGCCAAGGGTAAGCGTGCTTGGGGCCGGGCAACAGCGGACGTTTGCCGCCAGCGCACCACGCCGGCGCCGAGGAGGGCCAACAGCAGGGGCAGGGCGAGCGCGCCGCGGAGAAGCCACTGCCGGCGCCGCTGACGGCGCTGTTGCCCTTGCGCGCGCCGCAGCACGGAACCGGCCACCGCGTCCTCGGGCCGTAGCCCAAGCAGCTGGTCCACGGCGGCCAGCGCGACGGCCGTCCGGCCCGCGGCCAGCGCGGCCTCGGCCCGCTCGGCCAGGCCGTCCGCCAGACGACTCACCAACCGCTGGCGCTGGACGTCCGGGTCGAGGTGGAAGGCCGCCACCTGCGCCGCACAGTCCGACAGCCCCACCTCGCCAAGTGCGGTGCTGAGGGCCGCTTCCAACTCGGCCGCCGTCGGGTAGCGGTCTTCCGGCCGGTGCTGCAGACAGCGGGCGAGAATGGCGGCCAGGGCGTCCGAGAGCGCGGGCGTCCGCCGGCGGGGGTCTTCGTACACGCCGTCCAGAATGCGCTTCAGCATGGCCGAGGTGCTGGGGGCGGTGAAGGGAAGGGCGCCGGTCCACAGCCAGTACAACAGCGTCCCCACCGCGAAGACGTCGGCTTCGGGACCCGCGGCCAATCCGTCGATGACTTCCGGCGCCATGTAGGCAGGCGAGCCCACCAGCGCCCCGGTCTGCGTCATCCGCTCGTCCGGGTCCAGCACCCGGGCAATGCCGAAGTCCATCAGTTTCAGGACGCCGTCGTCGCGAAGCATGATGTTTTCTGGTTTGAGGTCGCGGTGCACCACTCCGGCTTGGTGCGCGTGCGCCAGGGCTGCAGCCACTTGGTTGGCGATGGCGGCCCCCACCTCCGGTGGCCAGCAGCGCACGCGCTCGGCGAAGGCGCGCAGGGTTTCCCCCCGCACCAGCTCCGTCACCAGAAAGGCGTCCTCAGCCCCTGGGTCGGCGACGTCGAAGACTTCGACGATGTTGGGGTGCTGCAACCGGGCCACCGCTCGGGCCTCGCGCTCCAGCCGCCTCCGCGCGTCGCCGTGCTGCTGCAAAAGGTGCGGATGCAGCACCTTGACGGCCACTTCCCGGTGCAGGGCGGTGTCCAGTCCGCGGTAGACGACACTCATCCCGCCCGTTCCAAGGCGCTCGAGCAGCCGGTAGCGACTCAGCTGGCGACCGACGAGATTCATGCCACCCTGAAACTCCGGCAACGCATGTCTGAGGACTTCGAAAGGTGCCTGTAGACGAACCGTCTGTCGCCGCGGCAAAGCCCCCACAACCAGGCCCCAAGCCAGCGGTCGCAACTCTAGGCGCGGCCCGCCTACAGCGCCACTGCAACCCTGACATGGCCGTCATCGCTTCCGGCTGTCGACGATGCGTGGTCGGGGTGGCCGCCGGCGTTCCCGGTGGACGTTCGCCGGCAGCATTCGCTGACGAACGTCGCCGGGGGTGTCGCAGTCTCTAGGCCCTGACTTCCGGCGCCGGCGGGACGTCCGCTTTGCCGAGGTCGCCGGGGGCCGGCTGGAAGGGGTTGCTTTCCAGGGCGTTGGCCAACACCTCGTCCATGCGGCTGACGAAGATGAATTCAATCTCCTTCTTCGCCTGTTCCGGGACGTCAACCAGGTCCTTGCGAACGCGCTCCGGGAGAATCACGCGCTTGATGCCCGCCCGGTGCGCCGCCAGCACCTTTTCCTTGATGCCGCCCACCGGGAGGACCAGACCGCGCAGCGTGGCCTCGCCCGTCATGGCGGTGTCGCCACGGACGCGGATGCCGGTCAATAGCGAAGTCAATGCGGTGAGGATGGTGACGCCGGCTGAGGGGCCGTCTTTGGGGATGGCGCCTGCCGGGAAGTGCAGGTGGATGTCCATCTTCTCCAGGAAGTTGGGATTGATGCCCAACACGTCGGCCTTGCTGCGCAGGTAGCTGAGCGCCGCTTGCGCCGACTCCTTCATGACGTCGCCCAGCTGTCCGGTGAGCGTCATGCCGCCCTTGCCGGCCATCTTCGTCGCCTCGATGAAGAGCAAGTCGCCGCCCACCGCCGTCCAGGCGAGGCCGGTGGCCACGCCCGGCACTTCGGTGCGTTCGGCCACTTCGGAATAGAAGGACTCAGGCCCGAGAATCTCCTTCACCCGCTCCGGCGTAATGACTTGCTTGGCGTCCTTTCCGCCGGCCACGTCCACCGCCACCGCGCGGCAGCAGTCGGCGATGCGCCGCTCGAGGCTGCGCACCCCGGCCTCCCGGGTGTAGCTGGTGATGAGGGTGAGCAGCGCCTCGTCGGTGATTTCAATGTGCGCTGGCGACAGGCCATGTTCCTTGAGTTGCTTGGGAACCAGGTGCAGCCGCGCAATCTGCTGCTTTTCCTCGAAGGTGTACCCGGCCAACTCGATGATCTCCATCCGGTCGCGCAGCGGGCCGGGGATGGGGTCGAGCTGGTTGGCGGTGGCGATGAAGAGCACCCGGCTCAAGTCAAAAGGCACATCCAGGTAGTGGTCGCTGAAGCTGTTGTTCTGCTCCGGGTCGAGCACCTCCAGCAGCGCCGCGGAGGGGTCCCCGCGGAAGTCGGCCCCCAGCTTGTCGATTTCGTCGAGCATCATCACCGGGTTCTTGGTGCCGGCCTTCTTCATGCTCTGGATGAAGCGGCCGGGGAGGGCGCCGACGTAGGTGCGCCGGTGCCCGCGAATCTCCGCCTCGTCGCGAACGCCGCCCAGCGATAGCCGGACGAACTTCCGACCCACCGAACGGGCGATGGACTGGCCGAGCGACGTCTTGCCGACGCCAGGCGGCCCCACCAGGCACAGAATCGGCCCCTTCATGTCGTTCTTCAGCTTGCGGACGGCGAGGTACTCCAGAATGCGCTTCTTCACTTTCTGGATGCCGTAGTGGTCGGCATCCAGGGTGGAGCGGGCATTCTCGATGTCGAGGTTGTCGTCGCTCTGCTTGCTCCAGGGCAAGTCGGCAATCCAGTCGAGGTAGGTGCGAGCGACGGTGTACTCGCTCGACGCCGCCGGGATGGTCTTCAGGCGGTTGAGCTCCTTGGTCGCCACCTTCTCCACTTCGGGGGGCAGCCCGGCCTTCTTCAGGCGCTCCTGAAGTTCGTCCAGCTCCTCCTCCTCCTCGCCCATCTCTCCCAGCTCCTCCTTGATGGCCTTGAGCTGTTGGCGCAAGTAGTACTCGCGCTGGGTCTTCGACATCTCGCCCTTCACGGCGGAGTCGATTTTGTTGGAGAGCTTGAGAATCTCTCGCTTCCGGTTGAGCACCTCGAGGACCAGCTTCATCCGTGCCTTGAGGTCCACCGTTTCGAGGACTGCCTGCTTTTCCTCGATGGGGACGTCGACGTTGGCGGCGATGAGGTCGGCCAAATGCCCCGGGTGGTTGATGGATTCGACCAATTCGGTTGCGGCGGCGGGAAGCTCGGGCATCAACTCGATGACTTCGCGGGCCAGCTTCTTGAGGTTGATGCCGAGCGCCTCCACTTCGACGTTTTCGGCAGCGGTCTTGTCTTCGACGGCCTCCACCCGGGCCTTGAGGTAGGGCGACTCCTGCACCAACTCCAGCACCCGGAAGCGGGCCAGCCCTTGGACCACCAGCGAGTAGTTGTCCTCGCCCATCTTCAGCAGCTTGACGATGCGGGCCACGGTCCCCATGGCGTAGAGGTCATTGGAGCCCGGGTCCTCCTCTTCCGCTCGGCGCTGGGTGACGACGCCGATGACTTGGTCATCGCGCACCGCGTCCTTGATGAGGGCGATGGTCTTCTGACGGCCGACCGCGAGGGGAAGCACGCCCCCGGGGAAGAAGACCGAGTTGCGCAAGGGGAGAATGGGTAGCACGGCCGGGATGTCCTCCTTGTTGATGCTGCCCGGAGGAACCATCGGTGCGGCCATCGCAGTGGCGGACTGGCCACCCTTCTTCTTTTCTTCCGACATATGAAATTTCGACTCCGTTCTAGAAACGCAAAGTACCAACGACGCCTTGACGTTCTGGTACCGGACAGGGTGCACGCTAGCAACGAAAAGTCCGGGGGAGAAACGCCCGGGGGAAGGCACCCGTCACCCGTCACTCAACTGACTAAGACAGCTTGGGCCCGCGTCAAGGGACTGTCCGGGGCCACAAGGGCCAAGTCGCGAGGGCACCGCCGTCTGCGGTGAGGAAGGGGCCTTTGCAGTTGGTGTGGGTGCGGGGCCCAGCAGAGGCGCGAAGGGGGAAGGGGAGGCCAAAAGAGTTTGCGTGTCGGCCGCCTTGGCGATACTGAACTTCTGTTTAGTCTAGGGCAGGAGCGCCATGGACGCAGCACGGGGCAACCTCGAGACGGTGGAGCGGCTGCGCGCGCACATTCAAGCGCTGCAGGCGGCCCCCCGCACCCACCTCGCCGTGTTGCGCACCGGCGTGGCGGCGGTGGACGCCCTGCTGCCCGCCGGCGGCTTTCCCTTGGGACAGCTGGTGGAGTTGTGGGGAAGCGCGGCCTCCGGCCGCACACGCCTTGCCCTGCGCGCGGTGGCGGAGGCCCATCGCGCACTGCGGTTGGCGGCCTACGTGGACGGGCCAGGGGAATTGTACCCGCCGGCGCTGGCTGCGCTGGGGGTGGACCCGGCTCGGCTTCTCTGGGTCCGCCCTGCGGTGGTGGCCAGTGGCACGCCCGCCCAGCCCTCGCACCTTGCTTGGGCGGCGCTGCAGCTTTTGCGCAGTGGCGCCTTCGCCTGCGTGGTGCTGGACCTCACCCACACCGGCCACCGCCTCGCGCCCCAAGCCTGTAAGCGACTCCTCGACGCTGCCACCCACAGCGGCGGACTTCTTTTGCTTCTCACCCCGGAGGAGATGCCTGCTGACGGAAGCCTCCGGCTGCGGCTGGAGGCTGGCCTTCACGGGGTACACGTGGAAGTGGTGCGCAGCCGACAGGGAATGCGGGCGCGCTCTGCGGATGTCCCTTGGGAGGCGCTCGCCGCGTGGGGCTCGCCCACTCAGTCGCCCGGGCGCCTCGTCCCCCAGCCAGCCACAGCGGAGCCGGACAAGCCTTTCCAGCGCCCGCGCCCCTCCGAGGTGCGCAATGGCCGCTGTGGCATTCAAGGGCAACGGCCCGGCCGGGACTTGGCGCTGCCCGAACTCGCTTCGGAACTGTGCTGACATGCGTGTGGCTTACCTGCACCTGCCTCGCTTCCCGGTGCAGCGCCGGCAGTCTGCTGAAGCCACTCCGTCGGAAGGGGCAGGCCCGCCGCGGGCGCTGGTGCACCAGGTGCGCGGCGTCCAGAGGGTGGCTTGCCTGTCGGCCTCGGCTTCGGCGGCGGGCGTGCGGACGGGAATGTCCCTGGCAGCAGCCCGCGCGCTTTTGCCCACGCTTCAGGACATGCCCTACCACGCCGCTGAGGAGGCCGCGGCACTCGGCACGGTGGCCGAAGGGCTTCTCGCCTTGGCTCCGGCCACCATGTCCTCGCCTCCCGACGGCTTCTGGCTGGACGCCTCCGCCGCCTCCCTCGTTGGCGGCGAGCAAGCGCTGCTGGAGCGCGCGCTCGCCATTCTCGGGACGCTGGGACTTCGCGGCCGGGGCGCGGTGGCCTCGGAGTTGTTTACTGCCCGGGCGCTGGCCCGCTTCGCTGGCCCGCGGCTGAGTGTGGCGGCCCGCGGCACCTCAGCCCAGGCCCTCGCCGCGTTGCCCCTCCAGGCGCTGGAAGCCGTGGACGCGCCGGTGCGCGAGGCCTTCGCCGGCTTTGGGCTGACGACCCTCGGGGAGGTGGCGAGGCTTGCTCCTGCGCAGGTGGTGACGCGGCTGGGAGCGCGGGGCCTTCGTGCCCAACGACTCGCCCGCGGCGAGGACGAGACGCGCTTCCTCCCGGCGCTTGTCCCGGAAGTGGTGGAGGAGGTCCGCGTGCTGGAGACGCCCGCCGAAGCCTGCGAGGCGCTCCTCTTCGTCCTCAAGGGCATGGTGGAGGCGCTGTGTGCGCGGTTGCGCGGGCGAAGCCGGGCGGCCGTTCGCCTCACCTTGACGCTGCTTCTTGAGCCGGATGGCCCGAGCGCCTTCCCCCTTGTCCTGGCCCGTCCCAGCGCTGAGTCGAAGCTGCTGCAAGACCTCCTCCGCCACCGGCTGGAAGACCTCCGGCTGCCCGCGCCGGTGGCCACGGTGGTGCTCACCGTGGATGAGTCTTGTGAGGACCGCGGCCAGCAGCGCGTGCTGGGGGCTCTGCCCGAAGGCGACGCTGGGCTGGACAGCGTCCTGGCCCGCCTGGCAACGGCTCTCGGCCCGACGGCGCTGTCCTCCCCCCGGGCCGCGGAGGACCATCGCCCCGAGGCGGCCCGTGCCCTGGCGCCCTTCCATCCGCCCGGCGCCGAACAGGGGTTGCACGCCGAGCTGCGCCGCGCGCCGGCCATCCTCCCGCCTCCGGAGGCCCATTCCGCAGAACGCCCGGTGCGCCTTTTCGCCCGGCCGGCCCCCTTGCCGGTGGAACTCGGCCCGGCTGGGGAGCTGCAAGGGGCACGGCTGCTTGGGCGGCGTCGTCGGGTGCTTGGCCTGGCCGGGCCGGAGCGCCTGGGTGGCCAGTGGTGGACACCGACGCCCTTCGCCCGGGACTACTACCGAGTGCACTTCGAGGGGCTGGGGCCGGCGTGGGTGTTTCGAGATGCGTGCGACGGCTGCTTCTACTTGCACGGCTTCTTCGACTGACGCTTCGCTGGCACCCGCCGGCGCCTGCGCTTAAAGCCTCCTCCTCTCCCTTTCGCCGGTCCCCCATGCCTTCTGCCGCCTCCCGCCCCCGCGCTCTTCTGGTTTCGGCGGACCCCCTCGTCCGGGCCGGACTGCGCGGCGTCCTGGCCGAGGCCCAGTGGGAGGTGGCCGGAGAGGTGGACGCCCTCGGGCGGGCCCCCTCCGCCTGGCTGGAGCTGCCGTTTGAGGCCGTCCTGTGGGACGCCGGCCCAACCCCCCGCCTCACCGCAGACGAGGCACGGGCATTTCCGGTGGTGGCGCTGGTGCAGGACGAGCAGGCTGCCCGCGCGGTGCTGGCGTCCGGAGCGGCCGGTGCGCTGCTTCGCAGTGCGGAGCCGGCCACCATCGGCGCTGCCCTGGCGGCGGCAGCGCGCGGGCTGACGGTTTCCGACGGGCACTTCCCCCACCTGCGTCCGCTGCCCGAGGTGCGGGCCGCCGCGTCGCCCGGGGACTTCACGCCCCGGGAGCGGGAGGTGCTGGCGCTGCTGGCCGAGGGCCTCCCCAACCTCGCCATTGCCGAGCGCCTCGGCATCAGCCGGCATACGGTGAAGTTTCACGTCAATGCGCTGCTGCAAAAGCTGGGCGTCGAGCGACGCACCGAAGCGGTGGTGCGGGCCGCTCGCCTAGGACTCATCGTCCTGTAAAGCGCCCTGCCCAAACGGGCAGGGCCACCGGGCTACCCATTGTGTCGATGTGGTGGGCCCCGCCAGGCGCTTAGCTTTCTCCCCATGACTTCCTCTTCCTCCCCCTCCGTCGCAACTTCCCTCTCCGACAGCCTGGCCGACGCCACCGCCTCCGTCGGTCGCTCTCTGGTCACCATTGCCGGCCGGCGCTGGCCAGCCAGCGGCGTGGCCTACGCGGCAGACCTGGTCCTCACCGCGGCGC
Organism: uncultured delta proteobacterium; assembly: GCA_963713045.1. Lineage (GTDB taxonomy): Bacteria > Myxococcota > Myxococcia > Myxococcales > Myxococcaceae > JADGRA01. Next base: position 419,397 of record CAVQKE010000004.1, read on the forward strand.
ACGCCGTCAACCGTTTGGAGCGCCTGGCCGTCCACCTGGACGGCGTGGAAACGCCGGCCGAGCTGGTGGGGCAGGACGCGGCGCTGGACCTCGCCCTTCTGCGGGTGAGTGGCGCCAAGCTGGAACCGGCACGCTGGCGCCCGTCGGCGGGCCTGCGTCCGGGAAGCTTGGTGCTGGCCGTGGCGCGGCCGCGCGGGAATGTGCGGGTGCGCCTCGGCCTTCTGGCCGCCGTTGGCCCGGCCTTCCGGACGCCGTGGGGTGCGCGCGTCGACGCCGCGCTGGACGTCGAATTGTCCGCCCGCCCGGGTCTGGCTGGGGCCGCGGTGGCAGACCTGGAGGGCCAGGCGTTGGGCCTCCTCGTGTCCGGGCTGGGGCGGTCGCGCCGCATGCTGTTGCCAACTGAGACCTTGGCCCGCACTGCCGAGGAGCTGTTGGCCCAGGGACGGGTGCGACGCGGCTACCTGGGTGTTGGGACGCAGCCGGTGCGTTTGCCAAGTGCACTGCGCGGCGTGGCCGGCCGCGAGCATGGGCTGTTGGTGGTGGCCGTGGAATCGGGCAGTCCGGCCGACGCCGCAGGGTTGATGTTTGGAGACGTCCTTCTTCAAGTGGGGACCACCGGCACGGCGGACGTGGAGGACTTGCTCGGCACCTTGGCCGAGGCGCGCATTGGAGAGGCTCTCGGAGTGCAGCTGCTGCGCGCCGGAGCGGTCGAGGAACGCTCGGTCACGGTGGGCGTTCGGCCGTGACGGCACTGCAGACCCTGTCCAATGAATTGGAAGCGCTGGTGACGCGCGCCAGCCACTCGGTGGTGGGCGTGGAGCAAGGGCGCGGGGCGGGCACCGGCGTGGTGGTGGCCCAAGACGGCTACCTCCTCACCAACCACCACGTCGCCGGCGGGGGACGCGCCCTGCGCATCCGCCTGCCGGACGGCGAAGCGGTGAGCGCTGAGTTGGTGGGGGCGGACCCGCAGACGGACTTGGCGGTGGTGCGCGTCCGCGGAATGCAGCTGCAGCACCTGACGCTGGCCCCCACGGCGCGGGTGGGACAGCTGGTGGTGGCCATTGGAAACCCCTTTCGCTTTGAGCGGTCGGTCAGCGTGGGCATTGTCAGCGCCACCGACCGCAGCCTGCCCGGGCCGGGCGGCGACGTCTTTGAGGGGCTGGTGCAGACGGATGCTGCCATCAACCCGGGCAACTCCGGCGGCCCACTGGTGAATGCCTCGGGCGAGGTGGTGGGCATCAACACCGCCGTCATTCCCTGGGCGCAGGGCATGGGCTTTGCCGTCTCCTCCCGCACCGCCACCTGGGTGACCAGCGTCCTCATCCAGCACGGCGAGGTGAGGCGGCGGCTGTTGGGCATTGCCGCCCGCTCGGAGTTGCTGCCCCGCGCCGTCGCCGAGGCAGCAGGGCAGCCGCGAGGCGTGCGGGTGCTGCAAGTCAGCCAGGGCTCCTCCGCCGCTGACGCCGGCCTGCGCGGCGAGGACGTCATCCTCGGCGTCCACGGCGAGCCGGTGGCCAACGTGGACGACATTCACCGGCTGATGGTGCTGCGGGGCACGGACACCGTGCCGCTGGCGGTGTGGCGCGACGGCGCGCGGGTGCACCTGGTTGCAGTGACGCGCGTCCGCCAGGCCGCTTGACGGCCACAAGACCGGACACGGGGGGGGGCGTGAAAGCGCACCGCGGGCCGCACAGCGCAGCGTAAGCTGCCCGGCACGGGCCCCCGGAGGGGGAGGCCGCCTCCACACTTCAGAAGGGGAGCCTCTCACATGGTGCGTGGTGTCGCTGGGGTGTTGCTGGCCGGGGTGCTGTCGTCCTCGGGAACCAAGGCGGAGTCAGCGCCGGCGGACCCGCGCCCGGCGCTGTTGAAGCGCGCAGCGGGGGAGACGCCCCTGGCAACCGACTTGGAGGAACTGACCGACCGCGTCGGCGGCCGGCCAACGGGCACCCCGGCCTGCACCCGCGCTGAGACCTGGGCCAGAGACCGCTTCCGCGCGCTGAAGCTGTCCAGGGTGGAACTGGAAGCTTTCACGCTGCCGGTGTTGTGGCTTCCCGGCACGGTGGAGGTCCGCGTCACTGCGCCGGAAGCTTTCCTCGTCCGGGCGGTGGCGGCGCCGGCGTCCCCGTCTTTGGCCCCCTTGGAAACGCGCGTGCTGGACGCAGGGGAGGGGACCGAGGCGGACTTCGCCCGCCTTGGGAAGGACGCCGCCGGGGCCATCCTCCTGGTCCACCAAAAGGAGATGAAGACGTTTGAGCAGCTTTTTGAGGAGTACATGCGCAGCCGGCCCTTGTTGGCGGCGGCGCGGGCGGTGCGGGCCTCCGCGGTGCTTCTGGAGTCGACCCGGCCGCGGGGGCTGTTGTACCGGCACCCGGTGGACTTTGGAGCCTTAGCGCCGGTGCCGGCCATCCTCATCTCGCGCGAGGGCGCCGAGCGGATGGGGCGGCTGCTGGCCCACGGTGAGGTGCGTGCCCGGGTGGCGATGCAGAACAAGACGGGGGGCGTCAACGTCTCGGAAAACGTCGTCGGCGAAATTCGCGGACGGGAGAAGCCGGAGGAAGTGGTGCTGTTGGGGGCCCACCTGGACAGCTGGGACTTGGGGACCGGCGCTGAGGACAACGGCGTCAACGTCGCGCTGGTGTTGGACGTGGCCCGCGCCTTCAAGGAGTTGGGCCTGGTGCCGCGCCGGACGGTGCGCTTCGTCCTCTTCACCGGCGAGGAGCAGGGCATGTACGGCTCAGCCGGCTACGCGGAACGCCACAAGCCGGAGCTGCGGGACCACGTCGGCGTCGTCATTTTTGACGTCGGCTCGGGCCACACCTCCGGCTTCGCGGTGAGCGGCCGAAAGGAGTTGCGCCCGGCGCTGGCCCGCGCCTTCTCCGGCGTGCCCGGCCTTGGCGAGGAGGGCGCCCATTCCCTGGACGCCTTCGATGGGACGGACAACTTCGACTTCCTGCTGGCGGGGGTGCCCACCTTCGTCGCCGACCAGGACCCGGTGCCGTACCTGCCGGACTACCATGCCGAGTCCGACGTCTTTGAACGCGTCAACCTCGCCGAGGCCAAGCGCAACGCCGGGCTGGCGGCAGTGCTGGTGTGGGCCCTGGCCGAGGCACCGCAGCCCCCAGGCAGGCACCAGAGCCGCTCCGAAGTGGAGGCCCTCCTCAAGGCGACGAAGCTGGACCAGCAGATGAAGGGCTTTGGCCAATGGGAGGACTGGGCGGCCGGGAAGCGTGGCTTTCCGCGGCCCCCCTGAGGTGGCCCTTGGCCCCACGGACGGTGGCCCCTAGTTGGCCGAAGCCGGATTGAGGATGGCCCACAGGCCCATGAAGCCGTTGCCGCCGGTGGCGCCGGGCACGCTGTCGTTGGCGTCGTAGTACAGCGGGTGGCCGTCGAAGGCAGACTGCATGCTGCCGTCGGGCCGGGTGAAGGTGGTGAGCCGCGTCGAGTCGATGCCGGTGGGCGTGACGGTGCCACTGGCCAGGAACAGGGGCCAGCTGTCCAGGCAGCTGCCGGTGCACGCCGAGACGGGCGGCGTGGACGCCGAGCCGACAGTGTCGTCACGGAAGGCGTAGACGGTGCGGCCCTGGGGGTCGGCCAGGTAGAGGGGCGTGCCAGTGGCAGACTTCGTCATCGCCAACAGCGAGTAGAAGGGCTCGCGGATGACGTACCAGGCTTCGAAGTTGTCCCCGGTGGTGTCGCCCGCCTGGGCGTCGCCGGCGTAGAAGTACAGTGGCCAGCCGCGGAAGGTGGCTTGCTTGGCACCGTCGGGCCGGGTGAATTCGGCGAAGTCCGTGGCCTGCAGTCCACTGGCCAGCGTCGGGTTGGCGACGTCGAAGATGGGCCAGAGGGCGAGGCAATTTTCGGCCGTGGCGCAGTTGGACACCGGGCCCTGTGCCGCTGTCCCGGGCAAGTCCAAACCGAAGTAGTACAGCGTCTTGCCGCTGGCCACGAGGTAGTTGCCGAGGCTTGCCTTGGACGCGAGTTGAATGTCGGCGCCTGACGCAGGAGGCGTGCCGCTTCCTGAGGGACCGGTCGATGCAGCGCTGCCGCTTCCACACCCGGCGGCGATGAGACTCGCCAGGGCGATGGGGACCAGCCACGCGCGTGCGCGAGGGGGACGGATTGGTGCGGCTGTCGACATGTGTTGCTCCTCAAGGTTGCGTCCCAAACGCGTGATTGCGTCCGGGTGCACCACCAGTAAGGAGCGACGCCTGCCCAGCACATCCCCTCTTCAGGGAAGCCGAAGTCACCGAGGCTCAAGTGGCTTCGAATTGGAGGAAAGGAGACAGGGCCGTCGGCCGAAGCGGCAACGGGGGTGGACGACCACGCCTCTACCGCGCGCAGAGGCACTGCGGTGGCTGCTCTCGGGCGGCCTTCAGCGCTCGCATCGCGTCCAGCAGCCATTTCGCCATCAGCTGCGGGCGCGAGCAGACACCACAGGCGCGGTACAGGGACTTCACATGCGCATGCACCGTCTGTGGGCTGATGGTCAAAAGCGCAGCGACTTCCTTCTCACTGGCGCCGGTGAGGAGACAGCCCAGCACCTGGCGCTCGCGCGGCGTCAAAGGCGGCCTGGCCTGGTGCTGTTTGGGTCCTTCCAGAAGTCCCACCGCTTCGAATGAGAATTCCACCGCCCGGGGACACCTCCTCTTCGGCAAAGACACCCGTCGACGGCAGCCGTTGCGTCGGGCAACCCGGAAGGCCACCGGTCAGCAATGCCTTCGGTCCGTTTTGTCAGCGTCGTCTCCCAAGACCTGCTGGACAGCTGAACGCCCGAGCAGTAAGCCCCACGGCGATGTACGCCGAACTCGTCTGTCGCTCCAATTTCTCCTTCCTCCAAGGCGCCTCCCACCCAGAGGAGTTGGTGACTCAAGCCGCCGAGCTGGGGCTGTCCGCCCTGGCGCTGACCGACCAGGACGGTCTCTACGGCGTGGTGAAGGCTTACCTCCAGGCGCGCGCGCTGGGGCTGAAGCTTCTCATCGGCAGTCGGTTGACCCTCACCGATGGCCCCGAGGTGGTGGCCCTGGTGCAGGACGCCGTGGGGTATGCCCACCTCTGCGAAGTCATCTCCCAAGGACGGCTTGCCCATCCCAAGGGGGAAGCGGGGGTGCCCTGGCAGTCGCTGGCCGAGCGGGCCGAGGGACTGCTGCTGCTGTTGCCCGCCCCGGCGCCCGGCCCCCAGGTGGCGCCGCTGGCCGAAGCTTTTCCCGGACGCTTCTACGTCGGCCTCTGTCGCACGTTTTCGGCCGGGGACGAAGCGCGGCTGCACCAGGCGCTGGCGCTGGCGCGCGGGCTCGACTTGCCCTTCTGTGCCCACAACGACGTGCACACCCACCTGCGGGAGCGCCAGCCCCTGCAGGACGTGGTGGCCTGCATCCGCCACGGCATCAGCGTGGCCGAAGCTGGCTTTCGCCTCTTTCCCAACGCCGAGCGGACGCTGAAGGCGCCCCTGGAGATGGCCCAACTCTTCACCGACTTGCCCGAAGCGGTGGGACGGACGCTGGAGGTGGCCGACGCCTGTCAATTTTCACTCGACACGTTGCGCTACCAGTTTCCCCAGGAGGACTTGCCGCTGGGGCACACCCCGCAGAGCTGGCTCGCCGCCTTGGTGGAAAAGGGCCTGCCCGCGCGCTACCCGGACGGCGTCCCCGAGGCAGTGCACCGGCAAATTGCCCATGAATTGGCCCTCATCGACCGACTGCAAGTGGCCGGCTACTTCCTTGCGCTGCATGACATTGTCCGCTTCGCGCTGGAGCGCGGCATCCTCTGTCAGGGCCGAGGCAGCGCCGCCAACTCGGCCGTCTGTTACGCGCTGCAAATTACGTCCATCGACCCAGTCCGCATGGGGCTCCTCTTCGAGCGCTTCCTCAGCCTGGAGCGGCCCGAGCCCCCGGACATCGACGTGGACTTCGAGCACGAGCGGCGGGAGGAGGTGCTGCAATACGTCTACCGGAAGCACGGGCGGTCCCGGGCCGGCATGGTGTGCGAAGTCATCTGCTACCGGGGCCGGCTGGCGGTGCGGGAAGTGGGGAAGGCACTCGGCCTGTCGCTGGACCAAGTGGACCGGTTGGCCCGCGTGACCGAGATGAGTGGCTCCTCCACGCTGGAGCCGGCGGACGTACGCCAGGCTGGGCTACGTCCAGAGGACAGGGGCGTGCAGCAGACGCTGGAGCTGGCCGCCGCCCTGGAGGGTTTCCCGCGGCACCTCTCCATCCACGTCGGCGGCTTCGTCATCACCCATGGAGAGCTGTCGGAATTGGTGCCGGTGGAGAATGCGGCGATGGCCGAGCGCACCGTCGTCCAGTGGGACAAGGACGACCTCGCCGCTTTGGGCGTCTTCAAAGTGGACTTGCTCGGCCTCGGCATGCTGACTGCGCTCAGCCGCGGCTTCCGGCTGGTGGAGCTGCACGAGGGCAAGCGGCTCACCCTGGCCACGCTGCCCCCCGAGGACCCCGAGGTGTATGAGATGCTGGGCCGGGCGGACGCGGTGGGCGTCTTCCAGGTGGAAAGCCGGGCGCAGATGAATTTGCTGCCGCGGCTGCGGCCGCGAAGCTTCTACGACTTAACCATCGAGATTGCCCTCATCCGCCCGGGCCCCATTCTCGGGGACATGGTCCACCCCTTCCTCCGGCGCCGAGAGGGGCTGGAGGACGTCACCTACCCGTCAGAGGAGGTGAAGGCCATTCTCGAAAAGACGCTCGGCGTCCCTCTCTTCCAGGAGCAGGCGATGCGCCTGGCGATGACAGCGGCCGGGTTTGGCCAGGGGGACGCCGATGCACTCCGGCGGGCGCTGACGCACAAGCGGGCCTCGGTGCTGCTGCCCAGCTGGCGCGCCCGCTTCATCGAGGGTTGCGTCCGCCGCAGCTACAGCCGCGAGTATGCCGAGCGCTGCTTCGAGCAATTCAAGGGCTTCAGCCACTACGGCTTTCCCGAGTCGCACTCCGCCTCGTTTGCCCTCATCGCCTACGCCTCGGCCTACCTCAAGCGCTACCACCCGGCTGCCTTCGCTGCGGCACTCCTCAACAGCCAGCCGATGGGCTTCTACGCCCCACATACCCTGGTGGAAGACGCCCGCCGGCACGGGGTGGAGGTGCGGCCCGTCGACGTGCGCCACTCAGCTTGGGACTGCACCCTGGAAGCAGCCGCCCTCCGGCTCGGTCTCCGGGAGGTGCGAGGCCTTCACCAGACGCACGGGCAGGCGGTGGCCACCGGCCGTCCGGCCGGAGGGGATGCGGACTTACGCGCCCTGGTGCGGCGGACGGGAATACTCCGCGGCGCGCTGGTGCGCCTGGCGCGCGCCGGCGCCCTGGACGGCCTGTGCGCTGAGCGCCGTCAGGCCCTGTGGGAAGTCCAAGCGCTGGCCACCACCGACCGGGGGGACCTCTTCCATGGCGAGCTTCTGGACACCTCGCCTCAACCCGGTGGGCAGCCGAGTGCCGTCGAGCGGGTGGTGGAGGACTACCGGCACACCGGGCTTTCCCTGGAAAGGCACCCGGTGGCGTTTTTGCGCGAGCACCTCACCGCCCAGCGCGCTGTGTCCGCAGCACAGTTGCAGGACGTCCCCCACCGGGCGCGCGTCCGCATCGGTGGCCTCGTCACCTGCCGGCAGCGACCGCCCACCGCCAAGGGGGTGGCCTTCCTCACCCTGGAAGACGAGACGGGCATGGCCAACCTGGTGGTCCCATCCCGCACCTTTGAGCGCCAGCGCTCGGTGGTGCTTGGCTCGGCCTTCCTCCTCGCCGAGGGCCGCGTCGAGCGCACTGGGCAAGTGGTGAATGTCCAGGTGAGTCGTGTCTCCACCCTTGCACTCCACGCGCCCTCGCCCCAGCTGGCGCTGCTGGACGTCTAGGGGCGGCGGCCCCCGGCCCTTCACTTTGCGTCCAATCGCCTCGGCCAGGGGTGCAGTGGCATGGTGCATTTCCCCCCGGGGTGCCCAAGGAGGCGGGACATGAAGCAGCTCCTGGTTTCAGCGGTTGCAGCCGTCGTCGTGTTTCTCGGCTGTTCCTCCGGAGGCACCAGCGCCACCGGCTATGTCTTAAACGTCAACAACTTCGACAGCTGGTGCACCGTCAGCGTGGACGGGGCGCCGCTCAACGCCAGCGCCAGTTACACCTTCGACGCTGGCACCGTCGTCGACTTGGACGCCACCGCCAACGCTGGCTTCGTTTGGGCCTATTGGCTCAACACCGACGGCGCCGCCGCCAACGGCGGCAAGGACCCCGAGATGTCAACCACCGTGACGATGACGTCCAACAAGGACGTCCTCGCCTGCTGCGACAACCTGCCTTCTCAACCCTGTCCCTCGTCCCTCTAAGCGGGGCGATGCTTCGGCCAACAGCATGAAGCGAGCAACCAAGCCGGCGAAGCCCGCGCCCCTGGCCAACGGGGACCATTCCCGCCTGACGGTGCTGCTGCAGGCGCTGCGGGCCGACCCCATGCTTGCCGCCCTTCTGGACGAAATGGAGCGCGCATCGAAGGCGCAGCCTGGCCGCAGGTTTGGCTCCAATGGCCTCAAAGTGAAGGGCAAGCTGTTCGCGCTCTTCACCCGAGGAAATTTGGTGGTGAAGCTTCCAGCGGGGCGGGTGACGGCGCTGGTGGCTTCCGGCACCGGGCAGCGCTTCGACCCGGGGCATGGACGGCTGATGAAGGAATGGCTCACCGTCACCAGCCTCCAGGCACCCTGGACGGACCTGGTGAAGGAAGCGCACGCCTTTGTGGAGAAGGCGAAGCGCTAGCAGACCAGCTGCCCTCCTGCTTCAGCCAATAATCATCTCTTCCCGCTCGAGCGACGGCCGGGAAAAGCGCTCGAGGCTGAAGCGGCTGAAAAGGTCGTCCGGATGGCCGGTCACCATCCACTCCGCCATTCGCTCGGCGACCGCTGGGGCCATCATGAAGCCGTGGCCGACGAAGCCGGACAGCTGCAGCAGGTTCTCCAGTCCGGGCGTCCGGCCGAGAATGGGGTTGTTGTCCGGCGTCACGTCGTAGCAGCCCGCCCACTGCCTCAGCACCTTCACCTTTCCCAAAATGGGCAGCTGCTCGGTCAGGGCGCGGCTGAAGCGAGCGAGAAAGCGCAAGGTGGAACCCTGCTCCAGCGCAACCGGTTCGCGGGGGTCACCCATGCCGCCGACAATCTCGCCGCGCATCGACTGGCTGAAGTACAGGCCCGAGTCGAGCAGCGAGACGAGCGGCCCGAGGAAGGGCTTGAGAGGTTCGGTGCTGAGAATCTCATGCCGGTAGGGTTGGTTGGGCAGCGCCACCGAGGCCAGTTTGGCCACCTCGGGACTCCATGCGCCGGCGGCCAGCACCACCGTTTGGCAGGCAATCTCACCTCGGTCGGTCTGGACGTGCGTCAGCCGTCCGCCGGAGCGCCGAAGGCCAGTCACGTCGGTAAACGTCTCCACCTGCACGCCGCGCCGGCGCGCCGCCTGCGCATAACCCCACAAAAAGGGCCAGGGGAAGATGACGCCGTCTTCGGGGTGGTAGGCCGCCAGGATGACGTCTTTCAGGGTCAGCTGGGGCACCAACTCTCGAGAGGCGTCCGGGGAGAGAATTTCCGTCCGCACCCCGTGGCGGTTGTGGAGTTTGGCGTTGCGCTCCAGGCGCTCGGCGATGAGGGGACTTTTTGCCAGGAAGAGGTAGCCGCCCTGACGCAGCCAAATGTTGATGCCCATCTCCCCGGCAAACTGCTTCATCAATTCTACCGAGCGCTTGGCCAATTCAATGTTGGCCTCCGTGCCCCATTGCATGCGGACACCGCCGCCGTTGCGGCCCGAGGCGCCGGCGCACAGGTAGTCCTTCTCCAGCACCACCACCTCGGTGCAGCCCCGCTTGGCCAGGTTGTGCGCCAGGGCCAGCCCCATCACGCCGCCGCCGATGATGACCACGTCTGCCCGCTGGGGCACCGGCCCTTCGGGGCGCAGCGCCAAATTGGACTGGCCGACCGACGGCGGAATGCCGGGCGAAGGCGTCTCCTCTTCGTCCACGGGGAGCGAGGCCAGGACACTCAACTCGGTGGGCAGAAGCGGGGGGCGGGGTGTGAAGGGCAGCACCGCTTCGGGGGTGACGCCGGCGGTGCGCGCCAGCACCTGGGCCACCGCGTTGAGGCAACTCTTCCCCTGGCAGATGCCGGTGCCGAAGCCGGTATAGCGCTTGATGCTTTCCACGTCCCGGAAGCCCTTGGCGATGGCTGCTTCGACGTCGTCGAGGGTGACGTCCTCACAGGCGCAGAGGAGGGCCTTGCTCAACGTCCCACCTCGCGCGCCAGCGCGGCGGCGGCGCGTCGGCCAGACTCGGCGGCCAGCGCCGCGGTGGTGCCGCCGAGCGCGTCCCCGGCCACGGAAACACCCGCGGCGGCCGTCTGGCCGTCGCCGTCGGCCTCGACGACGAAGACGCCCAAGCCGGGGTGGAAGGCGGCGCGCGCGCCGGCATGGACTGCCACTTCGTATGCTGGGGTGGGGGGCGTGCTGAGGACCACCGCGTCGCACGGTACTTTTTTGCGGCCCGCGCCCGTCAGCACCACGCTGAGGGCCTGGACCCGGGCCCGGCCGTGGGCTTCCAGGACGGCGCCGGCCCGTGCGCCAGGGGCTGGGTTGGGCCCGGTGTCCAAGACAAGGGCCGGAGCGGCCCCGGCCTCCGTCAGCAGCTTCGCCAGCGCTGGCAACTCAGGCCCATGGCCCACCACCGCAGGGGACTCGGCCGGAAGCACGCCCCGTCGGCGCACCAAGTCACTGACGGCGCGTCCGCTGAAGACGCCAGGCAAGTCATTCTCCAGAAAGGGAAGCAGCGACGCGTGCCCACCCAGGGCCAATAAAAACCGCGCCGCCCGCACCAGAAGCAGGCGCGGGACACCCTGCCTCACCGCGACGGCGGCCAGGAAGCGCCCGCGCGGGCCGTTGTACAACCCAAGCACCGTGGTGCCGAGGTGCACCGTCCCGGCGCCGGGGACAAGCTGCAGGCTGGCTGGGGCCCCGGGCTCCGGCGCCCCCAATCGCCAGCGGCCCCCCAGCGCCTCCTCGCGCTCCAACAGGACGAAACGGACGCCCTGGGCGGACAGCACTTGGGCGGCGGCCAGGCCCGCGGCTCCACCCCCGGCAATGGCCACGTCTGTCTCCAGCACCTCCGCCGGTGGACGCTCCCCGGCCGGCTGGTCCGGAAGCAGGCCAAGTCCCGCCAGGTGGCGCGCCACCTTCACCATCACCCGCCGGGCGACGCGGACACCGGCGAACATGGCGTGGTGGTCGAGTCCGCCTGGAAACAGCCAGTCAATGGACGAGAAGACGTCCACTTTGGCTGAGGGGTAGCTGTTTTGGCGGTGCAGCACCATGCCAGCGCGCGCCGGAATGCGGCAGGAGAAGAGGTTGGGCGTGCCGTCCACCCGGAGCAGGCAATGGGAGCAGGCAGCGGCCAGGCAGAAGGGGCCCCGCGGCCGGTGGTACTTCACGCTTCGGGACAACACGCTGTGCCCGGCCGCCAGCAGGGACACCGCCACCGGCTCGCCGGCCCTGGCCGGCACGTCCTCGCCTTCGAAGTCGACGTTGACGCTGTCTTCGGCTGGAACGGGGACGAGGCGGCGCATGGCAGGTGGGGCTTTCGGCCGCTTTTAGTGTGGAAGCCCTGGCCGCCCCAAGCGCTTCAGTGCGCCCCAGCGGGCTCCTCGGCTTTGGCTTCGGCGCGTGCCTGGGGTGGCGCGGCCAGGCTGGCCCGCTCGGCATCCGTCAGCTGTGGCAGGTGGCGGAGGAAGGCCACCAGCTTCCACAGCGTGTCGCTCGACTCACTCTTGGAAAAGGCTGGCATGCCGGACATGCGGATGCCGCTGGAGATGACTTGGTACAGTTCGCCGTCCGAGGCTTCCTGGCTGTCAGCGTCCGCAAGGTCCGGTGCCGCCGGGTTGAGGCCCCGGGCAATGCCACTGGGCCGCAGCCCGGGCGCGCTGTGGCAGACCAGGCAGTGCGCGCGGTATTCGGCCAACCCTCGGGCGAGGACTTCCGGCGTCACCGCGACGGGGTTCTGGCCTTTGGGGGCGCGGTGCTCCACCGAGCGGTCGACGACGAAATTGGCGAGGGCCGTTTCCAGCTTCCCCGGCGTGGCCGTGGCCGAGACGTCCCACAGGCCAAAGCCAAACACCACGCCCAAAAGCAGCAGCAGCGCCGCGCCGGCGGCGAGCCAGACGACGACGGCCTTGGGCCGCTTCATGGGTTTCTTGGCTCCTACAGCGGACGGGGCCGGACGCCGGCGCCCCGTGCGTGAAAAAACCGGACAGGCCCAGGGGCACCATGCCACGCCGCCGCGGGCCGGGTGAAGGAGGAATGCCTTTCTGGGACGCTGGCCTTTCTAGTGAAAGACGAGACAGTCCAGGGTGAAGAGGACCAGGAGCCCCAGCGCCAACAGCCCTTTGCCCAAGGAGGCCGCCAGGACGCCCAGGCCTGCGCCGACGCCGGACTTGATTGCGTCGGTGGGACCGCGGCGAGCCAGGACGAATTCACCCAAAGCGGCCCCCACCACCGGCCCCAACAGGAGGCCGGGCAAGCCGAAGAAGAGGCCCACCAATCCGCCGACCAGGGCGCCCCAGACGCCCGCCCGGGTGGCGCCGGCCCGCCGACTGCTGAGGGCGGTCGCCGCAAAGTCCACCACGAAGCCCAAGGCCGCAACGGCGGCGAAGACGGCGACGGTCCACCAGAAAAGCACGCCGGGCACCAGCAGCCGGTGGACAAAGGCCCCCAGCGCCATCAGGGGCAGGCCGGGAATGGCCGGAAGCCAGACGCCCAGAAAGCCCACCGCCAACAGCAGCATGGAAAGCACCCAGCCGAGCCACACCATGTGCTTTTTTTCCGTTTCCTGGCCTGCCGCGACGGCCTGCGGGCCCCCGGCCGGAAGGCCGCCTCGGGCCCCTAAAAGGTGAGGTGTCGGCCCTTCTGACGCCGGGTGTAGATGCTGAAGGTGGCCGTCGCCTCGCCGACGCCCATGTTGCCTGACTCGCCGATGCCGGAGGCGCCAAACTCCTCCCACTCCAGCGCCGAGTCGGTGCCGTCGTTCTCCTTCAACATGCCCCCCAGCGTGCGCCGGCCGAGCTGCAGCTTCTTGTCGTCGCGCGTCCACAGCGAAGTCGCCAAGTCGTGCGGGTTCTGGAAGAGGCAGAAGCGCACGTAGGATTCAAAATCCGCCATCTCCATTCCCACCAGAATGGGCATGAAGAATTCCGTGGTGGCCAGCGGGAAGTCACCGACGCCCCGGCCATCCCAGTTGACGCGGACGGTGGTGTCCGGACGGATGCGCAACAGCGCCGGCTTCACCGCTTCGGAGTGCTCGCCATAGGCGCCCTCGGCGCGGCCACCCTCTCGCAGCACGCCGACGCCGGGCTGCTTCTTGGCCGCGGCGACGATGTCCACCAGGGTCTGCGCCTTGTGCACCATCAGTGGGCTCACCACCTTGTCGTCGGTGGCTTCGCGTGGGTCGGCCACCCGCCAGCTGCCCATCTCCTCGTCGATGAAGCGCAGGAGGCTGTCCAGCGTCTTTGCCGAGGCAGCGACGCCGTGCAGCGAGGTGCACTTGTGGGAGCCAAACCCCAGCTTGGAATAGGTGAGACGGACGGCGATTTTCTTGAGTTCCGCCTCGCTGTAGCCGTCGTCCACCCAGGCCCAGTTGCAGCCTCCACCCTCGAAGCGCAGGCGGCGGAGACCGCGGCCTGCTTGAATTTTTCTTGCCGTCTCACTGGAGCCAGTGACGGCCACCACCGCCACCCGCTCGTCCGTGGCCAGGCCAGCGATGCCGCCGCCGAAGCCTTCCACCTTCTGGACGTAGGCCGGGTCGGCGCCGGCGGCCAGCAGCATCCGCACCATGGTGGTGTTGCTGAGGGCGGCGAAGGGGTGGCCCTTGTAGATGAAGGGCACCCCGGCCAGGTACGCGCCCATCAGGTGAATGCCGGGAATCCCGTAGATGAAATTCATCGGAGAGATGATGACGCTCACCCCCGCCGGCAGGTAGGCGTTGCGCCAGTAGCTTTGGCCGGGGACGAGGGGGGGGAGCAACTCGCCCTGAATGGCGGCCTCGACCGAGCCCTCGAGGAGGTCCGCGGCGCGCTTGGCCTCAAAGAAGTCCTTTTGCGCTTCGAGTCGCGTCTTGGGGATTTGCTGGCGGATTTCGCGGAGGCAGTCTTCGGTGAAGTAGTCCAGCATCCGGCTCCAATTCTTCACCACGTGCTTGCGGTAGCTGAAGACCTCCTCGGCCCAAGACAGGCTCTTCCACGCCGCGTCGGCGGCGGCGACCGCCCGCTCCACGTCCTCCGCCGTCGAGGCGGCCACCTCCATCAGCGCGATGCGGCGGTCGGCGAGGCTGCGCAGCGTCGCCATCTCCCCCTTCGCCGGAAGGCTCCACTGCCCGGCGATGAAGTTGGTGACGCGAATCGGCTTGTCCCCCGAGCGCTGCGGAATGTGCCCTCCGTGGCAGAAGAGGTAGGGCCGCAGGGCCTCGAGGTCCTTGTCGGACAAAAGGTTGGAGAAGAGGGAGTAGCCGCCCCGGCGCTCGGGGTAGAGGGCGGCCAGGGGGTCCGGGCCCAGCTGGCCGGCCTCGCAAAAGGCGGTGATGGCCGAGGTGAGTTTCGGGAAGGTGGCGGTCAGCGACATGAAGAGCGGCTCCCTAGGGCAGCAAAGAGGGCGAGAGGCTTCCTATAGCGCCCTCGGGTTGGCCGATTCCAGGGCTCCGCCCCGCCCGTCAAATGGGGGTGGGGTAGCCCTGCGGCTTGCCGCCGAAGCGCGTCCGGATGACGGCGCCCAGCGAGACGATGGCCACGATGAACAACAACAGGTGGCCAAGGTAAGGGATGAGCGAGGCCAACAGCATGACGCCGATGCCGACCGCCAGCACCGCGGCCTGCGTCTTGCGCGTGCCCTTCAGCACCGGCAGCCGGGTCCCGATTTCGGCCGCAATGGTGGTGGCGCCCATGCCCAGCCCGAGGAGCACCAGCAGCCAAAGCACAATCAAGAAGGGCCAGCCGATGATGACCAGCACCGCCAGCATGATGCTGAGGGGAAGCAGGGCCACGCCGCCGACCAAGCCGGCGAGGGCGCACTTCACCGGGTCGCGCCTCACCTCGGCTTCAATCTGCTTCATCCGCGCCGGGACAAACATCAGGAAGATGAAGGACAGCCCGAAGAAGGCTGCGAATTCGAGGAGCAGGCGCGGAATGCTCCAGCCGACACTGGAGTGGCTCGAGCTTTCCGAGTGCGGGCTGGTGACGTTGCGCCAGGCCTTGGCGCCCTTGGTGATGGCCAGGTTGCTGCCGGGGCTACCGAAGGACATCTGCTCGCCGTGGACTTCGGCCCCGTCGTCGACGCGGACCTCGCCGCCAAAGGCCACCACGTCGCCTTGGACTTCGGCCTCCGAGCCGACGTGCACGTTGCCGCCATAGACGGCCACGTCGCCCGTCACCCGGCCGAGGACGTCGAGGTTGCCTCCGAAGACCACCACGTCACAGGCCTCCTGGCCCTCCTCGACGGTGTAGTTGCCGGTGACTGAGACGTCGCAGTCGTTGCTGGGGTGGTGTGGAAGGCCGCGCAGCTTTTCCTTCATCTCCCGCAGTCGGTCGCGCAACTCAGTGCGGCGGTCCTCGGCCGCCTCCTTTTCATCGTCAGCCTGGCTGTCGGCGTCCGAGTCTTCGTCCTCTTCGTCGGCGGCTTGGGCCTTGGAGGAGACCTCAGGAGCGCTCGGCGGAGTCGGGGGAAGCGGTGGCAACGGCGGCAGGGCCAGGCCCACCCGCGGCGCCGTCTGCTTCTGCCGTGCCTCGGCCGGGGTGGGCGGCCGCAGCGTGAAGACCGAGCCACGGTGCTCGAGCACCAGGCCATAGGCGGCGGCCAGCGTCTCCAGCGCCTCCTCAGCCGGCACGTTCTCGAAGTGGAAGTCCCCGGTTTCCTGCAGACTGCCCCGCACGACGACGTTCAGCTTCGCGTCATCGGCAATGCGCTTGACGGCCTCGGACACCGGGCCCCGGTAGTTGAGGCTGATGCGAGCTGGTGCCTCCGCCGCCCTGTTGGCTGGGCCGCACAGGGCGGGAGTGGAGGCCAGAAGCCCGAGGGCGACGGCGAGGGCCGCGGAGGGCCACTTCATGGATGAACCTCAAGCTCCGCAGTTCGCGGTGTGGCCACCCGGCGCAGGCCGACCAGCGCAAGGAAAAGCACGAAGCAGAGCGACACCGTCAGCGGGACGGCGGTGGTCGACCAGACCACTTGCAGCGCGTCGTTGACGCTCACCAGCGCAGTCTTCCAGCCGACCACGGCGCGAGCGGCGCTCGCGCCCAGAAGCCCAATCGGCCCCCGGGTGGCGACGAAGCTGAGCACCGCGGCCATCGAGGCGGCTGCCAAGATGGAGAGGCCCACCCGCAGCTCCACCCGCACCGGGGGCGGCTCGGCCGCCACCCGCAGCATCACCCGGGCCACCAAGTCCATCGGCGGCGGCGGGTCCGCCAGCCGGAAGAGGTCCTTCTCCAGTTGGCGGTGCTCCTCCAACACTTCGGCGCAGCGCGGGCAGCTCGCCACGTGCTCGGTGTACTCCCCACTGTCGCCGTCGAATTGTGCCGCGAAGAGGATTTCGAGTTCGGGGCAATCCATCACGCCACCTCCTCGGAGTGAGCCGTCATCCGCCGGCGCAGCTTCTCGCGCGCCCGGAAGAGACGGGCCATAATGGTTCCTGGGGCGACGCCCATCACCACCGCAATCTCCTTGGTGGTCCGCTTCTGGACATAATAGAGACTCAACACTTCCCGGTCGTCTACCGAAAGGGTGGACAGGGCCGATTCAAGGGAGCGGCGCTGCTCGCCAGCGATGACGCCCTCCTCCTGGCTGGCCGCACCCGACGGCAGCACCTCGTGCATGTCATCCACGTTGTCGGTGAGCATGCGGCTGCGCCGGCGCAGAAGGTCCAGACAGAGGTTTCTGGCGATGGCCATCACCCACAAGTCGAACGGCTTGCCGTCGTCGTAG
This sequence comes from uncultured delta proteobacterium, assembly GCA_963713045.1. Taxonomy (GTDB): domain Bacteria; phylum Myxococcota; class Myxococcia; order Myxococcales; family Myxococcaceae; genus JADGRA01. The sequence continues at coordinate 436,364 of CAVQKE010000004.1, forward strand.
CGGTGCAGGTTTTGGTAGGCGCGCAGGAAGGTTTCCTGGGCCACTTCCGAAGCCTCGGCCTCGACGCGCAACAGCCGCAAGCACAAGCCGTAGACCGGCCGCTGGACGCTGCGCACCAGCGTCTCGAAGGCCGAGCGGTCCCCGCGCCGGGCAGCCAGCACCTCAGCACGGTAGGGTAAGGCAGGCGTTCGCTCGGCCAGCATGATGCCCAGTGCAGCCGGGAGGCTTGGAAGCGGCAGAGCGGAGAGCGAAGTCACAACTTCTCTACGCAGCCTGTTGTGCGCCATTGCCCCTTGGCGTGCAGTCAATCCTCCACTGCATGGAACGTTAGAAGTTTCCAGCGATTGGCACCTTGCACACCTTATCCTACCCCTAGGCTTTCGAGGGTTTAGGAAGGCCCGTGTTGCCGGCGCGGGCCTGGGCGCGGGCCTGCTTCTTGGCGCGTGCTTGGGCGCGGAAACCCAAGGGCGCCGGCGCTTGGGCGCTGGGTGTCGGCGGCGCTTTCCGCTCTCCCTCGGTGCGGCGGGGCAGGGCGGCGACGGGGCGCGCCTCGCCCCGAGGCAGGTAGGGGGTGTGCTGGCCTGAACGCCAGGGAATTTCCGCCCCTTTGGGTTCTTCGGCCGGGGCCCCGGGGCGATGGAACAGCCGCTTCACCACCAGGGTGGCGTAGCTACCCGGCTGCAGTGTGAAGGCGACGTTCAGTTTGGACAGGCCCCGGTTCAACTCATCCGGGGCCACCCGGCCAAGCACCAGCTTCTGCGGCTGCACCAGCACCGGGCGCTCCTCGTGCTTGAAGTACAGAAGGCGCTCGGCTCCGGGAATGCGCAGGGCGTCCAGCGTCAGCTTCTCCTTGCCCAGCACCCAGCGGACCGCCTCCGCGATGCGCGTTTCCCCAAGGCGCGTGTCGGGCGCGAGCAGGGGGAAGGTGGCGGTGCGGAGAAAGGCCAACGACTCTGGGTCGGCGTCGACGTGGAAGAGGAGGGTGCCAGCCTGGTAGCGCATCGGAAAAAGGCTGGAGCGGGGCAGGGTGAGTTGCAGCAGCCGGCGCACCCCCTCGTTCCACAACCAGCTTTGGTAGGTGAAGAGGAGGAGGGCCCGGTAATCCGCATCCACTTGCAGAAAGGCCCGCAGGTAGTCCTCGGGGCGCTCCCGGAGGCTGCGGAGAATGCGGCTGTAGCGGCGGTTGGCGTCGAAGGGGCAACGGCGGCTCCAGTCGCCCCAATGCTGGCGCCAGAATTCCTTCACCTTGGCGTCGTCCGTCCGGTCGAGGGGTGAAGGCTGGGCCAAGTAATTCCTCAGCGCCGCCTCGAAGTCGCCGCGCAGCAAGTCCTTGGCAATGTAGCCCTGGCCGTGTTTCAGCGAGCCAAAGCGCTGGCTGTCGAAGTAATTCACCACCCCCAGCCGGTTGACCTCCGCCGCGGCCAGCGGCAGGTGGGCCAAGTCCTCCTGGGTGAGGGCGCGCACCGTCACCGAAAAACGGTTGGAGGTGGTGTTGCGCGCGCTCAACGGGCGCCCCGTCCGGCCGAGCAGCTTGAGGCGCAGGTCCGGGTCCTGGACCTCCACTTCCCTGCCGTCGACGGCGATGAGCTGTTCGGTGCGCCCCTGCTTGTCCTTCAGCCCGCAGAAGGAAATGGCGCCTGGGCGGAGGCCATAGCGGCTGCGGATGCGCTCCAGGGCTTCGAAGGTGGACAGCTTCTGCTTGTCCATGAGGTAGACGCGGTAGCGCCCCTCGGGGTCCGGGTCGAAGCGGTAGGACTCCCTGACGCTGAAGTCCTCGGGTTTCTGCTTGAGTCTCACCAGCCGAAGGCCTTTACCACCAAGCTCGCACCTCCGCGTCCAGCGCGACCCCCTCGCGTTGGCGTGCCGGGGGGCCTCTGGTAACGTCGGGCTTTAGCCCGGGGTGGGACTTCGCGAGGCGCCCCGGCACCACGTCTTAGAGCGATGCCCACGGCTTGCCCCCGATGTCGAACGCCGCTGGCCCACCCCTGGCCGGCGGCCTGTCCATCCTGCGGTGAGGCCCTCGCCCCGTTGCCCTCCGTCCGGACCAGCCCCCGGACGGCCTACCTCACCGGCCGCCTTCTCGACGGGAAGGTGAGTGAATTCCCGCTCACCGGGCGCACCACCCTCGGCCGTCATCCAGCCAACACGCTGAGGCTGGCCGACCGAGAAGTGTCCAAGGAACACGCCTCCATTGAACGTGCCGGGGGCACCTACCTCCTCAAGGACCTCGGGTCCTCCAACGGCACCTACGTCAATGGCCGACGGGTGCGCGAACACCGCCTCAAGGACGGGGACGAGATTACGCTTGGCAACTCGCGCCTCACCTTCCGCTCCGGCGACTTACTCACCAGCACCGGCAGCCCGGGCGTGACGGTGCTCGCCTCGGCGCAGGCAGCCCCGGCCTTCCTTGCCCAGATTGACCAGCCGGTGGCGGACGACGAATTCCGGCCGGGCGAGCAGCTGAACGACGTCAATGCCTTACGGGCGGACTATGAGAAGCTGCGCATCGCCCACGAATTCCACCGGCAGGTGGGACTGGAGCGCGACCAGAAGAGTCTGTTGGACAAGATTCTTCGCGCCAGCTTCGAGTTGTTGGCAGCCGACCACGGCGTCCTCTTCCTGGTGGACGCCAAGGGCGAGCTGGTTCCAGAGGCGGTCCGCCACCGCAAGGAGCAAGAGGAGGAAGTCGTCGTCTCGGACACGGTGCTGAAGCGCGTCCTCGAGACGCGCCAAGCGGTGCTCACCGCGGACGCGGTGCTGGACTCGCGCTTTTCTGGAAGCGAAAGCATCGTCGCCCAAGGCATCCGCAGCGCGATGGCGGTGCCGCTGTTGGCCAAGGGCGAATTGAAGGGCGTCCTGTTTCTCGACACCCGCGAGCGTACCAACGCCTTCAGCGAGAAGGACTTGAAGATTCTCTCCGGCATCGCCAGCCAGGCGGCCATCGCCCTCGAGAACGCCGAGTTGGCACGGAAGATTGAAACCGAGGCCGTCACCCGAGCCGAACTGTCGCGCTTTCTGTCGCCGGCGGTGGCCGACATGGTGGTCCGCGGCCAGGTGGAGCTGCTGCGGCAGGGCCGTCTGGCCGAGGTCAGCGTGCTGTTTGCCGACATCCGCGGCTTCACCACCATCGCCGAGGGGGAGAGCCCGCAGGAGACGGTGAGTATGCTGAACGGCTTCTTCACCGCCATGGCCGACGTCGTCTTCCGCCATGAGGGCAACCTCGACAAATTCATCGGCGACTGTGTGATGGCGGTGTGGGGGCCGCCCTCCCCGCACGGCGATGACCCCTCCCGCGCCCTTCGGGCGGCGCTGGAGATGCAAGCCCAGGTGGAAGCCCTGAATGAGATGCGCGAGGCCAAGGGCCAACGGCCCCTGTTGGTGGGCATCGGCGTCAACAGCGGCCTGGCGGTGGTCGGCTACATGGGCTCGGCCGACCGGCATGAATTCACCGCCATCGGCGACTGCGTCAACATCGCCTCCCGTCTGTGCGGCATCGCCAAGGGCGGTGAGGTGCTGGCTGCGGACACCACCATGTCCAAAGCTGGCTCGGAATTCCGCGCTGAGGAACTTCCCGTGCAAAGCGTGAAGGGCAAGCAGAAAACCGTCCAGCCCTTCCGCGTCCTCGGCCTGCGGGCGACAACCGCCGGCGCCACCGGCTGATGCGCCCGCTGGGGGGCGTTTGGGGAGGCACCAAACCGCACGTGCGCTGGGAACGTCAGGCACCGATGGAAGTCGCGCCGGAGGTGCTCCTCCGGTGCTTCTCCACGAGAATTCAGCAGCTGGCCGAGCGCGCTCGGGCGACGGTGCGCCTCGCGGTGCCCGGGGCAGTCGAGGAGGTCAAGCCCAACCGCGGCTATTTCGGCTACCGGCTTCAGCACCATTTCGCTTTTGTCCAACCGCTGCAGGACTATGTCCGCCTGGGCTTTGCCTTCGGCGCCTCCTTGGAAGACCCGGCCGGCCTGCTGCTGGCCGAGCCGTCCCGTCGGCTGCGGTATGTCCGCCTTGACCGCCCGGTGGACGCGCGCCGGGTGGAGCTCACCACGCTGCTGCAGCTGGCGGCGGCCACAGCACCGCCCCGCCGCGTGCCGCCGCCCGGTGGGGCCCGGCGCCACCGGCGGGCTGGCGCGCGCTAGCGGCAGTCGCTTTCAAAACGGCCATGGGCGTCGGGTGCCGGACTGGGTGGGTGGTTCTCCTCGCCGCCGGCTGTGCCCACGCGCCGACGGATGCCAATGCGGCGGACGCCCTGGCGGTGATGGAGGTCGCCGCGCGCTACGCGTTGGAGCACGACGTCCCACCCGTGTTGCGCGAGCCATCGGCGGTGTGCCTGGAAGTCGACGGACAGCCGCCACCGCCTCAGCTACTTTCCCGGCTTTCGGGCGGCGGGGTGCAAGTGTCCGTGGGGGCATCCGACTGCTCCGGGCCCCTCGCCATCCTGGTGCAGCTGCGGGACGTGGTGGTGTCGGGCGAGCGCGCCACGGCGTACGCCGGCGTCCGCCTGGGCAGAAGCGGTCCCTTGTCGCTGCAAAAAGTCAACGGCGCCTGGCATGTCATCCCGCCGCCCGGGCCGGCCAATGTTGGACCGCGCCTCAGCGTGCCCATCGGCCAGTGAAGCAGCCGCTGGCCGGTGCGGAACGCGTCGACCGTGGAAAAACGGGCTGCTAGGGTGCGGCCATGGGAATGAGAACCGTGGTTCCGGCGGTGCTTCTCAGCCTGGCGGTTTGGCCCTTCGCCGCCCGGGCGGCCGGTCCAGACGCCGGGCCGCAGGACGTCGAACAGCAGCTGGGCGAGGCAGTCTTCCAGCAGCTGAAGGCCAAGGGCGAAATCATCGCCACCTCCCCGCTGTACGAAGTGCTGAAGCCCTTCGCGGCCAGCATTACCGCCGCCGCGCAACCCCGCTATGAACATCCGTTTCATTTTTACCTGGTGCACGAGAAGCAGCCCAACGCCTTCGCCACGCCCGGCGGGAACGTCTACGTGACGGACAGCCTGATGTACTTCGCGAAGAACGCCGAGGAGCTGGCCGGGACGCTGTGTCACGAGGTTTCCCACACCATTCACCACGACACCGTGGAATTGATGGAGAAGCGGGAGAAAATCGTCCTGCGGGAGTTGGCGGCGGGCGTCCTGCTCGGGCCGGGGGTGCTCCACGCCCTGACCATTGCCTTGGTCGGGAAGCTGAACTCCCTCGGCTATTCACGCGAGGTGGAATCCCGCGCGGACATCACCGGCTCCGACATCTGCGCCAGTGCCGGCTCCAACCCATGGGGGCTGGTGTGGCTCTTCGAGGACTTCAAGAATGCGAGCCTGGGAACGACGCCGGAGCTGCTGTCTGACCATCCCAACGACCAACACCGCGTGCAGGCGCTGAAGCTGCACTTCCAGCAGAACCCGGCCGTCTTCGGGAAATTCAACTCCAACCAAGCGTCGGCCACTCCTCTGAAGGTGCCCCCACATTCGGACGAAACCTTCATTCAGTGAAGGGGCACTGACACCGGGGAGAGCGGTGACTCATGTCACCCGCCGGGGGGGCTGCCCCCGTTTGGCGGCGGCGCTAGTCCGGCCGCTTCGGCAGAAAGCGCCTGAGTCGCAACTTCCCGAAGCGGTTTCCGAAGAGGTACCAGGTGAAGGCGGCACCGAAGAGTGCTGCAGCAGCCGCCACCCCCAGCACCCCCAACACCGGCAACCCGCGGACCTTCCAGGGCACCTGGGCGAAGGACAGGAAGGCGCCCACGATGAAGCCACAGGCACACAGCCCGAGAAAGCCAATCACCGCAACGCTGCGGAGGCTGTCGTTGATTTTTTCAAGCTCTGGACTTTTGACCGCCACGCCGAAGCGGCCCTTCTCGAGGTCCAAAAGAATTTGCGATAGCTGAGTGGGCAGCTCGCTCGCCAGCCCCTGGAAGCGAAGCAGCGTCCGCATCAGGCCGCCCCGCAGCTGCGCCGGGTCATACCGCTCGGCCAGCAGCTGCTTGGCGTAGGGCAAGGAGACGGCGAGGATGTCGAGGTCCGGCGCCAGCTGCCGCAACAGCCCTTCCACCGCGACCGCCGCGCGCGACAGCAACGCATATTCCCGCGGAATGCGGATGCGGTACTTCACCGCAAGGTCCAACAAGTCGGTCAGCAAGTGACGGGCGTCCACTTCGGCCAGGGTGCGCGCCGTGGGCAGGTGGGTCTGGAGCAGCGTCTCGACGTCCGCCCGAAAGCCCACCAGGTTGGCCCGAGAGTCCGGAGCCCCCATCCGGTACAGCAGCCGGGCGACGGAGTCGGCGTCCTTCAGCGCGACCGCCACGCTGAGCAGCACCAGCGTCTCCTGCATCGCCCGGGTGAGACGGCCGACCAGGCCGAAGTCGAGGAGGCCCACCACGTCCCCTGGCAGCAGAAGAAAGTTGCCCGGGTGCGGGTCGGCATGGAAGAGGCCGTCGACGAAGAGTTGCTGGAAGCTGGCGTCCACCACCACCCGGGCCAGTGCTGAGCGTCGCTCGGGGCTTAAGTCCGCCTGCACCAGTCGGGTGCCCTCGAGGAATTCCAAGGTGAGGACGGTGGAGGTGGTGAGCTCGTCCAAGACGCGCGGGATGCGCAGCGCCGGTCGGCCGGCGTGGGTCGCAGCGAAGGACCGAACGTTGGCCGCCTCGTGGATGAAGTCCAACTCCTCGTGAATGGCGCGGTCGAATTCCTCCACCAGTCCTACCGGCGAGGAAATGCCCGTCTCCTCGACGGTGGCCTCCAACAGGCGCGCCAACGCCCGCAGCACCGCCAAGTCCGCATTCACCTGCGCGGTGATGCCCGGACGCTGCACCTTCACCACCACTTCCTCGCCGGCGCGCGTCCTGGCGCGGTGCACCTGGGCGATGCTGGCCGCAGCCAGCGGGACGGGCTCGACCGAGGCGAAAAGTTCCTCCACCGGCTGCCCGAAGGCCGCCTCCAGCTGGGCGTGCACCTGCTCCAGCGCAATGGGCGAAGCCGAGTCCTGAAGCAGCCGCAACTCGGCAATGAATTCCGCTGGAAGGAGGTCCGCCCGGGTGGAGAGGATTTGGCCCAGCTTCACGAAGGTGGGCCCCAACTCATCCAATAGCCGGCGGAAGCGACGCGCGGTGGACTCCGCCTGGGTGTCCGCCAGCCGCTCCACTTGCCCCGACGGGCGGCCGAAGCGACGGAAGAAGCCAGCGCGCTCCAGCAAGTCGGCAAAGCCGTAGCGCGCGGCGGTGGTGGCAATTTGGCGCAGCCGGTTGAGGTCGGTCAGCTTCACCGGGGCTCCTCAGGCGCCCAGGCCGAAGCGTTGAGGCGGACATAGTCCAGGACAAAGGCCGGCTCGTCCCGGGCCGCTGCCTCCACCAGCGCGGCAGTAAAGGCCTGCGCCTGCTCCGCCGAGAGGCGTTCCAGAAAGGGACGCAGGTTGACGCTGCCGATGAAGTCGGCAAAGGCCGCGGCGTCGGCAAAGGGCGTTGGACGCGGTTCGAGCCAGCTCCGCACGCGGGTCCAGCCGGCGGCGCGAAGCTGGGCCTCCGTTTCCTCGGCAGTGGCCAAGCACCAGGGCGCCTTCCACTCTCGAAAGGCGTCGGCGTAGGGGCTTGAAGCCGCCAGGGCGCTGGCCCGCGCGTGGAGCCGCTGAAGGTTGCCCGCACCCCCGCATTGAAATTCAAGCTGCCCTCCGGGACGGATGACGGCACGCAGGGCGCGGTAGGTGGCCGGATGGTCGAGCACCCAGTGCAGCGTCGCCGTGCTGAGGATGGCGTCGACTGGCCCCAGTGCGGGAAGAACGGGCAGGCTCGCCTGGAGGAGTTGCACCCGGCTTCCCAAGTCCGAAAGCTGCTGCCCGGCCACCCGCAGCATGTCCGCGGAGGCGTCCAAGGCGATGATGTGCCCGCGCGGTAGGCGCTCGGCCAGAATGCGGCTGAGTTTGCCCGTGCCGCAGCCGGCGTCGAGGACCGTCTCGTCCCCCGCCAGTTGAAGGCGCTCCACCACCTCGCGTCCCCAGGCCGTTTGCGGCGCCGAGACACGGTGGTAGGCGGAGGCATTCCAGTCGGGGCAGCTGTCCACGGGCAAGTCCTTCCCCCCGTCGTCCGACGGAGGCAACTCCAGCTACCACGACGGCTTGCCCAGGCGCGACGCCGGGGTGCCCCCAACGGCAGACGGGCTGTCAGCACCTTCTGCTAGCCAACCACCCCAGCAAGGGTTGGGTGCCGGGGACGCAGAGGCCCCGGAGAAGGGCAGCCACAGACACCCCGGAGGGGGGGACCCCTTTGGGGAAAACCCGCTTGGGAAAAGGCGAGAGGCAAGGCGTGGCAGAGGCTGCAGTGGTTCCCCTGGCGCAAGGGCCGTTGGCCGAACGCAGCGGCGCGCCAGCGGACACGCCGATGATGCGGCAGTACCTGGAGATGAAGGCGCGGGCCCCGGACGCCTTCCTCTTCTTCCGCCTGGGCGACTTTTACGAAATGTTTTTTGACGACGCGGTGCGGGCCGCGGAGCTGCTGCAAATTACCCTCACCGCCCGAAGCAAAGGGCCAGAACGCGTGCCGATGTGCGGCGTCCCCTTCCACGCCGTTCGGCGACACCTGGCCAAGCTGTTGGAGGCCGGCCACAAGGTGGCCATTTGCGAGCAGGTGGAGACGCCCGGGACGTCGCCCGGCCTGGTCCGCCGCGACGTCGTGCGCCTGGTGACGCCGGGGATGGTGCTGGACGAGGACGTCCTCGAAGCTTCGACGCCCAACTGGCTCGCGGCAGTGGCGCTGGACAAGGGGCGCTGGGGGGCGGCGCTGTTGGACGCCTCCACCGGCGACTTCTGCGCCGCAGAAGCAGACCAGCAGAGCGAAGTCCTCGAATGGCTGTCCGCGGCTTCCCCGCGAGAGGTGCTGGTGTCCGAAGGCGGGCCGGCCGAGGTGCTGGAAGCACTGGGTCGAAGCCTGCCGGCGGTTCCCGTGTCCACCGTGGGCGCAGACGGCTTTCACCCGGCGCGGGCGGCGGCTTTTCTCCGGGCCCATTTCCAGGTTGCAGCCTTGGATGGGTTTGGGCTGGCAACTGCGCCCGCAGCCACCGCGGCCGCCGGCGCGGCGCTGCGCTACCTCAAAGAAACGCAGCGCACCGAAGGGGCCCACGTCACCGCGCTGCGACTGCAACCCTTGGCGGCGGTGCTGGTGCTCGACGCCGTCACCCGGGCCAACCTGGAATTGGTGCGGACGCTGCGGGACGGTGGCCGCAAAGGCTCTCTACTGGGCGTCCTCGACAAGACGGTGACGCCGCTCGGCGCCAGGAAGTTGGGGGTTTGGCTGTTGGCACCACTGCGCAGCCTTCCGGAGATTGAGCGGCGACTGGACGCCGTGGAGGAGCTGTCGGGAAAGCACGTTTGGCGCGAGGTGTGGACCGGACTGTTGCGCCAGGTGCGTGACGTCGAGCGGCTGTGCGGCCGGCTGGCCGTCGGAGTTGGTAACGCGCGCGACCTGGCCGCCCTCAGCCTGTCCTTGTCGGTGCTTCCCGAGCTTGCTCGGGCCGTTGGCCAATGCGAGGCGTCATTGCTTTCGGCCGTGGCCGCGCCCTTGGGGGCGCACGCCGAGCTGGCAGGGCTTCTGGCACGCGCGGTCGCCGAGGAGCCTCCCGCCACCCTCGACGAGGGAGGCCTCTTCCGTCCCGGGTATTCGGCCGAATTGGATGCGCTCTTGGCACTCAGCACCGACGGCAAAAGCACCCTCGCCCAATTGGAACAGCGCGAGCGCGCGCGCACCGGCATCCAAAGCCTGAAAGTTCGCTACAACCGTGTCTTCGGCTACTTCCTGGAGGTGACCCGGGCCAACCTCCACCTGGTCCCGGAGGACTGGGAACGGCGGCAAACCATGGTGGGGGCCGAGCGCTTCGTCACCAGCGAACTCAAGACGTGGGAGGAGCAGGTCCTCACCGCCGAGGAGCGGCGCTGCACTTTGGAGCGGCGTCTCTTCGAGGAACTCCGAGCGCGCGTTCTGGCGGAGCTTCCGACACTGAAAGCCACCGCTGAGGCCCTTGGCACCCTGGACGCGCTGCTCTCCTTCGCCAAGGCCGCGGCCGAATATGGCTACAGCCGCCCGCAGCTGGACACTTCGGGCACCTTGGAGATTGTGGGCGGCCGCCATCCAGTGGTGGAGCGCCTCCTGCGGAGCGAGCCCTTCGTCCCCAACGACGTGCACCTCGGCTGCGACTCGACCCAGCTGCTGATTCTCACCGGGCCCAACATGGCCGGCAAAAGCACCGTCATGCGCCAGGTGGCGCTCATCACAGTGCTGGCGCAGGCCGGTAGCTTCGTCCCGGCGGCGCGGGCGCGCATTGGCCTGGTGGACCGCATTTTCACCCGCGTCGGCGCTTCGGACAACGTCGCCGGGGGGCAGAGCACCTTCATGGTGGAAATGGCGGAGACGGCCTCCATCCTCCACCACGCCAGCCGCGACAGCCTGGTGGTGCTGGACGAGATTGGCCGCGGCACCTCCACCTACGACGGGCTGTCCATCGCCTGGGCTGTGGCCGAGCACCTCCACGACCGCATCGGCTGCCGCACCCTGTTCGCAACGCACTACCACGAGTTGACGGACCTCACCCTGGAGAAGCCCCGGGTGAGGAACGCCTCGATGGGCGTGCAGGAAATGGCGGGCCGGGTGGTGTTTCTGCGGACGCTGGTCGACGGGGGCTCAAGCCGCTCCTACGGCATTGAGGTGGCGCGGCTGGCCGGGCTGCCAGCCCCGGTGGTGCGCCGGGCACGCGAGGTGCTGGGCAACCTGGAGGCGGGCGAGCTGGACGCCGCTGGACACCCCCGCGCCGCGCACCGGGGCGCTCCCGCCCAGGAACAGCTGGCCCTCGGGCTGCCGCCGGCCGGTTCCGCCGCATCCCAAGTGCTGGCGGCCCTGGCGGCGCTTCGCCTTGAGGCGCTGACTCCGTTGCAGGCCCTCAACCTGTTGGCCGAGCTGCAGGCCCAAGCGAAGCAGTAACGACGGCTGAAAAATTGCCGCGCCCCGGTGCGGGTGGTGACATGCCTGTGGCTCCTGCCCCCACCGTGTCGCGCCCCTTCGCCCTCGCCTTGGCCGTCCTCCTCGCGCTACCCGTCCAAGCGGCGGGTACGACTGCGGACGCGTCCGAAGTGGCCTACCAGCAGGCCCGGCATTTTTACTACGTCCTGAAGGGGGACGCCGGGCGGCGCCGCTACCGCGACAGCTGGCTAGGGGTGGCCCACAAATTCGAAGCGGTGGCGCAGAAGTACCCAACCAGTGCGCGCGCCCCAGACGCCCTCTTCACCGCGGCTGGGCTGTTGGCAGAGTTGAGCCGCATCAGCCAGGTGGCGGAGGACTTGAATGGGGCGGCCGAGGACTACCGCAAGCTGCTCGAGCACCACCCGAAAAACCGCCTCGCCGACGACTCGGCCCTGGCGTTGGCGCGGCTGCAGCTGGAGCGCCTCGGTCAACCGGACGCGGCCCGCGCCACACTGCAGCACGCCCTTGAGGCGCTACCCAAGGGCGACCAATACGCCAACCTCAAGGCGCTCCTCGCCTCTCTGCCAGCGGAGAGTCCCAAAAAGGCCGCGGCACCGGTGGTGCGCCGACCGGCGCCCAAGGCGGTGCGAGACTTCCCCGCGTTAAGCAAACCGGCTCCGGCCGGACCGCCACCGGCGGCCGAGGCCGAGGCCCCGGCCGCCGCGGAGGCGGTGGCGGAAGTTGCCCCGCCCACCAACGTGCCGTCGGTGCGAGAGCGGATGAAGTCCGTCGGTCGCCAGACGGGGGGCGAGGTGACGCTGGCCGAGCAGCTGGGCCTCAAAGTCCGCCGGGTGGTGATTGACGCCGGCCATGGCGGGCATGACACCGGCACCGTTGGCGCGGGCGGCACCCAAGAAAAGACGGTGGCTTTGGCCATCGCCCTGCGCCTCGGCCAGGTGCTGACCGACGAGGGCTTGGAAGTGGTGTTTACCCGCGAGGACGACCACTTCGTCCGGCTGGAGGACCGAGCGCGCTTGGCCAATGAGGCCAAGGGGGACCTCTTCATCTCCGTGCACTGCAACTCCGGGCGCAGGCCAGTTGGCGTGGCGTGGAGACGTACACCCTCAACCTCACCGCCGACCGCTACGCCATCCGTCTGGCCGCCCGGGAGAATGCCGCCTCGGCCAAGACGATGTCCGACCTCCAATTCCTGCTGGCGGACTTGGCCACCCGTGCCCACACCGATGAGTCGGCGCGGCTGGCCGAACGCATCCAGCACAGCCTGGTGTCGCGGATGTCCGCCAAATACCCCAAGGTGAAGGACCGCGGCCGAAAGGAAGCCCTCTTCTACGTGCTGCTGGGCGCGAAGATGCCGGCCATTCTGGTTGAGACTGGTTTCCTCTCCAACCCTGAGGATGAAAAGCGTCTGGCCACTCAGGGCTACCAGGATGAGGTGGCGCGTGCCATCGCGGCCGGAGTGCAGGACTTCCTCGGGTACCGCGAGCGGCTGGCCAAGGTGGAAGCTCCCTAGAGAGGCCTGCGCCGGGGAGCCGGTTAAACTCCCCAACGCCGGTTCCCCGAGGTGGGCCCCGGCTTCGCCTGTGACTTCCTTCGAGATTCCCCGTCTGTCGCCGCCACCGGCGCCTGCCCCCAGCCACCGGGAAACGCGGGCGCAGCTACCCCGGCTGGGCCCTGGGGACGCGGCCTCCCGTCCGGCGCGGGCCCGGGCCCAGCGTGAGGCCGCCTTCGAGGCGGTGCGCGACTTCCACCGGGCCGGCGGCGCGGGCCTTTCCACCGCTCGGCTGTTGGCGGCCTCGGCCGACGCCCTGGTCGAGGGCCTGTGGGCAGAACTCGAGGCCGAACGACCTCTCGGCGGCTCGGCGCTGGTGGCCCTCGGCGGCTATGGCCGACGCGAACTCAGCCCGGGCTCGGACTTGGACCTCTTGCTGGTGCACCCCAAGCGCCGCAGCGCGGGAGTGGCCGAGCGGGCCCGCGCCCTTTCCACGTTGCTGTGGGACGCGCGGGTGACGGTCGGCTGGAGCGTGCGGACGCCCGAGGAGACGCTGGCCGGGGCGGCGGAGGACTTGACGCTTCGCACCGCGCTGTTGGACGCCCGGGTGCTGGCCAGCCGGGACGGCATGGGGGAGCGCTTCGTGCGCGAGGTGCAGCTGCCGCAGCGCAGCCGGAAGGCCGACGTCTTCATCGCCGCCAAGGTGGTCGAGCTGAGGGAGCGGCGGGAGAAATTTGGAGATTCGGTGTTCCTCCTCGAGCCGCAGCTGAAGTCCGGCGAGGGAGGCCTACGGGACTTGGAGACGGCCCTGTGGGTGGCCCAAGTCCGCTTTGGCGTGCGCGGCCTCGGCGGCTTGCTGGAGGCGGCCATTCTGCCGGCCTCCGAAGTGGCACGGCTGCGGGCGGCACGGGACTTTCTGCTGCGGACGCGCCACGAGGTGCACTTCCTGCGGGGCCGCAAGGAGGACCGCCTCACCTTCGACCTCCAGGAGTCCGTGGCGCGTTTCTTCCGCTACGGCCAGGGCGACGGGCTGCCGGTCGAGCAATTCATGCGGGACTATTACCTCTCGGCCGGCATTCTCCGGCGTGCCGCCGATGCCCTCATCGCGCGGGCCGAAGAGCAGCACGCCCCAAGCCGCGGCCCCTTCCGCGCGGTGCGCCAGGAGGGCCCGTTCAAGGTGTTTCGCGGTCGCCTCACCGTGGACGGCGACGCCGAACTCTTCCAACGCGAGCCGGCGGAGGTGGTGCGCCTTTTTCACGCCGCCGATGAGTTGGGGCTACCGGTCTATTCCTGGGCCCTCGACCAGGCGGTGCAGGCGGCGCCGTCGCTGGCCGAGGCCCGGGCCAGCCAGCCGGTGGTGGAGGCGCTGAGGGCGCTGTTGTCGCGGCCGGGGACGCGCGGGGAGGCGCTGGAGGCGATGCACGCCTTGGGCCTCCTCGGCGTGCTGGTGCCGGAGTTTGGTCGCATCACCGCTCGGCACCAGTTTGACCTGTACCACGCCTACACCGTGGACGTGCACACGCTGAGGGCCCTGCGCCGTCTGTACGCACTTCGCGCCGGAGACTTCGTGGAGATGGAGCCCGAGCGGACCCGCGCCATTCGGGACTTGGCGGACGTCTTGCCGCTGGTGCTGGGGATGTTGCTGCACGACGCCGGCAAGGGGATGGGCGGCGACCACTCCGAGCGCGGACGGGAGTTGATGGCCGCGCTCGGCGCCCGGATGGGCCTCTCGCCTCGTCAGCAGGAGGTGGCCGAGTTTCTGGTGCTGCACCACCTCACCCTCAGCCACCTCGCCCAGCGCCGCGACCTCTCCGACCCCCAACTGCTGGCGGACTTCGCCCGCCTCTGTGGCGACTCGGAGAAGCTGGTCTGCTTGGACCTGCTCACCTGGGCCGACATCTCCTCGGTGGCACCGGGCATGTGGACCGACTGGCGCGCCCGGCTGGTCCATGAATTGACCAGCAAGACACACGCGCTCCTCGATGGCCGGGGGTGGCACGGCGAGCGCGAGGCCCGCGAGGTGTTTCGGACGTTGTGGACGCGACGCTTTGGCGCCGCGGAGGCCGAACGGCTGCTCGCGGCTTCGGCTGACCGCTACCTCGGCTCGACGCCGCCGGGCGCTGCGGTGTTGCATGGGCTGTTGCTGCGCCGGGCCCGACGCAGCGGCTTCGCCGCTGCGCTGCGCCGGCTACCGCAGCCCCACCACGCCGAACTGCACCTGGCGGCCAAGGACCGCCCGGGGTTGCTCGCCCTGTGGAGCGGGGTCCTCGCCGCCCATGGCATCGACATTCTCAGCGCCCGCATTGCGTCCACGGCGGATGGAGCGGTCCTGGACGTCTTTGAAGTCCGCAGCGCGGCGCGCAGGCCGTTGGAGCGCGCCCGCTGGCGTCGAGCGCGCTCGGACCTCCGCGCCGTCCTCGACGGCCGGCTGGACGTGGAAGCCCTGCTGGAGCGCCGCCGTCGGGCCTCGACCCTGCCCCGAAGGTTGCCCGCGGTGGCCACCCGGGTCAGCGTCGACAACGGCGCTTCGAGGGACTTCACGGTGGTGGACGTCCGGGCCGAGGACCGCCTCGGGCTGCTGCACGAGGTGGCCACCTGCTTCGCCGACGCCGGGCTGGAGATTGCGCTGGCCAAGGTGGCGACGGAGGCCAACCGTGCCATCGACTCCTTCTACGTGGCGCAAAGGGGGGGGAAGGTGGAGTCCCCGGCGACGCTGGAGGCCCTCCGGGAGAGGCTGGAGGCCGTCTTGGCTGCGCCCAACCCCCTGGGGCAGCCGGCTGAGGCGCGCGGGGCGGAATGAAACGCGCGCGCCCGGGGTTGCCTCCCCGAGCGTCAGGCTCCCCGAGACGGCGAACGCCCCCTTGCACACTAACCTCTCGTGAAGTCGAGGGTTTGAGTGCCCGGTGGTTGAGCCGTCTGACGACCAGGTCCCGGGTGTGGGGCAGGGCTGTAGAGGGCGGGCGAGGCCAGGCCGAGACAGGAGTGACATGTGATGTCGGCGAAGGACAACAAAGGGCAGATGAGCGTGGCCGAGGCTGGCCGGAAGGGTGGCGAAGCGGTGCGCAACGAGCGCGGTCGTGAGTTTTACGAAGCCATTGGCCGCAAGGGCGGCGCCACGGTGAAAGCCGAACGCGGACGCGCCTTCTATGAGGAGATTGGCCGCAAGGGCGGCGAAACCGTCAAAGCCGAGCGCGGCGTGAAGTTTTACGAGGAGATTGGGAAGAAGGGCGGTGACCGGGTGAAGGCCACCCGAGGCTCGAGCTTCTACGAGGAGATTGGCCGCAAGGGCGGTCAGAAAGTGAAGCAGCTCATCGAGGAGGGTAAGCGCGCCGCCCGGGCTGCCGCCGAGGCCCAGAACGCAGTGCCCGTGCCCCAGGCCTCCAAGGCCTAGGCTACCGGACGCCCTAGCAGAGGGACCCGGGCGGCCCGCACCGGCGGTGTCCGGCGAGCCCCTCTGTGCGCAAAGCGCCCTTGCGGACCCAACAGCACGCCGGCCAGGGACGCCGGACCGCAGGCGGTCCCGGGTCCCCTGGCGGGCTGTGGGGCGACGCCCGTGGGCCCAAGCACCCGAGCCCCAGCGTCCCCCAGAGGGGCTGGCCGTTTGGCGGCATTGGAGTCCTCGGGCTAGGACAGCGGGGCCTGTGGCCGCTCCGCTCGTTCCGATTGATGCCGAGCACCCGCAGCCGCGGACCATCGAGCGCGCCAGCCAGCTGCTGGTCGAGGGGGACCTCATCGCTTACCCCACCGACAGCTGCTACGCGCTCGGCTGCGACGCGCGGTCCAAGCGCGCGGTGGAGCGCCTCTACACCTTGAAGGGACGCGACCACCGCAAGCCCTTCGCCCTCCTCGTGCCGGACTTAAGCGACGTCGCGCGCTACGCCATCGTCAGCAACTTCGCCTACCGCGTGCTGCGTCAGCACACCCCGGGCGCCGTCACCTTCGTCCTTCCGGCGACCCGTCTGGTGCCGGAGTTGCTCCTGAATAAGCAGAAACAGGTGGGCATCCGCGTTTCCGCAGCGCCGGTGGCCAACGCCCTGGCGCACGCGCTGCCGGGGCCACTGGTGACCACCACCGCCACGTCGGAAACCGGCGAGCCCTTGGCTGACCCGCGGGAAATTAAGGAGCGCTACGGCCACGCCCTGGCCCTGGTGCTGGACGCCGGCCTTCAGCAGGGACACCCCTCGACGGTGGTGTCGCTGTTGGGGGACCAGGTGGAGATTCTTCGTCAGGGCGGAGCCTCCTTTCCGCTTCATTGAATGGAGCCTAGCGTCTCTCTGCCGCCGCCCCCCCAGGGGGGAAGTTGCAGTGGAGGGGGGCGGGGGTAGGGTGCCCAGTTGGGCGCCCCGTGAATCACCTCACCCCCTTTCTGGACCTCTTCGTCGGCTACCTGCGCGCCGAGCGCGGGCTCGCCTCCCGTACCGTCGAGGCCTATGCCCGAGACCTCTCGGAATACCTGCGCGAGCTGACCTCCCACCGTGTGCGGACTCCCGACGGCATTCGGCCCGCCCACGTCCGCCGCCACCTGGACGCGCTGGCCGCGCGCGGGCTGTCCTCGCGCAGTCAGGCCCGTCACCTGGCCGCGCTGCGCGTCTTTCATCGCTTTCTCCTCACCGAAGCGCACGCCCGGGAAGACCCGACGGCGGATACCGAGACGCCTCGGGCAGGCCGCTGCCTGCCGGTGGTGCTTAGCCTGGCGGAGGTGGAGGCCCTGCTGGACGCCCCGCGCCCGGACGGCCCCTCCGGGGTGCGCGACCGGGCCATGCTGGCGCTCCTCTACGCCACCGGCCTGCGGGTGAGCGAGCTGGTCTCGCTGCCGGTGGAGGCCCTGCGTCTGGATGCGGGCTTTCTCGTCGCCCGGGGCAAGGGCAACAAGGAGCGACTGGTGCCGGTGGGCAGCCGGGCACTGGAGGCGGTGCGCCTGTACCTCAGCCAGGCCCGAGGGCTGTTGTTGCACGGCCGTTCCGCCCGGACGCTTTTCGTGACCCGTCGCGGGCGGGGCTTCAGCCGGCAGGGCTTTTGGAAGCTGGTCGGCCGGTACACCCGTGCCGCTGGCCTTCAGAAGCGCGTCTCCCCGCACAAGCTGAGGCACTCCTTCGCCACCCACCTGGTGGAGCGCGGTGCGGACTTGCGCAGCGTGCAAGCCATGCTTGGCCACGCCGACTTGGCCACCACCCAGATTTACACCCACGTCGACGCCACCCGCCTGCGCGGCGTCTACGACAGGGCCCATCCGCGCTCTGGCGCGGTGCGCCCAGCGCCGCCGTTGCGGTAGAACGCGCTCCCCCATGCGCATCCTCTCCGGCATCCAGTCGTCCGGGAAGCAGCACCTCGGCAACTACTACGGCGCCATTCGCCAATTCGTCCGCTACCAGCAGCAGGGCGAGGCGCTGTACTTCATCGCCAACCTGCACGCGCTGACTTCGGTGAAGGACGGCGCCACCGCCCGGGCGCTGACGCAGCAGACGGCGATGGCCTTTCTGGCGCTTGGGCTGGACCCGTCCAAGGCCTGCATCTTTCGCCAGAGTGACATTCCGGAGGTCATCGAGCTGTATTGGATTCTGGGGACGGTGGTGCCGATGGGCAACCTCGAGCGCGCCCACAGCTTCAAGGACAAGGTGGCCAAGGGGCAGGCTGCCGAATTTGGACTCTTCGCCTACCCGGTGTTGATGGCAGCCGACATTCTTCTCTACGGCGCGGACGGCGTGCCGGTGGGGAAGGACCAGGTGCAGCACCTCGAATTCACCCGCGACTGGGCCACCAAATTCAACCTGGCTTACGTTCCGGGCTATGACCCGGCAGACCCGACCGGGGCCCGCACCGGCCGGCCCGGACTGCTGAAGGTGCCCGAGGCGCTGGTGGAGGCAGAGACCGCCGTGGTGCCCGGGACGGATGGAGACAAGATGTCCAAGTCCTACAACAACACCATCGACCTCTTCGCCGACGACGCCGAAGTGAAGCGTCGCATCATGGGCATCCGCACCGACTCCACGCCGGTGGAGGCACCCAAGCCCCTCGACAGCCCCCTGTATGCGCTGCTGAAGCTGGTGCTGCCGCCCGAGGAGTTTGCCGAAGCAGACCGCGCCTGGCGCCAAGGGGGACGTGGTTACGGGGACTTCAAGAAGACGCTGCTCGCTGGCTTCCATGCAGCCTTCGACGGGCCGCGCGCGCGCTACCGGCAACTCGAAGCGCAGCCGGCCGAAGTGGAGGCCATCCTGCGCGAGGGTGCGGCGCGGGCCCGCGCCTTTGCGGCGCCGGTGATTGCCGGCGTCCGCCAAGCGGTGGGACTGTAGCCAGATGCGTCCACCCATTGTCGTCTTCGACGGCGGCCTCCGCATCTACCCCTCGGTCGCGGCCGCAGAGCGCGCGCTCGCCCCCGGCGGCCCACGGTCCCTGGACGCCTTCGACAGCAGCGGTCGGCCGCTGCGGCTGGTGGAGGGTGGCCCGGACTTGTTTGGCCTCTTCAAGCGAAGCGGCGTCCGGCTGGTCGCCGACAGCGCGACGGCCGACAACCGCGGACAGTTGCGGTCCCGCCTGGCCGACGCCCTGGTACAGCGGGGCACAGCGCCGCGGTGGGCCGAGGGCGCGCCGCTGGGGGCGCTTTTGGCCGAGGCCGCCAAGCGACTGCGCGGCTGAAAGCCCCGTCGGCGGTTTTCCCGGCGGCCGCCGGCCAGCCTCGTGCCTCGGGCCAGCTGCCCCCCCGACAGACGCCTGGCGGTGCGCCGGCTACCCGGCGCCGGCTGCGTTGACCCGGTTTGTCAGCGGCTGGTAGGAGACTGCTGGAGCGTCCGAGCCAGCTGCGGCGCGCCCTCTGGTCGCCTCCCAACCCCCCCCGTCCTCTTGAATTCCACCACCGACCGAGACGCCTTGCGGGACCTCGAAGGCATGCCGGCCGAGGTTTCCCCGGGGCAAGCGGGCCTCGGCACACCTGAATCCCTTCGGGTGACGCTGCCCAGCTTCGAAGGGCCGCTCGACTTACTTCTGCACCTCATCCGCGAGCACAAGGTGGACGTGCTGGACATCCCGGTGTCCCTCATCGCGGAGAAGTACAACGCCTCGCTGGAGTTGATGCGCGACCTCAACCTCGACGTGGCGGGGGAGTTTTTGGTGATGGCGGCCACGTTGGCCCACATCAAGAGCCGGATGCTGCTGCCGCGGGCGGAGCCGGGGCCGGGGGAGTTGGACGCCGAGGCCGAAGGGGACCCACGCGCCGAATTGGTGCGCCGGCTCCTCAACTACCAGAAGTACCGCGAGGCGGCGCGGGAACTCGCCGAGCAGCCGCTCCTCGGCCGAGACGTCTTCGCTCGCCAGCAGGGTTTCGACTTGGACCAGCACCGAGGTCCAGCCCCCCTGGTGGACCTCTCCATTTTCCGCCTGATTGAAGCGCTCGACGCCGTCCTCAAATCCGTCGTTCCGGCGCCGGAACACGAGGTGCGTCGCGACCAAGTCAGTCTCTCGACGGCGATGGAGAGAATTCTCAATGGGCTGCGTGCCGAGCCCGAGGCGACTTTCCTGTCGCTCTTCCACGGCCAGCGCACGCGCAGCGCGGTGGTGGTGACATTCCTGGCGCTGCTGGAGATGGTGCGGCTGCGACGGGTTCGGGTGCGTCAATCCGAGGATGGCTCAGACATCCTGGTGGCCGCACAGGCCGAGGCGCTGAACGCCCCTCTGCCGGAGGTCAACGAAGATGAATACAGGTGAAGGGCAGGGCGCCGGCGGCGAGGGGCGCGGGGGCCCGGCTGCTTTCACCGAGGCCGAGGTGGCCCGGACAACCGGTCCGGCCGGCGAGGTGGAGCTGGAGGACATCGCCCCGGCGGACATCGACGAATCCGCCGCGGAACTCGAACCGTTTGACAAGCTGGTCCAGCGGGGCCGCCGCCTTTTGGACAGCCGGGTTCGGGCCATCCTCGAGGCGTTGCTGTTGGTGTCCGACCGCCCGGCCAGCGTGGAGCAGCTCCACGAGGCGACCGGCATCGACCGGCCACGGCTTCAGCAGGCGCTGGTGGAACTCTCGGCGCACCTGGCCGAGCGCGCCGGGGGGTTGACGTTGGTGGAGGTGGCCGGCGGCTGGCAGCTGAGGACCCACCCCAGCACCGTCGAATATGTGAGACGGTTTCTTCGCGTTCGGCCACAGCGCCTGACCCGCGCGGCGGTCGAGACGTTGGCCATCATCGCCTACCGGCAGCCGGTGACCCGTCCAGAAATTGAAGACATTCGCGGCGTGGACTCGGCCGCAGTCGTCAAAGCGCTGCTCGAGCGCCGCCTCATCAAAATCCTCGGGAAGAAGGACGAGGTGGGCCGTCCCATTCTGTATGGAACGACGCGCGAATTCCTCGAATTTTTCGCCCTGAAAGACCTCACCGCGTTACCCACGCTGCAGGAGTTTCACGAGCTGAGCGCAGAACACGAGGCCATTCTGGAGGAAGAAGCGCCACGGCCGGCAGTCACCCTGGCCGGTCTGTCGGACCGGGACTTCAGCCGAACGCTGGAAGCCGCGAGCCCCTCCGCCGAGGCGGCGCTGGCCGAGTTGGAGAGGGCCATTGCCCAGGCCGACCGTCAGGCGCGCTCAGCCGCAGCGGCGCTGGGAAGCGCCCCCCGGCCACCAGCCGAAGCGCCCGAGAGAGAAGAGTAGAGCCCTCTCCCATGGCCGAACGACTGCAACGCTACCTTGCCCGGGCCGGTGTCGCCTCCCGGCGGGCCGCCGAGGCCCTCATCAGTGCTGGGCGGGTGACGGTCAACAACCAGCTGGCCAACACCCTCGGCACCAAGGTGGAGCCCAATGACTTGGTGGCTGTGGACGGAAAGCTCGTCATGCCCCCGGAGGGCGTCTCCTGGTACATCCTTTACAAGCCCCCCGCGGTGGTCACCACCCTGGAGGACCCGCAGGGCCGGCCCACCATCCGCGGCTTTCTGCAAGGCATCACCACCCGGGTATTCCCCATCGGACGTCTGGACTGGGATGCCGAGGGGGCGTTGCTTCTCACCGACGACGGCGCGGCAGCGCACCGGCTTCTGCACCCCAGCTTTCAAGTGCCGCGCACTTACCTGGCCAAGGTGAAGGGCATCCCAACGGACGAGGGCCTGGCCCGTCTGGTGGCCGGTGTCCGCCTTGAGGACGGCCCAGCCCGAGCCCTGGAGGTGGAGCGCTTCCAGGCCACCGAGCGCAATACCTGGCTGCGCGTCACGGTGGGGGAGGGCAGGCCGCATTTGGTGAAGCGGCTGTGCGCAGCCATTGGACACCCGGTGGTGCGGCTTTACCGGCCCCACCAGGCTGGCATCTCGGTGGCGGGCATGCAGCCTGGAGAACTCCGCCCGCTGCGGCCGGAGGAATTGGCCGTCGTTGAGGCTGTCGCTGCCGGCCAGCCAGTCCCACCGGTGACGCTGGGCCTTCCGCCGCGCCGGCATGGCCGGGCGGACGAGGACGCGGAGGCCGAGGGAGACATTCCACGCCGCCCGCCGAAGGCCTCGAGCCCGGGTGGCGGGGCTTCCGGGACGAGGGGCGCCTTTGCCACGCCGGCACGGGGCCCTGGCCGGGGACCTCCCTCCCCAGGGCGGCCCCGAGGACGTCCCTTCCGCCGAGGGGAGGGCACCGGAGTCCCTCCGCGCGGGCCTCGACAAGGACTTCCCGAGGGGCGCCCAAGCTTTCAACGGACCGGCCAAGCCCCGCCGGACGCAGCCTCCAGACGGCCGCCAAGGGGAGACCGAGACTTCCGGGAAAGGGCCGCCGGCGGCGCTCGCAGCCAGCCTCCCGGCGCGCCGACGGGCTTTCGGCCTGAAAGGGGCTCCCTCCGAGAGGGACCCTCCGGGCCGCCGCGACGAGGCGGCCGAGACGTCCAGGCAGCGGCTTCGAGCGGCAGGTGGGCCGGCGCACGGACTGGGCGTCCCGGCGCACCCAAAGGCTTTCAGCGCACCGGGGCCTCGCCCCGCGACGGGCGCCCCCCGGGGCCACGCGGCGGCCGAGACTTTCAGGGAAAGCCGGGTGGGTGGGCTGGCGGGCGAGGCCCTTCCAGGAGTCACCAAGGCTTTGAGGACGGCGCCACCTCCGCCCGTGGCGGCCGGCCTCGGCCACCCCCACGAGGCGGTCGAGACTTCCAGAAAAAGCCAGGCACGGGCGGGTGGGCCGGTGGACGCAGCGGGCCACCTCGCGCGCCCAACAGCTTTCAGCGCGGGGGGGCGTCCAGCCGCGACGCGCCGAGTGGGCCACCGCAACGCGGCCGCCCAGACTTCCGGGGAAAGCCACCGGAAGGCGGACGCGGAAAGCCAGCCTGGCGAGGGGTCTCCCGTCCACCGGAAGGCGGCCGACCTTCCTCCACGGCGCCTCGGCAAAGGCCCCCTCGCGGGGGTTGGGCTGGCGCCGGGCGTGGCAGTGGGGGGCCGCGGCGTGGCCCGTCCGGTGACGGCGGACGGCCGGGCCGGGGCGGTCCGCGGCGACCCGTTGACCGAAAGCCAGGCGGCCCGCGCCGCTAACGACGCGCACACGCCGTCGCGCTGGGATGGTACAACTGTCTTCCCCACCCATGGACACCGCGCAGCTGAAGTCCGACGCCAGCGCAGCGCTCGCGGCCGGCGACTTCACTCGGGCCGGCACGCTCTTCGCCTCCTACTGCGCGACGGCGCCCAACGACCGGCAGTCCCTGTTGCGCATGGGCGATGCTTGGGCGCGCGCCGGTGAGCGCGCCCGCGCCATCGACGCCTACCTGGCTGCGGCACAGGGCTTTGCCGCCGACGGCTTTCTGGCGCGCGCCATCGCCGCAAGCAAGCTTGTCCTGGAGTTGGAGCCTGGCCACCAGCGCATGCAGCGCATTCTCGCGGACCTCTACGCCCAACGCGGCGTGGGACCGGGGGTGGGGCGCCGCCCGCGGGACAACCCCGCACCCCAGGGGGCTTCGCCCCCCTTGGCGCCACAGCCCCCCCCGGCGCCGCCCGCCGCGCCTTCGGTGGAGGACGAGGCGCCGGAGTTGGTGGTGACGGAATTCATCCTCCAGGTGGGGCTGCACGAACGCACGCTGGAAGACGTGCTGGCCGAGGCGGTGGGGAACCACGGGGAGGTGGAGACGTCGGCTGCAGCGGCCGAGGCACCGCCGCCCGAAGGGCCTCCGGCGTGGCCGCCCACGGCCAGTCCCGCCGAGGCATCCGCTGCGCAGACGCCGCCGGCCGGCGGGCCGCCCGGAGCGCGCTTTCTTGAATTATCCCTGGATGAGGCCGAGCTGGCGCCGGCGCCCGTCGAAGCGCCCCCCAAGGCGCCCCTTCCGCTCTTCACACTCGCCGAGCCTGGCCCGCCGCCCGCAGCCACGGCCCCCGTCCTGTCGCCAGCGCCGCCCGCCACCGTCGCGCCGGAGACGGCACCTGCACCGCCTCGGCCCCCCGAAGAGGCCCGCTACATTGACTTGTCCTTTGACGAAGATGAGCCGCTGGAGGCGCCGGCGGCTGCCGCGTTGCTGGAACCCACGCTGCCGGACGAGCCCTTCGCAGACAGCGCGTCAGTCAACGCCCACGGCGCCGCGGAGGCCCTCGCGCGCGCGGTGCCCAAGGCGCCGCTATTCTCGGACCTGTCGAGCGAGGCCTTCGTGGAGTTGGTGGAACGTTGCCCCTTGCGCCACTTCTCCGCCGGCGAACGGATTTTGCAGCAGGACGCACCAGGCGAGGCCTTCTACGTCATTTGCGAGGGACGGGTGGTGGTGCGGCGTGAGGAGGGGCCTGCCGTGCTGGAGTTGGCCCGGCTCGCCGAGGGCGACTTCTTTGGGGAGATGGCGCTGCTGTCCGGAGCGCCGCGGGTGGCCTCGGTGGATGCGGTGCAGGACGGGACGTTGGTCCTGGAGATTTCCACCGGCCTGCTTTCGGAGCTCACCCTCCGCCACCCAGGCGTCGCCACGGCGTTGAAGAAGTTTTGTCGCCAGCGCTTGGTGGGCAACCTGATGGCAACCGCCGCCCTGTTTCGCCCCCTCAGCCGGGCTGACCGGCGGGAACTGGCGTCGGCCTTTCGGGCCCGCGACGTCCTGGCCGGGGATGTCGTGCTTCGCGAGGGAGACCGCGGAGACGGGCTGTACCTGGTACTGGCCGGCCTGCTGGAAGTCTCCCGCGGCGGTTTCCGAGTGGCAAAGCTCGGCCAGGGCGAAGTCTTCGGCGAAGCGTCTCTGCTCGGCCGCAAACCGGTGCTGGCCACGGTGCGGGCGCTGCAACGGACGTCGCTGCTGCGGCTGCCCGAGGAGGACTTCGCCCGAGTGGCAGAACGCTACCCGGCGGTGCGCGCCCACCTGGAGGCCCTCCGCGACGCCCGTGCCCGAGAAAATGCACGCGTGCCTCTCGACCCCGGTGAAACTGCGGCTCTGCTCGTCTGAGGCGGCCCGCTTCGGGTGTCCCACAGGGGTCCCGCGGTGTACGCTAGCGTTCCGCGTGACACTCCGCTCGATTTGCCTCGCCGCGCTGGCCGCCTCCGCCTGCAGCCACACCCAGCAGGCAGCACCAGAGTTGGACCGCGTCCAGCGCCCGGCCTACCTCGGACGTCTCGACGACGGCGCTGGTCCAAAGGCGCAAGGCTTGGCCAGCGCCGCAGCCTCCAGTGGACAGCTTCTGACGGCGATGAATGCCGCCATCGGGAAATTCGAGGTGTCCGAACGCATCCGCAGCCAATTGGCCGTTGCACTCCGCCCGGACAAGCCCTGGTCCAATGCAGTCCCCGCGAGCCAGGTGGCCAGCGCTCTCGAGACGTTTCTCGTCGAGCACGACCCGCCTCTCCCCCCGGACTACGACCGCCTCAAGCCCACCGGAGCTGACGCGGTGCTGGAAGTCGTCGTCCAGGACTATGGGCTGCAGGTGGAGGGCAGCGCTGCCCAAAGCTTCCTGCGCGGTTACGCGCGTCTCTTCCTTTTGTCCGACGGCACCGAGTTGTGGCGCTCGGAGTTTCAACGCTCGGGCACCACCCAGGGGCTTGCGCCCTTGAAGGCGGCGTCGCTGGCGTCCAATGCCGAGCCCTATGGAGACCAACTGCGGGTCCTGCTGGACGCCTCGGCGCTGGACTTGGCGCGACAGCTGAGCCCGGCAGTGGCCGCGCGCCTCGCCGCCCCAGCGCCAGCCGGACCGTCCGCGCCCGTCGACGAGGGCGCCCAGCAAGGCGGAACGTCGCGGGCTCCAGCCCCCGACTTGACGCAGCCCGCCAACACCCCCGTCCCCACCGACCGCACCAAACCCAAGGCGCAGCCGCCTCCGGACCTCACTGCCCCCAGCGAGCAGCCCGTCACACCGAAATAACTCCCAGGGTATCTCTGTCTCTCCCCATCCATTTGGACGGCGCCGCCGGCGGCCAGACGCTGCGTACCGCACTGACGTTGTCACTCGTCACTGGGACTCCCGTGCATCTTCACGGCTTCCGGGCCAAACCGCCTTCGCCCGGGCTGCGTCCGCGGCACTTGGCCTTGCTGCGGGCGGCGGAAGCGGTGGGCGGAACGGCCGACGGCGCCACCCTCGGCGGGCTGGAGGTGGCCTTCGCGCCGGCGCCGGTGCGCAGCGGAGAATACGTCCTGGAGCTTGGGCCCACCGGGAGCGCCCCGCTGGTGTTTCAGATGCTGGCCTTCCCGCTGGCGCTGGCGGGCGGTGGGACGGTGCGGCTGCGGGGCCTGACCCACGCCCCACAGGGGACCTCCTACCACCACCTGGCCTGGGCCTGGCTGCCGATGGTGGCCGCCTACGGCTTGCGTGCTTCGCTGTCGCTGCTGCAAGCGGGCTTTTCACCGGACGGCGTCGGAGAATTTCGGGCCACGGTGGAGGCGATGGGACCGCCGCCCCTCCGCGTCGAAATTCCGGCGCGCGGAACGCTGCATGACGTTGCCGTCCGTGCCTTGGTGGGCGGCCTGCCGTTTGAGGTGGCGGGGCGAGCCACCAGGGCCGCGGTCACCGCGCTCCGCGAGCGGGGCATTTACTGCAGCGCTGAAAACCTTCCTCTTCCCGTTGGCCGCACCGCCGGTTCGGTGGTTTTCATCCGGGCGCAGTTTGAAAACACCTTCGCCGCCTTTACCGTGGTGGGTGAACGCGGCGATGCCCCGGACGAAGTGGGGCTCCGCGCCGCTGGGGCCCTCTCGGCCTTCATGGAGTCGGCCGGCGCCCTCGACGAACGGCTGGCCGACCAAATCCTGCTTCCGGCCGCCTTGCTGGCCGCCGGCGCGCTGGGCGCCGTCGACCCTGGTTCGACCCGCTTCACCACCGCCCGTGTGACGCCGCACCTCGAGGCGACACGCGCGGTGGTGGAGCGCCTCCTTCCGGTGGAGGTGTCTGTCGAGGCGGGCGGCCGACTCGAAGTGCGCCCTCGGACGACGGCCCGCCCATGAGGGCGTCCTTCACCGCACTGTGGAACCTGCTTTTCGCGCTCAGCCTGCTGGTGCGCATTCCGCTGCGGCTGCTCGCCCACCGCGCCGCCCCGGCCTACGTGCGTTTCCGGCTTCGCGGGGACCCGGCGTATCGCGCCAACCTCCGCCGACGCTGGCCCTGGCAACGCTCCGGCGCCGAGGTGCGCGACCTTGGGTCCTTTCGCCAGGACCTGGAGCGACTGGCCCGGGACACCCGCGTCCGGGGAATTGTCTTGGAGGTGGCTGCGCTCAACATGTCGCCCGCCAAGCGCCTGCTGGTGGCGGGCTGGCTCGCGTCCTTCCGGGCGTCGGGCAAGGAAGTGGTGGGCTTCGCCGTCGCCCCGGGGAACGCCGAGTATGCGTTGCTCTGCTCGGCGAGCCGCCTTGTGCTGCCGCGGCCAGGGCGCCTTTCCTTGGACGGCTTTCTCTTGGAGGCGACGGCGGTCGGCAACGCCCTGGAACGGCTCGGCGTCCGCGCGGAATTCATCCGGCGGGGAGACTTCAAGACGGCGCCGGAGCTCTTCACCCGCAGCGACGTCTCCCCCAACCAGGAGGCCCTCATTCAGGAGTTGTTGGACGACCGCCACGCCGACCTTGTCGACGCGGTGGCACGTGGCCGCCGCGTCGAGCCGAGCGAGGCCGCTGCCCGGGTCGACCGCGGGCCTTACAGCGCCGAGCGCGCACTGGCGGCCGGCCTGGTGGATGCCCTTGCCGACGAGGCCGAGCTTCCCGCCCTGTTGGGGATGGCCAGCGGGCTGGACCGCG
Organism: uncultured delta proteobacterium; assembly: GCA_963713045.1. Taxonomy (GTDB): domain Bacteria; phylum Myxococcota; class Myxococcia; order Myxococcales; family Myxococcaceae; genus JADGRA01. The sequence continues at coordinate 463,897 of CAVQKE010000004.1, forward strand.
AGGGGCAGGTGCCGCCCTACTCGGCCTACCTGCGCTCCCTTCGTGTGCCGGCGGTGCACTGGGCGCGCCTCAGGCGCCGCCCGCGCCTGGCGGTGGTGCCCCTCAGCGGCGTGCTGGCCGACACCGACGGCGCCGTTCCGCGACCCTGGCCGGAGTTGGCTGGAGCCGAGACCCTGATGGCGGCGCTGCGTGCCTGCGCGCGGGACAACCGCTGTCCGGCGGTGCTGCTGTACGTCAACAGCCCTGGGGGCAGTGCGCTCGCTTCCGAGCGCGTCGCCGACGAGGTGACGCGCTTGGCCCAACACAAGCCGGTGCTGGCCTACACTGACCGCGTCTCAGCCAGTGGCGGCTATTTGGCCTCGCTGGGGGCGCGCGAGCTGTGGGCGGGCCCCCATGCCGTGGTGGGGAGCATCGGCGTCTTCGCTGGTAAATTCGACGCCCAGGCGCTCCTCCTCCGACTGGGCATCCACCGCACGGCCTACAGCCGAGGGGAGCATGCCGGCCTTGGCACGCTGACGCGGCCGCTGACCGCCGCAGAGCGCGACGCGCTCGAGCGGGAGGTGGAGGAGATGTACCAGCGGTTTGTGGGGCGCGTCGCGCGCAGCCGGAAAATGTCGACCGGCGACGTGCTGGCCCGCGCCGAGGGGCGTGTCTTCACCAGCCAACGGGCGTTGGCCGAAGGGCTGATTGACCGGTTGGGGACCTTCGAGGAAGCGGCGGCCCGCGCCTTGGAGTTGGCCGGAGTGCCCACCGCCGACTTCGAGCTGTCGGTGTACGGCATCCCGAAGCGTCGCCTCGGGCTGGCCGCCCTCCTTCCCCGACGTGCCCAGGTGGTGGCGCTGTGGTGGCCCTGGCTGACCGGGGACGGGCTTGGGGGAACCGAGGCCTTCGGAGCCAAGGCGTGAGGCGCTTCTTGGGGCGCTGGACAATGGTGGCTCTCCTGGCCTGCGCGACCCCCGGGCCGACGCCTCCCGCCGAGGCTTACGCGCGAGCGCTCCAAGCCGGCCAGCTCGACGCGGCGTACGCCCTCACCGCGCCGGCCTTCCGTGCCCAGGTCTCCGCTGACGCCTTCCGTGCGCGCTTTGCGGACCCCGCCGCTCGTCGCGCACGGGCGGCCGCCGTCCGAGACGGCCTTGACGCCTTGACGCGCTCGGCGCCGGAGCTCTTCGGCGCAGACCAGACGGAGGTCCCCGAAGCCGTCATTCTCCGCTTTGCCGCCGCGGTGCGAGCGGCCGACTTCGAGGAGGCCCGGCGGTGCCTGTCCGCTGAACTCCGTGCGCGGTACAGCCCAGAGCTACTGGCCCGGGACTTTCACGCCGAGCCGACCGCCGCCGAGCGCCTGGAGCGGGCGGTGGTGGCGGCGGAGGGCATTCCAACACAGGAGGCAAACCGCGTTCGCTTCCCACTGCCGGGCGGCGGAGCCGTCGTCGTCCTGCGAGAGGCGGATGGCTGGAGGTTGGAAGCGCTGGAGTGACCCGCCCGACGGCCGCCGTTACTTGACAGCCCAGCGGATGGACCCCCAGTGTGCCGGGCGCTTTCCCGGGACAGAGGTTTCGACAGGAGGTTTCAGCACGATGGCAGTAACCGAGCAGGACGTGATGGCGGCGTTGGCCACGGTGATTGACCCGGAGCTCCACGTCAGTCTCGTCCAGGCCGGCATGGTGAAGGCCGTCAGCGTCGAGAACGGCCGGGTGCGGGCGAAAATTGAGCTCACCACGCCCGCCTGCCCGATGAAGGCGAAAATTCAAGCCGACGCGGAGGCCGCCCTCAAAGCGGTGCCCGGAGTGACGGGACTCGACCTGGAATGGGGGGCCCAGGTGCGTGCCGCCCCGCGCGGGCAAAACCCGATGCTTCCCCAAGTGAAGCACGTGGTGCTGGTGGGCGCGGGGAAGGGTGGGGTGGGAAAAAGCACGGTGGCCATCAATTTGGCAGCAGCGCTGGCGCAGTGTGGCGCGACGGTGGGCCTGCTCGACGCAGACTTTTACGGCCCGAGCATCCCGTTGATGACCGGCCTCACCGAGAAAAAGCCGGTCAGTCCGGATGGAAAAAATTTGGAGCCGCTGGTGGCGTTCGGGATGAAGGTGATGTCCTTGGGATTCCTTGTCGAGCCGGACCAGGCCCTCATTTGGCGCGGTCCGATGTTGCACGGCGCCCTTCAGCAGCTGATGCGAGATGTGAATTGGGGGGCGCTCGACTACTTGGTGGTCGACTTGCCGCCTGGCACCGGCGACGTGGCCCTCACCATCTCCCAGTCCATTCGCTCATCCGGGGCGGTGCTGGTCACGACGCCGCAGGACGTGGCGCTGGCGGACGTGGTGCGGGCCAAACAGATGTTCGACAAGGTCCACATCCCCGTCCTCGGCATCGTCGAAAATATGAGCACCTTCTTCTGTCCGCACTGCCAGAAGGAGACGCCGATTTTTCACCACGGCGGAGGGCGTCGGGCAGCGGAGATGTTTGGCATTGCCTTTTTCGGGGAGATTCCTCTCGTCCTTTCGGTACGCGAAGGGGGAGATGCCGGCTGCCCGGTGGTGGTCGCTGCTCCCACCAGCCCTGAGGCCCAAGCCTTCATCGCCATGGCAAAAAACATCGCCGGGCGGGTGTCGGCGGAGACTGCGCGGCCACCGGCTGCGGCCAGCGCAGGTTGAGTGGGGCCGCTCTGCTAGGCTCCACCAGGGCAGATAGCGTGAATTCCAAAGACCCACTCGACCTCGACGAGCCACTGGGCGACGTTCCGCCCCCGGCGCCGCTGTTGGGCCTTGTCCCAGAATTGATGCGCAAGGCTGCCTTCGCTGGCCTCGGTGCCCTGTTCATGACGGAAGAGGGACTTCGGCGGACCGCGGCGCAGATTCCCTTGCCCAAGGAGGCGCTCTCGGCGCTGATGGCGCAGGCCGAGCGCACCAAGGACGAGGTGACCCGGGTGTTGGCCGAAGAGTTGCGCCGCTTCCTCCACTCCGAAGGGTTGAAACGAGAGCTGTCTCAAATTTTTGCCGGGATGAGCGTCGAGGTGAAGGCCCGCATCCGTCTCGTTCCGGACGAGAAGGCCAGCCCGGCCAAGCGCCCTTCGGTGAAGGTGACGTCCGGGGCGCCCCGCCACCGGCGCCGTAAGTCAGAGGGATGAAGGACGGGCTGCTTCGGCTGCCCTTCCTGCGCCGCGCGCCGCTGCTGCTCCTGGTGGTGGCCGGCGTTTTCCTGTGGCGCAGCGAGCTTTTCCCACAGCCGCGGACGCTGCTTTGGGAGTTGCCCGAGGCCGTCGACGTGACACGGGCCGAAGTCCAGCTATGGCAAGGCGACCGGCTGCTCGCCCGTGCCGAATGGCTATCCCATCCCCAAGGCCCACTGGTGCAGCGCCTCCAGCTACGCCCTGGACACTACCGCGCCCTGACGTTTCTCGAGCTGGCTGGAGGCAGTCGCGAGCAGCACAGCCAACAGCTGCAAGTTGCGTCGGAAGAGACGCTCCACCTGTCGGTGCGGCCGCGTTGACCGGCCTCGGGCCACGGGCGTAAGAGGCGCGCGGCCCATCGCAGGGGCCCAAGAGAGGCGGCTGACGCCATGGCGAATGAGCACGTGCTGGTGGTGGGTGCAGGGCAAATGGGGGCGGGCATTGCCCAAGTCGCCCTGGGGGCAGGGTGCCGGGTGTCGCTGGTGGATGTCTCGGTCGAAGCGGTGGAGAAGGGCCTCGGCAGAATCCGCACCGGCTTCGCCAAGCTGCGCGACAAGGGCAAGCTGGACGCGGCCGCTGAAAGCGCCGCCCTGGGCCGGCTGGCCACCTTCACCGCGGTGCGCGAAGCCCGCGAGGTGGACGTCGCCATCGAAGCCGTCACCGAGAATGAAGAACTCAAGAAGCGCATTTTTCAGGAGCTCGACGCCGTGGTGCGGCCCGGTGGCGTGCTTGCGACCAACACCTCCTCCATCCCCATTACCCGCGTCGCCGCATCCATTCGCCGGCCGGAGGCGGTCATCGGAATGCACTTCATGAATCCGGTGCCCGTGATGCAGCTGGTGGAAATCATCCGGGGAGCGGCGACTTCGGAAGAGACCTACCAGCGCACCCGCCAGCTCGCCGAGCGGATGGGCAAGACGGTCGTCACCAGCCGAGACTTTCCAGGGTTCATCGTCAACCGGATTCTCATCCCGATGCTGAACGAGGCCGCCTATGCGTTGATGGAGGGCCTCGGGACGGCGGAGGACATCGACACCGCGATGAAGCTCGGCACCAACCAGCCGATGGGACCACTGCAGCTCGCCGACTTCATCGGACTGGACACCGTCCTCTTCATCGCTGGGGTGATGCACCAGGGCCTCGGCGACCCGAAGTACCGTCCCTGTCCACTGCTGCGTCAGTATGTGGACGCCGGCTGGCTTGGCCGTAAGTCGGGCCGTGGCTTTTACCAGTACTAAAGAATGAGACCTCGCCGTGATTGAACCCACCATCCGACTCGCCCTCGAGGGCACCACCGCCATCATCACGCTGGACCGGCCCAAGGCCCTCAATGCGCTGAACACCTCCACCCTGGAGCAGCTCGAAGAGACTCTCCAGGCGCTTGCCCAGAAGCCCGAGCTCCGGGGAGTGATTGTCACTGGGGCTGGAGAGAAGGCCTTCGTCGCCGGTGCGGACATCGCCGAAATGGTGAACCTCACCCTCGAGCAGGCGCTGGCCTTCGCCGCCCGTGGCCACCGGGTCTTCGATGCCCTGGAGCGCCTGCACTGTCCCACCCTGGCCGCGGTCAACGGCTTCGCCTTGGGCGGCGGCTGCGAGCTCGCCCTCGCCTGCGACCTCATCTACGCCTCGGACAACGCGAAGTTCGGGCTGCCGGAGGTTTCCCTGGGCATCATCCCCGGCTTCGGCGGCACCCAACGACTGAGTCGACTGGTGGGTGGCGCACGAGCCAAGGAGCTCATCTTCACCGGCGACATGGTGGACGCCGCCCGGGCCAAGGCCATCGGCCTGGCCCTCGACGTCGTCCCGGCCAGCCAGCTGCTTGCCCATTGCCACGCCGTGCTTGGCCGGATTGCCAAGAAAGGGCCCTTGGCGGTGGCCAAGGCCAAGCGCGTCATCGCCGAGGGAGCGGACCTACCGTTGGCCAAGGCCAACCAGCTCGAGCGGGACGCCTTTGCCAGCCTGTTTCAGTCGAGCGACCGCAGAGAGGGGATGAAGGCCTTCCTCGAGAAGCGTCCCGCTGTCTTCGGAGGCAGCTGACGGCAAGGGCGCCGTCGACTTTCAGCCCTTCGGCCGCTAAGCACCCCAGGGGCGAGGAATGAAATGAATTTTGAGCTGAACGAGCTGCAGCACCACGTCCAGCGGCTCTGCCGCGAGTTTGCGGCGCGCGAGCTCACCCCCCATGCACGGCAGTGGGATGAGGAACATCGCTTCCCAGCCGAGGCGGTGAAGCAGCTGGCCGAGTTGGCACTGCTCGGCGTCGCCGTTCCCGAAGCGTACGGTGGGGCCGGCCTGGACAACGTGGCCTACGCGGTCGCCATCGAAGAAATCAGCCGAGGCTGCGCTTCCACGGGCGTCATCCTCAGCGTCAACAACTCGCTCTACTGTGACCCGGTCCTCAAGTACGGCACCGAGGCCCAAAAGCAGACCTTCCTCGTCCCCTTTGCCCGCGGGGAGAAGCTGGGCTGCTTTGGGCTGACTGAGCCAGAGGCCGGCTCGGACGCGGCCGCCCAAAAGACGACTGCCGTCCGCAGGGCGCAAGGCTACGTCCTCAACGGCAGTAAGAATTGGATTACCAACGGCCCGGTCGCGGACGCGATTGTTCTCTTCGCGATGACCGACCGAGAGGCCGGCCACCGGGGCATTTCCGCCTTTCTCGTCCCGACCGACACCCCGGGCTTCATCCGCGCCAAGCCGGACCGGAAAATGGGCATCTGCGCCGCTCCGTCGTGTTCCATCTTCTTCGAGGACTGCCGAGTGCCAGCCGAACACCTTCTCGGCAACGAGGGGGATGGCTTCAAGATTGCCATGTCCACCTTGGACGGCGGCCGCATCGGCATTGCTTCGCAGGCCATCGGCATCGCCCGCGCCGCCTTCGAGGAAGCGCGCGCCTATTCCCTTGAGCGAAAGACGTTTGGCCAACCCATTGCCCAACACCAAGCCATCCAATTCATGCTGGCCGACATGGCGACTGAGCTCGACGCAGCTCGACTTCTCACCCGTCAGGCGGCCCAGCTGAAGGACGCGGGCGGACGACACTCCGCGGAGAGTGCCATGGCCAAGCTGTATGCCTCCGAGATGGCCAGCCGCGTCGCAAACAAGGCACTGCAAGTCTTCGGCGGTCAGGGGTACAGCAAAGAATTCGATGCCGAGCGACACGTCCGCGACGCGCGGATTACGGAAATTTACGAAGGGACGAGTGAGATTCAGCGGCTCGTCATTTCTGCGAATCTGCTGAGGGACTAACCCCCCGGAGCCCGCCGATGCTCTTGCCGTTGACATTGCTTGCCCTGACGCTGGCTGGCAGCTCCGACGCAGGGCCCCCGCCTTCGGACGCCCAAGCACCTCCCAACACGCCAGCGCCAAAAGCGCTGGACGTCGCACAACTGCCCTTCACGCCCGATTCCATCGCCCAGGTGGTGCGCTTCCACCAGCCGGAAATTCAGGACTGCTACGAGAAGACGCTGGCCGCGCGACAAGAGAAGCTCCAGGGACGGTTGATGACCCACTTCGTCATTACGCCGTCGGGGAGCGTCACTGGAGCTCAGGTGGAAAAGCGGGGCACCACCCTCAAAGACAAGGAGCTGCACGCCTGTGTGGTGGGCGTCCTTGGCAAGCTGAAATTTCCCAAACCACCCGACGGGAAGAATCACCCAGTGGAATACCCCTTCAACCTCAAGCCCATCGACTAGCCATGGACCTGGAGCTGAGCCACACCCAAGCCTTGGTCCGCCAGACGGCCCGCACCTTTGCCCAGGAGCGTGTGCAGCCTGGGGCGCGCGAGCGCGACCGGGAGGAGCGCTTTCCGGTGGACCTGCTGCGGGAGATGGCTGGCCTGGGGCTGATGGGCGTTAACGTCCCCGCAGCCTACGGCGGAGCCGAGGCCGGTGCCGTTGCCTACGCGCTGGCGATGATGGAGATGGCCTCCGCCTGTGCCTCCACCGCCGTGGCCATGGCCGTCACCAACATGTGCGCCGAACTCATCTGCGCCTTTGGTACCGAGGAGCAAAAGCGCTCCTACGTCCCGCGGTTGGTTTCCGGCGAGGCAGTGGCCGGAGCCTTTGCCCTCTCTGAGCCGCAATGCGGAAGCGATGCTGCCGGACTGACCACCACTGCCGTCCGAAGGGGCAACGGCTGGGTCCTCAACGGCGCCAAGCAGTGGATTACATCCGGGGCCTACGCCGGAGTGATGGTGGTGTGGGCCCGCTCGGGTGGGCCGGGAAGCCAAGGGTTGTCCGCCTTCCTGGTCGAGGGTGGCACGCCGGGACTCCAGGTCGGACCGCCGGAAGACAAGCTCGGCCTGCGGGCATCCAACACCGTGCCGCTGGTCTTCGAAGACTGCGCGCTACCGGCCTCGGCGCTGCTGGGCAGGGAAGGGGAGGGCTTCAGGTTGGCGATGGTGGCGCTGGACGGTGGGCGGATTGGAATTGCTTCGCAGGCCTGTGGGGTCGCTCGGGCCGCCCTCGACGCGACGCTGCGCTACGTGCGCGAGCGACGTGCCTTCGGGAAGCACCTCGGCGAATTTCAAGCAGTGCGCTTCATGCTCGCCAACATCAGGACCGAGCTCAGCGCGGCCGAGGCGCTGACCCTCCGGGCCGCGTGGCTGAAGGAGCAGCAGCGGCCCTTCACCCAGGAGGCCTCGATGGCAAAGCTGTTCGCGAGCGAGATGTCCAACCGGGCCTGCGACAAGGCGGTGCAGCTGCACGGAGGTTACGGCTACATCGACGAGTTTCCGGTGGAGCGCTACCTGAGGGACGCGCGCGTCCAGACCATCTACGAGGGAACGAGCGAGATTCAGCGGGTGGTCATCGCCCGCGAAGTCCTGCGGGCGGCGAGCTAAAGCCGGCTGTTGCGCCGCGGGGCCCACGGCGCACCCTCCGCAGTCGTCACCCGGGGGGGGGGGGCGAAAGCAGTGCCTCACGCCCCCATCAGGATGAGGCTCAGGAAGGTCGCCGCCTCGAGGTCGCTCCAGGTGGCCATCACCGCCGGAATCTGAAGGTAGCCATACGCTCCCGGCACCATCTGGCCCTCGTACTTCTCCCCAGTCCAAGTGAGGTTGTAGGTGACGACGCCAATGCGCCCGTGGATGGCCTTCGGGCTGATGATGTAGTCCGTATTCCCGGCGCCCATGGCCCCGGTAATGTGTGCGCTGCCGTCCGGGTTAATCTCGACCAGACAGCTGAAGGGCACGCTGCCCACCAGGCCCGTGGCCTTGTTCTCTTGAATGGTGACCTGGACTGTCCTCCCGGAGTTCCCCGTTCCCCGAATGACCCCGCGGCCCACGTCGAGATTGGCGCGGGGGCCAGTCACCGAATGGCCCAGAATGGTGAGTGAAATCTGGCCACCGTTGGCCGTTCCCTGAAGGTTATTGCCGGTCGACATGGAGACCGAGGCGAGCTTCCAGTTGGGCGGTGGACCCGACGGAACCGGCTCAGGAGGCGTGGCGCAGGCAGTCACAGCGAGAAAAAACGGGGCGATGCGTGAAACTCGCATACAGCCTCCTGACATTTGAAAAGATGGGCGGAGAGTCTGCCCTGAAACGCGACCGAGCGCATCCCCTGGTTGACCCTCCCCTCTCGGGGAGACGGGCACAGCGCAGACCAGTGGAGCGCGGCCTTCGGCGGCCAAGCCGTTCACGCTCTCAAAGACGTGGGCGGTTGCCCCGGCCTCGGTGCTTGGTTGCCGGCTCCAAGCTCACGGGACACCTCCGCAGCAATGTGTCGAGCCTCCAGAGCAATTTCGCGCAGCATCCCCGTCGGGGTGACGTTGAAACCGCAGAGGTACAGGCCCGGGAGCTTCGTTTCGCCGCCGCCCCTCTCCAGCGGCTTCCCAGTCGCGTCCATCAGCTGAGCGGTGTCCAGAATCCGCCCCAGCCCGGCGCGGTAGCCCGTGGCAAGGACGACGACTTCAAAACTGGCTTCGGTGCCATCGTCAAAGGTGACGCCGCGCTCGGTGAATGCTTTGACGCCTGCTCGCACCTGGATGTGCTGCTGACGGATTAAGTCCACAGTTCCAACGTCAATCAGGGGAATCCGCCACCCACCAACGACCTGCGCAAAGGGCCCTTCGGCCGACTTCTGAAGGCCCAAGCGCGAGATGTCGCCAAACTTCAGGCGCAACAGGGGCGCGGAAAGCGCGTCGGCGAGGCCGGGAGGCAATCTCGAGAGGACTTGCGCCCAGCTCATCAACGGGAGCCCAAGCAAATCGCGGGGCAGGAGGTTGACCGGGCGGCGGACAACGATGCTCGGCCGCGCGCCCTGCTCGAACAAGTCAATCGCAATTTCGCCGCCCGAGTTGCCGAAACCCACCACCAGCACGTCCTGGTCTTTGAAGGGGGCGCCGGAGCGGTACTCGGAACTGTGCAAGAGACGGCCGCGGTACCCCTCCTTCCCCGGCCAACGCGGTCGAACCGGCTCGGCGTTGTAACCGGTCGAGAGGACCAACACCCGCGCGCGGTACCGACCGACGGCGCTCTTCACCTCCCAACCACCGTCCAGCGGTCGTGCCGCCGCCACCTCCTCGCCGAAGCGCGGGGCCAGCGAAAAGGCACGGGCATAGGCCTCCAGGTAGTCGATGACTTGCTGGCGTGAGGGGTAGCGGGGATAGCTCCGGGGCAGCGGTAGGTGCGGCAACGAGGAGTGGGCCCGGTCGGTGTGCAGGTGCAGTCGGTCGTAGTGCCGGCGCCAGGAAGCGCCTACCTGTTGGTCCTTCTCCAGCATCACGAAGTCGATGCCGGCCTTTCGGAGGCAGGCGCCCACCGCGAGACCGGCCGGGCCGGAGCCAACCACCACCACGTCCGTCGTAACGTCTCGGTGGCTCACGTCCATGGCGGCGCCCTCTGACCGAAGTCGTGCCCCCCCGGCACAACCCACCATAGGCTGACTGTTGGACGCCGCGGGAGACCAACGCCTGGGGAGCGTTCCCGCCCCCCGACGTGAGCCGGCAGTCCTCTAGCCAGCTGGTTTCCACTTGATGTTGCAGCCGATGCTTGGCACCTGTGGCTCGGGGACCGCTGTTCCCGAAAGCACCGCGTCGAGCGCTCGGCGGAGGTCCAGCCCGGTGACCGGCTTTCCGTTGCCCGGACGACTTTCGTCAAATTGCCCGCGATAGGCGAGCCGGAAGCCTTCTCGCTCGCCGCGGTAGAGAAAAAGGTCCGGCGTGCAGGCAGCGTCGTAGGCCCGAGCCACTGCCTGGTCCTCGTCATAAAGGTACGGGAAGCGAAAGTCCTGCTCGCGGGCCTGCTCGGCGAGGCTGGCGGGCGCATCGTCAGGATAGCTGTCCGCGTCATTGGAGGAGATGGCCACCAAGCCGACGTCCTTGCCCTGGTAACTCCGGCCGATGCGTGCCAGCTCGCCCTGCACGTGCGACACGTACGGACAGTGCCGACAGATGAAGATGACGAGTAGCGCGCGCCGCCCGGCGAAGTCCTCGAGGCGTACCGTCTTCCCCGTTCGGACATCCGGCAGCGCAAACCCTGGGGCCGGAGTGCCCAACGCGACCATTGTGGAGGGCGTCTTGGACATGCCAAACCTCGCCGGGTGCTGCTCCACTAAACGCAAAACGCGGCGTCGAGGCAAACCAACGCCCTCGGGCGCTTTGCCCTGGGGCCGTGGGACCAACGGCCTCACCGTCCGGACTGCCAAAGGAGTTTTTCCACCCGTGCCCCATGACTGCCCCCGTGTCCTGCTCACCGCAGCCCTTCTCACCACTGCATTCGCCTGGGCTCAGTCCAGCACGGCCAACAGCGCAGACGCTGGCCCGGCCAGCGTCGCCGCCCCGTCCCGCGGCCCTTCCGCCGCTCCTCTGGTGGACGCACTGGTGGCCAAATACGGCGAAGGCCAACGGCAGCGGGCCGAGCAGGGCGTTCGCCAAGTGCTGGCCTTCTGGCGACTGGGGCCTGAGGGAGACGGAGATGAAAGGGCCCTCGCCGAATTCGTGACCAGCCAATTTATTGCCGACCCCGTCACTCTGGAGCGAACGCTGAACCGGTTTGCGGAAATTCTCGAGGCGGCGGATGGACACTTTCTGGAGGTTGGGCGGAGCTGGCGAAGCGGGGCCGAACTGGACCTCGGGCCAGAGCTAGCGGTGGACGGCCTTCTCGCGGCCACCGACCCTTCGGCCCACCTCCAGGAGGACCTTTTTTCCTCGAAAATCGCCTTCGTCGCTCTGCTCAACTGGCCGCTTCCCAGCCTCGACCAAATGGTGTCCGACGGACCAGCATGGACGCGGCGCCAATGGGCGGCGGCACGGCTGACACGCCGTTTCTCGCTCCGCCCAAGCGGAGCGGCGGAGGCGGCTCGGGCTGCAGCATCCGCCAAGGCAGAGGCCTACATCGCCGGCTACAACCTGTGGGTTCACCATCTCCTGGCGCAGGACGGGACTCGCCCCTTCCCCAAGGGGAAGCGCCTCCTCAGCCATTGGAACCTCCGAGACCAAATCAAAGCGGACTACGCCGAGGGGGCCGCTGGCCTGACTCGGCAACGGCTTCTCGTGGTGGCCATGAATCGAATCGTGACCCAGGAGATTCCGGTTGCGGTCATCGACGAGCCGCGACTCGACTGGAACCCGGTGGCCAATACGGTGCATCTTGCCCCCGTCGGCGAGGTGGAGGCACGGCCGGCGTCGCAGACGGCCGGCGAGCGGAAGCTCGCGGTGGACACGGCGCGCGAGCCGGACACCCGCTACGCCATGCTGTTGGAGACGTTTCGCGCGGCACGGCTCACCGACCGGGATTCGCCGCTCGCACCCACCGAAATCGACCGGCGTTTCCAGCTGGACTCGGAGATTCCGGAAGCCCGTATCCAGGCCCTCCTCGAGGCCGTGGCCTCCTCGCCACTCGTTCCCCGGGTCGCGCGCCTGATTGAGAAGCGCCTTGGGCGCATGCTCGAGCCCCAAGACTTGTACTACGCCGGCTTCCTCGCTCGCGCCAAGTACACCGAGGCCGAGCTCGACGCCATTACGCGCAAGCGCTACCCGGATGCGGCGGCCTACAAGAAGGACATTCCGCGGCTCCTTCGGGGTTTGGGGTTCTCGGCCGAAAAGGCTTCCTGGCTCGCGGCACACATTCTGGTCGACCCGGCCCGGGGCTCCGGGCACGCGCTCCAGGCCGCCCGGCGGGGCGATTTTCCGCACCTGCGGACCCGCATCTCACCCGGCGGCATGGACTACAAGGGCTACAACATCGCGGTCCACGAGATGGGCCACAATGTGGAGCAAGTCTTCTCTCTGTACTCGGTCGACAGCACGCTGCTCCAAGGCGTGCCCGGCAACGCCTTTACCGAGGCGCTGGCCATGACGTTTCAGAACCGCGACCTCGAGCTGCTCGGCCTCAGCACTCCAGACGCTCACTCCACGCGCCTTCGCGTCCTCAACGACTTCTGGGCGACCTGGGAAATTTCGGGCGCCGCGCTGGTGGACTTGGCGGTGTGGCGCTGGCTGTATGCCCATCCGGATGCCACCGCTGCACAGCTGCGGGAGGCGACACTGGACATCGCCCGCGGACTTTGGAACCGGTACTACGCCCCGGTGCTCGGCGGAAAGGACTCGGTGCTGTTGGCCATCTACTCGCACATGGTGAGCGACTTCCTGTACCTGCCCTACTACCCGCTGGGGCACCTCATCGCCTTCCAGCTGGAAGACAAACTGAAAGGCCCGACAAGCGGCACGCAATTCGAGCGGGCGGCCTCATTTGGCCGGGTGACGCCGGACCTGTGGATGGTGCATGCCACCGGGGCTCCCGTCACCGCGGAGCCACTCTTTCGGGCAACGGCCGAGGCCTTGGCGGCCGAGGAAGCCGATTGACGCAAAGGCCCGCCCGCCTCGGAGCCAACCGGCACCGACGGTTTCAGCGGCTCTTCTGAATGCTACCGCTGCCGCGGGTGACGGCACTGACTGCTGCGGCCTCGCCCGTCCAGCGAATGTCCCCGGAGCCGTTGACGGCGAATTGCACCGCGCCTCCGGCGACGTGCAGTTCGGCATCTCCCGAGCCATCCACCTCCACCGACGCATTCTTCGCCGCAAAGCCTGCGGCCTTGAGGTCCCCGGACCCTTCAATGGAGACCGAGAGACTCCCGGTGCCCCCGGCCAGGCTGACGTTGCCGGAGCCCGCGATGGACACTGTCATCGCAGAGGACTTGCCGGTGTAGTTGATGTCCCCGGAGCCCGAGATGCTCAGCGCGACGTCGCTGCTTCGCTCGAAGCCGGCCACCTCCAGGTCGCCGCTGCCGAAGATGGAAGCGCCCCGAAACTCGGGCATGGTGAGGAGCAGGGTATTTTTCCCCCGGAGGTGCAGCGAGTGCTCGTTGGAGGTGACGACCAGCGTATCTCCCCGGACTTCGGTGGAGATTTTGCTGGCATTGTCAGCATCCCGGAGCTCCAGAACGAGGGAGAAGTCCTTCCCCGGCTGGATGGTGACGTCGAGCGGGACGTGCAGTTCCACTCGGCTAAACCCCTGGACCGAGCGCTTCACCGTGTCGGCCTGGACGGGGACCACCAACAGGGAGGCCGCCACCAGGGCGGCTTTGGGCAGCCAAGCGCGCATGACCGCTCTACGTCCGGCCTCAATCTTCATTGCCCCGCCTCCCCTGGAAGTTGCCGTGGGACTCCCCTCTGGACCGCCCCCGCCCGCCGAGGGGCCGGGTAGGCTTGACCTCACCCGGAGGCCGCGCCTAGGTTGCGCGCGCCTCTGGTCTCCTTAGCTTAGAAGGCTTGGGCCATGGGCAGCCCCGGTGCTTGAACCCCACGCCGAGGTCTGTCCGAGCAATGCCAAACCCCTGGGGCGGTTGTGTTACCCGAAGGATAACCTTTTCATGCAGCAGAACGTGAACCAGCCGGTCGGTATGGACGGCGAGGAAGATTTCGCCGCGCTCTTCGAGGCCTCACTCAAGGACCGTGGACATGATGGTCTCTTGAAGGAAGGCGACCTGGTCAAGGGCACCGTGGTTCAGGTGACGAAGGACTACGCCGTCGTTGACATCGGCTACAAGTCTGAGGGGCAGATTCCCATCGGCGAGTTCACCAACCCGCGCGGCGAAGTCACGGTTCATGCCGGTGACCCGGTGGAAGTGCTCCTCGAAAGCCGTGAAAACGATACCGGGATGGTCGTCCTCTCCAAGGAGAAGGCCGACAAGATGCGCATTTGGGACGAGATTTCCGCGGCCTGCGAGCGCGACGAAATCGTCAAGGGCGTCATTGTCGGTCGGGTCAAGGGTGGACTGAGCGTCGACATTGGCGTCAAGGCCTTCCTTCCCGGGAGTCAGGTGGACATTCGCCCGGTGCGAAACCTCGACCAGTACCTGGGCAAGGACTTCGAGTTCAAAGTCATCAAGTTCAACAAGAAGCGCGGCAACATTGTCCTCTCCCGCCGCGTGTTGCTGGAGAAGCAGCGCGAAGAGCTCAAGAAGGAGACGCTGAAGAATCTCCGCGAGGGCGCGGTGCTGAAGGGCGTGGTGAAGAACCTCACCGACTATGGAGCCTTCATCGACCTCGGTGGCATCGACGGGCTGTTGCACATTACCGACATGTCCTGGGGCCGCATCGGACACCCCTCGGAGATGTTCAACGTCGGCGACGAAGTGAAGGTGGTGGTCCTCAAGTTCGACTCCACCCAAGAGCGTGTCTCCCTCGGCCTCAAGCAAATTCAAGAGGACCCCTGGCACCGGGCCGATGAGAAATACCCGGTGGGGACACGCATTCACGGCAAGGTGGTCAGCCTCACCGACTACGGGGCCTTTGTGGAGATTGAGCAGGGCGTCGAAGGACTGGTGCACGTCTCAGAAATGTCCTGGAACAAGCGCCTCAAACACCCGAGTAAGGTGCTCGAAGTGGGCCGCGACGTCGAAGCAGTGGTGCTCGACATCGACCCCAAGGCCAAGCGCATCGCGCTCGGGATGAAGCAGACGGAGCAGAACCCCTGGACGCTTCTCGAGGACAAGTACCCCATCGGAACCCAAATCAAGGGGCAAGTCCGCAATGTCACCGACTTCGGCATCTTCGTCGGCGTCGAGGAGGGCGTGGACGGGTTGGTGCACGTCTCCGACATCTCCTGGACGCAGCGAATCAAGCACCCCGGCGAGATGTTCAAGAAGGGCGACGAGGTCGAGGCGGTCGTCCTCAACATCGACGTCGAGAACGAGCGCTTCTCCCTCGGCATCAAACAGCTCCACCCGGACCCATGGGACACCCTCAGCGAGCGTGTTCCGGTCGGCAGCCGCATCAAGGGCAAAATCACCAAGACCACCGACTTCGGCGCCTTCGTCGAGATTGAGCCTGGCATTGAAGGCTTGGTGCACGTCTCGGAACTGAAGGATGAGCGGGTGGAGAACCCACGGGACGTGGTGACCGAGGGCCAGGAGGTCGAAGTCAAAGTCATCGACATCAACACCCAGGACCGCAAGGTGGCCCTGTCGATGAAGGCGCTGCTGCATGAGGGCGGAGATGACTACAAGGAATACCTGCGCAAGCAGGCAGAGGGTAGCCGCGCCCGTCTGGGGGATGTGATGGGCAGCAAGCTCAAGCGCTGAGCGGCTGGCCACGTCCCAACGAGGGCCGGGTCCTCCCACCTGAGGTTTCCGGCCCTTCCTGTTTCCGCTGCCGCGGACCGGTTTGTCCGGTTGCGTCATAACGCCGAGCGCCGCCCCTGCGGCGTCGGGGGCCCCGCCCACCTACCTTGACCGGCACAGAAGCGGGCACAATAAACGAGGGACAGGGGCTTCATCGCCCCGACAGGAGTGACGTCATGGCTCGCGAAGTGGTGATTGTTGGTGCGGCTCGAACGCCAGTGGGGTCCTTTCTCGGGGGGCTTTCTCCGTTGACCGCGCCGCAGCTCGGGGCGGCGGCCATCAAGGCTGCGCTCGAGCGGTCGGGCGTCCCAGCCTCCGCCGTCGACGAGGTTTGGATGGGAAACGTGCTGCAGGCGGGAGTCGGTCAGGCTCCAGGCCGCCAGGCTGCGCTTTTCGCCGGTCTGCCCGACTCGGTGAGCTGCACCACGCTCAACAAGGTGTGCGGTTCCGGCCTCCAGGCCGTGGTGGCCGCCGCCCACGCCATCGCCGTCGGAGACGCCGAGGTGGTGATTGCCGGGGGAATGGAATCCATGAGCAACGCCCCCTACCTAAGCCACACCATGCGGACCGGGGCACGCATGGGGAACGTCGAGTTCAAGGACGCGATGATTTTGGACGGGCTGTGGGATGTCTACAACCAACAGCACATGGGCATGTGCGCTGAGGCCTGCGCCGCGGAATACAAAATCAGCCGGGCCGCCCAGGACGAGTTTGCAGTCGAATCCACCAACCGAGCGATTCGTGCTCAGAAGGAGGGCGCCTTCAAGGCCGAGATTGTCGGCGTCAGCGTGCCCCAGAAGAAGGGCGACCCCATCCTGGTGACCGAGGACGAGGGCCCCAAATCAGCCAGGCCGGAAAAAATCGCCACCCTCAAGCCCGTTTTCAAGAAGGACGGCACGGTGACCGCGGCCAACGCCTCCAGCATCAACGACGGCGGTGCGGCGGTGGTGGTGATGAGCGCTGAACGAGCCAAGGCCGAGGGCCGCACCATCCTCGCTCGCATTGTCGGACAGGCGTCCGCTGCGCGGAAGCCCGTGGAATTCACGGTTGCACCGGCCGACGCCATCAACAAACTGCTCGCCAAGACTGGCCGTCGCGCGAGCGAGGTGGACCTTTGGGAAATCAACGAGGCTTTTGCGGTGGTGGCCATTGTCAACAACCAGCTGCTCAAGCTGGACCCAGCCAAGGTCAATGTCCGTGGCGGCGCCACCTCCCTCGGGCATCCCATCGGCGCCTCAGGGGCGAGAATTCTCACCACGCTGCTGTACGCAATGAAGGACTTCAACAAGAAGCTCGGCGTGGCCTCCCTGTGCATCGGCGGCGGAGAGGGCATCGCGCTCATGGTTGAGCGGCCGTAGCTGCTTGCACTGTGGCCAGGAGTCTTCCACCTCCCAAGGGCTTCCTCCTGCGCACCGGGCAGCGGTGGCGCTATGAGCTGCCAGCAGCGGGCTTCATTTCCTGTGGCATCGCACTGATGCTCGGCGGCGGGCGGAGGAGTCCGCTCTTGCTCGGGCTGGCCATCGCAAACTTCGTCCTCATGTGCCTGTGGGCCCGTTGCCCCAGGTGTGGGACTGCCGTGGTGTGGCGCGTTCTCACCCGGACCAGCGTCTGGCGGTGGATGAGCGCCGTCCTGGACCTCCGGCAATGTCCGGCGTGCCGCTTCGAAGGCTCAACCCATGAAGCCAGAGGCTGACCCGGGGCGGCCACCGTTGGGGAATGCCTCCCCCAGTTCTAGCGGCTGCGGCCGCGACTGGCGTACAAGCCCCTGCACATAGCAGCCCTCAGCCAGCCGTTCCCCCCCAGGAGCGATGACATGAACAAAGTCGTGCCGTCAGCCGATGCGGCAGTCGCGGACATCCCAGATGGGGCCGTCATCATGAGCGGCGGCTTTGGGCTGTGCGGCAACCCCGAGAATCTCATCGCCGCGCTCCACCGCAGAGGTTCGAAGGACCTCACCATCATCTCCAACAACTGCGGGACCACCGAGCTTGGTCTTGGCATCCTGCTCAAAGCTCGCCAGGTGAAGAAGATGGTGGCCAGCTACGTCGGCGAGAATAAGGAGTTCGAGCGCCAGCTGCTCGCCGGCGAGCTCCAGGTGGAGCTCACTCCGCAGGGCACACTCGCCGAGCGCATTCGGGCCGGTGGGTGCGGCATCGGGGGGTTCTTGACTCAGACGGGCGTCGGCACCGACATTGCGAAGGGCAAAGAGGTCCGCACCATCGACGGGCGCGAGTACCTGCTGGAGCTCCCGCTCAAGGCGGACTTCGCGCTCATCCGGGCCTTTCGCGCCGACAAATGGGGCAACTGCGTTTTTCGCGAGACGGCCCGCAACTTTTCCCCGCTGATGGCCATGGCTGCCCGCACCACCATCGTCGAGGCCGAGCACTTGGTCGAAGTGGGCCAACTGGACCCCGACCAGGTGCACACCCCAAGCATCTTTGTGCACCGCGTCTTCCAGGGTCGCGACCATCAGAAGTGGATAGAGAAGCGCACCGTTCGACCGCGGCGCTAAACCCCAGGGGAGACCAACATGGCTTTAACTCGTGAGCAGGTGGCCCAGCGCGTCGCCCTTGAGCTGAGGGACGGCTTCTACGTCAATTTGGGCATCGGTTTGCCGACGCTCGTCGCCAACTACATTCCGCCCGGAATCGACATCCTGCTGCATTCGGAAAACGGACTGCTGGGCATTGGGCCGTGGCCTTTGGAAGGGGAGGAGGACCCGGACCTCATCAACGCCGGCAAGGAGACGGTGACGGCCGTCAAGGGCGCTTCGTTTTTCGACTCCGCCAATTCGTTCGGGATGATTCGCGGCGGCCACATCGAGTTCGCCGTACTGGGGGCGATGGAGGTCAGCGAGCATGGTGACCTGGCGAATTGGCTGATACCTGGCAAGATGGTCAAGGGCATGGGGGGAGCGATGGACCTGGCCACTGGGGCCAAGCGCATCTACGTCGCCATGGAGCACGTCGCCAAGGACAAGCCCAAAATCCTCAAGAAGTGCTCGCTGCCCCTCACGCGGCCGCGGTGCGTTCATCACATCGTCACCGACCTCGCATTCATCGATGTGACGCCTGAGGGGTTGCTGCTGCGCGAAGTGGCCCAGGGAGTCACCCCCGAACTAGTGCAGGCCCTGACCGAACCCCGCCTGCGCATTGCCCCCGACCTCCGAGAAATGCCGGTCTAGCGGACCGCGGCCCGGTTCCTCTGCTAAACTAAAAACGGGTGTCCCACTGGGGGCGCCTTCCCGGGCCATGGTGGACAAGCCGGACAACAACAGCGGGCGTCGCGACGACCGTCTCCAGCACGAGTTGCTGGTCGCCTACCGTTACCCAACTGTGGACGGATTCTTGACCGACTGGGCCACCAACCTGTCCCGGGGTGGCATTTTCATCAACACCCGCAGCCCAGCCGACTTGGGCACTGTGGTGCGACTCATCCTCGAGCTGCCCGGAACCCCGGTCCCCTTTGAGCTTCGGGGCAGGGTCGCCCGTGTGCACGAATTCGACAATCCCACCAACCAAGTACCGGGGATGGCCATTGAATTCGTGGATGTCGATGACGCGCTCAAGGCGCAAATCGAGCAATTTGTCGAACAGCTGCGCCAGGCGCTGCCCGATGCGGGGCGCATCCCGCGGACGCTTTAAGACGCGTGGGGCGCGGGCCCACCAGCCCTCAAGCAGCTGCACTCCTTGAGGTGTCCGTCGACCGCCTTGGCCTCGAGGGGGAGGGCATTGCCAACCACGCCGGCCGGGCCCTCTTCATCCCAGGCGCGTTGCCCGGCGAGCGGGTCCGCGTGCGTCTCGAGAGCAAAGGCAAGGTGTTGCGCGGGCGCCTTGAGGACGTCCTCGTCCCCAGTCCTCAGCGACGCACGCCGTACTGCCCGCTGGCCGACCGCTGTGGCGGCTGCGACTGGATGCAACTTGTCCCCGAGGCGCAGGTTGTGGAGAAACAACGCCTCGTCCTCGACGCGCTGACGCGCATCGGCCGGGTGCCTGGCGGCAGCTTTGAGGTCTTGCCACCGGCCGGGACGGGAACGGACGCCGGCACGCGACGCCGCGCAATTCTTCACCGAGTGTCCCATGGCCTTGGGTTCTTTGGACGGCGCAGTCACGAAGCGGTCCGGGTGGACACGTGCCCCGCGCTGGTTCGCCGGCTGGCCAATTTGCCTGGGCATCTCGCCCCGCTGCTCCAGCCCATCGCCCGCAGCCTCAAAGCGGTGCACCTGCTCGCCGCGGACGACCGCAGCAACTCCTTCGCTCTGGTGCTGGATGGCCCGGTCCGCCAGAGAGTGCGGGAGGTGGCGGAAGGCCTCGTCCGCACCGCCGTTGCCCAGGGGGTGGTGCTCATCGAGCCCGAGGGTCGTTTCGAAGAAGTCGGTAAGCCGGTACTGGAGGCTCCAGCCCCGGGCCGGCCGGAGGTGCGGTTGCGGCTGCGGCCGGACGCGTTTGCCCAGGCCCACTCCGAAGGTGTCGCAGTGCTGGTGGAGCGAGCGCTGCAGCTGCTGGCCCCGCGGCCGGAGGCGCGCGCCCTTGAACTCTACGCCGGCAACGGCACCTTCACCTTCGCCCTAGCAGCCCGCGTCACCTCGGTGGTAGCCGTCGAGTCCTCAGCGGTCTCGATTTCGCTCGCTTCTGCGGCGAGCAGGGCCGCAGGCATTACCAACATTCGGTTTGTGAACGGCGACGCGGGCCGAGTCACCGAGGGCCTGGCAGGGGAGGGCGTGCGCTTCGACGTCCTGTTGGCCGACCCACCCCGCACCGGCGCCCCCAAACTCGCGCAGCTCGCCCTCGAAGTCGGGGTCCAAAGGCTGGTGTACGTCGGTTGCGATGCGGGCTCGCTGGCCCGCGACGCGGGCCGCCTGGTGCAAGCCGGCTTTCGGTTGGAGACGCTTCAGCTGGTGGACCTCTTCCCGAACACGCACCACGTCGAGGCGCTGCTCGCATTCTCGATTGGAGCGGCCCGAGGCTCCCCTTCAGTGTCGACGAGGCATTAGGATGCTCCGAAGGCCATGGAAGCCCGCGTCGTCGAATTCGCCGAAGTCCTCCGTCAGAATGGGATACGGGTCAGCACGTCCGAAGTGATGGACGGCGCTCGCGCGGCGGCACTGGTCGACCTTTCCGAACGCGAGAACCTTCGGAGCGTGCTTAGGACGACTCTGGTCAAGCGGTCGGCGGACGTCGAAGTCTTCGACCGAGCCTTCTTCCTCTTCTTTTCCGGGGCGACGCGGACCTTGGAAGCCCTCGAGGCTTCCCTCTTGGCCGCTCTCGAGGAACAGGGCCTCTTGTCCGGCGAAGAGCTGGCGAAAGTTCTGGCCGGACTTCGGGCTCTGAGCGGCCAGTTGGCACCGCTCAGCGACGCGGTCCTGGCCGGAGACCGTGCTCGGCTAGCTCATCTGTTGCGGGGCGCAGCCCTGCAGCTCGACTTCAGCCAGCTGCAAAGTCCACTTCAGTCGGGCTTTTTTGCACGCCGACTCCTCGCTGCCGCAGGGGGAGACCGACTTCACGGCGACCTCGAAGTCCTCGAAGCAGACCTCATCCGGCGAGGACTGTCGACCGCCGGTGTGGAGGTAGTGAGTCGGCGCCTCGCGGCGGCCCTGCGCGGCGTGGAGGCGGCGGCGCGCCGAGAGGTCGAACGCCAGGCACGGGCGCGCATTCGCCGACTGGACGGCCCGTTGGCCGAGCGCTCCCTCCAAGGCCTGTCGCGAGCCGAGCTGGCCCAGGCCGAGACCGCGGTGCGGAAGCTGGCCGAGCGCCTCAAGGCGCGCCTGTTGCGGCGCGAGCGCTCCCGTCGAAAGGGGGCCCTCAATGTGCGCCGAACGCTCCGCGGAAATATGGTGTGGGGTGGAGTGCCAATGGTTCCTCGGTTTCGCTCCCGACGGCCCGAGCGTCCGGAGGTGGTGGTGTTGTGCGACGTCTCGGAGTCGGTAAGGAACGTCAGCCGGCTGATGCTTCTTTTCATGCACACCCTTCAGTCACTTTTCGCAAGGGTG
Source organism: uncultured delta proteobacterium (assembly GCA_963713045.1). GTDB lineage: Bacteria > Myxococcota > Myxococcia > Myxococcales > Myxococcaceae > JADGRA01. The sequence goes on from CAVQKE010000004.1 coordinate 485,606, forward strand.
CGCTCCTTTGTCTTCGTTTCCGATTTGGGAGAGGTCACCGAGTACTTTCGGCTGCTGGCGCCGGAGCAAGCCATCGACCGCGCCGTCGCCGGCCAGGCCGTGTCGCTGCAGTCCAACTCAAACTACGGGCTGGCCTTCACCCGCTTCGTCCAGCGCGAGCTTGCCAGCATTCGCGCACGCACCACAGTTTTGGTGATTGGCGACGGGCGCAACAACTACCACGCCTCTGGAGCGTGGGCCCTACGGGACATCCGCCGAAAAGCGCGTCGGCTGCTGTGGATTTGTCCCGAGGACAAGCAGGCCTGGGGGTTGGGAGACAGCGAGATGCGAACCTACGCCGCCATCTGCCAGCAAGTGAAGGTGGTCCGGAGTCTCGAGGACTTGACGCGCGTTGCCGATGCGCTGGTGCCGCGATGAGCCGCCGACCAGGAACGCCGGAGCCGACGTTTTCGCGAGCGGACGCGCCCACCCTCGCGCTTTCCACCGTCCATCTGGACGTTGCGAGACTGCGTCAACTGCTGGTCTTTGAGCGAACCCTGCTTCGGCTGGCTCCACCGGGTTGCTCGGCCGAGCAGACGGCCAAGGCCCACGCCGCTGCCGTCGCTGCGTCCGGAGTTGCGGCCTCAGAGGTCGAGGCGCCACTGGCTCTCCTGCGCCGCTTTGCGTCCAATCGCTCACTTGCGGCGAGCCTCACCGAGCGTCTGGGCCACCTCAGCGCGCGCGCCGCCCACGACGCGGTCGCAGAGGAGCAAGCCGCCGAGGTGCGTCGTCGGCTGGTTACCCTCGAAGAGGCGCTCCACATTCGGGAGGATCCGACCACCTGGCGCCTTCTCGAAAGCCATGCCACTGAGATTCTCGCCCTCTTTGCGGGCACATCCCCTGGCAAGTAACGTGCTTCGGGAGGAAGCGGGGCCCTGTTTCCTGCAGCGACCTATGGCTCTCCTCGTCCTGCCATCCGGGGCCACACATCGATGACGTCCCTGGCGGCAGTTCTCCTCACGCTGACCAACGGTGCCTTTCCCGGCGCCTATCCCGCAGACCAGGAGGTCATCGGCTCTCCCCAGACGCACCTGGTGGCGGAGGACGAATCGCTCATCGAAATCGCCCGAAGTTACGACCTTGGCTACAACGCCATCGTCGCGGCGAACCCGACGCTCGATCCTTTCGTCCCCGGAACAGGGAAGACGGTGGAGGTGCCGACGGCGTGGATACTCCCACGGGCAGCGGCGCCCGGGAGGCTGGTGGTCAACCTGTCGGAGCTGCGACTGTATTTCTTCGCGCCGCCCGGCCGAAATGACCCGGGCTGGGTGGTCACCTTTCCCATCGGCATCGGTGACGAGGGGGCAGAAACACCCCTCGGGAAGTTTCAGGTCGTCGCCCGGGAGCACAATCCGGTCTGGCGGGTTCCGCTCTCCATCCAGCGTGAAGAGCCGGGCACTCCCGCCCGAGTGCCACCGGGACCCGACAACCCGCTCGGCACCCATGCTCTGGTGCTGTCAGGTCCATCCATTCTCATCCATGGCACCAACAAACCCTGGGGCGTCGGCCGGCGGGTCAGTCACGGCTGTCTGCGCCTCTATCCGGAGGACATCCCATGGCTTTATGGGCTGGTCCACATCGGGACCGACGTCATCATCGAGCGAGAGCCGGTGAAAGTCGGGCTGCACAACAACCGGGTGTACGTCGAGGTACACGCTGATGAAGAAGCCCCGCCCGACGAGGCCGCTATCGCCAAGCGACTTTTCGCCGGCAGGGGCTTACTCAGGCGCGTAAGCCCAAGCAAGCTCCGGGCGGCGCTGCAGCAGCAGAGCGGGATGCCAGTCGATGTAACCCGCTGACCTCCCGCGTCGGTTGTCGAGTTCTACTTCTTCTGGTGAAGCGTGAACGCCTTGGTCGACCTGGAGGCAGCGGCTTCAGCGCGGTCCGCAGCAGCCTGTGCCTTCATGGCCGCATCCTGAGCCGCTTGGACGGCGGCCTTGTTGTCAGCAATTGAAGCCTTGATTGACTGGATGTCGGCTGTCTGCGCGGCGCTTTGCTTCTGGAGGTCGGCGAGCTGCGACTCGACCTTTGACAGCCGGTCGTTAATCGGGTCGATCTGCTTCTTCACGTACTCTTCATTGACGCCGCAGCCGCTCACCAGGAGGGCGAACATCGCGGCACCCACTGCCACCAGTCGCTTCATCGTGCTCCATCCTTTCCGTAAGACTGCTAAGGAGGGATTACCTGTTCGCGGCGAAGCCGTCCAGCGCTGGTCGTCATCGGCGCCAAGATTGGTCGCTTTGGGCCATCTCCGCACAAGCGTTCAGACCCTCTGGACACACTCGATGCTCATGTTTGGGGTGCGCAGCGTCGGCAGCCGCTGGAGGTCGCCTACCGGCACCACCCCGACTTCCCGACGACCCCGGCGTCGGGTGGCACAGACGCGCCACAAGGCAGTGGCCTGCGGTCTCTGTCGGGCACGGAGGCGCCGAGCCCTGGGTCAGTCCCAGCGATGTTCAGCCTGTGCCGGTGGCGGCCTTCGGGTTACAGAGACACTCCAATGTCGATTCCCAGCATGGTGGTGGGCACCTCGCACATCGGCACAGTCCTGCCGGACGAGCTCACTTCGAAAACCCTCCGCGCGAGGACCCTCCGTTATCTGGACGCGCTGGTCGACGCCGGCTGCACCGCCTTTGACTTGGCCGCCTCCTACCAAGTCGGTGGGACTGAAAGGATGTTTGGGAAATGGCTTGCATCGCGCAGAGACAGGGACCGCATCTTCCTCATTGGCAAGGGCGCCCATCCGTACCCTGTCATTCGTCCTAACCGCCTCAATGGCGAAGCCATCGCGGCGGATTTGGATGCCACCCTCAAAAGGCTGGGAATTCAAAGGCTCGACCTGTATTTGATGCATCGCGACTCTCCGGGCGCGCCGCTCGAGCCAGTCGTTGCAGCGCTGGCCGCCGCGAGACAGGCTGGAAAAATCCTCGGTTGGGGAGTTTCGAACTGGACTCACGAACGAATTCAGGCAATCGATGCCGTTGCACGCCGGGCGGGATTGCCCCCGATGGAGGCCAGTAGTCCGCATTTCTCTCTTGCGGACTGGGTCCGCCCACCCTGGCCAGGCTCGGTCAGCATCGCCGGGCCTGCAAACCGTGAAGCGCGTAGTTTCTACCAGCGGTCTCAACTGCATGTGCTGGCGTGGTCCCCGTTGGCCTCAGGATTTCTCTCGTCCGGCGCTAGCAGCCGCACCTACGCTAGTCCCGCCAACATCGCCCGAAGACAGCGGCTGCAGGCACTGGCAAACCAACGGGGAGTCACGCCGTCCCAGCTTGGCCTCGCCTATCTGCTCAACCAGCCGTTTCCGGTGTCGCCCGTGGTTTCTGCAAGCACCGTCGAAAAGATGCGCGCCAATCTCGAAGCAGTCGCAATCCACCTTTCCCCCTCCGAGATTCTTGAGTTAGAGGGAGAGGGGTAGATGCAAGCCGATCTCTGGGATGCCATCGTTGTTGGATCAGGTGCGACCGGCGGCGTGGCCGCCCAAAAGCTCACCGCGGCTGGTCTGCGGGTGTTGATGCTTGAGGCGGGTACCCCGGTTCGCGGTCGAGGCGACTACGGCTCTTTTCTTACGAACGGTACCAAGCAGCTGTACCGCCATTTCGTGTCGCATCGCCAGCAGGTCCAGAAGAGTCATCCCACCTATTGGGCGACCAACCCGGACTTCTTCGTGGATGACTTAGACAACCCCTACAGCACGCCAAGTGACAAGCCGTTTCGTTGGATTCGGTCACGACGGGTCGGGGGTCGGTCGCTCGTCTGGGACGCGGTCACCCCTCGCTTTTCCGACTTCGACTTCAAAGCGGCGAGCCGAGATGGCTTTGGGCCAGACTGGCCCATCAGCCACGGCGACCTCGCTCCCTACTACTCAGAGCTTGAGGTTTTTTTCGGAGTTCATGGCTCTCGGGACGGTCTGCCGCAAATCCCGGACGGCGAATTTCTGGAGCCCCGTCCGATGACGCCGGCAGAACTCGTCTTCAAAGCGCGGGTGGAGCGCGCCTTTGGTGACCGGAACGTCATTATCTCGCGCGGCCTGTTCGCCCGACGACCCCCTGACCGTGGCGAGTCGCTGTCTCGAATCTCCAGTCCGGCCACAACGCTTCGGGCAGCGCAAGCGACGGGGCGGCTGACCCTCCGCACCGGCGCCGTAGCAGCCCGCGTCCTCGTCGACGCAGACGGAACGCGCGCCACTGGAGTCGAGTTCGTCGACGCCGTTACCAAACGAACCGAAGAGGTGCGGGCGCCTCTGGTCTTTCTTTGTGCGTCCACGCTCGAGAGCGTGCGAATCCTGATGAATTCAAAAACCCCCACGCACCCGCAGGGCATTGGCGCCTCGTCCGGCGTGCTTGGGCGCTACATCATGGACCACAGCGCGGGCAACGTTTACTTCTACATGCCCGACGTCCCCGACACCGGGGGCCCCTTTGAGCTGATGGGAAGCGACAGCATCATGATTCCGCGCTACCAGAACCTGGGCCCGAAGAAAGAGCCCTACCTGAGAGGCTTCGGCATCTGGGGCGGCATCCAGCGGCTACCCGTCCCTTCGTTCTTGAGACGGCATCCTGGGGTGGCGTTCGGATTCCTCTGTGCCCGGTCAGAGACGCTGCCCCATTACGACAATCGAATCGAGATTGACCCCGAGTTGCGCGACAAATGGGGCATCCCGGCGGCACACATCGTCTGCGAGTGGAAGCCAGAGGACCTCGCGCTAGCCAGGGCTGGCCGTCAGGCGGCAAAGGAAATCGTCGAAGCAGCCGGTGGAAAGTGCGTGGAAGTGACCGAAATTTTCTACACCCCGTTTGTCAAAGGCCACATTCAAGAGATGCAGAAGGAGTGGACTCTCTCCACCCCGGGCATGTTTGTTCATGAGGTCGGCGGCGCGCGGATGGGCACCGACCCCCAAAATTCCGTGCTCGATTCGCTTTGCCGGTGTTGGGAGGCGCGCAACTTGTACGTCACGGACGGGGCCTGTTGGCCTACCTCGGGCTGGCAGAACCCAACGCTCACGGAGATGGCCATCACGGCGCGTGCCTGCGACCACGCGGTCCAAGAACTCAAGCGCTCGTAACGTCCCCCTCTCTCTCAACAGTTTAAGAGATGATAGGTCACAGCTCGCATGCGGACCGACTGTCCCACCCAGGCCGGCTCGTGCTCATCCGGGATTGCCCAATCCCCGAATGGGTTTGGCTGCCGTATGGCTTGGTGCCGTTTCCCCTCTGGGGTGTCAGCTAAAAAGGCGAGCCAGTTGACGGGCTGATTCACGGGCATCCGGAAGTGGTGCCGTCCGGGCCCGTGGTTGTCGGCAGCCACACCGGCGGTCGCTAGGGCAACGCTGAGGGCAACGCTAGGGCGCCATGCGTCTTGGGGGCTAGGCCCAGGACGCACTGCTGGTTGTGGTTGGACACACTCGGCCACCTCCCCGCAGTCGAAAACCTGTTTGAGGCGGACTGGGTCAGTGCCGGTGAGAGAATTCGTGCCCTCCAGGCGTCTTAATTAAGGACCCAAAGCGACCGAGCGCTGGGAAGTAGGTCTCTTCACAGCAGGGCCGGCGGAGGCTGCTTCGGATTGAGCGGCCACGCCGCTGTCGAGGCGTCGTGGTGACGCTCGTCTTAACCGGGTTAGACCCCCGAGGGGAGAGTCATGAGAGGTCTTCACAGGTTAGCGCCGCAGCAGGCCGGAAATCGGGCTCGTCTCATCCAACTGCTTGTCGTCGCCGTGTCGGCGCTGGCGCTCGTCTGTTGTTCTCCAAGCACCCAGCCGCCGGTTCTGGACACTGGTAAGGCTACGGCGACCATCGAACTCGTCCCCACCGGGACAAGGTGCATCGCCATCTCCGTCGTCGGGCCCACCGCCGGGTCCGCCCCTGTCACCTTTCCTTTCGACGTGGGGCCGCAAGGCAACTCCGTGTTCGCGCTGGTGACGCTGCCGCTCGGGAGCGATACCTTTAGCGCCAACTCCTATTCGGTAGCTTGTGCGCAGAGCGCAGGGGCGACGCCGACATATTCCAGCGACTCGGTCGTCGCGACGGTCACCGCGGATGTGCCGGTCACCATAACGCTCCAAATGAGTAACGGGGGCGAGGGCAACGTTGGTATTCAGTTTCCTTCCCCAGGCAACGCCGTCACCGAGTTCCCGGTCCCCACCGCAAAAAGCCGCCCCTCGAGCATCGCCGCAGGGCCCGACGGCAACCTCTGGTTCACCGAACAAGTCGGAGACAACATCGGCCGGATTACGCCCGACGGCACCATCACCGAGTTCGTCATCCCCACAGCAAACAGCAATTCCCAAAACATCGCGGCAGGGCCCGACGGCAACCTCTGGTTCACCGAGTATTTTGGAAACAACATCGGCCGAATTACGCCGAGCGGCACCATTACCGAGTTCGTCATCCCCACCGCAAGAAGCTATCCCTTGGGCATCGCGGCAGGGCCCGACGGCAACCTCTGGTTCACCGAGTCTGGTGGAAATAAAATCGGACGCGTTACGCCTGGCGGCACTATCAGCGAGTCCGGCATCCCCACAGCGAGCAGCAACCCATACGGCATCGCCGTCGGCTCCGACGGCGACCTCTGGTTCACCGAAGAGTCAGGAAACAACATCGGACGCAAATCGACTGGCGGTGGCATCACCGAGTTCCCTGTCCCAAACGGCGGTCCCCAAGGCATCGCCGCCGGCTCCGACGGCAACCTCTGGTACACCGACGGAAACACCATCGGCCTCATCAGCCCGGACAACCCCCTGAGCATTCAATGGTTTGTTGTCCCCACAGCAAACAGCACTCCCATAGGCATCGCAGCTGGCCCCGATGGCAACCTCTGGTTCACCGAATTGTCAGGAAACAACATCGGACGCGTTACACCTGCCGGCATCATGACTGAGTTCCCAGTCCCCACCTCGGGCTGCACGCCCGGGGGAATCGCCGCCGGCCCGGACGGCAACCTCTGGTTCACCGAATTGTCAGGAAACAACATCGGACGCATCACCACCTTCTAACGGCGATGCGGGCAAGAGCTCCTAATGCCGTAAGGTTGGCAGGGGTTTGCCTTGGCGTCCTGACTGCTTGCTTCCCGCAAGAAAATCAGCTCCACCTCCTGGGGCGCGCGGGTGTGCAGGTTAAGTTCGCCCCGACAGGAGTGGGCTGCGTGGTCATTGGGGTGGTCGGCGTCGCAACCGTCACACAACAGTTCGATGTCGCTCCACAGGGCAACACCGTATTTGCCCTCGACGAGCTGCCGCTTGGGAGCGATACCTTCACCGCAAAGGCGTATTCAGTACCGTGCTCGCAGAGCGCGGCCGCAACCGCGACTTATGTCAGCAACCCGGCCGTCGCGACGGTCACCGCGGATGTGCCAGTCAGTGTCACGCTTAACATGAGCAGCGGGGCGGACGGGACCGTTCGGGTTGAGTTTCCAGCCGGGACGCTGGCGCCCATTGGAGTCGCTTGCATCATCGCCCAGGCGCTCGGAACAACCACGGTTGCCTATCCGTTTGACGTCGCACCGGAGAGCGAAACGGTGTTCGCGCTTCAGGGGTTGCCTCTCGGAAGCGACACTTTCAGTGCCCAGGCGTTCCCTGTGCCGTGTGCTTCGGCGGCAGCAGCCACTGCGAATTGGGCGAGCAGTGCGGTGACGACCACCGTCGACGCAGGTCTCCCGGCGAGCGTCACCCTCACCATGGCGCCAGTCTTGCCTGGCGGGGAGACAGTGCGAGTTGAGTTTCCACCCATCGTCACCCAGTTCTCGCTGCCCACTGCGAATGCTACGCCCACGGGCATGAGCGCAGGTCCGGATGGCAACCTTTGGTTCACAGAACAGAACCCATCCGGCAACAACATTGGGCGCATCACGCCCGACGGCATCATCACCGAGTTTCCCATTCCCACGGCGAGCAGCTACCCCGAGAGCATCACAGCAGGCCCCGACGGCAACCTTTGGTTCACTGAGGAGAACCGCGGCAAAATTGGGCGCATCACGCCGCTCGGCACCATTACCGAGTTCGTCATCCCGGGTACAACCTACGGGGTGAACCCGTATGGTATCGGGACCGGTCCGGACGGCAACCTCTGGTTCACTGGGACCGGGGTCAACACTGGCCTGGCCTACGTTGGGCGCATCACGCCGCAGGCCACCTTCACCCTGTTTGTACTTCCAACCGTCAGCGCCAGGCCCGAGAGCATCGCGGCAGGCCCGGACGGCAACCTCTGGTTCACCGAGTATGCCCCCAATAAAATCGGGACCATCTCACCCACAACCGGCACCATCACCGAGTACTCGGGCCAGGGCATCAATGGACCCATCAGCATTACTGCGGGACCAGACGGCAACCTCTGGTTCGGCGAATTGAACTCCGTCGGCACCATCACCACCGGCGGTTTGGTCCTCTACCAATATCCGGACTGCACCGCCTGTCAGGTGGAGGGCATCGTCACAGGACCAGACGGCAACCTCTGGTTCACCGACTTCGGCGCCGGCGACGGCGACATTGGGATGCTGACGACGAATGACACCGGCACCAAGTTCCCCCTCTCCTCAAGCACCGGCGCACTCGGGCCCTATGGCATCGCGGTCAGCTCGGACGGTAACCTCTGGTTCACGGAATACGACGCGAATGCCATCGGTCGCATCAGTCTGCCACCGGTGGTTGCGCCAGCCGGAGTGGCTTGTGTCGTGGTGCAGGTCTTCCCCAGTGTTGGGAACAGTTCCACCTATTCGTTCGACGTCAGCCCCGGAAGCAGCACGGTGTTCACTCTTTCGGGCCTGCCACCTGGCACCGCCTTCATCGCCGCCAACGCATACGCGGTGCCGTGTGCGCAAACCGCCGGAGCCACCGCGACCTATGCGGGCGGCATCTCGACCACCATCCCCGCCGGGCCGGCGAGCGTGTCGTTGCAGCTCGTGGCACAATGACCGGGCCGTCGGAAAGCGTCAGGTGCCAATCGCTTCTGCGGTGTTGCTCGGGGCGGGGCGCCACGGCGACGACTGACAGAAACGTAGCAACCTCCAGCGTCTCGCCAATTCATGCTCCGTGCGTGTAACGGCGTCCCCGGAATGAGGTTCAAAGCGACATGCCGGCGTCGCGGACGCGCCCGGCGTGCGCTGGCTGAACTCACGACGCCCCGGACGGCCCGAAACGGCTGGCTACGTCAACCACGGCGCCAACGAGGCCCCTCCTTCCGGGCGTCCATGCGGCCCTCAGAAACCCCGGAAAACGCATGGACTGGTTGACTGCTGATTGACGTGGGGTGCCGAAAAGTGCAGCACTCCAGCGACCTCAACAGACCAACATGCGACCTCTAGATACCCAAAGCCATAGGAAGGACGAGGACTTGGAGCCATCCCCAGACCCCCCCCGAGGGAAACGGTTTTTTGTGAAGACCTTTGGCTGCCAAATGAACGTCAGTGACTCGCTTCGCATGGGAGAGTCGCTGGCCAGGGTTGGCTACCGGCCCACGACCCGTGCCGAGGACGCGGACCTCATCATCCTCAACACCTGCGCCATTCGCGAAAAGGCTGAGGACAAGATGCTGTCCGCGTTAGGCCGATACCGAGCCGTGAAGCTGCAACGCGGCGCGCTTCTCGGCGTGGGTGGCTGCGTGGCGCAGCAGGAGAAGGCCAAACTCCTGGCGCGGGTTCCCTACCTGGACTTTGTGTTTGGCCCGGATGCCATCCCGCGACTCCCGGACATCCTCCGGCGCGTCGAAACAGAGCGCGCCCGAGTCGTCGAAACCGCGTGGATGGAGTCCGAGGACTATGTCTTCCCGCGCGCTGACGCGACTTCCTCGGCGGGGAAGGTCAGCGAATTCGTCACCGTCATGAAGGGCTGCGACAACGTCTGTAGCTTCTGCGTTGTCCCGCACACACGTGGTCGTGAGGTCAGCCGACCGTTCCCCGAGGTCCTCGAGGAGGTTGCTCGGCTCGTTTCGGTCGGGGTGCGAGAAGTCACGTTGATTGGTCAAAACGTGAATAGCTATCGCGGCGGCATCCGGTTTGCCGAGTTGCTCCTTCGCGTGGCGCACGTACCAGGCATTGTGCGCGTTCGATTCACCACCAGCCATCCGCACGACCTCTCGGACGAGCTGGTTGAGGCCTTTCGTGTCGAGCCCCGCATCGCTCCGCACTTCCATCTTCCAGTCCAGAGTGGCAGCGAAACGGTGCTACGGCACATGCGACGGGACTACACGACGGAGACGTACCTCGCCAAGCTTGCGGCCCTCCGGGTGGCACGGCCCCGGATTGCTGTCACCACAGACATCATTGTTGGCTTTCCCGGTGAGACGGAGGAAGACTTTCAAGCCACACTCAAACTCACTGAAGCCGTGCGCTTCGAGAACCAGTTTTCTTTCTGTTTCAGCCCTCGACCACGAACGGTTGCCGGGCTCAAGGAAGCAGAGTGGGGCGAGGTCCCCCGCGAGACGAAAATAGAACGGCTGGAGCGCCTCCAGCATCTGCAGCGGCGCATCACCTCGGAGATTTTGGCCGAGCAGGTGGGCAAGCGAGTCGAAGTCCTGGTGGAGGGCCCGTCCCGAACCGACCCCCTGCGACGGTTCGGCCGCACGCCGGAGAACCGAGGCCTGAACTTCGCCGGAGACGTCCCAACCGGGTCCCGGGTGCTGGTCGACGTGACCAGCAGCTCGCTCACTTCGCTGGGTGGCGTCCAGGCGAAAGTGCTCGACTGGCCCTCCGCTCAGGCGACGACTGTCAGCTAGGCCAACGGGAAAGTAGCGGAGTCGCGCATGCCAATTCGGAGTTTCCAAGGGGTCACCCCGCGCCTGCATCCATCGGTGTTTGTCGCCGAGGGTGCTCAGCTCATCGGCGATGTTGAAGTCGGCGAGGACTCCTCCATCTGGTACAACACCGTGCTGCGCGGAGATGTGAACAGAATCCGAATCGGGCGCCGGACCAACATCCAGGACCTGACGATGGTGCACGTGCACAAGGACCGTTTCCCCTGCAGCGTTGGCGACGACGTCACGGTGGGACACCATGCCGTGGTGCACGGCTGCACCGTCGGAAACAGAGTGCTGGTGGGAATTGGCGCTATCCTCTTGGATGGGGCCGTGGTCGAGGATGATTGCTTTATCTCGGCCGGAACGCTGCTGACCCCGGGCACAGTGGTCCCGTCCGGCTCGATGGTGATGGGCGCCCCTGGAAAAGTGAAGCGTGCCCTGACTTCGCAGGAGCGACAGGACTTGCTTGCCAGCGCCGCTGGGTATGTGCTGAACGCCCGTGCGCATCGCGGGTGAGTCAGGACCCGGATCCAAGGCGTGTAGCGGAGTGGTAAGAGGCAGCCCGATGGCGGTTCTCGATGCGCTCAAGGCGTCTGCCCTGCTCAAGGGCTTCACCGACACCGGGCTGCAAATCCTCGCCGGCATTGCGTCCGACCGTACCTTCCCTCGCGGGGCGCCGATTTTCGTCGAGAACATGGTGGCGGAGTCGCTCTTCATCATCGGTCAGGGGAAGGTCTCCATCTCCGTCAAGGGCAACAACGGGGAAGAGATACCGGTTGGGGAACTTGGGCCTGGAGACTCGCTTGGCGAGCTGGCGCTGCTCCAACAGGGACAGCGGATGTGCAGCGCAGTCGCGCTCACCTTGGTCAGCGCCGTGGAACTGAGAAGCTCGGATTTCCAGCGGCTTCTAGGCCAGAAGCCGCAGGCATGCCTCAAGCTGTTAATGGCCATCGTTTCGATGTTTTCTGCCCGACTGGCTGACAATCGCGAAGCGCTGCGGACGCTCCTGCCCCGCGGCTCGCTCCCCAGGGTTTGACGGGGGCGTGTTAGGGTCGCGGCGCCCCTGGCGTGCGAGCCACTGGGTCTCGGGTGGAAAACCTCCTCAAAGCGCTCCTCATCGGCAGCCAGGGCTTAGCCGCTTACGGGACCATTTTCGGCATCTTGGTGGCCTGCGGGGTTGGGATTCCGTTTCCGGAGGACGTCTCGCTCATCCTCGGCGGCTATCTGGTCTTCCGCGGGGCAGCCAACCTTCCGCTCATGGTGGCCACCGGCTTCCTCGGCATCCTCGCCGGTGACTCGCTCATCTACGGTGCTGGCCGGCGTCTCGGTAACCGAGCTCGTACCGCCCACGGACGGCTCCTCCGTCGACTCCTAACGCCACAACGACAGGCCAAGGTGGAGGCTCTCTTTGCCCGCCACGGCGAGAAAATCGTCATGGCCGCTCGGTTCATGCCAGGGGTGCGGGCAGTCACGTTCTTCACCGCCGGTTCTGCGGGAATGCCGTACACCCGCTTCATCTGCTTCGACGGCCTCGCCGCCTTGGCCTCCGCACCGGCATTCGTCTTCCTTGGCTTCCGCTTCGGCCGCCAGTTGCAGCGCGTCATCGAGCTGCTCAAGCGCTTTCAAATCGCGACAGCCATCGTCATCGTTCTCAGCGTGTGCGCGTGGGTCGGGTGGCGGCACTGGCGGGACAGTCGCCGAAAGCCACCGCTTGGGGCGGAAGCCCACCCAGGGCCCATCGAAAGGCGGGACGGCGTCGAGCGGCGGGCCGTCTCACATGAGCGTCCGACGAAAGAGAAAACCCTTTAAATTCTGGATGTTTAGACGACATTGGGTGTTCAGCCGGAACCTCCTCGGCTCGCTTTTGGCGGAGTGGGCGCGTATAGAGCGCCATGCTGAACGACCCGCTGCGTCTGGCGCTCACCTTCGACGACGTGCTGCTGCTGCCTGCGGAGAGTGCCGTCCTCCCCAAAGACGTCGAGCTCTCCACCCGGCTCACCCGAAACATCCGTCTCAACGTCCCGCTCCTCTCGGCTGCGATGGACACTGTCACCGAGGCCGACACCGCCATCGCGATGGCCCAGCAGGGCGCCCTGGGCGTCATCCACAAGAATATGAGTCCCGAGCGCCAGGCAGCGCAGGTCGCGCGGGTCAAGCGCTTCTCAAGCGGGATGGTGGCTGACCCAGTCACCGTGGAGCCAGGGGTCCCGCTGCACGTCGCCGTCGAGCTGATGCGACGGCACGGCATCTCGGGGATTCCGGTCGTCAAGGGCCGGAAGTTGCTGGGAATTGTGACCAGCCGCGACGTCCGTTTTGAGCAAAACCTCGACCGGAAAGTCGAGGACGTCATGACCCGCAAGCTCATCACCGCCCCGGAAGGCGTCAGCAAGCGCGCCGCGGTGGAGCTGTTGCATCAAAACCGCATTGAGAAGCTCCTGCTCATCGACGACCAGGGCGAGTTGCGGGGATTGATGACCATCAAGGACATCGAGAAAACCCGCGCCTTTCCGAACGCCGCAAAAGACGACAAGGGCCGGCTGCTCTGCGGCGCAGCGGTGGGCATCGGTCCGGACCGGGAGGCCCGACTCGACGCCCTGCTTCGCGCCGGATGCGATGTCATCGTCATCGACACGGCCCATGGCCATTCCCGGGGGGTGCTGGATGCCGTGCGGGAAACCCGAAAGTGGGCCACTGGCTTTGAACTTGTTGCGGGCAACGTCGCAACCGCCGACGGCACGCGTGCCCTAATCGAGGCTGGCGTCGATGCGGTCAAGGTCGGCATTGGGCCGGGAAGCATCTGCACAACGCGGGTCGTGGCCGGCGTCGGGGTTCCCCAATTGACTGCGGTCGATGATTGCGCCAAGGCCGCTAACGCCTTTGATGTCCCGGTCATCTCCGATGGCGGCATCAAATACTCAGGAGATGTCGTGAAGGCGCTCGCCGCCGGAGCGAGTTCGGTGATGATTGGATCGCTCTTCGCCGGTACCGAGGAAGCACCGGGTGAAGTCATTCTCTACCAGGGCCGCTCCTACAAGCATTACCGAGGAATGGGCTCGCTCGGCGCGATGAAGCAGGGTGCGAAGGACCGCTACTTTCAGGGCGATGTCGAGGAGGAAAGGAAGCTCGTCCCGGAAGGCATCGAGGGACGCGTCCCCTACAAGGGCTCGCTCGCAATGAATGTTCACCAGATGCTCGGGGGCCTCCGCAGCGGCATGGGCTATGTCGGCTGCCGCACCATCGAGGAGTTGCGGCACAGGGCCCAGTTCGTCCGCATCACCCCCTCTGGCCTCCGCGAGAGCCACGTGCACGACGTCATCATTACCGAGGAAGCACCGAATTACCGTCTGGAGTAAGCGCGAGACACCCGAGCGCCTCACGGCGAGCCATCACCGGCTCCTCGCGGTCCCTTGCGCGAAGCTCCTGATAAGCCCGGCGCGGCTGGCTGGTCCAGCCTCTGCTGAGGCAAGAGGCGGTGCCAATCTCCCCCCGCGCGGCAAGTCAGACCCGTCGTATTAAGAGAGGGAGATGAAAAGGCGAGAACCGACGACCGTGCTGGGAAAGGGCGGAGAGGCCAAAGCCCCCAACCTGGCCGCCGGCACCCCTGTGGGTGCTGAGGCCAGCCGGCCCAACGACAACCCTTCGCCGGCGAAAGGTTGGAGCTCCGGACACCTCCACGATGAAAAGGTCCTCATCTTGGATTTCGGGAGCCAATACACGCAGCTCATCGCCCGTCGCGTTCGAGAGTTGGGCGTCTACTGTGAAATTCACCGCCCCGACCTGCCCCTGGCCCAAATCCGCTCGTTCGCTCCGCGGGGAATTATTCTGTCCGGCGGACCGATGTCCGTGGAAGCGACGGGCAGTCCAATTTGCGACCCGAGCCTGTTCGACCTCGGAGTCCCGGTGTTGGGCATCTGCTACGGGCTTCAACTGATGGCGAAGCTGCTCGGCGGCAAGGTGGACGCTGCTGCACATCGTGAGTTCGGTCCTGCCCAAGTCGAAGTGCTCGCTGCGCGCGGTCCTTTGACACCCTTCACCACGGGCGAAAAGCTGAATGTGTGGATGAGCCACGGAGACCGGGTGGAAGCGCTGCCTCCGGGCTTTCAGGCCATCGCCCGGACGCCGAGCGCGCCCTTTGCAGCCGCAGCACACTCGGAACGCGCATTGTACGGCATTCAATTTCATCCGGAGGTGGTTCACACGCCGCGCGGCAAGGAAATGCTCCGCGCCTTTCTCTTCGATGAATGCAAGCTGTCCGGTAGCTGGACGATGAAGGGGTTCGCTCAAGAGGCGGTCGACATCATCCGGGAGCAGGTTGGGCCAACCGGGAGAGTCATCTGTGGCTTGTCCGGCGGAGTGGACAGCTCAGTTGCCGCCCTTCTCATCCACCGGGCCATTGGCGACCGGCTGACATGCATCTTCGTCGACAATGGGCTCCTCCGGGCGGGCGAGCGCGAGCAAGTGGAAGCCCTTTTTCAGGGCGCCTTGCATGTTCCGCTGCGCACGGTCGACGCACGAACTCGGTTTCTCGACGCGCTAGCTGGCGTCACTGACCCGGAGAAGAAGCGGAAAATCATCGGCCGGGAATTCATCACCGTCTTCGAAGCGGCAGCACACGACATACGAGGCGCCGAGTTTCTCGCCCAAGGCACGCTTTACCCGGACGTCATCGAATCGGTATCGACCAAAGGCCCCTCGGCAACCATCAAGAGTCACCACAACGTGGGCGGCCTGCCAGCGGTCATGAAGCTGAAGCTGGTTGAGCCCTTGCGCGAGCTCTTCAAGGACGAGGTGCGCGAGCTTGGCCGTGAGCTCGGCCTCAGCGAGCCTCTGGTTCGCCGACACCCCTTTCCGGGGCCAGGGCTCGCGGTGCGGGTGCTTGGTCCCGTCACCGAAGAACGTCTGGAGCTGGTTCGCCGAGCCGATTCCATCGTCCAAGAGGAAGTTCGCGGTGCCGGCCTCTATGACAGTGTCTGGCAGGCCTTCGCCGTCCTTCTGCCGATTCAAAGTGTGGGGGTAATGGGGGATGAGAGAACTTATGAATCCACTTGCGTCATTCGCGCCGTCAATTCGGTCGACGGGATGACGGCGGACTGGGCGCGGCTACCTCACGACCTTCTTGCACGAATGTCGTCGCGTATCACCAATGAGGTTCGGGGCATCAATCGCGTTGTCTACGACATTTCGAGCAAGCCGCCAGCGACCATCGAGTGGGAGTGAACCGCGAGCCCCAGCTGCCGGGACCTGCGTCTTGGAGTGGCTTTAGATGAAGTGCCTCTGTTTGGGGAAAATCTTCCAGAGCGGCTCATAGCTGCCACGACAAACGACGATGCTCAAGTTGCTCTCGTAAGGCATCGCGTATTCATTGTGGTGCGTGCCGCCAAGCCTGGCGTCCGCACAGAACTTGCTGTCCTCCTCAACAGTCGCATTCATGTCAATCATCACGTCGGCGTCGAGGTTCGATCCGGGGCCCCAGGTGAAATA
Source organism: uncultured delta proteobacterium (assembly GCA_963713045.1). Taxonomy (GTDB): domain Bacteria; phylum Myxococcota; class Myxococcia; order Myxococcales; family Myxococcaceae; genus JADGRA01. Next base: position 501,849 of record CAVQKE010000004.1, read on the forward strand.
GGCGTTGTGACCACTAATGGCTGGTGGCAAGCCCAGTGCCGGGCCAAAGAAGTTGATGGCCGAAGCTTCGCCATAGTTGTCCACGAGAATGTAGGCCCGACCACGCTCTTCGTTTGAAAGCGTGCCGTACACCTTAGCCATGCTCGCGGCGAGCTCCGGCCAGCCGAACATGTCAGCCCAGTACTGCGGTAGCTTATTGAGCTTCTGGTTCTCGCCGGCGGTGGGTCTGATGTGGAGTGCATCCTCGTATCGGATGAATGTTTCAATCGGCAGGACAGGCAACGCCATCGGAAGCAGCACCAGCCCGGTGACCACCGCCACGCCCGCCACCGCGCCTCTCAGAATTGGCGCCCCTCGCATCCACGACGCCAACTGCACTGCCCCGGCGGCAAACAGCACCGGATAGATGGGCATCAGGTAATAGTCCTTGGCGTGAAGCACGAAGAAGACGCAGTACAGGACCAGGTAGCAGATGCCGATCCATCGGAGCTCAGCGCGGCGCCAGACCGTCCAGAGTCCCACCAGCCAGACCGGTGCGTACAAGGGGTTGAGCATCTTGAGTTGCGCGAGCGCGAACGCTCCTGGGCCAAGCACCACATTCTTTCCGTGCGAGCCATTGCGCAGTAACTCGAGGAAAGGAAGGCCGTGGGCGAACTGCCAGACGACGCTCGGGATGCCCAGGACGACGCCCATCACAACCGCCACCTGGAAGGAACGCGTTCGAAGGACGCGGCGCGTCGGGGTGAGCGCGATTCCCGTCAAGACGGCCAACGCGAAGAAGGCAATGCTGTACTTCGACAGCGCCCCCACCCCAAGCGCAACCCCTAGCCAGAGGCTTAGCCAGAGGCTAGTGCGGACGTCCTCCCCTCGCGTTGCAAGGCGCCAGATGAACAAAGTCGACGCAGTCCAGACCAACGGTTGAAACACATCGGTGGTCAGCAGGACTCCCTGCAGAAGCAGGGTGGGAGCCAGTGTGACACAGAGGGCGGTCAGGGCCTGGGCAAAGCGGTCACCGCCGAATTCCTGAGCGAGGACTGCACTGAGGTACGTCACTCCCGCCGCGCAAAGCGCAGGAACCAGCCGGAGTGCAAAGAGCGACGTTCCGAACAGCTGCGATGCGGCTGCGACCCACGGGACCAGCGGAGGTTGGTCGACGTAACCTAGGGCCGGGTGTCGCCCGCAGATGATGAAGTAAAGCTCATCGCGGAAGAATCCATAGTGAGCATTCCCCGCCAAGTGCAGGACCAATGCGGCGAGCGCTCCCCACAAGGGCACGCTTCGCTTCATGCCTTCGCCTCCCTAGCAGCGCGACCGGCGAGTCAGCCGCCTCGGAGCTTAAGGCGCTCCATCGGGCGACATAGAAAGCCTGAGGTGGCGACTCTGCGTCAAGCAGAAGCCACGCCAGCGGCGCATCCGAGTCCCGGGCCGGCGCCGGGGGGCCTGAAAGCACAGACCGAGGGTCCCCTCACGGGCCTGGGCCAGTGTCGGTGCAGCCGGAGGTTTGGCAGTAGGACGAAACGGCACCTCCCGGACCGCCATCGGGCAGCAACACCGGCGCCGGCGTACCGAAGGAGTTGCCGCTTCCCGTGTAGCTCGAATAGGACGAAGATTGGATGTCAAACAGCGTTATTCCGTACGAAGGATAGTTTTCAATTCGGCAGTTGGCGATGGTGGGCCCCGGGACCGTACTTGCGTAGCCCAAGTCGTTAGCGACTGTGATGGCACCCGTTCCATAGCCAGGAGGTCCGTTGGGGATGCTGTTGTTGGCATATTCAACCACTGCGTACGTGAGCGAAGAGGGGGTTTGGCCTATGGTGGGTTGCCCCCCTACGGAAAAATTGATCCCTCCCCACGCTCCTCCGTCTGTGCTCGTAAATACGAGCGGGCTGCCATTCGTTCCATTCGCGACCAGAAAGCCGAGCCCCAGCGCAGCTGGGTCGACGTCCAACTCGGTGTTTGGAATGAACTCGAACGTATTCGGCGCAGAAATGGTGAGCGTGGCAGCGTTGCCGTTTTGAGGTCCTCCGAGTTCCAGGGTTGCGAGGCTGAGAATTGGCACTGGAAGGCTTGGCCACGTCTGTGTTGTGAGGATGTCACAGTACCCGGGGTTGACGTACGAGTTGAACGCTACGACCGCGTTTGGACTCGGGGGCGTCGAGGGTGCCGAGATGGACGTCGGGAGGGTCGAAGCCTGATTTGCCTCAATGACGAACGGGTAGTGCCCGGTCATTTCCCAAGAGCTGACAGTGATGCTGCCTGAGCCCATCGCGAAGCCGGTGTCGACTCCGGCGAAGACGATGCCGTGACCGGCCGAGTTCTGAATGGATAGGTTGCTTAGTACGGGGGATGGTGACGTAAGCGCACTCACCACGTCTCCGCCTTCGACAGTAAGGGCCGCAGTGTCCGAGAGCCCGTTTGCGCCCGGTCCTCCGGCGAAGTTGATGGTCGCGAACGTGATGACGCTACCTGCGTCGACCGCCGCGCTGCTCTGGGGTCCAATCACAATCCCCCCCAGTCGCCGGCAACGGGCGACGTGGTTGCTGACGTGAAGATGATTCCCGAAGAGCTCGTCCCTTGAGCCACCAGTGAACCGGGTTCTGTGAGACCCACGATTAAAGCCGTTCCATTGGCGAACTCGACCGTGGTTCCCGGACCGATGGTGAGAACGGGATTGGCGGCTCCTCCGACGACCGCCGTCACCGGAACCGACCACACGCAACCGGCATCTAGAGTGAGGCTCGAAGTCACCGCCGCAGGAATGGTGCAACCCGGCGCGACAAACGTGAATCCGTTGACGAGTTCTCCTGTAGTTCCATCCGGATTGGTAACTGTCACGTTGACGAGACCCGGCTCGCCGGGGGGCGTACTGGCAGAAAGGCTCGTCGCAGTGTTGAAGCCGACAAACGTTGCCTGCGCCGTGCCGAATTTAACGGTTGCACCGCTTTCAAAGTTCGTCCCCGAAATGACAACCGCAGTGCCACCCAACGTAGACCCCGAACTCGGACTAGCGCTCGTCACGGTGACGGCGGTCGAGCCGCCCGAACTCCCGCCAGAGCTACATGCCGAAAGCGCGATTGCCCCGAGGGTTGCTATCGCCAATCGAATGGCACCACGTCTCATGGACTCTCCCAACATTGGTCTGTTACCGAACGCTACCAAAGGGCGTGGCTGTCGTCCGTCTGCGGTTGGGCCGCCGACTGAGCAAAGCCACGCCTGCATCTTCCTGCCCATGCCGCGCTATTGGCCCTCCGCCCGTCCAGCAACGGTCAAGAGTTCCACCGTGCTTCTCAGCACTCGCGTCCGTCATGCGCCTCCGTCCGCCACGTGCGCGAAGCTACTCAGCCGTAAGGAAAGGTGGCATTTCGGAGACGGTCGAGGGACGGAAAGTCCCGGGCGAATTCAAGCCGAGTTGGGACCTCTAACGGCCGCTTCCAACCGGAGCGGGCACGTTTGCGGGAGCGATCTCGTCCAAGAGGGGCTTCGCTCCGTAGATGCGGTCCAGCGCATGCAGCAGGGCGCTCGAATGAACGCTGACCGCACGATTGCTGGCGCCGTTGAAGAAATAATCCCCTCCGAGGGAGGCACTATTGCCGTCGAACACCAGCCCAACGACCTCCGCTTTCTGATTGAGGAGAGGCGAGCCGGAGTTTCCACCAATGATGTCGTTGTCCGAAACTTGGTTGAGGGGCGTCTCAAGGTCCAGCCGAGAACGGGCCGCCAACCAGGAATTGGGAAGCTCGAACGGGACCAGGCCTGTGGCGTGCTCAAAGGCGCCGGCAAAGTTGGTGAACGCCGGGACCGTCCGCGAGCCACCGCTGCCGTCGGGCTCCGTCCAACCCTTCATGGTTCCGTAAGAAAGGCGCGGGCTAAAGGTCGCATCAGGATAAGTGCTGATGCCGCTGAGAGCGAAGTGGGCACGGGCGAGCTTTGCAGATTCCCGGGTCACAACGGCTTCGACCTCTTGCTCATAGCGCTGTCGAACTGCGCGGGCCTCAGGCTCAACCAGACGCGCCAGTACGACCATTGGGTCAGTGCTGGCTGCAAGAGCGGCCGCCCCTCCAGCCTTCAGAGCAACACGGACATTCTGGTCACTCAGCTTCGTTCCCTTGATTACCTCTGTCGCAAGGTCCCGCGGAGACTTGTTTCCAAGCACCTTCTTAACCAACGGGTCCTCTGAGCCAAGCAGTTCGCGTAGCTTGCTCAGCGAGAAGGTAAGTAGCTCAATTTCGAGCTCTGAATGAATTGGAGCCGTGCTTGCCAACCGAGCCTCGATGGCCGGCAACTGCGCATCGGTGTACTCTCTCAGGCGCTCCCCGTTGGGCTTCGACGTCTCCTCAGCGAGACGAACCAGTTGTCGCGCGATGTTAAACAGCACACCACTAAAGCCCGCTCCGTCAAGCAGGAGATTGCGAACGTAGAAGGTGCGGTACTTCGCCAGGGCGTTAGCAATGGCCTCGAAGGAACCAACGCTCCGCACATAGAACGCGCGTTTTGCCGCTGCAGCAGCGTCGACGGAATTCGGCGCGTCTTCCTCCTTGGTGGCTGCGGCAATCTTGGTGCGAAAGTCCGCCTCAGCCGCACGCTTGGCAGCCATGAAAGCGGGGTCCATCAAACTTGCTTGGCGCCCGTTCCAAGCTTTGAGGTTGTTCTCCAGGCCAAAGAGTTCTGACTGCCTAACTCGCTTCTGCTCGGGACCGCCCTTTGTGCCGAACTCCTTGAGAAGCGCCCGTAGTTCAGAGAAATACTGCTGCTGCACTGGTTCCGAAACGTCTCGGATGAACTCGAGTTGGGAGACCGTAAAAAGGCGCGACGTACTCCCCGGATCGCCGGCAACAAACACAAGCTCCCCCTCCTTAGCGCCCGCTACACTCCACCGCAGCCAATGGTCGAGCTTCGCTGGCCTCCCTTCGTCGTAAACGCGCAGGAAGGAGACATCTAGGTCATAGCGGGGGAACTCGAAATTGTCAGAGTCCCCTCCGAAAAAGGCGATACTGAATTCGGGGACAAAGACCAGACGGACGTCCTGAAAGCGACGGTAGCGGTAGAGCAGGTATTTGCCACCGTCATAAAAGGTCACAACATCACAGTGCAGTTGCCTGCTGTTGGCGCAGCGCTTTTCGGCGTCGCTCATCGCTTGCTGCTCCGCCCTGGCGAAATCGCGGCCGCTCTTACCAGCTGTCGCAGTCTGAATGCTGTCGGTGATGTCGGTCATCTCCAGCAATTGCTGCACTTCCATCGCCGGACACTGCCGTTCCTCGGTAGGCGCGCGGGCGTAAAACCCATTCGCGAGGAGGTTTTTGCCCGGCGTCGAGAGTTCCTCAAGACAACCAAGCACGCAGTGGTGAGCGGTCATCACCAGGCCGTTGGGGGAGACAAAGCTTGCCGAACACCCGCCCGCGATCCGGACGGTGGACAGCCGCACGTTGTCCAACCATGCCGCCTCGGGTCCAAAGCCGTAGCGCTGTCTGACTGTGCTGCTCGGAAACATGTCGAACGTCCACATGCCCTCGTCCGCTTGGGCGGACGTTGCGAAGAGCAACAGAGCGGCGGTTGAAATCAGGATGCGCATCGAGCGGGCATCCCCGAGCGGGGAGATGGACATCTCAAGAGATAAACCGAGCTTAGGTTCAAGCGGGTCGACTCCAAGAGACCGGCCCTCAACGCCGTTGTCTTCACATCCAAACCGAGAGCAGAGTGGGACCCATGGCGGATATGCAGACGGTTGGACTTTTCGTCGAGACACTGTCGGGCCCCGGAGTTTTGCACGAATTGACCGGCGTCGTGGCTCGACACCGGGGGGACATCACCTCGGTCGAGATCGTGGAGCAGTCGGCGGCAAGCGCGCGGGTTTCCTTCGAGGTCGCGATGCCTCCGGAATTCGTGCCGATGCTGAAACAGGAGCTCGAGGCGCTCTCTGTCGTTCGGGCCGTTGCCATCGTCCCCACATTAGGGACCATTTACGGCAAGAGACTTATCATCATGGGAGGAGGCGCGCAGGTGGGGCAGGTCGCTCTAGGCGCCATCTCCGAGGCTGACCGTCACAACATCCGGGGCGAGCACATCTCGGTCGACACCATCCCCCTCGTCGGCGAGAAGGCGCTAGCCGAGGCGGTGCGTGCCGTGGCGCGACTTCCGAGAGCCAGCGCCTTGGTGCTCGCTGGCTCCTTGATGGGCGGCGAGATTGAACAGGCGGTGCGTGAAGTCCGAGCGCGTGGTTTGCTCGTCTTCAGCCTGAACATGGCCGGCAGCGTCCCGGATGCTGCCGATTTGGTGGTCACCGACCCAGTTCAGGCAGGCGTCATGGCCGTGATGGCAGTTGCCGACACGGCGAAGTTCACCCTGGAGCGACTCAAACGTCGGGTTTTCTGAAGCTGGTTGGGCATGACTCGGCGGGAATTGGCTCCGGAATACGGAGGGGCCGTTGGCCTTCGCGGAGCTTGAGTCCCGGCGCCGAGGGGCATGCCGAACCCACCTCGTCTATTGCCTAGTACCCTTGGATGTAGCCCTGCATCTGTTCGATGAGGAACTGCTTGTCCTCTAGCATCATCTGGATGACATCCCGCATCGAGATGATTCCTACCGGCCGACCCTCTTCTTCGACGATGAGATGTCGAGTCTCATGTTCCTTCATGCGACTCGCGCAGTCGACTTCGGTGATGGACTCCGGAATCGCAGGAAGGTCTCGCCGCATCGCCTCGCCGACGGGCGTGTCGTTTCCCAATCCGCGCGCCATCACCCGAGTCGCGAGGTCCCTTTCCGTCAACAACCCGATGACGCGCTTGTTTTGGTGCACTGCGACGGCACCAATCCGGTGCTTCGCCATGAGGGACGCGGCTTCTTGGCATGTCGCTGCCGCGTCTAGCCCGATGACGTTTCGGACGATGTACTTCTCAATGCTTGCCATCTGTCCATACCTCCCGCGGCCACTCACCAATGACGTGCGAACCGCTGTTGCTGGGGCAGCGACTTCCTCTGCCTTTCGCCTGTCGAAGCCTGACGCAAAGGTGTGCTCGCCTGCAAATTCCGATGGGATTGAAGTCGGGGCGCTGGGCTAGGCTTGAAGCGCATTCATGGCTCATCATCAGACGATTGGAACAACACGCTACGTATTCGAGGACTTGCGAACTCTTCTTGCGCGGGCCAGTCCCTTCCGTTCAGGCGATGCGTTGGCCGGAATCAGCGCGAAGGAGGCCACCGAGCGGGTTGCCGCTCAACGAGCTCTCGCCGACGTGCCCTTAAGGAGGTTCCTGGTCGAGCCGGTTGTTCCCTATGAGGCCGACGATGTCACTCGCCTCATTCTCGACAGGCACGACCATCAAGCCTTCGCACCAGTGTCCCATCAGACGGTCGGCGAGTTTCGAGATTGGCTCTTATCGGATGCCGTCGACAGCGCCGCTCTGTCCGCTCTGGCGCCGGGGCTAACACCGGAAATGGCAGCAGCGGTGTCGAAACTTATGCGCCTGCAGGACCTGGTCTTGGTGGCTGCGAAGTGCGAAGTCGTCACCCGCTTCCGAAGTACGGTGGGCTTGCGCGGGCGAATGTCCACGCGACTCCAACCCAACCATCCCACCGATGATTTGCAGGGGATTGCTGCCGCTATTTTAGACGGGCTCTTCCTAGGTGCCGGAGATGCCGTCATTGGAATCAACCCGGTGACCGATAGCATCGAACGCTATGTTGAACTCACGGCGCTGGTCGACCGTGTTCGCCAACACCTGGATATCCCTACCCAGTCGTGCGTCCTTGGACACGTCACGACCGCGCTCTCAGCGATCGAACGTCATGCTCCCGTAGATCTGGTTTTTCAGTCCATCGGCGGAACCGAAGGGACGAACCGCAGTTTCGGGGTGACGCTCAGCATGCTCGCCGACGCACAACAGGCAGCGCTCGCCCTTCATCGCGGTACGGTGGGCGACCACGTTATGTATTTCGAGACGGGGCAGGGGAGTTCGCTTTCCGCCGAAGCCCACTGCGGGGTCGACCAGCAGACGCTCGAGGCCAGGGCCTATGGCGTGGCCCGCGCATATTCCCCGCTGCTGGTTAACAGCGTGGTCGGCTTCATCGGGCCGGAATACCTGGCCGACGGAAAGCAAATTGCTCGTGCCGGCCTCGAAGATCACTTCTGCGGGAAGCTTCTGGGCGTGCCGATGGGCTGTGACGTTTGCTACACGGTTCACGCGGACGCCGATCAAGATGACGTCGACGTACTGCTGACGCTGCTTGGCGTTGCAGGCTGCAACTACATCATGGGAGTGCCGGGGTCAGACGATGTGATGCTCAATTATCAGAGTACGTCATTTCACGATGCTCTTTACGTGCGCAAGGTGCTCGGCAAACGCCCGGCCCCCGAATTTGAGGAATGGCTGGAGCGCATCGGGCTTGTCGATGGGGCCGGACACCTTCAGGAGCTCGAGCTTCCATCAGCCTTCCGACGTTTGCTGGGTGCCGTTTGACGCTGGCCAAGGACAGCTGGGCCGCGCTACGTCGCTACACACCAGCGCGCGTTGGGCTCGGTCGAACGGGTGTCTCACTGCCAACTCGGCGGCACCTCGAGCTGCAAGAATCGCTCGCCTTGGCACGCGACGCTGTCTATTCGGAATTTGAATCCAACGCCATCGCTGCTGAGCTCCGCGCTTGCGGGATGGAAGTCTTAGAATGCACATCGGCAGCTTCAGAATCGGGCCACCTATCTGCGCCGACCAGACCTTGGCCGGCGGTTGTCGCCTTCGAGTCGAACGGTTCTCGCATCTCGGGAGACCAGGGCCGTCGATCTCGGGCTGGTCGTGGCCGATGGCCTCTCAGCGACGGCTGCTCGACTTCATGCCGCGGGACTGCTCAGTGCCCTCCGTGACTTGCTCCCGCCGGCAACGTGGCACCCGGGTCCAGTGGTGTTGGTTCAGCAGGGTAGGGTGGCCGTCGGAGATGAGATTGGGGCAATTTTTGGAGCTGATGCGGTCATCGTTCTCATTGGAGAACGGCCCGGGCTGAGCTCGATTGACTCGCTCGGAGTCTATGTCACATGGAAACCGCACATCGGCCGCCGCGACGCTGAACGCAACTGTATTTCCAATATTAGGACGGGCGGTCTTTCTATCCCTGACGCCGCACACAGCCTGGCTTCCTTGCTGAGCGCCGCCCGGGCAAACGGCCGGACTGGGGTCGCTCTCAGCCAGACACTTGCCTCCGGGAGGCCGCCTGACACGGCTCACCTCGAGGATTGACGTTGTTGGCAAGGCGCAACGCAGGCGTTTTCAGCTCGCCTTCGCTTTGGAGAGAAGCTCTTCCCATCGTAGGTAGAGCTGATCTACCTCCGCCGTCGCCGCAGCGAGCGCCGCGGAGGCACCCATTGCGGCGCTGGTCTCGGAGTACACCGTAGGATCAGCGAGAGCGGCTTCGTGGGCCTCCTTACGTGCTTCAGCGGCTTGGATCGAAGCTTCGATGCGCTCCAACTCGCGTTGCTCCAAATAGCCGAGTTTTCCGATTTCAGCCCTCGCGGGTCGAAGCTTCGGCCGGGGATCCGCTGGTTGGAGGTGTGACCCGGGTCGCAGAGAGAATGCCTGTTGCATTTTCAGCGTTCGGTAGAGACTGAAGTTGCCAGGGTAGGCGACCACATTTCCTTCGTCCTCGACGGCCAGAATGCGCGTCGCGACCTTGTCTAGAAAGTAGCGATCGTGCGTCACGAGTAATACCGCCCCTTGAAAGCCCAGCAGCAGGCGCTCAAGCACGTTGAGCGTCACTAGGTCGAGGTCGTTGGTGGGCTCATCCAGGACGATCAGATTGGCGCCCATCAGGAAGATTCGTGCAAGAAGCAGACGGTTCCGTTCGCCGCCCGAGAGTGCCTTGACTTGCATCCGCTGCATTGGCACCGGGAAAAGTAAATCGTCCAGGTAGTCGCGAAGCGCGACCCGGCGCCCTCCCAGGTCGACAAAGTCCTCTGCCCACGCGGCCTCGTACACCGTTTGCTCGGGGTTTAACTCCGCCCGAGCTTGGTCGTAATAGGCGATGCGGGTGTTTTTGCCCCGAATGACCTCTCCTACGGAGGGTAGAAGCTCCCCGATGAGGAGGCGCACGAGAGTTGTCTTTCCAGCGCCATTCGCACCGACGATCCCCACACGTTCGCCACCCTGAATGATGACATCCACATCACGAAGTACTTCTCGAGGCCCATAGGCAAAGGCCGCCCGACGCGCTTCGAGCACGGTGTGGCCAAGTCGAGGTGATGCCACCGTCTGGAGCTCAGGCACCCGCGGCCGCACAAAGCCTCGTTCGGCCATGAGCTTTCGCGCCCGTTCGATGCGAGCCTTACTCTTGGTTCGCCGCGCCTCGGGACCTCGACGTAACCACGCGACTTCCTGCGCGATCCACCGGTCCCGCTTATGTTCTGCACGCTCGGCGTCTGCCTGTGCGACTAGCTTTTGCTCCAAGTAGTCCTGATAGTTCCCGGGGTATGAAACAACGCCGGCCCCAGGTTGAATCTCGATGATTCGGTCCACAAGGTCATCCAGGAAGTAGCGGTCATGGGTGACGAGCACCAAAGCGCTATCCAGGTCGTCGAGCGCTTCCTCCAACCACTCGACGGTGTCAGCGTCGAGATGGTTGGTCGGTTCATCGAGCAACAGTAGGTCGGGCCGGGATAATAGAGCTCTGGCGATAGCAACCCGCTTTTGAAGGCCACCGGAGAGCTCGCTAATGGACCGGTCCCAGTCCTGGACGCCCAATCGGTCGAGGAGCGTCCGAGCCAGGTGCTTGGTGTCCCAGCCACCTAGGTGTTCAATGCGCTCGGACAGCCTTGTGAGCTCTGCTACGCCCCGGTCCAAAGCCTGACCTGAGAGGCTGTCGAGTTGCTCGAGCTGTCTCTCATGCTCGGCGAGGGCCCGACGGAGTGGCGCCTGCGCAACGGACAGCTCGCCTGCGATGGTCGCGGCATCAGGGAAAGAAGGCTCCTGGGGTAGGTATGTAATTCGCGTGCCGCGCCGGAGCTGGCGCTGTCCGGCGTCCGGAAGAAGCTCACCGGACAGTAGCCGGAGCAGGGTGGACTTTCCCGACCCGTTGACGCCTACAAGTCCGACGCGCTCACCCTCCTCCACAACGACAGTGAGGTCGTCGAAGAGAACGCGACTCCCAAACGAGAGCGAAAGATCGGCGGCACGAAGTAGGGTCATCGAGCGGATGGCATGCGCAAGACGCGAGCGCGAGTCAAGTGCTGCCAATCCCTGGGAGGGCCGGGATAGAGTGCGCTACCGATGAGCGCATGGTGCATCCTCCTGGCACTCTTGCTGGTCGCAGCCGGGGTAATGCACTTCGTTGCTCCTGCGGGCTACGCCCGCATCGTGCCCAAGTATCTCCCGGCGCCGCGTACGCTGGTCCTGGTGAGCGGAGTCTTCGAGATTCTAGGGGGCCTGGGGCTGCTCGTGCCGCAGACGCGCCCCTGGGCGGCTTGGGGACTGATTGCCCTGTTCATCGCGGTGTTCCCGGCCAACGTGAACATGGCCGTCAACCGCATTGGGTTCGGTCGTAAGCGTCCGCCATCATGGCTGTTGTGGGCGCGACTTCCTCTCCAGGCGGTCCTCATCGCCTGGGCTTACGTCTTCACATGAGCTTGGGATCGGCAAGGAGGTCGCGATGGCAGGCTACTCGAGCACGCCGCTTCCCAAGAAGCTTGGCATCAGGGAAGGCCAGCGCGTGGCCCTCATCGGCGCGCCTCGAGACTTCGCGGAAACCTTAGGTGAGCTCCCGAGCGGAGCCACGGTTCACCGGAAAGTTTCGGCCAGATTAATGCCGCAAGTGGTCGTGTGGTTCGTATCGCGCCGCGCGGAGCTGGAGGGACGATTGAGCGCGCTTCGTGGGCAGATGGCGCCCGCGACGAGCCTGTGGGTTGCGTGGCCCAAGAAGTCGTCCGGCGTCTCGACTGACGTGAGCGAGAATGGGATTCGCGAAGTCGCGCTTCCGACCGGTCTGGTCGACAACAAGGTGTGCGCGATTGACGAGACGTGGTCGGGGCTGCGCCTGGTGATCCGGCTTGAGCACCGCCGTTGAGCTACATCGGTACCGAATTAGAGCGTCGCCCGGAGCTTCAGAGATGAGCACGACCAGCGAGCACGTCATCATCTGGCAGTTCAGCGTTCGACCAGGACAGGAGGCCGACTTCGAGACCGCCTATGGGCCGAAGGGGGAGTGGGCCAAGCTATTCGCTTTGAGTGCGGACTACCTAGGAACGGTGCTGCTACGAAACTCCGCTGATCCGCGGTGTTACATGACCATTGATCGGTGGGCCTCGGCCGCTGCCTTCAGGCTTTTTCGCGAAACGCACGAGGCTGACTACGGAGCGCTAGACGCCAAGTGCGGGGCGTTGACCGAAGCTGAGGTTGCGTCCGGAAGCTGGATGCCGGTTTGGCCGTAGTTGACATAACGCACATTATCAGACGTTCGGCCGCGAGGGACTTCTCAGTGTCAGTGAAGGAATGAAACCTCCCAGCAACCGGACAACGGGCTGCATGCCGCGGCGACGAACCCGGTCCCACCCCACGACCAGTAAGAGCAGATAGAAGCCGAAAGAGACGAGCACGTGCCACCACGCATGAAACTGCGGATTCGGGAGCCCACAAGCGGTCAATTGGGTCTTCAGCGCATCGCACCAGCGCAGGTCGATGAACCAAAGCACGATGGCAGCGCCGTAGACGGCGATTCCGATCCGGAAGAGCCTTCGAACGGGCGCGTTCTGCAAGTCCCTACTCAGTCGATACACGCGCAGCAGGCAGAACAACTCAAGGAGAGCGAAGCTCACCTGAAACGCGTAGAACTGGAACTGACCACGCAAGAAGACTGCGGACAGCGTCGCGAGGAGCGCGTAGCCGAGCAAGAGACAAGGAAGCCACAGGCCGAAGTGCCGTATCGGTCCAGGTTCCGCGAGGAGATAGGCCATCAGTGTGACGAGGTAAAGCATCGGAAGCTCGTCGAGCATTTGGAATTCGAATCTCAACGTTCCGTGAAACCCTACGCTCCCGACACCGACGAGAAACAACAGGCCAAAAGCCATAAGAATCAGCGGGTTGAGCACTCTTCGATGAAGGAGGGCTCCCACGGCGCCGGCGGCAACCATGGCGAGGCTCGAAACGGTATTGAAGAACTCGCAGATGTAGGGTGTGACGACGTAGTTCGCTTCGCACCAGTCCACCGTAGAGGTCGGCGCTCCCCAAAACCCCGGCACGCCCGCGCTCACGATTGACGCTGGGTCAGACCAGGCGTGGTCGCGTTCACGCGCCGCTCACAGCTGCGACCCGGTCGCCAGCAGGCGACCACCAGGTTCCACCCACTGGAAGAATGTGCAGACGGCGCGGCGCTAGCCCTACCCGCGCCCACTCCTGTTTCAGTCGACGCGGCGGTTCGTCAAGCGGCTCGTCTGTCAGCTTAAACGTCCCCCAATGCATCGCCAGGAAGTCCCTGGCCCCCAGGTCCAAATAGGCCTGAACCGCTTGCTCGGGATTCATGTGCTGAGATTCCATGAACCAAGACGGCTCATAGGCCCCAATGGGAAGCATCGCCCCAGCCAGTTCTGGGAACCGCTTCCCGATTTCAGTGAACCCAGAAAAATAGGCAGTGTCTCCTGAGTGGTAAACGCGGGCGCCGTCCCCCTCGATGACGAAGCCGCCCCAAAGCATCTCATTCGCATCGAAGAGATACCGGCGACTCCAGTGTTGGCTTGGAACAAAGTGCGCCGTCGTGGAGCCGATGGATGCTGAATCCCACCAGCCCAATTCGTGGGTCTCGAGGCCAGCCTTTCGAAGCAAAGGTGAAGTCCCCTGCCCTGCCCACACCGGAGCGGCTACGTGCCGGAGCGTTGGGAGATCCAGGTGGTCGTAATGGTTGTGGGTCACCAGGCACGCATCAATTCGTGGCAGCTGCTCCAACCGGAGACCGGGCGGCACGTTTCGTCGGATGACCCCCGAGATCCGCTCGCTGAGGACGGGGTCGATGAGTATCGAGGTGCCAGCGACCTGGACGAGCCAGCTCGCATGGCCCAGCCACGTCAAACGAAACCCCTGGCCAGCCAACGGGGGCTGGGAGAGGGCAGCGACGTCTGCCTCAGCAATCGGGACCGGCGCGCGCGATGGCGTCCGGCGTCGGTGGCCGGTCAGCCTATCGACCACCAACCAGCGTAGGACGTCTCGCGTGGGACGCGGACCCGTGCCATCCAGATTTAGGTACCGAAGTGTCTTCACGTTTTCCTACCTAATCCCCTAGCGTCTGGTCTTCCATGAAGAAGCAGCTGCATTGCTGGGCTCCCGCGCTTGGGGCGATTTTGATTCTTGCGGCGGGCTGCGGCCCTCGCCTCGGGGCTGCCGCGGATGCCGGTGTGCTCCTCGTCACGTCAACCGACGCCGGCCCAGCTGTGGCGCTCGAGTTTCGGATTGAAGTCCAACAACCCGACGGCGGGCGAGTCTCCGCCGTGCTCGACCCGGCCGTGGTCGCGGTCCTCCCAGTAACTCGGGCGCTGGACGTCACCGCAAATCTGCCGCTTCAGAACTACCGGGTCCGCATCTTTGACGAAATCGACCGGGCCCTTGCTTCAGACGACAGCCCCGACGAGACGTCCGCCGGACTCCGCTACCACGTCGGCCTATTGGCTCCCCTCCGGGCTGGGCACCGCTACGTTGTGTTGGTTGACGCCCAAAAAGGGTCGGCTTTCGAAGATGGAAGTGGTGCGAGCCAAACTGAACGCCGGTTTGAATTTCGGACCGAAGGCGAGCGAGAAAAGGACGTTCCGGTGAAGGGGACCCAGGTCAAACACCGCCATCGTGGTACCTGAGGCCGACCACGCTCGGCAGGGCTGGGAGCGGCGTCAGCTGATGCGACCTGGTTCCTATCCCGACTGTCTTCGTTAGACGAGCAGTGACGCCAAGTCAGCTAACCCAGCCCAAGGACGAGACGGCTCACGTCGTAGAGGACCTCCCCACGTTCCCACACTGAGATTCGCTCTCCGTCGAACGCCAGCTGCTCAACCGCCAGGTTGTAGGTGGCATCCGCGAGCGCGCGGAGCTGAAAAGCGTCGTAAAGGTTGTACTCGACCAGAAACCTCAGTGCCGCCAGCTCGTCATTGACTAGCCAGGTCCGCCAGAGGAGCACGGCCTGGAAACCGCTTACCCCACGAAGATGTGGCGGCCGCGGAATGCCAACCAGCTGCTCCACAGCCTTGAGGCCTCCCCGAAGCCCCACGCGCCTGCAAAGATGGCGCAGGTCTAGGTGCACGACCGGCTCCGGCAGCTGCGGACAGTGCTTCCTTAGGACGGGAACATCGAAGCAGCGACCATTAAAGGTTACCCAAAGTCGGGAGCGGGAAAGGGCCTCCGGAAGGGCCTCCAGATTCCGTCCTCGCACAAAAACGTGAAGCCCTCTCTGGTCAAAGAGGCTGACCACGGTCGGCTGGCCGTTTGCAGCACCATCCGTCTCAATGTCGAGGAAGACCGCCTCATCCAAGAAGACCGGGTAAAGGCGCCAGTGCTCACGTGAGGGCAAGAGCCCCGCCAGGCGCGGAAGGTCTCGGTCGGCCAGCGCGGTTTCAGCCTCCGCGATCCGCGCTACGAGCGATTCGGCCTGCCTGGAAGGCAGCTCGCTGAGCTGCGGTGCATCGCGAAAGGCGTCCCAGCTGAGGAGACCACGCGACCAAAGATCTCGCTCCCGCCAAGGGCCAATCCCCGGCAAGAGCTGAAACGAGCGCTCAATCACCCCAGGAGTCTGCCTCGTCCCTCCGACGCCTCCTGTAGCAAGGCTTGGACTAGGGGCCAGTCGGCCTCGCAGAATGGCAGGGCTCTTAACTCTTCCGAAGTGGCGCTTTTGAGCACCTGCCCTGCTTGAGCTCTTGGGGTGCCACCCACAATTCGCGCCTGGTACACGTACAGATCGACTTCAGTCTCGGGGTAGGTGTGATGCGTATGGAAGCGCTCTGGTCCGATTTCGAGGTCCACCCCGAGCTCTTCATGAGCTTCCCGACGTAGCGCAGAGTCGTCCGACTCTCCCTGCTCTACCTTTCCGCCGGGAAATTCCCACAGGAGGCCACGTTGCTTTCCGGCGGGACGTTGCTGGACGAGGACACGTCTTCCGCCGTCAATGGCAATGAGCGCCGCAACTACCCGCACTCGGCGGGTAAGTGGGCTCATCCCGAGCCCCGCGCGACGTTCATTTCGAGTGAGTAAACGAATCCGAGGTTGGACAGCAAATACACATTGAGGCCGTGAACCTCCGGAGTCGCCGTGATGCCCCTTCCCGGATCGAAACGAAGTCGGACTAAGCCAGAAGACGGGTCAACGAAAAGCAAGGCCGCACCTGTCGGCACCAGCAACCACCCTGCGGCCAATGCGGGCTGAAGGCCTGCGCGATCGACAAGCTTCGTTGTCCACAGCACTTTACCCGAAGAAGTCTCGACCGCGATGATTCGCGCGTCGCCACTCGCATAGACCACGTCGCCCTTCCCCACCAGGCCCACCATGCCGGTGATGACGGTTTGCCAGATTGTCTCGCCGCTGCCCGGGTCGACGCAGAACAATCCGTCCCTATAGTCGGCGACGATGACGTTGCCCTTGGGGTCGAACACGGGCGGGGAATCGACGTCGATGAATTGACCGCTAGCGGAAAGAGAGCGATCCCACACGACCGCGCCACTCTCGAGTCGTAGTGCCGAGAAATGACCGTCGGAAAACCCGACGTAGACAACTCCGTCGCGCACTGCAGGACGACTCGCGCCACGGATGGTGAACCCAGCGGGTGTGTCTCGGCGATACTGCCAAAGCCACTTCCCAGTCGCTGCCTCGATGGCGAAGAGCGTGTCATTCTGCGACGCCACCAAGACCCGTCCGTCGGCGACAACCGGGACGGTTACCAAGTCTTCGCCGGTTTCATATTTCCAGAAGAGCTCACCGGTGTCGGCGCGAAAACAGTAAAGAAAGCCGTCCCCTCCTGGAGCAAACACGAAGCCGTCAACAACCTCTGGCCCGGCACTGAAGGGCTGCCCGGCGACAAACCGCCAGATGACCCGCCCCCTGTTGTCAACACTTCGTAGAACGCCATCGCGTGTTCCGGCAACCACGCGCTGGTTGATGCTGTCGGCGCCGGGCCGCGCCGGTTCTCGAGGGCCAAACTCCAGAGTGGGCGCGTCGACCAGCTTTTGCCACCAGGTGATGGTGTAGATGGCCAACACGTCGGTGTCGATCTTCTGGTACGGATCAATGGCATAGCCACGGCGAGCGCTGGCGCAGCCGGCAGTCGCTGCGAGGAAGAGTAGAAACGCTCGCGAAGGCCTCCTCATCCAGCGTCCGGACGGGCTGGCACAGCCACTTGAGCCTTTAAAGCTGCCGGAGGCTGGATACCCTGGGCTGCAAGTAACGCCAGTCGGTCCTGCGCCAGAGTGGCAGCTGCCGTTCCGGGCTTGTTGGTTACGACCTCCTCAAAGGCCTGGGCAGCCTCTAGCTTTTTCCCTTGAAGGACAAGGACTCGTGCGCGGTGGTACAGGCCCATCCCAGCGAGGAATCCCCCTGCATCCTCTCGACTCATCAGGTCAAAGGCTTCGAGCGCGCGCTCGAGTTCCCCCTTCGCCTCCCAAGCGTATCCCTCGCCTTCCAGTGCCGACACTCGCAGCAGCTGTCCCGGGGTAGATCGCGAAAGGAAATCGGCGAAGTGCGCAAGTGCGCCGTCGGACTGCGCAAGCCGAAGTTCGCCGTCTCCCAGCGGAAGCGCGGCAGTCGTTGCGGGGAGCGTGCCCGCGAACTCCGCTCGAAAAGGGGTAAGCGCAGCGACAAGAGCCTGATCCTTTTCGGCTTGGCTAGCGTAGGGCGTTTGGTCGTCGCCGGGAACGGCTTCCCCCACGGGCCGGTCGAGCACTTTGAGCGCATGGCCGAGTCCGCGGGCGGCCAGCTGGGCACGTCGGTTGGCGAGCGAGGAGACGACCCCTGCGACCAGCGCCGCGACCACCACAAGGACCGCCGCCCCTAACAAGACGATGCGGCGCTGCTCGAGCCAGCGGCGAACGACGGAGCCGACGCGCTGAAACGCGTCAGGAGCCCGCAACTCCTTCTGAGTGAGGCGGTGGGTGGACAACCGTCATTCTCCTGGCCAAAGGGGCGCGGGACTGTAGTGACCGCTGGAGCAGTGTGTCAACGAAGACAAAGCGGCACCGCCACAAACTTCGAGCGCGAGATGCCCTTGGGGCATTCTTGCCCCGCCAACACTGCATCGGACGCTAACCGGATGGTCTCTTCCGCTGCGGCGCACTGGTGTGCCCGGGCCGTTCGCGGAACACCAAGTGCAAGGGAACGCGCAGCCCCAGCGCCTCACGGAGTTGGTTCGTTAGGTAGCGACGGTAGGCTTTCGTGACAGAACGCGGGCGGTTGCAGGTGATCGCGAAGGTTGGCGGCGAGCTGGCGACCTGGGTGATGTAATAAAACCGCAGCGGTCGACCGCCGTCTGAGGGCGCAGCGTGCGCGTCCACCGCCTTTTGCATAAGGCGATTGAGCATCGGCGTCCGGGCTCGAAAGCGGAACTGTTCAAACAGCTGAACTGCAATGTCGAGCACCTTGCTGACTTGGCGCCCCCCCTGCAGTGCGGAACCAAACAAGATGGGAGCGTAGGGAACGAAGCGCAGCTGCCACTTGAGGGTCTCGCGAAATTTGTCTTGCTTGCGCTCGTCCCGGCTCACCAGGTCCCACTTGTTCACGAACACAACGAGGGCCCTGCCCTTTTGCTCGACGATGCCGGCGAGGCGGGCATCCTGTTCGACGCCCGGCTCGGTTGCATCCAAAACCAGCACAGCCACGTCGCTACGGTCGACGCTTCGGAGGGCCCCGAGGATGCTGACCCGCTCGACGCGCTCAGCCAGTGCCCGCTTCTTTCGAATGCCAGCGGTGTCGGTCAGCACAATGGGACTGCCAGCGTGGACCAACTCCGTATCAATTGGGTCGCGGGTCGTTCCGGGGAGAGGACCAGCGAGCTGGCGCTCCTGGCCCACGAGCGCGTTGAGTAGGGTGCTCTTGCCCACATTCGGTCTGCCGATGATGGCAACGCGAATCGAATCGCCGAGGTCAGGAATCCCAGGCGCAGTGCCTTCAGCAAGCGGCGGAAGCTGAGCCACGCCCGCATCGAGCAAGGCATCGATTCCGAGTGCGTGCTCGGCGGAAACGGGGAACACTTCAGGGAACCCAAGCTGGTAGAATTCAGCCGCTCCCGCCTCGGCGGTGGGTGCGTGGTCGAGTTTGTTCACGACCACGAGTACGGGCTTCCCACTCTTCCGCAAGATGGCGGCGATTTCCGTGTCAGCGGTCACAAGCCCGGCACGGCCGTCGACGAGAAACAACACTAGGTCCGAAGTCTCGACAGCAATCTCGGCCTGCGCGCGAACGCCTTCGAGGACGTCATCGGAGCCTCCCGGTACGAAACCGCCGGTGTCCACGATGCTCAAGTCACGGCCGGCCCACGAGATGTCGGCATAGTGACGGTCTCTCGTGACGCCGGGAAGGTCCTCCACCAACGCCAGCCGTCGGCCGACCAGCCGGTTGAAGAGGGTGCTCTTTCCAACGTTGGGGCGACCGACAAGAGCGAGAAGGGGCTTCACCGCAGCCCCACTCGTCGTAGCCCGCGCTCGCTGTCACGCCAACGAGGCTCCACCTTAACGCGGAGCGAAAGGTAGACGTGCGTTCCGAGCATCTGCTCTATTGCCGCGCGGGCGTCGGTGCCGATGGATTTCAGCATTGCGCCGCGCTTACCAATCACAATCGCCTTTTGGCTCTCCCGCTCGACGTAGATGGTGGCGGCGATCCGCACCAAGCCTTGTAGCCTTCCCTGCGCGCCCGGGCGCGGCGCACGATCCGTTTCATCAAAGACCTCCACCAGGACGGCACTAGCGTGAGGAACCTCTTCACGGCAGTGGTCCAGGACCTGCTCCCGAATGAGCTCCGCCGCGAGGCTCCGCTCAGACTGATCGGTAAAGGTCTCAAGGGGGAAAATAGGCTCACCGGCGGGTAGCTGTCGGAGGAGGGTCTCGAGCAGCTCCTCCACGCCAGCTCCTGTTCGCGCCGAGATGAAGAAAGTGTCATTGAAACCGAGAGCGTCCCGGTAGAGCTCGGCAAGCGGCAGAAGTGGCGCCTTTGCGACCGAGTCCACCTTGTTGAGGGCGAGAAACCTCGGTTTTCGGAGCATTTCGAGCTGATCAAGGATGGCACGGTTCCCCGGTGTAAGTTCCGGCGTTTGCCCGTCTTTGCCCAGGGTTGGCTCGACTACGAGGAGCACCGCATCCACATCACCGAGAGCGCCCAGAGCAACTGCCTGTAAGGCCTGGCCGAGCTTTCCCTTGGCTTCGTGCAGACCTGGCGTGTCAACCAGTACGAGCTGGCCTTGAGGCCGGTTTACGACTCCTAGGATGCGCGTTCGAGTCGTTTGAGGTTTCGAGGAGACAATGGCCACCTTCTCGCCGACGAGACGGTTGAGGAGCGTGCTCTTACCGACGTTGGGGCGGCCAACAAGTGCCACGGTGCCGGCATGAAATGTGGGCATGAACCCCGAAGGTGTCTAGAGCCGCCCGCCCGGCAAAGCCCTTCAGCCGAAGGCTTTACGGGGTCTCCGAGATGGTCACCGAGCGCACTTTTACGTCCGTGCGGGGCCGGTCCCCGGGGCCCTTGGCGATGTCGTTGGCCACCCGCTTCACAACGTCCATGCCTGTGACGACCTCACCAAAAATGGTGTGCTTGTTGTCGAGCCACGGAGTTGGCACCACGGTGATGAAGAACTGGCTCCCATTGGTATTCGGACCGGCGTTGGCCATCGCGAGCAGGCCCGGCCGGTCGAAACGGCGACGGCTCTGAAACTCATCCTCGAATTGGTAGCCTGGGCCTCCGGTGCCCCGGCCGAGCGGATCTCCACCTTGAACCATGAAGTCTCCGATGCATCGGTGAAAGATTGTGCCGTCGTAGAGGGGAGTCCCGGTCTTTTTTTCACGGGTCCCCGGGTGGGTCCACGTCTTCTCACCAGTCGCAAGACCGACAAAATTCTCGACGGTTTTTGGTGCATCCTTGGGGAACAGCTTCACCACGACTGTCCCTTCGCTGGTGTCGAAATGAGCGTAAAGGTCTTTTCCCGCCCGCACTGCATCCGTCATTGCCATGGTGTCGTTCCTGTCCGGAGAAAGAACCTATTTGCCAGCTTTGGGTGCCTTGTCAGAAACCTGAACTGACTGCAGCACGACCGCCGTATCCGGCCTATCCCGACCATCTGCTCCCGTCGGAACGTTGGAGATTTTCTCGACGACATCGTATCCGCTCACTACCTCTCCGAAGATGGTGTGCTTGCCATTGAGATGGCTGGGGGTCGAGACGGTAATGAACCACTGCATGCCGTTGGTGCCTGGACCGCGGTTGGCCATCGCGAGCAAACCGACCTTGTCGAAAGTCTTCCCGTTCGATGTCTCGTCAGCGAAGGTATAACCCGGGTCACCCCGGCCGGTTCCAGTAGGGTCACCGCCCTGAATCATGAATCCAGCAATGACCCGGTGAAAGATGGTGTTGTCATAGGCGCGGGCCGTGCTCTTTTGACCAGTACGCGGGTCGGTCCAGGGCTGCTCGCCGGTCGCAAGCCCGACGAAGTTGGCAACTGTCTTGGGCGCGGCCTTCGAAAAGAGATGCAGAACGATGTTGCCCTGGGTGGTTTTCATCGTCACCCAGAGGTCATGTCCGGCTAGGGCCTTCTGCATCCATGGGGTCTTGACTGGCGCATCCGTCGCGAGTGCTGGCGCTGCAACCGCAAGGGCCAGGCTGACAAGAAGTCGGTTCATGAAGGTGTCTTTTGCCTCAGACGGGCCCAGAAAGCTCGCGCTTTCCGCTAGGGCTATCCAGGCTTGGCGCGCTCCATTTCGAGCGTCTTTCGGGCGGCTGCTTGCTCGGCTTCCTTCTTGCTGCGCCCGATGGCCCGCGCAAAGACTTCGCTACCAACACTGACCTCCACCTCGAACCTCTTCGCGTGGTCTGGACCTTCCTCTGCCACGACCCGGTACCGCGGCGGAACGCGCCCTTGACGCTGCATCAGCTCCTGAAGCCGAGTCTTGTAGTCATCGCCGCTTCTGCCCTCAGCGACCCCATCCAACGCTTCTGCAAAATGGCGGTCGACTAGCGCCATCGCTCCGGCAACGCCTTGCGTCAGATAGACCGCTGCGACTACCGCCTCGAGTGCGTCGGCTAGTACCGAGCTTTTATCGCGGCCACCCGTCAGTTCCTCCCCACGGCCCATGCGGAGCAATTCACCGATGCGCAGATCGCGAGCAACGCGTGCTAGGGATTCCTCATTCACGATGAGCGCGCGAAGCTTAGAAAGCTCGCCCTCATCCGCAGCGGGAAAGCGCTCCATCAGACGGTGGCTCACAACGAGGTCCACCACCGCGTCCCCTAGAAATTCGAGCCGTTCGTTGTCTACCACCGCCTCGCCCCGGTGCTCGTTGCAGTAACTTTTGTGCGTTAAGGCAGCTAGCCCAAGGCTCGGGTCCAGCTGCTCCGCTCCCAGGCGTTCCTGGAGGACGAGCACGCGGTCCGTTGCGACTTCCATTCTGGCTTATCCATCAGCGAGCTGCCGAGCAAGTTGCTCAGCCAGCTCATAGGGGTCCGCCTGGTGAGCGACAATGGCAGCGGCCACCTCCTCGAGTCTGCCGCGCTCGCGCTCCAGTCGTCCAAGCGCTTCCCGCAGAAGGCGCTCGCGGAGCAGTGCGACGAATTGCATCCGCGCTCGGGCCCGCTCCCGCACCGTCCGCTGGCCAGTTTGGTCCAGAAACGTTCGGTGTCGCTCGATACCCGCGAGCACCTCTGTCACGCCCTCATCATGAGATGCGACAGTCTTGAGAATTGGTGGCTCCCACACTGTGGGATCCGGGGGCGCCGGCGCTTGGGGTGGAAGACCGCCGGTCGAGAGTCGCATGCGACGGTGCTGAGCATCGTGGCTTGCCGGCGGTGTACGAACCGCATGCCTTAGCTCGAGCATCTGCCGGAGCTCGCGAACCGTGCGGTCGGCCCCTGCGAGGTCGGCCTTGTTCACTACAAAGACGTCCGCGACCTCGAGGATGCCAGCTTTGATGGCCTGGATGTCGTCGCCCATTCCGGGGACTGTCACGAGCACGGTGGTGTGGGCCATCTGTGCGACATCAATTTCATCCTGCCCAACTCCGACAGTTTCCACCAAGACCACGTCCCGGCCCATCGCATCGAGAATGCGGATGCAGTCTCCAGTGGCTCGTGACAATCCACCCAACGCCCCTCGGGTTGCAAGCGAGCGGATGAAAACTCCGTCATCGGACGAGTGGTCTTGCATGCGAATGCGGTCACCGAGAATCGCGCCACCGGTGAACGGACTGGTAGGGTCAACGCAGAGCACTCCCACGGTTTTTCTCTGTAGCCGAAGGCCCGCAATCAGCCGGTCGGTCAGTGTCGACTTCCCGGATCCGGGACTTCCCGTCACGCCGATGACGTAGGCCCGTCCTGTGTGGGGGAACAGTGTCTGAAGGTCTGCGATTGCGGAGCGCTCTCCATCGTCGACGTGGCGCATAAGGCGCGAGGCAGCGCGTACATCCCCGGCCAAGACGCGAGCAGCGAGCGCCATCACCTGTCGTCCCAAGAAGCGAGTACTTCCACTTCAGAGGCCGTGATGCCGAGAGCCCCGGCCACCACGACCGCTACCCCAGGAAAGCCCTCGAGTTCGAACTGGTCCGCCCAAACCTTGCCGCCAGGCCCTGCCAACAGCGCCCTGAATGTTCGATCCCGAACCCGGGTCGCCGCAAAACGGTAAAGGATTCCCTGCGCGCGCAGCGTCACGACGACATCGATGGTGGCCGCAGCGGGAATCCAAGCAGCCTCCCCAAAATGGTCGAGCAGCTCTCGGTAGTCGACGGGGCGGCTCGCGGGCGAGGCGGGCCCGACGGGAGTTCCTGCGGAGGCTGGCAGGGGCACGAGCGCGCGAAGGTGGGCGAGGAGTGCGGCTCGGTTTGGGAACTCGGAAGAATCGAAGGGCGGCCCGACGTCGGTTACTACGGCTTCACCTTCTCGAGTCAACTCCACCACCCGCAGCTGCCCCCGCTTATCGCCAGCCAATACGAAGTGGAGAGGGGCGTCATCGATGCGAGCCGCGAGCTCCAGCGTTTCCGGGTCGACCAGTGGAGCGCAGCCTAGCGCGCGAAGCTCCGAGCTCCGTCGCTGCAGGGTGACCAGATGGGTATGAAAAGCTCCGGCGAGCTGTTGCTCGAGTTCAGATCGGCTCCGCACGCCGTCCAGCGTCAGCGGCGGCAGTCCCACCAATTCCGCC
Source organism: uncultured delta proteobacterium (assembly GCA_963713045.1). Lineage (GTDB taxonomy): Bacteria > Myxococcota > Myxococcia > Myxococcales > Myxococcaceae > JADGRA01. Next base: position 526,164 of record CAVQKE010000004.1, read on the forward strand.
GGCTCCAACGGGATGAGGCGTTCCTCGGCCAGCGCAAACACCCCAGTCGCGATCGGCCGCCGCGCCAATGGGTTGAGAAGAGGGGTCCCGAGTTGAAGCACCGCCTCTAGGCCGGTTTCGGTGTGAGTGACGCCGAGCCCCAAGTCGGTCAATCGATCTGCGTCGACCATCACGCCCTGAGCAATTCGCGGGCGATGATTGTCCGCTGGATCTCGCTCGTACCCTCGCCGATTTCGCAAAGTTTCGCGTCGCGGAGGTAGCGCTCGACAGGAAACTCGCGCGTATACCCGTAGCCTCCGTGAATCTGCAGGGCCCGGTTACACGCACGGGTGGCAGCCTCGCTCGCAAAGAGCTTCGCAATCGACGCCTCGCGTGTGTACGGACGCCCGGTATCGGCGAGGCATGCAGCCCGATGCACAAGCAAGCGCGCCGCTTCGAGCTCCGTTCGCATGTCCGCGAGCATCCACCTAATCGCCTCGAATGTGGCGATCGGCTTGCCGAACGCCTGACGCTCACGTGCGTAGCCGACCGCTTCTTCTAGAGCACCGCGGTGAAGCCCAACCGCCAATGCCCCAATCGCGATGCGTCCTTTGTCTAGGATTTGCAGCGTGTTGATGAACCCCATGCCAGGCTCGCCCACCAGATGGCTCTCGGGGACAACCGCATTCTCGAAGATTAGCTCGGCCGTATCCGAGGACCGCATGCCCAGCTTGCCGTGAATAGGCCGCTGGGTGAAGCCTGGTGTCCCCTTTTCGACTAGGAACGCGCTGACTCCTTTTTGCCGCAATTCCGGAGCCGTCAGGGCAAGCACGATGAAGACCTGGGCCACCGTTCCCTGGGTAATGAACATCTTGTTGCCATTCAAAACCCAGCTCTCGCCTCTCCGCACAGCAGTGGTCTTCATCGCAGCCGCGTCTGAGCCGCTCCCCGGCTCAGTCAATGCCCACGCCCCGAGGTATTCCCCAGTGGCAAGAGGGGGGAGGTAGCGCCGCCTCTGCTCCAAACTGCCGAAGAGTCGTAGGTGGCTCGTTCCCAGGCCATTGTGACTGGCAACGGTGAGTGCCAGCGAGCCGTCGAAGCGTGCAATCTCCTCTACAGCAACAGCGACCGCGAGGGTGTCGAGCCCAGAGCCCCCGTACTCCTCGGGAATCTGCATGCCAAGGACGCCGAGCTCCCCAAGGGCCTGGACGGTCTCCATGTTCAGCCGCTCGGCGTGGTCCCAGGCGCGAGCGTGGCCCTTCACCCTTTCCTCGCAAAACGCTCGGAGCGTGGCCTGCAGCGCGCGATGACTCTCCGGGAGCTCGGCTGTCGTGCTCATGCCTGTTGTGCTTATAACGGCCGGCTGCCTCGCCGAAAAGTCATGCCGCGCCAGCTTCTTAGACGGGCCAAACGCCGTGTTTGCGGGCTGCTCGGGGTTGGAAGCTTCGACGGTAGAAGGCGAGGCGACGCACGAGTTCTTCTCGAAGTTCATCGCCAGGAACGACTTCGTCTACCACCAGCTCTGAGGCAAGTTTCAAGAGGTCTACATCGGACCGGTACTCGGCCCGGAGCCCCTCGATGTAGGCGGCTCGCTCAGCCTCGGGCTTCTCGAGTATCTTGTTGAAGAAGACGGCGTTCACTGCTGCCTCGGGACCCATCACAGCGATCATCGCCTGGGGAAGTGCGAGAGTGCAGTCCGGCCCAAACCCCGGACCGGACATCGCATAAAGGCCAGCACCGTAGGCCTTTCGCACCACGACCGAGATGCGAGGCACTGTTGCTTCGGAAACTGCGGAAATCATCTTCGCACCAGCTCGAATAATTCCGGCGCGCTCCACCTTCGTACCGATCATGAACCCGGGGACGTCGGCGAGGAAAATCAGAGGAAGGTTGAACGCGTCACAGAGCCATATGAACCGTGCGGCTTTGTCCGCAGAGTCGACGAAGAGCACTCCTCCTTTGTACTTGGGCTGATTGGCTAGGATGCCGACCGCTCGACCATCGATGCGAGCAAACCCGGTGATGAGCTCTTGGGCAAACAGCTTTTTTATTTCGAAGAAGGAGCCGCCATCGACGAGCTCCCGGAGCAGCGCGAACATGTCGAACGGCTTGTTCTGGTCGGCCGGCACGATGTCCTCAATGGACCGGCCACTACGGTCCGGATCCCGCGCCTCCACCACCGGTGGCTCGCTCGAGAAGTTGTCCGGTAAATATGAAAGGTAGGTACGAGCAACGGCGATGGCCTCGTCCTCCGTCTTTACCAGCACGTCACCGCATCCCGAGACAGAGCAGTGCATGCGCGCTCCTCCCATCTCGTCCAAGGTGACTTTTTCGCCGATGACCATCTCAGCCATGCGAGGGCTACCGAGGTACATCGAGGCATTGCCCTCGACCATGACGACCAGGTCGCAAAACGCCGGGATGTAGGCGCCGCCCGCGGCGGAGGGACCAAACAGCAGGCAAACCTGCGGCACTTCACCAGAGAGCAGCACCTCGTTCCGGAAGATGCGCCCTGCTCCACGCCGGCCGGGGAACATGTCAACCTGGTCGGTGATGCGGGCACCTGCCGAATCCACCAGATAGAGAAGAGGACAACGTACCCGCGCCGCCGTCTCCTGAATGCGAAGGATTTTTTCGACCGTTCGCGCGCCCCAACTTCCCGCCTTCACCGTGGAGTCGTTGGCCATGAGGGCCACTGGACGCCCGGCGATGGTTCCTAGTCCGGTGATGACGCCATCCGCTGGAAATTCGGGATCTGCTCCATGGGCGAACGTTCCATCCTCAGTGAACGAGTTCGGGTCGAGCAGCCGGGATAGACGCTCGCGCGCGAACAGCTTCCCGACCTCCGCATTCTTGGCGTGGTATTTTGGATCGCCACCCTGGCGGATGAGCGTGCGCCGCTGCCGCGTACTGTCGTCGAAGCCCATGCTGGGCCGTCGGCCTTAGCAGAAATGCCTGCTGTGGGCGCGTACTTACTGCGCCGCGTCGTTGGTCGGGGACTAGGCTGCCGGCTGTGCCGGTTGCTCGAGAGCCGCCCAGGCATGGCGGACGGCGGCCCGAACCACTCGCGGTTCGAAGGGTTTCCCGATGACGCCGCGAACCCCGGGAAGGTCCGGCAGGTCGGCATCTTCCGTTGCGAACAAGGAGGAGATGACGATCACCGGGAAGCGGTTGCAACCATAACGGTCCCGGAGTCGAGTGATGAAGGTAATCCCATTCACACGGGGCATCATCAGGTCGACGAGCACGACGCACGCCTGCGGGGAATTGGCTAGAACTGCTAACCCCGCATCCCCGTCGTCGGCAACGTCCACTGAGTATCCGTCCACCTCGAGGATGCGCTGTAAGAACGCACGAAATCCTGGCTGGTCGTCGATGACTAAAACACGCCGGCGAAGGTCCATCACCAGACAAAGCGTAGCCGAACCGCTAGACGAGTAAAGTGAGACCTCCCCGTCATCCGGGCCTCTGGACGGGGGCAAAGTGACCCTCCTCGAGCAAGGTCCACAGGGCTTGTGCGCTGACCGGTGCAGAGGTGAGTTCCGGGGAGGGGTTCTTTGCGGTCGGCCACGACTCGCTGTCCGGAAGGAGCTGCACTAGCGGCCACGAAAGCGTGGCGGCCGCTTCTCGGCAAAGGCCGCTAGTCCCTCGAGACGGTCCTCGGAGGTGAACAGCTGCTGGTAGTGACGCAGCTCGACTGCAAGTCCGTCGTCAAGACTCAAAGCAACCCCTTCGTCGATGGCATGTTTTGCAGCGGCGACGGCCAGCGGCGCATTGGCAGCCACTTGATCCGCCAACCCCAGCGAGACCTCCAGGAGGCGTCCCTCGGGCGCGAGCCTTTGAACTAATCCGATGGCAAGTGCCTCGGCCGCGTTGATGCGGCGCCCAGTCAGAATCAAATCCTTGGCCCGGGCGATTCCCACTAGGCGAGGGAGCCGCTGTGTTCCTCCTCCGCCGGGGATGATGCCGAGTTGCACTTCGGTCAACCCCATTTCGGCCGTCGGCGCGGCAACGCGGAAGTCACATGCGAGAGCGAGCTCGGTGCCACCCCCTAGCGCGGCACCATTGATGGCAGCGATAAAGACACAGCCACTCCGTTCGACTGCCCGCAATGCTCTGGCCAACTGGGCGAGGAACGCTCGAACCTCTTCCTCCGACATGCCAGCCCGTTCCTTGAGGTCCGCGCCGGCACAGAACGCACGATCGCCGGCTCCAGTCAGGACAACTGCACGGGTCTCGTGCCCCCGACTCACCCGCTCCACCCGTTTCTCAAACTCGGCAAGCAGGGCACGGCTAATGGCATTTCGCCGCCTCTCGCCGTCGATCGTCCACAGCTCTGTGCTACCGCGGCGCTCCTCGCGGAACTCGGCCATACCTCACCCTTACTCCGGCTGGGGGAAGCCCTGGTAGAGTCTGTTCTTCACATGCGCTGTTCTCGCCTGACGGTCTCGTTGCTGCTCGTCTTCGGGAGCCTTGCCGAGGCACGGGTGGGGGGCGGCCATCACTACTCGAGCCCCTCCCGCTCGGGCCCTGCTCATGCTCCAAGCTGGAGCTCCAACAGGAGTGCTCCAAGCGGGCTTTCGTTCGGGCGGTCGGGTATTTCGCCGGTCTACTTTGCCTTGGACCCTACCCTCCTCCTGCTGCTGATTCTCTTGGCTGTCGTTGTCAGGGTACTCCTCAGACGGGCCTTTGGATTGACCGCTGTCACCCAACGTGCACTCGCCGAGCAGGATGCGATCGCCCGCTTGGACGTCACTTCTGGCATGCGTCAGGGATGGGTCGCTACCCTTCAGCGGCGGGACCCCGGCTTCGCGGAGGGCTCATTTCTCGAGCGCGTTCGGTCCCTATTCTTGTCGACGCAAGAAGCCTGGTCGCACCGAGACCTTGTCCCTGTGAGACGCTTTCTCTCGGACGCCACATGGCAACGGTTCCGCGTTCAGCTCGGGCTTCTGCGAGCGCAAGGGGTTCGCAACTTCACTTCGGACGTGGAAGTCACCGGCTTGGAGTTGGTGGGCTTCGAGCAAAATGACTGGTTCGACACGCTGCACGTCGCTGTTCATGCACGCGCCCGCGACGTCGACGTGCCAGCCGATTGGCCCGACGCGCAGGTACGCGCCGCCGCGTCTCACGCGCAAGTTCAGCCATTCATCGAGGTCTGGAGCCTGGTACGGAAGCCCGGCGTACAGAGTCGCGGGGAAAGCGCGCTCGCGGCCCGACAGTGCCCGAGCTGCGGTGCCCCCTTTGAGGGAGGTGCGACCAGCAGCTGTTCCTACTGCCACGCTGTCGTAAACAGTGGAGCGTACGACTGGGTCCTGGCCGAAATCACGCAAGCGGTAGAAGCACGGAGAGCAGACGAAGCCGTGCCAGGGCTGGACGCGCTCCGGGAGCGCGACCCTGCCCTGTCGCTCGAGGTTCTCGAAGACCGGGTTAGCCTGGTCTTTTGGCGCTGGGTCGAGGCCCAGAGCACCGGGCAACCGGAGCGGCTGGCACGGCTCGCTGAGGCTGCCGCCGTCGAAAGGTTGCGCGCCGATGTGGACCGCCTCGCACAACACCAGTCGAGGCGGGTATTTCTTGAGTGTGCGGTCGGAGAAGTCCGGGTTCGCGGCTTCGAGAACGCGACGGACGGGCGCACACTGGCACATGTTGAGGTTCGTTGGAGCGCCCGTACCGGCGTCGGTCCACTCGGGAAAGCTCCTCCGAAGCTCCCGGTTATTCCGCAGCGTTGGGTCTTCACCGTTGCCCGGGCCGGCGAGGCAACGACCCGCGCCGAAAACGGCATGTCAACCGACCGGTGTCCTCAGTGTGGAGGCCCCCTGGGGGACGAGCTCAACCCGAAATGTCAATGGTGCGACGCGCTGCTCGCTGGGGACCTTCGCGACTGGACACTCGCCGAGGCGTGTCCGGTAGAAGCCTGGGCAGGTCGACCTGGACCGGTCTCCAGCTCGAGCTCCGCCGCCCTTCCAGGCTTCCCGGACGTTGAGGAGCGCGAGCGTCTGCTTTACGTCATGGCCGCCATGGCGATGGCGGACGGGGTCGTAGACCAACGTGAACGGAGGCTGCTCGTCCAGTGCGCTGAGCGCTGGGGCGTGCCGGTGGACCATGTGGACGTCGCCCTGGGGGCCGGGCTGGCTTCGCTAGACACGTTGGTCCCGAACGCCCATGCCGGCGAGCCCTTCCTGCGGGCCCTCGCTCAACTGGCCCGTGTTGACGGGAGAGTCGACGCCTCGGAGCGCCGCTTACTCGAAGCCGTGGCGTCTCGGCTGGGTTTGGTCGAAAAGCTGCCTGCCGTGCTTGCGTCCGTCGGCGCGAACTAGGTGCGTTAGCGCGCGTGTCGGGTTCGCGCGATGAGGCGGTCCCGTTCGCCCAGTGCCGCCTGCAGGTATTTGCCGGGAAGTTTGCGGCCAATCAGTTCCTGTGCAAGCTCGCCCGCGTCCACCAACCGCGCCAGGTCGATCCCAGTCTGAACTCCCATCCCATGAAGGAGATTGACCAGGTCCTCGGTCGCAAGGTTCCCTGCAGCACCCGGGGCGTAGGGACAGCCACCGAGACCGCCAATGCTGGCGTCGAGAGTCGTCACGCCATACGTTAAGCCCACCAGGGCGTTGGCGAGCGCTGTCCCCCGTGTGTCGTGTAAGTGTAGCGCGAGCTTTTCCACCGGCACCCGCCGTAGGACGGCGTCGAGAATCGCTTCGGTCTGGGTCGGTATCCCAACTCCAATCGTGTCGCCCAAGCTGAGCTGATAGACGCCGAGGTCCAGCAGCCGCCCTGCAAGGTCGACCACCGTCGGGATGGATGTCACGCCCTCGTAGGGGCAGCCCCAGACGACAGAGAGGTAGGCGCGCACTCGCATGCCGGACGCGAGGGCTCCTTTGGCCACTGCGCCCGCAACATGGAGGGCTTCGGCAATCGACTTATTGATGTTCTTGCGTGAATGAGTTTCGGTAGCCGACGCGAACACAGCCGCCTCGGCAAGGCCCGCCGCCTTCGCTCGTTCGAGTCCTTTGAGGTTGGGGACGAGCGCCGAATAGATGACGTTCGTGGGCCGCTCGAGCCGCGCCAGGAGCTCGTCGGCATCCGCCAGCTGAGGAACCCATTTCGAACTGACGAACGACGTGACCTCGATGCGCCGCTCGCCGGCAGCCACGAGCGCCGTGACCAGTCGGAGCTTGTCCTTAAGAGGCACCGAGCGCAGCTCGTTCTGGAGCCCGTCGCGCGGTCCGACCTCATAGACGTCAACGCGGGGAGGAAAGCGAGCTCCCAGCTTCAGGGGCGGCTCTGGATGTGTCCCCGGATCCACTGAACGATGTCCTGGGTAGAGCTTCCTGGGGTGAATATCTCCGCGACGCCTAACTTCTTGAGTCGGGGAATATCGTCGTCCGGAATAATGCCACCGCCGAAGACCCCGATGTCCCCCGCGCCCTTCGCCCTGAGGAGGTCGATTACCGCCGGAAACAAGGTCATGTGAGCACCGGACATAATCGACAGCCCGACAGCATCCACGTCCTCCTGCACTGCCGCGCTCGCAATCATCTCCGGCGTCTGGTGCAGGCCTGTGTAGATGACTTCCATCCCGGCGTCGCGCAGCGCGCGCGCAATGATTTTTGCGCCGCGGTCATGCCCGTCGAGTCCCGGCTTGGCGACGAGGATTCTGAGGGTGTGTTCGGCCATGGCTGGCTCTGTGCTGGCTAGAAAACGCCTCCCTCGCGGTACTGCCCCCAAACCTTGCGAAACACGTCGCTGACCTCACCCAGGGTTGCATAGGCCTTCACCGCGGCCAGGACGGGAGGCATCAGATTGTCGGTCCCTCGCGCGGCGGCCTCCACTTCTGCAAGGGTACTCTCTACGGCCCGGGGGTCTCGCTCGGCCCTCAAGCGTTGGAGGCGGGCAATCTGAGTCTCGGCAACTTGGTCGTCGATTTTCAAAATTTCTACTGGCTCCTGCTGTTCCGATTGAAACGCGTTCACGCCGACCACGAGCCGCTGTCCGTCTTCGACCTCACGCTGATAACGGTAGGCGCTCTCGCCAATCTCCTTCTGCGGATAGCCCTCCTCGACTGCTCGAATGATGCCGCCCATCTCGTCGATCCGTCGGAGATACCCCTGCGCCTGCCGTTCCATCTCGTCGGTCAAGTACTCAACGTAGTAGCTGCCTCCGAGCGGGTCGACCACTCGGTCCACGCCCGACTCGTGGGCAATAATCTGTTGGGTTCGCAGTGCCAGCATCACCGCGTCCTCGGTCGGAAGCGCGTAGGTTTCGTCGAGCGAGTTGGTGTGAAGAGATTGCGTTCCACCGAGCACCGCCGCGAGGGCCTGGAGTGTCGTCCGGACGACGTTGTTGTACGGCTGCTGGGCGGTCAGACTCACGCCGGCCGTCTGAGCGTGGGTGCGCAACTGAAGGCTTCGGGGATCCCGGGCTCCGAAACGGTCGCGCATCACACCGGCCCAAATTCGGCGCGCGGCTCGGAATTTGGCGATTTCTTCGAAGAAGTCGTTATGGACGTCCCAGAAGAAGGACAAACGTGGCGCAAAGTCGTCCACCGCCAGGCCACGGTTCACGCATTCCTCCACGTAGCCGATGCCGTCAGCCAACGTGAAGGCGAGTTCTTGAACTGCCGTCGCCCCTGCCTCGCGAATGTGATAGCCGCTGATGGATACGGCATGCCAACGCGGCATGTGTCGACTGCAGTACTCAATCATGTCAACGACGATGCGCACCGCTGGTCGGGGCGGAACAATCCACTCCTTCTGAGCGATGTACTCCTTCAGCATGTCGTTCTGAATGGTCCCCCCCAGCCTCGCCATTGGGATGCCCTGCTGCTCACCAACCGCGATGTACATGCAGAGAGCTGCGATGGCCGAGGCGTTGATGGTCATCGAGGTGGTCACTTTGTCGAGCGGAATTCCGTCGAACAGGACCTCGAAGTCGCGTAACGAGGAAACAGCCACTCCTTCCTTGCCGACCTCGCCCCGCGACATCGGATGATCAGCGTCGTACCCCATCAGCGCCGGCATATCGAACGCGGTGGAAAGGCCCGTCGTGCCGTGAGCCATCAAATACTTAAAGCGCCGATTGGTGTCCTCAGGCGAGCCGAACCCAGCGAACATCCGCATGGTCCAGAGACGGCCCCGGTACATGCTTGGCTGCACGCCTCGTGTGAACGGATACTCCCCAGGTAGGCCAAGTTGCTCCTGGAGTTCGCCCCGGCAGTGAGCGGCCGTCAGCACCGCAGGAACCGGGACGCCGGAGTCCGTCGCGAAGGTGCCCTGACGCAGAGGCGTTTTTGCCACTGCGGGAGCGAGTGTCTCGGTTTCCCATCGGGTGACCTCGCGGGTCACCGCGCGCATTGCAGCTGAGTCATACAGCCGGGTCTTTCCGCCACGGTCGGACTTTGGGGCGTTCGCCTTGGGGGGGGACTCGACCCGGGCTGTGCGGCTGGAAAGACTTCGAGGAGCGTCCTTGGCAGCGCGACGGGGCGGGCGACGACGCTGGGAGGGCATGCTCGAGTCCCTAGCATTCGGATCCTGGCCTTTCAACAAGCCGGCTGGGCTGGGGAAAGCGCCTGAAGTCACTCGAGGTATGAAGTGGACCGGCCCTCGACTTCGAGGGTCCGCTCGGAAAACGAATCCGAGCATTATGCCTCCGGCTCGAGTCTTCGGAGCCAACAGTGCGCCATAAATGGCGCAGTAGATGCCAAATACGCGGTTTGTTGCTCACTAACCGGCGTAACGTATAACATGCTGTAATTACATCTAGTTTTCGATTTGCCGCTGCCTTGACTTCGCTACTACGTCCCCCTAGAAGCCACGCACCCGCGCATTCACTCTGGCGAACACGGCCCCTTTGGGAGGGGGCGCCCCCTTATGAGCGATGTCTTCGACAAATGCGGGGCCTGGAAGGACTACCGCATTGCCAAAGCTGCCGGCCTCTATCCCTACTACCGGCCAATCGAGGCATCCCACGCCAGCACCGAGGTTGACATCGAAGGTCGCCGGGTGGTGATGGCCGGCTCCAATAACTACCTCGGCCTAGCGGGCGACCCTCGGGTCAAGGAAGCCGCTCAGAATGCGGTGAAGCGCTTCGGCAGCACGTGCTCAGGGAGCCGCCTTCTCAACGGAACGACGGTCCTGCACGAGGAGTTAGAGAACCGTTTCGCAAAGTTCCTGAATCGTGAGGCGGCGGTTGTCGTCTCGACGGGGTTTCAAACCAATCTCGCCGCCCTGTCGGCCTTGCTGGGGCGACACGACATCGTCTTCTCGGATCGCGGGAACCATGCGAGCCTGGTCGACGGAATCCGGCTGTCATTTGGCGAGGAGCGCAAGTTCCGCCACAACGACGTCGACCACCTGCAGAAATTGCTCGAGGCGGCGGATCCAGATGCTGGAAAGATGATCGTCACCGATGGCGTCTTCTCGATGGAGGGAGATCTCGCCAACGTGCCGAAAATCGTCGAGCTGGCCCAGCGGTACCGTGCCCGCGTGATGATTGACGACGCCCATTCGATGGGCGTCCTCGGCGAATACGGGCGCGGTGTCGCCGAGTATTTTGGCCTCGAGGCCAACACCGACCTCGTAATGGGCACCTTCAGCAAGAGCTTCGCTTCGCTCGGCGGAGTGCTCGCTGGACCCTTCGAAGTCATCAACTATATCAAGCATCGGTCGCGGCCAGTCATCTTTAGCGCTTCGATGACCCCCGCTGCGGTGGCGGCAGCCCTCAAGGCGCTCGAGATTGTCGAGGCCGAGCCTCAGCGGCGCTCGCGACTCATGGACATCGCCGAGAAGATGCACAACGGGCTCCGCGCGATGGGGTACGACACCGGTGTCTCTGTGACGCCAGTCGTTCCGGTGCTCATCGGCGACCAAGTGAAGTGCTTCCGCTTCTGGAAGACGCTGTTCGAGGCCGGCGTATTCGCCAACCCGGTCATCCCTCCGGCTGTCGAACCAGGTCATTCGCTGATTCGAACGAGCTATATGGCCACCCACACCGATGCCCAACTGGAGCGGGTCCTCGAAGCGTTTGAGAAGGTTGGGAGGAAAATGGGGGTCATTCCGGAGACGCGCCCAAGCAGCTTCGTGCCGGTGAAGGTGGCGCGTCCGGGCACCTTCGTCATGTCGAACCAGGCGACGCAGCGCTGGGCGGCGGCATCGGCCGGCTTGTTAGCTGACCGCGGCTTGTCCCTCGAGGCACTCGCACGGCTCTCTTCTCGCGAGGTTGCTCGGAAGCTCTCCGATGCAGTGGAAACTCTTACCTGGCGGGCGGCAAATCTCCAGCCCGACGACCTCAAGCGACTAGGCGCGGCGCCTCTCAGACTTTGGGGCATGCGTACCGAACTCCCCGGCCTGCTCCTCGAAAAGGGTGCCAATCTCTTCTTGAAGAACGGACAGCACCCGGAGGTCTAAGGCGTTCATGGCTGTTTCGGCGAAGAAGCTGCGGACGGCGGTGGCTGGGGCAACCTCCCAGGCCGACGTGACAGTGACGCCCGCGCAGTCGTCGGGAGACCGCGAAGCCTTCATCCGGTTCCCCTACGACCTTTACCGGGGCGACCCGAATTGGGTGCCTCCCTTGGAGATGGAGCGCCGGGATTTTCTCGATCCGAAAAAGAATCCTTGGTTTCAATTCGGAGTTGCCGAGCTGTTTCTCGCACGACGCGACGGCAAGGTCGTGGGGCGCATCGCGGGAGTGGTCGACCCACGTTACAACGAGTTTCACGGGAGCAATCTCGGCTTCTTCGGAATGTTCGAGAGCATCAATGACGAAGCTGTCGCGCGCGGACTGTTCGACGCTGCTTCCGCTTGGCTCAAAGCTCAGGGCTTCCCGGAGATGCTGGGGCCGCTCAACTTTTCGACCAACTACGAATGCTCGGTCTTGGTGGAAGGCTTTGAGGCATCCCCAGCCGTCATGATGGCGTACAACCCACGCTATTACCCGGCGCTTTACGAGGCTTGCGGCTTCACGAAAGCCAAGGACTTGTGGGCTTTTGACGTCGCCTCGTCGCAGCCGCCTCCGGAGAAGGTGGTTCGGGTGGCGGAGAAGATTCGACAACGAAGCGGTGTCGTCGTGCGGCCCGTTCGAATGTCAGACTTCGCCGCCGAAGTGCAGAGAGTCAAGGACATCTACAACGCTGCGTGGGAGAACAACTGGGGCTTCGTCCCGATGACCGAAGCAGAGTTCGACCACATGGCCAAGGACATGAAGCCCTTGGTCGTCCCGGAGCTGTTGCTCATCGCGGAGGTCAAGGGCGAGCCGGTCGCCTTCTCGATGACCATTCCTGATGCCAACTACGCGCTCAAGGCAGCTGGGGGACGGCTCACGCGGTTCGGCCTTCCCATCGGCTTGGTGAAGCTGGCGCTCGCTGCCCGCCGCATTCGGCGGCTTCGGCTGATAACCCTCGGCATCAAGTCGGGCTTTCGGCGGCAAGGCCTGGACGCAATCCTCTACCTCGACACCATCACCACGGCACGACGGCTAGGTTACAGCGGAGGAGAAGTCTCGTGGACGCTCGAGGACAATCACCTCGTTAACCGCGCCATCGAATCCATGGGCGGCGTGCGTTCCAAGACGTACCGAATCTACCAACGTCCCATTGCCTAAGCCGCCCCTTCCGGATGCGCGCTCTTTTGACTGGCGGAAGCGGCTTTGTGGGCGGTGCCCTCGCGCGGCATCTCTGCCACCGGGGCGATAGTGTGACGGCGCTGGTCCGCCGAAGCTCGCGCAGTGAGGCGCTTCGCGCCCTTGGCGTCAAGCTGGTGGAAGGCGACCTCACCACTGGTGAGGGCTTGGACGAGGCACTCGACCAGGTCGAAGTGGTGTACCACCTGGCCGGTGTTACCAAGGCCGCGTCCGAGGAGGGCTACACCCTCGGCAACGCCCGGGCGACGCGCCTTCTCGTTTTGGCCGCGGCTCGCCGGAGCTCTCCGCCGCGCCTGGTAGTCTGCTCATCGCTTGCCGCAGCGGGCCCGGCCCGCCTTGACCACCCGCGCTCGGAGCAGGAAGTCGCGCAGCCGGTCTCCATGTACGGGCGGAGCAAGCTCGCTGCCGAGGCCGAAGTCCGGGCCGAAGCTGATTCGGTGCGCGCCATTGTTCTTCGGCCCCCCTTCGTTTACGGCCCTGGCGATGTCGTCAATCTCCCGCCGCTCTTGGCAATGGCACGTCACGGCGTGTTCCTAAAGGCCGGCTTCGGGCGGAAACAGTTCTCCTTCATCTACGTCGATGACCTGTGCGAGGCCCTTGTCGCTGCAGCCGAGCGAGGTGAGACCCTCTCCGCAGCTGACCCGACGCGAGGCATCTACTTTGTCGCCGACCCACGGACCTATGCATGGGAGGATTTCTGCCAAGCGCTCTCTCGCGCTCTCGGCCGGCGGAGCGCACGGGTACTATCCGTTCCGGAGTCTGTGGGATGGCTCGCCGCCGCCGGCTCGGAGCTGACAGCGCGCGTTCGGGGCACAGTCTCCATACTCAACCGGGACAAAGCCCGCGAGATGGCGCAGGAAGCCTGGACCTGCTCGCCGGCGCGAGCGGTGACCGCTCTGGCCTTTCGCGCCCAGTACCCCCTGGAGCAGGGACTCGCCCACACCATCGCCTGGTATCGTCAACAAGGATTGGTCTGATGCCCCTAGCCCGCACTGCGTCGATTGCCCCAACACGCCTCGCTGGCGCGACCGACTCCGCTGTTGTCATCGAAACAGTTCGCCGGCAGGCCGACCTGGATGCCTTCATCCGCTACCAACTCGAGCTCTACGCAGGTAACCCATATTTCGTCCCGCCCATCGTCGCCGAGCGACGTGACTTCCTGAACAGAGAGAAAAACCCATTTTTCTCCCATGCCGAGGTGGAGCTCTCGGTCGCTCGTCGTCATGGCCAAGTCGTCGGTCGTATCGCTGCCATCGACGACGCGCTGTGGAATCAATTTCACAATGCGGAGACGGGCTTCTTTGGCCTCTTCGATGCCCCGGACGACCCTGTCGTAGCCGCCGCCTTGCTCGACCGCGCAGCCGAATTCGCCCGGAGCCGGGGCATGAAGACACTCACCGGTCCCGTCAATCTCTCCACCAACCACGAATGTGGCCTGCTGGTGGAAGGGTTCGACTTTCCGCCTGCGATGATGATGCCCTACAACTTCCAATACTACAGCACGCTCCTCGAGGGATGGGGCCTCCGGAAGATGAAGGACCTGTACGCCTATGATTTGAGTACGGCGTTGGCGCCGCCAGAGAAGGTCGTCCGTGTGGCCGATCGCCTCCGTGAGCAGCAGGGTGTCCGCGTGCGGCCAATTGACCTCCGACAACTGCCAGAGGAAATTCGCAAGCTTAAGAGCATTTACAACGCGATGATGGATCCGGCGTGGCTCTTTCTGCCCCTCAATGAGGAGGAGTTCGACGGCATCGTCGCTCGCCTTCGGCCCCTGGTGCGGGTGCGCCCCGAGCTGTGCCTCATCGCCGAGGTTCGCGGAGAGCCCGTGGCTTTTTCCATCACCCTTCCCGATGCCAACCGCGCCATTCAAGCAGCAGGGGGTTACCTCACCCATTGGGGCCTGCCGGTCGGGCTGGCGCGAATGGCCTGGGCTGCCCGAAACATCGAGCGGCTCCGCGTCCTCCTCTTCGGGATCAAACCGGGATTTCGTCGCCGCGGCCTCGACGCCCTCCTGTACCTGGAGACCCTTCGGACGGCTCGTCGCCTGGGCTACGACGGGGCGGAGCTTGGCTGGGTCACCGAAGACAACGAATTGATGGTTCGTGCCATTGAGTCCATGGGCGCTCGCCGCTACAAGACCTACCGAATTTACGAGCGACCGTTGTGAAAACCCTAGCCTCTTCCATCTGTCACCTGGAATGGCGAGCAGTGTAGTGTCGACGCCGCTTCACCTCCCCTGAGGTCCGTGCCATGCCCATGACCGAGCGCGTGAAGGAGATACTGTCCTGGTACCCGTCGGATAATCCCGGCACCAAAGCCAATCTGGCTCGGATGCTCATGACCGGAACTCTGGCCGGGACTGGGAAGATGGTGATCCTCCCGGTTGACCAAGGCTTCGAGCACGGGCCCCAGCGCTCCTTCGGCCCCAATCCTCCGGGCTATAACCCCGAGTACCACATCAGCTTAGCCATCGAATCGGGTTGCAACGCCTACGCAGCCCCGCTGGGTTTTCTCGAGGCCGTGGCCGGCAAGTTCGCCGGCGAAATTTCCCTCATCCTCAAGCTGAACAACTCTGACTCGCTGTCCAAGTTGGAGCCCGCGTCGGCGTTGACCGCGTCGCCTAAGGACGCGGTCCGCCTCGGCTGTGCGGCGGTCGGGTTTACCATCTACCCCGGCTCCGCCGCCCGCAATGTCGTCCTCGAGGAGCTCCGCGAGGTAGTCGCTCAAGCCAAGGAGTTGGGTCTACCAACCGTGGTGTGGGCCTATCCTCGCGGAAGCGGCGTTCCTAAGGAAGCCGAGCAAGCCGTGGACGTGGTGGCGTATGGCGCCCAAATTGCGGCACAGATGGGGGCGCACGTCATCAAGGTGAAACCTCCGAAAGAGACCATTCTACAGCCCGAGGCCAAGGCAGTCTTCGACAAATACAATCTGCCCATCAAGACGCTGGCAGATCGCGTTCGCCATGTCGTCGAAGCCTGTTTCAGCGGGCGCCGGATATGCATCTTCTCGGGAGGCGAGGCAAAGGATACGCCCGCGGTGCTCGATGAAATCCGCGGCATCAAGGAAGGCGGTGGCTTCGGCTCCATCATGGGCCGGAATGCCTTCCAACGCCCCAAGGCCGAGGCCATCAAGCTTTTGAGAGACGTGATGGCCATCCATGCCGGCAAGTCTTAGCTGCTACCTTAGCCTGCCGGGCCGCACCCCCAGCCGTTGGACTAGGCCTATTCAGTCAACCCGACGCCGACCTGCTGGACGCCGCAGCGTCCGCAAGCTGATTTCGGAGTGCGGCAAAGGTCGCCTGATTTCCGTCTTGACGATAGCCGCGAAGCGCCTGAGAGCAGGAGTCAAGGCTTCCTAAGAAGTCGACTAGCACCGCCTCGGAGAGAGTCGCGGCATATCGACCATAGCCGAGCTCCTGCAGATAGAGCGCATTGAGCACCTGCTCGAACTGTCCCTTGACAGGGACCGCGAGCATCGG
This sequence comes from uncultured delta proteobacterium, assembly GCA_963713045.1. Lineage (GTDB taxonomy): Bacteria > Myxococcota > Myxococcia > Myxococcales > Myxococcaceae > JADGRA01. The sequence continues at coordinate 542,248 of CAVQKE010000004.1, forward strand.
CTTGCGCAGGTAAACGGCTTCGCTCATTAGGGTGAAGCCGCCTCCAGCCACCACTGCTCGCGCAGTCCGCAAGTCCTCGATGAAGCTCTTTTCGCTAAAGGGCCGGTAGTTGAGGTTGCCATCGACCAGTTCTTGCGTCAGGTCCCGCCTCAAACCGTAAATCCGCGCTGGAAGCCCCAAGCGCTTGAGCACTTCCGGCAACTCACGATTGGTGGTGGCCGTCTGGTACACCAAAAGATGGTCACCGGATTCGCTTGGCGCGTTGAGGACTTCCGGCCGTAGGATCGGCGGTAGCAGGGTCGTGCGGCGTCGTCGGAGCGGTGGGAAGAAGAACGTCGTGACGAGATATTGAAAGCAACGCGGAAGCTTTGCCTCGACGAAAGCACGGGTTAAATCGAACCTATGCCGATGGCCTGCGATCAGCCTCGGGTCATGCTTGCAGCGGCTAATAATCTGAATGTTGTCCAGCGTGATGACTGGAATTCGGCGCGCTTTGCCGACCAGGTAGCTGAAGCTTTCGAAATCACTGATGACCACTTCGGGACGAAACTGGGAAAGCACCTCGAAGTAAGCGGTTACGTTCGCCGGCCAGCCGCTGACGGCACCGCGCAGGTTCTGTAGAATGGTACGAAAGCTGCGGACCCGATTGCCGTCGTAGTTGATGGTCAGGCCCCAAATGCGGTGCACGTTGGCGAACTGGCGAGCGAGATATTCGCGGGCACGACCGGAGACGACGATGTGCACTTCATGTCCGTTTCGAAGCAGCTCCTCGAGGACGACTCGCGAGCGGGTAGCATGACCCATCCCCTCACCCACCACGCCGTAGAGAATCCGCACCGAGGCAGGAATATCGCCTGATCCCATTCACCCTGAGGCACTCGATGATTAGCGTCTATGGCTCGACTCAGTCGGGGAACTGCTGGAAGGTGCGCCAGATTTTGGAGCTCACCGGGCGCCCGTACCGTTGGGTTGAGACCAATTCGAACGCCGGGGAGACCCGAACCGCCGCGTTCCTCGGTAAGAACCCCAACGGCCAGGTTCCGCTGGTCGAGCTCGACGACGGGACATACATCACCGAGTCGAACGCCATCTTGGCCCACTTCGCGGAAGGGAGCCCGTGGCTTCCACCTCCAGGCCTACCGCGAACACGTGTCTTTGAGTGGCTATTCTTCGAGCAGTACAGCCATGAACCCTATGTCGCGGTCGCCCGGAATTGGATTCGCTACTTGCGAGCGAAGGGGCACTACGCCGACCGCTTGCCGGAGATTTGGGAGCGCGGCCATCGCGCGCTGGCTGTGATGGAGAAGCGCCTTCACACACATCCTTGGCTCACCGACACCGGGATGACGATCGCGGACCTCTGCCTCTTCGCCTATACCGATGTGGCCGAGGAAGGAGAGTTTGACCTCGCCCACTACCCCGGACTCAGAGCGTGGCTGGACCGACTTCGGGCTCATCCGGACATTCGGCCGCTTTCTCGACCAAATGGCTAGTCGCGCCGGGCGGGTGCTGGCGCAATTGTCGACGCGCAGGCCTTTGCTTTTGGTGCTGAGGTCGTAGACAATCCCGACAGCTGCCTGCGCTGGAGCCTGCCCATGTGTCGGAGCATTCGTGTGCTCTACAACTTCGATCCACCAACGACGACCGAGGAGATATCAGCTGCCGCGCGTCAGTTTGTACGCAAAGTTAGCGGCCTCCCCCGTCCTTCCACCGCCGACGCCGAGGCCTTCGAACGTGCGGTCCTTGAGATTTCGAGCAGCACAGAAAGGCTGCTCTCTGCCCTCAGCGCACGCACTGCAGTCAGGAGCCGGGAGCGCGAGCGAGAGAGGGCACGCGCGCGGTGGACCTCACGCGTCAGCCGCCCGTCTTCGCCCTAGGTGGGGCCGCCTGACTGCTTCGGTGAGCAGCCCGCCTGCTCCGTTAAGGCTGGACGAACGTCTTCCCGAAGTCCGTAGCCGACGATTCGGAGAATAGCCTCCTCGCCGTTTGCGCCGTTAGAATCATGAGGCCGTGCCGGGTGCTTTGGCCAGCTGCCCGGCTTCAGCCCGAAGGTCTTGTCGGATCAAAGCTGGCACCCTTACCCCTGTACCAGTCTTCGCGCCTGAGGCAGTGACCAGACAACGGCCGCGGCGTCACGGAGTCGCCTCGGTGCAAACTGACGTCAAGCCTTCTGTGGTTCATGGACCACAAGCACATTGCGATCCGCGTGGTCAACAACCTTTGACGCGTTCGTGCCCAGGACACGGTCCCAACCGCTGTGGCCATGGCTGCCGATGACTATGAGGTCTGCTCGAATCTTTTCCGCGAAGGCGATAATCGCACGCCACGGCTGAACCATCGTCAGTTCGGGCGGCTCGCAATCAATCCGCATATCCCTCCTAGCAAGCGTCGCCAAGAACTCGCGAGCCTCGTTTTCGAGGAAAGCCGGCAGAGGGTCTGGCGGCATGTGGGCGGCGGCTGGGAAGTCCGCGGGCATGGAGACTGCTCGATATAAATGGACGCGTGCGTCGAAACGATTTGCAATCTGAAGAGCAGCATCGAGAACGCCCCGAGATCGGGCAGAGCCATCAATGGCTGCGAGCAGTACCGAGTACATGGGGCGCACTATCGTGTACCCTCGTAGCTCGCGCACGTCGAGAAGAACTCTCCCACCAACTCCAGAGGGCCGGCGCGGCGCCCGGTCTCCTGGGTGGCCGGCCGTGTCGGTACGCAAGCCAGCGAAACCTCTGAGCACGACGAAGCGACGGCGTATTGCGCGCGCAACTTCGATCACTGACCGACGGTGTGCGATGGCCACCTTTCCATGCACAAACGCACCAAGGGACGGATGAAGCCCCGTGCTGACTCGGCAGTCAGCTACCGCGCCCTGAGAAAAAGGCGACAGAATCGACTCGTTCCAGTCCGAAGAACAGGGTCAATCATGTCACGTGGGAGCACTCAGGGCCGCCTCGCGCTGCGCGTACTCGCCTACTCCTTAGGCTGGGCTTGGGTGTTGGCATCGTCGGCATGCACGGTTGGGGCTGTCGGTCCGCAGCAACAAGACGGGCAGTGTGGCAGCGCAAACGGGGCCGTCGTAACGATGACCCCGTCCGTCAACCTGTGCTCTGACGGAGCGCCCTCCGCGGTCAGTGGCAGTGGGCCGTGGACCTGGACGTGCGCGGGCGGACCAGGCGGCGAGGTAGCAAGTTGTTCAGCATCGGCGACTTCGACGACGAACACGGACGGCGGAATGACCGATGCCGGCGTGGACACACTCCCGGCAGCGGGCAATCCGAATGGCTCATGCACGAGCATCTCCCTGCCCAGTGAAGCCCAACCAGCGGATACCAGCCATCCGAACACTGTGGTTGGAACCGGTACGCCCGCCAGTTGTACCTTTGCTGCGTTAGCGAGTGCGGTTAGCGAAGGCGGAATCATCACCTTCAACTGCGGACCAGGCCTCGTCAGTATTCCGGTGACAGCGTCGCTGACGCCACCGACGTCCAATGCCTATGCAAATGAGGCCCCGATCAACACCGTCATCGATGGGGGAAACAGGATTACTCTCGATGGCGGACACGCGGTCCGAATCATCTCCTGGGTTCATCCCGGGAGCTGGCGAATCAACACCGACACCCTCACCTTGCAGCACATTCGACTCATCAACGGCAAGACTACGCCCATCGACGCCATCCCGCCTTGCGCTCCGGACGGTGGCATCTCCAATACTCAATGCTCGCAAGGCTACGACGACGGCCAAGGTGGAGCTCTCTACATGCAGGACGGTCTGCTGCGGGTGATTGACGTCACCTTCGCCAACAACCAAGCCGCTCTGCTTGGACCTGATACGGGTGGCGGCGCCATTTATCTTTATGGAACCGCAAACGCGTCGTACGTCGTTCAGAGCACGTTCCAAAGCAATACCGCGAGCAATGCAGGCGCAATCGGAATGTTGTGGGCCGGTGCCTTCGTCTTCAACAGCTTGTTTGAGGGCAACAGCGCGGTCGGAACTGGTGCCAACAACAATGACCCCAGCCAGTGCACGTGTATGAACAACGGCCAAAACCAGGTCGGCTCGGGCGGCAACGGCGGGGCCATCTACAAGGACGGCGGGGACGCCGTTAACTTAACGATTTGCGGCACTCAGATTCGAAGCAACTCGGCGACCGAATTCGGCGCTGCGGTTTTCCTCACTGCCGACGGATCCTCGGCCAAGCTCGTTATTTACGATTCTCTCCTTACAAGTAATTCAAGTCCCATCGGCTATTGGAATTGGTGCGACGGAGTCTCAACCGACAACCCGCACCAGAGTGGTTCGACGAGCTGCTCCCCTTCCCCGGTCAATTCGACCTTCTGCGATACCGCGGGCAATTGCACAACTTCCTGCGGCTCATGACCCTCGACCGATTGAGGTGGCTTAGACGGTCGAGGCCCGCGGACCTCTCCCGAGAATAGCGACTGACCAGGACTGTCGTCGACGTAGAGCGACGTGCGTGGAGGGTCCTCATCGGCCGAGACCTCTTTGGACGTCAGCACGCGTAGAGAGTTTGGATGCCGGTGAGAGCTTCCCAGAGCGCCCTTGACATCCGTCCGCACGCGGCCGTTGCCCGTTCGCGGTCAACGTCAGTCATCTCGGCTAGTCTTCTCTCAAGAAGTGCTTCCTCTCCCGTCTCGCAGCTGTGGGCTTGGAAGTAAGGCCTCACGCCAGGAGGGAGCCACGCGTAGTGGGTGCCCAGGCCTACCAGTTTGGAATGGGCTGTCGATGGCTGCTGCACTTCGAAAGCATAGAGCGCACCGGCGGCAGAAGCCGGAGTTGCGAATGAATGAATCGCCTCGTCGACAAGAGCCCGCACAGCGCTAACCCGAGGGCTCGCTGCGATCGCGGTACCTAGCGTCCGAGCGAAGTCACTCCAAAGTTCCACGTGGTGGCGTTCTATCGCCGCACCCTCGAATTCGCCAAGAGTCGTCCATCCACGATCGAGCACGGAAATGAACGCTCCGTACTCCCGGGCATATGTCGCGAGCGCTTCAACCGGTAGCCGGCCGGCACTCCACGCTTTGTAAAAGGGATGTCCGAGCAGGTCAAAATCGCGGATTGTCCCGCGCATGGTCTGTAGAGTCGTTTCGAGTCTGGTCATTTTCTTAGCCTCTGGGTCAACGCCGAGACGCGGTATACAGTCTCCGGCGGCTCACCCAATGACGATTGTCTCGCCCTTCTAGGTCACGTCATCAGGCTCCTCAACCCGCCTCCAGGTCCCCCAACTTTCTATTGAGTCTAAGGCGGGGCGCCATGTGATTGCGCTGCGACGCAGGTGTTTGAGCCCTCCTGACACATCACGATGTAGATGTCCTTCTTGCCGCATCCCTCGACGCCGACGGTGTACTCGAGCCGCGTGACACCGGAACCGACCCAGCGGCCACTCACTGCCGGCTGGATGTAATCGCTGGAGAGTACCTCGGCAGTCGCAGTTGGACAGCTGAGATCGAAACGACCCCGGGCCAAGGCTGTCTCCGTCGCCGTCGGCGCTTGCGCAGCGAGTTGGGAACTGGTGCTCGCACACGCTGCTGCACCAAATAAGCCCACCCACATGAACAACCTAAGCAACTTTTTCATGGCGGTTCCCTCCCCGAAGCGCTCCTGCCAGGACTTGGTCAGAAGAGAGCATCGGAGCCGCACTGTCAACCGAGAATAGTTCGGCGATCGCCTCACGCGCCGTCTCAAGTCAGAGAACCGTGCCCGACTGATTCAACGCGAGTCGCCTCTTAATGAAGAGCCTTGAGCCCTAGCATCCTCCGACGGTCGTGTTGGAGCCTCTGTGACCTTGGGTGTTCGCAACTTGCAATCTGGAATTTGGGCGACGCTTCCCCGCGTGTTGCCTGTCGGACTCTGTCGAGGAAAAATCCCGCGCCAGCTCCAACCAGTCATGGAGAGGCTAACGTTTGGAGCCATGCGGGTTAGTCACCGTTGCGCCAAGTGCTAGTGGCTGGTGAGTAAAATGCGATCTGGGAGAGATTCACCTCGGCTGTGCATACTCCGCCGAATTTCGCCCAGCGGCAGGTGAAGTGCCTCCCGTCGACTGTGCTGCGACAGTGCGACCAACTGGCCACGGACGTCGAGCGCCTTCGTTAGAATTTCTTCGACTTGCGGCGCGAGCAGCTTTCGCTCAATTGCCCTGCTGGTGTCCTGTTGCCAGTTGAGAGCTTGACTTCCCAAGGCTACGAGAACGTCAGCGAGCGCATACGGCTCGTCCGGACTCTCGAGAGAAAAGAGATCCGAGGGTAGTCTGTCAAGTTTGGCTCGCAAATCCCTGAGCGCTCGATGAAGCTCTGTCAGGTGCGCGGACGAGCGAGTCTTCTCCAAGAACCAATCAAGCCCGGTGCGCAGAATCGGGTCCATCCGCCAAAAAGATGGCGACGGGTCCCACTTGAGGCAAGACCCTGCAGGGCACTTCCAGAGATAGAAGCCGGAAAGCCATTGATATTTTCCGTCTTCGCTGAATCCAAGAGCGCATCGAGTGGGCCCACTCCACCGGCAAACACGTGTGGTGGACTCTGCTCGAGCTGCTTCACGTCAACTGAATCCCCCAGCTCGCGCGCCCAGAGAACAGCCTGCGATGACCTGTTAGGGACCACTCCGGGGTGGCCTCCGGCTCAGCTGCGTTTTGAGCGGACAGGTGGGGCTGGGAGTCGGCCAAGTGCGTCCGCGCCGCGTGGATAGTTCACCGCCCATTTGCGTGGCCGCCGGATAGGCGCTCATCCACTGAACGGAGGCCGCCTAGGACGTCTCGCGCGTCCGCTATCCCTTCCCCGCCGGCTTGGCTGCTAGTCGTGCCGCCCAGCGCGAGGCGAACCGAATGGCGAGCGCCGTCTTCGACCAATGGTATGCGCCGGGCATCAACCGGGACGCCATCGAGAAAGGCGTTACGGATGCCTTGGCACCGGCTTTCAGGGTTATCAACGGCAATCTCGTAATGCGTTTGCCCAATTCGCCACTCGATGGTGTAGCTCGGCCACGACGATGGAATGCACGGGCTGACCTCGAAGGTCGAGCCATGGCGGCGCAGGCCGAGAATGTTCTCGAGGCCAACGCGGTACATCCACCCCGCTGCTCCGGTGTACCAAGTCCAGCCGCATCGGCCGACGTGATCGGAGTGGGCCAATACGTCTCCTGCGATCGCGTAGGGTTCTCCTTTGTAGCGCTCAACATCCGAGGCCAACCGCGTGCGGTTCAACGGATTGAGCATATGGAAAAGCTCTGCCGCCTCGTCGCCGTTCCCGAGCTCCGCCAGTGCCATAACGGCCCACACCGCAGCATGGGTGTACTGGCCCCCGTTCTCGCGAATTCCCGGAGGGTAGCTTTTGATGTACCCGGGGTCTTGTGCCGTGTGATCAAACGGGGGCGCAAGCAAGGCGAGAAGTCTTGAAGCACGGCGCAAGAGGTGGGTGCGCACGCCATCCATTGCCTGCTCAGCAAACTTTCTCGGCACGGCTCCTGAGAGCACAGCCCAGGACTGAGCGAGGGAGTCGATTTTGCCCTCATCGCACTGAGCGGATCCGAGCGGGCTGCCATCGTCGTAGTAGCCCCGGAGGTACCACTCGCCGTCCCACGTGAGTTGGAGCGCCGTCGCCAGGCGTGCAGCCTCCTGACGAAATCGTTCTGCTCGAGGCCGTTCATCGCGGCTCTCGCAGAGTCGTGCCATGTCGGTGAGAATGCCCTGGAGAAAAAATCCGACCCAGGTGCTCTCGCCCCGGCCTCCCCGACCGACTCGATTGTACCCGTCATTCCAATCGCCGCTGCCCATCAGCGGAAGCCCATGGGCTCCACTCGTCAGTGCGCGCTCCACTGCCCTGAGGCAATGGTCGAACAGGGATGCAGTCTGGGTGGAGCTCTGTGGATGGCCATATGACTCCTGGGCGTCAGGCGCGAGCGGTGGTCCTTCCAAAAAGCCAACCGTCTCATCAAGTACCGCAGCGTCGCCGGTAGAGTCCACGTAATGAATGGCCGCCTTTGGGAGCCAGAGCAAATCATCCGAGCAGCGGGTGCGGACGCCGCCACCGCTAGACTCATGCCACCAATGCTGGACGTCACCTTCAATAAACTGTCGCCCAGCCGCTCGTAGCAGGTGCTCTCGAAGCAAATCAGGCCGCGCTTGCGCCAGAGCCATTGCGTCCTGCAGCTGGTCCCGGAAACCAAAAGCTCCTCCCGGTTGGTAATAGCCGGAACGCGCCCACATTCGACAGCTGAGGGCCTGGTATAAGAGCCATTGATTTAGAAGGTAGTCGAAAGAGTCATCGGGCGTGTGCACCTGGATGCCGTGAAGAGCGGTGTTCCAGGATTTCTGGACGGCCGCCAACTCTGCCTCCGCTGCCGCGACGGATGCGGAGCGAAGTGCGAGGGCCTGGGCTTCATCATGGCTGCGTCCTTGCCCGAGGACAAACACGAGCTTCTGCGACTCGGCCGGCGCAAGGGACACGGAAACGTGAAGGACCGCGCAAGGGTCCAGCCCGGCTCCGAAACGACCAGACAGCTGACGGTGACCGAGACCAGCCGGGCGAGCGAGAGTCCCATTTCGTCCAATGAAACTGCAGCGATCGCCGGTTGCCGAGATAAGCTGCTGACTAGCAGCGGCAAAGGCGACTCGCCCCGGAAACTCCCCGTTGTACGGGTTTCGGGCAAAAACAGCCTTGCCTGCGCTTTCCAACTCCGTCATGACGCCCAGCTGAATTCCAGCCACAGGCGGACCCAGGGCCCACGCATTGTAGAAAAAAAGGCTCAGCCGGCGGGGTGCGTCGCTGTCATTTGTCAGGCTGACTAGGCAGAACTTCGTCGGGTCGCGCTCCGCGACGAAAACATCGAGTTGATGGCGAATCCCCCGCGTTGCTCCTGAAAATATGGTGCGCCCTGGCGCGTGGCGAATGACGTGCCGGCCGCCGCTCCCAGTTCGACAAAGTCGGCCTGGAGTCAGAGACCAGGCGTCCCCGCTGCCCTCATCGCGAACGAGAAGGGCCTCACTGGTCGGGTCGGTCACTGGGTCATTGGCAAACGGAGTTAACCGGTTCTGACGACTGTTCTCAGACCATGTAAAGGCAGAGCCGGACGTCGTGACGATGGTCCCGAAATTTGGATTTGCGAGAATATTGACCCATGGCAGCGGGGTTTCCTGGTCCCCTTCGAGCACCACCGTGTATTCGCGACCCCCATCCGCGAAGCCGCCAATTCCATTACCCATCGTTACGGTGGGCACCGAAACGGCGGCGTCGTCCGTACCGAACCTTGGCCTCGCCCGCCGCGACCCGGAGGCCACGAAGTGCGCGGCTTCAGGAAAGACCTGCTCTGGTCGGCCCAGCTGAGCGGCTAAGGTTCCTCGCTCTCCGCTGAGGACCGCTCGGGCCATGCTCGCGATGACAATCCGCTCCTCTCGCGAAATGCGGTCGGCTCTCAGCAAGTACGCCCCACCTGGGCGGTCCTTCCAGCTGCGCCAACTCCCCTCCTCCAGGACCCCGAGCAATTGCGCGTGCACTTCGTCGAGGTATCCGAGCGGCTGCTCGTTCATGATGACCAGATCCGCGGTCAAGCCTTTGAGTCGCCAATATTCTTGAGCGAGCAGCGTCTCCCGAACCAGCCCTGCGTCCTCCGGTTGAACGACTCGGACCAACAGAATTGGGTTGTCACCCGAGATCCCATGGTGCCACAACCCCTCCTGCCCCAGCGTATTTGAAGCTCGCAACTCCGGAGCAGCTCGCAGCGAACCATCTTCGTACAGCACCCGCGACGCTAGCCGTTCAAAACGCGTCGCTTCTTCCTCTGAAATGTTCAAATGGCGGAAGGTACTGAGTGCGCGTGCCGAGGCAAGAGCGAACGTTCGACTTGCTGCAGCTTGCTGATGGTACTTCTGCGCCAGTGCACAGGCCGCTTCTCGGCTTGTCGTGACGCCGGTGCAAAACGAAAGACGAATGATCGCGCCCGGCGGCAAGCGAACCCGTTGCCGCAGACTGAGGATCGGGTCGAGCGGGACGCCAGTCGTACACGACAAGGCCCTGCCATCCATGGCTTGTGCTTCTTCCGGACCCCGGCCGCGGCCAAGGAATCTTAGTCGGTCAGTTTCCCACTCCACCGGACCCTGCGTCCGACCTTCCTGGCTCAACACATGCACCGCCCAAAGTTCCGGGTCCTCTGGCGCACGCGATCTCCGCCGGCAGATAAGAGCCGCACTTTCGGGCAGATATTCCGTTTCAAGGAAGAGCTTGGCGAACACTGGATGTGCCAATTGGTCTGTCAATGAAGCCAGCACCAGTTCAACGTAGCTCGTGACTTCAATCTCACGTGTTCGATCGCCGTGATTGCTAATCGACACCCGGCGTACTTCGACGTCGTCCTCGGTCGAAACAGCGATGTCGAGTTGGGTGCTGACGTCCTCGTCGCGTCGACGGAAGGTCGCCCTCTCCGGGACGAAAGTGACAAGGTACTCTTCTGAGTCCCGACCGACGGGGTGATGCGTCGCACTCCAAAGTAAGCCGCTGCGAACGTCGCGCAGATAAATGAACTGGCCGCCGGGGTCCTGGGTCGGGTCTTCCCGGCGTGGAGTGACCGCCAGGCCCCGCCAGAGACTTGCTCCTCCTCCCGCGTTCGTCACGACCACAGCATAGCGACCGTTGGAAAGAAACTGAGCGTGGGGAAAGCGGGTGTGCGGGGAGCGAAAGCGACGCACGGAAACTGCCGGGACCGAAGCGCTTCTCGTCTCTTCCGCCGGGCTCGGTGGTGAAATCGGTGCCGAACGGGGTACCCTTTCTTGAAGGAGGAGTTCGGTCGCTTGGATTTGCGGATTGGCATGAAAGCGTTTCACCATCCGGTCCCCCAGGAGAGTGTTCGCCAGAGCCACGAGTGTCATCCCCTGGTGGTGCGCGAGGAACGTCCGCACGACCACTCCTTTTTGCAGCGCCGACGCGCGCCCTTCATCCCCAGGTCGCTCGTCCACGCCCAGATGCGTGTAGTCAATCGCGTCGTAAAAGCCGTAAGTGCCGCAAACGCCAGCATCCGACAGTCGGCGTAAGTTTCGCGTCGCCTTCCTCGGTTCAAGCACGGATGCGAGCGCCGTTGCGTACGGGGCAACGACAAGTTCCTCACCGAGGCCGCGCTTGAGGCCCAATCCTGGAACACCAAACGCCTTGTATTGGTAGTTGTTATTACGATCGACAAGGTTGTAGGCCGATTCAGAAATGCCCCAAGGAACTCCGCATTCACGTCCGAAATCCACCTGACGGCGGACTGCCATTCGACAGCTCAAGTCGAGGAGGGTCCCCGGATAACTTCTCATCATGAGCAGTGGCAACAGGTACTCGAACAACGTCCCACTCCAAGAAAGCAACGTGGGTCGGCCGTCGACGCTCGTCAGCAATCGCGCAAGATGGAACCAGTGTGCTTCTCGAACATCGCCTTTGGCGATGGCGATAAAGCTCGCCAACCGCGCCTCGGAGGCCAGTAAGTCGTAGTGAGAGGTGTCCAGCCTCCCGGGACCTTCGGCGTCGGCAAGGCGATAGCCGATCGCAAACAACTGAAGTTGTGAGTCGTAAAGGAACTTGAAATTCATCCGAGTGGCAAGGGTCAGGCAGCGGCGCGAGAGATTCTCCAACCGCTCGCCGAAGCTTCCTTGCGGTTCGAGTGCGGTGGCCGCCGCCGACGCGAGGCGTCGGCCCCAAAACGCCAACTCGGCCACACTTCCTTTGGCGGACGACTCGATAGCCCTGGCCGCAGTTTCGAGGCGTGGCAGCTCAGCCCGAAGCTGGGTCAGCCTGACCTCGGGAGCCAGGTCCCCGCCAAGCAAATGCTCTACTCTTGTTGCTTCGGTGACGATGCGCTCCTGAAGAGGTCTCTCGGCGCCGTCGGCGGCTCGTTCCGTGTAGGATTCCCTGACCAGCGCCGCCACGTCGGCAAGGCCCGAGCACAACATCGATGCCGGCTGGGGCCCGTCCTTGAGTTCCCGGAGTCCTTCAGCAAGCGTCAGCAGCGCTGCGACTAGGTTGCCGCTGTCAACAGTCGAAACGTATGCGGGAGTAAGCGGCGCCAGTGTCTGCGTGTCGTACCAATTCAGCAGGTGGCCTTCATGTTGCTCGAGGCTTTCAATGGTCGTGAGTGTTGCTTCGAGCCGGTCAACCATCTCGCGCGTTCGAATGAACCCGAGGTCATGCGCCGCTAAGGCGGAGAGCAATGCCATCCCGATGTTGGTGGGTGAAGTTCGCGGCGCAACTCTCGCTTGAGGTGCCTCTTGGAAATTGTCCGGTGGGAGGCGATGGTGCGCGGCAGAGTCAAAGTCTTCGAAGTACCGCCACGTCCTCCGTGCCAGCTGACGGAGATATTTGTAGTCCTCCGGCGACAGCGACTCCCGCTCCTCCCTCTTCGGACGACTCAGTACGTACGCAATTAACGGCGCAAGCGCCCACAGAAGTAAGATGGGAATAGCCGCAGGCAGTGCACGCGGGCGCAGGGTGCCAACCAAAAGAGCTCCGAGCAAAGCAATTACTGGACTCGCCAACATCTCGGCCCAGAACGCGCGAACGCCGGCTTTGAGCTCGAGCCCTGCTGCTTTCGCAGCACTGGCGGCGGCCGTTTCCCATTGCAGCAACCGTCGCTGGGTTACGGCGAGCCGAATGAGCGTGGTGACGGTCGCGTTCGCCATTCCATAGGCCTGGTTTGCGGCGAAGGTGAGTTGGAGCATGGCCTGCGCCAGAGCGGCACCGAGGTCTTCTCCAACCGCCCCAAGTTTGACGCGAAACGGGCGCCTGGAGGTGAGCCGTGTCAGTGTGCCCCAAAGGAGGGGGTAAACTGGAAAGAGGAGCGAAGCAACGACCGCACCGGTCCAAACCAACGGGTTTCCGGGAAGAACGGTCCAGCCCATCAGCAGCAAGATGACGTTTGCCAACGGGACTTGTGTGCGGCGAAGGTTGTCTAAAATTTTCCAACGCGAGATGAGAGGCAATCGGTTGCGCTCGAATCCCGCACGGGTCGGAACGATTGGGAACAACCAGAGCAGAATCTGCCAGTCCCCACGGGCCCATCGATGTTGGCGCCGAGCATGCGCCAAGACGCTCGATGGGTAGTCATCCACCACCTCGACGTCAGTCACCAATGCCGTGCGGGCGTAAAGCCCCTCGAAAAGGTCATGCGAGAGCAGTGCATTCTCGGGGACACGGCCCTCCAGCGCCGCAGAAAATGCCTGAAGGTCATAGAGGCCTTTCCCGGTGAAAATCCCTTCGGCAAAAAGGTCTTGGTAGGTGTCCGAAACGGCCGTTGTGTATGGGTCAACCCCAGTGTGGCCCGAATAGAGCCGCGCGAAGAACGAGCCTCCAGCGCTCGACGTGGTGACGCTGACGCGCGGCTGTAGAATTCCATACCCCTCCGTGACGCGCCGAGATTTTGGATCAAAATTCGGGCGATTCAGTGGATGGGAGATGATGCCCAACAGCTTTGTCGCCGCATCGCGGGGCAGGCGGGTGTCAGAATCGAGGGTCAGACAATAGCGGACGTTGACGAGGATTTCGGGGCTACCGATCTCCAGTTTGAGACTCGTGTCAGTGGCCCCGCGCAATAAGCGATTGAATTCTTCGAGCTTGCCGCGCTTTCGCTCCCATCCCATCCAGACGCCTTCGGACGGGTTCCATTGTCGATTCCGATGAAAGAGGTAAAAGCGGTCTGCTCGGCCCTGGGCATACTGGGCGTTGAGCGCTTCAACACCTTTCCGGGCCGCTCGAAGAATGGCCTCGTCGCCCGGCATCTCTTCCGAGGGAGCGTCGCCGAAGTCTCCGAGAATGGCGAAATGCAGGAACTGGTCCATATTCCCGAGTGCAATGACCTCGAGGTGTTCGAGAAGTCGGTGCACTTCGGAAACGTCTGTGAGCAGCGTTGGAAGGACCACCATCGTCCGGGCCGCCACCGGAAGGCCGCCTTGAAAATCCATCCGGGGGAGGCGCCGTGGCCGTGCCAAGGCTGCGGTGGTCCTCTGAACAATCGCAATTGCTAGCTCACTGGATGGCACCAACAAGCCCAGCGCAATGCAGACGTTCATCCACACCGGGGCGCCTTGTGACTGGCCATAGGTCACGCCAAGGCTGACGAGGACAACGAGCAGCAGCGCGATTGCTCCAAGGTAGAAGCCTGTCGCATGCGCGAAGAAGGCCCTCCGGAGGCGCTTTCCCAATCCCGGGCGATAGGCAACATCGACTTCGAGGTCGCGCCTTCCTTGACCAATTAGGTGATAACCAACATGCGCCGAACGACTCGCGATGGAACCGTTCTCGGCCGCCTGTCGGGCGCTTTCCACGGCACGCAGTGCGACTCGGAGCTGGTTCTCCGCGGATGCGCCAGCCAGCTCCTCAACCGCCTGTCGGTAACGGTCGCGACTTGGGAAGTCCATGCTGGCATAAACATTCGCCGGGTCGCGTTTCAGCACTTGCTCCACCAAGCTTACGGACTCAACGTACTGACTCCAGTCCATGGTGGAGCACAGCCGAAGACTGGTAATTACGTTTCCAACTGAGAGCTGAGTAGCGGCTTGCCGCTGGTGCTCAGCCCGCACCGCGTCTTCTGCCGTTAAATGCTGCGTGCCAAGGTACTGCTCCACCAAAGAAGCAACCTTCGATAGGCGGCTCCCATACGCGTGCATGCGCTGGAGCAGCTGTGCGGTATACGCTGCGTGTGGCGGTTGTTCGCCGAACGGTGGCTGCACGTCGCCAGTGATTTCGACCCTCTCGAGAAAGGCGTCGGCTGCTCGCCGTGCGTCTCGCGCGGCGAGCGTTCCGACCGCTAACCGTCTCAAATTCTCGATGAGGGCTACCTTCAACATGCTCGGCCAGGCCCAAAGCTCTCCGATCGTTAAGGGAGCGACTGCCTGGAAGCTGTTGAGAAAGCGGTTGAGCTGCGTTTGCTCCAACCGACTGTCGCTGTGACGAATCAGCTCGATAGCCAGCGCGTACACTCGTGCGTCGCCCGCCAACTCACGTGGGGCCAGCTTCGGCAACTCTCGGTAGTAGCTCAGCGGTAGGCTGATGCGGACGTTGGCTATCTCGGCAGTGACGATGTGAAAGTTGTCCAGCAGCCACTCGGCCGCCGGGGTGATGAATTCGCCGTGGTGCACTGCCTCGGACAGCGTTCGGTAGGCTCCGGCAAGCACCCGCGCGTTGTCCTCGAAACGGGGGAACAGGTCCCGCGCCCGACGTCGGGGGTTTGGGTCGATGGTGAAGCGGCCCGCGAGAGACCTCGCGCGCTCGTCGAGCCGCTCAGTACTGAGCAACTCATCCCGCAGAGGGGATTCGCCCTCCGGGGAGGGACCTTTTCGGAACCAGCCCTTCAGAGTGTCGAGTCTCAAGTGTCGAAAATAGTTAGGGGCGACGCCATCCCTGCGCCAGTGCCTGCCTACAGCCCGCACGCTCAAGGGAGCCTCGTCGTGACGGCTCGTCTTCTCACCCGGAAGACCGGATACCACGTCGGGACAGCGCGAGTCGGCGTCAGCTGGACAGGGCGCGGGAAATCCGGGTCGCTGTCAGCCCAAAACTCTGTCCTGCAGCTGGCATGACCACTTCGTCGGAAGGCTACTGCTTTGGTCATTGAAGGCTGCGGTCCCGCTCGGCCAGCCGATGACCGGTGACTCAAGCACGGTCTGACCTTAGACAGTCCAAGTACCCCCTCGCATTCCGCCCGCGGCCGGCCGGCGGTAACGTTGGAAAAACCGCTCAGCCAGACTCCCAGTGGGCGGTAGTCGAATGGCGCGTGGAATAGCGTTTGCGGAGGCGGGATTGAGAAACGTCATTGCCCGGGCGCAGTCAATCCCACGCCGTGGCATCCGGTACGCCGCGTTGGCCGCGCTCCTTGCGACCACCGTTGCGGCCACCTGGACTTGGGGACCGCTTCTCGCGGGGCCCCCTCGCACAATCACCCTGGCAACCGGCCTCGCGGGCGGCGCGTACGGGGCGCTTGGTCCGCGTTACCAGAAAATCCTGGCCACAAACGGCGTCACCGTCCGCCTTTTGCCTACGGGAGGCGACCTTGACAACCTGGCCAAGCTTCGCGATCGCCGCTCGGCGGTGAGCGTCGCCTTCGTCCAGGCAGGCATTGCGACCGACGCGGAGAAGAGCGGACTCGTTTCGCTCGGAACCCTGATGTTCTCTCCGATGTGGGTGTTCCAGCGGGGAGAGCACTCGGGCATTGGATTGGGCGATCTCGTCGGAAAGCGTGTCTCGATTGGACCCGAGGGAAGCGGCACCCGCTTTCAAGCACTGAAACTGCTGACATTGGAAGGCGCGGACCTAAACCGCGTCGACTTGAGGGGCTACGCACCCGCGGAAGTCGAAACTGCATTGGACCGCGAGGAGCTGGATGCCGCGGTCATCGTCGCCTCTTGGGAGTCGCCGGTCATCCGACGATTGAATGCCGACCCCAGGCTGTGGCTCGTGAACTTTCCCCGAGCGGACGCGTACGTGGCGCTCAGGCCCTACCTCACCAAGCTCACCTTGCCGATGGGAGTGGGAGACTTGGCGAGAAACCTGCCGAGAACGGACATCGCTCTGCTGGCCACGAAGGTGAGTCTGCTCGTCCGCGACAATCTCCATCCTGCCATCCAGTATCTTCTCCTCGACGCGGCCACCAAAATCCATGGCGGCCCGGCGCTTTTTCAACACGCCGGGCAGTTTCCGGCGGGTGAGCCGATGGACGTCCCGCTCAGTTCGGACGCGGAACATTTCTACAAGTCGGGGCTACCATTTCTCTACCGGTACTTCCCATTCTGGTTGGCGGTCCTGGTGGAGCGCCTGCTCATACTGCTCATCCCGGCGGTCGGTCTGCTTTACCCGTTGGTGCGAGTGGTGCCGGGGCTCTACTTCGGCGTCATGCAGCGCCGGATACTCGTGCTGTATCGAGACCTCAAGCTGGTGGAACGGGAGCTCGACGAGCCCACTGGCGAAGACGCGGCCAGTTTGGCGGCTCGAGTCAACACGCTGAAGGGAAAGGCCAACGGGTTGCGTGTCCCGCTGCAGCTCAGCCAAAACCTCTATCACCTCAAAGCGCACATTCGTTTGGTTCAGGGGCGCATCGCGGAGAACGCCACCGAGATTCGGCAGCCGAAGTAGTAGCCTCTCGAGGCCCCCGGTCGGCGGCAACCCTGCCCGAACTCTAGGGTAGCGGGCCTACGCGGGTGGCTGCCGGTCGGGAGCGCAGGCGACCGGGGCCTGCCCTGTTCCAGACGAGGTCAGGTGGGGGAAATCCCCTGTCGCACGGACCTTGGCTTTGAGTGGAGCTAACCGGGATCGAACCGGTGACCTCTTGAATGCCATTCAAGCGCTCTCCCAGCTGAGCTATAGCCCCGACGAACTGGACGTTGGCGACGCGAAGCGGGCCAAGGGTCCGTGCTCATAGCGGATCTCGTCGGGGCCCGCCAGCCCGCAACCCCCTCGAATCGCGGCGTCCCAACGCAGACCCCTTCGGTGTGGCCCTCCCCGGACTCGAACCGGGACGCTGTCACCAGCAACGGATTTTGAGTCCGTCTCGTCTACCAATTTCGACAGAGGGCCGCCCGCGCTGACGCTGTCGCGGAGGCCGGTCATACACCGGCCTGGCGAGGTCTGAAACCACTTCTGGGGGTCGTTGCCCCCAAGGGGGAAAGTGTGGCTAAACCCACGGTCCACCTATGTACAACCTACTCATCGCCCTGGCGGCTGGGCTCCTGGTGGCCGCGGCGGTCCTCTTGGCGCACCTACCCTGGTATGCCGCCGTGGTGCCGGGTTTCCTGGCTTTCGCCGGCGCATTCCTCCTCCTCGCCCGCCGGGTCGGAAAGCGGGTGAAGGCCATTATGGACCAGGCCCAAAAGGAGCTCTCCATTCAGCCGAGCAGCGTCAAGGAGCGACAGCAGCGCATCGAGAAGGCCGTAAAAACGCTCGAGTCGGCACTCATCTGGGACAAGTGGCAGCCCTTCATCGGCGGAGAGATTCACGCTCAAATTGGGATGGTCCAGTACATGGTGAAGGACTACGCCCAGGCAGAGCCTCACCTCAAGAAGGCAAGTCCCCGCAATGGCTTGGCCCAGGGGCTGCTGGGGGCGCTTCACTTCCAGCGGAAGGAGTACGCGGAGATGGAGCGTGCCTTCGAGGGCGCTGTCAAAGGCCAAAAGAAGGAAGGCGTCTTGTGGGCTGCGTACGCCTGGTGCCTGTTGCAGCACAAGGAGCGGGATAAGGCCCTCCAAGTCATGAATCGGGCTGTGGCCGCGAACCCAAGCGATGAGAAACTTAAGGCTGGGCTGGTAGCGCTGCAGAATGACAAGAAGCTCAAGATGAAGGCCTGGGAGCCCTTGTGGTGGCAGTTCGGGCTCGAGACACCGCCGGAGATGATGGGCGGCGGCCGTCAGGTGCGCTTCCAGCGTCGCTGAGGCTCAGGTGACGGTTGTATACGGCGGGGTAACGAAGCGAGCCCCCGGCTCCCGCCGAAACCAGGTGCGCTGTCGCTTGGCGTAGGCGCGGGTTTCTCGCTCAGTGTCCGCTTCCGCCCGGGCCGTGCTGAGACGCCCATCCACCACGCCGAGGGCCTGGCGATACCCGACGCTGGCCATGGCCGGGGCATCGCGGTAACCGCGGCGGACAAGCGCTTCGACCTCCGCCACCAAGCCACGGGCAAACATCGCCCGGGTACGGGTGGTGATTGCCTTCAGGAGGGCATCCCGAGGCGGGTCGAGAAACCACAGGGTGTAGGGATAGCGATTTTCCGCGAAGCCGTGGGCCCGTTGCGCGGAAGACGCCGGCTGACCCGTCACCTCGCAAATCTCCAGAGCGCGCACCACCCGAACCGCGTCCGCGACGGCGATGCGCCTAGCCGACTCTGGGTCGAGTTGTGCAAGGCGCGCGTGCATTTCCCCCGGACTGAGGCGCTGCGCATCGGACTGCAGGCGCGCCCGCACCACCGGGTTGGGCGTGCCAACGGACAAGCCATGAAGGAGGGCTCGGATGTACAGGCCGGTGCCGCCGACGACGAGGACGCGCCGGCCGCGCATGGTGGCCTCGCGAATGGCCGCATCGGCCAGACACTGAAAACGCGCTGCACTGAAGCGTTCCAGCGGGTCGACCACCGAAACGAGGTGGTGTGGGACGCGGGCCAGGGCGCCAGCGTCCGGCTTCGCCGTTCCCACGTCGAAGTACCGGTACACCGCCTGCGAGTCGGCGCTCACAATTTCCGCACCCTCGCGCTCGGCAATCTCGAGGGCCAGGGCGCTCTTGCCAGCGGCAGTGGGGCCAGCGATAACAGTCAGCGCAGGTTGGGCTTTCACCGGCGGCTGGCAAGGAGTGCGGCAGCAACGCTGTCGAGCCGGACGCGCACCGTCTCGCCGCCGCCCAGCGGCTTCAGCTCGCCCTCCCCGCTCGCCAACTCGCGCTCCCCAAGCACCAGCGCGAACCGCGCGCCACTCTTGTCGGCGCGTTTCATCTGACTCTTGAGAGAGCCCCCACGGGGGTCGAAGTCCACGGCGTGGCCGCCGCGCCTCAGCTCGCTCACCATTCGAAAGGCCTGGTCCTGCCCGGCCGCATCTGCAACGGCGACGAAGAGCTCGGGCGCGGACTCCTCCTGCCGGCCCTTCTCGGCAAGCAACAGACAGAGGCGGTCCATTCCCATCGCCCACCCCACCGCAGGCACTGGCGGCCCGCCTAGCTCCTCGACCAAACGGTCATAGCGTCCGCCTCCACCAACGGCTGTCGCGGTACCCAAGGCTGGAGCATCGGCCAGAAACTCGAAAGCGGTGCGTGTGTAGTAGTCCAGGCCACGGACCATTCTCGGATTGAGTCTGTAGGGCGCGTGGATGACATCGAGTTTCCGCCGCAGCTCGCTGAAATGCGTTCGGCAAGGCTCGCACAGCGCATCCAGGACGACGGGAGCGCCGGCGACGACGGTCTGACAGTTTGGGTTCTTGCAGTCGAGAACGCGCAGAGGGTTGCGCCCCAAGCGCGCTTGGCACTCGGGGCAGAGCTCGCTCTGGTGCGCACGAAGGTAGTCGCTGAGAGCCGCGAGGTAGGCAGGACGACAGGTCTCGTCGCCGAGGGAGTTCAGCTCGAGCCGGACTCCTTGCAACCCGAGGGTGTCGATGAGTTGCAATCCGAGGTCGATGAGCTCGGCATCCTGCGCCGGCTCGGCCGAGCCGTAGGCCTCAGCGCCCATTTGCCAGAATTGGCGGTAGCGCCCAGTCTTCATCCGCTCGTACCGGAACATCGGTCCGACGTAGTACCAGCGGGTGACTGGCTCTCGGACGTGGACCGCGTGCTCGATGTAGGCCCTCGCGGCCGGGGCTGTGTTTTCCGGGCGGAGCGACAAGCTACGCCCTGCGCGGTCCTCGAAGCTGTACATTTCCTTACCGACGATGTCCGTCTCTTCGCCCACGCTGCGGACGAAGAGCGCAGTCTCCTCCAGGATGGGCGTCCGAATTTCTTCGTAACCAAAGCGGTGGAACCCTTCGCGCGCCCGCGCTTCAAGCAGATGCCAGGTCCGCACTTCTGGCGGAAGTAGGTCGTTCATCCCCTTGACTGCGCTGAAGCGCTGGCTCATCGCACCTCCCCGATGCGTCGACCCATGGTCACTTTCGCTCCGGAGCCAAGCCCGGCGTCCCATGAGACTCGGCCTGCGGCAAACAACAGAACCACCGTTGAGCCCATCTCAAATCGCCCCAATTCGTCCCCCTTCGAGACCGGGAGGGGCGGGGAAAACGCTCCGAAGGCAGGGGGCGACCCAGCTTGCGCAAAGACGCCGGCGTAGGCAGCGCGGAGTCTCCCGACGCAGGTCGCTCCCACCATCACCACGGCGCAGCGTCCCGCGGGCGTGTCGAGCCAGGTGATGAGCCGCTCATTGAGGACAAAGAGGCCATGCACATTGCGCACGCTGGCTGGGTTGACCGGCCACAATTCCCCAGGCAGGTACCGCCAACCGAGGATGGAGCCGCCCAGGGGCGTGTGCACCCGGTGGTAGTCGCGTGGCGAAAGGTAAAGCGTGGCGAAGGTTCCCCCGTCCGCAAAAGGCCGCGCGGCCCCGGCATCTCCAAGCAATTCAGCCACAGGGTAGTGCAGCCCCTTCGCTTGGATGCAGTCGCCGCCCTTGACGACACCCGCCTCACTGACCGTGCCATCGACTGGCGACACCACGACGCGCTCTCCAGCATCGAGGGGACGAGCGCCCCGCTTCAGCCGTCGGGAAAAGAACTCCGAGAAGGTGCCGTAGTCCTCCAGGGGCCGCTCGGCCTCGTCCAGCTGGACCCGGTAGGCCCGCGCGAAGCGTCGCATGGCTGCCCGATGGAGGCCCGCCGGCGCCGGCGCCCGCGTGGCGGCACCTACCACGCGGGAGAGTGCGGCGCGAGGCAGGAGCCGCACCAAGGTCATGAAGGTCTGGTCTCGCATTTCCCGGGGCATCCCCCGACCACTGCTGCTAACCGGCGTCGGGCGGTGGCGCAGCAGCGGCTTGCGCCCCTCCGTCCTCACCTGTCGACGGAGGGGGGGGCGGCGGACGAATCACGGAGGACTTCGGCACCACGCCCATGACGGCTTGGCCGTCCGCGACGACGATGGCGTCCGCGAAGCCCGGGTGGGCAGTCCGGCAGTAGCTCGAGTCCACCAACTCGTAGCTGTCCTTGGCCCCGGCGCCCTGGACGTTGACTGGGCCGGCAATCTGGAAGCAGTCCGCGAAGCGACGATTGAAGTCAGTCATCGGCATTCCTGCCGTCGGCTGGATGGGCTCGAGGGGGCCTGCATCGGGTGGAGGTGGCACGGCAGCGGGCTTCGGGACGCTCTCCGCGGTCGCCTCCCGAGGCGCATTGCTCACCGTGGAGGGTGTGCGCGCGGCCACCGAGGCCGCTTCCGTCTCGTCTTGTGCCTTCTGCATCCGAGCCCGTCCCTCGTGAATGCGATTCAACAGCTGGGAAGCGGCCTCGGCGTCGAGCGAGTCGGTAGGCACCCGCTGGAGCAGAGCCTCCACTTCATGCATTTTTGGGTCGAGGTAGGCGTCGTCCAGCCGCTGGGCGTAGAGCTTGTTGAAGGCCTCGGAGGCTCGTGAGAATTCCGGGCTGGGTTCGCGGCGGCGGCTGCATCCACTGCCGGCGACGGCCAACACGGCGAGGATGGCAAGTGTCCGGAGCACGGTTGAGGTGCTTAGCTTACTCGGGGCAGGCCTGCGAGGTTCCACATCTGGGCTGCCGTCATACGCCGAGAAACAGCCTTCGGCCGAAGTTAGGGGCCAGCCCAGCTTCATCGATGCGCCGAGCCGCACTTTGGATGTCGTAAGGGACGCGGATGTATTCCACCATCCGTGCCCCGGTGTCGCACACCACGAAACATGCACGGTTGTCATAGTCGCGCGGCTGTCCGACACTTCCGACTGAGATGAGGTATTGAAAGCCGCGCCGAATGGAGAATTTCTGCGCGACGACGTCCGCCACCTGGCCGGCGCCAAAGGCAAACGCCTTGCACAGGTGGCTGTGACCGATGAAAGTGACCTCCGCCAAGTCATCGGCAAACGGCATCAACTCCCGCGCCTGCTGGAGAGCAAAAATGTATTCATAGGCGCGCGGGTCCACTGGGGAGCCGTGGGAGAAGCCGACCTCACCAATGCGGTAGGTGAATGGGAGGCTCCGCAGCCAGGCCAGGTTATCCTCACTGAGCACCTGTGCGGACCAGTCCAGGGCGTGCCGGGCCGCGTCGTAATAGAAGGAGTAATCCATTCGTCCGGCCACGGCGGCATCGTGGTTACCGAGCAAGGTGACTTCCGCAACCCCGCGCACCAGCTCGCAGCATGCATTGGGTGAGGCGCCGTAGCCGACGATGTCGCCGAGTGAAACCACCCGGTCGACTCGGGCACCGTCCACGGCTCGAAGCACGGAGGTCAGCGCCTCGAGATTGGAGTGGACGTCGGAAAGGATGGCAACGCGCATGCCCTTGGGGCCTTCCACCCTAGCAGGGCTGGCCGTCAGCAGCAGCAGGGCACCGCGCAGGCCGCGTTGAGCGCTTGCCCCGAAGGCGCCGGGCGTGGTTTCAGAGGACCCTCCCCCCCTTCCACCCCGCTGGGACTACCTCATGCGCACTGTCGTGACCGGCTCCATCGCCTACGACTACCTGATGACCTTTCCAGGGCGCTTCCGAGAGCACCTGCTGCAAGACCGCATGCACCGGCTGACGGTGAGCTTCCTGGTGGACGACATGCGGAAGCTCCGCGGTGGGGTGGCCGGCAACATCGCCTATTCCCTTGCCCTCCTCGGCGAGCGCCCGCTCCTCGTCGCCACCGCTGGGGAGGACTTTGCTGAATACCGGAGTGCCCTGGAGGCGACCGGCGTGGACACCGAGGGCGTCAAAGTCATCCCTGGCACCTTCACTGCTTCGTGCTTCATCAACACCGACCAGGACGCCAACCAGCTGGTCGCCTTTTATGCCGGTGCGCTGGCTCACGCCCAGCTCGCCTCGCTCGACCCCTTGCAGCTCGGCCCCGGTGACTGGGTGGTGGTCAGTCCGGCGGACCCCGGGGCGATGGAGGCGAGCGTCGCCGGCTGCCTTCGAGCCCACGTGCCCTACATCTTCGACCCCGGCAAGCAGACGCCCCGACTGGAGGCGGAACAAATTGTCCGCGGGATGCAGACGGCATCCCTGGTTATCGGCAACGACTACGAATTCGGTTTGATGGCGCAGAAGACCGGCAAGAGTGAGGCGGCATTGCAGGCGTTGGCCCCGGTGACGGTGGTGACCCGCGGAGAGCTTGGGTCCACCATCCTGGTCCGCGGCCAGCCGCCCCTCGAGATTCCCACCGCTCCGATTCGCGCCCTGGTCGACCCAACCGGAGCCGGGGATGCCTACCTGGGCGGGCTGGCCTTCGCTGTGGCGCGGCACCT
This sequence comes from uncultured delta proteobacterium, assembly GCA_963713045.1. Lineage (GTDB taxonomy): Bacteria > Myxococcota > Myxococcia > Myxococcales > Myxococcaceae > JADGRA01. Next base: position 566,106 of record CAVQKE010000004.1, read on the forward strand.
CCCGTGGCCAGTGGCCGGCCGGAGTGCGGCCCTCGCCGCGGCCTATGCCCTGGAGGAACGGGGGTGTCAGGAACACCACTACACGCGCTCCGACTTCCTTGCTCGCTACCGCTTGGCGTTTGGCGTGTCCGAGGAGTTGGAACGCGCGCTGGCTGCGTGAGTCAACCTTGGCGGCTGAGGGCTGACTTAGGGCCGCACCGGCGCGACGGTGAGGATGGCTTTCAAATCGTCATCCGTGAAGTGGATGCCTCCGCCAAGGAAGAAGTCACGCCCCGAGATGAGTCGGTTGTCGAGCGTGCTGCGGACCGGTGGATTGAAGACGTCGTTGATGCCGGCACTCACGAAGAGATGTTGAAATAACGTGACGTTGGCCGTCACGCGGACTTCGGGATAGCGGAGCGCCTGGTTGCCGAAGTTGAAGACATCCGTCTTGAGCGCCAGGACGTCGTTGAAGAAGTCGAGGTCGACCCCAACGCCCCCGCTGCTCTCGATGATGCCAAAGCGAAAGGTAGCGAAGTAGTAGCGCTTCGCGAACTCGGCGTTGAACTTGAGGTTGTAGTTGGTGGTGGTGATTTTTTGGACCGCGGGCTGGTAGAGGCCCGGCGGGTTGGACTCCACGTAGGAGATGGAGGTGTCGCCCAGGGGGTCGTCGACCAACCCCAGCAGGTAGTACTTGTCCGGGCTTGGGATAATGCGCACGTCGACCTCGTTGCGCGAGGAGGCGGCGTTGAAGAGATAGACGCTGCTGAGCGACACCTCGGTCTGGATGCCCGTCAGCCGGTTCGCAAAGTCAGCGACGCCTTGCACCGCGTCGTTGACTTGCTGGCCTGTCTTCTCATCTTCAATCAGCTTGCCGACGGGGCCCTTGCCGTCCCGAATGTCCTGCGTCACCTGGGCAAGGTTTTCCAGGGTCTTGTCCAGTTTCTGCAGCGTCGACAGGACCTCACCCTTGTTGGTCTGGTTGGTTTGAAGGGCACCCTTCACGTCGGCCATCGACGCCCGCAAGTCCTGGGAGATGTGACGGATGTTTTCGACAATCTCTCGAACGTTGCTCGACTCCCCTTGGGTGGAGGCACGGACGTCTCCGGAAATCTCTCGGATGTTCTGGAGGATGTCTCGAATGTTCGCTTGACTGCTGCGTGCGGTTTCCTCGACCTCGGTCGAAAGCTGCGTGAGGTTGCGCAAGATGGTCTGAAGCGACGCCTCCCCGGCGTCGGCGCCGAGCACATCGCGCAGCGAGTGGGTGACTGCCTGGATGTCTCCGGTAATCACCGACAGAGATTCGAACAACGTCTGAATCCCTTGGGCATCGATGACGTTCAGGATGGTGCCCCCATCTGGCATCAACGGAGCGTTGGCCGAACCAGGCTGGAGGTCGAGCAGAAAGTCTCCAAGGAACGACTCGCTTCGCTTGTAGATGGCCGCATCGGTGTGAAGCCCAAGGTCCTTGCGCACACGGATGGTCAGCCGGGCACGGTCTCCAATCAGCGTGATGTCCGTAATCTCGCCGACCGGAATCCCGGCCGTCTGGACACGGCTGCGCTTGCCAAGGCCAGAGGCGTCTCGAAAGTAAGCCACCACCGTCATCGTCTGGCCACCGGTGAAGGCCCCCCGTTGGAGAATAATCAGGAAGGCGACAAGACACGCCACCGAGAACAGGACGAAGAGTCCGACGCGAAACGGGGTGAAAACTCTGTTCACAGGCCAAGGGCTCCCACGGCGAAGTGCCCCTGGCCGAACTTTAGCCGGGCCGGAGCGTCTCGGGGGGCTAGTTCTTGCCGAACCATGTCGAGAGAAACAGCTTCACCACCGGATGAGCGCTCGCGCGCAGCTCCGCCGGAGGCGCATGGGCGACGATTTTCCCCCCCGAAAGAAAAGCAATCTGGTCAGCCACCTTGAAGGACGATGCCACATCATGACTGATGACCAAGCTCGTGACACCGAGCTTCTGCTTCGCGGTAATAATCATCTCGTCGACGTAGTCGGTGGTGATGGGGTCCAGGCCGGTGGTGGGCTCGTCATAGAGGACAATTTTTGGGTCTCGGACGATGGCGCGGGCCAGCCCCACCCGCTTGCGCATACCACCAGAGAGTTCAGCCGGGTATTTCTCGGCCACGTCATGCAGTCCGACGATGGCCAGCTTCGCCTCGACGCGCTTGCGAATCTCCGATTCCGAGAGGTTCGAGTGTTCCCGCAGTGGGAAGGCCACGTTTTGGAAGACGGTCATCGAGTCGAAAAGGGCGGCCCCCTGAAACACCATCCCGAACTTCCGCCGAACGCGCTCCAGCTCCAAGTCGTCGAGTGGGACCACGTCCTCGCCATCAACAAACACTTGCCCTCGGTCGGGTTTGAGCAGGCCGATGATGTGCTTCATGAGCACGGTTTTCCCCGAGCCCGAACCTCCCAAGATGACGCAGGTGGTCCCCTCCTCGACGTCGAGGTTGACCCCGGAGAGGACCTGGTGGTCCCCGAAGGACTTGTACAGGTCCCGAACCGAAATCATCGGAGCTCGCTCGGCCATCAGTGGAAGAGCAAACCAAGCAAGTAGTCCAAGACAAAGACCGACACGGCCGAGGTCACCATGGCCTGGGTCGTTGCCTGCCCCACGCCCTTCGCACCACCGCTGGCGTAGTAGCCGCGGTAGCAGGCGATGAGCATCACCACCAGCCCAAAGACGGCGGACTTCACCAGACCCTCGGTCACGTCATCCGGACCGACAATGTCCTGGGTGCGCAACAGGAAGGTGCCCACCGAGAGGCCCTTGATGAGCACGGCGACGGCAAAGCCACCAAAAATGCCGGTGGTGTCGAAGAGCATCGCCAGCAGCGGTCCCATGAAGAGGCCGGCCAGCACCCGTGGGACCAGTAGGTACTGCACCGGGCTCACCGCCATCGTCTCCAGGGCGTCCACCTGCTCGGTGACACGCATGGTTCCCAGCTCAGTGCAGGTCGCCGACCCAGCGCGCATGGTAATCATCAGCGCCGAGAGCACCGGCGCCAACTCCCGAGTGATGGTGATGGCCACCGTCGGGCCCACCAGGCTCTCCGCCCCGAAGCGCTCGAAGGCGCTCCAGGATTGCGTGGCGAACACCATCCCGGTGAAGAGGCCAGTCAAAGCGACGATGAGCACCGAGCCAACGCCAACAAAGTCGAATTGGGCAAACAGATTTTCGGGGCGGTATGGCGGTCGAACCATCCAGCGAGCGACGGACACCCCCAGAGCGACGACACCCACGAACGCCTGGACGCTGTCGAGGACGCGTTGGCCGACCCATTCGACGGCCGCGCTGAGCGCTCCGACGCGCCCTGGCGGCCTCTCCACGCCGTCGGTCATCGCTGCCACCCCATCCTAGGGCACCGGGTGGGAGCTGGCACCCGGACTGGGCGCCGCCACCCGAGGCACTCTGGCTCCGATTCCGCACAGCACCTCGTACGGCATGGTCTCCAGCCACTGGGCGACTTCGACCGCCCCCACCTCGGCCCCCGCTTGACGGCCGAGTAGCACCACTTCGTCGCCGACCGCTGCGCCGGGGACGTCAGTGACGTCCACCATGCACAGGTCCATGCACACCCGACCCACCACCGGGGCACGCTGGCCGCGGACCAGCACCTGACCTCGGTTGGAGAGTCGCCGTGGGTAGCCGTCGGCATAGCCTACCGGAAGTGTGGCAATGCGCGTGGTCCGGCGCGCCGTCCACGTCCCGCCATAGGAGACCGCTGTTCCGGGGGGAACCGTCTTCAGGTGGACCACGGCCGTTTTCCAGCTGAGCACTGGCTCGAGAGCCCGCGGCGGTACAATCCAAGGCGCTGGGGAGATGCCGTAGAGAGCGAGGCCAGGGCGGACCAGGTTGAGGGTCGTCCCATCCCGCGCCTCGGGCAAGGCCACCAACGCCGCGGAGTTGGCCAAATGCCGCCACCGTGGCCGAACGCCTGCGGTCTCCACCTCGCTCAGCACGGCCTGAAACTTCCGGAGTTGGTCCTCAGTCACGGCCGCATCGGCCAGGTCGGCATTCGCGAAGTGCGACATCACCCCCTGTATGTCCACCTGCAGCGCCCTGGCCCGCACCAGCAACCCGGCCACCTCCTGGGGCTGGGCGCCGAGCCGCGCCATTCCGGTGTCCACCTTGAGGTGCGCCCGCGGCTTGGCACCCAGCCGTCGGGCGGCTTCCGCCAGCGCTTCAAGGTGGTCGACCCGAAAAACCGCCGGGCACAGACCGGCTGACACCATCGCCTCCCACCCCCCTTCATAGGCTCCGCCCAAGACGAGAATTTCCGTGGTCAAGCCGGCTCGCCGGAGTGCCAGCCCCTCCTCGATGAGCGCCACCCCCAACAGCTCGACGCCCTCGGCTTCCAGCGCGGGAGCGACGAGTGCGGCACCGTGGCCGTAGGCATCGGCTTTCACCATGGCCAGCACCGCGGCGCCGGCAGCGACGCTCCGCAGGGTCCGAAGGTTACGCACCAGTGCGGCCAGGTCCACCTCGGCGCGCGTCGGGCGAATGCGGGGGAGCTCCATGCCATTGTCACCCGCGAGCGGGTGGCGGAGAGAAGCGCGTACCGTTCGACACAACACGAGTCAAGGTGTGGTTCCTGGAACACGTATTGGTGCCATAGGATGACTCCTCTTCACGGAGCGGGCCATGGCCGGCTCGAGCGAGGTGTCGGGTGACGAGCCGAGTCGGTGGGGAGGTGGACGGCTTCTGCGGCAAGTGCAAGATGGTACTTGCCCACACGGTGCTGGCCATGGTGGGCGCCACCATTGCACGTGTGCGGTGCAATACCTGCGGCTCGGACCACGCCTTTCGCCGAACCTCCGGGACTTCTGCGTCGGCGAGGGGCCGCACCGCCGCGCGACCCACCCGAGAGGTGCTGGGCTTCGAGGCGCAACTGCAAGCCCGGGGGGTCGACACGGCGCGCGCCTACAGCCCGCGGGCGACATTCCAAGTGGACGAGCTCATTTCGCACCCGACGTTCGGACTTGGAATCGTCCGCGCCGTGCGGCGGGACAAGGTGGACGTCGCCTTCAAAGCCGCCGAGCGGACCCTCATCCACGGACGCCCCGTCGCAAGCGGGACAGAGAGCCAAACGACCGAGCATTGAGCGCCGGGATGCACCGACTGCGTCTCGCCAGGCCCGGCCTCGCCTTGGGCTTGGCGGCGCTCCTTTCGCCCCTGGGGGCCGGGGCGGCCCCCCTGGTGGAGGCCGAGCCGTCCAGGGTGGTCCTCGGTGCGGGCACCCAGGTGCACATCACTGTCCGGGGCAGCGGTGGTCCGCTGCATGGTGTGGCCAGCGCGGGGACACTGTCCCCACTGGGCGAAGGCGGCGGCACGGCAAGCTTCCTCTGGACGCCTCCCGCGCCGCGAGCGCCCCTGGTTGCGGTGATGGCGTTTTGGGAGGGGAGTGCTCTCAGCCTCTCCGGCGTCACCACCCTCACCCTACCCTGCAGCGGTCGTACCGAACTCGCCATTGACACCGAACCCGGTGCCCGAGTCACAGTGGAAATCTCTGGGGCTCATTTTGGGCCGCGCAGGGCCGACGCTCGTGGAAAGTTGCGAATGCCGGTGGAAGTGCCGCCGATGGCACACGAGGCCCGCATCACCGCCGAGGTGGGGGAGCAAGGGAAAGTCCGGGTGGTCCCTCTCGCAGTCGCGCCCAGCCCCTGGGTGTGGGCCGTCGACCCGCCGGTGCTCGCGGCCGGCACCGAGGGCCGAGCCTTGCTGGTTGCGCCAGAGGAACTCGGCGCGGACCTGGTGGTGAAGGCCACGGGCGGCCAGCTGGAGCGCCAGGCGCAGGAGGCCAACCGTGTCCTGTACCGAGTCACTGCCGCGCCCGAAGCCAAAGGCATGGTGCTGGAAGCGGCCCTCGCTGGGGAAGACACCCCGCGCGCCAGCGCGGTGCTTGAAATCTTGCCCCCGGCTCAACTGGCACCGGCGGCAACGCGGCCCCCAGAGGCCGGTGGCCGTCTGCTGGAGGTCGGAGCGGCGGCGGGTGTCTTCTTCGCGGGTGGCCACAACCTGGGGCCGGCATTCGCCGCCTCCTTTGCTCTCGCCCCCTGGCGCTTTCCCCTGTTCCTCGAAGTCGAGCTGGGCGTGCGAGCGGCTTGGTTCTCAAGCGTCGTTCCAGGGTTGGGCACCGCCTGGTCGACGCTGGTCGTATTCCCCATCGACGCAGCGGTCCGTGGCCCGGTCTGGAGCGGTGGGCGCTGGACTGTCGAGCTTCACGCCGGCGGCGGTCTGCTTCTGGGGACGAATTGGCTCACCTCGAATTTTGGCCAGGCTTCCGCCGAGGCGGTGGCTGGGTGGGAAGTCTACGGTGGAGCACAACTCAGCTACCGCGCCGGCCCCTTTTTTCCTTACGCCGAGGTCCGGGGTGCATACGCCGTCGTGACTGGGACGAATTTGACGGCAAACCCCGGCGGCCTGCTGGTCCTGCTGGGCTTTCATTGGCGAGCGCGGCTTCCGTGATGGGACGCTGGGCGCTGCTTTGCGGCCTGCCGCTCCTCGGCTGTGGCAACCAGCCGCTGCCTCCCGTTTCCATCACGTCGGTCGTGCCGGGGACGATGGTGGCCTCCCAGCCCACCGCCGTCAGCGTGCAGGTGGTGGCCCAATTGGCCGTTCAAATCGATTACGGCCAGAGCGAACTGGATGTGAATACGCAAATCCAGGTGGAGATTGGCCCAGAGGCCGTCGGGTCTGGCACCTACCCTCCTGGGGGCCTGGTGCAGGGGACACTGGCCACGGTGCTCGCTCCTGGCACCTACGATGCCAGCGTCAAAATGGGCGATGGCCGTACAGCGCTGAGCCCTGGGGCCTTGACGGTGACGCCTGGCACCTGGCCCCGCGCCTATGCCATTGACCCGGTGGGCGACCAAACGTCCGGCGTGCCCTTTTCGGCCACTCTCCGCGCCGTCGGCCCGGGGGCTTCCAGCTTCAACGGCAACGTGCTGTTGAGCCTCATCGGCGGTGGAACGCTGACTCCAGGAGTGTCCGGAGCGTTCTCCGCAGGCCTCTGTATCCAAACAATCGTCGTGACTGGAACGGGTGAAACCACGTTGGTCGTCAGCGACATCGCCGGGAGCACCGGTCAATCGCTTCCCTTCACTGTTGGCCCATGACGGCGGAGCACGTCCAGCGCGCGCCGCATGTCCTCCGGCAGAGGCGCCTGCACGTCTACCGAAGGAAGAATGCCGCTGCCCTGCAGCACCAGACGGGAGGCGTGAAGGGGGGTGCGCCCCAGCACCACCTCGTCAGTAGTCCCGCCTAAGGCAAGCTCGCTGAGCGCCTCCGGCCTGCCGTACTGAGGGTCCACCAAGAGGGGCGAACCGGCGGCTTGCAAGTGCAGGCGAATTTGGTGCGTCCGGCCGGTGAGCGGCTCCGCCTCCACCAGGCCTCCCCGGGCGTACGCTTCCAGCGGGCGAAGGCGCGTTTGCGCCACCTTCCCGGCTTCCCCCTCGCGGGTCAGGCGCATCCGCCCTCGTCTTGCTGGAGTCAGCGGCACCTCCACCAGCCGGGGCGCTTCCAGGGGCGGCGACACGAGAGCGAGGTACGTCTTTCGTACCTTTCCGGTCTGGAAGGCCCAATTGGCCGCCCGGTGGCAGTCGGCGTCGAGGGCAAAAAGCACCACGCCGCTTGTGTCCCGGTCGAGCCGGTGGATGACCCACACCGGCTGGCCGAGGCTGGTCTCAAGATGCGTGCGCAAGCAGGCGACTTCTCGCCGTCCGGGCACCACCAGCATTCCAGGTGGTTTGTTGACTGCCACCAGCCCCCCGTCCCGCCACAAGAGCGGGAGGTCCCTCATAGGAGGTCTCTGGCCGGGACCACCGTCACCTCGCCGAGTCCCTCGGCGGCACGTTGAAGTTCCTCGCCCGGTCCCACCAGCACCACCGCCGGAGGGCGTGGGAAGCAGAAGCGCGCGGCGGCGAGTGCCGCCTCGGCGCGGGTTACGGCGCGGATGCGCGAGCGGTAGCGGTCGACCCAGTCCCACCCCAAGGCGTACACCCACAAGTCTGCGATGGTGCTCGCCACCGCCTCGTTGGTTTCGACACGGAGGGGGAACAGGCCGGCCAGGTATTCCTGAGCCTTTGCCACTTCCGACGCGGTTGGCCCACGCTTTTGCATCCGCTCCACCTCGCGCAGCGTGACGTCCAGCAGTGCGCGCGCCGTCTTCAGCTTGGTGAAAGAAGACACCGAAAAGCTACCTCCGGAGCGCATCGTCTCGAAGCTGGTGCCCACGCCGTAGGAGAGGCCCCGCTTGACGCGGACCTCACGCACCAAGCGAGAGGTGAAGCCTCCTCCCAGGGCCGCATTCATCACCTGCGCCGCAAAGGTCTCCGGCTCTCCGCGGCGGTAGGCGAGCCCGCCCAGGCGCACCTGGGCCTGCGTTTGGTCCGGGCGGTCCACCACCACCACCTTTCCCTCGGATGCCGCTTGTGTCAGCCGCGGGGGCACTGCCGGTCCGTCTGGGCCGCCCGACCAGCCAGCGAAGGCGCGCTCCACCATCGGGCGGGCCGAAGCCTCCTCGACGGCGCCGACGAGAACCAGCTCCGAGACCCGCGGCCCAATCTGACCGTGGTGGAAGGCGACCACGTCCTCGCGCGTCAGCCGTTCCACAGAGGCACGGTTTCCCGCCACGTCGTGCCCATAGGGGTGGGTGCCCCAGATGGCGCGCTGAAGCGCGCGGTCTGCCAGCAGCCCTGGGTCGTCGAGGTCATTGGCGAACTGCGCCAGGGTGCGCTCGCGTTGGGTCTCAAACTCGTGCTTTGGGAAGGTGGGCTCTCGCACCATTTGCGCGAGGACGTCCAGCATTCCGGAAAGGTGCTCCGCCGGCGTGGTCACGGCCAAGGCGACGAAGTCCTCAGAAGCGAAGACGGCCAAGCTGCCGCCCACGAATTCCACCGCCTCGTTGAGTGCGTCGGCGTTCAGACGCGCGGTCCCTCGGCGCATGAGGCGGACGGTGAAGTCTGCCACGCCGAGGCGCTCCGGGGGGTCGGCGGATGCGCCCGACTGCACCAGCAGCCGGAGCGACACCAGCGGGACGCGGCCGCGCCGGGACACCTCCACCCGCAGCCCGTCGGCGGTGGTGAAGGTGGACCTCGGTGGCAGAATGCGCTCAGCACGCCTCACGCCGAGGCCCCGGGCACCAGCGTCACCACCGAGCGCTGGGACGGCAAGAGGTAGCGGGCGGCCACCGCTTGGACCGCGGCTGCGTCCACCTGCGCATAGCGCTCGGCGAGACGCAGCCCGGCCCGCCATGAGCCGAGGTAGGCCTCGTAGCTTCCTAACGCATGCGCTCGCCCGGAGCTGGTGGTGAGCTCGCGCATCAGGTGTGCACGCAGGTTGTTCTTGGCCTTGGAGAGCTCTCGCTCGGTCACGCCCTGTTCCACCACCCGTGCCAGCTCCCGGTAGAGGGCTGCCTCGACGCGGGCCGGCTCGCCGTCCGGAGCAAGCTCGGCATGGAAGAGCAGAACGCCTGGGTCGAGCCTCCAGCTCCAGTCCATTCCGATGTCCACCACGACTCTCTCCTCGTACACCAAGCGCTCGGTGAGCCGGCTCCCCTCCCCCACCGCGAGGATGAATTCGAGCACGTCCAGCGTCACGGCGTCGGGGTGCGCGACTGGCGGCCCGCGGTAGGCCACCAGCAAACCGGGCGCCTGGGCCGGATGGGACACGACGCTCCGGCGTTCACCTCGCTGGGGAGGCTCGGCATTCACCACCGTCGGCACCGGAGGGCCGCGGGGAATGTCGCCGTAGGCCCGCCGCACTCGGCGCAGCGTGGCCTCCGGTTCGACGGCGCCGGCAATCCACAGCACGGCGTTGCTGGGCGCGTAGTAGGTCCGGAAATACGCCTCGCAGTCTTGCCGGCGGATGGCCTCGATGTCGCCCATCCACCCGATGACTGGCCAGCGGTAGGGGTGGGCTTGGTACACGAGGGCCTGAAGCTCCTCGTCAATCAGCCCCATCACCTCGTTGTCGACTCGAAGGCGACGCTCTTCCTTCACCACTTCACGCTCGCGCTCCAACGTCCGGTCGGAGATGGCCAGCGAACGCATGCGATCGGCCTCGAGAATCGAGCACCTGTTCCAGCGCCTCGGAGGCAAATTCGTCGTAGTACACCGTCAGGTCATGGCTGGTGTAGGCGTTGGAGCGTCCCCCGTGGGACTCGAGCACCTCGTCGAACTGGTGAGGTCCGTACTTCTCCGCGCCGTTAAACATCATGTGCTCAAAGAGGTGGCTGATGCCGGTCAGCCCCGGCCGCTCATTGCGCGAGCCGACGCGAAAGAAGGTGTAGAGGCTGACGACCGGCGTCTCGCTGCTGGGGACGACACGGACGCGTAGGCCGTTGCGCAGAGTCGCTTCGTGGACCCGGAGAAGCGGAGGCATGGGGCGCCTTGCATAGCCCTCAGCCAGGGTGTCCGCCACCCCCCTCGGTGGGGGGCCCCGTCGCTCAGCGCGCCGCCCGACGGCGGACAGCAGAAAAGACGAAACCACACCACACACAGGAGGGACCCCGCCGCCCGCGCGGCAGCTCCAGAAGGCAGCCCGGGCAGCGAGAAGCGCTGGGCGCGGGCGGCCGCAAGGCGCCTTTCTCCCCGCCAATGCGTTCCCCTCGCTTGGAGACTCGCGCCACCCGCAGCTCGAGAGCGCGAATGCGGTCCTCCAACTCAGCAATTCGCCCGGCGAGCCGAACGGCAAGGTCGGCGTCGAAGCGCGCTCGGCGTCCCATGGGCAGACGCCCAACGTGCCACGCACTGAGCCGCAGCCGCAAGAAAATGGCCGGCCGACTGCTGGAGCTGGGACGTGGTTGTGTCAGCATTCCCCCCATGCGCTCCGCCAACCCAGCTCCACCGCCTGCCGCGCTCCCTCTCTCGGTTGTCCATGGCGGCGCCTCGGAAGGGCCTCAGTCAGCCGAAGCGCGGGCGGCGGAAGAGGACGCGCTTGGGCTGCTCGACGACGCGGAGCTGGGCCGCCTGTTGGCGGCGCCCCGCGAGCGGCGCGAGGCGGACCGCGCCCGGGGCGTTTTCGTCAACCGCAACCTCCGGCTGGCGAGCGTGGAAATGGTCGGCTTCGACATGGACTACACGTTGGCCATCTACCACCAGCGCCGCATCGAGCAGCTGTCCTTTGACCTGACACTGGGGCGGTTGGTGACCGCCCATGGCTACCCGCAGGAAATTGGCCTTCTGCCTTACGACCACACGTTCGTCATCCGCGGGCTGGTGGTGGACCGTTCCCACGGCAATCTGCTCAAGCTCGACCGCTTCGGGCAGGTCGGCCGCGCTTGGCATGGCCTCCGTCGACTGGGCCACGAGGCCTGGCAAAAGCTGTACCGAAACGAGCCGGTTCGCCTCCGGGGTAACCGCTACGCATGGATTGACACCCTCTTCTCCCTCCCCGAGGCCTGGGCCTACGCGGCCATCATTGAGTTGCTGGAATCGCGAGGGCACCGGCTGGATTATGGGCGCCTCTACGACGACGTGCGCGAGGCCATCGACTCGGTGCACCGCGACAACTCCCTGAAGCGTGCCGTGCGACGCGACATTGCTCGCTACATCTACCGCGACCCGGAGCTCGGCCCGACCCTGCATCGGCTCCGGTCGGGAGGAAAGAAGCTCTTCCTGCTCACCAACTCCCACTGGGACTACACCCAAGCCGTCATGTCGCATTTGCTCGATGGGCTTGCGGCGGAGTACCCAACGTGGCGCAACTACTTTGACGTGGTCATCACCGGTGCCGACAAGCCCGGCTTCTTTTCAGACAATCGCCCCTTCCTGGAGCTTGACCCCACTTCCGAGGAGGGGACGGTGTTGGGAGAGGCCACCTCCCTCGACCGCTGGAAGGTGTACCAGGGAGGAAACCTGGCGAGCCTTGAGCGGATGACTGGCTTCTCTGGGGAGAAGGTCCTGTACGTGGGAGACCACATTTATGGCGACATCCTCAAATCGAGGAAGGCGTCGCTATGGCGCACCTGCATGGTGGTGCAGGAGCTGGAGGACGAAATCCGCTACACCGAGGGACGACGGGAGGAAATTTCTCGTCTCTCGGAAGTGGAGCTCCTTCGGGCGCGACTCGACGACGCGGTCAACCAGCACAAGGCAGTGCTGACGACCCTCGAGCGTCGTCTCGAGCGCGACAACCCGGAGGATGCCGAACGCGCGGCGCTTGAGCAGGACAGGCGAACGGCCAAGGCGGAGCTCGAGCGTCTGCGGCGGGCGCTGAAGGAGGCCGACCGCATCGCCGGCACCCTGGAGCGGGACGTCGAGGCTGGCTACAACCCCTACTGGGGACTCCTCTTCAAGGAAGGGCACGAAAACAGTCGGTTCGGCGCCCAGGTCGAGCAGTACGCCTGCCTGTACACCTCTCGGGTCAGCAACCTCCTCAACGTCTCCCCCAGCCAGTACCTCCGCAGCCAGCGGGAACTCATGCCCCATGAACAGGCGGGGGCGCCCTCCGGCAAGCTGTCTCCCATTGGCAGTGAAGGGCCCCCCAAAGGCTCCACCCGCCAGCCCCTGTAAGAGGGCCCACCCTGCCCCTCATGGGCGGTCGGGCGTCGCTCGGGCCCAGACGACGGGCGCGCTCCGGGATGCCGCTTGGGGGGTGAGGCCCAAGGCCTTCAAATCTGGCCCGTAGCGTGGGCCTTTCACCAAGACCGCCCGCCGCGCGACGCGCCGGGCTGCCGCCAGAGTCGCAGCATCCAGCCGGCCCCCGCTGGCCAGCCGGCGCAACAGCGCGAAGCTGGGCTGGGCACGCCGCTCCTTGGAAAACATTGGGTCGAAGAGGACCACGTCGAAACTGCCGCGGGGCAGCGCAGCCAGGTACGTCCGGCAGTCGGCCTGGTGAACCTCAATGCGGGCACTCCGCGGCTCCTCGGCCTCGCGCGCTAGCCCCTCGGCGGCCAGCATGGCCAGCGGCAGGCTGACCTCGAGCCCCACCAGCTGGCCCCGCGGCCCCACCAGCCGTGCCGCCACCCGCGCGTCCTGGGCCAGTCCCAGCGTACAGTCCAGCACCCGCTCGCCCGCGGCCAAGCCGCCGACGCGCACCAGGGCTTCGCCCTGTCCCCCCGCGTCGAGCGCGCGCAGCCGCAGCGCCGCCAGGCCCGGGGACCACCGCGCGCCTCCTTCGCCATCCCAGAGCGAGACGCTCGACCGCTCGACGACGAGAAGCGTCTCCGCCTGGGTCAACAGCGCCGCCAGGCCGCCCAGGGCCGCGCGGGCCAAGTACGGGACATGCCAGCGGTTGGCAACGCTTTCGGCTTGGGCCAGGTCAGCTGCGGTGGGGTTGGCGCGGCTGGTGACTGCGATGGGATGGCGGGCCACCGGCTGTGGCCAGCCTCTCCTCTTTGCGCGAGGAAGTCGAGCGGACGGCTTAGCCGGCTTGAAGGTGCGCTGGGCGAAGCGCCTCGGCGGTCACCACCCGGTTTCGACCCTCCCGCTTGGCCCGGTACAGACAGGCGTCGGCCAGTTGCACCAGGGCGTCCATCTCGGCGCCATCCTGTGGGGACGCGGCCAGCCCGACGCTGAGCGTGACGCGCACCGGGCCGAGTTCGGTATGGAAGCTACGGGCGGCCACCGCCTCCCGCAAGCCGCTCAGCAATCACTTGAGCCCCCCGGAGGTCTGTCTCTGGCATCACCACCGCAAACTCTTCTCCCCCGTAGCGAGCCACCACGTCGGTGTCTCGTGCTTGCTCCCGAAGCATCTGCGCCACGCCGCGGAGCACGGTGTCTCCAGCGGGGTGCCCATAGGTGTCGTTCACCGCTTTGAAGTGGTCAATGTCGGTGATGAGGACTGCACAGGCGCGCCCATAACGACGGGCCTGCGCCAGCGCCTGGGTGGCTCGCGTTTGAAAGGTACGGCGGTTGGCCAACGAGGTCAGGCTGTCGGTGGTGGCCAGCCGCTCGGTTTGTTCAAAGAGTTGTGCGCGAAGCACCGCCTGCGCTGCCTGAATGGCCAGCACCTCCAGCATCCGAAGGACGTCCTCCCCGAGAGCGCCCCGCGCCTTGGTGCCGGCCACCAACGTCCCGAGGATGCGGTCTGCCGCTACCAAGGGGAGAATCCGAAGTGCGCCGAGGCCCCGGACCTCGGTCCCGTCGTCGAAGACTACCCTCTGTTCCATCTGAGGCAGTGCTCGGCCCGGCAAGGGCGTACCGTAGCGGACGACGTTGGCCACCAGCCCGTTGTTGTCCGAAAAGCTGCGCCCCTCCAAGGCGCGGGCGGTGGGGCTTCCAGCCACCTTGACCACCCGGTGCAGTCGGGCCCCGTCCTCCTGCTGGACCAGTGTCACCGCGACGAAATCCAAGTTGGCGAGGGTGCGGGCGTTCTCCACCACCGCGGCGAACACCGCCCCGGGGTCGACGGCCCGGTTGAGCTCTTCAATGGCGCGAAAAAAACGAGCCTTTTCGTCCCGGCCCCGTCGTACCTCGCCGAGGACCCGCTCCACCTCCAGCGCCCGGAGCACCTCCCGCGCCAGCGTCGCCAGCAGCTGCTCCTCAGCGTCGGTAAAGGCTTCCGGCTGCAGGCGGTCTGCCAGCAGCACGCCCCGCAGTTGCCCGGAGCGCTCCAGGAGCGGCACCGCCAAGACGCTCTTCACCCCGGTACTGCTTTGGTACCAGCCGACGCCCCGCAGGCCCCCTCGCCGGCCATCCGGACTGCCACCCGGCGGCGCACCACCCCTCCCAGAATGCCCTCTCCTGCGGGGAGCGGCGCCCGCTGGACGCCCTCGGAGGCGCTCCGACAATCATGCAACCGCAGCATTCGGTCATCGGCATCCAGCAGGAAGGCAGCACAGGTGTGACTGCGGAGCGCAAGTTCAGCGACGTCCAAGACGGCGCCGACCGCGCCCTCCACTTGTTGGACAGAGGCCAAAAGCCACTTCGCTTGGGCCCCCGGGCCGCCGGTGCGCTCGGCACTGCCTGAGTCCACCAGGCGAAAGGTTCGGGCATCCTCCTCCACCTCGCGCAGTCGGTTGCGCACTGCGTCGATTTCGGCGCGTCGCGCAAGTGCAAGGCGCGCGTTGAGGACGACCCGGTAGGTGGCTGCGAAGAGGACAAGAAACAGGGCATGGGCAGCGAGTTCGGCCGGCCGGGGTGGTGCTTGGTGCATGACCCGCAGTCCATCCATCCCCACCGCCAGCAGCACGAGGAGGGACGCGGCGCGGAAGCGAAGGAAGCCGACCAGGCCCGCCATCAACAAGTACACCAGAGGGAAAAGGCCCTCCCCCGCCAAGGCCGCCACCAGGACGCTCGCCGCGACCAGCGGAGCCCCAAGCGCGAGGTCGTCCCTGACGGTCGGCTCCGGACCGCCTCCCCCCAGCGTCCGTCGTGCCGCGCCAGCGGCCACGCCAGCAAGCACCAGAACCAGGGTCCCCAACGCTGCCCAGGACGGTTCGCCGCCGGCCGGAAGCAGCCCTCCGGCGAACAGCCCGACGGCCGCCAGCACAGCCGCCCCCGGCAGTGCGGCCGAAACCCAGCGCAGCGCGGTGCGCAGCTGGAGGGGGATGGCGCGGGCGCCGTTCATTCCACTTGAAAGACCAGCTCCCCAGGCCGGACGTAGCCGAGTTCCTCGCGGACTGCCCTCTCCGCCGCTCGAACATCGACGCGCTGGGCGTTGATTTCCCGGGTCAGCCCCGCATTGTCCTCGCTGAGCTGCCGGTTGGCGCGGCGCAGGGCCTCCACTTGAGCGCGCAGGCGGGCTGCCCGGCGAAATCCCCTGGCATCCAAGGCGGACACAGCGGCCAGCACCACCGCGCCCAACACCGCGAATTTGAGGCCACGTCGTCCCATGGGAGAGGCGAAACGGGCCAGAAACAAGCCCCGTCCCGCGCGACAGGACGGTAGCAGTGGTTCCCCAAGCGGCAAGAAAAGCAGCGGCGGGCCCCACACCGGCGCACGTTGTGCCCGCCCGTCCGACTCAGGGCTTCATGGCCAATGCATTCTCGATGAATGGCTCCAAGCTGCCCTCGGCTGGAACGCCCTGGAAGGCAGTCAGGACCGTGCCGTCCCGGCCGAAGATGACAGTGGTGGGAAGGGTGGTGATGCGGCCGAACGCGGTCTTTCCCTCCCGGAGGGCGGTGTCGCTCACCAGCACCGGGTAATTGAGGCCGAGCTGCTCTTGAAAGGGCGCCAACACTTGGGCGCCCTCCCGGTCCATCCCAACCGCAACGACGCTCAAGCCCGCCTTCCCATAGCGCTGCGCCAGCTCCTGCAGGCGCGGCGCGGTGGCAATGCAGGGGAAGCACCAGCTGGCCAGAAACTGCACCACCAGCACCCTTCCCTGCCACGCTGAAACGTCCAGGTAGCGCCCGTTCGCGTCCGGCAAACCCACCAGCACGCCGAGGTAAGGACTGGAACTCGGACGTGGCGCCGTGCTGGCACAGCCAGCCCAGCACAGCAGGACCAGGACGAGGGTCAGGCGCGCGGCCCGCCCTCCGCGGAGGTGGGGGCGGCGGACTGACAGTCGCCGCACAGCCCGTACAACTCCATCTTGTGCGAGGTGACTCGGAAACCATTCTGCCGAGCCACCCGGTCCTGAAGCATCTCGATGCGGTCGTTCTCGAATTCGATGATGGTCCCGCATCGGGTGCAGATGAGATGGTCGTGGTGGTGACGACCGGCCGCCGCCTCGTAGCGCGTCTGACCGTCGCCAAAGTTTCGCGCATGGACCAGCCCGCAGTCGTGGAGGAGCTTCATCGTCCGGTAGACGGTGGCGACCGACACCTTGGAGTCCTGCGAACGTACCTTGTTCCACAACTCCTCCACCGACAGATGACCGCCGATGTCGAAGAAGCTGTCGATGATGAGGTTGCGCTGACGAGTGCTCTTCAGGCCGTGCTCGGCCATGTACCTCGTCAGCACCTCAGACTTGCTCCATTCAGTCACGGGAAGCGCTCTCTCCACCGTTGGATGGCTCCGGCCGTCTTCGGCCCACCGAGGTCCACGCCGGCAATTTGTACCAACGAACGGTGTGCCTCGAGGCGTACCTCTGGGTCCTCGTCCTCCAGGGCTGTCACGAGTGCCGGAGCATAGCGTGCAGGGTCTGGACGGTAACGCGCCACTTCGGCCGCCAGGGCCCGGACCCGGGCACTGCTGCTGTCCTGGAGGTCTGCCTGCAGTCCCTGACCCGGCGGCGGCACGTAGCCTGCTCGGGCCGCTGGCAAGAGGAGCAGAAACACCACCACGGCGAGACCAACCTGGTAAAAAGCCTTGAAGCTTGGGTACTTGCGGCTGCGGACGAGGACGAAGCGGTAAGCCGCAAACAGGGCAACGAAGGCGCCAAACACGAAGGGCGTCACCCGCTCCACGTCGCCCGGCAGCCTTCCGGGAAACTCTCGGCCGAAAAAGGCCAGGCCGGCTGCGCCAACCAAAAGCACATACAGCACCAGCCCTGGGCCCGGCCCCAGGGGGATCCCGGCCACCCGGGGAGCTTCCCCTTGCGTCGCGGCCGCGCCGCTTGCATTTCTAGAATGTTGCAATCCGGCCTACCCTCAAGCGCACAGATGGTACACGGACCCTCTGCCCTTTTCTTATGGACAACCTCTGGACACGCAAGCGAACCGCTGACGAAGTCCCGACCGCCATTGCGGTGGCGGTGTCGGACTTCTGCCGTCGGGCCGGCGCGCCAGCACCACCGGGCGAAGTCCGAGAGGCGCTCTCGACGCTGTCCGCCGAGGAGGATTTTCGCGTCGGGACACTCACCGATGCCCCGCCAGCGGCGCGGCCACTCGGCCCCTATGCCGTCGTCGATGTGCTCAGCGGCACAACCCCGGCGCTTGCCGCACAGCGCGAGGCCTGTGGGTACTACCAGTTGCTGAAGGGCTTCCTCACCGCCAACCGACAAGCGGTTGCACCGCCGATGCCGACCGGGCCGGGCGCCGGGCTCCGCGCTTCTTCCCAGCCCCCGGCGTCGGCGCCGCTCGGCACTCAGCGCTTCACTGCCATGGCGGCGCCGACGGTTGCGCAGCGCATCGCCCCCAAGCGACGCATGGCGGCGCCCAAAGAATTGACGCCGAGCGCTCCTCGGGGCCGGTTTGCTCAGCTGCCGTCGGAGCAACCCTCGCTCGAGACGCTCAGCAGCACCCAGCTGGGCGAACTCCTCACGCAACACGGACACCGTCCGGCGCTGCTCCGCGCCCTCGCGCGGGGACAGGCCTCGCACGTCGACAGCCACCGGTTGGACCGGGCCCTGGAGCAGGCGGGGCTACTGGAACGCGCCTTCCAGACGGAGCGCGAGCTCGTCCTGTCCACCCTGGAGGAGCAGCGCGGCGCCCTCGGCCGCACCGCCTGGGCTTTGGGCGTGCGCTCGACCGAGCTGTTGCCGTGGGCCGAGCGCCTGGGCCTAAAGGCTGCTGTCGAACGCATCCGCGACCGCTTTCGACAGGAAGCGCTGCAGCCCGTTCACTGGACGGCGCGGCTCGATTTGCTCGGCAGGCGCAAATACCTGGAAGACCTTGGCGTTTCAGCGGACTTTGAGCGCTCGGTCACCGAAGACCTTCGACGCGCTCTGCAAGCCTTGCCGGACGCCGCAGACGAGCGGACTGCGGTGTTGGCCACCCAACTCGGCGTCAGCCCGGAGGCCCTGCGACGCAGCCTTGTCCGTCTCGGCCTGTCAACCGATGCCGCCTCATCCCCTTCCCCTCAGTCCGTTTGAACTGCAATGCCCATCTACGAATACACCTGTAGCAACTGCAACAAGCTGAGTGACGTCTTGCAGAAGCTGGACGAAGGGACGCCTGAGCGCTGTCCCGCCTGCGGAGCCGAAGGAACGCTGTCGCGGGTCGTCAGTCGAACCTCCTTTGTCCTGAAGGGTGGCGGCTGGGGCGCCGACCTCTACGCCTCGAAGAAGAGCGATGCTTCTTCGGCGCCCGCCGCAGACGGGGCCAAGCCGGCCGACAAGAATAATGCCCCAGCGGGAACGCCAGCGGCGGCGAGCCCACCCACACCGGCGGCCGGAGGCTCCTCCAGCACTGCCGCAACGCCCTCCAGCGGGAGCTCGTCGTCCGGGAAGAGTGACTCCGGCTCCGGCAGCTAGCTGTCTTCACCGTGCGCCCTTTTCTGGCGAGCCTGGCGGTGATGGCGGCAATCGGTTGCGCCCCCCGCGCCGCGCTGACGCCGACGGAACGGGGAGCCGTCCTCCAGGATGCGCGCGCCGAGGGTCCCCGCTGGCTTCAGGTGTCTGCCCGGCCCTACCGGCTGGCGGAGGGCATCTGGCCTCCGGCCCTCGCGCCACTTCCGCCGCCGGAATGGCAAGTCGGCGACCACCCGCCCCCTGCAGGCCAGCTGCTCGCGGGCATCATCCCGGCGGGCACCGCGGCCTTCATCGTCCATGTCGACTTTCCGGTGGGGAAGTTTGGCGAGAAAAGCGCCCACCGCGACACCTACGTCACTGTGCAGCTCGGCAACGGACGGCAGGCAGTGTTGGTGGTGGACGGCGCCCTCGGCTCCGAAGCGGCCTTCTGGGACGAAGTCGAGCAGTGGCTGACGCCCCTCCCACCGGCGTCGGCGGAGGAGGGGTGGAATGAGGGGGTTCGCGCGGCAGTCAGTGAAAAGCGCACGCTGACAGAGATGCCGCCGGAGGCAGTGGTGGCGGCCTGGGGCTATCCCTCGACTCGGGTGGTTCGCTTCAGCCCCAACGGTCGACGGGAGAGTTGGGGATGGCCGGCCGGACTGAGAACTGCCGAATTCCAAGACGGACGGCTGGTCGAGTCGAAGGCGCCCGACGCTAGCGGGACCGTCCCTTGAAGCGGCGCCGCACCTTGCGTTCCGGCTCGCGAGCCTCCCCCGGACGGCTCAGCCGCGGCAGCTCGCCCACCATCACCGGCCAATAGTCACGCCCCTGCAATTCCCGGAGAAGGTCCGCCTGCGAGGCCACAGCGCGCTTGAAGAAAGTGGCCCCGCGGCCAACCTCGTCCAGCGTCAGCCGGGCGTCGCTGCCCCCGATGCAGGGTAGTTTGAGCTTTTCCGCCGCCTCCACCGCGAGGTCGTTCGCCGTCTGGCGGATTCGCGCGTTGTAGCCCTCCACTGCCACCAGTCCAGGCGCTGACAACACAAAGTCGAGCGCAGGGTTGGGGAGGTCGCGGTCGTACGGGCGGGCCGCGACCACCACCGCCCCGAGGCTCTGGAGGCGTGGGAGAACTTCTGCGGCACTCCAGGGGCGCTCCCGGTTGCTTCCCCAAAGCTGCACCGGCTCGGGCGCGTGCTCTGGGCGCGGGAAGAAACACAAGTACTGGCCGCGGTCGGTTACCAGCTCCAGGCCGACAAAGACGTGCATCCCATTGAGCCCGTCGAGCGCAAGCAGCTCGTCGCAACCGTCCTGGCTGTTGGTCTCGGTGAAGGCGACGCCGTCTAGCCCGTGGCTGGCCGCCCTCTCGAGGACGGTGCGAGGATTGAGCGGGCACCCCATCGACAGGTGCGAGTGGACGTGGAGGTCAATGAGCATGGCGAGATGGCTTTGACAGTCTTTCGGGGCGCGTGCCATACACCGGAGCCGACGGGGCTGGAAGGGGGAGCGCCCATGTTCACTGGGGTGAAGGTTTTTTCGGCCACCAAGGCGAAGGAGCGTGAGGAGCTCGGTGAGGCCATCACGCGCTGGTTGAGAGGCAACCCAGACCTCGAAGTCGTCGACCGGGTGGTTTGCCAGTCGAGCGACAACGAGTTCCATTGTTACACCGTGGTCCTCTTCTACCGCCAGGCAAGTCCGAGGCCAGAAGCAAAGCCGACCCAGCCCTGAGGTTCAGCGCCCAAGCAGTTGAGCAAGCTTCAGCAACGCTAAGCGGACTCGGGTTTTGACCGTCCCCAACGGCTGGCCGGTGCGTTCGGCCATCTCCGTTTGCGAAAGGCCCTCCCAATAGGCCATTTCGAGGGCCAGGCGTTGCGCGGCAGGAAGCGCCGCCAGCGCGCGTTGGATGCGCGACGCGTCCTGCGCCGCGGCGGAGAGCGCGTCCGGAAGCAAGGGCGCGGACATGGCCGGCTCGGCGCTTTTGGCTTCGACCAGACGGCCCCGCGCTGAGCGCGAGCGCAGCCGGTCAATGGCCCGCGTTCGCGTGATGGTTAACAGCCACGCCTCGACTGTGCCGCGCGTCGGCGAGTACTCGCGGGCGCGCCTCCAAGCCTCGAGGAAAGTTTCCTGAAGCACCTCTTCGGCGTCGGCGCGCACCCGCAGCACACGAAGGGCGACACCCATCGCGCGTGAGCCATGGCGCCGGTACAGCGCCTCCAAAGCGTCGGGGTCTCCCCGCCCGGCACGGGCGAGGAGTTCTGAATCCATCGCGGCGGGAGGCGAAGACAAGGGGGGCGGCAAGACGGGCGCCGAAGATGAGGTTACACCGCACCTACCGGCTCCGCTTCGGCAAACTTGGGCTACGCTCGCGGCGCGTCTGGACGCCGCCGCCCAGGGAGGCAAATCCGCCGTTGACTCCCGCTTCGACACCACTCGAGGGAGCCGCCCTGGAGGCTGCGCTCCACCAACTGGTCGCCTTGCGCCACCCCGAGCCACACCAGGTGCTGGGCATGCACAGCATTCGCGGGGACTTGGTGGTGCGGGCCTGGCGACCTGAGGCCCGAGCCGCAATCGTGGTTGCTGACGACGGGCGCCGCTTCCCCATGACGTCGGTCGGCAGCGGGCTGTTCTCCCTTGAACTGCCTGGAACGCCAGCCTTCCCCTACCGTTTCGAGGTGCACTACCCAGGCCGCTCTTTCACCCTTCGAGACCCTTACGCTTATTGGCCGACGCTCGGCGAGGTTGACCTCTACCTGTTGGGCGAGGGGCGCCACCAGCGCCCCTGGGAGCGCCTGGGCGCTCACCCACTTCAGCACGGCGGCGTCGAGGGGACTGCCTTCGCGGTGTGGGCACCCACGGCGGCGAGCATCTCGCTGGTCGGCGACTTCAATGGTTGGGACGGACGCATCCACCCCATGCGTCGAATGGGGAGCTCCGGTGTCTGGGAGCTCTTCCTCCCGGAGGTTGGCGAAGGCGCCAAGTACAAATTCGAGGTCCGGCCCGCCTCGGGCGGCCCGCCGATGTTGAAAGCGGACCCCTACGCCTTTCGAACGGAGCTGCCGCCGCACAACGCCTCGGTGGTCCACAGCATTGGGAAGTACAGCTGGGGGGACCAGGCTTGGATGGGGGCCCGCGCACGGTGGGACATGCGTCAGGCGCCGCTGAGCATTTACGAGGTGCACCTCGGCAGTTGGCGTCGGGTGGTGCAGGAGGACAATCGGCCTCTCAGCTACCGGGAGCTGGCCCCCCAACTGGTGGACTACGTCCGCCGCCTCGGCTTTACCCACGTCGAATTTCTCCCGGTGGCGGAACACCCGTTTGGCGGCAGCTGGGGCTACCAGGTGAGCAACTACTACGCGCCCACGGCGCGCTACGGCAGCCCGGATGACTTCCGGTTTCTCGTGGATTCGTTGCACCAAGCGGGAATCGGCGTCCTGGTGGACTGGGTCCCGGCCCACTTTCCCCGTGACATCTGGGCGCTGGCGCGCTTCGACGGCACCCCGCTGTATGAGCATGCGGACCCCCGCCGAGGGGAGCAACCTGATTGGGGAACCCTGGTCTTCGACCTTGCCCGGCACGAAGTCCGCAACTTCCTCGTGTCCAACGCCCTCTTCTGGGCGGAGCAGTACCACGTGGACGGCCTTCGGGTGGATGCCGTGGCCTCGATGCTGTACTTGGACTACTCGCGCCGAGCCGGCCAATGGGTCCCCAACCGCTGGGGTGGCCGCGAGAATGAGGAAGCCATCGCCTTCTTCCGCGAGGTGAACGGCACCCTCGGCACGCTTCACCCAGACGTGCTGGTCATCGCCGAGGAGTCGACGGCGTGGCCCAAAGTGACCCACCCGGTGAAGGACGGCGGACTGGGCTTCAGCCTGAAGTGGAACATGGGGTGGATGCACGACACCATTCGCTACTTCTCGGTCGACCCATTCTTCCGGAGCAAGAACCACACCGCCCTCACCTTCGGGACGATGTACGCCTACAGCGAGCGCTTCGTGCTCCCTCTGTCCCATGACGAGGTGGTGCACATGAAGGGTTCGCTCTACGAGAAGATGCCTGGCGGGCCGGTGCAAAAGGTTGCCAACCTCCGGGCGCTCCTTGCGTGGATGTGGGCCCACCCCGGTCGCAAATTGCTCTTCATGGGAGGTGAATTCGGCCAGCAGGCAGAGTGGAACCACGACCGGAGCCTCGACTGGCACTTGCTCGACCAGCCGGCCCACCTCGGCGTGCAGCGCTTGGTGACGGACCTCAACGCGCAGTACCGGGCCTTTCCCGCGCTTCACCTACGCGACGACGTCCCCGAGGGCTTCCAGTGGATTCAAGCCGACGCAGCAGGCGCCAACGTCTACGCCTTCGTCCGCCGGGGCCAAACGCTGAATGACGACGTGGTGGTGGTGGCCAACCTGTCGGCCTCTCCCTGGCCACATTATCGGGTGGGCTTCCCTCGAGAATCTGCCTACAGGATGGTGCTGGACACGGACGCCCGCGCCTACGGCGGCACGTCGGAGGGCGACATTTCCGTCGCCACGGAGGCCAAGCCCTGGGACGGTCAGCCCGTTTCCGCGGAGCTCTCCCTGCCACCGCTGACCGTCCGCTGGTTTCGGGCAAGCACGCTCGCAACGTCCAGCAGCTCCGGCTGAGCCTCTCCAACAAGTCTGCGGCTGTGCTCCTCGGCCCGCTGGACAGTGTGGTCCACTTCCACAGGGCGTTTGCGAGTCAGGAGGTGCAAGCTTGAAGCTCTACCGGTTCCCGTACAGCTGCTACGCGCTGAAGATTCAATGTCTCCTCGGCCTCGCTGGCCTGCGCGCGGAGGTGGAGGACGTCCCGTATGGAGACCGTTCCGGGTTGGTTGCGCTCACCGGGGGCTACATCCACGTGCCGGTGTTGGTGGACGCTTCGGGCAGCGTCCATGTGGACTCGCGGACCATTTCCCACTTCATCCTGGCGCAGGCACCGGGCCTCGCCCCCGCCCCGCTGGAGGGCCCGGTGTGGGCCTACGCCGACTGGTGTGACCAGGTCCTGGAGGACGTCTGCTTCAAGCTGGCCGCCCCAGCCGTCCGGGGTAAGTTTTTGCGCCCCGCCGAGCGCGCGCTCTACACGCTCATCAAAGAGCGCAAATACGGAACTGGGTGCGTCGAGGCGTGGGAGCGGTCCGCTGCCGACCTCCTCGAGCGCGCTCGGGCGGCGCTCGCTCCCTCCGAGCGAACGCTTCGGACCTGTTCTTTCGTCTTTGGCGAGCAAGCCTCCCTGGCCGACGCAGCTCTCTGGGGCCAGCTGGCGATGATGCGCTATGGGGGCATCCCGCCTGAAGCCTTAGGCACGTCCTTCCCGGCCTGGACGACGCGACTCGAGGCGCGCATGACGCGCCCCCTTTAGACGGACACCTCCAAGGGGCCCGGGCTGTCGACGTCAGCCAGCCGCGCGTCGCAGCGAGGACACCCACGGCCCGGGAAGCCCGGCGGCCTCGGCACCGCGCGCCAGCGCCGCTACGAAGCGCTCGCTGACGGGGCCCTCCAAGCTCTTCCGCGTCGGCGCCGTGGTGAAGGCGGTGGCCTCCAACTCCTGACCCTCCAGCCGGACCTGGACGGGGCGCTCGACGCACATGTGCGTCACCCACCCCTCCTTGTGTTGGATGATGGGCCAGTCCTTTTCCGGAATGCGGAACAGGAGCCCGTAGACGGAGGCACCCGGCCGGTCGACCAGACCGGCGACGCGGCCGCCCCACCACTTGGATGGAAAGTCGTACTCCAGGGCGAGGCCCACCGCTTCGGCCAGCTGTCCTTGGGGCAACTCGAAGAAGTCGTAACCGTGCTGGTGGCGCCATTCCTCGAAAGCCTCGCGGTCCAAAATCGTGGAATAGGCAAAGTATGCACGCTCACCGCTGCCCGGCGCTTCGGCACGGCGGGCCATCACTTGGTCGTAGTGCGCATCCATCGCGCGTCGGCCTCCAGACTCATGGCTTCACCGCAGTTGGTTGTCGCATGCGGCTGTGCCGCCGTCCGTACAGGAAATACAGCGTCACCCCTGCTACTTGCCAGACCACGAAGCGCAACCAGGTGATGAGGGGCAGATACAGCATCAGAATGCCACAGCAAACCACCGCCGCCACCGGCACCCAAGGGACACCCGGGCAGCGGAAGGGGCGCCGCTGGTCCGGCTTGGTGCGGCGCAGGACGAGGACACCCAGCGAGACGAGGATGAAGGCAAACAGCGTCCCGATGTTGGTGAATTCGATGGCCTCGCTGATGTCCACGAACGTGGCGGGGACCCCGACGCAGACGCCGGTGAGAATGGTGGTGACGTACGGCGTCCGGAACCGAGGGTGGATTTTGGCCGCCCATGGCGGCAGAAGCCCGTCTCGGGCCATGACCATGAAGATGCGCGGCTGCCCCAGCTGAAAGACGAGTAGGACCGCGGTGAGGGCAATGACGGCGCCAAAGGACAGAAATCCGGCCAAGCGCTGAAGCCCTGCCCCTTCCAGCGCTTTGGCAAGGGGGTCTCCAACGCCCAGCTCGCGCCAGGGCACCATGCCGGTCAGTACGAGGGTGACTGCGATGTAAAGCACCGTGCAAATGGCGAGCGTCGCAATCATCGCGCGGGGGATGTCGCGCTGCGGATTCCTCGCCTCCTCCGCCGTCGTCGAGATGGCGTCAAAGCCGATGTAGGCAAAGAAGATGATGGCGGCTCCACTGAGAATTCCCCGGATGCCGTACGGAGCGAACGGCACCCAGTGCGCTGGGCTGATATGAAACGCGCCGACGCAGATGAAGCCGACGACGATGGTCAGCTTCAGTGCCACCATAAAGGCATTGACCCGCGAACTCTCCTGCACGCCCAGCACCAGCAGCACTGTGATGGCACCGACAATCGCTCCGGCTGGAAGATTGAAGACAATCGGAATACCAAAAACGTGTGGCGCAGCGTCGAAGAGGCCTGGCGTCTCTCGAGCATGGTTCAGCGTGGTGGACAGCCACGGAGGAAGAGAGAGGCCGAAGTTGCGCCAGCAGGGTCTTGAAATAGTCTGCCCAGCTCACTGCAACGGCGACGTTTCCCACGGCATACTCGAGGATGAGGTCCCAGCCGATAATCCACGCCACGACTTCACCCAAGGTGACGTAAGCGTAGGTATAGGCACTGCCGGAAACCGGAACGACGGACGCCAGCTCCGCATAGCAGAGGGCGGCGAATCCACAGGCAACGGCGACCAGGATGTAGGAGATGACCAACGCTGGGCCCGCGGGAAGCCGACCCTCCGCCCCGGCGGCAGCGGAACCTGGCGCGCTGAAAATGCCGGCGCCAATGACGGCGCCAATGCCCAGCGCCGTGAGGTCAACGACGCCCAGCGACCTTCTCAGCTTGTGTTCGCTGGCCTCGGCGTCGGCGCATGCAGCC
This sequence comes from uncultured delta proteobacterium, assembly GCA_963713045.1. GTDB lineage: Bacteria > Myxococcota > Myxococcia > Myxococcales > Myxococcaceae > JADGRA01. The sequence goes on from CAVQKE010000004.1 coordinate 592,480, forward strand.
TCGACGCCTTTGGTCCGAAAAAGTGCGGTGAGCACGCAGGACGACGTCCTAGCACGCTCGTGCAGGCCGCAGCGGGCTTCTCTCGAATCGGGAAAGGCTTTCCTGCCCGAGGGGGGCGGCCTCTGGCGTGGCCCGCTCGACAGACCCCTCTTGATGAGCGCGTCGGGCTAGCCTCGAGAGCGCCTAGTTTTGGGGACCCTTGCGCAACATCATTCCATCCGTCACGAAGAGTGCCCGATCCACCACGCCTGGGTCTCCGCTCAGCAAGAGAACGGCCGTTTTTCGGCATGCAATCGCCACCCGACTCACGTCCTCCGGAGTCACCGCGGCCAACGCCTCCCCATACGTCTGCAGCAAGTCCGCCGGCAACTCCGCAAGGCGCGCCCAAACCAAACCCCGGGCCAACTCGACGTTGGTCGTATAGCGAGTGTTCCACCCCATCGCCTGACGCCATTTCAACAGTGCAAGCTCATCTTCCCCGAGGGTTAAGTCATCCAGCGCTGCAAGCTCGCTGCGTGCGGCCACCAGGACGGGCGTCAGCGCCCGAGAATCGACTGCCCCAGCAACATCCACGCGGGCGCCGGCCCGTGAAAGGGTGGCCCCGCCCGCGAAGCCTTCGCTTCCCCCCAGCGTCGTGCGTGCAAGTGTCCCCAGCTTCGTTCGCAGCCGCGCACCCAGCATCCGTATGGCCAGGAGGTCCGTTGGGCTTTGCGGCTCGATGCCACAGCCGAGCCGGATTTCCGTCCGTTCGGCCCCCGGACGGTCGACCGTCAACAGACGCACGGGGCCGGGGCGTTCTCTAATTTTCCCTGGTGCCGCCTCTGCCTGCGGGGCCCGCTCCCCTTTCCACCCTTCAAAAAGCTTGCGGACCTGCTCTTCCGTCTCCGAAAGGTTGATGTCGCCAACGACTGCCAGCACCGCATTTCCAGGCCGAAAGCTTTCGTCAATCCAGCGGTTAATGTCGCGCGTTCCAAGCTTCTGGAAGTCGGCGGCTTGCGCGGTGCGCCCCAGCGTCGAGCCAGGGTACACCTCGGCCAGGAATTTGCGGTCGGCCTCGGCACTGGGGGAAACGTCAAAGCGGTGCCGTCCATCCACCAAGTCATTCCAACGTTCTGCAAGGCCGTCGTCGACGTGCAGGGACTGGGCGGTGTCCGACAGGACAGCCAGCAAGGCTGCAAGGTTTCCGGAGGCAGCACGCCCTTCCAGGTAGCTCGCATCCGGGCCAGTGACGAGGGCCAGGTTGCCGCCAAAGGACGACGGCGGCCCATTGTTAACTTGCAGCGGGACAGCCAACCGGCTGGCAAGCTGAGCGACTCCAAGGGGTTCTGCGGTTGCACTTCCCCCTCTGACGCCGACGGTGGCGGCCACCGTCGGCGCCCCAAGCCGACGCACCAGGAGGACTTGCAAGCCATTCTTGAGGGTCACACTTCGGGCTTCGCCCGCCGGGCCGTGCGCATACGTCTTCAGCGCACCGGAGGAGATTTTGACCCGCGCGTCGTCGGCGGCGAAGACGCTGGGAGGTCCTCCGCTGTCGTTTGCCTCAATGCTTTCGCCGTTGGGCTCGACGAACACCACACGAGCGCGGTCTCGGCTCAACCACTGAAGGGTGAAGTTCTGCCACGTGGAGGGGCCGACTTCCGTCAGCGCCGTCATGTCCTTCCCCCACGCTTCGGAGTCACCTGTCCAGTGCGCCAACGTGGCCCGGTCCACCGCACGTCCGAGGACGGATTCGGTCTCCACCACGTCGCCCACTAGCGCCGTCATCTGGTAACGGGAAACGCGGACCGGCACCGTGCCCTCAGCAGACCTATTATTTTGTACGGCCAGCGTGTAGTCGCCGTTGATACTCGGCGACAGGGGCATGGCGCCGTTGGCGTTCATGTGCGGGTTGACGCTGTTGTTACCTGAGCCCATCGACCCCGTGAAGGTGGTGCCGGTTTGGGCATTGATCGGGGGAGCGAAACCCCGAGCGAACAGGTTGGAGGGGCCCAACTCGCTGTTCTCTTCTTGGCCGCTCTTGGTGGTGCTGGGGTCCGAAAAGCGATGAAACTGGTCGAGCACCCGCTCCAGACTCTTCTCCGGATTGCGGCCTTCCTTAAGGGCCACCGCACAAACCAGCGTGCTGCTGTCCCGTCCTGCCACCAGCGTCGCGCGAATGTCCTTGATGTCGGACGTCGCACTCACCCAAATCGGCACTGCTTCGATGGCAGAGCGCACCGCCCGTTCCAACGTCCCGTCTGCCGAATAGCCGCGCGGCAACGACCAGCTGATGTAGAGCATCGGGCCGGCGACCGGGGCCTGCACTGCTGCAACCGCCTGTGTGGCCGGAGTTGGCGGCACCGCCGGAGTCTCTTTCGACAGCCGAACCGGAGGCCGCACCGGCCCACTGGCTGGTGCCTCGATGAATTGCTTGGGGAGTGTCGCGCCGAACACCTGGTGAATGGTGCTCAACTCCAGGTCCCCCGCGACGTACAGCGTCACGTTGCTCGGCACATAGTATTTCTCGACGAACGCTTGAGCGTCGGCCACCGACAACTCGGAGACACTCTTCATCGTCCCGAGCACCGGCCGATGGTACCGGTGCCCCTCGGGGTACAGTGCCTGGTACAGCTTCGTCTGCACCGCACCCGGCGCACCTTGCTCGTCCCGCTCCGCCAGCTCCGCCTTCACGTTGTCGCGTTCCACTTCGAAGACGTGCGCGTCCAGTCCAGCCAATGGCCCTGCCAGCCGGCCACCTTCAATGACCAGGAGGTTTCGCAGGGCTTCTTTCGGCCCGACCACCCCATACGTCGTCACATCATGGGTGGTAGCGCCGTTCCAACTTGCCGCCCCGGCGAAGTCCAGCAAGTTGGAACGTTGAATTCTGCCGTCTGGCTTCGCCCGCGCGGTGAGGTGCTCGACCAGATGGGCCAGTCCCTCTTTTCCGACTGGGTCATCGGCGGCCCCACCGCTAATGACAGCAACCAACGCCACCACCGGCTTACTGTGGTCCTCTTCGATGACAATGCGCATGCCCGAGGGCAGCTCGATGGTGCCCACCTTGTCCAAACTCTCTCCGATGGAGAGAGTCGTCGCTGGGCTTGCGCTGGCGCTTCCCAGCATCCAACTGACTGACAGGACGAAGCTCGCTCCACTCAAAAGCCGCTTCATGCTCCCCTCATTGCGCTTCTCTGCCATTCGGCAAACATCCGTGCTCCGCCTGTTACCAAGCGTAGACCCTCTGCGTTCCGGGCGTCAGGCGGCCTGGCTCAGCGAGCAGCCTGATGCCGGCACCAGCATTCGGAGGTCCTGGACTTCCTTATGCGCAGCGGCGTGAGGGACGTGGCGCCGTCCTGCGGCGCTTTCTAACTTCATTCCACGTGAGAAGCACCAGCAACGCCAAAGGCGTTCCCTCCCCTTCCACCGAGGAGCAACCGCCGACGACCCCACCGCCATCGCGACCGGTGTTTCCACTGCCACCGTTGCTGACGACCACACTCAAGGAGGCAGTGGCCTGCCCACCGTCGGCATCCACGACGGTGGCGTGAATGGTGTGGCTCCCATCGAGGATGTTGTGCGTGTTCCAACTGACACTGTTCGCCGTGCCAGTCGACAGCGGGGCAGACCCGTCAATGGCGATGGAGATACCGCTCAGGACGGTGTTTGAGCCGGGCCTTGCCGCCACTGTCACGTTGCTCAAGCCCGTCACCGTCGCTCCAGCAGCCGGGCTGGTGATGGCTACCGTCGGCGCAGAGTCCACCTGCACCAACAGGGCCGCTGAGTGCACGCTCGTCCCCGTTGCCTGGACCACCAAGACGCCATCCTGTAGTGGCGCGGCGCTTGGGTCGGCTGAAACCGTCAGGTTGGCACCGCCGCCCACGCTCAGCGAGGGGACGTCGATGGTGGCGTGGACGCCCGTCGGAAGTGCCGTCACTGAAAGCGTAATCGCGATCGGCTCTCCGCTTGTGGGCGCCGTCAACACCGGAATGGGCTGCGATGATGCCCCCGGGCCGAGTGAAATGGACTTCGTACTCAACGCAATGGAGTAGTCGTTCGAGTCATATCGACTCCCCACGCAGGCAGCGACGTTGGGCTGGCTCGCCGGATTGCCGCTCCAGACCACGTTTGAAAAGAGTTGCTGAACGATGTAGCAGCCCGCACTTCCAGCGGCGCACCCAGTCAAACCACCCGTGCCAACGGTGTCCAAGTGGCCTTGGCACACGTCTCCGATTTCGCCCTGGCTGTTTGCCTCATTGTCGTACCAGGCCAGTGGGAAGTCGGGACCATTCGCCAGACCTGCTTGGCCGTCGGTAATGGACTCGGCAACCTCGTGGGAGGTTGCGGCACAAGTGTTGTCGAATGTCGACCCGCTACCGCAGCCCGTCTCGCAGCCGTTGGCGCTGAGGTCAGGAGCAACAACGTAGTAGACGCTCTGCTTGGCAGCGTTCTGGTACACGCCGTGGTAGGAGCAAAACGTCTGGCACGACACCTGATTTGGGTTGCTGATGCGGATGCTGGCCGGGAAATGAATCACATACAGTGTGTCCGCGTCTGGTGGTGGAAGTTGGCCCTGGCTCACCTGAAAATCGATTTCATTCGCGATGTCGCCATCGGCGAGGCAAGTGAGCGTGGCATTCGGTGCGGGACAGGCCGGAAATGTCTTGGAGAGCGCAGTTAAGGTGTAGGTCCCGGCGAAGACACCTCGCCCAATCATCTGCTGGGTTCCCGCTTGGCCGGCGTGTGTGCCCGCCTGAGTCGAGAGGTTGGTCGAGTATTCGCTGAGCCAATCGACCCAAGCGCTGTCGACGATGGTGCTGTAGAAGCCAGGCATCCCAGACTGAATTTCAGAGCTCACCGCGCTGGTCCAGAAAACGGCGTACACCTTCACATTGGCGATGACATCGCCGCCGAAGTACTGAAAGTTGAGCGTGCAAGGGACGGGTGACTGTAGCTGGTGGTTGTTGATGCAGACGGGCGTCGTACCTGCCTCGGTCGACGTGAAGCTACTGCGTAGGGCCGCTCCGCCGCCCGCTGCAGTCGTGTGCAGGGGCTGGTAGTGGGGTTGACCAACGATGACGTCATCTGGCCAAGCGACCACCGGAATCAGCAACAGCGCGAAGGCGCCGGCACGAGAAAGCAGCAGTTGGCGATGCAGGCTCCTGAACTCCTCTCGCTAGCAAGGGTATGCGGCGCCCGGACGGGAGTCGACAGCGCACCATTGCTCAGCGGCATGAAGGGACCCTCCAGGTAAACTCTGCACCCACCGCAACACACCGCTTTCGGTTTGCCCCAGGGAGCAGAGCCCTTCGACGACGCCCGCGCATACGCTGAGGCTGCCGCAGGAAGAGGCCTCCCGCGTCCCAAGGTGCACGGGGGCCTTTGGCCGCTGACTGCAGGCACTACCCACGGACTCCCATGGAAGACGTCGAATGCGGACCGGTCCTGGACGCTTTGGCGTGGTCGGGCGGTCGCAGTGAAGGCGCGCCGGCGTGCGGGCGGCTGCAATTCTTCATGGACGGAAGTCGCGCGGCAGTCCACAGTTCTCGGGACATTCCGACGGGAGGGGGTAAGGCGTGAAAACACCTATGAAGGCCGCGCGGGGATGCCGGCCTTTGGCTGTGCTCGTCTGTGGCCTCGCGACCTCAACTGCGCTTGCCCAACAAGGGACGCTTTTCCCTCCCAGCATCGCCATTACCAATTACGACCACGTGCTGATTGGGGAGGAGGAAGCGCTCGAGTCAGGGGCCTTCGTGGCGCGGGTCGGCTCGACAACGGCGGGCTGGTACAACCCTGCGGGAATGATGCTGGTGAAAAAGACAGCCATCGGCGCGAGCGGTACCGGTTACGAGGCCGACCTCATCAAGCTGGAGGGCCTCACCAAGGCCGTCGGTGGCGCCATCAGCATCGCCCAGCTCCCCTCTTACTTCGGCGCCGTGCTTGGCGAGGATGTACTGCACTCCGCCGTCTGGCGACTCGGCTTCTCCATCACCAAACCCGTGTCCTGGGTACAGGGAATCGAGGCTGGGCAACCCCAACAAGGTCTCTCGTATTCCTCGACGGTCAGCCTGACCACCCTTGTCCCCATGCTTTCGGTGGCCTTCGCCCCCCTCCCTTGCCTCAGATTCGGAGTGGGAGCGGGCGTCGCGCTCACCTCGTTGAATGAGATTCAGACCCTCTCTGCGCAGGCGCTGACGGATACCACCGCAAACGCCTTTCTGCGAACGGTCAACGGCAATGGTTCCATTTGGAACCTCACCGGCAACGTCGGCGCGCAGTTTGACATTACGAACAACCTCGTCGTTGGCGCGGTGGTGCGCCTCCCCGGCCTCAAGCTTCTCTCCAGTGGCGGCCTCACCTATCAAGACGTCCAAAACAACGGCATGCCCTGGAATCAAGTCTTCTTCAAAGACCGTGATGCAGCATTCGAATACAAGCTTGCGACTGAAGTCGACTTCGGACTCGCCTGGCAGTCCAATGTCTTCGGCATCGAGGCGGATGTCCGCTACCACGCGGCGGTCGCCAGCTATCTCCTGCTCTCGAGTCAAACCCCGGTTCAAACCACCACCACCGCGCCAAATGGGACGCCCATCGTCACCTCGACGCCGTTTCCCGGAGTCACCAATGGTACCAAGCAGGTCTGGAATTGGGCGGTTGGTGCCAACGTTTCCCTCAACGAATGGTGGAGCCTGCATGCGGGATTCTACAGCGACTACTCTCCCAGCAGCCCCGCGAGCGTCAGCGTGTTTCGGAACCTTAACCTCTATGGCGCCACCGCGGGTGCAAAGGTGCACGGTGAACACCTGTCGGGGTCTTTCGGATTAGGCTTTAGTTGGGGGAACTCGCCCAACTTCACCTTTCCCAACTCGGCGAACGGAAGCACCCTCACCACGCGCTTCATCGTGAGGAGCATCGAGGTCCTCTACGCGTTGGCGTATAAGTTTTGACAGCTTCGAGCGCCCGAACCCGAGATTGGGCCCCGGACCAACCTACTTGCTCGCGTCGAGAGCTTCGATGGTGGCCAAGGACGCCGGGCGTTCCCTCTGCAGACGAGCGGCAACCGCCTCCGCTTGGGCGAAGGCGCGAATGAAGTTCTCCCCCGCTAGCTTTCGCAAGTCTTCATCCTTCCAGCCGCGCCGGATGAGCTCGGCAAACAGGTACGGGTAGCGGCTCACGTCCTCGAGTCCGACTGGGCCGCCATCGCCGTCGAAGTCACTGCCGATGCCAACGTGGTCGATGCCGGCCAACTTTGCGACGTATTCAATGTGGTCGGCCACTTGAGCGAGTGTGGCCTTCGGTGGTGGCCCAGCGACAGTCGCACGCTCCGCCTCCAGTCGTCGCATCTCCGCAAGGGTCTTGGTCCCCTGCATCGTCCTTTCCAGCGGACGGTACCATTCCGCCAACTCCTGAGAGACAAAGGGGGGCACGAAGGTAACCATGACCACCCCGCCGTTGGCCGGCATGCGCCGCAGGACGTCGTCGGGGACGTTGCGCGGGTGGTCTGTCAAAGCCCTGGCGCTCGAATGCGAGAAAATAACAGGGGCCTCTGAGACGTCGAGGGCCTGCTTCATCACCGCCGCTGAGACGTGACTGAGGTCCACCAGCATGCCAAGCCGATTCATCTCGCGGACGACTTCACGCCCAAAAGGAGTCAGTCCGCCGTGTTTGGGATCGTCGGTGGCGGAATCAGCCCAGTCGGTGTCTCGACCGTGGGTGAGGGTCATATAGCGCACGCCCAGCGCGTAGTAGGCACGAAGCGCGCCTAAGCTGTTTTCCAGCGCGCGCCCGTTTTCCATTCCAAGGAAGGAAGCGATTTTCCCCACCCGCTGCGCCGCTCGGATGTCAGCAGCACGGGTGGCAAACACCAACACCTCCGGGTAGGCAGCAATCATCCGGCGGGCGAGATCGATTTGTTCCAACTGCATCCGCGCGCTTCCGTCGCTTAAGGACGGAATCCAGACGCTCCAGAATTGCGCCGACACACCGCCCGCCCGAAGGCGAGCCAAGTCCGTCTCGTGGCGCCCGGGTTTGCGCATGTCGTACAGGCTGACATCGCCATGAGAGATCGGGTCTTCGCGAATCAGCCACACAGTATCATTGTGGCCATCCACCAACGGCGTACCCCTCAGGAGCTCACGGGCATGGCGAAGCGCGGCGTCTTCTTGGTCGCTCGGGGCTTTGCCCGACGAACTGCCGACGGCTAACGCTGCAAGGAGGAGGACCTGCACCCAGTCATTCATCTCCACCTCAATGTGTTGAACGGCCGAAGCGGATGGGCTGCCACCCTCCCCAACCCGTCTTCAACCATAGCGCGAGCCGGGTAACGGTCTGCTATTCGAATTGAAGCGGTCTGTACGTCCCGCTCGCATCGAGGATTGTGCCCCAAACTTTGTGCTGGCCCTGATGGTCGTTCGGTCCAAAAGCGATTTGGGTGCCGAGTCCGAAGTCGAGGCTTTGAATGGTTTCGAGAGCGCGGATTATGTTCTCCGTGGTGACGGTCCGGCCGCAGCGACGCAACCCTTCCAGCAGGAGTTTGCCCACCAAGTACCCCTCGAGCGAGCCGAAATCGGGCTTCTCCGCCGGCGCGTAGCTGGCAAGCGCGTCCCGGTAGCGAAGCACCGCTGTGGAATGAGAGGTGGGAAGTGGGACGACCTGACTCACAATGACGTCGCTTGGGAATTGAGGACCCAGCGGAAGCAACTCCTCGGCCAAAGCCTGGCTGCCGACTTGCGAGACGCTGGCGAAAATCAGGTGGGGCTGCACGGCCGAGACGCGTTCGATGAAGCGCGCCGCCGCGCGGTATGTGGCGACCATCACGATTGCACGGAGCTGATGACGACGCTCGAGGACCTGCGCCACGGCCTTGCTCACGTTGCTGGTATTGCGGGAATACGTCACCTTCAGAGGCGCGCGAGCATTCGGGTACCGCTCGAGCGCCCGTAGAACACCCTGGTATCCGGAATCCAGGGAATCATCCTCTTCTGCGAAGACTGCAATTTGGTCGGGCTGCAGGCGACGCACTTCAATCAGGTATCGAACGATGGCGGCCGTCTCCTCCTGCGCGCTTGCTCTGAAGTTAAAGACCGTGCGGTCGGGCGGGTCCTTTCGCAGGGACGCCCCCCCGCTCGATGGCCCGAAAAGGAGCAACCGCTGCTTCAAGAGGTAGGGCAGAGTCGCGACGGCGCTCGGAGTGCCCACATTTCCAACGAAACCGAAGACACCTTGTTGTTCGGCCAAGCCTTGCGTCACCTGGCGAGCACGGAATGGCTCGTAGCCGTCATCGACTGCCACCAGCTGAACCCGACGCCCATGAACCCCACCCTCGCGGTCGGCCTCGGCAAAGGCCGTCTCCACGCCCAGCTTCATCTGCCGGCCAAGTTCCCGCGATGGACCGCTCAGCGGTGCAACCATGCCGAAGGTGACATCGGTATCCGTGACGCCGACGGGAGTCGGCCGTGCTTTTGGGCGTTCCGATGTCCCTTTGCGCGGTCCTGCGTCGAGTCCTGAAGTACTGTCCAACATCTCCCCCACGGCCAAGGCCAAAGCGCCTCCAACCATCAGCGCTGCGGCGAATGCCAGGACCCGAATTCCAAGAGGTCCCGGAAGAAACTCGCGCCCGATGCGGGGAAGGGCCGCCGTCGGCTGTGCCGAAACAGTGTCCGAGACGGAAGGTCGTTGGGCACCGCGGGGTGTGACGATGTCCTGGCCAGCCGCGGGACCCCACGGCACCGTCGGAAGAACGGCCGCGATTTCTGCCGCTTCGAAGCCTGGGGGCGCCAGAGCGCCCCGTGCATGCAGTTTTCCCCCTGGGGGTCCCCGCTCCTGGAGGAGTCGTCGCCACGGCTCATGCACCGTCCGTCGCTGGCTGCGAGCGCCAAGCTCGACCTGAAAGGCCCCATCGTTCAGCCGATGGACCGCTCGGCGTACGGCTTCCGCGCCTTCTTGCCCTTCGAACCTCGCGTCCACGACGGCGCCCCCTTCGACGAAGAAGGTGCCGGTGGAGGGTGGCCGACCTCTTTCGCCCGCAGTGACCGACACGGCAGCCGTCTGGCGACTAACGCAGTAAAACTCCAGCAAATCCGCGAAGAGAACTTGTCGAAAATCACCTGCTAGGGACACGGATTCTGTCACTCGTCGGGCAGAGGTCATCGTCGTTGTGTCGCCCGCGGAACTGTAGGGCGAGGGTGAGGTCCGGCAAGTTTCCGACCACAGGCATGTAGCGTTACCAGGTGCCGCGTCGACTCTCCTCAAGCAGCTGGCGTGTGCGAAACCCCGGCGGCGCCCCGTTTTCGGCACCGGCTGCCCGGGTGAGCCCTTTTAAGGCACCCCAGCGAGCCCCGGTAGGTCGGGAGTCGCGCTTGCTGCATCAGCCTTCAGCGTCCGCGGCACCTGCGACTCACTGGACGTCGACCCCCGCGTTCACCGAGGCGCGGCTTGCGGTCATTCCCGCAGCCGGCGGCCTGCAACCTGACAACCATTTCACTCCGGCGGCAGCAAGTATTGGTCAACGGGAGGGTGTAGACCGGCACGTGCAGTCGGCATCCAGCGCTCGTTTGCACTTCGTAGCCCCTGAGGAGATGAAGATGACGACCAGTGGAGGCAACGGCATTGTCAACAAGCTGAGCAAGCACTCCGTGGACGAAACCGTCGACAAACTTAAAGCCATGCTTCAGGAGAAGGCGGTGAACCTGTTTGCAGTCATCGACCACAGCGGCGAGGCCGCCAAGGTGGGGCTCAAGATGCCCCCCACAAAGCTGCTGATTCTCGGCAGTCCCAAAGGAGGGACGCCGGTCATGCTGGCGGCGCCCAGTAGCGCCCTCGACCTCCCGCTGAAGATTTTGGTTTGGCAAAGTGCTGAGGGAAAGGTTTGCATTTCCTACAACAGCCCAGCCTACCTGCAGGAGCGGCACGACATCCCGGCGAACCTCATGCCAAACCTTGCGGTGATTGAAATCCTCGCCTCAAAGGCAGCGGAGTAAAGACCGCAAGGGACGGCGGCTGGCTGGGCCCACCTCCTTCTCCAAGCCGGCCGCGGAAGTGGCGGGTGGGAAGAAGTTCAGCGGGAGGGGTAGAACTGCTTTGAAAGCTCCGTGCTTTCCGCAAAAGGTCATGACGAGAACCAGAAAGGTCGCCATGCAAGCCCGCCGTCTCGTTCCAGCGCTGTGCTTATCGCTCGTCGCGCGGCCGCTGCCTGCGGCTGAGCCAGCTGAGCCGTCCGTTCCGGTGACTGCAATTCGCGCCGGCGTCTTGATTGACGGTCTGTCGGCTGTGCCGAAGCAGAACCAACTCATCATTATCCGGGGCAATCGGGTTGAGAGCGTCGGTGAATTGGCCGCCGGGAGAATTCCGGCGGGGGCCAAGGTCATCGACCTCTCGCGGGCAACCATCCTGCCGGGACTCATCGACGCTCACACCCACATTTTCCTGCAGGGCGAGGATCCGGCCGAAGGCGGATACGACTCCCAGCTGTTGAAGGACTCCCTCGCGTTTCGGGCGGCGCGCGCCACAGTGGCGGCAAGACGCGCCCTCGAGCAGGGCTTCACGACCATCCGGGATGTCGAGACTGAGGGAGCCGGCTATGGAGACGTGGGCATCAAGAAGGCCATCGAGCGCGGCTACATCCCCGGCCCCCGGATGTTTGTCGTCACTCGAGCGATTTCAACCACCGGCGGATACGACTTGGATGGTTACGCGCCGGAGGTCGTCGTCCCCAAGGGCGCCCAGTTGGTCGACGGGCCGGTCGAGGCGCGGAAGGCGGCGCGAGAGCAGCTTGCAAACGGTGCCGATTGGCTCAAGGTGTACATGACCCATCGTTCCTGGGTCGACAAGCAGGGCAAGCTCGTCTCGCAGCCGACGCTGACCGTTGAGGAACTTAAAGCCGTCGTCGACGAGGCTCACGGCTGGGGCCGAAAAGTGGCCTGTCACGCCTACAACGGCCTGGGGCTCCGCCGCGCGCTGGATGGGGGTTGCGACTCCATCGAGCATGGCCTCGAATTGGATGACGCCGCCATCTCGCAAATGCTCAAACAGGGAACCTGGCTCTGTCCCACGATGGCGGTCTACTACCACGGGTTTGCCGCCGAGGACACGCCAGCGGGCAAGCTCGACCGAAAGCGGGTCGCCGTGCATGGGCCATCGCTTCAGAGAGCCGTCAAGGCGGGGGTCAAAATCGCCTTCGGTAGCGACGTTGGGGGCTTCTCGTGGAGCGAGCCAATCGCGCAGGAATTCCCGCGGATGGTCGAGTTCGGGATGACACCGATGGCGGCCATCCAGGCGGCCACCTCGAGAGCTGCGCAGATGCTCGGGATGGAGGGAGAGCTCGGAGTCATTGCGTCTGGCTCTGCCGCGGACATCATCGCGGTGGTTGGCGACCCGCTCAAGGACATCACAGTCCTCGAGCACGTCGGCTTCGTCATGAAAGACGGGCAGGTCTATAAGGACGACCTAAAGTAGCTCCCACCGCTGCAAACTCGAGTATCGGGCATTGCCGAAGCGAGACCAGAGACCGAGCGTCAGCTCTCCACTATCTCGGTGTGGAAGCCTGGCTCACTGGCTTCTTTCCGTAGTTCCTGACGAGGTAGTCGACGATTCGAGACATCTCATCGGGCTGTATCGGTGCGCCGAAGGCTTTGACCATCTTCTTGACTTCGGCTTCCCAGCCCTGGCGGTCGAGAAAAAACGAGTTCATTTGGATGTAGTCGAGGCTGTGGCACACCGCGCAGCGACCAGCCACCAGGTCCTTGCCTGGACCATCCTTGAGTTGAATGGGCCTCTCGTCGGCGAACGACGCCGACGCGACGAGCAGGGGGAGCATGACGAATATTCTCACGGCTGACCTAGGTGACGCGGAGGGTGACCCGCGAGACGACGTTGTTGTGGTACCCAGCTGGGTTGAAAGTCAGCTCAAGCGGCTGGGAGCTGCCCATTCGGTTGGTTGCCTTCGCCAGCACCACTTGCCTTCCCGCTCTCAGGGCTTTGAAGGTATGCCGAAATCCTCTGAAGGAGAACCGGCCCCGGTCGGTGTCGAGCTCGGCCGCACGCCAGCTCCTCCCGTCATCGGTTGAGACCTCGACCGTCTGAATGCCGTAGCCGGCGTCCCAGGCGATGCCCCTGACCTCGACGAGCTGACCGACGGCGAACGTCTGCCCCTCGCTGAGGTTGGTGATGAGCGACTTCACCAAGATGTCGGTGATGGGCGTTGTGGCGTCAGTTTCCTGAGAGAGGAAGCGATCGACCACCGGAAACTTGCCTTTCGGGATGCGGTAGGCGGTCGACATCCAGAAGTTTCTGAGTGGCTGGGACACCACGCGAATCGAGACGATGTGCTTCATCCAGTAGGTTGCAGTCCAGCCTGGCACCACCAGGCGAACGGGCGCCCCGTTGAGGTGGGGCAGCGGTGCGCCGTTCATTTCCCAGGCGAGCATCGTGTTCCCGTCGCCGGCCTTCCACACCGGCAGGCTCTTCACGAAGTGTGGGGTTCGCTGAAAAAGGGGAAAGTCGGCGCCATTGTAGATGACCTCGATGGCCTCCTTCTTCACGCCCGTTCTGGCGAGAACGTCCTTCAATCGCACGCCCTTCCACTTCGCGTTCCCCATCGCGCCCGGCCCCCATTCGACGCCGGGCACATGGGGCTCCGAAAGTCCGCGGCGATTGCCCGAGCATTCGCACACCGCGGCGAACTCGACCGGCTCAAAGTCGTGCTGCAGCGACGCGAGCGTCAGTGTGAGCGGCCTCGCGACCGCGTCACCGGCGACTTCCAGCTTCCACTCGGCCGATGCCACATCCGGGATCCACTCGACGTGGTAGCGGACAAAGAAGGCGTCGTTCGGGGTGAAGATGGTGTCGAAATCCTCGACGGGTGTTTCGTAGTTGGGCGGGCGGTACGACCGCTTGATGAGTGGTCGCTTGCCGGGTAAAGCCTCAAGCACGGACGCCTCGAGGGTGCCCAGCGGGAGGCCGCCCACGCCCGACGACGGGCCCTCAGCGGCAAACACCCTGGCCGGCAGCAGCGTCCCCACGCCGAGCATGGTTGCTTTCTTCAGGAATTGCCGCCGGGTATTCATCTCTTATCCTCGGTGCGAGGGCTACCGGAGCAACGGGGGGGCGGCGAGCCTTGAGGAAGGCGTTGGGGCTGTCAAGCAAAGCGGGGCTCCCCGGAAACTCGGACTCTCGAGCTGCGACTGCGTGGTCGCTGGCGGCGTTTCGCTCGACAGCCTTTCGGCGGCACATCCCACCTGTCGTCCCACCGCCCGGCTTCGCGAGGGATGTAGAGGGCACCTCGACATCTCCACACTGGAGTGAATCGCATGCGCAGCCGACGCTGCCTGGCCGCTCTTCTTCTCCAGGGGAAGGGCGCACCCTGCGCCGCCCTTTCGGTTGTTCTGGCTGCGTTGCATTTCCTCAGGGCCCGTCGCCACTCTTGACAGGAGAGCCGAGAGTGCCCAGCGCCCCCAGGGGCTTGTTGGGAAGCCCTCGTTCGGCCCGCCATCGACGCCGCCCAACTGCCGAACGCCGGGGTTTGCGCGGCTCGAGGAGGAGAGGGACATGACGCGACCAGCGCGGCTCATCGGCTTCTTCCTCGGGGCGCATGTCGGCTGCGGGAGCAGTCCCAGCCCCACGCCGACCGCCGGCAGTGCCACAGTCAGCGGCGCCCGCACAGGCACGGATAGCGCTTGGGGTTTTGCAATCAGCAACAACACCACCACGTACCCCAACCTCAACTTCGGCGGTCAATTTGCCCGGACAGCCCTCGCGGCGGGAACCTACACAGCCGCCAACTGGCAAGTGGTCAGGACGCTCGTCAGCTCATCTGCCATCGACACTGAACTTTGGACGCAGACGTTTGACCCGTCGACTGGCGCCCAGACGGAAGGCACCTTCTCACTCACCATCTCGTCGACCGGCCCCGCCCTGATGGGAATGGGCAATACCGGATGGGCCCAGGCGCACGGAACGCTCACTGCGACTCTGGTACCCCGGGATGGAAACCCCTCCTCGGGCGCTTCGCCGCCGGGAAGCGGCGGGTGCTCATCGGAAGTCCACGGTGAAGACCTCCGAGTCGACCGTGCGGCCTCCGGGCAGAATGGCCTGCACGGACCAAAGTGCCCGGCCGCCCGACGGTTGAGTCGACAGAGCTTCAGGGGGAATCCGCAACTCGCTGGTCGTCACGCCAAACTTTCGGTACAGGACCTCCAACGAGCTACTCATCACAGTCACCGAGTAGCGCTCGGCTCCGGGGTAAGGAGTCCAACGCAGCACGACGGCGTCTTTGGGCTGGGGGCCCGGGGCCGTGAGGGAGTCCAACGGCCGCTTGATGCCACGCTCCAATTCGAGCGCGCCGCTTCGGTAGGGATGTGCCCAAGGGCCCTGAAAAAAGAGGGCGGCAGCAAGGCCTGCGGCGAGCAACGTCAAGCCACCGGGAAGCAGCAGGGAACGTGCCCGTCGCCGATGGAGCGGGAGCAAGGCAGCCCCCGGCGCATCAGGCGTCTCTCGGTTGACGTCGAGTGCCACGCGCCAAGCTATCGAGCAATCGATGCAGCGAGCCGTGTGGTCCACAACTCTCCGCACCTCTTCGGCGGCGAGCCCCCCGGTGACGGCGGCCCAGAGCTGCGTGGCGGCCGGGCAGTCGTCCCGGACGTCCCGAGGGTCCGTCTTGCGGAATCTGTCAGCGAGCTGCTCTGCGTCGAGAACGGGCATCATCATTCCACCGCTTTAGAACCCAGGCATTGTCGAAGCTCCTCAAGGCCGCGGTACAGTAGGTTTTCGACGCGCTTCTCTTTCCAGCCCAAGGCCCGCGCCGTTTCAGAGGCCCGCGAACCCTGGAGGTACAACGTCACGGCGGTGCGTCGAGCTTCGGGAAGCCGTGCGAGGCACTGACGAATCGCGACCCCGACATCTGCGGGAGCAGCTTGTGCGTCGCCCAGCGCCCCGAGCGCAACCCGTTGCGCTTCCTGTCTCCTCTTCCTCCTCAGTTCATCGATGACCACCGTGAACGCGACCTGCCGTACATAAGACGCTCGAGGGGCCCCTGTTTCCCCGTCGACCCCCCGTTCAAATAGTTTTAGAAGCGCAGTTTGGACCAAATCCTCTCTCAGTGAAACTAAGTCGGACGGGCAGTGTTTCATCACAGCGCGAACCAAGACGGCACGGAGCGCTGTCCAAGCGTCTTCCGCCGCAGACTGAGCTAATGGCTCCGCAATTGCGGGCCGATGCCGCCCTTCCATGCTAGCGAGTGTACCGGTGTCGGGGAGGAGATGTCCCCAAGAGGACAGAATGAAGGGGCTCGGGGCCTCGCCCGCCTCGCAGTAGCGGGGGATGCCCTCGTTTCTCGACGTCGGCCCAGCAGGACGTCGGCGGAAGGTCGAGACTCCCGAGCCAAGGGAGACGCTGTGGAGGAGACCTCGCCGGCCACGGGTCAAACCCCAACCGGCGCGGCTGGACTGACGTGCTGACGTTGGTGCTTTTCCTCGCGGCCGTACAGCCAAGTCACGACGTGGTCGCGCCTTGCCTCGCGGAGCTCCAACGAGAGCCGAAAGCCCTCAGCCCGTACCAATGTCTCATCGGCGCAGCAGCCCAGGGACAGGCACACACGGTGATGCACCTTCTTGTCCGGATGGTGCAACTCCATCCTGACGACCCGAGACCGCGCCTGTACCTTTCGCTGCTGAGAGAGTTTGGCGGGGAGGCGGTGCCCGAGAAAGAATTCCGGCTCGCCGCGGAAGGCTTCCGCCGGGAAGGCGAGCCCTTTGGACGCGTCTACTCGCTCACCTCGCTGGTCGGCAGCCAGTGTTTTACCCACCTCAGGTGCGACGCCGCGGCCGAAGGCCTCCTCACCGAAGCCGAGCGCGTCGCGGAGGAGTCGGACAGCAACCACCTACGGCGCTTGGTCCAATTGTTTTGGTTGCGCCTGTCGCTTCTCAAAGATGACGTCGCGCGTGCCGAGCGCGCCGCCGCGCGGCTGGATGCGATTGCCGGCGATGACCCGCCTTGGCTCAGCGCCCAGGTGTTCGAGGCCCGGGTGCGGCTCGCATACCAAACGAAGAACTTCGAGTGGGAGGAGGCCATCTGCTCGGACCTCCTCAAGAAAAGCGGACCCGGTACCGACGAGCACGCGATTGCGCTCGGGGGGCTGGGAGAAGCGATGGCGCACCTGGCCCTTCGAGGTCGGGAAGACCGTGCTGCCGCGGAGGACGTGCTGCGGCGTGCGCTCAAAGAGGAGGATCGCCGCGACCTCCACATGACCCTGGGTGGAAACGGGAGCTTTCGTACCAGGGAAGTTCTCGCGCTGCTGCTTGGACCCACGGAGGAATCGACGCGACTGCTGGAGCAGAACATCGCTCGGTCCACACGGCAGGGAGGATGGACAGGATGGCTGGCGTACTCCACCGAATGGATACTTGCTCGAAACCTCATCGACGGCCGACCGGCGCACCCGTCCGAAGCACTTGACCTGGCTGATCGCTCCGCTCAGCGTGCGTCCGACGCGCATCAAGTGTGGGAACACGCCCACGCGGTTCTGGTCCGAGCCTATGTGCTCATCAAGTCTGGCCGGCGCGAGGAGGCGCGCCTGGCCGCCGACGCGGCGCTTCGTGAGTTGGAGGAACTCAGGCGCAAGCAGGAGGACATCGAGGTTCGGATTCGTTACGAGGACACGCTGGCCTTTGCCTACGAGTTGGTCGCCGGGCTCGCGCTCGATCCGCGCTTCGGTGAGATTCGTGAGGGAGATGTCGATTACGCATTCTCAGTCACCGAGCGGATGCGCGCGCGCGCGCTGCTCGAAGACGTTCTCGCTCGCGACCGAGCGAAGGGGCTTTGGCAACGAGACGAGATGCTGCTCCGGGGTCGAATCACCTCGTATCAGGAGTTGCTGCTGGATGCGTCATCCTCACCGAGTGCGCGGTTGGCAGCCGTGGTTGAGCTCCGAGCGGCCGAGAGCCAGCTGCTCGACCTTCGGACCAACGGGGTGAACCTGCCGAGACAGGACGACGCGTTTCCTTCGCTGAAGGCAATTCAGGCGGAACTCTCCCCGCGGGAGGCGCTCGTTTCCTTTCAGGAATGGAGTCCAGAGGCGCGGACCGATGCGCCGTTCGTTGATGGTCGGTCGTGGGCAACCATCGTCACCCGCTCGGCGATTCGCGTCGCGCAAATTCCGAACGCCGATCAGCTCGAGTTGCGAGTGAACTTCTTCCGCCAAGTGTTGGGACGTCGTGACGGCTCGGAACGCTCGGGGAGCACCGTCCTCTACCAGGCGCTGATGAAGCAAGTCCTCGAAGTCCTGCCACCTGAAGTCAGCCATTTGGTCCTCATTCCCGATGGGCCCTTGCACCAGCTTCCATTCGACGCGCTGTTGATGACACCGTCCGGTCCGTTCCTGGCCGAACGATTCAACGTGACGTTGGTTCCATCCGCAGCAATTTGGCTTGCCATTCGGAGGCGTCCGCACGCGCCGGGAGGTTTGGCGTTGGCTCTGGTCGTGGCGAACCCGGGCCTGTCCAGCGGCGCTGCACGTCAGTGGGCCGCGCGCGGGCAACATCTCGAGGAGCTGACACAAGCTTACGACGAGGGCCAACGGGCGGTGCGAGCGTTTCCGCCCGGGAGTCGGCTCTTTTCCGGCGCTTCCGCTTCAAAAAGCTCGCTGGTGTCGATGAGCTTGGCGCCATTCACTCTCTTGCACTTCGCGACGCATTCCATCGTCGACCCCGTCGCGCCAGAGCGCTCCGCCATCGTGCTGGCCTCGGGGAGCGCGTCCGACGATGGCCTGCTCAGAGTCGAGGACATCTCGAAGCTCGGCCTTGCGGGAAAGACCGTGGTGCTGGCCGCTTGCAGCACCTCCGAAGGGCTCATTCGCCGTTCCGAAGGACTGATGAGTTTGAGCCGACCGTTCCTCGCCGCTGGGGGCCAGGCTGTCGTGGGAACACTGCAACGGGTTCGAGACGCCGAGTCCTCTCGATTTTTCGACGAATTCTATTCGGCCCTGGAGAAGGGGAATTCCTTGGCAGACTCACTCTGCGCCGCCAAGCGTGCGCGCATTCGAGCGGGGGCTCCACCGGCCGCGTGGTCGGGCTTTGTCCTGCTGGGCAATGGCGATGCTGCGCCGCGCGCGGCCGACCCGAGTGACTCCCGCACCGTTGCCGAGCTTGTTTGCGCAGCTGGCGTCATGGTCGCGGTCGGGTTTCGGCTGAGTCGGGTGCAGACGCGGGCCCGAAAAGGTGCCACGGCCGAGCCGCCGTAAGGGGCCGAGTAAACCCAAGCGCGGGCTCGGCCAGCCGTCCGAGGAAGTGGGGCTAAACCCCCTCGACCGTCCGCGTTTCACTCCAGCCCTGACAGTGGCTGGAGCCGGCCCGCCGGCACTTACTTCTTCGCGGCGAACGGCGTGTATCCGAACTTTTGCCCGCCCACGCTCGCCTCGTACATGAGGCCGCCCTTCGTGGCGGTGAAGATCGCCACGCCCTTCTCGTACTTGGCGGTGGCCGCCGCCCCGGCCGAGAGAGCCACCGCCGATGCCTGCGCAGCCAGTGCGAAGTTGCCCTTCTTGAAGTCGCTCAGCGAGGATGCCGTCTCGAAGAAGATAACCTCCGAGTAGGTCTGGCCACCGAGCTGGAACCCGATGCTGGCCTGGCCCATGGACGACTTCCCCAGCGGCTGGCCGCCCACGAAGAGGATGCCGTCGCCACCGGCCCCGCCCACCACAACCGCGCCCTTGCCGATGGTGGGGAACACCGCATAGCCCGCCGCCGAGCTGAAGAACTTCTCGATTTTCGGGTCAGTTTTCTTGAAGGTATCGACGGTGGCCCGCGCTTCGGAGATCAGCGCGTTGTCATCGGCCAGCGCGGTGGAAGCGACGATGACGGCCAACGCGACGAGCAGGTTTGTTGGGCGCATGAAAAAAACCATACACCTTGCGGTTCCCTGTGTCGCAACCGACTTCGCGCTCCGGAGCGTGGCGGATCCAGTCTGCCTGTAGGCACCGGCAGGCTCACTGTCCGTGACATTGCTGTGCATCTTCCAGGAGGAGCCGTGGGCGTCGCGCCGGCCGCGAAGGAAAAGCCCACCAACGACGGCGTGCAGAAGGATGAGCGAGCTGCTCAAGGCCTGTTTAGCGGCAACGGATCCTCCGGTCCTGGGCGCCGGAGCTAGGAAGGTCCACGGCCACGTGCTAGGGGGAAGCAATGGGGCGCGCGTCTCGCGCTGGAGTCCTCGCCTTCCTGCTGGGCGGGACGCTGGTTGCAGCCCAGGCCAACTCCCCCGCGCCCCCCAAGGGGGGCACTGCCAAACAGGTAGTGCTCGCGCCCGCCAAGGGTGACTGGGATGAAATCCAGCGGCGCGGGGTCCTGCGGGCGCTGGTTGTCTACAGCCGGACCCTCTACTTCGTGGACCGGGGAAAGCAACGCGGCGCGACCTACGAGATGATTAAGGCGTTTGAGGATGACGTGAACAGGCGCCTCAAGACGAAGGCGCTCCGGTTTCACGTTGTCTTTATCCCGGTGACGCGAGACCAGCTCATCCCCGCGCTGTTGGAAGGACGGGGTGACATCGCAGCCGCCAACCTCCTCATCACGCCGGAGCGCAGCCAGGTGGTGGACTTCACCGTCCCCGTGCTCGAGGACGTGAGCCAACTGGTGGTTACCGGACCCTCGGGGCCGAAGATCTCGAGCTTGGACCAGCTGTCCGGACAGCCGGTCCACGTCCGGAAGTCGTCGAGCTACTGGGAGCACCTTGAGGCGCTCAACCGGCGGCTGGTCGAACAAGGCCAGCAGCCGGTGAAGCTGGTTCCGGTGCCCGAGGAACTGGAGGACGAGGATGTGCTGGAGATGGTGAACGCCGGTCTCCTTCCCACCACCGTCTGCGACCAGTTTCACGCAACCTTCTGGAAGCACCTCTACAAGCAGCTCTCGTTCGACCCGTCGGTTGCGGTCAGCAGCGGCGGGTCCGCCGCCTGGATGATCCGAAAGGACAACCCCGAGCTGAAGGCAGTGCTGGACTCGTTCATCCAGAGGCACCGGAAGGGAACCGCCTTCGGGAACACGCTGCTCCGGCGCTACCAGGGGAACCCGTCCGCGGTACTCCCCGCCACTTCGGGAAGCGAGCTCAAGAAGTTCGAGAAGACGGTCGAGCTGTTCCGGAAGTATGGGCAGAAGTACGGCGTCGACTACCTGCTGGTGATGGCGCAGGGGTACCAAGAGTCCCGACTCGACCAGCGCGCCACCAGCCACGTCGGTGCCGTCGGCGTCATGCAGCTGATGCCGGCGACCGGAGCACAGATGAAGGTCGGCGACATCCATGAGCTGGAGCCGAACATCAACGGCGGCGTGAAGTACCTCCGCCACGTGGAGGACACCTACTTCGACGAACCTGGGCTCGACCCGCTGACGAAAGGGCTCTTCGCCTTTGCCTCGTACAACGCGGGTCCGAACCGCGTCCAGTCGCTGCGAAGGGAAGCTGCCAAGCGCGGGCTGGACCCTAACCGGTGGTTCAAGAACGTGGAGTACGTGGCAGCCGACCGGATTGGCCAGGAGACCGTCACCTACGTCGCCAACATCTTCAAGTACTACGTTGCCTACCAGCTGGTCGCCGCGGCGCAGCAGGACCGCGCGACCGCGCGACAGCCACTCGAGACCACCAAACCCTGAGCCATCAGGCGCGCGCCTCCCTCGCGGTGTGGCAGAGTCACCCGCAATTCCAGGTGCAGCGGATAGGCCTCGCCGCCTGGAACCGCTGCCTACCGTCCGGAACGCCACGCCGCGGGGATGAGCCAGTAGAGCATCCCGTTGAGATCCGCCACCGTCAGGGCGACGAAAGGCGTGTTCCAGTTTCCCCCCGTCAGGTTCCGAAAACCGAAGGAGACGCCGAGCCTGTCCTGGAGGATGAGGATGTCGAACTCGACTCCGAACTCCGACCCGCCACTCCACGCCAGCGACCAGCGAGGCCCGGAGCCGATTCCAACCGGACCGAGATGGAGCACGCCCCGAACTCCAAGAGTGCTGGAGACCACGCCCGAGCTAAACTGGATGTCGACAACCTGAAGGGTCGAGTCAATCGAGAACCAGCGACCAAGCTGAAGGCGCGGCTCGAGCCAGCTCAGAGCGAGGCTGCCCCCCACGACGTCGAGTGCCACCCGGTAGGGCACGAGGTGCGCGAGGACGATGGGCAGGTACGACCCGTTGGCGATGGGCTGGAGGGGAATGGTCGAGGGATCGACCTGAAACAGGATTTTCCCCTCCTCCTCGGCGGCACGGCTCACCGTCTCTCCGGCGCCAATGAGCAGGTTGACCGCCTTGCCGGTGGTGGACGACGACGGGCCTTGGGCGACCTCAACCGCACCGGCCCGGTCGAGCGCCCTCTGGACCGTCTGCGCCAGCCAGCGACCCTGGTCGGCGAGCGCCGCCTTCATCGCCTGGGACTCGGGCTGGTAGCCCTCAGCCTCGAGCCGTTCCAGGAACTGCTGGAAGCTGAGCTCTACGATGCACAGCGCTTCCTTAGCCGACGGCGTGCACGGCATGGCGGGTTCCAGAAGCACCTTCAGGGCGATGCCCATCGAGCCGAGCGAGCGCAGGTCTGGCGCCGGACCGAGCCAGCTCCATTCCGGGGTCGACGCGAACCGGTCCGCCGCGCTTGAGCTGCCGAGCCATGCGGCGAGCTCACGGCGGGCGAGCGCCCGCACCACGGGCCCTGCCCTCGGAGAGGTGAGAATCCGCAGATGCTCGACGAACGTCCCCATCGCCGCACCGATGCACGCCTGGGTCTGCTCCTGGGAAGCGTCCAGCTCCCCGGTCCCGTCCGCCTTGAGCACAGGCGACGGCCGGAAGGCGAGATACGGATCTTGCTCGGCACAGGCGAGTGTGGCCGTCGCTCGCAGCGCCTCATAGACCCCGGTGTAGTAGTCCAGCTCGCGGAGCGGAAGGTCCATGAACCCGGCGAAGTGTTCGAGGTTTGCGCCGGCGAGCGGACTGAAGCGTGTGGCAACGACCATGCGCCGCTGGCCGCGGACATTCGATTCGATTTCCGCCGCCTCCCGGGCGAGCGACACCGCGGTATCGCTCAGGTTTGCGAGCCGAGGTCGGAGCTCACCGAGCGCCACCAGCTTTCCTGCTGCCTCGCGGACCGCCTCGGAGAGACCCGACGGCGGCACAGCGGCAAATGCATCCCGGAGAGGAACGAAGACTCCCCCAGTGAAGAGCTGTGTCGTCGGGGTGGTGGCGAGCGTGGACAGAATCTGCGCTGCCGCGTCGCGGACCCCAGGTGGGACCTCCGGCCCGGTCAACTGCTGGAGCGCATCGGCAATGGTCCGACGGGAGATTTGGATAGCCCGGTCCGGTAGCGCTTTCACCGCCACTGCCGAGCGCAGACAGGCGGCGCGCATCCGTCGCAGCAGATTCTCGTCCCCCACCACCTGAGCGAAGTGGAGCAGCTCGTCGGCGAGGAAGGCCACGCCCCCAGCGGCCACTCTCGACCGCGCGGCGAGGCCGGTTGAGGGTCCTATGGCGGCCAGCTCGTCGATAAAAGGCGGGACCGCTTCTGCGAGGCGGAGTGCCTCGTCGGGCGACAGGGGAACGGTGCCCACCGTACGGGCCTCGGGTGAGGGGGCAAGGCTACCCTCGCCCTCGATTGCCGCTGCGCAGCTATCCAGCTCCGCAGCCGTCAGAGGGTGGCGGCGAAGGCAACGGTCGAGCACGCGTCCGAACGCTCCGCGCTCGGCGCTCGCCGGCCTCCAGGTCGGGGGGCTCGGCTCGGTGGTCGCAACTCTCGCCTCCTGCAGTTGTGTGAGGAGCGAGCCATAGGAGGAAAGGGCCGATGCCGTTCGCCGGAGAAGCGAATCGGTGGTGAGATTCCAGCGCCGGGAAACGATGGCCTCAACGAGACGCTGCTCGCGCGCCGTGTTCACCAAATCAGTGAACAGCGCCACCGTGTCGGTAATCCCTTGCGCGGCCCTCTCCGGCGCCGGGGGCGGGTCGAAGCGCGGTCGGCGCACCTCCGGGTCGACGAAGAAGACCGACAGCGGATGAAGGGGCCGCGAGGGAGCGAAGACTTCGGCCTGCTCCACGGCCAACCCGATGGGTGCGTTGTCCAGGAATCCGCCATCGACGAAGTTGCTGCGACAGAGCTTGAACGGACGGCCTGCGCGGGCGGCGCTGTAGGCGGAACAGGTGAGGCTGCCGAGCGGCTTGCCCGGCACGGGACCCGGGCAATCTTTGGCGGTCACTTCGCGCTGGCCATCACCACACGACAGCCGGCATTCGCACAGGGGGCGCGCCCCGAAGGCCAGGGGAAAGGCCGCCGAGGCGAGCAGCGCCTGGATGGCCTCATCACCCGGCACGAACGGCCCCGAGGCGTCGATGGCTTCCGCCAGCGCCACGGTGTCCGCGACCGTCGGCGAGGACGGGAGGCCCAGGTCACGGCGGAGTCGAGCCACCCCGGTGCCATCCACCTCGAAGACCAGCGGCACCACGGACTGCTGCGACTGAATGCGCAAACCAGAGACCGTCCTGAACTGCGGGACGACCCGTGTCAGGGTGAACCCGATGGGCACTCGGCACCCGGGCCGGAAGCGGATCCCACTCCCGGAGAAGATGCGGTCCCGAACGCTCGTGATGATTGGGTCGAACGCGGACGAGGCGAATAGGCCGTCCGCCGTGGTGTAAAGCTCCGGATTGCCGGGGAGGAGCTGGTCCATGCCGACGGAGAGCCACGAATCGCGGAGGAGGTTCTGATCCACCGAAAGGTCGCCGGTCTCGTCGTCTGCCTCGCACCAGAAGGCGGCGGTCAGTAGGGAATTGACGCTCCCTGCTGAGGAGCCTGACAGCGCCTCGAGGCTTAAGTGCCGGGACCGCAACGGGTCCTGAAGCAACTCGTTCTCCCGGATGAGCCGAAGCAACGTCCAGTTGACCGCCGCCTCGTATGTGCCGAGGCTCGCTGCGCCCTGCAGCGTGAGCGAGAACGGGTCGCTGCCGCTTGCAGGAGGTGATCCGGCGGCCACGACAATGAGCACGAGCAGCGCCGAGAGGTTCACGCTCGCCCCCCTGAATGAGGCCGAACCGGGCGAAGGAAACTAGCACGCGTCAGCGCGCCTGGTGGGAGCTTCGAGGCGCTCCTTCCAAACGGCTCAGAGCGACGGCGGTGCGCTCCCGATTCGGTGGGCCCGGGGGAGCCACTCTGGCGCTGGGGGCACCCGCATTTCTGGGGGTCAGGAAGGACGGGCAGAGCGCCATTCTCTACCCAACCCTGGAATTTTCCTCTAGACGTGGCATACACCGGGTGTTGTCGGTCGCTGGACAGCGGAGCAGCCTGAATTGGCCACTCTTTTGGGGGAGTTGGGCGATGGCGGAAGGACAGAACCCTCACTGGCGGAAAAATACCCGTGCCGGCGGAGGCGTGGGCCAGTCGGCTGACAGCAAGCTCCAGCCGCCGCTCGGAGGGCGACCGTCCCGAGGACGGTTGGGGCGCCTCGAGGTAGCGGCATGGCTCCTCGGCGTCGGCTTGCTGACTTTCGTGGGGGTGGTGAAGGTGGTCGGTAATTCCTCGAAGCAGCGGGAGGTGCGCCGGTTCGAGAGCGCACGCCAGGCAGAAATCTCGCCCGCCGCGCGTTCCTCCCTGAGCCTCGAAGCCCTGTCCGTCGACCAGTCACTGTGGGCGGAGGCGCGGACTCAGGCTTACGCGCGTGCGCTGAAGGAACCGGCACCGGCCGCTCTGGCCATCCTGCGGATTCCCCGCATCGGCCTGGAAGGACCCATCCTCCCCGGGACAGATGAGTGGACACTCGACCGGGGCCTCGGCTGGATTGAAGGCACCGCACGCCCCGGTGAGTCGGGCAACGTCGGCGTCGCTGGACACCGGGACGGCTTCTTCCGCGGCCTCAAGGACGCGAAGCCCGGAGATGCCATCGAGCTCACGACGCTCAGCGGTCAACAGGTCTATCGAATCGAGAGAATATTCCTCGTCTCGCCAGAGGATGTGAGCGTTCTCTCGCCGAGCTTGGCCCCAACACTGACCCTAATCACATGCTTTCCCTTCTACTTCGTTGGCGCCGCGCCCCAGCGCTACGTGGTGCAGGCCGTTTTATCTTCACCGAAAGACGCCGCTCCGCGAGGCCCTGTAGCTTTCAAGGAGTAACAGCTCAACCGAATCACAGGAGGGAGTCGACATGACAAGGCAGGCCAAAACAATCGCAGCAATCGCCGGAGCACTGCTTCTGGCTGGCCCTGCGATGGCTCAGGGACAACCGTCCGGTACCACCACCACCGGGACCACCACCACCACCACCACCACAACCGTGCAGAGCGGCGTCGTCGTCTATGCTGCGGGGGATACCCTCATCGTCAAAGAGGCCGACGGGGTAACCCGCGAGCACACTGTTCCCGACGGCTTCCACTTCCAGATGGGAGGGAAAAGCGTCACTCTGGCCGACCTCAAGCCCGGCGACCACATCACGGCCGTCATCACGGATGTGAGGGAAGTGACACCAGTCACCGTGACGAAGGTGGTGAAGGGGAAAGTCATCGAGTCGTCCATGGACTCGATTCTGGTGCAAAACCCCAACGGCGAGCTGGTCAAGTACTCGAACAAGGACGCCCAAGGTCGAGACGTCACCATCATCCAGAATGGGAAGGAAGTTAAGGTGAGCGACTTGCATGCGGGTGAGCGGCTGACCGCGACCATCGTCACCAAGTACCCGCCGCAGGTGACGACGATGAGGAAGGTTGACGCGCACGTGACACCGGCCGCTCCGGCCGCAACACCCGCTCCAGCACCGGAAGCGGTGGCAGCCGCGCCCGCCCCGAAGCATCTTCCGAAGACGGCAAGTCCGCTGCCGTTGGTGGCTCTCACCGGTGGGGTGCTTGCGCTGCTCGGCGCCGGCCTCACGCTTCGCCGGCTGTCTCAGTAGCTCTCGTCCGTCGGCCGCGGTCCAGGAATGCAGCGCAAACTTGCCCGCCAGGTGAGGAGGGTGAGGCCTGGCCAGCGCCCGGCGGTTCGAGGGGCTTCAACGCTTTGGACCTTGGGCGAAAGGTTGGCTATCTCTGCTTGCTGCACGCCCTTCGTCCGCCTCGGCGCAGACAGGGGCCAAGCCCTAGCCCCGGGTCTCCTGCGCCGGGCAACCTTGACCTTTCGCGCCACCCTGGTGCCCAAATTGCTGAAGTTTCGCTTTTCGGCCTAGGGTTTCGCGTCTCATTCTTGAGCTTCACAGCCCAGGGAGTTCCCTTTGGACTACTCGACTCGCCGTTGCCTCGCTCTCGCAGCATTCGCGCTTCTCGCGCTCGCTCCTGCCGCGGCTCGCGCTGACGACGCGAAGAACTCCTACATTGTCGTCAAGGGAGGGCCTTACTTCCCAACGGCGAACAATGCCTTTGATATTCCAGGCTCCGAAGTCTTCAACTGGGGAACGTCATATACGATTGAGGGCGGCATCGGCGTGGACTGGGGCCTGCTGGGGCTGCAGCTGAGCGCGGGCTATATCACCACCGGCAGCACCACCACTGCCGCAGGCCAGACCAGCGCCAACGCCGTCCCCATCCTGCTCCTGGTGAGACTCCGGCTGCCGATTTTCTTTGTCGCGCCCTACCTGGAGGGCGGCGCCGGAGCCTCCATCGCGACCTCGACCGTTACCGCCGTCGTCAACGGCCAGAGCGTCTCCAACACCGAGATTGCGTTTGAAGCGGTCGGAGGTGCTGGCTGCGACCTGAATTTCGGCCCGCTACTGGTAGGCGCGGAGGTGCGCTACATCTGGCTCGAGCCCCAATTCACTTTCACCGGAGTCAACAACATCACGAGCCTCGCTCAGAAGCTGAACATGAGCGGCATTACCCTCGAGGCCTACATCGGCTACCGTTTCTAGTGGCCGGCGCGAGGTCGGGGGTGCGCCTCCGGTGCAACCGGAACCAAGCACCCGAAGTCACCGATGTCGTAACTTCGGGGGCTCAGCCTGTCGGGGACGGGATTTGAACCAGCGACCACTTGCGCCCCAATTGGTGGATGTCGCTCTGAAGGACAGCCATCGTATTTCATTTCAGATACTTACGAAGTGTGAGCAAGGTTTCCAAGCTCCTCCAAGACTCTCTACGAAGCAACCGGGATGCAACCGCAGGACACCGGCGGCAGCACGTGCGGTGACGTCCCCCAGGAGCCATGGACTCCGTGTTGCAACTGACTGCTCCCTCCATCGCGGGGTGGAGAGGTGCGCGACCCCGCCCATCCCGGTGTTGGCCCCGGGGTGCTCGTCACCCTCGACGCTCTGCCAAAGCCTCTACCGGTTCGAACGGAAAGCTTCAGCTTCCCGTGGTGCCTGGGGCGCCGCCATTGTGCTTTGCTTTGCTCGCCGCGCCCGCCAGGCGATGGACCAAGTCGGTGTCTCGCGCCAGGTCGCTGGCCTCCCCGGCATACACGACCCGACCGTCATCGAGCACATAGGCACGGTCGGAGATTGAGAGCGAGAGCGGGGCGTTCTGCTCGACGAGAAGCACCGAGACGCCCTCAGCGCGCATGCGACGCACGACCTGGATGACCTCCCGGACGATGAGTGGCGCCAGCCCCTGGGAGGGTTCATCAAGAAGCATCAGGCGCGGGTTGAGGAGCAGCGGACGCCCGATCGCTAGCATTTCCTGCTCGCCGCCGGACAACTGCCCGGCAAGCTGCATCCGCCGCACGGCGAGTTGCGGGAAAAGACCGAACACACGTTCGAGCGTCCACTGGCCCGGCTGACCTCGGGGGACCTTGAGGTTTTCGAGAACCGTGAGGCCAGCGAAAATCTTGCGCCCCTCAGGAACGTAGCCAGTTCCGAGTTGCGCAATACGATGTGCGGGCCAGTGGCTAGTCTGATGGCCTAGGATTTCGATGACTCCGGCCCGTGGCGGGGTGAGTCCGATGAGGCTGCGCATCAAGGTCGTCTTGCCGGCACCGTTGCGCCCAAGCACCGTGACGATTTCGCCTTCGTTCACCTGTAGGGAAACGCCGTGCAAGATATGGCTCTTCCCATAATAGGTATGGATGTTCTCGACCTTGAGAGCAACAGTCACCCGGCATCTCCCAGATAGGCAGCGCGAACCCGCTCGTTAGCCGAGATTTCTTCCGGCAGTCCCTCGGCGATCGTGCGGCCCTGGTCGAGCACTGTGATGCGTTGAGCAATCCCAAAGACAATATCCATATCGTGCTCAATGAAAAGGATGCTCAACCCGTATTCTGTGTGCAATCGCCGAACGAGTCCGACCATGTGTTCCGTTTCCGCATCGCTCATCCCTGCGGTCGGCTCGTCGAGCAGTAGAAGCCTCGGCCTCATGCAGAGAGCCAGCGCGATTTCAACCGAGCGCTGGTCGCCGTGCGCCAGTTCACCCACGACGCGGTTCGCCTTACGGGTGAGGTCCACTGCCTCCATTACCTCCGCGACTCGACGGTCGAGCGCTTCACGGGCGCTTCGTAGAAGCCATGGCCGCCGATTGACGCCGCTCGCCGCTTCGACGGCGACCCGGATGCTTTCGAACACACTCAGGTCGGGAAACACTTCGGTGATCTGAAAGGTCCTTACGATGCCGCGAGCGACGCGTCCGACCACGGTGCTATGGCTGATGTTCTCTCCGTCGAACCAGATCTCACCGGCGGTGGCGGGAAAAAATCCGCTGATGAGGTTGAAAAACGTGGTTTTGCCGGCGCCGTTCTGCCCGATGACGGCCCGTAGCTCCCCCCGGGACATCCCAAACGACACATCATCGACCGCACGGAGCGCACCGAAGTGGCGGCTAACATGCTCGAGGCGCAGCAGTTCTGCGCTACGTGCCGTGGCACCCCCAGAGGTTGCGACGAGCGTCCCACGGTCGGTCGCGCCCCAGCTCACGCCGACCTCGTGCCGCGGGCGACCATGCCAAGTAGCCCTTTCGGGAAAAGGAGCACGATCCCGATGAAGATTAAGCCGATGAAAGTCATCCAATTGCCGGTAATGCTCGAGAGATAATCCTGCGCCACCACGAAAATCGCCGTGCCGACAAGCGGCCCCCAAAAGTTTCGCATCCCGCCGAGCACGATCATCATCACGAAGTCGCCGGAGAGGATCCAGTGCAGGTCTTGGGGCGAGGTGAAGTTGAACAGCAGGGCGTTAAGCGTGCCCGCGAGCCCGGTAATCAGGCCGGCGACGGCGAATGAGGCCCACACGTAGAGATCCGTCCGAACTCCAAGAAACTCCATCCGCCGCCGATTTTCGCGGATAGCGACCCAGGTATGGCCAAGGGGCGACTCGAGCACGGCGCGCATGGTGGCGACACCAACGGTGAAACAAAACAACACCAAGTAGTAGAAACGGCTCTGGTCGAGAGCTAAAACGAAGTGGCCGAAATGAAGAGGCTGCCGTTCGAAGCCGGCAAGCCCATCTTCGCCGCCGGTGACATTGTCCCAGCGTACCGCCAAGAAATAGAAGAGTTGGCCAATGGCGATGGTGATCATGGCGAAGTAGATGCCTCGCCGACGCATCACGAGCGGCCCCAACATCGCGGCGGCGACTCCTCCTGCGACCGTGCCAACAATGATGGCGAGGGGCGTGCTTGGAGCGATGTATTTGAGCGTCATACCGGCGCCGTAGGCGCCGATGCCGAAGTAGGCTGCCTGCCCGAACGAGAGGCCTCCGGTGAAGCCGAAGATAATATTCAGACCCATGGTTGCCAGCCCATAGATGAGAATTTTGGAGCCGAGTGCGGAGTAACTGCCAACCAAGCGGATCCACCAGGGCAGGGTCAGCAACCCCGCCCAAAGGAGGATGAGAATCCCGTAGCGCCGTATCCTCCGGGCGATCCGGAAATTCATTCGAACAAACCCTCTTTGCCCATCAGCCCGCGAGGCCTGATCACCAGAACGACGAGCATCAGGAAATAGATCACTGCTTCGCTGGCTGCGGGGTAGTACGTGGTTGTGATTCCTGCGGCCAGACCGATGAGCAATCCTCCCAGCACCGCTCCCCCCAGGCTGCCCACGCCGCCCACGATGACGGCGACGAAACTAGGCATGAGCAGGCTGTCGCCCATGGGTGGGGTCAGTCCAAGGATTCCCGCTGCCAGCGCGCCGGCAAGCCCCGCGAAAAAGCAGCCGATTCCGAAATTCAGAGCGCGCAGCCGGTAGATGTTGACCCCCAGCGCTGACACGCTTTCGATATCCCGCGTTCCGGCGCGAATGCGAATGCCGACCAGGGTATACCGCAGGAGCAGATACAACCCGACGGTTACGGCGACGGTGATCGCGATGATGACCACGCGGTAGCCGGTGATGAAGAAGAGCGTCGAGCTCAGCGGCTGGTCCAGTGCTGGAGGGACGGCAGAGGGTAGCCCCTGGGCGCCCCAGATGGTCCGCGTGAGATCCTGGATGATGAGGGCCAATCCGAAGGTCAGCAGGAGGCTATAGAGCGGGTCGGCGCGTTTGTAGAGCCTGCGGATCAGCGTCTGTTCCACCGCGAGGCCGAGGACACCGGCGAGGAGCGGGCCAACGACCAGGGCTCCCCAGAAACCGAGGTAGGGAGTGAGGGTAAAGGCCAGGTAACCGCCGACGACTAGAAAACCTCCGTGCGCCATGTTGATCACCGAATTGAGGCTCAGAATCAAAGCGAGGCCGAGGGCCATGAGCGCATAGAAGACGCCTTGAATCAGGCCGTTGAAGGCATTGAAAAACAGCAATTCCATGAGGTTCCTTTCTCCTCAGCAGTGGGCTAGCTCCGCAGGGCGGCGGCACGAAGGAGCGCCGGTAGCACGCCGGACTCGGCGAGGACCGGCTGAGAACCAGGCGGTGTTTGGATATTCCGCGCGTCGCCGCGGCGTCTGTACCCGGGGTTGATTCCTCACGCCGGGTAGTCGAGCTTACAACCGGTCTCCGCTGCGGGCAGTGCAACCTCGTCTCCGGCAATGATCTGCGAGACCTTGAAGACGTCCGGGTAGGCGCCATTCGGGATGGCCTCGCCCGGAAACTCGCTTGTCATCAGCTGATGATCGGCGGCCCGGAAATAGACGCGGTTGGGTTGCAGCTTCACCTCGGGCGGCAGTTCCAAGCCTTCGAGCGCATGCGCCACTTTGACCCCGTCGAGCGACTTTGCACGGGCGACGCCGAGGGCGAGCGAATGGAGTGCGGCGTAACCAAACCAGGTCCGCGCGCTCGGGTAAGAGCCGTCCGGAAACGCCTTTCGGTAGGATGCCACCCACTCCTTAACATGCGGGGTGTTCGCCTGGTCCCACCACCATTCCAGCGTCGCCCAGCCCGTTTTCGCCTCCGGCGGCAGCGCGCGCAGCACCTCGAGTTCGCTCAAGCCGCCACCGATGGCGAACTTCTTGAAAAGCCCGAACTGGGCAGCCTGCTTCAGCGAGTTAATTCGGTCCTGGCCGTCTGTGAGATTGATGAGTACATCCGGATTCGTCGAGGCGGCCTTAATCAAGTAGGAGGAAAAGTCGGTTGTACCCAGTGGCGAAAGCGAGTTGCCGAGGTCGGTGCCGCCAAGCTTTTTGAGAATCGTCACATAAGAGTCGTGGAGGGTATGGCCGAAGGCATAATCCGGAGTGAGGAAGTACCATCTCCCTCCGAATTTCTTGTAGAGAGTGCCGGCCAGCCCGGCGGCCAGCATGTATGTGGTGGTGCAAATGCGGAACGTGTTCCAGTGGCACTGCGACCCGGTGACGGGGTCGGTATGCCCGCCCGACACCATGAAAATCATGCCTTGCTGGTGGGCCACCTGGCTGACGGAGAGCGACGCCGCCGATGAGACGGTACCGCTGAGAAACGAGACTTTGTCCTGGTCGATGAGTTTGTGGGCCTTCTGTGCCGAAAGGCCCGCGTTACTG
This sequence comes from uncultured delta proteobacterium, assembly GCA_963713045.1. GTDB lineage: Bacteria > Myxococcota > Myxococcia > Myxococcales > Myxococcaceae > JADGRA01. Next base: position 625,242 of record CAVQKE010000004.1, read on the forward strand.
GCGTTGTCCTCGATGACAAGCTGAAGCTCGCGGCCCAGCAGGCCGCCTTTGGCATTGACTTCAGCGACCGCCATCTTGGCCCCACGAGTTTGGCTCTCTCCCTCGGCGGCATAGTTCCCCGTCAGAGGATCGATATCGCCGATCTTGATTGGCTGCTCGCCGCGCCCGTAGGCGAGAATTGCCGGTGCTCCCAGGGCCAAAGCGCCGGCCCCGAGCCCTGCGTTGAGTACGTCCCGTCGACTGATTCTGGTGCCCATCGTGCCGCCCTCCCATAGGTAGAGATGGTTCGGTCGAAAACACCCCGATCTAGACGCGCGTGGGGGTGCGAGTACACGTCCGAAAACACGACCGGTGGACCGAAGAACGGGTCGGCCGCCGGGCCGAGGGCCGAGGGCCGCCCGAGAGTTCAGCTCGGCTTCTGGCGAATGAAGCCCCGAGCTGCGAACCGGGAACGGACCGGAACTAACTTCCTGAGCAATTTCAGGTACTTCGTATGTCGGGGCGACAGGATTTGAACCTGCGACCACTTGCACCCCAAGCAAGTGCGCTACCAGGCTGCGCCACGCCCCGGAATCGGATTCGCAACTGTAGACCGTGAAAAAGGGCCCTCCCCTTACTGGCCGTTCTGCTTGAGGTCAAGGCGCTCAGACGTCCGACGTGTCGTCGTCTCCTTCGTCGTGGTCCGACGACGGAGCACCGGGAACCGGAGGGACGTAGCCACTGTTGAGGGCGCTCTTGAGCACCTGGCTCGGACGGAAGGTAAGCACTCGCCGCGCGGAGATTTCGATTTCCTTCCCGGTCTGCGGGTTACGCCCCACGCGCGCATTCTTCTGGCGGACCTGGAAGTTGCCGAATCCGGACACTTTGATGCGGTCGCCTCGCTCGAGCGTCTCCTTGAGAGTGTCGAACACCAGCTCGACAATCTCCGCGGACTCTTTCTTGGAGAAGCCCACCCGCTCGTAGACCCCTTCGATGATGTCCGCCTTCGTCATGGTTCCCCACTGTGCCGAAAGGGGCCAGAAGCTGTCAACCCAGCGACCTCACTCACCTTTTGGGCGAGACACACCTACCCCCCGCACGTCACGTCCGGAGCTCCGCCCCGAGCCGACGGTTGACCTCCTCCACAATTCGGGTGTGCGCGGCTTGGACTTCCTCGTCCTTGAGGGTGCGGTCTGGCGCTCGGTAGCGCAGGGCGAACGCTAAATTCTTCCGACCTACGGGCACCGGCTTACCGACATAGACGTCGAAAACTCGCACGTCTTCTACAAGAGGGCCACCGACCTCCTGAATGACGGCGCGGACATCCTCGGCCCGCTCCGATTGCGGCACCACCACGGCCAGGTCGCGCAACACGGCCGGGAAGCGGTTGAGCGGGCGAAGCCTTGGGACGACGTTGGCCACCCGAAGCAGCGACTCGAAGTCCAAGTCAAAAAGCTGCACTCCCTTGGGCAGCTCCAGAACCTGTGCCGCCCTGGGATGCAGCTCCCCCACCGTTCCTACCACCGTCTCGGCGACCACCAGCGAAGCCGACGCCCGGGGATGGTAGGGGGCACGCCGGACAAGTTGTGCGGAGAGGGCTGGCGCTGCGAGCGCTTGCAGCACTGTCTCGACGGCACCCTTGGCGTCAAAGAAGTCGTTGGTGTCCTCGCCGGTGGTCCATCCCCGCGGAAGGCGGCGGCCCCACAGAAGGCCACTGACACGGATTGGCTCCTTCGCCACCGGCCGTAGGCCGACTCCGCCCTCCGAATCCGGTAGGTAGACGCGGCCCATCTCATAGAGTCGCACTGCCTCTTGCCCCTGGCGAAGGTTGTGGGCCAAGTTGGTGAGGAGGCTCGCGTACAGCGATGTTCGCATGACGGACTGCTGCGGGCTGAGAGGGTTCTTGAGACTCACTGCTTCCACGGGCGTCCCGAGCTCCTCGAGCGGGCGCTCCGTCAGCCACGGAAGAAGGGCCGGGTCGACGAAACTGTAGTTGACCACCTCGTTGAAGCCGGCGCCGGCGAGTGCGCTGCGCACCCGTCGCTCGACCTCCATTTCCACGGGTTCCGGCTTGAGGCTTTCGGTGAGTGCCGGCAACGTGGCGGGAACCTTCTCGTAGCCCCAAATCCGGGCGACCTCCTCCACCAGGTCCTCGGGCAAGGAGACGTCCATCCGCCAACTCGGAACGCGCCACAGCGTGGAGGGGGTCTGCCGCTCCTCGGCGACGAAGCCGAGGGCCGTCAGAATCCGAGAAACCTCCTGGCCCGGGACTTCGGCCCCCAACAGCTGGCTCACCTGGCCGTCTTGCAACGGGACGAGGCTGGGGGCAGTCGGCGCAGGGTAGACGTCGATGAGGCCACGTCGGACCGCGCCGCCTGTCAGTTCGGCGATGAGTGCCGCTGCGCGGTCGACCCCGGCCGGGCCGGCTTCAACGTCGACTCCACGTTCAAAGCGGTGGGAGGCCTCGGTGTGCAGCTGGTGTCGCCTCGCCATCCGACGCACGGTGACCGGATCCCAGTTTGCCCCTTCCAGCAGCACCCGGCTGGTGCCCTCGGACACTTCGGCTTCCGCGCCACCGAAGGTGCCGGCCAAGCCCATTGGGCGGTCTCGGTCGCACACCACGAGGTCTTCAGTCGAGAGGGCTCGGTCCTTTCCATCGAGAGTGATGAGCCGTTCTCCAGCCCGTGCGCGGCGCACGACGAGTTCCGCCCCGGCGAGCCGGTCGAGGTCAAAGGCATGGAGGGGCTGGCCGAGCTCAAGCATCACGTAGTTGGTGATGTCGACGACGCTGTTGATGCTGCGCACACCGCAGCTTTGGAGCCGCCGGACCATCCACTCCGGAGAGGGTCCTATCTTCACGCCCTCCAGCACGCGCGCCGCGAAGCGTCGGCAGCCGCGCGCATCCTCGATGCGCACTCGGGCGGCAGCGTGGACGTCCTCGGTGGATTCTGGGACTTTGCGCGACAGGTTGCGGAGTGGACGCGCGGTCAGTACTGCGACTTCGCGGGCAATTCCGCGGTGACTCAATGCATCTCCACGGTTTGGCGTGACGTTTATCTCTAGGATGGCGTCCTCCAGGCCGAGCGCCTGCGCGAGCGGCGTCCCCGGGACGAGCGTCGATTGGAGGACCAGCAGGCCCGCGGCATCCTCTGCCAGGCCGAGTTCGCGGGCCGAGCACAGCATCCCTTCGCTCTCGACGCCGCGAAGTTTGGCTCGAGCAATCCGGTTGCCGTCAGGAAGGATGGTGCCAACCGTCGCCAAGGGGACCAGGTCGCCGACTTGAAAATTCTTCGCCCCGCACACGATTTGGAGGGTTTGAGTGCCTCCGGCGTTCACTTGAGTCACAGACAGCTTGTCGGCAGCTGGATGGGGACTGGCAGCCACAATACGGGCCACCACCACCCCGGCCAGTCGGGCGCCGGGATAGTCGACCCCTTCCACTTCGAGGCCAGCGAAGGTCAGACGACGCGCCAGTTCTTCGGCCGGCGGCACCATCTCGAGCAGGTCTCCCAGCCAATTGCGTGAAATCTTCATGGTCAGAATTGTTCCAGGAAACGAATGTCGTTCTCGAACAGGCTGCGAATGTCATCCAGGCCATGGCGCAGCATGGCAATTCGTTCGACGCCCATTCCCCAGGCAAACCCAGTCAACACGGCTGGGTCGTACCCACCCGCGGTGAGGACGTTGGGATGCACCATCCCGCAGCCGAGAATCTCCAACCAGCCACTGAGTTTGCAGACTCGGCAGCCTTTCCCCTGACAGCTCCCGCAACTCACATCCATCTCTGCGGAAGGTTCGGTGAATTGGAAGTATGAAGGACGGAAACGCGTCTTCCGGTCGGCGCCGAAGAAGCTGGTGACGAAGGCCGTGAGCGTTCCCTTCAAATCCGCAAAGGTGATGCCTCGGTCAACCAGGAGCCCCTCAATCTGGTGAAACATCGGCGAGTGCGTTGCATCCGAGTCCACCCGGTAGGCCTTTCCAGGGACAACAATGCGCAACGGCGGTGGGTGGCTGCGCATCGCCCGAATTTGGCCGGGCGAGGTGTGCGTGCGGAGCAGCACCTGGTCCGCGGGCGCCTTGGACCACGGTGTCTCCACGTAAAACGTGTCCTGCATGTCCCGCGCTGGATGGTCCTTGGGGATGTTGAGCGCCTCGAAGTTGAGGGCGTCGAGCTCGATTTCAGGGCCGGTGAAGACATCGAAGCCAAGCCGTTGAAAGCTGCGGATGACGTCTTCCAGGGTGCGAGAGACGAGGTGCCGGTGGCCCGGAGGCTGACCGCGCCCGGGGAGGGTGACGTCCAGCGGGGGACCGGCCAGCTCCATCTCCAGAGCTGCCTGTTCCACGGCATGGACCGCGCCAGCGAGCAGCGCCTCCAGCTCGGCCTTCACCCGGTTTGCGACCTCGCCCACGTTACGCCGGGCCTCGGGAGCGAGCGCCCCCATTCCACCAAGCACCTGGGCCAGTTCGCCTTTCCTTCCCAGGTAGCGGACGCGAAGCGCCTCCACCTGGGCGGCGTCGGTGGCTCGGCCGACTTCCTCTCGCGCGCTCGTCAGTAGCCGCTCCAGCCGGTCACGCATCTGCCGTTCTCCCAACCAACGAAAAAGGGCCGCCCCGAGGGGCAGCCCTGTTCGGTTCCAAGCATCCAGGGACGCCCTTGGCGCCGGTAGTCGCCGTCAGGCCGCCGCGATTTTGGCAATCGCGGCAAAACCGGCTGGGTCCGCCACGGCAATATCCGCCAGCACTTTGCGGTCCAGCTCGACCTTCGCCTTGGACAGCGCCGAGATGAAGCGCGAATAACTGACCCCGGACAGACGGGCCGCGGCGTTGATGCGGACAATCCACAATGAGCGGAAGTCGCGCTTCTTCCGAGCACGGTCACGACTGGCGTAGTCCAGGGCCCGCTGCACCGCCTGATTGGCGCGCTTGAAGCAGTTTTTCCGTCGGCCGCGATAGCCCTTGGCCAGCTTGAGTATCCGGTTTCGGCGACGGCGCGCCTTGAAGCCTCTCTTGACCCTCATAACCTCGTGACTCCTTCGTCGCCGTCAGCCCCCGTAGGGGAACAGCTCCTTGATGACCTTCTTAGCGTCCATGTCTCGCAGGTAGCCGGTCCCGCGGTGCCGCCGGTCCTGGCCGGCAGTCTTGGCGTGGGTGAAGAGATGCTTGCCGTAGGCCTTGGCGAACTTCACCTTGCCTGACTTTTTCACCTCAAACCGCTTCTTTGCGCTGCTGCGTGTCTTCAACTTCGGCATTCTTACGTCCTTCCCGTCCAATCAGCCCGGTTCAGCCGGGGCCTTGACCGTCCCCCGGGCGACCGCAGGGACTTTGCTTTTTTCTTCACCCTTCTCATCGTCTCCGACCGCTCCGTCCTTCTTCGCTGCCGCCTTCGCCGCGGCCGCCGCATTTTGGCGGGCCAAGTCCCGGGCCCGCTGTGCCACTTTGGCGTTCGGGGCCAGAATCATAAACATCTGGCGACCTTCCATCCGCGGCACCTGCTCGACCACGCCGACGTCCTTCACGTCCTTGACCACGTCGTCGAGAATCTGTTGGCCAATCTCCTTGTGGGTGATTTCGCGCCCGCGGAACATGATGGTGATGCGTGCCTTGTTTCCCTCTTCGAGGAAGCGCTTCACGTTGCGGACTTTGAATTCGTAGTCGTGTTCCTCGGTCTTCGGCCGGAGCTTCACCTCTTTGAGGTGGACCACCACCTGCTTCTTCTTCGCTTCCGAGGCCCTCTTCTTCTCCTCGTACTTGAAGCGGCCGTAATCCATGATCTTGCAGACTGGAGGCTTGGCCATCGGGTTGACCTCGACGAGGTCCATCCCGGTTTCGTTGGCCTTCTCCAGCGCTGCTTCGATCGTCAGGACACCCAGCTGTTCACCCGCGGCACCCACCACGCGGACTTCGCGCGCGCGGATGCGCCGGTTGGTTCTCTGGTCACGAGCGATGTGAGTCGACCTCCAGCCTGGGGGTACACCCCTCCCCAACCACGGAGGGGCCGAAAAAGAGGGCGCAAAATACCCGCCCGACGCTCCAAGTCAAGCCATCCCGGGCCCGGAGAGGCAACCCAGGTTCCAGCGAGCCTCCTCAGCCCCCCTTGGAAGGCGCAGGGGCGGTCTTGGGCGCAAGGATGGCAGAGAGCAAGTCCGGCCGGCCGGCAATGCGCTCCAGGTGGGGGTAGCGGGCCCCGCCGTCGTACTTTAGGGGGTAGGTGCGAAAGGTCTCGGCGTTCTCCACCAGCAACTCGATGGCCTCGTTCGCGCTTCTCGCGACGGCCGTCCGGAGTCGCACCTCGGAAAACTTCTGTCCATTGACCGCCACCAGGCGCATCGCTGGACCGAGCCCCGCCCGGAAGGCGGCAGAGTCAGGAACCACGTCGAGGAGCTCACCAACGTGGTCCTGCCGCATGTCCACCAGCACGCCAATCGAGGCGCGTAGGTCGATGCGCTGGCCGCGGTAGTCGGAGGCCCGCTGCAGAGCCGTGCGCTCCGGGCCGTAGGCCAGCCTCCAGCCCGCCAGTTCGAGGCCCTCCAGCGGCGCCTGCGCCGTCGTCGAATTCAGCCGCTTTTCGAAGAGACCCCGCCAGTCGAAGGCCACCACCTCATTGAGTCCGGCCACCACATCCTCCAAGGCGTACGGTTTGAGCTCCGGACCGCTGTTCTTTCCTCCGTGAAAGCGCCGGCAGAAGTCGTCGAGCGAGCGGGCATTCTTCGTCTTCTCGCGGATGGTGGCATCCACCTCGAGCCAGAGGAGTGTCCCTTCTTCGTAGAAGTCCACACCGCGCCGCCAGGATGTCCAGTCCGGCCGAGCGCTGTACAAGAGGGGCGCCTCGACGGCAGTGTCCGCCAGCGGACGCCAAACCCGCCCGCGACGCTGCTGCATCTCGTCTGCCTCGAGCGCGATCGAGTCTCGTCCGCTCTGTCCCGGCAAGAGTCCGCTTCTCGCCCCGAGGACGTTGCCGAGGTACTCGGTCAGCCCCTCGTACACCCAGAGGAGCTCGTCCTTCATCGGCACCTGGTAGTCCGGAGTCACCAGCCCCGCTGGTCGACGGTACTTGCCATTCCAGGAGTGGCTGTATTCATGCGACCAGAGGGTGGCTGTCGCGAGGAAGAGCTCAGGGTCGACCAGGGCGCGCTCGTGGGCCCGGTCGTCGCTCGATTGGTGGTGCTCGAGGCCAAAGTGCGCCACTGAGTCGCTCAACGTGGTGAGAAACCGGTAACTCTCGTAGTGCTGCGCCCCGAAAAGCGCGTGCGCCTCGGCCACCAGTTTCTCGAAAGCTGCCTTCTGCGGTGGAGACAGCTCGATGTCCGCTTGGTTCTCGGAAGCGAGGGTGAGGAAGTGCGGAGCGCCATCGACGGTGCCAAGGGGCACCTCTCGCAGGTGAGCGCCCGCCAGGACCGGCGAGTCCACAAGCCGTGCCAGGGAGACGGGCGCGAAGCTGGTTCGCGACGTGTCTCCACCGGCACCTCGGGGCACCAGCGCGGTCGAGAGCCTCCAGCCAGTGGGGATTTTCACGCTGGCCAGGACCGGAAGGTTTCGAGGTTCGGCGCCTTGTGGGTAGAAGACGAGCTGGTTCCAGCTCAAGAGGACGACGTTGGCGGTGGCCGAGGCACCGGCCGAAAACCCCCCCAGCTCGGGCGGCGGCGAAAGGAAGTCGAATGTGACGTCCAAGTCTGAGACGCCAGTCGGCACTTCGAGGTGGACCGCGAACATGTCCACATCGTCGCGTCGCCAGGGCAGCACTGCTCCGGCCGCGCGAAAAACCAGACCAGCGACGTCAACCACCGGGCCGCTCGGTTCGTGCTCACCCGGAATCCACTTCGGATAGACCACCGTCATCGGCCCCGGGGTGACTGGCATGACCAGGTGGGCGTGAAACAGCCGGCGCGGGGCGTCGGTGAGGTCCACCTCCACCAGCATCGGCCTCTTGGGCACGACCCCCTGCGCCGCGGCGCTGCTGGCGATCAACAACCCACTGAAAAAGGCCACGAACCAATTGCGCAACCATGGCGAGACGACGTGCAAAGCAACCTCCCGAAGGAAACGGGTGTGAGGACGCAGCTGCCGACCAGCGGCAATTCTCAAGTGGGCGGCGCGCCTTCGACGCGGAGCAGCGTCTGGAATTTCTCGAGGCTCATGGCCTTGAGGTCCTCGCCGCCGTAACGGCGGGGCGAGACGCCTTGGGCTTCCACTTCGCGATCGCCGACGACCAGAGTGAAGGGCAGCTTCTGCAATTGCGCCTCCCGAATCTTGGCGTTCAGCGTCATCCCTCGCTCGTCGAGCTCGACGCGGTACCCCGCTGCGGAAAGCCGCTCGACGACGGTACGGGCCCACGGGAGGTGCCGGTCGGCAACCGTCACCACAGCTGCCTGAACCGGCGCCAGCCAGGTTGGGAAAGCCCCGGCATAATGCTCCGTCAGAATGCCGATGAAGCGCTCGAAGCTGCCGTAGATGGCCCGGTGGAACACCACCGGTCGATGCTCGGCGTTGTCTTCGCCGACGTAAGTCAAGTTGAAGAGCTCCGGGGCTTTGTAGTCGAGCTGGATGGTGCCTAGCTGCCAAGGGCGCCCAATGCTGTCCGTCACCTCGAAATCCAGCTTCGGGCCGTAAAAGGTCCCCCCGCCCGGGTTGTCTGAGTAGCTGACGCCCAACTCGTTCAGGACGCCCCGGAGCTTGCCCTCGACGTCATCCCAGAAGGCGTCGTCCCCCAGCCGCTGTGCAGGACGCGTTCCGAGCCTCGCCACGTAGCTGAGCCCGAAGCCGGAATAGACACGGTCCAAGAGTCCGATGAAGCGCCTCACTTCGGAGGCCATCTGCGCCTCAGTGCAGAAAATGTGGGCGTCGTCCTGAGAGAATTGGCGAACCCGCGTCAGTCCACCGAGCGATCCCGACGCCTCGTTCCGATGGAGCACGTCATGCGTCGCGAACCGCAGAGGCAGCTCCCGGTAGCTACGCTTCTTGAAGTTGTACAGCAGATAATGGGAGGGGCAATTCATCGGCTTGAGGCCGAAGTCGTGCTCACCGGTCTCGGTGTCGAGCACCAGAAACATGTTTTCACGGTACTTGCCCCAGTGCCCAGAGAGTTCCCACAGCTCTTTGCGATAAAGCAGCGGCGTCTTCACTTCCTGGTAGCCGTCGGCGGTGGTCCAAGCCCGCATCTTCTCGGCCAACAGCCGGTAAAGCACCGTGCCCTTGGGCGTCCAGAAGGCCGCACCCGGCGAATAGGGGTGAAAGTGGAAGAGGTCGAGTTCCTTTCCCAGCTTGCGATGGTCGCGCTTCTTGGCGTCTTCCTGACGGTGAAGCCACTCGTCCAGCGCCTTCTTGTCGAAGAAAGCCGTCCCATAAATTCGCTGCAACATCGGGTTGCGGTGGTCCCCCCTCCAGTAGGCACCGCTCGAGGAAAGCAGCTTGATGACGCCAATTTTTCCGGTCGACGGTCCGTGCGGGCCGAGGCAAAAGTCGACCCAGTCGCCGTGCCGGTAAAGGGACAGCGTCTGTGCGCCTTTGGCGACGATGTCCTGAACTATCTCCACCTTGAAGGTTTCGCCCTTGCCCTGAAACAAGCGGATCGCGTCCTCCGCAGAGACTTCCGTGCGGACGAAAGCAAGGTCCTTCTCGAGTTCCTGGTTGGCCGCTTCCTCAATGCGGGCCAGGTCCTCCGGGGTAAAAGGCTTCTCGCGATAAAAGTCGTAGTAGAAGCCGTCCTCGACGTTGGGGCCGATGGTGACTTGGGTGCCTGGGAAAAGCCTCTGCACCACGCTGGCCACCACGTGCGCGGCGTCGTGGCGGATGGTGTCCAGCGCCTCGGGAGCCTTGTTGGTGAGAACTTCCAGCTTCCCGTCCTCCTGCAACGGGGTCGCAAGGTCGACCAGCTTGCCGTTGTAGCGCGCCAGGACTGCGGCCTTTGCTAATCCGGCACCAATTTCCGTCTTGACGAAGTCGCCAATGCGGGTGCCGGGCGGGGCGCTCTTTTCGCTCCCATCGGGCAGTTTGACGTGAATGGCGTCTGGCATGACGAAAAAGTGTGGGCCGGAGGCCCGACCGCTGACGGTGACGGAAGTTAGCCCGACGGGGCAGCGGGGCGTTTCACCACGACGGCTGAAGCTCCGTCAACGGCGGCGACACCCGAGGCCCATCTCCGCCGGCGCTGTTAGGCCCCGGCTGACCCCTGCCGATGAACCAAGCCGGTTTGTACATCATCGCAATCGCCCACGCGTCAGGCGTGCACTCGCCCATCCTTCCCCAGGGCCAGCATCGACCAGCGGCGCGTACAGCGAACGGCAAGCCTTCACCATCGCGGGGCGATGATGCGCACGCAGCGCCTCAACGGTGCCGCCTCTCCCGCCCAAACCGTAAGCGGCTGTTGAGCCAGTGCAGGACGGCCGGCGCGAAGACGGCCACAGCGAAGACGACGAAGACGAGAAGAACGGCGCTCACATGGACCTCCCCGCCCAGCAGGTGAAGGCGAGCGCTCCATCGAGCGCCGCCGCGTGGAGCGCCAAGGCACTCCGGTAAGTCCACCGCCAGGATGGCAAGGGGGCGTATTCAGTGGGTCAGCCAGGTGGTTTCGGTGGGCAGTCGGTTGAATTGCACCGGCTCCGTCACCAGCCGCAGCTGACCGCCGTCCGGACCCCCCTACCCCACTACCTGGCCCCCCCAAGGCTGGGGCGGTCGCCCCTGCCCTTTTCTCCCTTCAGGACCGTCGCTGCCTACCACCCCTGGAGCCTTTAGACATCGACTGCTGAATTCCCCGTTTTGAAATTTGCTAACTCATTGTTTTTAAATGGGCCCTAGTGGTTTCGAACCACTGACCCCTACCGTGTCAAGGTAGTGCTCTACCACTGAGCTAAGGGCCCCAAGCGCGCGGGAGATAACAGGGCCGCCGGCTACGGTGTCAAGACGACATCCGGGGATTTGGTGGGGCCGACGTCGCCTTTCAGCGCGTTCCTTGCGCGGGCGCGATGCGGGCCGTGGGGACTGCCTCCGTCAACAGCCCCACCAGCGCTGCGGCGGCTGCGGCGTCGCCGTCGTTGGCAACCTGGGCCCGAAGCTCGGCGCCCGGGTACTGCACCAGCAGGGTCCGTAACTCCGCTGAGGAGATGGCGACGGGCACTTCAAGCCGCAACGCAAACCCGCACCCCGCCGCCGAGGAGTCGGCCTGCGCGGCTGGAACGGACAGGCGGATATGGTGCGCCCCCGTGAGAGGACGCGGGCAGGCGGGGAGAGGCGTCCCAGGGCGCACCTCGAGGCCAGGGAGGGCTTTCGCGCGCTCCCACTCCTCGTGCGAGGGCGGCCCGTCCGGATGCCAGTGAACGGCCTGCGGACGTATGGCAAGGACATTCCGCGCGCGCTCCTCGGTCAGCGTCCCTTCGAATTCCACGGCCGTTCCCAGGGGTGCCCAGCGACGGTAGGCACCGACGTCCAACCCCTCGAGCGCGACCCAAGGGTGTACCCGGGGGCCAAACTGCTCTCTCAGGCCCTCCTCCATGGGGGGATGCACCTGGAGGTAGGCTGCCTCGGCGCGCTCGACTCGTTCCGCCAGCGAACGTTTGAGCCGGTTGGAGCTGGTCTTGAGCCAAAGCACGACTCCCGGACGGCAGAGTGCCTCCAGCCGGTCCGGGACTATGTCGTCGGAGATGTCGAGGTGCAGCCGAAACCCGGGCAGCGTCAGTGGCTCCGGGGCGGAGGCCAACACCAGCAGCCAGGCAACAGCCGCCCAGACTCTCACGGATGCTTGTCGAGGAAACGGTCCAGGGCGTCCTTCTTGTTGGGGTTGAAGGTGCCAGTGCGGAAATAGGTGTCGCCAATGGACACTTGCTGTCGGGCTTGAAGCTCGACGAAGCGCTTCTCCCACTCCTCGGCAGTGACTTCCGAGGGGCCTGGCACCTCATGCCGGGGCCCCGGCGGCGGCGTGGGCGCTGCCTTGGATTTTCGAATTTCCGCGTCCACGCCCACCTTGCCTTCGAGTACCCGCACCAATGTCTCTCGAATCTTTGGAGGCCGCGAACCCGCCACCAAAGGCGTCGCGTCGACCCGGAAAATCGTCCCCCGCACTCCCGCCACCGCCCGGCCAGCCTTGACTTCGAAGCGTGAGGTGGACCCGGCCGCGACCTTCTTCACCTTGGCCCAAAATTGGCCCAACACCAGTCGAGCCGAGAAAGCGCCCCGCTCCTGGCCCGAGAACTCTGCCACGTCCAGGACGAGCTCGCTGTTCGGACCGAGGGCTAGAGCCGTTCCGTCACTCAGCAGAAGCTTGACCGAGCCATCGCCAGCGGTGCGAATGGTGTCCTCAAGTTCGAGCGTCGTGCCCACCGACAGCGGCTGTTCGGCACCCGCTTTGGGGACGCGCACCGCTTTGCCCTCGAGCGCCGACACTTGGCCAACCGCCGCAGCGGCGGGCGCAGCGAGGAGCAGGAGCCCGAGCCCAAGCTGTACCCGAAAGAGGTTCACTTGCCGAGCGTCAGCTCGAGCGTGTTACCGCTCACGCCCGTCACCGCCACCTTCTTACCGTGGAAAGTCTTCCCTTCCAGCTGCTCGGCCAGTGAGGCGGCCGTGCCGAGGTAGGTGACTTCCATCCTTCCGCGCCCGGCGGAGAGTGTTGGGTTGGTCAATTCCCGCACTCCCGCGCTCCATTGGGGAAGCTGCCGAGTGAGGGCCTGCAGCGAGGCGAAGTCACCGACCCCCACCACTTCCAGCACCAGGCGGTTGCCGTTCTGCTCGGCCGAGCGCAGCGACTCCACCACCGCCTGGCGGACCGGCGTCACAATTGCTTCGGCGTGCGCACGGACCATGTTGTAGGCGCTCTCCTCGCGAGATTGAATGCTCATGTCTTGGACGCTGCTGCGAAGCTTTCCGGAGACCTTCGCCAGCTGGCTTCCGCTCGAGGTCTCAAAGACCCCGAAGTCGTAGTCCCCGGTGAGGGGAAAGGCCGCCCGCTGGCCGCCGCCGGAGAGCAACATCGCGTCGACTGGTGCATCTCGGAAGGCGACCGTCCCGTAGAGGATGATGTCCGCCGCGGACAGCGTGCCAATCTCCTTGGCCTCCACTGCGCCGAGGGCAACGGCCGAAGAGACGTGGACTTTGCCGGCGGCAAATGACGGGTCCACCAGCGTCCAACCGTCGCGCTTGAAGGCGTCGGTGAGGACGGTGGCGGTGACACCGGAGCTCACCGTGACGCCTTTGTCGTCGATGGTCTGTTCTTGTAGGAGGATGACGAGTCGACGCCCGGCTAGGCGGTGGACGAGGGCCTGCACCGCTTGGAGGTCGCGGTCCAGTTCCTTGGTGCCGACCAGGACCCGAACCGTCACCTTGACCACGCCCTTGTCCTGGGTTTGGGACAGCACCTGGTAGCTGCGCACGTAGCCGGCGCTGTGCGAGAAGACTTGGTCGCTAATGAGCTGACTGTTGGCCGAAAGCGTCTGCGCCGAAATCATCACCCCCGCCACCTGCTCCACGGCTTCCCTCAGCGCGGCCTCCTTGGCCTCGCGCGCCGCCCGGTCGACATTGCCCCCGACAATGGCCGCCTCACCGGTTGCTTCGCGAGTCACCACCTCGGGGAGCTTGTCCGCGGCCAACGCCGCGCCGGCCGCCAGCAGCGGGAGAAGCAGCCAGCGCGTCCGTGTGCTCCGCTCAGTTGTAGACAATGGTCACCCGGCCTTCCGACAGCACCCCGGGGGGCAGCTCCTCCAACGCCCGCGCCTCGGCAGCCCCGAGGACCAGGTCCGAGCCCTGGGCCCGGGCTGCCTTCACCACCAAGGGCGCGTCGCCCACGCTCTGCGCCCGGCTGGCTGTATCCGCGCTCTTGTACCAGGCGGCGACCCCGGAGGTGCGCCGGGTGGCTTCAGAGAGCATCTCCAGGCCGTAGAGCACCTTGCCCACCTCGTCGAGAAGGCGCGGGGCGAGAACCGGCTGGACGCCGAGGCCGCGAACGTCGACCACCAGGCCAGTGTGTCGGTCTTTGCCCGAGCGCACGCCTGTTGGAGGCGGCACCTCGACCGGCGCCGGCAGGACCGCCAGGCTGATGGAAGCGAGGGGCACTTCCACGTCCAACTCGACGCCCTGGTCACTGAAGTAGCGCTTCTTCACCACGCGGTAGCCTTTGATGACGCCGTCAACGCGGGCCCGGATTTCTTCCTGCCCCATCTGGTCGCCCACCGTCTTGTCGGCAGAGACGTGGATGCCCTTCACCTGGCCCAAAAGGTTGCGGAAGGCGTCCAGCTGGGCAGCCTTCTCTGCCCCGAGACGGGCCTGAGCGGGGCTGGTGGCCCGCATGTCCGGCGCACCCGAACCGGTTGCCTTCAGTACCTGGTCTTGCCAGTCGACCCCGGTCCGGCCGTCGGACGCGGGCTTGGACGCAGCTGACGGCGCGGGCTTCTTGTCGTCCTGGGCGCCGGCTGCAAGCAGCACGGACGCCAACAGCACCCACGTGGTCACGAGTCCTCCCTCGGGAGCGACGGAAGCGTCATGAAATTCGAGGGGGTCCGCGGGTGTCAAGGAAGCGCACCCGCGCCCGGTTGCGTCCCCCCGGCTGTCGATGGACGGATGTCCCCGGTGTCAGTGACCGTTGCGGCCTTGCACGTAATCCCGGATGGCTCGCCGGTGTCTTTCGGTGAGGAGGGTAAATTTCACAGCATGGGTGTGGGCCGACTCGGCCTCCACCCATTCGCGCACCACCTCGCCTTCGGCGTAGATGACCTCGGCCGAGCCGGGCAGCTGGAACTGCAAGCCCACACGCCGGCCAGTTCGCTGCGGCTCTAGCAGACGTGCGAGGCGAACCCCGTCGGGGCTGATGTCGCGGGCGCGTGCCGTGTAAGGCACACCTCCCACATATTTGTTGAGAAGGATGTCGAGGGCCGCCCGGCCCGACCTGCGCTGTTCGTCCATGCCACCAACGGTAGGGCCGCCAGCCGAACGGTCAAGAAAGCGTCCGCGGGCAAAAGCCCCCCGGCGGCTGCACTTTTGGGCTAAACGAGCGCGCGTGCTGGGGGTATGGCCTCCAGCAACGAAAGGACTTCCCCGCCAATGCATTCGAAGCCGTTGTTTCTCCTCGCCTCGCTGGCCCTGGCCAGTCCGAGCCTCGCCGCGGCTCCCGACGGCGGCGTCCCGGTGCCCAAGCCCGAGGTGCCGGTCGGGCCGCTGAAGACCGCCGACGACAAATCGCTCTACGTGCTCGCCTACGCGACCGCTCGCAACTGGGAGGTGCTGAATCTCTCCAAGGCCGAGCAGGACATCATGAAGAAGGGCATCGCTGACGCACTTGCCGGCACCAAGCCCTTGGTGGCGCTGCAGGACTACGGACCGCGCATCAAAGCACTGGTGGAAGCGCGCCAGCCGCTGGCCGCAGCAGCGCGCGTGAAGAAGGACCAACCTTTTCTCGACAAGATGGCGAAGGAGAAGGGGGCGCAGAGCAGCCCGGACGGCCTGGTGTACATCTCCGTGGTGGAGGGAACGGGGGCCCAGCCCAAGAGCAATGAGGTCGCCCGAGTGCAGTACCGCGGGACCTTCGTCGACGGGAATGAATTCGACAGCACCTACCGCAAGGGACAGCCCGCTGAGCTGCCGCTCGACCACGTCATTCCCTGCTGGTCGGAAGGCGTGCAGAAGATGAAGGTCGGTGGAAAGGCCAAGTTCGCCTGTCCGGCCTCCATTGGCTACAAGGACAAGGGCGAGCCGCGGGGCGGAATTCCGGGTGGGGCGGCGCTGGTCTTCGAGGTGGAATTGCTCGAAGTGAAGCCGCCGCTGCCGCCGCCGGCACCGACGCCCGGCATGCCAGCGGCGCCCAGGTAGCCCCGCAATAACGAAGCCCGAGGACTTCTCGCCTCTGACAGAGGAGAGCGCCTCGGGCTTCGGACGTTGCGAAGTGTTCAGCGCGCGAGCGCGCCCCCTTCCGACGTCTTGCTCAAACGGACGTCAGACGGGTCGGACGTTCTGAGCCTGCAGCCCCTTCGGGCCTTTGACGACCTCGAAGGTGACCTTCTGCCCTTCCGCCAGAGTCCGGAATCCATCCGATTGGATAGCGGTGTGGTGACAAAAGACGTCTTCTCCGCCACCTTCCTGCGTGATGAAACCGAAGCCCTTCGCGTCGTTGAACCACTTCACAGTACCAACTGCCATTGCTGTTGCCTTCTTTCAGTGCTGGCCCGGGAATGAGCCCCGGGCCGTCCCTCGCCCGGGTCTTCCCGAGCGCAAGGTCGCGGCGTCATAAGAGCCGACAGGCTGGAAGTCAATTCCCTTTAGAGGGATTCCACTTTCACCATCCGCAGCGGCGCCCCTTGTTCTGTTCAGCCAGCCAGGCCTGTAGGGGCCCGAAGTACTCAAGTAGCGCCCCCCCGTCCATCTTGCGTTCCCCAGTAAGGGCCTGCAGGGCATCCGGCCAGGGGCGGCTTGCCCCGAGGGCGAGCATCGCTTCAAGGCGCTGCCCCGCCTCCTTGCTGCCATAAATGCTGCAACTGTGCAGCGGGCCTTGGAAGCCAGCAGCCCGACACAACGCCCGGTGAAACTGAAACTGCAGCACCCTCGCTAGGAAATAGCGCGCGTAGGGCACATTGGCCGGCACGTGGTACTTGGCGCCCGGGTCAAAGTCCGCCTCCGTCCGAGGCACAGGGGGCGCAATCCCCCCGTCTCGCAGACGAATGGCCCACCAGCCTGCGTTCAACTGGCTGGAGGGAATTTTGCCGCTGAAGACATTCCAGCGGTACTGGTCGATGTCCTTACCGAATGGCAGGAAGGCCACTTTGTCCAGGGCCACCTTCATCTGTTGGTTGATGAGGGCGCGCTCGTTGACCGGCGGTACGACGTCGAGGATGCCCACCTGCTGGTAGTAGCTCGGGTTCACCGAAAGGGCGATGGCGTCACCGATGGCTTCGTGGAAGCCGTCATTGGCTCCTGCTTGGAAGAGTACCGGGAGTTGGTAGTAGGCGTGGAAATAGTAGTCGTGCCCCAGTTCATGGTGAATGGTGACCAGGTCTTCCTCCTGCACCTTGATGCACATCTTCACGCGCAAGTCGTTGTGGTAGGTGACGTCCCAAGCCGAGGCGTGGCAGACGACTTCGCGGTCAGCCGGCTTTCTAAACATCGAGCGCTGCCAGAACGTCTCCGGAAGCTTGTCGAGGCCGAGTGAGACGTAGAAGGCCTCGCCACGCTTCACCATCTTGATGGGGTCATAGCCCTTGGCCTCGAGCGCCGAGGTGATGTCGAGGTTGCTGACACCCTTGTAGGGTTCGACCAGGGGGAAGATGTTTCCCCATTCCTGGGCCCACATGTTTCCCAGGATGTGAGCTGGAATGGGAGCTCCGTCGGGAATGCGCTCCTTGCCGTAGACGTCCTGCAGCTTGGCCCTCACGTAGCAGTGGAGGGCCTCGTAGAGGGGCTTCACCTGAGCCCAAATGCGCTCCGTCTCCTGCTCGAACTCGGCCGGCGACATGTCATAGGCGCTCCGCCAGAGGTCGCCCAAATTGGCGAAGCCGTTGTCGCGCGCACCCTGGTTGGCAAGCCCGACGAAGCGCAGGTAGAGGGGGCGAATCTGCGCCCCCAGCGCATGCCACCCCGTCCAGGCGTCAAGCAACGCGTCCCAGTCCCGGCTGTGGGCCATGGTGTCGGAGAGCTGCTCCAAATCGCGGCACGGCCCTTTTCCGTCCTTCCCGCAGTATCTTGCCCTTGCCGTAGATGCCCTCCATCTTGTCGACCAGCTCAGACAGCTCCTTGCGGGCTTTGGGGTCGTTGGGCGCAAGCAGCGTGTTGTTGACCCGCAGCAGGTACAACATCCGCCTTGTCTCCGAGTCGAGCTTCAAACCTTGGAACCGCTGCGCGTCCCGCAGCGCGTGCGCGGTGTAGGCCAAGACAGCGTCGTCGGCGTCTGCAGCCAAACGCTCGGTGTCGTCCGTGATGTAGGTGCTCTTGACCCACTGCGCGGTCTGGTCGCGCACGTACAAGTCGAGCAGGTCGGCGTTCAGCTTCTGAACGAAGGCCTGGGCCTGCTCGGCCGTGGGGGCTTTGGGCTTGCTCGGCGCGGCGTTTACCTCAAAGGCCATCAGGGCGAGCGACACCGCCAGTGTCCGAGAAAGCGTCATCAGGACTTGGCACCCTACCAGCCGCCCCTTGCGGATAGGGCGCTTTTGCAGCGCCCGCCGCTGGACAGCCGAGCAGCCTCATGCCCAGCCTTCGTTTCGTGGCTTCTACCGAGCTCTACCTCATCCGACACGGACTGGCCGGGGATGCGACGACCGGCAGCGACGACGGACGACGGCCGCTGACGTCGGCTGGCCGCAGGCGGACTCGGGCCGTCGCCAAGCGTCTTGGCGAGGTGGGCCTCCATGTTCAGCTGCTGCTGAGTAGCCCGCTGGTGCGCGCCTGGCAGACCGCCGAGCTTCTCCAGCACCAGGGCCTGTGCGACCGCCTGGAGGAGTCCACGCTGCTGGCGCCGGGGGGCGACTTTCGGGAGTGGCTCGCCTGGTTCAGCCGTTGGCGCCGCCGGGCCGCACACCAGCGCCTTGGGCTGGTGGGGCACATGCCGGCGCTGGGCGCCTGGGCCGAAACCCTCGTGTGGGGCGAGGCCAACCAAAGAATTGTCCTCAAGAAGGCCGGAGTCGTGGGCCTCACCCTCCCCCTCCCGGGGCTCGCCCGTCGGCCGCAGCCTGCTTTTCCTTCTCGCGGGTCCGCGGTACCTCATCTAATTCATGCGCGCCCTCCTCTTCCTCAAAGGCGGGATTGGCGACGTCGTCTTCGCCCTCCCGTTGGTGGGCGACCTCCGCGCCGGCTGGCCCGGCGTCGAGCTTTGGGTTCTCACCCACACACAAGGCAAGGGCGTCTTGGACTTGTGCCCGGACGTCGCCCGCACCTTGTCCTACGGTCCGCTCTCGGCCGAGCCGACGTTTGGCGCTTTGCGTGCAGCGTTGGGGGGCGAGCGCTTCGATGCGGCCCTGACGCCGGTGCGCTCGCCTCGGGCGGCGTGGCTGCTGTGGAGGAGCGGCGCGCCTCTCCGCGCCGGCTTCCAAGGTGGGCCCGAGGCCTTCCTCTACACGCACCGAGCGCCAGTCCACCCTGTGGAAGTGGCCTTTTCCCGGCGCTTTGAACGGCTGGCCGCCGCGCTGGGCCTGCCCGTTCTCGGCCGTCCAGCACCTCTCCTCGTCTCCGCGCAACGGCGCCAGCGTGCCGCGGAAGCACTGCGGACAGCGGGATGGGACGGCGAGGCCCCGCTTGTCGCGCTGCACGCCGGCGGCGGCTGGCCGACCAAGCAGTGGCCAGTCGAGCACGCCGCAGCACTGGCGAGCGCGCTCGCTCGGCGTCATGGCCTGCGGACGCTGTTGGTCGGCGGAGAGGCGGACCGGCCGCGCGCCGAGGCCATGGCTGCCCAAAGTGGCGGTGCCGCGCTGGTGCAGGTGGGAATTCCCGTCGAAGAAGTGCTCGCGCAGCTGGACTGGTGCACGGCCTCGGTGGGCCTCGACTCCGGCCTTTCGCACGCGGGTGTGGCGCTGGGGCTTCCAACGGTGTCCCTGTTTGGGCCCAACGAGCCGGCCAGCATCGTCCTTGCCCCCACCCAGCGACTGCTGGTCCAGGAGGGCCTTTCCTGTCGGCCTTGCAACCGCCTTGGGAAACGGGGCTGCCCAGTCGGACACCACCGCTGCATGCGCGACACGACGCCGGCGCAGGTGCTGGCTGCACTTGAGCCCTTGCTTGCCCTGGGCGAGGTGCGGCTTCGGGAACGGGCGATGGCGGTGCGCTTCGGCTGAGGCCCACGTCGGGCCTCATTTGCTCTGCAGGTGGAGTGCCGCCTCCACGGCCGTCCGCGGGCGGACCACGCCCCAACCTTGTCGGTCGACGCTGATGCCCGAGACGCGCTCGGCCGTCTTCAGCAGCAGGCGCTTCACCTGGCCCGGCGTGAGGCCAGGGTTGGCTTCCAGCATCTGGGCTACCACCGAGGTGACGATGGGTGCAGCGAAACTGGTCCCGTCGACGCGCTTGTAGTGCTCGTCGATGACGGAACCATCATGCAGGCCGGCGGCGATGACCTGGCGAATGAGGTAGGTCGGTCGGCCTTCCACAGCGTCGAGGGGGGCAAAAAGGCCGCGGTTTTCGGCGATGAGCGCGTTCAGCTCGCCGTCGGCTGCCGCGTCAAGCCTCGCCAAGAGAGCGGCCTCCCGTGCGGTCGGCGTTCCAGGAAGGATGGGGGCTGCGACGAAGTCCGCCAGGGTGATGATTTCCGGCTTCTGGACGCCGTCGATGGTGGGTCCATGCGACGAACGGTAAGGGAGCAGCCGCCCGAGGCTCGGGTCTCCGAAGTCGTTGACCCCGCCCACACTGATGACCGCCGGCACGCTGGCCGGGGGCACCACGTAGCCCGGGCGGTCTCCGTTGTTGCCCACTGCAGCCACCACCACGATGCCCGCCCGGATGGCTGCCTCGGCAAAGCGTGACAGCGTGTCCTCGAGGTAACTCACCTCGTAGTCTCCACCGCAGGAAATGTTGAGAATGCGGATGTCATAGCGGGGGCGGTTCACCAACACCCACTCAATTCCCCGGGCGATGTCGTCGTGGTGCACGCGTGAAAGCGTCCCGACCTTCACCAGCACCAGGCCCAGCTCGGGAGCGAGCGAGCGGTAGCGGCCGCCGGAGAGAGCGCCGTTACCGGCCGCTACCACGCTGGACATCATCCCATGCCAGCTCGAGGCATCGACTTGGCTGAGGTGCTCCACCCCGGACTTTCGGCCAATGAGGTCGACGTAGCCATGAATTCGGCTGTGCGGTCGGGTGAGGTCGGGATGGGCGTAGAAGCCGGCGTCGAGAAAGGCTGCCACCACCCCCCTGCCGGTGAAGCGGGGGTCGGCGTCAAGCCTTTGGGCAACCGAGAGGGGCGCCGCCGCCGGCGCGATGGGGAGAACGGAGCGGGGAGCGGTGCTCATCGGAGGTGGGTCCCCCTCTTATCGCGACAGGGCCACGGAGGGGCTGACACCATCAGTCGCTCTGGGGTACTCCAATGGTTCCAGCTTATGGAGCCCCTCCGACTCAGCCTCGTCGACATGAACAACGGGGTGCCCAACGAGGCGGTCCGCTGTTTCCGAAGGTTACTGGAGGCGTTCTCGGCGCGGGTCCGTCTGGCCAACCCCCGGCTGTCGGTGGTGCTCGAGCGCGTCCAGCCTCGAAATCTCGGCGAGCTGCCCTCGCGACATTCCGACCTCATCCTGTCCTCCGGTGGACCGGGCTCGCCCCACGATGGCTGGGACGAAGCATGGTGCACCGGGTACCGCATCTTTTTGGACAGCATTCTCGACCGGAATGCGCAGGACCCCGAGCGGGCGCCGCGTGCGCTGGTGGTGTGTCACTCCTTTGAAATTGCCATCCAGCACTTTCGCTTCGCTGAGATGACTCGACGTCAGGAGCTGAAGTTCGCGATTTTTCCGGCGTACCTGACCGAAGAGGGCACCCGGTCCGACTTTCTCCAGCCCTTCGGCGAGCGGCTCTTCGTCTGGGAGCACCGGCGCTACCAGGCGGTGGGCCTCGACGCCCACCGGCTTCGGGACCAACAGGGCGCGGTGCTCGCGTTGGAGAGTCGTCCCGGCCGTGACGACAAGGGGAAGGCGTTGCTGGCGTTGCGCTTCGGACCGGGACTGGACGGAACCCAGTTCCACCCGGAGGCGGACCGACCGGGCGTTCTCGCGTGGATCCTCCGCCCGGAGCACACTGCCGCACTCCAGGACGCCTATGGGCACTCGCTCCTCGAGCGGATGATGAAGACGCTGGACGACCCGGCCCGGCTCGCTCGGACCTACGCCCTGCTCATCCCAGGATGGCTGACCTCCCGCTTTAACTGGCTCGCGCAGGCGCGCGGCCTGCGGCCGATTCCGCCTCCGGTGCAGAGCGTCCGCGACTTTGAAGCCCGGGTGCCATTGGCCTCGTAGGCCCCGCCTTCTGGTATGTCGGTGAATAGGCGATGGGCCGGCTTTCCGGGGCCCGAGGGAGGACTGACGGGGGATGACCGAACGGATTGGAATTCTCGTAGGCCAGGAGCAAAGCTTTCCCCAGGCCTTCATCGCCAAGGTGAATGAGACGCCCGGCTTTCGCGCCGAGTACGCACGGGTCGGCGGAACGCCGGAGCGATTTCACTCTCCCTACCGCGTGTTGGTGGACCGCATCAGCCACGAGGTGCCCTTCTACCGCTTCCACCTGAAGGCGGCCTCGCTGGGAGGGGCGTACGTCGTCAACGACCCGTTTTGGTGGAGCGCGGACGACAAATTCTTCGGCTATTCGCTGGCCTCGCAGATTGGGGTGACGGTCCCTCGGACGGTGATGTTGCCCTCCAAGGCCTACGTCCCGTCCATCGACCCCAACAAGAGCCTGCGCAACCTCGAGTACCCGCTCGACTGGGAGGGCATCGCCCGGTACGTCGGCTTCCCGGCCATCCTCAAGCCAGCCGATGGCGGTGGGTGGAAAAACGTCTCACGGGTCAACAATTTGGATGAGTTGCATCGCACCTACGACGCCAGCGGCACCCTGGTGATGACCCTTCAGCAATTCATCGACTTTGAGGATTACGTCCGCTGCATCTGCGTGGGCAAGGAGTTCATCCTCCCCATCCGCTATGACCCGAAGCAGCGCTGCTACCTGGAGAGTGAGCACTTTCTTCCCCCGGCGCTCGAATCCAAGGTGCTCGACGGCGCTTGGGCCCTGAATCACGCCCTCGGCTACGACATGAATTCGGTCGAGTTCGCCATCAAGGATGGCGTGGCCTACGCCATCGACTTCACCAACCCGGCACCGGACATGGACGTCAACTCCATCCTCCCGAAGCACTTCCACATCGTCGTGGACCAGATGGCGAAGTTTGCCATCAACTGCGCTCGCGAGGGGCGCAGCAACCACGACGGCTTTGCCTTCCGCCGCTTCCTTCAGGCGCCCCATCCTCGCCCGCCCGGGCATGGCGAAGGCTTCGCCGCCAAACGAGAACGGCCGTGATTGACGGCCAGTTCACGCTGGGCGTCGAAGAGGAATACCAAATCGTCCATCCCGAGACGCGCGACCTGCGTTCCTACGTCACTCAACTGATGGAGGAGGGAGGCCGCACCATCCTCCGGGAGCGGGTCCGGCAAGAGCTGCACCAGTCGATGGTGGAAGTCGGTACGACCATCTGTCAGGACGTCGGCGAGGCGCAGGCACAGCTGACGGAGATGCGAGGCGAATTGGACCGCCTGGCGCGCAAGGGCGGCCTTCGCATTGTCGCCGCCAGCACCCATCCCTTCAGCGACTGGACGACGCAGCAAATCACGGAGGCGGACCGCTACCACAACATCGTCAACGACATGCAGGACCTGGCGCGGGCCAATCTCATCTTCGGCCTGCACGTCCACGTCGGCATCAAGGACAAGCAAGTGGCGGTGGCCTTGGCCAACCAAGTCCGCTACTTCCTGCCGCACATGCTCGCCCTCTCGTGCAGCTCGCCTTTCTGGCTGGGCCGAAAGACTGGGCTGATGAGCAATCGGAGTCACATTTTCAAGCGTTTTCCGAGGACCGGCATCCCCGACGAATTCGAAAGCTATGAGCAGCTCGAGAACCTGGTCAAACTGTTGGTGAAAACGCACTGCATCGACACCGGGAAGAAGCTCTGGTGGGACGTCCGTGCGCACTACCTTTACGACACGGTGGAGATTCGCATCTGCGACATGCCCACCTCCTTGACCGACACGGTGGCGTTGGTGGCCCTGGCCCAGGCGCTGATGGCCAAGCTCTACCTGATGTACAAGCGCAACACCGCCTGGCGCAGCTACGGCCGTTCACTCATCGAGGAGAACAAGTGGCGGGCGCAGCGTTATGGGACCGACGCAATGATGATTGACTTTGGGATGCTCTGCGAGCGGCCCTTCCCGGAGCTCGCCGACGAGTTGGTGGAGTTTGTCAGCGAAGCCTCGGACCAACTCGGCACCACCGCCACGGTGCAGCACATTCGAACGATGGCGCGCGCGGGGACGTCGGCGCACCGGCAGATTGAGGTGTGGGAACGGACGCAGGACATGCGCGCGGTGGTGGACTGGTTGATTGAGGAGACCATGCGCGGCATCTAGCGGGCCGGGGGCCTCAGGGCCGCCACAGGGCGACTGAGCCCCCCACCCAGCTCATTCCTTTGTTCTGGTCGACTCCCAGCATCTTTCCGCGGGAGAGCCGAACGAGGTGGATGACCGGCACCAGCGCAGGGGCATCCGGCGGCCGCAGCAACATGACCCGCACCTCGGCCTTGACCGGCGAGCCATCCGGGGCATGAATTGCCGGCGCGTAGGTCACCTTTTCTTGGAGCACCCAGAGGTGGCGTTGCTCGGGCGGCACCCGGGCGATGTCCTCCGGCGCAACGTCGATGACGACGCCCGAACCGGCAAAGGAGAAGAGCGGCTTCAGCACGAAGCCGGAGAGGTCCTCCGGCAGGGTCTTCACCTGCGAGAGAAGGGTGGCCTTGGGCACCGCTGGATGGTTCAGGAAGGGCAGCGAATATTTGCTCCAGGGCCAATACCAGTTGGGGTGGCTGCACCACGTCACATCGAGCCGTTCATTCCAGTCGAATGGGAGCCGGTACCCCTTGCTCTCCAACTCATCGAAGACCATCCGGTTGTAGATGCGGCGGACCGGCACCAGGCGGCCGTTTTTGCGTCGAAAGAGACGCCTCCCCTCTTTCACCAGCTGCGTCGCGCACACAGCCTCGACGCCGAACAACCGCTTGGTGGCCACGAAGTCAGGAACGGTTTTCTGGCGCTCCGGCTCAAAGTCGACCAAGGCCACCGCCTCGGGAGACTCGCCTCCGAGGATGGTGTCGCGCATCACCTGGAGGCCTTCGGCACGCGGAAGGACGAAGCAACTCCACTGTCCGGCCAGGCCGGGAATGGCTTGAAACTCGGCGCCCCAGGCGTCGGCGAAGAAGACCATCATCGCGTAGCCCGAGGGGAAGGCCTGTAGCTCGACTACCTTGCCTTCCAGGCCGCCCGAAGCGCTGGGGGTGATGGCGAAGTCCACCTGGACGCAGTTCGGCAAGGCGTCCATCTCTGGCGTGTCGTACTTCGGCGGAATGACCTTCATCAGCTCGCGCAGCAGCTCGGGCTGGGCCAGCTGCTGGACGATTTCGGTCGCACTCCGGGTGAGCGAGTCGCGGAGCGCCGGCGTCACGAAGAAGGGCGTCTCCGCCAGTGCAAACGGAATGGGGCCGAGCTGCCCCTCGAGGCGAGCGCGGTAGCGCTGGTAGAGCTCGGGAGTCCAGGCACGGTTGAATGCGGGGCGGTAGGCAGAATCCACTGGGCAATGCCTCCTAGTGTGCCGGCCGGTCGAGGGCAGGAAGGGTGGCCGAGAAATCCCGCGCCAATCGCTGGGCGTAGTCCGCCAGAAGCGACTCCACCCGCGGCAGACTGGGCGAGCGCACCACCAGGCCGGCATGGAAGGGCTCCCGGGCGCGGAAGGCCACCTCCGAGGCGTCGTAACTCGAGAGGTCTGGATGCTCTTGACGGGCAAGCGTCATCAGCAATCCGGCGTAGTCGCTCCGACGTGGGGGAAGCTGGTAGGCCGGGCCGTCGAGCTCGAGGTTCGCCCACTCTTCCCAGAGGTTGAGGCCGGTGGCCGCCTCCACCATGTCCGCGGTGTGCGCGCCGCCCACCCGGGCCGACGTCTCCAGCATGTACAGGGTTCCATCCGCGGTGCGGATGAATTCGACGTGGGAGACGCCCTGCACCAGACCGAGCTCGGTAAGGACGTTGGCGTTGAGAGCGCGCAAGCCCTGGTCGACTGAGCTGCCGCGCTCTACCGTGTGCGTGCTGTAAATGCCGCCCCCTTGGACCACGTCGAAGGGAGGCGTCCCGCAGTGGTGCACCTCAGAGAAGAGCACCTGACGGTTCTGAACAATCGAATCAACGTGGTAGACGTCGCCCGGAAGATACTTCTCCAAGAGGAAGTAGGACTGTCGGTCTTGCAGCGCGTCCAGCGTCCGCCACAGCTGTTCCGCCGACTGGACCTTGACGATGCCAGCGGCGCTGGCCTCGCTGCGGGGCTTCAACATCCACGGCGGAGGGATGGCGCCCATGAAGGCCCGTAGCTCGTCGTAATTGAGGACGTGGACGAACGGCGGAACGTCGAGGCCGGCCGCCCGGGCCCCAGTGCGCATCGCCAACTTGTCACGGAAGTATCGCGCCGTGGTGTCCCCCATTCCCGGAAGACGGAGGTGCTCACGCAGAGCTGCGGCCGTCTCAACGTCATAGTCATCGAGTGCGACGACCAGGTCAAAGAGGCGACTTCGGGCCAAATAGGCCACGCTGTGCACGGTGTGGGCCAGCGTGCTGCCGTCCGGCTGGGCGAAGACGTCGACCAGTGCATGGCGCGGCCAGGGCCTGTTCAAGAGTTTCTCTTGCGTGAAGAGGTACACCTTGGCCCCTCGTCGGTGCGCCTGCTCCAAGAAGCGCTCGCCCTTGAAGTAACTGGCGAGCGCCAACACCGTCATCGGCCGGTCTGGCAGCAATGCGAATGCCTCCCCACTCCGGACTCAGCTTCTTCGGACGGTGGCGGAATTAGCACGGACTGTCACCCAGCCGCCTTCAGAAGACCCTCTGGATGCCATGAGAGTTGTCACAAGCCGCCACTGGGATGGCTTCATCGCGACTGGGGCGGGACCCGGCCAGCAACGGGATCGACTGCCCCGGGCCGGCCCTGCCTTGCAACTATCAGTCTGCACCGGGGTGAGTCTCAGCCTCGGGTGGCGGAGCACCGTCACGGCATTAACCGGCGCCCGAGCAGCGCATCCCACCGCCGCAAGGGCGCCGCTTCTGGGTCGCGCGCCAGCTGCAGCACCAGCTCCGCCATGTGGTCCACCACCCAGGCGAAGTGCTCGGGCCCGAGGGAGGCGACATCGAGGTCGGGCGCCGAATTCATGAAGTCGATGGCATAGGGCACGCCGTCGCGGACAGCGAATTCCACCGTATTCATGTCGTAGCCGAGTGCCTCGCAGAGCAGCCGGGCCTGTTGCTCGACGCGTTCGCGGAGTGGCTCGTCGAGCGGCGGCATTGAGTCGACCGCGCCGGTGTAGCGCTCGGAGTGGGGCAAGCGGGGGTCCCACAGGGCCGGACGTACATGCTGTTGCCCAATCACCAGGCAGCGGACGTACTGCGTCCAAGCAACCTCACTCTGCGCAATCATCGTCAAGCGACCGCTCTTGTCATACGCGGCGAGCAGCTCCTCCTTGGTGGTGACGCGCGAGACGTCGCGCCAGCCTCCCCCCCAGTGGGGCTTGATGTACAGCGGCAAGCCGAGCTCCAGCACCAGCGTGTCCCAGTCAACCCACGCCAGGTTGCGTAGCGACTCCGCTGTGACGTCCGGCCCCGGCGTCTTGTTGGGCAGAAGCACGGTGCGCGGGACAGCCACGCCAAGGGCCAAAGCCAATCCGGCGTCGAGGAATTTGTCATCCACCGTGCGCCAGAAGGGGTCGTTCACGACCCGCGTGCCGTTGAGTGCGGCGAGCTTCAGCCAGGGTTGATAGGAGGGCACCTCGTGGGAAATGCGGTCCACCAGAACGTCATAGGGAGGCCGCACGTCAGCTCGGGGCGCCTCCAACTTCGGCAGCTCCACCTGCACTTCCGGGTCCCGCCGGGCGACCTCTGCGACGAGTGCATCGGGGAAGCTGCGCTCGCGGCCGATGAGCAACCCCACGCGGGGACGGGAGCGCCGGGCGGTCACCAGCCCACCCGCTCATTCAGCGCATACGGCAGCATCCGTCGCCACCAGGGCCAGTCGTGGTTGACGTCATGTCCCCACAGGTCGAGTTGGTTGGGCAGGCCCTTGTTCCAGAGGGCCTGGCTAAAGCGGACGGAGGCATCCGGCACCTCGTAGGCACCACGTCCAGAGACAATGTACAGCGTCGCGCTGCGAAGCAACTCGAGTGCTCTCGGATTGGACAGCCCGGGAAGGTACGAAAACGGGTTGTTGAAATAGACGTTGTCGTCGCCGTACCCGTGCAAGTAGCCGGGCCCCAAGTCGTAGAAGCCGCTCATCGCGATGAGTGTGTCGAAGAGGTCCGGTCGACGGAGGACGGCGTTGGCCGCATAGAAGGCGCCGAAGCTGGCCCCGGTCGCGCCGACGCGGGCGTTTGGGTTTTGCAAGACGCGGCGGATGTGCGGCACGACCTCCTCTTCGATGTAGCCAGAGAAGAGCGCCTGTCGCCGGGCGGCCTCTGGGGCGCTGATTTGCTCGTTCATCCACGCGTACTGATTGATGCTGTCGATACTGAACACTGTCACTCGGCCGGCGATGAGGAGCGGCTCGATGGACTTGATGAGCCACATCCGTTCTGCCTCGAGGAAGTCGCCGGAGGCGGTCGGCAGCAGCAGCAGCGCCCGCCCGAAGTGGCCGTAGCGAACGATGGGCATGTCCAGCCCAAGACGTGGACTGCGCCAGCCGAAAATTTCGCGCCGCAGTGCGGGATCGACGTAATTCATGGAGCCTTTCCCCTTCTGGCACCCATTGTGCTGACAACCGGCAGGGCAAGGGCCAGCCCTTTTTGTGTCCCCTCCCCTCGACGGCCGCCCGCCGCTGACTATGCTGTCGGGCTGAGACCTGGAATGAATAGCGCGCTCCAGCACAGGCTGACCGACGACGGCGCCGGGCCTCGGGTCCTGGCCTCGGACTGGGAATTCCGCATCGGTTCGGGAAGCGCAGCGGGTCGGGTGGTGGTGGTGCCGGCTGGGGGCGGCACCGTCGGAGCTGACCCGAGCTGTACCCTGTCGGTGCTCGGCGAAGGGGTGGCCGGCGTCCACCTTCGCCTGGTCCGACATCCTGACGGCGCCATGGGCTGGGAGGCGGCGACGGCTGCCGCTGTCCTGCAGGAGGGCCAGCCGGCGCGCTCGGGGCCGTTGGTGGACGGCACTCGGCTTCAACTCGGCGCGTTGGTCCTGACCGTGGTGCGGCGTCCGGCGTCAGGTCTACCCTCGCTCCCGGCGGCCCCGCCGGAGCCTCCCGACCAGCTCCTGGCACCGGGAACCGTGCTCGGGGAGCGCTACTGCATCGAGCAAGTCATCGGCCAGGGCGGAATGGGGACCGTCTACCGCGCGCAGCACCTCACTCTTGGGAAAACATTCGCCGTGAAGGTGCTCAAGGCCGTCCACAGCGCTCGGCCTGACTTCGTCGCCCGTTTCCAGCGCGAAGCAGTCGCTGCCAGCCAAATTCGTCACCCTGGCATTGTCGACGTCTTTGACTTCGGCCGTGCCGTAGAGGGCAGCGTTTACTGCGTGATGGAGTGCCTTGAGGGGGAGACGCTCGCGGCGCGCGTCGCCCACCGCGGCGCTTTGCCGGTGGCAGAGGCGGTGCGCGTGGCCCGTGACATGGCCCGCGCCCTGACAGCGGCCCACACCCAAGGCATTTTCCACCGCGACATCAAGCCGGAAAACGTGCTTCTCGTCCCCGAGGCGGGGGAGCCGGACGCGGTGAAGCTGGTCGACTTCGGCATCGCCAGGCTTGCCGACCCGACCCGCGACAGCCGCGACACCGGGGAAGGCATCATCCTCGGGACGCCGCAGTACATGTCCCCCGAGCAGGCTTCGGGGCTGGTGCAGGACGCCCGGGCCGACATCTACTCCTTAGGCGTGTTGCTGTGGGAGCTCCTCGCCGGCGCTCCTCCCTTCCACGGCGCCAGCGCGACACACGTCTTGGCCGCGCACCTTTTGGAGCCGCCACCTCGGCTTCCTCGCTCGGGGCCGCACGGTCCCATCCCCCGACGCCTCGCGCGGCTCCTCATCCGAATGATGGCCAAACGGCCCGAGGACCGACCAGCTCGGATGCAGGACGTGGTGGCCGAGTTGGATGGGATGCTCGCTGTCACTCGTCCTCGGGTGGGCTGGGCCGCCATCACCCTGGCTCTCCTTGCGGTGGTGTCAGCAGCCGGGGCGCTGGCCCTTTTCGTGGTGCGCCACCGACCGCCCTCTCGGCCACCAGTCGCCATGGCCCGGTCGCCGGCAGTCTCAGCTGCCTTCCCGGTCCTTCGAGGAGAGCCACCGCCCCCCCCAGCTCAAATCGCCCCGTCTCCAGCCGTCGCTGGCGTTCCGGCGCTGCGCGTGGCGCCCACCACCGTTTTGGTGTCCATCGCGTCCCAGCCCCCCGGTGCCGCGGTGGTGGTGGATGGCCAGCCGATGGGGACCACGCCGCTCAGCCTCCCGCTGCGACAGGGCGTGGCGGCGCACTTGAAAGTCAAACTTCCCGGCTATGCGGCCGCCTCGCGGTTGGTACGGCCCCGAGCTGGGTTAGCCGTTCAACTCCGCCTGGAGCCGCTTTCTCCTGCGCCGCTGTCGGACCTCAAGGAGTCGCCGTACTGAGGCTGCGGGTTGGGCTAGCAGGGTGCAGGCCTCTTGGTTTAAGGCTTTCGGACGAGCATGGTCGCGCTGGCTGTCGCCGTCGGGCTCCTCCTAACCACCCAGGCGGAGGAAGCGCGCGACCGCGCCCGCGACGCGTTCAGCCTAGGGCAGGAACTCTACCGCGCCGCGGACTATGCCGGCGCGCTGGCCGCTTTCCAAACTGCGGAGGCTGCTCAGCCGAGCCCCGCCGCCGAATACAACATCGGCCGGTGCTATGAACGCTTGGGACAGCTGCCGGAGGCGGTGGCCGCCTATCAGCGCTACCTGGCCGATGCCCCCGAAGCGCCGGACCACGACGCGGTGGCAAGCCACGTCGCAGAGTTGAGAGGGCAGTTGCCACCCGAGGGGCGGCTGCGGGTGTCGGTGGAACCCCCTGGTGCCTCCGTCACCGTGGACCAAGCCCCGCCGGAGCCAGCTCCCGTTGACAAGGTGCTTCCGGCCGGACGGCACCTGGTGCTTGCAGAACTGAGCGGGTACACCCCGACCAGTCGCGAGGTGGACCTGCTGGCGGGAAGTTCCTTGGAGCTCGAATTGACGCTCCGGTCGGCTCCGGTGAGCACCGCCACCCAGGCGCCGGGCGCGGCGGTCCACCAGGAAGTCCCCGCTCCCACTCCGCCGCCCAGCGGCCAGCGGACTTGGGCGTACGTCGCGCTCGGTGTGGCAGCGGTCGCCGTCGGCGTTGGCTTGGGCTTCGGCGCCAGCTCCAAGTCTGCCCAGGACACGTTGCAGTCGCGCATCCATACCCAGGTTGCGGCCCAGCAGCTGTATGACACCGCCAACAGCCGCGCCGTTGCGGCCAATGCCTTCTACGCTGGCGCCGTCGTGGCCGGCGCGGCGGCGGTGACTCTCTATTTCCTCGAGCCAGGCTCGAGCCACTCGCCGTGAAGAGGGGTGTCGTCGCGGCGGCCTTTTTTCTTCTGGCCGGCTGCGTCCCGCGCCTGACCGGCGCCCCTTGCCACACCGACACCAATTGCCCCGTCAACCAGTATTGCGATGGGGCGAATTGTCAGTCGGGCCCACCTCCGGCGACGCGCGTCGTCCAACTTCTGGTCAGCATTCCGGCGGAAATCCTGCCACTGGGCTCGACGGTGCAAGCCACCGCCACGGCTGTCCTTCAGTCGGGCGCCAACGAGGACGCGACGGCGATGGCCAGCTGGGGCTCGTCCAACAACCTGGTGGCCGAGGTGTCCAACGACGCTGGCTCAGCCGGCACCGTTCTCGCGGTTTCAACGGGTGAGGCCAACGTCACGGCCACTCTCGATTCGAATTCCGGGAGCGCGCACGTGGTGGTCACCGACGCTCAGCTCCTCTCGCTGGTGGTGACGGTGGACCGCCCGGTGGTGGCTCCCCTGTCGGACGTCGCCTGCACGGCAACGGGCTTCTTCACCGATGGCTCGCACGCTGACTTGAGCAGCGTCGCGAACTGGAGCAGTAGCCAGCCAGGAGTCGTTTCCGTTTCCACGACCCCAGGGAGCGTCGGGGCGCTGGTCGCCCTCTCCTCGGGAACTGCCCAAATCGCTGCCACCTACCAGCAATTCGGCAGTTCGACGACCATCACCGTCACGGGCGCGACGCTCCAGACACTCACCATTTCCCCGTTGCTGCCATACGTGACGCCCGGCCTGAACGCAGCGCTCCAAGCGACGGGACTCTTTTCCGACGGGACGGCGCAGCCAGTCACAAACAACGTGCAGTGGACTGTGGACGACCCGTCGCTTGCCTTCTTCCTCTCCTCTATCCCGGGTGAGTTGCAGGGGTATGCCCCTGGCTCCACCATGGTAGAGGCCCAAGCCGGGCTGGTGGTGGCCCAAGCTCCGCTGGTGGTGAGCGACGCCGCGCTGGCAGGCCTCGAAGTCGCCCCCGCGTTGCCGGACCCACTCGGCCTTCTGGGCACCAAGCCTTTCAACGCTTGGGGAGTCTTCGCCGACCAAGGCGTGCTTCCGCTCACCACCCAGGCCAGTTGGAGCTCCTCGACTCCACTTCTGCTGGCCGTTTCCCCCACCGCGGGAACGGCCTCAGCACTGGACGCGGGTGTGGCCAGCGTCCAGGTGACCGTCGCAGGGCTCACCGCTTCGGCCCAACAAACCATCGACGGCTCTCCTCCACGCGCCTTGCTTGTCTGGCCGCCCAACACCCCCCTCACCGTCGGACAGCTGGCGAGTCTCGCCGCCGAGCGCGTGCTTTCTGACGGCACGGTGGACGACGCCACCGAAATGGCCGGATGGTCCTCGTCTTGCCCAAGTGTCATCCAAGTCTCCACGGGGGCACTGGGTGGAGCGCTGGTGGCCCGCTCTCCCAAAACATGCACTGCCACTGCCGAGCTCAACGGCCTTTCCAATACCGCCTCCGTCACGGCGACGGCTCGGCTGGTGGAACGGCTGGAAGTCAGTCCTGCCCAAGTCTCCCTCGGCGCCGGAGGCTGGGCGGCCCTCGCGGCGACGGCGGTCTTCGGCGACGGAAGTCTTTTGGACGTCACCCCCTTGGCTGCCTGGACAGCCTCAAACCCTGCAGTCGCCATTGCTGGCAACGGCCTCCAAGCAGGTCAAGCTTTGGCGGCCGACGCCGGCCTGTGCCAGCTCACCGCCAGCTTTGGCGGCGCCGCTGCCAGTGCGGCCATCAGCGTCGCCGTCGACGTTCCAGCGCTTGAGCTCTGGCCCCCCCTGCTGCAAGTCCACGCTGGGACCCTGCGTCCCCTACAAAGCACCGCCGTCTGGCCCATGGGAGACGCGGTCGATGTCACCGCGTGGACTGTCTTTGTTTCCGACAGCCCAACGGTGGCCGCCGCGTCGAATGCCGCCGGACGACGCGGACAGCTGGCCGGGTTGAGCCCGGGGACGGCCACCATCACAGCACTGTTCGGCTCTTCCTCGGCCACGGCGTCGGTGGCGGTGGACGCCACCACGGCGGATGCTGTCCGCGTCTCCGCGCCGGGCGCTCTTCCGCAGGGCGAGTCGGTGTCCGTGCACGCGCTGGCCCACTTTGTCGACGGCTCGCAGGTGGACGTCACCCGTCAAGCCAGCTGGACGTCATCCGCCACAGGCCTGCTTCGAGTTCGGGGCATCGGACCGCAGCGCGGCACCGCTGTGGCGTTGTCCCTAGGAAGCGCGGACGTTGGCGCACGCTTCGCGTCCGTCAGCGGGAGCGCGCAAGTCACCACCACCGCCGGAGGCGTGCCGTCCCTCTCCATCCAGGGCCTCCCGGCGGCAGTTCCAGCTGGGGTCCAGCTTCAGCTGGCTGCCACCGCGAGCTTTCCGGGGGCCGTCCAACAGGACGTCACTTCGCGGGCGGTTTGGACGTCCACCTCCCCAACGGTGGCTTCCGCATTCAACGGACCGAGAGCGGGACTGGTGGTGACGCTGCTTCCCGGCGTGACACAACTGACGGCGGCCTTCGGCGGAGCGAACGCCAGTGCCTCTCTCAACGTCAGTTCTGCCAACCTCCTTGGGCTCAACATTGTCCCGGCTGGGCCCTCCGGCCCAGTTGGGATGGAAGTGCCGCTGCAAGCGCAGGGCAACTTCAGCGACGGCAGCCAATTGGACCTAACCGCACAGGCGCGCTGGTCAAGCGCTAACCCGGCCCAAGTCGCAGTTTCCAATGGCGCCCTGACACGCGGATTCGCCATGGCGCTGATACCGGGAAGCACCACGCTCTCGGCATTTGTGATGCGGCCAGACGGCAGCACGGTTTCGGGCAGCACGCCCTTCGTGGGCGGCGCCGCTGTGCCAGTCGGTGTCGAGGTGGTTCCGGCCAGCATCGTCCTCTCCCTCTCCAGCGGACCCTCCATTGCCCTGCAGGCAATCGCCCACTTGAGTGACGGCAGTACCCGCGACGTCTCCGCCTCCGCAAGCTGGAGCGTGCAGGCGCCGGACATCGTACACGTGACGACGTCCGGTGAAGTCACTGCGCTGCAGGCAGGGACGACGGCGGTGCTCGCGATGTTCGGCGCTGTCACCGGAAGCTCTGCGGTGAATGTCGTCCCTTAAGGCCTCTCGCTCGGCCAGGCCGTGGCGCGCTAGGATGCTTGTGGAATGGACGGAACGCGCGGGCGAGGACGCACACCATGTCCAGCCCGTAGACCATGACGCGCTACCGAACCAGCTTCGGGGCGCTCCCCAAGCTAGGGCTGCTTCCTGGGCCAGCACTTCGGGAGGTGCTGAGCAAGGGTTACGGCTGGACGGCGCTCGGGAGCGACCTCGTCGCTGGGCTGGTCGTCGCGGTGGTGGCCCTTCCTCTGTCGATGGCGCTCGCCATCTCCTCAGGCGTCGCGCCCCAGTACGGCCTGTATACGGCCATCATCGCCGGCTGCCTGGTCTCACTCTTCGGTGGAGCCCGAACCCAAATCACCGGGCCGACGGCCGCCTTCGTCGTCATCCTCGCGCCCATTTCGGCACACTACGGTCTGTCCGGGCTCCTCCTGGCGTCGATGATGGCAGGCGGCATTCTGGTGTGCTTCGGCATCGCACGGCTCGGGCGTTTGATTGAATACATCCCTCACCCGGTAACAACCGGCTTCACCGCCGGCATCGCTACCGTCATCGCCGTGTTGCAGCTGCGGGACTTCCTCGGACTGAGTCTCTCCGGAAATCCGGATCACTTCCTGGAACGGGTCGCCGCGACATTTCACGCACTGCCCACCCTGCAGCTGGGAGACCTCCTGGTCGGGGTTTTCACCCTGGGGCTGCTCCTGGCGTGGCCGCGAGTCACCGCTCGAGTGCCACCGGCCCTCATTGCCCTACCGGCAGCGGCCGTTTTGGCGGTTCTCCTGGCCCGACTCGGTCCCGGCTTCCACGCCGCCACCATCGCATCGCGTTTTCATTACGCCGTCGATGGACAAACCTTCTCCGGCATCCCGCCTTTCCCTCCGAAGCTGCTTTGGCCCTGGACCGCGGCAGGCGCCAACGGCGAGCCGTTGGTGCTGTCTTTTCAACTGCTGAAGACGCTTATTCCCAACGCCTTCGCCATTGCGCTTCTGGGGGCCATTGAGTCGCTGTTGTGCGCCGTCGTCGCCGACGGCATGAGCGGGGCGCGCCATGACCCCGACGCGGAACTGCTCGCCCTGGGAGTGGGAAACCTCGTCGCGCCCTTCTTCGGAGGCTTTGCGGCCACCGGGGCCATCGCCCGCACCACAGTCGCCATCCGCTCCGGCGCTCGTTCGCCCCTGGCCGGTGTTTTTCACTCCGGGTTTCTGCTGCTCGCCATCGTCGCCTTCGCCTCAGCGCTGGGCGCTCTTCCTTTGGCCTCGATGGCGGCTTTGTTGCTCACCGTCGCCTGGAGAATGGGCGAGGTGAAGCACGTGATGCACACCCTTCGGGCCGCGCCCAAAAGCGACGTCGCCGTCCTCGTCTCCTGCTACCTGTGTACGGTGCTGTTCGACATGGTGGTGGGCGTAAGCGTCGGCGTCATGCTGGCGGCGCTGCTCCTCATGCGGAGAATGGCGGAGATTGTCAGCACGCGGCCCTTGACGGACACCCCACACCACACCGACCGCTCCATCCCAAAGGGCGTGGTGCTGTACGAGGTCGCTGGACCGCTCTTCTTCGGCGCAGCGCAAAAAGCCATCAACGTGCTCGACTCGCTGCACGCGGCGACCCGGGCCGTCGTGTTCGACATCAGCGCCGTTCCGGTGATGGACTATACCGGCCTGGTGGCGCTGGAGAGCGCCATCCAAAAATTGCAGAAGCGAAACGTCCTCGTGGTCTTAGCAGGCATCCAGCCGCAGCCGGCACGCGTCTTCGCCAAAGCAGGAATGAAGGCCGTCCCCGGCAAGTTCCTGCTGTGCAAGACGCTGGCCGACGGGGTGGCGAGAACCCGCGACTACCTCGGAGCTCCGACGCCGCTCGCCATCCCCAAACCTGCCTGAGGAGCAAGGGAAGTGGAAGCCGGTGGGAGACCGTCGTCGCCTGTTGGAAGGCGCGAGTCGCCAGCCGGCCGCCTGTTTTCCGTCAGAAGGCTTCGCCGGCTCCGAGGTAAATACCGAATCCGGTCTCGCTGAAGGCGAAGTCCAAGGTGACGTTGGTCCGAGACGCGCGATTCATCATAAAGCGCAGCCCCACCCCGCCGGCTGGACGCAGGTTTTGGAAGAGGGGCTCCCCGGAATTGTAGTACCCCGGGATGGACACGGCTGGACGCGAGAAGGTGGAGACGTTGGCGAACACCACGCCGCCGAGGAAACCATCCTCGGTCAGGCGAAAGCGAAACTCACTCTCCAGGTAGACCTCCGCAGTCCCTCGGAAGCGCCCTTGGACGTAGCCTCGACCGGTCCGCCCCCGAGCGTCCCAGCCGATGGCCGGCAAGGCGAGGTACGGAAGGTTGCCACTGGTGACGCCCTGGGCAATGACCCAAAAGGCGACCACATTCCGGGGGATGCTGGGGTCGAGCCCGAGGTAGGTCCGAAACTCGCTGTACAGCTGGGTACTGTCTTGGTCGCTGCCCAACCAGGTAGGGTTTCCACGGAAGACGAGGTTCGCGTACACGCCCGAATAGGGATTTACCGTCGAGTCCCGGCTGTCGTACAGCACCTCCGCACCGACGCTGACCACGTTGTACTGGTTGGAGTTGAAATGGTAGTAGCGGCTGTAGGCGTAGCTGCTGGTAACGACCGGCGGAGTCGACGTCAGGTCCAAGAGTTGGTCGTCAATCTCGAAAAAACGGTCGAAACGCACCGCACCGCCGACATAGAGGTACCCCACCGCCTTTTTCAGAACCGACTGGTGGAAGCGCAGAAGGTCGAAATTCATCGGCTGGGCGCCGGGGATGGCCGCTAGGTCGCCATACCCACCAATGCTGATTCCGGTGGAGATGGGCGTAATTCCGGTGCCCAGCCCATAGGTGTCCTGATTGAAGACGAGGAATCGGTAGTCACCCTGCAGTTCCCACTCGTTGTCCGACGTCATCACTGTGCTCGGCATTTGAATGATGAGCTGTTTTAGTGAGGTGTAGATGACGGTTGGCTGGGCGACCGAGATGGTGGTCGTCGCTGGGTCACCCAAGTAGATGCCAAGGAAAGCAGTGACGCCGAGGACAGCGCCCAGTGCCGGGTTGTAACCGACAACTGGAAGGATGGCCGGAAGCAGCTCGAATGGCTTCGGGACCGCCCGTCCCGGCTGGGTCATGTGCAACAGTGTGAAGAGGTCCTCTTTATCCTCGTACTCCTCGCACGCACCGTCGATGCAGACTTCTCCGTAACCCAGCTTCTTCGCACACTCGATGCTCGAGCTGCACGTATCCCTGACGGGTTTGACCGGTGTGTATGGAAGGACGTGCAGGCGCTCGGTTTCGATGACCGGTGCTTCCGTCTGGGGCACACCGCCGTCACTCGGTTGGGAGGGTGTGCCCTCGCCATTGCTCATCGGGGTCGAGGCGTCTTCCGTGCTAGCCGCGTTGGCCAGTCGGCACGGCACGAACACGACGAGGAGGACCAGCAGGGCGCGCCACTGGCGCATTTGTTCCCCCAAATGAGGCGAGGCCTCGGAACTGTAGCGCAGCCCGCCCTCGACCACGGCGTTTTTGCGCCGCCTCTTGCGGCTGCTGCCGTGTGAGTTAGCCCGCCAGGCTTGCAGACGATGGTTTCAGTCGAACGTAGCAGCGTCGCTTCGTGCGGCCGGCTCCCGACGCGACAGCCAAAATGCCCAAGCGAAGAGCACTCCCTGAAGCAAAAGCCGAATGGGGTGGTACCAAGCCGGTGCTGGCGGAAATCCGCTTAGCCAGTGGTAGACGTTGGCCGGAAACACCGCCAGAAGGAACAGGCAGATTCCCAGCGCGGCCAGATGATACAAACGCCGTGCCAGGAGCCCGATGCCGAGCAAAAGCTCTGCGGCTCCGGACACGTAAACGGCCGCACGAGGCCACGGCAAAAGCGGCGGAAATATTGGAACAACGCTTCCGGAAAGAGAAAGCGCGTCGTGCCGTCGGCGAGGAAGCGGAGAGCCATCAGCCAGCAGCTCGCACGACGGCTTCGAGAGGACGGGCCCACCCCGCCAGCCGAGCCGACCCCTGCGGCGCAGTCACTCCAATTGGAGAACGCCGACACCGAACCAGCGAGTGACCTAGCGGCTATCTCTTTGTCGCTGCCGAGCTAATTCCGGACCAGCTTCATTTCCACCGGGAGCTGGGGACCGGCTTCGCGGGAGCCTGGCCCTCGACGTGAAGCTTTTAAGCTTCTGGGGGTGAGTATGAGTTGAACCGAGCCCGAGTAATTCGTCCGGACACTGCTCAGATTGCGGGAGCGTCACGCGGGTCGTGCGCGGGTTTGCTCGCATCGATGGTAATGCGCGCGCTGCGTATGTGATTCGTTGGGCCAAGGGACACCGGAGCGACGAGTAGCCAGTGCCCAGGAATGTCGGATGGTGTCGACCGGCCGGGCTTCATGGTGGTGAACGCCGCGGATGTCAATTGGGGTCCGGCAGATGTGCTCGGTCGAAAAACTCTCTCGCGAGGGGCCCTGCAACATCAGGTGTACCCAGCGGCGTTTTCCATTGTGGACCGAGTGATTGAGGACGACCTGCGGTTCAGAAACTTTCTGCTCGAAGAAAGGGCGTAGGAATGGATGCTGATGACCGCCAGCCCAATGGGCCCTCAAAGAAGCCAGTGGGACGAGGGCCGCTACCAGGCTCCAGTATGCTGACAGGCCCACGCGTGACTTCTTGAAGAGGCGGGCGCCTCGGCTGAGCGCCCCGTTTCCTACGACAAGAAGCCAGACGCGTGGCTCAGCTGCTTCCCGCAATTACAACGAGGACGTGGTGGCGCTGCACTGCGGCCGGAAGTCCCGGGTGACGAACTGGTCGTTCTTGAGAGAGAGCGTCTGCTGATTCTGCGAGACGAAGGCCAGGCTGGTGCCATTTCCGCATGTCATGCCGGCCGACTCCACGTGAAGCGTGAGCGGCCTATCAGGAGGAAGGTCGCCGATGCTGTAAGAGCACCGCCCATTGCCCCGGTGCACCTCGGCTCGGCCAAGGCGCTGGCTTTGCCCGTTGTCGTCGGTGACGGTTGCGTAAACGGAGAGCTGCTCACAAGAGTCGTTGCTGGCCTGGGAGTCGGGGAGAAGGATGACGCCGGTGACGGTCCCGCTGTAGCTGTTGAGGCCATATTCGACAGTACCGTGAGAGCAGGCTGCCAGGGCGACTGAGCCAAGAAGCAGAAGAATCGAACGCATCGCGTTTTCCTTTCTGTAGAGGTGAACGGCGTGGCGGAGACGACATTCGTCTCGCTCGAGTGGGATAGGGCTTGTTACGACCGTTCGCTACGACGATTGCCCTGTCCAGAACTGTGCGTTTCCTCGCAGCAGCGGACTGTGCCCGCGCACCGATGCGGCAGCACCCCTGGCCTACCCGTTCGCATCTTGATGGCTCCCTCCGCCCGGGCCAGGGCCGACTGCACCTGCACGCGGCTTGTTCCTTGTGTGACAACGCGCATCCACCGCTTCGCCGTGCGCGCAAGCCAAAGAAAATCGCCCGTGGCTCGTCGCCTCGCGAATCACCACGATGCGCCAGCTTGGCCCACTGCCAATTTCCAAGTACCTTGTTTCTCAGGGACGGTTAGGCCGCTCGCCTGGATACGCAGCAAGCACACACGCAGGACTTCACCAACCACTGACGATGGCCTTCGACTCGAGAGTCTTCGCCACCGTCTTCGCCGTCATCTTCGTCGCCGAGCTGCCCGATAAGACTGCGCTCGCCGCACTGGTGCTCGCGACGCGCCACAAGCCCTTTCCGGTATTTCTTGGAGCAGCCCTGGCGTTGTTGATGCAGAGCGCCGTCGCCGTCGCAGCGGGCGGCCTGCTCTCGCTGCTCCCGGCTCGCCCCATTCACGTTGGCGCCGGCGTGCTGTTTCTACTGTCCGCGGTCCTGATGTGGCGGCGTCCGAGCCCGAAAGCGGCGGAGATGCAACCTCCGCCCATGCCACAACGTGCGCCCAGCGTTCTTCAATCTTTTCTGTCGGCTTTTGGGGTCATCTTCCTCGCAGAGTGGGGAGACCTCACTCAGCTGGGGACCGCAGCGCTCGCGGCGCGGTACCAACGCCCAATGACGGTATTCTCCGCTGCGACGCTGGCGCTCTGGGCGGTTGCTGGCCTGGCGGTCCTGGTCGGCAATCGCGCCGGAGCGCTGATGGACCCGCGGGTCACCCAGCGGGTGGCTGCGCTGGTCTTCCTAGCCCTCGGCGTCGCACTGGTGGCGCGCGTCTTATAGCGCGAGCACAGCTGGGGAGGTCGGACGGCGTGGTTCTTCGCTCGCTCCAGGGCGGCGGGGCCACTACCACCATCAGCACATCTCTCAGCTTCGACGGCTCCCACCGTGTCGCAGCAGGAGTGCCGCGCCTAAGTGAAAGGGTAGGCGCGCTTCACCCGCGCCGTTCCAAAAGGTTCGGCACACCGGGTGGCAAAGTGCTAGAGGCTCCCCCCGCGGCAGCAGTCCGTGGCCCGCGACGCAGTGGGTCTGAGACCAATCAGGAGAATTCCATGGGACGAAGCAAAGTCGCACTGATGTTGGGGATGGCCGTCATTGTCGCGCCGGCCGCTTGGGCAGTCGATGCCGGGACTGCTTCATCTCCCGTCACCGTCAAGCCTTCCGGCACGCCCGGAACCGTCGTCGCAAGCCAGTCAGAGAGCGTCGCCGCCATCGTCATCGCCGTCGACCAGGACAAGCGCGAGGTGTCGCTGCAAGGGCCGAATGGACGCCTGGAGAACATGCACGTCGACGAGCGAGTGAAAAACTTCGCCCAAATCAAGGTGGGCGATGCGGTGCTGGTCCGTTTCTATCGCGGCCTCGCCCTGACGCTGCAGGCCCCTGACTCGGCGGCGGTGGCGCCTCAGGTGGAGGCGGTCGGCACTACGGCCCAACCGGGTGAGAAGCCATCAGCGGCGGCAGCGGCGGTAATCCGCGGCACCGTGACCATCAAATCGATCGACCCCAAGACCAGAATTGTCGTCCTGGTCGGCCCCGAGGGCAGAGAGTTTCGCGTGAAGGCGGGCAAAGATGTCAAGTTGAACAAGGTGAAGGTGGGAGACAAGATTTACGCCGAGTACGGCGAGGCCCTGGCGATTTCCGTCCGGCCGACCACCCAGCCGGCGAAGAAGTAGTCGGACGAAAGCCACGCTTGGTGCAGGTCCTCGCACCGATGGGTCGGGGCGAGGACCCGCGCCTTTTCAAGGCTCCCGCTGCCAAGCTGATGTGATGAGTCACCGCCAGAAAGTCACCACCCAGTGAGTCAAGCAGTCCTCAACCGTTGGCGACCCTGTTCCCCATGACCGACACCGCGCACCCCTTCAGCATCCAGCTCTTCGCGCGCTGGCCGGACATGGACTTTAACCAGCACATGCGTAACGCGGCGTACCTC
This sequence comes from uncultured delta proteobacterium, assembly GCA_963713045.1. Lineage (GTDB taxonomy): Bacteria > Myxococcota > Myxococcia > Myxococcales > Myxococcaceae > JADGRA01. Next base: position 666,899 of record CAVQKE010000004.1, read on the forward strand.
GGTGCGAGCGAGGACTGTCGAATGCGCTTCCTGGCGGAGAGTGGCTTCACGATGGATGAATTCCGCAAGCGAATGCTCGGGCCGGTCGTCCTCGAGGACCGTCTGGTGTACAAAAAGGAACTCAAGCTCCTCGAGGGATTTCGGGTCGAGCTGGCGCTTGGCGCCACCACCCGCGACGCACGTCGGTTGAAGCTTCGCAACTCCTTCACCGCGACCGCGATGGCGCGCTCACGGCGGTGGTCGAAAGCGTGGTGATTTGGTTTGATTTGAGGGACCGAAAACCGGTCACGCCTCCGGACGAACTGAAATCCGCTTGGTTCCAGCTAGCTCGAACGAGCGACTTCGAGTGGTACGACGAAGCCAATGCACCAAGGTTGTAGCCCAGCGTCGGCTGATTGCGGTGTCACCGTCTCTGAAAAACGGCCAGCCAGGCGCGTGCCGCCGGCTCGAGTCCCCCGGGTAAGCTGCTCTTGGTCCAGTGGATGAGCTCGAAGTTCGGCGCGAAGAGCGACTGCAGGTCACTTGCACCGTAACGGATGGTTCGTAGCTCGCGTGGCTCGTCCCGGCGGTGAAGCTTGAGAATCAACCGCGCGCCGGGCTGCGTCCTCGATTGGACTGCGGCGGCGTAGCGTCGGGCGCCCTCTGTATCCAAAGTATGGAGGCAGCCCCGGTCGAGCACAACGTCGAAGGACCCGGCGAGGTGAGAGTCGCGAACGTCGTCCACCTCGAACCGGGCCTCTTCCCCATTGGAGCGAGCTCGGGCGAGCTCAACCGCCGTGGGAGAAATGTCGGTAGCGGTCACCGAAAACCCGAGCTTCGCCGCCGCCCGCGCAGCACTGCCCAGACCGGCGCCCACCTCCCAGAGTGTGGCCGGTCTTGGGACGCGCTCCAGCTCCTCGGCCAAGTCGGTGTCGAGCAGCTCGCTATGGAAGGCCAGTTGCTCTGGGGCCGTCCCCTTGTACTGCGCCTCCCAGGCAACTCCGGCTTCGCTGGCGCCGAGTACTTCCTCTGCACGCTGGCGGGCGCGACGCCAGAGGTAATCGGTCACCGCAATGATGTCCTCACCGGCTGGCAAGCTCCCGTAACGGGGCTGGCGCTCCATCGGCGCGTCGGCGACCTCGGTGCCGAAGGATGGATGCAGGACGCAGAAGCCGTCGCTCGTCAACTGTGACACGTTCCGTGCAATCGGCCTGGCATCGAGCATTGCCCCATTCATGGACGGTGCAATCAGCACCGGTGCCCGCGTGGAAAGCGCAAGAGCGGACACCAGGTCGGAGCAGTCTCCTCGGGCGATTCGTGAAAGGGTCGTCGCGCTCGCCGGTGCCACCAACACCACCTCCGCCCAGTTGGCCCAGTCGATGTGCGGCGCCGGAACTTCGGGAGCTGCCGACCATAGGCTTGAACGAACAGCTTGCTGGGTCAGCGCTCGTAATGCTCCGACGCTGACGAACTTCCGCGCCGCCGGCGTGAGCGCAATCCGCACCTCGAATCCTCGCGTGAGAAAGCGTTCGACGAGCATTGGCGTGTGCGCGGCGGCGATGGCTCCGCTGACGCCGAGGACCAGCCGCCCGCATGTCTTGTCGGGGTCAGGGATGGTCTCCCGGTGGACGCGACCGATAGACCTAGTCTGCAGGAGGATGCCCAGTGCTTCCTCAACCACGCCGCGACCCTCGGACGTGCCCTCAGCAACCAAGTCAAGCTGCGCCAACAGCTGCTCGACCGTGTGAGGCGAGCGAAGAGCGCGAAGCATCTCTCGGATAAGCAACGCGGACTCGCCGCGAAATTCGCGCGCCGTCCCATCAGCCCCAATGACGGTTGTGGCGTCGCCGGAGTCGAAGGCCCGTACGGATGGACGCCGTCGGAAAACGTCAGTCGCCTCGTTCACCGACTTCCTTCCCTCGGAGCGGCCGGACCGGCCGCACCAGGCTCATCACGAGATACATTCGCAGACGCCAGCATCCAGGTATGGGACGTATTCGCAGTCCCCATCGCAATCGGCACAGCCGGAGGAACAGTCTGGGATGCCCGCGTCCGCAAAGGGACCGGAATCCTGGCCGGGGTCACCCGCTTGGCTTGGCGTCCCGCATCCAGAGACCCCGATGCCAGCCAGAACGGTGACGACCAAGACCTTGGGCAGGGAGAAGCGCTTCCGCATCGCTAGGAAGGCTGCAACAGAACGCGTCCGGTCGCAAGGCGAAGCAATTCCGCACGCTTCCGCCGGTCCAGTTTTCGGGGGCCGGCAGGTCAGTCGTTCCTGGCGACGGTCGAGGCCGCCGCCCCGATGTCGGACCTGTTTAGGGCTGGAATCCCTTAGGACTTCGCCTTCTTCGAAGGTTTCGACTTGGCAGAACCGTTGAGGGCGACCGCTTGGCGAACGAGCGCCTTGAAGGCGGACTCGGCAACTTCTTCTCCTTCGCGGATGTCGATTGCTCGGCGTGTGTTCCCCTCGAGGCTCGAGTTGAAGAGCCGGGCCGGATCCTTCAAAGACGCGCCCTTGGCGAAGGTCAGCTTCACGACCTTCTTGTAGGATTCGCCCGTGCAGATGATGCCGTCGTGCGACCAAACCGGAGTGCCCATCCACTTCCACTCCTCGACGACGTGCGGGTCTGCTTCCTTGATGAGCCGGCGCATTCTGCTGAGGGTTTCCCCTCGCCAGTCTCCGAGTTCTGCGACTCTTTTCGAGATGAGCTCCGGTGCGGACAGGCCTTGGCTGACGCCCGACTTTTTCATGGTCTCATCCTAAAGGTTCCAGGTGCGCTGCATTCGCAAGACAGCGGAGGACAGTCGTCCAAGCTTGAGGGCAGTGCTACGCCTCCGACGGAGGGAGAGTCCATCTTCGGCCTCGGAAAGGCTCAGGCGCTCGCCGGCGTGGCCTGCACGCGGCGCCAGAAGAAGTACGAAAGCACCCAGAGCACGGCGGTGGCCGCCGCCCAGCCCCACGCCTCCGGCCCGTCGCCCATCGAGAGGTGGGCGATGAGAGCAGAGACGAGGTTGATGGCGAAGCCGGCGTAGGCCCACTCCTTGAGCCGCGTCGGCACCGGCGCTAGCAGCAGCGCCACGCCGAGGAGCTTGGCCAAGGAGAGCTCAACCCGAAAGTAGGCGGGGAAGCCGAGGTGGGTGAACGCATCGGCCACCTGCGGTAGGCGCAGTTGCGCGTAGGCGGTGAAGACTATCTGCAAACAGAACAGCGCGGTGACGGTCCAGAAGGCGACCACCATTCCTTTGAAGCGCGGCACGCTCAGGTCCGTGGGCGAGAGGGCCAAGCGGGGGCGTCAACACCGAACTGCTTTGCGTACTCGGCATTCAGTCGCTGCCAGCCGCCGAACGTCATGGCCTCGGGGCCGGCGATACGTCCAATGGGCTGACCCGCGAGAAATCGCTCCAGCACATCGAAGCAGATGTGCCAGCCCGCGGCGCCCATCGAGATGAATCCACGGTTGATGTTGTGCCAGAGAGTCAACCGGGTGCCGCCACCTGCCAGTGGCTCCAGTTCCCAGCGGATGTCTTGTCCCCCCCAGTTAAATTCGAGCACCGTGGGCGCGTCGGCGCGCTTCACCTGGGTCTCGGATACATGCAGCTTCGGCGCCCCCACTGTCGAGAGTCTTGCAGTGCCAACGGCACCCAGGTTCCGGTCCGAATCGAACGGGGCCCATTCGCGGAGATGCTCGGGCTCCGTCAGCGCTCGCCACACCTTGGCCGGAGGGTGGGAGATGTCGCGGACCAGGACGAGTGTCCACTTCTCTCCGTCTTTTCGAACCTCAGCGCCAGAAGCAGCACCCGGCGCGTATTGCTCACGGCTGCTCATGTCTTTTCTTTCCTTTCCCAGAGGGCACTTTGTCCATCTTTTCCAAGTGTTGCTCCAGGGCATCGACATGCTTTGACCAGTAGCGCCGGAAGGGAATGAGCCATGCGTCGAGCTCCATGAGCGGCTCCGGCCTCAGTCGATAGAGGCGCCGCTGCGCTTCAATGCGTGACTCCACGAACCCGGCCTCGCGCAGCACTCGCAAATGCTTGGAGACGGACGGCTGCGACACTTGAAGCTCGCGCTCGATTTCGCCAACCGAGCGCTCAGACGACAGCAGCAGACTCAAAATCGCCCGTCGATTGGGCTCCGCGACGATGGCAAACGATGATTCCACGGTAGGCATATAGCCGAGCATTTATATTCTCGTCAAGTCATATTATCACCACGCGTTCAGGCGCTTGCCAAAATGAGGACGTCGCCTTGCCGTCGGCGCGGGGCGACGTCGCGCTGCATTCCCTGCAGCTGCGCCGCCAAGTGGAATCGACGAGCCGAGACGGCTCTCCATGTCGCGCAGCCGTCTGCCGAGCTTGGATTGACGGACATTCAACGCCTCAGCAGCCTGGCGGAGACTTCGATGCAGTGAGGCGATGATGGCCCACCTCAGATCTCGACGTTCGAGCGACATCGGTCAGTTCCGACACGGACTAAGACAGCAGCGGGACGAGCCGAATCGCGACATTAAGCAGGAACGTACGTCAACCTGATCGCGTCCTCGGTGATTAGATCGCTGGCCACAAGGTGGAGCGGCGGCCGGGGGCCGGCGAAGAACGGCTTGCCGCGACCCAGCACGACGGGGCGGAAGTAGAGTCGATACTCATCAATGAGACCAAGGTCGGTCAGGCTTCGCGCCAGGTCTGGTCCGCCAACCTCGATTTCCCCACCGAACTGAGCCTTCAGCCCGCGTATCGCCACTCTCGAAGTCATCCCCGACAAGCGTGGCGTTGGGGCCGACCGACTTGAACGAGCGCGACACGACCCACTTCGGCTGGCGCCGCCACGCCACCGCGAAGTCGCGCTCCTCCGCGCCCCACTCAGGAAGGTCTTCGTCCCAATAACGCATGACCTCGTACATGCGACGGCCGTAGATGCTGCCCGTCACGCTCGCGCACCTGCTCGATGAAGTGACGGAAGAGCGCCGGGCTCGGCCTCATTTCAAGGTGGTCGACATAGCCATCCAAGGACTGGTTCAATCCCGAAGACAAGCCTAGCCATGCACATTTCCTTTCTCACGCCGCGCGCCCGCGTTAGTCTGATTGCGGTATGCAACCGGTTGTACGCTAGATTGAACGGTTTCATATCGCAACCGGTCTTGGAGTGCCCATGAACGCCCAACGCTCGGGCTGCCCGATTAATCTAACTCTCGAGACGCTGGGGGATCGCTGGAGCCTGATCGTCATCCGCGACGTGATGTTCGGCAACCGCCGTCACTTCCGCGAATTGCTGACCCGGTCTGAGGAGCGGATAGCCTCGAACATTCTGGCCGACCGGCTGAAGCGCCTGGAGAAGGCCGGCCTGGTATCCCGTCGCGACGATCCCAGCCACAAGCAGAAGGCCATCTACAGCCTGACCGACGCTTCCATCGCTCTGGTCCCCCTGCTGGCCCACATGGGCGGTTGGGGGTTACGTCACACGCCCGCGTCTAAAGAACTCTCGGTGCGCGCGAAAATCCTTGAAGACGGGGGCCCGAAGCTGTGGTCCGAATTCATGGAGGAGTTGCGGCACCTCCACCTGGAGGCGCCGGCGCCCAGGAGGTCGGTCTTCTCCAGGTTGCAGTCGGCTTACGAAGCCGCCATTGCGAAGCGGCTGCGTACCCGAGTTGGTGCTGGTGCGGATGAGCGGCCACAAGACGCGCGCAGTCTTCGAGCCGTACAGCGTCGTCGCAGAGGAGGACCTTCGCGACGCCGTTAGACGCATCGAGGGCGGCCGTTTACGTCAAGAAACCGTCAAAGTCGAAAAATGGGAGCCCGGAGCCTGGAGGTAGACATCGGGGTCAGCCGTGCGCGTCAAGCTCCGCCAGGAAGACGGCTGCCTTGACGATTCTGAGCAGTGCGGTGGCCAGGTCGACGGTGTCTGACGGGTCCACCTTCACGACCTCGACCGCTGGAAGAAGGTCGGTCGCCACCATATGGGCGCTGGCCATGGCCCGCTCGACAAGGAGTCGCGGGTCAGTCCGGAACTTGCCGGCGAGCTTTGGATAGTCGATGACCCGAAGGCATTTGGCCACGATTGGCGGGGACCAGACCAGCTCGAAGCCGTTGCGTCGCTGGAACTCGTTCCCTTCAAGCGCCCCGTCGTCGCTGAAGGGCCGGACCGGCTTGCGGCGCCCAGCAGCTTGAGAACGTCCATTGCGCGGAAGCTATGGTCCCAGGGTATTTCACTGGGGGCCGTAAATGGCTGGGCGTTTGATTGAGCGTTTCATGCCGGAAGCCGACGTTCGTGAGCTGCATGAGATACGCGTGAGCGCTTCCGCGGAGCTCGTCTTCGAGGTCGCCGAGACCTTCGACATCCAGTCGCTGAGGTCCGTACGTGCGTTGTTCTGGCTTCGAGCGAAGCTCCTCGGTGCTAACCCAGGGCCCGTTCGGTGGCCGCGAGGCCTGGTTGCCGAGACGCGGAATCTCGGATGGGCCGAGCTCGCCCTCGAGCCGAGCCGACAGCGGGTTATGGGCGCGGTAACCCGCCCGTGGGAGCCCAACGTCCGCTTCACCGTCGTTGCGCCAGAGCACTTCCTGGCCTTCTCCAAGCCCGACCAGGTGAAGATTGTCTGGACGCTCGAGGCCGAGCCCGAGTCTCCGGATGTGACGCTCTTCCGGACCGAGACGCGCGCGCTTGCCACGGACGAAGAAGCGCGCCGGAAGTTTCGGCGCTACTGGAGATTCTTTGGAGCAGGCATTGTCCTCATCCGGCTACTACTCCTTCCGGCGCTTCGGCGCGAAGCCGAGCGTCGCCAACATCCGCGGCATGGACAACGGTCACAGTAGCCTCTACCGGTTGCAACCACTGACTTCTCTGACGGCGCTGACCCACGACGAGCTGGCTCACGGAGCTTCTCGGAGCAGCGCGGGGCGTCGTGCTCACCGAGACCCTGACGTAGCCCCCTGAAGGACGCCTTGCGTGCTGGCCGAGACCGAGCAGCCACCGGAACCTCGTGGCCCCGTCGACCCCAAAATTCCCTTCGAACTTTACGCGAAACTGGGCCGACTGCTGGAGCGCCTTGCCGAGCTGGACCCGACCCGTGCCGGGACTGAGATGTATTCGGGAAGGTGGTACTGACGCCCAAGAAGGTCCCTGGCGGCATCACCTGGGGGCTGATAACCGCCGTGCGGAGCCACGGAGGCAGACTCGGTGACCCTACTGGCCAAGCGGCAAGTATCTCTAACGGAGATTGCGGGGGGCTGGCGGACTCCCTCCGGCGATGCGAGACGAACCGTGAAATGCGGCCATTGGTCGCTCGCCTTTCTCAGGGTCTTACGGGACCAGCACGATCTTCCCGTGAGTATGGCGCCGCTCGAGCTCTCGATAGGCGTCCTGCACCTTTGCCAAGGGGTACACCTTTGCGATTGGAACCTCGAGACGACCCGCCGCCATCAATTCTGCCAGCTCGCCGAGTACTGCCGCATTCGCAGCGTCATGGCTTCCCGCCACCTTGACGCCGTGCTTCTCGGCGGCCGAGAAGTCGATGATTGTGTCGATCCGATTGGGCGCGACTCCCAACTCTAGCGCTAGCTCGACATAGCCTCGGCCGAACGTGTCAATGAAAGCATCGACACGGCCACCCGTAGCCGCGCGAACTCGCGCGGCAACTCCGTCGCCATAGGAAACCGGGACTACACCGTGGTCAGTAAGCCAACTGTGATTGCCTTCACTAGCCAAACCAATGACCTTCGCTCCTTTGAGCCCCGCTAGCTGCACCACCAACGAACCGACGCCGCCAGCCGCGCCGGAAACGACGACGGTTTCGCCAGCCTTGAGCAACACCGCTTGGACCGCCGCATAGGCCGTGGTGCCTGCAACAAACAGGGCTCCCGCTTGCTCCCACGGCACGTTAGGCGGACGTCGGGTTAGCTGCTCAGCGTTGACGGCGACGAACTCGGCATGACTTGCACGGTCGTTGGTGAACCCGATGACCTCATCGTCAGCACGAATCCCCCTCACCCCCACACCAACCTCCTCGACAATGCCGGCGAAGTCGCTCCCTTCACCCGACGGAAACTTGGCAGGCCAGCGTTTGGCGAAAAGCCCTTCGCGAATGGCGACCTCGCCTGGATTGATGCCAGCGGCTTTGACTCGAACGAGGACCTGTCCCCGCCCCGGAACCGGCCGGTCGACATCCCGAACGTGAAGGACATCGAGGCCGCCATATTTGTCGAACATCACTGCTCTCGGCATGACCCATCCCAATTAGGCCTGAGCCACAGCCGCGTGGCTGATGGCGGTAAGCTCCCGCTCAGCTGCGAACCAGTCCTCTTGGTCGAAGCCATGCTGACATCCACGTCCAGCGAATTTCTCGTAGGCAAGCAAAGCGATAGCCGTCTCAGACGGAGGCGAATCCAGCCGCAGCCCCGCCCCCGGAACCGGTCTGGTAGGGGGAAACCTGGCCTTCAATAGTTTACATATCTGCGTCGTTTCCATATCGACTCTCTCCCTGTCGCGCTGTTGAGACTGGCCAAGCCGACCGCCGAAAGGCGAATTGCGTTTTCGCCGTAGGTAGCGGCGGCGCCTCCGAGACGGTGACATACTCTGCGTCGTTCTAAACATGGTGGGCGCGCATGATGCACGCCGTCAACAATGCACGGCTGCTGAGGCCAGGCATCGGCGATGGAGTGGCACGCACCGACCGAACGACGCAAATCGCGCGCCTTTTCGTTAGCTTCAGCGACCAGTGAGAGATTGTGATGTTCGTCTTTCACAACTGCTAGCGGTCTGCCAAGTGCGAAAAGGCCCACCAAGTCATCTAAGTTTCGACATCGATGGCGTCGTTTCTTCGAGGAGGTGGAGTGGAACAGGCTTCTCCTCAGCGGCTCTGCGAAATCGTTGCAGAACTGCCATCGGTAACGCCTTTGTTGCCCAAGGATATAACCCGTCGTCCTCACTCTGCGCATGAGCGCGGAGTCGGGAAATGAACTCCTCGACGGCGGAGGTTCTCAACAAGTGAAGGTCGAGGTTGATGCCGAACTCGGTCAAGACCCGCCGGAAGTATTGATGGTCTTGAAGCAAGGTATCCGCCGCTGCCGGGTGTTCCTCGGCATATATCGGCAGCAGTTCAACCTCCTCCGCCGAGATGTGCGCGAGAAGGGCCTTCTCGAAGATGTTCCACATTTCGCGAAGCTCTGAGCGGTCATCCTTCTTCGTCTCAGCGATTAGCTCATCGAAGAGGCGCAGCAGCCTGGCGTGGTGGCCTCGAAGCGGATGTTTTCCGGCCTTCTGCCGTTGTTTGACCGACATGTTGACCCTCTTCCTTGCTCAAAGTCTAAGCAAAGGCCGTGCCTTGGCTCGACAGTCTCCGACGCGGTGTCAAGGGTGCTCGCGGTGCGGCGCCAGAGCCCCAAACCGCAAAGATTGCGGGGTCCACGGTGCTAGCGCATTCGCACCGACCGGTATTGGTGCCCCGTCCGCCCGAGTGACCCGTTGGCACTGACCGCCGCGGCGTCTCCCGCGCGGCGGCGACGGCGGAGCGGGAGCCCCGAGTGCGTCCTATTGAAAACCAAGCAATGGGCCATCGCCTAACCGCCAGCACTGCCGGCTGGCGTCACATCGCGCCCCCGTGGGAATCCGGCGCCTTCCTCGGGCCTGCAAGACTCTCCCTGGCTTCATTTTGGAAGTGAACGCCAGTCGCGTCCTAGTGCCCAAGCGTTTCGGGCTCACTCCCGATACGACCGCGGAATGTGCGCGCTACGTAAACAAAGTACGCGCACGCAAGGGGCAGCCCGATTGCAGCCCACAGAGTCGCCGCGCGAAGCGCATACCCGCCCGAGGCAGCGGCATGCGCGGTGAGGTCGAACTTGGGGCTGAGGGTGGAGTGAAGCAACACTGGCCAGCTAGCGGCCGCGGCGCTGGCCAAGAGGCCCACAAGCAACAACGCCGAGCTGCCGAACGCGACGCCGGCGTACCTTCGGATGAGCCCCCACAGCAGGCCCAGGACTGCGAGCGCAACGAGCGCCAAGGTTAGCCAAACCATCGGCCGTTGCGCGGCAGCCGCAGCCAGCCCGGGCCGTACTCGCAGCGTTGCCCAGGTCACGACGCATAAGAGTGCCGCGATCAGAGGGTAGAGGCCTCGCGCGACGCGGAAACTCCGCTGCGCGACCGGTCCCAGCGTCTTGAGGGCAAGAAAAAGAGCACCATGCGCGGTGAGCGTCAGGAGGGCAAAGACGCCCACCAGGACCGTGTACGCATCCAGGACCCCGGAGCTTGGTCCAGGGAGCAAGGAGTCGAAAAAACCGAGCGAAAAGGCCCCACTCTCGTCTAGAGGCACACCGCGAATCACGTTTCCTAGAGCTGCGCCGAGCACGACTGCCAAGAGGGCGCTTGCGAGGGCGAAAACGACATCCCAGAAGCTCCGCCAGAGGGGGTTGTGGACGTGACTGCGAACTTCGATGGAGACCCCACGCAAGACTAACAGCCAGAGGACGAGTATCAGGGGGAGGTAGAAGCCGGAGAACCCCACCGCATAAGCCACGGGGAATGCGAGCACCAGCGCGCCACCGCCCGCTAGAAGCCAAACTTCGTTGCCATCCCAACGCGGACCGATGGTGGCGAGCAGCGTTCGACGCTCGTCGTCGTCTCGGGCAACGAAGAGATGCAGAGCGCCGGCGCCGAGGTCGAAGCCGTCGAGCACCACGTACACTGCCAGCATGACGGACACCACCCCGTACCAGAGCACTTCCATCACGCTCTCCTCACGGCGCTCGATGTGGCCGCAGTGACAGTCTCGGGACGAGGCGGCCCCTCCGTGGGGCCGTTCACAATCTCTCGTCCCACCAGGTACAGGAAAAGCAGCCCCACCACGAGGTAGAGGCCGCAGAAGCCGATGAAGGTGAAAATGGCATTGCCAGCGCCCACGTTCAGGCTCGTACCCTGAGACGTGCGCATCAGACCCTGGACAATCCACGGCTGCCGCGCCATCTCCGCCGTCATCCACCCCGCGGTGTTGGCGATGTAAGGGAAGGGAATCGCCAGCAGCCAGACCCACAGGAGCCACCGCGACTGGAGCAGTTTGCCGCGATAAAGCTGGAGAGCCGAGAGGAGTGCAAGGGCGATGAAGAGCGTCCCGAGCCCCACCATGACGTGGTAGGCGTAATAGGTGAGTTCCATGTTGTCCGGCCAGTCGTCAGAAGGCACGTCGTTGAGGCCAAGCACAGTGCTCCCGAAGGAGCCGTAGGCGAGAAAGCTCAGTAGCCCCGGCACCTGGATTGGGTTGTCTAACCGTCTGCGCCTTGCGTCCGGCTGACCGATGATGGCCAATTTCGCGCTCGGGCCGCTGTCGAAAAGCCCCTCCATGGCTGCGAGCGCGACGGGCTGATGGTCCGCGACGAGCTTGCCCTGGCGGTCGCCGGTGGGGAACAACTGGAGGATGCAGGCAATTGCGGCCGTGACGACGCCCACTCGCAGACACCGCGTCGCCGTTTCGCGGTGTCGACCCATCAAGAGCCATAGCGCGGAGATGCCACACACAACGAATGAGGCCGTCACGACGGAGGCCGTCATGTTGTGCGCGTACTGCCAACCTGCCCAGGGGTTGAGCAGGAAGCCCCAAAAGTCCGAGAGGATGAGTCGTCCGTCCGCAGCCCTTGAGTAACCCACCGGGTGCTGCATGAAGGCATTGGTAGCGATGATGAAATAGCCGCTCAACCAGGAACCAAAGAAGAGAGCCAGCGCGGTCCCAAAGTGAGCCCTCGGCGAAAGTCGCTTCTCACCGTAGAGGAAGAGGCCAAGAAAGGTGGATTCGAGGAAAAACGCAAACATCCCCTCCATGGCCAGTGTGGTTCCGATGACGCCGCCAGCAAATTGCGAAAATCGAGACCAGTTGGTGCCGAACTGGAATTCCATCGGGATGCCCGAAACGACTCCCACCGCAAAATTCAGCGCGAAGATTTTGGCCCAAAAGCGCGCCGCCGATTCCCAGCGCGCGTCGCCACTCCGGAGAGCAAACCACTTGAAGAGCACGACGAAGAGCGCGAGCCCCATCGTGAGTTGGGGGAACAGGTAGTGGTAGGTGATGGTGAAGCCAAATTGCAGTCGATGCCAGAAGAGGGGGTCGGTCATTTCGGAGCCCTTTAGCCCACGCCGGCCGAGGCAGCCAAAGTTCTACGGTTGGCTTCAGAGTTAGCGGGATGGCGAAGCATGTGCGCCGCGAGGGACCTGACGCGACTTGCTCGAAGGGGCGCTCGCGTCGTTTCCATCGTACGGCTGCTACCTCCTTTGGTAGCTCGATGTGCACGCAGCGCGCCAGAGACATCCCGTCAGGCGGATGGCGTCAAACGCGCAACTCTTGCGACCACAATGTGGTCCGCGGGGCCAGATTCAGAATCCGAAGCCACCAAAAAGGAGCAGACGAGGGTGGCTGTCATCCGACCTGACAACGGGGCTCGACTCCCACTACCCTGCTTCTGTGAAGGCAGGTCTGCAGCGGCTGCTTGCCCGTGCCGGCTCGGCTCTCCTGCTTAAGCCGGTAGCGGCACGGGTTCTCTCTCCGCGCTGGGTGGCGGGGTGGATTGGTGGCTGCCGTCACTCCTCTGCCCACTGCTACTGCTGCCAGTGGTGATGCCCGAGCGTGGGCGGTGGTTTCCCCCGCTGAGCGTCTACTACGGCGACGAGCCGCACTGTGGAGCTCGTCGGGGAGAAAATCGAATTGATGGGCCATAGTTCGGGGCCTCCTGTGACGCTGAATGCAGAGCGACCCACGACTAGCAGTACCAACTCCGGAGCTAAAAGCTTCGAGACAGTCCTTCATCGCAACAAGCACACGGGCTAGGGCTATGACTGCCGTAGTGTTGCCGCCAGCAACTCAACCGACCGAAGGCGGCGTTCGATGTCCTGCGAAGGATGCACGGTGATGAGCTCGTCGGCGCCGGAGTGGCGCACGAAGTCTTCTACGTAGCTGCGGACATCCGCTGGGGTTCCGATTGCTGAGTAGGTCCCCATGGAATTGATGCGCAGTCCGGCCGGTGACTGCAGAATCTCGTTGGCCTCGGCATCGCTGAAAGAGCGGCCTTTGCCCAGTAGCGCCCGCACCCGAAAGCGTTTGACTTCGTGAAACTGCTCCTTGGCTCGAGCAGCGTCCTCGTCGACGATGACGTTGAGACCGGCGATGAAATACGGCCGCTCGAGCTGTTTCGAAGGTCGGAACTCGCGACGATAGAGCGCAGAGGCTTCGTGAAGTGCCTCTGGGGCGAAGTGGGAGGCGAACCCGAAGGGCAACCCGAGGGCCGCGGCGAGCCGGGCGCCAAAGAGGGAAGAACCAAGAATGTATAACGGGACGTTGGTGCCCTTGCCCGGGGTCGCTTCGACGCCGGGCACGATCGACTCGCCCCTGAGATAGGCCTGGAGCTCCAGCACGTCATCGGGGAAAGAGTCGGCGCTGTAGCGGCGCAGCGCGTAGATGGTCTCCTGATCGCCGCCGGGCGCCCGCCCGAGCCCCAGGTCAATGCGGTCGGGATAGAGCTCAGCGAGCGTTCCGAATTGCTCGGCGATAACCAACGGCGAGTGGTTCGGGAGCATGACACCGCCGGCGCCGAGCCGGATGCTCTTGGTGTGGGCGGCGATGTGGGCGATGAGCACGGCAGGCGCCGAGGAAGCAATGCTCGCGATGCTGTGGTGCTCGGCGTACCAGACTCGCCGATAGCCGGCTTCTTCCGCGCGTTGGGCCAAGCGTATGCTGGCGGCAAAGCTCTCGCGCGCGGTTTGGCCACGGCCTATAAGAGCAAGGTCGAGAATGGAGAGCGGAAGCATCATCACTAAGGCTTCTCTAATCGGCCCACTCTCCTCCGGCCCGGCGTCCCGGTCCCCCTGCCCAGCCTCCGCACCAAGACGAAAACGTTCACCTTCCACGGAACTCTCGCATCGCGGGCGAGTCCGGGGGTGAAAGGAAGACTAGACGTGACGGGTGTTCTGCGCCTCTGCGGCCTGGCGCGCAATGCCTGCGGGAGCCACGTCAGCCAGCGTCAGCCCCACCGCAGTTTGGACCGTCACAGCCGGGCACGCTCGATGCAGCATCTGCAGCCAGTCCCACAGTGGCAAATTCATTGCTGACGTCTGGTAGCAGCTCGGGCGTGCCCCGATTATCCGAGGGAGACTCACTCTCGACGCCTTGGCCTGGAGACCTCCCCGTGCCACCAGCTGTTGAACCAATCCGAAGCCTCACAACCTTTTTGGTACCGGCCGCGTGACTGAAGACGGAAGCGTAGACGCGGAAGGATGTTGCCAGATGCTACACCGAGGGGATCGAAGAGAACGCCCGACCGGGAAACACTGCTGATCCCGCGATTTGGGTCGATTGGCTGAAGGCCGTGGAATGGTCGCGGGCTAGGTCAGAGGATCTTTCGGCATTCGATCAACGCGAAGGGGATGACGGAATAGGGCGGATGCCGAGGCGAACGCCGCCACGCTAATCCTCCGTCTTCGGGCGCCACCGTCATTCAGCCCTCACTGTCCGAAGCCTGGGCGGCATATGAGCCGGCCGCCAAGCGTGACAACCGCGCCTGGCAGACGGACTCGGGGCGAGCGAAGCACCTCGTCCGGTGCCTCGGTGACAAGACGTGTTCGGCGCTCACGCTTCGCCACGTGGACGAGTACGGGAGCGTCGGTTGCTGGAAAACACCCAGCCCGGAGCGCCGCCGAGCGCAGCCACGCTGGACCGCGAAATGGAGCTCCTGAAGCGCGTCCTCAGCTACGCGTCCAGGACGGGGCTTCTCACGGGAAACTCTCTGGCGGAGGTCAAGCTTCTCCGGAAGCCCAACGTCCGCCGGCGGGTACTGGACGAAGTGGAATTCGAGCGCCTCTTCGAAGCGAGTGAGGAGGCGCTCAAGCCGCTACTGCTGGTCGCCTTCGATACAGGGATGCGGCTCAGGGAAATTCTCGACTTTCAGTGGAGTCAGGTCGACTTGCGGGCGGGCGTCATTCGTCTTCTTCCGCAGGATACCAAGGCCGAGGATGCAAGGACGGTGCTTCTGACAGCGCGCGCACTTCGCGCGTTGAAGGCGCTTCCACGAGCCGCCTCAGGGGCGGCCGTCTTCCCCAACCCCACCACCGGCGCGCCCTGGCAGGACATCCGCAAGGCGTTCCGAAGGGCTGTCGCCGCATCGGAGCTCGAGGGGCTGTGGTTTCACGACCTGCGCCGCAGCTTCGTCACGCGTGCCCGGAAGCTTGGCATCAGCGAGTCCGTCGTCATGCGCATGCCGGGTCACCGCACGCGTGCCGTGTTCGACCGGTACAACATTGTCGACGAGAGGGACTTACGAGAAGCGGTGCGCGTCCTGGGAAAAAGTTGGACGCGTTTTGGACACGGTGGCCGGTTCCGGGCTCCGCAAACGGCAAAGACCTACCGTCTCAGTGCCGGTAGGGCTTTGGGTTTGGGAGTTGCGGGGGCGGGATTTGAACCCGCGACCTTCGGGTTATGAGCCCGACGAGCTACCAGGCTGCTCCACCCCGCGGCGCGAAAGGCGGTCCTTGTATCGGCACGGTCAGCATCCGTCAAGCGTATGCACCACCGATTGCCGCCTAAAGCTTGCGGCCCTTGAGCAAGTCTCCAAGGGTCCCGAAGCCCTTCCCACCCGCGGCGGACGGCTGCTTGCGCTTCCAGGCTTCCATCTCCGCCCGTTCCTCCATTCGCTGGGCGGCGGGAACGGAGAGCCGAATTTTCCCAGCTGCGTCCACGTCGAGGATAGCCACTTTGAGTTCCTGGCCCAGCGTGTAGTGGCGCCGTAAGTCGGTCCCTCTGTCGGTCCCGGTCTCGCTGGCAGGAATGAGTCCGCGGCCGCCAGGGAAGACGAGGAAGACGCCGTAGGGCTCGATGCGGTCGACCTGGCCCGTGACAACTTCACCCACTTTCGGGCGGGGCGTTGCCGCTGCAGGGGCCGCCACGGGCTTGTCGGTCACTTCGGGACGCTCGGCCGGAACCGGGCTACCGGCGCCCACCACCTCGCCGTCCCGAACCAAGCGCAACCCAACGCGCTTTTCGGCGGTGTCGATTTTTTCGACCTGCACCGTCACTTCATCGCCGACGCTGACCGCATCGCGCGGGTGCGCAATGCGGCGGTCGGAGAGTGCCGAAATATGAATCAGTCCGTCGACTCCCGGCCGGAGCTCGACGAAGGCGCCAAACGGCTGCAGCCGTACGACCTTACCGGTCAGCCGGTCGCCGTCGTGAATGGCAGACCCCGCCGCCTCCCACGGGTCCTCCTGCCGAGATCGCATCGAAAGAGTGATGCGTTCCTTGTGCTTGGACTTGTCTGGCGAGTTCGGCTGCGGAGCCTCAATGCGGAGGACTTCCACCTCCACTTCATCGCCCGCTTTACAAAGGTCCGTCGGGCGACCGACTCGGGTGTGGCTCATTTCCGCCACCGGCACCAAGCCCTCCACCCCGCCCAAATCGACGAAGGCACCAAACTCACGCACCCCCGTCACCCGGCCCCGCAGCACTTTGCCCACCTCGAGCTTGGCTCGTGTTTCGGCCGCAAGCGCCTTCTGCTCCTCCTCCAGCAAAGCTCGCCGGCTGAGCACTACCTTCCGCTCTCGGAGCTCACTGACGCGGAACTTGAGGCGCTCGCCGATGAACTGGTCGGGCTTATCGACAAAACGAATGTCCATCTGACTCATCGGGACGAAGGCCCGAGCTTCACCCACCGCCACCTCGAAGCCACCCTTGTTGACGGCAAGGACCAGTCCTTCCACCGGAAGGCCGGAAGCGCGCGCCTCGGCAAGCATCGCCAAGGAAGCGGAGCCTTTGGATAGCGTTCGTGTCAGCAGGATGCCTCGAGCACCCGCCTCGAGCACATACGCCTCGACGGTGTCCCCAACCCCTGAGCGCAGGATGCCTTCGTCGTCCTTCAGCTCTCGCAGCTCAATCATCGCCTCGGAGCGCCCACCCAGAGACACGAAGGCGGTGTCAGCGCCCAGCTGGAAAATGGTCCCGGTCACCTTCTCGCCGACCCGGACCCGTCGCGCTGGCGTCTCGTGCTTTTCCGAGGCGGCAAGCAACTCCGCGAAGGAGCCGTCGTCCGGCTGTGGCTCCTCCGCTGGCCGAGCCTGCGGTTTGACGGCCGCTGCGGGCTCCGCCGCGGCTGGAGCTGCGACTGGCGCAGGCGCCACCTCCTCCGGCCGCACAACGGGCGCCTCCGGGCGTTCTGCAAGCTCACGCGTTTCGACGACCCCAGTCGCGCGGCGCACCACCACCAGTGGCCCCTGCGGTCGCCGGCGCTCCGGGCGACGCGGTTTGACGTCGGCCGTCGGAGGGACCTCCGACGGCGTCGTGGCAGCCGGCGCTGGAGGCGAGTCCGACGGCGGCCGCTTGGCCGAACGGGCGGCACCCTCGCTGCGAGCTCTCCCCTTCCGCGGCCGCTCCTCTCGTTCACCGCCGCGGCCAGCGGGGATACCCAGCATCACATCCCCAAACGTGGGTCGGGGCTTGCGCGGCCCGGACCCTCCAAATCGCTCGTCGCTCACGTCGCCTCGAACCTCATGTTGCGCGCTTCCGGGCCCACTCCCAGCGCGGAGCGCGCCCTTGGGTCGCGAGGGCGCGGGCTATGACACAACCCGACCCGAGAGGCAACGCCACCCCACTTGCTGGGGCTTGCACCTAGGGGTCAACGGCTGGTTGCGAGGTCCTACGCGGCCAGACCCGGCTTTTAACCCTTCAGGGTTTCGACCGGCGAAACCCGGAAAGCTCCGAGACGCGCAAAGCGCCCGTCAGCATCAGGTAGACGCCTCCATACAGCGAGAGCAAGACTGCTGCGGTGAGGACCGGGTGTAATGCCGGCGCAGGCAGTACCCACCCTCCCCAAGAAGACGCGGCGGCGAGCGACGGCCCGAACTGACGGACGAGCAACATTTTGGCGACCAGAGCCAGGATGGCTGCCGTGGCGGCCGAGGCCCACAGGCGCAGGACGCGCCCAGCGCCCACGCCCGTCGGGCCAATGCGCCGGGAGAGGCTGCTTCGCAGGAGGAGGAATTCAAGCCAGGCCGCGATGCCGCTGGCGCCGGTGATGCCCGCGCAGCCAACCAGCGCAGGGGCCCCGAGCCACTGCGCAAGGTGCCTGACGGCGAGGTACGCGAGGCCGGCGGCGAGGAGCACGCGAACCGTCGCAAACCGGAAGGGCGTGCGAGCATCGTGGAGCGCATAGAAGGCCGACCCATAGAGTCGAGCCAGCGTGCCGGCAAGCAGCCCGATGGCGGAGCCCATCAGCAGGTACCAGAGTTCGCGTGTCTGGGCCGGACCGAACTTGCCGGTCTGGACGAGAAGCCCGCCAACCACGTCCCCGAGCGCAAGAAAGGCCACCGCTGACGGAACAACGAAGAAGGCGATTCGTCGCAGGCCTGCATCCAGCCGGCTTCGGAGCCGCTGTTCGCCGCCCTCCTTCAGCCCGGACTCGCGTGACAACTCGGGGAGTTCGGCCGCTGAGACGGACATGCCAAACAGCGAGACCGGCAGCACGCCAATCAACTGCGCGTAATAGAGCGCTGAGACGGCGGGCGCTGAAATCAACGAAGCGTAGAACGTGTCCACCAGGGCGCTGACCTGCACCACCCCTCGGCTCAGGACGACGGGAAGGAAGTTGCGCAGGACGGTTCTCATCGCCTGGGTGGTGGTCTCGAGCGAAGGGCGAAACGGCCCCAGCAGGCGCAGCACCGAGGGAAGCTGAACGGCAAACTGCAGCAAGCTTCCGCCCACCACCGACCAGGCGAGCAGCGTCGCCAACCGGCTCTCGCCCACCCGACCGCCGGCGGCCAGAAGCAGCGCGATTTGAGCGGCATTCCAGATTACGGGCGCCGTGTAGGAGAGGAGGAAGCGCCGGTGACTGTTGAGGACTCCGAGACACCAGGCACTCATCACCAAGAGCCCGGTGCTGGGGAAGAGAATGCGCGTCAGCTCAACCGTTTTGGCAAATGCCACAGGGTCGCTGGTGGCGTAGCCTCCAGCAACCAAGCGAGCGAGCCAGGGAGCACAAGTCACACCGACCACCACCAGGACGGCGGTGGCCACCGAAAGCAGGCCAAAGACTGCGCCAGCCACTCGGTCGGCCACGTCCTCCCGTTTCTCGCCGAGCAGGCGGGCGTAGACGGGGATGAAGGAGGCCGATAGCACCCCCTCCCCCAGGAGGTTTTGAAGTGTATTGGGGAGGCGAAGCGCTGCGGAAAAGGCCCCGGCCACCGGAGAAGTCCCAAAAGCGTGGGCAAACACCCGCGTCCGGATGAGGCCAGCCAGCCGCGACAGCAGAATCCCAGTGGCCACACGGCGCGCGCCGCGTGCCGAGGGAGGTGGGGCGCTGTCGGAGTTCTCGGTCACCTTGGACGACTTCCGACTCTATCCGGAGCAACCCACGTGCCCGCATGCTATCCGGCTCTCAATGGCGAAAGTGCTGGTCATCGACGACGAGGCCAACTTGCGGAAGGTGCTTGCCGCGCTCCTCCGTCGGGACGGCTACGAAGTTACGGTCGCCCAAGACGGAGCCGAAGGCCTGGTGCAGCTCGAGAAGGGCGGCGCCGACGTGGTGGTGACGGACTTGGTGATGCCAAAGCTTGGAGGGGTGGACGTTTTGAAAGCCGTCAACGCCACCGCCCCCGATGTGCCGGTCATCATCATCACCGCACATGGGACGGTGGACTCGGCGGTCGAGGCCATCAAGCTCGGCGCCTTCGACTATGTCACCAAGCCGTTTGACCAATCCGAGCTCTCGGCTGCCATCGCCAAGGCGGTCCGCAGCCACGAAAGCGCCCGGGCCAACGCGCGCTCCGATGCCCGCGGCCGGGCGGCGCTGGTCGGGGACTCGCCGACCATGCAGGAGGTACTCCGGATTATTGACCGCGTCGCGGACACGCCCTCCACGGTGTTGATTACTGGCGAGAGCGGCACCGGCAAGGAGCTGGTGGCGACCGCGCTCCACGAAGGAAGCTCGCGTCGCAACAAGCCGCTGATTCGCATCAATTGCGCGGCGATTCCGAAGGACCTGATGGAGAGCGAGCTGTTCGGCTATGAGCGGGGAGCCTTCACCGGGGCAGTGACGACCAAGCCCGGGCGCTTTGAGTTGGCCGACGGCGGGACGCTTTTCCTGGACGAAATTGGTGAAGTCCCGGTCGAGATGCAGGTCAAGCTCCTTCGAGCCCTCCAGGAGAGTGAATTCGAACGGGTGGGCGGTATCAAGACGACTCGGGTCGACGTGCGGCTGGTGGCCGCAACCAACCGCGACTTGGCTGAGGACATCGAAGCTGGACGCTTCCGCAAGGACCTCTTCTACCGGTTGGCGGTGGTCCCCATCGTCCTGCCGCCCCTTCGCGACCGGACAGAAGACATTCCAACACTGGTCCTCCATTTCCTTCAGAAGTACAACCGTCGCCTCAACAAGCAGATTGATGGCTTGGAACCTGAAGCGTTGGCGGTGCTCCAGTCCTACGCCTGGCCTGGAAACATTCGCGAGCTCGAGAACCTCATCGAACGCGTCCTGTTGTTCGCGGACGGGCCTCTGATTGGGCTGAAGGACCTGCCCGAGGCGCTCCGCGGCGCCGCCCTCAGTAGCCCCCTCACCCCGCTCGGTGCGACGCCGTCGCCGGAAACCGGGCTGAAGGACATCGTCCGAATGCATGCAGCCGAGCTGGAGAAGGACCTCATCACCCGCGCTCTCGAAGAGACTGGGGGAAACGTGACGCGCGCGGCAAAGCTCTTGCAGATCAGCCGAAAGTCCCTGCAGACGAAAATGAAGGAATTTGGACTTCGCGGTGGCGAGGCGGACGAGTGAGGCAAGGCCCGTGGCGGTGAAGATGCCGGTGCTGGGGGACTCCAGCCGCCGGAGGCGACATTCCCCCGCGACACCTTGGGTGCTTCTGGCTGCGCTCGTCGTGGCGGTGGGCTACGGCTGGCGATGGAGGGCGCAACACCGGCGCACCTCTCTGGAACAGCACCTCAGCACACCGACAGAGCTTCCGCTGGCAGCCACGGTGAGCGCAGCACCGGCACCCGAAACGCTGCCGCCCACTGGGGCCGCGCCCACCCAGGGTCTCCACCACGTCTCGGCGGCGCTGGACGGCGCCCTGGAGGCAGCCATGGACCAAGTGGCGGGGCGCGACACGGGTCCGGCACTGACTCAGGTCGTCAAGCGCCTGCTCGTCTGGTGGATGCGAGTCCCAGCGGACCTCCAGAGAGGAGACCACTTCGACGTGCTTTACGAGGACCGTGCCGGTGGGGAGCCTGTGGTCCAGGCTCTCCGAGTGGTGAGCGGCAAGTTACAACGCACTCTTGAAGCCTTTCGCTTCCGAGGCAGCGCGTCGGAGTTTCCCCGGTACTACCTGGCCGACGGCGAGGAGTTGGAGCTCCGAATCGACCCGTCGCCCCTGGACAACTATGAGCAGGTGACGTCGCTGATTCGCGACGGGCGAGGCCACAAGGGAGTCGACTTCAAGACGCCAGTCGGCAGCCCAGTGAAGGCGACATTCGACGGCACCATCACTCGGAAGAATTGGTTTTTCGGCGGCAACGGCAACTCGCTGGAAGTGAGTGAGGCCGCGAGCCCGCACCGAAAGGCGTTTTTTCTCCACCTCTCGGAGTTGCCAAAGACTCTGGCTCGAGGCAGCACTGTCCGAAAGGGCGAGGTCATCGCGCACAGCGGAAACAGCGGTCACTCGTTTGCGCCGCATCTGCACTATCAGCTTGAGTCCGAGGATGGTCGTCTGCTCGACCCTTTTGAGGAGCATGCCACCCGACGGGCGACCCTGCCAGCGTCGGACCGCCCGGCCTTTGACGCCGTGGTGGCCGAGGCTCGCCGTCAGCTTGGACAAATGGGCGCTGCTGGTGCCTCGACGCTCGGGAGACAGTGACGTCCTGCGGCGCGCTCAGCGCACGGGCACTGACAGCGCGGTCATTCCTCGTGTTTCACATCGTTGGCCAGCCGGTAGACCTCTGAGCTTGGCCACCCCGAGGC
Source organism: uncultured delta proteobacterium (assembly GCA_963713045.1). GTDB lineage: Bacteria > Myxococcota > Myxococcia > Myxococcales > Myxococcaceae > JADGRA01. The sequence continues at coordinate 688,826 of CAVQKE010000004.1, forward strand.
CCGAGCCACCTCGCTGGACAGCGTCTTGAGGCGTTCCCTTCGGGCTAACCCCGCCTTCAGGGCGGCGCGCACTTCCGCCCCGCTCCACCGCTCCACCCCCGTCCGCCCCTCCACCACCAGCACCAGTTCCCCCCTGGGCGCAACCGCGCCGTAGCGGGCGGCCAATTCACTCAGTCGGCCGCGGACAAATTCCTCGTGCAGCTTGGTGACTTCGCGGGCGACCACCCCGCGGCGGTCGCCAAGTGCGCGGGCCAACTCCCCGAGGGTTGCCGACAGCCGGTTGGGGGACTCGAAAATCACCAGCGAGGCTTGTAGCCCGGCCACTTCGTCCAGCATGGCGCTGCGTTCCGGTCCCTGTCGTGGAAGGAAGCCGAGGAAGTGAAAGCGTCCAGTGGGCAACCCGGATGCGGACAGGGCCGCCAGCACAGCGCTCGGCCCCGGGATGGGCACCACCTGCACCCCAGCCGCTAACGCCGCTGTCACCAGGTACTCGCCCGGGTCACTCACCGCTGGGGTGCCGGCATCGGAAACCAGCGCGGCGTTCTCGCCCGCCGAGAGCCGCTCCAGAATTCGTCCGGCCCGTGCCTTTTCCGCGAAGGCGGGCAGACTGACTGTCGGTTTCTTCAGTCCCAGCGAGGACAGCAAGTTGCTGGTGTGCCGCGTGTCCTCGCAGATGATGAAGTCCGCCTGAGCAAGCGTCTGGCCAGCGCGAGCCGTGAGGTCGCCCAGGTTGCCAATCGGCGTCGCGACGAGAAACAGGGTTCCGGTCACGGGCCCCTCTCTCCCTGGCCGGTTGCCAAATGGTTCTCGATGCCCTGGCATCAGAGTTTTCCTTCGCCGCGGCGTCGCTCAGATGTTGGCGGACCCGTCGGAAATGGAGCTGAAGACGGCGTGCCCGGTGACATGGAGCAGCTGCGTCAGAGAACCGAGATGCTTCAACATCCGCCCCAGCAGCGGGAGTCGCGCCTCATCCAGCGCTGGTGCCAAGTCCTCCCAGAGCACCGTGTGCGGGTGCTGGGCGGCAGACTTCTCGATGATGGTCAGCCGCAGCGCAAGGTAGAGCCAGTCGAGGTCGCGCGCGGAAAGCTCGCCCACCGGCATCCGACGGCCGGCGCCTCGCACGAAGGCATGACCAGATAAATCCACCTCGAAGTGCTCAACGCGCCTCTCGGTCAACGCAGAGACGTACTGGGCCCAGCGCTCCTGGACGAGCGCCACCACCCCCGGCAAGTCGACGGCCAGCAAATCCGCGGCTGGCTGCAGCACCGCCGGAATGGGGTCTTCCAGAGGATCGATGGGCACCGGCGTCCGGGGCGTGGACGTGCGGGGCGGAGGTGCCGCCGGAGCCCGCGAACGCGCCAGGCCGTCGCGAAGCTTGCTCAGCTCGCGCTCGATGTCATTCGCGTCCCGGACATAGGAGCCACGCTCGAGGAGACGCGCATTGAGCGCCTCCTGCTCGGCGCGGAGCTCGGCCAGCTGCGTTGAGGCGGCGATGTATTCGGGAGCTTCCTTGGCCTGGGTCAGCTGGCCTTCTAGCTGCAGGACGCGGTTCCATAACTCCTCCCGCTGCGCCAGCGCTGTCACCAGGTCCTCAGGCTTCTCGACGCCGAGCACCTTCATCGCCGAGCGCAGCGGCTGCGTCTCGAATTCAAATTGGTCGCGGATTTTTTTCTCGCGTTCCGCCAGTCGCTCGCCCTTTCGCACGGCGTACTCCGACCATTGGACGTCTTCGACGTGCTTCAGCGCCACCAGCGCCGCGAGGCCAAACGCCGGAATGTCGAGCAAGGACACGTAGGCCCAAGGGCCGGAGGCCATCAACCCCCCGAGGAGTGCGGCCGTGCCCAGTCCAATGCCTGTCCAAAACCGACCGTCTCGGGTGATGGGCACCGCGTCGGGGGGGGCGGTGGCGGCGTCCATTTGACGCTCGGTCTCCAACCGGGCCAGGGCCTCGTCGCACTTCGTCACCAGCACCGCATGGTTGCGGGCCTGCGTGACGACGTCGTCTGGAAGTCCAAGGCTTCTCGGCGAGGGCGAAGCCTCAAACGCCGCGCGCGCCTCGGCCACCGCAGATTCAGTGCCCTCGACGCCCTTCACCCGGAGCTCGAGCTGGAAAATCTGCGCGGCCACTCCGTCCAGGCGGTATTGAAGCTTGTCCACCTCGCTGGCCAGCGCCAGTTCCTTGGTGAGCTCGGCGATGCGAGCCTGGGCGGCGGCGGCGTCAACCACAGGCTCGGGCGTGACGGGACCCGGCGCGGGTACCAGCCGGGAGGGGCCAGGGGAACCTCGTCCGGGTTTGGGTGGCCTGCGGCTGGGCAGCTGGGACAGGGTGAAGGTGAAGAGCTGCTCGTAGCTGCTTCGGGCTGGAAGTCCGACCTGCCCACGCAGAAACTGCACCAGCTCCGCGGGGTCCTCGGTCACCAAGTCATGCGCCCGGGTGGTGGGATTGACGCGGTGCAAGGCCCCACCGCGCCCAAGGTCGCGCATGACACGGTAGGTGCCACCGTCTCGCGCCGAAAACCAGAGGGCCGCCCGCGCTTCCTGTCCGCGGCTGGCTAGGGCCAGGTCCCCACCACGGCCGTCCGGGTAGAGCATGGCTGAGGCAAGCGCCACCAAGGGTGCTCCCGGTGCCTGCGGAAGCAGAGTCCAGTAGCCCGGCCGTAGAGAGATTCGAACGCTTGGGAGGAAACCGCGAACCCCCTGCAGCGCAAACTCGACCCAGTACACAGGCCAAGCACTGTACGACAGAACCCCAGGCTACCGCTCAGCCGGCCGTCTTCTCGCCCTTGGCCTTCTTTCCCTTCGCCTTCTTGCTGGGCTCGGCCACCGGTGCCTCCGGCGCTGCGGCCGGGGCCGTCTCGGCCGCGGGCACGGCGTCGGGCACTGCCGCTTCCTGCATCTCCTCCTGGACGTCCACGCGCGAGGCCTTGCCCTTCAAGTCCCGCAGGTAGAAGAGGCGGTTGCGGCTGACGCTGCCCCGGGTGACGACGTCAATCCTTTCGTAGCGGGGGCTGTGGAGAGGAAAGATGCGCTCGACACCCACCCCGTAAGAGACTTTGCGGACGGTGAAGGTGGCGCGATTGGCCCCCTTCGTCTTACGGATGACCACGCCCTCGAAAGGCTGGACGCGCTCCTTTTCACCCTCCTTCACCTTCCAGTGCACCCGCACCGTGTCACCGGTGCGAAAGTCGGCAAGGTCCTTCCGAAGCTGCTTCGACTCGACGTATTCCAGGGCGCTGAGGCGCATGGCTGCTGACTCCGACTGCTCCTTGGGAAATGGCCACCCCGGGGCGACAGGAACCCCGACCCCGGAGGAGCCGGCCTACCTAGCAGGAAGGGACCGGGCCCGGCAAGCTCTTGGCGGGTTGTGTAGCTAGCACTGGAAATGTCCGCCCCATAAGCACTTACAGATGTCCGCTCTTACAGGGCGCCCGAAGCTCCCAGAATGAGCCCTTGGGAGCGGCGGGTAGCCCGGGAGTCCAGGGCGATGACGCGTCAAGAAGTGGTGATGAAGGCTGTGGCTGGACGGCTGAGCTGGCTGCAGGCGGCGGACATCCTCGGCATCACGCCGCGGCAGATTCGGCGGCTTCATCAGGTCTACCGGCGCGATGGGGTGAAGGCCATTCAGGACCACCGGGGTGGAAAGCCCCGGCGCCGCCGGGTGCCGTTGCAAGTACTCCAGGAGCTGTTTCGCCTCCGACGCGAGAAGTACCCGGACTTCTCGGTGACGCACTTCCACGAGCACATCACCGAGCGGCATGGGCTGAAGCTTTCCTACACCTACTGCAAACAGGTGCTTCAGGATGCGGGTCTGGCGGTGAAGGCTCCGGGCCGGGGCAAGTACCGCCGCCGGCGCGAGCGCCGGCCTCTGGTGGGCATGCTGCTCCACCTCGACGCTTCCACCCACGCCTGGCTTCCCGAACTCCCCATGCAGGACTTGATGGTGATGCTCGATGATGCGGACGGGCGCATTCTCCATGCCCGCTTCGTCGAGCAGGAGGGCACCAGGTCCACCCTCGTCGCCCTCTCGGACGTGCTGCAGCGCCATGGACGCTTCTGCGAGCTGTACACGGACCGGGGGAGCCATTTCGCCCCCACGCCCCACTCTGGAGGCATGTTGGGCCCGGAAGGCCAAGTGCAGCGCGTCCTACGCGCGGTGGGCATCCGCCAGATTTTGGCCCGCTCGCCAGAGGCCCGCGGCAGAAGCGAGCGCGCCTTTGGCACCATCCAGGGTCGGTTACCGCAGGAGCTCCGTCTCCACGGCATCAGCAGCTACCTGGACGCCAACCAATACTTGGACAGGGTTTTCGTCCCGGACTTCAACCGGCGCTTCACTGTCACCCCGGCCGAACGCGGGAGCGCCTTCGTCCAGGTAGCCAGCATGGACCTCGAGCTCGTCCTCTCCGTCCAGCACGAGCGCGTCGTCCGGGCAGACAGCGTCGTGGTCTTCGAGAAGCTACTTTTGCAGCTACCGCCCAGCCGCCACCGGGAGCGCTTCATCCGCTGCCCGGTCCTCGTCCACGAATTCCTCAACGACGCCCTTGGCGTGAGCTACCAGGGGCGCCTCATTGCTCGCTTCAACCGAGCCCGAGACCTGCTCCCGCTTCGTAGTCCCACCGTAGCTGCTGCCTAACCAGAAGCGGACATCTGTAAGTGCTTATGGGGCGGACTTGTATAAGTGTCATGGACAGCTCTTGGAGGGTTGAAACGACGCTGGTGCCGGGCCCTGCGTCACAGCTCCTCTTCACGCAGAGCCAGGAGGCGCCGGTCCTCGGGACTCAACGACACCCGGCTCAGGAGGTCCGGCCGACGTTCGCCGGTCCACCGCAGGGCCTGCCAACGGCGCCAGCGTGCCACCCGGGCGTGGTCCCCGCTCTGCAGGATGGCTGGGACTTCGACCCCACGAAAGACGGCAGGCCGGGTGTATTGGGGGTACTCCAAAAGACCGTCCTCGAAGCTCTCGGAAAGGGTGGAGCCGGCATTGCCGAGGATGCCGGGAACAAGCCGCGCGACCGCGTCGATGACAGCCAGCGCGACCAACTCCCCGCCGGTGAGGACGAAGTCCCCCAGGGAGACTTCCCCGTCGACATAGGCACGGACCCGCTCGTCCACCCCCTCATACCGGCCGCACACCAGCACCAAGTTGGTCGGGCCCGCAGCGAGGGCCCTCGCCATGGGCTGCTCGAGGCGCTCGCCACGGGGAGAGGTTAGTAGGACGCGCGCCTGGGGCAAGCGCGCCCGAGCAGCTTCGATGGCGGCCACCAGCGGTTCGGGCTTGAAAACCATCCCTGCGCCGCCGCCGTAGGGCGCATCGTCCGTGACGTGGTGCTTTCCCTCGGCGTAGCTGCGGATGTCGTGGGCGGTCACCTGGATGAGACCACGCTCGGCCCCTTTGCCGAGAATGCTCTGCGAGAGGTAACCGGTGACCATCGCCGGGAACAACGTCAGGACGTCCACCTGCCAGACGCTCATGGGGTCAGCCGTGCCTTACTCCAGCAGCTCCATGGGGCGCACCAGAATGACGCCGGCCTCGACATCCACGCTGGGGACGAAGTCCTCGGCGAATGGCACCAGCAACTCCCCGCCGTTCCCGCGGATGACCAAGGTGGGGACCGGCCCAGCGTTCCAAACCTCTTCCACCTGTCCGAGGGGTTTGCCTTCGGGCGACAGTGCGCGCAGGCCGACCAAGTCACCTTGGAAAAACTCCCCCGCGGCCGGCGGCTCCAAGTCCGCTCGGTACACCAGCACCGTCGAGCCTCGCAGGGCTTCCGCCGCAGCACGCCCCTCCACCGAGGCCAAGCTGAGCAGCACCTCGCGGGATGCGGGGCGAGAGCCAGTCACCTCAAAGTCGCGCTCGCTACCGTCCCGGGCGCGCAGCACCACGCGCGCCACAGCGTCCAGGGCCTCAGAGGCAGCGTCAAAGGTCCGGATCGCCAGCTCTCCGGCCGTGCCGTGGGCCCGTGACACATAGCCCACCACCAGCGTCGGCGAACCCGTCACGGGGCTGCGGACGAGGAGCTGCCCCCGGCGTCCGGTTCCCCCGACGGGTGCTCCGGCGGCGGTGTGGAGGGCACAGCCGGCCCACGACGGTCATCCAGGACTTCCAGGCGCACTTTGGCGCCCCGGCGCAGTGCGGCCACCGCAAGCACTGCGCGCATGGCGTTGATGGTTCGACCGTCACGGCCGATGACTTTGCCCACGTCCTCCGGGGCCAGCTTCAGCTCCAGAACCGTGCCCCCGTCGACCGCCAGACTCCGCAGCTCCACCTGGTCAGGCCGGTCCACCAGGGCCCGCGCGAGGTAGGTGACGAGCTCCTCCAAGAAAGCGCCTTAAGCCTTGGTCGCCGCCGCCACCGGACGGACCGCACGTTTGATGAGGCCAGCCACAGTCTCCGAGGGCTGCGCTCCCACTTTCAGCCAATGTTCCAGTCGTTCCTGGTTAAACTCCACCTTGGGCGGGTTGAGGTTCGGGTCATAGGCGCCGATGGCCTCGATGAATTTGCCGTCACGCGGGTTGCGCGAGTCGGTGGCAACCACGTGGTAGTACGGCATTTTCTTTGCGCCCGCGCGAGCCAGGCGAAGCACGACGGCCATAAGACGACTCCTCGGAAGGGCCGCGGGGAATAGCTCCCTCCCCCCGCAAAGTCAAGAAGCCTCAGTGATTCAGCGAACTTGCCTCGGCTTGCCCGGAGCGATTGGCCAGCTGTCCGCAGGCCGCCGCAATGTCTCGACCCCGGTTGGCCCGAATGAAGGCGGCGATGTGCCCGGCGGCGAGAATTTGCCGAAACGCCTCGGCCCGGCCCTCCCCGGTCGACTGAAAGTCGAGCCCGGGGTTGGCGTTGTAGGGGATGAGATTCACCTTGGCTGGGACACCCTGGAGCAGCTCCACCAGCCGATGCGCATCTGCGTCGGCATCGTTCACCCCTTGAAGTAGGACATATTCGAAGGTGATGCGCCGACCCTGGCGGAGCGGGAAACGACGACATGCCTCGACCAGCTCCGCAATGCCCCACTTACGGTTGACGGGCATCAGCTCGGAGCGCTGCGCGTCATGGCTCGCATTCAGCGAGATGGCCAGCTTGACGTCGGTCTCCGCGCCGAGGCGCTCAATCATCGGCACCAGGCCCACCGTGGACACGGTGATGTGGCGGTGGGAGAAATTGGGACCCTCCTTCGACTGCAGAATGGACAGCGCCGCTTTGAGGTTTTCGAAGTTGTGGAGGGGCTCGCCCATTCCCATAAAGACCAGGTTGGTCAGTGGACGCAGCAGCGAGAGAGCCTCCTCGCGCGCGACCCGCCGGTTGACTTCGTGCACCTGGGCTACAATCTCTCCGGCCGTCAGGTTGCGCTGGAGCCCCATGGTCCCAGTCATACAGAAGCGACACGCCATGGCGCAGCCAACCTGGGTGGAGACGCACAACGTGCGGCGCTCCGGACTCGGCATGTAGACCGCCTCGATGAGACGGTCGTCCTTGGTCCGAAAGCGGTATTTCACGGTCCCGTCGATGCTTCTCTGCTCGAGGTCCACCGCCAGCGGCGTCAGGGTGGCGAGGCCACTGAGCCGCTCGCGAAACGCGATGGGCAGGTCCGACATCCGCTCGAAGCTGGTCTCTCCGCGCTGGTGGACCCATTGGTAGAGCTGGCGCGCCCGAAAGGAGCGCTCGCCGAGCTGCTCGACCACCAGCGCCGTCAGCGCCTCCAGGGGCAGACTCAGGATGTCCAGGGAAGGCTGGGGAACCGCTCGCTCCATCTCTGGAGCGGGCTTTGGCATGGCCGCGGCCGGCGAGTCAAAGAAGGCTCATCCCCAAGGCGTCCGGCGGGTCGCTCCCAACTGCTGGAGTGCCTGTTCCATCCGCTGACGGAGAGCTTCGGCCCTTGCGCCGAGGGCCGCCCCATCGACGTCCTCGCCAGGGGGGGGCTCCGGCGACAGAAACCGGTAGTCGATGCGCGTCGGGTTGGGCCAGAAGGCGACGGCCAGCCCCACGGCCAGCGCGTAGCCGGGAAGCAGACCAGTCAGCCACCCAGCCAGACTTCCGAGAAGGACGAAGGCACCGAGCGGCAGTGGCCAGGTGCCAAGCCTCAACCGTCGCAGGAAGAAAAGGCGGGCGATGACCGGTCCGCCCGGTAGCAGCGTGTACTGGGCGTGGCTACCGGAAATGACCAGCGGCACAATGGGGACACGTGCCTCTCGTGCGGTTCTCAAAAAGCCGTGTCGGCCGCCCCACACCACCCGGTACCGGGCACTGAAGGGACGCAGCGCATCCAGGTCCCCACCGGGAAACACCAGCACCGGATGGCCGCGTGCGAGCGGTTCGAGCCCAGCTGCGCTGCTGGCCCGGACGCCGCCAATGCGCAGCACCACCACGCGAAACGGCCACCAAAGCCCAACGTCATGGGCGAGCCCAACCACTGGCCGGCCCAGCCCAAAACGCTGCACCCAAAGGCAGAGCAGCGTCAGGATTTCCATCACCCCATAGCCGCTGTGGTTGGCGACGCACAGGAAGGGCGTGGCGGGAAGGTTTTCCCAACCCGAGACGGTGGGCCTAAACCACAGGCGCGCCATCGGCCAGAACCAACGCCTGAGCCCTCGAATGAAGGGGGCGCTGTAGGCCGCCGTAGGCCCGGCAGGTGCGTCCTGTGCGTCCCGTCGCTTGCCGCTAGCGCCGGTAGACGTACGGATGGAGCTCGGTCTCGCGGAAGAAGTACGCAATCTCAGCCTTCGCGGTCTCTAAGCTGTCTGAGCCGTGGACGGTGTTCTTCTCAACGTCGGTGGCAAAGTCCTTGCGGATGGTCCCAGCTGCGGCATTGGCCGGGTTGGTGGCGCCCATGATGTCTCGGTTGCGCTGAACGGCGTTTTCGCCCTCCAGCACCATCAGCACCACCGGGCCAGAAGTCATAAACGTCATCAAGTCCTTGAAGAAAGAACGGGCGCGATGCACCGCGTAGAAGCCCTCCGCCTCTCGGGGAGAGAGTTGAGCCAGACGAATCGCCACCGGCTTCAGCCCGTGCTCCTCGAAGCGGGCGATGATTTTCCCGATGACGCCCTTCTCCAGGCCGTCCGGCTTGATGATGGACAGAGTCCGTTCGATGGCCATTGCTGTTTCTTTCCTTCGCTTTCTTTGACGTTCAGCTGCGGGCTCCGCGCGCGAGCGCGGCCTGCAGGGTGGTGCCAAGCTCGGTGGGTGAAGGGGCCATCCGGACCCCCGAGGCCTCCATCGCCCGAATCTTCTCTGCTGCCGTGCCCTTTCCGCCGGCAATGATGGCTCCGGCGTGACCCATTCGCTTGCCGGGTGGCGCGGAGACACCAGCGATGAAGCCGGCAATGGGCTTTTTGAATTCCCGTGCGATGTAGTCGGCGGCAGCCTCCTCGGCGCTGCCGCCGATTTCGCCAATCATGATGACCGCGTCGGTGTCTGGGTCTGCGTTGAAGAGCTTGAGGCAGTCGACGAAGTCTGTGCCGTTGACCGGGTCGCCGCCGATGCCCACCGCCGTCGACTGGCCCAGGTCAAGCTGGGTGAGTTGGTAGACAGCTTCGTAGGTCAGCGTCCCCGAGCGTGAAATGACGCCGATGCGCCCCGGCCGGTGAATGTGGCCGGGCATGATGCCAATCTTGCACCGTGCGCCGGGTGTGATGACGCCGGGGCAATTCGGCCCGACCAGGCGGACCCCCGGGTATCCCCGCAGGACGCTCTTGCAGCGCACCATATCCAACACCGGAATGCCCTCGGTGATGGCGATGATCAGGGCCACCCCGGCATCGGCGGCCTCGAGAATGGCATCCGCAGCGAAGGCCGGCGGTACGAAGATGACGCTGGCATTTGCGCCCGTCTCGCGCACCGCCTTCTCGACCGTGTCAAAAACGGGGACCAATTCCTGAAACCGAGTTCCGCCCTTTCCCGGCGTCACCCCCGCCACCAACTCGGTGCCGTACTCCAACATTTGGCCGCAGTGAAAGGAGCCCGCGGCGCCGGTGATGCCCTGACACAGCACCCGCGTCTTCTCATCGACGAGGATGCTCACGGCTTCACCCCGCGCGCCGCGGCCACCGCACGCTCGGCCGCCTGGCGCAAGTTGTCCGCTGGGGTGATGGCCAGTCCTGACGTGCGGAGGATTTCCTTGCCCTTCTCGACGTTGGTGCCTTCAAGCCGGACCACCAGGGGGACCCGGAGCCGGACCTCGCGGGCCGCTGCCACCACCCCGTCGGCAATTACGTCGCACTTCATGATGCCTCCGAAGATGTTGACCAGCACCGCCTTCACCCCTGGGTCGTCGAGAATCAACTTGAAGGCCGCAGTCACCTTTTCCCGTGTCGCCCCACCACCGACGTCGAGGAAATTCGCCGGCGACCCACCCACCAGCTTGATGGTGTCCATGGTGGCCATCGCCAACCCGGCGCCGTTCACCATGCACCCGATGTTGCCGTCCAGCGCGATGTAAGCCAGGTCAAACTCCTTGGCCTTGGCCTCTCGCGGGTCTTCCTCATCGACGTCGCGGTAAGCGGCAATCTCCGGATGACGGTAGAGCGCGTTGTCGTCGAAGGCCATCTTCGAGTCGAGGGCCATGACCGCTCCGTCCTTGAGAACGACCAGCGGATTCACCTCCGCCAGACTGGCGTCGGTTTCCATGTAACAGCGGTCCAGCGCGCGGCAGAACGCAACGAAGCGCCCAACGGTGGAGCCGGACAGGCCCAGCTTGAAGGCCAGCTTTCGACCCTGGAAGTCGGAAAATCCGGCTCCCGGGTCGATGGACTCCACGTGGATGCGTTCGGGATGCTTGGCCGCTACCTCCTCGATTTCAACTCCCCCCTCGCTCGACGTCATGAGGCTGACGCGCGACAGCGCGCGGTCGAGCGTCATGCCCAGATACAGTTCGCGGGCGATGTCGAGTCCTTCTTCGATGTACACCTTCCGGACTTTCTGGCCGGCCGGACCGGTCTGATGGGTCTTGAGCTGCATTCCCAGAATTTCCGAGGCCAGCTTCCGGGCTTCTTCTGGTGAGCGCGCCAACTTCACCCCGCCACCCTTCCCGCGGCCGCCAGCATGAATCTGCGCTTTCACCACCACCACCGGGGTCTTGAGCTGGCGCGCGGCCTGCTCGGCCTCCTCCGGTGTGGTGGCCAGGATGCCGCGCGGGACGGGAACCCCATACTTCCGGAAGAGCTCCTTGCCCTGGTACTCGTGGATTTTCATCGTCCCTCGTTCGGGTCGTGTCTTGGCTAGAGCTTGATTGCGTCGACCGTCTTTTTCACCGACTCAAAGGACTTCTCCAAGTCGGCCTTCTCCTGGGCGTCGAGCTGGAGCTCGAAAATCTGCTCCACCCCACCTGCGCCGATGCGGACCGGGACGCCCACAAAAAACCCGCGGATACCGTACTGACCCTGCAGCAGAGCTGCCGCCGGCAGGATGCGCTTGCTGTCCTGGAGGTAGGCTTCAGCCATGGCGATGGCCGAGGCGGCGGGCGCGAAATAGGCCGAGCCCGTCTTGTACAGCGCCACCAGCTCCGCTCCGCCCTTGCGGGTGCGGTCGACGATGGCGTCCAGTTGTTCTTTGCCCAAAAAGCCGCTGAGCGGTGCCCCACCGACAGTGGCTGAGCGGAGAAGGGGCACCATGTCGTCGCCGTGACCGCCGAGCACCAGCGCTTCGACATCCCGTGGCGAGCAGCCCACCGCTTCTGCCAGGAAGCACTTCAAGCGGGCGGTGTCCAAAACGCCGGCCATCCCCACCACGTGGCTGGGCGGAAACCCAGTAATCTTGTGGAGGGCATACACCATCGCGTCGAGGGGGTTGGCGACGTTGATGACGAAAGTGCCCGGGCAATGCGTCTTCAGATTGCTCGCCACGTCCTTCATGATTTTGAGGTTCGTCTCGAGCAGGTCTTCCCGTGACATTCCCGGCTTGCGCGGGATGCCGGCGGTGATGATGACCACGTCGGCCCCAGACACATCCTTCCAGTCCGTCGTTCCCTGGACGCGCGCCGGGTAGCCGTCGACAGCCGCAAGCTGGTTGATGTCCAGGGCCTTGCCCTTCACCAGGCCCTCGGCCGCAGGGATGTCGTACAGCACCACGTCGCCCAGGTTCTTCTGAACGGCGAGCAGCGCCAGGTTGCCGCCGATTTGGCCGCCGCCGATGAGTCCAATCCGCTTCTTAGTCATAGTTCCTTCCGGTGTTGCGCACGCGAGGTGATGGGGGACCGCCCGGGGCCGCCCTCTGCTCACATGTGTTGGATGATGGCCTGGCCAAACTCGGAGCACTTGACTTCGGTGACCCCGGAATAGCCGTCCTGTTTCATCAATCGGGCGAAGTCGTAAGTGACGCTGCGGGCGGAAATCGCTCCTCGAATTCCCTTGAGGATGAGTTCCGCAGCTTCGTGCCAGCCCAAGTGACGGAACATCATGTCGCCGGAGAGGATGACGCTGCCGGGGTTCACCTTGTCCAGGTCGGCATACTTGGGAGCAGTCCCATGGGTGGCCTCGAAGACGGCGTGCCCAGTGACGTAGTTGATGTTTCCGCCCGGAGCGATGCCAATCCCACCGACCTGCGCCGCCAGAGCATCCGAGAGGTAGTCGCCATTGAGGTTGAGCGTGGCGATGACGTCGAACTCCTCGGGCCGGGTCAGCACTTGCTGCAGGGTGATGTCAGCGATGGCGTCCTTGATGAGGAGGCGGCCGGCGGCGAGCGCACTCTTTTGCTCGGCGTTGGCGGCGTCTTCGCCGGATTTGGCCTTGGTCGCCTCCCACCGCTCCCAGGTGTAGACCTGGTTTGCGAACTCGCGCTCGGCCACGGCGTAGCCCCAGGCGCGGAAGGCACCCTCGGTGTACTTCATGATGTTTCCCTTGTGGACGAAGGTCACGCTCTTGCGCTTGTGGTCCAGGGCGTAGCGAATGGCGGCGCGGACCAGTCGCTCCGAGCCCTCGCGCGAGACCGGCTTGATGCCCAGTCCGCACTCGTTCGGGAAGCGAATCTTCTGGAACTCTTTCGGAAACCTTTCGCGCAACACCGAGAGCAGCTGCAGGTCGCTCGGCGAGCCGGCTTCAAATTCGATTCCGGCATAGATGTCCTCGGTATTCTCCCGGAAGATGACCATCTCCACCTTCTCCGGGTGCTTTACCGGAGAGGGAACGCCAGAGAAGTAGCGCACTGGCCGGAGGCAAACGTACAGGTCGAGCAGTTGGCGCAGCGCCACATTGAGCGAGCGGATGCCCCCACCGATGGGTGTAGTCAACGGCCCCTTAATGCCCACCAGGTAGGTCCGAAAGGCTTCGACCGTCTCATCGGGCAACCAGTTCTGTGTCTTCTGGAAGGCCTTCTCGCCCGCCAGGACCTCCAACCAGGCAACCTGCCGACTGCCGCCGTAGGCGCGCGCGACGGCGGCGTCGAAGACGGCCCGAGAGGCGCGCCAAATGTCCCTTCCGGTGCCGTCCCCCTCGATGAAGGGCACGATGGGTTTATCAGGAACGGACAGCTTGCCGCCGGCGAGACGAATCCTGTCTCCGACCATGGACAACCTCCGGAAGAGCCCCCCAGGGGGCGGCCGGGTATAGGCTCCACCAGGAACAAGCCGCAAGCCTTGCTGCCTACCCCTCGTCCCTGCACTGTCGAGCGCAGAGTCCAGCCTGGGAGCAGAATGGGTAGCGATTTTTGGGGTTGCAACCGAGCCCCGCTCGGGGGAATGAGGACAGCATGTCGAAAGAGACACTCACCGTCACTGACAACCGCACCGGCAAGACGTATGAGCTGCCCATCTCGCAGGGCTGCATCCGGACGGCTGACCTCCGCCAAATCAAGGTCGACCCCTCAGACTTCGGACTGATGGGCTACGACCCGGCGTTCCTCAACACCGCCAACTGTCGCAGCGCCATCACCTTCATCGACGGCGACAAGGGCATCCTCGAGTACCGCGGCTACCCCATCGAGCAGCTCGCCGAGCAGTCGACGTTTCTCGAAGTGGCCTATTTGCTGATGAATGGAGAGCTCCCCAGCCGCCAGCAGCTGGCCGACTTCACCCATGTCGTCATCCACCACACCTACGTCCACGAGAACGTGAAGTCGTTCATGGATGGGTTCCGCTACGACGCCCATCCGATGTCAATGCTGGCCTCCACCGTCGCGGCCCTCTCCGCTTTCTATCCGGAGGCGAAGAACATCCAAGACGCCCAGGTGCGGCGCATCCAGATGATGCGGATGGTGGCCAAGATGCCCACCCTGGCGGCATTCAGCTTCCGCCACGCGATGGGGTTGCCCTACGTCTACCCCAACAACGACCTGTCCTACGTCGGCAACTTCTTGGCGATGATTAAGAAGATTGGCACCGACAGCTACCGGCTCAATCCGGTGCTGGAGCGAGCTCTCGACGTGCTCTTCATCCTCCACGCCGACCACGAGCAGAACTGCAGCACCACCGCGGTCCGGCTGGTGGGCTCGAGCGAGGTGGACCCCTACTCCGCCGTCGCCGCCGGCATCACCGCGCTCTACGGCCCGCTTCACGGCGGCGCCAACGAGGCAGTGCTGAAGATGCTCCGCAGCATCGGCAGCCTGGAAAAGGTCCCCGAGTTCATCCGGCTGGTGAAGAGCGGCGAGGGGGAAACACGGCTGATGGGTTTCGGGCACCGCGTCTACAAGAGTTACGACCCGCGGGCCAAAGTCATCAAGCGGGTCGCCGACGAGGTCTTCGAAGTCACCGGCAAGAATCCCCTCCTCAACATCGCGCTGGAGCTCGAGCGCATCGCGCTGCAGGACGACTACTTCATCAAGCGCAAGCTCTATCCCAACGTCGACTTCTATTCCGGGCTCATCTACGAGGCGATGGGCTTCCCCTCAGCCTACTTCCCGGTGCTCTTCGCCATCCCCCGCACGGTGGGCTGGGTCTCTCAGTGGGAAGAGATGGTGCTCGACCAGGAGCAAAAGATTGCCCGGCCCCGCCAGGTGTATGTCGGCCATCCACAGCGAGACTACGTGCCGTTTGATAAGCGCTGAGCGAACATGACCATCGACTTCACCTGCCAGAAGTGCGACGCGACCTTCGAAATCGACGCGCAGGACCTCATCGATGGGTCGGAGAAGCTGGTCTGTACCAGCTGTGAGACCAAGGCACCGGCCAACGTGGTGGAGGACTTCGTCGCGGCGCTCACCGAGATGCGCACGCAGGTGGCTGCCCTGGGGAAGAAGTTCAGTCTGGCCATGGCCTTTGAGACCGAGGACTTGGAAGACCTCGAAGCCAAGGAAGACGAGGAAGACGCCGAGGAGGACGAGGACGACCTCGACGAGGATGAGGATGAGGATGAGGATGAGGACGACGACCTCGATGACGACGAGGAAGACGCCGACGAGGACGAAGCCTAGGCGCTGGGCCGCCGGTGCCCTCAGGACAGGAAAGCCCGGCCCCCCCTCCCAGAGTGGCCGGGCTTTCAACGGCAACCAGAAAACCAGAAGTCCGGATTGAGGGGTGCGGACACTCCTCCTCTGGTGAAAGCAGCGCGGCCTTGCGTCAAAAAGTCCGGCGGTCGTATGACGGCGATGGGCAGACTGTCAAGACTTGCAAGGCAATTAGCTGCGCGCCCGGAGCGCCGCGGTCGACCCACGGAAGGTGGCCAGCATGGAACGGACGTCCAATCGGGCGGTGCGCAGGAAGACCTTCAGCGCACGCTCGGCTGCCTGAGCCAGCAGATTCATCCGTTCCAGGCGGGCGAGCCGTTCCCGGTCGACGCCGGAGGCGCTTGCCGCGACGCGCCGGGCCTCTGTCAGCTCGGCCCGAATGCGCGAAAGAAAGGCCAGCTCGCGCTCTTCAATGACGCGGCTTACCATGCGCACCAGGTCGGTCTCAGACCGGTAGTGCCAGGCGCCCGTTCCGGGCTGACGCACCCGCTGCACCACGCCCCAGCGCTCCAGGTCCCGCACCAGCATCGACACGCCGCCCTTGCTGAGCCCGAGCGCGGCCTCCAGCTGGGTGGCGCTCATCGCGGTCGCCCGCAGGTAAAGCAGCGCCCAGACCCGGCCTTGGTTGTGCTTGAAGCCCCAAAACTCAATCACATGGCCCACCGCCTCAACGGCGATGGATTCCCAGCGGGGGAGGCCACCTTCCAGCGGGTCGCCCGGGGAAACCATCGGCGCGTCGGACCAACCGAAGCCCTTCATGCCTGAATTCCCTCCTCGAAGGCCTGACCGAGGGCTTGCGTCCAAGCCACCAGCTGCTCGCCGCCGGGCTCCTGGGCGTAGGCCCCCAGCGCGTCCAGCGCACGAGAGACTTCCCGGTGCAGTTCCGCTCGCGCCTCCCCCATCGCCGGCCCGGCGAGGACGGCCTGACCCACCTCGCGCACCCGCTCGTCAGGCATCGAGCCGAAAGCCCAAAGTTCCTTGAGGCAGCGGCGGACTTCCCCGTCGGCAGCGGCCGCGAACAGCAGGGGCAGCGACGGGGTGCGGGAGCGGATGTCGGCGAACGGAGGCTTTCCCGGGTCACCGCCGGTCAAGTCCTTCAAGTCATCCGCAATTTGAAACGCCACGCCTAGGTGTCGGCCGAAGGTGTCAAAGCGGCGCGCGACTTCCGGCTTCCCGGCCAACGTCGCCGCGGCGGCGCCACAAAACCCAAACAACGCACCAGTCTTCCCCTCGGCAATGCCCCTCAGCTGCTCGGGCGGCAAGGCGAGGTCTCCTCGCGCCTCGACCTCACCAATGGTGGCCCGGGTCATTTCCGCCACCGTGGCGACAGCGCTGGCGGTCACTGCGCGGTCGAGCGTCGCCAACTCCTCCAGTGCCACGCAGAGGAGAAAGTCGCCGCCCATCACCGCGACGATGTTGCCCCACAGTGCATTCACCGTCGGCCGGCCGCGACGAAACATCCCCTGGTCCACCACGTCGTCGTGAAGAAGGCTGGCGGAGTGCACCAACTCGGCGGCGACTCCCACGTGCAGCAGGGCGGCCGGGGACGCCCCCACCGCCCGGCCGAAGAGGTGGACCATCAGCGGGCGAAGCCGCTTGCCACCACCGCCGATGCACAGGTGCCGTGCAGCATTGCTCAGCGTCTCGGACGCGCTGACTCCGCGGCCAGCGCGCGTCAGGACCTGGCCGAGGCGGTCCTCGGTGGCCCCCAGAAATTCGTTCGCGGCGGGTGTCAGGTCCATCGTCGGTTCACTACGTTCAAGACTACGTGAACTTGGCGCACTTGGCTCCGGTTTTCACCGGGCATTCTTCTCGGTCTCACAAGACCCTCTTCCGGTGTGCTGGGGTTTCCCTGCCGTCGGCCGCCTCGAGCTCCGCTTTCACCGCCAAGCGGTCCACCTTCTCCGCGGCTGTCCGCGGCAGCACCCGCAGGGCCACGACGTCGGCCGGGACTTTGAAGCCGGCCAATCGGCCGCGCAGCCATTCGAAGAGTCCCTCCGGCCGGGCGCCCGGGCGCAGCACCACTGCCGCCACCGGGACTTCGCCCCAGGTAGCGTCGGGGCGTCCCACCACCGCTGCCTCGACCACGGCCGGGTGGGAGCAGAGCAGCGCCTCCACTTCGGCCGGGTAGACGTTCTCCCCGCCCGAGATGATGAGGTCCAGCCGACGCGCCAACACCCGCAGCCGTCCGTTGGCGTCGAGGCTGCCCACGTCCCCGGTGTGGAGCCATCCCTCGGTGAGGGCCTCCGCGGAGGCCGCCTCGTCCTCGAGGTAGCCGGCCATCAGGGTGGGGCCTCGAACGTCAATGTCCCCAGCCTCACCGACGCCGGCCGCCTGGCCGTCGACTTTGACAATCCGCAGCTCAACCCCAGGCAGCGCCGGACCGGCGGTGATGCCGTCGGCCTCGCCCGGCCGCTCCGTGGCCACCTGAGAGCAAGCTTCGGTGAGGCCATAGGTTTGCAGCACCGGAAAGCCGGCTGCGCGCGCTTTTGAAGCCAGCTCGGGTGCCAGGGGGCCGCCGCCCACCAGCACCGCCCGTAGGACGCCCGGGCGCGCCCCGGCCTCCAGCGCCAGCGTCAGGGTGCGCGCGACCAGACTGGCGTGCGTAATTCCCCCTTGGGACAGCGCACGCGCCGTTTGGAGGGCATCAAAGCGCCGGTGAAGGACGAGGGCGGCGCCGTCCACCGCGCAGCGCACCACCATGGCAAGCCCGCCGACGTGAAACAGCGGCAGGTTGCAAAGCCAGCGGTCCTCCTCGCTGCCCCCCAGGTTGGCCCGGGAGGCCGCCGCGCTGGCCAGGAGGGCCCTTACCGGAAGCCGGGCGCCCTTCGGCTGTCCGGTGGTGCCTGAGGTGAAGAGTACCGCCCAGTCGGCGTCCAGGGGCAGCCCGCTGCCTTCCGGCGGCGGCGCCGCGGGCTGTCGCGCCAGGGCCTCCAGCCTCTCCGCGTCCGGGAGGCGTTCGGCAAGCGCCTCCTCCGCAAGCAGTGCCCGCGGCCGAAGGCGCTGGACAAGTCCGTCCAGCTCCGCGCGGGCCAAACGCGTGTTGAGAGGCGCGAGGACCGCTCCCAGACGACGCACGGCAAAGAGGAGCGCCACCGCCGGCAGCCCATTCCAGGCGAGGAGCCCGACCCGCGCGCCCGGGCCGACACCCCGCGCGTGCAACCGGCCGGCCCAGGCTGCCACTTCGGCGTCCAACTCGCGAAAGGAGAGGCGCCGGGACTCCAGCACCAGGGCCACCCGGTGGGGTGCACGGAGGGCCATCGTCCGCACGGGACAGGGCGTCACCATCCGAGGGCCTCCGGCAGGACCCCGAGGCCCAGCTGGTCCCGAAGCTGCAGCGCGCCCCGCGCCACGGCGTGCGCGCCTGGGTCCTCGAGCAGCAGGGCGCCTGTGGCCAGCCCATGGGCGCGGGTCCCGCCGAGGGCCAGCGCCAGGTGCGCAGCGGCGGCACGCCCCACCGCGCCGTCCATGGCGCTCGTCACCACGGCATCCACCCCGTGGGCCCGCGCCCGGGCCGCCAGCTCCAGTGCATTGAGGAGGCCGCCCAACACCGGCAACTTGAGGATGAAGACGTCCGCGCCCGGCCCGCCCGCGGCGTCCAGGAGTGCATCTGCGGCCCCGGCAACGCCGAGGGCCTCGTCGGCCGCCACCGGCAGAAGCCTGCGCAGTCGCCGCAGCCCGGAAACGTCGGCTGGACTGACGGGCTGCTCGACATATTCAAGTGCCACCGGGACCAGGGTCGCGAGCCGTACCGCAGCCTCGGCGTACGTCCAGGCCCCGTTGGCGTCCGCGCGAAGCCGGATGGCAGGGCCGACTGCCTCCCGCACTGCGGTCAGCTTCTCCGCGTCCTCCGCCGCAGAACCGACGCCGACTTTGAGTTTGAGCGTGCCAAAGCCTGAGGCCACGGCACGCACTGCCTCCCGGGCGACCTCGCGGGCCGTGGCCCCCGTCAGCAGGGCATTCACTGGCACCGGCTCCACACGAGGCGCCCCCAACAGCATGGCCACGGCCACGCCTCGGCGCCGCGCCAACCAGTCCATAAGTGCCATCTCGACGCCCGCCCGCGCGGCTGGGGCAAGCCGCAACTCCGAAAGGGCCCCCGGGATGTCCGCCAGGCGCCCGGGCGGCTGACCCAACTGAAGCCGGCCGAGCGCCCCCACCGCCTCCGCCAAGGACTCCGTGCCGAAAGCCGGCAGCGGCGTCACCTCCCCAAGGCCCAGCGCGCCGCTGCCGTCGGTGAGAAGGAGCCGCAGTCCCTCCACCGCCTGCTGGCGCCCGTGGGCAGTGGCCAGGGGCACACGCAAGGGGAGACGGAAGGGCCTGGTCTGAAGCCGCAGCGTCACACCAGTCCTCCCCGCCAGAGGCCCACCGCCAGCAAAACCCCGTGGACGAGTTGCAACCGTGCGCTTTGACCCAGCGCTTGGTTGAGCACTGCGCCGCGTTGGCCGAGGACAAGGCGCAATGGCCCAAACACCAATGGGAGCGCGGCCAGGGACACCAGCACGGCGGCGCCCACCTGGCCCAGCGCCCAGGCCACCACCGGCGCGACGAAGGCGATGGCCAGCACCAGCAAGTATTCGCCACGGGCAAATCCCTGGCCAAAACGGGCAGCCAAGGTGCGCTTACCGGCGACTCGGTCGGTGTCGATGTCGCGGAGGTTGTTGACCACAATCAACAGCGTCGCAGTGCACCCCACGCTGAGGGCGGCAAGCCAAGTGGCCGCCGGCAGTCGGAGCGCCTGGACCCACACCGTGCCGGCAACGGCCACGAAGCCGAAGAAAAGCAGCACGAAGACCTCGCCCAGGCCAAGGTAGCCAAGGGGCGCCGGGCCGCCGGTGTAGGCCCAGCCGGCGAGAATGCTGCACAGGCCAATGGCCACCACGGGCCAACCTCCAGCGGCAACCAGGAGGAGTCCGACACAGACTGCCCCTGCGAAGCAGAGTGCGGCCGCGGCCAACACCGTCTGCGGCGGCACCAGTCCGGCCTGTGTGACCCGGACCGGCCCCAGTCGCTGGGGCGTGTCCGCCCCCTTGCGAAAGTCGTAGTAGTCGTTGGTGAGGTTGGTGCCGACCTGGATGAGGAGCGCACCCAGGAGCGCCGCCACCGCCAGCGGCCAGCGGCCCGCGCCGGCCCCGAAGGCCAGTCCCGTCCCAACGGCCACCGGTGCCAGCGCCGCGGTCAGCGTCTTGGGGCGAGCAGCGAGCACCCAGGTGCGCAGCCGTCCTGAGGACGCGAGTTGCGTCGAAGAGCCATTCATGGGCGGCGGGGGAACTTGGAGAAGTCCGGCGGACGCTTCTGGACGTAGGCGTCGCGGCCTTCTTGGGCTTCGGCGGACATGTAGTAGAGCAGCGTCGCATTCCCAGCCAGCTCTTGAATTCCCGCTTGGCCGTCGAGCGCTGCGTTGAAGCTGGACTTGAGTAGCCGCAGCGCCAGCGGGCTCAGCTGCAACATCTCCTGGCACCACCGCACCGTCTCGGCCTCAAGCTCGGCGAGCGGGACAACGGCATTCACCAGGCCCATTCGCAGGGCCGCCTCGGCGTCGTATTGGCGACAGAGAAACCAAATCTCCTTGGCCTTCTTCAAGCCCACCAGGGAGGCCAGGGTGCTCGCACCAAACCCACCGTCGAAACTCCCAACCCGAGGGCCGGTTTGGCCAAAACGCGCGTTGTCCGCGGCGATGGTGAGGTCGCACACCACGTGAAGGACGTGCCCACCCCCAATGGCGTAGCCGGCCACCATCGCCACCACCGGCTTGGGGAGAGTGCGAATCTGTCGCTGCAAATCGAGAACGTTGAGGCGCGGCACCCCATCCTGACCGAGGTAGCCCTCACTGCCGCGAATGCGCTGGTCTCCCCCCGAGCAGAAAGCCTGGTCGCCTTCACCGGTGAGAATGACCACTCCCACCTCTGGGTCCTCGCGCGCGTCCTCAAAGGCGGCGCTCATCTCGAAGAGCGTCTGCGGTCGAAACGCGTTGCGGACTTCGGGTCGATTGATGGTGACTTTCGCGATGCCGTGCCACTTCTCAAAGCGAATGTCCTGGTACTTCCCTACCCGCTTCCAGCTTGCCTTCATCCGTTGCTCTCGCTCTCCACCAAGGGTCGTTCAATCCACGGCGTTGACAGAAACCCGGTGACTTCCCTGGCCCAAGCCTCCGGCACCTCCAGGTGCGGCGCGTGCCCCACCCCGGGGAAGACGTAACCCCAAACCACCGGGAGCTCCGCCGCCATTCTCCGGGCGACGGCTGTAAACCGCTCGTCCCGCGCTCCACTGAGAAGCAGTGTCGGGGTGCGGATGCGGGGGAGCGCGGACCAGTAGCTGGGCTGAGCACCGAGTCCAAGCCGACGCAGCGAAAGCGCAAGTCCCTCGGCGTTGCCGGCGAGACGCCGCGCGCGGAGGGCCGCTTGGACCTCGGCGGGAAGGCTTCGCACTCCGGCGAAGAGGGGGAGCGCCTCCCAGCGCTCGACAAAATCGGGGAGGCCCCGGGATTCGATGCGCCTGGCGAGCGCCTCGTCCAGTCGACGCCGCTCACCGCGGTTGTGACGTCGACGTAGCCCGGGTGAGCCACTCTCCAGCACCAATCGTCGCACGCGAGAGCCGGACTGCACCGTCAGACCGAGCGCCACCCGCGCTCCGAGGGAATAGCCGGCGACGTCCACCTCGCCAAGCCCAAGCCCGTCGATGAGCGCCAGCAGCGCGGCCAGGGTAGACGCGAACGTCGTGCTCTCGGTGAAGGAGCTCTGCCCATGTCCGGGGAGGTCCACCGCGACCACGTCGGCGTGGGGTATCAGTCGCTCGCGCAGGTGCGCAAAGGTCGTGCGGTTGCCGGTGAAGCCATGCAACAGCAGCAGCGGAGGCCCATTCCCCGGCCAGCGTTCATAGCTGAGGTTCACGGCACACCCTCCGCCGCCCGTGCCGCGCGCTCGACAAGCCGCTGGTGCAGCGCGACGTTGTGGGCACGGCTGGGCAAGCGTGCCTCCACCAGGTGCAGCCCACCGCGAAGGCCACCTTGCAGTGCCTCTCTCAACTCCACGGCGCTCTGCACCCGCGCATAGTGCGCGCCAAACAGCCGCGCGGCGTGCGAGAGCTCGAGCCCGTGCGGCGTAGCAAACAGTGGTTCGAAGGCATCGCCCACCCCGGCCACGGGGAGAAAGGAGAAAATGCCCCCGCCGTCATTGTTGGCCACCACCACCGTCAGCGGAATGGCGGACCGCCGAGCGATGAGCAGGCCACCCACGTCGTGGAGAAAGGCCAAGTCCCCGAGGAGCACCACGGTGGGCGAGCGGCTCGCGGCCGCCACCCCCAGCGCGGTGGAGACTGTGCCGTCAATGCCATTGACGCCTCGGTTGGCCAGCACGCGGATGCCGACGCCCTGGTTGGGTGCAAAGGACTCGATGTCCCGAATGGGCATGCTGGAGGCCACCACCAGCCGGGCCCCTTCCGGAAGTGAGGAGACGACTGCGTGAGCGAGTTGGGGTTCGCTGAGGGGGCCGGCGGCGGACAAGGCCTCGGCCAGCATGGCGTCGGCGCGCGCGTCCGCTGCGAAGAATGCCTCCGCCCAGGCGGCACGTCCGGGCGGGGAGCCTGCGGTCAGCGCTGCGCAGGTGGCGGCCAAGTCGCCGGCCAGCACCAGGCTGGCCCGGTGGCTGGCATCGACAGGAGTCCCCTCTTCCGCCAGCAAGACGGTCCAAGCCCCACTGGCGTCCAGCCACTGGCCGAGCCGTTTGGAGGACAGGCCTCCCCCCAGCCGGAGCACCAACTCTGGGCGAAGTGCCTCCGCCAAGGCCTCGCTGCGGACCAGCACGTCGGCATGCCCCACCACCTGGCCAGCCCGGTGCCAGCGGACGTTGGAGGCGCCGTCGGCCACCACCGGGTAGCCGTAGGAGGCCGCCAGCGCCAACACGGCCGACGCCACGCCATCCGCAGCGGCGCGAGGGCCCACCACCACCAGCCCCTTCTCCGTCCCCGCCAGCCGACGTCGCAGCTCGGCCAGCGCCTCCTCCGGTGGCCGTCGGGTGGGTGCCGGCGAGGCGAGAAACGGGCCCTCCCGCCCCTCGCGCGCCAGGCGTTCCAGCCCCGCCACGTCTGGGGCATTCGGGCCCGGCACCAGGGGCTCTCGAAAAGGCACGTCGAGGTGCACCGGCCCTCGCGGCGCGGTCTGGCTGGCCGACACGCTGCGGGCCACCAAGGCGCGAAGGTGCTCCACGGCGGCTGAGGTTGGCTCCGGTGCGGCCAGTGTCACCGCCACCCGACTGAAGCGGCCGAAAAGGCCCTCTTGAGGCACCGTCTGCGGCGCGCCAAATCCGTGCAATTCCCAAGGGCGGTTGGCGGTGAGAACCACCAGGGGGACGTGGGCCGCCCAGGCTTCCATGACAGCGGGAAGCAGGTGCGCGCCGGCCGTTCCGGACGTCACCACCAGGGCCGCGGGCCGGCCCGATTCCAGCGCCAAGCCCAGCGCGAAAAAGCCGGCGGTCCGCTCGTCGACGACGCTGAAGACGGACAAGGCCGGCTCAGCTTCGGCGCAGGCCAAAGCCAGAGGAGCGCTGCGCGAGCCCGGGGCGACGACGGCGTACCGGACACCCCCGCGCACCAACTCCTCCACCAGCGCGCGAGCCCAGAGGGTGTTTAGGGAGGCCACGTCGTCTCCCCAAGCAACGCCTCCAGCATCGGCTGCGCCTTGCGCCCCGTCTCCGCCCACTCGCCGAGGGCGGTCGAGCCCTCCACCACCCCAGCCCCGACAAAGAGACGGGCGGTTGACCCCCGCACCAGCGCACAGCGCAACGCCACGCGGAGGTCAGCGGCGTCGGCGCCCAGCCAGCCGACTGCGCCGGCATACCAACCCCGCGCCAGGCGTTCGTGGGCGCGGAGAAAGCCTCGGGCGCGGTCCCGCGGGGCGCCGCACACCGCCGCCGTGGGGTGCAGTGCCAAGGCGGCTTCGGCCGGGGTGACACCGGGCCGCAGGGTCCCCGTCATCCGCGAATCCAAGTGCGTCACGTAGGCGAGAGACAGCAAGGTGGGGGGCGCGATTTCGACGCGTTCGGCCACCGTGTCCAGCGCAGTCCGGACGTCTTCCACCACCGCGCCGTGCTCGCGCACTTCCTTGGAGCTGTCGAGCCGGGCGCCCTCCCCCGGTGCGGCACTGCCGGCCAGCGCCTGCGTCCAGAAACGGCGACCTTCCACCCGCACCAAGCGCTCCGGCGAGGCACCGAGGAAACTGGTCCCGTCTGAAGCACGCACCGCAAACACCACCGCACCGCCGGGAGCAGTTTGGGCGCGCGCGACTGAGCGGCCCACGTCCAGCGGAGCCTCGGTCACCACTTCCAGGGCCCGGGCCAGCACCACCTTTCTGAGGATGCCCGCCCGCAGGGACTCGAGCGCACCGTCGAAGAGGGCCTGCCAAGCCAACCCATCCTCGCGCACCGAGAGAACCAGCGGCGCCCGGCCCTCCACCGCAGGCGGAGAAGCGGAGCGGCCAAGTGCCAGGTGAAGCGCCAACTCCGCCCGGGCGTGAGCCACCCCCTCGCCGTCCGGACCCACGGCCTGGTAGGCCGTCAGGCTCATCCCCTCGCGGCCCTCGGCCAGAAGCAACTCTGGAAGGAAAGCGCGCGCTGCGGGAAAACTCTCCCACCAGCCGTCGGTGGGCGCGCCGCCGTCAAAGGCGAAGCCGCAAAACCACGGGGCCGGCGGCGCCACCGCCGGACCGGTCACCTCCACTGGGGTTTGGCCAGCGGCGGCGAGGACGGACGCAGCGCTGGCGCCGCAGTGGACGGCCGCTTCGCCGGCGCCCTCCCAGCGCATCGCGCCCTCACTCCAGGCGAGGGACAGTGGGCCCAGGCTACGGCGCAGCCGTCGGTGTTCAGCGACGCCCAACCTTCGGGCCACGCCGACCACATGCGCGACAGTTGGCATGACCGCTTCCATCAGCCTCCGCTGGCGGTGGTCCGGCAACTTCGGGTTGTTTTCTATGCTGCCCGTGCTAACCAATGCACGAAGAAGTTCAAGGTACCTTGAACCTCGTGAACCTCCGCTGATGAACAGGAGCAGCCCAGCGCCTGACCCCGCGCTTCCGCGGCGCGTGCTCCGGTCGGTCCGGCCGGGTGGGACTCGCGTCATGGTGGGTTCGGTGCTGGTGGGTGGACCGGAATTCGTGGTCGCCGCCGGTCCCTGCGCGGTGGAGACAGCGGCCCAGCTGTCAGACACTGCCGCGGCGGTGGCCGATTGCGGAGCGCACCTCTTGCGGGGGGGCATCTTCAAGCCCCGCACCAGCCCCTACGCTTTCCAGGGACTGGGAGAGCCCGGCGTCGCGCTCTTGGAACGGGCGCGGACTCGACACGCCCTGGGGGTGGTGGCGGAAGTCCTCGACACCGAGCAGCTGGCGGCCCTCATCGACCACGTGGACATGCTGCAGGTGGGGGCACGCAACATGCAGAATTTCACCCTGCTGCGCGCCCTCGGGAAGGTGCGGCGTCCGGTGTTGCTCAAGCGGGGTCTGGCGGCGACGTTTCAGGAGTGGCTGCTCGCCGCGGAGTACCTGCTGGACGGCGGCAACGAGCAAGTCATCCTCTGCGAGCGGGGAATCCGGACTTTCGAGCCAGCCATGCGCAACACGCTGGACCTCGCCTCGGTGGCCCTGGCCAAGGCCCGCTGCCACTTGCCGGTGATGGTCGACCCCAGCCACGCCACCGGAAGCCGGGAGCTCGTCATCCCGATGGCGCTGGCCGCCGCCGCCGCCGGCGCCGACGGGCTGCTGGTGGAAGTGCACGCCCGGCCCGACGAGGCCCTCTGCGACGGTGCGCAGGCCCTTACTCCAGAGTTGTTTGCGGAGCTGATGCAGAGACTGCCTCCGGTGTTGCACGCGGTGGGACGCTCGATGCATGCCCGGCCGACGCCGGTGGCCAACGTGAGGGCGCTATGAGCGAGCAGGTGCGCGACATGTTTTCCTCCATCGCGCCCCGCTACGACTTGACCAACGTGGTGCTGTCCTTCGGCGTGGACCGCCTGTGGCGACACACAGCAGTGCGGGCCAGCGGCGCTGCCCCCGGCGCTCGTGTCCTCGACTGCGCCACGGGGACCGGCGACTTAGCGCTGGCCCTGAGGCGGGCCGTCGGCCCCGGGGGGGATGTGGTGGCGATGGACTTTTGCGCGCCGATGCTCGGCGCTGCCCAGCAGAAAGCGCAACGGGCGGGCTTGGGAGACATTCGCTTCGAGGTGGCCGACGTCCTGGCCCTGCCCTACCCCACGGCCCGCTTCGACATTGCGACCATCGCCTTCGGCATCCGCAACGTGGACGACCCAGTGCGATGTCTACAGGAAATGTCGCGCGTGGTGCGTCGGGGGGGGCGGGTGGTGGTGCTCGAATTCGGCCAGCCCGAGGGCCTCTGGGGGGCGCTTTATCGCACCTACTCCAGGCGGCTGATGCCGTGGCTGGGAGGGCTGCTCACCGGCAACCGCTCGGCCTATGCCTATTTGCCCCGCACCGCCGCGGCCTTCCCGGCCGGGCAGCGCTTCCTGGAACTGATGGACCAGGCTGGCACCTTCTCCTCGCGGCAGGCCCGCTCGCTCAGCGGCGGCATTGCCCTGGTCTACGTCGGGGAAGTCCGGGGCGGCTGAAGTGTTTCCTAGAGGCGCGACTGCTCGAAGTCGTAGATTTTTTCGACCGCAATTTGCCGATAGCGGTCGACCTTCATGGCCCGCTTTGCCGCCTCCCACACCAGCTCCTTTGGCGAGCGTTCGGGCTCCTTCTTCTTCCGGCGCTTCACCTCACGCTTGATGGCCTTCACCGCCTCGCGCGGGTGGAAGCAGAAGGCGGGCGAGAAAACCAACCCGCCGTGCAGTGGGAGGAGGCGCGCTTCGAGCACGTCGCCCTTCTGCAGCCCGGCCAGGGTGCGACGCTCGGTGACGTCGTGGTCGACCCCGCTGAAAAGTTCCCTCAGCCTGACAAAACCGGCGCCAAGCTTGCGGACCTCAAACAGGCCATGGATGGTGCGCGTGAGCGCGTCGACCAGGCCGGCGTCGGGAGCTCCGGAGCTCAACTTGACGGCGTGAAACTCCTCAGCCGGCGTCCGTCCGGTGCTCGGGGAGCGGTAGTCAAAGACGTAGTAGTCGAGAAAGCAGGCCATCCGCATCTCAAAGTTGCGGTCGTCCTCGAAGACTTCTCCGGTAAGCCGGAAGTAGTCGGCCTTGGCCGCGAGCACGTCAGGCTGGCGCTCCGGTTGGCTCGCCAAGGCAAAGAGCGAGTCCAGAAGCGCCGGGTAGGAAGCTGCCTCCATCGGGTGTGGCCAGCGAGTCTAGCGCGCCATCGCCCGCGTGAAGCGAGCGAAGAGGTGTCTCGCGTCGTGTGGGCCCGGAGAGGATTCTGGGTGGTATTGAACGCTGAAGGCGCGGCCATCTGGAACTTCGAGCCCTTCGACCGTCCCGTCGTTCAGATTGACATGGGTAACAACCGCCCTGCCTTGGAGGCTGTCCGCGTCGACAGCGAAGCCGTGGTTCTGGGCGGTAATTTCCACGCGGCCCGTCACCAAGTCCTTCACCGGTTGGTTTGCGCCGCGGTGGCCAAACTTCATCTTGTAGGTTTTGCCTCCCACCGCGCGGGCGAGGATTTGATGGCCCAAGCAGATGCCAAACACGGGCACGCGCCCAAGGAGAGCCGCCACCGCCGACTCCGCCCCCGGCACGGCGGCCGGGTCTCCCGGACCGTTGGTGAGGAAGACGCCGTGCGGCTTTCGGGCGAGGACCTCCGCCGCCGAGGTGGTGGCAGGCACCACGGTGACCCGGCAGCCGGCCTCCACCAGGAGCTGGAGCATGGCCCGCTTCAGGCCAAAGTCGTAGGCCACCACGTCGAAGCGCTTGGCCAGCGGCGGTCGTTCCGTCCCGAATATCTCCGGCATGCCTTCGGTGAATTCATACGGGGCACGTGCCGAAATGCCGCTGACCAGGTCCCGGCCCTCCATGCCCGGCGCTTGACGTGCTCGCTCCACCAGCGCCGAGGCCGAATGGCCTTCGCTGCTGACCACACCCATCTGGGCGCCATGCGTCCTCAGGTGCCGCACCAGCTTGCGGGTATCCAGGCCGGCGATGCCCACCACGTCGAAGCCCCGCAAGTACTCATCGAGCGATTGCTGCGCCCTCCAGCTGCTGGGCGTTTCGCTGACGTTGCGCACCACCATCCCGACGGCGTGCGGACGGGCCGACTCCTGGTCCAGGGCGTTGGCACCAACGTTGCCCATCTCTGGAGCGGCCATGGTGACAATCTGCGCGACGTAGCTCGGGTCGGTGAGGATTTCTTGGTAACCAGACATCGAGGTGTTGAAGACCACCTCGCCAATACGCTCGCCGGGCGCGCCAAAGGCCCGGCCCTCAAAAACCGTTCCATCTGCCAGGGCCAGCGTCGCGCCGCGCACTTAGTTTTCCTCCGTCTGCAGCGCACCCTCGAAGAAGACCGGTCGTCCGGCGACGAAGGTGTGGATGACCCGACCTACCATCTGCATTCCGGCAAAGGGCGTGTTTCGGCTCCGCGAGTGGAAGTGCGTGGGCTCGACACGCCATTCCGCCGCCGGGTCCACCACCGTCACGTCGGCCGGCTCCCCGGGAAGTAGCTGTCCACCAGGAAGTCCGAAGGCGGCGGCTGGCCCCGCCGACAGCAACTCCACCGCCCTGGACGCCGACAGGACGCCCGAGCGTGCCAGCGCCAGCGTCAGCGGGAGCGCCGTCTCTAGGCCGACGACGCCGTTCGCCGCCTCGGCGAAGGGGACCTGCTTCTCAAGAATGCTGTGGGGCGCATGGTCGGTGGCGATGGCGTCGATGGTGCCGTCGGCCAGGCCCTGCCGGAGGGCTGCCAGGTCCTCTGGCCCACGCAGCGGGGGTGTCATCTTGGCGTCGGTATTCCAATCCGCGGCGGCTGCGTCGGTCAGTGTGAAGTGATGGGGTGTCACCTCCGCGGTAACGCGCAAGCCCCGCGCTTTGGCCTGGCGGACCAGCCGCACGCTTTCCGCGCAGCTGAGGTGAGCGATGTGCAGGTGCCCACCCACTTCCTCGAGGAGAACCAAGTCCCGGGCCACCATCGCCACCTCGGCAGAACGGGGAATGGGCAACAGCCCCAGCCGCGTGGCCTGGGTGCCCTCGGTGAGCGCCCCTCCCGCCGAAAGCGTCAAGTCCTCCTCGTGCACCATCACTGGGCGGCCCAGCCCCCGGGCGTACTGCAGCACCCGCCGCATCAAGGCGGCACTCATCACCGGGCGGCCGTCGTCGGTGAAGCAGACGCAGCCTGCCGCCGCAAGCTCACCTAGCTCGGCCATCTCTTCCCCGGCCAACCCCTTGCTGATGGCACCGGCCGGCCAAACCCGGGCCAGGTGGGCGGCCGCCGCGCGCTCTTGAATGAAGCGCGTCACCAGCGCCGAGTCGTTGGGCGGTCGGGTGTTCGGCATCGCCACCACCGAGGTGTAACCGCCCGCGACCGCGGCCCGGGTGCCGGTGAGGATGGTTTCCTTTCCTTCGTCCCCCGGCTCGCGCAGGTGGACGTGCAAGTCGATGAAGCCGGGGCACACCCAGAGGCCGGTGACGTCCACCTCCCGAGCGCCGTCGGCGGCCAGCGGTCGGTCCGACGTGGCCACCACCTGGCCGTTTCTGAAGAGCACATCCTGCACGGCGTCGATGCCGCGCCGCGGGTCAATCAGTCGACCGCCGCGGAGGAGAAAGCCGTTGGCGCTCAAGCGCATGCCTCGAGGATGGCCATCCGGACCGCGACCCCAAGCGAGACCTGAGCCAGAATGACGTTGGCTGGCCCATCGGCGACCTCCGGAGCGAGCTCCACCCCGCGGTTGACCGGTCCGGGGTGCATCACCAAGACGCCAGGCCGCAGCCGTGCCGCGCGGTCGGCGGTGAGGCCGAACATCCGCGCATACTCGCGCACCGATGGGACGTACCCAGCCGTCTGACGCTCCCCCTGCACTCGCAGCACCATCACCGCATCGGCCTCAGCCAATGCCACGTCGAGCGACGCTGCGACGCGCCCCCCGAGCTGCTCCAGCCCGGCCGGCATCAACGTCGGGGGACCCGAGAAGACGACCTGCGCCCCGAGGGTGGTGAGGCAATAGAGGTTGCTTCGGGCAACCCGGCTGTGGAGGACGTCCCCCACGATGGCCACCGTCTTCCCCTCGAGCGAGCCCCAACGCTCGTGAAGCATGAAGGCGTCCAGCAGGGCCTGCGAGGGATGGGCGTGGGTGCCATCCCCGGCATTGACCA
The DNA here is from genome assembly GCA_963713045.1 of uncultured delta proteobacterium. GTDB lineage: Bacteria > Myxococcota > Myxococcia > Myxococcales > Myxococcaceae > JADGRA01. Next base: position 719,430 of record CAVQKE010000004.1, read on the forward strand.
CCGCGCACCGGACGTGCCGGGAGGCGAGGAACGCGGCCCCGGAAGCGGGGTGGCGGATGACCAGCGCCGCGACGCCCAGGGCTTCCACGTTGCGTACCGTGTCGGTCAGCGTCTCGCCTTTGGTGACGCTCGAGGTCTGCACAGTGAAGTTGAGAACGTCAGCGCCGAGGGCTTTGGCCGCACGCTCGAAGGACAACCGGGTCCGGGTACTGGCCTCGAAGAAGAGGTTGGCGACCACCTTGCCTTCCAGCGCGCGCACCGTGTGGCCAGTTTCCAGGCCGCGGGCATGCAGGCGCGCGCGCGCGAACAGCGATTCCACCTCGGAGCGGGACATGCCCTCGGTGGTGAGAAGGCTGTGCCGAGCGTGTGGCTTCACCTGGGCAGTGTCCCCGCCTTCTCCACGTGAAAGTCGAAGGTCTTGAACCTCTCGGTAGGCCACAACCGCACTTCCCGCTGGTAGTCCACTTGGATCCGGCCGCTGCCGTTAGCCGCTCCTTCGCGTTCGATGACCACGTCGTCGTCGGTCAAATCGAGGCCCGGCTTCTCCTCCCGCTGGCCACCGTGCGTTTCCCAGTGGGTGCCAATTCGGTTGGCGCGTGACAGTAGGTAGAGCTTGATGCGCCCGTCGTCTGGGTCTGCCCCCATCCGGTTGAAGGAGGCGGCGACGGCCTCTCGCATGTCCAAGTTGTCAAGGTACAGCGGGATGATGAGCCAGCCCGCGTAGCCGGCCGCAGCCAACGCCAGCAAGAGGACCAGGGTGACGAGGCTGACGGCTCCACGGGCTCTGCGCACGGTGGCAGTAGCTACAGTGCCAGTCCGACGCTCGTCAATGCCGCAGACGCGTGGGGGTTGACGGCCCAGCGCGAGCTACCGCACCGGGTGAAAAAAGCGCTCGGTGCGGATGCCGGTGCCTCCGAAGAACTGAGAGAACAGTCCGCCGTGGCCGAGCGAAAGCCAGACAATCATCGCCTTTCCTTTGATGTTGCCGTAGGGGACATAGAGCGGTTTCTCTCGTCCGCCAAAGCCGACGCGGCTATCGGCGCTGTCATCCCGGTTGTCGCCCATCACGAAGACCGACTTCTCCGGGACGTGGAAGGGACCGGTCTCGCTGGAGCGCGGCTGGAACGGGCGCTGGAGGGTCTGGTGCAAATGCCCGGTCAAGTTCTCCTGGTAGAGCTGGTCGAGCTCCATTTTCCAGTCGTTCTCGAAGAGGCCGGCGACCGACCAATCGGAAGCGTTGCTGTCCTCCTTCCAGGCCGGGAAGTCGTTGGACAACAGCGTGCGGGGCTGCTCGCGCCCATTGATGTAGACCACGTCGTCGCGAAGCTCCACCACGTCACCGGGGACACCCACCACCCGTTTGATGAAGTCCTTGGAGGTGTCCGCTGGGTTGTTGAAAACGATGACGTCCCCCCGTTCCGGCTCGCGCACCAGCGCGAACGGGACGATGTTGAGGTACGGGATTCGAACGCCGTAAATGAATTTGTTGACGAAAATCTGGTCGCCGATTTCCAGGGTGGGAATCATCGACCCGGAGGGAATTTTGAAGGGCTCCACCAGCACGGTGCGAATCAGCAGTGCCACCAACAGGGCCTTGGCCAGCCCGACCACCAAGTCCGCCGTCTCGTTCCGGCTGCGGCCAGGAAGCGCCGCGCCGGCGTCCACCAGCGCGCGGAGCTGCTTCTCCAGGACGGTCGCGTCGTCTCCAAGCATCGCGGCATCGACGCGCGCCGCCACCTCCACCAGACGCTCCCGGGTCCGAGGGTCGATTTTCGCCCCACGGGCACGCAGCGCCGCGTCCACCTCGCCGGTCGCCTCCCGCGCCTCGTGCCGTAAGCGGCGCAGACGCGAGGCATGTTTGGCTGTCAACCGGAAGACGAGCAGCCCCACAAACCACAGGAAGGCAAGCAGCCCCAAGCCGCGCATCGCCGGCGCCGCCCAGCGCGCGCTCGCCGGGTAAAGCTCAACCAAGAGGAGATAGGGAATCAGCGCCAGCGCGAGGGCGGTCACCGGCGCCCAAAGGCTGCTCAGCAGGTCGCGCAGGTAGAGGCGCCGGCGGAGTCGCTCCTGGCCCTCGGTGCGGCGCGCCGAAAGCACCCCAAGCAGGCTCCCCTCCGGTTCCGAAGTGGCGCTGGCGGTGGGCGCGCTCATTCGTCCGTCCGGAGCACGGCGAGAAAGGCCTCCTGAGGAATTTCCACGCTTCCCACCTGCTTCATCCGCTTCTTTCCTTCTTTCTGTTTTTCCAAGAGCTTTCGCTTGCGGCTGATGTCGCCACCGTAGCACTTCGCCAGCACGTTCTTGCGCATCGCCGAGATGGTCTCGCGGGCGATGACCCGGCTGCCGATGGCCGCCTGGATGGCCACTTCGTACATCTGCTTGGGAATGACCTGCTTCAACCGGGCGCAGACGTCCCGCCCCCGCTGGTAGGCCCGGTCACGGTGGACGATGACGCTTAAGGCATCGACCGCCTCTCCATTGATGAGGATGTCCAGCTTCACCAGCTCCGCCGGCTGGTAACCGGCCAACTCATAGTCGAGGGACGCGTAGCCCCGGCTCACACTCTTCAGCTTGTCGAAAAAGTCGAACACCACCTCGGCCAAGGGCATGGCGTAGGTGACTTGCACCCGTTTCCCGGAGGTCCCAAGGTACTTAATGTCCCGCTGTACGCCGCGGCGGTCCTGGCACAGTTTGAGGACCCCACCCAAGTACTCATCCGGGACGTGGATGTGACACGTCAACAGCGGCTCCTCCAGGTGCTCGATGTTTTGCACTGGCGGCAGGCGCGCTGGGTTGTCCACCAAGAGCTCCTCCCCCTGGTGGGTAAACACCTTGTAGACGACCGACGGGGCGGTCGTGATGAGGCTCAGGTTGTACTCGCGCTCAAGACGCTCCTGGACAATCTCCATGTGAAGCAGTCCGAGGTAGCCGCACCGAAAGCCAAAGCCAAGGGCGGTCGACGTCTCCGGCTCGTAGGTGAAGGCCGAGTCGTTGAGCCGCAGCTTCTCCAGCGCGTCCCGCAGGTCCTCGTAGTCACCAGCGTCGATGGGGAAGATGCCGCTAAAAACCATCGGCTTGACTTCCTGGAAGCCTGGAAAGGGAGTCACACAGGGCCGGGCCGCTTCGGTCACGGTGTCCCCCACCTTGGCGTCGTGGATGACCTTGACGCCCGCGATGAGAACCCCCACCTCGCCGGCCTGCAGCTGCGACACCGGCTGGCTGAAGGGACTGAACACTCCAAGCTCCTGGACCTCGAACGTTTTCTGGTTGCTAAACAAGAGAATCGCCTGCTTGTTCCTGAGCATCCCCTCCAGCACCCGCACCAGCATCACCACGCCTCGGTAGCTGTCGTACCAACTGTCGAACACCAGCGCCTTGAGGGGTGCCGCCGGGTCCCCTTGGGGCGGCGGCACCCTCTTCACTACCGCCTCGAGGATTTCGGTGATGCCGATGCCCTCCTTGGCGCTGGCCGGCACCGCGCCCGAGGCGTCCAGGCCGATGACGTCTTCAATTTCGGCGCGCGTCCGCTCGGCATCGGCCGAGGGAAGGTCGATTTTGTTGATGACTGGAATGACTTCCAGTCCCTGCTCGAGCGCCATGTAGACGTTGGCCAGCGTCTGGGCTTCCACGCCCTGGCTCGCGTCGACCACCAAGAGAGCCCCCTCGCACGCTGCCAGGGAGCGACTGACTTCGTATGCGAAATCGACGTGGCCCGGAGTGTCAATCAGGTTGAGGACGTACGTTTTCCCGTCCTGGGCGGTGTAATTCATCCGCACCGACTGGGCCTTGATGGTGATGCCCCGCTCGCGCTCCAGGTCCATGTTGTCGAGGAATTGAGCCTGAGATTCACGCTTGCTCAGCGTTCCGGTGGCCTCGAGGAGCCGGTCCGCCAGCGTCGACTTCCCATGGTCGATGTGGGCGATGATGCAAAAGTTACGAATGTGGGCGTTCTCGGCGGCCATGGGAGGAGACGAGCGGCGGCCGGTCACCTACCACACCCAGGGGGGCGCGCGTCCACGCGCGGGGCTGGCCCGGCGGGCCCAGAGCCTCAACCGCGCGGGCGCTCGCGAAACCAAGCCAAAGTCCGCCGCAGGCCCTCTTCCAGCCTCACCGACGGCGACCAGCCAAGAAGGCGCGCCGCAAGAGCGGCGTCCAAGGACGAACGCAATTGCTCGCCCGGTTTGGCCTCGGCGTAGCGCGCCGGCTCCGGCCGTCCCGCCGCCATCGCCAACAGCGCATGCAACTGGTTGATGTCCGTCTCCACCCCGGTGCCGATGTTGATTGGGCCCTCCACCGCGGCTCGCTCCACAGCGAGGAGGTTGGCCCGAGCCACGTCCTCGACGAAGACGAAGTCTCGGCTCTGGCGTCCGGTGCCGTAGATGGTGCACGGCTGGCCAGCCAACAGACGCTCACTGAAAATGGCCACCACGCCTGCTTCGCCGTGGGGGTTTTGCCTCGGCCCGTACACATTCGCGTAGCGCAGCGACACCGAGGGCAGAGCGTATTGGGCGCGGTAATAGCCGAGGTACAGCTCTCCGGATGCTTTCGACACCCCGTAAGGCGACACCGGGCGAATGGGATGGCGTTCCGGAGCCGGAAACACGTCTTGCTCACCGTAAATGGCGCCGCCGGTCGAGCTGAAGACCACCTTCTTCACCCCTGCCCCCGCGCCGCCTCGAGCAGGTTGAGAAGGCCGAGGATGTTGGTGTCGGCATCGAAGGCCGGGGCACTGACGCTGGCGCGGACATCCATCTGAGCTGCCAGATGGCACAGGACATCGGGTCGCTCGCGCCGCACCAGGGCCGCAGCCTCAGGACTCCGGATGTCCTGAACCACCAACCCGACGCCCGATGCGAGGTTTTCCCTCCGCCCGCTAGACAGGTTGTCGAGTGCCACGACGGTGTACCCGGCAGCGAGGAATACGTCGCAGACGTGGGAGCCGATGAAGCCGGCACCGCCGCTCACCAAAACCTTCATTCGGCGGCCATCCGCCGCGCGCCGATGCTGGACAGCCCCGCGCCCTCCTGCTTCCGAAACCAGGCGATGGTCTCCTGAAGCCCCTGCGTTAAGTCCACACGAGGCTCCCAGCCGAGCAGCGTGCGGGCGCGCGTAATATCCGGTTGACGCTGCTTCGGGTCGTCGGCGGGCAACGGCTGGAAGACGATGCGGCCACCACCTCCGGCGGCTGCGCGCACTGCCTCGGCGAACTGGAGGATGGTCATCTCGACGGGGTTGCCGAGGTTCACCGGCTCTTGCACGTCCGAACCGGCCAGCCGTAGCAGTCCGTCGACCAAATCCTGCACGAAGCAAAAAGAGCGGGTTTGGCTCCCATCGCCGAAGACGGTGAAATCCTCCCCAGCCAAGGCTTGGGTGACGAAGGCTGGCACCACCCGTCCGTCATTGAGGCGCATGCGCGGCCCGTAGGTGTTGAAGATGCGAACGATGCGCACCGACAACCCTCGGCTGCGTTTCCAGGCTGAGACCAGCGCCTCCCCGTAGCGCTTCGCTTCGTCGTACACGGCCCGGGGCCCGACCGGATTGACGTTGCCCCAGTAGTCCTCGCGCTGAGGATGGACCAGTGGGTCCCCGTACACTTCGGACGTTGACGCTTGCAAGAAGACCGCCCCGGCGGCCTCGGCGAGCCGTAGTCCGTTCTCGGTACCGCGGGAGCCGACCCGGAGTGTCTCCAGCGGCAGCTGGTGGTAGTCCACCGGGGACGCTGGCGAGGCGAGATTGAAGACGAAGTCGAGCCGCCCCTCGACGGCAAAGGATTCGCTGACGTCGGCCCGGACGTCCTCAAAGCCTGGACGTCCGCGAAGGCCGCTCAGGTTGGCGCTGTTTCCGGTGATGAGGTTGTCAACCGACACCACACGTTCGGCGCCCTCGGCGAACAGTCGCTCGCAGAGGTGTGACCCGATGAAGCCCGCTCCCCCCAGCACCACGCAGCGTCTTCCAGTCCAGGCGCCCTTCACCGCCGCAACTCGTCGAAGGTAGACTGTCCGGGCAGTTGGGAACGGTACTTCTCCAACACCAAGTCGATGCCCTGGCGGATGTACTCTGCTACCGGAACTTTCGTCTTGTGGTTCAGCTGCTTGAGCAACTCACTCTGTTCAGGCGTAATGTAGATGGTGGTGGACAGCTTCTTGCGTGGCATGGACGTAGCTGAACGTACATGAAGGGTCACCCCGAGGGCCAGGACACCGACGACGGTTTCCCCTAGGAGAGATGCAGTGAACCGAAGTCTTACCTGGCAGTTTTCCCTGCTTGCCGTGGCGGTCCTCGGCTGCGGGGGCAACAAAGCAGTTCAGCCCGATGCTCACGCACAAGCTGTCGGGACCGCGCCGGACGTGCACCAAGAGAAGCGCAGTGATGAAAGGGTCGTGCAGTACGACCTCAACCGGGACGGCAAGCCGGACGTTTGGGAGTACTACGTGACCGTCAAGGGCACCGACGGGCACGCCACCGAACATCTCGTGCGCAAGGAAATGGACCTCAACGGCGACGGCAAAGTCGATGCCGTCTATTGGTACGACGACAGTGGGGACAAAATCCGCGAGCAGCTCGACTTGGACTTCGACGGGAAGGTGGACGAGACCATCTATTTCGAAAAGGGCCAGGTGGTGCGCAAGGAGCGAGACCTCAACGGCGACGGCAAAGTCGACACCTGGCTCTTCTATGAACATGGGCAGCTGGTGCGCAAAGAGCGCGACACCAAAGGCACCGGCAAAGTCGACTACTGGGAGTTCTGGGAGAACGGTCAGATTGACCGAATCGGCGAGGACCTCGATGGGGATGGGAATGTCGACCGGTGGACCCGCTCTCCGGACTCGGTCTCCACCGCCACCCCGGTCACCCAGCCACCACCGGCAAGCTCCACCAAGTAAGGGCGGCGCCGGCGTTTAGGGCGCGGTGGTCCCTGCCCGACCATAGGCATCCTCGAGCCGCACCACGTCGTCCAGTTCGGGAGTGCTGACCTCGAGCACGTCACAGTCCGTCACCCCCACCATCCGGTGCTTGGTCAGCGGGCGAATGTGGTAACTCTCGCCGGGCCGGAGCGTTTTTTCGAGGAGGCCCGAGCCCTCGTCCACCACCAGCAGCAGCGTGCCGGAGTGGACGTGAATGGTTTCATCCTTCCGCTGGTGGTACTGCAGCGACAGCCTCTGACCCTGGTCGATGTGGAGCAGCTTTCCGACGTAGCGCTCGGTGTGCGCCCAAATCACCTCATAGCCCCACGGTTTCTCGACACGCTTCGGTTGATGCATCCCTGGGGCCTGTCACTTGGTCGAGGCAACAAATGCCTCGGTCTTGGTTTCCCGACGGAAGTCCTCCAAGTAGCGGCCGGCCGCTTCCCGTGTCGCAAAGCTTCCCATCCGTACCCGGTAGTACGTCCCCTTGCCGGGGACCTCTGCCGTCACGATGTAGGGCGCATAGCCCTTCTCGCGCAAGCGGGACACCATCCGCTCGGCGTCCTCGCGGCTCTGGCTGGCCCCCAACTGCAGGGTGAAGGGCCCATTCGGCACCGCACCATCACTCGGCTTGGAGGCCGCAGGCGTCGCGGACGGCGCCAACGCCGAACGGGTCGCTATGGCCCCAGCATCTGTTGGCTTGGCCGAGGCCGACTTCTCGGCGGCTTTCGAGTCGGACTTGGGCTCAGCGGGCTTTGCCAGCTGCTCGGGTTTCGCCTTGGCGGCTGGGGGGGGCCCGCCATCCGCTGTCAGCTCTTCTTGAAACGTCAAGGTGGGGGCGGCACGGGCCCTCTCCAGTGCGGCGGACTTTTGGTCGAGGGCCGACAGCAAGTCCTGACCGCGGTCGGAGCGCTGGCTGCCAGCCAATTTCTGTCCCACCAGGACGCCCAGCGTAAAAACGGCGCCCAGGACGACGATGCCCGCCGCCAGAAGCGTAACCAGCTGTCTGCTGTCCAGCGAAAGGTCGTACTTCTCCTTCATCCGGTGCGAATCGCGCATAGCCCGCCGTTTCACCCTTCGGATTATGCCGGCGCTGCAGCTTGGTCAAATTCCTGGGACCGAGCGCGTTCGAGATGGTCCCACGCCCCGCAGCCTGGGCAGCGGAAAGAAAAGGTGGGGAACTTGGCTTGGCAGCTCCGGCAGATGAAGGCCAACACTGGCTCGCCGAGGGTGCGCAGGACGTCCCGGTACGCATCGCGCAGCGACTCCAAAGGCCCGCTGGCCAGAAGCAACTCGCCCAGGGCCCGCCGCGCTTCGAGGAAGCCAGGCTCGCGCTGAAGCAGCCCCTGCAACGTCTCGACAGCCTGGTCCGCTCTGCCGCCGCGCACCAGCGCCTCTGCCCGGGCCAGCGTCAGTGGGCCCGCGGCCCGCGACTGCCGAACGGCCTCACTGGCAAACCAGCTGGCCGCCGCCTCGGGTGAAAGCCCGGCGTCCAGCAGCAACAGGCCGGTGACGGGTGCCAGCTCCGGTTCCCGTGCCAGCGCCTCTTGCAGCGCGGACTGCGCGGCGGTCTTCTCACCGAAGGCGAGCGCCGAACGGGCTTGCTCCACGCGCGGGTGCGCCGCGCTTGGGTTCAGGACGGCCGCCCGGTCGGCCAGCGCCCGGGCGGCCCCGGGGTCCGTCGGCCGCGACGCCGCGGCCAATTCACACAGCAGGTGGGCCAGCACCTCCGCGCCTTGCCCGGAGGCGGCCAGCAATCTCCCCTGCACCTCCACCGCTCGGTGCCAGTCGCGGGCTTCCTCCAGCAGTTGCCGGTAGGCGAGCAGCGCCTCTGCGTCCTCCGGGGCGTCGGTGAGCAGCGCCTCGAAGGTGTCGCGCGCGCGGTCCTGCATTCCAGAGCGGCGGTAGTCCAACGCCAGTTCGAGCTGCGCTCGTCGCCGGACCCCGCGCGGAAGGGCCGGTTTGAGAAGCATGTTCTGCGCGAGGCGAATGGCCCACGCCAATTCGCCTTTTCTCCTCATCAACGCCGCCAGGGCAAAGTAGGTGTCGTAGGTCGCCGTATTCATCCGTGCGGCGCGCGACAGCTCCGCAAAGGCAGCGTCCGGTTCATCCGAGAGGACGTAACGCACACCGGCCAGGTAGGCCTTGGAGGCGTCTTCCGTCTTCTGTTTTCGCGAAAGCACCAACACCAACGCCAGCAGTGCCGCCACTGCGGTGGTCGCTAAAAGCACAAGCAGAATCGAGTCGGAGGACAACGTGGCCCTAGGCCGCGAGGGCCCGGTCGAAGTGGGGGCGCAGGGCCTCCCACGTCTGGTCGAGGTGTTCCACCATCACCTTCGCCCCGCCCACCACTGGCATGAAGTTGGTGTCCCCCCGCCACCGGGGCACCAGGTGCCAGTGCAGGTGGCCCAAAATACCCGCGCCGGCGTCGGCGCCCAGGTTCATGCCGAGGTTGGCCCCCTCTGGCCGGTACACCCCTTCCACAATCCCCTCCGCCGTTTGCAACAGACGGCTGAGGTCCAGTAGCTCCGGCTCGGTCAGCTGGGTGAACTGCCCGACGTGACGGCGCGGCACCACCATCAGGTGGCCGTTGTTGTAGGGGAAACGGTTGAGCACCGCGAAGGAGTACTCGGTGCGTCCGAGCACGAGGTTCGCCCGGTCGTCGTTTTCGGCGACAAAACGGCAGAAGATGCAGCCCGGCGGCCTTTCGCCAGTGACGAAATCACGCCGCCACGGCGCCCAGAGGGGCTCCAGGGTCACTGCGACTCGCCCGCCGGCGACGTCAGCCGAAACTGAAGACCAGGACCGGCCACCGCTGCCTCCACCCGCGCCGCCACGCCCTCGAGCAGCGTCTGCGCTTCGTCGCCGAAAAGCTCTGCAAACATCCGGCGCTCCTTGCGCGGGTACTCCATTTTCGGCTGCCCCTTGATGCCGCCCAGCCGACCGGCTTCGGCGACGGCATCTTCGAGGCCGCCCATCTCATCGACCAGCTTTAACTCTTTGGCCTGCCGGCCAGTGAAGACGCGCCCATCCGCGACCGGCTTCACTTGCTCCACCGTCATGCTCCTTCCAGTGGCCACCGCTTGGATGAACTGCTCGTGCACATCGTCGAGCACCCCGCGGAAATACGCGCGCTCCTCGGGTGTCATTTCGCGGTATGGGTTGCCGGCGTCCTTCATCTTTCCAGCGGTGAGCGGCGAGATCTGCACGCCTGCCCACTTGAGCAGCCCTTGGACGTTGTAAAAGGTAAAGATGACTCCGATGGAACCAGTCAAGGTGCCGGGGTCGGCGTAAATTTTTTCCCCGGCGCAGGCAATGTAGAAGCCGCCCGAGGCTGCGATGGACCCCATCGACACCACGACATGCTTCTTGCCGTGCAGCTTTTGAACCGCCTCGTAAATCTCCTGGGATGGGGCCACCGCGCCACCCGGGCTATCCACGCGGACCACAATGGCTTTGATGGAGTCCGAATCGGCGAATTCCCGAAGTTCCTTCAGCGTCTTTTTCGAGTCGGCGATAACTCCGGTGACTTCCAAGACGCCGACCCGCGGCCCAGAGCTGAAACTCCCGCGTTCGCCCTGAAAGGCGTACCAGGTGAGAGCCAGAAAGCCGAAGAGGCAGAGAAACAGCCCGCCAAAGATGATGCCGATAATCCAGCCTGCGCGACGGTCCATGGTCCCTTCCTAGCCGATCCACCCGCCGCCGAGTACCTCCGGGCCGCGGTAGAAGACGGCCGCTTGCCCCGGCGTGACTGCCCGGACTGGCTCCAACAGCTCAACCGAGAGTCTGCCCCCCTCAAGGGGTGAGACCCGCGCCGCCGCGCCGGCGTGCCGATGCCGGATGCGCACCTGGACCGTTTCGTCAGAAGCCGGGCACCCATCCACCCAAGACGGACGAAGCACGGTAAAGCGGTCGCGCTCCAGCGCGCGAGCCGGGCCCACCACCACCCGTCGGCGGTCGGCGTCGATGCGCTCGACGTACAGCGGGGTCGGGGCCGACAGTCCGAGGCCTCGTCGCTGCCCCACCGTGAAGCGGTGGATGCCCTGATGTCGACCGAGCGTCGTGCCGCTGTCAGTCACCACCTCACCGGACGGCTGCGGGCCGGCGACGCGTTCAACGAAGCCCGCGTAGTCCCCGTCCGGGACGAAGCAAATCTCCATACTCTCCGGCTTGTGGCTGGTGGGGAGCGCCCGCCGCTCGGCGACGGCGCGCACCTCGGCCTTGCGCAAAGCGCCAACCGGAAACAGGACGTCGCGCAAGGCCTCCTGCGACAGGCCGAACAGAAAATAGCTCTGGTCTTTGGCCGCATCGGCAGCACACAGCAACCTGTGCCGACCACCCTCTTGGGCGACGCGAGCGTAATGGCCGGTAGCCAGTTTCGCGCCCAAAGCGCGCGCCCGCTTCAGCAGGAAGCCAAACTTCACCGCCTCGTTGCAAGCGACGCACGGCACCGGTGTCCGGCCATGGAGGTACTCCTCGACGAAAGGCTGCACCACCCGCTCGCGAAACAACTCCTCGGCGTCGGCCACATAAAAGGGGATGCCCAGCGTCTCCGCCACGGCACGCGCGTCGTCGATGTCCTCGGGACTGCAGCAGCTTCCGCAGCGCGCGGCATCGGAATAACTCCAGACGCGCAAGGTGATGCCGAGGACCTCGTACCCGGCCTCTTGCATCAACACGGCGGCCGCGGACGAGTCCACTCCGCCACTCATGGCGACGACGACGCGCATCTTCACCGACGTCATATGTCAGCCTGGGGCCCCCGGCTTCAAGCCCTTCGCCTCCGCCCAGACGCGAAGGCCCTCCCGGAGGGTCGTCTCGGTGTTGCGCTCGGGAACTTCCAACACCTGGTCCAACAGCCAGCGGGTGGCCTCACCCACCATCGGGGAGGGTCCAACGCCGAGGACCTCCATCACCCCACGGCCATCGAGTGCCAGCTCTCGAACTGTCAGGGGCGGGTGGCTGGCCAGCACGCGCTCGACCTTGGTGCGAATGGCGGGAGCCGACGCGAGCCCACGCGCCGTGGTCAGCCAGAGCGCGTCGGGAACGTGCTCGGCGCCGAGACGTGCTGCCCAGCGTCGCACCTCGACGTCGTTCCAGGCCGAAGCGTCCTCTGGCAGCGGGTGCGCGAGGAGCCCGCGGACTTCCTCCACCGTCCGCCCAGGCAACCGGAGCCGCTCGAGTACCGCCTCGGCTCGCTCTACGGAAAACAGGAGCGCCGACAAGCGCACCGCCAGCTGGGCCGGCACAGCCGCGACGGCTGCCCCGGCGCCGGCACCGGCCGCCGTCTCGAGTTCCGGAAAGGCCGCCGCCAGCAGGCCGGTGCGGTCTAAAAGGCGAAGCCCGCGCTCGACAGCCGGGGCCAGAAGCAGCTTCAAGAATTCGTCCCGCACCCGCTCGGGGGCCACCTTGCGGAAAACGGGGATGGCCCCGGGGATGGCTGCCTCGGTGAGTGCGTCCAAGTCGAAGTCAAGCACGGTGGCAAACCGCACGGCACGAAGCGGACGGAGTCCATCCTCGCCAAAACGGGCCGCCGCATCGCCCACGCTGCGCACCGTGCGTCGCGCCAAGTCCTCGAGGCCGGCAAAGGGGTCGCGAAACTCCCCCGCCCTGGGGTCGAAGGCCATGGCGTTGATGGTGAAGTCGCGCCGTGCCAAGTCCTCCACCAGGTCCCGCCGAAACTCCACGTGGTCCGGCCGCCGGCCATCGGCATAGCCCATCTCCACGCGGTAGGTGGTGACCTCCACCTTTGCGCCGCTGAGGAGCACCGTCACCGTACCGTGGGCGACACCGGTTGGAATGACTCTTCGAAACAACCGCTGGACCTCCGCCGGGACGGCTTGGGTCGCGACATCCCAGTCACCCGGCACCCGGGTGGTGAGGAGGTCGCGAACACAGCCTCCCACCAGGAAGGCCTCGTGCCCGGCGCCGTTCAAGCGCTCCAACACTTCAAGAACGCCGGCTGGAATGCGCGCTGCTTTCAGTGCGGCCGGCGGAGGTTTCGGTGCATCGCTACCCATGGTAGGGAACCCAACCTCGCGTGTCCTCGTCAGCCACGTCCACCTCGAGTCTCACCCTCACAGCGGCTTCCCCACGCTCGTCCCGCTTCGCCTTGGTGGCAACAGCGCTCGGGGCAGCACATCTGGTGGCAATTGGTTTCACCAGCGGCCTTCGGTGGGAGCACGTGTTGGTGGATGGCCTTTTCATGGGATTGCCATGGTGCGGCGTGCAGGCACGAGCCGTCGCGCGCGCCTGCGTGCCGCTCTGGCTGACCGGCGTCTTAGTCGACGGGCAGAGGTTTCTTCCATTGCTTGGGCCCATCCGCACCGGCGATTTTCGGGCCCTGGAGTTGAGGTTTTTCAGCGCCGGGACGCCCCCCATCTCGTGGGCGGAGTGGTTCTCTGCGCGGCCTGTCCTCGCACTCGACCTCCTCTGTGGCGCCGCCTACGCCCTCTTCATTTACGAGTATCTGGCAGTCGCCGTCGACTTCTTCTTCCGCGACCGAAAGAAGTTCGATGCTTTTGTGTGGGCCTTCTTCGTGGCAGTCCTGTCCGGTGCGGTCATCTACATCCTCCTGCCGGTGGCGCCCCCTTGGTACATCCTCGAACATGGAACTGGACCGGCTGACCCTCATGCGGTGGGCAGTGCCGCCGGTTGCGCACGCTTCGACGCCTTTTTCGGAATCCACTATTTTCAAGGCTTCTACGCCCGGAACCCGAGCGTCTTCGGAGCAATGCCCTCGCTCCACGTGACCTACCCCTTCCTGGTGACCCTCTTTACCTGGACGCGGGGCTGGCGCTGGCGGCTTCCGACGCTGGCCTTCACCCTCCTCGTCTCCTTCGCGGCGGTCTACTTGGTGCACCATTATGTGCTGGACGTCCTGGCTGGCTACGCCGTGGCGGTGTGGTCCGCCAAAGCGGGCGTCTACCTCGGCCAGCGATTCGGTTCGCTCGCCCCCGCTGGCTCGGCCTCGGTGGCCTGGGTTTCGGCAAAATGACCGACCAAAAGCGCAGTGGCATTCGGCCGGCGCGAGGGCGCCTCGGTGTCCTCACTCCGGGAGTTGGTGCTGTCGCGACCACCTTCTTTGCCGGATGCGAGGCTGTCAAACGGGGCTTCGGGCTGCCGGTGGGCTCACTGACGCAGATGGGCACCATCCGCCTCGGCTTGCGGACCGAGCGTCGGCAACCCTACATCCGAGACTTTGTGCCGCTGGCCCGGGTGGAGGACCTGGTGTTCGGCGGTTGGGACATCTTCCCCGAGGACGCCTACCACTCGGCGCGCAAAGCGGGAGTTCTCGATGCAGCGCTCCTCGAGAAGCTTCGCTCGGAACTCCAAGCGATTCGGCCGATGGCCGCCGTCTTCGACGCGGAATTCGTTAAAAACCTCGAGGGCCCGAACGTGAAACGTGGCCCCACCAAGCTCGACTTGGCGGACCAGCTGCGCCGCGACATCCGCGGCTTCATCCGGCGCCACGAGCTCGACCGCTGCGTCATGGTGTGGTGCGGCTCGACCGAACGCTACCTGGCTCCCGGACCGGCGCACGCCTCGGTCTCAAGCTTCGAAGAGGCGATGCGTGACAACGACCCCTCCATCGCGCCGTCGATGCTTTACGCCTACGCATCCCTGATGGAGGGAGTCCCCTTTGCCAACGGAGCACCCAACCTGACCGTGGACATTGCCGCGCTTCAGGCACTCGCCAAGAAGCTCCGCGTCCCAATTTCCGGAAAAGACTTCAAGACCGGACAGACCCTGGTGAAGACAGTCATTGCCCCAATGCTCAAGGCCCGAATGCTCGGTCTGGATGGCTGGTTCTCGACGAATATTCTAGGGAATCGCGACGGCGAGGTTCTGGACGACCCGGGCTCCTTCCGCAGCAAAGAGGTCAGCAAATTGTCCGTGCTCGACACCATTCTCGAGCCGGCCCTCTACCCTCAGCTCTACGGCGACTTCACGCACCAGGTCAACATCCACTACTACCCCCCTCGCGGCGACAACAAGGAGGGATGGGACAACATCGACCTCTTCGGCTGGCTCGGGTACCCGATGCAGCTCAAAATCAACTTCCTATGCCGCGACAGCATTCTCGCCGCGCCACTCGTTCTGGATTTGGCCCTCTTGAGCGATTTGGCCGCCCGAGCCGGGATGTCCGGCATCCAGGAATGGTTAAGCTTCTATTACAAAAGCCCGATGGCGGCCCCCGGCCTCGACCCCGAGCACGATTTATTCATCCAACAGATGAAGCTGAAGAATAATCTCCGACACCTGATGGGCGAAGAACTCATCACCCATCTCGGAACCGAAGATTACGAGGCTTGAACCCCACGCTGGCGGCAGCAGCGACGCCAGAACCGGGGGCGGAAAATTCAACACCAAGGAGCCCGCCAGCGCGGACGCCGGCGAGGCCTGACGAGCAACGTCCCTTCCGGAGTTGGGGCTAAAGCCCCTCGCCCCAAGCGAGGCCGGCGTAGATGCCCAACCATTGCTGAAAGTCGATGCTTCCAGAATGGAAGGCCATGTTGTAGCGCGTGCTAAGCTGCACTCCGAGCCCTTCGTTGACCGGGATAATGACACCCAACTCCGGCGCGACCCCGAACTGAACCTGCGTCGTCGAGTAGGAGTACAGGCCGATTCCGAGTTGCTGAGCGGTAATGTAAATACCAACGTCGACGCCTAGAAACGGCCTGACATCATTCTTGAGCTTGGGGACCCATCGAAAGGCGGCAAGAATTGGGAAAAAATTGAAGCTTCGGTCCTGATTCCCATAGACGGCAAAGCCCGCTTTCGAAACCCCTGGCAAATAGTTAATGGTGGTCGTTAGGTTTTGATAAAAGACGTTCCAGCCGAGCGCCAAGCCGATGGAAAAGGTCGGCTTGATCATCCAGCCCAGGTCGACGCCAATCCCGCGCCATTCCACGTCAGAAATGTAATTGTAGGTATTCCCGATGGGAATGCCGAGCTGGTACGTGACTGAGCCGTAGAAGATTTGCGCCGCCTTGTCCGGGGGTGGCCCCGAATAATACGACTGCGCTCCCGCCGACGCAGAGGCGAACAGCACTCCCAGCACGACCATCGTCCGTAGCGTTCTCATCGAAGCTCCCGGCCTCACGGCGCCGCACCAAGGTAGGGGGATTGCTTGAAGGCCTGCTCGATGCCGGAAGCGACATTGGACGGGCTGACGCCGTAGGCAGTCAGTACGCCATTGAGCGCGCCGCCCCAGACAGCATTAATGACACCACCATCGGGGATGGACCCATCCGCTTGGGGCGTCACCATGGTGATGACCAGGGTGCCGATGTTGTAGCTGTACGTGTACGTCGGCCCCCACGGGTAGTAATAGCCCCAACCGCCCCAGGGATAGTACGGGTAATACCCACCCCAATAGCCATACCAGGGGTACGTTACCCAAGCGGTGTAGCTTTGGTTGAGAGCGCCAATCGTGACGACAAAACTCGGCGCGGCCTGACCAATTCCGGTCGCAGGGTCCATCAGCTGGTACCCGAGGTCGTTCAATTGATTGACGACAGTGCTGCAGATGGTGCTCGGAAGACTCGCGCTAAAGCCAGAGTCCGGTTGAAAAAACATGCCACCGTCCGCCAAGTTTTCAATCGCGCAGTTTTGAGGATTGGCGACCGTCGCTCCCGGAATGGAATACGTGCTGAGCGACTGAAAGTTGAAGGCGGTGTCATACGCGGTGGTGACCGTGCTGTATTGGCTGACGCTGGTCACGCCACTTGGGTAGCAAGCGCTGGCAATCGCCAGCAGCGCCACGAGCCAGGGAAGTCCGCGCATCACCACGGCCCTTCTGGGCGCGACTGCGGGTTTCGGTTCCATATCCCTCCCAACGCGACTTGAGGAATGCCTGTGAAATACCTTGCCAGCCCACACTGTCGTTGACAACCCCGCTGCCCAGTGCCCGTTGGGACTTATTGCGTCTTCGATTTGCCGCCCTTTTCGCCCGCCTGCTTGACTGTTCCTTTGTTCAGCCGAGCAATCAGTCCATCCATGCCCTCCTTCTTGATGATTCGGCCGAAGCTGGACCGGTAGTTGTCCACTGTTGAAACGTCGTCGATGACGATGTCGACGATGCGCCAGTCCGAGCCTGCCCGTTGCATCACGTAGTCAATATGGGTGGGCTCGCCTTTGATGGTGACTTCTGTGGGAACCTTGACATCGCCCTCCTGCGTAACCTCCGGAAAGTACTTCACCTGTGTGGCGCGGTAGTCCTCGCTGAACTGGTCGGCGGTGGCTTTGCGAAAGCGCTGTTTGAAGGCATCCAGAAACCGCTTCCGCTGGGCAGGTGTGGCCTCCTCCCAGTTTTTCCCAAGCGCCGAGCGCGCCACCCCTTCGAGGTCGATGGCGCGGGTGAGAATGTTTTCGAGCTTTTGGCGGGTCGCTGGCGTCAGCTCTGTTCCCTTCGGTGGCAGCACCGCGCGAACCTCGGCATCCCTGGCCTTGAGGGCCTCGGTCGCAGTCGGCTCCACCGCAGCGAGCGTCAGGGTGAGCAGCAGAATGTGCACAGGGCCTCCGCCCCAAGGTGGGCGCTTTTCGACGTCGGGCCCGCGCCGCTGAATTCACGGAGCTCCCAGCGTCAGTCGGGGCGGGGGCCTAACACTGGGGCAACCCTTTTGGGGCGAAATCCGTTGTCGGTGCAACGACCGGGCAAGCACCAGACGCCGGACATCGCCACCCTCCGCACGCGTTGACTCTCCTGGTGAAGTCGCTATGTGCTGGCGGCCGCCGCGGTGGGTGACACTCGCGCAACACATGAGGGCAAACCTTCCCAGCTTGGTCGCTCTAGCCATGCTCGCGGGCGCCTTCGTTGTGGCCTTTGGAGCTTTCGCACTGAAGACGGCACGGACTGGGCTCCCCCACTCCAAACGCGTGCTGCAGCACGGGAGGACATCCCGGTTAGGCACCTACTTCATGGAATACGGGCTGTGGGTGTTCAGGCCGGCGGTGCGTGCCTGCGTCCGCATCGGCGTTCGACCCGACAGCCTGTCCTGGGCGTCGCTCGTGCTCCAACTGGGAGCAGGCGCGGCCATCGCGGCCGGCTGGTTCGGCTTGGGAGGCTGGGCCCTCGTTCTGGGGGCCAGCTGCGATTCGCTCGATGGCGGCGTGGCTCGAGCGCAGGGGCTGGCCTCTGACGCAGGTGAAGTGCTGGACGCCGCGGTCGACCGCTGGGGCGAAATGGCGGTGTTTTTCGGGCTCGCGTACTACTACCGCAGCGACGCGGTGGGCTTCTTCCTCGCCGCCGCGGCCTGCGCGGGCGCGGTGATGGTGTCGTATGTCCGCGCAAAGGGCGAGGCGATGGGTGTGGCGGCGCACATGGGCTTGATGCAGCGGCATGAGCGTGCGGCCTACCTCGGCGTGTCGACCGTGCTGTCACCCCTCGTCGCTTGGTGGTGGGAGCCGTTCGCGTTGCACCCGCGCTATCCCCTCGTTCTGGCCGCGCTGGCACTGATTGCTGTCCTCGCCAACGCCACCGCCATCCAACGGACGGCCTTCATTCGCTCAGAATTGCGAAAGCGTGGCCGCTGAGGGGCTGGTGAGCGGCCCTTCCCGAGGGGCCGCGGCCCACCGCGCAGCGCGCCTGCGTGAGGGGTGGCACTTCTTGGCATCCCAAGCTTCAGCGTTGGTGGCCTCGGGACTTGACTTGGCGCTCATGGAAGGCCTCATTCTCCTCGGGACGCCGTACGGGTGGGCCATCCTGGCGGGCCACCTCGCTGGTGGCATCAGTGACTTCGCGGCCAAGCGCCATCTCATTTTCCGCACCCGACGCCGCCGGCCGGTTCCTCAGGCGCTCCGCTACGTCCTCACTTGGGCGACTTCCCTGTTGCTCAACCTCGGCCTCGCCAAGCTGTTGGTCGAGCGTTTCGGCCTGGGCCCAGCGGGCGCAGCGCTTGCCGCTGCCGTGTCAGTCGGCTTGGCCTGGAATTACCCCCTGCACCGGCTATACGTCTTCGCTACCTCTCGCGCCGGGTAACGCATGCCCAAAGTCTTCCTAAAGACCGAGATTCCGGGCCCTCTGAGTCGTGCCCTCGTGGCGCGTGAAGCGGAGCACCTCGCCCCTGGACTTCAAAGCTTTGCGCTGCTGGCTGGAGTCGCCCTGGACCATGGAGTTGGCAGCCACGTCACCGACGTCGACGGGAACACCTACGTCGACCTCATCGGCGGCATTGGCGTCAACTCCCTGGGGCACTCCCACCCGGCCTACGTCCGGGCCCTGACCGCCCAAGCGCAGAAGCTGACCGTGGGCAGCTTCACCAGCGCGCCGCGCGCGGACTTGATGGACACGGTGACCGCACTGGCGCCGGCGGGCCTCGACCGACTGCAGCTGTATTCAGGAGGAGCCGAAGCGGTGGAGTCAGCGCTGAGGCTGGCTCGTGCGAAGACCGGGCGCTTGGACGTGGTTTCGTTCTGGGGTGGCTTCCACGGAAAGACGGCGGGAGCCATGTCGCTCATGGGCAGCGAAGCCAAGCACGGCTTTGCGCCGCTGCTCCCACACACGACGTCCATTCCCTATGCCGACTGCTACCGTTGCCCGTTCGGCCTGCAATATGGAAGTTGTGGCATCGCCTGTGCGGAGTTTGCGCGGAAGGCGCTGCGGGCCCAACCCCAGGGGCCGGTCGCCGCAGTGCTCGCCGAGCCGATGCAGGGGACGGCAGGCAATGTCATCCCGCCCCCAGAATTTTTGCCCGCAGTGGCCGAAGCAGCGCACGAGGTGGGAGCGCTCTTCGTCGCCGACGAGATGATTACCGGCTTCGGACGCACCGGCCGAGTCTGGGGTCTGGACCACACGCCAGCAGTCACGGCCGACCTTTTGACGCTGGGCAAGGGCTTCGGCTCCGGTTTTCCAGTGAGTGGCGTCCTGGCGCGCACCGACATCGCCAACACGCCCCCGTGGAGCAAGCCCTCTGGAGGCTCCAGCAGCTATGGCGGTAACCCGCTCGCTGCGGCGGTCGCCCTGGCATCCGTCTCCACCATCCAGCGCGAGCGCCTCTGGGAAAATGCTGAACGGGTCGGCCACTTGATGTTGGGGCGTCTGCAGAAGATGCGCGAGCAGTACCCCTTCGTTGGCGACGTCCGGGGCAAGGGGCTGCTGCTCGGCATTGAGATGGTACGCGACCGCAAAACCAAGGAGCCCCTGCTGGCGAGCGTGATGAAGGAAGTTTACCTGTCCGGAGTCCGTCGCGGACTTCTCGCGATGACGCACTCGCCGCACATCCGACTTCAACCCGCGCTGACCCTCGACGAGGCCGCCGCCGAGGAAGGCCTTGGACTCCTGGACGAGGTCTTCCGCGAACTCGAGCGGAGCGGCCATTGGCGGTGAATCCCGGGGAGGTGCCCCTTTCACGAAGACTCCCGTCAGACCGTCGGCTGCGGGGGGCGGTCGTCGGCTACGGGTTCATCGCCGCCGAGGGCCACGTCCCCGCGTACCTGGAACGCGCCAGGCGGCTACAAGATGTTGAGGTTGTCGCCGTGGCCGACATCTGCGCAGCTCGGTTGAGTGCCGCTCGGGCCGCGCTCCCCGAGGCACGCCTCTATGCAACTGCTGAAGCGCTCCTCTCCCAGGAAGCAGCCGAACTGGACTTTGTCGACATCTCCACCCCGCCATGCGCGCACGCCGCCCTCGCACATCGCGCGCTGGACGCAGGCCTACATGTGCTGTGTGAAAAGCCGCTGGCCACCACCGTGGCCGACGCCCGTTCTCTTCTCAAGCATGCTCGCCGGGCGCAGCGGGTCGTGTTCCCGTGCCACAACTACCAGCATGCGCCAGTGGTGAAGGCCGTCCGTCAAGTCCTCGCCTCAGGGGCAATTGGCCGGGTTCGCAGTGTCAGCTTGAGCACGTTTCGCACCACGCACGCCAAAGGGGTGCCCGAATGGAGGACGGACTGGCGCCGGGAGCGCCGGTACTCGGGTGGCGGCATCACCATGGACCACGGGAGCCATAGCTTTTACCTGGCCTTCGAGTGGATGGGCGGCCACCCCGAGGCGGTGACCGCGAAGCTGTCCACCCTCGACGCCGCAGGCTGGGACACCGAGGACAACGTCAGCCTGGTGCTCAGCTTTCCCAACGGCCTCGCCCAGGCGCACCTCAGCTGGACCGCTGGCGTGCGCAAGGTGCTTTATGCGCTGCAGGGAGAACGAGGAGCCGTCACCATCGACGACGACAACCTGGAGGTGGCTGTCATGGACCCAAGGCAGGCTCCGGGCCAAACGGCCGTCCGCTGGGAAACCGAACGGAAACGAGTCTCCTCGGACTGGACGGATGCAAGCCACGTGTCGTGGTTCAACTCTCTTTTCGAGCAGTTCCGCGGGGCCATTCACGCCGGCATTTGGGTGGGGAAGGAAGCCCAGGACGCCTTGGCTTGCGTTCAAGTCATCGACGCTGCCTACCGCTCCGCGGCCAGTCGCTGTCGCGAAACCCCCCTGGACACCGGCGACCCGAGAGAGGACACCCGGTGAACGGCGTCGAGTCACTCGGCCGCCGCTTTGTCCCCTGGCTCATCCATCGGCGGCGGGCCATCCTCGGCGCCGCAGCGCTGCTGCTCTTGGCGAGCGGCTTCTTTGCCGCCAAGCTGTACGCGAATCTCCGCAGCGACCTCGAGGAGCTGCTGCCGGCCAACGCGCCGAGCGTGCTGGCCGCGAAGAGCATCGGCCCCAAGCTCAATCCGGTCAACAACCTCTACTTAGTGCTCGAGGGTAGTCATCCCGAAGCGCTCCAGCGCTTCGCGGATGCACTGGCGGCCCGCCTGCGCGCATTGGGCCCGGACCTGGTGGAGGCGGTGACTTACCGGACCGACGAAGAAGAAGCTTTCCTGCGGCAGTTCGGCGCCTTCTACTTGAACGAGCAGGATTTGCGCACCCTTCTCGCCCGCATCAATGCTCGGGTGGCCTGGGAGAAACGTCAGCGAAACCCCGTACTCCACTTGCTGGAAGACGAGGATGACTCGGCACGCAGTCCTCCACCACTCGACTTTTCGGACCTGGAGGCCAAATACGGGCTTCAGAGTCGGGACCAGTTTCGCGACGGTTACTACCAGACTCCGGACGGCCGCCTGCTTGCCCTGTTGGTGGCGCCCTCGGGGAAGGTCCACGGCTTCGTCTCAAGCAAGCGTTTCGTTGAACGCATTCGCTCCGAAGTCCAAGCGCTCAACCCCTCTCACTACGACCCCAGCCTCCGGGTCGGCTTCACCGGGGAGGTGGAGACTCCGCTCGAAGAGCAGCAGTCGCTCATCTCGGACCTCACGGTGTCGACGGCAATGGTTCTTGTTTTTGTCCTGACGGCGCTCTTCCTATTCTTCCGCCGTTGGGCGCCCGTTCTCGCCCTCACCACGGTGCTGGGCGTCGGCACTGCCGCTACGTTCGGACTCAGCTGGTTTCTCATCGGCTATCTCAATGCCAACACTGCGTTTCTGGGCTCCATCGTCCTGGGCAACGGCATCAACGTTGCCATCATCTTCGTCGCCCGCTACTGCGAAGAACGGAGCCAGAGTCTGCGCGTTGAAGACGCGCTGCGACTCGCCTGGTCTGGCTCGCTTGCCGCAACGTTCGTCGCATCCTTCGCCGCCGGGCTGGCCTATCTGTCTTTAGCGGCAACGGACTTTCGGGGTTTCAGCCAATTCGGAGTCATCGGTGGCTTGGGGATGGCGCTCAATTGGCTCGCCGCGTTCGTGTTGCTGCCCCCACTCATCGCGACCTTGGAAACCTGGCGAGCTGGAAGCTTTCTCCCGAAACGCCCGGGCCATCCCGGGGGCGTCTTCGCCGCCGACTTCGTCGAGCGCCACGGTGCCGCCATTCGCACTGCGTCGGTACTGCTGCTCGGCGCTTCGGTGCTGGCGGTCCTCGCCTACCGAGGCCCGCTGTTGGAGTACGAAGTGGCTCGCGTCCGCTCGCAGAGGAGCCTCGAGTCAGGCGCTACCTATTGGTCCTTCAAACTCGACGAGATTTTCCGTACCTACCTGAGCCCGATGGTTCTCCGGGCGGACACGCCCGGCGACTTGGAGAGCACGCTGCGAGTGCTCGCACGCAACCGGGCCAAGCTGGGCCCTGCTGACCCGGTTCGCGAAATCCGCACCCTCCAGAGCGCCCTTCCAGAGAAGGCCGCCGACAAACTGGCCTTGGTGGTCCAGCTTCGGGAAGCGCTGAGTGATGCGCGGCTTCAGCAACTCCCTTCTGCCATGCGCTCCGGCGCGCAGCGGCTGCGGCCGCCGGAGCAGGTCCGGGCGCCAACCTTCGCTGACCTGCCGCACTCTCTCCGCCGTGCCTTGGCGGAAAAGGACGGCTCCACCGGACGCATCGCACTTCTCTTCCCGCGCAAGGTGGGAGTGCTGGGGGCCGATGAACTGGAAGCCATCCGCGAGCTTCTGCACACCTCCTCCGTCGAGAGCGGTGGGTCGACTCAAGCGCTCGCGCAGCCCTTGCTGGTCGCCGACATCAACGCTGCCATCCTCCGTGACGGCCCGCGCGCGACGGCGCTGGCGCTGGCCGCGGTGTGCGCCTTGGTGGCGTTGGTGTTCCGGCGACTCGGCCCGACACTGCTCACCTGTGGGAGCCTCCTCCTGGGGGTGGCCTGGCTGGTCGGGTTGGCGGCGGCAGCCCAGCTGCGGGTCAACTTCCTCAACTTTGTGGTCTTGCCAATCACCTTCGGCATTGGTGTCGACTACGCAGTCAACATCGTTCAGCGTTACCGTCTAGCTGGCACGGGAGCCATGCACCGCGTCGTTCGGGAAACGGGAGCAGCGGTGGCACTCTGTTCGGCCACCACCGTCATCGGCTACTCCTCGCTCCTTTTCGCCGACAACCGGGCCCTGCGTGGTTTCGGGCTGCTCGCCTCGTTGGGCGAGTTGTGCTGCCTCAGCGCAGCGCTTTTCGCGCTCCCGGCGTGGGTGGGCTGGCGACAGGCGACTCCCGTTCGCAACGCGCCCGACGCCCAATCATCCTCCTTCTGACGTCCGGCCGAGCGCGCCAGCTGAGCGGTTGAAATGGGCGGGAGGGTACCGCCGGCAAAATGGACGGCCAGTGTCCTGAGCGGCCCGCGCGCCTGGGCGAGCGACGAGGAGCATCGGCTGGACATGCTTCACCTCCGGTGCCCTGCCGTGCGACTCTCGCCTAACCCCTGCTGCCCGCGTCCTAGCCTTAACGCACAGGAGTGTTGCGAGGGTGTCACGCGTCCGGAAATCGCCACACCCCATCAGGTGCGCTCGGCGGCCGAAATGTCCGAAGGCCCGGCGTTGCTCGGCTGCCTCGTGGCTCTTGCCGCACTAGCGGCCTTCTGCGTTGTCCGCCATGCACCAACCCTCGCTCGGGCACACCGGCCTGCAGCCGTCGTCCTGACTCCACCGCCGCCAGCTGCGCTTCCCGCGCAACTCGACTCACCCCGGGCACCTTCCCCCCTCACCACCCTTCGGGTTCAGGCGGAATTGGACCGCTTGCTTGCGTCCGGGCGCGTCGAATTCGAGAAGGGAAGCGCCCGGCTACAGGCCGACGCTTCCCCACTCCTCGACGCCATCGCCGCGCAACTCGCTACTGCCCCCGAGCTGGAGGTCGAGGTGGAAGCACATACCGACGCGCAGGGGGACGCGGCGGCCGACCGGCAGTTGAGCCAACGACGGGCACAGACGGTGAAGGCCTATCTCACCAGCAAAGGCATTGCCCCGGAGAGAATTCATACTCTCGGCTCCGGTTCGGCTCGACCTCTTGTCCGCGCCCGGACGGTCGAAGCCAACCAGCTCAACCGCCGGATTGAGTTCCGCGTCTTTCTCCCAGGGAGTCGGTAATGGCCGACGTGGTACGCGAAATCCTCCTGTGCCTATTTTTTTCGGCGCTGCTCGGCGTCGCGATTGGCTGGCTCGCACGCGGGCTTCGAGTTCGGCGCCTGGTGAGCGCGGCGGCCGCGGAGTCGCGCCGAGCCCTGAAAGCTGCCCGAGCCGACCTGCACGCCTCGGAGCTTGCCCTGACGGAGGAGCAGCGCAGCCGCAGTGAGTTGCAAGCCGCTGCGGGGTCGGCGCGCGATGAGGTCGAGAAGCTCCGTGGGGAACTTCGAGCGACCGCCTTGGCCCGAGACGCTGCCCGGCATGACACCAATGGAACGCGTGAGCAGCTTCTCAAGCTT
The DNA here is from genome assembly GCA_963713045.1 of uncultured delta proteobacterium. Classification (GTDB taxonomy): domain Bacteria; phylum Myxococcota; class Myxococcia; order Myxococcales; family Myxococcaceae; genus JADGRA01. Next base: position 744,447 of record CAVQKE010000004.1, read on the forward strand.
GCCGACGAGTTGAAGAGTGCCGAAGCGGCACGTCTGGCGGCAGAGCAAGACCTGGACAGCCTCCAGGCGGCCACTGCCAAAGTCCGGGCGCGGGCCGAGGAAGCCGAGCGGGAACGCGACGCCCTCCAGGGACAGCGCGCCCCCAATCAGGCAGCCGACGCGACGCGACAGCACCTGGACACGCTCCGAGCGACCCTCCAGGCCGCCGAGGGCGGTTGGGACGCCGCGCGCGCGCAGGCGGCAGCAGCGCAGCAAGAGTTGGCGGCCACTCGCCGACAACTTGCCGAGTCCGAGGTGGACCGCCAGGCCCTGGCCGCAAGACTCGTCGAGGCGCAGGTCGTCCTCGCCGAGCTGCGTGCAAGGCTCGACCCACCGCCCGCGTCCGAGGCACCCGGTACCAGGAAGGGGTCGCCCTCTCTTCCTTCATCTGATGGAGCCTCTGCGCCCAAGTCTCGCCCGAAGCCGCTCCGAGATGACCTTCAGCAGATTCATGGCATCGGCCCAGTTCTCGAGCGGACACTTCACCGGCGAGGCATTTACCGTTACGCGCAAATCGCGAGCTGGACCCCCGAAGACATCCTCGCCATCAGCAAGCGGTCGCCTGGCTTCCACGAGAGAATTGTGCGAGACGAATGGGCTGCAGCTGCTCGCAAGCTGCACATCGCCAAATACGGGTCTCCCCCGTAATCACCCCCGCCTAGTGGGGGGCCTCGGAGGCACGATGGACCTCATCGGCACGCTTTCTTCGCAGCTGGGAATGACGCCGGACCAGGCCAAGGGCCTCGCAGGGGGCCTGCTCGGCGTGGTCAACGGTGCTGTCCACCATGGGGCTGGCCCGGGCGCGGCCGGCCAGCTTCAAGCGGCCATCCCCGAAATAACCAATTGGCTGCAGACCGCGGCAGCCCACCAAGGCGTCTCCGTCCCCGCCGGCGGCAGTGGAGACCTCCTCGGGATGCTCGGTTCGATGCTCGGCGGCGCACCAGGGGCGACCAACCTCGGCGCGCAGCTGCAGGGGAGCGGCGCCGTCGCCGCAATGACGACGGTCCTCACGAAGTATGGCGTCAAGCCAGAGCAGATGGCCGCTGTCGCTCCTGCCCTCAATCAGTTTCTCCAGCACCGGATGGGGCCCGGTGCACAGTCCATCCTCGGGCAGGTGTTGCCCATGCTGACCGGCGCTGCCCAAGCCCAGGCTGGGGCGGGGGGCATCGCGGGCATGCTGGGTGGCTTGTTCGGAAAGAAGTAGCCCCAAGCCGGGAATTCCCCGCCAAAAGGGGGATGGCGGTGAAGGTCAGCTGGCTGCGCTCGGCGGCTTGGAAGCCGGGTGGTGCCTTTCGGCCCCTCCTTTCGGTTCCTCTTGCGCCAGGGCACCTCGTCCGGTAGGTGTTGAATCGGTGCCAAATCGCTGCGTCTGACGAGTGTTCAGGGGAAGCTGGTTGCCATCGACCCGAGGTTTCCCCATCCCCCGCAGGCGGCCGGAAGTGCTTGGGAGCGAGGCGACCGTCCCGAGAGGTGAAGGACCGGTATGCCCACTGCCAATCGCTATCGGCGGACACCGGCCCAGCCTAACCAAGTCAAGCCAAGGGTTTGAAACCCTGCACGCCCTGGCCGCACCGTTGGCAGACCGGCCAAGGCGAACGTCGGCCTGTGATGTCTTTATTCCGGAGCCGGGTCCGCGGCCACCCGAACGCCAGCACGGGCCTCGGAATGGCGAAGCACGAAAAAGCAATGGTATGAGCCCGGCGCCCTGTCTATCTCAGCATCAAGAAGGTGGCCCGAATCGCGACTTCGACGCGCCAAAGGGCTTGCAAGGCACTCATTCAAGGACTCCGCCGTCCGAGACCACCGACCGGGACGACTTGCTGCCACTGCCTAAGAGAGCCGAATGATACCTGCAGCAAAACTTCGTTTGTCGCCGCAGGAGGCGATTGCCCCGCCGGCCATTGCCCTGCCCGAATCCCTACGTCGCTGGAGCGTCCGCACCGCGGTTCTCATCGCCGGGGCGACACTGGTTCGCCTGCTTTTCATCTCGACCACCGGAATCGCGAATGGCGAGGCCTACTACTACGTCTGGTCGCGCTTTCCAGCGCTGAGCTACTACGACCATCCACCGCTCATCGCTTGGCTGACGTGGGCGACGACCCAGTTCTCGCACAGTTCCTTCGCCATCCGCTTTGGGCCGGTTCTCTACGCCACGGTCTTTGGCTTCTTGGTGTACCGACTGGCAGAGCGCCTCTTCTCCCCACGCGCGGGCTTCATCGCGGTGGCCATCGTCACGGCGATGCCCATCTTTCTCGTCTCGAACTTCGTTCTCAACCCGGAGAGCCCCCTGGCCCCCCTCTGGGTGCTGGGCCTGCTCCTCATTGAGGGGATGCGGGAGCATGACGAGCCCTGGCGTCCGCTGGCCGCTGGACTGGTGGTGGGTCTCGCCTTTCTTGCCAAGTACTCGGGCGTCATCTTAGCGGCGGTGGCCCTCCTCTATGTCGTAGCGTCGCCCCGGGCACGACGTTGGCTCAGGCGCCCTTCGTTCTACCTGGCCGGGCTGGTTTCTCTCGTGGTCGCGCTGCCGGTGGTGGTGTGGAACTACCAGCGGCAGTGGCCGACGTTGGTCCTTCACCTCGTCGAGCGAACGGGGCCAGCCGACGTTGCCACGTGGTCGAGCAACGCCTACCACGCCATCCTCGGGCAGTTTGGTCCCTTCCACCCCCTCATGTTCCCGGGTCTGCTGGTGGTGCTGGCAATAAGTATTGCCCGCTCCCGGACCGACGACCGCTACCGATTTCTGGCCCTCTCGAGTTGGCCGGTGCTGCTCTTCTTCCTGGCGATGATGGTCCGGGTCCGCAATCCAGAGCACCATTGGACGATGGTGGGATACATCCCACTGGCCCTGGCCGCCGGTGGCCTTCTCGACGAGGTGCTCGACCACCCTCCCCGGGCACTCCGGGTTTACATCACCGCCTGCATCGGCGTCAGCCTGGCCATCATCGTTGGCCTCTATACCTACTCACAGACGCGTGCCGTGCGCCGTTTCATCCCCGCCTCGATGTACGACGCGAACCGCGACTTCTTCAATGAAATGACTGGTTGGACCGAGCTCAAGGAAGTGGTGGATAGCAGCGCCGCGGCTCTCGGCCCTGACACCGTGGTGGCGAGCTGTCAGTACGCTCTGTGCGCTCACATCCTCACCGCACTCGACGACCGCCCGAAGGTCTACTGCCCGAGCTTCCGACGCACTGAGTTCAACTTCATCGACAGGCGGGATCCCCCCAAGAATGTCCCGGTCCTTTACATCACCGACGACCACTATCACGACGACCCGGCGCAGCTGATGCCTGAGCACAACTGCCAACCGCTAAGGGTGCTGAACATCGAGCGCGATGGGGTCTTGCTGCAGAATTACCGATTCTGGACGTGCCTACCCACGGGGCAGTGAGTGAACGAGCAGGCCCCCACCTCCAGCTATGAGACTCGGGCAAGGCCGGCTTCAGTGACCTTCCGGTCTCTGCTGGGACGGGGCTTGAACCGCCTCGTCGAGTGGCAGATTCAAAGGCCACTGTCGCTGTTGTTGGTCATCGCCATGGTGACGGCGGTGTCGCTTGGACTGGCCAGCCGGTTGAAGCTCCTCACCGACTTCGACATGCTGCTCCCCAACTCGCGCCCCAGCGTTCAAGAGCTTCACCGGGTCGCCTCGAGAACTTCGAGTTTGTCGACCATCTTCGTCGTGCTCGAAGGCCAGGACCCGGCAGGACTCCGGCGAGCTGCGGACGCACTGGTCTCCCCGCTCCAGCAGCTCGGACCACCTTGGGTGGGACACATCGAGACCGGTGTCCAGGATGCGGTCAACTTCCTCAAGCCTCGCACCGGTCTGTTTACCGACCTCAAGACGCTGAAGAAGCTTCGTGACGAGGTCGAGGCCCGCTATTCGTACGAAGTCGAGAAGCGGAGCGGCTTGTCCTTGGGCCTGGACGACAGCCCGCCGCCGCCGATTGACCCCGACTCGGTCAGAGCCCGCTTTGGTGTCAAGACGGCTGACGAGAAGCGGTTTCCGGGTGGGTACTACCAAAGCGCAGACGGCAAGACGGTGGTCATTGCCATCCGCAGCGGCGTGCTGGGTGCCGACTTCAAGCACGCCGAGGAGGCCATCGCCAAAGTTGGCGCGGTCGTCGCCCGCGTCAACCCCAAGAAGTTCGACCCGACCGCGCGTTGGGGCCTGACCGGCGACCTCGCGATTGGCCTCGCCGAGTACAAGCTCATCAATCGCGACTTGACCGCCATCGGCCTGGTCGGCGCGGTTCTGATTCTGAGTGTGGTGTTTCTTTATTATTTACGAATCCGAACCGTTTTTGCCATGGCGCTCGCCATCGGCATCGGGCTGTCGTGGACCTTTGGGCTCACCGAAATCATCTTCGGGCATTTGAACCTGGCGACGGGGTTTCTCTTCACCATCATCGGCGGTAACGGCATCAACTTTTCGATTCTGTACATGGCTCGCTACTTGGAGGAGCGACGGCGGGGGGAGCTCGCCGCCGGGGCCCTCGTGAAGGCGGCTCAGCACACGTGGCGGCCAACCTTGACCGCGGCCGCGGCTGCCTCCGCCGCCTACGGAGCATTGGTCGTTACCGAGTTCAACGGCTTCCGGGAATTCGGCTGGATTGGTGGCCTCGGCATGTTGATTTGCTGGACAGCGACCTACCTTGCCCTGCCCTCCATACTGATGCTGATGGAGCGGCTGGTTCCGCTCGATTTCTCACCGCCGAAATATCTGCGGCGCATTGTCCGCGCCACGGCCGAGGGCATTCCCTTCGGTCGGCCCTTTGCCAGCCTCGTCGCTCGGGCGCCGCGGTTGATTACCGTCGCGGGCGTTCTGCTCGCCGTGGCCGGTGCCATTCTGAGTGTCCACTACATCCGTTCTGACCCGATGGAATACGACACCAACAAGATTCAAAGCGACCGGCGGGCTGTGGCCGAAGTGCATCGGCTCATCCACCTGGCCATCAACATCACCGGTTTCATCGGCCTCGACGGCATGGCGATTATGACCGACCGGCTTGACCAGGTCGCTCCCTTGAAGACCGCACTGAATGCGCGCCGAGACGCCGCGCCTCCAGACGCTAAGCCCTTCAAGGACGTCCATGCACTCCAAGACTTCGTCCCCCAGGACCAGCAGGCCAAGATTCCCATCCTGATGCAGCTGAAGCGGCGAATTGCGAAGGCCCATCAAATGGGCTTCGTCAAGGACTGGGACAACATTGAGCCCTATCTACCGCCGGATGACTTGAAGCCCTTTGGAATGGCTGACTTGCCCGAGGCAATCGCTCGGCCGTTTACCGAAAAGGACGGAACCCGCGGGCGGATTGTCTACATCAGCCCGCTGGACGGCGACGTCACGTCCGACGCCCATTACCTGTTGCGCTGGGCGGACGCCTACCGAAGCACCGTCCTTCCCGACGGAAGCGAAATCCGAGGCTCCGGACGGGCAGTCATTTACGCCGACATGTGGAACGCCGTCTTGGCGGACGTGCCTTTGGCGGTGGTCGTTTCGTTCCTCGCCACCCTCGCCATCGTCGCGCTGGCCTTCCGCGACCGCCGTTCGACGGTCAGGGTCATTCTCTCCTTGCTGGTGGGAGTGTGCTGGACCGTGGGCTTACTTGCCCTACTCAAAGTCAAACTGAACTTCCTCAACTTCATTGCACTGCCGGTCACCTTCGGCATCGGTGTCGACTACGCGGTCAACATCGTCCAGCGGGACCTGGACCTGAATGACCCACTCGAGGTGTTGAGGCGGACGGGCGGTGCTGTGGTGCTTTGTAGCCTGACGACGTTGTTGGGTTACCTGGCACTCGTCCGCTCTGTGAATTTCGCGGTCAGAAGCTTGGGCACTGCCGCGGTCATCGGCGAGATTTCTTGTCTCCTCGCTGCCGTTTTGGTTCTGCCCGCGGCGCTCATCTGGCTGCGGTCGCGGCGCGCCGCGGCGTAGGCAACCTCTCTGGATTCACGTCCGCCGGCCCGCGAGGGCGTCCCGTCACAACGCCTGCCATTGGTCACGATGCATCTGGACCCACCAGCACGGTGGAAGCGCTTGATGGGGAAGGACGGAGCGAACGCAGGGCTGCTCCGTGGTGTCGACGTAGTCGTACTCGGTGCGATTTCCCTTGAGCGGGGTGGCCATAAACTGCCTCACCTCAACCGACGCTAGGCCCGTGCCGTGCGCAACTCGGAATTGGAAAAGCGCCCAGTCCGCGACGCAGAAGACCAACACGACCGCCACAGCGAGTGCAGAGGCGCGACCGGCCCAGGGTGGAAAACGCATCGGGTCACATTCCTAGTCCAACGTTGAGGGAATGAGCCATTCGGGCAAAAGCGAAGAAGGCTGAGATTTGCCATGCGCGCATCAGTCATCCCGGCACCAACCCCCGTCCCGCGTTCACCCCGCCTGCCCCAGCCCATCGTCAGACGCCCCTGAGGCTCTGTCGAAAACGCTTGCGCCAAGTTGCTCTCGGCTACCGGTTAGGTGCCTAGCCCTGCACTTGCCGGCACCGAGGGGTACGAGCGGACCCCCTGGCCGTGGCCCCGGAGCAGTAAACTCCGGGGCGAGACAAGGCTTGAGACCGCTTCTCAGCTGAGAAGCGACGCTCCCAAGGCCAGCAGCGATGTTGGTTGCCTTTTGTTTCGACGTTCACGTGGTTTCGGATGCGGTACGGACGGGCCAGGCCATGAGAAAGCTGCACCTCCTCACAGCGCTCGCAGCGTCGACACTGGTCGCTTGCCCCGAAAACACAGCCCCCACCGTGTCTCCCCCCTCCATCGTCAGTTTCACGGCCACTCCGACGACTTTGCCGCCGGGGGGAGGCGCGGTCACGCTGTCCTGGCAGGTGACAGGGGCAACTGGGTTGAGCATCAGCGGTGACGTAGGAATGGTAAGCCCCGTCACGTCGGGCAACTTGACGACCGCGATTGGTGCCTCCACGACATTCACTCTCACAGCGACGAATGCCGCGGGGACAACCACCGCGACCGCGACGGTGACCGTGGCAGCCACCACCGTCGGACCAACCATCAACAATTTTACCGCCAGCCCGGCCAGCCTGCCGGCTGCGGGAGGTCCGGTCACGCTCGCCTGGGATGTCACCGGCGCAACGCTGTTAAGCGTCAACGGGACACCTGTGACTCCCGTCACATCTGGCACGACAACAGAGACTCTGCCTCAAAACACCGGCACCACAGCCCTGACTGCCACGTTTACCTTGTCTGCAACCAATGCCATGGGGACCAATAGCAGCAGTGCGGCGGTCACCGTCGCAGGAGTCACGACTGCGCCCACCATCAACAGCTTCACCGTTGCTCCGGAGGCATTGCCCGACGCGGGAGGCAGCATCACCTTCATGTGGAATGTCACCGGCGCAGCGACGGTGAGTATTGGTGCGCAAAACGTAAGCCCAGTGACGTCGGGCAGCCTGGAAACCATGGCAGCGTCGAGCAATGTCTATGCCCTGAGCGCGACCAACGTCATCGGGAGGAGGTTCGCGAACGCGACCGTCACCGTCGGCGGAGACGACGCCCCGGAATTCGTCGGGATGTACTCAGGAAGCTGGGGCTATCAGCAGAACGGTGCCATTGTCGCGCCCCCAGGCTCGAACGCCGTCAACTCCGTCACCATTACCGAGGTCAGCGCGAACGTCATCCAGGGCGTGTCACCCGCCGACATCGATTTCGACATCTCCGGGACGTACTCCAGTTTCTCGTGCACTGGAGCTGAAATCGACAGCGTGACCCCCAACCTCATCATCCAGACGGCGTTGGACGGCGGAGTCGTCTGCCAAGTCACCGGCGACGCAAACTGCGGTTCTTATACGCTCACGGGGACAGCGGCCTACGGGACAGCCCAATTTGACAACCTTTTCCCAAATGATCCCTTGGTCATCGTTCAGAGCTATGTCATCTCTGCAGCAACAGTCACGTCCTGCAACGGGATGCAGGTGAGCTTGGCGTTCGCAGTCAGCCGGTAGACTGGGAGACTGGTGCCGAGGAGCTGGCGCTCGGCGCGGCCCCGGCAGACCCTCTTGGACCCATGTTTCTCGCGCCGCCCGACGGCCCAGGCCCTACCATCGCGTACCAGTCGCTCGCTCGCTTGCCATGAGCCTTGAATTTTCGGCTGCTTGTAGCGACCCTGCGACGAATGGTGGAAGCTGCGGCTCTTGTGGAGTCATCGCCCCGCCTGGGGTGAGGAGGGGTGGCATGCAACTCCGTGCGCGCACAGCGACGTGTCTGACGGCGGCGGCGGCCGCGGCGGTGCTGGGCTGCGGCGGGAAACAGCTGCCCCCTCCTCCGCCACCCACCGTCCTCGTCGCACCGGTGGTGAAGGAAGACGTGAGCGTCTACTCGGAATTCGTCGGTACGGTGAACGGCTACCTCAACGTGGACATTCGCGCGCGGGTGGCGGGCTTCCTTCAGTCCCAGGACTACAGGAATGGCGCGTACGTGAAGGCCGGATCGCTGCTTTTCACCATCGACCCGTCCCAGTACCAGTCCCAGGTGCTTCAAGCCCAAGGAGACCTTGCCCAGGCCCAGGCGCTCCTCTCGCGTGCCAACATCACCGTCCAGCGCTACCGTCCGCTCGCCGCGAAGCAGGCCATCAGCCAACAGGACTTGGACAATGCCATCGCCGCACAGCAGTCGGCGACGGGCCAAGTAGAGGCCGGTAAGGCCGCCCTCGAGCAAGCCAAGCTGAATCTCGGGTATACCCGAATCACGTCACCGGTCGACGGCATCGTCGGGACGGCGCAAGTCAACATCGGCAGCCTGGTCGGGCAGGGCGTGCCCACACTGCTCACCACCGTGTCCCAGGTGGAGCCCGCCAAGGTCATCTTCAACCTCTCCGAAGCCGACTACTTGCGCTACGCGGAGACCGTCCGGCAAGCCATGGGCCGGGGCAATCCCGGCGAGATGAACAAGCGCCTCGCAGACATGCAGGACGGGGGCACCAACGGCCTTCAGCTCATCCTTGCCGACAACAGCACCTATCCCTACCGGGGCTTCGTGGTTTCCATGCAGCGCCAGGTGGAGACCACCACCGGCACCCTCCAAGTGGAGGCCGTCTTCCCCAACCCCAACCTGCTCCTCCGGCCCGGACAGTACGCACGCGTCCGTGGCGTCCTTCCTGGCCAGGCCGGGAGCAAGGTCCTTGTTCCGCAAGCGGCGGTGAGCGAGCTCCAGGGTGCTTTCTCGGTCGCCGTCGTCACGCCCGACGACAAGGTGCAAATCCGCTCGGTGGAAGTCGGGCCACGCCTCGGAACGCGGTGGATTATTGCCTCCGGCCTCAACCCAGGCGAGCGGGTCATCGTGGAAGGACTCCAAAAGGTCACCGACGGCATGCTGGTCAAGCCGGAACCCGCCCCGACCCCGCAGGCAGAGACGGATCGCTAGCTCGAGCACGCAGCCGGAGACGCTACCATGTCTGCATTCTTCATCCGGCGACCGATTGTGGCGATTGTCATCGCCATCGTCACGGTCATCGCTGGCATCGTCGCGGTGACCAAGCTACCCATCGCCCTGTTTCCCAACATCGTCCCGCCGCAGATTCAGGTGACCACGACGTACACCGGTGCCGACGCCATCACCGTCGAGCAGTCCGTCGCGACGCCCATCGAGCAGCAGATGAACGGCGTCCAGAACATGCTGTACCTGCAGTCCACCAACGGGAGCGACGGCACCGAGACGATGGTGGTGACGTTCGCGGTGGGCTCGAACATCGACATCGACAACGTGCTGGCGCAAAACCGCTACTCGCAGGCGCAGTCCAGCCTACCCCAACCGGTGCTCAACTACGGCGTCACCATCCAGCCCTCCTACTCGTTCCCGCTCGTCATCGTTTCCCTCTTCTCGCCAGACAACCGCTACGACCAGACGTTCCTCGGCAACTACGCCACCATCAACATCGTCGACGCCCTGAAGCGCATCCCGGGCGTGGGCAATGTCGTCCTCTACGGTTCGTCCAACTACGCAATGCGCATCTGGGTGAACCCGGACCTGCTCACCCGCCTCAACCTTTCGGTGACTGACCTCACCGACGCGGTGAAGCGGCAGAACGTGGTGAATCCATCCGGACAAATCGGTGCCGAGCCGGCTCCGCCGGGGCAACAGTTCACTTACACGGTGCGCGCACCGGGACGCCTGGTGACAGCCGAAGACTTTGGCAACGTCATCGTCCGCCTGAATCCGGATGGCTCGACGGTCCGTCTCAAGGACGTGTCCCGCATCGAGCTGGGTTCGCTGATCTACTCGCAGGAGGGTCGGTACAAGGGCCAGCCGGCAGGGGTCATCGCGGTCCAGCAAGCGCCGGGCTCCAACGCCCTCGATGTCGCGGCTGGGGTTGAGAAGACGTTCGCCGAGCTCAAGAAGAAGTTCCCCCCAGGTATGGACTACGACGTCTCGCTGGATACGACACTCCAAATCAGCGAGGGGATGCACGACATCGTCAAGACACTCTACGAGGCGATGGCGCTGGTCATCATCGTCGTCTTCATCTTCCTGCAGTCCTGGCGCGCCACTCTCATCCCGATGATTGCCGTGCCGGTCTCACTGGTGGGCACCTTCGCCGTGTTCCCCATCCTCGGCTTCACGGTCAATACACTGTCACTCCTGGGCCTGGTGCTGGCCATCGGTCTGGTGGTGGATGACGCCATCGTGGTGGTGGAGGCAGTGGAGCACCACATCGAGAAGGGGATGACGCCGCGAGATGCCGCCTTCAAGGCAATGGAAGAGGTGTCGGGGCCAGTGGTGGGCATGTCGCTCGTTCTGTCGGCAGTCTTCATCCCGACCGTCTTCCTCGCTGGCATCACCGGCCGGCTCTACCAGCAGTTCGCCGTTACAATCGCCGTCTCCGTTCTCATCTCCGCCTTCAACGCACTGACGTTGAGCCCGGCACTGAGCGCGATGTGGCTCCGCCCCAAGAAGGCGCAGAAGGGCGTGCTGGGGAGGCTGGGCGACCGCTTCAACCGATGGTTCGGGCGGGTCACGGACGGCTACGGCAAGTTGTCGGCGACCCTCATCCGCAAAATGGCGATCCCGCTCGGGTTGCTGGTGGCCGTGACCGTGCTCGACGGCGTCGTCGGCAAAGGGCTGCCAGGTGGCTTCGTCCCCCAGGAAGACCAGGGGTTCGCGGTGGTTTCCTTCCAGCTTCCCAACGCGGCATCGCTCCAGCGGACGAGGGAGGTGGGGAAGAAAGTCGAGGACATTCTCAGCAAGACGCCGGGCGTCCGCAGCTACAACCTCATCAACGGCCTCAACCTCATCTCTGCCAACTCGGCCAGCTACGTGGGCACGGCCTTCGTCTCCTTCAAGAACTGGGAGGAGCGCAAAACGGCCGAGGAGCGCGCCGATGGCATCCTGCGGCGCCTCAACGCGGCGTTCGCCAGCATTCCCGAGGCGCGTGTGATTGCATTCCCGCCGCCGGCGATCCCTGGCATCGGTACCGCCGGCGGCTTTGACGTCATGGTGCAGGACCGCTCCGGCGGCGGCAATGAGAGGTTTCTCACCGAAAACGTTGCGAAGCTTGTAGCGGCCCTCAACAAGCGACCGGAAATTGCCGGCGTCCTTCCCAACTTCGCCCCAGCCGTGCCGCAGCTCTTCGTGAATGTCGACAAGGACAAGGTCCTCAAACAGGGCATCCAGCTGACCAGCGTCTACGACACGCTGCAGGCCTTTCTCGGCGGTACGTACATCAACCAGTTTAACCGTTTCGGGCGAACGTGGAACGTCTACCTGCAGGCCGAAGCACCGTACCGGCTGGAGCCCAAGGACCTTGAGAGCTTCTACGTTCGGAATAACTCCGGCCAGATGGTGCCCCTGTCCACCTTGGTCACGGTCGAGAGCATCAGCGGCCCCCAGTTCACCGTCCGTTTCAACCTCTTCCGCTCGGCCGAGCTCCTCGGCAGCGCGAGGCCAGGTTTTAGCTCGGGACAGCTGATGAAGGCCGTCGAGGAGACAGCCAAGCAGGTGCTTCCGGCCGGAATGGACATCGCTTGGACCAACATGTCCTACCAGGAGAAGGCCGCCGAGGGCGGGGCGTCGGTGGTCTTCATCCTCAGCCTGGTCTTCGTTTTTCTCATCCTCGCGGCGCTCTACGAGAGCTGGTCGCTTCCCTTCAGCGTGCTGCTGTCGACGCCGGTCGCAATTCTCGGTGCCTTTGCTGGCCTCCTCATCCGGAGGTTCGACTTCGACGTCTATGGGCAGATTGGCCTCATCATGCTCATCGGCCTGGCGGCAAAAAACGCCATCCTGATTGTAGAGTTCTCCAAGGCCGAGATGGATAAAGGCCGGCCCATGATCGACGCGGCTCTGGAGGGAGCCAAGCTCCGGCTCAGGCCCATTCTTATGACCTCCTTCGCCTTCATTCTCGGATGCGTCCCGCTGTGGTTCGCATCCGGCGCCGGAGGCAATTCGCGAAGAATTCTGGGGACGGTGGTCATCATGGGGATGCTGGCGGCCACCGGCATCGCCATCTTCCTGGTCCCGGCCCTCTTCGTTTTGGTCGAGAAGCTGAGTGGGCACAAGGACCCCGCCCAGAAGCCCGGCGTCGCATCTCCGGTCGCCCGGCCGGAGGGCGCAGGGAGCCATTCATGAGTTGGCGCACCGTCCGAGCTGGCCTCCCCCTGGCCCTGCTGGCGAGCTGCGCTGTCGGACCAGATTACGAGCGGCCCGCAGTGCCAATGACCGAGGCCTATCGGGACCAGGTGAAACCGGCGGATGCGCGGTCCTTGGCCGACCTGCCGTGGTGGGAGCTTTTTCGGGACGAGGCGTTGGAGAGCCTCATTGTCCAGGCGCTTCAGAACAACCTCGACTTACGCATAGCCGCAGCCCGGGTGGAGCAGGCACGGGCACAAGCGGGCATCACCGCGGCTCAGGCTTATCCCGTGGTGGGAGCCGGACTTGGGGCCAACTACAGCCGAGGCACCTTCGTCCCCGGGCAAACTTACCCTCCCGTTGGTTCGACGTCGCAGCCGCCAATTGGGGCGCAATTCAACCTGAGCGCCTCATTCAGCTGGGAAATCGACTTGTGGGGCAAGTTTCGCCGCGGCACCGAGGCGGCGGTGGCCCAGTTCCTCGCCACCGAGGACGGCAGGCGGGGCGTCATTGTCAGCCTCATCGCCAACGTCGCGTCCTCCTACGTCTTCCTCCGGCAACTGGATGCGCAACTCGAAATTGCCAACGCAACGGTGAACAATTACGAAAAGATACTCGAGCTTTACACAGCACGGTTGGAAGGCGGGACCGGCTCCAAGCTCGAGGTGGCCACTGGCCGGGCCCAGGTGAACGACGCCCGGGCAACGGCGCTGGACTTGCAAAGGCAAATCGTCGACCAGGAAAATCTCATCTCGTTCCTGCTCGCGCGGCCGCCGGGGCCCATCCCACGAGGCAGGACGCTGACCGAGTTGGTCTTCCCGCCTAGCATTCCTCCGGGACTCCCCTCCTCGCTCCTCGAGCGTCGACCAGACGTCCACCAGGCCGAGGAGCAGCTCATCGCTGCCAACGCGTTGATTGGCGTGGCCAAGGCCAACTTCTTTCCGTCCATCAGCCTCACCGGGATTTTGGGTTTGGCCACACCCGACTTGACCAAAATCTTCACCAGCCCGTCCTTCGTGTGGTCTGCGGGAGGCGCCGCAAGCTGGCTCGCTCCCATTCTGCAGGGCGCGCAGCTGCAGGGCCAGTACGACGCCGCCTGGGCGAGCTGGTTACAGTCCAAGGCGTTTTACGAGCAGAGCGTCCTCAACGCCTTTCAGGAAGTGGCGAGCTCGCTCAACGACACGGCTGCCCTCGGTCCTGTCCTTAAGGAGCGGGAGTCCCAGGTGACCAGCCTGGCTGAGGCGGTGGACCTCGCCCTCGACCGTTTCGAGGGTGGCGTTTCGAGCTACCTGGAAGTCACCACCAACCAGAACAACCTCTTCCCCGCACAACTTAACCTGGCGGCCGTCCGGGCCCAGCGCTACCTCGCCCTCATCAGCCTGTACCGTGCCCTTGGCGGCGGCTGGCAGGTGCCGGAGGCCGCAAGCGACGCGGGCACCACAGCTCTGGTGGCCCCGGCGAAATGACGGCCAAGCCCCGGGCGGGTGGCGAGGGAGGCGCCGACCTGCGGCGGGCGAAAGGCCCATTTCCCTCTACGGCACTGCACGGAAGGGCTCGGCGCTTCCGCCTGAGGCGACGTGCGCCGATGCGGTCTTCGTGGCTCTCCAGCTCATGACGCTTGCGTCTGCGGCCGCGGGGACGCCGTACGCTCGACTCGTGCGCGCGGACCGCCGACCCCCTCACTCAGAAGTAGTAGCGCGCGTCGAAATGGATGCGCATATAAATCATCCATCCCGTCGCCAGTTCCGGGGTCGGTCCGGTCGCCGCCGGCAAAGTGAGTTTTGAGACGTAACGCACCTGGTTCGGGAACTCGACTCCCCAGCCGAACTGGATGGCAAAGGTAAGCGCTTGGTTCGTGGAGTATTCCCGGAGAGGCCGGTACTCGAACGTCGGAAAATCGAGGCTCAAGACGCGGTAAGAGAGGAACACCAGGTCACTGTTGTACGGCACCATAGCGCCCGGGGCAGCGACACCGATGTTCTCTACTCCGCCAGTGTACCCGTAAAAGGTGGCCGCCACCTCGCGGCCGATAAGTAGCTGGAAGGCGCCGATGGGCGTGTTGAAGGCGCGCTCGTAGCGCAGTAGTCCCCCACTCGCCGCCCAGATGCCCATGTCGGTCAGGGTCTTCGGCGATGCCCAAACGAGCACCGGGGCAACGAGCAGGAGGTCGAACGGGATGACGTAGAACGGCACCCGGAGTCGCACGGTGATGCCCTGGCGGGCCGGAACCACCGGGACACCGGCCGCTGCGAAGTTAGAGTTGGATGGTCCGTCCTGGGGCGTGTCGTAGGAATAGCCGATGCCGAGGAACGCATTTCCGGCTCCGGTGGAGCCGGTGAGCGCTTCCAAGCCTACGCCGATGCGGAACTCCACCTCCGCGCCGCCGTACCACCGCGCATCCGCATTGCCTGACTGATAGCCACCGAATTCCAAACCGCCGGTGAGGTCGCCCGCGAACCCGACGAAGGGTCCAATTTCCTGACGAAAGTGCGGGACGTGCACGTCGTTGGGCCCCCGGGAGGGAATCGGCGTCTTCGCCACCACCGGAGCCGCCAGGGGCAGCGTCTTCTCGGTGACAGTTGCCGTCGCTTGGCGCGTCGCGGTGCAGGAGTCATAGGCCGCGGCCCCATTGACGGCCTCGGTCTCGAGTGAACTCACGGCCAGCGCCGTGGGCGAACCGGAGTGTGCGGCCTCGTAGACCTGGCCAAGGCTAAGGGCGACGACGTCGGCGGTGCGCTTGAGGTCCTGCTGCCGCATGTGCGCATCGCCGAGCATGACCATCGGCGTACCAGACCAGGACGTGCCGTCCAGGCCGAACTCGCAATAGTAGTCGTGCGTTCCCTTGCGCTCGGCCACGCTCCCCCAGATTCCAACCACATGGCCCGAAGAGAAGGTGTCTTCGAGGAAATGGAGGGCGAAGGCCTCGGTCGCCAGCACCTGGCGAGCGAGCGCAGCGCGAGTCGACGGTTCAGTGGCCGCCGCCCACTGCCCCGCAAGTCCAAGCGCTCCGAGGTGGTAGTAGAGATAGAGGCCCAGCGCGTTGGGCTCGACGCCGTCGGCGAGGGCGCTCGCCACGTACTCGTCTAGCTTGTTGGTGGTGCGCGGGAGAAGGAAGTGACCGTTATTGGCCTGCGCGCGAGTGAGATACTCGGGGTCGTTGTACTGCAGGCCGAGGTTTGACAAGGCCCAAACGTTCAGCGTGGCGTCGCGGGTTTTCGCTTGCTCCAGCCCCACCTTCGTCTTCGCGGCTACATCACCCACATTGAGGATCCAGTCACTTGGCAACGTCTCGGTGACGAGCTGATTTGGGGAGCAAGAGTGGTCACCAGCGATGGCCGGCCAGGCGGCTAAGTCGAGGCACGTGGGCCTGGACCGACCGTCCCCGGTCACCATCTCCTGGCAGTACCGAGCTTCGTGTCCAGAGCGCGCTTCGGTCCAAAGCGTGGCGTAAAACTGCTGCTGGTCAGCAGGCAACCCTTTGAGAGCTTCGGCCATGATGTCCCGATGCTCGGGGTAAATCCACGCGTCTGCCCGACCGGGAACCAACGTGAGGGCAAGCGGGATGGCCAGCAGGCGCGCGGCTTGCCGTCTCCGGCGAATCTGTCGCGCCCCAAACACTAGGTCGGAGGAGACACTCTGGCGCGCAAAAATTCAAGGACTTCCCCGCATGCAATGGCGCTGCATCCTCGGGACCAATTTGGCGCATCCATCGTATTCTTTGGTGTGAACGGACGGGAGGTCCGAATCATGAAAAATCGCACTCCAAGCAAGAGCGGCCTTGAGGTTTCAGCGGTGGGTCTCGGATGCATGGGAATGACTAGCGCCTATCGGCCTGCCCCCGACAGGCAGGAAATGATTTCGGCTCATTCACGCTGCCGTCGAGCGGGGCGTTACGTTGTTCGACACGGCAGAAGCTTACGGCCCCTGGTCCAGGGAGCGGCTCGTCGGCGCGGCGTACTGCACCTGCCCGGGCGTCTTGCCGCAGGCGGTTGCGTTCAGCGCGAGCTAGAAACTTTCCGCTACGTTTGAGTACCAGGTGGCGACCGAGTCTCCCCTGGCGGCAACGGCACGCTCGATGGCTACATCAGCTGCCTTTTGGGTAGCAAAGTCCTGCGTTCTGCTGGAGACGCGGAGATAGGCGGCTACTGAATCCATGTGACGTTGGCTGTGCCATTTGGCGGTCCGTGAGCGCAATGGGTCACCCCGCACCCTCAAGACAATTCCCAGAATACGCTTATCCTTCTTCATTTTGAGGAGTCTGTATTTCCCCGAATCACAGTACGGTCCTTAAGCCTTCTCGAAGTGAACCGTTTAGGTAAATGGCCGTAACTGCTGTAGAAGTAGACCATCGGCCCCGTAGCTCGGATGGATAGATCGGCGGTTTCCTAAACGCGGTTGCTGCTCGCGGCAGGCCTTCAGCCCATCAGTTATCCGCCTGCCGAGGCATTTCTAGCAGACACCAAGCATCCCCATTTCGATTGCGTGGTGCTTGACATTCAGCTCCCCGGCATTTCGGGGCTTGAGCTGCAGAAACAGCTCACAGCCGCGGGTGCACCGCCTCCCGTTATCTTCGACAGCGCCCATGACGACCTACAGGCGCGCGACCAGGCTTCTGTCGCTGGATGTGCGGGCTACTTCCGGAAAACGGCTGCCGGAAGCGAAGCGCTTGAAGCGATTCGTCGCGCCGTCCCCCCGTCGTCGGCTTAACCGTTATGGCAAGAGCGGTTCCCCTCCGCTGGATATAGGTAAATGCTTTAAGCTGCTGTAGAAGTAGTTTGACGGCCCCGTAGCTCAGATGGATAGAGCGGCGGTTTCCTAAACCGCAGGTCGCGCGTTCGAATCGCGCCGGGGTCACTCCTCCCAAAGGCTCCGAATTCGCTCAGGATTGAGTCGTCGTCCTCCGCAGAATTCGAGTCCTGCGATTCGTCGGGGCACACGTTTTGTGCCGTGTGTGTGCCACCGGTTCCGAAATGCAAGCGGTTGACTCCGCGCTGGAGTGTTGAGAGGTCCACCTGGGTGTACACGGCTTCGGTGAGCTTCGGGTCGCTGTGCCGCATCAATCGCTGAGTGACCGAAGTCGAGGCTCCAGCGGCCGCAAGAAGGCTCGCGTGGCTCCTACGTAAGTCGTGGAACCCGAGCGGCCGGACCTCGGCGCTGACAAGCATGTGGTCAAGCCCGTGCTGCGCACATGGACGCGGACTCCTGTCCGGCACGGTAACGTTAGAATCGCAGTTCCATGCACGGCAATGGTGCCGGTAGCCCGTAATCCCGACGCCGGCGCGAGCCATGACACGGCGAAGCCTTCCCTCAAGGTCGAAATGCTCGGGCATGCGCGCCCCGTCGGGCGCGGGACAGACGTAAGCAGTCTCGTTTGCCGTCATGCTGGCGCCGATGAAATGAGCGAGCTCCTGAGCGAGCGGCAGAACGACCTGCTTGCCGGCTTTCGTCGTATCCCGCCCGTGGCTCCGCCGCACGGTCAACGTCCCGTTTAGGAGGTCGACGTCGCGCTTCTGGAGCCCTGACACTTCGCCGCGCCGCAGTCCTGCGTAGAGCGCCAGGGCGAATGCGCAGGCGATGCTTGCGCCATAGTCCTGCTCGGCCGCCAGCAGCACGGGGGCCACCTCGTGTGGGCGGAGCCATTCTCCCACGCACTGCGGAACCTTGCGCTTCCTGACTTCACTCGCGGGATTGGCGCCGGTCCACCAGCCAGCTTCTTTGGACCGAGTGAAAACCACAGAGACGGCGGCGCGGATGTGGTTGACGGTCTGCGCCGAAAGCCCGGTCTGCTGCTTCTCGGCCAAAAGCGCCTCGAGCACCGGGGCCGTCACGTCGGCAACGCGTAGGTCGGCCAAGGGTGGCGTCAGCAGATGGCGCTTGGCTAGCGATTTCCATCGCCGATACCAGGGCGCAACCGCAGCGTAGCGCTCGCCATATTTCTTGACGAGCTCCGTCCAGGGGCCGCCGCCATCTAGCGGAGGGAGCTGCTCGAGCCCGAGACGTTGACGTTCGGCCCGTGCCTCGAGCTCCTGGGCGAGCTTGACCGCCTGTGCCTTCACCTGTGCGCTGCTCGGCCTTCGGCAGCGCCTACCTCGATGGTCGCGGTAATCCACCCACCAGGTTCGCTTTCGTAGATACGCACGAGCCATGTTCACCTCATCTCCGTCAAGAAGTCTTGCGGGCCCGAGCTCGTTCACTGACAAGAACATCTCAACGCTTTCCGGCCGGAAACGCAGAAGTCGCTTCACCCGGACAGCTTGCAGTGTGCCATCCCTTACGCGCCGGCGCACCGTCTTGGGACTGCAGCTGAGCAAACGCGCCATGTCCTCAACGGTAAGAAGTCTCTCGACTGACTGAAAGGTGCCGCGCCCTTCCCTCTCGAAGCTGGTTACCGGGTCGATTGTCTCAAGACGGTCTGCTCTCATTTCTCCATCCTCTGCGGCTACGACACGTCTTGCGCGCCTCTCGGTAAAACGAAAACGAACGACACGTAGCGTTTCAGCGATGTTTGCCGTGCTCGGGGACGGAAGTGATTGCGGCAAGGTGCCGCGCTCCGAGGTATTCGTAGCGTTTCAGCAGGAGCATCTGCAGGTAACAGAGCATTTCGAGCCCATGCGCTTCGGCGTCTCTCTTGAGCGCATCGACGACGTGTGTGGGTAGCCGGAACCACGTGCGGAGATGGGCAATGACCTCTCGCACAGCCTCCTGAATGAATTTCGATTCGGCCTGGGGCAACTTCACACTCAGGTGCCGCATCTCTTGTTCTGCACTGACGCGAGACTTCGGCATATTCTTCGTGTAACTCTATTTGAGACCATTGTCAATCTCACATGAGTCCTTATTTTGCCAAGTCGCCCGAAGATCAGGACGACGGTGGCGCGCCGGGCTTTCCGATGGACTCGCGATTGCTCTCAAGCACCTCGGGGCGCATTCAGGTGCAGTGCGAGCAACTCAGCAACACCTTGAGCTCCGACCCCCAAGCATCGTGGCGGGGGAGAGCTGGAACGCCCACGAGTTGACCCCAGCTCCCGCCCGGCAACGACGACTCAGCGAAGCATCAAGCATCAACTTCAGGAGGTCCCCAGCGAACCTGAGGACGACTCCGAAGAGACAGAACCCGGCCATGATTCGCAAGATAGTGTTCTGCGGTTCTGTCAACTCGTAGCGACGACCGAACCGAAAAGGATGAAACTTCATGAACGCGTCGAAACGAACGACGCCGAAGGCAATAAGCGAAGTAAGAATGCCAACTCCGATAAGGAACCAAAAAATCGGCGTGTCTGAAAGATGGACCTCATTGCCGAAATCTACGAACCACAAGCCATCGTAGAGATAGGCAACATCGTTGTTGTCAAGGATGTGTTGACACCGAGCGTCGTCAGTCCCGTCCGCGTGCCCGGACCCACTCAGAGTCTCGCGTCGGAGACTGATCTCGAACCGTTGCTTGACGCATGCTCCCCTGCCTGCCACCGTCCTTAGCACCGCGAGGGCGCTTTTCGCGGTTCCCAAGGCTAGCTACTCGGAGACTCCAGGCTCCTATGGGGGGGGGCCGTTGCTAGGAGGCAAACGTGAAACGTCAGTTGGAAGGACTGTTATTTTCTCTCGCGATTTTGACGGCCGTATTCACCCCAGTCGGGGCGCAGCAGGATGGAGGGCCCTCGGTTGTGTTGGTCGGACGACCGTCCAACGTGCCGTCGACCTACCGACCGACGCCAAGTGGGTGGTTTCATCCGGACTGCATTATCAGCATGACCGAAGACGAAAAGATTGCTCCCGATGGGAGTATCGCAGACCGTGCGACCGGTGCTTTCGTGCGTGCCGTTTCTCCGTGCCAGTATCCGCAGTACGACGCTAACGGAAATACGGTTGTTACTGGAAATGACGGCATCAGGCCGCCGGCGCATTCATGGATTGTCGACGGTCAAGCTGGCGTTGGCGATATGGATTTTATCTCCGCGAATTGGACCGTGCCTCCGAATCCGGGCGGTAGTGGGCAGACCCTGTATTTTTTCCCTGCCTTCCTGCCCCCCAGCGAGGATCAGCTCCTGCAGCCAGTGCTTGGCTAGAACGTTTACGGCAACGGTTCAACCCAATGGAGTATATTCAGCACGCAGTGCTGTATCGTAGGCAATCAATACACGAGCGCGGTGGTGGCCGTTCCCAGCGGCGTCCAGTTGTACGGCTTCGCCTGGGGGACGGAATGCAACACAGAGTCGGGTCTCTGCGGAAATTGGGAGATTTCCATTCAAGGAACTGGGATCAACCCGGTGACCGTCATGAGCACTACCGTGGGGGAAGCCATGTCCTTGAGCGTAGCTGCCACCTACGAAGAATATAACATAACCAGCTGCACACAACATCCGCCCTCCGAGTCGATTACCTTCTCAAACGTTACCGTTCGCGAGGTCGGAGATATTCCGGTAAGCCCGTCTTGGTACGGTGTCTACTATGGGTTCTCACCCGCATGTAACATTAACTTCGCTTCGCCTAGCTCCAGCACAGCGACTATTAGCTGGTGCATTCCCGACGACCCTTGCACCCAACAGACTTGTGGGGAGGTCCTTTCGAATGGCTGCGGCGGCCAAGTTACCTGCCCAGCTTGCTGCAAGCTCCCGAACATTGAGTGCGGCTGCGGTGTTGGGTGCGTCAGCCTCTCAGTTTGTCGTAGGTTATGCCCTTAACGGCGCCAAACCCGGGGACGTGACGGAGGAGCCGGCATTGACCTGCAAGACTCTGGCAGTCACGCTTGCAACCGGCCTTGTCGTGGCAGCTTCGGGCTGCGGTGGAACGAGCTGCCACGACATCGTCAACGAATACGAAGACCAAACGTTGGCCGCTTCAACCTGCGACCTGACGTCTAGCGACCCGTGTCCGGTGATGTTACCGATAGTGATTGTCCAGGTAAACGCGGACGGCGGCCATACAGTGGTTAATTTGGCCGCCGACTGCGACGCCGCATTCAATGCCACTGGTGGGGCGAAGCTCCAGCTGCTCTACTCCCAGTTTCAGGCGATGGGTTGTCAGCTGCAGCCTGTACCGATCTGCCAGTCGGGACCAACCCAGTGTATTTTTCAGAGCCAATACGGGGCCGTGTGCTATCCAAACTAGCGCCACTTGCGGCCCTACTGCTAGCAATGGCGTGCGGCACCCCTGCGGCGCCGCCAGAGACCTGCCAAGACATTGCCGCTCAATACGCAGCTCAAATACCTAGCGCAGCGACGTGCGATCCTACAGCAGCTAATCCATGCTCGGTTCTGCTGCCAGTTGTGGTCACAGTCGAAGAGGCTGATGGCGGCCTGACATATTCGGCACTCGGAAATTGCAACGTCGGCTTCAATCCTGATCGGTCCGCAACCCTAGTGCGACTTGTTGCCAGCTACCAGCAGATGGGGTGCTCACCCGCGATGGTTTCTATTTGTCCACCTGGCGGTAGCCAGTGCCTCGATGGGCCGTTCGGTTATCAGTGTTTTCCGACGTCGACCCCATAGTTGTACCTGACCGTCTGACCGCCCCCCACGGCCGTACCCACGTGTCCGCTCGTGCGCCGCGTTAGCCGTCCGCCCCCTTGCTCCGACGCCCCCGTGCCTGATTACGAAGCGACTCTCCCGATTACGGAAGGGGACTTATGGCATGTCCGCAATGCGCGGTCCCTCGGGTCACCACGCTCTTCGCAGCGTACCGCCGAGATGTCGAAGCAGCTCTCTGAGCAGCGCGTCTCAACCAGGACAAGGACGGTCGCTTCGCCATCTGGCCCTAGGCAATTTCGAGCATGGGTGCTCTCGAACGTTCTGCACTGGCCGAAAAACTTCGCGGCTCAAAAGCTTGAGGGCTAAAATGGAGTATTTGCGATTAATCGCAAATGCCGGTTCCGGACACAGGATTCGGCTCCGAAACGCGCCCGAAAACTGGCTCGGGACATGGCCCCTCAACTGGGCCTGTTTGCAGGCCATTTCGCGAGCCAGCCCGAGACGGGCTGTGCTCAACTTTCTCAATCAATCTGCGCAACTCCCCTCCCGCACCCACTCCTTCAACGCTGGGCATGCCGCACCCCTTCGTTTCCCGACCACCCTCTCACAACCACAGACGAGAGGGTGGTCGGGAAACTTCGGGGGTGCACAAAAAAACGAGTGGGTGGGGGGAGGGGTGAAGCGTGAAGTCCCGGTGCAGTCAGAGAACCAAGAAAAAGAGATACGCCATGCGGGTCAGGACGAACAAAAGAGCAGCAGTCAAAGCAACGGCGCAGCCAGGCCGAGCGGGCCAAACATAATAGGCGTGAGCGGACATGGAGGAGGGAGAAGCTCACGGAGGTTGGCGCAAGCGCGCAACAGCCCTGGCGTCGCAAGACCGCTGCGACAGCGAGGTCGGGAACTCGTCGCCCTCATGCGAGTGTGTCGCTACCTAACGGCGAAATAGCTTGTTGAGCTCGAGCATGGGCCAAAGACAGAAAGCGCGGCCGAGTACAGGCTCAGTAGTCTCTCAGGCGAAATGACGCATTCAAAGTCACAGCAATAGAGCCCGCACTGACACGAGCCCTTCCATTTCGCACCTTCGACGGGTCTCGCATGCCCCTGCGGTCTCTGACGCCCGCCGGGTACAGTTGCTGGCGCCATGAGGAACTCCTCCTTTACTCATCGACCTCGGCCACGGTCAGTCCGAGCTTGCGGGCTGCCTCCCGCGCCAGGTCTCCCCCTTCAAAATACTCGCCACCAGGGCGACGCGACGTTTTGCCGTCCAGCGCTGAAGGTCCTCTGGAGTCTCGCTTTCCATGCCTCCACCACCTCCCCGCGACCTATTCGACCGCGCCTTCTTGGTGGCTTCAATTCAGAGGACGGCGCCACGACGTCACCCAAGTGCAGCTTGCTCCTACTAACGCACGTCTGCTATCAGTCCGGAGTGAACGCACTCCCATCTGAGGGGGCACCATCTTTTGGAGACGCAGATGAGATTCTTTATTGAAGTTCGTTCGATCCGGCTCTCTTTAGCAGTGGTGTTGGTACTAATCGATCCGCCTGCAGAAGCACAGACGACGGCAACCGACGGACGGCCCGCCAACATTCCCGCCAATTACTTGGGCACGCCAAACGGATGGCGTCACCCCTCCTGCGTCCATCAGCTGAGGGAGGGTGAGAAGGTCGACGTGAACGGCGACATTGCATTAATTTCCACTGGAGCAGTCGTCCAATACGTGAGCCCATGTGGATACCCCTGGTATGACGGAGCCGGGAACGAAGTTTCTGCCGGCGGCCCACCAGCGTTTAACGATTGGCTCATCGACGCACAAGCTGACGCAGGAGCAGTGTTCTTCATCTCTGCGTACTGGACTGTTCCTAATAACCCCGCGTCCGTCAACGGACAGATCCTGTATTTTTGGCCTGGTATTATGCCGGTCAACGCCGACAGCAACGAAATCGT
The DNA here is from genome assembly GCA_963713045.1 of uncultured delta proteobacterium. Taxonomy (GTDB): domain Bacteria; phylum Myxococcota; class Myxococcia; order Myxococcales; family Myxococcaceae; genus JADGRA01. Next base: position 768,474 of record CAVQKE010000004.1, read on the forward strand.
CCAGCCGGTCCTCGGATGGAATCAAATCGGAACTGGCCCCGGTTGGACGATTAGTAGCTGGCGGTTTGCTTACACCGGAGGCTCCTACAACAGCCCACTAATTACGGTGAACCCAGGAGATCAGATCTACGGTTATGCCGAGGGTCTTTATTGCAACCAAGAGACGGGAGTTTGTACGACTTGGGTAATCAGTACGTACGATATGAATATTTCTACTGGTACAGCGCTGTGGTCAGACTCGATGGGCGATGCGCTATATTTCACGCTAGGAGGCGTGTACGAAGCCCATAACCTCAGCGCATGCAACCAAGGATCTACCTCAGACCAGTTAGTCTTCTCGAACGTCTACGTGGCATACGTCGCCGGCGGGACAACTCCGTCCTGATGCAATATTACTGGAATCCGTCGCCCGCTTGTAACGTTTCTCTTACTTCTACTGACTCATCAACCGTGACTATCAATTGGTGCTAGGGTGATGATCCCTGCAACGCTAATACGTGCGGTCAAATACTGAAAAACGATTGCGGCACGCCGATTACTTGCCCAGCATGCTGCAAGCCGCCCAACATCGAGTGCGGGTGCGGCCTTGGCTGCATTTCTGCCATCATTTGCCACAGAGAGTGTGGTTGATTACGTGGGACCTCGGGCTTTGTTGCCTTCCATCCAACTCTTGACGTCGATGCAGATCGACCTCCGCCCAGTTTTGTTGGCCGGGTTAGCTCTAATGATCCTCCCGGCATGCGGAACGACAAGTTGCCAAGAACTCGTCACTCAGTATGCAAATGAAGAGGAAAACGCTCAGGCGTGCGATCCCACGGTTCCCAATTCCTGTACGGTGCAGCTTCCTATACCCTTTGGTATTCCGGAGGGAGGAAACACGTTGTGGGAGGGTCTCGCTAGCGATTGCAACTCGGCGTTTAATCCGGCCCACTCGGCACACCTCCAAGCAATCTATTCACAGTTCCTGGCCCAGGGGTGCAAAGCCGAGGCGATTCCGGCCTGCGGGGCTGGTCCCGTTGGTCACTGTAATCCAGCTCCGGCAGGGTATCCCAGTCTGACCGGGTACATCTGTGAGGATTGAGGACAACGGACGTCAACTCGCAGTTTCGTTCGAGTCCGGATAATGGTTGACTCAACACCTCGCCCTGAGCCCATCGAGGGCGAGACATTCGCGCAGGAGGCGGCTCGGAAGCACGGCCTGACTGTTGCGGAGGTGAAGTAATGGAAGGAGCTATTCCTGGCTAGCGCCGAGAACGCTCTCCGCTCCCACCCGCGAGACGGAGGAGGCCGTGTAGTGACACCCTCAAATCAAGCCACAAGTGAGACTTCTTTTCGGTACTCCCTGGGGCTCCTGTAGCCGAGCGCCTGGCGCGGTCGGCCTGTGTTGTACCAGTCGATCCACTGCGTCAGTTCGAAGCGGGCCTCGGCAAAGCTTCTAAAGTTGTGCTGCCACGCGCATTCCTCCTTCAAGCTCCGGAAGAAGCGCTCGACGAGGCCGTTCTGCTCGGGCGTGTACGGCGTAATAAATTCTTGCTGCAGCCGGTAATCACGACATGCCCGGCGAAAGCGCCGGCTTTGGAAGACCAGCCCGTTGTCGCTCCGCAGCACTGGTGTTTGTCCTTCGGGACGCAGCGTGCCGAAGCGACGTATGCAGGCTTCTTCGATGGCTCGCTCCGCCTCCTTGGCTCGCCCGCGAAGCGCAAACTCGTAGCCAATGACTTCTCGATCGTGACAGTCGATGACAACGGCCAGGTGTGCCCAGCCGTCTCTTCCGCAGGGCACGTGCGTCATGTCGGTCGCCCACCGCTCGTTGCTCCGCTCGGCGATGCTGATGCGCCCTTGTACCCTGGGACGGAGCGTCCAAATGCGCTGGTGCACAAACCACCGCTTCTGCTTCAGCACTCTGTAGACGGCCTTCGCGTTCACGTGGACGCCCTGCCGGAAGCGAAGCATGGCCCAGATGCGGCGGTAGCCAAACGTTGGGTACTGGTGGATGAGCTCCTTCACTCGAGCGACGAGCAGCTCGTCCAAAGGCCGTACCTGCTTCGCGCCTTCCCGGCGCCGTTGCGCCCGTGGGACACGGAGAATCCGACAAGCCTTTCGCTCGGAGAGGTCTGGCATTTCCTGCCTCACTCGTCGGACTTCTTCGGCACAAAAGGGCGGTTCTTGGTCGCCTCCCGCAGAACGTCGTTCTCGAGCACTAGCTCGGCGACCTTATGCATGAGCCTTCGGACTCGCTCCTGGTCCAGCGCCTCGTCGTCGCGAGGCTTCGACCTGAGGGCATTCTCCGCGCCCAGGAGAAACTTCTCCTTCCACTCCTCGACCTCGGCCACGGTCAGCCCGTGCTTCCGCGCTGCCTCCTGGACCGACGTCTCTCCCTTCAAAATGCTGGCGACAAGTGCCACCCGGCGCTTTGCCGTCCAGCGCTGAAGGTCCTCCGGAATCTCGCCTTCCATCGCTTCACCACCTGTCCGCGGCATATTCCACCGCGTCTTATGGGTGGCTTCAATTCAGAGGGGTGCGGGATAGCCGGCGGGAAGAGGCCATCAAGAAGCTGAAGCAGAAGGTGGGGGAACTCGTCCTCGAGAACGACGTCCTCAAAGAGACGGTGAAACCCTACTGCCCTTTCGGACGAGGGACGTCCGAAGAGTGAGAGAGGCCATGCCCGGCCTCTCCGAGTGGGCCACGTGCAAGCTTCTTCGCGTACCGCGCTCGTCGATGCGTCCCGAAACCCAGAAAGTCCACCGTACGCCCTCGTGGACGAGCGACTGGCAGAGCGGATTCGTCGTCTTATCGAGCTGCACCCGATCTCCGACCGCAGCCAGGGCGCATTCCAGTATCGTCGCCCCTCCACGGAACTGAATCGTGCAGCTCAGCTCAGCGTTTTCCACTGGGCCCGACTTTGGCCGCGGCGAGAAACTGTTCGAGGGCAACGACTGTGAAGCGCAGTTGCCCCGCCACTCGAACAGCTCGGAGTTCGCCCGTCGCCACCAACTCTTGAACTGTAGCAGCTTCAACCGCAAGCGTAGTGGCAACCTGAGCAACCGTTAGCAGCTGCGGGACGACGTGTGCCGGATTTGTGCCACCACTTTGAGCGTACGTGGCCAAGTCTGTCCCACCCTGCCCCTCCACAACTGCGCCGTGCCTGCCTTTTGCCCTCTGGTGGCTACTCGCGAGCGCCCCTGTCCACTCGAGTCCTCTTGCCTCGGCCCAATTCCTAAACCGCAGGTCAGCAGTTCGAATCTGCTCGGGGTCACTCTGGTGGGGCCACTGAGTACGGCCTGAGCCACGTCGAGGAAACCCCGAATGGGCGGGAGTCTCCTAGCGGCTGCGCGCCACACGAGAGGTGGCGCGCAGCTCTTTACAGTTCATCCAGGCGCAGTCTAGTGGCCGGTGCCGTTACCGCTTCGCTAGGGCCAGCTTATCTATGCGGAGAGCCGCCGCGGCAATGGCTGGCCCAGACACCTCGATCTGCGCTCCTCGGGAAAGGCCCGAGACGTCGAGTTTCATGTCTGGAGGGGCGAGCGCCACCGTGCCATCGGCGAACACCAGGCCGGTGATGTGACCATCCGGCGCGGCCAGGAGAGCGTCGAGCGGACCACGCGCGGTCACTTGTTTGCCCGCGGAGTCCTCATGGGTGGGCTGCCGCGCCGGAGCATCATGCGCGCGCAGCAAGAGCTTTCCTCCACGGGTGAGGCGAGCACGGTAATACACCACATTCAGTGCTGTTTCGACCGCGTCACCCTCGACCTGTACGCGCTGACCGGGGGTAAACCCGAACTGCGACGCATCCGAGGACAACATCACCACCGACCCCTCGGCCAGCAGCAGGGCGAACGGCTCTCCCCGACTGTTGATCAGGACCTTGTCGATGTCGGCTGACCGCTGCATTCGGAAATGCACCTCCCCGGACAAAGCGGCGGAAGGTGGCTCAGCGAGAGCCAAGTTGGAGAAGAAGCACGACGACGCAACAGCAAGCCACCTCAGTCGTGCGATGTGGGGAGCGAGTGCAATCATTAGGTATTCCCTGTTGTGGACCGAGCGGGAAGTCGCTCTGGTCTGCCAGGCTGTAGAACCCAGTCGCTGGTGGGTACGGGCAACCCGCCGACTGTGACGGAGGCTCGGTGCTACGCTCGGAGCATGTCCGGCGACGAGTCAATCCTTTCACTGCTCGAGGCCGGAGATGCCCGGGAGGCAGCGACAGCGCTCCTTTGACTCGCCCTGCTGTGGCCGCGAGCGCAGCCCATTCCGCCGCGGGCAACGCGGGAACGAACGCTATCTCCGCGCGCAACAAACACGCAGGAAGACCGGCGCCTGACTCGTAGTCCCAGGGCCCATTTCTGCCACTGGGGACAGCGTTGGGACGGCTTTCAGGCTCAAGAACCCATCGAGTGGCGAGGTAGGTCAGGGGGATTGCGCGGCGGGCAGTTTCTTCCTAAACGGCAGGTCGCGCGTTCGAATCGCGCCGGAGTCACTTCCTCCAAGGTTTTGGATTTGTGCCGCTTCTGCTTCGCACTCGTCTTGAAATCTTGGCGGTTTGTGACCTGTCCGGTAAGAGCCGGGAAAGAAACGGCTGTAAGTTGAGCGGGGACACCGCCGCAGCGTCTCGAAATTCTTTGCAACATTTAGACCGCTCGGTGACCTTTTGCACAGGCCTGACGTGCCCGTCGTTTACCGGCACTCCCCGACCACCACGCCGGGTGGCGCGCTATTTTGACTGCTGCGCGTGCGGCTCACCCTTCTTTTCTTCGGACCCCTTCGCGGGGGGCGGAGCCTTGCTCTCATGCGGCTGCGGCGCTGCCGCGACCGTCGGAGACGGATGGGCCGGCGGAGCAGCTTGCTGGTGAACAGGAGGAGTCGCCTTCTGGGCCGCTGGCGCGGAAGGGCGAGCCTCGGCGCCTTGCGTCGAAGAAGGTTTTTGCGGATGCTGCGACGCAGCCGGAGGCGGATTCACGGCGGCGTGCTGCGGAGCAGGCGCTTGTGCGTGCTGAGGCGCAGGCTGCTGTCGAGCCGCAGCTTCCGAATTTGCGGTTTTGGGCGCCTGCCGATACTGCTGTTGCGCGACCGCCTCGCGCGGCTCGTAGTGGTAGTTCTCCGTCCGGATCGCATGCTGCTGCTCCGAAGCGCGCGGATAGCTGGCACCTACATACTGGCGTTGATAGACGGGCAGGGGCGCAGGTGGCGGAACGGCCTGTCGGTCCCAGCGGTCCCATCCAGCGTGTTTCGCTTCCCAGCCCTGGCCCCAGTGCTCGCCCCAGCGCGGCGGCGCGTCGCCCTGCCAGCCGCGGAAGTACGCTGGCGGCGCGCGGTAGTAGCTCACCGGAACGCGGAGCACGAACAGCGGCACCGACTCGGGGCCAAACGACTGCCAGGGGCCGTTGTACCAACTGCTCGCGTACCAGGTGTCTCCAGCGTAGACCCAGTAGAGACCGTCGTAGAAGAAGTAGTTCGAGTTCAGCTGCGGGTCGTAATAGACGGGATAGCCCGGCACCTGGACCAACGTCGGATAGGTGTCGACGTTGATGGAAATACTTACCTGAGCCTGGGCCGCGGCCGGGGAAAGGGAAAGTAGCGATACAGAGATGGACAGCAGTAAATGGCGCATCGGGTACTCCCTCGCTTTAGGAGGCGGTAAACAAACACAACAAGACTTACGGAAACTCCACGCGTTAAGGTGTTCGCAAGATCCGGAAGCTGTGGGCCCGGATATCTCTCGCATCATCGAAATACGGCCGCAGTGCGGAGGCCCAGTTTGCCGATGCTTCGTTACGCTAGGACCCCTGGCTGAGAGTTGCCGCCGTGTCGCGCTGGCTTTCTAGTGTCGGCCGCAGCGTCTCCAAGAGGGCGCGCACTGCATCGTTGCTGATCCGTGCCTCCCCGAGTTTCAGCATCGTAAGGGTCTTGGTGTGATCGTCCAGCGTCATCAAGACGAAGGCGCGGTCGAAGGCGTCACCGGTGAGACTCGCCAAACTCCGGAGATGATCGCCGTCAACATCTGGAGTAACGCTGACATTTCTTTTCGCTGCAAGCGCGAGAATCTGGGTATCACCGACGCGCAGCTCTTTCACAACATCCGATCCGAACTGCCGAACAGCCACTGAAGTGCCTCGTGCCATCGCCAATTGGCCAGCTGAAATTTCCATCGAGTACGCGTTATGAAGGTTGAGGAGAAGCTGCCCCTCAAAAGTCAGGTCGTCCGCGCCGTTAGCAGGTTCAGCCTGAACACAGAATGAGGTCGACCAAATTAAAAGAGAGAAAAGGCAAAAAATCTGAGTGCGCATGAGTGTCTCCGCCAGGCTTCAAAGATGAGGGAAGCCAAGTCTCCCCTTGAACGGAACCAAGCTGACCCCAGGTCGCGTTGTGCTTTCCGAACCCAGCTTACTTGATAATGACCTCAACCTTTTCTCCGCCAGTGGGGCATACCCAATGACCGGAATGCCAGTTCCCATGATCGCCGTAGTGGCCTTCCTCCCAGACTCCGCCGTGGCACGGTGATGCGGGACGCGTCGCATAGTGGTCGTGGGCCGCGCATCCTGAGGCAGCGAGCAACACCCCGGCAATCGCTGCTCGAAAATAGGTTCGCAACATGGTGCTCCTCCTCAGGGTGGGAGCTCAGAAGGTAGGGCCTCAAATGCTGGGCGCAAGGGCCTCATTGATGCTCAAGAGCTCGTGAGTGATTCAGAAAAAAGGCCTTCTTGAGGATTCAAGCTGCCAATCAGCCGCCGTTACACGAGCAAGCCGGCCAAAATTCCTCTGCTACATAAATACTCAAACGCAACTAGGTACTCCTGACTAAGCGATTCGTCAGGGGTCGACAACGTTAGTGCTACGTCCGCCGTCGGTATCCGATCGATCGCGGACGCGTCCGGCTGCCCCTAGAGAGCCCGTGGGGCCCAGTGGTGCGGTAGCAGCTCGTCGATTTGGCTCCGGGGCGTGGTTTGCACCCGGAGTAGGACGTCCGCGAGGTAGGCCTCAGGGTTGACGTGGTTGGCCTCGCACGTGGCGATGAGCGAGTACAGGCCCGCGACGTTGGCGCCGGCCTCATCGTTGCCGACAAAGAGGTAATTCTTTCTACCGAGAGCCGCCGTCCGCAGTGCGCTCTCGCTGGCGTTGTTGTCGAGTGGGAGTGAGGCGTCCTCGAGGAAGCGTCCGAGCGCTTCCCATTGGCCGCGGATGTACCGGATGGCCTCACCGAGCGGGGACTTCGGAGGGTGCAGAGTCGAGTGTTGTTGTAGCCAGTCCCGGATTTGCTCGAGGAGTGGTGCACTGACGGCACGGCGCCGCTTGAGGTGCTCAGCGGTGCCGAGCAGCTTCGCATCCCCCACCTCGTGCTCGACGCGGTAGAGCGCGAGGATGAGGTCCAGCATGCCCTGGGCCTCAGGAGCTGTTGGGAGGGCGTCAAAAAAGCGTCTTCGGGCGTGGGCCCAGCATCCGACGCGGACGCGGCCGTTGGGGACGACGACGACGTTGTAGCCCGTGTACCCATCGACGAGGAGGTAGCCGCAGGTGCCTTCAAGGACCTCGGCCGGAGTGTCCCCGCTGCGGGTGGGGCTGAAGCGGTACGCGATGAGGTTGGTTGTACGAAACGTCCAGAGGTAGCCCCGGCGTGTCTTCCCCTCAGCCTGCACGCGCATGGGCGTCTCGTCAGCAAGGACGAGGTGACTCTCTCGGACGAGTTGGAGAATTCGCTCGACGAGGGGCTGCAGCACCTCGGCCGAGGTGTGAAAGAGGTCGCCCATGGTGGTGCGTGCCACGGGGATACCGACACGGTGGAGCGCCTTCGCTTGGCGGTACAGCGGGATGCTGTCCGCGCACTTCGCCGTGACGAGGTGGGCGAGGAAGCCGGGGCCGTACTGGCACTTGTCCACCACTCTCGCCGGCGCGTCCGCCACCACCACGCCCTCGCCGCACCGGCAGGCCAGCGTCTCCTGCACGTGCACCTGCTTCTCGAAGCGGGCCGGGATGTACTCGTAGATGACGGTGCGCTTGCCCTCGCCGAGCTGGCGCAGCTCTGTGCTGCCGCACTTCGGGCACAGCCGCCGCTCTGGCGGTACCGAGTGGTGCACTTCGCGCTCTGGGAGTTCGGCCTTCTCGGCGCGAGCTGCCCGGCGACGCGCCTGGGTGGCCTCAGGGTCTACCGGCCGCTCGGAGCGGAGCTCCTCGGCGACCGGCGGCATCTTCTCGCTTCTCTTACCGAAGACGTGCCGCTGGAGCGCCTCGAGCTGGCCACGGAGCGTTTCCTGTTCTTCGCGGACGCGGGCGAGCTCTCCCCCGAGGCGCTCGGCCTCGTCCCGCCACGCACAGTCGTGGTCTTCGGAGCCTGGTACCACCGCCCAGTAGAGATCACACTTTCCGCCGTTTGGGGAGGCGGGTGCGGGGGGACCCACTGTTTAGGCCGGCGGACGCGGGACAGGTCGATGCCGTCGAGGAGCATGGCGAGCTGGCTACTTTGGAGCCGCGCACCCAGAGCGTCCTCGCGAAACTCCGGCAGCCGGAAGCGTCCCTGCTCGAGCCGCTTGTAATAGAGGACGAAGCCGCCGTTGTCCCAAGTGAGCACCTTCGCCTTGTCACCGCGCCGGCTAACGAAGACGAAGAGGTCGCCGGCGTAGAGGTCTTCCTTCCACTGGTTGCGGATGACGGCGGCCAGTCCATCGATGGAATTGCGCATGTCCACCCGTTGAGCAGCGAGCAGGATGCGGACAGCGCGTGGAATGAGAAGCACGTCGGGGCCGGGGCTACCGCAGCGCGCGCACCAGCAGCGCCACGTACTTCGGGTCGGTGCCGGCGCCGACGCGGATGGTGAGGCCATCCTCGAGGGCGACTTCCACCGTCCCACCGAGCCGCGCCTTCGGCGCGGGCGAGGCTACCACCTGCACTGGCACAAAGGCGGCCGTCGAGTTGGAGTCCAAGACAGACTTGGTCTTCTTTTGTTTGTAGAGCCAAAATTGGAGCGAGCTGAGCGCGACGTCGTGCTTGGCGACAAACTCCTTCTGCGTCAGGCCGCTCTGTTTGTACTCCGCCAACAGCGTCTCCCACTCCGCGGGACCAGGTCGTCGGGGCATAACTACGACTCTGCCCGTCAGCCGCTACCACTCAAGGCGTCCGTTGTCGGGCGGTTACGTCCGCCGTCGGTACTGCCTCTGGCGAGCCTGGAAGACCCACCGGCATTCCCAGCGAGCTTGAACCCAGGGTGGCTGCCCGAATTAGACAGGTGTGACGAGACCTTACCCGGATGGCATTGGTCAGCCGCCGGTGGGCAAGGTTTACGTGGTCGCAAGGGCCGTAGAACCGTCGCGGCGCTCACCCTCAGCCTCAACGCAAGCTCGCGAACGCACAGAAGCAACTCAGCCGCCAAGGCAAGCAGTCTCAGCTCCCCTTGTCCTGTCCGGCAGAACTTGCGATGTGATGAATCGACTTAGTCCTTGGAGAGGAGTTCTCCAAGCTTGAGCAGTGCAAGTTCCAAACGTTTGTTCACATTGTCCAGTGGCGCCCCGGTTCGCTCACCAACCTCGGTCGGCGAGAGGCCGTGCCAGTACGTTAACTCCAGGGCGGTGCGCTGCTCCGCAGAGATTGATGCCAACGCCTCACGCACCCGTCGAGCATCGCGAGTTTCCCCCGCGACGTGGATTTCGGAGCTGACAGGCTGGGCTCTGTTCTTGTCCCCCAGCCCTTCCAGCACGTTGCGCGACCCCGACTGCTCGATGGCTTGTGTTCGTGCGGTGGTGGGCACCCAGGGGCCCTCAGTGCCCGATGAGGGCATGCGTTCTGCTGCGCACCGCCAGACCTCCACAGCGGCTGAATCTCCGCGGCCGCCACCAGTGAGAATCTCGGGGTCTCCATCCGCCATGGAGAGAACGACGCCGACTTCGCGGAACCCACACCAACGCCGATCAGCCCTCGCCAGAGGGCTCCAACCACAACTCCGGGAGGAAATCGGTAGTATCAGGTCACACCCAGGATGTTCTCTCCGAGTACGAGGGACAAGCTAGCCATTAGCGGGCTGCGTCACCACCCCTATTATAGAGGGCCAACTAGGAGCGTTCGTTGGCAACGCTCTCGACGCCGGTTTGGCAACGTCAAGACTCACGTCCGGTCGACCCACGGGAGGTCAAAATGTGGTAGGCGTGACTTGTGTTGCACGCGTTCGTTACCGCTAACCGTTCGGAGATCATCGCCCGGTGCAGGGCGCTCATTGCGAACCGCCCGGTGCCGCGGCCAACGGACGTAGAAATTGAACACGGCGTGCCACTCTTCCTTGATCAACTGGCCGACACTTTGCGCCGGGCGCTGACCTCCAACACAGAGATCGCAGACAGCGGTGCTAAACATGGATTCGAGCTACTCGAGCGAGGCTTCACGATAGCTCAAGTTGTTGGCGACTATAGCGGCATTTGTCAGACCATCACCGAACTCGCGGTCGAACGGTCTGCGCCAATTACGGCGCGAGAGTTTCAAACCCTTAACCTCTGCCTGGACCAGGCTATTGCCGGTGCAGTGACCGAATATGGCAGGTTGCGGGAACACGAAGGGACAGAGCGCCTAGGCCGCCTCTCACACGAGCTGCGCAACCTGCTGAATACCTCAATGCTGGCTTTTGATGTTCTCAAGACGGGCCGCGTTGGTGTTGGAGGCAGTACGGGAGCGATCCTTGCGCGGAGCCTCGGCGGCCTTCGCAATCTGCTCGATCGAGAGCTCGCCGAGGTGCGGCTTGGAGCAGGAATTCTCTACCGAGAGAGAGTCGTAGTTCGTGATTTCATCGAAGACGTTGAGGTTGCTGCGGGAATGGATGCCAACGCGCGAGGTATTCAGTTCGCGGTCACGTCGCTCCCTAAAGATGTGACGGTTTATGCTGACCGACAGATCCTGACGTCTGTCATGTCGAACTTGTTGCAGAACGCGTTCAAGTTCACGCGGTCTGGCGGAAGTGTTTCGCTGCGCGCGCAGGCAACCAACGATCGGGTTCGTCTTAACGTTGAAGACCAGTGCGGAGGACTTCCGCTCGCCAAGATTGCTGACCTTTTTCATCCGTTCGAGCAAATGAGCGCCGACCGCACTGGATTGGGTTTAGGGCTCGCCATCTGTGAACGCGGTGCGCGGGTCAACGACGGAACGATTCAGGTCGTTAACCACGCTGGCCTCGGATGTGTGTTCACCGTTGAACTGCCAAGGCAAGCGTCAAAGCTCTCTCGCGCAAGCGATTGACGGTTGCATGTAGGGCGTTGGACTGTACGCTCGAGCGCATCGCTACGCCGATGACTTCGGTCGGGGCCCGACTTGGCCTTGGGACACCGGCCCGAGAGCGAGGGCCCTACCTCCCGTGCTGACGCACATACGTCAGCGTGTACACAACGGACCTCGGCAGCTGGCTGCTCTCCATGACCTTCTTGACGAGTAACGTTTTCCCGTCTGGCTGCAGACGGAATTCCGTCTTGCCCTGCCCGTCGCTGGTTCGACCCTGCTGGACGAGCACGCCTTTTGCGAAGTGCTGTCTGGTCTGGCTCTCGTCGCCGGTCTGGTTCTTCATTTTCACTTCGGCGCCGTTGCTCGGGGAAATTTCCGCGGGGTACCCGGGCGTCTCGATTTCGACGTCCCCCTTCGCATCAAAGGCGATGGTGTAGGAGGGACGAATCACTGCGCGCTCCACCAGCGCGCTCTTGGCAAACCCGCTCGCGATTCCCACAACCACCAACAATTCGCTACCGAGATTCGCTAGCGACAGGTCTCGGCCCGCTGCGCACATCCCCACCTTTCCAACCTCCCCTGGTGGACCAAGCTGAGATCCAGCTCGCCGCGCTGCAGGAGTACGAGCAGCTGCCGCGTGTGGCCTCTCGGAAGGTGTCGGACCGTCGAGGTGCGAAGGCCGACATGCGCCGCCGTTCTCGCGGACCGCGTCCTGCACCTTCAAACAGGATGCGTTCGGCGCGTGTCAAAAGGCTGGCGCCGGCTTCCCGAGCAACTCCGGACTCGCACGTTCTCTACGATGAAGCGCACTTCCCGCATAGCGCCTCCCGGAACTTCTTCTGGCGGAACATATTGAAAACGGCGTTCTCGAAAGCCCGGTTCAGCGTCTGCTGATAGCTTTCCGTGCTCCCGACCTTGCCATAGTTCGACCCCTGCCCGGTGACATCGCCCTTCCAGCACGGAGTGTTTCCTACGCTGATGATGACCTCGAGTGCCACGCCGGCCGCGAATTCGGCATTCACGTACGTCTTCTCTTCCAGGTACAGCTCGTCAAGCGTGACTGCGAGGGTAGTCGCCGTTGGTCCCTTCCCGGGATTGCCGGCCCGCTTGAGAATGTCCTCAAGGGCAGTCTTGACGTAGGCCATCGCATCCCCCGTCATCTTGATGGGGTAGTCGGAGGCCGGCTTTTGTTCCTCGAAGCGTCGACCCGCCTCACCGGGGTTGTCTCGACCGTCCGTGGCGGTCACAGAGATGGGTCCCGCACAAGCCGGGACGGTCCTCGGCTGGGGACCCGAGGGATAGTATTTCGGAGGAAACGTCGCGCCTTCGTTGAGTGAGGCGGCGCAACCGAGAACCGCGAGCGGCAGAAAGATGGGTGCCCAGAACTTCAACATGCGACCTCCGGCTAGTCAGGAATGGTTGTAAGCCGAGCAGGGTCGCCCGCTCGCGCTTAGGGTAGGCATGCTCAGCTCTCGGGGGAAGTGAAGCGCGAAGAAATGCGGCTGCTTCCCGCGCTGGATAGTCCACAGACAGTCGCCCGAAAAGCCCGGGCGCAGCTTCGCAACCTTGTCCACTGAAGCAGAAGCCTGGATCCGCACCTGAGGCCGAAAAAAGCCTCGTGGCTGTGTTCGATTCGTGTCGATGCCTCCGACCTCGCTAGACCTCCACCGACGCTACCCGGCCCGTGAGTGAACCCGCGCGCTCGAAGACGGTGGACTTACTCGAAGATGGACTGTCCCAACCCTCAACGGATGTACTTCAGCGGAGGAGTTTCCCAAGCTCGGATTCGAAGGTTCCGAATTCCTTCCGCCGCTCTAATGCCTTGGTGGTCGAGCGACCTCATGGTCCCAGGTTCTTCTCTTCGTCCTGGTTAGGCCGTCTTTCGGCTCCTAATCAAACCCTCACCGGTCAGTTCGAGCTGGGCCAGGTTCACTCAGGTGCTCATTCCAGCTTTCCTCCACGCCGCTACCGCCCAGTCGTGGGTAACGGTTCGAATCTCGTCCGCACTTCCTCGGAGCCGATCACTTGCCAGTCTTTAGTTCGGTGGGGATGGTCTTCGCCTTGCCGGCGACCGGTGCCCCCGCATAGGCGCGCTTTAGTCCCTCCTGAAGGCCTAGGAGGAAGCCGTTCTCCACCACCTTCTCCATGGTCAGGAGCAGCTGCTGATCCGGTCGTGTCAGCTCGTCCCGGATGAGGATCACGCCGGAGGGCGTTGTTCCCTCAGTTGGAGTGGAAATGGCCATTGAAAGCCGGCCGAGCAGCGCCCCGAACGCGCTACCGACGCTTGCATCATGGGGAACGATCTCCGAGGTCTCGAGGTGGGGATCGACCTGCCCGGTCAGCTTACCCTGATTCGACTCGAAGCTCATCCTCATGCTGAAAAGACCAGGCGACAGCTTCACGTCGTTTTGACTGTCGATAAGCGCGTTTATCTGTGAAACGTCAAAGCCTTCGAGCTCCGCCCCTCCGGCGAAGGACGGCGCCATGGCGAAGGGAGCCGCTTGGACGACCACTGACATCCTGCCCTTCCGCTGAACGATGCCTGAGGCGGCCAGGGTCATCGGTCCCGAAGTGATGTTCGGGCGCGATCCCAGGTTCTCCAGCGTCGCTTCGATGTTGTGGAACCACAGCGTCGGCCGGTACTTTTGGTGGACCCAGACGTAAAGCACCTCACCGTCTTTTGCTTGAAGGCGGTCGAGCACAACCTCTACCGGAATGAGCTTGCTGAGTTCCGGGAGCCGCGCCGCTTGGCCCGGCGTCGGTTGCTCCAGCACCACCTTCACCCCGCGCGCATCGACCCGGGTGACTAGATGGCCGCCAAGCAGCTTTCCCCAGAGTACTTGCAGCGAAACGTTGTCGGCGTAGAAGAGTGGGTCCTTCGTTTGCCGCTCCGGTTGGCTGAGCTTGAGGTGAGTGACCCTATAGACCAGCGGAAAGAAACTGAGCTGTGCGTCGAGGAAGTCGCCCTGAACGCCATTGAGCTTCTCGAGCCATCGTCGCGTCTGCCAGCGCGCGACGGGATGCGCAACCACGCGGACACCCACGAGCAGTACGCCGAATATAGCGAGCGCGACCAGCCACCAGGGCGAGCGTTTGCCCCAGGGCCAGTGCAGATGGCCGCGGGCAGCCGACTTGCTTCGCTGTGTCATCCCGGATGGTCAATCTAGGGCTGGCAGATGAGTTCAACCATTACCGGCGCACTGGAAGCTTATCCGCCCTTCACGCCATGGGCGCCTTTCCGTCAAGGCCGAGGCCGCCGCGCTCGACGCGTTCGGGCGGGCCGCAGCCTCGTGTGACGCTAATCAGGACGGAATAACCGCCAGGCCGGCCGATGTAATCCGTGCTGCCATCACCGAAGTGAATGCGGCATGTCTCCGCGCGCAGGGTGTGGCGCGAAGATGGCCAACAAGAAAGGGGACCGTAGAGAAAGGCATGTCCTCGGCTTCGACACCCAACGTTCAACGGTCGAAGCAAGGAAGGCGATCTGCCTCGCAATCCTCACCGTCCTGCCGCGGACCATCGGTGAAGCTGGAGGCACGTCGCACGCGACCGCGAGCTTCTCGGACGAAACAAGGGAGTCCGTGCATCACGGATGAGACCTCGTATAGTGCCTGCGTCCGCGGGCAGGTTGTGTCGAGCGCTCGAAATAGCCAACGCTTGTGCCGAGGTTTTCTCGGAACGTCAGAGTATGAAGGAGGGGAAGCTATGAATCTTCTTTGGGGCGTGGTGGTGCTTCTGGTCGTCCTCTGGCTGCTTGGATTCACACTCCACGTGGGAGGTGGAATCATCCACCTGTTGCTCGTGGTGGCGGTCATCGTGATCATCATACGGCTTGTGAGCGGACGAGGCGTCTGAGCCAGCGCCTTGCTTGACGTTTCGTCCTGGGCGGAGCACAAGCACAGCCCTCGACTCAGGCTGGGCGGGGCTGAGCCGCGCGCGAGCAGTCGCTCCGTGGGCTCCAACGCGAAAGAGGTTTCATCCATGAAGAGGCTTTTTTGTGCAGTGGTGCTGATGACGGCCACTGGCAGCTTCGCTGACGACACGATGCAGAAGACGGGCAAGCAGGTCGACAAGGCGACTTCCGACACAGTCGATACGAGCAAGAAGGCGGCGCAAGACGCTTCCAAGGCGACCGAGAAGGCCGCCTCCAAGACCTCCGACGCGACGAAGAAGGGCGTGGCGAGTGGCGCGGATGCGACCAACAAGGCCGCCTCGAAATCGGCAGATGCCGTTAAGAAGTCGACGAACGACGTGGCGCCCTCCAAGTAGCCTTGAAGCAGGTGCTCGTCACCGGAGCGAGCCGAGGGATCGGTGCTGCCACGGCTCTCTCGTTTGGCACGGCCGGCTACCGGGTGTGGTTGCACTACCGGAAAGAGGAGGCGGCTGCCCGGAGCGTGGCTGCCACGATCGTCCAGGCCGGGGGCCCCGAGCCCCATCTGGTGTCCTTCGACCTCGCTGACCGCCACCAGACAGAAGCCGCGACGCGCACCCTTCTCCGGGACATGGGTGCTCCTGACGCCTTGGTGTTCAACGCAGGCATTTCCCGCAATGAACTCTTTGCGCTGACGGATGACGCTCTGTGGGACGAGGTCCTCGGAACCAATCTGGGCGGGTTCCTTGCCGTCGGCCGACCCGTGGTGAAGGCAATGGTTCGGGAAAAGAGGGGGCGCATCGTCCTCGTGTCATCGGTCGCCGCCCAGCGCGGAAGCGCCGGGCAGGTTGCGTATGCCGCGAGCAAGGGCGCTCTCATCTCCGCGGCACGGTCCCTTGCGCTCGAACTCGCGCGGTTGAGCATCACCGTGAACGTTGTCTCGCCGGGTCTAATTCAAACGAAGATGCTCTCCGGTGTCCCGGTAGAGGCTTACTTGCCCTTAATCCCCCTGCGTCGGGTCGGCCTACCGACTGAGGTGGCGCATGTGATTCGCTACCTCTGCTCGGACGAGGCCGGCTTCGTCACTGGCCAGGTGATTGGCGTCAACGGCGGGCTGTGGATGTAGCCAGTATGCCGTCAGCTGCCGCGGATTCTCAGAAGGTCATCCGGCACGGGGAACCCGGGCTTATACATTGCCACGCTCAGCTCGAGGCTAAAACCTCTGCTGTCTGCCAAATGAACCGAGCGGGCAACCCAGGTCCCCTGGACGAGTTCGAGGTGGTCGTAGTCCACCTGCACCACCAGCTTGCCGTCGCGGAAATAACGCTTGCGACGAAGGGCCAGGGTTCCGTCATCCCGCCACTCTTCAACTGCATCGACGTCATCGTCGGCGGGGATGTTCGACCTCGACACCCAGCTCCCCGACTCGGCCGTGAGCGGTCCGGTGGCTCGCAGGAAGTAGATGCGCTCGACGGCGCGTCCGAGGTTGGTCGGGTCGAAACGCAGGGCGAAGTCCTTCAGGTAAACTTGGGCCTCCCAGCGTCCATCCACCTTGGCAACGTCGAAGAGCTTAGGTCCCACGGCCGCCGCGGCCGACACCCTGAACGAGCCGTCCTTGCGTGCCAAGAAGTAGCCCGACATTAAGTAGTTCTGCCCCTGGTACTTCGCGACCACCTGGTGAAGCATCTTGAACGACGCAGGCGCATGGGACGCAAGCTTGACCTTCTCTGCCTCGGCGGCGGCGACCGACATGGAGACCGGCCGCGTCGGCGGAACGCCGTCCGTCTGATGCGCACACCCGCAGAGAATCGCCAGCAAGGCGCGGAGGCGCCAGCGGTTCATGAATGACCTTCCGACTTCATGAGTCTTGGTCGGAGCATGCGGTAAAGGCCGGCGAGTAGGAAAATGGCCGACGCGGCACTGATGATAATTCCAAGACCGACGGCGGCACCCAGGGACTTCAACGCTCGGTAGGACGCGAGGACGAGCGTTCCAAATCCAATGAGAGCGGTGAGCCCTGTCAGCAGGACCCCCGTCGACTCCACGCCCGTCACCGGCGACGGCCCGGTGACGCCTTGAAGCGCGAAAATACCGTAGTCGACGCCGCATCCGAGAATCAGCACGAGGGCGCTTGCGGAGACGATGTTTAGTGGCACGTGGCTGGCCGCGAGGACCGCCATCGTCCCCGCCCAACCGAGGCACGCGGGAAGACACGCGACGACGGCCAGTCTCGAAGACCGGTAGGCCACAGCGAGGAGCAGCACGTTGAGCACGAGACCCAGGCCGCTGAAGAAGGCGAGCTGGCGTGGAATATTGGCCATTGTGTTGTTGGCGAGCGCCTCTGCGTTGAGCAGGGCCGTACCGGTCGGCAGTTCTTTGCTCAGCGAGGCGACCTCGGCAGCCCCAACGGTCTGCACCGGGGTGACGACGATGCATGTGTCCGCCGAGCACCGGAGCATTCGGTTGAGGAGGGGTTCCAGGGATGTCCGGTTGAAGTCCTCGGGGGTCAGCGGCGCCACCCGTCCTGCCACAACCGCGGAGACCTCTGCCCAGAAGCCATCAAAGGCATCCGGGAGGAATCCCGCCTCGACTGCTGCGGCCGACAGCCGTGCCCGGGCTCTCGGGAGATCGAGCTCGGCAAGTCGCTTTGCCCTCGCGCGCTGTGTGACGACGGCGGGGAGGAAGGACCCAACGCTGAGGGCTCCCAAAGTGTCGCCTGCGTCGGTCAAGCGTCGCAGGATGCTCCCGACGGCATCGTTGAGAGCGAGGGCCTCCTGCGCCGTTCGACCACGTGCCACCACCAACGAATCTGCCGTGCGGAGCCCGAACCGGCCCGTCACACGTTCGAAGTCAGCGAGCGTTCGCGGATTCTGAGCGTCCAGGTGTCGCAGCTCACCGTCGAACCGCAGCCTTGGCGCCAAGACCACGGAAGCCACGAGGATGGCCACCGCTATCCCACACGACGCCCAGGGTGGCAC
The DNA here is from genome assembly GCA_963713045.1 of uncultured delta proteobacterium. Lineage (GTDB taxonomy): Bacteria > Myxococcota > Myxococcia > Myxococcales > Myxococcaceae > JADGRA01. The sequence continues at coordinate 786,504 of CAVQKE010000004.1, forward strand.
CCTCCACGTTTGGAGCGCGGGCATCCATCTCGGAATGCCGGGCCACCGCTTTGGACCCCAGAGCGCAGACAGCGGCACGAGCAAGAATCAGCGTGGCTGCGAACGAGGTAACCAGCCCTGCGCCGGCAAAGAGGGCTGCCTCTCTCAGGAACGGGAACTGTGAGAGGAGCATCATCAAGAAGGCGATGAGGGTGGTGAGAAACCCGAGCCACAGCGATTGCCACGTCTCGTCGAGGCCGGTGCGCATCCGCTCGAGGGGCTCTCCGGGGTGCACGGACGCCGCGTTGAGAAGGTAGAGCGGATAGTCCATACCGACGCCCATCAGCACGGACCCAAAGGCGAAGGTCAGTGCATGAATTCGTCCCTGGGCGAGCGCGACAGCCGTCAGTCCGCCGACCATGCCAAGCCCGACCGGGATCGCCGCCAGAAAAAACAGCCTCAAGCTTCGAAACCTGACCAGGAAGAGAAGAATCAAGCCGACCGCCGATGTGAGCAGGGTGATGGCCACGTCCTTGCGAACCGCTGCAGCACTCTCCGCTGCGAACCTCGGTCCACCGACGGACATCACTACCGCCGGGCCTGCGGGACCGGGCTTCAACCGGATGGCCTCAGTCGCCACCGTGTCGAGGAGTGCGCGCGAGACACGTGCATCAAGCGCAGACCCTGCGGGTGTCGTCACCAGCAGCAGATGGCGCCCATCCCGCGAAAGCAGTTGACCCTGCACCGGATGGACGTCCCCCGCCAATCGCGACAGTGCCGCGACGAGCTCGGCGTCGAGGCCGAGAGGGTCACGCAGCAAATTAGCCTTTGTGACCAGTGCCTGCGGCGATGAGAGCCGACGCTTAAGTGCAGCCAGGGCCATCTCGATGCGCTCCGGGTTCAACCGCCGTTCGATCTCGGCAGCAGGGTCCTCGAAGAGGTACAGGCGGTGTGGAAACAGCACCTGCCCCACCACCGTCATCTCGTGTGCCGATGGGCCGCTATACACCTCAAGGAACGCGCCCGACCCGCGAAGTCCGGCCGCGAGCGCTTGGCCTCGGTCTGCCAGCTGCTCCTCCGTTGCTCCCGGAAGCTCGACGTCGATAAGTAGGGTGTTGAGCACGCCAAAGTCGCTCAGCAGGCGGGCTGCCTCTCGCGGGGAACCAGGGCCCCCCGGAAGCATCGCGCCCACGTCTTGCTCGGTGGTGGTACGCGCGTAGAGGGCGAGGGCAGCGAGCATCAGCAGCGCAGGAACCAGCAGCGTGACCCCCGGGTGAGCGGACATCCAACGGTGAGCCGTATGCAGACCCGCCCGCATCGTCAGTGTGCCGAAGCTTGAATCCTCTGATCCCGGAAAGAGATCTCAGTCGAGTCACCGTCGGGCTCGTTGAGGAGAACACGCGCCAGGTGAAGACTGCGATCGAAGTCGAGTTGGATTCGCCGCAGCGTCCGCGCGAGTTCCTGCGTCCGTGGAGTCAGCGAGACGCTCAGGGGCTCCTTGCGCTCGACGGTCAGATTGAACAGCGGCAACAGGCGGTCGAAATCAGCCTCAAGGACGGCGCGAATGGTCTCAAAGACCTTCCCCATGCCTGGTTCGGACGAGAGGTCAACCGTCTGGGTGGCGCTCATCCCGGGGTAGCTGATGGTCACGCGCTGACCCTCGACAACCACCTCGCTTTCGGCGGGAGGAAAAGTCCGCCAGACGAGTCGGCCACCCTTTTGATATTCTAGAGTCCCTTCGGTGATGAGCGCATCACGAAGGGCGGCCAGATGGCGGGTCTGGCTGAAGCGCGCGGATAGCTTCTCCGTTCGCTGCAGGGACTCGCGAAGCGCGAGGAGCTCCCGGGGGAGGGGCTCGGGTGGCGTGGCGGCGGCGTGAAACGCCAGCAACACGGTCGTCCAGAAGAGGCCGTTCATGCTGGCACAGGACATACCACTGCAGAGTCAGGCCACGGGAGGGCCAAATCCAATGTCGGCCGCGATCACGTCCATCGGAGCTGTGACTGGATTCGGGCTGGGACTGGACCTCACGGTCGCAGCGCTGCTCGAGGGCCGCACCGCCATCGGGCCGGTGACTCGGTTCCCGACGACGGGGCTATGCAGTTCCCTAGCTTCAGAGGCGCCGGCCGACGTCGAACTGATCGCCGCGGCGGCAGAGCTCCGCCAACCGCCGGCACAGGACCGAGCATCACGGTTGCTGCTCGCCGCGCTCGCCGATGCTCTCGGGGGACGCAGCCTCGAAGCCACTCGGCGACGCGGCGTGGTGGTAGGCACCACCAAGGGAGCGCTGGAGCGTGCGCTATCCAGCGAGGAGCGTGGCATCTTCCCGACCGAGGACCTTCTCGGCCGCCCGGCGCGTGCCCTCGCAGCCGCGACGAGTTCACGGGGACCGGTCTACACCACAGGCGCCGCCTGCGCCTCCAGTGCCGTCGCGCTCGGTGAGGCGCTCGCACTGGTGGAGGACGGGGTCTGTGACGAAGTCGTTGTCGGAGGGGCAGAGGCCCTGCATGCCTTCATCTATCAAGGATTCCATGCGCTCAAGGCGCTCTCGGCGGTTCCGGCAGCCCCGTTCGATGCCGCGCGCAAGGGGCTCTCGCTGGGCGAGGGCGCTGCTGTTCTCCTCGTCGAGTCGGTGGCTCACGCTCGGAGCCAGGGTCGGCAGCCGATCGCACTGGTCGAGGGCTTTGGCACGGCGGTCGACGGCTTCGACCAGACCGCACCAGAATCCCTCGGGTTCGGGGCTTCTCGCCGCTTGCCAGCGAGCCCTGGCACATTCTGGTGTGGCGGCGAATGAAATCGACCGCTACCACGCACACGGAACCGGCACGGTTCAGAACGACCGAATGGAAGCCGTCGTTCATGCCTCGCTGTTCTCGAACCGGGCGGTGCCCGTCTGTGCCATCAAGGGCGCCGTGGGACACACCCTGGGCGCCGCCGCCGCGCTGGATATAGCGGTTTGCGCGCGAACGCTCGCCCAGCAGATTCTTCCGCCAGTCGTCAATCTCCGCACCGTGGACCCGTTCGCATTGGTGCCCGCGGTCATCGGCGTCGGTCGAACGTCTCCTGGCAGCCTCGCGCTGGTCGCCAACGCAGGCTTCGGCGGAATCAACACAGCTGTGGTCCTGCGGCGACCGGGGTGACGTCTTGAACACCTGCGTGGCCGTCACGTCCGTTGCGGTGTGGACTCCTGGCGGGGTGTGGGTCAATGCGCCGCCGCGCGCAGGCCCACCAGGTGGCACGTTGGCCGCCTGGCCTGAAGCACCTCCACTGGCGGTCGTCCACCCAAAGGCACGGAGGCCGCATCGAGAGGCGACAGTGCTTGTCCAGCTGGCACACGCTCTCCTTTCCGCTCGAGCATCCCTTGGTACACGCCTGCCCCCGCACAGCCCGGCGCAGACCGACCTCCTGCTGGGAACGGCAAAGGCCTCCGAAGCCGCTGACATGGACTTCCTGCGAGACCTTCGGGCGCGCGGAAGCGGGTTTGGCTCTCCCTCCACCTTCGTCTACACGCTTTCCACGGCCGCGCCGGCTGAAGTGGCGATCGCACTCGGCCTGCGTGGTTCTCTGGCCACGCTTACAGCAGGCAGCATCAGCGGCTTATCCGCCGTGGCCCGGGCCGCCAGACGCGTGAGTCGGGGCGAGTCGCGCGCCTGCATCACCGGCGGAGTGGAACTGGTTGAATCGGCTTACCAGGCTTCGGCAGAGGAACCCGCGGGCGAGGTCGCCGCCCTGTTTCTTCTGGAATCCTCACAGCCTCCAACCCGGTGGCCGAGACTAGGCGACCCTGAACTCGGGTTCGAACCCGCGGCGCCTGCGAGCAACTTAGCTGGCTCGAGCTCCGCAACCGAAACCCTGATGGCCCTGGCGTCGGCTTGTGCGGAGCGGACGGAAGCCTCCCCGATTGAAATCGCGGGCCACTCGCCCGATGGGCACTGGGCCCGGCTCTACGTTCAATGGTAGATTTTCGCACGGCGATGAACTCCACTGCACATCAGGCGCTCGTCACCGGCGGAACCGAAGCGATTGGCCGGGCAGTCGTGCGCCGGCTCGCGCGCGAGGGGCACGCGGTGATCGCCGTGCACCCCAATGATGGCTTGGCACGCGAGGAGGCGGGCCGAGAGTTCGCGGACGCTCACCTCCACGTCGAATTCGAAAGGGTGGATTTGGCAAAATCGGCCCAGGTGGCTGCTCTCTTCGAACGACTGGCAGAGATGGGTCGCTCACCCGAGCTGCTCGTCAACGCCGGCGGCCTCGACGCACATGCTCCAACGACGTTCCTGAACACAGTCGACCTCGACGCTGTACTGGACGCGAGTGTGCGGGCAACGTACCTCACTTGCCAGCAAGCGTTGAAGACGATGAGACATCATCGCTTCGGAAGAATCGTCAACTTCGCATCACCAGCGGCCTTGCGGGGTGATGGCGGTGAGACCGCCGATGCGGCCGGGAGGGGCGGTGTCATAGGCCTGACGCGCGCACTGGCACGCGAGGTCGGGCCGCTGGGAGTCACGGTGAATGCCGTCTGCGCGGGGGCCGTCCGGACCGAGGGGACGAGTCCGGGGTCCGACCAGCACCTCGAGGCGTTGGTCCGTCGGACGCCCTTGCGACGGGCAGCAACGCCCGACGAGAATCGCGGGCATGGTCAACATGCTTTGCGAGGACGCTGCGGGCTACGTCACCGGCCAGTGCCTTTCGATCGACGGTGGTCTCAGCTAGTTTTATGAAAGCCAATCCGGACACCCAGCAGGCCCTTCCCGGCCAGCTCAAGACGCTTCTGGTGGAAACGCTTCGTTTGGAAGGTGTGAAACCCGAGGACATCGACTCTTCTGAGCCACTCTTTGCACCCGACAGCCGCCTCGGCCTCGACTCGCTCTCCGCTCTCGAGCTCCTCTCGGCAATCGAATTCAAGTTCAACGTTGTCTTTGCCAATGATGGCTCTGCGAGGCAGCATTTCGAGTCCATCTCCACCCTCGCCACGTTCATCGAGTCAGCGAAGGGATGAGACTTGCGCGGCGTGGCCATCACCGGCCTCGGCATCGTCTCGGGACTGGGAGTCGGTGCTGAAACTCACCTGACCGCACTCCGGGCTGCTCGCAGCGGGCTGCGTCCCCTTTCCCTCTTTTCCCTACCCGGGCTGCCGGTCCTTCCCGTCGGTGAGGTGGACGAAGAGCTAATCCGCGGCCAGCACCCATCTCGCAGCGTCGCCCTGGCACTGCTCGCAGCGCGACAGGCAGTCGCGGGCCATGCGCTCTCTGGTGAGGGTCTCGTCGCAGTCGGCACGACGACCGGAGGCATTCAGGAATCCGAGCAACATTACCTTCGTCATCGAGGCCAGGAGGGCCGGCCCAATCGGCAGCTGCTGAAACACCATCCCGCCGGCGCAATCGCCGATGTCCTGGCATCGGAGTTCGCGTTGGGCGGTGAGCGGCAGACATTTTCCACCGCTTGTTCGTCCAGCGCCAATGCGATCGGCTACGGTGCCGCCTGCATCCGGCAGGGCAAGCCCTGGGCGCTTGTCGGTGGCGTGGATTCGCTCTGCCGGTTGACCTACGCGGGCTTTCATTCTCTGAAGCTGCTTTCCAGCGAGCCGTGTCGCCCGTTCGACCTTCACCGACAGGGCTTGTCCCTGGGAGAGGGAGCCGCCTTCCTCCTGCTAGAGGACGAGGACCAAGCTCGAAGCCGCGGCGCATCCGTTCTCGCTCGAGTCACCGGATGGGGTTGCACGTCCGACGCTCACCACATGACTGCGCCCCACCCTGAAGGTCGGGGCGCGATGGAGGCGATGACTGCAGCCCTTGCCGACGCAGGGGTGGAAGCCTCCGCAGTCGACTATGTCAACGCCCACGGCACGGCCACGCCTGCGAATGACCGTGCGGAGGCGCTCGCCCTGGCAGCGCTCTTCAAGCCACCCGGTCCGCTGGTCAGCTCCACCAAGGGCTCCACCGGCCACACGCTGGGCGCGGCCGGTGCAATGGAGGCCGTTTTCTGCGTCCTCGCCCTCGGCGCTGGCTTTGCACCGTCCACCGCCGGGCTCACCGAACCGGATCCGCTCCTTTCGCTGCGTCATGTTCCCCCCGACGGCTTGGTCGCACCACTCGAGGTCGCGCTGTCCAATTCGTTTGGTTTTGGGGGAAACAATGCCACTTTGGTCTTCGCTCGGGGAGCGCCATGACCGTCAGCATCCTCGGACTGGGGCTAGTTGCACCCGGTGTCGAGGACGCGTTCCGCGTCCGAACGCTGCCGGAGCTCGCCGACGGCCGCGCGAAGCGCCTCACTAGACTCGAGCGAATGGCGCTGGTTGCGGCGCAGCGGGCGCTTGCGAACGAGGGGGAAATGGCAGACTTGGCGCTGGTTTTCGGGACTGGCTACGGGGCGTTGGCCGCGACTGCAGAGTTTCTCGATGGCATCGCCACACGCGGTGCGGCATTCGGCCGCCCTATCGCTTTCCAGCAGTCGGTCCATCACTCACCCGCGGGACAGCTCTCCATCCTGCTCGGTTCCCATGGGCCAGCGCTGACGATGACCGCTCGTGAGGTTTCCGGGGAATCCGCGTTGAAAGTCGGCATGACGCTTCTCGACAGCGGTCGCTCCGACAGGGTTCTGGTGGTGGCGGCGGATGAATGGACGGAGAGCCTCGCAGCCGGATACCGGTCGTTCGAATGCTCACAGGCGCTGTCGCTTGGAGAGGGTGCTGCCGCTGTTCTTCTCGGGGCGGCGCCAGGGGCGCTCTCTGTGGAGCGCTGCACGCTCACGGCACATCCTTGCCCAGTTCTTCGCTTTGCGACCCGGGAGCAACTGCGTCCGCTCCTTCTTGAGGGAGCCAGCGGAGTCGGCTCGGTTTCCCTCTCGGCCGCGAGCGACGAAGTGCTGAAAGCGGAGACCTGGGGCCTGGCGGATTTGCTGCCCGCACCAGCGCGATTCATCGACTCGGACTTCGGGTTTCATGCCTCCGCCGGGTTGCTTCGATTGGTGGCTGCCGCGACACGGGTGCAAGCATCGCCGGTGGGTTCGGCCTGCGCCGTGCATGGCGTCGCGCTGGGCGGTGGTCAATCCATGACCGTGGTGCGTCATGTCCGGACTTGATGCGGCGGTCGCTACAGCCGTGGCTACCGGCACCCTTCTCACCACCGCGACGCTCGGTGTCCTTCACCCCAGGGTGTCTCTGTTTGGGCCTATCGTCTGGCGCGGTCCCACGCGCCCCGCTGTGGCGCTCACTTTCGACGACGGACCGGATCCTCGTCACACCGCCTGCATCGCCGAGATCCTCGATGTGCACCGAGCCAGGGCGACCTTCTTCTGCATCGGTCGTCAACTTGAGCTCCACCGCTCGCTTGCACGGTCCCTCCACGCGTCGGGGCACCAACTGGAAAACCACACTTACAGTCACGGTACGGGGTTGGACCTCTTCAGCGCTGTCCGCTTAGGGCAGGACCTCCGGCGTTGCCAGGAGGTGCTCGCCGGATTGATTGGAAGCGCCTCCACGTACTACCGGCCCGCGGTGGGCATTCGCAATCCGGCGGTGCATGCCGCGGCGCGGGCTTTGGGCTTGACGGTGGTCACCTGGACTCACACCGCCCGGGACGGCGTCTTCCCCCTCACATCTCGGCGCGCTCTCGCCCTTGCCGAACGAGCCAGCGCCGGCAGTATTCTGGCGCTCCACGATGGCCAGCTCCGGGGCAACACGAAACTCCGAGAACAGACGGTCCGCCACCTCCCTCTGGTGCTGAAGCGCCTGAAGGAGCGCGGCTTCGCATTCGAGACCCTGACCGAGCTGCTCCGACCCTGAGTCCGAGGGGAGCCTGGCTCAGCCCAACTTCAGGAGCGCGGCGAGTGCGCGTTTCGGCTCGCGCACAAACGGGTTGTTCGAGTCGAGGACGTAGCCACCCAGGATTGCGGTGATTGAGCGCTTGATAGCATCTGTCTTGTTGACTCGGAGCAAGACCCTCTGAAGTTCACCCGCATACCAGGAGCGGACGAAGACCTTAAAGACTCCAACCGCCTTGAGCACCATCCCGTCGTATTCGGCCCCCCAATCGACGGGCTCGCCGGTCAGGTCTCGGTGGACGAGTGCTGCCGCGCGCGCCGCAGATTCCAGAGCCAAAGTCACTCCAGACGAAAAGACTGGATCGAGAAACTCTGCAGCATTCCCGGTGAGTGCCCACCTCGGACCGTGGAGCCGCTCCACGGCGCTGGACCAGGCCTGAAACTTGACGGTCTTGAGAACGGGAACTGCGCGCCGTAACCGCTCCCGGATGTTCTCATCCTCGAAAAGAAGCTTGAACAATCGATCGCGGTCGCAGCCCGGAACGCCCTCATACATCGCCGGCTCCATCACCAAGCCTACGGAGGTCCGACCATTGGAGAAGGGGATAATCCAGCCCCAGGCTCCCCGTGGATGAATGCAGATCCAAATGTCTCCCTCGCGATCCGCAGCCGGACGCTCGTCCCCTTCGACCCAGGTGAAGAGCGCCACGCGCGGAGTGAGGACCGAAGGACGCTCGAGCTGGAGGAGCCTTGGTAGGACCCGACCGTAACCGCTGCAGTCGAGGACGAAGCGCACTCGAATCTCGGTGCGTTGATCGGTCTCGACGTCGGTGGCGGTAACCACCGCTCCCGCGGCATCGAACTCGACTGCCTCTACACGCTGGTTGAAGCGAACATCCACGCCGTGCTGCCGAGCGGTCGTGGCCAGCGTCTGGTCGAAGTCTCCCCGGGGCACCTGGAAAGTCTGGGTCCGTTGCCCCGGAAAGACCTCCGCAAAGCAAAAGCGTGCCCGCGTCTCGCCTTGAAGGAAAAGGGCAGCGTTCTTGGCCTGGTACCCGCGGGCCACCACCGCCTCGAGCAAACCGGCCTCGGCGAGGATGTCATTCGAGCGCGGAAGGAGCGATTCACCAATCTGGAAGCGGGGGAAGGTCCCCGCCTCGAGCGTCATCACCCGGTGCCGGTGTCGCGCCAGGATGGACCCCGCGACGCTTCCGGCGGGTCCCGCGCCGATGATGAGGACGTCAGCGTCCATGGGCCGCGGCAGCCTGCCGGTGCATTCGCGAAACACCGAAGGCACAGGCGGTACCCAGAATGACGGCGCACACCCCCCCGAAAAGCGCTCCTCCCACCAGCATGTCGAGGAACAAGTCTGCCACCAACGTTCCGAGTGGAACGCCACGAAAATGGGCCAGCCGGAGCGGAAGCCAGTGGCCTCGAAGCACGAGGGCTCCCAGCTGGGCGGTGGCGAACAGAATGAGCGGCGTGAGCGGAGGAATGGAAATCTGCACGCCGAGCACGACAGCGATGGTGTTGAGACGAAAGAGCCTCGCGGACGCCAGAGCGAGGAGAACCTGAAGGCCTAGGAACGGACTACACCCCAGCATCACGCCCAAGCCCACGGCGACGCCAACACGTCCCGGGGTCGCGTGTTGCCGCGCGAGCAAACCAAACTGCGCTCGAATGTGACGAAAAAAAGCCACAGTCGGGTGTACCTCGTTTCCGCGCGCCTCCGCCACTCGGGCGGCGTTTGACAACGAATGCGCCCGGGCGCGAGATGCTCTGGTGAAGCCTGAACCCGCACCGTGCTGTTCCGACCTCGCGCAGGCGTGCGTCATCATCCCCGTCTTCAACAATGCTCGCACAGTCGGCGACGTCGTCCGCGGAGCGGTTAAACATGTCACGACGGTCATCGTCTTCGACGACGGCTCGACAGACGGTTCCGCCGAGAGCGCGCAGGCAGCAGGCGCGACGGTTCTCCGCCGCAACGCCAACACGGGCAAGGGAACCGCTCTCCGTCGGCTGCTCGAAGCCGCCCATGAGCGGGGTTTTGCCTATGCCATCTCGCTGGACGCGGACGGACAACACCTTCCGGAGGACCTGCCTCAGTTCCTGGAAGCCGCGCTGAAGAACCCCGGCGCGCTCATTCTCGGCGTCCGAGACCTGGTCGCTGCCGGTGCTCCAGCCTCGAGCGAGTTTGGTCGCAAGACGTCCAATTTTTGGATCTGGTTCGAAACTGGCATCCGGGTGCCCGACAGCCAGTCTGGTTTCCGGGGCTACCCGCTTCCTGAGTCCGTACAGCTGAAGCCGTGGGGCCGACGCTACGAATTCGAGGCCGATGTCCTGCTCCGTGCAGCCTGGGCTGGAATCCCAATTCGCACGGTTCCCATCCACGTCGTCTATCCTGCCGACCGCGTCACGCATTTTCGTTTGGTTGTGGACAACATCCGCATTGTGGCGCTCAACACGGCCGCCTGCCTGCGGATGCCTTTGCCACTCCCGCTAGGCCCACGGTTGAAACGGCTCCCCCGTCGCCCGGGATTGTCCCTCTTCGCGCTGCGCAGCTGGGCCTGGCTCGGCGGACAGGGACCCGGCTGGCGGGCTGCGGCTGCGGCGGCTGGCATTGTGTGTAGCCTTGACACGGTCGAGCCGTGGCTCCGGCTAGTCGCTGGACTGGCCTGCGTGCTCGCTGGGCTCGGTGCACTCCCCGCACTGATCGCTGCAACCGGATGGGCGGCCCTCGTGCACCAGGGGCTTCGCCCGGCCATCGCGGCGGCGGTGGTGATGGCAGCCTTCGCGTTGTTTGGCGGCCTGGAGGCGATGCGCTCGCCGCCACGGCCCGAGGCAACTCAGTGGACAGGCCAAAGCCGAGGCGGCGTGTTTGGCCACTGGTTCTTCTTTCAGGTAACGCGGCGCTTCGGTCTCTCCCTCGCCTATTGGGTTCTGTACCCAGTGACATTCTATTTTCTTTGCACGTGGCGCTCAGCGCGCAACGCTTCGCTGCAGTTCCTTGAACGGACACTGGGGCCAGCACCATTGCCGGTGCGCCTCGGCCGCACCTATCGCCACTTCCTCGCTTTCGCGCGCACCATGGTGGACCGCGCGCTTTTCGCCACCCGGGGCAAAGGGGTGTTCCGGTACGAGGAGAATGGCATCGACCACATCCGGTCGGCTGCCGCGAACGGTCGCGGAGCCATCCTCCTCACCGCCCATTTGGGGAACTGGGAGGTCGCGGCTGAGTTGCTGGGAGAGGCGGGAGAGAAGCTGGCAGTCGTCGCATACCGCGGGGACCATGAGAAGTTGACGCGATACATGGACCGGGCGCAGGGTCCGCGGCCGCGGATCATCGAGGTGGGCTCGGACCTGTTCTCGTCGTTGGAAATGCTCCGGTCGCTCCGCGAGGGTACGGTCCTTGCCGTGCAGGGAGACCGCCCCATCGACCGTCATGTGGTCCGCGTCCCCTTCCTAGGCCACGAGGCCCCCTTCCCGGTCGGTCCGTTCCTGCTTGCCGCCTTGAGCGGCGCACCGCTGATCGCAACGTTCTCGGTGCAGGTGGCACCGGCAACCTACCGCTTTTTTGCGGAACCGCCGGCGCAACTGAGCTTCCGGAGCGACCAAAGCCGCGACGCTCAACTCCGGACGTGGGTCCAGCAGTACGTTTTTCAGCTCGAAGCGCTCGTCCGCCGGTACCCGTACCAGTGGTTTAACTTCTACGAGTTTTGGGATGCCGCGCCGCCGACTCCCGTCAAGAAACGTCCGGCGCTCCGCGCTGCCGCGCGTGAAGCTCATGGACCAGACGCCGGACGTCTGCCCCCAACGGCCGATCCGGGTCAACCGGTAGCACCCATGCAGTGAGCTGTTCCAGAAGCCCGCTGCCAGCCGCGGAGGTTGGAAGCGGCCCACCCAGATACGCCGCCTGTCGAAGGCCAAGCGCAAGTGAGGCCTGAACCAGAGCAAGCCTCTCGGCTTGTCGGAGGGCTTCGAGCGCTGCCTGCGTTCCGAACGGCACCACATCCTGGTTCTGGCCATTGGTGGGAAGACTTTGGATGCTGGCGGGAGTGGCGTAACGGCGCATCGCGCCGACGATCGCCGTGGCCGACAGGTTCACCCCAGCGAGTCCCGATTGCGCTCCGGGCTTGGCAGAGAGAAGGAGTGGGAGGCCTCCGTTGCGCGCCGGATCAAGGAGCAGATCGAGCTGCCGCTCTGCAAGGTTAGCGAGCTGGGTGAGCGCCAAGTTGAGCGCGTCGGAAACGAATGCGACCTGCTGGCCAAAGAAGTTTCCCCCGTGAATCACGCTCTTTTCATCTGGAAAAAACACCGGATTGTCGCTGACGCCGTTGAGGTCGTTGGTAATCACCTGCTGCGCGTGGTTAACGGTCTCCTCGACCGCGCCAACCAGCTGCGGCACGCACCGCAGACTATAAGCTTCCTGTAGCGGCCGGTCCCGCTTCGCTGTCGAGCCTCGCAATAGTGCTTCCAGTTGCTGCGCCACCCTCTGCCCCGCAGGATGGCCTGCTAGTGCAAGCAGCTCGGGCGTGGTGAAACTTCCGGCCGCGCCGATTGTTTCCACCAGCAACGCTGAGAGTTCGAGAGTCACTGAGACGGCTCGGCGCGCGGAGGCGACTGCGAGTGAGGCTGCCGCAGCGGTCAACGAAGTGCCGTTGACCAGGGCCAGTGCGTCTCGCCCTTGGAGGACCAAAGGGCGCAGCCCGGCGCGCTCCAACGCCGCAGCGGCCGGAAGGCGTTCCTCGCCCAGGAATGCCTCGCCCTCACCGCAGAGCGCCGCTGCAGCATGTGCCAGAGGAGCGAGGTCTCCGCTGGCTCCAACGGACCCCCACTCAGGAACCGCCGGCGCCCAGGCGGTGGCGAGGGCGGCGCTCAGCGCGTCGAGGACCTCCACGCTGACCCCGGAGTGCCCCTGCCCCATTGACCAGGCTCGCGCTAGCAACATCGCCCGCGCGACGGCCGGCGAGAGCATGTCCCCCTGGCCGGTACGAAGGTGGTTGAGAAGCCCGCTCCCTTGAGCCAACGCATCGGCGGACGCACTGAACGACACCAGCGGGCCGAACCCGGTGGACAGTCCGTAGATTGCGTGGCCCGCCTCCGCATGCTCCTTCACGAAACGGGCGCAGCGTGCCACTCGATCACGGGCGAAAGTGGAAAAGGAAAGCATCATGGGATGCGCCGCGCCCTCAAGGTCCGAGGGCTTCAGCTGCCGCCGACCGTCGAAGTTCAGGCTGAGAGACGGAGGGCTCATACTTGATAAAAGAGAAGCTGGGCACGCTGCCTGGACACCTTTCCGGTCGGCGTCGTACACGCGCTCCAGAAGGCTTCCGGCATCAGGATGGGTTCTCGATAGGGCACAGGGAGCGCAAAGGCCGGCGGCACCTCGCCTCTTAGCAGCAGCGGCTGGACAGCTTCGCGGCCCTGACCAATCAAGAGAACACGCCCGTCGTACGGCCGCTCGAGTGGAACCGGGTTAACCATCCGCCCATTGTTGAGCTTGAAGAGCTCGTCTTTCCTTCCTTGAAAGACGAAGCCGTCACCAGAGCGCGTCGCGAGGTCGCCAGTTGCGCGCCAACCATCCGCCGACACAACGGGAATGAGCTCGTCGCCTTGCACATACCCCATGGCTAGATTGCGACCTCGCAGCGCAAGTTCGCCGACGGGTTCGCCTGAACTGAAGCGGAGAACCACCTCGCACCCGAGCGGACGTCCGAGGAAGTCATCGTGCTCCCACTCCCCGGCATTGCCGAGCGACGCGCCCGGGGAACACTCCGTCTGTCCGTACCCCACGCGAAGTTGAGTCGCTTGAAGGCGGCGCCGGAGTCGGCCTTGCACAGGCGCGCCACCCACGATGCCCGACTGCACGTTGCCGAGCGACCGGTCGGCCAGGCGTTCGAGCATCCGGGGGACCGTAAAGAAACAGTCGCCTGGTGAGGCGTCGAAGGCTTCGGGAAAGGCAGCGGCAGGGATGGAACGAAGCGCTCCCTCGTACAGAAGCGCCATCAAGAGCTCGAGAGTGAACCCGAAGGCGTGGCTCCACGGAAGGTAGCCGGTGATGGCGTCGCCAGGGGCGTAGCCGAGCGCTGCATGGTGGGTGTCAGCCACATGCATGAGGGCTTCGGCTGAGACCGCCACTGGCCGGGCGGCTCCTGCGCTCCCGCTCGTGAACAAGATGATGGCCGGTATGCGGGTGGAGGCCGACGGTGATGAGGTTCCGATGGAATTCCAGCGAAGCCCCTCCCCCGGGGAGGTCACGGCGGTGGCGCCCGCAGCGCCAAGACGCTGCATCAGTTCTTCGCTCGAGACATCAGGGTGGACGGGAACGAAGGTCAGCTCGCGCTCGAGGCAGGCAATAAACGTCGCAACGAACTCTGAGCCATTGGGAAGGACCGCCGCGAGCCGGTCACCCCTTTTCAACCCCATTCGAACCAGGTCACGCCCGAGGGTCGTCGCGCGCGACCGCGGGTCGGAAGACCGAAATCCGGAGGCACTCGCCACAGACAGCTGACGCATGTCGGCGAGGCGATCGCAGAGCGTCAGCGTCGGAATCATCGCTTTGGAGCCTTACTTCCCGCGGTAGGGGCTTCCTCGCCCTGAACTGCACTTAACAGTTAGGCGGTTGTTGGCCGAGCTGCAAGTCGGCGACGGACGACTCGCGCGCGATCTGAGCAACTCCAGGGAGTTGAGGTGCCTTTCGCAGTCATCGCCGGCAGGAATCCAGCGCGGCCAAGAGGAGAACCTAGGCGACGCTTCCCAGATGCGCGGATTGGAACATGAGCGTCGGGCTTCGACGGTGCAACTACCCGGATTCACGCAATTCGGAAGGCGACCGGGAACACACCGAGCGCAGCTGACCCTGGGTATCTAGTTTCTGAACGACCCAGGTGCGTTCGCCCAGTTCATACCTATCTTAAAAAGTTAGCCCCAGCGGGAACAAAGGATTTCTGTGCGACTCGCCTCCGCGATTGTGAGCGCAGTGATGCTCTCGATGTGCCTCACCGGTCTCGGCTGTGTAACGTCCGACCCGGACCATCACGGGCCGGACGAGCACTACGCCCATGCGGGGCCGCCGGTGCAGGAAGAGCATCACGACGGACGGGACGACCACCAACAGAACAACCCCCAACAGAACGACCATCAACAGAACGACCACCAACAGAACGACCACCAACAGAACCAGTGAGTGAACTTTTCCGGGGGTGAACTCGAGGTCACGCCCGCTCCTTCGATAACGAGGCATCCTCGATTACTTTTCTTACCAATCTAAGGAGCACCAAATGACTCTCGAAACCTTCTTGCTGTGGGTTGTGATTGGCGCGGTCGCGGGCTTCCTTGCAAATGCGGTTGTCAAAAGCAGCTACGGCCTCGGCGCTGACGTCATCATTGGCGTGGTCGGCGCCTTCATCGGCGGCTGGCTCTTCCAAAGCATGCACTGGCATGCGCCGCTCGCGGGCGTCGCAGGCACCGTCGTCATCGCGTTCATCGGGGCCATTATTCTGCTGGTCGCGCTCCGAATGGTGCGCTCCGCCGGACGACCTAGGCGCGCATAAGGTTTCGAGGCGACCGACGTGGTGCTGCCCTAAATCGTGAGGGCGCCATGTCCTACTGTCTCGCGTGCGGCAGAAGCGGCTCTCGCTATCCGCGGGCCGACTAGCGTCTCAGCCACTGCTCGAACGTCTCGTCGCTGCTCGCTCCCGAGCACGCTTCTGGAGCGCATCGAACTCCATCTGAAACGCTGCCAGGTCCTCTTCGGGCAGCCCCTCGCAGCCCAGGAAGACATTCCGCGCCGACTCCGTGGCTCGGATGAGCTCGTCCAGCTTGAGTTGGAGTGCGTGAGTGTCATTGTTTTGCGAGGATTGGATAACGAAGACCATCCAGAACGTGACAACGGTCGTACTGGTATTGATTATGAGCTGCCAGGCGTCCGAGAAGTGGAACAGTGGTCCGCTCAAGCCCCACACCAGGACCACTGCCACGGACAGCACGAAGGCGGAGGGCCGACCTGCGGCATTTGAGGCGCTGCGCGCGAAGGAGCGAAACCAGTCGTTCGAATGTTTGCTTTCCATGGGCCCACCTCTTGACGACGGGACCTGACAGCCTCTGGGGGTCTCCTATGATGCACACGGGAGTGATGGTGACCAGGACGATGGTCACGTCACCGGCCGAGCAAGGTTTCAGGCTGTAAGGAGGAAGGCTTCGGACGCGCTGGCAGTCACGCGAAGAAACAGCCATCAGCAATGCCAACCTCGTCGAATGACGACTGATGCGCCCGGCTGATTTCGCTCGGATTGAAAATGGAGCGCGACTCGGCTGCGAGTCCTCTTGCCAAAGATCCAGCCAGTGACCATCTACATCACATATGGTGGGGAGAGTCGAAACCGCAGGGGGAATGGCCTCTTTCCGGAGCCCGCGGATGACGTGCTCCCCTTTGAGTCGTGCTTGGCTTCCGATGGACGAGGCGCGAAGCCTGTGGGTTCGTCTGCGAGCCCCCTTTGCGCGGCGGCGTTTTTCGGACGACCTCGAACGCTTCAGGTCCTTCGTGCGGTCCTTCTCGACGGAAGGCCGCCGGCCGCTCGAAGACGGCGAAAGTCGGGCGATGGCAGACGATGCCGTCCTGCTCGGGTTGCTGGACGTCGAGGCTGTGTTTTCCAGCGTCGCAACTCGGCCGGCGAGTTTGCGAACCGTCCCTGGGTACCGACGAAAGCACGTCACCTTCTGTTTTCGGGAATGGCTTGTCCTCCATGAACTGCACCTCAAGTCCGGTCCGGTGCGACGAGCCCGAGGCGCTGTTGGCAAAGGGGCAGGCCCAAGCTGACGGCAGCCAACGCGGCCGTTCGGCAGAATAGCGCCACCCAGTCTCTGCCGCGTGCATCTGGTGAGAAGTGAATCTTGGAACTGCAGGCGTGCAAAATTCGTGACGATGCGCTCTCGCACAGGCGACCGCGCTGACGTGCTCATGGCTCAGTCGCTGTTGCTCTTTCGAGAGGCTCGAGCACCGGAAACTCGCGCGAAGCGGATCACGGGTGGCTGACAGCACCGATGCCGCTTTTTCAGGACTGACAGTCATTCCTGCCAGTCATTAGTGACAAGACACCGGGGTCTCCGGGTGGTGGCCCATGCTATTCGACCAGTTCCTTCACCTGAACTCAGCTCCGAGGTTGTCACATCGGGCACTTGAGCAGCCGAGCGGAGTTGGTTCAACGGTTGGGCCGTGCTGGTGCACCTTAGCTGAGGCTGTCGCGGCCATTGAGCGGCCGGGGCGCTGCGGAGGGCGACCACCCAGTCCAGCTCGGCTACGCGACGCCCGGCAGCTCGGATCCTCCGGCGCCAAGTTTGATGTTCCATGCCCGATTTGGCATAGTCTCCTCGGTGGAATCGACCCCACTGACAATCATCAAGCCGCTCGTTTGGGTTTCGAGCAGCCGGGAGGACCTCAAGAGGTTTCCCAGCGAAGTGCAACGAAGCATGGGATACGCCCTGTACCTGGCTCAGGCTGGCAAGAAGCACCCCGATGGGAAACCTCTGAAAGGGTTTGGCGGGGCGGGCGTCGTCGAGGTTGTGGAGGACTTCGACGGAAACGCCTACCGAGCGGTCTACACGGTGAAGCTGGCTGGCGTCGTTTACGCTCTCCACGCCTTCCAGAAGAAGTCGACGAAGGGAGCCAAGACCTCCCCAGCCGAAATCGCCAAAGTGAGAGCGAGGTTGAAGCTGGCTGTGGAGATTCACGCCCAGCGGCGCACCAAGGCAGAGCGCAAGGAGAAATCAGATGAAGAGAAGTAACTATGAGATCAGCAGTGGAAACGTCTTCGCCGATTTGGGGCTCGATGCTCCTGAAGAGGCCTTGGCCAAAGCGGAGCTGACCGCCAAAATCTCCGCAATAATCGAGGCCAAGGGACTGACCCAGGCGGCCGCCGCCAAGGTACTTGGCATTGACCAGCCCAAGGTATCGGCGCTCCTTCGTGGCAAGCTCTCCGGTTTCTCAACGGGCAGGTTGATTAGGTTTCTTAACGCTTTGGGCCAGGACGTGGAGATCGTCGTCAAGGAGCGCCGCCCACAAAGTCGCGGGCTTGGTCATCTCCAGGTCGTGGTGGTTTGAGATCAGAGCCGCCCCTACCTCCTCTCGTGTCGCTCGGTATGCTGCGACGGATGTCTTCCAAGTCCTCCTCCTCACCGCCGCTCTCCCGCTTCGCGTCCGGGAGCGCGCGCGAATAGCGCACGAGCTTTCTTCTTGGCCTCAACAACCGCGTCGATGCCGGCGCCGCCGGCGCGTGGATCGCCGAGTTGGAGAAGCGGGTGCGCGAAGTCCGTTCCGGCGCAGTCTCCACGGAGGACTGGACAAACATCCTCGCCTGACTCAGAGGTGGTGGCACCGGTCAGACGGCGGGGCGCGCCTTGTAGTAGAGCTGATGAAGCAAACCGTCGATGAGGGACACGCTTCGAGTCTGCTGAAGCATCTCGTCGATGTCCTCAAGAAGCATCGACACTGACTGCCGAGGTTCGTTCCCGACGAAGTTCCCCGCCGCATCGTGCTTCGGAAAGAGCCAGTTGATTTGGAACGGCGGTAACTTCTTCCAGGCGGTCCTCGAGCGCTGGACGCGGCTGTACTTATTGAGGAGGAAGACAGAGATCTCCGCACCCGCGTCCTGTCCTCGGGAGACCGAACGAACTGGAGAAACTGGTGAGCCACGAGCTAGCGCCACCATGGATCCGAAGGCTGGCAGACAAATGCCGATGCAGACGTGCTAGCTGTTCCTCCGTTCGAATCGCGCCGGGGTCACTTCCTCCAAGTCTTTGGAGTCGCGGCCAGCGCGTCCGAAGCTTTCCTCCTTACAGCCTGAAACCTTGCTCGGCCGGTGACGTGACCATCGTCCTGGTCACCATCACTTCCGTGTGCATCATAGGAGACCCCCAGAGGCTGTCAGGTCCCGTCGTCAAGAGGTGGGCCCATGGAAAGCGCGAAGAAACAGCCATCAGCAATGCCAACCTCGTCGAATAACGACTGATGCGCCGGCTGATTTCGCTCGGATTGAAAATGGAGCGCGACTCGGCTGCGAGTCCTCTTGCCAAAGAACCAGGCAGTGACCATCTACACCACGCATGGTGGGGAGAGTCGAAACCGCAGGGGGAATGGCCTCTTTCCGGAGCCCGCGGATGACGTGCTCCCCTTTGAGTCGTGCCTGGCTTCCGATGGACGAGGCGCGAAGCCTGTGGGTTCGTCTGCGAGCCCCCTTTGCGCGGCGGCGTTTTTCGGACGACCTCGAACGCTTCAGGTTCTTCGTGCGGTCCTTCTCGACGGAAGGCCGCCGGCCGCTCAAAGACGGCGAAAGTCAGGCGATGGCAGACGATGCCGTCCTGCTCGGGTTGCTAGACGTCGAGGCTGTGTTTTCCAGCGTCGCAACTCGGCCGGCGAGTTTGCGAACCGTCCCTGGGTACCGACGAAAGCACGTCACCTTCTGTTTTCGGGAATGGCTTGTCCTCCATGAACTGCACCTCAAGTCCGGTCCGGTGCGACGAGCCTGAGGCGCTGTTGGCAAAGGGGCAGGCCCAAGCTGACGGCAGCGAACGCGGCCGTTCGGCAGAATAGCGCCAGCCAGTCTCCGCCGCGTGCATCTGGTGAGCGGCCTTCCGTCACAACCTCCTGAGTGCTCTAGGCGGCTGTGGGCGCCCTGCGACCCCTTGTCGCAGTTTGCCTCATCTCGTCATGTGGCGATGACACAGTCCATTGCTCTTCGCTGCACAAGTTCTGCGCGGGCTTTTGGCCCTCATCCTGCATGGCCCCCGCCCACTACCAGGGCTGCTTAAATGCTGACACGCCGGAAGCCGAAGAAAGCTGTCTTTAGGAAGAGATACTCCTGTCGGATGAGCTGAGCTTTGACTCCAACGAGGTCGATGAAGAGTTGGAATGCGTCCGAGTTGTCATCGAGCTTCCGGAGGAGGTGGAGCATGCCTGAGAGCGTCACGAAGCCGAAAGCGGCCGCTGCGAAGCGACGGGGGAATAAAGTTTCCACACGGCGGGGGCCTACGTAGCTGAAAACATGCGCCATAAGCACTCTCAGAAGCACGGGCGAATGTCTAAGAAGCAAGCCATCGCCATTGGGCTCTCGAAGGCACGCAAGGCCGGCGTTCGGTTGCCGAAAGCGGGCCGCTCCGCACTGAAGTAGAGTCTGAGCAGGGGGGAGCACTCTGCTAACTGAGGCCTAGCGCAACGAGGGAGGATTGCATGGGTCGCGCGGTCATCCACTTCGAAATCGGCTGTCGAGACCGCGATAAAACGGAAGCCTTCTACGGGAAGCTCTTCGATTGGCGCATTGAAAGAGCAGGCCCCGCGGGAGTGATTTCGACCGCTAGTGGTCGTGGAATTCAAGGTCACATTAGTTCGCTCGGCCATGAACCTCACAATTACGTCAACATCTACGTCGAGGTTGAGAACCTTGAAGCCTATTTGGCTCGCGCATCGGAGCTCGGTGCAAAGACTGTCGTCGGGCCCGTGCCCATTCCTCAGGGTCGATTTGCATGGATCGCCAATCCCGAAGGAACAATCATCGGTTTGATGGAGCCGACTCGAGGGGCCGGCGAGCCTTCCTAAACCGCCGGTCGCGCGTTCGAATCGCTCCGAGGCTCGACGAGGACTTGACTGCGGAGACGAAACAACTCGGCGACGCTCCAGGCTTGGGCCGGGGCTCCCACTGGGCGAAAGGGGACTTCGGCCTCGAAGCATTCGGACACCGAGCCCAGGCACCCCTGCGTGAGGAGGTGGGCTTCCAGCCCGGCGAGTAAGCGGCGGCAGTGGCTCCGGGTCGTCTGCGTGTTCCCGTGCACCACCAGGTACGCGTCCACAAAGGGGCCAAGCAGCCACGGCCACACCAGCCCCTGGTGGTAAGCGGCGTCACGTTGCGCGGGGCCACCGCAGTAGAAAGGCTGGTAGCCGGGCTCGGAGTGGGACAGGGTCCGCAGTCCGACGGGCGTCACCAATTCAGCCTCCACTCGAAGCAGAACCGAGAGCCGCCGAGCCTCATCCAAGAGCGGGAATGGCAGGCTGAGCGCCAGAAGCTGGTTTGGGCGTAGCCGTCTGTCCGGCCCCTCCGGAAGCAACACGTCGTAAAGGAAGCCGTCCCTCGCATTCCAAAACAGAGAGTCGAAGGAGCGCGCCACCTGCTGGGCGAGCTCAGCATACCCGGAGGACTCCGCAGCGTCGCCGAGCTGGCCGGCCCAGACCTCCATCAGTCGCAGGGCGTTATACCAGAGGGCGTTCACCTCCACGGGCTTTCCGTGTCTTGGAGTTACCGGCTGCCCATTCACGCGAGCGTCCATCCAGGTCAGGTTGGCGCCTGGACCGCCAGCGACCAGAAGACCGTCCTCGGCGTCGACGTGAATTCCGTGGTGCGTCCCTTTCAGATGCGCCTCGATGATTCCGCGGGCAGCCGGGAAAAAGACCTCTTCGAGAAACGCGCGGTCTCCCTTAGCAACGAGGTAAGCGTGGACCGCCTGAAACATCCAGAGTGTGGCGTCGACCGTGTTGTATTCCGCGGGACCGGCCTGGTCGGGGAACCGATTAGGGATTAGGCCACCGTCGAGACGGCGCAGGAAACCCTCCAACACCTGACGGGCCACATCGAGCTTTCCCCGTGCGATGAGCAGCCCGGGTAAGGAAATCATCGTGTCCCGCCCCCAATCGGTGAACCACGGATACCCGGCGATGACGGTGGGTGAACCATCCGCCCTAGACACCGAGAACTGCTCGGCAGCTCTTTCGAGGCACGCCTCCACTGGGTCTGTTGCCGTCTCTCGGGCAGTTGCCCTTTCCGTTTCGAGACGAAGGACGGTCGCGGCGTCCGCCGGTGCAGAGGACTCTAGGGTCGCCACGACCCAGCCCACGCGGTTTGGCCCAACGGCGAGGATGAAGGCACCAGGGGAAAGGAGGTCCTCGCGGAAATCCAGGCCCCGGTCGAGTTCCTCCAGGTATTCGACGTTCTCGTGCCAGACAGCGGCGGGCGCGAAGGACTCGCCCGGGTGGTAGAGAAACATCGGTGGGAAGCCAGGGTAAGGGCGGAAGGTGAGCACTCGAACGCCATGCGCCGCTTGCTCGAGGACCGTCGCGTTCGCACCGCCGTTTCGATGGCCGAGCGCGTGGTAGTCGCGAAATGCGAGAAGCGGTTCAACGCGCAAGCGGACGGACTGGTCGCTCCGGTAGACCATGACCGCCGTCTGTTGTCCGGCAACCAGGAACAACCGGCGCTCGATGCGGGCTTCGCCAACTCGGAATACCCACGTAGGGCACGGGTCGAGCCGGAACTCCTCCAGCAACTCAAAGCCTTTCGGGTGAACGGCTCCCGGGTATTGGTTTGTGGCAAGCGGAATGTCCCTGCCCGCTTCGAGCAGCGTTTCCTCTAAACGCGCCAGAGTCACAATGCGGTCGACGGGCGGCCTGAGGGTGGCAACAAGGAGACCATGGTACCTTCGCGTGTTGGCCACGGACACGGTTCCCATCGCGTAGGCACCCGTCTCGTTGGTCTCGAGCCACTCCAGGTGCGACGAGTGCGCGTAGTCCCGGCACTCTGCACGCCCGACGACCACCGAGCGCTCGGCTTTCGTCTCTGCAGCACGTCGGGCGACTTTCCTCATAGCTGATTGACTTCGCAAAACGCCTTGATGACGCCCTCGCCGCCGTTCAGCGCTTCGAACAGCTTGGGCCAGTTTTCCAGGCCCTTGACGGGCGGGTGAGCAGTTTAGCCAACCACCCCGGGTGCGCCGCGATAAATCAAATCGCGGAGGCCAGCTTCGAAGGCTTCGCACCCGGCCTTGACCGTGCCCACCATCGCTTCGGCTTACCCTTGTGCCGGTTCATGCGCACCCAAACTTAGCCGCCCACGCGTCTGCTTGAGAATCTCGCCCTTGTAGGGCTAGAAAGCATCGCTCTATACCGTTAAAGGCGGCGCCTATTTTTTCGGAAGGACTCGAGTCGTGACCATCGACCGCCGCTCGCTTCTCAAGTTCGCCGGCTTGGTGCCCATTCTGGGCCAGATGCCACGCCTTGCTTGGGCTGCCGGCGACGTAACGGAGAAGACTGATTACGTCGTGCGCATCGGAACCGCGTTGGTGGAGCTAGCACCGGACCACATCGTCTCAACCACGGTTTACAACGGCCAGTTCCCAGGTCCACTCCTTCGCTTTAAGGAAAGGCAGCGTGCTGTCGTCGAAATTCACAACGACACGGACACGCCCGAACTGGTCCATTGGCACGGTCAGATGATTCCCAGCGATGTCGATGGGGCTGCTGAAGAAGGGACGCCTTTCATCCCATCCCATGGGATGCGTCGGGTTGCTTTTGTGCCAAAGCCAGCGGGCTTTCGCTTCTACCATACGCACGTACCGGCGATGGACGACCTTAACCGCGGCACGTACACGGGCCAAGCCGGTCCCGTTTACATTGAACCGCGCGAGAACCCAGGCGCCTACGACCGCGAAGTCTTCTTGGTGATGAAGGAATTCCTTCCAACCTTCAGTCGTGGTGGAGATATGGCCATCGACGCACTGGCCGGTGCCTCGGTGAAGGCGCTGCAGCAAATGGGGAAGGCCGCCGACGAAGCGGCGCAGCAGAAGACAAAGGGGTTCGAAGTTGGCTATGAATTGTTCAGCATCAATGGCCGCCTTCTCGGGCACGCCGAGCCCATCCGAGTGCGGCAGGGCGAAAGAGTTCTCTTCCATGTGCTCAACGCGAGCGCGACAGAAATCCGCAGCCTGGCACTTCCCGGCCATGCATTCCGCATCGTCGCGCTTGATGGCAATCCCGTTCCCACGCAAGCCGACGTCCCCGTGCTCTGGTTGGGCACAGCTGAACGTGTCTCGGCAGTCGTCGAGATGAACCATCCCGGCGTTTGGGTTTTAGGCGACCTCGCCGATGACGACCGTCGACACGGAATGGGGACCGTCGTGGAATATGCGGGTCAACGCAGTAAGCCGCAATGGGCGAAGCCGAAGCCGTTTCGCTGGGACTACGCGCGATTCGGAAAACCGAATGCGACCGCGACCTCACCGGACGAAACATTCGAGATAACCATTGTCAAACACAACGCTGCGCTCGGCGGATTCAACCAATGGACCCTCAACGGCGAGGCTTTCTCAATGGAGACCAGGAAACCGACGTATACGCTTCAACAGGGTCGCCGTTACCGACTGAAATTCCGAAACGCGAGCGACGACATCCATCCGCTGCATCTGCACCGGCACAGTTTCGAGCTGACACGCATCGCCGGAGCGTCGACCGCGGGAGTGATAAAGGACGTCGTCATGCTCGGTGGCTTTCAGGAGCTCGAATTTGATTTCGTTGCCAACAATCCGGGGCTTACCCTTTTCCACTGTCATCAGCAGTTGCACATGGACTTCGGATTCATGGCGCTGTTCAACTACGCGTAGCAGCCCAGTTCCGAGCGACCATGACGACTAAGAAAGTCATCCACGGGAAGAAGGCCACCATCGACTGGGAAGGTCCTTGGTGCATGGAAGAGGGCGCGGCGGTGCCAGCCGGCCTGCGCTATTGGATGGGGGCGACCGGCCAGGCGGTCACATGCCCACGCTGCCTCACTACTCAACGGAAGCGGCGGGCTGCTGGCGAACCAATGAAGCCTGGCAAGCACTAGACCCCTCCTCTGCTGAACTCAGCGCGGGGTCAGATTGAGGCTCGCTTCAGCCACATCCCACTGGTGAGGCCGCTGTCGCTCGACGAGCCATAGCCACAGGAGTGCTGTCACCGCGCATACGCCCCCGCAGGCGGCGTACGTTCGGCCGGCAGCGCTAGGGTGCAGGCGGCTCCTTACGCCTTCTTGTCGGTCAGCTGGGCTGGGACTCGCTTCCTCTTCTAAAGAAGAGTTCGACGAGTTTTCCCTCGCCCAAGACCCTGCCCAGTTCTCGAACGGCGAAGAGCGGAATGAAAGCGACGAGCGCTACCACGATGCGAGCGAGCATCTCGTACAGCCCGGGCCCCGACAGTTGGGGTAGCGCGCTGGCCAAAGGCCTTCCATGCACCAAGGCTCCCACGAAATGCTCAAGGACCGTGAAGAGGGCGACCACGACAGAGAAGACTGCAGTCTTCCAAAGCGTCGAGATTGCCAAACTGCGATCCCGAAAACGCTCTCCCAGGTGAAAGGCCTCCCCGATAAGAATTATTTTGGCCATCATAATCGACTCGATGAGGGCGTAGCCGTACTCGTAGTAGTCGATGTCGTATTCTCTGAGAAGGAGTCGCCGGTAAGTGGTCAACGAAACGAAAAAGGCAGCTAAGAACGCGGAAATGGCAATGAGCTCCCGCGTTTCGTGCACCACCACCTCGCGGACATGGCTCTTCTTGTTGACATCCTCGGACATGGCCCTCACCTCGGCGTTTCGGCGAATTGTTAGTTCCGACCAATCACCTGCCGGTATCTATCCTGACGGAATGGCTGCTTAGCCTAGATGGCGGCGGCGAGGACACTTCAGGGGGGTTGTGCCCACTCTGTGCTCGAGCAACCGCTGGCGAGCGAAGGGCCTACGGCGACACAAATCAGCTTCGGCTGCTCCTCCCGCCGCGGCTATCGCGCGTGGGGTGAATCCTCCGAAGGCTGCCTCAACTCGCCAAGGGCCTGCTCGAGGGCGGCCATCACTCTGGCCCCACCGAGAGGACGCTCCAGGACAGCGACCACCGGGCTGTGGAAAAGGATCGGGATCGCCCGAGAGGTGACGATAGCAACGGCGCGCACGTCCATTCGACGAAGGTCCGCAACCAGGTCGACTTGGGTCTCGTCGAGGAGAATCACCATCGGGCCCGGCTTGATTTCGATGACCGCTTGCAGGCGCTTCGCGGTCGTGAAGGTCACTCGACCGAGTGTATCCCTCAAAAGCTCCGGCAGCTCCGGGTCGGTGGCGATGACCAAGACAGAGGTGGACACCTTAGGGCGCCCGCGGTTGAGCGAGGGCTCGGGAAGCATCGTCAACCATTCGAGTCAGCTCCCCAAGGTCAACGGGCTTCTGCACCCGACCGAGGACTAGGGGATGGTGCTGAGCGACTCGCTCGACGGAATGGTGGGCTGAAACGAGGACAACGCGCACCTTCGAGGCGTGAGGCCCTCGGGCAAGCTCGTTCAGCAACTGCTGGCCACTGACTCGCGGCAGCATGAGGTCGAGCAGGACCACCAGCGGGGTCTCAGACCGGTCAATTGCAAGGAGCGCCCGGAACGCATCCCCAGCCGTGGTGACCGAGTAGCCCAATTCCTCAAACTTCTCCTGAAGGAAGGAGCAGAAGAACGGCTGGTCATCGACCACCAGCAGTCGAGGCCCGTTTCCGTGAGAGTGTGTTTTTCCCATGGCAACGGCACAATGGCATGCCCGGTGCCTAGAAAGGAAGCCCGCGCTGTGCGTCTACAGCCCGCTGTGCGCCATTGTCCAAAATCAGACGCTTGGCCAGTCTCAGAAACTCGGCCCAAGCGCGTCCTCGTCGCCCCTCAGTCGCGAACGCCACTTAGCCGCCCTTTCAGCCAGTCGTTGCTGCCTACTCAGTCAGGGGGGTGCGGACGCAGTTGTTGGTGAGCGGAATCTTCGCGCTGGGCGCAGCCACCATCTCGAAATCCGAAACCTGCAGCGCCGCCAAGTCGTGCGAGCCAAGGAAGGAAGCAGCGGTCGCATCCATGGTGAGGGGAATGTTCCCGCCGTCGTCGAGGAACATGCCGTACGTCTGAAGTGCGACGGCGACGGCCTTGGCCGAGGCATTGGGAAGGGCTGACAAGTCAAAGCTCGCCTTGAGCCGAAATCGAGCGGTGTAGGGCGGATAGGTGGCGGACCCGGACGGAGCCCCGGCATGGGTTCCCGGATGCACGTACACCCCCTGCGCCATGGACGCGTTGGGCAAGATGAATCGCAGTGCGTGTGGAACCACTCCAGCCTGCAGTTCAGCCCCGGTCACGAGTAGCGCAGCGATGGGCATGCCCGCAGCATCCGCGCTGGTGCACTGGTCTCCGCGGCTATAGGGGGTTCCCGGCTGCCAATAGTCATGCGTCAAGTCCCACACGACTTCGCACAGCGTCGTGAACGGACTTCCCGTCGCCTGGCCTCCAGTAATGTTGGTGTTGTAGAGCTCGTACAGCCGCGTGCCTTGGTACACGAGTACGTGACAATCGCCTTGGCCCGGCGTGTTGTACGAGGTGTCACAGGCGTAGTCGTTCGAGCCTTCTGCGTTGCCCCCTGGCGGAAGGGGGACAGCCGTCATGTCGCAGTCGGGTGTGTAGTAGCCACTCGCCGGTGTGAAGGCGCGCGGCTGCACCGAGCTGTCTGCGTGCAAGATGGTCAGGCTGAAGTCAATCTGCATATTCCCTGAGCCCCAGCCCACCCCGGCCAGCTGGGCGATGACTTGGGCCGAATTGGGGTCGAGAGGCGCTGAGGAGATGTCCTCGTAGAAGATGGAGGTCGGTGGAAACGCCCCGTTCTGGCTCCCCTGGCCCGCGTCTCCCGCAGGCCCCGCATCGCCGCCGTCAGTTGCGCCCCCGTCGACCGCAGGGGCGCCGCTGTCCAAGCCGGAGCCCCCGCCGTCCAAATTACCTGCGCTGTCCGTGGGGGCGCCGAGGAGCCCGGTGCATGCGCCTAGGGCCAGAAGCGCGCTGTACACCGCTGTCCGCAGGATGCGATTCGACCGCAATCGGCTCGACGCCGAGGCCAACCGCCGTCCCTCCACGGCTGGCGCCGCCATCGCCTCGCCCGTTGCGCACCCGCTCGCCACGGCTGCAGCAAATCGAAATTGAGCTGGGACTGCGATGTAGTCAGCCAGCGGTCGTTGTCAGTTACCTTGAGGGGCCAGCCTTCGCCGCGGTGGTTTCTAAACGTGTCTAGGACAGGGTGGGACCAAGCTCAACAGAGTTGCCTGCAGCTGGCTTGTCATCAGGGGGAGGGACGGGCCAGCAAATCGGGGACCGCAACGGGGGATGTCAGCTCGCGCTTTACTCCGTTAAAGTCCTGAAAAAGCCGTTGATGACGCACGAGAGAACAGCTCTCGTCGCGAGTGTAGTAGGCCCGCACCCACTCGAGAAGAAAGTCAAGCAACCTGTTCTGCTCATCCGGGCTGGCGAACTTGTGCGGCTCCCAGCTTCGGGCGCGACAATGGGCCAAGCACACTGCCTCCCCTGGGTTCAGGAACACCAACTCCGTGCACTGCGTGCTCGCCAGTTGAATCCACTCGCTGTAGCAGCCCTCGATCACCCAGTGCGTGTGAGCCTCGAGAAAGTTTTGTAGGTCCTGCTGCACCAAGACTGCCGGACGCGGCACCGCGACGCGCCGTGGCTCCCAAACCAGAGTGTCCAAATCCAGATGAACAAGGCACCCGCGTCGCGCGAGCCCAGCAGCGTAGGTGCTCTTTCCCGAACCGGCGTTGCCGAACACAAGGACGCGCGCCATTTGCTGCACGTTAGTCCTGGGCGCGCCGTCGCCCAACGGCTAACACTCCCCCGTCGAACCGCTCTGGTTTGACGGCCCGGGAGCCCTTTACCTTCTAAGCGTTGCAGCCCAGACTTATTCATGCGCTGACTCTTAAAACCTTCCCGAAAGGAGTTGTGCCGTGAAACTTTTTTACGCACCGGGAGCCTGTTCTCTGTCTCCCCACATTGTCCTTCGCGAAGCTGGTATCCCGTACCAACTTGAAAAGGTCGACCTTCGGACGCATACGGCAGACGGAGCCGACTTTTACGCCATCAACCCGAAAGGCTATGTCCCAGCGCTGCAGTTCGAGGACGGACGCGTTCTGACCGAAGGGCCCGCCATCATCCAATACCTGGCGGATCGCGCACCTGAGAGCAAACTGGCACCGGCGGCTGGAACTTTCGAGCGCGCGCGGCTTCAGGAGTGGCTGAACTACATCAGCACAGAGCTCCACAAGAGTCTCGGGGCATTCTTCAACCCGAAGCTGCCGGATGAAGTTCGGCAGTCGACCCTGAACATCCTCGACAAGAAGTTCGACTACCTCTCCAAGCAGCTCGCTGGGCGAACGTTTTTGCTCGGTGACACCTTTAGCGTCGCTGACGCCTACCTGTACACCATCCTTCGCTGGACCGACCGTTTCAAAATCGACCTCGGAAAGTGGCCGGTGCTCCAAGCTTACATG
This sequence comes from uncultured delta proteobacterium, assembly GCA_963713045.1. Classification (GTDB taxonomy): domain Bacteria; phylum Myxococcota; class Myxococcia; order Myxococcales; family Myxococcaceae; genus JADGRA01. Next base: position 815,365 of record CAVQKE010000004.1, read on the forward strand.
GACCGGGTTGCAGCTCGGCCCGCTGTCCAGGCGTCCCTCAAGGAAGAGGGCCTCTCCTAGAGAAGTCGCGCCATGGCATGGACGAATGGAGCGTCTGGAGGCGGCCCCAGCTCGTTCCAGCCGCACCGAAGGTAGAAGCGTAACGCGCGCACGTTGGTTGGACTCACGTTGAGGGTCGCCGAGCGGTAGCCCTGGTCTCGGAGCACATCCACCGCATAGGCATCGAGTTGCCGTGCGAGGCCACGCCCGCGCCATTGGGGGACGAGGTAGTAAAGGTTGACGTGTCCGGTGCTGGGCTCCGTCTCGGATGAGCCGAGCACCACCTGCCCGACAATGCGGTCCCCCAACCACGCGTTGACGGCGTTTCGTGGGTCTTGGTGCAGCTTCTCGCCGAGGCGTTCAACCCATCTTCGGCCATCCCGCCCAGCCTCGGCCCAAAACCGCTCCGCGTTGCCAAACGAGCAGACGAATGCGTCTTCGCTGAACTGCACCGCGAGCGCGCCGTCGCCGGGTAGGCCAATCGGGCGGAAGACGAGTGCCTCGGCGGCCGCCACGGAGTTCGAATCTTCTGCCATTCCCAACGGTGTACACGGCTTCGGAGGCTAGCGTCGGCCCAGTGGGCTGCCTCACGCCTCTGCGGAATTATCCGTCCGGATGGTCTCGGCGGCCCGACGTCTCTCGCGGTGCGCGAAGGCGTGAGGCCCACGCGGGAAGCACAGCTTCACAAGCCGCTCAGCACTTCAGCCAATCTGAACGCTCAACATCGAGACCGACCCTCCGTCGATACCCAAGACTGGAAAGCCGACCGGTTCCGCATCTCCTTGAAGTCCCAGCACGTACAACAGCGGCAGATAGTGGTCGGCCGTTGGCACCGCCAGCAACGCGTCCGGGCCGAGGGTCGCATACTCAACGAGCGGCTGGTGGTTGCGGGCCAGGACCAGCTCTTTGACACGTCGCTCAAATCTGACGGCCCATTCGTATGGGACCACCGGATGGGCGCCCCAGGCGTAAGCCTCGAGGTTATGGACCAGGTTGCCGCTCCCAAGCACGAGCACACCTTCGTCACGAAGCGCCTTGAGCTTGTGTCCGAGCGCAAGATGGAACACAGGCGGTTGGGTGCGGTCGATACTCAACTGGATAACTGGGACGTCAGCGCGGGGGAACATTCGGACCAACACGGACCAGGTTCCGTGGTCCAGACCCCAGTCGGTTGCTGCCGTGACCGGAGTTGGGAGGAGCATCTGGCGGATTCGCTCGGCCAAAGCCGGGTCTCCGGGCGCTGGATACTGCACCGCGTATAACTCGGGCGGGAAGCCGCCGAAGTCGTGGATGGTCTTCGGGTGCTCTTCGGCGGTGACGCGCGAACCCCGGACGTACCAATGCGCAGAAAGCGCCAACACCGCCCGCGGCAGAGGGATCGCTCGACCCAGCGCTTCCCACACTGTTGTCCATTGGTTGCCAACAATCGCGTTCATCGGATTGCCGTGCCCGATGAAGAGGGCGGGCATCTTGGGTGGGGTTGCCATGTGCCTTCCTCGAGTCGCAAGGCCGCCAGGCGCGGCCGCTTCGACACCTCGACACTTTAGTCGGGCGGCTGGGCCTCAGGCGGGCTTCTGGGGTGGTAGTTGGCGCAGAAGACCGGGCCGGTGGGTCAGCCGGAGGCCGCTGTACACCCGAGCGTCAGCGAAGCGTGGGACGTTGCAAGGACGGCTATTCCACCAGTTCATGACGACAGCCAGTCGCAGTTGCCCGCCGCGCCGTACCCGGCGACCGGGGACCTGATTGTCGGCGTCCAGGACGCCATGCGTGAGGTTGCCGTCAAACCAAACGAAGCGGTTGGGGCGAGGGCCGGCGAGGTCAGCGTCCAGGGGCGCCGGAACGCAGGATGGGTTTCGAGGGTTGGGCTCTTGGGCGGTGACGGCCAAAGCACCGCCCCGGACGCGGTTGAGGAAAAGGACGGAGGAGAACCGCGGGTACCGAAGTCCTCCGCCGCGCAAGACGAGTTTTTCGTCGCGGTCTCGGTGGAAATCGACACTGATGTGGTTTGTCTTCATTCGCGACAACCACCATTCAACGCCCCTCACCCGCTCTCCGGGGACGAATGTCCTGAGAAAGACGGCCGCCTGCTCGACGACCGAGGTAGGAAGGCCAAAGTCGAACCAGAACGTCGTTTGGTAAGTCTGTCGTAGTCGCTCGCCGGCGAGCGCACGAACGCCGGAGCGTAGTCGCTGAAACAGCGACCCCGGCAAAGCATCGTCGTAAAGGAAAAGCAGACTCACCGACGGTGGTATCGCATATAAGGCTTCGCCGCGGCACCGTACGAGAGCGACCGGAGTCGTCCATGGCACACGCTGACTCTATTGCTGAGCTGCTCAAACGAGGTGCTGCTACCTCCCCTGCCGTTAGTGCCCCCGAAGGCGTTCGTTCCCTGAGCTACGGAAAGCTGCAAGCCCTAGCCACGCAAACGCTGCAGACACTCAATGCACTCGGCCTTGGCCGCGACGACCGAATCGCCATCGTGCTTCCGAATGGTCCGGAAATGGCTTCGGCGTTCATCTGCGTCGCGGCCTGTGCCACCACCGCCCCACTGAATCCCAACTACCGCGCCGATGAGTTCGAGTTTTACCTTCGAGACCTCAAGGCCAAGGCGCTCGTGCTCGAGACCGACTCCGATTCGCCCGCCCGAGACGTGGCTTCTAAGCTGTCCGTTCCGGTTCTCGAACTCAAAGCACAGCGCTCAGAAGGCGCCGGCTATTTTACGCTCAGCCCCGTGGATGGCCTTGCCAACGCGGCGGTTCGCACTGGATTTGCAGGCAGCGAGGACACTGCGCTCGTGCTCCATACCTCCGGGACGACATCCCGACCCAAACTGGTCCCGTTGCTGCAGCGCAATGTTCTGGCCAGCGCCGCCCACATCGGAAGCACCCTTTCCCTGAACCCACACGACGTCTGTCTCAACATTATGCCGTTGTTCCACATCCACGGCCTCATCGCCGCGACGCTTTCCTCAATCGGCGCAGGCGCTCAAGTGTGCTGCAGCCCCGGGTTCAACGCGCTGAAGTTCTTCTCCTGGTTCGATGAGATTCGCCCGACCTGGTACACCGCGGTCCCCACAATGCATCAAGCCATCCTGGCGCGCGCTGGGCGCAACGCTGCGATTTTGGGGCGGTCCCGACTCCGCTTTATCCGCTCTTCATCGGCCTCTCTACCGCCGCAAGTCATGGCCGACTTGGAACGCGTTTTTCGAGTCCCGGTCATCGAAAGCTACGGGATGACCGAGGCCGCACACCAAATGGCTTCCAATCCGTTGCCGCCGCGACCGCGAAAACCAGGCTCGGTCGGGATCGCCGCCGGGCCGGAAATCGCGATTCTCAACGAGGATGGGCGGCAGCTGGCAGGCGAGGAGATAGGAGAAGTGGCCATTCGGGGACCCAACGTGACGCCTGGCTATGAGGCCAACCCCGAAGCCAATTCGAAAGCCTTCACCAACGGCTGGTTTCGTACCGGAGATCAGGGATTCCTCGACGCGGAGGGCTACCTGCGTCTCACCGGACGCTTGAAGGAGCTCATCAACCGCGGGGGCGAGAAATTTTCTCCCCTCGAAGTCGACGAGGTCCTGATGGACCATCCGGCGGTTGCGCAAGTTGTGACGTTTGCAATCCCCCACGACAAACTCGGCGAGGAGGCCGCCGCCGCAGTGGTGCTTCGCGAAGGCCAAGCTGCTACCGAACGAGAGCTCCGCGATTTCGCAGCGACGCGGCTGGTGGACTTTAAAGTGCCTCGAAGAATCGTGATTCTTACCGAGATCCCCAAAGGGGCCACTGGCAAGTTGCAGCGAATTGGTCTCGCTTCCAAGTTGGGATTGGCACCGTGAGGACCTGGAAGCGATGAAGATTTGTGTGGTAGGAGCCGGGGCCATCGGCGGGCTGTTGGCGGTCAAGCTCGCAGCGCTGGGGGAGAACGTCACCGTCATCGCCCGGGGTCCGCATCTTGAGGCCATTCGTTCGCAGGGGATGAAGCTCCTCGAAGAAGACACGGAAATCGTCGCGCGGCTGAGCGCGACGCAACGCATCAGCGAGGCTGGGCCGCAAGACCTCGTCATCCTCGCAGTGAAGGCACATCAGCTGGGTGCGGTGGCAACGGACATCAAGTCCCTCTGCGGACCGCGGACGGTCATCGTCACCGCACAGAACGGCATCCCGTGGTGGTATTTCTTCAACAATGACGGCCCCTGCCAAGGGACGGTCCTTCAGAGCGTCGACCCCGGCGGAACCATCGCCGCCAACATCGACGCGGCAAATGTCCTTGGCTCAATCATTTACCCGGCCGCCGAGATTGTCGCACCCGGCATTATCCGCCACATCGAGGGTGACAGGATTTCTTTGGGCGAACTCAACGGCGCGGAAACCGAGCGGCTGCGCTCGCTGACGCAGCTGCTACGGGAGGCTGGCTTCAAGGTGCGCATGACGAAGGACCTCCGCTCCGAGATTTGGGTGAAGCTGTGGGGAAACTGCACCTTCAACCCCATCAGCGCGCTGACCCACGCTACCCTCGTCGACATCTGTCGGTTTTCGCCGACACGGTCGCTCGTGGAGAGCGCGATGCGGGAAGCGCAAACCATTGGCGAGCGGCTAGGAGCTCATTTCGGCGTGTCGCTGGACAAGCGCATTGCCGGTGCCGAGGCCGTTGGGGAGCACAAAACCTCGATGCTGCAGGACGTGGAGACGGGCCGCCCGCTGGAAGTCGAAGCGCTGGTCGGGTCGGTGATTGAACTTGGGACGCTCACCGGCTCGCCTACGCCCAGCCTGTCGGCGCTCTACGCATGTACCAGCCTTTTGGCAAAGGTCCTTCGGGACTCGCATGGGCGACTAAGAGTCGAACCGCTTTCCTGAGGCGGGCCCTGCCATCGGGGACGCCTTCGTTCTTCCCTGACGTCAGCCTCGAAGCGACGGAACGCGCCTAGCGGGTTTACCACGGCGTAGATGGCCGAAGGACGCCGACTGAGAGACGCTCAACCCTCTGTGCCCGCTTCTGTTTGTTGCACGGTGCGTTGCTCGCGGCGCTCAGCCAGCAGGTCACGCACGACAATTTGGGCGACCGCCACGGCTGGAACCGCGACAATGGCACCTGCGATGCCCATCAGCTCCGCGAGGAAAAGGATAGCCAGCAGCGTCACGAGGGGGTCGAGATGCACGGTCCGGCGGTAGACATATGGGCCTAGGACGTTACCCTCGAACTGCCCATAGAGAATGAAGTAACCGGCGACGAGCGCTGCTTTGACTACGCCACTGGTCAACAAGGTCACGACCGTCACCAGCACAGCGACCGAGAGTGGCCCAGCATACGGGACAAGGCTCGAAAACCCGCTGAGAATCCCGAGCGGCAGGAAGAAGGGAATGTGCAGAACCGCCAAGCAGATGGTGGTCAGCGTCGCATTCACACTGCAGATGACCAACAGACCGCCCAGGTACCCTCCGATTGAGCTGTAGGAGCGTGAGATAATTCGCTCCCATCGACGGCGAACGGCTGCATCGAGTTGACGGACAAAGCTCGAAACCAGGCCAGGCCCAAACACCAGCATAAAGGCAACCAACGCCGCCATGGTCGCAACACCGGCCACCGCTGAGACGACGCCTCCGATGGCACCAAGCACTGGACTCGCGCCGGTCTTGGCCAGACTGGGCACGTTGTCGCGAAGCACTTGCTCGACACCGAAGTGCTCGTCGAGCACCTTGAACATGCGCGATTTTCGAATCTCATCGAGCAGTTTTGGAGCCTGCTGGATGAGTTCACTGCCCTGACTTACCGCCGCCGGGATAATCAACAGCAGCACCCCGCTGAGCAGCAGCAGGGCGGCCACTACAACAATGGCGATCGCCCAGGGTCGACGGATGCGCCGACGCTGGAGAAGGTGCACCGGGTGATTCAGAGCGATGGCCACCATTGCCGCGCAGGCAGTCAGCGTCAGCATCCCCCGCGTCCGCACGACGAAGATGATGAGGGCTGCCGTCGCGGTGACAGCGAAGCAGACTGTGAAGGCAGTCTTCAGCGTCACCTGAGATGCGTGCGGAGGAGCGCGCGCCATTCAACCTACGTTGCTGCTGGGCCGACTGAGAAGCAAGGGGCCGTTTCCGATTTGCGACCCTCGTTCCAGACAACCGGTGGTTGAGAGAGCAACCTAAAGCGCCGTCCGCTCATCGCACCGCAGACATCGTGCCGGCGCTAACCAAGTCACACAATGGGCTTGAACCAGGTGCGCCACAGCGCGATGTTCCATGGGATACCACGTAGGTTTCGGAGGTGGCACTGACTGAGCGCGTGTAAGCTTGCCACCACTGATTCCTGGAGGGTTCGTGACCGAAGCGTCCAGAGGCAAGCCGCCCGCGATCCGATGGCTCCAGCTGGCCTTCGGCATCATCTGCATGGTGATGATTGCGAACCTGCAGTACGGATGGACCTTCTTTGTTGGCCCCATCGACCAGAAATTCCACTGGGGTACGACAGCGATTCAGGTCGCGTTTAGCATCTTCATACTCACCGACACCTGGCTTGTACCCTTCGAAGGGTACCTCATCGATCACTTTGGACCGCGCGCGGTCGTCCTCGGAGGCGGCGTTCTGGTCGGAGTCGCCTGGGTAACGAACTCGGTGGCCCATTCGCTGCCCGTTCTCTACTTCGCGGCCGGGCTCGGGGGTGCTGGCGCTGGCGCCGTGTACGGCACGGCGGTGGGCAACACACTCAAGTGGTTTACCGATCGCCGCGGTCTGGCGGCTGGCCTCACCGCGGCGGGATTCGGGATCGGGACCGCGTTTACCGTGTCGCCCATCAGAAACCTCATTGCGACTCACGGCTATGAGGTGGCGTTCCTGACCTTTGGCCTCATTCAGGGCCTCTCGGTGATTTTCTTTGGCTTCTTCCTACGGGCGCCGAAACCCGGCGAGGTTCCGCCCGCGCAGCTGCCACGCCAATCGCAGACGGCGCGGAACTACCAATGGATAGAAGCAATCAATACTCGAATGTTCTGGACCATGTACGTGATGTTCGTGATGGTTGCCTCCGGTGGACTCGTCGCAGTCGCGCAGCTGGCACCGATGGCCAAGGACTTCAAGGTCGCCGACGTGCCAGTCACGCTCCTTTGGTGGACCTGGCCGGCTCTGACCTTCACAGCCAAACTCAACGCGTACATGAATGGGCTCACCCGACCATTCTTCGGGTGGGTGTCCGACCATCTCGGCCGTGAGAACACGATGTTCGTCGCCTTCGTTTTAGAAGGGCTGGGGATTCTACTGATGTTGCATTACGCCACAGACCCAAAATTATTCGTTGTGCTGTCGGGCCTGGTGTTCTTCGCTTGGGGCGAAATCTACAGCCTCTTCCCCGCGACCTGTGCCGACATCTTTGGGCGAAAGTACTGCACCACCATCTACGGCATCCTCTACACAGCAAAAGGCACGGCTTCGCTTCTGGTGCCGCTCGCGAGCTACGTCAGTCACCGCGCCTCTGGGTGGGCCCTCGTCTTCACCATTGCTGCCTCACTCAACTTCATCGCCGCCCTGTTGGCCATTCTCGTCCTACGACCTGCTCGGATCCGCGCAATGAGCAACGAGCTGATTCCGGACGCAATGGGAATCACGCGCATCTGACCGCGAGCGCCGCTTTTTAGGCGACAGGTAGGTCTCTACAAGACGGGATTTTCGGCGGTCGCGCTGCTTATTCGGCGCATCCACTGCGCGGACCCTGTCTGCGCCAGGCACCGCCTTGAGCTTCAAGCGGGTCGCAAGTCGCCCCAGGCGCGGGAAGCTGCGCGGCGTCTGCGCAGTGGAGATGCCGCGTCAAATGCCGGGGACGGGTATTCAAGTTTGCGCCGATGATTCTGCTTGTACCAGCCTGACGATGTCGCGCTCGTCGTCATCGGCGGAAGCGACTCCGGAGTCAGCGCGGCCTTTCGCGCAACTGAGCTGAGTCGTGCTTAAGCATCTAAGGGGCGCGGCAGTCCTCGAATTGACTCTGGCCATGACGCGTTATTGGCGTACGGCATGCATCTGCCGAGGAACTGCCGCCTGTCGGGTTGCGGCCCGCGATGAGGCCCCACAAGGCAACGGTTGAAACCACTAGGTACATGAAGAAACCGTAAACGCATGCGGGGTAGCCGAACGCTGTCCCCGGACTCCCTGGACTGGGGTAGACCGTGATGCTGCTCCCGAAAACCTCCTGGTAGGAGAGGATTCCCGAGAAAACGACCCCGAAGACTGCAACACCCGAGATGATTTGTAACGCGCGCATCGTGATTCTCCTCCGTCTTGCCGAGAGTTCGAGTGGGGGCTCACGTGACTCATACGGCAAACGGATAGGTCTCAGGCACACCGACGCGCGCCGTTGGCGTCGCCAGGGGATGGAGCGCCTCTGACGCGTCGAACCAAATGTATTCGTCGAACTGCTGTGCCAATAGGGCCGCGAAATAGTGGCTTTGGAGCTCTGTTTCGGGGCGATAAACGACCCCGATGGCACGTTCCAGCCTGCTCCTCATAAACTCATCGCGCACCGAGTCATGGAGTGGGAGGCGCAACGGAAGTAGGAGTGCCGGAACTGACGATTCATGAAAGACGCGCTCGTGGCTAAATTGATGCGCAGGTCGAACCCGCATAATCTCCATGGGCTCGTCCCAATCCTGCGCCGCCGCCACCGTTCCGTGGTCAGTGCCGAAGCCAATGTGGAACGAGTCGTCCCCGAAATGTTGCCTCGCCAGCTGGCCGATGTTGAACTCCCCTCGCGAACCCATTTCGGTGGCGGCCGCATCGCCACAGTGAGAGTTATGGGCCCAGACGATGGCTTTGGAAGCCGGTCCACGCTCTTCCAGAATGGCGAGCAGGGTGTTGAACATGTGCTGGTCGCGCAGATTCCAGGACTCGCGTGAGCCACGGAACATCGCTCGGTAATAACGCTCTGCGTCGACCACCAGCTGCGCGTTTTGAGCAGCGTCGAAGAATCGATAGCCATCATGACGCGCGTACTCCAGTCGGCGCCTCAAGAGGTCCGTCAGCGCTTCAGTGACCTCCTCCTCGACCTTCGGCGTTTGGCCGAGAAAAGCGGCTCGACCGTACGCGGTGGGGTCGGACTCCCACGGTGTGAGTCGGCCATAGCGGGCTTTGGCTGCAGTGGCCGCTCGCACGTCCACCGTCTTGAGGTATGTGATGACGGCAGCGGCGGAGGTGAAGAGGCTATAGAGATCAAGACCAAAAAAACAGACTCTTCGGTTCACGTCCGCGACCTCGGCGTTGAAGGCCCTTAGCCAGGCAACAAGGTCGCTTGCCTCTTGGTTTCGCCACATCCAGGTCGGAAAGCGCGAGAAGGCGGTGAATCGATGCTCAGACGGCTTGAGGTTCCGCACATGACGGTCGATTCGTGAAGCGTCGGGCCAGTCCGCCTCCACAGCGACCACGTCGAACCCCCGGCGAAGGACGAGCTCGCGCGTGATGCGCGCCCTCATTCGGTAGAATTCCGACGTCCCGTGTGTTGCCTCGCCCAGTAGCACCACGCGTGCATTGCCAATACGGTCCAACAGAGGGGCGAGATTGACGGTCTCGATGTCTTCCAGGTGCTCGCTCGCCTCGCGAACCAAGGATGGCAAACCTCGTGAGCGGGCCACCGCCGGAATCGCACGGCCCGGGGAGGTGCTCCACCCTTGTTCTCCAATGAGAGGGACGAAGCGAACGGGTTCGAGCTCCTCTCGTATGAGCTCGGTCCCGACTTTCCGGAGTCGGATGAGCACCTGCTCATCGCCATGGCCGAGCGGCATTACCAGGTGTCCACCTTCGGCAAGCTGGTCAACGAGTGCGCGGGGAACGGCGGGACTACCGGCTGCGACGACGATGGCGTCATAAGGGGTATCTTCCGGCCAACCCAAGCTGCCATCCCCGTGGTGCACATGAACATTCCCGTAACCGAGCCCTTCGAGTCGGGCGGTTGCACTCGCGGCCAGAGCTGGCAGGCGCTCAACGGTATGGACCTCGCGCGCAAGTCGCCCGAGGACCGCGGCGGCGTACCCGGAGCCGGTCCCCACCTCCAACACCCGCTCGGTGCCACGTAGCCTTAGAAGTTCGAGCATCAGCGCGACGATGTAGGGCTGTGAGATGGTCTGCCCTTCCTCGATGGGAAGTGGGACGTCCTCGTACGCGTACTCTTGGAGCTCGGGACGCACGAAGGCATGCCGAGGGACCTCACCCATGGCCTTCAGAACCTGGGCATCAGTGATACGACTCTCTCTCGTCCAGGCCCGTACCATCCGCTCGCGACATTCTTTAAAGAGAAGTTCATCCATGACGGTTCCCGGTGCCGGCAAGAAACCGACGTCCTGATCGCGTTGTGGATCTGCGCTGAGTGCGTGTCTTCCCGCTGCCCACCCAGGCGCAGACGTCGCTGGCTGTAACAATTCCAACCAATCGGCCGCCCTGCATCACCGGAAGGCAACCGATGCTCCGGCCTCGGAACTGGTTCGCGGCCTCGCGCATTGTCATGTCAGGTGTCGCCACCGCGGGGTTCTTCGTCATGAGCTCTTCGACGGTTCGGCCTCTCCGGACCGCCTCTCCGGCATGGCCGCCCAAGTCGTCGCTCGTGAGGACTCCCTCGACGTTGGCGCCATTCATGACCACGAGATGGTGAATGGCATCGCGCTGCATCCGAAAAAAAGCGGCTTCCGCGTTCTCTTCCTTAGTGGCGGTTCGCACCGCCCGCACCATGACTTCGCTGACTCGCATGGCGGCCTCCAACTGGAGCGCAACACGCCCCTGTTACTACTCAAATCTGTCCATGTTTGGAGGAAGAGCAAGGACTGCTCCTGCACGCTCTGGAGAGAACAGCTTCTAGGGTTGCGCAGACTTTGCGTCTGAAGGCCTCTCGCGGAATCGCTTTCGCACAGAATTCGCCGCGAGAGCGGGTTCAGCCGCTCGACGTCGCGCTGAGGCCATTAGGCCCCTCCGCCTCGTGGGGCGAGAGCAGCCGCGGCCATTGCATTCGATCGAGGCTTCAATGCCAATTTCTGGGCCGCGTCTTCAAAATCCAACCCACGGGCACTCGCGGGCAAAACTTTGTGGTATGGGGCTGCGTTTGGCTTTCGCGACACGGGGCTGATCCTCGCTCGCGGGCGCACGTATGTCCGCTTGGGCACCGGCTGTGGCAAACCCGGGTGACAGCGAAGCGCGCACGAACGCGCGCGACTCATGACGAAAAGGCCCAATTTTGCCGCCGCAGCGGCCCCATGGGCGCACAAAACGCGGGGAAGAGCTCAGGCCTCGCTTCGCGGCGTTGCTTCTTCCCGGACCGGTCGGGCCCACGGCATCGTCGACATCAGCTCGCCCGTCGCCAGGGTAGCTGCGAAAATCAGTGTTAGCGGCAACCAGGTGCCGCCGAGGCTCGCGAAAATGGCGATGCTCCGTTGGACGACCCCGGCGACAATTATTAAATCGAGAAGCGCGACGGCCCCAACGAATGCAAGTGCTGTGGGTAGCGGATCTCGCGCGCCGGGTGCCCGAAAGTAGTGAATTGAAATTGCGATGAAGAAGACGGGGGCCAACAGCCCGTGGAGAACGAGCGCAGGTCGCAGACTCATGAGCGACAGCAGAACGGCCATGAGCGACGCACAGAGTGCCCAGCCCAGCGCTGCATGGAGGAGCAGGACTACGCCCGAGCTACCAGCTTGCGCCACGACTGGACGCGGTCGTGCCATCGGCAACGCCGCTGCGACCTCTGAAGCCCAACTTCGAATCATAGCCGGGTCCCGCCAATCGCCCGCGTGTTTTCTTGCGAGCGCGCTGTCCGCGTCTGAGCTGAGGCGGCCACCGAAGGTGACGTGCCCCTGGGCGCCAATGCGCTCCATCAGCCTCTGCACCTGCCGCGTTGGCGGGATGCCGCGGACGGCTGAGTCATCGAGTGGTCCGCTGGAGAAGCACCATACGGGAACCCTGCGCAAGTCCCGTTGCCGGACTCTGACGAATCGACGCGCATCGGCGTGCCACCGGTTCGCGTATAACGCCCCGCCGACAATCACGGCGTCGAAGCCTGAGAGCTTGCTTGCCTCGCCAGCCGGCCGCACGTCCACCTGGAACCCTGCCCGCCGGAGGTCCTCGCCAATGATCTGGGCGATTCGCTCGGTCCCTCCCCGTTTAGAACCGCAAGTGATCAACACGCGCATGACCTGCCCTACCCTTGCAACCAACACGCCAGAGCCCCTCTGCCCTTCCGACTGGAACTAGCCGATAGCGGTGCGCAGGGATTGCATGTGGCTGGGGCCAAACGTCAGGATTAGAGCGGACCGTGAGCCTCTTCTGCTGTTGAACGGGTCCGGACCAAGCCGGCACCAGCACTCTGGACTACGTGAGCGCGTTTGAGCCAATGAGAACGCCAGAGAGTGCGAGTGCTCTCCGGCGCTTTCACAGCAATGCGGTTGGCGCTTGCACTACGTGAGCTTGCTCAGCGACTACTCGTCGCAGCTCCCGAACATCTCGTCCATCACTTTGGACGTCTTGTCGCAAGCGTGGTTCAGGCAGGGGAGGCCGAAGCCAGCCTCAAGCGTTCGAAGCAGCGAGTAGTGGTCGTATGGGGTGCTGACCACACGGCCGTTGGGCGCGTAGTTGGTCTCAACCAACATGACGACGCGATTCGCCGCATTCGAGTAATCGTTCTCGTCCCACGTCAGCACAATGACGTTGCGGCCTTCTTTCCACGCCCGCGAAGCCTTGATGCCCTTGACCAGTTTCTCCACCTCGGCGTCGCCTTGGGCGATGAGAAGATTTGTTTCGGTTTGCGTGTTGGCGCTGCAGATTGGGGTGCCGCCCGAGACGAAACCATGCATGTCATGGCACTGATTCGGAACGATGAAGGCCAAGGCTGGAATCTCACGCTGCAGATCTGCCCAAAAGCCGCGATCGCCATCGAAATCCTGAACACGCTCAAGGCTCAGCTCCGGGTTGTCGCCAACTTCAATGTTCTGAAAGTAGACGAAGGGATCGTGCTTGACAGCGTAGAGCTTCTGAATCGGCCCTGGTGCAAATACCGAAGTGGGGCTCATGCTCGAGTAACTGCCATCCGAATAATTGATGCCGAACACGCCAGGCTGAACGGTGGGCAGGCTCTCCTGGTACGTCTTCCAGCGGCGGCCGGTTTCTACGAGCTGATCTGCGATTGACTTGGGCGTGAAGTACGTCGACGGGTAATCGTAAAGAGCGCAGTTGTTGGGAACAGGAGCCCCAGTAATGGTCAGCTGGCCGTTGCACTGGCTGTCATTGGTCGCAGTGGCTACGACCCCATTGTCAAGACCGGCGACCGCAATCGGAGTTACCGCATTCTCGCAGCCGGTACTGTTCGGTGCGTTGTCGATACACCCAAGGTTGACCCAATTCGGCCAGTAGTCATTCGAGACGCCGAAGTTCGACCCTCCCATCACTTCCAAATAGTTCGGTGCACTCGGGTGCCCAACGGCGAAGTAGTTTGAAGCGCGATTTGTGACCTGAGCGTACGCGTTGATGAAGGGCGCATTCGGATTTCCAAGAATGTCGGTGTCCGTTTGGTTCTCCATCATGATGAAGAAGACGTGGTCGAGTCGTCCAAATCGACTCTTTGGCTCACCATTGTCCCAAGCACGAGCTGTGGTGCTCGCGAGCACAGCCGCCGCTGCGAAGACGACTAGCCTTCTGTTCATGTTTTTCCCCCTCCGGGTTGGGGAGGTGGACGTCGCATCTAGAGATGACGCGCGCGTGATCGCTCCGCAACAAATGAGCGCGCTCGCAAGCGAAGCGCTCAGCTAGGGCTTTCATCGCGAGGCCCCTTTGCCGGGCGCGGTACCACGTCTCGCTAACTGCAACCGTGGTCGGAGAGGCACGTCGACAGAAAGGCAGTCGCGGTGGGGCTTCCCCAACGCGGTGCGGCGCCTCAACGAGGCGCTCGAGCTGTTTCTCGTGGGTATGAGGGGCTGGGACGCGGCGCCCAAAATGGTGCGAACGCTGGCCGGTGACCGACGCGGAGCGTCAATACTTAACTTGGTCGGCCCACTGCACCGCTCCGTCAAGTGACTGCGCTCTATGCGAAGACGGCCGACGAAGACGTCCGCGCGCCCTCTCAAAGCTGCCGCCGACTGTCCCGCGCGAAAGCGACGCTCAGAAGCCCGCACAGGACAGCTCTAACGATGACCCGGGAATCTAGTGTTTCTACCAGTTCCACCACCTGGGAAAGTTGGGGGTTACGCGAAGCCCGCGGATTTACCGGTGGTCGCTCGAGAAACAAGCCTGCGCTTGTTGCGCGATCCGCGCGGCTTGGCCGTCGACCGGCAACAGAATCTGCAGGGCGAGTGAGGGCTGCTCCAGCAAAGACGCCTTGACTATGTCGCACATTTCCAGAAACATAGAAATGATGCCGCTTCGTGTGTCTCTGTTACTGTGGCGGGCTCACTCGCAGTCGACGATGAGAGCAACCAGGGAGAAGAGGCTCGCATGAGATTCTTGCCAGCACGGCCCTCGGATTGGCCCGACGTCAAGAGTCTCCTGCTGTCGCGGGGGCTCCCAGTCGCGGGCGCTGAGGACCATTTGACCGGCTTCGTCGTGGCTCGTGACGAGGGAGGGATTCTCAGGGGCGTGGCTGGCTTAGAGGTGCACGACGGCGTTGGACTGCTCCGCTCAGTAGCGGTCCGGGCGGATGCCGGGGGCAAGGGTCTCGGCAGCCTTCTGACGCGAGCGGTCGTCAAGCGTACCCAGGAACTTGGCCTCCGCAACGTTTACCTGCTCACGACGACGGCCGCCGCGTTTTTTGAGCGACGCGGATTCGAGCCGGTCCCTCGCGACGCGCTCCCGACGAGCCTTGGCGCCTCGCGTGAACTCCAGGACGCCTGCCCAGCTAGCGCCACCGCCATGGGCTTAGCGGCCGAGCGAGGGACTAGCGAAAGATGAGCAACTTCGCCACCCTCCTCCTAGCGCTCCTTGGCCTGGCTGGCGGGGCTTGCCTCGTCGTGCAGGCGAGCCTCAATGCGGGACTGAGAACACACCTCGGCTCTGTCGGCTGGGCTGGGTTCATCAGCTACGTCGGCGGCACCCTAGCCATGGCAGTTTCGCTCCTGGTGGGGCGGGTGCCACTGCCCGACGCGAATGCCAAGGCAACTCCGGTCATTTGGTGGCTCGGAGGTCTCTTCGGTGCCGCCTATCTCGGCGCTTCCATTGTCCTTGTACCGCGCGTCGGGGCTGCGACCGCAATAGCGCTCGTCGTGGCAGGCCAGCTTGTGTGCTCGCTCCTGCTCGACCAATACGGCTTCCTCGGAGTGCCTCAACACTCCTTCACAGTCACCCGCGCGCTTGGAGCACTGCTGCTCTTTGGAGGGGTGCTTCTCATCCGTCGCTGACTCCCAGAGGTGCTGTCTGCGGCGAAGCGCGCCGGGTGTCGCAAACCTGTCACCACGCGTCCGTCCCCGCAAATCTGGTTCCTGAGGTCAGCCCAACGAGGACTTGACGTCATCCCTTTGCTGGAAGGTTAGAAGGATGCACGGCAAGGAAGCAACCGCCTCGCTGGGTTGGCTTCGGAGCCGTGGCTCGCCGTGTATTGGCTCGTCGGGACCATCGCTCCAGCGCCAGACTTTTCCAAAATTCAAACGTCATCGAGGGGTTTATGCCTGACGAATCAAGGAAGAGCGCTCATCTGAGCAAAGCTGCATGGAACGCTCGGCTTTCTGTTGACAGCGGCTTTCACGATTTGGATCAGTCGGCAGCAACGAGCCACTTGAGAGCGAGCAACTCAGGGTCCCAAGGATGGCGAAACTGACCGCCCGACCGCTTACCGCTGCAGGCGTTCTGAACGTGATGCTTTGGGTAATCATCGTAGGTGTAGCGCTTGGCATTGGGATCTGGACCATCCGGGCGAGCCGGCAACCGGGCGTTCCGTCGGTTTGGGAACCAGATTGACCGTTCGAGTGCCTAGGGGGCGTGCGTGGCCTCTGTTCGAATGCGTTTTCTGGCTGCCGCCCGGCAATCGAAGCGTGCAAGCGACCGTCTTCAACGTAGCCCGCCTGCAGCGGCGGGTCGAGCCTCGGAGTTTTGGCGGCTGTGGGTGGTGTGGGCCTCCACCGAGGCCGCTCCGGAAGCTTCTGCGGCCGCCGGGCCGCAAGGGCCTCCTTGAGGCATGTGCCCAGAGCGTGCGCCTGCATGGGCGTGCACTCAAAAGGACCGCGCGTCAGGAGCCTTCACTTTCGGGGGGCGGTGAGAGAGCCCAGTTTTCCAGTAGTCTGGTCTCGAAGATGGCAAGCGCTTTCCCGACTGTCACGCAGCTGTCACGGCGCCGGTCGCTCCCCCGTCCTGGTGGACTTTCACACCGGATTGACTTACATTCGAAAATACTAGAAGGATGGAATCGATGAAGACGAAGCAAGCAATCGACGCGCTTGGAGCCCTGGCTCAGAGCACCCGGCTCGACATCTACCGACTGCTGGTTCAGAAGGGTCCAGAAGGGCTCTCTGCGGGCGCCATCGCGCAGAAGCTTGAAGTCCCTGCCTCGTCGCTTTCGTTTCACCTTCACCAGCTGATGCACGCAGGCCTCATCAACCAGGCGCGCGAGAGCCGCCAGCTCTTCTACGCCGCCAACTTCGAGAGGATGAACGCTCTTGTCGCGTACCTCACCGAAAACTGCTGCGGCCTTGGGGCTGCCGCGTGTCCACCAAGCTGCGAGGTGCAGCCACAAGGAGTCAAACGTGAAGCGTCTTCACGTGCACGTCGCCGTTGACGAAATCGAGCTGTCCGTCCGCTTCTACTCGGCACTCTTCGGGGCGGCGCCAAGCGTCCTCAAGAGCGACTATGCGAAGTGGATGCTGGACGACCCCCGCGTCAATTTTGCCATTTCGTCTCGGGGACGGGTTGCAGGCCTCGACCATCTCGGCATCCAAGTCGAGGACGCTGCGGAGCTGACGGAGGCGTACGGGCGCCTCAAAGCAGCCGAGCGTCCCGTCCTCGAGCAAGGGGCCACGACGTGCTGCTACGCCAAGAGCGAGAAAGCATGGGTTCAGGACCCGTCAGGCATTGCATGGGAGACCTTCCTCACGCGCGGCGAAAGCACCACGTATGGAGAGGACGCGTTGCCGGCGGCGAAGGCTGACGACGCGTGCTGCCGGCCGGAACTCACCCCATCAAGCAGCGTCGGGCCCACCGAGAGTGCCGGCGTCTAGCGAGCGAAATCCCGGGAATGCTCCGGCAATGACGACCGAACCAAAAGCAGTCGAACGGCTTTCCGTCGTCGACCGATTTCTTCCGCTGTGGATTCTTGCCGCCATTGGCCTGGGTCTCGCCTGCGGTCGCATTTTTCCCGGACTACCCCAGGCGCTCGACGCAGTGAAGGTCGCTGGGGTGTCGGTCCCAATCGCGATTGGGCTCTTCTGGATGATGTACCCGGTGCTTGCTCGAGTGCGGTACGGCGAGGTTTCCCACCTCAGAAAGCGTGGGCGCCTCCTGGCGACCTCGCTCGTCTTGAACTGGGTGGTGGGACCCATCCTCATGTTCGTTCTGGCCTGGGTTCTCCTGCCTGACCTGCCGCATTACCGCACCGGCCTCATCCTCATTGGCTTGGCGCGATGCATCGCGATGGTTCTCATCTGGAATATGCTCGCTCGGGGAAGCGGAGAGGTGGCGGCGGTGCTCGTCGCTCTCAATTCCCTTTTCCAAATCGCCTTCTATTCCCTTCTCGGGTGGCTCTTCATCACCGTCGTCCCGACCTGGCTCGGCGCCAGCGGCGAAGCCTTTCACGTCAGTGTCTGGACCATCGCCAAGAGCGTTCTCCTCTTCCTTGGTCTTCCGCTGGTCGCCGGCGCCCTGACGCGCACAATCGGGGAGCGAGCACGAGGCCGAGACTGGTATGAGAAGAAGTTCCTGCCACGACTCGGGCCGACAGCGCTGCTTGCATTACTCTACACCATCGTCCTCATGTTCGCGATGCAGGGGGGCCGCATCACCAGGCTCCCCGTGGACGTGGTCCGGATTGCGGTGCCGCTCGTCCTCTACTTCGTGCTGATGTTCGGCGGGGCGTTCTTGCTCGCTTGGCGCCTTGGCTTCTCGTACGAAGAGACGGCCTCGCTGTCCTTCACCGCGGCAGGGAACAACTTCGAACTGGCCATCGCCGTTGCCATCGGCACGTTCGGCATTGCCTCGGGAGAGGCGCTCGCCGGCGTCGTGGGCCCGCTGATTGAAGTCCCTGCTTTAATTTCACTTGTCTACCTCTCGCTTTGGATGAAGACGCGCCTCTTCCCGAAAAGTGGCGACGCAGTCCTGCCTCGTCGGCTTCGCGCCCTGACTTCCCACCCGCCATCCCCTTCTGAGGTGAGCAAGTGAAACCGACCAAGACCTTCAAGGTCCTCTTCCTTTGCACCGGTAATTCCGTTCGCAGCATCATGGCGGAACACATGCTGAAGCGACTCGGGGGCCACGGCTTCGAGGCCTACAGCGCCGGAGCGGAACCCAAAGGCGTGGTGGACCCACTCACACTGAAAATCCTTCGCGACAGATTCCGCATCGACGCCTCCGGAGCGCGCAGCAAATCCTGGGACGAGTTCCGGAACGTCGAGTTCGACTTCGTCCTCACAGTTTGCGATCGCGCACGCGAATCCTGTCCGGTGTGGCCCGGCCAGCCAATCATTGCGCATTGGGGGCTAGAGGACCCGTCGGCGTTTGCCGGCTCGCCAAAGCAACGCGAGCAGCTTTTTCTCAACGTGGCCACGCACATTTACCAAAGGATTCAAATCTTCACCTCCCTGCCGCTGGCCAAGCTCGACCGTCTTCGCCTCGAGCGTCTCGTCAAACGCATCGGAACCGAGCCGGAAACTGTCGCTGCGGAGGAGGAAGCTCTTGCAAAGCCGGCGCGCTGAGGTCAGAGAGTCAGCCCAGCTTTGCAGGTCGTGGCTCTAAGAGGGGCACCTCGTCTATGGCAGTTCGCGTCGGCATCAACGGCTTTGGGCGGATGGGTCGCTTGGCGCTGCGGGCTGCTTGGGGGTGGCGCGACTTCGACGTCGTCCACATCAATGAGGTGAAAGGCGGCCCCGAAGCGGCGGCGCACCTGTTGACGTTCGATTCTGTTCAGGGGCGCTGGGAGCACGACGTGCGGGCCGAAGCGACGGCCATTTCGGTCGAGGGTCGTCGGATTGGCTTCAGTGCAATTTCAAGTCCGGCTGAGGCGCCGTGGCGTGACGCTCGGGTCGATGTTGTTCTCGAAGCGAGCGGAAAGTTTCGGACGGTGGCCCTCCTCGCGCCCTACTTCGAGCAAGGCATCCGGAAGGTCATCGTCGCCGCCCCGGTAAAGGAGGGGGCGCTGAACGTCGTCCTCGGCGTCAACGACCATCTCTACCGGCCCGGTGAGCACCACGTCGTGACTGCAGCGTCGTGCACGACCAACTGTCTTGCTCCGGTCGTGAAAGTCCTCCACGAAGGAATTGGCGTCCGGCACGGAATCATCACCACGGTGCATGACGCCACCAACACCCAGTCGGTCGTCGATGCTCCGCAGAGGGACCTAAGGCGAGCCCGCGCAGCCGGGCTATCGCTCATTCCGACAACCACCGGCAGCGCGACAGCCATTGGCCTCATCTACCCCGAGCTCAAAGGCAAGCTGAACGGCCTCGCCGTCCGCGTCCCCCTGCTGAACGCCTCCTTGACGGACTGCGTCTTCGAGGTGTCCCGTCCCACGACGGTGGAAGAGGTCAACCAGCTTCTCAGGGCTGCTGCTGAAGGCATTCTCAGAGGGATTCTTGGGTACGAGGAGCGCCCGCTCGTCTCCATCGACTACAAGGGCGACGCCCGAAGCGCGATCGTCGATGCCCTGTCGACAATGGTCGTCGACCGGACCTGCGTGAAGGTCCTCGCCTGGTATGACAACGAGTGGGGTTATGCCAACCGCCTGGTGGAACTCATCCGCAAGGTAGCCTCAACTCTGCCGTGAGTGCGGTGAAGGCAAGCGAGGCTGTCCGCAATTATGCCGTCGTGACGGCTGCGTACTGGGCCTTCACGTTGACGGACGGCGCGCTCCGCATGCTCGTGCTGCTCCATTTCCACGAGCTGGGTTACTCCCCGGTTGAGCTGGCGTTCCTCTTTCTCTTCTATGAGTTTTTCGGGGTGGTGACGAACCTAGTGGGAGGCTACCTCGCCGCCCGCCTCGGCCTGAAGCTCACCCTTACCTCTGGGCTGCTTCTCCAGGTCTTTGCTCTCGGAGCTCTCGCTCTCGTTCGGCGCGACTGGAGCGTCGCGGTGTCCGTCGCGTACGTCATGGCCGCCCAGGCGTTGTCCGGCATCGCAAAGGACCTCACGAAGATGAGCGCCAAGTCCTACATCAAGGTTCTCGTCCCGGCGGGCGCGCATGGAGCGCTCTTCAAATGGGTCGCGCTTCTCACTGGTAGCAAGAATGCGCTGAAGGGAGTGGGCTTTTTTCTTGGAGGCGTTCTCCTCACGCTTCTTGGCTTCCGCGGCGCTCTCTATGCGATGGCGGTCGCGCTGCTGGCCGTCTTCGTGTGGACGCAGCGGTCCTTGCCCGGGAACCTAGGGCGTGCACCCGTGAAGCCGAAGTTCAAGGGCCTGTTATCGAAGAATCGCTCGGTCAACCTGCTTTCAGCCGCGCGGTTTTTCCTCTTCGGCGCGCGGGACGTGTGGTTCGTTGTCGGCGTGCCGGTCTTTCTGTACGACGTCATCGGATGGAGCTTCAGCGGGGTGGGTGCTTTCTTGGCACTATGGGTGATTGGTTATGGAGCCATCCAGTCGGTCGCTCCGCTGCTCATCGGTCGGTGGACGGGCGGCGCGGTCCCCGACGGGAAAAGCGCCGTCGTCCTGGCCCTTCTGCTCGCGATGCTAACCGCTGCTACGGCGGTGGCCCTGCAACAAGGTGCGCAGCCCCTTACGGTTCTCGTTGCGGGCTTGGGAGCATTTGGCGTGGTGTTTGCCCTGAACTCGTCTGTCCACAGCTATCTCATCCTCGCGTACTCAGAGGGGGACAAGGTCGCAATGAACGTCGGCTTCTACTACATGGCGAACGCGGGCGGCCGGCTCGTCGGGACACTTCTCTCCGGCGTCCTCTTCCAACTTCGCAGCGTTGGCGGATGCCTGTGGGGGAGCGCCCTGTTCGCGATGGCTGCGGCGGTAATCTCGATAAACCTTCCCCGTGCTTCACGCGTGCTGCAACTCAAGGACGTCGCGGTCGAGGGCGCGGAGTGAGTCCCAGCCCTCTTTGTAACGAAGGTGTGTCATCGCCACATGGCGATTGACCATTCTATACGAGCCTTCTAAAAGCATCGAAATCACTTAGTCTTCCGGAACGATGGAAAGACGCTACAAAGGGGCTCCGAACCGTGAAGAATCTGCGCCACGCCCTCCTCGGGCTCACAGTCGCGGTATCGGCGCTAGCTGGAGTTCCGGTCTTAATCACTGGTGCCGGCTCGACCTTCGTCACGCCGATGTTCTCCAAGTGGTTTGCCGAATACGGTCGGCTGCATCCTGATGTTCAATTCAGTTACCAGTCCGTCGGCTCGGGCGCCGGCGTGCGGGACGCGCTCGAGCGGAAAGTGGACTTCGGTGCGAGTGATGCACCGCTGACCGATGCGGAACAGAAGCAGGCGCCCGACCTTCTCAACCTTCCCGTCGTTCTCGGCTCGGTCGCGGTCGTCTACAACGTCGCTGGCGTCCAGGATTTGAAGCTGACGGCAGAGACGCTTGCCGGCATCTTCTTACACAGCATCACCAAGTGGAACGACCCAGCCATCGCCAAGGACAACCCGGGAACGGCACTTCCGGACACGGACATCGAGGTTGTTCACCGCTCGGACGGCTCGGGGACCACCGCTATTTTCACTGACTATCTCTCGAAAGTGTCTCCGGAGTGGAAGCGGCTGGTCGGCGCCGGCAAGCACGTCAACTGGCCCACTGGTCTCGGCGGTAAGGGGAACGAGGGCGTGAGCAGCGTGGCTAAGGACACTCCGGGCTCTATCGCGTATGTCGAGCTCGCGTTTGCGGACAGGCTGAAGCTGGCGACGTCGCTCCTTCGCAACAACGCCGGCGCCTTCGTGCGGCCATCCATCGAGTCCACGACGGCTGCCGCTGCGGGAGTAGTCCTCCCTGAAGACATGCGCGTCTCCATCACCGATGCGCCCGGGCCGGCGGCTTGGCCTATCTCGGGATTCACGTACGTGCTTCTGCGCAAGGACCTCCCAGAGAAGGCTGTTGGTGAGGCATTGCTTCAGTTTCTTCAGTGGGCAGTTAGCGCTGGTCAGACGATGACAGCGTCCCTCGACTACGCCCCGCTTCCACAGAGCGTCGTCGACCGCGTCCGCCAGAAGCTTGCGAGTATTACCGTGCAGGGGACAACCATTGGAGCGAAGTAAACCGGCGCCTGAAGCGAAGGCTGGCCAAGCTCTTCAACACGCACTTGGGACGACGACCGCTCAACGGGTGAACTGGCCCTGGTTGTGCCTAGGCTGGCGCAAATGGGCATGGTGTTTGCGACGGTCGTGTGTCTTTACAAGACGGGACTCTCGGCGCTTGCGCTCGGCCTCTTTGGCGCATCAAGTGTGCTGACGATGTTGAGCCTTCTTCTGCGCCGGGCGCCACCTTGAACGCCAGCCGTGTAGCCCAAGCCGCGGGGAGCTGCGCCATGTCGGGCTGTGCATCGGTTCCTGCCTTCGACGACAGTGAGCTGAGGCTTGGAGACCGAGCACTGGTGTTTGAGTTCGCGGCGATTCACCTGGTTGTTCCGGATTGACGGTGTCGCGCCTTGTCATCATCGGTGGCAGCGACGCCGGAGTCAGTGCGACCTTACGGGCCCGCGAGCTGAGGCCAGACATCGACGTCGACGTCCTGGTCGCTGACGGCTACCCCAACTTCAGCATCTGCGGGTTGCCCTTTCTCTTTAGCGGCGAGGTGTCGAACTGGCAGTCGCTCGCGCACCGGACGCTTGCCGAGTTGAGGGCCACTGGCGCTCGCTTCCGGCTGCGCACGCGGGCGACCCGGTTGCGGCTCTGTGAGCGAGAGGTCGAAGCGCTTGGGCCAGATGGACCCATGACGCTGGAGTTCGACCATCTAGTCATCGCGACTGGCGCGAAACCTATGCGCCCACCCATCACCGGACTGGATGAGGAGGGGGTCCATGTCCTGCACGACATGGGGCATGCGCTCGGCCTTCTTCGCGTCCTTCGCGAGCGCGCTCTTCGTGAGGTGCTCATCATCGGGGCTGGGTACATCGGGCTCGAGATGGCGGACGCGTTGGAGCACGCGGGCTTTAGCGTCACGGTCGTCGAGCGAGCGTCGCAACCCATGCCGACCGTCGATGAGCCCCTGGGAGAACTGGTCGCAGAGCGGATGCGCAGCAAGGGAATCCGGCTTGCGACTGGAATTGTCGTCCGTCGAATCGAGAGGGAGCGCGACCAGCTCGTCGTGCGCGGCGATCGCGACTTCGAGGCGGCGTCGCCCATCGTGCTCGTGGCTGCCGGCGTCGTCCCAAACGCGGAATTGGGCCTCGAGGCCGGACTCGCTGAGGGAATGCGCGGAGCGCTGCGCGTTGACCAAGGCATGCGCACTTCTGTTGAGGGCGTCTTCGCTGCAGGAGACTGCGTCGAGACCTGGCACAAGCTACTGAAGCGACCGACGTACCTTCCGCTCGGGACGACCTCTCATAAGCAAGGCCGGGTGGCGGGCGAGAACGCCGTAGGAGGGAATGCGGAGTACAAGGGTTCCCTCGGCACCCAAGTCGTGAAGGTCTTCGGTAGCGTCGTGGGCCGCTCTGGCCTTCGTCACGACGAGGCCAAGGCCGAGCGGTTCGAGCCGCTCACAGTGCAGGCGCTGGCTTGGGACCACAAGGTGTATTTCCCGGGAGCCACCCTGCTCTCGCTGAGGGTGACGGCGGACCGAAATACCCGCCGCCTCCTGGGCGCACAAGTGCTTGGAGCCCAAGAAGCAGAGGTCTCGAAGCGCCTCGACCTGTTCGCGATGGCGCTCCATCACGAGATGCGCGTCGAGCAACTGGCTGAGCTCGACCTGAGCTACACCCCTCCCCTCAGCTCGCCCTGGGACCCGGTGCAGGTGGCCGGACAAGACTGGGAAGGCACTCGACGCGAGGGCGACGACCGCCTTGCGGCCCAGGCCACGTGGGGACAAAGACCGCCGAAATAGACGTCAGCTCATAGCCCCCACCTCGTCGCGACGTTGCAACCGCGGAAATGCATGGCCAGTCGGGCAGCGGCACAAGTAGCTTCTCGCCGCTGAAAGCCCTGGAAAAGTCGAAGGGTTCACCTCCTCGTCACACGACAGACACACGGGTCCGGGATACGACTGCCCGACCCCAACATGGAGCGCACATGAAGAGGCTCTTCCTAGTTGTCAGCCTATTCGTCGGGACCATGGTCTCCGCACAAGAGGCGCTGAAAGTCGACCCGAAACTGCCGGACTACAAAGTCCAGTCGGGCATCTCGGGCAACCTCAATTCCATCGGTTCGGACACACTCAACAACCTGATGACGTTTTGGGCCGAGTCTTTCCGCAAGCTTTACCCTAACGTGAAAATCCAGATTGAGGGCAAGGGAAGCTCGACCGCGCCGCCCGCGTTGATTGCCGGAACGGCGCAGCTCGGCCCGATGAGTCGCGAGATGAAGGGCGCCGAGGTCGACAGCTTCGAGAAGAAGTTCGGGTACAAGCCCCGGGGCGTCACGGTCGCGCTGGACGGTTTGGCGGTCTTCGTCAACAAGGACAACCCACTTAAGTCACTGACTTTGCAGCAAGTGGATTCTATCTTCTCCAGCACTCGGAAGCGCGGCGGCCAACCAATTGCTACTTGGGGTCAGGTAGGGCTGAGCGGTGAATGGGCCAATCGCCCAATTAGTCTGTACGGCCGCAACAGTGCCTCCGGCACCTACGGCTTCTTCAAGGAGCACACCCTCAGCAACGGAGACTATTCCAACTCAGTGAAGGAGCAGCCGGGTTCTGCATCGGTGGTTCAGGGCGTCGAAAAAGAGCTTGGAGGCATCGGGTACAGCGGCATCGGTTACAAGACCTCTGGGGTGAAGGCGCTCGCCATCGCCGACAAAGGGGCTCCCGTTGAGCCGACCTATGAGAACGTCGAGGACTTCAAGTATCCAATTGCCCGATACCTGTACGTTTACATAAACTTGCCTCCGACGGGCGGGGACCGCCTCACGTGCGAATTCATCAAGTTCGTGCTGTCCAAGAGCGGCCAAGAGGACACCATCAAGGACGGCTACTTCCCGCTGTCCGCCAAAGCGGCAACCAAGGCCTGGACTGTCTCAGGCTGCAAGTAGCGTCTTTAGCGGGACCGAGGTTTGCTCTAAGGCGGTCCTCGCTTGCGAACTCGCGTGACCGCCGTGCCGCCCGAAAAGCCCGATATGCGCGCCGCCGAAGGCGAAGGCTCCTCCGACGGGGGCCCCGCTCCCTCGACCCCCGGCCGGGAGCCTTTCCGTGTCTCAAAGTCCGTGGCTCGGCGGGTGAAGCTCGCCGATAAGACAGCGGACGTCCTTATCCGCTTGGGCGGTACCCTCGTCATTCTGGCCATCGCGCTCATCTTTGTCTTCATTCTTCGCGAAGTCCTCCCCCTCTTCTATGCCGCGACGGTCGGGGAGCCGCAGGTCCATCGCGCACTGAGTGCAAGTGAAGGAGGCGCGCCCCTGGCGGCCGGTACTGACGAATTCGAGTCTTTCGTCTACATGGCCAGGGCCGATAGCTCTGTGGAGTTGCGGACGCTGCCTGCCTGGGAGGGGATTCCGGCGCTCCGCAGCACCTACCTAGGCAGTCGTCACGTCAACACAGCTTATCTCGGGCCCAGCCGGGGATTGCTATTGCTGGGCACCGACGACGGGCACGTCGGACTGGTCCAAGTCACGTTCGACGAGGCGTTCACCAGCGACGGCAAGCGTACCATCAAACCGGGGTTGAAAGACCTAGCGCTGGTGCAGCTTCCAGGCTCATCGAAGGCGGTCCAGCGGCTGTTCGGCCGCTGGAACATCAATGGAGGGGTGGCCTTCGTCGCGGAGACGGGCGAAGGCAATCTCGTCGTCGCGACCGTCACTTCTAGCGGCTTCGAGAAGGCGGAAGACTCCGCCGGGCTGCTGTCGTCGCCGGAGGGCGCGGACATTACAGACGGACCCTTCCAGATTCAAACGTTGAAAACCGCGTTGGATGCACCCACCGTTGCAATGGCCATGGACTCGGATGCAAACCTGCTGCTGGTCGCAACTGCAGCAGGGACACTCTACCAATGGCAGCTGACGGCAGACGCCTCGAAGCCGTTCGCCATTTACACAAGCCCGGGAAAGTTGGCGTCGGAGTTTGGGGTACGACCCGCCGGCCCCCGGGATGACACTCGGCGCATCACGGCGCTGGAAATACTTATTGGGGACCAGTCGGTCATTGTCGGCTACGACGATGGAGCTCTTGAGGACTGGCTTGGTGTCCGTCAGTCGGAAAGCGACGTCCTGAAGAAGATTCGGCCAGTACGGATCTTCGACAGCCTCCCCGCTCGCGTAACGGCGTTGCGGCCGTCTGACCGCAACAAGACCTTCCTGGCGGCGTCGAGCGATGGAACCGCCGAGCTCGCTTACAGTACTTCTGGCCGAAGGCTTGCGAGCTACCGGATTGGCGGGTACCCGGTCGACCTTGGGTACAGCCCGAAGCTGACAAGCGTCCTTGCCGTCACCCGCGAAGGCGACGTTGACTATCGCACGCTTTCTGACCCCCATCCGGATATCTCGCTTGGCATGCTGTTCGGGAAGGTCTGGTACGAGGGCTACGACCGTCCCGAATACATCTGGCAGTCGTCGAGCGGCAGCGATGCCTTTGAGCCGAAGTTCAGTCTCGTCCCCCTCATCATCGGCACGCTGAAAGGTGCCTTTTACGGTCTGCTCTTCGCAATCCCAATCGCTCTCTTCGCTGCTCTGTACACCTCCCAGTTTCTTTCTGCCTCGCTCCGCGCAGTCTTCAAGCCGATTATTGAAGTGATGGCTGCTCTCCCAAGTGTTGTCATCGGCTTCCTTGCCGGGTTGTGGTTAGCGCCGATTCTTGAAGACAAGCTCCCCGCGTTGATGTTTCTCGGACTTCTCGTGCCAGTCGTGATTCTGGCTATGACCGCTGTATGGAGAATCGTCCCGAAGGCGCTCAAAGCTTGGCTCCCCGAAGGGCGCGAGGTATTCGTCCTGATTCCACTGGTTGTCCTCTGCCTCTGGGCGAGCCTCGCCATCGGGCCATCCATCGACAGAGCCCTGTTCGGTGGCGACATCCGACAATGGATTTTCAACACCTTCCAGGTCCGGGTCGAACAGCGCAATAGCATCGTGGTCGGTATCGCCATGGGCTTCGCAGTCATCCCGATGATTTTCACCATCGCCGATGATGCGTTCTCGAACGTTCCGAAAAGCTTTACTTCTGCATCGCTCGCGCTAGGGGCGAGCCGCTGGCAAACAGCGCTGAGAGTCATCGCGCCCACCGCGAGCCCAGGCGTCTTCTCGGCAGTCATGATTGGCTTCGGTCGGGCCGTCGGCGAGACAATGATTGTTCTGATGGCTACTGGGAACACACCCGTGCTGAGTTTCAGTCCCTTCAACGGCATGCGGACGCTGTCTGCGAACATCGCCGTCGAAATCCCTGAAGCCCCATTGAACGAGACTCACTACCGCGTTCTCTTCCTGGCCGCGTTGTTGCTTTTCATCCTCACGTTCGTGGTCAATACCGCAGCCGAGGTCGTCCGCCAGCGCCTACGCGAGAAGTACCAAGCCGTCTAGAACAAGGGTTCCAACACCATGGCTCGGAACGGGGCATCGTTCACCCGCGAGAAAGTTCCCTCCCTGGGGAAGGTCTTCCGCCGCGGCGAGCAGTGGGTGTGGTTTTCCGGCGCCGCCCTCGCCGCGGCGCTGATCCTCATCGCGGGACTCCTGCTCATCATTGTCCTTAACGGCGCAGGGACGTTCTGGCCCCGCCCGCTCACCGAGGGCACCCGTCCGGACGGGAGCAAGACGCTCGGAGTCGTGGTGGACAATGGCATTCTTCGCGAGCAGCAGCCCGGGGGCGGCATCCGTAAGGTACCGCAGACCCAGTTCAAGGTAGGCAACCGCGACGTTTTCGGGTCGGACTTCGTCTGGTATCACGACGAGGCTCTTACCGCGCTGAACCAGCCCGCCGATGCCGTTGCAATCGAACGGACGGAGAATGGAGACTTCTACGGATTTCTCGTCGAGGTTAAAAAGCGCGACGAGGTCGTGGCGCAGGGCGAACAGGCCTGGCTCGCGGTCAACGGACGACTTCCGGAGGTCATCCAACTCCGCAAGCGCATCCGGGCGCTCGAGAAAAACGACGTCGGCAAGCTCAATGCAGAAATCCGGCGGGCCGAATTGGCCGCTAAGCGCGCTGGAGCGCGGGCACCCGAGGAAGTTGGACGACAACAGGCGATCATCACTGCGGCTAGGGCGAAATATGGAGAGCTGACGAACCACATCGGAGAGCTTCAGGCGGCGGCCAGCACGTGGGTGGCAGTCATGCGCACGGCCGATGGCAGAACAAAGGACATCCCGTTTGTTAACATCGTCGACATCTGGCGGCCGAACCGGATGAGTTTTTTGGCAAAACTCGGCCACTACCTGAAGCACGCATGGTGGTTCGTCTCCGAAGAGCCACGGGAGTCGAATCAGGAGGGGGGAGTTTTCCCCGCACTATTTGGCACCGTGATGATGACGCTGCTGATGACCATTGCCTGTACACCGCTTGGCGTTGTCACTGCCCTGTACCTTCGCGAGTATGCTCGCCAAGGTCCGGTGGTGCGTATAGTTCGCATCGCCGTGAATAACCTCGCTGGCGTGCCTTCCATCGTTTTCGGTGTCTTCGGGCTGGGATTTTTCATCTATTTCATCGGAGGTAGCATCGACCGACTTTTCTATCCGGAGATCTTGCCAACTCCAACCTACGGAACAGGAGGTATCCTCTGGGCATCGTTGACCCTTGCCCTCCTTACGGTACCCGTCGTCATCGTCGCGGCAGAGGAAGCAGTTGCATCCGTCCCACGGGGCATGCGCGAGGGTTCTTTGGCGCTTGGGGCCTCAAAGTTTCAAACCATCACACGGATTGTTCTCCCCGCTGCGCTGCCGGGAATTCTCACGGGAGTCATTTTGGCGATGGCGCGCGGTGCCGGTGAAGTCGCGCCACTGATGATTACCGGCGTAGTGAAGCTCGCTCCAGAGCTCCCCTTCGATGGGGTCTTTCCCTATTTTCATTTGGACCGTAAATTCATGCATCTTGGCTTCCACATCTACGACGTTGGCTTCCAATCGCCAAACGTTGAGGCCTCGAAGCCGATGGTCTTTACGACCGCCCTGCTTCTGATTGTGATTGTCGTGCTGCTTAACCTTGCAGCCATCCATCTGCGTAACCGAATCCGGCGGAAGTATCAGACGGGAGCCTTTTCTTGAAACAGGACGGCGCCCCTGCTGTGGAAGACCAGCTCAAAAAACGGACGGCTCAGCCTGGTGACGAGTCGCTGCTCTCCCGCGCACCAACGATCACCAGTGGGCTAGCCAACAAAGAGCGCGTCGACTTCGTCCCGAAAATCAAGGTCCAAGACCTTTCGCTCTTTTATGGCAGTGCGCAGGCACTCTACGGCGTTTCGCTCGTCATTCCAAAGAAGCAGGTAACGGCATTCATTGGACCTTCTGGCTGCGGGAAAAGCACGCTTCTCCGCTGCATCAACCGAATGAACGACCTCATCGGAGGCGTTCGAATCACCGGGAAGCTGCTCATCGACGAACAGGACGTCAATGAGCCGCATCTCGACGTCATCGAGCTCCGAAAGCACGTCGGGATGGTGTTTCAGAAGTCGAACCCCTTTCCGAAGTCCATCTACGAGAACGTCGCGTACGGGCTGCGAATCGCAGGGATGAACGACAAGAAGGTTCTCGATGACGTCGTCGAGCGAAGCCTGAGACGCGCGGCCCTCTGGGACGAGGCGAAGGACCGGCTCGACGCGAGCGCTCTCGGTTTATCGGGGGGCCAGCAGCAGCGACTGAGCATCGCTCGCGCAATCGCCGTCGACCCGGAAGTCATTTTGATGGACGAGCCGTGTTCCGCGCTCGACCCCATAGCCACGGCGAAGATTGAAGAGCTCATCGCCGAACTCAAGAGCTCCTTCACCATCGTCGTCGTGACACACAACATGCAGCAGGCGGCCCGCGTTTCGGACCGGACTGCCTTCTTCTACCTGGGTCGTCTCATCGAATACGCGGACACAGTGACCATCTTTACGAATCCACAGGTCAACCAAACTGAGGAATACATCACCGGTCGTTTCGGATGATTCGAGGGTTATCAGCCATGCCTTCAGAGAAGTCGGAGCCGGTCCTCGAGCACACAGACAAGGCCTTCGAGGCGGACCTTCGCGAAGTCCGCGAAAAACTGCTCGGCATGGGGGACAAGGTCGAGCAACAAATCGCCAAAAGCATGCGGGCGCTTACCGAGCGGGACTCGCAGCTTGCGGAGCAAGTGATAGACGGCGACCAGGAGATTAACTGCCTCGAGGTCGACATCGACAATCTTTGTCGCCGTACGCTGGCGCTTCGGCAGCCGGAGGCGAGCGATTTGCGGTTAATCACCACGGCGCTAAAAATCGTCACTGACCTGGAGAGAATCGGCGATGAGGCTGTGAATATCGCAGAGCGGGCCTTCGAGTTGAATCAGTCGCCAGCTTTGGCACCCTACGTTGACTTGCCGAGACTCTCAGATTTGGCGCAAGAGCAGGTGAGGAGGGCTCTCGACGCGTTCTTGCGGCAGGACACACAGGCGGCGGAGCAAGTCCTTCAGAACGACGACCAGCTCGACGACCTCTTCGTGAAAATTTTTAACGAACTCCTCAACTTCATGATGGAGGATTCTCGCACCATCCGGCGGGCGACTGCGCTTGTGTCCATCTGTAAGTACCTTGAGCGCATGGGTGACCACGCGATGAATGTCGCCGAGATGGTCATCTACATGGTCCGCGGAACGGACGTGCGGCATCCGAAGAGCCGCACGGCGATGCAGCCCTAGGCGTCGAGGCCAGGTGAGGCTGCTGTCCCGCCGCATCAAGCCGTTTGCCTTGTCACGTTTCATGCATTGGGTTCGACGCCGCGAGCGATGCCGAAGGCGTCAGTAGAGGCCCG
Source organism: uncultured delta proteobacterium (assembly GCA_963713045.1). Classification (GTDB taxonomy): domain Bacteria; phylum Myxococcota; class Myxococcia; order Myxococcales; family Myxococcaceae; genus JADGRA01. The sequence continues at coordinate 846,530 of CAVQKE010000004.1, forward strand.
GAATGATGCGGTATGGCACACGGCGGCAGTACTCGGTCCAGAGCCCCCCGTACTTGGCCGCGCACCGCTTGTCATCGTCTGCCTGTCGGGGGACGAGCAGCGCGACGTAATAGGCCGGGTAGAGCCATGGCCGCGGGTCAAGCGGCCAGCCGAGCGCCAGCGTCAGCCCGATGGCCATGAGAATTTCCCCCAGGTAGTTGATGTGCCGCGACAGGCGCCAGAAGCCGCTGCAGAGCAGTCGATGGGACCCGTTGGAAACGGCCACCGGTGCCAAAAACCCAAGGAGCTTCGTGTCGGGGTTCGTCTTGAAGAGGAACTTCTGAAGGTTCGCCCCGCGGGAGAGCCCCCAGCCAGCGAAGAAGACCAGCGAATCGACGACCAGGAGCGCAACCGGCGTGTGCGGATTGGGTTTGTCTGCGACCGACCAGAGTCCGATGCAATAGAAGTAGGGATAGAAGGCGATGCAGCCCCAGCCGAGCTTGAACCCGACACGTTCGGCGACGAAGTCGTAGGTGTAGAGATGGACTTCCTCGAAGAAGAGGTACTCGCAGACGAAGAAGGTGAAGAGCGCCATGTGCACGAAGACACCCGGTGAGACCTCCCCTGGGTGAGCGAGTGCTTGGTGCGCCGCGAAGGACAGCACGTTGAGTTCGAGCTGAATGGCGCCGATGAGATAGAGGTACATCTTCGCGTCGACCAACGTCTCGCCCCTTCGACTCAACCACTGCGGGTTCTCGCGGCGCCCCAAAAAGAGTTCCGCCAACAAGGGTTCCCCCGACTTGGGTGCGCCGAGGACGATACCAAAGGTAAACAGCAGGCCTAGGACGCACGCGCCGGCGAGTCCCTCCCATCGGTGCTGCCAGAAAAAGTCCCATGGAAGTACGCCGAGTCCGGCGGCACTGCCGTACAAAGCCAGAATGACCGCGAGAACGAGGAGCCCGTTGAGCCGATAGCGCAGCGGCTTCCCGTCAATGCCGCGCACATACCCCGTCACATGGCGCGCGGGGAGCACAACGTGAAGCGCGAGGATCAGCGCATAGACAATCCAGGGCGCGAAGAATCCGGTGGTCATTGATGGGCGCCCAGAGGACGGCTTTCGGTGGGAATCGAACTCGTGTCCGAGGCCTTTAAACCAATCCACCCTGCTGAGTGCCGGCGGCGGGCCCCGCATCGGGCGAGGAGCCCTCGTAGCTCAAAAAATGCTACCTATGCTGCTACCTTTGAGTGGGCGCACCAGGTTTCGAACCTGGGACCCCTGCCGTGTGAAGGCAGTGCTCTACCGCTGAGCTATGCGCCCCTGCTGCAGCTGCGCCGGGGCCGAATGAGTGCCAAACCCCTCTCTCTATGTCAATCCCGTTTCAGCATTGCGCTCGAGAGACGCTCATCGAGCTCACGCACTCGGCGCTTGAGTCCGGAAAGAGATTTCCCGAGCGCTTTGAAATCGCTCTTCGATGCAAGCTGTAAGGCGCGCATCAATTCCTGTTGAGTGCGGTCGAGCGCCCGCTTTCCGCGCTGCACCGTCCCGAGCGCTTCGGCGACCACCCGCGCTCGCTCTGCGTCAGCTTGGAGAAATTCTATTGTCCGACGAGAGACGTTGAAGGCCTCGTCGTGTAGCTTCTTTCTCATCCCCATCGGTCCGCCTCCTTCGAGGGGCCACCGGTTGTACTGCATCCTTGGGCCTTGGGGCGGGCTGCGCCCTTCTCACACCGCGTGGAAGGAGCCCACCCCCGGGGCGACTCGCAAGCCACCACCGGAGCAATTACAACTCGTCCACGAAGCGCGTTTTGATACGTCCCAACACCCGTTCGGCGAGCCCCTTGTGCTGCATGCGCTCGACCAACGGCTGGAGGTCTCCCTCCACGTGGACGCGGCGCCGAAGCACTGCTTCGACTGGGTCAAGCGTCCCAAGCAGAAAGCCCTTCCAGACGCTGTACGGCGCCTGGATTCGGTAGGCCGGCTCAAATTCGTCCAAATCATCTGGGTCGACGAGGACTGTCCATTTCCTAATTCTGCCGTCGACCGGCTGAAAGTAGACGACGAAAGGTCGGTCCAATTTCCCCGCTTCGGCCTCAACCACCACACCAATGTCCGCGTTCCAACCGAAGCCCGCCCGGACAGTTTCAGGGTCTGCCTCCAGCACGCGGAGCGCCTCCTCGCACCACGTTCGTGAAGGAAAGTCAGGCATGCCGCGACAGGGAACCCTTCAATTCCGGCCGAAAATGCGGCGCAATCCAGACATCAAGCCCGCCCGTGGCTCATCGACAGCTGTCGCAGCGACCGTCATCCGGCGCTGGCGCTCCTCAGCCAGGGCCCGCTTCAAGGTGTCCGGGGTATCCCGGGTGGCCAGCGCCACGTGGCGCGGACCGGTGTCGAGGTCGATGACCACTTCCAGCAGGCACTCTTCGTTGAGGCGGAAGTCGATTCGTCGGCCGGCGGCAGAGGCCGGCACCTTCACCGTCCCAAGGTATTCGTTGTCGACGATGAATTCGCTGTCGCCCTGGAAAATGTCCAATTCAATGGTCGGAGAAGGCTCCTTGGGGCCAGGTAAACGAAAGCTGGTCGTCAGCGGAATAATCGAGTTCTTGTCGATGATTTTCCGGAAGCGGCCATTGGGCAGGGCAAAACCAATCGGCATCGACAGAACGTCGAGCAGCGTCACCGCGTCGATGGTGCCCAGAGAGTCGCCAAGGAGGGCCGCGCCCAACGCGACGCACTCGTCCGGGTGGACGCCCTTGCGGGCCGGCTTGCCGAAGTGACGGCCAATCTCCTGCTGCACCAGGGGCATTCGACTCTGGCCCCCGACCAGGATGACCTCGTCGATGGTCGAGCGCTCGATGCCCTTCTCTTCCAGCACCCGGTCGCAGATGGCGAACGTTCGATCCACCAAGTCCCGGGTCAGCGCATTGAGCTGCTCGCGGGTGAGCGGCACCCGTAGGTCAACCGGCTTGCCTTTACGCTCCTCGATGAACGGTAACTCAATGACGACGTTGGGAATGAGCGTCAGGTCAATCTTAGCCGCCTCGGCCGCATTTTTGAGCCGCTGCATCGCAATGGGACTCTGGCTGAGGTCCACCTTGGTTTCGCGCTGAAACGCCGCGAGCACGTAGTCGATGATGCGATTGTCGAAGTCCACGCCGCCGAGAAAGGTGTCGCCCCCGGTCGCCAGCACCTCGAAAACATTCCCGGTCACTTGGAGGACGGAAACGTCGAAGGTGCCGCCGCCCAAGTCATAGACGAGGATGTTCTGATCGAGACCTCGGTTGAATCCATAGGCGAGCGCCGCGGCGGTTGGCTCGTTGACGATGCGCTTCACGTCGAAGCCCGCCAGCAGTCCTGCTTCCTTGACGGCTTGGCGCTGATGGTCGTTGTAGTAGGCCGGGACCGAGATGACGGCCTCGGCGACAGCCCCTCCGAGAAACTGCTCGGCGATCCGCTTGGCGTGGGCGAGCACGAAGCTACTAATTTGCGGAAGCGAATAGGTCGTCCCGCCGAGGTTGACCGCGGCGTCGCCCTTGGGCCCCTCGAGAATCTCGTAGGTGAAGTAGCCTTTGATTTCTTGAACGACGCGCGAGTTGTACTGGCGCCCAATCAGGCGTTTGGCGCCATAGATGGTATTCGTCGGGTTGACGACCATCTGGTCCTTGGCCACGTTGCCGACCAGCAAGTCGCCCTTGGCGGAAACTGCGACGACCGAGGGGAGGATGAGGTTGCCGCGGTCCGTCGGGACGACCTTGGGAATTCGGTTCCTCACCGACGCCACGCAGGTGTTGGTGGTGCCGAGGTCGATACCGACGATGCGTGCTTTTTCGGCCATGGAGCGTCTGACCAGTGTAAGCCGCGGGCCGCGCCGCCACCAACGCTCGAGATTTTGACCCGCGGCCCGCTCGGCACGACCATGGGGCGGTCCCGATGCGTCTTCTCGCCTTGGTGCTGTTTCTGAGCCTGACCTCGTGGGGTTGCGCCACCGCGCCGGTGCGTGATGCACCTACCCCCTCCCCGACTCCGTCTGGGGAACATGCCCTGGCTCCCGACGCTCGACAACAAGCAGTCGCTCTCGCCCGAAGGCTTCTCGGGCGGCGCACCGTGAGCTGGCCGGGAGACGGTTTCCCGGACGATTGCTCCGGGCTGGTGGAGGGCATCTACGCCTCGGTCGGCCAGCCCCTCCAGGGCGCCGCGCAACGTGGAGACAACGGCGTAACGGGCCTCTACCGGTATGCCCAGACCCGCGGTCGCATTTTTGCGTCTGGCGTGCCCGCACCGGGGGATTTGGCCTTCTTCCGAGACACCTATGACCAGAACCACGACGGCGTGCTGAACGATGGGCTCACGCATGTGGCATTGGTGGAGTCGGTGTCGGAAGACGGCACCATTGCCCTCATTCACCGGGTGCGGCGCGGCGTGATGCGCTACCGGATGAACCTGGGCCATCCGCAGATGCATACCGATCCACGTACTGGCTCCGTCCTCAACGACTACCTTCGGGGCTCAACGGGAGCGAACCGCCCTGTACTCACCGCTCAACTGTTTGTCGCTTTCGCATCGCTGCTACCTGCTGACGTTCCGCAGGCCCCTCGACCGGCCTTGCCGGTGCTGGCCCCTCAGCCCGCCGGGGGCTCCATCTGATTCGCTAGCGCTGCTCGGCTGTCTGCCCGGCGCGAGCGTCCTCGGCTAAGGTCTGTGCCAGGGTGTGGCTCGGGTTGAGGGCGAGTGTCGCGTCGAATTGACTCGCGGCTAGGTCGAGCTGCTTGGTCTGAAGCGCCAGCCGCCCAGCGAGCACGTAGGCCCGGATGAAGGTGGTGTCGCGCTTCTGAAGCGCGCGCATTTGCTCGAGCGCCTGGTTTGCCGTCTCGGGGGTGGCCCGCGTGTTGAGCGCGTATTCCGCATTCGCGATGTCGGCCCAGCCATCCAACCCCCCCAACTGACGGTAGCGCTCGGCAAGCGCAATCGCCTGATCTCGACCGTCGACCGCATCGAAGATGGCTTCGGTTCGAGTTCGGGCGAGAAGCTCGCTGGGCTTGACCGCCTCGAGCCTCATCAACGCGCCATAGGCGGCGTTGGCCTGTGATTGAATCGCCTTGGCCTGCTCGATGAGCGGGTCGCTCTTCACTTTGAGGGCAGTGATTTTGTCCACCAGGCGGTTGGCTTCGACACGCCAGTCCAGTCCGGGGCGCTCGGCCTCCAACCGGGCCTTTTGGGTGCTCAGCGCTTCCGCCTCGCGGGTGTAGCGTTGAATCGCCGCCCGCCGGTCATCCACATCCAACAGCAGGGCGAGCGCCAGCGCGGCCTGCGCCTCGACGTATTGCGGCTGAGACGTCACCAGAACTCTGAGCTGCTGCTCGGCCTGCATCCGTGAGGCTGTGTCGTCCTTGCGCAACTGGGCGAAGGCCGCTTCCTCAGCGACCACCGCTGACGAAGGCGCACGCTGCCAAGCCGGAAGGAAGACTCGGACCAGCTCCACAATGGCAACGACCGCAACCACCGCCAGCACGACGCCAAGCGCCATGCGATTGCGACGCTGATAGCCCCGCATCAGCGCAAGCTCTGCGGCGTCCACCCGGCTTGGGCTCGAACTCTCCAGGCCTGGTAGCCGGAGCCCCGGAAGCGGCGGCACGGTATGTCCTGGCTCTTCGGGCGGAAGCATGACTCCGCCGAAGCGTGCCCCGGCGGCTGCGGGGCTCCCGCCGAAGGGCGTGCCCGTCGGGGCGGGCGGGGAAAGGTTGGGACTGTTGGGGACCGGCGCGTAGGCGCTTGGTACACCGGCGACGCTGCCAGGACCGGCAGGGACGGCGGTACCGGAGCGGAAGCTCAGCCGCGTCCCCTCGAGTGGCGGCGATGTCGACGGAGCCGCAACACCTGCGCCATGCGGGGCTCCAGTGCCGCCGGCAGGACTCGCAGGTGGCGCTGCGCCGAAAACCTGAGTCCGCTCCGGCGCCAGCGGGGCAGCAGGGGTCGCTCCAGGAGCCCCGCCGAACACCTGCGTCCGGGCGGCACCGGGGGCAAGGGGCGCCACCGCCCCGGAGGAGGGCACGGCCGTACCCCCGAAGACTTGTGTGCGGCCAGCGGGAGGCGCTGGGGGCACGTCGGGAGCGGCGGCTGCGCCCCCGAAGACCTGCGTCCGGGCGGCCCCTGGAGCTGCTGGCGAGGGCTCCGTGGAGGGCGGAGCACCCCCGAAGACTTGCGTTCGGCCCACTGCCGGGGGCGCCGGAGGCACCCCTGTGGCGGGGGCAGCGGCACCCCCAAAGACTTGCGTCCGGCCAGCGGCGGGAGGCGCTGGAGGCACCTCCGGAACGGCGGCGGCTGCGCCCCCGAAGACTTGCGTCCGGCCAGCGGTGGGAGGCGCTGGAGGCACCTCTGGAGCGGCGGCGGCTGCGCCCCCGAAGACTTGCGTCCGGCCAGCGGCGGGAGGCGCTGGAGGCACCTCCGGCGCGGCGGCGGCTGCACCCCCGAAGACTTGCGTCCGGCCAGCGGCGGGAGGCGCTGGAGGCACCTCCGGCGCGGCGGCGGCTGCACCCCCGAAGACTTGCGTTCGGCCAGCGGCGGCCGGGGGGAGCACCGGTGCACCTCCGAAGACCTGCGTCTGGGTGACGGCTGGAGGCACCGGGGTGGGCGTTGGACTGACTCCGCCGAAAACCTGGGTGCGAGGCGCGGGAGGGGTGGCAGGCGAGCGGTTGTCGGTTCCGAAAGATGGCGTTGGTGCAACGCCAGGTCGGGGTGACGGGGTGCCACCGAAGACTTGAGTCCGGGGCGCGGGTACCGGCGCCTTCGGCTGCCGCTCCAGGGCTGGCGCATCGCCTGGTCGGTAGGCGATGAAGACGTGCCCGCACCGGGTACACTGCACGGGCGCTCCACCCGGAGGCACCAGCCGGTCATCAAGTGCGTAAAGCGTCTGGCACTCAGGGCAGCCGATTTGCACGACCCTGGCCCATATCACGCTTGAGGGACGGGGCAGTCCTCGGGGGCGGTCACAGCGGGGGGGCGGCACCTACCCCCGGGGCGGTCAAGCGGCAGCTTGCCGGTGGGAGCCGGCCAAAGCCGTCAGCCGCGGAACCCCTCGCTGGCAGCGGCGTCCAGGCCGAATTCACTGTGGAGGCTGCGGACAGCAAGCTCGGTGTACTTCTCGTGTACGACGCAGCTCACCTTGATTTCCGAAGTCGAAATCATCTGGATGTTGATGCCCTCCTGGGCCAGCACGGAGAACATGCGAGCCGCGACACCGGCGTGGTTACGCATGCCGACTCCGACGATGGAAACCTTGGCGATTTGGGCATCGGTCTCAACCGATGTAATCCCCAGCTCCGCGGCCATCGCGGCCATCACTTCCCCCGCCTGAGCCAGGTCTGGCTTGTTGACGGTGAAGCTCAAATCGCTTCGCCCTTCCCGGGCGGCAGTCTGGACGATGATGTCGACTTCGATGTGGCGGTCGCTCAGCGCGCCGAAAATCCGAGACGCGACACCCGGGTGGTCGGGGACCTCACGCAGAGTCACCCGCGCTTGGTTTCGGTCGTGGGCAACGCCACTGACGACGACCTGTTCCATGGCCGCATCCTCCGCGCAAACCAGCGTCCCCGGGTCGTCGCTGAAGGACGACCTTACCCACAACGGGACACGGTACTTCATGGCAAATTCGACCGAGCGAATCTGTAGGACTTTCGCGCCAAGGCTCGCCAGCTCCAGCATCTCCTCATAGGAGATTCGGGCAAGCTTGCGGGCCGCTGGGCAGATGTTGGGGTCCGCGGTGTAAACCCCCAGGACGTCGGTGTAGATTTCACAGGCCTCCGCGCCGAGGGCGGCCGCCAGCGCCACCGCCGTCGTATCCGAGCCTCCCCGCCCAAGCGTGGTGATGTTTCCCGCCTCGTCAGTCCCTTGGAACCCCGCCACCACCGCCACCCGACCCGCGCGGAGCGTTTGCGCAAGGGCACCCGCGTCGATGTGTTGAATGCGTGCCTTCCCATGGACCGCATCGGTGACAATCCTCACCTGGTGGGCCAAAAAGCTGGTCGCCTCTCCGCCTTCGGCGTGAATGGCGAGGGCGACGAGGCCAACTGCAACTTGCTCCCCGGTGGCGACCACCACATCCTGCTCGCGCTCGTTCGGTGTAGCAGTCACCGCCTGGACGAGTGCGAGCAGGCGATTCGTCTCCCCAGCCATGGCAGAGACGACGAGCACCACGTCACGGCCATCGGCCCGGGCCTGAAGCGCACGTCGCGCGACGTTGCGGATGCGTACGACGTCGCCGACGGAGGTACCACCGTATTTCTGAACCAGGCAGCCCATGAGATAGCCGGTGCACCGAGCAGCTCTCTCGCTTAGACGAGAGCCGGGGCGGTGCGCTACGGTGGCCGACCCTTCCCTCGGACGCCCGGCTTCTGACGCAGATGCCAACCACAAGCAAGATTTTGCTCGACGGCGACACGCTGTCTTTGGAGGCGATTGGCGCCGTCGCCCACCGGCGCGCTGAGGTGGCCCTCTCCCCCGAGGCACGGGGACGAGTCGAGCGAGCCCGGGCCCTGGTGGACCGGGTGGCCGAAGGCAGTGCCGCCGTCTACGGCATCAACACCGGCTTCGGGACGCTGGCCGAAGTCCGCATCGAGAAGAAGGACCTGCGAACTCTGCAGCGCAACCTCCTGCTATCGCACGCGGCGGGGGTCGGAGACCCCCTCCCGCTGCCGGATGCTCGCGCACTGCTCCTCCTCCGCTGCAACGTCCTGGCCAAGGGTTACTCCGGAATCCGGCTGCGTACCCTGGAGCTGGCCCTGGCCATGCTCGCTCGAGATGTGGTCCCGGTGGTTCCGGCCCGGGGCAGCGTCGGTGCCTCAGGCGACCTCGCTCCCTTGGCCCACTTGGGGCTGGCCCTCATTGGCGAGGGCGAGGCCTTCTACCGGGGAGAGCGACTTCCCGGCGCCGAGGCGTTGTCGAGGGCCAGCCTGGAGCCGGTGGTGCTCGAGGCCAAGGAGGGGCTGGCGCTGGTCAATGGGACGCAGGCGATGAGCGCAGTGGGGACCCTCACCCTGCTGCGGTCTGAGGCCCTGAGCGAGATTTCGGATATCGCCGGTGCGATGACGCTGGAGGGCCTCCTCGGTAGCCACCGCCCCTTCCTGGCGGCCATTCAACAGGTTCGTCCCCACCCCGGCCAGCAGGCGTGCGCTGCCCACCTCAGGGCCCTGCTGCAAGGGAGCCAGATTGTCGAGAGCCACCGGGACTGCTCCAAGGTGCAGGATCCCTACTCGCTGCGCTGCATTCCACAGGTCCATGGCGCGGCGCGCGAGGGAATTGGCTTTTGCCGGCGCATTCTCGAGGTGGAAGTGAACAGCGCCACCGACAACCCGCTGGTGTTTCCCGAAGAGCAGCTCATCGTCAGCGGTGGGAACTTCCACGGGCAGCCGGTGGCCCTCGCGCTCGATGTCCTGGCGATGGCGCTGACGCAGTTGTCAGCCGTCAGCGAGCGGCGGGTTGAACAGTTGGTCAATCCGTCCTTGAGCGGACTCCCACCCTTTTTGGCGCGAGATTCGGGCCTCAATTCTGGGTTTATGATTGCCCAGGTGACATCGGCGGCGCTGGTCGCCGAATCGCGGATTCTCAGTCACCCAGCCTCAGTCGATTCCATTCCCTCGTCCGCCGGGCGGGAGGACCACGTCAGCATGGGGATGACCGCGGCCCTCAAGGCCGCTCAAATCGCCGATTTCACTCGGACCTGCCTGGCCATTGAGATTCTCGTGGCGTCGCAGGCGCTGGACCTCCGCGAGCCCCTGCTGCCGGGCCGAGGCGTCCACGCTGCGCATCACTTCGTTCGCCAGCACGTGCCGACGCTGGACCGCGACCGGGAAGTCCATCGCGACGTGACCCGAGTGAGTGCATTGATTGACTCCGGCGAGCTGGCCGCGGCCGTGCGCGCTGCCACGGCCTAAGTTGCCTTTGAGGGCAGGCACCGTGAGCCACGACCTGCAGCCCGAAGTCGCGACCAAGACTGCTGACACCCAGCCGGCGGTGGAGAGCCCGCTGGATGAGGCTCGGGCGCGCATTTCCTCGCTGGAACGGGAGGCCCGAGCCTTGGGCGAGGGACCGGAGGCAGCTTTGTTGTTTCACGAGATGGGCCTGCTTTGGGAAGACCCTCTCAACAACCCGCGCAACGCGGCTTCGGCCTTTCAAACTGCCTTCCGACTTGCGCCGCGCTTCGTCGAAAACCTACGGGCTGCCCGGCGAATTTTTTCGGACGTCGGCAACTGGCAGCTCGTGCTCCAACTGCTTGACGCAGAGTTGGAGGCCACCCCGCCCGGGCCGTCCCGCGCGGGATTGCTGTACGAGCGTGCCCTTGTTCTCGATGAGCGTCTGGAGCGTCACGAGGAGGCGGCCGCGGCGTTTCGGGAAGTCGTCGCCGCCCAGCCCGGGGATGTCGGACTCCTGTCGCAGCTGGCCTCGATTTGGGCGGCCCGGGGGGACGCACGCGCGCTTGCCGACACCCTGCAGCTGCTGGCGCGCTCGGTGGAGGACCCCCGCGTCGCTGCCGAAGCGTTGCTTTCGGCCGGGCTGCTCCTCGAGGAGCGGCTGCGGGACGAGCAGGGCGCCGCTGAGGCGTACCGCGAAGCGTTTTCTTTGGAACGCGGCGACCCCGTACTGCTGGCGGCACTGGCGCGGGTCGCCGCGCGGGACCAGCGCGAGGATGAACTGTTGCGCGTGCTGGCCGCTGAGGCGGAAAACGTCGGCCCTTCTGGAAGCGCCGCATTTCTCGAACTGGCCAGGGTTTACGAGCGGCTTGGTCGGCCCGAGGACGCGTTGGCTGCATTGCAAGCGGGGCGCCGTCTTCAACCTCGGGACCCTCTCGTCCTCTCGGCAATGACCGCTCTCCTCGGCGAACAACGGCGGCCCGAGGAGCTGGCTGAAGTGCTCGGCGCCTGGGCCGCCACCGTCCACGACGAAGGGGAGGCGGTCGCGCTCTACCTGCGCCTCGCCTCGCTGTACGAGGAAGCACTCCATCGAGACGAGCAAGCCATCCAAAGCTATCGTGCCATTTTGGCGCGCGTGCCGGGAAACGCGGCGGCACTGGCCGGGCTCGGCCGCCTCTATGCTCGCCGGCGCGATTGGTCCGGCCTGCTCGACGTGTACGACGCCGAGCTGGCCGTCACCCTGGAGAACGCTGGCAAAGCCACCATCCATTACCGAGCCGGAGAAATCTGCGAGACGCGCCTCCGGGACTCGGACGCAGCAATCACCCGCTACCAGCAGGCGCTGCTGCTGGCACCGGGGTATTTGCCTGCGCAGCAGGCCCTGGAACGACTCTTTGAGCGGCTCGGACGCTGGGTGGACCTGGCCGCCATGCTGGAGCAGGACGTGCTCCAGGCGGAAGGTCCATCGGACGCCGTGGCCCGACTCGGAAACCTGGCCGCGCTGTATGAGGACCACATGGGGGACGCGGAGCGGGCGCTGGAATGCCTTCACCGCGCACTCGACCTCGCGCCAGAACACCTGTCCTCCTTGAGGCAGGGCCAGCGTTTGGCCGAGAAGCTTGGCCACTGGCGAGACCTGGTGGGGCTTTTGGAGCGCGAGGCGGCCCTGGTCGGCGACTTGAAGCAAGTGGTGGCGCTTCGTCACCGCGCAGCGGCAGTGCTCGACGAGCGCCTGGCCGACCCGTCCGCCGCCGTGGTTGCCTACGAAAAGCTACTTGCCGTCTCCCCTGCCTACCTACCAGCCCTCACCGCGCTGGGCCGGCTCTATTCGGAGGGTGGACGCTGGTCCGATTTGGCAGTGCTCTACCGGACAGAAGCAGCCGTCGCCACGCCCGAGCGCGCGGCCCAGCTTCTGCTCAAAGTCGGAGAGCTTCAAGAGCGACGGCTGGGCGACGTCGACGGGGCTTTGACGACGTACGGACAGGTGCTGGAAAGGATGCCGCGCGACCTCCAGGCGCTGGGGGCGCTCGGCCGCCTGCAGCGCAGCCGCGGCGCTTGGGCTCCACTGGTCGGCGTCCTATTGCGCGAGGCGGCACTCCGAACCGACCCGCGCGACCGGGCCGACGTCCTCTTCGAAACGGCCTCACTGCGCGAGTACGCCCTGAAGGACGTTGAGGCCGCCACCGAAACCTATGAGGAAGTCCTTCGCCTGTCCCCGGCCCATGCCGGTGCACTCCGCGCATTGGAGCGCTTGGCCTCTGCGCGAGGCGATACTCAGGCCCTGCTAGCGGCCGTGGAGCGGAGCGCCCAAATGGCCTCCGCCCCAGAAGCGCGTGTCGCGGCCTACTTGAAGCTGACGCGACTTTATCTGGACCGACTCGATGAGGCTTCGCGAGCCGCACAGATGGCGGAAGAGGCACTGGCCATCGACCCGCGCAACCTCCACGCGCTGCTGGTTCTCGAGCGCCTGCGGTCAGCCGACCCGGGACGACGGGCCGAGGTGCGTGCCCGACTGGCCGACCGAGTCACGGACGCCGCCCTGGCCGCTGCCCTTCGTTGGATCGGCTCACCCGAGCACGAGGAGGCAGATTTGGGGACCCGCGCGCGGGAGCTTGAGGACGCCTTTCGGGTTGACCCGACCGACCTGCGCGTGACCTTCGCCCTGGACCGCACGCTGCGGCTGGGCGGCGACCCCGCGTCGCGTTTCGCCTTTTACGCGCGGCGCCTCCAACAGAACCCGGATGAGACTGAACGGCTGGCCTTGCAAATGCGTCTGGCGGAAGCCGCCGAAGCTGGCGCAGCGGACCTGGCGACCGCACGCGAGGCGTACCGCGACGCCCTGGTGCTCCACCCCGGCTTCCTGCCGGCGCTTCAGGGCATCCGCCGAGTCGCCGAGCGTCTGCGCGACTGGCCGACGGCGGTTGCCGCCCGGGAGGCGGAAGCTGAGGCCTCGCACGACCTTCGCAGCTCGGCTGATTCCTGGACCGTCGCCGGGCGACTCGCCAGCGAGCGACTGGCCGACCCGGAGCGAGGCCTCAACTCCCTTCAGCGGGCGCTGGAGCGAGCACCGCTGCACCAGGACGCCTTTGCCGAGGCGGAGCGCATCCTGACTCAGGCCGAACGCCCTGAGGACCTGGCGGACCTATACGAGCGTCAGGGGGAAGCGCGGCTTGCGGCAGCCGACCGCTCTGGCGCTGCAGCCTCGTTTCACCGGGCGGCGCAACTGTGGCGTGCAGCCTCTGGCGACCCAGCGCGAACGATGGCGACGCTGGAGCGGGTCCTCGATGCGGACCCCGGGCATGCAGATGCGCTGCTCGACAAGGCAGAGCTGGCTCTGGAGCAGGGGCGCTCGGCCGATGCGGCGGAGGCCTTTACCTCTCGGGTTCGGCTCGGCGGCGAGCCGGAAGTCCTCTCCTCGCTGCACTTGCGGCTGGGCGCGCTTTTCCAGGAGAGGCTGGGCGACCCCAACCGGGCCGTGGCCCACTTCCAAGCGGCCCTCGCCGGCCATCCCGGGTTACCCGAGGCGCTGGAGCCGCTGGTGACGCTGTACGTCGCCTCGGAGAATTGGACCGGAGCCTCGGATTCGCTGAAGCGGCTGTTGGACCGTGACAACCAGCCGCAGGTGCGAGGCCGCTACCTGCTCCAGCTGGCGCGCATTCTGGACGGTGGCTTTGGAGACACGCTGCGGGCAGGTGAGTTGTATCGGCAGGCCTTGGAACTCGGGGCCGAAGACCCAGCCGCCCTCGACCGCCTGGCGGAGCTGGCCGAGCGCGAGGGTGAAGTCGCCGGACTCCTGCAACTGCTCGAGGCCCAAGTCCTGGTCTCCGAGCCCGGGAGAGGGGCGCTGCTGTGCTTCAAGCTGGGTGGGCTTTGCGCCAACGTGTTGGGGGATGAGACCCGCGCCATCCTCACCTACCGGCGGGCTACCGAGCTTCAGCCGAACTTTCTCGAAGCGCACGCAGCGCTCGGCCGGCTGCTGGAAAAGGACCCCGGGTCTCTCGAGCAGGCGGTGCAAGCCTACCGGGCCGCCATCGGAATTGACCCCACCCACTCCGAAAGCTTGCATGCCCTGTTTCGCATTTGGGAACAGGCGCGGCTACTCGACCGCGCTTTCTGCGCTGCGGCGGTGTTGGTGTTCCTCCAAAGCGCAACGGACCGGGAAACCAATCTCCACTTCGACTGGAGAGCCCGACTGCCACCGGACGGCCGGGACCCACTGTCCACCGACGAGCTTGCCCTCCTCCAGGGCCCGGCGGCGAGCGCTCCACTGGTGGACGTCCTGCGTCTCACCGGGGACGCGATGGGACAGCAACTTGCTCCGGCCTTTGAAAGTTTGGGGGTGGACCCGCGGGTGGACCGGCTTCGCGCCGACCACCCCGTTCACCGGGCGATCCGACTGGTGTCTGAGACGCTGGGCGTCGAGGACTTGGCGGTCTACCAGGCCCGCCGCGGACTTGTCGCACTCGAGCCGAGCACACCCCCGGCGTTGTGCGTCGGTCAGGACGTCGTCAAACGGTTTAATGCACGGGAACAGAAGTTCCTTTTCGGCCGGGCCGTACTCGGCCTCCGCAACAAGGCGGCCGTCCTGTCCCGGTTGAGTCTGGAGGAGACGTCGCGCTTCTTGGGGGCCGCCGTGCGGGTGGCGGTCCCGGGGTTTCCTGGCCTGGGGCCGCCCGACGAGGCGCTGGCAAAAGCCCTGCGCCGGCAACTGTCCCGCCGCAACCGTCGGGAACTTGGGTCGGCGGCCCGGGCGGTGGCCGCCTCCTCTCGGGTGGAACTGTCGGCCACGCTGCGCGCCCTGTCGACAGCGGGGAACCGCGCCGGCCTCCTCCTGGCCGGCGACCCGGCCATTGCCCTGCAGCTGGTGCTGCGGGAGGACCCCAACGGGACCGGCGTCCGTCCAGAGACACCCGAGCCCGCCCTGCAGTCGGTGCGCGAGCGCGCAGACCTTCACTCGCTGATTGCCTTCGCGCTTTCCGACGCTTTCTTCCACCTGCGGCAGAAGGTCGGTTTGGCACTGCCGGAAACGGCGCCCTGACAGCGCCTTTATTCGACGCGCAAGATGGCCCCAGGCGGGAGCTCGCGCTGCAATCGCGCCACGGCAGCGTCCACCGCCCCCTTCTCCAGGCCTTCGACGGTGACGCGCACCCGATGGTCCGTTCCCGCAGCGTATTGGGGATAGCTTCCGATGCCGACACCGGGCATCTGCAGGGCCACTCGGTCCAGAGCGCTGGCAATCTCCGCCTCGCCACGCCCGAGGTACAACGCCCGCTGAAAGACGGTGCGGCCCGGGAGCGTCCTGAGCACCGTCTCCAGTTGCCGACGAAACAGCGGTGGGATGCCCGGCAAGAGGAAAATGCGGTCACAGGCCAGCACGGGGTACCAGGAGCCCTCGGTGTGCAGAAGCTGCGTACCCTCCGGCGCCTCCGTCAAGCGCAAGACTTCCGGCGTATGGACTTCTGGGTAATGCGCCTCCAGAAGCGCGAGCATCTCCGGCAGGCGAACCACCCGCCGCCCAAGCGCCAGGGCTACCGCGCGCACCGTGACGTCGTCATGGGTGGGCCCGATGCCCCCGGAGGTAAACAGCCATCTCGCCTGCCGGCGTGCCTGCACCACCGCGTCAACAATGGCGCCGACCTCGTCGGGGATGACGCAAAGCGAGCTGAGCCCGATGCCATGCTCCCGCAAGCGTTGGATGAGGTAAGCGCCGTTTTCGTCGACCACTTGGGCGTTGAGCACCTCATTCCCAATGATGACCGCTGCAGCAAGGCTCGTTTCCATGACGCCCTAGGGCAAACCCAACTTTTCTAGCCTAGCGCAAGCGCTGCGGTGGCCGGGCAGGCCGGCGGCCGAGGACCTTCTCGACGGCGGCGAGCACCTGGGCCGCGACAGCGTCGACTGTCAGCTCCCCGTCGAGCCGGCGAACGTGGTGCTTCCGGCCATCGCGCCTCAGCACGGCGTCGTAGGCCCGGGCCACCGCGGCCTGGGTGCGGGCGTCGTCAAACCGCTCGGCGCGGCCGCCTCGGCGGCGGCGCCGGGCAGCGGCCACCCGAGGCCGCACCTCCAGGAAAATCGTCAAGTCCGGGGCAGGAGCTTTTGCATTCAGCGCCTGCAGCCACTGCTGGTCCAGCACGCGGCCCTGGTATGCGAACGAACTGAGAACGTAGCGGTCCGACACAACGACGGCGCCGGAGGCCAAGGCTGGCTCCACCGTGGACGCCAAGTGGTCCAGTCGGTCAGCGGCGAACAACAGCGCCAGCGCCGCCTCCGACAGCCCCTGGGCGCCCCCCCGCCTCAGCGCCTGACGCAGGAGCTGCCCCACTCGGCCTGAGGAGGGCTCGCGGGTGAGGACCACCGCGTGGCCACCCCGGCGAAGCGCCCGGGAGAGGCGCGCCGCCTGAGTGGTGGTGCCCGCCCCGTCCAGCCCCTCTAGAACGACGAAACGCCCCCGTCGCCTCATCGCGGCAGCAGCGAGCCCGGGTCGTCCAGGTGCAGCGAGTGGCGCACGCCCTTCAAGGACTCGAAGAGGGCCAGCTCTCGGACCAGTTCACGCTTTCCGCGCCGGTATTGGACGGCTGCGTACACCACCAACCCGACGGCCACCAGCAAGGCGAGGAGCCCCCAAAACGGAAACCGAATGGAGTCCCAAAACAACTTGGCTGCAGCGCCGGTGAAGATGAAGGCCGCCACCAGGGAGACTCCGGTGTGGGCGAAGTGGACGGTGCTGGTGCGGGAGGCCAACTGGGCGCGGAGACTTTCCAATTCGGCGCGGGCGGCGTCGCCGGCACGGGGGCCTGGTGGGTCAGAGGAGACCACGGGGAGGCGTACCCTACTCCAGCCACCGGGCACAGCCACAAGCCCCGTCTAGAGTTCTGCGCCCAAGACGGAGCCGCAGCCCAAGCACCGGCGGCCCGGCACAGTGCGAACTCCGCACTGTGCGCAGCGCACCCAGGCCTCGGTGTCCACGGCTGAGGCACCTCGCGGCGCCGGTTGACTCCACGGCAGGCGCAGGCCACAGCGCTCGCACAGCAGCCCCGTGGCCTGGACGTTTCGGCAGTAGCGACACGTCACCGCAGCCAGGGTGGGAGGCGTGCGCTGGCCATCAGGCGCCTCGCGTCCGGTGTCCAAGTCGACGAGGCCGCCCGCCACCACGTCGGGCACCTCGGCAGCCCGGTTCCTCTCCCATTCCACTTCTGACCAAGTCTCTGGCACGTCCGCCGACGCGAAGCGGGTGGACTCCAACTCGGGAAATGCAATGGCCGGCGTGGGGCCCACGGCAGTCGGCGCAGTCTCGAGGTCGGTCAACGGCACCACCGGCACCGCCGGGGCGCCCGTCACCGGCAGGGCGTGACCACACACCTCGCAGACGCTGGTCACGAGGGGCGTCTCGCAGAGTGGGCAGATGCTCATGCTGCAAGCCTACCAGCGCTGGCCCATCCCGCCTCGCGTCATCGGCACGAAGCGCACGGCCAGCAGCCTCTCGGTGTCAAAGGAGTCGTCGCGATGTCGGATGATGCGCACCAGTTCCTGGGTTCCATGCGGTGGACCTACTGGGCCGACCAATCGGCCACCCAGGCGAAGCTGCCCGAGGAGGGCCCTTGGGACTTCCTCGGGAGCAGCGGTGAGGATGATGGCGTCGAAGGGTGCGGCCTCCGGCCAGCCGAGCCATCCATCGCCAACCCGCGTGTGGAGGTTGTGGGCGAAGCGTTGGCTGAGGCGCAACGCCGCCCGCTCAGCGAGGGCAGGACGAACTTCCACCGTATAGACGTCGGCCCCCAGGCCGAGCAAAACGGCCGTTTGGTACCCGGAGCCGGTTCCCACCTCCAGGACGCGCTCGCCCGGACGAAGTCCTAGCGCCTCCGTCATCTTCGCTACCACGTACGGCTGGCTGATGGTTTGCGCCTCACCAATGGGCAACGCCTCATCGCGCCAAGCTCGGGCACGTTCGTCAGCTTCGACGAAGTCGGCTCGGTGTAGGTCCGCCATCGCGCCCAGCACGCGCTCGTCTTGGATTCCCTGCGCGCGCAGCGCCTCCATCAATCGGGGGTCTTCCATCGCCAGCTCCCCCAGCAGCCTACCTAGCCCACCTCCGCCAGAGCCAGGCGACCCTCCCAGCGCTCTTCCAGGGCACGGACCAACGGTGCGTGCTCGGGCCGGGTGAGACTCGGGTCAGCCTCGGCGATGGAACGCGCCTCTTCCGCAGCGACGGCGGACAGCGCCTGGTCGCGCGCCAAGTTTGCAACCGCAAGCTCCGGGACTCCACTTTGGCGCGTGCCGAGAAACTCGCCCTGGCCCCGCATCTCGAGGTCGCGCTGTGCGACGACAAACCCGTCACCCGTTTCCTCGAGAACTCTCAGTCGGGCCAGCGCCTCGAGGCCGCCGGTGAAGCCGGCCAACAGAAAACAGTGTCCGGACGCCATCCCTCGCCCCACCCGGCCGCGCAGCTGGTGCAGTTGCGACAACCCAAAGCGCTCGGCCGACTCGACCAGCATGACGGTTGCATTCGCCACGTCCACTCCCACCTCGACGACGGTGGTGCACACCAAAATCTGCACCTCCCCGCGGCGGAACGCATCCATCGTTTCTGCCTTCTCATCGGGCGCCATCTGTCCATGGAGCAGCCGGACGCGCGCCGAGGGAAAGGCCGCCTGCAACTCTGCAGCACCCCGGGTGGCGTCACCCAGGTCGACCTTTTCCGAGGCCTCCACCAGCGGGTAAAGCACGTAGGCCTGGTGGCCGCGTGCCAACTCGTCCGCCATCGCCGCCCACACCCGTGCACGGTCCTTGGCCGCGAGGACGCGCGTGACGATGGGCGTTCGTCCAGGCGGCAGCTCATCGAGGACACTGAGGTCGAGGTCTCCGTACAACGTCATCGCCAACGTTCGAGGGATGGGCGTTGCAGTCATCACCAGCACGTCCGGTCGCGGCCCCTTCCCGGCCAGCGCCTGACGCTGAAGCACTCCGAAGCGGTGTTGCTCATCAATGAGGGCCAGGCCGAGTCGGTGAAACGTCGCGCCATCCTGAATCAGCGCCTGCGTCCCAACGGCGATTGCCGCCCGTCCAGAGGCAACCTGGGCCCGGGCGCGCCGTCGGTCTGCGGCAGGGCCAGTCCCCGTCACCAGCGCCACCTCCACTCCGAGAGGCTTCAGCAGCCTCGCCAGCGTGGTGGCGTGTTGGGCGGCGAGGATTTCCGTGGGTGCCATCAGCGCCACCTGCCAACCGTCCAGCACGGCAAGTGCGGCGGCCATCGCCGCGACCGCCGTCTTCCCAGAACCCACGTCGCCTTGGAGGAGTCGGTGCATCGGCTCCGGGCGCGCCATGTCCCGTGCGATTTCACCAAAGGCCCGCTCCTGAGCGCCGGTGGGCCTGAAGGGGAGAAGCCCCCGAGCGCGCGACAGCCGCTCTTGGTCCACCTGAAAGCGAATGCCCGGGCTCCGCTTCACGCCCTGCCGGCGAAGCGCCAAGCCGAGGTGAAGGAAAAAGAGTTCGTCGAAAGCCAGGCGCCGGTGGGCGGCACCCTGGTGCGCATCCAGCTCGGCAAGGTCGTCTTCATCCAAGGGATGGTGCAGCCGCAGCAGCGCCTGCGAGAGCGGCAACAACCCCAGCCGGCGCAGCAGGGGAGAAGGGAGCGGGTCTGGCACCGCGGAGCTCGCGTCCCGCGAGATTCCATGGGCCAGAGCACGAATTTGACGTTGCTCGTGCCTTTCGAAGCCTGGGTACAAAGGCACAATCCGCCCGAAGTGGACGCCTGCTCCCTGCCCTTCATCGGCCGGTTCCACCTCCGGGTGCACCATTTCCCGTCCAACCGGCGAGCTGCGGAGCTCGCCCGAGACAATCAACCTCTGCCCCAGCGGAAAGCGGGCCTTCATCCAGGGCCCTGTCTGGAAATAGGTGAGAGCGATGCTGCCGGTGCTGTCCGCCAGCACCGCCCGGAAGACGCGGCGACCCGGGCGAAGCGACACTTCTCCCGCGGCACGCACCGTGCCCACCGTCACTCCTCGCATTCCAGGCACCAGCTCCCGAAGCGTGGAGAGCCGGCGGCGGTCCTCGTAGCCTCGGGGCAGCAAGAAGAGGATGTCACCCACCCGCAACAGGCCCTTCTTCTCCAGCGCGCCGAGGAGCCGGGGGTTGATGCGGATGCCGGAGCGCCGCAGCGGGACCGCCAGCGGTCCGTTGGTCGGCGCGATGGAAAGTGTCCGCAGAGCGGGCGGCGGCTCGGCCTCCGGCTTCTTCGTCTGGCGACTGCGCCCCTTGGCGGCACTCGCCGGGGCCGCTGCCGCGGGGACGGAGGAGGCCGAAGGCTCGACTGGCAGGACTGGGCGGCCGGAGTCAGCGACGGCCACGGCGCCCGGGCCGTTGACCGGGGCCGCCTGGACGCACTCGGCGAGTCGACGCAGCGCCGTCGCCTGCGCGTCGAGGGAGGCTCCGCGGGTCGCAGCGAGCGCATCCGACAGAAGCCGCACCTCTGCGGCCGGTGCGCCGCCGGCGCGAGCCTCTTTCAAGGAGGCTTCGAGGAGTCCCGTCAACCCGCGCACCCGTCCGAGCGCGCGAAAGTCGCGTTGGGCAAGAAAACGAAGCGGGACAGCCAAACGGCTGAAGTGGGGGCGGCCCATGGGCTTCCTGTATTCTAACGGAGCCTCCCACCAGCCCTGGTGTTCCTCCCCGGGAGGCCCCTAGCCAGTGGTGTCTTCGTCGTCTGCTGCTTCGTCGAAGGTGATTGCCCCGATTTCGACCTCGCGGCTGCCACCAGGGCTCTGCACCGAAGCGGAGTCGCCTACTTGCTTGCCAATCAATGCCCGGGCGAGTGGGGACGTCACGGAAATGTGGCGCTTCTTTATGTCGGCCTCAATCTCTCCGACAATGCGGTAGCTCACCGACTTCTCCGTCTCCTGGTCCACCACCGTCACGGTGGCACCGAAGATGACACGGTCGCCGCCCAGCTTGCGCGTGTCGATGACCTCGGCCCGGGAAATCCAGTTATTGAGGTCGAGGATGCGACCCTCAATGTGCGACTGCTTCTCCTTGGCAGCGTGGTATTCCGCGTTCTCGCGCAAATCGCCGTGGCCGCGAGCGACTTCGATTTCCCGGGAGATGCGGAGTCGCTCCACCGTCTGAAGCTGTTTCAACTCAGCCTTGAGCCGACGCAGACCCGCTGCCGTGATGGGGATGGAGTCACTGCTCATGGGCGTCCACGTCTCCTCGGAGGCGAGCCGCTCAGGATAGAGAGGAAGCATGGCCCCGGGCAATTCCCGGCCGCCTGTTTCTCGACAACCGCTGCGCCCCTCAGCCCTTCAGGTAGTCCTGAAGGGCAAGGACCGGCAGCCGGCCGCGGGCCAGCGCTTCCAGCGCGCCCACCCCCATCCGCGCGGCCTGCACCGTCGTGTAGTACGGGACGCCCTGCATCAGTGACTCACGCCGAATGGAAAAGCTGTCCGAGATGTCCTGTTTGCCGAAGGTGGTGTTCACCACCAAGGCCACCTTGCCATCGACGATTTTGTCCACGATGTGTGGCCGGCCCTCCTTCACCTTGCGCACCTCCTCGTTGGGAATGCCCTTCCCAGTCAGGTAGCGGTGGGTTCCGCCGGTGGCACAGAGGGAGAACCCCAGGGTCCGAAGACGCTTCGCCAGGTCCACCACCGCCGGTTTGTCGTCGTCTTTGACAGAGATGAAAACCGTTCCCGAGGTGGGCAGCTTCACGCCGGCCGCCAGCTGGGTCTTTGCAAAAGCAGTCGGAAAGTCCCGAGCCAGCCCCATCACTTCGCCCGTCGATTTCATCTCTGGCCCAAGGATGACGTCGACGTTGGAAAAGCGCGCGAACGGAAAGACGGACTCCTTCACCGCCACGTGCGTCAGCTCGACGTCGCGAGGCGGTCCGAGCTCAGCCAACGTCTTACCCACCATGCACAGCGCGGCCAGCTTGGCGAGGGGCACCCCGGTGGCCTTTGAAATGAAGGGAACCGTCCGGGAAGCGCGCGGGTTGACTTCCAGCACGTACAGCGACTTGCCCTGAATGGCATACTGGACATTCATCAGCCCGACGACGCCCAACTCCCGGGCCAGCGCCGCGGCCCAGTCCTTCATCCGCTCCACCAACTCCGGGGACAGCGAGTGCGGCGGCAAGGTGGCCGCGGCATCCCCCGAGTGAACGCCTGCCTCCTCGATGTGCTCAAGCACCCCCCCCACCAGGACGTCTCCCGTCGCATCGGCGACGAGGTCCAGGTCCACCTCGATGGCGTCCTTGAGGAACCGGTCGATGAGAACCGGATGCCCCGGGCTGGCGGCCACCGCCTCACGCATGTAGCGCTCGAGCGACGCGGCGTCGTAGACCACCTCCATTGCCCGCCCACCCAGCACGTAAGAGGGCCGCACCATGACCGGGTAACCGATGCGTTCGGCGGTGCGAAAAGCCTCCCCCGCGCTGCGGGCGACGCCATTCTCCGGCTGCCGGAGGCCGAGCTTCTCGATGAGTTGGGAAAAGCGCTCCCGGTCCTCGGCTCGGTCGATGGCATCCGGACTGGTGCCGAGGATGCGCAGCCCGGCCTTCTCCAGAGGCACCGACAGACGCAGTGGGGTCTGTCCCCCGAACTGGACAATGGCCCCGAGTGGCTTCTCCCGGGCGGCGATTTCAAGCACGTCCTCCAGGGTGAGCGGCTCGAAGTAGAGACGGTCGGAGGTGTCGTAGTCGGTGGACACCGTCTCCGGGTTGCAGTTCACCATCACCGTCTCGTAGCCGGCAGCGCGTAGGGCGAAGGCGGCATGGACACAGGCGTAGTCAAATTCAATGCCCTGCCCAATGCGGATGGGTCCCGAACCGAGGATGAGGACTTTCCGCCGGTCGGTGGGAGGGGCCTCGTCCTCCTCGTCGTAGCTGCTGTAGAGGTAGGGCGTGTAGGCTTCGAACTCGGCGGCACAGGTGTCGACGCGCTTGTAGACCGGCCGGATGCCCCGCTCCCAGCGGGCGGCCCGGACGCTGGCCTCGTCGGTACCGAGCAGCCCCGCCAGAGCGCGGTCCGAAAAACCGTTTGCCTTGGCCCGCCGCAACTGCGCGTCGTCGAGTCGCGCCAGTCCACCGACGCCCGCCACTGCGGTCGCCTCCTGCACCAAGTCCTTCAGTTGACGGAGAAACCACGGGTCGATGTGGGACAGGCTGTGGGCCTCTTCCACCGACATTCCCTCGCGCAGCGCCTGGAAGAGCATCGCCGGGCGTTCGGCGCGAGGGACCCGCACTCCCTCGCGCAGTGCCTCGGCGCGCTCGGCGGGGTCGGTGGGGAGCTCGGGTGAGGCGAAGGTCAGTGGGTTGGTCTCCATGCTCCGCAGTGCCTTCAAGTACGCTTCTTTGAAGGTGCGACCAATGGCCATCACCTCGCCGACGCTGCGCATGCTGGTGGTCAGCGTTCGGTTGGCGCTGGGGAACTTCTCGAAGTTAAACCGCGGAACCTTCACCACCACGTAGTCGAGCGTCGGCTCAAAGGACGCTGGGGTGTCGCGGGTGATGTCGTTCTGCAATTCGTCGAGGCGATAGCCGAGGGCCAGCTTGGCTGCAATTTTGGCGATGGGGTAGCCAGTCGCTTTGCTCGCGAGCGCGCTCGAGCGGCTCACTCGGGGGTTCATCTCAATCACCACCATCCGCCCATCCACCGGGTTGACTCCAAACTGGATGTTGCTTCCCCCGGTGTCCACCCCGATTTCCCGGATGATGGTGAGTGCCGCCTGACGCAGCCTCTGGTACTCCTTGTCGGTCAGCGTTTGGGCCGGGGCCACCGTGATGCTGTCACCGGTGTGCACACCCATCGGGTCGAAGTTCTCGATGGAACAGATGACGATGACGTTGTCCGCGGTGTCGCGGACCACCTCCAATTCGTACTCCTTCCAACCCAGGACGCTTTCCTCGATGAGCAGCGTCTGGACCGGACTGGCCTTCAGCCCTTGCAGGCAAATCGTTTCGAATTCCTCGGAGTTGAAGGCCACTCCGCCCCCGGTGCCCCCGAGGGTAAAGCTCGGGCGGATGATGGCTGGGAAGCCGATGTCTCGGACGACGGCCCTGGCCTCCTGCAGCGACCTTGCGTAGCCGCTGCGTGGCAGCGGAATCCCCACCTTCTGCATGGCCGCCTTGAAAAGCTGACGGTCCTCGGCCTTGTTGATGGCGTTGAGCGATGCCCCAATGAGGCGGACGCCGTACTTTTCCAGAATCCCCTGCTCGGCCAGTGCCTTCGCCAGGTTGAGCGCCGTCTGGCCCCCCATGGTTGGCAAGAGCGCGTCCGGGCGTTCGCGTTCAATAATCTGCTCGGCGACATCCACCGTAATTGGCTCGACGTATGTCCGGTCAGCGAACTCGGGGTCAGTCATCACCGTCGCCGGGTTGCTGTTGAGGAGGACCACCTGGACGCCCTCTTCCTTCAGCGCTTTGGTGGCTTGGGTGCCGGAATAGTCAAACTCGCAAGCTTGGCCGATGATGATCGGCCCGCTCCCGATGACCAGAACCTTGTGAATGTCGCTGCGCTTGGGCATCGGGCCGGGGCGTGTACCACGAAGCGGCAACGGGGGGGCAGACTGCCGCCCCGACTTCGTCCAAGGACGGCCCCCGAGCCCAGGACGGCCGCCCGCGACGCCCTCAGTCAGCCGGTAAGGCCGCCCACGAAGTCACGCAGCCGCGCGAGGCCCTTCTCGATTGTGGCCCGCGAGGCGGCAAAGCTGAAACGCAGGTGCCCCTCGCCCCCAAAGGGAGTTCCCGGGACCGCCGCCAGTCGGTAGTCGTCGAGGAGGACCTGGGAGAGGCGCAGCGAGTTCTCGAGCGGCTTGCCCCGGTGCCGCTTTCCCAACAGGCCCTGGAAGCTGGGGAAGAGGTAGAAGGCGCCTTCCGGAGGCCGAAGCCGTACGCCAGGCAGTGCCTGCATCCCGGCCACGAAGATGTCGCGACGCACCAGGAATTCCCGGGCCATCAGCTCGAGCGTGTCCATCGGTCCTCGCAGCGCCGCCACCGCGGCCCGCTGCCCAATGCTCGAAGCGTTGGAGGTCGACTGGTCCTGCAGCATCGACATGGCCGAGATGAGTGGCTTTGGACCCGCGGCGTAGCCCAGCCGCCAGCCCGTCATCGCGAAGGCCTTGCTCATTCCATTGACAACCAGCGTCCGGTCCGCGAGGCCGGGCGCGACGTTGAGCACCTGCACGAAGGGCCGCCCGGTGTAGAGCAGCTTCTCGTAGATGTCGTCCGTCACCACCAACACCTCCGGACGCCGCTCGAGCACGTCTGCCAGCGCGGCCAGCGCCTCGGCCGAAAGCACGGCGCCGGTCGGGTTGGAAGGGCTATTGAGGACGACGGCGCGTGTTCGCGGGCTCAGCGCCCGGGCGAAGAGTTCCGGGTCCGGCACCCAGCCATCCGCCTCACGCGTCTGGACAAAGACCGGCCGGCCACCCGCCAGCAACACCATCTCCGGGTAACTCATCCAGGCAGGATTGAAGATGATGACTTCGTCGCCCTCGTCCACCACCGCCTGGAAGAAGTTGTACAGGCACTGCTTCGCCCCGTTGCTCACCAACACCTGCTCCGGGGTGTAGGTCAATGCGTTGTCGCTCTTGAGCTTGTCGCAGATGGCCGCCCGCAACTCCGGTATACCGGCGGTTGCCGTGTACTTGGTGAAGCCCTCCTCCAGTGCCTGCACCGCCGCCCGTTTGATGTGCTCGGGGGTGTCGAAGTCCGGCTCGCCGGCGGCGAAACCAACCACATCTTCGCCGGCGGCGGCGAGCGCCTTGGCGCGGGCGTTGAGGGCAAGCGTGGGCGAGGGCTGAATGTCTTTGAGGCGGCGAGCCAGCTTCATGGTGTCGCCACTGGCTATACAAGGGCACCCCGACGCAGGACAAGCCGGGCCCCTGGGCCGAGCCGTCCTAGGAAAGCCCTCGACTGCCGTCACTGCCTGGGAAAGCGCTCGCGCAGTTTGCGAAAGACGTTGGGAGGCACCAGACCCTCCACGTCGCCACCGAGCGAGGCCACTTCCCGCACCAGCTGCGAGGAGATGTAGAAGCTGTCCTGCCCGGTCATCATGAAAACCGACTCGAACTGGCTATCAAGCTCCCGATTCATGTTGGCCAGTTGAAATTCATACTCGAAGTCGGACGCGGCCCTCAGCCCCCGTAGCACCAGGTGGATGCCTTTGCGCCGGGTGTAGTGCACCAGGAGACCCTGGAAGTCGTCCACCTCCACCCTCGGGTCCGGACAAGCCTCCCGAATGAGCTGCCGCCGCTCGTCGACGGAGAACATCGGCGTCTTCTTGGGGTTGTCCAACACTGCCACCACCAGCCGGTCAAACACCTTCAGTCCGCGCTGGATGATGCTGAGGTGTCCATTGGTC
The DNA here is from genome assembly GCA_963713045.1 of uncultured delta proteobacterium. Lineage (GTDB taxonomy): Bacteria > Myxococcota > Myxococcia > Myxococcales > Myxococcaceae > JADGRA01. The sequence goes on from CAVQKE010000004.1 coordinate 872,757, forward strand.
AACGGGTCAAAGGAGCCGGGATAGATGGCGACGGCCATGGGGGTTCCTGGAGTGTCTGCAGGGCGTTTGGGTGGCGTCAAGGCTGAGGGGCCGGCGCGGCCCGGTAGAAGCTCAGCACCGTATCCCCGAAGCGACGCTGGTCCACCCGGAAAAGCGTCAGGGCGGCCTCGGGAAGTGCTTCCCGGCGGTCGTGTTCAACCACCAGCGTGCCGCTCTCGGTCAGCAGCGGCCCCACCGCCCCGACCACCCAGCCGCCCGCCTGCGCTGCATAGGGTGGGTCGGCGAAGGCCAATCCGAACCGGCGGCCTTCTCGTTCCAGCCGTTCCACGGCCCGCTCAACCCGGAGCCGGAGCACCTCGACCTGAGCCTCGAAGCCAAGCGCCGCGGCGTTTTTCCGGCACAGCTCGGCCGCCTCAGCGGCGGCTTCCACCAGCACGGCGCGCTCGGCGCCTCGGGACAGGGCCTCCAAGGCGAGCGCGCCGGTCCCGGCGTAGAGGTCGAGGACTTCACCGCCCGCCAGGCGTTGCCCAAGAACGTTGAAGAGCGATTCGCGCACGCGGTCCGCCGTGGGGCGAGTCGCCGCCGAGCGTGGGGGGAGCAGCCGCCGACCGCGCCTGCTACCGCCGACGATGCGCATCCACCCCTCCCGGCGCCCCAGTCCGGGAGGCGCTCAGTGCACTTCCCCGGCGTGGGCGTACGTCTCACTCTCGATTTGAATGGTGGTGTGGTCAATCCCATAGCGGCCGAGGAGCTCCTGCTTGACCGCCGAGAGGATTAGGTCGTTGTTGCACACCATCGGGTCGAGGACGACCAGATGGGCCGAGAGCGCATAGAGGCCGCTCGACAACGTCCAAACGTGGAGGTCGTGAACCGCGACCACTCCCTCTGCGCGCTCGAGCAACCCTCGCACCGATTCTAGGTCGACGTGGGCTGGAACCGCCTCGAGCAGCACGTCCACCGCATCCCGAAGCAGTCGCCAACCTCCCAGGACAATTACCCCCGAGATTGCCAAGGACAGCACCGGGTCCACCCAACGCCAGTCGGTCAGCGCCATGACACCGGCGCCAAGCAACACGCCGACGCTGGACAGGGTGTCGCCGAGAACATGGAGGTAGGCAGCCCGCGCGCTGAGCGTGTGGCTATGGTGCAGAAAGCTGACCGCGCCCAGGTTGGCGGACAGGCCAATGGCCGCCACGATGGCCATCGGGAGCACCTGGACGTGCGGGGGGTCACGAAGCCGGAGGAGGGCCTCGACGACGATGAGCACGGTGATGCCCAGCAGCAGCACCCCGTTGACCAAGGCGCTCAGAATTTCGAGGCGGACGTAGCCGTAGCTACGCCTCGGGTCGGCCGGACGCCCGGCGAACCAAAGCGCAAGCAGCGACAGCAGCAGCGCGGAGACGTCGGTCAGCATGTGCCCGGCGTCGGACAGCAGGGCCAGCGAATGCGTCAGCCAGCCGCCAACGGCTTCCAACACGGCGATGCCAACGGTGAGCGCGAGCGCTCCAAGCATTCGCCGGCGGTCATGCGCCCGGTGGGCCGCGACCGCTCCCGCCACGTCTACCGGCGCTGTTCCATCGACAGCCTCAGCAGGGTGGTGGTTGTGCGGTTGGGACGACAGGTGGGCTCCAGGCCGGCGGATTTTGCGGTGATGGACTATATATCCACGCGCCACGAGGCCTTGCGAGGCAAGCGCGGCCCGCGACAAAGCGCGCGGCCATGCCTTGACTCGGCTAAACAACCCTGAAACCGAAGCCAGCGCCTCGGCCACCGTCCCGGGCTGCCCTTGTCCCGCCCCCCGCCTACCACCCCACCCGCTCCGAAGCGTGCGCGCAAGAATGGCCGCCTCTTCTGGACGTCTCAAGGGCGAGGCGCGCCCGCTGTTCTTTTGTGCGACGGCCTCGGGTGCGCTGGCTTCATCTGGCGCTACCTCCAACCGGCGCTCGCTCAGCACCACCGGGTGGTGCATTGGCACTACCCGGGACACGGCCAGTCGCCCCCCCCAAGGACGCCGCGCGGTTACAGCATCCCCAGCCTGGCCGATGACGGGGTCACGGTGCTGGACGCCGCCGACCTTCCGGGCGCAGTGGTCATCGGCCATTCGATGGGCGTCCAGGTGGCGCTGGAGATTCACCGCCGGCACCGCGCACGGGTGCAGGGCTTGGTCCTGGTTTGCGGCAGCCCGGGACACCCGCTGGACACCTTCCACGACACCAGCGTCCTGCGCTCCGCCTTGCCGGCGCTTCGTCGGACCGCCGAAGCGGCGCCTCGGGGAGTCTCCGCTCTGGCCCGAGCGATGGTCCGCTCTGGCGTCGCGCTCGAGCTTGCTCTTCTCTTCGAGGTCAATCCGGAGCTCGTCCATCGCGAAGACCTGGAGCCCTACTTCGAGCACTTTTTGAAGATGGACCCGCGGGTTTTCCTGCGCGCCATGCAGGCCGCCTCGGAACACAGCGCCGAGGACCATCTGGTTGCGGTGGATGTTCCAACGTTGGTGATTGCCGGCGACCGCGACCGCTTCACTCCAGCCTGGCTCTCCCGGCGGATGGCACTCGAAATCCCAGGGGCCGAGCTGCTGATGGTGCCCGGGGGGAGCCACACCACACCGCTGGAAGTGCCGACGCGTCTTCAAAGCGCGGTGGCGGATTTTCTGCGCAGGCGGGTGCCCGCGTCCGACACTGAGACGACGCCCGCTTGAGCCGAGGCCAGTGGTGTTGGGCCCCTTCGCCCGGTAGCCGGAGGAGGCCGGAGGCCCCTCCGCTTGCTTCGCGGAGGCCCGGACGCTACAAGCCGCGCGGCTTTCATGTTTCCCCGCGCCCAGATTCGCAACGTGGCCATCGTCGCCCACGTTGACCATGGCAAGACCACCTTGGTGGACCACATGCTCCGTCAGGCGGGGGTGTTCCGCGCCAACGAGACACTGGTCGAGCGGGTGATGGATTCCAACGCCCTCGAGCGGGAAAAGGGCATCACCATTCTCGCCAAGAACACCGCCGTCGAATATCGCGGTCACCACATCAACATCGTCGACACGCCAGGCCACGCCGACTTTGGCGGGGAGGTGGAACGCGCGCTTCGTCTGGTGGATGGCGTACTTCTCCTGGTCGACGCCGCGGAGGGTCCGCTCCCGCAAACACGCTTCGTCTTGTCCAAGGCGCTGGCGATGGGACTGCGCACGGTCCTGGTCATCAACAAAATCGACCGCCAGGACGCGCGGCCCCGCGAGGTGCTGGACCAGGTCTACTCCCTCTACATCGACCTCGGGGCCGAGGAGGAGCAGCTCGACTTCCCAGTGCTCTACGCCGTCGCCCGCCAGGGACAAGCATCGCGTTCACTGGCCGAGCCCGGGAAAAACTTGGAGCCTCTCTTCGAGGCCATTCTCTCGCACATCCAACCTCCGGCCGTCGGTGAGGGCGAGCGGCTCCAGTTGCTGGTCGCGAATCTCGACTACGACGACTACGTCGGCCGACTGGCGGTCGGGCGCGTCCATTCCGGCCGAATCGCTTCCGGGCAGTCCTTGGCCGTGGTGCGCGACGCCGGTCGCTTGGAGACCGGCAAGGTTCTGAAGCTGTATGGCTTCCAGGGCCTGAAGCGGGTGGAGATTGTGGATGCCGGACCGGGTGAGCTGGTCAGCGTCGCCGGCATCGAGGCGGTGTCCATTGGAGACACGCTGGCTGACGTCGAGCATCCAGTGGCGCTCCCCCGCATCAGCGTCGACGAGCCGACGATGATGATGGTTTTCCGCGTCAACGACGGGCCGCTGGCCGGACGCGAGGGCAAGTACGTCACCTCACGAAACCTCCGCGAGCGGCTTTACCGCGAGGCCTACCGCAACGTTTCCATCCGCGTGGAGGACACGGACACCCCGGACGCCTTCCGGGTGGTGGGCCGGGGCGAATTGCAGCTCGCCGTCATCATCGAAAACATGCGGCGCGAAGGGTATGAGCTCACCGCCAGCAACCCGGAGCCGTTGGTGAAGGAAGTCAACGGCCAGGTCCATGAGCCGATGGAACTCATGGTGTGCGACGTCCCCGAGACGGCAGTGGGTGCAGTCACCGAGCGCCTCGGCCCCCGCAAGGGCCGGATGGTCGACATGGGACAGCTCGGCTCTGGCCGAACCCGCCTGCAATTCCGCATCCCAGCCCGCGGCCTGGTCGGCTTTCGGAGCGAGTTTCTGACCATCACCCGTGGCGAAGGCATCCTCTCCAGTCAATTTGACGGCTATGAGCCTTGGTTTGGTCACATCCCCAGGCGAAGCAACGGTGCCATCGTCTCGGACCGCTCAGGCGACACCGTTCCCTACGCTCTCTTTTCCATTCAAGAGCGCGGAGCGCTCTTCGTCGGGCCCGGAGTTTCGGTCTACGAGGGAATGATTATTGGCGAACACGCCCATCCCTCGGACCTCAACGTCAACGCCTGCCGCGAGAAGAAGCTGACCAACGTGCGTGCCGCTGGACGAGACGACAACGTCATCCTCACAACGCCGAGGGAGATGACGCTTGAGCGCTCACTGGAATGGATTGGGCCCGACGAGCTGGTGGAGGTGACGCCGAAGTCCGTCCGCCTGCGCAAGCGCCAGCTCACCAGCGGAGACCGCTACCGAGCCGAACGCGAGCGCAAGCGCGACATCGCCTCCGCCTAAGAGCCGCCCCCGGTTGGCACCACCCGGCAGGCTCCTCGAGCTACTTTTTGGTTCGGGACCGCGTGTGGGCGGAGCGCATCGCCACCTTCACCGCCGGGTGGACGAAGACGAGGCCGTCGCCATGGCCCGGTACCGCCCCCTTCACCAGCAGCAGCCCCTTCTCGACGTCGACGTCCACCACCGTCAGGTTCTGCGTGGTGACCTGCTCGACCCCATAGTGTCCGGGCATCTTCTTGTTCGGGTAGACACGACCTGGAGTCTTGCGCTGACCGATGGCGCCGGGGTGACGTCGGTACTCGTGGGTGCCGTGGGTCTGACCATACCCGCGGAAGTTCCACCGCCGCATGACGCCCTGGAAGCCGCGCCCCTTGGTGATGCCGGTGACGTCCACCAGCTCCCCCTTGGCAAAGAGGTCGACTTTCACCGGCTCGCCCACGGTGAAGGCAGCCGCGTCTTCCACCGAGACGCGAAACTCCTTGAGGTGTCGGCGAGGAGTCGTGCCTGCCTTCTTAAAGGTGCCGAGCTCGGCCCGGCTCAGGCGCTTCTCCTTCACTTCGCCGAATCCGAGGGTCACTGCCGAGTACTTGTCCGTTTCCGGAGTCCGCTTGCCGACGACGGTACACGAGGACGCGTCGATGACCGTCACCGGGACGAGCTCGCCGTCCTCGGTGAAAACCTGGGTCATTCCCACCTTCTTACCGATGAGTCCCTTCACGTCCTTCATCCTCGTCTCTTGTCGCCTGGGGCCCGCGGTGACACCCCCTGGGGGTCCGCGGGAAGCGGCGCAATATGCCAGGGGACGCCCATAAATCAAGGCCCTGGACCGCGGGGAGCCCTCAGGCCGGTTTGGATGCGCAGGTTGGACGACATGGCTGGGACTCCCCCCCGGGCCGAAACGACACCGGGCATGGCGGAGCAGCCGTCCGACGGAACGTTGCTATTGTAGCGGAGTTCCGTGAACTCTCCCGTCGTCCCCCTCCCAATGCCGCTGGCCAGCACGGCGGCCCAGTCGGCGCTGGTTCGCGTCGCCGACGCGCTCTCCGAAGTGGTGGCTGGTAAACGCCAGCAAATTCAATTGGCCCTGACCTGTGTGGTGGCCGGGGGCCACCTCCTCTTGGAGGACATTCCAGGCGTCGGGAAGACCACTCTGGCCGATGCGCTCGCCCGTGCTTTGGGGCTGACGTTCGCCCGCATCCAATTTACCGCGGACCTCATGCCCGCCGACGTGACCGGCGTTCAAGTCTTCTCGGCGGCCAACACTGCCTTCCACTTCCGCCCGGGCCCCCTGTTTCGCTCGCTGGTGCTTGCCGACGAGCTCAACCGCGCACCACCCCGCACCCAGTCGGCACTCCTCGAGGCGATGGGGCACGGCCACGTCACGGTGGACGGCGTGACCCATCCCCTGCCCCGGCCGTTCCTGGTGGTGGCCACTCAAAATCCGCTCGACCTCTCGGGCACCTACCCGCTTCCTGACGCCCAGCTCGACCGCTTCCTGCTCCGGCTGACTCTCGGGCACCCTCCGCCGGCGGTGGAGGCGGCGCTGCTCGCTTCGCGCGGGCTTCGCCACCCGCTGGAGGCCCTGCACCCGGTGCTGGACACCGAGCACGTTCTCCGGCTGCAAGCCCGCGCCGCGGAGCTGCACGTGGATGCGGTCGTCGCGCGCTATGCAGTGGCCTTGGTGGGTGCCACCCGACAACATCCGCAGCTCGAGCGCGGGGCCTCGACTCGGGCCGCGCTCTCGCTGATGGCGGCCGCCAAGGCGCATGCCCTCTGGGAGGGACGGGACTTCGTCACGCCGGGCGATGTCACCAGCCTGGTGGTACCGGCCTTGGCCCACCGGGTCGCGCTTCGCAGCGGCGCGCAGGGAGCGGCGGCCCGCGAAGAGGCGGCGGAGCTCTTGGCCGAAGTCGTCCGGTCCACGCCTCCTCCGCGATGAGGTGGCCGCAGGTGCTGAAGTGGGTGGGCCGCCGGTTCAAGCCGCCGCGTACCCTCCGCATCACGCGCGCCGGACGCACCCACCTGGTCCTCACCATGGGGATTGGGCTCGGGGCGCTGAATACCGGGAACAATTTGCTTTACCTGGTCCTCGGAGTGCAGCTCGCCACCATCGTCGCCTCAGGCATTCTCAGCGAGGCCTGCCTGCGGGGACTGGAGGTTCGCCGGCTGGGGACTGAGGCCGCCTTTGCCGGTGAGCCTTTCTTCTTCCGCTGGGCCGTGTCACGGCGCCGAGGGAGCTCCTTCGTCCTCACCTTTGCCGAGACTCACCCCGAGCTCGAGGGCTCGGCCGTCCTGGCGCTGCTCCGACCGGGCGAGGAGGTGGTAGTCCGGGCCCGACTGGTGGCACCGCATCGCGGTCCCTACGCACTCCGCGGAATTCAGGTGACCACCACTTTCCCGCTGGGGCTGTTTCGCAAAGGGCGGGTGTTGGACATCCCCGGCGAGCTGTTGGTCTACCCGCGCCGCGTCCCCGCACCGCGGGACGTGCCTCCACCGGACGGAGGTCGAGGGGAGCACGCCCCGCGCCGCTTTCGCCGGGAGGGCGACGGGGATACGGCTGGGTTGCGGGCGCTGCGCGAGGGCGAAGATGCGCGCCGCGTGCACTGGCTGAAGAGCGCTCTCGGCGGGCCGCTTCTGCGGGTGGAGCGCGACGCCGAGGAGGTGCGTTCGGTGGTGCTCACGCTGGACGTGGCGGCGCGTGGAGCGGCCCTGGAGCGCAGCTGTGAGGACGTCGCCGCTCGGGCGCGCGTGCTGCTGGCGAGCGGGGCGTCGGTGGGCCTGGAGGCGGGCCTGGACCGGCTTCGGCCGGACCAGGGACCCCGCCAGGAACGGCTGCTGCTCGGCGCCGTGGCCCGAGCTGGCTTCCAGGAGTCGGCCCCGAGATGACCGAGCGCGGCGTATACCGGCGACGCGTCGTTCTCCGGGACTTGGGCGCCGCGTGCGCCTTTCTGGCGATGAGTTTGTCGGGGCAGGTGCCTAGCTGGACGGCCGCACTCTTCGTCGCCGCGCTGGGCCTGGCTCTCTTGGACGTACGTCCCTTTGCCCAGCATGCGCGCGAGAGCGCGCTGCTTCTGCTCGGTAGCGTCGTCGTGCTGTGGGCCATGGTGGCCACCGGCCGGATGGACGTGGTGGTGGCCGCCTGCGCCTGTGCCGCCCTGCTCACCTCACAACGGATGCTGTCTGGCCACAACGCCGCGGTCGACCAGCAGGTGGCCCTCTCTGGACTGCTGATGCTGTCTGGCGGCGCCGCGCTCTCCGCCGACCTCGCCTTTCTGCCCTGTCTCTTCGGCTACACCCTGTGCACCAGCCTCGCCTTGGCCCTGGGCGAGGTGGAACGGGCCTCCCCGGCGGGAGCTGCCCCCCCGATGTCCCCGGCGGTCCGGGCTGCCTTCGCGTTGACGGCGGTGGCAATTCTCGGTGGCGCCGTCTTCTTCTTTACCTTTCCGCGACTCTCCTGGAGCCTGGCGCTGCGCCGTAGCAGCAGCTCCTTCGGCGGAGCCGTGGTCGGGCTGAGCGACCGGGTCCGCCTCGGGGGGAGCGGGGAGTTGAAGTCCAACCCACGCATCGTGCTGCGGGCTGCACTGGAGCCGGACCCGGAGGTGGAGACCCTCGGTGCGTATTGGGTGGCCTACCACTTCGACACCTTTGATGGCGTGGAGTGGCATGGGCAAGGTCGCCCCGGCCAGCCCAAACAACGCCTGACCCTCAGCCCGGGCGGCAGCCACCTGCTTTCCCAGCACATTGAATTGCTTCCGGCCTACGGGAGCCGGACGGCGGTTGCCATCGACCACCCGGTGCAGCTCTCGCTGGCGACGGCCCAATTCCCATCCTACAGCGTGCACACTGGGCTGGTTCCCATGGGCGACGAGTCGGTCCGCTTCGACGCCGCATCCAGCGGCTTCAGCTACTACGCCTACAGCGTCTCGAGCAGCCGCCCTGCGGAAAACGACGCCGCCACCCTGAAGCGTCGCCTGCAGCTGCCGCCACACCTCGACCCACGCGTTCCGGCGCTCGCCCGCGAGGTGGCCGGGACTGCCAGCGATCCGGCCCAGGTGGCTCGACGACTGGAGCAGGGCCTTCAGCGCCGCTACCGCTATACCCTGGACTTGCCGGGTCCGGTGCAAGACCCGCTGGCTGACTTCCTCTTTCAGCGTCGAGCTGGACACTGCGAGGACTTCGCCACGGCGTTGGCCATCCTCCTGAGGACGATGGGAATACCGAGCCGCGTGGTGACCGGCTTCTACGGCGGCGAGCGCGCCGCCAATGAATATGTGGTGCGTGCCGGAGACGCGCACGTCTGGGTGGAGGCAGACTTGGCCGGCGGTGTCCTGCGGCTGGACGCCACGCCACCCGAGCACCGTTCCGCGGTCAGTTCCGGGATGCTGTCCTGGCTGCTGCGGGCCTACGAAGGCCTGGAGGTCCGCTGGTTGAACGACGTGGTCGACTACTCCTTCGCCGACCAGGTCACTTTCCTCCGCGGCGTCGGCGCACGACGGGAGCACGTGCAACGGCGCTCCGAGCCGATGCCCTGGGGTTGGCTCGGCGGACTCGGCGTCCTGGCGCTGGGGACGCTAGCGGTGGTCCTGCTTTGGCGCCGAAGGCGGGATGAGGCCCACCGTCTGGGTGAGGACTTGCACCGGCTCGCCTCTCGCGGCGGACTGTTGGCAGCCGAGCGCTGGCTGGAGGAGCTGCCCGCGGGCCCCGGTCAGGTGCCTGAGCCTTTGAGGCGAGGCGTCGCGCGTTACCTGGAAGCGCGCTTCGGCAACTACCCCCTCCGGCCGGGTGAGCGCCGGGCGCTGGTCGACGCCGCGCGCGCCTCGCTGCGGCCTCCCCGCGCCTCGGCCAACCCCTAGGGTGGCGCTGACCCGCTTGCCCTGCGCCGGGCCCAACCGCCCGCGTCGGTTTGGGCGGCCAGGGGTGGAGCGACTAGACTACCGTCCTGCATGCCCGAAGCGACCCCAGCCGAGGCGCGGCCCCCTGAAGTGGCGGCGCCGCCGGTGGACCCTCTCGACGATGAGCGCAACCGCCAGCGCCTGGAGGTGGCCAAGGCCTTTGCCTTCCATCTCCTCAAAGGCATCAAGCAGATTGGGATGTACCGACACAACGAGACCCGGTACGGCGAGTACTTGCAGAAGTCACACGACGCCGTTCGCGCCTACACCGAGACCTTCGGGCCGCTCACTTTCAAAGTCGACCAGCAGAACTTCCTGCTGTTGGACCAGGAGTTGTTCCCGGAGGAGACCAACCTCCCGTTTAAGTTCTGGCGAGACGGAATTCGTCAGTTCATCTTCCGACAAGGGCTCCGCCTCGACGAATTGGTCACCTTCACCCTGGTCGCGCTGTCCGATGTCGATAAACAGGGGGAGGATACCGTCGCTCAGCTGTGGCGGGCCCCGCTCGACCATCTCGAGTACGTGGTGGTCGAGGGCTTCCATGTCGACGGCTTCGACGACGAGACGGTCAAGGTCGAGGTCGAGAAAATCATCGACTTCCTCTATCTGCGGCTTCGAAGCCACACCGATGACTTCATGCGGTTTGCCCGTGTGACGGCCTCGGACCTGGACATCAAAATGGAAGGGGTCGAGCAGGTGCGCGGCGCGGTCATCGCTGGTGAGACGGCCAGCGATGACTTGAAAGTCCGCATGCAGCGGGAAATCGCCGAAGAGGAGAACAGTCGCCTCTTTCCCAAACTGGTGGCGGGCATCTTTCAAGTGGCCGAAACCGGCGTCGATGACCCGGCGCTCCTCGAGGAGATGTTCCTGCAACTCTTGGACGCCCTGTTGCTGCAGGAGGACTTCGCCACCATCAACCAAATCGTCCTCAAGTTCGCCGCGATGGAAGAGCGGCCGAACATGGCCGCGATGCGGGAGTTGAAACAGACCTTCATTGCGAAGATGGGCGAGGAGCAACGGCTGACCCGCATCGGCGATGTGCTGCGCGCCGGTCGCCTTCGCTCGCCCCAGGATGTCTCCCGGTACCTTTTGGCGCTGAATCCCTCGGTGGTGCCCAGCCTGCTCGCGGTACTCGAGACGATCGAGGTCACCGAGCACCGCGTCTTGCTGTGCGACGTGCTGGCGGAGTTTGCACGGTCCCGGCCCGCCGACGTCATCGACCGGCTGTCCTCGGAGCGCCCGCAGACGGTGCGGGACATGGTTTACATTTTGGAGCGAGCTCAGGTGCAGGACCGCCTGAAACTGTTCGCCCGGGTGCTCCGCCATAAGAATCTGGCGGTTCGCCTCGAGGTGATGAACATCATCGCCCGGGGGCGCAGCAACGAGTCGCGGAAGCTCATCGCCCAGGCTCTCAAAGACGAGAACGTCCAGGTCCGGATGCTCGCCGCGCGGCTGCTCCCGGAATACGACCGCGACCAAGCCTACCTGGAGTTGTTGTTTCATATTCGCCACCGAGAATTCCGCCGGCGTACCGCTGAGGAGCGGGCAGCCTTCTATACGGCGCTCGGCAGTACCGGCATTCCGGCCGCCGTCTCGTTGATGCAGCAGATGCTGGCTGCCCGCTCGCGCCTGTGGAACCGGCGCCGCGTCCTCGACGAGAAGCTCCTCGCGGTGCACGGCCTGGCCGGGGTGCTGTCCATCCAGTCCTACAAGGCCTTGCAGCAGCTGACCGAGGACAACTCTCAGCCTCCCGAAGTGATGTCCACCGCGCGACGAGCCCTGGCCGAAACACGACGCGCCCTGTTCGGCGGCGCGCCAGCAAAGTCCGCCTGAGAAGAACGTGGCCGAGAACCTGAAAATCGCCAACGCGCGAACCGACAACCTGGTCGACTTCGGCCGGGAGCATTCGGAGAAGCTTCAGAACCTATCGCGCTCGGTGCTTTCGACTCTCTACATGCTGGTCCGAAGCGCGAAAATGTACGACCCGGACAACGCCGTCTTCGACCGGCCGCTGATGACGCTCCAGGACGGCATCAACGCCATCATCGCGCGCGAGGGCCGCTTCGAGTTGATGGGCATCAAAAACTCCTTTTACGTCAACAGCATGCTGGTGAAGGTCGACTTCAACGCGGTGGACAACATCCGCTACCTGCTCGACGAACTGCGGGGCAAGGACGTCGGTGGCTTCGAGCTCGGCAAGCAAGTGCAGATTGCCGAGCTCAAGAATTTCATTTGGATTTTCGCCCAGGACACGGCGGACCCCATCGACGAAGCCGGGCTTGGTGCCCGAAAGCTTGTCGAGATCCGCATTGCTCGCTGGTCAAAGCTGAAGGAGAAGCTGGACAAGGAAAAGCTCGATGAAGACCAGAAGGTGGACCGGAAGAAATATGCCATCACCGTCTACGCCCGGTCGGTCTTCTTCATTGGCAAATACATGGAGTCGGTCAGGAAAGGGCACCCGCTCGCCACGCGTGTTGCGGTGCGGCTGGTCCAGGACTTCGTCGACATCTGCTTCGAGCAATCGGTCCACTTCCTAGGGCTCACCACCATGCGCCGGGAGGAGGAGTACCTGGTCTACCACCAAGTCAACACCTGCCTTCTGGCCATCATTTTTGGAGCCGAGCTGGGCCTCACCAAGTCCCAGCTACGGGACCTCGGCTTCATCGCCCTCTTTCACGATTCGGGAATGGCAACCATCCCCGAGGGCCTCTCGGAAAAACACGGGGGCCTCAACGCCGAAGAGCGGGCGCTGGTCAACAAGGCCCCGCTGGTCAGCGTGCGGATGATTCTGATGGAGAAAGGCTTCTCCCGCACCACCCTGCACCGGGTGGTGACCACCCTCGAATACAAAACGGATTTCGGGACCGCGGTCCGTGATGCGCGCGGCAACATTCAGATGATTATTCCCAAGTCCTCCCTCGGCCTCTATGCCAAGGTCATCGCCATCTGCGCCAGCTACGACGCCCTCACCAGCAAGCGGCCCTTTCGCGAGGCCTATGGGCCCGAGGTGGCGCTGATGCTGATGTGGTCCGAGCTTCGACACAAATTCGACCCGGACCTACTCAAGGTCTTCATGAAGGTGCTCGCCATCCAACCAGTGAAGATTCTCTCGCGCCGTCAGCAGGGTCCAATGACGATGGGTGGCGTCTAAGGCGGCTCGCCCTCCCGGAGGCTCTCCACCGCCACCCGTAAGTCCAGCGGCACGGGCGCCTCGAAGCACTGCCAGGCGCCGGTGCGCGGGTGGGGAAAGGCGAGCCGCCAGGCATGCAGCGCCTGGCGCCCGAGCGCCGTTTGCACGGCCTTCACGCGCGCGTCACCCCGGCGCGTACCGCCGTACAGTGAATCTCCCAGAAGCGGGTGGCCAGCCTCGGCGAGGTGCACGCGAATCTGGTGCGTGCGCCCGGTGAGGAGTTCCACCTGCAGAAGCGCCGCGCCGTGCAGCCATTCAAGAACGCGGTATTCGGTAAGCGCCGGCTTGCCGGTCACCAGCCGGCCGGTGAAGCGCTGACGGTGGCGCGGGTGCCGCCCATAGGACGTCTGAAGGCGAGCCGACTTGGGGGGTTGTCCGTGGACGAGGGCAAGGTACGTCTTCTGCACCTGACGCGCCTTGAAGGCCGCCTGCAGGGCCGTCAGGGCATTGTCGCTCTTCGCCACCACCAGGCACCCCGACGTGTCCTTGTCGAGGCGGTGGACCAAGCCCGGGCGCAGGCTGCCCCCCACGCCCCGAAAGTCTCCCACGTGGTGCAACAGCGCATTCACCAGCGTCCCACGCGTGTGGCCCGCCGCCGGATGGACCACCATCCCAGCTGCCTTGTCCAGCACCAGCAGGTCACGGTCCTGAAAGAGGACGCTGAGCGGGAGGTCCTCAGGCTGCGGGTGGGCTGGCGCTGGAGAGGGAACGATGACTTCCACCCGCTCCCCGCCCGCCACCCGAGTCGAGCTTTTGGCCACCCGTCCGTCAACTCGCGCGTGTCCCTCCCGAATCAGGGCTTGAAGCCGAGCGCGACTCAGCTCCGGGAAGGCCTCGACCAGAGCTTGGTCGAGGCGGCGCCCGCGCGCCGATGCCGGCAGCTGGGCCACTCGCTGAGTGGAATTTCCCGGCTCCTCTCGGGTGGAGGCCTGTCGACGCGCTTTGTGGCCAGCGGAGGGCGGTCGGGGAATGGCCGCTACCAAATTTTGGATTTCACGTGGGCCTTCCCTCGGACGATGATGTCCACCACGGCCCGCTCGAAGAAGTTGGTGCCGCTGAAGACCTCCGGGCTGACCCGACTGCGGTAGAGGTCTCGACCCTCGTCGAGCTCGCCCTTCAGCACGTCAAAAAGGTTGTCCTGCTCGATGCCCTTGACGATTTTCTGCTCGTTGTAGAGCGAAATGTCGGAAGCGATGGCACGGGCGAGCCGCTGGGCCTTGGTGCGCTCTTCGTCAGTCATCGGTCGATTCTCTCTTTTCTCACGGTTGGGGCCGCCCTGACCGTGCTGCCAACAGCAGATAGCTCTTACTGACCCGAGCCGCGTCGAGCTTCAATTCGCGCGCCAGGTTCATCAGGATGCCTCGAAGGTACACCGAAGGCGGCAGGTCCGCGTAGCGGTCGGCCTCGACGCGCTCCAGATGCGAGCGGCCGATGCGCGTCCGCTCGGCAACCTGTTGCAAAGTCAGCCCTCGGGCCTCTCGGACTTGGCGCAGCAGCTCCCCATTAAACTCCACGTCCGGCGGAAGCTCCGGCATTCGCGGGCGCTCCTGTGGCGGCGCAGCCAGGGACTCGGGGGCAGCCTCGCGCTCGCCTGGGGTCCTCGGCGCAGCTGGCGCGGCCCGTGGCGAGACAGCGTCGGGAGGCGAGACGCTGGGAGAAGGCAGGCCCGGCGGCCTCTGGGCGAAGGGGCGACCGAAGGCGCGCGACGTCCCCCGCCCTGGGGCGTCGAGCGGCAAGGAGGCTTGCGCCCGCTCGACGGGCGCTTGCGTCGGGGTGGCTTCAAGGCGGGCCGACTCGGTGCGCGGGTAAGGACCTGCGGAGAGTCCCTGCCCGTCGGCTTCGGCGAGCTGCGTCTCCTCTTCGTCCTCGTCCTCATCCCAAAGCCGGTCGCCTTCGGCCGGGGCCTCCGCCTCCAGGCCGAGCATCCGGTCGTAGCCAGCACGCGCGGCCGGGTCGAGCAACACCCGCGCCGCCTCCTGGAGCCGGCGGCGCAGCGCCTCAGCTTGTTCCTCGTCGGCCAGCGCGTACAAGGCCACCGAGTCGGGGGCACACGCCTCCAACTCCCGGCGCAGGGCAGCGCGTACCTCTTCAGCGGGCGCGGACCGCTGCACCTCCAGAAGCTCGTAGTACGTCTGTTCGCGGAAAGACTTCATGTCGAAGCTGGCTTCGGGTCCAGCGCGACCAGTCGCGAAGCCACCACGGTGATTTGCCGGGCCGCTTCGGAGTCCGGAGTCTCGACCAGCAGCGCCCGCCGTTTGCGCACTGCGCGCCAGGCCGCGTCGTCGTAGGGGATGCCCCCCAGGTAGTCCATCTCCAGTCCAAAAAACTTCTTCCAGGCTGAGGCGACAGCCGGCCCCACGGACTCATCCGCCGGGGCGCGCACTTGGTTGACCACCAGCTTCACCCGGTAAGCCTGAAGCGACATCGCCAGGGCATCGGCGGCGGCGCTGTCCGTCGCTCGCACGTGCGCCACCACCTCGGCGGGAGTGCGCAGCGCGCTGTCCCGGCTTCCCAAGGCACCCTCGGCCAGCTGCTCCACGCCCAACTCACGCGCCAGTTGCTGCAGACGGCGAAAGAGGGAGGCTTTGAGGAAGCGGTAGGTATTTTCGACGGACGTCGGCTCCGGCAACACCACCAGAATGCCGTGGTCGGCGAGCAGGAAGAAGTCCAGGGTGTGCACCCCGGTTCCTGCGCCGAGGTCCAACAGAAGGTAGTCGACGTCCTGCGCCTGGAGTTCCTCGAGGAGCTTGGCGCGTACCTTGGCCCGAGGATTGGCGGCATCCAGCGCGTCCAAGGCCCCCGAAACCAGCGTCAGGCGTTCAATGCCGGTGGGCACGGCCAGCTTTGCCAGTGGGACGCCGCGGAGCACGAAGTCTGACAGGGTGGCAGCCGGCTGCGGCACTCCGAGGCAGGTGTGCAGGTTGGCGCCCCCGAGGTCGGCATCGACCAGCAACACCGTATGTCCGGCTCGGGCGAGCGCGATGCCGACGTTGGCCGCCACCAGGCTTTTGCCGATGCCGCCTTTGCCACCGCCGAAGGCGACGATGCGACGCGCGCGACGGCTGGTCGGCGTCAGGGGGGGAGCCGCCGGGCCCTCGAGGCCAACCCCGCCCCGAGCGGGGCGCCCGCGCAAGTCAACGACGTTGTTCAGCCCGAAGCGTTTCACCGGTGGCGCCTTCCAAGTCTAGAGGAGCCCGACCACCCGGCGCCAGGAAGTCACCCGTCGCGCAGCTCGACGTTCCAGTAGCTCGCGTCGGACAGCGAGAGAAAGGGCTGCCATTCGCGGTAACTCACGCGCCGCACTGCCCCCCGGAAGAGCGGCGTCCAACGGGGCCGCAACGGCCGACCAAGGAGCATCATCCCAGCCTGCTCGGGGGTCCGCCCACCCTTTCGCAGGTTGCAGGGGAGGCAGCTGCACACCACGTTTTCCCAGGTGGTGCGGCCGCCGTGGGCCCGCGGGACCACATGGTCGAGGTTCAGCTCGCTGCGCGGCAGCGTCCGCGCGCAGTATTGGCAGGTGTCGCGGTCGCGAGCGTAAATGTTCACCCGACTAAAGCGCACTCTGCCCTTCGGCAGGTGGTCGTAGGCCGTCAACACCACCACCCGGGGCACGCGCAGCGTCCGTTGCACGGTGCTGACGCTGTCATGGCCTGCCGCGCTGAGGGCAGACCAGTTGACAAAGTCATACAGCTGGAACTGGTCGTCCAGCGCCTTGGCCACCCCTTGGTAGAGGAGCACGAAGGCGCGTCGGACCGACGTTACGTGCACCGGGCGGAAGGAGCGGTTGAGAACGAGCGCGTGGGTGTTGAGCATGAGGAGCTTCAGAGCATCCGGGCAGCGGCCGCCACCGCCTGGGCAAGGCGTTCCAACTGCAGGTCGGCGATGCAGCGTACGTCGAGGAGGAGACGTCCTTCTGCAATGCGCCCCACCACGGCTGGGTCCCCCTCGCGCAGCCGCGACAGCAGCGCCTCGGCGTCTCCCGACAGGGCACAGGCAAAGGAGGAAAGCCGTGCCAGCGGCAAAGTGCCCCCACCGGCCTGCCCCTCGACGGCAAGCACTTCCGAGGCGACTCGCTGGTTGTCCAGTGCCTTCTGAAGTCTCTCGGCGCGATGGTGAAGCGTGGCCGCTGGCTGCGACAACAGGGCGCGCGCCGGAACGGCATCCGCCTGGCCGTCCCGGTAGAGGGCGAGCGTCGCTTCCAAGGCGGCGACCGTCATCTTGTCCACCCGGAGCGCCCGGTGCAGGGGGTGGTTGCGCAGTCGGGCGACCAGAGGGGAACGGCCGACGATGATTCCCGCCTGAGGCCCTCCGAGTAGCTTGTCGCCGGAGAAGGCCACCAAGTCCGCTCCGGCTTCGACGTGGTCGCGCATCGTTACCTCGACGCCGAGACCTGGAACGTCCAAGGGAAGCAGGTGGCCGGAACCGGCGTCCACAAAGAGCGGGAGCCCGCGCGGGGCGCAGAGGGGGACCAACTCGGCGACCGAGGCCTCCTCGGTGAAGCCGACCAAAGCGAAGTTGGACCGGTGCACTTTCGCCACCAGGCCGGTGTTCTCACCCAGCGCCTGCTCATAGTCCGAGCGCCGCGTGCGGTTGGTGGTGCCAACCTCCACCAGCGTGGCGCGGGACTGGCGCATCACGTCCGGAATCCGGAAGCCGCCGCCAATCTCCACCAATTCCCCGCGCGAGACGACCACCTCCCTGCCCTCGGCCAGCGCGGTCAAGACGAGGAGGGTCGCCGCCGCACAGTTGTTGACCACCAGCGCGTCCTCGGCCCCGGTGAGGCGGCAGAGGGACTCCACCACCGGGGCAAATCGGGACCCACGCTCGCCGTCCAGAAGGTCGAATTCCAGGTTGCAGTACCCTTCGGAGATGAGCGAAACCTGAGCGCGGGCCGCCGCTGGAAGGGGGGCCCGTCCCAGGTTGGTGTGCAACACCACGCCCGTGGCGTTGAGGACCGGCCGAAGCTTCGGCTGTTCCAGACGCGCCAGGGCGCGGTGCACCTCGGAGACGTCGAATGGATGACCGTCGGCGCTTCGAAGCCGGGCACGCGCTCCGGCCAGGGCCACCCGCACGGCCTCCACCACCCGGGGACGCGGGTGCTCCGCCAAAGCAGCGGCGAGCTCGGGCAAAGCGAGGACCTTGTCCACCGACGGCAGCGCGCGCCGTCGTTCGTTGGCCCGAGGGCCGCTCGCGGAACGGATGCTCATCTCGAAGGCAAACTCTAGGCGGCACAGACGCGTCTCGCCAACCGGTGCAATGCCGCTGGCTCAGCGCTGGGGTGGCGGGCTGGCCCTTGCCTGTGGCGCCTCCGGCCAACCCACCTGCAGCGAGCTTGAGAGCTGGGGCCCACCGAGAAGGCGGTAGGTGTTGTAGCTGCGCAGCACCCGCTTCACGTAGCCACGCGTTTCCGCCAATGGAATCTCTTCGACGAAGGCATCGACGTCGAGTCCACTGCGGGCTGCGCGCCAATGGTCGACGCTGGAAGCTCCCGCGTTGTAGCTCGCCAGGGCGTACACCGGGTTTCCACCAAAGCGTGCCAGCAGCCGACCCAGGTAGGCGGCCCCCAGCTGAATGTTCAGGGCCGGGTCGAAAAGTCCTTCCGAGGAAGGCTTCCCGAGGCGCAGCTCCCGCGCCACGGCCTCGGCGGTCGGCAGCATCAGCTGGGTGAGGCCGAGCGCCCCGGCCCAAGAAAGCGCGCGCGGGTCGAGTGCGCTCTCCTCGCGCATCAGCGCCTGAAGGAGGTCCGGGTCGACGTGAGGAGACTTGCAGTAGCGCTCCACCAAGTCGCGGTAGGCCCTGGGGTAGGCCGCCTCCCAGACGTCCCGGAATTCGGGCACCACTGGGCCCTTCAGCGCCCAGCCGAGCTCGCTTCGCGCCAGCGCCTGGGCAGCACGGAGGTCACCGGTCCGAGCGAGCGCCTGCACCAGCACCCGCGTCACGTCCCGCGGCTGCTGGCTTCGGGGGACGGCCAAAAATTCTTGGCTGGCAGCCTCCGAGAAGCCGAGTGCACTGAGCTGCATCGCGGCGCGGTAGTGCGCGTTGCGCGGCAATTCCCCTGCGTCGACGCGTGTGGGTTCAGGCGTGGGCCAGGAGGCCATCGCCTGCTGCGCCAATGGCAGAGAGGCGGCCGGGTCGCGCTCAGCCAGGCGGGTCCGGGCCAGAAGCCCGTAGTAGGTGGTGGGGTGCGCGCGCGCGAGCGCGGTCCAGACACCAGTTGCCGAGGCTCGGTCGCCTTGAGAGTCGAGCACCCGGCCCCGCCAGTAGCGCGCACGCTCAACGTCATAGGAGTCCGGCGCCTGGGCGAAGAGGTCCTCGATGCGGTCCAGCGCCGCCAAGGCCGCCTGGTCGTCCTCCAGCCGGTGGTGAAGCCAAAACGTCTTGAAGAGCGCCTCGCCGGCGAAGTCCCCGTCGGGGTAGCGCCTGGCCACCGCCTCGAGGCCGGCGAGGGCGCCGGCGATGTCCCCGCCCGCGGCCCGCAGGTCGGCGGCGAGGTACAAGGCGTCGTCGGCGTAAGGGTGTTGGGGGAACTGCTGCGCCAGCATGTCGTAAGTGGCCACCGCCGCCTCGGGGCGGACGACGGCCTGTGATGTCCCCAGCAAATAAAGCGCTCGAACGCGGACGTCCGGGTCCGTGCAGCCGGACACCACGGGCGCAAGGACCCGCTCCACCTCCGCGTGGCGCCGCTCCTTGCGCAACGCCCGTCCCCGGGCGAGCTGCGCCCGGCAACCCAGCGGGTCCGGAGGCGCCAGCCGTAACACCTCAAGCAGCCGTAAGGCCTCCGCGCTGCGGTGCAAGTCCAGCAGCGCCTCGGCGCGTTCTACCTGTGCCGCGGGGGCAAGGTGCCCAGCGAGCCGCCGCTCGGCTTCCGCCGAAAAGCCGGAGCGCGGATGGCGCGTCCAAAGCAGCAGCAACTCGGCGCGCTCGGCCAGGCCATCCCGTTGGTCGCGGGCCAGCTCAGCCCGCAGCAGCAGCGCCTCGGCCGCGACGTCCTTGCCGGTGGCAGGCGCGGCCCCCGAGGCCAGAGGGGCAAGCGACGCCGATGCGCCAGCGAGGTTTCCCATGCGTCGCAGCACCCTCGCCAGCCCGAGCCGGGCCTCGCTCGACACCAGCGAGTCCTCGGGAACGCTGGCAAACAGCCGGTGGGCCGCCACCAGGTCCCCCAACTCCTCTCGCGCCAGCGCCGCATACAGCGCGCAGCGGTCCGCCACCGCCGGAAGCCGGGCCGACAGCCGTTCCATGGTGGCCGCCAGCTCGGCCGACGGCGTCAGCCGTAGGCCAGCCAGCGTCCGGAGGAAGAGGACTTCGAGCTCGTTGGGAAGGGCGGCCAACAGCCGGAGCGCTGTCGCGGGCTGGCCAGCTTCGAGGGCAGCCGCTGCGTCGGCTTTCGCTCCGACCGCCGGCGAAGGGAGGAGGTCCGCCAGCAGGGTGAGGCGGGTCGGTGGGGCCTGAAAAGCTGGAAATGCTGGATTTTCTAGTTCCAACACGTCCGAGGCAGAACTCGACTGAGGGGCCTGCGCACCGACACTCCCCGAAAGGAGGAGGACGCATGGCACGGCGAGCTGCGCTGAATGGAGTGGCACGGTGGCGAACAGCGCACAGCATGCAGGAGCTGCTACAGCTTGTCCAAGTGGCCACCGCGGCACGGCTGCCAGGCAGGGAACGGGGCAGACCGGACGGGGCGGCGCTACACTCGCACGTTGGGGACAACCCACCTTGGACGTCCGCACCCAAACCGCGCTGCTCGCCTCCATCGTCGCCACGGCGCTGGGGCTGTCGATGGTGCTTCGTCCACACCACGCCCGGGTGGTGACGGCCTACTCGCTGTTCGCCTTCAGTGTGGCCGGCTTCTACCTGTTTACCTTTCTCGAGTCGGTGTGCCTCAGCAACGGGCTCCTCGGCTGGCCGGAGCGCATCAGCCTCGGCGCGAGGCTACTCGCTGGCGTCCTCGTCCCAAGTGCTGCCTTGGCGTTTTTCTTGGAGTTTCTGGGCGGCGGCAGCGCTGGCCGAAGGACCAGCCGTCGGGTGGCGACGCTGAGTGGAATTCTTGGACTCGGCGTGGCGGTGAGCCCGCTTGCCCGCTCCTGGTGGGGGGGCGGCCTGGTGATGGTGTGGGGCGCCGGGGCGCTTCTTGGCTCCGTCTCCCTTCTGGTGTGGCGCATTCGGCAGAGCGACTCGCGGACCGAGCGTGCCCGGCTGGCCTATCTCGCCATCGGTGCCGCCGCGTCCCTCTTCTTCTCGGGGCTCGACCTTTTAGGTGTCCTGGGCGTGCCGGTTCCGACCCTCGGCCCGGTGGTGACGACGCTGTACCTCTTCTTCCTCGCACAGACGCTCCTGCGCCTGCGGCTGAT
Organism: uncultured delta proteobacterium; assembly: GCA_963713045.1. Taxonomy (GTDB): domain Bacteria; phylum Myxococcota; class Myxococcia; order Myxococcales; family Myxococcaceae; genus JADGRA01. Next base: position 893,823 of record CAVQKE010000004.1, read on the forward strand.
GGACCTCCATGAGTTGCTTGGGAAGGTGGCTAGCCAAAGCGTCCTGGCGGTGATGCTGGCGGCGGTGTTTCTGGTGTTGACTGCCTGGGTGAAGGAGCGCGAGTCGCTCTTCGTCTTCAACACCATCCTCGCTGCCTTTGTCATCGGCATCCTGCTCGAGCCGCTCAGGGCCAAGGTGGACCAGCAGGTGGTCCACATCTTCTTCCGCGAGCGCAGCGAGCTGCTGGCCTCGCTGGCGTCATTGCGCGGTCGGCTGGCCAACGTCATCGACGTGGCCGAGGGGGCGGCGATGACCCTCGACGCCCTCAACGAGACCCGCCGCGTGACGCATGCCTCCCTGTACCTGCTGGCCGAGGACCGCCCCGGCTACCGGCTGTTGGACCACCGGGGGCCAGCGCCAGTGCCCTTCTTGGACGCCGCCGGGGCACGGGGCCTGCTGGCTGCCGCCAGCAGCGGCGAGAAGGCCCTGCTGCTCGAAAACCTGGAGCGGCGCATCGAAGAGATGCGCCAGCGGGTCCCCGAGGGCCGCCGTGGCCGAGAGGAACTGCGCCGGATGATGGACACTCGGACGGCACTCGGTTTGATGAAGGCTGGCATCAGCGTTCCGCTTTCCGGCAATGACCGCGTCATCGGCTTCCTCAACCTCTTCGACGAGCGGGTACCGGAGGCCTACGCCTCCGATGAAATCGCCATGGTGTTGGATGTCGCCGAGCGGCTGGCGACGGTGGTGGAGAACAGCAAGCTGTACGAAAGGATGCGCGAGCGCGACCGGCTGGCGGCTCTGGGTGAGATGGCTGCCGGCCTGGCCCACGAAATTCGCAATCCCCTGGGGGCCATCAAAGGCGCAGCCCAGTGCCTCAGCCCGCGAGAGCACACCGGCGAGGACGCTGAGTTCCTCCAGGTCATCGTCGAGGAGGTCAACCGCCTCAACGGCGTGGTGAGCGAGTTCCTCGACTACGCGCGGCCGATGAAGCAGAACTTCGGGGCGACCGATATCAACCAAGTCGTCGCCAGAACCATCCGGCTCTTGCAGAATGAAGTGCCACCCCACCTGACGCTGGACGTGCAGCTTGGCGAAAACCTCCCTCTGGTGGATGCCGACGCCGAGCAGTTGAAGCAAGTTCTCCTTAACCTCGTCCAGAACGCCATCCAGGCGATGGGCGAGCGGCCGGGGCGCATCCGGGTGCAGACGTCTGGACCGGAACGCTTCCAGGACCTGCGTGGCGGTCAGGAATTCGTCGAAGTGGAAGTCGTCGACGAGGGACCCGGCATTCCAAGCGACCAGCAGCCGCACATTTTCGTCCCCTTCTACACCACCAAACAGACGGGAACTGGACTCGGCCTGGCCATTTGCCAGCGGATTGTGAAGAGCCACGGTGGCACCATCTCCGTGCAGAGCCGCGCCGGAGAGGGCTCGGCCTTCCTGGTGCGGCTGCCCGGCATTGCGGCTGAGCGCGCGGCGGAGCGGCCTGCCGAGGCCACGCCGGCACCCGGCGACGTGCAGTTACCGCGCGCCAGCCGCGCCCGGACACGGCGCCAAAATTCGGCCTGAGTCCTCGGACACCCGGGTCTGCCCAGCTTGCAAACTTTGCGAGGCAAAAGTTTGCTCCGGATGTGAAGCGACCCTCCGGCTCGCCCCCAACCTGCCGGAGTTGCTGAGACATCTCGGCGGACGGCGTGGCGTAGCACTTGCTCAACGCCCGCTTGGCTCCCCTATGCACAACCTCTCAAGTCGTACCCGTTCCGTCCAACTGCTGATGGCCTTCGCCTTCGCCGCCGGGCTCTGCCTTGGCGTCCCGACTGCAGAGGCCCAACCGTTGCCCACGGACACGCCGGGCATCAATTCGTTTTACCCGCCCTACCTCTTCATCATCTTCGACACCTCCCAGTCGATGGGTTACTTCCCGGGCGACCCCAACGGCTACCCTGGGTATCTGCTTCAGGATTGGGACCCGACCACGATGACGGTCATTCCCAATGACCCCACCTGCCAGAGCAAATTCTGCCTCGGCAAGCGCGCGCTTTACGTTGCGCTGCCGCAGTACTCCTCCCGCATCAACATGGGGCTTGGTACCTACAACCAGTACTACGAGACGGCCGCCAACCCGGCGAACTTCGAAACCACCTGCACCTACGACGAGATTGCTTACAACGACGGCAGCTATGGAAATGCAAAGACACTGTTTACCGCCGACCCAAGCGTGATTGGAGACCCGGCGCCCAACAGCACCACCGTTCCCGGTGCCCCCTTCACCTGCACGCCCGGGAATTCCGCCACCTCCCACACCTGCGAGCGCTGGGCGAACGGCACCGCGAACGCCTACTCCATCACCACGAACCAGTTGGGAAGCCCGGCGTACACCACCGGTTCGACGCTGACCCCGTCGAGTGGCCTGGTCTACACCTACTGGAAGAAGTCGAGCGTGACAGTCACCGTGCCGCTCAGCACCTCAGGCTTTGGGGCGAGCTGCCCGGTGAGTGTCACCGGCTACACCGGAGGGCTGTTCGGCTGCACGGCGGCGAATCCCTGCGACCTCAACGGCGGAACCACCACCCAGGTGGTGACGGGGGTCGTCAGGACGTACGGGTCGAGCCAAGGCGCGAGTGTCAGCTTTGGTGGCCACACCTACAACGAAAACGGCGGGCAACCGGCGTCGCCGACCTTCACCACCAGCTGCGGGCTGGCCAGCCCGTATACCGGTACGGGCGCGAGTTGTAACGGCGTCATCGGAGGCTGCACGTTGACGTCGGCTGCACCCGTCACCGTCGATAACGCGGGTTCGGCCACCGTCTATTACAACAACAACACCCCTGGGGCCGGTTGGGTCGTGGCCAGCACCAGCGCTCAACAGTTCCAGTACGAGTTGACCGGACTCGGCGAAGTCTGCCCGCCCATTAACACGGTCATCAGCCAAACCACTGGACCCGCTGCCTGGCAGTACCTTGCGACTGAGAAGCAGTCCCAGGACGCGAACTGGCAGACGGACCCCGGCTGCGACACGTCGCTGCAGCATTCGTGTGTCTGGACGATGATGTCGGTCAACACCGTCAACTTGGAAAACCCACGGACCTATTGTGTCTTTCAGCGCACCAACACCACCTGGGAGACGACCACCACCACCTGCACCTATACGGCGAAACAGTGGAGTTACACCTATCTCCCGGCGCCCGTCCCCACCTGCAACCTCAAGCAATGGACCGTCTATTTCGGACGGCCGAGCTACCAGTACTCCTATCTCCTCAACAACGGCGACCTGGTGGGCGCGACCACCTACATCTGGAACGGCAACAACGATGCGGTGCCCACCCCGACGGCCGTCACCTACAGCAACGGCAGCTTCTCCAACGGAGATTGCCCCAACCTCATCACCAACGGCGGCGCGGCCTACCCGGCTTGCAACAACGGCATCGAATGCAAGTTGAGCTGGACGAGCAATCTCACCATCGGAGGCGTCAGCTATCCGCACGGGCGCTGGAGCCAGGCCGGTGCCGGGCCATTCCCCTACGCCAACCCGGCCACCATCTACCCGGCCTCAGACCCACCCGCGACGCTGACCAGTGCCCTCTGGCCTCCCAATCCGATGCTGTATGGCAGCAACTGGCTCTACGGCAGCGGGCACGGTCTGCAGTACTCGGCCACCCTCAACGCCAGCCTCTACAACCCGCTCCTCGCCAATCCGCCGCCGTCGCAAACGAATTGTGCGACCTGCAGCTTTACCTATTCGTACCTGCCTCCACCCTACCTGCAAACCCAAGACGTCACTTCGCTCATCACCAACAACGGGCTGGTTTGGACCAACGCCACCAGCCTGGCTGGTAACCCGACCACCAATGCCAACCTGCCCCCGATGCCGGCCGTCCGAACGGATGGCTGGAGCCGGGAGTCGAATGGCACGCCGGCCGTAACCTGGACCGCCATCGCTCCCAACAATGCAACTCTCGGGGCGAGTCCGGCGACCAATGGTCCGCTGCTGCAGATGCTCTCCAAGTACAATGCGGTGACCAACCCTGCAGGCCTCCGGCGTCCGGCGTACGGCGACTACACGCCGCTCACCGGGACGATGCAATCCGTCGACGCGTACATGCGGACTGTCATCAACACCGACCCCTACGCCGGTTGCCGCGGCTACTACGTGCTGCTGTTGACGGACGGAGAGGAGCAACCGGCGAACCTCGGCCTCAACCCGGTCGCTCCCGTCCAGGACATGCGCAGCCCCGCCTTCGGTGGAACGATGATGACGTCGGGCGGCGTCCCGGTGGACGTCAAAACCTTCGTGGTGGGCTTCGGGCTCTCCTCGAATCAGTTGAACCAGATGGCGCAGGCGGGCGGGACGTCGGTGGGCCCAGACGGTGTCACCTACAGCCCAACGGGCACCGCCTTTCAGGCGGGCGACTACACGCTGCTTCTGGACTCCCTCAGCGCTGCCTTCGGCAACATTCTATCCGGCTACTTCACCCGCTCGCAGCCAGTGGCCAACTCCGTGGGCGATGAGGTGTACATCGGCTACCTGAAGCTGCTGAGCAACGGACGTGAATGGCAGGGGTACCTGGACGCCGTCAACCCGTCCGTCCCCGGAGGGACCGGCACCTACCCCAACACCGGTTCGCAGCTGTACTGGCAGTACAGCACCTCCATCAACACCCAACCGAGCCGGACCATTTACACCATGCTGGGCAACCCGGCAGCGGCCGGCCCGCTGGCCTTCTTCGACTACCCGGGCTCGGGATGGAACGTCAACACCGGGGCCAATCAGACGCTGCTGGAAGACACCATGGACCCGACCGCCCCGGCCACCGCGCTGCAGACGATTGAGTTTCTCCTCAACGTCGGCGTGCCCCAGGGCGTCTTCCAGTATTTCTCCGACAACGTGACACCGAAGCTCAGCCGGGCCTCGGACATTTACCACTCGGTGCCGGCCATCGTGGACACCGCGTCCCAAAGTCAGAACTGGCCGATGGCCAGCGAATCCATTGCCTACAAGGCATTCACCACCAACAACGCGGCGCGGTCCCGCAACATCTTCATTGGCGCCAATGACGGCATGCTGCACGCCATCACCGACGCCAAGAACGCCGACGGCGGTGTCGAGCGTTGGGCCTACGTCCCGCCGGCACTGCTGCCAGCGCTGCCGAACATGCTCCAGGGCCACGTCTTCGGCGTCGACGGCAGTATGGGGGTCGCGGATGTGTGCTTCGGTGCAGGGTGCAACGACCCCAGTGGAAATGGCTGGAATACGTTGCTGGTTGGCTCGCTCCGCCAGGGCGGCAATGCGCTGTTCGCTTTGGACGTCACCAACCCAACCGCCCCGAAACACCTCTGGCAGGACTCAAGCTCAACCCAATTTGCCATGCCCCGCTTGGGCATGACCTACAGCGCCCCGGTCATCGGCCGGACCTCGCCGAACACGCTGGGGCCGACGTGGTCGGTCTTCGTCGGCGGTGGCGTGGCCCCGCATAGCACCGACGACTTCAACAGCATGGACCCGTGGGGCAACGCTCTCTACGTCCTCAAAGCGCAAGACGGGACAGTCCTTTATGACGGCGCCACCTACGCGCGCTTCTGGGTGCCGGACGACCCCCTCGACCCGGCGAAGAACAACATCGCCGCCCGGCCCACGCTGTTCCGGCCCAGCGACGGTTCCATGGTGGACCGCGTCTTCTTCAACGACACCGAGGGCAAAATCTGGCGGGCGCAGGTCACCAGTCCGAGCATCGCCAACTGGTGGCCGTCGAGTCCAACGCCCTTCTTCGACCCGGCCTCCGTCACTGCGGCCTGCGAGCTCAACTCGACAGGCATCGTGACGCCCATTCTGAACGCGGCCACCGGCCTCCCGGTGAGCGCAGCGATTGCTGCATCGCCGACGACGGCCGCGCTCCCGATGACGCTTCCGCTGAGCATACCGCGCCCAATCATCTTCAACCGGCCGTCCATCGGCCTCGACGCTTCGGGCAACGTCGTCATCTACGTCGGAACCGGCGACAGCGACAACCCCAACAGCACGCCGACGCAGGACTACTTCTACGCGGTCACCGACTTGGACAACGGCACCTGTGCTCAACCGCTCTTCGTCCTCGCCTTCTCGCCGAGCGAAAAGGTGCTGTCGACGCCGGCCTTCATCGGCAACAACGTCATCTTGACGACGTACGTCCCGCCGGGGACCGGCCCCTCCGCCTGCAACGATGCCGGCAAGGGCTTCATCTACTCATTCGACGCCTTCACCGGCCAGCCGACGGCAACGTTGCTCAACCCCATCACCAACACCTACGTCTCCAACATGGTGTTGCAGGTGAGAGACCAGAACGGAAACCTGCAGTCGAACTTGGGCATCCCCACCTCCCCCATCGTGGTAAACCAGAATGGGACGCAGAGCATCATCGTTGGCAATGAGACCACTGGCGGCAACGTGTCGAGCCTCAAAACCAACGTGCCACCGATTCCCTTCAAGATGCAGGGTTGGCAGCGAATCCGATGAGCCCAGCTCGACGCAACATGCAGGGCTTCACCATCGTCGAGATGTTGGTGGTGCTTGCCATCCTCGGCATCATGGCGGCGCTGGCCAGCACGTCGCTGGTGTCACTCACCCGACAAGCACAGGCCAGCGGCGAGGCTCGACTCCTCGTCTACCGGCTTCAGGCGGCGCGGACCCTGGCCGTTTCGAAGGGCTGGCCCCAGGGCTACTACGTTGGAGCCCCAGGGGATGCGAACCCTGTGCTGACCGCCCTTCCGTGGTGCACGGGTGCCGGCTGCGGTTTTGCCTGGCAGAACGTCGCCGCAACGCCGACGCCGCTGTACGCACAAGGCCAGGGGCAGGAGTTGTACCCTTTTGACTCGCTGCCCTACGTCTCCAACGGCATCGGCGGCGTTACCCAGCTGCTGGCGGTGACGGTCGACACCACCACCTGGGCTGGGGCAACCTCCTTCAGCATCGGGTTCGACCTGAACGGACTTCCCTCCATCACCCCGCCGCCCATCCCCATGGTTTGGCCCATCTGTCTGGCGGTTCAAAACATCAGCGACCCGACGACGCTGCGTTGGGTCATCATCTTTTCCGACGGCACCACGCGCATCCAACAAATCAATGAAACCTACTGCGTCTAACAGCCACCGCCCGCGCGGCTTCACCGTTCTGGAAGCCCTCATCGCCGGGGCCATCTTCTTCGTGGCGCTGGTCGGCACGACGCTGCTGGGCATTAGCTCCCAGGCCAACGCGGCGCGCAGCAATGCCTTTGCCTTTGGTTCCAGAGTGGCCACCCAGGAGATGGAGAAGTGGGCCATGCTCGGCTACACCGGCATCGGCAATTATTTCGACGGCGGTACCCTTCCCAATATCCCCCCCTACCCCATCACCGAGAACCCTGATGGCGGTGGGCGCTCCTACCAAGTCCAAGTTCAGCTCATCAACAGCCGAGGCGCTCCTTCGGGGACCTTCGACAGCGGTCTGCCCATCCCGGCGCTGGGCGCGGCCGGCGTCGACGTGCCCTCTTATTTCATCCTCGTCACCGTCAGCTGGAACCAGCCCAATGGCTCCGTCCAGCAGGTCATTTCTCAAGGCACCTATGTCAGCCCATCGTCGACTTTCTAGCTCGACCCGCGGCTTCACGCTCATCGAGCTGCTCATCGCCAGCGCCGTGGGCGGGGTGATTCTGTTTGCAGCCCTGGCTGCCTTTGACTTGCAGCGGCAATTCTCTCGCAACACCGAGCAGCTGCTGGGAGCCGAAGCCTCGGCCAGTCTGGCGTTGACGATGATGCAGCGCGATTTGGAGAATGCCGGCTACCGCTTTCACGGCGGCCCCTCCATCCTCGGTGGCTACACCTGGGCAGTGGTGGTCCGGCCTTATGACAACCTCGGGGCCAACATTCTGCAGTTGAAGAACGACCCGGCTGGAGCCACCACTCTGCTACCGGTTGGGCCGAACAACCCAGGCTTCGTTCCGCTGACAGATGCCTTCGAAGTGCTGTCGGGCTCCATCTCCAACCTCCCGAACCGCTTGGGCGCCCAAGTGCAAAGCACCATCGGTGCGGGCAACCTCATCACGGTAACCGTCTCGCCGGACCCCTTCAATCCGGCCGAAATCGCAGCGGCAAGCACCGCGGATGGCCCTCTGATGATGTTTTGGGCGCCTGGCGCCCACTGCATGGGGCGGGTGACAAGTTACGTCTCGCTCTCGGCGAACGCGGCCAAGGTGACGGTCAACGCCGTCGACCAAGACTTGGCCAACGCCGCCACCGCGTGGACGGCGGGGTGTCCCAGTGCGACCATGCGTGCTGAGCTGATGGGCGTCCGCCGTCGATACGTGGTCTACCAAACCATCGCCGGCGCCTCGGGCCCGTCGCAGATTGGCCTCTTCGTCCAAACCAACAACTGTGACCCGTTCACCTATGATGCGGGCGCCTCATGCTCGGCCACTCTCGGCATCCCGAGGATGGTCTCCAACGGAGTCACCGACATGCAGATTGCCTGGCAAACCCCGGCAGACGGCGGGTTCAACGGGTGGTGCCAGAACGGGTCGGGCGTCTGCGGATTCGACCAACCCGGAGGGTGGAACACGCTGGCCGCTGCCAGCATCTACGGCGCACAGGTCTTCCTCGCCTCGGAAGGGCCCGAGCCCTACACGCGGCCCGGCATCGGGATTCCCCTCATGTTTAACCGGCCCCCGCAACCTGGGGACAACATCGTGCGGACCGTCATGCAGACCTCGCTCCTGTTCCGCAACCAGGTCACGCCATGAGCCGCCAGCCACAGCGGGGCTACGTGTTGCTCATTGTGCTGGCCGCCGTGGCGGTCCTGTCGGTGGTCGCCGCCTTTGTGCACGCGGAGACCGAGGGCCAGCTGGTGTTGACATCGTCTCTCAAGGCCCAGTCGGTCGCCTCCTCCCGGGCGACCCTCGCCGCCGAGGCCTATCTCGCGAAATACCAGGCGAACTACCCGAGCAGCACCCTCGCCCTCTTGCCTTCCTTTGACACCTACATGGATGCCATCGACGGCGGTCCGGGCTCGACCCTACCCGACGCGCTGACCGACTACTCCCCTAACTTCGGCACTCCAGCCCTCAACCTCCCGCTGACTTCGGGCGGAGGCGCCCAGTACTGCGTGGACGTCTGGCTTTTGAACCGCGGCGCCAACATCGCCCCCTGGACGGTCATCGAGGTGTTTGGCTATTACGGGTTTCGCCAAAGTGGCGCACTGACCACCTGCCTCGGCCTGGCCAACTCCGGGACGGTGGTGGTGTCGCAACTGGAAGTCCAAATTGAGGAAGACACGACGCCAGGCAACTCGCCAGGCGGTCCCGGTCCCGGAGGGGGCAGCGGCTCGGCCGGCGGTTACTGAAGGGCTGCTGCGGCCGTGCTAGACGTCCCGGCCGCTATGGCCGAGACACTGCTGGACGTTCGCCACCTGCCCAAACCCGCCGCCTATGCCGCCTTGGACACCCAAGGGCGCGCCGTTCTCGAAGGCGTGACGGACGTGGTGGCAGCGATGGCCACCTTCAGCGCGCTGCTGCACCACGGGCTCGGCCACCTGTGGACGGGCTTCTACCGCGTCGTCGAGCCCGGCCGAACTCTCCGCGTCGGCCCCTACCAGGGGACGCTCGGCTGTCTGGACATCGCCTTTGGAAAGGGCGTGTGCGGCGTGGCGGCCGCCTCGGGCCGGACGTTGGTGGTGCCGGACGTCGAGAAGTTCCCCGGCCACATCAGCTGTGACGCCCGTTCCCGTTCGGAGATTGTCGTTCCGGTATTCGACGGGCGCCACACGCTGCTGGCTGTGCTGGACGTCGATTCGGCCCAACCCGGGGCCTTTGACTTCGAGGACCAGCGCGGGCTGGAGAAGATGATGGGGTGGTTTCAGCGCCCGAACCTTCAGCGGGCCTGAGCCATTCGCGAACGAATGCTGGCTTCCAGTCCGCGGACAACGTCGGACAGCGGAAGCGCCGTGGTATCCACCCGCACTGCATCCTCGGCCGCTTTGAGCGGAGAGATGGCACGGCTCGAATCATCGTGGTCGCGTTTGGTTTGCTCGGCCAGCACCTCGTCAAGGCTGCTCTCTGTTCCCCGCTGAAACAGCTCCTCGAATCGCCGCCGGGCCCGCACCACCGGGGAGGCCTGGAGGAAAAATTTGGCGTCTGCATCGGGAAAGACCACCGTGCCGATGTCCCGGCCTTCCAGAACGGCGCCCTGTGCGGCCTCCAGCGCGAGGCGCCGCTGAAGCTGAAGGAGTCGGTCGCGCACCACCGAACGGCTGGAGACTGCGGAGGCGGCCATCGACACCGCCGGCGTGCGAATCTCCTCCGAGACGTCGCGCCCATTGAGAAAGACGTGGTTCTCCCCGTCCATCATCCGGAAGGCGATGTGGATGCGCCCGAGGAGAAGGGCGAGTTGCGGGTCGTCGTCGAGGGGGATGCCCTCCTCGGCCGCCTGCAGCGCCACGCAGCGGTAAATGGCGCCGGTGTCCACCAGCGCAAAGCCGAGTCGCCGCGCCAGGAGCCGCGAGACGGTGCTCTTCCCGGCGCCGGCCGGGCCGTCAATGGCGACAATGAAGGGCCGCTGGCTCACCCTCGCAGCACCGCGCGCAGGGCGCTCAGCATTCGGCTGTTCCATTCAGGAAGCCCGAGCGAGATGCGCAACGCCTGGGGAAACCCATAGCCGGGCACCGGGCGAACGATGACGCCCTTGGCCAGCAGCGCCTCGGCCACCGGCCCCGCCGGGCGCCCCAGGTCGACGAAGACGAAGTTGCCATGGCTTTCGGGTACCCGCAGCCCCAACTCCAGCAATTCCCTCCGGACGCGCGGGAGTTCTGACAAGTTGAGCTCCCGAGTGCGCTGAACGTGGTCGACATCCTCCAATGCCGCCAGCCCAGCGGCCTGGGCCAAGCTGCTGACGTTGAAAGGCATGCGGGTGCGGTGCAGATAACCGACCAGCTCCGGGCGCATCACGCCATAGCCGAGCCGCAGTCCGGCCAGCCCATAGGCCTTGCTGAAGGTGCGCAGCACGACCAGGTTCGGCCAGCGCGGGAGATAGTCGAGGCCGTTGGGGTACTCCGCCCAGTCCACAAACTCGAAGTACGCCTCGTCGAGGATGACCAGGCAGTCCTCTGGCACCTTTGGAAGAAATGCCTCGAGTTGGGCGCGCCCAAACGCCGTCCCAGTCGGGTTGTCCGGATTGGCTAGGAAAACCATCCGCGTGCCCGGCAACAGGGCCTCGGCCATCGCCGGCAAGTCGTAGCGAAAACCGGGCGCCATCGGCACCTCCCGGAAGCGCCGGCCGTGCGCCTGAAGCGAGACTTTGTACATGAGGAAGCTGCCCTGACAGAGGAGCGCTTCATCGTCCGGCGCCGTGAAGGTGCGAATAAGGAGTTCGATGACTTCGTTGGAGCCGCTACCGACGAAAACCTGGGCCGGCTTGACGGCCAGAAACCGGGCGATGGCCTGGGTCAGCTCCCGGCTACTGCCCTCCGGATAGAGGTTTGCGTCGGCCGCAACCCGGCGCATCGCCTCGAGTGCCTTGGGGGAGGGTCCGAGCGGGTTTTCGTTGGACGCAAGCTTCACCACGTCCGGTAAGCCGGTCTCCCGGCGGGCGTCAGCCGAAGGCTTCCCCGGGACATAGGGCTTCAGACTTTCGACGTAAGGCTGAACGAGCGGTCGCATGGGGAGGCTTGCGGGGGTCAGCGTTTTCCGAAGACGCCCAGGGCGCGGAATTTGGCGTAGCGGTCCTCGACCAGCGCCTCGGGGGACAGCATCCGAAGGGCAGCCAGGTGCTTGCGGAGGACCCGCCCCAGGCTCTCCGCTGTCTCGCCCGGATTGCGGTGTGCCCCGCCGGGGGGCTCCGGCACCAGTTCATCCACCACCTTCATCTGGTACAGGTCGCGGGCGGTCAGCCGCAGGGAGTCCGCCGCCTTCTCCGCCTTGCTGGTGTCGCGGTAGAGAATGGTGGAACACGACTCGGGGCTGATGACCGAGTAGATGCTGTTCTCCAGCATCAAGACACGGTTGGCCACGGCGATGGCCAACGCCCCGCCCGAGCCACCCTCGCCAATGACGGTGCTGACCACCGGGACGGTGAGCCCAGCCATCGCCTCCAGGTTGACGGCGATGGCCTCGGCCTGTCCTCGTTCCTCGGCGCCGATGCCGGGATAGGCCCCCGGCGTGTCGACGAAAGTCAGGATGGGCTTTTGGAAGCGCTCGGCCAGGCGCATCAAGCGCAACGCCTTGCGGTACCCTTCCGGACGAGGCATTCCGAAGTTCCGCAGCATGTTTTCCTTGGTGTTGCGGCCCTTCTGGTGCCCAAGAAGCAGCACCGTCTCACCGTCCAGCCGAGCCCAGCCGCCGACGATGGAGGCGTCGTCGGCAAAGCGACGGTCCCCAGCCAACTCGAAGAAGTCCGTGAAGACGCGCTCCACGTAGTCCAGGAAGTAGGGCCGGCCCGGGTGTCGGGAGAGCTGGGTGACCTGCCAGCGAGAGAGGTCGGAAAAAATCTCCGATTGCAGACGCCGCGCCTTCTTTTCCAGGCGCGAAATCTCCTGTCCGAAGTCGGTGGCCCCGGAACCAGAGAGGGTCTTGAGTTCCTCGATTTTCCGTTCTAGGTCCAGCAACGGGCGCTCGAAGTCGAGCGCAAACGAGGGCAGCTGCGCCATCCCTAGGCGGCTCGCGGTTTCACCTGACTGGCGGAGAGCGCGTACCAGGCGGTGCGGAAGGACTTCAGCTCCCGCAGCCCTGCTGGATGGCGACCCAGGGCAGGAGCCACCGTAATCGGCAACCCGATGGTCTTCTCGAGCGCCTTGGCCACGTCCAACTCCAGTCGGCGTCGGTTTTCGCAGATGGAGCAGGTGGAGCGGGGCAACACCCGGTTGACCAGAACCCGCTCGACCGCCAGCCGCCGCCCCTTGAGTTCCTCCACCAGCCGCTCAGTGCGGGCCGCGGACAGTTCCTCGCCCCGCGTCACCACCACGAAGCGCGCTTCGGCAGGGTTGATGAGGGCGTCCTCGAAGCGCTTGACGTGCTTGAGGAGCGCGGCGACCTCGTCGGCCAGCTCGCCCAAGCCTTTGGCTCGGTACTTGGTCAGCACCGCGAGAAGCGCTGTCAGCCAGGGGCGCGCCATCGCCGGCAAGTCCACCAGGCGGACAGCCACTGCGGCGGGCCCCGGGTCAACGACAATCCGCTTGAAACGCTCCTGCACCAAAGCGTCAGTGAGGACGCTGAACGCCGCCAAATCCTCGAGTCCCGCCGGTGCGAGGTCGAGCAGGTTGCGCAGCACCTCGCGGTCCGGCCCATCCTGTTTGCCGAAGACTTCAAAGGCACGCTCCGCCCGCTCCCGCAGCCGCTTGCGCAGGGCGGTAAACCAGCCGGCGACGTCGAGCTCGCGCGCATACAGGCCTTTGGTACCCTTCACCTGCGTCTCGGTGTCGGTCAGCCGACTCTGCAGCACGTCGGAGAGGGAGTGCGCCGGGTCGACGCTGATGAGCAGGACAGGCCCTTCCTTCTCCGTCAGGGTGACTGCTGCCGCTGCGGCACACGAGGACTTCCCCACCCCGCCCTGGCCGACAAAGAAGATGAGGCGCGTGGGAGGAAGGGGTGGCGCGGCAATGGGCGGCATGGACGGCGCCCGCACCAAAGCAGGCGGTCCCTCCGCCGGGCCGAACTCCAGTGCCTTGGTCTCCTTGTGCGACGCCCACTCCTTGCCGAAGGCCCGGAGTTCGTCCGGATTCCGCGGCGGTTCCTCCCGACGACCGATGAGGTAGACGGGGAGATTCTTGTCCAACGACTGGTACTTACGGACGTGCGGGGCCTGCAGCCCGCGGCGGCCCTGACAGGCTGGACACCCCCCCTTCTGCTCGACGCCGTTGACGACAATTTCCGCCAGCGGCAGACCACGCTCGCGCACTTGGGTGAAGAAGAAGCGCGTCTGGGCCTCAACCACCGGCTCGGCAAGGGTCACCAGGTGCAGGGCGGTGCGGGCCGGGTCGCGCATCAACGCGGTGAAGCGCTCTAGCTCCGCAACCAAGACGTCCAGCGGCCCCTCGGGGGCGGCCACCGGCTCCTTCTTGGCGGCCCGGGGAGCGGGACGCTCACCGCGAGCGAGTTGAATCGCCCGCCGCAACAAGGCAGCGAGGTCAAAGACACGCAGGAACATGCTGGTCGAAGCACCGTCGACCACCACCCGGTCCACCGCATGCGACTCGAGGAGGCTGGCCAGCTGGAGCATGCCCAAGAGGGGCTCGAGCCCAGGCGGGAATTCGCTCACCACCCGCCCCAAGTCCTCCTCGCTTAAGAGCAACCCCTTGACCGCAGCGCCGGTCAGCAGGGCGCGAATCTCCTCCAGCCTTGGCTGCACCAGGGAGGGGTCAAACACCTGGACAGAGAGGCCACCTTCGCCCTTCCCCGTGACGAAACGCGTGGGCTTCCCCGAAAGCTTTCGCTTCCAGAGGTCCGATAGGCCCTGGCTGGCCTCCATCGAGGCCAGCAGGATGGACTCCTTCGGGGCGTTTTCGGCTAGGTTGAGCGCGAACGCAGAGGCCAGGGTGCTTTTTCCAACGCCCCCTTTGCCTCCAAACAGGTGCAACACGGGTCCTTCGCTCATGAAGTATGGACGCCCTTCCTGAAACCTGCGCTCGGCGCCTCGACGCTCGAATCACACCGGGGCGCGCCGTCTTCAACCGGCAAACTGCCAACCCAGGCCCCTTGGGGCTGACCCAAGCCGAAGCGAGACATTATTCTCCGCCAGCATCCAAAAAGTCAAGGCATAGCGGCACGTTGGGCGGTGGCTACCCCGGAACGGCCCCAGGCGCCACGGCCTCCGAGGCTGGACCCACCGCCTCGGCAAGGCTCACCAACTCAATCTCCAGCCGAGCCGCGACGTCAAAAATGCGCGGGTCCCGGTAGAACTCCCCGTAAACAATCCGGACGATGCCGGCGTTGGCCACCAGTTTGAAGCACGGCCAACACGGGCTCGCTGTCGTGTACAGAGAGCTGCCCTCGATGCGAACCCCGGTGCGCGCGGCCTGAAGCACCGCGTTGGCCTCTGCGTGCACGGTGGCCACGCAG
This sequence comes from uncultured delta proteobacterium, assembly GCA_963713045.1. Lineage (GTDB taxonomy): Bacteria > Myxococcota > Myxococcia > Myxococcales > Myxococcaceae > JADGRA01. The sequence goes on from CAVQKE010000004.1 coordinate 908,856, forward strand.
TGCCCATTCTCCATCAGGTGGCCCACTTCGTCGCAGTGCGGCATCCCCCGGATGGAGCCGTTGTAGCCGGTGGAGAGGATGATGCGGTCCCGGACCAGGACCGCCCCCACGTGCTTGCGGTCACAGGTGGCACGGGTGGCCACCTGACGCGCGATTTCCATGAAATACTGGTCCCAGGAGGTTCGCGGGCTCATCCCACCTTCTTAATTGTCATGCCGGGCTGACGCACAACCGTCGCTTACTGCCCGTAACGCTTCCGGGTGAGGAAGAGGATGGCTTCCTTGGCGCAGGCGTCGCAGTAGCCGAAGCGCTCCCGCATCACCGCCAAGGTGGCGTCCACCGCTTGCAACTCGCGCGCGCTCAGCGCCGAGCGCTCGTCGGAGAGGGCGCGCAGCAGGTTTTCACTGTTGCGGCTCAGCGCCTTCTTGCGCTCCTCGAAGAAGTGGGCCCGCAGCCGTCGAAACAGGTCGGGGAAAATCCGGGGGTAAGCCATCGGCCCCTCCGGGTTCTCGAGTTTGTGGGCGCCGACCTGGGCGATGAGGCCCCGACGGAACTCGCCCGAGTCGTCTCCCCGCGGCATGACGATGGCCTCCATCTCCGCCATCCGCTTCTCGTCCGGACGCTCCATGTCCCCGGTGATGCGATTGCGCAGCTTCTCGTTCTTCACCCAGTGACTCACATGCTGGATGTACCTCTCGAAGAGGTCGACGTACTGGCCCTCTGAAATCAGCCCCATCGACTCGCGGACTTCGGCGTCGACCGCCTCGAGGTATTCCAGCTCGACCGCACGCACGAATTCCTCCGGGTCGTGGTAGCCATCCACCACCTCCTCCTGGAGAAATTCGTAAACGCTCTTGTCCTGACAGAGCGCCGAGAGTTCCTCGAGCACCGCCAGCGCGCTCAAACACCGGTAGTCGGCGTTCTGTGCGGCGTTGAAGAGCGCCGTTTTGATTTCGCGAGCACTGGCGCCGGTCCGTCCCTCGTAGTGTGGGTAGGCCTCGGACTCCTCGTACAGCGCCCCCAGCTGCTGTCGCAGCTCCTTGGCCTGGCTGAGGCTGAGCCGGTCGGGCGGCGTCCCATCCTGGTAGAGGTGCAGCTTCTCGACCGGGGTGAGCTGGTCAATCAGCTCGCGCACGCCCTCCGGATAGTGCTCCACCACTGGCTTCTTGAGGCGCGTCAACACCGCCCACATCGCTGCCACCGCAGTGGCATGAGGAGCGAGGTGCTTGCCCACGGTGACGGCCGTCACCTGCGCGTCGTACACCTCCTGTTCCACCTTCCACCGGCGCAGGTAGGGGACCCGCACCAACTCAATGCGGCCCTTGAAGGAAGCGAAATCCGGAAGCTCCTTGAAGGCGGTGAGGTGTTTTTCGTTGCTGGAGGCGAGCAGCACCTCATCCAGCTGGAGGACAAAGTGCTCCATCGGCACCTCGCCGGTCTCACTGAAGCCCAACAGGTATTTAAAGGCCTCGAGGGGACGCTTGAGGAGGTCCGCGTATTCGATGAGGCCTCGGTTGGCGTTGACCAGCGGCCCTTGCGGCTCAAACAGGACGACGTTGTGCAGCGAGGCTGGCAAGTGCGTCTGGCTGCGGTCGGAGGTCATCTGGTGGTAGCTCGCGTCGACCGACAGCTGAGGCTCCACCGTCACGGCTCCCTCCAAGTAATGCCGCGACAGGTAAAAGCGCTCTACTTGGACGTGGCGGAGCACCTTGAAATAATCACCACCGCCGGCAGCCAGCAGGGCTCCGTACACCCGGCGGCACTTGTGGCACAGCTCCCCCTCCAGCATGTATTCGGAAAGCAGCAAGTCGCTCTTCCCATCCGCTCCGGACTGAAGCGCTGGTTCTAGGAGTCGCCGCCGTTCCGGTCTTGGAAGCAGAAACAGCGGATGGTCGCGCAGCTCGCAGGCCATCCGGACATCCACTTGCTCTGAGTCGAGGTGAGCCCAGGACGCGAGGTTGCCGCCTTCCCCGGGCCGCTCCCCGAAGCCGATGTTGCCCTTGGTGAGCTTGTCGCTCGGGAAGACCCAGGCGATTCGGTACAGGGCGCCATCCGGCTCGCGCGAGTAGCGCTCCAAACCGCGCATCAGGGCGTCGACCAGGCTCGACTTGGCCGAGCCGTTGGGCCCGTGAAGAAGGATGAGTTTGTTGACGCGGCCGGTGCGCGCGAAGTTGCCCACCAGCCGGTAGATGGCGTTTTGCACTTCCTCCTGGCCCGCCACCCTGCCCTGACGCTCGCCTTCGGTGAGGTCGAAAATCTTGAAGCGCCGGACCGTGCCGCTGGGGTGCGGCACCGCCGTCGAGCCAAAGAATTCCAACGCGTCGCGCAGGTACTGCGCCGCATTGCGCGCCTGCGACCGAGGCCGTTGCAGCACCAACTCGACGTACTCCTCGTAGGACAGCAGCGTGCGGTTCTGGACGAAGTCGCGGCCGACCTCCTTTCCAACACTGTCGAGACATTCCTTTGCGTTCACCCGAGCTCCCCTGTCCTACCGATGCCGACAGTCTCGCCTGTGCCGCCCCTCGCCGGAAGCCCCACCGCCGGTTCCTTGCTGGGCGGCGGCGCGAAACAGGCGCTCCCCCGGTTTTCGGCTAACCTTGGAGGACTCGGCCGCCCTGGCCGCCCGACGGAGAGTCCACGGTTCCCCTGATGCAGAAGGACCCCATCATCGGCATCGACCTCGGCACCACGAATTCCTGTGCCGCGGTGGCAGCGGAAGACGGTTCGGTGAAGCTCATCCCCTACAAGGGGGGCGACTACACCGTGCCCTCCATCTTCGCCGTGGATGACAAGGGCAATGAGCTCATCGGCCATGAGGCCAAGCGCCAGTGGCAGCTCAACCCCCGCAATACGGTCTACGGCGCCAAACGGCTCGTCGGCCGCAGCTACAAGAGTGACGTGGTGGACACCATGCGCAAGGTGGTGGGCTACTCGGTGAAGCCCGGTGACCAGAACGATGTGGTCATCGACGTCGCGCACCGCGAGTACAGCCTGCAGGAAGTCTCGGCGCGCATTCTGAACAAGATTCGCGACGTCGCCTCCAACCACCTGCGCACTCCGGTGAAGCGAGCAGTGGTCACCGTCCCCGCCTACTTCAACGACCGACAGCGGCAGACGGTCAAGGACGCCGGAAAGCTCATCGACTTGGAGGTCGTGCGCATCATCAACGAGCCCACGGCCGCGGCGCTGGCCTACGGCGTTGGCAAGAACCTGCGCGAGACGGTCGTCATCTACGACCTGGGCGGCGGCACCTTCGACGTCAGCATCATCGAAATTCGCGACCGAGTCTTCGAAGTGAAGGCCACCGGAGGCGACATCTTCCTCGGCGGCATCGACTTCGACAACGCCGTCATCCACTACGTTCTGGCCAGTTTCGCCGAGAAAACCGGCATTGACTTGTCCGGGGACCCGGTGGCCATGCAGCGCATCAAGGACCTGGCCGAGCGAACGAAGTGCGACCTCTCCACGCGTGAGGAGGCTCCCTTCAACATCCCCTTCATCACCATGACCGCTCAGGGACAGCCGCTCAACATTGAGCTCAAGTTTACCCGAGCGCTCCTCGAGGAGCTGACCAGCTCGCTGGTCGACCGCACGCTGCAGATTGTCGCGCGAGTCCTGGTGGACTCCGGGGTGTCCACCAAGGCCGTTGACGAGGTGATGCTGGTCGGGGGCCAGACCCGAATGCCCGTCGTCCAGCAACGCCTGACCCGTTTTTTCGGCAAGCCGCCTTCCAAGGGCGTCCATCCGGACGAGGCGGTGGCCATCGGCGCGGCGCTTTACGCCCACTCGCTGGAGGACGACACCAACCTCAAGCTGCAGCTTTTGGACGTCATCCCGATGGCCATCGGCCTGGAGAAGGCGGGAGGCGCCTTCCACGTCGTCTTTGCACGCAACGCCGCCATCCCCAACGCCAAGCAGCTCCGGGCCACCACCAGCTTCGACCAGCAGACCGAGCTGGCGGTCCGCATCTTCCAAGGGGACCACGAGCAGGTGACCCACAATGAGTTGCTCGGCGAATTTACCTTCTCCGGAATTCGCCCGGCCCCAGCGGGCGAGGTGCAGGTGGAAATCACCTTCGACGTCAACATCGAAGGAATTCTCACCATGCGCGCACACGACCCGGCCACCGGCCGCGAGATGAAGACGTCGGTCCGCGTCACCCAGTCCTAGCTGCCCCAAGGCGTGTCGGGTGTTGCATCTTTTTCTTTCGTGATTCCGTAGGCTTGCGTTGAGCCGAGATGCATTTGGCCAGCGCCGTGTCGATTTTGACGGGGCCTCTTCGACGAACCCTCCAGAGGCCCCCAAAAGGGCAAAACCCCGGAGACCAACCATGCGAGTGATGGTGATTGTGAAGGCGAACAAGCAGTCCGAGACCGGAGCACTTCCTGACCAACGGATTCTCAGCGAGATGGGCAAGTTCAACCAACAGCTGGTGAAGGCAGGTGTGCTGCTGGCGATGGAGGGCCTCAAAGCGAGCGCCGCAGGAAAGCGCGTGCGCTTCGAGGGTTCGAAGAAGACGGTGACGGATGGACCCTTCGGTGAGACCAAGGAGCTCATCGGCGGCTTCTGGTTGTGGCAGGTGAAGTCGATGGACGAGGCCGTCGAGTGGCTCAAGCGCAGCCCTTTCCAGGAGGGTGAAGTCGAGATTCGTCCGGTCTTTGAACTGGACGACTTCGCCCCCAGCGACCCCTCGGGCAACCTCCGCAAACAGCAGCAGGCGCTCCGCGAGACGGTCGAGTCGCGTCATTCCTAAGGAGAGGAAAGAAAGGAGAAAACCCAACATGCGCTTCATGACCTTGTGGCGCCCTGCGCGAAACGCCAAACCACCAAGCAGCGAGGAGATGGGCAAACTGATTGTGGAGATGACCAAAGCGGGTGCACTGGTGGAGACCGGCGGGTGGAACCCCACATCGCCTGCCACCGTCCTTAAGAATTCGAACGGGAAAGTCAGCGTGACCGACGGCCCTTACGCAGAGACGAAGGAGCTCATCGCGGGCTTCGCTCTGATTGAAGTGAAGTCGAAAGAGGAGGCCACGGAGTGGGGCATCCGCTTTCTCAAAATCGCCGGCGAAGGCACCTCCGAGATGCGACCGCTCGGAGATTACGGCTCGAGCTAGGGACGGCCGTTCGACCCTCCCGCCCACCGGCGCGGGCGCGCCGGGGCCAGTTCAGTTGTCGCCGCAGGAACGAGGTGCTGTGATTTGAGGCGATGGCGGAGCGGGACCCTCAGCGGGCGATAGAAGCAATCTGGCGCATTGAATCGGCGAGAGTCATCGCCGGTCTCGCCCGACTGGTGCGTGACGTCGGCTTGGCCGAGGAGCTCGCCCAGGACGCATTCGTCGCCGCTTTGACGCAGTGGCCCCAGTCGGGCGTCCCGGACAAGCCGGGCGCCTGGCTGATGGCCGTGGGGAAGCGTCGAGCGATTGACTTGTTGCGGAGGCAAGAGCGCCAGGGCCGAAGCCAGCTGGCGCTGAGCGCTTCCATCGAGGAGGCGAGCGCCGTCGGCCCCGAGGAGCTGGACGCGGCACTGGACGATGAAGTGGGTGACGAGTTGCTCCGCCTGGTCTTCATTGCGTGCCATCCCGTCCTGCCGGAGGAGTCCCGGGTCGCGTTGACGCTGCGCCTCCTCGGTGGCTTGACGACCGGCGAAATCGCGCGCGCCTTTCTCGTCCCTGAGGCCACCATCGCCCAGCGCATCGTCCGAGCGAAGCGGACCCTTTCCGAAGAACGCGTCCCCTTCGAGCTTCCTTACGGCTCGGACCTCACTGAGCGGCTCTCGTCTGTCCTGGCGGTGGTTTACCTCGTCTTCAACGAGGGCTATTCCGCCACCGCTGGCCACGACTGGGTGAGGCCCGAACTGTGTGAGGACGCGCTCCGGCTGGGCCGCCTCATCGCCGAGCTGCTTCCGAACGAGGCTGAAGTCCACGGCCTGGTCGCGCTGATGGAGATTCAAGCCTCGCGGTTGAAAGCGAGGACCGGTCCCTCCGGAGAACCCGTCCTGTTGCACCAGCAAGACCGCGCCCGATGGGACCAACTGCTCATCCGCCGCGGACTGACAGCTTTAGCCCGTGCTGAGGCGCTGGGCATCCCCCCTGGCCCGTACGTGCTCCAGGCTGCCATCGCCGCGCTCCACGCGCGCGCGCCAACGGCAGAGGCAACGGACTGGTCCGGCATCGTGTCGCTTTACGGGGCACTGAGGCGGGTCGCACCCTCTCCAGTGGTGGAGTTGAACCGCGCCGTCGCCGTCGGGATGGCCTCCGGTCCGGCCGCGGGCCTGGCGCTGGTGGACAAGCTGCGTTCGGAGTCATCGCTCAAGCACTACCACTTGCTGCCCAGTGTGCGCGGGGACTTTCTGGTCAAGCTCGCGCGCTTTGGCGAGGCACGTGCAGAGTTTGAGCGCGCGGCAAGCCTTACCCGCAACGCCCGCGAGCAGACCCTACTCCTCGAGCGCGCCGCCGCATGCACACCGGCTGGCTGAGTTGAACCGTCGCGCCCCCTCGTCCCTAGAGTGAGAGCGGGTTACCCATCGGGTCGAGCTTCTGCACTCCGACGTGGAGGCCCAGGACCGGGGGGCCGTTGAATTGCGCCCCGGTGGTGTAGCCGAGGTAGAGGTCGCCAAGGCTGTCCGCCACCGCCACCCCTCCGCTCAGCGCGGTGACACCGGGGTCGAAGGTTGCCCAAGGCGACAAGGCGTTCGCCTGGTAGCCGTAGAAGGCGACATAGGCGCTCTGGTTTGCGCCGCCCGCGTTCACCGTCCCAGTGAGCACCAATTCCTGGGGGTTGGTTAAGGGGTTAAAGGCAAGGCCGGTGAGGCCTTCGTCGGCGGCAGTTCCGAATTGGATGGCCCACAGCGCGTTGCCATTCTCACCATAGCTGGCCAGCACCGCGTCCAACCCCCCCTGGGACGTCTGTCCGGGCAACGTTCCGTCGGTGAAGCCCCCGGCATAGACATTGTTGGCGGAGTCTGTCGCGACCGCGTTGAGGCCCAGCTGCGTTCCGCCGTTCGGAGCCAGCGTGCCGACCCACACCGGTGTGCTGGAGGTGTTCGCCTGAACCTGCGTGACGAAGCCGACCGGGTTGCTCGAGCCACCCTGGAGCCCTCCGTTGGTCGAGCCGACCAAGTCATAGGCGCCGCGGACGTCGACGGAAATGCCCTGGAAGAAGGGCAGACGCAGTGCCGGGATGGGCGACACCAGGGTGAGGAGTCCACCGTTCGGGCCGTCGCAACCCCCCGCTGTGCACCGCTGCACCACGCCCAGCGGGGGCGTCGCACAGTTGCCGGCGGCATAGACGGCCTGGTACTGGTCCAAGGCGACGCCGAACGCCGCGCACTGGGTGGTGTTGATGCCATCAAAGGGACCAATGTCTTCCCGCCATTTGAAGTTCCCGTCTTTGTCGTAGCTGAGGAGGAAGCCTGCCGCGAGCGCCGTCGTCGGCCCGGGAGGCCCGGGCGTCCATTGGCGCCCCTCGGTGTAACCGCTGATGAAGACGTTGCCACCGGTGTCAGCCACCACGCCGGTGACGTAGTCGGTCACTGGCGTTCCAAATTGGTGGACCCAAAGCAGGTTGCCGTACTGGTCAAACTTGGCGACGAAGCCGTCTTGTTCCCCCAAGCTTTGGGACAAGTCGAAATGGCCGTTCTGAGTGACTCCCGCGACGTAGGCGCCGCCGCCCAGCAAGTCGGTCGCCACGGCAATGCCGTAGTCCTGCGGGGCGTTCAAGGAGCTGTCCGGCGTGGACGCAAGCACCGCCGGCCAGCCGCTGTCGATGGTGAGCGTCGTGTCCGTGTACTGGGTGGTGTCCTCCGTCGGCACGGCGCGGAGCACCACCGTCGTCTCCGACAGGACGTTCGGTGCGGTGTAGGTGACGACGCTTGACGTGTTGGACGCCGTGATGGTGCCGCCGCCACTGAGGACGGACCAGGTGACGTCCTGGCTCACCCCCGCCGGGCCGCTGACCGTGCCGTTGACGTTGATGGTTTGCCCGGAAAACAGCCGCAGCGTGTCGGGCGTCACCACCACAGCGATTGACTGGAGGGTCACGCTCGCCGTGCCAAACACGGTGGCATCCGCCGTCGATGTGGCACGGACCACCACAGTTTGCGCGGCCGCCACCGTGGCCGGCGCCAGGTACTGGACGCTGCTGCCACTGGTCGCGGACAGCGTGCCCGGGCCCGAGGCGTCGATGCTCCAGACGAAACCCGGGACGCTGCTTGGGGCCGAGGCGTTCAGCGTCGCGCTCTGGCCGCCAAAAAGCGAGGTGGGGTTGGCCGTCACCTGCACCACCGCTGCGCTTGCCGGTGAAACGGTAAGCGTCACCGTGCCGGACTTGGTGGCGTCCTCGGTGGAGGTGGCTCGGATGACGACTGGCGTGGCAACAGCCATGCTGGGTGCGGTGTACGTCGCGCCCTGGCCTTGCGGCACCAGCCCCGGCCCCCCACCGTCGACGCTCCAGGTGACGGTGGCGTTGAATTGGCCGGAGCCAAGGACGGTGGCAGTGAGGACACTCGACTGGCCCGGCTGAAGCGCCGTCTGGGTCGCGGTGACACCCACCGACGTTATGGCGCTTGAGTTGCAGCCGAAGGCCACCAGCAGGCTCACCAACGCTGCAGGACTGCGTCCGATGCCCCTTCTCTTCACCGGCGCCGCCCTCATGGGGTGAAGGCAGGCGACCGGTTGGAACAACGCAAAGCGCATGACTTCCTCGGAAGAAAAAGACAACGCACGTGCGCGCGCAACCTACACCTCGGGGAAGCAGGGCCTCAATGCGACTCGTGCCGCGTCCGCTTCAGGCCTGTGCGGGTGGGGCGAACTTTGCCGCCACCGACGCGGCCACCGACTGCTCTGCATCCCCGGGGGGGAGTTGCCCCAGCAGCGCCAGGGAACGGGTTACTGGGGAAGAAAGCGCGCCGAGGCGGCTTTAGGCGGTTTTCTTTTCCTTCTCCATCACCAGCTGCGGCGGTTCACGCCGGGTGACCACCTCGGCCGTGATGCGGCACTCGCGGACACCCTCTCGGTACGGGACGTCGTACATGATGTCCAGCATCGCGTCTTCCATGATGGCGCGAAGGCCGCGGGCTCCGGAATTTCGACGCATCGCCTCGCGCGCAATGGCCCGCAGGGACTCTTTGGTGAAGCTGAGCTTCACCTTCTCCATTTCGAACATCTTCTGGTACTGCTTCACCAGAGCATTCTTTGGCTGCGTGAGGATGGTCACCAGGTCGTCCTCGCGCAAATCATTGAGGGTGGCGACCACCGGCAACCGACCGACGAACTCCGGAATCATCCCGAACTTCATCAAGTCCTCAGGCTCGACCAAGCGCAGCAACTCTCCGACGCTGCGGTCGTCCTTGTGGGCGATTTTGGCCCCGAACCCCAGGCCCTTTTCCCCCACCCGACGCCGGATGATGGCGTCAATGCCGTGGAAGGCACCGCCGCAGATGAAGAGGACGTTGGTGGTGTCGACCTGGACGTATTCCTGCTGGTTGTACTTCTTGCCCCCGCGAGGCGTGACGTTGGCTCGGGTGCCCTCGATGATTTTGAGCAGCGCCTGCTGAACGCCCTCGCCGCCGACATCTCGGGTGACCGAGGGGGTGTCCCCTTTCCGGGCGATTTTGTCGATTTCGTCGATGTAGACAATGCCCCGCGCCGCCTTCTCCACGTCGTAGTCGGCGTTGTGGAGGAGGTTTTGGATGATGTTCTCCACGTCCTCGCCGACGTAGCCAGCCTCGGTGAGGCTGGTGGCATCGGCGATGGTAAACGGGACGTTGAGGAAGCGGGCCAAACTTTGGGCCAGGAGCGTCTTGCCACTGCCGGTCGGTCCGACCAGCAGGATGTTGCTCTTGCTCAGTTCGACGTCCTCGTGCCCGCTTGGCTTCACTCCTGGACGCGGACGCGACGGCGGACGCTTTTGGTAGATGCGCTTGTAGTGGTTGTAGACCGCGACGGCGAGGACCTTCTTGGCGTGGTCTTGACCGACCACGTAGTCGTCGAGGAAGGACTTAATCTCGGTCGGCGTCGGCAGCGAGATTTGGGGCTTGCCGGCCTCGCGGTCATTCTCCTCGGCGATGATGTCGTTGCACAGCTTGATGCACTCGTCGCAGATGTAGACCGTGGGCCCGGCGATGAGCTTCCGCACCTCGCGCTGCGATTTTCCGCAGAACGAGCAGGACAGGTTGACTGTGTGCTCCTTCGCCTTCACCGACCGACCTCCAATGCAGAGCTAACCGCGACTCTCTGCTTCCGACAACCCTAGTACAGCCCGGGCCGCTGCCAGCCCCGGGGGCGACGCAATTCCGACTATATGCGGCTTGACCGGCCCGTCGACCCTTTGCTGTCAGACAACGGGTCCCCCTCCCGGGCGTCGGGTTTTCAGAAGGGCACCCCCCACCCTGAGGGGCGCGACTCAGCGCGTCTTCACCAGCGACTCGAGCTCGTCCGCCAGAGCGGCGGCAGTCCGCTTCACCGCCGCCGGCACTTGGCCATTCGCCCGGAGCTCGGTCGCCAACCGACGGGCGCTGCGGGCGAAGTGTACCAGCTGGGCGCGCGCGTCCGGCACTGCCTCCGGCGCCGGAAAGCGCTGGTGGAGCTCGCGGCGAAGCTCGGCTGGCGTCCGGCCCGGGTCCCAAATGGTGTCCCGGACGCGCGCATAGTCCCGCTCTGAGAGTTGGCCGCGCTCCTCGGCGTCGGCCAGGACGGTGACCACTTCAAACGGCGGAGCCCGTTCGACCGCCTCCGCCGACTCCCGTTCGTGCCGGTGGAGGAAGCCGTAGCTGCGCAGGAGCTTCTCGGCCGTCGCCCGCCGGATGTGCAGCTCGCCCGTGCAGTAAGCGTCGAAGGAAGCGAATCCCCAGTCCTGCCAGGCGTCGGCGGCACGCACTTGTGCCAGCGCCCGCCCAAGCTCGAACCAGGAGGACTTGAAACGTCGAGCCGCGGCCGCCACCGTCGCGCGCAGCCCGGCTGCGTCCTCAGACGCCGTCGCCACGCCGCTCATCCAGTCCGACCGACGGTGAAGGACAGGCCGACGTTGGCCCGTTCCCCTTCGTAGGGGCGAAAGGGCCACTTCTGAAGCTCTCGCAAAAGGCAATCCGGCAGCGGCCCGTCCTGGTATTGCGCGTGGTCCACCCACACCTTGGTGACGTGCCCGTCGTTGCCAATGGTGAACTCGACTGGAATGCGCGCACTCAAGCCCGGAGCCCGCCGGGCTTCCTCGGCGAAACAGGGGTAAAGCGCCCGCTGCTTCTGCGCGACCACCGCCATGATGGCCGCCCGGTCGAATTGCGGTGCGGTGGCCAGTCCGTCAGCGTCGGCTTCGCTCGGCTGCCCAGGAAGGCGGGCGCCTGCGCGGCCCAGACCGCTGCCGCCGGGCCGGAGGCCACGGCCAGAAGTCGGCGCGCGGTCGAGGGGATAGGCCACCAAATCCTCGTCCCTTCTCCGGGCGCGGGCCAGGGTGATGGTGGGCGCCTCGACGGAGATGGTGGGCTCGCCGCTCTCCTTCCGCCAGGGGTTGTGCACCGCCAGGTAGCGAGCTCCGGCCCCAGCCACACCGGCGCCGACCACCGCCAGGCCGACGACCATCGCCACCCGCACGTTGCGGACCCGGCGCGCTCGCTCGCGGACCCGCCGGTCCATGGCGTCCACGCGCCACTTGGCCTGCGCCTTGGCCAGCGCAAGGCGCAGGGCCTCCGTCTCCGAGACACGCTGGAAGTGGTGGGCCCCCACCAACGTCACCTCGGTTTGCCCATCGAGGGCTCCGTCGTACAGCCGCCTCACCAACTCGGCGCCACTCACCGGGCCCAACACCAGGCCTCCCTGTCGGTAAAGCCACTCACCGCCGAGCGGCGGGTCCACTGCCTTGGAAGGTAAACTCATGGGGAGAGGGCGAGGGCTTGCTATTGTAGGGCCCCTCGGCCGCAGCGGGGAACGTCTCTGCTTCCTGCCAGGCTGGCCGCGGTGTCTGTCCTCCGCGAGGCACTGCTTTGCCGTCCTCCCAGCGCGCGGCGCTTTGGCTGTGGTACCGCGGCACGCACTTTCGCGGCTGGCAGCGCCAGGCGCAGGGCCCCACCGTACAAGAGGCGGTGGGCGCACAGCTGAAGGCAGCCGGCGTTGCCGGCGGCCTGGCCGCTGCCGGGCGCACCGACCGCGGCGTGCACGCCCGGCAGCAGGTGGCAAGCGTCCGCGTCCCAGCGGACGTCCAGCTTCAAGCCTTAGGCAACGGCCTCGTCGCTGCGGACTGGGGCTGCGCCGCCATCGCGGCCGCCCCAGCAGGCTTTCACGCGCAGTGGACGCCAAGTCGCAAGGAATACCGTTACCGCTTGTCGTCCGGGCCGCCGCCGCCGGGCTGGGACGCCTACAGCTGGAACCTCGGCGGCGACTCCCGCCTCACGGGCGCGCCCGTCCATCCAACGTCGCTGGGCGAGGTGCTGGCGGCCGCGGTGGGCACGCGGGACTTCGCCGCCTTCCACGCTGCGTCCAGCCTCCGTCGGCTGCGCACGTTGAGTGGCGTCGAGTTACGGCCAGTCGCCCAGGCACCCGGGTTGTGGGAGTTGCGGGTGCACGGCGCCGGCTTTGGCCGCTACCAGGTGCGCGGCTTGGTAGGCGCAGCGGCCCTGGTCGCCTCCGGACAACTGTCGCCGCGCAGCTGGCGCGAGGCCCTCGCCGAGGCGACGCCCTTCCGAGGCATGCTTGCGCCTGCCCAAGGGCTCATCCTCTGGGCGGTGGACTACACCGGCCAGGGGCCGTTCGACGCCCCCTTCCCGGCTCGACTGCCGACGGGGCCGCCCTTCGAGACGCCCTAGTGGTGCTGCTCGCCCAGCGCGGGCAACTCGCTGGGCACCGCGTACTTGGTGAGGAGGTCTGAAATGGCCTCGCGCAAGTATTCGCTCTGGCGGATGCGGGAGGTGCGTGAGAGGGCCTTGAGGGCCTCCAGACGGTCCTTCGTCAGCCGAAACACCACAGACGTCAGTCGAGATTGTGTGGGCATGTATGTTTTACCCTACCTTTGCCCACAAAATCGCACAAAGTTGGCTGCCGTCAACCTTTCATTCAAGGATGTAGGTGCGGAATTGGAAGCCGGCGAGGGCGGACACGCCGTAGCGAATCCCCTGCCCCGCCGTCACCTGGGCTGCCACTTGGACGAAGGCCCCGGCCACCTGGGAGAAGTCCCACTGCACGCCGAAGCCCAGCTGCGGGCCAATGCTGACTGCCGGCGTCACGTGCAGGACGCCCTCCACCGTCACGAAGGTTTTCCAGGCCTCTTCGCCAAAATAGGCGCGTAGCCCGCCAGACAGTTCCACCGTGACGCGGGGACTCCCGAAGGCGGTGACGACCGCCAGCGTCCATTCGTTGCCCTGCGCCCCCAAGGGGAAGGTCACTTCGGCCTGCACCAGGGGCGCGCTTCCAGACTCCGAGACGCCAGACTCAAGCACCGTCTCCTGCAGCGCGACTCCCGAGCCGAGGATGAAGCCCAGCGCGCCGCGGTGGTCGAGCCGCGGTACATCCTCCTGCGCCGCCGCCGGGACGGCCAGGCCGAGGCCGAAAACCACCACCAGGGCCCGGAGGCCCGGCCGCCTCAGGACGCGCCCGGCCGAATGCCCGCCGCCTCGTTGAGCCGGCCGGAGCGGAACGGCTCGAGGTCCAGAGCAACGTATTTGAAGCCGTGCCTCAGAAGGGCTCGATTCACTTGCTCGCGAAAGGCAGCGTCGGTGAAGCGGGCCAGCTCCTCGGCGGCAACCTCCAGGCGCGCCACCTCTCCGTGGTAGCGCACCCGGAAGGTGCGGAGTCCGAGTGCCCGGAGCTCCGACTCGGCCGACCCGACCTGGGACAGCCGCTCCTCGGTCACCGCGGTGCCGTAGGGAATGCGCGAGGCCAGACACGGCATGGCTGGCTTGTCCCAGGTGGGGAGCCCAGCCGCCCGACTGAGCGCGCGAATCTCATCCTTGGTGAGCCCGGCCTCGGCCAGGGGGGAGTGGACCTGGGCTTCCTCGGCCGCACGGTGGCCGGGACGGTGGTCCAGCCTGTCATCGGCGTTAAAGCCGTCCACCACGGCCGCGAGACCCAGCTCGGACCGGGTGCGTTCACACAGCGCGTAGAGTTCGGACTTGCAAAAGTAGCAGCGGTCCGTGGGGTTGCGCCGGTAGGACGGGTTTTCCAGCTCCGCCGAGTCGACCAGGATGTGCCGGGCGTGCAGCAGCTGCGCCAGGCGCACCGCCTCCCGGCGCTCTTCGGGAGCCACGCTGGCGGAAATGGCGGTGAGCGCCACCGCCCGTTGGCCAAGCACTTCCACCGCCACCTGGAGAAGAAACGTGGAATCCACGCCTCCCGAGAATGCCACCAGCGCTGAGCCCAGCTCTCTCAACGCGGCCCGCATCCGCGCCAACTTCGACGCCGCAGCGGCTTCCAGCCCCTGCAAACGCTCGGGCGCAAGCACGGTGGAAGCCATCGGCGCCTCGCCGCCTAGCGCTTGCCCTTGCCGGACTTCTTGGCGGGCTTTGTTCGCTTTGCCATCCGTGCGGCACGAGCGGCCGGTCGGCTGCGCGCGCCCTTGCCGTGGGCCCGCGAGGCGCTCCCGTGGCTGCTCTTGGCTCGCTTGCCGGTGATGACTTTCATGTCTTCCGGGCTGAGGTGTCCGAGGTCAAGCAGCGCCTGGAAAATGCGCTGCGCGCCGGTTTCCACCGAGTCGACGTCCGAGTGGATGGTCACTTCGGGGGAGACGGGCGGCTCATAGGGCTCGGTGATGCCGATGAAGTTGGGAATCTCCCCGCCGAGTGCCTTCTTGTACTTCCCGGTGCTGTCCCGGGCGATGAGCTTCTCCGTCGGGCAGTCGACGTACACCTCGAGGTAGCGGCCAATGAGACGACGGTTCTCCTCCCGCCCAGCTTTGTACGGGCTGACCGACGCCGCCAGCACCGCGACTTGGTTGCGTGAAAGCAGCGCGGCGACGTACCCCATGCGACGAACGGCCACCGTGCGCTCTTCCTTCGCGTCGGTCGAGCCGCCCCACAGGTCGTCGGCAATGTCATTCTCATCGAGGACTTCCACCAGCCGACCCACCTGGCGCAACCGGGCCGCCACGTAGTCCGCGAGCGTTGTCTTCCCGGCTCCCGACATTCCGGTGAGCCACAGAGTGAAACCTTGATTGGGGGCCATGGAGAGGCAACTCCCGGGGTGGGCGGGGAACTCCGGGCCGTCCGGAGAGCCCGAGTTGGCTCTCTCGACGGCACAAAGAGGGACGCTTTACTACACGAATTACCGGGGCTTGGCAATCATAACGCAGAGCGGTAAACCCGGTGCTCAGCCCGGGAGCCGCACAGGGACTTCGAGGAATTGGCCCCCCTGCCAGTCCACCCAGTTGGCGGCCGTCGCCCGGCCTCGGTGGACCGCTACCACCAGATGGGCAGTGCCGGGCAGAAGAGGCTCTCCCCCCGGGGCGGCCTGGGCGCGGTCCTCCGCCGAGAAAGCCGACGTCCCTTCCGGGTGGCTGTGGACAACGCAGAGCAGCCGTTCCCCGCGGCGGTCCGCCTCCCGAAGCAGGGCCAACCACTCCGATGGCTCAAAGAGGAAGGCCGAGCGTGCATCCCGCGGAAAAGCCGCCGGGTCCCTGGCGGCCCAGGCTGCATAGGCATTGGGCAGGGCCTGCCAGCGCGCACCGGTGGGGCCCTCCAACACCACGCCGCACCCTTCCTCGGGGTAGCAGGCCTCGAGGTGCCGCACCACCTGCTGGAGGACGGCCGCCGGCAGCGCTGGCCCGTGCCGGCAACGCGGAGCCAGAAGCATTTCCATCGCCCCGCCAGGACCCACCGAGATGCCGGACAACCCAGGGGCCAGGCCCAGGACCAGGCGCTGGAACAGCAATGCCGCCAATGCCCCGGCTTGAAGAGCAGCCGGGCCAGCCGTCGGAGCCTCCATCACCCGCAGCACCTCGCCCAGACAGCCCCCGCATGCCTGGGCATCGGCGCCCCACAGCACCAAGCACCCGTCCTGTCGGCCCAACGCCACCAGTGGCCGAGGCCCATCGCGGACCTCCGGAAGGGCCACCAAGGTGCCAAAGGAGGTCGGCTCATGGACGGCATCGGGGTTGAGCTGCGCCATTGCCCGGCGCAGCGTCGGCCCGGCCACCTGGCCGATGTCCTGCGCCTCGATGAGAAACCCCTCGTCGCCGCTCGCCAGCAGTCCGGGTGGTCCCTCGACAGGCGTCCCTCCAGCGGCGAGGTACGCCGCGGCAGTCAGCAGCGCAGGCCCCCCACTGTAGAGGCGTGCTCCCGTGTCGAGGAGCGCCTGTTGGCCGGCGCCTCCCAAACCGCGCAGGAGAATGACCCGCGAGTAGCGCTGAACCTGCTCCTCCCGAAGCGCCACCGGCTTATCCGCCCTTCCTCAGCCACAGCACCGCGGAGCCGTCCGGCTGCGGGACGAGGGACAGGACGGTGTGCCCGTCCTCTTGCGCGCTGGCCGGGACGTTGCGCCGCGGCTCATCCCCCCGAAGGCGCACCTCCAGCACCTGGCCGACTTGCAGCGACTCGAGGGCAAGCTTGGTGCGCACGTACGTCATGGGGCAAACCTCGCTCCGGATGTCCAACACCGCAGCGGGCTCCCCACTCATGCTGCCCTCCATTTGGGGCTGCAGCCGGGACAGCCCGGTGCCCGCCGCACGCCAAGCACGCGCACCCGGAGTTCCCCGACGCCATCCACCACGTGGAGGCGCGCCTCGCCGGGCGCATCGCTCGCTCCGAGGGCGAGCCTGGCCTGAAGCGCGCCGGCGACGCCGGCCAGGGCTCCGAGGACGCCCGCCCGGCTGCAGGTGGGCACCTCGTCCTCACCCGGCGCCTCACCGAAGAGACAGCGCAGACACGGCCCCCCGGGAGCAATGCGGAAGGCGCGCGCTTCAAACTGCACCACTCCACCAAACACCACCGGCACGCCGGTACGCGACACGGCGTCGGACAGGAAGTATTTCGCGGCGATGCTATCCGTGCCGTCGATGGCCACGTCATGTCCGCGCAACAGGCCGGCGACGGTCTCCGGGCGGGCCTCCTCAGGCAGCGCTGTGACTTGAAGTGCTGGGAAGCAGGCCGCCAGACGCTCGGCCGCTACAACAGCTTTCAGCCGCCCGACGTCACTCGTCCGGTACCAGGGCTGCCGAGGCAAGTTGGAGAGCTCCACACGGTCTTTGTCCACCAGCGTCAGCCGAGGCACCCCGGCCTGCGCCAGCGCCAGACTGGCCGGGCAGCCGAGCCCACCGAGTCCGATGAGGATGGCGTTCTGCGCTGGCATTGCCTAGAGGCCTACCATGCTTGAATTCCGGCACGCTCGGCGAGGCGTCCACCGACCCGGCGAGAGTAAACTGCCAAGCGGCATGCGCGCGCTCGCCCTCCCCCTCCTCTTACTTGGCGCCGCCTGCCAGCAGCGCCCGTCCCCCCGGCGTCACCAACGGCGCCTCCTTCGTCGGGCGCACCGACACCGTCGAGTCGACCCCAGCCCGGACCAGTCTGGACCGCCGCCCAGGGGGCCTGCGTCGACCGCTGGCTAGCCGAGCGGGGGCTGGACCGCTACGGCCTAGCGCAGGGCACCCAATACGCAGGAGGAACGCCCCTCTTCGATGAGAGGACCGGAGCGCAGCTGTCGCGGCAGGAGTACTTGGCCAAACACCAGCCGGAGGCCCTTCGCAGCTGCGGCCTGTAGTCGCCCGGACGCCGCGCACGCCAACCGCCCTGGACTGATGTCTGCGGAGGCGGGAGGCCTGCTGCGGAGGGCGGCCAAAACGCTCTCCACGCACCGGTGGACCAGAAACGGCAAGGGCCGCTCTCGCGAACGAGAGCTACCCTTGCCGAACGTCGGCTGGCTAGGCCGCACCCGGAGCGCGTGAAGCCGCCGAGGACGGCACTTCGGGCGGCGGTAGCGCTCCCGCATCCTCGTGGCTCGCCGCCAGGGCCGCCTCGAGGTGCGAAATCTCGTCGGTCGGGCTCTCCACCTCGAGGTCCAGCTGCTTGTATTGAGCGAGACCGGTCCCGGCGGGGATGAGTCGGCCCATGATGACGTTCTCTTTGAGTCCGCGCAGGTAGTCCACCTTGCCCTGGATGGCCGCCTCGGTGAGGACCTTGGTGGTTTCCTGGAAGCTCGACGCAGAGATGAACGACTCGGTCGAGAGCGATGCCTTGGTGATGCCCAAGAGCAGCGGCTCACCAACCGCCGGACGATGGCCGGCGGTCATCACCTTTTCGTTCTCCTCCTCGAAGACCCACTTCTCCACCTGCTCGTCGACCAGGAAGGCGGTGTCGCCCACATCCGTCACCCGCACCCGACGAAGCATCTGCCGGACGATGGTCTCAATGTGTTTGTCGTTAATCTTCACGCCCTGCAGCCGGTAGACCTCCTGGACCTCGTCCACCAGGTAGCGGGCCAGCTCCTTTTCGCCCAGCACCTTGAGAATGTCGTGCGGGTTCGCCGCACCGTCCATCATCGGCTCTCCGGCCCGTACCTTGTCTCCGGCGTGCACGCTGATGTGCTTGCCCTTGGAGATGAGGTACTCCTTGGCCAGGTCGGTGCGGAGCTCGCCGTTCACCTCGGGGGTGATGATGAGCTTGCGCTTGCCTTTGGTGTCCTTGCCGAAGGAGACGACGCCGTCGATTTCCGCAATCACCGCGTGGTCCTTGGGCTTCCGGGCTTCGAAGAGCTCAGCCACCCGGGGCAAGCCACCGGTGATGTCTTTGGTCTTGGTCGTCTCGCGAGGCGCCTTGGCGATGACTTCGCCGCCGGTGATGGCGTCGCCATCATTGACGGTGATGATGCTGCCCTGCGGCAAATAGTAGCTCGCCGGCTGCCCGCTCGGCAGGGTCAGCACGTCTCCCGCCTCGTTGCGCAGTGTAATGCGGGGACGCGCCTCGGGGTCCTTGGACTCGATGATGGTCTTGCGTGAAAGGCCAGTCACCTCGTCCAGCGTCTCGGACATGGTCACGCCTTCGATGATGTCGTCGAAGCGAACCACGCCAGGCACTTCGGTGAGAAGCGGCGTCGCGAACGGGTCCCACTCGGCGAGCAGGGTCGGTCCGTCGAGCCGCTGTCCGTCCTTCACCATCAGCTTGG
Source organism: uncultured delta proteobacterium (assembly GCA_963713045.1). Classification (GTDB taxonomy): domain Bacteria; phylum Myxococcota; class Myxococcia; order Myxococcales; family Myxococcaceae; genus JADGRA01. The sequence continues at coordinate 927,932 of CAVQKE010000004.1, forward strand.
CGCCGTAGATGACCTGGTACCGCTCGCGCTCGCGGCCGGAGTCATCGACGATGAGCACTTCGCCGTTACGGTTCATCGCCACCAGCGCACCGTCGGCGCGGCGCACGGTGGTCAGGTTGGCAAACCGCACCATGCCTGCGTTGCGGCTCTCGAGGGAGCTTTGCTCCGCACGCCGGGTAGCAGCCCCACCGATGTGGAAGGTCCGCATCGTGAGCTGGGTTCCCGGCTCCCCGATGGACTGGGCGGCAATCACTCCCACCGCCTCGCCGATGCTCACCTTGCGCCCGCGGGCGAGGTCGCGCCCGTAGCACTCCACGCAGATGCCACGTCGGGCCTGGCAGGTCAGCACGCTGCGGATTTTCACGCGGTCCAACCCGCTGTTTTCGACCTTGCTGACCCGGGCCTCGTCGACCTCCTCATTGGCCCGCACCAGCACCTCGCCCGTCACCGGGTCGTGGATGTCGTCCAAGGCAACGCGGCCGAGGATGCGCTCGCCGAGAGCTTCGATGACTTCTCCGCCCTCGACCAAGGCCCCAATGTAGAGACCGTCCATGGTGCCGCAGTCGTACTCAGTGATGATGGCATCCTGGGCCACATCCACCAGTCGGCGGGTGAGGTAGCCTGAGTTGGCCGTCTTCAGCGCGGTGTCGGCGAGACCCTTGCGCGCGCCGTGGGTGGAGATGAAGTACTGGAGGACGGACAGCCCCTCGCGGAAGTTGGCAGTGATGGGCGTCTCGATGATTTCGCCCGAAGGCTTGGCCATCAGTCCGCGCATCCCGGCCAGCTGGCGAATCTGCTGCGCCGAACCGCGCGCTCCGGAATCGGCCATGATGTAAATCGGGTTGAAGGAAGGCTGCTTGCGCGTCTCGCGCTTGCCGGCGGTATTCTCGCCGCTGACTTCCTCCTGCGAGATTTGCTGCATCATCTCGCCGGCCACCTTCTCCGTGACCTCGGCCCAGATGTCGATCACCTTGTTGTAGCGCTCGCCATCGGTGATCAACCCCTCCAGGTATTGGTTCTCGATTTCCGAAACTTCCTTGCGCGCGTAGTCGAGGAACTCCTGCTTGCGCGGCGGGATAATCATGTCCTTGAGCGCGATCGAGATGCCGGCGCGGGTGGCATGGGTGTAACCCAACGACCGGATGCGGTCGGCCAACAGCACCGTCTCCTTCTCGCCGGTCAGCCGGTAGCAGGTGTCAATCAGGACGCCGAGTTGCTTCTTGTCGAGCACCTTGTTGATGGCGTCGAAGCCGACCTTGCGGGGCACAATCTCCCAGAAGAGAACTCGGCCCACGGTGGTCTGCTTGCGGACTCCGTCGATGCGGCACACCACCTTGGCCTGCAGCCCGACCTCTCCGTGGTCATAGGCGGCACGCACCTCGTCCGGAGAGGCGAATACCCGACCCTCGCCCTTGGCAAACTCACGGGGGCGGGTGAGGTAGTAGATGCCGAGCACCATGTCTTGAGTGGGGACAATGATGGGCTTGCCATTGGCTGGGCTGAGGATGTTGTTGGTGGACATCATCAGCACGCGGGCTTCCATCTGCGCTTCCACCGAAAGCGGGACGTGGACTGCCATCTGGTCGCCATCGAAGTCGGCGTTGAAGGCGGCACACACCAGCGGATGCAGCTGAATGGCCTTGCCCTCGATGAGCACCGGCTCGAAAGCCTGCATGCCCAAACGGTGCAAGGTGGGGGCACGGTTGAGCATCACCGGGTGCTCCCGGATGACCTCCTCGAGGATGTCCCACACCTCGGGGCGCTCGCGCTCCACCATCTTCTTGGCGCTCTTGATGGTGGTGACGTAGCCCTTCTCTTCCAGCTTGTTGTAGATGAAGGGCTTGAAGAGTTCGAGCGCCATAATCTTTGGCAGCCCGCACTGATGCAGCTTCAGCTCCGGGCCGACGACGATGACCGAGCGCCCCGAGTAATCGACGCGCTTGCCGAGCAGGTTCTGACGGAACCGGCCTTGCTTGCCCTTCAGCATGTCCGACAGTGACTTGAGCGGGCGCTTGTTCGGGCCGGTGATGGTCTTCCCGCGACGGCCGTTGTCGAACAGCGCGTCGACCGCTTCCTGCAGCATCCGCTTCTCATTGCGGATGATGATGTCCGGCGCGTTCAGCTCCTGCAGCCGCTTGAGGCGGTTGTTGCGATTGATGACCCGGCGGTAGAGGTCATTCAGGTCACTGGTGGCAAAACGGCCGCCGTCCAAGGGAACCAGGGGGCGCAAGTCGGGTGGAATCACCGGAATGACATCGAGCATCATCCATTCCGGCTTGTTCCCGCTGATGCGGAACGCCTCGACCACCTTCAGTCGCTTGGCAATCTTCTTGCGCTTCGCCTCGCTGTTGGTCTCCCGCATGTCCCGACGCAGCTCTTCGGACAGCTTGTGGACGTCGATGCTGCGCAGCATCTCCCGCACCGCCTCGCCGCCCATCCCCGCGGTGAAGCTCTCCTCCCCAAACTCCTGGAAGTGCCGCTGCATCTTCTCTTCACCGAGCAGCTCGCCCCTCAACAGGGGCGTGCTCTTCGGGTCGATGACGATGTAGCTCTCGCAATAGAGGACCTTCTCTAGGTCCTTCAGGGTGATGTCCAAAAGATTGCCGATGCGGCTCGGCAAACTCTTCAAGAACCAGATGTGCGCCACTGGCGTGGCCAGGGTGATGTGGCCCAGCCGCTCGCGGCGAACCTTCGACTGAATCACCTCGACACCGCACTTCTCGCACACCACACCCCGGTGCTTCATGCGCTTGTACTTGCCGCAGTTGCACTCGTAGTCCTTCACCGGCCCGAAGATGCGGGCGCAGAACAGCCCATCCCGCTCAGGCTTGAAGGTCCGGTAATTGATGGTCTCTGGCTTCTTCACCTCGCCGTGTGACCACTGCCGAATCTTGTCCGGCGAGGCGATCCCAACCCGAATCGCTGCAAACGACAGCGGGTCCTTCGGCTTCTCGAAGAAGTTGAAGATGTCCTTCACGTTGCCTCCGAAGTCCTAAAAAACTCTCCACTTAAAGTGCCCCAAGCACGTCTGGTCGCTCCGGACACCATCGAATTCCTCACTCTGCGAGCCCGGGAATCGCTCCACCCCGGGCCTCGCGCCACCAGCACCCCCGACGCCCTCAAGCGTCGGACCCCGTTTTCTTCAGCGCCGCTCCCTCGGGGGGGTTCCGGACGCGCTCCGGCGGTGCCGTCTCAAGCAGCTCGACGTCCATCCCCAGGCTCTGCAGCTCCTTCAGTAGGACGTTGAACGACTCCGGGAGTCCGGATTCGAGAACGTTGTCGCCCTTGACAATCGCCTCGTACATCCGGGTCCGGCCCACCACGTCGTCCGACTTCACCGTCAAAAATTCCTGCAGGGTGTAGGCCGCTCCGTAGGCTTCCATTGCCCACACTTCCATCTCGCCCAGGCGCTGGCCGCCGAATTGTGCCTTGCCACCCAGCGGCTGCTGCGTCACCAGGCTGTAGGGTCCAATGCTGCGGGCGTGGATTTTCTCGTCCACCAGGTGGTGCAGCTTGAGCATGTACATCACGCCGACGGTGACGTTTTGGTCGAACGGCTCGCCGGTGCGCCCGTCGAAGAGGACCATCTGACCGGACCGCGGCAGTGCCGCCTCGTCCAACAGCTGGTGGATCTCCGTCTCCCGCGCGCCGTCAAACACCGGGGTCGAGACGTGGATGCCGGAGCGGAGCCGCTGACAGAGCGACACCACTTCCTTGTCGGAGACGCTGTCCATGAACTCGCCGAACGCTTTGTCGTCGTAGATCCGCTTGAGCTGCTTTCGCAGCTCCTCGCCGCTCCACTTCTCCTCGATGTAGCGCTGCAACCGCTCGCCCACGCCCCTGGCCGCCCAGCCCAGGTGGGTTTCCAGAATCTGCCCAATGTTCATCCGGCTCGGAACGCCGAGCGGATTGAGGACCAGGTCCACCGGGCGCCCGTCCTCGAGGAACGGCATGTCCTCTTCGGGAAGGATGCGTGACACGACGCCCTTGTTGCCGTGCCGTCCGGCCATTTTGTCGCCGACCGCCAGCTTCCGCTTGATGGCCACGTAGACCTTGACCATCTTGATGACGCCGGGAGGCAGCTCGTCGCCCTTCTTGATGCGGGCAATCTTCTCGCCGAAGACCAGCTTCACCGCCTCTTTCTGGTCCTCGAGGTTGCGCAGGATGTCGCGCACTTTCGTGTCGGTCGGCTCACCCACCGTGATTTCGGCCCAGTAGCGGTACGGGACCTCAGCCAGCAGGTCGTCGTTCAGCGAATCACCCTTCTTGAGAAGGACTTTCCCCTTGTCGTCGACCAGCTTGCCTTCCACCTCCTTGCCGTGGAGCAGCTTGCGGAGGCGGGCCATCGCACTGTCCTGGATGACCTTGATTTCGTCGTTCTGGTCCTTGAGGAGCTTCGCCTCCTCCATCGACTCAATCTGCTTGGCGCGCTCATCCTTCTCCACGCCCTTGCGGCTGAACACCTTGGCGCCGATGACGGTGCCGCTGACGCCAGGCGGAACCCTGAGCGAGCTGTCGCGCACATCCCCGGCCTTCTCGCCGAAGATGGCCCGCAGCGAGCTTCTCTTCGGGACTGAGCTGGGTTTCACCCTTGGGAGTAATCTTCCCCACCAGGACGTCACCCGGCTTCACCTCGGCACCGATGCGGATAATGCCCGACTCGTCGAGGTCCTTGAGGGCCTCCTCGCCGACGTTCGGAATGTCCCGAGTAATCTCTTCCTTGCCGAGCTTGGTGTCGCGCGCGATGCACTCGAATTCCTCGATGTGGATGGACGTGAACACGTCCTCCTTCAGCAGGCGTTCGCTGATGAGAATCGAGTCTTCGAAGTTGTAGCCTTGCCACGGCATGAAGGCGACCACCACGTTCGCCCCGAGGGCCAGCTCGCCGGTTTCGGTGGCCGGTCCGTCAGCGATGACGTCGCCCTTCTTCACCCGGTCGCCCCTGCGGACGATGGGCTTTTGATTCAGACAGGTGTTTTGGTTCGAACGCTGGTACTTCACGAGGTTGTAGATGTCGACCTCGGAGACGACGTCGGCCATGCTGGTCGAAACGTCCGCCTTGACGACAATCCGGCTGGCGTCGACGGCCTCCACCACGCCGTCGCGTCGAGCAATCACAGTGACGCCCGAATCGCGGGCGACCACCGCCTCCAGCCCAGTCCCCACCAGCGGAGACTGGGTGCGCAACAGCGGCACCGCCTGGCGCTGCATGTTGCTGCCCATCAGCGCGCGGTTGGCGTCGTCGTTCTCGAGGAAAGGAATCATGCTCGCCGCGACGCTCACCAGCTGGTTCGGCGACACGTCCATCAGGTCCACCTCCTCCGGCCGGGCCTGGACGAACTCGCCGCCCCGCCGCGAGGAGACCAGCTCGCTGGTGAATTTCCCCTTCTTGTCAAACTCGGCATTGGCCTGGGCGATGGTGTGCTTCTCCTCCTCCAGCGCCGAATAGAAGGAGGTCTCCGAGGTCACCGTGCCGGCCTCCACCTTTGCGGTACGGGGTCTCGACGAAGCCAAACTCGTTCACCCGGGCAAAGGTGGAGAGTGACGCGATGAGGCCGATGTTCGGTCCTTCCGGCGTCTCAATCGGGCAAATGCGCCCGTAATGGGTGGGGTGAACGTCACGCACTTCGAAGCCGGCTCGCTCTCGGGTGAGGCCACCCGGACCGAGCGCGGACAGCCGCCGCTTGTGGGTGACCTCGGAGAGCGGGTTGGTCTGGTCCATGAACTGCGACAGCTGGCTCGACCCGAAGAATTCCTTGATGACCGCCGTCACCGGCTTGGCATTGATGAGGTCGTGCGGCATGAGCGTTTCAATCTCCTGAAGGCTCATCCGCTCTTTGATTGCCCGCTCCATCCGAACCAAGCCGATGCGGTACTGGTTCTCCAGCAGCTCGCCGACCGCCCGGACGCGGCGGTTTCCGAGGTGATCGATGTCGTCGATCGTCCCCTTGCCGTTCTTCAGGTCGATGAGGTAGCGGATCACCTCGAGGATGTCGCGCTTGGTCAGGATTTGACTGTCCAGCGGCTCCTCGACGTTGAACTTGAAGTTCAACTTCAGCCGGCCCACCTTGGAGAGGTCATACCGCTCCGGGTTGAAGAAGAGGTTGGTGAAGAGGTTGGTCGCAGTCTCCGGCGTGGGGGGATCTCCCGGGCGCAGCCGGCGGTAAATCTCCATGATCGCCTGCTCGGGCGAGTCAATCTTGTCCAGCATCAACGTCTCGCGCAGGTAGGGCCCGACGTTGAGGTTGTCGATGAAGAGAACCTTGAATTCCTTGATGCCACGCTTGAGGAGCTCGTTCACCTTGTCCTGGCTGACCTCCTCGTTGCATTCGAGGAGGACCTCGCCGGTGCTCTCGTCGACCACGTCGTAGGCCGCCACCTTGGTCGAACAGCTCGTCGGCATCGATGGGCAACGTGCGCATTTTCGCCGCCTCGAGCTTCTTGATGGCAGCCGCGGGTGAACTTGCGGTTCTTCTTGACGATGACTTCGCCGGACTTGGTCTTGATGTCCCGGGTGGCGCGCTGTCCGGGAGAAGCTCGAGCTCCACCGACTTCTCGAACTCGGTCTCGGCGTGCAGGTAGATGGTCTCGGTGGCGTAGTAGTAGTTGAGAATCTCCTCGGTGGTCCCCTGGAACTCGATGGGGTTCTTCTTGGCCGTGTCTGGCACTGCGCCTAAGGCACGAATCAGCACCGTGGCTGGCAACTTCCGGCGCCGATCGATGCGCACGTACAGCAGGTCCTTGTGGTCGAACTCGAAGTCGATCCACGAGCCGCGGTAGGGAATGATGCGGGCGTTGTAGAGCAGCTTCCCGGAGCTGTGGCTCTTCCCCTTGTCGTGGTCGAAGAACGCGCCTGGGCTCCGGTGCAGCTGACTGACCACCACCCGCTCGGTCCCGTTGATGATGAAGGTCCCGTTCTGGGTCATCAGCGGAATCTCGCCGAAGTAGACCTCCTGCTCCTTGACATCGCGAATCGACTGAGCGCCGGTTTCCTCGTCCTTGTCCCAGACCACCAGCCGCACCACCACCTTGATCGGCGCGGAGTAGGTCATCCCACGCTGGTGGCACTCATCGACGTCGTACTTCGGCTTTTCGAGGTGGTAGCTGACAAACTCCAGCGAGCTGGTCTCGTTGAAGTCGCGAATCGGAAAGACGCTCTTGAAGACGCCCTGCAGTCCGACGTCCTCGCGCTTCTCGGGCAGTGTGTCAGCCTGGAGAAACTTCTCGTAACTTTGCTTCTGGATGTTGATTAGGTTGGGGATGTCGATAATCTTCTGAATCTTCGCGAAGCTCTTGCGGACGCGGAAATTGTTTTGGACGGTCGCAGGCATCTCTTCTCCCGGTGGCGCAGGGCACCGCTGAATTCACAAAATCCCGAAGAACCTTCGCCGAAGCGGACACTCATCGGGCGACGAACGGCAATGACAAAGGCCAATGCCGGCACCCCCGCATTGGTGGGGAACCGGCAAGGCGGTTGGGGCTCCGGAGCCGTTCTTGCGGCTCCGGGCGGCAGGACTACTTGATCTCGACGGTGGCCCCCGCGGCGGTGAGTTGATCCTTCATCTTCTGGGCATCGGCCTTGTTGACGCCCTCCTTCACCGTTTTGGGAGCGCCCTCGACCAGATCCTTGGCCTCCTTCAGGCCCAGGCCGGTGATGGCGCGAATCTCCTTGATGACGTTGATTTTGTTGGCACCGGCACTGGCGAGGACGACGGTAAACTCCGTCTTCTCCTCCACCGCCGCAGCAGCGGCTCCGGCACCTGGCGCAGCCGCGACGGCGACAGCCGCTGCGGAAACGCCCCACTTCTCCTCGAGTTTCTTCACCAGCTCTGCCGCCTCTAGAACGGTAAGGGCGGACAGGTTCTCCACAATCTGATTCAGGTCGGCCATGGCTCGGAACTTGCCTCTATAATGGTCTTGACTCCACGCGGCAGAGTCTGTTGGGGTTAAACTATCTCTTCAGCTGTTTGGTTCAATTAGAATCACTTACCAAGAGCTTCTGCGCGGGCCTGGACGAGGCGCGCGAGGCTGGAACCTGGGGCGCCCACCGTCCGCACCAGCTTGCCTGCCGGCTGCATGAGGAGTCCCAGAATCCTCGCCCGGAGTTCGGACAGGCCAGGCAACTTCGCCAGGGCCGCCACGCCGGCAGCGTCGGTCTTCTTCCCCTCCACGACCGCGCTACGAATTTTGATGGTCTCCAGGTCCTTGAGGAACTCGGAGAGAATCTTCGCCGGCGTCACCACATCGTCGTAGCCAATGGCAATCGCCACTGGCCCGGTGAAGTCCTCACTCACCATCTCCACCGGGGTCCCTTTGGCGGCCCGGCGGGCGAGCGTATTCTTCAGGACCCGGTAGTCCACCCCGCCCTCGCGAAACTTCTTCCGCAGCCGGGTCACCGTTTCGACATTCAGGCGCGAGAACTCCGCGACAATCGCCGTACGGGCGCGCGCGAACTTCTCGTTCAACTCCTTGATAAGCGCTTCCTTCTCGCTTCTTTCCACTCTGGTCTCACCTCCTCCTGTCGTTTCGCGGGCGAGCGGCGTACGGCCGTCGCCCGTGCTGCCTGGACCAGAGGCAGAAGCGAGAAGTGACTCCGAAGAGCACCACCCCCGAGGAGGAGGCCGGCTGAGTGCCGGCATCCCCTTCGGACCGCTTCCACTGTCTCGGCAGGGCTGGCGTTCACATCTCGCCGTTTCGACGGGCCGGCGTTCAAGAGGGGTACTGCTCCCCCAAGAGGCCTCCCCGTCCCTGCTGTCTCGGACCAGAGGGTGCCGGAGTTCGTCTCCCCTCCCTGGGAGGGGGGGCTGGCTCCAGCGGAACCGGCGCGTCTACCACCGGCGCACCGGGAAAGTCAAAACCCGCTACCGGTAGCGGGCGTTGATGACCTGGGTGTCGAGCTTGATGCCCGGACCCATGGTGGAACTGATGGCGATTCCCTTGAGGTAAATGCCCTTGGCGGTTGCTGGTTTCAGCTTCATCACCAACTCGATGAGGGCGTTGAAGTTCTCGGCCAGCTTCTCCGGAGCAAAGCTGGCTTTGCCCACCGGGGCATGGACGATTCCGGCCTTCTCCGCCCGGAATTCGACTTTGCCCCCCTTGGCATCGCGCACTGCCTTGCCCACGTCCGCGGTGACGGTCCCCACTTTGGGGTTGGGCATCAACCCCCGCGGACCAAGCACCTTTCCCAGCCGGCCCACCACGCCCATCATGTCCGGCGTGGCGATCACCGTGTCGAAGTCCATGAAGCCCTCTTCGATGCGCTTGGCCAAATCGGCCTCCCCGACGACGTCGGCTCCGGCGTCTTTCGCCTCCGACTGCTTCTCGCCCTTGGCAAACACCGCCACCCGGACCGTCTTGCCGATGCCGTGCGGAAGCACCACTGCCCCTCGCACCATCTGGTCGGCATGCTTGGGGTCGACGCCGAGGTTGATGGCCACGTCCACCGTCTGGTCAAACTTCGTTTGACGCAGCTCGATGGTCTCCTTGAGGAGCCGGAAGGCCTCGTCGATGCCGTAACGCTTGTTGCGGTCCACTTTGGTGGCGGCCGCCCGGAACTTCTTTCCTGAGTTTGTCATGTGAGGTCTTTCTTCCCGGGGGGGGCGGTTAGCCGACGATTTCGATGCCCATCGAGCGCGCCGTGCCAGCGATGGTGTTCATCGCTGCCTTGAGGCTTCCCGCGGTGGTGTCGTTGATTTTCAGCTTGGCGATTTCCTCAAGCTGCTTGCGGGTCACCTGGCCCACCTTCTCTTTGCCCGGTTTGTGCGCACCGGAACCCTTCTTCTTGTCGGTGTGCAAGCCTGCCGCCTTCTTGAGCAGCACCGCGGCCGGCGGCGTCTTGAGCAGGAAGGTAAAGGACCGGTCCTGATAGACGGTGATAATCACCGGGATAATCAGGCCTTCCTTCGCCTGCGGCTGCGTCGCCGCGTTGAACTGCTTGCAGAACTCCATGATGTTGACGCCCTGCTGTCCGAGCGCCGGTCCGATGGGGGGAGCCGGATTGGCCTTACCCGCCGGAATTTGGAGTTTCACCTGCCCCGTGACTTTTTTCATCGCTGCTTCTGACCTCCGGGTGGTTCGAACGGGTGGCTGTCGCCGCCCTCCCACCGCTGAATGCTGCCCTTGAGTGAATTCTCAAGGGGGTCCGTCGCCCGGACTCCTTCTTAGGACCCGGTTTTCTCCACCTGCATGAAATCCAGCTCCACCGGGGTGGCGCGACCGAAGATGGAGACCAGCACCTTCACCCGGCCCTTGTCCGGATTCACTTCCTCCACCGTCCCGTTGAAGTTGCTGAAGGGGCCGTCGATGACGCGAACCGTGTCGCCCTCCTCGAATTGCACCTTGGGCTTCGGCTTGAGCGTGCCCTCGGAGATTTGCGTGGTGAGGCGCTCCATCTGGTTTTCGGGGATGGGTGGCGGCTGCTCGTTGTGCGCCGCACCGATGAAACCGGTGACCTTGGGCGTGTTCTTCACCAGGTGCCAGGTCCGGTCGTTCATCTCCATCTGGACCAGGATGTAGCCGGGGAGGAACTTGCGCTTGGAGGTCTTCTTCTCCCCCTTCACCATCTCCACCACCTGCTCGACCGGAATCAGGATTTCTCCGAAGTGCTCGGTCAGCCCCTCCAGTTTGATTTTCTCCTCGAGACTCTTCTTCGCCTTGTTCTCGAAGCCCGAGTAGGTGTGCACCGCGTACCACCGCTTTTCGCCCATCATAGTCTCCCCAACAGGGCGGGCAGCCATTGCACCATTAGCTTGTACGCCATCGTGTCGATTCCGAAGAGCAACAGCCCCGCCACCAGCGAGGCGATGATCACCGCCCACGTCGACACCCAGGTCTCGGCGCGCGAGGGCCAAGTCACCTTCATCAGCTCGGTTGCCGATTTCCATGGCCAGCTCGCGCACCCGGGTGTTGAGCCAGCAGCCGCCCAAAAGGGCGGCGGTGAGGACCAGGGCCACCAGTGACGTCGTCTTCCATTCAGTCAGTCCTTCGAAAATGGGCCGGTCGGGGAGGCCGGCAGCGACCCAGATGGGCGCCAGCACGTGCTGGAGGAAAAGCACCAGCGCCGCCGCGACGCAGAGGGTGAAAATCACCACCAGCCGCGTGGGGGACATCCCGGAGCGGTTGGCTTGATGGAGGGCTTCGTTGGAGGCCATGTCAGGCGGGTCCTTGTGTGCGCAGCAGGCCAGGAGGGATTCGAACCCCCAACAGGCGGTTTTGGAGACCGCTGCTCTACCGTTGGAGCTACTGGCCTAGTCACCCTACTTCCTTCCTTGTGGTCGGTGTGCTTTCGGCACCACCGGCAATATTTCTCAGTTCAAGCTTGTCCTGGCTCTTCCGCTTGTTCTTGGTGGTCGAGTAGTTGCGGCGTTTACACACCGGACACTCGAGCGAGATGATGCTGCGGTTTCCTTTCGGCATGATTTCAACTCTCCATCAAAAGGCGAGTGGGGGGCGCCCGAACGGCTTTGGGCTCCCCCCACCGGGCCAACCACATTGGGTGGGTGGCTCTGCTTACTCGATGACTTCGGCCACCACGCCGGCGCCCACGGTGCGGCCGCCTTCCCGCATCGCGAAGCGCAGTTCCTTCTCCATGGCGACCGGGGTGATGAGATCCACTTCCATGGCGATGTTGTCTCCCGGGCATCACCATCTCGACGCTCTTGGGCAGCGTCACGACCCCGGTCACGTCCGTGGTCCGGAAATAAAACTGCGGCCGGTAGCCGGTGAAGAACGGCGTGTGCCGCCCGCCTTCCTCTTTGTTGAGCACGTAGACTTCGGCCTTGAACTTGGTGTGCGGGCGTGATCGACGCCCGGCTTGGCCACCACCTGGCCCCGCTCCACTCCGTCCTTTTTGATGCCCGCGCAGCAAGCGCCCAACGTTGTCCCCGCCTGGCCCGTCGTCCAGGAGTCTTCCGGAACATCTCCACCCCGGTGCACACCGTCTTTGGCGTCGGGGCAAGACCCACGATCTCCACTTCCTCGCCCACTTTCATGACGCCGCGCTCGGCCCGGCCCGTTACCACCGTGCCGCGCCCGGAAATGCTGAAGACGTCTTCAATGGGCATCAGGAACGGCTTGTCCGTGGCGCGCACCGGCTCCGGAATGTAGGTGTCCAAGGCGTTCATGAGCTCGAAGATGGGCTTGGCCTCTTCGCTGTTGATATCGTCTGATTCCAGGGCCTTTAAGCGCACTTCCCTTGATGATCGGGATGTCGTCGCCCGGAAAGTCGTACTTGCTTGAGCAGTTCCCGAAGTTCCAGCTCGACCAGTTCGATGAGCTCCGGGTCGTCCACCATGTCCACCTTGTTCAGAAACACCACGATGTAGGGAACGCCCACCTGCCTGGCCAGGAGAATGTGCTCCCGGGTCTGGGGCATGGGGCCATCGTCGGCGGCCACACCACCAGGATGGCCCCGTCCATCTGGGCCGCTCCGGTGATCATGTTCTTGATATAGTCGGCATGGCCCGGGCAGTCCACATGGGCGTAGTGGCGCTTGTCGGTTTCATACTCCACGTGGGCCGGTGCGATGGTGATGCCGCGCTCACGTTCCTCCGGGGCCTTGTCGATCTGGTCAAAGGCCGAATGAAGCTGGCCATCCCTTTCTTGGCCAAATGCTTGGTGATCGCCGCGGTCAAGGTCGTCTTGCCATGGTCGATGTGACCGATGGTGCCCACGTTGACGTGTGGCTTCGTGCGCTCGAACTTCTTCTTGGCCATGTGCTCTTCCTTCCGGAATGCGAACCTTATTTCCCGGAGGATTGCACTCCGGGGGACCTCATCCTTACCAAGGATGACGCTCTACCAAGATGGAGCCCACGACCGGGCTCGAACCGGTGAACCTCTTCCTTACCAAGGAAGTGCTCTACCACTGAGCTACGTGGGCCTTGGAGCGGGAAACGGGATTCGAACCCGCGACATTCAGCTTGGAAGGCTGACGCTCTACCATCTGAGCTATTCCCGCCCACGCCTACATGATGATGGAGAGGGGATGGATTCGAACCTACGAAGGCTGCGCCGGCAGATTTACAGTCTGCTCCCTTTGGCCGCTCGGGTACCCCTCCGCACGCTCTCCTTCGTCCGTTTTTCGTTCGTCCCGTTGTCTTTTGAAGCCTCCCGTGGCCGGCGGCGGGGGTCGAACCCGCGACCTACTGATTACAAATCAGTTGCTCTACCGCCTGAGCTACACCGGCACCGGCTGATTTCACTCGATTTTTTCTCCTACAACGACTGCCTACTGCCAACCGGTGGGGGCCTCCGAAACCGCCCCTGGACCGTACCCTACATGCACACCTATCCAGTGGGGGTCCACCCGGGGGTCGCGCGTCCTACCGCGAACGTCTCGACTTGTCCAGGCCTGGCCCGGGCGCCCCTCTGCGCTGCACCGTGCAGCGCGGCCCGGCGTGGGGCGAGCGGCGCTCTGTCTCTATAACCAGCCGTTGGCCGCACGCCATGCGCCCACGGCGGAGGGCCGCCTTCGGGCGCCCGGCACTCGTCCCTTCCGGAGGAGCGAATCGGCGAGGATGGGCACTTTGAAACGGGTGGCCCACAAATTTGGAGGCTCCAGCCTCGCCAATGCCGCGCGGTTCCGGGCGGTGGCGGAGCTGCTCTGTGCCCGCGCCGAGCCAGAGCAGGTGGTGGTGGTGTCCGCCATCCAAGGGGTGACGGATGCGCTGCTGCGCCTGGCCCAGGACGCCTCTGACGGCCAACAGAGCTGGCGAGAGGCCGGTGCCGCGCTGCGGGAACAGCACGGCCGGGTGGCCGACGAATTGCTTGGGAGCGCCGCCGCGGAGGTGCAACTCTGGCTCGATGCGCGCTTCGCGGAGCTGACGGCGCTCCTTCAGGGGCTCTCCCTTTTGCGCATCCGCGCTCCGGAGACGGTGGACCGCATCCAGGGGCTGGGAGAAGTTTTTTCGGCACGGCTCCTCTGCGCTTACTTCGGGGCAATGGGAAGTCCGGCGGCGCTCCTCGACGCGCGCGACGTCCTCGTCGTCCAGCCGGGGGAACTGGGCGTCGCCGTCGACTGGGAGGACAGCGCGCGGCGGCTGGCCCTCTGGCGGTCAAGTCACCCGGAGGCCCGGGTGGTGGTGACTGGCTTCGTGGCTCGCGATGAGCGCGGCATGCCGACCACCCTCGGGCGAAACGGAAGCGACTATTCAGGGTCCATCTTCGGCGCACTGTTTGAAGCCGAGGAAATTCAAATCTGGACGGACGTCGACGGTGTCCTATCCGCCGACCCGCGTCTGGTCCCCGAGGCGGTGCTGGTCCCGCACCTGTCCTACGACGAGGCGTGCGAGCTGGCCTATTTTGGGGCGAAAGTCGTTCATCCGCAGACGATGGCCCCGGCGATTGCCCGCGGCATCCCCTTACGCATCCGCAACAGCTTTCGACCGGAGCACCCGGGCACCCGCATCGACGCCGAGTTGGACCGCAGTCGGACGGTGAAGGGCATCAGCACCATGCCTGGCCTGGCGCTCCTCAACGTCGAAGGGGCCGGGATGATTGGCGTCCCGGGGACCGCCGAGCGCGTCTTCGGGGCGCTCCGCGCCGCACGCGTGTCGGTGGTGATGATTTCTCAAGGCTCTTCGGAGCACTCCATCTGCTGCGTGGTGCGCGCCTCCGAGGCGGTGGCGGCACAGACCGGTCTCCGGGAAGCCTTCGCTCGCGAGCTCGAACGCGGTCACATTGAGCGAATTACCGTGCAGGCCGGCATCAGTGCCCTGGCCACGGTGGGAGACGGGATGGCCGGGACGCCGGGCGTCGCCGCCCGACTGTTCCAGTCTTTGGCTCGCCCCGGGGTGAATGTGCGAGCCATCGCCCAGGGCGCTTCGGAGCGGAACATTTCGGTGGCCATCGCCAGCGCCGATGCACCCCGGGCCCTGCGCGCGGTCCACGCCGGTTTCTACCTTTCGGCGCAGACGGTTTCCTTGGGCTTGGTCGGCCCGGGGCAGGTCGGGCGCGCCTTCTTGCAGCAGCTGGCTCGGGCAGAAACACGGCTGCGAAGTGAGGCACACCTCGACCTTCGGGTGCGCGCGGCGGCAGACAGCCACCGGATGGTGCTGGAGGAGCTCTCGCTCGCGGCTGCCGACGCGCCGGCCCTGCTCGCCGCCGCGACTTTACCGACGGACCTCGAGCAGTTCGCCCGTCACGTTCGGGCAAGCCATCTACCCCACGCCGTCATCATCGACTGCAGCGCCAGCGACGCAGTGGCCGATGCCTACGCCGGTTGGTTGGCGTTGGGCATCCACGTCATCACCCCCAACAAGCACGCGGGCAGCGGTCCGTTGGAGCGCTTTCGGCGTCTGCGGCGCGCCTCGGCGGAGCATGGCGCCCGTTTCCGCTACGAGGCCACGGTCGGGGCAGGCCTCCCCATCATCACCACGCTGCGCGACCTGCTGGACACGGGCGACCAGGTGCTTTGCATCGAGGGCATCCTCTCCGGAACGCTGGCCTACCTCTTCAACCAGTTCGACGGCCAAGTGCCATTCTCCACCCTGGTGCGCGAGGCGCGCTCCGCCGGTTACACCGAGCCCGACCCGCGCGAGGACCTCAGTGGCATGGACGTGGCGCGCAAGTTGGTGATTCTCGGTCGGGAAATGGGCGACGCCCTGGAACTGTCCTCCGTCTCGGTGCAGGGGCTGGTGCCGCCCGGGCTTCAAGCGCTGTCGCGCGAGGAGTTCCTCGAGCGCCTCCCGGAGCTGGACCAACCGCTCGCCACCCGCCTCGCCGAGGCGCAGAGTCGAGGCCGCGTGCTGCGCTACGTGGCGCGACTGGACCGCTCCGGTGCGGCCACCGTTGGACTGACGGAGCTGCCCGCCGAGCACGCCTTGGCCCACGGCCAGGCCACCGACAACGTGGTCCGCTTCACCACGGCCCGCTACCGCGAGCGACCGCTGGTGGTGCAAGGACCGGGCGCCGGCCCAGAGGTGACCGCGGCCGGCGTCTTTGCTGACCTGTTGCGCATCGCCACCGGGCTGGGAGGGTCGTCGTGAGTGCGCGTCAGGCGACCGCTTCGGCCCCAGCCTCGGTCGGCAACATCGGCGTCGGCTTCGACATTCTCGGCCACTCCATCGAAGGCCCGGCCGACCAGGTCACAGTGACTGCCATCGAGGAGGCGGAAGTCCGCATCAGCGGCATTGAGGGCGTGGTGGCGGGGCTGCCGCGCGAGGCAGCGCGGAACACCGCGGGCCAGGCTCTCATCAGCCTGCGTCAGCGCCTCGGGCTGCGGCACGGTTTCGAGGTCTTCATCCACAAGGGCATTCCGCTCGGCTCGGGGATGGGCGGTTCGGCCGCCTCGTGCGTCGCGGCCCTGGTCGCGGCCAACGCCATTCTCGAACGGCCAGTCGCGGTGGAGGTGCTCTACCCCTGCGCGCTGGAGGGTGAGTCGGTGGCCAGCGGCAGCCTCCACGGCGACAACGTCGGGCCCATGCTTCTCGGGGGCCTGGTGTTGGCGACCCGGGACAGGCTGCTTCCCATTCCCGTGCCCGGCGACCTCAGCTGCGTGCTGGTGCATCCGCACCAGGTGTTGGAGACGCGCACCGCGCGGGCCGTGCTGAATCGGCCCTTTCAGCTTCCGCAATTCGTCGCCCAGAGCGCCAACCTGGCCCTGGTGCTGGCCGGTTGTTACCGCGGCGAGCTGGACACCATTGGGGCCGGGCTGCGCGACGTCTTGGTGGAGCCGCTGCGGGCACCGCTGGTGCCGGGCTTCGCGCAAGTGCAGGCCGCGGCGCTGTCGGCGGGGGCGCTGGGAGCGAGCATCTCCGGCGGCGGCCCAAGTGTCTTCGCCTGGTGCGACGCCACCAAGGCCCCGGAAATTGCGGCCGCCATGGAGGCTGCGTTTGCTCGCTGGGACATCGGCTGTGACGTCTTTGTCTCTCCGGTGGCTGGTCCTGCAGCTCGGGTGCTGAGATGCACTACCTAAGTACGCGGCGGGGCGTCCCACCCGTCAGCCTGAGCCACGCCATCGCCGCGGGTGCAGCCGCCGACGGAGGCCTCTTCGTCCCCGCGCAACTGCCGAGGCTCGCGCCTGACGTCCAGCCTCAGGAGGGCTCGCTGCAGGAATCTGCCCGGATGGTGCTCGCTCCCTTTTTCGCCGGTGACGCGCTCGAGCCGGAGCTGGAGGCAATTTGCCGCGAAGCCTTCGGCGATGAGATTCCGCTGGTGGCGCTGGGCACGCCGCGTGACATGGCGCTGCAGCTATTCCACGGCCCCACCGCCGCCTTCAAGGACTTCGGGGCGCGGTTTCTGGCCGCCTGCCTTCGGCGGTTGAGTCCGCCGCGAGGCGGCCGGCTGACCGTCTTGGTGGCCACCTCCGGAGACACCGGCAGCGCAGTGGCCGCGGCATTCCACCACGCGCCCGCTGTCCACGTCGTTCTGCTTTACCCAGAGGGCCGGGTCTCCCCTCGCCAGGCGCACCAGCTGGGCTGCTTCGGGGACAACGTCTCAGCGCTGCGGGTGTCCGGCAGTTTCGACGACTGTCAACGCATGGTGAAGGCGTCCTTCAGGGACGGGGCGCTGCGCGAGCAGCTGCAGCTCACCTCGGCCAACAGCATCAGTCTCGGACGGCTGCTCCCGCAGATGGCCTTCCATGCGCACGCTGCCTGGACGCACGGGGCACCCCTCAACCTTGTGGTCCCCAGCGGAAACCTGGGCAACGCCTTGGCCGCCGTTTGGGCGCGGGAGTTGGGCGCGCCGATTGGCGACGTGGTCCTTGCCACCAACGCCAACCGCGTCCTCGTTGACTTCTTCCAGGGAGGAGACTTTCTGCCGCGGCCCAGCGTTCCAACGCTGGCCACGGCAATGGACGTCGGCGAGCCGAGCAACTTCGAGCGGCTCCGTTGGACGTTCCCGGACGACGCGGTGCTTCGCTCTGGCCTGACGGCCGTTCCAGTCGAGGACTCGGAAATTCAAGAGACCATCCAGCTCGGCGAACGCCGGCATGGCCAGCTGTTTTGTCCTCACACCGCGACCGCTGTGCGCGTCCTGGAAAGACTCCGGGCCGCAGGGGACACTCGGCCCTGGGCGGTCGTCGCCACCGCGCATCCCGCCAAGTTTGAAACGGTGGTGGAACCCCTGGTGGGGCACCGGGTCCCCGTCCCGGAGTCGCTGGCGGCTTTGCTGGCTCGTCCGGCGCACGCCGAGCCGCTGGAGGCGGACCCGGAAGCCCTCCGGAAGTGGCTGCTGGTCGACGCCGAGCGGACGCCCGAGACTTAGGGCGCTTTGCCGCGCGGCGCGGCCAGCTTGGCCCGCTGTCGGACCACTTCATAAAGGAAGAGAGCCGCAGCCACCGAGGCGTTGAGGGAGGCCACGCCCGGGGCGACGGGGATGCGCAGGCGAAAGTCCGAATGCCCTAGGACGCCGGGCCGGATGCCTTCCCCCTCAGCGCCCACGACGAGGGCCAAGGGCCCGTCCAGGGGCGCTTCCCACAGAGGCTTCTCTCCCGCAGGGTCGGCCGCCGCCACCCAGAGGCCGCTCCCCTTGAGGTCCTCAAGAGCGCGAGAGACGTTGGTGACGCGGGCAATGCGCAGATGCTCCACCGCCCCAGCGGAGGCCTTGGCCACCGCCGCGGTCACGCCGGCCGCCCGGTCCCGTCCCAGCACCACGCCGTGCGCGCCGAACGCATACGCCGACCGAATGATGGCTCCCAGGTTGTGCGGGTCCTGAATTCCATCCAGGACGACCAACAGCGGGGGTTGCTTGGCCGCCCGGGCGAGTGCCAGCAGCTCCTCCAGTCCAGCGTAGGGGTAGGCCCGGAGCTCCGCCACCACTCCCTGGTGCACGCCGCTCTCCGCCAACTCCAAGAGGTGCTCTCGCGGCACCCTCTCCACACGAACGCCAGCCGCCTCGGCGCGCGCCACCACCTCTTGAGCGTGGCCGGAGGGTGGCATTCCTTCTGCCACCAGAAGCCGCTCCACTTCGGTAGCGCGCGCACGCAGCGCCTCGAGCACCGGGTGAATGCCGTACACCACCCGCTCTGCGGCCGTCGCCCGGTGTGCCTCGCGCGAGGGGGGCCGGCGGCGGTCCCGTGCGCCAGGGGGCCCCCCGCGTCTGGCCATCAGTCCACCGTCACTGGCAGGCTGACTGTCCTCTGCTGCCGGCTGCACAGCGTCTCAGTACAGACGAAGAAGGTGAGTTTGGCTTCCACGGCGCCCGGCCCTTTCGAAGAGGCGGTGAGGGGCACCTCGAAACGTGGGTCGGGCGGCCCAGACGGCTTGGGCAGCGGCTTCGCATCGCTTCGGCTGAGCAGGGCTTTGGCGGGCTCCACCCCGCCCGAGCCGCTCAGGGCGAGCTTCATCGGTGCATCCTCAGAAATGTGGGCACCGGCAATGGTCCGGATGGAGAGGACGAAGGTGCCAGGCTGCCCGGCCTTGAGGACGGTGGTGCTGCCTTCGGTGCTGAGGACGTAAAGCGAGGCAACGTCCGGGTCAGTCTGCGGACCGGACGCCACGGCGGCCGGCGCGGCCAGAAGAAGCAGGGCCAACAAAGCTTTGCGCATTCTCTTCTCCTATCACCGGACTTGAGCGCGTGGCAGAGGCCGCACCCGCGTCTGGCCCCGGCCTGCCACCGGGGAGCTCTCGGCCACCAGTGCTTCCACCCGGGCTACCACCTTGGTGGCGAGGTCGAGTCCGGTCGCCCGCTCCATTTCGGCGAGCGCCGGGGAGGCATTCACTTCGAAGACCTTCGGCTGCCCTCGCACGTCAATCAAGTCAACGCCCGCCACTTCCAGCCCCACCAGCCGAGCCGTCTTCACCGCGGCACTGCGCTGAGCCTCGGTCAGCGCCAGCGGCTCCAAGCGCGCTCCGCGGTTGAGGGTATGCGCGAGGCGGTTCATCCTGGGACGCCGGCGGACCGCGGCCACCGCCTCACCTCCCACCACCAGCACCCGCACATCGAGACCGCCGCGGCGCGCGTACTGCTGGAGGATGAGGTCTTGGCCGAGCCCGAGGATGGCCTCCAGCGCCGCCTCGAGTGACGCAAGGCTTTCGCACACCATCACTCCGCGGCGCTCCTGTCCGCGCAAAAGCTTCACCAGGACCGGCACGCCGCCAACCAGTTTCACCATCGCCCGCAGGTCACCCGCGCTGCGGGCCATGACCGTGGCCGGGATGTTGACTCCATGGGAGGCCAGCAGCTGCAGGCAGCGCATTTTGTTGCGCGCCCCAGAAATGCCCTGCGTGCCGTTCAGCAGGGGCACGCCCTGCAGCGCGAATTGGTTCACGACGGCCATCCCATAGGTGGAGATGGACTCGGCGATGCGGGGGATGACCGCATCGGTCGGTGGCAACCGGCGCCTGCGGTAATAGAGGACGGCTCGGTCGCGGTCGAGGTGCATTTCCACCTGCACCGGGTCGAGCACCTGCACGGCGTGCCCACGGGCCCGCGCCGCCTCCACCAGACGGGCGGTGGACGCAATGCGTGCCGAGCGCGAGAGGAGGGTCAGCCTCATGGCTGACGCTAGGCACAGCGGGGGTCCGCCCTGCAAGCTGCCGCTGGGACCTTGAAGGCCCCCTTGGGCTTACAGGGGCGTGACGATGCGGATTTGCAGCTGCAGCGGGTTTTCCTTGGTGGAGGCCTGAATTTCCGTGCACAGCTGGCCAACAAACACCAGCGTGGGCGCCCCGCCGTCCGCCGGCTGGTAAGACCAAGTGTCCGGTCCGCTGAGGACGGGATTGCCGTTGACGACGACGCTGATGAGGTCCTGCGTGCTGGGCACAACGGTGAGCGGCACGACGCAGGCGGCGGCACCCACCCCGGCGTAAATTTGGTTGAGCGCGTCGGCCAGCGACGCCTCATCGGTGGCCTCGTACCACTGCTTGGAGCACAGCCCGGTGCCGAGGTCACAGGGGTTGGTTGGGCCGCAGGACTGGGTCTTGTTGGGACAAAGCCGAGGGCCAAACCCACCGGCAATGGCCATCTCCTGAAGCGTACTCGCGGCGGAGGCCGCTGCGGTGTCGGCGCCGAAGCCCAGCACCACGGTGGTGATGTCTAACTTCGACTTGAGCTCCGAGATGACATTGACAGTGGCCACGTCATCCAGGCAGCCAATGCCCGCCGGCTGCGCGTCGAGGCAGTCCTGGTCCGACTCCAGCGTGCAGACACACGTCGCCGGGTCGAGGGTGTCGTTGCAGTTGGGCAACCCGTCCGTCAAAAGCAGGATGTAAGCGTCGCGGGCGGGGTCTACCACCGCACCGGGATTGGAGTTGAAGTACTTGAAGCTGTCACCGGTGGGCGTGCCGCCCCCGGTCCCGGTGGGACCCTGGGGGTTGCTGCTCTGCACCATGGCCAGGGCAGCGATGCCAGCGTCGGCCAGCTGCTGCAGCGACGCGGTGGAGTCGTCAGCGGTGATGGGAATGGGCGCTTGGATGGCCAAGAGCGGCTTGCACTGGTTGGCCACCACGGCATCCGGCGGCTGGGGAAAGAAAGCCAAGCCGAACCGGGCCGAGGCGTAGTCACTCGCCATAAACGCCGACACCGTCGAGCTGAGGGTGCTCCAACGGGTGGGGCAGACGCCTGCGTCACACGGGAAGGCCTTGTCCTGACCGCACACCGCTCCGCCCGGCGCCGTGTAGCAGGCGAGGTTGGTGGGGTCGACGGGCAGGTCCATCGAGCCCGACTTGTCCACCATCAGCATCAGGTTGGGCTTGAAGGGTGTGACGGTAAGCGTCTTGGTCTGCGTCGTCTGCCCGAGGGCCAATGGCGTCACTGGCTCGAAGTCATACACCTGGCACCCATTCGTCAAAGCGGCCAGAAGCAGCGCCCCGGCGGCCGCGCCGACGGGTGCAAAGAGAGGGGAGCGGCGCGAGTTCGAGCGTGAGGGCATGGGCGAACGGGCTCTAGAGCATACTTCCCGGGTGCCACGTCTCGCCATTGCGTGGCTATCCCACCTCTCCTCCCTTCATCGCCTGTTGGCGGGGCACGCGGGACGTCTAGAAGGACAGCAACCGGGCGCCTTCGGTGAGGCGCCAAAGCGCCGGCAACCCCATCACTGCGTCCAAGGCCTGCTCTGCTTCGTCGGCGGGCACACCCGCAATCCGCAGCATGGTGTCGCATGCGACGCAGCGAGCACCCAACCCGCGCGCCTCGGCCAACATCGTCGCGGGTGGTGGTAACCCCAGCCCTTCGGCTCTCGCGCTCTCGACCGCTTCCCGGTCGGACAGCGGACGCCCAAAGTCGCCTCGGACGAGCTGTCGCAAAGCATCAAAGGCGAAGACGAAGAAGACGTCGTCCCCCAACGCGGCGGCGGTGATTCCCATCGACGCAACCTGGTAGGCCGGCTGATAGCCGCCGCGCTGAAGGAAGAAGAGCACGCGCCCGGGCATAGGGAGTTGTCCCGGCGAAGCAGTGTCCCACACGTGACAACGCCACTGCCAGGGCGCCAGCAGTCGCATCGAGAACCAAACGGGGCTATGAGGGCCGACGCCTGGATGCGACCCACCGTCCTGCTGTTCGACATTGACGGGACACTTGTCACCACCGGGGGCGTCGGCCGGCGTGCCCTGGAGATTGCCTTCGAGCGCGTCCATGGCCGCCGGGACGCCTGCTCAGGGTTTCGCCTGGACGGGATGACCGACCGCGCCATCGTCCGCGGCGGACTCCTGGCCCTCGGACACTCCACCAGTGCGACGTCGATTGACGAAGTCCTCGGCCGTTACCTCGAGGTGCTGGCCGGGGAGGTGGCCGCCGCGCCCGCCGAAACGTACCGAGTCCATGACGGCATTTGCCAGACGCTCGACGCCGCCGCTGGCCGAGCCAATGTTGCCATTGGCCTGGGCACCGGAAACATCCGAGAGGGGGCCCGCATCAAGCTCGAACGGGTGGGGCTGTTTCAACGCTTCGGCTTCGGCGGCTTCGGCTGCGATGACGAGGACCGGACCGCTCTTCTGCGCCGAGGCGCCGAGCGGGGTGCAGCCGCGCTCGGCCGTGGGTTTCACGAAGTCCGCGTTGTCGTCATCGGCGACACGCCGAAGGACGTGCTGGCTGCCCGCGGCATTGGCGCCGAGTCGGTGGGCGTCGGCACTGGCTTCTTCTCAGCAGCGCAGCTGCAGGGGACCGGTGCCACCTGGGCCTTCCCCTCCCTCGCCGTTCCTGGCGCGGTGGAGGCGGTGCTCGGCGCTTGAGTCGCCACGGCGCGGCAGCCCTCTCGCTTCCCGTCGACGGACTGTTGCCCAGGCTGGTTGACGTCCTCCGGGAGTGGCCTGCGGTGGTGCTGCAAGCGGCTCCCGGTGCGGGCAAGACCACCCGAGTTCCGCCCGCCCTGTTGGACGCCGGCTTAGCCGGAGACGGCGAGGTCTGGGTGCTCGAACCCAGGAGACTGGCCACGCGGCTGGCGGCGGCCCGGGTGGCGGAGGAGCGCGGAGAGGCGCTGGGCGAGACGGTGGGCTACCAAATTCGCTTCGAGGAGCGCGCCGGCCCGCACACCCGTCTTCGCTACCTCACCGAGGGCGTCCTCGGGCGCCGGCTACTTTCCAACCCGACCCTCAGCGGGGTGGGCGCAGTGGTGTTGGATGAGTTTCACGAGCGCCACCTCCAGGGAGATTTGGCCCTGGCCTTGCTGCGCCGGCTTCAGCACCAGGGCCATCCCCTGAAGCTGGTGGTGATGTCCGCCACCTTGGAGACGCGGCCCTTGGAGGCCTTTCTCGGAGGGAGCCCCCTTCTCGCCTCCGAAGGTCGTCTCTTCCCGGTGGAGGTGGAGTACCTCGACGCAGTCGACGCACGGCCTCTGGACGTCCAGGTGCTGGCGGCACTGAAGCGCCTTTCCCCAAGGCTTCCCGAGGGAGACGTCCTCGTCTTTCTTCCGGGGGCCGCCGAAATCCGGCGCGCTCAAGCCGCTTGCGCCGACTTCGCCCAACGGCACGGCTTTGTGGTGCTGCCGCTGCACGGTGACTTACCGCTGGCCGACCAGGACCGGGCCGTCCGCCCAGGCGGAGGCCGCAAGCTTCTCCTTTCCACCAATGTGGCGGAGAGCTCGGTCACCATTCCCGGCGTGTCAGCCGTCATCGACTCGGGTCTGGCGCGCCTTCCAGCGCATTCCCCATGGTCCGGACTGCCCTCGCTGCAGACGGTGCGCATTAGCCAGGCCAGTGCCGTCCAGCGCTCCGGGCGCGCCGGGCGGACCCGCGCCGGACGCTCGCTGCGCCTCTTCACCAAGGCGGACTTCGAGGGTCGACCGCGGCACGAGACACCTGAGATTGCACGCGCCGACCTCTCCGAAACCGTCCTCGCCCTGGCCGCCTCTGGCGTCGCGGACCGCCGCCATTTCCCTTTTTTTCAGGCCCCGCCGGCCGCTGCACTGGAGGCTGCGGAGCGCCTCCTCTCGGAGTTAGGCGCGCTCGACGCCGGCGGGCAACTGACAGCCCTCGGGAGTCGGATGCTGGAGTTTCCGCTGCACCCGAGATTGGCCCGGATGGTGGTAGAGGGCGAGCGGCGAGGCGTTGGACGTGCCGCCGCCTTGGCCGCGGCCGTGCTTGGCGAGCGCGACGTGCGCCGCTCGGTGCGGACCCAACTGGAGGCTGCGCGCAGCCGCACCGCCCCCACCAGCGCGCGCTCGGACGTGCTGGAGCGGCTGGCGGACTTGGACGCGCGGGCGCAGGCGGAGCTCGACCCAGTGGCGGTGGCCGCGGTGCAGCGCGCCGGCCGGCAGCTGGGGCGGGTGGTGGACAGCCGGGTCCCGGCGCCCCGGACCGAAGCGGCGCGGGAGGACGCGCTGTTGCTCTCGGTGCTGACTGGCTTTCCGGACCGGGTTGGCCGCCGTCGCCGCCCGCACGCCCCGGAGCTCCTCTTGTCTGCCGGCGGAAGTGCCATTCTCGACGAGGGGAGTGCCGTACGGGAGCCGCAATTGCTGGTGGCCCTCGACGCCGAAGTGCGGACTGGGCCCCGCGGGCCTGAGACGCGAGTGCGCGTGGCCAGCGAAGTCAAAGAGGAGTGGCTGCTCGACCTCTTCCCCGAGCGCATCCGCGATTCCGAAGTGCTGGTGTGGAATGCGGCCCAGGCGCGGGTGGACCAGGTGAGCCAGCTGCTGTACGGCGCTCTGGTTCTGGATGAATCCCGGAAGCCGGCCTCGCCCTCGCCAGCCGTCTCCGCCATTTTGGCCGAGGAATTACGACGGACGGGACTCTCGGGCCTCCTCGACGCCGAGGCGCTCGACACGTGGACCGCGCGCGTTGCACTGCTGGCGCAGGCTTACCCAGAGGCCGGCGTACAGCTGCCGGTGGAGGACGTCAGCGGACGCCTGGCCGACGCGCTCGCCGAGGGGCGCTCTAGCCTTCAGGACGTCGACGCGCCGGCGGCGGAGGCGGCCCTGGAGGCGCTGTTGCCACCCCCAGCCCGGGCGTTGTTGCGCCGTGCATTCCCCCTTTCCGTCACCCTGGCCAGTGGGCGGCTTCTCAAAGTGCACTACCCACGCGGGGCTCCCCCCTTCGTGGCCTCACGGTTGCAGGACTTTTTCGGGCTGCGCGAAGGACCGCGCCTTGGCGACGGGCGCGTCCCGCTGGTGCTGCAGCTGCTGGCGCCCAACCAGCGGCCGGTCCAAGTGACGACCGACCTGGTCGGCTTTTGGGAGCGTCACTACCCTGCCCTTCGCCGGGAGCTCGGACGACGCTACCCACGTCACTCCTGGCCGGAGGACCCAACCCAGGCGGCGCCGCCGCAACGGGGGCCACGACGCTGAAGCGCTGACTTACTTCGTTGTCACCATGACACTCGCAGTGTTACATGCCCCGCGGTCAATGACCCGACGAGTTCTTTTCGCCTCCCTCGAAGCGGGCGACGGCCACAACGTGCTGCGCGACGCCCTCGTTGCATCCCTGCGCCGCGTCGACCCGGAGCACCGAAGGTTTGAGCCAGTCAGCTGGACGAGCGCCGACCGCTCGGTCCAGCGCTTCTACGCCATCTGCGTGCACCACTTCACCCGGCTGCAAGGCACCGTCTTTAAGTGGACCGGTCAGCGGTGGGCGATGGAGGTGGGCATGTGGCTCACCCCCACCCTTCAGCACGAGGCGCGGACGCTGCTGCGCGAGTCACGCTGCGACGCCATCGTCTCCACCCACGCGCTGTTTAGCATCATCCTGGCGCGGGCCCGCGCCCAGCTGGGCATTCGCCTCCCGCTGGTCGGCGCCGTTCCGGACTACGGGGCACCCAGTGACGGGTACTTTCCCCCCAGCCCTGCGATGCAGCCGGACTACCTGTTGGTGATGGGAGAGGACACGCTGGCCCACTACCGGGGCGAGGGCGTCAGCGAGGACCGTCTTCACCTCTCGGGCTTTCTCACCCGGGAGGCCTTCGCCCGGGTGGGCCACCGCATGCGAACCGAGCCCCGGGCCCAAGCTCGGGCTGGGCTGCGGGAGGAGGTGGCTCAGGAGACGCCGAGCTTTTCTTCGTTCGACCTCAATCGCCCGACGCTCCTTTTCTTGGGCGGCTCGGCCTGGACAGCGAAGACGGAACCCGTGCTGCGGCGGGTGATGGCGGATGGCGCGCTTCGCAACAGTGTCAACCTGGTGGTGGTGTGCGGGCGAGACCGCCGCTTCTACGAGGCCTTTTCCCCGCACGCCGCGGACGGGGTGCATGTCTTCGGCTACGTCTCCCCCGCCATCCTGGCCGCGCTGATGGGGCTAGCGGACATTCCGGTGCTGGGCAGCCTGGCGCCGGCAACGCTGCAGGAGTTGCTCGAGACCGAGCTCGGGCCCCTGTTGCTATTTCACTACATCCCGGGCGCCGAGCGCAGCCACGTGAGCTACATCGAGGCTCAACGCCTCGGCGTGTATGAGCCCGACGCGCCGGCCATGTTGCAGATTATTCGCGAAGCGGTGGGGATGGCTCGCGTCTCCTCGCGCATCTCCCTGGTCCGCGAGGGCTTCCGGGACCGTGCTCGCGAGCTGCGACGCCGGAGCGTGGAGCGGGCGATGGGGCTCCCCAGTTTCTTGTCCCGGGTCTGTGGGCAGCCGCTCCCTCGCCACGCCGCCGCCGACGCCACCTCCAGCCAACCGCGCTAGAGCCGCTTGCGCATCTCGACGTGCTCGATGCCGGCTTCCTCGAAGACCGGCCCCACCGGCTCATACCCATGGCCCCGGTAGAAGCCGAGGGCATGCAGCTGGGCATGCATCAGGATGCCCTGCAGCCCACGCCGCCGCGCTTCCGCCTCGAGGGCGGACAGCAGTCGACTGCCAACCCCTGCCTTTCGGTGGGCCTGAAGCACGGCCATTCTGCCAACATGGCCCCATTCCCCAGAATCGCCGGACACCGGGGCGGAGAGCGGCACCAAACGTCCGGTCCCCACGGCGTGCCCCCCTTGGAAGGCGAGAAGGTGGAAGGCGCGCGCGTCCTCTGCGTCCCTCTCAATGCCCTCCGGCACATGTTGCTCCTCGATGAAGACCACCTCGCGGATGGCGAGGGCTTGCATCAATTCCGCTTCATCGCGGACCGGGGAGATGGCGATGGGAGGGTCAGCTTCGGCCATTGCGGGCGCGGACCCTATGCGAGTCGGTCCACTCTGCACCAGCCCCCCAGAGAGGAGAGGGCGCGAAGTACAGCGGGCGTTCGAAACGAGGGGGCAGCCCGCCTCTAGCCCTTCCCCTTGTTTCCTTGGCCCGGCGCGAGGATGAGGAGGTCCCGTTTGCTTTCCACGTCCTTAAACGCTTCTGCCTCGGGCAAGGGGTCACGCTTCTCGGAGATGTTGGGCCACTGCCGCGAGTACGTCTCGTTGATTTGCTTGTATTCCGCCCACTTCTCCGGAAGGTCTGCCTCCGGGAAAATGGCCTTCGTCGGACAGACCGGCTCGCACGCGCCGCAGTCGATGCATTCATCCGGGTGGATGACGAGGAAGTTTTCCCCCTCATAAAAACAGTTCACCGGGCACACCTCGACGCAGTCGGTGTACTTGCACTTCACGCACGGCTCGGCGACGTAGTAGGCCATTGTCTATTCTCCCGCTTAGTGCGACTGCTCGGGGGCGGACACTAGAGCACACCCAGGTCGGACGGCCGAGCGCTTACTGACCGGCCAACCGCGCTGCTGCCGATGGGAGCCATTCCTCAAAGCAGTCCCTGGCTTTTCGCCAACTCGGCCACCAGAACGGCGCCCCGGGCCGCTCCGAGTTTGGTGTTGTGCGAGACGAGGACAAACTTGACGCCGTTGGGGAGGACCGCGTCTTCGCGCAGCCGACCCACGCTGGTGGCCATGCCCCCGTGGGTCTCCCGGTCCAGCCGTGGCTGAGGGCGGTCGGGGGCCTCCAACAGCTCAATCCATCGCGGCGGCGTCGACGGCAAATCGCGCGCGGTGGCGTCCCCTCTCCATTCTTGAAGGGCCGCGCGCACTTCGTCCAAGGTGGCCGGACGCTGCAACGAGACGGAGACCGCCTCGGTGTGTCCCTCCAGCACTGCCACCCGGGTGCAGGTGGCGGAGAGGCGCAAAGGGTGGGGTTGCACCTCCTCCTGCCCGGGAGCCCAGCGGCCGAGAATCTTCCGCGTCTCCACCTCCACCTTTCCCTCCTCCTTCGGGATGAAGGGCAGCACGTTGTCCAACACCTCCAGGGCGGCCACGCCCGGCGAGCGCCCCGCCCCCGACACCGCCTGCAGCGACGTCATGACGACGCCCTGGACACCAAAGCGCTCGACCAGCGGGGCCAGACTGACCACCAATCCGGTGGTGGTGCAGTTGGGGATGGGGGCCAGGTAGCCACGAAACCCCCGCGCGCGCTGGGTGCGCACCAGACCCAGGTGACCTCCATTGACGGGCGGAAGAAGAAGTGGAACGTCGCGTTCATAACGGAAGGCGCTGGCGGTGCTGAAGACCGGTATGGCCCGCGCCGCACGCGGCTCAAGCTCGCGGGCCACGTCCGACTCCACCGCTGAAAAGGCCAAGTCGAAGGCCGCCGGCTCCACCGCCGCCGGGTCCGCCAGCACCAGGGAGGCCACTGCCGCCGGGATGGGCCCAGCGAGAAACCAACCGCCTTCGGAGAGTGCCTCGCCATAACGCCGGCCAGCATTGCGCGGCGAGGCTGCCACTGCCGTCAATTCAAACCAGGGGTGGGACTCCAGCGCGGACACGAATTGCTGGCCGGCGAGGCCGGTGGCACCGAAAAGGACTGCGCGCAACTTGCCCATGTGAATGCGGTGAGTGCCATCGAGCGCCCGCTCCCGTCAATGCACAACTGCCGCCTTGACGACCCGGGACGGTGCTTTGGTGCCGAAAAGACGGCTTCCTCCTGCAGGGGGGAGCCCAGCACCCCAGCCAACTGCCTGTTCCTGAATCTCGCTGCGCGCTTCCAGCGCTGGCGCTACGAAGACCACTCTGCAGCGAACTCGATGGGTAGAGGGCGACGCTCAGCGCACGGATGTCGTTCAGCTCAGGGGAGGGCTTCTTGAGACGCCAAAGAGCGACGAGTGTCAGCATCCGCACGGCAACCATTGGCGGGCTTCCTCAGCACGCAGCGTGCCGCGCCGCGGCGTCCTGATTCTCTGCACTTCGACTGGGGGTCCCGGGGTCGCCAAAGGTGACCTGAGTGACTGTTGACCTGGGAGACAGCGTCGGTGCCTCAGACGAATAGTTCCGTCACCTCACCCTCAACGACCGGGAGAAGCCGCGAGTCTTCCAGAGCTGCTGTGCGATGCCCAATGCCCGCCAGGTACGCTTCATCAGCCCCGAAGGCCATGAAGGCGCTGACGCTTCGTTGGCGAATGAGCATCACGGCGTCCCAACGTTCGTCACTCGGCCCGATGAGAAACGTTCCACCCTGCCCCAAGAAAACCATCTCGCCACCGGACTTTTCCAAGTGGGGAGCCGTGTGCTCGGCATACAGCCGATATGCAGCGGCACCGCTGATGGGGTTCTTGGGGGCGAGATTCGGTGTCGCCGAATAGTCGGCAACCTTCCGAAACCGCAGCAGGTTGAGGATGACAACGGTGCCTGAGATGTTGCGGTGGACCAGGGCGCGGCCCGACTCTTGGGTCGGTTGGAGGTATCGCTGGCGACCAGCCACTCCCGTCGTTCCTGCTAAGCTTCGCGGCTTCTTCATCTGAGCATCGCCTCCGAGACAAACCACAGCGTTTTGCAGCGGAGCTCCAGGTCAACCATCCCGAGCCTTCTCGGCCGCCGCTGCGTCGGCGTGTCACGGGTCGGCGTGTGTCCGTCTTGAGGCTACGTCGGCCCAATGACCTGCTGGAGAGCGGTCACGGTCGCTTCGGGCTCTGCCACGTCAACCACCAGTTCAGCATACCGATGGCCTTCGGTGGTGAGCGTTACAGCTTTCTCGCCCTTTCCCACAACATCCCAGAACGCCCATCGCCCGTCGGAACGGTAGGAACCCGCGGTGATGAGCCATGGGACAGCGGTTCCAGGCAGCCGCAGGCTGTGGCGGAGCCGCGTCCCGGCATCTGGCGTCACCCCAACCTGCACGCGCTTGAGCTGGCCCCTCGGTATTCGCACCTCGCGCTTAAACGCCCACAGCGCATGAAGGCCGCGCGGGCGGATGACCACTTCGGTTGGGGTGATGTCGACCGTGACCATCTGCTGAACCTAGCAGACGGGAAAAGGGGGCCCTCCGGTGGTCAACGACCAAAACACTTGGCTCGCCGCCGCACTGTTTCAACGCCAGCGACAAGGCGGTGCGAAAGGTTAGACACCTCAGCCCCGTTGGGCAGGGCGTCTCCGCTTTGACTTGCCCCTCGCTGACACGAAAGCTGACTGTCCGGCTTCAATTCACGAGGGACCGCACAGGGAGTGTGACTTGTGAACTTCCGAGCGATGATGATTTTCGGTCGTCGCGGCGCTGCCTTTTGCGTTGGCCTTCGTGTTCGTCGCCAGGCTGGTGCTCGCCGTCTTTGGAATTGAGACGAACGTCGGCGGCATTTTCATCTCCCATGTCTTTGGGGCGTTGCTCCTCCTGGTCGGGCTCCTCTATTTCTTCGCCAGAGACACGAAGGACGCCGCGGCGCAGCGCGCCATCGTCCTTTCCTCTCTCGTTGGCGATGCAGTCGGCTTGGTCTTCGTCGTGTGGGCGATGCTCGACGGCGTCGCGAACGCGCTCGGCTGGGCCATCGTCGCTCTCTACCTCGCGCTGGTGCTTGGTTGGGGCTATTGGCTGTTCGCCAAACGAGCGGTTTAGAGGAGCCAGAGCTCTCACCCCGCCCCTCAGGCTGGAAGGCGGAGTCGCGTGAACGGGCAGGTCGACGCGATTCGACAGCGAGGTGGCTAGCCTCCCAGTCGAAGCCGAATGCCGCCATGAATGAACCTGGGCTGACCGACGGTGTCCACGCCCGCGCGTCCGACAAGGTATTGCGTATTGAAGAGGTTCTCGACGCCGACGTACAGGTCGAGCGTCGGGATGATGTGCCATGCCGCAAAGACATTGACGAGGAGTGCCTGTCCCATCGGCAGCGTGTTCAGGTCGTCCTCATACTCAAGCCCGATGTAGTTGAGCTGGATGCTGACGGTGAGGAATCGGGGGTCGTCGAAAGCCGCCGAAAGGTTGGCGCGCTGGCTCGGGTCTTGGGGCAATTGCTTGCCAACCAGCTGTGGATTCCCCGGCGCCGCGACGACCCTACTGTCCGCAAACGTGTACGCAGCGCCGATGTACCATCGTGGCGAGATGCGCCAGTCGAGGCTCGCTTCGAGCCCTGGAATGTTCGCCTGACCGAGATTCTTCTTTTGCGCGTTTGGCCCGATGCAAACCGTGCCCGGAGTCCCGGTTGGGGTTCCTGGAAATGAAGGACAGGTGACGTTGACGATGGGATTCTCGAGCGCGTTCCAGAAGCCGGTCACCCGGAGCACCAGCCCGGCAGGAAGTGTGAAATCGAGCCCGGCCTCCCCGCCCCACAAGGTTTCAGGGCCGAGGTATGCGTTTCCAAAGGTCTTGATGGTGCCCACCTGGAACGACCGATAAAGCTCGTCAAGTGTTGGAGCGCGGAAAGCCTTGTAGACCGCTGCTCGGAAAGTCAGCCAGGGGACGAGTCGCGCCCGCACCCCCAGCTTGGGGTCCAGTTGCCCATCCGTTCGGTTCAAATAGTCGAACGTCGGCAGAGTCGTCCCGCTCCCCAGAGTTTGGGAAAGGGTGCCCTGGGTGTTGGCCCAGTAGTCGTAGCGCAGGGCCGCGACAACTTCGACCGTCTCCGTCACGTCGTAGACGTCTTGCGCAAAGACGCCGAACAGCTCTTGTTTGCCTCCGGTGTTCTGCTGCACGACGCTGGTGGGCGTCACTTTGACTGGGTAGAGAGTCTCGTCGGCCTGTCCGCTGATCCAGCGGGCGTCGATGCCTGCCGTCACCGTGTGCTGCCCGGCAAGCGGCAACGAGCGACTCGTCCAGAGGAGGCCAACCCCGAAGTCATTCGTGGGCACCTGTTGGTGAGTGGAAAGCGACTCTTCTTCGCGACCTGCTGTCACGGAAGCGCGGTTCTGCACAAATTCTCCGACGTGGCCGAAAATCGCGAGGTCCAACGTCCCCACGTCGCCCGGGGCATAGCGCGCGCTCGCCGAGTAGCTCCCCTGTCTGACGACCGAGGTTGTGAACTCGGTTCCCCCGTTCTGATTCTCGTAAAAGTAGCCGCCTCGCAGGTTCAGGGCGAGCTCCTTCGTCGCCTGCACCACCACCCGCCCGTTGGCCACCGCGTGCTGCGTCGGGGTGGGAGTGTCAATCGGGCCCCGGTCGTATGGAGCGACCACGTAATAGCCCTCTGAGGTCAGGAAATCGCCTTCGAGCGCGGCGCCGACGGGCCCATACCGGTCCGAGGCCCAGACGCTCAGCCGGCCGGTGTTCTCCGACCCATAGTCGGCGACCGCGTCGAGCGTTTGCGGTGTGATGGGACGTGAGATGACCTGGAGGACGCCGCCCAATGCATAGTTCCCGTAGAGGGCAGAGCCGCCTCCCGGAACGACCTCAATTCGTGCGATGCCGAGCGGCGGGATGGACCGCCAGTAAACCCAGTCACCAAAAGCGTCATTGGCCGGAACCCCGTCAACCAGGACCAGGCTTCGCGAAATTGCCGACGGCCCGACTCCGCGAAGACTGACTCCCTCGGACGTGGGGTCGGAGCCGATGCTGCTCGACCTCCGAAAGGTGTCGAATGTCGGGACTGCTTGCAGGAGCTGGTCCACCGTCTCGCTGGCGCTCCGGTCGATGGTGGCGCTGTTCACCACTGTCACATCCGCCGGGACGTCACGGAGCTTTTCAGGGCTGCGCGTCGCTGTGACGACGGTCTCTTCCCCCCAGAGCGTGGGGCCGCCGTCGGCGGACGTCGAGGACGCACTGACGGGCTTCGATTGAACCGCCAGTGGCTGGCCCGCGTCCTGTGCCTCGCTGACCTCAGTGGCCCTCGCCTGGGTCGAGATGAGGACCGTGAAAATGAGGAGTAGCCGCCTCCCACGGCCGTTGTCACTCATGCAGCTGCTCTCCAAGGTGCATCCCGGATGCTTCGAGGGCCAACCGACGACGCGTCAGTCCAGTTCATCCAGGGGAGCCCGCGCCAGGCGCATTTTTGAGGACGCCTTGAACGCGCCCAGCGCGAAACGCGGCTTCACTGCACCCGGAAGGCGTACACCGTACCGTTGGCCGGGACGTAAATGCTGCCCCTGGCGACGAGGGGCGCCACCCAGTGGATGACGCCGGGCATTGCTGTCGAGATGACGATGGTCGCCCCCGTTTCCCCGTCCACGCCGTGGAGCTTGCCGTCCCCACCCCCGGAGGCGCCCAGCCCCCAGACGACGGCGTCGCTGGTGCCGTCACTTGTCGTCACGACGGGGGAGCCGCCGTTGTCCGCGCCTCCCACGCCTTGACTGACGCAAAACGCCTGCGACACGGAAGGGGGGCTGTCTGCGCTTACCTTCAGAACACCCAAGGTGTCACCGTTACCGTCGCAGGGCGCGTTGTAGACGACGTACCGTCCGGACGTCGTCTCGTAAGTGGCCATTCCGCCGCTGGCGTCGTCGGATGCGACGTTGGCGAGGTGCGCGAGCGGCGGGTTTGGGGTGTAGAAGCCGCCGAGGTTGGCGCGGTCGATGAGCCAGGCGTCGTGCGACTTGCCGATGCACAGCGCGAGGTGTCCAGAGCCGGCGCCTTCCAACTCGAAGAGGACGGTGCCGTTGCTTCCGAAGTCTGCGTCGTCCTGCGACAGCGTTGGCCAGTTGTTGAAGGCAAAGTAGTCGGCCGGCTGCCCGCTGAACGTCAGCGCAGCGGAGTCAAGGCGTAAGAGGGCGTCGGAGTTGCCAGCGTCCCAGGTGTCTTGCGGGCCCTCACCGTTGCCGGTCACGACAAAGAGGGATGCACCGTCGGTGGCGATGCCGTTGGGAGCCCAGATGGCAGCGCCCCGGCCGGGCGGCTGGTAATAAAACAGGCCCGCCGGCGCCGTCGACAAAGGAACGGCCATGACAAAGCCCCAATTGTTGCCGCAGTCGCCGAAATAGCCGCCGAAGGGGATGTAGACGACGTCATTGAGGAGCAGGAGCCCGGCACGCTGCCCTTGGAACACCGCGCTGAACTGCGGGACGGTGTTGTCGACGTCGACCTGCCACTGCGTTGCTCCGGTGTCGATGGAGAGCCCGAAAATGATGTGGTGTGGCGTCGTGGAGTTGGCGGGCACGTCCAGCGTCCCGACCACCACCAGCTCGCGGCGAGCGACGTCCAAAACGGGGGTGCTGGTGATGCCGAGGGGGCTAATGTTCCCACAGCCGAACTGGCTTCCGGGAACGCCGGCGCCGAGTGCGGCGGTCCACAGGACCGCGCCGGCCGCCGCGTCAATGGCGTAGACGTTGTTCTCTTCCGTCGCGACGAAGAGGACGTCCTTGCCGTTGAGTCCGTTTTCAAGGAAGAGGGGGGAGGCATAGACTTTCCCCGTAATCTTCGGTGCGAAGGCGGAGTCGGCCGTCAGGCCGCCCGCCGTTTGGATGGCCGCAAGCTTGGCCTTGGTGAAGGCCGCGTCGACGTAGAGCGAGTCGCGGCTGCCGTTGACACCGAAGGTGGCGATGGCCAGCGCCGCGCCACCGTCGGGTAGCATTCCCGCGTCCGGCGTGCCGGCGCCGGAGCTTCCCCCCGCGTCTGGGGTCGCACCGGTGGCTAAGGTCCCCACCGTTCCCGGACAACCGGCGACGCCAAGCGCGAACAAACCTAAGACCGAAGCGCGCCTCAGGTGGCACATTGGCCAGCAGCTTAGGCTGGAGTCCGACGGCCGGACAGTCCGACTGCCGACGGGTCGCTGGGGGCCGCAGTCTTGCTCCGGCGGTGGTGCAGAATTCTGGCCTCGCGTCGGGCAGTGCGACAAAACCCAGCACGGACCACATGGGCACTGGCTGGGCGGCAGAGCAACATAAAGCCGCGGTTGTGAAACTGGGCCATCCACGCCGACCCGCTGGTCGTGAGTTACTCGCGCTGTCGATGGCTCGCTCGCCCCATTGGGGATTGTGCGCCCGGCTCGCTCAGGAGCTGCGTTCGTTTTTCGCCCAGTGGCATTGCACGATGGACGGATCATCGGACTGCGGGGACCACTCGCTTGCGTGACTCTGCCGATTCCCGCATCGACCGTCGTTGTCCTGCTTTCGCTGACGACTGGACTTGCAAAGGCACAGCAGTCCCCCGTCCAGAGTTTGCCTGGAACTAGCTCCCTTCCGCCCGAGTCGTTCCCACCGTCGGCATCATTGGCTTCGAGGACGGTGGAGATCGAAGGCCGAGTCGTCGGCCCGGAGGGCGAAGCGATCGGCGAGGCGCGACTGACGATTGCCGACGCCAAGGGGATGGCGGTGGCGACGCCCGTCACCGACCAGGCCGGACGTTTTCGAGCGCCCGACCTGACGCCCGGCCGGTACACCATGGAGGTGAAGGCGGTGGGTTATGTGCCACGCAGTTGGCGCTGGAGGTCGAGGAATCGATTCACGACCTCAGGGTCACTCTGAGGATCGTCGGTGCGAACGCATGTCGAACTATGTATTGCTCAGCAGCTGCTCGGATGGTGGAAGCTGATAACCCGGGTGGCTAGCGCGCCGGCCGCTGCACGTTCCAACGGAAGACCCGACGGGCGCACCCTCCGGGCCGCCCACATCGGCCGCCCGGCCGCAATTTCAGGAGCCGCAGTGTCGGCCGCCGCGGGTTGGCGTGCGCCCATCTAGTCTTGAACCGGGATGTATCCTCAGCGAGGCTGACATTTGCGTCCCTAATTTCTGGGCGCGCGTCAGGAGATACCTGTGGTCGCCATCCTCGGGGGATTGCTGCTTGGTGTCTTGCTCGGGTTACGCCACGCCTTCGAGCCGGACCACCTTGCCGCCGTCTCTACGTTGGTCGCTGACCGCCAGAGTCCTCGCGCTGGGCTCTTCGTCGGTGCGGTGTGGGGGCTGGGGCACACCCTGGGGCTCCTCGGTGTGGGCGGCGCCCTCGCAGTCCTGGAGAAAACTCTACCGCCATCGGTTGAAGAGGCTTTCGAGTGCGTCGTCGCCGGGATGTTGGTTCTCCTCGGACTCCGTGGCCTCGTCCGTGCAGCCTCCGCAGGCTCTTTGGGGCCCAGCGATGTGCACAGCCACGGCGAAACACGCCATGTTCATCCAGCTTCGCCGGACGGCCATCTGCATCTCAGTCGTTGGACGTTTGCCCCGCGACCCCTCGCCATCGGAATAGTCCACGGACTCGCCGGAAGCGGTGCGCTAACTGCACTTGTGTTGGCACGGATGCCGACGCTTGCCGCACGGTTGGCGTACATCGGGCTCTTCGGCATCGGCTCAGTGATCGGAATGGGGCTGCTTACCGGGCTGGCGGGGGCTTCGCTCCGCCGCCTCAAGACAGGTGCTCCCTGGAATGCCTTACTCCTGGGTAGCACCGGTGCGCTCTCGTTGGTGCTCGGCTGCTGGTGGGGCTGGAAGTCGGTACAGGCCCTGCTTTCCGCCTAGTGTATTCGAGCGCTCGGCAGCACCAGCTTTCCCCCGATTTTCTAGAAGGAGAAGAAGGCGGAGAAAGCTTTGGCAACCCAGTGAGCCGATTGGTTGCCAAGCTGGTTGTTCTGAGCCTGTACTTACTTGTGCTGACAGCAGTAAAGGCTAGTAGTTTCGCGGTCTCGGGCGCCATCGCCAAGTGGTAAGGCAAGGGTCTGCAAAACCCTCATTCCCCGGTTCGAATCCGGGTGGCGCCTCTCGTCCCCTCGTCCTGGCCCGGAGGCCAGCTGCCTAAAGTGCCCGGGCTTCTTTCACGCACACCGCTGCTGGGCCCGTGGATGCTTGCCCTCACGCTGCTCAGCCCTACACGCTCCGGCGCCGATGCCGATGCCGGGTCGACGCCGAACGCGACTTTACCGGCCGCGGCGACGCCCACTCTGGAGGCGCCGGCTGGCGCCTGGAAACGGGTGGATGTGCGGGCTGGCGAGCCGACGTTGCCCATCCGCCTGATGGAGGGCCAGCGGCAGGTGGATTTCGTCCCGCGTGGGCGCGTGCGCCTGGTGCTGCCTGGGCCGATAGAGACGACGGGCGAGGCGCCGGGCGGCGAGCTGCTTCGCGTCCGACTGGTTTCCGGCACGCCTGCGACGCTCAGCTTTCATCTCGAGCTTGCACAGCTGGCCTTCGCGGACAAGGCAGGCCTACAGGCTGAGCTGGACGCTTGGGCCAAGCGAGGCGTCCCGGTGCGAGTGCAGACGCTGGGCCAAGTCTATGGAATAGCCGGTAAGGTCATCGACAACCGGCGCTACTCCGTCCTCTCGGACGAGGGCATGTCGGAGGCGCAGGCCCGCACACGGCTTGCCGAAATTCTGCGTCAATGGGGCGTGCGCGCCAACCTCACCGAGGAAGTCCTCGTCCCAGCGCACGCCGTCTTGGAGGTGCACCAAGCCGACGGGACCCTCCTCGGGCGCGCGGTGGACAGGCTTCACGCTGAAACGCTGGACAACAGCGGCTTTGAAGTCCGCCGGGTGGAGCACGACGTCGGCTACCGCGCCCATGGGCTGGAGGACCGTAACTACCGAGGCGCCCTGGTGTTTACCGTGGACACGCGGGGCATGTTGGCGGTGGTGAACGAAGTGGCGCTGGAGGACCTTTTGAAAGGCCTGGTGCCTTCGGAGACGTTTGCCGCGGCGCCAATGGAGGCACTCAAAGCGCAGGCCGTCACCGCACGGGGCGAGGTGTTGGCCAAAGTGGGGACCCGGCACCTCTCGGACCCCTACCTGCTGTGCTCGGAACAACACTGCGCCGTCTACCGCGGCCGAAGCGGCGAGGCGCCGTCCACCAATGCAGCGGTGGAGGCCACCCGCGGCCAAGCCCTCTTCAGCCCTCAGGGACGACTGGTGGACAGCGTCTACAGCGCGGTGTGCGGCGGCCACACCGAAGACAACGAAGCGGTGTGGGGCGGGGTGCCAGACCCGAGCTTGCGCGGGCGGCCGGACTTGCTCGAGGCAGTGCCGGACTTGCCCTCGCCGCGCACCGACACCGCCGCCTTCCTCCGCGCCGAGCTTCCGGCGGCCTGCCGAAAAAGCCGCTTCGGGCAAGCCGGCCGCTACCGCTGGGAGCGGCGCTTCTCCGCTGCAGAATTGGACGCCCTGCTGGCACCGCTTGGCCTCGGCCCCATCCGGGCGCTCCGGGTGGTGGAGCGCGGCGTCTCGGGCCGGGCCTTGTTGCTCGCCATTTCCGGCGACCGCGGCGCCACGGAGCTGCGGGGCGAACTCACCATTCGACGCACCTTCGCCATGCTGAATAGCTCTCTCTTCGTCGTCTCCACTGAGCGCGATGCGGAGGGAAGCCCCACCGCTTGGGTGTTTCGCGGCGGCGGCTGGGGCCACGGCGTCGGCATGTGTCAAACCGGCGCCATCGGCCGCGCGGACGCGGGGGAGGACTACCGCGCCATTCTCCGCTACTACTTCAACGGTGCCGAAGTCGCGAAAATCTACGAATAAATGCAAGCTCTTGGCCGGGCTGGACGCCGGATGGCCCTCGGCGTTATGCGGCGTGCTCGGGTGGGGCCTCTGTAGCCACACACGCCCCAACATTAGAGTGTGCCTTTCACCATGAAGAGTGTGGCTCCCCCCTACAACCGGCGAAGACGCGACGACCCGCGCCGAACGCTGGTGGCCTTTGCGGCGGCGGTGCTGTTGCACTTGCTGGTGGTGGGGTTGGTCCTCCTGCTCGACTTGGTCCATTTCCCGTGGATGGACCGTCCCCCGCCGCAGCAGGTGGAGTTGCGGCCACTGTCCCCGGAGCAGTGGGCGCGCAACCGCGGGGCATTGGCTCAGGAGACTGGGCAGACGCGGCCTCCGGCGGCCCCCCGTCCGCCCGAGGAGAAGAAGGAGCAACCGCACGGGCAGGTGGTGGCCGTGGCGCCCGGCAACGAGCAGAAGCCGGAGGACAGCAAGTACTTGGCGGAGAAAAACAACCGCGTGGACAAGGAAACCAAGTCCCGCGTGCAGACGCCCTTCTACCGCAACGCCATGCCGCGGCAGACGGCCGAAAACCAGCGGGTGGACCTCGGGCATGACGCGGCCGCGCAAGCCCAGCTGTCGGGCAACAACGGCGCCGGACAGGATGACCGGCCGCGCGCCCAAGCGCAGAAAAAAGGCGTGATGGAGATACCGAAGACGACGGCCAGTGAGCGCATCGCGCTCAAGGCGCCCGAGACGCTGGGGCCGGGGGCGCAGGTCGCCAACCGCTCCGAGAGCGCCGAGGTGCAGGGCAACTCCAACCGCCTGAAAGTCTCCCCGGGCGAGGCCGGCGGCACCGGCGAGGACGCCTCCGACGGCAAGAAAGGACAAGTCGGAATCCTCAACCTGATGCCCAGTGCGGCAGCGCTCGACAAGATTATTGGCGCCGCCCCCAATGACCACCTCGACGCCGAGGAAGGAGACTCCACCTTCCTCAACACGCGGGAATTCAAATTCGCCACCTTCTTCAACCGCGTCAAGCAGGCCGTGGGGACGCACTGGAACCCCAACGAGCCGCTCCGCCAGCGCGACCCCACCGGCAACATCTATGGGGGCCGGGACCGCTACACCCTGCTCAGCATCACCCTGGACGCCCAAGGGGCGCTGCGCGAGGTGCACGTGGAGAAGTCCTGCGGCATCGACTTCCTCGACGAGGCGGCCATTGCCGCCTTCCAACAGAGTCAGCCCTTCCCCAACCCTCCGGCGGGACTGGTGGACAAGGACAACGCCATCCGCTTCCAGTTCGGCTTCTTCCTGGAATTCGGCGGCGGCCCGAGGATGCGCCTCTTCCGCAACAACTAGGGCTCGGCGTAGGCCTCCACCGGAGGACAGGTGCACATCAGCTGGCGGTCGCCCAGCACGTTGTTCAGGCGGCCCACCGCCGGCCAGAATTTGTGGCCGCGCAGCCACCGGGCCGGGAAGGCCGCCACCTGGCGGCTGTAGGGGCGGTCCCAGCCGTCCGCCGTCACCACTTCCGCGGTGTGCGGCGCGTGTTTGAGGAGGTTCCCCTCGCGCGGAGCTCGCCCTTCCTCGACGTCGGCAATCTCCCCTCGGATGGCAATCATCGCTTCACAGAAGCGGTCCAGTTCAGCCTGGGACTCACTCTCGGTGGGTTCCACCATCATCGTCCCCGGCACCGGAAAACTCACCGTCGGGGCGTGGAAGCCATAGTCCATCAACCGTTTGGCGACGTCTTCCACTTCCACACCAGCCGACTTCTTCAGCGCGCGCAAGTCGAGGATGCACTCATGCGCTACCCTTCCCCGCTGACCGCGGTAGAGGACCGGGTAGTACGGGGCCAACCGCTCGGCCAGGTAATTGGCGCTGAGGATTGCCGTCTCGGTGGCCAGCCGCAGGCCGTCCGCGCCCATCATCCGGATGTAGGCGTAGGAGATGACGAGGATGCTGGCGCTGCCCCAGGGCGCGGCGGAAACGGCGCCGATGGAGGAGGCGCCACCCGGGTTGACCAGCACGTGCCGGGGAAGAAAAGGAGCCAAGTGCGCAGCCACGCCGATGGGGCCCATCCCCGGGCCGCCCCCTCCGTGAGGGATGCAAAAGGTTTTGTGCAAGTTGAGGTGACAGACGTCGGCGCCGATGTCACCAGGACGGCAGAGGCCCACCTGGGCATTCATGTTGGCCCCGTCCATGTACA
The DNA here is from genome assembly GCA_963713045.1 of uncultured delta proteobacterium. Classification (GTDB taxonomy): domain Bacteria; phylum Myxococcota; class Myxococcia; order Myxococcales; family Myxococcaceae; genus JADGRA01. The sequence continues at coordinate 968,935 of CAVQKE010000004.1, forward strand.
CCTGTCCGCCGCGCTCGTGCACCAGCTGGCAGACGCGTTGGATGGCCTCTTCGAAGACGCCGTGGGTGGAAGGGTACGTCACCATCAGTGCAGCCAGTCGGTCCCGGTACTGCTCGGCTCGCGCCTCGAGGTCCGCCACGTCAATGTTGCCCGAGGCGTCGGTGCGCACCAGCACCACCTGGTAGCCAGCCAAGACGGCGCTGGCGGGGTTGGTGCCGTGCGCACTGGAGGGAATGAGGCATACGTCCCGGTGACCCTGGCCGCGGGCCTTTTGAAAGGCGCGGATGACGAGCAGTCCTGCATACTCGCCCTGGCTTCCGGCGTTGGGCTGGAGCGAAACGGCTGCCAGGCCGGTGATTTCAGCCAGCCACCGCTCGAGCTCCCGGAAAAGTTGGTGGTAACCGGCCGCCTGCTCCGGCGGGCAGAAGGGGTGCAGGCCACCAAACTCTGGCCAGCTGACCGGCACCATCTCCGTGGTGGCGTTCAGCTTCATGGTGCAGCTGCCGAGCGGAATCATCGAATGGGTGAGGCTCAAATCTCTCGATTCCAACTGCTTCAGGTACCTCAGCATCTGCGTCTCGGAGTGGTGCGTGTTGAAGACGGGATGGGTGAGGTAGGCGCTCTTGCGCTGGAGGGTGGCCGGAAGCGTCTCGGCGATGGACGCTTCCAGCGTGCCCAGGCTGAAGTCGACGGGACGGCCCGCGGCGAAGACGTGCCACAGCGCTTCGACGTCGGCCTCGGTGGTGGTTTCGTCCAGGCTGATGCCGACGGTGTGCGCATTCACCCGGCAGAGATTCATCCGCCGCTCGCGCGCTGCGGCCAGCGCCGCCGCAGCCCTTTCCGGCGACAGCTCGAGTTCGAGCCGGTCGAAGACGGTCTCCGCCTTTGGCTTGAGGCCCAGTCGCGACAGGCCACGCGCCAACAGCAGCGTCAAGGCGTGGACCCGCTGGGCGATGGCCCGGAGGCCCTTCGGCCCGTGGTAGACGGCGTACATGCTGGCCATCACCGCGAGCAGCACCTGTGCGGTACAGATGTTGCTCGTCGCCTTTTCCCGGCGGATGTGCTGCTCGCGGGTCTGCAGCGCCATCCGCAGCGCGGGGTGACCCGAGGCGTCTTGCGAGACGCCAATAATTCTCCCCGGGAGGTTGCGGGTGAATTGGCTTCGGGTGGCAAAGTAGGCGGCGTGCGGACCGCCGAAGCCGAGCGGCACCCCAAAGCGCTGGGTGGAGCCGACCGCCACGTCGGCTCCCATCTCCCCCGGCGGCGTGAGAAGCGCCAGCGACAACAGGTCCGCTGCCACCACCGCATGGGCGCCCTCAGCGTGGACGCGGTCGAAGAAGGCGGCCCAGTCCTCCACCGAACCATCCGTGGCCGGCAGCTGCACCAGCACGCCGAAAACTTTCTGTGAGAAGTCGAATTTCCGCGCATCTCCGACCAGCACGTTGATGCCCAGCGGGCCAGCACGGGTGCGGACCACGTCCAGCGTTTGAGGGAAGACGCCGTCAGAGACGAAGAAGGCGTCGTGCCCCGAGGCGCGGGTGGCATGCAGCATGTGCATTGCTTCGGCGGCCGCGGTGGCCTCGTCGAGGAGCGAGGCGTTGGCCACCTCCAGACGGGTGAGGTCGACCACCATCTGCTGAAAGTTGAGCAGCGCCTCCAAGCGGCCCTGGGCAATCTCCGCCTGGTAGGGCGTATAGGCCGTGTACCAGCCGGGGTTCTCCAGGACGTTCCGAAGGATAACAGTGGGGGTGATGCAGTCGGAGTAGCCCATCCCGATGAACGACTTGAAGACCTGGTTTCGGCTGGCAATTTGCCGGAGGTCTGCGAGCAACGCCGCCTCGGTCAGCGGAGCGGGCAGGTCAAGCGCGCGCCGCAAGCGGATGGACGCGGGGACGGTGGCGTCCACCAACGCCTCCATCGAGTCGAAGCCGATGGCGCTCAGCATGGTGGCGCGCTCGGCGCCATCCGGTCCGAGGTGACGGTCGACGAAGCAGTCGTTGGGCTTCCAATGGAGTGCCATGGAAGTCGCCATCTAACAGTCCAGCCCGACGGTGCCCAGCCCCCAGCCGGCCGCTCCGGCCAAGTCTTCTCGCTCGCATGAGGTGGCCTCGGCCCTCAAGCGTGAAGAAGCAAGAAGGAGCGTCAGGCCGGACTGGAAGCGAGCAGCGTGTTGTAGGCGTCGGCGTCCATCAACGCGTCGAGGGCCGAAGGGTTGGAAGGCTCGACTTCGCAAATCCAGCCCTTGCCGTAGGGGTCCTGGTTGATGAGGGCGGGTTCGGCAGAGAGCGTTTCGTTGACGCTCACCACCTTGCCGTCCACTGGCGAGAAGAGCTCGCTGACGGCCTTGGTGGACTCAACCGTCCCGAAGCTGGAGCCAGCGACCAGCGACGCGCCCACCTTGGGCAAGTCGACGTACACCACGTCGCCGAGTGCCTCCTGGGCGTGGTCGGTTACGCCCACCACCACCGTCTTTCCGGTCCGGCGGGCCCACTCGTGCTCTTTGGTGTAGCGGAGGTCCTTCGGGTTGTCGGCCATGTGTCGGTCAGCTCCTGCGCCAAAACGGCGTCTTCACCACCTCGGCCTTCACCGGGCGGCCGCGAATTTCCACCTCCACCTGCGCCCCTTCACGGGCCAGGGCGAGGGGAAGGTAACCCATGCCAATGGCCTTCTTCACGCTCGGCCCCATGGTGCCGGAGGTCACCACGCCCACCGGCGAGCCCCCCTGCGACAGCGGATAGCCATGCCGGGGAATGCCCGGCTCACGCATCTCAAAGCCGACCAGTTTCCTCGGCACACCAGCCTGTTTCTGGCGCTCCAGGGCCGAGCGCCCGAGGAAGTCCCCCTTGTCCCACTTCACAATCCACCCCAGGCCCGCCTCCAGGGGTGTGTGCACCTCATCAATGTCATTGCCGTAGAGGGCGTACTTCATTTCGGTGCGCAGGGTGTCGCGCGCCCCTAGGCCTGCCGGACGCAGGCCCTGCTTCGCCCCAGCCTCGAGAAGCGCGTTCCACAGCGTCACCGCGCGCCCCGGCGCGCAATACAACTCAAAGCCGTCCTCGCCAGTGTACCCAGTGCGGGACACGACGCAGTCGACGCCGGCCACCGTGCCCTCGGCGAAGTGGTACGTCGCGATGGCCTCCAGCCGAAGCGGCGTCAGTCGCTGCAGAATGGCCGCGGCCTTCGGGCCCTGCAGGGCCAGCTGCGCGTAGTCATCGCCGCGGTCGACGGGTTTGAGGGCGCCGGCGTGTTCCGCCATCCACGCAAAGTCCTTCGCCCGGTTGCTGGCGTTGACACAGATGAGAATGCGTTCAGGCGAAAAACGGTAGGCCACCACATCGTCGACGAAGCCGCCGGCCGGGTTGAGCAGACCCGAATAGACGGCCTGGCCGTTGGCGACCCGGGCCAAGTCGTTGCTGAGCAGGCCGTTGGCTGCAGCCAGCGCCCCGGGGCCTCGAAACTCCACCTCCCCCATGTGCGACACGTCGAAGAGGCCGGCTGCGGTGCGGACCGCCTCGTGCTCGGCAATGATGGAAGTGTACTGGACCGGCATCTCCCAGCCTGCGAAGTCCACCAGTCGAGCACCCAGGGCGCGGTGAGCCTCGTAGAGCGGCGTCTGGCGTGCCATCGGGGCCAAGCAACATTCCAGAGCGGACCCTGGGATTCAAGGGCGTAGACTGCTTCTCCGGTAGCGTCCAGGCCGCACATGAAAATCCGAAACCGTCTCAACCCGTCTGACCCCTGCTTCTCCTTCGAGTTCTTCCCGCCGAAGACGGAGGAAGGACTGAAGAACCTCCTCCACACGCTCGACGACTTGGCGCCACTGCTTCCGGGCTTCGTCTCCGTCACGTACGGCGCCGGGGGAAGCACTCGCACCCAGACGGTGGACTTGGTGAAGGCCATTCGCGCCCGCGGCATCGAAGCCATGGCGCACGTCACCTGTGTGGGGCATCCCCGCTCGGAGCTGGCGATTTTGTTGGACCAGCTGGCGTCCCATGGCGTGGAAAACGTCCTCGCGCTGCGCGGGGACCCGCCGCCGGAGACCGCACCTTCGTCCCGGTGCCGGACGGGTTCAGCTACGCCTCGGAGTTGGTGGGTTTCATCCGGGAGCATGACTTCGCCTTCTGCCTGGGGGGCGCCTGCTACCCAGAGGGCCACGTGGAGACAGTGTCCCGCGAGGACGACCTCCGCCACTTGAAGAAGAAGGTGGACGCGGGCCTCGACTTCCTGATTACCCAGCTCTTCTTCGACAACGCCTTCTATTTTGACTTCGTCGAGCGCGCCCGGCGGCTGGGCGTCAACGTGCCCATTGTGCCGGGCATCATGCCCATCACCAACTTCGAGCAGGTGGAGCGCTTCACGCGAATGTGCGGGGCCACGGTGCCCATGCGCTTGCAACTCGCCCTGGAACGGGTGCGCCACGACGCGCAGGCCGTCATCCAACTGGGCGTGGCCCACGCCGTGCTCCAGTGCACGGAATTACTCCGGCGTGGCGTTCCAGGCATCCATTTTTACACGCTGAACCGCAGCCCGGCCTCCCGGATGATTGTCAGCGCGCTGCGTGCGCAGGACGGCTGAGCGGCCCACGCCAGGGCACTAGTTGGCGGCCGAGTGCGATTCCTTGGACGGCCGACTCAGGGTGGCGGTGATGCTCGGCGCTTGGACCGCGCGGGCGGCAATGCACAAATCGATGGCCTCCAGCACCTGCGCCAGGACGCGGCGTCCACCAAGCGTCTTGGGTGCCCGGGGCCCGAAGGCCGCGTCCACCTGCTGGCGGTGGTTCGCGTCGCAGAAGGAAGCGCCGGTGAGGAACAGCGCTGAGATGGTGGCTTGGGGAATTCCTTGGGTGAATCGGTCGAAGTCTTGACTGACGGCGTGGAAAACCGCTTCCCGGGCTTGAAGGGAGCTCATCTTCGCCTGCTGACCTTCCTCTCTTGCTCGCCCTCCGATGGCCAGCAACAGCCGACTCAGCTCGCGGCGGTCCACTGGAGCGGCCTCCACCAGGGCCATGTTCGCCTGCACCAGTGCTGGGTCTTGAAAGGCGGCGAGGCCGAGGACGAGGCGTGCGCGCAGGGCCCGGTCGGGAGTCGTCTTCAGCCGTTCCACCAGCTGGGCATGCAGCGTCGCATCTCCGAAGTAGCCGGCGATGGTCAGCGCGCTGACCACCATGTCCTGGTCGACCGAGCTTGGGTCCTTGAGCCAGCGCTGCGTCATAGAGCGCGCCGCTTCAATCAGTGTGTGGTCCTCCCCGCTGATGGCCACGAAGAGCACCAGGCGCGGGCGCAAGAGCCGCGTTTGGTCGGCCTCGCCGGGCTTGCCTTCCATCCCCAGGGCGCGCGCTGAAGCGCCGAAGTGCTGCCGGACCCAGGCCGCGTAGGGCTTTCGCATTGCGGGGTCCACAAAGTCGAAGCGGACGCGCGCCAACTCAATGGCTTGGGAGGTGACTTCGGGCTTGTGGACGTCCACCAGGCGGGTGGCTAAGTCCATCCCCGCGCCTTGCGGAAAGCGCCCGGCGGCCACCAGCGCGTCGACGTCCATCAGCAGTCCGACGGTTTCGGTGATGGTTAACGAGCTGGCATCGCGCGTCACCAGGTTTCGCAACAGGCTCCCCTCGAGGTTGAGTCGGTAGTAGCCCCGGTAACCGGCATTGGGCAGCACCCAGGCAGGGCAGGCCGTCCCGCCAAGCAGCAGCTGGCCGGTGGCGTCCTTCAACAAAGTACAGGCACGGCGCTCGGTTCCGCCGCTTGCCCAACGGGTGCAGATGGGCACCTGCCACAGGGTGTCACTGGTCCCCGTGGTGCCGACCGGAAGCAGGCGCTTCTGCTGGAGGGACAACGCGGCTTCCCCGCCCTTCGGACAGAGTAGTCGCACGCTGATTTCGGGAATGCCCGGCTGGTCGAGGAAGGTGCTGAAGGCCGGCGCCACGTCCTGGCCGGTGGCTTCGGAGAGGGCGGCCAGGAAATTCGTGGCGGTGGCGTTTCCGTAGGCATAGCGGCTGAGGTACAGCTGGACGCCACTTCGAAATTTTTCCGGCCCGAGGTAGGACTCGAACATGCCGAGGACCGCGGCACCCTTCTGGTAGGTGATGCCATCGAAGGCGTTGGCGATGTCGTCGTAACTGAGAATCGGCTGTCGGATGGTCCGGGCGCTGACCAGCGTGTCCTGGTTCGCGACGCGACTGCGGCTGCGGAGGTCCGACACCTGTGTCCACCAAGCCGGAGCCCAGCTGTCTATGGTCTTCTCTCCCATCCAAGTGGCGAAGGCCTCGTTGAGCCAGATGTCGTCCCACCAGCTCAGCGTCACCAAGTCGCCAAACCACTGGTGCGCGAATTCGTGGGCCAAGACTGCCGCCGTGCGGCGCCGGGACTGGAGATTGTCAGCTTCTGCGCGGCTGAGCAGGGAAGTTGCTGAAAACGTCACCAAGCCAGCGTTCTCCATGGCGCTGAAGTGCACGGTCAGCGGGATGACCAGCAGGTCGAGCTTCTCGAAGGGATAGGGCCGGGCGAAGTACGCCTCCAGGGTTTCGAGAATTTCCGGGGCGGTCCGCACGGCATAAGCCGCCTCATCGGCGCGGCCCCTGGGCGTGTAAATGCGCATCGGGACTCGATTCTTACCGGCCGGCCGCGCGTCGACGAAGTCGTAGGGCCCAACCGCAAACGCCACCAGGTAGGCCGGCAATGGCTTGGTGCGCGAGAACCGCACGCGCTTCATCCCCTCTCCGGCCGATTCTTCAGAAGCGATGGGTGTGTTGGAAACGGCGGTCAACTCCTTCGGGACGACCAGTGTCAGCTCCCAAGGAATTTTGGCGTCCGGCTCATCGACGCAAGGGAAGGCGCGACGCGCATCCGTTTCCTCGAACTGGGACGTCACATACCAATCCCCGCCCTCCTTCTCCCGGAAGATGCCGTAGTCATCCGTCCCGGAAATGACGCCGGTGAAGGTCAGCTTGAGGGTGGTGCGTCCCGCCGGCAGAACCTGAGGGAACCGCAACGCCACGCGCTCCGGGGAGACGAAGACGCGCGCCTGCACCTCGGCATCCCCCACACGGGCTGAGGCCGACTGCAGGCTGAGGGCCCGAGCGTTGAGCCACAGCGTGTCGCTGGGCGTCTGGACGTCCACCTCCAGCTCGGTGGTGCCAGAAAAGCGTTCCGCCGAGGGGAGAATGGTCAGCTCGACGCGTTGAGCGAGCGGCTTCAGGCCGGTCGGCAGCCGCATTCCCGTCGGCGGCTGGGGGGCCACCACCACGCCGGGGGTGGGCGGATTGGCAGTGGACGCCGCCGGCTGGGCCGGCGGAGTGGCGCAAGCCAGGGCCGACGCCAGCAAGGAGAGATGCCAGCCGTGCAAGAGAAAAAACTGGGGGGAGGGGGACGGCTGCCGTGTCATGCCCCGCGCGCTTACCTCAGCGGACGCTGAAAAAGCGAGGCGGGAGGGGCTGCGGAGGTTGGGACGCGGGGAGCCCTCGGGCCCGGGGGTGTCAAAAGAAGCGCCGTTAGCGCTGCGCGGGCAGTGTCCGCTGGGCATTCTTCAGCGCATTCTTCATCAGCATGGCGATGGTCATCGGCCCCACCCCGCCGGGCACGGGGGTGATGGCTGACGCCCGCTGGGCGGCGGCGGCAAATTCGACGTCGCCCACCAGCTTCCCGTCCGGAAGTCGGTTCATCCCGACGTCGATGACCACCGCCCCGGGCCGAATCCACGCCCCCTTCACCAATTCCGGGACGCCCGCTGCGACCACCACCAGTTCGCCCCGGGCCACTTCCTCGGCCAGATTGCTCTTCCGGTGGCAGATGGTGACGGTGGCGCTGGCATTCACCAGCATGAGAGCCATCGGTCGGCCGACGAGGATGCTCCGCCCCACCACCACCGCCCGCTTGCCCATCGGGTTGAAGCCAATCTCCTCGAGCATTCTCATCACGCCCCACGGGGTGCAGGGGAGCGTCGCCTCCCGGCCCTGGGCCAGAAGCCCAGCATTGACGGGCTGCAGCCCGTCGGCGTCCTTGTCTGGGCGAAGCGCAGCGAGCAAGGCCTCGGCATCTATCTGCTTCGGCACCGGAAGCTGGACCAGGATGCCGTGAATGGCCGGGTCGGCGTTGAGGCCTTCCAGCTGCTCCAGCGCTCGCTGTTGGCTGACGTCTTCTGGGAGGTGCACTTCAAGGGCGTGAAAGCCCAGCTCGCCGGCCACCTTTCGCTTGCTGGTGACGTAGATTTTGCTCGCCGGGTCCTCCCCAATCCGCATCACCGCCAAGCCGGGGACGAGGCCGTGTTTCGCCTTCATCTCCGCCACATCCTTGGCCACCTCGGCGCGGACTTTGGCGGCGATGGCTTTTCCGTCGATGAGAGTCGCCATGTCGAGGAACGGCACTCTAGCCGACTGCACCGCCGCTCGCGTACCGTGTGCACCGACATGGCCCCGCGAGACCTCATCGACCTGCACATCCACGTGGGCGGTGCAGTCGCCCCGCACGTGCTGTGGTCCATCGCCCATGCCCAGGGCTTCAAGCTGCCGACGAAGAATTACTTCGAATTCGTCGAGCTGATTACCGCCCGCGCCGACAAGGTGGCCAGCCTGGACGACTACCTGGCCATTATGCACACCTGGACCGAGAAAATTCAGAGCTCCCCGATGGCCATGGAGCGCAGCATTTACGAGGTTTTCGGAAAAGAATACCGCGGGAGCCGAGTCAGTCAGATGGAGCTTCGCTTCAACCCGATGAAGCGGAACCTCCATGCCGAGCTGGACTTGGACCACATCATCCACGCCTCGCTGCGCGGAATGGACCGGGCGGTCTTGGAATATGGCGTGAAGGGGGGCCTCATCTTTTGTCTGGCCCGTGAGTTCGACCCCGCGCTGAATGCCATCATCGTCGAGAAGGCCATCCGTTACGCCCACCGCGGCGTGGTGGGCATTGACTTGGCCGGGACGGAGAATGAGGCGCTGGAAAAGGACCGCACGCAGCTGGACCGCTACAGCGAACTTTTCTCGCGGGCGCGAGCCGCGGGCCTGAAGACCACGGTCCATACCGGGGAGACCGCCGGCACCGGCGCCGAAGGGGTGATGGCGGTGGTGGAGCGCCTCAAACCCAACCGCATTGGCCATGGGATTCGCGCCGCTTACGACGAGTCGGCGATGCGGGCGCTGCGCGAGCAGGGCGTGGTGCTCGAGCTGTGCCCGACGTCCAACCTGCACACCCATGCCGTCTCGGGCGTCGACGAATTGCGCCACATTGTGCAGACCCTGCTGGACCGTCGGGTGAAGGTGACACTGAATACCGATGGGCCCTACCTGTTGGAGACTGACATGCAGTCCGAGGTCCAGCTGGTGGAGAAGCACGGTGTCATGACGCCGGCACAGGTGGACCAAGCCCTGGCCACCGCCCGGGAGGCGTCCTTCATCCGCTAGCCCGCTCCTTGTACCGCTTCCTCCGACCCCTCCTCTTCCTGCTGCCGCCCGAGCGCGCCCACGCCCTCGGCATGGCGTTGCTGGCGCTGCTCAGCCGCTGGCCTTCCTGGTGCCGGCGCACCCGCGCGCGCGCGCTTCGCACACGGGGGGGCACGGCGGCCGTCGACTTGCGGCTGCGGAGCGCTGGCCTGGAGTTGGCGCACCCGCTGGCCCTGGCCGCCGGGCTGGACAAGGACGGGCATGCGGTGTCCGGTCTGTTCGCCCTTGGTTTCGCCGCGGTGGAGGTGGGGACCGTCACCCCGAGGCCCCAGTCCGGCAACCCCGCGCCCCGCCTTTTCCGCCTCCCGGAATATGGGGCCCTCATCAACCGGCTGGGTTTCAACAGCGCCGGCGCCGAGGCGGCCGCCGCGTCCCTGCGCGCGGCGCAATGGCGGCCGGGGCCGCTGGGCATCAACATTGGGAAAAACAAGGAGACACCCCTGGAGGACGCAGCGGAGGATTACCTGGCCTGCGTCAGCCGCCTGGCCCCCGATGCGGACTACCTGGTGGTGAATGCCAGCAGCCCCAACACCCCGCTGCTGCGAGAGTTGCAGCAGCCGGAGCTGCTGGCCGCGCTCCTCGGTGCCGTCCGCAGCCGAATGGACGCAGTGGCTCCCGGCCGGCCGCTGTTTCTGAAGGTGTCCCCGGACTTGACGCCGGAGGCGGTGGACGCGGTGGTGGACGTCGCCCTGGAGGCTGGAGCCTCGGGACTGATTGCCACCAACACCACCATCACCCGCCCCTTTGCCCACCGGTGGGCTTCCCAGGAGGGCGGCCTTTCCGGGCGGCCGTTGCGGGGACTGGCGATGGAGACATTGCGGCGGGCGGCGCGACGCGCCAACGGGCGCTTGGCGCTGTGGGGTGCGGGCGGGGTGGCCACGCCGCAGGACGTCTATGAAAGGCTGCGCGCCGGGGCCTCGGTGGTGCAGCTGTACACGGCGCTGGTGTACCAGGGCCCAGGCTTGGTGCATCAGTTGCTGGAAGGGCTGCGGGCGTTGCTTCGGCGGGACGGCTTCCGCCGAGTGGAGGACGCCCTTGGCGCGGACGTCCGCGGCGAGTGACGCGGGATGGGAAGACCGCTGCGTCAGAAGGGGCTGCCTCCCGAATTGGCGCGGCGCCCTTACATCGCGTTCGCAAAGTCACGGAACAAATGCACCCATTGAAAAGGTGTCAGGCCGAATTCAATTCCGTTGCGCACAATTATCAGGTTTTTCTGGGGTGAAACGTAAATGTATTGCCCTTTGTTGCCTTGGCCGTAAAAATCGCTCTTGCCGCCCGGACGTCTGTCTCCCCACCAGAAGTACTTATAGTAGTGCCCTTGAGAGATGAAAAAGGAATCCTCTCCATAATAGCTGGACGGTTTCTCTTCGGGTTGTGTGGCTTCCTCCACCCAGGCCGCGGTTACAACCTGGGTTCCCTCCCATCGCCCCTCATTCAGCATCAGACGGCCAAGTTTCGCGAAATCTATGGCCCGAGCATTGATGCCACTCTCCATTTTTTCAAAACCGTTCCGCGGACGGTCAGTGCTCCACGAGCCGCCATATTCCATTCCTAGCTTGTCCCACAGCTGCTTCTGCAAGTATTCAGTAACTGATGCTCCTGAAACCCGCTCCAAAATCATGCCAATCAGAAGTGGGTGATAATTGTTATAGACCCACCGCTTTCCTGCAGGCTCCACGATAACGGTGTCATCGAGCGCGGCTTTTCGCAAATCCGGCTCGAGGTAAGTGACTCGGCCATCGTAGTAGGGCCCGCTCTCCTCGTACCTGATCCCCGATGCCATGGAGAGCAAGTCCCTGATGGTAATAAGGCGGAAGCGCTCGTCTCGTTGTGCCAGCTCGGGAAGGTACTTCGTGATCGGGTCCGAAACGCTGCCGATCAGCCCTCCGTCGATAGCAATGCCGATCAACGTCGAGTCAAATGATTTTGCAACCGAGAAGGAAGTAGCGACGGAGTCCCTCCTGTAACCGTTAAAGTATCTCTCGTAGAGGATCGTGTCGTTCTGGATGACAATGAACGAGGTGGTCTCGGTCCTTCGCAGAAAGTGTTCGAGCGTCTCGACTCGCTTGCCGGGTAAGTATTCGAGGCGACTGAACAGCTCCGCCACCCTGCCATCTTGTAGCTTCCGGGAGAAATGGAACGGCTTCGCCGCCGGCTTAAGTTCGCGAGACTGAAACACCAAATAGTCGACGACGGACGCGTCGCCCCACTCCCGAATCCGGCCCTCATAAGTGTCGATGTCAGGCACGGCCTTCAGGCGAAGCTTGCGTCTTTTCATCTCGTGGATATCAATCAGGGGCCCATCGATAGGGACCTGGCTCCGCTCGATTCCGGAGAATCGGACCTTCTGGAATTGGCTAACTTGGGGTGCCTTGTCAGGAAGGATTTCAGGGAAGTCGACTTCCTCGGACGTACGGCTGATGAAGCGGGCCACCTTGAAGCCCATGACGACCTGCTCGCTCCACCTGAATGGCAGGCGTTTGAAGGGGATGGCCATTTCGGCGGTCCAGCCGCTTGAGGTCCGGACTGCTGCGCTAGACCACTTTGTGTCGAAGGCCGTGTTGGGATCGCCGTTTGCATCCAGCGTACCGTCGACTTGGACTCCACCGGGAGTAACCTTGAAGAAAAGTGCGCTCAACTCGTCATTTCGCGTGTCAAGGCAAAATGCGACCCAGTCGTCGCCTTCCGGATTATCTCGGTGCTGGGCCTGCGATTGGATTTTATCCGGTTCACTGTCAAAGGCGCGGAGTCCGACATAGAGACTGTTACCATCGTACGTAAGATAAATCTCCGTCGGTTCCGAAGGAGCTTTTCCCGTCACCGGGTGCATGGTCTTTAAATCCCTGAAACTTGCGGCCCGTTGCCACGCCGGATCGTCCAGGGACCCGTCGATCCGAGGCGGATTCGCTGTTTTCGGTACCTGAACCTCTTGTGGTGCCACCACGAGAACTGCTTCGGGTGAAGTGGCACCCGCCGCAGACCCGAGCACGATGCAGATCGTCAAACGCGCCACCACCGTCGTCAGCGCCTCCTGACCGGAACGGAACTTAGGTCACACGCCCTTCGCCGAACCAAACTAATGTGGCCGCTTCGGGTGCGGAGAGGCGACCTCTCGCTGGCGCGAGGGCCGCGCCGGTTGAGCGAATCACGCCGGACGATGCGACCCGGTGTCATGAATCCTCCGCCGGCTCGGGCCTTAGGCCAGCCTTAGGCCTCGCGCACCGGAAGCAGCGTGGACAGTTCTGCCGGCAGCTCTCCCCGGGCGAGCGCCGGGCCGGCCTCGGCCAGCAGCCGCTGCAGGGCCCCGTCCACCAGACGCGCCGCCTCCTCGCCCGTGCCTGGAGCCAGCGCCTGCAGCTGAGAGACGAGGGCATCCCGCGTCTGCTTCTTCAACCGGGGTGCCTCCGTCCCACCTTCCAGCAGCGCCGCTGCCAGGGGCCCAAGCTGTGCCCGCAGCACGGGAGCCACCCGCAGCCTCCCTTCCAGCGCGGCGTGAGCCAGCGCAGACAACAGCACCGCCGGCGTGCCCCCCACCGGCCAGTCCTCGCCCAGCGAGGAGAGTGCCGCACGAGCCCCCTCTTCGGTCCCGCCAAGAAGCGCCGACAGCAGCCTCTCTTGGTGCTCCGCCCTTTCCAGCAGCGCCTCCGCCTCCTGCACCTCGCGCAGGCGGCGGAAGGGCACCGGCTCAGCGCCCTCCACGCGCAGCGCGCGGAGGGGCCGGGCGCGCCGCAGCGCCACCACGGCGGCGGCGACGTCGGGCCAGAGGAGATATTCGCCGTCCAGGCGCGCCAGCGGCCGCCGCGCAAGTCGGTCGGCGCGGTGCTTGAGGCGCAGGCCCAAGGTGAAGCCAACTTGGAAAATGTGGCGAGAGGTCTCGGCCCGCACCACCTCCACCGCCCGAGCGACGCTGCCGCCCGACAGGTAGTCGAGGCCAAGCTCGAGGGTGTCCCGCGCGCGCTCGCTGGCGTTGCGAATGGCTTCCGGGTCGCCTGGGTCCGCCCGTCCGTCCACCAGCACCGCATTCACCACCGTCCGGAGTTCGTCCTCCAAGTTGTCCCGCTCATCCGCGGTGAGGGCTTCCAGGGCTGGCGCCAACAGCGGCGGCCGCTCCCGGCTGTGCACCAGCGCCGAGAGGCTGTCGTCGGTGGACGGCAAGGCCGGCGGCAGGGGCACCCGGGCGAAAAGGGAGCGCGCCGTCTCCGGGTCCGGGAATCCCAAGTCCGTGAGGCGGGCATTTCTAAAGCCATAGGCCACCTCCTCCAACTCGCTGGGGAGGGCCCAGCGCGCGGACTCGAGGAGCCGACTCAGGCCGAGTCCGTCCTTGTCGATGAAGTCCATGAGCAGCGCGCGCAGGGCGGTTTGGTCGACCGACTGCTCGGCCCGAAACTCCACCCGGTACCGGCCGTCCGCCGAATCCAGCGTCAGCCCCTCGACGTGCAGGTCTGGCTCCTCCTCCAAGTCGTGGATGACGGTGTGCTGGCGAAGAAGCAACTCGATGAGTTCCAAGTCGAGGCCGGCCACTTGGGCGTGAAAGGCCGCCGCGTCGTCGCCGCGGGCGGCGCGAATCCAGGCCAGTAGGGCATGACTGTCGAGCCGGTCACGCTGCCAGGCGCCCAAGTCGACGAAGGCCTGAAACTGCCTCGGGGACGACAGTTGGACGACGTCGGTGGAGTCGGCCAGTCCCACCGAGCGAATGTCCAGGTACAGCGCTTCTGCGGGAAGGCGGCGCACCAGGGCGGCGGCGTCCGGCTGGTCAGTCAGCGCCCCGAGGCGCGCCTTGGGCTCAAGCCGTTGGAGTTGGCGCACCAGCTGCGCCCGTGCGGCCTTGCGGTCCTGGCCATTGCCTGCCCGGTGCTTCGCCATGGCCCCTCAGGCTCCTGACTAGCACGTCGGGGTTACCGACGCGCTACGCGGAGGCTGGCGTTGGGGTGCAACCGTCAGTTGATGGGCGTGTTGCAGCTGCTGCTGATGGAGAAGCTGTCGAGGTAGGGCTGACTCGTCTGGTCGCTGGAAACGAGGACGAATTGCAGCTGCAGGTACTTGAATTGCGGGACCGGGCCAGGCGCGGCCTGCAGGTTGGAGACGGTGGTGACGGTGTAGCCGTTGGCCCCACTGGCCGGCGCCGAGGGCCAAGGGCCGTACTGTTGCGACAGGGTGAAGTCGAAATTGTTCGAGCCGCGCACATACAGCACGACGCTGGTGTTGGGCGGCGTGGTGGTGACCCAAGTGACGGTGTTCCACTGGGCGAAGCGCGAGCAGCCGGCCACCGTCTGGTAGAAGCTGCCCTGGTTGGTGGTGATGTGGCGCAGCTGGTACCCGGTGAAGTCGGAGTAGCTGTAAAGCGCGCCAACCTGGGGGGGACTCTTGGTGACGGCCCCCGTGTTCCGGTCCACCTTCATCACGTTGCCGCTGGAGTTGTTCACCCAGAGGTTCCCGTCCTGGTCGAGGCCAACGCCGATGCTGGTCTTGCTGTTGACGTCGGTGGCGTCGATGACGGGGGTGGGGCCGGTGGGGGTGTTGAATTGGTAGGGAGAGCCGCCATCGAGGCCGTCAATGCCGAACACCATCGCCGCCGAGCCGCTGCTGGTGCCAAATTTGCTGTCTGAGGTGAACCAAACCTTGCCGTCCACGTCGGTGGCCACGCCGCGCGGCCGCGCCGGGCCGGTTCCGCTTTGACTGGTGAGGCCACCGAAGCTGTACTGGGTCCACGTTCCGGTGGTGGGAGCCCCGGCATCGGGTGCGAAGGAGGTTGCGAACGGGCCGCTGCCCCAGCTCGGTATCCACACGCGGTTGAGCCCGTCGACGGCAACGCCATAGCCGCCGGTCACCAGGCCACCGGGGGGCGCAATTCGCGGCAGCCCGAGGCTGGTGTTTCCCGCCAGCAGGGCGAAGGAGTTGGCGTCGATGAGGACCAAGTTGTTGCGGGTTCGGTCGACCACCCACAGCCGGTTGAGGGCGTCGACCGCCGCACCGTAGGGCTCGATGTCAGGAACGGCGATGGAGAGGCCGCCGTCGGCTTCGACAAACTGGGGCACGCCATTCAGCGGGTTGAGTCGCCACACCTTCCGGTCAATCCAGGTTCCCACCCAGACGTCGCCCGGAGCGCCTTCATAGCCGCGGGCAATGGCGATGGACCCCTCACCGAAGGCGCCATTGGGGTTGATGGCGCCAAGTTCCTGGGTGAAGAGCACGCACTCGTCGTATTGGAGGACATTGGTGGGGTCGACCGGCACGTAGTATTCCCCGGGCCCGATGACGCCGTAGGTACCGCTGTCCGGGTTGTCGTAGCTGGTATCGATGACGCCGTTGCCGTTGCGGTCGACACAGTCGTAAGTGTTTCCCGCAATCTTCGTCGCCGAGAAGTATTGGTTGGCGTTGGCTGCGAAGTTCGCCACCCAGAAGTCGCTGTTGATGTCGATGGCGGTGCGGCTGGGGTTGTAGACCTGCGCCGAGCTGGAGTGGTTGGGGTTGCCCAAGCCATCGATGGGAATGACGCTGATGTAGCGGGCCAACTCAATAATCCCGCCGTCGGGGAGCGAATTCTTGGTGTCGAACTTGGACACCGTCCCCCGCGTCCAGTTGGCAATCAGTGCAAAGTTGAGCTGGATGTCGGTGCTGCTCAGCGTGACTTGACCATTCGGATTCACCGTGACGCCGTTGCCGTAGCTTCCGGTCTGACCGCCGTCGAGGCTAAAGCCCATGCCACCGTCCCCGCCGTCGGGGTTGCCGAAGGTGATGAGCACCACCCCTCCGTCGCTGCTCGGCGGCGGGCAGTAGTAGTAGGCGCAGGGGTCCGTACCCGAGTCTGGAGGACCCGCGTCGCCCGCATCCGGCGGCGTTCCGCCGCCGTCGGTGAGCGGCGAGACGTTGCCGTTGCAGGTGCACCCCGCAACTGCACCGAAAACCAGAAGCAGGACAGGAATTGCCCCGCGCATCATCTGCCTCTCCACCATCTAGGAATCATCGGTGCAGGTGCCGGTTGGGTCAACAGAGGTGTCGCGCGCACCCGTGAGCTCCCACACTGCCTCCAACACTTCAGTGACTCCCAGTTTTTCCGTTGCCGAGAAACCGAGCACCCGGTCGACGTCCACCTGCAGCAGCTGAGCGATGGACTGCAGTCGGGGGCGCCGTTGCGCCTTCGCCACGCGGTCAAGTTTGGTGGCCACCACCAACGTCGGCCGCCCTGCCGCTTGTAGGTAGCCAAGGGTGCGCACATCGTCCGGGGTGGGTCCGACCTCCGCATCCACCAGGGCCACCACGCCCCGCAGCTGCGCCCGGCCCTCGAGGTAGGTGCTGACCATTTTTTCCCAGGTG
Organism: uncultured delta proteobacterium; assembly: GCA_963713045.1. Taxonomy (GTDB): domain Bacteria; phylum Myxococcota; class Myxococcia; order Myxococcales; family Myxococcaceae; genus JADGRA01. The sequence goes on from CAVQKE010000004.1 coordinate 985,685, forward strand.
GCTCGCTGCGCCTTCTGCACCTTGGCGAAGCCATACCCCGGCAAGTCCGCAAAGCGCACCGCGCGTCGCGTGTCACCTCGGACCAGCTCAACATCGAAGAAGTTGAGGGTCCGGGTGCGGCCCGGGGTGTTGGAGACACGGACCAGCTTCCGCCGGGCCGCCAGGGCATTCACCATCGAGGACTTACCGACGTTGCTGCGTCCGACGAAGGCAATTTCCGGCGTCCCACCGGACGGGTAGCCCTCCGGGCCGACGGCGGTGGTGACAAAACACGCCTCAACCGCCCGTATCACGGCCGCGCCGGTAGGCCCGACGTGGTGTGGCGGGCGCGCGATGCGCTCCAATGGTCCATCGCCTTCAGCTTGCTCGGGAAGTCAAAGGGCAACAGCGAGGGCGAGCTTGGGTCATGGCAGCTGCGGCAGGAGCGCTCGCCCGGGTCCAACAAGCCGACCAGCCGCGCCAGCTCCGAGTCCTTCATGACGTAGGACGGGGCGTAATATTGGCCCGCGCCGTGGCATGTCTCGCAGCTGACGCCGCCCACGCTTTGCTCGCTGACGTTGGGCGCATGGCAGGCGGTGCAGCGTGGGTCTCGCTGTTGCTCGCGCGTCAGCGACTCCGTGCTGCGGGCATGCTTGGACGTGCTCCACGCGGCGTAGGCGTCCGGGTGACAGGCCTTACAACTCTCCGGGCCCAGAAATTCAGCCCCCAGGGCCACCGCGGAACAAAGCGCGGCCCCGCCCACCGCAGCCATCCAGACGCGTCGAAGCGGGCCTCGCATGCTTGTCAGGGGGCGTACCAGACGCTCGCGCGCACCGGCAACCCCCGTGTGGGCGGACGCGGCAGCTTGAGGCACCTGGCCTCGGGTCGACTAGACTGCCTGGGAATTGTCCGCGCGCGCCTCCTTCGTCGTCCTCCTCACCCTCTTACTGCCAGCACTGGCCGAGGCCCGCGCCTGGAATGGGGTGGAGCCTGGGGTCACCTCAAAGGACGAGGTGGTGAAGCGCTTCGGGCCCCCTTCCAAGACCCTCAACGTCGATGGGCACCAGGTGCTGGCCTACAACGGGACGTCAGCCATCAAAGGCACGGCGGAGGCGCAATTCCGCGTCGACCCGGCCACCGGGCTGGTCGAGCGCATCGACGTCTTCCCCGGGCCGGTGGTGGACCGGGAGACGGTGGAAAGCAGCTATGGGCCGCCCTGCCCGGTCAGCGGAGCGCCCCCGTCAGGTAACTGCTTTCAGAAGAAGCTGACCGAGGACTTTCGTACCTACTACTTCTACCCACGCCTCGGGCTGGCGGTATTCTTCGAGGAGGAGGGGGATAAGGTGAAGTCCTTCGTCTTCCAGTCCGTAAAGTCCACCCGCACCCCTTGACGCTGCTCGGGAGGCGCGCCGTGCGCCTGGTTGGCCTCACCGGTGGCATTGCCTCGGGGAAGAGCACCGTCAGCGAGATGTTCCGCAGTCTGGGGGCAACCCTCATCGACGCCGACCTCTTGGCGCGCGACCTGGTGCGCCCCGGCCAGCCAGCGCTGGAGGAAGTGGCGCGGAGATTCCCCGGCACCGTCAACCCCGCCGGCGAGCTCGACCGCGCGGCGCTGGCGGCGCTGATTTTCTCGGACCCGGCGGAGCGGGCCGCCCTCAACGCCATCCTCCATCCCCGCATTCAAGAGGAGGTCCAGCGGCGCACGAAGCGCCTGGAGCAAGCTGGGGTGAGGACCGTCCTCTACGACGCCGCGCTGCTCATCGAAAATGGACTCCACCACCAGATGGACGGCGTCGTCTTGGTTTGGGTCCCGAAGGACGTCCAGCTGGCCCGGTTGATGGCACGCGACGGCCTGAGTGCGGCGGAGGCAGAGCGCCGCATCCGCGCCCAGGCTCCCCTTGAGGAGAAGCGGGCCGTGGCCACCTGGATGGTGGACAACACCGGCAGCCCTGAAAGCGCGCGGCAGCAGGTGATTGCGATTTGGAGGGCGCTCGGGGGCGGAGGTTAGACTGGAGTGCCCGATGCCAGAGACTCGAGAACCCGGCACCTACCTCGTCACTGGCTACCCAGGCTTCATCGGGAAGCGGCTGGTGGAGCACATCGCCCGGAATGATGCCAAAGGACACCTCTTCCTGTTGGCGCAGCCGAAATTCCTGGAAGAGGCGCGAAGTCGCGCCAAGCGGCTGAAGGGCGCCTCGGCCGAGGTGCTATCCGGCGATGTCACCGACTTGCACCTCGGCCTGAGCGGCGAGGAAGTGGCGCGGGTCACTGAAAGGGTGACGGATGTGTTCCACCTGGCCGCGGCCAGACATTTCACCGTCTCTCGCGACACCGCCACCCGGGTCAACGTGGATGGAACGCGAAACGTCCTGGAGCTGGCGCGGGAATGCACCCGTCTGCGGCGCTTCAACCACTTCTCCACCTGCCACGTGGCCGGTGACCGGGTGGGAATCATCGCCGAGGACGAGCTCGACCGCGGCCAGTCGTTTCGCAATTCCTATGAGGAAACCAAGTTTCAGGGCGAGCAGCTGGTGGCGCGGGCGGCGTCCACCCTGCCAGTCACCATCTTCCGGCCATCGACAGTCATCGGCGACTCCACCACCGGCGAAGTGGACCGTTTCGAGGGGCCCTACGCCTTGGCCATTCTCCTGGTGATGAGTCCCTTGGTGGTGCCGCTTCCCCTCCCCGGAGGCGGGGCCGCTCCCCTCAACGTGGTCCCGGTGGACTTCGTGGTGCAGGCCGCCTGGACCATCTCCCGGGACCCACGCGGCGTGGGAGGCACTTTCCACCTCGTCGACCCAAGCCCGATGAGCACTGCCCGCGTCTATGAAATTATCGCCGAGCGCTCCCAGAAGCGGGTGCCCCGCTTCAACTTCCCGGCGCTGGCAGCCGACGTCTTTTTGCGCCTGCCCTTTCTGGACAAGCTGGCTCGCCCCCAACGCGCCGCCCTCAGCTATGTCAGCCAAATGGCCTTCTTCACCAGCCACGCCACCCAGGAACTGCTGGAAGCGACCGGCGTGCGCTGTCCCCCGCTGACCAGCTACCTTGACCGGCTGATGGCCTATGTCCGCGACGTCTACCAGCGACGCGCAGAGGCTCGCGACGAAGTGGAAGACCCGCTGGATGAGGCACGAAATTAAGCTCTAGGAGAGGACCGCTGATGCCGAGCTACACGGTGGGAGAGACGTTTGAGCTGGTGCGGGACGTCGACCGCTACCGGCCCATCTACTACGCCGGCGCCTCTGGCGACTTTAACCCGATTCACATTGACGCCGAGGTTGGCCGGTTGGCGGGGCTGGGCGGCAACATTCTGCAGGGCATGTGCACGCTGGCTTGGGCAGTGGACTGCTTCGCGCGCTACCTGGGTGACCCGGGCGCCGTCACCCGGGTGCACGCCCGCTTCAGCCGCCCGGTGGCGCTGGAGGACACCCTCACCTTTCGCGGGGTGGTGACGGCGGTCAACGCCGAGCAGGTGCAGGCCTCGTTGCGCGCGGAAAACCAGCGGGGGGAAGAAGTGCTGAAAGACGTCACGGTGGAGGGCCGGTCGCGCACCCGAGGAGCGCGCTGATGGCCGTCGACGCTTCTTTCGTGGGCCGTCGCTGGGGGCCCTACCGCTACACGGTGGGCATCGAAAAGATGCGCGAGTACGTGACGGCCATCTCCGGCGGTGCCCCCATCCTCGGGCTGTCCGGTGTTCCACCGGACGTCCACCCCGTCCTCCATGACGAAGCTGCGGCAGCGGCGGGCCCCTACCAAGGCGTCATCGCCTTCCCGACGTTTGCCGTCGCCTTCGCCATGGCCCCCTTTGGCGCGGCGATGCTCGACCCCACCCTGGGGGTGGACTTGCTTCGGCTGGTGCATGCCGGCCAGGACTTCGAATTTCTCGAAGTCCTTCGGCCTGGTGACGTCCTCACCACCCACGGCGAATTGGTGGAAGTCTCGATGCGCGGCCGTCACCAGGTGCTGGTGGTGCGCACCGAGTCCGTCAACCAGCACGGCCGGCCGGCAGTGCGCGGCGTCTTCACCGGCCTTATCCGCGGCTAACGCCTTTGGTCGCGGCCGTCTCGGCCAAGGCCAATTCGAAGTACTGGGTGCCCGAAAGCGCCTTGGGCCCGTAGGGGGAAATCGGGCGAAAGCCGAGGGCCCGGTACAGCGCCTGCGCCTCCGTCATGCCCGACAGCGTGTCCAGCCGGACGGCCTGAAAGGCCGCGGCCCGCGCCGCACGCAGCGCGGCCTCCACCAGCGCCCGGCCAACGCCGTACCCCCGGGCGGAAGGAAGCACAAAGAGGCGCTTCAACTCGGCCACCCCGCTGGCCAGCGGGCGCAGCGCAACGGAGCCCACCACCGCGTCGGCCGCCAGGGCCAACCAAACGCCGCCCGGCGGCGGATAGGCCGCCGGCAAATCCGCCAACTCCTCGGCGAAGCCTTGGAAGGACAAGTCCACCCCCAGCCCGGCGCTGTAGGCGTGAAGGTGGGCCCGGGCCGCCGCCCAGTCGGCTGGGTCCTGCGCCAGCTGGCGCACTTGGAAGAGGGGGGTGGCTGTCACCAGAAGCCCCAAAGCCCACCAAAGCAGCGGGCCCGGCGCAAAGCACAGCGGCTGCCCCGTTGGCACCGGTACAGCGGTGCTGGGGCGGCCCTGGGGGCGGCCCTAGCGGACGATGACGCGCTGGTCGAGAAGTTGGACGAGGATGCGCGCGGTGTCCAAGCGCGACATGCCGGAGACGCTGAACAAGTCGTCGAAGGACATGGTGCCGTCAATTTGGGCCAGGATGAAGCCTGCCCGGTGGTCGAGGTTGAGCCAGATGACTTCATCCTCGCGCAGCCTCACCCGGGGGATGGTGGCCAGCTTTCCCAACTTAGACTCGTACAGCGCCTGCAGCGTTTGCTCGCTGTCGGCCAAGGCCCGTGCCACCTCCGGGGCTTCCGGGTCCAGCGCCTGGGCCTGCTGGAGAAGCTCCCGCGCGCCGCTGTGGTCATCCAGCCCCTGCAGCTCCAGCGCACGATGCAGCAGGAGCCGCGCCTCGTACCGCGGGTCGGACGGCATTTTCGCCGGCAGGGGGGTCCCACCGGCGCTCGCCGGAAGCGCAGTGACCAGGTTGAGCGCGTCCCCTTCTGTCGCCTCCGAGGGCGGCACCGTCGTCGGCCGGGACCGTCCCACCTCCCAGGCGTCCTTCGGTGGCGCGGCAGGAGTCGAGACACCGTCCGTCCACCAGTCATCGGACCCAACCGTCGCCGGAGGCTCGAAGGCGGGCGCCGGGCTGGGCCGGGCCAGCGGCTCGGGAAGGGGAACCGCTGCGCCCATGGGCAAGGTGGAAGGCGCCGGCGTCCGGTAGACGGGCGCCGCGGGTGATGCCGAAGGAAGCGGCGTCCCGCGCCCAAGCGGCGCGGGGGTTGCCAAAGGCGCGACCGAAGGCACCGGCGTGCCTCGGCCCACCGGGGCGGGCGGGAAACTGGGGGCGGGGGTGCGACTGGCCGCCGGCGAGGGCGCAGGCAGCGGTGTCCGGCGCGCTGGCGCTGGCGTTCCTCGCCCGGCTGCGGCCGGCGGCGAAGGCGGCGGCGTCCCCCGCTGCCACCCCGCGGGCGGCGCCGCCGGGGCCGGCGTTGGGCCGCGGGCGGGTGTTGGAGTCGTTTTCTGCAGCACCGGCGCCGGCGCGGCGGCACCTCCGGTAGGGAGCGGCGGTGTCGGGGCCAGTGGAATGAAGGGGTCGGTGGGCCCCTCGGGCCTCTCCGTCGCCGGGTCCGGGAAAAGCCGCGGCAGCGGCATTGAAAAAAGGTTGGTGGTGGAGTCGGGGACGCTCTGCAATTCCTCGGGAAGGGCGTCGACGACAGGCGCCGTCCCCAGCAGCTCCCGGGCGCGGTCACAGCCCGGGTCGAGCCGCAGGGCTTGCTCGAAGAGGCGGCGAGCCCCTTCGAGGTCGCCGCTCATCCGCAACCACAGACCCGCTTCAACGAGCTGGATGGCCCGTCCGCCGCTCACGTCTGTCGCGCTCCCAACCGCTCCAGGACGCCGACGAAAAGCGTCCGCGTCTTCTCGAGCTGGTCCACCGAGTCGGCCAGTAGAATCAAGTCGGAGCTCTTCGCCGCCGCCTTACTGGAAGCGAGAACCGCCTCTGCCTTGCGCAGCGCGTCCCGGCCAAATTCGCTGTTGCCAGCCAGCTGGCGGACCTGGGGCATCAGCGTCTCCACTTCTTTGGCCGCATTCTCCAGGGCGGTCCGCTTGTGGAGTACCTCCGAGGTGGCACCGGCATCCAGCAGGAAGTCCTCCTGCTCCTCAAGGATGTCCTTCAACTCGGTGTCGGTCAGGCCACCGGAGGCGGTGACGATGATGGACTGCTGCAGGCCGGTTTCACGGTCGCGCGCCGAGACGGACACGATGCCCTCGGCGTTGATGTCAAAGGTGACGTCGATTTCCACCTCGCCCCGGGTGGCCAGTCGCAGGCCGGAGAGGATGAATTCCCCCAGCAACTCATTCTGGTGAGCGACGTCGCTCTCCCCCTGAAGGACCATGATTTTGACCGTGGTTTGCCCGTCGCGACTGGTGTGGAAGGTCTCGGTCACCGAAGTGGGGACCGTCGTATTCTTGGCAATCAGCCGCCGGGTGTACCCCCCGGCAATGGCCACCCCCAAGCTTTGGGGCGTCACGTCGAGCAGCAGCACCTGACTGTCCGGGCGCAGCAGCGCATCGGCCTGGATGGCCGCGCCGAGCGCCACCACTTCCTCCGGGTGGACGCCCTTGGAGGGGTCCTTGAAGTGCCGCTGCACCAGCGCTTGCACCAGCGGCATGCGAGTCATGCCTCCGACCAGGATGATTTCCTTCAAGTCGGAGGCGCGCACCTTGGCCTCCACCAGCACCCCCTCCGCAATCTGCACCGACCGCTCGGCCAGGTCCCGCGTCAACTCCTCCAGCTTGGCTCGACTGAGGCTGGCTTGCAGATGCAGCGCGGAGGTCCCCCCCGCGGGCGTGTAGAGGAAGGGAAGGTTGATGGCGGTCTCCTGCACCGTGGACAGCTCCATTTTCGCCCGCTCGGCCGCGTCCTTCAGCCGCTGCAGCGCCATGCGGTCCTTGCGCAGGTCGACACCATGTTCCTTGGCAAAGGCCATCACCAGCCACTCGATGATGCGGTTGTCGAAGTCCTCGCCGCCCAGGTAGGTGTCCCCGCCGGTGGCCACCACTTCGAAGACGCCCTTGGAGACGTCCAGGACGCTGACGTCGAGCGTGCCGCCGCCCAAGTCAAAGACGGCAATTTTGCCATTGAGGCTTCGGGCAAACCCATAAGCCAGCGCCGCGGCGGTCGGTTCATTGATGATGCGCAGCACATCCAACCCGGCGATTCGGCCCGCGTCCTTGGTGGCCTGCCGTTGTCCGTCGTTGAAATAGGCGGGCACCGTGACCACCGCCTTGGTGACGGTGCGCCCCAGGAAGGCCTCGGCGTCCTTGCGCAGTTCCTGCAGCACGGCGGCGGAGATTTCCGGAAGCGAGACCGGCCGGTCACCCAGCTGCACCCGGACGTCATCGTGCTCCCCACAGAGGAGGTGGTAGGGCAGCACTTCGCGGGCCTTCTGAATCTGCGCCGAGCTGTATTTCCGGCCGATGAGCCGCTTGCTGGCGTAGACGGTGTTTTCCGGGTTGGTGATGGCCTGGCGCTTGGCCAGTTGCCCCACCAGCCGCTTTCCGCCAGCCGTCAGTGCCACCACCGAAGGCGTCAGCAGCTGCCCGGTGCGGTTTTTGATGACCTGCGGCTGGCCGCCCTGGACCAAAGCCACCACGCTGTTGGTGGTCCCGAGGTCAATTCCAATGACAGGCTCGTGGTCGGCCATCCCCCGTTCGCACCCTACACCCAGCGGAGTTTCTTGAGGAGTTGCTTGGCTTGGCCATTGCCTGGGTCGCGTCGTACCGCTGCCTCAAGGTGCCGCCGGGCAAGCTTATTCATCCCCAGCTGCACGCACAGCGAGCCCAACAGCAAAAGGCTCTCGACGTCGTCGGGCTTGAGGTCCACCGCCTTCTGGGCCAGCGGACGCGCTTCCACGGCAGTCCCGTTACGGGCCAGAAGCTGAGCGGCGGCCAGTGCCGCTTCATGCGAGGTGGGGTCCAAGGACAGCACCGCCCGGTAGGCGGTCACCGCGCCGGCTGAGTCCCCCAAGCCGGCGGCCTCCTTCGCGCGCTGCAATTCGGTCTTGGCACGCTCGGCATTCTTCTGTGCCTCGGCCTCTCCCCGCAAAGCCGCCGCCACGCTTCGTCGAGGGTCGAGCTTCTGTGCGCGGTGCAGCAGCCCCAGCGCGCGCTCGGTCGCCCCGGACTGCAGCTGGGAACGGGCCTCCTCCACCAGCGACTTGGCCTGGGCGCCTCGCGCCAGGTACGGATGGTGGGCCAGGCGGTTGCGGCGCTCCGCGGCACGGGCGGCGTCCTCCGGGGTGGCGGTGGGACTTGCCGGGGCCGCCGCGGCAGCGGCAGCGGCCGAAGCAGCGGCCCTCAGTCGCGGGTGCGCCCGCAGGTAAGCGTCACGCTTGGCCGCATCCACCAGCGTGGCGTGGGCCTCGGCGAGGCGGCGAAAAATGCGCTCCAGGCGACTCTGGTAGCTGCCCAGTTGCTTGCCGAAATAGCGGTCCGGGTGAAAGACGCGCGAGGCTTCGTGGTAGGCGGCACTCACCTCCTTGGTCGAGGCGCCGGGCTTGAGGCCTAAAAAGGCGTAATGGTCATCACCGAGGGCCGCCTCGCGCGCGAGAATTTCTCGTTTGCGGTCGAGCGGCAGCTCCACCGCCTCCGAAAGCGCAGCCTCTTGCTCGGTGTTGGGGGCCACGTCCTCGCTCAGCAGGTCGGTTTCGACTCTAGGGGTTGCCCACAAACGCTTGTCAAATTGCGGACCGGAGGTCCCCGGCGGAAGGTGTCGCCAACGCGCGGCGCACCGCGAGGATGCCCCGGTCCATTTCCTCCGACGTCACCAGGTAGGCTGGGGCGAAGCGGAGGGTGCGTTCACCGGCCAGGTTGCACAGCACGCCCAACTCGCGCATCCGGCCCACCACCGGCCCAGCGTCCTTCGCCAATTCCACGCCGAGGAGGAGTCCTTGCCCTCGCACGTCCACCACCTGCTCGGGCAGCTCGGCCTGAAGCCCCCGCAGCCCAGCCAGGAAATAGTCCCCCTTGCTGCGGACGGCGCTGAGCCAGCTCGGCTCCATCGCCAGGCTCACCGTGGCCAGTGCAGCCGCGGCCGTCACCGGGTTACCGCCGAAGGTGCTTCCGTGGGTGCCGGGCACCAGCGCACGGCCGGCTTCCTCAGTGCACACCATGGCGCCGATGGGAAGGCCGTTGCCCAGGCCCTTGGCCAGGCTGAAGCCGTCCGGGCGGATGCCGGCATGCTGGAAGGCAAACATCCGCCCCGTCCGCCCGAGGCCGGTCTGCACCTCGTCCACCAGCAGCAGCACGCCGGCCTCGTCACAAAGGCCACGCAGCGCCCGGAGAAAGCCCTCCGGCGCCGGCCGCACGCCGCCTTCGCCTTGGATGGGCTCCACCAGCACCGCCGCGGTGCGCGGCCCCATCGCCCGGCGCACGGCCTCCACGTCCCCGTACGGGACATGCAGCACGCCGGGAAGCAGCGGCTCGAAGCCGCGCTGGTATTTGGACTGGCCAGTGGCGGTCACCGTGGCCAAGGTGCGGCCATGGAAGCTGTTCTCGAAGCAGATGAATTCGAAACGCTCTGTCTGGCCGCGGTCCCGCTGTGTCTTGCGGGCCAGCTTCAGCAGCGCCTCATTCGCCTCCGCACCGGAGTTACAGAAGAAGGCCCGGTCCAGTCCGGAGGCCTGGCGCAACTTCTCGGCCAGCGCAATTTGGGGCTCGCTGAAAAAGACGTTGGAGACGTGCCACAGCTTGTCCAGCTGGGCCTTCACCGCCGCCGTAATTTCCGGATGGCAGTGCCCGAAGGGCAGCGTGGCGATGCCGCCCAGCAAGTCCAAGTATTCCCTCCCGTCCGCGTCCCACACCCGCGTCCCCTGCCCTCGTTCCAACACCAGCGGCTGCTGCTTGTAGTTTTGGAGGAGGTTGACGCGGGCGCGCTCCATCCAGGCCTGACTCTGCACGGTGGAGGTGCGCTGGACGGCGGCGGTGGGGGACAGCGGGGTAAGCACGGGGACTCCTCCCTGCGGCGGACGCTCGACTAGAGGATATACCGCGAAAGGTCCTCATCCTCGACGACCGCCGCCAAGCGCCGCCGGACATAGGCTGCATCCACCTGCTCATCGCGGGGAGAGGCTGGGTCGCTGGCCGAGAAGGAGACTTCGTCAAGCAGTCGCTCCAGCACGGTGTGCAAACGCCGCGCGCCAATATTCTGTGTGCGGTCGTTGACCGTCTGGGCCACCGCCGCCAGCTCCTCGATGGCATCCTCGGTGAAGTGCAGCCGGACGCCTTCGGTTTCCAAGAGAGCGGTGTACTGCCGCAACAGCGAATTCTTCGGCTCGCGGAGAATCCGTGCCAAGTCCGCACGGCCCAGCGGCTCCAGTTCCACCCGGATGGGGAAGCGCCCCTGCAGCTCGGGAATCAGGTCCGAGGGCTTGCTGACGTGAAAGGCGCCGGCGGCGATGAAGAGGACGTGGTCCGTCTTCACCTGCCCGTGCTTGGTGGTGACGGTGCTGCCTTCGACAATGGGAAGAATGTCCCGCTGCACGCCCTCCCGCGAAACGTCCGGGCCGCCCTGGTGGGCCCCCTCACGGCTGGCGATTTTGTCGATTTCATCGATGAAGATGATGCCACTGGTCTCCGCGCGCTGCAGCGCTTCGCGGCTGATGCGGTCCTGGTCCACCAGGCGCTCCGACTCCTCGCGCTCCAACAGGCGCAGGGCTTCGGAGACACCCACCGTTCGCCGGCGGGTCCGCTGCAGCCCGGGGATGGACTTGAACATCTCAGCCAGGTTGGCCCCCATCTCCTCGAGGCCTGGCCCGGAGAAGCCGCGCATCACACCGGCCGGCACATCCTGGACGTCCAGCTCCACCATGCGGTCGTCCAGCGTTCCCGCCCGCAGCTGGGCCCTCAGCTTCTCCCGTTCCGCATCGCCCATGCGGGGCGGAGGCGCTGGCGTGAAGCCCACCCCCGGCGTCCGGGTGCCAGCGCCTTGCAGCAGCGCCATCAACCGGTCTTCGGCCCGTTCGGCCGCACGGCTGCGGACCTTGGCTTCTTCCTCCTCCCGCACCAGCGCCAAGGAGGATTCCACCAAATCCCGCACCATCGACTCGACGTCGCGGCCAACGTAGCCCACCTCGGTGAATTTGCTGGCCTCCACCTTGACAAAGGGCGCCTGGGCCAGCCGCGCCAGCCGCCGGGCAATCTCCGTCTTCCCCACCCCGGTGGGGCCGATGAGAATGATGTTTTTGGGGGTGATTTCCTCGCGCAGCTCGCCGTGGACTTGTTGCCGGCGCCAGCGGTTGCGCAGCGCGATGGCCACCGCGCGCTTGGCGGCTGTCTGTCCGATGATGTAGCGGTCGAGCTCGCTCACGATTTCGCGCGGCGTGAGGTTGCTCATAGCTCCTCAAAGCTGAGCTGGTCGTTGGTGTAGATGCAGATGTTGGCCGCGATGCGCAGCGCGGCCTCGGCCACCGCCCGCGCCGGGAGCGTCGAGTGGGCCAACAGCGCTTGGGCCGCGGCCTGGGCGTAGGGGCCTCCGCTTCCCACCGCGGCGGCGCCGCCATCGGGCTCAATGACGTCGCCACTGCCGGAGAGGAGGAAGGTCTTCTCCGCGTCTGCCACCAACAGCAGTGCCTCCAGCCGGCGCAGCGCGCGGTCGGTGCGCCAGTCCTTCGCCAACTCGACGCAGGCCCGGGTGAGGTTTTTCCGGTGCTCCTTCAGCTTGGCCTCGAACCTTTCGAAGAGGGAGAAGGCATCCGCGGTGCCGCCGGCAAAGCCAGCGATGACCGAGCCGTCCCCCAGCCGGCGCACCTTGCGGGCGCTGGCCTTCATCACCGTCTTGTCCAGTGTCACCTGGCCGTCGCCCCCGAGTGCGACTTTCCCGTCGCGGCGCACACAGAGAATGGTGGTCCCATGCAGCATCAGCGTCCATGTAACAGGGCAGCCCCTGCCCTACCAATTCCTCCGGCACAGCTCCCTCGCGCAAGGCGTCCGATTCGACGGCCGCTCGCTCGGCGGGGAAGGGCCGGCGACCGGCTTTCTGAAGAGGCCTAGGGTTTGTCGGCCCTGGAGGGCGGCAACCTCAGGCGTGGGGATGGGCCTTGTCGTACACCGCCTGCAACAGCTCGACGCCGACGTGGGTGTAGCGCTGGGTGGTGGAGAGGCTGGCGTGGCCGAGAAGTTCCTGAATGCTACGCACGTCGGCGCCCCCGGCCAGCAGGTGGGTGGCGTAGCTGTGCCGAAGGGCGTGGGGGCTGACGTGACGTTGGAGGCCGGCCGCGCGGGCATAGGCCTCAAGGTGCCGGGCCACACTGCGCGCGGTCAGCCGACCCCCCCGGAAGTTGAGAAACACGGCGCGGCCGTCCTGGCCTCGGCGGCGACGGGCCAGCACTTCGCCGCGCCGGGCGAGCCAATGCCGCAGCGCCTCGGCACCTTGGGGGTGAAGCGGGCAGAGCCGTTCCTTCTTCCCCTTGCCAAGGACGCGCAACACGCGCGCCGACAGGTCGACGTCGTCCAGCGACAGCCCGCAGGCTTCGCTGACGCGAAGTCCGGCGCCGTAGAGGACCTCCAACAGGGCGCGGTCCCGAAGCGCAAGCAGGCTGGCCTCGCCGGGCTGCTCCACCAAGGCGAAGGCCTCGTCCACCGGGAGAAACTTCGGCAGGGTGACGGGCAGCTTGGGCCCCCGCATGTGGACGGCCGGATTGGCCTTCAGCTGCCCGGTCCGCACCAGGTGGCGGTAGAAGGCCTTCACCGAGGCCAGCGCCCGGGCGCGGCTGCGCGGCGCGTGGTCCACCGCCAGGACGCCGAGCCAGCCCCGGACTGCCAGGTGCTTGGCCCCGAGAAGCGACGTCCCTTGCGCTTCTAGGTACCGGCCAAAGGCGGTGACGTCGCGCAGGTAGTTGCGGACGGTGTGCGGCGAGGCGCCGCGCCGCTGGAGCGCCTTCCGGAAGTCCGCGAGGGTGGTTTGCACGGGCGCCGGCGAGGCTACGGCAGCCCAGGGCTTCGCCCAAATTTCACGGTCCGGCTTCGCACAGGTACAGCCCCGAGCGGCCCTTTTCCGAGACCAGGTACACCACCCGTTTGCCGGCCGGGTCGGCGAAAAGCGCCGGCAACAGGGTGAAGGTGTCCAGCGTCTTCCGCTCGCCGGTGCGCCGGTTGTAGACGGCGGTGTCGTAGGTGTCGGAGTCCAGCCGGGCGTAGGAGACCAGCAACCGCTCGCCCGTCTCGGAGGCCTTGAAGCTGAAAATGCCTTCGAGAATTTGCTTCGGGGCCTGGTGTGGCTGGGCCAGGTCAAGCTCGCTCAGCCCGCAGGAGCGCGGCTGGTCGCGCTGGGACTGGCGGAGGCATTCGCTGCGGAAAAGCAGCACGTCCCCGGGTGCAATGGCAAAGCCGTAGACGCCTTCCTTCACCCGGAAGGCCTGCTCCTCGCCGCGCACATAGAGGTAGAGGTCCATGCTGGGCAGCGGTTGGATGACTTCCACGTTGAAGGCGACAAAGCGGCCGTCCTTGCCCCACTCGCCGGTGTGGGCCCGCTCCAGCAGCGTCCGCACCTTGCGCGAAGGCAGCTCGACGACGAGGAGCGTCCCTCGGTCGTGCTGTTGATTGTAGAAGTCCAGCGCCCAGACGGCCGACCCGTCGGGCGCGAAGCCGAAGCGCCCCACCTTGCTTCCCACCGGCCGGGCCTCTGCGCCGCTGGCCGGCCCCACCAGGAAGGCCCCCACCACCACCCGGCCCATCGCGTCGCGCTTGCCTTCAATGCGCCCCAGCCAACGGCTGTCCGGGGAGAAGCCATACAGCCCCACCCCGGAGGCTGCCTTCACCGGGGGCCCGGCGTCCAAGCTGCTGACCCAGAGGTCCCACACGTCGCGGGCAAGGGGACTGGCTTCGGTGAAGGCGAGGTGGCGGCCGTCTGGGGCCACTTCATAGTCCGCCACCCGTTCGGCCAGCTTGCTGGCGGCACCGCCTTCGGTGGGCAGCTGCAACAGGGCGCCGCCCGCGGCGGCGCGCCGCAGGGCGAGGAGGCGGGTGCCGCCCAGGGCAAACTTCGCCGTGGAGACGTCCGTCGCCACCGCCCGCGCGCTGCTGCCGGTTTCCAGCGGCGCCAGCTTCAGCACGCCGGCGTCGACGAAGGCGAAGAAGCGGCCGTCTGGGCTGACGGTGACGAAGCTGACGGAGTGGCCGCGCGTCTCCGCCTCGCCGGGTGCGTCCAGCCGCTGCGTCCGCAGCGTGCCGGCCCCGGAGGCCAAGTCGAAGTCGGTGAGGAAGAGAAGCCAGCGGCCGTCTGGACTGAAGAGGGCTGCCCCCGGCTTGTTGGGCACGTGTGCCGCCAGGCTGCGCGCTTCACCAGTGGCCAGCGAGACAGCCAGCAGCTCGCCCACGGCGCTTTTGGGGTTGATGCTGTCCGGGTTGACGCCTTCCAAGGACGGGCGCACCGGGCTTTTTAAAAACGTGGCCCAGGCGCCGTCACGGGACAGCCGGAGGTCCGTCCCGGCCCCGGCCACCAGGCGCCGTCCGAGGCCTCCCACCAGCGGCTTGGCGGGGACTTCGGCCTGCTTGGGGCAAGCCGCCAACACCAGCGCCGCCGCCCACCACCGCCGCTGGCCCTTCACCCAACCGCCCTCCGCCCGGGCGCGGGCAGGCCCACCGGGCGGGCGTGCAGCGCGGCCGGGTCCCCCCCCAGCGTCCGACGCCACGCCAACAACTCGCGCTGGGCCCGCGCCAGGTAGGCCCCCCGCTTGTCCTCCCGTCGCACCCGCCCGGGAAGGGGCGGGAAGAGGCTGAAGGTGACGTTGGTGGGCGTGTGGGGGTGGCCGGCGGGGTGGGCCTCGCCGGTGACGTGGCGGTACAGGGCACCCAGTGCCGTCCCTGCCGGCGGGGGATGAAACGGCCGTCCAAGAAGGCGCGCGTGCACAGAAAGCGCCACCAAGTACCCGCACGCGGCGGATTCGACGTAGCCCTCCACGCCTGTAATTTGGCCGGCGAAAAACAGGCGGGGCTGGCTGTTCAGCGACAAGTCCGCCCCCAGAAGGCGCGGGGAGTCGACGTAGGTGTTGCGATGGATTTGGCCAAGCCGGAGAAACTCGGCCTCGGCCAGCCCCGGCAGGGTGCGGAAAATCCGCCGCTGCTCGGGCCAGGTGAGGCGCGTCTGGAAGCCCACCAGGTTGTAGGCCGTTCCGCCGACGTCCTCCTGGCGCAGCTGCACCACCGCGTAGGGCCGCTTCCCGGTGCGCGGGTCGGAAAGGCCCACCGGCTTCATCGGCCCGTGCGCCAGCACTTCCGCCCCGCGCTCGGCCATCACCTCCACCGGCAGGCACCCCTCAAAGTAGCGGGGTTCCTCGAAGTCATGCGGCGTCACCTTCTCCGCGGTGCGCAAGGCCTCGACGAAGCGGTGGTAGGCCTCCTCCTCGAGCGGCAGGTTGAGGTAGTCCGCCCCCTCTCCCCGCCCCCAGCGGCTGGCCCGAAAGGCCACCGTGGTGTCCACTGAATCGGCGGAGACGATGGGCGCAATGGCGTCGTAGAAGTAAAGCCGCGTCCCGACGTGCCGCTCGAGTTCGCCGGTCAGCGCCTCCGCGGTCAGTGGGCCAGTGGCCACCACCACCGTCCCTTCGGGCAGTTTCTCCACCTCCCCGTGCCACACCGAGAGGCGCGGAGTGCGGGTCAGCACTGCCGTCACGCCCAGAGAGAAGCGGCTCCGGTCCACCGCGAGGGCCTCGCCTGCTGGCACCCGCGCCCGGTCGGCTTCACCCAGCACCAAAGAGCCAAGGGCACGAAGTTCATGGTGCAGCATGCCAATGGCGCTGTCCTCCGCGTCCGAGCGAAAGGAGTTGCTGCACACCAATTCCGCCAGCGCGTCGCTGCGATGGGCGGCCGAGCGCCGCACCGGCTTCATTTCGCGCAGCACCACGCTGAGGCCGCGGCGCGCAAGCTGGTAGGCGCACTCGCTACCGGCGAGGCCGCCTCCAATGACTGTCACCGCGGGCATGGCAGCCTGCTTCCTGCAACGGGGGCCGGCCGAAGTCCAGTGCCCGCTGGAGGTCCTGGACCTACGTCACAGGGGCACCAGGGGGGCCAAGGGCTTTTCGTCAGTTGGTGGGGGCCGCCTCGCTGGCGGCGGCTTCCCCTCGTTGCAGGACCACGAAGCGGTAGTTTTCAAGCTCGTTCTGCCCGGCGGTGTACAGCACCGTGAGGAGCAAGTCATAGGGGATGCGGCGGTCTCCAATGACGGACAACTCTTTGCTGAAGGGCGC
Organism: uncultured delta proteobacterium; assembly: GCA_963713045.1. Lineage (GTDB taxonomy): Bacteria > Myxococcota > Myxococcia > Myxococcales > Myxococcaceae > JADGRA01. The sequence continues at coordinate 1,002,020 of CAVQKE010000004.1, forward strand.
CGCAGGGTTTCTCTCGGCGATGTATTTCAGCTTCTCAACTTCCCGGCGCAGGGCCTGGTCCAGCGGCACCACCAACCGGCCGTTGAGAGCCGCCGGCGGGACCTGCCCGTGCTCCAGCGCCACCACCACCCGGTCGCCGACCAGGATGTCCTTGGGGGTGATGGTCACCGCCACCGTGTCCCGCGGAGTGGCCCGGGTGCTGGACACCGGCGGCTTGATGTCCTCGGACTGGGTCAAAGAGATGGCCGAGGCGGTGTAGGACTTGAGGAGGAAGACCAGGATGATGGTCATCATGTCCATCATCGCGACGATGTTCAGCTCGCGAATTTGGGCATGGTAGTCCCGTTCGATGCGCTTCTTGCGCGTCATCGCCTTGCGAAACATGAGGCGCTGCAGCGTCTCGTCATCGAGGGACGGCGAGGGAGGGGCTTGGGGGCCGGCCATTTTACAGCGCTCCCAGCGTCACGTCGGGGAAGAGGACTTTTCTCTCCGGCGCCGGCGACTCGCGGACCGCGTCCATGGTGCTCACCAGCACTTCGTAGGGGATGTCCGCCTCGGCGCCGATGATGACTTTGGTCTCCGCGGGGAATTCCTTTTTGACGCCCACCAAGTCCGCAGTCAGGCCGGCGTAGTCATAGCTGCCATCGGGCCTTCTCGGCAGGGTGGGAGGGACTTCGGCCGGATTCACCGAGCCACTCTGCGGGCCGAGGATTCCGCCAGCGCCCGCCACGTAGAAGCCCTTCTTGGAGACCAGCACCGACAACAGCAGCTTGGGCTTGTCCCCCTCGTCCGGGGACGCCGCCGCCCCGCCATAGCTGGGCGCGCTGACGTTGAGGATGCCGAACGCCGCTAAGCCGGTAATCGACAACAGCATGAACATGATGAGGTTCATCAGGACGTCGAGGTAGGGAACGATGTTGAGTTCCCCCAGCTCGTGCTCCTCGCGGGGCTTCAGCTTTCGGCGGCTGTAAAAGAAGGCCATCCGTCAGGCCGACTTTTCGTAGTCCATGGCCGACGTCTCGCCGGCGGCGCGCCGGGAGAGGATGTTCTCCAGCTTCAGCGCACTCAACTCCACCGTGTCCACCATCCGCTTGGCGTAGGCCGACAGGAAGAGGTGGGCCACGATGCAGGTGACGGCGATGGACAAACCGAAGGCGGTGTTGTTCATCGCCTCGGAGATGCCGTTGGAGAGCAGCGCTTGCTTTTGGTCGGCCGGGACGTTGCCGAGGGCCTGGAAGGTGCCGATGAGGCCCACGATGGTGCCAATCAGCCCGACCAGCGTGGCGATGTTGGCCAGCGACCAGAGCCATGGAATTCGCGATTGGATGGGGGGCGTGTATTCAAGAAGGGCCTCCTCCACCGCCTTGGCCACCTCCATCTCGCCGCGGTTGGCACGCGTCAGCCCAGCGCTGATGACTTTCGCCAAGGGCGCATTGGGTGCCGCCCGGCACAGCTTCACCGCGCGGTCGACGTTTCCCTGGAGGACCAGCTTCGTAATCTGGTCCATGAAGGGCTCGGCGTTGAGGTTGTAGCGGAAGAGGAGCGTGACGATGCGCTCGACGATGACGGCGATGGCCACCGCCATCCAGAAGATGTTGACGTACATCAGCGGTCCGCCCTCTTGAAAGAAGCGGACGATGCTGTTTTTGACACTGCCACCAGCGGCCGGCGCAGCAGCGAGGACCACCACATCCAAGAGGTGGTTCAGTGTGGGGAGTACCAACGGGTGGTTCCTTTCGGAGCGGGAGCGCCGCTCAAGGGCGCGGGCAGGGAAGGCGATTCAAAACGGCCCCGCCGAGCGCGGGCGTCCCTCGATGCCATCGCCTCAAATCGTCCCGTTTCGAGGCTGAGGTGTCAAGAACCAGAAAGCGACGGCCCCCCGGCGCCTCAGGCAGCGGAGGATGACGTCGTCCCCGGCTCCTCAACGCTGCGCCGGTAGCCGCAGTCCTTGTTGGGGCACACCACGCTTGCCCCATCGCGCTTGCTGTACTTCTGCAGCAGGTATGGCGAAGCGCAGGTGGGACAGGCCTCCGGCAGCGGGCGGTCCCACGCGGCAAAGGTGCAATCCGGGTAGCGGTGGCAGCCGAAGAAGGCCTTGCCGCGGCGGCTGCGTCGCTCGGTGAGGTAGCCCACCTTACAGCTGGGGCAGGCCACGCCGATGGACAGCGGCTTGCTGCTCTTGCACTCCGGGTAGCCGGAGCAGGCCATAAAGCGCCCGAAGCGACCGCGCTTGATGACCATCGGCTTGCCGCACTTTTCACACACCTCGTCGGTGGTCTGCTCCGCCACCGGGACCACCTTGCCATCCACTTCCTTAAAGTCCTTGGTGCTCTTGCATTCCGGGTAGCCAGTGCAGGCCAGGAAGCGCCCCATCTTCCCCCACTTGATGGACATCGGCTTGCCGCACTTCTCGCAGACGATGTCGGTGGGGGTCTCCTCGCGCTTCACATCGCGCATCTGCACCGCCGCCTGGGCCAGCGTCACCTTGAAGGGGTCCCAGAATTGCTGCAGAACGGTCTTCCACTTCGCCTCCCCCTCGCTGATGCGGTCGAGCTTCTCCTCCATCCCGGCGGTGAAGGTGACGTCCATCTCGGTCGGGAAGTGCTTCACCAACTCCTCGGTGGTAATTTTCCCGAGTTCGGTGGGATGGAAGCGCCCTTCCAGCTTCTCCACGTACTTCTTGTCCTGAATGACGGAGAGGATGGCGGCATAGGTCGACGGGCGGCCAATGCCTTGCTCCTCCAATTCCTTCACCAGGCTGGCCTCGGTGAAGCGCGGCGGCGGCTGGGTGAAGTGCTGCTCGTGCAACAGTTGGCGCAGCTTCAGCAATTCCCCTTCGGTGAGCGGCGGCAAGACCCCGGTGGCTTCCTCGGCCGCCTCCTCGCCAGCCGCCGGCTTCTCGGCGTCCTCCTCCACCGGCACCTCACCGTACACCGCCAGCCAGCCGGCGAAGCGCAGCGTCGAGCCGGTGGCCCGGAAGATGGCGCGACCGGCGGAAATGTCGGCGGTGGTCTGTTCATACACCGCCGGCTTCATCTGACAGGCGACGAAGCGGTTCCAAATCAACTCGTACAGCCGCGCCACGTCCGGCTCAACGAAGGGCCTCACCCGCTCCGGCGGGTAGTCGAGCGACGTGGGCCGAATGGCCTCATGCGCGTCCTGCGCACTCTTCCGGCCTTTGAAAATCACCGGCTCCTCGGGAAGCGCCTCTTGCCCGTAGCGCGTCCGGATGAGTCCGCGGACCGCGTCCACCGCGTCGGCCGACAGCCGGACCGAGTCGGTGCGCATGTAGGTGATGAGGCCGACCTGCCCCTCCTCGCCGAGTTCCACGCCCTCGTACAAGCGTTGGGCCAGCGTCATCGTCTTCTTGGCGGTGAAATGCAGCCGGTTGGCCGCGTCCTGCTGCAGCTTGCTGGTGATGAAGGGCGGCGGCGCGTTGCGCCGGCGCTCCTTGCGCTCGACCTTCGACACCCGGTACTGCGCGCTCCGCAGCTCCGCCACCAGCGCCTCGGCGGTGGCCTGGTCCGCCACCTCCGCCTTGGCGCCGTCGAGCTTGGACAGCCGGGCCCGGAAGGGCGGCGGCTCCTTGCCCTCCAACTCCGCGTCCAGCGTCCAGTATTCCACCGGGACGAAGGCCCGAATTTCCCCCTCTCGCTCCACCACCAGGCGCACTGCCACCGACTGCACGCGGCCGGCCGACAGGCCGCGCCGGACTTTGGCCCAGAGGATGGGGCTAATCTCATAGCCCACCAGCCGGTCGAGAATGCGGCGCGTCTGCTGCGAGTCGTACTTGCTGCGGTCGAGCGCCAGCGGGTGGGCGATGGCCGCTTGAATGGCCTTCTTCGTAATTTCATTGAAGAGGACCCGCACCGCATGCGGATGGCGCAACTCCTCGCTGATGTGCCAGGCGATGGCCTCACCCTCGCGGTCCGGGTCGGTCGCCAGGTAGACGGTGTCCGCGGTCTGGGCGAATTTCTTCAACTCGCCGAGCGCCTTCTCCTTGCTTTTGATGACGACGTATTCGGGTTTGAAGCCGTGCTCGACGTCCACCCCCATCTTGGACTTCGGGAGGTCCTTGATGTGGCCCACCGACGCCTTCACCGAATAGCCCGCGCCGAGGTACTTCTTGATGGTTTTTGCCTTGGCCGGCGATTCCACCACCACCAGGTAGCGAGCGCCGCCCCGCCGCGGGGCAGCCGGCGCCTTCAGACTGGCCAATGTCGGCTTTGGCTTGGCGGAGGCGGTCGAAGCCGCCACCTGCTTCGCCGTCGTGCGGCGGGCGCTTGGCGCGCGGCGCGCCGCAGCGCCGCCTGGCGTCGACGGGGCGCGCGCCGAGGGCTTAGAAACGCTCGCCTTCTCTGCCGTCGCCTTCTTGGTTCTCTGAGGCATTTTTTCCTTACATCCTCTCGCACTGTGCCGGCCGACACCGGGCCCGGGCTGCACCGGGCTGGGCGCGTCCGGTGGGCGGGCCGTGGGCGGAAGCGACAGACAAAAAAACGACGTGCATGGCCGGCGACAACCTCCCGTGGCCCCGGCGGACAACTCGCATGGGCCGCTTGGGGCCGGCTGTCATAAGCACCGCGGGCAGCCCGGTCAAGCGCGCGGCCCGGAAGGGCCTCCCCCGAGACTCCGAATTTACCGAGAAGAAACGGGTGCTTTGCCCGGCGCGTACAGGACAATCCGGTCGCCGAAGACAATCTCCCGCGCCGTCCGAATCAGCATGCAGGTGCTCGCATGCTCCTTCACCTCAGCCGCGATGCACTGGCCGACGACCTCCGCCGGCAGATGCGGGTCCTGGTTCTCCGCCGGAGACACCCATTGGTTGTACGGGTCCGCCTGGCGAATGATGGTGAAGGTGTTACCTTGCTGGACGCCGCTGGCGCTGCCCAAGTTCACCACCACCTGGCTGCGCTCGCCGTTGACGGTGACGTAGGGGTTGAGGTTCGCCACCACCGTTCCCTCCAAGTCAGCCGGGTTGGTGTTGGGCACTGGAGCGATGGTGAGCACCATCGGTTCGCCCGCCGGGCCCACCCGGTCGCCGCGGAACATGGCGTCGAAGGAAAAGCTGATGACGCCGCGCGCGTAGTAGGGGTTGTCGTTTTGCAGAACGCGCGCCTGCCCCACCAGCGAGGTGAGGTAGCCCACCAGCCGCGCAGTCCGCGGGTCATACACTTTCCGGTCGGGGCGATAGATGAGGTAATTCTTCCCGACAACCACTGCCTTGCGGTCCTTGAAGGTGAGGTAGACGATGTCGCCGGTGACCAGCATGTCCGTCTCGGCGAAGCTGTGGGCGAGTACCCCCGCACCGTCCAATTCCTTGTCGGTGACGAAGCCTTCGCGGGGCAAGCGCTCGTGCCCCTGCGGTTCATAGGGCTTGGGGCCCACCATCGAGATGCTGTTGTTCTCCCCCGGCTCGAGCAGCGAGATGTCGCCCTCTCCTTGGGTTCCGGTCCCCGGTTCGATGCTTTCCACCTCCCCGGCCGGCTCCTCCCCGGTGCCGGTGAAGAAGCGGACTTGGTTCCCCGGATAAATCCAATGCGGGTTGGCGATTTGCGGGTTGTAGGACCAGACCTTCGGCCAGTACCACGGGCTTCCCAGGTAATGCTGGGAGAGGTCCCACAGCGTGTCCCCGGGCACCACGGTGTGCGTCGTCCCGGGCAACTCCGGCGCCGCGCCCGTTTCGGACTTGGCCGGTGCCGTCGTCTTGGTGGCTGCCGGGGGCGTGGTCTCTTCCTGGGGAAGCTCCTGCACCGGCTTCCCTTCCGTTTCCGAAGGGCTCTGGTCGGGGGGCGGAGGCGGTGGCGGGGTTTGCGCGCCCACCGGCGCGGCGAGGCACAACACGGCGACAACAAGTGGAATGCGCATCAAGGGTCCCTCGAAAGCATCGACAGACGGGCCTGCGCTTGGACAGCGGCAGGCGTGCCAGGAAAGGCCTGGACCAGTTGGGCGTAAGTGGCGCGCGCCTCGGCCGGCTGCCGAAGCCGAACCCGCACCTCGCCCAGCTTCAACAGTGCGTCCTGCACCACGTCTCCCGCCGGGTAGCGCTGCACCACCGCCTCCAACAGCGCCGCCGCTGACGCCAACTCCCCGCGCCCAATTTCCCCCAGCGCGGCGTAGTACAGCGCGTCGTCGGCCTTGGGGTGCTTCGGGTAGCTGCTGGCGAAGCGCTTCAGTCGGTCAATCGCACCGCCCACGTTTCCCGTCCGCAGGGCTTCCAGCGCCGCCTGGTATTCCTGGTCCGCGGAGGCAAGGGGCGTGGAGAGGGCCGGCTCTGGCTTTGCCGCCAGGACGTCCAACGCGGCAAGGTCTGGCTCCTGCACCGGCGTCTCGACGTCCAGCGGCGGCGGCGACGCCTTGGGCTTCAGCCTGACCACCGTCAGCACCGGCGGCGCAGCTGCGATGGGTGTGGCCGGCGAGGCAGAGGCCGCCGCTGGGGGGGGCGCCATCACCAGCCGCTGATTCTCCAGCGCGTCGACTCGGCCTTGCAGCTGCGCATTCTCTCTCTGCAGAGACTCCACCTGTTCCTTCAGCGCGCGCACGTCGCCCTTGCTGGCCACGTCGGTGGCGCACCCGCACGCCAGGACGAGGGGCAGAATGTGGAAACGCATGGGTGGGGCGGTCGCCGCTTCCTCTAGAGGATAGGAAGGCCGGAAGAAGAGCGTCAAGAAAGCGGCGTGGGGGCGATGAAGGCGAGGTGGCGGCCCGTCACCCCACCGTCGCGCCGGTGGGAGTAGAAGCGGCCCGGCTCGCAGGCGGTACAGCCCGGAAACACGTCCACCCACTCGGGCAACAGCCCCGCTGCCAACAGGGTGCAGCGCACGGCGGCGCTGAGGTCGAGGTGCGGCCGTATCCTCCCTTGGCGCACCACCTTGGGGCCAAAGTCCGCGCTGAAGCGCTCGGCCAGTTGGGGTTCGACTTCGTAGCAACAGGCCTGGATGCAGGGCCCCACCGCCGCCCGCAGGGTGGACGCTCTCTCACCCTGCCCCACCAGCACCTCCACCGCCCGGGCCACCACCCGCAGCGCTGTCCCCCTCCAACCGGAATGCACCGCGGCCACGCGGCGGCCGTCCGGGCCGGACAGCAGCACCGGGACGCAGTCGGCGCACCGCACCGCGAGCCAAGGGCCGGCGGCGTCGTCCGTCCACAGGCCGTCGGCGGACTCGGCCAACCCCGGCACGCCCCGCACCACCCGGTCCCCGTGCACCTGGCGCACTGTGGCCAGTTGTTGCGGCGACCGCCCGGTGGCCTCGGCCAAGCGCTCGAGGTTTTCCCGGACGTGCAACGGCGCGTCCCCGACGCTTTCCGAAAGGTTGAGCGAGGCAAACGGGCCGCTGGAGACGCCCCCTTGGCGCAGCGAAAAGCCGTGGGGCACCTCAATCAGCTTGGAAGTGAGGAAGAGCATGAAGCGACGCCGGGGGCAAAGGGTGTCGAGTTTAGCCCACCCCGGTGGGAATGCTTTGACAGCTGTGTCGGTGCGAAGCTGGCGGGTGCGCCCTTTCTCACCGGCAAACGACGTGCGCTCCATCGCTCAAAAGCTACTCGGCAGCATTGGCGTCCCGGCGCTGCTGGTGGCGCTGGGCGCGGTGGCCGTCTTCGCCTTGCGGGCGCGCTCGGCCGCCGATGCCGCAGCCACGCAACAGGCCGAGCAGGTGGCCGACTTGCTCGCCTCCAGCTTTCAGGCAGCCACCTTGGGCGTCAGGTTGTCGGCCGACGAGGCCCACCCGGCGGTGGCGCCCGCCGTGCGCACCGCCGCGGCCCTGCAGGGCGTGCGCGCGGTGCGCGTCCTCGGCCCGGCCGGCCAGGTGATGTGGTCGAGCAGCCCTTCCGAGGTGGGCGGCATCAGCCGGTTGGACAGCACCGAAGGCGAGCAGCGCCTGCAGCGGCGCGCGGGCAATGTCCTCCTCGCCCGCGGTGTGGGGGGCGGCGACTGCAACGCCTGTCACTTCGGCGTCGCAGGCCAGCTGCAACTGGCCGTGGACAGTTCACGCAGCTCAACCGAGGTGGCCGGTGGCACACAAGCCGCCGTGGCCGGCGTCGTCCTCGTCTTCGCCGCCCTGGCCTTGGCCACGGCCCTCTCGCTGCGGCAGCTCCTCACTGTGCCGTTGCGCCGGCTGGCCGGCTCCATGGCCCGCGCCGAGGGCGGGGACTGGGGCGTGCGGGCCGAGGTGCGCGGTGAGGATGAGATTGCGCAGCTGGCCCGCAGCTTCAACCACATGCTGGAGACGACGGCCCGGCTCGCGTCCGAGGGGTCGGACGCCCGGGGCGGCCTGGCCCAAGCGCGCGCCCAGCTGTCGGTGCACGGAGAACTGGAGCGCGCCAACACAGAGTTGTCCCGCCGGCTGACCGCACTTGCTCTCCTCTACCATGTCTCCCGCAGCCTGAATGCGACGCTGGAGCTGCCGGAGTTGCTGGGCCGCATCAGCACCCTGGTGACCGAGCGGCTGCGCATCGACTACTTCTCGGTGCTGCTGGTGAATGCCGAAGGAAGGCTGGAGGAGGCGGCCAGCGTCCCACCGCGCGCGGGTGCCCCCCGGGGCACCTTCCGGCTGGGCGAGGGGGCAGCGGGCCAGGCCGCCCAGTCCTTGCTGCCGGTGTACTTGGCCGACTTGGCGCGAACCCCGGACGCCCGTCCGCTGGGGCCGGTCGAGGGTTCCTTGCTTTCGCTTCCGGTGGTGCACCAGGGCCGGCTGTTGGGCGTCCTCAACCTGCAGCGGACTGGCACCGAGGCCTTTGCCGCCGAGGAGGTGGAGCTGTTGGCGGCGGTGGCGGACCAGGCCGCGATGGCCATCCAAAATGCGCGCCTCCACGCCGAGACGGTTGCCCTCTCCGTCACCGACGCCCTCACCGGCCTGGCCAACCGCCGCCAACTCTTCCGCCAGCTGGAGCAGGAGGTGGCCCGCGCGGCACGCTTCCGCACCCACCTGTCGGTGGTGATGATGGACCTCGACCATTTCAAGGAAGTCAACGACGCCGCCGGCCACCTGGCCGGCGACGCGGTGCTGCGCCAAGTGGCCGAGGTGCTGAAAGGCCAGCTGCGCCGGGTGGACGTCGTGGCCCGCTATGGCGGAGAGGAGTTTTGCCTGGTGCTGCCCCAGGTGGCCAAGGCCGACGCGGTGGAAGTGGCCGAGAAATTGAGGCGCAGCATTGCCGAGCTGTCCTTCGGCAGCGTCGGGCCTGGCAAAATGACCGCCTCCGCCGGCGTGGCCCACCTGCCCACCGACGCCAGCACCCTGGAGGGCGTGTTGGAGGCGGCGGACGCCGCCCTCTATGCCAGCAAACACCGCGGACGGAACCAAATCACCGCCTTCGAGCCGAACCTCGAGAAGGCGGCCGGGGAAAACCCGCTCCCGGTATGAGACTGCGGACGGAGCGGCTGGCCCTCATCGCCGCGACGCCGGCGCTTTTGCGCGCCGAGCTGGCCTCGCCGGCGCAGCTGGCCGCGCTGTTGGAAGCGGCCGTTCCAGAAGCGTGGCCGCCTCCGCAGAATACGCCTGAGGCGGCGCAATACGCGCTGCGCTTTCTGGAAGGCGGCCCGGACTGCGCGGGGTGGATGACGTGGTACTTCATCCGCCAAGACGGGCGGGTGCTGGTTGGCCACGGCGGCTTCTGCGGGCGGCCCAAGGGTGGCGAACGTCCTGAGGTCCACACGGTGAGCGCCCAGACGTTTCCCCACCTGACAGCGTCGCTGCGGGTGCTAAAGCGTCTCGGCTTCCGCCCCACCGGCCCCGGCAGCGAAGCGGGCGCCGTCGGCTTTCGCCGACGCCGTCCGGACGAAGGACACTGAAGGCGGGAATGGGACGGCCCCCCTTGGGGACGCCCCGCAGGAGCGGGCGTCCCTGGGGCCAGCCCCAACCGTTACGGCGCCTCGAGGGCGAACAGCATGGTGCTGGCCTGGTCGCCGGCGCGGGCCTGGGCGCGCAGAAGCACGGTACTTCCGTACTTTGCCGCGCGAAGGATGCGGCTCAAGTCGCCGGTGGACGTCACCACCTGGCCGTTGGCCTCGATGACCAGCATCCCATCCCTCAGCCCGGCCTGGTCCGCTGCCGAGCCCGGCAGCACCTCGGTGATGAACGCGCCGCGGGGAAGCCCCCGCGCCCGCGCCATCTCCGGGCTGGGCGTGGCCAGACTCAGCCCGAATTGCTGCTTGTTGCTGTCGTCGTGCGAGTCGCGCTCCGCCGGCCCACGGCGGGCCACCTCCTCCTCCTCGGGACGAGTGGTGAGGCTGACCCTCACGTCGCGGGACTTCCCGGCCCGGTAGACGGTGAGGTCGACAGTCGAGCCAGGGCTGCGCAGGGCGATGGTGCGTCGCAGCTGGTCGGCCGAGGCGACCGACCGCCCATCCACCTGGGTGATGACGTCATCCTGCTTCAACCCGGCCTTTGCCCCCGGCTGGTCCGGGATGACCGAATTCACCAACGCGCCTTGGGAGGATGGCGCACCCAACGCCTTGGCCAACTCAGGCGTCAGTTCCTGAAGCTGCACGCCGATGAAGCCGCGCGTGACCGAGCCCTTCTTCTCCAGCTGGGGCACCAGCGCCTTGGCCAAGTTGCTGGGCACCGCGAAGCCGATGCCCGAGCCGCCGGCGACGATGGCGGTGTTGATGCCGATGACTTCGCCCTTCAGGTTGAAGAGGGGGCCGCCGCTGTTGCCAGGGTTGATGGCGGCGTCCGTCTGCAGAAAGTCGTCATAGACGCCGGCGTGAATGTTGCGCGCCTTGGCCGAGAGGATGCCGACGCTGACGCTGCTGGAGAGGCCGAAGGGGTTGCCGATGGCCACCACCCAGTCTCCGACGCGCATTGCGTCGGAGTCGCCGAGGTTGAGGACGGGAAGGTTGGCCGGCGGATTCTTCAACTTCACCAGCGCGATGTCGGTGGCCGGGTCGGTTCCCAGGACGGTGCCGTCAAAGCTTCGGCCGTCGTCGAATTTCACTCGGATGGCGACCGCATTCTCGACGACGTGGTTGTTGGTGAGGATGTAGCCGCGCTTGTCGATGATGAAGCCACTGCCGGCCCCCTGGCGCACCTGGGGGCGTTGCTGCAGTCCGCCGCCGAAGAATTGCTCGAACATCTCGTTGCCGCTGCTGCGCGAGCGGGAGGTGACTTCGACGTTGACCACCGCCCCCTTGACGCTTTCGGCCAGAGGGGCGAACGAGGGCAAAGGCAGGGCCGGCGCCTGCGCCGCGCGGGCGGCGGTCTCTGTCGGCGGAGTGTCCGCGTGGGCAGTGGGCGCGACCGCAAACAGTCCACCCAGGGAGGCGGCGGAGGCGGCGGCGAGAAGGAGGAGGGAGCGGCGGAGGGAGACGGGTTTCATCTTGGGTGTGCGGAGTCCTTGCTGCGAGTCAGGCGCCCCCCTGGGGGGGGCATGGGCTGGTTGGGGAGGAGAACTGCCTTTCAAGTTTGCGTCTTTCAGTCGTCAATAGGACCCATAACAGCCGCGGGCGGCGACAGCTTCCCGAGGGCAGTCAGGCGGGGGCAAACACGCGAAACTTCAGCTTGGGGAACAGCACGTCCTCGGCGAAGGCGCCCTTCTGCAGGGCGGCGTCCCCACGGCGCCCCTCGGCCGACGCGAGGAGGGCCCAAAACCGCGCCAGGTGGGTCCGCACCCGGGCTTCGGCATAGGCCACCACGGTGCCGGCGCGGAGGATGAAAGGAAAGTCCGAGGACTGGGACAGCAACAGCTCGCGCGCGGCTTGGTTGAGAAGCCGGGTCGCCTGCGCGGTGCGCGCGCGCGGCGCCGCCGCCGCGGCGCGCAGGGCCCACGCCGCCCGGTGCACTTCCGGCGGAATCCAGTCGTTGCTGGCGTCCAACCAGGTGCCGGCGGTCCCCTCGCTGCCCCAGCTGCTTTCGGCCGGGGCGGCCAGCTGCCCTTGGGGAAACAGCTGCAAGTCTTCCAGGGGCGTCCGCAGCCCTAGCCCCTGCCGATGGGCCTCTCGGAAGAGGGCCTCCAGAAAGAGGGGGCCCTCATGCCACCAGTGGCCAAAAAGCTCGGCGTCGTAGGGCGCCACCACCACCGGTGGACGCTCAAGCTGCGGGGCCAGCTCCGCCAACCGCTGAAGGCGGCGGGCGACAAACTGCCGGGCGTGGCCTTCGGCGGCCAGGCGCGCCGCCTCAGGCTGGTACAGCGCCTTGTCCGCGGTGCGTCCGGTGACGCGGTGGTAGCGCAGGCCCACCGCACGCCGGGGTTCGCCCGGCCGCAGCACCGGGGCCAAGGCCTCCAGCGGCAACTCCCAGCCCGCGTCGCGGTGAAAGTCCAGGTAGGCGCCTTCGGACGGGTAGCCGCACTCGGCACTCCACACCTCCTCACTGCTGTCCGGGTCCCGCCCGTACACCGCGACGCCGCTGGCAGTGAAGAGGGGCGCGTAGACAGACGCCACCGGCCTTGGCTCTGCAAAGGCAACGCCGCGGGCCTCAAGGAAGGTGAAGCGCATCCCCTGGGCTGCGAGAAAGCCCTCGATGGACGGGAAGTACCCGCACTCTGGAAGCCAGAAGCCCTGCGGCCGCTGGCCCAACAGCCGGGTGTATTCCTCAGCCCCCACCGAGATTTGGGCCCGCAGCGCGTCCGGCAGATGGCGAAGCAGCGGCAGGAAGGCGTGGGTGGCGGCGCTGGTGATGAGGGCCAGCTGCCCTTCGGCCGCCGCCCGGGCGAACGCCGGGAGGAGGGCGCCGTGGTGGCCTTCCCAACGCCGCAGAAGGTGACGCAGCCGGCGACGGTGGTATTGGGCGAGGGGCCGAAGAGAGGCGTCCTTGGCGGTGCGCTTCACCTCGCGCTCCGCCAGGGCCTCCCACTCGGCGAGTCTCCGGCCGACCTGGGCCTGAAGAAGCGCGTCGTCCAGCATGGCCAGCAGCGTCGGGCTGAGGCTGAGGGTGAAGCGCACCGGAATGCCGTCCGCGGCCAGCCGCTCCAGCACTTCCAACAGGGGCAAGTACGCGCCGGCCACCGCTTCCGGAAGCCAGTCCGCCTCCAGCGGCAAAGGTGGGGCCGGATGACGGACGTAGGGGAGGTGGGCGTGCAGCACCAGCAACAGCGCGCCGCCTTCGCCGAAGCCTTCCAAGCCCGGGCCGCCTTAGGGACGGCCCGAGCGCGGGCCACCCGGGCCCGGGCCGCCGCGCCACTGGAGGCTGGCCGGAAGGTCGACCCGGCCAGGGGCGGGGAGGCTGTGGCCCGATTCGGTGGCGACTGGCTGAGGCCCAAGCGGCTGCTCCCAGGGGACCCGCACCAGGCGGACTTCCAATTGCGCGGAGGGGGCTGCCGGCGGAAGCCGAAGCGGCGCGCTGCGCCGCCCGGTGGGACGGGCGTGGCCGTCGCTTCCTTGAAGCCAGGCCTCGACGCTGTACACGTCGCCCGGCTCGAGGCCTCCCAAGTAGAGGCTGCGCCGGCTGAGTGGAGCCTGCACCGTGCGCACCAGGGTTTCGCCCCGGTACAGCCGGAAAAGGACGTGGGGGGCATCCAGGCCGAAGGCCGCGCCGCGCTCCAAGTCCCTCTGGAAATCCCAAAACAGAAAGAGGGTGGTGGGGTCGCGCGCCAACAGGTGGGGCACTTCCTCGCCCAGCGGCCACGGCCGCTCGGCTGGCGGGGGTGGCGCCCGACGGGCCACCGGCACCGGGACGGCACGGCGGGAGCGCCGGCGCTGCTGGGCGTGGAGGACGAAGAAGCCCTCCTCCACCAGCACCTCCTCTGGAGGGGAGAGGCCGAGGCCACCGCCGGCGGCTGGACTGGGGACGGAGGCAGCGTGGGGGGCGACTGGCACACGCGCGGCAGAGGTGGGCAGCTGCCCACCTGCCGTCCGGTCGGCCTTCGGCGAAGGCTTCCGCGGCCTCCGGGTGGCCGGCACAACCGGTTCCAGCAGCTTGGCGGCGAGGGCCGTCAGCAGCGCGGCCCGGCTGTGCAGAGACTTGGACCGGCCCGGGAGGTGTTTCCGTGCGAGGGCGCGCAAACTGGGCGTGTCCAGCAGCTCGAGGTCGTCCCGGGTCATTCGTTGGTTAACCGGCGCGTGAGGCGAGGGCCCTTCGTCGCGTGCCCGCTGTCGGTTGTCAACACGGGGCCGGTGCGCGTTGCCTCCTTTTCAAGCCCCAGGGCCTCTGCCGTAGACTGTCCAGCATCCGTGCCGTCGCAGCCCGAAAGGGACCATGGAGCGTCGCGTCCTCATCGTCGAGAGCCAGCACGAATTCGCCCTCACCATGGCGTCTGTCCTGCGCACCGCAGGCTACCAGACGGCCACCGCCGACACGGCGGCCGATGCCCAGCGCGAGCTGGAGCTGCGTCGGCCAGATTTGGTGGTGCTGCGGGCCGAGCTGCCCGACCAGTCCGGCTTCGTGCTGTGCGGGCAGATTAAGAAGGGCAAATTCAGCCACCCGATGCCGGTGCTGCTGCTCAGCTCGGACGTGGGGCAGGACGGCCTCAACCAGCACGCGCAGAGTCCCAACGCCGCTGACGCCTACTTAAGCATCCCCTTCCAAATGGACGACTTGGCGCAGATGACATCCGGGCTGGTGCCCCTGGACGACGTCGAGCAATCGCTGGAGAACGCGCTGAGCGGCACCATCCTCACGCCCACCCGGGAAATGGCCGCGGTGCCGCCCCCCCTGCGGGCGCCGCCGCCGGGCAGCCCGCCCCGGCTGCCACGCCGTGAGCGCCGCAGCGCCCTCAACGACGACGACCGGGCCTTCCTCGACCGCGCCTTCCAGTCCATCGCCGACCGCAAGGCGGAGCTGTTGGCCGAGTCCCGTCAGGTCCGCCGGACGACGACCCGCCGCGAGCAGATGGGGACGCCGGAGGGGAAAATCCAAATCCTCCGCGATGAACTCAAAGCCCGTGAGGCGCAGCTGGCACGCATCTCCGAAATCTGGACGGTGCGCGAGCGCGAGCTGCTCAGCGTCGAAGACCGTCTGCATGAGAAGGACGTCGAGCTGCAGGGGCTGAAGATGCAAGTCGATGACTTGCTCCGCCGCTTCAACGACGCCCAGGCCGCCATGCTCCAGAAGGAGCGCGAGCACGGCGCCACCGTGGATGACTTGCTGCTGCAGAAGTTTGCCACCGAGAAGGACCTGATTGAGGTGGTGGCCAGCAAGGAGCGCGACCTCAACACCGCCCGCCGAGACCTCCTGGCTGGCGAGGACGAGCTGCAGCGGGCGGCCGCGGCCGCGGCCCAGGCCGCCGAGTCGCATGCCGAACTGGAGCGCCAGCTGTCGGTCACCACCCTCGAGGCGGAGGTGCTCGAGCAGAAGCTGACCGAGGAGCTGCGGCAACAGACGGCTCGCGCCAACCAACTCGACACCGAGCTCGCCCTGTTGCGCGAGGCACTGGCTCGCACCGAGGCCGAGCGCAACGCCCACGACGAGGAGAATGCCCGCAGCATCGCCTCCCTCCGAGAGGAGTTGGAGCGGACCAAGGCCACCAGCGCCGCCACCATCCAGCAGCTGGAGGCCAGAGCCAGCCAGGCGGAGGCCCACGGCCAAGCCCGGGACGCCGAGGTGGCCACGCTGACCGAAGCCCGCAGCAAGGCCGACGTCGAACACGCCCAGACGACGGAGGCGCTGGAGCAGCGCCTGTTCGCCGCCGAAGCGCGCGCGGAGGACCTCCGTCTGGAAGTGGAGCACCTCACCGCGCAAATGGCGGACCGGCTGGCCGAGCGCGACGCCAAGCTGCAGGCGACGGAGCGCGAGCTGGCGGTCGCGGTGGAGCAGCGCGAGGCGGCCGATGCGGACTTCCACCGCCAAATCCAAACCAAGCTGGAGCGCATCGGCGAGTTGGAGGGCGAACTCGACGCGGCCCGGGCTTCGGCCGAAGAGCGCGAGGCCGAACTGGCGACGGAATACGCGGCCCTGGTGGAGGCCAAGCGGGTCGCGGAAGCAGACCTCACCGCCCGCCTGGAGGAGGCGCTTCGGCAGAAGCGGGGCACCGAGGAGGAATTGACAACGGAGCGCGCCGCGCGCGCCGACGTCGCTGGCCAGCTGGCAAGCACTGCCACCGCGCTGCGCCTGCGCGACGCCGAGCTGGCCGACGCCCGCGCCGAGCTGGAACGCCGGGCCGTGGCGGCGGCGGAATTCATGAAGCAGCTGGAGGAGGCCGACGCCCAGAGTCGGGCCCTGGCCGAGCGCGTCACGGCGCTGGAGGGGACGGTGGGCGAGCGCGAAAGCGCGCTGGCCTCGCTGCGTGGAGAGCTGGAGGCCACCCAGCAGGCCCTCACCGAATCCCAAAGCCACCTCGCCTCCACCGAGCAGTTGGTGCTGGACAGCCAAGAGGGGCTGCAGCGCACCACCACCGCCCTGGAACAGTCCCGGGCCGCGCTGCAGCAGGAGCAAGCCGCGCTGGCCCGCGCCCAGCAACAGGCAGCCGCCCAGGCCGCACACCTGGCAGAGCTGGAGCCGGAGTTGGCCGAGCTGCAGGACCAACACGCCCACCTGAAACTGGAACTGGGCGCGCGGATGGCCGAAGTCACGCAGCTGACGGCGCGTGCCGCGACCGCCGAGGACGAGAAGCTGGCCATGGAGGAACGGCTGGCCGCCTTTCAAGAAGAGGCCGGCCGGCGCGAGGAGTTGCTGCGGGGAGACTTGACGGCCCTGGTGCAGCAGGCCGAGGACAGCCGCACCCGCATGGGGGACTTGCAGGCCGAGGCGCGACGCGAGCGCGACGCCCTGGCCCACGAAGTCCAAGCCAAAGGAGAGCAGGCCCGCGCGGCCGACGCCCGCCTCAAGGAGTTGCAGGAGTCCGCCGATCGGCGGGTGGCCGAGCTGACCCAGAAGCTGACCGCGGCCAGCCGGGAGGCGGAGCGCGCTGGCGCCGACGCCGAGAAGCGCCGTCAGGCACTGGTGGCGCTGCAGGCGGAAAGCGCCGCGGACCGCGAGCGTCTGCAGGAAGGCTTGGGCCAGCAGCTTCGCATCGCCAGCGCGCAGGCCGAGGACTTCCGGGCGCGGCTGGAGGCAGCGGAGGCCGAGGCCCGCGCCAGTCAGGCCGAAGTGGGAGGCCAGCTGCAGGCGCTCGAGGCCGCCGGCGTGGCCGAACGCACCACCGCCAGCGCCAGAATCGCGGAGTTGGAAGCGGCGCTTGCCCAGGCCACCACCACCGCCACCGCGCGGACGCGCCGGGCGCAGGAGTTGGAGAATGCACTGGAGGCCTCGGCGGCTTCCAAGGTGAGGACCGAGCGGGAGTTGCAGGGCCGCCTGGCCGCCTCTGAAGCCCGAGGCAACGAAGCCACCAGCCGGCTGGCGCAGGCCCAGAAGGAGCGCAAGGAGTTGGAAGGGCGCATGGCGGCCGAAGTCAATGAGTTGGTGGCCCGCCAGCGCGCGGAACTCGAGCGCCGAGACGCCGCCAAGGCGCAGGAGGTGGCGCGCCTGCAGGCCGCCGTCCAGGAGCGCAGCCGGGCGTTGAAGGTGGCGGAACTGGAGTTGGCGCGGCTGAAGGCACGTCCGGGCGCCAGCGCTCCCCGCACCCAGGAGGTGGCAGCAGCCTCCGAGTCAGCCATCCCCCGCGGAAGTACCCCGGGCGTCGCCCGCCCGGCGCCGTCTCCCCTGCCCCGCATCCCGGAGACGAGTCAATCCGGCCGGCACCCGGACCCAGAGGACTGGAACGCCCTGGTCGACGAGTTGGACAAGCCCCGCCGCTAGCCAAAGCTGGGCCGCCGCCCTCCGGTTGGACGCCGCCCCCCCATGGTGCTGAGCGTTGCCACCGCCCTCGTCCTCTGCCTGGCCGGCCTTCTCCTCGGCGTCGCGCTGGGCTGCACCAGCGTGGGCGGCGTGCTGCTGGTCCCCTTCCTCGCCTACGGGCTGGGGCTGCCGGTGCATGCGGCCATTGCGGTGGCCCTCTACAGCTACCTGTTGAGTGGGCTGGTGGCGGTGTCGCTGTACGCGCGGCACGGCTCCATCCACTGGCGCATGGCTGGCTGGCTTGCCGCCGCCGCGCTGCCCGGCGCCTTCTTCGGTGCGCGGCTGGCCGCTGCGCTGTCCGGCACCGTGCTGCAGGCCCTGATTGCCCTGCTTTTGGTGACGGCGGGGCTGCAGGCGGTGCTTCGACGCCAGCAGAGAGCAGCCGAATCGCCGGCCCTGGGCGTCGCCGTGCTGCTGGCCCTGGGCGCCCTGACTGGCTTCGTCTCGGCCATGGTGGGCGCCGGCGGCGCCGTCCTCCTGGTGCCGGTGTTGGTGGCAATGGAGCAGCCCGTGCTGCTGGCTCTGGGCTTGGGACAACTGATTCAGGTGCCCATTTCCGCGGTGGCCTCCTGGGCCAACTGGCGCGCCGGCATGTTGGACCTCCGCACCGGGACGCTGTTGGCGGTGGCCCTCAGCCTGGGCATTGCGGCTGGGACGCCGCTGGCGCATGCCTTGCCACAGGCCCTGCTGCGCCGGGTGCTGGGCTTCGCCATGTTGGCCTGCGGCGCGGCGGTGGTGGTGCGGCTTCTGTGGCGGTAACGCGCGCCGGCGCTCTGCCGGGGCCCCCTGGCTCCCCACAGCAGTTCTGGGCGTTCGCCTCCACAACCCATTAAGCTTGCGCGCGAGTTGGCTGCCTCCGCCCCCACCCCGCCCTTCGCCTCCGCTGACGACGCTCGCGCTCGCCTCGAAGCCACGGGCTATTTGGCCTCGCGGGAAATTGCCACCTGCGCCTTCCTCGCCGACGCGATGGGCAAGCCGGTGCTGGTGGAAGGGCCGGCCGGCGTCGGGAAGACGGCCTTCGCCCGCGCCTTCGGCCGGGCGCTGGGCCGGCCCATCATCCACCTGCAATGCTACGAAGGGCTGGACGAGGCGAAGGCCCTTTATGAATGGGAATATGCCAAGCAGCTTTTGTACACCCAGCTGTTGAAGGACAAAATCGGCGAGACGCTGCAGGGCTCTCGGAGCCTGGGCGAGGCGGCCGACCGCATCGCCCAAAGCGACGCCGTCTTCTTCTCCCAGCGCTTTCTCCTCCCCCGCCCCATTCTCCAAGCCCTATTGTCCGAGGAGCCCGCCCTGCTGTTGGTGGACGAGGTGGACAAAGCGGACCCGGAGTTTGAGGCCTTCCTGCTGGAAGTGCTGGCGGACAACGCCGTCACCATTCCGGAGCTCGGGACGCTGCGCGCCACCAATGTCCCGCGGGTGGTGCTGACGTCCAACGCCGCACGCGAGCTGTCCGACGCCCTCAAGCGGCGCTGCCTGCACCTCCACATTGACTTTCCCAGCCGGGAGCGCGAGTTGCGCATTCTTCGCGCCCGCTTCCCGGCGCTCCCGGCCCAGCTGGCCGAGGGCGTGGTCGCGGCAGTCGCCAAGCTGCGGGACATGGAATTGAAGAAGCCGCCCTCCATCAGCGAAACGCTGGACTGGGCCCAAAGCCTGGTGCTCCTCAACGCCGACGCGTTGACGGCCGAGGTGGTGGCCGCCACCCTCAACGTCGTCCTCAAGTATGAGTCCGACGCCGAGCGGGCCCGTCCCCAGCTGTCCCAGCTGGCCCAGGCCTAAGGAGGCGAGGGGCCGCCGTGGCCGCGGGCAGCCCGCCTTCTCCCCCCGCCGTCGCCCGGGCCCAGGCCCGGCTTTCCACCGCCCTCGGCGAGGCGCGGGCCCTGGCCCTGGCCCAAGCGGCGGAGTCCACCTTTGACGCGGCGGCAGTGCTGTCCACCCTGGAGCGGCTGGTGCCCGCCCTCAGCGAGGCACCGCAGGCCGTCGGGTTGGTGGTCGCCCTGGCGCAGGGCAGCGAGGCGCTGGCGCGGCTTTTGGCGCTGCGTCCCGGCCTGTTGCGCTGGCTGGCCGGCGCGCGGCTGGAGCGGCCCTGGTCTCGGGCCCGCACCTTGGCAGCGGCGCGCGGCGCGGTGTCCGGCCTGGCGGTGGGGGACCGGGAGGGGCTGACGCGGCGGCTGCGCCGCTTCAAAGCGCGCGCGCTGCTGCGGTTGGCCGCGCGGGAGTTGTGGGCTGGCGCCCCGCAGCCGGAAGTTGGCCGAGAGCAAGCGGAGCTGGCCGAAGCGGTGCTGCGGGCGGCGCTGCCGCCGCTGGAGGCAGCCCTTCGGCTGCGGCACGGGACGCCCCAGCCGGAGGGCTTCTGCGTGCTGGGCCTCGGCAAGCTGGGCGGCGAGGATTTGAATTTTAGCTCGGACGTGGACTTGGTGTACCTCTACCGGGCGGAAGGCGAGACGTCCGGCGGCACCAGCGGCAGCGTCCCCAACCTCACCTACTACGCGCGGCTGGCGGAGGGCCTCACCCGCGCCCTCAGCCTGCAAACCGAAGATGGCTTCTGCTTCCGGGTGGACTTGGGGCTTCGGCCGGAGGGACGCGCCGGGCCGGTCGTCCTCTCGCTGCGGGCCGCGGTGCACTACTACGAAAGGGCCGGCCGCACCTGGGAGCGCGCCGCCTGGGTCAAGGGTCGCGCCGTGGCGGGAGACGAGGCGCTGGGAAGGGAATTCCTCAAGGCCCTGGAGCCCTTCCTCTGGCGGCGCACCTTGGACTTCGGCGCGGTGGACGCGCTGCGGGCGTTGAAGGCTGAAATTGACTTGCGGGGCAAGGCCAGTGCCGAGGACGTCAAACTGGGCCCGGGCGGCATTCGCGAGGTGGAATTCTTCGCCGTGGCGCTGCAGCTGTTGCACGGGGGCAAAGCGCCCCAGCTGCGGGTGGGCAACACCCTGCTTGCGCTGCGGCGCCTGGCCGACATGGGGCTTCTCACCCAGCCGGACGCCGACGCGCTGGCCGACGCCTACGTCTTTTTGCGGCGGGTAGAAAACCGGCTGCAAATGGTGGAGGAGCAACAGACGCAAACCCTCCCCTCCCTGCCCCGCGAGCGGCTGCGCTTGGCGAAAAGTTTGGGCCTTCCGTCGGTGGAGGCCCTGGACGCGGACCTGGGGCGCCACCGCCGCTTCGTCGCCTCCGCCTTCCAGACACTGCTGGGGCAGACGGCGCGCAATGAGACGCCGGATGAGCCGCTTCTCGCGCTGGCGCTGGACCCCGAGCTGTCCGCCGCCCGGCGCCATGAGGCGCTGGTGGCCCGTGGCTTCCTCGACGCCGAAGCCTCCCTGCGCTCGCTGGAACGGCTGCGGCGCACGCTTCTGGCCAGCGGGCTGCAGGAAGGGCCCGGGCCCGGCGTTCCGGCAGCGCACCTCCTCTCGGAGTGCGCCCGCAGCCCGGAGCCGGACCAGGCCCTCTTCTTCCTCGCCGAGTTTCTCTCCAACCTGGTGGCCCCGCTGGGGTACCTGCGGCTGTTGCTGCAGCGCCCGGCCGTGGCCCGCCGGCTGGTGGGCCTGTTTGGCCAAAGCGCCTTTTTAAGTGGCTACTTTGTCCGCAACCCGGAATTGCTGGACGTCCTGGTCCAGGCCGACAGCGGCGGCCCGCACAAGCCGCCAGAGCGGCTGGCCGCGGAACTTGGCGGCCGACTGGCCCGCTCCCCGCTGGACGAGGAGCGGCTGGGGGCCATGCGGCGGTACAAGAACGAGGAGGTGCTGCGCATTGCCCTGGGAGACATTTCCGGGGACCTCGACGTGCCGGAAGTGGCCGCGCAGCTGAGCGCCCTGGCTGACGCCTTGCTGGATGCCTGCCTCTTCCAGGCCGAGGTGGAGTTGCGCGAGCGCTTTGGGCCGCCCCGGCTGCGCGCCGGGGGGCGGGCCGCGCTGGCGGTGCTGGGCCTCGGCAAGCTGGGGGGGCAGAGCTTGGCTACCATTCGGACTTGGATTTGCTTTTCGTCTACCAGGGCGGCGGGGTGGATGAGGAGACGGCCGGCGGCAGCCGGGCCCCCATCGGCCATTCGGAATATTTCGCCCGGTTGGTGCAGCGGCTGCTGTCGCTGTTGACGGTGCAGCTGCGGGAGGGACGGCTGTACCAGGTGGACGCCCGGCTGCGCCCCAGCGGCAACCAGGGCACCTTGGTGGTGAGTGAGGTGGCCTTTGCCGAGCACCACCAGCGCCACGCCCAGCTGTGGGAGCGCCAGGCGTTGGTGAAGGCACGCGCCGTGGCCGGCGACAGCCGCTTCGGCGCGGCACTGGTGGCCCAGGTGGTACAGCCGCTGGTGTACATGCGGCCGCTGGCCCCGGGCGCAGCGGAGGAAATTCACCGGCTTCGCCAGCGGATGCAGGCGGAAGTCGCCGGAGAGACGGCGGGCGAGTTGGACCCCAAGGCCGGGCATGGCGGCCTGGTGGACGTGGAATTCGCCACCCAATATTTGCAGCTTCTGCACGGGGGAACGGTACCGGCCGTGCGCGGGACCAACACCCTGCGCGCCGTGGAGGCCCTGCAGGCCGCGGGCCTTTTGACGCCGCAAGACGCGCTCGCCCTGCGCAGCGGCTACCTGTTCCACCGGCGGGTGGAAAACCGGCTGCGGCTGGTGCACGGACGGGCGTTGACGAAGCTACCCACCAGCGGGCCTCCGCTGGCACTGTTGGCCCGACGGCTGGGGCATGGCGGTAATGACCCCGGGGGGGCCTTTCTCGCCGCCTACCGCCGGCAAGCCGAGGCCGTCCGGAAGGTGTACCACCGTGTGCTGCTGGGAGGGTCGTGCTAACACCTGCGCGCTGACGGCGAACTGCCCTTGGAACCTGTCCACGTCCTGGTCGTCGACGATGACCGCCACGTCCAGCGGATGTTGGGCGACGCGCTGCGGGGCGCTGGCTTCAGTGTCACCATTGAGAGGGATGGCGAATCCGCCCTGAAGGCCTTTGAGGAGCGGGCCTTCGACGTGGTGGTGTTGGACGTGCTGTTGCCGCTGCTCAACGGCTACGAAGTCGCCAGACGCATCAAGTCCACCCCGGCCGGCGCGCGGGTGCCGGTGCTGATGATTTCCGGCATCTACAAGTCTCGGCTGCAGGCGCAGGAGGCGGTGGAGCGCCACGGCGCGGCGGCCTTTGTCGAGAAGCCTTTCAAGTTGGGGGCCCTCTTCGAGAAGCTGCGCGACGTCCTGCAGGAGCGCTACCCCACCCCACCGCCGCCACCTCCACCCGTCGTCGAGCCCCCCAAAGGGGACCCGCTGGCCGACCCCCGGGCCCGGGCCGAAGCAGCGCAGGTGGAGTCGGCGCCGGCGCCCACCGCCGGGGCCCGGGGCGACTTTTCCGAGGCCCCCTTTGCCGAGGTGCTGGCTGGGCTGCACCGGCAAGGCGCCACCGGCGCACTTCTTCTCCGGCGGGAGAAGGTGAAGAAAATTATTTACTTCCGCCAAGGGGTGCCGGTCAGCGTGAAGAGCAACCGGCTGGGGGAATGCCTCGGCCGGGTGATGGTGCGCGAGGGCATGTTGTCCGAGGCGGACTGCGAACGCTCGCTGGAGCGGATGAAGTCCGCCGGGCGTCAGCAGGGCACCGTCCTCATCGAGATGGGCGTCATCAGCCCCCACAACCTGCGCTACGCCCTGGACTTGCAGCTGCGCCTCAAACTGATGGACGTCTTCTCCTGGCAGTCGGGCGAATGGCAATTCAACCAGGCGGCGCAGGCCCCAGCGGACACCGTGCGGCTGGAGTTGTCCCCGGCGGCCATCATCCATGAGGGCGTCCGGCGCGGGTTTGACGAGGCGCGCGTCCAGGCGCGCCTGGGCGACGTCTCGGAGCGCACCGTGTGGCCCACCGAGGACCCCCTGTTCGCCGGCCAGGACATGGGCCTCGGCGAGGAGGAGCTGCAGCTGCTGGCCAGGATGGATGGCAGCCGGACGGTGGCCGAGCTGCGCGCGCTGGCGCTTTTGCCCCCGCTGGAGACCGACCGCCTGCTGTACGCGCTGCTGGCCGCGCAGATGGTGGAGCTGCGCACCAGCCGCCGCGATGTGCCCCCTCCGGCTTCGGGAGCGGCGCCGGCCGACGCGTCCAGCAGGGAGGCCGTCACCGAGGAAATTCCGCAAGGCGGCGACGACGGCGAGGAGCCGCTCGAGTTGAAGGATGAAGTGACGGAGGATGAGGACGGTGCGCAGCGCGAGCGGCTGCTTGGCACCCTGGCCGCGATGAAGCGGATGGACTTCTTTGAATTGTTGGGCGTCCGCTCCGATGCGCCAGCCGAGGAGGTGCGCCGCGCCCACCGCGAGTTGGTGCGCGAGTACCACCTGGACAAATTCGTCGCCTCCTCCAGCGGCGAGGTGCAGAAGCTGGCGGCCTCCATTCAGGAGCTTCTCGGAAAGGCCCGGGACGCGCTGGTGGACGCCGGAGCACGGGCCGAATACCGCAGCCAGCTGGGCTCGGGGGGAGTGCGCCACGAGGTGGGCGAAGCGGTGGGGCGGATGCTGCAGGCCGAGAGCACCTTTCGTCGCGGCCAGCAGCTGCTCTCTTCGGGGGACGTGCCCGGAGCACGGGCCCTTTTCGAGGAGGCGGTGCAGCTGCAGCCGGAGGAGGGGGAGTTTGTGGCCTACCTCGGCTGGGCCCGCTTCCAGCAGTCGCCGGGCGTCAATGAAGAGGCACAAATTTCCCGCGCCGCCCTGGAGCGGGCTGTCCAGCTGAGCCCGACGCTGGAGAAGGCCCACCTCTTCCTCGGCCACGTCCTCAAGGCGCTGGGCCGGGCCGAGGAGGCCACCCGGGCCTTCGAAAGGGCGCTGGAGTGCAACCCCTCCAGCGGCGACGCGCTGCGGGAGCTCTCCATTTTGTCTTGGGCAGTCCGGCTGCAAGGGGGCAGGGACAAGCGCGGGGGGCTTTGACTTTGGGGGCCAGCGCCTGCTGAAACCCTTTCCCGATGAGTTCCACCTCCTCCAAAGTCCTCACCGCGGACCGCATTTGGCTCGATGGCAAGCTGGTGCCCTGGGCGGAGGGGCAGGTGCCGGTGATGACGCACGCCCTGCACTACGGGCTGGGCGTCTTTGAGGGCATCCGCGCCTACGCCACCGCCGACGGACGGCTGGCCATTTTCCGTCTGCGAGACCACCTGCGCCGCTTCTTCGACTCGGCGCACATTGTCCAATTGAATATGCCGTGGAGCGAAGACGCGGTGGGCGAGGCTTGCCTGCAGCTGCTGCGGGCCCAGGCCGAGCGCTTCAAGGGCGGCGCCTACCTGCGCCCGATTGCCTTCATGGGCGACGGGGCGATGGGGCTGGGGGCCACCAACCCCACCCGGCTGGCCATCACCGCCTGGGACTGGGGCGCCTACCTCGGCGAGAAGGGCATGCGCGAGGGCATTCGCGCCAAGGTGAGCAGCTTTTGCCGCACCCCAGTCAACACCGGCATGGCGCGGGGGAAAATTACCGGGCAGTACGTCAATTCCATTTTGGCCAAGCGCGAAGCGGTGCAGGCCGGCTACGACGAAGCCATTCTGCTGGACACCGCGGGGCTGGTGGCCGAGGCCTCCGGAGAAAACGTCTTTCTCCTCAACCAGGAGGGCTGGGTGAAGACGCCCCCCCTGTCCTCCCCCATTCTCGACGGCATTACCCGTAGGACCGCCATTGCCCTGTTGCGCGAGCAGGGCCACACGGTGGAGGAAGTCACCTTCACCCGGGACGCGCTGTACTTGGCCCGCGAAGTCTTCTTCACCGGCACCGCCGCGGAAATTACCCCGGTGCGCGAAGTGGACAACCGCGCGGTGGGGACCGGCCGCGCCGGGCCGGTGGTGAAAGCCCTGCAAGACGTCTTCTTCCGCAGCGTGCGCGGACAGACGCCGCAGTCGGCCGAGTGGCTGACCTACGTTTGAAGTGGGCGGCGCCGGGGCGCTGGACGGCCGAACGCGCCCGCGTCCTCCTCCGGGCCCTGTTGGCGGCGGTCGCCCTTGTCGTGACAGGCGAGGTGTTTTGGGCGGCGGTGCACCACCTCGGCCCGGACAGCAGCGGCCTGGAGACGTTTAACTCCGACGCGGCCATCCCCATCCTCATGGCCAACCAGGGGCAGTGGGGACTACAAGAGGCCTACTACGCCGGGCAGGACCGCTTCGGGGCGTGGCCCTTCTGGCTGGCCCATGTGCTGGGCAACCTGCTGCACCGTCCGGTGACGCCCCAGCTGTTTTTCCTTTTGGCCACCGCCTTCCTCGCCTCGGGCGTCGTGCCGGCGATGCTGCTGTGTCGCCGGGCCCCTGGGCTGGCCGCCCTGGCCTACGCCATTGCCCTCCTCGCCCCAGAAACGCGAGGCGCCGTCTTCTGGTTCCAGCCCTACCCCTGGCAAATTTCCCTTCTCCTCTGGGCCTGGTGGGTCCTCCGTCGGGCCTGGGCGGCAAAGGCCCCCCTCCGTCGGGCCGGCTGGCTGGCCTGCGCCACCGTCCTGTCATTCCTCGCCACCTGGACGTCGCCATTAAGCGGCCCGCTGCTGCTGGCGCTGACGGTGGTGGAGGGCCAAGGGGCCAAGGCGCAGCGCGCCGCTCAGCCGTCCTGGCGTCTGTTGCTTCTACTGTCGCCGGCGCTGTTGGCCATGGTGGCGGAGGTGGCCCTGCGGCTGGCCTACCGCGCCAGCGTCCTGGCGCGTTTCCACGAATTGGGCGTCACCCACTTTGAGGTGGACAGCGGCCACCTGTTGGCCAACGCGGGCCAGGTTTGGCTCCGGCTGGGTGAGGCGCCGCGGCCACTGCTTGCCCTCCTCGTCCTGACGGGCGCCGGCTGCCTCCTCCTCGCCCGCCGCCTGCGGGCTGGCGCGGCGCTGTGCTTCAGCCCGCTGGGGTGCACGCTCCTCGGTGCAGGGCTTCTTGCCCTGCTGCCGCTGCCGGTGCTGGTGGCCGTCCGCCACGTGCGCTTCAGCGAGTACCTTCCGCGCTACTTCACGCTGACGCATGTCTTCGCGCTTTTCGGCGCCCTGCTGGTGCTGACGGCCTGGCTGCCTTCGCGGCTGCCGGGTTGGCCCGCGGTGGCCGCCCTGGCGGCGGGGACAGCGGCCTTGGGGTTTTTGGCCCAAGCGCTTCGGCCAACCGACGCTGTCAATCCGGACTACGCCCGGCTTCAAGCCACCGCGCAGCAGCTGGCCCAGCGCGCGCCCGGTGCGCTGCTTCTGGACGGCTACTGGGGGACATACGTCTACGCCGCCCTGGCGCCGCCGGGGCAGCTGCGGCCGCTGCCCCGCTCCGGAGAATGGAATCGGCTCCCGGCCCTGGAGGCGCAGCTGGCCCAGGCGCACCAGGTGCTGGTGGGCCACCAGTCATTCTTGGCCAAGCAGCCGGGCTTGGAACCGCCCTGGCTTTTCCAGTACGGCGTGCTGCTGGTGCGCGAGGAGGCCAACTTCTTCTCGGACGGCGTGGACACCTTCTCCAGCTACCGCCCCACCGCCGTACAAGCGCTGCGCTTTTCAGCCCAGCCACCGCTGGAAGGCCGCCACCTCGAGCAAGGCGCGGTGCAAGCCACGCTTCAGCTGGAAGCGCCCGCCTCCGCGACGGCGGTGGTGGTGGAGTTGTCCTGCCAAACCCTCGAAGCGCTGCCGCGGGCTTGGGCCGAGGGCCCGGGCGAAGCCCGTCTTCCGGTGGAGGTGCGGGCGGTGCCGGGCGCCGTCTTCCTTCTTCTGCCCGAAAATGCCTTGGCCCAGCTGCTGCACCTAGTATTTGCGCCGCAGCGCTGCCGGGTGCGGGCGGTGTGCTGGTTTGTCCCGCCGCCCGGACGGCCCTGGGGACTGGCGCGCTGAAAGGGCGGTCTGCACCTTTTGGCGGACAGCACGCTTGCGGTGGCGCGCGGTGGCTGCCTATTCTCCGCCGCCCGTTCGAGAAGCGGCCTTTGGCTTCCGACTCGTGCGCGCCCCAGCCCCGTGAAAGAGCGTTACCAGGAAATCGACGACAAGAACGAGTCGTTACGTGAACTGTTCGCCCAGCATTCCAAGGCGCGGGAGTTTCTCGACCGCTTTGAAATGTCCTGGGTGTACCACGACAACGCGCTGGAGGGCGTCGTCTACGCCCCACCGGAGCTGCAGGCGGCGCTGCACCCAGAGGGGCCGCCGGACGCGTCCATGGTGCCGGCGGTGCTGGACATCCGCAACCAGAAGGCCGCCATCGACTACATCCGCGAGGAGGCCAAGTCCGCCGGCCGAAAGCAGTCAGCGGTGTCGATGGCCGTCCTGAAGCGCATCCACGACTTGCTGCTGGGCAACACGCCCGAGGCGCTGGCGGCCCGGGCGGCAGCCGAGCGCCGCGAGCGCACCGAGAAGGAACTGAACAAAGAAAGAGACCGGGCCGGGCTGCGCCGCGACATGCCGCTGCACCGCACCTATTTCCACGACATCGCCCAGCCGGCGAAGATTCCCGCCCTTCTCGAAAAACTGGTGGAGTTCACCGGCTCGACCGAATTCCGCGAGTACCATCCCATCAAGCAGGCGGCGACCTTTCAGTTTCAATTCCTCCAAATTTTCCCCTTCAGCGAGCACTCGGGAAAAGTCGGCCGCATGGCCAGTAACCTGTTGTTGCAGCGCCACGGCTACCTGCCCTGCGTCATCCACTCCATCGACCGCCAGCGGTATTACGAAGCCTTTCGCGGTACGCCGTCCACCTTCCGCACCCTCCTCATGGACGCCATGGAGAACTCGCTCGACAACGGGCTGAAGTTTTTCCGCGACCAGGCCCGCCACTACCGCGCGATTAACTGACGGCTCGGCCTCTCCCCCGCCGGCGAGCGACGCAGCTCCCAACGGGGCCCCGACCGGCCCCCCGGGGCCCCCCTGGCCGCGGGCTCCCCTCGGGTACCTTGGGAAAATTCTCAAGACAATGCGAGGGCTTGGCCCTTCGGCCGCTTCGCGTGCTGGAAACCCCCCCTGCAGAGCGCTATGGCAGAAGGCCCCGGCTTCCGGTTCCGGCAGCAAGAGGCCCGCACCCCCCATGCCGTCCACGCTGTCGAGCCGCACCAAGTCCGAAGAATCCCCGGAAGCTCCCCTGGGGGACATGCCGGCCCGGGACAAGCTGGAGGCCCTGGTTGAATTGGCCCACCAGCGCAAGCGGGCCCTCATCCTCACCCATGACAATCCGGACCCGGACAGCCTGGCCGCCGCCGTCGGGCTCGCCTTCCTGCTGCAGCGCAAGGGCGGCATCGAAGCCCATGCCGCCTACGGCGGCATCATCGGCCGCTCGGAAAACCTGGCGCTGGTGAAGGTGCTCCACCTGCCGGTGGTGCCCGTCAGCCAGGTGGTGTTTGACGAATATGACTTGCTGGGCCTGGTCGACACCCAGCCCCCCACCGGCAACCATTCCATCCCCGGCCGCTACCCGGTGGACATGGTGGTGGACCACCACCCCCTGCGCGATGAGAGTCTCCGGGCACCCTTCGCGGACGTCGGCGGGGACTTTGGAGCCACCTCCACCATGGTGGTGCAGTACCTCCGGGCGGCGAGGCTTGAGCCGTCGGCGGAGTTGGCCACCGCCCTCTTCTACGGCATCAAGACAGACAGCCGGGACTTGGGGCGACAGACGACGCCCAGCGACGTGGAGGCCTACCTCTGGCTCTTCCCGCGCGTGGACAAACACTTGCTCGGCCGCATTGAGCATCCCGACCTCCCGGCCGAGTACTTCCGGCTGTACCACCTGGCCATCGAACGGGCGAAACTGTACGGGGACAGCGTCGTCGTCACCGACTTGAAGGACATTTACACCCCGGACATGGTGGCCGAGGTGGCCGAGCGCCTGATGAGTCTGGAAGGGATGAAGTGGTCGCTGGCCTACGGCACCTACCAGGGCAGCCTCTACGTCTCGCTGCGCGTGCGCGACCGGCGGATGAATGCCGGACGGCTGATGCGCGAATTGTGTGAGAACCGCGGGGGCTCCGCCGGCGGCCACGGCAGCATGGCCGGGGCGCGCCTGCCCTTGCCGGCCTCTCGCGATGCCGCCGCGCGCCTCAAGCGCAAGCTGCTGCGGGACTTCCTGAAGGCCTTCGGCGTGACGGGCGAGCAGCCGCGTTCACTTCTGGCCGGCGAGGCGTAAGCGCCCTCGGGGCCTGCGCGCGCCCCCCAGGAGGGATTAGAGTGCGCGGCGCACAGCCCGTCCGGGCCAGTGCCCAAAGGCGACGCACATGGTGTACCTCGACCACAACGCCAGCACGCCGCTTCGTCCCGAGGTGGCAGACGCCCTGGCGCGCGCCTTTTCCTCCTGTGCCCCCGCCAACCCGAGCAGTGTGCACGCCGCTGGACGTGCCGCCCGCACCCGGCTGGACGGCGCCCGGGCCCGCGTGGCCCGCGCCCTTGGCTGCGAGCCGCGGGAAGTGGTGTTTACCGCCTCCGGCACGGAAGCCGACGCGCTGGCTGTGAAGGGCAGCTGGCTCGTCCGGCCCGAGCCCCGGCGCACCCGCGTGGTGACGTCCAGCGTGGAACACCCAGCCATCCTCTTCGCCGCCCGGCAGCTGAAGGCCCTGGGGGCGGAGGTCACCGAAGTCCCCCCGGCCGCCGATGGGCACGTTCCAGCCGAGGCGATGGCCGCGCAGCTCGGACCGGACGTCGCGCTCTGCTCGCTGATGTGGGCCAACAATGAGACCGGGGTCCTCCAGCCAGTGGCGGAGGTGGCGCGTGCCTGTCGCGCGGCGGGCATCCTCTTCCACACCGACGCCGTCCAAGCGGTGGGCAAGGTGGACGTCTCGCTGCGCCAGGTGGACGCCGACCTGCTTTCGCTGAGCGCCCACAAGTTTGGCGGCCCGCCAGGGACCGGCGTCCTTGTCGTCCGGCGCGGGGTGAAGCTGGACGCACTTTCCGCCGGCCACCAAGAGGCCGGCCGGCGAGGCGGTACCCCGTCGGTGGCCTTGGCCGAGGCGCTGGCCCTGGCGCTGGAGGCGGCCCACCGTGACTTGGCCGACACCGCCGCGCGGATGGGCGCGCTGCGCAACCGCTTCGAGCACGCGGTGAGGGAGCGGGCCAGCGGCGTCCAAGTCAACGGCACCGCCCCACGCGTGCCCAACACCAGCAACCTGCGCTTCGACGGCATTGACGCCGAGGCGCTGCTGATTGCTCTGGACCTGGACGGCATTTGCGTCTCCACCGGGGCAGCCTGTGCCTCGGGCACGCTGCAGGCCAGCCACGTCCTCACCGCCATGGGACTGTCGGCCCAGCAGGCCCGTTCTAGCCTGCGGGTGTCCGTCGGCCTGGCGACGACGGCCGACGAGGTGGACTTGGCAGTGGAGGCCCTGGTCCGACATGTGACGCGCCTCGGCCTCGGCGCGGCCGCCGCCTAGGGAACAAAACCCAGCCCCTGTCCTACAACAGCGGAACTTCCTCGGTGGCCCCGAAGAGGCCGCGCACCAAGGCGGCAATGGCCAGGGGCGTCCCCACCCGCTCGTCGTAAAGGGACTCCAGCGCCCGGGCAAAGTCCGCCGCGGTGGCGAAGCGGCGAGCTGGGTCCGCGTCCAGCGCGCGGGCCATGGCGGCGTCCAGGGCCGCACCCGCTTCGGGGCGAGCCTCGCTGAGGGGCCGCCACCGGCCACCCTCAATGGCGGCGAAAACGGACTCCGGGTCCCTGCCCTGGAAGGGACGTTGCAAGGTGAGCAATTCATACAGCATGACGGCCACCGCCCAGACGTCGGCGCCTTGCTGCACTTCGCCCTGCAGCACCTCGGGCGCGAGGTAGTACGGCTTTCCGGCCAGCTGCGCATCGCGTCCCCGGACGGTGCGCACCCGGGCGATGCCAAAATCTCCCAGCTTCACCTCTCCCCCCCGGGAGATGAAGACGTTGGACGGCGAGACGTCGCAGTGCACCAGGCCGAGGGGCTCCCCGCGGGGTGAGCGCGCGTGGTGCGCGTAGTCCAGGGCCTCCAACAGGACGTGGGTCAGGTAGACGGCGAAGTCCACTGGCACCGGGATGTGGCGCTCGCGGCACTTCTTCAACACCTGGGCCAGGTCCCGTCCGTCCACCCACTCCATGACGATGAAGCAGATGCCTTCGAAGAGGCCCACCTCCAACGTCTGGACAATGTGCGGGGAGTGCAGCGTCGTGGCCAGCTCTCCCTCCCGCGCGAAGCGCTGGACGTAGGTGGGCACCTGCGCCAACTCCGGAAGCAGTCGCTTCAGCGCCACCTGCTGGCCTGCCCACGGCCCGGCCAGCGTTCGCGCCCGCACCACCTCGGCCATGCCTCCGCGGCCAAGCGGGGCCAGGACTTCGTATTGGCCAAACACCCGCCCCGGCTGCCAGCCGGCCTGGGCAAACGGACTCATGGCGCGCCCCGCGCCGGGGTGCGGGCCGGCCGATGGGCGGCATTGGCGCGGGCCCGCTGCAGCAGCGCCGCGAAGCGCCCCGGGTCCTGCTTCTGAAGCGCCTGGAGGTCCGGGTCATGCGCCATGTCCTCGGCCTCGGCGAAGCCGTGCTTCATCGCGTCGTCCAGGGATTGAAAGGACTCCTCCAAGTCGCCCTTCCGCGCCTCGGCGCAGGCCAGGTTGTACAGGACGAGGTCGCCCGGCGCGTACTGGAAGGCCTTCTTGTAGGCCGCGATGGCCGCGTCATTTTCGCCGAGAAGCACCGCCGCCTCGCCCAGGCCGAGGTACACGCGCTTCGGGTCTTCCTTGGCCGCCAGCGCCTTCTCAAACTCGGCCCGCGCTGCCTTCCCCCGGCGCTCCTCCAGCGCCTGGACACCCAGCGCCGTGTGGTGGGGCAACTCGGTGTGCAACTTCGCCCGTGGACCCAGCACCAGCCGGCGCCCGTCCAGGCCAGCGCTGGTACAGCCCTCTGGCAACAGCAAGTCCGCCACCAACGTGCCGTCGGAGCCATTGTAAATGGCGAAGTACGGCAAGTCACCGCTGGGGCAGCCGACACCGGTGGTGCACAGCTGCACCGTCCCCACCAGCACATTGCCCTCCCAGACGGCGTCCACCACCGTCCGGCCCGCCTCATAGCCGCACGGGTTGGGCGTCCCGGCTTTGCCCAACACGCGCAGCCCGTCCGGGCTGTCCCAAACCAATTCTCCCTCCCCACCCCACCGCGCCCTTTCGGGAAGCTGGGGGGAGGCGAGCACCACCGCAGGCACAAGCCAGAAGGCGCAAAGGGTGCGCAAAGAGGAGTTCACCGGAGGGAAACGCCTGGGGGAGTCCCAAGGGAGGTGGCAGGCAGCCCTGCAGCCTGCAAACGCTTGGGGGCGACTCTACTCTGCCCCCACCCCGGAAGGCCCCAAAACTACCGTTGCCCGGCCGCTTCGCTTGACCCGTCCGGGGGCGCTTCTTACTCTTCCGAAGCAAGAGGGAAAGGCGGTTCCCCTCGAATCTCACGGGGCTCTCACACCATCCAGGAGGCACACCACAGCGAGAAGCACCCGGCCCGGCTGTCCCCTGCGGGGTGCGTGATGCGCGGCAGAAATTCGAACCGATATGTCCATTCCGGGAGCCATCCTTGGATGCCATGCGTCACGCCCGCCCTCCTCTGGATGGCGGGAGACCTACGGCCTTCGCCTTGGTTCCCACCTTTCTGACAGGGTTCAATGGACGCTGCGCACACGGCCCGCCGGCGGGGGACTTTTTTTTCCTTCCCTTTCCTCGAAGCACCACCATGAGTCAGCCTCCGGACGCGGAAGAGAAAGCCCGCGTCCGCGCGGAGCTGCGCGCGCGCCGAAGCGCACTGGCGGCTGAGGACGTCCAGGCGCGCGGGGCCCGCATTCAAGCGCGGGTGCTGGCCACCGAAGAATTTCGCCGGGCCCGCACCGTGGCCCTCTACGCCGCGCTGCCGGGCGAAGTTCCCACCACGGCATTGCTGGCGGCGGCCCTGGCCGACGGCAAACGGGTGGCCTACCCAGTGGTACCCACCGCCGGCCGGGTCCTCACCTTCCACGCCGTCGAATCCGCTGGCCACCTTCTTCCCGCTGGCCGAATGCAGATTCCGGAGCCCGTCCCAGGGCGCCCGGAAGTGGCGCTTGCGTCCATCGACGTCTTCGTCGTCCCAGGCCTCGGCTTCAGCCGCCACGGCCACCGCCTGGGCCAGGGTGCTGGCTACTATGATGCGACGCTGTCGCTCGCGCCTCCCGGCGCGACGCGGCTCGGGCTGGCGTTTTCCGAATGCCTGTTGGACGCCCTTCCCTTCAACGACGGCGACGTCCCGGTGCACTGGGTGGTGACCGAGGACGGCGTCCTCGGCGCGCCTCGGGCCGGAACAACTGTGCTAGGTGCTCGGCCGAGATGACTTCGCCGCTGCGCCGCGCCACGCCCGAGGAGCAGTTTGCCGAAATCACCCGCGGCAGCATCGAAGTTCACGTTGCCGAGGAGTTGAAGGCCAAGCTGAAGCGCTCCTATGAAAAGGAGGAGCCGCTGCTGGTGAAGGCTGGCTTCGACCCGAGCCGCCCCGACCTCCACCTCGGGCACACGCTTCTGCTCAGCCGGATGCGGCGCTTTCAGGACTTCGGCCACCAGGTGGTGTTTCTCATCGGCGACTTCACCGGCCTCATCGGTGACCCCTCGGGGAAAAATGTGACCAGGCCGGCACTCTCCCGGGCCGAGGTCCTGGCCAACGCCGAGACCTACAAGACGCAGGTGTACAAGGTGCTGGACCCAGCCCGGACGCAGGTGCGCTTCAACTCCGAGTGGCTGGATGCCCTCGGCACCGAAGGCGTGGTGCGGCTGGCCGCGCGCTGGCCACTGGCCCGGATGCTGGAGCGCGAGGACTTCAAGACGCGCTTTCGGGAAGGAAAAACCATCGCCCTGCATGAGCTGCTCTACCCACTGCTTCAGGGGTACGACTCGGTGGCGCTGAAGGCCGACGTGGAACTGGGCAGCAGCGACCAGCTTTTCAACCTGTTGGTGGGCCGCACCCTGATGCGCGAGCTTCAGCTGGAGCCCCAAGTCATCCTCACCGGGCCCCTCCTCGAAGGCTTGGACGGCCGGCTGGAGGGCGGAAAAATTGTCGGCGAGAAAATGTCCAAAAGCCTGGACAACTACGTCGGCATCTCTGAAGCCCCGGAGGCGATGTTCGGAAAGCTGATGTCCATCTCGGATGACCTCATGTGGCGCTACCTGGAATTGTTGTCCGCCCGGCCGCTGGCCGAAGTCCGCTTGGCCCAGGCGGAGGTGGCCGCCGGCAAGCTTCATCCCAAGGAGGTGAAGGTGGGCTTCGCCATGGAGATGGTGGAGCGTTTCCATGGCGCGCCGGCCGCGCGTCAGGCGGCCGCAGACTTTGACACTCGCTTCCGCAAGAAGCAGCTGGACGTGGAGCGCCTGCCTGAGTATCGCGTGCCGCTGCCGGCCGGCGCCGCCGCGGTCGCCCTCGTCCGGGCCCTGGCAGACACCGGCCTCGTCTCCTCCACCAGCGATGGCCGACGCCTCATTACCCAGCGGGCGGTGCGGGTGGACGGCGGCGTTGTCTCCGACGTGAAGACGGAACTCGGCCAGGGCAGCTACCTGGTGCAAGTGGGGAAGCTTCGGGCCGCCCTGCTAACCGTCGCCGCCTGAGCCGGACGCCGCCTTCAGGCCCAGCCCCACCAGGTACACCTCGGCACTGGCCGAGCGCGTGGCCTCCGGCCGCACCACCGTGACCTTTTGGTAGCTGCCGCGCAATTGGTCCCTGAAGCCCTCGAAGTCCCCTCCCATGAAAAGCTTCACCAGGAAGCTGGACCCGGCCCGGCCGCGTGCCCGGGCCACTTGCAGCGCCCGCTCAGCCAGCCGAAGGCTCCGGGCCTCGTCGCTGGTGCGAATGCCAGTTGTCTTTGGCGCCAAGTCCGACAGCACCGCGTCAAACGGCCCGGGGGCGAGCCGCTCCAACACCTCCAAGGCGTCCGGGGCCAGGACGTCCAGGACGGCCGTCCGCACCCAGGCCTCGCCGAAGGGCCGCAGCGGCACCGTGTCCACGCCCACCGCCAGCCCCTCGGGCCCCACCGCCTCGGCGATGACTTGCAGAAACCCGCCCGGCGCCGCCCCCAAGTCCAGCACCCGGGCGCCCTTGCGCAACAGCTGGAAGCGGCGGGCCACCTCTTCCAGCTTGAAGGCACTTCGGGCGCGGAAGCCCTCAGCCTTCGCCTTCTGGAAGTAGAAGTCCTTCGGGCGGTAGGGCTTTCCCATGGGCCTTCCTCAGGTGCTCTAGCGCGGTGCGGCGCTTCGACGCCAGTGCACAAGCCGCACCGCCGGGCGGTAGAGTGCGGCCCCGAGATGCCCGGGTGCGCATGGTGCGGCAGCCGTCTGGACGTGGTCGGTAACCAAATCGGCCGGGGAGACACCTGTCCGGAATGCGGCCACGACTTGCATGCCTGTCGCCAATGCCGCCACTACGACGAAAGCGTGGCCAAACAATGCAAGGAGCCCTTCGCCGAAGTCCCGAGCGACAAGGACGACGCCAACTTCTGCGACTTTTTTCAAATCGGCGATGGCGGGCACACCGGCCAGGCCAACCGCAACCGCCTCCTGTCGGAGGCCGAGGCATTGTTTTCCAAGAAATGAAGTCGGCCCACGGCGCCGCCGGGGTCCGGCTTCGCCGCGGCGCGCTGGCGGTGGCGGCACTGGCGATGGCGGGCTGTCAGTACATGCCCCATGCCTATGAGCCGCATTCTGCGCAAATTCCAGAGGCGCGGACCCTCCCCGTCCAGGGCGCCTTCCTCACCTTCATCAGCGTCGGCTCGGGGCAGCCCGTCGTCTTCGTCCACGGCAACATCGCCGACTTGCGCATCTGGCATGCCCAGCAGGGCCCGGCCTTCAAGCGCTACCAGCTGGTGGCTTACAGCCGGCGCTACCACTACCCCAACGCCTGGACTGGCAATGGCACCGACTACACCGAGGCCAACAACATCCATGACTTGGTGAGCCTGTTGCGCAGCCTCAACCTGAGCCACGTCCACCTGGTAGGCCAGGGCGCGGGGGCCCAGCTGGCGGTGGAGGTGGCTCTGGCCCACCCGGAGCTGGTCCGCAGCCTGGTGTTGGTGGAGCCGGACATGGCCGCCGCGGCCGTCCAGCAGCCGGACTTCGCGTCCCTCACCACCGAAAGGGCCCAACTGCAGCAGCAGATGGAGATGGACCTGCGCACTGAGGAGGCCGAGAAGGCAGCCCGGCTGCTGTTTGACTGGGCCAACGCCAGCACCGGCGCCTACGACGCGCTGCCGCCGCCGCTGAAGGGCGAAATTCTCGACAACGCGAGCGTCCTCGGCTTCTTCCTCTCGGCGCCGCCCCCCTCCATGCCCTGTTCGGAGTTGGCCCGCCTCAGTGTGCCCACCCTGGTGGTGACCGGCGAGCGCACCAACCTCTTCTACGCCGCCGTCGGCGAATCCGT
Source organism: uncultured delta proteobacterium (assembly GCA_963713045.1). GTDB lineage: Bacteria > Myxococcota > Myxococcia > Myxococcales > Myxococcaceae > JADGRA01. The sequence goes on from CAVQKE010000004.1 coordinate 1,038,943, forward strand.
CGCCGGCTGCATCCCCAAGGCCGTTCGGGAAGTCATCCCCATGGCCAGCCACGTCGTCCAGCGCGAGAACCCGGACGTCTTCAACGCCACCGTGGTCGGTTTCCTCGCGGTGCACTGACGCTTGGGGGCGGCAGGCCGCTGCACCCCCCCATTTCCGCCTCCCCGCCTTAGAAGCCCTCCAGCTTGGCGAGAATTTCCTTCATCACCTCGGACGTCCCGCCCCCAATGGTGACCAGGCGCACGTCCCGCCAGGCGCGCGCAATGTGCGTCTCGTCGATGTAGCCCATGCCCCCGAGAAACTGCTGGCAGTCGTAGGCCACCCGTTGCGCCAAGTCCCCGGCGAAAAGCTTGGCCATGGAAATCTCGCGCACCGGGTATTGCTTCGCCTCGAAAAGGTCCACCGCGTGGTAGGTGAGGCGCTTGGCTGCTTCAATGGCCGCCAGGTGTTCCACGAATTTGTGGCGCCACACTTGGAAACCGAGGATGGGGCGCCCAAAGGCCTTGCGTTCCCGCCCCCAGGCCAGCGCCTCCTCCACCATCCGCTCCATGCCGGCGACGGTGCCGATGGCCGCCACCAGGCGCTCCCCTTGGAAGTTGCTCATGATGTGGGCGAAGCCCTGGTTCTCCTCGCCCAGCAGGTAGCGCACCGGCACCTTGGCGTCCTCGAAGTAGAGGATGGCGGTGTCTGAGGCGAGGTTGCCCACCTTGTCGAGCTTCTTGCTGACGCCAAAGCCGCGGATGTCGGTCGGCACCGTCAGCAGGGAGATGCCGGGGTAGCCGGCTCCGCCGGTCCGCACGGCGCAGGTGAGGAAGTCGGCGCGGGTTCCGTTGGTAATCCACATTTTGGAACCGTTGAGGACGTAGTCCCCGCCCACCCGGCGCGCACTGGTTTGCAGGCCCGCGACGTCTGAGCCCGCACCCGGCTCGCTGATGGCCAGGGCGGCGATTCTCTCGCCCTTCAGGGCCGGGGCGAGGAATTCACGCTTCTGCTCGTCGGTGCCGATTTCACCGATGATGGGCGTGGCAATCTGGCTCTGGACCAGGAGCGCCATGTTGACGCCCGCGTTGTGGCTTCGGGTCAGCTCCTCGCAGAAGGCCGTCACATACCAGTAGTCCAGACCGCTGCCGCCCCAGGCCGGGTCATGGTTGATGCCGAGAAAGCCCAGCCCCCCACACTGCTGAAACACCTCCCGGGGAAAAATTCCGGCTCGGTCCCATTCCAGCGCGTGGGGAGCCAGTTCCTTCTCGACGTAGGCGCGCACCGTGCGGCGGAAGGCCTGGTGCTCCTCGGTGAAGTCGCTGTGCATGGGGGAAGACGCTGCCTCCGGAGGGGCGTTGATTTTTGAGTCAATCCCAAGCTGCACGCCCCATGCAAGCGGCGCCCGGGGCGGGACGTCCCCCGTCCTGGCAACGGGCCCCGCCCCGGCTGACGGTCAAGGTTCCCTTGCCGACGACAACTGGGGTGCGGGGCAACGCCAGCCGGGCCCACCGCCGTCGCCAGCTGCATTCGGGCAATGCCGGCGCCAGGCCGGAGGGAAAACCAGGGTCGAGCCGACGGGTCAGCGTTGAGAAAGGCCAGTTTGGAACCGCGCGCTAGTCGAGGGTCCTGGCGAGACCAACTGCTTCATGAGTGGCGCCTTGAGCAGCTGCACCAGGAGCAGGTAGCTGACAGTGGCCGCCGCGAGGAAGAGAAAGTACGCGGCGGGCAGAGCGACGAATCCCAGCGGCCTGGCCAGGGGTGTCCAGGGGAGCACCGTCCCGAGCACCACCACGGCGAGGCAGGTGAGGGTGAGGGGCCAGCTGGGCCGGCTCCGGAAGGGGTTGCCCGCCGTGCGAATGACGAAGACGACCAGCACTTGGGTGGCCAGCGACTCGACAAACCACCCGGTATGGAATGCCGCCTCGGCCGCGTGGAAGACGTGCAGAAGCACCCAAAAGGTCAAGAAGTCGAAGACCGAGCTGATGGGGCCGATGAAGACCATGAAGTTGCGGATGACGCGGATGTCCCAGCGCTGAGGCCGACGCATGTACGTCTCGTCGACGTTGTCGGTGGGGATGGTGATTTGCGCAGTGTCGTACAGGAAGTTGTTGAGTAGAATTTGCGTCGGCAGCATCGGCAAGAAGGGAAGGAAGAGCGAGGCCGCGGCCATGCTGAACATATTGCCGAAATTCGAGCTCGTCCCCATGAGCAGATATTTCATGACGTTGCCGAAGGCGCGTCGGCCAGCGAGGATGCCTTGGTGCAGCACCGCTAGGCTGTGTTCCAGGAGGATGATGTCGGCGGCTTCCCGTGCCACGTCCACCGCGCCGGCAACCGAAATCCCAACATCGGCGGTGTGAAGGGAGGGCGCGTCGTTGATGCCGTCGCCGAGGTAGCCGACCACGTGACTGCGGTGCCGCAGCGCCAAGATGATGCGGTCCTTCTGCGCTGGGGAGACGCGAGCGAAGACCGTGGTCCGCTCCGCCACTTGCGACAGAGCCGGGTCCCCGAGGCGGGCCAGGGCCTCGCCAGTCACCACCTCACCCACGTCCAGGCCAACCTGAGCACAAACGTGGCGCGCGACGAGCGGGTCATCCCCAGAGAGAATCTTCACCTCGACGCCGTCGGCGCGGAGAGCGGCGAGCGTCGCGCCCACATCCGGGAGGGGTGGGTCGATGAAAGCGAGGAAGCCTTGCAACGTCATGCGGCTCTCGGCCTCGACGGAGCAGCTCTCCTCGGCCGGCATGGGGCGGGTCGCCACCCCCAGCACCCGAAGCCCCTCGGCGCTCATCGCCTGGTAAATCTGCTCACAGCGACGTCGGCTGGCCTGGTCCAAGTCGACGACGCTGCCCCGGCCCCAGGCCTCGGTGCAAACCGCCAACACGCTCTCGGGCGCGCCCTTGGTGATGAGCAGTGGTCCAGACGGCGTTTGGACCTGTACCGAAAGACGGCGGCGTTCGAAATCGAAGGGCACCTCGTCCCGTTTCGTCTCCACCGCGCTTGCGGCGCCGGTGGCGCGGAGAATGGCCGTGTCGAGCGGGCTGTGGATGCCGGTTTCGAATGTGCTGTTCAGCGCCGCCAGCCGTAGCACCTCCGGGCTGGGCACGCCGAAGCCATCCACCGAGCTATCGAGCTTCATCTCCCCGCTGGTGAGGGTTCCCGTCTTGTCGCTGCACAGCACGTCGATGCTGCCCAGGTTCTGAATGGCGGGCAGGTGCTTCACGATGACCTTCTGCCGGGCCATTCGCTCCGCACCCTGGGCCAGCGTGACGCTCGTAATCATCGGCAGGAATTCGGGCGTGAGGCCCACCGCCAGCGACACGGCGAACAGCAGGGACTCGAAGGCCGGCCGGTGAAGGGCGAGGTTCACCACCAGGATGAAAAGCACCAGGAAAAGGACGGTGCGCATGATGAGACCGCCGAAGTGCCGCAGCCCTCGCTCGAATTCCGTCTCCGGGGCCCGGGTGGCAAGACGAGCGGCGATTTCGCCGAAGGCCGTCCGCGGCCCGGTTTGCACCACCACCGCGGTCGCGGTTCCACTAACCACCGAGGTCCCGAGAAAGACGCGGTCGAGCGCCTCCGTTCCGGTGGTTGGCCCGGAGGGCTGCGGGGCGCCCACTTGCTTTTCCACCGGGAAGGACTCGCCCGTCAGAGCTGCCTGCTGGACGTACAGGTGCTTCGTCTCCAGCAGCCTCGCGTCTGCCGGCACGAGGTCTCCGGCGCTGAGCCGGAGGACGTCACCGGGAACCAGCTCGCGTCGGTTGAGTTCCTGCCACACGCCGTCGCGGAGCACGGTTGCTGTCGGGGCGACGCTGTTGCGCAGCCGCAGCACCGTGCGCTGGGAGCGGTAGCTCTGCGCGAAATTCATCGCCACGCTGAGTAGGACGATGGTGATGATGATGGCCGCGTTCACCCATTCGCCGAGGGCGGCGGAAATGCCGCCGCTCACGAGGAGAATCAACACCAAGGGGTTGGCCAGGCCGGAGAAGAGCTCGGCCAGGGCGCTGAAGCGATTGCCAGAGGATGTCTCGTTGACACCCACCTCGGCGAGCCGGCGCGCGGCTTCCGCCGAAGTCAGTCCGAGTGGCACGGATGCTGTGCTGGTCTCGGTCCCACGCAGGTCCACCACGGTTGGGGACAAGCTTATATGACGCCCAGGGCGTCCATCTCCGCCGGGCTGAAGCCGGCCTCGGCCAGCACCTGGCGGCCGTGCGCCCCCAGGGCCGGCGCGCCCGCCTCCGGCACGGGCCCCAGCCGCAGCGGCGTGGCCAGGCGGCGTGCCCCGTCGGGCCCCTCGACGAAGAGGCCCCGCGCCTGAAATTGCGCCTGCTGCGTCACCTCCTCCGGCGTGCGCACGGCTTCGACGCAGGCGTCCAGTCCCCGCAGCCGCTCCTCCCAGCTGGCCAGCGGCGCCGAGGCGAAGAGGGCTTCCAATTCGCGGTGGACGTCCTCTGCCTCGCCGCCCTGGGCATAGGCCGGTAGGGCCAGTTCCGGCCGTCCGAGGCGCTCGCAAAGCGCCGTGAAGAAGCGCGGCTCGAGGGCGGCCACCGCCAGCTGTCGCCCGTCCGCGGTGGTGTACAGCCGGTAGCAGGGCAGCCCGCCGTTGAGGATGTCTTTGCCCGGGCGCAGCGCCAACCCACCCGCCAGCTGCGCCGCCAGCGGCAGGTGGAGGAAGGCCGTCGCCGCGTCGGCCAGCGCCACGTCCACCAGGCGGCCTTCGCCGGTGCGCTCGCGCGCGGACAGGGCGGCGAGAATGCCCACCACGGCAAACAGGGCCCCGCCCACGTCGGCCAGCTGCCCGCCGGGCACCGCCGGTGCGCTGGCGTAGCCCACCACCCCCGCCCGCGCCTGGTAGCCCAAGTCATGGCCGGCCCGCAGGCGGTCCGGCCCCGTCTGCCCGAAGCCGGACAGCGCGCACACCACCAGCCGAGGGGACGCCGCCCGCAGGGCAGCGTGCCCAGCCCCCAGCCGCTCCAGGGTGCCCGGACGGAAGCCTTCCACCAGCACGTCATAGTGGCCGCACAGGCGCACCAGCGCTTGGGCTGCGCCCTTCACTTTCAGGTTCAGCACCAGCGAGCGCTTGCCGCGGTTGAGCCCGGAAAAGTAGGCGGACATCGGCGGTCCGCCGGGCGGCAAACTGCGCGTTGGGTCCCCGGAAGGCTCCTCCAGCTTGTCCACCTGCGCCCCCAAGTCCGCCAGCAACAGGGTGGCGTAGGGGCCGGGAAGCTGCCGGGTGAGGTCCAACACCCGCAGCCCAGTGAGGGGGAGGCCCTCGGACATGCGGGCGGCTAGGCCAGCAGCTTGCCCAGCTTCATCGCCAGGCCCATGTCCATCGGCTTGAATTTCAGCTTGCCCTGCATGGCAGCCATCTGCGCATTCAGCTGCTTGTTGCGAATCTTGACGAAGTCCGCTTCGGCCACCGTCACCGTCATCTTCGGCTCGCCCGACGCGCCGGCCGTCACCCAGCCGGCTGGCTTCGTCAAGTCCAACGTCCAGGTGCCGCCGCCGTCGCCGGTAATGACGAAGTGCACGACGGCATTAATCTCCTTGGCCAGCTCTGGCTTCGACGTCAGCAGCGCCGGAATGGTTTCCTCAAGAATGCTCTTGGCAGTGGCGTCAGCCATGGTCCGGCTCCTGATTCCAAAGTCAACGGCGGCCGCACCGTAACGGCCGGGCCGCCAAAGCGTCAAGCGGACAAGGGGGCGCCCCTTGCCTCCGGCGCCAGACGCAAGGCTTCCCTTCTGCAGTCGTGCGCTGTGCGTCCGACCGCCAGGGGGGTCGGGCAGCTTGCGCGCGGCTCGCGTTTGGTGCAGATGTGGATGCCGGTGCTTTTGGCGGCGCGCCCTTGGGGGGCGCTCGCCACCCTGGAAGAGGCGTTCACCGCATGTTTGGTCTCAAGATGAGCGAGCTGGTCATCATCCTCGTCATCGCCCTGGTGCTGTTTGGCGGGGCGAAGTTGCCGCAGCTGGGCTCGTCGCTGGGCCAGGCCATCCGCAACTTCAAGAAGGGCTTTGGAGGCGAGGAGCAGACGCCCCCCGAGGCGCCGCAGCGGGCCGGTGGCACCCTGAGCGGCGGCGGCGACGCCGATGCCACCCCGCGGCCGCGCACCGCCACTCCCACCAGCAAGGACGTCTAACTGCCCTGCAGCGGAGCCTCGACTCAGACGACGACTTTATCGCCGTCGTAGAGGCTGTCCAGAGTGACTTGGTATTTGACGGTGCAGGCCTTCCGCTTCACTTTCAGCGTCGGGGTGAGTTCTCCCGTCTCCTGGCTGAAGTCATGGTCCATCAGGGCAAAGCGCTTCAGCTGGTTGTGGGGCGGCTCATGGGCATTGAAGTCGTCGAGGGTGGCCTGCACCGCCTTGATGACTTCGGGCCGCTTCGCTAGGTCGGCGTAGCTTTGCGCCGGCGGCGCACCGGCGGCTGCCAGCACGCGCTTGGCCGCCTCTTCATTGACGGTGATGAGTGCCGACAAGTACTTCCGCTTGTCGCCATAGACCATCACCTGGCTGATGATGGGACGCGTCTTGAGCGAGTTTTCGAGGTTCTGCGGCGCGACATTCTTCCCGCCGGCGGTGACGATGATGTCCTTCTTCCGGTCGGTGATGCGCACCGAGCCGTCGGCGTCAATCTCGCCAATGTCGCCCGAACGAAACCAGCCATCGGCGGAGATGGCCTCCTGGGTGGCCTCCGGGTTGCGGTAGTAACCCAGCATCACGTTGGGCCCGCGGATGAGGATTTCCCCATCCGAGGCAATCTTCACCTCACAGCCGGGCAGCGGCGGACCGACGGTGCCGATTTTGACCTTGCCATGTCGGTTGACAGTGGCGGCCGCCGACGTCTCCGTCAGCCCGTAGCCCTCCAGCACCTCAAAGCCGAGCAAGTCGAAGAAGTAGGCAATTTTACGCGATAGCGGCGCGCCGCCGGAGACGAAGAAGCGCATCCGTCCACCCAGCTTCGCGGCCAGCGCGGTGCGCACCTTGGAGAACACCAGGCGGTTGGCCAGTGAAAAGGAGAACGAACTGTATTCGCGACCCTGCAGCCGGGCGTTGACGTACTCCTCGAAGAGGCGCATCGCCCAGCGGAAGAGGCGGCCCTTCAGCCCCGGCGCGGAGGAGCCGTTGGAGACCACGCCCTCGTACACCTTTTCAAAAATGCGCGGGACCGACGGTAGGACGGAGGGGGACGTCTCCACCAAGTCGGCCATCAGCTTGTCGGTGCCCCGGGAGAAAATCATCCGGAAGCCCATGCTGAGCCAGGCCGCCTTCACCACCTGGGCGAAGCTATGGGCCAGAGGCAAAAACAGCATCACCGAGTCTTCCGGCCCCATCAGCCCCACCTGCGCACAGGCACTGGCCTCGTAGGCCCAGTTGCCGTGCGTCAGCTGCACGCCCTTCGGATTCCCGGTGGTGCCGGAGGTGTAGATGAAGAGACAGCTGTCGGACATCTTGATGCTACCGATGCGCGTCTCGAAGCCGCGGGGGTCCGCTTTTTCGACACTGTCTCCCTTGGCCAGGAAGTCCCGGTAGGACATCTCGGAGGCTGCAGTGGGAGGCGCGTCGAAAAGCACCACGCCCTTCACCGCCGGAGCCCGGTGCAGGATGGAGCGCACTCGGCTGGCGCGACCGGACACGCGACCGTCGGCCAGGTCATCGTCGACGAAGAGAAGCACCGCGCCAGAGTGCTCGAGGATGTACTGCACCTCCTCCGGCGTGTTGGAGGCGTAAATGGGGATGGTGATGCCGCGGGTCGCGGAGACGGCCAAATCGACGATGCACCAGCGGAGCGAGGTGGCGGCGAAGACGGCCACCCGGTCTCCCGGCTTCAGGCCCTGCCCGACCAGGGCCGCGGAGAGGCGCCGCACTTCATCCCGAATGGCGCCCCAGGTGACATTCTTCCAAGCGCCGCCCTCGTACGACACCGCGCCCACCACGTCGGGCTGGGCGGCCCGCGCGATGAGAAGGGACACCAAATTCAACTGCGCCGTCGCCGGCGCCATCTGCTGCTCCGCTCGCACTGTCAGTGCTCCTTATCCATCTGCTGGGCGATTTTCCTCCCCAGCGCCTTGCAGCGTCGCTCCTCCGCGGGGTCATCCGGAAGGCTCGCCTTCTCCAGCCGCGCCAGTGTCTCCCGGGCGGCGGTGGGGTTTCCATCCTGCCACTGCGTTTCGGCCAGCCAGGCCATCGCCCGAAGCGCGTTGGGGTCGGCCGTCAGGGCGCGCTTCAGCCAGTCGGCCGACTTCCAGAGGTTCCGCTTGGGCCACGGCAACTCAAAGTAGTAGCGGCCCTTCACCGCCAGGGGGCCGGCATGGGCAAACTTCGGGTCGATGCTGATGGCCTTGTCCAGCCTTTCGTTAAACTTGGACTCGAGGCCCATGCCGAGGGCGTTGAGGATGCCGACCGCCTGGCTGTAGGAGCCGATGCCGGCGGCAGCGAAGTAATAGCCCTCCACAGCGCCTGGGTTCACCTTGGCCGCGCGGTCCCCATAGTCCCAGGTGGCCTGGCCGAGGGCCTTCTTCTTCTCGTTGTCCGACTCCCCGTCGCCAGCCCACAGACGGATGCGTGCCGCCCGCCACAGGTAGCCGAAGTCGTCGGGGTGCGCCTTGGCGCCGTCCTCCGTCAACTTCAGCAATTGTTCTTGCACGCCCATCTCATCCCGGTGCAGCCACAGGACGTCCAGTTGGGCGTAGCCGGAGACAGCGGCTGGCGCGGGGCCGGCGTCGATGCTGTCGGCCGAAGACGCAACCAGCGGAAACAGCAACAGGCACGGCAGACACACAAGGGCGCGGTGCATGCGCCGGCGTTTAGCATGGCCCAAGAAGGGCCACTACGCTCCAGGCACCCTAGGCCGGGTACAAGGCCCGCATCGCGCAGGGCGTCAAAGCCCCTGGAGGGGTATAGCAGCCCTCCAGGCCGGGGGCTTCATGCCGCGTCTGCGGTGAGGTCCTGCTGTTCCTCGTCCTGGTTGAAGGCGCTCAGGTAGCGGGCCAGGAAATGCTTGGTCTTCAGCTCGACTTGGCGCACCCGCTCCCGGGAGACGCCCCAGCGCTGCCCAAGCTCTTCCAGCGTCCGCGGCTTGTCCTGCGTCAGCCTCTCTTGGACGATGTCCCAGCCGAGGTCACCAATGCGCTTCTTCACCTTGGCCAGCGCCGCTTGGACTTCCTCGTCCTGTTCCTTGCCGATGAAGCTGTCCTGCGGCCCCGCGCTCGGCTCCTCAAGGCGTTCCAAGAAGGTGGTTTCCCCGTCCTCGTCGATGGTGACGTCCAAGCTGAAGTCCACCATGCTGCCGCGCTCGGATTCGCCGCCGCGCACTTGGCTCCGGTTGTCCTTCAGGTACCGGGTGATGTACGCGCGAATCCACCACACCGCATAGGTGGCGAAGCGGACGTTCTTCTTCGGGTCGAAGTGTTCGATGGCCTTCATCAACCCGACGTTGCCTTCCTGGACCAGGTCGTCCAACCGGGCCCCGCGGTGGGCAAACTTCTTCGCCACCGCCACCACGAAGGCGAGGTTGGACATGGCCAGCGTCTCCCGCGCCTGCTCGTCCCCCTTGCGGGCTCGCCGCGCGAGGGCATACTCCTGCTCTCGCGTCAGCTGTGGGCGACTGCCCATCTGCCGCAGGTAGGGCGCGATGTTTTCGCGGGGGAAGCTGCTCGCCATTCGGTCCGACCTCCTCGTCGGGATGATGTCCAGCGGGCCCTGGTGACCCACCTCGACAGCTACTGAGACGCGCGAGTGCCGATTGCGTTTCCACACATTCCGAGGGCTTGGGTGGCGGTCCCCTCATCGGGCCCATTCGCCGCGTTAATCCGGGCTAACCCGTTGAAGTCACTGAAGGGGAAAAATCTTCCCGGGATTCAACAGCCCGAGCGGGTCAAACAGGGCTTTCAGCTGGCGCTGCAGCTGCAGCACGCCCGCTGACTGTTCCAACGGCAGCAGGTCCCGCTTGGCCAGCCCGACGCCGTGCTCGCCGGTGATGGTGCCGCCGACGGAGATGGCCAGCTCGGCCATTTGCCTGAGGGCGCGCTCCACCAGCGGCTTTTGCTGCTGACTGTTGAAGAGGATGTTGGCGTGCAGGTTGCCGTCGCCGGCGTGGCCATAGGTGGCGACGGTGAGGCCGAGCTCCTCGCCCATCGCCTTGAGGCGCTGGATGACGTCCGGGATGGCCGAGCGTGGCACCGCAATGTCCTCGGACAACTTGTGCTTTGCAAGCGAGCGGAGCGCGGTGCTGACACTCCGCCGGGCGGCCCACAGCGCCTCGCGCTGGGCGCCCCCTTGGGCCAGCAGCGTCTCGGTGGCGCCGTGGGCGGCCGCAATTTCACCGAGGTGGGCCAGCTCGGCGAAGACGGCGTCCTCCTGGTTCCCGTCCACCTCGGCCAGCACCGCCGCGCCGGTGCCGCTCGGAAAGCGAAAGCCCCGGCCGTCCACGGCGCGGATGGACACCTCGTCCAACAGCTCCAACGTGCGGGGGAGAATTCCCCCGGCCAGCACCGCGGTGACCGCCCGCGCTGCATGCAGCAAGTCCGGGAAGATGAGCAGCGCCGTTTGTACCACGCGCGGCAGCGGCAACAGCTGCAGCGTCATTTCGGTGGCCACCCCCAGCGTGCCTTCGCTTCCGACCAAAAGGCCGACCAAGTCATAGCCGGCCACCCCTTTGATGGTTTGCCGGCCCACCCGCAGGACGTCTCCTCCTGGCATCACCCATTGCAGTCCAAGCACGTAGTCTCGGGTGACGCCGTATTTGAGGGCCCGGGGGCCGCCGGCATTCTCGGCCACGTTTCCGCCCAGGGTGCACCACTCCCAGGAGTTGGGGTCCGGCGGGTAAAACAGGCCCACCTCCTCGGCGGCCTTCATGAAGTCCCCGGTGATGACGCCCGGTTCCACCACCGCCGTCAGGTCCTCCACCGACAGCCGTTTGATGGCCTTCATCCGCTCCAGACTTAAGACCACCCCCCCGTCCACCGGCATGGAGCCACCACTCTTTCCACTCCGGGCCCCGCAGGGCGTGACGGGCACCTGGTGCGCCTGGGTGGTGCGCAGCACCTGGCTGACCTGGGCCGTCGTCTCGGCCAGCACCACCAAGTCGGCGGCCGTCGTCCCGAGGTCCGACTCGTCGCGTCCATAGTCCGCCAGCGCTTGGGCATCGGTGCGCAGCTGGTCGGGCTTCAGCGCCTTGGCCAACTCCCGGGTACAGGCCTCCAGCTGCGCGGCCGTCGGGCGACGACTCATCCAAACACCTCTATCAGGCTGCCGGTCATGGCCAACGGCGCCTCGGCGCAGAGGAAGCGCACCACCCGGGCCACCTCCTCCGCCGTCATCTTCGGCGGGAAGCCCGAGCCTCGCAGCATTTCGGTGTCCGTGCTGCCCGGAAGTACCGCCGCCACCAGCACCCCATGCTCCTTCACCTCCTCGGACAGCGCTTTGGTGAGGCCATTCAGCCCCCACTTGCTGGCGCAGTAGGCGGCCATGCCGGCCGTGCCCACCGTCGCGCTGACGGAGGAGACATTCACCAGGCGGCCCCAGCCGCGCTCCACCATGCCGGGGAGCAGTCGGCGCGCCAAGTAGAAGGGCCCGGAGAGGTTGACCGACAGCACCCTTTCGAAGTCCGCGTCGGCCATGGCCTGCAGCGGCCGCCGCAGGGCCACCCCAGCGTTGTTGACCAGGACGTCCACCGGCCCCAGCGCGCGCTGCACTTCGGCCAAGGCGACGTCCAGCGCCGCAGGACTGGCGACGTCCGCGGCGACGGCGTGCGCCCTCCGGCCTGAGGCCCGCAGCGCCTCGGCCACTGGCGCCGCACCTTCCAGGTGGGTGGACAGCACGGCCACCGCCGCCCCCTCCTCGGCCAGCGTCCGGGCGACGGCGCGGCCAATGCCTCGCGAGGCGCCGGTGACCAGCGCCACCCGCCCGGCCAGCCGCGCCGGCGGAGTCGTCACCGGGTGGCCCCGGCACCAGCGGCAATCCGCGTCCAAAACTCGCGCCGCAACGGACCGTCCTTGCGCAAACGACCGGTGTAGGCCTCGCAGTGGGTGACCGCGTCGGACTGCTCCTCGCCCCGCACGCGAAGGCAGGCCTGGTGGGCCTCCAGCACGCAGGCCGTGCCGGGGCTACCCAATTCAGTCGCCAGCGCCTGCGCCACGTTCCGGGCCAGGGTCTCCTGCAGCACCAGCCGGTGGGCCAGCGTGTCGAGCAGCGTGGCCAGCCTCCCGAAGCCCACCACCCGCCGCCCTGGCACGTAGGCCAAATGCGCCCGGCCCTCCACCGGCAACAGGTGGTGGGGACACATGGAATGGAAGCGCAGGCCCGTCACCACCACCAGCTCACCTCGCGAGCCGGGGGGCGCGGGGTAGGTTTCGGCCAGGGCCTCGGAGGCGGTCCGGCTGTAGCCGTCAAGGAAGCCCGAGGCCCAGGCCGCAGCGACGCGCGCCGGTGTCTCGGTCAACTCCGGGGAGTGGACGTCCAACCCGGCGGCCGACAGGAAGTCCGCCACCGCGCGCTCCATCGCCTGCACATCCGGAGGCCGCCTCTTCTTCAATCGGGCCGGTAGCTGACGCAGTACTCGGGCGTTTCCCACAGGCGAAGTTCCTTGAGCTCGGGAATGGCCGGCGCCAGCCGGTCCCACATCCAGACAATCACGTTTTCCGCGGTGGGGTTGTCCATGAAGTCGTTGAGGGTGTGGTGGTCACACTGGTTGAGCGCGAGCTCCCAGGTCCGCTTGCGCAGCACCTCGAAATCCAAAATCATCCCGTCCTGCGGGTTGGGGACGCCGGTGGCGACGACTTGCAACCGGTAGTTGTGCCCATGCATCCGGTTGCAGGGGCCGTCGTAGTACGGCAGCCGGTGCGCGGCACAGAAGTGAAAGTCCACCGAGAGTTCCATCGGCATCGTCGCGTCGTCCTGTCCTTCAGCTGCAGGGGCCGGCGAAAGCCGGGGAGCCCTCCTAACTGTACCGCGCGACGGCCGCAACCACCCGGGGGCCGGCGGCCGCCGGCCCCCGGGTTGCCCCCGTTGCTGAAGGCTCTTCAACGGACGGCGGCACTGATGCGCTTGAATTCGGCCGTCCCGGCCTCACCCAACAAGTCGAAGAGGGCCGCCTCCACCGTGGCCACCATTGCCCCGGTGTCGGAGGCCAGCTGCAGCCCCACCCGGTGGTCCACCGCGAAGCGAGACAGCACAGCGTCCGCGCACAGCACGGCCAGCGTGCCCTCCTCGGCCAGCGCACGCACCGTCTGGTAGACGCAAACGTGCGTCTCCATGCCCGCCACCAGCACCTGCCGCCGGCCGCGCAGCTGAGCCCGGACCCGCTCATCGACGGCGCTGAAGCGAAGCTTCTCCACCGGCAACTGGGCTCCCAGCCTTTCCTTGAGGGCAGCGACGGTGGGCCCCAGTCCCTTGGGGTACTGCTCGGTATAGACGACGGGCAGCCCCAACACCCGGGCGCCTTCCACCAGCGCGCAGGCGCGCTTCAGCATGCGCTCCAGTTCCGCCGGCTGCATCGCGGCGGCCAGCTTTTCCTGGACGTCGACCACCAGCAGGGCGGCGTTCTCGCGCTGCAGACGAAAGCCCTTCACACCGCGTACCCCATGGCGCCCGCCTTTACCGGGGCCTCCGGGTCGAGCATGACGTTGACGCAGGCCACCGTCCCGCTGGACAGGGCGCGTTCCAGCGCCGGACGGATGGAGCGCGGCTCCGTCACCAGTTCCCCATGCCCGCCAAGCGCCCGCACCACCTCGTCGTAGCGGGTGGGCGCAAGCAGCGTGGCGGGGGACTTGTCCGGGCCAAACATCGCCAGCTGCGGAATGCGAATTTGCCCCCAGGCGGCGTCGTTGCCCACCACGCACACCATCGGCAACTTGAAGCGCAGCGCGGTGTCGAAGTCCATGCCGTTGAGGCCGAAGGAGCCGTCCCCCTGAATAATCCACACCTGTCGGTCCGGGTGCAGCAGCTTGCTGGCGATGGCAAAGGGGGCGCCCACCCCGAGGCAGCCCAACGGGCCAGGGTCAAGCCAGCGTCCGGGATGCTTGAGGGTGATGACTTTGGCCGCCATCGCCACCCAGTTGCCGCCGTCGGCGATGAAGACCGGGTCGCGCGCCCCGGCATTGGCCACCTGGGAAAGCTCCCGCGCCAGCCGGTAGTGGTGAATGGGGACTTCGTCACTCTTGCACCAGACTTCCAGGGCCTGGGCCTTCCTGTCCTCGCTGGCCCGGAGCTCCGTCAGGTAGGCGGTGCGCTTGGCGTGCGGAGCGTCCGCGGCGAAGGCGGCCAGCGCTGAGGCGCTGTCGGCAATGAGGCCGACCTCCACCGCGCGGTTCCGGCCAATCTCCACCGGGTCGACATCCACCTGCACAATTTTGGAAGTCGCGCTGAAGGTGGGCTCGGCACCGTAGTTGAGTCGGAAGTCGAAGGGCGTCCCCACCACGAAGACGAGGTCCGAGGTGCTCAGCGCCTCCTTGCGGGTGTGCTGGAAAAAGAGGGGGTGGTCCGGCGGCAGACAGCCTCGCCCAGCGCCGTTGAGGTACACCGGCATCTGCGTGCGTTCGCAGAAGCGGGCCAGCTCCTCCCAGGCGCTGTCCCACCAGACGCTGGAGCCGGCGATGCAGGTGGGCCGCTCGGCGGAGGCGAGGAGGGCCATGGCCTGCTCCACGCCGGCCGGGTCGGGGGGCATCCGTGCCGACGTCCGGTAGTGGGTGGGCATCTGCAGCGTCGCCTCATCCACGGCGTTGCACAGCACGTCCCAGGCCAACTCAAGAAACACCGGCCCTGGGCGCCCGGAAAGGGCGACACGGAAAGCCTTGGCCAAATACAGCGGCACCAACTCCGGCGTGGGGACGCGGTCGGACCACTTGGCAATCCGGTGGAAGAGGTCGACCTGCTCCATCTCCTGAAGGCTGCCGCGGCTCTGGTTGAAGAGGGGCGCCGCACCCCCCAACAGCAGCAGCGGCGAGCTGGCGGCATAGGCGTTGGCCACGCCGGTCAGTGCGTCGGTCACGCCGGGGCCCGCCGTCACCACCGCCACCCCCAGGCCACGCGTGCTGCGGGCGTAGGCGTCGGCGGCATGCGCCGCCGCCTGCTCGTGGCGGGTGTCCACCACCGCAATGCCCTCTTCCACCAGCCCGGCGTAAATCGGCGCCACGTGCAGCCCGGACAGGGTGAAGACGTGGCGAATGCCTTCCTGCTTCAGCATCCGTGCAACCAGTTGTCCGCCGGTGAGCATCGCCATGGTGGCATGCTGTCCTAGCTCCGGTGCTCCCCCATGTCCAAGCGCTGCTGCGCCACGCTGCCGCCGTCGCTCCACGGCTCTTCGCCTTGACGGCCGAAGGCGGCCTGGCCGTGACCCACCCGGACGGCAGCACCCTGCCCATCCCGGTCGGCGCGACCCCCGTCGTCCTCGAAGCCAACGCCATCCAGGCGCGGCGGGACATTGCGGCACAGCTGGCCTCGGCCGGCTTCAAAATGGCGCAGGCCATTGTCCAAAGCCCCCAGCGCGCTTGGCTGCTCGACGCCCTTGGGCCCGTCGAGCGCCGTCTGGTGGAGAAGGCGTCGCCTGGCCTCTTCGGACTGGCCATCGCCCGCGTGGACTTCTTCTCTGGCCGCCGGCTCTCCGCGCTGGAACTCAACGCCACCATTCCTGCCATGCCCGGCTACTCGGACATCGCAGCTGCCGGTTACATCGACGCTGCCGGGGAGTTGGCCGGGCTTGCCTCCGAGGAGTGCCAGCGGCTGAAAACCCGCAACGGAAGCAATGGCGCCGCGCTTTACCAGGCGCTCCTCCAAGGCTTCGCGCTGGCGCGCAACGGAAGCCGGCCGAAACGCCTGGCCATTTTGTGTCGGCGGGCCGATGCCCAACTGACGGAACTGGTGTACCTGGCCGAGCACTTTGCGGCGCTGGGGACGGAGACCGACCTCATCTACCCGGACGAGCTGTCCAGCACGGACGCGGTGGAGGCGCGCGGCCAGCGCTTTGACTGCGTCTACCGCCACCTCTTCCTGCGCCGGCTGGAGGCCGCCTCTTCCCCTTGGCTGGAGGCCTTCTTCGGCGCCCCGGAGCGCTTTGGGGCCGTCCTTCTCAACGGGCCCGCGGCCCACGTTGAGACCAAGGCCAACTTTGCCCTTCTCTCCCGCGCCCTGGTGGAGCCGGCCCTGGCCGAGCGAGCCGCCCTCAGTGCGGAGGAATTCGCCGCCGTCCAGCAGTACGTGCCCTGGACGCGGCAGCTGCTGCCAGGGCCGGGCGTCGACCCGGACGGCGCGGCTGTCCCGGACTTGGTGGCCCGCGTCGCCGCCGAGCCGGCGCGCTTCGTCCTGAAGCGGGCCTGGGACTATGGCGGCAAAACCGTCTTCGTCGGAAGCCATGCGCACGAGGCGGGCTTCGCCATGCGGGCGCAAACCACCTTCGGTCAGCCCTTGGCCTGGCCAGCCCTGGTCACCGCCGCTTCCCAGGACAGCCGCGGCGGCGGCTTCGTGGTGCAGCAGCGGGTGGATGTCCCGCTGGAGAAACATTGGATTGCCAGCGGCGCGGGCGTGGTGGAGATGGACCTTTTCGTCGACTACTCGGCCTTCTGCTCGGTCGGCTTGGACCCGCAGCCCCCTTGGGGGGGCGTGGTGCGCGCCTCGGCCTCGCCCATCGTCAACATTCTCGGCGGAGGCGGCGTGCTGCCGGTGTTGAGGGCCGAGGTGGCCGCGGCGCTGGACCGCGCTCTCGCCGCGCGGCCGGTCGGCAGAGAAGGCTCTCCTTGAAGCAAGGGCGCGGGCTGCTCGGGGCGGCCGGCTTCGGACGGACGTCTACTGAATGGTCAGGTTGTACGTCAGCGTCACATTGACGCCGTGGGCGTCCTGTGCGTTGTAGACGACCGTGTGTTGGCCCGGCGCCAAGGCCTTCAGCATGATGGCGAAGGCGTCGGAAACAGCCGGCTGAGGCGAGCCGGTAATGCAGCCGTCGAGCGTGCTCTGAAGGCTGAGACTGCCGGTAAGGTCAAACAGGTCATCGCTGGTTTCTCGGTAGTCGAAGATGTGCAACAGCTTCGCCCCATCCAGGGACAGGCTTTGCGCGGTCAGCGAGTCGGGTCCCCCCTGCGCGCCTGCCAGTAAAAATTCATAAAGGGTCTGGCCGTCGGCCGGCTGAAAGTTTGGCTGAGGGCAGGGGTAGTCGTTGACGACACCCGACGTCACAAAGAGCAGCGCCTTGCCCTGAGGGATGGTGCAGGTGCGGGTAAAGCTGGCGGTGGTCCCCGGGTCGAGGACCGGCGGGAGAAACCAGACGGGGCCGTCCGGCTGGTCGACGGCGCAGTCCACGCCGGTGGTGTCCAACAGCGGATTCTGCCCGTTCGGTACCGAATACACCCACTGCCACAGCCTCTCCGTCCACCGCTCCAAGCTTGTGCCAAAGGGCCGGCTGTGCGGTTCATAGGCTTGGCTATTGCGAGGGCGGTCTCCCCCGGGCGCCACGTCCAGGGCGGAGTTGGCTTGGCCTGGCGGCGGCGGCACGCTGCCGCTGACGCCGGAACCGCACGCGAGGAACGCGACAAAGCCCAAGCAACCGAAGCCCACCATCCAATTCGTCCATTTCATGAAGGCCTCCTTTCACCAGCGCCAAGACGATGGTGGCGGTGCGGTCCAGAAGGAGGATCCAGTTTTCAGAAAGCCGAGGTGCCAGGGGCCTCTGCTGAACGACCCTCGTCAAGGCCTGTGGGCGCGTGACGGGAGCCTCTCAGCGCGTGCCAGCCGCCCACTTCGGTGGACGATGGCTCTCTGGACGAAGCGCTGGAGTGGAGGCGGGGCGTTGCATCGCCGGAAGGGCCGCTGACATGCGCTTCACGGCCTCGTCCAATTCCCCTTCATCCAGTGGAGAGAAGCCGAGGCGGATGGCTTGCACCAGCGCGTCGTTGAAGTCGTACTGCCGGCCGCTGACGAAGGCCACGCCATGGTTGAGGGCGCGTGCGGCCCAGTCCGCCAGGTCCACGTCCGGCGCCACCCGCGCCCACAGTGCCATGCCCCCCGCCGGCACCTGGAATGCGATGATTCCGTGGAGGTGCCGGCGGAGCGCCTCGGCCAGCGCGTCGCGCCGCCCGCGGTAGACCCGGCGCATTCGGCGCACGTGCCGCATCAGGTCGCCGTCTTCGAAGAGTTCGGCAACGGCGCACTCGTGCGCCAAGTCGCCTTGCAGGTCTGCGACTTGCCGGAGCGCCCGGACGCGCTCCAGCACCGCGGGCGGCGCCACCAGGTAGCCAATGCGCAGGCCGGGGGCGAGGACTTTGGACAGCGTCCCAATGTAGACGACGACGCCAACCTCGTCCCTGGCCGCGAGCGGCAGGACCGGCCGCCCCTCATAGTGAAAGTCGTGGTCGTAGTCGTCTTCGATGAGGGCAATTCGGCGCGCGCGCGCCAACTGGAGCAGCTGCATCCGGCGGGTGGCCGGCATCACCGCGGTGGTGGGAAATTGGTGGTGCGGGGTGAGGTAGACCGCCCGGATGCGCTGGCTCTCGGCCAACCTCGTCAAGGCGGCAACATCCAGGCCCGAGGCGTCCACCGGGACCGGCAACAGCTGTGCGCCGGCCAGCCGCAGTGCAGTCCATGCCGCGCGATTGCCCAGCGCCTCCACCGCCACCACGTCGCCAGGGCTCAACAGTGCGCGGGCCACCAAATCGAGCGCCATCTGGCTGCCGCGGGTCACCACCACGTCATCGGCCCCGACCGCGATGCCGCGGGTGGTGGTCAACATCTCGGACAGGGCAGTCCGCAGACGCACATGTCCGCGCGGGTCCCCGTAACCCAACAGCGCTGCGCCGTGGCGAGCCAACGCCCGACGGTAGGCGCGCGTCAGCTCAGCAACTGGAACCAGGCGCGGGTCGGGAGCCCCCTTGGCCAACACCAGCGTGCCGGCCGGCCAGGAGGGTGGCGCGGCAACGGCCAGCGGCGGCCCGACGTCGTAGCCGGCGAGACGCTGCCGCGTCCCGGCGGGGGCGACCGGGCCTTGGTCGAAGGGCGTCGGAAGGTGCTGGGCGATGAAGGTTCCCCCAGCCCGAGTGGTCTCGATCCGATCCTTGCGCGGCAAGCTCGCCATAGGCAGCCAGGACCGTGTTGCGGTGGACGTGCAGCGCATTGGCTAGGGTGCGCGAGCCGGGCAGGCGCGCGCCCGGCACCAGGCGTCCGCTGCGGATGTCGGTGAGGACCGCCTCGGCAAGCTGCAAAAAAAGAGGCAGCTTGCCTGCGGGGTCCA
Source organism: uncultured delta proteobacterium (assembly GCA_963713045.1). Classification (GTDB taxonomy): domain Bacteria; phylum Myxococcota; class Myxococcia; order Myxococcales; family Myxococcaceae; genus JADGRA01. The sequence continues at coordinate 1,058,131 of CAVQKE010000004.1, forward strand.
AGGCCACGGTCAACTCCCACGAGCGCACGGGGAACGTCTCTCTTCCAGGGCCACATCCTCCGCCCTCTGCCGGGTCCTTGGACTGGACCAGTTCCTAGAAAACCCGCTAGACCAGTGCGGGCTCCCGGCCGCGTTCGCGTGCCCTGTCAAGCGTCGAGCGGTGGTGGCCTGCTGCGATGTCTGTGCAGCGAGTTCGGCTGCTCCTCCAGCCTTCCTCTCGCGGCAAAACCCAGCCTGTCTGTCCTTCCGCTTCGACGACATCGACAACCCCAACGGCGCACATCATCCGACCGTCGACGGGCGTCCCGGAAGGCGATGCAGCGAAGGGCTGCATTGAAGCCGTGGGCGACGTTGCCTTCCCCCTCCGTTGCGCAGCTTTGCCAGGGAGGGCCGTTGGGCGCGCAGCCGGCGCTCCACTTTGGGGGGCGGGGCGCGCTTTGGGCGCGGGCCTACTTCTTCTGGCGCGCCAAAATGACCTCCATCTCATCCATCACCCGGTTCATCTCCCGCATGGCCGCGTCAAACGGGGCGGAGGTGGTCGGGTCGACGCCCGCGGCCTTCAACAGGTCCACCGGGTACTTGGACCCGCCGGCTTTCAGCATCGCGAGGTAGCGGTCCCGGGCTGCAGTCTGGCCCTTGGCCGCCTCGTCCCGAATGGCCTGCGCCAGGGACGTCGAGGCGATGATGCTGGTGGCGTATTGGTAGACGTAAAAGTTGTAATAGAAGTGCGGGATGGCGGCCCATTCGATGGCCAGCAGGTCATCCACCTGGGTCACGCCCAGGTCGTGCCCGTAATATTCTCGCACCAGTTTGAGGTAGCGCTTGGAAAGCTCCTCGCCGGTGAGCGGCTCATCGCGTTCCGCCGCCTCGTGAATCGCCAACTCAAACTCGGCAAATTGCGTCTGTCGAAAGAGTGTGCCGCGAAGGCCGTCGAGGTAGTTGCCGAGCAGGACCAACCGCACGGCATCGTCCTTCGTCTTGTCCAGCATGTAGTGGAAGAGGAGGTTTTCGTTCAGCGTTGAGGCCACCTCAGCAACAAAAATCTGGTACCCCGAAGTCGGGTAGGGCTGGGTCGAGTTGGCCAGGTAGGTGTGCATCGAATGGCCCGACTCGTGCGCCAGCGTCCGAAGGTCGTCGTACTTCCCGTTGAAGTTGAGCAGCTGGTAGGGGTGCACCCCCCAGACTCCAGTGGAGTAGGCGCCAGAACGCTTCCCGGTGGACGGCAGGTAGTCTGTCCAGCGACTCTCGAAGCCTTTGCGGAGGCCATCGACATAGTCCTTGCCCAGCGGCGCAACCGCCTCCAGCACCAGGGCGCGCGCCTCGTCCGGCCCGTAGGTGAGGTCCACCGTTCCAACCAGCGGCAGGTAGAGGTCCTGGTAGCGAAGCACGTCCAGGCCGAGCATCCGCTTGCGCAGGCGCAGGTAGCGATGGAGCGTCGGAAGGTTGCGGCGCACGTCGGAGACCAGCTGCTTGTAGACCGCCACCGGGATGGCATTGGGAAAGAGGGCAGCTTCGACCGAGGACGAGTAGCCACGGATTTTCTTGGTGAAAACGTGGGTCTTGACGTGCGCGTCCAGCGTCGCGCCCATGGTCCGCTCGTAAACCTTGAGCGCTGCAAAGAAGGCATTGAAGACTTTGTCACGGTCTTCCCGCAGCGCCGCCGCGCGGTAGCGGGTAAAGGCCGCGGGGTCGAGCCGGACCTCCCCGGTGGAGAGCTTGACGGTGGGCCAGGGGAGGTCGGCGTTGGCGAGGACGCTGTAGACCCCTTGTCCGGCGCCGGCCAGGTTACCCGCTTCGGCGGCGATTTTTTCTTCAGGCGCCGACAGCGTGTGTTGCCGCCGGCGGAGAATGTCATTCAGGTAGAAGGCATAGGGTTGAAGCCGCTTCTCCTGTGCCAGGAAGGCGCGGACCTTCTCCTCGCCCAGCGCGATGACTTCGGGTTCGAAGTACGCCGTGGCCGCTCCCAGGTCGGTGGCCAGCTGCTCGGCCGCGAGTTTGAGCTCGCGTGGCCGCTGTTCCCGGAGGTCTTGGTCCGAGAGCGAACTGGCGTAGACGTAGACGCGCTCCAGAAGGAGCTGGGTTGCGTAGATGGCATCCAGCGCCTTCCACAGCGCTTCCGGTGAATCCCCCAGGTGCCCGCGGTACCCGGGGAGAGCGGCCATCCGCTTGCGCACGTCGTCCCGCCCTGCCGACCAAGCCGCTTCATTGGGGAACAGGTCCGCCAGGTTCCAGGTGTATTTCAGCGGAATGTCGCGCCGGTCGGTGACGCTGGCCGGAAGCGTGGCGAGGAGTGCGGTCACAAGAAGGAGTTGGGTTTGCATGGTGGGGATGCCGCCGGAGGTGGGGGAGCGCCAATTGGCACATCGTCCCTGACGGGACAAGGAGTGTCTGATTGCTGTCCTCGCCCAAGAAACCTTCGCCAGAGGCCGCTCAGTGCTTCGGCCCCTGGTTCAACCTGCCCCCCTAGTCACCCGTCCTCAGCCGGAGGGTCACTGGCAGTGCGCAACCTGGGGTGTCTACGCTGGTCCAGTGCGCGCTTTCGTGGCCGGAGCGCTGTTCCTCGCCGCCTGCTCGACCGGGCCCGACTGCACGCTCGTTCCTACACCCATTGGTTTGTTCCCTAGCGCCTGCGTCATTGTGGTCTCCAACGGCAACAACCTCCCCGCCGTCGTGATGGCGACGTACGCTCCATGCTCCTGCCCGCTACCGGCGCCCGACTGCACCCTCCTGCCAACGCCCGGCGGTTATGCCCCGAAGGCCTGCGTCATTGAGGTGCCCAACGACGCGACCGTCAGCGACACCCCTGATGGCGGCACGGTTGTCAGCCTCAACGGGCGCGTGCTGGCGACGTATCCGCCATGTCCCTGCGCACGCCCGGATGGTGGTTTTAATTGAAGAAGTTGAAGAAAGGGTGGCGGCAGCTCGTTTGCATTCGAGAGTAGGTCGGCCCGCAGGTGAGCGGATTTGCTCGCGCCCGTTCGCCCCAGCTTCGAGCCTTCCGGCTCGCACCAGCCCGGTCCACACCTAAGTAAAGAGGCGAAGGTCCGCCACCCACTCTGCCTCGCCGTCCGTGGCTGGCCTACCGGTAGTCGCCGCAAGCCACGCCCGCCGGAATACAGCGCCAGTAGCTGTTGTCGCACTGGTCGAGGCAGGAGTCGCTCGGAATGCCCGTCCCATCGGGTCCTGCGCAGGCAGTCTTGCAGGCACTGCGGGCGCTCCTGCAGCGCCGACACATTTGTCCCGGCGTTTCGGGGCCGCCGCCCGCGTCGGCCGTCGGAAGCGATTGGGCATGGAGTTGCGCCGGTCCGCTGAGGATGGCGAGGGCGCCGGCAACCAAGGGCACGGCGAGGACGGGCCAGCGACGGACGAAAGTCATGGCGAAGTCTCCCGAAGCAGGAGGGTATCCCAACGCCGAGCAGGCGCCGGAGGCTTTTGCAGGTGCTTCCTCTGCGGGCTGCTCCGCGCATGCCGGGCTCATGTCGCCGGCTCACCCGATGGTTATGTTGGCATTCCATGGCCAGAACAGCTTTGGTGACCGGCGCCTCCCGCGGCATTGGTCGCGAGGTGGCACGCGAGTTGTCGGGGGAGGGCTACCGGGTCATCTCGACCGTTCGGGTGGCAGCCGATGCCGAACCGCTTCCCAATTCGGTGACCGAGGTTTTGGACGTCGGCTCGCCGGTGTCCATCGAAAGTTTGGCCAAGCGTTTGCGGCGGCGTGAGGAAACGCTCGACGTGCTGGTCAACAATGCGGGCGTCTATCGGGGGGTGGAGGCGACCACGCTCTGGAACGTGAACGTGCGCGGACCGCTCCTGCTGACGCGCGCTCTCTCGCCTTTGCTGGTCGACGGGGCCCGGGTGGTGATGGTGTCCAGTGGGCTCGGCCGAAGCTCGAACCAGGACCCGCGCTTCTTGGCCCGACTGACCTCTGAGGTGAAGACGCTGCGCGACATGGAGAAGCTCTGCGATGAAGCACCGGACGGCTACGGGGCGAGCAAGGCCGCGTTGAATCGTCTGGCCCAACTCTTCGCAGCCGAGCTGAAGCCGAGGCACATTCTGGTCAACGCCGTCAGTCCCGGCTGGGTCCGCACCGCGATGGGGGGCGCCAGCGCCCCCCGCTCCGTTGAGCAGGGCGCTGCCTCCGTCCTGTGGGGCACTCGGCTGGGGCCCGACGGGCCAAGCGGCGGCTACTTTGAGGACGGGCAGCCGCTCGAATGAAGGTGAGGCCCGCCCAGGCGCGCGAAATCAGGAGGGCGCGGCCGGCACCCAGGCAGCGCGGAAGAAGCGCCGCAGTCCCCAGAGTCCGCCAGTCGCCGCGAAAAGGCCCAGGACGCTGAAGCCAATCTCACGAAGCCTGCGGCCCATGAGCAATGCGAGAATGCCCACCACCGAAAGCATCCCCAGGTACCACAACAGAAACGTGAGGATTCCGAAGCCGAGCCGAACTGTTCGGGATGCTGAGGGCGGTAGCCGGTTGGCACCGCGCACGCCCATCATCAACGCCAAACCAGCCCACAGCGATGTGCCAATGCCGATGATTGCGGCGATGGTTGAGAAGGGTGTGATGGAGTCGCTCCAGAACTGCAGCCGACGCCGTCAAGTGGATGGCGCCGTGGCGAAGGGACCCAACTTGGGCCCTCTTCGGCGGGGGGGACTCCCCAGGAGGCACCCCAGCGGCGGGCCAATGCTGACGGCGGGGCGGCGCGTTGAGGGAGTGGCCGGAGGCCCGCATTCCGACGCCACTGATATGCGGGAGTGCACCTTCAAGGGAATGCGTTATGACGCTTGTGCCTAAGCCCAGGGGAGATGCCCCGAGGCAGTAACGGCCCGCCCCCCGAAGGGGAGACAAACACTATGGCATTCGAAACGACAGACTTCCGCTCCTCGCCCTCCCAGGTCGCCGTCGGCCAGGCTGCGCGAGGCTTTATGGCCGGCGTCTACCGCTGGATGACGCTTGGACTGGGCGTGACCGGTCTCGTCGCCTGGTACCTGGCGAGCAATCCCCAGCTGTTGGCCCAAGTGTGGGGCTACAAGTGGGTTCTCTTCATCGCCCAGTTGGGCCTGGTCATCGTCCTCTCAGCAGGCGTCAACCGACTGTCCTACGGAACGGCCGCCGTGCTGTTTGTCGCCTACGCCGCGCTGACCGGCATCACCTTTGGGACGCTTTTCTATGCCTACACCGCGGGCTCCATCGCCAGCGCGTTTCTGGTGACGGCCGGTTCCTTCGCGGGGCTGAGCTTCTTCGCCACCGTGACCAAGCGCGACTTGTCCGGCTGGGCGACCTTCCTCTTCATGGGGCTCATCGGCGTCGTCATCGCCAGCGTGGTCCAGATTTTCTGGCCCAACCCGATGCTCAACTTCGTCGTCGCTTGCGCCGGGGTGGTGGTCTTCGCAGGCCTCACCGCCTATGACACGCAGAAGCTGCGCAACTACGCCCTGCAAGGCGGCGGCGTTGCGGCGCTGAGCATCGTCGGCGCGCTGACGCTTTACTTGGACTTCATCAACCTCTTCCTCTCGCTGCTGCGGCTCTTCGGTAACCGGCGCAACTAGCCCCCGGGCGGGGGCGCCCTGCCCCTCAGGGCCGCTTCGTCAGCCGCGCCACCACCTCACGCAACAGCCGTTGCGCATCGGGGGTCTGGAACGTCCCGACCCAGCTGGCAGCATCGGTAGCGCCGGCGCCGGCAATTGCCGCCAGCGCCGGCCGGCGAAGGGACGCTTTGACTTGCGCGAAGGCAATGGACGGCACCGCCGCCAGCGCCGCCGCCCGTTGGAGGGCCACCTCGAGGAGCGCGTCCGCCTCGGTGACCGCGTGGACCAACCCCAGGCCCAACGCCTCCTCCGCCGTGAAGAGTCCGCCCTCGGCCATCACCGGGAACAGCGAGCTGGCCGGGACCTGACAGCGCAACGTCTCCACCACGGCCAGCGGCAGGCCAATCCCAAGCCGGACTTCATTGAGGCCGAAACGTCCCTCCCCCTTCGCCATCAGCCGTTGGTCCGCCTGGAGCGCCAGGACACAGCCCCCCGCCACGGCGTGGCCGTTGATGGCGGCCACCACCGGAAAGGGCAGTGTGAAGAGGCGCAGCATGGTGTGCGAGAAGCGCTGGATGAAGCCCTCCAGAGCAGCCGTCGGCAAGTCGACCAGCGCTGGTAAGTCGAGTCCGGCGGAAAAGGCTCGGCCTTCTCCAGTGAGGACGACGGCGCCCGGAGGCGCCGCCCGAAGGCCGTCCAAAAGCCCTCCCAAGGCGTCGAGAAAGGCGGGGTTGATGGCGTTCGCCTTGCCGGCACGCATCCGCACCAGTGCCACCTGGCCGCGTCGTTCGACGTCGATGGCCATCTTTTTCGTCTCCTAAAGGGGCGACAGCGGCGCCGGCGCCCCGAGGGTGCCCTTCATCCGGAGGCGTTCGACCGGGGTATTGCCCAACAGGTGCGACTCAACAATCTCCTCCACGTCCTCGACGCCGACGGCCCCGTACCAGACGCCCTCCGGGTAGACGACGACGCTGGTCCCGAAGGCGCAGGCGTCCAGACAACCGGCGGCGTTGGCGCGCATTTTCCCTTTCAGCCCCCGGCGGTGAAGCTCCTCTTTGAAGCGCTCCAGGACGGCTTCACTTCCCTTGAGGGCGCAGCAGCCCTTGGGGTTGTCGGGGTCGCGGCGGTTGGTGCAGACAAAGACGTGGCGTTGGTAGGGCGGCATGCGGGTGCCTCCTTCCCTAACATTCCCTGGCGCCGGCGGGGCTGCCCTTGCTGCCCGCACCTGGGGGCCGGCCGGGGGACTGTCGAGACTCGGCTGGCACTCTTCGCAGTCCTGGTTCTGGCAGCAGGACGCTGCCCTGGGAGCCGAGGAAGGACCCGGACGTCATGACCATGTTCCGCGCTACTGCCCGCCGACGCGTCTATTACTTGTGCTGTAGCGAGTGAGCGGCCACCACGGCTGGTGGTCATTGGCTTGACAGGCCGACGACCCTGAGGTTTCATCCCGGTAACGGTGGGCGCGGTAGTTCTCTCGAGGCGTCCACTTCTGACGAGCGCTCCCGGGGGGGTGGTCCTCCCGGAAATCCCAAAGCATTTCAGGTCCTTCACCGGTCCCGGTCCTCTCGCGAGGGGCGGCGGGCCGTCGGTCCGGTGCGCTCAGTTTTTGAAGGGTTACTCTCTTGGAGGCACCATGGAGCGTGAGTTGAAGCCGTCGGCGAGTCGGGAGCGCAAGGCTGGGCGGAAGTCCCGGAGCGGTGGCGGGCTGTCCATCCCCCGCTACTTCACCACGCCCGGCGTGGACCCGGCAGACGAAATGGCGTGGGAGCTGCGGACGGCCTCGATCAGCGGGGAGGATGGCAAGGTGGTCTTCGAGCAGCGGGGAATGTCGAGGTCCCCAAGTCCTGGTCGATGCTGGCCACCAACGTCGTCGCCAGCAAGTACTTCCGCGGAACGCCTCGGGACCCCGAGCGCGAGGCGAGCGTCCGCAAGCTGGTGGCGCGCGTGGTCGACACCATCTCCGGCTGGGGCCAGCAGGGCGGCTACTTCGCCGCCGAGCCGGACCGCGAGGCCTTCCACGCCGAGCTCACCCACCTGCTGTTGCGCCAGAAGGCGGCCTTCAACTCGCCCGGTCTGGTTCAACGTCGGCGTTGAGACGCACCCGCAGTGCTCGGCGTGCTTCATCAACTCGGTGCACGACTCAATGGAAAGCATCCTCGGGCTCGCCAAGACCGAGGGCATGCTCTTCAAGTATGGCTCGGGCACCGGCACCAACCTCTCTCCCTTGCGCTCGCGAGCAAGGAACTGCTCGCCGGCGGCGGGACGGCGTCCGGGCCGGTTTCCTTCATGAAGGGCTTCGACGCCTTCGCCGGCGTCATCAAGAGCGGCGGGAAGACGCGTCGCGCGGCGAAGATGGTCATCCTCAACGCCGACCATCCGGACATCCTCGAATTCATCCGCTGCAAGGCCAGCGAGGAGAAGAAGGCCTGGGCGCTCATCGACGCCGGCTACGACGGCTCCTTCAACGGCGAGGCCTACTCCTCCATCTTCTTCCAGAACTCCAACAACTCGGTCCGCGTCACCGACGAGTTCATGAAGGCCGTGGTGGACGACCGGCACGTGGACGACGCAGGCCGTGCGCGACGGCCAGCGCCATGGAAACCTACCGGGCCCGCGACCTGTTCCGCGAGATTGCGGAGGCCGCGCACCTGTGCGGCGACCCGGGCATGCAGTTCGACACCACGGTCAACGACTGGCACACCTGCTCGGCCACCGCCCGCATCAACGCCAGCAACCCCTGCTCCGAGTACATGTTCCTCGACGACTCGGCCTGCAACCTGGCCTCACTCAATCTGATGCATTTCCGCAGCCCGCTCGACGGCAGTTTCGACGTCGAGTCCTTCCGGCACGCGGTCGACGTGGTGTTGCTGGCGCATGGAGATTATCGTCGGCTTCAGCAAGTACCCCACCGAGAAAATCACCGAGAACAGCCACGCTTACCGGCCGCTCGGCCTCGGCTACGCCAACCTGGGCGCTCTCCTGATGGCATCCGGCCTTCCCTACGACTCGGAGGAGGGGCGGCACTATGCCGCTGCCATCACCTCCCTGATGTGCGGGCGAGGCCTATCGCATGAGCGCTCAGATGGCCGAACGGCTGGGCGCATTCAGCGGCTATGCCAAGAATGCCGCAACCGATGCTTCGCGTCATCGGCAAGCACCGCAAGGCCGCCTACCAGTTGAAGGCAGACGGCGTCACGCCGGAGCTCTTCTCTGCGCAGCGCCAGGTGTGGGACGACGCGCTGGCGCTGGGCGGGGACGTCGGCTACCGCAACAGCCAAGTCACGGTGCTCGCCCCGACCGGCACCATCGGCTTCATGATGGACTGCGACACCACCGGCATCGAGCCGGACATCGCGCTCATCAAGTACAAGAAGCTGGTCGGCGGCGGGATGCTGAAGATTGTCAACAACACCGTGCCGTTGGCGCTGACCAAGCTCGGCTATTCCACCACCGAGGCCGCAGGCCATCGTCTCCTACCTCGACGCTCACGAGACCATCGAGGGAGCCCCGCTGCTTAAGGACAAGGACTTGGCTGTCTTCGACTGCGCCTTCAAGCCCTCCAAGGGCGAGCGCAGCATCCACTGGTTGGGCCACCTGCGGATGATGGGCGCCGCCCAGCCCTTCCTCTCCGGTGCCATCTCCAAGACTGTCAACCTGCCTACCGCGGCCACCGTCGAGGACATCGAGCAGGCGTACCTCGAGGCGTGGAAGCTCGGGCTCAAGGCAGTGGCTGTCTACCGCGACGGGTGCAAGCGCAGTCAGCCCCTCAACACCTCGCGCTCCAGCAGGGAGGACGTGGTCGCGGTCCAAGTGCTGGAGCCGCGGCCGCTCCGCCGCCGGCTTCCCGACGAGCGGAAGGCCCTCACCCACAAATTCTCCATCGGCGGGCACGAGGGCTACCTCACCGTGGGGATGTACGAGGACGGCACCCCCGGGGAACTCTTCGTGGTGATGGCCAAGGAGGGTTCGGTGGTGTCGGGGTTGATGGACAGCTTTGCCACCAGTGTTTCGTTGGCCCTTCAGTACGGCGTTCCGCTGCAGGTGCTGGTGGACAAATTCAGTCACACCCGCTTCGAGCCATCCGGCTTCACCGGCAATCCGGACATTCCCATCGCCAAGTCCATCACCGACTACATTTTCCGGTGGCTGGCGCTGAAGTTCGGCTCGACACAGCCCGAGCTACCCGAGGCCTCCTCGGCCCCGGAGCCGGCCGCCCCCGCGGCCGACAGCCGGACCCTCCCGGCGTCGGTGGAAGTGGCTGGGACTCCGCGGCAGGCCTTCCTCAACCAGCAGGACGCGCCGCCGTGCCACACCTGCGGCGCCATCATGTACCGAAGCGGCGCTTGCTATAAGTGCAACAACTGCGGCGCCACCAGCGGCTGCAGCTAGCGAAGGGCCTCCTCTTGCCCCATCCCCTTTCGCCCTGACGTCCCCAGGGCGCGAGGGGCTTTTTTTGGGCCCCTCGACGTCAAGCCCTTCCGCGCCGGTCATCCGCCTCGCCCGGCGCCGCCGGGAGGAGGAACGGCCGGCGAAAAGCCCGGCGGCGGAGCGGGGAAATTCAAGCCCGGTGGGTTTTGGCCAGCCCCGGGTTAGCCGTCCCTTAGCCGTCCCTAGTCTGAGCCGAGGATGAGCTGCTCCAGAAGGGCCTTCTGCACGTGCATGCGGTTCTCCGCCTCGTCCCAAATGCGCGACTGCGGCCCCATCATGACGGCGTCGGTAATCTCCTCGTCGCGGTGGGCCGGTAGGCAGTGCAGGACGATGGCGTCTTTGGCCGCCAGCGCGAGCAGCGCCTCATCCACGGTGTACCCCCGGAGCGCCTCCCGGCGCTCCTCCGCCTCGTCCTCCTGGCCCATGCTGCTCCACACGTCGGTGGCCACCACGTCGACCCCGCGCACCGCCTCCTGCGGGTTTTCCACCAGCGTGACATGGCCGGCGGCGGCCTGGACCCGCTCGGCAGGGGGCAGAAAGCCGGGTGGGGCAGACAGGCGGAGGGAAAAGTCGAAAAGGCGCGCTGCTTCGAGGAAGGAGAGCGCCATGTTGCTGGCACAGTCGCCGATGAAGACCAGCGTCCGGCCCTTCACCGAGCCGAGGGCCTCCTCGACGGTGAAGAGGTCGGTCAGGACCTGCACCGGGTGGCCCAATTCGGTCAGTCCGTTGACCACCGGGATGGACGAGGCCCGGGCGTACTCCCGGAGCCGGGCGTCGGTGGACGTGCGGAAGACCACTGCGTCGGCGTAGCCGGACACAATGCGGGCGGTGTCTGCCAGTGGCTCCCCGCGGGCGAGCTGACTGGTCGCGGCGGAGAGTTCCACCGCGTGTCCGCCGAGTTGGCCGATGGCCGCAGCGAAGGAGAGGCGCGTCCGAGTGCTGGCCTTCTCCATCAGGACGACCAGCGTGCGGCCGGCGAGCGAGGTGTCCAGCGCCCGCGCTTTGCGGCGGCGCTTGAGCTCGGCGGCTCGGGCGAAGAGGGCTCGATATTCGGGGATGGTCCGGTCGGCCAGTTGCAGGTAGTGCCGTGGCGTCACCACGTGACCTCCTGAAGCACCTGGAAGAGGTGAGACAAGCGTGGAGTTGATTTGGCCAGCGCATGAGCCTCGACGGCGCGTGCCCGCAGCGCAGTCACCTGCGCGGCCACCGAGACCGGCCCGGTGCCCCCGGCGCTCTCCCGGCCCGGGACGGAGGTGCGCAGGTCGCGCGTCTGTTCGAGCGCCGGGACCAGGCGCCGGTCCACGGCCCGCGCCACCTCGGCTGACACCGCGGCAAGGGACTGGCCGAGGCCTTGGGCCTCCTTCACCAGGGTTCCCACCAGCTGGTAGGCGGTGCGAAAGGGAACTCCACTGCGGACCAGCGCCTCGGCGACGTCGGTGGCTTGGGTGTAGTCCCCCTCCAGGGCGCGGAAGGTGGCATCCGCGTCGAAGGTGAGGTGGGGGAGCGCGACGCGCAGGGCGCGCACCACGCCCAGGACGAGCGGTCCTGAACTCAGCAAGGGCGCGCGGTCCTCCTGCAGGTCGCGGTTGTACCCAAGGGGGAGGCCCTTCACCAGGGTGAGCATCGCTACCAGGTTGGCCATCCCCGCTGCGCCCTTGCCCCGCACCAATTCGAAGATGTCCGGGTTGCGTTTCTGAGGCATGAGACTGCTGCCACAGGCAATGGCATCTCCCAGCTTCAAGAAACGAAACTCCGAGGATGAGAAGTCGATGACGTCCGTGGCCAGGCGTCCGGCGTGAAGCAGGCAACGCGCCACGGCGTAGCTGAAGTCGAGGCCGAAATCGCGGTCCCCAACCGTGTCCAGCCCGTTGAGGGTGAGCCGAGAGAAGCCGAGCAAGGTGCGCGGGATGTCTCGGTCGGTGGGCAGCGACGTTCCGGCGAGCGCGCCCACACCCAGCGGCGAGGCGTCCACCTGCCGGTGGACAAAGCTGAAGGCGTCGAGGTCGCGGGCGAACATCGCCGCCGCCGCGCACCACCAGTAAGCGGCGGAGATGGGCTGGGCCCGCTGGCGGTGGGTGTAGCCCGGCATCACCACGTCGGCGTCTGCTTCGGCCCGCGCCACCAGCGCCTCCACCAGCCCGGCCAGGGCCTCGAGGGCCTCCACCAGTTGCTCGCGCACATGCAGCCGCAAGTCGAGCGCCACCTGGTCGTTTCGCGATCGAGCGGTGTGGAGGTAGCCAGCCTCGGCGCCGAGGCGGCGCGTCAACTCCGCCTCCACCGCCATGTGGATGTCCTCCTCCCCTTCCGCCGGACGCCAGGTCCCGGCCGCCGCCGCATGCCACAGCTCCACCAAGGCAGCGTGGAGGGCGCGTGCCGAGGCGAGCGGAATAATCTGCCGCCGCCCCAGCATGGTGAGGTGCGCCAAGCTTCCGAGGAGGTCCTCGCGCAGAAGCCTTCGGTCGCTCTCCAGAGAGCTGCTGAAGGCGAGCGCCTCGGGGTCCAGTGAAGGGCCACCCCCGGCCGCGGTCTTGGCAATCACCGCTGAGGCCCCCCGTGGAGCCGGGCGTATTCTTGAAGTTGCAGCCCCATCAGCTGGATGAAGCCCTCGGCGGCGCGATGGTCGAAGCGGTCTTCCTTGCCGTAGGTGGAGAGGGCCTGGTTGTAGACGCCGAAGGGCGAGGTGCGGCCCACCACCCGGAGCGAGGCATGGTGCAGCTTCAGGGTGACTTCGCCGGTGACGCTTTTGTTGTGGACGTCGTTGAAGGCTTGAATTGCCTCGCGCAGAGGCGAGAACCAGAAGCCCTGGTACACCAGGTTGGCGAAGTGCTGGTCGAGCTCGCGCTTCACGGCGTGGGACAGGGCGATGGTGGTGAACCGCTCCAAGTCCTGGTGTGCAGCAATCAGGGCAACCGCCGCCGGCGCCTCGTACACCTCCCGGCTCTTGATGCCCACCATGCGGTTCTCCATCAAGTCGATTCGCCCCACCCCATTTTGGCCGGCCACCTCCCCCACCCGGCGGATGAGAGCTGCCGGGCCCAGGGCCTTGCCGTCGAGACTGACCGGCAGTCCAGCGTCAAAGCCAACGCGCAGAAGCGTCGGCGTCGCCGGAGCGGTGGCTGGCCCCCGCGTCCAAGCGAACGCCTCCTCGGGAGGCTCCACCGCCGGGTCCTCCAGAACGCCCCCCTCGATGCTTCGGCCCCACAGGTTCTCGTCGATGCTGAAGGGGGACTTCTTGCTCGCCGGGACTGGAATGCCGTGCTGGGCGGCGTAGTCCATCGCCGCGTCGCGGCTGATGTTGCGCTCGCGTTGCGGCGCGATGATTTTGAGGTCCGGCGCAAGCCCCTTGGTGCCCAAGTCGAAGCGCACTTGGTCATTTCCCTTTCCGGTGGAACCGTGAGCCACCGCCACCGCGCCGTGCTTGCGTGCGGCGGCCACCAGGTGTTTGGCGATGAGGGGCCGGCTGAGGGCCGAGTTCAGCGGATAGACCCCCTCGTACAGGGCATTGGCCTGAAGGGCGGGAAAGCAGAAGTCGCGGGCGAATTCCTCCTGCGCATCCACCAATTCGACGGCCACGGCGCCAGCGGCCTTGGCCCGGGCGATGACTTCTTTGGCATCACGCGCCTCGCCCACGTCGACGTGGACGGCGATGACGTCGTAGCCGTAGTCGACGCTCAAAATTCTCACCAGCACCGACGTGTCCAGGCCGCCGGAGTAGGCCAGCACCACTTTGTCTTTCGTCATTCCCGCTTCTCCTTCTTGAAGAAAAACTCCTCCAGCCGCTGGCGCAGTCGCGCCGCAGTGGTGCCGTGCGTCGGTGCAACGAAGACGGTGTCGTCGCCGGCGATGCTGCCGAGCACCTCGGGCAGGCGCGCCTGGTCCAGGGCCAGCGCCACCGCGGACGCCGCCCCAGGCCGGGCATTCACCACCACCAGAGAGCCGTTGTCGCGAACCGCTGTCACCAGCGCGCCCACCGTCCCAGCCGCCCAAGGCGCCGCGCCGGTGGTGGGCAATTCATAGGCCATGCCGCCGCCCGGCAGGGGCGCTCGGCGGGCGCCCAGCGCCGCCAGGTCCCGCGAGAGCGTCCCTTGCGTCACGTGGTAGCCCGCCCTGCCGAGGAGCGAGCGCAGCGCTCCTTGCGTGGCCACCCGTCGCTCGGCGAGCAGCCCTCGGATGACTGCCCGGCGGGCCTGCGTCCCGTGCTCCTCTTCGCGCACCGAATTCACTGCAGCGTCACCAGCGTCCCCACGCCCCGGTCGGTGAAGAGTTCAGCAATTCCAGAATGGGGCACTCGCGCATCAATCACGTGCACCCGTTCCACGCCCCCGCGCAGCGCTCGGAGGATGGCCAGCACCGTCACCTTGAGGTCCCCCGCCACCGCGCCGTCGGCCAGCTGGTGCTCGAGGTCGCGTGCCGTCAACTGGCCCTGCAGCTCGCCGTCCACGGTCAGCCCGGGAGCGTCGAGAAGGATGATGAGCTTGCGTGCGCCGACGGCCACCGCCACTTCCGCGGCGACGGCGTCGGCAAACATGTGGAAGCCCATCCCACCCTCACCCAAGCCGACGGGGGCGATGACCGGGACGTAGCCCCCGGCGAGCAGCATCTCGAGGAATTCCCGGTTGACCTCGGTTACCTCGCCCACCCGGCCGAGGTCGCCCCCTTCATTGACCAGTTTGCGCGCCCGGAGCAGCGGTCCATCCTTGCCCGACACCCCCACCGCACAGCCGCCGTCGCTGTTGAGGAGGGTCACCAACTCGGAGTTGACGCGGCCGGTGAGCACCATTTCGACCAGTTTGAGGTCCGTCTCGTCTGTCACCCGGACTCCGTCGACTTCCCCCGCCTCCCCGGCCCCCAGCTGCTTGAGGGTGGCGGCAATCTCATGTCCGCCGCCGTGCACCACCAGTGGGCGCAGGCCCACCGAGCGCAGCAGGTTGACGTCGTCGCAAAAGCTCCGCTTCAGCGTCTCCTTCACCATCGCTCCACCGCCGAGCGACAGGACGCAGCGGCTGCCAGCAAAGCGGGAGATGTATTTGAGGGCCTCCACCAGCAGCGCCCGTTTGAAGCCCGGGCTGTACCTGGTCAGCCGGTCATCCTTCGCCACCGAGCCGTCCGAGCCGGGGACGATGAGCGAGGTGTAGTCGGCATTAATTTTCACGTAGTCATAGCTGAGGTCGCAGCCCCAGGCGGTTGCGGTGGAGGTTCCCTCCGCCAGGTGCACTTGAATCAGCACCTTTGGCTCGCGCATCCGGACCCGCAGCGCGTCCGCGTCGTGCGGCGCTGGAGCGCCCCGCCCGTACACCAGCACTTCCTGGATGTGGACCTCGGCGCGCTCCGGGTCGACGGGCCAGTGCTGCGAGCCTGCCCGGGCGCCGACGGTGGCCAAAATGCGTCCCCAGTTGGGGTCCGCCCCGAAGACCGCGGACTTCACCAACGGCGAGACGGCAATGCTCTTGGCGGCATCTCGGGCGATGGCCACGTCCGGTGCGCCGGACACTTCGACGCTCAGCAGGCGAGTGGCGCCCTCTCCGTCGGCCGCGATGTCCTGGGCAAGTTGAATGCAGAGCTGGGCAAGCGCCTCGGCGAAGGCCTCGAAGTCTTTGCCCTCCGCGGCCAGCGGCGGGTTGGCGGCAAGGCCGTTGGCCAGGGCGAAGACGACATCGTTGGTGCTCATGTCCCCGTCGACGACGAGGCAGTGAAAGCTGCGGTCGACGGCCAAACGCAGCGCCTTGGCGAGGACGGCCGGCGGCACCGAGGCGTCGGTGCAAACCACCCCAATCATCGTCGCCATCTGCGGCGCAATCATCCCCGAGCCTTTGGCCAACCCAAGCAGCCGCACTTCTTTCCCGCCGAGCAGCAGCGAGCGCGATGCCACCTTCTTGTGGGTGTCGGTGGTGAGGATGGCTTCGGCAGCCGAGTCCCAGCCGCCTCCCAGCGAGGCCACCAGCCGCTCCAGGCCGGCGACAATCTTCTCCAGCGGCAACCGAACGCCGATGACGCCGGTGCTGGCGGTGTAGACGCTGCTTGCCTCCACCTGCAGGGCGTCGGCGAGTGCGTCGCGTACGCGTTCGACGTCCTCCTCGCCGGCTCGCCCGGTGAGGGCGTTGGCGTTGCCGCTGTTGATGAGCACTGCACGCGCGCCTTGGGCCGGCAGGCGCCCTTCGGCGTCGCGGACCGGAGCCGCCTTGGCCCGGTTGATGGTGAAGCAGCCCGCGGCCGAGGCCGGCACGTCACTCACCACCAGGGCAAGGTCCTTGCGGCCCGGCTTGATTCCAACGTGGAGGCCGGCGAAGCGGAAGCCGAGGGGGCCATTCATGTGAGGGCCCCGCGCTCGACGCACAACCCGTGCGTCTCCGGCAGTCCGAGCAGGGCGTTGAGGTTTTGCACCGCCTGGCTGGCAGCCCCCTTGAGGAGGTTGTCGAGCGCAGAGATGACAACCACGCGTCCCGGGTCGAAACCTCCCAGCGCGCAGGCCACGCCGACCCGTGCTCTGGGCGAACCAACCACCGAGCGCAACGTCACCTCCTCGGGGGTGGCAACCACTTCCACCAACGGTTCGTGGGCGTAGGCATCCCGCAGTGCCTGCTGCAGCCGTTCCGGCGCCACGCCAGGGCGGATGCGCGCAGAGACGGTGCACAGGATGCCCCGACGGACCGGCAGCAAATGCGGTGTGAAAGTGAAGGCGGCCGGATGCCCGGCTGCCCATTGGAAGGACTGGGCAATCTCCGGCAGGTGCTGGTGGCGCAGCACGCGGTAGGCCCGCATGTCCTCGTCCAGCTCTGCGAAGCTGTAGGGTTCCTGCGCCTGGCGCCCAGCACCAGTGACGCCGGAAGCAGCGTCCACCACCACCGCCTCTTCGGTCAGGAGGCCAGCCGACAACAGCGGCGCCACGGCGAGAGCCGCTGCCGTGGGAAAGCATCCTGGGTTGGCCACCAACCGGGCTTTGGACAGCCCGTCTCGGCCAAGCTCAGGAAGTCCGTAGACGGCCTCGCTGAGAAGTTCCGCCGAAGGGTGCTCGAAGCCGTAGGCCGACGAATAGGCGCTGGCCGACTTGAGTCGGAAGGCACCCGAGAGGTCCACCACCCGGACGCCCAGCTCCAGCAGCTCCGGAACCAGGCGCAGCGACACCTCGGTGGGCGTGGCAAGCATCACCACCGCACATTCCTCAGCGCGCTCGAGCGCGCGCTCCACCGCCTGGTAGTGCAGCCCGCCGACCGTGCCGCCAATGCCTGTCCGCGCTCGAACGGTGTCGCCCTCCCACCGTTCACTGGCGGCAAAGCGAACCGAGATGTCTGGATGCTGGGCGAGGAGACGGCACACCTCGATGCCCGAATAGCCCGAGGCCCCCACCACGCCCACTTCATAGTTATGCGACAAGGTTGCGTACTTATGCAGACTCCTCGCCCGCGTCAAGCGACGTTCAGGCGACACCCGCTGTCCTCTGTCGCCATCGGCCGAGGGACGGCGGCGGCGTCGCTCGCCCGGCGCGGCGAAGTCGCAGGTGCGGTGGCGCGCCGGCCCAGCTACAAGGGGCGCAATGAATCCCGCTCCGACCGCCGTCCTCTCGGTCGAGAACCTCTGCAAGTCCTATGGAAGCTTGCGAGCAGTGGACCAGGTCGCCTTCCACGTCGCGCCGGGGGAAATTGTCGGATTGGTTGGGCCCAATGGCGCCGGCAAGACGACCACCATCAACATGATTCTGGGAGTGCTCGAGCCGACGGCGGGACAAATCGAAATCGAAGGCGTCAGCGTTGAGGCCGACCGCAGTCGGGCTCTGGCGAGAACCAATTTCGCGGCGGTCTATGCGCCCCTGCCTGGAAATCTGACGGTCGAGCAGAATCTGCGCATCTTCGGGATGATTTACCTGGTCGAGGCGCTCTCCGAACGCATTGAGGAGCTGCTCACGGCTTACGACCTTGCGCGGTTCCGTCGAGTCAAGGCGGGCGTGCTGTCCTCGGGGGAGCAGAGCCGTCTCAGCCTAGCCAAGGCGATGCTCAACCGGCCGAGGCTGCTGCTGCTCGACGAGCCAACGGCGTCCATCGACCCCTCCGCCGCGCGGGACGTCCGTGCGGGAATCTCCGCCTTCGTCGAGGGGGGCGACTGCGGCGTTTTGTGGACCAGCCACAACATGTATGAGGTCGAGGCGGTCTGTCATCGAGTCCTCTTTCTCTCTCGCGGGAGGATTCTGCTCGAGGGCGACCCCAAGACCCTTCCCCGCGAACACGGTGCGGCGAGTCTGGACGACCTCTTCGTCGCGGTGGCGCATGAGGCGCTGCACCAAGGACAAGCACCGTGAGCGGCCGGCGCATCGCGGCCATCGTCTTGCGCCAGCTCTACCTCCTGGGCGGGAGTCCCCAACGGGTGGTGCCCCTGTTCGCCTGGGCCGCCGTCGACATCCTGCTGTGGGGCTTCATCACCCGCTACCTCAACTCGGTCGCCCAAACCGGCTTCGACTTCGTGCCGACACTCTTGGGCGCGGTGCTGCTGTGGGATTTTCTCACCCGCATCATGCAGGGCGTGACCATGGCCTTCTTCGAGGACGTCTGGTCGCGCAATTTCCTCAACTTCTTTGCCACTCCCCTTTCCATTTCCGAATACCTGGTTGGCCTGGTGGCCACGGGAATCGGCACCAGCCTGGTGAGCTTGCTCGCCATGTTGGCACTTGCCCGGCTGGCGTTCGGCTTGTCCTTCCTCAGCTACGGCCTGGCGCTCGTCCCGTTTCTGATGGTGCTTTTCCTCACCGGCATCGCACTGGGCATCACCGGCGCGGCCATCGTGCTGCGCCTTGGGCCCGCGTCAGAGTGGCTCATCTGGCCGATTCCGACGCTGATTTCCCCCTTCGCGGGCGTCTTCTACCCAGTTTCGGTTCTGCCCGGCTGGATGCAGGTCGTCGCCCGGGGTTTGCCGCCGTCCTACGTCTTTGAAGGCATTCGGGCTCTGGTTGCCGGAAAGCCCGCTCCTTGGGACCGCCTCGCCCTCGGTGGCGGCCTGGCCGTTGCCTACGTCGTCCTTTCCTGCATCTGTTTCGCTTGGGTCTACCGCTACGCGCTCCGCACCGGCCTCATCGCCCGCTACAGCGCCGAGACGGTGAGCTGAGGCTTTACTTGCCCTCGGCCTTCTGGCGCGGGGCAATCCAGGTAATCAGGTCCCAGGCATCGCGGATTCCCACCAGCAACAGCGCGAGCAGGCAGACCGCCGTCGCGTAGGCCGCCCATTCGACCAGGACCCAAAGGGCGGCCGAAGCGGCCAGGAGTCCCAGGTAGACCACCGCCGGAACAACGCCGTAGAAATAGAAGTCCGACCAGTGCGGCGGCTCCTGGCCGGGGAGTCCCACACGGATTCCAATGCAAGCCCGCACCGCATTGGCCAGCCCAATGAGGGCGCTCAGGCCGAAGAGTGCTGCCGCCGCCGACGCTGGCACTCTCGGCGCCAAGGCCACAGCGCTGGTCGTCAGCACCACCCCGAAGTGGATGACGGTTGGCGTCATGTAGATTTTGTTCGCGGTCATCACCCTTGATTTTTCAAGGCCGGAGGTGAGGGTGATGACGACAAACAACAGCCCAATCAAAGCCGCCGCGGCGGACCCAATCATCAAGTAGAAATTGTCCCAACCGTGAAACACCGCCTCTTCCATGCGCTCACCTTGCCGTCAGCCGGATGGATAGGCAAACGCTTACAAAGCGTCCTGAGCCGGGGTCGCCGCTGCTGAGAAGTCTTCAGTCAGTGCGGGACTCGGCCGACGCGCGGCACCAGCGACTTTGGACCCGGGGTCAAAAGGTCGACGTTGGACGGCGGCTTCGGTGTGGCCCCGCAAGTGCCTGGCGCGTGACAAGAGACGGTCCTGGGGACCACGCGCCTTTCTAAGGCCCTGCTTCAGCGAATGGGCTTGCCATCGGGCGTTCCGAAGCGCCCAATGGACACCTCCTGTCGACGTGCGAGGGAGTCGCATGCGAACAAGGCGGATTCAAAAGGTCGTCAAGAGCCACGCAACACTCGAAGGCGCAGGCGTCCACCTTCATCGCGCAATCGGCCTTGGCCCACCTGAGCAGTATGACCCCTTTCTCCTCCTCGACGACTTTCGCTCTGACGTGCCCGAGGACTATCTCCCGGGCTTCCCATGGCACCCGCATCGCGGGATGGAAACCATCACCTATGTCCTTCGCGGCAAGGTCGAGCATCGCGACAGCCTCGGGAACGTCGGCGTCATCTCCCCAGGCGACGTGCAGTGGATGACGGCCGGCAGCGGCATCATTCATCAAGAGATGCCGCAGGGCGATAAGGACGGCAAGATGTACGGGTTCCAGCTCTGGGCAAACCTGCCAGCCGTCGACAAGATGATGGAGCCACGCTACCGCGGCGTCCAAAACCGAGACATTCCGGAAGTGGCCGACGCGAGCGGCGCCGTGATTCGGGTAATTGCCGGCGTCGCGGGCAGGACCACTGGACCGGTGCGGGACGTCGTCACCAGCCCGGAGTATCTCGACGTCACGGTTCCGGCCGGCGTGACGTTCACCCGGGCCACTCCGCGCGGCCACACCGTCTTCGCCTATGTCATCGGCGGCCAGGGGGAGTTCAACCACCAGAAAAACCCCTACAGCTACGAAGCGGAGGGGGACTCATATTTCGACCAGGAGCGAGACCGGTTCATCGGCGACCGGCACTTGGTCCTTTTCGATGATGGCGATGAGGTCATCGTGACAGCGGGCACGCAGCCGCTCCGCTTTTTGTTCATTTCCGGAAAGCCCATTGGCGAGCCGATTGCGTGGCGTGGGCCGATTGTCATGAATACCCAAGAGGAACTGCGTCTCGCGTTCGAGGAGCTCGACCGGGGAACGTTCATTCGGCACCCGCGGCGGGTGCGTTAAAGGAGGTCGAGGAACGCCGTCGAGGCCATCGCCTGTCACCTGCCGGTGCTTCGTGTCCCCCCGGGCCGACCGCGGCCCCCTTTTTGCCCCGAATCCACGTGTGGACGCTACGCCGCAGGGAATGATTGAAATGCTGTCGTCGTTACAACCGCTGCAGCTCCCAACCCCAGCAAAGGCAGGACGCGATGAGCACCATGACGACGAAGGACGGTACCCAAATTTATTACAACGATTGGGGCAGTGGACAACCCGTCGTCTTTAGCCATGGTTGGCCGCTTTCGGCGGATGCCTTTGAAGACCAAATGTTTTTTCTGGCTTCGCGCGGCTACCGGTGCATCGCGCACGACCGGCGAGGTCACGGGCGTTCTAGCCAGCCGTGGAACGGAAACGACCTCGACACCTATGCCGACGACCTTGCGGAGCTGGTCCAGAAGCTGGAGCTGACCAACGCCATTCACGTTGGCCACTCCACCGGCGGCGGCGAGGTGGCCCGCTACATCGGTCGTCACGGAACAAAGCGGGTGGCAAAGGCGGTGTTGATTTCAGCGATTCCACCTCTGATGCTCAAGACAGCGTCCAATCCGGTTGGCACGCCCATCGAGGCATTCAATCAGCTGCGTTCCGCGGTCCAAGCCGACCGGTCAAAGTTTTGGAAGGACCTCAGTATGGCCTTCTACGGCTACAACCGTCCGGGGGCGAAGATTTCAGAAGGCGTCCGCGAATCCTTCTGGCTCCAAGGGATGATGGCCGGCTTCCCGGCATCCTACTTTTGCATCAAGGCCTTCTCGGAGACGGACACCACCGAGGACCTCAAGAAATTCAACGTTCCGACGCTGATCCTCCACGGCGACGACGACCAAATCGTCCCCATCGCGAGCGCGGCCCTCCTGTCGTCGAAAATCGTCAAGGGGTCCATCCTCAAAATCTACAAGGGCGCCCCCCACGGGATGTGCACGACACTGAAGGACCAGGTCAACGAGGAGCTACTCGGATTCTTCAAGAATAGCTGAAGCACCACGCCCGCTCGGACCTTCTGGAAGCTCTCCGCCGCGCTGCGATGGCGGAGGGCTTCCGTCCTGGGGTGCTCATTCGCTTCACCGCGGGGCTCGCCGTCGGCGGGGAAGAAGCGGCCGACAAATGAGGTTGCTACCCGGCAGGGGGTGGAAGCTTGAAGCGGAGGTCCGCCCGACGCCCTGGCGGTTTGAGGCTGGACACCACTCGGAGGGTTCAGAAAATGAGAGAGGTCCTTCGTCGAAGACGTCTCGGTGCTGGCGATGTGGCGATGCTTGCAGCCGCTGTCGGGGCCGTGGCAGCGGGCGCCGTGGCGGTGGGCGCGGTTGCAATCGGCGCACTCAGCATTCGTCGATTGGCAATCCAGCGGGTCATCATCTCCAGCGCCCAATTCAAGTCGCTGGTGGTTGAAGAGTTGACCGTGAAGCGGCTTCGCGCCACGGAAGTCACCGTCGATGACCCGGCCGCGTTGCCGAAAAGCGCTGGCCGCCCCCTCGTCTCGGGATGAGTCGCGGGTAGATTCTTAAGCAAACGTTGGAGGAAGCCATGTCACGAGAGTCACGACTGACTGCGGGCATTCTGCTCGTCGTCCTTCCCACGGTGATGTACGGCGGCCTGTCCCTTCTCAGCATGCTCACCCAAAATGCACCGGGGTACATCGACAACCCTCTGCGGCACGACCTGTGGCGGGCCGGCCATGCGCATGCAGGCGTCTACCTCATCCTTTCGCTGGTGATGCTGCGCTACGTGGACGAGGTCGAGCTCCCCCCACTCTGGAAGTGGCTGGCCCGAACCGGCGCGCCGATTGCCGCCATCCTCATCCCCGCCGCCTTCTTCTTGTCGGTCGCCTCTCCAACGGCGAGGGAGCCCAATGCCCTCATCAACCTGGCCTACGTGGGAGGTCTCTTTCTGGCGGCCGCGGTCCTGAGCCTCGGGGTGGGGCTGATTCGCGGGGCACAGCGGATGAAGGCCTGAAGCGAGGACAACAGGCACGCGCCAGAAGCAGGCGTGCGGCCCTCCAGTCGACTTTAGTAGGCGTGCCGGGACAGAAAGCCGCCGAGGACGGTCCGGACGAGAATTTTCACGTCCAAGAGCAGCGACCAGTTCTCGATGTAATAAAGGTCATACTCAATCCGCTTCTCGATGGACGTTTGCCCGCGAAGCCCGTGAATCTGGGCCCACCCGGTGATGCCGGACTTCACCTTGTGGCGCAGGTGGTACTTCGGTATCCGCCGCTTGAATTCCTCGATGAAGACCGGCCGCTCCGGCCGGGGGCCAACCAAACTCATATCGCCCCACAAGACGTTGAGCAGCTGGGGCAATTCGTCCAAGGACGAGGCCCGCAGAAACGCCCCGACCGCCGTGCGGCGCGGGTCCTTGGCGCGGGCCATGGCGGCCCCGTCGGCCTCAGCGTCGGTGCGCATGGTGCGGAACTTCACAATTTGAAACGTCCGTCCGTCCATCCCCATCCGCTCCTGCCGAAAGAAGATGGGCCCCCGACTTGTCAACCGGACGGCGAGGGCCACCAGCAGAAACACCGGGGACAACACCAACAGCGCCGAAACCGCCAACAGCACGTCAAAGACGCGCTTGGCCACCAGGTTCCAGCCTTCGAGGGGGCCGCCTTGCAGGCCAATCAGGGGCAATCCGCCGAATTCCTCGAGGCCCCCGTACAGCGTGACGTACTGGAAGAGGTCCGGTACCACCTTCACGTCCACGGTTTGCAGGGCGAGACGCTCCATCAGCTGCTTCAACAGCGGCGTGTCCTCGGAGGGGAGGGCCAAAATGACTTGGTCCACCGGGCCATGGGCCAGCACCCGTTCCAAGTCCGCGGTGGTGCCGACCACCGGGACGTCGCGCACCGTGGTGCCTGGCGGGCAGGCCGCGGAGGAGAGGGCCCCCACCACACGGAAGCCCAGTTCGCGGTGGCCCTCGATGGTGTCCACCACCCGTTCTCCGAGGCTGCCGGTTCCCACCAACAGAATGGATTTGAGGTTGTGGCCTCGGCGGCGGACCTCGGCCAAGACGCTCCGGAAGCTGAGGCGCGTCGCCGACACCAGCACCACGGCGTAGCCGAGAAACAGCCCCAGCGTGGCGCGCGAGTAGCGCTCACGGAAAAAGTAGGTGATGGCCACCAGCAACAGCGTCGCCGTGAGAGAGGCCCGGACGACGCCGAAGACTTCTTCCAAGTCGGTCCGTGCGCG
Source organism: uncultured delta proteobacterium (assembly GCA_963713045.1). GTDB lineage: Bacteria > Myxococcota > Myxococcia > Myxococcales > Myxococcaceae > JADGRA01. The sequence continues at coordinate 1,082,159 of CAVQKE010000004.1, forward strand.
GTTGGTGACGTAGAGCTGGGCCTGTCGGAAGGCCATGTGGAAAAGCAGCAGCGCCAAGGCCAGCGTCACCAGCGAATCGCCGAGGGTGGGCTCTGGCCGGTGGTCGGTCCAGCTAAACCACGTCAGGTAGGCCAGGCCAAAGGCCAGGGCCAACACCACCACGTCCGTGGCCACCTTGATGGAGGTGTAGAAGCGCTGGAGGCGGCCAAACATGTGGCGGAACCTCTCTGGTTACCACGGACGGCCGCGCAGAAGCGGCTCAGAAGCGCGACGGATGCCGGCCCAGAATTGCTCTGGCCGAAAGAGGAGGGCGCGCTGCCGGGCCGCCTCCGGCCTGAAGCCCTTCTCGAAGACCTCGAAGCGCTCGACTGCCTCCACCAGTGCCTCCGGCGTGGCGTCTTGGAAGAAGAGCCCGGTGTCCGCGGTGACTGTCTCCAGCGCCCCCCCTCGCCCCAAGGCCAGCACCGGGCGGCCGCAGGCCATCGCCTCCAGCGGCACAATCCCGAAGTCTTCCTCCCCGGGAAAGACCAGGGCGCGCGCGTCGCGGTACAGCGCGGGAAGCGCGTCGTCCTTCACCGCTCCAAGCCAACGGACGGAGGGCGGCCGGCCCCGGCGCAGCCGACCTGCGTCTTGTCCGTCCCCGGCCACCCACAGCGGCGCACCAAGACGGCGGAAGGCTTCGAGGGCGACGTCCAGGCGCTTGTAGGGCGCCAGCGCCCCCACCCACAGGAAATACCCGCCAGCGCCGGTGCCTAGGGGTGCTGAGGCGAAGCGCTCGGTGTCCACCGGCGGGTACACCACTTCGACGGTACGGCCCCAGGCGCGCGCAATGCGCTGGGCCACATGCTGACTGTCGGCCAGCATGACGTCCGGCGCGGAGGCCGTGGCCCGGTCCCACGCCTGAAGCCTCGGGCGCAGCGCGCGCGCCCCCAGGCGGACCGGCCAGGAGGCTCTTCCAGGGCCGAAGTACTCCTCAAACAGGTCCCACATGTACCGCATGGGGGCAAAGACGTAAGCCAGGTGCGGCGTCCCTTGGGGCACCGCGACAGCCTTGGCGACGCAGTGGCTGGTGGAGAGGACGAAGTCAAACCCGCGCACGTCCAACTGGCGCACCGCCCAGGGCATGAAGGGCAATAGGTTGCGGTAGTGGCGGAAGACGCCCGGGACGTGCTGCAGCGGCGAGACGTGGATGGGGCGCGACTCGATGGGCTGCCCGACGCTTCCCGGCTGGTGCAGAAGGGTAAACACCTCGGCGTCTGGAAAAAGACGCACCAGTGCCTCCAGCACGGCCTCCCCGCCGCGACGGCCCACCAGCCAGTCATGCACCAGCGCGACGCGCATGCCCAAGGCGCCTGCTGTAGCACCCCCCGCGCTGGCGGCAAGGCGTTCGGTCGGCGCGGGCAGCCCCGGGAAGCAAGCGGGCGCCCCCGCGCACGGCATGCGAGTGGTGTACCTTCCAGCTGCCTTGCTCGCGGCGCCACCGCATGTGGAAGGGACGGCGGACGGCTCCGGCTGGGCGTGGCGTCCTTCGCTGGCCGAGGCCGGGCTATTGACTTGGGGCGTGGGCGTTCAGCTCTCCGAAGCGCTCGGCGCCCTGGGCATGGTGCTGTGTCTTTTGGCGGTGCTGCCACCCGGGCCGGGCTGGCGGGCGCGCGCCCTCCGGGCGTGGCCGCTGTGGGCCTTCGTCGCCTGGTGCCTGCTGGTGCCACTGCTTGCGGGCCGCGCCCCCACGGCAGGCGGAGCGGCGCGCATTTTGGACTGGTGCTTTCTGCCCGTGGCGGCGAGTGGGCTTGGCCTTCTCGGCCAGCGGGCACGGCGCCGCATGGCCCTGGTGGTGGGCGCGGTATTTCTCCTCTCCTGCGGTGCGGCGCTGTGCCAGCACTGGGGACTGTGGCCGGAGGCGGGTGCCTTCGCCCCCTTCCGTTGGACCGGGCTGCCCTTTCAGCGCATGTATGAAACGCTCCCCGGCGAGCCCGCGCGGTACATGGCCGGGGGCCTGTTGTTGCACCGGTTGAAATTCGCCCACGTCGGCGGCTTGTTGGTGCTGGCCTACTTGGACTTGGGGCTGTTGCGGCGGAACCGGGCGGCGCTGGCGGTGGCCGCGGTCGGGGCGCTGTGCGTGGCCTGGCTGCCCCATGCCCGCGCCGCCTCCGTCGCGCTGGTGGTGGCGATGGCGGTGGTGCTGGCGCTGCGCCTGTCGGGACGGTGGAGGTGGCCTGCGCTTTTCGGCCTTCTTCTCCTCGGCGTGGGCCTCCTGGCCGGGGTGAGTAGCCTGAGGGTGCGCTTTGCCTCGGTCGCCACCGATGAGGGCTCCGGGGACAGGCGCTGGTTGGCCCAGTCTGCCCTGCGCGCCGTGGCCGAGCACCCGTTGACCGGCGTCGGACTGGGACGTTACCGCCCGTCCAACTTCGCCTCGCCGGACACACCGGAGGAAGTGGTGCGCCACGCCGGCAAAGCGCACGACCAATACCTCACCTTCGCCGCCGAGGCCGGCCTGCCGGCGGCGCTGCTCTACGTCTGGGTGTTGGTGTGGTGCTGGCGCGCGACGCAGCCCTACCGTCCGCTGGGCGCGGCCGGTCGGGCCAGCGTCGTCTTCCTCGCCCTGGTGAGTGTCGTTCACGACCCCCTCTTCCACGCGGAGGTGTCCATGGCCGCCGTGCTGGCGCTCGGGCTGGCCCAAGGCATGCGGGAGGATGAGAAAGGGAGGGCGGGGTGAGTGGGGCGGCACCGCCGAGCCAGATTCCCGAAGCCACCCCCCGCGGCGGACACCGGCCCCGGGTGCTGTTGGACTTGCGCATGGTGGAGGGCCACCTCCACGGCATTGCCCGCTACGCGCTGGCACTGGCCGCGCGCCTTCCGGCGCTTCTACCGGAGGTGGAGGTGGTGGGCCTCGGCCCACCGGACGGGCTTCCGGAATTGGGCCCGACTCAGCCCACCCATTGCTGTCCGGCGCTGCGCGGCGCGCTTTCTCTCCGCGTTTGAACAGCCAGCGCTGGCCGCGGCCTTGGTGGCAGCCCGCGCCGACTGCTTTCACGCGACTTCTTTCTCGCTGCCGCTGCTGTGGCCCGGCCCGCTGGTGGCCACCCTCCACGACGCCACCCACCTCGTCCGGGCCAGCGACTATGGCCTGGCCACCGCCGCCTATTACTGGGCGGTGGTGGGGCCCCGGCTCCGCCGCGCGCGGGCCCGCCTTTCCATTTCGTCCTTTTCCCGAGCGGAGTTGGCCGAGCGCCTCGGCCTGGCCCCCAGTGCCATTGAGGTGGTGCCCCTGGGCGTGGACGAAGCCTTTCGTCCCCCGTCGCTAGACAGCTGCGCGCAGGCCCGCCAGGCGCTTGGACTGCCCAGCCGCTACCTGTTGGCGGTGGGCAATGAGAAGCCGCACAAGCGGCTCGGCTGGCTGGCCCAGCTGGCACCCCGGCTGCCGGCCCCCCTGGTGGTGCTGGCTGGGCCGGCGCTGGGGCAGCTCCGGCTGCCCGCGGAGGTGCTGGGCCTGGCGGACGTGGACGAGCGTCTGTTGCCGGCGCTGTATGGCGGCGCCGAGGCGCTCCTGCTGCCTTCGGTGCATGAGGGGTTTGGGCTGCCGGCCCTGGAGGCCATGGCCTGTGGGTGTCCGGTGGTGGCGGCGCGTGCCGGAGCCCTGCCGGAAGTGGTGGGCGACGCCGGGTTACTGCTGGAGCCAGAGGCGGAAGCGCTGTGGCTGCAGGCGGTGCAGCGTCTGGACGCCGAGCCCGCGTTGCGAGCCGCCTTGGTGGAGCGCGGCCTCGCCCACGCCAAGGCTTTCAGCTGGGACGCTTGCGCCCGCGCGACGGCCGACGTCTACCGGCGGGTGTTGGGCTGAGGCACTGCGGCCCGGGCCGGCGAGGCCCACCCCCCACACCAGCGCGAAGGTGAGGTGGACGCTTGAATGGAAGGGCAGGTAGTGCACCAGGGCCAGCGCTTGAAAGGCCCCCCAAGAGAGGAGGGCCCCGGCCGCAAGCCAGACGCCGGCGCGGGCCCTTTGCCACAGCGCGCGGGCCAGCAGTGCCTGCCAGGCCAGCCACAGCGCCACCCCAACCACCCCCGTTTCGGCCCACACCGTCAGCCAAAGCGTATGGGCGTCCCGGGCCAGTTGCTGAGGCAGGCCGGTGTCCGGCGAGCGGGCCAGCGCCGCGGCGTGGTAGTTGCCGAAGCCGACGCCCAGCACCGGGTGGCGCTGGACGATGTCCCAGCCGGCGGCACGGGCCACCGCCCGCTCGCCGTCCAAGACGTTTTTGCCCGCTTCGGTGAGGCGCAGTCGCCAGCCAGGCGCCAGGGCCACCGCCAACAACAGCAGCCCCACGCCCGCCAGGCCCGCGCGGCGGGTCCACCCCCGCGAAAGCCCCACCGCGGCCGCCGCACCCAGCAGGGCCACCGCCCCCAGCGCCGCCCGGGCGTAGGAGAGGTAGACGGCGACCGCGCACAGAAGGGCCATCCAAGCGCCCAGCCAGCGGCGGCGGGGGCTGACTGCCTGGACGGAGGCGGCCAGCGAGGGGCCGAGCAGGGCGACGGCCCCGTGGGCGAAGCGGAGCCGGTGGAAGAAGAAGCCTCCGGCGGCGAAGCGCGGCTGGGCCTCCGGGCCGAAGACTTCATGCACCCGGCCCACCGGCAGTCGCAACAGCCGGGGCAGCGGCACCTCCCAGCGAATGAGGTGCTGCACCAAGCCCAGCGCCACCGAGCCCGTCCAGCCAGCCACCACCGCCACCTCCACCACCGCCCAGCGCACCCCCACCCCCGCCGCCACCGCCAGTGCCGGAGCGGCCGCAGTGTCCAAGCACTGCAACCAACGCCCCACCGGGGGCCAGTCCGCGACGCCGGACAGATGCACCAGCAGCGGGGAAAGGGCTTGGTAGAGGGCCAAGGCCGCCCCAGCGGCCAGCGGCGCGCGGAGCCCGTCCGCCAGTCGAGCCCGACGGGCGAGGAGAAGCCCCAGCGCCAGCAGGACGACGGCGTCGGCGGCCACCTGCATCAGCCCCTCCGAAGCCGCCGTGCCGAGCGCCCAGGCGGCCACCAGCCCAGTCACCGCTGTCGGCAAGCCTTGGGGCTGGACGGCGGACGGCGGCTGGGAGGCCAGAGAGTGCACGGGGGGCGTCAGGCTGAGGCAACCAGCAGGCGGCGCAGCCGCGGCCGCGCGGTGGGCCAGCGCGCCAGCGCCACCGCCGTGACGCCGAGGAGCACCACCGGGGCCCAGGCGGCCACCGGCGGCGCGAGTCGCCCGCCCACCACCAGCCCGCGCGCCACCACCATCAACCCCCACAGCGCCAGGGTGACGAGAAGCCCCTGCATCAGCACGCCGGTAATTCCCTGCCTCCCGGCGCGGAGCGCGAGGGCCAGGGCGAGAAGCGCCGCCGGCACCGCCATCAACGGCACCGCCACCCGGTTGTGGAGCGCCAGCGCGTAGAGGCGGGCGGGGAGCCCCACCGTGCGGCGGGCCCGAATCTGCTCGGACAGCACGGCGGACGACATTTGTTCCGGCCGGCCCGGACGGATGCTGAGGTCCGAGCGCGCCACCCCCAGGTCGAAGACGCCGTCCGGCAGAGAGTGAATTCGGCTTCCCGACTGTCCTTGGAAGGTGCGAAGGGTGACGCCGGTGAGTTGCCAGAGGGTGCCGGAGCGGTAGGCCATGGTGTCCGCTTCAAGCCGTTCGCGGAGCGCGAAGGCCTCGTCCAGCGTCAGCACCGTGACGCCGCGGAAGCCCTCCTCGGCGCTGCCCTCCTGAAGGTGCAGAATGCGGTCGCCGCGACGAAACCACTGCTTGCGGCCGTAAAAGGAGCGCCAGTCCCCCCAGCGGTGGAAGCGCAAGGTGGTAATTTCATCCACCCGCCGGCCGGCATGTCCCACCACTTTCTCGTCGAGCACCACCAGCGCCAGGGCCATCACCAAGCTGACCATCAGCACCGGCCCATACAGCGTCCAGCGGGAGAAGCCGAGGGCTTGGATGGCGGTCAGTTCGCCCTTGGAGCGGAGCACCGCCACCAGCGCCCCGGCGCCCAGCAGCAACGCCGCCGGAGCGAGCTGGTGACCGGCCACCACCGCCTTGTAGCCGTACAGCACCAACACGTCGCGCATCCAATTCGGACCGGTGTAGGACTTGGCGCGGTCGACGAAGTCAGCGACCAAAAAGACGGTGAGCACGCCGCCGAAGATGGTGGACGTCAGTCGCAGGTACATCCGGCAGAGGTGCCGAAAGAGAAGGCCCCTCACGCTGTCACCCCGCGCTCCTCGAGCCACCACATGGCCACCAGCCCCGCCAGGCCAAAGAGGAGGTTGGGCCCCTGCCCCGCCACCAGCGCCGGCAGCCGCCCGGTACTGCCCCAATTCTCGAAGCTGCGTTCCACCACGTAAAACAGGACGTAAAACCCCAAGCTCAGCATGTAGGCCAGCCCGCGGGCCCGACGCAGCCGCATCGCCAAAGGAACTGCCAGCAGCGCGAAGGCCACCGGGGTCAGGCCCTGGGCCATTCGCACGTCGAAGGCAGTGAGGAAGGGCGCCGGGCTTTTCCCAGCAGCCCGGCTCTGCTGCGCGGCGGCGAGCAACTCCCCAGGCGTCAGTTCCTCGATGGGGGAGCTCAGCTTGTTCTTCCGCAGAAGCGTGTCCTCCACCCCCACCGACAGCTCGCCGTGGTCGAAGTTGAGCACCGCATAGTCCCCTCCAGTGCGTTCGGCGCGGTGCACTTCGCCTTCACGCAGCGCGACGGTCAGCGTCGAGCCGGCCCCCTCCGCGCTCACCAAGCCCTCGCGGGCCAGCACCAGGATGGGGGCCCGCGGGTCCCTTTCATCGTGCACCAGCACCTGCGTCCAGACACCGCGCTGGTTGTCCACGCCGCGAGCATAGAGGGTGAGGTCGGTGAGGTCCTCGTAGAAGACGCCCGGCTTCACGTCGCCCAGCACGTTGCGTTTGACGACTTGGCTGACAATCCGCTTCACCTGCTTGAGTCCCCACGGCTCGACAGTGGAGGACAACACCAGAATCAGGCCCCCCAGCGCCGCCGCCAGGGCGATGGGAACGCGCGCCACCTGCCACGGCGCGGAGCCGAGGGCGCCCAGAGCCAGAAGCTCACGGTCCTCGGCCATCCGCCCGAGGCCGAGAAGAATGGCCAAGAGAAGCCCCACCGGAAGCGCCATCACCAGAAAGTGCGGCGCGAGGTTGGCTGCCAGCCGGCCATAGTCGTTCAGGGTGACGGCGCTGCCCAACAGCACGTCCGTCCCGCGCAGGAACTGCATCACGAAGAGCAGCAGAAACAGAAACGCCACCCACACCACCAGCGGACCCACCAATTCCCGCAGCACCGCCCGCACCAACAGCGGCAGCACCCTCCGGCTGTTGCCGGGCGACGTCTTGCGGCCAGCCGGCCCTGTCACCCGGCCCCTCCGGCGCGCAGGGCGCGCTCCCCAATGTCGTGGCGAAACAGCATCCCGTCAAAGTGAATGCCGGCAATGGCCTGGTAAGCACAAGCCCGCGCGTCGGCCAATGACCGGCCCTGCGCACAAACGGTGAGGACGCGGCCTCCCGCCGTCACCAGCCGCCCGTCGACCAGTGCCGTCGCGGCGTGGAAGACGTGCGCTGCCTTCGACGGCTGCTCAGCGCCGGAAATGGGAAGCCCGGTCCGTGGATTTCCGGGGTAGCCAGCGCTGGCCAGCACCACCCCCACCGCGGCGCCACGAGCGACGGCGAGTGGGCGCGGGCGCAGCGTTCCGGTGGCGCAGGCGTACAGCAACGGCAGAAGGTCCTCGGCGAGCTGCAGCACCAGGACCTGCGCCTCTGGGTCCCCGAAGCGCGCGTTGAATTCCAGGACCCGTGGCCCCTCCTCGGTCAGCATCAGGCCGGCATACAGCGCCCCCCGGAAGGGGTGTCCCCGGCGCGCCATCTCGCGCAACACCGGGGCAATGACGGTGGCACCGATGGCGTCCAGGGCCACACCGCGCAGCGGCCCCGGGCAAACGGCCCCCATGCCTCCGGTATTGGGCCCCAAGTCGCCGTCCAACAGCCGCTTGTGGTCCTGAGCCGGCGGCAGCAGGACGAAGCGTTCCCCGTCGGCGAGGGCGATGACCGACACTTCCTCGCCGTCCAGCACGTCTTCCAGCAAAAACCCCGTGCCCAGCCGGGACAGCTCGCGAATGGCAGCCACCGCTTCCTGAGCGGAGCTGGCCACCACCACCCCCTTTCCGGCCGCCAGGCCTTCGGCCTTCACCACCAGCCGACCTCGGGTGCGTGCGTAGACTTCGGCGGCCTGCGCGTCCTCGAAGCTGCGGTGGGCGGCGGTGGCCACCTGGGCAGCCTTCATGACGTCCTTGGCAAAGGCCTTGCTCGACTCGAGGCGTGCCGCGGCGGCGTCGGGGCCGAAGACGGCGATTCCCGCCTGCCGCAGGGCGTCCGCCACACCGCGGCTGAGGGGCACCTCCGGGCCCACCACCACCAAGTCCGCCCGCATGGCGCGGGCGAGTGCCGTCACGGCCTCTGGGTCCTCCGCCACCACCGGCCGGTTCTCTGCCACCAAGGCCATGCCGGGGTTGCCGGGCGCACACACCAGGTGCTTCAGGGCGGAACTCTGCGCAAGTTTCCACGCCAGCGCGTGCTCGCGTCCACCGCTGCCGACAACCAGGACGCGCATCAGTCCTCCTTGGGGAGAAGGTACAGGGCCCGCTTGGCGGACGCGTAGCTGGGGTCGAGGTGCACCACCTTGCGCAGGCGCTCGCGTGCCACACCGACGGCGCCGGCCCGCACTTCGGCCTCGGCCAGCTTCACCTGGGCCGCCAGCAGTCCTGGCGCCAGCTGGGTCACTTCCCGCAGCCAGCGCCGGGCGCCCTCCAGGTCACCGGCGGCCAAAGCGGCGACGCCGGCGGCGTACTGCACCAGCGGGAGGGAACGCCCCCTGGCTTGAGCCAGCTGCGCAGCGGCCACCGCGGCTTTCACGTCCGAGCGCTCGAGCAGCACCAGCGCTCGCCAGGCCAGGGCCTGGGGGTGGGCGGCGTCCAGGCTGAGAGCCCGCACCAGCGCGGCGTCGGCGCCCGCCCAGTCCCGGCGGTGGAAGCGCAGGACCGCCAGGCCCACCAGCGCGTTGGGGTCCGCGCCTTGGGCCAGCAGCACCAGCGGCGGCTCGGCGCCGCGCAGCGACTCCTCTGGGCGAAGCGACAACTCGGAGAGGGGGCTGAAGGGGCCAGCCCGGGTGGGGTCGGCTTCCATCGCAGCGGCGAGCGAGGCCAGCGCCTCGCCCCGGCTGGGGACACTCGCTTGGGCCGCGGCGCTCCACAACAGCGCGTCGATGCGGCGCGGGTCGGCGACGGCGGTTTTTGCAAACACCTCGGCGGCTGCCGCCGGTTGTGTCTGGGCCATCCTCACCCGTCCCTCCACCACCCCTTCGAGGCCAACATCGTCCAGGTGTCCCATCACCTGGGGAAGGTGCTGGGCGGCGCCGGCGCCATCGCCGCGGTCCAGCGCCAACAGCAGGAGCTGCAGGTGGGCACCGGCGTCGGTGCCCTGCAGCGCCAGCGCTGCCCGAGCCGCAGAACCGGCTGCCTCGGCGTCGCCCGAAGCCCGTGCGGCCGCCGCCAACAGCGTGTCGGCGCGGACCCGCGACGCCGCCGTCAGGCGGTCGCGTTTCAAGGCCGCGCGCAGCAGCTGCGTTGCGTCCTTTGGACGGCCCTGCAGCGTGTCGAGGGCGGCGAGGGCGAGCAGCGCCGGGCCATCCTCGGTGCGGGGGTCGGCCTGCAGCCTCTCAAACAGGCGGCGCGCTTGCTCCGGCTCTCCCACCTCGACCAGCAGCCGGCCCGTGCCAAAGAGGCTGCCGGCGTGGTCCGGTTCGAGGGCCAGCCGGGCCTGCAGGGCGGCCAGCGCCTCGCGCGGCTGGCCGTTGGCAGCGAAGGCCTCGGCGCGCAACAGAGGAATGCGGCGCTGACTCGGGTCGGCTTGCTCGGCCTTTTGCAGTTCGGTCAGCGCCAAGTCGGCCGAGGTGCGGACGTAGGTGCGCGCCAGCACGCGGTGGCCCTGGGCCAGAGTGCCACCCTCCGCCGCGACCGCCTCCTGGGCCAACGCCCGGGCGCGCGACTCTGCCCCCGGCTCAGCCCTCACGAGCAACAGCTCGGCCAGCCCGAGGAGCACCGCCGGCGAACGTCCACTGGTGCCGGCCGCACTCTCCGCCAGCTGCAGAAGGGAGGAGGCCTCGGCGCTGTCCAGCGTCGCGCCCCGACCCAAGGCGACCGCCGTCAGCCAGGCCCCCAACAAGTCACCGTCGCGCGGCGCGTCCACCAGCGCCCCTTCAAGACGCTTCTCCGCTGCGGCGTAGGCTGCCGGCTGGTCGAGGGCCAGCTCGCGCTGGGCGTCCACCAGTGCTTCCTTTGCCCCTTCTCCCGGGCCGGACTTGGCCGCGCGCCAGCGGGCGAGCCGCGCCTCGAGACCGGTCGGCAGCGGCCCAGGCGGCGCGGTGCGCTTCGGCGGCCGCACCGGCAAGGGCACCCGAAGCGAGGCGCTTCCCCGCGCGTACAGCCAAACCGTCGCTGCGATGCCAAGCAGTAGGACGGCGGCGAGAGCCACCAGCGCCTTCCACCGTCCCCGGCGGAGGGTGGCGGCCGGCCGCGGCGCCGGCGGCGTCCGGCGCGGGGGAGACGTCCGGCGCTGAAAGGGTGAAGTGTCCACCACCGGCGGCGGCGCGGCGACTGGAGGTGGGGCCAGCTGGGCCGCGGCGGTGGTGCGGCAGGGCGTGCACACTCCACTGGCCACGTCCTCCAGTCCTGGCAACTCGCCCCCGCAGCTGGCACACGAGGCTTCGGGCAGCGCTTCCTCGTCCTCGGCGCCCCCAGCCGGCTCCGACGTGAAGAGGTCCGCCGCGGGGAAGCTGGGGGGCTTGTGCGCGGCGTCCAGGAAGGGCGGCGAAAGCGGCGGCGGCTCAGGCGGCGCAGGCGGAGGAGAATTCGCCGATGGCTGGAGCTGCAGGACCGAGGCGGCCTCGGCCGCTTCGGTGTCACTCCAAGCCAATTCGCCGAAAAGCTCGGCCCGCGCCTCTGGCCCTTCCGTTTGCAGTGCCTCAGGGGGAGGAGCCGGGGGCCGGGCCACCATTCTGGTGGTCAGCGTGACCCGCGCCACCTGACTGCGGGCCGGCCCTTCCGGGTCCACCTCCCGCCCCACCACCGGGGGACGGCTGACGGAAATGGGGTTGGCCATCTCCCGGGCGCGCGTCGCGGGGTTGGCCCGGGGGTCCGGCGGAGGCGGGACGTACTGGATGTTTTTGCAGCGGGGGCATTGGGACCGCACCCCGCGCGGCGTCATCGCCCCGTCGTCGATGAGGTAGACCGCCGCGCAACTCTCGCAAGCCAGGCGCATTTCGGGCAGACGGCTCAGTGCCGGAAGTGCCGGACCCCGGTGAAAACCATCGCCAGCCCGTGCGCGTCGGCGGCGGCGATGACTTCGGCGTCCCGCAGCGAGCCACCGGGTTGGATGACGGCCGTCGCACCGGCACGGGCCACTTCATCCAGGCCATCCCGGAAAGGGAAGAAGGCATCGGAGGCCACCACGCTGCCGCGCAGCGCCTCGCCCCCACGCGCCGCGGCGATTTTGGCCGACTCGACGCGGCTGGTTTGTCCGCCGCCCGCGGCGAGAAGCCGGTCGGCGGTGGAAAAGACGATGGCGTTGCTCTTGACGTGTTTGCACACCCGCCAGGCAAACCGCAGTGCTGCCTCCTCGGCTTGAGTGGGGGCCCTTTGGGTGACGACTTTCCAGGCCAGCTCAGGTTCCACCGCATCGCGGTCCTGCACCAACAGGCCCCCGGAGACGCTGCGCAATTCCTGGGAAGCCACCGGGCGCGCCGCTGCGGGCCAGGCCTGGGCCTGCAGAAGCCGGAGGTTCTTCTTGACGGCGAGAATTTCCCGCGCCGCGGCGCTGTAGGACGGCGCGATGACCGCTTCCAGAAACGTCTCGGCCAGCGCGCGGGCCACCGGGGCGTCCACCTCCCGGTTGAGGGCGACAATGCCGCCGAAGGCGGAGACTTCATCGATGGCGCGCGCCGTCCGGTAGGCCGTTTCCAGGACGTCGGAGAGGGCCACGCCGCAGGGGGTGTTGTGCTTGATGATGACCGCCGCCGGGCGCTCGGGAAATTCCAAGGCCAGCGCCAGCGCCGCGTCCAGGTCGAGCAAGTTGTTGTAGGAGAGCTCCTTGCCCTGCAGCACCTCGGCGAAGCCCAAGGAAGGCGCCTGGGGCGCCTGGTAAGCGCGGTAGAACGCGGCGCGCTGGTGCGGGTTTTCTCCGTAGCGCAAGTCGAACCCCTTGCGAAAGGAGGCAGTTAACTCGGCCGGAAAGGCCTCCGAGGCGCGCGCCTGCAGGTAGGCGGAGATGGAGGCGTCGTAGGCAGCAGTGTGCGCGAAGGCCTTGCGGACCAGCCGCGCCCGCGTGGCGGCGGTGGCGCCGCCCGAACGCAGCTCCCGCAAGAGGTCTGGGTAGTCGTCCGGGTCCACCACCACGCTGACCCGGGCGCCATTCTTCGCCGCGGCGCGCACCAGCGCCGGACCGCCGATGTCGATGTTTTCGATGACTTCTTCCTCGGTTGCCCCGGCGGCCACCGTCTGCCGGAAGGGGTAGAGGTTGACCGCCAGGACGGAGATGGGCCGAATGGCTTGGGCCTCCATCTCGGCGCGGTCGACCGACAGCTCTGGCCGGCCGAGGAGGCCGCCGTGGATTTTCGGGTGCAGGGTCTTCACCCGCCCACCGAGAATTTCTGGGCTGCCGGTGTATTCAGAGACTTTGGTGGCCGCCAGACCAGCCGCTTGGAGGGCCTGGAGCGTGCCGCCGGTGCTGAGAATCTGGAAGCCGAGCTCAAGAAGCCCAGCCGCGAACGGAACCAGTCCGCGCTTGTCGGAAACACTGAGGAGGGCCAGCAAGGGCAGTCCTGCCAATGGGAGGGGACTGTGGAGGTCTAAACCATTGGGCGCCGGGGAGTGTCAACGAGGGCATGATGCCGGGGGTCGCCACCACCCCGGTGCCAAGGCCGGTTTGCCGGGGCGGCGCAGAGTCACTCCTCGGTGGCTTCGCGCAGCTTGGCCAGACCGCGCGTCTCCACCTGGCGGATGCGTTCGCGGGTGAGATTCATGATGGCGCCCACTTCCTCCAGGGTGATGCCACCCTTTTCGGCGACGTCCAGGGCGCAGGTGTGCTCCAGCTCCCAAATTTCTTTGTCCGGGAAGTTGAGCTTGATGGAGCCAGTCTCCGGGTTCACATCCAGGTAGAGGTTGTGCTTGCACGAGACGAAGAGGCAGGGCCGCGGCCCGTTGACGCACTCGGCCCGCGTCCTGGGCCTCATCCCTTCGATGCTCTTGATGAGTTCTGCTTCCTCGGGTTCTAGCTCGCCGCCGAGTCGGCGGCGCCGAAGGTCCCGCGCCATCTGTTTTCGAGACATCGTCCGCGAGCGTTGCCGCTCGGGAGTGACTTCGACGGCGGGGATTGGTTCGGGCTCGGATTCTGCATTCGCTTCACTCATGGCTTCCCTCCTCCAGCTTTCTTGAACGTCGGCGGCCGCCCACCCGAGGGCGGCCGGTTCAGCTCAACTCCTCCGCGGGCGCGCGTTGGGCAGTCAGCTCGCTGCCGAGGCGCGACAGGTCGCGCACCAAGCCCTCGGAGCGCCGCTGCAGCAGCTCCAGCTCGTTCTGCAGCTCGCGCTTGTGCGTCGAACCGAAGGGCCGCGACTCGAGCTCGGCCGACAGGCCGGCCAGCGTCTCGCCCAGGCCGCGCTGGACTTGGTCAATGCCGTTCTTGAAGAAGACGAACGAGCGCTTGATGTCTTCCAGGGTGAGGCCGGCGGCCATCATCTTCTTGATGGCGTTGATGCGTCGGACGGACTCGACGGGGTAGACGCCGTGGCTGCCGCGGTGCTTGCCCTTGCGCCCCACCCGGCGGCTGCGGGGGAGAAGTCCGGCCTGGACGTATTTGCGGAAGGTGGCCTCGGACAGGCGGACGCCGCGCGGTCGGAAGATTTCGAGAATCGTCCCGGCGGAAAGGCCACGGGCGTGATCTCGCTCGATGCGGGCGATCTCTGCTGGGCCCAATAACTCCATTCAGTACCGCCGTTTCAATAGAGACAACTGAATGTACTCCATTAAATAACTTAGCGAGAAGGGAGACGTCAAGGGAGGGCGGTCCTCAGGGGATCAGGCGTTCAGCGCGGGAGGCGACTCCAACGCGGGCCAGTGCCGGTCCTGCGCTGCTCGGCCGCTGGCGCGTGCCGGCCGCGCCACTGGCGTTCGGCCTGCGGACCCAACTGCGAAAAAGCACCGTTCAGGGGGCACCCCTCCAGCCCCAACCCGGTGCCTTCACCAAAGAGGAGAAGCACCCTCTCCACTTGGAAGTGGATGCTGTGGGCGTGGCCTGCAGCCGGCTTCCGCAACCGGAGGTCGGCCGTCGCCCCCGCCAACAACCGAAGTCCGAGGCGTCCGTCGCCCATTCTTCCTTCCTTTCCGAGTGATGTAGGCCTAGATGCTACCTGCGGCACCGGCGGCCGCAACAAAGCGGCGGCCAGGCGCTTTCCGGGAGGGTACCGGGCCACACCGGCCGGCTATGCTGGCCAGGCCGGGTGCGGTGACACGGGGCGGCCAACCAAGCGCCCGGAGCTCCTCTGGAGGACTGCTTGCACACACGGGTGGGCGCTTCACGCCGGGCGGGGGTAGCGCGGTGGGCGGCGGTGGGGCTGTTGGGCTTCGGCCTTGGGTGCGCCGGCGGGGGCGGCCGCGCTGGCCGGCCCACTGCCGCGCCGGACTTCGTCAAGACGGCCGGCCCCTGCTGGGTGGGCGGCCGCATCAGCCTCGACCCGGCACTGTTCCCCACCAACCCCGATGATGAGTTGGCCTCCCTCTCCTGCGAAAACCTGGTGGTGGTGCAGAAGAGCGAGGACGGCAGCACCAAACTCATCCACGCCGACGGCGTCTTCGCCCAGGGCTACGGCGAATGCCGGTACCAATTCACCGACGTGCCGCCAGGCACCTCCAGCTATTCGGGCCGCGTGGTGGCCCTCAGCGTCCCGGAATCCCGCTACGCCCTCACCTCGGCCGTGGAATTCAACGCCGTGCGCTGCGGCGGCTCGCTGGCCTCGCTCAACCAGCAGCTCGACTTCGTTCTCACCATCCCCGACGTCCGCGGCCGCTGAATCCCCACAGCGCCCAAGCACGCTGTTGGCCACCTTCGGCGCCTCGTGGCCAAAACCGAAGGCCGCAGCAACGTTGGTGTCCGGGGCGCATTCAGGCCGCAGCGAGTGCCGCCGGGGCGAGCAGGCCCGAGCGGTCAGGGCCCACGCCCCCCCCACCGGCGTCCACCGACCCCACCCGCCCACGCCCCGCGTTGAAACCGGGGCCGGCGCGCGGGCCAGAGTCGCGGCCCCCGGGCGGCCTTCATCGCCCGGAACGCCAGGCCGCCGGTATCAGCCAGTAGAGCGCCCCGTTGAGGTCGGCCACCGTCAGCGCGAGGAAGGGCGTCTGCCAGCCGGAGGGGGTGATGCTTCGGAAGCCAAGAGAGATGCCGAAGCGGTCCTGGAGAAACGCCACGTCGACTTCAAGACCCCAGGGGTAGGCGTTGGAGCCCGTCCAGTAGACCGACCAGCGAGGACCGACGCCGAGACTGATGCCGGCGAGATGGCCCGTCGCCCGCACGCCCAGCGTCGTCGCGGTGCGGCTGGGACTGAATTGAAGGTCCACCAGCTGAATCGTCGAGTCGAGGGAGAACCAGCGGGCGAGCCACAGCTCGGGCTCAATCCAGCTCAGCGCCAAGCCACCCCCCACGATGTCCACTGCCACCCGGTAGGGAACCAGGTGGGCGAGCACAATCGGCAGATAGGAGCCATCGGCCAACGGCTCCGAAGGAATCGTCGAGGGGTCGAGTACGAAACGCACGCCCGTCTCGTAGCTTTGCGCGCGGGTCAGCAGTTCGGTGGCACCGATGCTGAGATTCACCATTCCTTCTGTCCCGCTGGACTCGCCGCTGGGGAGCTGAATCTCGACGGTGGCCGCGCGGTCCACCGCCCGCTTGAGGGTCCCGGTGAACCACCTCCGCCGGCTCTCCAGGGCGGTGCGCATGCCGTCCGACTCGGGCACGTAACCCTGGGCCACCAGACCGTCCATGAAGCCGTCGAAGGAAAGCTCGCCGAAGCACAGCTTTTCGGCCGCGCCCTGCTCGCAGGCAGTGGGCTGACTGAGCAGCACTTCCAACACCTTCCCCACCGAGCCTTGGGAGTTGAGCACCGGGGGCACCGCTCCCAGCCAGCTCCAGCCGGACGTCCGTGCAAGACGCTCGGCCTCGGCGCTGCTGCCCAGCCAGGCGGCCAACTCGCGGCGTGCCAGCGTCTTCACCACAACGCTGGCCTTCGGCGAGTCAAACAGCCCGAGCCACCGCGCCGCCACCCCCATCGCCGCGCCGAGGCACAACTGGGTGTCCTCCTGGGTCAAGTCCAGCTCCCCGGTTCTGTCCTGCTTGCGCACCGGCGCCGGGCGAGCCGTCTCGTAAGGGTCCTGCAGGTCGCAGAAGTGCACCGCCGCCTCGTGAAGCCCGTCGTAGACGCCGATGTAGTAGTCCGCCTCGCGCAGCGGGCGATCGAGAAAGCCGCCGAAGTCGGCCAGCTGGCTGCCCGCCAGTGGGCTGAAGCGGGTGGTGAGGACCAGCCGGCGCTCGCCGCTCGTCTCGTGTTCCAGTTCCGTCGCGTCCTGGGCCGCCTCGACGCTTTCGGCAGACAGCGTCCCAAGCCGCGCCCGAAGCTGCACCAGCCGCTCCAGCCGCCTCCAGGCCAAACGCGCCGCCTCGGCCAATTCTTCGGCCTTTGCTGCATGCAGGGCCTCCAAAAGGGGCTGAAGCGCTTGCACCGAAAAGGGCTGGGTGTCCGGGAGCTCAGCCAACTCGGCCAACGCCTTGGCAGCTGCCACCCCCACCCGAAGCGGGATGTTTTGGGCTGCCAGCACGCGCAACTGCGCGACCACCAGCGCGTTCGCCAGCCGGTTGATTTGCTCGGCCCGGGACCGCGCCTGTGCGACATACTGGAGGAGCGTCGTCCGGAGCCGCCGCAGCGCCTCTTCACTCAGCGTGCCGTGCGTCATCCGGGGCAACTCGTCGGTGAGGAGGTCCACCGCGGCCGCTGAAACCTCGGCCCGCGCGGTGTCGTAGCCCGCCACCTGAAGGCGCTCGGCAGCGGTTGCGGTGCGACTGCGCAGCACTGCCTCCTCCATCCGGAGGCGGGGGTTGGCTTGTCCGGCGAAGGCCGACAGCATGTCGGCCATCCGAATCAGCTCCACGTCCGACAGGGGGGTGTCGGCCTTGGCCAATTGAACTGGGTCCGTCGCCAGAGGGTCCACGCCCGGAATTTCCCGAGCGGCAGCGGCACAGGCCTCCTGCAGCGCGGGCGCGCCCATCGCGGTGTCGCCACCCAGCCGCTGCAGGCAGCTGTACAACGTCCGACTCAGGCGAATGCGCGCTTTCAGCGGTCCGCGAAACACCGGCGGTGGAGCAACTTCGGTGGGCTCACCGTCGAGGTCCATCAAGTGCAGCTGCGCCGAGGCGCTCTCGGTGAGCAGTTGCGCTTCGCGCCACAGGAGGCCGCGGGTGGTGAGGTTCCACTGTTTTGAACCAACCGACTCGGTCAGCTGGCGTTGGCGCGCGGTCCCCACCAAGGTGAAGAAGAGGTCGACCGAACCACTGATGCCCCGGCCAGTGTGCTCCACTGGGTCCTGCTTGGCAGGGGGCTTGAGCCGACGGGTGTCCGGGTCCATGAAGAGCGCCGTCAGCGGCCGGAGGAGCCGCCAGCGGGCGAAGGCAGAGGCCTGCTCAACCGCCAGCCCGACGGGAGCATTGTCGAAGACGCCGCCGTCCACGAAATAGCTCTGACATAGGGACATCTCGCGGCCGCTGGCGGCGGTGGCATAGGCCGAGCAGGTGAGTCCATTCAGAGGGTGCTGGGCGTCCGGGCCGGGGCAACTCCAGCCGCTGACTTCGGCGCCTTCGCCGCAGTGGACCAGGCACTCGCACAGCGGCCGGGGTCCAAAGGCCATTGGGAAGGCGGCCGATGCCAACAGCGCCTGCATCAGAGTGTCCGGCGAAGTCAACGTCTGGCTCCCGTCGCTCGAGTCGGCCAGCTTCAGCAGGCTGTCGGTGGCGTTGCGGCCACTCAGCTCCTGCCGGTGCAGGCGCACTTGGCCTGCTTCGTCCACTTCGAAGAGCAGCGGAAACACCGCGCGCTGCACCGGAAGCGAGAGGCCCGAAACGTCCAGCTTTTCGGGCGTCACCCGCGTCACGGTAAACCCCACCGGGAGGCGGCACCCCGCTTCGAAGCGCATGCCTCCCGGCGTGAACAAGCGCTCGCGGATGCGGTTCACAATCGGCATCAGCGCTGCGGAGGCGAGCAGCCCATCGTCTCGGACATAGACGCTCGTATCCTGAGGCAAGAGCGCATCCATCCCGACGTTGACCCAGGCTTCCCGCAGCAGGTTGTGGTCCACCGAGAGGCTCGCCAATTCTTCCTCGGCGCTGCACCACAACGCGCCGGCCAACAGGCTGTTGATGCTTCCGGCAGAGGCTCCGGTGACCGCCAGAAGGTTGGGCACCCGCTGCGGCCCTCCCTCCGAGGTCGTGAATTTCCCCTTGGACAGACGCACCAGCGTCCAAGCCAGGCCCGACTCGTACGTGCCCAGGCTGACCCCGCCACTCACCGTCAGAGTAAATGGGTCATCGGACTGGCCCAGCTCAGTCGGGCCCGAAGCGAGGAGGAGGAGAGCAACCGCCGACGACAGCATCCTGTGGGTTCACCTTCTCGAGCCGACGGCCGTTGGAGCGTCCGCGACTTCTACCGCATCCGCCGGCCCCGCTGGGCCGCAGTGTCACGCTATCGCCACCGCTATTCCCCAAAGCGTCACCGCAGCCGAGCGCTCCAGTCACGCCCAGGCCTCATCATCTGTTCAGGTTTCTGCGACGGCATGCCCTCGGGTCGCATCCTCTACCTCGCTTTGGCCGATGCCCGCGGGCATCTGATGCGGGCTCATCTCTTGTCCCGCGCGCTGGCCGACGACTTCGACCTGCGGGTGGTGACGACGGCGGCCCAGGGCGTTCGCTTTCTGGCCAGCTTGGGGACTCCCTCCACGCTGCTCTCTGAGCATTTCCGGGTGGAATTCAATGCGCGCCATGACATGTCCCGCGCCAAGACGGACCGCCGCGTCCTGAATTACCTGCTGCTTCCGTGGCGCGGTCTGGCCGACTTGGGGCGCCTCGCGCTGCTGGCCCGCGGCTCAGACCTGGTCGTCAACGACTCGCTGCACCCCATCCTCCTCAGCGCGCCAGCGCTGGCCTTTCCCTTCCCGGTGGTGCAGGTCTACGGCGAGAACCTGTGGCATGCCCTGGTCTCCAACTTGGAGGACCGGGCCGCTCCCTGGGCGGTCCACGCCTTCCGAAGGGCCCTCGAGGCCGTCCGCGACCGCTCCTTCGGACGCATCATCCACACGCTGGGTTTGTCCGGAGTGCCTCGTCCGCACTCGCCCCGCACTTACATCCTGCCTCCCATCGTCGCGCGCCCGACGCGCTCCCGGACGCAGGTGCGCGCTGACTTGGGCGTCCAGCAGGGAGTCCCGCTGGCGGCCGTCTACCTCAACCCCCACTTCCGCGAGCCCTCCATCGCCGCCGCAGTGGAGCGCGCACTGGGCCAGCGCGGCTTTCACCTGCACGGCGTCGGCGAAGGCTACGTCGGTCGCCCTGGCTGGGTCGGCACCGACGCCGCCTTCGGCGACGTGGTCCACGCCGCGGACCTCTTCGTCTCCGGTGCCGGGATGGGAGCACTCGAACTGGCCCGCACTTCGGGGACACCGCTGCTGGTGCTGTTGGGCGACCAACCGGAACAGGAGCGCAACGTCGCCGACGCCAGCGACCGCTGCCCGTCGCTGCGACTGAGGGCCGTCCCGCTGGGCGGAGACCTCGCAGCAGCGGTGGCAGAAGCTGCCCAGGCGCTGGCCCCGGCCGGGGAGGCCCTCCCCACGCGGGCGCTGGCAGCGGCCACCGCGCACGCCACCCAAGCCGCCTGGCGTCAGGCCTTCGCGGAGTTGGTGGAGGCGGCACGCGCTCAGGCCGCGGCGCGCTTCCGTCGGCGGGTGCTGTCGCGGGTGCGGCCGCTGCTGGGCCCGGGGACGCCCTCCGGGGCGCGCTAGCCCGTCGCCTCGGGCCAAATGCGCACCAGCTGGCGCAGGTGCTCTTCCAACTCTCGGACCGGCAGCTTGGTGTAGTCCTTGGCCTGGCTGGCGCGGAGTTTTCCGACCAGCCCCCGAGTCAGGTTCTCCCGGAGGATTCCGAGAAACTTCGGCGGCGCGACCACCACCAGGTGGTGAAAGGCCCCTTCGGCCAGGCCCCGTTCCAGCATCCGCACCAATTCCTTGGCAAAGCGGTGTTGTGCTTCGTCGGATGGGTCCGCGCTTGGTTTCAGCGCTTCGTGGTGGGCAGAGGCATGCTTCGGGCGGTCGGCCACCTCGGGGAGGTCGCCACTCTCGTCGTGGGCGGCCCCGTCCGGGCGGCTGCGGATGGTGTGACGCAGCGTTCCCGGTAGCCCCGCGTCTTCCACAGAAAAAATTTGTCCCTGATGGGCGTCAGCCACCAACACCCAGGTGTTGCCTTGTCCTGTCATCAGGCCAGAAGCCTAACCGCTCCGCCAAGGCTGCAAAGCGGAAACCCGCTGGCCGGAGGGCCCGCGGCCGGTGTCACCACCCCATCACTCCGCCGCCGCTGGTGCTCGCCGGCGGTTGGGACTCGGGCGTGGCCCCGGGGGATTTGGCGGCCGAGGCCGTGTTGCTGGTGGCGCAGCCGGGCGCGGCACCCAGCACGGCACCGCCCACCACCAGCAGGTGAAACAGTTTCTTGAAAAGCATCGCTTCCCTCCTTCAGGGACTCGGCCGTCAAAAGCCAAACAGCCCAGCACGTCACGTTGCGCCCGTCTAGGGCGGCCCGGGCCCCCCGCAAGTCGACCGCACCCGTTGGCCGCAACAAGCGGCCCCGCGGTCCGCCCGGTGGCCCGCTGTTACGCCGTCCAGGCGTGCCCGGCACGGGGGCACGTTTTAGAAGCGTGCCCGAAAGCCGAGCGCAAAGGCCCCGGACAGGGTGGTTTGGGTGCCCGCGGCGGGCGGCAGGCCAACGGCGTCCGGCGGCTGAAGGTCCACCTGGAGGCTGCCCGTCACCCACACCTTCCAGGTCGCGTTGAAGGCCCACTGAATGCGCGCACCCACCACTTGGCTGGTGCCCAAGTCAGAGGCGTAAACGCCAAACTGGTACCACAACAGAAAGCTGAAGGGTCCCACCCGTTGGGTGAAGTCGGGGCGAATGGTGAAAAGGTACGGCGCAAGCGGGACGCTTTGGCCGAGCGAGAAGTTGTGGAGCGCCGTTCGGCCCGAGGTGAGTGCGCTGTAGTAGCCGAACTCCGTGGGGTCCTGGCTGTAGAGGTAATACGCGGCGTGGAGGCCGACGTCCGTCGCGCCGTGGAGGGTGAGGCTGCCGCCGGCCGCCAAGCGCAATTCGTCCAGGGTGGCGGTGCCATGGGTGAGGAGCGGCTTGAGGGCTCGGCAGCGGCGGACTTCGGCCGGCACTTTGGTGTTGTCGCAGTACTCGGCAATGCGGGCGATGGTGGAAGCGCCCGTGTCCGTTTCGTTCTCCAGCTTTTCCAAGGTCTGGTCGACGGTGAGGGCCAGCCACCCCACATCGGCGTCCACGAAGAAGGCAGCCGCATCACCCAGCGGGTCGCCGATGAGGTAGTCCGCCGAGACGTCCACCCCGTAGCTGGAAGCCACCGTCTGCAGCAGGCCGTTTCTGTCCACCGTGCCACCATCGGGTCCAGGCAGGGTGATGTCGGTGTTGGCGCTTTGAGAACTCGGCGGCGAATAGACGCCGTCGACCGACAGGGTGAGGGCCTCGGTTGCGTCCCAATCGAGCCCCAGGGACAGGGCCACCACCGCCGTCGGCGTCCCCTCAAACGCGCCGCCGGTGGGCGCGGGCGTCCCAAATTCATAGGTGAACCCGACGGCCGAACGCAGGACGAAGCCATCGGACAAGTCAAAGTTGCCTTTGAGGAGGTCCGCCACGTCCCCGGCCCGAGGGTTACTGGGCGTCGTCTGGGTCAGCTGGGCGCCCACCTCGTTGGAGACGCTGCTCGCTTCGGCGCGCCCCAGCGCTCCGAGGAGCAGCAGCCAGCCCAAGCGGGGGAGACACCGTCGGCGAAGCGCCACGCGCGCAGTCCGCGTCAACCTTCGCGCGTCTGTGGAGCGAGCCAACGGCCGCAAAGCATAGGCCGTCAGAAAGTCGCGCGCCGAGGGCCGCCGGTTCCTCGGACGGCCTGGTGCAGACTGACGCCCCGGGACTTCCGCCATCCGCCCTCTCGCCGAGCTGTCAACACCAGCCGCGCCGGAGAGTTTCGGCCCGAGGCGCACTTCCTTTGGGTTGTGGGAAGGCGCACCCGTTCGCCGAAGGGAAACCCGGGGCTACCCCCTTGCCGCGCGGCGAAGGCGTTGAAGCTGGCGGGGCCGCCTCCGCCCCCGGGGTCGGCCCTGAGGACTTTCACAAACCCCCACGTCGCTCGGGCGCCAACGTGCTGTGGCGCCCGAGACCGCGGGACCGCTTAGGTGGAGGTCGCGACGGTGAAGGTGTCGCAGGCCGACCAGTCGAATTCGATTCCCTTTTGTGTATAGCCGTAGATGTTCAGGTTTCCGGTCTCATTGGCGCGGATTTCCAGCGTGCCGCCGGTGATGCCGCCGCCGCTGTCGCAGCTGGTGGCCCAGGTCATGTTGAGGAAGTCGATCCCCACCGTCCAGGCGAAGTTGCCGCTCTGGCCGCTGGCGCTGTAGTTCCCGCTGTTCTGGCTCAAGGCGGTGCCGCTGATGGTGCCCCCAGAGGAGGTGGAGGTGTAGTTGATGTCGCCCGTCCAGACGCCGTCCCAGTTGAAGGTCTCGCTGCTGGAGCTGTAGGAGACGGTGAAGGTGAGATTCCAGGTGACGTTGGTCGCCGTGGCGGTGAGCGTCCCATTGGCGGTGTAGGTGAAGCCGCTGCCGGAGTAGCTGCAGTTGTTGTAGGTGAGCGTTGTGCCAGTCTGCGTGTAGCAGCTGGTGCTCAGCTCTCCGCTCCGCTGCTTGAGGACGAGCTGCTTGGCAGCCTCCATTGCCGGGCTCCTCGGAGCTGCCATCGCGGCCGTGCCGAGAGTTTGCTCGCCAAGCGAGTCGGCCAGCTCCGGCGCGTTGGAGGCACTGGCCGCGTCGCCCGAAGAAGCTGAGACGACCACTTGGCCGACGTCGGTCGACGCGGTGCTGCCCGTCGACTGCTGTGTCGTGGTCGGCGCCTGCGGAGTGGAGTAACTGAAGGTGGTGAGCGCCGGAGAGTTGACGGTCCCGGGGCTACTGCTGCTGCTGCAGGCTGCAAGCACGCTGGCGGCGAGAATGGCAAGGCAACGTTTCATGAGAATCCCTTCCTCTTGTGTGAATGACGGAACTGCTGAAAGTTGCAGCCGCTGCTTCCTCATGAACGGGGCGCGCCGCGCGTCCAACGCGGGAAGCGTCCGCCCACAAGTCTCAACCCCACCGCGGCCCAACACCCATAGGAAAGCCGAAGGCGAGCAGTGACGCAAACTGTCGGCCCCTAAACCAACGGAGCGGGTCCGCACCGACTGCAGGCGCCGCCCAGCGCAGCCAAGGGTGGGTGCCACAGGGCGGAAAGTTTCGTCCTGCAGTGCACCGCAGCCGACAAGCACTGACAACGGCTGGTCGCAAACCTTTGACACACCGTTCCCCACCCGACCGGACGGCAGGGCCCTGGCACCGCGGACCGTGGTGCACATGGTGCATTTCCGTTTTTCGTCACTCAGGATTGCGCGCGCCGTCTGAATAAACGGCGGCGCCCGGCACGTCTGTGGCCGCGCACCGGGCAACTTGCCCGCCTTCTCATGACGTTCACCGGCTGCCCGCGGGGGGCGTCGGTTGCCCAGCGCTTTGACGAAAGGCACCATGTCCCACCATTCCAAGAATCTCCTCGGTGTCGCCGCAGTCCTCAGCTTGGGCGGGCTGTTCGCCTTCGCCTGTTCGACTTCGACGTCCAGCGTTTCCGCGGCTCAGGCCTGCGCCGACGTGGCAGCCGCGCGCTGTCAAGTCGAGCAGCAGTGCGACCCCCAAGCCATCCTCACCGCCTATGGCGACTTGAGCACCTGCGAATCCACACAGTCTTCCACCTGTCTCTTGAATCTCGCCGCGCCGGACACTGCCAACACCCCGGCCCACACCGAGGGCTGCGCGCAGGCGACACCTACACAAAGCTGCGACGACTACGCCTTGGGCATCGTCCCCGCGGCCTGTAACCCACCGACCGGCCCCCGCGACGCCGGAAGCGACTGCGCCCTGTCGGGACAATGCAGCACCGCCTATTGCCTCGTCCCGAGGACGGCCACCTGCGGCACCTGCGCCGAAGCGCCGGGACTGGGAACAAGCTGCTTCAACAACGCCTGCGGGCCAGGGTACCTGTGTGACAATCTCTCGTACCAGTGCGTCGCGCCGGTGGCCGCCGCCGGTGCCTGCAGCAACAGCAGCGTCTGCGGCCCGGGATTGACCTGCCTTGGCAACGGCGCCGACGGCGGCACCCTGGGCTCCTGTGTCGCCCTGGCCACCCTGGGCGGCAACTGCGACCTGACGGATGGTGGAAGCCGATGCGACGGACGCTTTGGGCTGGACTGCAACACCGAGGCGGGGAAAGTCTGCGCCCAGGCGGCCACCGCCACCGCGACGCAGCCCTGCGGCACCATCGACGGAGGCGCCGTTGACTGCGTCGCGGACTCCTTCTGCCAGAAGGCACCCAGCGACAAGGAAGGCACCTGCGTGGCGTCCTCGCCCCAGGGCGGCGCCTGCGACACGGCGAACGGCCCCGGCTGCACACCGCCCGCGCGGTGCGTGCTGGCCGACGCCGGCGTCACCGCAGGCATCTGCCAAGCACCCAATTACCAGGCCTGCAACTAGTGTCGCTGGACAACGTCCCGGGGGGGGGCGGCGCCCGCCTTTCGCCCGCCCCAACGCGTCGTCGCCGACGCTGGCGGCGCGCAAGAGGCCTGCCGAAGCGCCGGGCGCCTGTAAACTAAACGCCCCCCGCGGGGTGCGTCATCAGCCGCGCGGACCAGGTGGCTCTCATGGCAGAGGCAGCACTTCCGGACATCTCGGACACCGCGCGCTGGGTGGCCTATTACCGGGCGTTGGAGTCGGAGCGGCCCGACGCCCTCTTTCGAGACCCCTTCGCCCGGCGGCTGGCCGGCGAGCGCGGCCGAGCCATTGCCGAAAGCATGCCGGGGGCGATGCGCGGCAACTCTTGGCCGATGGTTGTCCGCACCTATCTCATCGACGAATTGGTGCAGAAGTCCGTCGCCCAAGGGGCGGACCGGGTGCTCAACCTGGCGGCCGGCCTCGACACCCGTCCCTACCGTCTGCCGCTTCCCCCGGCCCTGGTCTGGGTGGAGGCGGACTTGCCCGCCCTCCTCCGGGAAAAGGAGAGGCTGTTGGCCGGCGAGCATCCGGCCTGCCAGCTGCGCCGGGTGCCCGTCGATTTGACACAACCCGCCGCACGCCGGGCCTTCCTGGAGGCGGCTCTGGAGGGATGCCGCCGAGCGCTCATCCTCACCGAAGGCCTCCTGGTTTACCTCGAGCCCGAGGAGGTGCGCGCCCTGGGGCGAGACTTCGCCGCGCAAAGCTCCGTTGCCTTCTGGATGTTGGACCTCCCCTCCCCAACCATCCTCAAGATGCTGCAGCGGCGGACGGCCTCACGTCTCGGTCCGGGTGCGCAAATGAAGTTTGGACCGGCGGAAGGCGTCGGCTTCTTCGAGGCCATCGGCTGGCAGCCCTTGGACGTCCGCTCTTACCTGACGGAGGCCGCGCGTTTGAAGCGCCTCCCTGCCCTGCTTCGCCTCGTTGCGCCCTTCTCGCACACCGACCCGCGCAACCCCGGCCGACGCCCATGGTCTGCCGTGGTGCGCTTGGGACGGCCAGCGCCAAATTCGCCGGGGGGTTGAGGGGCCGGCCTACCGCTGGAAGAGGAGCGTCGGCTGGCCCTTGAAGGTGGTGCGTTGAAATTCTCGGTAGCCGCACTTTTCGGCGACCCGGAGGGAGGCGAGATTTTCCGGGTGGATGAGGCACACCGTCCTGGGCGTCCCGAGGTGCGTCGCTCCCCATTGCAGCGCGGCCGTCACCGCCTCGGTGGCAAAACCTTTCCCGTGCGCCCACCGGGCCAGTACCCAGCCGCATTCCGGCGCGGCGCCCAGCGGGGGCTGGAGGTCCCGCTTGAATTCGCCCAGCCCAGCCTCGCCAACAAACTGCCCGCTCGACTTCTCCTGAATGGCCCAGAAGCCATAGCCGAGCAGCGCCCAGTGGCCGACGTAGCGCAAAAGGCGCGTCCACACCTCGTCGCGCAAAAAGGGCTTGCCCCCAATGTAGCGGGTGACTTCCGCGTCGCCCCACATCGCATTGCAGGCATCGAGGTCCGTCAAACGGTGGCCTCGAAGGATGAGACGCGGCGTCTCGAGGCTGGGGACAGCGGTCGAGGTGTCGAAGAGGCCAACCATGGAGGACAGACGGCTGGCCTAGCAGGCTACGGGCTTCTGGGAATAGACGAAACGCCCCCGGCATTGAAACCTGCTTGACGACATCATAGGTTCTATATAGATTCTATTTAAGTTCCATTTGGAAAGAAGGCTTCCATGGACCAAGTCGTCCAGCGTGAGGTCCAGAGCACCCAGCCAGCGTCGCGGCCCATCCCGGTCGAGGCCCAGGCGGCTCCCGGCGCCGGACGGCGGCCCGCTGGGGCCCACAGCGGAGCCCGCCGCCTTCAGCCCAGCGACCGCGGGCTATTGGCACTTCTTGGGCTGTGCCGCTTCCTCACCGCGGGCCAGGTGGTCGCGCTCGCCGCCAATGGCCGCACCGACAAAGCGGTCGCCCAGCGCCTTCGTCGGCTGGCGGGAGAAAGCCGGCCCCGGGGGTGCGGCCCCCTGCCGGCGCTGCTGCGCCCGCTGCCCTACCGCTCCTACACCGGTGAGGCGATGCGGCTGTGGGGTCTCACCGCCGCCGGCGCCACCGCAGCGTCGGTTGAGCTTGCCCGTGAGCTCCATCCTGTCCGCTCCGACGTCGGTGCCTTCTTCGCCGAGCACTTCGTCTGCCTGACGGACCTCTTCGTCCAGTTGGCACGTCCCTACCTGGCGGCCGGCGTCCTCCCGCGGGCCTTGCCCTTCCGCTGGAACGTCGCGGAGGACGTGGAACTGCCCTGGCAGGACAGCGATGGGGGCGGAGGCGCGAAGGCGCGCATCATTCGACCGGACGCCGTCCTGGAGGTGCCCGGTGCCGAGCGACGCTTCTTCATCGAGTGCGAGACGGGAACCCATACCCTCACGCCGCGGAGCCCCGACAAGCCGCAGGCCACCGTGCGGAAGCTGGAGCGTTACGACGCTTACGTCTCGGGCTTTGCCGAGGTGCCAAGCCGCCTCACCCACTACCGGCGAAAATACCCAGACGGCTGGCCCTGCGAAGTCCTCTTCCTCGTGCCCAGTGAAGGGCGTCAGCACGCCACCGAGGCGGCCCTGGCAGCGTGTCTAGAAGCCCTCGCCGGCAGCCGCCTGACCGCGCACGCCTTTACACTGGAGCAGGCCGCCGCCCACTGCGCTGCCCACCTGCCCTTCGCGGGCGCCGCACCACCCCAGCCCCTTCCGGCCCCCTTCTACGGCGAGGCCGAGCATGGCGCCGTCCGGGACTACGTCCTCGAGATGACCGCCGCGCTGGCGGAGGCCAACACCCGGCTGCTCCGCCACGGCCTGCACTCCGTCCCGGGGCCCATTTCCAAAGCAGGCATGCTGGACTTCCTGCGCAAGGCCCAAGCCGAGATGCAGCGACTGCGGCGCGCTGCAGCAGCGTCACATGTCTAGGGCCCAAGGCCGGTCGCGGCCCTTCCTCGGACGCTTGGCGATGGCAGGACTGCTGGCCCTCGGGACCACCGAGGCGCTGTACCGCGCCGCCATCGGGAGGTCCCCACTCCACCTTCCGCGCCAGCTGGCCTTCCGCCTTGCCGTGGAGCTTCGTCCCTATGCGCTGGCGCGCGCGTGGGCTGTCCAGCACCCGGGAATGCTGGCCGGGTGCGCACTCGCCGCCGCTGGCCTCGTGGCGCTTGTCTTTCGCCAGGGCCTCATTGTGCTGAGTGCAGCCAAGGCCCACCTCAGCGGCACGGCGGTCCCGGCGGTGGACTTCAGCTTCCCAGCGCACACCGTGGACGTCGTCCGGGAAATCTCCCGGCGCCCGAAGGGCCACTCCTTCGTCGGACTGACGCCCAAGCGCAGCGTCCTCGGCTGGCGATGGAAAGCGGTGTACCTGTCCCCGCGGCAGAAGACGACGCACCGCCACGTCATCGGGAAGACGGGAAGCGGGAAGACGACCAGCATCCTCTGGCCAAGCGTCTTGCAGGACGCCCTGGACGGCAAAGGCGTGCTGGTGCTGTCGGCCAAAGGCTCCGACGAAGAAATCGGCATGATGAAGGCCATCGCCGCGCTCTGCCGCCGCCAGGCGCAGCTGCGCGTCTTCTCACTGCCGGCGTGGAATGTCCCGGAGCTCTTCACCCATGCCTACAACATGCTGTACGTCCGCCCGCGCACGCTGAAGTCCCCGGGTGGGGACCCAGTGGCCACTGCGCAGCGCGTCTTCTCCGTGCTGCCGATGGGCGACAACGTTTTCTACAAGACGCAGGCCGAGGTGATGTTCACCAACCTCTGCCGGCTATTGCACGGCATGGTGGACGCCTCGGGCACCGGGATTCCCTTCGTCCTGCGCGACGTCTCGGTGTGCCTGAAAGCCATTGGCAACAGCGGCGGTTGGGCGCGCGCTCTGCGGCACTGTCTGGACGCCTCGGTCGACAGAGAAGCAGCAGCCCAGGTGCGTGCCCAAGTGAAACAGCTCGACCGCGACGTCCTCAAGGCGCTGTCGGGCATTGTCGGCGCGCTGGACAAATTCCAGAGCGACGTCGTCAACGCCTACGCCCCGGACATCGTCCTCGAGGACATCCTCGAGACCAATGGCCTGGTGTACGTGCAGCTGCCGGCCAACCTGTTCCGCATTCAGGCGCCAGCCCTGGGCAAAGTCATTCTGATGGACGTCCAGCACGAGGGCAGCCTGCGGCAAGTCTTCCGTCGGGCGCGCAACCAACGGCCGTTCAGCGTGACGGTGGACGAGTTTTACAACTTTGCGGACCGCAGCATCGTCGATAGCCTCAACAAGCTGCGCGACGCCAACCTCGAATACACCCTGGCCCACCAGTCCCTCGCCGACTTGGAGCTGGTGTCGCGGGAGTTCGCGACTGCAGTCTGGGACAACACCCGCACCAAGCATGTCCTCAGCCAGGACAACCCAGAGCTGTGCGAGCGCATCGCCAAGTCCATTGGCACCCACCACGTGAAAGAATTGACGGTGCGCCGCCGGGAGGGCCCGTTGGCGACCAGCTTGCCCACCGGCGAGGCGCAGGCCCGTCAGGTGGAGGCCTACCGTCTGCACCCCAACTGCATCAAAAACCTCGCCCGCTGCGGCCAGGGCTACTTGCTGTCCGACGACGGCCTGTGGCCGCTGGTCTACGGCATGCTGCCACAGCTGCGCGCGGACTACCCGCTGGTCCGAAAGGACCAGAAGTCCGCCCCCGGACTGCGGCTGTACGACACCTTCATCGCCGAAGCGGGTGGCCGCTAGCCTCCGGCAGCCGCCCCTCGGCAGGCCGAAGGTGTGAGATTTCGGTCGCTCCCGCGAATCATCCGGGTGAAGGACGCTTTCTGCCTCCACCTTTCCCATGCCCACCCCCCACCCACAGGAACGCTTCCTGGCCCTCCTCGAGGAGCACCGGCGCCTCCTCTATAAGGTGGCACGGGCCTACGGCCGGACCGCCCCGGACCGGGAGGACTTGGTTCAGGAGATGGCCGCCCAAGCCTGGAAGTCCTTCCCCCGCTATGACGCGCACTGGCGCTTCTCCACCTGGCTGTACCGCATCGCCCTCAACGTCGCCATTTCGTTTCAGCGCCGGGAAAGCACGAGAGCCAGGCACATGGATGACGGGGCGGTTGCGGTGGACGGCCTCGGCCAGGCCGACGCCGAGGCGCCGGAGGACGTCGCGCTGCTCTACCGCTTCATTGGCCGCCTCGACGACTTCAACCGCGCGCTGATGCTGATGTACCTCGACGGCCAAAGCCAAGCCGAGATTGCCGAAGTGCTGGGCATCAGCGTCCCCAACGTCTCGACCCGGGTGGGACGCCTCAAGGCGAGGCTTCGGGAAGACTTTCGCGCCGTCGGTAACCTCGAATGACAGCAAGGAGATGACACCATGGAATTGGACGAATTTCAGACGCGCTGGGCCGGCCAGGACGTGAAATTGGAGCAGCTGCTCCGCCTCACGCTTCGCCAGGGCCCGTTGCGGCGGGTGCGCTCGGCCCTGCAGCGGCTTCGGACCGGCCTTGCCATCGAGGTGGCCATCAACGCGCTGGCCGTCTTCGCCCTCGGCGCCTTCATCGCCGACCACCTGGGCGCAGTGCGCTTCCTCCTTCCGGCGGTGGTGCTCGACGTGGCGGCGGTGGCCCTGGTGGCCACCACCGCTCGCCAGTGGTTCCTGGCGGGTGAGGTGGACTACGACGGCCCGGTGACGGTGAGCCAGCGCCAGCTGGAGCGTCTGCGGGTGCTGAGAATCCGCGAGACGAAGTGGGTGCTCCTGCTGTCGCCCCTGCTGTGGACGCCGCTTCTCATCGTCGCGCTGCAGGCACTCTTCGGCCTGGATGCCTACACGGCGCTCGGAACGCCGTACCTCTGCGCCAACCTGCTCTTCGGCGTCGCATTCATTCCTCTCATGCGGTGGGGGGCCCGCCGCTGGGGACCGCGCCTGGAGGAAAGCGGCTGGGCTCGACGCTGGGCGCAGGCCCTCGCCGGCACCAGTCTCACCGAAGCGTTGGGCCGGCTCGCCTCCATTGCGGACTTCGAGCAGCCTCAGGCCTGACAGCGGGTGCTGGGGGGAGGCGTCCACCGGCGACGCCCCCGCTTGACTCGACTCCACCGCCGCATGGCAGAAGGAAATGGTGAACGCTTCGCTGAATCTGGGTGCCCCTTCCTCCCCGCCGCTCGATGCCACCCATCGAGCGGCCGTCGCGCTGGCTGAAGCCATCATCCCCGGCACTTCCCTCATCCCCCCCGCCGACGAGCGGACGGCGCACGCTGCCGCCCAAGTCATGACGCAAGTCTCGCCGCGGGTGGGCATGGCCTGGTCCGCAGCACTGCGGACGCTCGACGCTGCGGCGCGCTTGCGCACCGGGCGCCCCTTTCATGCCCTGTCCGCCACGGCGCAAGACGAGCTGCTCGCCCGCTGGGAGCGCGACCCCCTGTTGAAGACGCCATTGATGATGGTGTCGTTCGTCTACAAGCTGGTGCACTTTGATGCACCGCACGTCCTGCGGGCGATGGGCGCGAAGGCGAAGCCGCCGCTGCAGGTCACCCAGCCCCGCTGGATGGAGCAAGTCCAGGCCGCCGACAGCTGGACCGGCGGTGACGTCGACTGCGACGTGGTGGTGGTGGGCACCGGGGCAGGAGGCGGCGTGGTGGGCTATGAGCTTGCCGAGCGCGGCCATGCGGTGGTGTTCGTCGAGGAGGGGCAGCTGCACCAGCGGCACGACTTCGACGGCAGCAGCGTGCGCGCGCTCGGGCGCTTCTACCGTCCCGCCTTCTCGGTGGGGAACGCCTTCATCCCCATCTTCTCCGGCCGGCTGGTGGGCGGCTCGACAGCCATCAACGGTGGCACGGCCTTCCGCACTCCGGGCTGGGTGCTGGACCGCTGGTGCGAGGAGCTCGGCACCGACGAATTCTTGGCCAGCCGCATGGCGCCCTACTTCGAACGGGTGGAGGCGCACCTCGGGGTCGGCCTGTCCGCCCGCCGCTTCGTTGGCCCCATCGCCGACGTCTTTCAACGGGGCTGCGACGCCCTCGGCTGGAAGCATGCGCTTTTGCGCCGCAACGCCCCGGGCTGCGAGGCCTCCGGCTTCTGCGACTTTGGCTGTCGCACCGACGCCCGCCGCAGCACCAACGTCGCCTACCTGCCTCCGGCGCTGGAACGTGGCTCGATGCTTTTCACCGGGCTGAAGGCAGAGCAACTTCTTCAGGAAAACGGCAGGGCGGTCGGCATTGAGGGCAGCACCGCCAACGGCCAGCGGCTCCGGGTCCGCGCCAAGGCCGTCATCCTCGCCGCCGGCACCCTCGCCACGCCGCTGTTCCTCCTGAAGCAAGCCCTCAGCAACTCCAGCGGACAGGTGGGACGAAACCTGACGCTGCACCCCAGCGCCGTCGTCTCGGCAACCTTCGACGAGGAGATTCGCCCCTTCGACTTCATTCCCCAAGGCGTGGCCTCCGAGGAATTCCTCCGCGAGGGAATCCTGCTGCTGGCCGCTCAAGCCAGCCACAATGTGTACGGCACGTTTTTCCCGGGAAACGGGCGGCGCCTGATGGAACCGCTCTCGCAGCTGGCCCACATGGCGTCGCTCGGGCCCTTGGCCACCGACGCCACCCGCAATGGACGGGTGTTTCGCGAAGTCCGGGGGCTGCCCGTCATCCACTACTCCCTCTCAGGCAAGGATGTGGCTCGCCTCCAGCGCGGGCTCCTCCTCAGCATGGAAATGATGGTTGCCGCTGGGGCACGCCACCTCTACCCGGGCGTGCTGAGCCACCCCAGCCTCGACCCAAAGCGCGGCCTCGACGCCTTTCGCAAGGCGGACCTTGCCCCCGCAGCTTGGTCTTGGGCAGTTACCATCCCCTCGGGACGTGCGACATGGGCACCGACCCCGGCACCAGTGTGGTGGGACTGGACCACCAGTCCCACGACGTGCCGGGCCTCTTCATCGTCGACGGCAGCACAGTGCGGGGGCCACTGGGCGTCAATCCGCAGATGACCATCATGGCCATGGCCGTCCGCGCCGCCGAGAAAATTCACCCGCAACTGGGCTAGGCCTGGGGCCGACGGCAGGTCGGGCTGCAGTCAGCTGAAGAAGGCGCGCAGCTTCTGGATGCGCCGCCGCATCAGCATCGGCAGCCTCCAAGCGCGCTCCACCCGGCCGGTCTGCAGGTCAGCCAGCACCTCGCCCAGCTCGACCAGCGTCGAGTCGTAGGGCATCCAGAAAAGTTCCGGCTTGTGCCAGCGGTCCACCACCGTGGTGCGTGGCCGCAGAAAGGTGCTCAGCGCGAAGGTGCTGTTTGCCACCCCGAAGCCGGTGGCCCGGGTGCCGGTCCAGGGCAGACTCGGCACCGCCCCGGTGAAGGCGTGGTTGTTGATGCTCACCACGCCAAATTCCAGCCGCTCGGCCAGACGCTGGCCACGTGCCACGTCGCTCGTCCAGAGGGAGGCGCCGAGTCCATACCGCAGGTGGTTGGCAGCACGGATGGCCTCCACCGGCCCGTCCACCCGCACCACGGCCAGCACCGGCCCGAAGGTTTCCTCCTGGACGACGGCCATCGAGTCGGTGCAGTGGTCGAGCAGCGTCGGCGCGTACCACAGGCCCTTGTCCAGTGGTGCGCCACCGCAGATGACGGTGGCACCGCGGGCCTTGGCGTCTTCCACCTGCGCCTGGACCACCTCGAATTGGCGGCGGTTGCCCATCGGCGCAACGTCGGTGGCCGAGCCGTGGCCCGGGCCGACGCGCAGCTGGGTCCACGCCTCGCGCATCCGGGCCACGAAGCGGTCGGCCACGGCGCGGTCGACGTAGGCAATCTCAATGGCGCCGCAGGCCTGGCCGGCGTTGCTCAGCGCCCAATGGGTGATGCCGGCCACGGTGCGCTCCAGGTCGCAGTCGGCAAGGACGATGGCCGGGTCCTTGCCGCCCATTTCCACGCTGCAAGGGATGCCCAGTTCAGCGCAGCGCACCTGGACTTTGTGCCCGGTATGGGTTGACCCAGTGAAGACACAGGCGTCGGGTTTGGCGTCGAGAAGCGCCGCGCCAACCTCCCCTGCCCCGCGCGCCACCTGCACCAGCCCCGGGGGTAGGTGGTCTTCCAACAGCTGAGCGAACCAGCTGCTGCTCCGCGGCGTGTATTCACTGGGCTTGAGGATGATGGCGTTGCCCGCCATCAGCGCCGGGAAAACCGAGCGGTACAGGCCGGCCACCGGGTAATTCCAGGGGGCGATGATGGCGATGAGGCCACGGGGGACCAAGTCGAGGTAGGCGCGCTTGCCCGGAAAGGACATCCGGTTGAGGCGCACCCTGCGCCGGCGGAGGGCGTCCCGAAGCAGCACGCCCCAACCCTTCACCGCGTCCAGAGGCCCCAGCGTCTCGTTGAAGAGGGCCTCGGCTTCCACCTTCCCCATCTCCTCCTCAAGCAGTGCCATCGCCTCCTGGCGGCGCTGCAACATCTCCCGGGCGGCACGCAGAAAATGCGGCAACCGCTCGCTGAAGCGCTTCTGGCGCCAGGCTTCCTGGGCGGCGCGCCCCCGGGCCACCATCTCCGCCAGCGCCTCCAGCGGCGTGGCCGGCACCGGGTCAAGCACCCGGAGGTCCCGGGGGGACAACCGCGTAAGCTCCGCTTTGGGGGTTTGGAGAAGCTCCAACGAGGCCCGCTCCGTGAGTGTTTCCGTCTGCGACACCGGCTTTCAGCTCCTGGCGCGCCCTTTGCGAGCGACTCGCAATTCGTGAACGCGCGCCGCCTGCCAGCGACGAGAAGCTTGCGCGCGCGAAGCGCTCCTCCTATAGCATGGGCCCGCCATTAAGGAGGTCTTCCGGCGGCCCCAACCGGGGAAACCAGCTTCTAGTTGCCGCTGCCTTGAAGGAGATGGTAGGCAGCGATGCCTTTGAGCCCCCCCTTTCCATGAAGACCCTTTTTGGCGCAGGCGCCATCGGCCCACTGGCTTGGACCGCGGCGACTGCGCGCGTACTTAATTGGAACCGCACAGTCAGCGACCGACAGCGCCTGCGGGACGTCCAACTCGCAACCCTCAAGCGCAATTGTGAGACCGCCCGGGATACCGAGTTCGGCCAAGGCCACCGCCTTGGCGAGGTGACCTGCTACGAGGATTTCCGGGAGCGCGTGCCCTTGAGGACGTACGCCGCCTTTGAGCCTTACCTCGAGCGGATGCGCCAGGGCGAGCGCGACGTGCTGTGGCCCGGCCTCATCAAATACTTCGGCCAGTCCTCCGGCAGCTCCAACACCCTCGCGCAGAACAAACACCTCCCCATCTCCGACGAGCAAATCCGGTGGCAGCAGAAGGCCGGGTTCGACATTGTGGCGCGCTACGTGACTCAAGTCGGCAACGCCCGCTTCCTGGGCGGCTACAGCCTCGGACTGTTTCCGCCCTCCACGCTCAAGGCAGAAGGCGACGTCCTCGGGACGACCAACCCCGGGCTGATGCAGCGGCACATTCCCTGGCCCATCTCGAGTTCCGTGCTGCCCACCGCCGAACTCCGGGATATCCCGAATTACGACGAAAAGCTTCAGAAGCTGGCGGCCGCTTACCTCGATTACGACATCCGTGCGGTCTCCGGGACGACCTGTTGGTTCTCGGTATTTTTCGATAAGGTGCTTGCCGCTGCGCAAGCGCGGGGGCGCCCGGTGAGAACCGTCGCCGAGCTCTGGCCGAACCTGTCCGTCCTGTTTGGAGGCGGCGTCAACGCCGAGGCATACCGGCGCGTCATCGAGAAGCGCGTCGGACGTCCGGTGGTCCTCATGGACAATTACAACGCCACCGAGGGTGGCATTTTCGCCATCACCGACCGACTGGGCCGACACGGCCTGTTGATGCTTCCCGACCGGGGCGTCTTCTTCGAATTCGTCCCGGCTGCCGACCACGCCAAGCCCAACGCGCGGCGCTGTGCGCTGTGGGAGGTGGAGGAGGGCGTCGACTACAGCATCGCCGTCAGCACCGCCTCGGGCCTCTTTGGCTACTACATCGGCGATTTGGTCCGCTTCCAAAGTCTCTTCCCGCACCGCATGGAATTTGTCGGACGGACCAACGGGGTCCTCTCGCTGACCCAGGAACTCACCTCCTACGCCGAGATTGAGCGCGCCATGGACGCCGCCGTCCGGGCCTGCGGTTGTTCGGTGGTGGAATTTTCCGCGGCCGCCGAGGTGGGGGTCGACGGCAGCGCCAAGGGTCGCTACCAGCTCTTCGTCGAATTCGAGAAAATCCCCTCGGACCCGCGGCGTTTCGCCTCCGCGTTTGACGAGAGTCTGTGCGCTCAAAACCGAGTGTACCGGGAGCACCGCACAAAGGACGTAGCCATCCTGGCTCCGGCCCTGTTTGCGGTTTCCCCCGGAGGTTCAAAGCGCTTCATGGAAGAGATTGGCCGCAACAGTGCGCAACAAAAGTTTCCGCGCGTGGTCGATGAACTGAAGCGCGACGTGCTCGCAAAATATGCGAGTCCGGTCACATCATCGCAGGGGTTCTCATGAGTCGGTTGGGTGTTTGCATCGTAGGCGCAGGTGGAGCCGTGGCCAGCACGGTCATCGCGGGCGTGGCGTTGATGAAGCGCGGCCTGGCTCCCCGAGTGGGAATGGTCACCGAGACTGAAGTCGGTAAGCACCTCTCCTGTGCCCCGCTCGACAGCCTGGTGTTCGGCGGCTGGGACCTCCGGGGCGACGACCTCTTCGAGGCGGCCATCCGCGAGCGCATTGTTCCCGAGCACCTGCTCCGCCAAGTCGAACCGGAGCTCCGGGCCATCAAGCCCTGGCCGGGGGTGGTGTCCTCGAAATTCCTCAAGTCGGCCTCCGGAAACCACGTGGTGGCGGCACGCAACCAGCGCGAGGAACTGGAGTTCCTCGCCCGGGACGTCAAGGACTTCAAGGCCGCGCACCGCCTCGAGCGCGTCGTCATCGTCAACCTGACCTCCACCGAGAAGTACGCCGAGGCCTCCGAGGTGCACCGCAGCGTGGCCTCCTTTGAAGCCGGCCTCAACCGCAGCGACGAGCGGATTAGCCCAGCGATGAAGTTTCTCTACCTGGCGTGCAAGCTGGGCGCACCGCACGTCAACTTCACGCCCAGCCTGACCAAGGTGCCGGCGCTGGAGACACTGGCCCAAAACTCCGGCGTTCCCATCGCCGGCGAGGACGGGAAAACAGGCCAGACGTTCCTCAAAACTGCCCTCGCCCCCGCCTTCCGCGTGCGCGAACTCCAGGTGGAAGGCTGGTTCAGCGCCAACATCCTCGGGAACAACGACGGCAAGGTGCTCGACGACCCGGACAGCAACAAAACCAAGGTGGCCAGCAAGCTCTCGGTCCTCGACGAGATTCTCGGCTACGAGGTGAGCGACCACCAGGTCCACATCAACTACTACCGGCCGCGGGGTGACGAGAAGGAAGCCTGGGACAACATCGACTTGGTGGGCTTCCTTGGTCAGAAGATGCAGCTCAAAATCAACTTCCTGTGCAAGGACTCCATCCTCGCCGCGCCGCTGGTCATCGACTTGGTGCGCCTCTTGGACGTCGCCCACCGCGCCGGCGAGCGCGGCATCCAGCACCAGCTGTCGCTGTTCTTCAAGGCGCCCTACCACAGCGAGGGTGAGCGCGCGGTGAACGACCTCTTCAAGCAGTACGTCATGCTGCAGGATTGGGTCGAGAAGCTGACCCGCCGTCCCCGCGCAGCGGTCTAGGGCGCGGTGGCAACAGTGCCCGCCGCAGGGCGCGACCTCGAGTTGCGCGGAGCCAACGTGACCGAGCCTCTCGCCGTCCAGGGTGGGCGCGCCGCGGTGCCGGCCAACGCGCACGTCCGCTGGCCGGTCCTCACCGCCGAGGACCGCCAGGCCGTCCTGGGCGTCCTCGACCGGGGCGTTCTCTCCGGCCAATTCGCCCCCGAGGTGCGTGGCTTGGAGCGCGAATTCGCCGCCTTCCTCGGCTCCAAGTACTGCGTCGCCACCAACAGCGGGACGGCAGCACTGCACGTCGCGCTCGCCGCGGCTGGGGTCCAGCCGGGAGACGAAGTCCTGGTGCCGGCCTTCACCTTCGTCGCCACCGCGCTGGCCGTCATGCACCAGGGGGCGACGCCGGTCTTCGTCGACGTGGAGCCGCGCACCTTTGGGATGGACCCTGGGCGACTGGAAGCAGCCCTCTCGGTGCGCACCAGGGCGGTGGTACCGGTCCACCTGCACGGCGTGCCCTGCGAGCTTCAGCCCATCGCTGACTTTGCCGCCCGCCACGGACTGCTCCTCATCGAGGACGCGGCCCAGGCCGTCGGCGCCCGCTACCGAGGGCGGATGGTCGGCACCCAGAGCGCGGCGGGCACCTTCAGCCTGCAATCCTCGAAGAATTTTGCCTGCGGCGAAGGTGGGCTGGTCGTCACCGACGACGAGCGGCTGTACCGGCGGGCCCTCCGAGTCCGGATGTTTGGCGAGGACAGCCGGCCCGAAGACGAGGCCAGCTACGACGTCGCCCACGCCCTGGACGGCAACCGCGCCTATGACTCGGCCAGTCTGGGCTGGAATTACAGGACGACGGAACTGTCGGCGGCACTGGCGCGCTCGCAGCTCCGGCACGTAGCAGCGTGGAACGAGAACGCTCTGGCCAATGCCGAGTTGCTGAGCCGGCGGTTGCGCGAGCTGCCTGGCGTGACTCCACCCGCCGTCCCTGTCGACTGCGTCCCCGCCTTTCACAAGTACCGCGTCCAACTGGACGCCTCTTCACTGGGCCTTCAGGCGCCGCCGGTGGCCGTCCGCGACGCCATGGTTCGCGCTCTGCGGGCTGAGGGCTGCGAGGTGGTGCTGTGGCAAACCCGCCCCGTCCCGGGGCAGACACTTTTTCAGAAGCTTCAAGCGGAGGCCGGGCCCAACAGGCCCAGCTACCAGCTGTCTCAGTACCCACAGACAGCCCGCATCTTGGAGTGCTCGCTGTGCCTCTTCTCGCAGACTTACCCCATCGCCCCACAGCCGCGAGCGCTGGTCGAGGCCTATGCCGAGGCCTTCGCCCGGGTGTGGATGCGTCTTCCCGAAGTGTTGGCGGGAGCGAAAGCCGCAGGCCCGGTGTGAGCTTTCCCTCGCCGCGAGAGCTCCTCGCACGGCCTCTGGTGCGCCTGGCCTGCGCGGTGCTCGGCGCCGGCGTGCTGGCCTTGGCGGTGTGGGGCGCCGGCGCTCACGCCGTCCTCAGCGGACTCGGAGAAAGCCTCCATGCGCTCCCGCTGGTGGCGGCGCTGGAGGCCCTTTTCCTTCTCTGCAGCGTTCTGGCGTTGCGCGCCCTCTATGGCGTGGACGCGGCTCGCGTCAGCCCACGCCAATGGCTCCGGGCCGGGACACTGGGCTATGCCCTGGGCGCGGTGCTGCCCATTGGCCGCGCCTCGGCCGAGGCGGCCCGGGCCGTTCTCCTCGGCCGCACCGTGGGAGGAGCACGCGCCGCGGTGGCAGCCGTGCAAATTCAAGGGGTGACGCTGCTCGCCAACGCAGTGCTGTCCGCAGTCGCCGGCGGGGCCGCGCTGGCACTCCTCGGCTTCAGCAGCATCAGCGTCCTCATCCTCGCCAATGCCCTGGGCGGCCTGGTGCTGGGCGCGGGCATCCTCATCGTCCGGGACCGCGCTCAGCCGGGACGTCTGTTGGGCGCGGTGACCAGGCGAGGTCGTGCCTTCGGGCTGCAGTTTGACGCCACCGCCGGGGCCTCCCGGAGGAGCCTGCTGCAGGCGTTGGCCTGGGAGTGCGCCGGACGCGTGGTCCAACTCGTCCAGTGCGGCGCGGCGTTGGTGGCCATCGGCCACCGCAGTTCGGTTGGGACGACGCTGGTGGCCCGCGGAATGCTCACCGTTGGCAGTGCACTCGGAGACTTCATCCCGGCCCAACTCGGGGCCACCGAGGCGACCCTGGTTCTCGGCGCAGCGGCACTCGGACTGACGGCGGCCAGCGCCGCGGCGCTGGCCCTCCTCATTCATGGAGGGCAGCTCGCCCTGGCGCTGTTGTGCACCCTCGTGTCGGTGGCCGTCCCCGGCGAGCCGCAGCTCGCCCCGGCCGCCCTCGAGCTCGGCCCGCCATGACGTCCCCGGGCGACGCCGAGCGCGCCTCCTGGAAGGAGACGGCCCTGCTCGCCGTGCGCGGCGCAGGCCAAATCCAACTGGAGCGAGCCGGCACCGCCCACGTCGAACGCAAGGGCCTGGCTGACATCACCACCGACGTGGACCGCGCCTGCGAGCGCTACGTGGTCGGCCTCATCCAGCAGCGGCACCCGGGCCACGAAGTCCTCGGCGAGGAGGGCAGCGCCGGCGCAGTCGAGGCGAGTCACCTGTGGATTGTGGACCCCTTGGACGGCACGAAAAACTACGCCCATGGCTACGGCCGCTCCTGCATCTCGCTGGCACTGGCGGTGGAGGGGGTGGTGGTGCTGGGGGCCGTCTTCAGCGCGCGGGCCAACGAATTGTTCTTCGCCCAGGGCCGCCGGGGGGCCACCCTCAATGGAGTCCCGATTTCCGTCTCGCGGACCGAGACCTTGGACCGGGCGATGGTGGCCAGCGCCTTCGCCTACTCCGGCCGCACGGCGGACCGGCCACAACTGGAGCGCCTGGGGCGGCTGCTCGGGGCAGTCGAGGCCGTCCGCACCGACGGATGCGCCGCGCTGGACCTGTGCGACGTCGCCTGCGGCCGCTTTGACGCCTACATCGAGCGGGGCCTCCACGCTTGGGACAGCGCCGCCGGCGCGCTCTTGGTTGAGGAGGCCGGCGGGCGGGTGAGCAGCAGTCAAGGCGGCCCCCACGACATCTTTGGCCGCGACACGCTGGCCAGCAATGGACGGCTGCACGCTGCGCTGTTGCCGCTGGTTTCAGGCTAACGTCATGCCCCTGGCGTCCGGCAACCCTTTCAGGCGAGCGCTCCTCCGCCTCTCCGAGGCCTACGGCCGCTACGTCGCGCTGGTATGCGCTCGCCCCGGGATGGCCGGCCTCGTTCTGGCGCTGGCGTGTGTTCCAGCGCTGGCGCTCAGCATCGCCTTTTTCAGCCACATTGAGGCTGGCCTTCAGGAGTTGCTTCCGCCTTCGGCGCCCTCGGTGCGGGCGCTCAACCGGCTGCATGCCTTGGTGGGCGGAAAATCCCACCTCGCCGTCATCGCCCACTCGCCAGACCGCGCCGCCAACGAGCGCTTCATCTCGGAGCTGACCGAACACCTGGCTAGTGTCAACCTACCCGAGGTGAGGAGCATCGAGGGCAACGTCAAAGTGGAGCGGGCCTGGCTGATGCGGCGTGCTCCGCTGCTCATTCCTCAGCTCGACTTCGAGCGCCTGCTGTCGCGGTTTGACGAGGCCGTTCGCGCCGAGAAGCAACGACGCAACCCCCTACAACTCGACCTTGACGAGGACCAGCGCACCGCGCCGGCCAGTTGGAAGGAATTGGAGAAGGAGTTCGACCGCGCGGTGGGCAAAGAGGACCGCTTTCCGTCGGGCTATCTCGAGACGGCGGACGGAACGGTGGTGGTGGCCATTTTCTGGCTGCGAGGCTCGGAGGTCGAGCTCGGCCCATCCCAACGGTTGATGGCTGGCGTGCAGAGAGAAATCGCCACACTGCGCCCCCAATTCCCCACGGTCTCGGTGGCCTTCAACGGCGAGGTGCCCAATCTTCTCGAGGAACACGCCGCCATCCTGTCGGACCTCTCCCTCTCCAGCGTGTTTGTCATTGTGCTCGTCGGCGCGTGCATCTCGCTTTACTTCCGCTCATTGCACGCCGTCTTGACGGTGGTCCTGGTCCTTCTCCCCGGGTTGCTCTTCTCTTTTGCGCTCGGACGGCTCACCATCGGCGGTCTCAACTCGAACACTGCCTTTCTGGGCACCATCATCGCCGGCAACGGCATCAACTACCCGCTGCTCTTCCTGGCTTACTACCGCGCAGAGCCCGCGGACTTGAGCATGCCGCACGCGCTCCGCGCTGCAGCACGTCAGGCCCTCCCGGGCACGCTCGCCGCCGCCTTGGCCGCCTCGGCCGCCTATGGCGGGCTGGCCGCCTCGGACTTCCGTGGCTTCTCCCAGTTTGGAATTCTCGGAGGGCTGGGCATGGCGACCGTCTGGGTCTTCACCTACCTGACGATGCCACTTTTCGTTGCGCTGCTGCGCCCGCCGCGCCGCGAGGCGCCGTCGACAGCAGTGCAGCAAATGCTGCACGTCTTCTTCGCCCGCGGATGGCTCTCGTCGGGCCTGGCGCTCGCCTTCGTCGCCACGTTGCTGGTCTGGACGGGGCTGGGGGTGGCCCACGCGGTGACTCACGGCGTTTACGAGAGGGACCTCCGGATGTTGCGCAACCAGGAGTCGCTGACGGTGGGTAGCGCATCCTGGGACGCGAAGATGAATGAAGTCTTTGGCGTCTGGCTCAACCCGGTGGTGGCGTTGGCCGAGGACCCGGCGCACCGGGAACCCGCCGCGACGACGCTGCGGCGCGTCTTCGCCGAGAAGGACCCCGGCGCCGTCCAGTCGGTGGAGACCATCGAGAGATTCGTTCCGGCGCTGAGCAACCAGGAGGCGCGCCTCAAGGAGCTCTCGCGCATTGGCGCGCGCATCCGGCGGGTGCCAGACAGCGACATCCCGGAGCGAATGCGGGCCGACGTGCGCAACTGGTTTGCCGAGGAGTCGCTGCGGCCCATTGAGTTGCGCGAAGTCCCCGAGCGCCTGGTGAGCGCCTTCCGAGAGCTGTCGGGCCGCGTCGACCGAGTGGTGTTGGTCTACCCTTCCATTCACGTCGACTTTGACGACGGCCGAAACCTCTCGCGCTTCGCCGACGTGGTGCGTTCCGCCCAGCTTCCGGCTGACGTCAGCGTTGGTGGTGGCTTCCTTTTCATGGCGGATATTCTCCAGCTGGTGCGGGACGAGGCCCCGCAGGTGGTGCTGGTGGTGGCGGCGGTGGTGTGCGTGCTGCTGCTGGCCATCTTCGCGCGGCGGCCGGGGCGCGCGCTGGTCAGCCTCCTCACCATGTTGGCCGCCGCTTTTTGCTCCCAGGCCGTGGTCCTGGCGCTGGGCATCAAAATCAACCTCCTCAACTTTGCGGCCCTCCCCATCACCATCGGCGTCGGCGCGGACTACGTGGTGAATCTCCTCGGGGCGATGAGCTCGCTGCGCGTGGACGCGCGGGGGGCTTGCGTCCGGATGGGTGGCGCCATCCTCTTGTGCTCGCTGACCACCGTCATCGGCTACTTTTCGCTGGTGCTGGCCAAGTCCGGCGCGCTGCGGAGCTTTGGCTGGGCGGCGGTGCTCGGCGAGTTGGTGGCCAGCCTCGCGGTGCTGCTGGTGCTGCCGGTGGCGCTCGGGACGCGGCTCGCCGACGCAGTGGTTCCCCCGTCGCTGCCGCCCTCAGCGCGCGAACCCTC
This sequence comes from uncultured delta proteobacterium, assembly GCA_963713045.1. GTDB lineage: Bacteria > Myxococcota > Myxococcia > Myxococcales > Myxococcaceae > JADGRA01. The sequence continues at coordinate 1,125,442 of CAVQKE010000004.1, forward strand.
CACCTAGGGCCGAGTCCCGGGGGCTTGCGACGCGCGACGCCCGTACCCCACGGGGCGCCCTGTAGCCGCGCGGCCAGTGCCGCCCGTCGCGCCAAGCCGTGCGGGGACACCACCCCGAAGTTGGCCCGGTGCCGGCAGCGTGGGGTCGGCCTGGGGTGAAGGTTCGGGCCTCCGATGGGTCTTGTAAAGACCCAATTGACAATCTATATGAGGTCTATATAAGTTCCGATTCTGAACCTCGGCCGTCGGAAGGTCAGTCCGAAAGGAGCAGTCACCATGAGCAGCAAGCAGAAGCTCGACGTTCTCGCCGTCAAGACTGTCAACGAGAAGGACTACTACACGCGCATCGGCGTGGCCTTCCCACTCGACCATGGGGGCTTCAACGTGCTGTTTGACGCCCTCCCCACCAACGCCCGGGTCCTCCTCCTGCCGGACCGAGACCGACCCGCCGTCGCCGAGCTGGAGGGCTGAGCCCCCAAAACTTGGGAGGCCCGTTCGCTGCGTCCTGGGCGCACGGGTCACCCTCGCTCCGAAAGGCTGGTGGCGACCATGACCGACACCCTGAATCGGACAAACGCGGACCCGCCGGCCAAAACGGGTCGCAGCTGCGGGCAGTCCGGGCCGACGCTGACCGAGCTGCAGCGCGAGCTCGAGCAATTCGACTTGGAGGCCGAGGACCGTCGCCGCTTTCGTACCGAGATGAAGGACCTGCGCGAGGGTCTGTGCGAGCGGAGGTTGCGAGAGCACATCGGCCCGTTCTTGGTACGGGTGGAGAAGTTCGCCACCCAATTCATTCGCGTCCCCGGCGACGCCGCCCTGGGACGGAGTCTCTTCACTCCTTGGATTTCTCATCTCGTCGGAAGCGCCGCCGAGCCTGAGTGGCGCATTGTCGGAGGATTCGACGTGCTGCAGGGCTGGTGCTGGAACCGCTACTGCTCCGCGGAGCAGCGCCTCACTCAACACGACGCCTCACTGCCTGCAGCGGGCGAGCCCCGGGCGGCCGGCACCCGATGAGCGCAACGCCCGCGTCGGCTGGCGGCTGGGGCACCCTCTTCCAGCGCCCGACGCCCGAGGCACCACGCAAGCCCTCCGCCAGCGAGACCGCAGCGAAGACGGTCGGTCACGCGGCCACCCGGCTGGATGCAGCCTACCGTCGGCAGATGGAGGCCGTCTCGAAAGCCAGGGCGGAGGAGGCCGCGCTGCTGTGCACCATCCTTGCCGGTGTGCGGGCGGCCCTGCCTGCCCTGGTGAGCCCGCTCCTCCTTCTGGACGTCAGCGCGCGCGGGCGTCCGAGCCTGCTCCACCTCCGCGCCCTCCCGTTGTTTGGCAACGCCCCGCAGCCGAGGACCGCGAGTCCAGGGCCCATGGAGAGCCTTTTTCTCCTCGAGGACGGCACCTTCCTGCGCGTGCGCTTCACCGGTGCGACGACACTGACTGACGAAGGACGCCTGGCCCTCGCGGCCGACCGGTTGGAGGGCATCGACGTGCGCCATGTCCTGCGAGACCACCAGGTTGAGGAGGTCGCCGCTGTCCTTCAGCGCGCCCTCAGTCATCAGACCACCCGGCGCGAAGCCCAGGCCCGCGACGCCGCCGCCTACGTCGCCCGGCTGCAGGCCCTGCGCCTACTCCTCACCCCGCTTCTAAGAAGCCATCGTTCATTGGGCTTGGCCCACGCCAAGCGTGGCGGCCGAGTCCCCCTGGGCTAACGCGCTTCTTACCTTTCAGAAGCGTGCTGGAGGCGTTCCATGTCGGCCAGGAGTGGCATACATGTACGGCCGACCGGGTGCCGGTCTGCATCAAATGAAGTTCCTAAACAACATTGACATTGGTCGCACATGGATGCCATGTTGTATCCATGAGCGCTGTGCACGCGATGGCAAAGACTCCCCTACCAGCGGACCAGGAGATGCGGCAGCTGAACGTGAAGGTGCCCCCCGAGGACGCAAACTTCGTCCAGGAGGTCCTGCGTCCACAGCTTGGGTTCCCCTACAATGCCGAGGCCGTCCGCGAAGTCATCTCGCAGCTGCGGACGTGGTTTCGCCTCCCCAGCTACGTCGTCGACGTGCTGAAGAAGGACGCGGAGTCCCAAAAGCTCCACATCCTCGACTACCTGCAGATGCTGCTGCACAAGCGCTACGAGGACCTGGCCACAGAAGGCCGAGAGCGCCCTCCGCCGCGCCCCTCCCCGACACCTTCGTCCTCCAAATCCGGACGACGCTGAAGACGCCCACTGCCTCTGGCCCGACCGTATGCCCGTTCCCACCCTTTGCACCGACCCGCCCAACTCCGGCGGAGGGCCGCCCAAAGGTCGAGAACTGTGGCAGCAGCAAACGCCTTGCGATGGCCATCTCAGGGCCGAGTGCGCGCGTAGCCCCGCTCGTGAGCCGTGTCACTCGGGCGGTAGCAAAGGCCTGAGGCCCGTCGCCAGGCAACGCCACCGCGGGGAACCTGCGCCTTTCGCCGTCCTGCCCCGCGCACCTGGAGGTGATGTGCCATGAACCGCTTCTTCGCCTTTCCGCTGAGAAACTCGCTGAGAAGGGTCCGGCTCACAGTCCTTCTTTTCTCGTGCGCCGCGGCCTCGGCGCTCGGCCAAACGGTGGACCCGACGGCGATGGGACAAGGGTTCTTCGCCTACGCCAGGCCCTACGTCGTTTGGGCAGGGGCCGGGATGGTGTTGCTGTGCGTCGCCGCAGCGACGTTCTACAAGCCGCTTCTCAAAGAAGCACTCATCACCGCTGGAATTGTGGTGATGCTGGTCTTCCTCTTCAACACCTTCCCGGACCTGGTTCGGGCGCTTAGCCACTGACGGAAGGGCAACCGCCTTGGACGCGCCTGTCTACCGGCACGCCGACTCGCGCGCCACGTTGCTCGGGCTCAACTTCCCCGGGGACTTTTTTGTTGTCGTCGTGGCGAGTTACCTATGGTTGATGGTGCTGCGGCCGGTGGCTTTTCTCCTGGCTGCGGCCGTCACCCACCTGGGGGTCGCCCTGCTCAACCGCGGTCGTCCTCCACAGCACTGGGCGCATGCGTTGAGCTTTCAGCTGCGCCGCCACGTTTTTTCCGGTGAAATCAGCGCCGCCGCGCGCAGCAATGCGCCGCAATTCCCCTTCGGCCCGTACCGCAGCTCAGAGGTCAACGGGAGACGGCCTTGAGAGAAGCCTCACTGGCCCAGCACGTTCCCCTCTGGCGGACGCTGCGCGAGGAGGCGGTCACCGCGCTCGTGACGCCGGCGCTCGACTACGTGGGGTGCCTCGGCATCGATGGCATCGACACCCGCTTCTTGACGGATGACGAACGGGCGCAACGCGGAGAGGCCATGCGGGAACTGCTCGGAAGCCTCGACGACGAGGTGAGTTTGATGCTCGTGTACCGCGTCCGCGAGGATGTGGAAGCGGACATTGCCGCCTACCAGGCAGGCGTCGCTCGGGCGGCGACGCCGGCCACGCGTGCCTACGTCGCCGCGAAGATACGGTGGCTCCGGCAGCAGCATCTGCGGCGAGGCCACCTCAGCCTCTTCTTTCTCTCCGGGGGCGGTAGTGGGCCGTTGGACCGAGGCGTTCTCGGCGCACCCCTGCTCTTCAAGAATGCCGAGCGGCTGTCGCAAAAGGTGCACTCGTCGCGGTTGCGCGCGCTGAGAGGCCTTCGCGACAAGCTGCGGGCGCGCCTCGCCGTGGCCGGCGTGCGGTCGCGCGAACTGGAACCGGTGGAGGTTCAACAGTTGCATTACGACCTCTTGAATCCCGGCCGCACCCGGCGAGCTGGAGCCGTCTGTCCGTCGGTCCAGCTGGTGGACAACCTCTGGACGGAGGCACTAGGGCGACGAGAGGGACGACACGTTCTCGAATACACCGAGGCCGAGTGCCTGTGCTTCGAATCCATCGCGGAGGAGCACGGCTACTTCCAGCAGGGTGGCCTGTTCCGTCGGGTGGCGACCCTCAAGGTTCTGCCAGAGGCGCGGACACGACCGTTCTGCGGGCAGCCACTGCAGGCGCTGTGTCATCCCCTCACCGGACAGCCCTTTGGTTACACCCTCGCCGTCGCAATTCGTATCCGCCCCCAGACGCGTGCGAAGTTCTTCCTCAATCAGCAGCACAAACTCGTTGCGGCGCTGCGCAGCCTCGTTCACCAGGTGAGTGGAGAAGACGCCCGCCGAGCGGTTGATGACGCCGACAAACAGAGCGCCATCCGAGCTCTCTTTGCAGAGCTCAACGCCCTCTCGTCGAAGCTGACAGACGTCTCGGTCAGCCTCCTCCTCGACGCCGAGACGCTGGACGAGCTCGACGCGCGGACCGAGGCCGCTCGCAACGCGTTTCGGCTGCTCGGAAACAGCGAGTTACTGGTCGAGCACGCCGCCCAGCTGCCGTGCTACTTCGCACTCTTTCCTGGCGCCGGCGCTTACCAAGTGCGCCGAAAGGGCTGCACCACCCGAAATGCCGCGGACCTCCTCCCACTCTTCGAGCCATGGCACGGCGGCACCATCGCCGACACCGTCTTCGTTACGCCGCTTTCCACCACTCTCCGCTTTGGGCTGTTCGACGCGAGCCTGGGCAACGCCTTTCACGGACTGATGTGCGCCGACACCGGTGCGGGAAAGTCTCTCACCGCCGGTGCGCTCGTCATCGATGCATTCATCGCCGGAAAGGACGCCATCCTCGTCGACAACGGCGGCAGCTGGTCGCGGTTGACGCGCGTGCTTGGAGGCACGCTGGTCGAGGTCACGCTCAACACTGCGCTATGTCCCTTTCTCTGCTACCGCGACATGGTCGACCAGGAGGAACTGGCGCGGACCGGAGTCATGCAACTGGACAGTGCACTTGTACAGGACGCGGTGAGCTTCCTTCAGGTCTGCGTCGAGGACCGCGAGCTTCCCTCCTTTACCGTGCCGCAGCAAAACCTTGTGGGGAATGCAGTCTCTCAAACCTACGAGGAAAGGTTCCGGACCCGACCTGATGAACGCCCACTGATGGGCGACTTTCAGCAGGCCCTTCGCAGACAGAGCGACGACGCAAACCTTCATCCGGAAGACCGGGCACTGGCTGCCCTCCTTGTGCGCCGACTCGATTTATTTTGTAGCGGGACCTACGCACGCTTCCTCAACCGCCCAAGCGACCTCCGCTACGACGGACGGTTGCTCACCTTCGAAATGGGGGCCATTGCCAAGGACAGCCTCCTGAAGAGGATTGCCCTTGCCGCGGTCATGGGCACCGTCACTGCACGAGCGGCCTCGCGAAGAAACAAGACGGTTTGCGCCATCGACGAGGCGCACGATTACCTCGGCGACAGCGCGGCGGCAGACGCCTTCCTCGGAAAGGCTTACGCCAAGATGCGGAAGTTCGACGTGGCGATGTGGGCCATCAGCCAGAAGTTCGAGGACTTCCAACGCTCGCGCGCGGCCGCCACCATCATCGGCAACTCCTTCCTCAAAATCTTTCTTTGGCACTCCTCGGGGTGGGAGGTAGTTCGCGACGCATTTGGATGGCCAGACAGCATCTACCGCGAGTTTCGGGCGCTCCAGCGAGTTCCATTCCAGTACACCGACTTCCTCCTTGTCTACGGAGAGCAGTATGCCACCGTCAGGCACTCCGTCCCGCCGCTCGCTTACTGGCTGCTCACCACGCACGGCGATGACCAGCGCCTGCTAGCGCGAACTCGAGAGAAAAACCCCCGCCTCGACGAGCTCACGCTCCTGCAAGAGCTCGCTGCGCGCTATCCCTCCGGCGCCTCGTCTGTCTCCGCGCCGCATTGACGCCTCACCCGCCAGGAGTTGTCATGCGACCCTTTTCACAGCCACCCTCTCCCTCGCTTGCAGCAGCCATCGTCGGCGGTCTGCTGGTGCTGGTCGCCGCTCCGGAAGCCTCGGCCGACCTCTTCGGCGGCGACCTCCCACTGCTCGGGACTCTGGTCTCCCAAGGCGCTCAGCAGCTCGCCACCGCCTCGCAGGCCCTCCGCGCAGTCAACGAGGACGTGGCGTCCGCCCAGCGGATGGTGGGCTTCGCCACCCAGGCACAAAGCCTCTTCAGCAGCTTCTCCGCCTCGCGGGTGGCCGACTTTGGCGCCGACAACCTCGGGCTTCTTCAAGGAACACCCCCCGTTTCCGACCCCAGTCGACTTGCGAGCGGAGTCGCCCCTTGGGCGCCTGCAACCGGCGAGATGCAGAACGCCACCCGTCAGTGCGCGAGCGACGTTGGATCAAGCGGCTCCGGCTGCCGACAAATACACGACGCCATCACGCCCAAGGATGCCCAGAGCGCTTTGAGCCGGACCTTCGGGCCGGCGCTGACCTCGGACACGCGGGCCGGCGACTACGAGGTATCACGTGCTCTGTCCGCGGCTGACACCCACCAGCAACAGGAGGCCTCTCGCGCCACCGTCTCAGCTGCCAACCGCAGTGCTGCCTGCGCCACGAGCGGGGACGCAGCAGTCTGCGCGCTTGCGCAAAGCGCACGACAGGAGAGCCAGCTTGACGTGGTCAACGCCCAACTCGCTGAGGGCAACCGTCTGTTGGCTGCGCACCTAGCGCTACAAAATGCAGAGCGCAAGCGCGCGCTCAGCGAGGCACAACAGCGCCGAGCGGCAGTGGCTGAGGGACTGAAGGCCCTGAAGGCGCCGAGCTTCATTGTCTCCAGCGATGGGGTGAGTTTCCTCGGGGGTAATTGACGATGCGGTGCACGCGGTGGCTCGCTCTGGGGACCGTCATTTGCCCGGGCCTGGCGCTGGCGACCGGGGGCGAGGCGCTCGACCTTGGGAGCGGCGCCGTCGGCGCCTTGACCTCCAGAACCCTTGCCATCGGGCACGGGTTGCTTGCATTTCTGCTCGTCCTTGGACTCGTGGTGCAGCTGCTGCGCGGTCCAGGGCAACCGAGGCGCTATCTCGCCGTCGTTTGGCGCACTTTGCTGGTGCTCGGACTGCTGCAGGCCTATACGTTTCTTGCGGGCTCTCTGGTCAAGCAGTGCGCCTCTCTGTCCCAGAGTCTGGCCAACTCGGACGCCGAAGCTCCACTGGAGCAGTACCGGTCAGCCGTCACTCGGCGTCTGGCGGCTGTGGCGACTGAGGACACGAGCAGCGGGGGGACGGCAGGCGCCGCGTCATCACAAGAAGCTAAGCCGCCTGGACTGGGCGGCGTCCTCTTTGACGTCGTCATCGGTCTGGTGGTGCTCTTGGCCGGTGCCATCCACTGGGTCTTCACGGAGCTCTCCCGTATTCTGATTAGCTTCTTCTACGTCATTGGACCCATGGCGTTGGCATTCTACGTCCCGGGGCTCGACGCCCCGGGACGCTGGCTCCGAAGCCTGGTCACCGTCTCTTGCTGGCCTGTCGTCTCCTCGCTTTTGCTCAACCTCTCCACCGCTGTCGTCACCACGACCGGCCTCGCGACCACCGGAGCTGGCGCTGCCTTTGGAGCGGTGGCGTCCTCTCTGCTGCTATGCGTTCTCGCTTTCGCCACGCCGAAGATTGCTTCCGCGCTGGTAGGAGGCGTCAGCAATCTGCTCGGCGAAGGCGCCCGTACCGCACTGAGAGTCGCCGGGGGAGCTGCGGCCGCGGGACTTTTGCCATGACTGCGCTGAATGCTTCGACACAGAGCAAACCGTCCGCAGTGGAGCAGTCCCCGACCGCGCGGGCGCTGGCGAGTCCACCAGCCATTTGGGCGGCTATGGTGCGCCAAGCCCAGTGGAAGAGCTGGGCGCTCATCTTGGCCTTCGCGCTCTGTGCGCTTGAGGGGCTGGTCATGCTTAAGCTCGCCGATAAGGAGCCCGACATCGTGCTCATCGCGCCCGACGGCAGGAGCACCTACCTGAGTCGCAGTATTGCCGGTGACGCGCTCGTCCGCTTTCTCGAGGAGCAGCGACAGCTGCCGAGCGACGTCACCGTCTTCCATTTCACCAGGGATTTCCTGCAACACTTTTTCGCCACCGACTCGTTGAGTTACGACGCTTCGTTCCGAGACGCGCTCGGAATGCTGTCGCCGGCCTTCCGGGGGCGCGTCGCACGGGAGGCTGCCGACTCCAAGCTGCTAGAGAGTGTTCGCGCAAGTCGGGCCCGAGCTTCGGTGTCCATCGAGAGTCTGGACTTCACGGAACGGACGCCCGACGCGCTTCACCTTCGCGCGGTCTTGCTGCGGCGAACCGAGAACATTGCCGACAGGATGGTGCTCAGCGTCGACAAGCTCGAGGTCGAACTCTATGAGTCCGTGGTGCCGCGAAGCGCCGCCCATCCCGATGGGCTGGTCATTGGCCAGTTCACCAGCCGGTCGGAGAAGGTGGACCGTTCCGCGGCGCCGCCTTCACCTGAGCCCGACCAGCATGCGCCCTAATTCCCTTGGGTCTATGGCACTCTCCTGCACGCTGGCCTTCGCGCCCGTCGCTGCGGCAGTCGGAAAGGCAACCGACTCCGTCGTCACCAGCGGTAAACGAGCGCTCAAGCGACGGAGCCTGGTCATTACCGACGCGAACTTCAACGAAGTGCAGGTGATTCACGTCGCGGCCGGCGTCCCCACCACACTCAGCTTCCGTCAACCCCTGCGGGCCGAGAGCGTCATTCTGGCCGACGTCACCGACGCCTTCCTGCCGGTCAAGGCCACCGAAAACAGCATCGTCCTCATCCCGAAACGGGACCTCGGGCACCGCTCGATGACCACTCTCACCGTCACGCTCGCCGACGGCACCATCCTTCCTCTACTCCTGACGACCATCGCCGGAGAGGCGGATATTGGTGTCGACATCAACGTCGCCCTGGTGAAACAGGCGCCGCCCGAGTCGGCCGCAGCGCTCAAGAGGTCGCTCCTGGAGCTCCGGGCCGAAGTCGATGAATGTCGTGCCGACCAGGGCAGCGCGGGCATCACCAAGCTCGCCAGCGTCGTTCTCCAGCAGGACCTCTCCCGAACTCAAGTCTTCGAACACCACGAATTGCACCGGCGCGACAAGCAGGAGCGCCTCCTGGTGGACGTCCGCCAGGCCTACCGAATTTTCGGGCACACCTACCTGGTCCTCACCGTGGAGAACCGCGACCCGGCAAGGGTCTGGGTCCTCGATCATCCAGAGCTCGTCCTGACCGGCGCAAACCAGACCATCGACGTTCAGATTGTCTCCTTCCTGATGGACCTTCCCGCCATCGCTCCCAACGAAATTGGGAAAATCGTAGTGGCCTTCCAGACTCCAACCCAAGGCAGCGGCAACTCCTTTACCCTGCAGCTTTTCGAGAAAAATGGGAGCCGGCATGTGAGGCTCGACGGGCTTTCGCTTTGAGTTGATGCAGGAAGCCTGAAGCCTCCCGAGGGGACGCCATGTACGACGACATTGACCCCCGAAACCTTTCTCCCGGGACAGTGGTGGATGGCTACACCGTGCTCGGCAAGCTAGGCGGTGGAGGAATGGGCGAAATCTACCGCGTCCAGCGCGGTACCGAGCTCTTTGCGCTGAAACTTCAGGGCGAAAGGCTGAGTGAGGCGCTGGACCCTGTGAAGCGCGAAGAGCTGGAGGCAAGGTCCCGCCGCGAAGCTGCGGTTTTGCTGAGCCTGACGCACCCCAACATCCTCGCCATCATCGGCAGCGGACGCTGGCCTGACCGAAGCGGGTACCTCTACCTCATCACGGAGCTGGTCGGCGGCGAGGCACTGGACCGTTGGCACGAACGAAAGCAGCCCTCCCTGCGGCAGCTGGCCCACGTCTTCGAAGAGTTGGCCGACGCATTGGACTACATGCACCGCGCGAGCATCTACCACCGCGACTTGAAAGACCCCAACGTCCTCGTTCGGGAGGACGGGACGCCAGTCGTGATTGACCTCGGCATCGCCCGGTCGCCAGCTGCTTACACGCTGACACGCGTTGGCGCCGTCATTGGCACGACCACGCACCTCTCTCCGGGCGTCTGCCGCTACCTGGTGGGCGAGAAGTCGCATGCTTACCGCTTTGGAGCGAGCGATGACCTGCACGCGCTCGGCTTTATGCTTTATGAGCGCCTCACCGGTACGCCCCCCTTTCGCCAGCGCAGCGACGTCGAATGGCCGGAGTTTGACTACTACCGACAAGTCATGGAGCACGTTCCCCCGGCGCCGCGCGTGGTCTGCCCCGCAGTTCCAGAGGTGCTTTCCGCGCTCACCATTCGCCTTCTTGCCAAGACGCCGGAGGCCGGCTTCCGCGACGCCGCTCAACTGAGAGACGAACTCGAGAAGGCACTTCTCGTGGCACCAGCATCCTGGGACGAACCCTTTCCCGTCCCACGGGGCGTCAAGCGCAAGGACCTCACCCGAAGTGCGCCAGTCAGGCTCGCGCAAACGGCCGAAGCCGATAACAGTAAATCCCCTCGCCCCCTCGCCGAAGACCGCGACCGCCGGAACGCCGCTGGCCTCACGGTGGGGAAGACCGAGCGCGCTATCGCAGCTCTTGCTGCGAGCACCAAGGATGAAGGTCTGGCTTCTCCACCGGAGTTTCAGCCACCCACCTTCGATGGTCCTGCGCCTTTCATCCCTCCGACGGAAGCCGTCCCTACAACGCCACCCAGAGGCCAGAACGCTCTGAGTGACACCTCTCTTCGCAAGATGGCCGCACAGCTTGGCGCAGAGACGGCCGGCCGGCAGCGAATCAGCCCAATGGTGCTGGCTTTCCTCGCGCTCACTCTCGTCGCCGTGGCGACGCTGGTCGCGCGGGCGTTCGTCGAGCGCCCGCGTGGGCAGCCGAAAAGCCTTCTCGAGCGGTATCAGGCAGACCTCGCGGCCGAGCAAAAGACGAACGAAGCAACTGGGCCCCCGTCCGCCGCGCCAGCACTGCCGCTGCAATCTTCGCTGTTACCCCCCGCCACCGGCCACGACGCCGCCTTATCGCCTGCGTTGGGAGGGCAGGACGCCGCTCCGTCCGTAGAAGACGCCAAAGCCATCCAAGCTGAGCTCGAGCGGACGTATGGCCACAGACGCCCGACCCTGCCCGCGAAGCCATCTTCACCGCCCGCGTCGACGCCCTCTTGGGTGAAGGGAGTGGAGCTCGTCGATGCAAAAGTCTCGACCTCTGGCGAAAAGAAACTTGGCGGACGCTACGGCGACCATCTGCGGCTCGAGCTTCGCAGCAACCTCGACAGTCGCCTGTGCGGCTCGGGAGCGGTAGAGGCCGTCCTCACTCGCCCCTACGTCGTCAACGGCGGGGTGGTGCTCCCGGCACACACGCTGGCTTATGGCCAGTGCACAGCACAGGCGGGACGCTTCCTCGTCACCTTCAGCAGGCTCCGCCTGCCGGACGGCACGGAAGTCCATTTCGATGGAGTGGCGATGGACGTCGCTGACCGAAAGCCAGGCTTGCAGGCAACCCGGCGCCTCACATCTGGGAACGCTAGCCAGGAGAGTGTCAGCGGGGCACTTGTCCGGGGCGCCGCGGCGACGGTCCTCGGGACGGCAACCTCCGGTAGTAGCCTCGGCGCTCAAGTAGCCGGTAGCGCCGGCCAGACGGCCCTCAATGCGCACCCCCAGGGAGCCGCATCAGCCAGCGAGGACGCCATTCTTCTCGATGCGGGGGCCGGCATCGACGTCTTCGTCCGCCAAGCCTTCTGATGGGCGGCCTAGGACAGGAAACTTTACGAGCGAGCAGAGCGGACGCGGCGTGGCGAGAAGCGGGAGTCTTGTCTAGCCGCCCGTCACTTGAACCACCGCCTCGCCGTAGACCCCCGGGTACTGAACGCTCGTGGCGCGGATGTGGTACGTCCCGAGCGTCGGCGGAGAGGTGTATAGCCCCGTGCTGTCGATGCTGCCGCCGGCCGCGCCCTCGTCGACGCTCCACGTTACCCCTCCTGTGGCCGGCGGCTCCGTCGTTGCCGTGAACTGCGTCTTCGTGTTGGTCGGAAAGTTGTTGATGGTGGCCGGATTCACCGTGATGCTGTTGGCCACCACTTGGATCGTGAAGAGCGTCGTGTTGGTGAGCCCTCCGTCTGGCGATGTGGCGGTGACAATCACGTTGACGGGCGCAGCCGGCACCGCCTCGACGTTTGCGGATGCGTTGAGATACGTCGGCATATATTCCACCCCCTGGGTGAGGTACACCAACCCCGGGGGGTTGGGGCTGAGGGTGACTAGGCTTGGACCGACCAGCGTCCCGCCAGGGCCGGTGCCGGCGAGTGTCACATTGCCAGTGAGCGTGGCAGGTCCTCCGACAGAAATGGTGAACGAGGTACCGTACCCCGGCACGACCTGCACTGATGACGGGCTCACCGTCACGCAGAGTCCGGTGCAGGGTCCGGCGTCCGCCGCCGCCGCATTCACGGTGATGGTTATGGTGGCGCTAGCGCTCCCGGCCGAGTTCGTTCCGGTTACAGTGAATACGGCCACCGCTGTCACCGTCGTCGGCGTTCCGGAAATGATGCCGGTTGTGGAATCGAGCTGCAGACCCGCCGGAAGGGGTGGTGACACCACGTAGCTGGTGGGCGTTCCGCCGCTGAAGGTTGGTAGGTTCGGCGTAATCTGCGTTCCTTCCACGTATACAGCCGGCGTCATGTAGGCAAGGTTGAACGGGGCTGCTACCGTGGCACCGGCATCCCTCGGTTCGACCCGCAGCGAAGCGGCGCGGTTGTTGAACTCGTCTACCAAATAGACGTCTCCGACGGTGGGCGCGGAGACGAGGCGCGCAGAAGCGGTGCTTGTGACACGCGGGTACAAGTAGAGCCACAACGGCTGAAGGCCCGGTCCAAACGCCATCACGCCGACGCCGAGCGGTGCACCCGAGAGCAAGATGGCAAAGCTTCCGTCGGCACCGGCGTAGACGCTGCGGGCGACCACCGACAGCTCCGTCGCGTCTGCTGAGTCGTAGAGACCGGCAACCGGCGCGATGACGTCAGGCACGTCCGTTGCGGTTGGGTTCATCGACCACAGCTCGAAGTCGGTGTAGGGCGGGTTGTTGCTCAGCGTGACGATTCGGCCGTCCGCCAGGACGCCCACCACCTCAAGCTGCACCGTCCTGGGCGTCCCCAGTGGCGCGGTGTACGCCCCGAGAATCGCGCTCGCTCCATTGGCAGGCCCGGGTCCGACGCGAAGAATGGGGTACTCCGGCGGCAAAGCCGCAGTCACTCCGCAACTCGACTGGAGCTGGACGACAAACGTCCCGTCCCCGACGGCCAGAAGACGGATAATGCTCTGAATAAAACAGCCCCTCGCCGTTCCATTGGGGTCCTGGTAGGGACCAAAACTGAAGGTTCCGTCGGTGAGGTTTGCGAAATTCCAACTGCTAATGCTCGAGTCGCAGGAGTTGACGCCGACGTTCGGGGACAGGTAGCCGCCACCGGCTCCTGCGACGACGCCCGCATCCGGCGGCCCACTTCCGTTCGGAGTCGTTCCTGACGCGGTGACTACCATCAGTTGCGGGGTGAGGCAGGTGAGAGAGTCAGTCCCGGGGAAAGAACAGGCGGCCACCGTGTCCTGCAAGCACAGGAGGTCCGGGCCACCGTCCGCTGCGGTCACGGCCGTTAGTGGCGGGCCTACCAGAGGACCGGTCAACGTCCCAGTGACAACGGGTCCGGTGGCGGGTGGCGGAGGGGCAAGCAACAGGCTCGAGCCATTCCCGGTGAAGTCAAAAAACAGGGTTTGGCCCTCTGCATTGAGGCCTCGCGCTACGTACCCGCCGTCCAGGCCTCCCGGCAGAGTCACCACCACATCAAAGCCATAGAAGGTGCCGTCGGCGAAGGCTAGGACTCCGGGAATCCAGTTTGCGCCAGCTCCTCCGGCCGAGGTGATAGCGAGCGGTAACACCAACCCGCCGCTGAAAGCGACGGGCTCCGCTGCCCAGGTCACTGGGCCGCTCGAGGCGGGTTGCCCGGGAATGTAACGGTCCCACACCAGGCGCGAGAGGTCCACGCTGACGTCGACAACGGTTGTGTTTCCGTCGAGCCCGGTGGCGTCGACCGTCAGGCGCACCACTTCGTCGGTATCCGTGAGCACCTCAATGGGGATAGGTGTGCCCCCGTCGTAGTTGTCTATTCCCAGGCCCGCGGTACTGCGGAAAAAGGCGATGTACGTTCCGCCGTCTGCGTTCGGGACCGAGACGACGCTGTCAGCCGCCGCGCCGGCCAACGAAACCACCGGAAGGGAACCTAGCGGCTCATTGGAATTGACGACCACCGTGAAGGGAGACTTCGGTTGAGCGCTCGGCGGGTACGTGACCGCAATGACAGGACCCGTGGCATCGAGCCAGACCTGAAAGTCGTCCTCACTGCCGGCGTCCGCGCTGCTCACCGCGATAATGCTGAGTTGAAGCAGTGAAACGGGGCCACCGTCGGGATTGGGCGTCGTCAAGCCCTCGCAGATAGAGAGGTCCACCAAAGCGACATAGGGCGCAGACGGCCACACGTACACGGGCCGTGCTCCCCCGTCGAGTGGCCCGCACAGCAGGGAGACGCTGTTCACGCCATCCACCGAATCCGCCTGCACCGCTACTTCGGCGGTGAGGGTGACCGTGTCCCCCTGCTTCGGTGCAAGCACGTTGAGCGCTGGAGGCGGGGGGTTGGGTGGAACGGTGGGGATGCTCAAATCGAAACACCCCACCCCGCCCAGAAACGACAGCAGCCCCAACAGTATGTTGAGGCGCCAGGCCCCCCCCTTCGGTCGACTGCACACCGGCATGCCCGCCCCCTCCCGACGCGTGGGGAGGCTACCTCCAAAGTCGGCGCGAGGTCCCGAGAAAGCCTGCCTCGCTGGCCGGCCCGGGTGGGTGGCCGCGGACACGGACCCGCGGTGGCAACCTGGAACGGCCGTCCTCGGTCCGAGTCAGCCGGTTGGAAGCCGCGTTGGCGACGTGGCTGCAGCGTCGAGCGGCGATTACAGTGCAAGCCGGCGAAGACGCCTCGTCATCCTCTGCAGCGTGGCCACCAACAAGCCACCTGCGCGCAGCGGGCTTGGAACCCTCATGGACGTCGCAATTCTCGGAGCGGGAGGGGTTGGGTCCTATTACGGCGGCATGCTGGCCAAAGCCGGCCATTCGGTACGTTTCTGGGCCCGAGGGACGAATCTCGACGCGCTGCGCCGCAGAGGCCTGGACGTCAGGACACCGGAGGGAACCTTCACGGTTGCTGTCACGGCAACCGATGTGGCTGCAGACCTTGGCGCCGTGGAACTCGCCATCGTCGCGGTGAAAAGCTACTCCTTGCCGATGGTCGGTCCGGCGGCGCAGCTGGTCGCATCGCGCGGCGCGACCGTGCTTCCGTTGCTCAATGGTGTAGACGCAGCAGAACGCCTCATCTCGTTGGGTGTCCCTCGTCAAGCGCTTGTCGGCGGCTTGACGTTCATCAGCGCCGAACGGCTCGCCCCCGGGGTTGTGGAGCGCAAGAGCTCCTTCCAAAGCATTGTCCTCGGCGAACTGGGCGGCGGGGTAAGCACCAGGACGTCGTCCATTGTGGCCGCGCTGCGCAGCGCCTCGGTGGACGCCAGCGATACGCCACAGGTGGACGTCGAGCTTTGGCAGAAATTCGTCTTCATCGCGTCCCTCGCAACTTTATGCGGGCTCGCGCGGACACCCATCGGACCGGTCCGCTCGGCACCCCAAGGTGGCAACTTCATCGCGGCTGCGGTCAGCGAAGCCGTTGCGGTGGGACGAGCATGCGGCGTTCCGCTCCCAGCGGACCAGTCAACTCGGACCGTCGCGATGATTCAGGCGCTTCCTCCGCAAATGCGACCGAGCTTTCTCGCGGACCTCGAGCACGGTGGCCCGACTGAGTTGGAGGCGCTGATGGGGGCGGTGGCCCGCATGGGCCAAGAGGCGGGCGTTCCAACGCCCGTCCACTCGGCCGCCACCGCAGCCCTTTCGGCGACGCTCGCCGGCAGTCCCCACGCCACAGAGCCGGGGAATACGGGACGCGGACAACTCTAGCAGCCTTGGTCAGCCCCGCCTGTGGCCGAGGGTGTCTCGCTATGCCAAGACGCGGGAAGCACAGTGACTATGGATGGGACTGCAACGTTCTTTCGGACGTGTGTCCGTCAATAGAGAAAGTGAGGCCTCCCCCCAGTGTCTCCCGACCGCCCCCTTCCGCTTGTAGGCGCGCTGGCCGTCGCAGCGCTTCTTTGCAATTGCGGGTCCTCCTCGCCCGCGGCCAACGCCAACACCATCACCATCGCCAACTACCTCTACAGTCCGAGCAACCTCTCGGTAAAAGCCGGCGCTACGGTCACCGTGGTCAATGACGACGGGACGCAGCATTCAGTCACCAGCCAGACCGCCTTTGGGGACTTCGTTCTGGGAGCGGTCAGCGGCGTTCAGTTCGACACGACGCCCTTCACCAATACAACGACTTTCAGCATCTCTGCCTCAGCCCCGGCCGGAACCGTCGTCCCCTATTTTTGCACCGTGCACAAAGGGACGATGGGAATGGGGCAAGGTCAAATCACCATCGCTGCGCCCTGACCGAAGCGAGAGTCCTGTCGCGGTGATTGTCGCAGTCGCTGCCAGTGTTGCTGTCGCGGAAGAAGGTGTGCAGACCTTTCCGAAACGAGACCAACCGCTGGGTAGGCCCCATCCGCTAAAGGCTCACCGTCCCTTTTCTCCGATGCAGCCTTGGCGCCTAGCTCGGACTAACTTTTTTGCTCAAGTCTCGGCCTCCCACTGGGCCTTGACTCCATCATCTATTTGAGACCAGTATAGGACTCAGTCGAGGGGGAACCATTGATGCCAGAGGGGCCGTCCAAGAAGCTCCTCCGAACCGCCGCTGTCGTCGTCGCGGGGGTACTGGCGGCGCACTGCGGCGGTGGCGAGCCGCCGCTGCATGTCATTCCGAACAACTCCGACGCCGGTTTCGGCATTTCGGGCTACGCGGTCAAGGGTCCCATCTCCGGCGGCACCGTCACCGCCTATCAGCTGCTGCCGGACATGACGCGAGGCGAGCAACTCGCGACGACAACCACGGACGACAGCGGCTTCTTCGGCTTGTCGCTGCCTGCCTTCAGCGGCGACGTGCTCCTGGTCGTGAACGGCGGAAGTTATGTGGAAGAGGCGCTCAACGACGTTGGCGACGGCGGCCCAAGCCCGTTCGTCACCGTCAACGTCGACTACGTCGGCCTCGTCATCGGCTACCAAGCCGGCCAGCCCGCGACAGCCAACGTCACGCCCATCTCCCACTTGGCGTACGCGCTGGCGACGTACCACGTCCAAAGCCTGGGCGAGCCCGTCGACAAGGCCGTCGCCGCAGCATTCATCCATCTTGGCGCGCACTTCGGCAACATTCCTGGCGTTTCGACGGACCTCGACTGGCTCACGGTTGTCCCGAGCGGCCTCGGCGTCGGAGACGGAGCGCAATTGACCGCCCCACAGCGAGCCGGGCTGGTGCTAGCCGGGCTTTCGCAGCTCGCCGCCAGCATCTCAAGCCGCGCCGGAATCTCTCCTGGAGGAGAAGCCAACGCGCTCTCGCTCCTTACGACTCTCTCAGAGGATGTCGGGGCCGACGGCTTTTTCGACGGTTTGGGGACGGGAGGCCGTCAACTGGTGCTGCCCGCCGCTGACGCTTTGAGCGTTAGCGGACCCACGGCGACTGCCCTCGACGGTTCGACCGTCCGAAGCGCGCTCGCCTCGGGCATCGCCAACTTTGTCGCCTCCAGCAGCAACGTGAGCACCATCACCATCCCCGACACTACGGGCATCACCGGCGCCTTGAGCGCGGATTCGGACCCGTACCTCTTTAAAACGCCTGGGACTCCCTTCGACGTGACGCCGCCCCTGCTGACGGTTGTCTCAGCACCGCCCCCCTATACCAACCAAGTCAGCGTGAGCTTCACTGTCCAGGCGGATGTCGGCGCGAACGCGGCTGGGGTCAAAGTCGTGGTGGTGAGGACTGGCGACGGCACACTGCTCAATGGAGTCAACACGAGCGGCAATCTCTGGACCTTCTCTGACGTTTTGACGGGCGGCGCCAACCCATACTTCGACGTTTGGGGCGTCGACAACGCGAACAACTCAGGCGAGGAGTTTCCAGTAGGCCCCTACCACCTTCGTTTGCCGTGCCTCCAGGACGTCGGCGCCACCCGCCATCGTTCAAGATTTCAGCGTCCCCAGTTACCTCGACGAACGCGCCATGCAACTGGTGAGCAGTGCCACTCCACCGCAATTCACCTGGCCTGCGAGTCTACCGGTTGCTGTTGGACCAGGACCCGAGGCGGCCATCTGGAAGTCGTCCCGGACTCTTTCCTGGGGCACAGCCCAGCCAACGGGCGCCAGTCTCGAGAGTTCCAATTCCACCAATGTGCCTTATATCCAGGTGGGCATCCCATACGACGCGAGTACCGACGCACCCATCGCCTCGGTCACCTTCGCCATCGTTGTGCAGGGCGGGACGACGTCGACAGGTCCTCTCATTCCGGCCCAAAAGATGCCTCCAGGGACAGCTTATTACGACCTACCCTTCGCGGTGGAGACAATCCCCGGGCTCGCTTACGCCTCCATGAGTCCTGTGGGGTTCCAAGTCTCGGTCACCGCAACGGACGCCGCTGGCAATTCCACGACCAACCAACTCGAAACTTCGACGTCCAACTCGTTCCTCTTTCACATCATTGGTCCTCCCCTCTATGTGGAGCAGGACGTCAGCTACCCAAACGAAGGTGACGTGAAGTCCATCTATCCCTTCGCGCTGGCCAACGGCACTTATCCGAACAAATTCATCGGTGACAATGGCGGTGAAATCGCACGGCAGGCGCGACTCGTCGTCTACAACCCTTACAGCGTCGACGTCCCGTTTACTTCGGCCGTGCCGACTTATGCCGCGACCGGAGCAGAAGAATGGGACGACTCCGCCTGGTCGCTCGGAAGCGTCGTCTGGGACGTGACGTCCCTGTGTGGCCCAGGGCCGCCCTGCCCGTACAACGGGCCTCAGCCTCAGCCATTTGTGACCAGCCCTGGCAGCCTCAACTACGCCTGCGAGGCCGCGAATAATCCCCACAGTCACAGCAACCCCTCCAGCACCGTCTTCACCAGCGCCATGGGAGAGACATCCGCATGGCAGTTTGGCGCAGAGAGCGACCCGGCAGCGGGCTATGGCGACCGCATCCTCGTACCAGCCGCGCAGGCCGGAGCAGCAGGCGCTGTCGTCGTCTTCGTCGGCCGGCCTTGGAGTTCCTTCGGCCTCCCTCCATACACTTTCAGCACCTGTTCGAACCCGGATGGCGTGTCTCGCTTCTACCGGTACCTACAAGACGTCTGGGAGCTCGGCGCGAGTCAGGGGATCACCACGTGCAACTGCATCCTACGACCTCCCGCTCCCCCCCTCTGTGAGCACGGAATGCCGTACGACTACCCAGAGGTTCGGTGGACCAACGTCCTGAGCGCCGCAAGCGAGTCGTTTTCGGGCAGCTGGGCCTACGAGAGTTATGCCGGCCTGACGCCTACTTCGGACCTCGGTGACGGGGCCTTCCGGTCCACCGCTGTCACCGGAATTGCGACCTATTGAGTAGACGTGCGCCCTTCCCTGCCTCTTCTGGTCGGCTGCAAGCGCACCTCCGTCAAGCCGAGCGCGCTGCATCTTTTCTGTAGACGCGGCGGAAGCCTCCTGACTTTTTCGGTGCTCTTGGCCGCGGCGCCGGCGCCTGCAGAACGAGGGGCACTGAGTCTTGACCTCGGGGCTGGCATCGCCGGGCTCAACCTCGCGGCTCCCTACACCAACGGCGCGGCCAGCGCGGTGGGAGTCGGCTTCGAAGCCATGCTCGGCTTGCGCTATGCCCTCCTCAACGAGCTTGAGTTCACCGTCGCAGCCTACTTCGAACCGAATGTCGGCTACGTCTATGACGGCGTCAGCGTCACACCACCCCCGAGCCCCAATTCGCTCCAAGGAACGCTGACCACGACGGTCCACCTTTTTGGCGCGGTCGGCGGCATTCGATATGTGAATGGCCTGGTGTGGAAACTGGTGGCCGGGCTCGAAGTCGGCTGGTGCCATCGGGCTTACTCGGGACTTCAATTCACCGGGCAGAGCAACTTCGCCATTCCAGGGTTTGGAACGGACAATCTGGTCCTTCAGCCGCTCCTCGGCGTGGAGTGGGCCTTTGCCGACCATTGGAGCGCTTCCTTGCTCCCGCGCTTCACGTTGCTCATCGGCCCCGACTCGACCGTCGCGGCGTCGGTTCTGCTGACTCTTTCCTATTCTTGGTTTCTCTAGTTTGACACTTCAGCCGCAACCCAAACGCCTCAACCAGACCATTCTCGCGCTGGCCCTGGTGGCGGCTGCTCCGGCCACAAGCGCGGAGCGCCGAGTTGACCTGAAGCTGCCGAAAGACTGTCCATCCCACCCGTACGACGGCGAGATTCGAGCCGCGGCTCGTGCGGTTGCGCCTGTTTGGCCGCTCCCCGTCTCCTTAATTAGGGCCGTGATTCGGCGGGAGAGCGACTTCAAACCGTTGGCCCTCTCACCGGCCGGCGCTGTCGGTCTGATGCAAGTGATGCCATACAACGCCCGACCTCTCGGGCTCCCGCCGAGCGCTCTCTGGAATCCTGCGGCTAACATCTTGGCAGGAAGCCGGCTTCTCGCCGTGTTGCTTCGGCACTACCGCGGTGACGTCATCTCAGCCTTGGTCGCCTACAATGCACGTCCGCGGCGGCGCTTGGCTCCGCTCCCCAACAACGGCGAAACGCCTTCGTATGTGCGCGCCGTCTTGCTCTCGTGGGCGGCATTTGCCCGGTGCGACGACACCTAGCGCGACGTCGAGGAGGCGAACGCCGTCGGGTCCAGCCGGCCCAGTCAACTACCGGCCGACCTTCGACTGGGCACCACTGGACCCCAGCGCGGCCTCAGGGGCGAGCTAGCAGGCCACGCTGCAAACCGCGCCCCGCACGGCGTTTGCTGGCACGAGTTTCCCTGGTGCGCCTCGATGAAGGCTGCCTGGTCGGCCGTTGGTGGGAGCAGGTACAGCGGCGCTCCAACCGAATCCGTCGGGTTGGTCAGCGTCACGCCGGCTGCTGCCGAGAGGTTGGCGGTGTACGCAAACGAATTGTTGTGCCAGGTCGCACCGGTTGCGTCGGGAACGCCGCTCACTGTGTCGCCAAAAGTCCACACTGAGCGACCCCACAGAAGGCCGCTTCCAGCCCCGTCTCGCCCGATGATGAGCGTCGGCTGCGAAATGGTTCCGGTCTCTCGTGCCTCCAGGACAACCAGGGCGGGGGGGTTGCCGCAGGCCAGAAAGCAGAGGAAAGCGGCGAAGAGGTACGGGGAGCGTTCGGTCAAACCGCCGAGTGTTGAAATTCTTTTCAATCGGATGAGCCCCGTATTCGGTTGAGGGCTCCTCACGGCGTGGACCGAGCGACGTAGCGCTGGCCGCACAGCGGCCCCGACCTAAACTCCGAACCGGCGACACGAAATCCCTCCGGCTCGCTTAAGGCCTCGCAGCCTTCGGTGAGCAACAAGGCCTCGCGCCACTGCGCTCGGGGGCGAGTCGCACGGACGTCGACGTCGGCTCCGCGCTCTCGCGCCAGGAATGTCACCCACATGGCGCAAGTCTGTCGGTGGACGAGCGACGTTTCATTCAGGAGAACGCCGTTGGTGAACGGCAGCGCTTCGGCGACGGCGCGGCAAGCGTCGCCCGTTTCGGCGTCAAGAAAGCCCTCTGACAGAGTCTTCGACAGAGGAGGATTTAGCCAGGACGGTCCGGCCAGAGCAATGAGGGCCGCCGTGGTGCTCAGCGCGAGCAGACTCCGAAAACCAACGTGGCGAATCGCCGGAATCCATGCCGCGGCGGCCAGCGCGGCAACCGGAACAAGGTTGAGTAGAAAGCGCTGCTGATAGTTGCGTCGGCTAAGGACTAAGAGTGCAACCAATTCAAGCGCGCACAAGATTCCAAGGGGTAACATCTGTCGCCGGACAGCACTCGTGCGCCAGGCCGCTATGACGGTCGCCGCGAGGAGCAGTGCAACCACCCAGCGTACGCTCCCCGGAGACCAGACCTCCCACGCTGCCTGAGGATAGAAAAGGAGCCGACCAACGAGGCCAACTGGGGGCGGAACCATGTCATAGGCGCTGATGCGCTGAAGCGTGCGCAGTCGCCAGGTAAACGGGATTAGGAGCCACGCCACCATCGGCGTAAGAAGCCACGTCCAAAGGAACCTGACGCCGGCATCGACGTGCTGTGAGAGCTGAAATCGGTCGCGCCAGAACGAAAGCTGGAGATAGCCGAAGAGGACGAGCGAACCCAAGGCGAAAGGTCCGTCGGCGCTTCGTACGCTAAGCCTGCGACCCAGCAGCATCACTTCGCCGCCGCCGCTGACCCTTACCCACGCGCACGTCGCACCGAGCGCGGCCGCCGTTACCAAGAGCGTTGCACCCGACCGACTCTTCGCCCCTCTGCCGAGCGCGGCAATCACCGCGCGGGCGCATTTGGGCAGGTTGCCCCACCCCACCTCCGTCAACAGGACGGCCGCGGCAAATATCAGCCCATGCTGCCACCGCACGTGGAACAGAAGATTCCCCAGAAGAGCGACCGCCCAAGGCCTGGCAGTCGGACGGTCGCGCGCCGCAAGCCATGCCGTCGCGGCGGCGAGCGTCAACAGGGCCGAAGGCACCTCGAGCATGCCGTTCGCTGAATGGACGAAAAGGGCGCGCGCACTCATCAGCACCGCGGCTGAAACCCCCAGGACAAGTAAGGCCTCGGTTGGGGATCGCGCAAGTTGTCGGGCCGCAAATCCGAGCGCCACAAAAAGCAGCGCCGTCAGAGCGATGGACAGGCCGTTCTCAACAGAAAGCGCGCGTCCCGGGCCCGCCAGGGCATGCAGCGGCGCAGCCACGGCGAGGCGCAGCGTCGGCCAAGTCTCCGGCCCAGCCACCGCGACGAAAAAGTCCCAGGGATGGTGCGTTCGGAGGGCGTCGGCCGCACCGACGTCGAGCATGGCGCGGCGAGCTGAGTCCCAGTTGAGGGCGTGTCGATTCGGGACCTGTTGCAAGGCCGATGTGAGACGCAGCCAGGCGGCAAGTCCCAGAACAGAGCCGGCGATAACCGGCGCAAGGTTTCGAAAAGCCCGCATTCCCCGATTGCTCTCCTTCGGCGCCACGCGATGTGGCGACCCTTTGCTGCTGCGCTCCTAACGTTCCGGGGGGCCTCGCCACAAGACTACGGTGCGCCAGATGGGGCACACGGCCCGCGCATGGGCATCGTCCTCGAACTTCGAAGTTTGCGGTTGAAGCAGCTTCAGCAAGCACCGCGAGCGGCGAGCGACAACGGAGGTATCGCTCCAGGCGACCTCACGCGCCCATGCCTCGAGACCGTGGGAGAGTTCAGCCGCTGCAGTTGCTCGCGTAGTTGACGCTGGTGCAGGCGCTCTGGGGAGACGTAGTGGGATCAACAATGCAGCCGTAGGCGCTTGGATCGCTCTGACCGCAGCACGCCTCAAAGGCGGCCTGACTGGGGCAAGTCCAAGCGGCTTGTGACTGATTGACTTGAACGCAGCACACGCCAGTCGACGAATTGCTGCACCCGGCATTGAGTGCCGCCACTGCAACAACAAGCACGCCGGCGAAACGCTTCATGGCCCACCCTCCTTCTTCAAGCTTAGCAACTCGCCTCGAACGGCCAACGACGAATTCGGCGCAGCTCCGCAGAAACACCGCCTGCAGCCCGGCGAGCAGCGCGGGCGCCACGCTGAAAACTCGCCTCGTGAATGTCCGGAGGTCAACAGCTTCTCTCAGTGACGTCGGCATCCAAGGGCGATCCGCTGTGCCTGAGCTGCATTGGGGGGAGGAACTGGCGGCGCGTCGTCCCTCGACACCCGTCTTCCCGGACCGCGGAAGAGGCGCCGTCATATGGCAGCTGGCCTCGTGCGACCAAAGCCTAACGGCAAAGCCGCCATAGGAGGATGCCATGTGGAGACGCTCGACGTTGTTGATGGCTGTGGTTGTCGGGTGTGGTTCGGCCAGCGGGCCCACAGACGCGTGGACGGAGGCGTTGCCCTCGCGTCAGACGCTGGCCGTCACCGCCCCGTCCGCTGATGCAGGGGCCGCAGCTTCCGGAGGAGCCCCGGACATCCTTGGGCAAACTGCCGGACTGGCCCTCCTCACATGGCGGACGACGGTGCAAATGAACGACCTGGTGGGCGGCGTCCTGGACACGTTGTCCTCCGTGACACGGAACCAGCCGGCCGCGGTTGGAACGAATAGCGCCGTGTGGGGGCCCATTCCCGACGAGGTGGGTCCTCTCGTGTGGCGCCTGGTCGTCAACCAGGTAGGCCCTGGCGAGCACACCTTTGAGCTTCAAGTGCGTGCCAACACCGGGGACATGGACTTCGTCCCCTTTCTTCAGGGCGCCTCTGGGGGAGCGAGTCCCACCGGGCCGAGCGAAGGCACCTTCGCCGTCGACCTCGCCGTGGCTCACCAGCTCGAATCCGGTCGGACACCCGGATGACGGCCAGGTCGCGGCCAGTTGGCACGCAGCTGAGCAACAGCGTCAAGTGCATGTGCAACTGGCCGGTGTCCATGACGCCTCCCAGCCAGCGGCGAGTGGAGCGTTCGACGCGCTGGTATTCGCCGACGGGTCAGGCGCCCTCAACTTTGAGGCGAACGCCAACCTCGTGGGAAGTGCACAGACGCTCGAAGTGGGCCGGGTGGCTTCGCAGTGGAATGACGTCGGTGCGGGGCGAGCCGATGCGGAGGTCCATGGCGGCGCTGCCAGTGCAGCGGGAGTGCTGTCCGAGTGTTGGATTGAAGGCGGCACGCTCGTTTACTTGAGAGGGTTGGGAGCAGATGGAGGAAGCGCCACGGCGGGCGACGCCTCGGCCTGCATTTTCGCCCCACCCGTAGGCTAGGGTCTTTCATGAGCCCAACCCGTGGTGCCAACGGAACTCGAGCAGCACGTTGCGCAGCTCCACCCGGCAAGTTTCGCCTGGGCGTTGGCGTGCACACGCTGGAATCCGGCCGAAGCCGAGGAAGTTCTCCAGTCAGCCTATCTCCGCGTACTCGAGGGTCGCGCACGGTTCGCCGGCCGCTCGTCATTCAGGACGTGGCTCTTCTCCGTTGTCCGCAACGTGGCGATGGACCGACGAAGACGCCAGTGGCTGGAAGAGCTCTCACCCTGGAAAACGCCCAACCGCGCGAGGCCAGACTCGGCTCTCACGGGGCCACACGAAGCGCTCGAATCCGCTCAGCGTGGCGCGCAGGTTCGGCGCGCGCTCTCTACGCTTGGCTCTCGTCAGCGCGAGGTGCTGGAGCTGGTGTTTTTCCACGAAATGACTGTCGAAGAGGCAGCGACGGTGATGGGAGTTGCACTCGGCACGGCGCGCGCCCATTACCACCGTGGCAAGCTTCATTTGATGGCGCTCCTTGACTCGGAGGACCTGCGATGAATCCCGATGAGGGCGACCAGCGCATCCGCGCCGCGCTCGCCGAGGCCCACCGGAGCGACGGCGCACGAATGCCGTCCTTTAAGCAGATGTGGACGGCGGCGAAGCAGACTGCACGGAGTCGTTCCTCCGCACGCGTGTGGCTGCTGACCTCCGCAAGTTTGACCGCAGCGATTGGTCTCGCAGCCTGGCTGATTGCCCAGTTGGGACCTCCCGCTGCGGAGTTTCCTCGCGGTACCCATTGGACTGGTCCCACCGACTTTCTCCTTCGAACGCCGGGGCTGGTGACACTGCGGACTGTCCCCGAGTTTGGTTCCACGTCATCCAGTCCGCTGCTTCATCCGCCGGTGGATGCCCGACGAGGTACTCCGTGACTTTTCCCATTTTCCGAGCCCTTCTCTTCGGCGCCCTCCTCAGCGTCCCGGCCACCACCTTTGCTGACGAGGCTCCAAAGCCGACGGCGGCCAATCCCATTGGTGGGAAGCTCATCCCTCCCGACCTCATCATCAACCACCAGAGCGAGCTGCGCATCGATGAGCGTCAGCGTGATGCCATCCTGAAGGAGATGGAGCGCGCACAGGCGCAATTCCCGCGGCTCCAATGGCAGCTTCAAGCCGCGACGGAGCAGCTTTCTCAGCTCCTCGACGCAGCCCAGGTGGACGAGGCCAAGGCTCTAGCGCAAGCGTCGGAGGTGATGAAGCTTGAGACGGAAATCAAGAAGACGCACCTGGCGCTTCTCATCCGCATCCGAAACGTGCTCACTGACGCCCAGCGGACCAAGGCGCTAGAAATCCGCCGGGCCCTTCCTTAGCCCAACGCGTGTCAAACGCGCCGCACTTTCTCCACGCGGAGTGACCTAGGGAAGCGACGCAACAAGCTTCCGGAATTCCCCTTCATCAAAGACGCGCGTCGTCTCGGTGCGGACATTTCCCAGCATCGCAATCGACACCGAGACCTTCGTGGCCGTCTCGTCGTTGGGCGCTTCGCTGATGAGCACCGCGTCGTATTTCCCCATAGCGAGATAGAAGCCTTTCACCTCTCCGCCTGCTGCCTTGAGCGCCTTCTTCACCGCCTCGAGACGCGCAGGCGCTTCTTTAATGTTGCGGATTCCCTGCTCCGTATAGCGAACCAGCGTCACGTACGTAGCCATCGGTTTGAACCTCTTCTTTTCCCCCAACGTCGCTCTCGGTAATTGAGCGGAGTGGGAAGACAAGCTACGCGCCTTGCGGCCAGCTCTGCAACCCAAAGCCATCGAGTTTGGTGCTTGCGGCTCGCGTCTCGAGCGCCGATGGTGCACGTTCTGCCGGTCCGAGACGTCGGAGCGCCCGCGCTTGCGGTGGCGGGGTTGGTGTCAAACGGGTCTCCAAGGATTTGACACGATGGCACTGCTTAACTGGCTTCTCGGTCGACCGCTCTCCTCGGAGGAGGAGGAGCACCACCACATCGGACTCCTGGCGGGAGTCCCGGTGCTCGGGCTCGACGGCCTGTCCTCGGCGGCCTATGGACCCGAGGCTCTCCTCACGGTGTTGTTTCCATTGGGCGTTTTGGGCTTGCGCTACGTCGGACCCATCACGGCCCTCATCGTTGGCATCCTGCTGGTCGTTTACATTTCCTATCGTCAAACGATCTCCGCTTACCCCGCAGGTGGTGGCTCCTACACGGTGGCGAAAGAAAACCTCGGTCAAGGCGTTGGGCTTCTTGCCGGCTCCGCGCTCGCCCTGGACTATGTGCTCAACGTCGCCGTGGGAGTCGCCGCCGGAGTGGGTGCGCTTGTCTCCGCCATCCCATCGCTTCTGCCCCACACACTGGCGCTGTGCCTCGCCATTCTTACTGCGCTGACGCTCATTAACCTGCGCGGAATCCGCGAGTCGGGGGTTCTCTTTGCATTCCCAACCTATTCGTTCGTCGTGACGCTTGGGGCGGTGGTGGTGGTAGGCATCATCAAGTCGGCGCTCAACCAGGGGCATCCGCTACCCATCGCAGCTCCTCCAACGCCGGGGCCCCCCATTCAAGCTGTGAGTTTATGGCTCCTCACTCGAGCCTTCGCCAGCGGCTGTACGGCGATGACAGGAATCGAAGCAGTGTCAAACGCAGTTCCAATCTTTCGCAAACCCGCCGTTCAAATGGCGCAGCGAACGCTCAGCGCCATCGTTTTTCTCTTGGCAACGCTCCTCATCGGCATTGCGTATCTCTGCCGGACCTACGGCATCATTGCCACTCAACCAGGAGAGGCTGGATACCAGAGCATCCTGTCGATGTTGGTGGGTGCCATCGTCGGCCGCGGGGCCTTTTATTACGTGGTGATTGGTTCCGTTGTGGCTGTCCTCGCCCTTTCCGCGAACACCAGCTTTGCGGACTTCCCCCGCCTCTGCCGCATCCTTGCGATGGACCGATTTCTCCCTGGGTTTTTCGCAGTTCGCGGGCGGCGACTGGTCTTCACGCCAGGGATTCTTTTGTTGGCAGTGTTGTCCGGGGCTCTCCTCGTCGGATTCGATGGAATTACGGACCGACTCATTCCCCTGTTCGCCATTGGCGCCTTCCTCGCCTTCACGCTGTCGCAGGCCGGCATGGTGCAGCACTGGCGAAAAATGGGGGCTCGAAAGAATCGCGGCTCACTCGTACTAAGTGCAGTTGGTGCTCTGGGCACCGGCCTTACTTTGGTCGTGGTGACGATTTCAAAATTCACCCAAGGAGCGTGGGTCAGCATTGTGGCGGTCCTGGTGCTCGTGACCGTGTTTCTTCGGGTGAAGCGCCACTACGCGTGGGTCGCGTCGCGTATTGAGACCATTGCCCCGTTGGAAATGCCGCCGGCGCGGCCGCCGATTGCAGTGCTCGCAGCGGGCTCGTGGAACAGAATGACTCAGCTTGGGCTCAAGTTTGCGCTTCGATTAACCGAGGAGGTTTATGTCGTCCAGGTGAAGACTGAGACCGGCACCACCGAAGACTTGTCGGACAACTGGGGACTGCTTATTGCTAACCCGGCACACGAAGCTCAAATCCGTCAGCCGACGTTGGTTATCCTCACTTCGGACTACCGCCAATTTTTCAAGCCCTTCGTCGACTTCGTGGTCCGGCTGTCCAACGACAACTCGGACCGCGACATCGTCGTTGTCATTCCGGACTTAGTCATGAACCATTGGTACGAGGGACTCCTGCACAATAACCGTGGGGCGTTTCTGCGTTCGCTCTTGCGCACACGCTGCTCATCACGAGTTGCGGTGGTCAACACCCCCTTTTACCTGAGGGCGTAACCCGTGGAACGCCTCGCCGGCGTCTCTAGAGATGAGATGCGGGAACAATGCTCGACCCCCTAGGGGGATGACGTGAAACCTTGGGATGAGTTCAGTGAGTGCGGACAAACGCAACGTCGGCGTCGCCGCAGAGAAGGGCCCGCTCCGCTGCCTGCTCGCGGCACTCTCGACCTGCGGCACACGCTCTCCATGGCCTTCAGAGGCCAACGCTCATGATTGAAGCCCACGGCTGCCGGCTGTCGCGCGTGGCTCGGCTCCAATGAGCGGGCGCTCCGCATCCGTCACCGTCGGAAGGAAGCGCAGGACTCTAGCGCGTTGAAGCTGTCGGGCGGCCACTTCGTCGCGCACGACCTTCGCCGTTTTTGGGCGAGCCCCGCCACCAGGCTCGGCGTCGATGCCGTCGTCGCCGACTCGCAACTCCAGCACCAGCTGGGCAAGCGCCGAGGACTCTCCGACGTCGCCGCTTCCCGATGGTCGCACCGCGAAGAACCTTCCGCGAATCGGGGGACGCAGGAAGCAGTGGTCTATCCCCGGCCACGGTTTTGGACTCTGGTTTCGCCTGGAGCTTCGGTGCTTGCGACATCTTCGTGGGGTCGTCTCCGGTAGCGAAGGTTCTCCACGGGAGGAGTACCCCATCCACGGACCAAACGTCGCTATCCTCCAGGCCCTTCGAGCCTCTGTTCGAGGCGGCCCAATAACGCGGGTCAGGTTTCGAGAAGGAATCTCAGAGCAACTCTGACGCTCAACTGTTGGGAGAATCCGATTTAAAACCCCGGCCCAGAGTGCGCAGTCATCAGATTCAGCGCCGCGCGGCACTGGCGCGAGCACGTGGACCAAGCTGCACGCGGCTCTCGCGCGAGTAGTGGTGCTCGACGGCCTTACCTTCCTCAACGCGGGTGCGACAACATGTCGCATGGGCTTCCCGAGGGTTTGGAACGAGAAGAGCCCTCTGGCGTTGGAGGGACGGGATGCCCAAGCTGCCGCTTCAGGCGAGAGTCATCGCAGGCACACTGTGCTTGGCGCTTCTCCTGACAGGGAGGCCGGCCTGGGCTTGTGCCTGCGGGTGCGGTGTCTTCGAGGTGGGGTCCATGCAGATGCTACCCATGGACCAAGGGCTGGCCATCTACTTCGAATACGACTTCCTGGACCAGAACCAGAACTGGTCGAGTACGTCCGCAGCGCCGGCGGCCGACAATCCTGACAAGCAACTCCACACCGACTTTTTCACGCTCGGGGTTCAGTACCTCTTCAACCGAACCTGGGGAGTGATGGTGCAACTGCCTTACTGGGACCGCCGCTTCGTCACTACCGCCGACGATGGGAGCATCGTCAGCCTGCATTCAGGTTCTATCGGTGACATTCGACTCGAAGGAATCTATGCCGGCTTCTCTGACGACATGACCACTGGCATCACATTTGGGCTGAAACTTCCGACCGGCCAATGGAAGGCACAGGGATTCGATCGAGACTCACAAATTGGCAGCGGGAGCGTCGACCTCCTGTTGGGCATTTATCACGTCGGCGCCCTGACGAAGGGCAATCTGCTCAGTTGGTTTGTCCGCGGAAAGCTCGACGTTCCGTTTGCCTACCAGGGCGGGTACATACCAGGCAACGAGTTTGACGCGTCGCTGGGCGCCTACGTCAACGGCGTAATCAGCAGCACAGTGAAGATCTCACCGGTTTTCCAAGTGATTGGGTCCTATCGAATGCCTGACTCGGGGCCGGCGGCGGACTCACTGAATAGCGGCTACGTTCGAGTGCTTCTTTCGCCCGGCGTCGAGGTCAACGTCAGCAACTTTAGCTTCTACACGGACTTCGAATTCCCCGTGTACCAAAACGTGAACGGAAACCAACTGGTCGCCTCGTTTCTCTTTAAGGCTGTCGTAGCTTACTTCTTCTAGCGGGGCAGACATGAAGCGCGGGGCTGCGGCATGCATCGGGGTGATACTGGCGACGAGCCTGGCCTATGGAGCAGCAGACGTGGGGAGCCCGGCACCGGCCCTCGTGCTCAGAACGCTCGATGGTGCGGTGTTCGACTTGGCGGGTCACCGAGGACGGGTCGTCCTCGTTAACTTCTGGACCACTTGGTGCACTCCCTGTCGCCAGGAGATGCCGACGCTCGATGCCGTTTACCGGCGACATCGGGCTGATGGTTTGGACGTCGTCGGTGTTAGCGCAGACCGGCCTCGGCATCGGGACGACGTGATGCAGGTGATGCGGTCATTCGCCTATCCCGCCGGACTCGTTTCCGACGCGAATCCGAACGGTTTCGGGAGCCCCGACGCGCTCCCTGTCACTTACGTCATTGACGGAGGAGGCATCGTTCGCGCGCGGCTCTCTTGATCATCCCGCCAGTGAGGCGGAATTGGAGGCCATCCTTCGCCCGCTCCTGGCGCACCAAGCGCCGACCGCTTCGCCATGAACAAAGCTAACTAGGTGGGGAATACCATCGCCCCGATGGACGAAGGCACCCGTCAGAGCATTCCTACTGGTGCGCGCGGGCTTGGGCGTGCGGTCAGGGAATGCCGACGAGCTGTGATGGGGTGCGGTCGGGGGCGCCAGTCGCTTCGGACCAGCAGCTGACAGACCGTTCCACCAGCTGGGACACCACCCCTCCTTTTCCGGCTGGCGGAGGTGCTTGGTCCGAGCCCCATTGACCCCAGCTTTTATGGTCCCGGGCATCGCTGCTTGAAGCTACGCGATCGGGCGGTCGCTAACTCACCGCCACCGCGTCACCGAGGAAGTACGGGCTTTCGTCCTCAGGCGGATGGACGTTCTGCGGATAAAACGTCTCGAGTTGTGCCAACGACTCGGCGACAACTGGTTCAGCGTGTGGGGGTGCCTCAGCGGGCTCGAGCTGGCGTCCGTCGACTTCCTCGACCGAATCTCGCCACGGTGTTTCAGGCTCGCGAGTTCGCTGAGCTCGGGCACGCGACGCTGCCGGCATTTCCCCGGGGGGCCACCCTGAGGCCGCGCAACCGCCACCTCGGCCCAGATGCGCCAGCGCCCCGGCGCGTCTGTGCACCCGGACCGATCATCGCAACGGTCCCCGCGCGCACCCTTGGCAAAGGGAGCGCGGTGGCGGTCGTCGGTGTTTCGG
The DNA here is from genome assembly GCA_963713045.1 of uncultured delta proteobacterium. Lineage (GTDB taxonomy): Bacteria > Myxococcota > Myxococcia > Myxococcales > Myxococcaceae > JADGRA01. The sequence goes on from CAVQKE010000004.1 coordinate 1,157,046, forward strand.
CCCCACATGACGCACAGATGTACGCTTGGGGTTGGACAATCTCACATCGCATCTGGCTCGCCGCTATGTCAGCGTCCGGTCTCCCCTTGGAAACCGCACGCACACAGCTCTTGGTCGTCGACGACCAACAGTTTTTCGCTGGATTCCTCCAGGAGAAGCTTCAAGAGAGGGGCTACTCGGTGGCAACGGCGAAGGACGCGCCGACGGCACTGGCGCTCGTCCTGCAAGGGAGCGCGCCATTGGTTGTTCTTCTGGACCTGATGCTACCGGGGGTGAGCGGGCTCCAGTTCCTTCGCGAGCTATCCAGAACTCCTAGGGCGCCCCTGACTCGCGTGGTTCTCGTCTCCGCCCATCACACGGTCGAGGCCGCCGCAGCAGCTCATCCACTGGTCATCGGACGAATGCAAAAGCCGGTGGACCTGGGGGAGCTAGCCCGACTGGTGGGCAGAGCAGTTGCCGACCTCCGCGAGCGCTAACACCGCCGCATTCCTGCCGCTTCTTCGGGCGAAAGCACGGCACCGGTAGAGCGCTGAAGGTCAATGTCGTTCCGCCTGGCGAGCGAGTCCCCAACCCCAGGCACATCACCGTCAGGGGTTGCTGTCAGAGCGCGCCTTGGCGGGCAACGTGCCCACCATCGGTGTCAGGTCTGGACCGGCCCACGGCCACGACGTGCCAGAGGGCCACCAGCCGGGCTTCGTCTGGAGATAGAGCGACGGCGGAAGAGTCTGAGATGCGCCTGCCGGATTCCAGACAGTGGCATTGTGGACGGTATCGAAGTTTCCCTGTCGGTAAAGAGAGGTGGTGGCAACATCGGTGGCGCCCGAACCGCCGTTCGCGCCGAGCTCGTAAATCGAGTACGGGTTGGCGTCGTAGGCCTCGTAGACGGTGCTGAGCCCGGCCATCCCGAGCACGTTGGCGACCACGTTCATGTTGATGTCACCGCCATCGAACTGCAGGGCCGTCACATTTCCGGTTTGCGTCGCCGTCGACCCGTAGACAGCAGGAGGGGCGAAGTAACTCGACGAGTAGTTCCTGAAATAGGTGAGGTATCCGGCATTGCCGTGGGTGTTCGAGGCGCCGATGTGCGGGGCGTAATTGCCCTCCATCAGTTCCATGTGCGGGAAGGAGCAGTGACAGTCGATGTTGACCTCCTGCCAGGCAGGCGGCGTCGACCAGGAGTTGTCCGCATAGTTGTAGGCCACCACGTTGCCGCCGCCGGAGGCATTGAAGAGGATGGGTTTATTCATGTACCGAACGATGTTGTTCTCGATGAGGTTGTCGGCGGCTCCGCAGCGCAAGACGATGCCATAGCAGTCCGTGCCGAACCCGTAGTTGGCGGAATTATGAATGAAGCTGTCGCGCACCACGCACCGGTAGGTGCCGGTGAGGGTCACGTGCATCCCACCGATGGTGCCGTCGGTCTGAACGTCCTTGACCCAGCAATAGGCCGCGTTGGAGATGTCGATTCCGCCGGCCATGGCCCCGTCGTAGCTGGGGTTCGTCCCGCCCTCGATGCGGAGGTGTTCTATCCCAGCCCACCAGGTGGTCGTCGCGGCAGCGGGCGTCACTTGGGCCAGGTATGGGCTGCCCGAAGGAAAGTTCCAGTGAAGGGGCGAGCTCAGGGTCAACGTGCCATTGGCACTGTCGACGGCTTGGACTTCGACGCGTTGGCTGGCCGATCGGCCGCTGACCCGTTTGAAGTAGGTGCAATCGCCTTGTTGGATGGTGCTGTCGTCAACCACGTCCACCAGTGCGAGAGAACCGGGAAGGAAGTTCGCGGTGGCCGAGCCCACTGAGAGCGTCGTCGTTTCCTTGACCCCGTCCTGGGTCAATCCATATGGCGTCCCGCCGTAACAAGTGGCGTCGCGAGCAGTGCCGATGGCGAGGACGGTTCCCCCGCCAGTCTTCACGATGGTGGTGCCCGTTGGGCCACCCTGGTAACCAGCCCCACGAAGAACGATGCCCGTGGTGAGCGTGACGGTTGACGACACCGAAAAGGTCCCGGCGGTGAGCTGCACCACCTGGCCGGCGGGGCAGGCGTCAATTGCCGCTTGGATATTGTCTGACGGAGAAACCGTGGCACAGATGGTTGTGCGCTGTGGGATGCCGTCGGAACCGAGGGGCAGTGCAAGTTGGCCGTCGGCAAGAATGCCTGGGTTCCACGCCGTGCGGCGATCCGCCGGGACAATGTCGGTCGAGCCACCGTCTGCGGAAGTGACGAGGACGGCTGCGGAAGCTGTCCGGCTGGTGTCGGCGACGCTCGTCGCGACGACGTGGTAGGTGCCAGTGGACGCTGGCGCAGTGTACTGACCGTTTGCGTCGACGACGCCTCCATTCGCTTCCTGGACCGACCAGGTGACAGCGTTGGACTGTGACCCGGTAGTCCCGGTGACGGTTGCCGTGAAAGCGACCGTCCCACTGGGAACCGTGGACGCCGACGACGGGCTGATGAAGACGGTGACTTGGAGTTGGCTGACAACCATCACGGTGGCGACGCCGCTGCGAGACGGGTCGGCGACACTGGTGGCAACCACGTGGAAGGTTCCGAGCCCGTTGGGCGCGGTGTAGTGGCCTGTGCCGTCGACGGTGCCACCATTCGCCTCACGGACCGACCAGGTGACCCGGGTGTCGGCAGTGCCGGAGACGGCAGTCGAAAATGCTACCGGTTCACCCGGCAGGACCTGCGCTTCGGGTGGCGTGACGCTGACGGCGATGGAAGCGTCTGCCTGACTCGCTAACCCAACGGTCCCGCTGCACGCGGTCGCGACGGCGATGGTCAACACCGCAACAACTCGAAGAACGGTGGCGCAGGTCCAATTCACGAAGGCGGGTATCCGGAGCAGAAACGGAAGAGACGTCGGAGGCGGACTCTACGCCACCGCCCCGAGACAACTCTCATCCTAAAGCCAAGTGACTTGTCGGAGCGGGCCGCGTCAAGTAGCCGATGTATGAAACGGCCCCACGCCTTGAATCCTCTGGCGTTAGACGGACCCGTCAAGCTCCCTGTGACGACTGGTGAACTCAAGGAGCCGTGAGACATGGACGGAGGGTCGCAAAGGCCGCCTGAGGAGCGAGCTGGGTTGGTGGCGCCGGCTTGGGATTCCCCGTTCGAGCGTCCCAAGACGCCCACGCATCCTGGCTACGTCCAACTGTCGCATCAGCGCAGGTCGTCGGAAGGGCCACCGCCACCATCGCCAGACGGCCACGGCCACCTTTCGCGGTCTCTAATCTTCTCTCGGAGGGCCGCCGCCGCGTTGGCAGCCTGCTCAACGTACTCAGCGGCCATTACCGCAGTGCGGGAGTGCTTTCTGAGGTCGCCGGCCACGAGCCGTAAACGCTCGGCATCGTCCATTGTCTTGTCGATGTCGTCCGCATCTCGCTTCGTGAAGGGCAGCTTTTTGGCACGCGGTGGCGGACAATGCTCAGCTGCCCGCTACCCGCTCGTGCCTCGATGACGGCCCCTCTAGTCCCATCGCGGCAGCTCCGGCCTAGGTTTTCGGCCACCGGTCCGAGCCTCGATTGGCGGAGGCAAGGCACGGCTCAGGGGCCCCCCTGAAGTGGAGAAAATGTAGGCCGCCTGGTGGATGTGACGTTCCTTCCCCGGGCCCCCAGGGTTTGCTACCGAGCACTGAAAGAGCGTCGCTTTGGTGTAGGGGTAGACATGTCCTTCCGAAAGGTCGGTGATGAAGGTCTCGCCCAAAGCAGTTGTCGTTCTCGTCGTCGTCGTCGCAGCGGTCGCCCTCAGCGCATGGCTCGTTTTCTCTGGCCGCATCGCAGCTCGAGCTGAGCCGTCCAACTCGCTGACCCTGTACGGGAACGTGGACGTCCGCCAAGTCGAGCTTGGATTCCGTGTTGCAGGGCGGTTGAAAACATTGGCCTTCGAAGAGGGCCAGGCGGTCCGGGCCGGCACGCTGATGGCCACACTGGATGCGCAGCCGTTCGAAGATGAGCTCCACGTCACCGAAGCGGACGTTGCGGCGCAAGACGCCAACCTCAAGAAACTCATGGCCGGCAACCGCGCCCCCGAAATCGCCAAGGCGCGCGCCGCGGTGGACGAGGCGGTGGCCTCCGAGCAGAACGCTCATGCGTTGCTTAGCCGAGCGCAGATGCTTCTCGACGCCGGTGCCATGCCGCCGTCGACGTACGACGACGCGGTGGCGGCCAGTCGGGTCGCCGATGCCCGCTTGGCCTCAGCATCGGAAGAGCATCGGCTGCTCGTCCAAGGGTTCCGCTCCGAGGACATTTCGGCAGGGAGGGCGCTTCTCGAGGCCGCTCGTGCGCGGGTGAATACTGCCCAAACTGCGCTTGCAGATACGCGCCTGGTAGCGCCATCGGATGGTGTGGTCATCACCCGCGTGCGAGAGCCAGGTGCCATCGTCTCTCCAAACGACGTCGTTTACGTCGTTTCCCTCACCCAGTCGGTGTGGGTCCGCGCGTACGTTGCCGAGCCGCAGCTGGGAAAGTTGCGCCTCGGAATGGAGGTGTCAGTCACCTCTGACGCAGCGCCGTCTCATCCAGTGCGCGGACACCTCGGCTTCATTTCTCCGACAGCAGAATTCACGCCCAAATCCGTCGAGACTTCCCAGCTGCGAACGGACCTCGTCTACCGCCTGCGCATCGTGGTCGACGAGCCGGACGCGACCCTGCACCAGGGCATGCCAGTGACCGTACACATTCAGACTGGTGGCCCCGGAGCATGAGGAAAGAACTGGTCCGACTGGATGCAGTCACAAAACGCTTCGGCGACGGAGCCCCGGCGCTCGATGCGTTGACGGGTGTTGTCTCAGCCGGCGCCATCACAGGCTTGGTTGGACCGGACGGTGCAGGGAAGACCACGCTCATTCGCCTCATGGCGGGACTGTTGACGGCCGAAAGTGGCTCGCTCCAGGTGCTGGGCTTCAACCCAGCCCTCCAGGCTTCCTTCATTCACACCGCCATCGGCTACATGCCCCAGCGCTTCGGCCTCTACGAGGACCTGACGGTCGAGGAGAACCTCACACTGTACGCAGACCTTCGCGCGCTTCCTCGCGCCGAACGTCCAGCCGTCTTCGACGAACTCTTAACTTTCACCGACCTCCGCAGCTTTACCACGCGTCCCGCGGGCAAGCTCTCGGGCGGCATGAAGCAGAAGCTCGGGCTGGCCTGTGCTCTCATCCGAAAACCGCGTCTCTTGCTCCTGGATGAGCCCAGCGTAGGGGTCGACCCCATCTCTCGCCGCGAGCTGTGGCGCATGGTCAGTGCCCTGAAGAACGAGGGAGTTGGCGTCGTTTGGTCCACGGCGTACCTCGACGAGGCCGAGGCCTGCGACCACGTCCTCCTTCTGAACGCGGGCAAGCTGCTCTTCGACGGGCAACCGAGCGAACTCACTCGAAGAACCCAAGGGCGCGTGTTTCGGATGGTCGACATCGAAGGAAGGCGTCGGCCAGCTCTTGCAGCGACACTCGCACTTCCCGAGGTCATCGACGGCGTCGTGCAAGGAAGCGCGATTCGGATTGTCTTGCGCGACGCTGCAGTCCTCCCCACACCGCCCAGGGAAGCTGGACCGCACGCCAGGCTGGTGCCGGCGCCGCCGCGCTTCGAGGACTCCTTCGTCGACATTCTGGGCGGAGGTCCGGGCGGCGAATCCAAGTTGGCGCAAGGCCTTGAGAGCAAAGCTGGCAGCGACGCGCCCGTCATTCAAGCGCGCTCACTCACCAAACGCTTCGGCGACTTCACTGCAGCCTCAGACATCTCCTTCACCGTCTCGCGCGGCGAGATTTTGGGCTACTGGGCCCCAATGGGGCGGGCAAGTCGACAACCTTCCGGATGCTCTGCGGCCTGCTCAAGCCCTCGTCTGGCGAGGGTCGCGTGGCAGGCATAGACCTGCGTCGCGATACCGCAGGCGCGCGCGGGCGACTTGGCTACATGGCACAAAAGTTCTCGCTCTACGGTGACCTCAGCGCTGGGCAGAACTTGCGCTTCTTTGCCGGCGTCTACGGTTTGACCGGCGCGCGGAGGCGCCAGCAAATCGAAAAGATGATTGACGCGTTCGCGCTGGATGCCCACCTGGATATGGCGTCCAGAGAGCTTCCCTTGGGTTTCAAGCAGCGCCTCGCCCTCGCGTGTGCGGTGATGCACGAGCCCGAGGCACTGTTTCTGGATGAGCCCACTTCGGGTGGTCCGGAAGCAGCGATGTAGTATCGAAGGACAGGGCATCAGGCAACATTGGGTAGGTGACGACGCCGGTGTAAACCGAGGTTGTATTTGTGTATGCCTGTTTGTCGGTCTGCGAGTCTTTTAGGACGTAGGAATCGACGTCGGCAATGCCGACGAGGACACGAATATTGCCGTTATCCAGGCGCTCGGCGTACTCGATTTGATCCAGATCCCGCGATTCGACGTTGTCGATGGATGACCATAAGAGCGAGCGAAGATCCTTTGTAGCAGGTGCCGGTGTGTTCAGATGCTTTTCAATGGCATCGTTCACTTCCTTTAATACGGCCGGAGCGAAATCCGGTTTGAAGTCATTGGCTAGCATCTCGGCGTGTGCTCTGGACGTGAGGTCAATGATTTTGTGTCCATCGAAATGTTCACCGTGGCTGCCGCCGCTGGTTTTGCTCTGTTTCTTCCAACCAGGATTTTGTTTCGACGCCTTTTTCATCATGCACTTCCGTCTCGAGGAGATTCAATTATCGCGCAAATTGCTTCAAGGCAGGAAGTACTTCTCTGTCCCAGACCTCTTGCGATACGTAGAGGAGAAATGAGACGTTGCTGATTATCCCGGCTGCTGGTCCGGTCTCACAAGGCGAGGGAACGAATTTCCGCAAATCGATGACATTCTGGTAAGGCTTGGCTACCGCCAGGCTGTACTGCACTCCATGCACAGCGGCGATCGGCCCGTTTCCTTTACGGACGACAGTGACGCAACAACCAGGAAGCATTTCTAGAAATACGGTCAAAGACAATTCGTCGAATCCACTCTTGTCTATGGCGTCAACAAGCACTACCCCTGGTGCCACTTCTTTGGCCGTCGGCGGCCAGTTCGCTGGCATACGCCACGCTTGCATCGTAGCCTGCCAACGACTTCTTCAATTGCTCGATGGCGGTCGTGTTGCCCTGAACCGCTGAGATCCATTGCACAAACAAATGCTGCTTGGCTTTGTCCCGACTCTCTGGTTTTCTTGGATCGATTTTGGGCAGTGTCGCCATTCCTTTGGCGAGCAGCTGAGAAAGAGCGGTGCCCGTGAGTTGCAGGGCCGGCTCGCCGTCCAGTTTCGCGGCATCTTCGTCCAGCCCCGGGTAGACAAGTCCCGTCGCCTTGATCGCCGCAGTCAATCCATCAGGGTCAGGATCGGCGATGATGGCGACGGCGTTTGCGAACTCTCCGGCAGTTACCAGAGTGCTGCAAGCTGCGTGTATCTGCCGCGTGGTGATCGTGCAGTCGGCACCGAGGTGCCTCTGCAACTCGGCAGCGGCCGCTTCTTTGCGGCGCTCGCTTTCGCTCGCCGGCTCGCTCTCCAACCCATGATGATCGCGAAACACCACCTTGTAGCCGAGCGATTTCAGTCTTTTCACGGCCTCTACGGTTGGTGGGGTAGCAGGCGTGTCTATGAAGAGGACCGGATTGCTCGCGTCTCCCTTCGGCAGACCGGCGCGGTAGACGAAATCGAGAATGGTTTGTGTGTCGTCTGCTGTGTATCCTTTGATGAAGAGGATCGGCACATTGTTGACTGTAACTGAAATCAAGTCGCGTCACCAACAGGTTCAGAAGCGACTTTTGCCTTTGCTTCCAGCGCCGCCGATCGAAGCAACATTGTCGACGTATAAACAACAACGACAATCACAAGCCAGCGCACCGCATTTAGTTCCAGGCTCTTTACCCAGAATGCAGCTATCAATACCGCCGGCAATCCGCCAATGGACAATCCCAGCGAAGGGCGCAGTGCATAACGCCCGCTGGCGATGAAACGCGCGCTGCCGACCGGCATCAAGAATGCGCACGAGCCCATCATGATGGGAAAGGCAGCATGTGGATCCATGCCGAGCAGGCTGACCAGGATCATGCACGGGGCAAATAAACCGATGCCTAGAGTCATCAAGGCGCCGAGAACAAAGTTGCCGATCATCCCCGCAATCAGCTTGACAGTGTTCAAGCCGAGATCGGCGCCGCCTGAAGGGAAATATTTCAACTGTGTCATCAACATCAGGATTGCAGCGGCAAGGAGTGCGCCGCCCAATGAGATTTGAATGACACGTCTGGGGAGTTTCGATACAACACCCGAGCCCAGCCAACTGCCCATGACGGCAGCCACGATCATGGCAGTGAGGGTAATGACGTCAACGTTCACTATAGCGATGAAAATGAAAGCTTCGGCAAATGTCGGCACGCAGTGCCCCACATTCAATGTGCCGGGAATCAATTCGTCCGGCACTGTATGTTTGAGTTTGAATAATGAGCTTGTGGTGGCAAAGGAGCCAATGCCGAGAGTATCAAAGAAGTTGGTGACAAAGCCGATGAACAAATCGAGGGCTGTCGGCCACAATGGTGCTTTTGATTCTTGTTTCCCCTTCAGAACAGCTTGCACCCACATCACCAAGAACAAGATGCAGACGAGCGCGAGGGAGACGAAGAGGGCTTCTTTCATGAATAAAAGGTCTCTCAGTAGGATGGGTTTTCCGCGGGGACCGGAATGTTCTGAACGCCGTTGTCACCGGCTGAGCAGGCAAGTGGAGGCACCATGAAACATGGGGCCTCCACTTGATCTGATGTATCAACAGCGGCTATTTGACGCCTGCCATTTGCTGCATCATTTTTTCGGCGCGCTTCTTCATTTCTTCCGGAGCGACATCTTCTACGTGTGTAGCGATTGCCCATTGATGTCCGAATGGATCGGCGAGCTTGCCGAAGCGATCGCCCCAGAACTGGTCGGCGACTGCCAATTGAACTGTGCAACCGGCTTTGACGGCTTTATCAAACCAGGCGTCGACATCATCGACGTAGAGCATCAACGATGTGGTGGCTCCGCCCCGAGACTGCGGTCCGAGAACATCCCGTTCCTGACATTCGTCTCCGAGAAAGACCATCGAATCACCGATCTTGATTTCACCATGCATAATGGTGCCGTTCGGTCCGGGCATCACCATGATCTCTTCGGCGTCAAATGCCTTTTTGTAGAAATCGATTGCCCTTCTTGCGCCTTTCACTGTCAGGTACGGCGTTACTGTATGGAAGCCTTTGGGAATTGGATATGCAGCTTTTGCCATTTCTCGTCATCTCCTTGAAACTAATGCGAAACGCTTGCAGGCAGGCTCATCCAAGGGAGCCACTCCTGCCGAATCTCAATGCCGACGATTCTAACATCATGACTAGTGTCGCCAGTGGCCGGTCGCCCCAGGTACTTTCACGGGGCAGCGTGCTTGAGAGCGCTTGGTCACTGATGCTTATCTATTTGACACTAACCAGTTAGATTGTTATCTTGAAGATATGTCTGCCATATCTGAGAGTTCCGGCACGGATATTCGCGACCATTGCCATTTTGGCGTTAGTCTTAGATTTGAGCTGCTTTTTGCTTTGCACACATTGTTCAATCCTCATACGCGCATTCACCTGGGCTGGCGTGAGAAGGCATTGACCGAGTTGCCTGCCAGTTTTCTCGAACTCTTCAAAATGTTGGGTGGTTCCTATGAGTTATGGCCGGCTGTGGAGTCGGCGTTGCCGTGCAAACAAGCCTATTTTGATTTCGCCGGTTTGATTGAAGCCTTGTCCGGCATTGAGACAAAAGAGCTTCAGAGAGCAATTTTGTACGGAGAACTGCATTCCGAAGAAGTGGTGAACGAAATTGTTCACGGTTCGCTTGATTTGTCGACAGCCATTTCCAGACTGCCCAAAGTCAATCATGAGTGGCTCTCTTTCATTGGCCTGTATCCCTACGATTCCCAATCTCCGATGATCATTGGCATGGAGCTTTTGATGGCCAATCCCGACAAGTTCAGATTGACGGTAATTGCCGCTCTTGAATTGTTCTGGCAGCATTCATTCCGCTCGACATGGGACTCGGTCAAAGATCAATTTCATCGATCGATGGAGGAGCGCGAACGACTTTTTCGCAGCTGTTCTTTCGAGGAATTCGCGCAGCACGCACTGCTCCGAGTACGCATCGATGAAAAAAATGGAACCATTGAAGCGATTCGCGGTGGCTTCAAACTGGCATTCGCCAATATCGAAAGTTGTTTCTTCATTCCTTCGGCGTTCAACGATCGCCGTTTCTGGAGTTCATACAAAGTCGAGCCAGGCAGTAAGTTCGAATACACCTATTTCCCCTATTTCGATCCTGCCATCAACTTTGGTGGCAGCACCGTGGCTCCCCAGACTGTTGTCGAGCCGGAACTCGATCCTGCCTTGATTTTCAAAGCTCTTGGTGATACGACACGCTACGCTATTGCTTCGCTGCTTGCCAGGCGCAGCATGACGGCGGTCGAGCTTTCTCGCCAATTGGCTGTTTCCAAACCAACGATCTCGCACCATCTAACGCAGTTGCGGGAAGCCGGTTTGATCAACGAACGCTACCAAAGCGGTGCCGTGCACGTCACCTTGAAGAAAGAAGTGTTCGAACGGCTGTCTGCGATTACAGTGCGCAAGCTTTTTGAAAATCCGGCCGATGCCGTATTGAACGTGACCAGGCGCAAGAAGATGCCGACACAGAGTTGAAGCGGTCGATCCGATTGGGCTGTAGTGGGAGATTCGACTGGGCTGAAGCGGAGATCCGTCCAGGCCGAAGCGGAGATCCGGCCAGGCTGAAGCGGAGATCCGTCCGGGCTATGTCGGCTGCGCCTTCGCGCGTGCTTCCAGGTTTTCCCAGCGAGAATAAAGCGTCTCCAGTTCTTTCTGGACTGCTTCCTTTTCCTTCATCAGTTCATGAAGTCTGACATAATTGCTGGCGACACTCGGCTTGCTCATTTCTCTGTCTAGAGAAATGATTCTGGCCTCCGCCAGCTCGATTTTGTCCGGCATTGATGTCAACTCACGCTTCTCCGCAGTTGACAGTTGCTGCCGCTCTCGGGCGCGTCTGTTATCTTCCGCTCCGGTTGTTGTCGTTTCATTTTGACGTTGTGCTTCTTTCGTCGGCCCATTCTTCTCGCTGCCTGCCTTCGCTTCGCTTTCGCCGACGAATCGATCCCAGACTCCTTCGCATTGCTCGTAATCGGCGAAGAATTCGGCTCTTCCCTGTCCATCTAGTGCCAGAATGCGATTGGAGACGGTGTCGAGCATCATGCGATCGTGCGTGACAATGATGACGGCTCCTGGAAAATCCTCGAGGCTGTTTTCCAACACCTCTAATGATGGAATGTCGAGGTCGTTGGTTGGTTCATCGAGAATGAGAACATCAGCCGGCTTGAGCATCAAGTTGGCGATCAGTATGCGCGCCTGTTCACCTCCGGAAAGGTAACTCACGGGCATGTCCAACTGATCTGGGCGGAAGAGAAACTTCTTCGCCCAGGTTGAAATATGCAAACTTCTGCCGCGATAAACGACCGCATCATTTTCTGCGCATAGTGATGCACGCAAGGTTTTCGACTGATCGAGTTGTTCGCGATTCTGATCGAACAAGACGATTTTCAGATCTGCCGCGCGCTTGATCGTTCCTCTATCGGGCTCCAGTTCGCCGACGATCAGGCGCAACAATGTCGTTTTACCGCTGCCGTTCCTGCCGACCAAGCCAAGTTTGGCACCAGGGCAGAGTGTAAAACTGAGATTCGACACCAGCTTGTTTTCGCCGAATGATTTGCCGATTTCCTTCAGTGAAATGAGTTCCTTTGCCTGACGCCCGGACGCATCAAAGCCGATTTCAATCGCGGCCGCTTTCAAGGCGTTACGCGCTTTCACCTCCGCCAGTTCCTCCATCAGTTTGCCGGCCTCTTGGATCCGCCCCCGCGACTTGGTTTGTCTTGCTCGTGCACCACGCTGCAACCAGGCGATCTCGCGCCGCACCTTGCTCGCTAATGCTTGCTGTAGATTGGCCTGGGCGCTCAATTGTTCATCACGAGCAAGAAGGAATTGGCTGTAGTTCCCTTTTACACTGATAAAACCCTGCGGGTAGGTTGGATTGAGTTCGATCATCCGGTTGACGACGGACTCCAGAAAAGCTCGATCGTGGCTAACAACCGCGAACGACAATCGCGTGGATCTAAGCCAGTTCTCCAGCCACAATACACCTTCGAGATCGAGATGATTGGTCGGCTCGTCCAACAGCAGCAATTCCGGTTCCTGTACAAGGGCACAAGCTAAGGCAAGTCGTTTGCGCCAGCCACCAGATAAGGTGCCCGCCAGGGCCCGGCGATCTGGAAAACCCATTTGATGAAGAGTGGAATCTACCGAGGCGGCCCGCTCGTGATCCTCAAAAGGAGCCCTGGATGCAGCTTCTTCTACAATCGTCTGGATTGTTTGATCATCCGGAAATGATTCATCCTGCTCGACGTACGCAAGTCTCAGGTTTTTCCGTGATACCAACTGGCCTTGATCAGGACTTGTGATATTGGAAAGGATCTTGAGCAAGGTCGACTTGCCTGATCCATTAGGACCAATCAATCCCAGTCGATCGCCCTCTTCGATTCCGAACGAGATATCGGTGAACAGAGGGCGTGAGCTGTACGATTTGCCAATCGATTGACAGCTGACAAGAATGCCCATTATTTAAAGCGCTCCGTCGCCTGCGCTACGCTTGATCGCCGCGTAGACTCGCTCCAATCCGCACGCTACCTTGCCGAGTTCCGTTGGCGTGGTTCGTCCATTTTCTCAGACGCTCTCAAGGCGTCGATCATCTGCAGCAGTTCATGCGTCAATGGCGTCGATCGACGAGTCTTGCGATCGACAAGAACCATCACTGAGTCTGATACTGAGCAACAGACATCATCTTTAAAGATCGCCTGGCCTAGTGAGAGTGAACTCTTGCCAACAGAAAGTATCCGCGTGCCCACTCTGACGCCGCCTGGATAGTGCATCTCCTGGACGAAGTCAATCGCCACTCTTGCCAATGTAAACAGTCTGCCACTCTGATCGGCGACAAGAAAAAGTCCTGCCGCAAAGTGACAACGACCCGATTCGAAAAGCGAGGCGTAGACTGCATTGTTGATATGACCGATCTGATCTGTGTCGCCGAAACGCAAAGTGACATCAGTCCAGTAATGATAGGACTGTTCCTCTGCAGCACCGGGCACTGATGTCTTCAGGCTGGGCATCTGTGGTTGGCTCCTGGAAAAACACGATTATATAGCTCCGATTGCCAGAGCTTTTGGGTGAATGGAACAGTCGTCAAGTATTGTTTTCTCTTTACAAGTCGGGCATCGGGATCTGGCAAGTTCTGGGGATTAAAACCCTATTCCTTATCTATAAAGGATCGCTCAAATGGACGGCATTTTATCCGGAATACTTGTCCTGACTTCCCTTACGGCATTTTGCGGCTGAGTATGAGCAGGCTCCGGTGGGATTCTCGGAGGCAGACCGCTTTGCCAGATTAAAGGCGACCAATGAATAATAACTAACTAGTTAGGCTTGACTTTATGCAGTTAGATTGTTATCTTACTAGGACAACAAGAAAGGGGGCTCGAAAAAGATGAACGAGCACAGAAAAACAATCAAATCAATTCTGGTAAGTGGCATTGCGCTCCTTCTATTGCTTGCAGGAACCACAACTCCGGCTCAAGCGGTCATCAGTGACCCGCAGATGGCATTCCGTGTACAGAGCAGCCGCCGGTTCTTGCAATCGCAAGAGCAGCAATTGCTAAGAGATATCGATAATCTGAACTATCAGTTGAAGGATGTTGATCCAAAATCGCCAACCAACACTGATATCAACCGGATCATCGACCAAAAATATAGAGATCTCAATCTCGTGCGATCGAATATCAAAGACATCGACCGGATTCTTCTCTAATCCTCTCCTCTCCACTCGCTAAGACGAAATGATACTGGGTGCCTCAGCGCATCCAGTATCACTCGTTTCGGTCGCAAATTATTCGGGCTTGTAGATCCAGATTCTCCAGCTTACATCACTTACTTCTCGACTGAGTTGTTCATGGCTAGGATGTCCCTCCAATAAGGACTATGAGCCGCTTCTGTCATCAGGTAATCCCAATAGTCGGCTTTTGCAGCTCTGGGTCCAGCCCAGGCACTGTTGAAGAATGCTCGCGCTTGTTTGGCGTTTCCCGAGTAATAGAGATCGAGCACCTCGGCGGCTAGCTCGGGCGGCACCTGGCCATGAAGTCGTTGGAACTCGGACTTGATTGCTTTTCGCATCAGTTTTAGTTGTTTTCGGTCCGGTGCCGGCTTTTGCATTCCTTTGCAATCCAGTGTCAAGGCGCCGCTTTGGTAGGCGAGGAGAATCTCCGGCGCCACAGATCTCGCTCCTGAATAATCTGTAAAGCAGTCATTGGCCAGGATCTCATAGCAACCGGGGATATTGGTAGTTTGCATCTGAATGCGTGCGTAGCCGTTGGCAATCGTGGCAAGCTTCTCTACTTTCCTGGAAAGACGAAATATCTCGTAGTCGAAGGTACCGTTTTCCTTCTGCCGTTCAACCACTACTGCGGGGATGCCGTCGATAGCCAGATTGAAGAGATAGTTTCGTTTGCCGCGTCGGTCTCCCGGAGCATCTGCACAGGGAATGATTCTTTTGTCATCATTGTTGTCGATGGGCACCGAGACGAGAGTCAACTTTTCTTCCGGTTTTGCTGTTTCTTTGAGCAACTCCTTTCCATCCCTTGCAAAAACGATGAACGCAGGATGTCGCTCGTTTGCAGCATATCTCTCTAGCGTCGTTGAACCGAGGAATATTTTGTCTTGCCCTTCTTCGATTGCACCTTCGGCGGCATAACCAGCCTCAGCATTGCTCACGCCGCACCCCGTGAGCGCGCACACCGCGAGGACGAACACCAGATAGACCCAGCACCAGAACTGCTCTCCGGGCAACCTTCTCAGGCGGTTTTGGGCGATTCGAAGCGATAACATGGTTGATCGGGCCTCAGTGAGAGCGAGATTGAGACGTGTTTATCCGCACGGATGCAGCGATGGCGGCCGTTGGCGTTGGCGGTGAGATGCGCATTTGCTCAGGCGATTCCGTCCTGAATCGTCCGCGCTTCTTTGATGACGAGATACTGTTTACCCATTACCAGAATAGCAATGAGTTGTAATACGGTTGTAAAGGTGCAGCTAATTGCCTATAAAAGTTGGACCGTATAATGTAGTCGATGCCGGAGGCGAAGGTTTGCATGCGGACAACCGAGAGTTTGCTTTTCCTTGCTACCTTCTGTGCGCTGCCATATTTAGCCAGAGAAGCCGACGCAGTTGAGTCAATGACCAAGACTGCGGCTCCGCCGATCGCCAGCACGGCCAGGAGTGCTGCCGGCTTCCTGCCCAAGGGCTGGTACATGGAGGCACACGCAGAGGGCGATCTCAACAAGGATGGTCTCAAGGATTCGGTGCTCGTAATGTCGGATACCGACCCTGCCATAGCGGCGAAAAGCGTCGGCGAGCGCAGGCTGTTGATCGCCCTGCGCGATGCCGACGGACTGCTGCACAAATCCGCGGAGAGTGAATCGGCTGTCTCACTTCTCGGCAATCCGCCGCGAATTTCGATCAAGAACGACGTACTCGATCTGGAAGCGACGAACGAGAAAGGCAAAACTATATATAAGTATCAGCTTCGCAATGGACAATGGGACCTGATCGGATACACCCATGTTGAATACGACTCTGACACCACTCGTCCGCGTGAATCGATAGACTTGAATCTTCTCACAGGAGACGTCGTTGCTGCATCGCGGCGCCGCGAGTATCACTCGAAACACTTTCTTGAGGTGCGGTCACCGTTGATCGACGGTGCTGAGTCCTGCGCTGCGGATTGGACCGCCCCCGCCGTTTGGCTCAATCCAAAATCACAACAGTGCCCGATTGTCGCCGTGCTTTCCGTACACAACAAGAACACACTGTTCATTCGCAGTGAATTGGAAGGGGCTTACGATATTGCTGATGAGGATGTGGCTCTCCTCAACAGTAGCGGAGTGGTAGTTCCGGCGGTATCGAAGAAACGAACCACTTACGGTTACATTCTTGCCAGCTATGATCTGAGGTCGCTTGTGCCTGAGAGCGGAACCGATAACTCCGAGAGCCCGTCGGACGAGCCAAAGCGCGACGATCCTCTTTTGCTCCGATTAAGCGTTAAAGTCACGCCCTCGCACAGCGGTTGCAAGAAGACTTTTTCTACGGGCTCGAATGGTGATGCCGGCGCCATTCTGCTCACTAAACTGAAATCATTGCCGACGCTCATGGACATCGATGTGCGCAGTGGCGCTGCCATCCAACCGACATTTGCCGCCGGCGACTGTGAACCGAAGAAATAGTTCCTACTGCCAGGATCGGCTCATGCCGCAAACGGGTGTCACCCATCACGGCAATAGTGCCCCAAAACATAATCACCACCCAGATTGCTCTGCGGTGGTGATTTTGCTACTGCCTGACTGCCCCTTGCGAATTGGGCTCAGTATTTATGCATGCTTCAGTCAGTCCTTCACACGCATCGGGCTTCTTGCTACTGTCTCCGAACAGCGCTGTCTGTCGTTTCCGCAATGCCCCTCGGCTCGCAGTGCTTAACTCATTTGGTAAGCACTCACCGTTGATGTATTTAGTTTAGCCGATTTGGCATTATGCGCAAGTCCCCCAATGAGTATTTAAAGATCGTATTTTCGGATTGCAAGGAATAGCTCCTAGAGCCACTTTGTGAATGTGATAAGCATTAACAAGCGCTCGATCAATTCACGGTGTGGCATTTGTAATTTTTGAATATGCTTTGCATGATTGACGCATATTGAAAAATCTACCTTTGGGACCAGTTCAACGTTGAAAACTGTACCGGTTGAAATCTGGAAACTGTACTCTGTACTGGTTGAAGTCTGAAGACTGTACTGGTTGAAGTCTGAAGACTGTACTGGTTGAAGTCTGAAAACTGTACCGGTAGAGATTTGGAAACTGTACCGGTTGAAGTCTGAAAACTGTGCCTATTGAAGTCTGAAAACTGTACCGGTAGAGATTTGGAAACTGTACCGGTTGAAGTCTGAAGACTGTACCGGTTGAAGTCTGAAAACTGTACCGGTAGAGATTTGGAAACTGTACCGGTTGAAGTCTGAAAACTGTGCCTATTGAAGTCTGAAAACTGTACCGGTAGAGATTTGGAAACTGTACCGGTTGAAGTCTGAAAACTGTGCCTGTTGAAATCTGAAAACTCTACCGGTTCACTTTTCAAAACTGTAGCGACATCGGTTCAGTTTTGGGGCCTGTCTAGGAACCAGCCTTTGGTTGTGGGGTTTGTTTTGAAAAACTGCAAGAGCAGGTTGGCGATCTTGGATTTTCCGCTCGGGCTTGGATGAGTGCCATCGTGGTCGCTGAAGTCAGATTTTTCGTAGAACAATCCGTCAGCTCTCTTGGTAGTGCCGTCTGCCCACAGGTATGGACCCCAAGCTAGCCACGGGGCTTGGAGTTCGCCGCGGGCGGCATCGAAGTTGAGATTCTTATTGCCTTTGATCTGTTCGTCGATCAACCATTTGACGGCAAAGCCGCTTTCATAGGCGAATGGTTCGGGGTTGAGCGTTGTTGTGGCATATCCGCCATAGCTGCGGCTGGAAACGAAACAGAGTTTGGCGTGTACGAATCGTTTGCCGATTATTCGTACGATCTCCTCCAACTCTTTTTCCAGGACTTGAGCGTGCTGAGGGAAAGGCAGATTTGGGTTGGCGTCGGCTTCCTTCAACCAGATGACTTGTACTTGAGCGCGGCTGGATTGAGCCATTACCCTGTCCTGCGCAGCCATTCCGTCCGGCGCTCAGCTCAACCCGACCGAAACGATATGCACCTTACCGACGAACATCACCGGTGACGGCTCGATCGAGAACAGTTTCGAACCGTTACGTCAGTGCGGCATTTTAGTAGAGCATCTAAAGGCAATTGTAAATACCACGAAAGAACTATTAGTTGCGGCGTCCAGAGTCCTATCATGTTTGCCACATTTGTGCCATGAAAGCGCAGTCGCCCATTGACGGGGCAACCTCCAATAAGGACATCAAAACGGGGACCCCAGCCTTCCGCCGCGTCACCCTGGCCCTGACCGCGGCAGGGTTCTCAACCTTCGCCGTGCTCTATTGCGTGCAGCCTCTGCTGCCGGTTTTCACCGCCAAGTTCCGCGTCAGCCCGGCCGAGAGCAGCCTGGCGCTGTCGCTGTCCACGGGTATGCTCGGCATCGGCCTGCTCATTGCAGGTCCGCTCTCGGATGTGTGGGGACGCAAGCCAGTCATGGTGGGCTCGCTGTTCGCGTCGGCCCTCCTGACCCTCGTTGCCGCCGTCGAGCCGAGCTGGTCCGCCCTGCTCCTGATGCGCGCCTTGGCGGGCCTGACGCTCGGCGGGGTGCCGGCCGTGGCCATGGCCTACCTCAGCGAAGAGATGCACGCCGAAGCCATCGGGCTTGCAATGGGCCTCTACATCAGCGGAAACGCCCTAGGCGGCATGTCGGGCCGGCTGGTCACGGGTGCCGTGACCGATCTGTCCTCCTGGCGGGTGGCTATCGCCGCCGTCGGCGTGCTGGCCCTGCTCGCGGCTCTTGCGTTCTGGCACAGCCTGCCGCCATCGTCCAACTTCGCGCCGCACGCACTACGGTGTCGCGAAATCCCGAGGTCCTTCCTCCACCACTTCGGCGATCCGGGCCTGCCGTGGCTGTTCGCCGAAGCCTTTCTGGTCATGGGCGGGTTCGTGACCCTCTACAACTACATCGGCTACCGGCTGCTTGCGCCGCCTTTCAACCTAAGCCAGACCGCCATTGGCGCCATCTTCATCGTTTACCTTGTCGGGAGCGCCAGTTCAGCCTGGGTCGGCCATTTGGCCGGACGGTTCGGACGGCGCAAGGTGCTCTGGCTCACAATCGTCGTCGCGATCGCTGGGGTCGGTTTGACCGTCTCGGATTGGCTTGTGGCCATCCTCGCCGGCATGGTGGTGGTCACGGTGGGCTTCTTCGGGGCGCATTCGGTGGCCAGCAGCTGGGTCGGGCGACGTGCGTTGCAGCACCGAGCGCAGGCCGCTTCGCTGTACCTGCTGCTCTACTACCTTGGGTCAAGCGTGCTCGGGACCGCGGGCGGATGGTTCTGGGCGCGGCAGGGGTGGCCCGGAGTCGCCGGCTTCGTGACAAGCTTGTTCGTGGTCGCTCTCCTGGTCGCGATCCGCCTAGCGGGCCTGCCGCCGCTCAAACCGGAGTCAAACAGCCCGCCGTTGGCACAGTAAGTAGAGAGCAGGAGATTCCGGGGGGTTACGCCGCTTTCTTGGCGGACCAGTTGCCCAGGGTCGGAGAGCGTCAAAAGGTCGGGGGTCAAGCCGCCTTGCGCTCTGGCTCCTGCGTTTGTGGTTGTGACCTGACTTTTGGATACCAACGGCGGAATAGATCGTCCAGATCCTCGTCGAGGACCCTCGTTCTTGTCTGCAGCAAAAGATGCGCTCCGCGCAGCGTCCATTGGATCTGCTGTTTTTTGACGAATCGTCTGCTGACCACCTTTGCCCAAACTGCCAAAAAATATCGGATAGCCCTCGATTTCTCCTCAATCCCATTTTCGGGAAAAGCCGAGCACTGCGCATTGAAGAAAAGGTGTGTCCTGTTGGGTAGATTCTCCAAATCTACGTAATCCGCTGCTCAACAGTCTGTTACATGAATTAATTGTATTCCATGTTTCTGCGTGGACACATGTTTTCTGGTCGAAAAGTTTGAAGCAAAATTGTGTATTAAGTGCGGGTTTGCAGAAAATATGTGTCCTTTGTCGGGGAGGGAAACCTTGACTGACTGGTCAAAATTCGAATCCGAATTGCTTGTTCGTTTTTCCCGAAGGTGGTGCCGATGTCGCAGATCACGGCCACGTTCGCAACAGTGAAGAGTAAGGAGGCTGATCCATCACTGCTGTTGTCCGAAGTCCGAATTCTGTGTACTTGTCGGATAAATTCAACCCGTTGTCCGTCTATGGTGGAAGGACCCGGGAATTGAAGAGTTTAAGTTGAAATAGTTCCCATTGTGGATCAAATCGAATTGAGATTCATCGAAGGGGGTGCTGAGTTGTTGGGCAAAATGCGGCCGCTCTGGGAGAAGCTTAACGATTTACACGCGGAAAAATCTCCGCATTTCGCGGAAGTCTTTGCCAAGAGCACCTTTTTACAACGGAAGGCAGAACTGGAACACAAGGCAATAACAGGACAACTTTTCGTTATCTTAGCGGTTACAAAGATCGATGAATGCGCTGCCTATTGCGTCTGCTCGGTTGCCAATGATAGTTCCGGTTCCGGCACACACAAAGTAGGGGAGATTGACTCAATGTTCATCTTGGCACGGTATCGTAAGCAAGGAGTCGGCAGCAAATGCGTAAACAGGTGCATGGAATGGTTTGAAGAGAACGAGGCGGAAAAAATCATCGTCTTCGTTGGAGTTGGCAACGAGGAGGTACTTGAATTTTACAAGAACTTTGGGCTGCTACCGCGGGCGATCCGTCTTGAGCAAAAGAGGGTCTTAGAATCATGATTTGCATTGAGGCTAGATCGAGAAATCGACTCTGATGTCCGACCCATAAAGAGGCCGGCAGCTATTCGTGACAGGAATATAGTCCGAAGTCTGAAATATGGTTACTTTTGGTGTTCCATGATGTTCGCCACTCCAGCCGAATGCATTCTGAAGGATTTCGTGGAGTTCGGCGATACTGGTTATGCTGACCACGAGCAGCCGCCGCCACACCAGCGGACTCACGCCGCAGAGCACTACGCGAAGTTGATAGATCGCAATGGACGATACCGAAGGTTCAGGCATGCAAACAATCTATCCAAGCGCAAGCCTACAGTCTTGAACCTGGTGCCCCCGAGAATCTCCCGCTCTCATGCTGGCACGGCGCGATCGTTCAGCGACCGCCAGACGTAACGATCCCGGACATTGACTCGGCGATCGCGGTTCTGACCGCAAATGAGGCAAGAAATAACCAAGTAAGCCGCTAGCAACAACCAGCAGAGAATGGCGACCACGGATCGGTCGCCTTTTTGTTTTCGGGCATCGCGCCGATTATTCCTAGCTAAGTTTCGGTCTGAAGGGCTTGCTGACGAACAGCGTCGATGATTTGCCCGTTTTCCAGCGCCAGCGCCTCGAGCTTCTCGTCGCCTGCGTCCCCTCGGATCTGCTTTACAATCTTCAGTGTTTCCAACTCGGTTGCGCCTGCCAATGCCATTACAAGCTCAGGACTGAACAAGCTTCTGCTGGAATTAGTCCGATAACTTCCAGGCGCGTCACCTTCTTCGAGATAGTGGCGTAAACCAACAGGCGAGACATGCGCGGCGTCCGAAAGCGCAGAGTAAAAAATGCGGTATTCGTTCTCAAGATTAGCCGCCTTAGCTAAAAATATCTTTTGTAGTTCTTTGGCGGTTTCCTTCGCTTGTTCCCATTGCCGATTGATCTCTTCCTCCGTCAATCCTTCCGGCAGAGGTCGCCCAGAGTCGAGGAACCTCTTTAAGCGCTTCAGGCGGCCCGCTTCCGATGCTTGAATCAAACGGACCGCTATCTCTCGGTCGCTTTTGATTGCGCCTAGCTGAAATTCTATCTCGAATATCGTCCGTAAGATGATTGCAGCGTCATCGACTGCATCGTGGTGAATCAATATGAGGATGCTTTTCATGGCGACAACAGACCTGATAAAAAGCACATTACACCAAATCCTATCTACCGGTATTGCCTGCGGACCCCACGAAGCAATGTAGTCGCTGCAATAACGCTGCACGTCAGACAAGTGCTTGAATACCTTCTTCCAATCTGAACTTCGTTTTCGTATCTCGCTCATGCCTAGCGCTTCGGATTGGGTCGCTGTCACAGAGGTTAGTCGACAGATCCGCCAGCGGAAGGTTCTATCCTGATCACTGTGGCACCAAACGAATCAGGAAGCTCTGAAGGCTGCTGTTCGTAGAAGTGTTTGACCGGATCTGAAATTACTTGCGTGGTGGTCGGAGCTCCTGAAGGAGAGTACGGTATTTTGGGGTCGAAATAAGGCTTTTCCTTAGTTAAATCCACCTCTATCTCTTTCGTAACCTTCGGGAACCCGCTGGCGAAGATTTCGTATGTTAGAAGATGTTTTTCGCGTGTGGAAAGAATTGGGCACCGTGGAACGTCAGATTCGCTTAGAAGATAAGTGTTCGGATAGTCATCTACATCAATTCCATATAGATCGAATGTACCGTAGGAATTCGGCCAAATGGACTGCTGGTACGCGCCCGACCGCATTGTAACTTTTAATCGCTCTCTGTCGGGGCCCAATCTTTCACCTTGGCTCTCGCTGAATATTTTTAATAGACGAATTGCGCAATCAGAAGCGGGTACGTCGGGCCGTGAATTGTGTACGTCAATGTGTGCGATTAACAGGGGACGTTTCTCTTGGTCATAGTAGTCAGCCGGTCTAGATTCTCTTCGCTCATTCTTGACGCTCAGATTACGAGAGAATGACGTGTCCCAGCCAGCCGATGATACGGTTTCTTTAATGATGGGAACAATCCTATCGAAAGAATCGAATTCTTCCGTATTGGACACCATGAATCCGAAAATTCCTTCCCTCATCGTGTCGCGCTCGTTGAGCAGAATCATCATTTTGTCCGTGAAATCTAACGCTATCGCTACGGCTAGTTCTTGATTGGTGTAAAGAGATCCGCGTTTAAACGGATCCGTGACTGACGAAATCTCTTCCCGAGCAAAATTGATAAAGACAAAGTAATCCGAAGATTTTAGCTCCGAGATAACACGAGCGTTTAGGGCTGACATAGTACTTACTTGGATCGCCAAAAACGGCTCAAAGCCTTCGGACTTGAACCAAGCCTCTACGTTTCTTGCTACCTTCCTCTCTTCGTCACTTTTTTGTCCGCAACTGATGAAACTTTCGCAGGCATGGGACGATGAAAGTGTTCAGGCATACCACTGGTCAAGCTGGAAAGTCTTGCTTTGGGTCGAAGAGCATTCGCTTGATTCATCTTCTGGTTGCGTCCAAAGGGCATCAAACCAAAATAGGATTGGCCATATGAGCGACCGACTTGCACCTTTCTCAACCGAGGAACTTGCCGGACTCCTCTTCACCCCTCGACATTGCCGCAACCGTAGAGCCGCTCGTGCCGGAAGCGGAAACGATTCGACGGGAATTGATCGACGAACTGAAGACACGCGGGGAAACCGGCTCAACCTCGAGGTCCGAAGGCGGAACCACGGCGCGTGACAGTCAGCCAAAACTGTCATTACCCCGGTTTGCAGAACCTCTTTCCAGCCGGAACCGGTAAATAGAACACTGTGTCGGATCGCTCATCCGGACATGCTACTACATTTGCCCCCGGAAGTTTACGCTCTCTGCATATCCTTCGGCGGGACGGATTTGTAAGCGGACGCAAACTACCGAAAAATGTCCGTCAGCTTGAAATCCGTCCAGAAGCTGCTGCCGAGATTTTTGAGCGTGCCGCCAATCTCGGCGGAAAAGTCTTTTACAAATTTTGCCGCCTCCAGCAGACCCTTTGAGGAGACTGAATACCAGGCACGGTCTGGCGTTCCAGAAGCCACGCCCGCGGTCAACTCTTTCAGCCGATCAGCGACCATCTTCTTAAACTGCTGCTTCTCTTCCGGCGGACCGCTGATGATTTCGGCAATCTGCTTTTGAAGGGTTTCGAGCAATTCCTTCCGCTCACCAGGCGGCTGACTATTAATGATGCTGGCGCATTCCTTCATGACCGCCGCCACCGGCCCGTGGAACGTCCCACCGCTGATATTCTGTTGGATGTGATCACGCATAATAGTGCTTTGATCGTAGATAATCGTTTTAACCCCGCCAAGCCGTTCCTCTTGCTTCGCCCGCTTCGCCCGGTCTTCCGGGCTTTCTACGCCGTTAAGCAACTCAGCGATATCCACCTCCGTTCGCTTTCCTTCCAGGGTCACGCGTGTTGTCCGCACACCTTCTCGCTCGTCCTTAATGAGATCATCGAATGAAACGGTAACTTCCGGATGTCCTTTCACCGCCACCAACTCCTGTGGATTTAAACCTTTGATCTGTCCGTGAATCACGGCGAAATGGTCCCGCACCACCGTCAGCAAACCGCGTCGCGCGTCGGCATACCGTCCGCGCACCCATACGATAACCTGGTTCTTGTCGTAATCGGCGCGGATGACCGCCTCCGCTCCCTCGTGAACCAACACTACTCCGCTGCGCCATCGGTCACGGTTTCGGCTCTTGGGATGGGTACGGGTGGTAAAGCGCGGGAGTACTCCGTGCGGCAGTACCGCATATTGGTATAGAAACACTAGGCATTCCGCCGAATTCCAATCGTCAAGCGCAGGTGTCTTGTCCGGCAGAAGCTCCGGAACGAGTTCCGTCTCCGATTCCCCTTCCAATGGGAAACAAAGCTCGAACTTCCGCATCAACTCCACCAAAAACCGATGCCGCTTCTCCGGCCAGCGGTCGGCAGGCAGGATGCGCGTCAGCTCGCACCAGGCGAGTTGACCGTGACGCTTCTCCCGGAGCTGGTCGTCGTTTAGGACGCGATAAATTCCGCCCGTCACCCACTCGGGATTGAGCACCGCTAGTTCCCGCAGCTGCCGATCAGGAAAACTTACCACCGTGCCGAGATCAGATAACCTGCGCAACAGAATCTCAGAATCCTTTCCCGCGACTTTGAGTTCCTGACAAAGGTTTTCGTAGCTTTCGTCCGAAAGATAGTTCTCTCCGCGCTCCTTCATTGCGCCCAGGCGCTGCTTTACCGCCCACCATTCCGCGGGGAAAAGTTCCTTCGTCGCGAGCATCTTGGCGGCTTCATGTTCGATCGCCCCGCGCAACAGCCCGATGCTGTCACCATCGCCGCAGTCCGTGCGGAAGAAATGATCACGTGCGACATCGTATTTCGTCGCCAGATACTCGCGATCGGTATCGAAGGCGTGCCGCCTTTGCGCATTCAGCACTACGAGCACCGGCGATTGCCCGCCGAAGGCACGGGTGAGCTTCAGCCAATACTCCGCGTCCTGCTTTGCCCTACCGTGTCGCCCGTCCACCACCACAAGGTATAGGCTGCGGTGGGTGAGGAAAAACTGATGTGTCCCGTGCATGATCTCTTGTCCACCGAAATCCCAAACCAGAGCGGTAGCCTCGCCATCTGGCAGCATCAGCGACCAGCGGGTGATCGCAATTCCTTCGGTTTTTCTCTTGCCCTCGACGAACTTCCCGCCTTTGAGAACTTCTATAAGGGAGGTCTTCCCTACTTCGCCGCGCCCGACAAGGATCACCTTCAATTCGCGCAGCAGCTGCCCCGTACGCTCGCCTTCCCGCTCCGGCGAATGGATACGGAAGTAGTAGTCGAGGATGGAGGCGGGATCGGCGGGCTTCTTCTGTGTTTGCCATACCTCGATGGCGGTGTGACCAAGCACTTCCAGCGGGAGACCGAGCGCCGGGTTTTCATGGAGGAAAAGGTGCGTGAGCGTACGTAACCCGCGGATTCCAACTGGCAGGCTCTTGAGGTGATTTTCGGAAAGGTCCAGCGATTGCAGGTTAGTCAGCTTTCCGAGCGAATCCGGCAGGCTCGTGAGCTGATTGTGGGAAAGGTCCAGCGCCTTCAGTCTGCTAAGCCAGCCGAAACAGTCCGGCAGGCTCGTGAGCTGATTATCGGAAAGGTACAGCGCCTTCAGGTCGTAAAGCCTTCCGAGCCAGTCCGGCAGGCTTGTGAGCTTATTGTGCGAAACATACAGCGCCTTCAGGTTGCCGAGCCGGTCCGGCAGGCTCGTGAGCTGATTATTGGAAAGGTCCAACTCTTCCAGGCTCGTGACGTTGCCGATTGACTTCGTCAGGCGTGTGAGCCGATTGCCGGAAAGGTATAGCGCCTTCAGATTGGTAAGCTTGCCGAGCCAGTCCGGCAGGCTCGTGAGCTGATTATCGGAAAGGTTCAGCTCTTCCAGGCTAATGACGTTACCGAATGACTCCGCCGCGCTTGTCAGCCGATTGCCGGAAAGGTCCAGCGTCAGCTCGCCGATCGACTCCGGCAGGCTTGTTAATCCCAATTTAGATAAATCCAAAAACCTCGTGTGATGGCGAGACGTCGTTTGAAAACGCGCTTCGGCAGTGGTGCCGGGGGATTCTGGTTTTCGCTTCAATGTCATGCCGCGTTTCTCCGGCTAAATTGTGTAGCTGGGAAGCGTCGACGGGCAAGTGGAATCGGTGGGCGTCGTCCCAAACTCAGACCGGTTCAACAGGATGAGATAGTTTCGATGGTATCAAATGGGATGAAAACTGCCGCTGACGCCGCGAGGCTTTTCAACGTCCATCCGGCAACGGTGTCGCGGATATTGGCTAGGGCTGGCGCCGGGATGATCATGGAGGCGTGGAAGTGCAATCACTGGATTTTTCCGCCTATCGCCTTGTCTTGCGGAGTCGCGGTTTACATTGCGGTTTTTGTGGTACCGAGGTTAACACCATCAACGCTAGCGAAGCTTCCTCTCACGCCTCGATCCTGGATCAAGGCATCCGTGAAACAGATCGCAACTTCCTGAACGAACTCGCTCGAGAGAACAATCAGGATGATCACGGTGATGGTAAGCCCCTCCCGGCTCCCGATCGGAATACGGTCAAAGCTTGGGCAATTGCCGAGAGCCTCAAAACAGTCCCGAGGGCTGACTCGGTTGAAGATACGGGATACGAAAGGCATAAGGCAAAGGTTGTCCACGGCGAGATCCCAAGCTCAAGCGTCAGACCAAAGTTAGCCCGCAAGTCGTTAGCCGGCGGCGAATATTTTAGACGGATCCGGAGACGCGAGGTGTCAATCCAGCAAAGCGACAAATCAGAAGCGAAGCAGCAACAAAAAGAAGCCCGCATGCGATCGGAACGAAAGGACGCACACCGGCCCCTCATTGGAGGTGACACTTCCTAATTATCCGTTTGTAGATGGGCGCTGTATCGCCACAGACCAAATTTTTTTTCTGGAAGTTCAGCACCGATTCACGTCTCCGCAATCGGGACAGAGTAGATCGGACTGTCAAATGAATGGAAAAGAGCAATTCCGTCAACGTACCGACCGAAAGCAAAGTTTCTCTTTCCATATCCGCCGCAATTGCTCTCGAGGGTGAGCAGAAATGTCTCATTGGAACCAAATTTCCGCCGGATGTTGGAGGTGAGAAGCATGCGATATCAATACTGACAATTTCGGGATTGTTTGGCATCCTTTCCCACGTTGAGCGCCGCTTCATCGGTACGGATTGTGGCGCAGATCGAGAGTTGGACAAGCAATGGATTCCGTAGAGACTCAGCCACCGCCGGAAGAATCTCCGCTGAAGAGCGCCGGGCTTGACAAGCGTCGCCAGCGATCTTTATCCGCTTTCATTTGTTATGCGCGCGAATCGGACACCGAATTCAGGAAGAGACTAGACGAGACATTGCAGGCGCGCGGGATTGAACCAAAAGGCGATTGGACTTTAACTCCCGGTCCGTCTTACAAGGACCAGCTCGCAACTCTGATTCGGGATTCGGATGTCTTCATTGCCATTATTAGCCGACTTTCTGTGGTCTCATCGGAAGTTCGTAGCGAAATCGAGCAAGCGAGCCTCCAGAAAAAGAGATTGTTGCCTGTCCAGATTGAGGACGGCTTCGACAAAACGGCCCTCCATGAGGCGTTACGGCTCCCCCAGTGGACTCTACTCAGACCCGTCGATGATTTCGAGATCGGCATTAAGTCTTTAGAGGAGGCGATCAATACAAATTTCGAACTTTTGGTGGTGCATACATGGCTTATCCAACGCGCCAATGATTGGGACGTTAAGCGCCGTCCCAGTTCAGCATTGCTTTCGGGTCGCGATCTGAAAGAGGCGGAAGATTGGTTGCCCAAAGCAAGCGCGAATCAGCTCGAACTGCCCAACGTAACACCTCTGCAGGCTGATTTTGTTTTAGCTAGCCAACGTGCACGTACCCGCCGCGCACAATGGCTTGTCGTGGTGACAGCAGTCATAATCTTTGCTCTATGCCTGCTCACGATCTACGCATTTAATCAGTCGATTGAAGCCAAGCGGCAGGAAGGAATTGCAAGGGACAATGCCGAAAAAGAAAGAATTGCACGAACGGCGGCCGAAAAGCAGACACGAATCGCTGATACCAGACGTCTCGCTGTTCAGTCTGCTGCAATTCTGAAACCATTTGCTGTCCGTAGCGTGTTACTCGGCGTTGAGGCGGTGCGCGAAGAAGAGCGAATACAAGAGACCCGGGTTCCTGACGCCGAGCAATCCTTGAGAGATGCGCTCGCTCTTGTCGGAGGGCTACCGCTCGTGCAAAACAAATACTTCAGCAATATTGTAATCAGTTTCGACAACCGCTGGTTGGTCGCCGTAAGTAACACACAAAAACTAGCTTGGCTGTGGGATTTGAGTGCCAAAAATCCAGTCGTCAGACCCCTGCCAGTCAAAGGAGATGGCATCGGCATCTCTACGGCAATCTTTAGTCCCAACGGACGATGGCTCGTTATTGGCGATGACTACGGCACGACGCAACTCTGGGATCTGAGTCCGAAGCGCGTGATCGATGGCAGCGTTCTACAACAAGGAAGGGTTGGGTGCATTATCGCTGTGGCTTTCAGCCCAGACAGCCGTTGGTTAGTAATTGATAGTCATGATGGCACGGCCCGACTATGGGATCTGAGTATTGACGATCCGGTCACCACTCCTTTCCTGCTGCAGGGGTATGAAGGATGTATCAGCTCAGATAGTCACTGGATGGTCACCCATGCCAAAGACTCAACCGTACGGCTCTGGGACCTGCTGGCCAAAGATCCAGCCGGCAGTCCGATTCTACTGCCGGAAGAAGGTAGCCAAGCCGTCGCGATGAGTCCGGACGGCCGCTGGCTCGCTACTGGCGGACCCGATAAGACAGTGCGTCTTTGGGACTTGAGCGGCAAGGACCCGGCCGCCAAGCCAGTCTTCCTCCAGAGCTATGACATACTCATCGCGACGATCTTCTTTAGCCCGGACGGCCGCTGGCTCGTTGCAAGTGATGATCACGGTAAAACGAGACTTTTGGATTTGACCTCTAAGGACTTGGCCGTTGCCCGAGTCATCGCGCTGCGCGGTCCCGGTGAAAATCTTATGAGGGTTGCCTTTAGCCTCGACGGCCGCTGGGTAGCCACTGAGGATGATGGGACCAAAAGTGAGGTTTGGTTGTGGGACTTGAATGCCCAAGACCCTGCGCTCAGCCCTTTCGTCCTTCGCGGATCTCCCGAGAAAATTAACGATATCAAGTTTAATAGGAATGGCCACTGGCTCATCACCGGTACTGCCGGAGGCTTGATGCACGAGGTCTGGTTGTGGGATCTTGCTGCCCAGAATCCGGCCGCTTCCCCCGTTGTGTTGCGTGGACACGAGGACAATATCAGTGCCCTAACGCTCAGTCCGACCGGACGCTGGCTGGTGACCGGCAGCGACGACCGCACAGTGCGACTATGGGATTTGCGGATGAATGATCCGGGCGCCGCCCCGATCGTGTTACGGGCACATGAAGGAAGCATCAGGGTCATGGCCCTTAGCTTCGACGATCGGTGGTTGGTGACCTCCAGTTGGGACCAAACGATGCGGTTGTGGGATCTGACCGCCCAACAGCCGGGGTCAAGTCCAATTGTGCTACGAAGTGAAGAAAGAGCGTTTTCCGCTTTGCGAGCGGAAGCGACAGCAATTAGTCCAAACGGTCGATGGATGGTCACAAGCGATAATTTACTATGGGATTTGAATGCCAAAGAACCGGCCGGCAGCCGCCTTGTCTTGCAGGGCTCCAGTCATAACGTTTTTGCACTCGCGATTAGCCAGGATAGCCATTTTCTTGTCGCTGGCGACGGCATGGACGGCACGGTGCGACGGTGGGATCTGAACTCTAAAGATCCGACTGCTAACCCTCTCATCATGAGTGGGAATGAAAGCCGTATCTTTGCCGTGGCAATCAGTCCAAACGGTCGCTGGCTTGTTACCGGCAGCGACTCTTCCCTGGTCCGGCTTTGGGATTTGTCTTCAAAAGATCCATTGGCTACCTCCCTCTTGCTGCAGGGTCAGGAAGGAGGCATTCGCGCGCTCGCAATCAGTCCGGACGGCCGCTGGGTAGCTTCGGGTGGCGCTGAGAACCGAGAGCGTACGGCACGGGTGTGGGACGTTAAGTCCAAGGACCCTAATTCGAGCTCGGTTCTACTGTCTGGTCACGACGGCAAAATCCGCGCGCTCGCAATCAGCCCGAACGACCACTGGCTGCTCACAGGCGCCGACGACCACACAGTCCGGATGTGGGACCTGAGTGCCAAAGACCCAAATGCGACCGCAATCGTTTTGCGCGGGCATGAAGAAGGCGTCGAAGCTGTGGCGATTAGCCTGGACAATCGGTGGATCTTGACCGGTAGCGTGGACCGTACGGCACGACTGTGGGATCTTAGAACGATGAACCCAGTCGCCGGTTCGATCGTATTAGGCGGTCACGAACTGGGGGTTAAGGCCGTGGCCATTAGCATAGACAATAAATGGGCAACCACGTGCGACGCAAACGGCACGATTCGACAATGGCCGCTCCAGCTGAACGACTTGATCAAAATGGCGCAAATTGTGGCCGGCCGGAATCTCACTAAAGTCGAATCGAATCTTTACTTCCCAGGCGAGCATTACCACCAAACTTTCCCCGACTTGCCGAGTCCATAGGATAATCCAACAACAACGTTCGCGTACTGAACGCGGGACTGTAGGCCGATACGACGACCCACATGATCCAACGGCTTGACACCTCGATCCCGAACGGGACGAAGGTTGTCGTCCTGGATATGGGAGGAGGCTTTTTCAACGGGCCTGAAGTCCTCCTGGCTGCGAAAACATACGCTAACGAACCCCCTAAAATCCGCTCTTACCGTCGACTTTTGCATTTTCGAGGGCCGAAGCTCGGTTTCGGCAAAAACAATGCGTAGATGTAAGGCGTAGAATAGCCAATCTACGAACAGTTCGGCTGACTAGTGGGTCTATTCTACGCCAAGTTTGAGCCTCTAACGCGGGGGTCTACATTGCGTAGAATACGGCACGGGTGGGGTACCTCATGGGAGCGGTGAGCTGGCAGGTGTGGTCGCGGCTTCACTGGCCAATTACGATTTGGTGGTGCTGACCGCGTGCGCTTATCGCCACGTGATTCCGAACGGGACCTACCACTTCCCCCGAGCTATCGAGGGGGACAACTTGTCGTAGAATACGCTACCGTATGTTTTCGCAGCCAGGAGGACTTCGGGCCTGTAGCGCGAGAGCGCCAAAAAGTCGGGGGTCAAGCCGCCTTCCGCTCTGGCTCCTGCGTTTGTGGTTGCGACCTGAATTTTGGATACCAACGGCGGAATAGGTCGTCCAGATCCTCGTTGAGGACCCTCGTCCTGGTCTGCAGCAAAAGATGGGCCCCGCGCAGCGTCCATTGCATCTGCTGTTTTTTGACGAATCGTCTGCTGACCACTTGATTGATCGTCGACTCCACGAATGCCGTTGAAATCGTTTCCCCTTGCCGTCGACGCTCGCCGAAGTTCGGGATGAACTCGCGGTTATTGCAGATGTATGTTCTAAAGTCATCGAGGCCGTCGACGACCTTCTTCGCAGCGTTCGACCGGGCCTCAATCAAACTCAACTCCATTAACAAGTCGCCCAGCCGCTCGAGGGCTTCCTCGGTGTTCCCGTGCCAAAGCAGATGCTTGAGGCTCTCCAAGCGCTTGGATACCTCAGCGCCGGTCTCTGGCCGTTCCTCCTGCAAGGCCTTTGTCTGCTGCTGCAACACCGTCAGCCGCATGGTAATGTGAAACCAATCGATTAGATGCTCGCTAAAGGGATGCAGATACTCTTGCACCCGACGGACATTCTCACCGCCATCCGACATGAACACCACCTGCTGATTCTCTTGCATCCCTTGCGACTTCATCAGCTCCCACAATCGCCGTCGCGGTTTCTCGTCGTAGGTTTGAACGAACCCGAAACACTTCGCCGAGGGTACTTCGCCCTCATCGTCCCGCCGAAAAGCGACGACGCTTTTGCCCGCGATCACTTCGAACCATCCCTGCTTATGCGCCGCTCTAACGTAACCGCCGTCGATACCCACCGTGATCGGACCATCGGGTAGAGGCTGTCGTTCCCACTCCTGTTCCGAGCCCTCGAACCGATTAAGTTGGCGCTCCTCACCCAACTCCTGTTCGATGCGTTCTGCCGTCAGTTGCAGATGGTTTCGGACGGTCTCCGCATTCACCAAATCACCGACCGGCAACACTTCCTTCAGCAAATCCGTCGCTCTTGCAAACGGGATCAAGGATGCCCACTTCGTCTCCAGATATAGCATTTCTGGGCTGGTTTGGCCGTTGAGCCAGCTCCTCATTGGACGGAACGTCTGGGGACCCTCCGTCTGGCAGCCGCATCGGTTCCATCGCGGATTGGGCACCTCAACTCGGCCGAATACCGTGCTAACTGGGGTGCTGCCGGAGTCCTTGGTCGTGTACCGCCTGCGGCAGCGTGGACAAGCACGTCGTTGCTCCAACTCTTCGCGTGCCTGTTGGGCGACTACAAAATCCTGCACGCCTGCCAACAACGCTTTGCCCTCGGTCAAATTCACGCCAAGCGTTTCCATCGCCAGTTCCCGCCGCTCAATCGTCAGGACCTGCCGGCGTTGTTCCTCGCCGTCGGCGTTTAGGCAAACGACCTCCACCCGGACCTTCATGGCCACAACCTCCAGCGCTGTGCCAACTCACTCAAACGCGCGTTGGCCTCTTTCAGGCTGAACCGATCAGGTTGCAGAGGTCCGAGTTCGTGCAGTCTTCGATCGATGCTCTCAAAGCCCTCGTCCAGCACGGTGCGGAGCAGATCCCAGGTCCGTGCCGATTGACCCGGGCAAGCCTCGGCCAACATCTGAACACCAGCCTCCAGCCGGACGGGATCGGACATTGCGACGCCCTCTCGTTGCCGCTTCAGCATTAGACGGTAGCCGGTTGGACCCCCGCAAAATTCCGGGGGCGCAGCGCCTCGGCCGCCT
This sequence comes from uncultured delta proteobacterium, assembly GCA_963713045.1. Taxonomy (GTDB): domain Bacteria; phylum Myxococcota; class Myxococcia; order Myxococcales; family Myxococcaceae; genus JADGRA01. The sequence continues at coordinate 1,190,124 of CAVQKE010000004.1, forward strand.
AAACACACCGGCGCGTGGTCGCCTTCGACCCCCTCCTGAATATCCAAGACCCGAACGTCCCACTCCCACATGTGCAGGGTGTCGCAGACGTAGAGGAACTTCTCCTGCCGGTGCAGCTTAAACTCGTGCAGCGCTTTCGACCGCGTCTTCCGCCGGAAGCTATTAATTTCCTGACCGTGTACACGAACGATGTAGCCCAGATCGCCGTTCCACCCGAGAATCGTGCGGAACACGTCGTGAAATTGGTGGAGCGGCATCTGATCGGCGACCGAGACCAGGCGGATGACCATCGGGCTCACTTGGCGCAGAACCGCTCGCAGAATCAAGCGTTTGAAGGAGGGTGTTTTAACCATCTCTCCAGACTACTCGGATCGCCCGACCCCCGACTTTTTGGCGCTCTCCTACTTGTACGCCAAAGCCAGCGGCGAAGTTGGGTAGTTGCCGATCAGCGGGAAACAATGCCAAGGGCATGGTCCGTTCGCGATTCTCATCGAAGATTTCAATCGTTCGGCACCAGCTTTCGTGCTGAGTATCGTTGATCTCTCCAAGGTAAAGCACTTGCCGTTGGACAACCTTGCCACGCCCGCAACGCCGATTCTCTACCACGCTCCAATAGCGATGCCCTTTGCCATCTTTGATCCGTGCGTGGCACCTTAAAAACATTACGGCTACCGATCTTACTCTTAATCTTCCTGCTGTGAAGAGACTTGGTCTGCACTACAGGCATTTTGCAGAACCCGTTCCTTTATTTAAGCGCCTCGGCGGCCGATCCTGCCCAAAAAATAGCGCATTTTGGCGTCGAGTTGAGAAAGTCGGGCTAATATTGCCTCTCCTCCTCCGCCCCAGGTCGGTCCAGGGTGACCGGCAAGTTGCAATCAGAGTTAGGACTAAGTTCAGCGATCAATCGTCGCCATGATTCTCTCGTTGTATCGCGGCCCTGAGACCCTCTCCGGTTTCAGAGCGTCGTCGAGCGACTTCATCTGTTCGGAATCGAGCGCGATGGCCTCTGCGGCCACGTTCTCTTCCAGATATTTCCGGCGCTTGGTGCCGGGGATCGGCACGATGTCGCTGCCTTTGTGCAACAGCCATGCAAGCGCGATCTGTCCAGGCCTCGCGTGTTTGGCTGCGGCAATATGGTGTACCATGTGCGCTGCTTTCAGATTTGCGTCGTAATTCTGGCCCTGATAGCGCGGATCACCACGCCGAAAATCACCTTCCGGATACTCTTCCGCACGCTTGACCTCGCCAGTTAAAAAGCCCCGGCCAAGGGGGCTAAAGGGTACGAGGCCGATGCCTAGCTCGCGCAGAACCGGGATTATGTCCGGCTCCAGATTCCGTTCCCACAGCGAATATTCGCTTTGCAGTGCGGATACCGGATGAACGGCATGGGCTCGGCGGATGTTGGCGATGCCCGCCTCGGAAAGACCAAAGAACCGCACCTTACCCTGTTTGACCAGATCCCCCACAGTGCCGGCCACGTCCTCAATGGGCACGGCCGGATCAATGCGGTGCTGGTAGAGCAGGTCGATATAATCGGTGCCAAGCCTCCGAAGGGAGCCCTCCACCGCCTCACGGATATGCCAGGGCCGACTATCTCTTTCCGTTCCGACCTGCTTTCCGCCTTCAAAACGAAACCCAAACTTGGTGGCGATTACCACTTGTCCGCGTCGACCCCTAAGTGCACGGCCGAGCAGCTCCTCGTTGGTGAATGGACCATAGCCCTCCGCCGTATCGAAGAAGGCACATCCGACTTCGATGGCGCGGTGTAGTGTGGCAATCGATTCTTCCTCATCCGCCGGGCCATAAGACTGGCTCATGCCCATGCAGCCAAGGCCAATTGCCGAGACCTGCAGTCCCTGTCCCCCGAGTTTGCGTTTGCTCAATGCCATCGATGATGTGCTCCATTTCTTGACGTTTTCACCACAATGTACGACCGCGCTCGAGCCTGTCTATGCTTGAGTGTTATCCAGGAGAGACAAGCTTTCGCTGCGTCGAGCGGGAGCCATTGGGCAGCTCAGGTGTTAAGTCTTTGCCGTAGCGGAAAGTGCACCCAGAAGAGCGCGCAGAGAGCGGTCCAGGGCGTTACGTTTCCAGACGATGAACAAGGAGAGCACCAAAAAGTCGGGGTAGGGCGATCCGAGTAGTCTGGAGAGATGGTTAAAACACCCTCCTTCAAACGCTTGATTCTGCGAGCGGTTCTGCGCCAAGTGAGCCCGATGGTGATCCGCTTAGTCTCGGTCTCCGATCAGATGCCGCTCCACGAATTTCACGACGTGTTCCGCACGATTCTCGGGTGGAACGGCGATCTGGGCTACATCGTTCGTGTGCACGGTCAGGAAATTAATAGCTTCCGGCGGAAAACGCGGTCGAAAGCACTGCACGAGTTTAAGCTACACCGGCAGGAGAAGTTCCTCTACGTCTGCGACACCCTGCACATGTGGGAGTGGGACGTTCGGGTCTTGGATATTCAGGAGGGGGTCGAAGGCAACCACGCGCCGGTGTGTGTGGGCGGCCGCGGCGCTGCGCCCCCGGAGTGTTGCGGAGGTCCAACCGGCTACCGTCTAATGCTGAAGCGGCAACGAGAGGGCGCCGCAATGTCCGATCCCGCCCGACTGGAGGCTGGTGTTCAGATGTTGGCCGAGGCCTGTCCGGGTCAATCGGCACGGACCTGGGATCTGCTCCGCACCGTGCTGGACGAAGGGCTTTGAGAGCATCGATCGAAGACTGCACGAACTCGGACCTCTGCAACCAGATCGGTTCAGCCTGAAAGAGGCCAACGCGCGTTTGAGTGAGTTGACACAGCGCTGGAGGTTGTGGCCATGAAGGTCAGGGTGGAGGTCGTTAGCCTAAACGCCGACGGCAACGAACAACGCCGGCAGGTCCTGACGATCGAGCGGCGGGAACTGGCGATGGAAACGCTTGGCGTGAATTTGACCGAGGGCAAAGCGTTGTTGGCAGGCGTGCAGGATTTTGTAGTCGCCCAACAGGCACGCGAAGAGTTGGAGCAACGACGTGCTTGTCCACACTGCCGCAGGCGCTACACGACGAAGGACTCCGGCAGCACCCCAGTTAGCACGGTATTCGGCCGAGTTGAGGTGCTCAATCCGCGATGGAACCGATGCGGCTGCCAGACGGAGGGTCCTCAGACGTTCCGTCCAATGAGGAGCTGGCTGAACGGGCAAACCAGCCCAGAAATGCTATATCTGGAGACGAAGTGGGCATCCTTGATCCCGTTTGCAAGAGCGACGGATTTGCTGAAGGAAGTGTTGCCGGTCGGTGATTTGGTGAATGCGGAGACCGTCCGAAACCATCTGCACTTGACAGCAGAACGTATCGAGCAGGAATTGGGTGAGGAGCGCCAAGTTAATCGGTTCGAGGGCTCGGAACAGGAGTGGGAACGACAGCCTCTACCCGATGGTCCGATCACGGTGGGTATCGACGGCGGTTACGTTAGAGCGGCGCATAAGCAAGGATGGTTCGAAGTGATCGCGGGCAAAAGCGTCGTCGCTTTTCGGCGAGACGATGAGGGCGAAGTACCCTCGGCGAAGTGTTTCGGGTTCGTTCAAACCTACGACGAGAAACCGCGACGGCGATTGTGGGAGCTGATGAAGTCGCAAGGGATGCAAGAGAATCAGCAGGTGGTGTTCATGTCGGATGGCGGTGAGAATGTCCGTCGGGTGCAAGAGTATCTGCATCCCTTTAGCGAGCATCTAATCGATTGGTTTCACATTACCATGCGGCTGACGGTGTTGCAGCAGCAGACAAAGGCCTTGCAGGAGGAACGGCCAGAGACCGGCCCCGAGGTGTCCAAGCGCTTGGAGAGCCTCAAGCATCTGCTTTGGCACGGGAACACCGAGGAAGCCCTCGAGCGGCTGGGCGACTTGTTAATGGAGTTGAGTTTGATTGAGGCCCGTTCGAACGCTGCGAAGAAGGTCGTCGAGGGCCTCGATGACTTTAGAACTTACATCTGCAATAACCGCGAGTTCATCCCGAACTTCGGCGAGCGTCGACGGCAAGGGGAAACGATTAGCACGGCATTCGTGGAGTCGACGATCAATCAAGTGGTCAGCAGACGATTCGTCAAAAAACAGCAGATGCAATGGACGCTACGCGGGGCGCATCTTTTGCTACAGACAAGGACGAGGGTCCTCAACGAGGATCTGGATGACCTATTCCGCCGTTGGTACCCAAAATTCAGGTCGCAACCACAAACGCAGGAGCCAGAGCGGAAGGCGGCTTGACCCCCGACTTTTTGGCGCTCTCCTCATATCGGTCTCTGAGAACGCCTTGATGGCAAAGTACGCGGCGGGAAAGCCGGTTAGCATGTCTTGGTTCCCAGGGCGAGCACGAGAAGCGCGTCGGCCAGCGCGACGCGAACTGGACAGACTGGTATGCCGCTTATATGGTGCCGGAGCAGTCAGGCAAACAGTTGCCTCAATAAACAACTAGGACCTCTGGGGTAGTTGTTCCTACCAAGCAAACAATTACAACTGACAACCCCTTAGCACGCTATCCTCATCGACCATCAATGACTCATAACAAGGCACCATCACGATAAACACACCATTTACCGAAAAAGTGATCCTAATCACCGGAGGAACCTCCGGCATCGGCCGGGCCACCGCGATCGCGTTTGCGGAACGTGGCGCGAACGTCGTTGTCGCGGGCCGGCGCGAAGCCGAAGGAGCTGAATCGGTTGCGCTCATTCAAAAAGCAGGTGGAAACGGGGTGTTTGTGCGCACTGATGTGAATATCGAATCGGAGATTGCCGCGTTGGTGGCTCGGGCCTTAGAACATTTCGGTAGGCTGGATTTTGCGTTTAATAATGCAGGAGTCGGCGGAGAAGGGCGTGGCACCATCACCGCTACCGAGGAGATTTACGAACAGATCATGAACATCAATGTTCGCAGTGTCTTTTTCTGCATGAAACATCAGATCCCGGCAATCCTCCAATCCGGCGGCGGCGCAATCGTGAACAACGCCTCGATACTCGGGCTGCGCCCACGGGCTGGTTCGCCCATCTACAGCGCTAGTAAAGCTGCTGTTATCGCTCTCACGAAATCGGTCGCGCTCGAATTTGCTCCAAAAGGTGTTCGAGTGAACGCAGTATGCGCAGCCATCATTGAAACCGATATGACCGGGAAATTGCGGAGCGATGAAGAGACGCGTCGCGCCCTGCTCGAACTCCACCCGGTGGGCCGGTTCGGTACATCGGAAGAAGTAGCGGCGGCTGTTCTTTACCTTTGTTCCCCAGAAGCAGCATTCCTTACGGGGGTTGCTCTGCCCATAGACGGCGGTTGGGGGCTTTAGAAGCTGGCGGTAGCAGCTTACTCAGCGTCTATCCCTCGAGAGAAAAGTCAAAAATCCCGCACTCCACCATAGCGAAATGCTTTTCAAGGAGATTCTGTATGTCCCATCATTTCGATACCAAACTGGCGAAGGAAGATCCGAGCCTCAACCTCTGCGACTTTTACTTGTTTGACGGCCCCCCGGGCAAGACGGTAATGGCGATGACCGTGAATCCGGATGTGGGATTATCGGCTCCGGATACGCTTCATCGAGAAGGGCTCTATGCGTTCCGGTTCGACCTGAATGGAGATGCGAGGGAAGAGGTTACGTTCAAGTTCAGGTTTGGTGAACCACGACACGGAGATGGCAGTGAGGATACTCACATTCAGTCGTTTGTGGTGCGGAAGGCGACGGGTGACGATGCTCTTTGTGGTGACGCCGGAGAGAGTCTGGTTCAGGGTGAAACCGGTTCGGTCGCGACTGGTTCGGATCTTCGTGCCTATGTTGGGATTGCTCCAGAGCTATTTGCGGCAAATGCTGGATTCCGCACATTTATGACTGCTTTCTATAAGGACCAGCGCTACGATGGGGACGCCCTTCTGCATCAGCAGAATCCTTTTGCGGGCCGGAATGTCACGGCGATTGTGCTGGAGGTGCCGAGCGAACTGATTGGGCAGGGAAAAATCAACGCATGGGCGACGATCTCCCTCTTTGGCCATGCGCCGGAGGTACAAGTCTCGCGTTGGGGCCTGCCTATGGTTACGCATCTCTTCCTGAACGACCCGAGCGATCAAGAGGTGAAAGAACAATTCAATGCGTCGGTTCCCTCTGAAGATCTGGAGCGCTTCGCGAAGTCGATCGCGGATTTTGCCGAGAAGATGACGACCTATGCCGGTTCGGCGACGGACCCGGATGAATACGGGAAGCGGATCGCTGCACGGCTTTGTCCCGACACGTTGCCTTACGAGCTTGGAACGTGCGCCGCATTTGAGGTGGCTAGCTTCAATGGACGCGCGCTCGGCGATGATGCGATGGATGTGATGTTGACGCTCGCGACCAACACGCCAATTGTCGATGGACTTGCTCCCGACCGCGGGCGCATTCGCAAGGATTTCCCGTATTATGGAGCGCCGTATACGGCGGAGGAGCAGGTCGGGGTGACGCCGATGCCGCGCCCGGCTAAGAAGTAGGGGTCAGCTCAGGAAAGGGAAATTTACGTACGCTAAGGAGCGCTTTCTCCTCGTGGACTGGAGTGCGAATGCACTCAGAAGGAACGCTCAACCTCCATCACAAGGCAGTTGGTCTTCCAGTACTGGTTTTGCCGTAAAACGAGCTGTAATCGAGTTCTGGAGCGTTTTAGTTTAGTTGGATGATTCTAGGAACGCCTAACCGTACGTAAATTTCCCTTTCCTGAGCTGACCCCAAATCCGACTTCACACGAATGTAGGGGTAGACCCAACACTCGTGTCACCAGCCGCAAAGTAGCGGTCAGTTTGCCACCACCTCCGCCGTTTCAATCGCCAATCGGGTGTTCATATCCAGAAGGAAAAGCCCGTACGGATTCACGTGCCCCCAAACTAACGGCGTAAGTCCCCGCTTATCCTCCGCTGTCATCCGGTCCGCCCAAGCTGACTCGCTCAGCACACGTTGGATCATCAGCGTGTTGATGTAAACCAGACTAACTTGTAGAAGGTGCAGTGCTAGCACAGTAATCTCTTGATCCTCGACGCGATTGGTAGCGATCTCGCCGCCCCGGCCATAAAGAATGAAGTCGTTGGCACTGTTCCAGTTCTCGACCACATTGAGCCCTTCGTGGATCTCGCGTCGCAATGAAAGCAAGTGTAAATAGCGGCACAGGAACGTCGTCTTTCGTGCTTTGCCCAACTCGGCAAGCGCTTTATAGGTAGGGTGCTGCACGTTGTTTCGGGTGAAGCGACGCAGAATGTCCTCAGGTTCGGCTGTGCCCAACCGCAGAGCGGTGGCATACTTCACCATCTCATCGTATTGCCGCTCGATGAGATCCCAGTCAATCGGGCGCGTCAACACGGACTGCAAGTTTGGATACGTATCGGGTCGGCCCGTTTCGGGCCGGTAGAGCTTCTGCGCGTGGAGGGCTTTGAGTCGCGGCAGCAGATGAAAGCCGAGCAGCCGGCAAAAGGCAAAGGCCACTTCACTCTGGCCGTGGCTGTCCACATAATTTTTCTCGATTTCCATCTCGGTGCAATGCCGTAGCACGCCCTCGATCATGGCCGCCACTTCCGACGAAGAGCAGGTCTTCAATTGCGAATAGATGCAGGTGCTCTTACGCTCGACGTGCCAATAAATCATTACGCCGCGGCCACCGTAGCGCACGTGCCACTCGGTCATCAGGTTCTGGTCCCAGGCGGCAAATTTTTTCGAGTCCGAAGCACAGGCTGTGGTCGCCTCGCCCCAGATCTCCGGCAATCGGACGCGGAAGGTGGCATTGACAACACGAGTAATCGCCTCGCGTATGTGCTCCTTGGTAATGAAGCGTCGCCGGACATAGAGTAGGTCTTTGTAACGCGTATCCTGCTGGCCTGCGCTCATCCGCTTCAACCCAGTGTTTGTACCAAGCCCGTGCAAGCTCAGAAGGAGCCGCTCTCGCAGGATGTCGCGATCCAGGTTCTCGTACGCCGTGGGACTCCGGAAGACCTCCGTGAAGCCAACTCGCAACTCGGTCTCCTTCAGAATATCGAGTAGGCTGGTCATCGGCCATCGTTGCCCGAGTTCTGTTTTGAGCGCTGTCAGGCCGACAGGTTCCGGTTGAGCCTCCAACGGTGAAAGCGAGATCCAGCCGTTTCCCTTTTCCAGAATCTTCACATGGGGATTCTTAGGCAGACCTCGGTTGAGCGTTTCCAGTGCTTCTTCCATCTCCTGTCGCACACCTGATGTGAAGGATTTCGCATCTTGCGGAAGTCGGAGCGCTTCGTAGTAGGCGCCACGCCGAATTTCGAAGTCCGCCGGAAGGTCCTCGTCGGGGTTGCGATACCGGTTGGCGCCGACCACCCAGATCTCTTTGCAACGCAATTGCTCGCGGAGGGCTTCGAGCGCGCAGATCTCATAGGTGATGCGGTTAACGCGCGGAATGCCGTCCTTGTCTTTTTCCTGAATGGCCTCCTGCCAAAGTCCCCGAACGACGCCGTCGATGGGTATGTCTTCTTGCGGCGGAAAGGTCCGTATTTTGCTGTCAACATACTTCTTCAGCAATTCCAAAGCACGGATTACCGGGCGGTGCTGCTCATTGTTAGAGCGAAATTCCAACGTGGTCAGCAAGGGTGGCAATATCCGGCGAAAGTGGGAACGATAAGAGTTGCGAATCACCGCGCGGAGTTGTTGCCGATATACAGGTCCGGTTGCCTTCCATTCTCTAACCAGATCGCGCAAGGTCTGCTCATCGACCACGGGAAAGACGACTTCTCGCACAATGCCGTCGGGATGCTCCAGAGTGGCTTCTGCTAACTGAAATAAGAGATTGTTCTTGCCGGCCACGCGCTTGAGATCCTCGATCAGTTCGCGTTCGATGCGTTCCTCCGCCTTGGCGCCAATGCGGTGCACGGTGTCGATCAGCAAGTCGACAAGGTTGTCGGTAATTTCTTGGCCTCGCAAATGACAGTAGGCAGCCAGCAGTGTAGCCCGTAATGCAAGAGGGTGCCGTCGCAGCTCGTATGGTTCTTCCGCGGACATCCTTTGGCGATAGCTTTTCAAAACTGTCGGCGACAAGGCTGCGAACAGATCTAGGGGCAGGAGCAAGGCGCGGACCTGTTCCAATTTGGCGATCTCCGCGAGGACGGTCTCCAGACTGGCGCGGCCGGGATCGGCCCGAAGTTCCTGCAGCAAGCTGCGACCTGGCTCTTGGCCTTTCTCGTAAGATAACTGCTCCGAGGGTAGCAATAGAGCATCCAGTCGTGCCTGCGTACCAACCGGCAGGCGCGTTAGCAACGCCTCGCAAAACCTTTCCTCATGCTGGTGAATGGCAGAGCGGACGAGCCGGTCGATGCGGTCCTGGGTGGGCGGCTCGATGTGCAATGACCGGCACCGCTCCATCAAGGTGGCTTTCAGCCGATCCATCTGACGATCCTGGTTCAGCACGTGTTCGCTCAGCCATGCTGCCAGCGCTTCGCCATCCTCGACGCTCGCCTCGCGAAAACCCAGGAGCGAACGGATCTGAGCGCGATGGTACTCAATGGAACGGCCTTGCCACTCATATTGAAGCCATTCGGCAGCGAGCACACCGACTTGGCGGGCGACGTATTCGACGGCGCGCTCTGGGACCTCTTGCGCATGCCGGGGAAAGCGGCCCCCGGCTTGGAAGAATTTTAGCAGAACGGCGAAACCCAGCCGAGTAGCGCCAGTCTTGTTGCCAAGAAATTCCCTCTCGGTGGGCAGCAGGCTCCACTGCGCCGCCAACTCCTACAGTCGACCAATCATGCTTCATCGAGGTGCGACCTTCCTTTTCGTTCTTGAAACGGCGGATTGCGGGATGGGAACGCGCAGTATATCATTTCGCAGAATGGCTGAAAGGCGAAGTTAAGGCGGGCGAAAAGGCCCAATTCCATGCCAAAGCAGGCGCGAAAGCGGACTCATTTCCTATCCGCGAACAAAAAGACGAAATCAGGTATCGTTTCCAAGATGGTCCGCCTGGCACGCAAAGAGCGCTTGAACTACGACGACTTCCTTTACGTCTGCGAGCAGGTGCGCAAGAAGCAGGAGGGACTGCGGCGGCCCAAAAGGCAGCATAAGCTGCCGCAACTCCTTCCGGCGACTGTGCTGGCATTCTCGCCCCTGCGCGTGCAGCAAATTGTGCATCAGTATCGTCAACGGGCAGGTATTGCCCAACCTGTGCATCCGCATCTATTCTGTCTCTCTCAACATTTGAGGTGCGCTAGATGGCTTTGACTGTGTATCAACTAAAGGTAGTCCTGCGAGACGTTAAGCCAGCAGTTTGGCGACGCGTCTTGGTTCCGGGTGACGCGACCATCAGGACACTTCACGAAACCGTGCAGGTGGCCATGGGTTGGGCAAATTGCCATCTGCACCAGTTTATCATTCACGGAAAGGAGTATGGTGTCGCTTACGAGGGCGGCATCAGCTTCGCCGATAATCCCGATAAGGTCAGACTCTCGGACTTTCGCTTCCAACCTCACGAAGGGTTCGAATACGTGTATGATCTCGGCGACAACTGGGAGCATGACATTCGAGTAGAGAAAATCCTCGCATGGGACCCAGCGCGAGCATACCCGGTTTGCATTGGTGGAGCGCAGCCTTGTCCGCCAGAAGATTCCGGAGGCCCTTGGCTCTATATGTCTCTGCGGCGCACGAGAAAACCTCATAGAGGACATCGGAAAACGCGTTCACCTGGCAAGGCCAATGATACTGAGGATCAGTTCGACGCGGACAGTGTCAACTTCCTCCTCCGTGATCTTCAGAGTGGCTGGCTGAGCAGGTTTGATGAGACCAAATGACACCTCCGCCCCAGGGCTTTTACTCTTCCTCGCCCTCTCGGGTGTCTTGGTACCGCACAATCGTTCTTCATCTGCAATCGATACAAAACTGACGCTTCACTCGAAAATCGAGGGAGTATGAAACGGTTTTCTGCAAGGTCGCGGATGGAAAGGCGCGCTGTCCATCGGAGTGAGTGATCGATCCTGTTCAAAAAAATGGACCCAGGAAGCTTGCCTCCAGCGGGGCTTTTTGCTCTCCATCTACAGGTATGAATCAAATGGGAGAGACTCGGTTCCGGAACTTTCTGGCGGATCAGCAGCTTCACCATCCGAGCTCGATTCATGCCCGTGTTGTGCGAAGAGACGCTGCCTTGGTCATTGTGGTTGAGGTTTGAGCTCGAGGAGCGCGACCGCCTGCTGCTGGCTGTCTTACAGTTTCTCAGGCCGATAACCACCGCCGCTGCCTCGGATTCCAGGAAGGCTGCTTTCGCACGTCTGCGATAGTCGGCTATTGACGGGCTATCGGCTCAAGCATCAAACTAACCCATGTCGCTACGTGATGTTTGCTATGCCCTTAATGTCTCGCTCGCAGCGTATCCTTACGACCATCAAGTCGTCGTGGAGGAGTTTCTTAAAGAAATGCATTGGCATCGCAAGCACGGGAACCTCAACGAACGCGAACAACGCGTAACAGATCGGCTAGTTGAACTGGCCGGGATATATCTAGCCTCCGCTACAGCGGCGAGATTAGCGGAGTTGCAAAGTGCTGCGGAAACAACCGAAAAGTTTTGTGATGGACGACTTTCCGGTAAGGCCGACAAAGAGTAACGGTCGAAGAGGGTAAGATTGTGATCCGATGAACGATCCTTACCGGTGTCGAATTTCACAGTAATCCCACTTTGCGCATCTGACCGTGCCTACTTTGCGGCTGGTGACACGAGTGTTGGGTTTACCCCTATTTCGATCTTTTGCGGTTGCCTGTCGGACCGCCAGAACTGGAGACGCGTGTTCGCAAAAGAAAAGAATAACCGCATTTACCAGAATGCCAACAAACACCATCTCGACCTTAAAAACAAATATTTTCTTCTCCTCCGCGCTTTCGGCGTCCGGGGTATCGCTCTCGCCAACAAAAAATCTATGGAATACATGTCCAATGGTTCTCATGGACCAGGATCAGTCCTCGTTAGTTAGCCTCCCAAACTGTGAACAGTTTTACTGCAGGTAAGAAACTGTGGATTTGGTGTGGCCGCGCTGAGATTGTAGCTGCGATTTGAGATCGGAAGCTATGACCGAGCGCCCATTGGAGCAGATGCCCGATAGTTAGCCTGGTTCTGAGTTTTTTCGGTTACTGCATTAGTGACATTGGGCCGGGCCCTTTGACAACCCGACCCAATGATCCTGTTTAGGAGATTTCCCAGATCTGACCGACTCGGCCGATCTCGAATCACTGAACTTCAAACTGGAGCAAGATATGCCGAAGAAATCATCAAATAAAGCCAAAAGCCAGCGCAGCCGAGAGCGGGCTTTACTGCAGAAAGTGCACCTCAACGCTGCCGGAATCGACGTCGGAGCCGATGCCCATTGGGTGGCGGTGCCTGAGGATCGGGATGGATATCCGGTGCGTAGCTTCGGGGTATTTACCCGCGATCTGATCGCGCTGTGCGACTGGCTCAAAAGATGCCAAGTCGAGACGATTGTCATGGAATCGACAGGAGTTTATTGGATTCCCCTTTATCAAATGCTGGAGCGAAAAGGCTTTGAGGTTCGCCTAGTCAACGCTCACCAGGTCAAGAATGTTCCGGGACGCAAGACGGATGTCAAAGACTGCCAATGGCTGCAACAACTCCACACTTTCGGAATGCTGGGAGGCTCGTTTCGTCCACAGGCCCAGATGTGTGTGGTGCGCAGCTACCTCCGCCTGCGAGATACTCTGAGCAAGGATTGCAACAGTCTGGTGCAACGCATGCAGAAGGCTTTGACAGAGATGAACGTCCAACTCCACCGAGTCATCAGTGACATTACCGGGGTGACTGGAATGAGTATTTTGCGGGCTATCCTTGCCGGCGAACGGGACTGCCTCAAGCTGGCCCAGCTTAAGCATCCCCAAATCAAGAGCAGCGCCCAAGACATTGCCAAAGCGTTGGAAGGTGATTATTGCCAGGAACACCTCTTTGCCCTGGAGACGGCGCTGGAACTTTACGACAGCTATCAGCTCAAAATCATGGCGTGCGATCGACACGTCCAAGACGCCCTCAGTGCTTTTGAACCTAAAGCGAGCGCGCCAGTGCCGGACTTGAACCGGATGCGCTCTGCTGAAAAGCGGCAAGAAGCACTCCGGCGTCATCACCTTGAGGAAATGACAGGGGCTGACCTGACGAAGTTACCCGGGCTGGACTTGTTGGCAGTCGAAAGGATTCTCTCCGAAATCGGTCTCGATATGAGCCGTTGGCCCAGCGAAAAGCATTTTTGCGCTTGGCTCAATGTCGCTCCTAACAATCGCATTAGTGGAGGCAAAATCCTTTCCAGTAAACCGCGCAAAAATGCCAATCGCGCGGCGGCGGCCCTGCGCCTGGCTGCTCAAAGCGCTATGCAAAGTAAAACTGCCATCGGTGCTTTTATCCGACGCATTAAAATCCGTCTTGGAGCACCGACGGCCATCAATGCCGGGGCTCACAAACTCGCCCGCTTGGTGTATCGTATGCTCAAGTTTGGCAAGGCTTACGTCGAAACCGGCCAGGAAGCTTATGAAAAGCTCTTCAAAGACCGTACGCTCCGCAATCTCCAGCGCAAGGCCCGCGAACTTGGATTCCAAGTCACTCCCATAACCGCCGCCGTTCTAGTTTCTTAGGAGCTTGCGTTGCCATTGCAGCTAGGAGACCTCTGTAGTCGGCTGGGCTAGCTTCCAATGCCGACAGCGCCCAATAAACCCTCTGCACGGCTTCGAGATACTCTGCGGTCAACTCAAGTTTGCCCGACTCCGCTCTTTCCAGGATGTCCTCAGGCAGTCCAGATATACGAGACAACTCGCCGACGCTAATCTGCTTCTCTTCACGAATCTGCGTCATTGGAGAGCCGAAGTTAGGATACGGCTTGCTTAGGCGTTGATCTACGATGCGTCTGTAATCGGCATCGCTGGCTTGATCCGTTAACAAAGTCCAGTAAACGTCCCGCAGATCATTAAATTCTTTGTCTGTCATTTCAAACCTGCCCGACTCGGCTTCTCCCAGCGTATCCTCACGCACACCCGATAGAACAGAGAGACCTTGAATCGTAAGCCCCCTCTTCTTACGAATTTGTCTCAAGATGGAGCCGAATCTGAGGTATAACTTACTTAGGCGTTCAGGATCATTTCTCTCTGCGGATCGTACCTGGCTCAATGTATCCGCGAAGGCTAGGGGTAGTATTTTAGCGATTTTTAATCTCATTATGATATTTCATGTCGATTGTTTACGGCGCTCGCGACAGTCAAGCCGTGATCATTTGCGACTACCTTTTCGGCTTTCATTGCCGCCAGAGTTGTTCCTCGCGAGCCCACTGGGCTGCCTGACCGTCTTGGCCGCAGAGGTCGGAGATTTTTCGCCGCAGGGTTTTGACCTCCGGTAGCCGATCCAAGCCCAATAGTTTGCCCCACTCGCCGGGAGACAGGTAACGGCTCTGCTCCAGCGAACGGCAACGCACCAGCGCCAGCAGAGCCAAGGCCAAAAAGATCGACTCCAACGGGTAGAATCCCGGTCGCAGCCTGTAAAAGGCGCGCGTGTGGCGCAAGAGCCCTTCAGCCAAAAGAGCCGGCAACGCGCACAAAACCCCGCCATTGGGCACATCATCGGCAGCAACGAACTCCAATTCCGCGCTGGTCAATAACCCGCAGGAGGCCAGTACCCGCTCCAGCGGCCGCGTCGTGCCATAACCCATCTCGGCTTGGCTATCGGCCAACGAACGATCACTAAGCGTGCTCGCCTCGGACCTCTCTCCATCGCGCAGCCCTGCCCCGACTTGCCCACCACCGACCCGAGCCCTCTCTTTAATGGCCGCAGCAGACGAGACGCCGCGCTCTAGTGCGCAGCCTTGAGCTGACTCGGCACTATCTACTGCGCTCCCGTTTTTTTTACTGCCGGCAGACGTCCCGCATTGATCGCCTTGCGCAAGGTATCCGACAGTACCCCCGTCTGCGCACTGACCACCGGCAGCGGATGACCCTGCACCAATAAAGCGCGGGCTTGCTCGAGTTTTTCTGCATTGAGCTTCGAGCCTTCACGACGCCGTGCAGGCACGAAAAAGCTTGCTGGCCCTCGTTCACGATAGAGCTTGGTGGCCCGCCTAATGGCCACCAACGGCACACCGAAGGCCTCCTGGCGTGCCGTTACCCACTCACCGGCCGGCAACGTCTTTATCGCAGCTCTCTGATGAGCCGCTCGTAGTTGTCGTGTGACCCGATCCAAAACCAGATCACAATGTCGTTCGCCAGCACGCCAAGAACGCGGCAGTCACGCGTGACGCGAGCCGAGCAAAGCTGGTTGCCGTCGGCAAGCCGTTTGATCGCCTTGAATTTGACGCTTGCCGGATCGGCAACGAACAGTCGATAGCTTTCCCTCGCTTTCGCTCTTATGCCGGGCGGTAGATGTCGATACGTGTCGAAAAATTTCGAGCTGAGAGCCGAACCGAGTTTCACGGGAGCTGGATGCACTTCCCTTCGCGATAATCGCGCAGCGCTTCTTCCGCCAGTTGATCCAATTTCCCGGCGTCGGCGTCGGCTTCAATCTGTCGGTCCCATGCCTGTTCCCGCGCCTCCACGAGTTCTTCAAACTCTTTATCGGACAGGTGCACGACAACGTCTTTGAGTTGCTCCAGTGTAATTGCGGCCATTGTTATTTGTTTTGATTTTACCACGCTTTTCGCCCGTCATCGAGCGTTCAGACTGGCATCCACGCTTAGGTTTTGGGCCATAATCCGCTTGGTGCATCACGTTCTCCAGAGCAGACGTCCTTGTGTTGCTCATCCGATAATGCGCAAAGCATTTGATGATGATGCAATTACCTAATTACCAGTATCTTACGCAGAAATACGAATGACGATAACCGGTCGGAACGCAGGTTATGCAGGACAATGGATTAGGCGAGGCTAAATGTGTTTGCGTGTTACTTTCCAAATCATTTGGCTTCTTTTTTCCCGCTCTATTCGGCGTGACACGAGTCGTGCCGGCCAGATCTCCCGCGGCAAATGCTGGGCGCCATCCCATTCCAATGCGTCAAATAGCGTGGAAAATCGCACGCCATTAACGTGGAAATTCACTCTTATGAGACATGAATCTAAGTATTGTACGTGCTTTCACCGGGTCTGTGATTTCACGAGCTTTGACGAAGCGAGGAAGATTCAGGCCGATTGAGGTGGTACTGCCTGAACTCTCGCCATGAGCTTTCCTTTGGTTTGCGAGCACACTCCAAATAAATGTAGGTAACAGAAGCTCCGCGGCGCGATTTCTTCTTGCTCATTCTGAGAAACCGGGCGGCTTCTTCGACGCGTTGCGAAGTACCGAGATTATTGATCTGAATGACCGTGTCGCCTCTACGAATCTGGTCAAGAAATCGGCTTTTCCCCGTCCAGCGAACGGAATCAACCTCGCACCTTCGCGGGTTGGTTAGCTCGCGCTTAGCCCGGCGGGAACCCTCTTCCTCAAAAGCCAGTTCCTCTTCCGGATAATCGATGGGCTCTACGCCGATCAACCAAACACGTCTGCCCGGACGACGCAGCATCCTGTTCTGATTTTGGGCTCCGCCTTGTTTTGGAGGCTTATATACCCTATCGCACTCCTTAAGCCACTCGGGCGTTACCTCTTCCACGGTCCGTTCCCTAAACCACTGGCGAACCTCTCGCACCACCACCACATCGGTCGTTAAAAGACCGGCTTCGTCCAGATAGTCTGACGAATGCCGCGAGAGATTCGCAGAACTAACGACAACTTTCTGCCCACAAAGGATAATCTTAGCGTGGAGGTTCGGAGCCAAGAATACCCTCACTCCTTTCCTTTGCAATTGGGCTAGCTCGGCCGGGCACACGGAGCCATTGCGCGAGTTCTCTAGAGTTAAGTCGACGACTAAAACGTCGCCTCTCTTGAGGCGAAGCAGTTTCCCGCCATCGCGACTTATGTATGGGACCGCGACGGAGAGGCGACGGTTTCGCTCTCGGGAAAGCGTTTTGAGTTCTTTCCAGATATTTTCGCTATGAAGAAACGCAAGCATGGCGAAGACGATCTGTATCTGTTACTCGGCGGGCTGATTTACCGATTCATCGTATGTTCTCTAACCCGTCGAGCTATGGGTTTGACGATCGTGCTAATTTCATTAGCATGTTCTTCAAATGTGCCCTCCACGAAGCGTTCCGCACGGTTGAAGTAGAAAAGAAGATCAAGAAGGTCCTGCGTCGAAAACAGCTCCATCGGCGTGCTTTCCAACAGAGACAACTGGCTTTTTGCCCAAGCGCAAAGTGCTTCGACTCCCGGATGACGTGCATAGCCGTCCACTGTACATGCCAAGGCTGACACACTCGGCACCTCTCCCATGCTGGTCAGAAGCCACTCCTGTGCCTTAGCAACATCTTCGGAAATTGCTGGGCAGAAAGAGATCACTCCTTCTGCTTGTATCGTTAAGATACGCAATCAGTCGAGCGTAATACTCAGTCAATGCGGTAGTTTTCGGTGCAGTTATGCCCGTCCCTTCTTTGCCAGCGTTCCCCCTTGCCAAACGACCTAAGAGCCAGGAGCGCGTCTCCGAGAAATGCGTTCGATGGCAATCGAAAACCAATCCTCTTCACGTGAGAAAAGTCAATCGACCAGATACCATCCATGCTGAAAGCTTGTTGTTGAAAGTGCTTCCGCGACACGCCGGGACCTGGGTCATTTCCAGCATTGACTAGAACAGCATCCTAAAACAGTTGCCATAGCCGACGATACTAGCAGATTAACAGTACGAAGGATAATCTGACAATGCTCAACGTCAATCTTTGGCATAACTTTCTACAAGTATTTTCGAGCGCTGTTACCAACGCTGATCAGGACAAACTCGCTTTGGCCTGGGCAGGTGCGAAAGCGAGAACCAGCTTCTACAAAGAAATGCTTGCACCCCTCGCGACTAGCCTCGGCACACGCATTGAAGAGCAACTAGAGCCGGGCGGCGAATTGTTTAAGGTCGACTTTGCAATTTGCCGAAATTCGAACGGAATTGGCGTTCCTCTCGTCTTCATTGAATCGGAAAACAATCCAGACTCCGCTTTTCACGAAGTCCGCAAACTCGTCAATTTAGCAGCGCCTCTAAGAGTGTTGATCACTGTCTCACAATGGGACGAAGGCGGGATCTGGGAAAGCCGCGGGGGAGGCAATCGAAGCAGGCTCCTAGGACAATGGGAAAGCGTCATACAAGAACATCAAAAGGTTTGGCCAAGACCTGGGGTTGTTGGGATTTTGATCGGCGAATGGCGCCCGGACAGAAAGTTGCGATTTTATGGTTACGGTTATGGCGCAGGTCATCGGATTGCTATGCCACAGGGCTTGCCATCTGGCGAAATTCTACTTGAATCCAGCGTCGCATACCAGGATCCCCGTGATTGCTTAAGGCGTATTGCGGTTCAATAGTTCAATAACGCTTCCGTTAACGGGCCTAACTCCCTGGGGCGCATATTCACGCTTTCTTTGCGCTGGCGCAATTCTAACCAAGTCTAAAGGATCTTATCGTCGAATCACTCCTAAAGAATAGCCCGCCTGGCTGCTCTACCAACATTGCATGACTAACAGACGAAATGCACAAATGCAAATGTGAGGACATCAACGTGATCGATTGGCTAGGAATAAAATGTTTTAAAGGTAATGCTGTTTGGCAGCGCCGATTTAATAGTCCGGTAAACTCACCGGTTTAAGAACCGGATACGGGAAGGCAGGATTTTCTTCAAAGGTTCAAGCAAGAACTTTTCTTCATTTTGTTCTGTCTTGTTCCGTTTTCTTCGGTTGCGGCGCTAATTTTCTTCGGTCTCGGGCAGCGGAGCTTGAAGTAGCGGCAACTCAAACTCTTGAGTTTGCCGATGAAGTGTTCTGCGCGGCGGAAGTGCCAGCATTGCAAGGAGTTCTATCTGCCGGATCGACGCAATTTGCATCATCAGCGCTACTGCTCAGAAGCTGCCTGTCGCAAACAGAGCAAAGCGGAAAGTCAGCGCCGCTGGGCACAAAAACCGGACAACCAAAACTACTTCAGCGGGCCGCAAAATAGCCAGCGTGTCAAAGAGTGGCGAAAACGCAATCCCGGGTACTGGCGCAAAAAGAGCCCTCTACCCCGAGAACCGTTACAAGATCTCTGTGCGACTCAAGTAGCTCAGGATGAGGAAGTTAAAAGAATAGAGATCTCCGATGCGTTACAAGATGTCTTGGTGATGCAACCTGCTGTGATGGTGGGACTTATCTCCATGATGACTGGTAGTGCGTTACAAGAGGACATCGCGGCGACCACCCGGGCGCTGCTAAGCAAAGGCCAGGACATCCTCGGCAGGAGGCTCTGGAGTCACAACGACGCATTCTCACGATGATAACCAAACGGGTACTCTGTCCGGAACGGCTGCGCCATGTGCCGCACCGCTTTAGTTGGATCGATCAACGGCTGGTGCGCGATGGCCACATCGCCCGGTGTGGTCCTCAAGCGCTGGCGCTTTACCTGCTCTTGGTCACGGTGGCCGATGCGCAGGGTTTAAGTTACTACTCCGATAAGACCGCGGCACGGTTGCTCTCGCTCAATGAAGCCCAGTTGCGCGAGGCTCGGTGCAGTTTGCTGGCAGCGGGTCTGATTGCTTACGAATCTCCGCTCTACCAAGTCTTGAGCCTGGAACCGACCTCGACCAGTGAACCACCCGTTGCGCGCTCCGGCCAGACGCTTCCCATCAGCGCGATTTTGCGCCAGATGTTGGAGACCGGAGGAGCGCAGCAGCAGCCGCCCTCGCCGTGATCTCTTACGAGCTTTATTGTCAAATCCAGCTCTATTACAAGGAGCGTGGTTTAAGCTTTGCCCAGATCGGCCGCGAGTTGAACCTCGATGAAGAGACGGTAGCAAAGTGGGCGCGCCAGAAGACCTACTGCCAGCACCTCAGAGCCCGGCGAAAGAGCAAGCTCGATCCTTACAAGCCAATCATCCAGCGCTGGTTGGAGCAGCATCCGTATAGCGCCGCGCAAATCTTCCAGCGGCTGCGTGCCGAGCAGGCTTATAGCGGCGGAATCTCCATCCTCACAGACTATGTGCGTCGAGTGCGGCCCGTGCGCGCGCCAGCTTTCCTGACCCTGGTGTTCGCTCCGGGCGAATGCGCGCAAGTCGATTGGGGCTGCGCCGGCTCGATGGCAATTGGTTCAACTCGCCGACGGCTCTCCTTCTTTGTCATGGTGCTTTGCTACAGCCGATTGTGCTATGTCGAGTTTACCCTGGGCGAAGCGACGGAGCACTTCCTGGCCGCTCACCAGAACGCTTTGGAGTTTTTCGGCGGCGTTCCGGCCAAAATTCTCATCGACAATCCTAAGACCGCTGTGCTCAAGCATCCTGCTGGAGAAAGGCCGCTCTTTCATCCGCGCTACCTGGACTTTGCAGCACACTACGGCTTCGAGCCGCGTGCTTGTAACGTGCGAAGGCCAAACGAAAAAGGCCGTGTGGAATCCGGTGTCGGGTACGTAAAGAAAAATTTCCTCGACGGCCTGCAACTGCCTCCCGGCTTGAACGCACTGAACACTGCTGCACGCCACTGGATGGATACGGTTGCCAATGTCCGCATTCACGGGGAAACGCACAAACAACCGATCGAACTCTTCGCACTGGAAAAGTCGCATTTGAACGCGTTGCCGCCGCTTCCCGCCGACACCGGAGTCATCCGGACTGTACCGACCAGCAGCCGCTTCCGTGTGGTGTTGGATACCAACCGCTATTCGGTTCCCAGCCTTTATGCTTCCCAGCCGCTGCTACTCAAAACCTTTGCCGATCGGCTCTGCATCTACCACGGCGAGAAGCTGATCGCCACCCACACCCGCAGCTACGACCGGCACCAGGACTTCGAAGATCCCGATCACGGCAAGGAACTGCTCGATCAGCGCCGTGCAGCACGCGACGCCAAACTGCTGCTGCGCTTCTTTGGCCTCTGTCCCCGTGCCGAAGAGTATTACCTCCAGCTTAAGATCCACCGCCTTAACCCCCGTCAACACATTGCCAAGATCATGGCTTTAAGTGAGGTTCATGGCTGCGACAAAATCGCTCGCGCCATCGAAGACTCCTTCGAGTTCCAGGCCTTCAGTAGCGACTATATCGCAAACATCCTCCAACAACGCGAGCGCTTCAGTCCCCAGCCCGGCCCGCTCCACCTCACCAGGCGCCAAGATCTGCTCGAGGTCGAACTCGAGCAGCCCGATCTCTCCGTCTACGAAGGCTCAGATACCATCCCCATCGTGCCCAAACCATGACTAGAAATCCTGCCGACCTCTTGCTCAATGACCACCTTGATTACCTCAAGTTGACTTCTGTCAAAGAAAACTGCCAACCCTTGGCTGTCGAAAGCGCCGCCAACCACTGGAGCCATCTCGACTACCTGGGTCGACTCCTTCAGGGCGAAGTCGCGGCCCGTCAACAGCGCACGATTGCTCGGCGGATCAAAGCCGCCCGTTTTCCAGTCATCAAGACCCTGGAAGGCTTCCGTTGGGACTGGCCCAAAAAAATCAATCGGCTCCAGATCCAGGACCTCTTCCGGCTTAGTTTTATCGAAGAGAAAGCCAACGTTATTTTCCTGGGTCTGGTTGGCCTCGGCAAAACTCACTTGGCCACCGCACTCGGCTATGCCGCGTGCCAGCACGGGTATAGCGTCCTGTTCGCCAACGCTATCGACGTGATTAACACCTTGAGTGCCGCCCAGACTAAAGGCGTGCTCAAATCCGAGCTCAAACGCTATCTCTCACCCGCGCTACTGCTCCTCGACGAGATCGGCTATCTTCCCATCGACCAGCGCGGAGCCGACCTGCTCTTCCAGGTCATCAGCCAACGCTACGAACGCGGTTCTATCGTACTTACCTCCAACAAAGCCTTCAAACAATGGGCTACCATCTTCAATGGCGATAGCACTATCACCTCCGCCGTGCTCGACCGTCTCCTCCACCACGCCGAAACCGTTTTAATCGAAGGCTCCAGCTACCGCATGAAAGACCGCATCGAAAGCTGACCACCGTCCCTTTTCGGAAATCACAGACCGTTGTCGTTAAACAACCCCCAATCGACCATCCGATTCTAAAATCGTTGGCTTTATCCGATTTTAACGCCGCCGCTCTCATGCTGTTTCCTGAGCTGACCGTTTTGCTCGGCAAATCCCCCACTCTTCCCTTCCCTGCCCTCCCGTGCTTCACATTGGCCACCCAGAGCGACTAGTTACTAGTCGTCAGACCTATCCGAGATATTCCACTGCATTATTCTTATCTCGGACGGCAACGGACGAGCCCGGATCGGCCAGGCAGAGTGTAGCGCTGGAACCGTCTTCAAAACCGAGTTTGAACTCGGCCTTCGTCTCATGAACGGATTTTACTTTGCCACCTGGCGGTATCGTCTCGGGTCCGGCTGTCTTGATCTTCATGTTTGACTGATCGTCGAACAGAACCAAAACGGCGCCTGGCTCGACCGTTGCGGCCTTCACAGTTCGGCCGGCGATAACTTTCGTCAGTTTCTGGTTTCTTGGCACAATCTATCTATTCTCTCGGTCTTTGTCTCGTGGGCTATTGGAGCGGGAGGGCTCGCACGAACACATTTCTTGTACGCTTCGATCCAGTCGGAGGCCATCTCGCGTTGGGCAGTCTTGAGATCCAGTTGCCCGGCGCATACGAGCTTGTGGAGCTTCCTCTCAAGGGCATCTTTCACATAGGAGTTCCAGGGCGAAGTTTTAGTCGATTGGGGCCAAAGGCTGCGAATGGAATTGGATCTTCCCAACGACAGCGGAATCAAATGATCAACTTCGTAATCGCCAGTCTTGTACTGCGTGATTCCGTACTAGGCGTATGCCTGCCTTTTAAGCCATGCCGGGACCGCTCGCACCTTCTTCGCGTAGCCCGGAACGCACACATCCTGAGCGGTTACGTCGAACGTGTCACCCGGTGTGAGCTTCGGATCGGGAAGAATCGGCGTGGGTTGCTCGGCGAGGACGACCTGGGCGAGGAACAACAAAAAAGCGAAGGCGCGTAGAATGTACATCGGGAACGTTTTATGGCTGGCTGAAGGACCTGGGCAAAGCAATACCAGCAACCGCTACCTTCAAAAAGGCATGGCTCTCATGGCCCTGACTCGACGGACTCTGGGATCTCAAAACCTTCGCGAGCGCCGATGCCGTCAACACCACCACCGACCCTCAGCTCCCTAAGTACATTTCCCACGCTTTCGGCTCTCTGGACAAAACCTGGAAATCCGGCTACCTCCGCTCGGCCTACGGAGCTATCTGGTGCACAAGTTTAAACCCCAGAACCAGACAGACGACATCTTCCTGGCCCAGATCCTCGGCCATAAGCTGCTCGGACCTAACGCATCGCTTTCGGTCGGGCAGAGTTATAAGAATTTTTATGTCGTCGAACACTGAAGCGTTCTGATAAAAAACTAACCGCACAGTTTCATGTCTCCAGAAGAAGAGCACGATAAAGCCATCCGGCGCATCAAGAAAGCCGAAGAAAACAGAAGTACTGAGTTAAATCTTGCCGGCTTTCAATCCCTGACTCGCTTTCCGCCAGAGTTGGCTGGCCTCACTTCGCTTCATATGCTCAACATGTCCGGTTGCCACCAGCTCAGCGGCGATCTCTCCGCGCTGGCAGAACTCAAGTCGCTCCGATCACTCAGCCTCACCGGGTGCAAACAGCTCAGCGGCGACTTGCGTCCGCTGGCAGCACTCACCTCGATCCAACGGCTCGACCTCTCCTGGGGCGATCAGCTCAGCGGCGACTTGAGCCCGCTGGCAGCACTCACCTCGCTCCAATCGCTCGACCTCTGCGGGTGCAAACAGCTCAGCGGCGACTTGAGCCCGCTGGCAGCACTCACCTCGCTCCAATCGCTCGACCTCTGCGGGTGTAAACAGCTCGGCGGCGATTTGCGTCCGCTGGCGGCACTCACCTCGCTCCAATCGCTCGACCTCTACGGGTGTAAACAGCTCGGCGGCGACTTGCGTCCGCTGGCAGCACTCACCTCGCTCCAATCGCTCGACCTCTACGGGTGCCGCCAGCTCAGCGGCGATTTGCGTCCGCTGGCAGCACTCACCTCGCTCCAACGGCTCGACCTATCCGGGTGCCGCCAGCTCAGCGGCGATTTGACCCCGCTGGCAGCACTCACCTCGCTCCAATTGCTCAACCTCGCAGGGTGTGATCAGCTCAGCGGCGACCTCTCCCCGATGGGCAACCTCGCGCTCGAATCCCTTATCGATGATGCGCTTCTTAATGAAGCCGAAACACGCGTACAGAAGTTTATTATCCGCCCAAACGTCTGTGATTACTTTCGTTCGTTTGACGGGAGTAGCTCAATTGATCCTTTATTCAAGTACGGCCTTACTAGAGTGACCGAGCCGGAATCTTTCGCAGTATTGCAGGATTGGTATTTAGACACCTCTGGTGATACGGTGGATGGCAATGTCTGTTATATCAAAAAGTGCGCGAGAGAAGATCCGGGGCCAACTCGTTTTGGTGGCGACACTACCTTCTCCAATTTGTTTCATACCGATTGGTCTGCACGTTGGTTGAAGAATCGTAAGGTATTACCGCTTAATGCAATTTGGGGGATGCGACGGCAATATAACAGAATTACCCGAACAGGCTTCCGTACGCCACAGGCCCCGGTGAATGATGCTATTCACGAAGAAGCTCTGGACCTATGGTTGTGGTTGGCTACTGAGTTGCGTCCTAAGACCATTTATCTATGCGGAAGCTGGGCACGGAAAGAAAGCGAATTTGGAGAGGATCATGCTCGGGAGCTTTCAGTTGATAAATATTTTCGGGAAGCGTGGAGTCCCCGGGCAAATGAAAGGGAAATCGTCAGTAAAGCGCGGAGAACATTAGTCCACACAAAGATTCGTTCTTTGCCTCATCCGTCTAACAGAAGAACCCCTGCGTGGCGCACTTTAGAGTATCGTAAGTACGGCGTCATTTTACCTGAGGTATGAACGACCTCTGGATTGTCGTCGCTCCTGCTATGTGGCCGATTAGCGAGCGTGTGAACAGCCCGAAAAATCACGATCCTTCGCTCGTTGAACCAATTCGACTATGAAGCTTGCCGAGTTGGAGCGGTTGGTCGACAAGGCTGAAAAGATCAGTTTGCACAATGCGCGAGCGCTGGTCGAGTACCGGCGACATAGGGCCGAAAGAACCGAGGGCACAGGGATGGGCCGCAACGTCGATCCAGAAAAGAGAGTGAGGCGGCCATCCTTGCCTAAATGCGTTGGTTTACTAAAAGCGACACGGGCTTTTGTAGCAGGATTGATATGCTCAGCGAGCGACACCAAAGCATTATGACAACGCGCAATCCATTTTTCGTTTGATAAGCTGGGCGCCTATCGGATCGGTACAAGAGCCAATGCTTGAAAGCTTTGAAGCGAGCGATTGAGATCATCGTTTCTACTCGGCGGGCTGTGGAAGCCACGGGCCAAAAGGCTCATCGGTTTGGTGCTCCACCCGATCGACCAGCCACCTATAGGCCTTGGCAATCTTCAGTTCTTCCTTACGGGGATCGTCTGGACGTATTTCCTCAGACAGTGCATTGCCAAAGTCCCTAGAGAGAGCAGTGAGAAGAATGGAGGAATTTGTAGTAGAGTGAATCCTGTCGTAGAGCTCTCTCGTGAAAGTGTCGACTGAATGTATGCTGTCGATGTACCATCTCACAACCGCGATGGCCATTTTGGGGTTTTGTTCTATAGCCTTTTGAACAAGGTCTCCCACTTTCTGGGACGAGGAGCAACGAATCCAGACGTCAACCAGATCTCGTGAAACGCGTCGATTTTTGAAGTCGTAAAGGTATCCACTTTGATGAACTTTATTGATTTTATCCGCGATCTGTGGATTCAATGCGGCAAACTCATCATTGGAGATCAGCGGTTCCGAATCCGAACTGCTTGAATATTGGTAGCTTCCATAGACTGAAAAGTGAGACTTCTGCTCCTCGTCCTTGGCACCGATAGCGACGAGACACCAATACAAAAAGAGAATTGCGCGGGCCTCGATTGGGCAAACGTCGAGCATTTGCTTAATCGTATCGCTTCGCCAATTCAGCGGCGGGTCACCCCAGGCCTGACGCGGGACATTTAAAACAAGTTGACGAACTAATAGTGCGGCGTCGCTAGGGTGTGAAAAAGGAAACCCCCCCTCGACAAATCCTTCAAAATTGTGTCCAATGCAGCAGAGCGCGGGTGCTAGTTTCCTAGAAACCTCAATGTCGAGCAACTTTCGCCGTAAGGACAGTTTATCGATCAAGCGGTCTGGGCCAGCGGACGTGAAACCGTCGATAATTTTTTGAAGCTGAACGCCAGTCTCTTTTACGTCTCTCGTATCAATTCCGGCAAGGACCGACGCTATCCGGGAATCTCTAACTTCTGTTAACGGAACGTTGTAAGTGAAGAAGCGCTCGAAATAGTATTCTGAGGCGATGCGTTGGTCGTCGGCTAAATCGTCATAAGGGTTACGTCGAATTTGTGCAAAGGCATTGCGCGTCGCAACCATAGCCGGAAAGAGCTTTTTTAGCACCTCGTGCACGTTCTGCCTCGCTTGGAATGATGTACCGGATAGTGCAGGCTCGATGACCCGCTTCTCGAATTCATCCCTGCTTCCACGCCCCAAAAGGTAGTCTCGATTGGAACGGATAATCTCGTAGAGCTTTGGTACGAGAGCCCGGAGGGTCTCGATAACGATAAGGTCCACCGCGTTAACCTCCCCCTTTAAAAGAGCGAAGGCAAAAACGAGTGCGTTATCGATCCGTTTGCACTGTCTGGGCGTTTGCAATAGCTCGCTAAACAGACTGAAATACTCGTCTAACAATCTCGTTTGCGCGGTATCAAGCGTGATGCCTAAAGACTCAGTTGATTCTTTGATGCGTTCACGACAAAAGCCGAGCAGGACTTCCTTGGGAGTTTTTGGAAGTCGGAGCGGTACCTGGACGATTTTCTCTAGAAAACCGTGTCCGGTCTCTTCGTCGGAGATGTACCTTTGCTTCAAGGCGGCCGCGACCATTTTGTCGTCGAATGCCAGGACGTAGGTGATGTACTTTAAGCTACCAGAAAGCTTGATAAGTCTGAACGAGGCCTGGACTTCCTCAAGCGAGAGTCTGTCAATGTCGTCCATGAGGACGACAAGCCGGGTTTGCTTTTCAACAAGAATGTCTTCAATCCTCCGTTTGAGCTCTTCAAGACTTAAATCACCATATTTTTTTGAGAATGCGCTGAGCACATCACCCACTTTGGGCATCAGCTTGAAAAGGTCTGCGAGTTCCTTCGCAGCTTTTTCTCTGTCTAGCGTCAATTTCGCCTTCAGGGTGTTTGCCAACGCGTTGAAAAAGCCTACTAGAAGTATTTCCTCGGTTTGATACCGCCACGGATTGAATTGCATCGAAATGATCTTCGGGCGCCCCTGTAGCTTTTGCTCGATAAAATTCAGTACGGTCGTTTTGCCGTCACCCCAAGGACCGTAGATTCCGATAACTATACTGCTTGAATCCTTAGTTGCGGCTATGCCTTCGGCTATCGCACTCGAGAAAGAAGCGCGGTCGAATCGATCCTGCTCGATCGCGCTGAGTGGCGCATCTGTGGCATATGAGCGACCGGCTTCCGCTGATTGATCATTCATATCTCAGTTCATTTTTACGAAACTTGCGCCAAATTTCTACAACAGCGCAAGGCAAACCGATAGACGGGGTTTTGCTGTTCGAGCGAAAAGTCGCTCAAGTGGTAAAGACACGGTGAAGGAATTTCACCGTGTCGGAAGAGAAGAGTAAGCGTTAGACCAAAGCCACGGCGTCCGGCGACTCGACGACTCTTGGGAGACTCGTGCGGCCCCTCTCAACTTTGGCGGAGAGTCCAACTGGCAGGCGTCAGCTCGCTGACACGGTTGGCGGGGACCTCGGCCGTCTATAGGCATATCGTCGTTCCTGTCAGTGTATATGTTGTAATTATGCGAGCAGCAGCAATCGACACCCTACCTGATTGTTGCACGTTTGGCTTGGTGCTCGCATCCCGCTGTTAGAGGATGTTTCAAAAGTCCTGGCAGATCAAGACTCACGGTACGCGGACTAGGGTTCGCCCCAGCTGTTTGGAAGCTGGAATGGGGAAACATAGTCGGTGAAATAATGACAGAATCGGGACTTTTTAAACACCCGCTTAACTTTAAAAGGAGTAAACTCGAATGCCACAGACTGACGCTTGCGCGGCGCCTATTGTCCCTTGATCGTTCCTTTCCGCGACGGGAAAATCGACTACGACACTTACGGCGAGCTGATCGAACGCCAGATCGCCGAAGGAACGCACGGTCTACTGGTCAATGCGACCAGCGGCGAGCCGACGATGTTGACGCTGGAAGCTGGAAGAGCGCGCCCAGCTCGTCGAGTTCGTCATTAAGACATCCGCCGGCCGCCGCCCGGTCTGCGCTGGGACGGCTTCGGAATCTTTCGACGAAAATGCCTCGCTGGTTGATCGCTTCGACAAGGCGGGCGCGGATTCGATTCTGGTGGTCACGCCGTTCTACTCGGCCCGCCGCAGCGCGGGGCGGTGTCATATTTTCGCCAGCCTCGGCGCGCGCACGAAAAGGCCTTTCTTAATCTATCATATTCCGGCGCGTGCCGGCTTTACCCTCGCGGTCGATACCCTGGCTGCGATCAAGGACAAGGTGCCGCATTTTCGCGGCCTCAAGAATACCGATACCGACGTCGGCCTTGTCACCGGTGCGTTTGCGCGTCTCGGGCGCGACTTTCGCATCTTTGCCGACCTGGAGCTTCCGACCTGCCGATGCTTAGCATCGGAGGCTGCGGAATGATGATCACAGCGAGCAATGTCGCGCCACGAATGGTGAGGATCGGAGACGAACGTCGCTATAAGGTTGCCGAGTTCTTCTGATGTCATAATGGGTTTCCAGTAGTAAACGGAACCGAGAACAGCTCTATGGCGTTCAGTTTTATGAACAACTCAGACTGCTCGCGTGTAAAATTGCCCCGTAGCTACCACCATAGTGGAGTTGCACCCGAGGTTGCAACTCGAGCGCCGACTGATCGCCGGGTTAAGGGTAACATCAGCCAACGCGTTCTCATCTAAAATAGCTGGAGATGCCGGTTCCCCACCCTTCCCTCCCCCACCCTAGCGTTGATTCGAGTGGAGCTTGTGCCTCTGTCAGCCGGTCTTTCTCGGAATCAGGGTGTAAGGTGTCCCCTATCGTGAATGATAAAGGACGTTATCATACACGATGTCGGACGGGGAAGGGAATATTGCGGTGTCACTTTGCTATTTGGCATATCGGGTGCCACTTCTTGAGACCGCCCTCGGGCTCGACGGGGAGAAAGTCTGAATCGGCCAGCAATATTTTTGGCGCTCAGGGAAATGAGTGTCATAGAATTGTGAGTTTCGCCAGTTCACCCGTGATTTTTGTCGAAGGGACAGACCCTAATGATGAAACAATGAGAGTGCGAGAGGGAACGGCTATTTTATCCGCCACCGACTTGGCAAATCACTTGTCATGTCGTCATCTCACCACCCTGGATCTCCTTCTCGCGAAAGGGGAGATCACAGAGCCCTCGTGGGAGAACCCACATCTCCACGTACTTCAGCAGCGAGGATTGGAGCACGAAAAAGCTTACATCGAAAGCCTCCAGTCTAAAGGACTCGCGATCGTCGATCTTTCGAATGAGGCGGAGGCGACAGCGGGCGAAGCAACGCGCGCGGCCATGAACAGCGGAGTTCAGGCCATCGTTCAGGCCGGTTTGGGGAGCGGCGATTGGAGGGGGCGCGCTGACGTACTGATTCGAGTAGAACGGCTCGAAAAACCGAGCCGCTTAGGCAATTGGTCCTACGAAGTCGTAGACTGCAAACTGGCGCGTGAAACTAAAGCTGAAACCATCCTTCAACTCTGCCTCTATTCGGAGCTCGTCACGGAGCTGCAGGGCCTGGAGCCGGAACCCACTACCACGTCATACTTCTGGCCGTAGCGGTGACAGCGGCCGATGCGCTGCTCGATGCGTTGAGGATTCCACGGGAGATCGTAATTCACGACGAGTGAGCAGAATTGGAGATTGATGCCCTCAGCTGCTGCTTCGGTAGCGATCATGATTGTGGCCTCTTCGCGGAAGTAGTCTACGAGAGCGGCGCGTTTGTCGGCGGTCGGTGAGCCGCTCACGCGATCGGTGCCTTGATGTTTCGCTAGCCACCCGCGGTGGATCTCTTTGGACTCTGAATCGTCGTTTGTACCGTTGAAAAGCACGATCTTTCCAACGAACTCCGTGTCTTGGAGGATGTTGCGAAGATACTCCTGAGTGCGCCTACTCTCGGTGAAGATGATCGCCTTGCCGTTACTTCCACGCGCGCGCGCCTCGTCAAAGCCACGCTGGAGGGCAGTCATTAACACTTCACCCTTCGAGTTTTTGATAATGGATTTCGCCAAATCACCAAACTCTCTGAGCGTCCGCACCTCTTGCTTCATCTCCGCAATTTGTTCCGGCGTGTATACCCGCTCGGGCTTGGACTCTTCAATATCCGGGCCTTCTTCGTCTGTCTCCCACTCGTCCTCCAATTCATCCAAGGTCTCGAAGTTGTCGCCGAGGTCATCAGGTGGCTCGTTCACGCCCTCCGCTTCTTTCGCTGCGTTTTCCAACCTCAATGCCAGACCCTCCAACGTGCCAGAGATGGCGTAAGTCGATGATGCAAGTAGTTTGCGGAGGATGAGCGTCATCAGCTTTCGCTGACGCGGTGGGAGGGCGTGGAGGGCGGGCCGTTGGAGGTAGTCGGAGACTAAATCGTAGAGTCGCTGCTCATCGTCCGTTGGGTAAAACTCCTGCGTGATCGGAATTCGATTTGTGAAATTAATGTATTCGAGCACTTGGCGACGCAGCGTGCGCTGACACACGGGCTTCAGCCGTTCTTTCAAATCGGTGAACTGGCTATCGCCAGTAAGACGTGAGAATTGCGCTTTGAAACTCTTGAGATCGCCGAACGTGTATTCGTCCACGAAGCTAACGAGGCCAAAGAGTTCGAGCAGAGAGTTTTGCAGTGGGGTAGCCGTGAGTAGTACTTTCTTCGACGCGCGAGCCACGGCCTGCTTTATCGAGTTGGCAATTTTGTTTGTCGGTTTATAGACGTTCCGAAGGCGATGAGCTTCATCGATAATCACTAAATCCCAGTCGATCTGCTCCACGTAAGGCTCCTTCGTGCGCGCGAACTGGTAGGAGCAAACAACGATTCCCGGTTGAAGGAACGGATTTAAGTTCCCTTTTTTGATATGCTCACTGAATGATCGTACCTCCAGAATCACCGATGGCAGGAAGAATTTGTCGGCGAGTTCCTCACTCCATTGTTTCCGCAAGTTGGCCGGAACAATCACTAGCAGCTTGCGCCGCCGCTCGGCCCACTTTTGGGAAAGCAAAATACCCGCCTCGATGGTTTTACCGAGACCAACTTCGTCGGCCAGAATCGCGCCTTTTGAGAGCGGTGAGCGAAAAGCAAAGAGGGCTGCGTCAATCTGGTGCGGGTTCAGATCAACTTTTGCATCCGCAAGGGATGCCGCGAGTTTGCCGACGCTGTCTGAGGGGCAGCGCTTCGTCAGCTCGTGAGCGAAGTATTTGGCGTGGTAGTCAGTAAACACATCTTCGAGGCGAGTCACGTTTTCATGGACGCATCAAGCCCTATTTCTCTGCGAAAGCGTCACCGTTGCGAGGGAAACGTGGCGGCGCATTGCCCTTCCCTGTCCACGGTCTAATGTCATACAAAATTATATGGAGTGTAATCACCATAAATCCACCTTTTATTTAACCATATTCATTTCGGCTCCCCTATGAAGCTCACGACCGAAAGCTCCCAGAATCTCTTGTGTGAGATGTCAATGCAGATCAGGGAGAAAAGACTTTCTCCCCGTCGAGCCCCAAGGCGGTCTCTCCTTCCTCTTTCTCCTAAGCGAACCCAGGTTCGCTTAAAATCACTCCTTTAGCTTGTCTGGCTACGCCAGATCCAATCCGAACCCACGGGCGGCCTTCGGTGCAAGAGTGCCGTCTGCGGCTTAAACGGTGTCAGCGGTCAGTCAAAACCGGCCACTAGTGGTCGAAATTAAGGGCTTCAAAACCAGCCACTTTTAAGAACACAAAACAGCTCCACGGGTCTGTGGGAATGCGGGACCAATGGGGCATGTCGAATGTCCTGAAAGTGAGCTTGCTAGCAGCGATTTACAGTTTACACGACAAAGGTTGGTCCCGGCGGCGGATAGCCCGCGAGCTTGGGCTCAATCGCGAGACGGTTGGCCGGTATTTACGCTTGGCAAAACCAGCCATTTCGACCGCCGGCTTTGAGGAGCCTTGCCAAGCAAAACCGGCCATTCCGACCGCCGGCACAATTGCAGGGCGAAAGAGTCAATGCGAACCGCTGGCCGAAGCGATTCTTGCCAAGGTCGAAGTGGGTTTAAGTGCACGGCGTATTTACCAGGATCTGGTCGAGGAAAATGGCTTCGCGGATTCCTATGAATCGGTCAAGCGCTTTGTCCGCAAGCAACGAGCCAGTCATCCGGAGCGGGTTTGGCGCCTGGAATGTCAACCGGGAGAAGAGCTGCAGCTGGACTTCGGCTTGGGGGCTCCGATCGATGAAGACCAGGGTAGAACACGCCGCAGTTGGATCTTGCGCCTGGTATTGAGCTATTCGCGTAAGGGCTATAGTGAAGCGCTTTACCGCCAGGACACCGAGACCTTCCTGCGCTGCCTGGAAAATGGGTTGCGCAGCTTTGGTGGAACGCCGCTGTTATTAAATCTGGATAACTTTAAAGCGGCAGTACGCAACGCCGACTGGTTTGATCCGGACATCAATCCAAAGCTGGCGGACTTTTGCCGTCACTACGGCATGCATGTGCTGCCCTGCCGTCCCGGAAGGCCCGAACACAAAGGGAAAGTCGAACGTGGGATCGCTTATGTACGCTCCAACGCTTTGAAGGGAAGGCGCTTCAAGTCTTTAAGTGAAGAAAACCGCTTTCTCTCTCAGTGGGAAAGCCAAGTCGCTGACAAGCGCATCCACGGAACGACGCGTAAACAGGTCATCGCCCTTTTCGAAGAAGAACGGGCTCACCTCCAAGGGCTTCCGAACTCGCTCTTTCCCAGTTACCAAGAAGCCAAACGTAACGTTCACCGCGACAGTTACGTCGAAGTGGCCCGCTCCTTTTACGAAGTCCCCGCCGAATACGTCGGCCACCAGGTGTGGGTGCGCTGGGACGGCCGCTGCGTGCGCGTTTTCAATCAGCGGATGGAACAGATCCAGATCCACTCCAGGGTTGAACCAGGCCGCTTTAGTCGCGTGCTGGGCGCAGGAGGCTTCAATGCGCCGGTCATCAGCTCATGCCGTTACTGGATCAGCCGGGCCGGGGTTCTTGGCGAGCCATGCGGCCAATGGGCTCAAGGGGCGTTCGATCTACGTGGAGCCGAATCGCTACGTTCCATTATGGGCCTGTGCGGCTTGATTAAGAATCACTCGGCTAGCGCAATCAATGAGGCCTGTTCAAAGGCGCTCAAAGCCGGCACCTACCGCTTTAAAGATATTAGGCGTCTCATCGGCGAGCAAAGCGAACAAAAGAGTTTTGCTTTCGCTGACAACCACCCTCTTATCCGCGATCTGACGGTCTACTCGAACTTTATCAACCAGTTCCACTCACATGAATAATACCCTTAAACAACACGCTCACACTCTGCGTCTGTCTGGATTGCTCCAAAGCCTGGAGTTGAGGCTGCAGGAAGCCGAAGCCAATCACTTGCCCTACGCTCAGTTCCTTGAACTACTGTTCCAGGACGAGATCAATGTCCGCCATCAACGCTTCATCAGCCGGCGTCAGAAACTCGCCGACTTCCGCGAGCTACGCTCATTGGAGAACTTCGACTTCCACTTTAATCCTGGGATAAACCGAGCCCAGATCTATGAACTGGCCACGGGCCGCTTCGTCACTGATCGGCGCGATGTACTCCTGGTTGGTCCACCGGGAGTCGGAAAAAGCCATCTGGTACAGGCCATCGGTCGCGAAGTACTCAAAGCCGGCTTCCTAGTCCTTTACCGCTCAATCTTTGATCTGGTGCGTGAATTACTCTGTCAGGAAACCCAGGCCGGTGAAGGCCGGCTCTTAAGCAAATACCTCAAACCCGATCTGCTCATCATTGACGATATGGGGCTGAAGGTTCTGCCGCAAAAAAGCGGTGAAATCCTCTTGGAGATCATTATCCGTCGTTACGAAAATCGTTCCACCATGATGACTTCCAACCGGCCCATCGAAGAATGGGGCAAACTACTAAACGATGTTCCTGCAGCCAGCGCCATCCTTGATCGTTTGCTCCATCATGCCGAAATCATCCCTGTCAACGGTCGAAGCTACCGACTCCGAGCAAATACCAAACACGCTCCAGTCCCAGAGCGCTCCGCATCCTCCAGTTCCAGTCCAAATCCGGCATAAACGGTGCCTCCCTACGGGCTGCCCGCCATTTATTCCGTTTTGGCCTTGATCTGGAGCATGCTCCGCGCAGAGCCGGTCACTGTAATTTGCATTTTGATCGTGCTCGCTCGTTCCTCGCTCACACTAATAAAATGCAAATTACAATTCCACAAAACGTTACTTGAAAAGCCCTCCTGATGCCTTTATTTACTCAAAATAGTGGCCGGTTTTGATTCGACCATCACTGGCTGGTTTTGATTCGACCGCCGACAACGGATTCCTTCCTCGTCTCGCACACTCGCGAGGCACCTTCCATTTAAATCCTCAACCGCTGGCGCGCTCTTGCTCCTACGGCCTCTTTCCGTGGGCCGCTTTGCTTCGCTTCGCTTTCGGCCAAAAAATATGGCACACCATATTTTTCAGCTCGAAACCGACCTTCAAAATATTCCCGAAGCTGCTCCCAAAGCCTCGCGGAGCTTCTCCCTCTCCGAAAAGCTGGCACGTTACGGTTCATCCACGTTATCCGGCGTGGAGCATCTGCGATTGTTGGTTGGAAAAGATTCACATGCCGACGCGTTGCTGCGGCATTTCGGTTCTCTTAAGGCGTTGTCTCGCGCCTCGTTTAAAGAACTGCGTCAATTCCTTCCAAAAGGCAAAGCAGAGGCGGTCATGGCAGCTCTCTCGATCTCCAATGTTGTCGACGCCGAACATGCCTTATCATGTCCCCTGAGTAACGCTGAGGCGATTTATCGGGCAAATCTTGATATGAAAGGGTTTCACCAAGAGGTTGTACGTGTCGTTTTGTTAGATGCCCAGAACCGTTGCGTCACGAAGGTAGACATTTCCAAAGGTACCGTGAACGAATCTCTTGCGGGCCCACGTGAGATTTTGCGGCCGGCGATCATTCATTCGGCCTACGCGTTCGTGCTCGTGCACAACCACCCATCAGGCGCCGCAAAACCTTCTGAAGCGGATCTACAAATCACCCAGCGAGTGGCTGCGGCTGCGCAGATTCTTCAAATTAATTTCCTGGATCACGTCATCGTTGGCCGGGGCTTCTTCAGTTTCCAAGAAGCAGGACTTTTGTGTCTTCATCTCTACTAGATCGCCTCGACTCCGAGTTCTTTTGTAAACAACGCCCGCTCTTCACGCGACAGCTTCATGAGCGCTTTTCGGTCTCCTCGCTTGAAAAACTCCAAACCCACGGTCAAAAGGAGAATCGATACAGATACATTGACGTGCTTGGCCACCACGTTCTCAAGGACCCACGATGTATCTGAAAAACGTTCTTCTGCTTGGGTTTTGTGCTCTCTGAGAAAGCTGAACACCGTAAGCGATAAAGCCTGCTCGAACATGCCGATCAGCTTCTCTCGACCGAGCAATTCGAGCACCGGGTCAAGGAAGGTGGCCATCTGGGAACGTGTGCAGAAGGAGAACAAAGTGGTCAAGTTCGAGTGAACCCCCTGCACGACGACGGTCGAGTCGTGAGACCTCTGGCTGTGAGCCTGCACGCCTTTCTTCATAATATGAGCTGCATCGCCGACCCGTCCCAGTTTGAGCAGGACCATGGATAGGTTGAAAAGCGTTTCGCTATCATTCGGGTCTCGTTCCAAGATTGCCTCGTAATCCGCAACTGCCCCTGCCAGATCACCCGCCGCAGCCTTAACATCACCTCTAGCCCTAAGACTGCGCACTTTGTCTAACTGTTCCAGCGCGGTCGAGAACATCTGAACAGCTTCGGTATACCGCGTATCCGTGAGCGTCCCATCCAACTCCACGGCTCGGCGCAGTTGCCGCTCGGCTTCGACGTTGTCGCCGGTGACTAACGCAACCAAACCACCGAGCAGAAATTTGATGCGGTTGTCCGGTTGGAGTTTCTGGACGACTAAGACCTGTTCGACAGCCTCCGAGAAACGCTGTGTTTGCATCAGAATACGGGCCAGATTTAACCTAGATGTAGAATGTTCTGCCTCGTGTTCAATGGCTTTCCGGAGAAGCGCTTCCGCCTCTTCAAGACGCTCTGCCTTGATTAGGACCTCGGACAGCGCGAAAACAGAGTCTGCGGTCGACTTTAACTCGACAGCTCTCCGAAAACCTACTTCGGCCTCGCTGGATTCGCCGAGCGCCCAGTGCGCATCTCCGAGTGCCTTCCAGGCATCCGCGTTGTTCGGCTCCAAAGAGGTTGCGGTTTCGAGAAATTCGATCCCCTCCTTGCCGCGCTCGGTCTTTATCAACAATTTGCCAAGTTGTATCAGCGATTCCGTAAGTGTCCCATCCAACTCCACGGCTCGGCGCAGTTGTCGCTCGGCTTCAACGTTGTCGCCGGCGACTAACGCAAACGAACCGCCGAGTTGAAAAATTCTGGCGTTGTTCGGTTTGAGCTTCTGGAGGACTAAGACCTGTTCGAAAGCCTCCGAAAAACGCTTTGTTTGATTCAGAATATCGATCAAATATAACCTAGATTGCAAATGTTCTGTCTCGTGTTCAATGGCGGTCCGGAGAAGCGCTTCCGCCTCCTCAAGACGCTCTGCCTTGATCAGGAACTTGGACAATGCAGAAACAGAATTAGCGTCCGGCCTCAACTCGGTAGCTCTCCGATAACTGGCTTCAGCCTTGCTGGATTCGCCGAGCGCCCAGTGCGCGTCTCCCAGTGCCTTCCAAGCATCGGCGTTGTTCGGCCCCAACGAGGTTGCGGTTTTGAGATATTTGATCCCCTCTTTGCCACGCCCGACCTTCATCAACAGCGAGCCGAGGCATTGCAATGTGAGAGCATCTTTCGGAGCGCGCTTTAAAACAGTGCGATAGCGCGATTCCGCCTCCGCATTGCGTCCAAGACTCTCCAGGATCAGTCCCACCAGACTATGCGCAGCTACGTTGCCGGGATCCAATTCAGCAGCCGCATGGCTCTCCTCCAGAGCCTGAACGAGTCGTCCTGTCGCCACTAGGCTTCTGACTAGTGCTAAGTGCGGTTTAGCGTTGGTCGGATCGGCCTGAGCGGCCCGATGCCATGCGTCCTCAGCGTCAATGGTATGCCCGAGTTTATCGTGCAAATTCCCAAGTAGCATCAGGTCCTCAGCCTTTACGACGACTGAACCATTCAGCAGCACTTTAACATGTTCCAACGCTTCGCTGGTTCGGCTATTCCCCTCCAACACCGCGATCAGCGTCTTGCGAGCGTCGGCGTTTGTGGCGTCGAGTTCAATTGCCCTCCGGCAGCAGATCTCCGCCCCTTCATTGTCCCCGATTCGAAACAGCATAGTTGCCAGTCTTACTCGTAAAATTGGGTCATCCGGTTTATTATTCGCGGTTCTCTGAAGAACAGCGCATGCCTCTCTCAACTTGCCACGCTCGACATATGCATCGGCTTCCATGAGCGTTATTTCCGCATCCTTCGATTCCCCAAGGTGCTTGGCAAAGGAAATGATTTCGTCATAGCCTCCATGTGTCTCCAGATCGTGGAAAAAGATTTTCAGTTCCTCCTGCGGGTTCGTAATCTCAGGCGAGCCATCTAGTCGATGATCAGGGTGGTACTGAAGCAGCGCCTTCAGATAAAGCTCCGCTTCGGTCTGATGCGACGAAACCTCGGCGTTCATTGTCCGAGCGAGCAGGCCAAAGCCGCGCGCGCGTAGCTCGAGTTCCTGCGCGGTGTAGAAATTCCCTAGGAAATCCACGAACAAGCGAATCGGGGCGCCCTTATGATCCAGATCTGCTTCGTAACAGATTCGGAACAGCGCCTCGGAAATTTCGTAATACGTCTCTCGCCCTTGCGGAATCCGCTCCACGAAGCCCTTATCTAGGAGAGCTTTCATCTGGCTCGACACTGTATTCGAAGTTGCCAGACACCCCCGCGCAATCTCCTTCACCGTTTTGGGCGTTCGCTCCATGCTTAGATACTGCACAATTTTCTGCTGTTGAGCGGAAAGACTACGCATCTGCTCCTGGTAATAGGGCTTCAACGGCTTCAAAGCTTCAATGAATGCGTCGCTGAGCTTCGACACCAAAGCGGCCGAGAGAAAGTCATAGAACGTAACCAGAAGCCGGTGGTTGCCTCCAGTGAAGTCGTAAATCGCGCGCACGCGGCCCAAGCGCTCCACGGTGCCGAGTAATTTTACCACGTCCGAATTACCGTACGCTGAAGCGATCGCTCTGATGAATTCCACCGCCTGATCGAACGTCAGTGTTGTTAGATGCGTGATATGAAAAAATTCGTAGAATGGCGCATTTGGCTCGCTGATGCCGTCGATGAGTGCCTGCGCGGATGCAAAGAGCATGAACCTAGGGTGTTGCTGGACAAGGTCGCGCAACGCCTGCTGCCCTTTGCGTCCAAAACCCTGTTTTGAGTCGAAGGTCACGCCGAGGTTCTCCATGATTATGAGCAGATCCCTCGTACCGGCCGCCTCGAGCAATAACTCCAAGGCCCTGCGCTGCTGTCCGCTGGGCGAAAGATCGTACAACTCGTCCAATCCTCGGGCTATTTCGGTCTTTTCCGGATACCAGGCCAGAATCGCCCTCAGTAAGCGCACTAAAAAATCCCGGAATGAGGCTATTCCGAGTTCATCCTCGAGCAGATAGATAATGAGTAGGCGGTCTCTGAGTGCAGTGTTACGCCAAAGACGAGTATGCAACACCTTAAGTAAGTGTGTCTTGCCCGAACCTCGAGGCCCAATGATCAGACGCTGATATTTGTTTGCACCGCCAGCGCCATCAATAGCAAGCTGTTCCAGTTTGTCTGTCAGCGCCTTCCCGCCGACCAACGTCTTTTCTAGCAGGTCCGGATCCGCCCATCGCGGCGAGAACGGTTGAAGCGTGCTTGTTCCCTGAAAGCCATCGCCTATGGTCATGCCCGATTGATCCTCCACCATTCCCGCATCAGCCGATATCGGAATTTATATTTACGTTCGCCAGATAAAGTATCGCGCAACAGATAGTTGTCGTCCGTCAGCAGTTCTACAACACGCTGCACCCCAGACTGCGTTGCGGCGCTGTCACTAGCTTTTACGGCATTAACGATAGCTGCCTCTGCAAAGAAATTCTCTTCTCTGCTGAGTCGGTTGAGAATGAATGAAGCGGTATCGTTGAAGCCGAGTTTCGCATAATAGCCCTCAATACGCTGGGCCGCGTCTCTGAACCATGTTACTTGCCGGTTAGCCAGCATGTTGTCCAAGATCCGATCGACGTCCCCCGGCACGACCTCACGCGTCCGCATGTCCTGCAAGGCCTCGCAGACGTACTGGATGTATATCGGCAGACCATCGGTTCGGAAGTGCATTTGCTCTGCCACGGCCGTACGCGTATTCCGCGTGATACCTTCCTCGTCCAGGTATTGGCCGCACATCAATTCCGTGTCATTAGGGTGCATGCCGGTAAGGACGAACAGATGCATGTCATTCGTAGGAGCACCCTTGTACCCGTGATCTAGCTTCAGGTGCTGAAGTACGAGATGAAAGCCGATCGAGCCCGAGAGCACAAATCTTACACGATCGGTTGATTCGAATTGCTGACGAATCTCGCGGAGCGCGTCGAGAAACTGCATTGCAAGAGCGGGGCCGTGGTCGTCAGCAATATTCCAGACCATCAGCGGGAACTCATCAATCATGATGATGACGCCGGTATCGCTGTGGTCTACGATGTCCTCGACCAACAGACCCATCAACCGTCGCCAATCGGCCTTAAGTTCAGGAAGCTTCCATCCTCCGAACTCCGCTGATGTGAGCTTTTCATACGCCGTCCGGACCCGCTTCAACCAGACTCCTTTCGAACTTCGTATCTGTGCCTCAGACGCTTTATCGTACATGGCCGCTACACAATCGATTGGGTGACGAGCAGATTCGACGAAGACGAGCAAAGGCGTCCAGCCGCTTCGAGGCTGATCAGCCATTTTGCGCAGAAGAGAAGTTTTGCCGACGCGGCGTTCGGCTGAGAGAACCACGCTTCGCTTCTGCAGCTTACTCCATAGTTCTTCGAGTTCG
Organism: uncultured delta proteobacterium; assembly: GCA_963713045.1. GTDB lineage: Bacteria > Myxococcota > Myxococcia > Myxococcales > Myxococcaceae > JADGRA01. The sequence continues at coordinate 1,230,485 of CAVQKE010000004.1, forward strand.
GCTGAGCGACCAATAATCGCATTTCCGGTCAAAGTACCACCAGGATTAGCTTTCATCGTACGATCATTTTAACGTACGTTGTTTTTGACGTCAAATTAAGGCGATTGAAAACTTTACGTAACGGCCCTTCAATTCGTGCCATCAGGGATAAGGTTTACACAATTTGGACCTCGGGTGCCGGCAGACTAGAGAGTGAATCGCTACGCTTTGGCGGCGGGATAGCCGCGCGGGCCGCGAACGTTTTATCCTCGAAATAAAGAGGCTGTCGTCCATAGATCGCCAACCCTGCTGGCAGCGGCGGGCGAGGCGGATATCGTTGAGAAAGTTGAGCAGTAGCCCGCGCCCGGGTTGTTAGTAGGAGACCGGGAAAAACCGGGGGCTATGCCGCCTTAGCATCGCATGTCTCCTGCATTGCTGGATACCAATGCGATAGCGTCGAGCGCCACTCCTCATTCAAAACGCGGGTCCGCACTTGCAGTAAAAGATGGGCACCGCGGTCGGTCCACCGCATCTGCTGTTTCTTAACCATCCGCTTGCTCACAACTTGATTGATGGCTGATTCAACGAAGGCTGTCGAGATGGTCTCTCCGTGCCGGTAACGATCGCCGTAGTTCGGAATGAATGTTCGATTGGCAGTGATGTAAATCCCGAATTCTCGAACCGCTTTCAGCAACTTTCGTTGCTCCTGGCTATTCTCTTCGAGGTCCAGATCGTATTCCAGATCTTTCACAATTTGTAACGCTTTGTGAACATTCCCATGCCAGAGATTCCATTTGAGGCGCTTGAGGTCTTTTCCTATTTCGGCGCTCAGATTCGGTTGGTCATCAGCCTCGATACTCTTGGCTAGCTGACTCATCACCGTCAGCCTCATCGAAATGTGGAACCAGTCCAGAAGATGCTCGGCCTGCGGATTCAGGTACATTTGGAGATCGCGGACAGTGTCGCCGCCGTCCGATAAGAACGTGACCGCTTGGTTCATCTGCATTCCTTGAGATTTGAGCATCTCGAACAAACGACGTTTGGGCTTGGTGTCGTAGCGATTTACAAATCCGAAGCATTTCGAAGATTCGCCGTCCTGGGACATACTCTTACCGACGATCACCTCGAACCATCCTTCCGCTCGCGACTGCTGGTCTTTTGCATGGACATAACCGCCGTCGATTCCAACGATAAGCGGTGCGGCTGGATCCGGAAGCTGATCCCAGTCTCGCTGGCAGCCACCAATAAACATGTCCTGCTCTTCTCCCAATTCGTCTTCTAACCGTTGGGCCGTTCGGCATATCCGTTGCCTGATCGCTGTCGTGCTGAGCTCCCGGCCGATCGGAAGCACCTCCTTCAAGAGCTCGACGGTGAGCCCGTAAGAAACAAGAGCCGCAAACTTGGTCTCCAGATATACCAACTCTGGAGAACTGCGCTCCTGCAACAACTCAGCTAACGGGCTGAAGCTTGTCCTCTCATCCGATTCGCACTGGCAACGATAAAGCCGTGGACTCTCCAACCTCAATTTGCCAAACGGCGTGCGAAAAACAATATGATGACGACCTTTACAAGAACGTTCATGGCCGCAATGGGAGCATGTGCGCTGTTGGGCCATAAACTCTGCTGCCTGCTGCTCGACCACTGTTTGCTCTATCCCAGCGAGAATCGATCGCGCTTCTGCAAGCGTCAGCCCGAGGGTCTCCTGTCGTAGGGTGCCGCGATCCAGGCGCGCCACGTCCTGGGCGACATTTAGTTGACCATCATCTGACTCAACCGTGATTTGGATCTTGATCTTCATCGCCGCCTCTACTGCCAGAGCCATTCTTCATCGCCTTGCGCATACTGCTTGAGCCGGCGATTGAGCTTTCGTCGATCAAAACGATCAGGGTGGAACCGTTCGTACGTCTCCAGCCGATCAACTGCTTCCTCTAGAGCATCGACGTCCCCAAGAGCATCTCGGATTGTCTCGTGACCTTGAGATTCAAGTACACGACCTACTGTCTCGGCGATCAGTTGGAGTTCATCCATGGGTGGATTCCAGCGGTGATGGTCCATCTTCTCCATGTAGGCTTCCGGCCCACCGCAATCTTCGGGCGGTGATGCACAAGCCCCACCAACGCAAACCGGGTAGAGCTTCTTTTCGCGGACGGGCTCGATGCCTTCGAAGCGGATCTGATGTTGCCACAGATCGCCGAAATCATATTCGTAAAGAAAGCGCTCGTTGATGCGGAAATGGAATTGGGAAAGAAGTGCTTTCTTCGCGTGGGTCCTGAACCGGGTGCAGCCGATCCGGCTCAGACCATACTCCTTGCCGCGAATCACGAAACGATGGAGGTGAAAGTCGCTCCAATCGAATGCGATCTGGAGCAGCACGTGCAGTGTGGCGATGCTGCTGTCACTGCGCACGTGCAGACGCCGCCAAATCGGTGGGTTAATCTGGAGGAGCAGAATGTGGAGTTGGTAAATTTCGGCGGGAGCGTTTAACTGGACCATAGTAGCTCATCATCGCTTGTCGCGGCCGTTGTCAGCCCCCGGTTTTTCCCGGTCTCCTATATCTGCTTTCCTCGAGAAGCCCTTCTCGCGGGAGACAAGTTGTAGCGCAGTGAAGAAGGCGATAGGCTCACTGCGTGCCGTTCAAGGGCAAATGAGCGGTAGCGATACGGTCGACCGGCGCAAGACCCGCGCTCCGAAGATGGCGTGTTGCATGGCAGCGGTTAAGGCCTTATTCCGCAAGGTGACATTGGACAGCACGCTGAGGTGTGATGCCCGCCAGTCACCGCTCTTCCAAGGTCTCGTTTGGGCCACCTCCATCGGGGACGATGGAAAGGCAGGTGTGCGCGGCCTGGTAGCGAAAAGCAGCTTGCCCTCGCGCCATCAGACGATCAAATCACGGATCGGAACTCCAAACTTTGAACGGCGACCGCCGCAAACATCAATGAAGCGCTTTAATCGTTGTCGATAATGGTCCACCGAAATGGTTAGTGACTCCTTTAGATCAGCGACAGATTTCTGCTCAAGTTGAGAGTGTGACGAATTCGCAGCCTCTTCCACGATTCCGCAGAAATAGGCCGCACGCGTCGCGCCAACGTACCCGGCGCAACCCTTCAGTTTGTGCGCCTCCGCGGCAAGGACCTTCGGATCGTCCGCCAACTCGGGCAACCGACTTGCCAACTGTGCGGCTTGTCCAATAAAGAGTTGGAGAATATCGGTAACAAACTCGTCAGGTTCATTGACTTCGAAGAGTTCGTTCAATTGGCACTCGTCGCACACAGGTAAAGCGGAGCCCGATGTGGGCGAAGGTCGATCAGGCGATCCTATTTTGATGGTTGCCTCGAGCACCTCTTTCAAAGCATCAATGTGCAACGGCTTGGTGAGCTTATCATTCATACCTGCTCCAAGGCACCTTTCCCGTTCCTCGCTGAGAGCATTCGCAGTGAGACCGACGATTCGCGGTTGTTTTGAACTAGATAATGAGAGGCGAATCTGGTAAGTGGCCTGTAAACCGTCGATTTCCGGCATCTGTACATCCATCAAAATGAGGTCAAACGCCTCGCTTTGTGCGGCAGCGATTGCCTGACGTCCGTCTTCCGCTTCCGAAATCTTCCGGACCCCAAGCTTTTGCAATTGCGAGATGCAAACACGACGGTTCACCGCGTTGTCATCCGCCACCAGAATGTTGAGCCCTGAGATCATCGGATCTGCCTCCGAAAGTGTTTCAGGTGAGCGGTTTACGTCGCTGGCATTGGCTAATACCCCAACGGCCTGGAGGAAGCGGCTCTTCTTAAGCGGAAGCGAGAGCACAGTTGCGCTCGGATAACGGTTCGCCGATTCGGAGATGTTCTTGGAACGAGTCAGAAGGAGAACTGTTATTGGACTGAACTGCGGGATCTGGCTCTCGCAGTGATCGGCGTCGATGATCAAGTAGTCCAATTGCGCGCCATCGAGATTTTCCGGTTGATCGGGTCGGACGATTAGTTCCAAGGCAAGTTCTTCAGCCCAATTGGCAAGCAATCGGATGAGTCGGGCATTCTGGACCAGTGCAACCATCCGCTTGCCATGTAAATCCTGGCCTTTGGGGGCGGTCTCCCTGATGTCTGCGGCTGGAAGTGGGACGGCAAAATGGAATTGCGTGCCTTTCCCGACCGTGCTTTCCACCCATACCCGACCTCCCATTAATGCCGTCAAATTGCGACAGATCGACAGGCCCAAGCCAGTGCCGCCAAAACGCCGATTCGTCGACTCGTCCACTTGGCTGAAGGACCGAAAAAGCCGATCGAGTTTTTCTGGCGGGATACCCACGCCGGTATCTTCCACGCAAAAATGTACCATGTTGTCGACATCGGCTGAAGGCTCTATCTGCAGGTAGATTTCGCCGCTGGAGGTGAACTTGATCGCGTTGTTCAGAAGATTGAGCAGAACTTGCCTCACCCTAGTGACGTCGCCGGCCAAGGTAGAAGCCATTCGTGGGTCGATCCAGGCGCTGATTTCAAGCCCTTTCCCGAACGCCATCGGTGCCAATAGATCCATTACCTGATCGACCACGTCGCGGAGCACAAAGGGAATTGACTCCAATTCGAGTTTGCCGGATTCGATCTTGGACAGGTCCAGGATATCGTTGATGATATGTAAAAGAGTTTCCCCGCTTGTTCGAATGACTTCGACCAACTCGCGCTGATGAGTGTCGAGGCTCGTGTCAGAAAGAATCTCTGTCATGCCAAGGACCCCAACCAACGGCGTGCGTATCTCATGGCTCACATTTGCGAAAAATACCGACTTAAAACGAGTTGCCTCCTCCAGCTTTTCATTGAGAATCTCTAACTCGCAGTTTTTCTCCGTCAGTTCCCTTTGACTCGCTTGGAGTGCTTGAAACGCCCGCTGACGTTGCAAAGAGTGTATGTATGCTCCGGAATGCATACGCACCCGCGCGAGTAATTCGATGCGGTTAGGCAATTTTACTATGTAATCATTGGCTCCGGATTCAAACGCCATCTGTTTAGTAGCAGGGTCCTCTTTGCTAGAAAGGACAATGACAGGAACCGCGCGAGTGAACGGGTTGTTGCGGTATTCTCTCAGCAGGTCAAATCCGTTCACCCCGGGCATCACAAGGTCTTGCAAGATCACGGTCGGGCCAACCTTTCTGGCCAATTCGATCGCTTGCGTAGGATCGCTCACATAATGGAAGGCGATCGTCGGATCGATTGCTAGCATGCGTCGAACGCCTTCGGCTACCATTGCCTGGTCGTCTACCAACAACACCAAGATCTTATCTGTGGCGCTTTCGATCTCTGTGATTATCGAACTCATTTTCCCCCGTTGTTAACCTCGCTCATCGCTCTTTTTGGATATCAGGCCCATGGCTGCTCTTAAAACGGCCCATTGAGGGCGCCGCTGGCAAAAGCTTTGTTCGTGCTGGGAACCCAATCATCGGTCAGCTGCCTCTTCGGTATGACCTTGGCGGGCTCGGCACTGGTATGCGTATTTATATTTACCATAACTACGATATAAAACGAGCATATTCTGAGATCCCGTGATACCTTTGAGGTTCGATGGCGAAACCCGCCGTATAGATCGGCCTTCTGACATCATTCAACAGATTTGTCGTTCGGAGATTTATAAAGATTACGAACGAGCCTTCAGCGATTCGACGGAGCTTCCGCTTGCTCTCCGGCCCGTCGAGATCTGGAACCTGACTATGTCTGGGAAGGCGCACGCCAACCCATTCTGCGAGTTAATGTCTGCGTGTAACCGAACATGCGCCGCCTGCCTTGAGTTCCAAGAAAAGATTGCCGAGTCGGATGGAGCTAAGCCCACGACGGTCACCTGTTTTGCCGGACTCTCCGATAGCGCTGTCCCCGTACATCTCGGGGAGCGACTCATCGGGTACTTGCAGACCGGTCAGATTGCTTTACGCAAACCAAACATCCAACAGTTTGAGAAGATCACCAAAAAGCTGATTGAATGGGGCGTTCAAATTGATCTTTCGAAACTCGAAGATGCTTATTTTCATTCGCGGGTTCTCCCGCCTCGTCAATACACGGCGATGATTAAGCTTCTTGAAATCTTTGCCAAACACGTCTCTATCGTCGCCAACCAAATCATGTTACAAGAGGGGGAAGCTGAGCCGCCGATGGTGCGCCGTGCTAGAGCTTTCATCGTTGGTCACCAAGCTGATCCCATCGATTTGGACGACGTGGCCAAGGCAATGCATGTCAGCACCTTCTATTTTTGTTTGAAAGCGTTTGCAAGTGCTTGTCTAGCCGATCCATCTCGACTTGAACCCTCGCGGTAGTAGATGTCGTTTTCATACTCGAACTTAGTGGATGTAGGAAGCCGCACTTCCAAGATCTTGGCGAAAGCTGGCAACATCTTGATCCCGGCGCGTTTGCCTCTGGGAGGAAGCAAAAAGAGAGAGCCTTCATGGTTCCACTCGTTGTGGTGGCTCTGGGGGCTGCTTTTGTCCGACGAGCGATGCGGCGAAGGCGTTTCGGTTTAGCGCCGAGCATCGAACGCACCCATGTCTACGCGACCGTGGCTAACGCGTAGTTGTTTTCGCGTCTTTGGACCGCCGGAATTTTGTGGGCGACTGACCGGCGATTTGCCTAAAAACCCGATTGAAATTCGTCAAAGACTGGAAACCGACGTCGTAAGCAATTTCGCTCACCCGCCGATTAGGATTAAGCAATTGGGCCTTTGCCCTCTCGATTCTTACTCGGCCAAGATATACGAAGAGATTCCCGTGTGGCCAAGCAACGCATCAATGCCCTTTTCGGACTTGTGGGACTTTTAAGGTGGAAAGGCTCAGCACTAAGCTTGGCGGCTTCTCACGGACTAAGCTAAGGATTGGGCCCAGCGTGGCCTCATCGCCGACTGGTGAAACCAAGCCCATCGAAATCCTTGTGGAATTGATCTTCCACCTTTTGAGCACGCTCAAATTCCGCTCGCGCCTTTTCAATATCAGGATTTCTCGCAAATAGTTGTAGCAAAGCAATCGTCTCTTTGTCCGCCACGGTTTCTTGTCTTTCACCGACGACCGCGAAAACATTGGCCATCGTATCCAACTCCGGCGGTCCACGCTTTGGCGTTGCCAACACCCATCCTCGCTGGCGATCTAAGCTCGACAATTCGGCCATCGGATGGATGTCCGGGTCAATGTTTGCATTAACACCGAGGTTCGAAATGGCAAAAGCAACAACGGCACAAGTCAATGCTGACCTCATTAGGCGCACCTACGACGCGTTTTCCCCTGGGGACATGGAGGGTGCATTCGCGGTTTTTGCTAAAGATATTCTCTGGCATATCCCCGGAAAATAGCGGCGTAACCATCCCTGATCGTCCAGACGTGAACCTGCGGCGACGACGAAGTCGCCCTCCGCCAAGATGTGGTCTACCTGAAGCCGAAAGGTGCCGGAGGACAGCTCCATGAAATGCTGAAGAATCCTTGCACCTCGGCGTGTCCGTCGGGGCTGCACCTTTAGGCGATCACCAGGCCGGGTAGGTATCATGATGCCGGACGCTTTGCGAAACGCGGCCAGAATCGAAATCCCGCGCGTTTGGACGCCACCGGAGATGCCGGCGGGTCGACCGGTGATAATTTGGGTGCTGCCTTGGGGGAGCCAATCGCCTTCTTTACTGCCTCGCAGATTATTTCCCGCGAGAAGGGTTTCTCGAGGAAATTAGATATATTAAGCTTCTGCGCCCTCAACGCGACGGCGGCGGGGTCATAACCCGAGATAAGAATGATCGGAGTTGCACCCCATTTCGACCGAATCCGTTCCGCGACATCGAGTCCAGAACCGTCCGGCAATTTGAAGTCAATCACATAGGCATCAAAGGCTTTTTCTTCGATAGCTCCGAGCGCATCGGCGACAGATTGGCTTGTCTGGACCTTATACTGCTCATCGGAAAGTATCCGGTGAACGATTCGACACACTGAGATGTCGTCGTCTACCACTAGAACGTCAGTAATACTCATTTGGATTTAGGGGTTCTGAGATAGCTCTATGACACTCATCTTCGTGAAGACCAAAAATTTATGAAGCGATTCAGTGTCCGGGGTCGGTGTCATGATGCCGGGCACTACCGGCGAGAACGATTCGGACGAAATCCTCACACAGGATCTATCAGCCGATGTGATCGACTAAGGGTTGCCCTTCGGATTGACGTAGATTAGACGGCAGCGGCTCTGGGGTTCGAGAAAAGTTCACCGTGTAATTTCCGAATCGGTTTATGTGTTCGGTTTGATATGGTGTCAGGGCCGCCATGGCTTGAGCGGAGGCTTTGAGACCATCTGCCTGTAACCGGTCAAACGCTCTGCTGAGCGTGACGATGTTGTGGAAGACGAGAAGATTCGCGACCAGATGGTTGTACTTGATGAATTTTCGTTGCTCATCTCGCGTGTTCTCGGCGATTACGCTATCTCCGCCGAATGAAATCCATTGTACGAACTGATTGAACCGCTCGCTTTTGTTAGTGGCCGCCTGAATCGTGCGGCGCAGTTCGGCATCGGAAAGATAACGCAATAAGAAAATCGTCCTGACTACTCGGCCCAGTTCGCGGAACCCGAAATAGAGCTTGTTTTTGCGCGAGCCGCTGTTGAGTCGTCGGAGAATATCGGAAGGCAAGATGTTGCCGGTTCGGATCGATACCGCCACTCGCATCATGTCCGGTAAGAGGGTGGCAATCAGATCCCAATCCACCTGCGCCGAAAATAGCTCGTCAATATGCTCATACGAGATGTCCGGCGTGGGCCGGAACAAGTGTTGATCCTTCCAGTTGCGAATGCGGGGCATGAGTTCTATTCCGAGCAAAAAAGCCAAGCCGAAAATCGCTGTGCTTTGGCCCTGTGTGTCGGCATGAATCGTGTCCGGCTGAACCTTGGACTTGTTCTCCTGCAAGAAATCCAGGATATAGTGACCTTCCCAAGATCCACACGTCGTAAAGCGGCTCATTAGAGCGATATAGTTGTCAGAAACCAGGTAGTAGCCGATGCCGCCGTAGCCACCGTAGCGGATGTGGTATTCTGACATCAACGTTTGCGGATACAGATCCCACTTCATGCCATCGGCAGAAGCAGAATGTCCGAGTCCCCAGGGCCTCTGGAGTGGGAATTTAACGTAAGTGTCAACGACGGTGGCTATAGCCTGATTCAGGCTAGCTTCTGTAATATGTCGTTGATTTAGGAAAGCGAGTTTGAATCGATCAAGATCCTTTATTGAGCGAGCCGTTTGCGTTGGGCCCAAATTACATCCGTAGCAGAACACGGTTAACACATATCGCTCCCGCGGCTGATCTACTTTGGCGTCATGGCCAGAGAGTGGTCCAAAGTGGCGCGTCCAATACAGCCAATGCTCCGTATCAACGAGTGCGTCGACGATATCAACCTGCCCCATTCTCTCTTTGATCCACGTTTCCACAACCTTGAGATCTTCTGGTTCGTGTTTGGCGCATAAGGGCGACAAAATCGGTTCCCCATTCTCAATGCGAATGGACTCATTCTGCGGGAATCGCTCGTCGGTATTCCGGCTTGTCGATATCAGCTTTTCTTGAAGCGACTGAACGAACTGTTTTGCTTCTGTGGGGATCCCGGTCTGCTCGCCGTATGCGGAGATCTCTCGCTTGAATTGATCCCAAGGAATCAGTTGTTGGCGGTAGTCGCGAAACTTGTCTCCTAAAGGCGAACAGAGGTCCCCCGATTTCAACTCGTTTGCCACTTGAGAGATCACGCACAGTTCCAAGTAGCGGTGGTGCAGTCTTGTCGGGGGAAGAGTCCGATTGTTTGTATCGGCCACAAGCGGCCACCATTGCTCGGTGATCAACGACCAGTCATCGACTCGGGTGCTGCCTTGTGTGTCGATGCTGATCCAATCTGACCTAATGTTTTGATGCGCCAGAATGAACACAATCGCTTTTTCTAAACTCTGGTCTTGCGAGGTAGAAGACAAGGGGATGTGCTCGAGAAGCAACAGCAATGCAGTTCGGGGATGACGAAAGAACCGCGGCAAGAGCTGCAAGTAAATCCCACTCGCCAGGGCCGCATACTCTTCACAACGTTCCAAAAGGTTATTGGGATCCTGTCCAAGAAACGCTCCGATAGCGTGGAGCCGCTGTTCAGCGGGCCCTTCTTGTTGATAAGCGATCGTGATATTGCGTAAAGTGGAGACGAGTTCTGCGGACTGTTGCAGATGGCTTGCCTGTCGAATGTCCATCAGTTCCTTGGCTTTGTAGTGAATCCTCTGGACCTGCCGAATCAGCATATCAGCAGCGTCGTCATAAGCCCGTGCCAGTTGGCGAAAGAGTAACGCTGCAGCTAGAGCGAAACGTTTTTCTTCAGTGAGTTCCTTCATCCGAGCGGCATTGAGAACGCGTGCTTCTGCGGCAAATCGCTGAAGCTTCACGGCCGGAATTCCTGTTAGCGGATTTGTCGAAGCGACCTGTTTTCGTAACCAGTCCAAATGAACAAGAAAGGCTCGAATCCGCTTGACCGTGGGTTGACCGGGCTCGCTCTTGAGGCGATCCCATGAGCTGCGTCGCTCAGCTGAATCTCTTTCGAAAAGCGTGGCGATGTTGGCCCGAGCAAGCGCGTCTGTTGCTTGATAGATCTGGCGGTAGTAGCCTCGATTTATCGCAAAGCGAGCGGCCCGGGCCGCCCGAAATAGAGTGGAAAAGCCCGGCAATTCGTAACGCTGCCGAACCAACTCTTCGATTGCCGTGTTGACAATGTCAGCCAGATCCTCCCGGACGCGAGAGCTTGCCAAACAAATCCGAAGCATCAGCTTCCTTGCCGCGTCTGCGAAGGGAGTTACACCCATGTAGGAGCGAACAAGAGCCATGTGGCGAAACCGCGCCGTACTGGCATCGTAAGCCGATAAGCCATCCGGAACTTGGTTCCAACCGACTGCCTTCGCAATGTGTAATGCAATCGGAGAAGGAATCTCCGCGAGGCGGACAAAATAACCAAGCTTCTGGAACGATTTGAGAAGTAGTAGCAGCCCGAGTCGTGGAACGGGCTGCCTCGTGTTCTCTAGGGCGAAGCCAAGCTCCGCCAGATTCGGAGTAAATAGTTCCTGAAGTTCACGTCCAGTCGGACTTTCTTTTAGAATGGGATATGCAGTATCGCTCGGACTTAGCACATCGATTTTGGTAGCGCACCAAAAGGCCTGTCAGCAAGCAGCAGCGAGTTCTTGGCGTACCCATAGGCTCGAGGAAATTACATGCCTCCGTTCCAATCTCCGCACACGATGATCCGTGAGGATTTGGTCCGAATCGTTCTCGCCGGTCTAAACGGTCCTGACCGATTAATTACCCGGTTCGAAAAAACGATCGTTTTTTCGAACTCTCGGCAGGCCTTGTTTTTCGCTCTACGACCGCCTTGTGACGGTTCGAAATACTCGTTTCGAAAAACAAAGTTCAATTTATTCCAGCAAGATGAGTAAACCGAACTCCATCGAGAGCCACCCCGAACGAAAAGTGGCTATTCGCATTAATGTGGTCCAGAGCGGATGTTTTCGGGCTGTTGAACGAAGCCGCTACGCGGAGTCTCTGAGCGACGAACGCGAGCAGTGAAGTCGTGGTCGGCATAATAGCCGGCCTATGACACCACTACGAGCCAAATACATCCGGGACCTGACCGTTCGTGGTCGGGCGCAACGCACTCAGCGAGCCTATACCAGATACGTCTCTGAACTCGCACACTACTATCAGCGCTCGCCAGAGCTGATCTCTTACGAGGAGGTTACCAACTGGCTTTACCATTTGATCAAGGAGCGCCAGCTGTCGGCTTCCAGCGTTAACGTCGCCGTCAATGCTGTGCGCTTTCTCTACGGCATTACCCTTGGGCGTAACACCGAAGCGTTGACGAGGTCGGTCCCGCACATGAAGCACCCTATCGAGCGCCCGGAAGTCTACGCGCGCAGCGAGTTGGAAGCGATTTTAAGCGCGCCGAGCCAGCCGCGCGATCGGGCGTTCTTGATGACGGTCTATGCTTGCGGGCTACGCGTCTCGGAAGCAAGGGATCTGAAAACCAGCGACATTGATCGAGCTCGCATGCAGTTACGAGTACGCAATGGCAAGGGTGCGAAGGGGCGCGTCCTGCCCTTGAGTAAGCGTCTGCTCAAGGAGTTGGTGGACTACTGGCGAGCACAGCGTCAAGCTAAAGCGGGCCATGACAGTCCGTGGCTCTTCCTGGGCCAAAGAGCGGGGGGTGAGCCGATAAGTATCGGCAGTGCGCAGATGATCTATAACCGTGCTGTCGAAAAGAGCGGCGTGCGGCGCAAGGGCGGCATTCATGTATTAAGACACAGTTTTGCCACACACCTTGTCGAAAGCGGCGTGGAACTACCGGCGGTGCAGCGGTTGATGGGCCATGCGAGGCTAAAGACTACGGCGATTTACCTGCATGTGACTGAGTGCAGGCTCGCGGAGGTGCGTTCGCCTCTGGATCTCATCGATACGAGTCACCTCGAGCGCTAGGTCGGAGAGAACCTGTCACTTTGGCCAATCCGTCCCCTGCGGACTGATATGGACGCGCTCTGTCCCTTGGTGGAGAGCAGCACGGATAGCGCCCACGACCGCTTAACGTTGGGTGCCATCCTGCGCGCTTTCCTACCCGCTTTGCTGCATCTGCTCAAGCTCAGCAAGCACAAGCTGCGGGTCCTTTTGCGCCTTGCCGCCTGTGGTACACCGGCACTGGGCGCCAATCTTTTCGCTTGTCCCCACTGCCCGCATCGACACTGGGCCCCGCGCTCCTGCGGTGACCGGCATTGTCCGCGCTGCCTGGCCGCCAAAAGCCGGCAATGGCTAGAAAAGCAGACACGGAGCCTCTTACCGATCACTTACTACCATTGCGTCTTCACTCTACCAGCAGAACTTAATTCCTTGGTGCTAGCCAACCAGCGCAGACTTTACCCGGTGCTCTTTGAGTGCGCCGCACAGAGCCTGTTGAAGTTTGGGCGCAACCGACTCCACGGCGATCTCGGAATCACCGCTGTGCTGCACACCTGGGGACAAAAACTCGACTTCCATCCGCACCTTCACTGCATTGTCACTGGCGGAGCATTAAGTCCAGATGGCAAACAATGGCGCTCGCCCAAACAGCGAAAGTTCCTCTTTCCCGTGCGAGCGGTCGCCGCGCTATTCCGAGGTAAGTTCCTGGCTGGGCTACGCCAGATGCTCTCTGCGGGAGAGTTGCACCTGCCCGATTCCGGACTCGAGATGCCTGCGACCCGCGCTCGCTGGTTGTCGCTCCTGTACAGAAAGCGCTGGGTCCTTTATGCCAAATGTCCCTTTGGCGGACCACAGCAGGTTTTAAGCTACCTGGCTAACTACACACACCGCGTCGCGCTGAGCAACCGCCGCATTGTCGCTGTCGATGCGCTGCACCAGACCGTCACCTTCACCTATCGCGACTACCGGCACGGCTCACAGCTCAAGGAGTTAACCCTCTGCGCGCTCGAGTTCATCCGGCGCTTCAGCTTGCATATCCTGCCTCCGGGACTAGTGCGTATCCGGCACTATGGAATTCTGGGCAACAATCGCAGAAAACGTGCTATAGAAGCAGCCCGCGCGATCTTCGAGCGCCGCGGGCGCGCCGTGGAGCTTCAGCCGCAGAGCGTTGCGGACAAATCGACATGTTGTCCGTTGTGCGGAAAAGCCGGAATTCGTCTGGTGGCTTTTACCGATGCCGCCGGCGTTCTGCACATGATCGGAGCCGGACCAACGCCATGCGATTCCTCATGAACACTCTTCTGGCGCTCATCAGCACCGCAGTCGATTCATGCGTTCTGGCAAAACTCTCTCTGGATGCGCTCGGGCGTGCTGCTGTCTTCGTGTCCTCTGCGAAGCCTGGCTCCCGCCATCCGGGGTTACTGGCGCGGCAAAATTACAGCTCTCGGTCTTTTGGCACCAGTTCAATCAGCGTCTCAAAGCTCCTGCTACGGCAATATACGCATCCGAATCCCTTTCTGCCGTCGTCTGCACCCCATCGCTCACGGTACTTTTCCCATACGTTGAGCAACGTCAGGGGTAGGCTTCGTCCAACAGTCGAGTAAGTCTCCGCAATCATCCTCAATCTGTAATCACACTCTTGCTCGCGGAGACCTACTCGACTCCAGGTTCTCAAATAATGTGGTTTCATTCTCACGTAATGTGGTCCTGAGCGGCCCGTTATTCTCAACTAATCTGGTCCGGAAAACAGCGATGTTTTCGGGCCAGAGCGATTTATGTTCTCAGGCCGCTACACCTACACTTCTACTCAGACGCTGATCGAGGTCTTAGATGAGGCGGTGATAAAGCCGGCTCTGAGCAAACGCTACGAGTTGGAGCAGGAGAAAATGCAAACAATACCAATGCGCCATGTCGATGACTATCGCAAAATCGTCGCGCTCTGAGCCGAAAAAAGGGCTTGGGATGCCATATCGGAGAGCGCCAAAAAGTCGGGGGTCGGGCGATCCGAGTAGTCTGGAGAGACGGTTAAACACCCTCCTTCAAACGCTTGATTCTGCGAGCGGTTCTGCGCCAAGTGAGCCCGATGGTCATCCGCCTAGTCTCGGTCTCCGATCAGATGCCGCTCCACGAATTTCACGACGTGTTCCGCACGATGCTCGAGAACCTGGAGTCGAGTAGGTCTGCGCGAGCAAGAGTGGTGATTACAGATTAGTTTCGAGCTGCTTCGCCGCCGGTTTCCGGTTGGCTTTCGCCGCGAGCAGAGTGGTCTTCGTAAATGTCAGAATTAGCCCTACTATTTCCAGCGATGCTGGATCTACTTTATGCTCCCGAGGATTATCGCAACGATCCTTTACGAGCGGCGTTTGAGGCAGTAAACCTTAAGAAGTTATGCAAAAGATTATCGCTTTCCTCATTGCCGCGCTGGCGATAGTCGGCGCGGCCTACGCGGATAGCGCCACCGACGCAAGGCTTAAGGCCGCGATCGTCGGAAAATGGTTTAGCGCCCGGCACGAGTACGCTTATACGGCGACCGGTTTTGTTTATATGGGTTCGCCGAAGGATTGGCAACCGGGATATTTTCGCGATACCTGGGATGTTCGTGACGGAATCTACTACGAGAATGGCGAACCACAGAGAAAAATCTCTCTTAGCCGGAAGAAATGGTTTTTAGATGGTAACCTGTTTCTTGCCCGATATTTCTTGGAGGAATGGGCACGCGCTTGGAACGAGAAGATCAAACGCGCCGAGCGCGGCGGTAATTGAAAAAGAAAGTTCTTTTCTCTGGTATTGGTCTTTTCATAATTTAGGTGATATCACAGCGTTTAAAAAAAGACCGAATCAGGGCCGGGCGTTTCGCCATTCGCTTTAACGCCTCTTTGGTCTTTTTGATCAGTTCTTCTTTGTTAGTTGCTTGGTGTGCCTTCAATTCCTGCGATTTCAAATGACTCCAAACTCCCTCATCCGGATTGAAATCCGGCGAGTACGCCGGCAGGTAAAACAACTCTAGCCTTTTCTGGCTGGCGACGAAAGCCTTTACACTTTTGGCGATGTGTGGGCTTGCCTGATCTGCAATCACAAAGATCTTTCGTCTCGGATATTCAGCGAGCAACTCTTTGAGGAACTCGATGAATACAGTGGCATTGACTCTCTCCGATGGAATCGTGAAAAACAATCGACCTTGCAGGCTCAGTGCGCTCATGACCAGAACGCTGGCTCTCTTGCCCGTAACGCGAACTATCGGAGTCTTTCCCACCGGTGCCCAGGTTCTGCCCACCGTTGGAGTCAATCGAACCACCGACTCGTCTTCGAAGAAGAGTAGAGCGCGCTGCTTCCTGGCCAGACGCTTGATCCGAGGCCATTCGGTCGCGATCCATTGAGCGCGCGCTTTAGGATCTTGTTCCAGCGCACGCCGTTCAGGTTTTTGACAACTGAGTTTTAGTTTCTTGAGTTCCCTCCAGAGCGTAGGAACAGACACAACCAGATTTAATTCGGCGCTGATAACTTGCCTAATACGCTGACAGGTCCAGAGCGGATGCTCATAACCATATTCAGTGGCCGGATGTTTCACCAGCTTTAGAATCGCTTTGCCGTGTCGCTTGCAATCCAATTTGGGCGGCCTGCCTGTCGCCTTGCGTTCCTTAAGGGCCCTCTGTCCATCCCGGCGCCATTTTGTAAGCCAACGTGATACACTGCCCCAATGCACACCCAGCAGCTTCGCGATCTCCGCGACACCTTTCCCCGCTTGGTGCGCTTCGATAGCACGAAAGCGCATCTCCTCCAATATATTGTGCGGTAACGTCCTCCCATCCCGGGGCATACCACAACATATAGATCATCACCTTCATTTTGAAAAGAAAAATATCACCTAAATTATGAAATGACCAATATTTTCCAGCGATAGCTCCGGGCGCACCGGAGGAGCTCTTCTAGCTTTCGGTGAATGAGGCGGAGAACCGAATCAGCAAGGAGGGCCGTTCCGAAGATCTTTTCCGTTCAGGCGCAGCAGATCTGTGGGCGCCCAATACGCCTGCGCGTTCGTGAACGCTAACAAAAAGGCGCTGGACGGCAGCAAGAATTACATGCTGCATCTGCCGGCGAATATCCCGGCGAAGAACTTTTGGTCGATCGTGGTCTATGACAATCAGACGCGCTCGGAACGCGAGACTGATCAGCAATTGGAGTGCATTTCAAACCGGGGGCTAGGAAGAGCCGAGGCGTTGTCCGTCTGATAGGCTGACCCCGTAATGGAACACGATTCTCAGCCCGAAGCTTACTGTGTCCACGTCTGGATTCGGGGGATTCACCCGACGCTCTGTCGGCGCTTTCTCGTACGATCCGACGGCAACGCAAATTCAGAAGAAGGCCGCGTAGCCCCCAGTTTGAAATGCTCTCCATATTGACCACGATCCGCACAAGCCGCCGCAACCTCGCCTTGTCATTTGGCTACGTGATGATGTAGAGGCTGACCGGATCCGCGTAGTGCATCAGGTCCCGGATCCGAAAATCCGAACGGCTCGTGTTCTTGGCGACAGTCGGATCCCGGTAAAGGTCCAGGAAAGTCTTAGTCGTCCATTAAATTGCAGACAAACGACTCGGTCCGGAACGCTCCGCGTAGCGACGCGGGCGGAGGATGCTCATGTCACACTGAAAGCCTCCCATATTGAATTTCGCGTCGAATTCTTGCGTCAAATTTATCTGTTGTATGAATACCCATTGTTAGTGGCTGAGACGCGGAGATGCGTGGTGATTCAAGCATCTGTGCGCGGGTGACGGGGGTATTGTATTGATTACTAATGAAAGACAATGCAAATGACCACGCTTCTGAATCGCACTGACGGCAGACCTGATGAGCTTACTCTCATTCGATCGGAACCGATCTCGATGCAGTGGACCAATGAGCTGAGGAGAAACATCGGCCTTAACCCGAGCTGTAAATTATTGAGAGAGCTCTTGAGCTTGGACCTATACACTCGAACAGTCGTCTACCCTTTTCTAATCAAAGGCTGGAGTGCGAGTCGGATCGCCGATCGCTTGAAGGTTTCCCTTATCACAATTCAAAAGCTATTGGAAATCGGTCGAGAGCAACTGAAGAGAAAGCTGGCAGCGCCCCGTTAGAATCGAAACGGAGCGTGAAAGACTGGTAAAACTAGGCCGTGAGTCTTGAAGCGTGGGAGCCTCATGAAGGAAAGTCAGTTACGCTCTGCAAGAATTACGAAATCATACGGGCGTATCACCCTCCCGCACCTGAATGAGGGCGACCTTGAAAGGACACATCTCTCTTTCAAATGCTGTTTATCAATCAGATACGCGCCGGATTTAGCCTGAATGACACCACCGATAAACATAGATTCAGGAGGACTTTCGCGGCGACGGAAATTGACGGTTTGGAGATTCCATCTCGAGGCTTCAATGAAATAGAGAGAGCCCTAGACACATTTTTAGAGTCGCGTGGATTGCGCGGGCAATCATGGCTCGTTGCGCACAGAGAAAAGAAAACGATCAGAAAAAAGGGAAACGATGAATCCTGAAACACAGTCCCCGAGAAGATCTGGAACAAGTTTGGGGGCCAAATCCCGCGCTCGAGACTCCAACTGGCTTTGGTTCTGTTGCGTTCAAATTTGATTACTGTGAACGACTTGGTCCGCTCCGAGGGGTAAGGATTAAGCGTAACTGCTACAAAAGATGGGAGAAAGGGGGCAAGTTGGCCTGAGAACGCCCCATGGCAGCTTTACGGACCGGATCTTTGGAAAGGAATCATCTTCAGAGCGTGTTTAAAAAGGCTCATGCCTGAGCGAGGCGATTGAGCATAAGGCGTGTTGCGGCGATTTCGATGAGTGTCTCAGAGCTCTGCACGCAGTACTCGTAATCCTTGTTCAATCGTCGATTTCGGCCAAGCCAGGCGAAGCTGCGCTCCACAATCCAGGTGAGGCCTGTGATCTTGAACGCGCGCTGCCGGCGTTTGACGATCTGCAGCTTCCAACCGTCCTGGCACAGCAGGTGGCGCGCGAGCTTGCGACTTTGGTGTCCGGCATCAGCGATGACTGTGCGAATGTTCGGGAATAATGGCCTCAGGCCACCGAGCAACAGGGCAGCCGCCTTTCGGTCGGAGATGTCGGCTGGCTCCACTCTGCATGCGATCAGCAGCCCGAGGGTGTCCACCAAAATATGGCGCTTGCGGCCTTTCACGCGCTTGTGCGCATCGAATCCGCGAATGCCGCCGCGTTCTGTGGTCTTTACCGACTGACCGTCCATAATGACGACTGAGGGACAGGCGGCCCGGCCGGCTTGCCGTCGAGCTTGCTGGTACATTGAGCGCCGGATACAAGTCCAGACACCAGCGTTCTTCCAGGCTCGGAAGTAGTGATAGACGTGCTCCACCCTGGAAACTCTCGGGGAAGCAAACGCCATTGGCAGCCTGTTCGCAGTAGATAAAAGATTGCGTTCAACACAGCGCGAATGTTGATTTTACGCGGTCGGCCACCGGGCCGTGCTGCCGGCAACATCGGCGCGATCAGCGCCCAGGCTGCATCAGTCAAATCTGTATCATAGAGCTTGTCGACATCGGTGCTAATGGTCATCACACCGACGATAACATGTCCACGCATACGACTTTTTAAACACGCTCTAAGATGCTCGGATGTTGTTACCTTTTGTGCTTTTTGTGCTCTCTAGCCAGCTGCAAGATCGTCGTGACCAGTTTGCTGGGATCAACTGGTTTGGCGAGGTGTGCCTGAAAACCGGCCCGCCGGGTCCGAGCCAGATCTTCGTTCCGAGCTGCCGCCGTAAAAGCAATTACAGGCAACCGCCCGAGTTCTGGTTCAAGGCGTCGGACATTCTCCAGGAGTTCGTAGCCGTCCATTTCCGGCATCGCTAGATCGCAAATTAGAACATCCGGCTGAACATTCTTTATTGCTGCAAGCGCTTCTTGCCCCGAACTCACCACGGCGACTTCAGCACTGCTGCGTTCCAGAATGACTTTCAAAAGTTCTCGCGAGTCAGCGTTATCATCTACCGCCACCACCTTGATGCTTTTAAGTCTCGTATCAGACATCGCTTCCTCGATCGTAAAAGGACGCTCTTTGGGAGGTTCGTGGACCGGCTCGTACTTGGATGCTATCGCCGGTAATTCTACCTTGATCATGGTTCCGCGGCCTAGCCCATCGCTCTGGGCGATGATCGAACCGTGGTGCAACTCGACAAGATGTTTGCAGATAGCCAAACCGAGACCCAAGCCGCGGTTTTCTCTGGAACTCGCTTGGTCTTGAGAGAATCGCTCAAAAATATGGGGAAGGAATGCTGCGGAGATTCCTTTGCCCGTATCTTTGACCCCGATAACCAAATTTGCCTGCGCTTTGCTTAACCGCACGGTCACCGAGCCCCCGTTAGGCGTAAATTTGAGAGAGTTACTCAAGAGGTTATCCAGAATTTGGTGTAGCCTTGTCTCATCTCCCCACACCGTACAGCTGGCCTCCTCTGGGACTTCCACAAAACTCTCCAGGGCGACGCCTTTCTCGGCCGCTTGCAAACGGAACGTTTCGACGCTCTCTTTGACGACCTGCTTCAAATCGACGTTTTGGAAGTCCAACGTCAGGGTACCAGCAACGATCCGCGAGGTATCAAGGAGGTCTGAGACTAGTTCAATCAGGGTATTAGTATTTCGCTGCAACACCTCGAGCCCCTGCTCGATAAGCGCCGCATCTTTGCGCGCATCCTTCATAATAAAGGTCCAGCCTAAGATGGCGTTCAGCGGAGTACGAAGTTCGTGAGAAAGGTTGGCCAGGAACTGATCCTTCGCTCGCTCAGCAGCTTCGGCTCCCAGACGAGCATTTTGCAGTTCGATGGCTGCACGACGCTGAGATTCCAATAGGTCGCGGAGCTGATATTGGCGCTCGCGCGACTGCAGCGCGACACGCAGCGCGCCCACCAATGCGGCTGGGCGCACTGGCCGTTCAAGCACCGTCACTGCACCACGAAGGCTCAGAAGGCGCGAGCGCGATCCTGTGACTCTCGTCGGCTGGCCTGGGTGAGTAAGTAATACGATCGGTAGCTCCGACCACGGCTCTTGATGTTCGAGCCACGCAGTCAGGCTTGAGTATTCCGTAGCCGAGGCTAAAGACTCCTCTGTCAATAGCAAGGCCCCGACAGAACTTCCCCCTGCTCGGAGGCGCTCAGAAAGCTCGGACACACTCTGGCACGATTTGGCAACAATCCTGGCGGTTCGCAAGACCGAGACTGCCACATCCGCATCTTTACCCACCGGCGCTAAAATGAGGACGACTTGAGGAGCACCAGTAGTGTCGACTGGCATCAGTTACCTTTGTCTCCGGTTTTTTGGTCCTCCGTCCCTCCTCGTCCTGATTCCAGAACTGGAATTCCTGTAAGCACTCCCCGGAACTGAAGGAGCGGTTCACCAATCCACAATCCAGTTTCAGTCACCTTCAGCTCGCGAATTGTGCGCTCGTGCCCGCCGCTGCGCTTCTTCGCTACTGAAATTGCCTGGCGGATCGAGCCTTCCGTCTCAAAGTGGCGCAGAATTATTACTGTGTCGGCTAGATAGGTAAGGTCCGCCGGCGAGCGCAACTCATTCAGAAAGCCACCCTGGGCGAGGATCATAATAGTGACAACTCCGAGCTGGCCGAGATAGGTAAGTGTCTCGTGCAGCTGCAGGTCGAGTGTCTTGCCCTCCTGCATCGCCTTGCTATAACCGTTCAGGCTGTCGATGATCACCATGCGAGCGTTCTCCTGTTCTACAGAATTCAGGACCAACTGGGCAAACTGCCCAGGTGAGAGCTCTGCAGGATCGACCTGCTGGGCGCGCAGGACGCCCTCGCGAATAAATGGTCGCAGATCGATGCCGAAGGAGGTCGCCTTGGCGAGATACAATTCTAGATTTTCATCGAAAGTGAACAGTGCCACTCGCTCTCCTCGGGTGGCAGTAAAGTGAGCGTAAGTAACAGCAAGGCTCGATTTTCCGGTCCCAGATGGACCCATCAGCAAATTGCTTGTGCCTCTGTCCAAACCGCCTCCCAAAAGAGTATCTATCCCTTCGATACCGCTCGATACGGGTTCGCGTGCGAAATCGCGGTGATGTTCTCCCGGTACAATTCTGGGGAATACCTTGACACCGCCAGTCTCAATTACGTAATCGTGCGGGCCACCCAAAAAGCTGCTGCCTCGAATTTTCCGGATGCTCAATTGACGGCGATCAGCACCGTAGGGCAGCTCATCGCGACGCAAAGCGATCACCCCATGGCAGACGCTCTCTAGCTGCCGATCATCTTTAGAATCGGCAGACGTGAGATCATCCAGTAAGAGCGTTGTACAGGCTCGCGCAGCCAAGAATTGTTTAATGCTTAGAATTTGGCGTCGATACCGAAGGGCGCTCTGCGAAAGAAGGCGCACCTCGGACATCGAATCAAAAACCGCCCGCCCTGGTTTGATACGCTCGACTTCGGCAAAAATGATTTTCGTGACATCGTGAAGCTCAATGTCTGCGGGATCAAAAAGTGTATTTTCTGCCTCTGCCGTAACTTGCTGGGCAAAGTTCGAAAGCTCCAAAACGCCAATGCCATCAAGCGACCAGCCGTGTGAGCGCGCAACCGCAAAAAGTTCTTCGCGTGTTTCTGAGAATGTGACGTACAGACAGGACTCACCCCTGCGGGAACCCGCCAGAAGGAATTGTAACGCCAGAGTCGTCTTGCCAACCCCTGGATCGCCCTGAAGTAGGTAGAGTGCGTGAAGGGGAAAGCCTCCACCCAAAATGTGATCGAGACCGCTAGTCCCGGTGTCACAACGTGCCAACGCTGCGGCTTCGGCGTTCATTGCAAATGTAATCTGCGGCGGAACTGACAGTCGACAATTCTGACTAAACGAGGGGATCTTGTCGAGCGCCGTGAAAGGGCTGGCTACTATTTACGGTATGCGGATGGGCACCCATCACCCCAGGTAAAGCCATCCCTCCAAGGTGACGCCAGATCCACTCTGAACCCACGTAGGTCCTTCGGGACAAGAGTGCCGTCCGCGGCTTAAACGGCCATAGAGCGATTTTTGTAATCGCTTTATCTGTAGCGACTTGCGAACATGCACTTTAGAAATCACGCAGATTTACCGCACTTTTCTCATGGATCCCGGAACCCGAGGTTTCTTAAGCCCGGGTTGAACAAACCCACGCAGCGCCATCCGGGTCAGCCGACTTAAGGGTCGGTGGTGGTGCAGCGCGCTTGCGCCGGGCGTACGCCGAGGAGAACAGGCCACACTTTTCGCGGCTGGACCCAGTGAGGGTCGAGCTATTAGAGGGCTTGCAGGGCTCATCCTGGGTTTTTCATGCTCCTCACTGAACCTGCCGCAAATGACCAAAGTGATCCCAGAGGCGGAACTCGTGAAGCTTTGTTCGGTCCAACAGCATTTCAATTCAGGTCGATGAGACGTTGGCCTCACGGATGCAGTGCAGAATTAGCAGACCAGCAATGAATCTGCGCCTCACAATCCCCCTAACCGTGATATAATGTCCGGCAGATTTGTATGCACCGCTGTTTTTTGGTGTTTCTGTCGGTGTTACCGCTCTTGGTGACGGGATGCAAGAAGGGGGAAAGTAATTTAACTCAGTCTACCCCTAGCCCGACAGCATCGACGAGCCCAACTCCGGTAGCTCAGGCAACACCAACGCCGCCGCCCGATATCAATCGCACCGCCAAGTTCATCGTGCTTCTTTACCATCGTTTCGAAGATCGGCCGGCCGAGTTGGTGACTACACCGAACGATTTTCGCGCTCAAATGAAGGCGCTGAAAGATAATGGAATTTCTGTCGTCTCGATGCGGGATCTTCTGGCTTGGCGCAAAAGGGAAAAAGCGATTCCATCAAAGAGTGCAGTCATTACGATCGACGACGAATGGAACTCTCAATATTACGTCGCCTGGCCGATCCTGAAAGAATTCGGTTATCCGTTCACTCTGTTTATTTACACGCAATGGGTTAATACGGGCGGTAAGGCGATAACCTGGGCGCAGCTGGAAGAGATGCGGGATGCTGGAGTTGACATTGAGGCTCACACGGTTTCCCACCACGATCTGAGGCACGCACCGAGGGGGCAGGACTATACCGCCTGGTTGCACAATGAAGTTTATGGCTGCAAGGAGACCTTGGAAAGTAAGCTGGGGGTTAAGATCATCGCTTTCGCATTTCCCTATGGCTTCCACAATGAGGTCGTCCGCAAGACCGCCAAGGAAGCCGGTTACGAGATGCAGTTCACAGTTTACGGACGGCACATGGATATCAACGTACCAGCCGATCAGATTGGCCGGTACGCCATCGATTCTTTAAAGGGTGATGTATTCAAAGCGGCACTGGACTTTGGGACGACCGATGGCACTCAGCCCGGCGTGGAAACCAGCCAGCTCGCTTCAGCCGCGATGTTGACGGAGCCATTGAACGATCAACACATCACCGAGCCTAAACCGACGATTAAGGCGAATTTGGCTAGCATGGGAGACGTTGACCCAAGATCGGTGGAAATGCGGATCAGTGGCTTCGGTCTTGTGCCGGCAGTCTACGACCCCAAGACCAAATTAGTGACGTACGCATTTACTCAGAAATTGGTCCCGAAGATGTACACCGTAATTCTGACGGCGAAGGTGAACGGCAAGAAAGTGGAGACCCGGTGGGATTTCACAGTTGATCCACCAAGACCGGTCGCGACCGATCAATAGCGACGACAGGACCGATTTTATAACCGTGTTTGCTCAATCAGGGGTCACTTGCCAGTTCGTCAAAAATTGCATGCTAAGGAGCGTTTTTACGGCTGACCTCGGTTGATTGCCTTTTGATCGGAACGCAGTGGGGTTATGTCTGGTACAGTTAGCCTAGCCTAAATGCGAAAGGCGCGATAGAGTCGCAATCCAAAACAGACTCAAGCCCGGAGAA
Source organism: uncultured delta proteobacterium (assembly GCA_963713045.1). GTDB lineage: Bacteria > Myxococcota > Myxococcia > Myxococcales > Myxococcaceae > JADGRA01. The sequence goes on from CAVQKE010000004.1 coordinate 1,254,825, forward strand.
GAACTGAGTTAAGTACCAAGGCAATGTGTCACTTTGCGAATTATTTGGCCTCACTACACCGAATGGAAAAAAACTAGCAAGTTCATGAAAAGAAACCTAACAGTGGCGGCGGCCCTCTTAATTGCCGCTTTATGCCAAGCAAGAGATGTAAGATCTCCCAATGGCAGCTACGCGATTCGGGTCGAGAACAGCATATCCTTGGTAGATCTTGAGAGTGGAAGCACGCTGCTGATTCTGGATCAGGACGCTTCCGGCGAATCGCGGGTCGAGGTGGCATGGGCGCCGAATTCTATGAAAGTGGCGATTGTGGAAGATGAAGCTCGTGGATCTGTCGTCCTAGGTGCGTGGACAGATGAGCGAAGTATTCCGGCTGATATGGCGTCTGATCCAGAGTTCTTGAAAGGTCCATCCGATTTCGTGGGTCGACCGGCTACCTGGCATAAGACGATCCAGGACGACAACGAGAAGGCAATCTTCTCGGAGGCCCAACGCCGGTTTGGAGGCTTGGTGGTTGCCGAATCCAGAGTGTTCGCCGGCTGGATCAGCAATGACGCCATCAGGGTGAAGGGCGAAATCAGGCTCTCAAACGGGAAGCGCTGCGCCTATCAGTACGTGGCGCAATTTAATCCGAATGTCGTCGGGCATCTCTCGAAGGCAGGATTCACGGGAGTGCTGGTCGGTAGGAATCATCAATTCTTATGAGGAGCCTGAACATGGGGTGACTCCTCCGTTTGTAAAAAATTGTACGCTAAGCCGCCAGCCCGAAGTATTATAGCGCCTGCGCCTCTTTAGCGCGGCCTGCGGCGGCGCCGCCTTGATCAAATCGAGGGACTTGTCCACCTACAGTCCCGTGAAATCGACGATTCTTAGACGACGTGAAAATCCTCAGCTCTTTACTGTTTACCCTTCTGCTCGGCTCAAACATCTCGGTTCTTGCGCAGGAAACCGACCAGGCTAAACCAGAGGCGAGCGTGCTCGATGCAATCGCGGAGCGTGAAAGTCAATACTTAGATGGTCTCTTGCATCGGAATTTCGAGGAATTGGCATCCGTACTCGCTGATACCTATGTAAATACGAGCCCATTTGGGCCGGTGCGGAATAAGGTCGAGTTTTTGGCGGCTCTAAAAGCCGACACCTCTCGGATATCGGAGATCACGGAGACGGAAAAGCAAACCCAGGTTCATGGCGATACTGCGATCGTTATAGTCAAGTTCGAGGTGCACGGCACCGACGAAGGGGAAGCCTTTCAATTCGACGGGCGAGCCGTCGACATCTGGGCCAAACTCAATGGTGAATGGTTGTGCGTTGCTGTCACTGTGAGCCAGACAAGGTGATGCAAAGCTACTAGATTGAGCAGTGAAGACACGATAGTGTTACCGATGCACTGCTTGACAAATCTGAGGCGGAAAATGACGAAAACGCTTTGACGCTCGCCCGCCAATTTTGAACGGATAGCTTCAAGTCTGGAGCGCGGCGTACTTTCGCCAAGGTCGCGTTTGGTTGGGCCCACATCAACAGCCCGGCTGGTGGTCAAGGTATGAACAGCGGCATCCAGATCAAACCACCAGCGACATGAAATGAAAAAACCAACAAGCCATCGCGGTGCCATCGATGTCACCGATGATACCGACGGGCGAGAGCCTGTTCATAGGTTCTGAATTCCTATTTTAGCCGGCGCGGTGGCTTTGCCGGAGGTGTCTCCGGTAGGGGAATGACTTTGCCAGTATAGAGTAATTTATTTTAACGCATTCAGTCGGGAAATGAGATCCGCTTTGGTCGTCAAACCAACAACCTGATCTTTAAGCTCGCCTCCTTTGAAGAACAAAAGCGTCGGAATATTTCGGATTTCACAACGATTCGAAAGTTCGGGATTATTGTCAACGTCCACCTTGACGATGCGAACAGCGTCCGCCTGCTCTTCTGCAATCTCATCGAGCACGGGAGCAATCATCCGGCATGGACCGCACCAGGTCGCCCAGAAATCCACGAGAATCGGGACATTTGAATCGCTAACCGTCTGATCAAAAGTTGCTTCGTCTAGATGAATAACAGATAAAGTCGAAATTGAGTTTTTCATAGTAGATAAGCGTTAATTGATCGATGGTTGTTAACTTTCGCAGATACCCTTTATTTGAGCATCAAAACGATTGAGACCCACCGTGCTCACATTAAAGAAGAACCAGGATTTCACGATTCCGAAGACCTGGCGCTTTGCGATCGATTGGGTCGCGCAGCAGGAGTGATTTTCTCCCATAATACAATCAGATCTTGTGGTGAATTGGCAGAAGAAATTTATGCAGTTCGTGCTCGAAATGCGCCTTTTCCTATCGGAAATCAACATAATCCCCGTCCTCGTATTCGCGCTGTTCGCGTTCGCCGCTCCGGTCAATGACTGTCATTCGTAAGCGACTCCCTTGAGTGCGTTCCGGATCTAGTCCGAATGCCTCTGGCGAAACTCGAAAACTTTCTCCGCGCTTCGCATAGTCGCGAAGCGCATCGGTGACGTCTATATAACTTCCGGATCCTCCGTACATCCCTCGAACGATTCGCGGGCTCCGAGTCTCGCCCCGATCAAAAGAATCAGCTGTCTTGAACCGAAAGGTCTCACCCTCCTGAGCGCTTTCTCGAAATTGCCGACGCCCCATTGAATACACTACCGTCAACTGTTTACCTGGAATTGGCACCGAAGGCAGTCCCAGGTTTCGACTTGATACCTCAAACGATTCTCCGTTAGAAGCGAGACCTTGGACTCGCTCGGTGACATCGATGCGGTAATTGCCGATACCGTAGTACGCGGACAGTACTTCAACCCGCTGCGCAAACGCAGCAATGGTGCTGATACAAGCTAGTACGGTCCACACGACAACAAGACAAATCGTCTTCATAAAGAACTCCTTACTTAGTTCGCGTCTCGCGAACTCAGAGCTTGTACTCTTGAAAAATCGCCTCTCCGCGGAGATGCTTGAATCATCACGCGCCTCCGCGGCTCAGCCTAATAATGAGGATTCAGATAGCAACTAAGTTTGACGTGCGAATGAAATCCCAAATTCAAATTACCGGTCCGAACGCAACTTTGCGTCTAGATAGTGGCGAATGGCGTCAGGAGAAATGCAGTGCCGGCGCAGCGACGGGCAGTTCATCTGAGCGATCTGCACATGCAGTTGAAGCCGTTTGTCGAACAGCGGTGCAAGTCATCGGCCTCACGAAGCGATTGGGCGGCAACGGCTGATCTAGTTTAAGAGCGGCACACTTCAGGCAAGCACGTATGTGCTGAGCAGTTTCCCCCCAGAGGAGTCACCCGAGCGTTGCTTTCTGCCTTTGCCCAGCAACTGCACGGCACGGTCTTATCACGCCGACGAGTGAGGATCGGCACCGGATTGTTCGTTGATCTTCGCGAATTGGCCTTCAACAACGATACACGTCTCGAATTCCAAGACAACCTCCAGCGTCAAATCCACTAATGAGCGATTACGCCTTCTTCGAGTATCAAGCAAAACTCACGAATGCAGGGCACGCCGAGGACGTGGGAGAACCTGTGCACTGCATGATCAGGATGAAGAACGTCGATCGGGATGGAAAGCGCCTACACGACATGGAGTTACATCAACAAGCCGGGGATAACGTCCTTTTTGTGATCAACCCGGGGCCGTACCGCAAGATTAGCCACTCAAGTATTTGGAACGTTACCGAGGAGGAGATGCACACACCAGGAAAAGCATCGGATTACCGCCGAGTTGGGGATTGCGAGATCTATTTCTACAACGCCTAACGATGCTTCTCAAGACCACCTGCCCGCGAGCTCGATTTGGCACCTTGTGCTGAATCATGAAGGTCTATGCAACTTGTCTTCGTACAGCTCCACTGGGTCAGACATGGTGACTGCTCGTTCTGTTAGTCGTTTTTCGGTTCTATCGAGCGTCTTGTGCTCGCAAGGTGATGCGCGGATTGCTCGTCAGACTCACTTGTCGCCCCGATCGGTCAACGGTGGTAACTCGATTTCCTTCCGATCGACGCGCACGGCATGCTTTGCCGGACGAATGCCGCGTCCGCGCTCCTGGGCGTAGACTCGAGTAAACTCTGCGCCGAAGAGCACGATTTACGTCGCATAATAAATCCATATTAGCATCGTGATTAGCGATCCGGCGGCTCCGTAAGCGGAGCCCGGTGCGCCGCTGCCCAAATAAAGGCCGAGCGCGTATTTGCCGACCAAAAAAAACACGGTCGTTAGTGCCGCGCCTAGCCGCACATCGCGCCAGGACAGCCTCGCGTCAGGGAGAAACTTGAAGATCATCGCGAAGAGTAGCGTAACAATGCTGATATCTAACACCAAATGGATCGTCCACGCCAGTGCGCTGCCGCCAGGTAGAAGGTGCTCGAGGTATCCACCTACAGCGGTGATAACGGCCGAGGCCGTCAGCGAAACTAGAAGCAAGAAGCAGACGCCGGCGACCATGGCGAAGGATAAAAACCGCGCGCGCAGGAAGCTGACGAGATTCCTGCCGGGCTTGGGTTTGACGCCCCAGATGATGTTGAGCGCATCCTGCAACTGGCCGAATACTCCGCTGGCGCCGAAGAGCGCGACCGCGATACCGACCACGGTAGCGACAGCACTGGCCGTAGGCTTGCCGGCACTCGCAGCGATGTCCTCCACCGCCTTGGCGCTGCTGTGATCGAGGAAAGAATATAGCTGGTGAAGGATCTCTCGGCGGGCGACTTCGCTGTTGCCGTAGATGAGCCCAAAAACAGCTAAGAGCACGAGCACCATGGGCGCGAGGGAAAACACCGTGTAATAGGCCAAAGCCGCTCCGAGCTGGGGCGCTTTATCCTCCAGCCAATGCCTGAACGTAGTCTTAAGCAGGCGGACGGAATACGACAATAACCTCTTATCGCGCGGGCCCCGAAATGATCGAGTGTTCCCTCCTTGATTCCTTGCGACTATAGGATTCGAGCGCATGCGATCCGAATATCTGGCCAAGAAGCGAACCATCTTGCTATCCCAACGACATTGCCAAACATAAACTGGCGGCGAGAAAGAAGAGTTCACTAAATACGAGCAGCCCGGTCGACCAACGCTTACTCCTTATCGCCTGCTGTCGGTGTCCTTCCATGACTTTTTCCCGCTCGGCCATGTCGGGGTAAGACTTAAGCTCCCAGAAACTTGACCATTCTTGAGTTGTTCGCCTGACGTAGAGACCGGCGAAAATGGCAGTAAAGACCCCGAGACAATAAAGAATAATCGTCAGAAGAGCCGCCGACTTACCCGGGCTAGAAGCGTTATGGGCACCGTAGAAGGCCAGGACGGCGATCGCCGCACCGCCGTTAATTATTACGAGGCTTTGAACAAGCATTCTGTTGGTAGCAACGGTTTGCCTTGCATCCTCATGGCTGCGTTCGCGCGCTAGTATTCGATAAGGGTCTTGCGGGACTTGGTTATCCATAGATTAAAATCCGCTTAAGCGAGTCTCTTAATGGTTTTTGCAGGCTCTTCGGCCTGATCTTCTGGTCTTTCCCTTTGCACAGCAACGGGCGGAAATCTCCAGTCGCTTCAGAATGGCCGCGTGGCTCGACCGTGGATCGTGCCAGGTCCGCTTTCGTTTGCGGCGAGTTTCCAGATTGTTCCCGCCGTAATTCGCGCCCATGCGATGCTACAATATCAAATCCTTTTCCAAATAACTCGCCTGCGCCTATCACTCCGCGCGGTGCACGACTAGCGCCCATGGTATTGAAATCCCAGCGGCCGTTCAGTCCCTGCCCTGGGAATTAAAAAAGACTGTGGCATACTGGGAACGGCTAGGCTGAACGACTGGAATCGCTCTCCTAACTCGCGCTGAATTTCTGGCACTTCCAGACACCTGCCTGGGATCAGAAAAGGCTGTGGCATACCTGGTATTGCCAGGCTGAATGATCGGAATCGCTCTCCTGACACGCGTTACATTTCTGGCGCTCCCGATCACTTTCACCGGTGTGCCGATCTTCACGCGGGCAAAAAATTCAGCAGCAAGGTCTCTGGGCATCCGAACACAACCGTGCGATGCCGGGTAGCCAGGAAGATAACCCGCATGCATCCCGACGCATTTGCTGAATTCCATGAAGTACGGCATCGGAGCAGGCATGTAGTGACAACCTGGGGGGACGTATGAGCCCGGAATCGCGTTTGGATTGACTATTCTGCCGTAAGAGTCGCTGACCAGACCGAAGTTTCCGGACTGGTGGTTCAAGTCTTTGCTGATGACCTTAAAGCTCCCGATCGGGGTTCCCCAACCCTCTTTACCCGAAGCAATCGGCGAAGCGAAAGCGACTCGGCCATCCTCAAGCAAGTAAGCCGTCTGCTCGGTAAGACTAATAATCACCGCTGTCTGCTGAGCGCTTAGTTTCATACATAGCGCAATTGTAGACAGCGCAATCGCTAATTTGGTTGCGACTCTCATAGCTGCTTCGCTTCATTGCTAAACAACACCGCGGTGGATGCCGTTGAAAATAGATCGGGTTGGACACCTGAGAATTGGACGCACGAATGCGACGCGAAATTCAATATGGGAGCTATCGTTTTCAATTAAAACGTAGACTGGGTGTCGCGACGCCTTTTCGGTTGGTTCTGGTAATCGAAGGTCCAGATGCCAGTCCGGCTGATGTAAGTAACAGAGCTATTAAATGTTTGCTAGAGTTTGATGTATCGATTTGTTGCTCCCAGAGGTAGAGTCCAGCGTTTGGAACAACATATAATTCCCACTCATGGAACTGTGATGTCGATGCGTTCAAAATGGGACGGATACGGAGCGACAGTGAGGAGTGAGAATATTCATTGATGATTTAGGCGGCGTTTTTCGTCTTTTTCTAAAGCAGGCACTGTATGAAAGCGTTTTGGTTGCCTTTATTGTCGCTGTCATTCCTTCTGATCGGAGTTCTTTGTTCGATGGGTCAGAGCATCCGGGTTGAATCAGCCTATTATGGTTCTCGCAACGGTGCCGGCGCTGACGTTACACAAACAGTTCAACGGTTCGCCGACTACGGCGAACCTTTCCGGGTAAACAACGACACGCTGAGTACCGATCCATCTCCAAACGACGGGAACACGCTCGTCGTTGTCTATCACGCGAACGGTCAGCGGATTTCCGACGCTGTACCTGAGGGTGAAGTATTTTACTTCAGGAGCGGTCGCGACACCGACTATCGCCCCGAATACCACAAGCCTGGTATTCGACGCGGCGTACCAAGACTGCAAGGGACTCTGCGTCGACTAACTCATCGGCTAAGAGCTTACCTCTTAGAGCTGGCCGGGGCCTGCACCTTCGAGAGTGCCACTTATGAATACATCGTGCTGGTCAACTTCGCTGCCTTACGAAGTAGTTTCCACTAGTTGTACCGGACTTAGAACATCATCGACCCGACCGATAATATCGCTCATTTCCAAATCGCTCATTTCCAAACCCCATTAATGACGACGACTTTTCCTTCGATGTTACTACCCATAATCTTAACTCCTTGTTTTCATTTGAACGACGGCGCATTTAGGAGCCGTACCGCGATAATCGCAGCGCAGAGCACGACCAGCGTGCTGACGAGGTAAAGCCCGCTCAAGCCGGCTCCGCTCGCTACCAAACCCAGCGCGGGGTTGGCGAATCCCAGCGCCAAATCGAGAAAAGCAGTGTAGGCTCCCATGGCGAGGCCGCGGCTCTCTGGTGGTGCGTTACGGACCGCTTCCACGCCAAAGCCGGCGTAAACAAGTGAGTAACCGAAGCCAGCAGGCCGGTGACGGTTTCGCGCTTGGCGCCCCGGCTGTCGGCGAAGTGGCCTGCCCAGAACCGTGAGAGCGGGACGCGGCGAACTGCGCGGCGGCGACCAGGCCAACCACGAAGGCGCCGAGGCCTAGGCCTTGGTGCACATGAAGCGGGAGCACCGGCATCGCGAGACCGATAACGAAAAAGGCGGTAAAGACCACCGCGATGATCGGCAGCAGCGGCGCCAGGACGGGAGGAGCCGCCGCATGTGGCCGGGATCAATTAACGGACATGATAGAAACCTGTGACATAGAGTTCGGCAAGACCGTCGGTCATCGATCAGGTGGCTGCTCTCGGGATCCGTGCGGCGCCTGTCGTATTCTTGGGGAAAAGCGGTGCGCTCTTTTGCTCTAGCGGGGAGGGATGCCCACTTTCCGAAAGTGCGTTGCTTACTTCGGCGTTTGGCGCCAGCATCGCAGCCTCCGTGGCGACGGCATACGTATGCTCCGGGATGTCATCCGATCATGAGCAGGTCTTACCGGGCAGACGAATAGAATCATTCCGGTTGTGGCCGGCTATACTTCCGAACCCACGGGCGGCCTCTGGTGCAAGAGTACCGTCTACGGCTTAAACGGCCATAGATCGTATTATATAATATCCTTATTTAAAGTAACTATAAATCGACCATCCAATTATCACGCAATTTTCACGCACTTTTACAAAGACCTTAGAGAATTCCGATTCCGATACTTGCGATTGATCCGCGCCTCTGTCTCTTCCACCCGAGAGCCGTTGCTTCGGCCCGTTTCTGCAGTGAAATCGACTTCTGCTCCCGTGCGATTCTGATGGCTGCGCAAAACGAAGCCTCAATTTACGGTCTCGTCGGCACTCAAACCCGCGAGAAACACACCGCGGAGCCGGTGTAGTCCGGCGCACCAATAGCGGTTTTCAAATCTTTCGACTAGTACTTCCGCCTCGTTGATTGCCTCAAGAGCTTCAGTGATACGATCCGCTAGATGTAATGCTTCAGCCTTTAGTGCCAGGTAATGTGGCAGGCCCAGCACATTACCGGTGGCCCGAATATCTCTTACTCCCTGTTCGATCCACGCAATACCTTCGTAGCTGAAAAATGCGGATGTGTAGGCGGTAGAACTAAAGACGGAAGGCAAATAGACCTCTGTATTGGGATTTCGTTCCGTAGCAGCAACCGAAGTAACAAGTCCCGGATGAGCTGATGACGGTTAGGCCAATAGTTGCAGGGCTCTAGTGTAATGAATGATAAGTTCGTTGCATAAGTATTGCAATGTCGCCGAAGATTAAATAGAAAGAACGGATGTCAATGGGACGTCCGGTCAGCAAAATCGATCTTAGCCAAGAGGAGTTTGAAAAACTGCAGATCATTGGGCGGCGGCCCAAATCCGCGCAGGGCATGGCGCTGCGCGCCAACATTGTCCTTAGCTGTGCGCAAGGTAAAACCAACCAAGCCGTGGCGCAAGGACTCGGGGTTTCTATGAACACTGTTGGCAAGTGGCGTCGACGTTTTGCCGCTGAAAGGATGGCTGGACTAGTCGACGCCCCGCGTAGCGGAGCGCCGCGCGAGATCTCAGATCAGAAGGTGGAGGAAGTGGTCACCAAAACCTTGGAGACAACGCCTCCGGCTCGGACTCACTGGAGCAGTTGGCTAATGGCCAAGGAAGCCGGAATTTCTCAACATTCGGTCCGACGCATCTGGCAGGCTTTTGGCTTAAAGCCGCATTTGGTCAAGAGTTTCAAACTCAGTACCGATCCGATGTTTGTCGAGAAGGTCCGTGACATCGTAGGGCTCTATCTCAATCCGCCTGAGAAAGCGATCGTGCTTTGCGTGGATGAAAAGAGTCAAACCCAAGCTCTGGAACGCACTCAGCCGATCTTGCCAATGAGGCCGGGGCGTCCTCAACGCCAAAGCCATGACTACTACCGCCATGGCATCGTGTCACTCTTTAGCGCTTACGACGTGGCCACCGGACGAGTGATCGGCAAATGCCACAACCGTCATCGCGAAGAGGAGTTCCTCAAATTCATGAATCTGGTCGATAGCCAACTACCGGGTGAAACTCCGATTCATCTGGTCTTGGATAATCTTGCCACTCACAAAACTCCTCGGGTGCGTAACTGGTTTGCTCGACGCCCACGGTACGTGTTGCATTTCACTCCTACGGGTAGTTCCTGGATCAACCAGGTCGAGCGATGGTTCGCAAAGATCACCACTCAAGCCATCCGCCGAGGTAGCTTCCGCTCGGTCAAGCACCTCATTGAGGCGATCGAAGCTTACATCGTTGAGCACAATAACGAGCCGCAACCATTTCGTTGGAGCGCCACCGCCAACAGCATCTTCGAGAAAATCACCGCTTCACTCGATTAATGTAACGAACTTATCATTCAGGACACTAGAAGAGATTACGCTACGGGAGTACTCGAGAGATTTGCGTCTCTCCAGGCTAAAGAGAAGCGTCTCGTCTTGTAGAAAGACAAGAGTGCGGAGGGTACTACTAGAGATTCCAGTGGATCGAGATTTTATTATTTACGCAGCCACTAGAACTTTTTTCTTGCCGATAGCACCAGGCGATTTTATCTTCCACTCCCCGGGCGAGACGGACGGTAGAGGTGAATAACATGTGAATAACTATGTTGAAACTCACTAAACGATTTGAGGTAGGAGGGTTTTTCATCCCCTCTATATTGCCGATAGGTCCTGTTAGGTGGCGCTGGGATTAGAGCTCACGGTGAAAGGTCACTCGCCTTGATCATCTACCTCGACCAGAACGGCTTGGAGCCCGGTTTCAGGACCAGCGGAACGGTCGATGGTCCTCGCTCTTCGTCCTATTATCCGGCAGATTTTATGCGGAGGCCAAAGGGATGAAAGTTACGCTTCCGCATCTCGCCACAGAAGGAGTGTGAATAAAGTTCACTATGCAAGAGGTTTACAATGGAATTTGGCGTGAAATAGCCAGCAGAATCCGACCGCATCTCAGCACCGATGCCTTTCAGCGGTGGTTTGCGGCCATAGAACTAGTGGAAGCGGATGAGGCCGCGCTGACATTGCGGGTCCCGAACAGCATTTACCAGTTCTGGATAGAGAGTAATTATTTGAACGTGGTAGAGTCCGCGGTCCGCTCCGTGCTCGGAAGCCCGCGCTCTCTCAACTTTCATACCGCAGATGACTCAGCGGGCGGCCGCGTTGCCAACGGCGATGCCGAACTGAGTGAACCGGCGACGCCCAAATCCCAGGATGAGGATTTGGATGGCGGCTTAAATCACGGCATGAATCCGCGCAATAGGTTTGAAGCTTTTGTGGTGGGAGCGAATAACCACCTCGCCCACGCCGCTGCTCTGGCGGTTTCCCAAAGCCCGGCCCAAACCTATAACCCGCTTTTTATTTACGGAGGCGTAGGCTTAGGCAAAACACATTTGATGCAGGCCATCGGCCAGCAGGCCATCGAACGAAGAAAGACTCAGAAAGTAATGTACCTCTCCAGCGAGCGGTTCACTAATGAGTTTATCGACGCTATCCAGCACAACAAGCTGGTCAGATTCCGAAAGCGCTACCGTCAGACAGACGTTCTATTAATCGACGATGTCCACTTCCTAGCTGGCAAGGAACGGTCCCAGGAAGAATTTTTTCACACCTTTAACACGCTACTTGATGGCAGTAAGCAGATTGTCCTTTCCAGTGATTGTCCGGCCAGCCAGATTGGCAACCTGGAGCATCGCCTTGTTTCCCGCCTGGAGTGCGGGTTAACCACAGAACTGCAACCGCCGGATATCCAGACACGCCTGGCCATTCTCCGTAAAAAAGCGGAGGCGTTTCAGCTGGATGTTACCGAAGAAGTGCTGGCCTTTCTGGCGCAGCATGTGCGAACCAACGTGAGGCGCCTGGAGGGCGCTCTGACCCGGGTCGGCTCTTACCAGTCGCTGAGAGGGCAAGGGTGTTCCCGGCAAACGCTGGAAGAACTCTTGCGGGATATTTTACGGGAAGAGGCCAAAAAACCAGTCGCTATCGACCAGATTCAACAGCAGGTGGCCGAACATTTTGGTATTCGGCCAGCGGACATGACCGCTAAAGGCCGCGGCACCAATATGGTTTTCCCTCGCCAGGTGGCGATGTATCTGGCCCGGCGCCACACCAAGGCGTCCTTGCATGAAATTGGAGAAAACTTCGGCGGCCGCCATCACGGAACGGTGTTGCACGCTTGTAAAGCCGTTTCTGTCCGCATGAAGAACGAGGATCAATTCCGTCAAACCATTGCAGGGCTCGATACCAAACTCGACAGATAGTCTGAGCCAATCTCGGCAAGATTTGCCGATCTGGGCATCGATCCAATCGCGCCGCCAAAGGCAACTGCGACCGGCGATGTTTCATGCATCGATCTGGATTAGATGCGGCTGGCGTGCGCATCCTCAGTGAATCTCTTGGGTCTATCGCTTCATTGGCGAAACGATGCGTTCGTGCGCATGAGCATGCGGCAAAGTCGCGGTGGATTTGCTCTAGTAGTGTATCGCTGCTGGATGGCTGAGTGCACGGCCATCGATGTTTAGCAATTTCTCTCTGACAACAATAATCTCGACGCCTAACGATTGGGAACGCGATGCTTGGTTAGGTCCCGGGATTTGAATGTGATATGTCATAACACAATCTTTGCAGACTGTAGTGCGCTAGATTGCCGTTTCAGAACTACGCTTCCACCAGAGCTGCTTTATGGCCGAGCATCTTCACCGTCTGGCTTAACTGCTCGATCCTAAGCGGCTTCTTTAAAACCGTTACCGGACTGATCTGCAAGATCCTGTCTAGCACCTTGCTGTCCGGGTAGCCGGTAATGACGATAACGTTCAGACCAGGATCAATCTGTTTGGCGGTCTTATACACCTGATCTCCTGGCTCATCCGGCAATTGGAGGTCCAGAAACATCAGGTCGAACTTCTGCTTTCGCAGGCTGCTAATCGCCTCCTTGGCCGTTCCGACAACCACTCGACTAAACCCGGTCTTTTTCAAAAAAGTCTTAAATAACTCTTGAATGCCGAGATCGTCGTCAACCACCAGAACGGTCGGCTGGCCCTGTTTGTCCTCGCGGAGAATGTCTCGATCCAGCGAAGATTTTTTTATTCTCCACCGCCCGCCAATTTGAATGGCGGGAATCTGTCCTCGTTGAACTAGGTAATAAACTGTGGGGAGAGGTATCCGTAAGTACTGGGCTGTTTCCTTTACGGTAAGAAGACTATGACTAGGGGTTTCGCTCACACAGTTAAAGCTGATAAAGAATAACAGCGAATATATGATGTTATGGTAATAAGTCCAATTATCAAACGTCCTAGTCGTACTGCTGGCAAGTGCTACCGAATTCGGTCGATGATTACATTGCTCCAGACAACCCGGTAAGCTTTGTCGACGCTTTCATCGAGCAACTCGATTTGCAAGGAGTTGGCTATTTGAACCGCGTACGTTCTAGCCGGCGATTGAAAGCAGAGAGTAGGCGAAACTTAGAAGTCATGTGGCTACTGCGCGGGCTGACGCCTGACTTTCAAAACGATCGCCGATTTTCGCAAGGATGACCCAGACGCATTCAAGCCAGTCTTTCGCGAGTTCGTGTTGCTGTGCCGCAAACTCGAGCTCTTCGCCAGTGTACGCGAGCGCCGTTAAGCTAAATTCCGCGCGTACCTTCTCTAAGCTTCGATCCCCCCTTCGGGTAAATTGCCGATGGTACGCATTCCAAGGGCCTTCTGGAGAGGTCGTTTATAACGCACGATCCTTCTTCGCCTGGAAGGACGAACACCTGATCGGAACCTACAGCACTCTCAAGGAGGCTGTCGAAGCTCTTAAATTAAAAGAAGGGCGAAGAAAAAGGGAGAGATGATCCTGGGAACGGCGGGAATATCCAAGTTAATCAATACAGAGTAGTCGTTCCCGCGATTGTCCGCACGCTCTTCAGGCGTTGTGGAAAGCTCTAGATCGGGCGGAGGATCTGATTCAGAATTGAGCCCAAGCGCGGACGATGACAGACGGACCACGGCGGAGGAAGAGTTTGCGGTCGGGAAATTTCAGGCATGGGCAACGGACGCTTCAGCTAGGTTCCCCTTCCGGAGGAGTAAATTTCTTTAACGCGATCTGCCGACTTCTGATGTATGAATGGTCCTTCTCGACTCGGTTCTCTGATTTGCTAATCTCAACCGATTCGTTCGTTTGTGCCGAATCCGTTTCTGCCGGAGTTGGATTGAGATCTGCCTTTTCGGTGTCCATAGATCCTCTTCAGCTCATAAATGTAGTGGTTTTAAGTGCTGCAATAATTTTGAATTTTCGTCAAGTGGGTTGTACTCGGGGCGAAAAATGCTTTGAAGTAGCTACTCACGGATGGCAACCACCTCAAACGCGATGCGCTCCGATGCTTGATTCCGAACTAGGCCAAAGATCCCAAGATTGCTTACAAGACAATCAACGCGAGGGCTGAGTAGGTCGATACGGCACCATCATATGGACAAGCGTTCAAGAAACGGCGTTGCTCCGGGCCCTTTTCATGCTTCCCGGAGTTCGCCGATTTTGTCTAGGATCGGCGTCATGGCAAAGATGGAAAAAAAGACTTTGTCGGACCCAGAAGAGAAGCGTTCGTTCGATAAGGGCCAACTGGAGTTTTATCGGTTCTGGTGCAAACTTAAAAGGCTCGGCTTCCGGCGGTAACGGCTTGGATGACAGAACCGGCCTCCGCACAGGAACTCTTCAGGGGTCGGCATTTCGACCAAGAGATAGTTGTCCTGTGCGTGCGGTGGTACCTGACATTCAAGCTCAGCTCCCGTGACCTCGTCCAAATGATGGCCGAGCGCGGCATTGGGTTAGCTCATACGACCATCTTGCGCTGGGTGCAGCGGTACGTGCCGGACTTTGAAAAACGCTGGAACCAGTATGCACGGGCTGTGGGTGACTCCTGGCGCGTGGATGAGACCTACATTAAGGTGAAGGGCCAATGGGTTTACCTCTATCGCGCGGTCGATAAGCAGGGTCGAACGGTTGATTTTCTCTTGAGCCAACGGCGTGATGTAGCGACCGCCAAGCGGTTCTTTTCCCATGCGACGAGACAGCATGGAGCCCCGTGGGTGATCACGCTGGACGGCTACGCCGCTTCGCATCGAGCGGTGGCCCAACTCAAAGAGGTTGGAACTCTACCGCGCCGGGTACGGATTCGCTCTTCCCAATACTTGAACAACATCGTCGAGCAAGATCATCGCCGGATCAAACAGCGCATCCGGCCAATGCTCGGATTCAAGCGATTCGAGACGGCGGCCGTGACGATCCGTGGCATTGAGTTAGCAGAGAAGATCAAGAAAAACCAATTCAACCTCAGACCGCTGACCAAAAAAGAAGTGACCGTTCCAGCGCTCTGGGCGGAGACCTTGGCGGCATAGAACCCAGAAAATCATTTTGCCAAACAAACATCCATTTATCGGGAATTGCACCAGAACCGTATGTCTGACGCTTGGCGATTACCGACTCCCAGAGGCGCTACTCGCGGAGGGTTCACCAACACCGCTCGCGGCTGTTGTCTGTATAATGTGCACCACGGATGTCCTGAGGTGGTCATTTATTCGCCGAGTCTAGCGAAGCAGAGGCGAGAGAACTTTGGCTCGATGGTTGAGCGAAGCTGAGTGTGAAATGATTAAGGCTTTTGCACACACCCCAAACGCGCCGGAATCGAAATCCTGGTGCGTCCGAATGCCACCGGAAGGCGGACGGCGGTCCGGTTCGCACCGGGCGGCAGTGATTGCGACGGACAACCATCGAGCACCCTTGCTCTACCTCTGTTTTCCTTAGGTGACCGCCTTCTCCGAGGGAATGACACCAAGCTGCGTCATCATGCCCAGGCCGTCCATTAGGATGCGACTGTCTACCATCTTACCGGCCACCACGCGATCGACAACCATACCCTTCACGGCTATCTCCCTGCCCGTTGCAGGAACGCCGAAAAATTCGCTGCGATGGGTTCCATGCCACGTAAAGCGGCTAAATACCTTGTCCCCTTCTCCTACCATCTCCTCAATCACCCAATGAATGTCGGGGAACGCAGTGCGGAAAGCGGCAATCACCTGTTTGAGACCTTCGCGCCCCTGCTGCTGGCCAGGGAGAGGGTCGAGTTCCACGAAATCAAGGGCCACGAGATCATTCACCCGCTCGAAGCGACCTTGATTAATGACTTCCTCGACGAAACTTCTGACTACTGTTTTGTTCTCCGCTGCTGCCATGAGATTCTCTCCTTTTCAGCGCACTGCTGGCACTCTGTCAACCGTGCGAAGACTAGTTCTTTACCGCCAGAATCGCGTCCTTTGCCGCCTTGGCGACTCGGAATTTGACGACGGTCTTGGCCGGAATCTTGATCTTCTGCTGCGTCTTCGGATTGAAGCCGGTGCGAGCCTTCCTTTTCTGCTTTACGAGCTTGCCAAATCCGGGCAAGACGAATTCTCCGTTCTTTTTGACCTCTTTGTACGCGAGGTTGCCGAGCGTATCGAGGAATACTCCGGCGGTTCTCTTGTTGGTTTCGGTGGCTGCGGCGAGTGCGACTTGAAGTTCACTTTTGGTCATGTCTAGCCGTTGCTTATGGCAGCGGAGTTGCAGTATTTCAAGATTATCGCAGTTCCTCTTTGCCCACTTACCGTAGAATGGAGGCCGAACTGAACCGGTGTGTCACCGACCAATAACAACATGATGATCGTTAGAATCATCACCATGTTCCCCCCTCAGCTAAGCGTTCTGATAAGCCAGATAGTCGCGGACTAGGATCTACTCTCGTTGTCCGCCATTTTTTTCTCTCGCATCATTAGGTGGAATCCAATTTTTTAGTCATTAAACAATGCTCGTGTCCAGTCGGATGATTCTCAAGCATCCCAAAGACGCCATACCCGAGTTTTTCGTAGAATGGTCGGGCCTGGAAACTGAAGGTGTCGAGGAATGCATCGGTGCAGCCGCGCTCGACCGCATAGAGTTCCGCACGCTTCATCAACTCCCTGCCAAGGCCATGCCCTCGCGCAGGCGCGGCTACTACCGCAAGCGTACTCACGTGCAGCCAAGCCGCCCAAATATCTCCGAGCAAACCGCCCAAGCGACTCGCTAGGACGAAACGCAGAAACCGAAAACGCTCATCACCGTTAGAGGTACGACGGGGTTTCGCTAAAGTTCGTTTACAAAAAGAACCGGTCCTGAATGCATCTTGTTTCTTTAAATGCTCCAGAACGTCAGTTCGTCGATTTTTGTGCCCTCAGGGCGCTCTTTAATCTCTGTTGGGATTGCACCCTCTGGGTAGCGCTCACAGCCGACCGCGAACGTCGCGCCGGGCTCGGGGTAAACGATGGTGATCACCTTCCTGGCAAGACTGCCAAGGAGCTGATTATCGGTTTGATCCCTGTTTGCAGGCAGTTGGCGCAATTCTTCGAGCTTTGCCTTTGGCAATTTAATAATGACGTTAAACCGAATATTCGGCTGACCCGACCGGGTAAAGTTGCACCGGGCGTAAATGTCAGTGGAGGGCATATTCAGCGTCGCCAGTGTCTTTGGTGTAGGAGCGGAGATTCAGAGTGTGACTATGAGCGTGCGCCCAAAATGAAACGACAAATACCGGACAGGTTTACAAGGCAAAACGTCACTTCTTTGTGCCCGTTTAGTCTCATACGGGCTCACACATTTCTAACGTAAAAATCCCTGTCGGACTGTCCAACCAACAGTGCTGCTGCGCCCTGGGAGGAGCTTGTGTCCAGAGGGTCTGGGCCAGGCAGATGCCACGTTTGGAAATAATTTGATAGAGCGCCTCAGGACCAGGTTGGTTGATGTTCAACCCGAAAACCAATTGAGAGAGGGGTCGATTGCGCTCGCGAAGAATTTGACCGATTCAGTTCACAGCCTGTCATACTCGCGTCTCAAATCCGCGATATTTTCCGCTTGACAGTCTGAAACATTGCGGAGTTTGATAACGGTTCAAAGAGCGGAGCCTTAACCAAATGTCTCTTTCTTCGGACATCGCTCGGCCTAATACAGAACGCTTAGCTGGTAGGAAAGGATCAGCGAATCTAGCGGCCAGATTATCCCCTTGCTGGCTTATTGCTCGAACAATACGGATCCAATTTATAAAACCGCGCCGGGAGATGCGTCACCATCTTCCGGCGCTTGAAGAAAACAACCCATCACCGAGTCACCGATCATGAGAAGTTTCGCATTCAATCATATCACGATTCCGGTAGCTTTCAAAGCCACCCGCTGTAGCCGTCGCGCTCGATTGTGGAACCGACAGGCTTCCATTATTAAGGACTTGACCACTCTGGCTCTTCGTCACGGGTGGCATAGCCTTCCGATCTCAGTGCCTGTGCTTGTGATGCCTTCCGCAAGCTTGTTCGGGTAGCGGGACGCTGCGATTACAGACCCAATCGCGTTACTCATTATCGGATAAGCAACGACTGCATCGAAAAGCAAAGACCAATGGGTTTCATACCGACCACTGAATGAAGACGGTGGGAAATGTTGGCTGGATAGAAAGCGACCAGACATGAGAACCGAAAGTAGCGATACCGTAACTACGAAAGACGTTTTGGATGCGCTGGACCGGTACAGAACAGAATCCAGCGAAAGTGATCGTCAAACGGCGACAAAGCTGGGGATCAATTGCGTGACATTGAAGGCTTGGTTGCGCGGTGTCGATCCACCTCAACGGTGCCTCCTGGCGCGGTTAGCGGGTTTTTTAAGACGCGTCGGGTATTTGTGATGGGGGTTAAAATTCTGTGATGATTGCTGCCGTCTGCGGCGGCGGCTGACTTTCCCGAAAACCGCCAGGAGCAGCATGACTAGGAATGCCCCAACACAGATCGGAGGCCAATCTGGTTGGTAGCCATTCCACGAAAAGGTGGGCAATAAGCCCCACCAATTCAATGCGCCGCCTATGAGCAGTAGGAGCCCCGCGCTAAGAAGAAACCAGCGCGAGGTTTTTCGTCGCGCAAAAGCGACTACTGCAGGCAACATCAGCAAAGATAAAACTGCGAAGTAGCCAAGGAAACCAGCGACGCGGCTAGGAGTAATCTCAATAGTTGATAACATAGCAGCTGTCCTAGTGTTTCGGCCTCGCCCTCGCTTGAGCCGCCGCCCCTCGCCTAGGAAACATTAAGCCCAGCGCCTCCTTGTTGCCATCTTGCGAAAGCAACCACTTCCAGAGGATTTTTAAAAAGGCGTGCCGTCCCGGCCCGTGGAGCAACTTTTGGAGGCCCGGCATGCAGGTCTATCCATTGAACCCCACCTGAGATAAGAGATGGAAGTTACGAAGAAGGAAAACGAGGTACGGAACAAAGCAGCCAAGCGAGTGGAGATAGATTTGGCGATAATCGAGGAGCTGATGATGGCCTACTAGCGCCGTTCCCTCAGCTTCAAAGCTCCTATGGTGGCGCTGTCGACTTGTCCGGACGCTCGTAGCCCCTCTTTCCTTTGGAACTCCCTGATTGCACGCCTTGTTGCGGGTCCCAGTTTATCGTCAATCCGCCCCTTGTAATAACCGCGCTGCGCCAGCGCTCGCTGTACTGCCGCTGTGGTTGGCTTGGGCTCAGTTGTGGGCAAAGGAATAGGCGTCGCTGAATGAATCGGCGTCGCTGAAGGAGTCGATGTTGCTGAAGGACTCGGTGTTGCTGAAGGACTCGGTGTTGCTGAAGGACTCGGTGTTGCTGAAGGACTCGGTGTTGCTGAAGGACTCGGCGTCGCTGAAGGACTCGGCGTCGCTGAAGGACTCGGCGTCGCTGAAGGACTCGGTGTTGCTGAAGGACTCGGTGTTGCTGAAGGACTCGGTGTCGCTGAAGGACTCGGCGTCGCTGGGCTGCAGGCCAAGAGCAATGCACTTACGGAAAATAAAAGCGGGCCGAAAAGTACCTTTTTCATTTTGTGGTTAGCACTGGGCACAGTACGGTGGACATTCGATCTCGCCAACAATGATGCCTAAGGCACTTGTTACTCCTTTACGAAGGAATCCTTACACCTACCCAAGGACATTGAAAACGGCAGGGCTGGTTTAGGATTCAGCAAGCTCGTTTAACGAATCGTCAAATGACTGAGCGCATTTTGGGAGCAGCTTTGATGTGCGTCGATTGCGCTTACACGATAGTGAAAGTCACTAAGGACATGATGACAGCGCATAAAGGTGTCTGGAGCTGGACCGCGCAAGAGATCCACGAAAAGTCGCCCGTATTTGGTTGCTCGCTTGGGACAGCCCCATGCAAGATCGACCGATTTGCCTGAATGCTCGAATCAAAGAAATGCGCATTGCTCACAGAAGTCATATATAAATTAACTATTGGTAATAAGTATCGTTACCATATCGCCTAGGAGGAGAACCCAAATTCAGCCTTTTCTGTTTTTGAAATTATTGATAACTTGCTGTGACAAGGAGTGATGCAAGTAAATCGAATAGTCATTTCATTCGTTGCGAGATTGACACAAACCAAGTTGTCATTACCAGCAACGTTCGTGATTACTACATCTATATTCGTTACGTTGTTCATTACGTCAGTACCTGTTTTCGCAGATATCTTGGTAGTTGGCTCCGTGTACTTTGATTCAGAACAAACTTTAAAGGAAGTGATTAATTTATCAACACAGCATGACAATGAAGGCATTGCTAAATTAATTCAAAATGGCCATATAAGCGACCAAACACGGGAGGAGAAGGATATTGTAGTGTTAATAAGTGGATCGACACCCGAAAGTCCAGCCGAATTCCGTTTTTTGAACGGACCAACAACTTATTGGACCTTGACAAAAAATGTCACGGATCTTGCTAAACCTTTACCGACCACAACACCAGTACCAACACCGACCTCAACACCCGTACCAACACCAACACCCGCACCTACTGAATCTCCAACCCCAACACCAACCTCTGAGCATCATCGTCGGCAACATGAAAGCAATGCTCCTTTTGATGACCATAACGGTCAGCGCATTTGGCATCAGGTCGATGGTAAATGGAAATGGTACCCTGCTAATAGCCGTCATGTACCTGTAAGGAAAGCATTACCTCCGGACGAGGCACCACTTGTTAAACCTTGATATCAGAAGAGACGCGAGGAATTCAGGTGCCCCCCAGTTGATTCCCAAGCAGGTTTATTATGGCGAGAGGCCTCTTTTGTGGGAGGATTAAGCCGTCAGCGTGCTTTGACTATAAATGATACACCGCACTAGGGCGTCAGTCCGAAAACACTCCGTTCTAGAATGGCTGGGCGGACTGACTGCATTTACGGAGGCTTGAATATAGATCAGTGAAAAATACGGAGGGCCGCATTTTCGGGTCCGTTGTTTCGCGGAAAGGCTCAAGTGCTAGCGATAAAATGGAAGCAATGACCGAGACTTGGTGACACCCGGAGATGCCGCGGCTTTTTGGGAGATCGTGCCCTGAACGGAGAACCAGCCGGTGGCCCTTTCGAGTCACCGGCTTGGCGTTGATCTGTGGTGTACGTTAGTGCTTGGCGTTGTGCAGCAGTTCCATGGTTTCCTCCACCCAGCCCTTAATAAAGGCCTCACGCTCCGCTCCTTTTGTGTACCCCTGACGGTACGCTCTTGTTTCGGCTGTTTCCTTAATGTCCTTGGGATCAGTAATTGTTACGCCATCCCTCCAATAAAGGGCTGCGTTGCCGAACCCGGCTTGACAAGCCTTTTCTACGGCTGACGCTTCGGGTGCGTTTGGTCCAGAAAAAGCGGACAAAGCGATTACAAACGATAGTGCGATTAGTGTTTTTCTCATGTTTGGTGGTTTCTCGCTGGCGTGTTCGTGCAACCGACCAAATACGCATCAACCAAGGCACCGCGATTGCCATAGAGCTCCGCCGGATTGTTGAATTGTGCCACGAGGTCCGCGTACTGCATCGGGATATCAAACTCGACAATTTATTATTAAGGCAGAATCCGAGAGCCTCTGGTTGGTCCTTGGGTTGACTTGGTTTGAAGATGATTCCTTTCCAAAGATCCGGTCCGTAAAGCTGCCATGGGGCGTTCTCAGGCTAACTTACCCCCTTTCTCCCATCTTTTGTAGCAGTTACGCTTAATCCTTACCCCTCGGAGCGGACCAAGTCGTTCACAGTAATCAAATTTGAACGCAACAGAACCAAAGCTAGTTGGAGTCTCGAGCGCGGGATTTCGCCCCCAAACTTGTTCCAGATCTTCTCGGGGACTGTGTTTCAGGATTCATCGTTTCCCTTTTTTCTGATCGTTTTCTTTTCTCTGTGCGCAACGAGCCATGATTGCCCGCGCAATCCACGCGACTCTAAAAATGTCTATTTCGTTTGAAGCCGCGAGATGGAATCTCCAAACCGTCAATTTCCGTCGCCGCGAAAGTCCTCCTGAATCTATGTTTATCGGTCGGTGTCATCCAGGCTAAATCCGGCGCGTATCTGATTAATAAACAGCATTTGAAAGAGAGATGTGTCCTTTCAAGGTCGCCCTCATTCAGGTGCGGGAGGGTGATACGCCCGTTAACTGACTTTCCTTCATGAGGCTCCCACGCTTCAAGACTCACGCCCTCCAGTCTTTCACGCTCCGTTTCGATTTTAACGGGGCGCTGCCACCTTTCTCTTCAGTTGCTCTCGACGGATTTCCAATAGCTTTGGATTGTGATAAGAGAAACCTTCAAGCGAGCGGCGATCCGACTCGCACTCCAGCCTTTGATTAGAAAAGGGTAGACGACTGTTCGAGTGTATAGGTCCAAGCTCAAGAGCTCTCTCAGTAATTTACAGCTCGGGTTAAGGCCGATGTTTCTCCTCAGCTCATTGGTCCACTGCATCGACATCGGTTCCGATCGAATGAGAGTAAGCTCATCAGGTCTGCCGTCAGTGCGATTCAGAAGCGTGGTCATTTGCATTGTCTTTCATTAGTAATCAATACAATACCCCCGTCACCCTGCGCACAGATGCTTGAATCACCACGCATCTCCGCGTCTCGGCCACTAACAATGGGTATTCATACAACAGATAAATTTGACGCAAGAATTGGACGCGAAATTCAATATGGGAGGCTTTCAGTGTGACATGAGCGTCCTCCGCCCGGGTCGCTACGCGGAGCGGTCCGGACCGAGTCGTTTGTCTGCAATTTAATGGACGACTAAGACTTTCCTGGACCTTTACCGGGATCCGACTGTCGCCAAGAACACGAGCCGTTCGGATTCCGGGACCTGATGCACTACGCGGATCCGGTCAGCCTCTACATCATCACGCAGCCAAATGACGAGGCGAGGTTGCGGCCGCTTTGCGGATCGTGGTCAATATGGAGAGCATTTCAAACTGGGGGCAACGCGGCCTTCTTCTGAATCTGCGTCTCCTGTTCAGTTTGCATTTCCGGATACCAACGAACGAAGGTCTCCCGAGTTGGTCATCGAGTACCACCTTCGTCCGCACCTGGAGTAAATTGTGGGCGACGGGCTCAGTCCATCGCATTTGCTGCTTCTTCACCATGCGCTTGCTGACCACATGATTCACGGCAGTGTTGCAAGTTTGTAGTCGAGGCGAAGATCTGCGTAGATGATAGATGATCGGCAATTCAGTTCGTCGCCGCGAACAGACCGAAAATGAAACGGTGCAATAGACCAACCTTCGCACCCGCCGCACTCCCGTACGCCTGGCCTTTGCGGATCATGTGAATCGCTTCGTAGCCGGCAATCGTGCGCCAAGCTCCCCAGAAGGAGTGAAAATGCTGACTTGCACGGACACGGCGCTTGATCGCCCGATGATCCTGTTCCAGGACATTGTTGAGATACTGCACCGGTCGATGAGTACAGTTCACCGGAAGTGTTGCAACTTTGCAGGTACCCCGTGATAGGCTGGCCGGATGCTTTTCCTGGCCTCTTCAGTTTGCGGACTGTTCAAGTGGCGCCAATTTGAGCCGCAGGTCATTCTGCTGGCTGTGGGCTGGTACCTGAGCTTCTCATTGTCCTACCGTGAAGTCGAGGAACTCCGTGCCGAGCGCGGCCTGTTGGTCGACCACGTTACTGTCTGGAGATGGGTGCAACGCTATGCCCCGGAATTGGAACGACGTTTGCGCTCGAGGCTCAAACCGACCAATGACTCTTGGCGGCACTGCCGCCGTTTTGGCCGTCACAAGTAGTCTACGATTTAACTTGAAATCGACAGAAGGCGTTTCGCGTCAAATAATCGCCTCTGTTAGGTCTGTCAGCTTCCCTCCCGCTACCCCACATTCGTCAATCCTAGTTTGATTCGCAGCTCAATGCTTTGAAAGTTTATGTTCGACTTATTTCTTCATGCCCAAGACGTTCACACCGTAACCGTATGTTGCCACTTCGAAAGACACCCTCAGCCCTGCACCAGGGATGGAGTTTCAGGCTTATTCCTCACATTTTGCTGGGTTTTAGGGGAGAGATCGCGCGAGCGCAGCAATCGTCTCCAGGCACGCCAAAACCAAGCCCTGCAAACGCAGTTCCGACGCCAATCCCGCTTTGCAGATCGCAGCAGAAGCACAAACCACGGATCAGACTGTACGCGATATCGAGGCCAACTTCTCGACCGATCAACTGACCACATCCATCGAAGAGCGCCTCCCGCAGTTGGCAAAAGAAGTCGAGATGCGCATAAACGAAATGACGAAGCTTATGACTTCGAGGTTGCCTCTCGAACTTCTGCGACACATGGAGAACGCTGTACGGACGTTGCATGATGGGAAGTGTTGCAACTTTGCAGGAGTGCTTTGATAAGCTTGGCCGATATGGTCCTCGCACCCTCAGTCGCCGGTCTGTTCAAATGGCGCCAATTTGAGCCGGAAGTGATCCTACTCGCGGTGGGCTGGTACATGGTTTTTCACTGTCGTACCGTGACGTCGAGGAACTCCTTGCTGAGCGTGGACTTTTGGTCGACCACGTCACCGTCTGGAGGTGGGTCCAACGTTACGCGTTGGAAATTCAGCACCGATTGCGACCGCGGCTCCGACCGACCAACGACAGTTGGCGGGTGGATGAGACCTACATTCGGGTCAAGGCCAAGTGGGGTATTTATACCGGGCTGTCGACTCCAGCGGTGCGACGATCGACTGGATGTGTTGCAACTTTGTAGTCGAGATGAAGGTCGGGGTTGATAATCGCAAATTTAGCTCGTCGTAGCGAACAGACCGAGAATGAAGCGGTGCAGTAGACCGACCCTCGCACCCGTCGCACTCCAGCACGCTTGGCCTTTGCGGATCATGAGTGACACTGTCGGCCTGTGACACCGGCTCAGGGGAAGCGCGAGCTGGAGAAGGAGTCATGGGCTTGGGAAGAGGCTTTATCCAAGCCGGTGCGCAGAACCTCTTAATGACGCTCTGGCCGATCAGCGATCAGGTTACCGTGCAGATCATGAGCGACTTTTACGATGCTGCACAAACCGGGAACGCTCCTGAGGCCTTGGCCGAGGTGCAACGCGAATGGCTAGTCAACCTGCGCACCGAGAAAGGGCTAGCCCAAGCGGTCAATCTTGCCGGGCAGCAGACCTAGTCTACTTCTGGCGCTAGGCAGTTTCCAAAACTGGGGCGAAGGATAACTATGGCTGTAATCGTCTTAGAATCCTGGAAATTGATTCGAGCGAGCGCCGAGTGACGGGTCCTCGGTAAAGCTTCGTCTCGACCTCTACACCTTCATGGAGGGCATCAAGATAAATAATATTGAGTTCGCGAAAAATCCAAACGCGATATTCGTTGCCATCGTCCCTGAATACTATCTGAGGCATAGCTCGGCCAGCGGGCTTGGCTCGCTTGTGACCGAGACTGATAAGCTTGAGCGTTGACTCAGCCTCGAGGGCAGCGGCCCAGCCCCTGATCTCTTCCGGTGAAAGCATGTCTTGGGGTAATGCTTTGTGCTCTTCGCAACCCCAGCGTATGAGCCACTAAGCGCGAAGTCTATCCAGGTAGGTCGAGCATAGTTCCCCAAAATTGTTGTCTGTGCGTAAGTCTACGTTGCACTATGAAGACTACAAGGGTGCGCATCGTCGCAGCGCCGACTTGCCCAAGTGAACAAAAATCACCTAGGGCTCTTTTCGTCAGGAAGTGCCTAAATACCTCCGCTCCCCTAGCGCGAGTTCGTTACGTGATCCTGGATCCGGTTGGCATCCACATTGCTACGCCAACAAAAATACGTCGCGGCGACACCTAGCTGGTGCGTGCAGGTCGTGAGTCGCTGCACCGGTGGTCCTATCTCTGTATCGCAGCTCACTACTGACCAACCGTATTGTTGCAATGGGTTCCGGAAAGTTATTCACATTCCTGCATAGGTTTTTCCAGATTATGAGACTCAAAGACAGTTTTTGCGGTTCCCTCGGCAAATTGATCGGTCTAACCGTCTTCTTTTTGATGGATTGAACGGTATTCTTATCAGCATCCCGACATTCCTAGAGCATCCCGAAATTCTCAATTTTGAGGATTATCCACAACTTGTTCACACCGAAATTGGCCGGTCATCGCGGTCAGGCCAGAGCTTGCCCGACAAAGTTTTGGATCACCGGAGGGCAACGCAGCGAAGCGGCCAGGCGAGCCGTCAACGCCGGGTGGGCGAAATCTCGCGGGTCGCGTTCATAACGGGCAATGAACTGATTGCCGTTAATTTTTAGCCAAATTGGCATCACTCTTCTCGATGAATTACCGTAGTTCTTCAGTAGTAGTTCTTCAGTACAGCCTGTAGTACGCAAGAACATTTCGTCCTACCGACCGCATCTTGCTGTTTCGTTAACCGTTCTCCAAGAGATTCTTTCCGTCCTGACGTCACGCGGTTGGTTCTTGAATCACCTTGTAGATTGCTCCATCCGTGCCTCGAAAGACTTGCTCCTTCGTTATTTTGTCGAAACGGGTTTTTTCGATTTCCTGACGTATTAGGACGTCAGCAGGGGTCACGCCCAGGCCATTAAGGAGAATGCTCCAAGCAACGATGCGCAATTCTACTGGGCTCCGATCCATGCCGTTCGCGTCCTTCGCCGAGACCTCCACTATGTAACGATATCCGCTTGGTGGAAACTTACCCTGATAGTCGAGATAGACGGCGTTCATTGTTGCCTAAATGCACGACCAGCCACGCAAACCCAAAAGTAAATCGGCGTGGCAACGAGCAAAAGCTATGGGCTGGCCTCAGCCGGCGCTATCACACGTATTCTATTGCGAAATCTGCCTCAAAGCGTTCACCTGGCGGGTTCGATAAATTATTTTGTTACGACCCCGCTGTCACCGCGAATGGTCCGTTCCATTTGAAAGCGGGCCCCGAGTCGCGCCAGAAGAACGCAAACTGGTCACCGATGCGTACGATCACCTCGAGGTTTCCCGGATTGCCGAAGTTACTTTGGATGAATGTCACAGACTCGATCGGTGTCTGCCGCGCCGGCTCGCGGCCGAAGACAGCTGATTCACTCCACGGCAGGGTTGAATCGTCGTTGTTACGCCAATAGTGGACTATTCCGCCGTTTGGTGAAAACGCCGGTTCGATTGCTAGTAGCTCGAAGTTTCCAATTGCGCCGAAACGGCTCTGAATGAGAACCGGGCTGATTCCGTTGGCTGCGATTGGTGTCGGACCATTCCGGACAAACGCCGGACCGAAGTCGCGCCAGAAGAAGTCGATGGTGGTGCCGACGCCGACAACGATTTCCAAGTTGCCTGGCTTTCCAAATCTCCTCTCAATAAACGAAACTGATGCGACTGTCCCCAGTTCCTGTCCGAAGATCGTGGGCCCGTGCCAAGGGAGCGTCGGATCGTCGTTGTTCCGCCAATAATGCGCCAGACCTCCCGATGCCATCGGCGTGAGGAGCTCGAAGTTCCCTTTGTTGCCACAGCGGCTCTGAATTAAGACCGGATTCCCGGTCACGCCCGCGATTGGTACTCCGTCTGCGACGAGCGGAATGGAACCGTTCCACCTGACCGCCGGCCCGGAGCCGCGCCAGAAGAAAACGAGCCGGTCTGCGATGCGCCCAACGACCTCTAGGTTCCCCGAATCGCCGAAGTTGCTTTGAATCATCCCGACTGCTTCAAAGCGTCCGGCTTCTTGCCCGAAGCGAATCGGACCGAACCAAGGCACGAGTGGATCGTCGTTGTTGCGCCAATAATGCGCCAGACCTCCCGATGCCATCGGGGTGAGGAGCTCGAAGTTCCCTTTGTTGCCACAGCGGCTCTGGATCAGGGTCGGCACCCCGCTAACGCCGCCGAGCGGAAGCGGCGACCGGTTGCTTTCCGGCAAGGCCATGACCCGCGGTATGAATGCCGACTCAGATTCAAGTCCTGGCATAACGCTTAGATATGCCCGCCCTTTCGCGCAAGCTTCAGTGTACTATACTCGTAAAGCCGGACGGGACTTTTGCCAGTATTCCAACAGCGGAGATGTGACACTGGCAAGCCTAGGTTTTTTGGTTTACGGGTTAGCTGTTGGATAGTCATAGCAAATAAAGACACCATTTTTGTCATATTCAGCGCGAATTTTGTCTGGATCAGCAGCTTTACCCGCGCGTTCTTCCTTTGCAGACTCAATTTTTAGCAGTCCCCCCGCTCAGGATGAAGGCGTGGTGCGTCAGGAGGAAAGATGCTTTCGAAGCAAGAGCTTGCCCAGCCAGTAGGCAACGCGAAGATCCGTGGTGAGTTCGACACGGATGCCTTAACGGATGTGGGTCCAAAGGCAAACGACGCGGTTCTGTTTCCGCGCTTACGGTCAGATCACGACGGCAATATGATCGGGTTATCCCTTGCCGGAACGGTTTTGGCAAGGCGGTTCAAAATCTTGGAAAGGACCGATGGGGAAAGTTTTAAGGCACATGATCTCGCGCTTGATCAAACCGTAACAGTCAGACAGGCAATGCCGACGTCGCCTCGCGACGGTGATGCTTGGCGCCAGAAAGTCCAGCAACTCGTTTTGGTGCGAAACCCCAACTTCTTGAATGTCCTCGACGTGGTCTTCGACACATCGAGCGATTTTGTCATTACTGAGCGTCCCCGGGGTCGCTCGATTGGAGAGCTGCTGCGGGAGCGATCACGTTTTGACTTTGAAGATGTTTTGCGGTTAATGACTCCTTTGGCAGGCTCTCTCGACCTTGCTGCCACCCTTACCTGCTGTCCGAACCCAATCTCCGCTTGCTGGCTGTTCACCGAAACGAGGCGCTCGTTTGCAGTTGATTGCGAACAGCGTCCGCTCTCCGAATTGCCACCATTTTTCGTCAAGCTGGACGTGTGGGAACTCGTAAGGCCTAGGAAGAATATTGAGTGGCCTTTTCTGACCTCGAATGCGCCGAGCGGCGCCTCAAGAGGATTGGCAGTTAGGCAAGCGGCGCTGTTCACCTACGAACTGCTCGGCGGTGAGAAAAAGAAGGAGGGTGAAGTCAAGCGCTGGTTCAAGCCTGTGAATGGACTGGGAGACGCCGGTAATTCTATCCTTTACCTTGGTCTGCAAGGCTCGCCACGGTTCAAGAGTTGCGAATGCTTCTTTCAGAAGCTGAAGTCAGCAAATCAGTCGGGCAAACAAGAGTCAAGAGCATTACCTGCGTTGGCACCCCAGGAGAATTCTGTGTTTCTACCCGACACAAACGACGTTATCAGAAAATTCAATCGCGACACTCGGTACGTTGCAACCGGAGTTTTGGGTGCCGTGGTTTTTGCTGGTCTTATGCTGGCGCTTCTGGTCCAAGAACGTTATCCAAACGCGGTCGATAACACAGGTGAAGCGGTGCAAGCCGGAGGTAACCTCTTGCTGAATACCAATGTCGCAACCCTCGCCGAAAACGTGGTCTTGACCGGAAAGAGTTCCACCGGTGAAATAGCGCCGGGACAGGCGAGTAGCGTTGATCAAGCGTTCACTAATATTTCCCCGAAGGAAAATCCTTCCTCACAGATGGAAGCAGCAGCGTCGGTTCCAACTCCCGTTTTCGCAATCGCGTCTGAATTAAATCATACCAACGCGCAGACGAACAGAAGTACGTCATCACCGGTAATTTGGCAAGATTCTGCGCGAGTGATCCGGCCAAAGATCCAAAAGTAAGATACCGGACATTCGTGCGGCATAGAACACTTGACGTGAAAATGCGCCTGATCGCGCTCTGGCATCAGAGTTTGGCGCAAAGCGAAAAATCTCGCACCTGGACAGCATTCTCAAACTCGAACAAAGGGGAAAGAACGAAAGTCGGTTACACGGCCGAAACGTACCATTGACGCAAGCGTTGAGGCGAAAAGCGGCGCTTCATTTAACTAGCCAAGCCCTGATACCGTTTTCGTGGAGATCGCACGCCCTTTCGTTCATTAGCGGTGGACGACGTTCGTACCAATTCGATACCTCACACTCGTGTTCTTGGCAGCTTTCAGCAGGCAATGCCGCTCTAACCGCGACGACTCGGGCGATATCGGCAGCAACCGCTTCATCGGAATTGAGATGTGACGGGTTTTCTCGTTTCCAATCTTCAACCAGCCTCCGTGGGATTTCCAACATCACCTCTGGATCTTGGGTGACCGGCTGAGTGCCTGTACACTTTATCCTCAGCCTAAAATGGATATAAAAAAATTGTTGATTCATAGGATCTTTGACGTGTCAGAGCCTCTCAGTTTTCGAAAGAAGCAGGTATGTCTTCCCGCAGTTGAATACGCTTTCAGGTCTTTCGTTTGGCTGAAACCGCGAGTGCCGAGGCGAGCCCGGGTCTATCTTGGCAGGTTCCCGACCATTTCTCGACGGACTCGCAGAACATGCCGCTGCCCATCCTGAATGCTCGCATCTCCTTGCTGGTTTGGCCTTACCTACGATCTGCGGAAATGGATCAGCTTTGGATGGAGTGATTCCGCCCAAGGCTCAGTCCCGTTGCCGCAGCCATCAGAAACGATCTTGCCAGGGTAAAAGTGCGTGCATTTAAAGTTACATTTATCCTCCGCAAGGGCACTTCAGCGGATGCCGGAGAATCTGTTTCATTCAGCCGATGACTACTTAGTAAAACGATAATTCCTTTCCCTGAATTAGTTCGGGACAATTAGCACCGGGGTCCCGACAATGACGTTTTTAAAGAACAAAGCCGCCTTATTTTTCGGCATGCGGATGCAACCATGGCTAGCCGGGTAACCCGGCAAATAGCCAGCGTGCATACCGAACGACTCTCCACTTAGGCGCATGTAAAAAGGCATCGATACGTGGTAAATGGTACTGATATGTGACGCATCTTTCTCAGAGACTTCGAAGGTTCCGGTAGGCGTATGCATTCCCCTTCTTGCCGTAGAGACTGGAGAGGTCATTATGATGCGTTCATCGTCTTCCAACCAAGCGGTCTGGTTACGGATACTCACCACAACTTGAATGTCAGCTCGCGCCGAGACTAAAAAGCCAATGGCTACAAGAGCCATCAATAGCAACT
>CAVQKE010000005.1:0-391371 GCA_963713045.1 uncultured delta proteobacterium
AACCCGCGCGGCCCTGGGCTACACCCTTGCCCAGGGAAGGCATGGAAGAGGGCTCGCACTTGACGGCGTCGCATGGGCCACCCGAGGTGCACGCCGAGGCGCCGCGCGCGTCAACCTCATTGGCGAGCACACCGACTACGCCGGGGGCTTTGTCCTGCCCTTGCCCCTCTTGCTTGACACCCGCGTCGAGCTGCGCCAGCGCGCAGACTTGCAGGTGGTGGCCCGGACGGGGCTGGGCGGCGGAGAGGAGCTGGCCTACCGCCTCGGCGAGGAGCGTCGAGGCCGCGGCTGGCTCGACTACATCCAGGGCCTGACGGCCGCCCTGCGCCACCGGGGACTTCCGTCGGGCGGCGTTGAGTTGGACATTGCCTCGGAGATTCCGGCCGGAGGTGGCCTGGCCTCCAGTGCCGCGCTGGGGGTGGGGTGCTGCGGGCGCTTCAGGCAGCCTTCGCCCTCCCGCTGGACCGCCTCGAGGTGGCGCGCCTCGTCCAGGCCTCGGAGCGGGACTTCGTCGGCGCACCGGTGGGATTGATGGACCCACTGGCGGCCAGCTTCGGCACCCCCGGCCGTGCCCTCTTCATCGACACCCGCTCGCTGGCCATGGAAGACGTCGAGCTGCCGGCCCCCTCGAAGTGGGCGTTTTGCATTCTGGCATCAGTCACCGCAACGCTGGGGGCACCTATGCCCAGCGCCGGCGCGAGGCGGACGCGGCGGCCCAAGCGCTCGGGGTACCCGCCCTCCGGGACGTGACCGACCTCCAGCGTGTCCCAGCGCTCCCGCCCCCGCTGGACCGGCGCGCACGCCACATCGTGACGGAGAATGCCCGCGTGCTGGCCTTCGTCGCCGCGCTGCGCGCGCGAGACTTTGGCGCCCTGGGGCCGCTGTTGAACGCCTCCCACCGCTCGCTGAAAGAGGACTACGAAATGTCCCACCCGGATGTGGACGTCCTGGTCGCCCTGGCCCAGGCTGAACCGGACGTCCTGGGGGCCCGGATGACAGGTGGGGGCTGTGGCGGCGCTGTCCTCTTCCTCACCACAGCCGGACGAGCGTACGGCATCGGCATTCGCCTGGTGGACGTCTACCGCGAACCACAGGACGTCTGGGTCCCTGCTGGTACCGGCCGCGGGCAGCTGACAGAAGGACGGCCGGTGGCGCTTTGGAAACGGCTGAGGCCCTCCCGTCGCGCTGACGGGGGCTGCGCTAGACTGTCGCCTCAGCGTGGCACCGATTACGCCAGAACCTCGCCCCACTGTGCCTGCGGCGTTCCGCATTCGCCTCGCACGCCGCGGCGACGGGGAGCAGCTGGGCGCGCTTTTCGCCGAGCTTGGACATTCGGGGGCCGGGGACACCAGCACCGTGCATTGGGTGCTCAGCCATCCGGAGATTGAGGTGTACGTCGCCGCCGATGCGCAGGACCGGCCGATTGGGCTGCTTTCGCTGTCCCACCGTCCCCAGCTTCGTCTGTCTGGCCGCGTGGCCACCATTGACGAATTGGTGGTCGCCGCTGCCTGGCGCCAAAAAGGGGTGGCTCGGGCTCTCATGCAACGGGCGCTGGAGCGGGCACGCGTCCTCAGCGTCAAGCGGGTGGAGCTCCAGCTGCCGAGTCTGCCCGAGGAGGCCACGGTGGCCTTCTGCGCGGCGATGCAATTTGAGGACGCCGAGCGCGGAGTGGTGGTACGGGCGCCCTAGGGGTCTCCAGCCCCTTCAAGAGGGGCGCGAGGCCACGGCGTTCTTCACCCGAGCAGCCGGGCGCGCAGCTCATCCGCCACGTCGACGAAGCGGAGGCCGATGGCCTTGTCCGCCGGACGCACCCAGGCCACCACCCCGTCCACCGGAAGACGCTCTGCGCCGACCACCAGGCTGAGGGCGAGCCGGCGTCCCACCGCGTAGACGGCGCGCGTCCGCAGGCAGAGTCCGCCGAGGGAGAAGTCGAGTGAGTAGGCGCGCAGGACGCGCGCGGCGTGGACGGCGTCGGTGAAGCGCACCTCAATTCGAGTGGGAAAGCGCGCCTCGCGCCGGCGCTCGACGGCGGGCGGGGTGTTCAACTCCACCGACGGTCCACGGCCACGCGGGCCGCCAGCCGTGGATTGACGCGGACGCCACGGCGCGGGGCGGCTGGCGGCGCGCTCCACCTGGACGATGAGTTTGCGTCCGAAGACTCGGCGGAACAGCGCTGCCTCGTGCCCGGCGTCCCACAACTCCAAGTCCACCGGCTGTCGCGCCCTCAGCTTCACCACCACGGCGCTGGGAAGAAGGCGGGCTTGCAGCCGCAGGATGGTTTGCCGGTGGCTCCGGTCCAGCGAATCGGCCAGTCGCAACAGCGTGGCCAGCTTGCGGACCAGGCGCACCTCAGCCGGCTGAAGCCCGTCCATGCCGGAATGGCTCGCGTCTGGTGGACTTCGACGGTGGTAGCGGGCGATGCGCGCCACCAACTCGCGCTCTCGGTCACGGAGGCCGGAATCTCCGAGTTTTGAATGAGGTAGTAGGTATGCCGGTGGTGGCGGGTGTAGCTGACGGCATTGCCAATGTCGTGCAGCACCGAGGCCGCCTCCAACAGCGGCCGGGAGGAGGCGGGGAGCCCGGTGCGGCGGGCCAAGTTCATCGAAAAGCTGAAGCGCCAGCCGAGTCACCTGGGTGGAATGCGCCTCATCGAATTGGAAGCGTCGGCCGATGAGTAACGCCGCGTCCGCCAGGCTGTGGTCGTCGGACGGCGAGTCAATGCGCCGGACCAGGTCCACCAAGATGCCGTCGCGGAGGCCCCGCTGCACGGCGGTGACGGACTCCAGCCCGAGGTGGTGCACCAGCGACTCGAGGATGATGGCGCCGGCGCAGATAATTTCTGCCCGCTGCGGTCAAACCGTTTGCGGAGCTGCGCGGGGGACATCTCGGCCAGCTCCTCCACGGCCTGGGTAATTTGGCGGGCGGTGGCATGGGCGGTCCCCTCGGCGGCGGCAAAGGCCACCACGGCGTTGATGGTGCCGCTGCTGCCGAGGGCGCTGCGCGGCGTGCGGGCGATGCGGGCCGGCAGGGATTCGGTGAGCGCCTCGGACGCAAACCCGCGAATCAGCTTCAGCTGCTTGCCGGTGACACCGCGACTGGTGCCGAACAGCTCGGTCAAGCGGACAGCGCCCAGTGCGACACTCCACATGGCGGTGGGGTTTTCGCCGGTGGCGGCGGCCACCTCGGTCGAGCCACCGCCAATGTCGACGCAAAGCGAGCGCGCGGGAGGAGGCTTCCCGCGCAGGACCCCGAGGGTGGTGAGGCGCGCTTCCTCCATCCCGGAGATGACTTCCAGCCGCAAGCCGGCCTCGTCGCGGGCGCGCCGGACGATTGCATCGCGGTTCTTGGCCTCGCGGAGCGCGCTGGTGGCCACTGCCCGCACGTCCGCGTGGTAGCGCCGGCACAACGCCCCATAGCGGCGCAGGGTCGACAACAGCCGGTCGGCAACCTCCCGGGGAATGGCGCCGGTCCGAAAGACGCCCTCGCCGGGCCGCACTGGGTCGCGCTCGCTGTGCAGCGACTCCGAGAGCCGTTGGCCAGCCGGCGCGCCAGCTCCAGCCGCACGGCGTTGGTCCCCACGTCAATGGCAGCCAGCACTGGCTCTGTCCGGGGGATTCGCTTCACTGCACTTCGGGCATTATCAGCTGTGTCCGACCGCCGGCGAGCCCCAGACTTGCGCCCCCCCGCGCTGTCACCTATTCGTGACCTGACCGTGCCCGACCACCGCCACCGGCGACTTGACCGACGCCGCCTCTTCCTGAATCGGGAGCTGTCCTGGCTGGCCTTCAACAAAGGGTCCTTCGCGAAGCGCAGACCGCGACGCTCCCGCTTTACGAGCGGATTCGGTTTCTCGCACTTTTTGCCGCCAACCTGGACGAATTCTTCATGGTGCGCGTGGCCGGACTCAAGCAGCGGCTGGCCGGTGGTGTCGCCTCCCCGGAGGCCGACGGGCTGCTTCCCGCCGAGCAGCTGGCCGCCATCTCCGAGCGGGCCCACGGGCTGGTGGCGCAGGTGGGGCCGCTCTGGTCGGGCGACCTCCTCCCCGCCCTCAAAGCGGTCGGCGTTTCGTTGTTGTCCACCGCAAGCCTGGAGCCGGCCTGGCAAGAGGCGGCCAAGGAGCATTTCCACTCGAGTGTTTTCCCGGTGTTGACGCCTCTCGCCGTGGACCCCGGCCACCCCTTTCCCCACCTGAGAAATAAGACGCTCAACATCGCCGCCGTGCTGCGGCGGGTGCCAGCCGCCGCACCAAGCCTGCGGCGCAGGAAACCGAGCTGGCTGTCGTCCCGGTGCCGAGCGTCATGCCCCGGCTGGTTCCCCTGCCCTCTGCAAACGGACACGCCTACATCCTGCTGGAGGACCTCATCTGCCGCTCCTTGGCGGAGCTCTTCCCAGGCTTCACAGTGGAGCACGCCGCAAGCTTTCGAGTGACACGGAACTGGGACCTCGCGGTGGACGAGGAGGAATCCGAGGACCTTCTCGCCTCCATCCAGGACGACCTCAAGCGCCGCGAGCGGGGAGCCAGCGTCCGGCTAGAGCTCGACGCCGGAGCGCCGGACATCATCGAGCAGGAGCTGAAGAAGGCACTCCACCTCACCGCGGAGGACGTCTACCGGTGCGAAGCGCCGCTGCAGCTGTCGGACTTGGTGGCGCTGGCCGAGCGGGACCCTCGCCCCGAGCTGCGAGTCGAGCCCTTCTCTCCGGCGCTCCCGCACGTCCTCCGGGACTTGAAAAGCCAGTTCCCTGTCTTCGCCCAGCGCGACGTGCTGCTGCACCACCCCTTCGAGTCCTATGACCCGGTGGTGCGTTTCATCGACGAGGCAGCCGACGACCCGGCGGTGCTGGCCATCAAGCAAACCCTCTACCGCCTCAGCGCCGAGAGCCCATCGCCCAGGCGTTGAGCCGGGCGGCAGAAAACGGCAAGCAAGTGGCGGTGCTGGTGGAGCTCAAGGCCCGACTGGACGAGGCCAACAACATTGCCTGGGCGCGGCGAATGGAGGAGGCCGGCGTCCACGTGGTGTACGGACTGTTGGGCCTGAAGACGCACTGCAAGGTGGCGCTGGTGGTGAGGCGCGAGGCGGGAGGCATTCGCCGGTACGTGCACCTGGGAACCGGGGACTACAACGGCCAGACTGCCCGGCACTACACCGACGTCTCCTTCTTCACCGCCCGGGAGGAGATTGCGGATGACGTCACCGCCCTCTTCAACATGCTGACCGGCTATTCGGTGCCGCCCAAATTCAAGCGGCTGGTGGTGGCGCCCTTCAACCTGGTGGAGCGGCTGCTCCAGCTGATCGAGGAGAGGCCGACCGGGCGCGAAACGGAGAGCCGGCGCGGATTGTCGCCAAGATGAACAACCTGGTGGACGCCTCCATCATCCGGGGGCTTTACCGGGCCAGCCAAGCGGGGGTCCGCGTGGAACTTTTGGTCGCGGCATTTGCTGTCTCCGGCGGGCCTCCCCGGAATCTCCGGCACATTCGCGTGACGTCGGTGGTGGACCGCTTCTTCGAACACACCCGCCTCTTCGCCTTCGGCGCACGGGAGCGCGCCGAAGTCTTCCTCACCTCGGCGGACTGGATGCCACGCAACTTCCATCGCCGCATCGAAGTGATGGTGCGGGTGGAGGACGTGGGGCTGCGGAGCCGCCTTTTGGACGAGGTGCTGGGGCTCGGCCTTCGCGACACCGCCAAGGCAACGGAGCTGAGGGCGGATGGAAGCTACGTCCAGGTCGCCGCCCATGGCGGCGGCGCCGGCTTCCGAAGCCAGATGGCCGCCCTGGAACTGTGCCGGCGCCACGACGAGCCCAAGCCGGCAGACGCGCGGCTGCGCCACTCGCCTGGTCCCGCCGACTCGCCCGCGCCCCGCAACATCCCGCCAGGCTGACGGCTCGCCAAAGGACACCCCCCCCCAACGGACGGCCAAGCCCGGCTGCCCATCCCCGTTCCCCTCGCGAGGCGCTCGCGCCCATGCCTCCGGCAATCGACGTCCTTCGCGCCCGGCAAGCCCTTCGCGGCCTTCTGCCCGCCGTCCGCGCGGCCGCCCCCGTCTCGCTGTGCCTGGCAGCGGGCAACTGATGGGCCGGACCGATGTCGGCCTCGTCATGGCGGTCGGCGCCCGGCGGGTGGCGATTGCCGACCCGCACGGCGAGCCGGCCTCCCGGGGTGCCAATGTGGCGCTTGCCGCCGGGGCGGATGCGGTGGCCGTGTTTCTCGGAACGCTTGCCGGCAACTCCCTTCCGCTGTCGGCCCTCGGAATGTTTGTCCTCGGCTGGGTGGCCGGGTGGCAAGAAGCCACCAAGAGGCAGCCGGCCGGCTGGCCGCGGCGCCAGCCGTCCTCTTCGCCCTCGCCCAACTTCTTCCCGGGGACCTGGGCGCAGCGGGTCAACGGGCGCTGGCCGTGGCCGTCGGGGGCGTCGCCGCGTCCCTCTCCCTTCTCGGATGGCTTCCCAGCGGCTGGCTGAAGCTGGCGCTGGCGCGGGCGCGGGCGTCGCTGGCGTTGCTTGCTGCAGCGGCCTCCCATCCCGCGGAAGGTAGCCGCTTCGGCCTCCTCCTTGCGGGGACAGTGACGGGGTGCTTATTGGCAGTCCGCGCGCTGGGGGTCCCCCGGGGCAACTGGGTGGTGGTGTCCACGTTGTTGGTGCTGCGGCCGGAGGCCGGCGGGACGCGCCGTCGGGCACTGGAACGGCTGGAGGGAACGCTGCTCGGCTGCGCGCTGGCCGGAGGACTCCTCATCCTGTTGCATTCGGTGGTGCTGACCGACTTGCTGATTTTCCTGTTGCTGGTCGGTTACTTCCGACTCCCACCGGGCTCGCCCTGGGCCCTGGCCTTTTTCACGCCGGCGCTTGTCTTGGGGGTGGGCCTGTTGGAGCCCGGCCATTGGCAGTGGGCGCTCAACCGAGCGCTGGACGTCGTGGCCGGCACGCTGGTGGCGCTCGCCGTCGGGCTTCTCTTCGGCGCCCGGGAGCCGCCGGCTGCGTTATAGCGTCAGCTGGTTTGTCTGCATCTTCTGCCCCCTCGCCGCGCTGCTGCCGCCTCCCTCCGCCACCATCGACGGGGACGCCGTCCTGTCGCGCTTTCTTCAGTACGTCAGTGACGTCGGGCTGTCGCTGTACCCGGCCCAAGAGGAGGCGCTGCTGGAGTTGATGGGGGGAAAGAATCTGGTCCTCAACACCCCCACCGGCTCCGGCAAATCGCTGGTGGCCACCGCCCTCCACTTCAAGGCGCTCGCCGAAGGGAAGACGTCCGTCTACACGACGCCCATTAAGGCCCTGGCCAATGAGAAGTTCTTCGCCCTCTGCCAGCTCTTCGGTCCGTCCCGGGTGGGGATGCTCACCGGGGATGCTTCCATCAACCGCACGGCACCCATTCTCTGCTGCACCGCCGAGGTGCTGGCCAACATCGCGTTGCGGGAAAGCCGGCCCCGCATCGACACGGTGGTGATGGACGAATTTCACTACTACGGGGACGCGGAACGCGGCTGGGCCTGGCAGGTTCCGCTGTTGGCGCTGCCCGAGGCCACCTTCCTCCTCATGTCGGCGACGCTGGGGGACACCGCCCAGATTGAGGAAAGCCTGGCCCGCACCACCGGCCGGCCGGTGGCCCGTGTGTCCAGCAGCGAACGCCCGGTGCCTCTCGAATTCTCCTACCGGGAAACGCCGCTGCACGAGACGTTGGAGGAGCTGGTGCATGCCGGAAGGGCACCGGTGTACCTGGTCAACTTCACCCAGCGGGCGGCCAATGAAATGGCCCAGGCACTGACGTCCGTCAACCTCACCACCCGCGAGGAGAAGGAGCGCATTCGGGCCGAGTTGCAGGGCACCCGCTTCGACTCGCCCTTTGGGAAGGACATGCGCCGCTACCTCTCGGTGGGCATCGGCCTCCACCACGCCGGGCTTCTGCCAAAATACCGGTTGGCCTGCGAGAAGCTGGCGCAAACCGGGCTACTAAAGGTAGTGAGCGGCACCGACACCCTGGGGGTGGGGGTCGACATCCCGATTCGCACCGTCCTCTTCAGCCAACTGTGCAAGTACGACGGAGAGAAGACGGCGCTCCTCTCCGCCCGGGACTTCCACCAAATTGCAGGCCGCGCTGGCCGGAAGGGCTTCGACCAGCGCGGCTACGTCGTCGCCCAAGCGCCGGAGCACGTCATTGAAAACCTCCGGCTGGCGCAAAAGTCCGCCGCCGGGAAGAAGGTGGTCCGGAAGCAGCCCCCCGCCCGGGGCTACGTCCCTTGGGAGCGCTCCACCTTTGAGAAGCTGGTGGCCCGGCCGCCGGAGCCACTCGCCTCTCGCTTCGACGTCACCTTCGGGATGCTTCTCAACCTGCTTCAAGCAAACCCAGAGGTGCCGGGAGGCGGCTACGGACGGCTGGTGCGGTTGACGCTGGCGAGTCACAGCACCCCCTTCGAAAAGCGGCGGCTTCTGCGCAGGGCGGCAATGCTCTTCCGGACGCTGCGCAAGGCGGGACTGCTCTCCGTCTACAAGCACCCCCACGCCAAGTCGGCCGAGGTCGAGATTGCGAGCGGGCTGCAGCGGGAATTTTCACTTCATCAGACGCTCAGCCTGTACCTGGTGGCGGTGCTCGAGTCCCTCGACCGCACCTCGGCCAGCTACGCCTTAGACGTCGTCACCTTGGTGGAGTCCATCCTCGAGGACCCGGAGGTGGTGCTCCGGCGGCAGCGGGACGCGCTGCGCACCACCCGGATGGCCGAACTCAAGGCCTCCGGCGTGGAGTACGCCGAGCGCCTGGCCGAGCTCGAAAAAGTGGACTACCCCAAGCCGCTGGCGGACTTCATTTACGGCACCTTTGACAGCTTCTCGGCGCTGCACCCTTGGGTGGGGCAGGAAAACATCCGCCCCAAGTCCATTGCCCGCGACATGCTGGAGCGCTTCTGCAGCTTCGCGGACTACGTGCGCGAGTATGAGGTGCAGCGCTCCGAGGGCGTCCTGTTGCGCTACCTGACCGACGCCTACAAGACGCTGGTGCAAGGTGTCCCTGAGTCCTACCGCACCGAGGAGCTGGAGGAGTTGATGGCCGCGCTGCGACAGGCCCTGCGGGACGTGGACAGTAGCCTTT
Organism: uncultured delta proteobacterium; assembly: GCA_963713045.1. Classification (GTDB taxonomy): domain Bacteria; phylum Myxococcota; class Myxococcia; order Myxococcales; family Myxococcaceae; genus JADGRA01. The sequence continues at coordinate 9,072 of CAVQKE010000005.1, forward strand.
TGGACGAATGGGAGCGGCTGCAGCTGCCGCCGGGCGTGACGCCGGACGCGCCACCGGTGGTCCCTGCGGCGCCGTCACAACGTGAAGTGGTGGCGCGGCTTCGGGCCGAGCTGCACCGTCTTCTGCGGGCCCTGGCGACGCGTTCCTGGGAGGAGGCACTGGCCGCGCTGGCCCCCGGGCACGGCTGGACGGCGGCGGATTTGGAGGCCGAAATGGCGCCCTACTTCGCCGAGTACGGCCAGGTGGTGTTGACGCCGGAAGCGCGGCGACCTGAGCACTCTCTGCTGAAGCCGGTGGGGCCGCGCCGGTGGGAGGCCCGCCAGCGCATTCTTGACCCGGCCGGACACGCCGACTGGATGCTGGACTGCGCAGCTCTCCTCCCCGAGGGCCCCCTGCCGGACAGCCCTCTGCTTGAACTTCGTCGCGTTGGCGTTTAGAGACCCGTGCCCTCCCCGTGTCCCTCCTCATCCGCATGCGGCACTACCCCATCAACGATGTCTCCACCGACGTCGAAGCCCCCCCAGCGCTGGACGGCCGAGACGGCACCCCCGGCGGTGGCCCAGCCATGACGGAGGAGCGCCGGGCGAAGTCGCGCCTGGCTTACCCCCAGCTGCTCGGCGGCCTGGTGCTGCCGCTCGCGCCGAAGGAAGCCCTGGCGGTGGCCGAGAAGGCCGCCCGACGGCAATCGGGCTGGTCCATCCGCCGCGTGGACGCCGCCCAGGGACTGCTGACCGCGGTGGCCGTGACGCCGCTGCTTCGCTTCCGGGATGACATCACCATCCGCGTGCGCTCAGCGGCCAATGGCTCGCGGGTGGATGTCCGGAGCCGCTCGCGCCTGGGGCGCGACGACTTGGGCGCCAACGCGGCGCGCATCCGCCGCTTCTTCCGCGTCCTGCAGGCCGAGCAGGCCGGCTAGCGGCACGCCCTGCCTCCCCCGCTTCCAAAAGACGTCAACCCCCCCGCTTCCACCCCCTCGTCATGGCCACCATACAAGTCACCGGCGTCACCAAGGCCTATGGACAAAAGCGCCTCTTCGAGGACGTGGACGTCGTCTTCTCCGAGGAGCGCCGCTACGGACTGACCGGGCCCAACGGGGCCGGCAAGTCGACCTTCATGCAGATTCTGTCCGGCGAGCTGGAGCCGGACGCCGGCACCGTCTCCCGTCCGAAGAAAACGTCGGTGCTGAAACAGGACCAATTCGCCTACGAGGAGCAGCGCGTCCTGGATGTGGTGGTCCAGGGCAACGGCGCTCTCTGGGCTGGCCTTCAAGAAAAGGAGGCGCTGCTGCACAAGCCGGACCTCACCGACGCCGAGGGGCACCGCCTGGCCGACCTCGAGGCTCTCATCGCCGAGGAGGATGGTTACACCGCCGAAAGCGACGCGGCCGAGTTGCTCAGCGGACTCGGTGTCCCGGAGGGGGACCACAGCAAACGGATGCGGGAGATTGCCGGCGGCCTCAAGCTGCGCGTGCTGTTGGCCCAGGCCCTTTTTGGCAAGCCCCAGGCGCTGCTGTTGGACGAGCCGACCAACAACCTCGACTTGGACTCCATCCGCTGGCTCGAGCGCTTCCTGCAGTCCTATGACGGGGTGCTGGTCACCATCAGCCATGACCGGCACTTCCTCAACGCCATCTGCACCCACATCGCCGACATCGACTACCAAACCATCATCACCTACACCGGCGGCTACGACGACATGGTGCTGGCGAAGAGCGAGGTCCGCAGTCAAATAGAACAAGACAACGCCGAGAAGCAGAAGAAAATCGTCCAGCTGCAGGACTTCGTCGCTCGCTTCTCGGCCGGGGACGCGGGCCAGTCAAGTGCAGAGCCGTAAGAAGGCCCTGGAGAAGCTGCAGCTCACCGAGCTCAAGCGCAGCAACATCGAGCGCCCCTTCATCCGGTTCGAGCCGAAGCGGCCCTCCGGGAAACAGACATTGACCGTGGAGGGGCTGAGCAAGCGCTGGCCGGCAGTCACGGTGTGCGAGGGCTTCGACGCGCTGGTCATGCGGGGCGAGAAGATTGCCGTCATCGGCCGCAACGGCGCCGGAAAGACGACGCTGTGCAAGCTGCTGCTGGGCGAACTGGTGCCAGACGCCGGCACCGTCACTTGGGGCCATGAGGCGCAGGTGGGCTATTTGGCGCAGGACCACCGGGAGGGGATTGCACGCGGCACGACGGTGGCCGACTGGCTCCATGACATCGACCCGCGCGCTGGCAATGAGGACATCCGCGGGCTGCTGGGACGGATGCTTTTCAAAGGCGAGGAGGGCCTCAAGTCCACCGACGCCCTTTCAGGAGGCGAAGCGGTGCGCCTCATTCTGGCCAAGCTGATGCTGACCCGCGACAACGTCCTCGTCCTGGACGAGCCCACCAACCACTTGGACCTTGAATCCATCATCGCCCTCGGCGACGCACTCCAGCGCTTTCCGGGGACCGCCATCGTCGCCTCCCACGACCGCGACCTGATTGGCAGCTTCGCCACCCGCCTCTTCGCCTTGACCCCGAATGGGCTGGTCGACTTCCGCGGCACCTACGAGGAGTTTCTGGAGAAGGTGGGGGACGTCGAGATGCGCCGGCGACAGGATGGCACCGCTCGCCGCCGCTAGCGGCAAACAGCTGGAGTCGAGCCTCGGTCTAGTCGGGACTGCCGAAACGTCGGCCTCCCCACCTGGGGCCGTCGAAAGGCAAATCTGCGGCCATCCCCCGGGGGTCGCTGGTCACAGCGTCGGCAATTCCCGGCCGGTTTGCAGGGGGAAGGCCTCTTCCACCTGTGCAATGTCTTCGGTCGTCAGGACCAGGGTCGCCGCAGCGGCGTTGGAGCGGACGTGCTCCGTGTCTGCTGCCTTGGGGATGGCAAACACCTGCTGGTCTCGCAGGAGGAAGGCCAACGCGACCTGGTGGGGCGTCGCCTGGTGGGACTGGGCCAGCCGGGCCAGGAGCTTCCCTCCTTTGGTGTTGGGCGCCGGAAAACGTCCCGAGCCGAAAGGGCTGTAGCCCACCAGCGCCACCTCCTGCCGGACGCACCAGGGCAGCACCTCGGCTTCCATCTCCCGCGCCTTCAGGTGGTAGAGGACTTGGTTGCAGGCGATGCGGCCGGGGCCGGCAATGCGCCGGGCCTCCTCCAAGTCGGAGACGTCGAAGTTGCTCAGCCCCCAGCTGCGAATTTTTCCTGCCTGCACCAATTCCTCGAAAGAGGCGATGGTGTCTTCCAGCGGATGGCGCCCTGGCCAGTGCAACAAGTAGCAGTCGAGGTGGTCCGTCCGCAGCCGCCGCAGGCTGCGCTCGCAGGCAACAAGCGTCCCCTTGCGGCTGGCGTTGGAAGGCGACACCTTGCTGACGAGAAACACTTCGGCGCGACGCCCAGCCAAGGCCTCCCCCACCATTTCTTCCACCCGACCGCTTCCGTAAAGTTCCGCGGTGTCCACGTGGCAGAGTCCCGCGTCCACGCCGGCCCGCAGCGCCGCCACCACAGCACCGGCGTCGTTGGACTCCATCTTCCACGTCCCCTGCCCCATCTTGGGGACCGCCGTCCCCGTCCAGCCCCATGCGCGCGTCTCAATGGCCATCTGCACCCTCCCATTCTGGGAGGGGAAGTTGGCGCTTGGGCCGGAGAAATGCCACCCGGGGAAGCCCCTGCCCAAGGCGCGGGGACGGCGGTACGGTCCCCGTCTGCAGAAGGGGTGTGCACCCATGCTGTTCATCGTCGTCGAGCGCTTCAAGGACGGAAATGGCGTGGCGGTGTCCAGCACACGGGGGCGCATGCTGCCCGACGGGCTTGCCTACCGTGCCAGCTGGGTCGCGGCCACCGGCGAAGACGAAGGCCTGCTGGACGCTTGGATGGCTGGCTGGCGCGACCTGGTCGACTTTGAAGTCGTTCCAGTCGTCTCGTCCGAGGCGATGGTGGCCCTCCATCGTGCCAGTTAGGGCCCCGCTGTCCAGCCTTCACCACAGGCCGAGGGAGTCGCCGGCCAGCTTCACCACCAGCCCAGAAACCACCGCCAGAAGAACGAGACGCACCAGGCGGTCGCCGCCTTGAATGGCGAGGTGGGCGCCGGCCCAGCCTCCGATGAGTTGGCCCGCGGCCATGGGGAGGGCCAGTGTCCACACCACCGTGCCGCGGGAGGCAAAGAGGAGAAGGGCCGCCAGGTTGCTGGCGGCATTGACGGCCTTGGCCTCCGCCGAAGCCTGGCGCAGCGGCAGCGCCAACAGCCCGGCGAAGCCCACCACCAGGAGGGTCCCCGTCCCCGGGCCGAAGAAGCCGTCGTAGGCGCCCGCCCCGAGAGCCAACAGCATGGCGAACAGTCGGCCGTGGGGGGCTTCGGCGCTGACTTCACGCGGCCGGACGGCCACCAGGAAGACGGCCGAGGCGAGCAGCAAACCGAGGACCAGCGGCCGTAGCACAGCGGCCTGTAGGCGTAAGACAAGCGCCGCGCCGAGCAGCGCGCCGACAAACCCAAGAGGAATGGTGAGGCGCGCCCGGGGCAACGAGACCAGGCCAGCCCGGGCGTAGCGGACAAGCGCCGCCGTCGAGCCCGCTACCGACTGGCCTTTGTTGGTGCCCAGCGCCAGCTGCGGCGGTAGCCCTACGGCCAGCAGCACCGGAAGGGTGAGGAGTCCACCTCCGCCGCCGATGGCATCCACCAGCCCCGCGGCAATGGCAACCACCACGAGGACCGCCAGCTGCGAAGGAGTCCCCATGAGAGCGCTCGTCTTTTAGTAAGAGGGACTGTCCATGAGCCCAACCGAAGCCCCTCCCCAGGACGTCCGGACTGCACTCGAGCAGCAGGACCCCTTCGCCCTGGCCCAGGTGGGCTCCAAGGAGGAACTGGACCGGCTGAAGGGCGCGCTGGACCTCATCGACGCCGACGTCAAGCGGAAGCAAACCCACAACCGCTTCGCCATCGCCAGCCAAGTGTTGGTGGGCTGGGTGGCCATCGCCGGCTTCGCGGTGAATGCCTACCAAAGCTTCGCCAACAAGCAGAACCAGGAGCGCCAGGCCAAGGTGGACCAGGACCGATGGGACAAAGAATTTCAACGGGCGCGGGAGGCGGACAAGTACCGCTCCTTCTTCGAGTCCTCCATGCTGGCCACCGACCAAACCAACTCCGACAAGCGGATGGTGGGCTACGCGCTGCTGCAGGAATTCGTCCGTGACGAGGCCTACAACGCCAAGGCCACCCGGATGCTGGAGGAGTCACTGGTCGAGGAGCTGAACACCAACACCGACAAGGGCATCGATGAGCCGCACCGCAACGCGGTGGTGGCCATCGTCACCGCACTGGCCGACTCGAGCGACTGCCATGCCCTGACCAGCGCCGCCAAAAGCTTCGACCGCGTGGCCAAGCGCCATGCCAAGTTTGGTGACGCCGAGGAGACGAGCGAGATTTTCAAAGTGTACGTAAGACGCCTGGTCGGCCACGCCGCCGTGGCGTGTGAAAAGCGGCCGGAGGACTTCAAAAACGTCCGCCGCCCGATGCGCGACACCCTGATGAAACAGCCGGACATTCTCGGGTTGAAGGCGCCGGTCACCATCTCCCTGGCCAACACCCGTTTGGCCGAGGCCCTGCGGGACCGCTGCTTGGAGGACATGGCGGTGAGCGGCGCCAGCGACTGCCCAGAAATTTTCAAGAGTTACGTCGCCCTCTGCCAACAGCCGGGGATGAATGCCCCGGACGAGGCCGGGGCGTGTGCCGTCCTTCGCGAGGCGGATGAAAAAGTGGAGGCCGGAACGGCAGTGGCCACCACCGTCCCAGCCGCCGCCGTCGACGGGGGCAAGCCCTAGGCGCCTTGCTTTGGTGAGTCGACACCCGCAACTGGAGTTGTTTGCGGAGGCGCCCTGGGCCCCCCAGCCACCTCGGCCACCCGAGCCGGCCGCGGTGTCCGCCGAGGTGGTCGACCTCGGCGCGCGCCTGCCGACCCAGGTGCGCCTTGGGACGTCCTCCTGGTCCTTCCCTGGCTGGACGGGCCTGGTCTACGCCCGGGAGGCAAGCCAGCTGGAGTTGGCCCGCGCCGGCCTCCCGGCCTATGCCCGCCACCCCCTCTTCCGGACGGTAGGCATCGACCGCACCTTTTATGGGCCCGTGCCGGCGGAGACGTTTCGCGGGTGGGCCGAGGCCGTACCGGAGGACTTCCGCTTTTTGGCCAAGGCCCATGAGGAGCTGACCCTCAGCACCTTCCCGCACCGGCCGCGCTATGGCGTCCGCAAAGGGGCGCGCAACCCGCGCTTTCTGGACAGCCGCTATGCCGCGGACGCCGTCGTCGGGCCCTTCGTCGAAGGTTTGGGGGGTAAGGCCGGCCCATTGGTGTTTCAATTTCCGCCGCAGGACGTCGGCCAGCTGGGCGGAGCGCCCCGCTTTGCCGAACGGCTGCACGGCTTTCTCGCCGCCTTGCCCAAGGGGCCCCTGTACGGCGTCGAAGTGCGAAACCGAGAGTTGCTGTCAGAGGACGTTGCCCAGGCGCTGGCGGCGGAGAAAGTCATCCCGGTGCTCGCGGCCTGGGGGCCCATGCCGCAGGTGCAAAGGCAGGCCGAGGCGCTGCACGCCGACCGCGCGCAGGCGCTGGTGGTGCGGTGGATGCTGCATCCGGGCCTCGCGTACGAGGAGGCGCGGGAGTTGTACGCCCCCTTTGACCGGCTGGCCCAGCAGGACGTGGCCACCCGCACCGCCATTGCGGAACTCGCGGCGGACGCCTTCCAAGCCCAGCGGGACGTCTACGTCACCATCAACAACAAAGCCGAGGGAAGCGCGCCCGCCTCCGCCGAGCATCTGGCGCGCGCGGTGGTGCGCCGGCTGTCGGCCGAGGGCCAAGGGCGCCCGGGAGAGGCCCGCTGAGCGCGCGGGCGGCATGGTGTGGGCTGGCAGGGTTGGCCCTTCTTTGGGCTGGGTGCCGGCGGCCGACGCCACCACCCCCTCTCGTGGCCGAGGCCGTCGCCGCGCGCGGCGGGGCGGAACGTCTCCACGACGTGCAGTCCTTGCGTCTGGTGGGAAGGCTGTCCATGGGGACGGCGGTGGGCTCCCTGCGGGTGGAATGGAAGCGACCCGGACGCATGCGGATGGAGGTGGGCCTGGCCGAGGGGACGGTGCTGCGCCTCGTCGACGGTGCCAGCGGCTGGACGTCCAAAAACGCCGCCCTGGTGCCCTTGCAGCCGATGTCCGAGGCCGAGTTGGGGAGAGCCCGGCGCGAAGCGGACATGGATGGCCCGCTGGTGGACTCCGCCGCCAAGGGCATCCGCTTCGCCCTGGCTGACAGCCCCGGTACCGTGTTGGGCAAGCCGGCGGACGCGCTGGACGTTTACTTCCCCGACGGGACGGTGCAGCGCTACTACCTCGACGCGGCGACGCATGCGCCGTTGGGCTGGGACGAGACGCGGCGCGTGGACGGCAAACCGTGGGTGGAAGAAACGCGCTTCTACCGCAGCCAGCGCGTGGAGGGCGTGCTGTTTCCCGTCGCCCTGTCCTCCGCAGTGCGGGGCGCAAAAAGCGCAATCCACATCACCATCGACACGGTGGAAGTGAACCCTCTGATTCCAGACGTCCTGTTTCGCCCCATCTCCCCGGCCAGCGGGCCCAAGCGCTGAGGCTTCCAGCATTCAACTGGGCGGCGTCGGCTCTCGCCTGAGGAAGAGGACGCGGGCCGTCATCGTCATCACGGTTTCGCCCTTCTGGTTGGTGCAGCTGTAGGTCAGGCGGATGCTGCCGCGGTCGGGCTTACTTTTGGAGGGTGTCGCTTCGAGAATTTCCACTTGGACGCTGAGCGCATCCCCAGGCCGCACCGGCTTCAGCCACTTCAACTCATCCAGACCCGGGCTTCCCATGCTGCTGGACTGGGCCAGCATGCCGTCCACCACCAGCCGCATGCACAAAGCGGCGGTCTGCCAGCCGCTGGCAATCAGACCACCAAAGGGGGAGCGCGCCGCCGCCTCCTCGTCAATGTGGAAGGGCTGGGGGTCCCAGTCCCGCCCGAAGGCGACAATCTCCTCCTTCGTCAAGACCCGCGGTCCGAAGAACCGCCGGTCGCCAGGCTTGAAGTCCTCGAAAGCGAGGGGACGTCCTGTGTCCGGGCCACTCACCGTCCGGCACTCCTTTCGTCGGGTGCGTCTGTCCCGCTAGCGTAGCGACATGGGAAGTCCGATGCTTGCCATCATCGGCGGCAGCGGCCTCGGCGAGGCCCTGGGCGCCCTGGGCGGAACCGCGACGGCGGTGGACACGCCCTTCGGGCCGCCGTCTGGCCCAATTGTCCTCACCACCTTGGAAGGGGTGAAGGTGGCGCTGCTGGCGCGCCACGGCCCAGGCCACATCTACAACCCCAGCCGCGTCCCCTCCCGGGCCAACATTTTTGCCCTCAAGACGTTGGGGGTGACGCACGTGCTGGCCAGCGCCGCGGTGGGCTCGCTGCACGAAGACGTCCGGCCCCGCGAACTCGTCATTCCGGACCAAGTCATCGACAAGACGTACCGTCGGCCGGGCACCTTCTTCGAGGAGCTGGTGGTCCACGTGGAGTTTGCCGTCCCCTTCTGCCCCACGCTGCGGACGGCACTGCTCGGGCTCCCCAGCAAAACCAAGGTGCATCCGCGGGGCACCTACGTCTGCATGGAAGGGCCGCAATTCTCCACCCGGGCGGAAAGCGAACTGCACCGTTCCTGGGGAGCGGACCTCATCGGCATGACGCTGCTCCCCGAGGCAAAGCTCGCCCGCGAGGCGGAGCTCTGCTACGCGGCGGTGTGCCTGCCCACCGACTATGACTGCTGGCGGCCGACGCCGGATGACTTGGACAAGCACGCCCTGCTTGGGGAAATTCTCAGCAACCTCCAGGCGGCCACCGCCGCGGCCCTGGCCCTCCTCCGCCTGGCGGTGCCGGCGGTGAAGGCGCTGGGCGAGCGGCCCTGCACCTGCCAAAGCGCGCTGGCCCAGGCCATTTGGACGCAGCCCTCGGCCATTCCCGAGGAAGTGCGGACCCGACTGCGCCCCCTGTTGGGCCGCTACCTGGAGTCCTGACTGCGGCGGCTGGTGCTGGTGGGGGCGGCGCACGCGCACCTGTTGGTGGTGGCCCGGCTGGCACGCTCGCCGCTTCCCGGGGTGGAGGTGCACTGGGTGACGCGCCTCGCCCGCGTCGCCTACAGCGGCATGCTGTCCGGCTGGGTGGCCGGAGAATACCCGGCCGAGGCCTGTACGGTGGACCTCGCCCCCTTGGCGGCCGCCGCCGGGCTGCAGCTTCACGCCGGTGGCGCCACTGCAGTCGACGCCGCCCGTCGCACCGTGACGCTGGGCGACGGCACCCAGCTGGAGGCGGACGTGCTTTCCTTGGGTGTGGGCGCGGCGATGCGCGGGGCACAGCTGCCCGGCGTGCAGGCCCACGCCGTGGACGTGAAGGCACGGCTGGCCCGCCTGGAGGCGCTGCCCGTCGCGGCCGGCCCCTGGGTGGTGGTGGGCGCTGGCCTGGGCGGCGTGGAATTGGCGCTGTGTCTGCGCGCTGTCGCCGCCAACGTCAGCCTGGTGGCGGAGGAAGGCGTCGGCGCTCCCGAGGGGCCACCGGCGCTGGTGCGGGCAGTCGGACAGGCGCTGGTGCGCCGCGGCGTCGCGCTGGTGCCGGGCCGGGCAACCGCCGTCACCCCCGCCGCCGTCCTTCTGGCCGGCGGTCAGGCCGTCCCAGCCGCGGGGGTGCTGTGGGCCACCGGCCCCGCCCCCCACCCTCTGCTTGCAGGCACGGGCCTTCAGCTGGGGGCGATGGGTGGGGTGCAGGTGGACGGGACACTGCAAAGCACCTCCCACCCCGACGTCTTCGCCACCGGGGACTGCGCCGACTTACCAACCCCGGTCCCCAAGTCCGGCGTCTACTCCGTTCGCGAGGCCCCGGTGCTGCTGCACAACCTCGGCGCCGCGCTTGCCGGTCAGGCCTTGCGCACCTACCGGCCCCAGCGTCGGGCGCTGGCCCTCCTCAACTGCGGGGATGGCACGGCGCTGTTGGCCTGGGACGGCTTCGCCGCCGGCGGGCGCCTGTTCCGCGCCTGGAAGCACCGGCTGGACATGCAGTTTATGACGCGGCTGCGGCCCGCCGGCTAGTCAGCGCACCGTCCCGTAGAAGCGCTCCAAAAGGCTGGGGCGCACGCCAAGGCGGTAGAGGGCAGGAAAGCTATTCCAATACAGAAGCGTCCGCAGCGGCCGGCGCAAGAAGCGCCGTCCGGACACCGTCACCCGGGCGGACAGACGCGCCACCCGGCCAATGGCCCGCAGGCGCTGGGCCAGCTCGACATCCTCCAGCAGCGGCTGTTGCGGAAAGCCGCCCACCTTTTGGAAGGCGGCCTTGCGCACACTGACGGCCTGGTCTCCGTACGGCAGCTGCGTCCAACGCGAGCGCAAGTCCGCCACCGGAAGCAGCACCGCGCCCCAGCTGCGTCCCACGTCGTCCACGGTGCGGGTGCGGAAGGCACAGGCCACCACCGAGGGTTGTGCCAACGCGCGGGCGATGTGGCGGACGGCGTCTCGGGGCAGGGTGACGTCGGCGTGGAGGAAGCACAGCACCTCGCCGCGGGCGGCTGCGGCGCCGGCATTCATTTGGTGAGCGCGCCCTCGCGGGGCGGTCAGCAGCCGGACGCCAGGGACGGCGCGCGCGATGGCCGGCGTGCGGTCGCTGCTGCCGCCGTCCACCACCACCACCTCGTCCACCCCGGGCAACCCCACCAGCCGCCGCAAAAAGACGTCCAGGCGCTCCGCCTCGTCCAGCACCGGCACCACCACCGAAAACCACGGTGGGAGGGCCAGTGTCCCCAGCACCTCGGCGGTGTGGCGCGCCAGCAGCGCGCCCTCGGAAAGCTCCACCCGCAACCGCGAAACGTCCGCCGGCCAGTCGACGTCAAACCACGACTGGGTACGCACCACCGAAAAACCGCGCGCCCGCAGTCGGCCTTCGGTGGCCGACAGCACTTGAGGGCCACTCCAGGGCAGCCCTTCGAAAAGGCCCGGTGGGCAGCGGCGCAGGCCGATTAAGGCCACACCCCCGTCCGCTGCCGGGGTGAGGACCGCGTGGCCTCGCCTGAGGCCGGCGATGGCTTCGGCCAACAGCGCCGAAGGAAAGCCGGCCGTGTCGCTGCCCACCGCCGCCACCGCGGGCGCCCGCACCAGGGCCGCGCCCAGCACCCTTTCCAAGCGCTGGCCCAAGTCTCCCGTCCCTTGGGGCACCAACGGGAGGCCCCGCCCCTGGAAGGCCTCCACGTCGTCCACCGCCAGAATCGGCGCGACCCGCCCGTCGGCCAGCAGCGCCTCCAGCGTGTCTTCCAGCAGCGCACTGGCCAGCCGCGCGGCGCCGTCGGCCCCGATGGCCGAAATCAGACGCGTCTTCACCTGGCCGGCCACCGGCGCCTTGGAAAACACGTACACCGGAAGGGGAGTGCCCATGCTTAGCGCTGGACGCTGAGGACGGCCTTCAACAGCGCGCGGGCCCCCGGCGTCAACCGACGCGCTTTCCATGCGTCCCCTAACTTCTTCCAGGCCTCGGCTTGCGTCGGGTAGGGGTGAATGGTGTCCGCCAGCGCCCCCATGCGCAAGCCCAGCCGGACGGCCACCGCCACCTCCCCAATGCTTTCCCCGGCATGCCGCGACACCAGCGTGGCACCGAGGAGGCGGCCTGAAGCCGCATCGACATGCACCCGCGCGAACCCGGCCGTCTGCTCGTCGAGGATGGCCCTGTCATTGGCCGCCATTTCCGTGGTGAGGGTGACGGACGCGGCTGCCGGCGGCGTAGGCCTCCTCCGCGCCCAGGCCGACGTGCGCCACTTCGGGCTCGGTGAAGGTGCACCACGGCACGTGCAGGGCCGAAAGCCGCTTCTTGCCGAGGAAGAGGGCATTCTGGAGCGCCAGCCGGGCCATGGCGTCCGCGGCGTGGGTGAAGGCCCAGCGCCCGGCGACATCTCCGGCCGCGTAGACGCGGGCATTGCTGGTGCGGAGAAAGTCGTCGAGGGCTGGGTACTCTCCGTCGAGGCGAATGCCCGCCGCCTCCAGGCCCAAGGCCCCCAGCGCCGGGGCCCGTCCGGTGGCCAGGAGGATTTCGTCCACTTCCAAGCGGAGCGCCTCGCCGTGTCGCAGCGCGTGCAGCACTTTGCCGCCGGCCGTTTTCTCCACCCGCGTCAGCTGCGTGTCCAGGTACAGCTGCAACTCCTCGGAGAGGGTGCCGGCCAGGACGTCGCTGGCCTCCGGGTCATCCCTCGGCAACAGCCGGTTCCCGTCGGTGAGGAGTGTCACCTCAAGGCCCAAGCGGGCCATGCCTTGGGCCAACTCGCAGCCCTGCGGGCCGCCTCCCACCACCGCCAGCCGGCGCGGCGCCCGCGTCAGTCCGAAGACGGTGGCGTGGGTCAGGTAGCCGACCGTCTCCAGGCCCGCGATGTTGGGCAGGCGCGCCCGGGTGCCGGTGGCCAACAGGGCTTTGCGGAAGCGCAGCGTCTGTCCAGCACATTCCACCGCGTCCTGCGCACTGAAGCGGGCCGCCCCCAGGTGGACGTCCACGCCCGCCTCGCGCAGGCGCGCCGCGGCGTCATTTGGGGCAATGTCCGCGCGCAGTCGCCGGACCCGTTCCAAGACGGCCGCGAAATCCACCTCCACGTCCTTGGTTTCCACGCCGAAGGCCGCCGCTTCCTGCGCCTCATGGGCCAGGTGCGCGCTGCGCAAAAGCGCCTTGCTGGGAACGCAGCCGTAGACGAGGCAGTCCCCTCCCAACAGGCCGCGCTCGCACAAGGCCACCTTGGCCCCCAGCGCGGCCGCGCCCACCGAAGCCACCAAGCCGGCCGGGCCGCCGCCGAGGACAACCAAGTCATAGCGGCGGGGCGGGGCGGGGTTCGCCCAGTCCGGGGGGTGGACGAGGGCCACCAGGCGGCGGTCCTCGCCCCCCTCCGCGAGGAGCCCTTCAAAGGTGGGGGAGTCCAAACCGGCTGGCAGCGTGGACGAGTCCGCGCGAGGCGTCCAGGCCCAAAACACAGACCCCGGGGGGGAGGCGCGGCGGGCCGGTCCGCCGTCGGGGGGCCCCGCCCCGGGGGCTACTCCGCCCTCAACGCCTCCACCGGGTCCAGCTGCGCCGCCCGGGCGGCGGGCCAAATGCCAAACAAAAGCCCCACCCCGGCCGCGAAGCCAATGCCGCCCACGATGGTAAGGGGTTGCACCGCCGCCGCCAGTGGCGTCACCAGGGACACCAGCTTGGCGAGGCCCAGGCCGACCAGCGTCCCCAACGCGCCTCCCAGGGCGGAGACGGCAGCGGCCTCGAGGAGAAACTGCGTCACAATGGTGCGCCGCCGGGCGCCCAGCGCGCGGCGGACGCCAATTTCCCGCGTCCTCTCCCGGACGGAAACCAGCATCACATTCATAATTCCAATGCCGCCCACCAACAGCGTGATGAGGCCGATGCCGGTGGCCACGCCGTACAGGGCGCCGGTCAGTTGGGCGTAGGTGTTGGCCAGCATTTCTGGCCGGTTGATGCTGAAGTCATCCGCTTTCTCCGGAGGGATGGCGCGCGCGCGTCGCAGGGTGCTTTCCACCTTGTCCACGGTGCGCAGCACGTCCTCGCCGTCGGACACCGCGACACCAATGGTGATGCCGCGCTTCTTTCCAAAGTTGGCAAAGTAGCTGCGCAGGGGCACCATGGCTGTCAAGTCCTGGTTCTCCCCCAGAATTTTTCCCCGCCGCTGCAGGACGCCCACCACCCGGTAGGGACGCCCGTTGAGGCGCACGCCGTTGCCCACCGCCGAGCCAGTCGCGAAAAGGCCCTTGGCGACGTCCGCGCCAAGCACCACCACATTGGTGCCGTTGTCCGTGTCCCCCTGGGTGAGGAAGCGGCCGTCGGCCACTTCGTAGCCGCTGACTTGCGGGTATTCGGCAGTGGTGCCGACCAGGGCCACCGAAGACAGCTGCTCGCCGTGGGCGAAGACGTCCACATTCTGCTGCGTCATCGGCGCCACGGCACTCAACTCCGGCACCTGCTCGCGCAGGCTGTCCACCAACTGCACCGACAGCTCGCGGCGGTTGCGGTACTCCCACCAGTCCCCGCGCATCACCCAGGGAAACTTGGAGACGTACATCGAATTGCTGCCCAGCTGGGCGAGTTGCCGGGCAAAGGAGACGTTGAGGCCCTGAATAATCCCAATGATGGCAAGGAGGGTGCAGACGCCAATGCCAATGCCCAAGGTGGTGAGCAGGGTCCGCAGCCGGTGGGCGCGAAGGCTGAAGAAGGCGATTTTTCCGCCTTCCAACAAGTCCACACGGATGCTCATCACTGGCCTTCCCTCTCGGCAGACCGCTGGCCCCTGGGGGCGGCCCCGGCCGTCCTACGGACGAAGCCGCCCGTCCATTGCAGCCGCCCCAGGGAAGGGTGTCAGGCCACACCCCCCGCGCCGCCGCGGGCCGGGCAAGCGCCTAGACACTGCGGCCACTGGCCATCCGTGCCCTGGTCGCGGCGCGGGTTTCCTCCAGTTCCTCCAGGGTGCGGGGCCAGTCTTCCTTGAGGAGGCGAGACAGCGAGCGGTCCGCCAGCAGCTTTCCGCCCGTCTGGCAGCTGGCGCAGTAGTTGGTTTCGTTGTCCGCGTGGACAATGCGCTGGACGGGCGCGCCGCACACCGGGCACGGCTGGCGGTAGCGGCCATGGACGGCCATGCCCTCGCGGAAGGCGGTGACTTTTTCTGGAAAGCCCCCTTCGGCCTCCTCGGCCAGGCGCTCTGACCACTCGCCGAGGACGGCGTGGGTGGCCAGGCGCAGCCGCTCCACTTCCTCGTCGGTCAGTTTTTGACTCAACGCCACTGGAGAAAGGCGGGCGCGGTGAAGAATTTCGTCGGAGTAGGCGTTGCCGATGGCGGCGAAGAGACGCGGGTCGGTGAGGGTGCGCTTGAGGGTATGGTTTTCCCGGCGGACGACGGCGGCAAATTCCTGGGGGCTGGCCAACAGGGGTTCCACCCCGCCGCGCCCCAGCGCCTGCAACTCGGCCTCGCCGCGCACCAGGTGCAGCTGGGCCCGCTTTTTCGGGCTGGCCTCGGTCAGCACCAACGTCCCGGTGGGAAAGTCGAAGGCGGCCAGGCCCACCCTCCCCGGCACCGGCGCCCTCGCCGGACGCCAATGCAGCCGGCCGGCCACCATCAGATGCAGCACCAGGAAAAGGCCGTCCTCCAGGACGAAGACCAGGCGTTTGCCGAGGCGGCGCAGGCCGACGACGCGTTTGCCGGTCGCCTCGCCGAGAGGCGGCTGGGCGGTGCGCAGCAGCGCCGGCCCTCGGACGCGGATGCCCTCCAGCGGCTGGCCCAGCACCCGGTCGGCGAGGGCACGCAGGTAGACGGTGAGGTCCGGATATTCGGGCATGGCGAAATGTAGCGTCGAAGCGCGCCCCGTCACTTGGACTGAAAGAAGCTGGGCAGCGCCTCGGAGAGGTAGCCCTTGAGGGCGCGCGCCGCCGCGCTGAGGTACGTCTCCCCTCGGTGCAGCAGCGCCACCTGTCGCCGCACCCCCCCCTCCCCCACCTGCACCACTTCAAAGCCCCGGCCCGTCCGCTCGCGGGCCATGAGGGAGGGCATCAGGGAAAGGCCCAGTCCGCGCTCCACCATGCGGCGCATGCTTTCCGGGTTGTCCGTCTCGAGGACAATGTTCAGCGGCTCGCCGGCCGCCTCGGCTGCCGCCTCCAACGCCTGCGTGGCCGCCACCCCGGGCACCACCACCAGCGGCTCGCCCAACACCGCCCGCAGCGGCACCGGCCCCTTGGCCTGCGCCAGCTTGTGCCCGCGCGGCACGGCCAGGACGAAGTCCTCGGCCCACAGCTTCTGTGCCACCAGGTCCACCCGGCGGACCGGCAGATTCAGCACCGCCAAGTCGAGCTCGCCCTTGGCCACGCGTTCCTCGAGGTCTGCCGCTTTGCCCTCCAACAGGCGCACCCGCACGTCCGGGTGCTTCTTATGGAATCGGACGAGGAGGTCCGGCAGCAAATACGCGCCCACCGTCTGCAGCGTGCCCAGGGCGACCGAGCCCCGGGCCGTCTGGGCCATCTCCTGCACCTCCGAGGCGCCGCGGCGAAGCGAGTCCAGAGCCCGCTGCGCGTGCACCAGGTAGTGCTGCCCCGCCTCCGTCAGCACCACGCCTCGCGGCGTACGCACCAGAAGCCGCGTCCCGAGCTCCCGCTCCAGCGACTGAAGTTGCCTGCTCAAACCGGATTGGGAAACGCCCAGCCGGCTGGCCGCGGAGACAAAACGGCCCTCTTGGGCCAGCGTGAGGAAGGCGTCGAGTTGTTCGCTTGTCATGCAGTGGCGGCAAGCAGGGTATGCGCTAAATGCGTTTATGGCATGGCGGGGTGCCTCTTACACTCTCCGCTTGCGAGCGAGTGCGTCGATGACAAGTGGCCAGTCCCTGGACGTCACCTTGCCGGGGCGGGCGCGCCGGATGGCAACGGCGGCGGTGCTGTTGGGGCTGGTGATGGCGGCCTTCGAGACGACGGTTGTCACGACGGCCATGCCGACGTTGACGGCGGAGCTGGGGGGCCGGCAGCTGTACGCCTGGGCCTTCACCGCGTTTTTTCTGGCCTCCACGTTGGGCGTCCTCATTTCCGGGGGCCTCGCCGACGGACTCGGCCGGCGGGCCACCTTTCTCGGCGGGCTCGCCGTCTTCTTGCTGGGTACCACCTTGTGCGGCTTCTCGCAGTCGGTGCCGGAGCTGATTGGCTTTCGCATGGTGCAGGGCCTCGGCGCCGGAGCGCTCCAGCCGACGACACTCACCATTGCTTCGGACCTCTACAGTCTGAAGGAACGCGCTGCCATCCAGAGCCTCTTCACCGGCTGCTGGGGCACGGCCTCGGTGGTGGGGCCGCTGTTGGGCGCTTTCCTGACGCAGCACGCCAGTTGGCGCTGGGTGTTTTGGGTGAATGTCCCGGTCGGGGTGGCGGCGGCCATTCTGCTTCAGGCCTCCTACCGCGACCCCCCGCGTCTCAGGACGCACCGATTGGAAACCACCGGGCCGCTGCTGGCTGGCGCCACGCTGGCCCTCACCCTGCTTGCGCTCGAGCCGCGCCAGCTGGCCGGCGCCCTTCAACTGCTGGCCGGCCTCGGCGCCGGGGCCGTCGGGGTGGTGCTTCTGCAGCAGCAGCGGCGCTCCGGGCGCCCAGTGCTGCCGCTGCACCTCTTCCGGGACAGCACGGTGTTGTCCGGCGTGGTGGGCGGATTGGTGGCCGGCGGCGTCCTGTACGGGACGAGCGCCTACGTGCCCCTGTGGCTGGTCTCCGGCGGGCAGCGCAGCGCGCTGACGGCCGGAGCGGCGCTGGTGCCGTTGCTGGTGGGCTGGGCAGTGGGCTCGGCGTTGGGCGTCCGGGTGTTGTTGCGCGGTGGCCTGCGGGCCAGCGCCGCCGGCGGCTTCGCGGTAGCGGCCGTCGGTGCGGCCCTCCTCGCGGCCGCGCTGGTGCTGGGCTGGGGGGACGCGGCCACTTTTGGCGCGCTGGCCATTGTCGGCTTGGGCCTCGGGCCGGCGGCCAGCACCAGCATTTTTGCCCCGCAACAGCGCGTGCCGTGGCACCAGCGGGGCGCCGTCACCAGCGCCCTCTACGCCTGCCGCATGTTGGGGGGTTCCCTCACCATCGCCCTGCTAAACCTGGCGCAGGGGCGGCTGACGGTGCAGGCCTGCCTCCTCGCCGTGGTGCCGCTGTTGGGTGCACTGGCCCTGGCCCGGCTGGCGCCATCGACGCTGGTCGGCCAAGCCCCGGAGTCCAGTACCGAGGCGGCCATCTCGAAGTAGCCTCGTTGGGCCCATGGCCTCCCGCACCGACGAAGGGCCCGTCCTCGAGAAGGCGCACATCTTCTGCTACCGACTGTTTGACGTGGCCGAGGAGATTGACCTCGACGCGGCCCAGCGGCTTTTGGCGCGGGACACGCGGCGCGTTCGGCTGACGCGGGCCGGCGCGGAATACCTGCTTCTGCCGAATCCGCCCCTGGCGGTGGAGCTCGGCCAGCGGACGTTGGCCGCCAGCGGCGGCCCGCTGGTGGTGGAGGTGGTGGGCCGCCTGTTTGACCATGGCAGTGTCAGCATCCGGCTGCGCGTCCCAGTGTCGCCCGGCACCAACCTCGGCGCCCTCATCCCTCTGGCCGACGAATTGTATGACAGCCCGGCCGTCGACGCGCTGGCCCTGGACGTCCTGGAGTCGCTGCGGCCCGGCATGGCGCCGGCCCTGCGCCTGCCGAAGTTGTGGGACCAAAGCGAGAGTTATGCCGTCCACTTCGTCGAGCGGATTCAAGGCTCGCCCCGGGCGGATGGGGTGTTGGCCTGGCCAGGGCTTGCCCCTCTGCTGCTGGGGGAAACGAAGGAGGCGCGGCTGAGCGAGCGCGAGCGCAGCGACGTCACCGCACAGCACTTGAGTTATGGAGAGTATGACTTGGTGGTGGTGGACTGGAATGCGGCCTTTGTCTATGAGCCCAGCGGCTCCACCGACATTCCGGACATTCTCGAAATTTCCAACGCGCAGCTCCTGGAGTTTCGCTACTACGACAACCAGCTCGACCGGCAACTCGCCCGGGTCGGCGAGACACTGCGGCGCACGCGCCGGCGCGGCATTCCGCTCTTCCGCAGCACCGACGCCCCGCTTGCTCGCAGCGTGCAGCTGACCCTGATTGAGATGTCCGAAGCGCTGGAGCGCGTGGAAAATTCCCTCAAAGTCATCGGCGACTTTTACCTGGCCAAAGTCTACGAGGCGGCGCTCGAGCAGCTGCGGGTGGATGACTGGAAGGCCTCGGTGCAGCGCAAGCAACAGACGCTGGGCGACGTCTACCAGTGGCTCAAAGGCGAGGTGGACACGGCGCGCTCGCTCACCCTGGAAGTGATGATTGTGGTGCTCATCGTGGTGGAAGTGGCACTCGCCTTCTTCCGGCGTTAGCGCCACCTTCTGTCTTCCACGGGCTTAGCGGGCCGAGGCGTCTCTCTGGTGGAGGCCGAAGAGGTTGCCCTCGGTGTCCTTGGCGTACCCCACCCAGCCGACGCCAGGCACGGCCGTCCTCGGCACGGCAATTCTCCCGCCGAGGGCCAGCACCCGGGCCAGCGCTTCATCGACGCTGGCCACGTTCACCGTGCATGGGTAGGCATTCACGGCTTGGCCGTCCTCTGGCGGCGGTCCCCGACGTTGGACCAGGCCTCCGTCAATGCCCGGCTCGCCCGCCTCCCCCGTCTTCACCAACCAGTAGCCGGCCGTGCCCCAAGGCGTGAATTTCCACCCGAAGAGGGCGCCATAAAACGCCATCGCCACCTCCGGGTGGGTGGCGTGAATTTCAAAGTGGACCGGACGCGGCATACCCTGGGGGGCCTCGCTGTAAACCAGCCGCCCGCCAGCGCACCAGCGTTTTGCAGCCAGCAGCACTCGGCTGGCCTGCCGGGCCGCTACCGACGCGGGGGCGACGCCTGGCGGAGGGCGAGCAGCCACTCAGCAAAGTCCCGGAAGGCGCCCGCGCCCCCGGCGGCACGGCATCGGTGGTGGACTCGGCGCACCACATCCGGCACCGCGTCCCTCGGCGCGCCGGTCAGGCCCTCGGGAGCCAAGGCGTCCAGGACGGCGACGTCGTTGACGTCGTCGCCAATGTACGCCACCTCGGACAGCTGAAGGCCTTCTTGCGCAAACAGGGCGGCCAGGGCCGCCCGCTTGTCCTTCACCCCCAACAGCAGGTGGCGAATGCCCAGCTTCTCCGCGCGGCGAGTGAACGAGGGGCTCACCTCGCCGGACACCATGCCGCTCTCAATGCCGGCCTGGCGCAGCCGGTCCACGCCCATGCCGTCGCGAATGCTGAAGCGCTTGAAGACTTCTCCGGACTCTCCGTAGAAGACGCCCGAGTCGGTCAGCACGCCGTCGCAGTCCGCCAGCACGAGGCGGATGCGCCCTGCCCGCCGTCGCGCCTCGGCCGGTGGCAACGCGGCCCGCGCCGGCGCTCGCTTTCCGCCGCGCGGCGTCACCTCGCCCACCTAGCAGGGCGGCCCTTCAACGTCTTGGCCCCCACCGCGTCACACCAGGCCAAGAAGCGCTCGCGCGGGACGCCGGTGTGCGCCAACTCCTCCAGGGACGTGGAGATGGGCGCGTCGGTGCGCAGCGTGGCCAGCGTCCGGTACAAAAAGGCGTCCGCCCGCCGCTCGGCCCAAGTCGCGGCCAGTTTCTCGCGCGAGCGCAAGTCAGAAGGCCAGCGGGTCACCTCGGTGGGAATGGACTCGAGGGGCCCGAAGGCCCGCAGAACCGCGGCCGCCCCCTTCTCGCCGAAGCCGGGGAGGCCGGGGATGCCATCGGCGTCATCCCCCACCAACGCCAGCCAGTCCGGAATCAGCGCCGGCGGAATGCCGCGGAGCGACGTCACCGCGGCCTGGTCCAACTCCTTGCCCCGCATCCGGTCGACTTGCACCACGCGGCGGTCGCGGACGCACTGGCCCAAGTCCTTGTCCGGGGTGAGGAGGCGCACTTGTTCCACCGCCTCGGCGAAGCGCGCCGCCCCGGTTGCCATGGCGTCATCCGCCTCGAAGTCGCGCATCGACCAGACGACAATGCCGCAGGCCCGCGTCCCGTCCTCGGCCGCGTCAAACTGGGCCAACAATTCCTCCGGCACCCCTGCGTCCGTCTTGTACCCTTCAAACAGCTGGTTGCGGAAGGAGACAATCGGGTTGTCGAAAGCCACCGCCAGGTGCGTCACCTTCTCCTGGCTGTCGGCGAGGAGGGCCAGCAGCGAGGCCACCAGGCCGACGGTGGCCTTCCTGTCCCGTCCCGCGCCATCGACGTGGCCCGGGCGAGGGCTGAAGTGCGCCCGGAAAAGTTCATAGGTCCCGTCGACGAGGTGGAGGCGCATGTCGCTTCGGGGGGGAAGCGTGCGCTTTAGATGCTTAAGAAGACAATCCGCACGCCGAGGGTCAGCCAGAAGTGGATGGCCCGCTGGGAGATGAGGCCCGAAACCGCTGGCATGCTGAGGACGCCATTTCGGTACTCGCCCATGGAAAAGTCGAAGAAGGGCCCGAAGCGGATGTCCTTGTTGAGGCGGAAGTCGATGCCCAATGGAACGTCCAACCAGGTGAAGCCGTTGTACTGCAGGGTGGAAGTCAGACCGCCGGCCGAGACGTCCACATACAGCCATTCGTAGCCGGCCCCGAGGCCGATGTACGGGTCCAGCCCGCGGCTTCCCAAGGGGTGCCACTGCACGGTGAAGCCAGTGTGAAAGGTGTAGGAGGTGCAGCTGTAGCCGGTGGTTGTGCAGGCGCCCAGCTTGGTGCCGTTGGGGGAGCCGAAAGGCCCGTAGCTGAATGTGCCGCCGACGAAGACCGTGCCTCCAATGCGGTAGCCCACCGCCAGGCCGAAGGGCACCGCGAAGTTGATGGCGTCGGACTCATTCACCCCGTTGACGGCACTGCCCAGCGGCAAGGCGAACCCCGCGTTGAGGCTGATTTCCCCAAAACCGGCTTCGTATTCATCCGACGAGGTGTACTGGGCCAGCGCAGGGGAAGCAGCAAGCAAAAGGCCAACTACCAGTCCGGCGGTCGAAGTGCGTTTCATTCTTTCACGGGGGCGCCTGGGTGCGCCGGCCGCCACAGCCGGACGCACCGCGCAGCGCTCGTCTTCACTGAAGCGTACCCGGCGGACCCGCCCAACGCACTTTTTCGCCTCGCACGGCCGCGGCTCGCCGTCCCCACCGCCAGCGCCGTGCAACAGCAGGCCGACGCAGGGGCGCACCCACTCCGACAGCCTCTTACCTCTGCTGCCACCCGGGGGGGGGCGCGGAGAGTCAGCGTCCTTCAGCTGCGCGTCAGTGCGAAGGCTTCGCCGGAGAATCAGCCAGCGACAGCGCCCGAAGGCCATGCCGCTGGACAAGGGTCAGGACCGACAGCTGTGCATCCGCCGGCGGCTCCCCCGGTGCGGGATGGCGCCGGTGGTAGACGCCGGCCGCGTCGAGGTCACGGGCCCGGCAGTTGTCCTTGCGGACCGGCTCGACCACCTCGCTGCGGATGCGCTCGCGAAGCGACTCTCGCGTGACGGGGAACAATAGCTCCACCCGGCGGTAGAGATTTCGCGGCATCCAGTCGGCCGAGGAAAGGAAGAATTCCTCTTCTCCCGGCGGGCCAAAGAGGAAGACGCGGGCATGCTCCAAAAAACGCCCCACCACCGAGGAGACGCGGATGTTTTCCGACAGCCCGGCGACTCCCGGCCGCAGGCAGCAGATGCCGCGCACGTCGAGGTCAATCTCCACCCCGGCCTGTGAGGCGCGGTAGAGGGCTTGAATCACCGGGGCATCCACCAGCGCATTCATCTTGGCGAAAATGCGGCCCGGCTTCCCGGAGCGAGCCCGCTCGGCCTGGCCGTCGATTTTTTCGAGGACCCGCTCGGCCAGCGTCGTCGGTGCCACCGCCAGTTTGCGGTAGGGACTGGCCTTGGAGAAGCCGGAGAGGGAGTTGAAGACCTCGGTGGCGTCCTCGCCCAAGTCCGGGTCGCAGGTGAAGAGGCCAAGGTCGGTGTAAATGCGCGACGTCCCGGCGTTGTAGTTGCCGGTGGAGAGGTGGACGTAGCGGCGGATGCCGTCGTGCTCCCGGCGAACGACGAGGGTCACCTTGGCGTGGATTTTGAGCCCGGCGCTTCCGTAGAAGACGTGCACCCCGGCGCGCTCCAGGGCGCGCGCCCACTCAATGTTGTTTTGCTCGTCGAAGCGGGCTTTCAACTCAATGGCCACCGCCACCTGCTTTCCATTCTCGGCCGCGGCAATCAGGCTCTTCACAATCTCCGAGTTGGAGCCGGTGCGGTAGAGCGTCATTTTGATGGCCAGCACGTCCGGGTCCTCCGCCGCTTTGCGCAGGAAGGCGAGCACCGGACTGAAGGAGTCGTAGGGGTGGTGCAAGAGAATGTCGCCGCCTCGGATGGCCGCGAAGGGGTCGGTGCCGTCGAGAAACTCGCGCGGGACTGCCGGGACGAAGGGCGCGTCGTGTAACTCCGGCCGCGGAAGCCCGGCCAGCGCAAACAGGGCGGCCGGCCCCAGCGGGGCCGGCGTCTCGTAGAGGTCGTCTTGGTCTATCTCCAGCTTGGAGAGGAGGAAGGCCCGAATTCGGTCCGGCGTGGCCGGGTCCACTTCCAGGCGCACCACCGCGCCGAATTTCCGGCGCCGGATTTCGCGGTCGATGGTGACCAGGAGGTCATCGGCCTCATCCTCCATAATCTCAATGTCCATGTCCCGCGTAATGCGGAAGGGGTAGACCCCGAGGATGCGCATCCCGGGGAAGAGCGCATCGAGGTTGGCCGAGATGAGTGCCTCGAGCGGCAAAAACTCGCTCGGCCCGTTGGGGTCCGGCGTGTGCGGCTCGCGAAAGGCGTCGAGCGACACGAAGCGCGGAAGAATTTCCGGCACCTTGACACGCGCGAAGCGCCGAAGCTCGGCTTCCGGGTCCTCCGCCTCGACCGCCAGCGACAGCGAGAGGTTGGAGATGAAGGGAAAGGGATGCCCTGGGTCCACCGCCAGCGGCGTCAGCACCGGAAACACACTGGTGCGGAAGTAGGCCCGTGCCCGCTCTTGCATCGCAGCGTCGAGCGACTCCCAGGTCCGAATCCGGACCCCGGCCGCCGCCAATTCGGGGACCAGCTGCTGGCCGAAGAGTTCCGACGCCGTGCGCAGCTGCCGCCGCACCGTCTCGGCAATCCGAGTGAGTTGCTCCCGGGCAGTGAGGCCGTCCGGGCTGCGCTCGACGTCCGGTTGCACCAGCTGACCGTGCAGGCCGCTGACGCGAATCATGAAAAACTCGTCCAGGTTGGCGTGGAAAATGGCGAAAAATTTTAGCCGCTCCAGCAGTGGCCAGGCTGGGTCGGCAGCCTCCTCCAGCACCCTCTCATTGAAGGCCAGCCAGGACATTTCCCGGTTGAGGTAATGGGCGGCCTCAGCGGGTAAGGCTGCCTTCGGCTTCGTGGATTTTCGTTCAGCGCGGGCCATTGGGTACCAATTCAACAGGTTGTGGGGCGGCCGTCATCCTGCTCGCATTGGGGGCCCCGACAGGTGACAAGTCCGAGGCAGCACCGGGGGGCGCAGGACGCCCCTGGCCCCGTTTCGGGAGGCAACGGCCCAAAACGTTGGGTTTTCGGCCGTCCGGCGACTAGGACAGGCCACTGTGCCCCACCTGTTTGAGCCCCTTTCGCTGCGGGACGTCACCCTTCCCAATCGCATCGGCGTCTCCCCCATGTGCGAGTACAGCTCCGAGGACGGTTTTGCCGGCGACTGGCACCTGGTGCACCTCGGCTCGCGAGCCGTGGGCGGCGCCGGCCTCGTCATGACCGAGGCCTCCGCCGTCGAGGAGCGCGGCAGAATTACGCCGGCGGACCTCGGCATTTGGAAGGACGCGCACGTTGAGGCGCTGGCCCGCGTCGTCCGCTTTGTCACCGCCCAGGGCGCCGTTCCCGGCATGCAGCTGGCCCACGCCGGGCGCAAAGCCAGCTCGGCCGTGCCGTGGGAGGGGGGACGGGGCCTGTCGGCCACAGAGGGCGGCTGGACGCCAATTGCACCGAGCGACTTGGCCTTCTCGCCCTCCAGCATTGTCCCGCGGGCCATGGGTGAGGCCGACGTCCAGGCCGTTCAGGAGGCCTTCGTTGCCGCCACGCGACGCGCTCTGGGGGCCGGCTTTCGCATCCTCGAATTGCACTTCGCCCACGGCTATTTGGCCCACAGCTTTCTGTCGCCGTTGTCCAACTGGCGCCAAGACCGCTATGGCGGCTCCTTCGAAAACCGCACCCGCTTTGCGGTGGAGACGGCGCGCGCCGTCCGCGCCGTCTGGCCAGAGCGTCTGCCCTTGTGGGTGCGCCTGTCGTGCACCGACTGGGCGGAGGGCGGATGGACATTGGAGGAGAGCGTCGCCCTCTCCGGCACCTGCGGCGCGAGGGTGTGGACCTGGTGGACTGCAGCTCGGGCGGCCTCGTCCCGACGGCGTCCGTCCCGGTGGGGCCGGGCTACCAAGTCCCCTTTGCGCGGCAAATTCGTGCCGAGGCCGGCGTGGCCACCGCTGCGGTTGGGATGCTGACCGACCCTGGACAGGCGGAGGCCGTCCTCCGGGAAGGCGCCGCGGACATGGTGCTCTTGGCGCGCGAAATGCTGCGAGACCCCTACTGGGCACTCCACGCCGCGCAGCGCCTTGGCCAGCCCGACGCGGCCCGCGTCCCGAAGCAGTATCAGCGCGCCTTCTGAACGCCTCGGCCGCGGGCCCGGGCTACTTCGCGGTGGGCAACTCGCTCGGCGGCGGCGCCATGCCAATGTCAATGCGGCGGTTCCTGGCGCGCCCCTCGGCCGTGTCGTTGGAAGCAATGGGGTGGTACTGCGCGTACCCGGCGGCGCCCAACGTCTTCGGGTCGACGCCCTCGGCGATGAAGAAGTGGACCACCGCCACGGCGCGGGCCGTCGAGAGCTCCCAGTTGGAAGGGAATTGCCGCGTCTTAATCGGTGTGTTGTCGGTGTTGCCAGGCCACGTAGAAGACGCGATTACTGACGCCCTTCATGGCCGAAGCCACGTTGCGCAGCTCCGCCTTGCCGCCCTTGGTGATGGCCGCCTTTCCCGGCGCGAAAAGCACCTTCTCTGGCAAGCGGATGGTGACCGAGTCCCGACAGGTTGGCGATTTCCACCCTGCCGGCGGCAGAGTCCGCGGCCAACGCCTGGCTCATATTCTTGTAGTCATCGTTCTTCTGTTCGAGGGTGGCGTTGCTTTGCCGAGGCCGGTCACCTTGCCGGACGTGGCCGCCAGCTTCTGCTCGCAGTCCGCGACGCGCTGCGACTGGGTCGCGGCGTCCTGTTTGTATTTGTCGGCGTCACTGACGGCGGCGTTGTACTTCTCCTGCGACACGCCGCCGCAGCCGACGGCCAATGCAGCCAGTCCTAGGACAACGCTTCTCTTGCGAATGTCACTCAGCATGGTCGGGAATTCCTCCAACGTCTTGTAGAAGAAGCATCCGCCAGGCGCACACGCCTCGGACGGCGGTTGCGGCGGACAATGCCCGCTCACCTGGCGGAGTGCAAAAGGGGAATTCGGTGGCGCCGCCAGCGCCAGAAGTTTTCCGGGTTGAGTAATGAGAAAAATCCCATACTGTCATCCGCTTAGGGCCTTGCGAGACATGGCAAACTGCTGGCTTCTCTTCCTGCTGGTGCTGGGCACGCCCGCACTGGCCCAAACGGTGACCCCCGGCGGCGAGTCGTCGGCTGCGGATGCGTCGGCTGGGGAACCGGACGAGGCGGAGGAACTCGCCAAGAAGACGCAAAACCCAGTGGCGGACCTGACCACCATCCCCTTTCAGAGCAACACCAATTTCGGCGTCGCGCCGGGCAATGCCGTCCAGGAAGTCTTCAACATTCAGCCCGTCATCCCCATCCACATGGGCGGCTTCAACGTCATCACCCGCACCATCATTCCTCTCATCAACCAGCCCAACACCGGGCCGGACGGCGCGAGCACCTTCGGGCTGGGCAACATCAACACCACCCTCTTCCTCTCACCCAGACAGCCCGGGGCCCTCATCTGGGGAATTCGGCCCCGTCTTCGGCTTCCCCAGCAACACCAGCCCGGCGCTGGGGAGTGCCAAGTGGACGTTCGGCCCTTCCTTGGTGCTGCTCACCATGCCGGGCCCGTGGGTGCTGGGCATCATCGTCAACAACGTGTGGAGTTATGCGGGCGGTGGAAGCCAAAACGTCAACTCCTTCCTGCTGCAGTACTTCGTCAACTACAACTTCCGCGGGGGCTGGTACCTCACCTCCTCGCCCCTCATCACGGCCAATTGGCTGGCCACGTCCTACGGCAACAAGTGGACGTTTCCGGTGGGGGCCGGCTTCGGCAAGCTGCTGCGTCTGGGACGCTTGCCCCTCAATTTCAACGTGGCCGCCTACTACAACGTCTGGCGTCCCAGCGGCGGCCCCAGCTGGCAGCTGCGGCTTCAAGCGGCCCTCATCTTTTGAAGGGCCCGTTGGGGCGCGCCTGGCGTGGCTGTTAGGGTGGCTTCCCCCGGGCGCGCAGGGTGCGGCCTCGCCTTTTTTTCGCGCCCGAGGCCCACGCCGGCAGACTGAAAAAAAGCCCCGGAAACGCTTCCCCCCATCCGGCGGGGCGGCGCGCAACAACCCGCCAGGGGGGGCCTTTGGAAGAAAGGAACCAAGGTGCAGATGAGGCACGAAGAAAGCAGCGCCCGGTGGCTCCTCGCGGGGCTGCTTGTTGTCGGCTGCTCCCGCCAGCAGCCACCACCGGCGGCGCCATCCCCGGCGCCGCCGGCCGCGGCGGCACCGGCCCGCTACGTCGGCTCGGCGGCCTGCGCCGAGTGCCACGTCGTCGAGACAAAGGCCTGGGCCGCCTCCCACCACCAGCTGGCGATGCAGCCGGCCACGGAGGCCACCGTGCTGGGGAATTTCCAGGACGCGCACTTCACCTTCCAAGGCGTGACGACCACCTTTCTCCGCCCGGACGGCGGCTTCGCGGTGCGCACCGACGGACCGGACGGAACGCTGGCCGACTTTCCCGTCCGCTTCACCTTTGGCGTGGAACCGTTGCAGCAGTACCTGCTGCAATTCCCGAAGGGCCGCCTGCAAGTCCTCGGCATCGCCTGGGACACCCGTCCGCGTGCCGAGGGCGGGCAGCGCTGGTTTCACCTGTACCCGAGCGAGCTGCAGATGGACTTTCGCAACGCGCTGCACTGGACGGGTCCCCAACAAAACTGGAATTACCAGTGCGGCGCCTGCCACACGACGGACTTTCAGAAAAACTACCGCGCCGACTCCGACAGCTTTGAGACGGCCTACAGCGACGGCAACGTGGGCTGCGAGGCCTGCCACGGCCCGGCCTCGGACACCTCGCCTGGGCGCACTCAGCCAACCCGGCACCGGACGCATTGAAGGGCCTCACCTTCGCCCTGCACGGGGCATCTTTTGCCAGCTGGGGGAAGCTGGGAAGCAACGGCACCCTCACCCGCGAAGGGCCCATCTCGCGTGTGGAAGTGGAAACCTGTGGGCCGTGCCACGCGCGCCGAGGGCAGTTCTGGCCGACCGCCGCGCCCGGCGAGCCCATTGGCCAGGCGTACCGCGTCGCACTTCTCGAGGAGGGCCTGTATGAAGCCGACGGCCAAATTCGGGATGAAGTCTACGAATATGGCTCTTTTTTGCAGTCCAAAATGTTTCTGCACGGCGTCACCTGTTCGGACTGCCATGAGCCGCATGCGGCCAAGAAGCTGCGCTCGGAAGGCAACGGGGTGTGCACCCACTGTCACCAGGCGGCGCACTTCGACACGCCCGAGCACCACCACCACGCCGTTGGCACCGCCGGCGCGCAGTGCGTCTCCTGCCACATGCCGATGCGCACCTACATGGTGCTGGATGGACGGAGGGACCATTCGTTTCGCATTCCTCGGCCGGACCTCGCCCTTCAACTCAACACCCCGGACGCCTGCACGGCTTGCCACCGGGACAAGGGGGTTCGTTGGACCGCGGCCAAGGCACTCGCCCTCTGGCCTTCCCTCCCGGCGCACCCGCAGTGGGGCGAGGCCATTGAGGCCGGACGCCACTGGCTTCCCGGCGCCGGGGACAAGTTGATGGCCACCGCCCGAGACACCAACTTTCCAGCCATCGTCCGGGCCACCGCCGTCGAGCTTCTGGAGGGCTACCCGGACCCCAACCTCGTCCCTCTCCTCTCGCGGCTGGCCGTCGACCCGGACCCGCTGATTCGCCGCGCCACGGCCCACACCCTGTCTGGCCTCGACATCCCGGACCGGGTGCGCCTCGCCGCGCCACTTCTCGCCGACCCCATCCGCGACGTCCGCCTGGAGGCAACCTCCACGCTGGCGCCAGTCGCAGCTCGGGACTTGGACCCTTCACAGCGCGCGGCCCTGGAGGTGGCGGTGCGCGAACGACGCGCTTCGTTGGCCTCGGACGCGGACCGCAGCGAGGCACAGTACAACCTGGGTGTGCTGGAGATGGCGCGGGGAAACATTGGCGCGGCCGAGACGGCCTTCCGCTTGGCCATCCAGCGCGACCCCACCTTCGGCCCGGCCTACCTCAACCTAGCCGAGGTGCTGCGCGGCACCGGCCGCGAGGCGGAGGCAGAGAAGACGCTGCGCGAAGCGCTGCGCGTGGACGCCGGCGATGCCCCTGCCCACCACGCGCTCGGCCTGTCCCTGGTGCGCCAGGGCCGCAAGGCCGACGCCCTGGTGCAGCTGGAAAAGGCGGCGCGGCTGGGCGTGGCCAACCCGCGCTTCGCGTACGTCTACGCCATTGCCCTGCAGGACAGTGGAGACCACCGCGGCGCCCTGAAGGTGGCTGAACGGACGCAGGCGCGCTACCCCGGCAACATGGACATCCTCACCCTTTTGGTCCAACTCCACCGCAGAGCCGGGGACGTCGAGGGCGCGCGCCTGTGGGCCCGCAAGCTGGCCGCGGCCGCACCCAACCTGCCGGCGGTGCAGCAATATGTCCGCGAGGTGGAGCAAGGCCGTCCCTGAGGGCCGGCACGGAAGTCGCTGGCCTCAGGTTCCTGACGTAGCGTTCCACAGGCACCAGGGGGGCCCACGCCCCGCCCGAATGAACGCTGCTCTCATCTCGAAAAAGCACCTTCTGGTCCTGGTGACGGCGCTGCTGGCCGAGGCCCTCCAACACGCGGCCACCACGCCCGCCCGGGCCAAGGGGTTTGACTTCCTCGTCATCCTGCTGGTGGTGGTCATCTTCCTGGCGGTGTTTGAGGACCCGGTCCAGCGGACCGTCGGCCTCGCGCTGGGGTTCGCTGGCGTCGGGACCAATTGGCTGCATTACGTCTTGCTCGGCCGCGCACTGTTAACCAGCGAGGTGTTGCACCACATCTTCATGGCCGGCTTCTTCGGCTTCACCGCGTACGCCATTCTGCGGGGCATCTTCCAGCGGAAGCATGTCAATGGGGACGCGGTGATAGGCGCCGTCTGCGGCTACCTCTTCGCCGGAGCGGCCTTCGGCAACCTGTACGCGCTGGTGGAGCTTCTGTCGCCCGGTTCCTTCCTCATCAACACCGCCATCGCCTGGCAACTCAACGACTGGCACCAGCGCCGCTTCCTCTTCGACTACCTGAGCCTCGTGACGCTGACCTCCCTCGGCTATGGCGAAATTACGCCGCTGCTACCGTGGGCCCAGACACTCACCTGGATGGAGTCCATCTTCGGCCAGTTCTACCTCGCGGTGGTGGTGGCCCAGCTGGTGGGCATGCGGATGGCGCCAAAGCCGCACGAGGCGCCGCCTCGCGCCGAGAAGCAAGCATGAGGGACCGCGGGCGCGGTGTCAGCACGCGGTCGACGTCCGCGTTGGCCCGCAGGCGCGGTGGGCCCTGCCCTCGCCGGCCGGGCCAGCCCTTCGGTGGCCTCAAGGCAGAATGACGGGCTTTCGCGAGCGCTATGGGCCTTGGGCGCTGGTGGCCGGAGCCTCTGCGGGCCTGGGCGAGGCCTTCGCCCGCAACTTGGCGGCCCGCGGCCTGAACCTGCTTCTTCTGGCCCGTCGGCAACAGGCGCTGGAGGCCCTGGCGGCAGACATTCGCGCCCGGCACGGCGTCCAAGTCCGCCACCAAGCCCTGGACGTCGGCGCCAGTGACTTGGGCGAGGGCGTGGCGCGCCTCTGCGCCGGGGAGGACGTGGGACTCCTCGTCTACAACGCTGCCGCTTCCGCCATTGGCCCCTTCTTGGCGCAGCCGCTGGAAGCCCAGCTGCGCGTCCTCGACGTCAACTGCCGGGGGGCACTGACTCTGGCACACCAACTGGGGCGGCCGATGTTGCAGCGCGGGCGCGGCGGACTGCTGCTCATGACGTCGCTGGCCGCCTCGCAAGGCGGGCCACTCCTCGCCTCCTACGCCGCCAGCAAGGCCTTCAACCTCATCCTGGCCGAGGGCCTGTGGGCCGAGCTCCGCCAGGGCGGCGTGGACGTCCTGGCCTGCCGCGCCGGAGCGACCCGGACGCCAGGCTACGCCTCCAGCCACCCCCAAAAGTCCATCCGCCTGATGGAGCCAGAGGCGGTGGTGGAAAAGGCGCTGCGGGCGCTGGGGCATGGGCCCAGCGTCGTGCCGGGGGCCTTCAACCGGCTGGCGGCCTTGCTGTTGGGGCGGCTTCTCCCGCGGCGTACCGCCATCGGCGTCATGGGGCGGGCCACCCACGAGTTGTACGGGTGAGCGGCGCGAGACCGCCTCGCCTCAGCCGCCGACAGAGCCGCCTTCAGGTTTTGCTGGCCTATGGCGCGGCGCTGCTGGTGGCGCTGGCCGTCGGCCTGCTTCTGCGAGGGCGCCACCCCATTGTGGTGGCGGCAGCGGCCGACGTCGCAGCGACAGCCGTCGTCTTCGCCTTCAGCGTGGCCCATGACAACTCCAGTCTCTACGACATGTATTGGAGCCTCGCCCCACTGCCCATTGCGGCTTACTGGGCAAGCGGTAACCCCGACGCACCCGAGGCACGCCAAGTCCTGGTCCTCCTCCTGCTCTGCGTCTGGAGTCTCCGCCTCACCGCCAACTGGTGGGCCCGCTGGCAGGGGCTGCACGACGAGGACTTTCGCTACCAGGAAATCCGCCGGCGCACCGGCCGCCTCTACTGGCCGGCCAGCTTTCTCAGTATTCACCTCATGCCCACAGCGTGGGTCTTCCTTGGCATGCTGCCAGTGTACCCGGCGGCGGCATGGCCCGCGCCGGGCCTCACCGCCCTGGACGCGCTGGCCGTCGCGGTGACAGCCACCGCCATCGGCGTGGAAGGCGTGGCCGATGCCCAGTTGCGCCGCTTTCTCCGCACCCGCCAGGACCGCGCGGCGGCGCTGGAGAGCGGCCTTTGGGCCTACAGCCGCCACCCCAACTACTTCGGGGAAGTGCTTTTCTGGTGGGGCCTGTACCTCTTCGCCCTCGCGGTGGGGCCGAGGTGGGCGTGGACGGGCGTGGGGGCCGTCTTCCTCACGCTGTTGTTTGTGCTGGTCAGCGTCCCGTGGATGGACCGCCGCATGCTGTCCCGGCACCCGGGCTGGGAAGTCCGGCTGCGCACCACCTCAGCGCTGGTGCCCTGGCCCAAGCGGCGCCGCTGAGGGCGTCACTTCGCCAGGGTGTGGATGTAGGCGACCACGTCCCAAATTTGCTGGTCGGTGAATTGCGGGTAGGCGTCCATGTCCTTGGAAAGCCCATTGGCCTTGCCGCCCTTCTGGATGACTTTAAACATCTCGTCGTCCGGGGGAAGGTTGCGTGCGCTGAAGGCCTTGGGTTTGGGATTGAGGCTTTTACCCACCGGCCCATTGCCGTCACCGGTTTTGCCGTGGCAGATGACGCACTGGGCGCTGTAGATGGGCTTGCCTTTGGTGGCGTCCCCGGCAGCGGCCCAGCACAGGGCTGGTCCCAGCAGCCCGAGAAGCACCCAACGGATTCCGCGCATGCACCCCTCCTGTGGATAGTCGGCCTACAGCTTAGGGTTGGCCAGAAGCCGGGCAAAGACGGCCGGTGCGGGCAGTCGGCGACGGCGCCGAGGCGGCGCTTGTAAACGCCTTCAACACGACAACCGCCACGCGAAAGGCTGTGCCCAGGTTATTGACAAAATAATCTGTCTATACAATCTTTCCTGTCGTGCAGCGTCCGGTGCAGGTCGTCCAGTCCCTCGACACGGCGGCCACCGTGTTGGACGGGACGCGGCTCCGCATTCTCGCTGGCCTGAGAGAGCCTCACTCCGCGGCCAGCGTGGCGCGCGCGCTGGGCCTCCCCCGCCAGCGCGTCGGCTACCACGTGCGCGCCCTGGAAAAGGCGGGCCTCCTCGTCCCCGCCGGGGAGCGGCGCAAGGGCGGCACCGTGGAGCGGCTGCTTCAAGCCAGCGCCCGCTCCTACGTCATCTCGCCTGAGGCCCTCGGCCTGCTCGGCACCACCCGGGCCGAAGTCCAAGACAGGTTTTCCTCCACCTACCAGGTGGCCGCCACCGCGCGAACGCTGCGGGACTTGGCCATCCTCCAGGCACGGGCCGCCCAGGCCGGAAAGCGCCTCCCCACGCTGACGTTGGAGACCGAAGTGCGTTTCGCCTCAGCCCAGGCCCAGACGGCCTTCGCCGCCGAGTTGACGCAGGCTCTCGCCGCCCTCGCCGCCCGCTACCACCGGGCGGACGCCCCAGACGGCCGCAGCTTCCGCTTCGTCCTGGCCGGTCACCCGGTGCTGTCCGGGGCGGACGCCTCACCCCAGCCGCCCCACCGAGGAGGGAGTCCGCCATGACGTCCAAGCCCAAGGCCCGCACCATCCAAGTGGAAGTCCGCATTCACGCGCCGCGCGACGTCGTGTGGGCCGCCCTCACCGAGGCCTCTGAATTGTCCCGCTGGTTTCCCCCCGTCGCGACAGGCAAGCCCGGCCTTGGCGAGGAGCTGTCCTTCTCCTGGGGGGATTTGCATTGGCGCACCGAGGTGGTGGGTTGGGAGCCCGGCCGTCACCTCCTCTGGCGGGACAAACCGGAGCAGCCCTCAGCCGCAGCAGGGGGCACCTCTGCCGCCCCCGCTGGACCCATGGCCGTCGACTGGACCCTCGAGGCGGCCGGCGGCGAAGTCCGGGTGCGCCTCGTCCAGTCCGGTTTCGGCGAGGGGGACAGCTGGGATGACTTCTACCAAGGAACGGACTTCGGCTGGCGTTTCTACCTCCACGCCCTGCGCCATTACCTCGAGCGGCACCGGGGCAAGCAGCGCGCCATGGCGTGGGTGCGACGCCACGCCCGCGGCGGCCCCAGTGTCCCCTGGGGCAAGGTGTGGAGCGTGGACGGCTTCGCGCCGACGCCGGAGGCGGCGCATCTGGCCGCAGGGCGTCCCTTCCAGCTGAGCCTTGGGACCGAGCGTCTGGTCGGCACGGTGGACTTCGTCCAGGCCCCGCGGGGCCTGTGGGGCACCCTGGGCAGCCTTGAGGACGCGACCCTCCTCGTGGAAATGGAACCCGGGGAAAGGGAACGGCACGCCGGCCTCTGGCTGTCCACCTACGGGCTGCCTGAGGAACGCATCGCAGCGCTCCAGTCCGCACTCACCGCGATGGCGGACCGCGTTCTCCCCGTGGCGGGCTAAAGAAAACGGGCCCCGCTGCCTTCTACCGGCCTGCGCCCTGCGGGCCCATTTGGCCAAACAGCACGCGGCGCGCCTCTTCGGTCAGCACCATCGGAGAGGCGGTCACCTTCGGCCCCAGCGCGTACGCGCGCTGAACGGCCGGACGGGCCCCCATCGCCTCAAACCAGCGTTTCACGTTGGGGAAGTCCTCCAGGGTCTGCCCCTGTCGCGCGTAGGAGGCAATCCATGGGTGACAGGCCATGTCCGCAATGGAGTAACTGTCGGCCACGAAGTCGCGGCCCTGCAGCTGCGTGTCGAGGACGCGGTACAGCCGAGCGGTCTCCTTCACGTAGCGCTCGATGGCGTAGGGAATTTTCTCCGGAGCGTAGTGGGCGAAATGGTGGGCTTGCCCAAGCATCGGCCCAAGGCCTGCCATCTGCCAGAAAAGCCATTGCATCACCTGGGCCCGAGCCCGGAGCTCGTTGGGCAAAAAGCGCCCCGCCTTCGTCGCCAGGTATTCGAGAATCGCCCCCGATTCGAAGAGGGCCAGCGGTGGACCGCCGTCGCTCGGGGCGTTGTCGACAATGGCCGGCATCTTGTTATTCGGAGAAATGCGCAGGTACTCCGGCCGAAACTGCTCACCCTTCGTAATGTTGACGGGGAGCAGCCGATATTCCATCCCCGTCTCCTCGAGGAAAATGGTGATTTTGTGCCCGTTCGGCGTGGGCCAGTAGTGCAGGTCAATCATCGAAGACTCTCCTCTGGTTAGCTGACGGGGTAGCCCAAGCCCTTGCCGCCAAGGCCTCCGTACAGCGGCAACATCCGTCCGCGCCAGGCGGCAATGGGGCTGCCCGCGTCGAGCAGTTGGACCGGGGAGACACAGCGCGCCCACTGGAAGGCCCCGAACACCAGGTAGTCCGCCAGCGCCGGAGCACCGCCGGCCAAGAAGGGCTGCGCGCTCAGCGTTGCGCGCAGTGGCTCCAGCACCTTGCGCAGCTCCTCCAAGTGGGCCGGTGGGTCCGCGCAGAAGGCCTCCAAGGTGGTGCCGATGCGGGACTCCCGGGACGTCCGGAAGTACTCCCGGTCCTTCGGGGCGACGTGGCCGAGGATGTCAAGGTAGAGGAGCGGGGCCAGGGTCAGCTGGAGGCTGCGTTCGGTCCAGTTTTTGATGAAGTAGGCGTAGGCCCAAGCTTGGGGGCCCTCAGCCAGTGGCGGGCGGTCCGGGTAAGCATTGTCCAGGTACTGGCAAATGGCCCAACTGTCCGTCACCACGCGCTCGCCATCCACCAGCACCGGCACCAGACTCTGCGAGGAGAAGGCAATGGCCTGCTTCTCGGTAAAGCGCCACGGCACCGTCTCAAAAGGTAGCCCCTTGTGGCCAAGCGCCATCTTCACCCGCCAGCAATAGGGGCTAAACCGCCGGTCGTCCTCAGCACCGGCCAAGTCGTAAAGCGTCCGCGCCATGGGTGGGGCGTCTTCTAACGCGGGAGGCCCAGCCGGGGCAGCGTCAAACGCGCTCCCCGAAGGGGCCCGCTTGCGGAGGCGACTCCACCGCAACGCCATTCCCGGCACAAAAGATGCCACCGGCTGCGGTGGTGCGCCCGGGCACCTTGGGACGACAGACTCTGCCGCTGCTGGCCTGCCGAAGGCTCCTCCATGCGCCGCCTCGCCCAAGTCCTGCTTCTGGCCCTGGTGCTTCCCGGGGTGTCCAGCGCTTCGGGCGGACTCGACGGGGCGCAGCGCCTGACGCTGTTGTCCAAAGTGCTGGGCGAGCAGCGGGTGATGGCAGTGGTGACACCCGCCTCCTATGGCTTTGGCGAACAGCGCTACCCGGTCCTGTACCTCACCGACGCCGAGGACCAACTCGGGCACACCCGGGCGACGGCGGAGTTTTTGGCCAGCAATGACTTGATGCCAGAAGTTATTCTGGTGGGCATCTTCAACACCGAGCGCACGCGTGACCTGACGCCCACGGCTGGGACTCTGGGCGAGAGGGTCGACTTTCCAACGGCCGGTGGCGCTGAGCGCTTCCTCGACTTCGTGGAACACGAACTGGTCCCCGCCGTCGAGGCGCACTACCGCACCGTCCCGTTGCGCCTCTATGCCGGCCACTCGTTTGGCGGACTGTGCGGTATCCACGCCCTCTTCAGCCGTCCTGGCCTCTTCCAAGCCGTCGTCGCCGCGAGCCCCAGCGTGGACTGGGATGCTGGGCTCCTGATGCGGGAGGCTCGGGCGCTCCAAGCAAAACCCCCAGTGCCCCGGGGCCTCTTCGTCACCTTGGGGGCGCGGGAGGCGTCTCCGCCGGTCCTTCTGGACTTCGAGAATTTCGCCAAGGCCATGCACCAGCTGCCCTGGCCGGACTTCGACTGGGCCTGGCAGCTGGTCCCTGAGGAGGACCACGGCTCCTCCGTCCTCCTCGGCTACTACGCTGGGCTGCGGCACCTGTTTGCCGGTTGGGAACTGCGGGCCAAGCCCGAAGAAAAAAACGTCCCGTCGTTGGCCGCCGTGCTGGCGCATTACCAGGGGCTCTCCGCACGGTGGGGCTACGCCATCCAGCCGTCCGAGTCGGTGGTGAACCTCCTCGCTTACGTCGCGCTGCAGCGGCGTGCGCTGGGCGAGGCCCTCGAGCTTTTCCGCTACAACGTCGCCGCGCACCCTGAATCCGCCATCACCCACGACAGCCTGGGAGAGGCACTGGAGCGGGCGGGACAGCTGGAACTCGCGCGGGACAGCTATCGGCAAGCCGTCGAACTCGCCGAAAAGCGTGGGGGCCCCGCGCTGCTCGGCCCGCTCCGCGCTCACCTGGAGGCGCTGGACGAGCGACTAAAAGCAACGCCGTCCGCCGGCCGCTAAGGGGTTCGGACCGAAGAGACGGGCTTTTTTGTGCGTCAGCCTATTGGCGGACGCCCCGGGCCGTCCCTAATGTGATGCCGCATCACCCCTCCCCTCCGGCTCGTCGTCCTCCTCGCTGCACTGCTTGGCCCAACCTCCGCCCGCGCCGCGGACGACGCGCCGTATGCGGGGCCCGAAAAAGTCAGCCAAGGACTGGACTCGGCCCAAAGCGACCGCATGGCGGCCGTCCTCGCCGGCCAGTACTTCCACGCGCGGCTTTGGTACTACGGCTGGTCGGCCTTCTACGGCACCGTCATCCTCGCGGAGACTGTCATCAATGCCACCTCCACCGGCGGCGCCCGACTGGCGGCCCAAGTCAACATTGCCACCAGCTGGGTGGGCCTCCTGCAGACGCTGGTGCTCCCGCCCCCGGTGGCCTTCGGCTGGCAAGCGGTGGAGGCCATGCCCGACAGCAATCCCGAGCAGCGCGCGGCGAAGTCGGCCGCGGTCCGGGCCCTCTTCCAGCTAGAGGCGAAGAACGAAGTCTTCTACCATTCTGCTTTCAACCACATCGTCGGGCTGGCGGTGAATGCCGGCGTCTGCGCCTTCATGTTTTGGGGCCAGCACCAGGGCACCCGTGCACTCATCAACCTGGTGGGTGGAAGCCTCGTGTGGGAGGCCAACATTTACACCTACCCCAATGCTTCCATGCGCGCGGCCCACGACGAGGGACTGGCCGCCCTACAGCTGCGTGTCGTCCCCCTCGCCTTCGCCGACGGCGGCGGTGCTGCTGTTGCGGGGCACTTTTAAACGTCGAAGAAGAGACAGTCGGGGCTTTGGCCCCTCTAGGCCCGGGAGCGACGGGTCCGCAGGGCCTGGGCCGCCACTCGAATGCGCGCGATGCGCGCGGCGCGCTCGGGTGACATCGGGGCGCAGCGGGCACAGTGCGCCACCAGCGGTCCCCCGGGCCGCATCCACTGGTTTACTGGCTCGCGGCACACCACGCACCGCACGACTTTCCAACCTTCGGGAATGGCTTCCATTGGGCTGCGACACCTCCTGCCGTGGCGGAGGGCCGCGGGGACGGCCACCACCCTACTCCCGCGCGCGCTTTTGTGCGCATCCGGGGCTCCACGTCGGCTGTGCGGCGCTAGAAGTGCAACTCCGGGCCAATCAACAGTTGGACAGTGGAGACGTAACTGCTGCCAACCCACCCGGTCTCGAAGATGGCATCCATTCCAATGCCGACAATGGACTTGGGAAGAAGCGAGACGCCGAAGCCAAGCCGGAAGGCGCCGCCCACGCCATTCCACCGCACAGTCTGCCCGGTGGCGTTTTGTCCGTTGGCTTCGGCGACGTACAGGCCAAAGCCGAGCCGGATGCGGCCCTTGGCCGCGTTGCTGCCGTAGGTGGGCGCTAGCAGCACGTCCACGTGCGGCTCCCAGGTCTTGCTGTAGACGTTGTTGGGCGGGACGCCCACCAGGTTGGGCGTGTACGTGCCCCACATGACGTTGGCCCCGAAGCTGATGGCCATGGTGGGGTCGACCCACACGTCGACGTCCAGGTTGATGTCCGGTTGTGCCGTGGCGAAGCCGCTGCCGCACCCATAGGCCGGGACGTAGTAGCTGTAGTAGTAGCCGCAGTAGTAGCCGGCGCCGACGAAGGCGACGCCGCCCGAGGCGCGAACGGTGTAGCGCACCTTTCCGTCCCAGGGTGGCGGGGGCGGCCGGTAATACACGGGCGGGTACTGGTAGTAGAAGTAGTTCGGCGGGGGCGGTAACGCCTGCTGCGGCGGCGCTGGCGGTGCGGGCGGCGGCGGCGGAGTGAACTGCGGCTCCGGCTGCTGCGGGACGACCGGCTGCGCGGCAGACGGTGGCTGCGGCTGGGCGGCTGCGGGCTGTGCGGCGGGCTCCGGCGCCGGCGGTGGCGGAGGCGGCTGGGGCGGAGACTGCGGCGTCGACGGCGGCGGCGCCGCAGCTGGGGCGTTCTGCGCCTGGGCCGCCGCCCCAACCAGCAGCGCGCTGAAGGCGAGGAAGGCCCCCGCCATTGCTTTCGTGCTGTTGCCCCTCTGCACGCGTCCCTCCTCAGCCCGCGCGGCTGGCCAGTGTCCGCGTGGGAAGCCCGGGAAGCCTACCCCGGTCCCGTGCTTGTCCTCTCCCAGGGGCTGGTTTTCCAAGGCGACTCTAGCCGGCCTGGCCGCTCGGCGGGCAGGTACGCCCTAGAAGAAGTGAATCTCCGGGCCGATGAGAAGCTGCACGGTGGAGACGTAGGTGCCGTCAACCCAGCCGGCTTCGAAGATGGCGTCGATGCCGATGCCAACCTTGGACTTGGGAAGAATCGACGCGCCAAACCCGAGGCGGAAGGCGCCACCCACGCCGTTGAAGGCGTAGGGGGTGACCGTGCCTCCGGGGTTGCCGTTGTTGACGTTGACAATGTAGAGCCCGAAGCCCAAGCGCACCCGCCCCTTCACCGACGTGCTGTAGGGGGGCGCAACCAGGAAGTCGACGTGCGGCTCCCAGATGGTGGTGTACGTCGTGACGCCGCTCGCGTTGCCGTAGTAGCTCCCATAGGGCGTGTAGGTGCCCCACATCACGTTGGCACCGAGCGTCAGCCCAAGCGACGGTTTCAGCCAGACGTCGACGTCCAGGTTGACGTCCGGAAAGGCGGTGCTGTACCCGGCCCCGCAAGCGTAGGTCGGGTAGTAGTAGTAGTAGTAGCTGCAGTAGTAGCCGGCGCCGACGAAGGCGACGCCACCCGAGGCGCGAATTGTGTAGCTCTGCTTGTCCTCCGGCGGCGGCGCGTAATAAACCGGCTGCGGCGGCGGGTAATACTGCGGCGGCGGTGGCGGTGGCGGGTAATACTGCGGCGGCGGTGGGGGCGCCGGCGTGGTGGGGTAGTACTGCGCCAGCGCCGGGGCCGCCAACAAGAGCGTGCCGGCGACGAGAACAGCTGCGCCCGCTGCAGTCTTCATTGTCTCGACCCCTCCTGGGCCCCAACCCAGCCTGCGGTTTACTCGACAGCGGCGACTTTGCAACAAGTGCCAGTCGCGCACCACCTTAATGGCGCCCAGGCTGGCCTCGGCACCAGCCGTAGTTGCACACCGACTGTCTCGCGCGCAGATTTATTCACGCCCAAAACGCCCGGGCGCAACGGAGCGAGGCAAAAGATGAACGACCAAGACCAAGCAGCTGTGGCAACCATCGCCCTACTCGCGGCCGCCGCGGACGGCAGTCAATCCACCAAGGAGAGGGCCGAGCTTCAGACTCTCCTCTCCGGCAATGCCAATTTCAACCTCG
This sequence comes from uncultured delta proteobacterium, assembly GCA_963713045.1. Classification (GTDB taxonomy): domain Bacteria; phylum Myxococcota; class Myxococcia; order Myxococcales; family Myxococcaceae; genus JADGRA01. The sequence goes on from CAVQKE010000005.1 coordinate 49,164, forward strand.
AGTCCATTAGCCAACAGGTGGCGTCCGGGCAACTCAGCCTGCCGAAGGTAGCCCAGCAACTCTCCGACGAGACGGCCCGCCACCGCGCCTACGAGGCGGCGCTCTTGGTGTGCAACGCGGACGGCCCCGCCAACCCGGCCGAGCTGAGGTTTCTCGCGCAGCTCCAAGCGGCGCTGGGGCTGAGCGCCGCGGCGCTGCAACCCGTCGAAGACAGTACACGCGCACTGGCCAATGCGGCGTCGGCCAGCGGCCTTGCCGCAGCCAACCCGGCTTCCGGCGCCCCCCTCGATGACACCATCCTCCAGCAGGCCATGCTGACCGGCGCGCTGGAAATTCTGCCTGACCGGCTCGCTAGCCTCGCCGTCCTCCCCTTGCAGCTTCGGCTCGTCTACCTGGTCGGCCAAAGCTACGGGCAGGCGCTGGACAGTGACCAGGTGAAGGACCTCGCCGGAACCTTGGGCATCGGCGCGGCCGCTCAGCTGGTGGAGGGCGTGGTGCGCAAAGTGCTGAGCGGCGTGGCTTCCGGCCTCCTCGGAGGAATGCTGGGAGGGGCCACCGGGCTGGCCGCCGGCGCCGCCGTCTCCTTTGCGTCCACCTACGCGCTGGGGCACGTGGCCAAGCAGTACTATGCCCAGGGCCGCAAGCTGAGTGGGGACGACTTGCGCGCCCTGTTTGTCCGCTTCCAGGGCGAGGCCAAAGGGCTTCTGCCGAAAGTCCAAGGGCAGATTCAAAACCTGGCCAGCACCCTCAACGTGCAGGACGTGGTCAAGCAGCTGACGTCCCGGTGACAGGGCGCGCCGGCGCCCTCACCGGGGTCGAGCTACAGGCTCCGCAAAACTTCGTCCAGCACCTCGCGCGGAGGGCGCACGCTGTCCGCCGGCAGGGTGGCCAGCGGTGCGTCCACCAGCCCAAGCCGGTCGATGAAGGTGGGCGCCTCGGTGTCCACGTAGAGGACGCCGGTGAGGACTTCGCTTCGGCCGTGCGCTTCCAGAATCCGCTGCACCGCGCGCAGCTTCTGGCGCGGGTCGTAGCTTTCCTCCAGCTTGTGCAGCTGCAGGCGCGAGCCGTCATGCAGCCGGACGTCCACTGTCGTCCCGGCGTCGTACTCGACGCCAATGTCGTCAAACACTGGAACGAAGGACAGCTCGTGCAACGGCTCGTCGTGGTCCTTGGTGTAGGCGTAGGACTTGGTGGAGCCGTCGTGGTCATTGAAGGCGACGCACGGGGAGATGACGTCCAGCACCGCTGTCCCGCGGTGGGCGACTGCCGCCTTCAACATGGCCGACAGCTGCGGCTTGTCCCCGGAGAAGCTTCGTCCAACGAAGGTGGCCCCAAGTTCAATGGCGAGCAGGCAAGTGTCGATGGGGGGCAATTCATTCACGACGCCCGTCTTCAGCTTGGAGCCGACATCTGCCGTCGCGCTGAATTGCCCCTTGGTGAGCCCGTACACGCCGTTGTCTTCAATGATGTAGATGAGCGGCAGGTTGCGGCGCACCAGGTGGACGAATTGTCCAATACCGATGGAGGCAGTGTCCCCGTCGCCCGAAACCCCCAGCGCGAGGAGAGTGCGGTTGGCCAAAAGCGCCCCGGTGGCCACCGAGGCCATCCGGCCGTGCAACGTATTGAAGCTGTGGGCCCGGCTCATGAAATACGCCGGACTCTTCGAGGAGCAGCCAATCCCAGACAGCTTCGCCACGCGCTCCGGCTGAATGCCCAGCTCGAACATGGTTTGAAGCAGCCGCTCGCTGATGGCGTTGTGGCCACACCCCGCGCACAGCGTCGACTTGCCGCCCTGGTAGTCGGAGACGGTCAGCCCGATGCGGTTGGTTTTTGGCTCGGCCATGCTTACAGGCCCTCCCGGGCTGCAACTTCCTCGGTGACGCTGCGTGCGTCGAGGGGGAGGCCGGGAATGTGCGCCACCGAACGAAGGCGCGGGACGAGCTCCGCCTTGACGTCCAACCGCAAGAGGGCATGCAGCTGCCCATCCCGGTTTTGCTCCACCACGTACACCCTCTCGTGCCCTTGCACGAAGGCCTCGACTTCCCGGCTGAAGGGGTAGGCGCGCACCCGGAGGTAGTCCGCTTCAATGCCCTTCTCGCGGCGCAGCTGTTCGCGGGCCTCCAGCACTCCGTGGTGGCTCGAGCCGTAGGCGACAATGCCCACCACCGCGCCTTGCCCTTCCAGGACGGGTGCCGGGAGGGCTGAGCGGGCGTTGTCCACCTTGCGGGCCAGCCTGGCCAGGTTGCGTTCCCAGTCGTCCGAGCGCTCGGAGTATTGGGCTTTCTCGTTGTGCCCCGTCCCGCGGGCGAAGTAGGCCGCCGCTGGGTGGTCCGTCCCCGGAAGCGTCCGGTACCCAATCCCATCGCCGTCCACGTCCCGGTACCTTTCGAAGCCGCCCAGGCGGTCCAAGTCCTCCTTGGAAAGCACTTTGCCCCGGCGGATGGGCTTGTCCGGGTAGCGAAAAGGTTCGGCCATCCAGTTGTTCATCCCCAGGTCGAGGTCCGACAGGACGAAGACCGGCGTCTGGAAATGCTCCGCAATGTCAAAGGCCTCCCACCCAAACTCAAAGCACTCCTCCACCGTCGCCGGCAAAAGCAGCAGGTGTTTGGTGTCCCCGTGCGAGAGGAAGGCCGTGGACAGCACGTCGCCCTGCGAAGTACGGGTGGGAAGGCCGGTCGACGGACCGACGCGCTGCACATCCCAAATCACGGCCGGCACCTCAGCGAAATAGCCGAGCCCGGCAAATTCACCCATTAGGGAAATGCCCGGACCGGCGGTGGATGTCATGGCACGCGCGCCAGCCCAGCCGGCCCCCATCACCATTCCAATGGCGGCCAACTCGTCCTCCGCTTGGACAATGGCAAACGTCGCCTTGCCATCGGCCGTCAGCCGGTAACGCTTCATGTAGCCGATGAGGGATTCGACCAGCGAGGAGGAAGGGGTGATGGGGTACCAGGTCACCACCGTCACGCCGCCAAACATCGCGCCCAGGGCGGCGGCGGCATTTCCATCGATGATGATTTTCCCCCGGTTGGCGTCCATCCGGTGAACGACGAAGGGGTCGGCCTTGTGGAGTCGAGTTGTGGCGAATTCGAATCCGGCCCGCGCCGCGGCGAGGTTGAGCTCGAGCGCTTTGGCCTTCTTGGCGAAGTGTTTTCCAATGGCCCGCTCGACTTCGGCCATTTCCAACTCCAAGAGGTTGGCCACCACTCCGACGTAGGCCATGTTGCGCAGCAGCTTCTTGGTTTTGGCCTCGCTGCTGATGGGCTGCACCACCTTGTCAAACGGCACCGGGTAAAAGGCGACGTCCGAACGCTGGGCTGAGAGGCCGAGCGGCTCGTCATACACCACGGCGGAACCGGGCCGCAGGCTGGCCACGTCCTCCTGGGCAGACTCGGCATTCATCGCCACCAGGAAGTCGATTTCTTTCTTCCGGCCAACCCAGCCATCCTTGTTGGCCCGGATGGTGTACCAGGTGGGCAGGCCAGCAATGTTGGAGGGAAAGAGATTCTTCCCAGACACCGGCACGCCCATTTGGAAAATGGCGCGGAGCAGCACCGTATTCGCACTTTGCGAACCAGAGCCATTCACCGTCGCCACTTGAAGGCTGACGTCGTTCACCACGTTCGACATGGTTTCCCTTCGCCCCGCCTCCGACAGCGTCCCACCAAGGCGGCGGCGCAGCAACAAAAGTCTCTTCTGGGAAGAAGCTGCTGAATCTGCCCGTAGCTCTCACCTAACACGCCAGTGGTTAGAATGCGTAGCCCAGTCCAACCACGGCGTTTTGCTCGCCCACAAAGCCCACTTCGACAAAGGCCTCGAGGTGTGCCGGCAGGCTAAAGCTCGAGCCGAGACTGACGCGAAAGTGGTGCGCATCGCCCCCGGTGAGCGATTGGCCTTGCGGAGCAAAAAAGACTGGGCCGCCAAAGACGGCGACGCCCGCGTACGGAAGCCAAAAGCCAAACAACCGCTTTCCGATGACCGCCGACAGCCGAAAATCCAACGCTGTCAATTGCGGCCGGTCCGTCGCGTCCAGGTCGTCGTACGTCGAGGCGCTGGCCACGCCGGCAGTCAGGCTCGCGGCCACGAAGGGCAACGCTCCCGTTCCGTCCAAAAAGGTGTAGGCCAGCGAGACGCTGCTGAGAACTCCCGGCTGGAGACGGTAATTGCCGAGCTGGCCGTCGAGACTTCCCGAAATGATGACGCCGACAGACGCCTGCACCGACCACGCAGAAAACCGGTAGGTGAAGGCGACGGCGCTGCTCAATTCTTCGAGGCGCTGGTCGGCACCATTGAAGATGAGGTCCGTCCGAAGTCCACCCACACTCAGGGCGAGCTGGAAGCGCCGCTCGGCTTCGAGGTTCTCGCCACAGGTGCCCGTGAGACCCACGGGGGGTGCCACGCCTCAGGCGCAGGCGAGGGCGGGAGCAAGCAGGGCCGCGAAAAGGCCCACCCCCCACAACGTGGCGCTCAGCCGTCGGGGGCGTCCTCTGCGCCGCTTCGCCGTTCGGACTCTCACCCTGCCCTCTCTCTCGCTGCCCGGCTTGGAAGAAGCGGTGGCGGAGCCTCCCCCCCCCCGGGCAAAGAGTGGGCATCGGCTTAGCCCAGCCACCTGCCACTCGGCCACTCCGGCTGTCCCGGGCCCGGGCGGCCCACCATCCGTGTGGACGGAACGGCAAACCAGCGGTCCTCCCGCGACACTTCCTTGCCATTCGGGCGAAGGTGAGCCACTTGCCTGAAGTGGCGACTACCTCAGCCCCCTTGCGTCCTCCTCATCTCGCGCGCCGGTGCAACCGACCACCCCGTCGCCGCTGATGGGGCCCGACGAGGAGCGTCGGGCGGCGCCGGCTGACTCCTTGGCCTGAGGACGCTCGAGCAGCTTGGCGCTCGTTTTGACGGGGAGCCCCTGGCGCAGGAGTCTGCTCGCCCCTAGCCTGCGTAGAAGAGCCCGGGGCCGGTCCCCGGGGAATTCGAAGCCCGCGACTTTGGAAGTCGCGGCCCTTAGCAAGGAGCCTTCCGCCATGGCCAGACTGGACAGTGAAGAACGTAACGCGGAACCCGGTGGTACCTTCGCCTTCCCGAAGCAACGCAAAGAGCCACTCGAGGACGCTTCCCACGTGCGGAATGCCGTTGCGCGTTTCAACCAGGTTCAAGGCGTAAGCGACGACGAGCGCGACGAGGCTTGGAAGCGCATCCAGGCGGCCGCCAAGAAATTCGGCGTCGACGTCAAAGAAGGCACCTGGCGCGAGCTTCATCCGAAGAAGTAAGCCCTCAGGACCACGGCCGAGAGACCGATTGCACCCGGGGCCGCTGCGGCGGCTGAAGCGCCGTCTTCCGGCCCGAGGCTGAGTGCGCCCTTTGGGCCATTGAGGCGCCCGTGCATCCGCGACACACTGTCCGTCCCCATGGACGTATTCTTCCTCTTTCACCCGGTGCTGTGGTGGAGAAGCCTCAGCCTCTCCGACCGGCGTGAATTGGTGGCGGTCCTCGTCGGGGTCTGCGTCATCCTTCTGACAACGTGGCTCGGCGTACGCCGGTGGTGGCGACGCTGGAAGCGGGACCCCAACGACGCCGACGCGGACGAGGAGGAGGCCGAGGAGTAGGGAGGAGCCCGCCCGCCCTGCTGAAGCCAGCTACGGCTTGCGTACCCAGCCCCCCTCGCGCTTCTCATAGCTGCGCTTGACGGCAGCCCACGCCACGCGCGCTGCCCTCACCTCGTCCTGTCCGTATTCCGCCAACGCATGGTTGAAGGCTTCGCGGTAAATGTCCTGGGCATGGTTCGGCAACACGTGCTGCACGCTGTGTGGAAGTTGCGAGTTGTCCAAGTAGGGTGCCATGTCTCGACCCGTCGCAATGGTGGTACCCGCGCTCGCCTTCCGCAAGTCATTTGCAGGCCAGAAGCCCCCCGCAGTGGAGCATCCCCGACGCTTCGTTGAATTCGCGCCACCGAGCGACACGCTCTCTTCAAGGCACCGCCTCTGCACCTTCGTTTGGCAGTGTGAGGTGTGCCGGTTTCTCGCCGCGTGAGCTCTCCTGAAGCAGACTTGCCAAGAGCCATCAGGGACGAGAGGCAAGCCTGCGGCTCGGAGAGCTACCCCCGGCGTGTCCCCTCCGTGCCCCCACTGCGGCTTTACCGGTCCGAGCCTTGACCCGGGGACCTGCGGCCGCTGCGGGGTCATCTTCTCTCGCCTTCACATCGCGCCGGCGCCTGCGCGGGAGGCCCCGCTGGAACCGGCGGCCCCGCCGGACGACGCATTGGTCGACGCGCCGGACGTTGGCGCCCGCAGCGAAAACGGTTGGGCCCTCCCCCTCGCCTTCGGCGTCGCGCTGCTCCTCAACAGCAACGGCTGCGGTCGGCTCGTCGTCTTCTCGACCGCGTCGAACTGGTCGCACGAGTTGGGCCATGCCACCTGGCGCTGGCTGAACGGCCGCAGTGCCATCCCCGCACTCTTCTTCACCTTTTACTCGGAACCGGGGCGCTCGGTCGTCTTCTCACTGCTTGTCGTCGGCGGTCTGGTTGCGCTTCTGCTCTGGGCGCGCAGCGCGGACTGCCGGGGTCTGGTGGCTCTCGCAGCCGCTTTCTTGGCCGTTTTCGCTGGCTTGGCCATCGCCATGCCAGTGGCCAAAGAGCACCTCCTGGAAAGCTTCGCTGGCATCTTCGGCGAGTTTTGGATTTCGACCTTGTGGGTCGTCCTCTTCTACTTCCAGTTTCCGGCTTCGGTCCGATGGCAACAGCTGCGTTGGGCCTTCCTCTTCCTCGGCGCAGCCGCGTACACCCGCATCCTGGGCATTTTTCTCGCCTCACGCACGGACATGAGCCGGCTTCCGTGGGGCTCCTTCTACGGGGGCGACGGAGACCTCGACAAATTGCTGGCTGCGGGCTGGCTCGTCCCCTTCATTCGCCAGGTGTACTTCACGGTTGCGGTCATCTGCGGCGTCATACTCGTGCTTTACTACGTCTACTTTCTTTGGCAGTTGCAGCAAGCCCGCCGGGCGCCCCCTTGAGGGCCGCCAGCCAGTCCGTGCTTTCAGCTGCGGCTGCAAGCGACCTGAGGGGATGCTTGGCGCGACGCGGCATGTTTTCTGGCCGCCCTGCGCGGCTAGCGAGCGCTCCTGCGGACCGTCGGCGAGCCAAAGCCGCATCGAGCAAAAACCAGAACTGGCCGCGCGCCTGAGAGCTACAGTCAAGTGGCTGCTAAGGAGGACATCATGGCTGAGCGCGTCGCGGTCGTTACCGGCGGAACGGGTGGGCTGGGAGCGACCATCAGTACCAAGCTGCATGACCGAGGCTACATCGTTGTCATCACCTATTCGCCGAGCAACACCACCATCCAAGAGACGCTCTCGGAGTTCAAGTCGAAGGGCTACAACTTTCGTGCCTACCAGGTGGACGTCGCGGATTTCGACTCTTGCCGAAGCTGTGTCGAGAAAATCCACAAAGAGGTGGGCCCGGTCGACATCCTCATCAACAACGCCGGCATCACCCGCGACATGACGTTCCGGAAGATGACGAAGGGGGACTGGGACGCCGTGCTGCGGACGAATCTCGACAGCATCTTCAACATGACGAAGCATGTCTGCGACGGCATGGTCGAGCGCGGCTGGGGACGCATCATCAACGTCAGTTCTGTCAACGGCTCAAAAGGTGCCTTTGGTCAGACGAATTACGCTGCGGCGAAGGCCGGCATGCACGGCTTCAGCAAGGCTCTCGCCTTGGAAGTCGCGCGCAAGGGCGTCACCGTCAATACCATCAGTCCTGGCTACATCGGGACGAAGATGGTGACGGCCATCCCCAAGGAAGTCTTGGACACAAAAATCATCCCCCAAATTCCTGTCGGCCGCCTCGGCAAGCCGGAGGAGGTGGCCGGTCTCATCATCTACCTCTGTTCCGACGAGGCAGCCTTCGTCACAGGGGCCAACATCGCCATCAACGGCGGCCAGCACATGCAGTGACGCCACACGGCCAAGGTCCGAGACCGCCAGACCTGCTTTGCGGCGCGCTTCGTCTTCTTCTTCGTCTTTGGCGGTAGCGTCGAGACCAGCGCCAGCGCCGCTTCAAGCAAAGCCGCCAAGCGCTTGGGCTGAGCAACCACCGTCGCTGGAATGACGAGCCAGTCCTTCATCACTTTTCCGGTTCGCATGGGGTCAAAGCCGGCGGCCTGAGCGAGGTCCGGCAACTTCTTCCAAAGCGCTTCCGGCAAGCGGATGACTGCGTTCTCCTCATGCAAGCCGGCGAAGAAATGGCCGTGCACGAAGGCCGCTGGATAGCCGAACATTTTCTTCGGCTCGACGAGGGGACTTTGGGGCAGCGCCGCTTCGAAGCGTGCGATGAGGTCCGGTGGAGATTTCTTGAAGCCCATGTCCGTGACGTTACCCACGCCACACCGTCCCGGGGTGCGCTTCGTCGTCGGATGCGGTCGTCGGTACGCAACCGGCAGAGCGACATGACGTAGATCCGGTAATACCTCCGACGCGCATGAAGGCAAGTGCCACGGAGAATCGGGCGTCGATTGTGCGCGCCACGACCTCTTCAACTATGTCACAAATGGGTTGGTCGACCCCAACTCGGATGCCAAAGGTTGGCGGCGAGGATCGGAACTTTCGGTCTCTAACCAGGCGAGTGACCCCGGGTCGCCGTGCCCGAGCGAGTCTCATGCGTTGCGGAGGAGCATAGGCGTGCGAGCACGAATCGCGGCACCCACCTCGGTGGCGGCTCTCGCTGCATGGCTGGATTTCAGCCGCCTACAGGAGTTCCATCACGCTGACAGCCTTGTGCCCGTGCTCACGGGGTTAACCGCCTGGACGCCATTCTATTGGGGACAAGACCGCTACGGCATGCTCATCCCGCTGCTCGCGCTTCCGGTTCGAGACCCGGCGTCGCACCTCTTGTTGCAAGGGTTTTTGACGATGGCGCTTTCGGTTTGGGGGCTCATCCTGTTGGTCCAAATTCTGCTCCCGCGCTCGGTGCCGTGGACTGCGGCGGCCGCACTCCTCGTCATACTGCTGCTCCTAATCCCCCCAGCGGAAGAGGTGCGCTTCAACATCCTCTGGGTGCAGCCCTACATGCTGTCAATCGGCCTCGCACTAACAGCAATGAAACTAGTAAATCGTCGTAGTACATCGCGGATTGCGACGGCAGCCCTCCTCTATCTCGCGGCAGCCTGGGTTAACGTCAGTATGGCCACGGTAGTAGCGCCACTGGTGCTCTGGCGGGCGCTCGTCACGGACTACGGGCGCCTCGGCCTAGCGCGCCTTCGTTTCGCGGTCATCAATCTCCTCTTCGTCGCCATTGCAACATACGCCTCCGTTCGCTTGTCCCAAGCAGTCTCCCTGCCTCACAACTCTACTGAACTCGTGCCCGCAGCGGCTTGGCCCTCCGCGGCGCGTGCCTTGTTCCGGGCAGCGAGTGGCTACGAGAAGGTACGTGCTTGGGTTGGCATGGCGCTCGGGCTCGCCGCACTCGGGCTTCTGGGTCTCGCCGCAGCGTCTGTTCGGCGGTTCGCCCGGCCCATTCTGAGCGCGGCCTGCGGGCTCGTCCTAACTGCGATTGTCCCCTTCGTGCTTGCCGCCTCCTCGCGCTGGGTGGCCCAAAACAACTATTCCGTGCGCTACCTGATTCCAACCTTCGTGTTGCTGCAAGCAGCTTGCTGCCTGCTAGCGACACTTCCAATGCTCACTTTACACGCCGACCAGCAGCGTGCGCTGAATTGGGCAAGCGTGGCCGCAGTCGCTATCGCATTGCTGTTAGCAGTCGGCCCACCAAGCCGGAAGGCAGTGGAGCACGCATTCGAGTCTCGCTGGGGAACCACCGCGCGAGAGGTCATCGCCGGGCGGGCGACGCATGTCACCGGCGACTACTGGAAGGTGTGGCCCACTGTCTTCTACGCAAGCTGGCTCTTGGGCACGCCGGGGCGCAAGGACTGGCCCTACGGCCTCGCCGACCGGAGCATCGCCACCCTGTCGAGGTCGCGCGCCGTTTCTCATCCCCGGGTTGCCGCCATCGGTTCCGTTACCACCGGTCTCGCCCTTCTCGGGCCGCAGCGCTGGTACATCGCGGAGCGTCGCCCTACCTGCGTGATTCTCGCCGTTCATTGAATTGAAGCGTCGGCCGGCAGCGAGGCTGACCGAGATTCATAGCCGGCACCGCTCTCGCCGTCGCAGGGCAAGCCATTTTTCGCCGAGACGAGAGGTTGCAACCGCTGAGGGACGGCGCCGATGTAGTCGCGTGGCAGCTCGTGAACGATGGCACGGCTCCGCAGTCCTCAGAGCGGCGCCGTGTACCAGCGTGGTTTACCTTGTGCTTTGAGGGGCCGGCGCTGACACTCGTGGCGCAATTGAAGATGACGAACCTCCAATGGCTGATGGAGCGAGACATCCTGTGGGATGCACCGCTTTGGGCTCGTGCTCTCCTTGTGGTCACGGCGCTGAGCTTGGTCGGTCTCCGGTTTGCTGATCGGGACCTCGTGCCCTACATTCTAGACGAGCCTCATTTCCAAGACGCGGCTCGCGAGCACGTACGAGATGGGACGTGGGGGAGTATCAGCCCGCTAACCGGGAATCTCGGCGTCGCCTACGGTCCCGCCCCCGTGTGGTTCTACACGGCAGTGCATCACTTGGTGGGCCCTCGGCCAGAACGCAGTGTGATGGCCGTTACGTTATTTCTTTCGCTCACGGACCTGCTCCTCGCCGCTGTTCTAGCCTGCTCCCTGCGTGGCGGGTGGCTCCTCTTCGCGACGCTCGCCGCTCTGCTGGCTGGTTCCCCTTTCCTCTTTTTTTGGTCGCGCGTCGCATGGGAGGTATTTTCTGGATACATCGCGCTAACCGTCGCGCTTCTGGCGAGCGCCCGTCCAGTCGGCGTCGCCCGCGGAGCGCTCATTGGCGCCTTCTTGGGTCTCGCGCTCACAAGTCACCCGATGACAGTACCGGTGGTGCTTGCCACCCTAGCCGCGCTCGGTTGGGAGGTCGCCCGCCGTCAGTCAAGCGCAAGGGGGCTGGCCGCTACCGTGAGCGTTCTCGTTCTCGTAAATCTCCCCTACCTCAGGGCTCTCCACGCCGCTCAGCCCGCCGCACTTCCCCCTGGGCCAGGCCTTGGCGTCCGGCTTCTCAGCATACCGGCGCGGCTCGGCATGGAACTCCTTGAGCCTGCCCGGGTCATGACAACCAACGGCGTGAGCTATTTCTTCGACGACGCTTGGTCAGACTTCCTCGCGTGGCTAGGGCCCGCCAGAGCTTTCCTCGCCCTGGGGCCTGTCCTGACAATCGTCCTGTCGTTGCTCGCGGCCTCAGGGCTTCTCTGGGCGGCGCGCTACGGGCCCGCGGGCGCGCGCCGCATCGCGCGCGTCGGACTCTTGGCCTGGATTGGCCTCGCCGTTTTGCTCTCGGCCATCGGCCTCCCTGTCCATCCGCATTACCAACTCGCCGCTTACTGGCTAATGCCGGCTGGGGTTGGTGCTCTTGCCGTGGCCCTCCAGCGTCAGCACCCATACCTAGGCCGAGGACTACTTGCCGGAGTATGGGTATTGGCCGTGGCCGAGGCGAGCTTCAACGAGGCTTGGATGCGGTGGGTGCGCGAGCGAGGAGGAACAGACGGTACCCATTATTCGCTGCCGCTGGCTGCGCAACGCGCGCTGCTCAAGACAGCGTGTTCTAGTGACCGGCCGCAGGTAGCCCTCGCCAACCATACCAGCCTCTTTGGCGATAGCCTGCTTAGCCTCGCGCAAACTGAGCCGGCTTGCGCGGGTAAGTTTATTGGCATCTGCCGAGGAGACTGTCGGGCGCTGGACCCCCGATGGCAGGTGCTTTCCTTGCGCTATGCTTCTCCGCCGGGCGGGCGGCTAGCGCCGCTGGTACGCTGATCATGGCTGGCCCTCCCACGCGTGTCCCGCGAAACGGACGAAAGCGTACCGCGGCATGGCCGACGCGGGAGGCACGCGGCTGCGAGCGACGAGGCCTGCTCGCAGACCGGAGTCTGCAACTCTCGGTTGGCAGCTAAGCGGTGGACGAAGCCACTCAGGCCTTGACGATGACTGAGCCTGCGAAGACCTCGCTGGCTGAGGTTGCCCTAGCCCGCGAAGCAGGACCTGCCATCACACCTTGAAGTAGTGACCTTGGTCGAGATCCGGCAGAAGCGCGGGATGAGTCGGGTGCCAGCTGAGCTGCTCGCGGGTACGCGCGCTCGAGGCCGGGCAGTCAAGGGCGAAGAAGTGCCCGAGCCAGCCAAAGTGCTCCAAGGCCTCCTGGCCGGTTTTGGAGACCACCGGCAGCTTCAGGTGGCGGCCGATGACCTTGGCGATGTCCCGGGTCGGCACCCCCTCCTCCGCGACTCCGTGGAATCTGCTTCCGGGAGGGCCCTTCTCGACCGCCAGCCGGAAGAGACGGGCCACGTCGAGCCGGTGCGCCGCGGGCCAGCGGTTGGCCCCGTCGCCGATGAAAGCCGAGGCCCCTTTGGCCCGGGCAATCCCGATGAGCAAGTAGACTAAGCCGTGGTCGCCTTCGCCGTGGACCGAGGGCGGCAGGCGCATGACGATCGCGCGGACGCCACGGGTCGCCAGCGCCAGGGTGGCCCGCTCCGAGGGCAGGCGCGTGGCCACGGCGGATTTGGCATCGGCCTCGTCCGCTTCGGTGCCCAGACGGCCCGGTTCGAACCCCGCCGCTGCCGACCCGGAGCAGATGACGAAGGGCCGGTCCGAGCCGGCCAGCGCGGCGCCGATGGTCTCGATGGCCGTGAGATCGGCTTTGGCGGCCACCTCACGGCTCACGTTGACGAAGTCGTGGTTGAAGGCGGTGTGGATGACTCCTTCGCAGGCCGCCGCGCCGCGGGTGAGGCTCTCGAGGTCTTCGAGCGAACCGCGGTGAACCTCGGCCCCGGCGGCCGTCAGCTTCTGGGCGTTGGCCTCCGAACGCGCCAGGCCCAGCACCCGGTGGCCGTTGCGAAGGAGTTCCTGAGTGACCGCCGAGCCGATAAAGCCGGTGGCGCCAGTGACAAAGATGCGCATGGTAGAGACCTCGGGATGGTGCAGCAGTGGCCGCTGCGGTACATTCGGAACCATGGTTCCGTTACCATCCATATACGGAGTTGCCCCTCCGTTTGTCAACTCCTTCGGGTACAGATGACCGCCTACCGCCGACCGCTGAGAGCCGATGCGAGGCGAAATCGGGAACATTTGCTGGAGGTTGCTCGTCATGTCTTCGCTGCCGAAGGGCTGGCGGTTCCCATCGACGAAATCGCTCGGCGCGCCGGGCTCGGGATTGGAACCGTCTACCGGCACTTTCCAAACAAAGAAGCCCTCTTCGAGGCAATTGTCCTCGACCGTCTGGAACAGTTCGTCGACCGAGCGGACACCTTGCGAAGTGCGGGCGATCCCGGTGCGGCGTTCGTCGAGTTTCTGGAGAGATATTCGGCCGCTGGTGCTTCCAAGCGCGACTACGTCGAAGCGCTCGCCCGAAGTGGGATCGACGTGATGGGTGGGCGCGCCCGCAAGATTGCGAAACGCATTCGAGATTTGTTCGGATTTCTTTTGTCGCGTGCCCAGAAGGTCGGTGCCATTCGAACGGACGTCCGCGTGGAGGAAATCCTGGCGCTGCTACAAGGTCTCTCGGCTGCAAACACCGCCTATGCGGGGACAATGGAAGGGCGACGTCGGATTTGGGCGGTCGTCCTGGATGGCCTACGCGGATCAGGCGCGGCCAAATGAAGACCACCTGGGACAGACACACTTCTGCTTTTCGAGAGGAGCGGTGAAGGCGGGGAGGCGATACCGGCGCTACTTGAGACGCTTGTGGAACGGGACGAGGCCGCCATTGACCGGCTCAGCGCCTTCGTCCGGTCTGCCCTCTTTTCGAGACTAAGACGGATGAGAAGGCCTCCTTCCAGTCGTTCCGGATGAAGGCGGCTTAGCTCCTTCGATGCTGTTCGCCACGCGGTGGGCCGAGTGGAGGGTGGGGACCGACCGTGGAAGGAGCAGCACAGCACTCGCGGCGACCGAAGAGCGTGAAAGCCAGGACTTTGCACGTCTGCTTCCGTCCTCAGTCGCTCCCTGTGTGAGCGACCATCAGCAGAGGCCCTCGGTTGTCGACAGGGGCTTGTCCCGACGCCCGGAGAGGCAAAGCACCTGGCCGGGACGCTTCAGTGTGCACGGCCGATCGCAACGGTGAACGACGGAGCACCTGCGTCGTGCCCTTGGGGACACAACGAATTGCCGTTCTCACTCGAAAGTGAAAGTGGCACGGCATCTGCTCTTCCGCACACCGTCCAGTTTCGACGTCGTTCAAAAGCCTGAAGAAGCTCGCCGGAGGGGGCGATGGTGGTGCGTCCGAAGTTCCGCGTGTGGAGGACCGCTCCGGTCCCGGTCATCGTTCTGCTGGTTGCCTTCATTGGCTGCGGCAGGAGCGCTGAAGACCCCGAGGGCAACAATCTCAACACTGTGTCGAGCAGGTACAGCACCTGCCCGGTCAATCCGTACGCACTCGCCCTGGGTCTGGTCACCAACAACTGCTGCGACGGCGGCGACTGCGGGGACGGTGGCGTCGATGGCGGAAGCGATGGCGGCCCGGACGGCGGCTGGGACGGCGGGAGTGATGCCGGGCCTGACGGCGGCATGGATGGCGGGGAAGACGCCGGGGAAGACGGCGGGAGTGATGCCGGGCCCGACGCCGGCATGGATGGCGGGAACGACGGCGGGAACGACGCCGGGTCGGACGCCGGCATGGATGGCGGGAACGACGGCGGAGAGGACGGTGGAGCGTCGGATGCCGGCAGCGCCGACGCCGGCGGGGATGGTGGCAGCGGGGACGGCGGAATGTCCGACGGGGGAACGTCCGATGGTGGCAACTCGGACGCAGGAGGAAGTGACGGAGGAAGCTCCGACGGCGGGAGCGACGATGATGGTGGTTACGGGGGTGGTGGCGGCGGTGGAGATGACGGAGGAACGGACGGCGGACCATCCTGCTCGTGCACATGCTCGGACGGTGAGTGCACCTATCCAAACGGCGACACCTGCCTCGACCTTCAGGCTGTCCCCGTCGACCGAGAGTCCGGTGAGATTGACAGCTCGCCAGCGCTGCTGATTTCGACGCCGCATCCTGTCTTTGCCATGCAGGAGGTGGCCTTGATGGCCGAGGGGCTAGCACCGAGCCCCTATGGAATCTCCGGGTACCTAACTCTCGAGGGCCTCGTCTTTTCGGGAATCGCCGACACGACACCCGACGCGACCATCGACAGCGTCCGACTCTTCGTCGATGACAACCCGGACCCGATTGAGCTGCCGCTGCAGGTCTACAAGGACTCGACCGGCGACTTGGGGGCGCCCTACCCCTACGTCGGTACCCTGTCGGCGTTTGTTCCCATCGACGGACTGATGGCCGACTCAAGTGGCACTGGGTGGGCAGTGTTCCGCCTGGAAGCCTCTGACGCGTTGGGAAATGGCGTCGCCGAGGTCACCTTTACCGTCGACTTGAGTCCGCTCAACGCCGACGTCTTTCCTCAGTACCTGGAAGCTCAAGGTCCCGACTTCAACTTCGATGATTCCGATGATGACACCCACCCGTCGGTCATTCGCGTCGGTGGGCCACAAGACCTCATCTCCTCCTCCGGATTCCAAGTGGAGACATTCGACGGCCTGCGTTCAGTCATCCAGTGGGACGACGGGAATTATTACGTTGCGACCGAGGCCGGTGATCGCCCCGAGGTGATGCTGGCGATTCCCGACGAGGCCGGTGACGAGGGTGACTATCTCGACGAGAGCGGAGGGGACAACGGACCTCCATGTGGCGGGGGGGGCGATGGGTCTCCAGGGGCCCTCCTCGCGAAGCGCCTGGCAGCGCTGTACGGAACGCCTCCGACCTCAAAGCAGAGTTCCTCAGCGGCACCGGTTCCTCCGCCCCGGTATGCACCCCTCAGCGGCACGACGCCGCCAAATGTCCTGGCGCCGACCAGGCTCACCGGCGCCACGACCAACACGCCCCCACCCTCGAGCGCTCTCACTTCACGCCTTGGCGGCTTAGGTGGCCAAGAAGCGCGAAGTGCGGTCACGCCGTACAGCGCGGCCGCACTCGCCAGCGGACAGGCAAATCCCTTTGCCGGCTTTGCTGGAAGCACCCTCTTCGGCGGCGGTGGGATTTTTGGTCCCTTCTGGTTCCTGGTCGGCTTCGT
Source organism: uncultured delta proteobacterium (assembly GCA_963713045.1). Taxonomy (GTDB): domain Bacteria; phylum Myxococcota; class Myxococcia; order Myxococcales; family Myxococcaceae; genus JADGRA01. Next base: position 65,314 of record CAVQKE010000005.1, read on the forward strand.
TGCAGGGTTCGGCGAGGGTGGCGTCGATATGGTGGTCGGGACGGTCAAGGTGGCCGTGGCCGTCCCGATGTACACGGTCCGAGGTAGCTGGGCGCTCGTTACGCACCCGAGAAGCACCCTCAATCAAGCGTGGCAACAGGCTCAAGCGGGCTGGGACTTCGTCTACCAAGCCGGAAGCATGGTCTTCGCCCTGGGGACCCAAGGCCAGGACTTTCTAGGAAGGGTGATTGCAGGAGACCCGGAGGCGCTTCAGGTCGGCGATGCAGTTCTTCGAGCGGCCATCGAACTGACCGCGGAGATTATTTCGGACGCATTTAACGATTACATCGACCTGTACGAACAAGACCCTTACGCGGCGGGACGACTCTTTGGAAAGGGCATGTTTGAAGTCGCCTCGCTCGTCGCCCCCTACGCCAAGCTCGGAAAGCTCTCGCAGATTTCTAAACTCGAACTCCTCGAGAACATCCAGCTGAACCTCGGGCGGATTGAAATGTTCCAGCGGCCGGGAGCGGCCCGCAAGCTCGAGACGCTGATCGAGGGGATACGCATCCTCATTCAGCTCTGTTTCCCGGCGGGAACGCCGGTGCTCACGCCGAACGGCCCCGTTCCGATTGAACAGCTTCATGTCGGCGACCGCGTCATCTCACGAGATCAAGCGACAGGCCTACAAGCCTCTCGAACGGTCCTGGCCACCGCATCGACCACCCCGACAACCCTGTTCCACATTCGCTACCGCCTCAATCAACCGTCCGTCCCTGTGGAAGCGGCTTGGGCAGCGACGGTTGCCCATCGCTCGCGGCCGCGAGGAGAGAGCAACGGAGATGACGAGCCGCCGGTAGAAATTGTCTCAACGGGTACCCACCCATTCTGGGTCGAGCAGCGCGATGCCTTCATCGAGGCCGAGGATCTCGAGACCGGCGACCGCCTCCGACTGGCCAGCGGCGGAACCGCCGACGTGGTTTCGGTCGAGCGCGAAGATTCAGCTCCTGGAAAGCATTTCCATACCTACAACCTCGAAGTCGATCAATTCCATACGTACTTCGCGGGCCCTGACGCACTCTGGGTCCACAACCGCGGCTTCTCCTGCCAGAAATTCGACAGCCTCTTCATCCAAACAAAGCAGTACGTTGCCACCACCTTAGGTCGCCCAGCCGCCGACGCTTGGGACGTCTTCCAAGTCACCTGGCAAACAAACTTTAGCAAGAAGGACCCGAGCAAATTTGACTTTGATGTCAAGGACGTCAAGAAGTTGATGTTCGAATTCGAAAAGGTTTTCCCCAATGCGAAGCCGCGGACCGTCAGGTACTCGGACTGGGGGCCAAAGACTGACACCCAATGGCTCAAAAATCTGGACATTCAGGGTAACCACTGGTGGCCGAAAAACGCGCTTGGGTCTGCCAAAACTGCTGGCGGCGCCGATACTGAGGGCGCAGTCTTCGCTCTGGCGACGCCCTATCTTCACACCAACGCCCCGCACGGCGTTCATTCGCAGATGTTCGAGTTCTTCAATGGCGTGTTTGGAACGGGAAGCAACGCGGAGATGAAAGCTGCCTTTTCAAGAGGCGCCAGGCCTCCCGCCCCCGCGCTAAAGGGCAAGGCGCTCTTTGACAAGCAGCAAGAACTGCTGAAACAGTTTTACAAGGAGAGATTCAACCTGGACATGCCGACCTTCGTGTACGACTCAACCCTTCCAAACCAGGGCCGCGGCGTCTTTCGCCCCGGGATGTAGTCTGGACGCTTGATGCGCACAAAAGCTCTCTTCTATTTTCGGCTACCCCCGCCTGAGCTCATGCCGAGGCTGCCAAGTAACCTTCGGTTTCTGGCGACCGCGCTCCAGCCGTATGGGCCACGAATTACCCGCGCGAACGTTGACGTCACGCCGTCTCAACTTGAAGCAGTCATTGAGTGGGGAAGAACGCGGGTAAACGGTTCGACCGTGCTTCGCATAGCACGCCTCGACCAGCGCTATGACCGGCAAGAATTGGGCGAGGGACACGTTGAGCTTTTTAGGGACTTTCAATTCGAGCCCCCCGAGGTCCTCAATTTGACCTCAGCCTTCGAAGCTCGGTGGAGCTGTCCAAATTGTACTCGGGTGGACATGTCGCAGGTCGGGGCACTCGTGGTGGACGGCATCAACCCAGACGTCGACGTCCAACTGACCGAGACATACGAGGTCTTGCTTCCGAGTCGGCTCGCCAGCACTGCGGAACGCGCGGGAGCGGCCATCAGGCCACTGCAGGGCCGGAAGGACTTTGTACAACTGATGGCCACTCCTACCGTGACACTCGTCCCGGTATTTCCGCTCGCCATGGTGGACGACCCATGCCCAGGTTGCGGACGCATCACCTCCGACCGCAGCGACTATGTCGAGGGCGTACTATTCGCCGACGGGGATACAGGGTTGACGGTCGCACAGGAGTGGCCGCTCACCCTCCACCCAGGGCCGGACGTCCTCGGAAAGTCGAAAGATCGGATCGGCTGGCGTGGAGAGGTTTCAGACGAGAAAAAACATGCCGTCGGCCAGCAGCTCGACATGGAGAAAGAAAAAGATTGGGTGTCCGGCGAGACGGTCGTCGTGGTGAAACTCACTCTCGTTGACGCCCTTCTGGGAGCAGGAGCGCGCATCCCCTCCTTACGACCGGCTGTGATGGCCGACGAGAAGGCCGCAGTGCCAATCGGCACAAAATCCCCCGGCGGGTGAAACGGTGTCCAGGATTCCTTCTACCGACCCCGGGCCGATGCGGCCCAAGCCTTCCAACGCACCCGCTCGTGCCGTTGAGAAGTGCGGAACTCCAGAGGGAGGACTCATGCGGCATCTTGTCATCTGGCTCGTGGCCTTCCAAGTCGCCACGCTGCTTCCTGCGTGCAGTTCCAAAGAGAGTGACACCACGGCACCACCGCCTTCCATCGCGACGGTCGATCCAAACTCTGGCCCGACTGCAGGCCAGACGGCGGTCACCATCTTTGGAGCCAATTTCCAATCCGGGGCGACCGTTCAGTTCGGCTCAGCTCAAGCCACCGGTGTGACTTTCAGTGAGGCGTCCAGCCTCTCTGCCTTGACGCCTGCTGGCTTGGCCGAGGCCGTCGATGTCACCGTCAGGAACCCGGACGGGCAAGTCGCCGTGCTCACGCGCGGATTCAGCTACATCGCCCCAGTCGCCTGTGCCGTGCCGACGGCCATTACCAGCAACATGACTCTCGACCCAAGTTGTGTCTGGACGGTGACGGATACAGTCGTGGTGGGAGGGCCGTCCAGTCCGGTTCTCACCGTCCTCCCCGGGACAACCGTGCTGTTCGCGCCCAATCTTAATGGCTTTCTCACCGCTGCTTTACAGGTGGGAGTTGCCCAACCTGGCTCACTTGTGGCCAACGGCACCAGCACCGCCGGAATTACCTTCACCTCGGCCAGTGCCGCTCCAGCCGCCGGTGACTGGGGCGGAATTGTGATTGGCCCCGGAAGTGCCGGGACCTCCTTCCAGTATGCCTCGATTCTGTACGCTGGCGGGCCGGGTGCAAATGACATTGAAGACGACGCCGCCCTGACTTTGGAAGGAGGGGACATTGTGGGGGGCTCTCAATCTCCCGCTCCCACCCTTGCCAACGTCACCATCAGCAACTCCGCCGCGCACGGATTGGTCTTCGCAGGCGTAAGTACCGGCTTCGGTCAGAGTTCAGGAAACATCCAGATCGAGAACTGGGAGCTCAGCTCCCACTTCCCTGTGGTTATCGAGGCCAATGAGGCCGGGACTCTGCCAACGACACTCTCGCTGACACCAGCGACGGGTCCGACCTCCGTGGTGGCGCTGAATAGCTACGCTGGCGGTGACTGCAACGTCACGTCGAGCACCACCTGGCCAGCGATGCCCTATCCGTACCTTAGCGTCGCGAATATTATTGTCTCGCCCCTGAGCGCATCCGACCCATCCGTGACGCTGACCATTGCGCCCAACATCATCCAGTTTTCGTCAGGCGTGGAGCTCGACGTAGATCCCAACCTCTATGGAACTGGCTTCCTACAGGCGAACGGGACTTCATCTCATCAAATTTCATTCACCACAAACCAGGCGACCCCGACTGCCGGAGCATGGGGTGGCGTCAACTTCTGGTGCGTTGGAAACGCGCAATTCTCAAATTCGTCTCTAACGTACGCGTCGATTCAGTGGGCAACCTCAGCTAACCAGGCGAACAACGACACGGGGGAAGTCGCAGTTCTCAACGGCACGGCATCGCCCACCGGCTTGCAGGGTCCTGTCATCGCCAACTGCTCATTTGACGGCTACTCTGATTACGGAATCGCCATGGTGGACGTCGACAACACAACCTATAATTCTTATGTCGCGAACAACACTTTCGGAACCAGCAAAAAGGTTGTCCTGTACTGCACTGGCCTAATAACGGACGGAAGCTGTAATTCCGCGCCTTGATCAGTAGACCGACCTCCAGGCTTAGGCGTGAGGGGCTTCTGGTCCGAGCCCGATGCACATCACTCGGTGACGTCGACGCGAGCGCCACTAGCTTCTCGACGCCTCTCCAGAATCTGACTGAAGCCCTCCGCCGGCGGCCACGGCAGCAGGTCATCCGTGGCGGTTGTACCGACCTAATCGGAGTACGGTCGTGAATAGCCGGGTCCTTGTGGCGGAGCAGGCCCGGACGGTCTAACCGCTGACGCCGAGCGCGCACGGATGGAGTTCACGTTCGGATTGTCGGGTTGGCCATTAAACTGAGCGGCAGTAACATCGTCACGCGTGCCCGAGCCGATTCACCCCGGCCGCGCCATGACTTGGCAGACCGACCTGTTGAGGAAGGTCGTCGATTTGCCGTGATTCCCGGGCTCCCCCTCACCGACTGCCTCGAAAGCAACGGAGCGGTGATATGCGCACCTTGTCCCGGGTGGCGCACAACGGCTCTGGGGAGAGCCCGCCGCCGCTGGCACAGGCGAGGTGTGGGACGCGTCGAACGCATCAAGAACAATGCGCAACAAGCGAAAGGGATGTGACGCGATGAACGTAATGGTTCGTTACAAGGTGAAAGTGGATCGAATCCGATGAGAACGCTCGGCTCATTCTAGAGGTGTTCGCGGAACTCGGAGAAAAGCGGCCCCACGGCATCCGCTACACCTCCTACCGACTGGCCGATGGCGTTAGCTTCGTTCACATCGCGATGGTGGAGGGGGGGCAGAACCCGCTGCTCGCGATCGAAGCCTTCAAACGGTTCACGAGCGCCATCAAAGAGCGGTGCGAAGAGCCTCCGGTGACGACCGATTTCACGGTGGTCGGTTCGTACCCGGTGCATTAGTGGCGGCCGGTAAGTCCGCCGGGCCGAGAACCGGGGAGCAAAGGAACTAGCGCCAGCGTTGCGCTTCGCTCGGTCCACATCGCCAGCCACTTGCAAGAGCTTCTCAGGGATGCTCCTGACCGCGTCACCGCCGAGGGGAGTCGCAACCACGTAGTCGGCGCCCCTCATGCGGCCAGCAAGACCCGTTCTATAGGAAATCCTCTGTAGGATTTGGGTTGTCTCCCCCCGCGGACACTGAGAGCGAGTCCGCAGGCGTAGGTAGCTACACTCACGACAGTTGATAGCCGGCGACCTCGATAACCGCTTTGGCAAAGGCCTCTGGGGCTTCTTGAGGCACATTGTGACCGATGCCTTTGAGGATTTGATGCGAATACTTGCCCGAGAACTTCTTGGAATAGGCTGTGCCGTCCGCCGCTGCGCCATCGAAATCACTGGCGATGGTGATGGCGGGGACGGTAATCACCGGGCCCTGAAACAGCTTCTGCTCCAGGTGATCGTATTTCGGCTCGCCTTTAGCAAGGCCCAGGCGCCAACGATAATTATGGACTACGATGGCGACGTGATCGGGGTTGTTGAAGGAAGCTGCGGTACGATCGAATGTAGCATCGTCGAAGTTCCATTTTGGTGAAACGATCTTCCAGATGAGTTTGTTAAAATCGTGGGTGTATTCGGCGTAGCCAAGCTTCCCCCGTTCGGTCGAGAAATAGTACTGGTACCACCATGCATATTCGCCCTGTGGCGGCAGCGGCTGTTCGTTTGCCTTGATACTCGCTATCAGATAGCCACTCACTGAGACGATTGCCTTGCAGCGTTCTGGCCACAGTGCGGCCATGATGTCGGCCGTCCGCGCTCCCCAATCAAACCCGGCGATGATCGCCTGACGGATTTTGAGAGCGTCCATCAAGGCGATGACGTCGAGAGCAACGACGGATTGCTGACCGTTCCGGAACGTTTCACTTGAGAGAAAACGTGTCGTTCCATAGCCGCGCAGATACGGGACAAGGACCCTGTAGCCCGAAGAGGCCAACAAAGGGGCCACGCTGACGTAGCTGTGGATGTCGTATGGCCAGCCGTGCAGAAGGATAACTGCAGTTCCATTGGCAGGGCCGGCTTCAGCGTAGCCAACATTTAACAGCCCGGCCTTGATCAGCTTGAGGTCTCCGAAGGAGGTGTTCGTCACCGGTTTAGGCGGAGGTACGCTCGATGCGGCGGGATTACCGGGCTGAGCTGTTGCAGATCCGATCGCGCCCAGTTTGGCAGCAGCAATAGTGACGGCCGCCGTGCCAAGAAAGTGGCGCCGTTGATGGTTGATTTCTTTCGGCGTTTTGCCGTTATCCATGGGTGACCTCCTTGGGTTGACGCTTCCATTGGGAAGTGACTGCGCAGATGGGAGTGGGCTCAGCCTCCTTTCATTAGTTCCATGACGGCGTCCGCGAACGCCACTGGTGCCTCCTGGGGCAGGTTGTGACCGGCATCGGGAACGCGGTGATGAGTCCGAGGACCGGCAAATTTTGCCGCCGTCGACGAACCATCGGTTGCCGGATAGTTGCCGTCGGCCAAGCCGTCCAGCGTAATCGCCGGTACAGTGATCTCGGGCTGTGCTGCGAGCTTTCGTTCGATTTCCTCATAGGCCGTATAGCCGGGCGCGAGGCCAAGACGATGACGATAAGAATGGATGACCACCTCGACGTAGTCCGGGTTATCGAACGCCAGCGCGGTGCGCTCGAATGTCGCTTCATCAAAACGCCAAGACGGAGAGTTGCGCGACCAGATCACGCGAGCCACACCGCGCCGATCAGCCTGAAGTCCCCTACGGCCGCGCTCTGTCTGAAAGTAGTACTGGTACCAGAGGGCGGACTCGATCTTTGCTGGTACTGGACTCATCGCATGGGTAATGTCCTGAATTAAGTAGCTGTTGACAGAGACCAGGCCCTTGCAGCGATCCGGCCAAAGCGCCGCCGCGACACAGGCAGCGCGCCCGCCCCAATCGAAGCCGGCTAAGACGGCCTTGGGGATGCGCAGAGCGTTCATCAACGCGATCACGTCTGCGCCGATGGCTCCCTGCTGACCCGCTCGCGGTGTGGAGGCTTCGAGAAAGCGCGTGGACCCGTGACCGCGCAGATAGGGCACGACCACGCGGCAACCCCGGGCGGCGAGCGTCGGCGCAACATCGACAAAGCTATGTACGTCGTAGGGGTAGCCATGCAGAAGCAGGACCACTGGCCCGCCGCTCGGACCGGCTTCGAAGTAGCCAACGTCCAGAACGTCCGCGTGCACTTGTCGTTTTTGAGCTGACGGGAACGGCTCACCCGGCGAGATTGGTTGGCCTGGCATATCCATGGGCTCGGACACTTGAGTTTCCTGTCGCGATTCGTTGGAAGTGATTGTGAAGTGCGGCCAGTTGCTCTGTCCGAACGTGCACGCGCGTGCGCCGCCCGCTCGGCAACTAAACCGCGCTTGGTGGAAAGACAGTGCGGCCAGCCTACTTCTGTGGCTGCGCGCGAAGTGATTTGAACGACGCTCTCATCTCGGTGGTGAAGAGTTCCGGCTGTTCCCACGCCGCGAAGTGGCCACCCTTATCGAGCCGGTTGTAGTAAATGAGTTTCGGATACGCCCGGACTATCCAACTCCGGGGCGCTTGATAGAGCTCATCTGGAAAAGCGCTGATGGCAACCGGGATGACGACGCCTTGCGGCGCAAAAAAGGCGATTTGCCTCAGGGGGACCCCGTGGAGTGTTTCCCAATAGAGACGAGCCGCCGAGACCCCCGTGTTCGTCAACCAGTAGAGCGTGACGTTGTCGAGGATGTCGTCTCGCGTCAGGCCCTCCTTCTGGCCCTTAAAGACGCGCGCGATGAGCTCATAACTGCGAGCGTCGTGGTCGAGCATCCAGGCAGCGAGGCCGATTGGCGAATCGTCAATTGCGTACAGAGTCTGCGGGCGCTGGCTCATCTCCTGGGCGTACCCCAGGCCGGTCCTATAGAACGAGTCGAGCTGCTCATAGGCATGACGCTCATCGGCTGAGAGCCCGGCCGGCACCGGGCTGCTCGACAAGAGTGCCTTTGCAATGTCGGTCGGGACGGCGGCAGGCATGTTGGTGTGAATGCCCAGCAGTTCCGGAGGCGCAAGCAGGGCCATCTGCTCGGTGACCGCATTCCCCCAGTCGCCCCCCTGCGCCACGTAGCGCGTGTAGCCGAGGCGCTTCATCAGGACGATCCAGGCGCGCGCGACCCGAACGGGGTCCCAACCAAGAGCGGTGGGCTTCCCTGAAAACCCGTGGCCCGGCAAGGACGGAATCACCACATCGAAAGCATCCGATGCACTTCCGCCATGTGCGGTTGGATTCGTCAGCGGCTCGATGATCTTCAACTCCTCGATGATCGAGCCCGGCCACCCGTGCGTTAGGATTATCGGCAACGCATTCGGATGTTTCGAACGAACATGGATGAAATGAATGTCCAGCCCGTCGATGTTCGTTGTGAACTGCGGAAGGGCGTTCAGTCTCGCTTCGAACTTTCGCCAATCGTAAGCGGTCTGCCAATAGTGCGCGAGTTCGCGCATCGTCGCGAGCTGCACGCCTTGCGAGTCATCTGTTACATTTTCCCCCGACGGCCATTTTGTTGCGGCGATCCGCCGACGCAGGTCCGCGAGTGCCTCGTCGGATGCATGAAAGTGGAACGGGCGGATCGCGGCACTAGCACTTTCCGGTTGGGTCGTCGTGCTGGTTGTTTGGGTCATGGTGGCCTCCTTGTGGAGAGCGCGCGCTCCGTTCGGGTGATCCGCGATGGCCAGCTTCGTGGGGAGCACGCTCGTGTTAGCGACGGCGTCGTCGGGGGCGGCAGCTGCCGTGCCGTGAACGGTAACTGCGACAAGGCCGACGGCACTCGCGGCTGCTGCGAGAGCGGAAAAAAATCGACGCTTTCTTCGAGAGGCGCCCGCTGCTGCGGGTTCGTGGCTTGATGTTGCTGTGGATGCGTTTCTGTCCCTGGTCATGGCCCCTCCCGCATCAAGCACCCCGTTGTACAAGAACGAAGAATGTCGATTAGGTGACAACTATCGGACGACCGCATCCGTCCCTATCTTGAGGGCGGGCTTGCCCCCACGCTTGAGCCGGCGTGTACTATCCAAAACACTGCCAGTGCGAACCGAGTTCTTTTTGTGCCCCAAGATGCAGATGAGATTGGCACGAATCTACTGGACAAACGTTTCGTCCGGGACCTTCGACTCAGTCGACGCCTAAGCCTCGTCGGAGGGCGGCACCCAAGCCGCCGGCGTGCGTGGACAGCGGCCGAGGCAGGCCCAACTCCGGCCTTCGACCGACGTCAAAGTCTATTGACATTGGGCGACGGCCCGACCCATCAACCAAAGAAGCGAGCGAGAGCCGAATGGATTCACGTTTGTTGATGACGCTTCAGGTCGCCGTGGTCGGCGCACAGAGAATTGGCCCGGTGCCTTGCGGGACGCGCGTAGTGTCACCAATTGGGAGCGGGCACTTCGAGGGGCCGCGGCTGCGAGGCAACGTCCTACCCGGTGGCGGTGACTGGACGCTCCTCCGGGCAGATGGCGTCCTCGAGCTCGACTTGCGCCTCACACTCGAAACGGACGATGGCGCGCTGATTTACATGACGTCGTTCGGGCTTCGTTACGGGCCACCGGAAGTAATCGCTGCGCTCGCTCGCGGTGAGAGCGTCCACCCCTCCGCCTACTATTTCCGGACCACGCCCCGCTTTGAGACTGGTCACTCGAAGTACATATTTTTGAACCGCCTTCTTGCCGTGTCGAGCGGTGATCGGCGAGCCGAAGGCCCCATCTACACTATCTACGAAATTCTATGAGCCGGCGAACGCTCGTCAAAATAATTGATTTGCCTGTATATGCCGAAGATTGGGTGTCGCTGACGATGCTTCGCTAGCGAAGCAGAATTTGATAGAATTACAGAGGGGTTACTCATATGGGAGCAATCAGCTTTAGGAGCAGCATCCTCCCGCTTTTCACCGAAGTTGACATCGACCACATGAAGAAGGTCTTTGACCTCTCGCGGTATGAGGATGTGAAAGCAAACGCGGAAGCAATTCTCGGTCGACTTGTGGGGGCGACCGGCCCGGTGATGCCACCGCCTCAGTCTCTAGGCGGCTCCGGGCCATGGTCCCCGCAACAAGTCGCCGTTTTTAAACGATGGATCGACGACGGGTGCAACCCTTAGCGGCGTTGCAGAACGCAATTCAATGACTCGGCTGGACGGAAGGCATAGCGAATGCCCTATTCCGATCGAGCGAGAGCCATGGATCAATCGGCATGCAGAGCTCGCCGACAATCCTCGTGGACGGCACCAAACGCTGCCGGTGCTGATGGCCGGATACCTAGGTTGGAGGCTCTACGTCGAAGGGATGTGGGGTGATCCGCCGCGTGAACTCATTGCGGCAACGCGGAGCCAGGCGATCCAGTGAGACCCAGCGTAGGGGGGGCGGTCTTTGGCGCGAGGGCATGTTACTGGCCTCTTCGCCTCCCGACCTGGTGGAGCGCTTGATGATAAAGCAAAGCGGGGACTCTGGCTTCGCCCGGAGCACTCGGCCTACGGCCGGCGCAGTCTGTAGCGCAGCTGTGCTAGCCGGTCACCAAACGACTTGACGCTGTCGAGGATGAGACCGGATTCCATCTTCACGCCCCCAAATAGCGGCAGCCCCTCACCAATAAGCACCGGCACAAACGTCATGGTGAGCTCGTCCAGCAGCCCGGCGGCGAGAAAGTCTCTAATCACCACACCCCCGTCGGCGTAGATGTGACGAGCTCCCTCCGCCTCAAGCTGAGCCATTAAGCCGTTGGGCTCGCCTGAGTAGGCACTCTCGTCATATCGGCCTTCCACAGAACCGTGGGTCATCACAATGCAGCGCTTCCCTTCATGGAACCAGGGGCCGCCTTTTGAAACCTGGTTCAGGACGGACTCATACGTCTTGCGCCCAAGCAGTACGGTGTCGACCGAGTCGAAAAACGCAGCAAAGCCGTGCTCTTCGCCCTCAAACCGTTCGAGAAAGTCGAGGGTGCCGTCTGGTCGGGCGAGAAAGCCATCGAGACTGACACCCACGAATGTCGAGGTGCGGGGTCGAGTCATGATGAGAGGGTATAAGACAAGTCGGCCTAACAGAGGCGGGCGGGCTGCGCCGAGCCGTGGACGCAGGGGCCGGGCCTCCGGGGGGCGTAGCCTTTCCGTCGACCGAGGGCGTCATCTTCCACCTGGCTTCTCTAACGGTTTGTGCAACCACGCATCCGTTGGCTGAGGCTCAGGGTTCTGCATTGTCTGGCCCGCGATCCAGGGAGGATCCTTAGCCGCCTCTCCTCGAACTCGCGATGAGCGCCCTTCGGTCGGAATTGGAATCCGAATGACGTTTCCCCCGAGCCGCAGGTGCTCGAGCTTCCCGGCCTTCAGCCAGCCGTAGACCGTTGCTGTCGAGGGCGAGCTCGCGGACTGTGACTCCCATCCGCTCTTTTGGTGTCAAACGGTGCCGAACTATGCTCCTCACCCACCGGTGGGGCACCCGCAGAAGTCAAAGAGTGTGCGGGCTTAGCAGGTGGCCGCGGCCCCGGTCGGGGTACCCATCCGCTCTCCGGAGCCGAAGGCCACTGGTTCGAACCCACTATCGCGCGCTCCCGCAAGTGCCCATGCTTTCACGGGAACTGCCCCCGATGACGAAGGACCGGTGCTCCGTTTGGTGCGCGCTTGGACCCCGCGGCGCCGTTTCCTCGCCTGAGGCGAGAGGCCGGAAACACCTCTCCGCCCTCCCCAACCGTGAGGCGGTCCACGTTGACGTCGACGCCGCATCGGTTCCCAATTTCACCATGTCGTGCAATTTCCGCGTCACTCCGCATTTCTTTCGCGCTCCCCGGCGCTGGGTTAGCTGCCTTTCCCTCGCAGTACGACAGGAGTGGAACGCTCGAGGGCCGAATGACACCGAGCGGCGCGAGACACGACTGCAATGAATTTGCGTGACAGGCCGTTCCTTTCCAACGAACCTGGTTGCGCGACATTCCCCAGAACGGGACGGTGCACATGGCAGCCGGTATCGCTCAGAGCAGCTTGAAGCCGGAACGGCGGAGGTTCCTGAACTGGTGCATTGGCTTCGGCTTGCTCGGCTGGGCCGCCAGCATTCTGTACCCAGTGCTGCGCTACCTCCGCCCCTTGGGAGACGTGGGCGCGGGCGGTCCGCTGAAGCTCACGGCGGACGAGCTCTCCACCCTAAACAAGTCGCACTTCGTCATCGCGCGGGCGGGGACTCGGAAGGTGATTGTCTTCGAAGCCGGTGGGGAGCTGCACGCCCTGGATGCCAAGTGCACCCACGAGGGCTGCACCGTGCAATTCGTCCCGGGCGACTCCCTCATCTGGTGCGCCTGCCACAACGGCAAGTTCGACCTGGACGGGCGGGTGCTGTCCGGTCCGCCGCCCCGGCCTCTCGGGAAGTGGGTCGTCACCCGAGAGGGGGACGAGGTGACGCTGACGATGGAGACGGCATGATTGAGGCGCAGCACCCGGACGCGTCGCCGTCCACCGGGGAGCGCCTCTACCGTTGGCTGGACGCGCGTTTCAAGCTCGCGAAGCTCGTGGAGTTCGTCCGTCACAAGGAGGTGCCGGTTGGCGGCCACTCCATGGTCTGGTACTACCTGGGCGGCACCACGCTCTTCTTTTTCACGGTCCAGGTTGTCTCCGGCGTGCTGCTCCTCATGTACTACCAGGCTGGCGAGGGGACTTCCTACGAGTCCATTCGCTACATCACCACGCGGGTGCCCTTCGGCTGGCTCGTTCGCTCCATCCACTGCTGGAGCGCGCACCTGATGATTCTCTCGCTGGTGATGCACATGTTCAGCACCATGATTTTGAAGGCCTACCGAAAGCCTCGGGAGCTGACCTGGCTCACGGGTTTCGGGCTCTTCGGAATCGCTCTGGCCTTCGGCTTCTCCGGCTACTTGCTTCCGTGGAATGAGCTGGCCTTTTTCGCGACCGCCGTCGGCACCGACTCCGTGAAAGGTGTGCCGCTGATTGGCCAGTGGCTCTTGGAGGTGATGCGCGGCGGCCCGGACGTCACCATCAACACGCTCTACCGCTTCTTTGCCCTGCACGTCGTCATCCTGCCGCTGGTCATTGTCGGTGTGGTGGCAATCCACCTCCTCTTCATCCAGGTGCAGGGCATGGCGCCGGGAATGGCTCACCAGCGAGCGGACCGGCCCGGCCTCAAGTTCTTCCCGGACTTCCTCCTTCGGGACCTCCTCTTGTGGCTGGTTTGCTTAATCCTGTTGGCCGTCCTGGTGTACCTGCTCCCCTACGGCCCCGGCATCCCTGGGGTGGAATGGGAGTTGGGGAAGAAGGCCAACCCGCTTACCCCCGCGTATCCGGGCATCAAGCCGGAGTGGTACTTCCTCTGGATTTACCAGCTGCTTAAGGAGTTCCCCGCGCACCTGGGCTTTTTAGAGGGCCCACAGGCGGCACTGCTGTTGGTGACGGTGTTGATGGGGATTTGGGCGCTGGTGCCCTTTCTGGACCGGCGGGCCAGCCGAGGCCTGCCCTCGCCGAGGTTTACGGATTTGGCCATCGCGGCCATCATCTTCATGGCCTACCTGACGCTGAAGGCATGGGACGTGGGCGGCCGAAAGCCTGGCTCCACCGCCCTTCCGGACCCCCGGGCCACCGCTTGGACGTGTGCGCTGATTACGCTGGCGATTGCGTCGGCCATCGCCCTGCTTCGGATACTCGCTTACAAGCAGCGCTGGATGCTCTTCTCCGGGGCGGCGCTTCTGCAGGTGGTGCTCAACGGCGTCTTCGGGGTGGACTACCTGGTCGCCGGAGTCGTCGCTCTGCTCCTGCTCATCGCCGGGCTGGCGGTTGGTAAGTGGAAGGGCCGCGGCGATGCGCTGGAGGCGTCCAGGTGAGGTCTCTGTGCACGCTGTTGCTTTTCCTCGGCCAAACCGGCCCGGCACCCGCACCGGACGACGGCAAGCTCTCCCCGTCCATCGAGAAGCTATTCGACGAAAAGGGCAAAGACGGAAAGCCTATTCTGGGTGAGACGGAACGGCTGTATTTGAAAAAGCTGCCTCTCCATACGCGCGAGCTCATTGGGAAAGACGTGGATGCGGTGACGGTGAGCGGGGCCACGCACCTCAAGGCTCTCTTGTCCCTAGAGTTGTCCTCGCAGACGGCAGCCATCGTCTTCTCGGACAACTGCGTGCTCTGCCACAGCGACCCGGATGCTCAAAACCCCAAGCGCCTCTTCTCCCCGGACCCAGAGGCCACCCACTCGGCGAAGCACCTGAACCTCAAGAGCTTCATGAGCGACGTGCACTTTCGCCGGGGGCTCTCCTGCGCGGGCTGCCACGGGGGCTCGCCAGACAACGATGTGATGACCCCGGACATCATGGCGCGTTGGCCCAAGGCGGAGGTGCGCCAGGTGGACCGCACCTGGATTCCGGAATTCTGCGCCCGGTGCCACGCAGACCCGAACTTCATGCGCGGCTTCAACCCTTCCCTCCCCACCGACCAGCTCGCCAAGTACCGCGACAGCCAGCATGGCATCCTGCTGCTGCAGCAACATGACTCCAAAGCGGCGCAATGCGTCAGCTGTCATGGAGTGCATGGCATCCGGGGTCCGAAGAGCCGCCAGTCCACGGTGCACCCGCAGGCCATTCCTGAGACGTGCGGGCATTGCCATGCGGACCCGAAGTACATGGCGGGCTACAAGAAAGAGGACGGCTCGCCCCTGCCCACCAACCAGCTGGAGGGCTTCAAGAAGTCGGTGCACGGAGTGGCGCTCCTTGACAAAGGAGACCTCGGCGCTCCTGCCTGCAACAGCTGCCATGGCAACCACGCGGCCATGCCGCCCGCGGTAGGTTCAGTCTCGCAGGTCTGCCGGACCTGCCATGCCCTGAACGGGACATTCTTTGACGGAAGCAAGCACAAGCACGCTTTCGAGCAGCACCGGTGGCCGGAGTGCGAGAAGTGCCATGGGAAGCATGAGATTCTAAAGCCGACCGACGCGCTGATTTCCGACGCCCACGACGGCCTCTGTGGCGCCTGCCACGCCGAGTACGCGAAGGACAACCCGGAGTGCAACGCGACGGCGCGTTACTTCCGGAGCAGCCTCACCGAGCTTGTCGCGGACGCGCAAAGGGACCGGCCGGAGGTGGAGCATCTGGCGGAGCGCGGCCTGGACACCCAGCCCATCCTTGCTTCTCTCGACGAGCTGAACGAGGACATCGTCCAAACCCGGGCGAGGGTGCACACCTTCGACCGGGGGGGGTTCGACCAGGGGGCCAAGGCTGGCCGCGAGGCGGTTGCCAAGACGGAGAAGCTACTGCAAGCGGCACGGGACGAGCAGCGGTACCGACGCAATGGACTCCTGGTTTCCATCGGCTTCATGGCGTTGTTGGCCGTGGCAATGGGATTCAGAATCCGCGAGCTGAGCCGGCGGCGGCCCAAGACCAACGAGGGGCGGCGTCCCACGTGACGTAGCGCCACATGTGCTGGGCAGAAGGGCACCATGGAGACCCGCCTGCAAGCAGTCGAAGAGAAGGTGACCCGCTTAAGTGAGCGGGTCGACCAACTCGAAAAGAAGCTTGCGGCAACGCCCTTCCCCGCCTTCTCCCCCCCGTGGCCGGAGGGCGAACCCCAGCTCCCCACGGTCCCGTCTTCGAGCGCGGAGCTGACCCGTTGGGCGACGCTTCTTGGCCGCAGTTGTGTGGTGCTAGGAGGCGCCTTCCTCTTCCGCGCTCTTACCGAGGGGGGGACGCTACCCACCGGCGTAGGCGTGGCGTTGGGAATTGCCTTCGCAGCCGTGTGGGTCTTCTTCTCTCACCGGGCCGGAGCGAGGGGCGCGACGCTGAGCGCTGGGTTCTATGGGGTTACTGCCGCGCTCATCGCTTACCCTTTGGTGCTGGAGACGACGACGCGGCTGGTCGCGATGTCCAGCGGGCTTGCGGCGCTGACGCTTCTGGGGTTCACCGCCCTGCTCCTGACGGCGTCTTGGCGGGACCGACTCCGTTGGCTCGCTTGGATTGGCGTCGTGTCTTGCCTGGTCACCACTCTCATTCTGCTGAGGGCGACTCCGGGCAAAGCAGACTTCATCGGGGTCCTCTTCGTCTTGGCGGCTGCTGCCTTCTGGCTTGGCGAGCGTCCGGGATGGGGCGGCCTTCGGTGGCTTCCCGCCCTCATTCTGGACTTGGTCGTGCTTCGCGCCGTCCTCACCTCCATGCCGCAGGTCCTCGTCTACTCTCTTGCGCTCGCCTGTCTGTCTCTGGGCTTTCTGTGTTTCCGGACTGCAGTCCTCGCACGGCCCGTGGGCGCATTCGAGGTCCTCCAGACGCTGGCAGGGCTCGCCGTTGGACTGACCGGAGCGCTCCGAGTGTCGGCTGAGGCAGGGCACGGCTCAGGCGCGGTGGGAGCCGGGGTGTTCGCCGCTTCCCTTCTCGCGCTGTTCTTCGCGGCGTGGGTCGTTCCTCGTCGAGGCAACCGAGACCTGGACTTTCTTTTCTATGCGAGTGTGTCCCTTGGGCTGCTCTCCTTGGGCGTGGCGCTGGTGACTGCGGGCGATTTACGCGGCGTGCTTTGGTCCACCTTCGCGTTCCTTACCGCGCTTCTTGGACGCCGAAAGCACGCCGGCACGCTCTTTTCCTTCGCGGCACTCCTCGCGTTAGGGGCCGCCTTCACCACGGGGTTGATGCGCGGAATTTGGCAGGCCCTCGCCAGCCGCGAACCGGGCCCCTGGCCGGCGATGAGCCCTGGAAGCGCCGCTGTGCTGGGGCTTGTCCTGCTCACCTACCTCGCGACCGTCCCTCCGCTGCGGCCCGCTCTCTTGCGTCCGGCCAATTGGGCATCGGACCGCTTGCCTGCGGCCGCGCTCCTTGCCCTCGGCAGCGCTGGGCTGGCCACGTTACCGTTGCGGGCGTGCGGCCCCTGCACCGCCGATGCTGCGCATCTCGCTACCTCCCGAACGCTAATGGCGGTCGCGGTCGGCTTGTCGCTTGCATTCGTCCGCCGGCGTGTGGCATGCCCCGAGCTCAGGTGGATTGCGTACCTCGCGCTGGTTCTCGGGGGAGTCGAGTTGGTCGTCCAGGGCTTACCGAGTGGGCAGCCGCTCCTGTTGCTAGTCTCCTTCATCATCTACGGAGCCGGACTGATTTTGGTCCCGCGCCTGGCTCCTCCCGGCGGTGAGGCCCTGTCCTCAAGCGGTCCGCACTAACCCGAATGGAGGTGCTCTGCGCACCTCGGTGGTGACTCCTTGCTGAAATTCCTTCAGAAAGCTTTTGCGACGTTTCGAGATTTCCTGTGGCTGGCAGCCCGTAACTGGCTCTCCCTGCTCGGAGTCATTCTCGCCACCGTCGCCGCCATCTCGTTTCTAGCCATCCTCGCACTTGAGATAAGCGGCGAGGCCCGCGGAAACTACATGGGCATCATCAGCTATCTCATCCTGCCTACCATCTTCGTGGTCGGCCTGGTGCTGATCCCGATTGGGCTACGCCTGCAGCGCAAGAAAGACAAGCCAGGCCAGCCCACCGCGTTCCCGGTGCTCAACTTCAACGAGCCCCGGCTTCGCTCCATTGGCCTACTCGTCCTCGTGCTGACGGTCGTAAACCTAATGATCGTGTCGACGGCGACCTTTAAGGGCCTCGAGGTGATGCACAGCGACGCTTTTTGTGGCACCACCTGCCACAACGTGATGCAGCCGGAGGCGGTCGCCCACCTGACCACCACCCATGGAAACGTCAACTGCGTCGACTGCCACATCGGCGAGGGCGCGAGCCACTTCGTCAAGGCCAAGCTGCGAGGGTCGGCGCAGATGGTGGAGTTCATGTTTGGCGATTACCCTCGCCCGGTGCCCCAGCCGACCGCGGTTCCCAGCGCCATCTGCACCCAGTGCCACACCCCGGAGCGGTTCAGTGAAGGTCGGCTGCACGTGAGGCGCACCTACGGCAACGCGGAAAAGGTCGTCGAGAAGGACACCATCTTCCGGATGCTGGTGGGCGGCTTACGCAACGGGAAGTGGCAGGGCATCCACCAACACAACGGGATGCACATTCGGTACCTCTCTGACCCGAAGCGCGCAACCATCAGCGACATCGAGGTTACCCGCCCCGACGGCAGCACCGACAAATTCACCGCCAAGGACGTGAAGGCTCCCGCCGGCGCGCAGTGGTACGAGATGGGCTGCACCGACTGCCACAGCCGACCAGCGCATCGCTTCTCCACTCCCGAGTCCATCGTCAACAACGCGCTCGCCAGTGGGGCCATTAGCAAGGACCTCCCCTACATCGGGCGCGAGGCCGTCGCGGTACTCAAGACGAGCTACCCCTCGCAAGACGACGCGAAGAAGGCAATTCCGACCGCCCTGCTGGCTTCCTACGCGAAGCTGGCTCCCGACCTCGATGCGCAAGGGAAAGCGAAGGTCGAGGCAGCCGGGAAGCTGCTTGCCGTGGAATGGACGTACAACAACTTCCCTGACATGAAAGTTACCTGGGGCACCTACGTCGACTACCTCCAGCACGAGCCCGGCTGCTGGCGCTGCCACGACCAGAACCACCAGAACGCGAAGGGCGAGGTGGTGCAGCAGAAATGCTCCGGCGCGTGCCATGACATCATCGCCACCGACGAAGAGAAACCCGAGGCGATGGACGTGCTCTATCCGTAAGTCGAGGCAGGCTGAGCCGCCGGAGGACAGACGCACTGCTGGTGCCCGGGGCGCCACCTCTGGATAGAAGACGCGTCACTATCGACGACTGACTCGCAAGAAAACTCAGGAGGGCGCCGTCGAGCGCCCACTCCGAGGCCACACTGGGCTACTTCTTGAAAGAGCGGATGAGCGCAATGAGTGAGTCGACTTGCTCGGGCGTAAGCTCGTCCTTGAAGGGCGTCATCTCCTGCTTCACGCCGCCCTTCTCCTTCTTGACGCCATTCAGAATGGCGTTCTTGAGCTCGTCGTCCTTCTTCGCCTGGAACGCGGCGGTGCTCATGTCGACAATCTTCATCGCCTTGCCCGGCGTGGTGTCCGCCTGGCCAGACGCGCCGTGACAGGAGGAGCACTTGGCCTTCCACAGACGGTCGGTCTTTTTGTCTGTGTCGGCGAGTGCCGCGGCGTTGAGTAGAAGTGAAGCAGCTGCAATCGATGCCAACATGCCAAAATGTTTCATGAATGGCCCTCGGGTTGAGGCGTAGCGCACGGACGCGCAAGTCGCAAGAAATACTGAGGAGCGCCTGACTGCGTCGGAGGGGTCCACGTTGTCGTCCATTCGCTGGGTGGAGGCGTGCTGGCGCAGTCTCTGGTGCGCATGTCCCTTGCAACAGGGGCCGTGCCTGACCTGGTCCGGCTGCGGGGCACCGCCAACTCTGGCGTCCACAGATGACCTCACCCGCGAACGAATTGAGTTAGAGGTGCCTTAGCCGCACACTTTGCGCGAAGAGACTGCCGCCACGGACCCCTCGGACGTGAGGCACCTCCCCCAAGGGCCACAGCAGAGGGCATCGGTCTTGCACGAGCGGGTAGCACCTGGCGCCGGAACCAATGGGCTCGGACCGTCGATTAGCTCCGTGCCGGACCAACCGGCCACTTTTTCTGGCTGCTTGAGCAACGCCCAGATGCGGTCCGCTGAAGCAGAGATAACGCTGGTGGGACAAGTCTGCATCGCCATCAGAAAGCCCTCCCGGTTCGCTTCCAGCCGAAACGCTGTCGGGGGTCGGCGGTCGATCTAGTCGTCGTAGTAACGTCCGTTCACCTCCTCACCCACGATGGCAAAGTCGCACTTCGAGCTGGTGAGCGGATCGGACTTCCACGAAAAGCCGATCGAGGGCACCTCAACTTCCGCCTCGAGTTGGCAGGATGCCCGTGTGCCCGTAAACCGGAAATGCTTGGAGGCATCCTCGTACTTCGCTGGCTGCCCGTTTGATCTCCACACCACCTTGAAACTCATCCGAGCCGG
The DNA here is from genome assembly GCA_963713045.1 of uncultured delta proteobacterium. GTDB lineage: Bacteria > Myxococcota > Myxococcia > Myxococcales > Myxococcaceae > JADGRA01. The sequence continues at coordinate 85,556 of CAVQKE010000005.1, forward strand.
AGTGGCTATGGAGTCCGGCGCAGGCCAGCGTGGTTGATCGACGATGGCGACGTTCCGCATCTCGAGGGTAAAGATGTTCCCGTCGTCACTAACGCTTAGGCCATGCTCGGGGACCGGAACAACCCAATACAGGCCAGACGGCGAAATGGGTGGGTGAAAGTCGTGTACCTGGTTAGCGGGGACAGCCTGTCCCCGAAATAGGGTGAGTCAGATATGCGTCAAAATGCCCTGCTGCGCGGTTCGGGCCGCCCAGTACTCGCCACGCATCACGCCATAGTCGGTGGTCGGGGTGCCAAAAGCGATGCGATTCCCCCTATTGTCGGTCCCCATTCCCGTGAAGGTACTGCATCGGGCCACTTGCCCCTTGAAATGAAAGATGTGTGAAGGTTCAAGGTTGGGACCCGCAGGCTGATTGTGGCTACCATTCTTATCGAGCCACGGAATTGGAAAGGGCTCCGTCCCGCCGTTCGCGGCTGTGGGCAGCGGAACTTCCGACGCTCCCATCGCGGAGGGAATCGCCAGCGGGAGAAGAGAGAGGGCACCCGCTTGCAGCATCTCTCTGCGACTGCATCCTTTCATAGTTGGCATAACCACGACCCTCCAGAAGAAGACTATCATTCATGTTGACGAGTAGCAGCGTCGCAGCGCGATCGGCTCCTCCTAGCAGAAGGATACACGCTGATCTACGAGCAAGCTCATCATCGCAGCTGACCATACACAAACCAACGGATGATCCGGAGTGGAAGGAGCTCTGTCATGAAATGTTGGCCGTTTGTCGCACTACTCATTGGGCCGGGCTTCGCAGCGGATAAGGGACGCGCCAATCAGGCGAAAACTGGTTCCAGGCCGGTGACTCCGATCGTGCTCGAGGCCGTCGGGAAAAACGAAGGGATCACCACTATCCCGAGCACCCATTCGGTCGACCAGACTGTGGTCAAGCTCCAGTCGATTCTGAAATCTAAGGGCGTCGCCTGGTGGCTTCCCGCGTAATGCACTCAGGTCCCGATAAGAGCGCTCGTCGAATCTTGGCCTTCACGATTTCATCCGAAATCACGTGTTCCGCGTTCCAATTGACGAAATTGTCCCTCATCCTTGGCGCTGGGGAGATTGGACTCCGGGATTAAAGCGCCTGAGTCCTTGCGAGTGCGGAGGCGAAACGTCGCGTTCGTCCAGTGCGGTTGCACGACTGCGACATTACACAAGGGTGTCTACTCAGCGTCCTTGGCGTGCCCCACGCTGAGGTGTTGAAAGGATTCTTCGATACGGCGCCCCCAAAGCTCACGCCAATAGGATGGCTTCGAGCTCTTGCGGCAGAGGGACGACTACAGATTCAATCCAAACTCCGCCTTTGCAAGGACAGCGCCTAGGCCGGACAGGACGCTCTACGGGACATGCTCAAAGCGCTGCTGACAGACATTCACGGAAACCTCGAGGCGCTGTCGGCCTGCCTCGACCATGCACGCCGCCTGGGGGCAGAGCGGCATGCCTTCCTCGGGGACCTTGTGGGCTACGGGGCTGACCCAGGCCCCGTGGTAGATGTCGTCAGGGCGTTGGTCGCTCATGGTGCGACCGCGGTGCTCGGCAACCATGACCAAGCCGTCGCCCAAGAATTGCGCCCATCCATGAATGCAGACGCAAGAAAAGTCGTCGAGTGGACGCGTGCGCAGCTAGACGCCGGGCAGCTCGCGTTTCTTGGGGGCTTGCCGCTGGTCGAAGAGGAGAACAGCCACCTGTACGTCCACGCCAATGCTTGGGACCCGGGCGGGTGGGAGTACATCCATGGCCGATACGATGCTGGCCGGAGTCTCAGAGCAACGCGCTGCCACATTACCTTCTGCGGGCACGTGCACGAGCCAATGCTGTACCAGATGACGCAGGCTGGGCACGTGACCGACTTCCGACCGGTGCCAGGTATGGGAATCCCTCTCGCACGCCGTCGTCGCTGGCTCGCCCTTCCCGGTTCTGTTGGGCAGCCGCGCGATGGGATCCCTGCGGCCTCTTATGCCGTGTTCGAGAGCCAAACTGCGGTCCTGACCTTCTTTCGTGTCCCGTTTGATACGGAAGGCGCCGCGCGCAAAATCCGCCAGGCCGGGCTTCCAGAGGGTCTTGGACTTCGTCTTGAGGTTGGGACTTGAGCGAATGGTCGCATCCAACCTCCAGCCGGGAATGCTCGTGGACGGCTTCCGGCTGGACGAGCGGATTCATCAGGGCAGCATGGCGACCATTTGGCGCGTTGCGCGGCCAGAGAGTAGCCAGCCTTTGGTGATGAAAATACCGCTCGTTAGTGCAGAAGACGACCCTGCGGCCATCGTTGGCTTCGAAGTCGAGCAGATGATTCTGCCGATCCTCTCGGGCCCGCACGTCCCGCGTTTTGTCGCCAGCAGCGATTTTTCGGAGCAGCCGTACATCGTTATGGAGTTCCTTCCCGGTCACTCACTCAGGGACCGTCTGGGAGACGCTCCGCTGCGAGCTGAGGAGGTAGCAGCGATCGGGACGCAAGTGGCCCTGGCGCTGCATGACCTCCACGGTCAGCAGGTTATCCACTTCGACTTGAAGCCGAGCAACGTCATGTTCCGCGAAAGCGGGGATGCGGTGCTGGTCGACTTCGGTCTCGCCAGGCATGACAGATTGCCCGACCTGCTGGCGGAGCAGTTCCGGGTCCCAATGGGAACTGGTCCCTACATTTCTCCTGAACAAGTGCGGGGCGTTCGCAATGATCCACGCTCTGACCTCTTCGCGCTTGGAGTGGTCCTCTACCATCTCGCAACCGCGACTCGTCCGTTCGGTGCTCCGACTACGATTCGCGGATTGCGACGACGCCTTTATCGCGATCCGGTCCCTCCTTGCGCAAGTTGTCCGAGTTGTCCCCCCTGGTTGCAGGAAATCATTCTGCGCTGCCTGGAAGTGGATCCTCGGCAACGCTATGAAACCGCGGCTCAGCTCGCTTTCGATCTACAAAACCCGGAACAAATGCGGCTTACAGAGCGAGCCCAGCGGCTAGCTCGGGACGGAGCGTTCACCGTCGCACGACGGTGGTTCCGGACCCTGGGCGCCGAGCCCGATTCACGGCAGTCGGCGTCCAAGCAGCTGTCAAACGCGCCCATCGTTGTGGTCGCTGTGGATCTGACACAAGCGTCGGACGCTCTGGCCGCGGCGCTCCTCTTGACGGCCCGAAGCGTGCTCGAGGCACAACCTGGGGCCCGGCTGGCTTGCATCACGGTTCTGAGGACCTCACGCATCTCTTTGGACTTCAACGTTGACGACGAGGGGCGCAACCTTCGGGTGATGCGACTGGTCGAGCTGAAGCACTGGGCCCGGCCACTGGGCATGTCGGAAGGCAAGATTACTCACCACGTCCTGGAAGGTCCCGATCCGGCGGGGACGATTGTCGAGTTTGCGAAGTCCAACCGCGTCGACCACATTGTTATCGGCGCACGGGGTAGCTCGGCGCTTCGGCGCTACCTCGGGAGCGTCTCCTCTCAGGTGGTGGCTGAGGCCCCTTGCAACGTGACGGTGGTCAGGACGCGGGAGCGGGCTCTGGGAGATGATGGGGGTGGGTAGGCCAAAACGCGCAAAAAGGTCGTTGTCTATGAGGAACCCGAGGTGCAGAGTGGTCGACTCGTGACGCGAAGGTGCCAAGTTCTGAGGCTTCTTGCTGGCACGGCGCAACCCCCTCCTCAGGCCGGAGAGTCCTCAGGGAAGGTGACTTGTAAAGCGTAGATGCCGGCTTCGGGCAGCGGAATTTCGGAGAGGCCGACGCGGCGAAGTACGCCAATCATTCCGTGGTTACTCGCCAAGACATCGGCCCGGAGCCCCTTCATCCCGTTGCGCTTTCCAACGTCTACCAGGCGGCGCACCAATGCAGTACCAACCCCGCGCTTCTGCCACCCTTCAGCGACGACAATCCCGAGTTCTCCCATCCGGCTCGTCTGGTCCAGGTCGTAGCGTGCGACGCCGAGTAGGCTGGAATCCTCGAGGCGCTCAGCCACCAGCGCGCAGCTGCTACGTGGGTCGGTATCGAGCACCGCCAAGACTTCGGACCGAGGATGGATTTGGCGCGCTGTGAAGTAGCGCTGGTAGACGCTCTCTGGTGAGAGGGCGTAGAGCAGCGCATGCACTTTGCTTTCGTCCGTCACCCGGGCGGCACGCACCCGGACGTGCGCGCCGTCAGCAAGCACCTCATCCCAGTGGCGCCTCTCGAAAGGGACCTTCGGTACAGGCTGGTCTGGAAGCACCCAATGCCGTCCCTTCGCGGCGTTAAGGAGCTCCTCACGATGGTCCGGGTGCGCGATGGCGACCAACGCTAGAGCGCGCTCCCGCACGGATTTCCCCCATAGGTCGGCCACACCGTACTCGGTGACGATGTAGCGCACGTCACCCCGGCTCGTGACCACGGCCGCCCCTTCGGGGAACACGGCCTGGATACGGCTCACTGTCCCGTCGCGCGCCAGCGAGGGGAAGACGATGAACGAGCGGCCGCCCTTACTGCGGGCCGCCCCCCGGACAAAGTCTACCTGTCCGCCGATGCCGGAATAGAAGCCACTCTCCAGGGTATCCGCGGACACTTGGCCGGTCAGGTCCACCGATAGCGCGGTGTTGATGCTGACCATCCGGTCGTTCCGCGCGATGACTTGCGGATCATTCACCCAGTCACTCGGGCCCATATGCAGCTGCTCGTTCTCGTCCGCCCAGGCGTAGAGCGCGTCACTGCCCATGAGGAACGAGGCCACCAGCTTTCCAGGCATCAGCGACTTGCGTCGCCCGGTGACGGCTCCCGCGCGCACCAAGTCGAGAATTCCGTCGGACAGCATCTCGGTGTGGACACCGAGGTCTCGGTGGCCGCGCAGGGCCGCGAGGATGGCAGATGGGGCGCGGCCGATGCCAACTTGAAGAGTGGCGCCGTCCGGCACGAGGTCCGCCACTGTCTCTCCAATCGCGCGGGAGACGTCATCTGGCTCGGGCGGTAGCCGCTCAAGGAGTGGAGCGTCGACGGGCACCAGCGCGGCGCAACGGCGGAGGTCAATGCGGGTGTCACCCCTGGTTCGCGGCATGCGAGGGTTTACTTCGGCGATGACAATTCGGGCGGAGTCCACCGCGGCCCGCACCACGTCCACGCTCACACCAAGGCTGCTGTAGCCCTCCGCATCCGGCAGGCTTACCTGGACGAGCGCCGCGTCCACCGGAGCCCGTCCGCTGCGGAGCAAGTCGGGAATTTCGGAGAGGAACACGGGCGTGAAGTCTGCCCGGCCCTCCCGCACCGCGGTGCGGGTATTTGCGCCGATGAAGAAGGCGTTGTGGCGAAAGCGGCCTGCACACTCGGCTACGGCGTACGGCGCAGGCCCGAGGGTGAGGATGTGCACCACTTCGTTGTCGGCGAGCTGGGTGCCACAGCGCACCATCGCATCCACGAGACGCACCGGCTGCGCTGCGCCCGAACCGATGAAAATCCTGTGTCCTGGCCGCAGCAGCCGAATCGCCTCTTCGACGGTAGCAATGCGGTCTGCAAAGCGCTGCCGCCAGCCCAAGCCGAGTCCGGCAACGCTCGCTTCGTGGTTCACTGTCATGAAAGCCAGTCCCTAACCGAGTCGACCTCTCGTGCGCAGCCACAAGTCTTGTGCGGGCGTCTTCCTCTGCACAATCGAAAACGCCAAGGGTGGCCCTGACATCGCGAATGCTAGACTCCTACTCGTCCCCTTTTCGCCACAATGTCGTGGCCGATGACCGGTCATCCGCCGGCTCGTCATGCGCTGAACTTCGCTGTTCTGCGAGCAGAAACGCTTCGTTGCACCTCACGCAGATGCATGCCAGCCAAGTCCCGAGAATCTCAGGCGAGGCCGCGATGCTCGGCTGGGCGGCGTTGCTGAGGAGCGTGGAGAGAGGTTACTTGTCGAAAAGGCGGCCTCCTGCATGCGAAAGGGGAGATTGGCTCACAGCCATGTCATAGGTGATGCACTCGCTGAGCTACTGCCCGAGCTATCCAAAGGGGTCGACGTCGACTCTTGTGCTTGCGGGTACCACCGGCGGGCCGGTGCTCGTACCGACTTAGGGGCTAGCACGGTTAATGCGCAAGCCTTCCACTCTCAAAGAGTGCAATTTAGCGTTGGCGGTGGGGCCGGCGATGGCTCCAGCGCGGTTGTACGTACCTCTTAGGTGAACCGACCAGCGTTGGGGAGGAGATTGCGATGAGCGCCGGCCCGAAGGAGATGACTCCAGTTTACAAGTCGACCATCGCCAAGGGTACTGGCGCACGCCGCTGGCAAACCGCTGCCTACGTGGACCTCCTGCCACCCTGTAACCACGCCTGTCCGGCAGGGGAAAACATTCAAGCGTGGCTGGCCTTCGCGCAGGCAGGCCGCCACGAGGAAGCGTGGCGCAAGTACATGGAGGAAAACCCCCTCCCGGGAACGCATGGGCGTGCCTGTTACCACCCGTGCGAAGACGCCTGTAACCGTCAGTTCCTCGACGCGCCGGTGGCCATCCATTCACTTGACCGGTTCCTTGGCGACTTAGCCCTCAAGCACGGGTGGACGATGCCGGTGGGGACTCCCAGCGGGAAGCGTGTGCTGGTGGTAGGCGCCGGGCCAGCTGGACTCTCTTGCGCCTACCATTTGCGACGCCTGGGCCACGACGTCGAGATTCGCGACGCCAACCCCAAGCCGGGCGGGATGATGCACTATGGAATTCCGGCTTACCGGTTGCCGCGTCCGGGGCTGGAGCAAGAAATTGCCCGCATCGAAGCCATGGGGGTGACGTTTGTCTCCAACTACCGCGTGACGGATGTGCTGGCGGACCGGGCAGCGGGCGGCTTCGACGCCGTCTTCTTGGCATTAGGCGCGCAGGTTGCCAACCACCTCGAGATTCCGTCCATGGACGGCGGGAAGATGATTGACGCCATCACGCTCCTGGAGAAGGTCGAGAAGGGGCGTGCTCCGAAACTGGGCCGTGTAGTGGGAATTGTCGGCGGAGGAAACACCGCGATGGACGCGGCCCGCATCGCAAAGCGACTTGGCGCTGAAGAGGCAGTACTCGTTTTTCGTTTTGATCAGAACCACATGGAAGCCCACCCGTATGAGGCGATGGAGGCCTTTGCCGAGGGCGTGAAAATTAAGTGGCTGTCGACGGTGAAGCAATTCGGCGAGGACGAGCTGCTGGTGGAGAAAATGGAGATGCTTCCCGACGGGTCGGGCTGCGTTGGCACCGGCAAGCTGGAGCGACTCAAGGCCGACTCATTGGTACTAGCTGTAGGGCAACACTCGGATGTTGGGTTTCTGCAGACAATTCCGGGAGTGCGGATTGGCCAAGGAGCCCTCGTCGAGGTGGACCGCCGACTGCAGACTGGGCATCCGGGGCTATTTGCTGGCGGCGACATGATTGGCGGGGCGCGCACCATGACTGCGGCGGTGGGGCATGGCAAAAAGGCGGCGCGCAACATCGACGCTTGGCTTCGAGGCAACGTTTACGAGAGGCCGCCAGCGCATCCCATTGCTGGCTTCGAGCTGTTGAATCTTCCCCTGTACCTCGAGGCAGACCGTCGAGAGCAACGGGCGACCGAGATGGGACAGCGGCGAGGCTTCGAGGAAATTCTCTCCGGCCTCTCAGAGTCCGAGGCACGTTTCGAGGCCAGCCGGTGCCTCTCGTGCGGGAACTGCTTCGAATGCGACAACTGCTACGCAGCGTGCCCCGAGCAAGCCATCGTCAAGCTGGGGAAAGGTCGGTTTTACCGCGTGGACGAGGCCCTCTGCACCGGGTGCGCCGTCTGCTACGAGCAATGTCCCTGCCACGCCATCGAGATGGTCCCCGAGCGCCGCGTTGACGCAAACGTTGGTTCTGTTGGTCAGGCCGCTCTCCCAGCAGCCTTCAAGGTGAGGCCATGAAAGGTAACGACCAGCCTCTGGCTTTGAAAACGGCAGTCATGGACGGCAACACCGCGGCGGCGCACGTCGCTTATCGCGTGAACGAGGTTTGCGCCATCTTTCCCATTACTCCCTCCTCGACAATGGCGGAGCTCGCCGATGCGTGGGTGGCGCAGGGCCTGAAGAACATCTGGGGCCAGGTGCCCGTGGTTCAGCAAATGCAATCCGAGGGCGGGGCTGCAGGCGCAGTGCACGGCGCGCTGCAAAGTGGTGCTTTGACCACCACCTTCACGGCCTCACAGGGCCTACTTCTGATGTTGCCCAACATGTACAAAATCGCGGGCGAGCTGACGCCGTGCGTTTTTCACGTCGCGGCGCGCGCCCTGGCCACCCAAGCCTTGTCCATCTTCGGAGACCACTCCGACGTCATGAGCGCACGCATGACTGGCTTCGGCATGCTGGCAGCGGCATCAGTCCAGGAGGCGCATGACCTGGCCGTCGTTGCGCAAGCGGCCACGCTGGAGTCGCGGGTTCCCTTGATGTTTTTCTTTGACGGGTTCCGTACCTCGCACGAGGAGAACAAAATCACGCTCATCCCGGACAGTCAGATTCGGGAGCTCATCGACGACGAACTCGTCCGCGCTCATCGCGCCCGCGCCCTGACGCCCGACCACCCGGTGGTCCGCGGCACGGCACACAACCCGGACACCTACTTCCAAGCGCGAGAATCAGTGAATTCGTTCTACGCACGAGTGCCAGCAATTGTGCAGACGGCCATGGACCGGCTCGGAGCATTGACAGGCCGTCGTTACCGCCTTTTCCGCTACAGCGGCGATGCCGACGCAGAGCGAGTGGTGATTGCCATCGGCTCAGCGTGCGAGGTGCTCGACGCGACAGCGGCCTGGCTCAGCAGTCGAGGTGACAAAGTGGGTGTTCTTCGGGTGGCTCTTTACCGGCCGTGGGACGTCAAGGCGTTCCTGGCCGCAATGCCGAAGAGCGTGAAATCGATTGCCGTGCTCGACCGGACCAAGGAGGTCGGCGCACCAGGCGAGCCGCTCTATCTGGACGTCGTCACCACCTACGCCAAGGCGTTTGCGGATGGCAACGTCACTCACATGCCCAAAGTCATCGGCGGCCGCTACGGGCTGGGTTCGAAGGACTTCGACCCTTCCATGGCGAAGGCCGTATTCGATGTGCTGAAACACCCCGAATCACGGCACGGTTTCACGGTGGGCATCGTCGACGACGTCTCTGGCACCAGTCTTTCAACCGATGCAAGTTTCGACGTCGAACCAGCGGAGGTCGTTCGGGCCTTGTTCTACGGGCTTGGCGCCGATGGCACGGTGGGGGCGAACAAGAACACCGCCAAGATTCTCGCCGCATCCCCGGACCGCCACGCCCAGGGGTACTTCGTCTACGACTCGAAAAAATCCGGCTCATATACCATCTCGCACTTACGTTTCGGCCCCAAACCCATCAGAGCCCCGTATCTTCTCAAGTCTGCAAACTTCGTCGGAGTTCATAAATTCGAATTCCTTTTTAAGTTCGATGTGCTTGGCGCGGCAGCGCATGGAGCAACGCTGCTTTTGAACAGTCCCTACGACGCGGCGGTGGTGTGGAATGAGCTGCCACGGGAGGTCCAGAAGCAAGTCCTCGACAAAAAACTGAAGCTCTATGTCGTCGACGCTTCGAAAGTCGCATCTTCGCTGGGCCTCGGTTCTCGCACCAACACCATTCTCCAAACTTGCTTCTTCGCGCTGTCTGGGGTGCTACCCCGTGAGCAGGCAATCGCTCAAATTAAAGAGGAGACCGAGCGCACCTACGCCCGAAAGGGCCGGGAAATCGTCAAGAAGAATTTCGAAGCCATTGACACGGCTTTGGCCAGTCTCTTTGAGGTAAAGATTCCAACAACCGTCACCAGTCGGCGCACGCTCGACCGGACGGTGCCCGAGTCAGCACCGGAGTTTGTCCAACGCGTCACTGCCGCGATGATGGTGCAGCGCGGAGATGCGCTGCCAGTCAGCGCGATGCCGGTCGACGGCACCTACCCCACTGGAACAACGCGCTTCGAAAAGCGAAATATCGCCGAGGAAGTGCCCATCTGGGAATCGGACCTCTGTATCCAGTGCGGGCAATGCGCGGTGGTGTGTCCGCACAGCGTGATTCGGGCCAAGTATTACGAGAAGGGCAGTCTGAAGGATGCGCCCACCCATTTTCGGGCGGCGGCAATCAACGCACGTGGCTATCCGGATTCGCGTTACACGCTCCAAGTGTACGTCGAGGACTGCACAGGGTGCGGGGTCTGCGTGGAGAACTGTCCTGCACACAGTCCGGACGACGCTCGGAAGCGGGCGATTAACATGAAGCCGCGCTTGGAGCACCTCGAGGCGGAACGAACCAACATCACTTTCTTTGAGACGCTGCCCTGGGCGGACCGGACTCGAGTGAATTTTGCGAACGTGCGAGGGATGCAGTTTCTCGAGCCGTTGTTCGAGTTCCCGGGCGCTTGCGCTGGCTGTGGCGAGACGCCGTACTTGAAGATGCTCTCGCAGCTGTTTGGGGACCGGCTCCAAATTGCCAACGCCACCGGTTGCTCATCGATTTATGGCGGCAATCTACCGACCACGCCGTGGTCGAAGAACGCGGACGGACGCGGGCCGGCCTGGTCCAACTCGCTCTTCGAGGACAATGGCGAGTTCGGCCTGGGCTACCGGATTGCCATCGACCAGCAGGCGGAACTGGCTCGCTCGCTAGCTACAAAGCTGGCGCCGCAAATTGGTGAAGATTTGGTTGCGGCAGTTCTAAGCGCACCACAGATTACCGAGTCGGATTTCCGTATCCAGCGCCAGCGCGTGGCGGCCCTCAAAGCCAAGCTGGAGGAGGACGATGGTGCCGACGCCAAGAATCTAACGGCCGTCGCAGACTTCTTGGTACGCCGTTCCGTATGGCTCGTCGGTGGCGATGGTTGGGCCTATGACATCGGCTTCGGCGGCCTCGATCATGTTTTGTCGACTGGCAAGAACGTCAAGGTCCTCGTACTCGACACCGAGGTGTACTCCAACACAGGGGGCCAAGCCTCGAAAGCGACGCCGCTGGGAGCTTCAGCGAAATTTGCCGCAGCGGGAAAGAAGTCTCCGCGGAAGGACCTGGCCCTAATGGCCATCGCCTACGGCAACGTCTACGTCGCGCAGATTTCGATGGGCGCCAACAGCGAGCAAGCCCTCATCGCTTTGCGCGAGGCAGAGGCCTACAACGGTCCAGCACTCGTCCTCGCCTATTCGCAGTGCATTGCCCACGGAACCGACCTCCGACACGGCATGAAGCAAGCGGCGCGTGCCGTGGCGAGCGGCCACTGGCCCCTCCTGCGATTTGACCCTGGCATGCGCAAGAGAGGCATGAACCCCTTCCGGTTGGACTCGACACGCCCCCGCATCTCGCTCGAGGAGTACCGGGACAATGAGGTCCGGTTCACATCGCTGACACAAACCCGTCCTGACGAAGCGCGCGCCATGTTGACCCAGGCGCAGCTCGCGCTGGATGAACGCTACCGACTCTACGAAGACATGGCGGCTCGCGACGGGAGCCGGTTCTTGCCACACTGGGAAGAAGTCTGACCATGGACCTCGCGACGAGGTACCTGGGACTCGAGCTGAGGCACCCGATTATCGCGTCAGCATCGCCCCTTACGGCGAGCTTCGACGGAATGCGCCGCCTTGAGGATTCGGGGGCCGCTGCAGTCGTGATGGCGTCTCTGTATGAGGAGCAGATTCGCGCCGAGGATTCAGCCTATGCCGTGCTGACTGAGCAGGGGTCATTCTCGCAGGCGGAGGCAGGGACCTACTTTCCTGAACTCCCCGACTACTACCGCGGAGTGTCAGGACACCTAGAAACCCTACGGCGAGCCTCGGAAGCCCTCTCCATTCCAGTCATCGCCAGTCTCAATGGCACCACCCGTGACGGGTGGCATGAGTACGCGAGGCTCCTCGAAGAAGCTGGCGCCGACGCTTTGGAGTTGAACCTCTTTTTGGTCCCGGCGGACGCGGGGACGAGCGGACTGGACGTCGAGGCGAAGTATCTCGACGTCGTCCGTCGGGTCAAGGCAAGTGTTCGCATCCCTGTATCGCTCAAGCTGTCACCCTTCTTCAGCGCCTTGGGGCACATGGCAGCCCAATTGGAGAAGGCCGGAGCGAACGGACTCGTTCTCTTCAATCGCTTCTTTCACCGGGATATAGACCTGGAGTCGCTGACCCTCACCTTGGACGTGCACCTCTCAACACCGGCAGAAATTCATTTGCCCTTAGTTTGGATCGCGCTCTTGTCGCGAAACGTCAAGATGTCGCTCGCCGCGAGCCGGGGCGTCGATTCTCACGAGCAAGTCGTGAAGTACCTACTTGCCGGCGCCGATGCCGTCATGACGACGTCCGCGTTGCTTCGTCACGGCCCCGGCCACCTCGGAACGCTGATTGCTGGGCTAGAACACTGGCTCGAAGAGAATGGCTTCCCGTCGGTAGCCGCGATGCGAGGACTCAGAGACGCCACGCATGGCGAGAACGCCGCAGACCTGCTTCGCACGGACTACGTCAAGTCACTCATTGGCTACGCTCCCAAACAGCACAGTGCCTAAGACGGAAGACGCGCGGATTTCTCGCGCCTTTGAAGGGGCGACACTTGCACCGATGGAGGCCTGAGCTGGCGCGGGTGAAGAACCCACCGTCATGAAGGCATCGGTCTTGCGACACGACCAGATGGCGAACTCCGAGGCGCGCAGCGCTCAAAGCGAGCGACAGAGCGAGCGCTACGTTGCTGCCAGTGGTTCACCAAGGGAAAGCCCTGCAGGCAACGCCCATCTGGGCCCGTCCGTTGCTTGCCTCGAGGCGGACAAGGAGAGAAAATCGCTTCTCGGTCGACCCTCGGACTGTCATTGGAGTTGCCCTTGGTCTCAGCCGACGACTCGAAAGAGAATGGACTACTGGCAGCGCTGCCCCCGGTCGAATCCGGCCGCTGGCTGCCGTACTTGGAACCCGTAGAAATGCCCCTCGGCAGCGTGCTCTACGAGCCCGGGACCCCCACGACGCACGTATATTTCCCGACGACATCGATTGTGTCGCTCTTGTACGTGATGGAAGACGGGGCGTCCGCAGAGATTGCCGTTGTCGGGCGCGAGGGCGTCGTTGGCGTTTCGCTTTTTATGGGCGGCGAATCGACACCGAGCCGCGCAGTCGTCCAGAGCGGCGGGTACGGGTTTCGCTTGACCGCGAAGTTGATGATGCAGGAGTTCGCGCGCTCCGGCGCTGTCCTGCACTTGATGCTCCGCTATACGCAGGCCCTTCTTACTCAAATGGCGCAGACTGCCGTGTGCAATCGGCACCATTCACTGGACCAGCAGCTGTGCCGCTGGCTCCTACTCAGTGTGGACCGACTCCATGGCGATGCTCTCGTCATGACGCAAGAGCTCATCGCCAACATGCTGGGAGTTCGGCGCGAAGGCGTTACTCAGGCTGCCGGCCATTTGCAAGGGGCGGGGCTCATTCGATACCGACGCGGGCACATCACGGTGCTTGACCGCCCGGGGCTTGAGAGGCGCGTCTGCGAATGCTACGCCGTCGTCAAGAAAGAATACGACCGCTTGCTGCCGAGTAAGCCGGCAAACTAAGCGCGATTCACTCCTCCGCCGTTCGGTGTAACGTTGGCCGCGGACTTCGTCTAGCGGTCGGTTCCAACGCGGCCGTCGGGAGTTCTTGAAGTGCTTCCTTCGGACCTTCACGACAGCGCTTGCCGGCAGTGCGGCCCACCTCCGTTGAATCCAGGAAGAGTGAACCATCGCGGAAACTGCTTCGACGTCCGGAGGGACCTGTTTCGGGAGGACTCGGCATTGGCTTCGAATGCCCGTCGCACGCTGAATACGACTGCGCTGCTGCTGCCGACGAGGGCAAGAGTCTGTGCCGTTTCGCAGTATGTGCGGCAGCGCACAGACTGGCCGCGCTGCCGCCCACAACCATCGCGCAACACGCAAGTCTTGCGCACGGCCGGTGGATTTTGCGCTTCCACAAAATAGGCTTTTAGGCTTTCTTCTTCGTGTGAGGGGGTCCGATGTCTCGAGGGGTGGCCATGCTGCCGTTGCTCGTTTGCGACTCGTCTCGGCTCATGAGGCGGCTGCACCCGAGGGGAACGGCCGCCGAAGGTCGCCCTTACTCTCAGTGCCATCGTCGGGCGGTATGCCGAGGAGGCGCTGGACTCTCCGCCCTCGGAGGTCATTCGCGCCGCGCACGAAATGTGCAGTAGTTGCCGGGTCCGCTCGGGAAAAGAGACTTATATGTTTCGAAAAACATTAATGGTCATCGCCATGTTGGCAGCTGCGTGCACCGGCTCGACGGGCCCAACTGGCCCAACCGGGCCAACTGGCCCGACAGGCCCGGCCGGCCCTTCAGGAGATGCCGGGGCTCCCGGTGCAGGAGGGTGCACTGGACTCGCCCCGGGCCAAACCGCAGGGTTGACGGCAAGCGTCGCGGTCTCGAGCCCGAGCAATGGCTCCTTCTTCCAGACGGGAGAACAGCCGGTGCTCACCATCGGTTTCACGGACAACTGTGGCACGCAACTCGCCTCTTCAACCCTCGCGACCGCCGAGCTCTTCGTCTATGGGCCGCGGGACCCGCTCACCACCGTCACCAACGTGGACTTGCTGAATGTCCCCTACGCCGTTTTCGCGGCCTACGCGCCACTCCTGGGCTTCCCGGACGGCGGCCCGCCAAACCGGGTGGTGAATGCGGACAACACCATCACCTATACGCTTGAGCCCATCAGCGTTGTGGACGCAGGTCCCATTCCCCCTGGCCAGCTTCCAGGCACTTATACCGTCGGCGTCTGGGCGCTCAGTCCAGGTCCACCGTCCAACGCGGCGAATGCCATTGACCAGGCTTTCACGCTCGTCGACTTCCAGATTGGCACCGCCAACGTGGAAACCCTCATCAGTGGCCCCGGGGATGGCGGCCAGGTTTCCGCCACCGAGCACAACTCGACCTGCTTCGCCTGTCACCAGAACCACGCAACGGGGGGCAAGACGTACATCGCTCACATTGCGCCCGAGCCTCCCCGCTCCAATGTCGGCGACTACTCCCTCGACTCGCTTCCCATCGGGACGTGCAAGGCCTGCCATAACTGGCGGGGCTACAGCCCCAATCCTCTGGTTCGCAAAGTGCACAGCGCGCACCGGGGACAGCATCAACTCGCTCCAGGCGTCCCACACGAAGACTACGGCCTAGGTAGTGACACCTCACTCCCCGCATACCTGAATGTTGGGTTTCCGTTGATGCCCCTGGGGGGCACAACGGTGGCGGTAGCGCCCATTGTGCCCACCTCTAACGGCGGTATTGCTCCAATTCCTTTTCCTGGAGCGTTTAGCTACGAAACCCTCACCGGGGACAGCGCGATGGAGAAGGACTGCACTGCCTGTCACGTCAACAGCGTGTGGCAGACCACCCTTTCGCGGGCGGCTTGCGGCACCTGCCATGAAAATGTTTTCTTCACGTACAACCAACCGGGTGGCGGCGTCACGGGCGGCGCGCCGCTTCCGGATGGCGGCGTGGATGTTAACAATAACATTTATCCACCCACTGTGTTCGGCCCGCTGCCAGGTGGGGTCGCTTGTGCCAGCAACTCCGACTGCCAGCAGGTGTACCCGGTTGGGTTGAAAACGCCGGGCAACTCGCTTGCAACTTGTGACACCACCGCCGGCTCGGTGACCTTCGGTTCCTGCATCTCCACCTCACATCCGGCAATCAGCAGCGTGTCTCCAGACACACAATGCGCCACTTGCCATGCCGCAGAAGTTGGAAGCTTCGCCCCGGTGGACAGCGTACACAACATTAGCCAGTGGCAGCCGCCTATTTCTCTCGACGGCTATACCTTCCAGAACGTCACCGTCACAGGAGGCAGCGGCTCGGGCGGCAGCTTCAATGTCGGCGACACACCAACGTTGAGCTTCCAGCTCTTCGACAACACGGGTGCCGCCGTCACGGACCTCGGCACCAACTCTGCTTGGTCGGGCACCTTCTTCGTCGCCGGGCCGACGTCCAACCAGCAGCGAGTGTTCGGGACTGCCACCGGCGGCCTCTCGATGAAGACCGCCGCGCAGGGAACCCTCGCGTACACCGCGGCGACACAGACTTACACCTATACGCCGAGCACCACGTGGCCAGCCAATGCGCTGGCCCCCATCAACAGTGGCCTCACCCCGCAGCCCGCTCCGCCCGGCATTTACACGGTGTGGTTCTACTGGGCCAAGACAACCAATGGCATCCGGGACGCCGTGGACGCCCAAACGGTGGTGAATTTCCAAAACACTGGACCGCTCCCCGCGAATGGCCGTCAGGTGGTAACTCAGGAGGCGTGCGCGTCGTGCCACGGCGCGTCCACAGACGGCGGCGTCTTCTTCCCGCACCTGGCGCTCCACGGTGACCAGCGAAAGAACGCTGAGACGTGCAACGTCTGCCACGCCCAGTTCGCCCAGGACGATTTGGCCGGCACCTCGACGGGCAGTTGCACCACCAATACCCAGTGTGCTGGCTATGACCCCGCGAACCCAGCGTTGAGCTGGCAAATGTGTACCGCAGGTGCCTGCGTCGCCTTTATTGACCCGACTCCGGGAGTGGAAATCGACTTCCAGAAGTTGATCCACAACATTCATTACGCGCGACTGCGCGAGGGGTTTGCCGAACAGGGCAACCTCGGCACGCCCTGGGCCAACCCACCCATTCCGGCGGGCACGTACAACATCTTCAGCTCGCACGGCGGCCTCAGCAATTTCCAACAGGTGCTCTCGCCGGTGGACGTTCGCTCCTGCACCAACTGCCACGGCGACTCCAATGCCGCTTGCTCGGCCACCGCGCCCTGCGCCTTTGGACAGACCTGCGGTTCGGCCGGTGCGTGCACCAACAACGCCTACCTTGCTCCCACCGCCCGGGCGTGCATCACGTGCCATGATTCGGCCGCGGCCTACGCCCACGCCGAAGTCAACACCTACAGTCCCCCCGATGCTGGCGCCGTCGAAGCCTGCGACGTGTGCCACGGAAGTGGTGCGGCGTTCGCCGTGGACGTGGTGCACAACATTACGACGCTTTACCCCGTCAACCTGGCCTACCCGCGGGAGCCCTAAGCGGCGGCACGAGGCTCGCCGAAGGGCCCCCGCCTTCGGCAGCACGCCTCGTCTTCAAGGGGGCGCAGTCCGAGGATGTGTGACGACAGCGTAAAACGCTGAGCGCCGCGGGGCGGCCACACCTACGGAGAGGCCGCCACACGCAAACCGCCGGGCGGCACGTGCGTCCAAAGGGCCGCCCGGCAAGTTCAGCTCCCAGACAGCGGGATCTCGGGGCGAGCGACTCTCTGATCGGAGACTACAAAACGTCGATATGATACCGGTGCGTGGAACAGACCGGCGTCTAAAGGAACAGCGTAGATGACGAAAGCTCCCCGCGGATTTAATCTCGCTTCGAAACCGAGCGGCGACGGGTGTGTTGAATGCCTGGCCTCACCGAAAGGTTGGTGGCTTCATCTCCGACGGTGTGCGGAGTGCGGCCACATCGGATGCTGTGACAGTTCTCCGAGTCAGCATGCATCGAAGCACGCAGCGGCAACAGGGCATCCGATCATAAGCAGCTTTGAGCCGGGCGAAGACTGGTTCTTCGATTACGAAAAGCCGGGGATGATCAAAGGTCTCGAATTGCTTCCGCCGCACGCGCATCCCGAAAGTCAGCCCACACCTGGACCCGCAGGAAGGGTGCCAGCCAACTGGGAATCGCTCCTGAACTAGCTGCCCGTTAGAGGGTGGCCAGTAGCTGAAACGCTTCTTTCGACCGTCGGCGTTTCCAGTTGGACCCTCATTTACCGACAACAGGAGGGATCGCGTGCATCTACCTCACGCTCCGATTGCACACGAAGGCTTCTTCGCAACTCACTTCTTCACCGTGAGCGACCAGGACAAATCGAAGGACTTCTACGTCCGAATTCTCGGCGGGACAGTGATCAAGCCAGACAATCCCTGCTACATCAAGCTGGCCAATACGGGGATCATTCTGAATTCCGGCGGCGGCCCGACGCCTGACAAGCCGGAGGTCCTTCTTGAAACGCCGTCAAACCTGAACAGAGTGAATGGCTTTCTTAATCTGCGTGTTGCCGACATCTGGGGCTGCTACAAACAATCTCATTGAGGTTGGCCAATTTAGTCAAGTCGCTCTTGACTATTTCAACAACCGAAGTGCAGTTCGACAGCCATACACGAGAGTCCGTTCGGAGGGCCGGTGGGCAACTCAGGACTGGAAGGGCTGCCGTCCGGGCTAGCGACTAAGGCCTAGCGCCCTGCCGGCGCTCGGAACCTGGCGCCACATCGTTCCGCCTCGCGGAGATCACGAATCGGCAATCCACTTCCGAAATCAAGCGTGTCCGTCTCCGGTGCCTTTGTCACGATTCACCCGCCGGTGCTGTTCAATACCGCACTAGATCGCAAATGGTGGGCTGAATTATTTCTTCAGCGCAACCGGCGGCCTTTCCATATTGGAATGTTTGTTCCACCCGTGAAAACGCGAGAGGTCACCTGCATTCCACGCTTCATGGAGTCCAGGGGTACTCAGATCCCAGTCGGGGCGGATGGCGCTCGTCACGGCACGCAGATCGTGCCAAAGATCGATGACCGACGGACGGCCCCAAAACCAGTAGCCGTTATAGATGCTGTAGATTACAAGCCCCGGCTTGAGAACGAGCGTATGCGGGATCATCGGATTGTGCTCGGGGTCGGTGTATTCCTGGATGTCGAGATCCTTCTGAATCGTTCGGTCAAGGTCCGAAAGGAAGGTCCATTCCGCTCCGACTGACGCACGGAATTCCTGCAGAGTATGGTGATCGTCGGTGGCGATCGTGGCGATCTGAGTGTACGCCACTGCGATCCTCGGGTAGAACGCGGCGAGTTCAAGATGCTGCTGGTGCTCCTTTGGGCAATAGTGGCCGCGCGCAAGCGTAAGGATTAGCGGATCGTCGCCCTGTAGCTCGCTGAGCTTGCGCAGTTCGCCCGTGTGATCGGGCAGTTCGTAATCGGGAAAATTACCCCCGGGCACAATGTCAGAACGCATAATTAGACTCCTGCCGTTTTCCTCAAAGATCCAGAGTGACATCCACGTTTGGCTGGGAACAGCATACGAGCGCGCTCCCCGACGCGGGCCTCTCCAGCGGCTCAGGGTTGTAAATAATGGACCCGGCAATGAGACCGGTCATGCAGGTATGACAGACTCCAGTCCGGCACGACCACCTGACCGGAACGTCGCACGCTTCGGCAAGTTCGAGCAAGCTCGCGAATTTCGGGTCCCAAGCAGCGGTAATGCCGCTGCGCGCGAATGAGACCGGCGGGCCAGATCCGGGCGGCCCGAGGGGCGGATGAGGTGTGTGACGAACCTGCGCCATACCAGGGGTAATCGCCTCGAGAGAACCGAAGATTTCGGTGCGCACCTTCCCGGCGAGCGCGCCCCAGTTTCTCAGCCCATCGCGCATATTCTCCAAGAATGAAGAGGGGCCACATAGATAGAAGTCGCTGTCCTTTGATACGCCGAGTTTTTCTAGCAGAGGCGTGTCAATGTGCCCCGGAGCATCGAAGTCTGCCCCGACTTGGTCGATCGCAGCGGGCCTGCTGTACACGATGTACTCGCGTCCGTGCGAGAGCTGTTTCAGTAATGAACGCGATTCTTCTGCAAATGGATGCTCGACGCGATTGCGCGCTCCATAGATCCACCAGACCTCTCGTTGGGACCTCTCGGCAGCGAGTGCGTGCAGCATCGACATCAGGGGCGTTGCGCCTACTCCAGCGCTCAGCAAGACCACCGGACCTTGGCTGGGACGCAGCGTAAAGCTTCCGCGCGGCGCACTAACGTCCAAGACATCGCCCTCTCGCGTACGGCTACACAAAAATACGCTGCCGACCCCATTCAATTCGCGCTTGACGCTGATGCGTAGATGATCAGATACGGGCAGATCCGACAACGAATAGCTGCGAAGAGCGGGCTGTTTGCCCGCGTCGAGGTGCAAACGCAAAACCACAAATTGACCCGCTTGGAAAAGAGGAAGAGGCTGCCCACCGACTGGCGAAAGAATGAAGGAAGTTACGCTTTCGCTTTCCTTTTTGATGTTCGCGACTCGCATCTGCCGAAAGCCGCCCCACGCTGGTGTTTGTGCCTCATCTGCTAGTCCCGGATTCCCCACCGTAGTTTTGGGGTGCCGGTCTTGTTGGAGCATTGCTTGAAACGAACTCTGCCAACCCTTGCTAAGTGCAGGGATCCGCAACGCGCGTTGCAGCTCCTCGCTGGAATGCCCTGGCAGATACAGGAGAGCGTCAACCTCGGCAACGCTGGTTCGCTCTGGACCGTCAGAGAGTTTTGCAATGTCGTCGCCCGCACCTACTTCTCCCTCGTGCAACACGCGAAAGTAAAATCCTGGTCTTCGATGTTCTACGAGAAGCGCCGCCATATGCGGTTCATTCATGCGGATGCCGACGCGGTAGCACGTTACGCGCGGCTGTGACACTTCAAATATCGCTTCACCAATGCGGTATCGATCGCCGATGCAGACCTCGTTATCAGCAAGTCCATCAACAGTGAAGTTTTCTCCGAACTGGCCGAAGACAAAATCTAAACGTCCGAGCAATCGCTCCCAGTAGTGATACGAGTCCATCTGATAAACAAACACGGCGCGTTGCTCCCCCCCGTGACCGACGAGGTCGGCTTGCGCATCGCCATCGATATCGAGCTTGCGCACCATACGCCGTCCCGTCACCGGAGATTTCCAAATCGCGGTGCGGATATTTTTGCCGTTCCATGTCACGTCGCGCGGTAGACCGACATTCACTGAAAGCAATCGGGGCATGCCTACCTCGTCTGAACCCAGTGGGCGGCTAGAAATACTTTAAGTTTCGTATCTTGGGCCAGCTTCTGCATAGCCCACGTCCACCAGTTCCTGCGTTGATTTGCTTCGGTGAGCCAAATCATGTGTTCGTCGCGGTTGACGTCACGCCGAACTGTGGTTCGAGATAATTTCGGCCTACCAAATACGCCGCCTGCCAGCGGCCGCTGCCTGGACGCGCGGGATACCAGCGGACAAGAGGAACCTTGACTCCCTTCGCCGGCATGAGAGACACCGAGGACGAGCGCTAAGGCGAGTAAGTTCATGACATTTTGAGCTGCGTCAGTAGCTTGCCGGCAAGCCAGTAATCCACACTGAACTTTCCCGGACCAGAGCAAAGCAGCCAGAGGAAAAAGAGCACGTACAGAACTTCCGGCAGGTAGAGAAAATCGTCGAGCCAGTTGAGGGGCGAGAGTCCCTTAGGTAGGGTGGAGACCGCTTCGGTTAAGGTCGCGACAATCATATCGACCAGTAGAGCCACGCAGGCCAGGCTCGAAAGAAACCCAGCGGCCACCAAGGTTCCGCCAATGAATTCGACACCCGACACGAAATAAGCCATCTGGTAGGGAAACGGGACTTTGGCCTTAACGAGCGTCTTGTAGACAGGTTTTGTTCCGCCGGGGGCAAACACTTTGTTTGCCCCCGAGATTGCGAAGAACAGTCCTATCGAAACGCGTACCAGGAGGATGGCGTATTGTTCGAAGTCACTGCTACCCAGCAGCGCAAATTGGACCAGCAGTTTCCAATCCACCTCTTGTCCCTCCCTCGGAGAAGGTGCTGTGACGAAAGCCCACGTCCTGAAGGGCGACTTCTTCGGTGACCGCGTCGATCAGGACTTGCTTGGTTTCTAGCGTCATCTCTGTTCTCGACGTCAGCTAATTCCGGCACCTCGGGATTATGTGTCCATCCGTTCGACCCATTGAGCGCGCGATGCGGGAGCCACAAATGGATCCGCGAAGTACTGTGTTTCCCGCGCAACTTTGTCGCCCCTGAACTCCATGATGCTCACAGTGTAGGACGGCTTTCCGTCATATGTCAGGATGAATTCGGTGACCCAAAGATCACCGCCGCCAATGATTCGTCGGACAGCAAACCGCTTTTTACTCGGCTGACTAGCGCGTTGGTTCTGTATGTTGCGTCGACCGCGAGTTCGCTCCCCTGACTGCGGGTAATCCAGCACCGCGTCCTCGTGGTAGATACGGTGCTCCGTCTCAAAATCATTGGCATCGGACGCCGCCCAATGCTGGTCCAGTGCCGCACGGATCTCTTGATCTCGGACTTCAGAAGCCTGATCCGACTGTGGTTGATCGTTCATCTTGAGCTCTCAATGTGACTAGAAGCTGTTCAGACTCCTCCTACGAGTTGTGGTTTCGCCGATCGTCCTTCGCGGTTGGGGCTCATCGGCCCTCTCTCGAGCGCACAGGTCCCGCAGTGAATGCGCTGGAGCCATCACGAGGATGCCCGGCTAATGGGGTAGCCGGCCTGAGCCAACGCGCGCGTCATGTACTCAGCGTACCACTGCGGCCAGTCTGGGTCGGGCTTGCCCAGCTCCTTCTCGTGGATTCCGTGCGCTGCCGCTGCGTGTTTCAGAAGATCTAGCAGGATCTCGGTCGTGCTCAGTTCCATCGTTCTCTCCCTCCGGTCACGGCGCGGGCCGAGGTGAGCCACGTCCGGGAAGGCGCTGCCTGATCTCCTGCAGCAGCCACCCGTGCCGTCGGGGTCGGCGGGCGCCTCTCTGGGCCGGAGAGAGCTCTCGAGAGCGCCACGAGATGGTGCCTGCTCGGCCTCAGTGCAACGACTGGATGCCCAGTCAACCACGCCCACTCAGGCGCCAGCCGAGCATCAACAACCCAGTGGCAGCGATCCAGCTGCCGGCCACTCGGACGGCGATCCGCGTCCAGGGCTCGCGCAAGCAGACGACGAATGCCATCACCAGCGGGAAGGTAACGGGGAGCAGCCAAATCGCCGGCGGTCCGAGCTGCGCCCCCCACAGGCCGACGGATACCATTGCCAATACGTGGTCCAGGCCGGAGACCGGGTGCCTCAGTCCGGCAAGGAAGCCGGCCGCCTGCCCTTGCTGCTGGTGCGCCCAGGCCGGGACCGCGGCCAGCACCAGAAGAAGGATGAAACGTCGATTGGCCCTCATCCCCACCCCCCGAGAATCGCCAGCGTTCGCTGGAAGGTCCAGAAGGCGCCAAGCGCCCCAACCGTGTAGCCAGGCAGCACCCGGAGGAGGCGCGGCCATTGAATTTCCAGCACGCGGAACGAGCGTTCGAGCCCGAGGATGAGAAAAACGAAGAACAGCTGGCCCATCTCGGGGCGCCGGCTGGCGGAGGCGCCGTGGTCTTGGGCTGGTCGCACGCACCCAGAACACTGGCGCTGACGATGACTAGCCCCCAACGAAGTCGCTCGCCAACTCTCGTCGTCATGAATGCCCCCATCTCCGTGAATGGCACGACCATGCCCGCGGCGACGCGGCCGCCTCTACCACCGTCGGTCAGGCGTGAAACGTATTGCGCACCCGAGGTGGCCCCGTTGGGAATCCAGCGCAACCTCTGCTCCGCTGCAACTGCTTCTGCACTCCCGGTGCGGGCTTCAGGAGCTGATGAAGAGGCTGACTTACTTGAGGACTGGTAGCGCAGACGGCGCACGGGGCAACCCGCCGGCGGTCGCCCTTTCGAGGGGGTGGACGGACACGAGCGCGCGGAGTTTATGGCCGGTTTGACTCCACCATGCGCAGGGGGCGGGAATCGAACCCGCGTCCGGTAGTGCTCGACAGGAGCGCGTTTAACTAGTACGGCTCCTCACCGAATCGAGGTACCAGGCTCTGTCCCCTAGGCGCGACGGCACTGGCAACGGTGTAGCTCGAGCTCGCGGCGCTGCTCGCGGAGTGCGAGACCGCCGAAACACCCCACCAGGAGAGCGGCTAGAGCCGTTCCCAGGACGAGTCGCCACAGAGCGCGAGATTCGCGGGCCGTGACCGCTTTTCCGCTGGCGTCGAGGAGCTGTGGCTGAGCGGGAACGCGGACCAGAACCCGCACCGCACCAGGTTGC
Organism: uncultured delta proteobacterium; assembly: GCA_963713045.1. Lineage (GTDB taxonomy): Bacteria > Myxococcota > Myxococcia > Myxococcales > Myxococcaceae > JADGRA01. Next base: position 109,396 of record CAVQKE010000005.1, read on the forward strand.
TCGGTTGAACTGCCAATCGCCTGCAAGGCACCGAGCAGGCACGGGCTTCCCACGTCGGCGCACTCGGGGCTATCGACACGGTCCGCGAGGGCGATGGCAGCGCTTCTCGCCACGGCGGTCTGCTGTGCAGCGAAATCCTCCAGCGCTGCACGCGCTTCCCGTCGCTCGTCCCAGACAGCGACGGCCAGGACGGCGGCCAGCGCGAGCACCATGGTCACCACCAATTGGGTGCGTTTCATCCCAGGCTGCACTCCGGACGCCAGCGAAGGGGGCGGCGACCTGGTCGCGACTTCAGAAACGCGGAACGACGGGTTGGCCAGCATTCCAGCACAGGGCCGAGCAAGGGAGATGCCATGGAGGTGAGCGCGCGCAGGGGCGCCAGTCGGAGGCTGTCGTTAACCCAACCCCGGGGGAAAGCTTCCTCTTCCGTAGGGAAAATCTCCCCTTTTCGCTTCCAATCCACACTATGCCTCGGCCAAGGCCCGGGTAATGTCCAGGTGGCCCAACCTTTGCTCACGGGGAGTGCTGACGATGCCAAGCGTGTACCTTGCCAGGGCTCGCTCCGAGGTGGTGTCAATGGTCGACTGCTCCGTGGTCCGAGTCACAGCTGACGCGCCGGAAGTGGATTTGGCCGTGGTCGCCCCCGGCGCGAAGGTCACGATGCGACTCTTGGCAACCGGGCGGGACGTCGTGGGCCAAATTGTGCGGCGTTCGCCAGCGGCGGATGGCGGGACCCGTACCGTAAATCTTGAAATCGACGTTCCGGACGCCGCTCGAGTGTTGCCGGTCGGGACGACCGCCGAGTTGACCATCGAGGTCGGTCAGCCCCGCTCGGCTTCGGTTGTACCGCTGGCGGTAGCGGCGGTTCGCACCGGCAAGGCGCTGGTTTTCGTTGTCGAGGGGGACACGGCCCACGCCCGCGCGGTGCCGCTCCTCGGCGAGCGTGAGGGCCTGCTCTATCTCGACCCCTCGCTCAAGCCGGGAACACCGGTGGTGCTGGAAGGGCGGGCACTGTTGCAGGATGGAGACAAAGTCCACGTTGGCGCGGAGCAGAACATGGCTCATCCGTCTTCCGCGGTCCCGCAACCACAACCGCCGAAGTCGGGCACCGACGTGGAGCTGACGCCGTGACGCGCCTCGCGTTGAGCAACCCCATCGCCATCCTGATGGTTTGTATTGCGGTGGTGGTTTTCGCACTCGTCACCACGCCGCGCATGAGCATCGACACTTTCCCCGAATTGACCCCTCCCGTGTTGGTCGTGGGCACCCTGGCGCCGGGGCTCGGTCCAAAGGATGTGGAGAAGACGCTCACCTGGCGCATCGAGAAGTACGTCAGCGCAACGCCGGGCGTGGACCACGTGGAGAGCATCTCGCGAAACAACCTGAGCATCGTCTTCGTCTGGCTCAAGTGGGGCACGGACCTCAACGCTGCCCAGACCCTGGTCCAGCAGCAGACGGCCTTCGCCATGGCCGCGGTGCCCAAAAGCCTCGGAGTCCTTCCGCCCTTCGTCCTCCAGTACGACCCTTCCAACGCTCCGGTGGTCCAGGTCGCCGTCTCGGGTGGTGGGCTGAGCGGCCCGCAGCTCTACGACTACTCGCTCAACAACATCGAGCCCATCCTGGAGGGAATCCCCGGCGTCGCGAGTGCAGCCATCAACGGCGGCCGGCAACGGCAGATTAACATCATCGTCGACTGGGCGGCGGCGCAGGCCCGCGGCCTCACTTCCACCGACATTGCAGAGGCGGTGTCCCGGGCGAACGCGCTCCTGCCGTCGGGCGTTTTCATCTCGCCGCACTTCGAGTCGAACGTCTACACCAACGCTGTCCCCGCGCGAATCGAGACCATCGGCAACGCGATAGTGAAGGTGGTTGGCAACAAGCCGGTCTTCATCCGGGACGTGGCCAGGGTCGAGGATGGTGGAAGCCCGGAGACGCAAGCCGTGTCGGTCAACGGGCACAACGCCGTCTACCTCAATGTGCTCCGGATCCCCGGCGGAAACACACTGGAAATCGTCGACTCGGTCAAAAAGGCGGTCGCTGGGTTGCGCGACCTGCCGCCTGGCGTCGAGGTGAGGGCGGTCTTCGACCAGTCGACGTTCGTGCGGACCAGCTACCACGGCCTGAAGCAGGAAGTGCTGCAGGCGTTGGTGCTCATCGCGCTGGTCATCCTGCTGTTTCTGCAAAGCGTTCGGGGCACGCTTATCGTTTCGGTGGCCATCCCGCTCTCCTTCGCCATCACCCTCATCGTGCTGTACGCGAATGGGCAGACGCTCAACGCCTTCACTCTGGGCGGGCTGACGCTGGCGATGGGCCGCTTGGTGGACGACGCGGTGGTGGTCCTCGAGTCCATTCACCGCCACCAGCGCATGGGAAAGAGCAACTACCGAGCGGCGCTCGAGGGAACCAACGCCGTCGCCCTGCCGGTCCTCGCCTCCACCCTGACCACGATGGCCGTCCTTTTGCCGGTGCTCTTGCTGGCCGGTCTGGCCCAGAGGCTGTTTGCGCCGTTGGCGTTGACGGTGGCGATGGCGATGACCGCGTCGTACTTCGTCAGTGTCTGTGTGACGCCCGTCGCCTGTCGGTATTTCCTTGGCCACGCTGAAGGGACCGCCCTTGCCCGTCGCGTGGCTGCGATGATTGACGGCGTGGCGGCCGGCTATTCACAGTTGCTCCGCCGTGTCCTTCCCTACCGGGCCACCGTTGTCGCCGGGTGTGCGGTCCTCACCGTGGGTGCTGGATGGGCCGCTGGCACGCTGCCCAGCACCTTCTTCCCCGACATCGACGAATCCATGGAACGCGTCTACGTGCGGGTCGCTCCGGGGACATCCCTGCAAGACTCATCTCGGCGAATTGCCGAGATGGGGAAAGTACTTGCGGAAGAGCTCCCGAAGGGGAACGTCGAGCTGGTCCTCACCAATGTGGGGTCGCCGAACAACGCCAGAAGCGCGATGACGAGTCCAAACAACGGGCCGCACATGGGGTTCATCCGCCTGGCGCTGGTGGACCCGGAAAAACGGAAGCTTTCGCAGAGAGAGCTTTCTGACCGGATGCGCGAGATTCTGGTGAAGCACTTTCCGGGGGTCGAGTTTCTCCAGTGGCCCGGCGGCCTCGTGGCCTCGGTCTTCGCCAACGGCTACTTCGCGCCCCTGGTGGTGGAGGTCCGCGGCGAGAACCTGGCCCAGCTCGAAGCCGACGCGAAGGAAGTGGCCCGGGTGGCGCAAACCGTTGCCGGAATCCGTGACGTTCGAGTCACCTTGCAGAACGACTACCCAGAGGTCCGGGTCGACATTAAACGCGACGAGGCCGGAATGGTCGGGGTCAGCGCCCGTGCGGTGGCTCAGACAACCCTCGAGGCAACGCTCGGCAATCTGAACACCCCGAGCGTGTGGATCGATCCGAACAATGGTCAGTCCTATTACGTGGTTACGTACTACGCCGGCGCGGATGTCCCAGACCCAAACGCCCTCGCCGCCCTCCCGGTCCGAATCGACAAGCAAGGAAATCCGGTTGCACTCGGAACGTACAGTGTCATTCATCGGTCGGTCGGCCCGGTCGCCATTGAGCGCAATCATCTCGAGCGCGCCGTTCACGTGCTGATGCAGACCGAAGGACGCGACATCGGCACGGCCGCCGCGGAGCTGGAGCAAAAGCTGCACCGGGACTCGAGGACCCGGCATCTCTCCTTCGGCTTTGTGGGCCAGGTGCAGCTGATGCGAGAGACGTTCTCAGGCCTCGGTTTGGCCATTGGACTTGGCGTGATGGTGGTCTTCATGATTATGGCGGCCCAATTCAAATCCCTCCGGCTTCCCTTTGTGATGCTCTTCACCATCCCGGTGTCGTTGGCGGGAATCGTGATGGCCCTGCTCGCCTTCGGTCAGGGATTCTCAATTACCGCACTGATGGGAGTCCTGATGGTGGTGGGCATTGCCGTCTCCAATGGCATCCTTCTGGTCGACGACGCCAACCGTAGGTTTTCGCGAGAAGGCGCGGAGAAGCTCGAGGCCGTCGTTGCCGCGGCGAGGTCACGCTTCGTCCCAATCGCCATGACCAGTCTGGCTACGGTGATTGGACTGATCCCCACTGCACTCGCGCTGGAGAAGGGAACCGCATCCAACCAGCCGCTCGCGCTGGCAGTCTGCGGGGGGCTGACGTCCTCCACCATCCTGTCGCTGTTTTTGGTTCCGGTGATGTTCATGTTGCTCGCACGCAAGGAGGTTCCGGCCGAAGAGGACGTTGCCGCTCCCGGGGCGGCGGCGCCGCAACACGCCTGAAAGGTCAGGGAGAACCGTCAGTGTGCCTCTCAACGTCGCGGCGCGGTCAATAACCGACCTCAGCCGCACGAGTGGCTACGTTTGCTCGAGAGCTCGCGTCGGGAACGAGAACTGTCCGACCTCGTGGCGGTGCGCACATACTTACCCGAGTGCCGAAGGCGCGTTCTGCGTTCCGGCAAACGCTGCGCTGTAAAAGCCATGCTTTTGCCTCAAGCAGAGCGAACGTCCGCCAGGAGCCGTCGCCCGAGCGAATATTTGCGCGGAAGCATTTCGCGCTCGCTTTAGGTCTTCTCCTAGCTGCCTTGTCCGTCCGCGGGCTTCCAAGCTCGAAAGACCCATGGAGGAAGCCGCGTTTCGTTGCCTTAGGGATGGCGAACGACAGGGCGAGCTGGGTCGCTCTCGAAGTGCACACGCATACCGTCGAACAGCTGAACATCCCTGAGGGTTTCAAATCCCGAAGGCGTTGCGATTGCGCCAGACGGTCGTTTTCTGGTCTTCACCGCATTCGACCAAACCCTAAACAACACGCTGCTCTTTCGTTTGGAGAGGAAACCAAACGCAGCGCCTGTGTCGATTGGGGACACGCACGGCTACCACTCGAACTATGGGCACCTACGAAGAGCGGGAAAAGGGATTTGAACCGTATCCATGGGCTCCAGATTTCGCGGAGTTTGAGGCTAAGTGCTCGAAACAACTACGGTACACTACCTTATTTTCCGGTCTGGTCCTGCCCATTCCGACCCCGCTATGACCGCCTGGTGACCGCCGAAATTGCCCTCGCCGAACCCTTTTTGAACCCTTTTCCATCGTCCCCCGCGGTCATTACCTCGTCAACGCCGCGCCTCATATCGGGGGGATTCGTGGCGGCCCCTCACCGTTTCTGCGCCTTGGGGTTGTAGAGCACGACACCCGACCTGAACCATTCAACGAGCGTGATGGCCAGCGGCAGGGACGTCTCTGCGGTGGCCTGGTCAACGTGTAGAGGAACGGCCGGGTCGTCTGTCGCGCGCCGGTCTATCTGGCCGGTCACCAGCAGCGCGACAATCGCCGTGAGCGCTTCGACCCTGTCCGGGCCTTGGCCGTTCACCTCAAAGGTCAGCTTCCATTTCCATGACTCGTTCTTCAGGGGCCGAGCAGCTTGTTCAGAGTAAAGAGTGAGTCGGCCGGCGCGAAGATGGCCTTGCTCGCCGCCTCGACGGCACGGACGCTCTCCCGGTAGCCGGCGCTCGGGTCTGGGCTGCGACCGTAGACGTGCCGACGTGCCCCCACGCCGCAGATAGCAGCCGGCCGGCAGTTTCCTCCCGTGCCGCGGCCTTCTCCGCGAGCGCCTGAAGTTCGGGAGTCACCCGCCGAGTGAGGCGCGACTCGCCGCTCAGTTTCGAGACCGTCCACGCCGAGGCCGCCCGGGTCAAGAGCGCGCCTAGCTTGTCCTCGGGCAGCCTCCGCATGGCCAGCCCCTCGTCGAGAAAGTCGAGGGTGACGTCAGGTGAGCCGAGCAAGTCCTCCACGAATCTCACAATCCAACTCGAGCCTGCGAAGTTCCGCTCCGGGAAGCTCGCGCACTGAAGCTTGGCATCCACGGTATCTAGAAAGTCCTGGAGAAGACTGTTCTGGGAAAGAACGACGAAGCAGTCGAGGAGCAAGTTCTCCAGAGGTCGGGCCAGCCATCCGGGAATGCCTTCGTGAGGACCTCCCAGCGCGCGACGTCCGACCCGCACGCTCAGCGGCTTCGGTGGCTCATCCATGCGGGGATTCTGGCGCACTTCGCCCACGGGGAAGGCTGGCTAGGTATGTCGTCCAAGCTGGACCATCAGGCAAACGATAGTAATATTCGCTTAGCTTGGCATGCTGGACGGAACACCTCGTCAAGGGCAGGATTTCAGACGTTGAAAAAAAAGACGGGCCAATCCTTCGAAGTTGGGACGTGTAGTGGATAGCAGGACACCTCGAGGAGCGCGCCTCCCCCGGCCACCGAGGTAGCGGTACTAGCAGTGCGATGGGGGGCGAATGGGACGACCTGGGTGACCGGTCCCAAACGACGCACGGCGACGACGACCCGAAGCGCCCGGCCCAAAGGCTGGGTTCCCTTTGGAGTCGCCCATGCCTGCAGACACCCACCTCGAAAATCTCCGCCGCGACCCGTTCAAGGTCTGCGAGCGACTCCTCGCGCTCGGCCCTAACATCGGCCGTGCCGTACAGGAGATCCTCCGCCGTGACCCCGGTGCGTCTGGTCGTGACCTCACCGCCGCCGGCCAGCTGTACGTTTTAGAGCACGCCAACGATGACGTAGACATTCCGCTTCATTCGTACCTGCACAAGCGGCTCCGGCGGTTCCTAAAAGAGCAGGCCCGGGCGGCAGTCACTCCCCTTCACGTTCCGCGACGTCGTCGGGCGACTAAGACTCTCTCGCTGGCCGGCTACACCGAAGGCAAAGACACGCCACTCGACAAAGAAGTGGACCGCGCCTTCGCCGACCAGCAAGCGGCCGCTCAGGACAGGGCCCAGGCAGAGGTACGTGCTCACGCCGTCCAAGAGGCGGTAGCGACGCTTGACGGAGAGCAACGGGCGGCCGCTGAGGGGGTAATGGCCGGGGAGAGCGCGAGGGAATTGGCTCGGAAGACCGGCCGGTCACGCCGCGCGGTCGCCGAGCTGCGGGACGAGGCATTCGACGCCCTTCGTCCCAAGCTGGCTCATCTGGTGACGAGATGCTGACCGATTTCCCAATCGAGGATGTTTCGTCCCGGGGCGTTTGTGAAGGGCCGCCCGTTATTCGGGAGCAAGTGGAGCTGTGCCTCGACTGGATTCTGGCCGGCAACCTTCGGCCGGCGCCCATCGACCACGCGGACAACGTTCCGGGCAGTCGGCAGCTGAAGCACATGGTCGAGCGTTGGGCGCGGGAATACGTCTCGAACGGCGCCTTTATCCTGGCTTGCCATGAGGCCGGTATCGCTCAGCGTCGGTCACCGAGCTTTCGAGCCAATACCGATGTGGCAGCGCGACCGACAACGCGCGCCAAGTTCAACGATGCGTTCTATCTAAACCCGTGCAGCTTCGTGGACCCCTTCGCGCGCGCCTTCGTCGACGCAGAGGAGCGGTCATCGGCAAAAGCACACCGAGCGCCCGCCGACATCGGGCCGACTAAGGACGGACATGCCAGCCTCAAGAAGTTCCCGCTGGGCGAGTCATGAAGCCGGACACCGGACCCGCCGCCACCATGGGCGAACGCGTGGAGGCAGTGTTCTCGCGGGTAGCCCAGCCAGTCGTCGACGACGTCATCGCGCAGCCGCGCCTGGGCGAAGAGACTGAACCGGCCGCAGTCATAGAACAGCCAAACAGCGCCCCCGCCTCCCAAGACAGTGGCCAGCCTCACGTGATGCCGGCCAGCGATGTGCCGCCCGCCTCGGTGGAAGACAAGGGCGACGAGGCTGTGGGGCGAGAGGAGGAATACGAGCCGCCCGCTAGCAGCATCGCCATCGCGGAGTTCACGCGTAAGGACGACATCGTGCCGCAGCCGCGAGTCCTCGGGTCGTTTCAGGACCTCTTCGCCTTCGCCCGCAAGCCGGTCGTGGCTGAGTCGAAAGAGGACGTTTCGCTCTGGTCGCCGGTGACGTACAAGCCGGGGACCAGTCGCGCGCAAGAGTACAAGGCCGAAGACTGCATCGAGACGGTCAACGCCGCCGTCTTCGAGGTCGACCACCTACCCCTCAACAAGGTTGATGCCTTCCTCGAGCGGCTGGCTAGAACAGGTCTCAAATTCTTCGTCTACACCACGCCTCGCACCGAAGCTGCGGCAAGGACTGTGAGGGCGAAGACGACGCCCACTTCCGCGTGGTCTTCCTACTAAGCAAGCCCGTTACGGCGGCGGATTGGCCAGCAGTCTGGCAGGGAATCGTGCGGCGGTTCATTCCCGAGGCGGATGTGAAGGCCAAGGACGCAAAGCGGATGTTCTACCTCCACTCGCATCCTGCCGACCGCGCCGACCTGGCCATCCGTCAGTACACGGACGGTGGGGAGCTCGACCCGACCCCGTTTCTCGTTCGGCGGACGGCGCAGGAGCCCGCCGCCGCCAAGGACGATGGCGAGGGGGAGCAGAAATACATGGGGAAGGTCCCTCTCGCGCGACGCTTCGAACGGATGAACCTCTACGCCTCGAAGATGCTGGATGACGAGAAGAGAATCGCGGGTCAGGAGAGAACGGGAGCGGCGTCACGATGGGCGTTCTCAATATCCTCATCCGCGGCTTCGGCATCGATGACTTCGAGACGGCGATGAAGGTGGCTTGCCCGTACAGCGACAAATACTGCGACCCTCCATGGAGCGAGTGGGAGCTAAAGAAGAAGGTCCTCGACGTCATGCAAGGCGGTCACCCAAAGTCCCTACCCTGGGGCGAGAAGCTCAAGGAAAAGGAAGACGAGCGGCCGGCCAAAAGTAAGGAGTGGGAATTCGTCACGGAGCGCGGTGACGTCTTCGCGGCCCACGACTTCAAGCCGCCCGTTCGCCTTGTCGGCCCCATCCTCGAGGAAAGCATCACCTACATTTTCGCCGCGGCCAACGCCCTCAAGACGTGGTTCGCGCTGGAGATTGTCCGACTGGGGCTCTAGCCGGCATGGTCACACTTTACGTGATGGAGGAAGGTCATCCTTTCTTCACACAGCAGCGTTTCCAGGCAATGGGCATTCCGCCGACCTATCACCTGGCACTCCGCCGCGAGGTCATCATTCACGAGCCGAAGAAGCTCGACGCCATCATCAAGAGGGCCAAGGAGGTGGCCGCGCGGCTCATTGTGCTCGACCCGCTCTCGGACATGGTCAACGTTGAAGAGCACGACAACTCGGCCATGAAGGTCGTCAACGAGGCCATGAGAAGGCTGAAGTTGGAGACCGGGGCCGCGGTCGTTGCCCTCCACCACAGCACCAAGAGCGCCGGCCATCGCGAGGACGGCAACCCGCAGCACTACATCTCACCGGACCAATACAACATGCGCGGCGCCTCGGTCCTGGCCGGCGGGGCTGACCTCATGCTGGAGCTGCGACGGCCCAAGGAGAGCGACGTCGAGGCCGACATCCACATGGTCAAGGCGCGCTTCCTCCCGCACGAGCCGCCGGGCCGACTCATTCTCTCGACCGAAAACGACCCGCAGACCGGCCTACTGACCAAGGCGCGGGTGACCTGGCTTTCCGGGGCGGAAGCCGTCCAGAAGCGAGACGAGGCGAAGAAGGCGCGGGAGGCGGTCAAGGCTAGCGGCGCGTCGGTGGTCGAGAAGGAGGTCCTCGACTACCTCCAGAAGCGGGGCCCTTCGTCCTGCCGGAACATCGTCGACGCGCTTGGGATGCCGGTGCGGTCGGTTCAGGGGGCTTTGGGGCGGATGGCGGCGCGGGACCTGGTCCACAACAGGGGGCCGGGAACCAGACCAAATGGGACGTTGGCCCCAGGGCGCGGCAATGAGAATCGCACCCTTTCCTACACCGCCTAGGCCCGCCGCCGGCCCCGAGGATTTCAGGCTGGCCAGGTGCTCCCGCTTTGTTGCGACACGGGCGCCTATATATAGAAAGCGCGTCGCAACAACGGAACTACGAGGACGTCCCGCCTTTTGCGGCGGTTCGTTCCCTGCAGTTCCGCGCCTGGCCTGCCACGACGACCTAGGGGCGCGTCGCAACCACGGTCTCCGGCGCCTGTGGAAGCCTCGCGGTGGTGCCCGCGTGATGGAACACCGCCACCCGCGTCGTGGAAGAGGTCAGAGACCACAACACCACGGCCCGTTAGGTCCGCGCGCGCCGCCTCGATGTCGAACACCGCGAGATGCAAACCCTGGAGCGTTCCCGGCGCAGAGGTGGTGATGCCCCTCCCGAAGATGATCGAGGCCGCCGAGCCCGGAGGCGTGAATTGCACCACCCGGAATTCGGGTCCGGTCGCGAAGTCAGCATCGAGACGCCACCCAATCACTTCGTAGAAACGCTTCGCTCGGTCGACGTCGGAGACCGGAACGACCACGATTTCGAGCTTGATGTCTATGAGATCCCCCTCGCTAGGTACTGCATGTTCAACTCCCTACGCTTCGCCTTCGCGTCAAGAACCTTCCCCCTGCCATGGACGACGGCGTCAGCTGCCCAACTCCTTGGCTAGGAAGCTGTGAATCTGGGCGACGACGGCAGCACCCTCCCACTTAGTCGAACCGGCTCGGACGGCCCCGATCACCACGTCACTGCTGGAGGCCGCAGGCGTGCACGTCGTGGATGCCCCGCACATTCTCCGGCACAGCGACCCACGCATTGCCTTGCGCCGCCTCCAGCACCATTTCGGAGGCATAACTTGCAGCATCCGGAAGGTTGGCAAAGTGGACCGCAAGATTCACCGCGTCCTTCGCACTCAAGGAGTTGGGTGCCGGACCTCGACGCTGTTTTCCGCAACGCGGCCACGCACCAAGAGAATGTGCGCCTTGAGCTGATATAGATTGTGGCTGAGCTGCAGCGGGACGCGCAAGCGGTTGGCCCGAGCCTCCACTTTCTCCACCCGTCCGGCCAAGTGTGCCAGGTCCTCCCCCTTGGCTCCGCCATCGAGCTCCGCCTCCACCAGCCTCAACTCCTTGTAGAGGGCGAGCACTCTACGCTGCATGGCACCGTAGTACACCTGCGGGGCCACTCTTAGCGCGGGGTACAAGAGGCCAAGGAGAGGGACTAGCGGGATAAAGAGAATGAGCAGGCGCTCCAAGAGCACGGCCAGCCAGAAGGGGAAGTACTGGTAGAGGAAGGGCGGGCCCGACTTGTAGAAGTGCCGCGCGTCAGCACTGAGCGGCACGTCCATGGCCTCACCGGCTGGAAACCGGCCGGGGCGTTGAAAGAGGGCCGGACCGCCGTGGATTTCGGACGCTGCTTCCAAAAGGAGGTACTGCAGCGCGGGATTCAAGTCCTCACGGATGAGGAGACTCGGCTGGGAGGCGATCAGCGTGACGTCCGTGAGCGGCAGGTTTTTGGCCAAGTCGCCCACCCCCATGGGGAGAACGAGCTTGGTCAGGTAGGGGTCACGCGCCACGTAGGCATCCGCCCGCGAGAAGCTCACCAGCGAGACGCGGGGGTTGGCGGCAAGTCTCTGGACCACCGGGGATTCCCAGGAGGCGACGAGGACGAGGACGTCCAGCTCATCACTGCCCAAAGCCTTCTCTGCCTCCGCCGGGGTGAAGTCCTTTAGCTGCAAGCTTTTGGGGTCCAGACCATTCAGCGCCAGCAGTCTTCGCGCTTGGAAGTCAGTGCCCCCGCCCTCGGGCCCAATGGAGACACGCTGACCGACGAGGACGCCCGGGCCGCTGGCCTTGGGCTCGCCCCGCACGAAGACCCACATGGGTGAGTACATGACGGAGCCGAGCGAGGCGAGCCCGAGTTTCTGCGCGTCGGTGGCAATACCGGCCAGCACGAAGGCGGCGCTCACGTCCGAAGTGCTGTCCTGCAGTTTGGCCAGGTTCTCGACGTCCCCGCCCGTCGGCAACAAGCGAACGGTGATTCCATTGCGAGCAAGTATTTTCTGGTACCGGGGGCCAAGCGCCGCATAGTCGCCGCCCTCCAAGCCCGTCGCCAGGGTGAGCGTGCGCGGAGGGCCGGCTAGGCGCGGACCCAGCACCCAAAGCGCCGCCACTGCTGTCGCAGCCGCCACGGCCAACGCAGCGTAGACAAGGGGACGGCGACGGGTTGGGCCGGTGGAGAAGGTCACGATTTCTCGAGCCGTTTCGTTAATCCTCTGAGGACGCGGGTACGGCGCAGGCTAGAGCCAACCTTGGGGGCCTTCTCGGGGCTACCACTTCACCAGTTCCACCTGATCCAGGGGGACCGGTTCGTTACCAAGGAAGAGGACGAGCCTTTTCCCGTCCGTGTAATACGGGTCGCCGGTGAGGTTGCCCCGCGGCGCGGAAATGGGAGCCGCGCCTACGCCTCCGACGAAGCCGACAGCCCGGACGAAGCCCGAGGCGAGTAGGTCCTGCAGCAGGTAGTCCCGGTCGGCGTCTACCTCTGGGTCAATCTTGTGGGTGGTGAGGTACCAGGACTTGCTGGTGAGACGAACGCCGATGTCCCGGCTGATTTGGCCAACCCACACCCGCTGGCCCTCGTACGTGAAGGGGGCCATCCAGCCGCGCATGTGGTTCCGCTGGCTGATTTTGTTGCGGATTTTCTGCAGCGCAATGTCCTGCGCGCGGCCATACACATAGAGGGGGCTGACGGGCGAGGACTCATAGGGCTCGCCGAAGAGGAAAGCGGTGACTGACTTCCGGGAGGCCGCCAAATCGAAGGGCTCGGTGAGATGCCATCCCCTTTCGACGAATGGAAAGAAGACGCGGGGCGGGGTTCCAATGATGACGAGGTTGAGTGGGTCCCCCCAACGCGACCCGTCTTTGTTCGTGACACAGCAAGGCAGCGCCTCGAGCGCGGCTTTGAGCCCTACGAGGTCCAGCGTCTGAACCTTTTCGGGTGGGTAGAGCGCCTTCAAGTCGACCCGCTGGAAGTCCCATTTTCCCCCCGGGACAGGGACGACGAAGGGTATTTCCATCGGCCTACGGTTGGAGAGCAGCGCCACGTTGACGAACTTGCTGCCTTCGCTGTTGTGGGTAAACACGAAGCCGGTGGCAGTCGTCTTGGGCGCCACCGGGTTGGTGAAGGCGGCCTTCAAGAAGTATTCGTCAATGGCCTGGTTGTCCCCCCCAAGGAGTGATGGAACATGAAGGCCACCTCCGATGGCGAGAAGTAGCTAGGGTCCGTGCCGAGGGGCAGGTACCAGACCGGACCGTCGGTCTGGTTTTCGATGCGCAGCCACACCGGCTGAACATCTCTGCCGTTGAGGTCCTCCCCGAAGTAGCGACGACTCTCGTCCGGAGTGAGCGCCACGACGGAGACCCGGACTCCATCCACTTCCTGCGTCTGAGCACGCGCAAGAAACTCGGCCTCCTCCAGGGGTTGGGGCGAAAACGGCGTGCAGGCAGCTAGGAAAAAAGCCACCAGAGCACGAGAGCGTAGGCCTCGAGCCCTGGCGAGTGGGCGGTGGGCAGTTATGAAGCGACAGCTTTTCAAGACGACCTCCTAAAGAAGGCCAGCAGCTGAGAGGCCCCCTCACCCCAATTGCCCGAAACAGCCAGGGATGGCCAGGCCTTTAGGCTAGCTGCGCAGCCATAGGGCTTTCTTCAGGAACCCAGCCCCCCCGTTTGCGCGCCTCCGCTCGGAGCGCGGGCGTGTGGCGTGTGGCGTGTGGCGTTGCCCTCCCCCTCGGAAATGTCGCAATCGTCTCTCAGCGCCGAGGCGAGCAGCCTTCAGCTGAAAATGACGGTACCATCCCAACGCGACTCACCGCTGCGCCACTGCATCGTCCAAACCACGCACCGAGTTGTTGGGCGTAGACTCTGATTCGTGCGGCACCGACCGGATCGATGTCGGGCCCGATATTGTTCGCGGCCGCCGGGCTGAGCCAACGGAGACCGGTGCGACTCCAGCTGTGGCGGCCAGATGGTTGTCGCGGCGAGAGGCTAAGGACGGCCATAGTTCGCATGCCACTTCAGGAGACGAGCTCGCGCCTCGTCCCACTCCTGGTGCCTCAGTGCGTGGCTCACGCCGCTGAGTTCCGACTGCGCCTCCGCCTGGGTCAACGTATTGGTTTCCATCCGTGTGATGTCGTCGGACAAGAGTTGGAGCGCGGCATTGGCGTTGTTTTGGTCCTTCGCTTCGATGGCCGTCATTGCGAGTTGATAGTGTTGTGTCGTTGAAGCATCTGGCTGACCAGGTTTCCAGCCCGGGGTCGAGGCACAACCGAGTAGGCCCGAGATCAGGACGACTGCGGTCAGCGGGGCGGGGTGTCTTTCAGGCGTCCACGTCATTCGGTCCTCCCAGACGTCGAAGTTCCGCGATGCCAAGGCACCTGGGCTTGATGATGTCGAGCGTTCACGCTTGCCTTCGCCCTGCGCCTTGGGTCGCATGGGGCTGCAAAGTTGTCAGCTAACGACTGTGACGGCAAGCCCATCATCTTCAGGCGACGACATGCCGCGGTGCTCTTGGCGCGGGCAAGTCGGCCCACACCGACAACGTGTTGACGGAACTGAAGGCCCACCTTGGGCTGATTCCGTCTCTTGTCCGTCCCCGCAACAGGCCAGCACCTGGCGTTTCTCTCGCGTTCGTCTACTCGTAGCCAAGCGGCAGCTTCACTGCGTGCGAATCTCGAACGGCATTCGAATTCGGCCGGGCGACCTCGTGACCTACCTGGAGTTGCGTAGAGATTGAAGGAAGGTGCACCCTTACCGCGCTGCTGAAGGGGCCCTTCGGGCGGGCGAATGCGCCGGCAGGTTCGCTCGCGGGAGTGAGGCTTGGGGGCGTCGGGAGGACCCGGGCAACGTGTTGGGCATGACGCCCTCGGACATCCTCCTCCTTCTCGGCCACGGCGGCGGCAATGGTTTCTGCGTGGACGTCCAGGGCCACGGCTCCTTTCGCATGTAGCTCGGCGCGACGCGTCTTCTCAGACTCGCGGCTTAACCTATGCCCTGCGAATCCGGGCTGGTCGTTCCCATCCTGACTAGACTGATGCGTCGGCACCACTTTTACTCAAGGCCAATCATGCGATCGCACGAAGCGTCCGTCTTCCTCAGACACCGGTGGATGCTCCTATTTGCAGCAATTGCTTCGCCGGCGATGGCTGAGGGAGACACAGCCGAGATTCGCGCCGTCGCAGCCGTTATTCCACCCCTCGTGATGGAGGACCAGGGGCATCTCACCGGTTTCAGCGTCGAACTCTGGAACGAGGTGGCGACGAAGTTGGGAGCGCGAACCACCTACCGGGTAGTCCCGAATACGGTGGCCCTCTTGAACGCTCTGCGCGAGGGCGAGTCGGACATTGCCGTCATGGGTATGTACTACACCATCGAACGCGACCGCGACTTTGACTTCACGTACTCGACCCTGAACGCGGGACTCCAAGTGATGGTGCCCAGCACAGTCCGCGCGGCGCAGGCTAGCCCCCTTGTCGCGTTCCTGAAGCTGCTGTTCTCACGGTCGATGCTGTACTGGCTTATCGCTGCAGTGATGGTGCTACTCGTCCCCGCTCACGTCATTTGGCTCCTCGACCGGAAGAGCACTGACGGAGTCAGCCCGAGCGAGAGGTACTTTCCAGGCGTCCTCTACGTGATGACGTGGGCCTCCGAGGCGATGCTAGGCCAGGCGCAGACGATGCCAAGACGGCGCCTCGCCCACCTGGTCGGCAACCTCTGGCTTTTCGCAGGTGTAGTGTTCGTCGCATTCTTCACTGCCCAAATGACGGCAACTCTGACGCTGGACCAAATCCGCGGGGTCATCAATGGCCCCGATGACTTGCCCGGGAAGTCCGTGGCGGCTGCCGCCGGCTCGCCGTCGGTCACCTATCTTCGCGGCGTCGGCGCTCGGGTACAAGAGTACACAAGCGCCGACGAGCTGCTTTCCGCTCTCCTCTCCGGGAAGGTGGAGGCGGTGGTCGCGGCTGCGCCGCCGCTCCAATACTTCGCGGCCCACGACGGAGCCGGGAAGGTCAGGATGGTTGGCCCCGAATTCAGAAAAGAAGACCTGATGTTTGTGGTGCCGCTGAACAGCCCCCTACGCAGACGAGTGAACGGCGCGCTCGTGGCCCTCCGCGAAGACGGGACTTACCAGCGCCTCTACGAAAAATGGTTCGGCAAGGAGTAGCGCTCGCCGCACCGTGGTCGTAGTTTGACGCCCTACTCTAGAAGCTGGCCCCCAACGACAAGACCCAGTACTGCTCGTTGCCCTGGCCCGGGTTGAACCAGTATGCGGTCGCGCTGAGCTTCCACACTTTGAAGCCAACGAGGGGCCCCCAATTCAGAAGTCGCGACGTGGCGAAGGCTCGAGTCCGCTGCAATGCAAGCCCGGCCTGGAGCCACTCGAAAGGCGACCCAGAGAGCTCCGACCACGCGTAGAAGTAGCTGTCGGACGAGTTCGAGAAATCGAAGACGAACTCATTCTCCGAGTTCAATTCGAACGGGCCCCACGAAAGGTCCCACTCGAAGCCCGGTGCGATGCCGTTCACCTCGCCGAAGATGGCCCCAAGCATCGGAGTTAGCGCAAACCGCAACTCCTTTCCCCACTCGAAGTTCCACCCTGCCCAGAGAGACCCGGTGCGCGGTGCCTCGTAGTTGTACCTGGCTTCGAAGTGCAGGACGCCATGGTCAACGGCGACAGTAGGCTGCACGTAGTCGGATTCGGATTGGTGTGCAAAGAGGTAGACGTAGACCTCGACCAGTACGTTCCAGGACGGCTCTTCTGCGTGGGGCACCTCCACCTCGTCCTCGGCCGTAGCGGGCAGCCCGATTAGCGCGACGAGAACGGTAAGTCCACAGCGGCCGTTCAACCTCATCCGCTCTCCGCTGCCGCCGAATGTTGGCTTTGGTGCCCCGCGCACAGCTGTCTGTGCCAGAGACGACTGAAGTCGTCGTCAACGCAGGATGGCGCGAGGCAGGGCGAGTTCATGGCCATCGTTCCCCTAGTGAACACGAGGGCCTGAAGCACCGTCCAGCCCTCGACCAGTCAGAAGAACACCTTGCCGGCCAATGGCATCATCAGAAGCGCGGCTCCGACGGCCTGTAATAGCTATCCCGGACGAGACGCTTGCTGGCGCCCGGTCTCGCATCGGAGAGGTAATGACCATAGCCGCGTCCTTGTTTCTACTATTCATGTTTGCCTACGAAGCGTGGTGCGGGCAGTCCGGTTCGTCGCGGGGCATCGCCACTCTGGGGGCTCGTCAGGATCCTGCCTCAGCACCGAGCGGTCCGAAGCGACCGTGCCGCGGGGGGACCCCGGTGCCCCAGTCGTACACAACCACGGTTCCAGCCACCAGGTCGTCGAGCGCCCGCCGGCGTTTGGTCACCAGCAGCATCAGGAAGCCAATCCCCAGCGTCAACACGGTCAGTACCAGTCCAATGAACCGCTTGAGCGCAACCAAAAGGCCGACTTTCCCACCGTCGGCCCGGAGCACGCGCAGACCGAGGAGCGCCATGCCCGGCGTCTGCCCGGTGATGGTCCAGAAGCTGACGTGGTACAGCAGCGGGAAAACGAGCCCAGCCACTGGGGCCACATACGGAATGAGATGGCACAGGTGACGGCGCATCTGCCACCAGGCCTGCGCCGGTGGGCAGCGTTGAGGGTCGAGCAGCACGAACTGCTGCGCCAGCCAACTGGTGCCAGCCACCAGCACCGCAAGAAACACGAGGTCCAGCACCATTGCCACTCCGCGACTCACCAGACCGGCGTATCGGTGGGTCACGATCTCCTCAGTACGCGGCGGACCCAAGAGTCGACTGCATCATCGGCGTCGAGCGCAGCCACACGCACACGCTCCTGGAAGTCGCGCGCGATCCCGCGGCTTTGGTCCTGGATGAGCTGCTGGACCGACTCCGGATGTTCGGTGAGGTACCCCAGGTAGGCACCACCCTGTTCGCGCACCAGATGGCGGAGCGCCTCGCTGTCCTGCAGAGCCTGGAGCACGCGCCCGACCTGTCGGTCTACCAGGGCGTCAACGGCCGGACTGGCCTCGAGGTCCGTCAGCAGTTGGACCACCAGCTGCTTGAGGGCTGGGCTCTCCAAGAGCGCTTGCAGCACGTGCTCGAAAAGCGCCCCGGCGAGCCGCGTGTCAAAAAGACGCGTTACGAGGGCATCGGCCACCTGGGCGGCAATTCCGGCCCGCTGCCCACCGACGGGCTCGCCGGTGCTTGGATTCGACTTCGGGGAACGCACGGGAGAACGCTAACACCAGCGGCACTCCCGGAGCTGCGGTACATCCTCTGCCCGTTTTGTCGGGCGCCTGCAGCATCGGGCGTTGGCACCACGCCGGGTTCCAAAGCGACTGAAACTGGGTGTCCAAGCGGGGCGAGGGCTCCGTCGCCCTGCCCTTCCTTCCGAGGTCCGCATCCTCCTCCCGAGGGTCGCTACCGAGAATCCTCTGTGGGAGGGCGCGGGCGATTTCCTCAGGTCCCCTTGCTTGGGTCATGCGGTTCGCCCGTGAGACCTCCGCGGTCGCCTACGACAACCATTGCCTGACGGAAGGAAGAGCGTTGCGGCGCCCCAAAGAAAGGGAGCCCTTCCTCATTGGGCCCTTAGGCCCGGGTACACTGGTCACTCAACTCCGCGCACTTGGGCACAGAAACCAAGGGAACTCCGAATCCCCCCGGGCGCGATGATGAGGCCACCAGTCCCGAGATGATTGGGCAGACCACACCCAACCCGACAACAGGACCGCCGACATAACTGCGTCTCAACCTGCGGGCCACCTCACAAACCCTCCAGCTCGTTTTGGTCGTCACCCGCCGAGTGCCATGATGACGGCGACGAGCCCGGTGCCAAGGGCGGCCATGGAGAGCCCATACAGCCAACGCTTTCCCATCGAGTAGCTGCCGAGCAGGTAGCCGTATCCAAACAGGATCGTCACAGCAAGGGCATGCGAGACGCGCATCGCGACCGGCATTTCCCTGATGAAAACGAAAGGGAGTGCGACTGGAAGAGTTGCCAGGACGACAATCACGAAGACGCCCATCGCCCCGAGGAAGTCGCGGGCACCCAGCGCGGAATGCGGAACGGGCAGGTTGACGAGGTCCTTGGAGAGCGCCTCGATTGTCTCCTCTCGGAAGCTGACGGCAAGGCGTTCCGGAAGGGTCTCGGTGACGATACGTCTAGCGTCACGAGGATCAGAGGTCTCCTGGAGGCGCCGCACCAGCCGAATGTTCCGGCCATTCACAATCGCCGCAGTGACGACGTACATCACGGCGTCCGTAAAGCCCCAGGCGATATTGCAACCCAAAGCCATGTGAACAGCGGCCCTGGCGTCCTGAGCTCCCGCAGAGGTAACGCTCAACGCTCCCATGATGCTCACTGCCATGAGCACTCCGAAGATCACCTCGGAGGCACGTTCAATGGGGTCCAGCACCCGACCCCCTGCGAGCTTCCCCGTCGGCATTAACCACCCCTTGCGGCGAGCCAGCGGTTCGATGCTACCCAAACCACCTCGCCCTGGCTCGCTGCGCCTTGGCCGTATTCCACCCGCCGC
Source organism: uncultured delta proteobacterium (assembly GCA_963713045.1). Lineage (GTDB taxonomy): Bacteria > Myxococcota > Myxococcia > Myxococcales > Myxococcaceae > JADGRA01. Next base: position 128,712 of record CAVQKE010000005.1, read on the forward strand.
CTCCTCCAGCGGTAAGGTGCCGGCGGCGCGTCAAACCGGCGCCGTCGGGCTTGACCGTGCGCTAGCACCTGCTGCTAAACAACCTAGGTTTGCACTACGGCACAAAGGAAGAACGCCGCCCGGAGCCGATTGCCGTGAACGGGATCTCCGACGTCGCAGTGGGTATTCGTTCCCACTCGCCCGGCGGCTTTCGATAACGCATGAAGCTCTTCCTTCATCGCCTCTCCCGGGGCCTCGTGGCGGTCGCCTCGCTCGCCCTCATCCCCCCCACGTCCGCCGCCGATGGAAGCTGCGGGCTCACTGGCATTCGCCGTGTGGTCGCGGTCGGCGACGTCCACGGTTCCTACGAAAATCTCGTCAAGGTTCTGACCATGGCCCAGTTGCTGGACCGTTCCGGCCATTGGGGCGGCGGCAAGGCAGTCCTGGTTCAGGTCGGCGACATCCTCGATCGCGGCGTCCGAACGCGTCCAGCGCTCGACCTCCTGATGCGTCTTGAGAAGGAGGCGCGCCAGGCGGGCGGCCGGGTCATTGTGCTCCTAGGAAACCACGAGGTGATGAACGTGCTCGGGGACCTGAGCGCCGTTCAGGCCGCAGAGTACGCACAGTGGAAGCCGCGTGATGCCGCTGGTTCCCAAACGCCGGGAAGCAAGACGCCGCGCATGCAGTACGTGGACATCGTCACTGAACGCGCTCGCGAGGAGGCGAAGGCCGCTGGACAGCCGTTTGACGAGCAGGCCTATCGACAGAAGGTTCTCGAACAGACCCCCCCGGGCTTTGTTGAACGCGAGCAAGCATTATCGCCGCAGGGTACGTACGGGTTGTGGATCCGCGCGCACGATGTCATCGCGACGGTCAACGGCGTAGCCTTCCTGCACGGTGGGCTGACCCCTGAAGTGGCCGCGCTCGGCTGCGAGCGGGTCAACCGGCAGGTCCGGAGCGAACTCAGCACGGACCTCGCCAAGACGAAGGCGAACCCGCGGGAGGCACTCGCGACCCAGGAGAACGGCCCGCTCAACTACCGCGGTCTCGCCCAAGGAGACGAAGGGGCCCTTCTCCCCTCCGTCGAGAAAGTGCTGCAGTCGATGGGGGTGGAGGCGGTCGTAATCGGCCACACTCCCACCGGCGACGGCAAAATCCACTCGCGGTTTGGGGGGCGGGTGCTGGTGGTCGACGTGGGTATGCTGGCCGACCTCGGTGGCCACCTCGCGGCCCTTGAGGTGGGTCCCGACGGGTCAATGACCGCGATCTACCCGACGGGTCGTGTGGCCTTGGGGCTCAAGGCGGTCGATAGGGCGAAGCCCCGGGACCCGCCTGCGGCGCCGGCCCTTGGCCCTCAAACGCGTTGAGCAACGTCGACCGCCAGCTGAGGGTGACCCTCGCGCGCCGGATGGCCAATCTCGGCTTCACGCCGGTAGGTGTGATCGCCCTTTGGCCACCTAGGGGTTGGCCGGCTTTGGCGCCGTGCTTCCATCAGCGATCGGCCAGACCGTCGCCACCAGCCAGCTAACAGCAATACCGACGGCACTGCCCAGAAGGACCTCCGCTACGCGCAGCAGCCCGAGTTCGCCCGCAGTGAGGCCCGGTGGCGGATGTAGGCTTCCGGCGATGATGATCGCGGCGGTGATGGGCGCCTGGCGCCACATCACCGGGATACGCACGACGTAGGTGGACAGCAGCACCGTCGTCGCCAGCGCGAAGGGGACCTTCCAAGGACTTGGATCACCCGCCACCAGGAAGAGCAGCCCGACCCCACAGCCGACCAGGGTATTGATGAAGCGGCTGCGGAACATCTTGAGCGCCTGCTTCACCACAGGATCGCTCGCCGCGATCATCGAGGCGACAGCCCAAATCGGGTTCGCCCGGGGGAAAACCAGCTTCAGGAGTCCCCCGATGACAATGGTCGCGAGGAAGACATTCAGGGCAAAGCGCACGCCAAGGAAGCCATCCCCGCGCAAGCGGTCGACCACTCTCACAGCGAACGCCCCAGAGCGGCCGGGGCTCGGCCTTTACTCATGTGCTTGGGGCGGATTGCCCTTGAGCGTATAGACAATCCCTGTCTTGGTCGCGCCGAGCAGAACATAATTGCGCCCGCTCTGCTGCAGAGCGATGAAGAAGCGCCTAGCGCGGTCCAGCGCCTTCTCGTGCAACTCATCCTTCTTCTGGAACTTCACTTGAAAGGCAAACTCGCCCACCAGGGGGCGTTGCCTTCCGCGCTCGCGCCAGAGCGAAACGTTGAACTTCGCCGCCATCCCCTTGCCGAAGTCGAGGGTGCCCAAATCCTGCAACACCTCTTCGACGATCGTCTGGTTCACCAACTCCACGCGGTCGCTCTCCGTTTTAAGCACCGAGGCGAGAACCGGGAGGGCCTGGGTCACCATTTTCATGGCGTCGCGATCCCCTACCGGAGCCTGGCTGAGCGGGAACTGGACATTGTGTGAGAAGAGCAGTCGATACGAACCCAACCGATCCTTGAGTGGCAGTACTTCGACCTTGAACTTCACGCGGTATTTGCCGCTAATCTGCGGACGGACGTCCATCTCCGCCGCCTTCTGCACGTCCGGGTGCCGGAACTTGAAGACGATCTCCGGATCGTCGACGGGAAACCCGTCCTCATACTGGATGCGCTGACGCAGGATGAATGCGTTCTTGTAGAGGCTGAAATCGGCGGTGTCCATGAAGAGCACCTCGCGGACCTCCGGCCGTGGCGTCGCCCCTTCATCCGTGCATTCGACTTCGGTGTCCCTCGCGGCTTGCTTCACCACCTTTGCGTACTCGCGAAAACTCTTCGCGGAGGTGAAGAGATCGGGCTTCAGGATTATCTTGCACTCCAGGAACTGCACCTCGGGCAGCGGCGTCCCATCCCTGTACTTCCCGGGCTTGAGGTCCGGCACGCGGCTCTCGAAGCTAGCCAAGTTATCTTCGATTTGCTTTTTGTTTGGCATCGCCTTTGGAGACTCGGGTTATGCCCGTCGCGACGGCGCGTCGCGCGCTGCTCAGTCTGTTATTCCATGATGTGGTCCGAGCGCACGGCGCGTCAAGTCATCGCGTCCGATGGCCCGGAACAGGCCAGGCATTTTCTGGCCCGGTCGCCCGAGGCTGGGGGCCGCAGTGAGCAAGTAAGCCGCGCACGCGTTGTGCCCTCAAGTCCCGGCGGGCCCACCGAGAGCATCGTATACGTGGTGTCGGTTTTCCTGGGCGCAAATTGTGCAGAAACAGCTGGCGCCGGCGCAAAACAACGCTAGAAGTCGCGTTCCGCTACCGTCGCAGTTCGCGATGGCGGGCGCTCGCGGCCTTCTGCGCTTTGCGAACCGCCGTCAAATTCTACAGCGGATGCGAAAGGTGGCACCGAAACCGCTCATGTTCTGTGAGCAACTTTTCACCGGTGACAACGGGGCCCGCGTAATCGAGTCACGGAGCGGCTAGACCCGCCGGTTTCCCCCGCGCGCTCGCTCTCTTCGCCCGTGTCCCTTGCGCGGAGCGAAAGGAAACTCGAGACCTGTCGGAGTCGTTGCCCATGAAAAGAGGTCAACCAATCAACGCCCGCACGGGGCGTGCGAGCGCCTCTGACCGCTCAGGATGAGTCCTCGCGTGCTCGGCAAGTTGCTACTACGCGCCGAGCGGGCACCAACGAAATCACGCATGAACTGCGGGCCGCGGTGGTAACACTGGAGCCACAGTTCTTCAGGCCGTAGCGGCCTGAATTCTGCACGGAGACCCGAGTCGCAACAAGAAAGAAACTCCAGTAGGACCGGAAAAGGGACGAAGACCGTGGCGCAGTACCAGTGGAATGAACACGCGTGGGCCTCTCAAAGGACCGAGAGGCCATCACCCAACGAAAGGAAGGCGTTATGCGGAGGTTTGCAACAGCATCGATGCTGGTGGGGGCGTTGCTTGTCGCGGGACGGGCCCAGGCTGCTGAGACCCTTGCCGATAGTCTGAAGAAGGCCTGCAACAAGGAACTGACAACGTTCTGTAAGGGCGTCCCGGAGGGTGAGGGGCGCATTCTCGCCTGTCTCTACGCCTTCGAGGACAAGGTCTCCGACAAGTGCATCTATGCGGTTTACGACGCGTCTCTCGAACTCGAGCAGGCAGTCGCAGCCATTAAGTACGCTGCCTCCCAATGCAAGGACGACCTCCAGAAGTTCTGCGCCAACGTCGAGGTCGGCCAGGGACGGGCGCTGGCGTGCCTCGACAAGAACGCTAAGAACGTGAGCCAGACCTGCAAGGACGCGCTGAAACAGACCGGGCTGAAGAAGTAGAGGGGCGCATCGGCACCGGACGGATGACCGACGTCTGGTCACGCCCGGTGCTGGGCGATGTGGCTAATGGCCGTCCTGGCCCTAAGGAGAAGCACATGCAGACAACGATTGCAGACCTTTTCTCCCGCTTCTGGTGGATGATTTTGCTGCGAGGGGCAATCGCCGTGCTCTTCGGCGTCGTGCTGTTCGCCTGGCCAGGAGTGTCGCTCGCGTCGCTGGTCATCCTCTTTGGCATATTCGTGTTCATCGACGGAATCGGAAACGTGGTGATGGCATTTGGCGGACGCCAGGAGGAGGACCACTGGTGGGTCCTCCTGCTCGCTGGGCTCGCCGGCATCGCCGTGGGCATTTTGACCTTCCTCAACCCGGACATCACGGCTCTCGTCCTCCTCTTCTACATCGCCATCTGGGCCATCGTGACTGGCGTCCTCCAAATCGTGGCCGCCATCCGGCTCCGCAAGGTCATCCAGGGCGAGTTCTGGATGGTACTGGGTGGCCTCGCCTCTATCGCTTTCGGGGTTTTCGTCATCGCCCGACCGGGACAGGGCGCCCTGGCGATCTTGTGGCTCATTGGGGCCTACGCCATCGTGATTGGCGTCGTCCTGATTCTCTTCGCGTTCAGGGCCCGAGGCTTCGTAAAGCGAGTCGAAAAGGCTGCAGCATAACGACAACGCAGAGGCGCGGCATCCTGTCAACACCGTGAGCCTGGGTCATGAGACGCGCTCCGCCTAAGGATTCCCACTCGTGAGCGCAAATCTTTTTCGAGCTGCCGTTAGCGCAAAGCGCTCGGGCGTGGTACTTGCTTTTCAACTAGCTAGAGCCTCAGCGCTTAGGCCAAAGGCCAGCAAGAGGTCGAGCCTACCGAGCCGAGCAGCGTTCTGGCGTTAAAAGCTGCACCACTGGCAACAGAGTGAACTTAGAGGACGAGGGCTAAAATGAGATCGGCATTAGGGAAGCACAAGCGCTACTCAGGTTTCGGTGTAGCGCTCCTGGCTGTGACTGCTTTTGCGCAACAGGACGCCGGAGGAAGGCCTGAGCTTCAGGAGAAAATTGAAGCCCTCAAGAAGTCGATGGCACAGAGCCAGCAGGCCCTTCGAGGGTACGCGTGGACTGAAACGACCCAGGTCATCCTGAAGGGAGAAACGAAATCCACGACGCAGGCTTCTTGCCAGTTTGCGGCGGACGGGAAGGTGGTCAAGACCCCGGTCAACGCAGGTCAACCGCCGCCACAGTCTCCGAAGGGCGTGAAAGGAAAGGTCGTCAGTAACAAGAAGGAGGAAATGTCCGACTATATGAAGAGTGCCGCGGCGCTCATTCAGAGTTACGTGCCGCCTGACCCCTCACGTCTGCAAGCCGCTTTTAAGGCCGGCAAGGCTGAAATGCAGCAGGCGCCCGGAGGAGTCGTGAGTCTGGTGTTTCACGACTATGTCAAACCGGGCGATGCGCTCACCCTCATGATGAACGGTCAGACGAACACCATTCAGAGTGTTTCCGTGAAGTCCTATCTCGATGATGTAAAGGATGCGGTCAACCTGACGGTCCGCTTCGCCAATCTCCCCGACGGTGTGAATTACGCCGCCGAAACGGTCCTCGACGCGACGGCTAAGCAAATGCAGGTCCGGACAACCAACTCGGGGTACCGAAAGCTGTAAAGTCCCTGACTCAGATAAAATATGAGAACAGACGCATGACGGAGTTTCTGAAACGCTGACCGAAGGTCAGACCCTTCAAATCCTCCAAGGTGACTTCGTGGCAGTTGGCCATGTCCTCCTCAAATAGCCGTTCTTGCTCGCGGGTCAGCTCCTCATCGAAGAGCCACACCATGAGCTCCTTGTGTAGCCGCAGGCTCCGGATGTCCATGTTCATCGTGCCGATGGCGCACAGTTCCGAGTCGACGGCGATGGTCTTCGCGTGCAGAAAACCCGCCTTGTAGAGGTAGATGCGCGCTCCAGCCCTGAGTAGAGGTTCGAAGTACGTCCAAGCTGCCCAGTAGGGCATCTTCTTGTCGGGCACCCCCGTCATCATGAACCGAACGTCGACCCCGCTGAGTGCGGCGTTTACCATGGTGTCGTAGAGGCCCACCTCGGGTACAAAGTAGGGCGACTGAATCCACACGCGCCGCTCGGCGTTTCCTATGGCAATCATGTGGGCTCGCCGCGATGACTGCCACGGGTCCTCCACCATCTGAGCGACGACCTGACAGAGTACGCCGGTGTCGCCCCCGGCGTTTGACGGCGCCGGCAGGTATTCGGGCGTCAAGACATTTTCCTTACACTTTTCAAACCAGCGCCGGGCAAACAGTGCCTCCAACTCACCCACCACTTGGCCGGTCAACCGCAGATGCGTATCCCGCCAGCGGCTGTAGCGTTTACCGCCGTCGATGTACTCCTGCCCCACGTTGAAGCCTCCCGTGTAACCAATCTCGCCGTCGATGACGACAATCTTCCTGTGGTCGCGGTAGTTCAACTTGGGAAGGTCCATCACATCCCCGGCGACTTGCGCCCCCAGCGGCACGAGGGCGTTTAGCTTCTTTTTGCTCCAGGCGATGGAGCCTACATAGTCGTAAAGGAAACGCACCTTGACTCCGGCCGTCAGCCGTTCGCGGAGAATCTCGATTAAAGCGTCCGTAAGTTCGTCGTTTTCCCAGATGAAGTACTGGATGTGAATGAAGCGCTTGGCGGCCGCCAGGTCGGCTTTGAGACGGTCGAACTTCTGGGCGCCAGTGGGGAAAATCTCTGCACGGTCGGCCGTCACTACTCTGTAGCCGCTCTCGCGCCGGATGGCTCTGCGCAACCGGTCGACATACGTACCCGCGAAGCGCTTCTCGAATCGTTGTACCGCCAATGCGTTTCGCTCAAAGAACGGCGTCAAAACCTTCTGCTCGGCATGGCGGCCCGCAGTGATCCAGGATTGCTTCGCGCTGACCGCAGCCCAATCTCGGCCGAAGAGAAAGTAGAAGACTAGGCCGACGAAAGGAAAGGCCAGCAGTGCGAAGCCCCACGCGAGCGTGTCGCCCGTTTCGCGGTTCTCCATCGTCAGCGTCGCCATGACCACGAGGAAGTAGGCTACGAATGGCCAGAAGAGCCACCAAGGGAGGTATGCGTGAATGAACACTTGGATTCCCGCCTCTCAGGACGAACGTTTGTTGGTGCTTACTCGTCTATTGCCGGACCACGGCTGCATCAGTGCCATTGGCACTCATGTCAGTGTCCAAAAAGACCCGCGCACGACCTCATGAGTGGCTCTTTCGGTGACAAGCATTTCCCAGGGTCGGCCTACCTCTTGTTCGTTCACCCCACTGGAGTGCCGAACACGACGACTATTCCTTAGCGGTAGGGGGCAATTGCGATTCGGGAGTCGGCCCGCTTGGCGGTGCTGGGACACCACGCTCCTCAGCCAAGTCCCTCAAGCGGCTGACCCGTCCCACGACATCCACCAGCACACTACCTGTCCATCCAAATGTGAAGAGCCCGGAGATAGCCATCATCGGACAGAGCATCTTCCAGGGCTCAGGCAGTAGCACCGTGCCGTAACCGAGCGTCGTGTAGGTGTTGGCAACGAAATACGCGGCGTCGCGCCAGGAGTGCACGAGATGCCCCCAGACCAGCACCGATGTCCAAATTACCGTCTCGACGAGGTGCGAAGCGAGCATGAAGGCGACAGCGCCGGCGAAGAGCAAATCCGCGCGCCAGATGGTGGGACGCAACGCCACGACTTTGGCCCGGCGGATGCAATGCAATTGGACTGTCCGCATGGCAGCCCCGTGCAGAAGCACGATGAGGATTAGCATCACTCCGCCGACGAGAACGTCAGCGGCTGGCAGAATCTGCTGCAGGGTACGGAGAAAGCGGCTGGCAGAATCTGCTGCAGGGTACGGAGAAAGCGGCTGGCAGAATCTGCTGCAGGGTACGGAGAACGCCGGCCACCTTCTCGACGTCCTTTTCGGCGGCAGCGCCCAGCTGAGGCGTCTGGGCGAAAAAGAGGGCAAGCCTATTAACGATGGAAGCTTCGACCATAGATGGCCTGGAGTTGCCCCCGTGAAACCGGACAGGTCAGGGGGTTGGACATAGCAGCTCGGAATTCGGCTGGTGACAGCATCTTCAGGCCCTTGTGGGGGGCGACGCGATTGTAGTCCGCGACCCAGGCGGGCAGCTGGGCCAGGACGTGCGCGGCGTTCGGAAGTTTGTTCACATACAGATAGTCGCGCTTAAAGGTTTTCACAAAACCTTCGGCCATCCCGTTGCCCTCGGGGGAGTACGACGCGGTCGTGCAGATGACGAGGCTGAGTCCACGACCGAAGTCACGCGTCGCATAGGCGGTGTAAATCGGCCCGTTGTCAGAGAGCCACTCGATGGGGTGCGGCGTCGTCCTTGTGCCTTTGCCGAAACGCACTGGGACGGTTTCTGCCATCAGGTCCTGGAGGGTGAGCGCGGTTGGATAGTCTGCGCTGGCCCGAAACGCGATGAGCTCCCGGTCGCAGCAGTCGAGGCTGAAGGCCATCTGCACTCGCTCGCCGTTCCAGCAGCGGATTTCAAACGTGTCACTGCACCAGCGCAGGTCCGGCTTCAAAGTGACGACTCGGCCGTCGTGGGTGCGCGTCGGTTTGCCCGTGTAGCGCGCCAGCAGCAGTCCAGCAGCCCGCATCAGACGGTACGCTCGTTTGTGATTCATGGTCGGCTCGCCTCTCGAGCGACGCTCCCGGCTGATGGTCGTGGCCCTCCGGGACGCGTAGGTGCTGCGCTGACTGGCGACCGCCTTGAGCGCCTCCATGACGACGGCGTCCTCAGCAGCATCTGTTTCGCGTGCCAGCTTTGGCCTCCGCGATGCCAGCAGGTTGGACCGCGAAACCTGCAGAGCCCGGGCGATGGCGTTCACAGGATGTCCTCCAGCTTGGACAAGGCTGCGGGCGAGAGAAGTTTTTCTTCGCGGGCAATCTCAATGGCGTCCCGCAGAATCTCTGCTTCCTGAGTCTTCTTCCCGAGCAGCCGCTGGAGCTCGCGCACCTGCGCTTTGAGTTGCTGGACCTCCGACTGGGCCACCACCGGCTCGCCGGCCTTCAGCCCCGTCAGGCTTCCAGCATCCCGGTGCTGCCGCCAGCGGAAGAGCAGGCTGGAAGCCAGCCCGTACTTCCGAGCCACCAGGGACACGCTGCTCCCAGGTGCCTCAGACTCCGTCAACAGCTGCAGCTTCTCTTCCGCCGAGTACCGGCGCCGTCGCCTCGGCGGCTCATTCACCCCGCTCGTCGGGGCCACTTCGGGGGTCTTCTTTTCCATCGGTCAGACTCGCTTCCTACTTCATCGAGCCTGTCCGGTCCTCCAGGGGGCTACATCAGCTCTCCTGTCCGCGCCCGCGACTGCGAAGCACCTAGGCGTCTCTCTCGCAACAGTCTATTCGCTGGTGGTGGCCACACGGCAGCTTCACGGCGTCGGAATCTCGAACGCCATTCGCATCCACCCGGCCAACCTGGCGGCCCGTCTGGCGTCGCGCAGAGATTGACAGTCCCGTTTGCCCGAGTGCTCGAGACATCCACTCACCAGAGCCTTGACGTCCACTGGGCAGGTTGTGCCCGCGCTCACTTCTGGCTACACTCTAGCCAGAATGGGGTGCCGCATCCTTCTGGCGCCGGAGGCGGTCGAAGACCTCCGCCGCTTGAAGGCGAATGTTCGGGTGGCCGTGCGACAAGCCATCAGGACTCACCTAACAAATGAGCCCACGAAGGTGAGCAAGAGCCGAATCAAGCGGCTTCGTGGGTTGACAAGGCCGCAGTACCGGCTCCGTGTTAACGAGATCCGGGTTTTCTATGACATTGCGGGGAGCACTGTGGAAGTGCTCGCCGTCGTCCCGAAGTCGGAGGCAGAAGAATGGCTCGCGCAGTTCGGAGGTCCCGAGTGAACGAAGTTCCGCTCTCTGAAGTGAAGGACGACCTCTCCAGGTACCTTCGCCAGGCCGAGCAGCGACCGGTGGTCATTACCCGGCATGGCAAGCCGGCCGGTGTTCTCATCGGCTTCGAGTCGGAGGATGACTGGTTTGACTTCAGACTTGAGTACGACCCACGCTTCCTGGCACGCGTGGCGAAGGCGCGGGCCAGCTTGCGTGCGGGGAAGGGTGTTCCTCTAGAAGACGTCTGAGCTACTCGCGCCGCACACTACCCGAGCGACTTGATTCGGGTGTCGGTGGCGCTGAGCTAGCTCACAGGCCCCGGTCCCGCCCGCGTAGCGAAGAGGGCAGCGTGTTATTGACAGATTGTTGACGGGAGCTGCGAAAGGGGGGTCGAGGACTACGGAACAGAAGAAAAGCCTCGGGGTTATCGAGGCTTGGATGAGCGGGAAAAGGGATTTGAACTCTCGCGAGGCCTGGAAAAACCCCAACGAGTGCGGCGGGTTGTCCGCCAAGTCCGCGAGACCATTCAAATCCCCTTCCCTTTTGTGCCGTTTCGTACCGCCCTGGACCGACCGATTCCGCAGGGGAACAGCACATAGACAGCACATGAAACGCGCACCGCGCGTGGCACGCCGACCCCACCAAGAAATCGAGCCCCGGTCCCGGCGCAACGCCAGCGTGCACTGCGTCTGCAGACTGGTGCCATCCCTCTTAGGGCAACTCGCGGGCAGTCCAGTAGCCAGGCCGACGCTTGGAATGAGCCACAGCGATGACGAGAATCCGATTCCCATCGAGTCTGGGAATCTCGAGAGGCGGTGTCGACGCCAGGGCCGACCGCCCTTCCATACAGGCGCCTGCTCTGGGCGCTCAGTCAGAGCTCCGAACGCGTGATCGACCGCACCAACGAACTCCAGCCCCAAGCCCGGGCGTCGGGCCTCGTACCAAACTGCCGTCTCCTCTATTTCTGAGATTGCCTCCGGGTGAACGACCGGTGGCGAGGTCACGACTTCTTCAGGCGCTCGAGGATGCGGCTGCGGACCTCGGTCCACGGCCGAGCCTGCCCGACGCCTTGTGCTTCCCGCGCATCCAACTCACGTAGCCACTCCGCCTCCCACTCAGGGTCGGCGCCTTCGACGCTGTCGATGAGTTCTGAGGCGAGGGCAAGGCGCTCCTCTTCAGGAAGTTCGAGGGCCTCGGAAGCAAGCGTTCGGACGGAGCGGGCCATGCAGGATTCTTCTTCTAACACGCCTTGGCAACGCACAGAATGGCGGGAGGGAACCCTCACCCCGATGAGGCAAGGCCCGGCACTGGACAGCACACAGCTTGAGCTCGCGCCTTGTCGCTCGGCAGTTCCGCCTGCCGCCCCGACCGACCCTGGTCTAGCCTCTCCCGGTACGTCCTCGACTCGGCAACAGGCCTTCAGGGCGCGCACTCTTCGAGGCGTCGACGAGTTCCGAGCAGACGATGGCGAAGAGACTGAATGAGGCGAAGTGGAAGGGCCCGTGGCTCATCCACTTCTTCAAGCGTCATCGCGACGACGACCCGGCCGAAGAGATTCCAGGTCGCATATTTCTCGATGCGTGCCCAACACCTGTCCGTGCGAAGCTGATTGCCATCATCACCGCGGTCGCCGACGGACCACCGCCGAGTTTTAGTGGCGGAGGCAAGTGGGAAGCGATGCATGACGCGATGCGCGGCTTCTACGAGGCTCGGGCCGACGGGGAAAACAGAGAGCATTTCCGGCTCTTCTGTCTCCTTGAGCGTGAAGGCGCTGCCGTCGGACTTCGCGGCCCAAGCCTCATCATCATCACCGGGATGCGCAAATCCTTCAGGACGAGCTTCACTTCGAGGAACTACGCCGGCGTGCGCCTGCTCGGTGACGAGTTCCGAAGGCGCCGGCCACGATCGATTGCTTGAGTTAGCCACTAGCTTCGCGTGCAGGCAGCCTTCGACCCCTTCCAGCGCGTCGGGGTTCGAGGCCTAGCTTGCAGTCGAGCGCGACCACAAGTCGAATGACGGTGTCGAGCGTTGGGTTTGGCTCGCTCGACGTGAATAGGCGGCGGACGACTTCGGGCTTCATGCCCACCAACTTTGCGAGGTGGGACTTAGTCAGCCCCGTCTGTTCACGTCGCGCGTCGAGCGCGCGAACAAACGCATCGACCGAGTCAATCTCGCTGCGAGCGCTCTCGTACGCGCGAGCAAACGCAGGGTCCTTCATCTGACGTTGCAAGTACGTATCGAAGCCAGTCTTGGGGCGCCGCGCCATAGCAACAACCTCCTCTGCGTAACTTATAAGTCACGTCGGGTTGTTCTGCAAGGGAGTTGCTCCCAAGACCGGTCACGACGCACGTTATGAGCAGCGCGATATCTCGATGACGAAAGCGGGCTCAACCCTAGACCCTCGCCTTGGCAAGCCGCTTGGGAGCGATTCAGGCCCTCGTGCTCCTTGAGCCACTGACGCAAGAAGTCGTTGACGTTCTCTTGGGCGAGTTCCGCTTTAAGAACCGCTCCAGCGCAATAACCCCACCCAACCAGTGAATGCTGCCAAGAGCGGCAAGAACAAAACGGGTGTACTTCCCGTAACCCGACGCCCGCGATTGTGACTCAAGAGCCGGGACCTGGCTCGGGGGAGCTATCGCCTTGTCTGCGTCGCTGGGGTCGTCGCTCATCGGAGACTTTGGATAACGTAGACTCGCTCGGCCGGCTCGCCGGCGAGCCAGTCAGCCAGTTGCAGTGGCGCTCCTCAGCTAGGGCAAGCCTCTACCCTCGTTTTGAGACTTTCTTAGGAGTTGTCGGTGCCGGACGCGCAACAGCCACCCCCTGTTCTGCAGGACGTGCGGGATAAATCCTTAGCCAGGGGCACCGGGCCCGACGGCGAGCCGATGACCGCAGTGAACGTTCGCTGTCTCGACGGCTTTGCTCTGGACCAGTTCCGGGTGGCCGAGCTCAATGGGCGAAGCCGCTGACGCTCCCGTCAAGCGAGATTTGCCCACAGGAGGAAGGTCTCCTCAGCGATGCAGAAGCCTCCGCGCGATCGCTACCCGATGCGCTCGCGATAGCCGGGGCGCTCGAGGCCGCGGCGCAAGAGCTTTAACTCCGTCTGGTGGCGCCGACCGCGATCAGGCCCGCAGCGAGCACGACGAACACGAGGTTCCCCAGCCGCGCGACTTCACCGAGCGCGGGCACCGCGCTGAAAGCGTGGATCGCATAAGCCATCGCCGCGCCGCCTGCGAGCGCCAGTCGATCCAGGGCGGCCTCGTCGGCGCGACGCGATCGACGCCAGATCGCCGAGACGCTCGCGGTCACGAGCACGAGCTCTGCGGCGACCGCCCACCAACCCCATCCGCGAGGGATCGACAAAAACGCTGAGGCGGCGGCGAAGCTGGCGCCGCCGAGGAGCCATGGATTCGATCTCCGGCCGACCTCGCTTCTGGGAGCTCGCCTCGGCAACATGAAGGAGAATGCGACCAGCGCCACGACGATCGCCGCTGCCCCGATGAGCTGCCCGGGCGACGCCACGAAATGACTCGGGTCCATCTGAACCGTAAAGGATGCGACGGAGACACAAGCGGCGACGAAGACCACCGCGACAACCGCGAGCCCCACCGGACCGAGCCACGCCGACGCGGCCAGCCGTGGCACCAGCGCCTCGACCAGGGCGATAGGCACGGCGATACTCCATACCATATGAAGCGTGAGGACGAAGACGGAGTACCAGAGTCCGATGCCGAGCTCCGGTAGATAGGCCGTCTCCAGCAAATGCAGATTCTTGCCGAGAAAGTTTGGATTGAACAACGACTGTGTCAGGAACGCTTCCTCGAGCACGCCGTACGCGAGCGCGAGGACGAAGATGGCCGGCCATCCGCGATCGGTCCTGCGAACCGTCTCGCGAACGAGCAGCGCACCGCCGCCATAGAGCGGCGCCAAGATTGCTAGCATCCCGAGCTGCGTGATGGACATGTTCCCGAGCAGGTACTCAGCGACGAGCGGCGCGACGAGCACCAACCCGGCCGCTGGAAGCAGCCCGCCGGCGGCGTGGTTCGTGGATGCGAAGCTGCTCATGAGGTCTCCTTGCCGGGGGGACCCCGAGCATCTAGGATAGCTTGATGACTAAGTCGCTTAGTCACTAAGATACTTATTACCCGTCAAGGATGTCGAACAGGCCAACACACTCCCGCAGGCGCCAGGACCTCCTCGAGCGCGTCGGCATGGACCTCGGACGCGAACTCAGCGCGCGGACCGTGTTTTTTCACGAGGCGGTGGCCCGCAAGCTCGGGCTCGGCGCCACCGACACCCGTTGCTTGGATCTCATCGGACGCTCGGAAGCTCCGGTGACCGCCGGGGATCTCGGGCGGGCGACCGGCCTCACGACCGGCGCGATCACCGGAGTTCTAGATCGGCTCGAAGCAGCCGGCATGGTCGCGCGCGTGCGCGACGCCGACGATCGCCGCAAGGTGTTCGTCCGCCCTCTGGCGGAGGCGCAGCGGCAACTGGCACCTTATTACGAGCAGCTCGGCGCGGCGATGATGAAGCTGGCCTCGAGCTACTTGACACCGGAGCTCGAGCTGATCGCCGACTTCCTGGAGAAGAGCCTCACGGTGCTGAAGGACCAGAGCGCCGAGCTCTCAGCCACGCGGGGATAGTTTACGCGCCGGTCGCGCAGTTGCAGGCCGCGAATGCAATCGCAGACCCGGTAGATTCTTTGAGCATTCGAGCCGACCTGCAGTCGGGCGACCATCTACATCCGAATGACGCCGGGTATTTGGCGATGGCGAACGCGATCAATCAGCGCCTATTCGGAAGGGATCAGCCCAAGAAGTAGGCTCGGCTTCCGAACCGGACTCACAAGGAACGGCCCAAGGGTAACGGCGGCATCGGAGAGGGCAAGGCCGCCCGCTTTCACATCAGCGGACGGACACAAATCGGACTAGTGTTCCGTTCCGCCATGTGACTTTTTAGAGGTGGAATCGCGAGCCGACGCCAAATTCTGGCGTTGGCGCGGTGGTACCTCCATAGGGGTCCGCCCCCCACAAGGGCGGCTGCATCAGAAGGCACGCCGTCGTGTGACGCTGGTTGGTCGTGGGAGCGAATCGTTTCGGCCGACTTTTCAGGCACTGGCAGAGCAGCGTCCGATGGACACCAACCCTTGTCGGTGTCAGCCCGGGTCTCCCGGTAGCTACAGCGCTCCGGAACCGGCCTTCGTGCTGTGCCATCGACCGGTCGACTGGTCCCTATTTCAGAGCAATGTCCACCCCGCTAACACCGCCGTCTACGTCGAAGGCAACCTCGTCGAACTGCGGCTTGTGCCAGCCGGAGAAGGCCTTGAAGAATCCGTTTGGCTCTGTCGGTCCAAAGAGGCCCATGTCGAGGACCCCATTGCCATTGACGTCTTCGAAAGCACTCAAGGCCCACCGGCCGGGGGTGACCTCAAAATGAAACACCATTGGCTCTCCGGCGTAGATTCGGAGGGACTGCGTTGGTTCGGAGAGAAATCCCTCGGACTGCCACAGAGCGACAAGCACCGCATGTCTTCCGGACATCCCAGTCACCCTGCCAGCAATAGTCAATCGCGGGCTGGTCGCTCCCAACCCGACCGTGATGACCGCGCTGACCAAAACCCACCTCATCGAAGCCCAGGAAGCCCCGCGAGCCAGACAAGCAGAATGACCGCGTAGGCATTCACCAGCGCCGTGCGAATCCAGTGGGTTGCGAGAATCTTCGTGAGGTAGGGGCTCTTCGACCCCAGCTCGTCCTTGCTGAGCTTCGCCTGCCAGCGCGCCCAGAACAGCCCCGTTCCAGCGTGACTTGTGAGTTGGCACGCCAGTGCTCCCCACACGACCCATATGGGCCCCTGTGGCCGGTACCATAAGAGACCGATCGCACCAGCGAGTGCCAAGGCCACCGGCGCGAGAACCCAGTAAGGGAGCTTGCTCCAATGGGCGAACTGCACGCGGTGGAAGGCATCGGTGTCGACGAGCTTCCAGGAACGGAAGATGTCGAGTTCATGAGCCCAGATGGTGCCCACGTTGTAAAAGGCGAGCGCCAAGTTCAAGAGAAGAAAACGACTCGGGCTCATTAAAGCGCCTGCCTCGAGACAACGGGAGCGAGAAACGCCTCAACGACCTTGGATAGGACTGAGCTGAGCTCCGCAGCCAAGGCCGGCGGTACACGGGCAAGCGCCGCGTCAAAGCGTGCGGCCCGGGCTGCGGACACCCGCTCCAGGAGCCGTTTGCCCCTGTTGCTCAGTAGCACGTGCCGTTCCCTGCGGTCCTGCGTGCCTTCGTTTCGAAGCAGCAAGCCTGCTCGAACGAGCTTGTCCACCAACTGGCTCATCGCAGGTCTCGACAGCCCGAAGTCGTCCGCGATTGCTGAAATTGTCTTAGGCTGCCTCGATGCCTCCAGGGTGGCCAATTGGGCGGTCGTCAGCTTCGCCGCGTGGACGAGAGGCAGCGTCTTTCCGAAGTCGTACCGGTGCATTTCCGTCATGAAGCGAACCACCGAAGAACCTGGACTTACCCGGCGTAAGTGTAGTTTCGTCATCGAAATGATTCGTATCATGAAACTATCATCTCGCGTCAGGGCGGACGAGCGCGAAGGGTGGTCGTCCCGGCGAGATTCTCGTGACATGGTGTACGGCGTGGGCGACACCTAGCACCGGGTCAGTGTTGTGGGCAGCCGCTGAGGTCCCAGGGGCCACCTGGCTGGAACCCGAAGTAAGCCACTCGCAGCGGGCGCCCACGAAGGCTGCTGATAGTTCGCGGTCACGGACCCACGCGCAGTCCGGGGCGCGAGATACTGCGGAAGCGTTGCTTGACCCTCCGGCTAGTCACGCGTAACCCGTCCGCGCAGCCGCCAGAGTGATGCCAGCCAGCGCGGTTACGCGTCGTTGCCAGTCAGAGCCAGTTGAGCAGCATGTCTGGCTCCTATGGGGGGGCCGCAGCTAGGAGGCAAACGTGAGATGGGAAACGCGGTGTCGTGTGTTCGCAGTTCTCGTTGCTTCGGTGGCTGTGGTTCCTTTGGCAGGCGCCCAAACAAGTACGCCAGTCCCTCCAGCTGCAGCAACCGTTTCAAACGACGTCACGCAGCTGTTTCACCAATCGACCATCCGTACGCGGGCCCGAATCAGTGTTGCACGGGAGACACACGGAGCTCATCACCTCGGGAGAAGCTCTACTTCGCAGCCATCGTCGACCGCTAATCCCGTCTCGTGTAATAGGTTGGGGCGCTCTGTGGTCAGGGAGTTTTCCGTCTTCACCGTACGCGGAGGGGCTGCATGGAAACCTACCCGGCGCTCCTGGTCCTGACGATTGGCGTCATCGCTCCCCTACTCGCCGAGATCCCAATCGGCATCCGCATTCCCGCACTGGTACTCGAAATCATTCTAGGAATCGTCATAGGTCCTCACGTTCTTGGACTGGCGACTGTCACGCCCCTTTTGGCGTGGCTTGGAGGAAACCTAGGCCTGGCCGCGCTGTTCTTCATGGCTGGCCTCGAATTGGACCTCGAGAAAGTCCGCGGGCGCCCACTGTCGCTCGCGGGGCGCGGCTGGGTGTTCTCGGCGGTGCTGGGGCTTGCGGCGGCCGCACTGCTGCATGCGCTACGACCAGTGCATGCGCCTATGATGGTCGCCCTGGCGCTGACGACGACGGCGCTGGGTGTACTGTCGCCCGTGCTGCGGGACGAGGGCGAACTCGACACCCAATTTGGGCAGTTAGTGCTCGCCGCAGGCACCGTAGGTGAGTTCGGCCCAATCGTCGTCATGTCACTCGTGCTCACGCGCACCCATAGCTCCCTTGTCCAAATCGCACTCATGTTGGTGTTCGTCGCCGTCGCGGTCGGCGCTGCGCTCGTGGCGCTCGGGTTGCGGCCTCCAAGGTTCGTGGCGCTCCTCTCGCGGCTGATGGAGGCGAGCAGTCAGCTTCCGGTGCGGATTTCCTTGTTCCTGCTCGCGGCCTTCACCGTGCTCTCAGGAAAGTTTGGGTTCGAGACCGTACCGGGAGCTTTTGCTGCTGGAATGGTTGTGGGGCTGGCAACGCGCGGCAAGTCAGGCAAGCCGCTCCGCGCGAAAATCGAGGCCGTCTGTTTCGGCTTCCTCGTGCCTTTCTTCTATGTGACTACCGGGATGAAATTCGACCTAACGGCGCTCTTGCAGAGCACGACGACGATGCTCTTGGTGCCAATATTTCTCATCTTGTTGCTCGTTGTCCGCGGCGTGCCTGTTGTCCTGTACCGCGACGTTCTACCGAAGAGAGAGCGGCTCCCTTTCGCTCTGCTGTGTGCAACGGGCTTGCCACTGGTGGTCGCCATCGCCGAGCTGGGCGTTCGGACCGGCCAAATGGGGACAGATGTTGCCGCTGCGCTTGTGGGAGCCGCGATGCTCTCAGTTCTACTGTTTCCGGCAATTGCGGGCGCACTGCAGTCGGGACGCTCGGGACAAGCAAGCGCTCGAGACCAGGCGGAGCGACCGATTTGAGGCCGTGGGCCGCCAGCGGCGCTGCAGCCGGTCCTCGGCCAGTTCGATCGGGTGGCCGCTCGGCTTAGCGCGAAGGACGCGCCTAGTTGTTCACGTTGGCCATTCGCTGCCGCCAAATCTGGCGGTCATTGTCGCTCAGCTGCTCAGGTTCGACGTTGATCGTCACTTTATTGATCTTGCCGTTGAAGGCGAAGGGGACCTGATAGTCCTTGTCGTCCACCGGAGTACGCGTGTCGATCCCCACGTCGAAGGTCTCGTCGATGGCCATGAGGAACGGAATCGTGTGCTCTATCTTCTGATTCGCAACCTCGGTTCCATCCACCTTCAGCCTGCCTGTGCCGCCTTTGCCAAAGCCCGGACCGTCGTATTTGAAGTCGAATACCAGGCTGTGCTTGCCGGGCTTGAGCGCCGACTTGCCTTCCCAGCGGAAGCGCTTCAGATCGAGCGCGTTGTAGGTGAAGACCGGCTTGCCCTTCAGGAGGTAGAGGCCGTAGCCGCCGAAGCGGCCGCCGAGGGTAACGATCATCCCGCTGCCTGTGCCCCTTGGCACCTCCACGTCAGCCTTGATGGTGTACGAGCGGTTCAGGATGCTCGGCGCGTCACTTGCGGGAATTCCCGGCATAACCCCGGAATAGGTGAACGTCGTCCTTCCGGCCGTGGCGCTGGGCCGCGGCGTAACGATGCGCGGCAGGATCGAATTGTCGAGGGGGAAGATCTGGTATTTCGATGCCTCCACCACGAACATGTCCTGTAGCTCACGTAGCTTTGCGGGATTTTTTGCCGAGAGGTCGTCATTTTCCGAGTAGTCGTCGGCGATATTATATAGCTCCCATTTGTAGTCATTGACGTTGGGCAGTTTGGTCGTGCCCAGGAGCCACGGTGCAGCGGGCGGCGGCGTCGCGGCAATCCAGCCGTCGTGGTAAAGGGCGCGCATCCCGAACATCTCGAAGTACTGCGTCTTGCGTGTGGACGGGGCATTGGCGTTGGCTGGATCCCAGGTATAGGTCATACTCACCCCCTCGATGGGTTTCTGGGCGGCGCCGTTTACCGTCACCGGCGCGGGAATGCCGGTGGCCTCCAGGATGGTCGGCACGATGTCGATGATGTGATGAAACTGCGTGCGGATCCCGCCCGCATCCTTGATGTGTCCAGGCCATGCCATGACAACGCCCTGGCGGGTGCCGCCGAAGTAGGAGGCTACCTGCTTGGTCCACTTGAACGGCGTATCGAAGGCCCACGACCAGGCCACCGACATATGCGGGTAGGTCGCGGCGGAACCCCAGGCGTCGTAGAGCTTCATTTGGTCCTTGACTGGCACGTCGAGGATGCCGTTGTACGCCGTCATCTGGTTGAACGTGCCGAGCAGCGTTCCCTCGGCGCTCGTGCCGTTGTCACCGCTGATGTAGATAATCAACGTGTTGTCGAGCTTGCCCATGTCTTCTACTGCCTGGATGACGCGGCCTATCTCGTGGTCGGTATAGGCAGCGTAAGCGGCGAACACTTCAGCCTCACGCGCGAAGAGCTTCTTCTGCTCGGCAGGGAGTGTGTCCCACTTCGGCAGGATGTCCGGCCACGGGGTCAATTTAGTGTTGGCTGGGATGACGCCGAGCCGCTTCTGGTTGGCGAAGATCTGGTTACGTAGCTCGTTCCAGCCCATGTCGAACTTGCCCTTGAACTTGGCGATCCACTCCTTGGTGGGCTGGTGGGGCGAGTGGGTGCCGCCCGGCACGTAGTAGAGGAAGAAAGGCTTCTCCGGCGCGGCAGCGTTGAGCTGGTTCAGGTAGTTGATCGCGTCGTCGGCCATGTCGGTAATGAGGTTGTAGCCAGGCTTGCCGATCCAGGGGGTAACCTGGGTGGTGTTGCGGAAGAGAAACGGCGTCCACTGGTCGCTCTCGCCTCCCATGAAGCCATAGAAATACTGAAAGCCCATGCCCACAGGCCACTGGTCGTAGGGTCCGGCGAGGCTGTATTGGTAACTCGGCGTATTGTGATTCTTGCCGAACCACGAGGTGGCGTAGCCGTTTTCCTTTAGAATCTCGCCGATGGTGGCGCTGTTGGGAGGGATGACCGAGTCGTAGCCCGGATATCCGGTGGACATCTCCGAGATGACGCCGAAGCCCACCGAGTGGTGGTTGCGCCCGGTGATCAGCGCCGCCCGCGTGGGCGAGCAGAGCGCCGTGGAGTGGAACTGCGTGTAGCGCAGCCCCATCTTGGCGATCCGGTCCATGGTGGGGGTCGGGATCACGCCGCCGAAGGTGCCGGAGACGCCGTAGCCCTGATCGTCGGTCATGATCAGCAGTACGTTCGGTGCGCCCTTCGGTGGGACAACCGTGGGTGGCCAGTATGGCTTCGAGTCCTGGGCGGTCGGGTTAATCACGCCGCCGAACTTGGGTGGTGCAGGCGGTAAGTAGCGGCCATCGATGGTTGACGTGGCACTAGGTGAACCGGGCACACCCGTGGTCTGTTGCACCGAAACCGGCGGGGCGCCGACATTTGGCTGAGCGCTTTGCTGAGAAAAGGCCGCTGGGGCGGCACAGAGAATTGCGGCTGCAAGAAGTCGACTCTTCATCGCACTCACTCTCCTCATCTACGGGCAGCTCATGATTGAGACTCCGGGCACAAAAGCATCCCGGCAATAGGAAGGAAAGCGCTTCCAGTGTTTGTTAGCACCGATGTTGCGACGCCAAACCGCGGTTGCGTGTCAAGACCGGGCAATCGCCACGCAGGACCTGTGTCCTCGAAACCTACTGTGACCCGTCGTAGTTCGGCTGTCCTGTAGTTCCGGCCCCTCCCCCGTCTGTGCGTCTCCCTAACGAGGCTGAGAAAAGCCGCGTTGCCTAAAACCGCCGCAGCGCCTTCGACCACGTCGCGAGGGGAATCTGCACCGTGGTGCCCACTTCGATCCCACCAGTAGGTCCGTAGGCGGTCAATTCGAGGACGAGCAAGTCTTCGCTCTTCGTTGGACGCCGCCGCAGCACGGAGTGGAGGGGAAGCTCCACGGGCATCCCGCCGAAGTGCTTCTCGAACTGATAACCCTCGCACGTCGCCTGGAAGAATCCGGTGTCCATGGGCGCACGCTATAGCTTTTCGGAGCAGAAGCAACGCACCTGGGCGGCCGCTAGGCGCGTCGTTCATAGCGAACACTCCATC
Organism: uncultured delta proteobacterium; assembly: GCA_963713045.1. GTDB lineage: Bacteria > Myxococcota > Myxococcia > Myxococcales > Myxococcaceae > JADGRA01. The sequence continues at coordinate 150,474 of CAVQKE010000005.1, forward strand.
GACTTAGAAGCCCTAGCCTCAGACCTCCGCGAGCAGCTCATCGCCGTTCGCCTCCTACTGACTGAGGTCTTTCAGTCGTTCCACGCGGAGGACGGAGTCGCGCAGATTTCTGCCTCGGGCGCCTTGGCTCGGAATCAGTGGTCGCCAAGAGACCTTCAGGTATGGCCAGCGGACTACGAGCGCGAGTAAAACCCGCCGCTAGGCGATGAGCGCTCACGCGCCACTTTCGTTCTTCGATTCTCGGATTGCGGACCCGGCGAAACTTGACCCCGAATACGCCAAGGCACGCGGCTGGGACTTGGTTGAGCGGGATTGGACGGAGTTCGGACCACTCTGTTCCGATGCAGAACGTAAGTTCTTAACCACGGCTCGCGAGCATTTCTATGGGGCGCGATGGCAGATGCACTGCACTCTGGTTTGCAGCACGCTCCCTGGCTTCGAAAAGGGTGCCTCTGCAGGACCGGACTTCTTCGTGCAGAGTGGCGGGCGTCGCTGCGGGGTCGAGTGCACGTCGCTCCGAATCACAGACGACTATCCTGAGCATCTCCCAACGCCAGGGCGACGGCGCTATGGACAGGTCTTTTTCGTCGGAAAGGCTTACGACGACCACAGGCTCGCGAGGTTGGGAGACGCGGTCCGGGAGAAGCGAAAAAAGCGAGAGAAACACGTGCGAAAGGGTCTTCTAGGTCCGGATGACCCGTTTGTGATTGCGGTCTGCCTCGGCGAGCTCTTCCCTTCGATGGAACCTCTGCCCGACGCAGTGCGGGTTTGCTACGGCGCGGGTCCCTTGATGATTGTTCAGCCCATCGCCCCGAAGGGAGAAAAACCGATAGCCTCGTACTTGGAACGCCCTGCGCAGCTGTCGGTGAAGAGAAACTCGAACGACCTGGCAAAGAGCAACACTCTCTTTCGCGACACGGAGAACGATGGGGTCTCGGGCCTGATCTTCTCGCGCGACTGCCACAATGCTTTTGGCGGCCCGCGAGACGGTAGAGAGATGATTTTCGTCCACAACGTCCGTGCAACGAACCCAGTCGAGATTGGCACCTTTCGGTTCGGGATAGAATGGGGGGCCGCCGAGGGGCGCGGCGCAGAGGTGAACGACTGGCGGAAGCGGGACGGGCTTCTCGGAAGTCCTCGCTAGCGTCGATGTAGGGAAGGGCTCAAACCGTCCAATCTCTGACGGCGCAGAGTCCCGTTTTCACCCGCGCCCTGGAGAAATTGCCGGCCGGGGACTTGGAGCTAGCCGGGGCCTTGGTGCAGTGTTTCTCCGGAAGCACCGACCATGGCTGCGAACCCACCCTGGCCAAAGTCTCAGCGCTGCTAGCCGAAGGAAATCCCCTGCGCCGAGGCCTCTGTGTCAGAAGTATACTACCGACACGCCCCCTGCTGACCCGGTCACTCCCAGGCGAGCGAGGGGCTCAAGGGACATTCGAGGTTTTCGACACGCCCACTTCGCACGACCGCTGAGGCAAGAGGCGCGAAGCGGTAGCGGTGGCGGTTGGTGTTGGTGTTGCGGCGACTCCGGCGCTTGCCGCTATCGAAAGGCGCAGCGTTTATTGTCAGCTCAACAAACTGATTCGAATCAGCACGCTCGGCCGACTGCGTATGTTCCTTATGGGAGCTGCCGAGCAGTCCAATAGCCTGGCCGACGCTTCGCGTGAGCCACCGCCATGACAAGAACCCGGTCTCCCTCGAGTTTGTAGAACACTACGTACGGGAATCTTGAGAGCCGGAGACGACGCCAGGGCCGAGGGGCCTTCCATACGGGTGCGTGCTCCGGGCGCTCAGTCAGAGACACGAACGCGTGGTCGACGGCTGCAACAAACTCCAAGCCCAAACCTGGGCGCCGCGCCTCGTACCAGGCTGCCGTCTCCTCGACCTCCGAGATTGCCTCCGGGTGAACGAGCGGAGGAGAGGTCACGACTTCTTGAGACGCTCGAGGATGAGGCTACGAACCTCGGCCCACGGACGAGCCTGCTCGAGTCCATGCGCTGCCCGTGCATCCAACTCACGAAGCCAAGCCGCTTCCCATTCGGGGTCGGCAGCGCCTTCCACGCTGTCGATGAGCTCAGACGCAAGGGCAAGGCGCTCCTCCTCAGGAAGTTCGAGAGCCTCGGAAGCTATTTTTCGGACGGAGCGAGCCATGGCAGGCAAGATTTGCCTCGCCAATCAGTAACACGCGTTGGCCGCGCTTGAGAATGGCTGGAAACGAGTGCCTTCGCCCCTGTCAGGGCGAGGGCGGCGAGTTTTGGGCCATCCCGTGACTCAAACCGGCCGGTGCTCACTACCTCCGCAAGAGCCAAGACGCATGCAAGACAACTTCGGCGTCCGTTCGGCGGTGAACCAGACCTCGGCGGTTCACATTTCGCCCGAAAATGTGGACGCAAATGTGGACGGCGGCCGGGGAAAAAACGGGCGACGAAAAAAGTGTAACAACTACGGGGTTTTCGAAGAGCGGGAAAAGGGATTTGAACCCTCGACCCTCGCCTTGGCAAGGCGATGCTCTACCACTGAGCTATTCCCGCTGGCACTGCTGTGGAGCGCTGACTTGTAGCGGCCGGGTGACAGGGCCGTCAAGCGCCCTCTGTCCCTTGCGTTGAGCCGCGCCGCGCGAGCATCTGCCCGAAGGCGCGGAAGTACCCAACGCCGCTCCAGACGCTGAAGAAGAGCGAGATGTACAGGAGGACTTGCCCCACCGCGTTGTAATTCACGGGGACCGTCCAGAAGATGAGGTCGAGAGGGTGCGTGTAGTGCACGCAGAGCGCGATGATGCCGGTCAGCTGGAGGCTGGTCTTCCACTTCCCCTCCTGGCCGGCGGCTATCACCATCCCCTCGGAGGCGGCGATGGTGCGCAGGCCAGTCACCAGAAACTCGCGGGCGAGAAGAACTATGACCACCCAGGCCGCCACCCGCCCGAGGCGAACCAGCATCACCAGCGCCGCCATCACGATGAGTTTGTCAGCCAGAGGGTCGAGAAACTTCCCCAGCACCGTGACGAGATTCATCCGCCGGGCGAGCACGCCGTCGATGACGTCGGTCACTGCCGCCAAGGTGAAGAGGAAGGCCGCGAGGAAGCTGTCGAGCGGGTCGGCCTTGTAGGTGAGCCAAACGAAGAGAGGAATGATGAGAATTCTCCCGAGCGTGAGCATGTTCGGGAGAGTCCAGAGCTCCTTCAGCAGCACGCTCGGATGACGCGCCCCTTGGCGCGCACGGCGCGTGTCGCGCCGGCGCTGTTTCCGCGTCCGCCGGTCCACGAGGGCGGGGTTTAGCCCATTCCGACGCAGAGCAGCGCGAAACCTTCTCCGGTGAGTTCCACCGCGATGGCCGCGCCACCACGCGGGTGGTCCCAGGGCATCGCCAGGACCCGAGGCGCAATCTGCCCTTGCCAGCCCACCCAGTGCTCAAGCGGCACCGTCACAGCGGCATCCGCGCGGACCTCGAGCGAACGCAGCGACCCAGGCAGGCACAACAGCACCTGGCCGACGCCCGCCAAATGGACCAGGTCCAAGTCTGGCGCGACTTCGGACGGGACGCGCCCATTCTCGAAATTCACCTGTTCCTCGAAGCCAAACACCATCGGCTCACGAAGGTAGGCCCCCTCTTCGCCCAGACTGACAGCCAGGAAACGCCGGCCGGCGCGGGCCACCCACGCGGCCCCGCTGCCAAGCACGCGCTGCATGCGGTCTGAGCCTTCGCCGAACGGCCTGTCCGTCACGCGTCCACGAAAGCGTTTGAATTCCGGTCGAAAGTCGAGCGAGCCGGTGAAGCCAATCATTCCGGCCGTGCGGACGATGAGTTCCCCCCGCACCGTAACCAGCACCGAGTCCTCGTTGACGGCAAAGGGAGACGCTTCCCCCTCGCCGACCATCCGAAGGCTCGCGGCCAGCTGGGAGAGTTCCGCACTGATTGGCGGCAGCGGCTCCGGGGCTAGCGGCGGCTCCACCTCGGACGACTCGGGGCGTCCAATGCCGGTCGCGGGGGGGCCGCGTCCAGCGGCTCATCGGCGACGGTGGTGGGGGTTTCTTGGGAAACTTGCTGTTCAAGCACCAGCGGGATGGGCGCCGGAGGGGGCGGGGCCACCGGGGAGACGCCCCGGACTTCATTGGCGCTCAGGCCTTGAACCAGCATGGCGTCGTACGGCCGAGGCGAAGGCGGCGCAGGAGAAGGGGGCGATTCGGGCGGGGCCGGAGCCGCGGCGGCCACCATGCCGACGAAGGTCTTCGAGGCAGTCAGCGGCAGCCCTGCCGGACCGGCATTGGGCTGCGGGCGAGGCGCACGGTCCGCCGTGAGGGCGCGCGCCATCTTCTCGGCCATCACGTCCGAGCCAGCCTGGAGGAAGGCCTCGCGAGCGCGTCCATACTCGCCGGCCTGTGCCAGAGCGAGGCCAAGGTAGTTGTGGGCTTTGGCGTGTTCCGGGGCGAGCTCCACCGCCCGCTCGAATTCGCGGATGGCGCGCGGCAGCTGTCCGGACTTCAAGTAAACCAGGCCGAGGTTGACCCGCAGGGTGGGGTCGGTCGCGTTGTCGCGGACGAGGCCTTCGTAAATCTCGGCGGCCCGGTCAAAGTGCCCAAGCTTGAAGTAGGCCAACCCCAAAAGGTTCTGGCCCTTCTCGTTGTCCGGCTGCAGCTGGTAGGCGGCCTCCAGCTGGGAGCGCGCATCCTCCAGCTGGCCAGCCTGGAGGAGTTCGCCGCCCCGGTAGAGCAGCGTCAGGAAAGCGTCGTCTCCCCCGTCCCCGGAATCACTGCCATGAGGAATGTCCGGCCGAGCTCGAGCTGGCCGAGGCCTGCTCCTGTTCTTTGTACTTGAAGTACAGAGCCACCACCTTGCGTACGTAGGCTTGCGTTTCTTCGTAAGGCGGCACGTTGTCGTCAAAGCGGTGTACCGCATCCGGGCCGGCGTTGTAGGCGGCAACGATTTTTTCCATCTGCCCGCCAAATTCGTTGGCCAGAACGCGCAGGTACCGCACGCCTCCATCGATGTTTTCCTTCACGTCAAAAATGTCGTGCACGTACATATCCCGCGCTGTGCCCGGCATGAGTTGCATTAGTCCACTGGCGCCTTTGGCCGAGACGGCGTAGCGGTCGTAGTTGCTTTCGGCGTGCACCACAGCGCGGACCAGGGGCAGCGGGATTCTGTACTTGGCGGACGCTTTGGCCATCCACTCTTCAATCAGAGAGTCCGCGATGATGATGGGGGCCTCGTCCGGTTTCGCTGCGCTGCGCGACTGACGGCCGAGCTTGCGCGCCTTGACGCCGGGAGGCGGAACGTTGGTGTACACGATGGTGCCGTCCTTCAGTGTGTACGTGTAGATGGCGCTCGCCGAGGCAGGGGCGGCCACGGACAGCAGGAGTAGAAGGGCCAAGGGACGCACGGAAATCCGGAGTCTCGAACTTATCTCTCCCGCTCGGCCCCCTCAAGAAAGGCCCTTGTTTCCAGGACTTGTGAAGATTACGAGCTGGATTGCATGCCTCAGCGCTTCGACTTTCTGGTGGTCGGCGGCGGAGTGGCGGGTCTCTCCTTTGCCCTGGAGGCCAGCCAACGCGGCTCGGTGTGCGTCCTCACCAAGCGGAGTCGGAGCGAGTGCAACACCGTGTACGCCCAAGGCGGCATCGCCTCCGTTCTCTCCCCGCGGGACTCCTTCGCCCAGCATGAGGAAGACACCTTCGCCGCCGGGAGCGGCCTGAACCACCGAGACGCGGTGGAAGTGACTGTGCGGGAGGGGCCGGAGCGGGTGAAGGAGTTGGTGGCCCTGGGGGCCGACTTTAACCGCCGGCCGGACGGGGAGTGGGACTTGACCCGGGAAGGGGGTCACTCCCGGCGCCGAATTGTCCACAGCGGGGACATTACCGGGCGGGAAGTGGAGCGGGTGCTGCTGGCGGCCTGCGACGACCGGCCCAACATTCACTTCGTCTCGGACAGCGCGGCCATCGACTTGGTGCTTCAGCGCCGCGTCGTCCACGGGGCGGCGGCACGCGCTCTGGGGGTGTACGTCCTTCTGCCCACCGGCGAAATTGAGACGTTTCTCGGCCGGGTGGTGGTGCTGGCCACTGGGGGTGCCGGCAAGGTGTATCTGTACACCACCAACCCGGACGTGGCGACGGGGGACGGGGTGGCGATGGCGTACCGAGCCGGGGCGCACATCGCCAACATGGAATTTTACCAGTTCCACCCCACCTGCCTCTTCAGCCCGGAGGCGAAGAATTTCCTCATCAGCGAGGCGCTGCGGGGCGAGGGCGGCAAGCTGCGCCTTCGCAATGGGGCCTCCTTCATGGAGCGCTACAGCCCCCTGAAGGAGCTTGCGCCGAGAGACGTGGTGGCCAAGGCCATCGACGGCGAGCTCAAGCGCACCGGTGACGACTACGTCCTGTTGGACATGACGCACCTCGGGCGCGCGTTTCTGATTGAACGGTTCCCCAACATTTACGAAGTCTGCCGGCAATTCGGCGTGGACATGGCCGTCCAGCCGATTCCCGTCGTTCCGGCGGCGCACTACCAGTGTGGCGGCGCGGTGACGGACCTCCACGGCCGCACCACCATTCCCGGGCTGTATGCGGTGGGTGAGGTGGCCCACACCGGGCTCCACGGCGCCAACCGCCTGGCCTCCAACTCGCTGCTGGAGGGCCTGGTGTTCGGCCACCGTGCAGCCCGAGCGGCCGCCCAGGAGGTGAAGGGGCTCGGCTTCCCGGAGGAGGACGTTCCGCCGTGGAACCCGGGGGCCGCGGTGGACCCCAACGAAAGCGTCATCGTGACGCACAACTGGGAGGAAGTCCGTCGACTGATGTGGAACTACGTCGGCATTGTCCGCAGTGACAAGCGTCTGATGCGGGCGCGCCGACGGCTGGACCTTTTGCGCGAGGAGATTCGGGACTACTACTGGCGCTTCAAGGTCACGCGCGACATCATCGAATTGCGCAACATTGCCGACGTGGCGCACCTGATTGTGGAGTGTGCCACCCGGCGTAAGGAAAGCCGGGGCCTGCACTACAACCTCGACTACCCCAACCGCGACGAACACAACTGGGCCAAGGACACCGTCGTCTTCCGCGAGCTCTAGCCGCAAGGAGGCCACAAGCCAATGGTTCTCCGTCGCGATGACGCCTTCGGCCAGCCCCCGGGGCCGCTGCCCGAGAAGCCGCCTGCCTCCCTCCGTCCACCCGGGCGCCGTCCGCTTCCCCCTTCTGCACCGGCGTCATCGCAGTGTGTGTGGCGGTGTTTGTGGCGGGCCTGCCCAGCATCGGACTTGTCGACGTCAGAAACTACGCGCTGTACGGGCCCGCGGTGCAGGCCGGGGAATGGTGGCGCGTCCTGACCTGCGTGGTGGTGCACGGCGGCCCCCTTCACATCTTCCTCAACATGATGGTGGTGGTGAACTTGGGCTTCGCGGTGGAGCGGCTGCTTGGGACGCCGCGGATGGCGGCCGTTTCGCTGGTCTCCGCCCTGGGCAGCGCGACGCTGGTGCTGGCCTTCGCCTTCCGGCTGCCGACGGTGGGAGCGTCCGGGATGATTCTCGGCTGGGCCGGGGCGCTGCTTCCCGTCGTCAACCGGCAGGGCCGTCAAAACCTGGCGTGGCTCTTCATCCAGGTGGCCGTCATCAGTCTCCTCCCCGGGGTGAGTTGGCAGGGTCACCTGGGAGGGGCCCTGGCAGGGCTGGCGTGCGGCGGTCTCCTCCGCCTGGGCCCGAGCCGCTTCAACCAGCTGTGGCCGGTGCTGGCAGCCGCGCTGGCACTGGCCATTTTCTACCTCGGCCGCGCCGGTGGCCTCGCACTGTCATGAGTCCGTTTAGCGTCTGCGTCTTCTGCGGTGCCAAGGCTGGGGCGCGCCCGAGGTATGCGGAGGCGGCCAGGCAGTTGGGCAGTCGCCTGGGGGCGCGTGGCCTCGGCCTGGTGTATGGCGGCGGCCAGGTGGGCCTGATGGGCGTCCTGGCCGACGCGGCGTTGGCGGCGGGCACTGCCGTCACGGGCATCCTCCCCGAGGGCCTCGCCAGTGCCGAGGTGGCCCACCGCGGCCTGAGTGAACTCATCCTCACGGCGGGGCTGCACCAGCGCAAAGCGGCGATGGCAGCAAGGGCCCAAGCTTTCGTCGCACTGCCAGGCGGGTTTGGCACGCTGGATGAGTTGTTTGAGGCCCTCACCTGGCAGCAGCTGGGCTTGCACACCCGGCCGGTGGGCCTCCTGGAGGTGGACGGCTACTTCACCGCACTGCTCCAGTTTTTGGACAACGCCCTGGACGCGGGCTTTCTCAGCCCGCATGACCGGGCGCGCCTGGTCACCCACGCCGATGCGGACGCCCTGTTGGATGCCTTGGGCGCCCCGTCCTGAGGGCTAGCCCCGCGCTGCACCCGCGACGGGGGCTCCGGACGGCGGTGCTGAAGACGCTTAGCGCGTCGGCAGTGGGAACTCGGCCCGCCCAAGGGAGGACGCCAGCAGCACGGTGAAGTTCGCCACCTCCGGCGGCGCCACCGGGCGGGCGTCCACTGACTTCGGGAAGCGCACCTGGAAGACATTCCAGAAATCCCCCATGTAGGGGTAGTAGGCACGGGTGTTGAGGTTGGCGTGCCCCAGGCGCTTGACGAGGACGGGGGGGACTTCCCCCGCGGGCGTCACCAGCGCCAGCCGCCAAATGCTGCCCGGCTGCCCAATGTCGTCAAATTTGGGGTTTTGCATGTAGACGCCCAAGGTAAATTCGTAGAAGTCCCCCGAGAATTCTGCCTGTGCGGACTGCAAGTCGCTCGCAAGCTGGTCGGCGGGTTTGGCCTGAAAGGCGTCGCGCCGGCGGATGCGGGCGTCGACAAACACCGGACTCTCGAAAGTCACGCCTCCGAAGAGAATGGTGTCAAAGCCAATGAAGACTTGCCGCTGGGCGCTGAAGTGCTGCAGCACGGACTGGTAGTAGGCGTTGGCGTTGCCGTCTGGAAGGTCCGGCCCCGGCGAGCCCACTTGCGGCGGCGGCAGGGTGCTGCAGGCCAGGGCGAGTCCGAGGAGAACCGCGGCCGGTCGCCGGCTCAGCGCCCCCCTCACGGCAAGAAGTCCTTCCGGGTGAAGAGACAGGACAGCCCATAGCCCTTCTCGGTAATGGCGGCCCGTCCTCCCTCCATCCGGTCCACCAGAGCAAAGGCACAGCGGACGACGAGGCCCTCGGCCTCGGCACGCTCAACCGCCCTGAGGGTGGAGGCGCCAGTGGTGACGACATCTTCGACGATGGCCACTTCCGCGCCGTCGGCGATGAGGGTGCGCCCTTCCATCCATTGGCCGGTCCCGTGGCCCTTTGGTTCCTTGCGGACAATGAAGGCCGGAAGCGGCGTCCCGGCGAGGTAACTCATCAGGCTGACGGCGGAGGCGAGCGGGTCCGCGCCGAGGGTGAGGCCCCCCACCGCCGCGGCCGCTGGGGCGAGGCGCTGGATGTCGCGCAACAGAAGCCTTCCAATGAGGAAATGCCCCTCGGCGGTGAGGGCGGTGCGCTTGCAGTCGATGTAGAAGTCGCTCTCCAGCCCGGAGGACAACGTCACCCGCCGCTTTTCAAAGGACAACCGGGTGAGTAGCTCCAGAAGCCGTGCACGGTCCCGCGCCAGCGCGCCCTCCATGCTTAGCTTTCCTCCAGGTAAGCGACCAGTTCGGCGGCGTAGCGCAGCTGGGTGAGCAGCTCCGCTTTGATGTCGTCCTCCAGCGCCCCGAAGACGGGCAAGAGCAGGGCCAAGTCCTGGTTGGCGTCGCCCAGCTGCTGCGTGAGGGAGAGGGCCAGTTCGTCGGCGTCAATTTCCTGCTCCGGCCCTTCCGGGGACAACTCCCCTCCCCCCAGGGCCTGCTCCAGCAATTCGTTGGCCGCCGGCCCAAGGCGTCCTTCGCTGGCCAGCCGCTCTCGCAAGGCCCCCAGCTCGTCTGCCGAGAGGGGCACTGCGTCCAGCCCGTCGGCGAGGGCCACCAGGAGGGCGTCCTCATCGGAGAGCTCGGTGTGGATGCGCGCCAGGACTTTGTCCCGCTGCAAGAAGCGCAGGGCGGCCACTCGGCGGTGGCCGCACACCAGCTGGAAGCGCTCGCCGTGGACCCGGACGTCCACCGGAAACAGTTGTCCCAGGCGAGCAATGTCCTGGGCCAGCCGGCTAACGTCCCCCTCCTCCCGCAGCCGAAAGGCGTCGTCGTCGTCAAGCTCCTCCAGGGAGAGGAGGGCCTGTTCGACGTGAATCGGGCGGCTGAGGACAGCCTCCGAGAGGAAGACGCGCGGTGGCAGCGAGGGCCCCGGGGCATCGAGGACTTCCGCCGCCGCCTCCTCCACTTGAATTTCCGGCAGCAGCTCAGCCCTTGGCGTCTCGGCACCCTCCGCAGCCGCCGGCTCGCGCGGCTCCTCGAGGCTTTCCGGTGCCGGCCTCTCTTGCTCGGGCGTCTCCATCGCTTCGTGCCATACCACACCGGCGTGGTGACGCCGGGTTGGGCTTCCGAGGGCTTTACCGCTTCTTCTTGACGACAATCTTCTTCTTCGCCCCAGCGGCCACGGTGGGCGGGGCCGGCGGGGGGGCGGGCGGGGCCTTGGCCGCTTCGGGCGTCCGAGAGACGAAGGCCGGCATCGGGGCGCGCGTCGGCGGCCGCGGTGGGAGCGCCGGCGGACGGGCCGGGGCGAGTGCCGCGCGCACCACCGGCCGCACCTGCGTCCGGGGCCGCTCGGGCAAGGGCCGCCCGGGGGCAAGTTCTCCCATGTCCACTCGGCCGCGGAAGCTTGCGCCGTCGACGATGATGACGCGCGGCGAGCGAATGTCGCCCACCATGCGTCCGTCACGGGTGAGTTCGACCGACTCGGTGGCAGCGATGTTGCCCACCACCACGCCACTGACCACCGCGTTTTTGACGGAGACGTTGGCCTTCACCACACCGGACGGCTCGACGATGAGCGTCCGGGTGAGGGCCAGCTCGCCTTCGACGCGGCCGCGGACGGTGAGGTCCTCGTCTCCGCTGAGCCTGCCGTTGATGAGGATGGACGGGCCGATGACGGTGTTTCCACCGGGGCCGGACAGCTCCTTGGGGCTGGCCATGGGCTTAGCCCTTCACGTCCATGTCGACGTTGCCCTTGAAGGAGGCGCCGTCGGCAATGAGGATGCGCGGGGCTTTGATGTCGCCCACCACCCGGCAGTCGCTCTTGAGCTCCACCTTGTCACTGGCGGCAATGTTGCCCGTCACGCGGCCGGCGATTTCAACATTTTGTGTCTCGATGTCGGCCTCCACGACACCTGAACTCTCCACGAAGAGGCTTTCCTTCAATGAGATTTTCCCCTTCACGGTGCCCTGGATGACCAGGTCCTCATCGCCCGAAATCTCCCCGTCAATAATCAGGCTCGAACCGATGACTGTATTTGCCACGTGGGCATCCCCTCCAGAGGGCTACTGCGACAAGGTCTTTGCCGGTGCGCGCTTCAAATGTCGTCCGGCAGCTTCACTTCCATCTCGATGGAACCGTTGAAGACGGCGCCGTCCTCAATCACCACCCGCGGCGCCTTGATGTCGCCGGCCACCTTGGCCGAGGTGTTGATGGCCACCCGTGAGGAGGCGTCGATGTTTCCGCTCGCCTCGCCGTTGATGGTCAGCTCCTCCGCCCGAATGTCGGCCTCCACCTTCCCCGTGGGTTCAATGGTGAGGTGGTTCTTGAGAGCAATTTGGCCTTCCACCCGGCCCTCAATCACCAGGTTTCCGCCGCCGCTGAGGCTGCCCTTGATGATGATGCCCTTGCCGATGATGCCGACCTGGTCAGCCTGTGCCATCCCTTGCCTCTCGTCGAAAACGTACGCTACAGATGCTCGGATATCCAGCGACAGATGTCGCGAAATACTTCTTCCTTGCCCACCTCATTCAGCAGTTCGTGTCGCATACCGGGGTACTCGCGCAGTGTCTTGTCCTTCGTGCCTAGGGTGTCGAAGAACTGCCGCGCGACTGTCGCGGAGGCGATGCGGTCGTCCGTCCCCAGCAGCAAAAGGACGGGGACTTGGATGGCGGCCCCGCGGGCCAACACCTCGGCTTGGGCGCGGCTGGACTCGACAAACCACCGCGGCGTCCCCACCCGGTTGTAGAGCGGGTCGGCGTTGGTGGCGCGCACCCAGGCCTCGTCCCGGCTGAGGGCGGCGAGGTCCAGGTCGAGTGGGACACGCATCGCCGGAAAAATGCCCTGCAGCGCCTTGGCCATCCCGGCCTTCCAGGCCGGCGGCGCAAAGGCGAGTGCCAGGTAGGGCGAGGACAACACCAGTCCGTCGATGAGGGGCGTGGCCCGCCGCTGCAGCGCCGCCAGGGCCTCCAGCCCCCCGTGGCTGTGGCCGATGACGAAGGCCCGGGTGTTCCCCGCTTGGGTGCGCATGCGGGCCAGTGCCCGGTCAAAGTCGTCCAGGTAGTCGGAGAATTGGCGGACGTGCCCCCGCGGCCCGGGCGTCTTCCCATGTCCGCGCTGGTCGTAGGCATGGACGCCGAACCCTTCGGCCACCAGGGCGTCGCGCAGGCTGCGATAGCGGCCGAGGTGGTCGGCATAGCCGTGGAGCATGAGGACATGGGCGCGTGCCCCGGTGGGCACGTCATCCTCGGTCCACAGGCGCGCACCATCGACGTCGAGGAAGGCTTCCTCGTGAAGGACCATGGCGGTGAGGCAAGCCTAGCGGTCCGCGACGTCCGAGGACAGTCCCTTCAGCTTCGCCTCCACCCGGGGCCGAAGGGCGGCGGCCTCGGGGTCGGTGGAGGTGCGAGCCGCCTCCAGGGAGCGGCGGTAGGCGGCCGCCGCCTCTCGGCGCTTCTGGATGCCGAGGTAGGCGTCGCCCAAGTGTTCGGCGATGACCGGTTCATCCGGCTCGAGCGCCGCGGCATGTTCCAAGGTGGTGACGGCCCGCCCGTATTCGTGGCGGTGGAAGAAGAGCCAGCCGAGGCTGTCCAGGAAGGCTCCCGTCTCCGGGCGCAGCTCCAGCGCGCGGTGCAGCAGCCGCTCGGCTTCGTCCAAGTCCCGGTCCTGCTCGGTGAGGGTGTAGCCGATGAAGTTGAGGGCGGAGGCGTTGTCCGGGTTGAGGGCCAGCACCTCGCGCATCCGTTCAATGCTGTGGGTGTGGTCGCCGGCCCTTTCATAGGCAGCAGCCAGCGTGAAGAGGAGTGACTCCTGGTGAGGGCGGCCTTGGACTTCGCGCGTGAGAAGCGCGATGGCCTCGCCGGTGCGGCCCTGCCGCTCGAGGAGGAGGGCCAGAGCCTCCGTCAGTTGCGGCGCGCCGCGAACGCGCGCCGCCTCACGAAGGAAGCGCTCGCCCTCGCCGGGCTTGCCATTCACCTCGAGGGCCTCGGCCAAGGCGGGGTAGAGGGCCAAGTCATCCGGCGTTGCCAGAAGCGCGGCTTGAAGCAGCGCGACGCCCTCTGCCGGCCGCCCAGCACGCCCCAGGGCTGCGGCACGCCGCAGTCGCGCCTCGCGGAAAAGCTCCGAGGCCGCGCCCACCTCGGCGTAGGCCTGGACCGCCTCCTCCCAGCGCGCGGCGCGCTCGTCCAACAGCCCGGCGTAAAAGGAGACGCGCGGGTCCGCCACGCCGGCATGCCGTGCGTCGTTGAGGACAGCGCTGGCCTCGGCCGTCCGCTGCGCAGAAAGCCAGGTGAAGGCGACGCGCAGGGTGAGGTCCGGGTCCTCGGAAAGGCCCAAGACTCTGTCCAGGTAGGCCCGGGCGCGGCCGGGCGCATCGGCCCGCAGCGCGAGGCGCCCCGCGTCCAACAGCGCATTGCGGTTGTCGGGGTCGACTTCCAGGGCATGGGCCAAGCTGTCCTCGGCCACCGCTGGCTTGCCGAGCGCCTCCTGCACGCCGGCCAGGGACACCCAAGTCTCCACGTCGCCCGGGTCGAGCTCGGCGGCGCGCGCCAGCAGGGACTCGGCACGGGGGGCTTCCCCTTTCTCGGCCAGCGCTTGGCCGAGGCGCTTCAGCCCGAGCGGCTCGCCGCCCGCATCCGCCAGCGCCTGCACCACGTGCACCGCCTCGTCCAACTGTCCGGATTCCAGCGCCATCTCTGCCAGAAGCAGGTAGGAGTCCGGCTCCTTGGGCCGTTGCGCCTGGGCCCGCCGCAGCACCGCGCGGGCCTTGGGAAATTGGCGCCCTTCATACAGGACGCGCGCCAACAGCAGCTCTGCCGCAAAGTCATCCGGGTGCCTGTCGAGGACGGCCCGGGCCTGGTCTTCTGCGTGCGGCCAGTCCTGCAGTCGCACGTAGGCCTCACCCAAGGCCACCAGGAGGTAGGGGTTCCTCTCATCCGTGGCCAACGCCAGCCGCAACTCGTCCACCACCCGGCGCTCGTCGCCAGCCTGGTGAGCAAGACGCGCCAGGAGGAAGTGGGCGTAGGCCGCAGCAGAGGCGAAGGTGCCGGGCGCGGCGTCCATGGCCTCCCGCATGGCCGAGACGTCCACCGCCGGACGGCGCACCTCCGCCGTTTGCCCGGCCGGCGTCGCCGCGACGAAAAAGAGGAGGAGGAGGGACGGAGCGGCCACGCGCTGTTTTTTTTTGGAAAGAAGACTCCGCCGTGGGGGGGAGGCGGAACGCCCCCCAAGCCTAGCAGGCTGGGCGCCAGCCCTGGAGGCCGGGGGGCGCAGGCCGGCCCCGGGCGCCGACGCCACCGAGGCCTGGGCGCTAGCCGAGGAGGCGCTGCAGGACGGCCTCGGGCATTTCCCTTGGAGGGACTTCGGCCACGTCCACCTCGCAGTGGTGGTTGCCTTGGCGCCGGAGGTCGACCTCCACCCGTCCAAAGACGCTTTGGGCCTGGGCCGCAGTGCACTCCGGCAGCACCGCGGCGAAGGTGCCTCCGCCGAGGTGGGCCAACACGTCCGGAGCGCGCAGGCGCTCGCGCATGCGGGCTGCGCAGCTGCGCAGCGCCTCGGTGCCGTGCTCGCCGGTGCGGGCCACGGCGAGGGCCAACGGCCGGCCGTAACGGCGGGCACGGGCCGCCTCCTGGGTGAGGCGGATGACGAGGCCCCGCCTGTCCAACAGCCCAGTGGCGGTGTCGGTGGGGCCGGCTGCCGCAGAGGGGACCGGGAGGGAGGCTCCGGAGGACTTGAGGGAGAGGGCTCGCTCGGTGCGCTCCAACAGCTCCGAGGAACGAAACGGCTTGGCCAGGTAGTCCACCGCCCCCAGGTTGAGGGCCCGCACTCGGTCTGCAACGCCCACCTGCGCCGAGACGAGAATGACGGGAATGTCCGCGGTGTCCGAGGAAGCCTTGAGGGACAGCACCGCGTCGAGCCCGTCCATGTGCGGCAAGAAGACGTCCATCACCACCAAGTCCGGGTGCAGGGCACGGGCCTTGGCGACGCCCTCGGCGCCGTCGCGCGCGAGTTCCACCCGGTAGCGTTTGCGAAGAATGCCCTCCAGCACGGCGGCAATGTCCGGCTCGTCCTCCACCACCAGCACCCGCGGTTGCTCGCCGGGGGTGGGCAGCACGCCTGAGCGCTGTCGCGGCACGTCCTGGGAGGCGAGCGGCAGGGTGAAGACGAAGGCGCAGCCCCCCTCGGGCGGCCGCTCGGCCCAAATCTCCCCGCCGTGCAGCTCGACGAAGTCCTTACAAATGGCGAGGCCGAGTCCGGTGCCGCCCGGGCCGTGCCGGTAGCGGTCAAAGACGAGGTGCAGCTGGTCCTCACTGAGGCCCTTGCCGTCGTCCTGCACCACCACCTTGGCCACCGCCCCGTCGGGACGGGCCAGCATGCGCGCCTCCACCCTCACCACCGCCGCGGCGTGCGACAGCGCGTTGGAGATGAGGTTTTGCAGCACTTCGCGCAGCTTGAGTTCGTCGCCCATGACGGGGAGCCGCTCGGGGGCCAGCACCTCCAAGGCCAACAAGCGTTCGCGGGCGAGAATGTCCATCTCCGCGACGCAGTCGCTGGCCACTTGGCCCACGTCCACCAGCTGGACGTCCAAGGCGACACGGGAGTGCTCGCCCTTGCCCTTTTCCAAAAGCGACTCCACCAGCTTGAGGATTTTTCGGGCCTGGCGGACCACGGCGCTGGCCGACTCGTGGTGCTCGGCTTGCAGCTGAGCGTCCTCGAGGAGGCGGCCATGGCCAATGACGACTTGCAGCGGGGAGCGCAAGTCGTGACTGGCGATGGCGATGAGTTCATCCTTGAAGCGCGCCATCTCGCGGAGCCGCCGGTTGGCTTCGGTGAGCTCGCGGTAGCGGTCCACGTACTTCAGCTCCAGGTCCTCCCGCTTCTTCTGCAGCGCAGCGTGCAGCCGGGCATTGCGCACCGAGTTGGCCAGCGCCGCCGCGACCGCCCGCGCAAATTCCTGCTCCTCACGCCCGAAAGCGCCGCTGCGCCGCGAGAGGCGCAGAAACAGCGCCCCCACCAAGTCGTCCTGGCTGATGAGGGGCTGGACCAGAATGCTTTTGACCCCCAGCGGCGCAATCAGCGGACGCACCTCGGCCATCAGCGGGTCGACGAGCGCGTCTTCGACGTAAGTGGCCTCGCGCGTGCGCAGCGACTGGCGCAGCTCCGGGTAGCGCGCCAAGTCAATGGCCAACGGCTGGAGGTCCGGCCGCTCAAAGGTGGCCATCACCGTGGCGGTGGCGTTGGCCTCGCCGGTGCCGTCCACCAGCACCACGCTGCAGCGGTCCATGGGCAGCACCCGGCCCACCTTGTCCACTGCAATTTTGAGAATTTCTCCCAGCTCGAGCGAGCTGGTGGCGGCCTGAGTAATTTCGAGGAGCATCGCCATGCGCTCGGCAAGGCGCTCCCGGGCCCCCTTGCGAGCCTGCGCCGTTCCCTCCACCGCGGGACCGGTCGGCGAAGTCTCCCCTTTCATCCTCGTTTCATCTTTCCGCAATTTCTGCCGTGGTGCCAGCGACAGCCAACAGGCCTGAAGTCCCAAGCGGGTTCGTTGTGACCCTGAGCCCCACGCATATACTCCCGAATGCCCTGACGTTTCCGCGCATGCCCCGCCAACTCGTCTTTCTCAGCGTTGGGCTGCTGCTTGGTGCCTCGGCGGGGGCGCAGACGCAGGACGACGACTTCAACACCTACCCCCCGTCAGCGGCCCAGACGCCGGCCCCCTCGGCACCCAGCCCCCCGGTGCCCGCGGCCACACCACCGCCAACGCCCAAGCCCAGTGGGCCCGCGCAGGGGGTGGTCCCGGCCACGCCGCCGGCCGTTGCCCCTCCGGTGGGCGTTTCCCCGCCGACGGGTCCCCTTGCCAAGGGTGGCGCACCGGCTACCGGGCTGGCCCCTGGGCAGACGCTGGTGCAGGTGCTTCCGGGGAGCCCCCCACCCGGCCCTTCCACCCTGGGCAATGCCTTCCTCGACGCGCACAACGCGCGGCTGTCGCAGGGGCTGTTTGGGGGCCTCGGCACCCTCAACGTCTCCAGCGCAGACCTGGGGCCAGCCGGCGTGCTGCGTTTTGCAGCGTACGGCCAGTACTACAACAACACCGACTGGCCGCGTGCGAGCGACGAGGCGACGCGCACCGCGGGACTGTTCGCCATTGACATCGTCCCGTTGGAATGGCTCGAGCTGTACGCCAGCTACTCGGCCTCCAGCACCACCAACACCGGCAGTAACCCGCACTTTATTTCCGCGGTGGGGGACGTCGGCCTGGGGATGAAATTCGCCTGGCACCTTGGTGGCGTCTTCGCCCTCGGTGTGGACTTGCGCGCCAGCCGCTTCCCCGGCGTCGGCAGCCAGGACATTGCCCAGGCCGGCTACACCCTCTCCCCCTACCTGGTCTTTGCCTGGACGCCGCCCATTCCCTTGCGCTTCGGCTTTCAGTTCGGCGCGCAGTGGCAGTGGAACAGCGTCGTCCTCTCGCAGCCCGGCGGCGGCGTGGAGGACGACATTGCCCTCAACCAAACCACGTACAACCAACTGCTGGCAGGCGTCTCGCTCGAATTTCCAATTCCCATTGTGACGCCCTTCTTCGAATACACCACCGGCTACCCCTTCAACGTCCACAACGGCACCCTCATCGGGCCCAACGGCCAAAGCGTCCCCATTCACGCCGCGCTGCCGCACCAGATGAATGCCGGCCTCAAGTTTTCCCTCATCGAAAACCTGACTCTCCTGGTCGCCGGCCAATTCGGGCTGCAAAGCACCGCCGCCTTGGGCGTGCCCGCCATTCCGCCGTGGAACCTCGTCTTCTCCGCCACCTACGCCGTGGACCTCTTCCCCAAGCCCCCCACGCGGGTGGTGACGCAAGCGGTGGCGGTGGAGGCGCCCGTGGCGCCGCCGCTGACCGGCACCGTGACCGGGGTGGTGGTGGACGCCGCCACCAAGGCCCCGTTGGGCGGGGTGGTGGTGAATGTGGAGGGAAGCCCCGTCGGGCCGGTGGCCTCGGACGCCGCTGCTGGGCAATTCCTCAGCCGGCCGCTTCCACCGGGGCCGGTGAAGCTGCAACTGAGCCGCGACGGCTACCAGGCGGGGCTGGTGACTGCAGTGGTGGAGGCTGGGAAGGACACGGCGGTCCAGGTCGCCCTCCTTCCAGAGGCGAAGCAGTCGCGCTTCCTCCTCAGCACCACTGCGCACCGGCGTCCGCTGGCGGCGACGGTGAAGTTCACCGGGGCGGAGACGAAGGTGGTGGACACCAAGGCCGACGCCACTGGCCCCACGCCGGTGGCCGCCACACCCGGTACCTACCTGGCCGAGGTGACGGCGCCGGGCTATTTGGCGCAGCTGCGCGAGGTGGAGCTGAGTGCTGGGGCGGAGTTGCAGCTTGCCTTTGACTTGCAGCCCGAGCCCCGGAGACACCACGTGGTGCTGCGGGAAGACAGGCTGGAGTTGTTGGTGCAAGTGCACTTCGCCCCGGGCAAGGCCACCATTCTGGCGGACAGCTTCGCGCTGTTGGACGAGGTGGTGGACGCGGTGGTGCGCCTCGGCATCAAGCGGGTGCGGGTGGAGGGCTACACCGACTCCTCCGGCACCCGCGCCGGCAACCTCCGTCTTTCCCAGGCCCGTGCCGAGGCCGTCATGGAGTACCTCGCCCAAAAAGGAATTCCCCGAAGCCGGCTGGAGGCGAAGGGCTATGGAGACGCGCGGCCTTTGGCCCCCAACCTGACCGCCCGCGGGCGCGAGCTCAACCGTCGCGTGGAAATTGTGGTGTTGGAGAGGTAGCGACGCCGTGGGCGACTGTGCGCGCGGCCAGCAGGGCTTCGCGGTTTCCAGCCGGCCCGAGGATGGGCGAGTCTGTCACCCCCAACACGACGAGGCCTAAGGCTTCGGCCGCCTGTTGCACCCGCGCCACGGCCGCCGCGCGCGCCGCCTCGTCGCGCACCACGCCGCCCTTGGCCACCAGGGCTCTGCCCACTTCAAATTGGGGCTTCACCAATGCCACCAACAGGCCGCCCGGCCGTAAGAGGGGAACCAGCGCCGGAAGCACCAGGGTGAGGGAGATGAAGCTGACGTCCGCCACCACCACATCCACCACCTCCCCCAGCGCGTCGGAGGCCAGGTGACGGGCGTTTTGTCGCTCGTGCACCAGCACTCGGCCATCCGCGCGCAGCCGCGCGTGCAGCTGCCCGTAGCCGACGTCCAGCGCGTGGACGCGCGCGGCGCCGGCCTGGAGCAGGCAGTCGGTGAAGCCGCCGGTGCTCGCGCCAATGTCGGCGCAAACCGCCCCTTGGACGTCCAAGTGAAATGTCTTGAGCGCATGGTGCAGCTTCAGGCCTCCGCGCGAGACGTAGGGCAGCACCTCCCCCTTGAGGCGCAAGGGCGCGTCCACACTGACGCGCGTGCCCGGCTTGTCGATTCGCGTCTCCCCGACCACCACCTGTCCGCCAAGGACGAGGGCCTGCGCCCGCGCCCGCGTCGGCGCGAGGCCCGCCTGCACGAGAAGCACGTCCAGGCGCTCCTTTTTTTTCGCAGAATTCATCGGGCCAACAGGGCGCGCACCGCTGCTGCAATGCCGTCCTTGTCCAGCCCCAAGCGTTGGCGTTGGGCCCGCGCGTCCCCATGGCGGACAAACGCATCCGGAAGCCCCAACAGCCGAAACCGCGGACAGCGTCCGGTGGCCGCGGCGCGTTCCAGCACTGCGGCTCCAAGGCCCCCGTGGGTCGTACCCTCCTCCACCGTCACCACCACGCCCATGGCACAGGCTGCGTCCACGGCGGCCACATCCAACGGAGACAGTAGGCGAGCGTCCAGCACGGCCACGCCGTCGAGGCCGCGGGCAGCCTCCAGCGCCGACAGGGCCACCGGCCCCAAGGCCACCACGCAGGCCCGCGGGCGTTCCGGCAACAGTAACCAGCGGGCGGTCTCCACCGGCGCGACGGAAGGGGCCATGCCAGCCGGCGACTCAGGCAGGGTGCCGCGCGGAAAGCGCAGCGCGGCGGGCCCTGGGCCAGCGAGGGCAGTGGCCAACATCGGCTGGACGTCCTCCCCCAGCACGGGCGCGTACAAGCGCAGGCCGGGCAGCGGCCGCAGCAGCGCCAAGTCAAACGCGCCCTGGTGGGTGGCCCCGTCCGCACCGACCAGGCCGGCCCGGTCCACCGCCAGCGTGACGGGCAGGCCAGGCAGCACCACGTCATGCACCAGCTGGTCCATCGCGCGCTGGAGAAAGGTGCTGTAGAGGAAGCACACCGGCCGCGCCCCACGCGCGGCCAGGCCGGCGGCGAAGGCCACCGCGTGTTGTTCGGCGATGCCCACGTCATACACGCGGCTGGGGAAGCGCGCCCGCAGGCCCCCCAGGGCGGAGCCCTCCACCATGGCCGGCGTCAGCGCCACCACCCGAGCGTCGGCGTCCATGGCCTGGCCGAGGGCGTCTGCAAACGCCTCGCTGAAGGTGCGCTTCCCCCCGCGGCTGCGGACCAGCTTGCCGTCCCGTAATTCGTACGGGCCCATGGCGTGGCCGCGGGTTTGGGAGTCCGTCTCGGCCGGTAAGAATCCCCGGCCTTTCTCGGTGCGCACGTGCACCAGCACCGGTTTGCGGCTGCGGCGAGCCTCGGCCAGCGCGGGCAGCAGCGCTTCAAAGCGGTGCCCATCCAGCGGACCGAGGTAGCTGAAGCCGAGGGCCTCGAAAAAGGAGCGGGCGGCACTGGACTGAAGCATCCGCGCCACCGCGCCGACATTGCTGGAAATGGACATGCCATTGTCGTTGAGGACCACCACCAACGGCTGCCGCGAGGCCCCGGCGTTGTTGAGGCCTTCAAAGGTGAGGCCCCCGGTGAGGCCGCCGTCGCCCACCACCGCCACCGCGCGGGTCTGGGTAACGCCCTCGGCCGCCATGGCCTCGGCCATTCCGAGGGCGACGGACACCGCCGTGCAGGCGTGCCCGGCCCCAAACGCGTCGTGCACGCTTTCCCGTGGCTCCAGGAAGGGCGCAATGCCGCCCTCCTGCCGCAGCGTGTGCATGCGCTGGCGCCGGCCCGTCAACAGCTTGTGGGCATAGGCCTGGTGGCCAACGTCAAAGACGAGGGCGTCCTTGGGCGAGTGGAAAACGCGGTGCAGCGCGACCACCAACTCCACCGCCCCGAGAGAGGCCCCCAGATGGCCGCCCACCCGGCCGCAGACCGCCACAATTTCCTCGCGCAGCTGGGCGGCCAGGGCGGGCAGGGCCTCCTCGGGAAGCGCTCGCAGCGCCTCCGGGGAGTCCACCCAAGGCAACAGCGTCAAGCCTGGCGCTCCACGCTGTAGCGTGCCAGGGCGGCCAGCGGCCCGGGCTTCGGCTCGAGCGCCTGCACCGCCTGCACGGCGCGCTGGACCAGCGCGGCGGCCTTGTGGCGGGAGGCGTCCAGCCCCAGCACCGCTGGGTAGGTGCGCCGTCCCGCCTCGGCGTCCGCCCGAGACGGCTTCCCCAAGGCCTTGGCCGAAGCGGTGACGTCCAAGACGTCATCCGCAATTTGGAAGGCCAGCCCGACGGCTTCCCCATACACGCTGGCTGCCTCCAACTGGGCCGGGGAGCCCCCGGCGGAGGCCACCCCCAAGGTGCAGGCAGCCCGCAGCAGGGCGCCGGTTTTCAGGCTGTGGAGACGGCTTAAGTAGGCTTCCTCGGCGGGCCTGTCCTCGGCCACGTCCAACACCTGGCCGCCCACCATGCCCGCGGCACCGGCTGCGCGGGCCAGCTGTTGCACCAGGGTAGCGCGGACTGCCTCCGGCCCGGCGGCGAGGAGGGCGAAGGCCTCGGTGAGGAGGGCGTCCCCGGCCAAAATGGCCAAGGCTTCGCCAAACACCACGTGGCTGGTGGGCTTGCCGCGGCGCAACGCATCGTCATCCATCGCCGGCAAGTCGTCATGGATGAGAGAGTAGGTGTGCACGTATTCCACGGCGCAGGCCGCGTCCTCGGCAGCGGGCGGTGCGCCGGCGCGGGTGACCGCCTCGGCAAACGCAAGGCACATCACGGGACGCAGGCGCTTGCCGCCACCCAATAGCGAATAGGCCATGGCGTCGCGCAACAGCACGGGCGCGTCGGCCAGGCGCTCCAGGCTTTTGCCCAACAGCAACTCCACCCGGGCGCCTTGGCTGTGGAGGTACGCCTCGAGCGAAAAGGGGACGTCCATGCCGGAGGGCGCAGCGTGCCCTAAAAGGGAATGTCCTCGTCTTCCCCGGCCGGCGAAGTGAGGCGCCCGGCTGCGGCCTTCGTCTCGAGCGGCACCGCCCTCTCCTGCCCTTGGTGCTCCAGCAATTCCTGCACCCGGCGGTCCGCTTGGGCCAACAACTCCTCTCCCTTTTGGACGAGGCGAATGCCCTTCTCAAACTCGGCCAGCGTGTCCTCGAGGCTGAGTTGCCCCGTCTCCAGCTTCTTCACCACGTCCTCGAGGCGCTCCACCACCTCGCTGTAGGGCTGTGCCTTCTCGGTGCTGGTTGCCACGGCAAACCTCCCCGGCAGCTGCCCTTCCGGTGCGGACTGCCAGCGTCCCTCCTACCGGAGGGCGGCTGCCGCGCGCAAACCCCAATTCCGCCGCTAGCCCTGCGGGGTGCCAGGCGCCCGGACGCCGGTGACGGTGGCGTCCACTTCGCCACATTCGGCCAGAGAGCGGCTGCCGGGCGGTGCCCAACGCAGCCGCAGCGCCATGCCCACCTGGGCCTCCTCGGCCCGGGCCAGCAGCGACCCGGTGTCCGCGCGGTAAGCGACGGCGTAGCCGCGGGCCATGACTTTGAGGGGGCTGAGGGCGTCCAGTTTGGCCGAGGCGCCGTACAGGCGCTGGCGCTCGGCGTTGACCCGGGCCACGCCGGATGCCTGCAGCTGCCCGCGCAGCGCCGCCAGCCTTCGGTGCGAATCCGCCAGAAGCCCCGCCGGGGCGCGACGCTCCAGCGCTCGCCGGCTGCGCACCAGCACCTCTCGCTCGCGCACCAGGCGCCGCTGCACTGCCTGCACCAGCCGGGCCCGCAGCGCGTGCACCGCCTCACGCCGTTGGGCCAACAGCGCCTCCGGACGGAAGCGGTCCAACCGCTCGCGCAGCCGGCGAATGCCCTCGCCGTGGGCGCGCACCGCCCGCCGGGTACTGGCCTCCAGCCTGTCCTCCAACGTCACCAATTCCTGGCGCAAGTCCGCCACCGCGTGACGGGGGCTTTCCAGCTGTCGGCGCAATTCCGCCAGCGCGTGGCGGCGCTGCGCCAGGGCCGCCGCCACGGCGCGCCCTAGCCGCAGGCGGCCTTGGGCGAGTTCCGCCTCCAACTCCGCCAGCACCGGCACCACCAACTCCGCAGCGGCGCTGGGGGTGGGCGCGCGGACGTCCGCGACGAAGTCCGCAATGGTGACGTCCGTCTCATGGCCCACCGCGGACACCACCGGCACCGGGAAGGCGGCAATGGCGCGCGCCACCACTTCCTCGTTGAATGTCCACAGGTCCTCGGCCGAGCCCCCGCCGCGGGCCACCACCACCACCTGCACGTCGGTGCGCGCCAGGCGCGCCAGCGCGCGCACCACTTCCTCCGCGGCCCCCGGCCCCTGCACCCGGGCATGGGCCAGCAGAATCGACGCCCGCGGGTGGCGGCGCAGCACAATGCGTAAAAAGTCCTGCAGCACCGCGCCGGTGCGGCTGGTGACAATGCCAATGCGGGAGGGCAGAAGCGGGAGTGGGCGCACCGGGCGCAGGCGCCCTTCGCCCATCAGGCCCTCGGCGGCGAGCCGTTCCTTCAGCTGGGCGAAGGCCAGCGCCATTGCGCCAGCGCCGGCCGGCTCAATCCGCTGGACAATCAGGCTATAGCGGCCAGCGCGCGCGTAGACGTCCAAGTAGCCCTCGGCCAGGACTTCCAGGCCTTCTTCCAGACGGAAGCGCACGGAGCGGGCTGCGGAGGCCCAGATTTTGACGTCCAGCGTCGCGCCCGCGTCCTTCAGGCAGAAGTAGAGGTGGCCGGTGGCGTTGGGGCCGCGGAAGCCGGAGACCTCGCCGCGCACCAGCACTCGGCGGAAGCTGGGCTCCAGGGTCCCCTTCACAAGTTCCGTCAACTCACTCACCGTCAACACCACCGGCTCAAGCGGCCGGGCCCGGGTCGGCTCCACGTCCACCCGCTCAACGCCCTCGGCAGCTGGCCGCAACGCGCGCGGCACGGAGAGGGGCCGGCTTTCGAGGGCCACCGCGGGACGAGGCCGAGGGGACACCTCCACCACCGGGGCGGCCACCACCGTCGGCTGCGGCGGCGCGGCCTCGGGCGTGGGGGAAGGCGGGCGCACCACGTTCGGCACCGCGGCCTCGGCAGGGCGCGGAGGGCCCGGGGCGGCCTCGGCTTGGGCGAAGAGGTCTCCCTGTTCCACGCGTTGCAGTGCGCTGGCGCTGCCGGGACGTCCCTTTCTGGTGGCCACGGGTGCACCGTACCCAGGGGCCCCGACGCCGTGCCAGGGGGGCTAGAAGGCCTTGGGGGACAGCCCGAGGCGCTGGAGCTCGGCCTGGGCGGAGGCGGCCTCGGGTGTCCCAGGGAAGCCGTGCACCACCCGGCTGCAGGCCGCTTGCGCCTCGGGTAGGTGTTGCAACCGCGCTTCGATGGCGCACAACTCCGAAAGAAGGGGCAGCGCCTGCGCGCCGGAGACGTCCTTCAGACGAAGGAGGAGGGTTTGGCGCCGCGCCTCATCGCGCGTGCGCTGGGCGGAAGCGTCGACGGGAGCTGCTTGCGCAGCGGGTGCGGCGGCCGCTTGCGCGTCGGCTTCTGCAGTGCCGCGGAGGCCGGACACGGTGACAGTTTGGGGCGCGGGGGCGCCGCCGGCTGAAGCCCGCGCTGCAGGCGCCCCGTACAGGGTTGGCTGGGCCGCGGCCCGGGCGTCGGCGCCGCTGGTGGCCTTCAGGGACTCCGTGGCCGCCACTTCGGCCCGGGGCGAGGCTTCGCGCGTTGCGACCGGAGGCGGCGGGGGCGCCATGGCCTTGGCCTTCTTCGCCGAGGCGGCGCTGGGTGCAGAGGCAAGCGCCACGTTCCCCGGTGCGGCGCCGGCCGAGGGCTGCGCTTCGTTGGCGGCCAGGGCACCCTGCGGCAAGGCCGCCGGCGCCGGCGCGCTGGCCACGGCGGAGGGTGCCTCGGGTACCACCGCGGGGCGGAGCGAGATGAGGACCAGGGCGGCAGCCAGGGCGGCTGTCACCAGCGTCCCCGCCCGGAAGGCCAGGCGCCGGCGCCGGGTGCGTTCGGCGGTTTGCCGTGCGGCGAGGAGAAGCGCTTCGGCGCCTCCCGCCGGCAACTCTCGGGGAAGGGCCCGCGCGGCACCGCGGACGGCCCGGTAGCCCGCCACGTGGCTCGCGCACTCGGGACAGCGGTCCAGGTGCGCTTGCACACGGCGAGCCTCCTCGGGGGAAAGCTCGCCGTAGACGTAGTCCAACAGCGCGTCGCTGGGGTGGGGGCCGGGCGCCGTCATCGAGGGGCCTCCTCCATCGGGGCCGTCACCCCGGCACGGCTGAGCTGCTTTCTCAGCGCCTCCAGGGCGTAGCGCATCCGGCTCTTCACGGTGGGCACTGGGACGCCGGTAATGCTGGCAATCTCGGCAAAGGGAACACCGGCCACCTCGCGCAGCAGAAACACCTCGCGCTGCTCCGGCGGCAGATGAGCCACCGAGGCCTCGAGGAGGCGCCGCAGCTCGGCCGAGCCGGCGCCGCGCTCTGGGTTACTCCACGCAGTCGCAGCGTCCACCGGCTCCTCGTCCAGCGGCTCGGTCGCCCGGAGCGCCGCGCGGCGCACCCCGTCCACGCAGGCGTTGCGAGCGATGGTGTACACCCAAGTCATGAATCTCGCCGTCGGCTGGTAGCTGCCCGCGCCACGCACCACGTGAAGCCAAGTTTCCTGCAACACATCCTCCGCTCGGGAATTGTCCTGTGTCAGCCGCAGGACGAAGGCGAAGACGCGGGCGTGGTGCCGCTGCACCAGCACGGCGAAGGCTCCGCCGTCCCCCTTGCGGTAACGCCCCATCAACTCTTCGTCCGAGGGCTCCACGGGCTTCAACGCACAGAAGCGTGAAGAAGTTTTAGCCGAAATGCAGTGGGGCGGCCTGGCAGTCGAGCGCCTACCCGGCCCCGGGCGGGGCCGGGTCCACCTCCACCGTCCGGACGCCGGGCGGGGGGTGCACGGCAAAGAGGGCTGCATCCGGCGGCACGTCCACTTCGACGTCGGTGGGACTCCACCGCAGGACCACCGTGGCGCTGGCGTCGCTGAACGTCACCTTGCGCGGGAGGGCCGCGCCGCCGGTGTTGGAGGGCTGCTCGAGAAGAAGCGTGTAGCCACCCGGGCCTTCGAGGACGCTTTTCAGGACGCGTCGACTCACCGCGTGCACCCACACCGTCTGCCGGCGCTCGCCCTGCACCAGCGTTACCCGGTAAGCGTCCATCGAGGCGTCGGGCTCAATCGACGTCGGCGCGACGTGGAGCCGGGGCGTGCGGCCGAGGAGAATGGCCACCAAGTCCTGGCTCGAGAGGTCGACCGGAAGAACGCGGGAAATGGCCGAGGCGGTGGCCGGGCCGGTGAGGTACGTCCCCTTGTCGCTTTGGTAGAGGCCGAAGGTGTGGCCGTCCGAGACGAGGACCTGTGTCGGGGCCCCGAAAAAGTTGAGCAGCTCCAGGTGCACATCCGCTGGGGCGCGGGCGGCGATGAAGGCCCCCACCTCGCCGCTCCCCTGTTTGGAATGGGCCTGCACCCGGGCCGAGCCCTTTACCTGCACCACCTGGCTCTCGAGCGCGTCGACTTGCTGAAGCAGTGCCGTCGCGCTGGGCATGGGAAGCTGCCCCAACTCCACGTGGGCACAGCCCACGAGGCCCATGCTAAGCGCCAGGAACAACTGGCGGCCGGCGCTGTTCATAGCGGGCCAAAAAGCACGTAACGTGCAGACTCCACAAGGGTTAGAGATGACTTCATGAGTCCGAGCGAGTTGCTCCATTACCTCCGCCTAGGCGGCCTCACCCTCATTCTGATTCTCCTCGCCTCGGTGCTGAGCCTGGGCGTGGCCGTGGAACGGTGGATGGCCCTGTGGAATGTCAGCGGCGAAAGCCGCGCGCTGAGCGACGTCATCAGCCGCCACCTTCTGCGCGGAGACGTGCCTTCGGCGCGCGGTGCCGCCGAGCGCTCGCCGGCCTTGATTGCCGACCTCTTCCGGGTGGCCTTCGAGCGGCTCGAGCACACCCGTGCCGTGACTCCGGCCCTGGAGGCCGCGGTCGAGCGCGAGCGCGCGCAGCTTCAGCTGCGGCTGAAGAAGAACCTGTGGATTTTGGGCACGGTGGGCGCGACCACGCCCTTCATCGGCCTCTTTGGCACGGTCGCCGGCATCATGCGCAGCTTCCGAGACTTGGGCATCGACGTGTCCGCCGGCGGCACCGGTGGGAGCGCCGCTGTGATGACCGGCATCAGCGAGGCGCTGGTCTCCACCGCTGCCGGCATTCTCGTCGCCGTGCTGGCGGTGGTGCTCTACAACTACTTCCAGTCCCGCATCGGCCGCATCAACATTGAAATCCGGCTGTTGGCCGAGGAATTCGTCGAGACGCTGCGCGAGCGGCCGACGACGCCGCTGGCGCTGCAGGTCGAGCCCCCGACGACGGCTTCGGCAGAGGCGAACTGACGCCGTGGCGATGAATATTCCAGGGGGCGATGGAGAGGACGCGGATGGCGTCTTCAGTGAAATCAACATCACGCCCCTCACCGACATTTTCCTGGTGCTGCTCATCATCTTCATGGTGACCAGCTCGGTCATCGTCAACCAGGGCCAGGGCGCGGCCAAAGCGGGCCTCAAAGTCAATCTGCCCAAGGGCAGCGCCTCGGACGTCACGCCGGCCACCACCGACCTCTCGGTGGCGGTGCTGTCCGACGGTCGCCTGGTACTGGCCGGCGATGTGGTGACGGCAGACGAGCTGAAGAAGGCACTGGCCGCAGCCGAGGCGAAAAACCCCAGCACCCTGGTCGTCATCCAGGCCGACGAGGGCGTGCCACACGGCAAGGTGGTGGCAGTGATGGAGATGGCCAAGGGCGCCGGGCTGGCGCAGCTGGCCATCGGCGTGCGCGAGGCGCCGCAGAAGTAACGTCTCCTGTCACAGCTGGAAGACTCGCCCCCGGCGTGCCCACTGCAGGAAGGAGCGTTTCCAACTCGCCTCCCCCCCCCCGGGGAGGCCACTGGGGTGCGGAGCCGGTGGTTGGGGTTCAGCCCTCGCTTGACGCTTGGGAGTTCCGGTTCAACGACGCCTCGAAGTGCTGGAAGTTGTTTCGACCGAGTTGTTTGGCGCGATAGAGCGCCTTGTCCGCACTCGCCACCAGACTGTCGACGTCGGTCCCATCATCGGGATAGCAGCTGATGCCGATGCTGGCAGAGACGGTGGTCGGTTTGCCGTCGACCAGAAATGGCTCGGTAAACAGCCCAAGAATTTTTGCCGCCATTTTGTCCGCCGCTGACGTTGTCGGACGGCTGCTGCTGAGAAACAGCATGAATTCGTCGCCGCCCATTCTGGCCACGGTGTCCTCTGCCCTGAGGGAGGCTTTGAGGCGCTGAGCCGCCTGAATCAACAATTCATCGCCCGCCGCATGGCCCAGGCTGTCATTGATGCGCTTGAAGAAGTCGAGGTCCACAAACATCACGCTGATGGTCTCCTTTCGCCGTTGGGCCTGTTGAATGCCGAGCGCCAGGCGATCTCTGAACAGTGCGCGGTTGGGGAGGTCGGTCAGGGCATCGTGAGAGGCCCGGTGGTGGGTGGCTTCTTCGGCTTCTTTTCTTCCGGTGATGTCGATGAGGCTTCCCTCCATCACCGCCTCGCCCGGCGTCTCTCCCGGAATGACTCTCTCGTTGAGGAGGCCCCACAGGGGGGCGCCGCCGCGACGCTTGAGGCGAACTTCGCAGTTCACCAGTGCGCGCTTGTCGTGAAGATGTTCAAGGAAAGATTTGCGGTCGGCGAGGTCGAGGTACAGGTCGGCGGCGGAGCGCTGCAGCAATTCGCCCGTCGAGTCATAGCCCAGCAGCCGAGCCAGGGCCGAGTTGCACTCCAAAAGCTTGCCGTCGAGCGTCGTCCGGTACAGGCCAGCTGGGCTCCGTTCAAACAGGTCGCGGTAACGCTGCTCGGAAGCAAGCAGTGCGCTCTCGTTGCGTGAGAGCAACATCGCCGCTTGCTGCGTCGCCAACATCCCAATCCCCGCCAGGATGAGTGCAATGGCCACAATTGCGCCCACCAGAAGCTTGTGCACGCGTCGAGCCGCGTCTCCGAGCGTGCTCGAGAACTCGTCCTCCAGAATGGTCAGCCTGACGTTCAAACCGGAGACGTCGGTCCTGAGCGCGTTGCGTTCCTCCGGCGACAAGGGTCCGCCCGAGACCCGGGCGTGGATGCGTTCGCCCAGAGCGCGGAGTTCCTCGATGAGGCGGTCGCCCTGGGCCCACACCGCGATGGCGTGGTCCATTTCGGGGACCCAGCGAAACCGGCGGAACAGCATCATCATGCTGTCCACGTCGTCCGGATGGTTTCGGCCGCCGAGTAGCCCTCCCCTCGCCAGCGCCAGGTCTGGAGCAGCCTGCTCGAGCGTCTCTCGGGCCAGCCGGTCGCCCTTTTGAACGAGGAGGTGGTCCTCGAAATCGCGGTAGTCCGCCTCGAGGGTCGTGTCGAGGTAGGCGGCCAGGCTGATGGTGGCGTCCTTTTCGGCCTTGGACCACAGACCTTCGCCACCGACGTAGGCACGAACGCTCGACTGGAGGCCAATTCCGAGGATGGCCAGCCCAGACAAGATGAACAGCAGCACTGCGAACAAGCACACCAGGGACACCAGGGCGCGCTGGATGAGGTGCAGCCGCCTGGTGTCGCGTTCTCTCAGCGCCGCATAGGGTAGCACTTCACTGGGGTCACCCTCGGAGCGCCCACACCACGCCACAGGTCGCACTGCGGCGCCGGACCTCACACTCAACAGCCCCCAGTTGGCTTTGAAGTTTCTTGGCCAACAATGCCAACAGCCGGGGCCTCAGCCTGCGCTGAAGCCGGCGTCCGGAATGTCCAAGGCCGAGGCGTCTTCCTGCATCATCAACTTTGCCTCGGCTTCGACCTTCGGCAACTCATTGCGCGCAAACCACAAGGCCGCCTGCTTCTTGCCCTCATAGAAGGCCTTGTCGCTCGCGCCTTCGGCGAGACTGCCCTGGGCGGCCTCGGCAATGACCGCCGCGTCCAACAGCAACCAGCCGACGGCGAGGCGCGCCATCATGGTGAGGAAGCGGTTGGCGTTGAGGCCAATCAGGCCCAGCTGTCCGGACTGGCTCCAGCTGAGGAGTCCCATGGCAGCGGACATCAGGTGCTCTTGCCCGGCGGCCAGGTTGGCCACGGCCGGACCCAGCACAGTGTGGCTCCGGTGCGCCTCGACAAAGTTGCCGACGTCCTGAAGGAAGGCCTGGAAGTATTGGCCCCCGGCCTGGCCCAGCTTTCGGCCCACCAAGTCCATCGCCTGGATGTGGTTGGTGCCTTCATAGATGCTGGTGATTTTGACGTCCCGGACCGACTGTTCCACCGGGTGGTCCTTGAGGTAGCCCGCGCCGCCGTAGACTTGAAGGGCACTGGCGCAGAGGCGGAAGCCCTCGTCCGAGGCGAAGGCCTTCACCAAGGGAGTGAGGAGCTCCACCTGGCCATGGTGGTAGCTGGCCTGGGCGTCGTCTTTGCCACGCAGCGCCCGCGAGAAGTCCACGTGGCGGGCCAGCTTGATGAGGAGAGCCCGTATCCCCTCGACGTGGGCCTTCATCTCGAGCAGCATCCGGCGCACATCCGGGTGCTCGAGAATGGCCACCCGGGGGACGGTTGGGTCCTTCCACTTGGTGTAGTGCGGGCCTTGTTTGCGCTCTTTGGCGTACTCCAGCGCGTTGAGGTAGGCACTCGAGGCCGCGGCCAGCCCTTGAATGCCGACCAGAATGCGGGCGCCATTCATCATCTTGAACATCTGGGCCATGCCGGCATTTTCCACGCCCCCCACCAGCTCGCCGACGCAGCCGTCGGCGTCGCCGAAGTTGAGGACGCAGGTGGCCGAACCATTAATCCCCATTTTGTGCTCAATGGAAGCGACTTGGACGTCGTTGGGTTCCCCCAGCGAACCGTCGGGCAGCACGCGGTTGCGGGGCACAATGAAAAGCGACAGCCCCTTGGTGCCCGGCGGAGCGCCCTCCACCCGAGCCAGGACGAGGTGAATAATATTTTCCGCGAGGTCGTGGTCCCCGCCGGAAATGAAAACCTTGGTGCCCTTCACTCGGTAGGTGCCGTCCGGCAGCCGGCGCGCGGTGCTTTTCGCCGCGCCGACGTCGGTGCCGGCCTGGGCCTCGGTGAGGCACATCGTGCCGCCCCAGGTGCCGTTGTACATGCGCTCGACGTAGCGCTTCGCCTGCTCGGGCGTAGCGCATTCCTCGATGAGTTCGGCCGCACCGAAGGCGAGGCCTGGGTACATGGCGAAGGCCGGGTTGGCGCCGCTCAGCATCTCCTCCACCAGCACGGTGAGCATGACCGGTGCGCCCTGGCCCCCGTACTCCGGCGAGACGCCCAACGACTTGAAGCCCAATTCGTACAGCTGCCTCCAGGCGTCCCGAAAGCCTTCCGGCGTCTTGACCTGGCCATTGTCCAAGCGGCAGCCACTTCGGTCGGCGCTTGCATTCAAGGGGCCCAACACCTCGCGCGCGAAGCGGGACGTCTCTTTGAGGATGCTGTGCGCCTCCTCTGCGCTCCACGCCTGGTAGGGCGGCTGGCCCACCACCTCAGCCAACTTGAATTGTTCGAGCAGCAGAAACGACAGCTCGCGCATGTCGTTTCGGTACCAATTGAGGGCAATAGCCACGGGGCGGGGCCTCCAGGCGTGTGGACCACGCCGAGGGAAGTCTGTCGGCTGTTGACTCGTGAGTCAATCCAAAATAACGCCCCGCGTTAGGCGAGCCCTGGAAGGGCCGAGGTTGCTGCAAAAACGGGGGGTTGGCCCATGCCTACTTGCGGGCGGACTTCTTGGGGGGACTTTTGCGCGCCGCGGGCGCGGGCTTTTTCACCAGCGGGGTGGGCGGCGGGGACGGGCGAGGTTCTACCGGCTTGGGCGGCGGCTGGTGCAGGCTTTCCTTCGGTGCCGGAACCAGCAGCGGCGGCTGCCCTGCGCGCTGACGGTTTTCGTCGTCGGCCGAGTAGAAGAGTTGCACCAGCGCCGAGCCGCGGAGGACCAGCTCGCCCTTCTGGTTTTCCGCCCAGACGTCCACCTCGGTGAAGTACTTCCCCGTCTCGCCCCAGCGCTCCATCACCCGGCCCTTGGCCACCACGGTGTCGCCAGGCCAGACAATTTTCGAGAAGCGCACCGTGTAGCGGCGTAGCTGTGCGCCCCGGCTCCAGTCGGAGACCAGCTGGCCCAACATCCCCATCACCAGCATTCCGGGGGCGTACACCGACGGCATGCCCAGAGAGCGCGCGTACGCCTCGTCCACGTGCACCGGGTTGAAGTCCCCCGATGCGCCGGCGTAGCGCGCCAACTGCACCCGGTCCACAGGCCCCTTGGTGAGCGGCGCCAGCTCGTCACCCAGGTGCACCGCTTCGAAGTAGAGCTTGCGCGCGGGCATCGGGCTGTGGCCTCTCAGGCCTCCTTGGACGCCGCCCGCACCACCAGGGTGCGTCGCGCGCGGAAGACCAACGCTCCCTCTTCGTCTCGCCCTTCATCTTCCAGCACGGCCACGTCCATGCGCCCGGCCGGCCCGGTGCGCACCTGGACGTCGGCCACCCGGGTGGCGACGAAAATGCGGTCGCCCGCCAAAATGGGCCTTTCGTATTCGAAGCTTTGTTCGGCGTGGAGGAGGCTTTTCACGGCGACGCCCAACAACTCTCGCAAGTCGGCCGAGGTGTGGAAGCACGCCGGGAAGGTGGGCGGCGCCACCACCGTCGGATAGCCGGCCGCCCGGGCGTACTCCTCGTCGTAATAGACGGGGTTGAAGTCACCGAGGGCCTCGGCAAACCGGCGAATGGCGCCCTTCTCCACCTCATTCAGCGTGGGCGGCGAGGTCCGCCCAACCGCATTCTTGTCGAGTATGGCGATGGCCAAATCTCCGGTGTGAGAGGGGCTATCTGCCCGCCGGCAAATCGAGCACGGTGAGCAGCCCTGGGCTGGCGGCGGTGAGGCGAGGCGCGGCATGGACGACGAGGTGGGCGGTCGCGGAGTCCCCGGGAATGCCGCCCGGCACTTCCAGCGTGAGGCGGCGGTCCGCCTCCAGCACCAGCCGGTCCAGCCCCGAAGCGCCCACCGCCAGCGTCACCTCGAGGCGCACCCGTTCCTGGCCGTCCTGTAGGCCGACCGCCGTCTGGTGGACGCCGGCCACGTGCCCCTTGGGCACCGGCACCGGGCTGCCCGGGTGGTCCTCCTCGGCAAGCAGCGGAAAAAGCTCCTCCTCAAAGTCATCACAATCCAGCCCCAGCCCGAGGGCACAGAGCGCGGCGGATTCGACCAGGCCGACGTGGCCCACGCCGTCCTTCTCGGCCAGCGCGGCAAAGGCCTCCTCGGTGAGGCCCGCGCCAATTTTGCGCTGGAAGGCCTCGCGGCGCGTGCCAGCATCCACGCTTCGGGTGGCGTGCACATGCCGCACCGCCCCGACCGTCTGTCCGACGGTCGCCACCAGCCTGTCCAGGACGAAGCCCGGGTTGACGCCGGTCCCCACCACCGAGACGCCGGCCCGCAGCGCGGCCTTCTCCAGCCGCTCGGCAAGCCCCGGGTGCCGGAGAAAGGGGAACGCCAACTCCTCGCAGGTGGACACCACCGGGTGCCCCTGGCGGAGCGCCTCCAGCAATTCCTCCGCCACCGCGTCCAAGCGCGAGCCGGTGGCGTGCAGCACCACCGCGCCGGCGTGGGCGCCGCGCAAGCTGTCCTTCACCTGCACCTTCGACTCCAGATGCAGCAGCTCGCCCAGCGAGGCGCCGACCAGCTGTGGGGCAATGTCCACCGCCCCCACGACGTCCAGCTCCTCGGAGGCCAGCGCAGCTCGGGCAATTTCCCGTCCAATGTGGCCGAGCCCCATCACCACCACAGGCACCCGCCCGGAAGGGACTCTGCCCATCGCGAGGAATCTCCTGTTTTCAGGGGGTTTGCCTCCGTCCCCGCAGCGGAATTCCCGGTAAACCTAGACGAGCGCCTCCTCCACCGGCAAGGGTTTAAGGGGGTTGGGGTGGCAAACTCTCCTCAGCGGTGCGACAGACCTGTGCCATCCTGCACCGCGTCAAGGGTGCCCATGCTGTCCCCTTCCAGCACCGCATCCAGGGCGTCCATGCCGGACACCACCTCTCCCACCACGGTGTAGCGGCCCTCCAGGTGGGGTTGTCGGCTGAGGGCCACAAACAGTTGGCTACCGCCCGTGTCCTTGCCGCTGAGTGCCATGCCCACCGTCCCCCGGCGGTAGCGCCGCGGGCTGACTTCACAGGGCAGGGTAAAGCCGGGCCCGCCCTCCCCGTCTCCCCGTGGGTCTCCCCCCTGCACCACAAAGTCCGGCACCACGCGGTGGAAGGTGAGGCCTTGGAAGTAGCCGGCGCGGGCCAAGCGGGTCAGTTGCGCCACCGTCTCCGGCGCAGCGTCCACCGCCGGCTGAATCACAACGACGCCTCGGGCCGTGTCCAGCCGCCAGGCCACGTCCGCACTGACGCTGTCCGCGTGCGGAAAGGCGGGCGGTGCGTCCGGGCCTGCGCCCGGGCCCCACACCGGCTTTCCCTCCAGGGTGGTGAGGGCGTGCTCCGCGGCGTGGCGCAAATGCGGGTGGGACGCCACCAGCCAGCTGTGAAGCAGCGCTTGGCCTCCGTCGGGTTTGAGGGCGACCAGGGCCTCAGCCCAGGCATCGGCCTGCTCAGGCTCGTTGGTCGCCGCCTTCGCTCGGCGCAGCACCGCCGGGCCGGAGGCCACGTCCATCAGTTCGCCCAGCGCGGCCGCCGCGGCGGCGGACAGCACTGGGTCCGCCGCGGAGACATAGGGCCGCACGTCCTCGGCCGCCTCGGCGTGGTGGCTTGCGCCCAACAGGTTGACGGCCGCCACCTGCACGGTGGCGTCCGGGTGATGAAGGTAGCGCTGCACGTCCGCCAGCTTGAAGTTGCTCTGCAGGGAAGCTGCCTTCGCCACCTCCTGGAGGCCGAGGCGCAGCCGCCGGGCTTCGGGCACCAGCCCGTCTCCGCACGACAGCGTCTCCAGAAGCCAGCCGGCACTCCTGTCCTCGGCCGCCGCGAGGCGGCAGTCCAGCCAGGCGAGGTCCGCCCGGGGGCCTGGGGGCGCGGCGGCAAAGTCCTCGCGCACCCGGGCGCGCAGCGAGGCGAGGAGGGGCTGGCCGGCCGGCGGCAGACCGGCCTGGGCCAACGCCTCGAGCGGCGGGGCGCCCAGCCGCACGTCCCCGTGCGACACGCGGTCCACGGAAGCGGTGAGGGCCGGCAACTCGTCCAGTGGCGCACAGGCCGCAGCGGGGGTGCAGCGCGCGGCCAGCGTGGCCAGCGTCCGCGCTGCCTCCGCCGCCACTCCCGGCTGCGCGTCGGCCAACAACGGGCGCACCGCGCGCGCGTCGGCCGGGGTGCCGTTGGCGGCAAGTCCTTTGACGGCCACGGCCCGCACGTCTGCGGCTTCGTCCAAGAGGGCCTTCAACAGCGCGGCCCTGCCCTCCGCCGCTGCGGCGTACCCCAGCGCATACGCCGCCGCCCAGCGCAGGGGCAGTGGTTCGCTGGGCACCAGCCGGCTGGCCAACAGCGGTGTGGCCGCCTCCGGCCAGGTGGCCTTGGCCCGCGCCGCCACACCGAGGGCCAGGGCCGCCGTCTCGGCGACCTCCGGCGCGGCCGCCAGGCGCTGCACCAGCCTGTCCAAGGCCGCCGGCGTCCGCAGCCGGCCCAGCGCCGTCAGCTGCTGGGTGCGCGCCGCTTCGTCCAACTCATGCGCCTCCGCTGCCAGCACCGCATCCGCCAGCTTGGCGCGCACCGCGTCCGGAATGCCATCCCAGGCCAGCCCCAACTCTCCGGCCGCAAAGGCCGCCATGGCCCGTGCCTCGGGGTCCGGGTCGCTGCAGGCGGCGGCCACCGTCGGCGCCGTGTCTGCGTCCTGCAGCCGCGCCAAGGCCAACAGCGCCCGGGCCCGCACCGCCGGCGGCTTCATCGGGTCTCTGGCCCAGGCGCCCAGCGTCCCGGCGCCCAGGCTTCGGTGCTGCTCCCAATACGCAATGCGCGCCACCGCCTGGCCGCTGGGCTGCCCACAGTGGAAGTCGCCGCAGCCGGCGGCGACAAGGAGCGCGACGGAAAGGGCGGGACGCACGGCCAGGGGGCAAGCTTCGCTGAGGCGGCCCACCCAATGCCAGCGGCAGCGCCCGCCCCCGGGGGGGGTGTGTGCCGCCTGTGCGAGAATGCCGCTGTGTCTTAAGGCGGCCAATGCCGGCTTCGGTCCTGACGCGCTTCCACACCCGGCTTCTGGCCGAGGAACTCACCCTGCGCGCCGCCCGCGGGGCGGAGCGCGTCGTCCCCACCCTTTCCGAAGCCCGGGTGGACCTCCATCCCCACCAGGTGGAGGCGGCGGCGTTTGCCTTGGACAGCCTCGCGCGCGGGGGCTGCCTGTTGGCCGATGAAGTGGGCCTCGGCAAAACCATTGAAGCGGGCATCGTCCTTTCCCAGCTGTGGGCCGAGGGCAAGGAGCGCATCCTCATCCTCACCCCGGCGACCCTGCGCGCGCAGTGGCAGACCGAGCTGCGGGAGAAGTTTGACCTGGACGCGGTGGTGGTGGATGGCCGGGGAGACAAGCCGGGCACCAACCCGTTTGACCGGCCCTACCCGGTCATCGCCAGCCTGCCCTTCGCCGCCGCACGCCCGGAGGCCCTGGGGGCCGTCGCCTGGGACGTCGTCGTCATCGACGAGGCGCACCGGCTGCGCAATGCCCACCGCCCCGGGCACAAGACGGGCCGGGCACTGCGCAGCGCGCTGGCTGGGCGAGCGAAGCTGCTGCTGACTGCCACCCCACTGCAAAACACGCTGCTCGAGCTGTTTGGGTTGTTGAGCCTCCTCGACGAGGAGTTGCTTGGCCCGGAGCACGCCTTCCGCAGCCGCTACACGCCGGAGGCGGACGGAACACTGCACGTCGACGCCTCGGCGGAACTGAAAGAAAGACTGAGCGCGGCCGTCCACCGCACCCTACGCCGGCAGGTGCGCGAGTACGTGCGCTTCACCAACCGGCACAGCGTGGTGGAGGACTTTGCCCCGACGGCCGAGGAGGAAGCGCTGTACCAAGCCGTCAGCGAATACCTGCGCCGAAGCGATGCCGCCGCCATTGAGCCGGGCAAGCGCACGCTGCTCACCCTCGTCTACCGGAAGCTTTTGGCGAGCTCCACCTTCGCCATCGCCCCCACTTTGCGCAAGCTGGCCGAGACGCTGCGCCGCCGGATGCAGGCCGCGGCTGCCTCGGCCGAAGCAGTCGTCGAGGCGGAGGACCTCCGGGGCTTCCAGGAAGAGGCCGAGGCCTGGGAGGACGGCCCCGGGCGGCCCGTCTCGCTCAAGGCGATGCAAGCAGAGGCGGTGGAGCTCGACGGCTATGCCGGAGCGGCCGAGAAAATTTCGGTCAACGCCAAGGGCGAGGCGCTGGTGCGGGCGCTGCAGCGCCTATTCACCGTGGCACGCTCCCACCAATGGCCAGAGAAGGCGGTGGTGTTTACTGAATCTCGAAGGACGCAGGCCTACCTGGCGGAGCTTCTGTCGGCCAATGGCTTTGCCGGAAGCATTTCCCTGTTGTCCGGCGACGCCGCCACGCCGGAGGAGCGCGCGGCGCTGGTGGAAGAATTTCGCAGCCGCACGCACCTCCTCATCTCCACCGAGGCCGGGGCCGAGGGCCTCAACCTCCAATTCTGCAACCTGGTGGTGAACTACGACTTGCCCTGGAATCCCCAGCGCATCGAGCAGCGCATCGGCCGCTGTCACCGCTACGGGCAGCAGCGCGACGTGCTGGTGCTCAACTTCCTCAACCGCCGCAATGCCGCCGACGCCCGGCTGTATGAATTGCTGGAGGCGAAACTCAACCTCTTCCACGGCGTCTTCGGCGCCTCGGATGAGATTCTCGGCGCGCTGGAGAGCGGCTTGGACTTCGAGCGCCGGGTGTTGGACATCTACCAATCCTGCCGGACGACGGAGGAAATTCAGACCGCCTTCGACGCCCTTCGGGCCGACCTCGAGAGTGGAATTAACCGCCGGATGACGGACGCCCGCTCGCTTCTGCTGGAGCACTTCGACGCAGACGTCCGCCGACGCCTGAAGCTGTCCGGAGAAGAGATGAAGCAGGCCGTCCAGCGCCGGCGCGGCACGGCACGGCAGCTGACTTCCGTCCTGCTCGGCACCGAGGCCTCGCGCCACACCGCGGTGGCCGAGGCGGTGGCGTTGGCGCGCACCCAGCCTCTGGATGCGGTGAATTACCTGCAGCTGGATGCCGCCGCCCTCCCGGCGCGCCTGTCCCGCCTCGCCGGGGCCGAGGGTTGGTGGTTTGCCTACCGGTTTTCCACCGGCGGTCTGTCCCCCGAGGAGCGACTCCTTCACCTGATGCTGGTGAAACAACCCGAAGGCTTTGTCGCGCTGCCGCTTGCAGACGCGGACCTCCTGGCCCACCTCCCGGCCTCCGAGGGGAAGCGCGGCGCCCTGCCGGCCATCTCGGTCACCGCCGCCCAGGAAAGTGCCTTCGACGCCGCGCGCGCCGAATTGCTCCGCGAGGCCGAACGTCGCAGCGCACGGGCGTTGGACGTGGCGCGGGAGCGGGCGGACAGCTACGCGGAGGACTGCCTGCTGCAGACGCGCGAGACGTTGGAAAAGGCGCGGGCGGCGTGGGGGGAGGCCCGCGCGCGGCTGCGCCCACTGGATGAGCCCACCGAGCGCGCCCGAGTCCGAAGCGAGGCCGAGCGCGCCGAGCGCGCCTACCGCCGCGCCCTGGCTGCCCTGCACAAGGAGGAAGAGGCGCGCTACTCGGCCAAGGACAGGGAATTGCAGCAGCTGTCCACCCGGGCCCGCGTCCAAGACAGCCGGGCGGCACTGGGGACAGCGTACTTTTGGATTCGGTGAGGGGCTGTGCCCCTCACCGACTGCCAAGGGCAGTGCATCCGCGGCCACTTCGCCGAATGGGCGGAGGCGAAGCAGCCCCTTTGGAAACCGCAGACCCCCCGGGTGTCTTCAGTTCGCGACCCGCACGGTGCACTGGCCGGGGGTAGAATCTCTTCCATGGACCCAACCGCTCGAGAACTCCTTGACGCACTGCAGCTGTTTACCGCGCTGAACGCACTGGACATTCCGGTGCCGCCCAAACACGCCGAGGCGGTCGCCAAAGCGCGGGCTGCGCTGGACAAGCTGACGCAGCAATACGCCAGCGCGAAATAGAATTGGCGATTGCCGCCAGACGTCCCCGCTGGTGAAGGCCGCCAACTGTGGCCAAGCGCGCCGGGCTGCGCCTAACGTCGCTTCGGCAGGAGGAGGAGCGATGTCCCCACGGGTGCTGCTGGCGGCAGTCCTCAGTCTCGGCGCCTGTGCCACCACCACCGAACGGCCGGGCACCGAGGATTGGGCGCAGGAGCGGTACAAGAGTGCCGTGACGTCCTGTGACAGCGCCCACGCCTTCGACCAGGCCCAGGCGCTCAGCGTCGGCGCCACCATGTCGGTCCCCGACGCCAAGTACCAGGCGTGTCTCGCCAAGGCACAGGCCAACCTGGACCACGACATGGCCGTCGTGAATGGGACGGCCAAGTGACGCTTCCCGCCACGGGGGCCGACCGCCGGCGTTGGCGGTCAGCCCCGAGCACGGCAGGGCCCATCCCTCGCCGCTTAGAAGAGTGCGGTGAGAAAGACGACGGCCCCAATGAGGTAGCCAGCGGCTGTCAGCGCCGTCGCCCAGAGGAGTTCCACGTCCTGCGTCTGCTCGAGAATGCTCTGCATGGCCTTGGCCTCTTCAAAGGAGCGCCGCCCCGACATGGGGCAGTCCGCCAAGGCCAGCCGCCGCCTTTCCAGCCGCTGGCTCTCCTTCGAGAGGGTGCCCTTCCTGTACAGTCCCGACGGAAGCCCCGCCAGCACAGTTTGGGGCCAAATAATTGAAATTCTTAGCTTTTATGTCAGATTGGTGACGCCTTGCGTCAGCCAAGGTGGCGCCACTTCAGGGGAAAAGTGTTGCCCTAGCCCTGGAGCCGCAACGCCGCCGGGAGAAGTTCCACGCGGACCGGCAGGCGCCCAGGCTGCTCGCCGTCGACGTCCAGGAGGACTTCCTCATCGCTTTCGGCTTCCACCCGCTGCGCGCGAAATGTCCGGGTCCCGGCCAGCTGCACGTGGGTGCCGTCATAGATGCGTCGGGCTTTTAAGGCGAAGTCCGCCAGCGTGTAGCCGCTCCACACCGTCACGTCGAAGTGGCCGTCGCCGGGGTCCGCCGTGGGGGCGACGCGCATGCCTCCGCCGAAGTACTGGCAGTTGGCCACCGCCACCGTCGTAATGCTGAGCGCCTCCCATTTGCCTCCGTCTGCGCGGAGCCGAACGGGCTGGTCGTGAAAGCGCCACATGGCTTTGACGGAGGCGAGGAAGAAGGTGGCTTTGCCCCCCAGGCCCTTCCCAGCTTGGTTGACGGCCCTGTCCACCTGGCCGCTGACGCCGAAGGAGACGACGTTGACGAAGTAACGCTGCTGCGGCCGCCCTTGCGCGTCCAAGAAGGAAACCCGTCCCACGTCCAACGGCCGCGTCTGCCCGGCGCGTATGCGCGCGCACGCGCTGCGCAGACTGGTGGACCAACCGAAGGTGCGGCGGAAGTCTCCACCCGTCCCGCGGGGAATGACGGCCACCGTCGCCCCGGCCGGCGGCCCCCCCGGCACCCGGAAGAAGCCATTCACCACTTCATTGAGGGTGCCATCGCCGCCCACCGCGACAATGCACTCATAGCCA
Source organism: uncultured delta proteobacterium (assembly GCA_963713045.1). Taxonomy (GTDB): domain Bacteria; phylum Myxococcota; class Myxococcia; order Myxococcales; family Myxococcaceae; genus JADGRA01. The sequence goes on from CAVQKE010000005.1 coordinate 191,672, forward strand.
TCGGCGAGCGCCTGGGCGGTCAGCTCGGCGGCGTGCAGCGGACTCTGGGTGAGGGCCGAGCCCACGTCTCCCATGCTGGTGCAGGCCGCGCCGAGAATGTCTGGCCAGCGGCGTCCGGTGTCTCCGTTGCCACTGCGGGGATTGACCACCAGGAAGGTGCGCATGCCGTGCCCGGCGGGCAGTCTCCTCCAGCGCGGCTAAAAAGGGCAGACGGGAACGCCTGGGACGGTGCGTCGTGGGCCTTGGAGACACAGCGCGCGGCACGGGGCTACGCTGGTGGGCACCACGTGCTTTGAGGATGGGCTCCACAACCGCCACGGGCTGGGTACTGCTGGCCGAGGATGACCAGGCGCTGCGCATCCTCCTCTCCTCGCTGCTGCTGAAGGACGGGCACCGCGTCATCGCCGCCGAGGACGGAGAGAAGCTGGTCCTGGCCCACGCCAGTCTTCCGTCGGAACGCACCGGACGCACCGTGGTGGTGAGTGACCTCGCCATGCCCAACCGCGGCGGCCTGTCGGCGTGCGAGGAAATTCGGACCCGCGACGCCGGGGCGGCGGTGGTGCTGATGGGGGCCTTCAGCGAGGTGCAGGACGAGGAGCGCGCCCGAGCGCTGCGGGCGGCGATGCTGGTCAAGCCCTTCGAATTGTCGCGCCTGCGGGCGCTGGTGCGCGGCCTGTTTGCCGATTCCTCGGCCAGCGCGAGCGCCGTGCTCGCCCAGCTGTAGCCCTCCTCAGGCCTTGGGCGGGTGCACCGTGCGCACGTGCAATTCCTCCAGCTGACTTTGGTCCACGTCGCCCGGCGCGCCGGTCATCAAGTCTGCCCCGGTCTTTGTCTTCGGAAAGGGGATGACATCTCGCAGCGACTCGGCCCCGGTGGCCAGCATCACCAGGCGGTCCATGCCGAGGGCAATGCCCCCGTGGGGTGGCGCCCCAAACCTCAGCGCATCCAAGAGGAAGCCAAACTTCTCCCGCGCCTCGGCCTCGGGGATGCCGAGGGCGGTAAACACCTCGGACTGCACCTTCGGGTCATGTAACCGAATGCTGCCGCCGCCAATCTCAAAGCCGTTGAGGACGACATCATAGCGGTAGCACTTCACCCGTCCCGGGTCGGTCAGCAAGTACGGGAGGTCCTCATCGTGCGGCCGGGTAAAGGCGTGGTGCGCGGCCACCCACTTGCGCGACTCCTCGTCCCACTCGAAAAGGGGCGGCTCCACCACCCAGAGAAACTCCCAGCGGCCGCCGCTCCCGACGTCCGGGATGAGGCCCAGCTTCTTGGCCAAGTGCACCCGGAGGTTGGCCATCACGGTCTGTACCAGCGCAGCGCGCCCAAACTGGAACAACAGCAGGTCGCCCGTCTTGGCGCCGCAGGCCCGGTTGATTTCCAGCCGCAGCTCGGCGGAGATGGTTTTGGACAGCGGCGACTGCGTCCACTCGCCGCCCTCGCCCACCTTGGCGCGAGCCAGCCCCCGGGCCCCACTGCCCTTGGCAAACTCCTCAAGTTTGTCCGACTCGGCGCGACTCAACGCCTGCGCCGCCGGCAGCACCATCGCCTTCACGATGCCGCCCTGCTCGACCGCCTCCAGCAACAGGGGCACCCCGCCCTCTGCCCCGCGGCTGCCCACCAGTTCCGTCAGCTCGACATGCTCCAGCCCAAAGCGTAGGTCCGGCTTGTCGTTGCCGTAGCGGCGCATCGACTCCTCGTACGGCAGCCGGCGGAAGGGCGTCGGCAGCTGAACGCCAAGCACCTCCTTCCACAGCTTCTGGAGGAGCCCCTCGACGACGCCGAAGACGTCATCCTGGGCGACGAAGCTCATCTCCAAGTCCACCTGGGTGAATTCCGGCTGGCGGTCCACCCGCACGCCTTCGTCCCGGAAGCACTTCACAATTTGGAAATAGCGGTCGTAGCCGCCCACCATGAAGAGCTGCTTGTACAGCTGTGGACTCTCGGCCAGCGCGTAAAACTTCCCCGGGCTGTTTCGGCTGGGCACCAGGAAGTTGCGGGCACCGCCCGGCGTGTACCGGCCGAGAAACGGCGTCTCCAACTCGAGGAAGCCACCTTCCACCAGGTGCGCCCGTGTCAGGGCGTTGATGCGGCTCCTCTTCATGAAGGTGCTCTGCAGTGGCCGCCGCCGCAGGTCGAGGTAGCGGTACGTCAGGCGCTTTTCCTCGGTGGTGTCGACGTTGTCCTCAATCGGGAAGGGCACCGGCTCGCTGCGGTTGAAAATGGTGAGCGCGGTGGCCCGCACCTCAATCTCCCCGGTCGGCATCTTGGGGTTCACATTCGCACCCCGCGACGCCACCTTCCCTGCGATGCCGATGCAGAACTCGAGCCGGAGCGCGCCCGCCTGGGCGTGCGCCTCGACGTCAATCTCCGGCTCGAAGACAACCTGCGTCAGCCCTTCCCGGTCGCGCAAGTCGATGAAGACGGCGCCGCCGTGGTCGCGGCGGTTTTGGACCCAACCGAAGAGGACGACTTCCTTTCCGACGTCAGCGGCGGTCAGTTGCCCGCAGCTGTGGGTGCGCTTCACCTTGCTGATGAATGGGACGGCCATGGGCGGCGCACCATAGACGAGCATCAAGTGCGCTAGGAAGCCGCCCGCAAGTCCTTCAGCTTGAGCGCCACGCGCCGCTGTCCGCGGTACTCGTCCACCGTCGCCTGGAAGGCCAAATCCACCGGGCCGGCCGTCTCGGCAGCCCTCTCCGCCATCCCGAAGCCGATGGCGTCCAGTCGCGGGGCTTGCAGAAGCGACAGCTTGAGGTGCCCGGCCCCTCCCCGCTTACTCTCCAGCACGCGGGAACGGGCCCGTAAGCCGCACGCCGCCAGGACCGGCTCCGGGTTGCCCTGGCCGAAGGGCCCCAGCACCGAGAGGCCCTCCACTGCTTGCTCCGTCAGCTCGCCCGGCTCCACCACCGCATCCACCCGGCAATGCGGCTCGAGGTCTTCCAGGCTGAGCACCTGGGCGGCCATGCGGCCGAAGGCCTCACGGAAACCGGGTAACTGGCGCTGCTCCACCGTCACCCCCGCCGCCGCGCGGTGGCCGCCGTAGCGCACCAGAAACTGCGCGCAGCCGTCGAGGGCCTCCACCAGGTGAAAACGCTCAATGCTGCGCGCGCTCCCCTTGCCCTGCCCGGCCTCCACCGCCACCACCACCGTCGGCCGGTGGAGGCGCTCCACCACCCGGGCGGCGACAATGCCCACCACGCCGGGGTGCCAGTCCTCGCCCCACAGCACCAGGCCCCGGGCTGCGCCCTGGGCTTCGGCCTGCACCAGCGCCGAGACGAGAATGCGCTGCTCAATCAATTGCCGCTCCTGGTTGGCCACGTCCAACGCATGGGCCAGCGGCCGTGCCTCCTCCAGACTGGTGGCGCGCAGCAATTTGAGCCCGAGCGCCGCGTCGTCGAGGCGGCCGGCGGCGTTAATCCGCGGGCCAAGGCGAAAGCCCACCAGGCCACTGGTGACGGCTTGCTCCGCGCCGAGGCCAGCCGCTTCCTTCAGCGCGCGGATGCCAGGGCGCACCGCCCGGCCGAGGGCCAAAAGCCCATGTTTCACCAGCACCCGGTTGACGCCGGTGAGCGGCACCACATCCGCCACGGTGGCCAGCGCCACCAAGTCCAGCAGTGCCTTGAGGTTGGGCTCGGGCCGCACGGCGAAGTGCCCCACCTCGCGCAGCGCCCGGCGCAGCCCCATGCACAGGGTGAAGGCCACCCCGGCCGCGCACAGGTGCCGGGTGGGGTAGCCGCAGCCCGGTTGGTGGGGGTTGAGGACCGCCAGCGCCGGGGGAAGCAGCGCCGGCACCGTGTGGTGGTCGACCACCACCACGTCCAACCCCAAGTCCCTGGCCCGTCCCACCTCCGCGGCGGCGGTAATGCCGCAGTCCAGCGTCACCAGGACCGCCGTTCCGTCCTGCGCAATGCGCTCCGCCGCCGCCCGGTTGAGGCCATAGCCATCGCGAATGCGGTGCGGAATGGACGTCGCCACCCGTGCCCCGCACTCCTCGAGGAAGAGCGACATCAGGGCGGTGCTGCACACGCCGTCGACGTCGTAGTCCCCGTACAGCGTCACCAGTTCGCGCCGCTGGACGGCACGCACCAGCCGCTCCACTGCCGGCCGCATCCCGCGCATCAGGAAGGGGTCCGGCAAGTCCCCCAGTCCATCGGCGAGAAAGTGCGCCGCCGTTTGGGGGTCAGCCAGGCCTCGCGCCACCAGCACCCGGGCCGCGAGGACGTCCATGCTCAGCGCCGAGGCGAGGCGCTCCGCCGAAGCGGTGTCGAGACTCGGCAGAATCCAGCGCAGTCGGGCGGCGTCCTCTCCTTCAACGGGAAGAAGAGTTAGCCAACCAGTCTGACAGCCCTCCGCTGGGTGGGGGGCAAGGACGTCAACCGGCGTGAATAATCCCGGTCGACTTGGTGGCGCGCGCCCGCGCCGCCGCGCGCTGGTCAATCCAAATGGTGAGCGGGCTCGCGATGTACACCGAGGAGTAGGTGCCGACGATGATGCCCACCAGCATTGCCATCGCGAAGTCCCAGATTTCTCCCACCCCGAAAATGAGCAGGCCCACCAGGCTCAGCGCCGTCACCCCACCGGTCAGAATGGTGCGGGAAAGCGTCTCATTGACGGCAATGTTGATGATGTCGGGCAGCGGCTTGCCCCGGTATTTGGCCATTTCCTCGCGGATTCGGTCGTAGATGACGATGGTGTCGTTGATGGAGTAGCCGGTGACGGTGAGCAGCGCGGCGATGGCGGTGAGGTTGAATTCGCGGCGGGTGACCAAGTAGTAGCCGGCCACCATCACCACGTCGTGCACCATGGCCAGCACCGCGCCTGGGGCGAACTTCAAGTCGAAGCGGAAGGCGACGTACAACAGAATGGCCACCATCGAATAGAGCAGCGCCGCGATGCCCTTGTTTCGCAATTCCTTGCCAACCTGCGGCCCGACGTAGTCGATGCGCTGGGTGGTGAAGTCCGGTGTGGCCAGGCCCTTGCTAAGCCCCTGGGTAATGCGGTCGGCCATGCCGGAAGCCACAATCTGGTAGTCCTGGCCTCCCCCCTGGGCCGGCCCCAGGTCGCGCACCTCCTTCACGCCCAAGCCGGCGGCTGCCACCGCCGCCCGCACCGTCTCCGGGGCAAGCTTATTCTTGCTGCGGAAGTTGACGAGGCCGTTCTCGACGTCGGTGTAGAAGTTGCTGGTATCCCCCATCCCCTGCAGCGCCTTCACCACTGCCTGGGCATTCTCCGGCGTGAGTTGGGTGGTGCCACCGAGCCGCAACAGAAAGCTGTTCTCACTGGCGGCGCCAATCCCCTGCACGCTGACGTCCTTCAGTCCCGCCGCCTCCGCCCGGCCACGCACTTCATCGGCACGGATGGAGTGGTTGAACTTGAGCTCGACCACCGTGCCGCCAGCAAAGTCGACGCCAAAGTTGAACCCCACCGTGAAGATGCCGACCAGGATGGCCAGGTTGAGAACGGTGGAGATGAAGACCGCCGGCCGGCGCTTCCCGATGAAGTCGATGTTCGGCGTTTTCTTGAGAATCTGCATGCCTGGTTAGACCGAGACTGTCCGGGCGTTCCGCCCGTGGACGAGATAGGTGGTGATGGTGCGAGTGACGACGATGGAGGTGAAGAGCGACGCCAGAATGCCAATGATGAGGGAGGTGGCAAAGCCCCGCACCGGCCCCGTCCCGGTGAGCAGCAGGATGACGCCTGCAATCAGCGTCGTGACGTGTGCATCGAAGATGGTCCAAAAGGCCCGGTCGTACCCCTGGTCCACCGCCGCCCGTGGACTCTTGCCATTGGCCAGCTCCTCGCGGATGCGCTCATTAATCAGCACGTTGGCGTCCACCGCGATGCCGAGGGTGAGCACGAAGCCGGCAATGCCGGGAAGTGTCAGGGTGGCGTTGAAGAGGGCCAGCCCGGCGAGGATGAGGAGGCCGTTGAGCAGCAACGCCGCGTCGGCGATGAGGCCAGCGCCCCGGTAGTAGAGGGCCATAAACACCACCACCAGAGCCAGGCCAACCACCGCGGCCAGGCTGCCTTTGCGGATGAGTTCGTCGCCGAGACTGGCCCCCACCTGGCGAATTTCGCCCACCGTCACCGGCGCTGGCAGGGCCCCGGCCTTCAGCACCAACGCGAGGTTCTCCGCCTCCTGGCGCTGCTCGGCGTAGGACTTGTTGCCTCCGCGGCCGAGGGTGATGCGGGCCCGGCCATTGGGGATTTTCTCGTTGATGCGGGGGGCGGAGTTGACGTTCTCGTCGAGGACAATCGCCATCCGCTTACCGACGTTGGCCTCGGTCAGCTTGCCGAATTCCAGACCGCCCTGCGTGTCGAAGGAGAGGTTGACTTCGAATTCGCCGAGCTGGCCCACCGACGCGTCCGCCCCGGCCAAGCTTTCACCGGTGAGGGGCACCGTCTTGTCCACCAGGTAGGTGCGGTAACCCTCGCAGGCGCCCTTCTTCGTCTTCGAGGGCACGCATTCAAGCAGCACCTCCCGCCCAGCCGGCGTCTTGGGCCGCGCGTAGGCCAACAGGGGCTCGCGCTCCGGCCCCTGCAGCTGGTCGAAGCCCTCGGACTGGGTCAGCGTGATGTGCGAGTCGGCCGGGGGCGGGCTCTGGGCGAAAAGCTGTTTGAAATAGGGGCTCGCGTCGTCCACCATCCGAAACTCGAGCTGTGCGGTGGTGCCAATGAGTTCCTTGGCCTGCTCCGGGTCCTGTCGGCCAGGGAGCGAAATTTGAATCGCGTCGGTGCCCAGCTTGCGCACGTCCACTTCAGCCACGCCCCACTTGTCGATGCGTCGGCGGATGACGAGCATCGCCTGGTCGACCGATTCCTCCTTGAAGCGCGCCACCTGCGCGTCCTTGAGGCCAAGCACCAGCTTCGGGCCGTCCCGGCTGATGACGCTGAAGTCCTCGAAGCCCTTCAGCTCCTGCTGGATGGCGTCCATCGCCGCGGCGTCCTTCGCCACCAGCGTCAGCTGCAGCCGCTCACGGTTCGCATCCACACTCACCAGGGACAGTCCCTTGTCACGCAGGTAGTTGGAGATTTGGAGCCCACGCCGCTCGACACGCTTCTGGAGCGCGGTCTTGGTGTCCACCTGCAGCACCATGTGAATCCCGCCCTGTAGGTCGAGCCCCAAATTCAACCGGTGGTTGGGAAAATTGGCCCACTTCGGCAGCTTTTCCGAGAGCAGCTTGATGTCGTTGCGCTGCGCTCGAGGCAGGACGAAGAAGGAGTAGTACGTCGGGATGAGGTACCAAACCGAAAAGCCCGTCACCAAGAGGATGATGATGACGTTCCGCCACCAACTGCGGTCCATCACTTCTCCTCTTTCTTGTCCTCGACCTTGGGCGCGTCGGCACTCGTCACCGACTGCACCGAAGACTTCAGGACGCGGATTTTCACCCCTTGCGCCACTTCCAACTTCACCTCTCGGTCGGTAATTTCAGCAATTTTCCCGATGAGGCCCCCTTGGGTGACGACGCCATCCCCCTTCTTCAGTCCGGCCAGGAGCGCCTTGTGCTCCTTCAGCTGCTTCTGCTGAGGCCGAATCATCAAGAAGTACATGATGGCAATCATCCCCCCGAAGAAAAGGAAGGTCGTGTAGCTCTGCATTCCGCCCGCTTGGGCGAGCAGCACGAAGTCTGGGTGCACGGTGGGTGTCTCCTCTGAAGGGGCTTCCCCCCGAGGGAAATTGGCGGGGGCAGCGTTTATCGGAGGTGGCTGCCCAGTACAAGGCGGGCGCCGCGGTTTCCGGCTCGACGCTTGCAGTAAATCAGCCGCCGATCAACCGGCCGCCCCCGAACGGCCGTTCAGGCCACCCCCAACCGCCCGCAGCCGAGGGGAATGACCAGGCCCAGCGGGCGGTCCCTGCGACGGACGCCCTCTGTCCAGCCTCCCCGGCGGGATCAGCCACCACCCGGGCCTGGCCAGTCATCACCCCGGGGACATTCGGTCTGCGGCTGCAAGAAAACGTGAGAGGGGCCGTCGCTGAGGGGCACACCCCGACACGTCTTCGGTGTCGCCGACGGGGGTCACGGCTGCAGTTAGAATTGAGGTGCCACCTGACTCGAAGGCAGGTTGACTGACCCGTCTTCTGCGGGGCCACCACCCTCCGAGGTGACGGCGCCATCCTGCAAATCGATGCGGAGGAGCGCCCTGCCGGCCTCGTTGTCGACCGTCACATCCGCTTCGCCCCCGTGGACTTGAAGGCTAATCCATCCCGGCGGGACTTCTGCGGACAACAGCACGGCGCGCATCGCACCTCCCTGTGCGACGAAGATGTGCCTCGAGGTGAGAAGCGTGACCTGCTCGAACGCGCAATCCAGGGCCACGAAGTGGTCCGGGCCGGTGTCGAAGCTGCTCTGCAGTCGCCAAGCGCCATCGTCCAGCTGGCGAAGCGTCCAGCCACCTTCCGTCTCGCCCTTGGCCGTGAGGACTGCCACCGTGCCATTGCGACTGCACAAAGCCAGCGGCTGCTCCTGCTCGGGCAGTGCTTCGGCGCGCGGGGTGTTCTCCCCCTGGGCGAGGCTGCACAGGGTGCCGCTTTGTCGCAGCGTCCAGACGCGCCCTTGCGCGACGACGGCTCCCACCACCGCATCCGAAGGAGGGCAGACGTCGCTCGACCCCGCGCTGAACATGCCAACCAACTGGACCCCCAAAAGAATGAGGTTGGCCACCCCTTGGACCGTGCCCGCCGTCGACTGGAAGCTGGGGCCTTTCGCGACGTGCACCGTGGGTTGCCCTGGCTGGGCTGGATGTGCTTGCGCCACCGGTGCACTGGGGCCGTGGGCTGGATGGCTTTGCGCCACGGGCGTACTGGCACACCCCGCCAGAAAGACGCAGACCCACAGGAGGCCTACGGCACATGCGGCGAGAGGTTTGCCCAAAAGCCCATGCTTTCAGACTGGCTGCATCAGCAATGCCACGCTCGCCATGTCCGTCTCCTCAAGCGGTTGCGTCCTCTGACGTCTCTGCACTGAAAACATTCATCTGTCAGGAACCTCCATCGGACAGAGGCCCACCGCACGCCAGGCCGGCCGAAAGCCCGTGGGGGGAAGAGTACCCCCCCAACTGGCCCAGGGGGCGGCGCTCTGTTGAGAAAGCTGGCCAGGACCGCCCAACGTCGACTCGCGGCTCGCCGGCTTCCTCTGCGCCCCTTCAGTCGTCGCCCAGCCCCTCGTCCGTCTCCGTCGGGGCCGCTCCCTCGCGCGCAACGACGTCGGCGGCGAAAGCGGAAAACGTGTCCGCTTCAATCGCCTTCCGCGCCTGGCGCATCAGCTCTAAGTAATGGTGCAGGTTGTGGAGGGTGTTGAGGCGCAGCGCCAGCACCTCCCGCGTGGAAAAGAGGTGCCGGAGGTAAGCGCGAGAGTGGGTACGGCAGACGTAACAGCTGCAGGCCGCATCCACCGGCCGTTCGTCCTTAGCGTAGGCGGCATTGCGAATGACGAGGCGGCCGGTGGAAGTAAAGAGCAGGCCATTGCGCGCGCAGCGGGTGGGCAAGACGCAGTCAAACATGTCCACTCCAGCCGCCATGGCCAGAACCAGGTCCTCCGTCGTCCCGACACCCATCAGGTACCGCGGGCGCGCCGACGGCAAAAGCGGCGCCACCTCCGCCACGGAGGCGTGCATCTTCTCCGGCGCCTCGCCGACCGAGTAGCCACCGAGGGCATAGCCCGGGAGGTCGACTGCGCAGACCTCCATCAGGTGGCGCCGCCGCAACTGCGAGTCCAGGCCGCCTTGGACAATCCCAAACAGTGCCTGCGGCCCCCGACTCCACGCCGCCGCGCACCGGGCCAGCCACTTGGTCGTACGGGCCAACGCCTCCTCCAGGACTTGGCGCCCGCCGGTGGAGGGAGGGCATTCATCGAACGCCATGAGGACGTCCGCGCCCAGCGCCTCTTGAATGGCGATGGAGCGCTCCGGCGTCAGAAGGTGGGGGCTTCCGTCCAGGTGGGACTGGAAGACGACGCCCTCGTCCGAAATTTTTCGGGCCTTCGCCAGACTGAAGACTTGAAAACCGCCGCTGTCGGTGAGCAGCGGGCGAGGCCAACTCATGAAGCGGTGGAGGCCGCCCAGCCCACGGATGATGTCCTCTCCCGGCCGCAGCATGAGGTGGTAGGTGTTGGCCAAAACCATCTCGGCCCCAAGTGCCTCCAGGTCGTCCTGCCCGACGGCCTTCACCGTCCCGAGCGTGCCGACCGGCATGAAGACGGGCGTCTCGACGGTGCCATGCGGCGTGTGCAGCCGCCCTCGGCGGGCCCCGGAGGTGGCATCCCGGTGCAAGACTTCAAAGCGGAAGGGCCCCTTCACTGGAGGCTGTCCTCGACCAGCATCGCATCACCGTAGGAAAAGAAGCGGTACCCGGCCTCCACGGCCAGGCCATAGGCGGCCAACACCTTTTCCCGCCCTGCGAAAGCGCACACCAGCATGAGAAGTGTCGAGCGCGGCAGATGGAAGTTCGTCAACAACGCATCCACCACCCGGAAGCTGGCTCCGGGCCTCAGGAAGAGGGCGGTCTGGCCGACTCCGACCCGCAAGCGCCCCGTCTCCTCCACCGCGGACTCGAGCGTGCGCACCACCGTTGTCCCGACGGCCACCACCCGCCTCCCCTCTTCCCGCGCAGTTTGAATGCGCGTTGCCGCCTCCGCTGAGAGGTGGAAGCGCTCCGGGTGCATCCGGTGCTGTGCCTCATCCTCGCTGCGCACCGGAAGGAAGGTGCCTGGGCCAATTTCGAGAGTCACCGAAGTGATGGTAATGCCCCGCGCCGCCAGTCGTTCCAGCAGCCGCGGCGTGAGGTGGAGCCCGGCGGTGGGCGCGGCCACGCTTCCCGGTACCCGGGCGTAGACAGTTTGGTAGCGCGCCTCGTCCTCCGGGGTGGGCGCGCGATGAATGTAGGGAGGCAAGGGGAGGCGGCCCGCGCTGGCCAGACGCTCGCCCAAGGTGCCTTCCCCAGAAAAGACGACGCGCCACCGGCCCTCACCCAGCGCCGCCTGCACCTGAGCCTGGAGGCCGCCGAGAAACTCGACCAGCGTGCCCGGCCTGAGGCCCTTGCTGGACTGGCCAAGACAAACCCAAGCCTGGCCACTGGCGGGCTCGACCAGCGCGCTTCCACCGCGGTCCCGGCCGCCGGGTGCACCAGCAGCAATTCGGCCCGCCCACCCGTTGGGCGCTTGTGCCCCACAAGCCGCGCCGGTACCACCCGCGTGTCGTTGAGGACCAGCAGGTCCCCGCGGCGGAGGAGGTCCGGCAACTCGGCGTAGCGGTGGTGGGAAACAGCCCCGCCGCGCCTGTCCAGCACCAGCAGCCGCGAGGCGTCGCGCTCGGCCAGCGGCGCCTGGGCGATGGCCTCGGCCGGCAGGCGGTAGTCGTAGTCGGAGAGGGCCACGGGAGCCGGGCCGCTTTTACTCCAGCCCAGCCTAGTATTCCGGAACCGAGATACGCGGTGAAAGTCGTGAGGGGTGTGATCTACTCGCGCGAATGGCTGGAACCGGAGAGACCGAAGGCTGAGCTGGTGGTGAGCGCTGAAGAGCGCGGTGTGCGTGGAGCGATTTGCCAATCGAAGTCGGGCGAATCGAGATCTTGCGTTCCGTGCCCGCATCGTGCTGCGAAGCCTCGAGGGTCTGACGAACTCGGAGGTTGCTCGGTAGCTCCGCTGCACTGGGGCGACGGTCGGCAAATGGCGGAAGCGCTTCATCGAGCTCCGGCTGGACGGTCTTCACGACGAGCCTCGGCCGGGCGTAGAGCGCACAATCACCGACGACCAGGTCGAGAGCGTCGTTGTCCGCACTCTTGAGACGAAGCCAAAGGGCGGCACTCACTGGAGCACGCGTTCGCTGGCGAAACAGATTGGTCTCAGCCACAGCAGCATCGGCCGGATTTGGCGCACTTTCGGGCTGCAGCCCCACCGGACGAAGACGTTTCGCCTCTCGGAAGACCCTTATCTCGTCGAGAAAGTGCGCGACATCGTTGGCCTGTACCTGTCGCCGCCCGACAATGCGGCCGTCTTTTCGGTGGATGAGAAGTCGCAGATTCAAGCTCTCGCCCGGGCGACTCCGGTGCTCCCGATGGACGTGGGAATGCCGGAGCGACGGACTCACAACTACATCCGTCACGGCACAACAGATCTCTTTGCAGCGCTCGATGTTGCGACCGGACAAGTACTTGGGCGCTGTTTCAATCGTCACCGGGCCCTCGAGTTCGTGAAGTTTCTCAAGGACATCGACGCGGGTGTTCAGCCCTCGCTGGACGTCCACGTCATCCTCGACAATCTCTCCACGCACAAGACGCCCGCGGTGATGCGCTGGCTCGTCCGCCACCCTCGGTTTCATCTGCACTTCACGCCGACCCACGGCTCCTGGATCAACATGGTGGAGCGTTTCTTCGGCTTGCTGACGCAGCAAGCGCTCCAGCGCGGCTCTCACTGCAGCGTTCCCGAGTTAAAAGCAGCCATCACTGCCTTCATCGACGCGCACAATGAGGCACCGAAGCCATTCCGCTGGACGAAGACTGCTGACGACATCCTCGATTCCATGCGTCGCTTCGCGACGCGCACCCTCCAAGCTCATGCCATGTGACTTTTTCAACTATTCACGGATCCGGGGTACTAGGTGCCCCTGCCGGAAGTCCGCACCGCCCGCCGGTTAGCCCGGTTAGCCCTTGGCCTCGTGCCGCATGAAGATGCCGGCCCAGGTCAGTGCGCCGCCCAACAGCGAGGTGTCCTTCAAGAAATTGATGGTTTCCAGCTGCTTGAGGACGGGGTCCGGGTTCCCCATCCCCGGGGCGTGCACAAAAACGATGTAGATGGCCAGCAGCAGGGCGATGCCCAGGGCCGCCCAGTACCCTTGGATTTTCGTGATGAGACCGATGGAACCGGCCAGCATCGCGACGCCGGTGAAGTACACCCAAAAGATGCCGCCCGGGATGGGCACATAGGCCGCCATCTGCCGGCCATTCAGCAGGTGAAAGACGCCAAAAATCCCATAGGGCAACGCAAACAGGATGCGCGCCACCACCGTCGTCAAGGCTTTCATGAAACCCCCTCCAGGGTCAGCCACCCAAAGTCTGCCTGGCACTCTCCTCCGACGGCCCGGCCTCGGTCCACTCGCTGGGGCCTTCAGTACAGCGTCTGCAGCTCGGTGCCAGGGTAGTAGTACAGAAGAATCGCCCGGTAGCCTTTGCCCGCATCGGCCATCAGCTTGGCCCCCCACTGACAAAGCCCCGCGCCATGGCCAAACCCGCGGCCCACCAAGCGCACGCCGCCCCGTCCATCGGGCGTCACCTCGAAGAGGAGCGAGCGGACGCGCTCGTACCCAAGCCGCTGGCGAAACTCGACACCCTCGAGAACGCGGCTACCCAGCTGCAGCTTCCGGACACGGCCGGTGGACGTCCGTGCCAGGACGCGCAACTCGCCGTGCGCTTCGCCGCCAAGGGCTTGCTCCAACTCTTGAGCGCTCAGCGTCGTCGACCACTGCGTCCCGGGGTGCTTTCCGCACGGGCAGGGGACGGACTGTAGGTAGGGCAAGTCCCGCTGCAGGGCGGCGAGCCCGGTCTCGGTTTGGCCGCCGCACGAAGAGTGGAAATACGCCTCGATGGGCGCCAACTCGAAGGTGAGCACCTGGCCCCGGGTGCTGTCCGTCGCCTCGCGCGTCTTGGGCGTCTCCCGCTCCAGGCCCCCATACACTTGAGCCAACACGCTGCTGCCGAGGTGGAAGGGCTCGTCGAGTGTCTCGAGCTTCTTGTTCAGCGCATAGGTGCGCGCCGCCACCGCCTGTGCCCGGAGCGCCTCCAGCGGAAACGACGGCGGCATCTCCCCCCCCAGGACAGCCACCACGTAGTCCTCCAGGGGAAGCACGTTCACCAGCAACAGGTGTCCTCGCTCCACCAGCGCCACGACGTCCCCACGCACCCCGGTGCTGCCGACGCGGATGGGCTCGTCCCCCGTCCCGCGCTCCGTTTCTCCGGCGCGAAAGCGCACCGCCAGGGGCTCGGCCAGAATGCCATTCACTTCAAGCCGACCCTTGACGAGGCGAATGCGGGCCTCGCCAGCGCGAAGCGGCGTGAAGGGGCCGTCCTCCGTGTCCGGCCCGGCGGCGAGGTTGCGGCCCTTCAGCGTCACCGGGCCACTGCGCTCGCCGATGGCAATGCGCACCGTCTCGGCGCCATGCCCGATGCCAGGAAGGACCAGAAGCAACAACAGTGGGGTGCGCATCGGGCGAGGAGACCCAACTCTGCCCTGGCGGCCCTGCTGCGGCGAGGAAACCTCCGGCCGGCGCGTGCCCAGTCGCTTGCTCCTCAGCCGCCCGACACCAGGTGCCCCAGCCCACCCAGGGACCAGCCACCGTCACACACCAACACGGCGCCGGTGATGAAGGCGGCGGCCGGCGTGCAGAGGAAGAGCACGGCCTCCGCGACGTCCTCCACTGTCCCCAGTCTGCCGAGAGGGACCGTCCGGACGATGCGGGCAGTGCCTTCCGCCTCTCCAGCCAGCCGCGCCATGCCTTCTGTCCCGGCGATGGGCCCGGGGGTAATGCTGTTGACCCGCACCCCTGCCCCTCCCCACTCCATGGCCAGCACTCGGGTCAGCATGTCCACGCCGGCCTTGGCGGCACAGACGTGGGCCTGCAAGGGCGCCGGGGCGTAGGCCTGCGGCGCCGAGACATTCACCACCGCTGCGCCCGGCTGTCTCAGGTGTTCGAAGGCGGCACGACAGCTGTTGAAGGTGCCCACCAAGTCAATGTCGACCACCGCTCGAAAGCCGTTGCTGGACATGCCCACCACCGGGGCAGGGAAGTTGCCGGCAGCCCCATTGACGAGAATGTCCAAGGGGCCAAACCGCTGAACCGCCTCGCGAAGGGCGCGCTCCAACGCCGGATACTCACGGACGTCGGCCTGGTGAAATGCCGCCCGGGCGCCCAGCGCTTCCAGCGCCTCCAGCGCGCGCTGGCCGCGCTCGGGGTTGCGCCCCAGCAGCGAGAGTCGGGCTCCGGCCTGCGCCAGTCTTCGGGCGATGCCGAGGTTGATGCCACTGGTGCCCCCGGTGACGAAGGCATGTTGGCCGGCCAGAAGCCCCTCTTGGAAGACGTTCATGTCTGCCGCCGCTGCCACACTTCGTCGTAGGGACAGCTGGTGTCCGTCTCGGCAGGCTCCGGGTAACGGTACGTCTCCCCCTTGTAGTTGCGGAACAGCGTCTCCGTCTCCCCGCGCTCCACCACGTACTCGGGCTGCAGCGTCACTTTGCCCCCACCGCCGGGCAAATCCACCGCCAGGTGGGGAACGGCCAAGCCGGAGGTGTGGCCGCGGAGGGCCTCGAGAATTGCAACCCCCGTCGCCAGCGGCGTCCGGAGATGCTCGCACCCTTGCGCCACATCCATCTGGTGCAGGTAGTAGGGGCGCACCCGCGAACGCAACAGGGCGTGGTTGAGCTCTCGAATAAGATGAGCCTCGGAGTTGACTCGGCGGAGCAGCACCGTTTGGTTTTCCACCGGCACTCCGTGGTCCACCAGCAGCTCGCAGGCGCCGCGGGCCTCGGCCGTCACTTCCTTCGGGTGGTTGAAATGCGTCACGACGAAGAGAGGCGCGTAGCGGCGCAGAAGGCGCGCCAGGGCCTCGGTGACCCGCATCGGCAGACATACCGGCACCCGGGTGCCGATGCGCAACATCTCGACATGCGGGATGGCTCGAAGGGGCTCGAGCAACTCCTCCAGTCGCGCCTCGGAAAGCAACAGCGGGTCGCCACCAGAAATGAGGACGTCCCGCACCTCGGGGTGCGCCCGGACGTAGTCAATTCCGCGCTGCAATTCTGTCCGGCTGAGTTCGGCCTCGCCGCCCTTGGTAATTCGACGCCGGGTGCAGTGTCGGCAGTAGGTGGAGCAACTGTCGAGCGCGAGCAACAGGACGCGGTCCGGGTAGCGGTGAATGATGGAGTGAACGGGGCGCGTCAGGTCTTCTCCGAGCGGATCCTCCAACTCCCCCGGCCGGAGGTGTGCCTCGGCCTGGACGGGAATGGCCTGCATCCGGACCGGGCAGAAGGGGTGCTGGCGGTCGATGAGTGAGAGGTAATAGGGGGAGATGGCCAGCCGAAACAGAGCGGCCGTGTCGCGGCAGCCAGCGCGCTCGGCCTCAGTCAGGCTCAGATGTCGCTCCAGCTCGGCGAGGCTGCGCACGGCATGGCGCATCTGCCAGCGCCAGTCATTCCATTGGTGCCGGTCCGCGTCCGGGTACTGGAGGCGCCAGGGTTCAGGCGCTGCCGAAGGAGGCATCTCGAGGCTCAGGAGGCCGCCACCTGCTCACGCCACCACGCTTGTCCAGCCTCGGGAAGGGCGTAGATGGGGTCGTAATATTCGTAGCGGCGGGAGAGGGCCGTGGCGTCCTCCAATTCCAGTCCGGTCCGGTAATTCTTCGTCCAGTAGCTGATGCCCCGGTCGCGGTCGTACTCAGCCACTTGGTGGACCCATCGCTTACCGACGAAGGGCACGTCGCAAACAATCCGTGGCGTCGCAAAACCGGGCAGGTAGCCCATGATGTCGTGCTGCAGCTTCTGCGCCTCGGCGACCGAGACGCGCCAGTGCTCCGAATTGGGAATCATGTCGCACATGTAGAAGTAGTACGGGAGGATGTGTGCTCGGTCCTGCAGCGTGAAACACAACTCGAGCAAGTCCTTGGCGGTGGCATTCACCCCGCGCAGCAGGACGCCTTGGTTGCGAATATCGCGGAAGCCCATTGCCAGGAGCGCGTCGGCCGCTCGGGTGACCAGGGGCGTCAGCTGGCGTGCATTGTTGACGTGGGTGTGCAACGCAAGTTGGACGCCTTGGGCCCGAGCCTTCTTGGCGAGCCGTTCCAGCCCGGCCAGCACAGAGTCTTGAAGGAAGTGCTGGGGGATGCCCATGAAGCCCTTGGTGGCCAGCCGGATGTCACGGATGTTGGGAATGTCCAGGAGGGCAGAGACGAAGGCCTCCAGCGTTCCAATGGGCAGGTTGGCGACGTCGCCGCCGGACACCACCACGTCACGGACACCCGGCGTCCGGCGCAAGTAGTCCAAAATCTGCTCGTACCGCGTCTGCTGGGGCTGGACGAAGCGCTTCTTGTCCACTTGGGGCACGTCGTTGCCGACGAGGTCCATCCGCGTGCAGTGGCCGCAGTACTGCGGACAGGTGGACAGCACTTCGGCCAGCACTTTGGTTGGGTAGCGGTGGGTCAGCCCCTCCACCACCCACATCTCCGCTTCATGCAGGCTGTCACGGCTGGCCCGCGGATGGTTGGGCCAGTCGGTGCGGCGGTCGGCGAGCGCCGGCAGCATGTAGCGCCGCACCGGGTCGGCCCAGAGGTCATCCAAGTTCATCGTATTCACCATCTGGGGCGTCACCAGGATGGACATGGTGGCGCGTTCGCGCTGGTCGCGGTCGATGCTCTCCGCCAGGTCGTCCGGGAAGAGGTCCCCCAGCGCAGCCTTCACTTCCTTCAAATTCTTCAGGGTGTGCTTGCGCTGCCAGAGCGCGCTTTCCCAGTCGGCCCGGCTGGCGCTCCGAAAACCGGGAATGCGCCTCCAGTCCGGCTCCTCGAAAGGGCGCTCGAGCGGATACCGAAATGGCTGAGGGGCACCAAAAGACGCCTCGGTTGCCGCCTTGGTTTCGGGCCGCGGCACCGAAAGTGGCGTCGCGGCGAAAGCAGCAGGCTCGAGGGCAGGCTTCGGGTCCATGCGGTGAGGGTCTCTTGGGCAGTGGTGCAGGTGCGAGGCCACCAGGCCAGCCCGCGGCTTCTATCCTACTCGCTTTCGCGCGCACACCCCCGGGCGACGTCCGCTGCGTCGACAGGGCCTGTGTCCGACGCACTGCGGCCCAAGCGCCAAGCGCCTAACTGGGCAGCGACTCGCAGCAGAAGGCTGCTTTCGCCATAGGCCGTCAGCGCAACCGCGCGACCTGAATGCGGAAGACTGCTTGAAACTGGCCGCCGGGCCGCAGCAGGCGTAGGCCGCGCCCTTGGGTGAGTGCGCTGGTCGGCGCCGTCATCGGCTCAAGCGCGACATAGTCCTTGTCCCGCGGGGCAAACACCTGGGTGCAGGGGTAGCCGGAAAGCAACTGAAGTGTGATGCGGTGGTGCGGCCCCGTCACAGACAGTGCAGCCTTGTCCTTCCCGACGGTGAAGCCGTCATCAAAGGACTGCTCGCCCAGCGCCGCGTCGAAGCTGGCAAAGGGCGTCTCCGCTCCGGTTGGAATGCCCTGGCCGTCCAGCACCAGGTGACGCATGCGCGGAAGCGTCAGTCGCCACCTGCCGCGGGGCTGCCCCGCAAGCGAAAAGTAGGGGTGAAAGCCGAAGCTGACCGGAACCGTGTCCCCGCCATTCGCTTGCACTGTCGTCTCCACCCGTAAGCCCTCCGGGTCTAGGGCCACGGCAAGCTCGACGCGGTGACGAAAGGGGAAAACCGCCAGCAGCTCCTCGCGGTTCCATTCAAGCCGGGCGCCAAGCGTGGTGGCCGTCGCCTCCGTCAACTCCCAGCTGAGGCGAGACCAGGGGACGCCGTGGATGGGCAGTCCGTGCTCGTC
This sequence comes from uncultured delta proteobacterium, assembly GCA_963713045.1. Taxonomy (GTDB): domain Bacteria; phylum Myxococcota; class Myxococcia; order Myxococcales; family Myxococcaceae; genus JADGRA01. The sequence goes on from CAVQKE010000005.1 coordinate 210,202, forward strand.
GAGGTGCAGCATGCTCGACGTCGGGTCCAGCACCACCTCACGGCCGGCCGTAGAAAAGCGGGTGGACGAAAGTCGGTTCGCCCACGGGTACAGCAGCGGGATGCCGGCAGTACTGCCCTTGGCCGCTGCCGACGCCAAGTCCTCGACGCGCCCAAGCAACTCCCTTCCGGCAAGCTGCAGCGAGGCACCCAACATTGGAGTTGCCCCCGTGAAACCGGACAGGTCAGGGGTTGGACATAGCAGCACGGAATTCGGCTGGTGACAGCATCTTCAGGCCCTTGTGAGGAGCGACGCGGTTGTAGTCCGCGACCCAGGCGGGCAGCTGAGCCAGGACATGCGCGGCGCTCGGGAGCTCGTTCACATACAGGTAGTCGCGCTTAAAGGTTTTCACAAAACCCTCTGCCATCCCATTGCTTTCGGGGGAGTACGCGGGCGTCGTGCAGATGACGAGGCCAAGTCCACGGCCGAAATCGCGCGTTGCGTGAGCGGTGTAGATGGGCCCGTTGTCCGAGAGCCACTCGATGGGGTGTGGCGTCGTCCTCGTGCCCCTGCCGAAACGGGCTTCCACAGTTTCCGCCATCACGTCCTGGATGGTGAGCGCCGTTGGGTAGTCTGCGCTGGCCCGAAACGCGATGAGTTCCCGGTCGCAGCAGTCGAGGCTAAAGGCAATCTGCACCCGCTCGCCGTTCCAGCAGCGGATTTCGAAGGTGTCGCTGCACCAGCGCAGGTCCGGCTTCAGAGTGACGACTCGGCCGTCATGGGTGCGCGTCGGTTTGCCCGTGTAGCGCGCCAGCAGCAGTCCAGCCCCCCGCATCAGCCGGTAGGCGCGCTTGTGGTTGATGGACGCCTCGCCCCTCGAGCGGCGCTCCCGGTTGAGGATGGCAGCGGCCCTGCGGTAGCCGTAGGTGCTGCGGTTGCTGGCGACTGCCTTGAGCGCCTCCAGGACGACGGCGTCTTCGGCAACGTCTGTTTCGCGGGCCAGCTTTCGCCTCCGCGGTGCCAGCAGGTTGGACCGCGAAACCTGAAGAGCTCGGGCGATGGCGCTCACAGGATGTCCTCCAGCTTGGACAAGGCAGCGGCCGAGAGAAGTTTTTTTTCGCGGGCAATCTCAATGGCGTCCCGCAAAATCTCCGCCTCCTGCATCTTCTTCCCGAGCAGGCGCTGGAGCTCACGCACCTGCGCTTTGAGTTGCTGGACCTCCGACTGGGCCACCACCGGCTCGCCGGCCTTCAGCCCCGTCAGGCTCCCGGCATCTCGGTGCTGCCGCCAACGGAAAAGCAGGCTGGAAGCCAGCCCGTACTTCCGTGCCACCAAGGACACGCTGCTGCCGGCCGCCTCGGCTTCCGTCAAAAGCCGCAGCTTCTCCTCGGCAGAGTACCGGCGTCGTCGCCTGGGCGGCTCATTCGCCCCGCTCGGCGGGTCCACTTCGGGGGTCTTCTTTTCCATCGGTCAGACTCGCTTCCTACTTCATCGAGCCTGTCCGGTCCTTCAGGGGGCTACATCAACATCCCCTGGCCCGGAAGAAAGACGGCCGCCAGTTCGCCGGCAGTCAGTGCCTGCGTGCCGGAGGCCTGTTTCATCGGGGCAGCGACGAAAGGCCGGCGGCGGCGGCGTCGGCCAAAACCACGGCGCGGTCACTTCGGACGCGCCCGGCAGGAATGCTGCGGTCGCCGGCCCTCAGCTTGGCCAGCATCTGCACCTTGTCGCCGCCCGTCACCAGCCACAGGACTTTTCGCGCTCGGTCCAGCACCGGGAAGGTGAGCGTCATCCGCAGACGGCCTTGGTAAGGCCCGGAAAGGACGACATCGGCTGCCGTCACGTCGAGGGACTGGTCTCCGGGGACGAGCGAGGCAGTGTGGCCATCCGGCCCGAGCCCAAGGTGCACCAGGTCGAGCACCGCCGGGGTGCCGGCAACCGAGTCGAGCGTGCGGGCATAACCCGCCGCAGCCGCCGCTAGGTCCGCCTCCTCGACTGGCATGGGGTAAAGCTGCGTGGGCGGAAGCTTCACCGCGCCGAGGAGGCTGGCCTGCAGGTGAGTCAGGTTTCGGTCTGGGTCGCCCGCGGGCGCAACGCGTTCGTCCACCTGGAAGACGTGCACGCTGGACCAGGGGACGTCTTCGTTCGCCAAAAGCCGCAACATCCGCCACGGGGTGTGGCCCCCGCTCACCGCCAGGGTGAAGCGCCCTCGCACGGCGACGGCAGCGCGCGCGTCCGAGGCAATCAGCTGCGCGGCGGCCCGGGCGACGGCTTCGGCGTCGGCGAGTATCTCCACCTTCATGGCACCTCCAACAAGTCGTAGCTTTCGTTCCAGGCGCGGATGACTTGGGTCTCGCGCTCGTACCCCAGCTTGCACAGGCAGGCCGTGTCGAGGCCGAAGGAGCGCCCGGCGGTGGCCGCCATCCCGAGCCAACGCGCGGCGAGGACGCGCAGAATGTGGCCATGCCCATAGAGGGCGACGTCTCCTCCAGCGGCCAGCGAGCGGGCAATGACGCGGTCGGCGCGCTCCCCTACCTGGTCAGCCGTCTCGCCGCGCGGGACGCCGTTGCTCCAGATGGTCCAGTCTGGGACTTCCTTTCGGATGTCGGCGCTGGTCCGCCCCTCGTAGGCGCCGTAGTTCCACTCCATCAGGTCATCATCCGGAATGGCTTCAGGCCCGTGGCCGGAGAGCCGACACGTCTCCCAGGCGCGGCGGAGCGGGCTGCTCAGCACCAGGGCGAACGTCTTCTTCATCAGCCGGCGTCCTAGCAGCACGGCTTGCTGCTCACCCCGGGGCGTCAGTGGGATGTCGGTTCGGCCAGTGTGCCGGCCATTCAGACTCCACTCCGTCTCCCCGTGCCGAACGAGCCACAGCTCCGCCATGGACTCACCCCTCCTAACTGCGCGCGACGAACCAGCCGCCGGGAACCATGGCCTCGGCTTCCTGGGGACCCCACGTCCCGGGCTGGTACGGGAGGAGCGGGGTGTCGGCCTGAATGGCCGGGTCGACAATACGCCACGCCTCTTCGACGTAGTCCTCCCGGGCGAAACGCGAGGCGTCGCCCTTCAGCGCATCGCCCAGCAGCTCATCGTAGGGGGCAAGGTCACCACCCTGGTGGTGCGTCAGCTCGAGCTCGACTGGCTCAGCTTGCATCGTCTCCCCGGGTGACTTGATGACCGCTCCCAAGGCGATGACCGAGTCCGGGCTCAGACGGAAGCGCAGACTGTCTTGCGGCAAGGCAATCCCCTCCACCAGCGCCGGAGGCGCCCGAAAACGCGCCATCACCTCAGTCCGTGTCACCGGCAGGCACTTGCCAGCCCGGATGTAGAAGGGAACGCCCTGCCAGCGCCAGGAGTTGAGGTGGAGGCGCAGGGCGACGAAGGTTTCCACCGTCGAGTCTGGGGCGACGCCTGGCTCCTGCCGGTAGCCCCGGAATTGGCCGCGCACCATCTCGGTCGGCCGAATGGAGGAGATGCCCTTCAGTACCTTGACTCTCTCGGTGCGGAAGGCTTCCGGGTCCGAGGTCTGCGGCGGCGGTTCCATCGCGACATTGGAAACGACTTGCAGCAAGTGGTTCTGCACCACGTCGCGGATGGTCCCGGCCTTGTCGTAGAAGGCGCCGCGGCCCGCGACACCGAAGTTCTCGGCCATCGTGATTTGAACGCTGTCGACGTAATTTCGGTTCCAAATGGGCTCAAGAAAGCTGTTGGCGAAACGGAAGAAGACCAAATTCTGCACCGTCGCCTTACCGAGGTAATGGTCGATGCGGAAAATGTCCTTTTCCGCGAAGAACTCGTGCAGCGTCTGGTTGAGCTGCCGGGCTGAGTTGAAATCGCTCCCGAAGGGCTTCTCCACCACCAGCCGCGCGCCCTTGGTAGCGCCCGCACCGGCCAGCTGCTTGGCGACCAGGCCGAACAGTCCTTGGGGAATCGCCAAGTAGTGCAAAGGGCGCTGAGCGCCGCCCAGCTGTTGCCGAAGACGCTGAAAGACAGCCGGGTCGGCGTAGTCACCATGGACGTAGCGAAGCAGGCCGACCAGCTTGGCAAAGGCTTGGTTGTCCACAACCCCGTGCTTCTCGATGCTGGCGCCTGCGAAGGCTTGAAGCTCGGCGGCTGTCAGTGCGCGCCGAGCCACGGCGATGACGGGGACGTTGAGCACGCCCCGTTGCACCATGCTCTGCAACGCGGGAAAAATCTGCTTGCTGGCAAGGTCCCCGGTCGCTCCAAAAAAGACGAGGGCGTCGGCCGGGGTGGAAGTCACGGCTTCTTCTCCTCGTGCCCCCCGAATGCCCAGCGTTGGGCGGACAGGATTTTGTCGGCAAAGTCCGCGTTGCCGCGGGAGGAGAAACGGTCGTACAGCGCCGAGGTGAGAACCGAAGCAGGGACACCCTCGTCGATGGCGGCATGAATCGTCCAGCGGCCCTCACCCGAGTCCGAGACACGGCCGGCGAATGCCTTCAGCTCGGGGTCCTTCAGAAACACCTGGGCGGTGAGGTCGAGGAGCCAGGAGCTGATGACGCTCCCCCGGCGCCACAGCTCGGCCACGTCCGCCAAGTTGAAGTCGTATTGGTAATGGTCGGGGTCTCGCAGCGGTGTCGTCTCGGCGTCCACGGCGTGCTTCTGCTTCCCGGCGTTGGCCCCTCGGAGAATGTTCAGCCCCTCGGCATAGGCAGCCATGATGCCGTACTCGATGCCGTTGTGGACCATCTTCACGAAGTGACCGGCGCCGTTCGGCCCGCAGTGCAGGTAGCCATGTTCGGCGGTGCCGGTGGGCGCCTTGTCCCGGCCCGGCGTTCGAGACACCGAAGCCATCTCCGGCGCGAGTGTCGCGAACACCGGGTTCAGGTACTTCACCACGGCGTCCTCACCACCAATCATCTGGCAGTAGCCGCGCTCCAGGCCCCACACGCCGCCGCTGGTGCCAACATCCACGTAGTGGATGCCCTTCGCCATCAGCTGCTTGCTCCGCCGAATGTCGTCGACGTAGTACGAATTACCACCGTCGATGAGGATGTCGTCCTTCTCCAGAAGGGGCAGCAAATCGGCGATGGTGGCATCCACCACACCGGCTGGAACCATCATCCATATCGCCCGGGGCTTCTTCAGCTTCTTGGTGAAGTCCTGAAGCGACGAGGAACCAATCGCTTTCTCCTTGGCCAGCGCCTCCACCGCCGCGGGCGTGCGGTCGAAGACGACGCACTCGTGCCCCGCCTTCAGCAGTCGCCGCACCATGTTTGCGCCCATCCGACCAAGGCCAATCATCCCGATTTGCATGACGTGTTCCCTCTGTAGCGACTGAAAAGTTGCCAACCACTGCCGCAGGCCTCAATGGCCCGCTTGTGCCTGCTCAAACGTGTCCACCCATTCACGGTAACGGCCAGCAATCTCTGCCACTGCGGCTTCGCGCGACATCTTCTTCGCCCGAAGCTGCACCAGCGCGTTCCAGAAGGAGGTTCTTCCCACTGCAAAGCCAATGAAGCCCGGAACGGTGGCGGCGGTCGTCAACCACTCCCGGACCCGTTGCTCGTTTTCACCGTGGCCGAGGATGATGCAGCTCACCTTTTCCCGGCCGCCGCGGCGCGCGGCGCTTACCACCCGCGCGCCGTCTTGCCGAGCGTCGAGCCCTTCAACCTTCCAGACGTCTGGCTCCACCCCACCGGCCTGCAGCTCTTCGATGGCCCGTACCATCAACCCGGGGCGCATTTCGCGGTCATAGAGGTGGCTGTCCCCCTGGCAACGGTCCAGCTGCGCCTTCTCCGGCGGCACCAGCAACTCGAACATGAAGCGGCTGCTTTGCTTCGAAAGAAGGTAGTTGCTCAAGCGCGCCAAACGCGCGGTCTGCACGCGGTTGAGCGCTGCGTCACCCTCGGGGTTGTAGCGGACCAAGACTTTGCAAAAGTCTGGGTGGAAAGTCTCAATGTGCGGTGCGAAGTCCTCGCCATATTCAAAGTCGAACTCCTCCTGCCCACTCTTCTCGGCAGGGCAGGCGGTGGTGTAGCCCTTGGCGGTGGCGTCCCTGAGGATGGCGGCGCCAAATTGCTCGTCGACCAGGATGCCGGCCTTTGCCTTGGGCACCCCGTCGGCGAGCGCGCTCTGGAATCCGTCGTAGACGACTTGCTTGGCAGCGGCAATTTCGGCGGTCTGCGCCGGACTGAGCGTCCCCGTCCAGCCGAACAATTTCGTCTGGAAGCTGCCCCGGTGGTCGAACGGGAGAATGTAGAGCGGCCTCTGGTAGCCGCGAATCATTTGGGGGCGCCCTTGTGCTTTCGGTAGCGGCGGATGAGTGTGTTGGTCGAGCTGTCATGGTGAAGCGCCGGCTCCTCCTTGCTCTCCAGTTCCGGGACAATGCGTTGGGCCAAAACCTTCCCCAGCTCGACGCCCCACTGGTCGAACGAGTCGATGTTCCAGATGGTGCCTTGGGTGAAGACGTTGTGCTCATAGAGCGCGACCAGCTTTCCGAGCGCATTGGGGGTGAGGGTGTCCAACAGCAGCGTGTTCGTCGGGCGGTTCCCTTCAAAGACCCGGTGCGGCACCAGCCAGTCTGGGGTGCCCTCGGCCTTCACTTCCTCAGCCGTCTTTCCGAAGGCCAGCGCTTCGGTTTGGGCGAAGACGTTGGCCAAAAGCAGGTCGTGGTGGCGACCGAGCGGATTGAGGGTGTGGTTGAAGGCGATGAAGTCCGCTGGGATGAGGCGGGTACCCTGGTGGATGAGCTGGTAGAAGGAGTGCTGGCCGTTGGTGCCCGGTTCTCCCCAGTAGATGGGTCCGGTGTCGGCGTCCACCGGTTGGCCTTGTAGCGTGACGTGCTTTCCGTTGCTCTCCATCGTCAACTGCTGAAGGTATGCCGGGAACCGTTTCAGGTACTGCTCGTACGGCAGCACCGCCACCGTCTGGGCGCCGAAGAAGTCGTTGTACCAGACCGACAAGAGGCCCATCAGCACCGGTAGGTTCCGCTCGAACGGCGCGGTGCGGAAGTGTTCGTCCATCTGGTGGAAGCCATCCAGCATCGCCTGGAAACCGTCCGGGCCAATGGCCAGCATCGTCGACAGACCGATGGCCGAATCCATCGAGTAGCGGCCACCCACCCAGTCCCAGAAGCCGAACATGTTCGCCGGGTCGATGCCGAACTCGGTCACCTTCTGGGCATTGGTCGAGACGGCGACGAAGTGCTTGGCCACGGCCTTTGCGTCACCACCAAGGCCGGTCAAAAGCCAAGTCCGCGCATCTTGCGCGTTGGTCATCGTCTCCAGTGTGGTGAAAGTCTTCGAAGAGACAATGAAGAGGGTATGGGCTGGGTCCAAGTCGCGGGTCGCCTCGACGAAATCCGTCCCGTCCACGTTGGAAACGAAGCGGAAGGTCATCGTCCGGTCACTGCAGTGCTTGAGCGCCTCGTACGCCATCACCGGTCCAAGGTCAGACCCGCCGATGCCAATGTTGACGATGTTGCGGATTTGCTTGCCGGTGTGGCCCCTCCAGCCTCCACCGCGCACCCGCTCCGAGAATGCCGTCATCCGGTCGAGCACCTTATGGACTTCTGGAACGACGTCCTGTCCGTCGACGCGAATCGAGGCGCTGCGAGGGGCACGCAATGCCACGTGGAGCACGGCCCGGTTCTCGGTGACGTTGATTTTGTCACCACGAAACATGGCGTCGATGTGCGCTCGCAGCCCGGATTCCTCCGCCAGCTGCACCAGCAACTTCACCGTCTCATCGGTGATTCGGTTTTTCGAAAAGTCGAGGTAGATGCCAGCCGCCTCCAACGTCAGCCGCTCACCCCGGGTGGCGTCGGCCGCAAAGAGGTCGCGCAGATGGAGAGGCGCTATCTTCCGATGATGGGTCTCCAAAGCAGCCCAGGCCGCACGCTGCCGCAACCGAGGAAGTCCCTTTGTGGTCTGCTCACCAGCCATGGTGTCCCCTTCCCCCTGCGCGAGAGACTCTTAGCTTGCCTTCTTCTTGATGGCTGCGCTCTTGGATTCGATGACCGCCATCAGCTCAGTCCAGGAAGAGACGAAGGCCTTGGCGCCCTCCTCCTGAAGCCTCGCGGCCAATGCGTCCACGTCCACGCCAGCGTGGCCGAATTGTGACAACACGACTTCGCAGTCTCCGCCGTCGACCGGGAGCAGAGCCCCAATCTCCCCGTGGTCGGCCAGCACCTTCAAGGTGCTTTCCGGCATGGTGTTCACTGTGAAGGGGGCGGCCAGGCCTTTGACGTAGAGGACGTCCGAGGCGTGCGGGTCCTTGGTGCCGGTGCTTGCCCACAAGAGACGCTGAGGCCGAGCGCCAGCGTTGTAGATGCGCTGCCAGCGCGGCGTGTCGAGCAGCTTTCGGTAGGCGGCATAGGCGCGTTTGGCAATGGCGGTCCCGAGCTGATTGGTCAACGGCGCGGCCACCTCCCCGGCGACGGCCACATCCCAGCGGCTGATGAAAAGCGAAGCCACCGACCCCACCCCCGCGTGCAGCCCGGCGTCGATGCGCCGCTCGATGCCACGCAAGTACGCCTCTGCGGCGGCGAGGTACTGCTCCCGAGAGAAGAGCAGCGTGACGTTGATGGGAATGCCAGCGAAAATTGCCTCTTCAATCGCGGGCAGCCCCTGCTTCGTTCCTGGGATTTTGATGAAGAGGTTGGGCCGAGCAGCGCGCGAGCACAGGTCCTTGGCCGCCACCAGCGTACTCGCCGTGTCGTAGGCAAGCTGGGGAGAGACTTCGAGTGACACCCAGCCATCAACGCCGTCGGTTTGCTGGTGAATGGGCCGGAAGAGGTCCGCCGCTTGTCGGAGGTCTTCGATGGCGAGTTCGAAGAAGAGCGCTTCTCCCGACTTTCCCTCAGCCATCTTGGTCTGAATCGCTGTGTCGTAGTCCGAGCTGTTGCTGATGGCGTGGTCAAAAATGGTGGGGTTCGACGTCAGCCCGGTGACGCTGAGCTGGTCGATGTAGCGTCGCAGCGTGCCCGAGGTGAGGAGGGTGCGCGTGATGTTGTCCAGCCAGATGCTTTGGCCGAGGTCGTGGAGAATCTTCGTCGCCTTCATGGTGACTCCTTCCTGAGAGACGACAAACCCCGGGGGCAGCTGCGCCCGAAAGGGCCCCGGACCGGTCATACCCCTTCGTCGCCGAGGGTGACATCGGCTGTCCAGGCCGCGACACAGATGCTGCCCACACGCCGGCCGGCCGCTCTCACTCCTGGCGAGGTGGTTGTCACCCAAATGCCCCAAGCCATTTCCACGGCAGCTGCCCAGTTGGGTCAGGGAAGGTTGAGGGCGGCTTGAACCATGCGCTGCGCTTCCTCCACCAGGGCTTCGAGGTGCGCCGGGCTGCGGAAGCTTTCCGCATACACCTTGTAAATGTCCTCCGTCCCGGAGGGCCGCGCGGCGAACCACCCGCTGGCAGTTGAAACTTTGAGTCCACCGATGAGAGCGCCGTTGCCGGGGGCACGCGTCAGCTTCGACGTGATGGGCTCGCCGGCGAGCGTCGACTCGCGGACGGCCTCTGCAGACAACTTTTGCAGTTTGGCCTTCTGCTCCGGAGACGCAGGGGCGTCGATTCGGGTGGAATAGGGCGTCCCCAATTCCGCGGTCAGCGCCAGGAATTGCTCTCCCGGGTCCTTCCCGAGGCGAGCGGTCATCTCTGCGGCCAAGAGATTGGGGACGATGCCGTCCTTGTCGGTCGTCCACACCCTGCCGTCCTTGCGCAGGAAGGTCGCCCCGGAGCTCTCTTCACCGCCAAAACCGAGGCTGCCATCCATCAACCCCTCGACGAACCATTTGAAGCCCACCGGGACTTCAAACAACCTTCGGCCGAGGCGTGCCGTCACTCGGTCAATCATGCTGCTGCTCACCACCGTCTTGCCGACCGCCGCCGAGGCTTTCCACCCGGGACGTTGCGTGTAGAGGTAGGCGATGGCTGCCGACAGGTAGTGGTTTGGCTGAAGAAGACCCTGGCTGTGGCTGACCACCCCATGTCGGTCAGCGTCGGTGTCGCTGGCAAAGGCGACATCGAATTTGTCCTTGAGGCCAACCAAACGGGCCATCGCATACGGAGAGGACGGGTCCATCCGGATTTGCCCGTCCCAGTCGACAGTCATGAACCGGAAGGTCGGGTCCACCACCGGGTTGACCACCTCGAGGTTGAGTCGGTAACGCTGGCCGATGGCCCCCCAGTAAGCCACGCTTGCCCCCCCCAACGGGTCAACCCCCATCCGGACCTTGGCTGCCCGGACCGACTCCAGGTCAATCACCGAGGAGAGGTCCCCGACATAACCCTCGAGATAGTCGTAGCCGTGGGTGGTGGCGGCACTCCGCGCGCGGCCGAAGGGGATGCGGCGAACTTCCCGCAACCCGTCGGCGAGGAATGCGTTTGCCTGCTCCTCAATCCAGCTGGTGACGGCGTTCTCCGCAGGCCCACCGTGCGGCGGGTCATACTTGAAACCCCCGAAACGCGGAGGGTTGTGAGACGGAGTGATGACAATGCCATCCGCCAGTCCGCGCTCTCGCCCTCGGTTGTAACCAAGCACGGCGTGAGAGATGACCGGTGTCGGGGTATAGCCGCCATCCACCGCGAGCATCACCTCCACCTGATTGGCGGCCAGAACTTCGAGGGCAGTTGCGAAGGCCGGTTCCGACAGCGCGTGGGTGTCAATCCCGAGAAAAAGCGGCCCGTCGATGCCCTTTGCCTTGCGGTACAGGCAGATGGCCTGCGTGATGGCCAGGATGTGCGCCTCGTTGAAGGCGTCATCGAGGGAGGAGCCGCGATGGCCTGAGGTCCCAAAGGCGACGCGCTGAGACGGCACCGACGGGTCCGGGCGCCCGGTGTAGTACGCCGTCACCAGCCGGGGCACGTTCACCAGAATCGACGCTTCGGCCGGCTTTCCGGCGAGGGGGCTGATTTCCTCCATGGCTGGCTCACCTCAACTGCGTCGTTTACCTCACCGGACAGGGCCTCAAGTCCCAAATGTCTGAAGCGTATTCGTGGATGGTCCGGTCGCTCGAGAATTTCCCGGACGCAGCCACATTGAGGATGGCCTTGCGTGCCCACTGCTCCGGGTTTGCGTAGAGCTCCACCAGTCGCCCATCCGTCGTGAGATAGGCCGAGAGATCCGCCAGGTGCAGGTAGCGGTCGCCGCCGGTAAGCAAGGCCCATTTCAGTGGCTCGAAAATCCCTGGCTCGTTGCGGCTGAAGTAGTTCGAGAAAATGAGGTCCAATGCGGCTCGGGTCTCCGGTTCGTGGTTGTAGTGCCAGTACGGGTCGTACCCGCCGGCGCTGGCGGCGACCTGCTCGGCGGTAAGGCCGAAGAGGAAGAAGTTTTCTTCCCCCGCTTCCTGTGCCATCTCGATGGTCGCACCGTCCCGCGTGCCCAGCGTCAGGGCCCCGTTCATCATGAACTTCATGTTGCTCGTCCCACTGGCCTCGTATCCTGCCGTGGAAATTTGGTTGGAGACGTCGCTCGCCGGAATCAGCTTCTCGGCCAGCGTCACCGAATAGTCGGGCACGAAGAGGACCTTCAGCCGCCCCTTGACGACTGGGTCTCCGTCGATGGTGGCCGCCAGGTTGTTGAGGAACTTGATGATGAGTTTCGCCAGTTGGTAGGCAGGCGCCGCCTTTCCGGCAAAGAAGAACGTGCGCGGCAGCATGTCTAAGTTCGGCGTCGCCCGAATGCGGTTGTAGAGCACGACAATCCGCAGCGCGTTGAGAAGCTGCCGCTTGTACTCATGAATGCGTTTGATTTGGCAGTCGAAGATGGTCCCGGGGTCGGCCGTTAGGCCCCAGGTGCGCTTCAGCCAATTCCCAAATTCCACCTTCGCGCGTCGCTTCGCCTTCTGAAACTCGGCACGAAAGGCGCTGTCCTCCGCGTTTGGCCTGAGCCCCTTCAGCTCCTCCAGGTGGGTCCGCCACTCATCGCCGATGGCCGAGGAGATGATCTCGGACAAGGCAGGGTTGGCGCCGAGCAGCCATCGCCGCGGCGTGACGCCGTTGGTCTTGTTGTTGAAACGTTCGGGGAAAAGCTCCGCCAGGTCCTTCACCGTTACCTTCTGCAAGAGCGCCGAGTGAATGGCCGAAACACCGTTGGTGCTGTGCGAGCCGACAATGGCAACATTGGCCATCCGGATTTTTTGCACCGGTCCCTCCTCCACCAGACTGACCCGCTGAACACGGCCCTCGTCGCCCGGGAAGCGGCGGCGAACGTCATCCAAGAGGCGTCGGTTCACCTCGAAGAGAAGCTCCAAGTGCCGGGGCAAGGCGAGCTGGAACCATTCGAGCGGCCACTTCTCGAGCGCCTCCGGTAGCAACGTGTGGTTGGTGAAAGCCAGGGTCCGGCGGGTAAGGTCCCAGGCCTCGTTCCATCCGAGGTGGGCTTCGTCGAGCAGGATGCGCAGCAGTTCCGGGACGGAAAGCGCGGGGTGGGTGTCGTTGAGATGGACGGCCACCTGTTCCGGAAGCGCGCTCCAGCTGGCGTTGGTACGGCGAAACCGCCGAATCAAGTCGGCCAACGAGCAAGCCACCAGGAAGTATTCCTGCACAAAGCGCAACGCCTGCCCCTCGCTGGTGGAGTCGTCGGGGTAAAGCACTCGGGTAACGGTTTCCGCGCCGAGCGTTTCGGCCACCGCACCGACGAAGTCGCCATGGCTAAACTCGGAAAAGTCGAAATAGTCCGGTGCGCTGGCTGCCCACAGCCGAAGCGTGTTGATGGTGCGGCCGCCATAGCCGACCATCGGTCGGTCGTAGGGAACCCCAAACCATGAGGTGCTGCGGCCGGGAGTCGCCCTGAGGACCCCCTTCTGGACATCGAACGTACAGTTGAGCTTCACCTCGACCCGAGCATCGGGACGCGCCACCTCCCACGGGTCGGGCCGCCACAGCCAGCGTTCCGGTTTCTCAACTTGCCAGCCATTCACAATTTTCTGGCGGAAAATGCCGTATTCATACCGAAGCCCGTACCCCATCGCTGGCAACTCCAGGGTGGCGAGCGAGTCCATGAAACACGCTGCCAGACGACCGAGTCCCCCGTTCCCCAGCCCCGCATCCGCCTCCTGCGCCAGCACCTCAGCCCAGTCGATGTGCCCCTCGCGAACCGCCTCCTCGGTGATGCTTTCCAGGAGGAGGTTGGTGACGTTGGACGCCAGCGAGCGGCCGAGCAGATATTCCATCGACAGGTAGTAAAGCCGCTTGGGACTGGCACGCTGGTAGGTGGTCTCGGTCCGGATCCACCGCTGGGACAAGATGTCGCGCACCGAGCGCGCAAAGGCCTCAAACTTCTCTCGCGGCGTGACGTCCGACAACTCGAGGATGTTGTCGAAAACCAGGTGCCGGTCGTAGAAGGCCACCTCCGGACCCACCAAGGGCACCGGCCCGCAGCCATAGTCGAGCATCGGGTCCGACAACTCCTTGGGCCCTGGCTTCGGAATGACTGCCACGGTCGTTCCTCCGGCTGTCGTCAGGACTCTTATCGAGGGTGGCCCTCAACGCCAAGGCCACTCTGGCCACCGTGCCGCCGAAGTTTCCACTGGGGAACAGGATGTTCACACCGTCGTCGCCTCTCCTCCGGGCCGCAGCAACGGAAAACAGTCTGTTTACTCGCGGTAGGACCAGCCGACGGTCAAGGCCAGAAGGTAGTCGGTGTGGGCCGCGGTCGGGTCGGGAGGCTGCGTGTCGAAGGTAAAGGAGAAGTTGGTGCCGACAAAAAAATCTTTGAAAACTTCGTATTTGATTTGAAATTTCAGGGTGCCGCGCGTCCTCCACAACTCATTGAGGACAGGCACCAGCTGCAGCGATGTTTCAGCAGTGAGCTTTGGACTGTCGTAAATAAAAGCCTCCCATCCCGCGCCCCCATAGACCGCAATGTTGCCTTGGGCTTCGACGCTCGTGTATTGCTCAAAAGCAGCGATGGTCCCGAACGAGAGCCAAAATTCATTCCAGTCGTTGCGCAGGATTGGATAGGCGAGGCCCGCACCGATGTCCAAGCGAAGGTTCAACTGCAACTCGTCATTGTGGTCCACGCCAAACTGAAGCTCAGCGCGCCACTTTGTGAAATAGTAGGTCCCAGTCAACGTTCCTGAGAATTGGCCGACGTGCGTCGCGTCGGAGAACCTTTGCCAGTAGGCATTGAAGTTGAGGGCGCCTCCGAAATGCTGGCCTCGGTATGCAAACTGCCCGTCACTGGACAGGGTCATCGAACTCGATGCCTTGGTCACAGTGAACCCGAGGTCAAAATCTGCCTTGACCCGTGACCAGAAGTATTCGTCCATCGGCGTGATGGCGACAATCTCGAGAAAAGGAAAGGTGTCTTTCGCGTCGGTGCCCACCAAGACCTCGTGGTCGACGGGCGACTGCAACGTGCCCCAGTATTTCTTGCCCGATGCGAGCTCCACTTCAAACGCGTGCACGCTGGTGACGCGGGCAATCTTGTTCCACTTGATGGAGGGACGGTCGGCGTCGTCGGTCTTGAAGTCGAGTTTGCCCTGCAACATCCCCTTAATCTCACCGGTGATGTGGTCACCGTTGTCGAGGATGACGACGTCCGTCTTCTGCGCGTGTGCTGGCGTGGCGGCAAGCAGACCGGTCAGAAGTGTCGCGGCACGGGTGCGCCGCAATAGGCGCGCCCACGGGCATCGCATCCCGGGGACCACCGGGAGCGTCGCGCGGAGCGAGGTCCTCTCTGGTCCCATTCCCGCCCTTTAGGCTAGCACCCCGTGCAGACGGCCCAGGAAGTCTGAAACACCGGCTTCTTCCGACCCACAGTCTGGGCGCGGTGCCTCACTCCGCCGGTACCATCACCGTCGAGGCCGCCGGCGGTCCGTTGCCCGAGAGGAACCGGACGACATTTGGGCCGACGCGCGCCTCGCAAAACATGGCCGCCACGTGCCCGCACCCGTTGTAGACCTCCAACACCGAGTCGGGGACGGCTCGGTGCATGGCCTCGCCGAGGGCGAGCGGTGTCAGTGCGTCCTGTTGTCCCCAGACGAGCAGCAGCGGCACCGTCAACGAGGACAGCCGACTGTCCAGGGGTTCACTCGCGGCGCCCATCGACCGCAACGCACGCTCGATGACCCAACGACGCTTCGCGAAGTGGCGGATGACGTCCTCTTTCACGAAGAGAGGAATTGGCATGGGGTGGGGCGTGATGAGTGCCAGCAGTGCATCCACCTCGCCCGGCGTCCGGGGTGCAAGCACCGCCACGTCAAAGTCACGGTGGAAGGGGATGCCGGCACTGTCCATCAAGACCAGCCGTGTCACGCGCTGGGGCTGCTCGAGTGCCACGGTTGCAGCAATCCATCCCCCCATGGAGATGCCGATGAGCGCCACACGGTCGAGGCCGAGTGCCGCGAGAAAGGACTCGACGAAACGGGCTTGCTCAGGGACGGAGTAGGTGCGGTCCGGTGGTGCCGCCGTGCTGCCGTAGCCCGGGAGGTCCATCGCGTAGACGTGGTACCCCGCCCGCACCAGGCGGGGAAGTAGGGCAGCCCAGTCGAGCGCTTGAGACCCCAACCCATGGACCAGGACGACGGGCTCGCCAGCGCCGCCCTCGAGGTAATGCGTCCGCACGCCCTCGACCGTCAGAGAGTGACTATGCACGCCCCACAAGAAGAGACGCGCTTGGCTGAGCGCGAACGCGCAGCGTAGCGGCGACCGAGCAAGAGTGCCCAGAGCGGCAGCCAGCATGAGGGCGAAGAGGATTCCCCACAGAGGCCACGTCGGGCGGCGCCTCTCACTGTGGTTCGCCATCCCTCTCGCTCCTTGGCCAACCAAAAGCCGGCGGAATGTAGCCGCCCCGCGGCAGTCGGCGGGGCTTTCATGACGGGGCCCCCCGGAAGTCAGTGCGAAGTGCCCAGACGGTGCCCCTCCCCTTCATGGGCGACTCGCCGCCCCGGTGCTCAGTCCCTCCGCATCGCGAGGGAGGCCGCCTCTCGCGCGTGAAGCGCCGTCGAGTCGAAGACTCGGAAGGGGACGTCTTCCGGGCCGAGGCCCATCGCCAACTCGGTGCAAGCCAGTAGGACACCCTCGGCGCCCTGGGCGATGAGCGCGGTCGCAATTCGACGCAACTCGCGCCGCGATGATTCCTCGACGCGGCCAAGAACGAGTTCGTCAAAAATGATGTGGTGGAGGATGGCCCGGTCCTCTTCGGCTGGAATGACCGAGTCGATACCATGCGCCGCGAGACGTTCCTTGTAGAAGGCCTGCTCCATCGTAAAGCGCGTGGCCAAAAGCCCCACCCGTCGCGCGTGGGCGCGTTGGAGTTCCCGCGCTGAGGCGTCAGCGATGTGCAGGAACGGAATGCGCACCCGAGCCTCAATCTGGGGAGCAACGCGGTGGAGGGTGTTGGTACACAGCACCAAAAGCTGTGCGCCGGCGCCTTCGAGGGTCGCCGCGTCAGAAGCCAGTCGCTCCCCAAGCTCATCCCAGCGTCCGGCGTGCATCAGCGTCGCCACCTCGGCAAAATCGACGCTGAGGAGAAGGATTTTCGCCGAATGAAGGCCTCCCAGTTGCTCCGCCACCATTCGATTCGCAATGTCGTAATAGGGCATGGTGGACTGCCAACTCATCCCGCCAATCATCCCCAGCGTCCTCATCGGCTGCTCACCCTCACCCTTCCTGGCCGCAGGGAACTGCCCAGCCGCGCCCAAACGTTCCCGTAACGCGTGGCAGCGATTCTTGGCATCATCCTGGCCCTGGCGGCTCCGGCGCCATCACAGTTGGCCCTTTTCAGAACGAAGCAGGGCCGCAACCGTTTCCTCGCGCGCACGCCACGCTTTGGCTTTCCAGGCCTCTGAGGATGGAACCCTCCGGCGGAAGTGATTCCGGAGGGCGCACCATGAAAAGCATTGAATTTGCGTTGGAGGGATAATCTGCGCGTCGACCGCTGACTGACCGAGTTTGGTCCCGTTCCTCGTCGGTGATTCAAGAAAGCGCAGCAACGACAACGGCCGGTGCCCCCGTGAAGGGACACCGGCCGTCAGGACGTCAAAAAGATCCGGCAGCGACCTACTCTCCCGCGCGGTTTCCCGCGGAGTACCATCGGCTCTGGAGGGCTTAACTTCCGTGTTCGGGATGGGAACGGGTGGGACCCCTCCGATGTAGCCACCGGAAAAGCTTAACAGCATACGAAGGGCAGATGAATTTCAATTCTTGCTAAGAAGCGCTCGATCAGCGTCTCGCTTGGGCAATGAGCCCAAGCAGAGCCTCGACCTTGACCTCGAGTCCCGTACTCCCCGTGGGGGAGCATGCAAGAAACAGAGGTAAAGTAAGCCTCACGACCGATTAGTACCAGTTAGCTTAACGCGTTACCGCGCTTACACACCTGGCCTATCAACGTTGTGGTCTTCAACGGGTCTTTAGCGTCTTGCGACGGGGATGCCTGTTCTTGAGGTCGGTTTCCCGCTTAGATGCTTTCAGCGGTTATCCAATCGGCACATGGCTACCCAGCGATGCCACTGGCGTGACAACTGGTACACCAGAGGTGCCTCCAACCCGGTCCTCTCGTACTAAGGTCAGATCCTCTCAAGCATCCTACGCCCACAGCAGATAGGGACCAAACTGTCTCACGACGTTTTGAACCCAGCTCGCGTACCGCTTTAATTGGCGAACAGCCAAACCCTTGGGACCTGCTCCAGCCCCAGGATGCGATGAGCCGACATCGAGGTGCCAAACCTCCTCGTCGATGTGAACTCTTGGAGGAGATAAGCCTGTTATCCCCGGAGTACCTTTTATCCGTTGAGCGATGGCCCTTCCATTCAGAACCACCGGATCACTATGACCTGCTTTCGCACCTGCTCGACCCGTCGGTCTCGCAGTCAAGCTCCCTTATGCCATTGCACTCGCCGCCCGGTTTCCAATCGGGCTGAGGGAACCATCGCGCGCCTCCGTTACACTTTAGGAGGCGACCGCCCCAGTCAAACTACCCACCAGACAGTGTCCCGATCCCCGGTCAGGGGACGCGGTTAGACACCAGAAATCAACAGGGTGGTATTTCACTTTTGCCTCCACCGAACCTAGCGGCCCGGTTTCAAAGGCTCCCACCTATTCTACACAGTCAATCCCTAGTGTCACTGTCAAGTTGTAGTAAAGGTTCACGGGGTCTTTCCGTCTTGCTGCGGGTAAACTGCATCGGCACAGCTATTTCAATTTCGCTGAGTCCCTCTCCGAGACAGTGCGGAAGTCGTTACTCCATTCGTGCAGGTCGGAACTTACCCGACAAGGAATTTCGCTACCTTAGGACCGTTATAGTTACGGCCGCCGTTTACTGGGGCTTCGGATCACCGCTTCGCCTTGCGGCTGACGGATCCCCTTAACCTTCCAGCACCGGGCAGGAGTCAGACCCTATACGTCGGCTTGTCGCCTTCGCAGAGTCCTGTGTTTTTGGTAAACAGTCGCTACCGCCGTTTCTCTGCGGCCCTCATCGGCTCCAGCTGTACGCTTTCACCTAGCGAGGGCACACCTTCTTCCGAAGTTACGGTGTCAATTTGCCTAGTTCCTTGGAGGAGAGTTCTCTCAGGCGCCTTAGGATTTTCTCCTCACCCACCTGTGTCGGTTTGCGGTACGGACACCCTATGGATTCCCTGCGGGATTTTTCTTGGAAGCGTGGTATCAGCGGCTTCGCGCTAGGCGCTCGCGTGCGTCCTCGGGGATAGCTGCCGCGCCTTTTGATCGTGCGCGGCACCCCTACGACGCCCGACCGGGACATCCACCACCCGGCCCGTCTAACCTTCTCCGTCGTCCCTCAGTTCAACACCCATAAGATGGCGCAGGAATATTAACCTGCTCCCCATCATCTACGCCTTTCGGCCTCGACTTAGGATCCGGCTAACCCTGGGAGGATGAACCTAGCCCAGGAAACCTTGGGTTTACGGCGAGGGGGTTTCTCACCCCCTTTATCGCTACTCATTTCGGCATCAGCACTTCCAACCGCTCCACATGCCCTTACGGTCATGCTTCGCTGCAGTTGGGACGCTCCCCTACCACCGCACGCGCCTTGATGCGCGTACGATCCGAAGCTTCGGTACCAGTCTTGAGCCCCGTTACATTTTCGGCGCGGCCTGTCTTGACCAGTGAGCTATTACGCTTTCTTTAAAGGATGGCTGCTTCTAAGCCAACCTCCTGGTTGTCAGTGACCTGCCACATCCTTTCTAGTGTTCACTTAGACTGGACTTGGGGACCTTAGCTGTCGGTCTGGGTTATTCCCCTCTTGCCAATGGACGTTATCACCCACTGACTGCCTCCCACGGTAACAGTTACCGGCATTCGGAGTTTGGTACGGTTTGGTAGTCTGGTGAGACCCCTAGCCGTTCCAGTGCTCTACCTCCGGTACTGAATTACGTGAGGCGATACCTAAATATCTTTCGGGGAGAACCAGCTATCACGGAGTTTGATTGGCCTTTCACCCCTACACACAGCTCATCCCAGAGATTTTCAACTCTCACGGGTTCGGACCTCCACGTGGTTTTACCCACGCTTCATCCTGGCCATGTGTAGATCACCCCGCTTCGGGTTATAATACACGCGACTAATTCGCCCATTTCGGACTCGCTTTCGCTCCGGCTCCACCTATCGGCTTAGCCTCGCCACGTACATTAAGTCGCCGAATCATGATGCAAAAGGTACGCTCTCGGACTTGCCTTGCGGCGTTGTCCTCGAACTGCTTGTAGACATGTGGTTTCAGGATCTTTTGACTCCCCTCACAGGGGTTCTTTTCACCTTTCCCTCGCGGTACTAGTTCACTATCGGTCGCTCAGTAGTATTTAGCCTTACCAGATGGTCCTGGCAGATTCAGACAGGATTGCACGTGTCCCGCCTTACTTGGGTACCCCGCTCGGCCTCTCGCTGCTTTCGCGTACGCGGCTATCACGCTCTTTGGCACGCCTTTCCAGGCGCTTCCGCTAGCTTGAGAGGTCCTACTGCGGACCCGCAACCCCGAGGGCACTTGCGTGACCTCGGTTTAGGCTTGTTTCTCCCGGTTCGCTCGCCACTACTACGGGAATCACTCATTGTTTTCTTTTCCTCAGGGTACTGAGATGTTTCACTTCCCCTGGTTCGCTCCTCCGACCCTATGAATTCAGGTCGGGGTACTGCCGCTATTTGCAGCAGTGGGTTTCCCCATTCGGACACCTCCGGATCAACGTCTGGTTGGCAACTCCCCGGAGCTTTTCGCAGCCACCCGCGTCCTTCATCGCCTCTGAGCACCTAGGCATCCACCACACGCCCTTAGTAGCTTACTTACCTTTGTTTCTCGTGTTTCACGCCCCTCCGGGCCGTAGCCCTGGGGATTGTTGAAACTCGAGATCAAGGTCCAGGCCCCTGGCTCTTCGCCACGGGACGCCTGATCGAGAATTATCCGTCCATCCTGGGTTCCTCCTCCCGGAGGTACCTGCTGGACGGCTCCTCAGCAAAAATTGAAATTGTTCTACCCTTCGTATGCAGTTTTCAAAGAGCGAGTCACCGAAGACGCCTGTAGCTACCGGCTCTCTTCAGTCAAATCGCGTTCACAGGTGTGTGGAGCTGATCGGGATCGAACCGACGACATCCAGCTTGCAAAGCTGGCGCTCTCCCAGCTGAGCTACAGCCCCAGTGGCCGGCATGGTAGCACCGCATCGACCGAGCCATCCAGGTTCGGTGATGGGCCTAGGTGGACTCGAACCACCGACCTCGCGCTTATCAGGCGCGCGCTCTAGCCAGCTGAGCTATAGGCCCGTGGTCCGGCCCGTGGGCGGCGCTCCCAAGAACCCCCCTTGGGATGCGTCCGAACCCGATTAAGACTCCCCTGTTTCAAAGAGCGAGCGGCCCTGCCCCTTTTTAGAAACAAAAAAGGGCCGGCTCGGCCTCTCAAAACCAAATAGCAAGTCCGGTGTCGACTGCACGAGCTGGAAACTGCACGTTGACCAAGTAGACCGAAAGCAACCCCGAGGGGCTGCCGGGATGGGCCATGTCCCTGCCGAAGCAGAGGACCCCATCCCAGGGTCTCCTTAGAAAGGAGGTGATCCAGCCGCAGGTTCCCCTACGGCTACCTTGTTACGACTTCACCCCAGTTACCAACCACTCCTTGGGCGCCTGCCTCCTTGCGGTTGGCACGGCGACTTCTGGAGCAATTGACTCCCATGGTGTGACGGGCGGTGTGTACAAGGCCCGGGAACGTATTCACCGCAGCGTGCTGATCTGCGATTACTAGCGATTCCGCCTTCATGGAGTCGAGTTGCAGACTCCAATCTGAACTGAGACCGGTTTTATGCGATTGGCTCCCTCTCGCGAGTTGGCAGCGCTTTGTACCGGCCATTGTAGCACGTGTGTAGCCCTGGTCATAAAGGCCATGAGGACTTGACGTCATCCCCACCTTCCTCCGGTTTAACACCGGCAGTCCCTCTAGAGATCCACTTGCGTGGCAACTAAAGGCGAGGGTTGCGCTCGTTGCGGGACTTAACCCAACATCTCACGACACGAGCTGACGACAGCCATGCAGCACCTGTCTCTCGGTTCCCTTGCGGGCACCCCGCCTTTTCGGGCAGGTTCCGAGGATGTCAAGACCAGGTAAGGTTCTGCGCGTTGCGTCGAATTGAACCACATGCTCCACCGCTTGTGCGGGCCCCCGTCAATTCCTTTGAGTTTTAGCCTTGCGGCCGTACTTCCCAGGCGGAGAACTTAATGCGTTGGCTACGGCACCGCGGGGGTCAACACCCACGACACCTAGTTCTCATCGTTTACGGCGTGGACTACCAGGGTATCTAATCCTGTTTGCTCCCCACGCTTTCGCGTCTCAGCGTCAGTATCCGTCCAGATGGCCGCCTTCGCCACCGGTGTTCCTCCCCATATCTACGAATTTCACCTCTACTTGGGGAATTCCGCCATCCTCTCCGGTACTCAAGCTCAGCAGTTTCGGGCGCACTTCCTCGGTTGAGCCGAGGGCTTTCACACCCGACTTGCTAAGCCGCCTACACGCGCTTTACGCCCAATAATTCCGAACAACGCTTGCACCCTCTGTATTACCGCGGCTGCTGGCACAGAGTTAGCCGGTGCTTCTTCTCCCGGTACCGTCAGGCTGCTGGATGTTAGCCAACAGCGTTTCTTCCCGGTCGAAAGTGCTTTACGATCCGAAGACCTTCATCACACACGCGGCGTTGCTGCGTCAGGCTTTCGCCCATTGCGCAAAATTCCCCACTGCTGCCTCCCGTAGGAGTCTGGACCGTGTCTCAGTTCCAGTGTGGCTGATCGTCCTCTCAGACCAGCTACCCGTCGTAGCCTTGGTGGGCCGTTACCCCGCCAACTAGCTGATGGGCCGCGGGCTCATCTCGAAGTGATAGCTTATAAATAGAGGCCACCTTTTCCTTCAGGTTCCGAGGAACCCGGAGGCTTATCCGGTATTAGCTTGCCTTTCGGCAGGTTATCCCGGGCTTCGAGGCAGATTACCCACGTGTTACGCACCCGTGCGCCGCTCTACTAGGATTGCTCCGTTCGCGCTCGACTTGCATGTGTTAGGCACGCCGCCAGCGTTCGTTCTGAGCCAGGATCAAACTCTCCAATTGAAAAGATTTGGATGTTTGAACTGGCGTTCATCAGTGACCCCGAAGGGCCCCTGACACGCTGTTCGTACTACCATCCACGTGCCTGCTCGCCTGCCCTGTCACCAGGAGGGCGAGTGGACGTGGATGTCCTTGAATTGACTGCGGTTTCCGCAATCGTCTTGGACTTGCTATCCGGTTTTCAAAGACCGAGCCGCTTCCGACCGACAGTTCCAGCGGAACCGGCAGTTGTACGCGTCCTGTAACGACTTCGTCAAGCTGACCCGCAAAAGCAGCCTCCAATGAGGCACTTGGGCGGGGGGGCGGTGTCTAGCGGACGGCCGACCCCCTGTCAACTTCACCTATTTCCTAGCGTTGCCCTCCCCCGAGCGACTCCGGGCAGCTGGGCCCGGGGGGAACGATGAAGGGGCGCGCGATGTAGCGGACGAGACCGCGGCTGTCAACCTCGGACGGAAAGGCTGACCCCCGGCGCTGCTCCGCTGCTCCGCAGAACCACCCAAGAGCCCCGGCTGGGCGCCGGTGGAAACCGCAGACAAACAACGTAACCAGGCCCCTTCTCCCGTCAAGCTCAGCGCGTCGGACGCCGACCGCGAGCCTTCCGCCCAGCAGCGGGCCACCGGTGCGGCTGAGCGCGTCTGCGGGGGGCCAGCGCCAGCCGGAGGCCTTCCAGCCGCACCCGGCCCCGACGGCACCGCTCCGCCACGAGGATGGCTTTCAACTCCTTCAGCGCCCGGTCCACCTCGTCATTCACCACCACGTAGTCGTAGGCCGCCAGCCCCTGCTCAATCTCCGCCCGCGCGGTCAGCATTCGACGGCGGATGGTGTCCACCCGGTCCGTGCCGCGGCTTCGCAGACGCCGCTCGAGCTCACGCAACGACGGCGGGAGGACGAAGACCAGCACCGCCTCGGGGTAGAGCCGCTGGATGCTCCGGCCCCCCTGCACATCAATGTCGAAGACGATGACGCCTCCCGAGACCAGCACCCGTTCCGCCTGACCCCGCGGCGTGCCGTAGAAGTGGCCGTGGACCTCCGCCCACTCGAGCAAATCCCCGCGCTCGATTTTTCGGGCGAAGGTCCGCTCGTCCACGAAGTGGTAGTCCCTCCCGTCGCGCTCGAGACCGCGACGTGGGCGCGTGGTGACGCTGACCGAAAACTCGGCGCCGTCCACCTCGCGCACCAGGCGCCGAGCAAGGGTCGTCTTCCCCGTGCCGGACGGGGCCGAGAGGGCCAACAGGAGGCCAGGGTGAAGCTCGGGGGCCATTACTCGACGTTTTGCACTTGTTCTCGGATTCGCTCCAATTCGGCCTTCAATTCCACCACCTGCGTCGAGGCCTCGGCCGATTGGATTTTGCTTCCGGCCGTATTCACTTCCCGGTTCATCTCCTGGAGGAGGAAGTCCAGCTTCCGCCCGACCGGCTCGTCCAAGGCGAGCAGCGCGCGGAACTGTCCAAGGTGGGAGTCGAGACGCGTCAACTCCTCGGCCACGTCCGTCCGTTCGGCAAACAGGGCAAGCTCCTGCGCCAGCCGGCCTGGTTCGACGCCAGCCCCGCCGGTGAGCTCAGCCAGCCGCGCGGCGAGGCGGTCCCGGTATTCCTCCACGGCGCGCGGGGCAAGGCTTTGCAGTTGCCGAACCAGCTTCGCCACCCGCTCCAGCCGAGCGCTGAGGTCTGCGCCGAGCGCGACGCCCTCCCGCTCGCGCATCGCCGACAGGCCGGTGAGCGCTTCGGCGACCGCCGCCTCCGCCGCCCGGGTCGCGGCGGCCACGTCCACCGTCGGCTCCTCCATCCGGACCACGCCCGACTGCGCCGCCACCTCGGCGGCGGTCGTCACGTCCGGAAGGCCGGTCAGTCGCGCCACCTCGGCGAGCACCGCGCGCCAGGCCTGCGCCATGGCAGCGTCGACACTGGGGATGTTTCCGGAGGACGTCGCGGCCGCGGGGCGCAGGCTGAGCTCCACAGCGCCCCGCACACAGACGGCCTTGACTTTCCGCTGTAGCTCCGGCTCGAGCGCCTGCAGCTGACGGGGCAGACGCACCTTCACGTCGAGGTATTTGTGGTTGACCGCTTTGACTTCGGCGGTGAACTCCTCGCTGCCGGCGCGGCCGTGTCCAACACCAAAGCCAGTCATGCTGCGCAGGGTCCCCAAGCGGGCAGCGTTGTAGGGCCCCACGGCCCCCGCCCGTCAAGTAGTACTGTCCGGCGCCCTTCTATGTCGCCGCTCAAGCGCCTCGAGGGCTGGGCCAAGCGAGCACTGGCGCTCTTGGCCGCAGCCTTTTTTTTCCGCCCGTCCCGCCGCGCGCGCGCGCCGGGCCGGCTCGCCGCGGCGCGGCGCGTTCTTTTGGTGCGCGTGGATGACCGGATGGGCGAAGCGCTTCTCCTCACCCCGCTGCTCTCCGCCCTGAAAGCCCGCGTCCCGGCTTTCCACGTCCAGGCGCTGGTCCACGCCAGCTGCGGCCGGGTGCTGGAAGGGCACCCCGCGCTGGACGGCCTTTTGACGCTGGACCGCCGCGCCCTCTTCCTCGGGCCGTTGGCTCCCGGCATCCGTGCAGCCCGCAGGCAGGGGCCCTGGGACGTGGTGGTGGATTGCGGAAACTGGGAAGTGCCCTCGGTCACGTCCGCGCTGGTGGCGCGCGCCTTGGCTGCCGGGGCCATCCTCATCGGGCCGGACGTCTGGCCCACCGGGCTCCTCGACGACGTGCCGGTGCGGCCTCGGGCCGACACGCGCTCCGAGGTGGGACAGCGGCTTCACCTTCTTTCACCGCTGCTGGGGGAGGTGCCACCCGCCAGGCCCTCTTTCCGCAGACCTCGACCGGCGGAGCCGCTCCGTCCACTGCTGGCAGAGGTGGCTGCGCGACCGCATGCCGTCCTTGTTCCCGGCGGGCGCCTCGGCTGGCGCCGGATTCCTCCGGACGCATTTGCCGCCGCCGCCCGCGCCCTGAGCGCACTCGGCCGTCGTCCCCTGGTGGCATGGGGGCCTGGGGAGGAGGCTTTGGCCCAGTCGGTCGTCGCGGCAGCTCCTGGCGCCGTCCTCCTTCCAGCCACGGACCTGGACGCCCTCGCCGCCGTGCTGGGCGCCGCCGGCTGCACGGTTTGCAACAACAGCGGGCCGTTGCATCTCTCGGTCGCGATGGGCGCCCCGACCCTCGGCCTATTCCTCAAAATGGACGCTGCGCGCTGGGGGTACGCAGAGGCACCGCACCAAATGCTCGACCTGACGCCGGCGTTCGAGCGGGGCGAGCCGCTCGAGGCGCTGGTGGCCGAAGCCACCGTGTCGTTCGCCCGGATGCTGCCCGCTCCCAAAGAAGGCTGGTAGCGAATTTCACTTCTGAGACCGTCTTGTGTCGCCTTCGAGAAGAGAACGGTCGTCGAAGGCGCCTCACACCGGTGGCCCTTTTTCTGGCGGTGTGCGTCGGATGAGCCAGCGGAGCAGCTGGAAGACTTTGACGCCGGTGAAGACGACGGACGCGAAAAGCAGGAAGAGGAGCTTGAAGTCCCAGGGCCCGCGGAACGCGTGCACCTCGCGCAGCGCCCACCACAAACCGATGACGGCCAACCAGCCGGCGACGGATTCCGTCCGCTTCGAAAGCGAAGCAGCACCTAAGGTGATGACCAGAAGGAGAAGGGCAATGGTCGCCAACGGGTCGAGCGTCCGCATGAGGTGTGACCGTCCTTCCGCCGCTCGCTCAGCTTCGTTGAGACCGCTGGTCGAAGACGGTTTTGACAGTGTACCGATTCAAAGCCTCGCGGCGGTCTGAAGCGAGGCTGGAAATGCACACCCACTGCTCTGTCCCCGCTGCGCGAAGCTTTCTAGAAATTCGAGAGACCCGTCCCACACCTCTAGAAGGGTTCGCCCGGCTCCATCTGTGGAATGCCATCGCGGACCGGGTAGCGCCGGCCGCAGGGCGGACAGCGCGCCTCCCCTTCCTGCCAGCCGAGGCGGCCGTGACAGCGCGGGCACACCAAGAGGGCATACAGCCGGCGCTCGCGCTCGGCCAGGACGGCCACGGCCCGCTCGGTGGTGCTGTGGCCTTTTTCGTCCCCAGCAATCGCCACCCGTCCGCCCCAGGCAGCGAGCTCCGCGCGCTCCGGTACCGTCTCGGCCGTGTAGTCCGTGCCCTTCACGTGGAGTTCGGGACGCAGCCGGCGCAGCACCGTTGAGACGTCGGCCTCGTCGAAGAGGAGGACGTGGTCCGTGCAAGCCAGGGCTGCCACCACCTCAACGCGCTCGGCTTCCGGTACCAGGGGACGCGCGGCGCCTTTGGCCAGTCGCACCGAGCGGTCCGTGTTGACGGCGACGACGAGGACGTCGGCCAGGGCCTTGGCCCCTTCGAGGTAGCGGACGTGGCCGACGTGCAGGAGGTCAAAGGCCCCGTTGGCCAGTGCCACCGTCTTCCCAGCCGCTCGCGCCTCCTCCACCCGCTCGGCGACGGCGTCGAGGGGCTGCACTTTGTCAAGCGTCCCTGCCACGCCTCAGTCCGCTTCCAGCGCAGCCCGCAACTCACTCGCGGGGACGGTGGCCGTGCCCTGCTTCTGGACCACCAGGCCGCCCGCCACGTTCGCCAACATCGCCGCCTCGAGGGGCGTTGCGCCAGCGGCCAGGGCGACGGTGAAGGCGGCCATCACGGTGTCTCCGGCTCCCGTGACGTCGACCGCCTCCCGGGCCCCGTGGACGAAGATGGCGGTGGGTCCGGACTTCTCGAAAAGCGTCATGCCCTTCTGGCCCCGGGTGACAAGCAGGGCAGAGCAGCCCAACCGCTTCAGCGCCTCGGCGCCGGCGTCCAGAAGGCCGGCGTCGCTTGCCACATTCAAACCGGTCAGGGCTTGAAGCTCCGGCTCATTCGGCTTCGCCGCAAAAAAACCACCGAGATGCTGCAGCCCATGGCGTGAGTCCACACACACGCGGGTGTGCTGCGCCAGCCGGTGCAACTCCATGCGGACGGCCTCGCAGACGACGCCGGCCCCGTAGTCACTGACGAGAATGGCATCCGCCTCGGCGGCAGCGGCCCGCAGCTGTTCGACCAGCTGCCCAGCCGCCCGTGGCGGAAGGGGTGGCACGTTGCCACGGTCCACCCGCAGCATTTGTTGGCGGGTGGTGTTGATGCCCCCAGCCAGGATGCGCGTCTTGGTCTCGGTCCTGGGCGCGCTGGCCCCGCGTAAGTCGATGCCGGCAGCGTCCAGAAGCCTCCGCACCGCCTCGCCCATGGAGTCGTCGCCGAGGGCACCCACCACCGTGACGTCCGCACCCAGCGCCCGGGCATTGGCTGCGGCGTTGGCTGCGCCGCCCAGCTTCACCTCGCTGGACTCATGCCGCACCACCAGCACTGGCGCCTCACGACTGACTCTGTCCGTTTGCCCGTAGAGGTACTCGTCAGCCACCAAGTCGCCCAGCACCAGCAGCCGGCGGCTGGGAAAGGCGTCGAGGAGCGCACTGAGGGAAGCCAGGGGCGGACGGGCAGAAGGCAAGAGGGCGAAGGCGGTTGTACCGAGGGTTGGCCAAGAGGGCCAGCACCCTGTGGTTCAGTCGCCCGGCGGCAGGCGCGCCGGGGGCGAGCTCTCGCCATGCAGCAGGGACTGGAGGGCGTCCTCCCCCTCCAAGAGAGAGACGCCCAGCCGCACCACCCACGCTGGAAAGTCCGCCGGAATGCGCATCGCGTCCTTCTCCGTCGTCACCAGCTGGGCCCTGGCTGCGCGCGCGTTGGCGGTGAGGGCTGCCAGCTCCGCTGGGGTAAACCGGTGGTGGTCCGCAAAGCCTTGCACCGCCGTCACCACAGCGCCGCACTCGTCCAGCGTCCTCTCGAAGGCGGACGGGCGTGCAATGCCGCAGAACCCGAGGACGCGGGCACCGGACAGCTGCGAGAGGGGCAACACGCTTCGGCCCGGGCCGAGGACGTCCACCGC
Source organism: uncultured delta proteobacterium (assembly GCA_963713045.1). GTDB lineage: Bacteria > Myxococcota > Myxococcia > Myxococcales > Myxococcaceae > JADGRA01. Next base: position 238,565 of record CAVQKE010000005.1, read on the forward strand.
CGCATGGCGTGCCCGCACCACTGGAAGGCCCGCGGGCAAGCGCAGCAGCGCTGTGGCCGGGCTGGCAACCCGCAGCCACAGCAGCGAGGCCCGCCGCAGCGCCGAGGGAGGTTCGCGCAGCGGGCCCCACGGCAAAAGGTGCCCGCTGCCCAGGCCGACGGCTTCGTCCAGCACCACCACGTCCGCTTCCCGGGCCAGCCGCCGGTGCTGAAACCCGTCGTCGAGGAGAGCCACACGCGCCCCGGCGACGTATGCCGCCCGGGCCAGCGCCACCCTGTCTGCGCCGACCCACACCGAGACGGCTGGCAGCCTCTGGGCTAGGAATAGCGGCTCATCCCCCACCTCCTCGACGGAGGGCCAGGGCGGCCCACAGACGCGGCAAAGGGTCCGGGCTCGCCGCCCGTACCCGCGGCTGAGGATGGCCACTGGCGCGCCGGCCCTCAGCAAGCGCTCCGCCAGAAAGGCCACCACCGGCGTCTTCCCAGCGCCGCCTGCGGTGAGGTTTCCCACCGAAAGGACGCGCAACCCGGGGACCGCCTCGGCGCGCAGCAGGCCCGTCTGAAAAAGGAAGTTCCGAGAGGCGACGGCGGCCGCGAAACAGGCCGCCAAGGGGGCCAGCGGCGCCCGCAGCGCTTGGCCCTTGAGGCCCAGCGACGCCGGCGGGTACCACAGGGACTCAACCCAACTCACGCTGAGGCTCCCGCCGAGCGGTACAGCGCAAGGACGTCCCTCGCCACGCTGTCCACGTCCGGCAGCTGCACCTCCCGCCGGTCCTCTCCCAGTGCTGCTGCGGCCAGCGCCTCGGGCGTCACCGCGGGCAACACCGCGTCGGCCCAGGTGGGCAGTCCACCCAGCGCGGAGGCCACCACGCGGGCGCCGCAGGCGCGGGCCTGCAGCGCGGTGCGGCCGGCCCAGTCATTGCCTAGCCCCAGCACCCAGACTTCGTCCAACGCCTGAAGCCATCGGACAAATTCCGCGCCACGCTGGTAGCCGGGGAGGTGGACGGCGTCCGACAGGCCAGCTTCCCAGACGGCCAGGCGCACGGCAGGTTCCAGCACCCCGTCGCCCAACAGCACCAGCGTCACGTCCGGGACGCGCCGACGCACCAGCGCGAAGGCTGCGAGGGCAACGCCATGTCCACGCGAGGGTTGGAAGGTGGACGCCATGCCCACCACCGGGCCTGGCGGAAGGCCGAGGGCACGGCGCAGCGCCGCGCGGTCCGGACTGGGACGAAAGTGCTGGTCGACGAGGGGTGGAAGCACCAGCGTCGGAGTCGGCCGCAGCCGAGGGAGCAGCTCCACCGCCGGCACCGTGAAGGCAGCGGCCGGCGGGAGGCTCCAGCGGAGGGAGCGCGGCGCATGGATGGAACGGACAAGGTGCGCCGTGCGCGGCCGCGCAACCGATGCAAGCCAATGGTCGTGGCTGCTGTGGCAGTGGACGACGTCCACGCTGGCACCGCGAAGGCGGACGGCGTCTCTTAGGAAGCTCAAGGGGCCTCCACGGGTGGAGAGTGCAAAGCCGCGGGCATCGAGGAGCCCGAGCGCCTCAAAACGCGGCACGCTGGGCTCCTCCGTCCCAGTGCCCGGGCGGGTGGTGTCGACGGCCACGCTGACGTTGGCACCGGCGCGCTGCTGAGCCGCGGCCAGCAGCGCCACCCCCTCGGCCGGCCCACTGAAGACGGGGCTCGCCAAAAGGTGCAAGACGCGCATCAGCGCTCGCCTCCCTGGTACAGGCGTAAGAGCGCGGCAACTTCTTTCTCCAGGGGAAAGCGGGTGCGGGCCGCCTCCGCCGCGGCTTGGCCCACCTCGTCCGCACGCTTCGGCTCGCGCAACAGGGGCCGAAGGACGTCGGCCAGTGCCGAAACGTCGCCAGCCGGGTAGGTGAAGCCGGTCCGTCCTTCTTCCAGCAGCGCCGCGTAGTGCGCAAGCCGCGCCGCGACGACGCAGCAGCCCGAGGCCATGGCCTCGGCCAGGACGAGGGAAAAGGACTCAGCGTGGGAGGGTTGAAGGAGAAGCGTCGCGCCCTGGTACCAAGGGCGGACGTCTGACTGCTCGCCCACCGCCTGCACCCGGCCAGCCCCCAGCTTCAACAGCGAGGCCAGCCACGCAACGTCCCGCCCCCGTGCTTCCCCCACCAGCACCGCCCGCCAGCCGGGCGCCTCAGGCAGCGTCTGCGCCAGGGCGGCCACGGCGTCCCCTTGGCCCTTCGCCGGGCGAATGCGCCCCACCACCACCACCCCGCGCTGGCCCCCCACGCCGAGAGCGGCCCAGCGGCCGGCACGGTCCGCCGGGGGCTGAAAGACGCGGGTGTCCACGCCGTGGGAAACGACGATGGAGGGCAGTCCCAGTGTCTGGCGGCCCTCTTCGGTCAGCGTGACGCGAATGTCGGCACGGTGCGCGAGGGACCGCGTCCAGCGGCTGGGGCGTCCCGTCCCGTGCCGGGTCCACACCACGCGGACACCCCGTCCGAGGCCCCGGAGGGCCAGCGCCAGCAGGAGCTCCAGGTTGCGGTGCGCGTGCACCACCAAGTCTCCCGCCCGTGCCGCCTTCCACAGCGCGCTGAGGTTGCAGCGGGGGACGTCCGGCACGAGTGCCCACCCCAGGGCCGTGGCCCCGCTTGGCCCAAGGGCGCGCACCACGTCCTCCACATGGCGGGTGACGCCGGTGCGACGTCGGTGCAGGTGCAGGTGCACCAGCGTCAAGGCGCCGGCCCAGGCGAAGCCAGCCGCGGCGCCGCGCCCAGCATTCTCGCCACCAAGTCCACGTTGCGCTGGCTTGCGCCGGAGACTTGCCGCACGGCCTGCGCCGCCAACTCGCCCAGCTGGGCGCAGGTCTCGGGACGGGACAGCAAGTCCGCCACCAGCGTCTCGAAGTGCTCGACGTCGGACACCTGAATGCCGCCCCGGCCCAGCAGCACCTGCACGCTGTCGCTGAAGTTGGCCATGTTGGGGCCGAACAGTACCGGTTTGCCCTGCGCCGCCGGTTCGAGAATGTTTTGGCCGCCGCGGGCGGTGAAGCTGCCGCCGACGAAGACCAGCGTCGCCAGCCGGTAGGCCTGGCTCGAACTCCCCAATGGTGTCGAGCACCAACACCTGGGCGCCGTGGTTGGAGGCTGCCCCTGCGCTGCGGCGCCCGGCGCGAAAACCGGCCGCCTCGGCCAAGGCCACCACCCGGGAGGTGCGGTCAATGTAGCGCGGTGCCAGCAGCAGCTTGAGGTCTGGGTGGAGGGCGAGCAGGCGTCGGTAAACGGCCAACAGCAGCTCCTCCTCGCCCTCGTGGGTGCTGCCGGCGATGAAGAGGCGCGACGAGGGCTGGAGCCCCAGCGCCTCGCGCAGTGCCTCGTCCGTGACGGCCGTCGCGTCCACACCGACGCCATCAAACTTGGTATTGCCCGTCACCCACACCCTTTCCAGGGGCGCGCCCAGGGAAAGCGCACGCTCGGCTTCCTCGTCTTCGCGCATCAGCAGCAAGTCGAGTTCCCGTAAGGGATTGCCGGCCAGCGCCAACAAAAGCCGGTAGGCGCCCAGCCGCTCCGGCGCGAAACGCCCGTTGGTGAGGACGACGCGGGCGCCGGCGACGTGGGCGGCGTGAATGAGGTTGGGCCAAAGTTCCGTGTATTCCAACACCAGCAGGTCTGGCCGCAGGGCACGCACCGCGCGCCGGGTGGCGCCCCATAGGTCCCAAGGCGCGTACAGCACCGCGTCCAGCTTCGCCCCGAGGCGGTCGCGTGCCATGAGGAAGCCGGTGTTGGTGATGGTGCTGACGAGAATTCGGCACTCCGGGTAGCGCTCCCGGCAGTGGCGGACCATGGGGGCCAGCGCCTGGAGGTCTCCGGCACTCGCCCCGTGCAGCCAAATGCGGGGCCAACCGCCCTCCGGAATGGCGCCGCTTGCATAGAAGCCAAAGCGCTGGAGAAACCCCTGGCGCGTCTTCTTGTGCAGCAGCAGCACCGGGGCCAGCAGCAGGAAGGCCACCCAGCTCAGCACCACGTAGAGGACTCTCACGCGAGGCTCCGCTGCGCGCCGCTCTCATGCGCCTGGTGTTGGAGCGCCCACAGCCGGGCGTACACCCCCCCCTGCGCCAGCAGCTCGGCGTGGGTGCCCCGTTCCACCACACGGCCCCCGTCAAGGACGTGAATGCAGTGCGCCTCCACCACCGTCGCCAGCCGGTGGGCCACCACCAGCGCCGTCCGCCCCGGAAGCACTTGGCGCAACGCCAGCTGCACTTCCCTTTCGCTTTCCGGGTCGAGGTTACTGGTCGCCTCATCCAGGACGAGGAGGGCGGCGTCGCGCAGCACCGCGCGGGCGAGCGCCAGGCGCTGGCGCTGTCCGCCGCTCAAGCCTGAGCCCTGCTCTCCCAGCGGCGTGTCCCAGCCCTGGGGCAGGGCCTGGACGAAGGCCTCGGCCTGGGCCAGCGCGCCAGCGCGCCGCACCTCCGCGTCGGTGGCGTCCGGACGGGCCAGCAAAAGGTTGTCGCGCAGCGAGCCGGAGAAGAGGAGTGGCTCCTGGGTGACGAGGGCCGTCTGTGCCCGGAGGCTACTGGCGGTGAAGCCGTCCCAGTCTTCACTGTCCCACAGCAGTTGGCCGTGCTGTGGACGCAGAAAGCGCAAGAGGAGCGCCACCACGGTGCTTTTGCCGCCCCCGCTTGGGCCCACCAGGGCTGTCACCTGCCCCACCGGCAGCGACAGCTGGAGCCCACGCAGCGCCGGGCGGTCGCCGTAGGACACCTCCACGTCCCGAAGCGTAATGGCCCCCGAAAGCGGGGGCGCGCCTCGGGCGCCAGGTGCATCGGCCACTGGGTGCACCGTGTCCAGCACTTCGAAAAGGCGCTCGCTGGCAGCGGCGGCCTGGGTGGCAAACTGGGTGGTGCGGCCCAAGTCCTTGGCCGGCTGGTAGAGAAGCAGCAGCGCCGCCAACAGGGACACCAAGCGCTCCGGCGCGACGCCCGCGGTGGTGCCGGCCCACACCAGCGCCCCCGCAACCGCGCCGGCAGCCAGTACTTCGGTCAGTGCAGGCACCGCACTGCGGGCCCAGGCGGCACGCGACAGGGCCCGGGCCAGCAGCGCGCCGCGCTCGGAAAAGCGGCGAATTTCCGCATCCTCCGCCCCGTAGGCCTGCACGGTGCGAATGCCGCTGAGCAGCTCCTGCGCCTGTGCAGCCATCGTCCCCAAGCGGGTCTGGCTTTCCCGCGTCCGTCGCAGCACCGCCCGCGTCAATGCGGACACCGGAAGGACGGCCGCCGGCACACAGGCCAGTGCGGCCAGCGCCAGACGCGCGTCGGCCGCCAGTGCGACGCCCACCAGCACCAGCACCTGGATGCCGTCTCGGACGTAGCTGCCAACGGTGTAAATGGCGGCTGTCTCCACCGCCCGCACGTCCGCCGAGAAGCGAGACAGCAGGTCGCCCCGCAGCCGGTTGGCCAGCTGCACTGGCGATTGGGCCAACAGCGCTTCGAAGAGGCTGCGGCGCAGCGCGGCGGTGGTGCGCTGGCCGAATTGCCCCATCCAGTAGAATTGCGCGAGGTAACTCAACCCCTTCACCACCGCGAGAAGGACGAGGAGTCCGGGGAGGACCAGCAGCGCAGCCCGCTTGTCCAGCGGGCGGAGGCCCGGAAGCCACCCTGCGCCCTGTGCCCCGCCGGTCAGCAGAAAGTGCAAGGCCGGCCCCACCAGCCAGGCATAGGCGCCGGTGGCCAGCCCGAGGACGGCCATGGCGGCAAAGGCCAAAAGCAGCCGGGACGTCTGCGGGCGGGCAAACCCGGCCAGGCGCAGCAGCGCGCGCCAGGAGGTCCCCGGACGCACAGGGAAGTCCGCCCCGGGTGTTCCGTCACCGCTCACCGGCCCTGGTGTGTACCATCCCTGGCCACCATGGCGTCCGGAGAGCTGCTGGTGGTGGCCGGTGAGGCTTCGGGCGACGTGCTCGGCGGCGAGTTGTTGTCTGCGCTCAGGGCGCACCGGCCACAGCTCACCGCCTTCGGGATGGGGGGCCCGCGGCTGGTGGCGGCGGGCCTTCAGCCCCTCTTCGACATGTCGGAAATTTCGGTGGTGGGCTTCACCGAGGTGCTGCCGCGGCTGCCCCGCATTTGGCGCGTCTTCCGCGCCCTGGTGAAGGCCGCCGCCACCCGGCGTCCAGCGGCAGCGGTGTTGGTGGACGCACCGGACTTCAACCTCCGCCTGGCGCGAAAGCTGAAGGCCTTGGGCATTCCGGTCGTCTTCTACGTCAGCCCCACCGTCTGGGCGTGGCGCCGCGGGCGGGTGAAGCAGATTGCCCGGGACGTCGAAAAAATGCTGTGCATCCTCCCCTTCGAGGAGGCGTTTTACCGTCCCTACGGGGTGAAGGCGGTGTACGTGGGCAGCCCGGTGGCGGCACGCCTCCCCGCGCCCGCGGAGGCGGCCGTGTTTCGCAGGGGTTTGGGCCTGGACGTGCACCGCCCCACGCTGGCGGTGCTTCCCGGCAGCCGCGCCTCGGAGTTGCGGCGCTGCCTTCAGCCGCTGGTGGACAGCGCGGCGCTGGTGGAGAAGGACCATCCGGGCCTGCAAGTCGTCGTCCCGTTGGCGCCGGGAGTGGACGCATCCAGGGTGGCGGCAGCCTTCCAAGCCCTCGGCCTTCAGCCGGTGTTGGTGGCCGGCCAAACTGCGCAGGTGGCCGGGGCCGCTGACGTCGCCCTGGTGACGTCCGGCACAGCGGCGCTGGAGGCCGGTCTGATGCTGAGGCCGCTGGTGGTGGTGTACCGCGTGTCCGCGTTGAGCGCGCTGCTGGCCCGCCTGTTGGTCAGCGTGCGCTTCGTCAGCCTCATCAACCTGCTGGCCGGACGCCGCCTCATTCCGGAGTTGCTTCAAGGGGCGCTGACGCCCGCCAATGTGCTGGCCGAGGTGCGCCGGTTGTGGGACGAGGGGCCGGAGCGCCGCACCATGGTGGCCGGGCTGCGCGAGGTGCGCACGTTGCTCGGCACGGCACCGGCCAGCGAACGGGCAGCGGACGAGGTGCTGGAGGTGCTGGACGGCAAGGGCCGATTGCCCGACGGGCCGCGCGTGGTAAGAGGCGCACCCTCGCAATGACGACGGCCCTGGTTTGCATTCCCACCTACAACGAGCGTGACAACCTCGAGGGAATTGTCGACGCCGTCCTCGCTGCGGATGCCCGCACCGAGGTGCTGGTGGTGGACGACAACAGCCCGGACGGCACCGGGGTGCTGGCCGACGCGCTGGCGGCGCGAGAGCCGCGGGTGCACGTGCTGCACCGGGAGAAGAAGGAAGGCCTGGGACGGGCCTACTTGGCCGCCTTCGCCTGGGCACTCTCGCGGCCCTACCAGTACGTGCTGGAGATGGATGCTGACTGGAGCCACCCGCCACGCTACCTGAGTGGGCTTCTGGACCGGGCCGAGGCCGGGGCGGACTTGGTGCTGGGCTCGCGCTACGTGGAGGGCGGGGGCACCGTCAACTGGGGAGCCATGCGCCGGCTCATCAGCCGCGGCGGCTCGCTCTACGCACGCCTGGTGCTGGGGCTTCCGGTGAGGGACTTAACCGGCGGCTTCAAATGCTTCCGACGGCGGGTGCTCGAGTCCATCGACTTCGCCGCCGTCCACAGCACCGGCTACGCCTTTCAGATTGAGCTCACCTACCGCGCCTACCAGGGCGGCTTCCGTGTGGAGGAGATGCCGATTGTCTTCGAGGACCGCCGGGTAGGGCATTCCAAAATGTCGCGGCGAATTGTCCTGGAAGCCTTGGGTATGGTGTGGAAGCTGCGCTTCACGGTCCGTCGCCCATGAATAGCCTCATCTCCTTCAGCCTGGTGGCGCTGTCCGCCGTCTTCTTCGTGGTGGACCCGCTGGGGGTAGTGCCCATTTTTCTCGCCGTCACCTCTGGTGATTCGCCGGAGAAGATGGAGCGGACTGCGTTTCGCGCTTCACTGACCGCCTGCGGGCTGCTGGTATTTTTCGCCCTCTTCGGGACGCTGATTTTTAAGGTGGCCGGCATCTCGCTGGGCGCCTTTCGGGTGGCGGGGGGCATTTTGCTTCTCATCACCGGCCTGGACATGCTGCGCGCACGTCAGGTGGAGACGCGCACCAGCCTCGAGGAGGAGACGGAGGCCAGTGAGAAGGAGGATGTCGCCATCGTCCCACTGGCCGTCCCGCTGTTGGCTGGCCCCGGGGCCATTGCCACGGTGATGGTGCTGATGTCCCACGGCAAGGGCTTGGTGGCGGCGGTGCCGGTGCTGGTGGCAGTGGTGCTGACGTGTGTGGCCAGCTACTTCATCCTCCGGGCAGCGTCGCTGGTGCTGCGGGTGCTGGGGCAGTCCGGGGTGGCCATTCTCCAGCGCGTGATGGGCCTCATTCTCTGCGCCATCGCCGTCCAATTCATCGCCGACGGAGCGCGCGAACTCTTCAAGCTTTAGCGGGCGGTGCGGCCACCGGCTCGACGGCCACCACGGTAATGCCGGCCTTATCGGCCACCGCCACCAGGCGCTCCGCCTCGAGAAGGAAGGTTTTGCCAGCCTCCACCGCCAGGGCACGCGCCCCCACCTCGGCCATCACGTCCAGGGTCGCTGGGCCCACCGCCGGCAAGTCGAAGCGCTCGTCCTGTCCCGGCTTCAGGCACTTGACCACCACCACGCCCGGGCCACCCAGCAAGGCGCCGCGGCGGATGCAGGCGTCGGTCCCTTCCACCGCCTCCAGCGCCAGCACGTGGCCGTCCTTCACCACCACCGTCTGGCCGACGTCGGCCCGTCCCAGCGCGGCCGCCACCTCCCCTCCCAACTCCACGTCGCGCGCGGTGCGCTTGTCCAGTTCCGGCCCGGCCAGCCGCCCGGCCGGCGCCAGCAATTCCGTCAGGTAGCTGGCGGCGGAGACAATGCGGATGCCGTGGGCCTCGAAGTCTTCCGCCACCGCGCGGAGGAAGACGTCATCGCGGATGCTGCGCAACCGGGCCAGCACCCGCACCAGGCCGAAGTCCGGGCGCAGCTCGGCCACGGCGCGCATCCGCCGAAAGCCGCCGGCGAGCACCGCCTCCACCACGCCGGCCTGCTGCAGAATGCGCTGCATCCGGGCCAGCTGCCCCACCCGGACCCAGCTGAAGGCGTCCACCTCGGCGGCCAGCGTGGGGTCAGTCTCTCCCCGGTGGGCCACCACCACCACCGAAAGGCCCCGGGCGCGGGCGGCCCGGGCGAAGAGGCGGGGCAGCGTGCCGTTTCCGGCGATGAGGCCAATGGCCGCCAACGGCTCCCCCCTAGCGCGTCAATCCGCGCTTGGTGCTGGTGATGAAGTCCAGCAGCTGGTCGACCTCGGACTGGCCGCCGAAGTCGACCCGCAGCCGGGCCACCGCTTCCTCCAGGGGAAGCTTGGAGCGGAAGAGGACGCGGTAGGCATCCTTGATGCGGCCCAGCTGCTCCTCGGTGAAGCCGTGGCGCTGGAGGCCCACGACATTGAGGCCGGCCAGCTCGGCGCGGTCTCCCTGGGCAATGCAGTAAGGCGGGATGTCCATCACCACCATCGCCCCCCCGGCGATGAAGGCGTGGGCCCCAATGCGGGTGAATTGGTGCACTGCGGACAGCCCGCCCAGCGTGGCGAAGTCCCCCACTTCCACGTGCCCGGCCAGCGTCGCGCCGTTGGCGAAGACGCAGTGGCTCCCCACCTGACTGTCATGGGCCACGTGGCTGTAGGCCATGAAGAGGTTGTGGCTGCCGATGCGGGTGACGCCCCCGCCGCCCGAGGTGCCGATGTGCAGGGTGGTGAATTCCCGAATTTGATTGGCGTCCCCGATGACCAGCGCGGTGGATTCGCCGGCGTACTTCAAGTCCTGGGGAATGGCCCCCACCGAGGCGAACTGAAAGACGCGGTTTCTCTCGCCGAGGGTGGTGCGCCCCTCCAGCACGGCGTGTGGGCCCACCGTGCAATGGGCGCCAAGGCGCACCTGGGGGCCGATGACGGCGTAGGGGCCGACCTGGACGGTGGGGTGAAGCTCTGCCCCCGGGGCGATGAGGGCGGTCGGGTGGATGCCGGGCCCAGGCCTCATGCCGGAGCGACATCCTTGTCCACCACGGTGGCCATGAAGTCGCCTTCGGCCACCAGCTGGCCGTCGACGGAGGCCACACCGCGGGTCTTCACCACCACCGACTTGAGGCGCACCACGGTGACGTCCAACTGCAGCCGGTCCCCCGGCACCACCGGCCGGCGGAAGCGCGCCCCGTCAATGGCCATCAGGTACGTCACCTTCTTCTCCGGGTCGAAGCCGGTGCTGCTGTAGCAAAGCAGAGCACTGGCTTGGGCCAGTGCCTCCAGCACCAGCACGCCGGGCATCACCGGGTGGCCCGGGAAGTGGCCTTGAAAGTACGGCTCATTGGCGCTGACATTCTTGTAGGCCACCAGCCGCTGACCGGGGACCAATTCCACCACCCGGTCCACCAAGAGGAAGGGAAAGCGGTGGGGGAGGAGCCGCTGGATTTGTAGGACGTCCATCACCGCTTCGTCTCCTTCTCGAGCGCCTCGAGCCGAGACCGCAACGTCCGGACTTCCCGGCATCAACTCCGCCAGCCGCGGCAGCGCCACCGACTGGCGCAGCCACGTCCAGTGGTCCACCGCGGGCGAGCCGGCGACGGTGGCGCCCTGGGGCACGTCGTGGGCCAGGCCGCTCTGGGCCTGCACCCGGGCGCCGTCCCCAATGTGGATGTGGCCCACCACCCCCACTTGGCCAGCCAGCACCACGCCGCTGCCGACGTCGACTGAACCGGAAATCCCCACCTGCGCGCACAGCAGCGAGAGCGGCCCCACCCGGACGTTGTGCGCGATTTGCACCAGGTTGTCGATTTTTGTCCCCCGGCCGATTACGGTTTCTCCGGTGGTGGCGCGGTCAATGCAGCTGGCCGCCCCCACCTCGACGTCATCCTCAATGCGGACGATGCCGGCCTGGGGCACTTTGACGTGGGCCCGTGCTTCGGCGTCGAAGGCGAAGCCAAAGCCGTCTGCCCCCACCACCGCCGAGGCGTGCAGCACCACCCGCTCCCCCACCACACAGCCTTCCCGGACGGTGACGTTGGGGTACAGCACTGAGTCGCGGCCGATGCGGGCTTTGGCACCGACGTACGCCCCGGGGTACAGCACCGCGCCCTCGGCCACCTCGGCCTCGGCCTCCACCGTGGCCAGGGCCATCACACAGGCCCCGGGGTGCACCCGGGCCGCCGGATGGACGTTGGCGTTCGGGCTGATGCCTGCGGGAGGCCGGGCCTCGGGATGAAACAGCGCGGAAATGCGGGCGTAGGCCAGGTGGGGATTGGGCACCTGGACCAGCGCCAAGTCGGCCCGAGGCGAGTCCTCCCCAAGCGGCACCAGCACCGCGCGGGCCTTGGTGGCTTGGAGGGCCTCCCGGTAGCGGTGGCTGGCGTAGAAGGAGAGGTCGGCCGGGCCAGCCTCGGCCAGCCCTCCCACGCCGTGGATGAGGAGCGAGCCGTCGCCCCGAAGCCTTCCGCCGACGTGGGCGACGAGCTCGGCCAGTGGCCGCGCGGCCATGGGGGAGTCCCCTCGCCCCTAACCTACTTGGGCGTCGCGGGGCTGGTGGTGGCGGTGGTCGACTTCTTGGCCGGGGTGCTGGTGGCAGTGCCCCCCGCCTTGCTCTTCTCGTTGAACTGGCGAATCAACTCGTTGGTGATGTCCAAGCTGGCGGGGGCGTAGAGCAGTCCGGAGTCCGTCTTTTCAAACACCATGGTGAAGCCGTCGCGCTGAGCGATTCCCTGAATAATCGGCTGCATCTTGCCGAGGATGCCGCTCAACGTCTCGCGCTCGGTCTGCGCCAACTCGGCGCGGCCCTTCTCGAAGCGCTGCTGCAAGTCGTACAGCTTCTTCTGCAGCTCCGTGCCCTGCTGGGTGCGGGCGGCATCGGTCATCGTCGCCATCTGCTTCTCGAAGGTTTCCTTCTCCTTCTTGAGGACTTCCTGCTCCTTGTCGATTTCCTTCTGCTTGGCGTCGCGCATCTGCTCCAGCTTCGCCTTGGCGGCCTTACCTTCGTCCACCTCGGCGAAGGCGCGCTGCAAGTCGACGTAGGCAATCTTCAGTTCGGCAGCGTGAGCGATGCCAGGGGCCAGAAGGGACAGGCCGGCCAACAGGGCCACGAGCATTTGACGAGACGGCATGGGGATGTGAGCTCCGATGTGAGGAATGCCGGGGAGACTTGCCGCCTGGGCCCCGCTTGGCAGCGTGGGCGGGCAACGGAGGGTCCCGGCGGACGGCCTCCAAAAAAGTCCGCGCACACTAGAGGCGCCCCCCGTGCGCCGTCAAGAGAGACACCGGGACCGGTCGCTCGCAGGGAAGATGTCCGCCGCAGAAGCGCTGAAAGATGTCCGCTCCAGGAGCCCCGAAGCTTCCAGCTGGGGGCCGAGCGCCTCCCTCGGGAGGCCGTCCGCTAGAAGCTGTTGCCGATGGTGAATTCGAAGAGGGGGCTCTGGTCCCCGGGGCGCGGGGTGAGCGGGATGCCCCACTCGAAGCGCAGCGGGCCGACCGGCGAAAACCAGCGGACGCCGAAGCCGGTGGCCAGAAACAGCCCCAACGGCAGGTTGTACTGTCGGTCTTGGAAGAAGTTGGCGTCCACCGCGAAGACGTTGCCGGCGTCGAAGAAGATGACGCCGCGGACGCCGGCCTTGGGGATGATGGGGATTTCCAATTCGAAGTTGGCGAGGAATTCCTTGTTCCCACCGACGGTGAAGCGGCCGGCGAGGAAGTCTCCCCGCGCCAGCGTGCCCACCAGCAACGTCGGCGAGATGCTGTTGAGGGTGTAGCCCCGCAGGGTGGTGATGCCGCCGAGGAGGTACTGCTCCGAGATGGGTAGGGGATTGTCGGGGTTCAGCTCGGCGATGTAGCCGACGGTGAATTGCGTCTTGAAGATGAGCCCCAACAGCGGCAGTGGCACGTAAAAGCGCGTGTAGGCCTGTAGCCGCAGGAAGTTGAAGTCCCCCCCGAGAAACTTGGGTGCCACCTCGGCCGAGCCGAACAGCAAGAGGCCCTTGGTGGGGTAGAGCCGGTTGTCCCGCCGGTCGTAGGTCAGGGCCAGGCGCACCGAGCTGGTGGTCCCGGACTTGAAGCGGTTGGCCGGGGAGGGAATGGCGCCGGAGGTGGGGATGGTGCCGCCGTTGATGCCCGAGCCGCCGGGAATGGCCGACACCCCCTCCAGGGTGTAGGTGAGAGCCGCCGTCAGGTCGTCAAGCAGGTGGTAGCCCCAGCCGACGGCTCCGCCAATCGACTGCCGAGTGAAGTCATAGGAGTCAATCTGCGTGCGAAACAGGTCCAGGGTGAAGATGAAGTCCGAGTCGAGGAAGTAGGGCTCGAAGAAGGAGGCGGTGAAGAGTTGGCGGAGGCCTGAGACCTGTGCCGACAGCGAAGCGGTGTTGCCCCACCCGAGGAAGTTGGCCTGGCTCACCTGTGCGGTGAAGATGAAGCTCTCCACGCTGGAGAAGCCGGCGCCCACCTGGAAGGTGCCGGTGGCCTTCTCCTTGACTTCCACCGTCACCGCCACGTGGCTGTCGTCGCTGCCCGGCTTGAAGTTGATTTCGACCGTCTCGAAGTAGCCCAAGGCGGTGATGCGCTCCTTGCTGACGCGCATCCCGGAGCCCCGGAAAAGCTCGCCCTCGTAAATGCGCATCTCCCGGCGGATGACGCGGTCCCGCGTCTTGGTGTTGCCGACGATGCTGATGCTCTCGATGAGTTGCGGCTTGCCCTTCTGCACGGTGAAGGTGACCGCCACCGTCTTGGCCACCGGGTCGACCACAGTCTCCGGACTCCAGTTGGCGTAGGCGTAGCCTAAGTCCTGGTACATCTCGGAGAGCGCCTGGTCATCGTGAATGATGAATTGGCGGCTGAAGTACTGGCCCTCTCGACTGTAGACTTGAAGGCGCAGCTCCTCCTTCGGAAAAATGAGGTCGCCGGCGAAGTCGATTTTGGAGATGCGGTACGGGTCGCCCTCCTCAATTCGGATGTCGATGAAGATGTATTTCTTGTCCGGAGAGAGGGAGACGGAGGGCTTCTCGACTTTCACCTGGAGGTAGCCCCGGTCGTAGTAGGCGGCCTCGATGACTGCCAAGTCTCGTTGGAAAAGCTCCTCCCGGTAGGTGCCTTCCTGGGTGATGAAGGAGAGGTAGTTGCCTTCATGGGTGGCCATCTCCGCCTTCAAGGTTTCGGGCGAGACTTTGATGGCGCCGATGAGGCTGATGGACTTCACCATCACCTTGGCATGCTCATTGATGACGAAGACCACATCCACCTGCTCGGCAGCCGAAGTGACGGGCGCCAGGTTGGCGCTCGGCTTGGAGTGTGCGGCCTCCTTGGCCTTGGCCGCCGCACTGGCCAGCACCGGGTCGACTCGGTAGGTCACCTCCGCCAGGAAGAAGCCCTTTTCCAGATACTTGGCTTGAATTTTCTTCGCGTTGCGGCGGACGGCGTCCATGTCGAGGATGGAGAACCGCTTGATGTCGATGTCGTCCTTGAAGTCGTCTTTGCTGAGTTCCTCGTTGCCCTCCAGCTTCACCTCGCGCACCGAGGGCCTTTCAATGACGCGGATGATGTAGGCCAAGCCTCCCTGGGGCAGCACCTGGGTCAGCAGTTGGATGTCGGCAAAGTAGCCGAGCGCCCACAGGCCCTGGAGGTCGGCGGCGGTGAGGGCCGGGTCGAAGCGGCTACCCACCCGGTTTTTCAGCGCCCGAATGACGGCCGCCGGCTCAACCCGCTGGTTTCCCTCGACGCGAATCTCGCTGATGGTGTCCGAGCCGGAGGCGGACGGCGTGTCCGACGTCGCACGCTGCCCCTGCGCCGCTGAGGCTGTGCTCAAGAGGGCGGCGGCCAGGTACAGCGCGGCGGTCGTCGACGAACGGGCGGAAACGGTGAACCTCGATGCGCGGGGTTCCAGCAGGGGGCGCGCACTGTAGGGGAGCCCCGCTGCGCCGGACAATGGGAAAACCCGCGCTCCGCCACTCACGCCGGCAGAACCTTCTCCGCTTGAAGACGCAGCCGCCGTGGCATGGAACGGGCGAGCGCTTCGTTGTGGGTGACCACCACCATGGTGAGGCCCAAGTCTCGGTTCACCTCGCGGAGCAGCTGGTGAATGCCCTCCCCTGTCGCCGGGTCGAGGTTGCCCGTCGGCTCGTCCGCCAGCAGCAGTGCCGGCTGCAAGACGAGCGCCCGGGCGAGCGCCACGCGTTGCGCCTCGCCGCCGGACAACTCCCCGGGCCGGTGTTCCAGCCGCGCGCCGAGGCCAACCCGTTCCAGCAGCGCGCGCGCCTGGCGCAACGCCGCCGTGCGGTCCACCCGCTGCACCAGCGCTGGCATGGCGACGTTTTCCAGGGCGGTGAATTCCGGGAGGAGGAAGTGGCTCTGGAAGACGAAGCCAATGGTGCGGTTGCGAAAGCGGGCCACCGCCGCGTCGCTCAACTCGAAAACGCTTGTTCCGTCGAAGCGGAGCGAGCCGGCCACCGGCGCGTCCAACGTGCCGAGGACGTGCAGGAAGGTGCTCTTCCCCGCCCCGGAGGCGCCCACCAGGCTCACCAACTCGCCACTCTCGATGTCCAGCGAGACGCCGCTCAGCACGTCGATGCGCTTGCCGTGCAGCCAATAACTCTTGAAGACGTCCCGAATTTCGACCAGTGCCATGGGCGTCCTATTCCGCCTTCAGGCCTTCCACCGGCTCCACCTGCGACGCCCTGAGCGCGGGGAACACCGAGGCCAAATAGGACACCAGCACTGCGATGACGACGGCCAGCGCGGTCTGCAGCGGCTCCACTTTCACCGGCAGCGAGTGGATGTAATACACCTGGGGGTCCATCCGGAGCCCCACCTTCTCGATGAAGAAGCACCAGGCCAGGCCCGACAGCAGCCCGAGGAGGCCGCCGGCCACGCCAATCTGCAGTCCCTCGGCCAGAAAAATCTTCACCACTCCGCTGTCCGGGACGCCGAGCGCCTTGAGGACCGAAATCTCCTTGCGCTTCTCGAGCACCAGCATGGTGACGGTGGCCACAATCAGACCGGCGGCGACGATGACGATGATGGTCAGGATGATGCCCATCATCAGCTTCTCCAGCCGCAGCGCCGAGAAGAGGTTCCGGTTCATCTCCCCCCAGTCCTTGGTGCGGTAGGGGTAGCCGTCCAGCGCCTGGAGCGCGCTCCCGGCAATTCGCCGCGCGTCATCCACGTCGGCCACCTTCATCTCCACGCCGGTGGCACCCTTGACGTCGAGGAAACTCTGCGCCTCGCCGAGCGAGATGTACGCAAACTTCGAGTCATATTCGTACATCCCGGTGTAGAAGATGCCGGCCACGCGGAAGGCGCGCGCCCGCGGCAGCGGGCCGGTCGGCCCCATGCCTCCGCCCAACGGGGAAATGGCCGTCACCCGGTCGCCCACCAGCACCCTCAGCGAGGCGGCCAGCTCTCGTCCAAGCAGAATGCCCGGAAGCACCGGCTGCGCAGCGCCGGAGTGCTTCACCACCACGTCGTCCTCGTCCGAGTGAGGGCGAGTGGAGGGGCGCACCGGGATGGAAGCCGGGACGTCGAGGCCGGCGATGGAACCGCCGGGAAGCACATTGCGCGGCAAGTCGGTGACGCTGCCCACCGTCGCCGGGTCGATGCCCTTGAGGATGGTCCCGTCGACGTTGCCCTCCGAGGCAACCATCACCTGTCCGAAGATGAAGGGCGTCACGCCGACCACCCCGCGCAGCCCCTCCACCTTCTTCATCACCTCGGCGTACTCCGGCATCGCCCCGTTGTCGGTGTACTTGAGGACCACCACGTGCGCGTTGGTGCCGAGAATTTTGGTTTGCAGGTCCGCTTCGAAGCCGCTCATCACCGACAGGACGATGATGAGCGCCATCACCCCCACCCCCACCCCGCCAACGCTGAGGGCGGTCATCATCGCCGTGGCGCTCTGCGCCTTCTCCGCCCGGGCCCGCTGCGCCGCGGCGGCCAACATCGGGTCCTTCAGGCCGAGGGCGCGGATGCGGGTGCGCTCCACCGCGGCGTCGGCCGCCCGAAGCACGGCCAGCACCAACAGCGGTGGGACGACGCCCAACAGCAGCACCAACAGCCCCCCCAGCAGCAGCCGCGGGCGAAACACCTGGACGTGGCGGGTGGCCACGAAAAGTTCAAAGCCGGTGCGCAAGTCCAGCGTGCCGCTGCCGCCGGCGACGAAGCCGGACAGAATGCCCAGCGCCAGCGCCACCACCAACAGGGTGAAGGTCAGCCAATAGGCAATTTCCGGCCGCCCGATGAGTTCCGCCAGGTAGGTGACTTCCCGCAGGCGGTAGCCCACCCACAGCGCGGCCCGTGGAAAGTTGGGCAACACCGTCAGCAGCAGTGGCAGCGGCGTCCCCAGGTAGAGCACGGCGATGGTGGCCTCGGGCGCCGCCAGCCGGCGGCCCCGGGCCGCGCCCAGCGCGCCGCATCCGAAGGCCACCAGTGCGGCGGCCAACAGCGAGAGGGCGAAAGCACTGGGGGGCGACATGCCCAGCCCGCGCGAACCGCTGGCCAGCCACGTCTGCAGCAGCACCAGCACCACCTCGGAGCCGAGGATGGCGGCGGCGTAGGCGGCGAACGTCGCTGGAGAGAAGTCCCGCCAGGCGGCCAGCGGCGGGTAGAGGGGCGCCTTGGCCGCGGCGCTCGGCGTTTCGGCGACGGCTTCCTGGTGGGGGATGCTGAGAGCCAGAAGCACCCAGCCCGCCGCCCAGCCAAGCGCCCCGGCCACCAGCCACCGCCAGGGCAACAGCAGCGGCACCGCCGGGCCGTGGTGGGCTGCGCTGTACAGGGCGGAGGCCGCCTGGGCCAGGCCACCCCAGCCCGGGGCCAACAGGGCAAGCGCCGAGACGAGGGAGTCGGCGGCACCGGCCTGGCGCACCGCCAGCAGCAACGAAGCCAGGCCGGCCACCGCCAACAGCAGGCCGAAGGCCCGCAGCGCCCAGCGCGGCCTCGCCGCCTGGGACGCCTCCAGCGTGGCGGTGGCAACGGAATTCATCTGCCCACGGGGCGAAGCTGCGGAAAGAGGATGACGTCGCGGATGGAGGGCGCGTCCGTCAGCAACATCGCCAGCCGGTCGATGCCAATGCCCTCGCCGGCGGTCGGCGGGAGGCCATGCTCCAGGGCTCGGACGTAGTCCTCGTCGTAGTCCATGGTCTCCGCCTGGCCCCGCTCCTTGGCCGCCACCTGCTCGAGGAAGCGCTCGCGCTGGTCGGCCGGGTCGTTCAACTCAGAGAAGCCGTTGGCGATTTCCCTCCCTGCGACAAACAGCTCGAAGCGGTCCGCCATTTCCGGGTCCGCGTCGTTGCGCCGCGACAGGGGGCTAATGGCGGTGGGAAAGTGTGTCACGAAGGTGGGTTGGACCAGGCGCGGTTCCACCAACACGCCGAACAGTTGCCCCAGAAGCTCTCCGGCGTTGCGCTGTTGGGCGGCCTCGGCTTCGGCGGGGGAGAGGTGGCGGCGGAGCTCGGCAGAAAGCGCCTGGGCATCGCGGGTGTCCTTCTCGCTGAAAGAGGGCACCGCCTCCCGCACCGCGTCGGCCATGCGGACGCGCTTCCAGCCCTTGGCGAAGGACAACGAGGTGCCCTGGTACACCAACTCGGTCGAACCCGTCACCCGCTCGGCCGCCGAGGACACCATCTCCTCGGTGAGGTCCATCAAGTCCTCATAGGTGGCGTAGGCCTGGTAAAACTCGAGCATCGTGAATTCGGGGTTGTGTCGTGTGGAGAGCCCCTCATTGCGGAAGTTGCGGTTCATCTCATAGACGCGCTCCAGGCCCCCCACCACCAGGCGCTTCAAGTACAGCTCGGGCGCGATGCGCAGGTAGAGGTCCACGTCCAGCGCGTTGTGGTGGGTGCTGAAGGGGCGGGCCGCGGCGCCCGACACCAGGCTGTGCATCATCGGGGTCTCCACCTCGACGAAGCCCCGCTCATCCAGAAAGGCCCGAAGGAAGCGCACCAACTCGGTCCGTCGAAGGAAGGTTTGCTTGACGCTGGGGTTGGCCACCAAGTCCAGGTAGCGCTGGCGGTAGCGCAGCTCCGTGTCCTGAAGCCCGTGCCACTTCTCCGGCAGGGGCCTCACTGCCTTGGTGAGTGGCAGATAGTCGGTACAGGCCAGGGTGAGCTCTCCGGTCTTGCTTCGGAAGAGGGTCCCGGTGACGCCGATGAAGTCCCCCACGTCGGTGAGGCGGAAGCGTTCATAGGCCTCCTTCAGGACGTCCTGCTTCACGTGCACTTGAATTTCCCCGGAGCGGTCGCGCAGCTTGAGGAAGGCCGCCTTGCCGAAGGAGCGGATGGCCACCACCCGGCCGGCGACGGTGTAGCGGTGGCCGGCGGCCTCCAGTTGCTCGGCGCTTTCGCCGCCATGGGCGCGGACAATGTCTGCGGCCAGGGCGCCCGGCCGAAAGCCGTTGCTGTAGGGGTTGAGGCCCAGCGCCCGCCAGCCCTTGGCCTTCTCCAGGCGCTGGGCGATGAGTTCATTTTCTTTGTCGGTCGTCTCGTCGGCCATGGTGGGGAGCGCCCCTCCTCGCTACTCCGGTAGGGCCCGGGCCGGGTTCTTCACCCCCAGCAGCTGAGCGGTGATGAAGTCGTCCAAGTCGCCGTCGAGGACGGCGTCCACGTTTCCCGTCTCCACGCCGGTGCGCAAGTCCTTCACCAGCCGGTAGGGCGCGAGGACGTAGGAGCGAATCTGCGAGCCAAAGGCGATGTCCTTCTTTTGGGACTCCACCTCGTCCCGGACCTTGTCCCGCTTGTTCCGCTCCAGGTCGAAGAGGCGGGCGCGGAGGATTTTCCACGCCATATCTCGGTTGGCATGCTGGCTGCGCTCGTTCTGCATGGCCACCGTAATTCCGCTGGGCAGGTGCGTCAGCCGCACCGCCGAGGACGTCTTGTTCACCTTCTGACCGCCGGCGCCGCTGGCACGGTAGACGTCCACCCGGACGTCCTTTTCGGGAATGTCGATGACGATGTCGTCATCCACCTCGGGGTACACCGTCACCGAGGCGAAGGACGTCTGGCGGCGTGCGTTGGCGTCGAAGGGGCTGATGCGCACCAGCCGGTGCACCCCATTCTCCGCCTTCAGGTAGCCGTAGGCGTTCTCGCCGACAATCCGGACCGAGACATTCTTGACGCCCGCTTCCTCGCCGGCGACGAAGTCATTGACTTCCACCGTCCAGCCCTTGCTCTCGGCGAAGCGGCTGTACATGCGAAGCAGCATGGCGGCCCAGTCCATCGACTCGGTGCCGCCGGCGCCGGCGTTGATGTCCATGTAGCAGTTGGCCGCGTCGTTCTCGCCGGACAACATCCGCTGCAGTTCCAGCTTGTCGATGCTGGCGGTGAGGGCCGGCAGCTGCGCTTCGGCCTCCGCCCGGCTCGCGGCATCGTCCGCCTCGGCGGCGAGCTCAAACAAGGTGCGAGCGTCCAGCAGCCCGGCTGCAATCCGCTCCACCGAGTCCACCGTGGCTTCCAGCTGCGACTTTTCCTTCAGGACGCCCTGCGCCTTGGCGTTTTCATTCCAGAAGTCGGGATGGGAGGCGTCCCGTTCAATTTGGGCAATCCGCGAGCGCTTGCGTTCGACGTCAAAGAGTCCCCCGGAGCGCGTTGAGTCGCGCCTCGAGAGCTGTCAGCACTTCCATCACGTCCAAAGGCATTCCCTGTCCCTCACGCGGCTGCGACTTGCCGGCGCCTCCGACGGGCGCGGAGCAGCGCCAGGAAGGTACCGACCACCGAAAAGAGCGCCGCAAGGTAAGCGGGAATGTCCCCCAGCACAACGTAGACCGTCCTCTCTTTGAGGAGCGGCAGCTCGGCCATCCGCCATTCCGGCCCCACCAGCTCGTCCGCCGTCACCCGGGGCCGGTCGCTGTCGGTGAGGCCGATGGGGGTCGCCTGGCTCACCCGCCCCAGCGGGTCGATGAAGGCGCTTATCCCGGTGTTGGCTGCCCGGGCGAAGGGACGCCCGGTTTCCACACTCCGCATCGCCACCTTGCGCAGGAATTGGAAGTTGGCGGAGGAAAAGCCGTACCAGGCGTCGTTCGTCATGTTGACGAGAATGTCGGCGCCGTCCTGGACCAGCTCGCGGGAGATTTCCGGGAAAATGGCGTCGTAGCAGATTTCGATGCCCACTTTGATGGGAGGACCGCCCTGCCGCACCAGCACCGCCGGACTCAAGTTGGCCCCGGGGGCGAAGGTGCCCGGCACCAGGTTTTGAATGGGGAGCCACTCGTCGAGGTGAAGGGGGATGTATTCACCGAAGGGCACCAGGTGGTGCTTCACGTAGTGGAATTCAATGTCCAGGGGGGGACCCACCAGGAAGGCCGCATTCTCGTTGCCGCGGCGGAGGTCGCGCGGGTCGTACACGTCGACCCCGATGAGGAGTCGCGCGTGGTGAAGCACACCATCCAGATGAGCGCCTTCCACCGACGTCACCCCGGTGGGAAAGGCCAGCGGGTAGCTGGCCTCGGGCCACACCACCAAGTCCGCCCCGGCGGCGTCGGCGGCCTCGGTGGCCGGCAGGTAGCGGCCGAGGATGGTGTTGGCCCGGCTGCCCTGCACCATCTTCAGCTTCTGGTCGATGTTGCCCTGCACCACCGCCACCCGCACCGTGGGGGCACGGGCGATGAGGCCATCCCACCGCTGGACCCGCCACGCCCCATACAGGTGGCCAGCCACCAGCACCCCGGCGGCCACCCCCAACAGCGCCCTTGGAAGGGGGCGCTCCCGCCCCAGGCGCCAGCGGAGCGTTTCGAAAATGGCCCCATTCACCACCCCCAAGGCGAGGACAATTCCGTAGACGCCGGCGAGGGAGGCAATCTGGCTGAAGTAGAGGTTGCGCGCCTGCGAGTAGCCGAGGTTGGTCCAGGGGTAGCCGGACAGGGAATAGTTGCGCAGCAACTCGATGGCCATCCACACCGGCCCCACCGTCCAGCCCGGGGCCCAGCCGAGGTGGACGTCCATGGTGCGCACTGCCCAGGCCCCCAGCGCCCAGTGGAAGGCGCAGTACAGGATGAGGAGCTCGAGCGCTGGAATGCTGAGCCAGTTGGGCATGCCGCCGAAGGTGGTCATCGCCACGTTGACCCACCAAAAGGTGCCGTTGAAGAAGGCGATGCCAGCCAGCAGTCCAGCGGCAAACGCGGCCCGCGTGCGCAGCCCGCGCAGCGCCCACAGCAGCGGCACCAGACAGACGAAGGCCAGCGGCTCGAGCACCCCACTCGGGAAAAGCTCGTGCCGTGGGCCCACTGGGAAAGCCAGCGGGAAGGCCGCGGCCCCGAGGAGGCCGGAGAGCAGCACCAGCCCGAGACGCTTCGGGGTGAGAAGGCGCGCCGGCCGAGGGGCCATTCCCACCGCAACGGCGGGCGGCGGTGTCAGGGTGGAGGGTGCGGTGGCCATGCGGCGGAAGAGGCGGCTGACCCCTCTAGCAGAAAGTGCCCCGCAAACGAGTGCGACGGACGTGCGACAAAGGCCAGGCCGGCCCGCTAGCGTCGCCGGGGCGAGCTGACGGCGGAGCGCACCATTCCGTGGCTGCCCAGGAGGCGGTCCTCCAAAGCGGCCATCCTTCGCGCCGCGACGGGCCGGTGATGGTCATGCCCCAGCAGGTGCAGTAGCCCGTGGGTGAGGTAACGGTCGAGCTCCTCCCTCAGCAACCGTCGCTCGCGCGTTGCCACCCGCCGCGCGGTGTCCAGGGAAATCACGACGTCGCCCAGCACCAGCGGCCCGGGCCAGCCCGGAGGCGGTGGCCCTCCGGGGAAACTCAACACGTCGGTGGCATGGTCCTTCTGCCGCCAGCGTCGGTTGAGGGTCCGGATGCGCACGTCGGTGGTGAGGGTGACCGCCAGTGCGACGCCTCGAAGGTCCATCGCTTTGGCAAGCCTGGAAGCCCGTTGGCGCAGGTGCTTGGCCCACCGGCCGGCGTCAGGGTGCTCGACAAAGACGTCAATTTGGTTGCTGGGCGCCGCCACTAGACTTCGAAGTCCGCGCCCGCGGCGCTGAAGAGAATCTCCCCTCCCCCGAGGTGAAGGTAGGACAGCTGTCCCCGCTGAAATTCCACCTGCACTGAGACGCCCAACGCAAAGCGAATGGTCCGGCTTTCGTCGAGGCGGAAGGTGTTGAGGTCATCCAATTCATGCTGGTGGGTGCCGGTGGCATTGACGCCGGAGAGGTCAAAACCGTGGACCCGCCGGGCCCCGTCCCACAGGTGCAGCTGGCGTAGCCACGCCTGGTCTGCATGGTAGAGGAGAAAGAGGCGGGTGAAGCGCGGCCGGACACCGTCGAGAATGACGGGGGTGGGTAGCGCGGCGTGAAACCAGTGCGTGACGCTGACCGGGCCGGCCCACTGCTGCGACAGCCTGTCATAGGCGCTGGGGTTGCCACGGAAGAAGCCTCCCCAGCCGCGGCGCGCCGAGAAGGCCACCGATTCCTCGGGCTGAAACGCAGTGCCATGCACCCACATCTCCGCTTTCAGCACTGGCCAACCTCCGTCCTTGGACGCCACTGCGCCAGCGCGGCCCCGTGGATACCAAAGGGCCAGCAGGGCCAAGCCCCCTGGTCCCGCCGCGCCGACGGAGTAAAGCTCGGAGCGCAGAAGAAAAGCGACCGCCCCCTGGGCCTAGCGACGCGACGGCGGCGTGCCGGCGGCGCGGCGGGCCTCGGCCAAGACGGGCGCCAGGCCCAGCTGCTGGGGACGCGGGCCGCCGACCGCCCCGGGCGGGTACTCCGGACGGCCGTGGTAAATGCCTTCCAGGGTGTGAAGGAAGGAGCGGGCCAGCACGTTGAGGTCCCGCAGCGTCAAGTCACATTCGTCCAGCTGCCCTTCGCTAAAGACAATATTCACAATTCGCTGGACCAGCGCCTGCAGCTCCACACTGGTCGGCTCAGGCATCGAGCGACTGGCAGCCTCGACGGCGTCGGCAATCATCACCAGCGCCGCCTCGCGGAACTGCGGCTTGGGGCCGGGATAGCGGTAGATGGCCTCGTCCGGCGCCGGGGTGCCCTCGCGCTGCTCGACCTCGCGCAGCGCTTTGTGGTGGAAGTAGGCCACCAGCCGGCTGCCGTGGTGCTGGGCGATGACGTCCACCACCGCCCGGGGGAGGCGGTACTGCCGCGCCAGCTCGAGTCCGTCGGTGACGTGGCGCTTGATGATGACTGCGCTCATCGCCGGCGCGAGGCAGTCATGCGGGTTTTCCCCCTTCTGGTTTTCACCGAAGTAGAGCGGATTCTTCCCCTTGCCGATGTCGTGGTAGTAGGCGCACGTCCTGGCCAGCAGCGGGTTGCAGCCAATCTCCTCCGCTGCCGCCTCGACCAGGCTTCCGACGAGGATGCTGTGGTGGTAGGTGCCTGGGCTGCGGACGATGAGTTCCTTCAGCGCCGGGTGATTGAGGTTGGCCAGCTCCAGCAGCTTCAAGTCGCTGGCGTAGCCGAAGACAACCTCCACCAGCGGCGTCAAAGCCAGCACCGTCATGGGGACAGTGACGGCGGTGCCCACCAGCGCAAAGGCCGCCGTCACCACCGTGTCCCGAAGCGTCCCTTTGCCGTCGGCCAGCGCGAAGGCGGCCAGGACAGCCGCCGAGGCCACGCCGACAGCGAGGCCCGCCCGGAAAATGCCCGCGCGGTCCTTGGCCTGCCCTATGCGGTCCGCCGCCACCAAGGAGCCGACCAGGGCGAAGACCGCCCACGGGACCGAGTTGCCCAGCATCACGCCGAGAAGACAGGAGGCCACCAGGGAGAAGAAGAGTGCTGCCCGGGCATCCAGGACGAACCGCACCAGCATGGCCGCGGCCGCCACCGGCATCAGCGCGTAGAGGGCTTCCAGAGGAACGCGTCCTGAGCGGTCGTGCAGCGCTTCCGCCACCAGCATCCACAGCCGGCAGCTGGCCAGTAGCCCCACCAAAAGGACGCCCAACAGCAGCGCGTCTCGGCGGGAAGGCCGCCGGCGCTGGGCAAAGGCCCGGCGTTGGAAGCCCCAGGCTGCCCACAACAGCAGGGCCACCACGCCCATCGCCCCGAGCTGAATTTGTACCCGGTCCAGCTGGTCGCTCTGCGCCCGCATGGCGTCGAGCAGCTGCAGATGGTCCTCGGTGACGAGGTCCCCGTCGCCGATGACTTTCTGCCCGCGCTTCACCTGGATGATGGCGTCCTTCACTGCAGCCGCCGCCGCTTTGCGGCGAGCCTCGGTTTCCGCGGTGTTGACGGTCAGGTCCGGACGTACCAGTCGCTTGGCCAAGCGCAGCACGGCCCGGCGCAGGGCTGGCGGCGCGTCCGGCAGAAGGTTTCCCGGAAGCGAGGCGAAGCGCTCCACCTCAGCCCGCGCCTCGCGCACGTCCAAGACGGCCGGGGACGCCGGAGACGTCATCCGCTCCACGCCTTCACCCAACTGGCGCACGGCCAGCGCGCTGGCGTTCCCCAACTCTTCACGCGAGGCCACCACCGGGGAGAGGTAGGCGTGCTGCAGCAGTGCTTCCGTCGCATCCTCGCTTTCCCGCGAGGCGCGTGCCTGGAGGAAGGCCTGGAAGTCCTCGTCCTCGAAGGGGAAGAGGCGCTTCTCCAACGCTTCGCGGGCGGCCAGCAGGGCCAAGCTGGAAGCCTCGGCCGTCCCGGCCCGCCGGGCGCGCGTGCCGGGACGTGGCTCCGGCTCGAGGTGTGCCAGGGCCCCCCGCAGCTCGGCAAAGGCCTCGTGGAGCGCCTGGCGCTGCTCGGCCAGCACCCCGGGGTTGTAGTCGAAGACGGGCAGGACGCTGGAGCGCGCTTCGAGCCTCCGGGCCTCCGTGCGTCCGCGGTCCAGCACGTCGTAGTCCCGCGCGGCCTTTAAGCCGGCCGGGCTGGCGCTCTGGAAGGGCTTACCGACGTCCGACGGCTGAAGCTCCGGAACGGCCTGCGCCGTCAGCCCCCGCGTCAACGCCAAGGAGGCGGCGGCGGACACCAGCAGCAGCAGAAGGACGGCCAACGCCGGGCTGGTGCGCTCCAACCCCACTGGCACCGCGGGGGGCGCAGCGTCCTCGGGAGCGGAGGCTTCAGGGGAGGGAGAGGACATGGGCCGCTTGGAGGGGCAGGCGAACGCTAGGACGGGAAGGCGAGTGGCCTCAAGCTGACTCGGGCGGTGGGGAACCGGGCTGGGCAGCAGGCGCCGGCGCCAGCGTTTGCTGCGCACCCTCGCCGGAAAGCGGGGCCTCCTCGGCGCGACGTGCCTGGGCCTCGGCCTCATCGCGGGCGTAGGCGCGAATGACGGCCTGCACCAGGGGATGGCGCACCACATCCACCTCGCTGAAAAGGGTGAAGGCAATTCCCGGCACGTCGGCCAGAAGCGTCTGTGCGTGGGACAGGCCGGAGAGGCGCCCGGTGGGCAAGTCCACCTGCGTCACGTCCCCGTTGATGACCGCTTTGCTGTGGAAGCCGAGACGGGTGAGAAACATCTTCATCTGCTCGACGGTGGTGTTTTGGGCCTCGTCGAGAATGACGAAGGCGTCATTCAGCGTCCGTCCTCGCATGAAGGCCAGCGGGGCCACCTCCACTGTCCCCTGCTCCACCAGCTGGGTGGCGCGCGCGGCGTCCATCATCTCGTGCAGTGCGTCGTAGAGAGGGCGCAGGTAGGGGTTGACCTTCTCCGCCAAGTCCCCGGGAAGAAAGCCCAGCTTCTCCCCGGCCTCCACGGCAGGCCGGGCGAGAATGATTCGCTTCACCTTGCGCTCCTGCAGCGCCGCCACCGCCATCGCCATCGCCAGGTAGGTTTTTCCCGTCCCGGCGGGTCCGATGCCGAAGACGATGTCATGGCTGCGGATGGCCTCCAGGTAGCGCTTCTGGGTGATGCTTTTCGGCACCACCTGGCGGCCTGAGGGCCCGCGCACCGCCCCGGCGTAAAGCTCCTCCAAGTCCTCGACGTCTCCGTCGCGCCCAAGCACCTTGATGGCCTGCTCAACGTCCTCGCGGTACACCGGACGGCCGGCGCGCACTGCGCGCTCCAGCTGCTCCAGCAGGCGGCTGGCGAAGCCGACCGCATCGGCTGGCCCGGACAAGTGAAGCTCGGTGCCACGCTGGCCCACCCGCACGCCCAGACGGCGCTCGAGCACCTTCAGGTTCTCGCCCTGGTGGCCTCCCAGTGAAAGCGCGACATCGCTGTCGCGCAACTCCACTTTGGCCGTCAGGGGTTGAGCCGGGACAGGACGGGGGGCAGCCAACGCTCTCCTTTTCTTCAAAGGCAAAACGACTCTACCTGAGGGGCGGCAAGAGGATGAACTCCTGGGGTGCCTTGCGGCGGTAGTAGTAGATGTCCCTCCATGGGTAACGCAAGTCGCTGGGGCTCACCAGCGAGGCGTCCACCAGGGCCTGCAGCGAGGCCGGGTACTCGCCCTTCTCCAGCCGGTAGACGTCGAGGGCCGCCTCCAGCCGGCTCAGCTGGGTGCGGGCCACGGCCTGCTGGACCGCGGACTCCTCGAAGCCAGTGCGCGCCGAGCCAGAGAGACTCCAAGGGTTGAGGTTGCTGCTGACGGCCACCAGCACCAGGCCAGCCAACACCACGGTGCTGACCGCAATGCGCCCCAGGGTGCCGCGCACCCGGTCGAGGACGCTGACTTCGTCCTGCAACGGGTCCGGGTCCCCCAGCGCGGGCAGCGCCTTCAGGTATTCCAGGTTGACCAGGTTGCAGAGCGCCTTGCAGGTCTCGAATTCGCCCAAGCACGTCAGGTCGATGAGTTTGCGCACGTCGCGCACCGGCGTCACCAGCGCATGGACCCGTCGCTCGGCCTCCCCCAGCGAAGCGAAGTCGGCCCGGGCGCGGCGCTGCTCCGCGGGGTCGCCCGTCTCCAGCGCTGAGGCGGGGAGT
The DNA here is from genome assembly GCA_963713045.1 of uncultured delta proteobacterium. Classification (GTDB taxonomy): domain Bacteria; phylum Myxococcota; class Myxococcia; order Myxococcales; family Myxococcaceae; genus JADGRA01. The sequence goes on from CAVQKE010000005.1 coordinate 266,341, forward strand.
TCCTTCAGCCGCTCGAAGACCATGTCGTAGCGCGGAATGCGTTTGCGGATGACGGGCCACTCGTCCACCATCCGGAAGCCCTCCATCAGCACCGACTCGGCGCGCATGGGGGTGACGTCGGCGGGGTCGTAGTGGACGGTGCCCTGCTCAAAGGCGTAGGTGCCGCTTTTCCAGGAAAAGAGGCGGTACAGCGTTTCGTTGAATTGCAGCTGCGCCATCTGTCGATAGCGCTCTTTGGTGATGACGCCGGTGCTCACCAGCGCGTCGCCCAGCCGCTGCAGCGTGCGCTTCTGGGTCTCCAGCGCCTCCTCCAGCTGTTGCTCGGTAATAATCTCTGCCCGCACCAACATCGTGCCGAAGAGGTCCTTCTTGCGGCGGGTGGTGCTTTCGGCCTGAACGATGACGCCGTCCTGGAAGCCAATGTGCACCTCTTGGTCCTTGGATTCGAGGTGCAGGGTGCCTGTCTTCTGCTGCTGGGCGATGAGCTGCAGAATGTCCGCAATCCCGAAGTCCCGCAGAGTGCCGTTGAGTGCCATGCCGCCCTAAAACTTTTCGCGGGCCAGCCCGCGGAGGGAGAAGAAGGCAACCGCTGCCACCAGCAGCGCCAGCGGCAGCAGGCGCAGCGCTTCCGGCACCGGCCCATAGGGAGCGCGCAGGACGCCTTCACGGGTGATGACGCAGGCCGCGGCGAACAGGAAGAGGAAGGCGTAGCCCACGCCGCGCAGCACAGCGCCGCTGAAGACGTGCCCCAGCCCACTGCAGAGGAGCCCCAGCGTGTACGCAATGCGGCTGCTGCGGGCGCGGTGGCGGCGCACTTCCATTTCCTTATTCACCTTGAGGAGAGGCGGCACCACACCCCGCCGCGCGAAGACGTTGACACACTGCGCGCAAAAGGAGCTGCCGACGCTGAGCTGCGGGTCGCACCGCCGGCACACCGGACGGCCGCACTTGTCGCAGGCATGACCGACGCCACGCCCCTGCCGGGTAAAGCCGAAGGCCACCAGCGCGCCTGCCACCACCAACGGCACCACTGCGCCGGTGGGGCCATCGAGGCCGCCTTGGAGGGCGGCGGTGGCCTGCATCCGCACCCGTGCCCTGCGGCCCGGCACATCGGCCAGCGCGGCAAGTTCGGCCTTGGGGAGCGCTGGGCTGAGCAACAAGCGGTTCATCAGCGGCTTGTCGTCTGGAGGGTCCTGCCGTTGCGAGAGGCGCTCGTCCAGGCGGACCGCCGAGGCCAGCGCCGTCTGAGCGCGGTCTAGCTCGGCCCCCACCGTGTCGTCATTCAACCCCCGGGCGCGCCGGCGGTGCAGCTTGGCCGCATTCCAATAGGCCTCGACCAACGTCGGGTCGGCCTCGCTGGCGCGGGCATACAGCTGTGCCGCGGCGTCCAGCTTCCCCTGGACGAAGGCCAGGTTGCCCTCCTCGGTGAGGAGCCGCGCATCCGAAGGCCGCTGGGCGCCGGCGGCGGTGAAGGCGACTTCCGCCTCGGCCAGGTGCCCGCGGCGAGCTTCATAGCGCCCCAAGGCGTACAGCTCGCCGAAGCTGGGATGTTCTCGGGAGCGAACGTTGGCCGCCCCTTGCGCCGCGTCCAGTCCCCCGCGCTCCAGCCGGTCGACGTCCTCGGCTGGCGTCCCGGCGAAGGCCGTGGCCGACGCCAGCCGGCCGGCCACCACCGGCACCGCCCCCAGCCCAGCCAACAGCACCAGCGCCACCACGCGCTCGCTGGCGGAGAGGTAGAGGGTCAGGGCGGCCAGCACCATCAGCAGCTCCACCGCCAAGCCAAGGTGAAACACCAACGGCAACAGCAGCACCAAAAGCACCAGGGCGGACGTCTGCCAGCGGGCCACCGCGCGCGGGAAGAGGTGGTGCACGTCATGGAAGAGAAGCGGCGCATGCCGCAGAAACAGGACGGCCATCGCTGCCACCGCCGTGGCCACCCAGGCGAACAGCAGCGCGCTGCCGACGTCAGCCAGCGCGCTGCGGGCATAGCGCGGGTCGTCCCAGAAGGCCCTCGCCGCCGCCTTGAGGGAAACCACCACCCGCCCCCAGGCCAAGGGCTCCTCGGCAAGCTGGGCCTGGGCAAGCCCCAAGTACACGTAGGGGACGCTGGGGGACAGCTCTGCCGCAACGCTGGCCAGCTCGACGCTGCCCCGCATGTCCTGGCGCCTCCGGCGTTCAGTCGCGGCGCGCAGCATGGCCACACTCATCGGCTCAAGGTCCGAGATGCCCAAGTCTTCCCGAAGGCCCAATAAGTCGCTGCGCGCCCCATCGGCGACACGGCTGGCCCCCTCCCGCTCGGCTTGTTGCCAGCGCCGAAATGTCGAGAGGAGCTCCGAGTCCCCGGCGGTGGGGACAATCGGCAAGGGCAAGGTCCGCGCCGCCGTGGGCGCTGCCACCTCGGCCGCCTTGGGCACCGCCGGCGCTGCAGTGCGCGGCGGCACCGCGCGCGCGGGCGGAGGTGGCTCGGGCGGAGGGACCGGGCGGCGCGGTGGGGGCCGTTTCGGCGGCTCCTGCTCCAGCTCCTCCACCGGACGCGGGGGTTCCACCTGTGCGGGCGCGACTTGGGACGCCAGCAGGGCCAGCAGTGCGGCGAGCGCGCGAGTGCCGCGGAGGCCAGGAAGAGGCATGCTTACGCCAAGCATCCTACGCGAGCACGGCGGCACCGCAATGCTTCCGACGGCGGGCGCACCCGTCTCTGCCCCTCGGGCCCTCCATCCGGAGGCCCGGGTGACTGCCCTTGTCCCCGTCGGCCCTCCCGGGCTATTTGCGCTCGCTGCTGCGCCCGACCGGAGGTCGCCCCCCTGTGCTTCTCGCCCTAGCAGCCGCTGCCCTGCTCACCGCCAGTCCTGCGGCCGCTTCTCCAACTGGCCCGAAGCCGGAGGTGCACCAACTGAAGAATGGCTTGCGCGTCGTCTTCATCCCCTTCGACTCGCCTGGGTTGGTGGCCTACTACACGCTGATGCGCGTCGGCAGCCGCAATGAGCCGGAGCCCGGCCGCTCCGGCTATGCCCACTTCTTCGAACACATGATGTTTCGAGGCACGCCCACCAACCCCGCCGGGAAATACAAGGACAGCGTGGCCGCGCTGGGGCTGGACTCCAACGCCTTCACCAGCGAGGACATGACCGTCTACCACCTGTTCGGGCCTTCCAAGGCGCTGCCCAGCATCATCGAACTTGAAGCCGACCGCTTCCAGCACCTTGCTTACAACGAGGCGCAATTCAAGACGGAGGCCGGAGCCATCCTCGGCGAGTACGCCAAAAACGCCTCCAACCCGTTGCTCCTGATGGATGAGAAGCTGCTCGAGACGGCCTACACCCAACACACCTACCGCCACACCGTCATCGGCTACCTGGCCGACGTGAAGGCAATGCCGGCTGGCTACACCTACTCTCTCGACTTCTTCCGCCGCTATTACACCCCGGACAACGCCACCATTTTCGTCGTCGGGGACTTTGACCACCCAGCCGCACTGGCCGAGATTGAAAAAGCCTACGGCAGCTGGAAAGGAAAGGCCCACCCGGCGGCCATTCCGCCGGAGCCGCCCCAACACGCCGCGCGCCGTGCCAACGTCCCGTGGACGACGCCGACGCTGCCGCGGGTGTGGATGGTTTGGCACACGCCGTCGGCGAGCAACTTGCGCGCCACCGCGGTCCAAATGGTGCTCAGCGAGTACCTCTTCGGAGAGACGAGTCCCTTGGTGGAGGACTTGGTCCGGACGCGGCAGATTGCCGACGCGGTCGACTCCTCCTACGACCCACACCGCGACCCGACACTCTTCGGCGTGCTGTTGCGGATGAAGGCAGAGAAGGACCTCGCAACCGGCGAGCAGGCCGTCCTGGAACAAATTCAACGGGTGGCCACCGGCAAGATGGTCGCCGCACGGGTGGCCGCGGTGCGTTCCAACGTGAAGTACGGACGGCTCATGTCCCAGGACCGAGCCAACGAGGTGGCGGTGCAGACGGCGGTGACCACCGCCCTCACCGGGGACGTCAACTACCAGGACAAACTGCTGGCCACCATCTCCACCGTCACCCCCCAGGAGCTGACCGCCTTCGCCAAGAAATACCTGGTTCCGTCCAACTCGACGACGGTGACGCTGGAAACCGCGCCGGCGCCAGCGCCGGGAGGGACCAACTGATGCGTGCACTCACACCGGGAGTTGCGGCCTTCCTGCTGTTGCTCTCCAGTTGTGCAACGTCAGAGACGAAAACAGCCCCGGCCGCAGCGCCTGCTGCGCAGGCCACCCCCACCGCTGCTCCTCCCGCTGCGCCGCCAGCGGAGACGCCCTTGCCCCCGCCCGGGCCGGTGGGGCCGGTCGTGCTTCCACCCTCCGACTCGCCGCTGGTGGTGGTGGAGCTGCGCTTCCGCGCTGGCTCAGTGGACGACCCGGACGGGCAAAAAGGGGTGACGGCACTCGCCGCGCACCTGCTGTCTGAAGGCGGCACGCAGGCCCTCACCTCGCAGCAGCTGCTGGAGGCGCTGTTCCCCTACGCCGCCGACTGGTGGGTGCGGGTGGACAAGGAGCAGACGACTTTCGGCATGCGGGTCCATCGCGACGGACTGGAGAAGGTCTCCGGGCTGCTGGTGGACGCTCTGGTGCATCCGCGCTGGGACCCGCGGGAGTTTGAACGCCTCAGGGACAAGGTGGTGAACGACATTGAGAAGCGGCTCCGTCAGGGGGACGACGAGAACCTCGGCAAGTCGGCACTGGGCGAGATGATGTTCCAACACCACCGCTATGGCTGGCTGACCGAGGGGCACGTCGAAGACCTCCGCAAGCTGACGCTGGACAATGTGCGCGCCCAGGCGGCCCGTGTCTTCAGCTGGGACCGACTCTCCATCGGCATCGCCGGCGGCTACCCGGCGGACCTGCAGGCGCGCCTCACCACCGCCCTCCAGGCCCTGCCCACCACCGGGGCCGCCCCGCCGGTGCTGACTGTCGCTTCACCCCACCGGCCGAGATTTCTCTTGGTGCAGAAGCAGACGGACTCCACGGCCATCTCCATCGGCTACCCGTGGGCGCTCAGCCGTGGCAGTCCGGACTGGGCGGCCATGTCCGTCGCGCGCAGCGCTTTCGGCGAGCACCGCCAATTCAACGGCCGCCTGGTGCGGCGTCTGCGCGAGCAGCGGGGACTCAACTACGGCGACTATGCCTACCTCGAGTATTTCGTCCAGGAGGGCGGCGAGGCCTCTACCGCCCAAACCGGGCGCGCCCGGCGACAGCAGGCCTTCACCCTGTGGCTTCGGCCGGTGCAAAACAACAACGCTCTGTTCGCCCTGCGGGCGGCGCTTTACCAGCTGCAGCGTTCGGTGAGCGCGGAACCCTTCTCCGACGCGGAGATTTCCAAGACACAAGGCTTTCTGGATGGCTACCTGCTCCTGTTCGCCCAAACCGACGCGCGCCAGCTGGGCTACGCGTTGGACGACCAATTCCTCAACCTGAAGCACTTCCTCACCAGCTGGCGGATGGCCGTCCCCAAAGTGACGACCGCCGAGGTGAATCAGGCGTGGAGGCGCTGGGTCCACCCGGACGACGTCCAGGTGGTCCTGGTGACGCCCGATGCGGCCGGGATGAAGAAGGCCATTTTGGCCAACGCCCCCTCGCCGATGAATTACCCGAAAGACGCCCAAGGCAAGCCCCAGGATGTGCCCAAGGCCCAGGCGGAAGCGGACGCCGAAATCGCCACCTTCCCCTTTGGCGCACGGGGAGAAGAGGATGTGCGGATTGTCCCGGTGGGCGAACTCTTCCAGTAGCGTCGGGTGAGGGCGCCTCGCCCCACCCCATGGAACGTCTGGCCGCTGCGCTTCCGGTGCTTCGCTGGCTGCCCGTCTACCAGCGCCGTTGGCTTGCCTGGGACGTCCTGGCCGGGACGACGCTGGCCGCCTACGCCGTCCCGAACGCAGTGGCCTATGCGCTGCTGGCCGGCCTGCCGCCGGTGGCGGGGCTGGCGGGCTATCTCTTCGGCGGCCTGGTGTACGCCGTGCTGGGTACCGCCCGGCGTGTCTCGGTGGGGCCGACGTCGGCCATCTCCCTGTTGGTAGCAACCACCGTCGCCCCGCTGGCCGCGGGCGACGCCCATCGCTACGCCGCCCTCGCTGGGACCGCGGCGCTGCTGGTGGGCGCGCTGGCTCTCGCTGCCGCGGCCCTGCGCTGGGGCGGCATTGCCCACTTCCTGAGCGGGCCGGTCCTCACCGGCTACAAATTCGGCGCGGCGCTCGTCATTGTCTCCACCCAGCTGCCGACGCTTCTCGGCGTCCCCCCAGGCGGAGACTCGACGCTGTCACGACTCGGGCACCTCCTCCGCCACCTGGGCCAGGCCCAGCCTTGGGTGTTGGGGGTGGGGCTTCTCGCCTTGGGCCTCCTGGAACTCGGCCAGCGCCGCTGGCCTCGGCTGCCGGTGGGCCTTCTGGTGGTGGTGGCCTCCATGGGCGCCGCGCAGCTGTGGCGGCTGGACGGCCGAGGCGTGCCGTTGGTGGGAAAGGTACCGGAGGGGCTACCGCACTTCGCCTGGCCGACGGTGGACATCCAGGACGCCCGACAGCTGGTGCCGCTGGCCCTGGCCTGTTTCGTCCTGGCCTACCTCGAAGGCATGGCCAGTGCGCGGGCCTTCACGTCCAGCAACGAGGAGAAGCTAGACCCCAACCAGGAGCTGCTGGCGCTCGGCGTGGCCAACGCGGTGCTGGGCGTCGGCCAGGGCTACCCAGTCGGCGGCGGCTTCTCCCAGTCCGCGGTCAATGCGCGGGCCGGCGCGCGCACTCCGCTGTCCCTGGTGGTGACTTCGGGGTGGATGGCCGTGCTGCTGTTGTTTTTGGTGGGCGCCTTCGCCCGGCTTCCGCTGGCCACGTTGGCCGCGCTGGTGGTGGCCTCGGTCACGGCCTTCATGGACGTGAGTGAGTTGGTGCGTCTGGCACGCGTCCGGCCGAGCGCACTGGCGGTGGCGTTGGTCTGCGCGGTGGGGGTGGTGTACCTCGGCATTCTGCAGGGCGTGCTGGTGGCGACGCTTCTGTCGTTGGCCCTCATCCTTCGAGCCGAGGCCTCGCTCGGGGTCTCCGAGCTGGGCGCGCTGCACGGCGAAGTCCACTACGCCGACCGCTCGCGCCACCCCGAATGCCGGCGCCCTCCGGCGGCGCTGGTGCTGCGCATTGATGGGCCGCTCTTGTACTTCAACACCGACTCGGTGGAGTCCCGCATTCTTCAGGCGGTGGCCGCGGCGCAGCCCGGCGTCCGGCACGTGGCGTTGGACATGAGTTTCAGCACCGACCTGGACGTCTCGGCAGGCGACATGCTGAGGAGGCTCGCCGGCGAGCTTCAAGCCCAGGGCGTGTCCCTCTCCTTGGCGGAGGTGCACCACCGCGCGCGGGCAGACCTCGTCCGGCAGGGGCTGGGCGCGCTGTTGGTGGACGCTGGCCGGCGGCTGACGGTGAAGGAGACGCTGGCGCGGCTGAATGGCGGCTGAAAGCGTCCGACGCCCGTGTTAGCCGGGGTGGACCCTATGGCACGTACCGGCGAAGCAGTTGAGCGTCTGCAAGGCATCATGGCCCGCTTGCGCGCGGACGGGGGTTGCCCCTGGGACCGCGCCCAGAATTTGAAAAGCCTCCGCCCGTACCTGGTCGAGGAAACCTACGAAGTGCTGGAGGAGATGGACCGCGTCTCGGAGGGCGGCCCCTGGCGCCCATTGTGTGAGGAGCTCGGAGACCTCCTCTTTCAAATTGTCTTCCACGCGCAGCTGGCCAGAGAAATGGGGGAGTTCTCCCTCACCGACGTGGCGGAGGCCATCTCCAACAAGATTGTCCACCGCCACCCGCACGTGTTTGGCGAGCTGCGCGTGGCCGGAACCGAGCAGGTACTGGCCAACTGGGCCCGGCTGAAAGCCGAGGAGCGCCGGCAGAAGACGGGCAGTGAAGGCTCGGTGCTGGAGGGCGTGCCCTCCGGGGCGCCAGCGCTGCTGCGCGCCGAGCGCCTCGGCGAGAAGGCGTCACGGCTGGGCTTTGACTGGCCGGATGTCGCGGGCGTGCGGGGGAAGTTGGACGAGGAGCTTTCCGAGTTGAACCTCGCCCTGGCTTCGCAAGACCCGGCCCGGGTGGAGCACGAATTGGGGGACGTCCTCTTCAGCCTGGCCAACCTGGCGCGCCACCTGGGCACGCCGGCCGAAGACGCGCTGCGGGCTGCCAACAGCCGCTTCACCTCGCGCTTTCAAGCGGTGGAAAGGGGCCTGCGCGAGGCGGCCGTCCCCTTCGGCGAGGCCAGCCTTCCGCAACTGGAAGCGCTGTGGCAGAAGGCCAAGGCCGAGGAGGCGGCGCTGCCCCGCCCGGTGCGTCCGCCCCGGGCCGAGGTGGTGTGTCTGCGGCTGAATGTGGCCGGCTTGGAGCCTGAGTTTTGGCAGGCGGTGACGCCGCATTTGGGTTGGGCGCTGTCCGTGGAAGACGCGCGTCTGCGTTTGTCAACTCCCAGCTTCGCGCTGGAGTTGGTGGTCGGTCCCACCGGCGCGCCGGCGGACGTCGAAGCGCGCCTCGCCGTGGACGTCCCAGCGCTGGCGGCGGCCGTACGCCGTACCGGCGGCACCTTCCAGCAACTCTCACCTGCCGGCTGCGTCTTCTCTGACCCGGGGCGTTCGGTGGTGGTGCGTTGTCGTACCTGCGCGGAGGGTGAACCTTCTCTTCCCACAGGACCTGTCTGAAACCTGGGGGCAAGCTGGTGGGGGGTGACAATGGTGAGGCGACGGCCTTCTGACAGTGCGGGACTGCCGCTTCCTGCAGCACGCGCACTCGGCCTTTTTTCCCAAGCGGTTAGCGGCCCATCGCCCGGGTTTTTCCACAACGCCGACGCCGCCGCTGGGTGACGCACAGCCTCGGCTTGACGCCCCCCTCGCCCTCCGGTACTGAGGGCCCCCTTTCCCACCTGACGGACTTCCCCGGAGCGGACGTGGCCAATACGAAGTCAGCCGAAAAGCGCAGCCGACAGAATGACGTCCGCCGGGCGCGCAACCAATCCGTACGCACCCAGGTGAAGTCCGCGGTGAAAGCAGCGCGCGACGCCTTCACCAAAGGCGATGTCGCCGCATCGCAGCAGGCCCTCCGCCAGGCAGTGAAGACGTTGAGTACGGCTGCCAGCAAAGGCGTCCTTCACCCACGCAACGCCTCGCGCCGCATTTCCCGGCTGGCCCAAGCGCTGGCCAGCCGTCAGCCGGCGGCCACCCGCACGTAGGCGTCCTGGGCCAGCGCGGCGGCCAGACGCTTCAACGCAGCCAAGCGGTTGGCCTCGACGCTGAGAATGTCCGGGCGCTGGCCTTGCAGGTAATCCTCGTCACCAGCCACGTCCGCCTGCGTCACCAACTCCGTGCCGCGGTAAAGCTTCACCCGCAGCACCGCGTGCACCCGGTAGCTGAGGGCCTGCAGCGGACGGGGCGCACTTGAGGACGAGAGGACGGCCGGAGCCGCGGAGACGTAGATGATTTCTCCGTCCAAGTGCGCCGGGCTGTTTTCTCCCCCCAGCACGCCCACTCGGCCCAGCTGCTCGCGCAGCGCTTCGGTGAAGACGACTTCCAGCCCGGCCTCGGCCGTCTTATTCACCACCACCGGCACAAACACCGGGCCGCTGCCGCCGGCGAGGGACGGGCCGCCGGCGGTGAAGTGGTAGCCACAGCCACTACCCAAAAGCGCGAGGGCCAAGCGCCAGCGCATGGCGGTGTCAGCCCACCACGAAGTTGATGAGGCGCCGCGGCACGAAAACCACCTTGCGCAACGGGCGGTTCTTGAGGTGGGCCTGCACCCGCGCTTCCGCCTCGGCCGCAGCGCGCACCTCCGCCTCGCCGGCTGACGCCGGCACCTGCACCTCGGCCCGCAGCTTGCCGTTGACTTGCACCGCATAGGGAAGGACGTCGTCGACGACCAGGGCCTCGTCGTACTGAGGCCAAGGCTGTCTCACGGTGCAGTCGACGGCGCCGTAGGCCTCGGAGACTTCATCCGCCAAGTGCGGGGCAAAGGGCGTTACCACCAAGGCCAACAGTCGCACCGCCTCGCCCATGGCGGCGCGCTCCGGCTCGTCCTTCAGCGTCTCCATCGCGGCCAGGCCATTGAGGCACTCCATGATGCCGGCAATGGCGGTGTTGAAGGAGAGGCGTTCGATGGACTCCCCCACCCGGCGCACGCACTTGTGCGCCAGCCGGCGAATTTCCAACGCCCGGCCCTGCCAGGGTCCGCTGTAGCGCGCCTTCGCGGCGGCCGCGTGGTGCGTCGCCGCCAGCGCCCAGAGGCGTTTCAAGAAGCGGTGGGCACCCTCCACCTGGTCGTCGCTCCAGTCGAAGTCGCGCTCCGGCGGCCCAGCAAAGAGGACGTAGGTGCGCACCGTGTCCGCGCCGTAGCGCTCGACAATGGTGTTGGGCGCCACCACGTTGCCCCAGCGCTTGGACATTTTCCGCCCGTCCGGCCCATTCACAATTCCCTGGGTAATGAGGCGGGTGACGGGCTCGTCGACCGGGCTGAGGTCGAGAATCTTCATCCACCGGCTCCAGAAGCGGAAGTACAGAAGGTGCATCACGGCGTGCTCAGGGCCGCCGACGTAAATGTCGACCGGCAGCCAGGCCCGCGCCAGCGCAGCGTCAAAGGGCGCGGTGTCCAGCGTGGGCGAGAGGTAGCGCGCGTAGTACCAGGAGGAGTCGACGAAGGTGTCCATCGTCTCCACTTCCCGGCGCGCTGGGCCACCGCAGCGGGGACAGGTGGTGTGGACGAAGGAGGGCACCTTGGCCAAGGGCGGCTCACCCTTGCCGGTGAGGACCTGCTCGACGTCAATGTCCGGAAGCAGCACCGGCAGCGCCTGGTCAGGCAGTGGAATGCCGCGGCGCTCGGGGTCACACCGCTCGCAGTAGACAATCGGGATGGGGGTGCCCCAGTAGCGCTGCCGCGAGAAGCCCCAGTCCTTTTGCCGGTATGTCACCTTGGGCGCGCCGAGGCCACGTCGCTGGAGTTCTGCCGTCAGCCGCCGACGGGCCTCGGCCGACGAAAGGCCCGAGTAGACAGAGCTGTCCAAAAGGACGCCGTCGTCGGTGAAGGCCTCGGTCCAGCTTTCCACCGGCCCCAGCGACCGGCCGTCCACGGGCTGGATGACTTGCCGGATGGGGAGGCCGTAGGCCCGCGCGAAGGCAAAGTCCCGACTGTCGTGCGCCGGGACGGCCATCACCGCCCCGGTGCCGTAGTCGGCCAGGACGAAGTTGGCAATCCACACCGGAATGGCGTCCCCGGTGAAGGGGTGCCGGGCATAGGCCCCGGTGAAGACACCTTCTTTGGTGGCCGCCTCAGCGGTGCGTTCACTGCGCGGCGTGGAGGCCATCTTTTCGACGAAGGCGCGCACCGCCACTTCGCGCTCGCCGGTGGCCAGGCCCTCCACCAGCGGGTGCTCGGGCGCCAGCACCAGGTAGCTGCAGCCGAAGACGGTGTCAATGCGGGTGGTGAAGACGCGCACCGCCGCCCGCCCGTCTTCCAGGGCGAAGTCGGCCTCGACGCCATCGCTGCGCCCAATCCAATTGCGCTGCATCGCCAGAATGCGCTCTGGCCAGCCGGGCAGCTGCTCCAGTCCGTCGAGGAGGTCCTGCGAGTTGCGGGTAACGCGAAAGGCCCATTCCGGCATCTCGCGCTCCACCACCACCGAGTCACAGCGCTCGCAGCGCCCCTCTTTCACTTGCTCGTTGGCGATGACCGTGAGGCAGCTCGGGCACCAATTCACCTTGGCAAAGCGCCGGTACACCATGTTCCGTTCCCACAGCCGCAGGAAGAACCACTGGTTCCAGCGGTAGTAGGACGGGTCACTGGTGGTGATTTCCCGCGTCCAGTCGTAGCTGTAGCCGAGGCTGACAATTTCCCGGCGGAAGCCTTCAATATTCTCCCGGGTGCGGAGAGCGGGGTGAACCCCGTCCTTGATGGCGGCGTTTTCCGCCGGCAGCCCGAAGGCATCCCAGCCCATCGGGTGGAGCACGTCAAAGCCGCGCATCCAGTAATAGCGCGCGTACACGTCCCCAATCAGGTAGTTGCGTACGTGCCCCATGTGCATCGTGCCACTCGGGTACGGCAGCATCTCGAGGACGAATTTCTTCGGTGCACCGGTTCGGGCATCCGCGCGAAAGACGCCCTCCTGCGCCCAGCGCGCCTGCCACTTCGGCTCAATGGCCCTCGGCTCGTAGCGCTCATTCATAGAAGCTGTCCCTCATATGGCCCACCGTGCGGTGGCGCAATCTTCCCTCGACTGCGGCCTCCGGCGGGTCAAGCTGGCGATGGCGATGCGGGATGACCTTCGACGCCGCGGACGCCCGCCGTCAGAAACGAATTGGCAATTCGAAGCGCCCACCGGCGGGCGTTGCTGCAAGGTGCCTTCGGCCAGTGGCTCAGGCCCTCGAGAAGATGAGCACCGTGTTGGTCCCCCCAAAGCCCAGCGAGTTGCTCATCACCGCCTTGATGGTGGCCTCCCGCGCGTGGTTGGGGACGTAGTCGAGGTCGCAGTCCGGGTCGGACGACTCCTGGTTGATGGTTGGGGGCAACAGGCCGCGGCGGAGGGCCAGAATGCTCACCGCGGCCTCGACGCTGCCCGCGGCACCGAGGAGGTGCCCAGTCATCGACTTGGTGGAGCTAATCGCGAGCCTCCGGGCTTGCGCTCCGAAGGCCTGCTTGATGGCGCGCGTTTCGTGCACGTCGTTCAGCGGCGTCGAGGTCCCGTGTGCGTTGAGGTAGCCGATGTCCTCGGCGTTCAATTGCGCGTCCTCCAGGGCCAATCGCATGCAAGACGCGGCGCGCGCCCCGTCCGTGGTCGGCTGCGTCAGGTGGTAGGCGTCGGCATTGGCCGCGAACCCCGTCAGCTCCGCCAGAATCTCCGCACCCCGGCGCCGCGCGCACTCCTCCTCTTCGAGGATGAGCACCCCTGCCCCTTCGCCCAGGACGAAGCCATCCCGGCCGAGGTCAAAGGGACGGCTGGCGCGCTGAGGGTCGTCGTTCCGGGCCGAGAGCGCGCGCATTGCTTCAAAACCCCCAATGGCCAGCGACGTCACCGCCGCCTCCGCGGAGCCGGCGATGACGGCATCGGTTCTGCCGCTTCGAATGGACCACAGCGCCTCGCCGATGGCATGCGCTCCGGTCGAGCACGCTGCCACCGGCGCCCAGTTCGGTCCCGCGGCTCCAGTGCGGATGCTCACCAGCCCGGCGGCCGTATTGGTCAGGATTTGCAGGACAAAAAACGGCGAGAGCCGGTCGAAGCCCGTCGTCAAGGCCTTTTCGTGGGCTTCTTGGGCCGAGGCCAAACCTCCGATGCCCGAGCCGAGGATGACCCCCACCCGCTCCGGGGCATAGCCGCTCGAGCCTCCAATCCGAAGGCCGCTCGCCTGCACCGCCATCTCGCTCGCCGCCAGCGCATACTGGACGAAGAGGTCGACACGTCGGACCTCCTTTCGCGGCATCCATTGCTCGGCGTCGAAGTCCTTCACCTCGGCGGCAATGCGCGTCTTGAGTGTTCCCGGGTCGAACCGGGTGATGGGACCCACTCCAGACTGTCCGGCCACCAGCGCCTTCCAGGTGGTCTCCACACCGGTGCCTAGCGGCGTGACCAGTCCCAGCCCGGTGACGACGATTTTGCGTCCAGCCATGACAGCAGACAGGCGGCCAGGAGGAGGGCGGCTGGCCAGCTATTCTCCGAAGGTCCCTTCGGGTCGCTCCTCAACCTCGGGCCGCAGGTGGGGGTGGCGCTCCAGGAGACGAACACACGTATTCCACCTGAGGAGCGCCTCATCGTCTCCAGGCGGCCGCTCGGCCTCCGCCCGCTCGTACCAACTCATCGCCTCATGCAGCGAGTGGTATGCGATTCCGCTCGAGCCGGGACTTCCGAGGTCAAGCTGTGCCTTTCCTCGTCGTTCGCAGATGATGCCAGCGTAGTAGGCACGCTTATATTCGTCGCGGATGCGTGGAAGGAGCCTTCGGGCACGGTCGACCTCGTCGCCGCTGTGTCCGGAGAATTGGTCGGTAATGGCCAAAAGCAACGTAATCAGCGCTGCTTCGTTGTCCGGGTCGACCTCCAGTGCATCCAGACAGATACTCTCCGCCGCCCACGCCTGATTGAGCAAGCGGTAGCGCTCGGCCTTTTGGAGCGCGGCTGGTACGGCATCCTTGGAGATGGGCTTGAATCGCAGCATACGGACCTCACTTCCGGAAATACGACAGCAGCCGGCGCAGTGGATCATACGCTGCGTCCACCACGCGTTCCTTCAGTGGAATAATGGCGTTGTCCGTGATGTGGATGCTCTTCTGGACAGACCTTTGTGCAGCACTTGGTGATGTTGCAGAACCCGATGCCCTCGCTCTTCTGCAGGTCGGCCACCCGGTTCTCGACATCGAGCGGGTGCATCTCCAGCGCGGCCGTGTACAGCAGCAGGCGCGGCCCCACGAATTGTGCCTGCTTAGCGTGGTCGCGCAACACGTGACAGACGTCTTGGCACAAAAAGCACTCAATGCACTTCCGGAACTCCTGCACCCGGTCCACGTCGGACTGTGCCATCCGCCACGTCCCGTCTGGGGCATCCGGTGGACGGGGCTTGAAGGGCTTTATCTGCTTCTTCGCGGCGAAGTTCCAGGAGACGTCGGTGACGAGGTCCTTAATCAGTGGGAAGGAGTGCATCGGCTCGACCGTCACCGGTTCCTCCAGTGGGAGGTCGTTGAGACGTGTCATACACATCAGCCGCGGCATGCCATTGACTTCCGCTGAGCAGGAACCGCATTTGCCGGCCTTGCAGTTCCAACGCACGGCGAGGTCATTGGCCGAGTCGGCTTGAATCTGCTGCACCGCGTCCAGCACCACCATGCCCTCGGACACCTCGGTGGTGTAGTCCTCCAGCTTTCCGCCCTGCGCGCCGCCGCGCCAGATTCGAAAGGTGGCTGTGGCCATGAGGTTGTCCTCTGCTCCCGGGGGCTAGCTACTTCATCTCGTCGATAATCTGCTTCAGCTCGGCCGGCATTTCTGGGCCAGGTTGACGGGCCACCTGCATCGTGCCGTCGCTTCCTTTGTGCACCACAATATTCACGGTGGCGAAGGCCGGGTCCTTGTCTGGAAAATCCTCGCGGAAGTGGCCGCCCCGGCTCTCCTTGCGCTCGATGGCCGCATGAGTGATGGCCTGGGAGACGGTGAGCAGGTTGCTTAGGTCGAGTGCGGTATGCCAGCCAGGGTTGTACTCGCGGTTGCTGGAAACGCCCACTCGGCGGGCGCGCTCCCATAGCCCATCGAGGCCTTGAAGTGCCTGCTTCATTTCCGTCTGCGTGCGAACGATTCCCACCCACTTCTGCATCACGTCTGGAGGTCATGCTGCATCTGGTAGGGACCTTCGCCGGCGGCGTTGGGACGTCCGAACGGTTCGAGCGAGCGACTGGCGGCCCGATCCTCGACTGCTGAGGCGTCAATCTGCCCCCGCCCATTCTGGCTTGCGCAAACTTGGCTGCATACTCTCCGGCGCGCTTGCCGAAGACCAGCAGGTCCGAAAGCGAATTTCCGCCCAGCCGGTTGGCGCCATGGAGTCCTGCGGCGCACTCGCCGGCAGCGAACAGGCCGGGAACGGTGGACATCTGGCTGTCGCCGTCCACCTTGATGCCGCCCATCATGTAGTGGGTGGTGGGTCCGACTTCCATCGGCGTGTTGGTGATGTCGATGTCCGCCAGCTGTATGAACTGATGGTACATGCTGGGGAGCTTCTTGTTTGATGTGCTCCTCAGCGTTCGGAAGCTTTTCTTTGATCCACGAGATGTCGAGGAACACGCCCCCATGCGGGCTGCCGCGTCCTTCCTGATCTCGCGCACGATGCAGCGGGCGACGTGGTCGCTGGTGAGCAACTCGGGCGGGCGGCGCGCGTTCTTGTCCCCTTGCGTGTAGCGCCAGCCTTCTTCCTCGTTGTCTGCGGTCTGCGTGCGGTAGTTCGCCGGGATGTCTCGAACATGAAGCGGCTGCCTTCCTTGTTGCGCAGGACTCCGCCTTCGCCGCGCACGCCTTCCGTGACCAGGATCCCTGGACGCTCGGCGGCCAGACCATGCCCGTTGGGATGGAACTGGACGAACTCCATGTCCATCAGGTCGGCGCCAGCGTCGTAGGCGAGCGCCTGGCCGTCGCCGGTGTATTCCCAGCTATTGCTGGTGATCTTGTAGGCGCGGCCGATGCCGCCCGGTGCGCGAGCACCACGGCCCGGGCGCGAAAGAGATGGAAGCGTCCGCGCTCGCGATCGTAGGCCGAACGCGCCCGCACCCGCGGTCGCCGTACTTCGAGCAGAGCTGACGATGGTGCATTCCATGAGCACGTCAATCGCCCTGCTGAATGCCGTGGTCCTGCAGGGTACGAATCATCTCCAGCCCGGTGCGGTCGCCGACGTGCGCCAGGCGCGGGTAGCGTGCCCGCCGAAGTTGCGCTGCAGAATGCGGCCGTCGCGGAGTGCGATCGAAAACCGCGCCCCAGGCCTCCAGTTCACGGACCCGTTCTGGCGCCTCCCTGGCGTGCAGCTCCGCCATCCGCCAGTTGTTGACGTACTGGCCGCCGCGCATCGTGTCGGCGAAATGGACCTTCCAGCTGTCGCGGTCGTCGACGTTGGCCAGCGCCGCGGCGACGCCGCCCTCGGCCATCACGGTGTGGGCTTTGCCCAACAGCGACTTGCAGACCAGGCCCGACCTTGGCGCCGCCGGCCGACGCTTCGATGGCGGCCCGCAACCCGGCGCCGCCCGCGCCCACCACCAGCACATCATGCTCGTGGGTCTCGTACTCGGCCATCAGAAGAACCTCCAGTCGTGCCAGATGCCCATCGAACAGAGCCGGATGTAGACGTCGGAGAAGGCCACCGAAAACAAGCTGGGCCACGCCCAGCGCATGTGGCGGCTGTTCAGGCAGCTGACGCAGGCGTAGGCCTCTGTTGCGTATCGGGACGCTGCGAGAGCGGTTGAACTGCCCGCCGACCAGATGCCGCAGCGAATGGCAGCCCAGCGTGTACCCGCCAGCAGCACCACATTCACGGCCAACAGCAGACGTCCCGACGCCGACCCCGAAGAGGACTTGGCCGGTGGCGGGTCTGCGAACCAAAGCGCCTTCCACACGTCGTGCACGAGAATGAGGATGAAAAGGCCAACGCCAGGTAGAGGAAGTAGCGATGGACGTTTTGGAGGATCAGCGGAAAGCCGCACTCGCCGACGGTAGTGGCTGACGCGGCTCACCCACGGCGCAGGCCGGCGGGTCGGCCCAGAAGGCTTTGTAATAGGCGCCGCGGTAGTAGTAGCAGGTGAAGCGAAACCCGGCCGGGAACGGCGAGAATGAGAGCGCCGGCGAGAAAGGGCAGCCAGCCAGGCCAGGCGGCTGGCTTCGGGCCGAACCAGGCGTGGGTTGGGATCGCCGAACAGCTCTGGCGAGTAGAACGGCGACAGGTACGGCCCGAAGGGTAGTGGTTGCATTCTGAAACGCCGCCCAGGTGGCGTAGACGATAAAGACAGTCAGCAGCACCAACACCACCGACGGCCACGCCCACCATGCGTCCCGGCGCACCGTCTGTGCGAAGCGCGGCGGAGTGGGGCGAAATGTTGCTTGGGTCATGCAACGCTCCCTTTCGGGTGGCGACATCCGAGGGGGCGGACCATAAGCTCGCTCGGCAACACGGGGCCAGGACCCAAAAACCCTGGCGCGCCCATCCGATGGGTCCAGCGCGCCGCGTCGTCGCCGCGGCACAGGACAGCTGCTGGCCTGGTGAAGCGCTGCTTTCGCCTCGCCGCGGGGTCCCGACGCCGTCGTCAACCAACGACGAAAGTCTCCTCGCCAACGGGAAGTTGAACCGGAGGCGTAGCCGGATTGACGCCGGGAGAGGTACGCCGGTGCAAGGGTACTGGCGCGCGTCCATCGCATTCCGAGGCGACTGCAAGTCGAGGGGCTTCCATCGACACTGGGCATCGGCGCCGCCGGGCGTGTGGACGAAGAGCTGCGCCTGAGGATATTCCTGGGCTCGAGGAGGGAGTGATGACCCCACCAGACCACCAACAAGCAGTCGCCCGGACACGTGAGATTGCCGACGCGACGATTTCCCCCGCAGCGCACGACCATGACAGGGCTGGGAGCTTCCCAACCGACGCCGTAGCCGCACTCGGACAGGCCGGGCTGCTGGCGCTCAACGTCCCGACAACTTTCGGTGGCTCAGGCCTCGGCCCACGTGCCTTCGCGGAGGTCATGACCATCCTCGCCGAAGCGGACCCGTCGGTGGCGATGGTCTACATGATGCACGTTTGCGCAAGCGAGGTGATTATCGCTGGCGCCAAGACGACCGGCAGCCGGGCAGCCGATGCGGCGCTCAGGGACATGTCCCGGGGCAAACATCTCACCACCCTCGCCTTCAGCGAGGCCGGATTGCGCAGCCACTTCTGGGCGCCCATCTCCAAGGCTTCCCGCTCCGACGGCGGCGTTCGGCTGAACGCGAAGAAGTCCTGGGTAACCAGCGCCGGGGTCGCAGACAGCTACGTCATCACCACACTCTCACCCGAGGCGAAGGGCAGCACCGACTCGACGCTGTACCTGGTTCCGGGGGTCTGCGGCCGGGATGCGCGTCGCGGCGCCCTGGGACGGCCTGGGCCTGCGGGCGACCGCATCGTCCCCAATGACGCTTGAGGCGGTGGAGGTCGGCGACGACCGCCGCCTCACCGAGGAGGGCGGCGGCTTCGCGGCCAAGCTGAACGTCGTGCTGCCCTGGTTCAACCTGGCCAGTGCCACCGTCTCCCTCGGCATCTGCCGCGCCGTGGTGGCGGCAACTGTGGCTCATCTGAAGACCAGCAAGTTCGAGCATCTGGGCAATACCTCGCTCGGCGAAGCGCTACCGACGCTGCGACAGAGGCTCGCCCAGATGCAGATTGACACCGATGGCCTCGCGCACCGAGTCGACGACTGCGTCGGCGCGCTGGAGACCCCCGGCCCGCTCACGATGCTCCGCGTCCTCGAGGTCAAGGCCGCTGCCGGGGAGACCGCCATCCGGGTCACCTCCAGCGCGATGCAGGCCTGCGGCGGCGCCGCCTTCTCCAAGCACACGTCCATCGAACGCTACTTTCGTGATGCGCACGCTGGCTCGGTGATGGCGCCCACCGTGGACGTCCTCCGCGAGTTCATCGGAAAGTCGCTCCTCGGCATCCCGCTGTTCTGAGCACTGAGCACTCTCCATGCTCGAGACCATCAACCTGGGCGCCGTGGTTTACGACCCGAAGGTCATCGGGATTTGGGAGGGCATGCGGAGGTACTTCCGCGACGAGGCGAAGGTCCCGGTCGAGGTCGTCCTGTACCTGGGCTACCCGGCTCAGGTGGCTGCGCTTCTTGCCGGACGCATCGACATCGCCTGGAACACCAACCTCGCTTATTTGCAGTCGGACCACTTCAGTCAGGGCAAGTGCAGGCCGCTCGCGATGCGAGACACCGACCTCGAGTGGTGGACGGAGATTGTGGTTCGCAAAGGGGGTGGCGTCCGCCAGCTGTCGGACCTCCGCGGAAAGCGTGTCGCCCTCGGAAGCCGTGACAGCGGCCACGCGGCGATTCTTCCAGTGCACTTCCTCGCTCAGGCAGGCCTGGTCGAGGACCGGGACTACCAGTCGCTCCGCTTCGACAGCGACCTCGGGAAGCATGGAGACACCGGGACCAGCGAGGTCGACGTGCTCCGTGCCGTCCTCAACGGCGAAGCCGATGCGGGCGCGGTGGGTAGCCCCTTCTGGGCGGGCGTTCTCTCGGGCCAGCTCGTCCCGGCAGGAGCCGTGGAGTCCATCTGGTCGTCTCCGCGCTACCACCATTGCATGTTCACCGCGCGGGTCGGCCTTCCCACCGAGGATGCCACCCGCTTCACCGACGCGCTCTTCAGAATGAACGGCGACCCGCGCCTCCGACCCATCCTCGACGCCGAAGGCCTCAAAGAGTGGGTGTCCCCCCGCACTGAGGGCTACGGCTCGCTTCGCGAGGCAGCGCTCCAGCAGGGCTTCCTCGCGCGGTCGGGCTGAATGGGCTCGCTGCGCCATAAGGCGGAGCTTCGAGCGGACGCGAAGGACTTCTCGAACGGCTTGCTGAACGACCTCCTCGCGGCGTTCCAGGGTTTGGCCGACGGCGACCTCCTCTCGCTGCTCGGTCCTGCGCGTCTCGGGCCCGACCTTGACCTCTGGGCTCGCTTCACCGGGAACGCAATCGTCGAGGTGACCAGCGAGGGTGAGACCAGCCGGTTCGTCGTCCGCAAGGGGCCGCTGCTTTCGTATGAGGAGGCGCCAGTCGTTGGGGAGCGGCTGTGGCTCTACACCAACTTCGATTGCAATCTCGCCTGTGACTATTGCTGCGTGCGCTCCTCACCGCGGGCGGATCCCCAGGCGCTCCCGCTTGAGGACATCCAGCGCGCTGCCTCCGAGGCGCCCGAGGCCGGCGTCCGTGAACTCTTCGTCACCGGAGGCGAGCCGTTCCTGCGCTCGGACATCGCCGAGATATTGCTGGCCTGTGGACGGGCTCTTCCGACGACCGTGCTCACCAACGGACTTCTCTTCGCCGGCAAGCGCCTGCGCGCCCTTCAAGAACTCCCCCGCGACCGTGTGGTCCTGCAGATTAGTCTCGACAGTCCCACCGCCGCGCTCCACGACCGGCATCGAGGAGCCGGGAGCTGGGAGAAGGCCCGGGCCGGCATCGCCAGCGCCCGGGAGGAAGGCTTCCGCGTCCGGCTGGCCTCGACCGTGACCGACGCGCAGGCGGAGCAGGACTTCCAGGAGTTCGTCGAGCGGGAGGGTATTCCGAAGCAGGACTGCGTCGTGCGCCGAGTCGCCCTCCGCGGGTTCGCCGAGGAGGGCGTGGCCCTGTCGCGGTCGGACCTGGTTCCAGAGGTGACCTTCACCCGGGCGGGCGTCTACTGGCATCCCGTCGGGGCGACAGACCAGGACTTCTTCGTCACCGGTCGGTTTTTTCCTCTCGTCGAGGCAATCGAGGCAGTCAGGCGCGCCTTCGCCGAGGAGCGGCGCTTCGCCACCTCTGTGGCCAACGTGTTCCGCTGCGCCTAGAGCCCCTCCCTGCTTCAACCGCTGCTCCACGATGACGGCTTCGAGCCGTTCGAGTCCGAACGCCGTCACCGGGAGCAGTCTCATCGGACAGACGGAGCCACCCACGCTTGACGTGGCAGGCCGGCGCGCGTTGGATGCCGTCGGCCTTTACCAGCCCGCCGCTGGCACGGCGGCTGCCGAGAGGCCGCCCGACCCATCGCATTCACCACCCGCATCTCGGAAACTCGAATGTCGAGTCGCCCAGGAGGGCCCCATGATGAGAGCAGGCCGCGTTGCCGTGACGACTGCTGTATTCATCGGAATGCTTTGTCCAGCGACACCTGTGTCCGCGCAGCAGCTCCCGGCCATCGCCGAGCAGATTGCGAAGACCTATGGTCTCGACTCCTTTGGTCAAATCGAGGCCATCCGGTACACCTTCAACATCGATGTCGGTAAAGGAAAGTTCAAGGTCTCGCGTTCGTGGGTCTGGGAGCCGAAGGCGGACCGAATCTCATACGACGGAAAGGACAAGGCCGGTCTCCCCGTCAAGGTCACTTACTCGCGCTCTGAGTTCGCAACTCAGAGCGCGTTCGTGAAGGAGGAAGTCGATCCGGCGTTTTTCAACGACCAATACTGGCTATTACTCCCGTTCCATCTCGTCTGGGATACCAGCGCCACAGTTCAGGATGCCGGCATGCAGAAAGTCCCGCTTGGGAAAGGATCCGCCCGGAAGGTGGTGCTGAAGTATCCCTCGAACGTGGGCTACACGCCGGGTGACACCTGGGAACTTTACGTCGGCACCGACGACCGAATTCGGGACCTCGTCTTTCGTCACGGCGGTAGCACAAAGCCAAGTCTCGTCATTGCGACCTGGACTGAATATAAGAAGGCGGGACCGCTGCTCTTTTCACTGGATCACCGCGGAACGGCCGATGGCGCGCCGATGCGCGTTTTCTTCTCGAACGTGGCCGTCAAACTGGTGGGGTCCAGTACCTGGATAGAGGCCAAGTAAAGCTGCTGGAGACATCTCGCCGCCGGAATTCGTCAGGGTGCTCCATAGGCCTGAACGTACTGCCCTCTACCATGCCCGGCGCAGACCGGCCGCCGATGCGCGTCGTGCCGGATACGCATCTGCCCAAGGCTGGCAGCGCCTGCACCGTCCTCGTCATGGAACGCTCCTCGACGACGGATTGAGGTCGGCGTCCAATCTCAAGCGCTTGCTTCGCCACAGCCAGAAGACAGCGCCGACCAGCGCTCCATACTCGACCAGAAGCGCCCAGCCAGGCACCGCCCATGGCACGCCGACGAGCCCCCACGCGCTGTAGGCGCTCAGGATGGATACCGTCCAAATCGTCAACGGCATCGTCGGCGGCGCGACCAGAAACGGCGTGAGCCAGAGGAGATACCAGGGGTAGACCAATGGCGCACAAACCAGCACTGCCGCCATCGGCCACGCCCAGGCTTGCGGCGAAGCCAGCGAGAGCCGACGCCGCGCCCAAACGCCGACCGCCAAACCAACGGCAACTGCGAACCCGGTGGCCGCGGGCGGCCCTACAAGCGAGGCGACACCCGAGAAGATTGGCCCGTTGAAGCGGAAACGATGAATTACTTCCGGAACAGACCCGATGGGCAGGCCGCGGTGGTCCCAGAACAGCACATAAAGCACCAGCAGCAAGGCGCCTGCGACGACGACATGGCGTCGCGAGACACGGCGCCACAGGAGCGGCAAGAGAACGATTGGAAGGGGCTTCACTGCTACCGACAGCGCAAAGGCGACGCTCCCCACAAATTTCCGGCCGCGCGCGAGGGCAAACGCAGCGCAGGCGACGAGGAGCGCGCCGACCACGTCCACGTGCCCGTGACGGGCGACCTCGAGCGAGACGAGCGGGCTCCACAGGTACGCAAGCACCCAGCCGGGGTTTGCGCCGGCGGCGAGGAGCGAACGCCACACGACAAACGCCAGCAGCGCGTCACAGAGCAGAACGGCTACCTTGATGCTCCGCGCTGATTCACTCAGCGTCGTCGCCGCGAGGAAGAAGAGCTGCGCGCCCGGAGGGTAGGGGCTCGGCACGTCGGGGTTGTTTACCGGCCAGTTCTCGCTGGTCCGCAGATGCGCGAATGCAGGGTCGGCCGGAACGACTGCATAAGGGCTGAGGCCCGCCCGGACGAGGTGCGCGTCCCATAGGTAGCGGCGCAAGTCAGCGTTAGGTTCGGGAGGCGTCAGCAGCATCGGCACCCGCCAGGCCAGCGCCAGGACGGCGCAGGCCAGCAGCATCCGCGCGGAAGGCCGTAGGCCGTTCGTCACCTGGTGCAGCGCTGCGAGGTAGCCGACCGCGGCCAGTGCGAGCAGAACGAAGAACGCGGCCGAGCCGTCGGCCGGTCGAATCAGGCCGAAGGTGACGAGCGCCGAACCAACGATGGCGCCGCTGATGCACAGTCCATGGCTGGCGCGCATCGGTCTCCTGGCGTCATCCGGCGCGCTCATCGTCGTGGTCGCCCCAACCCGGTCGCCACGATGCGAGGAGAGCGGCCGTGCGAGGCGCTCGCGCGGGTTCGATGCGTAGCTCGGCGGCGAGCCGGCGCAAATCCGCCGGCACGTCCACATCGTACGACGCTTCGGTGAAAGCCACCGGCAAGCCGAGTGTTCGCGCGTTCCCGAGCAGCGCATCGCGAGCATTCCCTGTGCCCAGCGGAGTCAACTCGAACAGGCGCGGGTGCATCGCCGACGCCCCGACAAGGTAGTAGCCGCCGTCCTCGGTCGGTCCCACCACCAACTCGTGGGTCTCCAGAAGCTGAAAGGCCGACTGTAGGGTGGCGAGGGGCAGGTGCGGACTGTCGCTGTCGACCGCAATCACACGGCGGAACTCCGGGACGAAATGCTCGAAGGCCGAAACCAACGCGGCGCCGAGCCCGCTGCCGCGCTGGCCGACGACGTGTACCCTCGCCGGCAAGCGCGCTTGGATGTCGGCCACCTCCTCAGAAGGGCACATCACGGCCACGTGGACGCGAGAGAGTTTCTGCACCAGCGTCAACGTGTCGCGCAGCATGGCCTCGGCGAGCTGGACGACGTCGGCTGCCGGGTACGCGCCGGCCAGTCTCGTCTTGGCGAAACCTTCCCGGGGAGCCTTCGCCATGACCACGACGGCCCCACGCATTTCTTTGGTTCGGCAATCGACACTGCTTCGGCTCATTTCACGGGTCCGGGTTCGGTTCGACTCGTCGCCGCGCCGAGCCGGTTCTTCAGGATGCCCGCGAGGATGCACCAGGCGGCGCCGATCGAGCCTCGCACCGTTCCGCTAATCTTCGAAACGCCGATGCGCCGATGGTAGCTGACGGGGACCTCCGTCACTCTGTAGCCGCGCATCGCGCCGCGCGTCACCAACTCGACGGGCCAGCCGTAGGTCATCTCGCGTAAGTCGAGGGCCCGCAGCACTTCGGAGCGCGCGGCCCGGAACGGCCCGAGATCCGTCAACGAGACACCGTACAGCAACTGGATCAACGTCGCCGCAAGGCGGTTCCCGAACACGGCGTGCCACGGCATCGCCCCTGGCTCAAGACCGCCGGCAAGTCGCGATCCGAGGACGATGTCTGCGGAACCTTCGCGGATCGGGTCGAGCAGACGCCCCAGCTCGCAAGGCCGGTCACTGTAATCCCCGTCGAGGAATACGACGGTGTCCGGTTCCTTCGCGGCTGCCAGGCCAGCCAGGCAGGCGCGACCGTATCCGCGACGTGGCTCGACGATGACACGCGCGCCACGCGCGGCTGCAATCTCCCGGGTCCCGTCAGTCGAGTCAGCATCGACGACCAGCACTTCCGTGACCAGGGACGCAGGAAGTTCGTCCAGGACGCGTGCGATGGACCCAGCCTCGTTGTAGGTGGGGATGACAACGCTGACTCGCATCCGGAATCGACCTATCCGAGGCGCCAACCCGGACGGCGGCGCGCGATCAGGCCGTCGAGGCCCCACCTGCGCCCGGAACGCACCGAGGCGAGGCTGAATGCGACGATGATGGGCATGCCCAGCTCCCATATCCAAGCGCTGCCGAATTCCGACAGCCACAGGGTGAAGAGCCACGCTCCGGCGGCGGCCGCCGCGGCGCGGCTGGCCGCCCCCGCCACGAGGAGCACGCCAAGCCCGAGCTCGGTCGCAGCCTGGAGCGGCGCGGCGACCCGCGCGTTGGCTGCAGCCATGGACATGACGCTTTTCCAGACGCCGGGTGCGTGCCCATTCTTCAGGTAGTAGTCGATGACTCCCTGGTACCCAGCCGGTGTGTACGCGCCTTTCCCCAGGTTTTCGAAGAAAACCCAGACGAACATCGTGCCGAGGGCCACACGCAACACCGCCAGCGCGCGCTGCTCCCTGGAAGCATTGTTGTCCACAGGACCCCTCACTTTCCCAGTCGTTGCCTCGCCATTATAGCCCACAGGGTCCGCGGTCGAGACGAGCGGGATTCTTACTGTTCCAGCGGTGCCGGTGTGTTGACGGTCCAAGACCTGTGCGCCGACTCTGGCACTATTCTGCGTCGGCCACGGTGGCACTCATGGTTGTTAGGCCAACGCGGGGGGGGGCCACGAGTTGAGAAGCACCTCCCTGCAACACCTTACTTCCTGGTTTGGATTGGCTCATCCAGGAAGCACTGGACCTCCCGCAACAGCATCATCCGGTTTTTCTCCCGGTCCACCGTGTGTGTCCCCTCGCCCAACTCGATGTAACGCTTCGAGGGCGAGTTCACGAGCCGCACGAACAAGGACTGGGCCATATAGCTGGGCGTGATGTTGTCCCACTCGGCTTTGATGAGCAGGACTGGAACGCGGATGTCCTTGACGTCAAAGGGAATGGTTGCCCCACTTTCGTAGCGCATGACGTCGAAGAGGGCTCCATTGGGAGCCCGGAACACCGGAGGATGCTGCTGCCAACCCTCGGGGTCGGTGTCAAGCTGAGCCGAGGCCCAAGCGTCGAGCCACCCTTCTGGTATCAGGTCAGCCTTCTTGTCCTCCGGGACTCCCGCGAGCGCTTCGGCTCTGAGCTGTGCAGCTGTAAAGGAACTGTAGGCCCCGAACTGGCCAGCGGCAGGGGGCGCCATCGAAGGCGTCTGGCGAATCCAGAGGGGCCCATACAGAACCAGCTTGTTGACGTTGGTGTTGTTCTTTGCGGCGTACCACTGAGCGATGAAGGTTCCCCAGGACCATGCCAGCACATCGAGCTTGCCAATGCCTCGCCGGTGCTTGATGAACTCAACCACGGCGGCCACGTCCCGGACGGCCTCTTCCGTTGTCGCAACGGGCGCCGACTCAGCGGGGGGCAGACTCATCTGGGGCGGGCGCGTGGAGCGGCCGTAACCGCGGACATCCATCAGGTAGACGTCGTAGCCATCGTCAGCAATGAAGTCCATCCACGAGAAGCCGCCGAGGCTCAGGTCGAAGGTGCTTTCCGAAGGGCCAACTGCTCCATGGATGAAGAGCACGGTCTTTGTTGCTTCGAAACTCGTCATCGTCGATGGGTGCTTATTCCGGACAAAGATGTCGATTCCAGGGTCGCTGTGGACCTTGAACTCCTCCATTGCCAGGCTGGTACCCGGGTTGGGCGGTGTCGCAGCCTCCGCAGCAGAATAGGCGAGCAGAAGGCCCATCAGATTTACGCCCAACTGTAGAATTAACGACGAGTGCATGAGGCCCTCTCCGCTATTCTCGGCCTTGAGGTGGCGGCCGCCGGACCTCACATGGTGAGTGTCGCCGACCCCGCCGTCACAATGGTGACGTGACAGCAGAGGGGCTTAACCGCGGACATAGAGCCTCGGCAACACGCCGTTGTCAGGGTTAGCGATGCCATCCGGGTCGGCCTCAGCCACCTGGAGGCTCTTGGGCGTCTGGAACTCCCACAGCTGAGATGCAGGCAGGAAGCCCACAGACACGTGGTCCAAATGGCCTTCTTTAGCAGCAGTTGGTCGCGGCGAAGAGTGACTCAGGTGAAGTGGGCTTGCTCGGCCCGGCATCGGTGGGTGGCCCCCTCGCCCATGCAGAAGACTGCTTCTGGCGAGGGAACATCAAGAGGCTACCAAAATCAGCGTGACTTCAGTTCCTACTTGGTTCGGATAAATCCGAAGGTAGCTCCGGCCGAGTTTACATAGAAGCCGACGATGGTACCCGAAGGATTAATCCCGGATGCGCCAGTGCCCTGACCGGAGCTTGTGCCGGCGTCCGGTGCTTCGAAGGTCGTGAAAACGCCCTTGCTGAGGATGAAAGCGCCGGCGACGCCGTTGGCGTCGGCGTATTGGCCTACGACATCGCCCTCGGCGTTACCACCTCCAGCAAACGTGAATACCGCACCTGGAACGTCAATGGTGGTGTACGTCCCGTGGTCAAGCACGTACCCATGAGAGTTTCCGGCACTATCAATGTAAAAACCGACGACTTTGCCGGAAGGGCTAACAGTACTGGCCGCACTGCTGATTGCCCCGGGTGGGTCGAAGCTCGTAAAGACGCCCTTTTTAGAGAGTACAAAACTGTGGGTGATCGTGTTGCAGAGGGGCGCGTCACAGGATTCTCCTGAGATTTCACCCGATGGACTGATACCAGTCAGAATGGTGCCGGCCGCCCCTGGGAAGTCGCACGTTGTGTATGTTCCCTCATTCAGAACAAAACCGCGGCTGATGCCCGACGCATCCAGATAACCGCCAACAATCACTCCCTCCGGATTGATAAAGTTAGGAGTCGTAAACGCGGAACCCGGAGGATCGAACGACGTGAATGTGCCCCCTTTCGTCAACGTGAAGCCGTGAGTGACGCCAGAGGTGTCGGTATAATCACCGACGCTCGTGCCTTCTGGATTGGGGCCGCCGGTTAAAATGGTGGTCACCGCACCAGGAAATTGGACGGTCGTAAACTCTTGTGCCGACGCAGCCGACGGTACAAACGAGACGCTGATCGGCAAAACGACAAAGAAGCGAAGTATTTTGTGCATGCGAAGCTCCTTTCCCCGCATCGAGAACGCGTCCGAAACCTGTGCGCGTTCGGTAAGAACCGTGAAAAGCTTTCAAGAGTGCATCTCATCGCAATGCAATCGGCACCCCGAGCCGAGGAAGGTGCGCGATGTGGGTTCCCCTGTTGGTCTCTAAATTTCGGCTCAGTTAGACCGCCACCTGGCGTCCTAAGTGCCATGAAGGGTACGGTTCGTTTGGTCCATCGCCTAGGTCCAATTCATGGCAAGTTGATTGGACCAAGGGGAGCCCCGCAATGACCGACGCCAGGCCTTCGTCGGAGTTCCCGCTGATGCTGGACCTCTCTGGCGGGCGGTCCCTGCAGCTCGCGGTTCACGACGCGCTTCGCGCCGCCATCCTTGACCGGCGCCTCGGCGCGGGCGCACGCCTTCCAGCGACTCGAGACCTTGCTCATCAGCTCGGCGTCGCGCGAGGAACGGTGGTCCTCGCATACGAGCAGCTCAGCGCCGAGGGCTACTTCCGCTGCGCTCGCGGGGCCGGCACCTTCGTTGTGGAGACGCTGCCAGATGGCTGGTTTTCGCCCGCAACCCGTGCCTCTTCCTCTCGCAAGCGCCGACTCTCGGTCACGCTATCGGAGCGCGGCTCTTCGCTTGCTAAAGGGCTCTTCCCGGTGGCCGCACCCGGGCCACCGAGGCCATTTCTGCCCTACACGCCAGCGGTCGACTTGTTCCCGCGCATTCGTTGGGGGCAGCTGATGGCGCGTCAGGCGCGAAGGTCAGAGCCCCGGCGTTTCCGGGACGTGGACGTTCGCGGATATCGTCCGCTGCGTGAGGCACTCGCGGAGCACCTGCGTGTGTCACGAGGAGTCCGTTGTGACGCCGACCGAATCCTCATCTTTTCGGGCGTCCATCAGGCGCTCGATGTCGCTTCTCGCCTCCTGCTCGACCGAGGCGATTCAGTTTGGATGGAGGATCCGGGCTACTTTGGCGCCCGCCGTGTCCTCGAGGCGTCGGGGCTGAAGCTTGTGCCGGTACCGGTCGACCGTGCCGGCTTGGACGTTTCGAGAGGCATCGCCACCGCCCCCCGCGCGCGGCTCGCGTATGTGACCCCTGCCCACCAAGCGCCGTTGGGCACCACACTGTCACTGGAGCGTCGGATGCTCCTCATCGGATGGGCCGACGCGGCCGGCGCCTGGGTTTTCGAGGACGACTACGACAGTGAATTCCGCTACGAGGGGAGACCTCTCCCGGCCATGCAGGGCCTTGACGATCGCGATGTCGTCCTGCATGCAGGGACGCTTAGCAAGTCAATGTTTCCTGGGCTGCGTTTGGCGTATCTCGTCGTCCCCGACGCGCTCGTCGACTCCTTCTCTGCGGGGATGTCCGCGCTGCACCGCTACGTCGCGCTTCTCCCGCAGGCCGTGGCTGCGGAATTCATCACCAGCGGAGAGCTGGGCCGTCATTTGCGGCGCATGCGCAGTGTCTACGCCGAGCGCCGGCTCGCGCTGGTGTCCGCAATCGCTTCCGAGCTCGGTGACCAGCTCGAGGTCCTCGGCTCGATGTGCGGGATGCAGGTCTTAGCGCGGTTTAAGACCAACGCGAATGATCGGGCCATTTGCCGGCTGGCATTCGAGAACCAATTGGAGATGTTGCCACTTTCAAAGTTCGCCATTCGTCCGCTTCGCCCGGGAGGACTTGTCCTCGGGTTCGCCGCTGTGGACTCCGGACAGACAAAACGTGCGGTGCCTCGCCTGCGGGCAGTCATTGAGAGCACGCCGAACACCCTCGAAGATGCGAGCCGATAGATGGGCACAGCGCCGAAACCACCAAGACGAACCGACCGCGAGGAAGGTGGATTGGTACCCAGTCTGAGCGTTGCGGCGCACAAGCGACTCACGATTCCACACTCATCACAATTGGTGGTTTACCCGCTTCACTCCCCTCCGGTGTGACAAGGTGCAGCGAGACTTTGCAATGGATTCTTCGGACTGTTTCGGGGGGCCGAGATGCTTTCGGGTCTCAGGCAGTAGGAATGGTTGACCCCTTGCGACGAGCGGGGGTTCGGGCTGTGCGAAACCAGAATGCTTCGGGCGTGTAGTTTCCCGCCCTGGTGGAGGGGACCGCTTGTCACTGCCTCCCGGCACGCCAGTCGGTCGCTACGTCGTCCGCCGGAAAATCGCTGAGGGCGGAATGGCAGAGGTGTACCTAGCGTCAGCGAAAGGGCCGGCGGGATTCACCAAGGACGTGGTCATCAAGCGCGTCAGGCCGGTGTTGGTGGCTGACCCTGGCTTCGTAAAGATGTTCGTCTCCGAAGCTCAGCTCGCCAGTCAACTGAACCACCCGAACATTGTTCAGACTTTCGATTTTGACCTGCATGGTGACAGCTACTACCTGGCCATGGAGTACGTGCATGGCAAATCCTTAGCCGAGGTCCTGGCTCGTGCCGGAGGAGCGGGACTCAATCCCGTGCTCATTGCGCAGGTTGGGCTCGAAATCGCTCGGGGATTGGCGCACGCCCACCGCCTTGAACTTGTCCATCGTGACGTCTCGCCGCACAACATCCTCGTGTCGTTTGAAGGCGCGGTGAAGCTGACAGACTTTGGAATCGCTAAGAGGGCCGACCATGCATCGAACAGCGGAATGCTCAAAGGCAAGTTCGCTTACATGGCGCCAGAGCAAGCGCGAGGTGAACCGGTCGACGCGCGGAGTGACATCTTCTCGCTCGGCATCATCCTTTGGGAGATGCTGACCGGGCGGCGACTTTTCGAAGGGGAGAGCGACCTCGCGCTGCTCCGTGCGGTTCAGCAGGGGCCCATCGAACTACCCTCAGGGCTGAACCCCCTTTGCGATTCCGAGTTGGAGAGCACCCTGATGCGCGCACTGGACCGAGAACCGGGCGCCCGGTTCCAGACGGCCGAGGAATTGGAGCGATGCCTATTCCAATACGTGATTGGTCACGCGCGAACCTCTGAGGACACCAGTCTCGGTGCCCTGATGCGCGGTCTCTTTTCAGAGGAGGTCGGGACAGCCGAGCAGTCGGGAAGAGAGCCGCTCCTTCTGACCCCGAGCAGGGAGAGTCCGGGCAAGGAATCGACCACCGGGCGCACGACGCCTAGCCGCCGGCGCCGACGCTCGCGCGTGTTGGGGATGGGAACCGTCGTCATCCTCTGCATTGGCGCGCTGGTGGTGACGGTTGGCCCCTCAAGCGCGCAGCGCGTGCCGGCGAACGCAAGCCCCAGCCTCGGCTTGCAGGCCCCTCTGGTGGACCTGGCTGCGTGGCTGTCGCTTTCTGAATTGTTGCCCTGGCCGGTGGCTTTGGTTGCCCTTCTCACAGGCGCTTTCCTCCTCGTTGCCGGAGGTGGAAAGGCGTTCCGAGTGATTGCTTCACCGCTCGGTGCCTTCCTCGGGTGGCTTCTTGGTGAGGCTCTGGCGGCTCCCTTAGGACTCGTCGGTTACGAGGGAGTCCTCGGCCTCAGCCTGGCCGTCTTGCTCTTCGCTGCCGGTCTGTTTGCGCCAGCAGTCATGGTGGCCATCGCTTTAGGGGTGCCGGTGGGGCTCGGCTTCGGTGTCCTGCTCGGAACGCCAAACTTTCTGATTGGCTTCCTCCCGGCTGCGGCGCTTGGAGGAGCAATTGCCGGGTTTCTCCACCGCCCTCTGCGCGCCTTGGTGGCGACGACGGCGGGTGTGGCGATCGGGATGCTCGGTCTCCTCCGGCTGCTACAGGAGGTCCCGTTTGCTGCTGAGCTGCGCCGAACGCACCCGGGATGGCTTCTCGGTGTAGCCGCGACCTTTGCGTTTGGCGGCGCATTGCTTCAACTCGCGAGATGGACGCCGTCCGGCGAGCCTTCGGCCGGTGCCCCGGACCAGGGTCTGGAAAGCGATGGCATGCCGTAGTGGCTGAGGCTGGCAACGGTGTTGCGAGCTCCGGACGCTCCCAGACGCAATGGACAGTCGAGGCGTGGACGCCGAGCCTCTCGGCACCTGGCAGACGCTCAAGAGCCACTCACCACAACGGTTAGCGCCTTCAGGCTCGCAGCTTGTGTCCCGTCTATGTGTCCAGGTTCGACGCGCTGCGCGGACGTGCCAACGACTTGGTTACCCGCGGCGACAGTGCGGGCAGAGGCCCTCGACCTGGACTCGAACGGTGCGGACCTCGAACCCATGCACATCGTGCGGGGAGGGCCGGAATGCATCTAGCCGGCGATCATGGAGATCGAGCACCTTCCGACAGCGGATACAGACCAGGTGGTGGTGAGGGCGGCCGGCGCCGGTTCCGGGAAGCGCCGCCTCGTAGCGTCCATGCTCGTGGAGGCTGTTCACGTCGCTCACCGCGCCGATGGCGCGCAGCGCTTCGAGGTTCTTGTACACGGTGGCCAGGGACAGGCGAGGGAGCCGCTCCCGCACAGCCCGGTGGATTCTGCTCGGCGCTGGGATGCTCCCAGGACGTGGCCAGCATGGCGAAGATTGCTCGGCGCTGCTCGGTGACCAGGAGACCATTGGCCCGGCAATGGGCGATGAAGGCCGCCTCGTCGGCCGTGGCGCGCGTGTGGTCGACAGCACGCACCTTGCGTGCTCGCCTCATGTCACACCTCCTCTGGCGACGACGGAAGGCTTCACCAGCTCCTCGCCCGGACCGCCGGCGGCCGGGCAGGCCTGGCCTCGGCCCGGACCTCCCGCAGCATCTTGGCGAAGCGACCGCCGTGAGATTTCTGGCGCGGCGGACCAGCGTCCCCCAAGGGACTCCGGTTGTTCCTCCGCGTCACCTGCTCCAGCCTTTGGGAATCATGCAAGGTCGAAGCGATCGAGGTTCATCACCTTGGTCCACGCTGCCACGAAGTCCTGGACGAACTTCTCCTGTGCGTCCGAGCTTCCATAGACCTCCGCCAATGCCCGGAGCTGCGAGTTCGAACCGAAGATGAGATTGACCCGGGTGGCGGTCCATTTCGGCTCACCGGTCCTGCGATCGCGTCCTTCGAAGACGTCCTTGGCGTCCGACACCGCCTTCCACTCCGTGCCCATGTCGAGCAGGCTCAGGAAGAAGTCGTTCGTCAGGCTGTCCGAGCGCTTGGTGAAGACACCATGCTTGGACCGCCCAACGTTGGTATTCAGGACACGCATTCCGCCGACGAGCGCCGTCATCTGGGGCGCGGTCAGCGTCAGCAGTTGCGCCTTGTCGACCAGCAGCTCCTCGGACGACACGGAATACTTGGCCTTTTGGTAGTTGCGGAAGCCGTCCGCGGCCGGCTCGAGCACTGCGAAAGACTCGATGTCGGTCTGCTCCTGCGAGGCATCCATGCGGCCTGGCGTGAAGGGGACCGTCACCTTGACACCGGCGTTCTTCGCCGCCTGCTCGACGCCTGCGTTGCCGCCCAGGACGATGACGTCGGCGAGCGAGACCTTCTTCTTGCCGCCGGACTGCGCGCGGTTGAACTCGCTCTGGATGCTCTCCAGCGTCTTCAGCACCTTCGCCAGTTGCTCGGGCTGGTTGACTTCCCAATCTTTCTGCGGAGCCAGCCGAATGCGGGCACCGTTCGCGCCGCCACGCTTGTCGGAGCCTCGAAAGGTGGACGCCGACGCCCAGGCGGTCGAAACCAGCTGTGAGACAGAGAGGCCCGAAGCCAGGACCTTGCCCTTGAGGTCGGCAATGTCCTTGTCAGAGATGAGCTCATGATTGACCGCGGGGATTGGGTCCTGCCAGATGAGTTGTTCGGCGGGAACCTCCGGGCCGAGATAGCGCGCCCGCGGGCCCATGTCGCGGTGAGTCAGCTTGAACCAGGCACGAGCGAATGCGTCGGCCAACCGAATCGGATTCTCCATGAAGCGCCGCGAAATCTTCTCGTAGACCGGGTCGAACCGCAGGGAGAGGTCGGTGGTCAGCATGGAAGGGGCGATGCGCTTCGACGCGTCGTCGGCCTGCGGCACGGTGCCGGCGCCGGCGCCACCCTTCGGTTTCCACTGATTCGCACCGGCGGGGCTCTTGGTCAGCTCCCATTCGTAGCCGAACAGGTTCCGGAAGTAGTCGTTGCTCCACTTCGTCGGCGTGCTGGTCCAGGTGACCTCGATGCCGCTGGTGATCGCGTCACCGCCCTTGCCGGTGCGGAAGCTGCTTTTCCAGCCGAGGCCCTGCGCCTCGATGTCGGCGGCTTCTGGCGCGGCCCCCACATTCGTGGTGGGGCCTGCGCCGTGGGTCTTGCCGAAGGTGTGGCCGCCGGCGATCAGCGCCACCGTCTCTTCGTCATTCATCGCCATGCGGGCAAAGGTCTCGCGGATGTCCTTGGCCGCCGCGAGCGGATCCGGTTTGCACTCCGGGCCTTCTGGATTGACGTAAATCAGACCCATCTGCACGGCAGCGAGCGGGTTGTCGAGGTCACGGTCTCCCGAATAGCGCTTTTCATCACCCAGCCAGGTGGTCTCGGTGCCCCAGGAGACGTCCTGGTCCGGTTCCCAGACGTCCTCGCGACCGCCACCGAAACCGAAAGTCTTGAAGCCCATCGTTTCCAGCGCGACGTTGCCGGCGAGAATCATCAGGTCGGCCCATGAAATCTTGCGGCCATACTTCTGCTTGATTGGCCAGAGCAGACGACGTGCCTTGTCCAGGCTGACGTTGTCCGGCCAACTGTTGAGCGGCGCGAACCGCTGTTGGCCCCTACCGCCGCCGCCACGGCCGTCACCGACGCGATAGGTGCCGGCGCTGTGCCACGCCATCCGAATGAACAAGGGCCCATAGTGGCCGAAGTCCGCGGGCCACCAGTCCTGCGAGTCGGTCATCAGCGCCGCGAGGTCCTTCTTCACGGATGCCAGGTCGAGGCTCTTGAACTCCTTGGTGTAGTTGAAGTCCTTGCCCATCGGATCGGACTTGGAGGAATGCTGGTGAAGAAGGTCCAGGCGCAGCTGCTTTGGCCACCAGTCGCGGTTCGACGTGCCGCCGCCAGCGCTGTGAGGGAAAGGGCACTTCGTGTCGGTTGTCATGGCGCTCCTCGACGGGTTCGGTTCAAACCTAGGTCCCGGGAATTGGACAATTATTCTCCAACTCCCCGGCTGTCAACGACATCGGCATGGACCCCGAATCCAGAGGAGCTAGCACAACCGCGGCCGCCCCCCGGCGAAGGTGACAAGCGCTCCCCTTCCGGGCCAGCCCGTCAACGGGTAGAGGTCGTCGAGTTTCGGACCTCTTCGAAGGTGATGGCCGGGGCCCTCTGGCGGTGAGGCTGATATTCGAAAGTCGACGAACCCGTTCGGGGCAACACGCATGAGGAAATGGACTCTCCTTGCGCTCCTCAGCACCCCAGAGGGTGGCAACCGCACTACGTGCGTCATGAACTCATCCATGCTTGGCAGAGCCAGACGCTGGGAAATCTGCCGTTTCGCCGCCTCCCCGAATGGCTCGCTGAAGGAATGGCGTACGCATGGAGCGATGATCCGCGCGGAGTGTTGGAGCAGCCCTTCGAGTCCTACCGCGAGCGCTTCGTCCAGTGGAATGGCGCTCAGGGGACGCAGCAAATCGCCGCCCGGCTGAGAGCAGAAGTCGCTCGATAGACCGGTTCCGGTCGCCATGCGAGCCCCCCCGCATTTCGGCCCACGCTTCACAGCTGGTGAGCACCCGCTTGCTGCATTCTTGCCGCCAGGCCTCCGGGCAAGTGGAAGCATCGGGCTGGCACCAATGGGCTGAAAGGCATCGGGGTGAACGGCAGCTTTATGAATTCGATTCCCAGCGAGGTGATTTGGTCGTATCTCGTCGGTGGAGCCGTTCTTGCAATCTGGCTGGTCGTCACTGTTTTCCGCGACGATTGGTCAAAGGCGCGAGGCGTCGACAAGCTGATTCTGCTTGGGCCAGTTTTTTACGCGGCGCCACTCGCGGCCTTTGGCACTGAACATTTCACGCGGACGGAGGCCATTGCGTCCATCGTGCCAGCGTGGATTCCGTGGCATACATTTTGGGCGTACTTCATCGGTGCTTGTTTTATCGCAGCCGGTGTCAGCCTCGCGACGAGGATTCAGACGCGTCTTTCGGCGAGCTTGCTCGCTTTGACGTTTTTCTTGTTCGCAGTGCTGATGGACGCCCCAGCTTGGGCACAAGACCCGGGCGATCGGATTGCACTTACGCTCGCGCTACGCGAACTGTCCTTCAGCGGAGGCGCTCTAGCGCTGGCAGCCAGCCTCACCGAGCCGCCGCGCAAGCCTGGCAGGGACATCCTTGCGACGATGGCGCGGTACTTCGTTGCAATTCCGGTGCTGGTTTTCAGCTTCGAGCAATTCATGCACGGCGACTATGTTCCCGGCGTTCCGCTGAACCTGGTGACGCCGGAGTACGTTTACGGACACGCAATTTGGACGTACCTGGCGGCCCCGGTTTACGCACTCGCGGGTACCCTCTTGCTTGTTGGCAAGAAAGTCCGCGCAGCGGCAACGTGGCTTGGCTTGACAGTGCTTTTCTTGGAGTTGTTCGTCTATCTGCCGATCGCAGTCGTGCAACGCGCCAGCCTGGACAACGGTCTCAATTACTTGGCAGACACCCTGATGTTTTGCGGAGCCGTTTTGCTGCTCGCGGGCGCCATGCCGCGCGAACCATAGCGTGGAGAAATCGCCACGCCGGTGCTCGCCCGGCTTCGGAAGTTGGGCCTAAATGCGTAGCACTCGACTGCGCGCCGATAGCCTCAGAGTGACGGAGCCCTTCCCCTCCGAGCGAGTCGAAAATCTCAGTCGCTCGCTCATGGGTTGCACGTTCCATCTGTAATCTGCCCCGAGCAATATTGGATGACTTGATAGGCAGTCGCAAAGGTGTTGTTGGCAGAGAGATAGTCGTTGAGACTCACGTTGGAAACGTCAAACAACGCAATTCCGTAGTCGTTGTTGGCGGTACCATAATTGATGAAATTACAATTGGCGATGACAGGACCCAAGGGTCCATTCGCCGTTTGTTGTCCATCGCCCATGGCGATTTCCCCGGTTCCCGTGGGCCCAGAATTATTCACCGCTGCAGCCCACTCGATGGTGGCGTAACTTAATGAAGAGCCCGTGCTCTGGTTGGCATTTGTGCACCAGAAATTGAGGCCAGCCCAATCCCCTAGCCCGGGGCTCGCCGCGCCGCTGGTGAAAGTGATGGAATTTCCTGCCGACCCAGCGGCGACCAAATAACTGTTCCCATTGGACTGGTTGTTGGAACCAGCCGGTGGCGGGTCGACGTCCAATTCGGTGCCTGAGGCGAACTCGACCGTGTTGGGAGCGGCGATGGTGAGGGTGTCATCCGGGCCAGTCGGGCCTGAGGAGATGACCTGCACGGTGGTCTCGATGAAATAAGGCAGCGGGATGGCGGGCCAGGTCGTGCTTGCTGCGACGAGGCAGAATTGGTTAACAAACGTCTGAATTTCCACCACGGCTGAAGCGCTGGTCGAAGGTGTCGCGGAAATGGTCGTTGGAACTGTTCCCCCCTCATTCGCCTCGATGACCAAGGGGAAGTGCTCAGTCAATTCCCAGTTCATGACGCTGATGTAACCCGAGTTCGGGCCAAACCCCGTGTCCAGCCCGGCGAACACCAGGCCGTGGCCAGCGCTGTTGTGGACCGTGACGTAACTGAGCAGTGGGGCGGGAGTTTGACTGGCGCTCCCACTCAAGACATCTCCCCCTTCAACGGTCAGCCCAGCGGCATCGGTGTTTGGTAAGTCGTTGCCCCCTGCGCCCCCCGCGTAGTTGATGGTGACGTACTCCATCGACGTGCCGCCGCCCTGGGGCCCAATGAGAACTCCGCCCCAATCACCCGGGGCAGGAGACGAGGACTCGGAAGTGAGGAGGATGCCGGATGCGCTGGTTCCATTCGCCACCAGCGAGCCGGGTTGCCCGTCCGCTCCGACACGGAGGGCGGCACCGTTGTTTCCGCCT
Source organism: uncultured delta proteobacterium (assembly GCA_963713045.1). Lineage (GTDB taxonomy): Bacteria > Myxococcota > Myxococcia > Myxococcales > Myxococcaceae > JADGRA01. The sequence continues at coordinate 304,172 of CAVQKE010000005.1, forward strand.
GTACCGGGCGCGAACTCGACGGTCGTCCCTGGCAGGATGGTGAGCACCGGGCTGCTCGACCCGCCGACGGTGACGGTCGCCGCAGCCGTCCAAATACAACTGTTGTCGAGGGTCATGTTGGAGGTGACCGTGGAAGGGAGGAGGCAAGGGGCGAGATAACGGAATCCGCTGGGGAGCACCGCGGACTGGCTGTCTGGATTGGTGACGGTCACGTCGACAGCTCCCGCTGCCCCCGCGGGGGTGACGGCCGAAATGCTTGCCGCACTGTTGATGGTCACTCCCGTCGCTGGCGCTGAACCAAAGTGGACGCTTGCGCCGACTTGGAAATTGGCTCCGGCAATGGTGACGGCTGTGCCGCCTGCAGTCGAACCCGAGTTCGGCTGAACACTCGAAAGGGAGGGAGGCGGGGCTAGGTTCGGAGTGGAACTGCATGCGGCGAGAAATGACAGGACTCCGCCCACCACCAGTCGTATTGAAAGACGTCTCATTGCCTCTCCCCCTTCAGTGGCTTTGGCCACAAGTTTCGAACCAAGTGACGCCGGTTGAGCGTTGCGAAAAACGAAAAAGCTTTGGCCTCGGACGGCCAACCTCGAGGTGGCGGGCCACAGAAGGTGGAGACCGAAGAAGGCGAGGCAGCCGCGAATGGATTGCCGCTGAAGAGTCCTCTCGAGCGCCGCCGGCAAACGCGCGATGCCTGGCGACTGCAGCGTCGAGGACGCCTCTCCATTTCGTCGCCTGCGGCTGCCTCATGTTTGAGCGCCCAACGCTCCTTTGGGGACGTCCTGGGGACGTCCGTCCTTCCCTGCGTCACTAGACGCTTGGACCAGGCACTTTTTCTCACGCTGGGTTTTCGTGAACGCCGGCACCGGTCCTTTGGTGTCCCGAGCACCCCACCTATCGGCGCAGTGACCAACAGCGCGCCGTGGCAGCCGAGGGGTATGGCTGCTGGACGCGGTCTGCGCCTGGCACTTGCAACAGGGGCGCTGCATGCCAGCCGTGGCGCACGACCCCAACTGCCGACCGCATGGTTACGGTCGGGTCGGCGCGACCGACGGCGCAGCCCGCTTCCCTGAGGCACGACCGCGAACCGGCGAGTGAGCTGCCTGGCTCTCACCCCCGATGGACCTAAATCCCCACCCCTTGGGACGAGCGTCGGGTTTCTGGCTGCTCGCGCTCTCGCTGCCCTTCCTCGCGTGCTCTCGTTCGGCGTCGCTCGCGGCCCCCGACGCGGGGCCCGAGAGGGCGGTCCGACTCGTCGAGCAGCGTACCGAGCGAGGTGTGGACCCGGTCCCGGCGGTGCTCCAGGCCATTCGCCGTGCAACGCTGTCCACGCGCATTCCGGCGCGGGTCACCCATGTGTACGTCGCGGCGGGAGACTCGGTGCAGGCCGGGCAACTGCTCGTCACGCTGGCCGACGACGACCTCCGGGCTCAGGTGGCCGGCGCTCAGGCGAGCTTCGCCACCGCCGCGGCGCACGAGCGGCGACTGACGCTGCTCACGCAGCAGGGCGCGAGCCCTCGGAGCGAGCTGGAAACCGCCCAGGCGCAGCGCGCGCAGGCGGAAGCCGCCCTGCGGGCCGCCGAGGAATCCCTGCGCTATACCCAGCTGCGTGCCCCATTCGAGGGTCGATTGCAGGCGAAGCGCGTCAACGAGGGGGATTTCGTCGTGGCTGGCACCCCCCTTGTCGAAGTCGAGGGGCGCGAGCTGGAACTCGTGGCCAGCCTTTCGGCCCAGCAGGTGGCGGGACTGGTGCACGGGCGGTGGGTGGACTTCGAGGTGGGGCAGCTCCGCGGCCACGCGGTGGTGACGGCTGTGGCGCCCGCCGCCGACTCGCTTGCACACCGGGTGGAGGTGCGTGCCCGCGTCCTCGGGGCTCCACCAGAGCTCCGGGGCGGGCTCTTCGCCCGCCTGCTGCTGCCTCGACCGGAGGAAAGCGGTGGGAGCGACGTCTGGGTCCCGTCCACAGCGCTGGTCCAGCGAGGCGACCTGCGCGGCGTCTTCGTGGCGGCCAACGGACGGGCCGAGCTCCGCTGGGTGCTGGCCGGGGACGTGGTCGATGGAGCCGTTGCAGTCCGGGCGGGACTCCTCCCGAATGAGGCCATCATCGACCAGCCAGGAGACCTCGTCGACGGGCAGCGGATTGAGGTGGCGCGTGCCCCGTGAGCCCGACCCACCACACCGGCAAGGCATCGCCGGAAGGCTTGCCGGTGCTTTCCTCGAGAGCCGGCTGACCGTCCTCTTCGTCATCGCCGCCATCCTGCTTGGCGTGCTCGCCATCCACCTCACGCCTCGCGAGGAGGAGCCTCAAATCATCGTCCCCATGGTGGACGTCAGCGTCGCGCTCCCGGGGGCCACTGCCCGCGAGGTGGAAAGCCAGGTCGCCACTCCACTCGAGCGCAGGCTGTGGGGAATTCCAGGCGTTGAGTACGTCTACAGCACGAGTCGGGCGGGTGAGGCCCTGGTGACAGTCCGCTTTCGAGTCAACGAGCCCCTCGAGGGGAGTGTCCTCAAAGTCCGCCAGGAGCTGTCGGCGCACCCCGAGGTGTTGCCCAGTGGAGCCCTGCCTCCCCTGGTGCGGGTCCTCACCATTGATGACGTCCCTTTCCTCACCCTCCTCCTGCATGGCAGTCAGCCTCCCGGGGTGCTCCGGCAGCTGGGGGAGGCTCTGGCGCGAGAGGTGTCGGAGGTCCCAGAGACAGCGCAGGTACATGTGGTGGGTGGCGCTCGCCGGAGAATCGCCATCGAGCCGGACCCGGAACGTCTGCGCGCGGCCGGCATCTCCTTGCTCGAGCTGCGGCACGCGTTGCTCACCTCGGATGCGTCGCTGGCTGCCGGGGCAGTCGTGCAGGGCGGCGTCCGCACCAGTGTGGACGTGGATGGCTTTGTCCGGACCGCGGCCGGGGTGCGGAGACTGGTGGTGGCCCAGCGCGCCGGCCGACCGGTGTACCTGGAGGACGTCGCTGCGGTGGTAGACGGCCCGGAGGATGACCCGGCGCTCGTCCTGTGGGGAACGCGCGAGGGGCCGGGCTTGCAGCCTGCCATCGGGGTGTCTGTCGCCAAGCGCCCCGGTGCGAACGCCACCGCCCTAGCGCAAGCGGTGGCAGCCAAGGTGGCCACACTCCAGGGGCGGCTTCTGCCGCGTGGGGTAGAGCTCACGGTCTCGCGCAACTATGGAGCGACGGCCGGAGAGAAGACGAGCGAGCTCATCGAGCATCTCCTCATCGCCACGCTTTCGGTGGTGACGTTGATTCTCCTCGCCATGGGATGGCGCTCGGCGGTGGTCGTGGGCGTGGCGATTCCGGTCACGCTCTCCCTGACGCTGCTCCTCACGTACCTGCTCGGTTACACGCTGAACCGCGTCACGTTGTTTGCCCTGATTTTCTCCATCGGGATTCTCGTCGACGATGCCATCGTGGTGATGGAGAACATCCATCGTCACCTGCATCTTAAGGACCGACCTCGCAGCCTTGCCCGCGTCGTTGTCCAGGCAGTGAACGAAGTCGGTAACCCCACCATCCTCGCGACCTTCGCCGTCATCGCAGCCATCCTCCCGATGGCATTCGTTCGCGGGATGATGGGGCCGTACATGCGGCCCATTCCGGTGGGGGCCAGCCTGGCGATGGTTTTCTCGCTAGTCGTCGCGTTCGTGGTGAGCCCCTGGGCGGCCTTCAAGCTCTACCGGCGGGCTAACATCCCCGGCCGCCGGCACGACAAGCCGGCCCCTCCGGAAGGGCGTGCCACCCAGGTGTACCGCCGGCTTATGCGGTGGTTGCTGTCCTCTTCTCGCGCGCGATGGGCCTTCCTGGGGCTGGTCGCGCTGCTGTTCGCTGGGGCCTTGGCCCTGGTGGCCACGGCCCGGGTGAAGGTGAAGATGCTGCCGTTCGACAACAAGAGCGAGTTCCAGGTGCAGCTGGACATGCCGGCCGGGACGCCCCGCCAGACGGCGGTGGCGGTGGGCCAGCAACTGGCCCGGCGCCTGCTCGAGCAGCCCGAGGTGAAAGACGCGGAGGTTTATTCTGGCGAAGCCGCGCCGTTCACCTTCGTCGGGTTGGTGCGACACAGTTTCCAGCGTGGTACCGCCGAACAGGTGGACCTCCAGGTGAATCTGGTTCCCAAGGGCGAGCGCGCGCTCCAGAGCCACGCCATCGCCACCCGCATCCGCCCCATGCTCGAGCAGCTGACCCGGCCGCTCGGTGCTCGCTTGAAGCTGGTGGAGATTCCGCCAGGTCCTCCCGTCCTGGACACCATGGTGGCAGAGGTTTACGGACCGGAGGCCGCTCGTGAGTCCCTGGGCCGGGCCACGCTTCAGGCCTTCCGGACCACCCCGGGCCTGGTGGACCTGGACTCGTCCTTCGAGGCCACGGCGCCGCGGCGCCGGCTGGAAGTCGACTCGGAGAAGGCGGCCCTCCACGGTGTCGCCCCGACGGCGGTGGCGCAGACCGTGGCGCTGGCTGGAGCGGGCATGTCGCTCGGGAGTTTTCACGAGCAGGACGGCCCGGTGCAGGTCCCCGTTGTCCTGGAACTTCCGCTGGCACGACGAACCGATTTCGCCTCCCTCATGTCTCTGGAAGTCGCCGGGGAGCGTGGCCCAGTGCCAGTGTTCGAACTGGTTCGGGTGCAGGAGACACGAGAAGACAGCCCTCGTCTCCACAAGAATCTCATGCCGGTCACCTACGTCTTCGCCGACCTGGCGCGTGAGATTGAGAGCCCAGTGTATGCGCTCGGCGCGCTGAATGCGAAGCTCGACGGCGTGGCCGCGGCCAGCGGTCAGCCCATCCCCCGCTATGGCCTTTCCCACCCGGTGGATACGGAACATCCAAGCATCAAGTGGGACGGCGAGTGGCATGTCACCTTGGAAGTGTTCCGCGACCTTGGCATCGCCTTCGCAGCCGTGCTGTTGCTCATCTTCGTCATGGTGGTCGGCTGGTTCCAGAGCTTCACCACCCCCCTCGTCATCCTGGCGCCCATCCCGCTCAGCCTGATTGGCATCTTGCCCGCGCACTGGGCGCTCGGAGCCTTCTTCACCGCCACCAGCATGATTGGCTTCATCGCCGGTGCCGGCATCATCGTTCGCAACAGCATCATCCTCGTGGACTTCATCGAGCTGAAGGTCAGCACGGGGATGCCTCTCGCCAGAGCGGTCGAGGAAGCTGGCGTGGTCCGCTTCCGGCCGATGTTGCTGACTGCTGCCGCGGTGCTCGTTGGAAGCGCGGTGATGCTCACCGACCCCATCTTCCAGGGGTTGGCCATCAGCTTAATGGCGGGGGAGGTGGCGGCCACCCTGCTCTCGCGCGTGGCGGTCCCAGTCCTGTACTTCGTCGTCGCCCGCCGCCGGACCCGGAGCAACGCGGACCAGGAGACACGTCGCACTTCCCTGGGCGCACTGCCGACGGCCCAGGAGGTCGCCTCGTGAGCATCGAGCGGACGGTTCGAGCTTTTGGGAGCCGCACCCCCCGGCTGCGTCAACCAGCCTTGGACCGTCCCAGGGCAAGAGGGTGGGGTCTCCTCGCAGCCGGTGCGGTGGTGCTCGGTGCGTCGGCGCCAGTCCCCGCGTCTCGCCAGCGCGTCGAGCCATTCGCCTCGGAGGCTGACCAGGCCATTGCCATTCTGCGGAGTAGGCTGCTCCAGCGGCTGACGGAGGCGATGGCCCAGGGCGGCGCTTCGGGCGCCATTGACGTCTGCAGCACCGAAGCGACGCGGCTGGCCACTGAGGCCGGTACCAGGCAAGGAGTCGAGGTGGGGCGGACCAGCTTCGCCCTCCGCAACCCCGGCAACGCTCCCCGGGCGTGGGCGGCGTCCACCGTCAACGCGGCGGCAGGCAAGAAGGCGGCGGAGGTTGGCCCGACGGTGTTCGACCTCGGAGACCGCGTGGGCGTGCTTCAACCCATCCCGGTAGGCAGCCTGTGCCTGGCTTGTCACGGCATGCGCGTCTCGCTGAGCCGCGATGTCAGCGCGGCGCTGGCGATGCGCTACCCCACCGACCGCGCCGTGGACTTCCGAGAGGGAGACCTACGGGGCTTCTTCTGGGCCGAGGTGAGGAAGCACTGACCGCGCCGCGCTCGACTACGCGCAGCCTCAGTGCTTCGCCAGCTCTACCTCCAGCGCTTCACGAGAAACCTCGCCGGAACCGCGCCAGCGTTCCTTGCCGTCGACGTACACCACAAAGACCGGAACGCCCTGGATTCTCTCGCTCACCGCGAGGGCTTCGCTCTCCCCGATGTCCACGCGCAGCACGGTCGCCCTTCCCTTCCAGCTCTCGGCAATGGCGTCGATGACTGGGCTCATTCTGCGGCAGCTGTCACACCACTGCGTCTGGTAGTCCACCAGGACGCGTTTATTTGCCCTCAACAGCGCATCGAGCGCCTTGGGGTCCATCGCCTTCTCACCGCCCGCCACCGGCGGCGCGGACTGCTCGATGGGGTAGCCCTCGCGCGCCCAGGCCCCGATGCCCCCTTGCAAGTCATAGACCTGGGTAAAGCCAAGCTGTGCCATCATCTCCGCGGCTGCACCGCTGCGCTTTCCAGAAGCGCAGTAGACAAAGATGGGCTTGTTCTTCGGCAGCAAGTCGACCTTTTGCTTGAACTTCGGGTCGTGGAAGTCGATGACGCTCGCATTCGGAAGGTGTCCCCCCGCCACTTCGCCGGGCGTCCGGACGTCGAGGTAAGTCCCTCCCGTCTGCGCGGCCAGCTTCCGGAACTCCTGGGCACCGAGATGCGAAACATGCGACGGCCCTTGCATCGACGTCTGAGTGGAGGCGCCAGCAGTAGCCTCCGCTTTGGCACAACCTGCGAGGAAACCCAGCGCGAGGAAACCGAGAAGGCGACAAGAGGGCATGGGGACCTCCTCCAATTTCCAAGGCGAGCTGCACCGAAGAGAACGGGGCATGGTAGCCCCAGCCTGCTGGGGTGAACATCCCTACGAGCCCCCGCCGCCTTAGAAGGGTTTGGAAAGCTGACGGAATAACGTTTCGACCAGGGCCGCGTCACCGTTCTTCATGTCAATGGTGCCTCGACCGTAGAACCAGCCCTCCTTCTCCGTCAGCAGAAACGGCGCTACGGACCAGTCCTCCGGCTTGGCCTCGACAACATCGAGATGTCCGAGAAAGAGGATCGGCCTCCCCTGGCCCTTACCGCGGGAGTGGACGACGAGGTTTCGCTTGGTAGGGCAGTCAGCCGGGGCGATGGTCACCGAGTCCTTGGCAGCAAACCCGGCGGCCAAAAGCCGGCGTTCAATTGCTTTTGCAGCTTCGGTGGAGCCTTTCTCGTGGGTGGTGTTGATCTCAATCAGTTCCCTAAAGATTTCGCGGGCGAGTTGTTGGTCCGCAGACGGTGGAAGTGGTCGCGGCGCTGCAGCCGAGGAGTTGGAGGCCAGGCACAAACAGCAGAACGGAGGCTCCGGAAATGACGAAGCGGCTCACGAAATCCTGACACACGTTGCCCCCCTCGAAAATCAGTTGCCTGCAGCGGCCAGACAGTAGCCAACGTTGAGCCAGCGCGCGCCCTCGCGGGCCGCGTACACCCCAGTGATTGAGTCCGCTCGCGCCGCCTACCACTCCAAAATCGTTGCGCATTGCTTCGGTCTTCTTCCCAGGCCGCGGTGTCGGGCTCTCGCTCTCCGGTATTTCTCCACGCGCCGCGGCCGCGGCGGTTCTGCTGCTCGCGCGTCCAAGGGGCATACTCCGAGCCGACTCACTTCCAGGCTCGCCGGGGCGCAGCGCGTGCTCGGGCCCGACTGCGCGTCCTGAGCGGCCGGTCACTCGCGGATGACCCGCATTCCCTTCCAGCCAACGACACGGCGGACGAGCGAAAGCATCTGCTCCTCCCTGCCCGCCGGCACGGTGTACCTCGCATAGAAGCCCCACCCGCGTCGTTCGTCGACCCAGGCATACGCGACGTCGAGCCGGTCGGCCGCGAGACGGATCTGCAGCTCCTCGCAGGCGAACCGCAACTGACCGTCGGAGCACGTCCCGAGCATCGCGGCGGGAAGGGGCACGCCGCGGGTCGGGTACCGCTCGAGGGCCTTCCGGAGGAAGTCCACGTCAATCGGCCGACCAGTCGACACGTGGAGAACGACCACGACCGCTGTCGGGTCCTCGGGGTCGTGCGCCGCGACGTTCGCGGAGGGGACCTCGATCAGGACCCATCCCGGCGGCACCACCCAGACCACTTCCTGCCGAAAGTCCTGGCCTCCGTCGGCAACCGATAGAGCCGCGAGCACCAGTAGGCAGGCTCCATTCACCTTAAGCAGTTTCGCGACGATTCAGCGCGCGTGCAACCCGGGAGCCCACCGTTCGGTGGTACACCGCAGTCGGAAGTGGCACCTGTGATGGAGTGCGGTTCAGAGGCGCGGTCTCAATCTTCTTGGCTTCGAGGAGGTTGGGGCCCTGGTCCTTCCGGTAAAATCTGCTGGTCAGTTCCAGGTCCGGTAACAGCCGCCCACGGATTAGATGGTCTGGGGGCATAGTTGTGGGTCTGCGGCGCGGGTTGGTCTGGACACCCAAACCGTAGCCGGGGTCACCCTGGGGTAGGCGCCTGGCGATTTCCCGGCGCACCCGTGTGACTTGGCTCAAGGACGCTGGCCTGCGTCGGCCTCGCAAATCCGGGGCGTGAGCTGTGCTGCGCTAATTGCGCAGCTGAGTCGTTGCGCAGATTGAGCAGCGCCGGCGGACCTGGCCGGGGAACGAGCCGAATTAACGGGCCACCTCGCCTGGCACTGGCATTGCTCGCCCCTCATCACTCACAACGCGAGAAGCCGAAACCGGGGGCGGGGGACGGTTAGGCCGCACGAGGGGCGCGGTGACCGCCCGCCTTATCTCGGCGCTCGCAAGACAGGCAAGGGAGAAGGGCACATGCATTCGACAGAATCATCAGCAGTGTACGGGCGTAAGACAGCGCTGAGCGGCTTCAATCCCAGCTGGCTTCTCGAGATGGCATTGGTCGCCGCACTCGCCATTTCGGTGCCCGCTTCGGCCGACACCGACAGCCACAGACTCTGGGGGACGGCAAACCATATGGTGACAGCACCGGCGGCATTTCTCTTAACAGCGACTCCAAGTCCAACCGAGCTACCCGCTTCAGTACTCAAGCTGGCCCGACCGATGACTAACTTGCCAGCCTCGACTGCCGCGAGCACAGGCCACAAGGCATACGGGGGCAAGCACGGTGGCGGCGGTAGCGGCGACAGCGCCGCAGGCGTGCCGGGAATTACCAGCATTCAGAACTGGACCGGGCAATTCACGGAGCCCGGCTATGACAACTATGGCAACCCGCAAAGCGTCTGGCCCTACGCGATAGTGGGTCAGCCGCCCGAGAAGGGAGGGACCACGACCATCCATGCCCCGCTCATCCCCGTCATCGTCGACTTGCTGGACGCGAACGGCAACGTGGCCACGAGCAGTCAGGGTGTCCCTCTCACCTTCGACCCGACCCAAGTCGTCAAGCCGGTGCTGGATTCACCTGTGTTTCAACCCTGGCCCTACTATTCCGGCTTCACCCAGTTTGTGGACGGCCTTCAGCGCGCTGAATTTTGGGACCGTCTCCGGGACGACGACAAGGGACAGGATTGCGAGGATGGTTGGCATACGCTGTTTGAGCCGCACCGCAAGCCCACGCAACGGATGCAGATTCCGTATGGCTCTTGGTACGTGGTGCTGAACGCCGATGGGAGTTGCTGCACCGCCGCGCTGGTGGATGTTGAGGCCTTCCTCGTCCAGCTCTACCCGTCCACCGTCCCGCAAACCCTCGGTACAGTTATCGGGTATGCAGAGCTAACCGGAGCGATGACGACCAAGGACATGACGACGTTTCTCTTCAACGACGTCTATCTGTACGGTGGAAACGTCTCAAATTGCTGCTACCTTGGTTTCCATGACGTCGACCTCGAGGCGGACGCGCAGGGCAACTTTACCCTTTGGTACGTGTTCTCCTATGCCAGCTGGATTGGCAACACCTTCTTCACGGGTGGCTTCCAGGACATCACCGCCCTGAATCACGAGCTCTCCGAGGCGACGAACGACCCCTTTGTCCAGATCATCCCCTACAACTGGACTCCCTGGTACCTGTCGCCCTCGGGGCTTTGCCAGAACAACCTCGAATCCGGTGACGCCATCGAGGGCCTCAACACAACACCGACGTTTGCCCTCCAGATGAACGGCCGAACGTACCACCCGCAAAACATGGCCATGTTTCCGTGGTTCGCGTTCGAGTCGCCGTCTCCGGCCTTGAAGCACACCTATAGCTTCCCGGACGAGACGACGCTCACCACGCTCTCGCCCCCGAACTTGCTGCCCAACTGCGTCCCCGGGCCCTAGAGTAGACGTCGAGGACCCGCTTGGACGGAGTACGGGCGCGGTCCAAGCGTCCTCTGGCCACGAGAGGCCCCGGCATCGTCCCCGCGAAGACCGTGTTGGGCCGTTGGGTGGAAGGGTCGCACCAAGGCGCCGCTCCGCGCCTCCCCCGAGGCCCCCTCGGCCATCCCATGTACGCGGGCGTTGTGCAGGTGACGGGGCCAAGTCCACCGCCGAAATCGCGCGTTGCGTCAGCGGTGTAGTTGAGCCCGTTGTCGGAGAGCCTCACCGCGCTGGGTTTGAGGCGGCAAGGCGCTGCCCATCGAGTGCCTCGCGTGCGAAGCGAGCGATGCGGAAGAACTCCCTGGATTTTGCCTCACGTTCCAACCTGACTAACCGCGCGTGGCCTTGAGTGGGATGCGCTCGGAGTTCCACTTCACCCAGTGCAAGGGCGATCTCGAAAGCCATTGCCATCGCGCCCTGGCTTTCCGCATTGGCCAACGCAACACGGAGCTCTGCAGTGGACTTGGCGGTCCCACCCAGAGCGGCCCGGATGCGCATGAGGTAGACGTTCGCGAGACTTCGCTCGACGTACCCGCCCAGCTGCCGCGCCTCCGCGAGCGCTTCGACGGCTAGTTTTTCTCCTCCGGGAAGGTCGCCGGCGAGGTATCGGCACTTCGCGAGCCGTAGATTCCTTGCGAGCACCTGAGCGGTACCCGCTCCATCCGGGGGAGGATGTTGGGTTAGGCAATCCACGCCTTCTTGCGGACGCCCTTCATCACAGGCTATCTCGCAAAGGATAGCTTGGAAGCTCGGCGCATCCGACAGAAGGCTTGAAAGCTGCTGCATTCCGATGACCTTTTCCAAGCTCTGCCGTGCTTCTGGCAGTCGGTCCTGCTCTCTCAAGGCAGCAAACTCTATTCCGACGGCTGGGTCATCGATTCCCTCCTGATGATGCGAAGGGTCGATTCGCAACAGATGGAGGGCATTCCGCACGCCCCCCATGTCTCCCATCTGCAGCGCCAAGTCGGCTTTTCCCTTCTGGTAGAAGGCGCCCGGCCCCTCGTCCATGGCCTCTGACTCGGACAAGCTCTCCTGCAGTTTCGCAGCCGCTCGCTTGTAGTCGCCAGAGTGGATCAGACTCCCTGCCTCTGCGTTCAGAACCTCCCGTAGGGCCCGATGATTGCCGAGCTTGCGGAGTAGCGCGGCATTCTCCTCAAGCGCCTTTCGCACCGTGCTCGTCGGAAGGTATTGTATCATCAAAAATGCTCGCCAATTCTGGGCCAGAGCGAGCGTCGGCAAATCGCCAATCTCCTTTAAGAGGGCAACCGCCTGGTCGAATGGGCCCATCGCCTCAGCTCCGCGGCCCTTCCCTTGCCAGAGCATCCACGCCTCAACGAGGTAGGCATCGGCCGCCTCGCCTCGAGCCCCGAGTGCCTTTGCACGAGCCTTCAGTCGTGCAACTAGCTCCTCGGCGTGTTTGAAATCGCCCAGTTGCCAAGCGTTGAAGGCCTCTGCACCCTCGACACGCGAGTCGGCCTGGGCACTCGGGCTGTGCTCCCGGAGGCGGCCGAGAATGGCCGCCCCAGTCTTGGGCGGAGCCTCGCTCACGATGCGGATTGCCAGCTCGACATCGTCTGGTGTGGCGTCGAAGAGGGCAGTCAGGGCCTCCGTTCCCTTTTCAGGCTCGGGACCTAGGCTCAATATTCTCCCCTCGGTTTCCGCGAGCTGTCGCGGCGTGAGGCCGCCTGGACGCGCGCGAATTCGGTCGGCGACCTCTCGCGCCTTTTTCTTGTTTCCCTCCAGGTCCCAAATCTCGCCGAGACGGCGTTGGGCATCCATGAAGCTCCCGTCGGTCGCAAGTGCAGCCTGGAAATAACTCCAGGCGTTTTCGTATTCGAAGCTCCTTAGACGCACGAGGCCTTGCGCATAGGCGCGCGCGGCGGACAGGTTTCGGGGTCGGACGGCCGCCAGTGCAGTCGCCTGGCTCTGCGAAAGAGAAACGCCCAGCTTCTGGCGGAGGCGTTCGGCGAGGCTGGAGGCTTTGTCGGCCCAGGCCTGTCCACTCTCGCCAAGGTCCTCTTCGAAGGAGGCAAGCTCCCGCCCCGAGGCGCCGTCAATCATTTTCAGGGAAAGCCCGACGGACGCCGGATTTTCCGCCGCCGGCTTCAACGTCCCGTAGATGAGGACATCCGCGACAAGGAGGCCCTGCATCCGTGTCTGCACGGTTTCCTCGGAGACGGCGTTCTCAGAAACTCCGAGTGAGCGCCGGACCTGTACGACTCTGTCGCCGGGGACGACGCGCAGTGAAGTTTCCGCCGCTGCGAGCTCCCGCCCGAGGTCTTCGGCAACGGCTGTCGGAAGCCACGCCGACTCGGCGGACACCAACTCGTTGCGAAAGCCCAGCAGGGCAACCGCCCGTCGGAGGGTCGAGGCGACGGTGGTTCGGGAGGGCTTTGTCGGGCGAAGGGTAGGAAGCTTCCCGGCGACAGAGAAAGCGGCGAGCACCGCCGCAAGCAGGACGGCGCCGACGGAAGCCCAGCGCGGCCAGCGTCGACGCGGCCGCTCGAGCTCCGGGAGGATGTCCAAAGCGCTCTTGAAGCGCCGCTCCGGCTCCCGGGCCAGGCAGCGTAGGACCGTGCTGCTCCATCTCCCGTCGAGTCCCGGCGTGGTCGCCTCGGGGCTCGGGGGCGCCTCCCTCAGGCGCTTAGCAGCCGTGACGAGCGGCGTATCGCCGGTAAAGGGCAGCTTGCCCGTTACCATCTCGTACAGGACGACGCCCAGCGCGTAGATGTCCGTAGCCTTTGTCACCGGCTCACCGGAGACTTGCTCCGGCGCCATGTACTCAGGGGTTCCGAGGATGCCGTTACCCCCCGTCAGCGGCTCGCTCGCCGCGTCCGTGCTGCGAGCGTGAAGCGCCAGCGCAATGCCGAAGTCCGTGATGACGACACGGGCGGATGAGGTCGACTCACCCGAGCCTTCTCCGCTGGCGACGAGCATTACATTGCCGCTCTTGAAGTCTCGGTGAATGACACCTTCGGCATGGGCCGCCGCGAGCCCGTCGCACAGCTGCCGCACCAGCGGGAGTGCCTCGGCTGTGGTCAGCCGCCCCGCCCGCGCGAGGCGTTGGCTCAGGGTCTCTCCGTCCAAGAGTTGCATCGTGAGGAAGTGAATGGGCACCCCGGCCGCGGTCGTCCCGTCATAGAGCTCGTAGACGCGGCACACGTTGGGGTGGCTCACCCGACGGGCGAGCAACACTTCGCGCCGGAAGCGCTCCATGGCCGTCGCGTCGGTGGCGATGCGGCCCCGTATCACTTTGAGCGCCACCCCTGAACGCAGCTTGACGTCACTCGCTTCGTAAACGGCCCCCATCCCGCCCTGGGCGATGAAGCGGAGAATCGTGAACCGGCCAGCGAGCAACTCGCCAGGCGTCAACCGCGGGTTGTCGGCGTCCTCGACACAGGCCAAAGCCCGGGAACCCGTGCTCGACTCCGGCTCCAAGCCAGCCGGCTTCGGGAGAAGCAACGTCGACTCGTCGGGCGTTTGACGAGCGGCGCCGCGAGCTCCCAACGCGGGGTTCGCGTCTTCAACGCCGGCGACTTTATCGACGTGGCTGTCCCCCTCACCACCCATGCCTGTGCACAGTACCTGAAAGGTCTCAGTGGGACCCGTCATGCCAACACGCGGAAAGAATTCGTGCTCCCTTCATGGGAGGCGACGGGGACAGTGTCCTGAGCGCCCCTCAATCAACGACAGCGGCGCGGCAGAGAAATGCTGTAGCTTCCCGGGCTTCTGGGTGTCGCCATGCAATCGGAACCTGACCCGGAGACCCTGCGGCTGGCACGGGCGGTGGAAGAGCCGCCGCACGGCCTGTGCGTGTTGGCTCTCTGGGACGAGGAGCATGTCACCTTCCCACTCCCCGACCGGGGAAGCGTCACCGTCGGGCGGACCGAGGGCGTGGACGTCCGGCTCGGGGACCAGGCCATCTCTCGTCAGCACATCAAATTCCATGTCAGTGAGCTGCTGCACGTGGAGGACCTGAGCAGCGCCAATGGCACGCGCGTCCGCGGACGTTTGTTGAAGTCCGGCGAGACTGTCGAGGTGAACCCCGGCGACACCATCGAGCTCGGGCGGACGCTGCTCGTCATCCAGCGCTCGGCTGGTCCGACGCGTTCATTTCGCATTTACGCGCACGACTATTTCGACGCACGGGTCGACGACGAGTGCGCCCGGGCAGAGCGCGGCGGGGTGTACTTTGTTGTGGTGCGAGTGCACGACGGCGGTCTGCCCCGTGCACTGGTACAGCAGCGTTTGGCGGCAGCGGTCCGGCCGGGCGACGTCGTGGCCGCCTACGGGCCGTCCGAGCACGAGCTCCTGTTGGTGGACTGCGAAGCTCGCCTGGCAGAGCAGCGCGTAGCATCGCTGCTCGCGTCGCTTCAGCCACTGTCTCCGTCCGCAGCGGTTGGCTTTGCGTGCAGCCCGCGCGATGGCCGCACCTCAGCCTCGCTGCTCGAGGTGGCCAATGCAGCCGTCCGGGGCATCAACCTCGACCAGCAGACGCCCCCCGTCGGATTGTCCGATGGGACGATGGAAAGTCTTCGGCGCGTTGTCGAGCGCATCGCCGGGGGCTCCATCAGCGTTCTGATCACCGGGGAGACAGGTGTCGGCAAAGGGCTGTTAGCAAAGGAGCTGCACCGCAAGTCCTCGAGAGCGTCGAATGCCTTCGTGGCGCTCAACTGCGCTGAGCTTCCGGAGTCCCTGCTCGAAGCAGAACTCTTTGGCTACCAGAAGGGCGCCTTCACTGGAGCAGTTCAGGCCAAGGCTGGACTCATCGAAACAGCGCATGGGGGGACGCTGCTCCTCGACGAGATTGGCGACATGCCACTTGCGACGCAGGCAAAGTTGCTTCGGGTGCTCGAAGACCACGAGGTGCGTCGCATTGGGAGCTTGCATCCACGACACGTCGACTTGCGCGTCGTGGCGTGCACCAACCGGGACCTCAAAGAGGAGTCCGAGCGCGGCGCTTTCCGGTGGGACTTGTATTTTCGGCTCGCTGGAATCTCGTTGGCGGTGCCCCCTTTGCGGGAGCGTGCCGCAGAGATTGAAGGACTAGCACGTGCGTTCCTCGAGCAAGCCGGACATTCCGGAGGGCGAGCGAGCGCCCCAATCCTCGCCCCCGAGGCCTTGGCGGCGCTGCATCGCTACTCGTGGCCGGGCAACGTCCGCGAGCTGCGCAATGTCATCGAGCGAGCAGTGCTGCTTTCTCAAGACGGAGTCATTCGGTCCGAGCACCTCCCGGTCGACCGCCTGCGCACCACCGTGTACCCCGCTTCCGTCCCAGGGCCGAGCGCTCGCGGTGCCGAGTCCGCGGAAGGCAAGCTAGACGACAGCAAGCGGCAGCGGATTCTGGAGGCACTGGCGACCTGTGGCGGGAATCAGAGCCGCGCCGCGAAGCGCCTGGGGATTTCCCGGCGCACCCTTGTGACGTGGCTCAAGGACTCTGGGCTGCCTCGGCCTCGCAAATCCGGGGCATGAGCGGCGTTGCGCTAAATGCGCAGCTGAGTCGTTGCGCAGATTGAGCAGCGCGGGCGGCCCTGGCCGCGGAACGACCCGATTTAACGGGGCGCCTCGCCTGGCACTGTCGTTGCTCGCCCGTCATTGCTCACAGCGCGAGAAGCCGAAATCCAAGGGAGACGCTTCGCACAATGCGGGGACCGCTGTCGGATTCAGCCCGATCTTTTTCGGCGCTCGCAAGACAGGCAGGGAGAACGGCACATGCATTCGACAGAATCATCGGTTGTGTACGGACGTAAGACGGCGCTGAGCGGCTTCAACCCCAGCTGGCTTCTCGAGATGGCTTTGGTCGCCGCGCTCACCACTTCGGTGCCAGCTTCAGCTGAAGCCGACAGCCGATTTATCGAATTCGACGTCCCGGCCGCAGGCACCGCTGCCTACCAAGGCACCACCGGCATCGGCATCAACGGACGCGGCGAGACAATTGGCTACTACTTGGACGCGAATTTTGTGTACCACGCCCTCCTGCGCGCATGCGACGGAACCATCACCTCGTTCGACCCCCCGGGCAGCCAGGTCACCCTCGCCTATGGCCTCACGGAGCAAGGGGTCATCGCGGGAATCTTTCATGATGCGAACGACGTTCATCACGGTTTCATCCGGGCTGCCGACGGCAGCTTCACCGACGTAAACGCGCCGGGCGCGGCTACGGGTGCAGGCCAGGGAACTCTTGCCTGGAGCATCGACGCTCGCGGAGAGGTCTTCGGAACCTACTTTGACGAAAACGGAGCTTGGCATGGCTACCTACGCGCGCCGGCCGGCACCTTCACGACGTTTGACGCGCCAGGGGCAGGCACCGGTGCTGGCCAGGGCACCTACGCCTCCAGCTTCGACGGCAACAACGCACAAGAGGCAGTCGGCTCGGTTGTAGATGCCAACAACGTGGGTCACGGCTTCCGACGCGCGGCCGCCGGCGAGTTCACGACGTTTGACGCGCCAGAGGCAGGCGCTGGTGCCGGTCAGGGGACGTTTGTCGACGGCGTCAACGCCGAGGGGGTCATCATCGGAGGGGCGATTGATGCGGACAACGTGGCCCACGGCTTTCAGCGGGCGGCCGACGGCAAATTCAGCAGTTTTGACGTCGCGGGGGCGGGTACAGCTGCCGGCCAGGGCACATTTCCCCAGAACATCAACCGCGAGGATGCCATCACTGGATACACCGTTGATTCGAACAATGCGGCTCACGGCTTTTTACGCGCTCCTGACGGCAGGACCGTCACATTCGACGCTCCGTCCGCGGGCACGGGTGCCGGTCAGGGGACATTTGCAACAAGCAACAACGCCGAGGGCGCCATCACGGGAGCAGTCACGGACGCGAACAACGTGAGCCACGGCTTCCTGCGCAGAGAGTAAGTTCGGCGCGTCGCCAAGGGACTGGCTTCGGAGGTCGCCATTCGTCGCGTTGCCGAAGCGCCCCTTGGCGAACCCGCGGGCCTCCTGTTTTGTTATTATTGGGTCAGCAGATTGCCATAGACGCCTTCCAGTCCCGTATTCCTCGCCCTTCTTGTCGCCTAGCTCGTTCGATTTGCTTCGTTTTCTTCCAGGCAGCGGTTTCGGGCTCTCGCTTCTCCGGTATTTCTCGACGCGCGGCGGTTCTGCTGCTCGCGTGTCCAAGGGCGGCTGCTCGGGCGCGACTGCGCGTCCTGAGCGGCCCGTCACTCGCGGATGACCCGCGTTCCCTTCCAGCCAACGACACCCCGGACGAGCGAAAGCATCTGCTCCTCCCTGCCCGCCGGCACAGTGTACCTCGCATAGAAGCCCCACCCGCGTCGTTCGTCGACCCAGGCATACGCGACGTCGAGCCGGTCGGCCGCGAGACGGATTTGCAGCTCCTCGCAGGCGAACCGCAAGTGACCGTCGGAGCAAGTCCCGAGCATCGCGGCGGGAAGGGGCACGCCGCGGGTCGGATACCGCTCGAGGGCCTTCCGGAGGAAGTCCACGTCAATCGTCGCCGAGGCTGTCGAGGACTATCTGCACCCTTCATGACCGGGGCGGCAGTCAAACCGGCCCGCCTCGGTGAGGTCCTGGGCAACTTTGTTGAGGATGAAAGTGGCCCGTTAGGAGTATCTGTCGTACCGCATTGTCAGTTGATTCCCGGGCAGTGCAGGACCCCTTAAGGCCGAGGCGGTCGATGCTGCCCTTTGGGGCACGGCTTGCTTCAGATATCCGCATGAGCCCTTTCGTGTGGCTACTCGCCCTCACAGTCACTGCAAATCCCCGGCGGACAGTCTCGCTGTCGGATGTCCTGAGGCTTGATGGGGTTGCCTTTCGCTGGAGGACGATTCCTGCGACGAAATACGGGCAGTGTTTTGGTCCATCGCCCTGGCCTGTTGGCGTAAGAGACGGGGCATGGTCCCGACATAAATAAATCACTAGCACCATTATGGATTCTTCGCCTTATGCTTCTATGGCTGACAATTCTGTATGGTAGCGCCCTCCTCCGAACTTTGTATTTTCGACCGGTTCAAGGGGACGTAGCCGCCGAGGAATACCGAGCCACTGCTTTGCTACTGCGCAGTGGCCTGGCACTTTCATATTTCTTAGCTAAAATATTTATGCTCTTTGGGACCCTGAGCGGCGTGGTTGGGGCTATACTGCTAGTTCTTCGTAAGAATGCGGGGTTCTTGCTATTGGTCGTTGCCTTTCCACTCCTCTGCCTTGCCGCGCGATACAACACACCAGAACAGGGGTATCCGGATCTTCAAGACGTCGATGCGTCGCTGCTCTGGTATTGCAGCTGTGCTTGGTGGGGAGCGGTGATTATCTATGCTCGGCTTCAGCGGCGCGTCTTATTTTGCGGATCGGACGGGGCAGAGCAGGGATACGCAAGGTGAGGCTCATAGCGTGACAGGCCACCGCCACGTCCCGAAGTCCAGTCGGTGGTGAGGCGTCCTTCCGTGGCCTCACCGGGTGTGGGAAGCAAGCAGAGGCAGGAGCTTGTCGCTGGTCCACTCCTCTGGGATGCCGGCTCGGGCGCCCTGAAGCGCCGTCACCCATGCCTTCCCCAGCACCGGCTCGACGGCGCCGCGAGCATAGACGGTGAGGCCGGGCTCGCTCGCCCCTCCTTCCTGGATGACCCCGTAGAGAAAGTGGCACCCGACCACCTCGCCAGCGAGCGGACTTTCCGTGTGGCGGACGCGCGCACCGTCGGGGCACCACACGTCGGGGGTGAAGCCAGTGGCGGCCAAGTCCTTGCTGTAGCGGTTCCACTCGGCGAAGTAGGCGCGCTCTGCAGTCAGCAGCCCGCGCATTCCAACCCGCGCCTCCTCCACAAGAGAATTCGCGGTGGGTGCACGTGCCTGGACGACGGCGACGAGGTTGCGCTGAACCACATATCCGGCAACCAGTGCCGCCAGGCCGGCAACAATCGCCGCCACCGCCAGGATTTGCCTCCGTCGTGGTCGCCAGTGGGGAGCGCGGAGCCAGCGCAGGGCCGCTTCGGCCGTCGAGAAGCGGTCGGCTCTCTTGGGGGCCGTCAGCCGAGCCAAGAATTCGTTCTGCTTGGGAGAGAGGGAAGCCACCCTCCCAAACGCCAAGTGCATGCCGTCGAGGAGAAACGCGGACGGCGCCCTCCCGGTGGAGGCGTGCAGCAGTGAAGCTCCCAGCGCGTGGAGGTCGCTCGACTCGTCAATGGTCCCGCCCAGCTGCTCGGGAGGCATGTAGCCAACGGTGCCCACCATGGTGGAGCCGAAAGTCACGGCCTGCTCGAGTTGCCGGGCCGAGCCGAAATCCACCAGCACCAGCTCGCCGTTGCTGCGAAAGACAAGGTTCTCCGGTTTGATGTCCCGGTGAATGAGTCTTGGGCTGCGCGAGTGCAAAGCGATAAGCGTCTCCAACACCTGGGTGGCGACGTCATCGAAGGCCGCGCCAAGCAGTGGCTCGCGAGCGAGCCGCGCCAAGAGGGACTCTCCTTCGATGAATTCCTGCACCAGGTAAAGGCGGGTGTCGATGCCCTCGCCGACACTGAAGGCCGCGATGAAGCGGGGCGTGCGCCGCATGTGAAGGGCCTGCAGAACGGCCGCCTCACGGTAGAAGGCATCGAGTTGCTGAACGCTGGGCACCACCGAATAGAGCAACTCTTTAAGGGCCACCCGCGTCCCATCCGCTGACCGCCCGGCGTAAACCCGCGAATGCGGGTGCTGCGCCAGTGTCCTCTCCACCCGGTAGTCCTTCACCCGCTGTGCACAGCCGCAGGACGCACAGCGGCACAGGGGCAGCAGCAGCCCACCACATTGCGCACAGCTTGCTTGAACGGCGCTGTCCATCGCCCCCGAAGCAGTTTAGCGCACGGGCGCCGAGATTCAGGACATCCACAGGTAAGGAGAGGTGGCCGAGCGGCCCCGGCTTCTGCTACGAGATTGCGCCGCCATGCCCCTCCCCGTCGTCCGCATTGCGGACATTGCCGCGTATGAAAACCAAGAGGTGGAGCTGCGCGGCTGGTTGTACAGCAAGCGCTCCTCCGGCAAGCTGCACTTCCTCCAGCTGCGCGACGGCACCGGCACACTGCAGGCGGTCGTCTTCAAGGGCGACGTAACGCCGGAGATTTTCCTCGCGGCCGACCACCTAGGCCAGGAGACGTCGCTGGTGCTGCGGGGCACCGTGCGCAAGGACGCGCGCAGTCCCTTGGGCTTCGAGTTGGCGGTGAAGGACATGCAGGTGGTGCAGGCCACCGAGGGCTACCCCATTACCCCCAAGGAGCACGGGGTGGCCTACCTGATGGAGAACCGCCACCTGTGGCTGAGGAGCGCGCGGCAAAACGTCATCCTCCGGGTGCGGGCCACGGTGGTGAAGGCCCTGCGGGACTATCTCGACGCGGACGGCTTCACGCTGGTGGATGGTCCCATCTTCACCCCCGCCGCCTGTGAGGGCACCTCCACCCTGTTTGAAGTGCCCTACTTCGACTTGGGCCACGCCTACCTCACCCAGTCTGGCCAGCTGTACATGGAGGCGGCGGCCATGGCGTTGGGGAAGGCCTACTGCTTCGGGCCCACCTTCCGCGCCGAGAAGAGCAAGACGCGGCGCCACCTGACTGAATTTTGGATGGTGGAGCCAGAGGTGGCCTACATGACGCTGGAGGAGGACATGGTGCTGGCCGAGCGCCTGGTCACCTCGGTGGTGGCCCGGGTGCTGGAGAAGCACGCCGGGGAGTTGAAGGGTGTGCTGGAGCGCGACATTGCGAAGCTGGAATCGGTGAAGACGCCTTTTCCGCGCATGACGTACGCCGAAGCCATTGAGAGGCTGCAGAAGGCGGGCCACCCGGCCAAATGGGGAGATGACTTTGGCGGCGACGAGGAGACGCTTTTGGCGAGCCAATTTGACCGGCCAGTCATTGTCCACCGCTACCCAGCCGAGTTGAAGGCCTTCTACTTCAAGCGCGACCCGGCCGACCCCAAGGTGGCCCTCGGCATGGACGTGCTGGCTCCGGAGGGCTACGGGGAGATTATTGGCGGCGGCCAGCGCGAGGATGACCTCGCGACGCTGGAGGCCCGCATTGCCGAGAACCACCTCCCGAAGGAGGCCTTCAACTGGTACCTGGACTTGCGCCGCTTCGGCAGCGTGCCCCATGCCGGCTTCGGCCTCGGGGTGGAGCGCACCGTCGCTTGGGTGTGCGGGCTGCACCACGTGCGGGAAACCATCCCCTTCGCACGGATGATGGAGCGCATCACGCCGTAAGGCCGGTCGCTTCGCCCTTGACGAGGTTTCAGGGCTTCATGTTTTTCGGCAGCTGGTCGAGAAGGTCCGCCAAGTCATCGGCGTGGTCCTCCTCGTCCTTCTGAATCTCCTCCACCATCCGGCGGCTGGTGGTGTCGAAGGCGGCGAAGTAGGCGGCGATTTCCCGGTAGCTGTCGATGGCGATGCGCTCGGCCACCAAGTCCTCCTGAAGCATCTGCGCCACCGTCTCCCCTTCCCGGTATTCGGAATGGCTGCGCGAGGCGAGCCCGTCCGGCGAGAAGTTGGGCGCGCCGCCCAGCTGCACGATGCGTTCCGCAATGCGGTCCGCGTGCCGCTCCTCGTCCTTTGCGTGCTCGAGAAATTCTGCCTTCACCGGCCCGGCGTGGATGCCCTTGGCCATGAAGTAGTGCCGCTTGTAGCGGAGGATGCAGACAATTTCCGTCGCCAAAGCGTCGTTGAGGACCTTGCAGGCGGTGACCGGGTCTCCGGCGTAACCTTCGGTCACGGCCCCTTCAGCAATGTGCTGCCGCGCCCGTTTGCGCAGCGTCTGGACGTCGGTGAGAAACGGCTTGTCAAGCTTGCTGGCCATGGCGGTGGGGTGCCTTTCCTTGGGACTTCAGGGTGAGGGGGCCTACGACGCGTTGCGCGACGTCGACTCGCCCAACACAAGGTAGAGCAGCGCCCGCGTCACGCCAATCACCAGGGCCCCCCAGAAGGCCGGGCCGAAGCCCGCCACCTGGAAGTGAAAGCCCAACGACTGGGACAGCTGCGCGGTCAGCCACAGCAGAAACGCATTCACCACCAGGGCAAACAGTCCCAAGGTGAGGATGGTGAGCGGCAGGGTGAAAAGCTTCACCAGGGTGCCGATGAAGGCGTTGACCACGCCGAAGACGAGGGCCACCCCCAACAGGGCCACCGGGGTACCACTGTAGTGGATGCCCGGCACCACCTGGGTGGCCACCCACAGCGCCACGGCGGTGATGAGTAACCGAAGTAGAAACACCACGCGCCGCGCACCTCGCGAAAAAAAGGGAGCCGACAAGGGTCCCCTGGCGGCGCGTTCTCGCACAGCCCGGGGGTGGCGTGCACCTGCCTTTTCACCGCCCCCACGGCTGGGGCGACTTAGGCGGTGGTGGGGTCCAGCCGTTCAAGGCCCTTGCCCAGCCAACCGAGGGCCACTTGAATTTCCACGCCCAGCACCGCCGCCGCCGTGGCGCAGCCGACAGTTGAGGCAGCAGCCCCCAGGCCCGCCCAGCGCGCCGCGATGCCGATGGTGATGCCAACCACCCCGGCCGGCACGAAGCCGACGAGAAACAGCAGCAGTGAGGCCCCCAGGTTGAGGAGCCGTCCCCCGGTGGCCTCCACCCCCCGCGGCGCTCGCTCCTCGTCATCCACCAACAGACTGGGGAAGGTGACGGCGGCGGCATTTTGGACGACGAGGAGGGCTGTGGTGGCCACCGGCAACAGCAGCGCCAGGCCTGCCGCCCACGCCGCGCGCGACGCCAGTGGGAACCCCCGCACGGGGCTGGCCGCCGACAGCAGCAGCGCCAAGAGGAGGAGGGCTACTTCGGTGACGCCCAGCAGCAGCGCCGGCGCCAGCAGCTCACCCCGCACCACCTGCAGCCCACTCAGCGGAAGCGTCCGCAGGACGTCCAGCCGGCGGAGGTCCGCCCGCAAGTCCGTCCGCGTGGTGAGGGGGCCGAAGAAGAAGGTGAAGCCGGCGAAGAGGAGGGCCAACACGGCCGCCAACAGTCGCCAGTCCCCGGCGTGCCTGCGTTGCAGCATGGCCCACACGCTGAGACTGCTGCCCAGCCCCAAGGCCACCACCAGCACGCCCAAGGAAGCGCCGTACATGCGGCGCAGCGCCGCCCAATTCTTCCAGGCAAGCGCCACTTCCGGCCGCCCGGTGGGGCGGAGCGGCGGAAGGGACGTCACCCGTGGCAGCGAGAGGCCGCGACGCTGTCGGCGGGCTTGCAGGCGTGCGCGGCGCTCGGCCGAGGCCAGCGCTGCCTCCTCCACCGGTACGTCCAACAGCAGCACCGCAACCAACACCGCCGCCGCCAACAGGGCCAGCACCCCCAAGGAGGGCAGCGCGTCCTTGAAAGTGGGCGCCGAGACGCTGTGGAAAAAGGCCCAGGCGGGCACCAGGGCCCAAGACACCGCTGGCGCCTCGGCCAGCCTCCCCAGCCAGGCCGTGGCCTCAGCGAGGAAGGCCGAGAAGTCGAGCCCCAGCTTCGGCGGCAGCCCGGCGGTGCGCAGCCCAAGCCCGACGATGAGGGCGAAGGCACAGGCCAGCGTTGCGCCGACGAGGGCGCGTCGCTGGGGAGAGGTCCCCGCCTGATGCCAGCCGACGCGCACCAGCGAAGCGAAGGCCGAGTGCAGCCACACCAAAGCAAAGCCCAGCGACGTCGCCAGCACCAAGGGAAGCGGCGCGGCGGCCAACCCGCGGCGGAAGAGAAGCGTCACCAGCACCGCACTCAACAGCGTCCGCAAAAGCCCCACCGCCACCTTGTAGCGCACCACCTGGCGCCGGCTGACGGGGCCGCTCAGCAGCCACGTCACCTCCGCCTCATTAAAAGAAAACGACAGCCTGTCCTGCCCCAGCGTCCAGCTGGAAAAAACGGCCGCCGCCCCCAGCACCGTCATCCCCAGTTCGAGCAGCAACTGCACCGCGGCGCTGGCCTGCGCCGGCAGGAGCCCACCGCCCCCGTGGCTGCGGAAGGCCCCGCGCACCAAAAAACTCCACAGGTACAAGAGAAGGGCAGCGGCGCCGACCAGGTAGCGCGGCTCGCGTAGCTTGCGCAGCGCCTGGCGCACCCGGTTTCGGGCCGAGGCCGCCACCAGGTAAGCGCCGGCGCGAGGAAGGCTCACCGGGCGCCTTCCCCGCCGGCGCCGGTGACGGCCAGAAACAAGTCCTCCAGCGAGCCGGAAGCGTCCCCCGCCTGGGCACGAATTTCGGCCACCGTCCCCAGCGCCACCGCACGTCCGTGGGCGAGAATGAGGACGCGGCTACACAGCTCTTCCACCAGCGGCAAGAGGTGAGAGGAAAGCACCAGCGCGGCGCCCGACTCCGCGCGCCGGCGCAGTGCCTCTTTCATCCGGCGAATGCCCAAGGGGTCCAGTCCCGTCAGCGGCTCGTCCAGCAGCACCAGGGCTGGCCGGTGAAGAAAGCCGCAGGCAATGGACAGCTTCTGCTTCATTCCTCGGGACAACTCCCCCGGGAGGGCGGATTCTTTGCCGTCGAGTTCAAAGCTTTCCAAGAGGACCCGTCCCTCGGTCTCCCAGTCCGCCACCTGGTAAAGGCGCGCCGTGAAGTTGAGGTGTTCCCAGACGGTGAGGTATTCAAAGAGGCGGGGCTCATCCGGCAGGTAGGCCAGGGCCCGCTTGGCGGCCACTGCATCCTTCTGCACGTCATGTCCGCCGATGCGCACCACGCCCGCGGTGGGAGGAAGAATGCCGGCCACGCAGCGCAAGGTGGTGGTTTTCCCGGCGCCGTTGGGGCCCACCAGCCCCAGCACTTCGCCCGCGGCCACGCGAAAATCCAACCCCTGCACGGCGCGGAAGTCGCCGTAGCTGCGGCTCAGCCCCTCCACCTCAAGCGCCCACGTCATGGCAGCCCGAGCAGGCCCCTCAGCGCGGAGGACACCCGCCCGGCGTGAATCGGCTTGAGGAGGCAGGCGTTGGCCCCCAGCGCCATGGCCCGCGAGCGGTCTGTCTC
Source organism: uncultured delta proteobacterium (assembly GCA_963713045.1). Lineage (GTDB taxonomy): Bacteria > Myxococcota > Myxococcia > Myxococcales > Myxococcaceae > JADGRA01. The sequence continues at coordinate 329,422 of CAVQKE010000005.1, forward strand.
GCCAGCCTCGGTGGTGACGACCAGGATGGGGACGTCCGGACGCCGCTCGCCGGCGCGAATGTGGTGGATAAGCTTCAGCCCGTCCACCAGCGGCATATTCAAGTCGGTGACGACGACGTCGTATTCCGCCTCGGAGAAGCGCTTCAGCCCTTCGGCGCCATCCTCCGCCTCGTCACAGGCCGCGGCGCCCAGCGTTTGAAGCACGGCCACCAGCCGCCGGCGCATGGCCAGCGAGTCGTCCACCACCAGCGCGCGGAAGCCGACTGTCACCAACGAAAGGCCGACTCTAGCCCTGTTGGGGCGCCAGGAGCGACTTCCGGTGCAGCAGCCAGAGGACGTCCAGAAGAAGGCAGGTGCCCGCTGGCTCCGTCCACACCGCCGTCACCCCGGGCGGCACCGCTTCGGCCGCGGCCGGCAGGCGCAGGTTGGCGACGGCCACCTGGGCCACCGCCCCCACTCCGTCGATGCAGAAGGCCACCCGACGCCGGCCCAGCCAGCACACCAACAGTCCCGGGCGGCCCCCCTTCACGGCGGGGCCCTCCGCCAGGCAGGCGCGCAAGTCCACCACTGGAAGGCGCTGGCCGCGAAAGGTGACGACGCCGCACACCGGCCCCACCCCATCGCCGGGGGATTCGGCTTTCTCCATCTCCGGCAGCACTTCGTCCACGCGGGCCAAGTCCACGGCGTAGCGCCCCCTGCCCACGGAGAAGGTAAACAGTTCGAGAAAGTCGCCTTGCGACGGCGTCGGCTCAGGATTCACCACAGCGCCCACTCCAGCTCCAACATCAGCAGTGGCTGCGTCCCCACCGCAGCGCGGCCCGCCACGGGGCCAGCGCCCGGCACGGCCTCAATGCTGCTGGGCGCCAGCCGCACCACGTCCCGCACGCAGTCCACCCACAGGCCGGCCGGGCCGGCCGGGGTGCGGGCGACGAGAATGCGCGCTGCGCGGGGCACCACCTCGCACTCCCCCTCCGGTCCCGCCACCTTGTGCAATTCGGTGCGGATGCCAAGGTCGAAGCCCAAGTCGTAGACCGGCGTCACGGTGCCCCGGAGGTCCAGCACGCCCAGCAGCGGCGCGGTGGCGCGGGGAATTTCCACCAACCGGCGCGCCCGAAGAATTTCCTGCACCGCCCCCAGTGGCACCGCGTACGTCGCCCCACTCAACTCGAAGGACAGGTACTCCCCCAAGGCCTCCTCGGCCGGCGCTGGTGTCACCGGCCCAGCTTCGGCGGGGGGAAGCAGCAGCGAGGAGACGTCCTCGTCGGCGTGGTAGCGAAAGGCCGCCAGGCGCTCGGCCAACGTCGTACGCCGTGGGGCGCGGGGCAGCTGACTCATTCCGGTAGGGCTGAGCGCTCGACGCCCGGGGCCGCGCCCAACGCCTCGCCAATGAGGGCTGCCACGTCCAACACCAGCACCGTCCGCCGGTTGCCGAGGTCCGCCACCCCGGCGATGCCCTCCACCCGGGACAGGCGCTCGCCCAATGGCTTGGTCACCATGTCCGCTTGGCCGAGAAGCTCGTCCACGGCCAGGCCCAGGCGCTCCTGGGCCAGGCCGAGCACCACCACATTCCTTTTGGGGAGGTCCACCTCCGGCAAGCGAAAGAGGCGGGCCAGCCGCACCAGCGGCAGGGAAGTGCCGCGCAGGGAAATGGACTCGCGTCCTCCGCGCGTCACCACCCCGTCCGGGCCCAGCGCGAGAATCTCCACCACGCCGTTGAGGGGAATGGCGTAGGTGCGCCCACTCACCCTCACCATCAGGCCGCGCACCATGGCCAGGGTCAGGGGCAGGGTGAGGCGGAAGCAGGTGCCGAGGCCAGCCACCGACTCGATGTCAATGACGCCAGACAGCCGGGCCAAGTTGGTGTGGACGACGTCCAGGCCCACGCCGCGGCCGGAGAGAGGGCCAACGCTGGGGGCGGTGGAGAACCCGGGGGCGAAGAGGAGGCGGTGCAAGGCGCGGGGGGAGATGGTGTCGGCTTGCTCCGGCGCAAGGAGGCCCCGCTGCACCGCCACCTGCCGCACCCGCGCGCTATTCACCCCCCGCCCATCGTCGCGAACTTCAATCACGACGTGGGCTCCGGCCGGCCGGGCGGTCAACGTGAGGCGGCCGAGCCGAGGCTTGGCCAGCTGCTCTCGCTCGGCCGGCGCTTCAATGCCGTGGTCAATGGCGTTGCGCAACAGGTGCATCAACGGGTCGGAGAGTTCCTCCACAATCAGTTTGTCCAGCTCCACCTCCGCCCCGCGGGTCACCAACTCCAACTCCTTGCCAGCCTCGCGCGCCACCCGGCGGACCAGCCGCTGCAGCCGCTCAAACACCTGGGCCAGCGGCACCATGCGCGACTGGAGAAGTCCGGACTGAAGCGCATCCAAGCGCCGCGCCATTTGCCGCTGGTCCTTCAGCAAGTCCGCGCCGAAGGCCCGCGGCAACTGAAGGACGCCCGGGGCCGACGCGCCGTCGGCCAGCCGCTGCAGGTTGGCGGCAATCAGCCGCAGCTCGCCCACCGCATTCATCATCTCGTCCAGCCGCTCAATGTCCACCCGCACTGTCCGGCGGGAAGGGGGCTGCGGCGCCTCGGCCTCGGCTGGCGCGAGAGCAGCCTCCGGCTCGACCGGCGGCTGCTGGCGCCCAGCCAACTCGGCCAGGTCCACCCGCGCCCGGCGCTTGCGCAGGGGCACCGCCGACAACTGGCCGGTGTCTGGGGCCAACGCCTCCAAAAGCCTTTCCTCGCCGGCGGCGGAACCGAGGAGCAATTCAAAGCAAATGGCCGCGGCATCATCCACCGCATGGCCAGGCAGCGTGGCGATGACTTCCGCCAGCGGCGCCAGGCGCTCCACCAGCGCCGGCAGCCGCTGGTCAAAGTCCTCCAGCGCCCAGCGGACGTTGAGGCGCCACACCAGGGCGCGCCGGCGCAAGGTTTCCCGCAGCCGATGCTCCTCGTATTCAGTCAGGACAGCGCGCACCTCCGGGGTGAGGTCCAATCGTCCGAGGACGTCCGCGCTGACGCGCTCCGGGGCCTGGCTCAGTTGTCGAAGGCGGTTGAGGAGGGCATCGGCGGCGCGAAGCAGGTGGGCGTCCACGCCGGACTCGGCAGCGGAGGCCAGCCGCTGCAGCAGCTCCACCGACTCGCTGAGGGCATCCATCACCGGCTCCCGCAGCCGCAGCCGCCCGAGGCGCAAGCGGTCGAGGAGGTCCTCCGCGGCGTGGGCCAGTTCCGCCATGGTGGCCTGGCCGTAGAGGGCGGCCAGGCCTTTCAGGCTGTGGGCATGGCGGAAAACGGCGTTGAGGACAGCCGGGGGCGGCTCACCGTCCTTTGGCGAGTCCAGCCGCACCAGCTCCCGGCCCAAGGCCTCGGCCGTCTCCACCGCTTCGGTGACGAAGTCGGCCAGTGGACGGTCGGTGGGGCTCACGCGAGCTGGAGGTAGCGCCGCAGCAGCCCCACCAGGTCCTCCACCTTCACCGGCTTGACCAGGTATTCACTGGCCCCCAGCGCCAGGCCGCGCGCCCGGTCCTGCTCGCGCCCCTCCGCGGTGACAATGAAGAGGGGGGTGTGGCGGTAGTTGGGGTTTTTCTTGACGAAGTTAATCAGTTCCAGCCCGTTGATGTCCGGCATTTGAATGTCGGTGATGATGAGGTCGAACCGATGGAGGGGCAACAGCTTGAGCGCCTCGAAGCCCCGGTCGGTGGTGACCACCTCAACGCCGTCGAAGGACGTCACCGTGGTCGCCAGGTAGTCCCGCGACGCCTCGGAGTCCTCGACGATGAGAACCTTGTGCCCCATTCCTCTTCACAGCCCAAATGCCCTGCCCCACGCTAGCAGACACCCGTCCCCGGTCGTAGGCACCCCGCCCCCAAGGGGGGCCAACCACCTACAACGCTCCAAAAATGAGCTGTAAGCAGAACGCCAGAACAGCTGTGTTGTAGGCGAAGGCCAACACCGCCTGTCCCAACACGGTGCGGCGCATGGCCGTGCTGACGACAATGACGTCAGACACCTGGAACGTCATCCCCACCGTGAAGGAGAAGTAGGCGAAGTCCAGCTCGCACGGCTCGGCGCCATGCGGAAATTCAAGCCCGCCACATTCGACGTCGGCGTCGGGCGCCTCGACGTCGGCGTAATACAGGTGGGCATAGCGCAAGGAATAGGAGGTGTGGGTCAGCACCCAGGCCAGCGCCACCGCCGCGAGGCTGGCCCACACCAGGACTTCCGGCGCCTCGGGGGCCAGCGTCTTTGCGTTTTTGGCGAAAATGTTGGCCACCACCATGCTGAAGGCGGAGGTGAAGACGACCAGGAAGCGCAACGCGGTGCGGCCCGCGTCATTGAAGGCGGCCCGTTTTCGCGTCTCGGCCACCGAAGCCCTCAAAATGTGAAGCCAGGACCAGAAAAGGACGCTGAGTGCCGAGACGTCCCAGGCCAAAATGCCGCGTCCGGCGGCACCCAGCCGCTGAGGAAGCAACCAGTCCACCACGCCGAAGAGGAGGCAGGCCACCAGCAGCCGGCGGGAGGCCTGCGGGGCGATGGGTAGCGAGAAGCGGTCTATGTCCGACAAGGCGCCCCTGTCACCAACCGTTGGACGCTTCAGCTGTTCAACAGCTGTTGAAGCGTCTTGTTGCCCAGGACGGCCACGTGGCGGCCATGGAAGGCGGGAAGAAAACCGGTGCGCAGCGCGCGCACCCGCTCGGCATCCTTCAGCCGCCCGGCGCCGGGAATTTCAAAGGCCACCGACGCCGCGCCGGCCCGGTCCAGCACCGCCGCCGCCGCCGCCAGCCGAGCACCCAGGGCTGGCCCGTCCGAGAGGGCCTCGCGCCGCCCCAGGCCGAAGACGACAATCCGCCCCGGCCCGAGGCGCCCGCCCGAGGGCAACAGCACCGAGTCGTCGGCTGCGCCGGTGAAGAAGCCGTCCACCAGAAGGCGGGACAATTGCCCGCATAGCCGCCAGTCGCTGAGGCCTGAGGCGCCGGTCAGGGGGCGCTCGTCCTCGGCGACAAACAGGCACAAGGTGTCCACCGAGTCGAGGCTGTCCAGCGTCTCGAGCGACAACTCATACACGCTGACACTCATGCCTTCCCCACCGCCTGGGCAATTCTGTCCAAGACGCCGTTGATGAAGGCCGAGGACTCCTCGGTGCCGAAGCGCTTTCCCAACTCCACCGCCTCGTTGAGGGTCACCTTCTTGGGGATGTCCTCGCGAAAGCGCAATTCATAGACCGCCACCCGCAGCACACTTCGGTCCACCCGGGCCATGCGGTCCAGCCTCCAGTTGTGGCTGTGCTCCTCAATCAAGCGGTCGATTTCTTCCTGGTGGCCCCCAACCCCTTGCACCAATTCCAAGGCAAAGGCCCGCGCGTCGGCTTGCGCCTTGGCATTGCCTTCTTCCGGGGAGGAGGCCCAGGCAGCCTCCAGCGCGGCTTCGGGCTCCGGCGCGCCCATTTCCAACTGGTAGAGCGCCTGCAGCGCGCGCTCCCGTCCGGTGCGGCGGGCCCCCACGGCTAGCGCTTCTTGGCGGGTTGCAGCCGCGCGTAGAGGTTCACCATCTCCAGACAGGCCATGGCCGCCTCGGCCCCCTTGTTTCCAGACTTCATCCCGGACCGCTCCACCGCTTGCTCCACGGTGTCGCAGGTCAGCACGCCAAAGGTCACCGCGCAGTGGGCGTCCAGGGCCACCTGGCCAATGCCCTTCGTCACCTCGGCGGCGATGTATTCGAAGTGGGGCGTCCCGCCGCGAATGACGCAGCCCAGGGCCACCACGCCGACGTATTGGCCGCTCTCCACCGCACGGCGCACCACGGCCGGCAACTCAAAGGTACCGGGCACCTTCAGCACGTCGACGTCGTCGGCGGCGACGCCATGACGGAGGAGGGCGTCTTCAGCCCCGGCCCGCAGCTGTTCCGTAATGGGGCCATTCCAGCGGCTGACGCAGAGGGCGAAGCGCCCGGGGGGGGCGAGGAAGTTGCCTTCGAAGACGGGGGACATACAGCTCCAGAGGCCTCGGGAAGGGGGTTAGCGGGCCCGCACCGGCGCCAGGGCACGCCGGGGTGGGGCAGCGGTGCCGCCGAGCGGCAGCTGTTCGACAATCTCCAGGGAATAGCTTTCTAGGCCGACTATTTTCTTCGGGTTGTTGGTGAGGAGCCGCAGCCGGCGCAACCCCAAGTCCTTGAGGATTTGGGCGCCGATGCCGAATTCGCGCAGCCGGCCTCTGTCGTCGGAAGCGGCGGAACGCGCTTCGGCGGCGGCCTTGTGGGTGCAGGACAGCGCCTGGGCTGCCGTCTCATCGCGCCGCAAGTACACCAGCACCCCGCGGCCGGCCTGGGCAATGGCCGAAAAGGCAGCCTCCAGCTGCGCGCCACAGTCACAGGCGCGGCTACCGAAGACGTCGCCCACCGGACAGGCCCGGTGCACCCGGGTGAGGACTGGCTTCGCCCCAACCACGTCCCCTTTCACCAGGGCGACGTGCACTGCCTTGTCGACGTCGCTGGCGTAGGCGTGCGCCTGCCAGCTGCCCTGGCCGGAGCGCTCCAGAAGTGCCGAATTCACCCGACGCACCAGGCGGTCGCGTTGCAGCCGGTAGCGGATGAGGTCCGCCACCGAAAGCATGGTGAGGCGGTGCCGCCGGGTGAAGCGCAACAGCTCCGGCCGGCGGGCCATGCTGCCGTCGGCATTCATCACCTCGCAGATGACGCCGGCCGGTGAAAGTCCGGCCAGCCGGGCGAGGTCCACGGAACCCTCGGTTTGCCCAGTGCGGACCAGGACGCCGCCCTCGCGCGCCCGCAGGGGGAAGACGTGCCCGGGACGCACCAAGTCCCCTGGCTTCGCAGCCGGGGCAACGGCCACCTGGATGGTGCGGGCGCGGTCGGCTGCAGAAATGCCAGTGGTGACCCCCTCCGCGGCCTCGATGGAGACGGTGAAGGCAGTGCCGTAGGGGGAGGTGTTGTCATGCACCATCAGCGGCAGGTTGAGCTGGCGCAGCCGGTCGTCGGTGAGGGACAGACAGATGAGTCCCCGGCCGTGGGTGGCCATGAAGTTGATGGCGGCCGGCGTCACCTTGGCCGCGGCCATCACCAAGTCCCCTTCGTTTTCCCGGTCCTCGTCGTCGGTGAGGACGACCATCTTCCCCTTGCGGATGTCGCCCAAAGCCCTCTCGACGAGCGCGATGCTGCCCACTTCTTCCAGTCGCCGCGCCATGTGCCTTCTTGCCTACTCCGCCACGCCGAATCCCGCTGCCCTTAACACGTCCAAGTCCAGCCTGCCGCCGAGGCCCACCAGGCGCGAGACGTACTTGCCGATGACGTCGGCCTCCACATTCACCTGGGTCCCAGTGGACTTCTGCGCCAGGGTGGTACGGGCCTGTGTCTCCGGAATAAGAGCCACCGAGAAGCGGCCGCGTTCCAGTCGGTTGACGGTGAGGCTGACGCCGTCCACGGCCACCGAGCCCTTTTCAATGAAGAACGGGGCCAGCGCTTCAGAAAGGCTGACGTCCAGCACCACCGCACCGCCGTCGCGCCGCGAGGACAGGACGGTGGACACCCCGTCCACGTGCCCGAGGACAAGGTGGCCGCCGAGCCTGTCCGACAGCCGCAAGGCCCTCTCCAAATTCACCCGGCTGCCGGTGCGAAGGGCGCCCAAGGTGGTGCGGCGCAGCGTCTCCGGCCCGGCCTGCACCCGGAAGGCCTGCGAGGTGTGCTCCACCACCGTCAGGCAGGCGCCGTCGATGGCGATGGACTCGCCCAAGGTGAAGCCATCCGCGCCCAGGGAAGTGCGCACCCACAAGTCCGTGGTGCTTCCAGGCTGGGTGCGTTCGACAACGCCGACGTCTTGAATGAGTCCAGTAAACATGAAGAAGCCCTTCCCGCGTTTATAACGCGCAACTTCCCCTGCATGGGACGTCCGGGCCGCTGTTAGCTTGGTGGACTGCACATGCCCTCCCCCACTCCCGAAGCGCTGCAGCGCGAGGCCGACGAGGCGCTGGCCGAGGCCGGGCGGCTCCGCGCGGAGCTGCACAGCCCACCCAGGCCGCGCAGTGGAGCCGACACGCTGCGCGTGCTGGACCGGCTTCAGCTGGCGCTGGTGGGGCCCTCGCACCGCGCCAGCCTCTTCAGCGAAGTGCATCCCGAGCCGGCGGTGCGCGAGACCGCCGAGAAGGTGACGCAGGCGCTGAGCGCCTTTGCCACAGAACTCTCTCTGGACCAGCACGTCTACCGGGCCCTGGGCGAGGTGGACGCTTCCGCGCTGTCGCCCACCGCCCGCCGCTACTTGGAACATGCCCTGCGCGACTTTCGCCGAGCCGGGGTGGACAGGGACGAGGCGACGCGGGCGCGCCTCAAGACGCTGGCCGAGGAAGCGGTGGTGCTGGGGCAAACCTTTGACCGGGCCATCCGCGAGGACGTGCGCAGCGTGAAGCTGCGTCCGGAGCAGCTGGACGGGCTGCCGGCGGACTACCGGGCCGCCCACCCGCCCGGAGAAGACGGCCGCGTCACCATCACCACCGACTACCCGGACTTGCTTCCCTTCCGCCGGTACGCCCATGACGGCGACGCCCGGCGCGCCCTGTACCTGGAAAACGCCGCGCGCGCCTGGCCAGCCAACGAGGAGACGCTGCGGGCGCTGCTTGCGGTGCGGGCCGAGCAGGCGCGGCTTTTGGGCTACGCCTCCTGGGCGGACTACGTCACCGAAGACAAGATGGCGCGCTCCGCCTCCGCGGTGCGCAATTTCCTGGAGGAAGTGGGGGCGGTGGCCAAGCCCCGCGCCGAAGCCGACCTCGCCCGGCTGCTGGAGCGCAAGCGCAAGGACAACCCGTCGGCCCAGGGTGTGGAGGACTGGGAGAAGGCCTATTACGAGGAGAGGGTGAAGCAGGAGGCATTTGCCCTCGACAGCCAGTCGGTGCGCCCCTACTTCGAATTTCGCCGCACCCGGGATGGGCTGCTCAGCATTTGCGGCCGCCTCTTCGACGTCAGCTTCCAGCGGGTGGAAGGTGCCGACGTCTGGCACCCTTCCGTGGACGTGTATGACGTCCGCCGAAGCGGTGAAGTCCTAGGCCGCATCTACTTGGACCTTCACCCGCGGGCGGACAAGTACAAGCATGCCGCCCAATTCCCCCTGGTCCCGGGCGTCCGCGGAGTGCAACGGCCGGAGGGGGTGCTGGTGTGCAACTTCCCAGACCCGCGCACCGCCTCGCCGGCCCTGTTGGAGCACGACGACGTGGTGACGCTGTTCCATGAATTCGGGCACCTGATGCACCACCTGCTCGGCGGGAGCCAAGAATGGGTGGGCTTCTCCGGCGTGGCCACCGAGTGGGACTTCGTCGAGGCCCCAAGTCAGATGCTGGAGGAGTGGGCCTGGGATGCGGGGACGTTGGCCTTGTTCGCGCGGCACCTCGACGACGAGACCCCCATTTCGGCCGAGTTGGTGCGCCGGATGCGGGCCGCCAGTGAATTTGGCAAGGGCACCCACACCCGCCACCAGGTGTTTTACGCCGAGCTGGCTTTGGCCTACCACCTGGCCAATCCCCTCTCGCTGGACCTCACCGCCACGCTGGTGGACTTGCAGCGGCGCTGGAGCCCGTTCCCCTACGTGCCCGGCACCCACTTCTTCGCCAGCTTCGGGCATCTGCACGGCTACTCGGCGATGTACTACACGTACCTTTGGTCGCTCGTCATCGCGAAGGACCTCCTCTCCGAATTTCAGCGCACAGGGCTGCTCGACGCGGAGACCGCCAAGAAGTACCGCGAGTCCATTCTCGTACCGGGCGGCAGCCGCGACGCGGCGGACCTGGTACAGGACTTTCTTGGCCGCCCCTACAGCTTCGGCGCCTTCGAGGCGTGGCTCAACCGCGACTGATGGCGGTCGGCCGGGCCCCCCCTCTCAACGGCCGGCCGCCTCCTCGGCGAGGCGTGCCAATCGAACGAAACCGGCGGTCCGCGCTTCGGCAGAAAGCGCTTGGGCGCGTTGCACGCGCTCGGCGGAGCCCCGGCTGAGGGCCTGGACTTCGGCCAGCTGCACTTCGAGGAGGAGGCGCCCGGCGCCTTCCTGCTGGGCTTGGGCATGCAGCTCCGCGAGGAGGGCCGAGGCCCGGGCCGGGTTGAGAGAAGCGACTTCGGCGCGAGCCAACTCCAGCTGCGCGGACTGAAGCACCGGCCGCTGACGCGTGGCTTCGGCCGCCTCCACGGCCTCCCGCGCGGCGGCCGCCGCCGCCACCGCCTGGCCGCTCTCGCGCAGACTGCGTGCCTTGAGGCGCGCCGCCTGGGCCTTGGGCAAGGGCTCTGAGGAGAGCATTTCGATGACTTTCGTCGCTGCGGCGACGTCATGCGTGTCGAGCAGCAGCTCGGCCAACAGGGCCTGCACCGCGTCCTGGGCCACCAGCGACGTGGCTGCTTCCAAACGCTCCCGAGCGGCTGCCGGCTTGTCCTGTTCCCGCTCCACCGAGGCCGCCAGCAGCACCGGCTCGGCGGCGTTGGCGTCCTTGGAGAGAATATTCAGCGCTGTCTCGGCCATCGCTTGGGCGCGCGGCATGTCCCCGCGTTCCAGCGCCACGCGGCCAAAGGAGGCGTACACCTCGCCGTCGTTGTGGAGAATTCTCTCCGGGTAGCCCTTCACGCGCCCCAGCAGCGTTTCCGCCCGGCGCGGCTCTCCGGCCCAGAGGTAGTCCTGGGCGCCGTTGCGGGCGGCGTGCACGGCGGCATAGGTGGCGCCAAAGGTTTCGAGGAGGCCCAGCTGCCTTTCAAACTCCGTGGCCGCCGCGAGAAACTCCCGTTTCTCCTCCAGCACCGCCGCGCGCTCTCCGGCCACCCGGGCCGCCTCGAAGGGCTGATTGCCGTCCAGGTACGTCTTCTCGGCAAGCGTCAGTAGCTGCAGGGCAACGTCGAAGTGTCCCTCCCGGGCTGCCAATAGGCTGCGCTGGCGGAGGGCCGCCGCGCGGAGGAAGCGGTTGTCGGCGCCCTCCAGCTTCGGCTCGGCGCGGTCCAAGGCCTGTTGGGCCCGGCCGTCCTCATGTTCATTGAAGGCCAGCCTGGCCTCCATCAAGTCAAAGCGCGCGTCCCGCGTCACCGGAGAGGCGCTGGCCCGTGCCCGGGCGAGGACGGCCAGAGACTCCGGCGCCGGCACACAGCCGGTGAGGAGGAGAGAGGGGTAGAGGGCCTCGAAGTTGTCCGGCTCACTGTCGCGCAGCGCGCGGGCTGCGACGGCGCACTTTTCCCACTGGTTTTGACTCCAGAAGGCATGCGGTTCGACGCGCAGGCGAATGGGCTCCGGTGCGCCCTGGGACAGGCGGACCGCGTCCTGCATTGCCTGGACGACGTCGGTGCTGTTGCCGAGGAAGTAGAGGGCCACGGTGCGCCGCAGGGGCGCCAGGGCGAAGGCCGGGTCCAGCTGCGAGGCCTTCTGGAAAAGTGGCACCGCCTCGGCCCACCGGTACTGCCGCATGCGCGCCATGCCTTCGCGGTAGGCGTCGGCGGCGGCCGGCGCGGGCGGCCGCGCCTGCAGGGCGCGCGCATCCGGGTCCGCCTGCGCTAGTCCATCGGCCTGCCGGCGAAGGGACACCACCCACACGAGGCCCAACGCCAGGCAGGCAGCGCTCAGCGCCAGGGCGAGAGTGCGGTAACCGGTGGAGGCCGGGCGCGGCCCGGCCTGCGGAGGGGTGGCGCTCACGGGCAACAGGCAGCCTAGCGTCCAGCGCGGTGGTGCGTCGACGGCGCCAACCCGCTGCGTCGACGCGCTTCAGGGGACGGACGGCCAGAGGAAACGCGCCTCCACCCGGACGTCGCTTCCAAGCTGCGTCACGTCGTCCACCGCCAGCGGCACCGCGTCCGTCATGTGCGCCAGGCCCAGCGGGCCCAGCCAGGACAGCCCTTCTGCGCCCAGCAGCTTGGGCGCGAGGTACAGCACCAGCGTGTCCGGCAGTCTGGCTAGTACCAGCGCTGAAAACAGCCTGGCGCCGCCTTCCACCAAAACGTGCAGGGCCCCCTCCTCCACCAACCGCCGCAGCAGCGCCGTCAACTGCAGCCCTTCGGCCGCCCGGGGCACGCCCCACACCTGGGCGCCCGTCGGCGCCAGCCGCGCGGCAAGCCCGGCCGCCGCGTCCTCGGCTGTCACCACCACCGTCCGGTGAGGCTCCACCTGGTGCAGCACCCGGGCGTCCAGCGGCAGGGTGCCTTGCGTGTCCAGCACCAGGCGCAGCGGGTTTGGGCCTTGCCCGGAAGCAAGCCGGGTCGTCAGCCGCGGATTGTCCGCGCGCACCGTCCCACCGCCGACGAGGATGGCGTCCACCTGGCTGCGCAGCCGGTGCACGTCCGCGCGCGCCTCCTCGCCGCTGACCCAGCGCGAATCTCCACCGGCAGCGGCCAGTTTTCCGTCCAGTGTCACCGCGGCTTTCAACGTCACCAGCGGCAGTCCGGTGCGCATCGCTTTGAAGAAGGGGCCATTCAGCGCGTCGGCCTCGGCCTGCAGCACCCCGGTCCACACCGGCAGCCCGGCGGCGCGGAGCCGGGCCAGCCCCTTGCCATTCACCAGGGGGTTGGGGTCGGTGGAGGCGGACACCACGCGGGCCACGCCTGCGTCCAGAATGGCGCGGGTGCAGGGCGGGGTGCGGCCCCAGTGGTCGCACGGTTCCAGCGTGGTGTAGAGGTCCGCCCCGCGCGCCAGAGAGCCCGCTTCTTCCAGCGCCACCACTTCTGCATGCGGCGCCCCGGCATGTGCATGGTGGCCGCGGCCCACCACCACAGCGTCTCGGACCACCACCGCGCCGACACACGGGTTGGGGTGGGTCCGGCCGAAGGCGCGCCGGGCCTCCACCAGCGCCTCGCCCATGAAGCGCTCCGCCAGCGGCGGGGGCGGGCCGTCAGGACTTCCCGGAGCGCTCGCGCTTACGGACGGGGGGACGGGTGGGGTCATCAAGTAGGTCCTTCAACTCAGTCATGAATTCGGCAATGTCCCGGAAGCTTCGGTAGACGGACGCGAAACGGACGTACGCCACCTCGTCCAGCTCCCGCAACCGCCGCATGACGTCCTCCCCCACGGCGCTGGAGGGAATCTCCTTCTCCCCCAAGGCCTGCAGGCGCCCCTCCACCGCACTCACCAGCTCCTCCAGCTGGTCCATCGACACCGGGCGCTTCTCGACCGCCTTCTTCAGCCCCAGAAGCAGCTTGTCTCGGTCGAAAGGCTCCCGCCGGCCGTCCTTCTTCACCACCAGCGGCATCAACTCCTCCACCCTCTCATAGGTGGTGAAGCGGCGCTTGCAGCCGAGGCACTCCCTGCGTCGCCGCGTCACCGCGCCTTCCTGCGACTCGCGCGAGTCGAGCACCTTGTTTTCCGCGCGGTGACAGTAGGGGCAGCGCATTTCTGTTGTGGGCTGCCTGCCCGCCCGGGCCCCGGGGGCGGCTAGAGCCGTCCGGCGTAGAGGGGGAAGCTTCGCGCCATCTCCTTCACCTTGCCACGCACTCGGGCCAGCGCGCCCTCGTCGGCGGCATGGTCGAGGGCCTCCGAGAGGAGCGCCCCCACCTGCGCCATTTCCGCTTCTTTCATCCCGCGCGTGGTGAGGGCCGGCGTCCCGACGCGAATGCCGGACGTCACCATCGGCTTCTCCGGGTCAAAGGGAATCATATTCTTGTTGACGGTGATTCCCGCCTTGTCGAGTGCCGCTTCGGCGACCTTGCCGGTGAGGTGCTTGGGGCGCAGGTCCACCAGCATCAAATGGGTGTCGGTGCCGCCGGAGACGAGGCGGCAGCCGCCCTGTGCCAGCGCCTCGGCCAGCGCCGCGGCATTGCGGACAATCTGCCGCTGGTAGTCGCGGAAGTCCGGGCTGAGCGCCTCCTGGAAGGCGACGGCTTTGGCAGCAATCACGTGCATCAGTGGGCCGCCCTGAATGCCCGGAAACACCTGACTATTGATGGCCTTGGCGTAAGCCTCCTTGGACAGCACCAGGCCCCCGCGGGGACCGCGCAGCGTCTTGTGGGTGGTGCTGGTCACCACTTCGGCCAGTGGCACCGGAGAGGGGTGCACTCCGGCCGCCACCAGCCCGGCAATGTGCGCCATGTCCACCACCATCGCCGCGCCGGCTTCGTCGGCCACCTCACGGAAGGCGGCAAAGTCCAGCGTCCGCGAATAGGCCGAGGCGCCCACCACCAGCACCTTGGGGTGGGCCTCCAGCGCCAGGCGGCGCACCTGCGCCATGTCAATGCGTTCCGTCTTGGGGTCCAGGCCGTAGTGCACCACCCGGTACAGCTTCCCGGAGAAATTCAGTGGCATCCCGTGGGTGAGGTGGCCGCCGGAGTTGAGGTCCAAGGAAAGCAGCGTGTCCCCTGGGGCCATCAGCGCCATGTAGGCCGCCATGTTGGCCTGGCTTCCGGAGTGCGGCTGGACGTTGACCGCCTCGGCGCCAAACAGCGCGCGGGCGCGCTGAATGGCGAGGGACTCCACGACGTCCACCACTTCGCAGCCCCCGTAGTACCGCCGGCCGGGGTAGCCCTCGGCGTACTTGTTGGTCAGCACCGAGCCGGCGGCAGCCAACACCGCGCGGCTGACGAAGTTTTCCGAGGCGATGAGCTCCAGCCCCTCCTCCTGGCGAAGCATCTCGCGCCGAATGGCGTCGGAAATCTCCGGGTCAACCTGGGCGAGCGTGGGGGCAGGGTCCATGGCGGGCGGGCACTCTACCCCAGGAGCGCGACGTCCCGAGGGTTGGGGCGCCGCGCTTCCAGCCACTACTTGAAGCGCTTGAAAATCAGCACGCCGTTGGTGCCGCCGAAGCCGAAGGAGTTGCTGAGGACGGCATTGACGCGGACTTCGCGCGGGGCGTTGGGCACGTAGTCCAAGTCACATTCCGGGTCTGGCGTCATGTAGTTGGCGGTGGGGGGAATCACCCCGCGGGCCAGGGCCAGGGCGCACACCACCGCTTCGGCGCCGCCGGCCGCTCCCAGCATGTGGGCCGTCATCGACTTGGTGGAGCTGACCATCAGCTTGTAGGCATGCGCGCCGAAGACGGACTTGATGGCCTTCGTCTCGTTGGCGTCGTTGAAGGGGGTGGAGGTGCCGTGGGCGTTGATGTAGCCAATTTCCTCGGGGGCCATGCCGGCGTCGCGCAGGGCGAGCCGCATGCAGCGGGCGGCCCCCTCCCCTTCGGGCGCGGGCTGCGTTTCGTGGAAGGCGTCGGAATTGGCGCCGTAGCCCACCACCTCCGCAAGAATGGTGGCGCCCCGCCGGCGCGCGTGTTCCAGCTCCTCCAACACCACCACCCCCGCCCCTTCCCCCATCACGAAGCCGTCGCGGTCGCGGTCGAAAGGCCGGCTGGCGTGCTCCGGGTCGTCGTTTCGGGTGCTGAGGGCCTTCATCACCGCGAAGCCGCCGATGGACAGTGGGGTGATGGAAGCCTCGGCGCCGCCGGCGATGGCGGCGTCGGTTTCGCCAATGCGGATGGACTTCAGGGCCTCGCCGATGGCGTGCGCGCTGGTGGCGCAAGCCGACACCGGAGACCAGTTGGGCCCCTTGGCGCCGTAGCGGATGCTGACGTGGCCCGGGGCCATGTTAATAATCATCTGCAGGATGAAGAAGGGCGAGATGCGGTCGAAGCCCTTCTCCAGCGCGCGCTTGTGCTGTTCCTCGAGGGAGCCAATGCCGCCGATGCCGGAGCCGATGATGACCGCGACCTTCTCGGCTTCGTAGCCGTGGGGCTTGTCGGTGCCGATGGGCAAGCCGCTCTCGCGCATCGCCATCTCCGAGGCGGCCATCGCGTACTGGCTGAAGAGGTCCATCCGCCGCCACTCGCGGCGTTCCATCCCCCAGTCCTCGGGGTTGAAGTCCTTGACTTCGCCGGCGATGCGCGCCGACAGCTGGCTCGGGTCAAACTTGGTGACCGGACCGACGCCTGACTTTCCGGCGAGCAGGCCCGACCAGGACTTCTCCGTCCCAGTGCCCAGGGCGGTAATCAGGCCAGTACCGGTGATGACGACGCGGCGAGGAGCCATTACGGCCAGGGCCTACTTCTTGTGGGAGTTGATGTAGTTGATGGCATCCCCGACGGTCTTGATGTTTTCGGCTTCCTCGTCGGGAATCTCCACCTCGAATTCCTCTTCCATCGCCATCACCAGCTCGACGATGTCGAGGCTGTCCGCCCCGAGGTCTTCGATGAACGACGACTCCGGCTTAATCTCATCCTCACCCACCCCCAGTTGGTCGGCGATGATGGACTTGACCTTCGCCTCGATAGCGCTCGTCGACATGTCGTTGCCTCCGGTACTTCCTCGGTCCTCTTGAACGCCGCCGGCGAGGACCCGTTCTCGGCCGGCGCGTATAACAGGCGGCCCTGCTACATGTACATGCCGCCGTTGACTCGCAACACTTCTCCCGTGGTGTAGGACGCGGCGTCACTGGCCAAAAACAGCACCGCCTGGGCGACTTCCTCGGCCCTCCCCAGCCGCCCGAGCGGAATGAGGGTGAGAAGTCGGTTACGCATCTCCGCTGAAAGCTTCGACGTCATGTCGGTGTCGATGAAGCCTGGGGACACCGCGTTGACGCGGATGTTACGGCTGGCAAGTTCATGCGCCAGGGCCTTGGTCAGCCCCACCAGCCCGGCCTTGCTGGCGGCATAGGCGGCCTGGCCGGCGTTCCCCGTCTCGCCCACCACCGAGGCGAGGTTGATGATGGCACCGCTGCGCTGCTTCATCATCGGCCGCGCCGCGGCCCGTGACAGCGCGAAGGCCCCTTTGAGGTTGGTGTCCAGCTGCCGGTCCCAATCCTCATCCTTGACGCGCACCAACAGGCCATCCACCGCCACCCCGGCGTTGTTCACCAGCACGTCCAGCCGTCCGTAGTCGCGGACGACGTCTTCGACGCAGACCGCACCGGCCGCGGTATCCGCCACGTCGAATTTCACCGCCCGGCAAGCCGGCCCAGCCAGCCGCACCGTGTCCTCGGCCGCCGCTTGATTGCCGGCGTAGCTGAACACCACCTTGGCCGAGGCTTTGGCGAAGGCCAGCACGCACGCGCGGCCAATCCCCCGCGAGCCGCCGGTCACCAGCACCACCTTGCCCGAGAAGTCCCAATTCAAGCGCTACCCCTTGCCCACGGCGGCGAGGGCCTTCTCAAGAGAGGCGACATCCTCCACATTCAGCACCTCCAGCTGACGGCTGGTACTTCGCACCAGTCCACTCAGCACGCGGCCGGGGCCAAGCTCCACCATCCGCGTCACCCCGGCGGCCGCCATCGCCTGGACGGACTGCACCCACCGCACCGGCGCCGTCACCTGCTGGAGGAGCAGTGGCACCACCCGGCTGGTGTCCGTGTTGGGCCTGGCCTCGACGTTGGTCACCACCGGGACGCGCACCGCACCCACCCGCACCGTGGCGAGGATGTCCTTGAGCCGTGGCACCACCGGCGCCATCAGCGCGCAGTGGAAGGGCGCTGAGACATTGAGGGGCACCACCCGCTTGGCCCCGGCTTCTTTGAAGTGCGGAGCCGCCCGCTCCACCGCCCGCGCGTGTCCCGCCACCACCGTCTGTTCCGGGGTGTTGTAGTTGGCCGGCGCCAGGACATCCTCGCCGGCCAGCTGCTGGCACAAGGCCGTCACCCGCGCGGCGTCCAGGCCGAGGACGGCGGCCATCGCCCCCTCTCCCTTGGGGACAGCTTCCTGCATGAAGCGGCCCCGCGCCCGCACCGCCCGCGCCGCGTCCGCCAACCCGAGGGCGCCGGCGGCAACCAGCGCTGAATACTCTCCCAAGGAATGCCCGGCCAGATGGCTCGGCCCCTCCGCCCGGGCCGCCCACACCGCATGCGCCGCCAAGCTGACGGCGAGAATGGCGGGCTGGGTGTTGGCGGTGAGGGTCAGCGCGTCCGCTGGGCCGTCGAAGCACAGCCCAGAGAGGGATTCGGAGAGGGCATCGTCGACGGCAGCAAACACCGCGCGGGCCTCGGGGAAGGCTTTGGCCAGCGCTTGCCCCATCCCCACCGCCTGAGAGCCCTGGCCCGGGAAAAGAAAGGCTGTGGACATGGCCGCGCTTCCTCTTACCAGCGCACCACAGCGCTGCCCCAGGCCATGCCGGCACCGATGGCCATCAACGCAAGAATGTCTCCCGGCTGCAGCCGGCCGGCGCGGTTGGCCTCGTCCAGGGTAATCGGCAAGGAAGCCGAGGACGTGTTGCCGTAGCGGGCAATGTTGAGCCAGCACTTCTCAATGGGAATGCCCAGCCTGTCCATGATGGATTCAATAATTCTCAGGTTCGCCTGGTGGGCGATGACGTGGTCGACGTCGTCGACGGACATGCCGTTGGCCGTCAGCGCCTCCAGCACCGCGTCGGGCATGGCCCGGACGGCGTACTTGTAAATCTCGCGTCCCTGCATCGCGACCTTGTTCAGCTTCTTCTGCAGCACTTCCTCAGACTGCGGGTATTTGCTTCCCCCGCCTGGGATGCAGAGGGTGTTGGCGGCTGAGCCGTCGGTGTGCAGATGGACGGACAGCAGCCCACGGTTGGGGTCGTCGGACGGGCCCACCACCATCGCCCCGGCCGCATCCCCGAAGAGGACGCAGGTGTTGCGGTCCGTCCAGTCAATCAGCCGGCTCAGGAGCTCCACCCCCACCACCAGCGCGCGCTTGACCCTACCCGTCTGGATGAATTGGTCGGCGACCGCCAGGGCGTAGAGGCTGCCGGCGCAGGCGGCCGAGACGTCAAAGGCGAAGGCGTGCTTCGCGCCCAGCTTGTGCTGGACGAAGGCTGCACAGGACGGCATCGGCATGTCCGGGGAAATGGTGCCGACGACAATCATCTCCACTTCATCCGCCCGGGTATGGGCCATCTCCAAGGCCCGCACCGAGGCTTTGACGGCCATGTCGGACGTTAACTCCCCGTCGGCTGCAATCCGGCGCTCGCGGATGCCGGTCCGCTCGGTAATCCAGCTGTCCGAGGTGGCGACCATCCTCTCCAGCTGGTGGTTGTCGAGAACCTTTTCCGGGGCGTAGCCCCCGGTCCCGAGAATCCGCGTCCGAAACACCGTCGTTCCTTTCCTGAAAGCAGTCCCTGCCCAACTCTCGTACCCTCAAAAGGGCTCTGGTGTCTTCCCTTTCGCCTTGACGGCCCGCGTCGGAAGCCACCCACGCGCCTGGGCAATGGCCGACGCCAGCTTGCCTTCCAAATCCGCCTCCACTGTCCGGCGTGCCACGCGTAGCGCCGAAGCAATGGCGCGCGGGCTGGAACGGCCGTGGGCCACCACGGCCGTTCCGGCAATGCCCAACAATGGCACCCCGCCCACTTCCGAAGCGTCGACCAGACGCCCCAGCCCAGCCAAGGTGGGACGCAGCAGCAGGCCCCCCAACCTGGACGGCAAATGCGCCTGGTGCACAGCCTGTTGCAGCAGCCCAGTCAGCCCAGCGGCCACACCTTCGGAGGCCTTCAGCACGGCGTTACCGGTGAAGCCGTCCGTCACCAGCACGTCGAAGGCCCCGCTGAATAAGTCCTTCCCTTCGCCGTAGCCGCGAAAGTCCAGCGCACTTTGCTTGAGGAGGGCCAGCGCGCCGCGCGTCAGCGGCGTCCCCTTGCTTTCCTCCTCGCCGTTGCTGAGGACGGCGACGCGCGGGCTGGTGACGCCGTGGCAGGCGTGCACGTAGGCCGCGCCCAGCACGGCGAATTGGGCCAGCTGCCCCACCCGGCATTCGGCGTTGGCCCCGACGTCCAGAAGAAGGCAGCGGCCGGTGGCGCCGAGGGCCGGGAAGAGGGCGGCCAGGGCCGGGCGTTCCACCCCGGGCAGCCGTCCCAGCACCGCCAGGGCGGCGGCCATCGCCGCACCGGAATGGCCGGCAGTGACGACGGCGTCCGCCTGCTTGGCACGCACCAATTCGAAGCACACCCGCACCGAGGCGTCGCGCTTGGCGCGGACGGCGGCCAGGGCAAACTCCTCCATGCCCACCACTTGGGAGGCGGGGTGCAGGCGCAGGTTGGCTGGAAGCTTGGGCGGAAGGAAGGGCCGGACCCGGACCTCCTCACCCACCAGCACCAGGGTGACGTCCGGGTGTGCGGCGGCGAAGTGGAGCGCGCCGGCGACGACGGTGGCGGGGGCTGCATCGCCGCCCATCGCGTCGAGGGCCAGGCGCACCTAGTCGACCTTGACGACCTCACGGCCCTTGTAAAAGCCACAGGCCGGGCAAGCGCGGTGCGGCAGCACCGGCTCCTTGCATTGGGGGCAGGCAATGACTTGCACCGCCACTTTGAGGTTGCTGTTCGCGGCGCGTCGACGGTTGCGCCGCGTCTTGGAAGTCCGCTTCTTGGGAACGCCCATGGTGTTTTCCAGCTTTCCTAATTCAGCTTGATGTCTTTGAGGACCGCCAGTCGCGGGTCCACCCGCTTGCTTTCACAGCCGCAAGCCGCCTCGTTCAAATTCTGGCCGCACATGCCGCACAGCCCGCGGCAGTCCTCGCGGCAAACCACCTGCATGGGCAGCGCCAGCAATACCTGCTCGCGCACAATGGGGTCCAGGTCAATCTGCTTGCCGTGGTAGGTGTCCAAGTCCGCCTGGGCCAATTCAAAGCTTCCGCTCGACTCGGCCTCGCTGCCCTCGGCGTCCTCGCTGTCCGTCCGATGCTCTCTCTGCGCCGAGGCGGGGACTAGGTTCAGCGTGAAGCGCACCGGCACCGTCAGCTGGACGTCCGCCGCGCAGCGCTTGCACGGTGCCGACACCGGCAGCTCCGCCTGCCCCTCCAAAAGCACCCCGCCGGACGTCCGCACCAGCTTCGCTTCCAGCGAAGAAGCCCCCTCGGCGTGAAAGCCCTCGCGGACCGCGTCGGCGAGGACCGCGGCCAGAAAGGCCTGGGCGAGGGGCTGGGTGAGGGTGAGGCCTCCCTCGCGAATCTGCTCGACTTGGACAACCATGCGGGACCGCCACCGGGGGGGAACACCCCTGGCGGAAAAGGGCGCGCAACTTAGGCGCGGCAGGGGCCTGCTGTCAACGCGTGGCCGTAACGCCTCTGAGGACGCTGTGACACCAAAGCGTCACCGGCTCAGTGGGAGGGGTCTGCTAGGTGTCTCTCGCCATCCCTCCAGGCAGGGGAGACCGTCCCCCGCCTTACCGTCCTTCCCGGGAAGTGAGAGCGCCTGTGTCACGGATTCTCATCGTCGAGGACGAGCAGGACCTGGCCCACCTGCTCACCTACAACCTGACCGCCGCGGGGTTTGAGACGGAAGTCACCCACACCGGGGCCGCCGCGCTGGCCAAGGCCAAAAGCTTCAAGCCAGAATTGGTGCTGTTGGACTTGATGCTGCCCGACTTGCCGGGCAGCGAAGTCCTCCGCCTGGTGAAGGAAGACCCCAACCTTCGACGCACGGCCGTGGTGATGGTGACCGCCAAGGGCCAGGAGCAGGACCGCGTCCAAGGCCTGGAAATGGGGGCCGATGACTACGTGGTGAAGCCCTTCAGCGTGCGCGAATTAATTCTGCGGGTGAAGGCCGTGCTGCGCCGGATGGCCAGCGACTCGGAGGGTTCCAGCGCCCTGGCGGCCGGCAGCATTCAGCTGGACCCGGCCCGGCATGAAGTGCGTGTGGCCGACGAAGAAGTCGCCCTCACCGCACTGGAATTCCGGCTTCTGAAGACGCTTCTGGAACGGCCAGGCCGGGTGCAGACGCGCGAAGTCCTCCTCTCGGACGTCTGGGGCATTGAAGCGGAAATCACCACCCGCACCGTCGACACCCACATCAAGCGGCTTCGTGAGAAGCTGGGGCCGGCGGGAGAGATTATCGAGACGGTGCGAGGAGTCGGCTACAAGTTGGCCAGCCCCGACCGCGAGGCGTGACAGCGGTCGGTGCGGCGAAGCGCGGCGGGCGGGTCGTCCTGGTGGCCCTCTGCCCGGCAGTGGCCGCTGGGCTGGTGTGCGCATTCATCGCCGGGCCCCGGGCCGCCCTGCTGGTGGCCGGCGTCGCCGGCGTCGCCGGCGCGGTGGTGGCCTGGGCGATGGAGGCCGACAACGCCCGCGCCCTGAAGGCGACCGCAGCCCAGGCCGCAGTGCGGGAACGGACGTCTGGCGTAGAAAGGGACGCGGCCCAGTACACCGAGCGGGTCCTGGCGGCGGCGATGGAAGGCATCGCCGACGGCGTGTGGATTACCGACGCCAGCGGCGCCGTGGTTCGGCACAACGCGGCCCTGCGCCGGCTGCTGGACGCCGGGGAGGACGTGGTGGGCAAGCGCCCGCTGTTTCTGGTGCGCAAGGGAGAGCTGCACGAGGCGGTGTTGCGCGCCTGCGAGGGGGGCGCCGCCTCGGTGGTGCAGGTGGTGATGGAGGGTCCGCGGCCCCGCGTCCTGGAAGTGCAGGTCGCGCCGTTGGGTGGGGGCCTTCCGGGAAGCGCCGCTGTCTTTCGAGACGTCACCGAATTGAAGCGCCTGGAAAGGGTGCGCCAGGACTTCGTGGCCAACGTGTCGCATGAGCTTCGCACCCCCATCGCGGCCATCCTCGGCTACGCCGAGACGCTGCAGTCCGGCGCCCTGGCCGACACGACGCACGGGCCACAGATGGTGGACATCATCCACCGTCAGTCCGAACGGCTGAGCGAGTTGGTGACGGACTTACTTGAATTGTCGAGACTGGACGCTGGCGAGCGGCCGCTGCACGTGGCTTCGGTGGCCGTGGAGGACGTGGTGGCGCGGGCCGCCGAAGCGGTGGAACCCCGGGCCAGCGCCAAACACATCGCCATCAGCCGCCACGTCGCGCCCGGTTTGGCCGCGCGCGCCGACGCCAAGGCCCTGGAGCAAGTCCTGGTCAACCTCTTGGACAACGCCGTCAAGTACACCCCGGAGGGGGGCCAGGTGGAGCTGACTGCCCGGAACGAGGGGACCCGGGTCGAGGTGTCGGTGCGGGACACCGGCCTGGGCATCGAAAGCAAGCACCTGCCCCGCCTTTTCGAGCGCTTTTACCGGGTGGACCGCGGGCGAAGCCGCGAGATGGGCGGAACCGGGCTGGGGCTCAGCATCGTCCGGCACCTGGTCTCGGCGATGGGGGGCGACGTGCGCGTCCAGAGCCAACTCGGCCTGGGAAGCACCTTCACCGTCACCCTGGCGGAGGCCTAACCCCGCTTCTTTTCAGGCCTGGTAGGGGCAGTGACGTCCGTCTTTGGACTACACTTTGGCCCCGTCAGGAGCTGGCCATGCGGGTCGCCATTCTCGCCGACGTCCACGGCAATCTGCCTGCCTGCGAGGCGGTGCTGGCCGACGTGGCCCAGCATGGGGCCGACGTGGTGGTGGCTGCCGGGGACTTGGCGCTGCGCGGCGCCCATCCGCGCGAGACGCTGGAATTGTTGTTTGCCCGCTGCAACGCCTGGCTCATCGGCAACACCGACGCCTACATCGCCGGCATGTACCTCGGCGGCGCCTACCGGGAGCGCGAGCACTGGAAGACGGAGCTGTTGGAATGGACACGCGAGCAGCTGGGCGCGCAGCTGGTGCAGCGGCTGGGCGAGCTGCCCTTCAGCGTGCGCTACACGCCACGGCGCGGGCAGGACCTCTACGTCTGTCATGCCAACCCGCGAAACCTCGAGGATTCGCTTGAGCCGACGCTGGATGAAGGCACCCTGCGCCGCTTCTTCGCCCACCTGGACGCGGCGGCTTGCGCCTTTGGCCACCTGCACTTCCCCTACCGCCGTCGCCTCGGCCGCATGCTGCTGGCGGATGTGGCCTCGGCCGGCATCCCCCGGGACGGGGACTCCCGGGCCGCCTACGGCGTCTTCACCTGGACGCCCCGCGGCTGGCGGGTCCAAATCCGCCGCGTGCGCTACGCCGTACGGCACGCCACCCAGGCCATTTTAGCGCGGCGCGTACCAGGCGGCCCGCTCCTCATCCACAAGCTGTTGGAGGGGCGCTACCGGCACCATGCGGCGCTGCAGGAAGCGGCGCGCCGGCACTCCGGACTGCCACCGGCCGGCCCGGTGCGGCTGCTGCACCCCATCTCCGGGGCCCCGGGCGGCCCGTCGCCGGAAGGGGGCGCCAGCGAGCCAGTGGAAAGCAGCGACTCGGGCGAGCACTCGGCCGTCGAAGCCTGCGGAGAGATTCAGGCCGACCCGACCGCTTCCTTGCGCTAGACAGCACAGCGGTCGCCACGTGCCCACCGCCTTCTCGCTCCGCGCCCCCGAGGCGCGGCAATATCGGCGCTTTCTCCTCAGCCGCCTCCTCTCCATCCTGGTGCTGGAGACGACGTCGGTGGCGGTGGCCTGGCAAGTGTACGCCCTCACCCACCAGCCACTGTCGCTGGGGCTGGTGGGCCTGGCCCAGTTTCTCCCGGCCGTCCTGTTGACGCTGCCCGCCGGCGCCGCGGCGGACCGCTTTCAACGCAAACGCATCGTCCTGGTGTGCCATGCCCTGTTTGGCGCCGTGGCCCTGTGCCTGGGGGTGGCCGGGCTGCGCGGCCCCTCGTCGCTGCCCGTCATTTATGCGGTGCTGGTGCTGCTCGGCTCGGCGCGGGCCTTCAACGCCCCGGCCGCGCAGGCGCTGATGCCGGCACTGGTGGCCAGCGAATTCTTTGGAAGCGCGGTGGCCGTCAATTCCTCCGTCTTTCAGGTGGGCAGCATCGCTGGCCCCGCCCTGGGCGGATTGCTTTACGCCTGGGTGGGCAATGCGGAACCTGTCTACTTCCTCGCCGCCGCGCTGGCGGTGGTGGACGTCACGGCGCTGTGGGGCCTGCAGCCCCGGGCGGAGCGCCGCGATGCGCGGGCCGTGTCCTGGGCCACGGTGCTGGCCGGCGTGCGCTACGTCTGGGCGCACAAAGTCATCCTCGGCTGCATTTCCTTGGACTTGTTTGCCGTCCTCCTCGGCGGCGCGGCGGCGCTGATGCCGGTGTTTGCCCAGGACGTGCTGCACGTCGGGCCCTTGGGCCTCGGCTTTCTGCGCGGCGCCCCAGCGGTGGGCGCAGGCCTCACCGGGCTGTGGCTCGCCCGCCGGCCGCTGCGCCGCCGGGCCGGCCCCACCATGCTGGCTGGGGTGGCAGTGTTTGGCCTCACCACCGTGGGCTTCGGGTTGTCGCGCAGCTTTCCGCTGTCGCTTGCCCTGTTGGCCGTCATGGGCGCAGCCGACATGGTGAGCGTCTTCGTCCGGCTGACGCTGGTGCAAATCTCCCCGCCGGCGGACATGCGGGGCCGCGTCAACGCCGTCAACATGCTTTTCATCGGCGCCAGCAATGAATTGGGCGAATTCGAATCCGGCCTCACCGCCCAATGGTTTGGCGCGGTGCGGGCCGTCGTCCTGGGCGGCGTCGGGACGCTGGTGGTGGTGGCCCTCTGGCTGCGCCTGTTTCCGGGGTTGGCCCGGGTGGACCGCCTCCCGGTGGGCCAAGGAAGCCCGACCGCTGGGGAGGCGGCCGCCGAAGCCGACGCCCAGCTGTCCACCGGGACAGGCCCGAACGACGTTTACGGGGAGGGCGCGGGACGGCTTGGCGACGCCGGCGCACCATCTCGGTAAACGCCCGCACCGTCGAAGGGTTCACGCGCCAGTCACCAAACCGTCACAGGGCACTGGGTAGGTAGGCGGCCTATTTCCCCCCCCCCGCACGCTTTCCAGGAGTTTCCATGAAGAAGCTGAGCCTCGCTCTCGCCTTCGCCATCGCGGGCGTTGCCCTCGCGCAAGGCAGCCTCCTCATCAACGGCGCCGGCGCCACCTTCCCCTATCCGCTGTATTCAAAATGGTTCAGCGAATACAAGAAGCTGTTCCCCACCCTCAACTTCAACTACCAGTCCATTGGGTCGGGGGGGGGCATCAAGCAAATTACGGAGAAAACGGTGGACTTCGGCGCCTCGGACGCGCCGCTGTCCGACCAGGAGGCGGCCAAGGCGCCCGGACTCCTCAACATCCCCACCGTGCTGGGGGCGGTGGTGGTGGCCTACAACCTTCCCGGCGTGGCAGCCCTCAACCTCTCCGGGCCCACCGTGGCTGGCATTTTTCTCGGCACCATCTCCAAGTGGAATGACGCCGCCATCGCCGCGGACAACCCAGGGGTCAAGCTTCCGGACACCGCCATTGCCGTGGCCTCGCGTTCGGATGGCTCTGGCACCACCTACGTCTTCACCGACTACCTGGCCAAGGTGTCAGCCGCCTTCAAGGCCAAGGTGGGCGTCGGCAAAAGCGTCAAGTGGCCGGTGGGCCTCGGCGGCAAGGGCAACGAAGGCGTCACCGGCCTCGTCAAGTCGACGCCCGGCGCACTGGGCTACCTGGAATTGGCCTACGCCAACCAAAACAAAATCAGCATGGCCAACATCAAAAATGCAGACGGCGCCTTCGTGAAGCCCACCATCGCGGCCACCTCGGCCGCGGCGGCGGGCGTCCCCATGCCGGATGACTTTCGCGTCTCCATCACCAACTCCCCGGGCAAGGACAGCTACCCCATCTCCAGCTTCACCTACCTCTTGGTGTACCAGGACCAAACCAATAAGGACAAAGGCCCCGCCATCATTCGCTTTCTGAAGTGGGCGGTCACCGACGGCGAGAAATTTGCGCCGGCCCTCGACTACGCTCCGCTGCCCACGCCAGTGCAAACCAAGGTGCTGGCAAAAATCGCCACCCTCACCGTGTTGGGGGCCAAAGTTCAGTGACCAGCGGCAGAGCCAACGCATTGACGGGGGCGCCGCCACTGGCTCAGCGCCCCGAGGCGCCCGACATCGGCCGGGAGGCGATGGGCGACCGACTGTATTACGGGCTGCTTTGGGTGCTGGGCTGCTTCGTCCTGGTGGTGGCCGGCCTCATCGTCCTCAACCTGACCCTGGTGTCGCGCCCCCTCTTCGCCGTGGAGGGCGTGTGGGACTTCGTCAAGGGCGACGACTGGGATCCGGTGACGCAGAAGTTCGGCGCCCTCCCCTTCATCTACGGCACCATCGTCACCAGCGTTGTGGCCATCGTGGTGGCGGTGCCAGTGGCCATTGGCCTGGCGCTGTTCATCACCCAATTTGCCCCCAAGCACCTGGCGCCCTTTCTCTCCACCCCGGTGGAGTGGCTGGCCGCCATCCCTTCGGTGGTGTACGGCTTGTGGGGACTGGCCGTCCTGGTTCCTTGGCTGCGCACCAGTGTCGAGCCCTTCCTCGGGCGGACGCTGGGGTTTCTCCCCATTTTTAAAGGCCCCCCCATCGGCTTCGGCTACCTCGCCGCGGGCCTGGTGCTGGCGGTGATGATTTTGCCCACCGTCGTGTCGGTGTCTGCCGAGGTGATGAAAACCACCCCGGAAGCCCAGCGGGAAGCGGCCTTGGCCTTGGGCGCCACCACCTGGGAGTCGGTCACCTGGTCGGTCCTCCCGCATAGCCGGGCCGGCATCCTCGGGGCCTGCCTCCTCGGACTCGGCCGAGCGCTTGGCGAAACCATGGCCGTCACCATGCTGATCGGCAATTCTCGCAACATCAGCATCTCGCTCTTCGCCCCGGGCTACAGCCTGCCGTCCGTCATCGCCAACGAATTCGCCGAGGCAACCGACTCGGTGCACATCGGCGCGCTGGCGGCGTGTGGACTGGTCCTCTTCGTCATTACCTTCCTCCTCAACGCCGCCGCGCGGTGGCTGGTGACGGCGGTCCAAAAAGGTCCGTCGCGGATTTCCACGTGAGACGCTTCGCCTTCCGCCGCTTCATGAATGTCTTCATGACGGTGCTGTGCGGCGTCGCGCTCATCGCGGCCTTCATCCCTCTCACCAGTGTGCTGTACCTGGTCATCTCCAAGGGCGCGGCCGGCCTGTCGTGGGATTTCTTCACCGCGCTGCCCAAGCCGGTGGGCGAATCCGGCGGCGGCATTGGAAACGCTCTGGTGGGGACGCTGTACATGGTGGGGCTGGCCTGCCTGTTTGGCCTTCCCATCGGCGTCGGTGCCGGCGTCTTTCTGGCGGAACGGGGCGACGGCTCCCTCGGCATGACGGTGCGCTTCGTGGCCGAGGTGCTGGCCGGGGTGCCGTCCATTGTCATTGGCATTGTCGCCTACGCCATGGTGGTCATCCCGATGCACCACTTCTCCGCGCTGGCCGGCGCGGTGGCACTGGCCATCATGATTGTTCCCTACCTCGCCACGTCCACCGAGGAACTGATTCGCGTCGTGCCCGGCGCGCTGCGGGAGGCGTCCCTGGCCCTCGGCGTGACAAATTGGAGGACGTCTCTCTTGGTGGTCCTCCGGACTGCCATGGCCGGCGTCGTCACGGCGTGTTTGCTCGCCGTCGCCCGCGTGGCGGGGGAGACTGCCCCGCTGCTTTTCACCGCGCTGAACAACCAATACTGGAATTTCAGCCCAAACCAACCCACCGCGTCGCTGACTGTGGCCATCTACAACTACGCCATCAGCCCCTATGAAGACTGGCACGCCAAGGCCTGGACTGCCGCCCTGGTGCTTTTAATGCTGGTGGGCGTTCTCAACCTCGCGTCCCGGGTGCTGACCCGAAACCGACTCAAAGGTGCCCGATGAATGCCGTTGCCTCCCCTGCTCCCGAGAGTGCCACTCCGGTGACCACCGTCCCCACCGCCGGGACGCCGAAAGTCGAAGTCCACAACCTCAACGTCTGGTTTGGCAAAAACCACGCCGTCAAGGACACCTCTCTGGCAGTCCAAGCCCACACCGTGCTGGCCGTCATCGGCCCGTCCGGCTGCGGGAAGTCCACCTTTCTGCGCGCCCTCAACCGCATGCACGACTTGGTTCCCTCCGCTCGGGTGACGGGCAAGGTGCTGGTGGACGGGCAGGACCTCTACACCCGGGAGGTCGACCCGGTGCTGCTTCGCCGTCGGGTGGGGATGGTATTCCAGAGGCCAAACCCCTTCCCCACCATGTCCATCGAGGAGAATGTGGCGGCTGGACTGGTCCTCAACGGCATCGGCGGACACCACCACCAGGTGGTGGAGAAGTCCTTACACAAAGCGGCCCTGTGGGAAGAAGTGAAAGAAAGGCTCGGTCACGCGGCGACCTCCCTCTCCGGCGGCCAGCAGCAGCGACTTTGCATCGCCCGGGCACTGGCCATTGAACCCGAGGTGCTCCTCATGGACGAGCCGGCCAGCGCACTGGACCCCATCGCCACGGCTAAAATTGAAGAACTGATTCACGAATTGAAAGAGCACTACACCATCATCATCGTCACCCACAGCATGCAGCAGGCTGCTCGCGTCTCCGACCACACCGCCTTTTTCTACATGGGGGAGCTGGTGGAAATAGGCGCCACCGAGCAGATTTTCACCAACCCGAAGGAACGCCGCACGGAAGACTATGTCACCGGAAAGTTCGGCTAAGTCGCCCGCCGCCCACACCGACAAGGCTTTCGAGGCGGACCTGCGCGAGGTGCGCGAAAAGCTGCTGGTCATGGGCGGCAGAGTCGAGGAACAAATCGCCCAAAGCATGCGCGCCCTCACCGAAAGGGACTCGGCCTTGGCCGAGCAGGTGATGGAAGGCGACCTCGAAATTAACCGGATGGAAGTCGACATCGACGACTTGTGCCGACGCATTCTGGCCTTGCGCCAGCCGGCGGCGAGCGACCTGCGGCTGATTACCACTGGCCTCAAAATCGTCACCGACCTCGAGCGCATCGGCGATGAGGCGGTCAACATTGCCGAGCGAGCCATTGAATTAAATTCCGCCCCAGCATTGGCGCCCTACGTGGATTTGCCGCGGCTTGCCGAGCAGGCCCAGGAGCAAGTGAAGAAGGCCCTCGACGCCTTCGTCCGGGCGGACACGGCCACGGCCGAAGAAGTGCTGCAGAACGACGACCAGCTGGATGACCTTTTCGTCAAAATTTTCAATGAATTGCTCGGCTTCATGATGGAGGACTCGCGCACCATTCGGCGGGCCACCGCGCTGGTGTCCATCTGCAAGTACCTGGAGCGCATCGGCGACCATGCGATGAATGTCGCCGAAATGGTCATCTACATGGTGCGCGGAACCGACGTCCGCCACCCCCGAAGCCGCGCCATTCCAGTCTGACGGCCCCCCGGGCGCTAGCCGCGGGCCACCCCGCGTGCCAACAGCCGCTCCAGACGGCCGAAGGCCACTTCCAAGTTGGGGCTGTCGGTCAGGACGCCCAACAGCGGGTCTCGCCCGAGGCGATTCATCCGCGCCACCGCGCCGAAGGCGGTGTACTGCCGGGGCCGAAGGCGAGCGTTGACTTCACTCCATCGCAGCGGCATGGACACCGGCACCCCGGGCAGGGGGCGCGGGGAAAACGGCGCCACCAGCAGCTTGCCCCGCCCATTTTGAAAGGCGTCCAAGTACACCTTGTCGCCCCGGGCCCGGGGGTTGCGGGCGACGGTGGCCAAGCCTGGGTGCCGGCGCACCAGCACTTCGGAAAGAAGCTGCGCCAGCGCCACGCTGGCCGGGTGTTCCAGCTGTCGGCCAAGCGGCACCAGCACATGCAAGCCGCTGCTGCCAGACGCCTTGACGTAGGCCGGAAGGCCCAGTTCCCCGCACAGCCGCCGGGCAGCCAGGGCCAGCGCCACCACCTGGGAAAACGGCGCCTGCTTGGGGTCCAAGTCCAGGATGCACCAGTCCGGGCGCTCCAGCGTCGCCACCCGGGCACTCCAGACGTGAAGTGGAATGGCGGCCAGGTTGGCCAGCCAGGCCAGCGTCTCGGCGTTGTCGCAGACGAAGCAGCGTTCAGCCCCCTCCTCCCCGGCCAGGACTTCGGTGCGCACCCAAGCCGGCGTGTGCGACGGGGCGTGCTTCTGGAAAAAGGCGTGGCCCAGAAGGCCGTCCGGCCAGCGCTCCACCGCCAACGGCCGGTCCCGAAGGTAGGGCAGCGCCCAGGGCGAAATGGCCAGCGCGTAGCGCACCAAGTCCCCCTTGGTGAAGCCGTCGTCCGGCCACAGCACCTTGTCCAAGTGGGTGAAGCGCTGGCCTGCGCCGTCCGGTGCGACAGCCCTGTTGCGCTTTTGACGGGAGCTGGCGGCCATCCGGGCCAAGGTTTACCCTAGGCCGCCATGCCAGCACGTGCCATTGGCTCGGGGACCATTTCCTTTGGCCTCGTCAACATTCCCGTCAAAGTCTATGCGGCTACGGAATCCGCGGCCCACATCGCCTTCAACCAGCTGCACGACAAGTGCCATGGCCGACTCCGCCAGCAAATGTACTGCCCGGTGGATGACGAAGTGGTGCCGCGCGACCACATTGTGAAGGGCTACGAATTTGCCAAGGACCAATACGTCCTCTTCTCCCCCGAGGAATTGAAGGCGATTGAGGACGAGTCCACCAAGCAGATGGAGATTACGGAATTCGTCCCGCTGTCCGCGGTGGACCCGCTGTATTTTGAAGCCGGCTACTTCCTTGGGCCGGACAAGGGGGCCGAGCGGCCCTACCGCCTCCTGGCCAAGGCCCTGGAAGAGAGCCAGCACGCGGCGGTGGCCCGCTACGCCAACCGGGGCCGAGAAGACCTAATTCTCATCCGCCCCCGGGATGGCGGCCTCGTCATGGAGCAGCTGCGCTACGCCGATGAACTGCGTAACCAGGCGGACGTCCCGGTCGGCACCGGCGAGGTGAAGGGGGCGGAACTTCAACTCGCCCGCCAGCTGGTGTCGCAGCTGTCCTCGGACACTTTTGACGCGAGCAAATACGAAGACCGCTACCGCAAGCGCCTGCAGGAAATTATTGACCAGAAAATAAAGGGGGAGCCGGTCACCATCTCCACCCCCGAGGCGCCTTCACCGCAAGTCATCGACTTGATGGAGGCCCTGAAGGCAAGCCTTGCCAAGCGCGGCGCCGTTTCTGCTTCCAAGGAGACGCCCGACGTGGTGGCGGAACGTAAGCCTCCCAAACGGGCTGCGGAACCAGCGGCGCCGGCCGCCAAAAAGCGCAGCCGAAAGGCCTGAACGCTGGGCGGAAGGCCGTTAGCCGGCGAGAAGTACGCCTGGCTTAGTGGCAGACGTAGGCCCGCGGCCCCACGCGCTGGCACAAGTCCGGCGCACCGTCGTGCTCCCACACGTCCACCAGCCCCGTCCGCCGGGCGAATTCTGCGAAGGCCGCGGACGTCCGGGCCGCGCGCCCCTGGGGACCCCACAGCAAGGGGAAGGCCAGCGAGTCATTGCCGGTCGGCGCGGCTTCCAGAAGCTGCAGCCCCCGGGCCGGCTGGCCGAGGCGGATAAGTGCATAGGGCACCGCGCCCACCACCACCGCCGGCCGGGTGGCGAGATACTTGTCGATGAGCGCCAGCGCCTTGGCGCGCGCCTGGGCATCGCCGTATATGCCCCGCGCCAACGTCTCCGATGAGCCCCCGGGCAACTCCGACCCGAGGGCCTGCAGGGCCCGCGTCATCTGCCGGACGGCTTCCTCCGTTTGGCCACGCGCCTCGGCCAGGGACGACAACCCAATCCCAACATGGGCAAGGCCGAGGTCCTGGGCGCGCTGAAACAGGCGCTCCGCCCCCGCCAAGTCGCCTTCATTCAAGGCGCCGACACCGCGCCACAGCGACGCGTTGGGCAACATGGGGTCGATGGCCAGGACGCGGTCGAGCAGTTGGTCGCCCTCGCGCAAGTAGCCATGGCCCACCCGGGTGGTGGCGAACCAGAAGTTGGCGGTGACGTCGTCCGGGTCCAGTTCCAGAGCACGCTGAAACGCCTCTTTCCCCTCCAGGAAGCGCCGTCTGGTTTCGTAAACCAGCCCCAGCACTGCGTGGGGCTCGCCGAGCGAAGGGTCCAGCGCGATGGCATGGCGTGCGGCTTCTTCTGCGGCGGCCAGGGCAGTGTCGTACTCGCCCACTTCATAAATGGGCAAAAGGACTTGCAGCGTGGCCAGCCGCGACCAGGCGCGGGCATAGCCCGGGTCCAGCCGCAGGGCCTTCTGTAGCTGCCCGATGGCCTCGCGGAAGTGGGCGCCCTCCCGCCGGTTGAAGATGGATGTCGCCTGCAGGTACAGCGCGTAGGCCTCCGGGTTGTTGGTGGCCACCGGGACCAGGCGCGTGCGTTGGTCTCCCTGAAGGACGACCTTCAACTCCTCCGTGATGGCCCGGGCAATCCTCTCCTGCAGGTCGAAGACGTCCGTCAGGTCGCCTTCGAAGCTATTTGACCAGAGGTGGAAGCCGTCCGAGGCCTGGATGAGCTGGGCGGTAATCCGGACCCGGTTGCCCTGCTTGCGCACCGAGCCTTCCAACAGGTTACTGACGCCCAATGTCTCGCCGATGGTGCGCAAGTCCTCGTTCTTGCCTTTGAAGTGGAAAGACGAAGTGCGGCCGGCGACCTTCAGTCCCTTGACGCGCGCCAAGGCGTCGAGGATTTCTTCGGAAATTCCGTCGGAGAAAAATTCCTGTTCTTTGTCGGAGCTGAGGTTGACGAAGGGGAGGACGGCAATGGACGGAGGTCCTTTGGCGTCCACCGCGCCGCCCACGTCCGCCGCTGTCCCAGAAGGCCGCGCGCGGGGAAAGAAGCGCTCCCAAGTCAATTTCCGGGCGGAGGGATTGAAAGCGAGGGCCGCGACAACCACCGCCACCACCCCAACCGGAATCAGCCACCACCAGGCCCTCCAGCGCCGAACCGGCGCGTTGGGCATTGGCGCCGTCGCGGAACCGGTTGGGTTGCGAAGCAATTCCAGGTTGAAGCCCAAATCCCGCGCCGTCTGGAAGCGGCGCCGTGGGTCCTTCTCCAGGCACCGTTGGACAACTTGAGCGACGCCCGCTGGAACGCTGGCCGGCAACGGCTCCGGCTCCTTGTGGAGGATGGCGTAGCCGCTTTCCACCACCGCCCCCGGGAACGCTCGCCGGCCCGAAAGCAATTCGTAAAGGACAGCCCCCAGGCTGAACAAGTCCGTCCGCGCGTCCACCGGGTCACCGCGCACCTGCTCCGGAGACATGTAGCCAGGCGTGCCCAGCACCATCCCAGAACCGGTCCCGCCACTGGATGGCGACAGCGTCTCGTCCAACAGGCCGTGGGGGGCTGCCTCGTGGGCCGCCTCAATCAGCTTTGCAATGCCGAAGTCGAGCAGCTTCACGTGCCCGTCCCGGCTGATGAAGACGTTCTCCGGTTTCAAGTCCCGGTGGACAATGCCGCCCTCATGCGCAGCCGCCAGGCCCTGCGCCATCTGTGCCGTCCACTCCAGCGCCTTGGCCAACGGGACGGGGCCTTTCGCCAGGCGCTCCCGCAGCGTCTCGCCCTGAAGCAATTCGGTGACGAAGTACGGCTTTCCGTCGTGGAGTCCGACGTCATGCAGGGCAACGACGTTGGGGTGGTTGACGGACCCGGCCAGTTTGGCTTCCCTCTCGAAGCGCTCGACAAAGGCGCCGTCCGCACCAAAGGCCTCGGAGACAACCTTGATGGCGACGTCGCGGCCAAGGCGGGTGTCGGTGGCGCGGTACACCTCCGCCATCCCGCCCGCCCCCACCAGGGCCACCACTTCGTAAGGGCCCACGCGGGTGCCCGCTGTCAAGCGCACGGCCCGCACCTTACACCCAAGCCTTCCCCGCCAAGGGTTGTACGCGCTCAGCGAGGCGCGACTTTCTCGGCAAGGAAGGCGTTCGCCCCTCTGGGGCAGTCAGCACCCCTGCGGCTGGAGGGACTGCCCAGGACGCTGCCCTCGCCAGTGGGATTGTCAGCCCTCGCTGCTACTTCTTGCTGCCGGGTGAGAGACACTTCCGCTGAGAGGACGTATTCGCTGGCCGACGCCGCGGCGCTGCTTGGCGTCACCGAGGCGCGGGTGCGGTCCTTCATCAGCGGTGGCCTTCTTCCCTCCCGCTCCCAGCCAGAGGGGCGTGCCTTCACCTTCCGCGACTTGGTGCTGCTGCGTTCCGCCAAAGGCCTGGCCGACCGCAACGTCGCCCCAAGGCGCATCCGCGCCGCACTCCAACGCCTCGGCACGCAGCTTCCCGCCGGGCAGAGTGTTTCCAGCATTTCCCTCGACGCCAAAGGGCAGCGGCTTCTGGCCCGAGACGGCGAGGCCACCTGGGAACCGGAAACAGGCCAGGGCGAGCTTGCGCTGGACGCTCCGGCGCCCCGCGCGGGCACGGTGCACCAGTTACCAACCCCCGCCGGGCCGGAGGTGGACGTCCGTTTTCAGCAGGCCTTGGCGCTGGAAGAAGTTGACCCCTCCAGCGCCGCCACGCTGTACGCGGACATTCTCCGCCAGGCGCCCACGCACGCCGATGCCCACGTCAACCTCGGCCGCCTCCACCACGGCGCCGGTCGACTCTCGGCCGCCGAGGCGCACTACCGCGCTGCACTGGCGGCCCAGCCGGGCGACGCGGTGGCTGCCTACAACCTGGCCGTCGCCCTGGACGACCAAGGGCGAAGCGCAGATGCGCTGGCCAGCTACCACCGTGCCCTTCAAGTGGACCCCGCCCTGGCCGACGCCCACTACAACCTGGCCCGGCTCCACGAAGGCCGGGGCGAGCGGATGCTGGCCCTCCGGCACCTGAAGGAATACCGCCGCCTGGCGAGCTGAAGCACAGGCTGGGGTTGCTTCCCGGCTTGTCCAACGGGGCCGGCGTGACTACCTCCCTTCCCTTGGAGGTGTCCCATGCGTCCCTTTCTCATCTGCCTGTGCGCCAGCTTGACGTTGGCCTGCACAAAGGAACAATCCCGGCCGGCCAAGGAAGCTGTCGCCGAAGCCAAAGGCAGCGCGGCGGAGGCGGAGAAGGCAGCCCAACAGGCCGCGGCCGAGGCCGACCGCACCGTCAACAACGCGCGCGTGGCCGTCGAGCAGGGCGTCGCCACGGCGGAGGAAAAGACGCGTTCTGGCGTGGACGCCGTCGCCACCGGCGTGCGAGAGCTGGGTGAGGGCGGTGTGGTGACGGGACGGGTCAGCACCATCTCGCGTTCCCACCTCGCACTTCGTCCCGAAGGCAGGGGCCCAGGGGAGTTGCAGCTGGATGAACACACCCGCTTCCTGCTGCACGGCGAAGGCTTGGAAAAGCCGCACCTCGCCGGGACGCGGGTGCGTGCCACCTACGTCGTCGAGGCGCACGTCCCGGTGGCCACCGAGGTGGAAGTCCTCACCCGGTAGCACCGTCCCCAAAGGCTTTCCCTCGGCGCTGGGCCTCCGGTAGCGTCGGCGCGCCCGGCATGAATCTCCCCGTCCTCCCGCCCGTGTCCCCCATGCTGTCCAAGCTGGTGGCGGACATCCCTCCGGCGGGAGACGTCCTCTTCGAACCAAAGTGGGACGGCTTTCGCACCATCGTCTTCCGGGATGGGGACACGCTGGAATTGGGCAGTCGAAATGAACGGCCCATGACGAGGTATTTCCCGGAGTTGCGGAATCCGCTTCTGGCGTCGCTTCCCAGCCGCTGCGTCGTCGACGGGGAAGTCGTCATTGCCGGTGCAAACGGCTTGGACTTTGACGCCCTTCTCCAGCGCATCCACCCTGCCGCCTCCCGAGTGGCCAAACTTGCGGCGGAGACGCCCGCTTCCTTCGTCGCCTTCGACTTGCTCGCCCTTGGCGACGAGGACCTCCGGCCAAAGCCCTTTGGCGAACGGCGCCGACGTTTGGAAGCGGCGCTGGCCGAGGCCAAGCCCCCCGTCCATCTCACCCCGGCCACCCAAGACCGCCAGGTGGCCGAGGAGTGGTTTCGGCGCTTCGAGGGCGCCGGCCTGGACGGCGTCATGGTGAAGCCGCTTGGCCTTCCATACCTTGAAGGAAAGCGCGAAATGTTGAAGGTGAAGCACGCCCGCACCGCGGACTGCGTGGTGGGCGGCTTCCGCCTTTACAAGGACTCCTCGGACGTCGGCTCGCTGTTGCTGGGGCTGTATGACGAGGCGGGGACGCTGCACCATGTGGGCATTGCGTCTGGCTTTACCCAGGCCAAGCGAAAAGCCCTGGTGCAGGAGTTGGCGCCCTGGCGCGAAGGCGCCCGCGAAGGCCACCCCTGGCAGCACTGGGAAACGCTGGCCGGCGAGACGGAAGCCCGCATGCCTGGCGCCCCCAGCCGCTGGAATGCCAAGCGCGACTTGGGCTGGGAGGCTTTGCGGCCCGAGCGCGTGGCCGAAGTCAGTTACGACCACCTGCAAGGCGACCGCTTCCGGCACGCGACGCATTTTCTCCGCTGGCGCGAGGACCGCACTCCGCGCTCCTGCACCTACGCACAACTGGAGGCCGTGGTGCCGGAGGAGCTGTCCCGCCTCTTCGGGACAGCCTAGCGCGCCGCACATGTCCGACGTTCAGCCCGTCCCCAGCCCTGGGCCCCTGCACCGCCTGGTCGCCCTGTGCCTCCAGGTGGGGCTGCTCTCCGTTGTGTTTGCTGGTTGGCTCGTCGTCGGGCGACACGTACGCCTTCCCCTTCCAGCGGGCCTCCTCGCAATGCTGACCGTCCTTGGCTTGCTGCTGTCTCGGGCTCTCCCTCAGTCCTTCGTCCAGCGAGGGGCGGCCTTTCTCTTGCGCTTCATTGCTTTGCTTTTCGTCCCAATCTGCATCGGCGCCGTCCGGCAGCTTCCGCTGTTGCGCGCCCAGGGCGGTACCTTCGTGCTTCTGGTGGTGGCCGGCGCGCTGGTGGGCCAAGC
This sequence comes from uncultured delta proteobacterium, assembly GCA_963713045.1. GTDB lineage: Bacteria > Myxococcota > Myxococcia > Myxococcales > Myxococcaceae > JADGRA01. Next base: position 366,767 of record CAVQKE010000005.1, read on the forward strand.
CAGCGCCGGACTCCTCGCCCAGGCGCTCTGCAAGAAGCCCTGCGTCACTCCCGCGCCCGAGGGCTTCGAGTCATGAATTTCACCCTGACGGCGTTGGTGACGGCGGCCACGGTGGCGGCCTACCTGGCGGCGGAGCGCCTCTACAAAAGGGTCCATGTGGTTGCCCTTCACCCGCTTCTCATCACCTCCCTTGTGGGGGCTGTCGTCCTCGGCCCAAGGCCGGACGCCCTCGCCAAGTACATGGAAGGCAGCTGGCTTTTGCAGTGGGCCCTGGGCCCGGCGACGGCGGCCCTGGCCGTTCCCTTCTTTGCCAGCCGCGCAGTGCTGGCCAGTAACCCGGCCAAGGTGTTGCTTAGCGTCGCCGCCGGGACGGCCGCTTCGGTGGGCACGGTGCTGGGCCTTGGTGCATTGCTTGGTGCGCCACCTCTGTTGGTGCGCGCCCTCACCATCAAGTCCGTCACCGCGCCGGTGGCCATCTCCCTCGCCCCGGAATTGGGCGTGGACGCAGGACTGGTGGGCGCTGCCGTGGTGTCCACCGGCCTCTTCGGCATGGCGGTGGGCCCCCCACTGCTTCGCCTCCTCGGCGTGCGCCGGCCACTGGCGCGCGGCCTGGCCCTCGGCACCATCGCCCACGCCATGGGGACGGCGCGCGCACTTGAAGAAGACGGCGCCGAAGGCGGCGCCGGCGGTGCCGTGGCGCTGGCGCTGGTGGCCATTCTCCTCTCCACTGCCGTGGCGCTGCTTCGCTGATGGAGCCTTCAGGCCTCGGTGCTTCCGGGGCCACGTCACAAGGGGAACGGACGCGCTGAAAGCGCCCGCGCCCGGACGGCGTTCCCGGTAAACTGCTTCGCCTCTGTGGCCCCCCCAACTCGCTACCGCCTGTACTACTGGCCGTCCATTCAAGGCAGAGGCGAATTCGTTCGCCTTGTGCTGGAGGATGCTGGCGCGCCCTATGTCGACGTGGCCCGTTTGTCGCCGCCCGCCGGTGGCGTTCCGGCACTCCTTCGGCTGCTTTTAGAAAAGCAGTCGGCGACCCCGCCCTTTGCCCCGCCCTTTCTGCAGGTAGGGCCGCTGCTGATTGCCCAAACGGCCAACATCCTCTTGTACCTCGCACCGCGCCTCGGCCTCATCGGCAAGGGCGAGCCCGGACGCCTCTTCGCGCACCAGCTGCAGCTGACCATCGGCGACGTCGTCGCCGAAGTCCACGACACCCACCATCCCATCTCCAGCAGTCTCTACTACGCGCAGCAGCGCGGCGAGGCGCGCCGAGGCTCGGCCTACTTTCTCAGCGAGCGCATGCCGAAATTTCTGGGGTACTTCGAAAGGGTACTGGCGCAGAGCCCCAAGGGCAGTCACCTCGTGGCCCGTCGCTTCTCTTACGTGGAACTCTCTATGTTTCAGCTGCTGGTGGGCCTGGAATATGCGTTTCCACGCGCCTTCTCCAAGCGCGCGCGCTTCATCCCGAGGCTGCTGGCGCTGCGGGACAGGGTGGCGCAGCGTCCCCGCCTCGCCGCCTATCTCGCCTCACCCCGCCGCCTGCCCTTCAACGAAGAAGGCATCTTCCGGCACTACCCGGAATTGGACGGTGGCTGACCCCTTGGCAGGGGCGGTCTCTTCCAGTAACAGCCGCGCCCGCATGACTTGACAGTGCGCCGTAGCGGAAGGGCCAACTGCAGGCGCGCGAGGCCCACCTCCTCTCAAGCCCTGGGCGAAGCCAGCAGCTCACGCGGGGCCGCCAGGCCCGACAACTGCACCGCGGGTGGCGTGAGGCTAGGCAGCTTAAACCGGTGGCCCCTTCTTCCGCGCCCGGCTGGGTTGAACGCGCATCGGCTCGCCCGTCTGCTTGGGAAAGTGCGGGGGCCAAGGCGCATCCCCCAAGCCCTCCGCTTCATCTCGGGCCGCCAAGTCAAGCAGAGGCTCAAGCCCATACGCTGTCGCATCAATGCCTGCCGCCAGTCACCCAACGCCGCCACGCGGGCCGGGACGGTGGCCAGCGTCAGCTCACCCGGCTCCACCGTCTCGACTTCTGGCCAGGCCAGCGGACAGCTGACCCGCCCTTCTGGGTTCGCCCGGACGGAATACACCGAGGCGATGGTCCGGTCGCGTGCATTCTGGTTGTAGTCGATGAAGACGCGCGCCCCACGCTCTTCCTTCCACCATTTGCTGGTGGCGATGTCCGGCAGGCGACGCTCGACTGCGCGTGCCAAGGCCAGTGCGGCGCGACGGACGGCGAGAAAGTCCCACTCTGGTCGGATGCGGACGTAGACGTGAAGGCCTCGCGACCCTGACGTCTTGGGCCAGCCCTGTAGTCCCAACTCGGTCAGCAGTCGGCCCACTTCGACCGCCACCCGGCGCACGGCGGAGAAGGGCACGTCGGGCTGCGGGTCGAGGTCCACCCGCAACTCATCCGGGTGGTCGAGGTCCATTCGCCGAACGGCCCAGGGGTTGAAGTCCAGGCACCCCAAGTTGACTGCCCAGATGATGTGCGCCGCGTCCGTCGGACACAGCTCCTCGGCGCTTCGACCGCTGGGGAAATGCACCGTCACCGTCTCCAACCACTCCGGACGCGGAGACGGGACACGCTTCTGGTAGAAAAACTCGCCCCCGGCACCGTTGGGGTAACGCTTGAGGACCGTTGGGCGCTCCCGGACGCCGCGGAGAGCCCCCTCCCCCACCGCTAGGTAGTACCGAACCAGGTCCAGTTTCGTCTCGCCGCGGGCAGCGAAGAAGACTTTGTCCGGATTCGAAATGCTGACCACTCGGCCGGCGACGTCGATGTCGGTGTGCAGTGTGGCCACGCGCGCTCCCTCACTATGCTACTCGGGCCCTCTTGACTCCGGGGCCAGCACCTCTGAGGGACCCACCCAACCCTACCCTCTGGCCGGAACAGGGGATGTCCCACCTCCCACGGGAGGTGAGACCGACGCCAGGCCAACCGCTCGGCCACCGGACGTCCAATAGGAGGTGGAAGCTGCCTCCGGTGGTGGACTTCGCAGACCGAATCCCTTGAGATCGAGTCATACTGGGTAGCTGGATGACGTCCACCAAGCCCTTTTTCGAGGCGAGCAAGATCTGACTCGAAACACTCTGGCGCGGCGGTTTCGCCATCGTCGCGACGCGCATACACTACGACTTTGCCGTGGCCGCTTTCCTGCAGCTCACCGCACTTTCGGCTCAACTGAGGCCCCGCATCCGAGCGGCCGATTCCCGTCCCGTCACGTCTTCCAAGGGCGAGCGTAGCCTAACGTTCGAGTGGTCCTAGCCGCCCATGGCCCCTGCAACCCGACTTGGGAAATACCAACTGCTGCGGAAGCTCGCGACCGGCGGCATGGCGGAAGTGTTTTTGGCCAAGACCGCCGGGCCAATGGGTTTCGAGAAGCAGCTGGTCATCAAACGGATTCTTCCCCACCTGGCGGAGGACCCGCAATTCGTCCAAATGTTCCTGGGCGAAGCCAAGCTTGCCGCGCGGCTTAACCATCCCAACCTGGTTCAGATTTTCGACTTCGGCGAATCCGACGGCAGCTACTTCATCGCGATGGAGTACATCGACGGGCCAACGCTGCGCCTGTTGCTGCAGCGTGCGCGTGAAAAGTCGCTGGCGATTCCGTTCGTGCTGGCTGCCCGCATCGTCTCCGCCGCGGCCGAGGGGCTCGCCTATGCGCACGAATTCACCGACGGGGCGACCGAGGAGCCCCTTCAGCTGGTGCACCGGGACGTCAGCCCCGACAACATTCTCATCTCTCGCAACGGCTCGGTGAAAGTGGTGGACTTCGGCATCGCCAAGGCCAAGGGCGTCAGCCACCACACCCAGACCGGGACCATCAAAGGGAAAGTGGCTTACATGGCGCCCGAGCAACTCAAGGGCGAGCCGCTCGACCTCCGTGTCGACTTGTACGGACTTGGGGTGGTCCTCTACGAGTTGGTCACCTTAGGAATGCCCTACGAGGCGGCGAGCGACGCGAGCCTCGTACGCAGGGTCCTCTATGAGCCGTATGTGCCGCCCGCCGAGCGCCGGCCCGAGCTCCCTCTCGCGCTTCAGCAGGTTTTCGCGCGGCTTTTGGCGAAGGACCGCGAGGAAAGGTACCGAGACTGTCGAACTCTCGAAGCGGACTTGGAACGGTACATCCACGCAACTGGCGAAACGTCGAGCGGCTACGCGTTGGCTCAGTTGGTGTCACGGCTGGTGCCGACGGTGCCCGTCGGGGTGATTGCCGAGCCCGAAATGCCCATCTTTACCCCGTCAGCACTCAGTGCCTCCGAAGCCTCTCCGGCCGTGTTTGCGGTCGAGGCTGGCAACGTCGACGGAGAGGCCAAGACGGCGGTTGCCAGTGCCCGGCCAAAGCGAGGAGGGCCGAAGGCTTCGTCTTCCCTGGAGCCCTCGAATCGGAGCGTGCCCCGGCCCGGCTCGCCCAACCATTGGGTGTTGACTTCGCGGACACCGACTTACATGGCGCCGCAGCGAGGACCGACCCAATTCGCCACGCTCCACGCAGCGGCTTCAATTGGCTGCTCGCCGTGGCACTCCTCGCCCTGGCGGTGGGCGGCACGTGGTTTGCTGGCTCGGCTTTCACCACTTCTCGGCCTCTCGCCGTTGGCCTCCCCGGTCGCCGTTGCGCCACCAAGCTCAGCCGCCACCTCCGCCGCCGCCTCCGCGCCGACCCCGCCACCTGCAGCAGTCCCTGTCGTCGCGGCGCCAGTGGCGGCGCCACCGGAACCGGTGCCGCTGCCGGCACCCCCCAAGCCAACTCCTCATGTCGCCGCTCCAGCGCCAAAGGCTAAGCGCGACACAGCGGTCTCCAGCAAACCGCTGGGAGCGTTTGCGGCAGCCGAAGCTCAGGCTTCGAAAGAGGAGGCCTCATCGGAAACCGGTCCGGCTCGCATCCGCTTTGAGAGTCAGCCACGACTGCACGTGCGCCTTGGCGACCGCATTCTTGGGACAACGCCACTGGTGGTGACACTGCCGGCCCCTGGCTCCGCCGACGTTGAACTCTTTGATACCGGGCTCGGTCTGAGCCGGGTGGAGCATGTCGACCTCGAGGCTGGCGACAACCCACCGCGAAAGGTCACCTTTGAAAAGGGCGCCATCGACTTCCAAGTGCAGCCCGGTATCACCGTCTACGTCGACGGCAAGAAGGTCGGCATCGCCCCCTTCGACAAGCCGGTGCCGCTGTATGAAGGCAAGCACCCGGTCCGACTCGTTCTGGATGGCCAGGAGGAGCGGCGGACGTTGACAGTCACGCCAAACGAGACGGAGACCCTCGAATTCACCTTTGAACGGTGAAAACGGCGCGCGTGCCGCCTCGGACCTTCGAGGGCGGTGCTGCCTAGAATTGAGGAGTGGCACAGAAGGTGCCACCTTCTCCGTTCCCGGAAGGAAGAACCTCATGTCCGAAGCGGGCACACCCAATTGGCGCACCGAAGGCGTTCAAATTGTCCGGGCAGGAACCCTCGACCCCAACACGGCACAAACCCAAGGGATGACTCGCGCCGCCGCAATCACCAGGGCTCGGGTTGGGGCGGAGAAGCTGTGGGCAGGAACGGTGACCATCCAACCCACCGCGAAGATGGGCGCCCACCACCACGGCAGTGTCGAGTCGGTCATTTACGTCCTGAAGGGAAAGGCCCGAATGCGCTGGGGCGAGCGGTTGGAATTTCTGGCGGAGGCCGGGCCTGGAGACTTCATTTACGTTCCACCCTACGCTCCCCACCAGGAAATCAACGCCTCCGATGACGTCCTGGAGTGTGTCCTCCTGCGGAGCGGTCAAGAGCCGGTCGTCGTGAACCTCGACATCACGCCCGTTGAGAAGCCGGAAGCTGTTCGGTGGGTGGACGACGTTCATCGCTGACCGTCGGATGATGACCGCCGCCGACGCTTGCGCCGCGCGACGTTTGTCGCTAGATGCCCTAACCACGCGCGATTAGCTCAGATGGATAGAGCGTCGGCCTCCGGAGCCGAAGGCCACTGGTTCGAGTCCAGTATCGCGCGCCAATAAATTTGGGGGGGGGGGGGGGGGGGGGGGGGGGGGGGGGGGGGGGGGGGGGGGGGGGGGGGGGGGGGGGGGGGGGGGGGGGGGGGGGGGAAAAAAAAAAAAAAAAAAAAAAAAAAAAAAAAAAAAAAAAAAAAAAAAAAAAAAAAAAAAAAAAAAAAAAAAAAAAAAAAAAAAAAAAAAAAAAAAAAAAAAAAAAAAAAAAAAAAAAAAAAAAAAAAAAAAATCTGCGCGCATCAAGCAATCGGCGAGGTGTGTTAGCCCGAAGCTGTGTAGTCAGTCCGAGGCTGTTACGTCGGCGCCCCTGAGCATAGTGTCCATACCCACGGCTCCCGTATTCAGGCGAGGGGAAGCCCCCGGGCCGCCATCATGTGCGAGGGAGGAATCGTGGGAAACAAGACTGCCGAAGAGCGCAACATGGAGTTGATGCAGACGCTGGACGACGCATGGAACGCGCAGGACTTAGAGACGTTCTCCAAGCGCCACAGAACCGATGTCGTAGTCCGCTGGCCCGGAAAGGGGCCGACCAAAAGTGTCGACGCTCACCGGATAGAGGCAATACAGTTCTTCAAGACCTTCCCGGATTAGCGTTTGGGTAACAGACCCTACAAGACGTTCTTTGCCTCTGGTGATTGGACCTGCTCAATCGCGCATTTCACCGGCACGATGAAAGGGCCCATGTCCGGACATGGCGGAAAAGGAGATTCCCACCGACCGGGAAGAAGTTCGACGTCGACTTCTGCACAGTGGCCCACTGGGGACAACAACGGACAAATCATTGAGGAGAATCTTTTCTACGATCTGATTACCTTCATGAAACAAATCGGCCTGGGGTGAGCAGGTAATTCGATGTTTGAGGATAAGGCCCTGGAAAATTGGCCAAAGCGCACGACTGGCGACGAAACGAGCGACGGGCTTCTCGGCGCCGCCTCTATCAGCTCCGCCACGTTTCGGCGGCCGGCTCTGCACCGAGGACACGACTCCGACTTTAACTAGTGTGCCCGGTGGGGCGGTACTCCGTCGCACGCGAGAGGCCGCTGGCCGGCGTCTGACGTCCGCGTGCTCCCGTTGGGACGGAGGAGGTCGCCGTGTAGGCTGTTCCGGCGTGCTCTTGCGCCTTTCGAGCGATTTCCGCCGTACGATGGACCTGTCGCTGGTCCTGGAACAGGAGGGTATCCCCCACGAGCTGCGCCGCTTGGGAGAGGCGCACTGGGCGCTCCAAATCGACGACCCGGACGCCGCGCGGGCGGAGGTGGCCATCGTCGCGTTCGAGCAAGAGAACCCGCTGGAGGTGCGCCGTCCCGAGGGGTTCCACCCGATAGCGGGAGCGGTCGCCACGGGTCTCGCATTCGCCCTTGCACTCGTGACGTTCTACGTTTGGACGGGTCCGGAGTCGGCCGGTTCACCCTGGTTCTAGCGGGGGAGCGCGGGAATGCTGCGCAATCCTCCGCGGCGAGTGGTGGCGATTGGTCACCGCACTGACCCTGCACGCGGACGAGTGGGCGATGCCGCCGGCAACGCCGTGCTGGGCGGGCTCCTCCTGGCGCTGCTCGCACGCTCCGTCGGCCCAGGGATGGCGAGCGCCCTGATATTGCTCTCGGGGGTCGCAGGAACCTTGGCCGCGGCCGGGCTCACGCGCCACAACTTCGTGTCCATCGGCGCCTCGACTGCGGTCTTCGGTGCCCTGGGCGCGCTGGCAGCCTTGCCGCGGGACAGTCGCCGCGTTTGGATGCCCCTCGTTGGCGGGTTGGGCGCTGCTTGCAATCCAGGGAACGTCGAAGAGCGCCGATGTCGCCGGCCATCTCTGCGGATTCATCTCCGGAGCGCTGGCCGGCGCGGCGGTGTCGCTCCTGCCGCCGCTGCAGAACCGGGCTGCTCAAGCGATCTCGCGGTCGCCGCCGGGTGCGTCCCGGTTGCCGCATGGCTCGCCGCCTTTCGTTGAACGTCCCAACGAGCAGCGGGCCTGAAGAACGAGTCATTCCTACGCCCTGCGCCTGGAGCCGCTTGGCGGCCACCGCGACTAAGCCCGTGCCCTGAGACGATCCCTACTCAAGGCGTGGAAATGGCCGGGAAACGCTGAAAGCGGCCGCTGCATTTCCCCGAGGGGGCCGTGTCACGGCGTCCGGAGGCAGACAATAGGGTGCGCCCGGGTACACAAGTCACTCGACGGCACCAACGCGGTAGCGCCCAAGTCAAACCGGCGGATACGGCCGACCTGCCCTGAGCCCCCCTGCCAGCCACTGCAGTCGGGAGAACCGGACGTCCAGACGTAAGTGTCCGAGAGCGTGTTGGGCACCAGCCCGACCCCGTGAGAAGTGATGTTATCGGCTGTCTCCACGGGCGCTCCATCAGCGCGAACGTCGCCGTTGTGGACTGGGATGCCGCGCAGCTCGGACGCGACGAAAGTCCCGGGCCACCCAGCATCGGACGCATCTGCTTGGCACTGGCTGTCCGCACCCAGTACGCCGTCGGACGGCACCCAAGGGGTTGACAAGAAGGTGGTGCCCGCATCCAGAAAGCAGGGAGGTAATCACCGAGGCCCGCTCGCGCCCGTCCCAAAGCACACGATGTCTGCGCTGCCGCTACAGGCGACCGGCGGGGCGCCCAAGTCATTGGACCAAGCATAGCCCATCGCCCCGGTGGTCCCCGCCGGCGTCACTCCCGTCGTCGATGTCCAATTGTTGCAGGTCTCGGACGCGGGGAGCGGAGTCCCGTCCACCGCCGCACCCGTCACCGTTGGCGTCGAGGTCGAGATGAGAGGCGCCCATGGCCTCGCCCCAGCGAGGGCTTGGATGTCCGGCGCGAAGATGGGAGAGGCATTGCCACTCACTCCTCCCCAGCCGTTGGAGCCCGCCAACAGCTGCGCCGGGTTCCGTCCCGTAGAAGCGAGCCAAGCAACAAACGTGCCGCCATAGCCTTTGCTGCTCGCAGCCGTATTGCAAGCAGAGTCGGCGCCAGAGCCGTCAGAACCAAAGCTAGCGAGCGGCAGGGGACCGGTCGTAAAAACGGAGTTGACTGGCTGAAAGTTGGCGGTGACTGTCAGCCCTGCGTCGACGTCGAGTTGGCAGCTTGGGCCGGCATCTGCGCAGGCGTCCCCCCATTGGAGAAGGACTGCGGAGTCCGGATCCTCGCCGCTTTGCAGAACCGCATCGAGCATCAGCGGTCCGAACCAAACAAAGGGACACGTCCCCACACACCAGTCGGTGGAAACGACGCCGGGTGGACCCAGGGCGACGAGTCCGTACGGCAGATCGTTGGCGAACCCTTGCCGGGTAACGTTCAAGTTCACCAATGGGCCGACTTGGGCATTCACTGCCTTGTCTGCATTCACCGTGAAGCTGCACATCGGACTCGGGAAATATCCGCACGGGGGGCTCGTCCACTGGACACCCTCCCCGGAGGGGAGCGAGAGGGAGAATTGCTCGGGCGTGCCATCAAAGACAGACCCCGAGCATTCCTGGCCTGTACAACTCGAATCGCCGCAATAACCGGAACACGACCACAAAGGAATTGGAGGAGTCACCGTCAGCGTCGCTGCAGCGGCGGACACGAAGAGACCGACTTTCCATCCGACCTGTGCTTGGAGAATCAGGTACGGAGCATCCCCGCCATTGCTCGATTGAACCTCGAGCGTGGCCTGCTGGCCGCCTGGGCTCTGGGCCGTTACTTGGACGGAAATGTTACAGGAGGCGCCAGCGGCCAGCGACGGCACGCAGCCTGGGGCGCTCACGCTAAAGGCCGATGGACCGCCACCTCCAATTGCGACGGAGATGCCCTCCGCTGCAGAGCCACCCGTGTTGATGAGCTGAATTGACATGGGCGCGGACGTGGGTCCTGGGACGCGTCCAAAGTCGAGCGGCGAAGGGGGCAGGCTTAGAAACGGACCCGACGTCTGTCCACATCCGGCGAAGACGAGAAGTATGGCGACCGGCGCCGAGAACAACCGTGGCCCGCGACTCACGGCAGCACCTGTACGCAGCCAAGTCGGTGCGCCTCGCTGCATGAGGCCGTTGGGGGAACGAGAATTGGTGGACCCGTGGTCATACCGGACGATGCTTCCGACAGCACCCGGCCCCCCCGTCCACCCGTTACAGTCGGATGAGGCTTTCTCGACCCACACATAGGTGTCAGAAAGAGTCGCCGGCACCATGCCCTGACCACGCGCATCGACGTTTTGCGGATCTGAACTCACCAAGCCGTCGGTACGAACGGATGTACCGGGCTGAGTACCGCCCGGGGAGTGCAGACTGGCGGCGGCGAACGTGCCGCTCAGGCCAGCATCAGCCGCGTCGGCCTGACAGTGGCTGTCAGCCCCACTCAAGCCGCCCGCTGGAACCCAAGGCGAGGAAGTGAAGGTGAGGGCGATGGGCGGGGTAATGGGCGGCAAGACAAGGTTTCCGACGACACCCTGGCCGAAGCAGGCGAGCATCGCCGAGGCGCTACAGGGGAGAGTCGGCGCTCCGATGTCGACCGACCAGGCGTAGCCGACACCGCCGGAGGTGCCCGCCGGTGCCGTGCCGCTCGGGGACGTCCAGTCCTGACAGGTCTCGGTCATGCCGAGGGTGGTTCCGTCGGGGTTGGCTCCAGTGGCGATGGCCCGGCCGAGTGCCGGAGGAATGGCCAAGACGAGGCGCGGCCCGGTGATATCCGCGATCGTGCGTGCGGTAAGGATGTAGTCCCCTGGATAGGTGCCGGAGATCGCCCAACCGGACCCTGCGGCAAGCAGGGAGGCTGGGTTTCTCGTGCTCGTCGCGACCCAGGCGACGTACGGCTGTGTGTCCCTGTTCCCGAGGGCAGCCTGGTGGCACGCGGTGTCGGCGCCTGCGCCATCGGCGCCGATGGTGGAAAGCGCAACCGGCCCTGTGAGGAAGATGTTGTTGGGAGGGGACACGGACAGCGTGACGGTGGCGGCAAGCGTCACATTCAATGAGCATGTCTGAGAGGTGCCGCTGCACGCACCGCCCCACGCTTCGATGACGAAAGGCTCAGGGCTCTGCACAGTCAGCGTCACCGGGCCACTTTCGATAAAGCCACACGTCCCGCCAGAGCAGCTTTGGCCGCCCGGATCCACCACGGTCACCTGCGCACCCGCGGTGGTGAGCTCAACGGTGAGTGCAGGTGCGGCAGTCCCCACCAGTTGGGCATCGGCCGATACAGTAAAGGTGCAGCCGCCGCCGGGAAGGTTGTTGCACGGCGGCGTCCAACTGACCGCCATGCCCGTCGCCAAGCCAGTGACCGTAATCGTCAGGACGGTTCCGGCCGCAAAATAGGCCGAGCTGCCTCCCGTGAAATTGCAGCCCTCATTGCAATTCAGGCCCGCGGGCGACGACTGCGCAGCTAACGAAAAGACGAATGGCTCAATGTAAATGGAGATGAGTTCGCCGACGGTGCCGGTGATGTTGCACGTCGAGTACGAAAGGACGTTACCGACGTTACCCGTCGCCGTAAATGTTGCTTGCTTCTGGCCGAGCGTCTGTGGCGTGAGGCCAACGGTTACCGGGCAAGAGGCGCCCGGCGCCAACTCCGATGGGCAAGCAGAGAAGTCGACCAGAAATTCGCTGGCCGCTCCGGAGGAAACCTTAAGGGTAAAGCCGAGGTTGGTGGCCGTGACCACGCCGGTATTGGTGAGCGTAATGGTTTGGGGGGGACCGTCTGCACATTGGGAAACCGGCCCAAGTCGAGCGTGTTCGAGCTCAAACTGAGGGCGGCCGTGTCAGCGGTGCAATGCCCATTCAAGCACACCGACCCAGTGCAACAGTTCAAGCCGACATCCGACCCGCAGACGTTGACCGAACAGCAGTCGGTGCCGCTGCACGTGCACTGGCCGGAGAGAGCGCAGTAGTCGGCAAAGCCAGCATTGGGGTCGCACGCAAGGAGCAGCAGCACGCAACCGAGGCCGACGCGCTTCACGGGAATCGTCCGCTCAAGAGCAGCAACCCTCGCGACGGGTCGACGCCCAGTGTTACGGCCAGCCCAGGCGGCCGCGCGCCAGGCTTGTAGAGAAACAGGCCGACGACTGCGGCCGCGACGCTGACCGCCGTCAGCGAATAGCCGACGATGGCGTAGGTGTTGGCCGCGTTGCGGGCAGAGACTGCGTCCGCCAGTGGTAGACTGGGGTTTAGAAGCTTGGAGCCCCGGAACCAGACAGCAGGAAGAAAGTGACGCCCGTCGCGAGCGCGGCGCCGCCGAAGATAAAGCAGGAGACACCGTAGGGTCGCGTCGGAGGGTCATATTTGAGGGAGCGCCCCGTTCGCGCGGCGAGCCCGTCGGCAACAACCTGCGTCTTGTTGACGAGCTCGTTGAGGAGTTCGGTGAGCGAAGGTGCGGTGGAAGCGACGGTTATCCACGGCTCACCAACGCTGGACGTAACAACGAGCGAGAGTTTCCATATGCCATGTTCAACAGATAGCTGCCCGCTCAGGATGGCTTGATAGCCGTCGACCTCGCCTCTACATTGCGGTTCCGGGGATGCGCACGCCACCAGCCGTCCCAGGCCCTCGGGCTCCGATGCGGGACTCTATTGCCGCGGGGTCGTCCGTCGGTTGTCCCCATTGCCGCAGCCAGTAGATGACGTGGTGCTGAACGTAGACGACTGAATCCTGCGCCCGCGTATCCGTGGCCACGATGGGCACAACCGCTAGCGCGGCGGGTTTCCCAGGGGCTGCGCTTTCGGATGAGGCGGCTGCGGCAAGCAGTCCAGCTAGGAGTATGGCCCCCGGCATTTTTCCCCCTGGTTGCGAAGACGAGGAGTGTCACGTATGTAACATAGAGCTTAGCGGGGGTCCGGATTGCACGTCCGTCTCCGTTCCTTGAGCTCTTGCCCATGGCCTCCAGGCGGCAGGTTGGCGCCGATTCTGTCGCTGGCGAAAGCGCCAAGGCGGGCCGTCCTCCAGGACACCTGCCCAAGGCCGCGATGTTCAGTGTGGATGAGGCCTTACAATACCGTCAATGTCTGGAAGCGTAACCGTTACCGCGCGACTTCCATCGTTGTCGCGGTGAGGAAAGGTTCCGAAGAACACTCGTGCTCCTGGGTCGACACCCGACAAGAACTCGTCTAGCTCGTCCCCTCCGTTAATCAGGTCGGCACGAATCTCGACTTCATCTCCATCGAGAGCGCCAATCATTACTTCGCCAGTATTGCGAAGCAGCTGCAGGGCCGTCGACTCCATTTCTGGGGTAAGTGGGCCGCCTCGAATTCGTTCGTCAAAATAAAAGCTAACCACACTCCCAGGGCGCAAGCGCTTCGCAACGAGCTCCAGGGCATCGAGGTCACGACAGTAATACCAACGCGTCCCACCTCCTCCTCTAGCCAGGCGCTCCAACACCACCGCGGCCTGAAGCCGCAAGCGTTCAGGTATTGCTGTCGCCTTCAGCAGGGCCGATGTCATTGATGCAAACGAGGCCCTTTCCATTTCTCGTCACTTTGGCAGCCGGTGAAGCCCTGTGACAGCCTGCTGGCGCCTCCCAGGACGTCACAACGCGTGCAGGGCACGCCACGACGCACTCACCATGGCCCTGATCGACGCGAGCCCGTCTTATCCCAGCGGCCGTCTTGGGTTTGAAGAGCCGCTGCGTCGGCCACCGAGGGTTGGCGTGCGCCGATGTGTCTACACTTGCTCAAACTCCTCTGCCGAAATCTCGATGGGCTCAAACAGCGGGTCGGAAAAGATTTCAGCCGGCGGCGGCACAGGTTCTTCCCCGAGTCGCGTCCTCCCTGGCGACTCTTCAGCACTCGCATAACCGCGACTGCCGTTGGCGAAGACCTCAACTTTGCGCGTTTCCAGGCGCTCCGCATCGAGTTCGCTAAAGCCAAACCGGCTCGTCGGGAAACGAATGATTCCGCTTCACTCGAATGTACTTCATGCGTTCACCGCCCGGATGAGCCACAGCCCGTAGACGAAGAACGGCGCATGCTCGGGGACTATTCGGTTCGCTACGGGCCGGAAGGCCAGCGCTGACTCGGCATCCTCGAAGAGATGGTAGTCGTTTAAATGAGGACCCCAGTCTTCTCTGAGTGCTTCACGCTCTCCTTCAAAGCCACAGTTCGAGAGCCCGCTGAGCATTCCTCCGGTCTCCGACATCGAATCCAAGAAACGGCCAATCAGAACTCCGCTCCCCTGGCGTCATCGGCTCATCGTACGGGCCGTAGCTCCTCGGTTCCCGCAAAGAAGCGGCGTCCGCGAGCCAAGTAAAAGCTACGAGCCAATACGGAATGCTCGACGTGGGCGGTCGCAAGGTGCCATTCCAGGCTGACAAGGTCCTCCCACAGACCTGCGTTGGGTCCGGTCCACTTGGGCGGTATCAGGCCCGGCACACCAGGTCGCGGAACCCCCGTGTCATCGTTGTACAACGAAAGCCACGCAGCGCAGTCCGCGGATAGAGGCTTCCGAACGTCGGCCAGCAGCAGCGACTGCTTTCGCTCCGCGGTCCAGCCCTCTGCCGTCGGCAGCATCTCGCGCGCGTCAAAGCCCAGGAGATGCTCCTCGGTGGGCCCGTAGCTGGTCACGGCGTCCGCGAGCGTATTCCGGCCAAGTTCTTCCAGCCATCGCTCGAGCCAGCCCCAACTCGAGTAGCTGGTTTGGCGGACGAGAGCGAATGAGTCACACTCGGGTCGTGCGGCGCCGCGGCTCCAAGCAGGTGTCGTCACCGGTGGTTAACGAAGCGAGACCTCTCGGCGGAAGGTCTTGGGGCACCCTCTGTGTATCGGGATTGATGCTGCTCTTCGGCATCGCCGAAGTCGTGACTGCTTTTCGTCACGCCTTCTTTGGCCTTTCTACCCAAGAGAGCATTGGCTCGACAGTCGCGGGTGCGTGTATCGGTCTGCTCTATGTTGCTGCCGGGAGTGCTGGCGTTGACCGGGCGGCGTAAGGCGCTGACTGCTGCCCTGAGCTGTCTCGGCCTCGATGTCGTGGGCCGTATCACGATGGTGGCGCTTGGCTTCTTCCCCGTCGATACGACACCCCAGGTGGTCAGCATGGTGTTTGGGACGGTCATCGTGGTCGCCTTTGGCGCCTACCTGTGGGCCAGCCGTAGGCGCTTGCCCCAGTGAAGTGCCAGCAGTCTCCGGCCCCTCCCTGCGCTAGGCTCCGCCCGTGCGTCTGACACCGGGAACTCGTGTCGGCCCTTACGAGGTGGTGTCCCTCCTGGGGGCCGGAGGGATGGCCGAGGTGTACCGAGCCAAGGACACGCGGCTCGGACGGGACGTGGCCATCAAGGTGGTGTCCGAGGCCCTGGGGCGGCGATGGAACCTTTCTGGAGCGGTTCGACCGTGAGGCGAAGCTGGCCGCCTCGCTCGCTCACCCCAATGTCGTCGCCCTCTTCGATGTGGGCCTACAGGACGGCAAGCCCTACTTCGTCACGGAGTTGCTCCAGGGGGAATCGCTCCGGGAGCGGCTGGCGAAGGGTCCAATCCCCCTCGGGAAGGCACTTGAGTGGGCGGCCCAGATGGCCCAAGGCCTCGCGGCTGCGCACGAGCGCGGCATCGTCCACCGGGACTTGAAGCCGGAGAACGTGTTCATCACCCGAGACGGGCACGTGAAGCTGCTCGATTTCGGCATCGCCAAGCTCATTGAAACAGCGCAGGCGGCGACACCTCACGGCTTGATGGACCCCACGGTGTCGCAGTCTGGCAGCAGCACGGGCACAGGAATCGTGCTCTGGGACGCCCGGCTACATGTCGCCTGAACAGGTGCGCGG
Organism: uncultured delta proteobacterium; assembly: GCA_963713045.1. Lineage (GTDB taxonomy): Bacteria > Myxococcota > Myxococcia > Myxococcales > Myxococcaceae > JADGRA01. The sequence goes on from CAVQKE010000005.1 coordinate 382,450, forward strand.
CGACCCCGTAGACGCAAGGACTGACTTCTTCAGTCTCGGCGCGGTGCTCTACGAGATGTTCAGCGGACACCGGGTGTTTCCGGCAGGCCCAGTCGTGGAAAGCGGCTACGCCATCCTCCACAGCGAGCCTGTAGCCGCTGCCAGCAACCATTCCTCCGCAGGTGGCTCAGGTAGTTCACCGCTGCCTTGAGAAGGACCCAGCGCGGCGCTTCCAGTCGGCGCGTGACCTGGCCTTCAACCTGGAGCTTGTTCGGGCACCAACGGGCTCGACGCCGCCGGGCGCGACAAATGCGGTGGTGGCGACGAGAGCTTCGGCTGGCGACGCCTTACCTGGCCACTTGCGGCGGTTCTGGCCGCGCTCGCAGCTTCTGGGACGACCTTCTTCATCGCGCGGGCGAAACGGCCTCAAGTGCCCTCTGTGGAGCAAATCACCTTTCGACTTGGAAGGGTCTCGGCTGCCCGCTTCAGTCCCGACGGCCGGGTTGTCTTCAGTGCGGCCTGGGGTGGTGACCCGCTCGACATTTTCTTGCGAGCGGCTGGAAGCCCGGAAGCGCAGTCCCTTGGTATCCGCGACGCAACTTGCTCGCCGTCTCCACAACCGGCGAGTTAGCTGTGTTGTTGCGCACCAGCGGGTTCGACCCGATAAGACGAGGGACATTGGCGCGAGTCCCGGCGGCTGGCGGAGCCCCGCGAGAAATCTCGGATAACATTGCCTCTGCGGGCTTTTCTGCCTCGGGTGAGCTTGCGGTCGTCCGTAGAGTCGGAGGCGTGCGCCAGTTGGAGTACCCATTCGGGACGGTGCTTTTCTCGACCAACGGATTCATCGGGAACCCGCGTGTGTCCCCAAACGGAGACACAGTTGCTTTCCTTCATAAACCGTTCTCTGGCGCGAATGAATTGCGGGTGGTGGACAGGAGGGGCCGAACCCTGGACGTCGCACACCTTTGATGCGTCTGACGCAACCTCGGACGGAAGCGGGCTGGCCTGGTCGCCGACTGGCGACGAGGTTTGGTTTTCAACCTATAACGCCATCTGGGCGAGCCCGCTCACTGGGGCGCTGAGGTTGGTGTACCAAGGCGTCTACGAAATGCTGCTGGAGGACATCTCTGCACCGGCTCAGTCCTAGTGAATGCGCAATCGACGCGTCAGGACCTCGCATTCCTATCTGGCGCGGACCCGCAGCGTCAGCGTGGTCTGTCCTGGCTGAATTGGAGTGCCGTCGCGGCACTTTCCGACGACGGGAAATACGTATTGTTTAACTCGGGGTGGGAAAACGTCGCTTTCCTCCGGCCAACCGACGGGTCGCCTGCGGTGAAGCTCGGCGCAGGAGAAGCGCAAGGGTTCTCGCCCGACGAAAAATCGGTGCTCGTCATTCCAGAGGGCCGAATGAATGCTCTTTCGGTCATTCCCATTGGAGTTGGCGAGGCCTCGTCGGTCCCGCTGGCAGACACCCAGGTCTTGACGGCTCAGCGGTTGCGGGACGGCAAACGCGTCGTATTCTTCGGAAAACACCCCTCGTCGGACAAGCAGTACCATCTCTACGTCGTTCCGCTCGAAGGTGGCGTCCCAGCGCGACTCTCCGATGCACCGCTTATCCCCAAACCAAATCGAGGTTTCCCGCGATGACCGACTCGTCGCAGCGCGAAACCTCGATGACATTTTGACGCTCTTCCCCTTGGATGGGGGTTCTCCCACACCGCTAACGGACCTCGGGAAAACCGTCGTTCCTGTTGCGTGGAACAATGACGGCCAGCTATGGGTTAGGCGGTTCAACGAGGTCCCGGGTCGCCTCCGCCTTTACGACATCCACAGCCGTCGTGTAGTTGCGGAGCGTGCTGCTTCTCCAACTGACCCGACGGGTCTAATCCAAGTGGACGGCGCCAGTGTCACGCCGGACAATTCAGCAATTGCTTTCGACTATCTACGAAAGCTCGGCTACCTCTATCTGCTGGACGGGCTTGCTCCGCCTCGGCGCTGAGAAAGACGAAGCCGGAGCCTGAGCCTCCTCCGGCGCAAAGGCGCAAACCTTCACCTTTCGCCCCATCCCCCTGCCGAGAGAGGCTCGTGCCTCGTTTTCTCGGCGGCGTTTTTGGGCCACACCCTGGCCGGGAGCCGACCGACTCTCAAGCCAGCTTCACTGGCGTCCCTTTTTTAAAAACTGCCACTTCAGCGTTTGCTTGTCTGAAGCAGAGACTTCGACGTCCGCGCAGTTGATTCGGAGGGCATTCGAGACCCGACCGTGTGGCAGATTTCCTTCGGCGCACAGCCGGTGGACTGTGACCGGGCTCACGCGCAGTCTCAGTGCGGCTTCGCGGTATCCGATTGATTGCGGACGTGTCCGGCTGCCCCTAGAGAGCCCGGCCCCAGTGGTGCGGTAGCAGCTCGTCGATTTGGCTCCGGGGCGTGTGGTTTGCACCCGGAGTAGGACGTCCGCCAGGTAGGCCTCAGGGTTGACGTGGTTGGCCTTGGCACGTGGCGACATGGAGCGAGTACAGGCCCGCGACGTTGGCGCCGGCCTCATCGTTGCCGACAAAGAGGTAATTCTTTTCTACCGAGAGCCGCCGTTGCAGTGCGCTCTCGCTGGCGTTGTTGTCGAGTGGGAGTGAGGGGCGCCCCCGAGGAAGCGTCCGAGCGCTTCCCATTGGCCGCGGATGTACCGGATGGCGCTCGCCACTGAGCGGGGACTTCGGAGGGTGCAGAGTCGAGTGTTGTTGTAGCCGATCCCGCATTTGCTCGAGGAGTGGTGCACTGACGGCACGGCGCCGCTTGAGGTGCTCAGCGGTGCCGAGCAGCTTCGCATCCCCCACCTCGTGCTCGACGCGGTAGAGCGCGAGGATGAGGTCCAGCATGCCCTGGGCCTCAGGAGCTGTTGGGAGGGCGTCAAAAAAGCGTCTTCGGGCGTGGGCCCAGCATCCGACGCGGACGCGGCCGTTGGGGACGACGACGACGTTGTAGCCCGTGTACCCATCGACGAGGAGGTAGCCGCAGGTGCCTTCAAGGACCTCGGCCGGAGTGTCCCCGCTGCGGGTGGGCTGAAGCGGTACGCGATGAGGTTGGTTGTACGAAACGTCCAGAGGTAGCCCCGCGGGTCTTCCCCTCAGCCCTGCACGCGCATGGGCGTCTCGTCAGCAAGGACGAGGTGACTCTCTCGGACGAGTTGGAGAATTCGCTCGACGAGGGGCTGCAGCACCTCGGCCGAGGTGTGAAAGAGGTCGCCCATGGTGGTGCGTGCCACGGGGATACCGACACGGTGGAGCGCCTTCGCTTGGGCGGTACAGCGGGATGCTGTCCGCGCACTTCGCCGTGACGAGGTGGGCGAGGAAGCCGGGGCTGTACTGGCACTTGTCCACCACTCTCGCCGGCGCGTCCGCCACCACCACGCCCTCGCCGCACCGGCAGGCCAGCGTCTCCTGCACGTGCACCTGCTTCTCGAAGCGGGCCGGGATGTACTCGTAGATGACGGTGCGCTTGCCCTCGCCGAGCTGGCGCAGCTCTGTGCTGCCGCACTTCGGGCACAGCCGCCGCTCTGGCGGTACCGAGTGGTGCACTTCGCGCTCTGGGAGTTCGGCCTTCTCGGCGCGAGCTGCCCGGCGACGCGCCTGGGTGGCCTCAGGGTCTACCGGCCGCTCGGAGCGGAGCTCCTCGGCGACCGGCGGCATCTTCTCGCTTCTCTTACCGAAGACGTGCCGCTGGAGCGCCTCGAGCTGGCCACGGAGCGTTTCCTGTTCTTCGCGGACGCGGGCGAGCTCTCCCCCGAGGCGCTCGGCCCTGCCCCGCCACGCACAGTCGTGGTCTTCGGCAGCCGGTACCACCGCCCAGTAGAGATCACACTTTCCGCCGTTTGGGGAGGCGGTGTGCGGGGGGACCCACTGTTTAGGCCTGGCGGACGCGGGACAGGTCGATGCCGTCGAGGAGCATGGCGAGCTGGCTACTTTGGTAGCCGCACCCAGAGCGTCCTCGCGAAACTCCGGCAGCTGGAAGCTCACCCTGCTCGAGCCGCTTGTAATAGAGGACGAAGCCGCCGTTGTCCCAAGTGAGCACCTTCGCCTTGTCACCGCGCCGGCTAACGAAGACGAAGAGGTCGCCGGCGTAGAGGTCTTCCTTCCACTGGTTGCGGATGACGGCGGCCAGTCCATCGATGGAATTGCGCATGTCCACCCGTTGAGCAGCGAGCAGGATGCGGACAGCGCGTGGAATGAGAAGCACGTCGGGGCCGGGGCTACCGCAGCGCGCGCACCAGCAGCGCCACGATTCTTCGGGTCGGTGCCGGCGCCGACGCGGATGGCGAGGCCATCCTCGAGGGCGACTTCCACCGTCCCACCGAGCCGCGCCTTCGGCGCGGGCGAGGCTACCACCTGCACTGGCACAAAGGCGGCCGTCGAGTTGGAGTCCAAGACAGACTTGGTCTTCTTTTGTTTGTAGAGCCAAAATTGGAGCGAGCTGAGCGCGACGTCGTGCTTGGCGACAAACTCCTTCTGCGTCAGGCCGCTCTGTTTGTACTCCGCCAACAGCGTCTCCCACTCCGCGGGACCAGGTCGTCGGGGCATAACTACGACTCTGCCCGTCAGCCGCTACCACTCAAGGCGTCCGTTGTCGGGCGGTTACGCTTCGCGGACGGTCAGGAGCGCGGCCGGTAGCGACGTTCAGAGATATAGAGACGGGCTGGGGGGCACACCTTGGACGAAGGTTGGACCAAACGCCCCGGTAAATGGCGTTAGAGGGCGTAAATTCCGGACACCTTTGGGGGCACTCGGCCCAAAGAATGTCAAACCGTTGTGTAGCGGCGGTACGTTCCGGACGAGTTGCACTGCCGCCTACCGGAGCCGAAGGCCACTGGTTCGAGTCCAGTATCGCGCGCTCCCGCAACTGCGCCGGACCGCTCAGCTTTCCCCGTGACATGGCGATTTGAATTGCCGCTCCCAGTGGGTTTGGTGGCTTCCTCATGGCTCCTACTGCCGCTCTGGTCTGGCCTGGCTCCAATTCCGGAAGTCCCGCCCAGTGCAATCGGTCCAGGCTGTCCTTGAGGAAGCCGCGCTCGAGGTGGCCGTACACGGCCTCGCTGAGCTTGGGGTCCTCCTGGCGTAGCAACTCGGTGGCTGCTCTCCCTCCGCCGGAAGGCGTTGAATTCCAGGACCTTTTTCGACAGCGGTCTCGCTCTTCGGACTATCTCAGGATTTTGAGGACGAGATCCCGCACGCCCAGGCGCCGCGACTTTGCTGGTTCGCCGATGCGACCAGCCTTCCACGCAATCCCCCCGGGCTCAACGCTCCGCCAAGCGCGACCGTGGCCGCTCCCCCTCCCAAAGAAAGCTCGTCGGAGCTGGGCTGTAGCTTGAACGCGACCCACCCCGAGGCGCCATCGCTACGAACGGCAGGCTAGGGAGTAATATGAAGAGCTCCGAGGTTCCGCCATTCCCGCGGCGCGAGCCAACGGCAAGGTTTTCAAGCGCGAGTCGCGGCGGGAACTGATGAAGAGTTACGATGAGTGGCCAGCCCGAATTTCGCGCGCACAGATGGCTATCAGAGGACGGCCTCAGCCTCTACAGCCGCGTCTATGAGGCGGCTGGTTCTGCTGTAGTAGCGGTCCTGTGTTTGCCCGGGCTCACGCGCAACAGCAAGGACTTCGAAGACTTAGCGCCGCACCTGAGTTTGCGCTACCGCGTGATTTGCCCGACCTTCGCGGCCGCGGCCTGTCGGCGCACGATCCTGTTTGGCAGAACTACCATCCAGGCAGGTATCTCGCCGATCTCGCCGGGCTGGTCGCGGGACTTGGAGTGCAGCGCCTTGCAGTTATCGGCACCTCGCTCGGCGGGCTGCTCGCGATGTTGCTGCCGGCGTTCCTGCCAGGCGTCATCGCTGGCGTGGTACTGAACGACATCGGGCCGGAAATCGACCCGGTCGGTGCGGCGCGCATCGAAGCCTACGCCGGCAAGCTGCCACCGGTGCGTAGTTGGGATGAGGCAGTGGCACAGCCGCGAATTGTGTTTGGCGCAGCTTGGCCGGGACTTTCGGACGACACTTGGGCGCGGCTCGCACGCCGCAGTTACCGCGAAGACGCGACCGGGACGCCGATACTCGAGTGCGACCCCAAGGTCGGCGAGGCGTTGCGTGCGGCCCCCGCACCCCCGGGCGACCTGTGGCCGCTGTGGGCTAGCCTCGGGAGTTTGCCAGTGCTCGCGATCCGCGGTGCGTTGTCCGACATCCTGAGCGCGTCGACGCTTGCGCGGATGCAGCGCGAGAAGCCCGGGCTCGTATCACTCACGGTAGCGGCCCGCGGCCACGTGCCGTTGCTCGACGAGCCGGAGTGCGTGGCCGCGATCGACGTCTTTCTCGGGCGGGTCGCCTACTAGTTTAGCTATCATCTCAGGCGCACCGGACGAGAAGCTATTCTCTGGCACGCCGAATGAGCTCTCAGCCCTTCCTTTCGAGTCGAGGCCGCCCTTTATGGTCTCCGACCGCGACGCCATCTTCTCGGCCACTCCTTCAACAGACGCCGCCCGACGCAGAGATGAAGCTCTGAAGCGCTGACCCTGCAAGGCTTTGCGCTCCGGACGCTCAATGTTGCGCTTGTCGTTGCGTTAACTTCCTACGGCTCAATCGCTGCGGGGGCTCGCCGCATCGATCATCCTTCTCGGTGAACATTTAAGCGTTGGCGAGATCGTTTGGGCCTATTCCTGGTAACGGCGCTCGGCTTGTCCTTAGTGCCCATGTCAGCAGCGTCGAGGGTCTTTCACACGTCGCGCTAGGACGCCGCCGCGACGCCGTATTCCTCCTTTTTGAAGACGGGAGATTAGTGAGCGGCTGCGCGGCGGGGTTGAACGGAAGTCAACACCGTACGGCGCCCAGGGCTCGAACCGATTACGGCTGGAAAGCCTTCGCCTCGCGAGCGCGGTGGTTTGCGGTCTCAGCCGCGCGCCTCTATATCGACAGTTCTTGGCAGAGATCATTAGGCTCCAGAGCCACCTCGAAGGGTAAGAGCCCCGGGCCGAGACGAGCTCGGCAACGTGCTCCGGGGAAGTGTCGAGCGCCCTGGCCTGCATGTAGAAGCCCCGGGTGAGGGGGATGAGGACCTGTGGGCCGTGGTCGGACAAGAGCCTCGCCGCCTGGCCCAGGCGTGCCCGGTGGGGCGGTACTCCGTCCACGCGAGAGGTCGCTGCCCGGCGTCTGACGTCCGCGTGCCTCCCGTTGGGACGGAGGAGGTCGCCGTGTAGGCTGCCCCGGCGTGCTCTTGCGCCTCTCGAGCGATTTCCGCCGTGCGATGGACCTGTCGCTGGTCCTGGAACAGGAGGGCATCCCCCACGAGCTGCGCCGCTACGGAGAGGCGCACTGGGCGCTCCAGATCGACGACACGGACGCCGCGCGGGCAGAGGTGGCCATCGTCGCATTCGAGCAAGAGAACCCGCTGGAGGTGCGCCGTCCCGAGGGGTTCCACCCCATAGCGGGAGCGGTCGCCGCGGGTCTCGCATTCGCCCTTGCGCTCGTGACGTTTTACCTCCGGACGGGTCCGGAGTCGGCCGGCTCACCCTGGTTCGAACGGGGGAGCGCGGATGCGGCCGCGCTCCTCCGCGGCGAGTGGTGGCGATTGGTCACCGCACTGACCCTGCACGCGGACGCTGGCCATGCCGCCGGCAACGCCGTGCTGGGCGGGCTCCTCCTGGCGCTGCTCGCACGCTCCGTCGGCCCTGGGATGGCGAGCGCGTTGATACTGCTCTCGGGGCGTCGCAGGAACCTTGGCCGCCGCCGGGCTCACGCGCCACAACTTCGTGTCCATCGGCGCCTCGACTGCGGTCTTCGGTGCCCTGGGCGTGCTGGCAGCCTTGCCGCGGGACAGTCGCCGCGTTTGGATGCCCCTCGTTGGCGGGTTGGCGCTGCTTGCACTTCTGGGAACCTCCAAGAGCGCCGATGTCGCCGGCCATCTCTGCGGATTCATCGCCGGAGTGCTGGCCGGCGCGGCGGTGTCGCCCCTGCCGCCGCTCCAGAACCGGGCTGCTCAAGCGTCTCTCGCGGGTCGCCGCCGGGTGCGTCCCGGTCGCCGCATGGCTCGCCGCCTTTCGTTGAACGTCCCAACGAGCAGCGGTTGCTCCACTTTCTGAAAAAGTCGACCTCGTGGATTGCGGCGCGCAGCAGCTAGACTTTTTTGAGTTTTGCATGACCGATGCTCGCCTTCCGCAGTGTGTCTCGCAGCGGGGGGAGGGGCGCCCTGCACTGAGCCTAACGAATGTCTGTCTGGCACGTGCATTGCCGGGACGTGTGGACCGACACAGCATGGCTGCTAGTGGGAACCGCGCAGGCGGCTCCACTTCGTCAGTGCGGCGGCAGCGGCGTCTCCGCGCCGGCGAGCTCGGAATAGACGATGAATTTGAACGGGCTGAACAACTGGTTCTTCGCACGGAGCCCCTGGAGAGCCCGCATGCGAAGTGCGACGAGCTCCGGGTCCGTAGGATGTGCTGCGAGTGCCACGTCCGCGATTCTTGAGGGACATAGCGAGGTCTCCTCTGTCGGCGAGGCTTGTCACCGCACGCGCGAGGACATGCGCCTCTCCGCCAGCTATCAGGTCGAGTGCGGCCGCCTCCTCATGGCGTGAAAACACTTCGATGCCCTCGCCATCTGGCTTCCAGTAACCGGTGGACTGTGCATACAGACGCTTAATCGCGTTTTCCCGCATCAGAGGAGAAAGGAATCACAGCGTTGGGGTATGCCTTGCTCATAGCTCTGACGGAACGAGATTTCGTGCGAGTGCATCGGCAAGCGGGGCCCCTCCCTCAGGGCTTTCCGGACGTCACGCTCGAGCACGTGCAGACTCGAGCTCCAACGGCTCCAGGACAGCCACCGTAAAATTCTCGGTGAGCGGAGGGTGGCCATGTATCAGGAGGGTCGGCTTTAGCGAAGCGGAGCAGCGCGATGGGGTCCAGGAGGCCCTCCA
>CAVQKE010000006.1:0-417355 GCA_963713045.1 uncultured delta proteobacterium
CCATCAATATCATTTATCATCATTATAGATCCACACACACACCCACCCACCCACACACACACACACACACCCACCCCCACCCACCCCCCCCCCCCCCCCCCCCCCCCCCCCCCCACCCACCCCCCCCCTCCCCCTCACCTCCACCCCCTCTGCCGCCCCCCCCCCCCCCCCCCCCCCCCCCCCCCCCCCCCCCCCCCCCCCCCCCCCCCCCCCCCCCCCCCACCCACACTCCATCATCATCAATCATCATCATGATGCATGATGCCTACGAAATGCCACCAATCAATCGTCCACTACACACACACCCTCCTCCTCCAACTGATACTACCTACTTTCTGTATGTCTCACAAAATGTGTGTTTTTGCGACGTTGCGGGTACATGATGAGATCTACAGCTTTCATGCGGCTTCGTTTGTCTTAGTAACTTATCTCAAAATCAATCGCTCATAATTGACAACCTGACTGACTTCTGAGAAGATAGGGCAAATGAATCGCGGAGCGAGTATGAACACACCGTCGGCTACGCACGGGTCTCTACATTAGATCAAACGCTTGATTTGCAACGAGATGCACTAATCCAAGCAGGATGCCACAAGATCTTTACCGATATCGTGAGTGGCGCCAAAGACGAACGCAAAGGGCTTACGGATGCCATCGCGTATCTGCGTGAGGGGGACACCTTGATCGTATGGAAATTGGATCGTCTCGGCCGTTCCCTCAAGCATCTGATCGCGACCGTGACCGAATTACAGGATCGCGGAATTGGATTTCGCAGCCTAACGGAACAGATTGATACGTCGACGTCCGGAGGCAAGCTATTTTTCACGTCTTTGGCGCCCTGGTGTATGGTTTTCCGACCTCAGGAGGTTGCGGTTTCCTTACATCCCGCGCCTCGCTTGCTCCAGGTGAGTGCCTGCTGACAATTTCGTCCGCAGATGGCATGGTACCTTGGACTGATCGTCTGTCCTGTTTGGAGAAAGGATGGCCGCCGGCATGTCTGAGGCACACAACATTGCGGACCGTTCCGCATTACGCGCGTTGTGGCGCGTGTTCCCTGATCTCACCATCGTCGAGTATGCCCGTCGTCCATAGGGCTGCTCCTCCTTGCTGTGTTTCACAGCACCTATACCACCGCAGAGCTTCTCTTCGCTAGCAATCGTTCGAGCGCTTCGGTATCAGCCATTAGTCGATGCCTGTTTCAGATCTCGGAGGAGCCGGTCGAATGCGGTTTGATATTGCGTCGGGTCGGTCCACCGGCTGAAATCATCGATATTGCGCCCCTGGATGTGCCGTGCCCATTGAACGGTCGAAGATGTGACGGCGGCATCAGGCGCACCGGATAGATAATCTTGGTGTTCTTCTCTCGCTCTTTGCTCATATCATGGCCGGATTTAGATCATTGCCGTCAGCGATGAGCATGAAGTCATCGATGCGCGGCCGATCGCGTAGATCGTGCCGCCGCCAGCAAGTAATCCGCCGCTCGCGTCCGTGCCCCGTCGCGCAGTTGCTTCTCTTTGAGCTGCACGAACTCCGCCAAGGCATGCTCACGTTTCTCCAGTTCCTTACGGAAGGATTCGTACTCGGGTGTTTTGGGCGGCTCCTCGAACAGCGGCGGCTCCAGCGGCTCGGTGGAGCTGGCGAAGACGCCATACAGCGCGTAGTAATCCTTCGTACGGAATGGGATCGAACTTGTGATCGTGACAGCGGGCGCAGGTCACCGTCAGGCCGAGCAGGCCGCGCGTCGACCACGTCGATGCGATCGTCGATGATGTCGTGCGGATTGTTCATGAAATGGCCGGCCGAGCGTCAGAAAGCCCAGCGCCGCCAGCGGCCGCGGTCCTTGCCCAGCGGCAACTGGTCGGCCGCCAACTGCTGCAGCACGAATTGATCGTAGGGCAGATCCTCGTTGAAGGCGCGGATGACGTAATCGCGATAGGTATACGCCCAGGGATAACGCCGTTCTCCTCGAAGAAGACGTAGCCCTTGGTGTCGGCATAGCGGGCGACGTCGAGCCAGTGCCGGCCCCAGCGTTCGCCGTAGTGCGGACAGGCCAGCAGCCGATCGACCACCTTGGCGAACGCATCCGGCGAGCGATCCGACTCGAAGGCGTCGATTTCCTCCGGCGTCGGCGGCAGGCCGATGCAGGTCGAACGTCACGCGGCGCAATCAGCGTGCGCCGATCCGCCGGCGCCGACGGCGTCAGTCCGTGTTCTTCGAGGCGAGCGAGGATGAAGCGATCGACGGAGGTGCGCGGCCATTGGCGCAGGCTCACTTCAGGCAACGAGGGATTTATGATCGGCTGAAAGGCCCAGTGCCGCTTCCATGCCTCGCCACCCGCCGAACTCGCCGGTCGCTCCGCCGGCCACGGTGCTCCCCTCTTCACCCAGGCCGTCAGCGCCGCGATCTTTTCCGGACTTCAGCGGCGTCTTCGGCGGCATCTTCAAGTCGCCGCGGCGGCGGATCGCTTCGATGAGGAGACTCTTCTCCGGATCTCCCGGTTGAATCGCGGGACCGTTCTCGCCGCCTTCCAGTAGGGCCGTCCGCGAATCGAGGCGTAGTCCGCCCCTCTGTTTCTTCGGCCCGTGACAGCGGACACAGTGCTCGACCAGCACCGGCCGCACCCGCTTCTCGAAAAATTCCTCGGAAGCAGAGCAAGAAGAACAAACCACGAAACACACGAAAGACACGAAAAAAAGACAGGAAGGCGAACCCGTTCGATGCGATAACGTAGTGGTCATAAGAATTATTTTCGCAATGCCGGGGGCGCCTTCAAGGGTATCGTGTCGAGAAAAACCAGTCAGGCCAGCCCGGACGGACGCAGCATTGGTTCGACTCAAAACCTTGAAATTCGCCCCCTTCGGCTCGTCAACGTCAGGCATTGTGGTCGAGAATGGTCTTGAGGTTCTGCAGAACCTGATCGACCTCTGCCTGGTGCCGCGCCTGCGGGTTGCCGCGTAGCCGACCCAGACACCCGCCGGCGGCTTGTACTCGACCTGAATAGTCAAGCGAGTCCCCTTCCCCTCGGGTGCCACCGTATAGGTCCATTGCTCTCAATGCCGCCTTCCGTCTTGAACGAGTAGATCTTGCCGGGTTGATAATCGATACTCCGGCCCGTACCCACGAACTCCATCCCCAAAAGCACCCACGTCCAGGACCATGTCGTGTTCGCCGAGGCTGGCTCGCCCTTGACGTTGGTGATCGCCTTGAGCGACGGTAAAAAGAACGTTCGGTTGCGGACGTCCGCGACATAGCTGAGAACCGCATCGGGAGTGTTGTCAATGACGCCATTGGCCTTGACCTGTTGCACTGTCATAAAGCACCTCCTTTAAAAATAAATCGTAGCCGGGGCACGGGCCCGGGATACTGCTTCGCCAACCAACTGCGCAAGAGGGCGACCTTACCGGGCCCGGCGCGGGACAGAGCACAAGGAGCTGCAGGCGCGGTGCGAACCTCCGAAGACGGAGGACGGGATTGCCTTGGGCCGCAATTGCAGCCGGCCAGTCACCGCCTCGTCGATGCCCACGAACAGGCCGCGGCAACCGATGTGAATCTGCGCACGCAACTCCTCCCCTCGCCCGCACCAGCCAGACACGCCGGGCGAACACGAGGGCGCGGCGGCGACGCCGCCAGTAGTATTGTACCGATCCCCTCCATTGGTCCATCGACTCAAAGGTCGCGCCGGCCCGGCAAGCACCAGCCGTAACCCCAAGGATTGCCAGGAGGCAGCCGACCGAACCGGGCGAAGAGTCACCGGCCGCCGCGCCAAGCAGGAACAGCAGCACGTAGCCTCCCGCCGCGACGGCGCCGACGATCCACAACATCTCGGCCGATCATTTCGTTGGTCCATCACAGCGCCCTCGGCAGAGCGTAGAACTCCATCGACCTCCTGATTCACATCCGGGCGGTTAAGCGGCGCAGGCGGCGCGAGCAATTGCCGATAGTAGTGTTTCCGCTCGGCAAAGGCCGTGGCGTTGTAGGTGCTCCTCCATAGCTCGACCAATCCGTCCTCCAGTTACTCGGGCGTCATGTGTCGGGGGCGGAAATTGACATCGAACAGCGTGCAGCGGTGCCACGCCCCCGGGTAGAGGAGCCGGCCCTCGGCCGGCGAGCCGTTCATAGAGCCGGGTGCCGGGGAACGGCGTCAGCACGGTGATCTGGACCTCCAGCAGCCGGGACTCCTCGATGAACGCCCGCAGTTCCTCGAAGATCGACGGCGTGTCCGCATCGAAGCCGACCACAAAGCAGCCGCACACGCTCACGCCATGCCCCTGGATGTTCTCGATCGCCTCGAGGTAGCGGTCGTGCTGCCGCAGTTTCCAGTTGAGCGGTGTCGACACGGTCGAGGCTCTCGCCGCCGCGGACTCTCGAAGCCGATCAGCACCTGCCGGCAACCGCTGGCGATAGAGCGAGATCGAGCAGATCGTCGTCGAAGGCGACGGAGACATCGGTTTCGGTGAAATAGCGGATATTGCGGTCGGCCAGCGCGAGCAACTCGCGCGACCAGGTCTTGTTATACCCCGCGCGGTGCAAACTGATGCTTTTTCCAGACAGCTGCGTTCGGTTTCTCTAATCTCCCCTTTAGCCTGATTCCCAGCCTGAAGGGAGGTAGTTAAGGTGGACCGCTTGACCTTTTCGGAAGCAGAACAACAAGCCCTGCACCGCGAACGCTTTGAACACCCCCATCCGCGCGTGCAGCAGCGGATGGAAGTTCTGTGGCTCATCAGCCAAAGACTGGTTTACCCGGAGGCGGCACGCCTGGCCGGCGTTTCCGAAGCGACGGTCGATCGCTACGTGGCGGCCTATCGTCAAGGCGGCCTCGACGCCCTGCGGGAACTCCACTGGGGCAAGTCCGCCACCAGCGCCTTGCGGGAACACAAGGAGTCCTTGGAAGAATCGTTTCGCCGCAACCCACCCCATACGGTGGCCGAAGCGTGCCAGCGCATCAAGGACGAAACCGGAATCGAACGGCAGCCGACGCAGGTGCGCGCCTTTTTAAAAAGGTGCTTGGCCTGAAATGGCGTTGCCTGGCTGCTATTCCGCTGCCCCCGAAAAAGACCATCGCGGAGCACGCCGCCACCCAGGCCGAATTCCTGGAAAGCAAGCTGGAACCGCAGCTCGCAGCAGCACGGGCCGGTAACGGCCAGGTGTTTTTCGTGGATGCGGCCCATTTCGTGATGGGAGCGTTCTTGTGCTGTGTATGGTGTTGGGCGCGTTTGCTCATCCGGGGTGCCTCGGGACGTCAGCGCTACAGCGTGTTGGGGGCTTGGAATGCCGTGACGCAGGAACTGGTTAGCATCACGACGAACGCCACCGTCACCGCCGAAACCATGTGTGAACTGCTCCGCAAAATCGCGGCCCTGGGTTTGCAGGGGCCGATCACCTTGGTGCTGGACAACGCCCGCTATCAGCATTGTGCCCTCGTCATGAACCTGGCGGCGAGCTTGAACATTCACCTTGAGTTCCTGCCCTCGTATTCGCCCAATCTGAACTTGATCGAGCGGTTGTGGAAGTTCATCAAGAAACAAGTGCTGTACGGCCGCCACTACAGGATCTTCGCGGACTTCCGCGCTGCCATCGACGGTTGCCTGGCAAAGATTCCCACGGAGCACCGAGCGCCGCTGAAGTCCCTCATGACACATAATTTCCAGACGTTTGCCCCGGCCTCATTCTTGGCCGCGTGAAGTATAACAAAGGTATTGTCGTCCGCGAACTCTATGAACGGGCGGGGCCACAGGGAGCAAACCAGGTCGATTTCCTCGAGCACTTGCGCGGCCGGCTTAAGGCGGTAGCGTGGCCCGAATAACTTGGAAGCTGCGCAGAAGTCGCAGTCCCAGGGACAGCCGCGCGACGTCTGGATGGGGATGCGGTTATAAGGTCCCAAGCGGTGCAGGGTGCCGCTGATCGCGGGGTCGGGCAAATCCGAATGGTCGGACACGGGAGTCTGTTGCAGCAGGTCGAATCGCGCGGTTTGGGCGCCTCGCGGAGGTCGAATTGGCCCGGCCGGACCTCGCGATAGACTGCCTTCAGGCCAGCCCGGCCGCCGCGTTGAAAGTCCCGGACCACTTGCGGCCAGAGCAGTTCGCCCTCGCCAACAACCACCGCATCCGCATGCTCGGCGGCCTCCGCGGGCAAGACGGTGGCGTGCAGGCCGCCGATCACTACCGGGATGTCGTGGCTGCGGTAGGCGTCGGCGACCTGGTAGGCGTCGAATGCCCGGGCGGTGTAGGTGGACAGGGCGACCAGGTCAAAGTCGAGGCGCGGCTAAGAGCGGGCGCGGGAATCTGATACCTCTGGACAAGTTGGCCCGTTGAGAGCATAACTATGCCGGTCTTTTCGACCATTCGCCAGCCCTTGGGAGGAACCGGCATGGACGCCAACACCCTACGCAAGCCTTATCGTAGCGACCTCACGGACGAGCAGTGGCATCTCCTCACGCCTCTGCTGCCGCCCCCAGTTCCCGCCGGGGCACCGAGGACAACAGACCTTCGCGAAGTCGTCAATGCTATTCTCTACCGCTTGCACAACGGCTGCGCCTGGCATGCCCTGCCCCACGACCTTCCTGCCGAGGGCACCGTCCGAGAATACTTTCATCGCTGGCGGCGTGGCGGCCTGTTGGAGAAGATTAACGACGTCCTGCGTCGCCAGGTCCGCCAGGCCGAGGGACGCGACGAAGAACCGTCCGCCGGCATCGTCGATAGCCAGTCGGCCAAGGGGACCCGTACCAGCGGCACCAAGGGCTTCGACGCGGGCAAGAAGATCAAGGGAAGCAAGCGGCATATCCTGGTCGATACGCTTGGTTTGTTGCTGTGCGTGGTCGTTCACGCCGCCAGTATTCAGGACCGCGACGGGGCCAAGCTGGTGCTGAGCAAGGCCAAGAACCTGTTCCCGAAGTTGCGACTGATTTGGGCCGACGGCGGCTACGCGGGGAAGTTGATCGCCTGGGTCGCCTCGGCGTGCGGATGGGTGCTGGAGATTGTTAAGCGGAGCGACACGGCCAAGGGCTGGGTGTTGCTGCCGCGACGATGGGTGGTAGAGCGGACGTTGGGATGGTTGAGCCAATGCCGGGCGTTGACGCGGGACTACGAGTACCACGCCGAGACGAGTGAGGCTCTGATTCAGGTAGCGATGATCCACCTGATGCTCCGCCGTCTGACCCGCAAGACGATAAAGAAGACCTCTACTCAGCCCTTGGTAGGCTGTATCGGGATCTGAGATTCCCGCGCCCGCTCTGAGGGATGAACCCAGTCACTTCATCCACCTCGATGTATTCCATCTCGATGCCGGCGGGCGTCGCCCCAGCCAGCGTGAGCAAGGCCAGGCTCGGGAGCTGGGCGATCACCTGCCCCCGGTTGATGAACTGCGGGAGAGTGATGCCCAGGTCAATGAACTTGCGCGTCTGGAGCTGACGCCGGCGATGGCAATGAAACCAATTCTCATAAGCTGCTTTCTCGTGGCGAAAGTGATTTCTCTTCCTTCCCTGGCACGCTGGCGGAAAATATGTCACGCGCTTTTTTCTCCGGCGGGACGCTCCAGCGAATCCCAACGAGCAAGGCCAGCACGATGATCCCAGGCCCCAGTGCGAGGATGGAGGTCGGCGGTCCTAGCAACGCCAAGAGGACGAGGGAAAGAATCGTCACACAGCTCCCGGCCACGACCAGACTCGCAGCCAGTCGCCCGGCGCCTTGCCCGCGTCAGAACGATTGCCAGCAGGCCGAATACGATGGTGTACGCATGGCCGAGGGCGACCGGCGGCACCGCCTGGGCGCCTCGGACGCCAGCTACTACCTCCGGGTGCTGTGGCGGGCCATGCCCGGGGTGACGGCCGTGCTGGCGGCGGGGGCGGTGCTGGCCGCCCGGAGGGCACCGGGGCTGTGCGCCCTGGTGGCCGCCTTCGTCGCCCTCCACTCGCTTCTGCCCCATAAGGAATTTCGCTTCATTCTCCCCGTGCTTCCGGCCTGGGCGGCCTTGGCCGGCCTTGGCATGGACACCGCCGCGCGCTGGGTGGCCGCCCGCCGCCCGCGCCTGGCGGGCTGGGTGGTGGCGCCGGCACTGCTGGCCGCGGCCGTCTCGGCCGCGCACTTCCGCCAGCTTACTTTCGGGGACCTCGGCGCTTACGAAAATGAAAAGCCCCAGGCCAGCGCCTACCAGGACTTCGCCGGCGTCAACCGCCTCCTCAGCTTTGCCGGCGCGCTGCCAGACGTGTGCGGCCTCAAAGTCGAGGCCCTGCACATGGCCTGGACCGGGGCTACACCTATTTCCACCGCGACGCCCGGCTCTATTCCCAAGCGGGCCCCCGCGAATTCAGGCAAATTCAACTACGTGCTGCAGCTGCGTTATGCCGTGCGCCCAGCCCTGGTGCGGGCTGAGGCAGGGCCTTACGTCCTGGCGCAGCTGTCGGCCGGCCCCTGTCTTCCAGACGCCGCTTTCTCGTGGCGTCTCCCCTAGCCGCCGCTACAGTTGGGAGGCAACCAGCCAAAGGGGTGACGGATGGCGGACTGCCTCTTCTGCAGAATTGTCGAGGGAAAAGTCCTGGCCAACGTCGTCTACCGGGACGCGCAGTGCATTGGCTTTGACGACATTCACCCGGCAGCTCCGGTGCACGTCCTCTTCGTCCCCAAGCGGCACCTGGAAGGCGTCAACACCCTCACCGAAGCGGACCGTGCAGAGGCCGGGCAGCTGTTTCTCGCCGCGGCCGCCTACGCCCGCCAGCGGGGCCTGGAGGCGTCCGGCTACCGGGTGGTGGCGGACGCGGCCCCGACTCCGGCCAAAGCGTCTTTCACCTCCACCTGCACCTGTTGGGGGGAAAGCCCCTCCACCTCAACGCGGACACCGGGCGCGGGGACTAGCCTCCGGACACTGGCCGACGGCCCGGCCTCGGCTATGCAGCCTCTCGCCATGAAGCCCGCTCCCTGCTGAGCCTCTCGGTGTCCCCGTGCCGCGGCTATTGTACGGCGAGCCGCCCCTGCCCACCAACACCCGTTCGGTCACCCCGCCACAGCCGGCAGCCTGGCCGCCTCGGGCTTGGACGTCCCCCTCACCACGCCCGGCGCCTACCAGCGCAGCGGCATGTCCGGCACCACTTCCGACGTGGACGACGAGGCCGAGACGCTGTTCGCCATGCAGGAGATGGCCTGGGCCGACCCGGGCCTTGGAAGTTCCCGCCCGCAGGCGGACCTCGACGCCCCGAATGAATTGCGCAACGCCACGCCGCGGGGCGCCGTCTTCCGCCCGTCGGACCACTACTTCATCAACGGCGTGGACACGGGGCCCAGCACCGATGCCATGCCGGGCACCGGAGGTCCGGGCAAACTGAAGCTGCGCAAGGCCGCCGAGACAGCGGCGTTGAAGGCCGCTGAGGAGTGACATGGAGCGGGCGACCCTTGACGCCCGTCTGCCCTGAGCAGCACTTAGCCGCCAAAGCGCACCGGGACCAGGAAGCACCCCGGGAGGGCTGGAAGCGGGGCAGCGCCCGGCACCACGCACTCCAGGGCAGAGGCGTCCAACAGCGGCGAGCCGGTGCTGCCTTCCAGCCGAAGCGCCGTTGCCGCCCCGTGGGCGTCCAGGCAGAAGTGCACCGGCACCTCCCTTGCAGCTGAAAGCGACGCGCGGCCGCCGGGTAGCAACGGCGCGCCGACTCTGCCAGCCGGCGGTGTAACTCGCCGAGGAGTGAGGAGGCGCCGGGCGACCGCGGCCCGTCGCCGCCTTCGCCGCCGGACGCGGCGCCTGGGCCGACGCTGCTGGACGGACTGGGGCCTTCCGCGGCCGTGGCCGTCGCCTCTTCCCCGGCGAGGGGAAATTCGTTCCCTACGGCCGTGTCACCGGCCCCTGAAGGACTGCGTGACGCGTCGCGCCACGGGCCGCGACGGGTGCGGCGGCCACCGCCGGGCTGGCGCTGGAAGGGCCAAAGGGCCAGGGACGGCGGCTTCTTCGGACGGCTGGGGTAACGCCACCAGGTGGAGGGCCAGCGGGGCCTTGAAGGCCGCGGGCCGCGCCGCGCCGAGAAGGCCGCCGAGGAGGACGGCATGGGCCAAGGCGGACAGGGCAAGGGCCGTGCGGAATTGCGGCGTTGGCCTCATGACGTCCACCTCGGCGCGAAAGCCCGCGCTCCGCCCGGCGCCACCGCTTCCACCATCGGCAGGCCATACAGGGCCGCCAAGGTTTCGGCCCTCAGCCACTGCCCTGCGGGCCCCTGTCCCAGCACGCTGCCGTCGCGGAGGAGAAGCACGTTGTCCGCGACGCTGGCCGCCAGGTTGGCGTCATGCAGCACCGCCACCGCCGCGAGGCCGGCGTCCACCCGGGCCCGGACGCGCTGAAGCACGTGCACCTGGTGGCGGAGGTCCAAAAAAGCCGTGGGCTCGTCCAGCAGCAGCAACTCCGGCCCTTGGGCCAGTGCCCGGGCCAACAACAGCAAACGCTTTTCCCCGCCGGACAACTCGCCCGTCCGCCGCCGGGCCAGCTGGGCAATGCCCAGCTCCTCCAGCGCCTCGCGGCCGAGCGCCACGTCACGCGCTGAAGGCACCCCCCAGGGCCCGAGGTGCGGCGAGCGGCCCATCAAGACGAATTCCAGTCCAGTAAAGCCCGCGTCCGCCTCGAAATTCTGCGGCACCCAGGCCACCCGACGCGCCAGCGCCTGACGCTCCCAGCGTCCCGGGCGTTGGCCGAAGAGGAGGACGTCGCCCGCCACCGGTGCAAGCCAGCCCAGGGCGGTGCGCAACAGCGTGCTCTTGCCCGCGCCATTCGGGCCCAGCACCGCCCACAGCGAGCCTTTTGCCACCCCGAAGGTGACGCCGGAGGCCACCGGCACTCCGCTGTAGCCCACCGCCAACCCTGCCGTGGCCAACAGCGGAGTCATTGGGGCACGGGCCCCCGCCGCAACAGGAAGAGGAAAAGGGGCCCGCCCAGCACCGCAGTCACCACCCCCACCGGCAATTCGGCGTGGAAGAGGGGAAACAAGAGCCGCGTGAGGAGGTCCGACAGGACGAGGAAGGCGGCGCCGCCCAGCGCGCTGGCCGGCACCAGAAGGCGTTGGTCCGGGCCCAGAAGCAACCGCAACAGGTGGGGGACGATGAGGCCGACGAAGCCCACCAACCCCGAGAGGGCCACCGCCCCAGCGACGCTGAGGGAAGCGGCCAGCAGCACCACCGTCCGCGCGCGCTGCACCCGCACGCCCAGCGAAGATGCCTCCTCGTCGCCCAGGGCGAGCAGGTTGAGGCGCCCGGACTGGCGCCACAGCACGCCCAAGGTGGCCAGCTGCAGCACCGCCGCCCAAACCAGCGTCCGCGGCGCCTCATACCCGAGGCTGCCCGCCAGCCAGTAAAGAATCTCGCCCAGCTTGTCCGGGGAGACGAGTGTCTTGATGCAGGTGATGGCCGCCGAGGCGAAGGCGTTGAAGACGACGCCCGTCAACAACGCTGCCTCCGGCGAGCGGCGCGAGCGCCCCACCGCCAGCACCAGCGCCATGGCAGCCACCGAGCCGAGGAAAGCGAAGAGGGAGGGGGCCACCAGCGCCGTCAGCCCCAGCGCCAGCGCCACGGTGGCGCCGAGGGCCGCCCCACCGGAGACGCCGAGGATGAAGGGGTCCGCCAAGGGATTTCTCAACAGCCCCTGCAGGGCGCTGCCGCTCGCCCCCAGCGACGCGCCCACCAGGGCCCCCAGGACGGCCCGGGGCATGCGCAGTCGCCACAGCACGGTGGCGTCCACCGAGGCGGGATGATGCAGTGCCTGGCCCAAAGACAGGGGGTATTCGCCGACGACGGCCGAGACCAGGACCGCCCCCACCGCGACCACGGCCAGCACCAGGAGGATGGCGGCCGCGCGCCCGGCCGAGAAGCGCAGCTCGGGCGCCCAAAAGCGGTGCGGGGCGACGGTGAGGGTATTCATCGGCCCGCCTCCGGCGCAGCTTCTGGATGAAGCGCCAAGAAGAGTTCCTCGAGGCCCTGGCCGAGGGCCGGCCCCGGATGCAACAGGGCGGCGGAGGGCAGCCGCACCCACCGCGCCTCCTGGAGTCCGGGCAGCGCCTGCAGCGTCTCGCGGCCAACCGCGCCGTCCGAGGCGTCCAGCACCACGTCCGGCCGGGCGCCCAGCGCCCGCTCCACCGACCACACCGGGTAGGGCCGTCCGGCGTCGGCCGCCACATTGGTTGCGCCGGCGTCCGTCAGCAACTCATCCGCAAAGCTCCCCGGGCCTGCAACCACCAGCGGTTCAAAGCCATAGGCGAAAAGGACGCGCACCGGCTTCACAAGGCGGGCCCGCTGCCTGACGCGGCGTTGGCTGACCTGCAGCGCTTCCACCAGGCGTCGCCCTTTTGGCGGCGTCCCAGCGCCGCCGCGGTGGCCCGAAGCCCGGCCAGCACGTCGTCCACGCTGGACAGGCGCAGCGCCAGGACGCTGATGCCGAGGCTGGCCAAGGCTTGCACCGGTCCGCGGTTTCCAGGACTGGGCTGCACCAGCACCAAGTCCGGCTTCAGCGCCGCCACCGCCTCGACGCTTGGGTCCACAAACCCGCCCACCCTGGGCAGCGCCCGCACTTCCGGCCGTTGGTCAAAGCTGGAGACGCCCACCAACACTTCCTGGGCCCCGAGGGCCAGCACCGTGTCGGTGAGGGAAGGCGCCAGCGTCACCACCCGCCGCACCACCGGCGGCGCCGGCGGCCCCAGCGCCTGCACCGGCGAAGGCGGGGCGCCGGCCGCTGACAGGCCGAGACCGAGGAGTGCAGCGGCCCACCTCACGGGACGGTCAGGACGTCCGAGACGCTGGAGATGCCGCCAGGACAGGGCTGCAGCGGCACCCCGCCATCCGGGCCGTAGCCCACCAGCTGCGACAGCTGCCCCTGGCCGCTGATGTTGAGGACGAAGACGCGTCCGGAGCTTTGGTCTCCAACGTAAGCCCGGCCATTCACCACACTCAGCGCACCGGCGATGGGCGGGATGCAGGCCGGGCCGGCGTCCGGACACTGGGGCGACCAGGAGGACAACAGGTTGTCGTCGACGTCCAACAGCAGCACCGCCGAGCGGTCCACGGCCTGGGTGGCGAACGTCGTCGTGTTGTAGGTGACGGCACCGAAGCAGGAGACCAAAAGCTGTCCGGACGCCTCGGCCATGGCCACGGCGTCCAGGCA
The DNA here is from genome assembly GCA_963713045.1 of uncultured delta proteobacterium. GTDB lineage: Bacteria > Myxococcota > Myxococcia > Myxococcales > Myxococcaceae > JADGRA01. Next base: position 13,117 of record CAVQKE010000006.1, read on the forward strand.
CACGCCGGCGTCCAGCGTGACGAGGGAGGCAATGGAACCCACTCCGCCATCGAGCGGTTGGGTGGGGTCGATTTTGGCCAGCACCGACGGGCCAGCCGGGCTGTAGTCGGCGGCCAGGTTGTTCAGCACCACGTACACAAAGCCGTCGTGAAGCAGGGCCTGGCTCGGACGCGGGAAACTTGCCCCACCGTCAAACGTCTGCAGCGGGAGGCCATTCAGGTTGTAGGCGCCGAGCAGCACCGGGGCGTTGGGGACGGTGAGGTCCAGCAGTTGCACCGTTCCGCCGGCGTCTTCGGTGCCCGGGTAACCTCCGTAAAGGGGGACATAAATTTGGTTGCCCACCCGGGCATACGGCTCCGGGGTGGTGTTGGGCCCGAAGACGTAGCCGCCGTCGATGGACAGGCCGAGGGCCTGCAGGCTCCCATCCGGTGCCAGGACCGACGCCGTCGCGGCCGGAGGACCGCTGAGAATGGTCAGTGTGTTGCTATTTCCATCCACCACGTACACCCAGCTCCCCGCGTCGAAGCGCGTGTCCACCTCGAGGAAGTCTGGGCCACCCCCCAACGGCGGAGCCTCGGGCCCGGCGTCCAAGGCCAGGTTGCCGAGGGCGTATTCGCCGAGGAGGCCGACTTGCGCCACCAGCAGTCCATTGCCGAGGATGCCCAGCCCGTCGGGGACCGTCCCAACCAGAAGGACACCCGGGCCAGCAACGGGCTGCAGCGGGCTGTCGAAAATGGGAACGATGCTGGCACTGTTGGAGATGCAGGACACCACCGCGTCCGGAAGACAGCTGCCCGGCGGGCTTCCACTTGCCGTGGGGTGACAGTTGTAGCCCTGCGCGCAGACGTTGCCGCAGCCGCCGCAGTTGTTGGGGTCCGTGCTGAGGGTGACGCACGCCCCATTGCAGGCGACCGCCGTTCCGCAGTTTGCCTGGCAGGTGCCGCCGCCTGCGTCGTTGGGCGCGCACACCTGGGCGGAGCCGCACACCGAACCGCCGGAGCCGGCGCAGCCACCACAGTTGTCTGGGTCGGTGGTGATGTCCGTGCAGCTGCCGTTGCAGAGCAGGATGGTGCTGCCGCCGTCGGGAAGCGGATTGCCCTGAGGGCACTCGCACTGTCCCAGGCTGCCGCCGTCAATGGGCACGCACACCGCCCGGGGCTGACAAGCGTTGCCGCAAGAGCCGCAATTGGCTGGGTCGGCGTTGAGGTAGACGCAGGTGACGTTGCACTCGACGGTGCCTCCGGTACAGATGAGTGCCGACGACTGGAGGCAGCCCGAGAGGCCCAGCCCGATGGCCCAGGCCACAGCTGTCCAGGCCAGCACACCCTTTCGCTTGGTCATCACGGCGGTGTCTCCCCTTGTCGTTGCTGGTGTTTCGTGCCCGTTCCGCCCAGGGCGAAGGCCAGCGTGCCGTACACGGCGCGCCCCGGAAGCGGGTATCCGTCCAAGTCCTGTCCTTGGACGTTGAAGATGTTGCTGACCTGCACCGAGGCGGTGAGGCGCCAGCTGGCCGCATTCCACGCCACCACGTCCAGCCCTGCTCCGACGAAGACGTGCCCGGGTAATTCTAGGACGGCGGCGCGGTTGACGGTGACGGAGGAGCGCCCTTCCACCGTGACGCGCGCCTGAAGCCAGTCGGGCCCTGCCGCGAGCCGCGCTGAACCAAGCTGCGTCGGCCGGTAGGGCAAAGGCTTTCCATAGTAGGGCGCGACGTCGCGGACATTTTCTGTCTGCTGCAGGGTGTAGGTGGCCTGGGCGTCGAGCCAAGGCCAGGGGCGCAACCGCGCCTCAGCCTCCATCCCCTCGGCGTCGGCGGCGCTGATGTTTTCAGGCCGCGCGAAGAAGGGCGGGTAATATTCATAGGTGATGAGGTTCTGGTAGCGCGTCCAGAAGCCGCCGACGCTGGCGGTGGCCCAGCGGTTCGCGTACAGAAGCGCGCCGTCCACCGAGAAGCTGCGCTCGGGCTGAAGGTTGGGGTTGACGCCCAGCGTCCCGGTGGGGAGGTACAGCTCCTGAAAGGACGGCGGCCGAAAGCCATAGCCGGCATTGGCGCGCAGGGAGAAGCCCGCCGGCAGCGCCGCCCAGGCCCCCAGCTTGGGAGACACGGCTGCGTAGGGGCCGGACTGGTCGACCCCCACCACACCCACCAGCGAGGCGTGCCCCGGCCACCACAGCCACTCGTCCTTCAGGCTGAGAGACGTAAGCGCCCAGGTGGGCGAGCCGCCGGTGGCGCGCACCTCGGCAACGCCCACCGAGGCCGACGCCGCCAGGGCGTGCCGGCCGAGCGGCAAGGACGCATCCGCCGTGACCGTGGACTGCCACAGCCGGTCATATTCCCCCGGCGCGAAGGGGCCACCGGTCAGGTTGTCCGTCTCCCGTCGGCCATCCAGGCGCAGCGCCAGCACCAGGCCATTGGAGAAGGTGTGCTGGGTGCGGAGGGCGGCCAGAATTCGGGAGGCGCTTTGCTCGGCGGTGGGGGTGGGGTTGTCCTCGGTGCCGGCCAGCCCCCGGGACAGCACATTGGCCTCCCCCAGCGCGTCCAGCGTCCAGCCAGACACGTCCCAGCCGCCTTTCAGAAGGCCGCCGCCGCTGGCCGCCTGGTTGTTGACCCGCACCAGCTGCTGGCCAGTCGCCCCTGGGACGCCCACCAGCGGCTGGTAGGTGTACGGGAAGTTGCCTTCCGAATACGCCCCATGCAGCACCACCAGGCCGGTCCCGCCCAGGGCTGGGCCTGAGGCGCCCAGGCTTCCGCGAAACGTGTCAAAGCTTCCTGCGGTGAAGTCTCCAAAGAAGGTGGGGACCTCCTCGACCCGACGGGTGACGAGATTCACCACCCCTCCCAATGCGAGTGGGCCATAGCCAGCACTGGCGCTGCCGCGCAGCACTTCGGCCCGGTCGAGAATGGCCGGAGGGACGAGGCTGACGTCGGCAATGTCCCCCGGGCCGTTGAGGGGAATGCCGTCGAGCAGCACCAAGACGCCGGTGCTGGGGGCGCCCCGCAGTGAAATGCTTTCACTCTGCCCCAGGCCGCCGCTGCTATTCACCACCGCGCCCGGCACCTGGGACAGCAGCGCCCCGGTGGACAGCAACTCGGCCCGACGGCCGGACAGCTCCACCACCGACGTCTGGCCGGTGGGGTCGCGCTGCGAGGGAGATTCCGGAACGGCTGGGGCAGGCGGCAGAGGCACCGTCACCGGTGGCAGCAGCACCGGCTCCGAGGACGACTGTCCCCAGGCCAGGGAAGCCATTCCCAACGCCGGTCCGAGGCCGCGCCGGGCCCATCGCCAAGACACCATGCCACACGCCTTCCTCTCTCTCCGACGAAGAGAGAAGGCCACCCGGCAGGCTCCCTCGGGGGGAGTCGACCGGACCTCGGGCAGGTCTCCTGGCTTCCGGAGCCCGGACGCTGGTGCACCCCAGTGGTGCGTTTGCGCCCGACGCTTCTTCCTCCCACCTTCCCACAAGGGCCCTCGGGCCCGTGCAGTGGCGACGACTGGAGGCTGGAGCGGGCCCTGTTCCTCAGGGCCTCCCGGTCACAGTGGCGGGACCGCGCCGGATTCTCACCGGCTTCCCTCTTCGCCCAACGTGGGCACCCGAAGGCAGCGGAGGTCTCGCACGGGCGGCCTCGCTGCGCAAGGGCTGCGCGCCAGGGGAAGCCTGACAGACACCTCGCGCGGTCCGCCCCGAGGCCCCTCCCAGCGCCGGGCCGCTGCTGTTGGGGCGCGCTTTCCCGCCGGCCCCGGGCCACTTTTGGCAGACAGGCACCGCGCGACGTGCGTAGTCTCCTGGGGATGGAGGGCTTTCCCGCGTGCGCCGTTTAAGCCTCGCAGTCTGCTTCGCCCTGGCCGCTGTGGGCTGTAACAACTCCATCATCTGCAATGACGTCAGCAGCTACGTCTCCTCGTGTGAGTCGTTTGCCTGCGCCAGCTGTAAGGTGTCCAGCAGTTGCATGGCCGGGGTCAACGTCGATACCTGTGCCCAAATCCTCAGCGACAACTACCAGTGCACTACCCAACGCTGTGAACCGGGGTTGGTCTTCAGCCCGACCGGGGCGGAGGCCTGCCTTCAGGGCTACGAAGCCCAGGATTGCGCGGACAACCAGGCCGGCACCACGCCCACCGCCTGTTCCAACAACCCCATCTGCGTCAGCCCCTGACGTCGCGCCGCTGCCGCCGGCTCCGCCCAAGCCATTTCACAGAAGCGAGTCGGCCAGCCGGGCGGTATTTTGGGCCACCCGCTGCGGCAGCGGCCGGCGGCTCCACTCCTCTTTGGTAAGTTCCCGGGCGTGGGCGAAGTAGCGGTTCTGCACTGCCTCGAAGGCGGCCACCACCTCGGCGTCGTAGACCAAAAGGCTCACCTCCGAGTCCAATGCGAAGGAGCGGATGTCCATATTCACCGAGCCCACCACCGCCAGCCAGCGGTCCACCGTCACGTGCTTGGCGTGCAGAAGGTGGGGGGCGTAAAGGTGGATGTGGATGCCCGCCTCCAGAAGCCGGGCGTAGTCCGACTCCTGCGCCCAGTTGGTGATGAGCTTGTTGCTGTGCTCGGGCAGCACCAGCCGCACCTCCGCGCCGCGGAGCGCGGCCGTTTCCATCGCTTGCAGGAAGGGCTCGTCGGGGACGAAGTACGGTGTCGTCATCACCACCCGTTCGACCGCCTCGTGGAGCACGTCCACCAGCATCGTCTGCTGGTTCTCGTGCGCGTAGCCTGGACCGCTGGGCAACACCTGCGCCGTCGAGGTGCCGACCGGGTCCTTCGGCGGGAGCAGCTCGCCCAGCTCCAAGCGGTTTTCCGTTTCCTGGTAGCGGTCGGCGAGAAACACCGCCTGCAGCTGCACCACCACCGGGCCCGTCACGCGGACCATCAGCTCCTCATTGGGGTAGGCGGGGACAAAGTCCGGGTTGACGATGTTCTGCGAGCCGACGTAGCCAATTCTTCCGTCGATGACGGCTATTTTCCGGTGGTTGCGCAGGTCGAGCCGGGCTGCGTTGCGCCGGAGGAAATTCACGGGCAGCGCCGCAATCACTTCGATGCCGGCCTGGCGCAGCTCCGGCCCGAGCCGGCGCAGACCGGCCGCCGACCCCACCGCGTCCATCAGCACCCGACAACTCACCCCGCGGCCTTGGGCCCGCAGCAGCGCCGAGGCGACTTTCCGGCCAGTCTGGTCCGGGGCAAAAATGTAAAAGAGGAGGTGGACGTGGCGCTCGGCAGCGTCGATGTCCTCCACCAGCCGGTCAATGGCCGGCTGGTACTCCGGAAGCAGCTCCACGCGATTGCCTTCCAGCGGTTCAAAGTCTCCAAGGCGCTGCACCAGCCGCGCCGTCCTCTCAGCGGGCCCGCCCAGTTGAGGCGGACGGAAGGCGCTGAGCGAGCGCATCTCCTTCTGGACGCCGCGGATGCGCAGCACCGCACGCGCCTCGTCGGCCAGCCGCCGGCGCGGGTAGCGGATGCGCCCGATGAGCGCGTACAGGGCCACGCCCACCCAAGGGACGAGGAAGATGAGCACCAGCCAGGCCCGGGCGGCAGCGGCGCTGCGGCGCTGCGGTACGTAAACCAGCATCACCAGGCGGATGACCCATTCGCTCAGCACATACAAAAGTCCCCAGCTGAAGCTCATCTGCACCTCCGGGCCCCCCTAGCTTAGCGGCACCCGCGGGCCGGACTTCTTCCTTCCACCGGCCAAGGGGCCTTGCATCGCCGACGCCGCCCGGCGGAAGAAGGGACCGCTCTCGGGCTTCGGAGGTTCCCCCATGGTGGACAAGCAGAACACCAGCTTCATGCGCTCTCTGTGCATGGGCGACATTGAGGAGGACATCCTCTTGCCCTTCCCGCAGATGCCGGCCAAGGACGCCGAGACGCTGCGGGCCGTCTTCGCCTCCCTGGCTCAGCTGCTCGGGCCCAAGGAGAAGGAGTTCCGCGCCTGGGACGTCGCCGGAGAGATGCCGAGCGGCTTTTTGGAGGAGCTGAAGCAGTTTGGACTGTTTGGGATGGTCATCCCCGAGGAATTTGGAGGCCTCGGCTTCGGCAGCACGGCCTACTCCCGCGCGCTGCAGGAGGTGTCCCGGTACGACGGCTCGGTGGCCGCCACCGTCGGGGCACACCAGTCCATTGGGATGCGAGGTCTGTTGCTGTTTGGAACGGCGGAGCAGAAGCGGCGCTGGCTTCCGCGGCTGGCCACCGGAGAAATGGTGGCGGCCTTCTGCCTCACCGAGCCGGGTGCCGGCTCCGACGCGGCCGGGGTGAAGACGACGGCGGTCCGCGACGGCGACGCCTATGTCCTCAACGGCAACAAGCTGTGGATTACCAATGGAGGCCTGGCCAGCTTCTTCACGGTGTTCGCCAAGACGGGCAAGCCGGACGAGCGCGGAAAACTCAGTGCCTTCATCCTCACCCAGGACATGTCCGGGCTGAGCGTCGGGCCCCACGAGGACAAGATGGGCCTTCGGGCCAGTTCCACCGCGGCCGTCTTCCTGGACAACGTCCGCGTCCCAGCGGACCACCTGCTGGGGGAGGAGGGAAAGGGCTTCAAAGTCGCGATGCGCATCCTCAACAACGGGCGCACTGGCTTGGGCGGCGGCTGCATCGGGGGGATGAAGCGGATGGTGGAGCTGGCCAGCCGTCAGGCCAAAGGCCGCGTCCAATTTGGACAACCCATCAGCGACTTTGGCCTCATCAAGCAGAAGGTGGGCCACATGGTGGTGGAAACCTACGCCGCCGAGGCGGTGGTCGACTTGGTGGCCGGGCTGATTGACCAGGGCTACGAGGACTACGCCGTGGAGGCGGCCATCTCCAAAGTCTTCGCCACCGAGGCCCTGTGGCGCACCACCGATGAGGCGCTGCAGGTGGCGGGGGGCAACGGCTACATGCGGGAGTTTCCGTACGAGAGAGCGCTTCGGGATTGCCGAATCTTCCGCATCTGGGAGGGCACCAACGAGATTCTCCGCCTGTTCATCGCCCTCACCGCGATGAACGACGTCGGCGCCCAGCTGGCCGACCTGGCGGCCAGCCTCAAGGGCGCGCTGGCCGACCCCATCAAAGGCTTCGGCGTCCTCAGTGACTATGCCCGGCGCCGCGCCGGACTCGCCACCAACGTCGGGCGGGGAAAGGGCAGCTTTACTCGGCTGCACCCGGCGCTTCGGGACTCGGCCCAGGTGTTTGAGGAGGGGACGCGAGACCTGGCCAGCGCCGCCGACCGAATTCTGCGCAAGCACGGGAAGCGAATCGTGCAAATGCAGTTCGCCACACGGCGGTTGGCGGACATCATGATTGACCTCTTCGTGCTGGCCGCGGTCCTGTCGCGGGTCGACAGCTCGGTCAAGCGCATCGGCGTCGAGGCGGCGGCGCGGGAACAGGAGATTCTCGAAGTCTTCGCCGGTCAGGTGAGGCGGCGGGTCAAGAGCAACTTCGGAAAAATCGACGACAACGACGACGAGCTCATCAAGCGCCTGGCGGACCACGCCTTCCAGGAGGAGCGCTTCAGCTGGGACAACCTCTAGCGCCGGGCCTCAAGCGGCCCGCCGGGCACGGCCCCGGCGCCCTCGCCTGGCGGTCCCAGCGTGCTAAGCAGCCGGCCATGTCGACTCTCCGCGACAAGGTTCTTTTCATTACTGGCGCCAGCCGGGGCATTGGCCTCGCCATTGGCCGGCGCGCAGCCCAAGACGGCGCCCGCGTCGTCATCGCGGCAAAAACGGCGGAGCCCCACCCCAAGCTGCCGGGCACCATCTACACCGCGGCACAAGACATCGAGCGTGCCGGGGGGCAGGCGCTGCCGCTTACCGTGGACATCCGCCAGGAGGGGCAGCTGGCCGAGGCGGTGGCCGAAACGGTGCGCACCTGGGGCGGCATCGACATCTGCGTCAACAACGCCTCCGCCATTGGCCTCACCGACACCGAATCCACGCCGATGAAGCGCTTCGACCTGATGCAGCAGGTGAATGCCCGCGGCACCTTCGCCACCACCCAAGCGTGCCTGCCTCACCTCAAGCGCGCGAAAAACCCTCACGTCCTCAACCTGTCGCCGCCGCTCAACATGAAGGCGCACTGGTTCGCCGGTCACGTCGCCTACACCATGGCCAAATACGGGATGAGCATGTGCGTGCTGGGGATGGCCGAGGAATTCAAGCCCTTCGGTGTCGCCGTCAACGCCCTCTGGCCCCGCACCGCCATCGCCACTGTCGCGATGCAGATGCTGGGGGGCGGCCCGGAGGTGCTTCGCCAGTGCCGCACGGTGGACATCATGGCCGACGCGGCACATGCCATTCTCGTCCGGGACGCGAAGGCCTGCACCGGAAACTTCTTCATCGACGATGAAGTGCTGCGCCAGGAGGGCGTCACCGACTTGAGCCGCTACGCCGTCGACCCCAAGGCCGACCTCCTCCCGGACTTCTTTCTCGACTAGCACTGCCAACAGCAGCCCGGGGCCCACCCCTGCTGGCTGGCTGCTCGCTGGCGGGTGGACTTCGCCCTCCAGGGCCTCCCGTGGGGAAAGGGGGCTTCCGCACCGCCCGGCCGCCAGTCATGCTGCAGGTCCGACTGCTGCCACCTCCATCGCCCGCCTTTTAGTGTGAACGTGTCCGACGCCTCACCCCAGCCCGCCCCGTCCGTGCCCGCCCCTCCGCCGGGGGCGCCGTCCCGGCCACCGGGAAGCGCGGTGGAGCGCTTCGTCGACGCTGTCCGCCGGCGCCAGCGGCGCGCCTTTCTTCTGCAGGGCGCGCTCCAGGCGGTGGCGGCACTGGCCATCGCGACACTTGGCGCAGCGCTTTTGGCCCGCTCCGCCCCTGTGGCGGCGCGCTGGCTTCTCCTCGCCGGCGGACTGACCGCGCTCGGGCTGCTGGTGTTTCGCGGGTGGGTGCAGGCTGCCCAAAGCGCCGGAGACCGCTTCCGCACCGCGCGCGTGGTGGCGGCGCGCCTGCCGGGGGTGAGTCTGGACTTGCTGGCCGCCTTGGAGTTGCGCGCGGCCCTTGGCCACACCGACGCCTTTTCCCAGGAATTGGCCCGCGCCTACCTCTCCGGCACGGACCAGCGCGCGGCAGCGCTCGATGCGCGGCACGTGGTGGATGGCAAGCCGACGCGGGTGGCACTGCTGTTGGCCTTGGGCGCACTGCTGCTGCTCGGGCTGGGGGCGCTGCTGGCCCCCGCCGGGTTACGGCCTTTGGTGCGGCTGCTGCTTCCGCTGCCCGCCAGCACCGCCTCGGCACGCGAGCCCATCACCGGCGACGTCGAACTTACCTACCGCTACCCGGCATACGTCGGCCTGATGCCACGCACCGTCTCCGGCACCGGCGGGGAGATTTCCGCGCCGGTGGGGACGGTGGTGGAGCTCCGGACGCGCTCAGACCGGCCGGTGGCGCAGGCGGGGTTGGTGGTGAATGGCCAGGCGGTGCCGCTGCGGGTGGAGAACGGCCGCGACCTCTCCGGAAGCCTGGTGGTCAGCAAGTCGGGAAGCTATGCGGTGGCCTTTTACGGCCGGACCGGCCGGGAACTGGTGCGTGGCCCGGACGTGGCCCTCACCGCCGAGCCGGACAAACCGCCTTCTGTGTCGCTCCTCCTGCCGGCCTCGGACGTCGAGGTGGACCCAGGCGGCGAGGTGGTGCTGCGCTGGGAGGCGACGGACGACCACGGGCTGCAGGCCCTGGCCCTCGTCTTCCAGCCGCCTTCGGGCGGCGAGACGCGCGTGCCGCTGCCGCTTGAGGAGGGCCGGCGAAGCCAGGGGACGTCGCACTGGGCCTTGGCCCCCCTCAAGCTGTCGCCGGGGGACCGCGTCAGCTACTTCCTCGAAGCGACGGACAATGACGCGGTGGACGGCCCACAAAAGGGGACCAGCCGCGTCCAGGCCCTCCACGTCTACAGCGCCGCCGAGCACCGGCAGGAAGCCATCCACCAGATGCAAGCGCTGTGGGAGCGCATGGTGACGCACTTGGCCGACCGCATGGAGGGACCGGACCGCGCCCGCACCCGGGACCTCACCGCCGTCACCGCGCAGGCGCGGGTGGACGAGTCGGGGCATGCGCTGGCCTCTGACTTGGTGACCACCGGCCGCCAGCTGGCTTTGGAACGCGACCGGCAGGAAGCGCTGGTCGCCGCCGCAGCCAACATTGGCCAGCGGCTCGCCCGTGCGGTCCGCACCACCTCCGACGCGCGACGCCTCTACCTTCGCCTCGGCAGCCGCCCCGGAGAAAACGACCCGGCGACGCGACTCTCCCGGGCCGCGGTGGAGGAGGTGGCACAGGTGGAGCGCGACGTGCTGTACCTCGAGTCGTTGCTGGACCGGCAACGCACCGAGGAAGTCCGCGAGCTCACCGAAGCGCTTTCCCACGACCAACGGGAGCTGGCGCAGCTCATCGAACGCTTCCAATCCACCAAGGACCCTTCGGTGCGCGAGCAGCTGCTGCGTCAGCTCGCCACCTTGCGCCAGCACATGAATGAGTTGATGCGGCGGAGCCTCGCCCTGGGCCGGGCGGTGCACCTGGACGAGCACCTGAATTTGGAAAGCCTCGGCGAGAGCATGGGCTCGGCCTTGGACGAGATTGAGAAGCTGCTTCGTGAAGGGAAGACCCAGGAGGCGCTGGCCAAGCTGCAACAACTGCAGGCCCAGACCACGGAGCAACTGCGCCAGGAGGAGGAGGCGGTGGGGCGGGCCGACCCGGAATTGGTGAAGCGCTTTCGCGACTTCGCCGACGCCCTCAAAGAGACGCATGACGAGCAGGCCAAGGTGGCGTCTGAGACGAAGAGTGTGCGCGACCGTTACCGCGACCAACAGCGCGAGCGTCTGCAGCAAAAGGGCGGGGCGGTGAAGGAGCAAATCCGCCGCGACCTCGAGGCGGTGGCTTCGGACTACCGAAAAATACGGCCCGGCGAACTGGGGCAACGCAGCGACAAGGCGCTGGAGAACGCCCAGTCCGAGCTCGACAACCTGAGGAGCGCGCTGCGCTCGGACGACTTCGACCTCGCCAGCGAGGCGGCGCGGGCGGCGGGGATGGCCTCAGAGGAAATTGCCCGCGACGCCGAGCAACAGCACGCGCTGCAGGAGGCCTACCGCAGCCCGGGCGAGTCCCGCGACCAGTCCAAGCACCTGGCGCAGCGCACCGCCCAAGACGCCCAGAGGATGCGCGACATTCAGCGCAGCTTGCAGCAGCTGTTTCCCCCCATTGGCTCGCAGCTCTCCGGCCCGGACCGCACGCGGATGCAGCAGCTCGGCCAACAGCAGCAGGGGCTGGAACGGCGTTCACAGGACCTCCTTCAGAAGATGGAGCAACTCAACAAGCTGGCGCCGCTGTTCGGCGAGCAGGGCGTCGAGCAGCTCGAACAAGTCTCCGAGCGGATGGCCAACGCCCGGGAACGCCTCGAGGGCCGTGACCCTGGCCGCGGCTACGGTGAGCAGAAGGCGGCCCTCGACGGGCTCGAGCAACTGCAGCAGCAGATGCAGCAGAGCCAGCGCGCCGGTGGCCGGGGCGGCGGCTTTCCCCTGCCGATGTTTGCCACCGGCCCGGGCGAAGGCGGCAACGACATCGCGCCACAGAAGGTGGAGATTCCCGACCCCGACCCGGGAGCGGCCTTCCAGGATTTTCGGAAGGACCTCCTCAACGCCATGAAGCAGGGGACGCCCGAGCGCTACCGTGAGCAGGTGAAGAGTTATTACGAGGAGCTGGTGAAGTGACCGGGGCCCTTCTCGTCCTGCTGCTCGGCGTCGGGCTGGCCCATCCCTCCGAGGCGGCGCCCAGCACCGAGGCGCGGGCGCGCCTGCGCGCGCTGGAGGGCCTCCTCGACGAGGAGGACTACAACGGCGCGCACGCCGCCCTGGAGGAACTCCGGGCTCAGCACCCGGAGGCGGCCGAGTCGCTGGACTTCTTCGGGGGCCGCATCGCCTTCGGTGAGGGCCGCTACAACGAAGCGGTGGAGCTGCTGGAAGCGGCCGGCGGGGATGACCGCCCAGGCTCCTACCTCCGCCTGGCCCGCGACGCGCTGGCCCTCACCAAGGACGACGGCCGCGCTGAAAGTGCGCACTTCGTCTTCCTCTACCCTCGCGGCAAGGACGAGGTGCTCGCCCCCTGGGCCCTGGAGACGTTGGAGGCGCAACGGGCCGCCCTCTTGGAAGACCTCGGCTATGCCCCTCCCGGCAAGGTGCGGGTGGAGCTGGTCAACGACGCCTCGGACTTGGCGCGGGCCTCCACCCTGTCCAAGAAGGAAATTGATGCCACCGGCACCATCGCCATCTGCAAGTTCAACAAACTCATCGTCACCAGCCCCAAGGCAGTCCTCAAGGGCTACGACTGGCTCGACACCTTGGCCCACGAATACACCCACCTGGTGGTGACGCAGCGGGCCCACAACACCGTCCCCATCTGGCTTCAAGAGGCGCTTGCCAAATACCTCGAGTCCCGTTGGCGCGGCCAGGCCGGAAAGGCGCTTCCTCCCTCCTCGCGCGCGCTGTTGGCCGAGCGGGTGAAGCACAACACCCTCATCCCCTTCGCCAAAATGCACCCGTCGATGGCCAAGCTTCCCTCCTGGCAAGACGCCGCGACCGCCTTCGCCGAAGTCTTCCTCGCGGCCGAGTACCTGGACCACGAGCACGGCCGCAAAGCGCTGCGCGGCATTGTGGAGGCAATGGCCACTGGGGCCTCGGACCAGCAGGCGGTGGAAGTCGTCACCGGGCACAGCTTTTCTGCCTTCGAGCGAGGTTGGATGGCTTACCTACGCTCGCAGCCCGTTCCCCGCGCCGCGCCCCTCGGCGCCGAGAAGCTGGTCCTGCGCGACCCGAAGGCCACGGCCAAAGCTCCCGAGGCCAAGGGGCGCGAAATCGGCCTCCAGGACTTCGCGGACGTGGAGGAGGCGGCGGCCCGCCGCTATGCGCACCTGGGAGAGTTGTTTCGAGAGCGCGGGCGCTTCGGCGCCGCCGCCGAGGAATTCGGCCACGCCCACACCTTGGTTGGCAGCAAGTATGAATCGGTGTCCAACAAGTATGCGCTCGCCCTGTTCGCCGTCCGGCGGGTGGATGAGGCGGAGAAGGTGCTGCTCGCAGCGCTGGAGGCCCATCCCGGAAGCGCCACCACCCAGGTCCACCTGGGGCGCATCTACCTCTCCCGTGGTGAGTGGCGGCGCGCCCGGGACGCCTACCAGGGGGCCATTGCCCAGGACCCCTTCGACCCGGAAATCCACCTGGCGCTGATTCGGGCCGCCGACGGGCTGAAGGACGCCCCCCTCGGGCAGCGAGCCCGCAATGCCGCCAGCATCCTCACCGGTCTGCCGTCAGAGCGCCTGGAGGCCTTGGCCAAGCGCTTCCCCGGCCCGGAGGCGGACCTCTCCAACGTTGAGCTGCCAGCGGCACGACCCGACGCCAAACCGCCGGCTCCGGCACCCACCCCTCGACCCGCCCCGCCCACCAACTGACCATGACGCCTCCCCTCTCCTCTCCGCTGTCCTTAGAAATGGGCGACGACTTGAGCAGCGTCCAGGCGCTGGCCGAGGCCAAGCGGCTGATTGTCGAGCAGATTGGGAAGCGCATCATCGGCCACGACGCAGTGGTGGAACACTTGCTGGTGGCCCTCTTTGCCCGCGGGCATTGCCTCTTCGTCGGGGTGCCTGGCCTGGCCAAGACGCTGCTCATCTCCACCCTGGCCGAAGTCCTCAACCTCGACTTCAACCGCATTCAATTCACGCCCGACCTGATGCCCTCGGACATCACCGGCACCGACATCCTCGAGGAGGACCGGGCCAGCGGGCGCCGGGACTTTCGCTTCGTGCCGGGTCCGCTGTTCGCCAACATTGTGCTGGCCGATGAAGTCAACCGGACACCTCCCAAGACACAGGCCGCGCTGCTGCAGGCGATGCAGGAATACCGGGTGACAGCCGGCGGGCGGACCTACGCACTGGAGCTGCCGTTCCTCGTCTTCGCCACCCAAAACCCGATTGAGCAAGAGGGCACCTACCCCCTCCCGGAAGCCCAGCTGGACCGCTTCATGTTCTTCGTCGACGTGGGCTACCCGTCGGCCGAGGAGGAGGCGGAGATTGTGCGGACCACCACCGGCGCCAACGCACCGAAACTGCACAAGGTGTTGTCGCCGGAGCAAATTCTCGCCCTCCAGGAACTTGTCCGCCGGGTGCCGGTCCCGGACCACGTGGTGCGCCACGCGGTGGACTTGGTCCGCCACACCCGGCCCAAGGAAAGCACCGCCCCGGACTTCATCCGCCGACACGTCTCCTGGGGAGCAGGCCCCCGGGCCAGCCAGTACCTGGTCCTCGGCGCCAAGGCGCGGGCCGTGCTGCAGGGGCGCTACGCCGCCAGCGTGGAGGACGTTCGCGCGCTCGCTCAGCCGGTGCTACGCCACCGGGTGCTGCCCAACTTCACCGCCGAGTCCGAGGGCATCACCGCCGAGCAGCTGGTGCAGCAGGTGCTCGAGCTGGTGAAGCCCTAGGCCTACCCACCGTGGCTCTCCTCGACGCCGCCACCATCGCCAAGCTGGCCGGGGTGAAGCTGCGCGCCCGCGCCGTCATGGAGGGGGTGTTGTCCGGCCTGCACAAAAGTCCACACCAGGGCCAAAGCGTCGAATTCGCCGAGCACAAGGAATATGCGCCCGGCGACGAGCTACGGCACCTGGACTGGAAGGCCTACGCCAAATTCGACCGCTTCTACGTGAAGCGCTTCGAGCACGAGACCGAGCTGCGCGCGGTGCTGGTGGTGGACGCGAGCGGCTCCATGGGCTACCGCTCCGGTGCCCTCTCCAAACTCGAAGTGGCCACCACCCTGGCTGGCGCCCTCAGCTACCTCTTGGTGCGCCAGCAAGACGCCGCTGGCCTCTCGGTGGTGAGTGGCGGACGCTCGGCCGACATTCCCCCACGGGCGGCGGCCGGCCATTTGATGACGCTGCTCTCCGCCCTGGAGCAGCTCGAGCCCCAGGGGCCCACCAACCTGCACGCGGCCGCGGACCGCCTGGCCGAGGGGCTCCCCCGCCGGGCGCTGGTGGTGGTTTTCTCCGACTTCTTTGACGACACGCCGGAGGGGCTGCGCCGCATCCTCCAGCTCCGCGCGCGAAAGCACGACGTGGCCGTTTTCCAGATTCTCGACTCCGATGAATTGGAATTCCCCTTCGACGACCCGACCCTTTTCCTCTCGATGGAGGACGAGCGGCGTCTGGAAGTCAACGCCCGAGAAATTCGCGAAAGCTACCTGGAAGAATTCGGGGCCTTCCTCGCCCAGACGCGTGCCCTCTGTGCCGAAATGGACGTCGACTACCAGCTGGTCCGCACCGACGCCTCCCTGGACGCTGTGCTGCTGCAATTTCTGGCCAAGCGCCAAGGGCGGCGGCGGTGAGTTTTGTCCACCCCTGGCTGCTGTTGGGCGCCTCGGCCGCGCTGCTTCCGCTGCTGGTGCACCTGTTTGACCGCCGGCGGCCCAAGCCAACGCCCTTCGCCGCCATTGCCTTCGTGCTGAAAAGCCACCGCCGGACGGCTTCGCGGCTGCGGTTGAAGCGCCTGTTGCTGTACACCCTGCGCACCCTGTTGCTGCTGGCCGTTCCGGTGGCCCTGGCGCGCCCGCAGCTGGTCCGGCCCGGCGCCGGCGGCCTCCGCGCCCAAGGGCCTGCGGCGACGGCCCTGGTGGTGGACCGCTCGCTGGCCATGCGCTTCCGCGACGGCGAAAGCCTGTTTGAGCGCGCCCAGGGGGAGGCCCGCGAGGCTTTGGCCACACTGCTTCCCGAGGAGCCCGTCACCCTCGTCCCGTGCGGGCCCGACGTCGAGCCCCCAGGCACCCCGGGCTTCGAGCGAGCGCGGCTGCGCGAGACGATTGACCGGCTGCAGCCTTCCTATGGCGGGGCAGACTTGAACCGCTGTCTCTCGCTGGCCGCGCACGCCTTGGAGGACAGTCCACTGCCAGGCAAGCGGCTGGTGGTGGTGTCGGCCTTCACTGCCGTCTCCCTGCGCCTCGAGGAGCCTCCGCCCCGGGTGAAGCTTCCGGACAGGTTGGTCGCCCCCGAGGTGGTGCTGCGCGACGTCGCCCGAGGCCGCGCGCTGGCCAACCACTTCCTGCTGGACGTGAAGGCCGAGGCCGCCCCCCGACTCGGGCCGCGGATGGTGGAAGTCACCTTCACCGCGCGCAACCTGTCCGCCGGAGAGGCCAAGGAGGTGGCGGCCACCTTGGAACTCGGCGGCCGTCCCGTGGCCAAGGCCTTCCTGACCCTTGCACCGGGGAGCACGGTGCAGAAAACGCTGAGCGCGCGTGCCGAGGCCGGCGGCGCCGTCGTCGGCGCGGTGACGCTGCAGCCGGATGCACTCGCTGAGGACGACCGGCGCGACTTCGTCGTCCAGGTGCCCCGAGAGCTTCGGGTGTTGGTGGTGGACGGCTCCCCCAGCCCGGTGCGGTACCGCGACGAGGCCTTCTTCTACGAGGCGGCACTCAGTGCCCCTGGCTCTCCGGCGCGGCCCACGCTGCGCGACGCCGAAGCGGCCTGGCGTGAGAAACTTTCGGACTACGACGTGGTCGCACTTCTCAACGTGCCGGCGCCGCCGCCGGAGGTCGCCAGCCGGCTGAAGGCCTTCGTCGAAGCCGGCGGGGGACTGCTTCTCTCCATGGGAGACCAGGTGGAGGCGGAGGGCTGGAACCAGCGCCTCGGCGGTCTTCTCCCGCGGCCCCTCCGCCTGGTGAAGAGCGCCGGGGCCACCGGGGAGACGGCACTGCACCCGGCGCGCCTCGGGGACGTCGCTTGGGAGCATCCCCTTTTTGTGCCCTTCACCGACAAGGCCAGGGAAGGACTGCTGTCGGCGCGCTTCTCCCGCTACATGCTGGTGGAGGCCGGGCAGCACGCCCAAGAGGCGGCCGAGGTGCTGGCGGCCTACGACGACGGCGCACCGGCCCTCCTGCTGGCCCGTCGGGGCAAAGGCCGCGTCCTCCTCTTCACCTCCACCGTGGAACGGGACTGGTCAGACTTTGCAATCCGCACCAGTTTCCTCCCCCTGGTCCAGCGTTCAGCGGCCTACCTGGCCGGGGGGCTGGATGAGCACGAGCGGGTGGAGGGGCGGATTGGCCAAACGCTGCGGGTGTGGCCGGAGCCCGGCGCGACGGTGGCCGAAGTCCGCGCCCCGTCGGGAGGCAGCATCCCCTTGAGCCCGGAAGCCGACGGCAGCTTGCGCATCGGCCCCTTTGGGGAGCCAGGCATTTACCGTCCCCTCGACGCAGCCGGAGCGCCTGCGCTGCCCCCCTTCGCGGTGGTGCTGGATGCTGCGCAAAGCGACCTCACCCGGGTGAAGCCGGAGGCCCTGGCCGCCTACTTCGGCGAAGAGGCGGTGAAGGGGCCGCCCGGAACCACGGCGGCGCAGGTGCCCGTTTGGACCTGGCTTTTGGTGGGCGCGGCCCTCGTCTTCTTCCTCGAAGGGACGGTGCTGCGAACGCCCTAAGGGCGACGGCTGACGCCCCCCCGGGGGGTCAGCTGGCCTTGGCACGCTCGCCGGCCAGCCGTTCCACGCTGGCCACCACCCGGTCGGCCAGCGGCGTCCCGTCCAGCGTGGCCACTTCCACCAGGCCGGTGGGACTCGTCACGTTGACTTCGGTGAGCCAGTCTCCAATGACGTCCAGCCCGACGAAGTGCAGGCCTTCTGCGCGCAGGTGGGGCGCCAGCCGCTGGCACAGCGCCCGGTCCCGGGGGGTGAGGGGCGAGCGCTCTGGCCTGCCCCCGGCGGCCATGTTGCCCCGGTGGTCATCCTCGCGCGGCACGCGCAGCACCGCACCGAGCGGCTCTCCATCCAGCACCAGAATGCGTTTGTCGCCGACCCGCGCCTCGGGCAGGTAGTGTTGCAGCAGGGCCCATTGGCTGCCGGCGCGGGTGTACAGCTCGAGCAGCGCGGTGGTGTTGCGGTCGCCGCGCTGAAGCAGCACCACCCCCTCGCCACCGTGGCCCTCCACCGGCTTCAGCACGGCGCCGACTGGCGCCGCTTCGACGAAGGCTTTGAGTTCGGCCAGGTTGCAGCTGACCAGCGTCGGCGGCGAGAGGTCCGGAAAACGCAGCGACCACAGGTGCTCGGCCGCACCGCGCAGGGCAGCCGGCGCGTTGACGAACAAGGGCGAGCGCTCGGAAGCCTCCACCAGCTGCGTCGCGTGCAGGAAGGCATCATCCACCGGTGGGTCCTTGCGCAGCCAAAGCACGTCCAGCTCACCGAGGCCCAACCGATGCTCGCCCACCACCCGGAAATGCGCGCCAGGGACGGGCTGCACCTCGACTTCACGCACCTGCGCCGCGGCCCGCCCCTCCCCGTAGAAGAGGTGCCGCTGCTCGAAGCACAGCACCCGGTGGCCCCGCGCCTGGGTGGCGAGCATCAGCGCGAACGTGGTGTCGTGGTCGACTTTCACCTGCTCCAGCGGGTCCATCAGGAAGCCGACGTCCAGGCGCTCGCGTGAAGCCACGGGGGAACCTCCTGCTTCTCCTACGCCTCAGCAGCAAGTAGTCACGGCCCGGGTGCGCCGCAGCCCCCAAGCATGGCCTGTCCAGGGGGCGGCGGTCACTGTCTGTGGAGGAGGCCGGCCGTTGAGCGCCCGTCCCGCCCGCGCCGGCACCGCCCTTGCTACAGTGCCGTCTTCAGTGGCTTCCCCTCTTGAACGGGACTGCGCGCGACTCTTCGTCGTCGGCTTCGCGGGCCGAAGTCTCGACCCGGAACTCGAGGCGCTGGTCCGCGACGGGGTGCTGGGTGCCATCCTTTTTTCGAGGAACCTCGGCACTGCCGAAGAGTCGGCCCAGCTGGTGGCCGAGTTGAAGCGCAGCGCGGGCCGGCCCTTTCTGTTGGCGGTGGACCAGGAGGGAGGCCGGGTGGCACGGCTGCGCGGCGGACCCTTCACCGCACTGCCCGCCATGCGCGAGCTCGGCCGCCACCGGGACGTGGGCCTCGCACGGCGAGCGGGGCGGTTGTTGGCCTACGAATTGGGCGCGGTGGGCATCGACTGGGACTTCGCCCCGGTGCTGGACGTGGACACCAACCCGGACAACCCGGTCATCGCCGACCGTGCGCTGGCTGACGACGCAGAAGTGGTGGCCCGGCTGGGAGTGGCCTTGGCCGAAGGCCTGGAGGAGGGGGGCGTGGCCTCCTGTGCCAAGCACTTCCCCGGCCACGGCGACACGCACCAGGACAGCCACCAGACGTTGCCCGTCCTCACCCACAGCCTGGAGCGCCTGCGCGCCGTGGAGCTCCTCCCGTTTCGCCGCTACGCGGAGGCCGGCTTGGCCTCGGTGATGACGGCCCACGTGCGCTTTTCGGCCCTGGGGGACAACCGGCCGGCGAGCGTCAGTCGCCGCGCCCTGACCGACGTGCTGCGGGGGGAACTCGGCTTTCGCGGCGTGTGCGTTTCGGACGACCTCGAGATGAAGGCCATCTCGGAAGGGATGGGCGTCGAGGAGGCGACGGTGGAGGGGGCCCGGGCCGGGGTGGACGTCTTTTTGGTGTGTGAGAGGGCGGAGGTGCAGCGCCGTTGTTTAGAGACGCTGGTGCGGGCGGTGGAAGCCGGCCGTGTCTCGCGAGAGAGAATTGCCGAGGCGCACCGTCGCATCGACGTCCTGGTGGCACGCTTTTCCCATCCGCCGGGAGCTCGCCTCGGCGTGCTGGGCAGTGCCGACCACCGACGGCTGGCGGAGGGACTGACCGCAACGACGGCCGGCGGCGACCCCACCGAGCGAAGCGCGGTCAGCTGAAGCACCGAAAGTGCCTGGGCCCCGTGTCCGCTCACACCTTCCACCTCGCCTGGTACCTGGTCTTCGGCTCGCTCGAGGTGGCGGGCCTGCTACTCGCCATCCGTGCGGTGTTGGTGACACGGACGGCGCAGGGCGCCATCGCCTGGGCGCTCGCACTTCTCACCATTCCGGCGGTGGC
Source organism: uncultured delta proteobacterium (assembly GCA_963713045.1). Classification (GTDB taxonomy): domain Bacteria; phylum Myxococcota; class Myxococcia; order Myxococcales; family Myxococcaceae; genus JADGRA01. The sequence goes on from CAVQKE010000006.1 coordinate 32,959, forward strand.
CATCCCGCTGTATTTGGTGTTTGGCCGAAACCGCTTCCAGGGCTACCTGGAGGCGGTCCGCTCGCAGTCGGTGGAGCACCTGGCAGAGGTGCAGGCCAGCGTCGAACGCATCCGCGCCTTCTGCCGCCCGATGCCCGGGCGATGGGAGGAGGCGCTGCACGTCCTCAACCGCCTCGCCCGGACGCCCTGCACCAGCGGCAACCAGGTCGAACTGCTCATCGATGGCGAGGCGACCTTCGCCGCCATCTTCGCCGCCGTCGCCCGTGCGCAACACTACGTGCTGGTGCAGTTTTACATCCTCCGCGACGACAACATCGGCCGCGCCCTTCAAGCAGTCCTCCTCGAGCGGGCCCGCGCTGGGGTCCGGGTGTACGTGCTGTACGACGAGATTGGCTCCCTCTCCCTGCCCAGTCACTACCTTCAGGAGTTGCGGGCGGCCGGGGTGCAGACCTCCGCCTTTCAAACCACCCGCGGCCGGCAAAACCGCTTCCAGCTCAACTTCCGCAACCACCGCAAGGTGGTGGTGGTGGATGGGAAAAAGGCCTTTACCGGCGGCCTCAACGTCGGTGACGAATACCTCGGTCGCAGCCGGCGGTTCGGGCACTGGCGCGACACCCAGCTCGGCCTCGAGGGCCCGGCGGTGCAAGCCGTGCAGCTGGCGTGGATGGCCGACTGGTACTGGGCCACCCGGGAGCTGCCCGAGTTGCAATGGGAGCCCGCCCCAGCATCGCAGGGCGACGTCCCGGCCTTTATTTTCGCCACCGGGCCGGCCGATGCCGAGTCGCGGCTTCAGCTTTTCTTCATGCACTGCCTCAGCGTGGCCAAGAAACGGGCTTGGTTCGCCAACCCGTACTTTGTTCCGGATGGCGCGGTGTTTGAGACGATGCGGCTGGCCGCACTGCGGGGCGTCGACGTCCGGTTGCTGCTGCCCGAGAGGAACGACTCCAAAATCATTGAATTGGCCGCCTTTTCCTTTCTCGAAGCAGCCGAGCGGTCCGGCATCCGGACGCTCCTTTACCGGGACGGCTTTCTGCACCAGAAGGTGATGCTCATCGACGATGCCTTGGCCTCGGTCGGGTCGGCCAACCTGGACAACCGTTCGATGAGGCTCAACTTCGAGCTCACCACCCTCATCGTCGATGTGGCCTTTGCCGCCCAGGTGGAGGCCATGCTGCTGCAGGACTTCGCTCGCGCCCGGCCGGTGAGCGCGGCGCAGGTGCAGTCTCGCGGCTGGCCCTACCGCTTCTCGGTGAGGGCGGCGCGGCTGCTTTCGCCCATCCTCTAGCTGCCCTGAAGTTCCTTGGTCTTCTGCTCCGCGTTGAGGCGCAGCATCCGGCGGATGTCGGGAGGCAAGTGGGTGTCGTTGACCACCGTCTGCAGCACTTTGCGATAGCAGCGCAGCGCTTCGTCGCGCTTCCCCGCCGCCAGGTAGGCCTCAGCCAGGCTGTCCCAGGCGTTGGGGGAAGTTGGGTACAGCTCGCTGTTCAGTTTGAAAATGGCCAGGGCCTTGTCCGCCGAACGGGCTTGAATCTGGTAGCCCAGGTCATTGAGGCGCAGCTCGGCAACGGCTGGGTCGGTGCCGTCCAGTTGCTTCAGTCGCCGGTACTCGTCCAGGGCCGCGTCCACCTTGCCGGCGAGCAGCAGCTGCAACGGCACTTGCTCCGCCGCGGTGACGCGAAGGCCCGTCTCCTCCGTCAGCAGCGTCTTGGCGGTGACGCCGGCGGCGTCGAAGGTGAAGCGCGTCATCGGGTCCAGGCGCACATACTCGCCGGACTCGAGCGGCCACAATTCGAAGGCCTCTGCCAGCAGCGGCTGCGCCTTGAGGGCGCCATGGCTGGGGGTGACGACCAGAATGGAGTCGGACCCGAAGCGGTAACGCCCGGCCAGCCTGCGAAGCTGCTCTTCGGTGGGATGGCCCCGTTTGGCATGCGGTGCGGCCAGCTCCGTCCACCGGTAGACGTCGGCCGCGCCGCGCGCAATCTCATCGGCCAGCTTCCCCCCGCCGTCACCGTTGGTCATCACCACCAGCCCGTAGCCGGATGCCTCGCTGGCCACCAGCAGCGCCCGAAACCCGTCGGTCCCGTTGGGCTGCTCGAGCGTGATGTGCGCGAAGGTTCCCTTGCCCCGCTGGTCGACGAAGAGGCCGAGCGCGTTGCCCGAGGAGAGCCCGAAGGTGCTGCCGCTGTCCGCGGCCGCGGCGGTGAGCATCCGCTTGGCCAAGGGGGCCGGCAACAGCGCGCCCGTTCTGCCGAGGTAGGACTGCTGCACCGCGATGGCAAACTGGGCCAGGTCCGACGGCGTGGTCCACAGGCCGACGGCCGCCAACTCCGGGTAGACGTGCCATTTGCCAGGCAACGGCACCCCGTCGGCGCTGTAGCCGGTGGCGGCCCGGGCGGCGAGCTCTGCGCTGAGCGGCTGTTCGAAGAAGCTGTCCTGCATTCCGGCCGGAATCAGGACGGTGGTTCGGACCAGCGCCGGGAAGGTTTCTGCGGTGGTGTCCTCGAGGAGTTGCTGGACAATCTCATAGCCGCCACCTGAATAGCGGAAGTCGGCGCCCGGCTCGACGTCGACCCGCACCGGCTGGTTGTTCGCCGGGGGATGGCCTTCCAAAATCTCGCGCAGCGTCGGCAGGGTCGCTCCCGGCGGGTACCCCTCGAAGCCCCCCACGCTGATGCCGGCGGTGTGGTTGAGGAGCCGCTCCAAGGTGACGCCATGGGTGAAGGGCCCCTCGGGGAGTTTCCAGCTTTTGAGCAGCGAATTCACCGGCGCCCGGAGCGAGAGGCGGCCTTGGTCGACCAGCCGCAGCGCCGCCAGGGCCGTCACCGGTTTGCTCAGCGAGGCCGCCTGGAAGAGGGTTTTGGGCGTCACCGGCGCCTTGGAGGTGACGTCCAGCACACCGTAGCCGCGGGCCCAAGCAAGACGCCCGTCGAGGATGAGCGCGATGCTGACCCCAGGGACGTGGTAGTGGCGCATCCTCTCTTCCAGCGTCCAGGGCGGCACTCCCTCCACCACCAAGCCGGGCAGCAAGCTGTGCTCCAGCGCGGCGGGCGGGGGGGAGGCCGGCGCCGAAGGCGCCGCAGCGACGGACGCGGGGACGGAAGCGGCGGCCAGCAACGTGAGGAGGAGGTGGAGGCCCTTCGGTTGTGAAAGCGTCATTCGGTCGGGGAGGGAACCTCTATCACCGTTCTGGGTTGCATCTCGATGGCAAAGGTGGCTCGGATGCACCCCTCCGGGGGCGGTAGACAGGTGTCATTCGCTTCCCGGCAACCTTGGGGAGGACGTTCATGACAGCCGAACCGAAAACCGTAGGTCAGGAGATTCGAACCAACGCCGGGTGGACCATCGCCGCCGGGGTGCTGCTCATCGTCGCTGGCATCTTGGCCCTCTGCGCGCCGTTCATCGCCGCCGTCACCGTCAGCCTCGTCGTCGGCTGGGCGATGATTTTTGGGGGAATCGCGCAGGCCGTCTACGCCTTCAGCACCAAGGACAGCACCGGCCACATCATCTGGAAGGTGCTCCTGGCCATCCTCTACGTGGCGACCGGGGTCTACATCCTCATCTACCCCGGCGCGGGCGTGGTGGCACTGGCCTTTGTGCTGGGCTGGATGCTGCTCGTCGAGGCCGTGCTGCTGGCGATTCTCGCCTTCCAGGTGCGGCCACTCTCGGGCTGGGGCCTGTGGCTCTTCGATGCCATCGTCACCCTGGCGCTGGCCATCTTCATCCTCGTCAACTGGCCCGGTAATTCCTACGTCATCCTCTCGGCCTTCGTCGGGGTGAGCATGATTTTCAGCGGTGTCAGTCGGTTGATTTTCGGCGCCACCGTGCGCTCGGCCGTCCCCACCCCGCCCACCCAGGCCAAGGCCTCTTAACGCTTCTCCAACACCTGCAGTGCAAGCAGGACGGCCAGCGACAGCTGGACGGAGGCCTCAGGCCGTTTGGCCAGGGCGATGAGTTCGGCCACCGTCCGGCTGCCGTCGGCGGCTGGTAACAGTTCGCTCTCCCAGGTCTCCAAGCCGATGTCGCGCGTCGGGTAAATGGGCTGGCGCGAGGGGACCAGTCGGTCCTCCAGCGCCAGCAGTCGACGCACCCGCTCTGGCTTGTACAGCTTCTTCATTCCCCGGACGATGAGGGTGGCCGGATGGACGTCCAGCTTCAGCACCTCCTGGCGGGTGGGCTCCCCGAAACTCATCACATAGCTGCCGTCGTCCCAGGCGAAGAGTGAGTAGATGATGGCCTTCACCTGCTGGCCCAGGTAGTACTGACGGTCGGCATCGGTCAGAACTTCGCGCTCCACCAGCACGTCTCCGGTGCGTCGCCCCGAGCGCTGGGCCACCTGGGCGGCGTCGGCCAGCTGCTCCGGGCGCACTCGGCCGGTGCGCACCAGGAATTGGCCGAAGCGGTCGGCCAACAGGTTGGACAGCGCGAACACTGGCTGGCCGCGCTCGAAGAAGACGACTTTCTTCACCGCGCCCTTCTGGACGCCGAGCTCACCCGTCTCGCCGGAAAGGAAGAAGGCGGAAATGAGAGACGGCAGGTTGTCGCGCAACTCGCCGCGCCGCAGCTTCAGGGCCGGCGGCGTGGACCGGGAAATGGTCAACGGGCGCCGCACGCCAGGGTCGGAGCCCTTGCGCATGGAGGAGGCCCGCAGCGCTTTCCCCGTCAATTCCACCGGGCCGGAAGCGCCGCTCACCTGCACCCGGCCACTCAACTCCATGGTGTCCGGCGGCTCGTCTTCTTCGATGTCGATGTCCAGCTCGACTTCGAAGTCCTCGGCGGCAGCCTGACGCGGTGGCCCCGGTGGGACCAGGGCCCGGACGGCCTCCAGCAGCTTCTTCGACTCGAAGGGCTTCTCGAAGTACGCCGCCGCCCCATGCTTGTTGCGTCCCTCGAGCGCGTGCTTTCCGCCCTTGAAGACGCCGGTGACAAAAATGTAGGGGACGCCCGGGTGCTCGCGTCGCAGCGCCTCGGCCACGCCGTACCCCATCAAGTCCGGAAGCAGGATGTCGAGCAGCGCCAGCGCAGGCGGCTGCGTCCGCAGCAGTTCCAACGCCTGGCGGCCCTTGGTGGCTCCCAGCACGTCGTAGCCTGCGTCCTCCAGAAGGTGCGTCAGCAGCGACAGCAGCTCGACGTTGTCGTCGACGACGAGAATGCGTGGGCGCATGGTGGCCTGTGCAAGGTTAATCGGCCGTTCGGCTGCCGTCCTGTCCAACCTTTCGGTGGGTGCGAGGCCCACACCGGCAGGCTTCAGCGAGGAAAGGCGCCACTGCCGCCCGCGACCTCACACGCCCAAGGCTGAAAAAGGGCCCCACCCTGCCAGCCCACAGTCTGGCCACCCTTGGCCAGAAGCCTCTGGCGGCCGAGCACGGGCGCCGGGGGGGGCGGCTGCCTCCCCGGCGGGCAGCGGCGTGGTTGCTTTCCCAACGCCGGCTGGCTAGGCAGCCCAGCTTCGTTGCTGGTGGAAGAAGGGACGCGTCGAACCGATGGCCGAGAAGCTGTTAGCGCGGGAGAAGGGCTTCTCCGAGTGGTACGTGGACCTGGTTCTCAAGGCCAAGCTGGCCGACTACTCGGACGTCAAGGGCTGCATGGTGATTCGTCCCAACGGCTACGCGCTGTGGGAAAACATGCAGCGGGTGCTGGACCGGATGTTCCGGGAGACCGGCCACCGCAACGCCTACTTCCCGCTCCTCATCCCGGAAAGCTTCCTGCGCAAGGAAGCCGAGCACGTCGAAGGGTTCGCGCCCCAGCTGGCGGTGGTGACGCACGCCGGAGGCAAGAAGCTGGAGGAGCCCTACGTCATCCGGCCGACCTCGGAGACCATCATCAATTCGATGTTCGCCCGGTGGATTCACAGTTACCGCGACCTGCCGATGCTTCTCAACCAGTGGGCCAACGTCATCCGTTGGGAGATGCGCACCCGCCTCTTTCTGCGCACCAGCGAATTCCTCTGGCAGGAGGGACACACCTGCCACGAGACGGCGGAGGAGGCCGAGGCCGAAACGCTCAGGATGTTGGAGGTGTACCGCCGCTTCGCTGAGGACTACATGGCGATGCCGGTGCTGGCGGGGCCTAAGTCAGAGTCCGAGAAATTCGCCGGGGCGGTGCGCACCTACTCCATCGAAGCGATGATGCAGGACAAGAAGGCGCTTCAGGCCGGTACCAGCCACAACCTCGGGCAGAATTTCTCCCGGGCATTCAACACTGCCTTCCAGGGCCGCGATGGGCAGCAGCACCACGTGTGGCAAACCTCGTGGGGAGTCTCCACCCGTCTCATCGGCGCCCTCATCCTGACCCACTCCGACGACGCCGGGTTGGTGGTGCCGCCGAAGCTTGCCGCCACCCACGTCGCGTTGGTCGTCATCGGCAAAGGCGAAGAGCGCGGCCCGGTGGTGGAGCGGGCCCAGGCCCTGGCCGCGGACCTCCGGCGCGCAGGACTGTCCGTCCTCGTCGACGACGACGACGGCAAGAGCCCTGGCTTCAAGTACTACGAATACGAACTGACCGGCGCGTGCCTGCGGCTGGAGCTGGGGCCCAAGGACTTGGCCAAGGGCCAGGCGGTGCTGGTGCGGCGCGACGACCGGGCCAAGCTGACCGTCCCTCTCGACGCCGTGGTGGCCCAGGCACAGGCCATGCTTGAGGCCATGCAGAGCGCTCTTCTGAGGCGCGCCAAGGAATTCCGGGCCGCCCACACCTTCGAAGTGAATAGCCTGGAAGAGATGAAGGCCCGCGCTGACGACGGCTTCCTGTTGGCCCACTGGTGCGAGAACCCAGCGTGCGAGGCCCTGATGAAAGAGGAGACCGGAGGGGTGACAACCCGCAACCGGCCGTTTGACTTGGCGCAAGAGCCGGGCCGGTGCGCGGTGTGCGGCCAGCCTTCGCCCGGCCGGATGGTGTTTTCCAAGGCCTACTAGTCTGTTGGGCCGCCCGACAAACTAGCGGACGACGAGCGGCTGGTTCCCGAGGCGGGCGGCGGTGCGCAACCCGGGGGGGGGGGCGGCGGCTACCAAGGGCCGGTGTTGCGCAAAAGCACCACCTCGCCCCGGTGCCCTTTGGTGGCCGGGTAGTACAGCAGCATGTCGCTGCGGCCCTTCCGGTCGAGGTCCACCGACTCGAGCCGTCCCACCGCGCGCACCGGGATGCGCGCCGAGGCGTCGTCTGCAAACAGTGTCCCGTGCCCTCCCAAGAAGATGGAGAGTTCCTCGTCCCCAGTCCCGAAGGCCAAGTCGACGCGTTTGTCGCCGTTGTAGTCGCCGAACATGTCGATGGCCTGAATGTCGGCGACGCCGGACAGGTTGAGGGTGAAGCTGAGCTCGCGCTCGGCCGCGGGCGTCTCGGCGAAGCGCCGCTTGGCCGGCTCAAACGGGAAGACTTGGAAGTTGATGCTCAGCGTCCGGTTGAGGAGGATTTTGACGATGGCGAAGATGCCGATGTTGACCGAAGGCACCACCAAGTCCGGCCGTCCGTCGCCGGTGACGTCAAACAACTCGACGTCCGTCCCGGTAGCGCCTTCCCCTTTGAGGACTTGGTCCGGTGCCTGGGCGTAGGGACCGCCCTTGCGGCCGAAGAAGACGTAGGTGGTGGTGGTGACCGAGGCCAGCCCGCGCGCCACCAGCTTGCGCACCACCAAGTCCGCAATGCCGTCCCCGTCCACGTCACTGACCGTGACCGAGGCCTGCGTCCCCGTCTCTTTCAATTCCTCGAGAGTGCGCACCGCAAAGTCACGCCGAAAGCTGGGCGCGTTGGAGAAGGTGAAGCCAGGGGACTGACGGTAGACAGCGATGCGGTCCTCCATCGTCGCCACCACGTCCATCAGCCCGTCGCCGTCCACGTCGGCCACGTAAAGGGAGGGAAAGGAAAAGGCCAGTCGGTAGTAGGGAACGCTGCCGGTGCGCGGTCGGTCCAAACGCCGCATTTGGTCGCCGGCACTGAAACCGGCTTGCACGTCCAGCGCCAGGTCAGCCACGCGGACGTAGTGCCCGTCGCCCTGGCGTTTGTAGAGGCCCAAGCTGCTGGGGCCGGGGACAAGCAGTTCCCTGCTGCCGGGCGCGCTGACGTCCTCCACGATGCGCAGCCGTGGCATTTGGCCCGGGGCCGGGCGGCTGAAGGCGGTGGGCTGCTCCACCAGCGTCACCGGCGCACCGGGCAGCTGGCCATGGAAGCTGAGCGAGAGGACACCGGTGGGAGTCAGCAACAACAACTCGTCCCCGGGCTGACCGTCGACATCGGCCACGTCAAACCCGAAGGCCTGCACGTCGTCCATGCTGAGCGCCAAGTCGGGCGCCGTCCCAAACACGCCATCGCGATTCCAGAAGACGGCCAGCGAGCGCTTGGTGCTGGGGCCTACGCCGCTGGTGTAGCCCACCAGGATGTCCAGCTTTCCGTCCCCATCCAAATCGGCGGCAGTGACGACCACGACGTCTCCCAGGACTTGCAGCTTCTTCATCTCGAAGCGCTGAGGCTCCGCCTGGGCGGAGAGAGCAGTCAGCAGTCCGTAGACGAATAGGGCGCGGCCTCTCAAGAGGAGATGTCCTTTCGCCCCAACAGCCACCCCCCGGCGGACAGCAGTCCCAAAAGCCACAGCGCAAACACCACCAGCGCCCGTGGCGCCACCTCCGTCGCATGCCGACTGGCCAGCCCTTGGGCCAGTTGCACCACCCGGTCCAGCCCGGCAGTGAGAAACGTCGTCGGCATCAGCCCTTCCAGCTTCGGCCAACGGCCGAAAGCCAGCAGGGCGGCGCCCAGCAGGGCCGTCGAGGCCACCGCAGGGGCGGGACGTCCCCAGGCCATGCCCAACAGCCCCCCCACGGCCACCGCCACCGTCAAGCCGAAGGCGGACGTGGCGACGGCCGCGGCCAGCTGGATGAGAAGCGTGCTTCGCGCCGCCAGCACGTAGTCCCCTTCGGTGGCGGCCAACAGCCCGAAGCGGGCCCACCCCACCACCAGGGCGCCAACACAGGCGGCAGCAAACGCCCAGGCCAAGGCGCTGCCCAGCGCACCCAGCCGCGCTGTCCACCAGGCGGTGCGGCCCACCGGACGGCAGAGTGCGGTGCGTGCCACCCCCGAGGCAAAGTCCGCACCGACGGCGCTGGCCGCCCACAGCGCACCCACTGCCGCCGCGGTGGTGGCCGCGCCGGCGGCGCCGGCGGCAGCCAGGTAGAAGCCATTCGGCGCACCAAACAGGCCGCGCTCGGCGGCAACGCCCAAGCTGAAGGCGTACGCCCCGGCCAGCACCGCCGCCAACGGCAGCAGCCAGGCGGAGCGCCGGGTGGCAAGCCGTAGCCACTCGGCGCGGTAGGCGCCCACCCAGCCCCTCATGCCCCACCGACGGGCGTGGTGACGGAGAAGAAGAGTTCCCGAAGCCTTCCAGCGTGGGCCGCATCCACCGGCTCCTCCGCCACCAGCCGTCCCTGCGCCATCACCAGCACCCGGCTGGCGGTTCGCTCCACCTCATCCAGCAGGTGACTGGAGACCAGCAGCGCGGTCCCCTGGGAGGCAAGCTGTTGAAGCAGAGCGCTGATGTCCCGTACTCCGGGTGGGTCCAGCCCGTTGAGAGGCTCATCCAGCACCAACAAGGAAGGCCGGCCGAGAAGGGCGGCAGCGACGGCCAGCCGCTGCTTCATCCCCAGCGAAAGGGCCTGCACCGGCCGGGTGCCCACCGGCAACAGGCCCACCTGCGCCAGCGCGTCCCGTCGATGGGCCACGTCCAGCGCGCGGCCGCCCAACCAGCCCACCCAGGCCAGCGCCCCCAACGCTGTCAATTCACCCGGCAGCGCCGGGGCCTCAATCAGGAAGCCAGCCGTGCCCAGCGCTGCGGCCCGCGAGGCTTGCACGTCCTGTCCCGACAGGCGCACCGCCCCGGCATCCGGCCGCACCAGCCCAGCAATCAGGCGCAAGGTGGTGCTTTTGCCGGCGCCGTTGGGGCCAAGCAGCCCAACCACTTCGCCGGACTGCACTTGGAAGGAGATGGAGTCGACGGCCTGGACTGGCCCGTAGCGCTTCGCGAGGCGAACGACGTCGAGGGCAACCACCGGCCGGCCACCCTAACCCGCGTCGTTGGGTGGCCTCTAGCCCTGGAGCACCGCAGAAGGCGGTGCTTAGCTTGCTTGCCAGGAGGACTTGGGGTTTGCGCCTCTTTCTCGCCGGGCCGCTACCGGAGGCACTGCAGGCGGAGCTGTTTTCTCTGTTGACGGCCGCTCGCCGCGCTGCCTCCCAGGCGCGCTGGCTGCCCCCCGGGCAGCTGCACGTGACGCTCGCTTTTCTCGGCGAGTTGGAGGGCGCTGTCGTCCCGGGCCTGGTGGAGGCCCTGGGGCCGCTGGCACTCCGCCACCGGCCGGTGCAGCTGTGGGTGCGCGGGGCCGGAAGCTTCGGCCGTCCGCGCCGCCCGGACGTGTTGTACGCCGGGCTGGTGGGGGACCTGGAGGGCTTGGGGGCGCTGCAGGCCGACATCCAACAGACGCTTCGTCCGTGGGCCTCCCCGACAACGGAGGCCTTTCGCCCTCACCTCACCCTGGCCCGCGCGCGTGGCCGTCAGGGAGATGGGGCCCTCGGCCGCTGTGTGCGTTCACTGCGCGAGCAACTGTTTGGCCACTTCCCGTTGGACAAGCTGGTGCTTTTCCAGAGTCAGCTGGGTCCCGGGGGCGCGCGCCATCGCCCACTCGCAGGATTTGCGCTGGCCAACGCCGCGGTGGCCGAGCTGTAGCGTTTCTTGCGTCTTCTTGCGGACAAATTCCCCGGGGGCCGATCCGCCCTTGACGCTCGAGACTTCCGCCTTAGGTTTGTTGGCAGAAGGAGGAAGCACACATGGCAACATTGACCCGCTGGGAACCCATTCCGGGCATCTCCCGGCTGCAGAGTGATTTGAATCGCTTGTTTGAAGCATCCGTCGGTGCCAACCGTGGGACCGAGTCGTTCGGCTGGGCCCCGCCGGTGGATGTTTATGAGGACGCAGAAGGGTTGACCTTCAAGTTTGAGCTGCCCGAAGTCGACCCGAAGGAAGTGCAAGTTAACTTGGAGGATGGTGTGCTCACCGTGCGTGGCGAGCGAAAGCTCGAGCGCGAGGAGCAGAAGGACAACTACCACCGGATTGAGCGTTCCTACGGCACCTTCGCTCGAAGCTTCACGCTTCCGGCGACGTTTGACGCCAACAAGGTGACGGCCGAAACCAAGAATGGGCTGCTTCGTATCTACGTGCCGAAGCGCGCCGAGGCCAAGCCGAAGAGCATCCAAGTCAAAGTCAGCGGCAACTAATTCCTCTTCCCGCAAAAAGGGAAGAGGTGAAGCGGCTTGAGCGAACCCCTCCAGGCGCTTCCCATGGTGCGCTCGCCTTCCCCGGCGTGTCGGGGCGGCGGGCGCACCCTGTTTTTTTACTCTCCCAGGTAGGCGCGCCGAATTTCCGGGCTTGCCAACAGCTCTCGCCCTGGGCCCTCCATCGCCACCTCGCCGGTCTCCAGCACGTAGCCGTGGTCGGCGAGATTCAGTGCCAAATGGGCGTTCTGCTCCACCAGCAGAATGGACACGCCCCGCGCATTCACCTCGCGGAGGATGCGGAAAATGGTTTCCACCACCTGCGGCGCTAGGCCAAGGGAGGGCTCGTCCAACAGCAGCAGCTTGGGCCGGCTCATCAACGCCCGGCTGATGGCCAGCATCTGCTGCTCGCCCCCCGACAGCGTGCCGCCCACCTGACGTTGGCGTTCTTTCAGTCTCGGAAACAGGCCAAAGACGTAGTCCAAGTCCTCGGCCATCTGGACCCGGTCCTTCCGAAGGTAGCCGCCGAGGTCCAGGTTTTCCCCCACCGTCAGGTTGAGAAAGATTCCCCGTCCCTCCGGCGCGTGCGCCATTCCCCTTGGGACCAGCAGGTGGGACTTCATCCCCTGCACCGCTTCGCCCTCGAGCAGAATCCTCCCGCTTTTGGGCCGCAGCATTCCGGAGACCGCGCGGAGGGTGGTGGTTTTGCCCGCCCCGTTGGCCCCAATCAGGGCCACCACTTCACCCTTGGCTACCCGCAGTGAGATGCCTCGCAGCGCAACGATGGCCCCGTAGCTGACGTGCAGCGCCTCCACCTCGAGGATGCACTCTCGCGCCTGCCGCTCGACGGCGGGAAGCGTGGCCGTCATGCCTCGGCCCCGGGGATGCTCAGCCCTTGGGCGGCGAGGTAGCTGTCGCCCAGGTAGGCCTCGATGACTTTGGGGTCGGTGCGGACGCGCTCCGGGCTTCCCTTGGCGATGGTTTCCCCATAGTCGAGCACCGTAATTTCCTCGCAGATGCCCATCACCAGCTTCATGTCATGTTCTATGACCAGGATGCCCAGGGCGAAGCGCGTGCGGAGCTCCCGAATCAGCACCATCAAGTCTGCCTTCTCGCGCGTATTCATCCCCGCCGCCGGCTCGTCCAACAGCAGCACCTTCGGCCCGGTGGCCAGCGCCCGCGCGATTTCCAGGCGCCGCTGCTCCCCGTACGGCAGGTTGCGTGCCTCCTCCCCCCGGCGGTGAAACAACCCCATCACATCCAACAGGGCGTCGGCTTTGACGGTGAGTGCCCGCTCCTCGCGTTGGAAGCCCGGGGTGAGCAGCATCGTCCGCCACCAGTCGGCGTAGTTGTTGACCGCCGCCATCGCCGCGGCCGCGCCGCTGCGCCTGGAGGAGCGCCGCTGGGCGGCCTCCACCCGGGCCCGACTGAAGACCGGATAGGCGTCGGACAAACACGCCACCCGGACGTTGTCCAGCGCAGTCAACGTCCGAAAGAGGCGGATGTTTTGGAAGGTGCGCGCCACGCCGAGGCGATTGATTTGGTGCGGCTTGAGCCCGTTGACGACTGCGCCGGCCACCCGGACCTCGCCCGCGGAGGGCAGGTAGACGCCGGTCAGGGCGTTGAAGGCCGTCGTCTTACCGGCCCCGTTGGGGCCGATGAGGCCCTGCAAGTCGCCCTGGTGGATGGCGAAGTGGAAGCCGGAGAGGGCCTTCAGCCCACCAAAGTGGATGGCCACCCCGTCGGCTTGAAGCAGTGGCGCACTCACCCCTCGTCCCTCCAGCTGCGGCCCCACCAGCGAGGGAAGGCATCCCACAGCTCGCGGCTGCCGAAGAGGCCCTGGGGCCGTGCCAGCATCAGCACCACCAACAGCATGCCGTAGACTGGCATCCGAATCTGGTCCACCTTCTGGGCCAACGCGGCGCCCCCTTCCAGTCCGCCCACCTGCAGGAAGAGGGTGCGCAGCACTTCGGGAAGCAGCGTCAGGCCGACGGCGGCGAGGATGGAGCCGCTGATGCTTCCCAGGCCACCGGCCACCACCATCGTCACCACCTCGATGCTTTTCACGAAGGTGAAGGAACCGGGGTTGATGATGGGGACGAAGTGCGCGAACAGCGCGCCTGCCACCCCGGCGAAGAAGGAGGAGATGACGAAGGCCCGGACTTTGTAGGCGGTGGTGTCCACCCCCATCGCCTCGGCGGCCACCTCGTCCTCGCGGATGGCGAGCAGCGAGCGCCCGTGCGCGCTGTCCTGAATTCGGCGGGCCACCAGCACCACCACGAAGACGCAGCTCCAAATCATCATGAAGCTGCTGGTCTGTGGAATGCCGGACAGCCCCAGCGCTCGCCCGAAGACTTCCAAGTTGGAGACGATGACTCGAATCATCTCCCCGAAGCCCAAGGTGACGATGGCCAGGTAGTCCCCGCGAAGCCGCAACGAGGGGAGGCCCACCAAGAAGCCGGCCACGCCGGCCGCCGCCCCGCCCACCGCCAGCGAAGCCAACAGCTGCAGCTGGTCCGACAGCCCGTGCGGCACTCCGGCGATGGCCAGGTCCTTCATCTCCAGGGCCAGCTTTCCGCCGACGTAGGCCCCCACCGCCATGAAGCCAGCGTGGCCGATGGAAAACTGGCCAGTCATGCCGTTGATGATGTTGAGCGACACCGCGAGGATGACGTTCACCCCGACGATGGACGACAGGTAGACGAAAAAGGGCAGCTGGCCGAGGACGACTTGCAGCCCGCCAAGCACCGCCAGGGCGACCAACAATGGGAAGACGCCGCGCAGCGGTGCAGGCAGAAAGGCCATCCGCGCGGTCAGACTTTCTCCGCGGTCACGGTGCCGAACAGCCCGGAGGGTCGCACCAACAGCACGATGATTAAAAAGCTGAAGGCCACCGCGTCCCGCCAGCTGCTGGAGGAGTAGCCGACCACAAACTCCTCCACCAGCCCCAGCAAAAGCCCGCCCACCACCGCCCCCGGGACGTTGCCGATGCCGCCGATGACGGCCGCGACGAAGGCCTTCAGTCCGACGTAGAGGCCCATCAGCGGCTGGACGACGGTGTCTTTGATGGCGAACAGGATGCCCGCGCCAGCGGCCAGGGCGCTGCCCAGCATGAAGGTGAGCGCGATGACGCGGTCCACCGGGATGCCCATCAGCGCGGCGGTCCGGTGGTCGAAGGACACCGCCCGCATCGCCCGGCCGAAGCGGCTCCCGTACACCAGGACCTGCAGCGCCACCATCAGCAAAAGGGCGATGAACAGCGAGATGACTTGCCAGTTCCAGATGACGACGCTGCGGTCGCCAAAGACGACCCATTCGCGCGGAGGAATAATCTCCGGAAACGCCCGGGGGGCGGCGCCCGGAAGCGGCCCGAAGTCGAGCTGGAAGCCGTAGGAAAGGGTGAAGGAGATGCCGATGGCGGTGATGAGCGCGGTGAGCCGCGGCTTCTCCCGCAGCGGCCGGTAGGCAAACCTTTCGATGAAAAGACCCAGCAGCGCGCAGCCGGCCATCGCCACCAGGAAGATGGCGGCCACGCCGAGCAGCGAGGCCTGGGCTGGCCGGCCGAGCCCAACGGCGACGGCATAGGCGAAGTACGTCCCGACCATCATCACATCGCCATGGGCGAAGTTAATCAGCTTCAGCACGCCGTAGACCATGGTGTAGCCGAGGGCCACCAAGGCGTAAATGGTGCCGGCGGCCAGCCCGTTGATGAGGTGCTGAACCAGGTCGCCCATCAGGGATTAATCGTCGTCACGAATTCGTACTTGCCCTTCCCCACCCTCAGCACCGCCGCCGGCTTCACCGCATTGCGCCGGGCGTCGATGGTGACGACGCCGGCCACGCCCGGGTAGTCCTTGGTTTTTGCGATGGCATCGCGGAGCGCCGGACCGGACAAGTCCGGTGCGCGCTTCATCGCATCGATGGCCACCCCGGCTGCGTCGTAGGCCAGCGTCGCCAGCGCATCCGGCACGGCGCCGTAGGCCGCCTTGTAGGCAGCGACGAATTTCTGCACCCGGGGGCTTGGGTCGTCGGAGCTGTAGTGGTTGCTGAAGTAGTGGCCCTCCACCGCGCTGCCCCCCAATTCGAAAAGCTTCTCACTGTCCCAGCCGTCCCCGCCCATGATGGGAACCGCCAGCCCGAGCTCCCGCGCCTGGCGGGCGATGACGCCCACCTCGCTGTAGTAGCCCGGCACGTAGAGGCCCTCCGGGTTGGCCCGCTTGATGGCAGTCAGTTGGCCTCGAAAGTCGCTGTCCCCCTGGTTGTAGGTCTCGACCGCCACGATTTTCCCACCCATCTCCGTGAATTTGCGGGTGAAGACGTCGGTCAGCCCGGTGGAATAGTCACTCTTCAGGTCGCGCAGCACGGCCACCTTGCTCAGCTTCAGGTTGTCGCGGGCGAATTTCGCCATCACGAAGCCTTGAAAGGGGTCAATGAAGCAGACGCGGAAAATGTAGTCGCCAATCTCCGTCACCTTGGGATTGGTCGAGGTGGGCGTAATCATCGGGACGTGCGCCGGCTGGGCCACGTTGGCCATGGCGATGGAGTTGGTGCTCGCCACCTCTCCGAGGATGACGGCCACATGGTCCTGGTTGACCAGCCGGGTGGTGGCGTTGGCCGCTTCCTCCGGCTTGCCCTGGTCGTCATAGACGCGCGTCTCCAGCTTCTTGCCCTTTACCCCGCCGGCGGCGTTCGCCTCCTTGACCGCCATCTCGATGCCGTTGCGGCTTGAAATGCCGAAGGTGGCCTGACCGCCGGTGAGAGAAAACACCTCGCCGATGAGGATGGTGTCGCCGCTCGGTGCGACGCCGGCCGAGGCCGCCGCGGGTGCCGACGCTGGCGTGGCGGACTTCCTCTCGCAGCCGAGGGCGAGCAGCGCGACGGCCGCGGTGACAGCCAGATGCGTTCGCATGGGAAACCCTCTTGAGGGGCCACAACAGGCCCGGGGTCTTCTAGGGGGAGGGCGCGGCAGGGGTCAAGGCAAGTTGGGCGTGCCCGCCGTCGTCCCGCCCCGGGTCAGTGTCGGTCTGCGTCAAGGGCGCAGTCCAGTGCGTCTTCCAGCCGGTCGTCTCCCCAGAAGAGGTCTCCGGCGGCGAGGAAGCTAGGCGCGCCGAAGACGCCGGCGGCCTCGGCGGCGGCGCCTTGGGCGCGCAGGACTTCCTTCACCTTGGAGGTCTGCGCGGCGCCCAGCACCCGCGCCGGCTCTTGCCCCTCGGCTTTCACCAACGCGCCGACGACGTCCGGTGAGGCAATGTCCTCGTCCCGTTGAAATTCGGCGCGGTACACCCCTTCGCTGAAGGCCTCGCCCCAGCCTTCTTGCAGCGCCACCACGGCCACGCGGGAGGCCAAAAGGCTGCTGCGGGGAAAGGTCGAGGGGAAGCGGACTTCAAAGCCGTAGCGGTGCCCCCGGCGGGCGACGTCCCGCCGGGCATAGGCGCCGCGCAGCGGGAAGAGGTTGAGCGGGCTGTCCAGCATTCCCTGCCCGCGGAGAATGGGACCCAGCAAGAAGGGCCGCCACCGCAGGGCCACGCCCGAGGACTTCGCCAGCGCACGGATGCGGAGCGCCGAGAGGCAGGCGTAGGGGCTGGCAAATTCGTAGAAGAAGTCGACGCTGGCCATTGGCTTCGTCGCTACTGGGGAGGGTTGGGACCTGCCCCGCCGCGCGCCGCCACCTGGGAAAGGTAGCAGTTACAATTCGCCGTATAGCCCCCGTCGCAGGCCAGCGCGGCGAGGCAGGCGTTGATGGCGTCCACCTCACTCTGCGCGCCGATGACGCCTGCAAAGGCGCCCCCGTCGCCCATCGGGCCGCAGACGCCGACGCAGTTGTAATTCAAGTCTTGGCACCCCACCGCGGCGGCCAAGCCGAGCCCAGCCACCATCAACGCCGTCAGACGTCGTCTCACCTTTTGCCCCTCGTCCACTGACAACCACGTGGGACTTCGCGAAAATTCCCTTGGCCGTTTCCGTCAAGCCTCCCCTGGGGGGGAGGCGGCCCGCTCTCTAGCAGAGGAGAGCCGCGCGCGCCCGCATCGTCGGGCGGCGCTTTCCGCGGCGGGACCGGACCCGGGGGGGGGGGCGCTCGCCGTGGGCCAAGCCAGTGTGGGAGAAGCCCTTCCACCCATGTCCGCCGCCGGCCCACCGCTGCCTGCCCTCCGCATGGAATTCCAGCAGCTGTTGCGCCTGGCGGTGCCGCTGGCGTTGACACAGGCCGGGCAGTCGCTGATGGGCGCGGTGGACACCGCCGTCGTCGGGCGGACCGGCGCCGTGCAGTTGGCTGGGGTCGGCCTCGGCAACGGCCTCTTTTTTGCGATTGCGTTTTTCGGCATCGGGCTGTTGATGGGTGCCGACCCGCTCATCTCCCAAGCGGTGGGGGCCGGGGACGCCGTCCGCGCGCGGCGACTCTACTGGCAGGCCGCCTACATGGCGGGCGCCGCCAGCTTGGTGCTGGCGCTGCCCATTTTCGCCACCACCCGCGTGCTGCGGCCGCTGGGCATCCCAGCCGACGTGGCCGACAGTGCCACCAGCTTCCTGCTGTGGCGGCTTCCAGGCCTTCTGCCGATGCTTCTCTTCTTCGCCGCACGGGCCTACCTGCAGGCCAGCGGCCGCGCTCTCTGGCTTCTCTACGTGGTGGCCGGCGCCAACGTCGTCAACCTGTTGGGAGACCTGCTCTTCGTGCTGGGCGGCCACGGGCTGCCCGCTTGGGCTGGGCCGCTGCGCGGCGTGCCCCCCATGGGCGCGGCCGGCGCGGCACTGGTTACCAGCGTCTCGACGCTGCTTCAGTTTTTGGTGTTGGCGGTGGTGGTCGCCCGGGTGCAGCTGCCGGGCGGGCCGCACCGGGGCCTGCCCGCGCCATTGCCTCTGGACTTGCGGCGAATGTTACGGGTGGGGGTTCCCATCGGGCTGCACTACAGCGCCGAGGTGGGCCTCTTTTCTCTGGCCAGCTTTCTCGCCGGGCTTTTCGGCGCGGCCAGCCTCGCGGCGCACCAAGTTGCCCTCAGCTACAGTTCTTTGACCTTCACCTTCGCGGCGGGCCTGGGCAATGCCGGCGGCGTCCGCGTTGGCTACGCGGTGGGGGCGGGGGACACCCCCAGGGCGCGGCGGAGTGGGCTGTTGGCCTTCGGCCTGGGCGCTGTCTTCATGGCCTGCGCCGCGGTGGTGTTTCTCCTCTTCCCGCGCGCCTTGGTGGCAGCGATGACCAACTCGGCTGAGGTGGCCCGGCTGGCCGTCCCGCTCCTCGGTATTACCGCCGTCTTTCAGGTGTCCGACGGCATCCAAGGGGTGGGCGCCGGGGTGCTGCGGGGAGCCGGGGACACCCACTTCACCTTCCTCGCCAACCTGGTGGGCCATTGGCTGATTGGCCTCCCGGTGGCGCTGCTGTTGGGTTTCGTCGCCGGCCAAGGCGTCTTCGGCGTCTGGTGGGGACTGGCCGCGGGCCTGACGGCAGTGGCGGTGGCTTTGGCCGGGCGGTTTCTGTGGCTGTCGGCGCGGGAGATTCGACCGCTGGCCCAGCGGGAGGCGGCTTAGCCGGCCGTCTTCTCTTGGTCGGCGTAGATGGCGTCGGCGATGCGGTAGGCACTGCCCTCCAGCCGCTGCACCGCCTCTTTCAGGGCAGCCGGGTCTGCGGTGCTGAGCACCTTCTTCAGCGACTCCATGTCGGCACGGATTTCGGCGATGTCGGTCTGGTTGAGCACGTTGGAGTATTCCTCCAGGCTCTTCTCGGTGGTGTAGAGCAGCCCGTCGGCGCTGTTGCGGAGCTCGGCAACCTCCTTCTTCCGTTTGTCGTCCGCCTGGTGCGCCTGGGCGTCGCCAATCATCGCCTGAATCTCCTTCTCGGAGAGTCCGGAGGTACTCACCACCCGCACTTGCTGCTGCTTCCCGGTGCCGAGGTCCCGGGCGCTGACGTGGACGATGCCGTTGGCGTCGATGTCGAAGGAAACCTCAATCTGCGGCACGCCGCGCGGCGCCGGTGGGATGCCGACCAACTCAAAGCGGGCCAGCGTCTTGTTGTCATCCGCCATCTCACGCTCGCCCTGCAGCACGTGCACGCTGACCAACGGCTGGTTGTCCACCGCCGTGGAGAAGACCTGCCCCTTCTTGCAAGGGATGGTGGTGTTCTTGTCGATGATTTTGGTGAAGACGCCTCCGGCCGTTTCCACGCCCAAGGACAACGGGGTGACGTCGAGCAGCAGGACGTCCTTCACCTCGCCCTTCAACACGCCGCCTTGGATGGCCGCGCCCACCGCCACCACTTCGTCCGGGTTGATGCCCTTGTGCGGCTCCCTCCCAAAAAAGTCCTTCACCCGTTGCTGCACCTTGGGCATCCGCGTCATTCCCCCCACCAACAGCACCTGGTGGATGGCTTGCGGCTGCAGCCCGGCGTCCTTGAGGGCCAGGCGGCACGGTTCAATGGTGCGTTCGATGAGGTCCGCCACCATCGAGTCCAAGGTGGCCCGGTCGATGGTTTCAATCAGGTGCTTGGGGCCGCTTTGGTCGGCGGTGATGAAGGGCAGGTTGAGCTCGGTCTCGGTGGCGCTGGACAGCTCGTGCTTGGCCCGCTCGGCGGCCTCCTTCAGCCGCTGCAGCGCCATCCGGTCCTTGCGCAAGTCGATGCCGTTTTGCTCCTGAAAGCGCTTGGCGACGTAATCCACAATCCGTTGGTCGAAGTCTTCGCCGCCGAGGAAGGTGTCGCCGTTGGTGCTCTTCACCTCGAAGACGCCGCCGTTGAGTTCGAGGATGGAAATGTCGAAGGTGCCGCCGCCCAAGTCATAGACGGCCACCCGCTCGCTCTTGTTGTCCTTGCCTCGGTCAAGCCCGTAGGCCAGCGCGGCGGCGGTCGGCTCGTTGATGATGCGCAGCACGTTGAGTCCGGCGATGCGCCCGGCGTCCTTGGTGGCTTGGCGCTGACTGTCGTTGAAGTAGGCAGGGACGGTGATGACGGCTTCGGTCACCGGTTCGCCGAGGTAGTCCTCAGCCGTCTGCTTCATCTTCAGCAGCACCTGGGCCGAGACTTCCTGGGGGCTGAGCAGCTTGCCCCGGACGTCCAGCCAGGCGTCGCCGTTGGGTGAGGACACCACCTTGAAGGGCGACGCCGTCACCGCGCGCCTGGCCTCGGGCGTCTCCAGTTTGCGCCCAATCAGCCGCTTCACGGCAAACAGGGTGTTCTCGGCATTGGTGACGGCCTGACGCTTGGCGATTTGTCCCACCAGCCGCTCCCCGGAGTCGGTGAAGGCGACGATGGAAGGGGTGGTGCGACTTCCTTCGCTGTTGGGGATGACGACCGGCTCGCCGCCTTCCATGACGGCGACGCAGGAGTTGGTGGTCCCGAGGTCGATGCCAATCACCTTGCTCATGAACCCTCTTCGTCGCCTCCAGGCTGCAGGGGGCTTGGGCCGGAAGGCGCCTCGCCCGCGTCGGTGACAACCGGCGAGCGGGCCACCGACACCAGCGCCGGTCGCACCAGCCGGTCATTCAGCGTCCAGCCGCGCAGCACCTCGGCCACCACCGTGTTGGGCGCGGCCTCGGCCGACTCCACCGTCCCGATGGCTTCATGCAGGTTGGGGTCAAACGGCTGTCCGAGGGTCACCAGCGGCCGGGCGCCGTGGCGCAAAAGGGTGTCCTCAAACTGCTTGCGCGTCATTTGAAGCCCCTGCTCCAGGCTGCCCCAGTCCGCGGTGGCGCTGCCCTGGCCGAGGGCCCGCTCCAGGTTGTCCAGCACCGGTAGAAAGTCCTTCAACAGCCTTTCATTGGCGAAGCGCGTGCCTTCGGCCAACTCGCGCTGGGCGCGCTTGCGGGCGTTGTCCAAGTCCGCTGCGGCGCGCAGGGCCGTCTCCCGCTGGGATTTGAGTTGCGTCTGCAGCTCAGCCACCCGGGCCTCGGCAGCCTCCAACCGCGCGGCCAAGTCCGACGAGGAGTCTGGCGGTGGCCCGCTGGGCGCCTCGCTGCCGGCGGCCTCGGGCGGCGGCCCGACGTGAACCGCCGGCGCTTCGCCCGAGCGCGTGCGCTGCTCCACGCTGTCCAGGGCAGCGGCGATGACGTCCTCGCCAATGTCGGCGGAGAACTTGCCCTTTCCAGTGGCCACGGTGAGTCAAGACTATGGCACAGCCGCCCGTCCGCCGGTGGGCGCTACCCGCGGCGCGTCCCGCCTCGCCTGGTTGCCCGCTTTGCCGGGGCTTTCTTGGCTTTCCTGGAAGGCTTCCGCTTCCGCGGCGGCTTCTGGGGCTTCCCGCCGAAGGCTTCCTGCAACCGACTGGCCGCCTCGGCAGCGGTCTTCTTGGCGGCTTGCCCCAGCTGCTGGAGGCGCTCCTTCAGCCTGGTCCGCATCTCCGGGTCGGTCACCTCGTCCAACAGCCGCTGCGACTCGGCCTTGAGGTCTTCCCCCGTCTTGCGCAGCTCCTCCCCGGCAGCCTTGAGGTAGTCCATCAACTTCTCGTCCCACGGTTGTTGCGCCATGCCCCGCTCCTTCCTCTTTTCCGTCTGTCGTCTTCCAATGCCTCAGCCGCGGCGCGCATAGGCGGCGATTGCCTCGGCCCACACCTGCTTCACCGGGACACCCGACGCGCGCGCCAGGGCCCGGACGTCGTCGTACTCCGGCGCGACATTCAACGTCTCCCCCCCCAGGCTGCCGACTTTGATGCGCACCGGCCCGTAAGGCGTCTCCACGCTGACATGGTGCCGCGCCAGCGTCGTGCGCTCCACTGGAAACGTCCGGAAACCCAAGGTGGTGGACTCGCGCAGCACCACCTCCACCACCGCTTGCCGCCGCTCGGCAGTCACCAGGGCGCCCAACAGGTGGCCCGGCCTCCCCTTCTTCATGGTGACCGGCACCACCCAGGCGTCCAGTGCGCCCGCGGCCAAAAGGGCCTCCACCACGCTGCCCAACAGCTGGGGCGTGCAGTCGTCGAGGTTGGTTTCCAGGACGTACGTCCCCGTGTCCACCTCGGCCGACGGGTGCCCGAGTGTTGCCCGGAGGACATTCGGCCGGTCCGCCAGCTCACGCGTCCCAACGCCATAGCCCACCCGCTCCACCACCATTTCCGGCGGGGGCGTCCCTTGGGCCAGTACCCGCACCAGCGCCGCACCGGTGGGTGTGGTGAGCTCTCCCACACCTTCGAAGCGGACGGCCAGGCCTTGGAGAAGCTCCAGCGTGGCCGGACTGGGGACAGGCATCGGCCCGTGCGCCGTCTGCACCATGCCACTGCCCAGGGGCACAGGGGCGCAGTGCACTTCGGGGTCCCCCAGCAATTCCATCGCCAGGGCCGCGCCACAGATGTCGAGGATGGAGTCCACGGCGCCCACTTCGTGAAAGGCAACCGTCTGCAGCGGGACGCCGTGGATGGAGGCCTCCACCCGGCCAATGGCCTCAAAGGTGGCGGCGGCCCGCTGCCGCGCACGCTGTGGCAGCTGGGAGTTGGACACCAGACGGAGAATTTCCGAAAGCGGCCGATGTCCAGACGCTTGCCCAGCCTGCACCAGCAGCTGCACCTGGACGCCGGTCAGGCCGTGGCGGGTGGCGGCCGTCGCCACCAGCTGCCAGTCGCCCAGTGGCAGCGTGCGCAGTCCCTCCTCCAGCGCGCGCTGCGGGACGCCGAGGTCCAACGCGGCGCCAAGAAACATGTCCCCGGCGATGCCGCCCACCGGCTCCAGGTAGAGAATGCGGCGACTCACCGTCGGCGCCCTCGGGACACCAGCGCGGCGTAGAAGCCGCCTCCAAAGCCATTGTCCACATTCACCACCGCGACGTTGGGGGCACAGGAATTCACCATGGTGAGGAGAGCCGAGAGGCCGCCGAGGTTGGCTCCGTAGCCCACGCTGGTGGGCACTGCCACCACCGGGACGCCCACCAGCCCCCCCACCACCGAGGCCAGCGCCCCCTCCATACCGGCCACCACCACCGCGGCGTCGGACTGCTGCACCTCAGCCCGGCGGCGCAACAGCCGGTGCAGCCCGGCCACGCCGACGTCGTACACCCGCGCCACCTGGGCGCCCAACGCTGCGGCGGTAACGGCCGCCTCCTCCGCCACTGGGATGTCCGACGTCCCAGCGCACACCACCGCCACCCGGCCCGCCCGTGGCCGCCGGCCCTGGGCCAGCTGGAGAATTCTCGCCTCCGGGTGCCAAAGCGCCGACGGCCAGCGCCGACGCAGGGCCTCGGCTTTGTCCTCGGCCAGCCGCGTCACCAGCACCGGCTGACCGCGGCCGGCCAGCACCTCCACAATGCCCTCCAGCTGCACCAGGCTTTTGCGCTCGCCGTACACCACTTCGGGAAAGCCGGAGCGCAAGCTGCGGTGGGTGTCCACCGTGGCGTAGCCGAGGCGGGCGAAGGGAAGGTCGGTCAACGCCTGCGCCGCCTCGTCCACGCTGGCGCGGCCCGAGGCCACTCGGCGAAGCAACCTCCTCAGCGACGGGGCATCCATGGCGCGTCCTCTCCTTCAACCCACGCCCAGCGCATGCAACAGCGGCTTCAGCGTTTGTGCCTCGGGGACAAACAGCAGCTCGGCAGCAAAGGCGTCGGACTTCAGCCGCGCCGCCAGCACCCAGACCTCTGCCCCATGGGCCAACGTCTGCGCCAGTTCGGCCGCCGAGCAACGCCACACGCGCAGCGCCGCGGGCTGCAGGTGGAGCCCGGTCAGCTTCCTCATCGCCCCAAGCGCCGAGGCCAGCGCCTCGCGGGTCGCCTCGGCAAGGGCCTTGTCCCGACGCGGCGCCCCCCTTTCCAGCCGGTCCACCAGGGAGGCCGCGTCGGCTGGGAAGAAGACAAGCCACAGCTGGCCTTGCGCCCCGCCCCACACCGGGTGGCCGGCCGCCACCCGGGCCGCCCCCTCCCCGCCAAGCCACGCCGCCAACCCGGCTTCTGACAGGCAGCGGGCCTCCGGCGGCTGGAAGTCCAGCCGCTCGCCGAACAGCCTCTGGCTGAGGGCAGCCGCGGCGTGGCCGGCGCCGACGTTGGTCAGCTCGCGCAGCGCGTCCTGCTGCGCCTCATTCAGCGCGGCTTCCACCCTCACCCCAAAAGCCGCGGCACGTCGAGGATGAAGACCGGTCGGCCGGTGCCGAGAATGGTGACCCCAGCCAGGCCGGGCACCTGGTCCAGGGGCCGGGAAAGCGCCTTCAGCACCACCTCCTCCTGCCCCACCAGGACATCCACCGCGAGGGCCACCGGCCCGGGCTCAGCCTCCATCACCACGTAGGGCCGCTCGCCGGCGGCCGCAGTGTCTGCAAAGCCCAACAGCCGCGCCAGCCCGTGCACCGGTACCAGCGCCTTGTCATGACGCAACAGCTGCGTCCCGGTGTTGGCGTCCACCGCAGGCGGCTCGGCTTGCACCGCGGCCAGCACCTTGGTGATGGGAAGCCCCAGCACCTCGCCACCGGCCTGCACCAACAGCAGCTGCAACACCGCAACTGTGAGGGGGAGGCGGAAGGTGATGCAGGTGCCCTGTCCCGCTTGGGAGGCAAGCTCCAGCGTCCCGCCCACCCGCTCCACCGCCCGCTTCACGGCGTCCATGCCCACGCCGCGGCCGGAGATGTCACTCACATCGCGCGCCGTCGAGATGCCCGGGAGGCAGGCCAAGAGCAGCGCCTCGCTTCTCGGCAGGCGCGCCGCCGCCTCAGCGCTGAGGACGCCTCGCGCCACCGCGGAGGCGCACAGGGCCTCGGCGTCCATGCCCTTGCCGTCATCGGCGACGTCGATGTTGACGCGGTCGCGCACCCGCCGCACGGTGACACCCACCCGGCCCCGCGACGGCTTTCCGGCGGCAATGCGCTCCGCCGCGTCCTCAATTCCATGGTCGATGGCGTTGCGCAGCACATGCAGCAGCGGCTCGGCCAGCACGTCCAGAATCGCGCGGTCCAATTCAATGTCCGCGCCCTCCACCACCAAGTCCACCTCTCGGCTGCGGCGACGGGCGACGTCGCGGACGGCGCGCGGCAGCTGGTCGGTCAGCACCGCCACCGGCGTCATGCGGGCCCCCATCACCCGGCCGTGCATCTCCTTGGCCAGGCTGTGCAGCCGGTCGACGCCCTCTTCCAGCGCCGGACGCTGCGCTTCGCCCAGGCGCCTCCCCAACTCCCGCAACCGGGCAGTGGCCAGAAGCAGCTCTCCGGCCAATTCAAGAAAGTCATCCAACAGCTCGGTCCGCACCCGGACGCTGCGGGTGGCTTCCAACGGGGTCTCGGCCAAGGCGCCGGGACGCGACCGGTAGGGGGCCACCGACAGCACTTCGACGTCCGGCAGCCCCTCCAGCATCCGGCGCACGGCGGCCTCCCCGCCCTGCGCCTCCACGGCAATGGTGAAGCGCCCCTCCGGAAGGGCTCCGGCGCGCAGCTCCTCCAGCGGAGGCTGGACGTCGAGCAGCGTGCCGAGGGCGGCCAGCTTCCGGTAGACGAGGAAGGCCCGCGCCCCGGGGCTCGCCGAAGACGGCCGCACCTGCGCCTGGACGTCCAGGGCGCCCGGCCCGGGGACCGGCGGCAGCGGTGCCGGCGCCGAGTCGACGCTGGGCGGCATCAGGACCGCCCGGGCGACGCGGGTGGGCTTGGGCGGTTGGCCGGTCCGGACCCGCACCGCCTCCGCCAGCCGGCCCAGCAGCGCCGACGGCAGGGGGAGGGTCTCGCTGGCGCCGGCCGCCCGCACTTGGGCTTCCATGGTGTCGGTGGCTTCCAGCATCAAATCCACCAGGGACTGCTCCCAGCTGCCGGCGTCGCTGCGGAGCGCCTCCACCAAGTCCTCCACCCGGTGGGCCAGGGTGGCAATGGCCTCCAGCCCCATGGAGGCCGCCATGCCCTTCACCGAATGGGCGTGGCGGAACAGCGAGTCCACCGTCTCCGGGGCCACCTGACGCTCCAGCGCCACCAAGTCCCGGGACAGCGCCTCCAGGTGCTCGCCGGCCTCGGCCACGAAGAGGCCTAGGTAGCGGGACATGTCGACGTCGGCCGGCACGGTGCCTCTCCTAGCCCGCGACTTCCTCGCCCAGCACCTTGCGCACCACGCTGAGGACGTCCTCGGCGCGGAAGGGCTTCACCAGGAAGTCGGCGGCGCCGGCCTCCAGCGCCTCCAGGACGAGGGCTTCCTGGCCGAGCGCTGAACAGATGACGACCACGGCTGAAGCGTCCCCCCGGACAATTTCCCGCGTGGCCTCCACCCCATTCTTGTAGGGCATCACGATGTCCATGGTGGTGAGGTCCGGCTTCAACTCATGGTGCCGCTGGACCGCCTCCACCCCGTGGCTGGCCTCGCCCACCACCCGGTAGCCAGCCTCGACGAGAATTTCCCGCAGCATGTTTCGCATGAAGGACGCATCGTCGACGATGAGGACTCGCTTCGCCATGGCGCTCGGGCAAAGCCTACCTACCTCCGAATAGCCCAGTCACCCGGGCTTCAAGGGCGTCGACGTCGAGGAGCTGCACTTCGAGGTCCCCCAGCCGCGCTACACCCCGCACCAGGCCAGTGGCCGCGACCGGGCCGTCCACCAGGGTGAGTTCTTCAATGGCCTCCACGTCGGCCACGCCGAGGGCCAGGTCGCGGCGGCCCCGGTCGAGCAGCAGCAGCTTGGGCGCCGGCGCCGAGGCCTCGCCCAGCGCCAGGACGGGCCGCAAGTCGACCACCGCCACCACGCGGCCGCGCAAGTTGACGACGCCAGTCACTGCCGGCGCCGACCGAGGGACGCGGGTGAAGTGCTCCGGGGTCACCACCACCTCGCGCACCGCCGAGAGGGGCAGCGCGTAGCGGCCGGTCTCAACCCGGAAGACGACGTGCCGCGCGCTGTCAGCCATCGGGGCTAGGCGCCCAGCCGGAAGCGCCGGACGACACTCTGCAGCTCGAGCGAGAGGTTGTTCAGCTCCTGCGCGGCCGACGTCATGCGGGAGACGGCCGCCGTCTGCTCGCGGATGACGGCCTGGACGGCGGTGGTGGACCCGGCGTTGCCCTTGGCCACCTCGGAAATCTCCTGGATGGCTTTCACCATCTCCTCGCTGCCTTGGAGTTGCTCGCGCGCGCTCTCCGAGATGAGGTGCACCTTGTCGGCACCCTTCCGGGTGGTGTCGGTGATGGAGCCCATCGAGCGGAGGATGCTGGTCAAGTCCTCGCGACCCTCGGTGAGCTCGGCGATGCCTTCGCGCATGGCGGTCACCACCGCGGCCGACTGCCGAGAGATGTCGCGCGCCAGCTTGGAGATTTGCTCTGCGCTGCGCCCGGCGCTGTCCGCCAGCTTGCGGACTTCGTCGGCCACCACCGCAAAGCCGCGCCCGTATTCGCCGGCGCGGGCCGCCTCGATGGTGGCATTGAGGGCCAACAGGTTGGTCTGCTGCGCGACGTGGGTGATGGCATCGACGATTTTGGAAATCTCCTGCGTCTTCTCACCAAAGGCGAAGACTTCCTGGCTGGCCACCTCGATGCGGCTGAACACCTTATTCACCTTCTCGCCGGCCAGCCGCGCCGCCTTGCTTCCCTGCTCGGCGGCGCTGCTGCTGTCCCCGGCCGCGCGGGCCGCATCCTCGGCGCTGACGGCGGTGCGCTGGATGGAGCCCGCCATCCCGGTAATGACTTTGGAGGCCTGGCCCACCAAGTCCGACTGGGCCACCGCGCCCTGGGCGATGGTGAGGATGGAGTCGCCCACCTCCTCGGTGGCGGCATTGACGTTTTCTGCCGAGCGCTCGAGGTCCGTGGCGGAGTCGGCGACGGACTGGGCGGTGTGCTGGATGTGGCCCACCAATTCCCTCAGGTTCTCCTGCATGTTGCGAATCGCGGTGGCCAACTCGTCAATCTCGTCCCGCCCCAAGCTGGCACGCGTTTCCAGCGGACTGGCCAAGTCCCCGCGTGAGATTTCCAGAGCGGAACGGCTGAGGACCCGGAGCCGCGCCACCCGCGCCAGCACCGCTGGCACCAGGAAGGCCAACCCCAACGTCACCACGGTCGCCACCAGGACTTGGACTTCCAGCGGGGCGGTCCGCACCACCCGCAGCGCAGCGAACAGGGCCGCCCCGAGGACCAGGTAGCCGAGGACAATTTTGTTTTGCAGGGGGAGGGTGAGGCCCCCCTGCCGCTCGTCCACCGCCCGAAGCACACGCTGCGCCGGCTCTCGACGCGGCAGCAGTGCCGCGGAGAATTCGTCCAGCACCGGACGGCGCGGGGTGGCATTCCGGGAGGGAGGTTGGGCGATGGCCATGGCCCTAGCCGCTGCAGGGGTGGCCATTGTGGACTGAATTGGCGGACTTTTCACAGTTCAGCCCTTCCCCGGCGGCCTTGGGGAGGCACCCAGCCCGAGAGGGCCCCCACCGACACGCGCCGCCAGGGTGGGCCGAGAGAACACCTCCGCCCGGGCCCACCGCGAATTTCCGTCCTAGGGGACGAAGTGATTGAAGCCCCCGGCGTGCGGCCGCGACGCCCCTCCGGCCGCGTCCAGAAGCCGGAGGCCCCGGCCGCGCCGCAAGCGGCCGATGCGCGTCACCATTTCCCCAGCACGGAGGCAGGCGGCTTCGAAAGCCGCTGCACGCGACGCCGGGACGGCCAACAGCAATTCATAGTCCTCTCCACCCCGCAGGGCCGTCGCCAGCGCACGCGCGGGCGAAAAGGCCTGGCGGACGTCGGCGTCCAAGGGAAGGCGGCCGGCTTCGACCTCCGCCCCGACGCCGGAGGCGGCCAATAGCCACCCCAAGTCCTGTGCCAGGCCGTCGGAGACGTCGATGGCTGCGCTGGCGTAGCGGGCCGCCAACAGCCCCAAGCGCACCCGCGGTTCTGGCCGGCGTTGGCGGCGCTCGGCCCGCGCCCAGCGCCGGGGCCGGCCGTGGGCCTGCAAGGACTGAAGGCCCAAGCGCGCTGCGCCCAGCGTGCCAGAAACGTACAGCAGCTGGCCCGGCCGCCCGCCCGAGCGCAGCAGCGGCCCGGCACCGGCCGCCCGCCCGGCGGCCGTGACGGTGAGTGACAATTCCCCGGCGCGGGTCACGTTTCCGCCCAACAAGGAGACACCGAAGCGCTTGGCCAGCGCGGCCATCCCCCGGCTGAGGGCGTGCACTTCCGGCAGGCGCAAGCGCGGCGCGGCCAGGGCGCACACAAACCACTCCGGCCTGGCCCCCATCGCCGCCAAGTCCGAGAGATTGACCGCGAGGGCCTTGTGGCCCACGTCTTCCAGGGGGCCGTCTGCGCGCCGAAAGTGGACGCCCTCCACCACGGCGTCGGTGGTGACGCACAACAGGCCGCCGCGCACCTTCCACACCGCACAGTCGTCCCCTGGGCCGACCGCAGCGGCAGGCGGTGCAAAGGCGGCGAGGAAGGCCCGAATGGCAGCAAATTCGCTTAGGGGACCGCGCCTCAGAAGCGTTCCTGCGCCGCGCCGCCTCCGTCGGAGACGGGCGGGGAAATGACGGAGCCAGGCGCCGGCGGTTTGGCCGGCAGCACCACCTCGAAGCGGGAGCCCCGCCCCACTTCGCTCGTCACTTTCACCACCCCCTGGTGGCCTTCGACGTAGCTTTTGACGATGGCCAACCCAAGCCCGGCGCCGCCGAATTCACGCGTCGAGCTGTTGTCCACTTGGTAGAAGCTTTGGAAAACCTTGTCCTGCTGGTCCGCGGGAATGCCCACCCCGGAGTCCTGCACCACCACCCGGTACCCGGCAATGCCACCCAGTTCCGGCTGGGGTTGCACGTCGGTGAGGACCACCTGCACCCAGCCGCCTTTGGGGGTGAATTTCACCGCGTTGGACAACAGGTTGACCACCACCTGGCGCAGCTTCTCGCGGTCGGCGCGGGCCTCCACCGCCCGCGGCGGCATTTTGGTGTCCACCATCAGCCCCTTGCGCTGGGCTTGCGGCTTGACGCTGGACAGCGCCGAGGTCACGACGTCGGACACCAGCACCCCATCAAAGGTGAGTCGCACCTTGCCGGCTTCAATCTGGCTGATGTCCAGAATGGAGGAGATGAGCTTCAACAGCGTGTCCCCTTTGTCCATGATGGTGCGCACGTAGTCGGTCTGCTCCGGGTTGAGGGGACCGACCAGCCCCTCGGACAGCATTTCCGAGTAGCCGATGATGGACGTCAGCGGCGTGCGCAACTCGTGGCTGACCGTGGCGAGAAAGCTGGACTTGAGGCGGTCCATCTCCTTCAGCCGAACGTTGAGGGCCTCCAGCTTTCTGTTTTGCCCCTCGAGGTCGCGGTTGCTCTCCAGCGTGGCTTCAATGTGCACCTGACTGGTGAGGTACGTCTTCTGCCCGGCGGCCACCAAGGCCTCGAGCAGCTGCGCGAAGTGCAGCATCACCTTGGCCACCGTCTGCTCGGGGGCCCGTCGGATTTTGGCCAAATGCCCTTGGGCCAGCGTGACGTCGATGCCTGGCGTCAAGTCGGTGAGGCTGCTCGGCAAGTCGCCCAAGTCCTCCGGGGTGAAGGGGCCGAACACCACCCTGCCCAGCGCATCGCCCTCCCACAGAATGGGCAGCACCAGGTAGCGCAGCCCGGTGAAGCAGGGCACCGCCACCATCCCCCGCAGGGGAATGCCCGGCGGAACTTGGGCCGCTCGGGCATTCTGCACCGGGCCCACCGGCCCCTCCTTGACCCGCGCCACCGTGGCGGTGCAGCAGCGCCGCCCTTCGGCAAAGGAGAAGACGTAGCCGCAGAAGTCGCCGTTGCCGACCTTAATGTCGGCCAGGCGGTTGCCCTTCTCGTCGAAGACTTTGACGCCGACTTTGTACAGCTCGGCAAAGCCGCGGGCCAGCTCCCCAAACGTCTGCAGGTCGAGCAAGTCCCCCAGCGCCAGGCGGCGCTGCAACACCGACTCCGCTGGGCGAGGAGGACCTTCGGCGCTCATTGCTCGTCCTTCTGCAGTTGCTCCAGCCACCCCGCCACCTGCGTCCCGGTGGTGTCGATGCGCTCAAAGACTTGGGCCAAAAAGCCCGACTCGCTCAGGCCCAGGTTGCGCGCCAGCCCGGCTTGCTCATCCATCTTCCGGTAGGCCAGCTGAATCACCGCGAAGAGTGTTTCCAGGACGCCTTCGCCGCGGATGGCCACCGCGCCAATCACCGGCTCCCGGCCTCGACCCCTGGTCTCGTCCAGCTCCTGATCGGTCTTGGTGTCGGGCAGGTCCCGCTTGTTGAATTGGATGACGATGGGGACCTGGGCCGTGTCCAGGCCGTTCTCCCGCATGTTCTCGTTCAGGTTGGCCCAGTAGGCGTTGTTGTCCGCGTTGGCGCTGCGGCGGCTGTCGGCGATGAAGGCCACCGCGTCGGCGTTCTGCAACACCACCCGCCGAGTCGCATTGTGGATGACCTGCCCGGGCACGGTGAACAGCTTCACCTTCACCGTGTAGCCGCCCTTGGTTTGGAAGAAGACCGGCAACAGGTCAAAGAAGAGCGTGCGGTCGTCGTGGGTTTCGACGGTGAGCAGCTTTCCCCGACCTTCGGTCTGGGTCCGGGCGTGAATCAGCTGCAGATTGGTGGTCTTTCCGGAAAGTCCGGGGCCGTAATAGACCACCTTGACGGTGAGTTCCCGCTGGGCGTGGTTGAGTTGCACGGACGGGGAGAAGTCGGCGAGCGGCGGGCCAGCAAGCGCCCAAGCAAGGGTTACCACTGCGAGAAGTCAGGCCCCATCTTAGACGAGAAACCCTCCCAGGCCCCAGGAACCAACCCTCCTACAGGTGGGTGGACGGGCTCTTTTGAGAAGAGGTGACCCGGAAGAGGAGGACCGGTTAGGATTTACAGCCGCGGCGCGGCGAGGAGGACCCCGAACGATGACCATGAAGCGCGTGGAAACGCCCTCCGAGCCCAACGCCATGCCCGTCGTGGACGAAGGCAGCTTGCCGACCGACCTGACGCCGCTGCTGAAATACGGTCCGCTCGGCGACGATGAGTTGCCCTCGGTGGGCATGCTCCGCGCCGGCTACCGAGGCGAGACCCTCGAGAAGTCGCTGGAAGCGCTGACGCCGTTGCGCCCCTTTGTTCAGGTGGTCCGCCTGCGGGGACAGATTGTGGGCTACGTCACCGTTGAGCGGGATGGCCCGGTGCCCGGGGCGGCCTACCTCCGCAACATTGTCGTCAAACTCGACTTGCGGAAGCGGGGCATTGGCACCTCGCTCCTCAAACACGCCATCCAGGTGTCCAAGGACATGTACCGAAGGACGCTGGCCCTGCGCGTCGACCCGGCCAACGCACCGGCAGTCAACTTCTACCGCTCGATGGGTTTCACCACCGTCGCCACCGTGGTTTCCAAGAAGTCCGGGAAGTTGCGCCTTCTCATGTCGCGCGAGCTGTAAGTCCCAGCACCAGCAGTCACCTTCGCTGCAGACGGTTGGCAGGCGCGGGCTGAAGTGGCATAGAGCCCGCCGGTTTGGACTCCCCTTTGTCTCGTCGCGCTCGTCAATACCTCGGCCTGGCCCTTCTCGGCTTTCTGGCGGGGCTGGTGAGTTGGTCCCATCTGGTTCTCTCCCCGGAGAGCAATCACCCCGTCGGCTGGCGGCAGCTGGCCTTTTACGCCATCCCCTGGATGGCCTGGGCGGTGACCACCCCGGCCATCCGCGTCGCGCTGCGACGCTTTGCTCCCCTGGAAAACGCCAGTCGGCCCAGCTGGTGGGGTGTGCACCTGGTGCTGTTTTGTTTGGGGTGGGTAGGCAACGAAGCTCTTCAAGCCTTCTTGGCCTTGGCCGGCTGGGCACCGTGGTACGAGACGCAATCGACGCCGTTTGTCCCGCTCCTGTGGAGCTGGATGCGGATGTCCTTCATCACCGACCTGCTCTGCTACGGAGGAGCCATCGGGGTCATCTACGCACTCGAGGCACGCAGCCGCCTCCGCGCCCAGGAGATGGCTGCTGCGCAGCTGGAGACGCAGCTGGCGCGCGCCCAACTCGAAGCGCTGCGCGTCCAGCTTCACCCCCATTTTCTCTTCAACACCCTGAACGCCATCTCGATGATGGCTCGCAAAGGGGAAACCGACGTCGTCGTCCGGATGCTGGCCGGCCTCAGCGACCTGTTGCGCCTGGCGCTGTCCAGCGTCGGGAAAGCGGAAGTTCCGCTGCGCGCGGAGCTCGACTTTCTCGAGCGCTACCTGGCGCTGCAGCAAATCCGCTTCTCGGACCGTCTGCAGGTGAAGATGGACATTTCCCCCGAAGCGCTGGAGGCGCGCGTCCCTTCCCTGGTGCTGCAGCCGTTGGCTGAGAATGCCGTGCGCCATGGGCTTTCGCCCCAAAACGAAGGGGGCCTGTTGGAGATTGGCGCGCAGCGCTCCGGGGCCGAGTTGGTGCTTTCCGTCCGGGACACCGGGGTGGGGCTGCCCCCCGAATCCGAGCGCCGCGGCGGGATGGGACTGCAAAACGTCCGCGCTCGACTGGCCGTCCTGTACCCGGACACCCACCGCTTCACCTTGGAAAACCACCCCGGCGGAGGAACGCTGGCGTTGGTCACCATCCCCTTTCACCAAGAAGCGCTGGCGGATGGCTAACCAGGTGCGAACGGCAGTCGTCGACGACGAGCCCCTGGCCCGGGAAGGCGTTCGACTGCTGCTCGGCCGCGACCCCGACGTAACGGTGGTGGGGGAGGCAGGCAACCTGAGCGAGGCCCTGGCACTGCTGAGCCGCGCGCGGCCGCAGCTCCTCTTCCTGGACGTGCAGATGCCGGGCGGCGACGGCTTCGAGGTGCTCCAGCGCGCGGAGCGGCCGCTGCCGCTGGTCATTTTCGTGACCGCCTACGACGCGCACGCTCTCAAAGCCTTCGGCGTCCACGCCCTGGACTACCTCCTCAAGCCCTTTGACGACGAGCGTTTCGCCGAGGCCCTGCAACGGGCCAAGCGGGAGCTGCAGCGCACCGCCGCCGCCGAAATTGGCGAGCGGATGCTGCAGGGGGTGCAGGCGCTGGAGCGCACCCGGGTGGTGGTGCGGGACCGCGGGCGGGTGACGTTTCTGGACGAGGAGGAGATTGAGTGGATTGAGGCGGCCGACTACTACGTCGAGCTGCACGTCGGCGCACAGACCTACCTGCACCGCGAGTCGATGGCCGCCCTGGAGGCCCGCCTCGATTCCCGACGGTTTGTCCGCATCCACCGAAAGGCCATCGTCAACATTCGCTGCCTGCGCGAATTGCGCCGCGACCCCTCGGGGGGCCTGGTCGCCGTCCTCAGCAGCGGCGCCTGCGTCCCGGTGGCCCGAAGCCACCAGGCCCAGGTGCGCCGACTGGCCTGAGGCCCCGTCCCCCCCGGGGGATGGGCGGCCGGCCCTGGGGGGTGGCGCCATTCCCTGCACCACCCAGCTTCCCGGCTGCTTCAGGGCAGTGCCGGGCGCCGCGGCGAGGGACAGTGCCTGCCAAAGGCCCCCCATGCGACCCCTTCGCCTTCTCGCCCTCGTCGTTGGAGCACTTGTCTTGGCCCTTCCGGCCGTTGGCCTCCGGTGGATGGAGGCGCGCGGCGAGGAATCCGGCGTCGTCAACACCTCGGAAGGGCCGGTGCGCTTCACCCTGTACTGGCCCCGCATGCCGGGCAACGCGCGGACACTGGTGATTGTCGCCGCGGACGTCCGCGCCGCGTACCCTCGGCCGCTCCGCCTCCTCGCACAAGCGGCGGCTACCGGCGGCTTCCCGACGGTGTACCTCGAGCCCAGTGAAGCACCGGCGGAGGCGGCGGCGCGGCTGAAGGCCCTTCTTGAACGGCACGGCGGCGTCTTCGGCCTGGACGCGGCAGCCGTCTGGACGTACGTCGAGGGGAAGCACTTCGCCCCTGCTACGCCCCGCTGCAGCCGGCACAACCCGCTGGCCCAGACGCTGCGCTGGTTGGGGCAGGGCCTCGGGGCGCCGAGTGCCCGCACCCGGACGGTGCTGGAATTGGCCTCGGGCGCAGGCTGCGCGCTGGCCCGGCACCTTTAAGCAGGGGCCCGCTGTTGTTTCTCCTCGCCTGGCCCGCTGCCGGCGGCCGAGGCAAACCACTGCGCCAAAGGGGCGAGGCTGCGAAAGCGCCGGGCCGGTGGCAGGGACTGCACCAGCAGCCGTCCATAGGCGCGCCGGGAGACGCGGACATCCAGCAGCGCCACGATGCCGCGGTCCGCGCGGCTGCGGATGAGCCGGCCGAAGCCTTGCCGCAACGCCAGCGCCGCCTCGGGCAGCTGGTAGGCCGAGAAAGGTTCCTCGCCCTGCGCAGCCAGCTGCTCCATCCGCGCCGCGGTGAGGGGGTGCCCCGGGGAGGCAAAGGGCAGCTTGTCCATCACCACCAGCGAGAGCGCCTCCCCAGGGACGTCCACCCCTTCCCAAAAGCTGCTGGTGGCGAAGAGGACGGAGGGCGCGGCGCGGAAGGCCTCCAACAGGCGGTGCTTCGGCGCATCGCCTTGCTTCAACACCGGCCAGGGCAACCTGTCCTGCAGCAAGGCATGCACCGCCTCCATGTTGCGCAGAGAGGTGAAGAGGACGAAGGCCCGGCCGCCGGTGACTTCGGTGAGGGAGAGGACTTCGGCTGCCACCGACACCGCGAAGCCCGTCTCATTGGGCTCCGGCAAGTGGGTCGGTAGGTACAGCGCCGCCTGCTGGGCATAGTCAAAGGAGGAGGGCACGGCCAACTGGGTGAGGGGGTGCACCGCCTCGCCTTCCTCGTCCAGCAGCCCCAGGCGACGACAGAAGTAGCCAAAGGAATTGCCCGCGCGCAGGGTGGCCGAGGTGAAGATGAGGGTGTCGACCGAGCCGTACAGCTTCTCTCGGAGGGCTTCGGCCACCGAGATGGGGGCCGCCCGGAGGGCAACTCCCCGGCCTCGGCCCTCCGCCCAGTAGACGTGGTTGAGGGAGTCCGCCCGGCGGACGAAGTCCAACTCCGAGGACAGCTCGCCGCTGCGTCGGCCGAGGGCCTGCACCTCCGGCTCCTCGGCCCCGGCGGCGAAAGCGCCGAGCGCGGCAAGGCCTTCCAGCACGCCCTCCACCTGCCGGCCCAAGGGGCGCAACAGCGTCGGAGTGAGGCGAATGGCCGACTCCGTCTGCAGCCCGAGGGCGCGCGGGGCGCTGCTGAACAGGGCCTCCGCCTGGCCGCGCACCTTCAGCGCCAGCGCCGCCAGCATGCCGGACCGCTCATCCAGGGGGTCCAACGCCACCTGGGCGTCCCGGGCGAGGTCCTCGAAGCGGAAGCTGCTGACGGCGACGCCGAAATACTCCGTGGCGGCGTCCTCCAGTGCGTGGGCCTCGTCGAAGACGACGGCGTCGTAGCGCGGCAGCACGCCCTCCCCGCTGCCTCGGGAGGTGCGCAGGGCGAGGTCCGCGAAAAACAGGGCGTGGTTGACGATGAGGATGTCCGAGGCGTCGGCGCGGGACCGCAACCGGGTGACGAAGCAGACGTCGTGCAGCGGGCAGCGGGTGCCGAGGCACGTCTCCCGGGTGGTGGACAGCCGCGGCCAACCGGCGAAGTCGTCCGGCAGCGCCAACTCGGCCCGGTCTCCGGTCTCGGTCCGCTCGGCCCAGGCATGGACGGCGGCCCACGCCTCCTCGGCGCCCGGGCCCAAAAGCGTGGGCTCTCGCTCCACCCGCTCCAGCCGGTGCAGGCACAGGTAGTTGGCGCGCCCCTTCACCAGGGTGGCGCGCAGCTCTAGCCCCAGGCCGCGTTGCACCAGGGGCAAGTCCTTGTGGAAAAGCTGGTCCTGCAGCGTCTTGGTGGCGGTGGAGATGACGACTTTGCGGCCGCTGAGTGCCGCCGGGACGAGGTAGGCCAAGGTCTTCCCGGTGCCGGTGCCCGCTTCGGCCACCAGCGCGCGCTTCTCTGCAAAGGCCCGCTCCACCTCGCGGGCCAGCGCCAGCTGCTCCGGACGGGATTCCCAGCCCGGCAGCACCTCGGAGAGACGCCCACGCGCGCCAAACACCGCTTCCATGGAGGTCGTCAATGCCGCCCCAAAAGCCGCAGCAGGGCAAACACCAGGGTGGGGGCAAGCAGCATCACTGCCGCCACCGCCACCGCCTTGGCCCGCCCGTTGGCCCGCGGTGTCTGGGCCGTCCGCAGCGCGGCCACCATCACCGGCGCCGATGCCAGTTTGACGGCCGCCTCGAGCGAGTTGCGCGCCAGAGCGTCTTGTGGGGCCCGCGCCAGTCGAATGCGGTACAGATGACAGGCTGCCGTCAACTCTCCCGAGGCGTCGGCCAGCTGGAGGAAGCGGGTGTGCTCGGCCGCGTCATTCCAGTGGGCGGCCAACGCCCTCCACGCGTCCGCCAGCGTCGACGACGGCTGAAGCGCGCTGTCGCGGACGGCGTTGGAGAAAACCAATCCACAGGCCGGACAACTGGCGGCGGCGGGGCTTCGAGGCGCGACGCATTTGGGGCAAAAGGCCGCCGGCACCTCAAAGGCCGCCTCGATGGCGCTGGGCCCGCTGGCCGGTGGGGGCGTCGGGCGGCGACTAGGCGCGGGAAGGCCCTCCACCGCTGCGCCGGCCGGCGTGGCCTCGGCGCCGCTGGCCTCCGAGAGAGCCAGGCGCCGCTGCTGACCGCAGGCCCGACAGCGGACGACGACGTGGCCCTGGTCCAGACGAAAGTCCACCACCTCCACCGGCTGACCGCACACAGGACAAAGGCCATTCATCCGTCGGCGGCGAAGCTAAGCACACCTTCTTCAAACTCCCTCTAGTACCCCGGATCCGTGAATAGTTGAAAAAGTCACATGGCATGAGCTTGGAGGGTGCGCGTCGCGAAGCGACGCATGGAATCGAGGATGTCGTCAGCAGTCTTCGTCCAGCGGAATGGCTTCGGTGCCTCATTGTGCGCGTCGATGAAGGCAGTGATGGCTGCTTTTAACTCGGGAACGCTGCAGTGAGAGCCGCGCTGGAGCGCTTGCTGCGTCAGCAAGCCGAAGAAACGCTCCACCATGTTGATCCAGGAGCCGTGGGTCGGCGTGAAGTGCAGATGAAACCGAGGGTGGCGGACGAGCCAGCGCATCACCGCGGGCGTCTTGTGCGTGGAGAGATTGTCGAGGATGACGTGGACGTCCAGCGAGGGCTGAACACCCGCGTCGATGTCCTTGAGAAACTTCACGAACTCGAGGGCCCGGTGACGATTGAAACAGCGCCCAAGTACTTGTCCGGTCGCAACATCGAGCGCTGCAAAGAGATCTGTTGTGCCGTGACGGATGTAGTTGTGAGTCCGTCGCTCCGGCATTCCCACGTCCATCGGGAGCACCGGAGTCGCCCGGGCGAGAGCTTGAATCTGCGACTTCTCATCCACCGAAAAGACGGCCGCATTGTCGGGCGGCGACAGGTACAGGCCAACGATGTCGCGCACTTTCTCGACGAGATAAGGGTCTTCCGAGAGGCGAAACGTCTTCGTCCGGTGGGGCTGCAGCCCGAAAGTGCGCCAAATCCGGCCGATGCTGCTGTGGCTGAGACCAATCTGTTTCGCCAGCGAACGCGTGCTCCAGTGAGTGCCGCCCTTTGGCTTCGTCTCAAGAGTGCGGACAACGACGCTCTCGACCTGGTCGTCGGTGATTGTGCGCTCTACGCCCGGCCGAGGCTCGTCGTGAAGACCGTCCAGCCGGAGCTCGATGAAGCGCTTCCGCCATTTGCCGACCGTCGCCCCAGTGCAGCGGAGCTGCCGAGCAACCTCCGAGTTCGTCAGACCCTCGAGGCTTCGCAGCACGATGCGGGCACGGAACGCAAGATGTCGATTCGCCCGACTTCGATTGGCAAATCGCTCCAGCACACCGCGCTCTTCAGCGCTCACCACCAGCTCAGCCTTCGGTCTTCCGGTTCGAGCCATTCGCGGAGTAGATCACACCCCTACGACTTTCACCGCGAATCTCGGTTCCGGAATACTAGGGAGCTGCCACCAAAAGCTGCACCGGCGAGGGGGTGAGGCACAGGACGAAGACCACCAGGCAGCCGATGCAGATGAGGAAGCGACGGCCGTCCAAGGCCTCGGCGGGCCGCTCCACCTCGGGGTGGCGAAAGCCCACCACCAGCGAGGCCACCAAAAGCCACAGCAGCCAGGAGAGGTTGAAGAAGAGCACCAGAGCCAACAGGCCCAAGGCCGAAAGCTTGCCGAGGCGCACGGCGCGTGGGCCAAGGTTGGCAAAGGCCAAGTGCCCACCGTCCAGCTGGCCAATGGGGAAGAGGTTGAGGGTGGTGACGATGCAGCCAAACCAGCCGGCCACAATGTAGGGGTTGGCCAGCACGTCCTTGCCGGCAGGCAACGGGCCCACCACCAACCGCTGGATGAGCAGCGTCAACAGGTTGTCCCCAAAACTCTGGCCGACGACGTTGGGCTCCTGGTGATGGGCGAAGTAACGGAACAACAACCTCGCCACCTGGGTTGCCGACTCGAGCGGCGGAAACGTCGAGAGGGACAACGGCACGTCGATGACGGTGGCGTGCGCGTAGCCCCAAAAAAGCACCACCACCGCGACCACGAAGCCGGCCAGCGGACCGGCGGCGCCAATGTCCACCAAGGCGTTGCGCGTCGGAATTCGGCTCCGGATGCGAATCACCGCGCCCAGGGTGCCGAACCCGAGGTGTGGAAGCGGGATGAAGTACGGCAGCGAGGCGTCGACACCGTGGCGGCGGGCCAACAGCCAGTGCCCCATC
Organism: uncultured delta proteobacterium; assembly: GCA_963713045.1. Taxonomy (GTDB): domain Bacteria; phylum Myxococcota; class Myxococcia; order Myxococcales; family Myxococcaceae; genus JADGRA01. The sequence goes on from CAVQKE010000006.1 coordinate 72,680, forward strand.
TCGTGGCTACCGAGAATGGCCACCAGCGACAGGCTGAAGGCCACACCATCCAGCACGTTGGCTCGGTTCCAGACGCCCGACGTCTGGTCGGACAGAAACACCTCGAAGGTGGTGGCCAGGGTGAGGAGCAGCAGGCCGAGGTGTAGAAGCGGCCGCTGGGCCGGGCGGAGGGCGACGCTGTCCATGGTGAAGGCTGGGCTAACCCTGTTCCAGCACTTGCCGCAGCGTCTGGGCGGTGAATTGCACCAAGGGGATGACGCGGGAGTAGTTCATCCGGGTGGGGCCGATGACGCCCAGCGTGCCGAGCGTGCGGTCTTCGTTTCCGTACGGGGTGGCCACCACCGTCACGTCGCCGGCGGAGGAAAACTCACTCTCATTGCCGATGAAAATCTGCATCGCCCCAGCTTGCTCCACCCGTTCCAGCAGCGCCACCAGCTTGCTCTTCTCATCCAGGGCCCGAAACAGGGACCGCATGCGTTCTATGTCGGTGAACTCGGGCGACTCGAGGAAGGAGCCGGTGCCCTCGATGTGGATGCGCTCCGGGGCGTGGAGTTCGGTGGCGGCGTAGCCGAGCCGCAGCGCCTTGGCCTGCAGCTCGTCCAAGAGGGCCTGCTCCTGAGCCTGCTCGGTGAGAATGCGCCCGCGCAGCCCCTCAAACGGCACCTCGTGCAACAGCTCGCTCAGGTAGTTGGAGGCGCGGCCGAGCTCGGCCTCTGACATCTCCGCCTCGAGGCTGAGCGGCTTATTCAGCACCTGCCCGTCGCGGCCAACCAGGATGGCCAGCACGCGGTTGTCCCGCAGCCGGACAAATTCAATGCGGTGGAAGACGCCGGCCGAGGGCCTGGGGGCCACCACCACGCAGGCGTGCTTGGTGACGAAGGACAGCACGCGGCTCGCCTCTTGGAGCGACTCCTCGAGGCCCGCCCCGGTGGAGATTCCGCGCTGGATGAGTTCGCGGTCGCGCGGCAGCGGCTGCCGCAGCTGCATCAGCGAGTCGACGTAGAAGCGGTAGGCGCGGCCGGTGGGCACCCGGCCGGCGGAGGTGTGCGGCTTTTCCAGGTAGCCGAGCGCCTCCAAGTCCGCCATGACGTTGCGCAGCGTCGCGCTGGAGACGTCGAATTGGCTTCGGGCCAATTGGTGGCTCCCCACCGGGCCACCGGTCGCGATGTACTCGCGAATCACTGCATGCAACACAGAGCGCGCACGCTCGTTCAAGTCTTCCATGAAAAATCCACTCCAAATGCTAGGGCCGTCGCCTGGCCGTTTCAACCGAGACGCATGCGTCCCTAACCCCCCGCAACCCCTGACTTCGCCGCGGACTGTGCGCGTCGGCCAGCCGCGGCCGCGGCCACCGCCCGCTGGCGCGCGCTCGGCCAGCACAGGCCTGTCGTTCCTCGTTTCCTTTTCCATCTCCTTGAGGCTTCATGCGCGCTTGGCGCAGGGCAGCAGGCACACCACTTGTCAGGAGGCAGGCGTCGATGAAACCGAAGGAAGTTTTGGGGCTGGCCAAGGAGCGGGGCGCAGTCATGGTCGACCTCAAGTTCATGGATTTCGTGGGCACCTGGCAGCACTTCACCGTGCCGCTCCACGAGTTGAAGGAGGAGATTTTCGAGGAGGGGCTGGGCTTCGATGGCTCCTCCATCCGCGGCTGGGCGGAGATTCATGCCTCCGACATGCTGGTGATGCCGGACCCCGCCACGGCGGTGATGGACCCCTTCACCAAAGACGCGACGTTGAGTCTCATCTGCACCATCGTCGACCCCATCACCAAGGAGGCCTACGGGCGCGACCCGCGCAACATCGCCCTCAAAGCCGAGAAGTACTTAAAGAGCACCGGCATCGCCGACACCGCCTACTTCGGGCCGGAAGCGGAATTCTTCGTCTTCGATTCGGTGCGCTTCGACAACCGGGTGAATGGCGCCTTTTACGAAATTGGCTCGAGCGAAGGGGCGTGGAGCACCGGCCGGGAGGAGGAGGGCGGTAACCGCGGCTACAAAATCCGGCACAAGGAAGGCTATTTCCCGGTGTCGCCGCTGGACAGCCAGAACGACATCCGCACCGAGATGTGCCTCACCCTGGCGGCGGTGGGCATCGAAGTGGAGCGACAGCACCACGAGGTGGCCACCGCGGGTCAAGCCGAAATCGACTTCCGCTTCGACACGCTGGTGAAGTGCGCCGACCACCTCAGTTGGTTCAAACACATCGTGAAGAATGTCGCCTGGCGAAACGGCAAGACGGCGACCTTCATGCCCAAGCCACTGTTTGGCGACAACGGTAGCGGGATGCACACCCACCAGTCGCTGTGGAAGAACGGCAAGCCGCTTTTCGCTGGCGACGGCTACGCCGGGCTTTCGGAAATGGCGCTGCACTACATCGGAGGCGTTTTGAAGCACGCCCGCGCCCTGGCTGCGCTGTGCAACCCCACCACCAACAGTTACAAGCGGCTGGTGCCCGGCTTCGAAGCGCCGGTGAATTTGGCTTACAGCAGCCGCAACCGCAGCGCTTCCATCCGCATCCCGATGTACAGCCCGAGTCCGAAGGCGAAACGCCTTGAATTTCGCAGCCCGGACCCGTCCTGCAACCCCTACCTGGCCTTCGCCGCGCAGCTGATGGCAGGACTCGACGGCGTGGAAAACAAAATCGACCCCGGAGACCCGTTGGACAAGGACATTTACGGGCTGACGCCGGAGGAATTGAAGGACGTCCCGAAGATGCCGGGGAGTCTCGAAGAGGCGCTCGACTGCCTGCGGAAGGACCACAAATTCCTCCTCAAGGGCGACGTCTTCAGCACCGACGTGATTGAGACGTGGATTCATCTCAAGACAGAACGCGAGCTGAATGCGGTGCGGCTGCGGCCGCACCCGATGGAGTTCGCGCTCTATTTCGACATTTAGTCCCCCCGGGGCCCCAGGCCCGAGCGAAGGGGCGCCGGGCCGATGGCGCTCCGGCCCAGGGCCTGCAGCCTGGGGTGGCGGCTCCCCTAGGCCACTCCACTGGCGCTGTCAGCGGCGGGGGGCTTGCCTTGCGCCGCTGGCAACGGCTCGACGTCCTGAAACTTGGAGTAGTCCACCTGACGTCGTCCGTCGGGAAGCATGCGCAACACGTCCACGAAGCGGTAACCCCAATAGATTTCGTCGGCGATGTAGCTGTGCCGGGCGTGGATGTTCTGCGACAGCGTGGCGTCAAAGCCGGTGAAGCTGACCAGCACTTCCGCCTGCTGCTCCCGCAGCTGAGCGGCCGTCATGCCGTACAGCGGGCTTTGTTGGGTGATGGTGTGCATCGCCGTCCAGGTGAGGATGAAGGCACTCGACTGGTTGCGTAACAGCGGCAAGTCCATCATCCGCCGCAGCCGTTCCCCCTCCAGGGTGGTCTCCATCGCCATCAACGTCACCCGCAGCTGCGCCTCGGCAATGTGGTTGGCCCGCTCATTGGCCACCCGAAACATCAGCGTCGGGGTGCCATTGCGCGGAGCCACCACCGCCAGGTCGCTGAAGACGACGCGGGCTTGAGGCCGGCTGAATTTCGCGAAGACGAGGCCGGTCACCACCGCCACCCCAAGCAGGCTGAGCATCGCTTCCACGGTGACCAGGGCGTGGGCGGTGTTGGACTGCGGCGTCATTTCCCCGTAGCCAATGGTGCCCATGGTTTCCACGCTGAAGAAGAAGCCGTCCAAGAAGCTGCCCGGCCGCGCGTTGGCCACTCCCCCCAGCAGCGCGTAGAGGCCACCGAAGAGGGCATTGGTGCCGAGGAAGGCCGCCACGAAAGCCGTCAGCAACATCGGCCAGCTGGTGGCCAAAAGGAAGTAGTAGAAGTCGTGCATCAAATCCGCTCGGCGGCCAATAATCTCGGTCGACTTCCAAACCGGCTCGCCCCGGCGGGGAAAGAGGCGGGGCTGAGAGAACCGGGGCGAAGCGGACGGTTTGGCGGCTGGCGTTTCGGCGCTCATGAGCTGCTCCTTACTAGCAGCCGAGCACCTCTCGCAGCAGCGGCGTTCCATCCACCCAGGGTGAGGTGCAGGGGGGGCCCTCGGTGAAGGCGCAGCGGCTCCTGGCGCATTCCGCCGGCAGCTCCAAGACGAAGGACGAGCGCGTCCCGTAGCCAAGTTCAGCCGCGTGAATGCACATGCCGTCGCGTCGGTTCTCCTCGCCGTGTCCGCGGAGGACGTCGGCCCAGGCCTCCAGCGGCACCGGCCCGTGGGCGAGCACCGCTTTGGCCCGTGCCACCCGCGCGCTGTCGTCACCGGCGCCCAGGCTACTCTCGGTGAGGACGTGCAGCCCGGGCGCCAGCCACCGCTGCTCGACGCGCCGTCCGTCAGAAGACGTCAGTCCCGCCCGGCCCGCCGCATCCGCGTACAACAGGTGAAAGGGGTTGTAGTCCCTTGGCCCCAGGCTTTGCAGCTGCTGGTGCAGCACCGGAACCGACTGACTGCGAAGCGCCTTCAGCACCAGCTGGCCGCGGGAGGCCCGGCTGGCGTCCAACTCGGCGCCGTGGCGGTTGGTAATGCCGACGAAGAGGCCGTGGGCGTTGACGCCCAGCCAGCTGCCGTGGGCCAACTCGTCACGGGGGGCCAGGACGGTCGGCACCCCCGGCCAAATCCGCGGCGGAGAGGCAGCGCGGGCGAGGAATTCGTCGCGGTTGGCTGCCACTTGAAGCGCGCCGCCCGACTGAGGGACCAGGGCCAGAAGGGTACACACGGGCCTTCCTCTAATCCCGAAAGGGGGCCGGGGCCTCGCCCTCGGCTGCCGCAGCCGTTGGCCGGCCCCAGGAGGGGACTGGAGCCCTTCAGGCAGCGTCCAGGCGACGTCCAGGCGCCCTGGGGTGAATGCAGGGACGCCCGCCGGGGCCTCCCCTTCATCCCCACAGCATCTCGCGCAGCTTCTGGTGGGCCCGGCCGGCGTGCCGGATGCCGTCGCGGAGTGCGGCCGCAGCGTCCTCCAACTCCACTTCTGGGTGGCAAGCCGCCACCGTCTCCACGTCATCGCTGGCGATGCCCAGCACGTGCAGTGCTTGGGACAACGGCTGCTCCACGTCTGCGGACAGGGACTTGGGGGCATCCGCCCCGCCCAGGCGCATTTCCAAGAGGCGCACGCGCGTCAACTCCTCCGTCATGTAGGCGAAGCGCGGTGGGCCAGCCACCGGGAAGGGCAGCGGCGTGGCCGTGGTGCGGAAACTCCGCAGGCCCCGCGGCGTGTTCACCTCCCACTCCAGCACCGCCGGTCCGCCGCGCCTCAGCGCTTCCTCTGCCAGGCCTGCCAGTTGGACACAGGCATCGGCTGGAACTCCCAGTTCGCGCCCCCGGCGGCCCCGGGCTTCACTCATCTTGCAGCCCAGCCGCGAGGCGGTGGCGGGATTCAGCGCCAAGTAGCGCAGGTCGTCTCCCAGCCATTCCACCACGCCGACGCCGAGTGGGGTTTGGTTGAAGAGGAGATTGTACAGCGGGTCTTCTGACTCGACGGCGCAACGCAGCAGAGCGGCTTCAATCGGTGTAGCGGTGTGCGACATTTCGGCCTTTGACGAAGGAAGGGGATGACTTCTGGGGCGCGCGCCTGTACGTGGTTCGCCCGAAGATGGCAAACGTGTGACACGCTTGACCTAATGGCGGCGAGTAGCCAGCGCTGCCTCAGCCGGCTGCGGGCGTCAGGACGAGAATGAGGACGCCGTTCGCGTGGGGGCCGGCCTGCAGGTAGACGGAGCCTTCCCGCCCCAGCGTGTAGGTGGTGTGCAGCGGCGGAAGGGAGACGGAGACCTGGCTCTGGCTCCCCTTCACACTCAACAGGGTGAGGCTGGCGGACTTGTTGTTGGGAAGCTTCACCTCGGCGGCTTTGCCAAGGACCAGCTGCAGCTGGTCCTTGGACAGCCGGCGGTAGGACGTGTAGCTGATGCCACTCTTGGAGAATTGCTCGCGCATTTTCTCCAGCCCCGGGTCCACGCCGCCCGCGTCGTTGGAGGCTTGGACGACTTCGGCCACCAGCGAGATGTGACTCTCCGCCAGCGCGGGGAGCGCGCCGAGGGCGCCGGCCAACAGTGCGCCTCGCAAGACGCTCCTCACAGCTCGCCGCCCTTGGGGCGGGGCGGCGCCGGCACCTCCGGCACCGAGGCGTCGGCACCCAGGCTGAGACTGGGCCGGTCCGGGTGGTCCACCAACCAGATGATGGCATCTCCCCCTTCCGTCTTCAGCAGCACCGGGGCGATGTGGGAGGCCTCGTCGGTGGAGACGTCTTGCACCGAAGGGTGAACGGCTTCGGCCACCATCGCGGTGGGCGACGGCGCGGGAAGCGCCAGCACTGCCAACAGCGCCGCGGCGGCCAGCCCGAGGCCACCCCACAGGACGGCCGGGCGGTGCGTCCGCCACTCGGCGAAGCCCACCGACAGCCGCTCGGCCAGCGAAGTGCGGTGCGGCCGCAGGCGCGCCAGGACGGCCTGGCGGAAGCCGGAGAAGTCCGTCGCCTCGGCCTGGGCCTCATAGCGGCGCCGCAGCAGCTCGCCGACACCCCGCAGCTCCGCCAGCCGCGCCCGACAGGCCGAACAGCTGGCCAGGTGCCCCTCCAGGGCGACGCGGGCCACGGGCGAAAGCTCCCCGTCGAGGTGCGCGGACAACTCCTGGACGGATGAGCAGTGGGGAGAAGCCATGAGAATTCCCTAAGGAAAGGCTGACGAGGGCAGCTGGCCCTTTATTCGCGCCGCTGTCCCCCTTTGCGTTTCTCGCTGGCCGACGGCCCGGCCTCGGGCGCGTCGGCCAGGTAGGCCGCCAGCAGGCGCTGGACTTTCGCCCGGGCATGGAAGAGGCGCGACATGACGGTGCCCTTCGGGATTTCCAAGGTGCGAGCCAGGTCCTCGTAGGACATTCCTTCCAGCTCGCGCAAGAGAAGGATGGCGCGGTGTTTGTCCGGTAGCTGCGCCAGCGCCTCGTCCAGCTTCTCCCCCAGCTCCCGGCGCAGGGCAACCTGGGCGGGGCTACTGTCCAGCTGGCTGCCCACGGCGCCGAGGTTGGCCTCGGCCAGGTCCAGCTGCACGCTGTCGTCATATTCAACGGATTCGCTGCTGCTGGTGCCGCGGCGGCGCAACACGTCGATGCAGGTGTTGGTGGTGATGCGGTACAGCCAGGTGTAGAAGCTCGAGTCGCCCTTGAAATGGTCAAGGTAGCGGTGCACCTTGACGAAGGCCTCTTGGGAGACGTCCATCGCCTCCTCGGCGTCCTTCACCATCCCCAGCGCCACCGCATACACCTTCTTCTGGTAGCGCTCGACGAGCAGGCCGAAGGCCCGCTGGTCGCCGGAACGGGCACGGCGGACGAGCGTGAGGTCGTCGGTCGGCAAGGGGGCCTCCACCTTACGGAGGCGAGTCCCGTCCCGTCCAGGTTCCTGCCATGCGTGGTCGCTCGGCCCAAGCGCGGGGGTGGCGCAACACCTCCACCAGCCGCGCCTCCTCGCTGCCCGGCACCGGCTGGACGTCGTAGCCCCAGCGCACGCGCGGGGGCAGCGAGACGAGGATGCTTTCCACCCGCCCTTGCGTCTGCAGGCCAAAAAGAGTCCCGCGGTCCTGCACCAGGTTGAATTCGACGTAGCGGCCGCGGCGGAGCTCGGCCCAGGCGCGCTGTGCGTCGGTGTAGGGCAGCGCTTTGCGCCGGCGGACAATGGGCAAATACGCGGGCAAAAAGGCGCGCGCACAGTCCTGGACGAAGCCAAATTCCTTCTCGGGCTCCCGGCCCGTGTCCTCGAAGAAGACCCCGCCGACGCCCCGGGCCTCCTCCCGGTGGGGAAGCCAGAAGTAGCGGTCACAGGCGGCCTTGAAGCGCGCGTAGGAGCCAACTTCGTGCCGCTCGCAGACGTCCCGCAGCGTCTGGTGGAAGTGGGCCGCGTCCTCGTCGAAGAGGTAATGGGGGGTGAGGTCCGTGCCGCCCCCAAACCAGGCCTTCGCCCCCTGTTGGATGAAGCGAAAGTTGGCGTGAACGGTGGGGACCAGCGGGTTGCGCGGATGCAGAATGAGGCTGAGCCCGCTGGCGAAAAACTCGCGCCCCTGTCCCCCCAGCTTCAGGGCGAAGGCCTCGCTGAGCTCTCCCCACACCCCCGAGACGTTGACGCCTCCCTTCTCAAAGACGCGGCCCTCCTCGAGGACACGGGTCCGTCCCCCGCCGCCCCCGGCCCGCTCCCAGCGGTCGTCCCCGAAGCGCCCTTCCCCGTCTTCAGCCTCCAGCGCCCGGCACAACTCCTCCTGCAGGCCCTCCACGAAGGCCTGCATCCGCGGACCAAGCTCATTCAGCGTCTTCACCGTGGGGAGGCCCTTTGCCGCAAGGGAGTTGAAGGCCCTTTTTAGTGCACCGGGAGGTCCGGGCCCTGGGTCTCCACGGCGCCGAAGCGCGCCTCGTACTTCTGGAGGTTCTCCGAGATGGCCGCCAGCAGGCGCTTCAGGTGGCGCGGGCTGGTGATGATTCTGGCCCGCACCGCCGCCTTCGGCTGCTGCGGCTGGACGTAGATGAAGTCGAGCGTGAATTCGGAGTCGGTGTGGTTGACCAAGGCCAAGTTTGCATAGAGGCCTTGGGCCACCGTCTCATCAATCTGGATCTGCAACGCAGTCTCGGGCACCTTGAGCTCGCTCATGGCCTCCGTGCATACCCCTGCGGTGGGCGCCGGTGCCAGAGGGGGACCGGCGGACCTCCCCGCCTTGGACCCCGCCGCGACCGCCCCCTTTGAATTGGGAGTTGGGCCGGGGGGCTGCCTGCTGTTGCACGGCTTTACCGGGACGCCCTGGGACGTGCGGCCCCTGGGTGAGGCGCTCGCCGCGGGCGGTTTCCGCGTCCGCGGGATGCGCCTTCCCGGCCACGGCACCACGCCTCGGGCGATGCTGGACGCCGGCGTGGACGACTGGCTGGACGCCTGCGAGGAGGGGCTGGCCGGCTTTCGCGAGCCGCGGGTGGCGGTGGTTGGCCTCTCCATGGGGGCCCTGTTGGCGGTGGTGCTCGGCGCCCGCCACCCAGACCGCGTCCAAGCGGTGGTGGGATTGGCCCCGGCGGTCCGCTTCAAGGACCCGCTGATGCGCGGACTGCGTCTGGCGCCAGCCATCACCCTGGCGGTGGCAGCGCGTCTTCACCCCTGGGTGCACAAGTCGAGTACCGACTTGGTCGACCTGGAGGCCCGCGCCGCCGCGCCGGTGCTGCCGGCCTGGCCGCTCAGCAGGCTTCGCGACCTGTGGACGGTGCAGGATTTGGCCTGGCGCAGTGCACCGAAGGTGCGGGCACCGGTGCTGCTCGCCGTCGCCCAGCACGACCGGGTGGTGGACGTCGGTGGCGCGCGAGCGCTGGCGCGGCGGCTGAGGCACGCGGCCAGCGTCCGTTTCATTCAGCTCGACCGCGGTGCGCACATCATGCCGCGCGACCAGGGGCGTCAGCTGTTGCAGCAGGAAGTGCTGGCCTTCCTCCGTCGCGCGCGCACGCTCGATAGCGGCGCGCCGACGGTATAGGTTCGCTCGGGGCAGCCGGCACCCCCCTCCGGGGGAGCGTGAAGGAGCAAGCATGGCCAAGCGGCGCTACATCCTCGCCGTCGACCAGGGCACCACCGGCACCCACGTCACCGTGCTGGACGACCGGCTGAAAATCGCCGGGCAGTCGTACCGCGAGTTTCCTCAGGCCTTCCCCCAACCGGGTTGGGTGGAGCACGACCTCGAAGCCATTTGGCATTCCGTCGAGCGCTGCGTCGGCAAGGGACTGAAGGACGCTGGGATTGACCCCTCTTGGGTGTCGGCCATCGGCATCACCAACCAACGCGAAACCACCGGGCTTTGGCGCCGGGACAACGGCAAGCCGGTGCACCGGGCCATTGTCTGGCAGGACCGCCGGACGGCGGACGTCTGCGCCGCGCTGAAGGCCCGCGGGGAGGAGCCGATGGTCCGCGAGAAAACGGGCCTGGTGCTGGACCCCTACTTCAGCGCCACCAAGCTGGCCTGGCTTTTGGACAACGTGGACGGGGCGCGCGCCCGGGCTCAGGCCGGCGAGCTGTGCTTCGGCACCATCGACACCTGGCTGGTGTGGCGCTTCACCGGTGGCGCGGTCCACGTCACCGACGCGTCCAACGCCAGCCGGACGCTGCTGTACGACATTCACAGCAACCAATGGGATGACGGACTGTGCGCCCTGTTTGACGTGCCCCGCTCCGTCCTTCCGGAAGTGAAAAGCTCGGCCGAAGTGTACGGCCTGACCAAGGGGTCGGCCGTGCTTCCGGACGGCATTCCGGTGTGCGGCATGGCCGGCGACCAGCAGGCGGCACTCTTCGGCCAGGCGTGCTTCCAACCGGGTGAGGCCAAGTGCACCTATGGCACCGGGGCCTTCCTCCTGATGAATACCGGCCCGGTGCCGGTGGCCAGCAACCATGGGCTGCTCACCACCGTGGCCTGGCGACTGGGAGGACTCACCACCTATGCGCTGGAGGGCTCAAGCTTCGTCGCCGGGGCCGCCGTGCAGTGGCTTCGCGATGGCCTCGGCCTCATCCGCAAAGCACGCAAAGTGGAAGAGCTCGCTCGCCAGGTGCCGGACACCGGTGGCGTCACCTTCGTCCCGGCGCTGGCCGGCCTGGGCGCGCCGCAGTGGCGCCCCGAAGCCCGGGCGCTGCTGATGGGAATGGACCGCGGAACCACCGCGGCCCACGTGGCACGCGCGGTGCTGGAGGGGATTGCCCTTCAAACTGCGGATTTGGCCGAGGCGATGCGCAAGGACAGTGGCCATGCCATCCCGCTGTTTAAGGTGGACGGCGGCGCCGCTGGGAACGACTTGCTGATGCAGCTGCAGGCCGACATTCTGGACGTCCCGGTGGTGCGGCCGCGCAACCTGGAAACCACCTCGCTCGGGGCGGCCCTGCTCGCCGGCCTGGGCTCCGGCCATTGGAATACCCTGGAGGAAATCCGCAGCGCCTGGAAGGCAGAGCGGACCTTCAAGCCGAAAACCACGCCCGAGGCGCGTGCCGAGGCGATGGCTCGCTGGAGGCGAGCGGTGGAGCGCGCCTAAAAAGGGGGAAAGGACAGATGGCCCGGGACAAGACAAAACTCTCCGACGCCGAGGTGCAGGCCTTTCTGGCGCAGTCGCCCGGCTGGGGGTTGGAAGCCGGCATGCTGAAAAAGACGTACGCCTTCTCGGACTTCCGCGCGGCGATGGCCTTCGTCAACCGCGTCGCCGACGCGGCCGAAGCGGCGGACCACCACCCGGACATCGACATTCGCTACGCCAAGGTGACGCTGGCCCTTTTTACCCACGACGCCCAGGGCCTCACCGCCCGGGACACCGCCTTGGCTGCGCAGCTGGAGCGGTTCGCCTAAACGGCGCCGGCCGGCCATTCACACCAGCTGCGCCACCACCAGGCACAGACAGGGCAGGCCAGGCAGCGCAGTCAACGCATGCTGGCTACCGGCCGGCATGGTGAGGGACTCGCCCGGCCAAACCTCATGGCCCAGGCTGTCGCCAAAGCCACCCTCCAGCACCAGCGTCTCCTCGGGGGCCGCATGCCCGTGCATCCCAAGCCCGGCGCCAGGCTGAATGCGGCACAGCGTCGCGAGCGCCTGCGCCAGCCGTGGCCCGGTGGGCACGGCGCGGACAGAAACGCCCTCGGTGGCCAGCCAGCCCTCGGGGTTGTCCACCCCGCTGAGGAGGGTGCGCGCGGCGGACTCCTCAATGTCCAGCAGGGCAGCCGCCTTCAAGACGAAGCGCTCCAGCCGCCTGGGCCCCGTCATCTCCGCCCGCACGGCGGCCAGGACGCGGTCCGGCGCTGGGGCCGGCGCTTCCTCGGACAGCAGCTCCATCGACGCGGCCAGAAGCCTGGCCGACGCCGCGGCGCAGCTGGAACACGTCTCCAGGTGCGCCCGCACCTCTGCCGGCAGCGGCGCATCCGGGCGCAGTGCGTGGAGAACCAGAGCGTCTTTCGGGTGGGGGGAGGCCGCCATGTGCAAGTCGACGAAACGGGTACGTGTCTGCTGGGCCCGGTGGATGGGTGGCCCCTTCCCGCCCCCGCGCGGGGTCGGCCCCAGCCCGCACCTTCCTCCTAGTAGCTTACAAGCGCAGTCGCCAGCGCCGCATAGGCGTCAGCCAGCGCCGACACCGAAACACTCTCGCCGGCTTGATGGGCCTGGGCCGTCTCGCCGGGGCCGAAGTTGACGGCCTCCACGCCGTGCTGGGCAAGCCGGGCCACGTCGGTCCACGCTTGTTTGGCCGCTGCCGGCTGGCCACTGGCGAGGACCAGGCGCTGGAAGAAGGGGTTCATGGCGCACACCGGCGCCGAGGGGGAGCGGTCCGTCACCTCCACCTCCGCCCGCCCCGCCACCAGGCGGCGCAAGTCAGCCTCGGCATCCTCGGCGCTGCGTCCGGGAGCAAAGCGGACGTTGATGTTGAGGGTGAAGAGGTCCGGCACCACATTGCGGGCCGCACCGCCCTGGGCGAGGGTGGCGGTGAGGACTTCCTGAAAGCGGAAGCCACCGCAGTCGACGTCCCGGGGCGGCAGCGCCAGCAACTCGCTGAGAAGTGGCCCAGCCAAGTGCACTGCATTTCTCCCCTGCCAGGGCCGGGCGGCGTGGGCGGCTTTTCCTCGAAAGCGGACGGTGGCGTGCAGCGAGCCGACACACCCCACCTGCACCACCCCGTCGGTGGGCTCGAGCGCGATGGCGAAGCGGACGCTCGCCAACTCCGGTGCCCTCTCGAAGAGGAGGCCGAGCCCATTGTCGGCATAGGGCCCTTCCTCTCTCTCATAGAGGATGAGCAGCAGGTTACACGGAAGCTCCTCGCGAGGCAGGGACTCGGCGAGCGCCATCATCACCGCCACCCCGCCCTTCATGTCGCTGGCCCCGGTGCCCACCAGCCGCTCTCCACTGCGGCGGGCGGGCCCGGTGTCGGGATGGGGCGGAACGGTGTCCAAGTGCCCCACCAGCGCCACCGTCGGGCGGGGGTCCTCGCGCCGTCCGAGGACGAAGCTGTGTCCGACCCGCAGCCGCTCTTCGGCCTTCCACAGCCGCGCCGCCCAGCTGTCCACCTGGGCCGCCAGCGCTGCCTCGCCGCCGGTCGGGCTGGCGATGGCACACAGGGCGAGGGTGGATGCGGCCAGCGCCTCGGGGTCAACCCTCGCCATCCCCGCCGTCCAGAAAGAGGAGGGCCGCGCACACGCACGGCGCTCCCGGCAAGCCCCACATGGAATGGGTGGTCCCCGCCGCCATCGCCAGCGTCTCGCCGGGCCACACCACATGCCCGGCGGAGTCGGCGAAGCCCCCGTCGAGGACGAAAAGCTGCTCGCGGCCCACGTGGGCATGTTCCGAAAGCGTCACGCCGGCCGGCAGCCGAACCAGCGAGGCCAGCGCGGACTGCACCCGGGAGCCGCCGTCCACCGGGAGAACGCTGATGCCGACGTCCGGGCCCTCCATCCATTCCTCGGCGACGTCGATGCGGGCCAGCAGGCGGCGCGCCTCCGCCTCGCCGAAGTCGAAGAACTTTGCCAGCGCATCGCAGAAGCGCTCCAGCCGGTGAGGACTTAAGCCCGGCACCGTGCGCAGGACGGCGCCGGAGGCTTCGGCCATCGCCTCGACGGCGTGCTCCACCCGGCCCGGCGTTTCCTGGGGAGCGGCGTCGCCAGAAGGGGGTTCAGCTTCGCCGCCGCCCTCTGGGGTCGACTCGACGAGCGAGGCGACCAGCACGTCAATGGGGCGTTTGGAGTCGCTCACGAAAGCGGACGGGGGGACCCGGGCGAGAGGCCCGACCCTATCAAGCCGGAACCGCGAAATCGCGAAGGGCGCTCTCCAGAGACGTCTTTCGGTCGGTGCCGGCCGTCCGCTGGCCGATGATGAGGGCGCACGGCACCCCGTAGCTGCCGGCCGGGAAGGCCCGCGGGATGGTGCCGGGGATGACCACGCTTCGGGCCGGAACGCGGCCCCGGTATTCGCGGGCCTCGCTTCCGGTGACGTCGAGGATGCGGGTGCTGGCGGTGAGGACGACGTTGGCGCCCAGCACCGCCTCCTCTTCCACCAGCACGCCCTCCACCACCACCGAACGGCTTCCAATGAAGACGCCGTCTTCGATGATGACCGGCGTGGCCGAAGGCGGCTCGAGGACGCCGCCCAGGCCGACGCCGCCGGAGAGGTGGACGTTGCGTCCCACCTGCGCGCAGGAGCCCACCGTGGCCCAGGTGTCCACCATCGTCCCGCTGCCCACCCGCGCGCCGATGTTGACGTAGCCCGGCATCACCACCGCGCCGGATTCGACGTGCGCGCCGTAGCGGATGACCCCCGGGGGAACCAGCCGCACCCCGGCCGACGCCAAGTCCCTTTTCAGGGGGACCTTGTCATGGAATTCAAACGGGCCGACGTGCATGGTGCGCGTCTCGGCGAGGACGAAGTACAGCAGGATGGCCTGCTTCACCCAGGCGTGCGTCACCCACGTCCCCTCCCGCTTCTCGGCAACGCGAAGGTCTCCCCGGTCGAGCGCGGCCAGCGTCAGCAGCACGGCGCTGCGCGTTCCGCTGTCCTGCAGCAGGGCGCGGTCGGCAAAGGCGGCCGAGACACGGGACTCCAGCATGGCAACGTCCACGGGCGGATTCTCCTTTCTTACCGACGCCCCTCACCCTTCGGGGAGTCCGGCCAGCCGCCGGACGGCCTGGGCGATGGGCCAAGGGGCTTCTTCCTGCAGGAAGTGCCCGGCGTCCACCTCCGTCACGCGGGCCTTGGGGAAGGCGGCTCGGTGCCGCTTCAGGGCCCGGCCCAGAATCGGGTCCCGTTGCCCCCACACCAACTCCACGGGCCCGGCGAAGGCCCGCACCCAGCGCTCCACTTCCCGCAGGGCCGGGACGCTGGGGTGCTGGGGGCCGTTGGGAACCATTCTGGCCAAGGCCAACGGCCCGGCGCGGTCTTCCCGGCGCGCCAGCGGCCAGCGGTAGGCAGCGGCCACTTCCCCCGAGATGCTGCGGCGGTCCGCCTGCACCCGGCCCAACAGGCCCAAGGGAAAGCCGAGGACACGGAAGGCGACGTCGCTGAGCAGCGGAACACGCGCCAGAGTGTGGAAGAGGGTGCCACGGAAGCGTGCCGGGAGGACGACGGCGGTGTTGAGGAGGCACAGGGCGGTCACCCGCGAGCCACTGTGGGCCGCGGCCCAGCAGCCCACCGGGCCGCCCCAGTCCTGCACCACCAGCACGGCGTCCCGGAGGTCGAGCGCTGCCATCCACTCGACCAGGGTGCCTGCGTGGGACACCAGGCTGTGCCAACGCACCGAACGGGGCTTGCTGCTTCGGCCAAAACCCAGCAGGTCCGGCGCCAGCAGGCGCAGGGGCGCGCCAGCCAGGGCGTGCAGGACGCGCCTCCAAAGGAAGCCCCAGGTGGGATTGCCGTGGACGAAGACGACTGGCCGGCCTTTTCCCACCTCGACGTAGGCCAGGCTTCCCCCGGACACCTCCAGGCGCTGGACGGGGTAGGGATACTCCAGAAGCACGCGCGGAGGCGGAGGAGGCGTTTCCATGGTTTCTTAGCCAGCCTAGGGGGCCGTCACCCCTGGCCCCACTGCCTGCAAAAGGCCAAAACGCCCGTGCCCACCTCTGCGCCGCTCGTCTCGCTGGTTATCCCCGTCTACAACGAGAACGACACGCTTGCCGAGCTCCTCCGCCGGGTGGTGGCGGTGGACATGCGCAAGGAAGTCATCCTCGTGGACGACTGCTCCACCGACGGCTCGACGGACTTCCTCCGCCAGCTGGCAGCCGAAGGCCTCCGTCTTCTGCGGGACGCGAAGCCAGCCAATGAGACGTCGGTGCACGTCCTCTTCCAGTCCAAGAATTTGGGCAAGGGTGCTGCGCTTCGCCGCGGCTTCCAGGCCGCCACCGGCGACATCGTCATCGTCCAGGACGCCGACTTGGAATACGACCCGCGGGAGATTCCCAGGGTCATTCAGCCCATCGTCGACGGCGATGCTGACGTCGTCTACGGAAGTCGCTTCACCGGCACTCCGCGGCGGGTCCTCTTCTACTGGCATGCCGTCATGAATGGACTGCTGACCACCCTGTCCAACATGACCAGCGGCCTCAACCTCACCGACATGGAGACTTGCTACAAGGCCTTCCGACGCGAAGTCATCCAATCCATCCCCATTGAGGAGGACCGCTTTGGCTTCGAGCCCGAAATTACCGCCAAAGTCGCCCGCGGCCGGTACCGGGTTTACGAGGTGCCCATCAGCTACCACGGGCGCACCTACGAGGAAGGGAAGAAGATTGGCTGGAAGGATGGCGTTCGCGCGCTGTACGCCATTTTCAAGTTTGCGCTGAAGCGGGGGCCCCGGGCCGTGGCCGCCCTTCCGGCGCGGCTTTCCGCGGCCCCCCCGGGGGTCGAGGCGCCCACCAGCGACTCCTTCCGGGGCCGAGCAAGCAGCCAGACACCGCCCTAGGTGCGCGGAATCCTAGGGTGCTAGCGTGGCATGACGCTGCGCGCCTTTGGCTTCGTGGGATGCGCAAAGCACTCCGACGCCCCCGCTGCCCTCCCTCCTCAGAGGAACGATGCTCGACTGGTTGCACAACCTCTTCTCACGCGACTTGGCCATCGACCTCGGGACCGCCAACACGCTCATCTACATCCGCGGTCAGGGAATCGTTTCCAATGAGCCTTCGGTGGTGGCGGTGCAGCAGGACGCGCGCGGCGCCAAGCGGGTGCTGGCGGTCGGCAAGGAAGCCAAGGAGATGCTCGGACGGACGCCGGGCAACATTGTCGCCATCCGTCCGATGAAGGACGGCGTCATCGCCGACTTTGAAATTACAGCCGCCATGCTGCGCTACTTCATCGAAAGGGCCCACAACCGGAAGCTGGGAGTCCGGCCGCGAATCATCATCGGCATTCCCTCCGGAATTACCGAAGTCGAGCGCCGCGCCGTTCGCGAGGCCGCGGAGAACGCCGGGGCCAGAGAGGTGTACCTCATCGAGCAGCCGATGGCGGCGGCCATCGGCGCCGGGCTGCCAGTCACCGAGCCCTCGGGCAACATGATTGTCGACATTGGCGGCGGCACCTCGGATGTGGCCGTCATCTCGCTGTCCGGCATCGTCCACGCCAAGAGTGTTCGCATCGGCGGCGACAAGCTGGACGAGGCCATCATTCAGTACGTCAAACGCAAGTACAACTTGCTCATCGGCGAACGCACCGCGGAACTGATTAAAATGGGAATTGGCACCGCCTACCCCACCGATGAGGTGATGACGATGGAGATTAAGGGCCGGGACCTCGTCGCCGGCGTGCCCCGCACTCTCACCGTCAGTTCCGACGAAGTCCGCGAGGCGCTGAGCGAGCCGGTGAATGGCATCGTGGACGCGGTGAAGATGACGCTGGAACGGACTCCCCCCGAGCTGGCCGGGGACATCGCCGACCGCGGGATTGTCCTCGCCGGAGGCGGTGCCCTGCTGAAGAATTTGGACACCCTGCTGCGGGAAGAGACCGGGTTGCCCGTCTTTTTGGCCGAGGACCCACTCTCGGCGGTGGTGGTGGGCGCCGGAAAGGCGCTCGAGTCCTTGGACATTTTGCGCCAGGTGTGCCGCCCGGTGTGAGGCACACGCAGCAGACGGTGGACGTGGCGAGTCCAGCCCTCCGCCGAAGTCTCCCCAGCACCCTGCTCCTTCCGGCAGGACGCTCGCCCAAGGCGGTGCTGTACCTGTTGCATGGTGGCTACTCTCGGCACGCCGAATGGGCCGAGCGCATGGACCTGGCTGGCATGCTGTCCCGCTGGCCCTTGGCGGTGGTGCTTCCCGAGGGAGAATTCTCCCTCTGGGTGCACGGGCACGACGGGCAAGACTGGGAGCGCTACGCGGCGTTTGACGTGCCCCAAGCCATCGAATCGCGGCTCGGCCTTTCCCTGGGCCGGTCCCAGCGCGCGGTGGCCGGCGTCAGCATGGGCGGCTTCGGGGCGTTGCACTTAGCCCTCAACCACCCGGAACGGTATGCCGCCGTGGCTTCGCTTTCCGGCGCCTGGGGGATGACTTGGTGGAACATCGGCCGCTTCGACGGCTCACCCTTCTTGCCCGCCCTGGGGCCGGTGGGAAGCGGCACTCGGGCTTGGGTGGAACCCACCAACACCTTGGCGCGCGCGCTGGTGCGCAGCGGGCCAGCCGCCCTTCCCAGCATCTGGTTGGCCACCGGCACCGAGGATGACCCTGAGGTGACGCAGGCGCACCGGGCGCTTCACGCCGCGCTGGCCGCGGCGCAGCTGGCGCACCGGGCGCTGGAAAGGCCCGGAGGGCACAACTGGCAGTTTTGGGAGCAACAGACGCCGGCGCTGTTGGACTTCCTCGCCGAGGCGCTGCACCTCCAGCCGGACTCCGGCTAGCCCCACCGTGGCCGCCGCTACCAGCGCACCTGCTGGTCCTCGGTGACGCCCGGAAGGTCCGTCAGCTGAAGGACTTCACTCCCTGCGCGCACCGTGCCGACGAAGAAGCCCTGCAGTTGCCAAAAGCGGCTCTTCACCAACACCAGGTTGCGCTCCTCGCGGTGCAGGTGCAGCGGGCGGAAGCGCAAGGAGAAGTCTCCCGTCTCGGACTCCAGCTGCCAGAGGCCCAGCGGGTCTTCACGCAGAAAGGAAAAGCGGGCCCGACCCAAGGGGTACAGCGCGCCCCCCACCCACACCGCATTCTCATTCTCGCCCGGCCCGTCGTTGACGCCCTCCACCAGGTTGAAGGACAACACCCGTCCGTCCTCCAGCCGCCCGGCAGCCATCGCCCAGCGCCAGGCAGTGCGGCGTGCCAACAGTCCCTGGGTGGCGTCGAGGCCCGCCACCGCCCCCTCCAGGGGGAGGGAGCGCCGGCCGACGTTCAGGCTGCCCGCGGCACGAAGCCCTCCAGACTTTTCGGTGACGTTGAGGCCGCCCCCGCGGACCGCCGCCACCACCACCAGCGGCGGGGGCGCCTCGTCCGCCAACAGGGCCAGGTGCAGATGCACCGGCCCGGCACCACCGGTGCGGAAGGCGGCCAAGTCGACGTCCAGCTGGAGGGCTTTTGCCGTCTCGCCGCGCGAGAAGGCGAAGCGGACGCCCAGGGCCCGGAACTGGGCCCGCAGGCCGCGCGCCGGCCTGTCGTTGACGTGCGCCAGCGGCGCCAAAAACCCCACCGCAGCAAAGTCGAGGAGCGCGCGCTTGTCGCGCAAGTCCACCACGGTGAAGAAGGCATGTGAGGCGTAACCGAGGTCCACCACGGCGGTGGCGAGGATGACGTCGGCCGTCGTCACCAGGCCGTACACCCAAGCCTTGCGGCGCAAGAAGCGCCGCCAGCCAGGGACGCCGTGGGGCGGCCGCAGCGCCTCCAGGCGCACCTGCTGCACGTCTCCTTGGTAGGTGCCGAGGCAGGGACGCAGCGCAGCGTCCGGAATGCATTCTGGCGCGGGCGGAAGGGTGGGCATTGGCCGAGGCACCATCCCCTCCAGAAGATGCTGGAGGCAAACGCCTTGTCGGGCCCGGCGCCCAGCAATCCCTGGCGGCGTCTCCCGTATACTGAAGCGACCCATGCTCGACGACGTGAGGAAGGCAGTGCGGGGCCTCGGCCCAGCCAGCGTGAAGCGACTCGCCAACCAGCGTCTGTCGACGCTGGTGCTGCAGGAATCACGGCGGGCCAAGCGGCGCGTCAGCGACCTCAAAGCGCGCTACCCGTCCGCCGCGGCGCGGGAGTTGTCCCAGCACCTGATTGAGCAGAAGAAGCAGGCCGCTGCGTTGGTGGGGGGCATTTCCGGAGCCTTCGGCGTGGTGGGCATTCCAGCGGACTTGGTGGCGATGGCGGTGTTGGAAGTGCAGCTGCTGGTGGACATCGCCACCGCCTATGAAGTGCGCTTGGAATTCGCGCGCTCGCGCGAGGAGTTGCTGGGCGTGTTGGGAACGGCCAACGGCGTCGGCGCGCTGGGCCGGGCCAGCCCCAAGGTGGTGGGAAAGCTGGCTCAGCTCCTCTTCGAGCGAGGAGGCTTGGCCAGCCTCGGACGGGCTTTCCCTCTGGTGGCCGCTCCCCTCACCAGCTGGCTCAACAACCGCGACATCCAAAAGCTGGGGGACGCGGCGCTGCTGCACTACCAGGGCTTCGCCCGCGCCTCGGCCAAGCGCTCCAGCTAAAGCCGGCTGCCGGCAGTCGAAGACAGCGCCGGAGGCGTGGTAGGAAGTCGCCCTTCGTGCCAAGCCGCTTCGTCCTTCAACGTCGTTGGCTCGTGCCGCTGGTGCTGCTTGGCGCCTGCGGGGGCATTTACGTGGACGGCAACCTGCCCAACTCCATTCCGGTCATCACTTCCTTCACCGCCACGCCGGACATGCTGGATGCCGGCGGGGGCCAAAGCCTTTTGACCTGGACGGTGCTGTACGCTGACAACCTCTTCCTCGCGCCGGACGCAGGCAACGTCAGCGGCCTGACCGGCGGCCCGGTGGTGGTGAGCACCAGCACCACCTTCACCCTCAGCGCCTCCAACGCCCTCGGCGTCGCCTCGGCCAACGTCACCATCACCGTCGCCCCTTAGTCGGGCGCCCTTTCGCCTTCCGGGAGGCTGGGCCAGTCTTGGGTCCCGGAGGCGCGCGGCCGGGCGAGGAACGCTTGGCCCCCGGCGGCTGACGGGGCCAGGCCCACTCCGGCTGGTTCACCACCGGCAGCTGCAGGGCGCGCTCGCGGTCGAGGTCCAAGTTACCGAGGTGCAGCGACAGCGGCGCTTGCACCCATTTGTAAATGGAACCGAGGAAGAGTCGGACAAACTTTTCCACGTCTGCCTGCACGGTGGCGGCCGGCATTTCGGGGAACAGGGTGCGCAGCACCTGCGCCACCTCCTCCGGCGTCAACTTCTCCTCGGCGAAGAGGTGGAAGCAGGCATCCAGGACGGGGAAGGGCATCAGCTCTTCCTCCCCCAGCTGGTGCAGCGCCAGCTCCGGGCCGGCCGGCAGCGCCAGCACCTGGCGGATGCCATCCAGCTGCAGTCTCGCCTGGAGGTGGTCCAACAGGACGGCCACCACCGTCTTTGGTACGTTGGCGATGACCGCCAGTCCACCTTCGAGGTCCCCGCCGACGGTGGTGTAGCCCACCGCGCGCTCGCTCATGTTTCCGGTCTGCAGGAAGAGGGCGCTGGCCGAGTTGCTCCAATTCCACATTCTCTGGCCGCGCAGTCGCGCCTGGATGTTTTGCTCGGTCACCGGAGTGAGGGTGCCGTCCGGGCCCAGCATTTTCAGCACGGCGTCGCGCTCCGCCTCGAAGGCGTCGTCGATGCCCACCGTCTGGAAGGGCACCCCCAACTCCTCGCAGACGGTTCGGGCGGCGGCCTCGGTCTCGGCCGAGGAGAAGCGAGACGGCATGTAGAAGGCCCGCAGCAGGCTGCCCGGCGCGGCCGGGCGCACCCGGGAGGCGTAGCGGTGCGCCACCAGCAGCGTCAGCAGCGAATCCCGGCCGCCGGAGAGGGCGACGCCGAGGCAGCGGAAGACGCGGTTTTTCTCGAAATAACCCCCGACGCCCAGCGCCAGCGCGTCCAGCACTTCCTCGCAGTAGCGGCGGCGCGGGCTTTCTGGCGCCTGCTCCGGCGGCAGAAAGAAGCTGCCGTGGGTGGGCACCGGGTAGCGCAGCCCTTGACGCTGGGAGGCGAAGGCTTCCTTGGGCACACTGCGGACGGGAACAGCTGGATGGCGCATCAGGTAGGCGGCTCGGTCCTGGCGCCAGGTGGTGGCTTCCCCACGCAGGCGGCGTGTCCGGTCGAGGTCCACTGTCACCGCCGCGAAGCCCTCGGCAAAGCGCGGGGCGTCCAGCATCTCGCGGCCGTTTTGGAAGACGAAGCCTCCCCCGTCGAAAATCAGGCCGTCGTTGGCGCCCACCAGGTTGACGTAGGCCAGCGTGCACTGCCGGTCGGCGGCGCGGGTGGCCAACAGCTCGCGCCGCGTGGCTTGCGTCCCCACCCGGAAGGGCGAGGCGGACACATTCACCACCAACTCGGCCCCGGCGTAGGTGCGCCGCCGCATCGGGCCGTCGGCGCTCCACACGTCCTCACACACCTCGACCGCCAGGATGCCGAAGTCAAACTCAAACACCTGGTCCCCCAGAGGGACACCGCGGTGCTGCACGGCGAGGCCGGGGTGCCCTCGGTCGAAGGTGCGACCTTCGTAGAAGACGCTGTAGGTGGGAAGCTTCTCCTTGGGGACCAGGCCTAGAACGCGACCTCCGGCCACCACCGCCGCGCAGTTGTAGCGAAGGCCCTGGTGGGCGACGGCCACCCCCAGCACATGGACGGTGGGCTGGCCGGCGGTGGCCGAGGCGAAGCGCAACAGCGCCTCCCATTGCCGGTCGAGGAAGCCTTCCCACTGCACCAAATCCTCTGGCGGGTAGCCGCCCACCACCTGCTCCGGGTAGGCGCCGACGGTGACGCCGTCCTCGGCCATGGCCGAAGCCCAACCCAGCGCGCGCTCGACGTTGGAATCCACCGCTCCGACGGTGGAGTCGACCGAAGCCAGGCCAATGCGGACCAGTCGCACGACGGGACAACACACTCCTTTCCGAATGTCTAATTCACCAGGCCTTCGGGCCGCACCGGCTGCAACCGGGCCAGGACTTCACTGATTTCGGCCAGCACGGTGCGCAGCCGTAAGCCCACCTCCAGCTGGCAGAGCAACTCTTGACGGCGTTCCACGTCGGCCACCACGCTGCTGGCCACCACGTCGGCCAGGGCGCCACCCGCCGTCCGCGCCGCCGCCTGCAGCAGGCCCTGCGCCACCGGCGGTGGCAGGCGGGCCGCCAACTCGAAAACGGCCTGCCGCAGCTGTTCCTCCTCGGGAAAGCTTTGCTCGGGGTCGGGAAGCAAGGAGACGTTGATTTCCCGGTACTGCGCGCGCGGCGGCAACTCCTGGACGATGCGGGCCCGGGTGGTGCCTTGCACGATGATGTTGTAGCGGCCCCCCTCCAGCTCCTCGTGCCAGGCGATGACGCCGGCGCACACCATCGGCCTCATCCGTGGACGGCCGGCGTAGCTGTTTTCGTAGCCTGGCTCCAGCTGGGCCAGCGCCATCACCCGGTCCTCGGTCAGCGCGTCGCGCACCAAGTCCCGGTAGCGGGTTTCAAAAATGTGCAACGGGAGCACGGTGTGCGGAAAAAGCACCACCGAGGGAAGAGGAAACACTTTGAGCGCGTTCTTGGCGCGCTCCAGTCGCTCCAGCGCCGTCATGTCCGCACCACAACCTAACGCGTTTCGCGCAGGCCCGCTTCAGGCTCTGCCACTGCTAGTCTGCCAACTCCCCCATGGAAACCACCATTCCCGTCGCCAAGTCCGGCTGGGTGACGCGGGCCTACCTGCGGGTCGAGTCCTACGCCGGCACCCCAGCTGCCCTGGCCGCACTGGCCGTGGTGTCCTTCGTCGACTCGTCATTTTTCCCCGTCACCCCGTTTGCGCTGTTGGTGCCGATGGTCATCGCTGAACCCAAGCGGTGGCTGCGGCTGGTGGCGGTCGGCACCACCGCTTCGGTCGCCGGCTCGGTGCTGGGGTGGGCCATTGGAATGGCCATCCGCGCCGGCGTCTTTCACTTCTTCACCGTCGAGCTGAGTCTGCGCATTGACCGCTTCGGCCTCCACGGCACCATCGGGGAGCTGCTGGCTGGCAACCTCTGGACGCTGGTCATCCTCTTCACCCTGACGCCCCTGTTTAAGGTGGTCACCATCGGCAGCGGGTTGGTGGCGGTCCCGCTGCCGAGCGTGCTGGTGGCGGCCGCCATCGGCCGCTCGGTGCGCTTCCTGCTGTTTGCCGGGCTGGCGCGCTTTGGAGGGGCCCGGGTGCGGACGTGGCTCATCGGCCGCTACCCCCACGCGCAATCGGTGAAGGTGCCCGACGTAAAACTGAGGTGAGCCCCTCTGCAGGGGTGCCGATGCCCCGCCCCAGCGTTGCCGCACTGTTGTCCTTCCTCATCCCCGGCCTCGGGCAGCTGTACAACCGCGAGTACCTGCGCGGCCTCTTCTGGCTGGTGGTGACGCCCGGGCTGTGGATTGCCTCGGCCGGGCTGTTGGGCTGGGCGATGCACCTGCTGTCGGCCGCCACCGCCTACCACCGGGCCGAGCTGTTGCAGCGCCGCCAGTCCTGGCCGGTCCGGGTGGACGTCTGACCGGCGCGCGGCGCCCTACCGAGTGGGGGCGTCGTGCAGAAGCCTCACCAAGTCGGGCTTCCAGAGGGCGGCCAATTCGAGCGTCCGGTGCCCCAGCGTCTGGGCACTGGCTGGCACCAGGACGAAGCGCGCCCCGGGCACCCGCTTCACCAGCGTCTCCACCAGCCCCAGCTCCGGCGGGTTGACGGCGTCATCGGCGAAATTGACGGCCAGCACCCGGGCAGAAATGCGGCTGAGGTCGGGCTCGGGGTCATAGTCCCAGGAAGACTCCACCCAGTAGAGGAAGTCGTTCGCGTCGTAGGCCTTTCGCGCGTTCTCGACCTGGCGCTGGTAGAGGGCCGCGGCGGCGGCCCGGGTCGGCGCCTCTGTCTGCAGCCGCGCCGCGCTGTCCAACATCATCGGCCACAGCGGCGCGGTGTACACCCAATGGCCGGGCGGGCTGGTGTAGTCGCCGCCCTTCCAGTCCGGGTCATTGCGAATGGCTTCGGTGAGAATGCGCCGGAACAGCAAGTTTCGTCCTGAGATGGCGGTGGGCTGACAGGCAATGGGCATCACGGCGTCCATCGCACCCGGAAAGCGCTCGGCCCAAAGCCAGGCCTGCATCCCGCCCATGGAGGTGCCGAGGACGAGGCGCAGGTGGTCCACGCCGAGCGCCTTGGTCACCAGCCAGTGCTGCAGCGCCACCACGTCGGCGTAGCCGTACTTGGGGAAACGGGCGTGCAACCCGTCGCTCGGCTTGCTGGAGCCGCCTCGCCCCAGCCCGTCCGGCAGAATGATGTAGAAGCGGCCGGCGTCCAGCGGTTGGCCGGGCCCAAACAGTTCGCCACCGAGGCTTGGTTTGAGGAAGACGGCACCGACGCTGCTGGTGCCGTGCAGCAGAAGGACGGCGTTGGTGACGTGCCCCGTGGCGTCGCGACGGGGCGTCCCTAAGGTGGTGTAGTGCAAGCGGACGTTGCTCAGCGTCTCGCCGCTTTGAAAGCGAAACTCCGGGACAACGACGTCCGCGTCGTGTTGGCCTGGGTAACTGGGCGACTCCGCTTGGGCCGGCACAGCGGCGATGGATAGTCCCAGTCCGAGCGCCGCACGAAGACGCCGGGAGAGGGCCTTCACCTGCCGCGTCCCCCTTCGGAGCGCCTTAGCGCTCGGCCGTCTTGGTGCCCTCGGCTTTGTTGCCCGAGTCCAGCACGGCGAAGTTGAGGTTGCCGTAGCCCGCGTTTTGGCAGCTGAACATCACCCGCTTCAGCACCTTAAAGGGGATTTCCTTGTGCCCTTGGATGTTGACGTCGCCGGTGAAGGCCTGCCCGTCGGCCGCCGCAGCGTGCAGCTCCTCGGTCTGCTTCTTTTCTTCCCGCAACCGCTCCTCGAGAGCGGGGATGCTGAGGTAGTCCTCACGGGACAAGTCGCTGACCCGGGCCACCGCCACGCCATTCACGATGACATCGGTGGCCGAAATCATCACCACCGGCGCCAGCTCGAGTTCCTTGACGTGGCTGGCCGACGGGAGCTGGACGTCCTTCGTCATGTTGAGGATTTCGCCGGTCGCCGAGAAGTTGGCGATGAGGAACAGCACGATGATGACGAACATGTCGACCAGCGGCGTAATCAACAGGTCGGCGTTGGTGGACTTCCTCGCGCTCGAGTGGTGCCCGGAGAAGAAGTGCGACTTCGCCAGTCGCACGCCAAACCGTTTGCCTGGAACCTGGATGGACATTGGCGCTCTAGCCCATCCTCACGTCGCCACCGGAGAGACACTGACCGCAGGCAGCCCGTCCCCGATGCATTCGTCGATGACGCGCACCAGGTCTTCGTAGCGCACGTCGTCCTCGGTTTGCACGGTGATGGCCGTTTGGTCGGGAATTTGCTCGCGAATTTTCTTCAAAAGTTCCTGCACCTTGGCCAGCTGAAGCTGGCCCTTGTCGTCGCGGGCATTGACGATGGCGTCGCCCAGTTGGGCGGTCCCGACCGAGATTTTGATTTCCTTCTCCGCCAACAACAGGGTGATTTGCGGCAGCTTGTCGTCCTTGTCCTGGTTGGGGTCGCTGTCGCCGCCAGAGCTGCTGACTTGAAGGCGCCCAATTTGGGTCCACACCGCCGTCATGATGAGAAAGCTGATGGTCACCGCCATCAGGTCGATGAAGGGAACCAAGTTGATGGTGGCATCGAGCGGCTTCTTCCCGCTCTTCCCCGGGGTCCCGAGGTCCATTCCTCCGGCCATCGCTAGTTCCTCTCGCTCCTGTCAGCTGTCCCCCCGCGGGTCGGCGAATGCCGCCTTGGGGGGAGGATGGGGGGTGAAACCGTCAAGCGTCGTCGGCGCGACCGGCAGAGACGGTGGCGTTCTTGAATTTGTCCTTGTTGTTCACCACCAGATTGAGCACCGACACCGAAGTCTCGTTGATGTCGTTGATGAGCGACTGGGTCCGCCCGTTGAGGATGGAGAACATCACCAAGGAAGGAATCGCCACCAGCAGTCCGAAGAAGGTGCAGTTCATCGCCTCCGAGATGCCGGTGGAGAGGATGGTCGCCTTGTCCGCGGCGTTGACGTGGGCCACCGCCTGGAAACAGGTGATGAGTCCATTCACCGTGCCGAGCAACCCGGCCAACATCGCCGCATTGCCAAGCATGGCCAAATACCCGGTGCGCGCCTCGAGCTTCGGCGTCTCCCGCAGGGCCGCCTCATCCAGCGCCGCTTGCACTTCATGTTCTCCCTTGGGGACATTCATCAACCCGGACTTCACCACGTTGGTGAGGGGCGTATTCTTCTGCCCGGCCACGTAGTTGATGGCCTTGTCCAAGTCCCCGTTGTAAATGTACTTTTTGAGTCCGCGCAAAAACCCGTCCTTGCTGATGGACGCGGAGAAGTAGAGGACGACAATCCGCTCGACGATGATGGCGAGCGCAACCACCGCGCAGAGCGCAATGGGGTACATCCCGCCTTTGCCGGCGCGAAAGCGCTGGGCCAATTCGTCGAAAGAGAAGCCCGAGCCGGCACCGTCGACGGCGAGCAGCATCAACCTGGTCAGCAACCCCGAAGTCATCCCACTTCCTCCACCCATGCGTGAGTCCACCCGGCGTCGGCGCGGCCCCGTACCAACGCTCCAACCCCAGGGGCTGGCAGCGCACGGGGACGCCCATGTGCGGATGGGATGAAAGCCCTTTGCCCTGCCATTCAAGGATGGGACCCGAGGTGTGTCAAGCTGGGGGGTAGGGAAGTGCGCGGAATCCCTATACAATTGGCACCATCATTCCGCTGGAAGTAAACAGACGGTGGCCATGGCCCGGAGAAGACTCGGGGAAGTCCTATTGGAGCGCGGCGCCATCACCAAGGCGCAGCTCAACTCGACCTTGGCGTACGCCCGGCGCACCCGGCAGCGCCTGGGCGGCGCGCTGGTCCAGAAGGGACACCTCACCGAGGAAGAACTGCTGCAGGCGCTCTCGGAAAGTCTCGGCCTGGCCGCGGTCGACTTGGAGCACACCTTCGTCGACTGGAATGCGGTGAAGCTGCTCGGCCCGACGGTGTGCGAGGCCTATGGGCTGTTCCCCTACGCCATTGAGACGCTGCACGGACGAAAGCAGCTGCTGGTGGCGATGGTGGACCCCCTCAACCTCTCTGCCGTGGAGGAGGTGGAATTCACCGCTGGCCTTCCAGTCTCAGCCCGCCTGGCGCCCCAAGCGGCGGTGCACGGCGCCATTCTGCGGCACTACCACCAAATCGCCATCCCCAGCGACGCACCGGCCGAGGAGGAAGACGAAGTCATCGAAGGCGAGGAGATGGCGCCTCCCCCGGCCCCACCGCGAATTGCTCCCGTGGCGGCGCTTTCGGCGCACGGGCAAGTGCAGCGCTCGGACTACCCCCCGGACTTTCTGGATGATGGACTGGCCGACGAAATTTGGCGTCGGCGCTTTTGGGCCCTGGTGCGGTTGCTGGTCAAAAAGGGCGTGGTCAGTCAGGCGGAAGTCAACGGGGCGCTGCGCGAGTTGGACTAAAGGCCAGAGGGCGGCTTGGGCTTGGGCGCGCCGGCAGCTGGTAGCCCGGAGGTCGCCTCCTCCGTTTCGTCCGAGGTGCGCTCCAGGTCCAGAATCTGCGCGTCCCCGACGTAACTCTTCAATTCAAAGCGGGTGATTTTCCCAATCTTCTTGACAATCTCCTTCATCCGCTCGGCCTCGCGGAAGATGGTGTCCACCCGCTTGTAGGCATCGTCGTCCGTCCTCAGCTTCCGCTTGAGAAGCTCGGCGAAACCAAGCACCGAGGTGAGCGGCTGATTCAACTCATGGGCGGTGGTTCCGGCCAATGCCATCAGCACCGCGTTGCGCTTTGACTCCTCCAGGCGCACCTCGGCGTCTGACAGTTTGCGCTCCAACTGCACGCGGTCTCGCAAGTCGGTGACGATGCCCACCGTCGCCACCTCGCGCTCGCCCTCGTAGAGGATGGAGGCGGTCATATTCACCGGCACCCGCTCGCCGGCCTTGGTGAGCACCTCCAGCCGGGTGGCGGACAGCCGCCCCCGGCCGCCGAATTCATCCGAGCGCAGCTGCTCCATCAGCATCTGCGCCACTCCTTCCGGGTACAGCCTGCGAAACTCCAGTGAAGCGAGGGCCTCAGCTGCGCTGTAGCCGGTCAGCATCTCGGCGCCGGAGTTGAAGAGAATAATTCTGCCGTGGACGTCGGCGGCGATGATGGCGTCCACCGAGGAGTCAATCAGCTTCTCCAGAAATTCCTTGGTGTGCCGCAACTCATCGGCAATCCGCCGGGGCGCGGTGACGTCCCGGAAGCTGAGGATGCTTTTCGCCTCGCCTTCCTGGAGTCCCGCCCCGTTGAAGGACAGCGTCACCGTTCGCCCGGCTGCACTCTGCACGCTGAGGTCGACCGGCGGCCGGGACTCTCCAGCGGCCAGCGCCTCCAACAGCTCTCTCAGCCCGCCGTCGCCGGCCCCGCGGGTCAACGTCTGGATGGGGACGCCGTGGGCCTCCGCCGCGTCCACGTCCAACAGCGCCGCCCCCGCCGGGTTGAGCGACAGCACCCGGCCCTGGCCGTCGAGCACCGCAATGCCGTCGGAGACATGGGCGAAGTACGCCGCGAAGCGCTGCAGGGTGGCCGCCCGCCGCTCGGCCACCATGCGTGCGGCCTTCTCCCGCTCGGTTTGGCCGCGCTGCGTCTGCAGCAGCTTCGCGTTGCGCAGCGCCACCGCGGTGGCGTGAGCCACGGTGGCCAAAAACTCCACCTCCCCGGCGCTGAAGGGCGGCCGGCGCCCGGAGCCCCGCACCAGGAAGACGCCGGTGACCGTCCCGCCCACCACCAGCGGCAGCGCGGCGATGGCGTGGACACCGGCGGCGCTCACCTGGGGGTGCACGCCCTCGAGCAGCGGGTGGCTGGGCGCGTCGGCCACCGTCACTGGCGCTCCGGTGCGCAACACCTCGCGCACCTCGGGGTACAGCGACAATTCAATCCGCAAGTCCTTCAGCGCTGGGTCATCGCTGGCCGCCACCACCACGGCCTTCCCGCCGTCGACGACGATGAGGGATGCCCGGACAATGTCCAGCGCTTCCGCCAATTCCCGGGTGACGTCATGCAACAGGGCGTCGACGTCCGCCGTTTCGGCGTAGCGGGCCGTCAATTCCAAGAGGAAGGCCAGGTTGCGCTGGCCCTCCGCCGAGCGCCGTTCGGCCGCGCGCCGGACATGGGCCTCGGCGAGGCGGCTGACGAGCTCCGTCTCCAGTCTTTCGAAGGCCAGTTGCGCGTCGGCGCCCGGCACGCTGCCGGTCGGCACCAGCGGCCCCGGCGGGAGCAGCGCCACCACCGGCAGGGCCTCTCCGCGAAACCCCTGCCGCAGCCGTCGCAGGACGTCGGCTCCGCCTTCGGCGCCGAGGTCGACCACCGCGGCGTCGGCACCGGCCAGCGAAGCGCCGGGGCGCAACACCAGGCCGCTGGCGGCCAGCGCCCGCGCCACCCCATCGCGCGCGCGGGACTCCTCGGGGAACAGCACCACGCCAGCCAGGCCTTCCATGTGCGGGCCGCACTCTAGCCGCTCGGGCCGGGAGGCTAGGGCGGGTTCTCGTGAAGCCAGAGGCGGTGTCCCCTATGTTCTCGAGGCAAGTCCTTGACGGTGGCGGCCCCAGGACCGACGAAGCGCGCCGCAACTTCGGCCCGGGACTGTAGCGCACCCCTGGGCGTCGACATGCTATTGGCCCGGGGTGGGGAAGCCCGTGCATCTGCACACCTTGGTGCCACTGCCTGCGGCGCTCGCGGATGCGGCGGTCGCCCTGGACACGCTTCTGCCCAGCCTGGCACCGGACACCGCCCCGCTGGCCCGGCGCTTGGGCGAGCGGCTGCGGCGGGACCTGCTGCCGCGGCTGTCGGCCGAGGCGCCCCTGCTCCTGGCCGCCATTGCCGGTCCCAACAACGTCGGGAAGTCCACCCTCTTCAATGCGCTGGCCGAGGAGCGACTCTCCCCGGCGCACGCCGAAGGGGGCCTCACCAAACAGTGTCTAGCGGTCGCCCACCCGGACACCGCTTCCGGGGCTGGGTGGGACGCCCTGACGCGGCGCTACAGCGTCCGAAACGTCCCGGCCGGTGAAGCGGCGCCGGTGGACGTCCCCGGTCCGGTGGGACGGCTGTATCTCGCCCGGGCCCAACACCTGCCAGCCGGCCTGGTGCTGCTCGACACCCCGGACGTGGACAGCGTGGTGGCCGCCAACCGGGAACGCACCGAAGCGCTCCTCGTCACCGTCGACGTGCTGGTCTTCGTCGTCTCCCGCCACACCTACCAGAATGCCGCGCTGGTGGCCTTCCTCAAGGAAGCCGTGGCCCAGGCTCGCCCCTGGCTGGTGCTGTACAACGAGGCCTCGGACGAGGCACTTGCCCGCGCCCACCTTGAAAAACTCACCCGGGACGTGGGGCAGCCGCCACTGGCCCGCTTCTTCAGCCCCCACGACGCGGCGGTGGAGGCGGGCACCGCGCCGTTGCGTCCGCAGCCCTTGGACGGCGGCCCCTCGCTGGCCGCCCTGCTGGGGGACCCGGTGCTGGGTGCGCAGCTGCGCCGTCAGGCCCGGCGCGCCTCCCTGGCCACGGCGCAGGAGGAGCTTCGCCGGGTCCATGCCGCGGTGTTGGCCTCCGCGGCGGACCCAGCGCGGCTGGTGGGCCGCCTGCGCGACACCCTCTTCTCCGCCGGAGCGCAGGCCGCCCTCCACGCCGTGCCGGCGGACATTCTGGTGGAAGCCTTTCGCGAGGAACTTGACGCCCGAAGCCGCCTTCACCGCTGGGTGCGCACCCCCTTCCGCGGGCTGGCCACCGCCGTCAGCGCGCTGGGCAAACGCATGCGGCGCTCCTTCACCGGGGAAGCCCACCCGCCTGCAGTGGACCCCGCCCGCGAGGCCGACCGCGTGTTGAGAGAGGGCCTCGCCCGGCTCCTCGAATCCCTGGCACCGGAGCTGTCGGCGTGGACGGGGGACAGCACCACCCGCCGCCTGCTGGAAGCGGCGGTGGGCGAGGAGACGCTTTCTGCCCTGCGCGGGGCAGCGCCGCTGGTGGCAGCGGACACACCGGCGGACCGCGAGGCGCTGCACGCCTTCTGCCGTCAGCTGGTGCGCCAGGAGTTGCCTGGAGGCTTGGCCGAGGGCGCACTGCAGACGCTGGCCACGCTCGTCTACTCCGTGCCGGCTGGAGCTGCTGCGGTGGTGACGGTGGCCTTTGGCGGCTTGGGCCAGGACGCCGCGCTGTGGGCCGGGACATTACTCTCCACGCCTCTCATGGAACGCTTCGTCGACGCGCTGGGGACGGGCATCCGCCGCAACGTCTCGCTGGCCTGGGCCAAACAGCACGGCAAGACGCTGGCCCAAGCGATGGAGGCGCGCTTCTTCCTGCCCCTCCTCGGCCACTTGGACGCCCAGGTGGCCGAGGCGGCGGAAGTGGCCGACCGCTTGGAGCGGGCTGCCGAAGCCATTGCCAGGGAGGGCGACGGGTGAGGCAGGGCGAGCTTCCAGCGCTTCTTGAGACGGCGCTGGCCCTGCCGGCGCTGGCGGCCCAGGGCCCGGCCCTGCGCCTTCTGGCGGCGGATGCGGCGCGGATGGGGGAACTCGGCTCCCGCCCGCTGCGGGTGGCCTTGGTGGGCAGCACCGGAGCCGGCAAGTCCACCGTCCTCAACGCGCTGGTGGGCGCCCCGCTGGCGCCCGAAGGCACCAGCCGGCCCACCAGCCTCGAAGCAGTGGCCTACGCCCCGGAAGGCGCGCCACTCGGAGGGCTGCAGCTGGCCGTCGGCCGCGTGGTGCGCTACGCCCCGCGCGCTGATGGGCCGTGGACCGGGCAAGTCCTGGTGGACACGCCCGACTTGAATAGCGTCGCCCTGGAGAACCGGGACAGGGCGCTGGCAGTGCTGGCCGAGTGCGACGTGGCGGTGCTGGTGCTGCACCGAGGCTCCGTGGCCGAGGCCAGGCCCCTGGAGGCCCTGCGCCCCTTCGCCCGGCGCCGCGCCCTGGTGTTGGTGCTGAACCACGCCGATGAGTTGGGCGCCCAGGCGCGCGCCACCCTCAGCGCCCAGGCCGGCCGGCTGGCCGTGGCGGAACTGGGGGCCGCGGTCGCACCGGCCGTCTTCGTCCTCAGCGCTGCACGGGCCCGGGCCGGCGTGGTGAGCGAGGACTGGGCGCCCTTCGTCGCTTCGCTTCGGCACTTTTCCGAGGAGGCAGTGGCCACCCAGGTGCGCGGCCGCAACCGCGCTGGCGTGGAGAGGGAGTTGTCCCAGCGCGTCTCGGCCGCCCTGCAGACCACCCGGGCCCTGGAGGCTTCGGTGCACGCAGCGCTGGAGGAAGGGCTGGCCGGCGGGCGGCAGACACTGGTGGAGGACTTTCAAGCGCGGCTTCAAGCCGCTTCGGTGCAGCTGCGCGCGGCGGTGCGGGGCGCCGCTGCCGCCCGTCTGTCCGGACCGGCCGCCTGGGGTCTGCGCCTCTCCGCCTGGGGCGGCGGTGGGGTGACGGCCGGGGCCCTGCTGGCGCGGGCCAGCCTACCGGCCGGCCTGCTGGTGGCCGCCGGGGGCGCCCTTTTGGACGAAGTCCAGTCCGCCACCCGGACCCGCGCCACGCGCGCGCGCATGTCGGGCGGGGAAGACCCCCTTCTGGAGGCGCAGGCGCGCGCTGCCCTCACCCCCGCCCGCACCGCGGCCCAACGGCGCGGCATTCAGCCCAGCGTGCTGGGACTGCCCGAGCCTGAGGCCTGGGCGGCGCAACTGCAGCGCGCCCGGGCCGCCGCCTGGCGGGACGTGGAGGGCTTGGGGGTGCAGGACGCGGTGGGGCGCTGGTGGCGCTGGGCGAGGCTGTTGCTGTTTCCCTTGGTGCAGCTGCCATTGTTGGTGCTTTTGGGGGACGTCGCCTACCGCACGGTGCGGGCCTACCTGTTTGGGCCGCTGTTGGACGGGCGCTTCTACCTGAATGCCGCGGCGCTGGGCCTGGTGTGGACCGCCGCCGGCACCCTGTTGGCGAGCCTCTCGCTGGGGGGCGTCGCGGCCAGGGTGCGGCGGGCCGGCGCGCGGCGCTTCGCCGAGGGGGTGGCGGCGGCCGAAACCGCGCTGCGGGCGGAAGTGAAGGGCGCGCTGGCCGTCCCTTTGGCCGCCGCCGAAGCGCTGCTGGCCGACGGCGCCCTGGACGCGGCGGTCAGCGGGGTGGCCGAAGGCGCAACAGCCGCGCAGTAACCGCTTCGCTGCCTTGGTACAGCCGCTCGCCGTCCCACAGAGCCGGCGTCTGTTGCCCCCCGTGGTGGGCCAGCGCCCGCGCCGCCTCTGGGAAGATGACGTTGCGAAAATTCACCTGCGCTTTGAGGCCCTCCTCCATGACGAGTTGTCGCACCCGCGCCGACTCCAGTTCGGCCAGGCGGTGAAACAGTTCCAGCTCGCCGGCCGGACTGCCCTCTCGCGCTGCGGCCATCGGCCTCAGCCGCGCTGCCGGGCGGTGTACAGCCGCGCGCGCTCCCGCTGCACTGCTTCGGCGGCCGCCTCCAGGCCCGCGTCCCCCGCCGGCAGCGCGGCGTAGCGCTGCTCCGCCTCGCGCAGCCGCGCGCTGGCCCCCTCCACGTCCAGCGACGCCAGCGGCTCGGCTTCGTCGGCCAGCACGCGCACTGTGTCGTCCGCCACCTCGAAGAAGCCTCCGGCCACAAACCAGGCCTCGGTTTGTCCGCCGCTTCGCACCGTCAGCGGACCGGCCGCCAAAATGCCGAGAAAGGCGCTGTGCCCAGGCAGCACGCCGTACAGGCCGTCGGCGGCGGGAGCCACCACCTCGTCCGCGGTCAGGGCGGCAATGCGGCGCTCGGGGGTGACCACTTCCACATTCAGCTTCGCCATCCGTCCAGTGTCCTTCCTCTAAAAGTCGAGCCGAAGCGTCTTCGGCTCCACCGTCTCGAATTCCACCTGGTTCGCGTCGGTAATGCGCGGCCGCGTCCCAGAAATCCCGGCCACGCCCTCCAGCCACAGGAAGTGGGTGCCGAGGTCTCGTAGCTTGTCAAAGCGTCGGGTCATCAACTCATGCAGGGTGCGCTCGGCCAGCACCCGGCCCTGCCTGTCGTAAAGGGTGGCCACCACGGCGCGGATGAAGGGCTGCCCGGGGGGCAATGGCTTGGGCTTGTTGCCATTGGCCTTCGGCTGGGGCGGCGTCCGCGGCAGCACCGTCAGCACCCAGAAGTGCTCGCCGTCGTTGCTGATGAAGAAGAGGTCGTCCAGCGTCCCGACGCACTGCTCGACACTCCACGCCGGGTCCGAGTCCCGGGTCGCCTCCACCCGGCACTTCTCCGGGGCCGTCTCCACCAGCTGGATGCTCCACACCCCGTTGGAGGAGGCATGGGCTGCGCTGGAACGTGCCTCCGCCGACGCCAGCGGCAGGGCGAGCAGCGGAGCCAGCAGACGAATGCCCAAGCGTTGAAACCCTCCCCGGGGGGCCGCGGCCCTCAAGCCGCCTTGGTGGCGTTCTCGATGGCTTCCTCGATGGTGCCCACGTAGAAGAAGGCGCTCTCCGGAATCTCGTCGCACTTGCCGTCGGCAATCTCGCGAAACCCGCGGATGGTGTCCTGCAGCTTGACGTAGCGCCCCGGCTTGCCGGTGAAGACTTCGGCGGTGAAGAAGGGCTGGCTCAAGAAGCGCTGAATCTTGCGGGCCCGCGCCACCACCAGCTTGTCCTCCTCGGACAGCTCGTCCATGCCGAGAATGGCGATGATGTCCTGCAGCTGCCGGTAGCGCTGAAGAATGTTCTGCACCTTGCGCGCCACCGCGTAGTGCTCGGCACCCACCACCGCCGGGTCGAGAATCCGGCTGGTCGAGTCGAGCGGGTCCACCGCCGGGTAAATGCCCAACTCGGAAATCGGACGGGAGAGCACGATGGTGGCGTCGAGGTGTGCGAAGGTGGTGGCCGGGGCCGGGTCGGTGAGGTCGTCGGCCGGCACGTAGATGGCTTGCACCGAAGTGACGGAGCCTTTGTCGGTGCTGGTGATGCGCTCCTGCAGCGCTCCCATTTCCGTGGCCAGCGTCGGCTGGTAGCCCACCGCGGAGGGGATGCGGCCGAGCAGCGCCGAGACTTCGGAGCCGGCTTGGGTGAAGCGGAAGATGTTGTCCACGAAGAGGAGCACGTCCTTGCCCTCGACGTCGCGGAAATACTCGGCGATGGTCAACGCCGACAGGCCCACCCGGGCGCGCGCTCCGGGCGGCTCATTCATCTGCCCGTAGACCAGCACCGCCTGGCTCTTCTGGAGGTCATCGAGGCGGATGACGCCTCCCTCCTGGAATTCCCGGTAGAGGTCATTGCCCTCGCGCGTCCGCTCGCCGACGCCGGCGAAGACGCTGAAGCCGCCCTTTTCGATGGCGGCGTTGCGGATGAACTCGGTCAGCAGCACCGTCTTGCCAACCCCGGCGCCGCCAAAGAGACCCACCTTGCCGCCGCGGGTGAAGGGGCACAGCAGGTCGATGACTTTGATGCCCGTCTCAAACTGCTGCACCTTCACGTCCTGGTCGGTAAACAACGGCGGCGCCCGGTGAATTGGCCAGTGCTGCTCGGCCTTCACCGGGCCGAGGCCGTCCACTGGCTCGCCGATGACGTTGAGGATGCGGCCCAGGGTCGACTTTCCGACCGGAACGGTGATGGGGGCACCGGTGTTCTTCACCACCTGGTTGCGCGCCAGCCCGTCGGTGCTGTCCATGGCGATGGTCCGCACCGTGTTTTCTCCCAAGTCCTGGGCCACCTCGAGGACCAGGTTGCCCGGCCGGTCGCCGAGGCTCGCGTTGCTGACCCGCAGCGCGGTGTACATCTCCGGGATGGCTCCGGGAGGAAACTCAACGTCCACCACCGGTCCGAGGACTTGGGTGACTTTTCCGTCAGAGGGTGCGGTCGCGCTCATAGACTTTCAGGCACTTTCTGCGGGTGGCTACTTCAGCGCCTCGGCCCCAGAGACAATCTCCATCAACTCCTTGGTGATTGCCGCCTGCCGAGTGCGGTTGTAGAGGAGGGACAGCCGGTCAATGGCATCCGAGGCGTTGTTGGTGGCGCTGTCCATGGCCGCCATCCGCGCGGCGTGCTCGGAGGCCACCGACTCCAAGAGGGCGCGCCAGATGCGTAAGCTCCAAACGTGCGGCAACAGCTGGTCCAGCACCCGCTCGGCGCTGGGCTCATATTCGAAGTCCGTCGAGCGCGCACCCGGCGCAGTCGGGTCCTGCGTCTCTGGAGCGACCCCCAGCGGGACGAGGCCCTCCAGGGGAAGAATGCGGATGAATTCCACGCGCTGGCTGATGGCGGAGACGAAGCTGTTGAAGCAGATGTACACCTCATCCACCCGGCCACTGAGAAATTCCTCGGAGATGTCCGAGGCCAGCTGCGCGGCTGCCTGGTACTTCATCCTGGACAACAGCCCCAGGTAGTCCTTGCGGATTTTCAACCCGCGCCGGCGGAAGAAGTCGAAGCCCTTGCGGCCCACGGTGGAGAGTTGCACCGCGTCGTTGGCCGGCCCCTTTTCATAAAGAAAGCGCGAGACCCGCCGCAGAACGTTGGAATTGAAGGCCCCGGCCAGGCCTCGGTCGGAGCTCAGCACCACGACTTCGACGCGCTTCGGCTGAGGGCGCGGGATGAGCAGTGGATGGGTGACGTCCCCGTGCCGAGACGCGACGTCCCGGAGCAAGCGCTCCAGCGCCGCGGAGTAGGGCCGGGTGGCCATCAACGCCTCCTGCGCCCGCCGCAGCTTGGCCGCAGAAACCATCTTCATGGCCTTGGTAATTTGCTGCGTGCTCTTGAACGAGCGAACGCGCTTGCGGATGTCGCGGAGGCTAGCCATCTGGAGGAAAAGGGAGTCCCCGGGCAGATGCCCCGCCCGGGGCGGCGCACCCTATGTCGCAGCCCGGTCCAAAAATCAACGTCGGTGATGCCCGGCACACTGCCGGATGCTGACCGGCGGGTTCCCCCCCGCCCGTCCCCTGGACATGCCCCGCCCCTTCCTGCGCCGCCTCAGCCTGTCTGCCCTGGCGGTGGCCGTCGGGGCGTGCCTGTTGCCTTCCGTCCTGATTGACATTGCCTATGCGCCGGAGATTTTCACCGTCGACAACGCCCCAACCGCTCCGGTGGGTGTTGTTTTCGGGGCGGGCCTCGCTCCCGGCGGAGAGCCCTCGCCGCTTCTGGCCGAGCGGCTGGAGGCCGCCCTGGCACTGTGGAATGCCGGCAAGGTGCAACGTCTGCTGCTCACCGGGAACGCCGGCGCGCACCACGATGAGATTCGGGCCATGCGGCACTACCTGGTGACGGCCGGCGTGCCCGAGCGCGCGCTGGTGGGCGACCTCGAGGGTACGTCCACCTTCGACAGCTGCTGGCGTGCCCGCAGCGTCTTTGGCGTGAAAGACGCCCTGCTCATCACCCAGCGCTTCCACCTGCCGCGGGCGCTCTTCCTCGCCGCCCACGCCGGCATGGCCGCCCGAGGCGTCGCCGCTGGCGGACGCCCGCGCTGGACGTCGCTCGCGGTGTGGCGGGAGCTTCTGGCGCGACCGCTCGCGGTGCTGGAAGTCTTGACACACGGGGCGCCCGAGCCTCCGCAGCAGACGAGCGGCCTACCGGGCTGAGCGCTTCGCCAAAAAAAGACGCCCAAGGAAAGCGGCGGGCCGCTTCCTTGGGCGTCTTCCCGCGAAAAGAGCGGGGCTTACTTCGCCGGGGCAGCGTCCGCCGGCTTGTCCGCTGCGGGCTTCGCCGAAGTCGTCGACTTCTTCGTCGAGGAGGAGGAGGACTTGTGGGTGGTGGTGGTGCTGCTGCTCTTCTTGGCGGGAGCTGCCGCCGCCTTCTCGGTGGTGGCCGGCTTGGCAGCGTCCTGCGCAAAGGCGGCAAACGAGGTGGCAAGAACGAGCGCGGTGAACAGATTCTTCATGAATTGAAACTCCTTCAGGTTTCGGTTGTGCGGGGCGAAGTCGCCCCGTCGACGGGAAAGCCGAGCACGCGCCGTGCCAAAGAAAAGAGGCGCCTGCCCGCTTGGCAGACGCCCCCTCATGACGTCAGGCGTTAACGAAAATTACTTGCTGGCGGGCGCAGCGGCGGGAGCCGGCGCGTTCTTGGCCGCCGGCTTGGCGGCCGGGGCAGTGGTCGTCTTCTTGGTGTCTGTGGACTTCTTCGCCGCGGGAGCTGCCGTCTTGTCGGCCGGAGCAGTCTTGGCCGCCGGCTTGGCGTCGTCGGCAAATGCCGCCAACGAAGTCGCAAGCACCAGCGCGGTCATGAGGTTCTTCATGGGGTTTCTCTCTTGGGTTGGCGGCGGGCACCATGCACGCCGGGCAAAAGGGGGGTTCAGCAGCTTCCGTGCCAAGGAATGACGCCCCGTGGCAGACGTTGGTTGGGGAAGCCCTCCTCAGCCGGACATGCCGGTTGTGGAGAAACTCCCCAGCCAGCAAATACAACCTGACTGGAAGGATGGCCTGCTGGCCCTCTTTGCCTATGTCAGGATGATGCCGCCTTTGACGACTTCCACGTTTCACTCGTCGTTTCG
Organism: uncultured delta proteobacterium; assembly: GCA_963713045.1. Taxonomy (GTDB): domain Bacteria; phylum Myxococcota; class Myxococcia; order Myxococcales; family Myxococcaceae; genus JADGRA01. The sequence goes on from CAVQKE010000006.1 coordinate 111,703, forward strand.
CCGCTACCGCGCCGCGTTCGTCTTCGTCGTCGGACTGCTGACGCTGGTCGCCGGATTCACGCTGTGGAATGAGCTGCACACCAACGTCCGCATCGACGAGCTGTTTGAGCAGGCCCTGGAGCGGGAGCAGCTCATCGGCCGCATCCGCGCCGACGCGCTCGACTTGCAGGACCAAGTCAACAAGCACATCGAAGCCTCCTCGGACGAGCTGCGCCAGGAGGCGGACGCCCGGATGGAGGAAGTGCTCGCCGACGCCAAAGAAGCCCGCTTGGAGTACACGCGGGACCTTCCGGTGGGCGAGAAGGAAGTTTGGAATCGTTTCGACGAAACCGCGCGCCAGTTGGCGCAGTCGGCCCGGGTGGCCCTCAAGTTCAGCAGCGCCAAGGAACTGGAACGCGCACGCCAGCACCTCGAGGCCGAACTGCGCCCCATCAGCGCGCAGCTGCAGAACGTCGCCGCCGAGCTCTCGGTCAAGAATGGCGAGGAAACCCGCCGACTGCTGCACCAGCGGGAGAACTTGCGAACCAAGACCACGCTGATTGGGACGCTGGTGGCCGCCGCCTCCATCATCATGGCGCTGCTGGTGGGGACCAGCATGGTGAGGATTCTTCGGCGGCAGGAACGCACCATCGAGGCCCAGCTTGAAGAGCTGGACCGCCGCAACCAGGAGCTCGACGCATTCGCCAGCCGCGTGGCCCATGACCTGGTCGGGCCCCTCAACCCGCTGAAGGGCTACCTCACCCTGATTGCCCGCTCCCCGGCCGTCTCGGACCCCGATGTGCGCGAGATGCTGGCCGAAGCGGTGGCCTCGGCGACGCGGATGGCGGAGCTGGTGGAGGGCCTGCTTCGTTTCTGTCGAGCCGGCACGCGGAGCGAGGCCCCGGGCGCGGAGATGGACACCGCCGTCACCACCATCCTCCTGGAACTCGACCAGGTGGCGGCGCTCCAGGACGTGCGGGTCGACCGCAGGCTTCAGCCCCACGTCCGGGCGGAAGTGCCGGCGGCCCTGCTGCAGTCCATCGCCCGCAACCTCATCTCCAATGCAGTGAAGTACTCCGCCGGCGGGCGGAGCGCACGGGTGGCAGTGCGGGTGTTTGCCGAAGGAGCCTGGGCGGTACTCGAAGTCACCGACAACGGCCCGGGGATGAATGAGGCCACCCGGCAGCGCCTCTTTCAGCCCTTTTTTCGCGCCCCCGAAGCGCGCGGCCTTCCCGGACATGGCCTCGGCCTGGCCACCACCAAGCGGCTGGTGGTGGCCCACGGCGGCACCATCAAAGTGCAATCCGCGGCTGGGGCCGGGACGGTGGTGACGGTGCGGCTGCCGCTTTCGCCGCCCGAAGTCCGCGCTCCTGGGCTGGCCCCGGTCCGCACGGCGGCACTGGTCGAGCCCAGATGACCCCACGCATCCTCGTCGTCGACGACGACCCACACGCCCGGGCGCTTCTCCGGCGCCTGTTGGCCCCTCTGGGCGAAGTCAGCGAAGCGTCGGGCGTCGCCCAGGCGGAGGAGGTGCTGCGCGGCAGCGGCAAGGTGGACCTGGTGCTGACCGACATGGCCATGCCGGACGCCGCGGATGGGCTGCGGGTCCTCAAGGCCACCCAGGACGCGAGCCCGGACACGGCGGTGGTGGTCATCACCGCCTTCAGCAACGTGGAAGGCGCGCTGGACGCCATCCAACAAGGCGCCTTCGACTACCTGTCCAAGCCCTTCGACGTCGATGCCATCGTCCGGGTGTCGCGGCGCGGTCTCGAACAAAAACGCCTGGTGGAGGAAAACCGCAATCTCCGCAGCCAGGTCAAGCAGCCCGAGCTGGTGGGACGCAGCGCCGGCCTCCTCGAAGTGTACAAACAAGTGGCCCGGGCCGCTTCCACCAACGTGCCGGTCCTCATCACCGGCGAGACCGGCACCGGCAAGGAACAAGTGGCCCGCTCCCTCCACCAGCGCTCGCTGCGCAGCGACGGGCCCTTTGTCCCGGTGGACTGCGGCGCCATCAACGAGTCCTTGATGGAGAGCGAATTGTTTGGCCACGCCAAGGGTGCCTTCACCGGGGCAGCCGGCTTCCGCCGCGGCCTCTTCGAGGAGGCCAACGGCGGCACCCTCTTCCTGGACGAAATTGGCGACGTCGGGCCGAAAATCCAAAGCCAACTGCTGCGCGCCTTGCAGGAGGGCACCATCCGCCGGGTGGGAGAAAGCATTGCGGTGCGGGTCGACGTCCGGGTGGTGGCCGCCACCAACAAGGAATTGCCTCAGCTGGTCAAGGAGGGACGCTTCCGGGAGGACCTCCTCTACCGCCTCGACGTGGTGCACCTGCATCTGCCTCCCTTGCGCGAGCGGCGGGGGGACATCCCGGCCCTGGTGGAGCACTTCGCAGCGCTGCATGCCCGGGGCGGCGCGCGGCCGGTGGTGACGGAGGAGGCGAAGGCGCGGCTTCAGGCCTACGACTGGCCGGGCAACGTTCGTCAACTGGAAAACGTCGTCGCCCGGGCGCTGGCCCTCAACGTCATCGGCGTGCTTGGGCCCCAGGATTTTCCGGCCCCCATCGGCGACGCCCAGGCCAAGGAAGGCGGTCTCTTCGAGGACATGCCCTCGCTGGCCGAGCTCAGCCGGCGCTATGCCGCCCATGTGCTGCACGCGGTGGGCGGCAACAAGAGCGAGGCGGCGCGGCTGCTGGAAGTGGACCGCAAGACGTTCTACAAACTGCTCAACACCGAGGAAGCTTCCGAGGGGCCGGGCCAATAGCCGCCGCCCGGCTTGGGCTTCAGGCGGCGGCCGACTCCATCAGCGTCGTCAGCCGCCTTGTGACTTCTGCCATTTGCTGGCGGTTTCCGGAGCGGAAGGCCGAACGCCCCAGGGCCACCAGCCGGCGGACACTCTCCATCAATGCCTCGGCGTCCGCGCGTTCCGGGGCGGAGGACTCGGAGAGGACCCGGGTCAACTGTTCGCCGCGCGCCAGCAGGTCGGTAAAGGTCCGCATCGCCTGCACCTCGGGCGGGGACTGCTTCTTGTGGTAGGCCTTCTGTTCGGCCCTCAGCTGTTTGACTTCCGAAGCCGACAGCTCGGTCCGCTGCTCCAGCTTCACCGCCTGAGATAGCCCTGAGGAAAGGTCCATCGCGCGCACACTCAACGTGCCCTCGCTGGACAACTCAAAGGTGACTTCCAGCGGTGCCTCCGAGCGGGTCTTGGCCCGTAAGTCCGACAGCAGCACCTCGCCCAGTTTGGCCCGCTCCACGCCCCCCTCGCCGTCGCCCTGGAGAATCTCAATCCGCGCCCGGGCCTGTCCGGCACTGGCCGGAAGGAAGACTTCCTTGGCCACCACCGGGATGGATGTGTTTTTCGCGACCAAGCAGCGCACGCCGCCACCGTAGACGGCCACACCAACGCTGTGGCTGGCCACGTCAATGAGGAGCGCCTCTCCGGTGCGTTCGGCCAGCTCCGCCGCATGGACCGCCGCCCCCAGGGCCACCACCTCGTCGGGGTTGATGCCGACCACTGGCTCGCGGCCGAAGTATTCAGCCACCAGCCGCCGCACCATCGGCACCCGCGTCATCCCTCCCACCATCAACACCACGTCGAAGTCTCTGGGGTTGGCGTGGGCCTCCACCATCAGTGCCTGGCAGGTCTGCAGACAGCGATCGCCCAGCGGCTCGCACAGCCGCTCAAACTCCGAGCGCGACAATGAGCACTCGGTATTCACCAGCCCGCCCCCCGGACGATGGTCGCCCAGGCCGGAGACCGAGACCAGCGCCGCCTCGCTGACGGTGAGCTCGCGTTTGGCCAGCTCGGCCGCCACCTTCAAGCGCTGCATGGAAAGGGTGTCCCGGGCCGCGGCCTCGCGGTGGCTCTCCGGCACCTGCTCGAGCAGCCACTGCACCACCCGGGCGTCGAAGTCTTCGCCGCCGAGAAGGGGGTCCCCACCAGTGGCTCTCACCTGAAAGACGCCGTTTTCCACTTCCAAAATGGAAACGTCGAAGGTGCCACCGCCCAAGTCGAAGACCAGCGCGCGACCTCGAAAGTTGGACGTCAGCCCATAGGCCACCGCGGCCGCCGTCGGCTCGTTCACCAGCCGCAGCACGTTGAGGCCGGCGATGTGCGCCGCCTCGCGCGTCGCCGCCCGCTGCAAGTCATCGAAGTTGGCGGGCACGGTAATCACGCAGTTGCTCACCGGGCGCTCGAAATGGGCCTCGGCATCCAGCTTGAGCTCGCCCAAAATCATCGCCGACACCTGCGTCAGCGGAAGCACCCGTCCGGCAATCCGCACCCGCACTTCGCCATTGGGGCCCTCCAACAAAGGGTACGGCACCAGCGCCCGGGCCGAGCGCGCCAACTCCGCCGTCCAGCGCCGGCCGATGAAGCGCTTGGTGGCGCTGGCCACGTCTCCCGGGTGCTCCTCGGCCACCGCGCGAGCCGCTTCCCCCACCACCCGCATGCCGTCTGGCGAGAACCCCACCAGGGACGGCGTCAGCGGACGGCCCCGGCGGTTGGGGATGATGCGTGGGCCAGAGTCATCCACCGTGGCCACAGCGCTGGTGGAGGTGCCGAGGTCGATGCCTACGACGGGCTGGGACATGGGGCCGGACCCGAGCTTCCCATCGCGCGTTTGGGTGGGAGCAAGGCGCAGCCGAGGTGACACTGCCTCTGCTGCGTTGCCGCACGATTGAAGCGTGTGCTAATCGCCCGGGCGCCATGGTGGTCAACGTCTCCGTCGCCCGTCGCTATGCCCGAGCACTCCTCGAGGCCGGTGCCGCCCAGGACGCCGACCGCGTCGCTGGCCAACTCGAGTCGCTGGCAGCTTTGGTGCGCAGCCGCGCCGAACTGCAGGCCTTCCTGGCCAACCCGACGTACACCCGCGCACAGCAGCACGCGGTCCTGGACGTTCTCATCCGGGAACTCCCGGTCGACGCCGAGCCCCTGCCCCGCTTCCTGCGGCTGCTGGTCGACCGTCGACGCCTCGGCGTCCTGTCCGACATTGCCCGGCTGTTTCGGGACTTGGCCGATGCGCGGGCCGGCCGCATTCGCGGCCAGGTGGTGAGTGCGACCCCGCTGGCCCCGGAGTTGCTCCGGCAGCTGGAGGCGGCGCTCTCGGCGGTCACCCAGTCGGCCGTCCTCCTGGAAACCAAGGTCGACCCCCAGGTGCTGGGCGGCGTCTCGGCCCAAGTCGGCTCGGTGCTTTACGACGGGACGCTTCGCGCCGGTTTGGACGAGATGCGGCGCGCACTGAAACGCTGAATTGCCTACACAAACGTAGCGCGCCCTTCTCGTAGGCCCCGTCGGCTGCGAACGGCGGATGCTGTCCACCTCTGGCCAGTTGTGGTTTCATCGCTTGGCCACTTCAGCATTCGACAACCCACTCTCCAGCTTTCCTTAGGAGTCACCATCCCATGCTCGAGGGCGATCCCCAGGGCCCTTCCGCATCGATGCTTCCCGCGGCTGATCCGCTCATCGGCCGAGTGTTGAACGGCCGCTTTCGCATCATTGAGCCGCTCGGCTCGGGTGGCATGGGCAAAGTGTACAAGGCGATTCAATCGCCGCTCGACCGAGTGGTCGCGCTCAAAATCCTCAACCCCAACTTTCCAGCGGAGAAGGACCCGGCCTTCAAGCGCCGCTTCTTTCTCGAAGCGAGCCTGACCGCCAAGCTTCGTCACCCCAACACGGTGACCGTCATCGACTACGGCCAGACCGACGACGGCATCTTTTTCATCGCCATGGAGTACCTGGAGGGCCAAACCCTGGCCGAGGTGCTGGCGCAGGAAAAGACCCTTGCCTGGATGCGGGTGCTGGACATCGGGCAGCAGGTCTGCCGCTCGCTGCGAGAGGCACACAAGCTCGGCGTCATTCACCGCGACCTCAAACCAGCCAACGTGATGCTCCTCAACGAGGCTGATCAGGACATGGTGAAGGTCCTCGATTTCGGCCTGGTGAAGTCCTTCCTCGGCGAACTCTCCCCGGGCGACCCCGAGGTGACCCAAAACGGCGTCTTCCTCGGGAGTCCCCAGTACATGGCGCCGGAGCAGGCGCGCAACGTCGCCGACCCGCGCAGTGACGTCTATTCGTTGGGCATCCTCATGTACCAGATGCTCAGCGGCCGTCCGCCCTTTCTCGGCAAGGACTACCTGGAAGTCATCTTCCTGCACATGAAGGAGGCGCCCAAGCGCCTGCGGGACGCGCGACCGGGGCTGGACGTGCCGCCCGAAGTCGAGGCGGTCCTCTTGAAGTGCCTGGAGAAGGACCCCCTGGCCCGCTACCAGTCGATGGACGAGCTGCTGGACGCGATTCGCTACGCGGCCCAAATCAGCGGCGCCAGCGGCATCTTCCAGGACCGCAGGTCCGGAATTCACCCCACCCCGCCTCCGCTTCCGGCGGTGACAACTGGCGCCCACCCCCTGGCCGTCACGCCACCGCCCGAGGCCAACACCATGGCCATCGACATCGCCGAGGACGACGCCCCGGCGGCGGTGCGGGCCCGGGCGCTGGGGCGGCTGGCGCTCATCGGCTGCCTCCTCGCGGCCGTCGCCGGTAGCTTTGCAGTGACCTGGTTCTTCATGTCGCATGGGCCAACCCCCAGCGCCGAGGCGCCACCGCCGGTGGCCGCCGCGGTGGCCGCCGCCGCCCCGGTGGTCAAACCGGTGGCCCCGCCGGTGGAAGTGCCACAACCCGTCGAGCGGAAGATGGTGCGCTTTCACGTCTTGACCGAGCCGCCGGGCGCCCACGTCTTCGTCGGCCGTCATGACATCGGCGCCACGCCAGCCGCCTTCGAACTGCCGGCCGGGGCCGACGGCATGGCCAGCGCCGAAATGGTCTTCGTCCTGGAGGGTTACCCGAATCAAACCATCACCTCGGGCGGCTCCGGCGACGTGCTGGTGAATGCCCGTCTGCAGAAAAAAGTCGTCGCCCGCGTCGCGACGCCCGTTCCCCTCTCACGCGAGGAGCGCGAGAAGGAACGCGACAGCGGCGGTCCGGTTCCCGTCCCGGCGGCGGCTCCGCCGGCGCTGGCCGCTGTTGCGCCGACCAAGCCGGCCGCGGCCGCCGTCGCACCAACCGCCGCCGCGGCTCCGCTCCAGCCTCCGGCCTTGGGCGACATCGTTCCGTTTGGCGAGGGGATGACGCGCCCCAAACTCATCAGCCCCGGCAAGCCCGTCTCCTACAGCCGCGAAGCCATCGAGGCGCGGGTGGAGGGGACGATGATTGTGAAGTGCACCATCACCGTCGAAGGGCTAGTCGAGAAGTGCGCCGTCTTGAAGACGTTGCCCTTCCTCGAACAGGCGGTGCTGGAAAGCCTCTACTCCTCGCACTACTCCCCCGTCACTTTCCAGGGGAAGCCAGTGGCGGTGGGCTACACCTTCAACGTCCGCCTCGTCCCGCCGAACTAGCCCTGGCCGAAATGGCCGCGCACCGGCGTCCGCTGGAGCCGTGCGCCGCACGTCCCTGGAGCGTTGCCCTCTGTGTGCCGCGGATGGTAGGAGGGCACGCCCTTTCGCGACCCCGGGACCGACATGGAAATTCGCGCCGACGAAATCAGCAGAATCCTCAAGGAGCAGATTCAGGATTACGGGAAGAAAGTGACCGTCGCCGAGACGGGCACCATCCTCTCCATCGGCGACGGAATCGCGCGCGTCTATGGGCTTTCCGGCGCGGAGGCCGGAGAGCTGGTGGAGTTCTCCAACAACGTCAAGGGCCTGGTGCTCAACCTCGAGGAAGACAACGTTGGCATCGCAGTGATGGGTCCCTACCAGGAGCTGCGCGAAGGCGACACCGTGCGGCGGACCAAGACCATCGCCTCGGTACCGGTTGGCAAGGGGCTCCTCGGCCGGGTGGTGAATGCGCTGGGAGAGCCGGTGGATGGCAAGGGGCCCATCCAATCGACCGAGATTCGGCGCATCGAGATTAAGGCGCCCGGCATCGTCCAGCGCCGCAGCGTGCACGAACCACTGCAGACCGGGCTCAAAGCCCTGGACGCGCTGGTGCCCATCGGCCGCGGACAGCGGGAGTTGATTATTGGCGACCGTCAGACGGGGAAGACGGCGGTCGCCATCGACGCCATCATCAACCAGAAGGGCACCGGCGTTTACTGCATCTACGTCGCAGTCGGGCAGAAGCTGTCCACGGTGGCGCAGGTGGTGGACAAGCTGACCCAGTACGGAGCCATGGAATACACGACAGTGGTGGTGGCTTCCGCGGCGGACCCGGCGCCGATGCAGTTCTTCGCGCCCTACACCGGCTGCACCATGGGCGAGTACTTCCGCGACAACAAGATGCACGCGCTCATCGTCTACGACGACCTCTCCAAGCAAGCGGTGGCCTACCGGCAGCTCTCGCTGCTGCTGCGCCGGCCACCGGGGCGTGAGGCCTACCCGGGCGACGTCTTCTACATCCACTCGCGCTTGCTGGAGCGAGCCGCCAAGCTCTCGGATGCCGAGGGGGGCGGCTCCCTCACCGCGCTTCCCATCATCGAGACCCAAGCCGGCGACGTCTCGGCCTACATCCCAACCAACGTCATCTCCATCACCGACGGCCAGATTTTTCTGGAGACCGACCTCTTCTATTCAGGCGTTCGACCGGCCATCAACGTCGGCCTCTCGGTCAGTCGGGTGGGCAGCGCGGCCCAAATCAAAGCGATGAAGCAGGTGGCCGGCTCCTTGAAGCTGGACCTCGCGCAGTACCGGGAGTTGGCAGCCTTCGCCCAGTTCGGCAGCGACCTCGACAAGGCCACCCAGGAGACGTTGGCGCGCGGCGCTCGGTTGGTGGAGATTCTGAAGCAGGGCCAATACGCGCCGATGCCGGTCGAGGAGCAAGTCATCCAGATTTACGGCGCCAGCAACCGAGACGACCCAGCCAAGCGCGGTTGGGCCCGCGACATCCCGGTGGCGGACATGTCCCGCTGGGCCGCTGAGTTGCTGGAATTTATCGACGCCAAGTACCGTGAAATTCCAGCCAGCATCCGCGAGAAAAAGGAAATTACCGCGGAGACGAAGGCCGCCCTCAACAAGGCCCTCGGCGAATTCAACCAGCTGTTCCAGCCCACCGCCGCCCCGGCGGTGGCGGCCTAGCGACCAGGCCGCACTGCCGACCCAACCGTCTCCGGGGTCGAGGAGCGGCTGCGCGTCCGCAGGGTGCCCACCAGGGCATCAATCCAGCGGTGGCTGATGCCGAAATTCCTGTCCGGGCAGGCGAAGTGGTGCGCCATGTGGTGAGAACGGATGGCCTTGCCCCAGGCCGTCTTCGGCTCGCGGGCGTGGGTGGAGTAGTGCACGAAGTCGTACCAGAGGTAGCCGCTGACGAAGCCGGCGAAGAGCGGGATGGTCACCAACGGCGCCCCCACCAGGTACAGCCCGCCGCCGATGACCAGCGCCAGCGGGACACTCGCCCCCAAGGGCATCACCAGGCGCAAGGGGTCGTCGGGGTAGTGGTGGTGGTAGCCGTGGATGACGTCGTGGATTTTGCGGGTGAAGGGGCCGCTCCCCTCCCAGTGGAAGAAGCCGCGGTGGATGGCGTATTCGGCAATGTCCCAGACAATCCAACCGGCGAGGTAAAGGCCCGCCGCGGCCCCAGGAGTGGTCAGCCCGCGCGCCAGGCCCCAGGCCAACAGCCCCACCACCACCGGCCCGTACACCAAGAAAGGCACCACCGGGTGCACCTTCGAGGTGACTTCCAGAAAGTCATTTTGAAAGAGCCGCGCGTGCGCGTGGCGCGTGTAATCGACGTCCATCCAATCCTCTCCTGCCGGTGTTTCGGCGTGCGGGTTTTGCTGCCGCTACCGCCCGAAGTCAACCCGACGTTGCCCAGGCTGCGTCAGAAGCGGAGATTCACCAGCAACGGCAGAGGCTTCTCGCGGCCCGCGCGGGGCATCGAAGGCGCGCAGCCTTTGCGTTTGACGACCACCCTCGACGGAAGGTACGTCATCCCTCCCCACCGCACATGGAAAACGCCGCTCCCCGCCCGCTGCACGCCTTTCGGAACCCTGCGCTGTGGATGTTGGTCCTCGGGGCTCTCATCGCCGCCGTGCCCCTCGGCCGCCGGGCCTTCGCCCCGCCGGCCCGCCCCCTTCCCGTCCTCGGAAATGTGCCGGCCTTCCGCTTCACGGACCAAACCGGCGCCGCCTTCAGTCCGGACATGCTGGCCGGCAAGCCTTGGGTGGCGGACTTCATCTTCACCCGGTGTCCCACCATTTGCCCGCTGATGACGGAGCGACTCGCGGCACTCCAGGGCAAACTCGGCGAGCGGGTCCACTTGGTTTCCGTCAGCGTTGACCCGGACTTCGACAGGCCGGAACAACTTCGAGCCTTCGCCGCCCAACACGGCGCGCTGTCGCCCCGCTGGCATTTCCTCACCGGCGACTCGGCGGCCGTCCAAAAGGCCGTCACCGAGGGTTTCAAAATCGCGCTGGTCCGCGAAGGGGCGGCGGACGACGTCGGTGGGCTCATCCATGGCGTCCACGTGGTGTTGGTGGACGGGCAAGGCCGCATTCGCGGCTACTACGACTCGACCGACCCCGAGGCCTTGGAGCGGCTGGTGCGGGACGCGCAGCAACTCACTCCCTAACGCCTCTGCCCCAGGGGGGACCTAGCGGCGGGAGCGCTTGGCAGTTGCCGGCCGCGGCTTGTGGCGCTTGCCCGCCTTTTTCTTGGCCCGGGCGGGCCGCTTCGGGGCGGCCGGCCGGGCCCCTCGGGGCCGCGCAACAGCGGGTGGGGCCGTCGCGGCCAGCGCCGCCGCGGCCCGCCGGGCGCGCAGGGTGTCGCGGAGGCCGGGCTCGTCCAAGTGGACTTGGGCAAGTCGCAGGGCGTAGTGGAGGTCCGGCCGGAGGCCTTCCACGGCAAAGGCCGAGGCGCCGCCGCGCTGCAGCCCCACCACCAGCTTCGGACGCTCCTCCTGCGTTTGAAGACAGCGCACCAGCAGCTGTTGAGCGACCTCGCCCAGCGCAAGGACGTCTTCCATCAGGACAACGCCCTCCTTCTGCGCCAGTGCGCTGGGGAGGGCGCTGGGGCTTGCCACCAGCGTGAGGGGACACTGAAGCCGGCCGGCCGCTTCCTCGGCCCACGCCTTTCGCTCCACGGCCGTGCCACCCATCAGCAAGACCGACACGCGGTTTTGGACCAGCTCAGCTTCGGTGTATTTGGGTCGCTCCACGGGCGCGCCCCCCAAAGGCTCTGTGGCGTTGGGGTGACAGCGTAGTCGGCGTCTCCGACGAGCCGGGCGCCCCTTTGGCAGCGGGACACGCCCAGCGGTTAGCCGGGCGCCTGCAACTCGGTGCGGACGTCCCACAACTCGGGAAAAAACGTGACGTCCAGGGCGCGTTTGAGAAAGGGCACGCCCGAGCTGCCCCCCGTTCCCGGCCGGCTTCCAATAATGCGCTTCACGGTGAGCATGTGGCGGAAGCGCCAAAGCTGAAACCGCTGCTCCACGTCCACCAGCTTCTCGGCCATTTCGTAGCCGTCCCAGTAGCGCTCCGGCGCCTCGTAGATGGTGCGGAACACGGCCGTCACTCCGGGGTCGGCCTCGTAGGGCAAAGAGAAGTCCCGCTCCACGCGTCCGGCCGGAATGGGCAGACCGCGACGGGCGAGGTGCCTCAAAAATTCGTCGTAGAGGCTGGGCGCGGTGAGCAGCTCGAGGAGCCAGGCGTGGATGTCCGGCGTGTGGCGATGGGCGAGGAGCGCCGTCCGGTCCTTGTTGCCGAGCAAAAATTCCACGGCCCGGTATTGGTGGGACTGAAAGCCGCTGGCCGGACCGAGCACCTTGCGAAAGGAGAGGTATTCGGAGGGCGTCAGTGTCTCCAGGACGCCCCACTGCTCGAAAAGCATCCTCTGGACTTGCCCCACCCGAGCCAGAATTTTGAAGGACGGCTCGAGGTGGTCAGCTTGGACTTCGCGACGGGCGGCGAGCAACTCATGAATCAGAAGCTTCAGCCACAGCTCGCTCGTCTGGTGCTGGATGATGAACAGCAGCTCGTCGTGGTGCTCAGGTTGCGAGCGCGGACGCTGGGCCGAGAGGAGGAGGTCGAGGCGCAGGTAGTCCGCGTAGGTGGTGGACCCGGCGAGGTCCAGGTGAATTCCTGGCTCCAGTTCCCGGCCGGGCATGAACAGGGCGACCTGGGCTCAGCTCCCGCTTGAATCCTTCTTCTTGTGAGCGGCGCGGCCGCGGGGAAGGACCAAGTCCGTGACCGACTGGGGAGGCGCGTAGTCCTTCCAATCGGCCGGGCGGCGGTTGCTTCGGGTGAGCATTCGCAGCTTCTGGTAATGCGCTGAGCAATACCCCTTGGTGCGACTCGGCCGCTTGCAGCCGATGATGGCGCACGCACCCCCAGCAGGCAGCCGTGTCCGGCGGCCGCGACGGCCAACGGCCTTGCGGCCCACGCCAGGAGGGCGACCCGGGCCCCGGCGCCGGCTGGTGGGCGAAAAGCCGCCCAGCAGTCCAGCAATTGGACCGAGACGCTCGGCCATCGCGCGCAGGGCGCTCAAATCTCTGGCGATGGTGGTCTGGAACGACTTCAGCTGCTGTTCCACCTCCGCGCTAATCATTTCGCGAAATGCCTTGTCGACTGACATCTCTGGCTTCTCTCCTCTCTGAGGCTCTGGCCCCAGAGCCGGCCACACTGCCACAGCGCCCCGGGCGTTTAAAGACATATGTATGTGGATTGTCTCTGCTGCAGAGCCTTGGGGCTGTAAGCCTTAGTTCAAAAGCCCAACATCGGACACGTTTGTCACGCCGATGGGGTTGCACACCGGCGAGGGCTGACGCAACTTCTCCCCCCTGACATGCGGAGGCCCCTGCCCAGCCGCCGCGCGGCACCGCCCTGGCTGGACCGTGCCCGGGCTGAGCTGACGCTGGCCCGCGAGCGCCTCCTGGCGCTCCTTGCCCCCGTCCCAGCCACGGAGCTGGTGCATCAGCACTCGGAGCTCATGTCTCCCCCCATCTGGGACGTCGCCCACATTGCCAATTACGAGGAGCAGTGGCTGGTGCGCGCTCTCGGCGGCCCCCGGCTCAGTCAGCCGGGCGTGGATGCCCTGTACGACGCCTTTCGCCACCCCCGGCGGAGCCGCGCCGCGTTGCCACTCCTCAGCGTCCAGGAGGCATTCCACTACGCCGCCCGGGTGCGCCAGGCTTCGCTCGAGCTGCTGGAAGCCGGGCCGGAGAGCAGCGCGGACGAGAGGCTATTGGCCGACGGTTTTGTCTACGGCATGGTGGCCCAGCATGAGCAGCAGCACATCGAGACGCTGCTCGCGACGCTGCAACTGGTGACGCGCGTCACCCTTGAACCGCCAGACGCCGCCTTGCCGCCGCCACCGGCGCCCGACGCGGTCGAGCGCGGCGAAGTGCCGGTACCGGGTGGCACCACCACCCTCGGCTCGAACGAGGCCTGGGCCTATGACAACGAAAGGCCCGCCCACCGCCGCGAAGTCGCGCCCTTCTTCATCGACCGGACGCCCGTCACCAACCAAGAGTTTGCGCACTTCATCGAAGCCGGTGGCTACCGGAATGCTTCGCTGTGGAGTCGGCCCGGCTGGGAGCACCGGCTGGCCGCGGGACTCGAATCCCCAGCGTATTGGCGGCGGACGGGCGCTGCTTGGGAGCGGCGACGCTTCGGGCGATGGGAGCCCCTGCCGCCGGATGAGCCGGTGGTGCACGTCTGCTGGTACGAGGCGGACGCCTACGCGCGCTGGGCGCACCGGCGCCTTCCCACCGAGGCCGAATGGGAAACGGCTGCCCGCTGGGCACCGGAGGGGGTGGCGCGGAGCTGGCCGTGGGGTGAGGCACCTCCCGGCCCGGAACGCGCCAACCTTTGGCCCCGCGCCGCACGCCCGTGCCCCGTGGGGAGCTTCCCCGCCGGAGCGAGCGCCTCTGGGGCACTCGGCCTCGTGGGGGACGTCTGGGAATGGACCGCCTCGGACTTCCAGCCCTACCCGGGCTTCGAGGCCTTCCCTTACCCCGAATACTCCCAGGTCTTTTTCGGCAGCGGCTGTAAGGTGCTGCGCGGTGGCTCCTGGGCCGTTGCGCCGGTCGCGGCCCGGGCCACCTTCCGCAACTGGGACTTACCCGTCCGCCGACAAATATTTGCCGGCTTTCGCTGTGCCCGCGACGCCTGAGCCTTAAAGGACTGCCCCATGCGCCTCGACTCGCTCGTCCGCCCCGACTCCCGTCGCGACCGCGCCGTTCGGGTGGAGGTGCACCTCAGTCCCTTGGACTTGGCCAGCGCCCTGGTGACCGACGCCCGCGGTGGCCTCGGCACCCGGCCCCGCGAGCTTCCCCCCAAATGGTTTTACGACGAGCGCGGCTGCCGGCTTTTCGATGAAATTACCCGGCTGCCCGAGTACTACCCGACGCGCCGAGAGCGCGAGATTTTGCTCGCCCATGCCGGGGAGATTGCGCAGCGCACTGGCGCTCAGACGCTGGTGGAACTCGGCGCTGGAACTTCGGAGAAGACGCGGGTGCTCCTCTCGGCGCTCAAGGCCGAAGGCACGCTCGAACGCTTCGCCCCCTTTGATGTGAGCGAGCCGACGCTGCGGACGGCAGCGGCCGCCATCGCCGCCGACTACCCAGGGGTCAGCGTCCACGCGGTGGTGGGGGACTTCGAAAAGCACCTGGCGCACCTGCCCCGCGGTGGCGTGCGGCTGATTGCCTTCCTCGGTGGAACGCTGGGCAACCTCAAGCCGGAGGCCCGGGCACGCTTCCTGCGGCGTTTGGCCGAGCAGATGGACCCCTCGGATGCCCTGCTGCTGGGGACAGACCTGGTGAAGGACATTCCGCGACTGGAAGCGGCCTACAACGACCGGCAAGGCGTCACCGCAGAATTCAATCGCAACGTGTTGGCGGTGCTGAACCGCGAGCTGGGCGCAGACTTCGTCCTCGAGCGCTTCCAGCATCTCGCGCGCTACGACGCGCGGCAGGGGTGGATTGAAATGCTGCTTCGCTCCTCGGTGGCCCAGCACGTGGAGCTGCCGGGCTTGGCGCTGGGGGTGGACTTCGGCGCTGGGGAATTGCTGCGCACCGAAGTGAGCGCGAAATTTCAGCCCGACCAAGTCAAGGCTGAGCTGGCAGCGGCCGGCCTGACACAGACGGCCTTTTGGACCGACCGCTGGGGCGACTTCGGCCTCAGCCTCGCCGTCCCCGGCGCGTAGGCAGCGCCGGCCCGTGGCTTCAGCGGACCGGCGCGGCGCCAGCCGCCTGGCACGCCGTCTGCGCCGCGTCCAGCTCCTGATGCGTCGCGCCGCGGAGACTCGCGCACAACAGCGTGTCCTCCCCAAGCGTCGTGGCCGCCAGCAGGGCCTCGGTCTCGGACGTTCCGGCATCCGGCTCGGCGAGGACGAAGCGCAGCGCGATGAAGCCCGGTGCCTCGGTCACGCTCTCGGAGCGCTCCCGCAGGTGGCGCAGGCCGCCGAGAAAGCCGGTGCGCAGCGTGTCGGCAGTCGGCAGCCCGAGGCCCCGCTGCACCTCGGCCCGCAGCACCGGCTGCCCCCGCGGACTTGAGGCGCGGACCACGCCGTCCGGACCGGCGGTGACTGCCCAGCTCCCTGGAAGGTTGAGGGTAATTTGCGGCGGCGTCGCGACGCGGGCCACCGCGCCGGCATCCACCAGCGGGACCACCGAGGGCCTCGGACGGCAGGCGAGGCACGCCAGTGCCAGCAGGAGTGCAGCCAACGGCGCTGGGCGAAAGGCTGCCACCCGGGGAGTCCCCAGAGGACTAGCGCCGCGGGAGCTCGGGCGGCGAGCCGGGCGCGAGCGTGGGCGTGGGCGCGCCCGTCTTGCCGGCACCCTCCATCTTGCAGGTGCCCTCAAACATCACGCCCTTGTCCATCGACAGCGAGGGCGCTTCGAGGTTGCCCTTCATCCGTCCGGGGGGATGCAACTCAATCAGCTGCGTGGCACGGACGTTTCCCTCCACCGCGCCGTTGATGATGACGGTGCCGGCGCTGATTTCAGCGTTGACCCGGGCGCCCTCGCCGATGACGAGCGTGTCCTTGGTAAAAATTTGGCCGGAGAACTTCCCGTCGATGCGGACCTGCCCCTCGAAGGTCAGCTTCCCTTCGAATTCGCTCCCCTTGCCAAGCAAGGTGTGGACGTCACCGCCGCGAACCACCACGTTTTCCTCCTCACGCTTGAGCACCGGCATCGTCCTGTCGTCCCGCTCATCTCTGTCACCCACCCCTTCCCGGGATGGGAAGCGGTTCACCGGCGCAGGATGCGAACAATACGCTCCAGGTCTTCATACGAGAAGAAGTCGACGGTGAGGCTTCCCGCCCCACCGCGGTCCTCAAGGTGCACCTTGGTGCCAAGGACCCGTTGCAGCTCCTCCACCAGGGCACGCGCAGCGACCGTTGGGGAATGCTTTCGCCGCGCGCCGGCCTTGGCCGCCCGGCGCCGATGGGCCTGCGCGAGTCGCTCCGTCTCGCGCACCGAGAGGCCAGCCGAGACGACACGCTCGGCCAAGGCCACCCGTTCGGCCTCGGCCGCACCCAGCACGGCACGCGCATGCCCCATGCCGAGCGCTCCCGAGCTGACCAGGGCCTTCACTGCCTCTGGCAACGCCAGCAGCCGCAGCGCATTGGCCACCGTGGAGCGCTCCTTGCCGACACGGACACTCACTTCCTCCTGTGTCAGGCCGAATTCGTCCACCAGCCGCCGGTAGCCCTCCGCCTCCTCGATGGGGTTGAGGTCCGTCCGCTGCAGGTTTTCCACGAGGGCGAGGCCGAAGGCCTCGGCCTGCGTGACGTCCCGAACGATGGCTGGAATTTCAAGCAGCCCAGCCAGCTGGGCCGCCCGCCAGCGCCGCTCTCCGGCGATGAGTTGAAACCCCGACCCGTCGCGGCGGACCAGCACCGGTTGGAGGATGCCCTCGGCTTGGATGGAATCCGCCAGCGCGCGGAGGCTGGCCGTCTCGAAGTGCTTGCGCGGCTGACGCGGGTCCCGGGCGATGCGCTCCACCGGAAGCCGGAGGACGCCGGGCCCGGGGTCGCCGGTGAGTGGAGCAGCCTCCGCCTGGGGGATGAGCGCCGACAGGCCTCGGCCCAGCGCGCGCTTCACAGGCCGGTCAGACGGGGTATTCACCGGTGCGGTGGGGGCCATGTCAAGCGGCATGCGGGACGGTGGGGCCGGCCCCCCGGCGCAGAATCTCCTGCCCCAGCGCGAGGTAGCTTTCGCAGCCCTTGGATTTGATGTCGTAGAGGAGAATCGGTTTGCCGAAGCTGGGGCACTCGGACAGCCGGACGTTGCGCGGGACAACCGCCGAGAAAACCAGCTCCTTGAAGTAACCGCGCACGTCGTCGGCCACCTGGTGGGCGATGTTCGCCCGGACGTCGAACATGGTGAGCAGGATGCCTTCGGTGGCCAGGCCCGGGTTGAGGCCTCGCTTCACCAACTCCACGGTGTGCATCAGCTGCGAAAGGCCCTCCAGGGCGAAGTATTCGCACTGCAGCGGGATGAGGACGGAGTCGGCAGCGGTGAGTGCGTTGAGGGTCAACAGCCCGAGCGAAGGCGGGCAGTCGATGAGGACGTAGTCGTACTCCGCAGCCAGAGGTCGAAGCGCATCCCGAAGGCGGTACTCGCGCCGGTCCAGGCCCACCAGCTCCACTTCCGCGCCAGTCAAGTCGGGCGTCGAGGGGATGGCCGACAGGAAGCGCAGTTCGGTGCTGTGCACCAACTCCTTCATGGGACGTCCAGCCAGCAAAGCCTCGTACACCGTGCCGTGCAGAGTGTCCCGCTTCAGTCCCAGCCCGCTGCCGGCGTTGCCCTGCGGGTCCATGTCGACCAGAAGGGTGCGCTGCTCGGATGCCGCCAGGCTGGCCGCCAGGTTGATGGCGGTCGTTGTCTTGCCGACCCCGCCCTTCTGGTTGGAGATGCAGATGACGCGGCCCATGCCCCGATGACTCCCTTCCAACTCCAGTGACGCTGGATGCGGGTGGTAGCACGCTCGGATGACAGGGAGAATTTCTGGGGTGTTCCACGTGGAACACCCTGGGGTGGGGGCTGGCTTTCAGCCTTCTTCCGGAGGCTTGCGGTAGGCGAGCACGGTGCGGCCGGCCCCCGACGGCAGCGTGAGGCGATGGACGTCGGGCGGGCCCCATCCGGCCAGCGCTGGCACTTCAAAGCCGCCCCCAGCCATGGCGAGCAGCTGACCGCCCGGACGGAGGTACAGCCCCCCCAAGGCAACCCATCGGGGCACGTCGCGGAAGGCGCGCGAAACGACAGCGTCCATGGGAGGCAGGCCCTCCTCGGCGGGCACTCCCTTCAACGTTGCGTGCACCGCCCGGACCCGAGGCGCCAGGCCGAGCCCCGCCACCGCATGCTTCAAAAAGCCGACCTTCTTGGCCACGGAGTCGACCAGCCAAACCCGAAGCTCGGGCCGCAGAAGCGCCAACGGAAGGCCCGGGAAGCCGGCGCCCGTCCCAACATCGAGAAGGCTTTGCGACTCCGCAGCCAGGACCGGAACCAAGGCGAGCGAATCCAAAATGTGCTTGTCGAGAACGTCATTCGGATGCACGATGGCCGTCAGGTTCACCTTCGCGTTCCAGCGCAGCAGTTCGCTCCCCAGCCAGAACAGCGCCTCGGCGGCGTCCAGCGGGACCTGGACACCCAGCGAGGTAGCACCCAAGCGAAGCCGCTCCAGAAATTCCGGCTTATCCACAAGTGGGCCGAAAATGGGTCCCCCCAAGTGCCTGTAACCATGGGGAATGTGCCGGTTTGGGGGGTTTCCCCCACTTTCTCCACAATTCGGGCGGGTGGCGTTCCCTCTGGCTGCTGCAGGACGCTGCAGGCGTCGGCCTCGGAAACATGTTCCACGTGGAACACCCCAGCGGAAGTCTGTCAGGGCGCGCCACGGGCGGCGGCCTCCACTTCGGAGCGATGTTCTTCGATGTAGCGCTCGACGGCTTCATCGTCGAGTTCAAGGTCTCTCAAGACGCCGGGGTAGATGCCGCTGAAGGCCGGGGAGTCCTCGGCACCGCGGAGGCGGAAGCTCATCTTGAGTACGGCCGCGCCGAAGAGGCGGTCCTTCAGCGGCTTGCCCTTCCCCATGGTGGCCTCCCTCAGCCGCCGGACTCGTCGCTGCCTCCCCCCTCATCGACGTCCACGCCCAGCGGGTGTGTCTTACGCGGCATCGGCATCGGCCGGTCCGGCGTCAGCACCAGCCGGCGCAGCCGGCCTTCCCCTTCCAGCACCGGGCGGACGCCGGCGACAGTCGAGACGGCGCGCACCATCCTGGCACGGTCCTCGGCCGAGAGCGCCACGACGCCGTAGAAGCGGCCGGTGGTGGCCGAGGCTTCGGCCAGGGCGCGGGCCGCGCGCGTCAACTCGATGTCCTCGGTGACCTCCACGGCCTCCTCAGGAAGCGCGCTGCGGCGCGGGGCGGGCGGCCTGTCCACTGCCGCAGGCGCCGCCTCCGCTGGGACCGGACGGGGGGCCATCGGTGGCCGAAGGCCCTGGGCGGTACCGGGCGGACTGCGGGGCGGACGCGGCCCTCGGGGCGGCGGATGCTCTCCCACGCCCAACGACACCCAGCGGCGTTCGCTTCCAGGGCGGTGGGTCAGCTTGTTCACCAGAAATTGAAGTGCGTCGACGAAGGTGCCCCGCCGCCCCAGCATCACCCCCGGCAGCTCGACGCCCAACTGCAGCGCAATGCTGATGCTTCCGTCGGCGGTGTCCTTGACGTCCAGCGTCGCCGGCACGTCGGCCAGGCGGAGCAACTCCCGAAGGACCGCGGCTGCTTCCGCCGGACGGTCGGGCGGCAAGGGCCCAGCGCCTTCCACCGGTTCAGTCACTTCGGCTTCTCCGCGGGCCGTGTCTGGACCCACCGCTTGAGGCTGTAGGTCTGGGCCACTGTCAGTACGTTGTTGGTGAAGATGTAGAGCAACAGTCCGGCCGGGTAATTCAACATGATGCCCGTGAAGAAGATGGGCATAAACCAAACCATGATGCGCTGCTGGGCAGCATCCACCGCCATCGGCTGAAGCAGTCCTGTGACAATCTGCGACAGCCCGAGCAGCACCGGGAGGATGTAGGTGGGGTCCTTGAAGGTGAGGTCCGGGAGGAAGTGGTGGAGGAAGGGCTCCCGGTAAATCTCAAAGCTGTTGCGCAGGGTGGTGAAGAGGGCAGCCCAAATGGGCAGCTGCACCAGCAGCATCAGGCAGCTGCCAAAGGGGTTGACGCCCGCCTCCTGGTAGACGCGCATCGTCTCCTGCTGCTGCTTCTCTTTGTCATCTTTGAATTTCGTCTTGAGCGCTTCCAGCTTGGGCTGCAGCTTCTTCATCTTCTCCTGGCTCATCATCATCCGGTGCGTCAGCGGCAGCAGCATCACCTTGACGACCACCGTCAGCAGGATGATGGCCACTCCCCAGTTCCCCACCACCCCGTGGAAGACGCGCAACACCACCAGCATCAGCTTGCAGATGACGGCCCAGATGCCGAAGTCCACGGCGCGCTCCAGCCGAGGCGACCAGGCGTTGGGACCGCGGTTGGAAGGCAGCGAGGGGACCGAGGCCAGCACTTCGCTGTCCTTGGGCCCCACGAAGGCACCAAAACTCTGCGTCACCGTCTCCCCGGGCGGCACCTGCACCGGGAACCACACGGTGGCCTCGCGCGCGACGGGGCTGGCTGCCAGCACGCAGCGGCCCTCGCGAGGGGTCCCCACCGAGAAGACGGCGGACAGAAAATATTGCTGGTTGACACCGGTCCATGAGACCGCCCCTGGGTATTGCTTCGTCTCGGGCTTGTCCGAAGGCGAAAGCTTCTGAAACGAGTCCTTCACCAGACAGGCGGCGTCGGACAGGTTGCCGACGCCGCCAAACATGCTCGGCTTTTCCTCCTGGGCCGGGTCAATGGCTCGCACTTCATGAAGGCCGAGCTCCCCGGTGAGAGGTTGGCCGGTCAAATTCCTTAAGGACACGCTGACGTTCATCTCGAAGCCGTCCGGACTCCAGGTGAAGCGCTTGGTGACTTCCCAGGCGGCGGTGCGGCCGACGAAGGTGACTTGGTCCGGCCCTTCGCTGGCGACGGCGTAGCGAAGGTCGGCCGCGATGGGCGCCGGGCCGGAGAGAGAAACGGACAGTGGCAGGGGACGACCCACCACCGGCTCGGCAAGGTTCATCTGCGGGGCGGGCGGCACTTCCTTACCGAAGAGCAAGGCGAAGCCCTCCGGAATGGAGAGGTGGCTGACCTCACGCATTTTCGGACCCTGCAGTTCGGCCGAGGTGAGCCCGGCACCTTCCGTCGACAGAGAGAAGTGCACCTGGGCGCGCTGGACGTGCAGGGTTCGGGAAGGCACTTCGCTCGAGGTCGGGGCGGCGGAAGTCGGGCCAGGCGCGGCAAGGGGTGTCGTCGGGGCCACGAAGGGGGCGGCCACGGCCGGGGGCGGGCCAGCGTCCGGGGACAAGGCTTCCGGCTTGGAGGCGCCCGGGCCGCCTCCCGTCACCAGCATGTAAAGGGCAGTGAGGGCGAAGCTGGCCAGCAGCGCCAGCATCAGTCGCTTCTGCGAGTCATTCTCCACGTCGGTTCAAGTCCTTCCCGCGGCGGGCGGCACCAAATCCACGCCGCCTGGGTTGAAGGGATGGCAGCGGCTCAGCCGGCCCAGCGCCAGCCAGCCACCACGAAAGGGCCCGTGCGTGCGCAGCGCCTGCAGCGCATAGGCGGAGCACGAGGGGTAAAACCGACAGGCGGGCGGCAAAAGCGGCGACAGAAGCCACCGGTACAGGTGGATGGGCACCGCCAACAGGAAGCTGAGGAGTCTCAACGCGAGGCCCTCTCTAACGTCGCCAGCAGCGTGGTGAAGGCCGCCGCCAATTCCCGGCCGGAGGCTTCGCGGGCAGACGGCCGAGCGATGACCACCAACTCCACCGGCGGGCAGCTCGCCCGGCGGCGCCGAAACACCTCGCGTAAGTGGCGTTTGACCCGCGCCCGGACGACGGCGTTGCCCACCTTGCTGGAGACGGTGAGGCCAAGTCGCGCGGTCCGGCCCGCCGCCGGCAAAACCAGTGCGACCAGCGGACCTGCCGACAGCTTCTTGCCCCGCTGCTGCACTCGGAGGAAGTCGACGCGCTTGCGGATGCGCGCCGTGCGGGGAAAGCCCTCCGCGGCACCAGCGCGGGCCATGGACGTACCGACCCCGGACTACTTCTTTGGCGCGGAGGCGGCCAACCGCTTCCGCCCCTTCGCGCGGCGGCGCTTGAGCACCGCGCGACCGGCCTTGGTGGAATTGCGCTTGCGGAAACCGTGGGTCCGGTTCCTGCGCAGCTTGGAGGGCTGGTAGGTACGCTTGGGCAAGGGTCTGATCCGTCCCTTCGGGAGGCGGCGCGCCTTAACGCAAAGCAGTGCGGCCGTCAACGAGGCCCGGGCGGAATCCAAGGTGCCTCTTGGGGCGCTTTCAGTTTTTTTCTCGCCCCGTCGGCTTCAGGCGATCGTACAACTGCCGGCCCCGCCCACCGGTCCCGAGGCCCCATTCCCTTGTCAGCTCCCGCGGAGAAGTCAGCAGGCTCGCCGGACGCCCAACAGCTCTGGGCGCAAGCCCTGGGCATGCTCCGCGAGGATGGCAAAAGCTACGCGCTGACCTGGCTCGAGCGGATGCAGGCCATCGCTCTGCGCGAGGGCCAGCTTGTCCTGGGCGTCCCGGACCGATTCTTTCGTGACTGGGTCGATGACCACTACCGACCACTGCTTGAGGAGGCACTGTTGCGCCTGGTCGGGAGCCCGACTGGGGTGGGGTACGAAGTCATCGAGCCGAGTGCGGCCGATGTCACGCTGCCCGCGGTCCGGGAGCGAAGCCCCAGCAGGGTTCGTCCACCGCGCCTCAACGACCGCTTCACCTTCACCAACTACGTCGTCGCCGAGAGCAATCAGCTGCCGGCGGCGGCGGCGTCCGCGGTGGCCGAGAGCCCGGGGCGGGCCTACAACCCCCTCTTCATCTACGGGGGCACCGGCCTCGGGAAGACCCACCTGTTGCATGCGGTGGGCAACGCCATTTTCGGTCGAAACCCGAGCGCCCACATCGTCTATCTGTCCTCCGAGGAGTTCACGAACGAATTTGTGGAGAGTGTCCGCGATCACCGAATGTCCGAGTTTCGCCGGAAATTCCGAGAAGAATGTGACGTCCTGCTGGTGGATGACATCCAGTTTCTCGGGAAAAAGGAAGAAACCCAAAAGGAATTCTTTTACACCTTCAATGCCCTGCACGAGATGTCGAAGGCCATGGTGCTGACCTCGGACACCGTGCCGGCGGAGATTCCGGGCCTGGAAGAGAGGCTCCGCAGTCGGTTCACCCAAGGGCTCATCACCGACATCCAAGAGCCCAACTATGAGACTCGCATCGCCATTCTCAAAAAGAAGGGCGAACTGGAGGGCTTTGAGTTGCCAGACAACGTCTGTCACTTCATCGCTCGCCACGTCCAGAAAAACGTCCGCGAACTGGAAGGGGCGCTGGTCAAAATCTCGGCGGTGCACAGTCTCACCGGGCAACCCATCACCGAGGAATTTGCTGCCCAGGTGTTGCGCGACATTCTTCCGGCGCACCGGCCGGTGGACATCGAGCAGATTCAGCGCGAGACCGCCCGCTACTACAAGGTTGCCGTTGAGGAGCTGCGTGCCGACCGGCGGACCAAGCATCTGGCCCACGCCCGTCAAGTGGCCATGTACCTAGCCCGGCGCCTCACCCGAAGTTCCTTTCCGGAAATCGCCGCCCGCTTCAACAAGGACCATTCCACGGTCATCTCTTCGGTGCGCAAGGTGGAGCGCACGCGGGAAACGGACGCCCTTGTGCGCAAGGAGCTTGAGGAGTTGGAGGCCAAGCTGGGCGTGCTGTAGCCCGCGCGCGGGGAAGGACAATTCGCCTGTCCGTTCCACTGCCGTGGCAGCCAGCCAAGCGGTTCCCTGGCGCACCGCTGAGGTTCAACTTGTGGGCAACTTCAGTCTGCCAAGGTAGCCGACATGCCGACGTCACCTGCGCGACACCTGTGGGGAGGCCTGTGGTGAGTTTTGTCTCGCGCCCGTTCGCTGGGGGCCGAGCGGCCACAGAGGCAAGCCTTCCAGCGTCTTTGCGGGCATTGCCCCAGCGTCGCCCACAGCCTTCAGGGACAAAACCCTCTTAAGTTTCCGCGGCTTGTGCCGTTTCTCCCCAACCTCAGGGTGACTACGGCTTCTGCTAGTGAATTAACAACTCTTATTCAGAGGAGAACCGGTAGGCCCTTGCCGCCTGTCTTACGGAGACATCGCGATGAGGAATTCCTCAATTTGCTGCCGTTGCTCGCCAGAAAGCCTCACCTTCTGGACAGTCATCATCTCTTGCACCAGGGAAGGCCAACGGCTGGCGGGAAATTCCGCAGGCAGGTGAAGCGCATGACAGCCACTGCATGTCTTGACGTACGTCTTCCTCGCCTGGGTGAGGCTCTCCAGCGTGATGTCCGGTTGTGCCTGCTGTGCGCGCGAGACGTCCGCCGGCGTGGGTTGCGGCAAGGAAGTGCAGCCACCCACGGCAAGGCTGAGAAGTCCCACCAAACGAAGAGAGCTCGACATTGAGAATGCAACTCATTCTCATGAATGGGCCGGTTGTCAAGTGCCTTCCTTGTGGCCACCGACAGCAGTCCCCCCGCCTTGCCATCCACCGACGTCCCAAGGGGTTGTGCTGCAGGCTCCAGCCCCCGGTGCTTCGCAATTGCCCACGGCAGCGCTGCAGCCGCCCTGCTTGTGTGTCGGAGCGGAAAGCCAATGTTGGCCATCCCGTTTCGTTGACTGGCCCAGCGTGCCAGCGCTACACGGACGACACCAAGGGGAGTGAGGGAAGGCCATGGAATTTCGCATCGCCGCCGATGAGCTCAAGCGCGCTCTGTACCGGGCGCAGGGCATCGTCGAGCGCAAGACGACGATGCCCATTCTCTCCAACGTCCTGGTCACCGCCACCAAAACCGCTGTCCAAGTCACAGCCTTTGACTTGGACGTGGGGGTGGTGAGCGAACACTTCGCCGAAGTCACCAAGCAGGGAAGCATCACCGTTGCTGCCCGCACCCTCTTCGACATTGTCCAGAATGTCCCGGAGCAGCAAATCACCATCCGCAAGCTTCCCAACCACTATGCGGAGATTTTGAGTGGCACCGCGCACTTCAAAATCGTCGGCATGTCGCCCGACGAATACCCAAAGCTTCCCCGCGAGGACGACGCGCCGTCGGTCACGGTGAGTGGAGAAGTTCTTCTCGAGATGATTCGAAAGACGTCCTTCGCCATTTCCAGCGATGAGACGCGCTACATCCTCAACGGCGTCTTCTTTGAACCGCATTCGACAGACAAGGTGCGGATGGTGGCCACCGATGGGCACCGCCTGGCTTTGGTCGAACGCACCCTTCCCGGTGACTTCAAACTCAAAGGCGGGGTCATCATCCCGCGCAAGGGTTTGCTGGAACTCAAGCGCCTGCTGGAAGAAGCACCCGACGCGGAGTGCCAGTTGGGCTTCGCGATGAATTCGGCCCTCTTCGCCAAAAAGGGCCTGACCATGGTGATGCGCCTCATCGACGGGCAATTTCCAGAGTATCAGCGGGTCATCCCCAAGGAAGGCTCGCGCATTGTCCAGTTGAACCGGGTGCGCTTTCTGGAGGCTCTCCGGCGCACCGCACTCCTCAGCGTCGACAAGTCAAACGCCGTCAAGCTGAGCCTCACCGAAAATCTCCTCCGGTTGACCTCGCAGAATCCCGACCTGGGCGAGGCCAAGGACGACCTCGACGTGGTCTTCACCGGCCCGGAAATCAGCATTGGCTTCAACGCGCGCTACCTGTCGGACGTTCTCTCCGCATTGGACGAGGATGAGGTGGTCCTCGAGTTGGGCGATGAGCACAGCCCGGGTGTGGTGCACGCGCCGGGTGACCGCAGCTACACCGCCGTCGTCATGCCGATGCGCGTCTAAAGCACCGGCAGAGGGTGCTTCTTCAACGCCTCCAGCTTCGGGACTTTCGCAACCTCGCGGCGATGGAATTGTTCCCCTCGCCGCACACCACGGTGCTGGTGGGGCGCAACGGGCAGGGCAAAACCAACCTCCTGGACGCCATTTACTTCCTCTGCACCCTGAAGCCTTTGCGCGCAGCACGGCTGGTGGAGCTGGTTCGCTTCGAAAGGCCATCGGCGCGCGTGGCCGGACAATTCGCACTGGCCGGCGCCACCCGAGAAATCGCAGTCGACATCCAAGATGGCCTCCGCCAGGCGTCGGTCGACGGAAAGCACGTGCGGGCGCTGGAGGAGTATTTCGGCGGCGTCTCAGTGGTGGCCTTCACCCCGGATGATTTGGCGGTGGTGAAGGGGGCACCCCAGGAGCGCCGGACATTTCTGGACCGGGCGGTCTTCAACCGCTTCCCGGCCTTCCTGCGCGCGTCCCGCACCTACGTGCGGGCGCTGCGCAATCGCAATCGCCTCCTCAAGGACGGCGCGGGGCCGGATTACCTCTTGGCCTTCGACGAGACGTTGGCCGAAGCGGGGGCGCGCATCCTCGCCTTCCGGCGCGACCTGTTGAAAGAACTTGCTCCGCGGGCCGAAGCGGCGGTGGCCTCCATTGGCCAGCTCGCGGGGGCGCGCTTCCGTTACCTCCCGGTGCATTTGGAGTTGGACGTGGCCACGGCTGATGTTCAGGCGCTGGGGGCCGAACTGCTTGACGCCCTTCACGCGCGGCTTGGCCGAGACCGTGAGCGGGGTTTTACGTCCGTGGGCCCCCATGCCGATGACCTCGACATTTGGCTCGACGGCCATTCGGCGCGGTCCTTCGCTTCGCAGGGGCAGGCCCGGGCGATGGTGCTTTCGTGGAAAATCGCCGAGATTGAGAACCTCCGGTTCGCCCTGGGCCGCTCGCCGCTGCTGCTCCTCGACGACGTCTCCAGTGAGCTTGACCCGGAGCGAAACACCTACCTGATGCGCTATTTGGCTGGCTCGGGGGCGCAGGTGCTGCTCACCACCACCGAGCCGGGCCTGGTCCGGGATGCAGCCGGTGCCGACACCCAGTGGCTCGCCGTGGAAGCCGGCGCGGTTTTCCCAGCCTCCGCTCCAATCGACTAAACTGGAGGGGCCCACGGTGAGCGTCCGCTTCTTCGCCTTTCGTCCTCGCGGGCTGCGCCGGGCGCTCCTGGCCGCGGCCGTGCTGTCGGTGGTGCTGTCCGCCTGGGCGCTGGCCTCTGGCCTACGGGGGACAGAACCCCTGGGGACGGTGCGGGCGGTGCTGTTGGGCGCGCTGGCCGTGGGCTTTGCGGTCGGCTGGGTTCTCCTCCGTCCGCGCCCCGACTTTGGCATCCGCATGGACACCGCCGGCATTGACGTCTTTCGGCCCTGGGGTGCCCCTCCGCTGCACATTCCCTGGACACAGCTGGGCGCGACGCGCACCGAGCGGCGACTGTGGACGCGCCTCGTCCTGGAAGTTCGCCCGGCGGGAAAGCTCCTCATCGCCCGGCCTCTGGTGGGCTCGCCGGAGGCCTTTGCCGACCTGGTGCGGGCCCTGGAAGAGGCTTCGCCGAGGCCTCCCGGCGACGCGTGAATTCCTCCCCTGCGAGGGCGAATTTCGTGTGTCATTTCGCTAGCTTGGGACGGGCAGACCGCCTTGTGACACACGGGGTCGCGTGTTAGGAAACAAGCTCCTTGAACGGTCTCTCTAAGCCCGCCCCAGAGGCCTCGACGACCTCTGGCCAGGCGGAGTACGGCGCGTCGTCGATTACGGTGTTGGAAGGTTTGGAAGCCGTCCGGAAGCGCCCCGGGATGTACGTCGGCGACACCAACGTCTACGGGCTGCATCACCTTGTCTATGAAGTCGTCGACAACTCAGTCGACGAGGCGCTGGCCGGTTTCTGCACGGCGCTGGCAGTCACCATCCACGTGGATGGCAGCGTCAGCGTGAAGGACAACGGCCGAGGCATTCCGGTGGGGCCGCATCCGACGGTACACGGGATGGACACCGTGGACGTGGTGATGACCAAGCTGCACGCCGGGGGGAAATTCGAAAATTCGGCCTACAAAGTCTCAGGGGGGTTGCATGGCGTGGGCGTCAGTTGCGTCAACGCCCTCTCCGAGTGGCTGCGTCTGGAAATTCAGCGCAATGGCAAGGTGTATGAGCAGAAGTACGCGCGCGGGATTCCCCAGCAGCAAGTGGCCGAGGTGGGCGTCACCGATGGGCGAGGAACCACCGTCTGGTTCAAGCCGGACCCGTCGATTTTTGAGACCACCGACATCAGCTTCGACACCCTCAGTCAGCGCCTGCGTGAGCTGGCCTTCCTCAATGCCGGGCTGACCATCACCATCACCGATGAGCGCACCAGCAAGAGCCACTCCTTCCAATTCGACGGGGGCATTGTTTCCTTCGTCGAGTATTTGAATAAGTCGAAGGAGACGCTGCACCCGCCCATCTTCTTCAAGGCGGAGAAGGACGACGTCGCGCTGGAAATCGCCATGCAGTGGAATGATGGCTACGACGAACGCATTTACACCTTCGCCAACAACATCAACACCCACGAAGGGGGCAGCCACCTGGTGGGCTTTAAGAGTGCGCTCACCCGCTCCATCAACGGTTACGCCGAGCGCGGAGGGGTGTGGAAGGACTTGAAGGAAGCGCCCACCGGCGAAGACACCCGCGAGGGCCTGGCAGCGGTCATCAGCGTGAAGCTGGCCAATCCCCAGTTCGAAGGACAGACCAAGACCAAGCTGGGCAACTCGGAGCTCAAGGGTTTGGTGGAGCAGATGGTGAACGAGAGCCTCGGGAATTTCCTGGAGGAGAACCCTGGGGCCGCCCGAAAAATCATGGCCAAAATCGGCGATGCGATGCGTGGCCGCATCGCCGCCCGCAAGGCACGGGAGACCGTCCGGCGCAAGGGGGCGCTGGATGGGCTGTCGCTCCCGGGAAAGCTGGCCGACTGCCAAAGCAAGGACCCGTCGGAGTCCGAGCTCTACATCGTCGAGGGCGACTCCGCAGGCGGGTCAGCCAAACAGGGGCGGGACCGCCGCAACCAGGCCATCCTTCCGCTGAAGGGCAAAATCCTGAATGTGGAGAAGGCCCGCTTCGAGAAGATGCTGACCAGCTCGGAGATTGTGGCGCTCATCACCGCGCTCGGCACCGGGGTGGGACGAGAGGACTATGACCCGGCTGGGGTGCGCTACCACCGCATCATCCTGATGACCGACGCGGACGTGGACGGCAGCCACATCCGCACGCTGCTGCTCACGTTTTTCTACCGGCAAATGCCGGAGCTCATCGCCAAGGGCTACCTCTACATTGCCCAGCCACCGCTGTACAAAGTCACCCGGGGCAAGAAGGAGCTGTTCCTCAAAGACCAACGCAGCCTCGATGAATATCTGCTCCGCATCGCGATGGAGCGCGCGGTGGTGGAGACGCCGGCCGGCGAAGTCAAAGGGGCTGCCCTCGGGGCGCTGCTCGAGCGGGTGGCCCAATACCAGGACCGCCTGGCGAAGCTGAGTCGTCGACGCGACCCGCGCGTTCTGGATGCGCTGGTCCAGGCGGCGCGCATCGACGAGACGACGCTGCTCGACATCGACGCGCTGGCCCGACAGGTCGAAGCGATGCACGCCTGGCTCGGCGAACGCACCCCGGACGTGCTGGGCCACCTGAAGACATTCCGCAAGGATGACCCCGAGCACCAGGCGAAGAAGCTGGTGTTTCGCACCGAGATGAACGGAAGCCCGCGAGAGACGGTGGTGGACCATGCCTTTCTCACCAGCCCGGAATACGCCGAGCTGGTGGCCCTCCGAGAGGGGTTTGCCCGGGGAGGCCCGCCCCCCTACCGGGTGCGTTTCGAGGAGAGTGAAGCCTCTGCGAAGAGTGTGCAGGAGGTGCTGGCCGAGGTGCGGCAGGATGCCTCGCGCGGCCTCTCCATCCAGCGCTTCAAGGGCCTCGGCGAGATGAATCCCGAGCAACTCTGGGACACCACCATGAACCCGGAGAGTCGAACGCTGCTTCAAGTCCGGGTCGAAGATGCGGTCGAGTCCGACGACATCTTTGCCCTGCTGATGGGCGAGGCGGTTGAGCCTCGCCGAGAATTCATCGAGAAGAACGCCCTGGACGTCCAAAACTTGGACATCTAGGGCGTGGGTCGTCAGGGCCGAAGCCCCAGGCAACGAATTCGGTCGTTTGCCGGCGGCCGGGAAGCCCATATGCTGAAAGGCGCGACGGGGGAGCGGGACCCTCGCTGTACTGGGGCGTCGTCTAACGGCAGGACGTCAGACTTTGGATCTGACTATCAAGGTTCGAATCCTTGCGCCCCAGCCAGTCCGCTCCCGAAAGGACGCGTCCTGACGGATGTCCCGGGTGATGCAACTGGCCGCCATTGGTTCCGCGCCGCCGGCTCTGCTGCGGGAATTGGAAGGCCCACTCACCCTCCAACTGGGGGTCACGCCCCTCTACACGCGGGTGTCGCTGGCGGCGCCGAACTACGCCTTCAACAAAGACCGAAACCAATACCACTCCAATGCCATCATGCGGCGGCTGGTGCCCCTGCTGGAGCCGGGACAAACCATCCTCGGGCTGGTCGACGTCGACCTCTTTGTTCCCGACAGCGGATTCGTCTTCGGAGAGGCAGACCGCGAGTCGCTGGCGGCGGTGCTGTCCATCGCCCGGCTGCGTCAAGGCGCGGACGAGACCCTGTTACGCCGCCGCGTCCAGGTGGAGGGCCTGCACCAGGCCGGGCACCTGGTGGGCCTCTCCTACTGCGAGGATGCCCGCTGCGCGATGTTTCTCGCCACCACGCTTCCCGACGTGGACCGCAAACAGACCGCGCTCTGTCACATCTGCCGCAATGAATTGGTGAAGCTGAACCGCTGAGGCCAGTCCGCCGCGGGCAGTTTCTCGACGGGAGGGCTGCCCTCAGGTTTGCTCCATCCCCCCGGAGGTTGAAAGCCACCCCCTTGTGAGTGCCCCGCCCGAAGCCCTGGCCCGCGTGCCGTTGTTCTCCACGCTCGACGCGGAGGAGCGCGCCGTGCTGGCCCGACAGGCCGAAGCCCGCCGCTGGCCACCCGAGACGAGAATTTTCAGTCGGGGAGACCCAGGCGACTGCTTCTACGTCGTCACCCAAGGCAAGGTGGAAATCTCGGTGGAAGCCACCACCGGCGAGCGACGGGTGCTGGGGACGGCCAGCGCGGGGGAATTCTTTGGCGAGCTGTCCTTGCTCGACGGGGGCCCCCGGAGCGCCGATGCAACGGCGCTGGAAGCGACGCAGGCGCTGGAGATTGACCGAAGCGACCTGGCCGAACTCTTCCGCCTGCACCCAAGCGCGGCGCTGGACGTGCTCAGCGTCACCGGCCGGCGCCTTCGGGAAACCAACCGAGCGCTGCTGTCGAGTGTCGGCACCAGCCCCAACGAAGAAGTGGAGGAGCGCTCCACCGCCGTCCAGCGCTCGGCCGATGCGTTGGCCGCTTTCAGCGGCTCCATCCCCTTCCTCGTCCTACACGCCGCCGGCTTCGTGGTGTGGATTGGATGGAATCTCGGCGCCATTCCCTGGCTGCGCCCATTTGACCCATTTCCCTTTGGACTCCTCACCCTGGTGACGTCGCTGGAAGCCATTTTTCTCAGCTGCTTTGTCCTCATCAGCCAGGAGCGCCAGGCGGCCAAGGACCGAATCCGCAGCGACGTCGAATATGCGGCCAACATCAAAGCCGGACTGGAAGTGACGCAGCTGCACACCAAACTCGACCGCCTCTATGAAGGGGCGATGGCCAAGCTGTCGGCCTTGGAGCACGGCCGGCTGGCGCCCTAGCTGAGGCATCCGGCCTCCGTCCAAGCGTCCCCGGCCTCAGCTGGGTGGGCGGGCCTCCATGGCCTCGGCGACCAGCTCGGCCACGTCTCGGACTTTCAACTCGTCCCGGCCGGTGTCATTGGCCGCGTCGCGCAGCATGGTGGCGCAGAAGGGACAGGCCACTGCCAGGGTGCCCTTGGCCGGCCCGGTGTAGTTCCCCACAGCCCCGGGTTTGTGGATGTCACTGGCCGAGGGGACCGGCAACGACGGCTGTGCGGCGTGGGCCAGCGTCAGGGCGACCTCGTTCATCCGGTTGTGGTTGATGCGCGTCCCCAGCCGCTCCTCCATCCACATCCGGCCCCCGCCGGCACCGCAGCAGAAGGACTGACGGCGGCTGCGCTGCATTTCCACCACCCGAAGCCCGGGGATGGCACCCAACGCTTCGCGAGGCGCGTCGTACACCCCGTTGTGCCGGCCGAGGTAGCACGGGTCGTGGTAGGTGAGCGTCTCGTCCATCACCCGGGACAGCTTGATGCGCTTCTCTCGCAGCAGCTCGGCAATCAGCTGCGTGTGGTTGAGGACGCGGTAGTTGCCCCCGAAGCTGGGGTATTCATTCTTCAGGGTGTTGAAGCAGTGCGGGCACTGGGTGATGACGGCTTTGACGCCAGCTGCGTTCCAGGTCTCGACATTTCCCTTGGCCAGCGTCTGGTACAGGTACTCATTGCCCAGTCGCCGGGCGCTGTCCCCATTGCACACTTCCGCTTTCCCCAGGGTGGCAAAGGACACGCCGGCCTCGCGGAGAATTTTCACCACCGCCCGGGACACCTTCTTCTGCCGGTCGTCATAGCTGCCCGCACAGCCGACGTAGAAGAGGTATTCGTAGCTGCCCCCATCTCCCCAGGCCGGCAGCTTCAAATCCTCCGCCCAGGCGTCCCGGCTCTCCTGGGCCACACCCCAGGGGTTGCCCTGGCGCTCCATGCCCTCGAAGACGCGCTGGATTTCGGGAGGGAAGTCCGCCTCCACCTGGACTCGGTAGCGGCGCATGTCGATGAGGCGGGGGATGTTTTCGATGAAGACCGGGCAGGCCGTCTCGCACCAGCCACAGGAGGTGCAGGCCCAGACTGTCTCCGGCTGCAGAATGCCTCCCACCAGCGGCGGCCAGTCCGGCTGCGGGCCCCCGCCCGCCCGGCCGGCGTCGACCAGTTCCTCTTGGTGGTCCCAGGCCCAATGCTTGAGGGTTTGGTTGACGCCCTTGTGGGTGAGCGGCTTGCCGGTAACGTAGGTTGGGCAATGCGTCTGGCACCGGCCGCATTCGGTACAGGAGTCGAGGTCCAGTCCCTGCTTCCAGGACAAGTCGCGGAACGTCCGTGGTCCAAACTCCTCCGCCTCCAGGTTGGGCGTCGACAGCTGCCCGCTGGGGGTGAGGCGCTGCAAATACACGTTGGGTAGCCCGGTGATGACGTGGAAGTGCTTGCCCAGCGGGAGGAAATTCAAGAAGGCCAGGATGATGCAGAGGTGAGTCCAAAACATGAGCCCGCCGAGGGCCCGCACCGCGCCGTGGGGAAGCGAGGCGAGTCCCGCCGCCACCAGCGAGGTGATGGGCTCCTCCGGCCGGAAGGCCTGGCCGGCCAACACCATCCGCGAGGCCCCAAACAGGTATTCACTCACCATCAGCCCGGCGATGAAGCCGAGGATGAGGAGGGCCTCCCAGGAGGGCGTCAGCCGGTCCGGCTTCACCACCAAGCGAAGCCAAAGGAAGTAGCTGACCCCGATGAGCGCCAGCAGCGCCACCAGGTCCTTGCAGAAGAGGTAGCTCAGGTACACCGCCTCCAGGGCGTGGTGCTGCCCCCAGAAAGGGTCTGAAGGGACGGTGAGCACCTCCAGCGCCGTCTCGGAGAAGCCCATCGTGAAAAGCATCAGTGTGCGCAGCAGCAGCACCACGAAGGCGGCAAAAATGAAGACGTGCATGACGCCCGGGGTGCGCTCCTCCGGGTCCACCATGCGCCGCTGCCCGAAGCCGAAGCGCAAAAGCGCCCGGGTACGGCGTCCCGGCTGGTCGAGGCGGTGGGCAGGCTTCATCCCCACCAGCACCGCCATGCGGCCGTAGAGGGTGTAGACGAAGAGGGCCAGGCCGACGAAGACCAGCAGCAGCGAGACGACGACGCTCATGAGGGGTGCCAGGTTAGTGGCGCGGACTCTCCGTGGACAACGTCGAAGGCGAGGGCCAGGGTGTGTCAACCGATGTCGCTGGGAAGCAGCAGGACTGGCTTGAAGCCGGCGGCGTCGGCGGAGGCGAGGACGTAACGGACGCCGCCGTGGACGCCGACGAAGCCGGCCGAAATGCCCGGCCCGTGCAGGTGCCCGTAGACGCAGACGGCAGGGGCAAACTCCTCGATGAGGGGAGAAAAGGCGGTGGGCACTCCGCCCGCGTACAGCGGGGGGAAGTGGGTCGCCACCACCTTCAGCAGTTGGGGCTCGCGTCGAAGCAGCCGCCGGGCCTCCTCCAGCGAACGCTGCAGCCGGGTCGCCTCGCGCAGCACGTAGTCGGTCGACGGGGCCTCATCCCCCATGTCGCCACCAGGCAGCGGCGGGGCCTCGGCCGTCGTCCACAGGCGTGAGCCCGCCAGCAGGTAGGGGGGGACAGCCAGCGCCGAGCCGTTGTGGAGAAAGCCGATGATGGTGGGGGTGGGCGCCAGCAACTCGCCCAGCTTCTTGGCCGAGTCGCCCCACCAGTAGTCGTGGTTTCCTTTGAGGAGGACCTTGCGGCCCGGCCGCCTCTCAATCCACCGAAGGTCCTCCACCGCCTCGTGCGCTTTGGTGGCCCAAGAGATGTCCCCCACCACCAGCACCACGTCCTCGGGCCGCACCGCCGCGTCCCAGGCTGCGGCCAGCGGTGCCGGGTGTCCCGTCCACCCAAAGCGCTCCATGTCCTTGTTTCGACTGGAGGGCAGATGCAGGTCGCCAATGGCGAAAAGTCGCATGGACGGCGGAGGACTGTAGCCCAAGGCCGCTCACCAGCCCGGGGTGCCGGCCGACAACCACGCGCGCGCCGTTACAGGACGCGCCGTCGCCCGGCGCCTTCGCTTTGGGCCCGTGCCACGGCCAGGGCGTGCTCGACGATGGCCCCGGCGATGTCCACCCCGGTGGCGCGTTCCAGCCCTTCAAAGCCGGGCGAGGAGTTGACTTCCAGCACCTTGGGGCCTTCCCGTGTTTCCAGTAGGTCCACCCCGGCCACCTCGAGGCCCACCAGGCGCGCTGCCGTCACTGCCGCCTCCAGGTAGCCGGCGGACAGCTTGGCAGCCCGCCCGCGTCCTCCGCGGTGCAGGTTGCTGCGGAATTCCCCCCGCTTGGCCCGGCGGCGCATGGCCGCGACCACCTGTCCCCCCACCACCAGCGCGCGGACGTCGCGGCCCCGCGATTCGGCGATGAATTCTTGAAGGACGATGTCCTCCCCCAAGTCCGAAAACGTCGCGAGGATGCCTTCCAGCTCTTCCAAGGTGGAGGCCAGCATGACGCCCACGCCTTGGGTGCCGCGGACCAGCTTGACGATGGCTGGAAGCCCACCGACGTCTTTCAGCAAGCGGGGAACGTTGCTTCGGTCCCGGGCCATGACGGTGCGGGGGATGTCCAGCCCGAAGCGCGCCAGCAGCTGCAAGCACCGCAGCTTGTCGCGGCTGCGGGCGATGGGGGCCGCGTTGTTGAGGACGGCAACGCCCATCATGTCGAACTGGCTGACCACCGCCAGGCCGTAGCTGGTGATGGAAGCGCCGATGCGCGGAATGACGACGTGCACATTGCGCAACGCAACACCCCGGTACGTCATTCGAGGCTCGCCGCGGGAGAGAATGAGGCTGCAGCGCAGCGTGTCCAGCACCAGGGGCCGGTGCCGGCGCGCCTTGACGGCCTCCACCAGGCGCCGGGTGGAGTACAGCGAGCGCTTTCGGCTGAGGATGGCGATGACTTTGCCATCCAACGGGACGGCAGGGGCGTGCCGCAGCGTCACCGCCGGCCGCGCCTTCTTGCTTTGCTTCGATGGAGGCACGGGGGCCAGCGCGCTTCCCCCCACAAGGGAAGCCCGGGGCCGCGGAAAATAGCACGGCCACCGCCTTCATTGCCCCTGCTGGCCGCAGCGTGCTAGCCGCGTACCGGGCCAACCCGCCATGCGCGACGTCGAGGAAACACACGACTGGAAGCACACGCTGAACCTTCCGCGCACGGACTTTCCGATGAAGGGAAACCTTCAGGCCCTCGAGCCGCGGATGTTGGCCCGGTGGCAGGCGGAAGGCACTTGGAGGGCGATGCTCGCCGCCAACGCTCACCAGCCGCGCTTTCTCTTCCATGACGGGCCGCCCTACGCCAACGGCCACATCCACGCCGGCACCGCGCTCAACAACGTCCTGAAGGACTTCGTGGTCAAGGCACAAAACATGTCGGGCCGGCTGTGCGACTTCATCCCCGGCTGGGACTGCCACGGTCTTCCCATTGAACGGGCGGTGGAGAAGCGGCTGAAAGAAGAGAAAGTCGACCGGCGCACTCTGTCGCGGGAGGACTTCCTCGCGCGCTGCCGGGCCTACGCCCAGCAGTACATTGACATCCAGAGGGCCGAGCTCCGGCGCCTCGGCCTCTTCGCGGACTGGGACACGCCCTACATCACCCTCGCCTTTGACTATGAGGCGCAGGAGATTCGCGAACTCGCCCGCGTCGCCCGTCGCGGTCTGCTCTACCGCAAGAAGAAGGCCGTCTATTGGTGCATCACCGACCAGACCGCCCTGGCCGAAGCAGACATTGACTACCAGGACCACACCAGCCCTTCCATCTACGTGGCCTTCGGCACCGAACCGGCTGCCGGTCCGCTCGGCAGGCACGAGCGTCCGGAAGCGCTGGCGGAGGCCTTCCCCTTTCTCCGGGGCCACGCCGTGGACTTGGCCATCTGGACCACCACGCCCTGGACGTTGCCCGCCAACCTGGCGGTGGCGGTGCACCCGGACTTCACCTACGTCTTCTACGACTTGGGGCCGAGGGTCCTGGTGGTGGCGAAGGATTTGCTACCGCGGCTATTGGGCGAGATTGCGCCGGCACATTTGCAGGTGCGCACGCTGAAGGCGGAAGGCGCAGAGCTGAATGCTGCCGGCCTGGTCGACCCCCGGCGGATACTTGGCTACGCCTCGGGGCGCGAGCTGGAAGGGTTTGCCTACCGCCACCCCTTTTCCGACCGGCAGGGCTTCATCGTGCTGGGCGAACACGTGACGCTGGAGCAAGGGACGGGCCTGGTCCACACCGCGCCCGGGCATGGCGCCGAGGATTATGCCGTCGGAGAGGCTTATGGGCTGGACGCCTACAATCCAGTTCTCGCCGACGGGCGATTTGATGACACCGTCCAACCGCCGTCGCTGAAAGGCGTCCGCGTCTTCGACGCCAACCCGCAGATTGTCCAGCTGCTGGTGGCCAAGGGCGCCCTCCTCAACCGCCCGGGCGAGTCCATCACCCACAGCTACCCGCACTGCGACCGCTGCAAGAGTCCGGTCATTTTTCGCGCCACGCCGCAGTGGTTCGTCAGCTTGGACCGCCCGCTCGACGGCGCCAGCGGTCCTTCGTTGCGCTCCGAAGCGCTGCAGCAGGTGGACCAAGCGGTGGAGTGGATTCCGGAGTGGGGGAAGCAGCGCATTCGCGGCATGTTGGAGAACCGGCCCGACTGGACGCTGAGCCGCCAGCGTTTGTGGGGCGTGCCCATTCCGGTGGCGCTGTGCGACCGCTGCGGGGAGGGACTGGTCAGTCCAGAATTGATGGACGCGGTGGCTGCCGTCGTCCAGCAAGAAGGCGCTGGGGCTTGGTACCGGCTGCCGCTGCAGACCTTCCTCCCGAAACCTCCCCGCTGTGGGGCCTGTGGAGGGCAGGCCTGGAGCAAGGGCATGGACATTCTCGACGTCTGGTTTGACTCGGCTTGCTCCTTCGCGGTGGTGATGGAGCCGCGCTACGGCCCTGGGCCGGTGGACCTCTACCTGGAAGGCTCAGACCAGCACCGTGGTTGGTTTCACAGCTCGCTGTTGGTGAGTGTCGCGACGCGCGACCGAGCGCCCTACCGGCGCGTCCTCACCCACGGCTTCGTCGTCGACGGCGAGGGACGCAAGATGTCCAAAAGCGTCGGCAACGTCGTTGCCCCGGACAAAATCATCTCCCAGTACGGTGCTGAGCTGCTGCGGCTGTGGGTCGCCTCCAGTGACTACCGCGATGACATTCGGCTGTCGGACGGCATCCTCAAAAGTCTTGCCGAGGGGTACCGAAAAATCCGCAACACCCTGCGCTATGCCCTCAGTAACCTGGCTGACTTCGACCCCGCCCGGGACGCCGTGCCGGACGAAGCGCTTCTGCCACTGGACCGCTGGGCGACGGGGCGCCTCGAGGAGCTGGTGGCGCGGGTCCGGCGCGCCTACGACGCCTATGAATTTCACGTGGTCTACCACGCGGTGGTGGACTTTTGCGGCAACGACTTGAGCGCGCTGTACTTCGACATTTCAAAGGACCGGCTCTACACCTGGAAGACGGACGGCCAGCCCCGACGGAGCGGCCAGACGACGCTGTACCGCGTGGCGGCTGACTTGCTGAGACTGCTGGCCCCGGTGATGTCCTTCACCGCCGAGGAGGCGTGGGCCTTCCTTCCTGCCGCCCCGACGCCGAGCGTCTTTCTCGCCGGTCTCCCGGAGGTGAAAGGGCGGATGCCGGCCGAGTTGGGAGAGCGGTACGAAAGACTGTTCGCCATCCGTTCGGTGGTGCAGAAGCAGCTGGAAACGGCGCGGCAGGACAAGTTGATTGGTGCCTCGCTCGAGGCCAAGGTGCTGCTGCATGCCGAGGAGGCGGACCGGGAGTTTTTGCAGCGCCATTTGGCCGAGCTGCCCGGACTCTTCATCGTCAGCCAGGTGGAGCTGGTGCAGTCCCCCACCGCAGGCATGCAGCGCGTTTCTGGGACCAGCCACTTCGAAGCGCTTGGGGTGGAGGTGCGGCCGGCAGATGGAAGCAAATGCCCCCGGTGCTGGACGTATGCCGTCGAGGTGGCCGCCGGGGCCCCGGTCTGCAACAAGTGCCGGGCGGCCCTCGGCTGAGTGCGGCTCGCCGTGGTAAGGCCCCGGCAACGTGCAAAAGAAACTCGGCCTTCTCTTCGCAATCGCCTTCGCCGTGGTGGTGGTCGACCAGGCAGTGAAGTATTGGATGGTGGGGGAACTCACCACCCGCTTCGACGGCCTGCCGACAGTCGGGGCACGGCTGCATGCGCTGTACGGCGCGCCGCCGCCGGAGGGCTTTGACGGGCTGCACTTTCGGCCCAAGCACTCCATCACGGTGAGCCCGGACTACTTGCGCATCCGCTACGCGGAAAACACGGGTGCGGCCTTCGGCCTCTTCCGTGGGCTACCGCCTGGAATCCGCGGCCTGTTGTTTCACCTGGTGTCCATTGGCGCGGTGGTGCTCATCACCGTGTACTACCTGCGCCTGTCCAGCACCGCCCCGGAGGAGCGCTTCGCCCGCATCGGCCTTCCGCTGGTGCTGGGCGGAGCGCTGGGCAACTACCTCGACCGACTGGCCCGAGGCTTCGTCATCGACTTCATCGAAGCGCACTGGCACGACCGCGCCACCTGGCCCTCCTTCAACGTGGCCGACAGCTGCATTGTGGTGGGGGTCGGCCTGCTGTTGTTGGACGGCCTTCTGCGCCGCGAGCGCAAGGTGGAGGTCTCCCCTGGCGGCTGAGCGAGCTTGCCAGTTGGCAAGGCGCGCCCGCGTGTTAGGAGTGAAGCCCCAATCCCATGCTTCCCGTCTTCTTCGACATCCGCTTTGAGACGCCCCTCTCCTGGGCGGTGCTGTACGCCGTCGGCCTGCTGGTCATCGCCTATGGGGCCTGGGCCGGTTGGCGCAGCGCGGTCGGCCCCCTCAACCCGAAAACCGGGCTACCGACAGTGGCTTCGCCGAAGGAGCGGGCCGGCCGTGCCGCCAGCTTCGGCCTGGTCTTCGCCCTCTTCGTCCGACTCGGCCTGTTGTACGCGCTGCCGGCCGGTGCCTTTCTCGGCAAGCGCGGCCAGGGCTTCCCGCTGCATACCTACGGGCTCTTGTTGATGACGGCCTTTTTGGCGGGCGCCGCGGTGTGCGGTCGCCTGGCCGAGCGCGACTGGCCGGGCGAGGAGGGGCGCCGCAAGCGCGAGCAGATGGCCGACGTGTCCCTGTGGGCCCTCATCGGCGCCTTCATCGGCAGCCGCCTTCTCTTCATGCTGGTGAATTGGCAGGACACCGTCGCCGCCGTCCCGACGCTGCTCCAGGACTTCCCGACGCACCTCTTCGACTGGCTCTTCGGCGGCCTCGTCTTTTATGGAGGGTTTGTCGGGGCGGTGGCCACCACCTGGTGGTATGCCCGGAAGCACAACATCCCCTACCTCCGCCTTGCCGACGTCGCCATCCCCGGTGTCGCGTTGGGCCAATGCATCGGCCGCCTGGGGTGTTTCAGCGCCGGCTGCTGCTGGGGACGTCCCGCCAACCATCTGGACTGGGCGGTCCGGTTTCCGGGAGCCTCCGTGGCGCGGGACATTTTCGGCAGACTGACCCACACCGCTGCCTTGGCGTTCTCCTCCGAGGCCAACGACACCCATCGCTGGGTGGTGGAGTCGACTGGGCAAATTCTGCACCATCCGCAGCCGGGAGCGGTCCTGCTCAGCCAATGGGCAGCCGAGCACGGCACCACCCTGCCGCTGCACCCCACCCAGCTGTATGAGTCGATTGGACAGCTGGTGCTCTTCGCGCTGCTCCTGGTCGCGCGTCGGTACAAGCGGTTTCACGGAGAAATTCTCGCCCTGTGGTTGATGGCCTACGCCGTGCTTCGGACGACGGTGGAATTGTTTCGTGGGGACCTCGAGCGAGGCACCCTGCATGGCTTTTTGGAATCCTTTGGGCTGACGGGGCTGGCGGACAAGTTTCCGCCCGAGGCCTGGTACAACCTGTCCACCAGTCAAATCATCTCCCTGGGGATGTTTGCGGCTGGCGCGGCACTGTTGGTGCGGGGGTTCCGGGGACTTCAGCCCTTGCCACCGCTGCCGTCCAGTGTCCCGGCCGCTGCCTGAGGAACGCGCCGACGGCGTGCTAGCCTTGGCGGCGCGCCGCGCAAACCGGGGGCAGACGGAAGAGGAGAGTGCTTGGGGATGCGAAACGCTGGCCTTTGGGGCTTCCTGTCGTCCGCCGCGCTGCTGCTTCTGACGGCCTGTTCATCGACGTCCACCGGCGAGGCGACGCTGTGCGCGTCCGGATGCAGCGCGGGGCTGACCTGCATGCAGAACGCGGACTTTCCCTTGGGCGCCTGTACCGCCCCCTGTAGCGGTGTCGGCGCCAGCTGTCCGACTGGGTCGGTTTGCACGCCGTTGTTGTCCACCGGCAGCAGCTACTGCCTGGAGACGTGCAACCCCAGCGCCACGCCCCCCTGTCCCAACCAAGGGGTGTGCACCAGCACCTCGGTGGGTAGCCTGTGCCTACCTGCCTCCGAATCGCTGGCGACGCCGATGAGTTGTCCAGCACCACAGTTGGTGGTGGGTCCGCCGGCCGGGCCGGACGCCAGGCCCGCTTGCCAAACACCGGTGGTGACAAGCGTCTTGGCGTCCTCGGCCGTGCAGTCCCTGGGCGTCCACAATCCCGGGGACACGGTGACGTTTCAGGTGCCCGCTGGCGCGGCGGGCTTTTCGATTCTCTCGCAAGCCATGCCCCTGCCGGATGGGGGCCAGCCACCGGACGCCTTTCTGGACTGTCAGGGGACGCCCTTCCCCAATGTGCCGATGCCGACGCCGGTGACGACGCCCCAGGGTGCCACCTTCTATGACGTCACGGCCCCCTCGCCCTTCGACGCCACCACCACGCTTTTGTTTTACTACCCCGTCGGCGGAGAGCAGCCCTACACCCAGGCGCTCACCTTCCCCAACACCACCGCCGGCCTGGCGCTGTCGCTGGACGGCGGCCTCCCCGGCGGGCAGTGGAGTTTCGCCGTCAACGACTTCGCCAATGAAAATGTCGCCCTCTTTGGGACCGGGCTGTGTGACGCGGGGACCCTGCGCAACAGCTACAACGTCTCGGTGGTGGTGACGCCTGGGGCGCTGCCAGCGGCGCCGCAATTCACCGCGGACGTCTACCTGGTAACCGAGACGCTGGATGCCGGGACCGCCATCAACAACGCGGCATTCCAGCGCTTCGCCAACAGTTACGCCGGCATTTTTGCCGCCGGAGGCGCGTGCGTGAAGACGGTGACGGTCCACGACGTGCCGCAGTGGGCGAAAGATGTTTACGCGTCCCTGCCGACGGTCGACTACAACGTCATCGCGCAGCCGTGCAGCGATTTCCGGCAGATGTTCACCCTGGCCCTGCCCGGGTCTTCCGTCGCCCTCTTCCTCGTCGACGAGTTGGCACCACCCGACGCGCAGGGGGACCAAATTGTCGGAATCGACGGCTCCATCCCCGGCATGGGAACCTTCAACGGCACCATTGCCGGCGGCGCGGCGGTGTCGGTCGCCGACTTATTCAGCGCCTCCAGCTGCAACGGGGCCCTCACCCCCTTCTGCGGCGCCGACCGGACTGCCCTCATTGCCGCCCACGAGTCGGGGCACTTCCTCGGCCTGTACCACCCCACCGAGGAGACGGGCGACCTCTTCGACCCGCTGACCGACACCGGCGCCTGCGTCTGCGCGCTGTGCGAGACGGGAGCGCTTGCCGCCAACTGCAGCGACGGCGGCACCCCGACCCTGGTGGATGACACGGTGTGCTCGGGCACCACGCAGCTGTGCGGCGGGGCGAACCTCCTCATGTTTTGGATTCTCACCCCTTCCTCGCGCGGCCAGCTCTCGCCCCAGGAGGTGGCCGTCATGCGCACCAACCCGGTGCTCTCCCAGCCCTAGGTGGGCGGCGCCCCCACGCCAAGGCCTTGCGCCCGGGCGAAGGTTGCTGAAATTCTCCTGAGGGATGGCCACCCCACGCTCCGAGGCCGAGCAGCGACTTGCCGAGTCCGAGGCTCTGCCGCGCGAGCTGGACGAGCTGGAAGTCGCCCTGACGGAGTTGAAGGCGCACTATGAACAGTACTTTTTGGGCGTCGACCGCCACCCGCCGACGAAGGCCGATGGCGCAGTCCGCCAGCGTCTGGCTCGCCTCCGGGGGAGCCACTTCCGCAGCGCGGTGCTGAAGTTTCGCATTCAGGCACTCCAGCAGCGCTTCACCACCTACGACCGGCTTTGGCAGCGCACGCTGAGTGAGATGGAGAACGGCACCTACCAGCGGGATTTGGCCAAAGCGCGACGCCGTCGGAAGACAGCGGAGACGCCAGCCGCCGAGGCGCCAGCGCCCCCGCCGGTTGCGCCCGCATCGGCCGGCCCGGCTGCGCCGGCGGCCCTGGCCCCCATTCCTACGGGGACCCAAGGTGGAGGCGGCAGGACGCCTTTGGCGTCCGTGCCCACCGGCACCCAAAGCGGCGCCACCCGGCCCGGGCCGGTGCCCGCGGTGGC
Source organism: uncultured delta proteobacterium (assembly GCA_963713045.1). Lineage (GTDB taxonomy): Bacteria > Myxococcota > Myxococcia > Myxococcales > Myxococcaceae > JADGRA01. The sequence goes on from CAVQKE010000006.1 coordinate 154,874, forward strand.
CCCGGTGGCCATTCCCATCGGTACCCAAGGCGGGGTGCGCCGGGCGCCGGTGGCCCCCATTCCCACCGGGACCCAAGGGGCCGTGGCCCGGGCGACGGCGGAGGCCCTGGCGGAGCCGCGGCTGCGGGCCGTGTACCAGGCCTACCTGGCCGCGAAGAAAAGCTGCAAGGAGGACGTGAGTCGTCTCAGCTACGAGTCGGTTGCCGACTCTCTCCGCAAGCAAGTTCCGGAGCTACTTGAGCGTCACGGCGCGCGCGACGTGGAGTACAAGGTGGTGGTGAAAGACGGCAAGGCCGTCCTGCGGGCCGTGCCCAAGACTTGAGGGTTGTGGGCTCACCTTGCTGCCAGACGCGTTGTCCGACATGCCCGTGAGTCGCTGGATGCCTCCCTTCCTCGTCAGTGTGGCCGCCCTTCTTGCAGGCGCCTGCAACCCGTGCCCCAGTACCCACACCGCACTGGTGTCGCCCGACGGCGGCACGGTGCACTGTGTCACCGCGGAGGACTGCCCTCGGACGGGGAACGAGACGGTGTGCACCACCAACCCGCCGGAGAACCTCACCACCAATTGCCTTTCCTGCGTGTCGACGGCCTGCCTTCGGGTGGTGGTGACGTGCCCCTAAGAGGCCTTCTGCTGCCGGCCCTTTTGGCCCTGGGCTGCAGCCGCACGCCCGAGGAGCACCTGGTGGCCGCCCGGGACGCCGACTTTGAGCAGCGCCCACAGACGGCACTGCGCGAGTACCGGCTGGCCTTGGACGCGGCGGGGAAGGACAGCTCGCCCGCGGCGGTGGCGGTGCGGGCCAGGGCACTGCGGGGGGCGGCGGACATCTACTACCTGGAGCTCCGCGACGTGGCCAAGGCCCTGGGCGTCTACCGAGAATTGGTGGCCCAGGCGCCAGAGGCGCCGGAGACGGTGGATGGGCACGTCCTTCTGGCGGAGATTCTGCACCACCACTACCACGACTTGCGTGGAGCCATTGCCGAGCTGACGGCAGCCCTGGCGCGCAAGCCGGCGCGCGCCGACGAATTGGCCTACGCGGTGTGCAAACTGTATTTCGAGCTGGGGGACTACCAACAGTGCACCATCGAGGTCGACAAGCTGGTGCAGGGCTCGCCCGCGTCCCCGCGCGTGCCGGACGCCCTCTTCCTGTCAGGGCAGGCCTACGCCATGCAGGAGGCAACGCGCGCACAAGCTGAGCACGCCTTCCAGACGTTGGCCGAGCGCTACCCAAGCAATGAATTGGCCCCGCATGCCCTTTTTGAGTTGGGGAAGCTGCGGGCAGAAGAGGGGGACAGTCCCGGCGCCATCAAAGCTTGGGTGGCGGCGCTTCCCCACCATCCGGACCCCAAGGTGGTGCAGGCGGCCATCGCCCGCATTCGCGCGCGCATCGCCGAGACGACACCGGCTGGGATGGGACAGGCGGCCGCCTTCGCCAAAGGGGAATTGGCGCCGCACCACCCGCGAGAAAACCAGGCCAAGACGAGTGCGGAGGCCGCCGGCGGGACGGCCGCCGAAGCAGCGAAGGAGCACGGGGACTAAGCCGTGGACCACTCCAAGAGCGAGGCCCTTTTCGCACGGGCGCTGCAGTGCATGCCGGGCGGCGTGAATTCGCCGGTGCGGGCCTTCCGCGGCGTGGGCGGAACCCCCGTCTTCTTCCGGGAAGGCGCCGGGGCATGGCTGACCGACGTCGACGGCAACCGCTACGTCGACCACGTGGGAAGCTGGGGCCCCCTCATCCTCGGGCACGCCCACCCAGCGGTGGTGCGCGCGGTGACGGAGGCGGCCGCCCGAGGGACGTCCTTTGGTGCCCCCCACGCGGGCGAAGTGGAGCTGGCCGAGTTGGTCAGCCGCCGAATGCCGGCCGTGGAAATGCTGAGGTTGACGTCCTCGGGGACGGAGGCCACCTCGGCGGCGGTGCGGCTGGCCCGAGGCTTCACCGGCCGGGAGGCGCTGGTGAAGTTTGAGGGCTGCTACCACGGGTCGGCGGACAGCTTCCTGGTGAAGGCGGGCAGCGGGGTGGAGACGTTGGGGCTCCCCGACTCACCGGGTGTGCCCAAGGCGCTGGCGGAGCTGACCCTGACGCTGCCCTACAACGACCTCGAAGCGGCGCGGGCCCTCTTCGCCTCGTCCGGGGAGCGCATTGCCGCCGTCATTGTCGAGCCGGTGGTAGGCAACATGGGGGTGCTGGTGCCGTCCGAAGGCTTTCTGGAAGGCCTGCAGTCACTGGCCAAAGCCTACGGCGCGCTCCTCATTCTGGATGAAGTCATGACCGGCTTCCGGCTGGCGCCGGGGGGCGCGCAGGAGCTGTACCACCTGAAGCCGGACCTCACCTGTCTCGGCAAAGTCCTGGGCGGGGGGCTTCCGGTGGGGGCCTATGGAGGCCGGCGGGACGTGATGCAGAAGGTGGCACCGGCCGGGCCGGTGTACCAAGCCGGAACGCTGTCCGGGAACCCATTGGCGGTCGCGGCGGGACTGGCCTGTCTGAGGGCGCTGGAGGAGCCCTCCAGCTACGCGCGGCTGGAGGAGGTGGGCCGAGAGTTACAGCAGGGGCTTCTGGCCGAGGCGGCCTCGGCCGGCCTCCCCGTCACGCTGAACCGCGTGGGCAGCATGTGGACCCTCTTTTTTACACCGGGCCCGGTGTACGACTACCCGACGGCGAAGACGGCTTCCACGACGCACTTTGGCCGCTTCTTCCAGGCCATGCTGCAGGCCGGTGTCTACCTGCCGCCGAGCCAATTCGAGGCTGCCTTCGCCTCGCTGGCGATGGGGCCGGATGCGGTGGCGCACACCTTGGAGGCGGCGCGGGCAGCCTTTCGCAGTCTGTAAGCAAGGCCGGCAGTCCTCTGGCGTTGCACCCCTGCCGGACCGGGTGTTAGACGGCGCCTCGGTCCTCGGCAAGCTTGGAACCCATTGCCGAGCGCCCGGAAATTCCAACAAGGTGGACCAGCCCGGAAAGGACAACGGCTTCGCCGGCGCTGAGCGCGGGGCAGCTCCCTACCTGGACGCCGCCTGGCAGATGGTGGCGGCGCTGCTTCTCGGCGCGGCCCTGGGCTGGCTCATCGACCGCAAGTTTGGCTCGCAGCCGTGGGGGATGGTGAGCGGGCTGGGCCTCGGTTTGGGCTTGGGCTTTTGGCGACTGCTTCAAACCCTTTCACAGCTGGGGAAGCGGCCATGACGCGCGTCTTCATCCCGTTTGCCGCCGCCATGCTGGCCACGGGATGGTTGGCTTGGGTGCTGGCGGCGTCCTGGCCGGACGTCACCTCCGACGCCCGACTGGGGATTCTGCTGGCGGTGGTGGCCGGGGTGGGTGGCCTGGCAGTGAAGTCCAGGGCGTTGCGGCGCGGGGTGAAGGGCGCGCTCGCCTGGACGGTGGCCCTCTTCTTCGGCCGTATGGCCCTGTGGGGAGGCGGCGCCCTGTGGTTGCGCGGGCATGGCGGCAACGCGGCGGCCTTTACCGCGGGCTTCTGCGCCGTCTTCGGCGTGGAGCTGTTGTTGGAAGTCTCCTTCATTCTGGTGGCCTCGCGCCGCCGGCAACGGGGTACGGCGTGATTCGGTCGGTGGCGTTGTTGGGCATATTTTTCGCCTCGGTGGCGCTGGCCTCCGAGGAGTCGCCCGCGAAAGTGGAGAAGCGCCAGCTCGAGCCGGGCCAGCTGGAGAAAGTCGTGCCCCGCGAGGAGCCGCCGCAGGACACGGCAGGCTACATCCTTCACCACGTCATGGACTCCGACCAGCTGGAGTTTCAAGTCCCGCTGAAGGACACCGAATATAAATTCCGCTTCCCGGTGTGGCGGATTCCGCTGAAGGCTGGGGCCTGTCCGGCCAATCCGGAGCAGCATGCGTCCTTGGGCAAGGGCTGCCTGGACCTGAGCCTCAGCAAGATGAGTGCGATGCTTCTCCTTGGCTCGACGGTGCTGATTCTGGTCTTCCTCCTCGGCACGCGGAGACAGGACGGGGGCCTGGTGCCGCGCGGACGGCTGGCCAACTTCCTGGAGATGCTGGTGGTCTTCGTGCGCAACGAGATTGCCATCCCCAACATCGGCAAGGAGGCGGGACCGAAGTACACGCCCTACCTGTTGTCCGTCTTCTTCTTCATCCTCGCCCTCAACCTCTTGGGCCTCTTCCCGTGGATGTCCAGCGCCACCGGGAACATCGCGGTCACCGGGGCGCTGGCCAGCGTGACCTTCGTGTTGACTCAGGTGGCGAGCATTCGGGCGGCGGGCTTCTGGGGCTACCTCAAGCATCTCACCGGGGGCGTGCCGGTGTACCTGTGGCCCATCATGATTCCGGTGGAAATCCTCTCTCTCTTCACCAAGCCATTCGCCCTGACTCTTCGTCTGTTCGCCAACATGCTGGCCGGGCACGTTGTCCTCTTTTGCCTCATCGGCCTCATCTTCTTCATCGGCCACATTGCCGTGGCCGGCATCGCGGTCCCGCTTGGAATCGCCATCTACTTTCTCGAACTTTTCGTCGCTTTCTTGCAGGCCTACATTTTCACGATGCTGTCCTCGCTCTACATCGGCATGGGGGTGGCCATGGGCCACGACGACGTGCACACCGCGGAGGGTGCGCATCCGTCCGAAGCGCATTAGAAGCCTCACACCCCGTGCCGAATGGTCGGCGATGGGAGGTAGTCCCTGGGGAAGAACGACCCCCCCCTGACGCAGGGTCCCTTTTGGTTGTCCTTGTAGGAAAAACGAAATGACCAACCTTGCTCTCGCATTTCTCGGTGCCGGCATCGCCGCCGGCCTCTCTGTGCTCGGTGTCGGCGTCGGCATCGGCCAGCTGGCCGCCGGGGCAATGGAGGCGACCGGTCGTCAGCCGGCGTCGACCAACGACATCCGCACGAGCATGCTCATCGCAGCGGCCCTCATCGAAGGCGTCGGCTTCGCCGGCATCGTGGTGGCCTTCCTGCTTGCTGGTAAGACGTCGTAACGCAAAAAGCTGGACCTTCCTGCCGGGGAGGCTTCTCCCCGGGAGGAAGACCTACTTCACCCTTCGCCTCGCGCCTGCTCCCCATGCCCCTCCTGCTTGCTGAAAGCGGCTTTCTCGAAGTGAAGCCGGGCCTTATTTTTTGGACGCTGGTGACGTTTGCCATTGCCGCCTACGTGCTGAGGCGCGTTGCCTGGGGGCCCATCCTCGCCCGAGTCGACCAGCGGGAGAGCGCCCTGCAGGCGTCCATCGACGCGGCCAAGCACGAGCGAGAGGAGGCCGAGAAGCTTTTGGTCGCGCAAAAGGAAGCCATTGCCCAGGCGCGCCGAGAGGCGGCGGACATGGTGCGCAAGAATGCCGAGGACGTGGAGCGGCTGCGGGCGGAGCTTTTGGCCAAGGCCCGCGCGCAGGCCGAAGAGTTGAAGACCGAGGCCAAGCGCTCCATCGAGGAAGAGAAGGTGAAGGCGGTGGCTGAGGTGAAGGGTGTGGCTGCGGACCTGGCCATTCAGATTGCCGAGAAGCTGCTGGACAAGCAGCTGGACGCCGAGGAGCAGCGGAGGCTGGCCAAGCAATACGTGGACAGCCTCGGGCGAAGCGCCCCGTCGCGCCCCTCCTGACGGCGTGGCACTCAGCATCGGCATTGTCGGGCTGCCCAACGTCGGCAAGTCCACCCTCTTCAACGCGCTGTCCGCGGCCGGGGCCCAGGCGGCCAACTACCCCTTCTGCACCATTGAGCCCAACGTGGGCGTGGTGCCGGTGCCGGATGCTCGGCTGGACCAGCTGTCAGCGCTGGTGAAGCCGAAGCAGACGCTGCACGCCACGCTGGAGTTTCTGGACATCGCCGGCCTGGTCCGCGGCGCCTCCAAGGGGGAGGGCCTGGGGAACCAGTTTCTGGCCAACATCCGCCAGGTGGACGCGGTGCTGCACGTGCTGCGGTGCTTCGAGGACCCCAACGTCATCCATGTCGAGGGCAGCATCGACCCGCAGCGTGACCACGACGTGGTGGACACCGAGCTGTGCCTCAAGGACTTGGACACCGTCGACAAGCGCCGCGAGCGCACGCTGAAGGCGGCCAAGGCCGGAGGCAAGGCGGGGGATGAGGCCAAGGCCGAGCTCGCCCTGTTGGACCGAGTGAAGGCCGGCCTCGACGCCGCGCGGCCAGTGCGGGCCCAGGGGCTTTCCGCGCAGGAGAGGGTGCGGCTGCGAGACTTGTTTCTTTTGACCGACAAGCCCGTCCTCTACGTCGCCAACATCTCCGAGGCGCAGCTCGGCCGCGAGGCGCAGGACCAAAAGGTGCAGGCGGTGCGCCAAATTGCGGAGGCCGAAGGGGCTGAAGTGGTGGTGCTGGCCGCGGCCATCGAGGCCGAAATCCAGCAGCTTCCCCCGGAGGAGCGGCCGGCCTTCCTGGCCTCGGTGGGCCTCGGCGAGCCCGGACTGCACAAGGTGGTCCGCGCCGGCTACGCGCTGCTCGGACTGCAAACCTACTTCACCGTCGGCGAAGAGGAGTGTCGCGCCTGGACGTTTCACCAGGGGGCGAAGGCGCCCGAGGCGGCCGGCGTCATCCACTCCGACTTTGAAAGGGGCTTCATCAAAGCCGAAGTCTTCGACTGGAAGGACTTACTGAAGTACGGCAGCGAAGCGGCGGTGCGGGAACGGGGCCTGCTGCGCGTCGAAGGCCGCGACTACGTGGTGCAGGACGGCGACTGCATGCACTTCCGCTTCAACGTTTAGTGTCGCCGGCCGCCGGCGCCGGCCTGGTGGGGGGTGGTGTCGGCGCTTCAGGCGCCTCGTGACGCGTTACGAGATGAAGGCCGAGAATTACCTCGGCCTGCTGCAGCTCGCTTCCCTCGTAATTCTCCTGAGGAAGTTATGAGATGCGTTCTAGTCTTCGCCCCGTTCCTTAGGACGGGGAGGATGATGGCGACGTCCATCGAACGCCTGGTGGAGCTCGGCCTCCTCCGCGCGGGCAAGCGCGCCCCAGAAGGCAGCCCGTCACTGCGCGCGCTGTGCGCCGCGGGAGTGGTGGAGGGTGGGCTGTCGGTCGCCTCGGACATCCGGCCGACGGACTTGGTGGGCCCCCTGTGCAGCTACCTCGGCGGCCCAGCGGCCCGCCTTCGCGTGCTGGAAGCGCTCAGCGAGCCGGCGGAAGTCTGGGTGCTGGTGGGGGGGAAAGAGGAGCGCTGGCCAACGCCGGACGTGGCAGCGCTGGTGACGCACCTCAACCGCTGTTACCGGCGGGAGCCGCAGGTGCCGGCCATTGCCAGGCTCGGCATCTTTGAAGACGCTTGGCAGCTTTGGTGCATTTCAAAACGCGTGCTGACTGTCGTGCTGCGGGAGAAGTTTTTCGAGGCCGAGAACTCGGCCGAGCTCTCGGCCATCGAATAGAAGCGTCGAGGGTTAGGAGAGGTGGGCGGCGGCGACGAAGCCCACCTGGGCATGGCTGGCCGCCGACGCGGCGAGACCGCCAGACTTCACCGCTTCGGCCACCAGGGCCGCTGCGCCGAGTGCGTAGAAGAGACACAGCGCGATGACCAGCAGGGACAACCCGAAACTCTCGTAGCGCTTCTCGGCAACGATGGAATTCATGGCGCAACACTCCTCATGGGTGGGCCGCCCTCTTCGACCGCCTACCCGTGTGAAGCACGCTCGAGCCGGTGCGCCATTGCGTGACGTCGCGGTGTCGCGCGGGGCTGCGAGCGGACAGCAGGGCTGTTACAGCTGCCAACCTCCTGTATGCCCAAGCCCTTTCCGCGCCGACGACGGCTGCTGTCCTTCGTCCTCGTCGTCACTGCCGTCTTCGCGCTGTTGCACCTTTACCCCGGGCTGCGTCTGTTGTCCGACACGCACCTCACCGCTGCCTGGACTGCTTTCGGCTGGGCGCTTCTCGGCCTGGCGGTGGCGGCGGTGCCGGCAGGCTTCTTCCTCAGCCGTGCCGTCGAAAACCGTCTCACCCAAGCTCTCTCCGCCTTCTCCACCTTCTGGCTGGGGGCAGCGGGCATGCTTCTGACTGCAACCTTGGCCACCGACGCGGGCCGGCTGGTGTGGGACGTCGCACGCGGCTTTCCGCAGGGCGCGGCGCGGCTGCACGAAGCGAGGCTGCAAGCGCTGGTGCTGTTGGGCCTGGCCATTCTTCTGACGGGATGGTCGCTTCTCAGTGCGGCGTGGGTGCTGAAGCTGCGCCGGGTGACGGTGCGCCTGTCGGGTCTGGGCAGTGGCCTGGAGGGGTTGCGCATCGTCCAAATTTCCGACCTGCACATTCACCGGCCCCTGGACCGGCAATTTCTCCGCCGCGTGGTGGCCAAGGTGAATGCCCTCGCCCCGGACGTGGTGGCGGTGACGGGCGACTTGGTGGACGGGCTGGTGGCAGAGGTGCGCGACTTCATCGCCCCGCTGGGCGAGCTACGTGCGCGCTTCGGCGTCTACTACGTGACTGGCAACCACGAATACTACTGGGGTGGTCCGGAATGGGAGGCAGAAGTCGACCGGCTGGGACTGATTGTGTTGCGCAACACCCACCGCGTCATCGCCAGGGACGGAAGTGAGCTGGCCCTGGGCGGCGTCCCGGACTTGCACGGCGCCCGCTTCCACCCGGACCACGCCTGCCGTCCGGACTTGGCCTTCGCCGGTGCACCGCCCGGCGTGCCCCGGGTGCTGCTGGCGCACCAGCCGGCCGCCGCCCGCACGGCTTCCCAAGCCGGGGTCCATCTACAATTGTCGGGACACACCCACGGGGGACAGATTTTTCCCTTTCACCTCATCGTCTGGCTGAGTCAGCCGGTGCTGAGTGGCCTGCGAAAGCTGTGGGGCATTTGGGTGTACACCCACCGCGGGACGGGCACCTGGGGGCCGCGGATGCGGCTCGGGGCCGCGCCGGAAATCGCAGAAATTACCCTGCGCGCCGCTTGAGGCGGTGCCGGCAAAGGCCCCCAGATGCTTGCGCTTGCCGGCACAGGCGAGCGACAGTGCTTGGCCAGGTGCGACTCAGTGCGTGCGGCGGCGTCCTGCTCCTGACCCTTGGGTGCGCGAGCGGGCTGTATTACCCCACTGCCGAGGGCCGTCCGCCGGCCTTCATCGGCACCCCCGGCGCAGCCAAACCGGACGGCTGCCAGGTGGTGCTGCTGCTTTCACGGCGGGACCGGCCGGCGGAGCCCATCGAGGACATTGCCACCGTCTCGGCGGAGGCCACCACCCTCGAGGAGTGCAAGCAGCAGCTGGTGCAGCGCGAAGCGTGCCGCTATGGCGGCGACGTCCTCTACGTCTTTGAGACGGGGCAGCTTTCGGTGGGCCTGCAGACGCCGGTGGTGTGGTGCGCGGCAAAGCTGGGGCGGCTGCTGGGCCCAGCGCACCCGCACTAGGGGGTGTCCCTAATTAAGCCACATCCGCATGCAGGCGATGTGGATGAGGGCGAGGTAGTTGCGGGCCGTCTTTTCGAATCGACTGGAGAGTCGGCGAAAGCGTTTGAGGCCATGGAAGAAAACCTCCACCAGGTAGCGCAGAGCGTACAGCTGCCGGTCGGGCCTGTGCAGTTTCGCGCGGGTGGGGTGGGACCGGATGACGGGCTTCATCCCCAGAAATGCGATGGCATCGCGAAGATGCTCGGCGTCGTAACCACTGTCGGCGATGCATACCTTTCCAACTGCGTGGACGAGCAGGTCACCAGCCTTCGTCATCTCATGGTCCTGCCAAGGGCTCAGCTCGATGTGTCTCGGTCGTCCCCGGGTGTCGACGAGGGCATGAATTTTCGTCGTAAAACCTCCTCAAGAGCGGCCCAGAGCATTGGATCGGACCCCCCTTTTCCGCCCGCGGCGTCTTGGTGCGCCCGGACGATGCTTCCATCGAGAATTGAGCCTTCGACATCGGGCTCAATTTGCAGTTCTTTGAAGAGCCGCTCCCAGATGCCGCGCTTCGACCAGTTGAACCGGTTGTACACGCTCTTCCATTTGCCGTACCGACGAGGGAGGTCTCGCCAGGGAACGCCGGTGCGAGTCAGCCAGAGTACTCCGCTGATGAATCTGCGCTCACCCTTGAGAGAGTGCCTTCCCCGTGGCCGGGGAAGCATGGGACGGATGCGCTCCCATTCTTTGTCCGTCAGCTCGTGGCGATGGTGCATAACAAGCGTTGATCAAATTTCGCGCCGCAGCACAACCCATGATCAGCCTCGCCGTCGATAGACTTCGTACCTCGCAGGCTTGCTCGCAGGCCCAATCAGACCTTCCCCTCTTTAGGGACACCCCCTAGCCGCGGCTGGCGCGTGCCGCCTTGGGGGGGCGCGGCGCCGCCAATTCGGCGGCCCGCAGCAGCGCGGTCGCCATCGGCGTGCTGCTGGCCTGTCCGGTGCCAGCCAGCGCATAGGCCACGCCGTGGTCCGGAGAGGTGCGCGGCACGGGCAAGCCCAAGGTGACATTCACCGTCTTCTCAAAGTCCAGGGCCTTGGCCACCACCAGGCCCTGGTCGTGGTACATGACGAGGACCGCGTCGTAGGGCATCCGCTCCGGGTGCGCGAAGAGGCCATCCGCCGGCAGCGGGCCGGTGCAGTCGACGCCGCGCCTTCGGGCGCGGGCCACCGCCGGGGCGATGACGCGGACTTCCTCATCGCCGAGGAGGCCGCCTTCGCCGGCGTGGGGGTTGAGGCCGCTGACGGCCAAGCGCGGCGGCCGCCGAAACCTTGGACGGAGCGCCGCGGACAACAGCTGCAGCTGCGCGGTCAACCGCGTCACGCTCAGGGCGCCGGGGACGTCGCGCAAGGGCAGGTGGTTGGTGGCCAGCGCCACCCGGACGCGCGGTCCATCCATCAACATCAACACCTCACAGCCGAAGGCTTCGGCCAGAAGTTCGGTGTGGCCATAGAAGCGAACGCCGGTGCGGAGAATCTGCTCCTTACTGACGGGGGCGGTGCACAGCGCGTCCACGCTGCCCGCCTTGGCGGCCGCCACCAGCGCCTGGACGTAGGCCAGCTGCGCCTTGGCCCCGGCCCGCGAGGGCTTGCCCGGTCGGACGTCCTTGGCTGGAAGTTGCGTCACCTGCACCAGGGCCGGGCCGCTGGCTGGCGTCAGTTCCCCCGGGGTGAGGCGGGCCAAGGGGCGGAAGGCGGCGAAGCCTTCCAGCAGCGGGCCGTCGCCGAAGACAATGGGGACCAGCGCCGCCTGGACGTCTGGGCGGGCGAGCGCCGCGGCGAGGACTTCCGGGCCAATCCCCGAGGGGTCGCCCATCGAGATGCCCACCCGGGGGAGTGTCACTGCCCCGTCTTTTTCACAGCCAACGGCGGCGGCCAGAGCTTGACCTCGATGACGGCGGCGGCCCGCAGCTGCTTCACGTACTGCAGCGAGGCGCGCTCGCTTTGCTCGCGCCGCAGCTTGTCCTCAATCTGCGGCTTGAGGTCGGCCAAGGGCAACAGGCCGATGGCGCGCACTTCCTCCAGCTTGAGGACGTGCCAGCCGATGCTGGTGCGCACCGGGTCCGACACTTCGCCCGTCTTCAGGCTGAAGGCCACTTTCTCGAAGGCGGGCACCATCGCCCCGTGCCGGAAGAAGCCCAAGTCGCCGCCGTCCGAGGCGCTCGAGCCTTGGCTTTCTTGCTTGGCCAGCGTCGCGAAGTCCACGCCCGGCTGGCGGGCTTCGGCGGCGATGGCCTTGGCGGTGGCGTAGGCCTTGTCCACGTCGGCCTGGGGCGCATTCTGGGCCACCGGCACCACAATGTGGCGCACGTGCACCTCCACCTCCTTGCCTTCCTCGCGCGCCATTCGGTTGTATTCGCTTTGGATGTCGACGTCGTTCACCTTGACCAACTTGGCCACCTTCTCCCGAAGGAGCTGGTAGCGGCCCAGCTGCTTGCGCATTTGCTCGCGGTACTCGGTGACCGTCAGGCCCTCATTGGCCACTGCCTGGGCGAATTGGTCGGCGGTGAAGTTGTAGCGCTTCATCACCTCCTGGACGCTCATGTCCACCTGGTGGTCGTCGATGGTGATTTTGGATTCCTTCAACTCCTGGTCGAGGACCCGCTCGTCAATCAACTGCTCGAGCACCTTGTGGGTAATCTCGTCGTGCTTCTTGGCGCGTTCCTCGGGCGGCGTCTCCTGGTCCGCGCGCTGGAAGTCAGCGGCGGCGCGCTTCATCACATCGCCCAGGGTAATAATCTCGTTGTTCACCACCGCCGCCACGCGGTCCACCATCTCGGCCAGGGCGGTGGTGGCCAGCAGTACCGCGCCCAGGCCCACTGTCCGGTGGAGTGCGGAGCGCGTCACGGGTGGACCTGCGCCGGGCGGGCCAGGGTTTGGGCCGGCGGACCGGTCAGCTGGGCCAGCGCCGCGTCGTTGGTGCGGATGACGGCGTGCTCGCGCAGGCTCTCGACGTAGGCCGCCTGGGCCTTTTCCTTCTTGTCGCGCAGCAGGCGGCGCTCCACCTCGCGGCGCACCTGCGCCAACTCCTTCCTGTGCGCCGGTTTGCGCTCCAGCACCTTGAAGAGATGGAAGCCGTACTCGCTGGTCACCACGTCGGAGATTTGCCCGGGTTGGAGAGAAAATGCCACCGCGTCGAATTCCGGCGGCATCACTCCGCGCGGAAACCAGCCCAGGTCGCCTCCTAGCCGAGCATCCGCAGAGAGGGAGTGGGCCCGGGCCAAGTCGCTGAATTTCGCCCCCCGGTGCAACTCGTCCCGCAGCCGTTGGGCCTCCTCCAACTCCTTCACGACAATTTGCGCGGCGTGCACCTGTTCCGGTTCCTGGAATTCCTGGGCGTGCGCGTCGAGGTAGCCCTGAAGCTCCTCCTCGGTGACGGCCACCCGCTGGTACACCACTTCATCCACCAACTTCTCGACGGTGAGTCGGGCGGCGGTCTCACTCTCAAAAGCGGCCTCACTCAGCCGGCCCTGGCTGAGCGCCTCCTGGAAGCGTCCCTCCTGGTACTCGGCCTTCAGCCGGGCCACCGCCGCCTGTACGGCCTCGGGGGAGACGGAAATGTGCTTGGCCCGGGCGTCCTGCAGCAGCAGTTGTCGGTCCACCAGTTCTTGCAGCACGGTGTGCTTCAGGGCAGCCAGCTGGTCGGGAGCCGGGGCGGTCGCCCCCTCCGGCACTTCATAGGCCAGGGCCAGCTCGCGCGAAAATTCGGAGACGGCGATGGGCTCGCCATTCACCACTGCCACCACGGCGGGGTCCAGCTGCGGCGCGCCCCGTCGGGCGCACGCCAGAAGGAGACTGGCGGCGGCGAGCCCGCACGCCCACCGCGTCATGGCTTGGCGGGTGGCGCCTGGGGCATCGCGGGCGGGGTGGTGGGCAGGGACCTGGATGGCATCCCGGGCTGCGAGCCGACGATGGGGTGGGGGGCCTGCGGTCCGCCTGGCGCCGGGCCGTCCACCAGCACCTTGGCCAGGGCTGCATCGTCGACTTTCAAGCCGGCCTTGGTCTTGAGGTCCGCCAGGAATTTCTCGTAGGCCTGGTTGCGGCGCTCGTTCTGCAGGCGAAGGCGAATCTGCCCCTTCGCATCGGCCAACGGGGTTTGCGTCTGCAGGTTGTGGGCCCGCAGTTTGAGAATGTGGACGCCGCTGCGGGTGTGCACCAGGCCCGACAAGTTGCCAGGCTCTTTGAGGGCCTGGGCGGCCTGGGCCACTTCCGGCCCGTATCGGGCAGAGAGTTCCGCCGCCGAGAGGGCCCGGAGGTCGCCGTCCATGGCCCGGGAGGGGTCGTCAGAATTGGCTTTGGCCAGTAAGCCGAAGGCGGCGAAGTCATCCGGCTTCAGCTTCTGGGCTTGCGCCAACAGCTTGGCGGCCTTCGCCTCCTGGGCCTTCTGCTTGGCCGGGTCCGGGGGGGACGGAAAGGCCACAAAAATGGTGCTCAGTCGCCAGGTTTCCGGCCGGGTGAAGTCCGCGATGTGGCTGTCGTACCAGGCCTGGACGTCCTCATCGCTCACCGCCGGGGGCGGGCGGTCGCGTTCGTCCTTCACCACCCGCTGGGCGAGGACGTTTTTCACGCCCTCCACCACCTCGGGGTCCTTGGCTTTGCCTTCCGACACCGCCTCGCGGGCCAAGAGGTCCAAGGTGGCGAGTCTTTCGATGAATTCCTTCTTGGCCGGGGCGTTCTGGTAGCGCATCCGCACCATCGGCGGCAGCTGGCCCAGCGCCTTGTTGACGTCCTCGGCGGTGATGACGCCGCCGTTGTAGGTGGCCACTGTGGTGCCTTGCGAGGGGCGGCGCAGGTCAAAGGTGACGGTGTCGGTCGAGGTCCGGTTGCAGGCGGACGCGGCGAGCGCCGCCGCGAGACAGGCTGTCTGGAAGAAGGGGTTTCTTGTCATGGCGGGGGGCTCGCCTAGCACGGCTGGAGGTGGCGGTGCCAGCCTGCTGACGGGTTGGTGCTACCCTTCTCCCACAGCGTGCCCCGGGAAGGCTGGAGCGTCTACATGCTGCGCTGCCGCGACGGCAGCCTCTACACCGGCATCACCAATGACGTGCGGCGCCGCCTGGCCGCCCACTGCGCAGGCAAAGGGGCCGCCTACACCCGCAGTCGCTGTCCAGTGCGGCTGGTCTATCGCGAAACGGCCCGGGACCGAAGCTCGGCGCTGCGGCGGGAAGCGGCCTTGAAGCGGCTTCCCAGGACCGAGAAGTGGGCCCTGGTCCATGCCCTCAGGCGGACTTGGCCGAAGCATCCGGCTTCTTCTCGCGCGACATCGCCGCGATGATGCCCAACAGCAGGCCGACGAAGGCCCCCACCATGGTCCCGAAGAGGGTCCAGCGAAACATGGAAGCGGCGGTGCCCAGCGTCACCGAGGCGCAATCGCACTGGGCGTAGACGCCGCTGATGGGGGCGTTGAATTTGGGCACCAGGTATCTGGCAGCCAGCGACGTCACCAGTCCGCCCACCAGGCCACCGGACGTCACCCACAGCAGGACTTTGCGCATGGTATTCATCGACCGCTCTCCTCGGGGGTGCGACAAAGGGTGGGAAGCCGCTCCCAGTCCTGCTATTCGGCGGCTGGTGGGGATGCACTCTACGTGACGCTGCTCGCCTGGGCAGGCGCTTTCTTTGCGCTGCTTGCCGCCGGCCTCTCCTTGCCCATTCTGCGCTTTGCCTTCCAGCGCAGCCTGGGCACCGGGCTGATGGTGCTGCTCATCCCCTTCTACGTCTTCTGGTTCGCGGTGAAGCACTTCCAGCACCCGCGCAAGGCCGCCCTGGTGTGTGGCTGGCTGGCCTGCCTCGGGCTGGCGGCGGTGCTGCTGGCCATCCACAGCCAGGCCAGCCTGCTGGCCGCGGACCTCCTCAACTAGACGCCCCGGGCGTCCGGCGCCCACACCACCTTGTGCTGCTGAAGCTGGAAGCGGACGTCCAGCCGGTCCGCGACAATCCATTCCGCCAGCGTCTGGGGGGCAAGCCTTCCGTAGACGCAACTGAAGAGGAGAGAGAAGGGCCGCTGCAGCAGTCGGTGAATTCGCATTTGTTCGCGCGCCCACTGGTAGTCCTCGCGGGTGCCGATGACGAATTTCAACTCATCCCGCGCCGTCATCGACTCCAGCACCCGAAAGTCATTGCGGTCCGACTCTCCCGAGGAGGGCGTCTTCAAGTCGACGATTTTGTGCACCTCGCTGGGCACCAGCCGCACGTCAATGGCGCCCGACGTCTCCAGAAGCACCGTCAGCCCGGCCGCCAACAGCCCTTCCAACAGCGGGTAGACGCCCGGCTGCAACAGGGGCTCCCCGCCGGTGACTTCCACCCGCGGCGCGCCGAGGGCGCGCACCCGCCGCACCACTTCGAAAACCTTCAGCCGCTCGCCGCCGTAAAAGGCAAAGGCGCTATCGCAATAGGTGCAGCGCAGGTGGCACCCGGTGAGGCGAACGAAGCTGCAGAGGAGCCCCTGGTGGGACGATTCACCCTGCAGCGAGAGGTAAATCTCCTTCACCACCACCGTGTCGGCGGCGGGCACCCGGCGGGGCTCCAGCTGTGGGCGTGCGGCCAGCATCTGTCGGCCCTTCCTCTACCACCGTGGCTGTCCGCCTTGCCTCCCGGGTGGCCTTTCGGCTAGCTGCAGAGGGCAAACGTGCTCAGCCCTCAAGCGCCCGCGCTGTGCTTCGTCCAGGGAAAGGCGGGCCGGTTGCGGGTGGAAGTGGCCGGCCAGGGCGGTCCCCCGGTTGTGCTTCTGCACGGCAGCGGCGGAGACAGAACGCACTGGAAGCACACGCTGCCCCACCTGGCCCAAGGCCAGCGGACGGTGGCCTTCGACATGCGGGGCATGGGCGAGTCCGACGCCCCGGCCGATGGTCGCTATGCCCTGGAGGACTTGGTGGAGGACGTGGTGGCCGTTGCCGAGGCCCTCGGCCTTGGGCCCTTCGTCCTGGTCGGCCACAGCTTCGGCGCGTCGGTGGTGGCCGCCGCCTGCCGCCGCATCCCGGAGCGGCTGTTGGGGGCGCTTTTCCTGGATGGCACCGGGGACGTGCGCGGCCTGCCGACCGAGCAGCTGCGGGCCTGGCGGGCCAGCCTCGAGCCCGAGCGCTACGCGGCCAGCGTCCAGGACTGGTTTGTACAGCTGTTGGCCCCGGCCACGCCGCAGACGCGCGTCCAGGTGTTGGCCACCCTGGGCCGCACCTCGCGGGCGGCCTACGTCGGTGCGACGGAACAACTCTTCGGCTTCGAGCCGGCGACGGCCATTCGCTGCTTCCTGGGGCCCAAGGCCCTGCTTGCGGTGCGCACCCTGGACAGCCCGCTGTCGCTGCGTCCGGCGGTGCCGGAGTTGCCCTGCCAGTTTTTTGACGACGTCAGCCACTGGCTTCAATTGGACGCCCCGGAACGTGTCAACGCGTCCCTGGACGGCTTTCTCGCCCGGCTGGCCTAAGCCCCCGAGGCCGGC
This sequence comes from uncultured delta proteobacterium, assembly GCA_963713045.1. Classification (GTDB taxonomy): domain Bacteria; phylum Myxococcota; class Myxococcia; order Myxococcales; family Myxococcaceae; genus JADGRA01. The sequence goes on from CAVQKE010000006.1 coordinate 171,626, forward strand.
GAAACCCAAGGCCCGCGCGTCGGCGCTGCTGCCCCAGGCCGGTGGCCTACTGCTTCAGCTTGTAGCCTCGCGCCAGAAGCACATACGTCACCAGCGTTGCCACCAGCGCCAGCGCGCCCAGTAAGGCGCCGCCCAGCAGCGGAGGAAAGACGCTCGAGCCCAACATGCCGTAGCGCAGCCCCTCCACCATGTACACCATGGGGTTGAAGAGGCTCACCGTGTGCCAGGGCTCCGGCAGCTGCTTCACCGAATAAAAGACGCCGCCCAGAAAGGTGAGGGGCAACATGACGAAGGTGGGGAAGAAGTTAATCTGCTCGAATTTCTCGGCCCACACCGCGGCGATGAGGCCCAGGACGCTGAAGACGTAGGCCGTCCCCAGGAGAAACAAGAGGGTGGCGGCGGGGTGGACAAGCTGCAGCGGGGTGAAGATGAGCGCCACGCCCCAGGTCAACAGGCCCACCAACAGGCCGCGCACCATCGCCCCGCCGACGAAGCCCAAGAGAATCTCCCCGGGCCCGAGCGGGGCGACCAGAAGGTCCACCACGGTGCCTTGAATCTTCATGATGAAGAGCGAGCTGCTGCTGTTGAGAAAGGCGTTGTTGGCCATCCCGAGGAAGACGAGGCCAGGGACGATGAAGGGCAGGTAGGGGTGGCCGGTCACTTCTTCCACCCGCCCGCCCAGCGACACGCCGAAGACGACGAAGTACAGCGAGGTGGAGATGAGGGGCGAAAGCACCGTCTGCCCGGGGACGCGCAAGAAGCGGCGAATTTCCTTGGACAGCAGCGTGCGTAGCCCGAGCGAATTCATGGCGTCGTTCCACCGCCATGGAGGACTTCAATCAGGACGTCCTCCAGCCGGCTGGCCCGGGTCTCGACTTCCCGGACGGGAAACCCGGCGGCGTACAGCGCCCGCAGCACCTCGGCCGCCTGCGCGGACCCCGGACGCTCGGTGTACACCAGGGCCCGGCCGTCCTCAGACAGGGCGCTGCCGGCGACGATGCCCTCCGGCAACTGGGCCACCGGCCTCTCAAAGGCCACCACCAGCCGCTTCACCCCCATCCGCTGCAAGAGGGCGCGCTTGTCCTCCACCAGAAGCAGCCGCCCTTCGTTAATGATCCCCACCCGGTCGGCCAACTCCTCGGCCTCCTCCAGGTAGTGGGTGGTCAGCACCACCGTCGTCCCCTGGCTGCGCAGCTTCCGGACGTAACTCCACAAGTCTCTGCGCAACTCAACGTCCACTCCCGCGGTGGGCTCATCCAAAAAGACAAGCTTTGGGCGGTGCACCAGCGCCTTGGCGATGAGGAGGCGGCGCTTCATCCCGCCGGAGAGGGCCCGCGTCTGGGCGTTGGCTTTGGCGGTGAGGTCCAGCGCCTCCAGCACCTCGGCAATGCGGGCCTCATCCGGCTGCTGGCCGTAGTAGCCCAGTTGGATGCGCAGCGACTCGGCCACGGTGAAGAAGGGGTCGAAATTCACCTCCTGCGGCACCAGGCCCACCTGGAAGCGGGGCCCCAGCGCATCGACGTCCAAGTCCGTCCCGAAGAGACGGATGCGGCCGGACGTCTTCTTCACCAGCCCGCACGCCGCGCCGATGAGGGTGGTTTTCCCGGCGCCGTTGGGGCCGAGGAGCGCGAAGATTTCCCCCGTCCCAATCTCCAGCGAGACGCCGTCCAACGCCACCAGGTCGCGGTAGCGCTTCACCAGCTTCTCCACCTGCAGGACGGGGGCAGCCACCGGTGCCGGCCCCTGTAACCCATTCGCCGCAGGCCTGCTGCCTCAAATGCGGGCGTCCGCCAGCCGGGCGAGGGAACCTTTTTTGGGCGGCCTTACAGCTTGAAGGGGTCCGGATTTCGCGCGCGGCCGGCGGGCGGAGGGGCGTCTTCTGTGACGCCTTTCCGCTGCCGCACCAACGGCACCTCCAGCTGGATGTTGCCTTGGGCCCGGGCGGTGCGCACCGCCGGGAAATAGCCCGGGGCGGTGAGGCGAAGCACCAGCTGACCGTCCGTTGGGGGAAGCTCTCTCTGCAGCGGCGTGGTCCCCAGCACTTCGCCGGTGTCCAGCCTCTCCACGCGGGCACCGCGGGGTGTGCTGCGGATGTGCAGCGAGATGCGTGGCTTTGGCGCCGCCAGCGCGACCGGCGGCGGCAGCGCCCTTGGAAACTCGGCCAGCTGGGCCACCGGCGGCTGGGGCGTCGGCACGGCCGGATGCCGGCGAAGGCCGAGGGCGGCCAAGGCGACCAGGGCGAGGCCGAGCGCGGCGATGGACAGCCAGGTGGAGCGGCGGAAGGGCCGCGGGGTAGGCGCAAGGAGTGCCGAGGCAAGGGCCGATTCCAGCGCGGCCATGTCCCGGAAGCGGTCCACCGGGTCCTTGGCCAGGCAGCGCAGCACCACGGCCCGCAGCGCGGCCGGCAGCCGTTCCCCGGCCGGACTGCGCACCGGCAGAGGCGGGGCGGGTTCGGTGAGGACTTGGGCCACCAGCTGCCCGAAGCTGGTGCCGGAGAAGGGAGGGTGGCCGGCCAACATTTCGTACAGGACGCAGCCCAGCGCGTACTGGTCGGTCCGGGCATCGGCCCCGAGGCCGTTGGCCTGTTCCGGTGCCATGTAGGCCGGCGTCCCCACAATGGTGCCTTCCACGGTGGAGGTGAGGGGCAAGTCGCCGATGGGCGTCATCAGCTTGGCCACCCCAAAGTCCAACACCTTGACGAAGTCCCGCTCTGCGCCGCGCCGGACCAGGAAGAGGTTGTCGGGCTTCACGTCCCGGTGGACCACGCCCACCTGGTGGGCAGCCCCCAGCGCCCGGGCGACCTGACGGGCAATGTCCACCGCCCGCACCACGCTGAGGCGCTCCTCGGCCAGCACTTCGGTGACGCTGCGACCGTCGAGCATCTCCATGACGCAGTAGACGCGGGTGCGCCCGCTGGGCCCCGGCTCATGGACGAAGTCCTGAATTTCGACGATGTGCTCGTGGTTGATTTGATTGACCGCGCGCGCCTCGTGGAAGAAGCGTTGGATGAGGTTTTGGTTTTGCGCGTGCTCCGCCCGCAGCACTTTGATGGCCGCTGGCCGGCCCAGCGTGACGTGTCGGGCGAGGAAGACGCGCCCCATGGAGCCCTCGCCCAGCAGTCGCTCCAGCTGGTACTGGCCGAGGTAGTCGCCCTCCCGCTCTCGGACGGCTTCCTCGACCAGGAGCAAGGGCGTGGAACCGGTGGGGTGGCCGCGCAACTCCTGCGTCCGGGGTTGCGCCCCGTCGAGGGCGCGCGCCAGGGCGGAGGGGTCCGCGAAGCGCTCGGTGGGAACCACCTCGAGGCAGCGGCGGACAATCGGCTCGAGCCATCCCCCTGGGCCGCCGCCGAGCGCCTCTCGCATCAGCCGGCCCACCGCCGCCACGTCCGCCCGCGCGTCGGCCTCAGCGTCGTCGTCGGTCTCCGGTTCGTCGGCCAGCCCCGGGCCCACCAGCTTCGGGGCGTAGCGGGAGAGACCGCCCACCAGGAAGACTTGGTCCGCGGGCAGCGCCCGCACCAAAATGCCTGCGCCGCGCAACTCGGTCAGCGCGCTGCACAGCCCCGGGACCAGGAGGGCCAGCTGGTCCGGGGTGAGCGGCCCGCTGCGTCGCAGGTACGTCGCCAAGTCCTCGCCTTCTAAGTATTCGCTGACCACAAAGGGACGGCCGTCGGGGAGACAGCCGGCTTCCAGTTGTCGGGCGAGGTGCGGGTGCTGAATGGCCTGCAGCGCCTGGGCCCGGTCGACGAAGTGTCCGCGCGCGTCCGGGCGCCGCCACAGCGTCCCGTGGAAGACGCGCACCAGCGCATTGACGCCGCTGTCGACGTTTCGGCCCAGCCAGGCTGCGCTGGCAGCGCTTTCGCCGAGCTTCGTCACCAGCTGGTAATCGAGCGAGGAAGCCATGCCCCTGGGGACCCCCTAGCACTGCGGCAACGAGGTAGAAAGCGGACCCGAGGGACGCCATGGCCGAGAACTTCATTTTCACAATGCAGGAACTGCGAAAGGTCCGGGGTGGAAAGGACATCCTCAAGGGCATCTACTTGTCCTTCTTCCCCGGGGCGAAAATTGGGGTCATCGGCCCCAATGGCGCAGGCAAGTCGACGCTGTTGCGCATCATGGCCGGCGTGGACACCGAGTTTTTCGGCGTGGCCCGCAAGGACCCATCGGCGCGGGTGGGCTACTTGCCCCAGGAGCCCCAACTGGATGCGTCGCTGGACGTGTTGGGCAATGTCGAGCTGGGGGTGAAGCCGATTCGCGACGTGTTGCGGCGCTTCGAGGAGGTGTCCAACGCGTTGGGGGAGCCAGTTGCCGAGGCGCAGATGGAGAAGCTGCTGGCCGAACAGGCTCGGCTGCAGGACGCCATCGACGCGGCCAATGCCTGGGAACTCGACCGGACGCTGGAAGTTGCGATGGACGCGCTTCGGCTGCCGCCGGGGGATGCCAAGGTGGCGACGCTGTCCGGCGGCGAGAAGCGCCGGGTGGCCCTGTGCCGGGTCCTCCTGGAGAAGCCGGACTTGCTGCTGCTGGATGAGCCCACCAACCACCTCGATGCCGAAAGCGTGGCTTGGCTGGAGGAGGCGCTGAAGCAATTCCCCGGCACCGTGGTCAGCATCACCCACGACCGCTACTTCCTCGACAATGTCGCGGAGTGGATTCTGGAACTGGACCGCGGGGAAGGCGTGCCCTGGAAGGGCAACTACTCCTCCTGGCTGGAGCAGAAGCAAAAGCGACTGGAGATGGAGGAGAAGGCCGAGTCGGGGCGCCAGAAGCAGCTGAAGCGCGAGCTGGCCTGGGTGCGCAGTAGCCCCAAGGCGCGCCAGGCCAAAAGCAAGGCCCGGCTTCAAGCCTACGAGGAGCTGGCCGCCGCCGCCCCTGACAAGCGGGAGACGACGGGGGAAATTTGGATACCGCCCGGGCCGCGGTTGGGAGGCCTGGTGGTGGAGTCCCGAGAACTTCGCAAGGGCTACGGGGACCGGCTTCTTGTGGACGGGTTGAATTTCAAGCTGCCTCCGGGGGGCATCGTCGGCGTCATCGGGCCCAATGGCGCTGGCAAGACGACGCTGTTTCGGATGCTGACCGGCCAGGAGAAGGCCGACGCTGGCGAGCTGCGTGTCGGGGACACAGTGAAACTGGCCTACGTCGACCAGAGCCGCGATGCCTTGGACGCCGAGAAGACGGCCTTCCAGGAGGTAAGCGGCGGGCTGGACTTGGTGGACCTCGGCGGCAAGCAGGTGCCGTCGCGGGCCTACCTGGCGGCCTTCAACTTCAAGGGGCCAGACCAGCAGAAGCGGGTGAAGGACCTCTCCGGCGGCGAGCGGAACCGGGTGCACCTGGCGAAGATGCTGAAGGGCGGCGGAAACCTGCTGCTCCTCGATGAACCCACCAATGACCTCGACGTGGAGACACTGCGTTCACTGGAGGAGGCGCTGCTCGGCTTCGCCGGCTGCGCCGTGGTCATCAGCCACGACCGCTGGTTTCTGGACCGGGTGGCCACCCACATTCTGGCCTTCGAGGGAGACAGCCGCGCCGTCTTCTTCGAAGGCAACTACCAGGACTATGAGGCGGACAAGAAGAAGCGGCTGGGAGCCGAGGCACTGCAGCCCAAGCGCATCCGCTACAAGCCCCTCCATCGGGCGTAAGCCAACGGGGGTCCCCGTCGAGGGCGACGTCCAGGGCCGCCGTCCTGGGGTGGGGCTACTTCGTCGCCTTGGCCGGCTTCACCTCAATCTTCGTCGCGGTCATCTTGTAGTGCACCGTCACCTTGTCCCCGACTTTGACGGCGGTGGTGTCCCCGCCGCGGGCAATCTCGAATTTCTCCTTGCCCTTCATGACGGTGATGGTGTCGGCATCCGTCGCGCTGACGCTGCCCGTCACCTGGTAGGCGTCCGGGGAGGCGGCGAAGGCGGGGGCGGCGAAGAGCGCAGCGGCGAGGGCAAGGCACTTCAGCATGGGGGTGTCCTCCTGCGGGGGGATGGCGAGGCGGGACGCTCCTGGGTCGGACCGCTGGTTGTCAAGCACGGGTTTCCCCCTGCGGCCCCTTTGGGCCCGAGGCCGAGGTCCGGTTGCGGGCGCCCGTCACGTCCCCCGGGGGCTCCCCCGGGGGGCCCGGGCACCCACTCGCCAAGTGCGGATGGCGGATCCGTCCTGTAAGCTGCGCCTCCCAATTGAAGCGCGGAGGGCTGCGGAGACGGTGAGCGACGCGCGCGCGGAGGCGCTTCTTAAAAGCGCTCTGGAGAAAATCGTCTACTTCGAGGCCCGCTCAGGGCAGCTAGAAGCAGACGCTTCCGCGGCGCTCGCCGAGGTGGACCGGCTGAAAGCGGAGCTGGCTGCGGCCGGGGCGCTGGAAGTGGAGTTGCGAGGCCAGCTGGCAGAACGCGACGTGACATTGGCCCGAGTACACCGCGACCGCGATGAATTGGGGCGGGTGGTGGAGACGCTTCGGGCCGAGCGCACCGCGCTGTTGGACAAGCTGTTGGACGCGGCTTCCATCCGCGGGGTCCTCTCCGACGAGGACGGCTCCTTTGACTTGGCGGCCTTCATTTCCCAGCTGCGCAGCGAGGTGCTGACGGCCAAAAGCCCCCCTGAAGGAGTCGGGCAGCGGCCGGCCGCCTCGGAGGGCCTGCCGCGCGAGCCCATCCACCAGGAGGCGGCCGATGACGCGGTGGCCTTTCAGGCGGAGGTGGCGCGGCAGATGGCCCAAGGCGTCTGGGGCGAAGCCTCCGAGGCACCGCCCGTGCCCCCTCCACCGCCCGCCGCCCGGCCGGCGCTGGGGGCCGTGGGCCGCCGCGAGGAGAGGCCGGCGCGGGCCGTGCTTCAGCTGGACGCGGAGGGGGCGGACTGGGCGCCCGCGGCTTCCGCCCGCAGGGTGGCCCCCGCCGCAGCCGCTTCCCCCACCACCACGCTGGCCGAGCGGCTGTGGACGGAAGGGCGGCTCGGCCGCCGGCGGGCGACCCCGGACTGGGCGCGCCCCGCCGCGGACGACACCCTGTATGGCTTCTCGGTGCGGGAACTGTCTGCGCCGGAAGCGGCGGCGCGCGTGCGAGCCGCCGAGCGGCTGGGGGCCCTCGGGGAGAGGCGGGCGGCGCCCGCCTTGGCGACGGCCCTGCACGCCGAGCGGGAGCCGCGGGCGGTGGTGGCTTTCCTCGAGGCGCTGCGGCGGTTGGCTGGTAAGGAGGGGGCGGCCGTGGTGGAGCCCTTCGCCGACGCCCCGTCCCCCGAGGTGCGCATTGCCGCCCTCCGGGCGCTGGTGACCCTGGACGCCCAGCGGGCCGTGCCCCAGCTGCAGCGTGCCGCCCGGGACGCGGACGCCAGCGTCCGGCGACGCGCGACCTTGCTTCGCTTGCAGCTGCCAGCTGCCTGCGCGGCCGCCCTGGAATGCCCGCCGACGGCCGAAGCGGACCCAGAAGTCCGCCGCGTCTCGGCGCTGGCCGCCGGAGCCACCGGCGGCCGCGAGGCCCGCGCCACTCTCCTCGCCGCTCTGGATGACTCCGCCTTGGAGGTGCGCCAGGCCGCCGCCCGCAGCCTGAGTCGGCTTCTTGGCGTGGGGGTGGAGGACGTGGCCGCTTTGGAGGGCCCTCCCAGGCGGCGGGAAATTCGCCGACTGACGGCCCTGCCAGCTGCCCCGGTGTCCGCTGGAGGCCACCCCCCAGCGCAGCCGACTCTGGTGCCTGTCGCCCAGACGCCTGGCCGCACCGAAGTGGCGGTGGTGGAGGCCATGGGGCCGCTGGCCGCAGAGTCGGTGGGCGAGCGGCTGCTCGTGGAATTGCAGTCGGCCATGCGCGGGTGCACCCTCGCAGAGTTGGTCCGGCTGTTGGGCGCACCTCCCGAGGCCATTGAGAGCGCCTGCGCGCTTCTCACTGCCCGGGGACAGGTGGTACGGCGTGGCTTGAAACTCTTCGTCGCTTGAGAAGCGGGGATACCCGAAAAACCCATGGACGCACCCAGCTACAGCGCGAAAGAGGCCGCCAACGTCCTCGGGCTCCCACTGCGGACCATGCAGTCGGCACTCAAGCTCGAGAAGTACTCGGGCGTGGACTTGTGGTCAATCCGCCACACGCTGCAACACTTTCCCCGACCCTTGGGCCACCGGCGTCAGCTGTTTCTCAACTTCAAAGGCGGCACCGGGAAGACGGCCCTGTCCACTTCCTATGCCTGGCGGATGGCGGAGCTCGGCTACCACGTGCTGCTGGTGGACTTGGACAGCCAGGGCCACGCCACCAAGTGCCTCGGCTTCGAAGGCGAGGACTTCGAGAAGACGCTGCTCAACGTGCTGGTGCGCAAGGCCCCGTTGGACGAAGTCATCCAGCATTCGCCGATGCCCAACTTGGACTTCGTCCCGAGCAACCTCACGATGAGTACCGTCGACTTGGCGCTGATGCCGATGTCGGCGCGGGAATTCAAACTGAAGAATGCCCTGAAGGACGTGAGCCAGCGCTACGACGTCATCGTGTTTGACGCGCCGCCGTCCTTCGGACTGCTCAACCTCAACGCGCTGATGGCTGCCGACGACCTCTTCGTCCCGGTGCTGGCGGACTTCCTCTCCTTCCATGGGCTGAAGCTCCTCTTCGAGACGGTGCAAAGCCTGGAGGAGGACTTGGCCCACGTGCTGGACCACGTCTTCATCATCGTCAACGCCTTCAACCACAGCTTCAAGCTGGCCAAAGAGGCCCTCGAGGCCCTGAAGACGCACTACCCGGAATACATGCTGACCGCCATGGTGCGGCAGTGCACCAAGTTTGCCCAGGCCTCCTCGGAGGGCGTTCCGGTCTTCATCGCCGACCGAGACTCCAAGGGGGCCACGGACATCGACGGGATGGTGACGGAGGTGCTGGCGCGCATTGAAGCAGCCCACGGCCAAGGGACGTCGGGCGGCCGGGATGAAAAGAAAGCCGGGTGAGGTGCACGGCATGAAGAAGGCCTTCGAGCAAAACGTCTCCCGTGCTCGGCCTCGCTTGAAGCTGGGTAGCCTCCTCGAGGAGGCCGCCCCCGACGCTGCACCCCCCGAGGAACCGGTGCCCCAGCAGCCGCCCGCGGCGCGTGCCCCGGCGCCGGCGGCCAAGCCCTCGGCCCCCCCAGTCGAGGAGGACGCCCCGGGTGTCCCGTCGCCGCGGCGCGGCGCGGTGGCGGTGGCGGACATGCTGGCCCGGCATGCGGCCCCCGCTGCCCCGGCCCAGGCGCCCGTCGCTTCCACGCCTCCCCCGCGCGCCGCTGCGCCGCCGGCTGACGGGGAGGACGGCCCCTCGGTCCGGCGCGAGCGCCTTCGGCAGCGCCTCAAGGCCGCGCGCGAGCAGCCTCGGCCGGCGCCGCTTCCTGCCACCGCCGCGGCAGCCGGCGTGCTGGCGGTGGAGCGGATTGCAGCGCTGCAGACGGAGTTGTCCCAGGCGCGGGCCCTCAACCTTGGGCTGAGTCAGGAGTTGGAGGCGGCCCGCCGTCACGCGGAGCGGGCCGTCGAAGAAGCCAGGGCCCGGGTGGACGAGGCCAAGCGGCTGGCCTCCGAGGTGGAGGGGCGCACCAAGTTGCTGGCGGACTTGGAGAGGGAATTGGCTGCGCTGGAAGGCGAGCGCGATGAGATGCTGCTTGCGGTGCAGGACTTGCGCGCCCGCGAGGCGGCCAATGCCGAGGAGCGCCAGCGGCTGGACGCGGAGTTGGCTGAGAAGGACAGGCAAATTTCCGACGGCCTGGCGGAGGAGGAGCGGCTGGCCGGCGAGGTGGAGAGCTACCGCGAGGAGTTGGAGGCGCTGCGCCGCACGGTGGCTGCCCTCACCACCGAGCGAGAGTTGCTGGCGCGCCAAGTGGCGGACCTCACCGCTGAACGGCAGGAACTGTTGGATGCCCGAAAGGCCCTGGAGGCCGTCCACCGCGCTCTCAGCGAGGCGGTCTCTCGCTAGGCTGCTGTCGGGGGCCTGTGGACAGGGGCTTGGCCCGTTGTTGGGTGCGGATGAAACGAGGGCGCACGGGGCCCCTTCACCGGCAGGGCCTTGCGCTTGGCCCCCGCCGCTGGGCCCCCGGTTGGCCTAGACGCGCTGGGCAGCGGGGCTGTCCGCGGCGCCGGTGTAGGCGCTGACCAGCACACCGGAGCCGCCCACGCCCACGGCGAAGAAGACGCATGCGGCGACAATCAGCCCCAGCGAGCGGCTGTGGCGGCTGGAGGCGAACAGGGCACTGGCCATGGCTTGGGACTCCGGTTGCCTGGGCGGAGAGTCGCCCGCGGACGTTTCCCGGGTACTGCAGCCGCAATGCCAGGGGAAAACCCCGAGGAAACACTGGCGCTTTCCTTCGGCCAGCTCAGCCTTTTGTAGCCGTGGCCGCTACGGGTCTCGGCCCGCTGTTGCCCGCGGCACACCCCCCACACGGGTGGGGCACCCGACGGGTGCCCGCGCTGCAGACAACTGCCTTCAGCCGTCAGCCCCTTACTGGCCCCATCCGTTGCCGCCCCAGCCCCCGTGCGTGCCCTTGCCGTGGAAGTGGCGCAGGTCCGCGCAGGGGACGAGGCAGGTGGCAGGGCTGCCGGAGGCGGGGAGGACGCAGCTGCCCACAGGGCCGTCACCCCAGTCCCGGTGCCAAAAACCGAAGGTGCAGCTCGCCCCCGCGTCCAAGCCTTGGCAGGCTGCCACGCCGGGCGACTCCGCTGGCCGACAGGCCAGTGGCCCAGCGTCCGCTGGGCCGAGTCCGCAGACGCCAGCCTTCGTCCCGGCGTCCCAAGCCTCCGGCCGGGTGCAGGCCTCTCCAGCGGTCTTGCCGGAACAGGCCTCCACGGCGGCGAGCTGCCGCGGCCGGACGCGGCCGCAGAAAAGTGTGGTGCCGTCCGGCGCGGTGAGGCAGCTGCCCGCGAAGCTGCCGCCCCGCTTGCCCTCGGCTTGGCAGGCGGCCCCGGCTGCCTTGCCACTGCAGGCATTCACCAGCGCGGACAGCGGCGCGCGAGGGTTGGGGGCGCAGGCCACTGCGGTCCCGTCCAGCGTCGGCCGACAGGTGCCAGGCCATGTCCAGCCGGCGTCCTGGTGGCCGAACAGCGAACAGCTGCCGCCCGCGGCCACGCCAGCGCAGGCGTCCAGCTGCGCCGCGGACGGCGCACAGCGAAGGGCAGTGACGGAGTTTGAAGACGTCCCGGTGGTGCCGCCGTCTGAGGAAGAGGCCCCGTTGGCCGTCGTCGAGGTGCCCGCGTTTTGGGTTGGCGTCGGGGCCGTCGCTCCGCCGCACCCGAGGAAAGTGAAGAGGGACGCCAAAACCAAAAGAGGCCGCGCGCCGAGGGACTGCTTCATGGTCTCCACCTCCGCAAGGCCGGGCCGCGCTGGCAGCGCGCCGCTCGGCCAACCCCTTTGGACCCCCGCGCCGGGGAGGAAGTTAAGCCCAGGGGCTTGAAGGCCGGACAGCGGGGCGCAAACCCGCAGGGCCCCCGGGGGCGAAGCGCTTCGCCCCCCCCCGGGTGTCTGGACACCGGCAGCGGGAGGCGTCCGTCAAAGGCTTGGCCGCCGTCGGCCGGGGCTGCCCGTTTCACTCCCGCAGGGGGATGTCGACCGTCATCCCATCGTGGGCGACTTCCACCGGTCCGCTGTATTCGGCCCGCGCCTGGGCCAGCAGCCGCGAGGGGTCCGTGTCGTGGCGAGAGCTGAGGTGGGTGAGGATGAGGCGGCGCGCCGCGGCGGCCTGGGCGATTCGCCCGGCCTCCCTCGCCGTGGAATGCCGCGTCTCCAGCGCGCGCTGCTGCTCGTCGTCGCTGAAGGTGGACTCATGAATCAGCACATCGGCGTCCCGCGCCGCTTCCACCATCGCTTCGCAGGGGCGCGTGTCGCCGGACAGCACCAGGCGCCGGCCTGGCCGGGAGGGCCCGACGACGTCGCCGGGCTGGACCGTCTTGCCGTCCAGCGCCACCACCGCCTCGCCGCGCTGCAGCCGTCCGAAGTCCGGGCCTTCCCGCACGCCCAGGGCCCGGGCCCGTTCCAGGTTGAAGCGTCCCGTCCGCTCGTCTTCCTCCAGCACATAGCCGAGGGCGTTAATCCGGTGTTGCACCGCGACGGCGCGGACGGCGTAGCCTGAGCGCTGGATGCGCTCGCCGTCTTTCAACTCGAGAATTTCCAAGGGAAAGCCGAGCGCCTCGACGCCGAGGTGCACCGCCTGGTTGAGGAGGCGCTTGGCCGGGGGCGGCCCGTACAGCGTCAGCCCCTGCTCGCGTCCCATCATCCCCAGGGTGCGCAGAAAGCCAATGATTCCGAGGTAGTGGTCGGCGTGGAAATGGGTGAAGTACACCGCGTCCACGCTGAAGCCGGTGCCGTAGCGAATCATCTGCCGCTGGCTCCCCTCGCCACAGTCGAAGAGGAGCAGCTCGGTGTCGGCCTTGACGCTGAGGCCGGAGAGGTTTCGGTGGATGGTGGGCTGTGCGGCCGAGGTGCCGAGAAAGGTGAAGCGCAGAACCGACATTCCGGCGGAGGCCACGGGAGGCGAGCGGTTAGCACGCGCCCGGGGCGAGCGCCAAGGCCGCGGCATGCAGGGAAAACCGCGGGCCTCAGCCGTGCTGGGCAGGGTTCGCCGAAGGCCCGCCCAGCGCTAGGCTGCCTTGGCTTCAGCGCCCGCGGTGCTGGCGGGACTGGCCACGATGCGCATCCCGTAAAAGGAGCGCCAGACAAAAACCGTCGAAGCGAGGAAGAAGACGGCCGCCAGGACAATGCTGGTTTGACGCTGCAGCGTGATGGCCAGTTCCACCGCCAACAGCCCGAAGAGGGTGGTGAATTTGATGACCGGGTTCATGGCGACGCTGGAGGTATCCTTGAAGGGGTCGCCCACCGTGTCGCCCACCACCGTGGCGTCGTGAAGTGGCGTGCCCTTGGCCTTCAGTTCCACCTCCACGATCTTCTTGGCGTTGTCCCAGGCGCCGCCGGCATTGGCCATGAAGATGGCCTGGTAGAGGCCGAAGATGGCGATGCTGATGAGATAGCCGATGAAGAAATACGGCTCGAGGCAGGCGAAGGCGAGGGTGCTGAAGAAGACGGCCAGGAAGATGTTAATCATCCCCTTCTGCGCGTACTGGGTGCAGATTTCGACCACCCGCTTGCTGTCGGTGAGCGAGGCCTTGGTCACCGCCCTCCAGCTTGATGTTGCGCTTGATGAACACCACCGCGCGGTAAGCGCCGGTGGACACCGCCTGCATCGAGGCGCCGGTGAACCAGTAAATGACCGCCCCGCCCATCACCAGGCCGAGCAGGAAGGGCGCGTGAAGCAGGGTGAGGTTGTCCAGCCCCGAGGTGAGGCCGTTGGTGAGGACCACGATGATGCAGAAAATCATCGTCGTTGCGCCGACCACCGCGGTGCCGATGAGGACTGGCTTGGCGGTGGCCTTGAAGGTGTTGCCAGCGCCGTCGTTGTCCTCGAGGAAGTGCTTGCCTTTCTCGAAGTCCGGAGTGAAGCCGAAGTCCTTCTTCACTGGTTCTTCGACGTCCGGCACGTCTTCGATGAGGCTCAATTCATAAATGTCTGGGCGTTGTCGGTGACCGGGCCGTAACTGTCCACCGCGATGGTGACCGGGCCCATGCCGAGGAAGCCAAAGGCCACCAGGCCGAAGGCGAAGACGGGGCTTGCGTCGATGGAGCTGCCCACCACCGGAAACAGCGCGCCCAGCCCGGCGGTGCTGACGCCGTAGGCGATTCCCATCAGGGCCACGATGGCCACGCCCGGTCCAGAAGGCGCTGAAATTCCCGGCCACCAGCCCGGAAAGAATATTCAGCGACGCCCCGCCCTCGCGGGAGGCGGTCACCACCTCGCGCACGTGGGCCGATTCGGTGGAGGTAAAGATCTTCATCAACTCCGGGATGATGGCCCCGGCCAGCGTGCCGCAGGTGATGATGGTGGACAGCATCCACCAGAAGCTCGCCGTCCCCCAGGGTCGGGAATCAGGAGCCAGGAGACGAGGTAGGTCATGCCCACCGACACCAACGAGGTGAGCCACACCAGCGCCGTCAGCGGGGTCTCGAAATTCATCTGGTCGGCGTTGCCGAAGCGCGCCTTCTGGACGACTTCGTTGATGCTGTAGGAGAGGAAGCTGGCAATCACCATCACGATGCGCATCACAAAAATCCAGACCAGAAGCTGCACCTGCACCACCGGGTCATGCGCGGCGAGCAGGATGAAGGTGATGAGCGCCACGCCGGTGACGCCGTAGGTTTCAAAGCCGTCGGCCGACGGGCCGACCGAGTCGCCGGCGTTGTCCCCGGTGCAATCGGCGATCACGCCCGGGTTGCGCGCATCGTCCTCCTTGATTTTGAAGACGATCTTCATCAGGTCCGAGCCGATGTCGGCGATTTTGGTGAAGATGCCGCCGGCGATGCGCAGCGCCGAGGCGCCCAGCGACTCACCGATGGCGAAGCCGATGAAGCACGGGCCGGCAAAGTCCCCCGGGATGAAGAGGAGGATGAGCAGCATGATGAACAGTTCGACGCTGATTAGCACCATGCCGATGCTCATCCCGGCCCGCAGCGGAATGGCGTAGCAGGGGTAGGGCTTCCCGCGGAGGCTGGCGAAGGCGGTGCGGCTGTTGGCGTAGGTGTTGACTCGAATTCCAAACCACGCGACGCCGTAGCTGCCCGCGATGCCGACCAGGCTGAAGAAGAGGATGGTGGCCACCACCGCCGGCGGAAAGTGCCGCAGCAGCCCGAAGTAGAGAACAATGATCGCGCCGACCAGCACCTCGAGGATGAGGATGAATTTCCCCTGGGTGACGAGGTACGTCTTGCAGGTCTCGTAAATAATTTCCGAAATCTCCTGCATCGCCTTGTGCACCGGGAGATTGCGCAGCTTCATCAGCTGGTAGACGCCGAAGGCCCAGCCGAAGACGCACACCACCAGGCCGCCCAACAACAGGCTTCGGCCGGACGTCCCGCCCAAGAAGGAAACCGAACCCAAGTCCGGTAGCAAAAGGTCCGCCTCGCCGGCGAAGGCGACGGAGGCCAGCGAGAACGCCCCAAGCCCAGCAAGCCGGGCAAGGCCCCGAATGGCCGAGGTACGCCTCGGTGTCCGTGACAAGACCGCATTCATGGTGAACCACTCCTCACGAGGAAGGTCGAGGGGTTGGCCGCCCGCACCGTTGGTGCGAGCGCTTCAGCGCAGCCTCGCCCCGGGGAAGCCCTCCCCGGGAAGGGCCCCGCCTCTAGCACAGCCGGCGCAGGCGTTGAAAGGCTCCCGCGCGGGCTGGCGGTTGGGTTGGTGACAAACTGGCGCCAGTTGGGGGAAAGAATTTCCCTTCCGCGGAGGCGTGGCGGGCCCCCCAAAGGGCTTCATCCCCGCATTCTCTCAAACAGGGCAGTCGGCAACAGCCGCAAGACGGCCATGATGAGGCGCCAATAGGCCGGTGCGTACACCACCGGCCAGCCAGCTTCCAGGCCCCGGTGGATGCGCCGGCCGACGTCATCCACGTCGGCCAACAGCCGAGTGCGTGTCACCCGGCCCACCGTCATCGGCGTGGCCACCGGCCCGGGCTTCACTGTCACCACCCGCACGCCGGCGCGGGAAAGCCTCTGCCCGAGGCCGCTGGCGTAGCTGGAGAGGGCAGCCTTGGAGGCGCCGTAGACGTAATTCTCGGCACGGCCTCGGTCGCCGGCCACCGAGGACAAAGCCGCCACCGTCCCATGGCCCGCGTCCTCCATGCGGCGGCCGACCGCTTCCAGAAGGGACGCGGCACTGACGAAGTTGGTCTGCCAACACAGCTGGGCAATGCGGCTGTCGGCCAGCGCCTCGGCCTGCACCGGGAGGACGCCGTGGGCCACCAAGGCGACGTCCAGGCCACCCAGGGCCTGCTCGGCACGGGCCACCAACTGCGGGTGCCGTTCCAGTTCCAACAAGTCCGCCACCTCCGTCGACAGGGCGGAGGCACCACGGACGCGCAAATCCGCGGCCACCACGTCCAAGTACTGGCGGTTGCGCGCCACCAAGGCGAGTCGGGCGCCCCCTTCGGCGTACCGTCGGCACACCGCCTGGGCAATGGCGCTGGTGGCGCCCAGCACAAGCACGCGGCGAGGGGGCATTGGCGCTAGCCCTCCTGCTGGACACGCCGCCAAAAGCCGGAGGAAAAGCGCGGGTCGACGTGGGCAGAAAACGCCTTCCATGCCGGGTAGCCAAGGCGGAAGGTATCGGCGGACATGCGGGCGTCCTTGGCTGGGTAAAGCCGGCCGCCGTGCGCCCGGACGACAGCGTCCAGCTTTTCCAAGAGTGCCAAGTGGCCTCCCCGCGCGAGGGGAAGTCCAAGGCCAGTGTCCAGCCCGGGCGAGGAAAGGAAAGCAACCCCGGGCTG
Source organism: uncultured delta proteobacterium (assembly GCA_963713045.1). Classification (GTDB taxonomy): domain Bacteria; phylum Myxococcota; class Myxococcia; order Myxococcales; family Myxococcaceae; genus JADGRA01. The sequence continues at coordinate 187,895 of CAVQKE010000006.1, forward strand.
GGGACATCCGAAAACGTCTTGAGGACGGTGAGGAAGCTGCCCTGGCCGCTCTCGGCTGAGACCGCCAGCAACTCGGCGACGGCCTCGCGGCCGGGGACGACGCTTTGGTGCTGCAAAAGCCCCCGGCTGCCGTACAGGCGGTTCCAATTCCCGACCGCGTCCAGGGGGTGGAGAAACTTCCACAGCGACATTCGGCGGACGCGTCCTCGGGGCCAGTGCCGGACCGCCGCGTTGAAGGCCCGCACCAGCGGAGCGGACAGCAGCGCGTCCGGTGCGTCGAAGGGCACCGACAGCCGCGTCCTGGGCGCCGGCAGTGGCCCGGTGGCCTCGGCGTGGTTGCCGCGGAAGAAGAGGCCTCGGCCGAGGGCCTTCCCCTTGGCCAACCCGTCCACCCAAGCAACGGTATAGCCGTGCGTCGTGTCCGAGGCGGCGGCCAACTCGGCGAAGCCTTCGAGGTTGGAGAAGGGCACTGTCTCCACGTCCACCCAGGGCCCAGGGACAGGCGACAGCTGCAGCTCCACCCAGGTCATCAGTCCGGTGAGGCCCAGTCCCGCCACCGTGGCGCGGAAGAGGTCCGCGTTGGCCGACGGCCCACACACCAGGCGCGTCCCGTCGCCGCGCACCAACTCCAGGGCACGCACGTGCCGGCCAAACGTCCCGGCCCGGTGGTGGTTTTTCCCGTGCACGTCATTGGCCACCGCCCCGCCCACGGTGACGAAACGCGTGCCGGGGACGACGGGGGGAAACCAGCGGCGGGGCAGCGTCAACTCCGCCACCTCACCCAAGCTGCAACCCGCCTCGCAGCGCAGCACGCCCGTCTCCGCGTCAAAGGCCAGGACGCGCCGAAGCCCCCGCGTCAACAGCACCGGGCCGTCCGGGTTGAGGCACACGTCGCCGTAGCTGCGCCCAAGGCCATAGGGCAGCAAAGGTTGCGCCGTCGCCGGAAGCCCATCGCTGGCCCAGGCCAGGGCAAGCGAAGTCTGGACGACAGGCGGGTAGCGGCCCCACGAGGAGGGCCCGGCAGCATCCCCGGGAGCCATGTGCAGAAGGGCTTACCACGCGGGGGCCGCTGTCGGCAGCGTGGCGGCGCCGCACCGGCGCACACGCCCGGGTGTGGACCGCGCTGAAGGGAGACGCCATGCCTGAAGGACAAAGGCGCCTCGCCTTGCAACATGGCTTCACCCCAGCTGGCCGGACTGGCGGCGTCCTTGGCGCGAAGCGCCTGGGCGGCACGGACTGCACCGACGTCCGGCCCTTGCCCCGAAGCCTCCCCTTCTGGCGGTGGAGCGGTGCGCTGGTGTGGGCAGCGAGGGCAGCCCGCCTGGCGTCGCCGGGCTGTGGTAGCCCTCCATCCTGTGAAGGCTCCCCGTGCCGTGGCCGGCCTCGGCCTCCTGGTCTGTTCCGTCGCCCTCGCGCAGGCGCCGGACGCGAAACTGCTGGCGGACATCCAAAAAATCAAGAGCGTCGATGCGCACTCTCGTCTCTTGGTGAATGCGGTGGAGCCGCCGACGGCGGCGCCTTCCCGTCGGGAGCCCTCGGCATTGCCGCTGCGGCTGCGTGGGGATGGGCCGGAATGGACGCGGGCCTGGAAGCTGCTTTACCGCGTCAACCTGGCGGACGCAGACACCGACGAAAACATCGCCCTGTTGCAGGAAGCGCGCGAGAAGCTGCGCCGGGAAAAGGGCGCGGCCTTCGCCGACTCCATGTTGGACGCAGCCGGGGTGGAGTTGGCGCTGGTGGAAGGCACGCCGCCGCCCAACACCACCGAGGCGCCGCCCGGGCGACTGCGCTTTCTGCCGCGGGCAGACATCTTCCTTCGCCCCTTCAGCCAGGACTCGGCCGAGGCCCTGAAGCCGTTCTTCATCGCCGCGCGCACCTACACCCTGCCCAAGACGCTGGATGAATTTCTCAAGCGCATCGTCACCCCCGGGCTGGAGCGTTGGCTGGGGGGCGGGGCGGTGGGCGTGGACGTGGCCATTGCCGAATACCGTCCCCTCAACTTCGATGAAGTGAATGCGGAGGTGGCCCGCGCCGCCTACGGCCGCCTGGTGGTTGCCGGCGAGCTGGGGGCCTCGGCGGCGGACCTCAAGGCCTTTCAGGACTACACCTTCCGCTACATTGCCCGCGAAGCGGGGCGCCTCGGGCTGGTGGTGCACATCCACACCGGGATGGCCCGCGGCGCTGGACGGGACGTGGGCAACGGAAACCCCCTGCTGCTGGAACCGATGCTGAACGACCCCAACACGCAGAAGACGCGCTTCCTGTTGGTGCACGGCGGCTTCCCGTTTGACAAGGAGGCCGCTCCGCTGCTGCTGCGGCCCAACGTCTGGGCCGACATCAGTCTGCAAGACCAGGTGCGCTCGCCCACCGAGTTGGCTGAGACGCTGCGGTGGTGGTTTGAATTGGCGCCGGAGAAGGTGCTCTTCGCCACCGACGCCTGGTCCAACCCAGCCGCTGCCCAGCTGCGCTGGCCGGAGTTGACGCTCCTCGGGGCGGAAACCACCCGCCAGGCCCTGGCGCTGGCCCTGGGGAAAATGGTGAGCGAGGGCCTCGTCACGCGCGACCGCGCGCTGCAAATTGCCGAGGGGGTGCTACGCGACAACGCGATGGAGCTGCACGGCCTCAACGAGAAGCAGGGTTAATCCAGGCGAAGAGAGCCGTTCCCTCCAGCACGGCGCCGAGCGGCGCGCGCTCCTTGGCGCTGCGAACCAGCCCGCGGGCCAACCCCTGAAGCGGGATGGGCCGAAAGCGCTGCAGCCCGGGGAGTCGGGTCAGCAGGGCAAAGCCAGCCGGTGGCTGCCGTTCTTCGCTTTGGAAGGCCGAGGGACGAAACACCGTCCAGGGCAGGCCGCTCTCCACCACCAGCTTCTCGGCGGCCGCCTTGGCCTGCAGGTAGGCGCCGATGGGGTGGCCCGCCCCCACCGAAGACAGCAGCACCAGGTGGTCCACGCCCGCCTCGCGACCGGCGTCCACCAACGCCCGCGTGGTGCCGACGTCGCTGGTCTCATAGGTGTCGCCCGCGGCGAAGCGGCTGCGCACGGTGCCGATGAGTTGCAGAATGGTGGTACAGTCACGAAGCGCGGCCAGCAGGGCTGCCCTGTCGGACAACTCAAAGACGGCCTGCTGCCGGTCCGCGACGCGTCCCAGTTTGGGCCGCAGGTGGGCCAGGACGTCCAGTCCTTCGGCCTGGGCCAGCGGCACCACCAGCTTCCCCGTGGCGCCGCTCGAGCCTGCGATGAAGACTTTGCGCGGTCGCACCCGAACGCCACCATAGCAGGCGTCCGGCGGCGGGCCGTCTCCGGCTGTGGCATGGTTTGGGCTTGGTGAAGTCGCTCCGCCTTCCTTTGACGACGCTGTGTCCGGTTGTCCTTTCCGCCTTGGCCCTCAGTGCACAGGCAGCCACTCCCGCGGCCGGCTGTCAGGCGGGGCTGCAACGCATGTCCAATGGACGTGGCGCCGAAGAGGCGCTCCGCGCCTGCGTGCCCCTCTTTCGCGAGCCGGGCTGTCAGCTGGCCTGGGGGGAGTTGCTGGACGCGCCCCGCGCTTCCCCCGGCTACGGACGCGGAGCCAGCCTGGCCCGGCTGGCGGAGGCATGCGAGAAGGCCTACTGCCGGTTTCCGGGAATGGCACACCAGCAGCTGTGCACCGGCACCGTCCCGCCCGCGCTGTCCCTTGAATTCTCCGATGCCTGGCGGGCCTTCCAGACGGAAGTGCTTCGCCGCGAGCACGTCCCGGCCGCTACCAGCGACCGCCTGTTGCAAGCGCTCCGGCGCTGGGCTGGCTTTGTGCCGCGGCCGGGGCCGCGCCACGTCCTGCAGGCCGTCACCCGGCCGGACGTCCCTGGGGTGGTGGCGCTGACGCTGTGGAGTGCGCGCGGCGAACGCCTCGGGGCGTGGGTGGCGGAGTTGGACGTGGACGAGGCCACCCTGTTGGCGGTGCAGGCAGCACTGCCAGTGCCGCCAGGGGCCACGCCGCCGTCGGTGCCCTGCGTCCGGCTGGAGGCCTCCGCCAACCTGCCGCGCGCTTCCACCGAAGCGCTGTTGAAGATGCTGCGCGCGGTGTGCCCGGCGGACATGGTGACGGTGAATGAGGCCTGAGGGGTCGCTTTGGGCCCGTGCGCGCGTGCGGCTGGCCCTGGCGGCGGCCCTCTTTGTCCTCGTCCTGGTGCTGGCGGTGGGCTGGTTTGTTAGTCGCCGCGTCACCCCCGGCGACTTTGTCGTGCGCCTGGCCCCCACAGCCCCGGGAGCGCGCACCTACCAACTCAGCCTCCGCGGCCCCGGCGGGGTGGTGCTTGGGGTGTGGGGGTTTCAGGACGCGCCAGGGCCTTCCATTCTGGCCGGCCTCCAGCAGAAGGTGCCCTGGAAGGCCGTCTCCACGCAGGCCGGGCCGAGCCAGCCCTGTGTGACGCTGGAAGCACCGCTGTCCGTGCCGGCGGCGGCCCTCGCCCCCATCGAAACGCTGGCACTGGAGCAGTGCTGCCCCGGCGCGACAAACCGCGCGGGCTGCCCCGTCCGCCGCGTGGTGCGCTGACACCAGAGGCCCGTATCGCCGCAAACGCTGTCGACGGAAGCGCCCGGGGCGCGTACCTTGTCCCTCGCTTCCCATGGCCCTCGTCCCCGGTATGAAGGTGCGCTACCTGCCGCAGCCCGAATGGGGCGTGGGGCACCTGGTGCGCCTGTCGACGGACGGGGGCAAGGCGGAGGTGGTGTTTCCCGGCCGGCCCGAGCCCACCATTGTCTCCACCAAGGCGGGCGCCCTGGTGCCGCAACCCCTGGGGACGGGAGACCGCATTCACACCGCCAAGGGGCGCCCGGGGCTGGTGACGGGCGAGGTGCCCGGCGGTCGGGGCCTGCGCCGGTATGAAGTTCGCTTTGATGATGGCGCCGAAGACGAGCTTCCGGAGTCCGAAGTGCACGCCGAGCCGCCGCCGCCGGACGTGCTGGCCGCCCTGCGGGAGGGCCGGGTGGCCAACGCGCGGGCCTTCCTGCTTCGCCGCCGGGCGCTGCGGCTGGACGAGGAGCGCCGCAACGACGCCCTGGGCGCGCTCTTGGCATCCCGGGTGATGGTGAAGCCTCACCAGGTGGGGGTGGTGCAGCGGGTCCTCTCCGCCCGCGCGCCGCGCTTCGTGCTGGCGGATGAAGTGGGCCTGGGCAAAACCATCGAGGCGGGCATGGTGTACTCCGCCCTCCGGCTTTCCGGGCTGGCCGCCCGGGTGCTGGTGGTGGTCCCCAGCCACCTCACCGTGCAGTGGCTGGCTGAGCTCTTCCACAAATTCAACCAACTCTTCACCCTGTTGGACAGCGAGCGCCTGGCCGCCAGCCGCGAGGAGCAGCCCGATGTCTCCCCCTGGGCGCGCTTCCCCACCGTTGTGACCAGTCTCGAATTGCTGTCCCGCACCGAGGCCCTCTCCAGCGAGGCGGCCGCGGCCGGCTGGGACCTCGTCATTGTGGACGAGGCACACCACCTCCGCGGGGAAGCCGCCTTCCGGGCCATCTCCTCCCTCGCCGTGCGCAGCTGGGGGCTGCTCCTCCTCACCGCCACGCCGATGCAGCTCGACCCGGAGGAATACCGTCGGCTGCTCACCCTGCTCGAGCCGACGACGGCTCCCACCGCGGCGCAGCTGGCTGAGCGGTTGGCCCGCCAGGAACAGCTGACTGAGGTGGTGCGTGCCTTACTGGCCTCCCCCGAAAAGACGCCGGCCGCGGCCCTGGCGGCCCTTCGGGCGCGCTACCCAGACGATGCCCGGCTGGCGAAGCTGCGTGAGCCGGGCGCGCTGCTGAGCCACTTGGCGGAGACGTACAGCCTCTCGGACAGACTCATCCGCAACCGGCGCGCCCGCGTCGGCGGCTTCAGCGAGAGGCGGCTGCACCGTCACCCGGTGCGCCTCTCCGAGGACGAGCGCGCGGCGCGAAGCGCCGTGTTGGCGGCCCTGGCCGAGGGGCCTTTGCGAGGCGCCGCCTTGGCCGGGCTGTTGCGCCGTCTGGACTCCTCGGCGGCAGCCTTCGCGCAGGCAGCGCGCGCCGTGCCGGCCCTCAGCCCCCTGGCCAGCCGCTTTGCAGCGCGCGACGCGAAGTTTCTGGCGCTGCTGGCGCTGGTGCGAGACGTCTGGGCGCGCGAACCTGGTGCCAAAGTGCTGCTCTTCACCGAGGCCCGGGAGACGCTGGAAGCGCTGCGGGACTTGCTTCGCGCCGAGGGGGTGGAGGCGCTCGGCTACCACGGAGACTTGGCCCTGGTGGAGCGGGACCGGCAGGTGGCGCGCTTCCGGGACCCAGACGGGCCCCTCCTCCTCATCTGCACCGAAGTCGGCGGCGAGGGCCGCAACTTCCAGTTCGCCCACCATCTCGTCCACTACGACTTGCCCTGGAGCCCGGCCACCGCCGAGCAGCGCATTGGACGGTTGGACCGCATTGGGCAAACCCACCCGGTGGACATCCACGTCTTCGACGTTGAGGGCACCCTGGCCGCAGACGTGCTGGCGCTGCTGGCCGACGCGGTCGGCGTCTTCGGCGAGACGGTGGGCGGGTTGGACGCGGTGCTGGAGGGGGTGGAGTCCCGCCTGCTGCAGCTGGCGCTGGAGCCGGCGGGTGCCCGGGCCCGCTACCGCGAGGAGTTGGCCCGGGCGGTGTCCGCGGCCCGCGCGGCGGCCCGCCAGGCGTATGACCCGCTGCTCGACGTCCGCAGCTTCGACAAGGAGGCGGTGGAGGCGCTGCTGACGCGGGCCCAAGTCCGTCTCGGAATTGAGCCGGACCCCGAGTCCAGCCTGGAGGATGGGCTGTGGGGCGTGGCACGTGACCTCGACGAGCGGCTGGAAGAGGCGGTGACCGAGCTCGCCGAGCGGGTGGGCATTGGCGTCGACACCGACCGCGAGGTGAATGCCTTCCAATGCGCCTTTCACTTTGGGCATGCCCTCACCGTGGAGGCGCTGCCCGGCCTGGACGTCAGCCAGGAGAAGACGGTGCTTGGCACCTTCTGGCGCGATACCGCGGTGGAGCAGGAGGAGATTGACTTCTTTGCCACCGGCCACCCGGTGGTGGAGGCCCTCTTCGGCTTCCTTCGCGACGGACCCTACGGGCGCACCGGCTTTCGCGGCATTCAGCGCCGCGGCGCCAAGCGCGCACGGGGGATGGAGGTGCTGTTTCATCTCGTCCCACCGGAACCCGAGGACACCTCCCCCGGCGCGCGCGTCCCCTCGCGCCAGCTGGCCCGCTTTCTGGACACCGGCCTGATTCGCGTGGCGGTGGTGGCCGGCCCCACCGGCAAGCCCCTCGTCGACCCCAGCTTCTTGGAAGTCCTCGAGGAGGAAGGGCGCGGCCTGCCGGCCGACCAGGTTCGGGCGGCCTTCCCCGACTTGGCCACCTTCGTCGACGCCGGCGTGGCCGAGGCGCGCCGTGCTGCCGAGGACCAGCTTGCCACCCTGCGGGCGCGAGCCCGGGAGGCACTCATCGCCGAGCGCGACCTCACCCTGGAGCGCCTGGGCCGTGCCCTCCACCACCAGGGCGTGGCGGAGAAGACGGTGGCCGCGCAGCTTGCTTTGGAGCGCGCCTACGCCACCACCCTCGAGCAAACGCTGCAGAGGGTGACACTGCAGCTCGACTCGGTGTGCGGCTTCGTCGTCGACCACTGACGCCGCCCGGGCGGCTAACCTTGGTGACGTTCCCCCTCCCCGGGGGTAGCACCGTCCCCCCGGGGGGGCATCGGCAACCCTGTCGTCCTTGCTGGAGGTGAAGCCCATGCGCCGTTGTCTGGTGGTTGCCCTTGCCGTGCTGAGGATGGCTCCGGCCGCCGCCGCGGACACAGCGCCCCAGCCGGTGACGCTGCTCGTCCTCGGCTCAGGCGGCCCGAGACTTTCCAGCCGCGCCTCGGTGGGAAACCTCCTCCTGGTGGACGGCAAGGCGCGGGTGTTGGTGGACGCTGGCTCCGGGACGTTTGTCCGTGCCGGCGAGGCGGGGATTGACCTGTCGGACTTGGAGGCCGTGCTGCTGACCCACCTGCACGTCGACCACTCCGGAGAACTGGCCGGCTTCGTGAAGGCCCTCGGTCTCGACGCCACTGGCACCGTGCACCTGCGGGTCCTCGGCCCCACCGGCAGCGCGCGCTTTCCCTCCACCTCGGCCTTCATCGAAGGCCTGTTTGGGCCCCGGGGGCTGTACCGGTACCTGCGCGACTTCGGCGCGGAGATGCGCGTCGTGGGTGTCGACGTCCCGGCCAAGCTGGGCTCGCCACCTCGGACGCTGGTGCTGGCCAAGGACTTGTCCGTCACTGCGCAGGCCATTCACCACGGCGACGCGCCGGCGGTGGCCTTTCGCCTCGAAGTGGCCGGGCGCAGCGTGGTGTATTCCGGCGACATCGACGCCTCGGGGCTGCCCTCCCTCGCGCAGCTGGCCAAGGGGGCGGACCTCCTGGTGGTCAGCTGCGCGGTGCTCGACCCTCCGGATTCACCGGCCGCCCTGTACCAACTGCACAGTCCGCCCAAGCTGCTCGGCGAGACGGCGGCCAAGGCCGCGGTGGGGGCACTGCTTTTGACGCACCTGCCACCGGCCGTCGTCAGCCAACAGGCCGAAGTGCTGGCCTCGGTGCGCAAGGCCTACGCCGGGCCCGTCACCTTCGCCGAGGACGGCCTGCGGGTTAGCGTCACCGCTTCCGGTCGATGAAGTCCCGCTGGCGCTGGCGCTGGCCTTACCCTCCCACCTCGAGGACGGCCGCCCCCCGAAAGCGCCCGCGTCGCAGTGCTTCCAGCGCCTCATTGGCCCGTGCCAGTGGGAAGACCGTCACCTCCGGACGCACCGGCACCCGGGGGGCCAGCTGCAGAAACTGCAGGCCGTCCTCGCGGGTGAGGTTGGCCACGCTGCGCACCAGCCGCTCCTGCCACAGCAGCTTGTACGGGAAGGAGGGAATGTCACTCATGTGGATGCCGGCGCACACCACCTTGCCGCCCGGGCCCACCGCCTCCAGTGCGCGCACCACGAGGCTTCCCACCGGGGCAAACAGCAGGGCGGCGTCCAGCGACTCTGGCGGCAGCTCGCTCGAGCCGCCGGCCCACTCCGCGCCCTGGCTGCGCGCAAATTCCTGGTCCGCCAGGTCTCCGTCCCGGGTGAAGGCAAACACCCGCCGGCCCTGGTGGCGGGCCACCTGCGTGATGAGGTGGGCGGAGGCACCGAAGCCATACAGCCCGAGCTTCTCGGCGCTGCCGGCGAGACGGAGGGCGCGGAAGCCGATGAGGCCGGAACACAACAGCGGCGCCGCGTGGACGTCGTCGATGCCCTCCGGCAAGGCAAAGCAGTAGCGCGCGTCGGCCACCATCCGCTCGGCGTAGCCGCCGTCCAGCTGGTAGCCGGTGAAGAGGGCGTTGGGGCAGAGGTTTTCCCGGCCGGTACGGCAGTAGAGGCACACCCCGTCGGTCCAGCCGAGCCAAGGCACACCCACCCGCTGCCCGACGGCAAGGTGGGTCACCTCGCCGCCCCGTTCCACGACACGCCCCACCACCTCGTGTCCCAGCACCAGCGGCAGCTTGGGCTGGCCCAATTCCCCGTCGAGGATGTGGAGGTCGGTGCGGCACACCCCGCACGCCGACACCGCCAGCCGCACCTGCTCCGGCCCCAGCGCCGCCTCCGGCAGCGTGCGCAGGGCCAGCGGCTCACCGGCGCGCTCGAGCACCATGGCCTTCATGTCGCACCCTGCAGCGCCTTGCGTAAGAAGACGGCCTCGCCCCAGGGGCGGGGTGCGCGTTTGAAAGCTTGGTAGCCGAGGCTTCGGTAGAGGGCCAGCGCGGCGGCATTGGTGGGCCGGGTGCTCAGCGTCAGCACGTGAATTCCGCGCGTCTTGGCCTCCGCCTCGGCGAAGCGTGTCAGCAAGCGACCGAGCCCTCGACGGCCCACCGCCGCCGTCACGGCGAGGCTGGTGACGGCCGCGGTGGTGTGCCCGTCGGCGACTTCTGGGTCTTCGTCCACGAAGTCCAAGGCGACCATGGCCACCACTTCGTCGGCCAGTTCGGCCACCCACATGGCGCGCGCCCCCTGCTTCACGGCTTCAAACCAGTCCGGCACCGCCTCCGCATCCCAACCCGCTTCCAGCCGCAGTGCCCGGAGCCGGTGTGCGTCGGCGGGGCGGGCCGGCCGCACCAGGGGCCTCACGACGTCTCGAGCAGCCAGTGCACGGCGGTGGCGCACACCGCGTCGAACTCGCGCTGCTTCCCGGTGAGGAGGTGGTCGGCCTCCGGCAACTCGAAGAGACGCGCGTGGGGAATGCGCGCCACCAGGGCACGGACGTCCTCAATGGACGCAAATTCGTCCCGGAGGGCCTGGATGACGGCCACCGGCTGGTGCAGCGACTCGGCCACCGAGAGGTCGAAGAGACGGGTGGCCATGCCCACTGCCAGCACCCGCGCCACGCGGGGCTCCACCGCTGCCAGCTCGAGCGCGGTGCGTGCGCCGAAGCTGAAGCCGGCGACGGCGAGGGGAACTCCGGGCACTTGTCCTTCCAGCCAGTCCAAGGCGGTGCGGGCATCTTCAAGTTCTCCGGGCCCACTGTCGTAGGCGCCGGTGGAGGCGCCCACGCCGCGAAAGTTGAAGCGAAGGACGCTGCAGCGGGCCGTCCTGAAGGCTGCTGCCACGCGGTAGGTGACGGTGTTGTGCAGGTTTCCACCGGCCAGTGGGTGCGGATGGCACACCAGGGCCGCGCCCCGCGGCGCTTCCTGGGTCCAAAGCATGCCCTCCAGGTGGCCGTGGGGGGCCGGAATGTCGACCTGTGCCACAAGCCAAAGGTTAGGACGTCGAGGCCGGAGCTGTCTTGGCCGGCCGCGGTGGAAGCTGGGCGCCCCCGCCGCCCCCAAGGCACTTCGGGCGAACAGCGGACCAAGGTGTGTCTTGTCAATTCCGGTACCGCGGAAGCCTGGTGGTTGCGACAGCCGCCCGGGAACGACGCTGGCGTTGCGAGGGGCCCTGCGACATCGGTGTGGCCCCAGGGGGACACCGCGACCCGAGGCCTTACGGCCAGAGCTGGCTTCGCAGCGTCCGGGCGCGCGTCTGCAGCTCAGGGTCCATGCTGGTCAACTCAATGGATTTGAGGCGCTCGTCCAAACTTCTCGGCAGTTTGGTCTTCAGCTTGCCCTCGTCGTTGAGGGCCTCGAGGCGCGCCAGCGCCAGGCCCACCACCCGCTCGCGGGGATGGTCCAACAGCGAGTCGAGGAAGTAGGGGTCCTCTGGCAGCTCGGGGTATTTCTCCAGGTAGTCGAGCACTCCCTGCACCCAACTCTTTCGGTCCATCTCCCGCAGCTGAAGCATCGCCTCGCGCTGGGCCTTCCGTTTCCCTTCGGGGTCGAATGTCTTGGCGAGGCCCTCGGGGAGCTCCCCGCCCTTGAAGAGGGCATCGGCTGCAATCTTGTACCGGCTGTAGCTGGCGCTGCGCTCGATGCGTTGCTGGGCCGGGTCGTCCTGGCGCGAGTGGTACTTGCTTTTCCCGCGCTGGGCATCAATTTCTCGCCAGCTCTTGTTGCGCTTCCCGCTGAATCCGCCGCCCTCGTCGTCCTTGGGCATGTCTTCCACCACCTTCACGTGCGCCGCACAGCCCACAGGGCCGCGACGAGCTTTCTCATCCATTCCCGCAGCGCGGCGCGTTCCTCGGCCGCGACGGGCGCTTCCTCGTTCTGCTCGGCCTCGAAGAGCGCTTCGTCCGCGTAAGTCAGTAACGCGGACGGGCCCCCGTCGCCTTCGGGGCTTTTCGTCAACGCCGCGGGGTTGACCCGGCCCGGCGCTGCCCTGCACCCCAGCTCGAGCATCGCATGCAGCTCGAAGGCCAGTTCCTGCAGGACCCCATACCCTTCATCGGATAGGGCCTGTTCGTCAAGAAAGGTCAACAGGCTGTCCTGGCGATTCTCAAAGGAATGCAACAGGCGGGTGCGCGCCCTTGCGTCCTGGGCCAAAAAGCGCCTGGCGGTTTCCACCCACGCCGAAGTCGGCGTGGCGCCGGCCCAGGGCCCGGGGGGGAGGGGCCGGGCAGTCTTGGGCCTTGGCCCAGCAAGCCGCAGGTTGACGTCGTCTTGACAGAGGTCCCACAGGCCGAGGAGGTTTTGGAAGAGCCGCCGCGCCTGGCCCGGGTCCCGAAAGCGCGGCTCCTCGGGAAACAGGGTGGGGATGACGTCGCTTGGCGCGAGCCCGGACTTCCGGGCCTGGCGGAACTGCCCCAGCACCTCCTCGGGCCCGTACGGAGAGCCGCCCTCTTCCAACAGGTCGGCCAACACGGCCGCGCCTTCGAAGCGCCGTTCAAAGGAAGCTTTGCTTCGGGTCATGCCGTTTTGAAAGTCACCGGCGGACGGGAGAAAAAGCATCGCTCCAAAGGCCGCGTGCCGTCGAGAGGTCCGGCCCGCCAGCAAAGGGGCTCTTGCGACGGGCTAAGACTCGGCCGACGCTGGACGTTCCGCTTCCTCCACCAGCGCGGCGCCTTGGCTGAGGAGACGTGCGTAGACGCCCCGACGCGCCACCAACTCAGCGTGCGTCCCCTGTTCCACCACCCGGCCCGCCTCCAGCACGTACAACACGTCGGCGTGCCGCACCGTGGACAGACGGTGGGCGATGACCAGCGTCGTCCGGCCCACCATCAAATCCCGAAGCCCCGCGCGAACCTCGGCCTCTGCGGCCGCGTCGAGCGAGCTGGACGGCTCGTCCAGCAGCAGCAGCGAGGGCTGGCGCAAAAAGGCGCGCGCAATGGCGAGCCGCTGGCGCTGGCCACCAGAGAGCCGCCCGCCGCGTTCCCCCACCTCCTCGTCGAGTCCGCGGGGAAAGCTGCGGACGAAGCCCTCGGCATGGGCCAGCCGCAGGGCCTCCCACACCTGGGCCTCTGTCGCCTCGGGCCGGCCCAACAGCACCGCATCCCGAACCGAGCCCGAGAAAAGCACCGGCTCCTGCGCCACCCACGCCATCTGCGTCCGGAGACCGGAGGGCCGCAGCGTCCGGACGTCCTCTGCGTCCCACAGGATGCGCCCGGAGGACACGTCAACAAAGCCGAGGAGCGCCGCAAAGGCGGTGGACTTGCCCGCGCCTGAGGCGCCCACCAGCGCTGCCGTTTTTCCGGCGGGGACGTCGAGGGTGAGGCCGGCCAGCGCCTCGTCGCGGCCCGCAGCATAGCGGACGCGCACGTCCTCAAAGCGCACCGCGCGGCGCAGCGGCGCTACCGGAGCACCGACGTCCGGGGGGCGGGGGAGTGCTTCCAGCTCGAGCAGGCGCTCGGCGGCGCCCAAACCGGTCAGGACTTGGGCGAAGGTGCCGGAGAGAGACTTCAGCGGTCCGTACATCAGCATCACTGCGCCCACGTAGCTCAACAGGTGCGTCGCCAGCGGCGGGTCTTGTGCCACCGCCCGCGCCCCCACCGCCAGGGCCAGGGCCAGCCCACTGACGCCGAGCACCTCCACCGTTGGGCTGGCGGCCCCGCGCAACAGCAGCGAGCGGTCCATTTCGCGCAAGTACAGCTGCTGTTCCGCGTCGAAGCGCTGCCTGGCTTGGCCCTCGGCGCCGTAGGCCTGAAGAATGGGCAGGGCATGCAGCTGCTCGCCGACCAGGGCCGTCAGTCGGCCGAGGCTGCCCTGTGTCGAGCGGGCCGCGCGCTTCACGGCGCGGGCAAAGCGCAGCACCGGCACCAGCGTCACCGGCAGCACGACGAAGGAGAGGATGAACAGGCGCCAGTCCAGGGCGGCGCACAGCACCAGCAGCGCCAGCAGCTGCAGCCCCTCGCGGACGTAGGAGGTGAGGCCCTGCGTCACCGCAAATTCCAGTTGGGCGACGTCGGCGGTCAGGCGCGCCACCATGTCGCCCGACGAGCGGTCCTCCAGCGTCCGCGGCGGCACCCACACCAGGTGCTCGAAAACCTCGGCTCGAAATGCAGCCAGCACCCGTTGCCCCACCGACTGCATCCAACCGGTTTGTAGAAATTGAGCGGTCGCCTTCACCAATGCCGCGGCCACCACCGCCAGCGGCAGGACCCAGCGCCAGGCGTGGGTTTGCAGCTCGACCGGTCCCAGCTGGACGCTGCCCCCAAGCAGCACGCCCTTCAACAGCGGTCCCACCAGCCAGGCATAGGTGGCCGCCGCCGCGGCGGAGATGGCCGCCGCCACCAGCGCCACCATCACCCGCAGGCGGTACGGACGTAGCAGGCCGAAGAGCCGCCGAAGCGGGGTGGCCAGTCCAGAATCAGGCGTTATAGTCACTTGCACTCGTCAGGAGCCTACAGATTGCCCGCGGCAGCAGCTCGGAAGCGCGACTACTACGAAGTCTTGGGGGTAACACGGCAAGCCTCGGCGCAGGACCTCAAGTCCGCCTACCGGAAGCTGGCCATGCAGTACCACCCCGACCGCAACCCCGAAGACAGGGCGGCCGAAGAGCGCTTCAAGGAGGCCTCTGAGGCGTACGAGGTGCTTTCCGACCCAGAGAAGCGTGGCCACTACGACCGCTTCGGCCATTCGAGCGTGCCGTTTGACTTCGGCGGCTTCTCCAGCTCGGGCATCAACGACGTGCTGTCCGAGATTTTCGGCGACATTTTCGGCGGCCGCACGCGCCGGGGCGGGCGTTCTCGGGGCTCGGACCTCCGCTACAACCTGGAGCTGTCCTTCGAGGAGGCGGCCTTCGGGACCGAAGTCTCCGTCAAAATTCCTCGCCCCAAGAAGTGCGAGGGCTGTGAGGGCACCGGGAGCAAGGACCGGCAAGTCCACCGCTGTACGGCCTGTGGCGGCTCGGGCGAATTGCGCCACACCCAAGGCTTTTTCTCGGTGAGCCGTCCCTGCGGCACCTGTGGCGGCACGGGCGCAGTGGCCACGACGCCCTGCCCCAAGTGCCGCGGCGCGGGACGCACTGAATCCGAGACGACGCTGTCGGTGAAGATTCCGGCCGGCGTCGACAATGGGACCCGGGTGCGCTTGGTGGGCGAGGGCGAACCGGGCGAGCTGGGCGGTCCGCCGGGAGACCTTTACGTCGTGGCACACGTGAAGGAGCACCCCATCTTCGTCCGGGAGGACGCCGAGGTGCTGTGCGAAGTGCCCATCTCCTTCGCCCAGGCTGCCCTCGGGACCCAGCTGGAGGTCCCCACCTTGGAGGGCAAGGTGAAAATGCGGGTCCCCTCCGGCACCCAGTCCGGCAAAGTGTTCCGCCTCAAGGGCAAGGGCATTCCCCACCTGCACGGCGGCGGCCGCGGCGACCAGCACGTGCGGGTGGTGGTGGAAACGCCCACCGACCTCAGCTCCAAACAACGCGAATTGCTGGAGCAGTTTGCCGAGTTGAATGGCGAGCGCTCTCAGCCCCAGGTGAAAAGCTTCCTGGAAAAGGTACGCGAGCTGTTCGGCTGAGGGGCCAAAGCCCTTGGCGGGTGCCCCCCGACGGGCGCTTGACTGGCCGGCGGTGTGCAAGCAAGTGCATCCAGGGGGGTGCGTTGAAACGGTGGGCCGCCCCGGGGCTTCTGCTATGCCACCCTCCATGTGCCGTGTCCCGTCTGCGAGGCTACTCGGCCGACTCGCGCTGGCGTGCCTTCTTGTCCTCGGCTGCGCCACGACGCAACTTCCGGAAAACCCCAATGTGCCGCCCATCGGCCGCAAGCCGGAGGTGGAGCCGCGGCCGGACACCCGCGCCGCCGACGCCCTCAAGGCGGCCGATGCGGCCGCCGCCGGGCAGCCCAAGGCGAAACAGGTGGAGATTTACCTCAGCGTGCGCCAGGCCTACCCCTCCACCGTCGCCGGGGAGGAGGCGCTCTACCGGGCGGCCGTCTTGGCCTACGACATGGGCGAGTATGCCGTCGCCCGCAAGCAACTGAATGAATTGCTGTTTGAGAACCCCCTCTTCGACAAGGCGGTCGACGCCCGGCTGAAGCTGGGCGAGAGCTCGCTCCAGCTGAAGGCCTACCGCGACGCCTACCAGACGCTGCTTCCCTTGCGCGACAAGGTGCCTGCCGCGCAGCGGGCGGAGCTGGAAGAGGCGCTCCAACGGGCCGCCGAAGGAGCGCGCCTGGCCGACCAGGCGCTGAAATTGGCGCTGGACCGGGCCGAGGGCGCCGCCACCCCGGAGGAGCGCCAGGCGGCGCTGGAGCAAGTGGCGTCCCTCATCGACACTTCGGTTCCGTACGATGAGGTGGCCCGGGTCCAGGGCGAGTTGTCACCGTCGCATCCGGCCTGGCCGATGCTGACCTTCAAGCTAGCCCGGGTCTACGCCCACCTCCGCGACAGTCGGCTCAAGCCAACGCTGGAAGCGTTGCTGCAGAAGGCGCCCGGCAGCCCCTACAGCCAGCAGGCGCAAGCCATGCTCGCCCGTGCCGACCGGGTGGGCGCGCTGCGGGGCCGGACGCTGGGCGTTCTGGTTCCGCTCACCGGCAAGTACCAGCGGCTGGGCGAGGCCGTGATGCGGGGCATCAAGCTGGCTCTCAAGGGCAGCGACATCGAATTGGTCGTCAAGGACACCCAAGGCGACCCGGCCCGGGCCGCCGCCGCGGTGGAGGAGCTGGTCTTCGAGGACGGCGCTGCGGCCGCCATCGGTCCCCTTTTCGGCGAGGACAGCCGGCGGGCGGCGGTGGTGGCCCAAGACTTGGGGCTACCTCTGCTGACGCTCACCAGGAACGAGGACATCACCGAGATTGGGCCATTCATCTTCCGCAACATGCTCACCTACTCCGCCCAGGGGCGCGCCCTGGCTGCCTGGGCGGTCGACGTCATGGGCTACAAAAGTTTTGCCGTCCTCTACCCGAACACCCCGTACGGCCTGGAGATGACCAGCGACTTCTGGGACCAGGTGACGGCCCGGGGCGCCTCGGTGCGGGGCGCTGAGAGCTACGCCAACGACCAGACCACCTTCACCAACGAGGCGAAAAAGCTGGTGGGCCGCTACTACCTGGAGGACCGGACCGACTACGTCGAGGCGCTGAAGGAGTTGAGGGAAGCAAACAAGGAAAGCAACGCCGACGCCTTCCGCCGCCGCAAGGCGTTGGAGAAGGCCAGGAAGGACCTGGAACCGATTGTCGACTTCGAGGCGCTCTTTATCCCCGATGAGTGGTCCCGGGTGGGACTCATCGCCCCGGCGTTGGCGGTGGAAGACATCATCACCAACACCTGCGACGCCAAGGAGATTGAGAAACTCAAGAAGACGACGGGCAAGACGGACATCCACACCGTGACGCTGCTCGGGGGCCAAGGGTGGAATTCGCCCAACAACTCCGAGGGAGTGCCGCGGTTGATTGAGCGCGGGGGGAAATTCGTCCTGTGCAGCGTCTTCGTCGACGGCTTTTATGCGGACAGTAGCCGCGAGGCAACGCGCCGCTTCGTCCACGCCTATGCCGAAGCCTACCCCGAGGCCACTCCGCTGCTGCTGGACGCGGTGGCCTATGACTCGGCGCGGATGCTGCGTCAGGTGCTCGAAGCCGAAAAGGGACCCCTCACTCGCGACGCGGTGCGCGCCGCGCTGGCCGGGGTGAAGGACTTCGAAGGAGCCACCGGGCGCACCAGCTTCAACGCGAGGCGGGAGGCCGAAAAGCCGCTCTTCTTTCTCACCGTGGACCCCAAGGGAATCCGCGAACTCCAACCCCAGGAGCGTCTCCGTGGCTCGTAACGTCAAGAAGAGAAAGAGGCGGGACGCGGTCCCCAGTCTGCGCCGCCGGCGTCCGCGCAGCGCCAAAGCGGCCCGCCCGCGGAAGGTGGAAGACGCCGGTGCCCGGACGGTGGACGTCGAGCCTGGCCGCATTGAGGAAGTCCTGCGCAAGCTGCGGGAGGAGTTAGGTGCTCTCGCCAACAAGGGCCGCTACACCCGAGTGCGCTTCAAATTCCGCGGCAAGCAGCTGCTCCCGGACTTGCCGCTCGCGGCGGTCATCGCCGCCGAAGGACTCACCTTCTACTGGACCGGCATCCTGCGCGCCCTGCTGGTGAATGTCGCCGGGAAGAGCGTGCTGTCGGTGGAGTTGGTCAACGACTCCGGCCACTTCGTCCAGGCGGGCAAAGAGGAGCTTCTCTCGGGCGAGGTCGACCGCGCCATCGAGGCCTTCCGGACCGCGCTGAGGATGGAGCGAGACAACCCGCGGGCCCAGCTGCACCTCGGCGCCGCGCTTCGACTCAAGGGCGCCCTTGACGAAGCACGCGCTGCCCTCGAGCGGGCCCGTACGCTTGACCCGCGCGGTGAAGTGGGCCGGGAGGCGCAGGAGCTGCTTCGACGGATGAAGGGCGCCCCGACCGAGCCTGTTCCCCCGCAGCCGTAGAAAAGCCCCTTGGATGTTGCCCAGTTGGCCGAGGGGCGCGCAATCACCGCCTGCGCCCGAACGTGAGAAAGAAGAGACATGCGCTTCATCCTCAATGTGCTGTGGTTCATCCTCGGCGGCGGCTGGCTGATTGGACTTGAATACCTCCTCGCCGGCGCGGTGCTTTGTGTCACCATCATCGGCATCCCCTTCGGCCTGCAGTGCTTCAAGCTGGCCGGGCTGGGCGCGTGGCCGTTTGGAAAAGACGTCGTTCCGTCCGGCGGCGGTGCCATCCACACCGTGGCCAACCTGGTGTGGCTCGTCTTGGCCGGCTTCTGGATTTGCCTCAGCCACCTGGCGCTGGCCGTGGCCTCAGCCGTCACCATCATCGGGCTGCCCTTCGCGCTGCAGCACCTGAAATTCGCCCTGGTGGCGCTGTGGCCCTTCGGCCAACGGGTGACGCCGTAACCGCCCTTTCCATGGGTGGTGTCAGTAGAAATTTCTAATTCCACCGCAGCTTTTGGAGGTGCTCCAAACTCTCCTGTTTGGAGCGATTGACTGAAGGGTTCCGGGCGGTTACCAGTACATCAGGCCTGCGTTTCAGCCCCGGCCTCGCCCCCTCCTGAGGCCCCACGCCATGTCCGATGAAATTCCTCCCCCGCCCGCTCCTCCTGCGTCCCCTGGAGGGGCCGGTGACCTCGTCCCCATCAACATCGAGGACGAGATGCGGCGCAGCTACCTCGACTACTCCATGTCGGTCATCGTCGGGCGCGCCCTCCCCGACGTCCGCGACGGGCTGAAGCCCGTCCACCGCCGAATCCTCTACGCGATGCAGGATGAGGGGCTGCTGCACAACCGCAAGTACAGCAAATGCGCCGGCGTGGTGGGCGAAGTCCTCAAGAAGTACCACCCCCACGGCGACGCGTCGGTCTACGACGCCTTGGTGCGGCTCGCCCAGCCCTGGAACATGCGTTACCTGCTGGTCGACGGGCAGGGAAATTTCGGCAGCATCGACGGGGACTCGGCCGCGGCCTACCGCTACACCGAATGCCGAATGATGGAGCTGGCCGAGGCGATGCTGGCCGACATCGACAAGGAGACGGTCGACTTTGGGCCCAACTTTGACGATGCCACCACCGAGCCGTTGGTGCTGCCGACGCGCTTTCCCAATCTTCTGGTGAATGGGAGCTCCGGCATTGCGGTGGGGATGACCACCAACGTCCCCCCCCACAACATGCGGGAAGTCATCGACGGCACGTTGCACCTCATCAAAGAGCCCAAAGCCTCGGTCGCTGACTTGATGCGCTTCATCCCCGGCCCGGACTTTCCCACCGCCGGCTTCATCCTCGGCCGCGAGGGCATCCAGCGCGCCTATGAAACCGGCCGCGGGCAGCTGACGCTGCGGGCCCGCACCGAAATCGAGGCCCGCGATGGCGACCGGGAGAGCATCGTGGTGAACGAGATTCCCTACCAAGTCAACAAGGCCCGGCTGGTGGAGAAAATCGCCGAGTTGGTTCACGAGAAGCGCCTCGAGGGCATCTCGCAAATCCGCGACGAGTCGGACCGGCGCGGAATGCGCCTGGTGCTCGAGCTCAAGCGCGACGCCATCGCCGGAGTGGTGCTCAACAACCTCTTCGCGCTCACCCCGCTGCAAACCACCTTCGGCGTGGTGCTGTTGGCCATCGACGGCGGCCAGCCGCGCACCTTCAACTTGAAGGAAATGCTGGAGCGCTTCATCTCCCACCGGCGGGAAGTGGTCACCCGGCGGAGCCGCTTTGAGTTGCGAAACGCCGAGAGGCGGCTCCATGTGGTGGAAGGCCTGCTCGTCGCCCAGGACATCATCGACCTGGTCATCACCATCATCCGTCGCTCCAAGGACCCGGAAGAGGCGCGGTGGGGACTGACCCACGTGCTGTCCGAGGCGCTCTACCAGCATCCAACCTTCCACGACTTGCCTCGACTCGACCTGGAACAGGCGAATTTCCAGATGGAGCAGCTGGTGGCGCGCGCCAAGGCCGAGGAGCCGCGCTATCCCGGCCTTCAGCACCGGTACGAGGGAACCGGCTTCAGTGACGAGCAGTCCAAGCAAATTCTGGAAATGCGCCTGCAGCGGCTGACCGGCATCCAGCGCGAGGAGCTCTTCACCGAGTTGGTGGAGCTGACCCGCGCCGTCCTGCGGCTGCGCGACATTCTAGAAAACGAGTCCTCGCTGCTGTCGGTCATCCGCGAAGAATTGACGGAAGTCCGCGAGAAATTCGGGGACGACCGGCGCACGGAAATTACCGGGGATGCGGCCGCCTTCACCAACGAGGACCTCATCGCCGATGAGGACATGGTGGTGACCGTGTCCCACGCCGGCTACATCAAGCGCAGCCCGCTGACTGAGTACCGCGCCCAGCGCCGGGGCGGACGAGGAAAGACTGGCGCCGCCACCAAGGAAGACGACTTCGTCACCGACCTCTTCGTCGCCTCCACCCACGCCTACATTCTGCCGGTCACCACCCGCGGCAAGCTGTATTGGCTGAAGGTGCATGAGATTCCCCAAGCCGGCCGCGCCGCCCGCGGCAAGCCCATCATCAACCTGGTGCACATGGCCGAGGGGGAGAAGCTCGCCTCGGTGGTGGTCACCAAGGGCTTCCCGGAAAGCCAATACGTCTTCTTCGTCACCCGCAAAGGCGTGGTGAAACGGACGGACTTGGCCGCCTTCTCCAACGTCCGGTCAGCCGGCATCATCGCCCTCGGCATCGACGACGGAGACAGCCTGGTGGCGGTCCGGATTACCGACGGCAGCAAGGACATGCTCCTCTCCACCGCCCAGGGAATGTCCATCCGCTTCCCCGAGAAGGAGGTCCGTTCGATGGGCCGCACCGCCTTCGGCGTGAAGGGAATTACCTTGGAGAAGGACGACGAGGTGGTGGGCGCGGACCTAATCGAGCCCGGGACGGCCATCCTCACCGTCACCGAGAACGGCTACGGCAAGCGGACGGAGGAGTCGGAGTATCGCGTTCAGGGCCGCGGTGGAAAAGGCATCATCGACATCAAGACGACGGAGCGAAACGGCCTGGTGGTGGCGGCCGTTCCGGTGCGCGAGCGGGACCAAATCATGCTCGTCACCTCGAGCGGGATGCTCATCCGGATGAAAGTCGGCGACATCTCCGTCATCGGACGGAACACCCAAGGCGTGCGACTCATCACCCTCGAAAACCCGAGCGACAAGGTGACCGGACTGTCTCGGCTTCCAGAAGAGGCGGACGCCAACGGGGCCGGAGAGGAGCGGGTGAGCGAAGGCGAAGTGCCGCAGGGGGCCGCAGAGGACGAGGCCGCCGGGTCCGACGACGGTGGCGACGGCGGCGAGACAGAGGGCGGCGAAGAGCCCTCCTAGGGCGGGCCGGGCAGTGGCCTTCGGAAAAACGCGCATCCTGCACAAGCTGTGGCGTTACCTGCGCGATGGGCGCGTGCCGCTGTGGCGCAAGCTGGTGGGAGTGGCCGCGGTGGCTTACCTCGTTTGGCCGTTTGACCTCATTCCGGACTACATTCCCATTCTCGGCTGGCTCGACGACGCCGGGGTATTGACCGCCGCGGCACTCTTCCTGGTCCGCGACGTGCGTCGACACGAAGCGCGCTACCCCGAGTTGTCGTCAACCTCTGGGCCGGGTTCGCCCCCAGTCGGTGGCTTGGATGCTTGACGGCCTCCAAGCTGCATGGCATCCCTGCCCGCCCTGCCGCTCGGCAGCGTCTGCTTTTCGAGCAGTGGGGTCCATACGCCCAGGTAGCTCAGTCGGTAGAGCAGGGGACTGAAAATCCCCGTGTCGGTGGTTCGATTCCGCCCCTGGGCACTGATTTCAAGCCTTTAGCGGTCCGAAAAAGTCCAATCCGTCCACTTTTTCCGCCCAAATCCACTTTGTCTGCGACACCGGTGATGCAGTCCGCGAAGTGCGCGGACAGCAGTGCACCGATTTCCTCTGGCGACAGTCGGCCGTAGACCCGCTCCACCATGCGCGTGTCCCTATGGCCCATGGTAGGGGCGACAATCTCCGCAGGCACTCGCGCGAGCCGCATCCACTTGGCGTACGTCCGCCGGAGGTCATTGGGAGAGCAGGCTTCGATGCCGGCCTGGGCGCAGGCCAGGTGAAGGTCGCGGCGCACGTTGGTCCAAGCCGGGAAGAGCTCGTCCTCGCCGGGCGCGTGCTTCAACGCGTAGCCCAGAAGGCTCGCTAGCGCCGGATGCCGGATGGCAATGCGGCGGTTCCGCGCGGCGCGCTTCGTCCCGCGGACATGAACCCAGTCTGGGTCGAGTTGCACGTCCTCTCGCCGAGCCCTGACGGATTCGCTCCAGCAGGCCGACGTCGCCACGATGAATGCCACTTGTGCGGCGCGTGCCGGTGGAAGCTTTGCGAGTAGCTGGGCGAGCTCCTCACTTGAGAGCGCACGTGTCCGCGGCCGGTACTCGGGGGCGAAGCCGGACGGGAGTAACGCGTCGATTTCTCCGAGCCAGAGGCCGGCGCGCTTGGCCAGCCTCAGCGCTGCCCGGAGCGTCACGAGCTCCTTGGCGATGGTGTGGTCGCTGACCTCCTCGGCCCTTCGACGGGAGATGTAACTGTCGACATCCGCCGCGGTCAGGTCCTTGAGGAGGAACGGCCGGTAGCTACCCTCAGCCGAATGCTCTAAGACTCGCGTGAGGTGTCCTGCTTTCCGCCTGTAGAACGCGACCGTGTCGTGGCTCTTTCGCCCGGCCGTTGCTTCTTCCGTCCGCCGCTGAAGGAGCAGGCGCAGCGCTTCGGTTAGCGAAGCTTTCTGCGTGGCTGCGTGGGCTGGATTCGCTCCATCGCGCTCGAACTGTCGCAGCTTGAGCTCGGCAGCCTTAAGGTCCGTGCACTGCGTCGAGAGGAGGCGACGGACGCCGTTCTCGTAGAAGTAGGCGTGCCAGACCCTTCCGCGCTTGGTGAGACGGTATGTGTCCTTGCCCATGGAATCCTCGACTCTTTATAGCGCTGCCACGTGCTCCACCGGATGCGCAGCTGCATGCCGGGCTCCAGTCTGATGTTGAAGTACGACAGTGCGGCGTGAAGGTACTCGTAGGCCTTCGAGCGGGAGCATCCGAACTCCCGGCGGATGTTGTCAGCGTCGAGCATTGGCTCGGCGTACAGGTCACGTTCGCGTGAGATTCTCATTCCCCAGTCCGGACCGAACTGGCGCTCGTAATGGAGGACGTCGTCCAGTTTCATGTGTAGCTCCTGACTTCGGTCCGGCGTTGCGTCTGAAGAAAGCCTTGCCGCGAAGAGCGGCTCGACCACAGAGACCAATGTGAATCTCACTTAGCATTCACTTAACATTTAATCCAGTAGGGTCGCTTAAGTGCGCATGGCGCCTTCGGGCCGCGAGCCGGTACTCCGAAGCGGATCAACCCCAGCGGCTTTAGCTGGCCTCATGAGCAGCGAGCGCCATCTCGAACGGCCCTTAGCACCTAGCCGTCAGCCCTCAGACCGCCGCTGGCAGCTCGTGCTGCAGGGCACCGATGCCCACAAGGGCCTTCCCGACTGGTGAGCAGTGAGGAACTCGGTGTGGGGGTGCGGGCGTCGGTTCGCTGGCCGGCCACTACCTCAGCGCGACTCCCCATCGCGAGGACCCAACGAGTGTGGCACCGTTGCCCGATGAACGTCCTCGCCTTCTCGTCGCAGCTTCGGCGCTACTTGCCACTCCGGCCTCTCCCGCCGATGTCCGAGACGCGATTAAGCGCCAACTGGCGGCGTATATGGAGGCGTTCAATAAGCAGGACGTCAACGCCCTTCTCGCCTTCTACGAGGAGGATGCCATCCGCGTCATTCCGGGCCGCGTGCTTCGGGGCAAAGAGGAAATTCGAGCCGCCGAGGAGCGTGTCATCCATATGGACGCGCGGGTCTACATAAGCAGCTTCGAGACCCAGGAGGTCCGAGTCTTTGGCGACGTCGCGGAGGAGGTCGGTGTCTCCAACCTCGACGTTGTGAAGCCCGGTGCTGAGCACGCCGCATTTCGCGGCCGCTACCTCACTCTCTGGCACCGCAGCGCCGATGGCGTCTGGCGCGTTCAAGCCGACGCCTCAATGCCCGAGACAAAACCGGCGTCCACGAAGAGTCCGTAATCCGCAATAGCGAAACTACCCGGCAACCTGGGTCAGTGCTCTCCCGGAGGTGGGAGCCCGAGTCACGCGGATTCCACGGCGGAAATCACTACGGTGACGGTCGAGGAGTTACAGAATCGCCGCTTAAGTCGCAGAGCGTGGCCGAATTACGAGAGGCCCCGACTCGACCAGGGAGGCTGCCTCGTGAGCACGAACGACCCGTCAGCGGACTATCTTTTCCAAGAGATGCTGGGGTTTTGCCCTAGATTCGGGCCCCATTGGCAAACCGAGCTCATGTGGTGGGGCGACGATGAGAATCCTCATCCGCGATATCGGCTCTTCAATTCCTTTAGCGGACTCATCGCTGAACAACTTAAGCGCGGCGACACGAGCGGCCTCGTGCCCCTCTTCGCGTGGGTCGAGACGCTCGTCGCTGGGGATGATGACGACCTAGCGAATGCGGCCCAGACGTGCTTCCTGGAGAATCTCCTTAACCAAGTGCCGAGCGCTATCAATCCAGATCTTTTCGTTCCGTTACTCGGCCCCGAATCGGCGAAGTGGTGCCGCGTTTGGGACGGTTTCACGGGCGTCAAGACCAAGGGCCTTGAGTGCCGACGGCGCTGTTAGCGAGGAGCCCGGTGGCACGTTCGCTAAGGGCTCGCCGAAGTGGTTTGAGGATTACAACGAAGTGCACCCGCACCAGGCTTTGCGAATGAAGTCACCTGGCCATTACCGCCGAGTCTGGATGGAAAGCAGGGCATGAAGAACATCTAGGTCATCGATGGAGCGCTCAACTGCACGTACAGCCTCTTCGCAGCGACGGAGAAGGAGTTTGCGCAACTTTTCCCTGGGCAGACGGACGTCGCCTTCGCGGACGAACTCTCCGAGCGCCTCGGGAAGCAGACCGCGGCTTGCTCAATGCTCTTTGGGCACGACCTGTCGACAAGAAGACGGCGGCAGGAATACGCGGAATGCTCTTTTTCAGCTGCCGGAGAAGAAACCGCTGTACCCGACGCGACAAGAGCGGGGGATGGACCCTCGCGCCTACTCTCCTGCCCAACGGCAGCTACTCGGCCGCAACTTCACTGGCAAGAGCGACGACTAATACTCACTCCAAGCAACCAACGAATCTGTCCGATTTGATGGGGCACTCGGTTCAGGTCCTCTTCCCGTACTTGCTGCCTGGTGCTTGAGCTTCAAAGTAACGGCGGATGGGCTATCGCCTACGGCGTCTCCCCCAGCGAATAAAGGCCTCCGAAGGCGTCAGGCGGCGCCAGGGGCATGTCGGCGTCGGAGCTCGTCCACGAGGCGGCGACGTAAATAGTGCCGTCCGCGCCGATGGCTGGCGAGGCGAAGGCAGCGTTGGGACCGAACACCCAAGCGGCGCCCCCGTCGGGGAGAATCGCTCGCAGCCCGCTGCCAAGGGTCTGGGGACCACAGGTGCAGTTACTGCTGGGGCACCCCGGACCGCAGGTTGCTATCGCGATGTCCATCGTACCGACGTACGCCGTTCCGTCGCCTCCAAGAATCGGTGGCCACAGGGCGTCGTTGCTCGGGTACGGCGAGTCCCATTGCTGGACGCCGGTGGCCCCCACTGCGATGAGGCCGGTGCCGATGTAGCTTGCACTCACGAGATAAACGGTTCCATCCGCGGCCGACACCGGCGGCACCCACGGGAATGGGTCTGACAAGCTCGCGCTCCACAGCTGTGCTCCCGACGGGGTCAGCGCTCGCAGTGCGCCTTGGTCGACGAGGTAGATGGTGCCGTCGTCTCCGAGCGAGGCCTGGTACCCAGGGGTCGTCCATAGCGCGACCCCCGAGCCGTTGAACGCACTGAGCCCCGTCTGGGCGCCGCCCGCGTAGACCGTGCCATCCGGACCTACCAGCGGAGTCCCGGCGCCGAAACCAGCCGCGGTGTTGGGGTTGACGGTCGCTGCCCACATCGCGCCGCCGTCAGACCAGAACGCCAAGAGCTTGTAGGTTGTCGTGAGGTAAATCGCGCCGTCTGGGGCTACCGTTGGAGAGGAGTACGCGTTGTCGGTGAGCGGTGCCACCCACACCACACAGCCGCTGGGCGCGACGGCATAGAGCCCGCCGTCGCCGTCGAAGTCGCTGCCGATAACTAATGAGCCGTCAGCACGAATCGCCGGGGTCCCGTTGAATTCTTCGCCGGCCTCGGCATTGAAGGGAACTAGGCTCCATCTCAGTGTGCCGTCCGGGCGGAAGGCTTGGAGCGTCGAGCCGTTCGCGTCGTCGGTCACGGCGTAAACCGTGCCGTCGGCGGCAATCGATGGCTGGAACAAGAAGTTTCCAGGCACGAACCACTTCGCCGTTGGCTGAGCCGGGCCCACCGCCGCGGCCCGCCCGTTGAGGCGCGGCCCGGCTTGGTACATGGGCCAGGGCGAGCCGCTCTGCAGCGCCAGAACCAACCCGCCGTCGCTCTCGCCGTTCGCCGCCCCGGTGCAGAGCGGCGTGACCCGGCCGACGTTGAGTGACCCATTGCAGGCCGCGAGCAAGACGAACAGCCAAGCCGAGTAACGCACGCGCTGAGCTCCCGAGAGCGAATTCACCGGCCAGCAAATGGGCAAACCACAGGCAACCTTACAGGTCGAGCGCGGGGACAGGCGAGCCGGACGCGACGACTAGCGCCAGGTCCTCGGTCGACGACCGAAGGCGGTGTCGCAGCTACGACGTCGCTCGGCGAGGTCCTAGGATTCATGTTGAGTCTTATTTACAACTCATATATAACCCAAGTATGACCCACTAGGTTCCACGGCAGTCCGCCAAAGGAGCGAGACGTGAAGACTGAAGAGTCCGGCGAGCGAAGTACTGCGGCACTCAAGGCCCTCTGGGCGGAGAAGATGCCGCGGCCTCTCAACGTGCCGACGCGGCCCGACAGTGGGCAACTCGTCGACCTGCCGCTCGAGGGCCTCGAGGACAGCCCCTTCCAGGTGAAGCAGTACGACGACGCCCGTGTGAGGGACCTCGCTGAAACAATTCGGCGCCAGGGCTTGCTTCAGCCGGCGACCATTCGCAGTGTTGGTGACAAATTCCAACTCATCTCCGGCCACGCCCGCCGCGCCGCTCTACGCCTCCTGCGCGACAAAGTCGCGACGAATTCGGAGGAGAGAGCCCGGTACAGCACCATCCGCTGCGTGTTGCTGGTCGGCGTAGACGACGCCCGGGCCGCCGCGCTCACGGCCATCGAAAACCTTCAGCGAGACGACGGCACGCCTCTGGAGCAAGCGCTCATGGTTGCCAGGGCTCGGGATGCGGGCGGCTACCAGAACATCCCGGAAACCGCTGCGGCACTGGGGTTGCCGCTGGGACGGGTGCGTCAGTACCTCCAACTTGCCGAGGCACCTGTCGTGCTTCAGCGAGCCGTTGCGCCCGGGGTCATGGTGGTCCGAGACGACGGAGGCCGCGAGCGTGTCCCGCTACCCATTACCAGTGTCCTCGCCGTCCGGCCGTACTACGACTTCCTTGTCGAGAACCGGCTGGTGGAGCTCAAGGGAGAATCCGCCGTCCAGCGGCGGCGTGAGGAGCGACGGGGCCGCATCGACGACAGCGTGGAGGCGCGGCAGCGGGAGATGGCTCGGCGTCAGGAGTCAGCGGCCGAATTTGCGGCGGAGAAGACAGAGCGGCTTCTCGAGCGCGCTGCGCGCTACCTCTGGACGGTTGGGCAAGTCCAGGCCCACGTGCGCAGCGCCACGCGTCCGGGTGCGCCTGCGCGGCGCGACGCAGCTTCCGACGACACCACCGGCAACGGGGATTTGCCGAGCTCGCCCCGCCTCTATGAGGACAAGGGTGGGCGGCTCACCATCTGGCCCTCGACGGCTCGGAGGGCGGCGACGACGGACCGTACTTCGCTGGCGGCGAAGCTGCGCGCCCTACTCAGCGAGCTCGAGGCCTGAAATGGGGTTCCCGCAATTGATTGCGTTTTCCCTCCTAAGAGCCGCTTTTGGCCCCTAAAGCCGCCCGCAGCACGGCTCAAAAAATGGCTCATCGAAGGCGCCACTTTCCGAGCGAGTCCGAGGGCACGGCGGTGCGGTCTGTGCTCAGGCTTCCGCAGTCATTGCGCCGCAGTGCCTCGTCCACCCACTCCCTCTGCGCGGAGACGTGCAGCACCCCTTCGTTTCCCGACCACCCTCTCCCTACCAATGACTGAGAGGGTGGTCGGGAAACTTCGGAGTGCATCCTAAAATCGAATGGGTGGCAAAGGGCTGAAAAAATGAAGTCTGAGCAGTCAAGGGACAGACAAGGCGGGGTGGGACATGGACATGGACATACAGAAGCAAGGCCACCAATGCAGCGGCGGCAGCAGACAGCGCGGAATCGAATGTGAAGGCAGTGGAGGAAGTGAGGGGCGGAGTGAAGCGTGGGCAGCGGCAAGGCGCGGCGTGGTGAAGCGACGGCCCGGGCAACTGAAGCAGCGAGACAGGGACCTTGTCGCGCTTCTTGGAATCTGCCGGTACCTGACAGCACGGCAGCTCGTCCAGCTCGGTAGTGGAGCCAGGACAGAGAAAGCAGGGACGTACCGGCTGCGAGGCCTGGCCGGCGATGCAACGCGAGCGAAGGTACGACCGTTCGAGCCTGCCTTGCTGAGAGCTCTGCCCTTCCGCAGCTTTGATGGGCGGCCCTTCGAGCTGTGGGCACTGACACCTGCAGGCTATGCCGTGGCAGGTGCGGAGCTCGGCCGGCTTCTACGCGTCCCCCGGGTGGACGTTGGCGCCAGCTTCGCCGAGCATTCGGCATTCCTGACGGACATGTTCGTCAGGCTTGGCCGGCCCTTTCCTTCAGGCCGGAGTTCGTCCGTTGCACTTTCCCTTCCGGTGGGACGTCGCCGAGGACGTGGAGCTGCCCTGGCGTGAGCGGGGAGCGGGTGGCCTGGAAAAGGCGCGCGTCATCCGTCCTGACGCGGTGCTGGAGCTAACGGCTGTGCATCGCCGCTTCTTCATCGAGTGCGAAATGGGGACACACACGCTCCAGCCGGTCAGCCTAGAGAAGGCGCAGGCGACGGTGCGCAAGGTCGAGAGGTACGACGCATATGTCTCCGGCAACCACGCGGGGGCCTCTCACTACCAGCGCAAGTACCCCGACAGCTGGCCGTGTGAGGTGCTCTTCCTGGTACAGACAGAGAGCCGCCGGCGAAGCACGGCAGACGTGCTGTCACAAGCGCGCACGCATCGCGCAGCGCGTGTCGCGACGCGGGCCTTCACGCTTAGCGAGGCGGTCGAGTACTGCCGAGGAGCTGCCGTTCCGGAGGGAGTCGCAGCGAAATTGGCCCCAGCCGCTCACAACCCTGGACTGAAACACTTCTACGGGGAGCGGAGCATCGAGCGGTGAACGAATTCGTCGTGGACATGGCAGCAGCGCTCTCTTCCGCGAATGGCTTCTCCGGAGGAACGGCCTCACCGCGGTGCCCGAGCCGGCGTCCAAGGCGGGAATGCTCGACTTTCTCCGGAGGGCCCGAGCCGAGAGCACCAGCAACGAAGCGACCGAGGCCCACCATGGCTGACCGTGGGCATTCACGAAGCCTCCAAGGGTCTCGTCCGATTAACTGCTCCTCTGTCGGGGTGCTGGCCCTGGTGGCGGCGGAGTGCGCGTACCAGAGCGACGGAACGTGGCTACGTACCGTGCCGCCTCCGCTCAGGCGGCGCTCGGTAGCGGACATCCGCTTCTATGGGTATTGGCGGCACTGGTTTGTCGACAACGCGTGGCTGCTCGCGGCTGGAGCTCTCGTGGTCGGTGCCCTGGCCGCTGCTCGGGCTGCGTCAGGGTCTCATCCACTGGAACCGAGTGAGCGACCGCGTCAGCGGGACACGCCCGCGGGCGGCACCCGTCACGTTTCCCATGACAGATGTCGATGTCCTCCGCCAAATCCGAAGCCGTCCGTCCGGCCACCTCTTCGTGGGAATGACGCCGCGCAAGAGGCTTTTCGGGTGGGGATGGCGGCCTGTTTACCTGTCGCCTCAGCAACGCAGCACGCACCGGCACGTCATTGGAAAGACGGGCAGCGGGAAAACCGTGAGCGTCCTCTGGCCAAGCGTCCTCCAGGACGCGCTGGACGGGAAAGGCGTGCTCTTCATTTCCGGGAAGGGCTCCGACGAGGAGCTTTGCATGATGAAGGCGATTGCCGCGGTGGCCAGGCGGAAGGACGAGCTCCGCGTCTTCTCGCTTCCAGCTTGGAATGTCCCGCAGTTCTTCACGCACGCCTACAACATGGTTTACGTGCGGCCGCGGACCGCAAACTCCGTCGGAGGAGACCCGGTGGCCACGGCGCAGCGCGTCTTCTCGGTGCTGCCCATGGGCGACAACCCGTTCTACAAAACGCACGCGGAAGTCATGTTCACAAACCTGTGCCGCCTCCTGCACGGGATGGTGGACGAGCGCGGCAACGGCATCCCTTTCGTCGTGCGCGACATCTCGGTATGCCTCAAGGCCATCGGCAACGTCGGGGCCTGGGCCCGTGCACTGCAGTACTGTCTCGACAACTCCGTGGAGCGAGAGACCGCCGAGGAAATCAAGTCGCAGGTGCGGCAGCTCGACCGAGAGGTGCTGAAGACGCTGTCTGGACTCGTCGGGGCGCTGGAGAAGTACCAAAGCCCCATCGTCAACGCATATGCGCCGGACATTATCTTCGAGGAGGTGCTCCAGACGAATGGGCTCGTCTACGTCCAACTGCCGGCCAACCTCTTCCGTCTCCAGGCGCCAGCCCTGGGAAAGCTGCTCCTCATGGACGTCCAGCAGGAGGGAAGCCTGCGCCAGGTGTTTCGTCGAGAGCGCAACCAGAGGCCATTCGCTGTCACCGTGGATGAGTTCTACACCTTCGCCGACCTCTCCATCGTCGACAGCCTCAACAAGCTCCGGGACGCGCACCTGGAATACACCCTCGCCCACCAGTCCCTCGCGGACCTAGAACTCGTCTCGAGGGAGTTCGCCACGGCCGTCTGGGACGACACCTGCACCAAGGACATTCTCCATCAGGACAGTCCCGAGCTGTGCGATTGAATAGCCAAGACTCTGGGCACGCACGAGGTGACCGAGCTCACCGTCCGCCGGAAGCAGGGGACCGCTCATGACGAGCCTCTCCACTGGAGAGGCGTCGTCGCGGATGGTGGATGCCTACCGGCTGCATCCCAACGCCATCAAGAATCTCGCCCGCTGCGGCCAGGGCTACTTGCTGTCTGACACCGTTCTCAAGCCCGTCGCGTATGGAATGTTGCCGTCGCTTTCCCTGCACGATTCGCTCCTTCGAAAGCAACAGCACGAGGCGAAGGGGCTGCGGCTCTACGACGCATTCATCAGAGTTTAGTAGTGTCCAGTCGGTTGGACATTTTGAGGGGACTGCGTTATGACTGGGAAGGAGCTACTCAGGCTCCTGGTGAAGAAACACGGGTGCGTCGTCTTGCGGGTCAAAGGCTCGCACCACCAAGTGCGATGCGGAAAGTGTCAGACGACCGTGCCTGTTCACGGAAGCGAGGAGATCGGTGCGGGCCTGATGGCAGCGATTGGGCGGGACCTGGAACCCTGCTTGGGAAAGCGATGGTGGAAGCGGTGAGCAGATAATGTTCTCTACGAACGCGGCACGGACGGCTGGTGGACCGCCACGGTTAGCGGTGTTCGCGGCTGCCACACTCAGGGTCGCAGCATTGAGCAGGCGGAGAACCGAATCCGCGAAGCCCTTGGCCTCTACGTTGACGATGCAGAGCGTGCCGAACTCGTCCGTCAGGTCCGGCTGCCCCGCCGCCTACGCGAGCTCGTGACCGGATGTTTCGTCTCAAGAGCCGAGAGCAGCAGATCTTCGAGATGTACTTGGAGCTTTTCCGGAGCGCGGCAACCAAGCTGCGCGAGGAGGAGCATTTAAGCGTCCGTGACGTGCACGTGCTCCTCGGAACGTCGAAGTCGCTGGTTTCGTTGCGCCAGACCGAGCAGATTGCCAAAGCTGGCGTCCGTAAAGCTGCGAAGAGGCAGCCCATTGTCCCGGCATAAGGCTTCTCTGTTGGATTTGAGGTGGAGACGCACATCTTTGTCTGACGCGCTCGGCGGCGCTTGAAGCTACCGCATGGATTCGATTGAGAAAGCGCGACTGCTGCGAGGCCTCACGCTTGAGACTGAGTGCGAGGAGGCAGCGAAGGCGTTTCTCTTCTCAAAGATCGATCGACCCAGATTGAGTCACTGAGGTGATGCGTGGCGGCGCGGCAGCTAGGACTAGAGAAGACGGCGGCGTGGCTCCTTGGCGAGCTGAGCCCGGCATGGGATCCACAATCGAAGCGCTGCATGCTGTGCTGAATGACCACGAGGCGACGGAAGCCCTCCGAGGACAGGTGATTGAATCCCTCGGGAATCAAGTCAGTCATCTGAAGGGCGGCGAAACATACGAGCGCGCCGCCGACGCTTCGACCTCTGCTCGATGAGCCGTCAGTGGAGATTCGTTACAATGTGGTCTTTGCGCTTGGAGCGCTACGCTGCCGTCGTGCGCGCCCAATGCTCGAGCGCATCGCGTCCGAGGACCATCGTCGCTACCGTGGCCTGGAAACGGTGAGTGAAGCCGCTCGCTCCAGTATCGAATGCATCGACTGTGAACCTCATGGGCGACATCGGTGAAGGCGCCCGCCGGCTTCCTGCTCGAGGATGAGCGCGCGCTTCGCTCGCATCTGCGCGGGTGCGTGTGTGTGCCTCCTTCCGTCGATAGCCTGGGCGGACGCTGGCATCCCGATGCTCGTCCTTGTTTGGCCTGGGGCTTGGCTTGCGCTTTTGCCGGTTGTTCTCGTCGAGGCCCTTGTAGCCCGGAGACTTCTTCGGTTGGGGTTTCGACGCTCGCTCAAAGTGGCGTTGGTCGCGAACCTCGTTTCGACTGGAGTGGGAATCCCTGTCACGTGGTTCGCCCTCGTGTTGGTTGAAATGTGGGCGCGGCTCTCGGATTTGCTGGTGCGACTCTCGCTGGCATTACCTCTGAGCCAGGCCGTTGGTTCCAAATTGCCTTCTTTCCGTTTATGGCCGCATGGCTGCCGGACGGTGCGCCTTGGATGGTCGTGGCGGCGGCCGTAATTCTTTGTGTTCCGTTCTACTTCGTCTCGGTGTGGCTGGAGTTTCTCGTTGCCCGCCGTCTCCTTCCTGATTTGAGCCGGTCCAAGTCAAGAGTTGGAGCCGCGTCGCGAACGGTGTCAGCTACGGACTCATTATTCTTGTTTTCTTGGGTTACATGCTCTATCTCGTGGGCAAATAGAGCGGGTGAGGCCGCCAGCCTGTTCCTACCCGACTACAGTCCGCTGCCTCACCGTTTGCCCTTGGATGTACCGGACTTGGCGACTGGGTCAGACTGAAACTCCCAACGTCGACGGTTCAGTAGGCTCCGCCAAGGTTCCGCTACGGAATCCCAAATCCGTCCACGCAGGTGTAACCGCCGTCACCTCCGGACGACTCCGGTATCACGATGCATTGAGCTGTGTTGGGATCTCCGCAAATCGGAGGTACGCCGAACCTGCAACCCTGGCTCTGATACTGCGAATAGAGGGCTTGAAGCTGGGCTGAATGCGCAGGGTTGACACTCGTGTTGCAGGTTCCGGCGAGCTCCTCGGGCGTCGTGTTTCCGCTGCTGTCCTCCAATGACTCCGTTACGGGCAGCTGAACCGAGCGGGGCCAGACGCGCCTGGATCGCACGATTTCGCGTACGGCGTTGCGGTGATGTACTCAGCGACAATTTCCTGGCAACTCGTGGAGCAACCCGAGGTTGCCAGGGCAACGGCGACCACGCTGATGGTTGCCTTGAAGCTCTTCGAGGAGGAGCTCACGCCCATCTCCGAGCGCTAAGTTTCCAGGCGACGCTGCGGGCGGTCAAGCGACGCTCTTTCACCATCCCGCGCCTCGGACTGCATCGTCTTCGGGGACTGAAATTCCCGGTGTCTACCGTTACCGCATTAATGCCTACGCCACCGCCGACCGGAGCCCGCTCGAACCCAGCACATTCGGGCCGTGCCAATTTCGGACGGGACGGCGAAGTCCCGTAACTAACCAATGCTGGCTTCCGTCCGGGTGTCAGCGCGAAACTTGGTTCTTCTTCCGACGGGCCCCCTTACACTCGCGTGATGCGCTGTCCTACGTGCGCCGTCCCGCTTCCCGCCGGCGAGGGGCGCTGCCCCGCATGCGGGACAGCCGCAATGACGTCGGCGCGCAACCTGGAAGAGACCCTGCCGAGCGTGGGGCCGCCCGAGGGTAACCCGCCGTCGGGCGCGTTCATCGCGCCCACCGAAGCGGGGCGATTCGAGACCGGCACGATTCTCGCCGGCCGCTACCGGATCGTCGGCCTTCTCGGACGCGGCGGCATGGGGGAAGTCTACCGGGCCGACGATCTGAAGCTTGGGCGAGCGGTCGCACTCAAGTTTCTTCCGGAAGGGATGGACCGGGATCAGGGACGTCTGGTCCGCTTCCTAAACGAGGTCCGCACGGCGCTTCGGGTGACCCATCTCAACGTCTGTCGTGTCCACGACGTGGGCGAGTTCGGAGGGTACCACTTCCTCTCCATGGAATACGTCGATGGAGAAGACCTGGCCACGCTCCTGCGGCGGATCGGCCGTCTTCCGGAAGACCGTGCCATCCGGGTCGCGCGGCAACTCTGCGCCGGCCTCGGCGCGGCCCACACGGAGGGTGTCCTGCACCGCGACCTCAAACCCGCGAACGTTATGATCGACGGTCGCGGCGACGCTAGAGATCACTGACTTCGGTATCGCTGGCGCGGTGGGGGAATTCCACGACGAAGGAGATCCGGGTCGGTACACCGGCGTACATGTCCCCGGAGCAGATGGAAGGCCGCGAGGTCACCGTCCGAAGCGACATCTACTCGATGGGGCTGGTCCTCTATGAACTCTTCTCGGGGAAACCAGGCTTCGAGGGAGGGTCGCTGCCGGATATCGCGCGCAGTCGGGCGACAGATCCTCCGAGCCTCTCTACTGTGGTGCCGGGCCTCGATCCGGCAGTCGGGCGCATCGTCGCCCGGTGTCAGCCTACCGACCCCGCGGCCCGGCCGTCCTCGGCGGCCGCCATCGCAGCGGCGCTTCCCGGCGGCTATCCCCTGGCGGCGGCGTTGGCAGCTGGGGAGACCCCATCGCCGGAGATGGTGGCCGAGTCGGGACCCTCCAGCGGTCTGCGACCCGGCGCGGCGGTCGCGCTCGTGGTTGTCGCGGTCATCGCCCTCGTCGGGGTCTGCGGTTCTGTCGAGCTGCACAGTGCTGGTCAGCCGGGTGGCGCTCGATTCTCTCTCCCGGTCCTTGCCAACAAGGCCAGCGACGTGATCCGCGCTGCGGGGTGGGGCGAAGCGACGCAGGATCGCGTTTTCGAGTGGGTTCCGAACGTGCCTTACTACGAGCACTGGTCCGCGACGAGCCAAGCGCCGATCGATGGCGCGCTTTCGACCGGACGTGTCCCCCCGCCTGCTCTTCGCCTACCGCGAAAGCCCGGAACCGCTGGTGAGGATAAACCCGGGCACTGTTGGCGAATGGATGAGCGACCCCCCGCCGTCGGAGGCCGGAATGGTGGAGGTGCAGCTCGACGCCGATGGTCGCCTCCGCGCCTTCCGGGCGACCCCTAGACCCTTCGAGTCGAGCGAACGAACCGGCGGCAACGTCGACTTCGCTTTCTTTTTCCGGGCAGCCGGGCCTCGACCTTGCGACCTTCACCGTGGCGGAACCGGTCCTTAGCCAGGAGACGTTTTGCGGGACGTCGCACCGCATGGATTGGCCACTATTCCGAAGTGGCTGACTGGGACGTCCGAATCGAGGGAGCGACCCTTGCCGGCCGCGTCGTCGCGTTCCGGATCCTCGACCCGTGGGACCGGGCATACATAGAGGCATCGCCGCCGCCGAGCTTCTGGTCACGGGTCGGAAGCACGACAAAGGCGCTGGTGTTCGTCGTGGGGGTCGTTGGCGCGGGCGTCCTGGCGGTCCGCGACGTTCGGCAGGGGCGCGGGGACCAACGTACGGCGCTCCGGTTCGGGCTCTACCTGGCCGCCGGACGACTCCTGGTGCTCCTTGCGGCCCATCACCTCGCGTGAGAACGACGAGATTAGCGTGCTCACCGCCCACATCGCGTGGGCCGCATTTTGGTTCGTGCTCGCCTACATCTGTCTGCTGTCGAGCCTACGCCCGGCGCTGTGGCCCGAGATGCTCGTCGTGGGTGCGGCTCTTCGGCGGCCGGTTTCGTGATGCACGGGTCGGGCGGGACTCGCTGATCGGCGTCGTGGCGGCTGGCGTGGGTCGCACTCGTGAGAGCGCCTCTACAGGTGCGCCCCGCAGTGGTTCGGGCTTCCAGATGCCGGCCAGTCGACCAACTCCTGGTCTTTGGAATCGCTGCGTGGCTTCGGCCCGACCCTCGCGTCGTTGGCAGGTGTGCACGTCGTCTCGGTTCTCAACAACTTCATTGGAATCAGTGCTCTTCCTGGTGATGCGGTATCGCGCGCCGGACGTGGGTCGCCGTGGTGCTTGTCTCGGTCGTTTTCGCCGCCGTGTTCTACCGAGGAAGAGGCTCCCCATGGCTTTATTTGGCCTTCATCGCCGTGTTCTTGGCGATCCTCTGGACGCGTCCTATTCCGGGGAGGGCTGCTGTCCGTGCTTCTCATGCTCAGCGTGGCGGATATGCTCCAAGCCATCCGCGTCACCGCTGATCTCGCGGAGTGGCACGCGCTGCCCATGTGGATCACATTTGGCGCGGTGTCCGCTGTGGCTCTGTGGGGCTTTCGTTCCGCCGTCGCGGGTCGGCCGCTCTTCCGGGAAGAGATCCAGAGCAGCGTGCCGTTGGCCTAGGATGACGGTTCTCAACGGCCGTGTCTGCTACACCGGCGATGCAGTCAGTTTTACTGAGGACGTTTTCTTCTGGCTGAACGCGGACTTGGCCACTCCGCTACGGGGACTGAAAATCCCCGTGTCGGTGGTTCGATTCCGCCCCTGGGCACTGAAATCGCGA
Organism: uncultured delta proteobacterium; assembly: GCA_963713045.1. Classification (GTDB taxonomy): domain Bacteria; phylum Myxococcota; class Myxococcia; order Myxococcales; family Myxococcaceae; genus JADGRA01. The sequence continues at coordinate 225,135 of CAVQKE010000006.1, forward strand.
GGAGGGAGGGTGCGCAAGCCGGCTCCTGTTTCTCGTGTTGATTGTCGAGTCGCTGCTGTTCGCAACGAATCCGGCTTCTCGTTTGTCGCCTCCGGCGACTCACGGCCGATGATGTACCTCCCCTTTAAGGAAGGGCAGCAGGAGCTCTACAAGCTTTTCGTCGACATGTTCGGGTTGGTGCTCCCGGAGAAGGTCGCTGAATACGGGTGAAGAAGGACGTGAAGATGGTCTTCGACCCCACCACGAAGGACCTCATTCAAATCGACACGTCCTTCGACACGGCCATCGTTCCGTTGAGTGACGCCTTCAGCTAGGCACCTCTCGCACCGCCCGCCTCGGGGATTTTGTTCATCGGAGCATTCGGATTTCAGGCAGAGAAATCCCCGCGGCTGGTAGGACCAGGTGAGCATCGGGTTCTCCGCGCTGACGGCGAGTGACCCGTCAAGTCGAAGAGCCATTACACCGGCGGTCAGTCTTCGTCCTGCCGAATGCCTGGCCTTATACGAGCCTCTTCTTGCATTCCGCCAATCCGTGCGGTACACACTGAACCGAATGGTTCAGTATTCACTGCCCCGCCTCGACACCTCGTTCGGCGCGCTCTCGGACGCCACTCGACGCGGCGTTCTCGAGCAGCTCGCGCGTGCAGACGCTTCGATCACCGACCTTGCCGAGAAGTTCCACATGACCCTCACCGGCATGAAGAAGCATGTCGGCGTCTTGGAGCAGGCGGGGCTCGTTACCACGGAGAAGGTCGGGCGGGTGCGGACCTGCACGCTTGGCCTGGGCCGACTGGAGGATGAGACGGCGTGGATCGAGAGGTACCGCCAGCTCTGGGACGCGCGCTTCGATGAGTTGGACAAGGTTGTCGAGGAACTGAAACGTAAGGAGAAGGTCGATGGACGCAAGAAGAGAGAGTGAGCCTACCCCCATGAAGAACCGCACGACGTTCGAACGGAAGTCCGAGCGTGAGCTGGTCGTTACGCGAACCTTCAACGGCCCGGCGCGCCTCGTATTCGAGGCGTGGACCAAGCCCGAGTTGCTCAAGCGGTGGTGGGCTCCGAAGTCGACAGGCATGTCCCTGCTCTCCTGCGAGGCGGACGTTCGTGTCGGGGGCAGGTACCGTTTCGTGTTTGGCCTCGGTGCCTCAGAGCCCATGGCGTTCTACGGTAAATACCTCGAGGTAACACCGCACTCGCGCCTCGTCTGGACCAACGAGGAAGGCGGTGACAGTGGGCCCGTCACCACGGTGACCTTCGAGGAAAACGGCGGCAAGACGCTGCTGGTCGTGCACGAGCTCCATCCCTCGAAGGAAGCTCTCGACGCCGCCCGCGCCTCCGGGATGGAGGTTGGGACGCTCGAGGCCTTCGAGCAACTGGATGAGCTTCTCATCGCCCTGGGCGCGAGCGTCGGACGGTCGTGAAGTGGTCGATTTCGAGACTGGCCGCGTGTACGTTCTCGAAGCAGTTTCTGGAGGAGCTACTGAGCCGCTTCACCGGACCCGGATGCGTCCGTTGCTTTTCACAGCCGATGTGACGACGCGCTTTGCGAAGATGGTGAGCAGAGACGAGAACCGTGGCACGTGGCGCTCGGCGGTCTGCGTCGCGGCACGCGCAATCGACAGAGAGGATTGAAGCGGAGCGATGCATCCAATGACTTACCCCCTGCTCGTTCTCGCGCTGAGCTTCGTGGCGCTCTGGCTATCCGAGTTCATCGGGGCCTCGATTCTCAGGCCCCGTCGAGACCTGGACGCCGGGTCGCGTGAAGACTTTGGCATTATCGTGAGCGCCACGCTCACACTGCTCGGGCTGCTCATCGGATTCAGTTTTTCGATGGCCATCAGCCGCTATGATCAGCGCAAGAACTACGAGGAGGCGGAGGCCAATGCGATCGGCACCGAATATCTCCGGGCTGACCTGCTGCCGGCCGCCGATGCGGCGAGAGTGCGCGTGCTGCTCAGAAAATACCTCGAGCAGCGGGTTGGGTTCTACAGGTCTCGCGATGAACAACAGCTTCGCCAAGTCGACGCCTCCACTGCGCAGTTGCAGGAAGAGCTGTGGTCAGCGGTCCAGGTTCCCGCTGCGATGCAGCCCAACTCTCAGGTTGTCGCCCTGGTCGTCTCGGGGATGAACGATGTGTTGAACTCTCAGGGGTACACGCAGGCTGCCTGGTGGAACCGCATTCCACCTGCTGCCTGGATCTTGATGGCGGTGATCGCCGTCTTCTGCAACGTGCTGGTCGGTTACGGCGCGAGAGGAGGTCGAGGTAAGACCTATCTATCGCTGGTGTTACCTTTAGTGGTCGCTTTCGCCTTCTATCTCATCGCAGACCTCGATAGCCCCCGCAGCGGCATCATCCGTGTGCAGCCGCAAAACCTGCTAAGCCTGTCTCAATCCCTGCAGACGCATTAACGATAATTCTTGCATCGACGAATCGGTTGGTGCCGTCGACGGGCATCACCTCTCAACGGCGCGAATTTCGCCTCGCTGCTCCTCTCCGCCATCGCGGGCGCGGCGAGCGCCGATAGGCGAAGTGGGCATGCTTGGCCTTGCGTCACGCACGTCATGTCGGGTACGGATAGAGCACCCGCTTGGCGATGTCTGAGCTGTTACATCGGCGATGCAGTCGGGTTCAGCGCCTCCGCTTTCTGTTGGGACTGCGGGGGCTTGGCTAGACTGCTACCGGGACTGAGAACCCCACGGTGCGTGGGTTCGAATACGCCGCTGAGTAGTGATTTCACGCCTTGAGCGCTCCTCCAAATCCAATCCATCCACTTTTTCCGCCCAACTTCAGTTTGTTTGCGATACCAGAGGTTTCAGAACCAAGCGGGGAGGAACAACGCATGGCAACGGACAAACCCATCATGCATGAAGTGAAGAGCCGTTCGGCGTGGAGCATCGTCATGGGAGTGGTCGTAGCCGCGCTGGGCATTGTGCTCATCGTCTATCCATTCGCGACCGGGGCCATCACCACCATCTTCCTCGGCTGGATACTCGTCCTGGCGGGTGTGGCCGGGGTGGTCCACGCATTCGGCTCCCAAAGTCCCGGGAGCTTCATCATGCGGATCCTGATCGCGGCGCTCTACGTCATTGCCGGCATCATGCTGGTCGCCTTTCCTCTCGCAGGCGTGGAGAGTCTGACGCTTTTGGTTGGCGCACTCTTCGTGGTGCGCGGCGTGGTGGCGCTGGTGGAGGGGTTTCGATTGCGACCCCTCGACGGGTGGACTTGGCTCCTGGCCGACGCGCTGTTCAGCGGCGCGGCAGGCATCCTCATCCTGGCCAAGTGGCCCTCCAGCAGTTTCTGGGCCGTGGGGACCCTGGTCGGTGCATCCATCCTGGTGACGGGCATCTCCAAAATCGCGCTGGCCACCGCGGTTCACGGCGGTGCTGCCCGGCTGGCTCAAGACATCAAGTGACGGCGGCAGTTCTTCTGGTCAAGACACCGAGGACCAGGCTTGGACGGCACTCGCCATTGCTGCGCTAAGGGCCCGTCCTCCAGTCCCTCGAGGATGGGCCTGGAGCGCCGCCCCTTTGGGGACCGGCGGCCTCACCCCCGCTCGGTCTGGACGCAAACCCCCGTCCGCTGGCACCCGCCCCAACCGCATTCACTTCGCCCAAAACCGGGCGTGTGTCAGCGCTTGGCGTGGGCCTTTGCCCGCGCAAGGGCCGACTGGAAGCGGGGGTCGCTGCGCAGCGGCTCGAGATACTTCTCCGTCTGGAGGGATTCGGCGTCCGTGCCGGAATCGACTGCTTGAGTGAGCCATCCGAAGGCCTCATCCGGGCGCGACGTCTGGCCGGCCACCTCCGCCAGCATCAAGAGCGTCTGGCTGAGCTCGGCGGAGTTCGGGCCTGCTTTCCGCGTCGAGACCAAGGCCTGCTGGAGGATGAGTTCCGCATCGGAGAACCGGCCCAGGCCCATCAAGGCCTCCGCCAGGACGCAGCGCGTGGAGTTCGTCCAGGGATGGTCGACTCCGAGGACTTTCTTCCGGAGCACCAGCGTTTGGCGGGCCAACGTTTCCCCCTCCTGAGCGTGGCCCATCTCCGTCAGGGAATTGGCGAAGTTGTTCATCATGGTGAGCGTATCTGGATGTTCCGGCCCCAGGGCGTGCTGGGTTCCGGCCAGCGATTGTCGGCCCATCACAATCGCCTCATCGTGCTTTCCCTCAAGCTGGAGAACCCGCGCCAGCGAGGCAAGCGCCCGTAGCCGGGTCGGGTCCTCGGGGCCTCGAGAGGCCTGGTCCAGCGCTGCGAGGACCTCGCGAAACGCTGTCTCGGCTTCGGCCTGCCGGCCTGCCGTGCTCAGTCCAATGGCCAGATTCAACTGCGCGCTGATGGTCAGGCGGTCCGTCTTGCCAAGCTTGAGGAGACGAGCTTCGTAGACCTTCTTGAAGAGGGTCACCGCCGCGTCATGGTGCCCGGCGATGCTCTCCATGACTGCGAGTGAATTCGTCGCCGCGAGCATCGTCGGGTCACCCGGCTCCAGGACACGTTGGCCCTCGTCCAAGGCCTGCCGGGCCAGCTGTGTTGCCTCCGGGAACTTTCCCAACCGGAAGAGGGCAAAGGCGAGGTTCGCCCGGGCCCTGATGATGCCCTCTTTCTGCTTCCCTCCGGAAACGGCACTCCAGGCGTCCAGCTCTCGACGGATTAAGGTCTCGGCCGTCTTGAAGAGTCCGAGGCCCCCATAGGCTTTGGCCATCGTTCCGAGCATGCGGGCTCTGAGTTCAGGCTGGTCCGCCAGCTTCGTGTCGATGTCCGCTGCCGCCTTGTCCAGTAGCTCCCGGGCGGTCACCGTATTGCCGCGCGCTTCGTCAGGGTCAGAGACATCGAAGAGGTGGGTGAGAAAGGCGGCAACACCCTCCGCCGCGGCGGCTTCGCGGGCGATTCGACGCGCCTGGACCGCGGTGCTGATGGAAAAGCCGACCAGCAACAGCGCTAGACCGACTGCGATGGCCACGCCCAGTCGGTGCCGGCGAACGTAGCGGGAGATGCGATACAGGCGGCTCGGCGCCCTGGCGAGTACTGGCTCGTGACGAAGGTGGCGTTGGAGATCTGCCGCCAAATCACTGGGCGAGCCGTAGCGCCGTCGCCGGTCCTTCTCCATCGCCTTCATGGTGATGGCGTCCAAGTCTCCCTGCAGCCTCCGGCGAAGAGCACCCGAGTCGGTGCTTCGGCTTCTCGCTGCACCCTCCGCCGCATCCCCGAGCGTGCTGAGCTTGGTGCTCGGCTTCGGCGGCTCCACTTCCTTCAACTGGCGTCGAAGCTCCTCGATGCCGGACGAGCGAAGCGTCTTCGACGTGAACGGGAGCTCTCCGCTGAGAAGTTGATAGAGAATGACCCCCAGCGAGTAGACGTCCGTCCTGGTGTCCACATCCTGGCCCGTGAGTTCGGCCTGCTCCGGGCTCATGTATTCAGGCGTTCCGACGACGGCGCCCAGCTCGGTGACGAGGGTTTTTTCGGTCAACCGCGAGCCAGTCGCCTTGGCGATGCCGAAGTCGATGATTTTCAGTTGAGCTTTTCCATCCACCAACGCCACCAGAATGTTCGACGGCTTCAAGTCGCGATGGATGATTGCCTTTTGGTGAGCGTGCTGAACGCCGTCGCAAACCTCGCGCATCAGTTCGAGTCGTTCTTCGGTCGATAGCTTGTGGGTGTCGCAATGCTCGGTGATGGAGACGCCGGCGACGTACTCCATGACGAAGTACGGCCGGCCTTCAGTCGTGCTGCCACCATCGAGGACTCTTGCGATGGCCGGGTGATCCATCAGGGCCAGGGCTTGTCGCTCGCTCTCGAAGCGAGCGACGACCTGTTTTGTATCCATCCCCGCCTTAATGACTTTGATGGCCACTCTGCGGCGGACGGGCTCCCGCTGCTCGGCAAGCCACACCTCGCCCATGCCTCCTTCGCCGATGAGTTGAAGCAAGCGGTAGGGCCCGATGCGCTTCCCAAGCTCCGAGGGCTCCGCGCGGACATTCGGGGAGGAACCGAGCGCGAGGGTGTCCTCAATCCCAGTCGCCTTAGACTCTGGCTCTCCTGACATTGGCCTCCTTCCCCGCCCCCCGGGATCGGCAGGAAGCTACCTCGTATTGAGTCCGTATTGGGCCATCAGCACCAGAGTTGCTTTGTACCGAAGTCATCGGGGCTCGATGACTTCATGACGAGCAGTCGCGAGTTGGGTTGTCGGCCCCCGCGGCATTCCACGACTTGGGAGACTACGGCAGCCTTTTCTCGTCGTACGCTGCTTCTCTCGGTGTGCGCGATTGCTGTCTGCGTATGCGCTGTTGGGGCTAAGGAGCGCCATCCTTCGTCCTCGCCGCGTGGATGGTGAAGACCCGTTTCATCGGACCGCCTGGCGGTCCCGCATCGCCAGTTTGCGTGAAGGACCGGGCAGTGATCTCCGAGTACGCCTCGCGCCACAACGTTGTCTGCCCATCGGTTCCGTGCTCGACTTCTTCGATGACCAGCTGCGTCCCGTCCCAGTGGATTGAGATGTCGGTCAAGGCGCCTTTCACATCGCAGACCTGAGGATTGCCGGTGTTGCACTCCAGCCCGGCCAGCTTCTGCGTCTTGCGGTCCTGCCAGACGAGTCCCAGCAGGTGCAGTTCCTTCCCGAGCAGCTGAAGATGCTCCTCCTCGACGAGAACCAGTCCATTGGTGGAAACACGCCAGGTCTCCGTCCCTCGTGTCTCGCTAGGACGAGGCTTACCCTGCTGCGGCTCGAACTGAACGCTCAGCGTCCAGCTTCCGGCCGAGGCTTTCGAAGCTTGCGACCGGCGCTCCGGAGTCCTGGGCCTGTGCGGCGAGCGAAGCCAACGGTAGAAGCGCCAGTGCAAAGCGAATCAATGATGGTTGCATCGTCAATCGCTCGCGCCCTAAGAGCAGCGAATCCATTCGCGATGCCTACTCGTCTGTGATGTCCGCCTCCACCAGAGGCTTAAAGCCCAGCCGCGGATAGGCGCGTCCGCGCTTGACGGTGAGCTCGATGCTCTTGAAATTTGCGACATCAGCGAGCGGGTTTCTGCTGAGGACAATCATGTTGGCCAGCTTTCCTTCAGCGATGCTGCCCATCTCCGCTTCCTGACCCGCCGCCCGGGCCCCGATTAACGTCGCCGATTGGATGACTGCATTGGGCGGCATCTTCGCACCGTGAACCAGCCAAGAAAGCTCATGAAACAGGTCGGGCCAGGGGTCGTCCCAAGGGGCCACGTTGTCCGTTCCGGCCGAAATGGGGACGCCGGCGCGGTAGGCCTGGCCGGTGATGGCGGCGCCAGTCGTGGCATCGCATTTGGTGCGTTGGGCTTGCGGAGTTGTCTGGACCTCGTGGTCGAAGACCTCGTAGGTCCAGACGGTGGCGTCAAGGATGGTTCCGCGTTTTACCATCTCAGCGAAGACTGCTTCGAGGAGAGGGTTCTTGCCGGAGGCGAACGGCTCGAGCGGAACCCTTTCGCGGTGGGCGTAGGTGGAAAGCTGGTGTGCAGCCTCTTGGATGAGCAAACAAGAATGGGAGATTGCATCCACTCCAGCGCGCACCACCTCTGACGGTCTTGCGAGAAAAAGCGTTGAATGCGCCCAAACCAGCATGTGTTGACGATGCGCCTCGGCAACAATTTGGCCCGCGAGTTCCGGCGATAGGTCGCTGTAGAGTTTGATGGCCGTTGCGTTGGTTCCACGCGCCATGGCAACGGCGAGTGGCAGGTCCGTCTTATCCGTCACCGCCTGCAGCCAGGGGGCGCTACTGGCCTTTAAGCCGGCAGTCACCTGTGCCGTCCGCGGGTCGGAAAAGAAAGTCGGTCCAGCCATCACTGCCGCGTAATAGACGTCCGAACCTTCAATCTCTCCCACCAGGCTGGCTCGTGTGATGTCGGCCAGCGACCGAAGGTCGTCGGCCATGTCACGGACGGCTGTGACGCCGCCATACAGGTCTCGGCGCAACATCGCTTGGGCTTGTCGCCGATTCGGTGGCGTCGCCAGATGCACATGCGAATCAATCAACCCGGGGAGTAAGAACCGGCCGGTCAAATCCACAATTTTCGCACCCTGCAAGAGACTCGGGGTGGCATCCCTGTCGGCGAGGATGCGGACGATGCGCTCGCCGTCGACCACGACGTCCATGGACGGCCGTGGCGGCCCCGCTGTCCCGTCGATGAGCGTGGCGTTCCGGTACACGACAATCGTTCCGGCATCCGGTGGAGCGAATGGGGTTGGCGTTCCGGCAAGACCTGCTTCGGGCACCATCAGCAAGCGCACGACGCTCAAGATGCAGACGGCACGACCGCCTCGGCGAAGAGAAAATCTCGTCATTGCGGCTGACGCCTGCACGCTCATGGTGTCGACGCGGTCAGCACTTTCGCGTCGTAAACGATTTGGCCACCCACCACAGTGAGGACGGACTCAGTTTCCGGGAGTTGCCGCGACGGCACCGTGAAAATGTCCTGTGAGAGTACTGCCAAGTCGGCAAGCTTTCCTGGGACGAGACTCCCCTTTTCTTTCTCCGCAAATTCCGCGTAAGCGCCGGTCAGCGTCGAGGCGAGGACGGCCTGCTCTCGAGTCAGAGCTTCCGACGGCCGGTTCGGGTGGCTGGCCGCCAGCATGATGTCCCGGAACGGGCCCATTGGCGCGTCGGAGCCCAATGCAACAGGAATTCCGGCGGCCACCAGGGAAGCGAGTGGCTGGGACTTGGAAAGGCGCTCGCGGGTGAAGACCTTGGCATTCAATTGGCTCACGGCCAAGTGGACCGGGTTCTGGACCACCACCACTCCCAGTTCTTTCACGCGGGCAATGAGATTGGCGAACAGTCCATCGCCGTGCTCGAACCGCACCCGGCGGTTGGCCCACACCTGAGCCCCTCCGGTCGCCTTCATCGCGTCGAGCATTGCCTCGGCGGCGGGGTATCCCGACACGTGGACGATGAGTTGGTCATCGCTCTTGAGCGTCTCGCGCAACATTGCCTCGAGCTCGCTGCGCGGGAAAAGTGGCTCCAGGTTCTCGCCGACAAAGGCCCCGAGCCGGTCCGACCCATCGCTTGGACCCTCTCGAGGAACGAAAGTGCCCTCGAGGGGTGTCCCATCGGTGAGCCACTTCGTCCCGGAGACGGTAATGCGCGGACCTGGAAACTTCGCGACCGAGATGCCTTCCTGGGTGTCGCGGCCAGCGGGCGTGGTTCCGGGCATTCGGATGACGCGCACTCGGATGGGGGTAGGAATCTGTTTCAGCAAAGCCACGCACCGTTCGGGCGTCATCGAGTCGTTCATGTCCTGGACCGAAGTCACCCCGAGCTTGGCTGCGTTGTGAAGCACCTCGCTCAACTGGGCGACGGCGTCCGCGTCGCTGGTCAAGTGCGCCAGCGTCCTGGAGAGCGCAAGGACGGCATACTCGCGGAGAGTCCCCGTCAGCCGGCCATTCGCATCACGCTCGTAGCGTCCCCCAGCCGGGTCGGACAAGTCGTCGCGGATACCGAACCTGACCAGCGCGGCGCTATTGAGGATGGCCGCGTGCCCCGTGAACGTAACCAAGATGACGGGATTGTCGGGAGCGAGCTTGTCGAGCGAATCGCGCGTGGCTTCGCTCCCGTAGAAGACAGCCGGTCCGACCTCCCCTTGGAGGATGGTCCCCTTCGCAACCTGGAGGACGGCGGCGGTAACCGCTGCTGTGACGTCTGACCAGGTTGGGTTGGGGCTCTTAAACGGCAGCTGGACGAGGCCCACAGGAACCACGTCGAGATGCGCGTGCGCATCGTCAATTCCCGGGATGACGGTTCTGCCGCCGAGGTTTATGCGCCGTGTCCTCGTTCCGGCGAGTGACTCAATGTGGCGTGAGTCGCCGATGGCGAGGATGCGCTCACCTCGGATGGCAACCGCCTCCGCATAGGGCTGCTTCGCGTCGCTCGTAAATACCTTGCCGTGGAGCAGGACGAGGTCGGGCGGCACCGGCTGCGCGGCTGCCTGGGCGCAGAGGAGGGCCAAAGACAACCCGACGACAGAGACACTTACGCTTCGGTGCATTCGACCCCCAGCCCGGCTCCCAATTCTCTACTCAGCCTCTTCCAGCCGCGAAAGCCACTGATGCCTTCCCGGTCAGACAAGGAACATCGAGTACCGACCCGTAGCTCTGGCCCCGCTAAGCAGCAGTCTCGGGCGGCCATACCGAGACGCAGTGCCGATGGTACCGCGGGACGCCCGGAGCGACTGTTGTCGGAGCAGTAGGCTTCGCTTAGTGCCCCAGTGTCCCCGACGTCGCGCAGATGGATGACGGAGAGATGATTCCCCCGAAAAAGGTGCTGTCGGAACTGCTGTTGACACGAATCCAGCCCCCGGCACCTCCTCCACCTCCGGCCACCGTGTCGGGGTCCACTTGTCCGTCCTCTCCGTTGATGCCGCTGCTCGAGCTTCCGTCCCCGCCGAGCGAGCCATGCATTCCGTCGTTGCCACCCTTGGCGGCGGTGGCGTCGGGCGTCGCGTCGGCGCCAGGTACCCCGGGGCCCTGGCCCCCGCCACCTCCGTTGGCAGCCAGCGTGCCAGTCGTGTCCACGGTGGGAGCCTCGAGCAGGATTGCGCCTCCACTTCCGCCACCGCTCGCTTCCTGTGAATTGCCAGCCGGGTCGTAGACACCGCCATTGTAGCCACCCTGGCCGCCGACGTGGATTGTCCCGGAAACCGCGATGGACGTCGCCGAGACCAGCTCGATGGCACCACCCCCTGCCCCACCAAACGCGAACCCTGACCCGCCTGCGGAACCGGCGGACAGGGGGACCAGCGCGGGAGTCCCATTCATGCCGCCTCCCTGGGCTCCGGCACCTGGGGTCGACGAGGCACCCTTGCCTCCTTGACCACAGAAGCCCGCGCCCCCTCCCGAGGAACTGCCACTTCCTGAGCCTCCCCCACCCGCGCCGACCCCCGCGCTGTTGCCGCTCGCCGGGTTCTGCAGTGCCCCCGGCCCGAGAAAAAACGCGGGCGAACTTTGCGAGTTGCCGTAGAGGTTTCCCTGAATGTCGATTCGTTCCAGCGCGACAATGACCAGGGCGTCCGCCCCCTCGACCCGGACGGTCGTGCCGGCAGCGATGGTGAGCGAATTGACGGTGAAGACTCCGAGTTTCAGCGAGGTCGTCAGCTGCGCCAGCCCCGACTGCGTCTGCTCCTGGTAGTGGTAGGCGCCGCCGTCGTCACTTCCCAGCACTCCTCCCAGGTCGGTCTCCCAGGTGAGGTCGTGCGAGACGACCACGTCTCCGACACCGCTGAAATCGAGCCTCGACAGGTCCACGTTCGACGGGGAGAAGCCAAACCCACTGGTACCTGAATCAGGCGCCCCCGACGTCGAACTGCACGCCACCAGCATGCACGAGACGCTAAGGAAGGGCAGGAACAGCCCACAAATTGCTGGCTTCATGCCCGGGTTCACGCATTCCGGATTGAAAAGAGGACAAGACCCTCTTTTCGGTCAGCGCTGACGCTCGACTTCCGCGCGAGTCCGAAGGGTGTCGGCGTGTCCGTCCGCCAGGACTTTCTCCTGGATTTCAAGCGCTTGCGCAATCTCTGCCCGCGCCTGCTGCCGCTGGCCCTGGTCGAACAGCGAGGCTCCGAGCGCATAGTGAGCCCGCGCCGTGGTGCTGTGCTCCTCGCCAAAACGGCGCTGCGCGATGGCGAGCGCCCGGCGCGCCGCCTGTTCTGCCTCGGCGAGTCTGCCGGCATGCCGGAGCGCGCTCGACTGGTAGGCGAGTAAAGACGCGACTAGACCATGCTCAGCGCCAAACTCCAGGGTCGCACGTCGAACCGCGTCCTCGGAGAGCTGCAACGCCTGGTCCGAGTTCCCCAGCGCGTCCAGTGCCCGGGCGCGCACGTTTTCCACGTAGGCTAGGTCGCCCGATTCATTTCCGAAGATGGCGACCTGCGCGGCTTGGACGCGGGCGGACATTGCCTCGGCCTCCTTTGCCCGTCCGAGTTCGAGCAAATCGCGCGCCAGGTTGTTCCAGCAGACGAGTGTATCGACGTGCTCCTTGCCGTTGACTGTTTCCATTAGCTTGCACGTTTGCTCCTGGAGCTCCGCGCTCTCCGCGAAGTGCCCTTCGTCGCCGAGCAAGACCGCCAAGTCATTCATCACCCCAAGCGTCTCTGGGTCTCGGTTGCCGCGCGTTGCCAGGTAGAGGGCAAGTGCTTCCCGGCGGAGCCGTTCCGCTTCCGCGAAGCTGTTCAGGCGTCGCTTCACGCCTGCCAGGTCGTTGAGCGCCCGCGCCACCGTTTCCCCACGCGGCCCCTCGACCTCCCGCGACATCAGCAGCGCCTCGTGTAGCAGTCGCTCGGATTCTGGGTAGTCGCCGAGCTCAAAGCGGATGTCACCGAGCTTCAGGAGTGCGCTCGCTACGCCGGCGCTGCGCGGGGCGAGACTGCGCTCAATGCCCAGTGCCCGCTCCGCAGACGCTGTGGCCCGCTGGTACTCTCCGAGGTCGTACCAGGTCTGGGTGAACGCGCGGAGCAGCCGTGCCTGGACCTCGGGGTGGTTTCCTAGCTCATTCAGGCGCGCCTCGCCCTTTGCGAGGATGTCCCGCTGGGTCAGCGGTTGGCCGCTGGTGGCTCGCGGGTCAAAACTTTGAAGCATACTGACCAGGAAGTCCTGCGCCAGCTCGGCCCGCCGCGCCTCCTCACGCGCCCGCCGACTTTGCCAAAGGGTGGCGCCCAACCCCAACACCAGCGCGAGCACGAGGATGGAGGCCAGCGCAACCGGGGCACGGTAACGTTTGACGAGTGTGCGCAGGAGGTAGCTCGTCGCATCTCCTCGCGCCGTCACAGGCGCGCCGGCGAGGTGCCGACGAATGTCGGCCGCGAGCTCACCCGCCGAGGGATAGCGCTCGGAAGGCTCGGCGCGAAGGGCCTTGAGGGTGATGGCGTCCAAATCGCCTCGGAGTTTCCGTCGCCGCTCGCCGAGAGACTCTGCGACGCCAAGCTGTGAGATGTCGATGCGGGTGCTCGGCCTCTGCGGGTCTGCGGCCAGAATCGCCTCTTCGACGTCGGCGCGGCTGTTTCCAGCGAAGGGTCGGCCACCCGTCAGCAGCTCGCAGAGAATCACCCCGAGCGCCCAGACGTCGGTACTGGTGGTGATGCGCCCGCCGCGGACCTGCTCCGGCGCGGCGTACTCCAGCGTCATCGGCCGCTCGTCGACGTGGGTGAGCACGCTGTCGTCGCTGCCCCGCTCCAGGAGCTTGGCGATGCCGAAATCGAGGAGTTTTGTCTGGCCGGTGTCGCCAACAAGCACGTTGCTCGGCTTGAGGTCCCGGTGAACGACGAGGTTCTGGTGAGCGAACTGCACAGCATCGCAGACGCTGGCGAACAGTCGGAGACGAGCCTCGACGCCAAGACCCTGCGTGGCGCAGTGCTCGATGAGGTGGGTTCCAGCGACGAACTCCATTGCCAGCCAGGGGCGCCCGGCCGGCGTCAGCCCGCCGTCGAGGAGCTTCGCGATGTTGGGGTGCGAGAGGCGTGCGAGGATGCGCCGCTCGCGGCGGAACCGGGCCGCCGCGGCCAGGTTGCTCGACCAAGGTAGGAGCTTGATGGCGACACGTTGCTGGAAGTCCGCGGCCTCGCGCTCGGCGAGCCAGACCTCGCCCATGCCCCCCCGACCCAGGAGCGAGAGGAGACGGAACGGACCAACTCGCTCACCAGCGGTGGCAGCCTGCTCGAGTCCGGTGAGCGCGGCGCCGGCCGACGGCAGGTATCCAGCCGCGGGCGTGCTCAACAACGCTTCGGCGCGTTGGTCAGCTTCCAGCAGTCTCTGGGCCTGAGCCCGTATCTCGGGGTCGCTTTCGCGCTCGAGCAGCTCGGCTCGTCCCGAGGCAGGAAGGTCGAACGCCTGGTCCACAAGTTCGAGGACTGCATGGAAACGAGCCTGCTCGGGAGTCACGGCTGCTCACCGAGCTCGACGAGGACGAACGCACGGGCTTTTCGGAAGACACGGCGGACCGTGCGCTTGTCCACCTCGAGTGCGTCGGCGATCTCTACCTCGCTGAGGCCACCAAAGAACCGCCACTCGAGGACCCGTGCCAATCTCGCGTCCAACGCCTCGAGCTTGGCGAGTGCCGCGTGGACGCCGAGGACGAGTTCAACATTCGCATCGACGGGAGTTTCCTCGAGTCCTGACGTCACGAAAACCGCGTCGCTACCCCGCTTTTCAGCCTTTCGCCTCCGGGCGTGGTCCACGAGAATCTGACGCATGGCAGTGGCGGCAAGCGCGAGGAAATGCCCCCGGCTCTCGAATGCGGTCTTCTGTGCAAGGCGCATCCAGGCCTCATGGACCAATGCCGTTGGGTCGAGGGTGCTTGGGCCGCGACGGCGAAGCTGCTGGTGGGCAAGGCGCCGGAGGACGGCATAAACCGCGCTGAAGCGCTCTTCCGGCGGCCCGGCGGCACCGATTCGCATCTGCGTCCAGAATACTCCGGAGGAGGCTCCTCGGGAGGGCCGGCCTGCGCAGCTTGAACTGATTCAGACCAGCGTAATGGCCGAAGAATCGGTCGAGCTGCCCGCTCGAGAAGCCACTGCGGCGGCGGACCTCAACCACGTTGGTCACGCATCCACTCGCGAAGAGTCTCGGTTGGAGCGCGCGGGTTCTCGAGGACGTCGACCACTCGGTCGAACGCCTGGTCGTCGAGGATCAAACGCGCCGGAATCAGCGCTTCAGGCAACTCCCTGCGAGCCTCGATGAAGTACAGCAGCGCCCTGACCTCGCGCCGACCCTGGAAAACCTAACGGAGCGTCGGCAAGCTGACGGGCTCTTTGTGCAATCTGCCTCAACACCGGCGATGCAGTCGGCTTCAGAGGTCGCGCTTTCTTCTGGAACTACGCGGACTTGACCGTTCCGCTGCAGGGACTTGAAATCCCCCTTTCGGTGGTTCGATTCCGCCGTGGGCACTGAACTCGGCAGCCTGGTTGAGCCCACCTCCGGCTGCCAAATCCGCCCGGTCGGCTGCAAATTCGATGCGCCTCCAATTGAAGTGCGCTGATAGCGATGTTTTCCCTTGGAGGTCGCATGACTCGAAGTCTCGCTCTGGCCCTTGGCGTACTGCTTGTCGGTCAATCCCGCGCCCTTGCACAGGCACCGCCCGAGCTGACCCTGCCACAGCCGAGCCCACTGGCCTCGGTCACTCAGCGGGTCGGAGTGACAGACATCACGGTTGTCTACCACCGGCCCGCGGTGGACAAGCGGAAGATTTGGGGCGAACTGGTTCCCTATGGGGAGGTGTGGCGCGCTGGCGCCAACGAGAACACGACCATCAGCTTTTCAAGTCCGGTCACCGTTGGAGGCAAGAAAATTCCCGCCGGGACTTATGGGCTGCACATGCTGCCCAATGAGAAGACCTGGTTCATCATCCTGAGCAGCGTCTCGACTGCGTGGGGAAGCTTCAGTTACGACGAAAAAGAGGATGTGGTTCGGGCCCCGACGACGCCGGCTCCCGCAGACTTCGAGGAGCGTCTCGAATACACGTTCGAGAGTCCCACCGAGGAGGCTGTCGACGTCGTCCTGCATTGGGACAAGCTGAAGGTCTCCTTTCCCATCGCCGTGGACACCAAGGCCGTGGTGCTGGCAAGTCTCAAGGCCCAGCTCCGGGGGCTCGGACGTTTCTACTGGCAGTCCTGCGAGCAGGCCGCCCAGTGGACCATCCGCAACAACTATGGGCTGGAGGAGGGGCAGGTTTGGGTGGACCGGTCGATTACCATTCAGCCGACCTTTTCGAATCTTCGCACCAAGGCGGACTTTCTCGAGAAGAAGGGCGACACCAAACAGGCCGGAGAGCTGCGCGCCCGAGCGCTGACACTTGCAACCGAGAACGAAGTCAACAACCTGGGCTACGCATTGCTCGGAGAGAAGAAGTACGACGAGGCACTCGCCCTCTTCAGGAAGAACGTCAAAGACCACCCTGATTCCCAAAACGTCTATGACAGCCTCGGTGAAGCGCTGGCCATGACGGGCGACAAGAAAGGGGCCATTGAGAACTACAACAAGGCGCTGGCGATGGCGACCGACCCGGCCGTCCAGAAGCGAATCAAGGGCATCCTGGCGAAGCTGAAGGCGTAGGGCTCAAGCACCGGACCTCAACTGCCTGTGGGGCCCCTTCCCCCGGGGCTGCCATGCCCGACGCGACGCCCCGGTGGGCCCGCCACGCCGCAAGGCCTGGCCGCGCCCCCGACTGGACGGGGCACGCCGCGCTTGCGGCCCTCAAGTCAAGGGACTAAGTCGCGAAAGGTCGCGGGCCGTCAAGGCTCCGTGAAGGCCTTAAGGGTTGTCGTTTGGAGGGGGATTCCACCGCCAGAAAATGCCGTGGGCGCTGCTCCTCGCACGTCCGCGGCGCGCACCGTGTGTCGCTAGGACTTCGCAGAGGCGTTGCCTGCCTCTGAAACGTCGAACGGGCTGCCAATGGCGGCCGTTGGAGGGGATGTGAAACTCGCGCGGATTTGCACGCTTGTGCTGGCAGTCGGCTTTGGCTTGGCGCCGGCCGCCTATGCCGATGACACTACCGTCACCTGTAAGGATGGGACCACCTCCAAGGGCGGCCAGGGAGCCTGCAGCGGCCATGGAGGCATCAACAAGGCCGCGGCTGCCCCGGCACCAGCGCCCGCGGCCGCTCCGGCTGCGGCCACCGAAGCCACCGTTACTTGCAAGGACGGGACGACGTCCAAGGGCGGCAAGGGCGCGTGCAGTGGCCACGGCGGTGTCAACAAGGACGGCGCGGCGTCGAGCAAGGCCCCGGCTTCCGCGACGGCGCCGGCCGCTCCGGCTGCGGCCACCGCAGCCACCGTTACTTGTAAGGACGGAACCACCTCCAAGGGGGGCAAGGGCGCCTGCAGTGGCCACGGAGGCGTCAATAAGAGTGGCGCAGCCAGCGCCGCTCCGGCTTCGGCGACGGCGCCGGCCGCACCGGCCGCCGCCGAGGGCGCCACCGTCACCTGTAAAGACGGAACCACCTCCAAGGGTGGCAAGGGTGCCTGCAGTGGCCATGGAGGCGTCAACAAGACTGCCGGGGCTAGCGCGGCTCCGGCCGCTGCTCCTGCTGCCGCGGCGCCTGCGGCTCCGGCCGCTGCAGCTCCCGCAGCGTCTTCCGCTCCGGCCGCTGCTGCGGCTCCGGCAGCCAAGGCACCCTCGCAGACGAAGGCTTCGAATACCGACCCCACCGGTGCCATCGCCAAGTGCACGGACGGGACGTACTCCCACTCGAAGCAGCATGAGGGGGCCTGTTCCCATCACGGCGGCGTCGCCACCTGGCTCGACACCAAACAGTAGCGCTTCGGCCGTCGTCGGCTCAGGAGGTTTGAGCTTTCACCCAGGACTTGATGCGCTGCTCCAACACGTCCAAGGGCAAGGCTCCGGCGCCGAGAACCTCGTCGTTGAAGCTTCGGATGTCGAACTTCTTTCCAAGCGCCTGCTTGGCGTACTCCCGCAACTCGAGAATCTTTAGCTCGCCAACCTTGTAGCCAAGTGCCTGGCCGGGCCAAACGATGTAGCGGTCGGTCTCGCTCTGCACCTCGCGGTCGATAAAGCCGGAGTGGGCGTGGAAGTAGTCCACCACCTGCTGCCGGGTCCAGCGCTTCGCGTGCAAACCGGTGTCCACCACCAGCCGAATGGCGCGCAACATCTCGTCCTGAAGGTGCCCGTAGTAGCTGTAGGGGTCGGTGTAGAAGCCAACTTCCCGCCCCAGCTGCTCGGCGTAGAGGGCCCAACCTTCAACGTACGCCGTGTAATTGGCCTGCTGTCGAAAGGGGGGAAGGTCCGGGAGCTCCTGGGCGATGGAAATCTGCAAGTGATGCCCGGGAACGCCCTCGTGGTAGGCCGTGGTCTCCATGTCCAGTGTCGTTTGCTTGGCGAATTCACCGGTATTCACCATCACGTGTCCAGGGCGTGACCCATCCGGCGTGCCCTGGTCATAGGCAGTCGAGGCTTCTTTTTCCCGGTACGTTTCGATGGGAAGGACCTTGAGCTTCGCCTTGGGAAGTCGGCCGAAGAGGTCGGGCAGCTTGGCCTCCATTTGGTCGAGGTAGGTGGTGTAGCGGTCGAGAATGTCCTGACGGGACTTGGGGTGCAGAGCGGGGTTGCCGTCGATGGAGGCGTTGAAGCTTTTCAGGTCTTGAAAGCCGAGTTTTCGAGCGACTTGGAGCATCTCGGCTTCGATGCGCTTCACTTCACTCAACCCAATTTGATGGATTTGTTCTGGCGTCAGGTCGGTGGTGGTGGAGACCTTCACGTCATAGGCGTACCGGGCAGCGCCGTCGGGCAGTGACCAGACGCCCACCTGCTGCCGGCCCTTGGGGACGTATTCCTTCTGAACGAAGGTGGCGAACTTTCGGTATGTCGGATTCACGTCATCGCGGATGGCCGCGAGGATGGCTTTCCTCAGCCGGTCCTGGTCCTCCACGGAGAAGCTGGCGGGGAACTTGGACAAGGGCTGTGCAAAAGGGGAATCGGCTGGCTTGGCGTTGGCGATGGTCTCGCACTGCCGGACGATTTTTGGCAGAAGGAATTGGGGGGGCATCAAGCCGTCCCGCATTCCATTTCGCATCTGGATGGTGACCTCGGCGAAAGCCCGCGGCACCTGCTTGAGCCGCGCGAGGTAGTCCTCGTAGTCCTTCACCGTCTCGAACGACAGCGAGCTGACCAGGTGTGGCAAGTCCACGTGAATGCCCGAATTTTGAAACACTGGCATTTCCCAATCCTTGAAGCGGGCACCCTCCAGCGCCAGGCGCAGCAGCTGCACCATCAGCTGCTTGTTCAGCTGCTCCTGCTGCGGAAAGCCGGTCGTGTCGACCGCTTCGAAGCGCTTGAGGAAGTCCGCGGTGGCTGCCAAGTCGCTGTCGATGAAGGCCTGCGAGTAGTCCTTCAGCCGGTCGTTGTAACGCTTGTCGCCGAGGATGGAGGCGAACTCGGGCTGCGACCGCAAGGTGTACTCCCACTGCTCTTGGAGGAGCGCTGCCAGCGCCTGACGGCGGCTTTCCAGGTCGGCCGCCGGCTGCGTGCCTGCGGACACCAGGGTCGGCCACACGCACAACGCGACGGCGAGCAGAATTGGTCTCAAGGGGCTCTTCCTTTGGCAAGTTTTGGGGCGCCCGCTCCGGCCGGGACGCCTCCCATGAATGGTGGCCCAAGGCAAGTCATCTGCAGCCGGCAACGCTGGGGGGGGGCACACCGACAAAAGGGGAAAAGGGAAAGGGCCGGCCCCTTAGGACTGAGAGGCGCCGGCGGACTGAGACTGTGACGCCAGCGGTGCCCCTTCGGGAGCCGAGGAGGCCTTCACCGAGTCCGCCTGGCGCACCTCTGGCCAGGCAAGCAGCTCGCGCCTGAGCTCCTCGCAGGCGGTGGTGGTCTCCTCGACAATGTGGGTGAGGAGCCGGTGCAACGTCTCTTCGCCCTCGCTCCAGCGGGGCTCCTCGCAGATAAAGATTTCCAGCCGGCGAAGGCGGCCCTGACTCTGCAGCTTCGGCAGCACCAACTCCTCTGGAGAGCGAATGCTGGCCAACCGCCTGGAGGCGTGGTGCACGCAGAAGCGGACGGAGCGGGGAAAGGCCGGCTCAAGCACCAAAAAGGCTGCCACCGCGCCCGGCGTCACCCGACCACCGCTCCGCTTCATGAAAGCCTCGAAGCCCGAGCAGGCCCGAAGCAGCGAGAGCCACAGCGTCTCCTCGACAATCACGCTTTGTGGGAGCTGAAGCAGCGCGTGGTGGTGGACGTCCAGAATGCGCGCCGTTTGCCCAACCCGTTCCAGCAGGACGCCCAGGCTGATGAAGTCATAGGCGTTGTCGTGCAGCATGCTGTTCTGAATGGCCCCCAGAACGAGCTGTGTCGATTCGCGAACCCGGCGGTAGAAGCTTTCGCGGCGCAGCGCGTACTCGTCGCGCCCACGCTTGTCGTTGAACCAAAGGTGAAATTCGTTGAGGGCCTCCCAGACCTCGAGCGAGACCACCTCCCGAATGCTGCGAGCGTTCTCCCGTGCCGCGGCGACTGAACGCAGGATGCTTGCCGGGTTCTCGGCATTCCAGGTGAGGTACTGCTGTACCACTTCGCCGTTTCCACGAGCGGCTGCCTCAAAACGCGCCGCGAAGGCTTGGTCCTCGCCGCTGACCGTCAGCGCTGAGCCCCACACCTGGGCGGCGGGGAGAATCCCATCGAGGGCCAAGGCGGACGTCACCCGCAGGACCCGCGAGCTGCTCTCGGCCCGCTCCAGGTAGCGACCGAGCCAAAAACAGTGGTCGGCGACGCGGGAAATCATCCGCGCGCCCTTTGAACCCAGGTGTCCTTGCTGCCCCCGCCCTGGCTGCTGTTGACCACGTAGCTGCCCTCCCGCATCGCTACCCGGGTCAGCCCTCCGGCGAGCACCCACGGGCCGTCCTTCCGAGTCAGGATGTAGGGCCTCAAGTCGACCCGCCGGGGAACGATGCGCCGGAGCTCAGAATCCCAGGTCGGACAGGTGGAGAGCTCGACCAGGGGCTGTGCGATGTAGCGCCTCGGCTCGGCAAGAATGCGCCGTCGAAACTCCTCGCGCTGCGCCTTGCTGGAGGCCGGCCCCATCAACATCCCATAGCCTCCGGCTTCGTCGACGGCCTTCACCACCAAGCGGTCCAGGTGTTCGAGCACGTAGCGCCGGTCTTCCTCCCGGACGCACTGGTAGGTGGGCACCTGCTCGAGGAGCGCCTCTTCCCCGAGGTAGAAGCGCACCATGTCTGGGACAAAGGGGTAGACGCCCTTGTCGTCGGCCACGCCATTGCCGGGCGCATTGGCCAGGGTGACGTGGCCCTTCGCCCAGGCACGCATCAGCCCCCGAACACCGAGCACCGAATCCGGCCGAAACATCTCCGGGTCCAGAAAGGCGTCGTCCGTTCGCCGGTAAACGACATCCACTTGCCGACGGCCCCTCGTGGTGTGGAGAAAAAGCCGGTCGTCTTCGACGAAGAGGTCGGCGCCTTGGACCAGCTCGACACCCATTTGGCGGGCAAGGAAGCTGTGCTCGAAGTAGGCCGAGTTGTAGGGCCCCGGAGTGAGCACGACGACGGTGCTCAAATCGGGGTCCACCGGCGAGACACTGCGCAGGGCCGCAGCAAGACGCGCCGGGTAATGGTTCACTTGTCGGACCCGAGCAGCCTCGAAGAGTTGGGGGATGAGTCGCTTGGAGAGGAGTCGGTTCTCGAGGACGTAGGAGACACCGGAGGGAGTGCGCAGGTTGTCCTCGAGGACCCGGAACACGCCGTTGCCGTCGCGGACCAAGTCAATCCCAGAGACATGGATGCGCACGCCCGCCGGCGGCCGAATGCCCTTCAGCGCGGGTAGGTAGTGCTTGGCTCCCAGCACCACCTCAGCGGGAATGGTTCCAGTCTTGAGGATGCGCTGCTCGCCGTAGACGTCGTCGAGGAAGGCCGCCAGCGCCAACACCCGTTGAACGAGGCCCCGTTCGAGCCGGTCCCAATCGGCAGCGCAGATGATGCGGGGCACCAGACAGACCGGGAAGACTTTCTCCAGGCCCCGGTCGTCGGAGTACACGGAGAAGGTGACGCCCTGGTTGACCAGGGCGGCTTCGGCCATCTCCTGGGTGTGGGCGAACTCATCCGCGCTCATGTCGTCCAGCCCGAGCAAGGCGCGAAACTCGGAGCGCAGCGACCCTGTCGCTTCGAGCAACTCGTCATAGGCGCCGGCGAGGGCCGGGTACCCCTTGAGGAGCGACGGGTGAGGGGGGCTGCCAGTTGTTGACACCGCGCGTCTAAGCTAGCGCGCGTGCGCCTCCTCATCCAGCACCGCAGCCGGTACCTCTATCCGCGCCCCGCCGGGTTGGGACCACACCTGGTGCGTCTTCGCCCGGCCAGCCACGCCCGGGCCCGCGTCGAGACCTACGGACTCACCGTCTCTCCGCCAGCCGACGTCCGCTGGCAGCAGGACCCCAATTCAAATCACGTTGCGCGGGTGGTGTTTCCGCCGGGCGCGCGCCTGGACAGCCTGGAGCTGTTGGTGGAGCTGGCCCTCGACCTCCAACCCATCAATCCCTTCGACTTCCTCCTCGAGGAAACGGCCGAGGCAGTCCCACTCAGCTACCCGCCCGCGCAGCTGGACGAGTTGGCACCTTTTCTAGCGCGCCAGACGCCCGTGCTGCAGGAAGGGCCTCGCTTCCTTGCCTTGGACGCCGAACTTCCGCGGCAGGGTTCAACGCTGGAGCTGCTCACCACCGTCAACCGGGCCGTCAACAGCCGTGTCCGGTACGTCGTGCGCGGTGAGGCCGGCGTCTGGACGCCCGAGCAGACGCTGCAGGAAGGCAGAGGCAGCTGCCGCGACTCGGCGATGCTGCTGGTGGCGCTGTTACGGGCGCGCGGGCTGGCGGCCCGCTTCGTCAGCGGCTACTTGGTCCAGCTGGCCGACGAGGGAATGCTCCCGGACCAGCCGAGGGGCGTCAGCCGGGACGTGGTTGACCTGCACGCCTGGGCGGAAGTCTTTCTGCCCGGGGCGGGCTGGATTGGCCTGGACGCCACCAGCGGGCTGCTCTGTGGCGAGGGCCACATTCCGCTCGCCTGCGCCGCCAACCCAGCCATGGCGGCACCGGTGGACGGGACCTCCGACATCCGCGCCTCGGACGTCGTCTTCGAACTCACCGTCACCCGCCTTGGTCACGAGGTGCGGCCGAACTCGCCATTCCCCGAGCGCGTCTACCAGGCAGTCCTCGAAGGCGCGGACCAGGCGGATGCCCTTCTGGACGCCGCCGGCCTGGGCCTCACCAGCGGCGGCGAGCCGACCTTCAACTCGCGCGAGCATCGCGAGGCCGAGGAATGGAATGGCGCTGCGTTGGGGCCAACCAAATGGTCCCAGGGACTGCGGCTGTGCGCGGAAATTCGTGACCGCCTGATGCCTGGAGCCGCCCTCGTCCTCGGCCAGGGGAAGCACTACCCGGGCGAAAGCCTTCCGCGCTGGTCGCTCCAGCTGGTCGGACTCAGCCAAGGAGGAGCGCTCTGGACCGGAGACCTTGGGCGGCCCAGTGTCGCGGCGAGCACCGCGGAGGCGAGGCGCTTCATCGAGGCCCTGGCGGGGCGCCTCGGCGTTGCCCGGGGCGTGTTGCCTGCCTTCGAGGACCCATGGCACTTCCTGGAAGCCGAGGCCGCGCTGCCCGTGGACGTCGACCCGCTGCGGACGGACTTGAAGGACTCGGAGGCACGCCGGCGCCTGGCGCGGGTGCTCGACCGCGGCCTAGGGCGGGAAGCCGCATACGTCCTCCCGCTGGCCCACCTTTCTGGGAGTTGGGTGACCGACCGCTGGCGCTTTCGCCGCCAGCACCTCTTCCTGTTGCCGGGCGATTCCGCGGCCGGCGTCCGGTTGCCCCTGGCCTCCTTGCCGCCGGGTTACGTCCCTGAGCCCGACGAGCAACCCGTGACGCCGCCGGACCCGCGCCGCACAAAGCCAAGCCCCGGGACGCCCCGGGCGCTGCGAACCGCGCTTTGCACGGAGGTGCGCGACGGGCAGTTGTACGTCTTCTTGCCGCCTCTGGCGTCGGCCGCCGACTTCATCGCGTTGGTGCGCGAGGTGGATGCGGTGCGGTCCGAGACTGGGCTGCAGGTCCAGCTGGAAGGGTACCTGCCGCCGCGTTCGCTCAGCTTGCGCCGCTTCGCTGTGACGCCCGACCCGGGGGTCCTGGAAGCCAACCTTCCGCCCTCGAATACCGGACGTGCACACGCGGCCTTGCTTGAGGCGACATTCGTGGCGGCTCTCCACGCCGGCCTCCACACCGAGCGTTACCTCCTCAACGGCCGCATCGCCGGGAGCGGCGGTGGCCACCACCTCACCCTGGGCGGCCCGACAGCCATGCAGAGTCCATTGTTGGTGCGGCCGGACTTGCTGGCCAGCCTGATTACCTTCTGTCAGCACCATCCGTCGCTCAGCTACCTCTTCACCGGACTCTTCGTCGGACCGACGTCTCAGGCGCCCCGGGTGGATGAGGCCCGCCATGACTCTCTCTATGAATTGGAGATTGCCCTCGCGCATGCCTTCGAGCCGAGTGAAACGCCGCTTCCCCCGTGGCGGGTGGACGGGCTTTTCCGCCACCTTCTGGTCGACGTCAGCGGGAACACCCACCGCGCCGAGCTGTGCATCGACAAACTCTTCGATTGGCGGACGCCGCAGGGCCGGCAGGGGCTGGTTGAGCTCCGGGCCTTCGAGATGCCACCCCACCCGAAGCTGGCGGCGGCCCAGGCGGTGCTGGTGCGCTCGCTGCTGGCTGCGTTGGCCCGCTCTCCTTACCGGCGTCCACTCGTGCGGTGGGGCACCGGGCTGCACGACCGCTTCCTCCTACCCTATTGGATGTGGCGGGACTTCGAGGAGGTGCTCCAGTTTCTTGAAGCTGCTGGCATTGCGCTCCCCGCCGAGGCCTACCGGCCCTTCCTCGAGCTTCGCTGCCCGCTGGCAGGGCGCCTGGACGTGGGTGGCGTGCTACTGGAGGTGCGCGATGCGCTCGAGCCATGGCCGGTGCTGGGGGAGGAGCCGAACACCACCGGCACCGCGCGCTACGTGGACTCCTCAGTGGAGCGAGTCGAAGTCCGCGTCGAGGGGCTGGTGCCGGAGCGCCACCAGGTGCTGGTCAACGGCATTGAGCTGCCGCTGCGCTCCACCGGCAAGGTCGGCGAGGGAGTGGCCGGCGTGCGTTTCCGCGCCTGGTCACCGTCGCACAGCTTGCATCCCCACCTCGGCGTGCACCATCCGCTTCGCTTCGACCTCGTCGACCGGTGGGGGGAGCGGTCTCTTGGAGCGTGCGGCTACCACGTCTGGCATGCCGAAGGGCGTGCCTTTGATGCGCCGCCGCTGACGGCCTTCGAAGCCTCGGCCCGACGGGCCCAACGCTTCACCCGCGAGTCACCGCTGCCCTGGCCGGTGAGCGCTCGCCGAGTGCCGGAGAGTCCTGAGGCACCTTGGACACTCGACTTACGGCGTTTTTCGGGCGACCACCCGCTCCCCGAGGTCGCGCCCGAGACGGAGTTGGATGCGGCCGCGGCCGCGGCAGCGGCAGCTTCGACAGAGGACGACAAACCGTTGTCCCCTGTCGAAAGGTGATGACCAGACGGCCCAGCTGTCCGGCGTCAGACGCAAAGCCCGCGCATCCCGGTGGCATCCTCCAAAGCTGTTCAGCCCTGCCCCACGGTTGTCCGGGTCTGGGGACGCCGGAAGGGGCGGGGGAGGAGCATTCCCGCCTGCTCTCGGTAAGCCCGGTAACGCGCTCCGAATTGGGCAATCAGGTCCCGTTCCTCAAAAGCGATGCCGACCAGAATGTACGCTCCCCCATCGACCGTCCGCCGTGCGTACTTGTGCTTCGCTGTCTATGGCCGGGGAACCCGTCGAGCGGGGCGGGCGACGTGGCTGCTTGCGCCGGCAGAAACCGTAGGGGTCGGGTAGTGCCGCCGCCGAATCGCCACAGAAGCCGGTGGCGTCTCAGGCAGCCGACAGATTCGTGCACTAAACTTCGACTGTGCCGAATCTACTGGCCATGTGTTTCGAGGGAGAACTTTCCCCGACCTTCGACCTCCGTTGCCTGCAGCCCGGGTCCACCCACCCGGATGGCTGGGGACTTGGCTATTACCCGCCTGGCGAACCGTCGGTCGCCCTTCTCAAGGAGCCGGCCCCGACGTATGCCAGCTCCCAGGCCGAGGTGTTGCACCGCGGGGAGCGTTTCGCCTCGTCCATCTTCCTTCTGCATCTGCGCACCGCCACCTGGGGTGCCCTCAGCGACGCCAACACCCAGCCGTTTGCGCGCGCGTGGGGCGGACGGGAGTGGATTTTCGGACACAGTGGAAGCCTTGACCGGCGCCCGGAGCTGGATGCGAATTCGCTGTTCGAGCCCATCGGCGCCACCGACAGCGAAGTCATTTTCTGTGACTTGCTCAACCGCTTCGCCCAACGCAGCTGGCGTTCGCTGGGTGAGGCCGACCCAGCCGTCCTGGTGGACTGGCTGGGGACCATCAACACGCTCGGGACACTCAACATCATCCTGTCCGACGGCAGGGACGTGGTGGCCTATGCGGACAAGCACCAGAGCGGACTCAGCACCTGGCAGCTGCTGCCGCCGTACCAACAGGTGGTGGTGGGCGACCGGGACGTGAGCATCGACCTCACCCGTCACGGCGTCAAAAGCCGAAAGGGCATCTTCATCTCGAGTCGTCCACTCACTTCCGAGGCCGAGACGCTGCCGACGACCTGGCAGCCGCTGCAAACGGGCTCGCTGTGGGTCATCCGGGAGGGAGCGCTGCGGGCGGAAGTCCAAGCCCCCGGACCGCCGGTCCAGCGCGAGACGAACGGCCACAACCCAGTGCGCCTTCACCGCCCCACGCCAGCGGAGTCGAAACGCCTCCAAGTCCTGCACCGGACGGTCTACCGGTACCGGGAGCCGGTTCAACAGAGCAGCCACCTGTTGCGGCTCAGTCCGATGCACGACCGAATGCAAACCGTCCTTGAGCATTCGCTCAGAGTCTCAGTGGAGGGGCAGTCACGCGAATACGACGATGTGTTTGGAAATCGCGTCCGCCGGCTGCGGTTGGACACGCCCTTCACCGAGTTGGTGATTGAGGCGAAAAGCCGGGTTGAGCTTCTCGAGACAGACCCGTTTGCCTTCCGGCAGCTGCGAGACAAGTCTTCCTTCCCCCTGGTGTGGATGCCATGGCAGCGCAACCAGCTCGCGCCCTTCCTGCTCCCCCCAGAGCTCCCCGAAAGCGAGCTGAATGACCTGACCGATTACGCGATGACCTTCGTGCTCCGAAACGACTATGACCTCTTCGACACGTTGCTCGACGTCAACGCGACCATCTTCAAAGAATTTCAATACGTGCAGGGGAGCACCACGCTCGGGACGACTGCCTTTCAGGTGTATTCCTCCCGCAGCGGCGTGTGTCAGGACTTCAGCAATCTCTTCATCTGCATGATGCGGCTGTTGGGTGTGCCGGCGCGCTACATGTGTGGCTACGTCTACACCGGCCCGAAGAATCTCCAGCACCCGCAGTCAGAAGCGAGCCATGCCTGGGTCCAGGTCTATCTTCCAGAGGTGGGCTGGAGGGGCTTTGACCCGACCAACGGCATCCTCACGCAAACCGACCACGTGAGGGTCGCCTGCGGCCGGGCCTACGCCGATGCGACGCCGACCTCAGGCACCATCTTCCTTGGCGGCGGTACCGAGCATCTCGAGGCAACCGTCGCAGTCGACGTCTGCGACTAAGTGCCCGGCCCTCTTTGGCGAGCGTGCTGCCCCCAAGCCCCTTCAACAGACCGCTCGCCTCGATGAAGCGTTGATGCTCTGCTGGCGCCGGTAGAGCGGCCCCTGGCCGCCAGGTCTCGATGGGGTTTTTCAGCAGCCGTGCCGATGGAAGAGGACGTCCAAGCCCAAAGTCCTTTGGCGGAAGCTCTCGGGGAGGGCGGTGACCTCCCCGGCCTTCCGGCGAGTCGCATCGAAGCCCTCTCCGACGGCGTGTTCGCCATCGCCATGACGTAGCTGGTGTTGGACCTTCGGGTGCCCGACGTGTCGGGCGACACCGACAGCCTGCTTCGGGCCCTGGCGGGGATGTGGCCGAAGATGGCGGGCTTCGTGCTTGGCTTCGTCCTGCTTGGAACGGTGTGGGTCAATCACCACTACCAATTCCGCTACATTCGCCGGACCGACCGGACACTGCTGTGGGTCAACCTGCTCTTGTTGATGCTGGTCTCGGCGCTGCCCTTCGGGGTTGCACTGCTGGGCCACTATTGGGCCAGTCCGGTGGCGACCGCACTCTACGGCGCCTTCATGCTTGCCTCAGGGGCTTGTCTGTACGCTCAGTGGACGTATGCGACCCGCCACCCACGCCTCGTCACGAAAAGTCTCACCGCGTCGGTGAGCCGTGCACTGAAGAACCGAATTGTGCTCGGGTTGGTGGGCTATGGCATCGGCTTCGCCTTCGCCTTTTTTTGGCCGAAGGGAAGCATCCTCATCTACGTCCTGATGCCCGTGCTGTACCTCTTCCCGGGGAGGATTGAGTGGCACCTCCATTCGGCACCTGAGTGAAGGCCGCGGCCGCTCCCTCGCTAAAGCGTCGTTCTCGTGCCGGCCTAGCTGCAGCCGGTGCACGTTCCCGCTCCCATGCAGTACTCAACGTATTCGGTGCAGGCCGTGTTCGGGTCGGGTGCCTGGATGATGAGCTGCTGCAAGGGCTCCCCGTTGCAGAAGCCGTTGCAGGTGTAGTCATTTTGGGTCGGGCCGGTGGAGCCACAGCCCACACCTGCCACTGCAACGGCTGTCGCCAGAGTCAGCCTCATGCGTCTACGGTTCAAGCGGGGCACACCTCCCAACGGGGAAAGCCCGACAGCATCGCCGGGGCCGACTTCGGATGTCGAGGAAACAAGGACCCGACGGCCGTTCCGCCGCCCTCCAGGCAGACGTTTGTCCGCGTTGGCCCGAGGGGAGGCTCTACGTGTCGTCCGACGAGGAGTGGGCCAGCACCGACGTTAAGCTGAGTGCCAGCTCGGGGCCCAGAAGCCGCATCAAGCTTTCCAGCTCCGGTGGACCCAACTTGAAGCGTTGCTCGAGTCGCCCTCGCGTCTTCGTCAAGAGAGCCTCGCGGGCGTGGCTGAGCCGCCGAGAAATGGTGGACTTGTTCACCTGGTAGACGGCGCCAATTTGATTGAAACTCAACCCGTCGAGGAAGTGAAGCTTGAGAAGGCTGCGGTGCTGCGCGCTCAGCTCCGCCATCGACTCCTTGAGCGCCGCACCGAAGTCGGGGCCGTAGCGGGCGAGGAGGAGGTCGAACTGGATGTCGGCAGTCGGAGCCGCGACATCCAGCTGCGAGTCAGCCGCCAGCTGGTCCGGGGCCCGGCGGGCGCTTCGTCGCGCGTTGAGGGCAAGTCGAAGTGCTGCTGCCCGGACCCAGTGCTCCAGCGAGCCCCGGCCCGCGTATTCGAGAATGCGGGGCTCGCCTGGCGCTGCCACTAAAATCCGCTCCAACAGCTGCTGCGTCACTTCCTCGACAAACGCCGCAGACGCCTCCACGCCGCGCACGGTGGAGATGGCGATGGGAACGAATTCTGCCTGAAACAGCCGAAGCGCCTCGGGGTCGCCGTGCCCGCAGCCGAAGGCGAGGCACAGGTCGCTGAGGTGCAGCCGGTCGAGCTCGGCCTCTGGGGTTCGGCTGCGCGCCAGGTGGGTGGCCCAATGCTCGACGAATGCCTCGGTATCGACGCGAAAGCTGGGTCTCGCTTCGAGCGCCGTCGCCAACAGTGTGCCTAGTTGCTCGTCGATGCCGGGGCGGCTGCGCAAATCGGAGGCCCGAGGAAGCTTGGCCCAAAACACACTCGAGTGCGGAAAGGCATTCACGGACGCTGGGTAACGGGCGGCAGGTTGGCTTTCATTCGTACCGAAACCGGAGCCATCCGAGCCACACCAGCCCTAAAAGCGAGGTGAGGGTGAGGCTCCACCGAAGCCAGGCGGAGGAGAGGCCAGCTTCCGGGACCAGCTCTCGGTAAACGAAAGCTTCACCGGCTGGCGTGTGCGAGCCCGGCGCGCCCAGCCGCACTCCATAGACGACGAGGTCGCGCCCCGGCACGCGTAAACGCTCGACGCGCCCAACGGCTGGCACGCTCGCCCATCTGGCCCCCGCCCACCCGCCGTCTGGCGCATGGAGCGCGATGTTGGCGCCCGCCGCGCGGCTGAGCTCGTGGAGCAGCCCGCCGCCAAGCCAGCTACCGGTGAGCATCGCGCCCACCACCGACGCCCCGCGGATGACGGGTCGCGCCGAGACGAGCAGCAGGTCATCCGGGCGGGTGGGTCTCGTCAGGGGAATGTCAATCTGCTGCAGCGTTCTGCTGGACCACAGTTCATCCGCCGAGACCTGGTCCATGGTTCCCACCAGCAAGGGAAGCGGTGGGGCAGCGGCTCCGTAGGCTTCGAGATCAGCGAGGTTGAGAATGACTCGTCCCCAAGCGTTCACCAGCAGCAGCGCATCCCGGTCCTTCAAGCCCGGCAAGTCGGCCGAACGCATCACCTCATGGGCCTCCGCGAATTGCTCCTCCTTGGAGGCGTTCTCCGCCAGCCCGAGGGCGGCGTCCATGTTGCTGGCCTGCCCAAAGGCGTCGAGGACGCCCTCAGCGTGAAGGCCCAAGCTGGCCTGGAGGTCAATCAGGTCATGCTGCGCGCGAAACAGCTCGGGCAGCCGCTGACCCGCGGCGGTGAGCTCATGCTCGACCCGAAGCACCTCCTGCGCGTGTCGTCCCCACAAGCCAACGGTGAAAAGCAATATGGCGGCCATGCCGAGAAGCGTCCTCGTCTGGAAGGGCCGCCGGGCCTCGCGCAGCGCGGCCACCAAAGCGTCCATCGACGACCAGCGCGCTGCCGGCTCTGTCTCCAGTCCCCGGGCCAGCACACGTCCGACTCCTGCCGGGACGCGGACTCGGGTGCGCACCGGGGCCGCGGATGCCGCCGGCTGCGCGGGCGCCGGGCCGGAGTGGCGTCGAATGGGTCGGCTGCCGTAGAGCGCCTCGTACAGCGCGACGCAGAAGCTGTATTGGTCTGTCCGGGTGTCCGCCGGTGCCCCCCGCCACTGCTCGGGCGCCATGTAGGCTGGCGTGCCGGCAATGCGAGTGTCGGTCGCGTTCGCCGCTCGTGCCAGGCCGAAGTCGGTCACTCGGACCCGGCCGTCATCGCCCACCAGGACATTTTCGGGCTTGAAGTCGCGATGAATGATGGCGGCGTTGTGTGCCGCGGCGAGGCCCGTTCCGGCCGCCAGGTACAGCTCGAGGACGCGCCGCGGGCGCATCTCGGGGGCCGCTTGCGCGCTTCGCAGCGTCTGGCCGCGGACAAACTCCATCGCGAAGAAGACTTCCTCCTGCCACGTCCCAACGTCAAAGACGGTGATGATGTTGGGGTGGGACAGCCGGGCCATGGCTTGAGCTTCGTCCAGCAGCTGGGAGCGACCGAGTCCGGAGTCCGGAGTTGCCAAGTCGGCGCGCAGCAGTTTCACGGCGACTTTCCTATCCAGCTCCGGGTCATAGGCGCTGTACACCACCCCCATGCCGCCGCGCCCAATCGGGTCGATGACGACATAGCGCGACAGATTGGTGCCTCGGGGGAGCGACCGGTCCGGCGCCTCGTCCGGCTCCGCACTCACCAACGTCCGCACCAGCCCCGCCACCAGCTCCCGACACACGTCGCAGGTGTCGAGGTGGGCCCGGACTACCTCCCGCTCCTCGTCCCGCGTTTCGGCCGCGAGGTACAAGGCGACGCCGTTTTCATCGAGGCACGGGATGGAAACTGGGTCTCCCGAGTGCTCGTCCGCTGAAGTGCTCATTGCGGCTCGTATCCGGCCCGCGCCCGGTATGGGCGGCCGAACTTGTCGAGGTGGGTGGGGTTGAAGACGCGGGGGTTGAGAGCCAGCTCAAGGGGCTTGGTTGGCTTGTTCTCCCCGACGGTGACCTCGGTCTCAAACGGCTCGACGGTACGCCCCCAGGCATGCAGTGGGTAATGGCCCGGTGGCACGTCGTGGATGACGAAGTGCCCGTGCTCGTCCACCAAGGCGAAGGCCCGGTTGGGCAACACCAGCACGTTGGCAAACATCGTTTCGTGGATGTTGCAGTAGACGTCCACCAGCCCTGGGGTGGGGAAAGACACTTCGCGGGTTTGACCTGGCCCAGGCTTTCCCAGGTCAAAGGCCCGTGCCGCGGAGGTAGAGAAGACGTTGTGCACCACCGGGTCATCGTTGGTGAATTGCACCGACTGCCCAGCGACGATGACGCGAAGGCTGGGGACAAACGTCTTATTTTTTTGAGAGATGGACGGCGAGCCTGGAAGGGGCGGCTGACGAAACCCGGTGAGGTACACCACAATTGGCTGTTGTGCGCCGGCAGCTTCGCCCGCAGGGCCAGCGAAGCGGACAGAGCCCTCTACGTCAGCCGCCGCAGCGGGCAGGGCCACGCTTCCCGCCAGCAAGACGGCTAGAAGGTAATGCCCCACAGGACTTTCGGAAGGAAGCGGTTGGAATTGTTGGTCAGGCCGAAGAGCGTCCCAAAGGTGACCCAAATTTGCCCGCGCGTCCAAGCGACGGAGGGCCCAAGAAAGAGCTGTGCGAGGTTGGGGTAGGGGTAGGGATAAGGGTATTCGACCCGCGTGTACGCCAAGGGCAGCTGACCGTCGAGCTCGGCCGCCAGCCGAAACTCCTGCCCCACGGGCACGGAGACCCCCACCGCAGCTGTGCCAAGCGCAAAGAAGTGCCCCGAGGAGGAGGCAACTAGCTTCGGGAAACCGAGCTGCACGCCGACATTGAGCGTTCCTTGGACGCCTTTGGGGCTTCCATAGGTGGCGACCAGGAGCACTTTGAGCTCCGGAGGGCCGACGTAGCTGCTGAGCGGCTGTTGGTACTCGACGCGGAGCAGGGGCTGCAGGCCCTCTTCCTGCTCACGAGGAAAGAGGCGGTAGCGCGCGACGAGGCTGATGGAGTCGAGGTACACTTTGTTTGGGTAGCCCACCACCACCAGCGGAAGCGACATCTCAAGGTGCGGGCTAATCCCCACCGTGGGGCCGAACCAAATCCAATTGGTGACAGGAAGTCCCGGCGTGGACGGAATCTGTCCTTGCGACCACACCCAGTTCTCTAACTCGACGTCTCCCTCCGGGAGAATTTGCGTTTCGTCGACGAAGAGGTGGCTGGTTCGGTCGGCGAAAGCAGAAGGGGCACCAAGCGCGAGCGCCAAAAGAAGAGCCCGGCCAGCGCGGAAGCCGACGCGTGCGCGCCACCTCGCCATGTTGCCTCCGGCTGGCACGTTGTTGCGGACTCGTCCGAGGAAGGCAGAAGCCGCCCGACTGACCAGCGCGGCGCATGCTAACCGAGGTGGCCGTCGAAGGTGAGACGCGCGCGACGAGGAGCGTCGGTTAACTCGGGGCGCCCGAAGCGGCCGCCAAGCTTTCGCTGAGCCAGCGTCGGGCGGCCGCGGTGTCCACACCCAGCGTCTCGAAGCCTGGGAAGACGACGCTTTGGAGCGTCTCGACGTACACCTGCTTTCGCATCGCCTGGGGAACGACGCCCTGCCGCAGCAACTCCGGGTCATCCGCTGCCGCCTCCGCAGCGGTGAAGATTTCTGGACCGGCACTGCCCTCAATCATCCCCGGCAGCAGCGGTCCCAAAAAGCTGAAGTCCACGCGTGGTCGAGCCCAGGCGAGGTAGGCCCACCCCAGGCGGCTGTGGTGGACTTCGTCTCGCGCGAGCTCATGCAGGACGGCCTTCAGCTCCCGGCTACCGGCACCTTCGAGAAGCGTCACCAGACTCGCCATGCTTTGCGTCTCGGCGACGCAACACTGCGCGACCACCTCATAGGTGAGACGCTCGCGTTCCGCCCAGGTTTTCGGGGCGTATTCGACGACGCGGTCGACGGCGGTCAGCTGGGCGCCACCGACTTCGCGGAAGATGCGCTCACAGTGCGCCGCGTGGCGCGTCTCGTCCTTGGAAGCGCGCTCGGCCAATTCAAAGACCGCCCGCGGTGCGCCAAAGGCCTCCAGCCGGTGGGACAAAACGCCGAAGCGAAGCGACGCTTCAGTTTCAATTCGGTAGCGGAGGCCCCAGGTGCGAGCGACCACCTGCTGCAGCGGCGGCCCCAACGGTGGCTTCACCAGCCGCCCGGGCCTCCCGGCATTCCAGGGTTACCCGACGTCCCGCCGTCCGCCACGCCGCCGTCTGGAAGCGTCGTGCCGCCGGTGGTGGTTCCTCCGGTGGGGTCAGTCGTTGTACCGCCGCCACAGTGCGTGACGCCGAGGGCCGTGCCCGCGAGCACCAGCGCATGGAACAATTTCTTCAGTTTCACGTGTCTGCCTCCTCGAAACTGCAATCTGTTCCCTAAGACACCAACCGCAGGAGCCGTTGCAGGTTTCGCGGCAAAAGTGCTTGCCAAGACCCGTCAGACGCGGAATAGCGCTTTGTTAGTCATTTTGCCTACCGGGGGTCCTGTATGACGGCGTTGAGTCGGGTTGCTGTGTGCTTTTTTACACTCTCCGCCGCCGTGGCATCGGCGCAGTACCAGCCGTTTCCACAAGCACCGCTCCCGCCCCCCGCCCCGACTGCGGCGGCGGCCAACACTGCGGTGGCAATTACCCAAGCCCGCCAGCGAAACGCGCAGTTGATGCAGCGCTACAGCTGGAACGAGCGCATCGACGTCCAACAAGGCGGCCAGCAAAAGGACCTCCGCATCGAGGTGTGCACCTTTCTGGGCGGTATGAAGCAGTGCACCGTGCAGAACGACCAGCATGCACCGCTGCCGGGCGGTTTCTTCCGGCGGAATGCGGCCGAGAACAAAATCAAGGACTTTGAGAATTACCTGAAGGGCCTGAAGGCGGTTCTCGACCAGTACACGCTGCCAACGGCCGGGGCCATTCTCAACTTCCTCACCACCGCGCAGACGATGGGCCCCGGGCCCGAGGGTTACTTGACGACGGCCGGCAGCAACGTCGTCCAACCCAATGACTCACTCACCATTTGGACCAACGCCACCACCCGCCAGCCGGCCCGGATGTCCATCAACACCTACTACCAGGGGCAGGCAGTCCAGGTCACCGCCACCTTCCAGACCTTGCCCTCAGGGCTGAACTACATGAATTACTGCACGGTGGAAGTGCCCGCCCAGCAGTTGCAGCTGATGATTCAGAACTTCGACTTCGTTCCGAACTGACGCCTCAGGCGCAAGCCATTCCCAGCTGCAGCTGCGCCTGGTGCACATGCTGCAGCAGCCGGGGGATGTCGATGGGCTTCTCCAGTCTCCCCACCACCAGCGGGTGGTGAGCTGCGGCCTGCTCGACGCGCGCGCTGGCGGACACCAGAACGACGCGGAGGAAGGTGGCGGCGCGAGGGTGCAGCTGGGCGAGCATCTCGACGCCATTTCTCCCGGGCAGCATCATGTCCAGCACCACCACCACCGGCTCGGCCACCAGCCGCAGCAGCGTCGCGGCCTCCTCGGCGTCGCAAGCCGTGAGAACGGTGTGGCCGACCGCCTCCAGCTGCTCGCGCAGAAACGTCCGGACGAGTGCATCATCGTCGACGACGAGTAGCACCGAGAAGTCTGGGTCAGCCTCGGCCGGAGACATTTGACGAAAGTCTAGCTCGGTCCTTCGTATCCGCGCGAGGAAGCGCCAGTCTGGGGCTTCACCTGCCGGGCGCAGCTCTGCGTGTTGGACCTACGTTTGCGCGCACCGGAGTGCCCACTCGACAGGGCCTCCGCGCCGCTGCTTTGGGCGCCACCGCAGCGGCGCGCGCGGACGGTTGGTGCCTTTTCGTGCGCCCGGGTGGAATAGATTGCGCCCGGCCGGGGGCTCGGTGCCCGTCCTCAAGAGGATCCGCTCATGGAAAAGAGGGTTTCGCGCGAGCCGTTTGCACTGGCCGTCGTCGCAGCACCAGCGTCGGACCGGGCTCCGGACGCGCTGGCCGCGGGGACGCCGGCGTCTCTCCGGGACGACTTGGAAACTCTGCTGGGTGCCGAGCGCGTCCTCAGCCGGCCCATTGACTTGCTCCGCTACGCCTCGGACGCGAGTCCCTACCGCTTGTTTCCGAAGGCCGTCATCATCGCCCAGGACGTCGAGGACGTGCGCAAACTCTTCGAATACGCGCGGACCTGGGGCGAGTCCGTCACCTTTCGCGCTGCGGGGACGAGCCTCAGCGGTCAGTCTCAAAGCGACGGCCTCCTGGTCGACGTCCGACGCCATTGGGCCGGGGTGACGGTGGAAGCCGGCGGTCGGAGGCTGCGCGCCCGTCCGGGAACGGTCATGGCGCATGCCAACGCCGCGCTTCACCGGTACGGGACGCGGCTTGGGCCGGACCCAGCGAGCAGCAATGCCTGCACGGTTGGGGGCGTCATTGCCAACAACTCGAGCGGCATGTGCTGCGGGACAGTGCAGAACACCTACAAGACGCTGGCGTCGCTGACCTTTCTTTTGCCCTCTGGGACGCTCATCGACACCGCAGCCCCCTCCGCCGAGCGCCGCTTCGCCGAGGGGGAGCCCGCGTTGGCGCGCGGACTGTTGGACATCAAGGCGGAGATTGAGGCTGACCCGCAGCTGGTGGCTCGCCTGCGGAGGAAGTTCGCCATCAAAAACACCACCGGATACCGGATGGATGCCTTCCTCGACGGCGGGACGCCGTTGGAGATTTTCCGCGGCCTCCTCGTCGGCTCGGAGGGGACGCTGGCCTTCCTCAGCGAGGCCGTCTTCGACACGGTGCCCGACGACCGCTACCGACTGACCGCGATGCTCGTCTTCCCGGACCTTCACGCGGCGAGCAGTGCGGTGAAGCCCTTCGTCGACCGAGGCGCGGCGGCGGTGGAACTCCTCGACCGCGCTTCACTTCGCTCGGTGGAGGGCAAGCCAGGGGTGCCGCCACGCTGGAGCGCGCTTCCCGAAGGTGCGGCGGCGCTGCTGGTGGAGTTTCGCGAGCCGGACGCGGCTCGGTTGGCGCGCGTGGAAGGCGAGGCGCAGGCCCTCCTGGCCGAGCTTCCTCTCGCCGAGCCGGCGCGCTTCACTCCCGATGCGGCGCTGGCCCGACAGTACTGGCAGGTGCGCTCCGGGCTCCTCCCTTCGGTGGGTGGCGCACGGCCGAGTGGCGCTTCCTTCATTCTGGAGGACGTTTGCTTTCCGCCGGAGCGACTCGCCGACGGGACGCTCGACATCCAGGCGCTTTTCCGCAAGCACGGCTACGCGGGCGTCATTTTTGGCCACGCCTCGGCCGGCAACCTTCACTTCCTCATTACGCCGTCACTCAATCAGCCAAAGGACGTCCGGCGCTACGCCAGCTTCATGAGCGACTTGGTGACGCTGGTGGTGGACAAGTACGAGGGTTCACTCAAGGCCGAACACGGGACTGGCCGCAACATGGCCCCGTTTGTTGAAAAGGAGTGGGGTGCCAAGCTGACCGGGATGATGTGGCGGGTGAAGCGTCTGGCCGACCCAGACGGGCTTCTGTCACCGGGAGTCCTGCTGACCGCCGACCCGGAGGGCCACCTCAAGCACCTGCACACCACGCCTTCGGTGGAGGCGGTGGTGGACCGCTGCATTGAATGTGGCTTCTGTGAACCGGTTTGCCCCAGCCGCGACCTCACCACCACCCCCCGGCAGCGCATTGCGCTCCGGCGCGAGATGGCTCGCCAGCCCGAAGACTCAGCAGTCCGGGAGGCGGTGTTACGCGACTACCCGTACGAGGCAGTGGAGACGTGCGCCGGTGACGGCAGCTGTGGCCTGGTCTGCCCGGTGGGCATCGACACCGGCGTGTTGATGAAGCAGTTTCGCCACCTCGAGCACACTCTTTTGGAGGAGCGCGTCGCGCTCCGCCTAGCCGAGCGCTGGGGGGAGGTGGAGGCAGTTGCCCGCCGCGCCGTTCAACTCGGTGGGGTGATTGGCCCGCGGGCGATGAATCTTCTCACCCGGCTGGCACGCACCGTGCTCAACAAGGACTTGGTGCCGGAATGGCTTCCGGTGATGCCCAAAGCCGCGAAGGCGGAGCTGCCGGCCACCGACTCAGCAACGGCGAAGGCGGTGTACTTCCCGGCGTGCGTCAACCGCATCTTTGGAGGTGCGGCGGGCAGCTCCGCGGGCCCAAGCTTGCCGGAGGCGCTGGTGGCGGTCTCTCAGCGCGCCGGGGTCCCGCTATGGATTCCCAAGGATGTGGTGGGGAACTGCTGCGCCACGGTTTGGCACTCCAAGGGCTACCATCAGGGCAACGCGTGGATGGCCAACCGGGTGGTGGAGAGCCTCTGGCGGTGGAGCCGGGAGGGCGCGCTCAGCATCGTGGTGGACGCCACCTCCTGTACCCATGGCCTGGTGGACGACGTGAAGGGGGACCTCACCGAGGAAAACCGCGAGCGCCACAGCCGGCTGCGCATTCTCGACGCCGTGGCCTGGGTGCATGACGAGGTGCTGCCGCGGCTTGTCCCGACGCGAAAGGTGGAGTCCGTCGTCCTCCACCCGGGCTGCTCGGCACAGCACCTCGGGCTGTCCGGCAAGCTGCAGGCCATTGCCAACGTACTGGCCGAGGAAGCGCTGGTGCCGGTGCACGCTGGCTGCTGCGGCTTCGCCGGAGACCGGGGCTTCCTCCACCCAGAACTTACCCGGGCAGCGACCGCCGATGAAGCGGCGGAGGTGGCCGGGCGCACCTTCAGCGCCTACTTGGGCACCAACCGGATGTGTGAGGTGGGGATGCAGTCCGCCACCGGGGCGCGGTACCGCTCCTTCGTTTACCTCCTGGAGGAGTTGACGCGGCCTGAATCCACCGCCGCCTAGCCCCGGACCTTCCTTCGTGGGCCCTACCCTGGGTTGGCCCGGAAGAACGTCTCTCGGTAGTAGCGAAGCTCGGCGATGCTGGCGCGGATGTCGGCCAGCGCGCGGTGGTTGGACTCGGGCTTCTGAAAGCCCGGGGATTCCGGGTACCAGGCACGCGTCAGCAGCTTGAGGCTGGAGACGTCCACCTGGCGGTAACTGAGGTAGCGCTCCACCAGCGGCATGTAGCGGGCCAGAAAGCGCCGGTCATGGTGGATGGTATTGCCCGCGAGAATGCCTTCGCCCGGGCCACAGTGTCTGGCCACCAAGTCGAAGAGGTCCCGCTCGGTTTCACGCAGCGAGAAGGGGGAGGTCCGAATGCGCTCGGTCAGGCCGCTCTTGGCGTGCATCTCGCGCACGATGGGCTCCATCCGCGCCAGGACTTCTTCCGGCTGCCACACCACGCGCTCGAATTCGTCCACGGGTTCGAGTTGCGGGCCGGTGACCAGCGCCGCCACCTCGACGATGGCGGAAGTTTCCGGCTCGAGGCCGGTCATTTCCAAGTCCACCCAGAGAAAAACGGCAGAGGGTTTGGCCATCGCGGTCGCTCCTTACCACCTCTTCAGGGAGGCGAGGGCTGGAGCGCGGCGATGGCCGCGCGGGCTGCGTCCGGAATGCGCACCTTGGCCCCGGTGGCGTAGTTGAGAAGCACCACCACCGAGGTGCCGCGGGCCAGCAGCCGGTCGGCCGCCCCCACCGGCCACACGGCGTGCTCAAGCGTCAAGCTGGTGTTGCCCAACTTGGCCGCCCGGGCGCCCACCACCAAGCGAATGGGAAAGACGACTGGCTGCAGGTAGTCGCAGTGTGCCGCGGCGAGAATGGGGGCCACGCTGTCGCGCGGGTTCAGGGAAAGTCCCGCTGCCTGGAAGAAGGCGATGCGCGAGGACTCGAACCAGGTGAAGAAGCGGGCATTGTTGACGTGCCCGAAGGCATCCATCTCGCCCCAGTGGATGGGGAATTCGACCGTCACCGGGTAGCTCATTCGGGCGGTCTACCCTGCAGCAAGTAGGCCGCAAGGGG
Source organism: uncultured delta proteobacterium (assembly GCA_963713045.1). Lineage (GTDB taxonomy): Bacteria > Myxococcota > Myxococcia > Myxococcales > Myxococcaceae > JADGRA01. The sequence goes on from CAVQKE010000006.1 coordinate 264,423, forward strand.
AAGGGTTTAGTCTCTCTTGTGGTGCACACCAGGACGCCGCTCTCCGAGGTCCTTTCTGCCCATGGGGTGGTGCCGGAGCGCGCCATGGTGGACGCGGCCGCCGGCGAGGCGGTGCGTGGAAGCTGGTGGTCCCACTCTCAAAGCCACGCCATTTTTCGCGCCCTAGAAAGGCTACGGGAGGACCCGGATGCCTTCCTCTGCAAACTGGTCGATGGGAAGCAGACATATGTCCACCGCCGGCTTTGGCCCGCGCTGTTGCGCCTTCAGGCCGAAGCCTCGTTGTGGCCGGCGGTTTCCCCGGAGGCCCGGCGGCTGCTGCAGCGGATTGAGCGGGAGGGCGCTGTCCAGGCCACGGGCCGCCGTCGCCTGGAGCTGGAGCGGTCGCTGCGGGTGGTCGCGCGTTCGGTCCATACCCCCTCCGGCACGCACTGCGTGGTGCTGACTCCGTTCACCTCGCACTTCTCGCAGGCGGAGCAGGCGGCAGCCGCGCAGCTGACGCTGCAGGAGGCGCAAGCAGCGCTGCGCCTCGGGCGGGCGGGAGACGCCTCTCGGGGGCCGCCTCGGCCCTCGCCGAGGAGGGCTACAGGGCGGCGAGTGCGCGGGTCAACCGCTGGGCCGCCTCTTCCACAATCGGCTCCAGCTCCGGGCGCTTCACCACCTCGAACATCGCCCCGGGCTTCACGGCCTGCACCACCATCCGGCCGTCGTCCGCCTCGAAGACGGTGACGTTGCATGGAAGCAACAGGCCCACCCCGAGCTCTGTCCCCAACGCCCGATGGGCCAATTGGGGGTTACAGGCGCCGAGGATGGTGTAGCGGCGGAAGTCGACTCCAATTTTTTGTTTCAAAGTCTCTTTGACGTCGATGGTGGTGAGGACGCCGAAGCCCTCCGCCTTCAATGCCTCCGTCGTTCGGCGCACCGCCTCCTCGAAGCTGGTTCCGGCCAGAGTGCGGGTCGAACCGTAGGCCACCTCGTAGCTCTTCATTTTGCCCTCCTAGCGTCAGCCCGCACAGTACAGCTGGACCGTCAGCTGGGTATCCGTCTGTCGGCGCACGCAGGCACCCTGGAAGAGAATGCTGGGGAAGCCCCCGTCTGGGGCAGCCAGGTAGGAAATGCCGCCGTTGTCCACGGTGCAGAGCTGCTCGGAGCCGTCGGCCCTGACGATGGTGACGACCAGTAGGGTTGGGTCGGGGACGTTGGAATTCAAGGCCAGCGTCTGCGGCACGGCGGCGATGTCGGCCAGGGCCAATAGCTGGTCGTGGTAGCTGGGGGCGCAGACGGAGTACAGGTTTTCCAAGTTGAGGTCGAAGAGCAACGCCATTTGCCGCAGGCGGGTCCCGGGCGCATTGCTTTCGGGGCAGTCCGCGTTGCACAGCGCAAAGCCTGCGTCCCCATCGCAAGGGACGGCCTCGGCACTTTTGTCGAGCAGCGAGACCGGCGCCAGGGAGCCCCACACCACTGCCCGGGTCCCGCTCTGGCCGTCGGGCAGGGTGGTAAGCAGCGTGAAGTAATCCCCCACCGGCGTCAGCAGGGCGGCCTGGTTGATGCAAAAATTCTCACCATCCGCGTCATCCTCGTGCACCAGCGGGGGCCGGCGCGTCTCGCTGCAGTCATCCTCGTCACTGACGGCGACCACCATCAACCGGGCGCCGTCACGCAAGAACCCGCGGTTGGCCGGCCCACCGTCTGGCAGGTCGAGTGGCGCGAGGGCATTCTGCAGGGCGATGCGGGTGGCTTCGAAGGGCGTCTCCTGTCCGCTTCCGTCGATGCCGACGGTCGCCATCGCCAGCGCGAAACGCGGCACCAACTCGGGGTTGGTGTCATCGAGGTAGCGCTCCGGCCCAACGCCGCCGTCAAGCAGGGGGATATTCAACAGCCAGCCTGCTTGTGGGTAGTAGTTGTAAAAAATGGTGTTGTAATATTGGTAAGCTTCGTAGACGGACGTCGTGGTCACCGCCACCCGGAAGTTGTTGGCGACGCCTCCGGACTTCTGCAACTCCTCGACGAAGACGGGAATGTCCGTCGCGACGCGCTGCTGGATGGGGGCCATCGAGCCGCTGTTGTCCACGACGAAGAGGATGTCCGTCTTCACCGGCTGAAGACTCGGCACTTGCTGCTGACATTGCGTCGGCACGCCGGTTCCAGGCTGGGAGGCCGGCGATTGGCACGCCGGCACCGCGAATGTCGCGGCGGCCAAAAGCGTTGCCCACAGCCCCCTCGGCCTGCGCCTGGTGGAGGCGAGGGTGAAAGTCTCTTGCTGAATGGGAACCCCAGGCCTCCTTTCGTCGAGTAGCTTTAGCGCAACTGCCCCGTGTGCCTCATCCCCGGTGCCGCTTGAGGCTGGGTGGCGGAGGACCCTGCGACCCTGGTTGTCAATGGTTATGGTGGGACAAGGCCTTGTGGAGCGACGCCGAAACCCAAGGAGGGAGACGCCCATGTACGCAACGAAGAATGACTTGCCAGCCAAGAAGCGTGAAGCGCTGTCGGAGATGCTCAATCTGCATTTGGCCGTCTGCCTCGACGTGATGCTGCAGTCGAAGCAGGCGCACTGGAACGTCAAGGGGGCCAACTTCATCGCCCTCCACGAGCTGTTCGACAAGATCAACGAGGATTTTGAGGAGTACACCGACCTTTTGGCCGAGCGCATCGTCCAGCTGGGCGGCGTGGCGGAAGGGACGGCGACGGTGGTGGCCAAGCGAAGCATGTTGAAGGCCTACCCACTGCTGCTCGGTGACGGGTTGGAGCACGTGGACTACCTTTCCACCTCCGTCGCTGCCTTTGGGAAGGCGGTCCGCGAAGCCATTAAGACCAGCGGTGAGGAATTCGGCGACGCGGACACCGCGGACATTTACACTGAGATTTCGCGCGGCGCGGACAAGTGGCTCTGGATGCTGGAGGCGCACCTCAACACCCAGAAGTAGCCGTCCTCCAGCTGCTGGCGCCGAGTCAGACGTGACGCCAGTGGCCTGGCACCCATCTCCACCCGGCGGCCGTCGGCTTCCAGTGGCCTGCGACCCAGGCGTGTCCCGGCTTGGGGGCGGACCAGGTGCCGGGGACCCACTCATACCGGGTGCCAGTCCAGGCCCAGTAGCCTCCAATCCACACCGCCGTTGGGTAGGGCGGCGCCGGTTGCACTTCGACGCGGGCCGCTGGCGGAGCCACCTGGACGGCCACGTCGGCCGCTGGTTGCGGACTGTAGACAGCCACCGGTGCAGGCGCTGGGGCCGGAGCGACTGTCACCTCGGGGTGTCTCCAGTGCCCTTCGCGGAAGTACCAGGCACCACCGCGCCGCACCCACTCAGCGGGCACCCACAGGTAGCCGGGCCCGGGTGGCCGTGCCCAGTGGCCGCCCCTCCAGACATAGGCGCCGTGCTCCCAGCGCCAGTGCCCGGCAATCCACACCGCCCCTGGGTAGGGCGCCGCTGACTGCACTTCCACGCGGGCTGCGGGCGGCGGTGTCCCAACGTCGATGCGGACTTCGGCCTGGGCGAGGACAACCGCGGGCAAAATCCAAAAAGCCGCGACGGCGCACAGCATTCGACATTTCATTTTCTGTCTCCCTGTGCGCTTGAGACGGGCGACACGTCGGAGCCATTCAAAGCCGCACCAACACTGCGCACGCCGCGTGGTTGCGGCAACACCCGGAGGGGCCCGATGCATTGTCGGGGTAAAGCTTCAGCGTCATTTCCCCGGAAGCGGAGGGTCTTCTTTTGGCGCGGCCCATTCGGCGCAGATGCGCCGCGGCCAGTGGCCGCCGGTGAGCCAGGCTTGCGACTCAGTCGCCGGCCAGCTCGCCGTCGAGAAGGTGCGCGGCCTCTGTCGCCGACGCCACCACCCGCGCCTCATACAGTCCTTCGGCAGCGCGAGCGACGCTGGTGGCGGCGCCCTGAGCGGAGCCGACGACGCGCACCATTCTGCGCATGCCGGCCTCGACGTACGCCGTGGCAGCACGCCGCAACAGGGGGAAGGCGGCCGGGGTGACGGTGCCCAGCCGAGAAACGTCTGTGATGACGTCGAAGCCGGGACGCAACGTGGCCAGTGCCGCGCGGAGGTCTGTCAGCAGCGCCTCGGCCTGGGCGAAGTCGAGAAAGCCCCGCATCGTGACGGACAGCCGCTGCTTCTCCACCGAGACGTCCACCCCATAGGTGGGCGCTGGGCGGGTGGGCGTCCGCGTGCCTCGCGCCTGCCGGGCCTTTGGCGGCGCGGCCAGTCGCTCCTCGTACCCCGCGCGCAACGCATCCGCCCTCAACAGCAGCGCCCGCAGCTGGTCCAGTTGTGCGTCGCTCGTCTGCCTTCGCCGCTGTCCCACGTGCCGACCCCCCGGGAGGAAAGTCTTCTACCTCCTGACACCGGCCAACCGCAGCGATGCGTCTCATTATTTCGTTTTCTTACAGATAGGGATTCTGAGTGACATTAGCCAGGACTCGGCGTGTGTCTTCGGCGGTCACAGCGCTTCAGTTGGCGAAGTCCCTCAGTGCCGATGGTGGTGGTGCGCATCCGGCAGGTGGGGATGGTCGTGCGTCAGCGGGGAGTGCTGGTGCGGATGGCTGTGGGGCTCGCTGACCGACCCGCCATGGCTGTGTTGGTGGTGCACGTCGTGGACGTGTCGGTGCTCATGCGCCACAGCTTCGTGGCTGTGGAGGTGCCGGTGGCGCTCCGAGAGGAGAAGCCAGACGCCGACTGCCATCAGCCCGCCTGCCCACAGCGTCCCCGGCGAGAGGCGCTCTCCCAGCAGCACCACTGCGCCGAGGGCACCCAAGAAAGGCGCGGTGGCGAAGTACGCCGCCTCACGAGCCGCTCCCAGCAGCCGAAGCGCATAGGCGTCCAAAAGAATGCTGGTGCCGTAGCTGGCGGCACCCAGCAGGAGGGCCAACAGCGCGGTGCGCAGCGAAGGCAGCGGCTGACCGACAAGGCGCGCCAGGGCGAGTGTGCAGATGCCCGCGCCCAGCGTCTTGGTACGCACCAATGCCAAAGGGTCGCGCAGCGAGAGGCTGCGGGTGAGGTTGTTGTCGAGTCCCCAGGCCAGACAGGCCCCAGTCACACAGAGAGCTGCGGCGACAGGCACCTTCACCGGGCCGCTCGGCAGGGCCAACACCAGCGCCCCGGCAACCACCGCCAGCAGGGAAGCCACCCCGCGCCAGCCGACGTGCTCGCCGAAGACGACCGCCGCCAGCCCCAGGGTGAATGGACCTTCGAGGTTGAGGAGGAGCGACACCGCCGAGGCGCTGGCCTGCTGGAGCGCCACCAGCATCAGCACCGGGCCAATGACTCCGCCAGCGAGAATGAGGAGCCCGACGAGGGGCAGGTCCCTTCGAAGCAGCGGCGCCTCGGTGGTCCGCCGGCGCAACACCATGGCACCGCTGAGCGCCAACCCGCCGCCCAGGTACAGCAGCCCAGCCAGAGTCAGTGGCGCGGTTTGGTCGAGCAGCGGCTTGGCCAGCGGAGCGCTGAGTCCGAAGAGCGCCGCAGCCGCCAAGCCGCACAGAGCTCCTCGGGTGGACGGGGACAAGGGAAGTGGTGGACCCGCGCTACTTCTTCTTCTTTTTCGCCGGCGCCTTTGCCACTTGGAATTGCTTCGTTCCAGAGGGCTTGTCGTCGACGAAAAGCTGAACGGTGTACAGGCCGACCGGCAGGCCAGAGGCCTTCTTGATGTGGAATTCAGTGGCCTTGGGCCCAAGCGAGGCGATGGTTTGGGTGCTTTCGTTCACCAGAATGGCCTTCGGGCCATAGGTCCACCTCGCCCGGAGAGCCACCGACGGCGCAGTTCCGTCGGTGACGACCGAGAAGTGGATGGTGTCCTTGGGGCCAAAGGTGTCCGTGGGGGCCGTGACTTTGTTGTCAATGCCGACGGCCTTCCCCAGTTCCATCTCCGTCACCTGGAAGGGTGGCGGAGGGGGTGGGGGAGGCGGGGCTTGTACCACCGGTGGCGGGGGCGGAGGAGGCGGGGGAGCCGGTTTACTGCAGCCGGACAGTGCGGCGACGGTGGCGAGCAGGCCGAGCGCAACGGCTCCGCGAAAGCGTGACATGGGGGCCTCGTGTGGGGTGGAGAGACAGCGACAGGGAAACGAAGGCGAATTAGCTGACCGGGATTTTCAACACCTGCCCTGGGTAGATGAGGTCCGGGTTTTTGATGGTGTCTTTGTTGGCCGCGTAGATGAGGCGCCACTTCTGGGCGTCGCCCATCAACGCCTTGGCGATTTTCGAGAGGCTGTCACCCTTCATCACGGTGTAGGTGCGCTCCTGCTTCGGGTCGAGCGACACCGAGGAGGAGCCAGCCTGGACGTCTGAGAAATCCGGGTCGTCGTCGGGGGAACCCATTGCTTCCTCCAGAGGGGCTGACGCCTGCGAAGTCTGGACACCGGCCGCACGGTCGTCAACCCTGCGCGGCAGAGGGCAGGCGTGCCTCCGGAGCGGCCAGCAAGGCGGCGACCCGTCGGCCGACCGCCCCGGCCGAGGCGGGGTTTTGCCCGGTGACGAGGCGCGCGTCCTCCTCGAGATGGGGTGCGAAGGGGAAAAATGCGCGGTGGTAGCGCCCGCCGGCTTGCTTCAGCCGGTCTTCGAGGAGAAACGGGACGACGCGGGTCAGGCCGATGAGTCGCTCCTCCAGGTTGGCGAAGCCGGTGACACGGCGTCCCTGCACCAGCGGCTTGCCTTGGGCGTCCCGGACGCCGAAGAGTCCCGCCGAGCCGTGGCATACCGCCGAGACGATGCCGCCGCGCTGGTACAGCGCGCTGGCGATGGCGGACAGGTGCGGGTTGTCCGGGAAGTCCCACATGGCCCCGTGGCCGCCGGCGAAATAGACGGCCTGGTAGCGCGCCTCGTCCACCGCCGAAGCCGGAAGCGACTCTTCCAGTTTTTTGCGCAGACCTTCTTGTGCCAGGAAGGCCTCGTTCAGTCGGTCCGGCGGCGAGCGGCTTTTTTCATCCATCGGCGGCAGGCCGCCCTTCGGGCTGGCAATGTCGACAGCCAAGCCCCGTTGGGCCAGGGCGTGGTGGAAGTGCGTCACCTCGCCCAGCCAGTAGCCCGTCTTTCTCTCAGTTGAGCCAAGTGCCTCGTGACTTGTCACGAAGATGAGGACGGAGGGAGTTGGCATGGGGGCCTCGCCCGCGCGCGGGGGCTGAAGCGTACCGCTCCTTGTACCGGCGGCTCCCGGCAAAGTTGCGGCCGCGCGAAGGAGATGGGGGCCCGCAAACCCCCGAAGGCCCTCCCCTCCTTCAGGCAGAGGGGAGTTGGCCAGCCGTCTTCGTCAGGGGGAGAACGTCTGCGTCCGCACCGTGGCGGCACTGATGGCGGTAGCGCCCCAGGGAAAGTCAAAGTACTGGTTGACGGCGTACTGCCCGAGGAGCCCCGGGCTGCCAGGGTAGAACGGGCCATCCACAATGGGTCCGGGGAGCTGCTCCTTGGTGGCCGAGCCGTCTGCAACAGCAATCCACCGCACGTTGGAGCCGCCGCCCTGGTAGTTGAAGCTCAGCACGTTGTCCGACCGGAAGGGGGGACTGCCGACGTCGACCGTGAAGGCACCGCCCGGACGGGCGAAGGGCCCGGGGTTGTAAAGCGCGCTGGTGAGGCCGACGGCGGAGCCGTAACTCAATGGCGTCATGCTGTGCACCCGCCCCCAAATCCAGTTGCTCTGCGCGCCGAAGGTTTGGCTGACTTGGTCATAAGCCGCCGCCATGTCCGCCTGCGCTTGGGCTGCGCAATTGTTGTTCGCGCAGAAGGTTTGTTCTGGCGCGGGCAGGCCAGGCGTCAACATGAAGAGCGCGGCCTTAATGGCCTTGGTCGGGTCATCGCCGACGCTAAGGCCTGCCGCCGCCAGCGACGCGGTGAAGACATCTCCCAGGTAGCGGTTGAGGAAGGCGTGGAACAACAGGCAAGCGGCAGAGTCCTGTGCGTTGGTGCCGCTCGTGTCGGGCAGACTCGCCACTGGGTCCGTCCCCGTCAGTCCGGTTGGGCAGTTGAGGCCGTCGGTTTGCCAGGTGCCCATGAGAGTCATCGCCGCAGCGTAGGAGCCGGTTGCGCCGGAAGGAGCCGGCAGCAGGGGAAGGAAGGCTGCGGCGATGGTGGCCACGTGGTCGGTTTGGATGGCCTCCATGTCCGTGAGGGACACCGTGCCGCCGTCCGTGTAGGACGCCAACAGCGAGTCAATGCGGCCGGCCCGGAAGGCAGTCGGGTCGTCCCAAGCGAAGCTGAGGTACGGCACCGTCGGGGGAGCGCTGTCCGACATATAGAGCGACTGAGGCGCGGGGACGCTGGGGTCCGGGTTGCAGGCTTGAGCCCAGGGGGCGGCGTTGGCGGTGGCGAAGTAGCCCTTGGTCGGATTCTGCCCCTGGGGAAGTTGTGCGTCCGGCACCCAGGCGGGTGGACCCCCGGGCACTGGTCCCCACTCCGCGACCCCGACGCCGGGCAGCGCGGCCCAAGGCAACAACGTGAAAACTCCAGCCGGCCCGAGATTCGCCACGTTGCCCGCCCAGGGCCGCTGCGGAACGAAGGCATGTGGGTCATAGCCGATGTTTCCGCTGTCGTCGGCGATGACGAAATTCTGCGCCCCGGTGTCGTAGCTGGCCAGGGCCGTAAACGCGTCCGCGACGTTGGCTGCGGTCAGCAGCCCGAAGAAGCCCTTGAAGGGGTTGCACGTTTGGTTGCTCATCGGCCCGCAGCGGTTGACTTCGAGCCCCGACCATCGCCGGCTGATAAAGGAAGTCGGCGACAGCTGCTGGATGAAGGAGCCGTGAACCGGCGAGAACGAAATATTGATGGGCATATTCATCGTGTCGTTGGAGGTCCCGACACTTCCAACGCGCACGGTGACGTTCTGCTGCACCGTGAGAACCGGTAGGGTTCCGGTCGCTCCCCCAAACACAATCTCCCCATTCGACGGGTCGATGGTTTCGACGTAGAGGTCGGTCACGTCATAGCCCACCACCGTCACTCCCCAGGCGATGTGTGCGCTGCGGCCAATTTCAATTCCTGGAATCCCAGGGAAGGCGGCGCCCACCACTTCCAAGCCGTCTCCGGAGGTGAGCGAGACGAGGTGGAACAGCGGCGGGTATTGCAACGGCAGGTGCGGGTCATTGGCGACCATCGCCGCGCCGCTCGAAGAGGAAGTTCCCTTGACCACCCAGTTGTTGGAGCCGGCGCGCTCCAAGCCGGTGCTGAGTTTCTGCTTCAAAGCCTTGAGGTTGGCCGAAAGCTGCCGCAGTCCCTGGAGGCCTCCCTTGAGTGCCGGCACCGAGAGACTGCTTTTGGGGGCAGAGGCTTTGGAGGCGGCCACCGGCCCGCTTCCGGCCACGGCCGAGGAGATGGTGTACGCGTTTGGAACGGGCTGCTGGCAGCGCAGCCAAGCATTGACTTTGGCCAGGTCCTGAGTCGGCCCGGGGAGGGCATAGGTTTCGAGGAAGAGGGTGTTGTCGACCTCGGCAACCGTGTCGTCGGAGAGGTCCCATTGAAACCAGCGCGCGATGGCCATCGTGTCCTGCGGGACCCACGTCTCCACCACGGTGGGTCCAAGCGCGAAGGGCAGGGGGAGGAGTCCATACTCGGCGGGGAAAGGGGCGCTTGGGTCCCCGGCCTGCATCGCGGAAATGTACGCATTCACACCATTGGTATAGGCCTGGATGATGGCGACCTCGCTGGCCGCGTCCGGGTCCGCGCTCATCTGCGCCCAGAGGGCCTCACCGATTGGCTGGCCGGGGGGGTTGCTGAAGGGCGTGGAGAACAGCGTCCGCAATTGAATGTCATCTGAAAGCGCCTCCTCCCCGAGCAGCGCCGACAGCGTTCCCTCCGCCTGACGCCGCAAAAAGTCCATTTCGAAAAGTCGGTCGTGCGCGTGCAGGTAGCCCTGGACGGCGAAGCAGTCGACCTGCGTCTGGCAGTTGATGTTGGGGATGTCCCGCGCGTCGTAGGTGACAGTGACGGGTGCGGTGAGGCTGGGAATGGTTTGCGAGGTGACGACAGTGGGTGCGAGGTTGATGGTGGCCGTGGCCCTGGCGCTGCTGCCGCTGACCAGCGCCGTCAAGGTGACGGCGCTGGCTGTGCCGATGGATGCCGGCGGCGTGTAGAGGACACTGCGGCCACTGCTGGGCGAGATGGTGCCCGCGCCCGTCGCTGGGGTCAGGGACCACGTCACGTTGTTGGCGGTGTTGTAGGTGCGGGCGGTGAAGCCCGTCGGGGCCCCGCCGGGCGTCGCGGATATTGGCCCGGCCGGGGTGATGACGACAGCGACAGTTCCACCGCTACTGGTGGAACTGCTGCAGCCGGCGGCCAACGCGGCAAGCGCAGCGGACAGCAAGGCCAGTGGAAGACGAGCGCGCATGCGGGCACCCCAGGAAGGCGAAAGGAAAGAAAGCGCATCGCTCGCGCGTGTTGACCGGCAAGTCAACAACAGAACGACGACGCGCCGCGGTAAGTCACAAGGACAGCGTCCACTTCGCTGCGAAGTCGCGTTTGGGCGCGAAGGCCGCTGCCCACCGCGACGTTCCGCGGGGTTACCAGCGGCGGTGCCCACTCGTCAGTAGGACGACCGACCGGGCCCGGGGGGGGCACCTCAGGCGGGCTCCTGCTGCGTCATGCAGTGCAAGGTGCCGAGGCCCCACACCAAGTCCAGCGCGTGGATGCCCACCACCTCGCGGTTGGGGAAGAGGCGGGCCAACGTCCCCAAGGCCACCCGGTCAGCTGGGTCATTGAAGGTCGGCACCAGGACGACGCGGTTGGCAATGTAGAAGTTGGCGTAGCTGGCTGGCAGCCGTTGGCCATCCCAGTCGACCGGCTGCGGCATGGGAAGTGGCACAACGTGCAACGGCCGTCCGTCGGCGTCCGTCATCGAGGCAAGACGCCGGCGGTTGTCCTCCAGCCTTTCGAAATTGGCGTCGCTGCGTTTCCTCTCGGTGGCCAGCACCACGGTGGTTTCGTCGACGAAGCGTGCCAAGTCGTCCACGTGTCCGTGCGTGTCGTCGCCGACGATGCCTTCTCCAAGCCACAGCACCTTGCGGATGCCGAGGTATTCGGAAAGCAGCCCCTCCAGGGCAGACCGCGACAGTCCAGGGTTTCGGGCCTGAATGGGAGAAAGCAGACATTCCTCGGTGGTGAGCAATGTTCCAGTTCCGTTGACGTCAACGCTTCCCCCCTCCAGCACCACCGGCTGAAGCCGTCCGCCGAAGCGCGCCGTGGGCTTCCACTGGCGGCGCTTCTGTGCCCGGGCAATGCGGTCGGGCACTTTGTCGTCCTTCAGGTGGTTGGGGTACTTGGCCCAGCCGTTGAAACGCCAATGGGTGAGGGCAACTTCGCCTTCGGCGTGCTTGACGAAGAGGGGGCCATGGTCCCGCGTCCAACTTCGGTCGGTGGGGAATGGAAAAAAGTCCACCTGGCCCATGTCGACCCCGGCCCGCCGCAGCACTCGCCGGGCCTGCGCTGCCTGCGCGGGGCCATTGACTTCAATGCGCACCCGTTCGGAGCGGGACAACCAGCGCACAATCTCGGCGTAGACAAGCGGAATGGCTGGAAACTTTCCCGGCCAGTCCGACCGCTCGTGCGGCCAGGCCAACCAGGTGGCGGCGTGCGGCTCCCACTCCGCCGGCATGCGGAAGCCTCGGGCCGCGGGCGTGTCCTTCATTCGTCCAGCATGCGCCGCGTCATGCCGCCGTAGGCGTCAATGCGGCGGTCGCGCAGGAAGGGCCAGTTGCGCCGGACGTCCTCGGTGCGCTGCGGGTCGCATCGCACCACCAGCAGCTCCTCCTCGGTGCGCGACGCCTCGGCCAGCACCACGCCGAAGGGGTCTGCCACGAAGCTTCCGCCCCAAAACTCAATGCCGCCCGTCGCCGGCCCCTCGTGGCCTACGCGGTTGACGGCCGCGACGAAGAGGCCATTGGCGATGGCGTGCGAGCGCTGAATGGTTTGCCAGGCCGAAGCTTGGGCCGCGCCAAACTCGGCCTTCTCCTGCGGGTGCCAGCCGATGGCCGTCGGATAGAAGAGGATGTCCGCCCCGGTGAGGGCGGTGAGTCGCGCGCCTTCCGGGATACCACTGGTCCCAGCAGACGAGTGTTCCCAGACGCCCATGCGCGGTGTCGAAGCTTTTGAAGCCGAGGTCTCCCGGCGTGAAATAAAACTTCTCGTAAAAAGAGAGGATCGTCCGGAATGTGCATTTTCCGGTAGAGGCCCCGGCTGCTGCCATCGGTGTCCAGCACCACCACCGTGTTGTGGTAGAGGCCCGGCGCCCGCTTCTCGAAGAGGCTGGCCAGGATGACCACTTGTAATTCTTTGGCCAGCGGCGCCAGCCGCTCGGTCGACGGCCCGGGAATGGTTTCCGCCAAGTCGAAGAGGGCGACGTCCTCGCGCTGGCAGAAATACTGGCTGCGGAAAAGTTCCGGCAGGCACACCACCTGTGCGCCGCGCTGGGCCGCCTCCCGAATCAACCGCACTGCCTTGTCCAAATTCTCGGCGGGGCTCGGCGAGCAGCGCATTTGCACGAGTCCGACCGTGAACGGCTTCTTGTCACCCATGGCGGCAGGGACGCTGCCCAGGCAGATGCCCAGCTGTCAACCGACAGTGCTGAGAAGGAAGACCTCCCAGCTGGCCTTCGGCAGGCCGGGAGTCCGGTGGAGTGTGTGGTGCGCCTTTCCCAACGGTCTCAGGCCCGGCGCAGGGACGGACCGCGCGCGCGGCGCAGCAGTTGGTGGGCGATGTCCCCCAGCGTCCGCAGCGCAGCGTGGATGCGTTCGTCGTCGGGGATGCCGGTGTTGATGCGAATGCAACTTTGGTAGCCGGTGCCCGCGGCGGAAAAAATGGGGCCGGGAGCGACGGCAATTCCGCGCTCGAGCGCCTCGGCATGCAATGCCAGGGCGTCGACGCCATCCGGCATTTGCACCCACAACAGGGTGCCCCCTTCGGGACGGGTAATCCGGGTCCCCTCCGGGAGCGCCTGGCTGAGGGTTTCCCGCATGCGGTTCATCTGTCCGGCCAGCGTTCGCCGCAGCGTGCGCAGGTGCCGGTCATAGCCTCCGGCTTGGAGGAGCTCGGCGATGGCCATTTGAAGCAGCGTCGGGGTGGCCACCGTCTGAGCGAACTTCAAGAGTTCCACCCGCTCGGCGAAGCGCCCAGGGGCGGCCCAACCGATGCGCCAGCCCGGAGCCAGCGTCTTGCTGAAGGAACCGCACAACATCACCCAGCCCTCTTTGTCCCAGGCTTTGGCGGCCCGGGGCCGCAACGGCCCGAAGTGAAGGTCTCCGTAAATGTCATCCTCGATGAGGGGCACCTGGGCCCGGCGGACAAGTTCCACCAATTCCTGTTTGCGCTCGTCGGGCATGACGGTGCCGAGGGGGTTGCTGAAGTTGGTGACCACCAGCACCGCGCGCACTGGGTGCCGGTGCAGCGCCTCGGCCAGGGCATCCAGCTGGATGCCGTCGCGCGGGTGGGTGGGAATCTCCAGCGCGCGCAGCCCCAGGGCCTCGACCACCCGCAGCACGCCGTAGTAGGCCGGCGATTCGAGGGCGACGATGTCGCCTGGGCGGGCCACGGCCAACAGGCATAGCGAGACGGCTTCGCTTGCCCCGCAGGTGGTGATGAAGTCGTCGGCCGAGAGGGTGCAGCCCCAGCTGAGAGAACGACGGGCGAGCTGCTGCCGAAGCGGCGGCCAGCCCGGCGGCATGTCGTACTCGAGGCCGATGCCGCCCACTTCGCGCGCCAGCGCCGCCAGCACCCGGTTGAGTGGCTTACTGGGCAAGAGCTGCGTCGACGGGACGGCCGCCCCCAGCTGCACCATGCGCTCGTCCCGGGCGGCGGCGTACACGCGCCGGACCAGGTCACTCACCTCGGGCTCCGCAGCGCGTCGCGACGGGCGGCTGGTGGCGGGCTCCGGCACGGGCGCCGGACGCGCCGGGAGCCGGACGTAGTGCCCCGACTGGGGGCGCGCCTCGACCAAGTCCTTCGCCTCGAGCAGCTGGTAGGCCTGCAGCACGGTGGAGACGCTGACCCGCTCCTGAAGCGACAGGGCGCGCACCGAGGGCAGTCGGTCCCCTGGAGAGAGGATGCCTGCGGCAATGGCATCCCCCAGCTTCTCGGCCACCCGCTCAAACAGCAGCGTCCTTGGAGTCTGGACGGGTGTTGCCATGAACGCCTCTCCTTTTCGGGCCGAAAGGTGGACTTAGCGCCCAGCCGGGGTGCAAACCAGCACAGTGCCAGCCGTTGGCCCGCCAGCCCGTCCCGGACTGTGCCGGTTGTCGCCGGCCCTCAATAGCGCCAGGAGGTGGTGTCCGCGCCGGCGGGCGCCGTCTTGAGGAAATGCTCGACCAACAGCGGGATGAAGCGGGAGTGGTAGGTGAGGCGCGACTCGAAATTCATGTGTTCGGCGTCCCCGCTCCAGCAGTGACCGTCGCGGCTGCCGTAGCGGACCACGGCGTCCGAGTGGGGGTTGGACGTGGAACGGAGGAAGGCGTCGAGGCGCACCACTGCACCGTCCAGGAAGTAGGTGTCCAAGTTTCCGACATTGACCCAGAGTTTCCCCTGCAACTTGGGGCCGAGAGTGGCCCAGTCCCGCTGGAGGATGTGGGTCAAGTCGTAATGCTCGCGCCAGTAGCTGGCCACCTGGGGGTGGAGGACGCCGGTGCGCTTGTCCCAGAGGGGCTCCGGATAGCCGTCCTCTCCCACCGGTGAGGAGACGGCCTGCCAAGCGTCGAATTGCCCACCCGAACGGGTGTGACTGCCGAGCACCAACTCGAGCAGGTTGTCCTGCTCCATCGTGTTTGTCGGGTAGCCATCGGCGTTGCGCGCCGAGGCGCGCGGCGTCCGCCGAAAGGGCCCCTCGCTGAAGTAGGCGTTCTGGTCGGCGTACAGGTTCACCGTCACGAAAGCCCGGTAGTCGACGGGGTCCGGGCAATTGGCGATGGCCCCGTTGTACGCGTCCGGGTACAGCACTTGGTCGGCCAACGAAATCCACCCACCGGTGGAACCACCGTACAGGCCCCGAGCCCAGGGCCCCAGGCCGCGGTACTTCTGCTCCAGGTACGGGACGAATTCTTCGGTAATGGCGTCTCCGTAGGGGCCGAGGTTGGCCGAATTCACGGCGTAGGAGTCGTCGTAGTAGGGGTTGGCATCCTGCAGCTGGACGAGCAGCACGCGTGGAAAGCCGGGGCCGGTCCACTGCTGATGAAAGCGCCAGCCATACTCCTCCACCATGCGCGTGTAGCCGTACTTCTCGCAGTCCTCATGGCCGTTGGGGCAATGACGGGCAAGGCCCGCTAAGTCCACCGGTGGAAGCTTCGGGTCGGGTGGCTCGCCGCGGTAGCCAAAGAGCTCCGCCGAGAAATGCCCCTCGGAAATGACGAGCGGGTAGTGGGCCTCGGGGTGGCTGTCCCAGCCTTCCGGCAGCAGCACCAGTGCGCTGAGGAAGGTGTCTCGTCCCCAAAAGCGGGACAATTTTTCACTCCGGAAGCGGACGTGCTTGAGGTAGCGCGTGTCTGGAAGCGTCGGCAACGGCGGCAGCGCATGGTCGAGCTGGAGTGCCACCGTCGTCCCTCCGCCCGGGTCGAGGTGCATGCGCTTCGGCGTGGAGACCAGGTTTCCCGGGGCCTGGTTCCATTGCTGGCCTTCGCCCCGGTCCGGCGGCAGCTTCACCACGGCGCCGTCGCCCCGATGAAACGTCTCAAACGGGTGGAGGACTGCCTGCACCCAATAGTCGCCGGGAGGAAGCCCTCTCAGCGAGGCGATGGGGTAGCCCAGCACGGCGTCGTCGATGGCGGCCTCAGCTTGAGGCTTCCATCCATCCACGTCGATGCCGAAAACTTCCGGCGTCTGGTCGCTGTTTTCATCGACGTCAACCTGAAGCCTTGGCTCGGGTGTCCCCCCCACAGCCACGACGACCACCAGTCGGCCGTCGAGGGGCCCCGGCGCGAGTTCCACCGGGTAGCGAACGACGAAGCGCGTGGACGGCGCGGCCGGGGGTGCCTCCGACTGCCCGACCGTCTGACAAGCGAGGACCACCGGCAGAAGGAGCGCGACTGGAGGCGGACGCATCACCCCCACATAGTCGCTCGCCGGGCCAAGAAAAGGAGTTTGGCTTTCTGTCCAGACCGACACCTACCTTGCGTGCGCGTGGCCGAGTGCACTATGGACGGAATCCCAGTGTGTGCCCCGCGTGGGCTCCGTAGGGATGCAGAGCACTCGCCGACAAAGCCGCTGGAGCCGCCGCAGCCCCCCGGTGGCCGGTGGCCTGTGCCTCCTCCTCATTGGCGTCCAGGTCCTCGGCCTGACACACCTGCTGCTCGAGCGGCACGGGATGTGTTGGGAACACGGCACCGTTACTGAGCTCGGCAGAGGCGACTCCGTTGCAGGGGCCCCCGAGGAAGTCGCCGGGCCCCTCGGCCTGCACAGCGGTCAGTCCGCCGCGGTCGAGGACGTCGATGACCACCACTGTCCAGTCCAAGCGGCACGCCGTGACTGGGGCAATCCGCCCGGCGTCGCCGAGTTGGCACTCGTCGTTGGCTCGCTAGTCTGCGCCGTCGGCCCGGGCGATGCTTCGTCCCGAGCGGACGACACGCTGCTGCTGCGTGCCCCGAAGCAGTCTCCCCCGGGCAGCGCCTAACTCCGGTCCCTTCGTACCGACGGGGTGCCGCGCCGAAATGCGGCCTTCCTGAACGTCATGGGCCCGGGCTGGACGTTGTGGCGCGGCGCACGCCGCCGCGACCCCAGCGCCTTCCCTTTGTGGGGGCTCCCCCGCAGGCTTCGAGACCCCCGTCCCTCTCCACCCAACCTAGGCGCTTTCTATGCACATTGTTTCTCACCTCAAACAGGCCCTCACCGGACTTCACGCCTCGTGGGTGATGTGGCTCCTGATGCTTCTTTCCATCGCCAGCCTCGTTCTCATCATCGAGCGGCTGTTCTTCTTTCGCTCCATTCGGGACGATGTCGGCGGCCTCGCCCGTGAGCTGGATGAGCTATTGCGCGCGACACGCTACCGGGACGCCATCCACCGAATGCGGAAGTCCAAGTCGGCGGAGGCGAGCGTCGTGCTGGCAGGCCTGCTTCATGCGGACATGGGCCCGCTCTCGGCCCAGGAGGCGATGGAGGGTGCTGAGGCTCTCGAGCGGATGCGACTAGAACGGGGGCTCGCCTTCCTCGGCACGTTGGGAAACAACGCCCCCTTCATCGGTCTTCTGGGAACGGTCATCGGCGTCATCGAAGCCTTTGAGGTGTTGGGGACCACCGACGCCTTGAGGGCGACGGCCGGCTCTTCCGCCACCATCATGACGGGGATTTCCGAGGCGTTGGTAGCGACGGCGGTTGGCCTGTTTGTCGCCATTCCAGCCGTCGCCGCCTTCAACTATTTCCAGCGCCGGATTCAGTCCACGCTCGCCAACACCGAGGCGCTGTCCAAGGTGCTGCTCGCGCACTTGAACGCTGAGGTGGCCCCCAATCCGCCGCGCGTCGAGGACCCAGCGACTGCCGTCCAGGGAGGTGCGTGAGGTGGCCGCCAACGGCAACGGGTCGAATCAGATGATTTCTGGCATCAACGTCACGCCGTTGGTGGACATCATGCTGGTGCTGCTCATCATCTTCATGGTGACGGCGAAGTTGGTCATTGCTCCGGCGACTGCGCTTCCTCTGGAGCTCCCGAAGGCCGCGAGTGGAGAGGCGACGCAGATTATTTTCTCCGTCGGTCTTCTGCCCGATGGGAGCACCACGGTGAATGGGCAAAAGGTGGCGAGCGACGACGCCATTTTGCCGCTGGTGCGTGCCGAGCGAGCAGCCCACCCGGACCTCAACGTTGTCATTCAGGCCGACGGACACGTCTACCACGAGCGTGTCATCCACGTGATGGACCTCTTGGCGCAAGCGGACGTCACCCACATCGCCTTTGGGGTTGTCGTGCCCAGTGGCGCCTCTCCCCGGCCCCCATGACTGTGTCGGTCGACCGTCGACCACTTCGCTACCCCATTCCGCCGGGCTCACTGGGCCCGCGGCCGGGGCCCTTTTACGCAAAGTGGCTGGGACGGGACGAGGAGCGCCCGTGGCGCGTCGTTTCGGCGGTCGCCATCGCCCTGCTGGTGCATGCCGTTCTCATCGGCTTGAGCCTACGGAGTGAGGCGGCCCCGACCGCGCCTCCTCCGGTGGTGCTGACCCAAAGCGTCACATTGGAGAAGCCGCCGCCCCCTCCGCCTGAGCCGCCCCCGCCCCCGCCAGCCCGCCGAAAGCCAGAGAAGGCTCCCGCCGCGGCTGCGGCGGGGAAGGTCGTTGCCGTGGCTCCGACGCCAGACCGTCCACTGGACATGACCGGTTTCGACATGGTGATTGGAAAGGGAAACGTGTACGCCGGCGGCGTCACTGCCTCGACGGGAACCAGTTTGACGGCAGTCACCGACGTCCACGCGGCTGCTCGCGGAACGGGCGTCAGTCAAGCGCGCCTGGCGGCACCAGCGCGCACCGATTGGGCCTGCGCCTGGCCCCAAGAGGAGGAAAACACGGACCTAAAGAGCGTCCGTGTCCTCATCGCCGTGCACGTCGACCGCGATGGGGAGCCCCAAGGTGTCGACATTCTCGGCCCGGCGACCCCCACCTTCGAGCGGGCGGCTCGGCACTGTGCACTGAGCGAGACCTATGTCTTTGCGCGGGATGAGTCTGGCCGCGCCATTTCTGGAACCACCCCGCCGTTCTCGGTGCACTTCTTCCGATGATGAGATTCCTTTTGGCGCGCGCTTGGCTTTTGGCACTGCCGGTTGGGCAGGCGGCGCTGGCACAAAGCATCTCTCCGCCCGAGGTTCTCGAAAACCCAGCGGCGCTTTACCCAGCCGCCCACACCGAGGCGGCCACGGTGACGCTGCTTGTCACGGTGCAGCCGGATGGGAGTGTGCAGGAGCCGGTCGTCGTCAGCAGCGGGGGCGCGGACTTTGACGCCGCAGCCATCGCCGCGGTGAAGCAGTGGAAATTCCGGCCGGCGCTTCGGGACGGAGTTCCCTATCCAGCGCGAATTCGCATTCCCTTCGTCTTCCAGCCGCCCCCGGTGACTGCGCCGGGGGCCAAGCCGGATACGCCCACTGCGCAAGCGGCTGCGCCCGCAGGAGCGCCGGTGATTGCGCCTGCAGCGCAGCCTCCGCCGCCGGTGGTGCCGGCGCCGCAGCCCTCACCCTTCGTTGCGCCAATTCCTCCACCCGCGGCCGGCCCAGGGACTGCCCAACCCAGCGTCAATGAGGTCAACGTTCGTGGAGCGCCACGGCCGCCGAGCGTCGGCGCGAGTGACTTTCAAATTGAAGTTGGCCAGATGGCGAACCTGGTCGGAAACACCCCGGAGGGCCTACTGGAACTGGCTCCCGGAATTTTTATCGGAAATGAAGGCGGCGCCGGTCACGCGGACGAGGTCATTCTGCGAGGATTCGATTCCCCACAAGGCCAAGACATTCAATTCACGGTCAATGGGGTTCCCATCAACCAAGTCGATAATCCGGACGCCCACGGCTACGCCGATACCCATTTCATCATTCCGGAGCTGGTGCAGAGCCTGCACGTCATCGAAGGCCCGTTCGACCCCCGTCAAGGGGACTTCGCAGTGGCAGGAAGCGCCGACTACCAGCTGGGCGTCTCAGACCGCCAGCTGACTGGGCAATTTCAATTCGGCTCCTTCAATACACAGCGTTACCTCCTCCTTTGGGCGCCCGCGGGCGAACGCGACGGCACCTTTGCCGCGGTGCAATTTACAACCACCGACGGCTTCGGGACCAACCGAGCGGCGACCAGCGCCAGCGCGATGGCCCAATACGAAGGCGAACTCGGCGCACACGGCCTGTGGCGTGTGCTCGGTACGGCCTATGCGACCCACTACAAGAGCGCCGGGGTGATAAGCCAAAACGACCTCGCCATTGGCGCCGTCACCTATTACGGCACCGAAGACGCGAGTCAGGGAGGCGATGCCCAACACTATTCCTTGTCGTTTCAGCTGATTGATCCGATCCAGAGTGGGGTGCTCACCCAGAATGCTTTCATCATCTACAACGGCGTCCGCATCCTGGAGAATTTTACCGGGTTCCTGCTCGACCCTGTCCTTCAGGGTCAAACCTACCATCCACAGCGGGGCGACGGCATCCTTCAGCAATTCACGGACATCACCGCCGGGTTGAGTGGCTCGTACCGCTTGGAGCGAAATCTCTTTGGGTTCAACCAGTCGCTCGAAGTCGGTTACTACGCGCGCTACGACCACACCACCCCAGAGATTCAACGGGTCAAATTCGGAACAGAAATTCCATACGAATACCAGCAGGACTTCATCACCGACATTTTCAACGTTGCTGGGTATGCCGCTCTTGCCTTGCAGCCGATTCGGCCCCTCAAAATTCAAGCCGGGCTGCGTTTCGAGTACTTCGACTACAACGTCCTCAACCTCTGTTACTTGCCACTCGAGTACGTGGAGCACAGCGGCCAGACGAACGTCATTTGCGGAACGATTGACCCGGAAGGAGGGGCCCGCCTCCCGGACCAGCGCACGACGGCCACGGCGCTCGTCGCAGAGCCTAAGGTTTCGGTCTTTTATGATTTGCCCTTCAACTTAACTGCCACCGCTAGCTACGGCCTAGGCGCCCAATCCCTGCCGGCCAATTACGTTCTTCAGGACGAGCAAGCGCCATTCTCGGCAATCCGCGCGGCAGAAGCTGGATTGATTTACCACGAAATCTGGCCGACCTTTCAAGCGAGTGCGCGGGCGCTCTATTTCTATACGCACGTCGGCCAGGACCTCATCTTCAATCCCGATTTGGGGGTGTTGGCCCTTTCAAGTGGGACCACTCGGCAAGGAGTCGTCGCCGCGACTCGACTCACGGGTCGATGGATAGACGAGTCCCTGACTTTTACCTACGTCTACGCGACGTTTGACAACGACCACTCGCTGGTCCCCTACGTTCCGAGCGTGGTCGCCCGCTCGGACACGGTTGTCTTTGGGCGGCTTCCCTGGAGGCTCGCGGACCACGCCTTCACGGGCACCGTTGGCCTGGGCCTCAACTACATCGGGGTCCGCGCCCTGCCCCTGGGCCAATCGTCGAGCCCGACGTTCGTTGTCAACGCCTCAGCCAGCCTGCGCTGGAGCTTCATCAACCTCAGCGTGAACCTTCAGAACCTTTTGAATTCGCGATACCCCGCCAGCGAATTCTTTTACGCGTCTTACTTCCAACATCAGCCTTACCCCACCTTGACTGCCAGTGAGCATTTCACGGCCGCCTCACCGTTCTCGGTCCTCTTTGGAGTGGCCATCATCCTCGACAAGGAGTCCGACCGATGAGTTGGAAGGTCGCTGTGTCGGTGATGGCCGTGGTGGTGGCTGGCGGCTGCTCCAATCGAACTGCGGGCAACCTCTTTGAAGCTTCCTTTTCCATCGGTGGGCTCCAGCGTCCCGACGCAGGCCCTCTTTTCTTTACCACCGAGCTGGGCTGGGCGGTCGAGTTGGACGCGGCAAAGATTGATTTGGGTCCGTTCTATTTCAACATCGACCCACCCAATACGGGGGAATTCCGCGACGGCGTGGTGATCGCGGAGTCCCTCCGCCAAGTGACTGTGGACACGCTGAATCCAGCCCTGGTCCCCGTCACCGATGGCGTGAGCGGACAAACTGGCGCGGGCGCAGGCCCGGCGGTGGCGGTCGAGATCGAGCTCTTTCCCCCGGACAGCACCATCACCGACCCAGACGTGGGGGGTCCTGCGAAGAATGCCACTGCCTACCTCGCCGGTGTGGCTTCCATGGGAGTGACGCAAGTGCCCTTCGAAGGGTGGGTGATTATCGATTCGAGTTTAGCGTCGGTTGACACTCCATTGCCGTGGATACAACGCGTGAACGGGGCGGAGTGCGACCTGAATTTCGTCACCAGTCCTTCGCTGCTGACGTTGCAGGTTGACCCGACCACCTGGTTCAACGGCGCGGACTTTGCGCAGCTGCTCCCGGCCCAAAGCACCGACGCCGGGACTGCAGACGGTGGCCCGGGTGGCCCCTACGGCTGGACGGTGGATTCTGCCTTTCAGGCCGCGGTGTTGAACAACATTCAGGCCACGACCGGTGTCTACGCCTTTGAGTTAACGCCCCAATGAGACGCCTTGGGCTGATTCAGCATTCGAGCAGTCGAACGCTCGAGCACAAGAAGCGAAGTGGCAGTGCGGTCAACGACATCGGGCTCAGAAGCTGAGCTCTCTAAGGAGAAGTCATGAAGAGTCACAACAGGAAGCCAACAACCCGCTGGAGGGTACTGGGGACGAGCGTCCTTCTCTGTGCGGTTGCTGGCTGCAGTTCTGGGACGTCGAATAGCAACGCCCAAACGAATCCGTGCGACGCGGGCGCCGCCAACAGCGTAGGTCTTTGCACCAATTACGACCCCGGCTTCAACGCACAGACCAGCATCGCCAACAGCATTGGGGTGACGTTCTCTGGTGAGACGCTGGGAATTTCGGGACTGCCCTTCTGTCCGGCCAACCAGGGGGATCCCAACTTCGTCGATGGCTGGACCATGACCTTTAGCGAATACATCTTCATCGTGGCCAACGTGCGGCTCAACACCGACCCACTCTTGAATCAGACGTGGCAAGACATGGGTTCACAAGTGGCCATCAAGCCAGGGCCCTACGTCATCGACGCGCACCGAGCCGCCGGCTTTGTGGGCAAAGACGGCGTCGAGCCTGCCCAAGGGCTCTTCATCTGGACGAAGTTGGACAACGGGCAACCGTTTGACACCGCCGTCCGATACGCTTTTTCGTACGACGAAGTAGCAGCCAGCGCCAGCGTTCCCGCCACGTCCGTCAACCTCACGCCGGCTGAGTACCCTGACTACGCGCTGATGGTGAAGTACGGATGGAATAAGCTGATTCGAGGCCAGGCCACGTACGTTGGCACCGGCGTCTATCCGGACGCTGGCGTTCAGGCGCAGTTTGCCGCCTTCCCGACCACGGTGAATTTCGCGTTTGGCTGGAATGACGCCACGTCGATGCTCAATTGCGTCAATTACGACTACAGCGCCTCGGAGGACAACCTTGCGGACCGGGGCGTGCAGACCAACCCCGACGGCACATACATCGCTCAAATTACCATGCACACCGACCACACCTTCTGGGACAAGCTGCGGCAGGAGGGCGCGAACCTGAGGTTTGACCCGCTGGCTGCGTTCGCGCCCACCGCCGGCGGTACCTTCTGGATAAACAACACCCCTCAAACGATTGCCGCCACGTTTGGCGACGGAGTGACACCGCTCGCCGACCGGTCGCCCTATCAGCTGCAGTCCGGGTGTGTGAACGCGCCGCCCCCAGAGACGTGCACCGGGGGCGGGACGGACGCCACTGGTTGTCCACTGGTCATTCTGAACGTGAACGGGACCACCGGGGTGCCGAATGCCGTGAATGCCTTCATGGCTTTCAGCGCACAGTCTCAGTCGCACCTCAACGCCCAGGGCCTGTGCTACGTGGTCGGCCAGCACGCCAACGACCCGTACTTCTCGCCGACGATTCAGGCCGTACCGGCGAACACGCCCTAAGGGAATGCTTCCGGAAGTCGGGCGTTTTTCAAGAAGGCGGTGGCCGGTGACGACTCAGCTGTTGCCCCAGCTGAGTCACCCCGCCGCGGTTGCCCCGGCGCGCCCTGAAGTCTGCCCGCGCGCGCATCAGTCGGCGAAGGAGAAGGGTCACCAACAGCCCCACCCCCACGCCCAACAGGGCACCCACCAGGACGTCCGAGGGCCAATGGACGCCGGCCACCACACGGCTGAGGCTGGCCAGCGTGGCCAGTGCAAACAGAACTGGTGCCGCGGGCGGCGCAGCCACCGCGACGGGCGTCGCGGCGGCAAACCAGTTGGCGGCGTGCAGACTGGGGATGGAGCCAGAATTGGTCGCGGGCACCAACTGGCGGAATGTCCCCGGCGCCAACGCATAGCAGGGCCGCGTGCGGGCAAAGGCTGGCTTGAGGATGCGGGCGCCGATGAGGTCGGTCGCGACGGTGGCCAGGACCGCCGCCAGGACCACCGGGAGGGCCCGGGCTCGCCAACGGTAAAGGCAAAACAGGAGCAGCGCCGCGCCGCACAACAGCGCCGAGGACGGCCCGTGGAAGAAGCGCACCAGGGCGTCCACCGCCGGCCCGAAGTCGCGGTTGAGTGCGTGGAAGGCCGCTGCGTCCCAGGCGGCGACTTCGACCCGTGGCGTCATTTCACAACCATACCGCGGTCGTTCTGGCCCCAGGGTCGCGGCAACTGTGGGGGACAGTCATCCTCGCCTTCGGCTGGACCCCACTGGCGAAGGCTGCCCCCAGGCGGAAATGCCTGGGTTCGGGTAATTCCGAGGGTACGGCACGTTTCCTGCGGTGGCTTTGGCCCGACATGAATGACGGTCTCATCGCCGACCCACCTCCCTTGGGGTTTGCCCTGCAGGCCCCAGCGCTGTCTCGAGCGAATCCAGCCTCGCTGGAGTTCCTCCGGGCCTGGGTGTCGGGGGAACAAGTCGGCGTGCAGTTGCGCGAGGACTTGTGGATGGACCCGGCCGCGTGGGGCGTGGCCCTGGTGGACGTGGCCGTCGCCGCGGCGCGTAGCTACGGTCGGAAGGGGCTGCCGGTGCAGGTGGCCTTGGAGCGGATTCGGGAGGGCCTGGATGCCGAGTGGGAGGTGGCGTCTTCGGGACCGGACCGCGCCCCCCTTCGGCTTTCCCCGAAACGGGGTGGGCGCGCGGCGTCCGCCCGCGCCCGTCCGAAGCCGGGGCGGCGACGGGCGCCTCCAGGAATGCGCTGAGCGCGTCAGACCCAGAGATTTAAACTTCTTCGGCACGAAAGAAAGACGGATGGCACACGACAACGAGTTGTCCATTCCCCCAATCGCTGCCATCGACGACGAGGCCCGGGAAGTCTTGCGCTTCTGGTCGGCGCATGGCCGCCTCCACGTGACGGTTCGGGCCGACGCCTACCGCGACCCGGCGGCGTGGGGGATTGTCCTCGCCGACTTGGCGCGGCACGTCTGCAATGCCTACGCCCTGGAGGGCCAGGCGAGGGCCGATGCACTCGCCCGCTTCCGTGCCGGCTTCGATGCCGAGTGGGGCTTCTCGACGAAGGACCCCTTCGCCGAGATGGTGCCGCGCGCTGCTCGCGAGCGGCCGGCCTTGGAAGGCCCGCGCGACGGCTAAGGGGGAGTGTCCGGAGGAGAGACGCAACTCAGCGTTTCGCAGCTGGCGCTGACGCGGGCGAGCAACTCCCACGCCCAGCCCACGGCTTCGTCGATGGCTCCTCCCAGCACGCGACTGCCCCACACCACGGTCAGTGTCTGCGTGGTGGAGGCGTCGGTTTTCGTCCGCTGCGCGTCCTTGACGGCGTTGGCGCACGGGCCGGCGCCGTCCTGCAGGACGACCAGATGCCCGACGTCAATCTCCTGCCCCGAGGCATTGAAGACAAAGCGGCTTCCCGCGGGCGCCAGCTGCACGCGCAAGGGGGGCACCAGGCGCTCTACGTCCAGGACGCTGAAGGGAAGCCCGGTGTGCAGCGCCACCGCGTTGCCGACGTCCACTGCGGGGTTGATGGACTTGAGCTGGCCTTCGGCCGCCGCGCGGGCCAGGTACTCAGGGGCGGGCTTACTTCGCCCGGTTGGCTTGAAGCCTCCGTGGCGCAGGAGTTCCCGAATGGCCGCCCGCGTGGCGTCGGTGGCCACAAACGGCACCTCGGCCGACAGAGACAGGACGTCCTGGTAGGCCTCCGCCGGCAGCGCGCCCAGCGGCTCAGGAAATTGGGTGAGGAAAGCGCGAAGCGCAAGCAGCGGATGGGGCTGGACGGTGAGCGAGGCCACGGGCTTTGGAAAGGGGGGGCAAGCCTAGCAGCCCTGTGGTCGATTTCAGGACGGGGCGCCCGGCCCGTGCTACCTGCAAAAGCCTGCGTCCCATCCAAGCAGAGCTGGTGACCGGCGAGGCCCTCTACCGCCGCGTCATTCTCGACAAACTCGCCGGCGCGCGAGAGTCGGCATGGATTGCGACGGCCAACGTGAAGGCGATGTTTGTCGAGCACCGAGGACGCTTTGACTCGGTGCTGACCCTCTTCCAGACCCTGGCCGCCCGCGGTGTCGAGTTGCGGTTGCTTCATGCCGAGTTGCCGAGCCGCCCCTTCCGGCGCGCCTTTGACGCGCTGCCGTCGCTGGTTCGGGGCGGGCTTCAGCTGAAGGTGTGCCCGCGCGTCCATTTCAAATGCGTGCTGGTGGACGGGGCTTGGGCCTACCTCGGCAGCGCCAACCTGACTGGGGCCGGGTTGGGAGCCAAGCACCCCGACGCACGCAACTTCGAGTTGGGGCTGCTGACCGAGGACTATGACGTGCTCGACCGGCTCCGCGCCTTGTTTCAAGCGGTGTGGAGCGGCGCCGAGTGCGGCAGCTGCCGTCTCCGCGCCGTCTGCCCGGACCCGATTGGGGACTTGGTGCCGCGCCCCTTCCCGTCGACGCGCCGCCCGCGCCTGGGACGTGCCCGTCGGCTGTCACGCCCCCGCGCGGCACGCTGACTCCCCGCGCGCTGAACGAAATTGACAGCCGAGACACCTCCGGCGGACGCTGCCCGGTATGGAAGGGAGCACCTGATGAAACGACGCCAGGTGGTGTTGGGCAGTGTGGCCGCGGTGGCGGTGGGGGCCGCCTTGCGCGCGCGGGCCGCCGAGACATCGCCTCCCGCGGTCCCTCCGGCGACGGTGCACGCGGCCCTGCTGGACGCAGCCTTTGCCTGCATCCAAGTCGGGCAGGCCTGCCAACAGCACTGCTTGACGCTTCTCAGCAAAGGAGATGTCAGCATCGCTGAGTGCGCCACCACCGTTGCCGCCATGCTTCCGACTTGTGAGGCCATCGCCGCGCTGGCGGTGCAGGGCTCGCCGAGGCTCAAGCCGATGGCCGTTGTCTGCGCGCAAATCTGCCGCGACTGCGAGAGGGCCTGCCGGAAGCATGAGTTGCACCATGCCATTTGCAAGGCCTGCGCCGACAGCTGCGCGGCGTGCGCACAAGCGTGCGACAAGGTTCCGGCCTGACCTTCCAGGCTGAGCCGTTTGAGCCGGCCCCGGGCCTGGCGCACCCGCAGGCGCAGACGCTTTTGGCCTATGTGCTGCGGCGCCCGGCCGCGCTGCCGCTGCGGCGCGAGCGGCTGGAGACGCCGGACGGCGACTTCCTCGACTTGGACTGGCTGGAGGCGCCGCCGGGCCGGCCCCACGTGCTTGTCCTCCACGGGCTGGAAGGCAGCAGTGCCTCGGGCTACGTGCGCCAGACGCTGCACGAGGCAGCCGCGCTGGGGTGGGGTGCGGTGGCGATGAATTTCCGTTCCTGCAGCGGCGAGCCCAACCGGAAACTGCGCAGCTACTGCTCAGGGGAGACAGCCGACCCCCTGTACGTGGCCGGGCACCTGCGCACCCGCGTCCGTGGCCCGCTGCTGGCGGTGGGCTTCTCCCTGGGGGGCAACGCCCTTTTGAAGCTTTTGGCCGAAACCAAGGACGCTGCGCCCTTCGTCGCCGCTGCAGCGGTGAGTGCCCCATTTGACTTGCTGGCGTGCGCCCAGGCCTTGGACCGGCCGTGGGGCGGATGTGGCCTGTACCGCCGACACTTCCTCAAAACTCTCAAGGCCAAGGCGCTGGCCAAGCTGGCGAGCCACCCGGGCCAGGGACTGGACGCCGAGCGCGTCCGTCGGGCGCAGACCCTGCAGGAATTTGACGAGACTTTCACCGCCCCCAGCAACGGCTACCTCGGCGCCCTTGACTACTACCAGCGCTGCTCCAGCGGGCCGCGGCTTCACGAAGTCCGGCGGCCCGCCCTGCTTCTGAATGCCGAGGATGACCCGATGATTCCGGGCACCTCGCTGCCCGCCTCCGCTTCGGCCGCCAACTTAACGGTGCTGCGCCCGCAGCGTGGGGGCCACGTCGGCTTCCTCACCGGCCAGCTGTGGGCACCCCGCTTCTGGGCCGAGCGCCAGGCGGTGCGCTTTTTGTCGGCGCAACTCAGCAGCTGACGTGACGCGGTGCCACAGGAACGTTGCTCGTCATGCTTTCCCATGACTTGCACCCAGTGCTAGGCAGCGCGCCATGGCTTCTCCGGGGGTACGCCCGTTGAATGTGGCCCGCTCGACACTGCGCCGTCACCTTCGCTGGCGACTGGGTGCTTTGCTTTTGGTGGCGGCGTGCAGCAAAGGAAAGGTGGGCGAGGCGCCCGCCGACATGTACGAGCGCGAGGGCACCAAGGTGGTGGTGCCCGAAGGCTCCCCGCTGCGGAGCCGCCTGAAAGTTGAGCCCGCCACCGAGCAGGACATCCAAAGCCAGCTGCTTGCCACCGCCTCCGTGGAAAGCGACCCGGCGCGGCTGGCGAGGATTTCTCCGCCGGCGGCCGGCCGGGTCGAGAAATTGCTCGTCCACCTGGGGGACCGCGTGGAAAAGGGCCAACCTCTGCTGACTCTCAACTCCCCGGACCTCGGCCAGGCCCAGGCGGACTTCGTCAAGGCGAAAAGTGGACTGGCCCAAGCCCAGAAGACGTACGCGCGCCAGAAGGACCTGACCGAGCATGGGATTGGGGCCCAGCGTGACCTGGAACAGGCGGACACCGACCGCACCGTGGCGCAAAGCGAGTTGGAGCGGGCCAGAAAGCGCCTGGAACAGCTGGGCGTCACCATCGGCGCTCCCCCCGGGCCGCTGGTGGTGCGCTCTCCCATTTCCGGCCGGGTGGTGGACCTGGCGGTCACCGGTGGTGAATTCAAGAACGACCCGAACGCCGTGCTGATGACGGTGGCCGACCTGTCGACGGTTTGGCTGACCGCCAGCGTCCAGGAGAAGGACGTGCGGCGGGTGAAGGTGGGGGATGAGGCCACGGCCGTCTTCTCCGCTTACCCGGACGAGCGCTTCGTCGGGAAAGTCTTTTCGGTTGCGGACCTGCTCGACCTCGACACCCGCACCGTCAAAGTGCGGGTCGCCATCAACAACCCAGACGGCCGCTTCAAGCCGGGCATGTTCGCCACCGTCCGCTTCGCCGGGACGTCCACCCCACGGGTGGTGGTGCCCACCACGGCGCTGGTGCTGCGCGGTGACGAAAGCTTCACCTACGTGGAGGTCGCGCCCTGGGTCTTCGAGCCGAGGCGCGTGGTGACCGGGCAGCAGCAGGGCCCGGTGACCGTCATTACCGAAGGCCTGGACGCGGGCACCAACGTGGTGACGAGCGAGGTCGTGGTGCTGCAGTGATTGACCGCTTCGTCTCCTTCTGCCTGGACCGCCGCTGGCTGATGGTGGCGCTCTTTTTGTTGCTGGCGGTCTTCGGCGTGTATTCCTGGACCGAGCTGTCGGTCGAGGCCTACCCGGACATTTCCGACACCACCGCCCAGGTGGTGACGACTTTCCCGGGCCACGCGGCCGAGGAGGTGGAGGAGCAGGTCACCATCCCGCTGGAGCGCGAGTTGAACGGCATCCCCGGGCTGCAGGTGATGCGCAGCAAGAGCACCTTCGGTCTTTCACTCATCACCCTCGTCTTCCGAGATGGCGTGGAGGACTACTTCGCCCGGCAGCGGATTCAGGAGCGCATCAATGGCGTCAACCTCCCGACCAGCGCCAACACCGGCCTCGACCCGCTCACCTCGCCGATTGGCGAAATTTATAGGTACACGCTGGAGTCGCCGAACCGGGGACAGCGCGAGCTGCGGGAATTGCAGGAGTGGGTGGTCATCCCCACCCTGAAGCAGGTCTTCGGGGTGGCCGACGTGACCGACTTCGGCGGAGAGACGACGCAGTTCCAGCTGTTGCTCGACCCGAACAAACTCGCCCAGTACAACCTGTCGTTGAAGCAGGTGATGGACGCAGTGTCGTCCAACAACTCCAACGCCGGGGGCAGCATGGTGCGGCGGGGGGACGAGGCCTTCGTCGTGCGCGGCATCGGCCTCATCCGTTCGCTGGATGATTTGGGCAACATCGTCATCAACCAGAAGAACGGCACGCCGGTGCTGTTGCACAACCTCGGCGAGCTGCGGCTCGGCGCATTGGAACGCAACGGCATCCTCGGCAAGGACGACAACCCGGATGGAGTTTCGGGAATTGTGCTGCTGCTCCGCGGAGAGAACCCCTCCCGGGTGCTGGAGGGACTGCACGCCAAGGTGAAGGCCCTCAACCACGGGCTGCTTCCGCCGGACGTGAAGGTGGTGCCCTACCTCGACCGCACCGACTTGGTGAAAACCACCCTCAACACCGTGTCCCATACGCTGCTGGAGGGGATAACGCTGGTGGTGCTGGTGCTGATGCTTTTCTTGGGCAGCATCCGCGGCGCACTGATTGTTGCCATCACCATCCCGCTGTCACTGCTCATCGCCTTCATCCTGATGCACCTCACCAACATCCCAGCCAACCTCTTATCGCTGGGCGCCATCGACTTTGGCATCATCGTCGACGGCTCCATCGTGGTGATGGAGAACATCCTGCGGCGACGAGAGGCCCACCCCACCACGCCGGTGCGGCTGGAGGAGGCGCGCACCGCGGCCACCCAGGTGGCCCGGCCGATTTTTTTTGCCACCGTCATCATCATCACCGCCTACATCCCGCTCTTCGCCTTCCAGCGGGTGGAGAAGAAGCTCTTCTCTCCGATGGCCTACACCGTGGGCTACGCGCTGGCCGGCGCTCTCCTGGTGGCGTTGGCGCTGGTCCCCGGGCTGGCCCTGGCCGCCTACACGCGCCCGCGGAAATTTTGGAAGAACCCGGCGCTGGCCTGGGTGACACGGGCCTACGACCGAAATCTGCGAAGCGTGCTGGGCCGTCCGGCCCTGGCCCTGGTGCCGGCGGCGGTGGCCCTCCTCATCGCCATCGTCCTCACCATCACCGTGGGGAAGGAATTTCTCCCGGAATTGGATGAAGGCTCCATCTGGCTCCAGGTGCAACTGCCGCCCGGTGTCTCGCTTCAGAAGGCCAGCGAAATGGCGGGCGAGCTTCGGCAGGCCACGCGCGAATTCAAGGAAGTGTCCTACGTCGTGACGCAGCTCGGGCGAAACGACGACGGGACCGACCCCTGGACGCCTTCGCACATTGAAGCCGCCGTCGGGCTGACGCCCTACAGCACCTGGAAGGGCGGGGAGACGAAGCGGGACCTCATCGAGAAGCTGGACAGGCGCTACGCACGCATTCCTGGAATTGCCGTCGGCTTCAGCCAGCCGATGATTGACGGCGTCAATGACAAGATTGCCGGCGCGCACAGCGAGTTGGTGGTAAAAATTTACGGCAAGGACTTCGCCGAGACACGGCGCGTCGCCAACGAGGTGGTGGAGACGCTGGAGAAGACTCCCGGCGCGGTGGACGTGTCGATTGACCAGGAGCCGCCACTTCCGCAGCTGCAGGTGAGGGTCAACCGCGAAGCAGCGGCGCGCTTCGGCATCAACGTTTCGGACATTGCGGACCTGATTGAAGTCGGCATCGGTGGCCGCGCCGTCGGTCAGCTCTTCCTCGGCGAGCGCCGCTACGACATTGCCGTGCGCTTCATTCCCGGCGTGCGGAGTAACCCCGAGGAAATTGGAGACCTCACCCTGACCGCCCCTGGGGGAGCCCGCATTCCCTTAAGTCAGGTGGCCGACGTCTCGCTCAAGTCCGGAGAGAGCACCATCACCCGGGAAACCAACCGACGCCACCTGACGGTGAAGCTGAACCTCCGAGGGCGCGACCTCTCGTCCTTTCTGAAGGAGGCCCGGGAGAACATCGAAAGGGACGTCAAATACGACCCGGCCACCACCGAAATCACCTGGGGCGGCCTGTTTGAGAACCAGCAGCGGGCGCAGGCCCGGCTGGCGTTCATCATGCCGGTGGTGCTGGCCCTCATCTTCCTGCTCCTCTACGGCGCCTTCGGGACGCTGCGGCATGCGGCGCTCATCCTCATCAACGTCCCGTTGGCGGTGCTGGGCGGCATGGTGGCGCTGCACCTGCGGGGGATGACTCTCAACGTCTCGAGTGCGGTGGGCTTCATCGCCCTCTTCGGGGTGTCGGTGCAGAACGGCGTGCTGATGGTGTCCAACCTCAACCACCTGCGCGACAGCGGGATGGACTTGATGGAGGCGGTGGCCCGCGGTGCCGAAGAGCGCTTTCGGCCGGTGCTGATGACGGCCACGGTGGCCACCTTGGGCCTCATTCCGGCGGCCCTGGCTCGCGGCATCGGCAGCGACGTGCAGCGTCCTTTGGCGACGGTGGTGGTGGGGGGACTGGTCTCGGCCACCCTCCTCACCCTGTTGGTGCTGCCCGTCCTGTACGAAGTGATTGAGCGCTGGGTCCAGAAGCGCCATCCGGCGGCGGTGGCCGCGCCGCAACCGGTGGAGAACGAGGCATGAGGCCAGCCCTGCTTCTTCTGGGCCTGGTGTCCGGGGCCGCGGCCAGCGCCGACGACACGACGATGAGTTTCGAGCAGTACCTCTCCAGGGTGGGCTCGGCCAACCTCGAGCTGGCCGCCCAGAAGCTGAACGTGCCCATCGCCGAGGCCCAAATCTCTCTGGCCCGCGTCTTCCCGGAGCCGGTGCTTTCAGCCGGGGTGGGCTCGGTCGACCTGAGCAACGTCGGCTCGCCCATCAGCTACGACGTGGGCTTGTCGCAAACCATCGAGATTGGTGGCAAGCGCGGCTCCCGAGTCGAGGTGGCCAAGGCCGGGACGTCCCAGGCGATTAGCGACCTCGAAGACTTCTTCCGGACCCTGCGCAGCAACTCGACCAGCGACTACATCGACGCGCTCTACAGCCGCATGGTGCTGGAGCGCAAACGCAAG
Organism: uncultured delta proteobacterium; assembly: GCA_963713045.1. Taxonomy (GTDB): domain Bacteria; phylum Myxococcota; class Myxococcia; order Myxococcales; family Myxococcaceae; genus JADGRA01. The sequence continues at coordinate 297,110 of CAVQKE010000006.1, forward strand.
ACGCAGGCTGGCTTTGCGCGCCTGGTGGCCGTCAACGCCGAACGGTTGCGGGCCGGCGACATTGGACAGGTGGCTTACTTACAGTCCCGGGTGGAGGCGCAGCGCTTCGTCAGCGAAGTGTTGGCCGCCGAAGGGACGGCGGAGAGTGCCCGCCTCGCGCTTGGGCTGAGGCTGGGCCGCTCCGCCGTCGCCATTACCCCGTCCGGCACGCTCGACATTCCCAGCCGCTCCTTCGAAGCAGACAAGCTGGTGCTTCGGGCCCAGGCGGCGCGACCGGACTTGGCGAGCAAGCGCTATGCGGTGGAAGTGGCTGAGGGCAAGGTGCACCTGGCCCACGCCAACCGCTGGGAGGATTTGACCCTCAACCTCGGCTACATCTACACCGCCAGGGGCAGTCAGGCCTTCGCCCAGCCCCCCTTCAGCGCGCTGACCTTTGGCTTTTCCATCCCCTTGCCGCTGGCCCGCATTTACAACGGCGAACTGGATGCGGCGGAGGCCGGCAAAGCCCAGGCCCTGCTGACGCTGCGCCAGGGCGAACTGGCCGTCGAAGTGGACGTCCGCCAGGCACTGGCCCGCTACACCGCCGCGGTGCAGCGGGTGGACCTCTTCACCGGCGGCGTCCTCACCGACGCCGACAAAGTGGCCGAGGCCACCTTCTACAGCTACCAGCGCGGCAGTGCGACGCTGCTGGAAGTCCTCGACGCCGAGCGGACGGTGAATGAGGTGTACTTGGACTACTTCGACGCGCTTTCGGAACATGCCAAGGCCCTGGTGGCAGTGGAGGCCTCGGCCAACCTGTGGGACGTCCACTTCGTCGACAAGCCGTCGTCACACTGAAGCGATGCTGCTTCGGCCGTGGTAGGAGAGCCTTCCAATTTGCCCCCGGGGGGCTTGGGGACATTCCTTGGGGAGAGGCCATGGACTGGGAGGAAGGGCGCCGCAGCGACAACGTGGAGGACCGGCGCGGCGTCGGCCGGCCGGTGGCCATCGGCACCGGGGTGACGCTGTTGGCGCTGCTGCTGGGGTGGGTGTTCGGCGTCGACCCCTCGCAGCTGCTGGCCCTGTTAAGCCAGACGGACTCTGCCCCGGGCAGCACGTCCACCTCCACCGCCCCGGTGAAGGGCAGTCCGCAGGAGGAGCGGCAGAAGGACTTCGTCTCGGTGGTGCTGGCCAGCACCGAGGACACCTGGACGCCACTGTTTGCGGCGCGCGGCCTCCGCTACGTCCCTCCCAAGCTGGTGCTTTTCCGCGGGGCGGTCCAATCGGCCTGCGGCCTCGCCCAAAGTGCATCCGGCCCCTTCTACTGCCCGTCCGACGACCGCGTTTTTTTGGACTTGTCCTTCTTCGATGAGTTGACACGGCGCTTTGGCGCGCCGGGGGACTTCGCCCGGGCTTACGTGGTGGCCCACGAAGTGGGGCACCACGTGCAGAAGCAGCTGGGCATTTTTTCCAAGGTGGACGCGCTGCGCCAAGGGGCGGACCGCGCCTTCGCCAACCAGCTGTCGGTGCGGCAGGAGCTGCAGGCGGACTGCTTCGCCGGAGTGTGGGCCAACCAGGCCAACCGGCGGGGGCCGCTGCTGCAGCCCGGGGACATGGAAGCAGGACTGCGGGCTGCGGCCGCCATCGGGGACGACACCCTGCAGAAGCGCGCCCAGGGTTACGTCGTCCCCGACAGCTTCACCCACGGCACTTCGCAGCAACGGGTGGCGTGGTTTGGCCGCGGGCTGAAAGAAGGCAAGCTGGAGGCCTGCGACACCTTCGCGGCGGCCTCACCGTAAAGGGTGGGCCTCCCAGGAAGGCGGTCCCCAGCCATGGCCCCTCGGCTTGCGACGATGATGGACTTCCCGCTCACCCTGGACCGGCTGGTGGAGCGCTCGGCGAAGCACTTCGCGCAGATGGAGGTGGTGTCTCGTCGCCCGGACAGAAGCGTGCACCGCACCACCTATGGCGCGGTGTGCGCGCGGGCCTGGAGGCTGGCCGAGGCATTGGCCGGCTGGGGCCTGCGCCGGGGGGACCGCGTGGCCAGCCTGATGTGGAACCACGCCGCCCACCTAGAATTGTACCTGGGGGCGCCGCTGGCCGGTGGCGTGGTGCACACCCTCAACCTGCGGCTGCATCCGGACGACTTGGCTTACATTGTCCAGCACGCCCAGGACCGCGTCCTGTTGGTGGATGAAGTGCTGCTTCCCCTCCTCGAGAAGTTTCGCGACCGCGTCAGCTTGGAGAAGGTGGTGGTGGTGCCCTCCGCGGGCGGAGGGGAATACGAAGCGCTGCTCGCCACGGCCACCGGCCGTTGGACACCGCCGGTGCTGTCCGAGGGGGACGCCGCCGGCATGTGTTACACCTCCGGCACCACCGGGCAGCCGAAGGGCGTCGTCTACAGCCACCGCAGCAACGCCCTGCACGCCTTCGCCGTCGCGCTGGTGGATGGCCTCGCGCTCAGCCACCGGGACACGCTGTTGCCGGTGGTGCCGATGTTTCACGCCAATGCCTGGGGGCTGCCGCACGCGGCCACCATGGTGGGCTGTAAGTTGGTGTTTCCCGGGCCCCACCTGGACGCGGTCAGCCTGTTGGAGTTGCTTCAGTCGGAGGCGGTCACCATCGCCGCTGGCGTGCCCACGGTGTGGATGGCCATCCTCGAAGCGCTGGAACGGGAGCCCGGGCGGTGGCAGCTGGCCCCTGGGCTGCGGATGGTGGTGGGCGGCTCGGCCGCGCCGGAGTCGATGGTGCGCGCCTTCGACCGGCACGGGCTGCAGGTGGTGCACGCCTGGGGGATGACGGAAATGTCCCCGGTGGGTTCGGTCAGCCAGCTGGGGCCCGAGGCGCCCAGCCTTTCCGAGGATGAGCGCTACGCGCAGCGCACCCGCCAGGGCCGCCCGTTGCCTTGGGTGGAAGTTCGCGCCGTCAGCGAAGCCGGGGAAGTACCGTGGGACGGGGAAACGCCGGGCGAGCTGCACGTGCGTGGGCCCTGGGTGGCATCGGAATACTTTGAAAACGACGAGGCCGGCGACCGCTGGACAGAGGACGGCTGGTTCCGCACCGGGGACGTCGTCACCCTGGACGGCTCAGGCTCCATCAAGGTGTGCGACCGAACGAAGGACTTGATTAAGTCCGGTGGGGAGTGGATTTCCAGCGTGGAGTTGGAGAACCGGCTGATGGGGCACCCGGCGGTGAAAGAAGCCGCGGTGGTGGCCGTGCCCCACCCCAAGTGGTGCGAGCGTCCGCTGGCCGCGGTGGTCCTGCGGGAAGGGGCCAGGGCAAGCCCAGAGGAGCTGCGGGACTTCCTGGCCCCGCACTTCGCCGCCTTCTGGCTGCCGGACGCCTTCGTTTTCCTGGACGCCATTCCCCGCACCGGAGCGGGGAAATTCCTGAAGTCCGCGCTGCGCGAGCGCTACGCCGGCTGGACCTGGCAGTGAGGCTGCTTACTGGGGGTCAAAGGTGCCAGCGGCATTTTCGAGAGCCAGCACCCCCAGCTCGGCATTCAGCGTCTCTTGAATGAGGGTGAGTTCGGCCTCGTCGAGGGAAGAGATGGCGTCTTCTTGTTCGAGGTAGGTGGCCGCCCCGGCCTCGGTATTAATCCGAATGAGTTGGAGGTTTTCCCGGGCCAGCTGCACCTGCTCTGCAGCCTTGTCGCGGTTGGCGCGGGCCGACTCCAGTGCCAGCTGCGCCGAGTGCACTTGCTCCTTGGACTGCAAGTCCAGCGACTGAGCGCTCGCCACCGCGGCGCGCTCATTGGCCTGTGCCTCGCGTAGACTGGCCTCGCGCAAGCCACCGTCGAAGAGGGTCCAGTTGAGGCCGACGCTCCAGTACCAGGTGTTGCTGAGGCCGGTGAAGCCGGTGGCGTTGCTAATCATGTAGGAGCCGCTGAAGGCAATGGTGGGCAAGTAGCTGAGCCAAATGCTGGTGGTGTTGGCGGCGGCCGCGTCGGCCTGCGTCTTGAGGGCCTGGACGTCCGGACGCTTCATGGGGGCCGTCTCTTCCAGGTGTTCCAGCTCGCGGGGAAGCACCGGTTCGGGCGGCAAGTCCACTTCGAAGTTCGGGCTGCGCTCGAGGAGGATTGCCAGGGCCGCCTTGGAGGAGGCATAGGCGTAGTTCGAGGCGCGCAGCGACTGCTCGGCCTGCGCCTTCCCAATCTGGGCGCTGAGGAGGAAGATTTTATTGACCGAGCCAGCGTTGAACCGCACCTCGGCGTCCTTCTCCCGGTAAGTCTGAATGTCCAGCAGCTGGGCTTGGACCGCCGCCGCTCGGCGCAGCCCAGCGGCGCTGTAGTACTGCTGGGCCACGCCGAAGAGGATGTTTCTCCGGGTGTTCTCCAAGGTGAATTCCGCGGCGCGGGCGGTGAGGGTGGACGAGCGGATGGAAGCGATGAGCGAGAGGGCGAGGAGGTTTTGGCTTCCGTGGATGTTGCCCTGCCACTGGTTCTCCTCTTGCACCACAATCTTCTGGTACGTCGGCACGACGGTCAGCGCCGGGTTGGGCACCGTCCCGGGCAGGTTGGCCGGCGGCGGCGCGTAGTAATTTGTCTCCGGGACGCCCTGGCGGATGTACAGCCCGGTCGGCGCCGCGAACACCGCGCCAATGTTGTTGCGGGTGTAGCTGCCTTGAGCTGCCAGCTGGGGCAGGTAGCCGGAGGCCGTTTTCCAAACAGTTTCCTTGGCCGCCTGGTAGCGGGCAATGGCCGCCTTCAAGTCCAGGTTGCGGGTGCTCGCCTGCGCCAGGGCCTGCTCCAACGTCAACAGGGGAAGGCCCGCGTCCTTGGGCGGCACCATCGGGTCCGGCAGCCCCTTGGAGGAGAAGTCGAGCGGCGGCGGCTGAGTCTCCTTGGCAGGGGGCGGCGCTGAGGTTTGGCTCAGCACCAGCAGGACTGCGACGAGGGGAAGAGTCATTGTCTAGCGTCCTCCGATGGAGTCCCAGGGCTTAACCCTCGGCCCAAGGCGCGTCGTGCTTAACTGCGGGGGTCAATGTAGTCACCAGTAACTTGCAGCCCCGGCCGCCGGAACTGGGACGCGCTGGAATTTGTGCCACAAGGTGCTGCAACCTTCTGCTTTCAGGAGGAAAGGCGCCCGGCGTGGGCCGCCCTTTCCCCCCGGCAGTTGTCGCATCCCCCGGAGGAACCCCATGTCCCAGCTTTTCGCGGCCGACGGCACGCCACTGCCAGGCTTCCTGGAAGACGGGCCGGGCCCCGGTGCCCCGGCCATCCTCCTCGTCCAGGAGTGGTGGGGATTGAACGAACAGATGAGAGGCGTCGCACGCCGCCTCGGGGCGGAGGGCTTTCAGGCCTTCGCGGTGGACCTCTACCGCGGCAAACTGGCCAAGGACGCCACCGAGGCGGCTGCCTTCGCCCAGGCCCTCGACGCCAAACGCGCGCTCGAAGACTTGCATCGGGCCGTCCAGGCCCTGCTGCCGCGGTGCGCTGGCGCACTCGGCACGCTGGGCTTCTGCATGGGCGGCGCCTATGCGCTCGCCGCGGCAGCCCATAACAAGGAGGTGAAGGCGGCGGTGGCCTTTTATGGGATTCCCTCCCCCGCGCTGGCTGACGTCTCGCGCATTACGGCCAAGGTGCTGGGCCATTACGCCACCCGTGACACCCACGTCTCCCCGGAGCGCGTCGACGCACTGGAACGGACGCTGCGCGCCGCGGGGGTCCAGGCGACGCTGTACCGCTACGTGGCGGACCATGCCTTTGCCAACGACAAGCGCCCCGAGGTGTATGCGCCGGAGGCAGCCGAATTGGCCTGGCAGCGGACGCTCGCCTTTTTTCGCGAGGCGCTTGGCCCGTCGTCTGCCAAGGGCTGAAGCGCCTTGTCACTGCGTCGTGGGGTGAGGGAAGCAGTAGGGTGTCGCTCCGAATTCCAACGTCCCAGCGAAGCGAGGGTTCCTCCAATGCATGTCTCCTTCGTGCGTCGTCCGGCCTGTCTTCTCGCGCTCGGCTTCTCTCTCGGCGCCCTGGCACAGTCGGCGCCCGCGGTAGCTCCGCCGAAGCCGGCCTCGGCTGTGGCACTGATTCCCCGCGAGGTGCTTTTCGGGAACCCCGAGCGCACCGCGCCCCGCCTGTCGCCGGACGGCAAGCGGCTGGCCTGGCTTGCCCCGGACAAGAAGGACGTGCTTCAGGTTTGGGTGAAGACGGTGGGCAAGGACGACGACACCCAAGTCACCCAAGACAAGCGCCGCGGCATCCGCCGGTACTTCTGGGCCGAGGACTCCAACACCCTGTTGTACCTGCAGGACTCGGACGGCGATGAGAATTGGCACGTCTATGCGGTGGACCTCTCCACACAAAGCGTCCGCGACCTGACCCCGTACCAGGGCATTCGGGCGGAGCTGGAGGCCACCAGCCACAAGCTTCCCGGGCGCATCCTGGTGAGCATGAATTTGCGCAACCGGCAGAATTTCGACGTCTACCGGGTCGACTTGAAGACGGGCGCCTTGGAGTTGGACACCACCAACCCCGGCGACGTCCTGGGCTGGGCGGCCACCGACGACCTCTTCGTGAAGGGCGCCCAGGCGGCGCTTCCGGACGGCAGCACTGAAGTGCGGGTGCGTGACTCGGCGAAGGCACACTGGCGAGTCCTGGTGTCCGCGCCGGCGACGGAAAATTTAGAGCTGTACGACTTCAGCGCCGACGGCTCCTCGGCCTACCTTCTCAGCTCGCTGGGCCGGGACACGGCGCGCATCGTCCAGCGTTCGGTGAAGACCGGCGCCGAGAAGGTGGTGGCCGAAAGCGCCGCCTCCGACGCGGTGGATGTCTTCATCCATCCGACGAAGCACGTGGTGCAAGCCGTAAGTTTCGACCCGGGCCTCCCCTTCTGGATGGTGGTGGACGACAGCGTTCGGCCGGATTTCGACGCCCTGGCCAAAGCCTCCCCGGGTGCGTTTCACATCGTCTCCCGGGACCGAGCGGACAAGAGTTGGCTGGTCGCCTACACCCTCGACCAAGGCGGTGTGCGCTTCTACCGCTGGGACCGCCCCTCCCAGAGGGCCCAATTCATGTTTGCGGCCCAGCCCAAGCTGGACAGCGCGCCCCTGGTTCCAATGGCGGCCGTGGAGTTTCCGGCCCGCGACGGGCTCAAGCTGCGGGGTTATTTGAGTCGGCCTCTTCACGCTGCGGGTCCCGGCCCACTTGTCCTCTTCGTGCACGGTGGGCCCTGGTCGCGGGACTTCTGGGGGTACAACCCGTATGCCCAGTGGTTGGCAAACCGCGGCTACGCCGTCCTGCAAGTCAACTACCGAGGCAGCACGGGCTTCGGAAAGGCATTCCTCCACGCCGGGGACAAGCAGTGGGGGAAGAAGATGCACACCGACCTCATCGACGCGGTGGACTGGGCGGTGAAGCAGGGCATCGCCGACCCCAAACAACTCGCCATCATGGGGGGCAGCTACGGTGGCTACTCGGCCTTGGCCGGCGCCGCCTTTACCCCGGACGTCTTTCGCGCCTCGGTGGACATTGTCGGACCCTCCAACCTCCTCACCTTGTTGGCTACCATTCCCCCCTACTGGAAGGCCCTCAAATCCACCTTCAACGTGCGCCTCGGAAACCCCGACGACCCCAAGGACGCCGAGTACCTCCACGCCGTCTCGCCTCTCTTCTCGGTGGACAACATCCGCATCCCCCTCCTCATCGGTCAGGGCGCCAATGACCCACGGGTGAAGGTGGCTGAGTCCGAGCAGATTGTGGCAGCCATGCAGAAGAAGGGGCTCGCCGTGACGTACGTCCTCTACCCGGACGAAGGCCACGGCTTTGCCCGCCCGGAAAACAACATCGACTTCACCGCCAGGGCCGAGCTCTTCCTGCAAAAGTACTTGGGCGGCCGCGCCGAGCCGCTGCCCGGAGACCGAATTCCAGGCGCCACTGCGGTGGTGAAGGTGGTGGAGGCGAAGCCAGCGCCGCAGCTCGCCCGCTAGCGCCGGCACCGCCTCGGCCTTCGTTGGGGCCCTCAAGCCAGCAGTGTGACGGCGGTAATTTCCGGGGGGCTGCCGATGCGCATCGGCGGGCCCCAGAAGCCGGTGCCGCGACTCACGTACACGTGGCCCTCGCCCACCCGGTACAAGCCGGCCGAGTAACGGTAGGCGGCCTCCACCAAAAGCGTAATTGGAAAAAGTTGTCCGCCGTGGGTGTGCCCGGACAGTTGTAGGCCAATGCCCCGGGCCAGCGCTTCCTCCACGCCGCGCGGTTGGTGGGCCAACAGCACGGCTGGCCGGCTTGGGTCTCGCCCAGAAAGCGCCTTGTCCAAGTCATAGCCGCGCCCGTTGGGGACGTCCCGTTGGCCGTAGTCATCCACCCCCACCAAGTCCAGCCGTCCGCCAGCGTCCCCCAGCGTCACGTACCGGTTGCGTAGCACCTGGATGCCCATCTCCGTCAGGGCCTGGGCCCACTCCCTGTCGCCGGAGTAATATTCATGGTTCCCGGTGATGAAGAAGGTGCCGTGGCGCGAAGTCAGCCCGCGCAGCGCAGACACCGCCGGGCCAAGGTGCTCCACACTGCCGTCCACCAAATCCCCGGTGACGGCAACCAGGTCCGGCCGCAGCGCGTTGCATCGCCGCACCAATTCCTCAAGGAAGGGCCGACCGAGGACGTCGCCGATGTGCAAGTCGCTCATCTGCACCAGGCGGAAGCCGTCCAGGCTGCGGGGGAGGCCGGGAAGGCGGACGGCCACCTCGCGCAACAGCGGCGGCTGGAAGGCCCGCCACACCCCGTAGGAGGCGGCCCCGGTGGCGACCGCCGAGGCGCCGGCCACCGCCACCCGAGCGAGGAAGGCGCGCCGCTCGGGGGCGAGGGGGGCTTGCCCCTGCCAGCGGCGCCTGGCGTCGCCCAGCCGAAGCAGCAGCCGGGAGGCGGCCAGCACCAGGCCGAGGTAGAGGGCCAGCCCCATCCAGCACCAGGCGGCGAGGGCCAGCGCGTCGCCGGCGCCGGAGTGCAGGCGGGTGGCCACCACGCGGGCGAAAAGAAGCAATAGCCCGAGGAAGGCCAACAGGATGGCGCCCACCCGGGCCACCCGCGGCGAGGCGCCGGTGTCCCGGAAGAGGCGCCGGTACAGGTACAGGTGGCCGCCGCCCAGGACGGCTGTCACCACCAGGACGAAGAGGGCAATGCGAAGGGCAAACGGCATGGGGGAAGGGGTACTTCAGCCCCAGCGGGGCAGGGTGCTGTCTGTCAGCGAAGGGCCCCGGGCGCAACCCGCAGTGTGTGGCCACCGCCCCACCGTGGTGGGGAACCGGGCAAGCGGGGGCCCGGGCGGCGCGCGGGCTAGAAGAGGCTCGACAGGACGATGACGCCGCCCAGCACCATGGCAACGACGCCCAGCGTCTGCCGGTAGGGGGTCAGCTTCCCCACCAGCTTGGTGAAGTTGTCGCGGCCGCTCGCGTCCTTCAGGAAGCTTTGAATGATGCCCACGCCGAGCAGGAGCCCGAGGCACACCAGCAGCCCTGCAGTCAGCGCGTTCAGGAGCCAGGGTCGGTAGCGGACGCCGAGCACCAACAAGCCGAGGCGCCAGACGCCCCAGACGACGGAAATCACGCCAATCCATCCCTGGTAGGGCTCGAGCGCCGTCAGCACCTTTCGCCCCTCCTCCCGACGCGCCAAGAAGGACGAGGCGCCAAGCGCGCCCAGCAGCACCAGCCACAGCCCTAAGAAGAATCCGAGTCCCATCCCCTGAGTCGCCTCCTATGCCGCCCGCACTATGGGCATACGTCCCGGGGGAGACGCCATTTCCCAAGCGTCAGCGGGCGGCGCTCTGCTAGACCAGCCGTCGGTATGGCACCTGTGGCATTGGTGACGGGCGCCTCGCGCGGGGTGGGCCGGGCGGTGGCGTTGCGTTTCGCGCACTTGGGCTGGGACGTGGTGGCCACCTGGCGGCGCGAGGAGGCGATGGCTGCCTCGCTGGCCGAAGAAGTGACGGCCCTCGGGCGGCGCTGCCTCTGTCTCCGGGCGGACCAGCTTCTGCCCGAATCCAGCTTTCCACCCCTCTTCGCCCGGGTGCGCCAGGAATTTGGTGGCCTCGACGCGTTGGTGGCCAACGCCGCTTCCACCGCCTTTCTGCCCCTGCTTGGGACGAAGGCCCACCAAATGGACAAGACGTTTTCTGTCACCGTGAAGAGTTTTCTCCTCGCGGTGCAAGAGGCGCAGCCGCTGATGGCCGGCCGCAAGGCGAGCGTGGTGGCCGTCTCCGGAATGGACAGCCGCATGCCGTTGCCCTTTCACGGGTTACTTGGCGCGATGAAGGGCGCGATGGAAGTGCTGGTGAAGTATTTGGCGGTGGAGCTGTCTTCCGACGGCATTCGGGTGAATGGCGTCAACCCGGGCTACATCAACACCGACAGCGCCCGCTTCTACGCCGGGGACAGCTGGCCGGCGGTGGAAGCTGCAGCCCGCAGGCCAGGTGCCGCTCGGCCATGTCGCCTCGCCGGAGGAGATTGCGGCCCCCGTCACCTGGCTCTGCAGCCAGGATGCGGGCTACGTCAATGGGCAGACCCTGGTTGTCGATGGCGGCTTGGAAGTCAACTACGCCGTGGCGCACGCCGCCGGCCTCGCCGGCCGCTGAAGGGATGTCCGGCAGTGCCCCACGTGCGCCCTAGCTTTGCCAGTGTGGCGGTGACGCTGTTGTTTGCGCTGGTGTTTGTCCTGACGGCACCGGTCTGCGTCGTGGTGGGCCTTCTTTTGTTTCTCGTCACCTTTCCCTTTGACGCCGACCGGCGGGCCCTGCACGCCCTGGTGTGCCACTGGACGTTTGGCTACCTCCGCCTCAACCCCGGCTGGCGGGTGCAGGTGGAAGGTAGGGAAAGGCTTCCTCCCGGCGCCGCGGTGCTGGTGGCCAACCACCAATCGCTGGCGGACATCGTCGCGGTGATGGGCCTGTTTCACCCCTACAAATTCGTCAGCAAGGTGTCGCTGTTCCGGCTGCCGCTGGTGGGATGGATGATGAGTCTCATCCGCCACATCCCGCTGCAGCGGGGAAAGCTGCATTCGACCGCCGCCATGTTGGAGACGTCCCGGCGCTGGCTGCGGCGGGGCATGGCCGTCTTCTTCTTCCCGGAAGGCACCTACGCGGAGGGCGAGCAGCTGTTGCCCTTCCGCAGCGGAGCCTTCCTGCTCGCCATTGAGGAGCAGGTGCCCTTGGTGCCGATTCTGATTGAGGGGACGCGCACCCTGGTGGCTGGCGACGGCCCGTGGCTGGCGCCGCGGGCCGAGGTGCGGGTGACGGTGCTCCAGCCCCGGGTGCCCCCCAAAGAGGCCGATGCCCAGGCCCTGGCCGACGAAGTCCGGGCGGAGTACGAGAGGCGCGCCGAAGCTCAGAGGAGAATTTTCGGGTCCTCGGGCCGGGCCCGGTAAAGCAGCACGGTGCGGCCCAGCACCTGGGCCACTTCGGAGGAGGTGGCGGTGGCCAGGGCAGCGGCCGCGGTCGCCCGGGGCTCCGGTGCATTCTCCGAAATGCGCACTTTCACCAACTCATGGTCGACCAGCGCTTGTTCCAGCGCGGCGACCACCGCCTCGGTGACGCCGGAATGCCCCACTTGCACCACCGGCTGCAGGTGATGGCCGAGCGCCCGAAGCTGCCGCCGCTGTTTTCCGGTGAGGGGCATGGGGGAGTGGGGGCCAGGGGCCTTCAGCGGCCGACCAGGAGGCGAATTTCCCGCTGAGCGTCGACGTGGTCCGCGTCCAAAGCGACGCAGCGCTTGAAGTGTTTGAGGGCGAGGGCATTGTCCCCGCTCAGCTTCTGCAGCTGTCCGATGAGGTAGTGGGCCGGGGCGCAGCGCTCATTCAGCTTGAGGGCGTGGTGCAAGTCCCGCATGGCGTCCACCAGGGCGGCCTTCTTGTCGACGCTGGTGAAGAAGCGGGCGTAGCCGCGCCAGGCGTAGAATTCTCCCTCGCGCGGGTTGAGGGTGATGGCGTCGTCCAGCACCTTCACCGCCTCGCCGAAGCGCCGGGCTTTGACGAAGGCCACGCCCTTGTGGAAGGCGTCCTCGGCCGCCAGCAGTTGCCGGACGTCGACTTGGGTGCCCCCGCCGGCCTTCAGGGATTCAAGGTAGTCGGCCCGCGACTGGTCGTCCCCCAGCACCCGGGAGGCTTCCCCCACCATGGCGAAGGCTTGGGCGCGGAGGTCCGACAACTCCTCCGGGGCATCCGGCGGCAGGGTGTCTGGGTGGTACAGCTTGGCCAGCTTGAAGTACGCGGCCTTCACCGCCGCCCCGTCCGCCTTGTCGCTGAGGCCGAGCATTTGGAAGAAGTTGAGGGACTTGCCCTTCTCCAGCCGGCCCCGCAGCAGGCGGATTTCTGCCTCGAAGTCCACCGTCGTGCCGGGCACCGGCGTGGGGGTGGAAAGGAAGGCCCGCTGGGCGGCCGCCGGCGAGGGGGTGGGGGTGCTGACGGCGCGCGGTGCGGTGGCGGGAGGGGGCGTGGGGGAGATGGGTGGCGGGCGCGTCGTGGGCGCAGCCGCCGGCGCCGAGGCGGCGGGCGCCGGACGGGGTGCTTCGGCAGCGACGACGGCGTGCTCGCCGGTGGGTGCCGCCCCGCCTTTGAGTTCCACCTCCGGAAAGGAAAGAGCGTCCAGTTCTCTCAGAAGCAGGGCCACCCGGAGAATGGTTTCCATTTCGTTGGGGTGACTTTGTGCCAACAGGGCCAGCGAGCGGGTGCCGTCGAAGGTGGCCAGTGCGCGCGTCTCCTGCGCGCTGAGGCGGAGGTCCGGCAGCGTGCCGCCATCTCCCCGGCGGACGAGGGGGCGCCGGCGGACATCCATCATCCGGCGTTTGAGTTCCGCCAGCGGAAAGCGGCGCAGCACCTCCGCCAAGAAGCCCCAGCGGTTGCCCAAGGGCAATGCCTTGGTGGGCGGTAACTCCACCGGCTGGTAGCGGAAGGTACCTTGGGGGGCAAGAAAAGCGCGCAACAGCAGCGAGGCGGCACGCTGGCTGAGGGCTGGGAAGACGACTGCCGGGTTGACCAGGCCCAAGGCAAACAGCGTGGCCAAGACGTCCCCGCCGAAGCGCCCCTTCTCCTTCTCCGCGACTTTCAGTTGCTCGGCCGTCACCACCGAGGCCTTGGAGAGAAAGGTGATGACGGCGTCTTCCGGGTGCGAGGAGTCCACCAACTCCGGATTTCCCTTGCGGAAGTGCAACAGAATGAAGCGGTCTGGCAACTCGAAGGTGAAGAGGCCGGTGACGTTGGTTTCCGCGCCTTGCGCGTAGAGGCGAATGGCTGAGATTTCAGCCAAGTCCCCCGATGCCACGGTGAAGGAGGGGGGGCTGGGCACAGCGGCTGCTGGGGGTGGTTGCCGTGGCGTGGTGGTGCGCGGCGGCACCGGCATGGGCGCGGCTGGAATGCGCGTCCCTGTTTCACCCGGCCCGGGCACGGCCGGTAGCGGTGCCGCCGGCGTGGGCACTGCGGCGGGCGGCGCCATGGCGAAGCTGCCGGTGGGCGTCTTCTTCCCGACCGCCGGCACCGGTGGAATGGCTGGGACGGCGTCGGTGGGAAGCGGAGGGGCTTCCTCCGCCACACGCACCGGGACTGGGACGGCGGCCGTCACCTTGGGAAGGGTTGCCCCGTCCTGGGTTGCAACCGCCGGCCGGGCGGCCGGCGCCGCGGGCGGCACGGCCGGCGGGACAGCGGGGCTCGGCCGGGGCGCCGCCCTGGCGGCCGGCGGTGCGGCAGCGGCTTCGACGCGAGGCACGGGCGGCGGGGCAGCAGCGGCCGCCGGCCGGGCGCCCAGCACCGGCACCGCATTGCCTGCTTCCAGGGGCTCGCCGTCGTCCCCCCACAACTCCCGCGGGACAAATTCTTTCAGCCCGGGAAAGCGGGCCGGGGAGCGGTAGTTGACGCCGTCGAGGGAGACGAGGAGGTTGCCTTGCAGGGCGCCCACCTCCACCAGCAGCTCCACGCTGGCCGGCTCGAGCGGGCCCCGGACCGTCCCCTTCGCGTCCCGGACGAAAATTTGCGGCACGGGGCAGAGGTATACCCCAGCGCCGCGTCCGGCCAGCGCACAGCGGGGGGGGCCAACCGCCCTGCGCGGGTGCGGATTGCCCCCCGGCCGGTGCTGGGCCGACGGTGTCGCCCGGGGCCCCTCTCCTACAGGCCTGTCCCCTTCAGGGGGCAGTGCGGGCTGGGGCAGAGGCTTGGACTGCCAGCCGGAGGAGGCGGAGGAAGTCTTGGGCATTCGTCACCACGCCGAAGGCCTGGTGGGTGCCGCGGTCCCTCAGCTTACTCACCACAAATTCTGAAGCGTCCACGCAGACGACTGGCAACGGCCGAAGCCAGCCGTCCGGGTCCACCACGAAGCTGGGAAGCATGTTGCCCACGGCAATGGCGTGCAGCGCGGTGGCGATGAAGACGGCCGCCGTTGCCCGGCCGGTGTGCGGGCGCATGGCGTCCTGGGCGTCCAGGACGTCCGTCGCCACCTCCGGCAACGGCCCGTCATCGCGAATGCTGCCGCACAGGACAAAGGGCGTTTGGTGCACCACGCAGGCGTGCATCACGCCGTCGCGGAGGACGCCTTGGCGGACGGCTGGTGCAATGCCGCCCGCGGCGCGGATGCGGTTAATGGCGCGCAGGTGCGCGCCGTGGCCCAGCGGCAGGGACTCGCCGGCCCCCGTCATCCCCAGCGTGGTGCCGAAGAGGCTGGCCTCAATGTCATGCACGGCGACGGCGTTGCCGGCGAGAAGCGCGCCGACGTAGCCGTGGGTGACAAACCAGGCCAAGTCCTCCCGGGCGCGGGCATGCACCAGGGCCGGCCCGGTGACCCACAGCACGTGGCCGCCCTTGGCCTTTTCCTCCACCAGCAGGCCGGCAATTTTTTCGTAGTCGGTCGGCTTTTCCCGGCTGACGTCGCTGCTCATGAATTTGAAGGCGCCGTTGCCGGCTGGGTCGAAGAGGCCTTCCTTGACGAGAATGCCTTCCCGGCCGTCTTCCTGAAGGGCCACCGCCACCGCGTCCCCCAGGCGCACCCGGCGCATCTCCCGGGCCCACACCGTGCCGTCCGGGGCGCGCACCAGCGCCGCGTCCATCCGCGGCTCCCGCGGCATGCTCCACTGCCCGTCGGACTTTACCCAGGTGGGCAGGTTGGTGGTGGAGTAGAAGCCTTCGGGGAGGACGCCGTCGGCTGGCGCGGGCGCGAAGTGGGCGTCCGGGGCTGCGCGCAGGGACGGCGCCTCGAAGTCGGGGGGTGGGACACGCATGGGCTGGGGGGTTGTGGACGGGCCCCAGCATGCCACGGGGCCGGGGTGAAGCGGCGGGCCGGCGAATTGGGCCTCCGGGAGGATGGACAGGCCATGTTCATCGGCCACTATGGCGTCTCGTTGGCGGTGAAGCGCGTGCGCCCCAGCCTGTCCCTGGCCGGCCTCTTTCTGGCCGTCCAACTGTTGGACGTCCTCTTCTTTTGCTTCGTGCTGCTCGGGGTGGAGAAGGTGCGCATCGTCCCCGGCTTCACCGCGTACAACGCCTACGACTTGTACTACATGCCCTACACCCACAGCCTGTTGGGCGCGCTGGCTTGGGCACTGCTGGCCGGGGTGGCGGTGCTTCTTCTGCGGCGGGCGCCGGCTGCGGCAGCGGCGCTGGTGGCGGCGGCCGTCTTCTCCCACTTCCTGCTGGACGTGCCGGTGCACACGCCCGACTTGCCCCTGGCAGCGGAGTCGTCCTTCAAGCTGGGCCTTTCCTTGTGGAACCACCCGTTGGCGACGCTGCTGTTGGAGCTCGCGTGCCTTGGCGGAGGCCTCCTCCTCTACCTGCGCGGCACGCGCCCCACCACGGCGCGCGGGCGCTGGTTGGCGGTGGGGGTCAGCCTTTTTTTGGTGGCCCTGACGGTGGCGACGCCGCTGCTTCCCCCGCCGGCCGGCCCGGGGGCCTTCGCCGTGCAGGGGCTGGCCGGCTACGCCCTGTTGGTGCTGGTGGCCTGGGCGCTGGAGCGCTCGCGCGCCGCGGCGCCGAAGCCTTCGGGGGCTTAAAGCACCACCGTCTCTCGGTGCTCGCCGAAGACGTCCCGCAGGGCGTCGGAAATTTCGCCCAAGGTGGCTTGGGCCTTCACGCCGTCGAGGATGAGGGGCACCAGGTTGTCCTTCTGCCCTGCCGCGCGCCGAAGCGCGTCCAGCGCACCGGTGACTGCTGGGGCGGAACGGCGGGCGCGAAGGGCCTTCAGCTGCGCGGCCTGGGTGCGCTCCACGTCTTCATTGACGCGGAGGAGGTTTTTGGGCGGCGGCTCCTCCTGGGTGAAGGCGTTGACGCCCACCACCACCGAGCGGTTCTCTTCCAGGGCGCGTTGGGCTTCGTAGGCCGCGTCTTGGATTTCCTTTTGCGGAAAGCCCTCGGCAATCGCCGGCACCATGCCGCCGAGGGCGTCCACCTTGGCCAGAAGGGTCTCCGCGGCGGCCTCCAGCGCGTCGGTCAGGTACTCCACCGCGTAGCTGCCGCCGAGCGGGTCGATGAAGTCCGTCACCCCAGATTCGTAGGCGACAATTTGCTGGGTGCGGAGGGCCAGGCGGGCCGCCTCCTCGGAAGGCAGCGCCAGGGCCTCGTCGCGTCCGTTGGTGTGCAGGGACTGCGCGCCGCCAAACGCCGCGGCCAGCGTCTGCAGCGCCACCCGCACCACGTTGTTGTCTGGCTGCTGCGCGGTGAGGGTGGAGCCGGCTGTCTGGGCGTGGAAGCGCAAGGCCAGCGAGCGGCTGTCCTTGGCGCCGAAGCGCTCCTTCACCAGCCGGGCCCATAGCCTGCGGGCGGCGCGGAATTTGGCCACCTCCTCGAGGAAGTTGTTGTGGACGTTGAAGAAGAAGGACAGGCGGGGAGCCACAGCGTCCACTTCCAGGCCGGCCTTCACCGCCGCCTCCAGGTAGGCCACGCCGTTGCCGAGGGTAAAGCCAATCTCCTGCGCTGCCGTCGAGCCGGCCTCGCGAATGTGGTAGCCGGAAATGGAAATGGGGTTCCAGCGCGGGACGCGCCGGGCGCAGAAGGCGAAGACATCCGTCACCAGGCGCAGCGAGGGCCCGGGCGGGTAAATGTACGTCCCCCGGGCGATGTATTCCTTGAGGATGTCGTTTTGGACCGTTCCGCTGAGTGCCTCCGCGGCGACGCCCTGGGCCTCCCCCACCGCCAGGTAAAGGGCGAGGAGAATCGGCGCGGTGGCGTTGATGGTCATCGAGGTGGAAACCTCGGCCAGGGGCAGCCCGCGAAGCAGCACCTGCATGTCGGCCAGCGAGCTGATGGAGACGCCGACTTTCCCCACCTCGCCCTTGGCGCGCGGGCTGTCCGGGTCGCGGCCCATCTGCGTCGGCAAGTCAAAGGCGACGCTGAGGCCGGTCTGCCCGGAAGCCAACAGGTAGTGGTAGCGGGCGTTGGCATCTTCGGCGCTTCCGAAACCGGCGTACTGGCGCATCGTCCAGGGCCGTCCCCGGTACATGGTGGGGTGCACGCCACGGGTGAAGGGGGGCTCGCCAGGAAAGCCCAGCTTTTCGGCGTAGGCCTCGGGCAGCGGCCCGTCCGGGCCGAGGATGGGGGGCACCTCCACACCACTGGACGTGGTGAATCGCGTCTTGCGCTCAGGGGATTTGGCCACCGCCTTGGCCCACACCTCGCGCAGCCAGCGCTGTCGGTCGCGGGTGCCCATCACTCCACCGTCAACAGCTTGGCGTTGGCTTCCACCGTCGCGCCCTCTTTGGCCCAGACCTCGGTCACGGTGCCCGCCTTCGGACTCTTCAACTCGTTCTCCATCTTCATCGCCTCGACCACCAACAGGGCCTGGCCCTCCGCCACCGCCTCCCCCGCCTTCACCAAAAGCCGCACCACCTTGCCCGGCATGGGCGCGGTGAGGGTGACTTTGCCCTCCACCTGGAAGGTGGCGGCCCCCGCCCGCAGCCGCAAGGCGCGCTCATCGGCCACGTCCACCAGGAAGGTGTCCCCGCGCACCAGCACCCGCACTTCCTCGCCGACGTCGTCAAATTCAACGTCGTACACCCGTCCGTCCAGAAGCAGCGAAACGGCGTCGAAGTCCAAGGACACGGCGTCCACCGCATGGGCTTGGCCGTCCAGTGTCAGCACCAGGCGGCCGTCGCCCAACTCCTCCACGTCCACCGCCACCTGCTGGTGGTGGCCGTGCAGCGTGGCGAGGTAGCGGACGCTCGGCATGAAGGCGGGGGGGGGGGTCAGCGGCCGAAGCGTCGGCCCTGTTGGCGCCAGGCGGACAGCGTGGGGCCGGCCTCGCCTGGCGCACCCAGCCGGGCGCGCTGCCGGCGGACGTCCCTCTCTCGGGCGTGGACGACGGAGGCCAGCAATGCTGCCTGCGCCAAAGCGCCGTCGGTGGGCGCGGTGAGGGCGGCGTGGGCAGCCGGGAGGAAGGAGGTGTCGTAGTTGCCGCTGACGAAGTCCGGGTGCTGCACCAGGGCGCGGAGGTAGCGCAGGTTGGTGGTAATGCCCTTCACCAGGTACTCCCCCAAGGCGCGGCGCATGCGGGCAATGGCCTCCGGGCGGCTGGGCGCCCAGACACTCAGCTTGGAGATGAGCGGGTCATAGGTGGTGGGGACGCTGTAGCCGGCGTAGACGCCGGAGTCATCGCGCACGCCGGGGCCGCTGGGCGCGCGCAGGTAGCGAATGCGCCCCGGGGAGGGAAGGAAATTCTTGCTCGGGTCCTCGGCGTAGACGCGCACCTCCAGCGCATGGCCCACCGGGGGCTGGGTGGTGAAGCCGAGCCGCTCGCCGTGGGCCACCCGCAGCTGCCAGCCGACCAGGTCCAACCCCGTCACCCACTCGGTCACCGGGTGCTCCACCTGCAGCCGGGTATTCATCTCCAGAAAGTAAAAGTTGCGGTGCTTGTCGACCAGGAATTCCACCGTCCCGGCACCGACGTAGCCCACCGCGCGGGCGGCACGCACCGCCACTTCGCCCATCTGCGCGCGCATCGCCTCACTCAGGGCGGCGGAGGGCGTCTCTTCCACGACTTTCTGGTGGCGGCGTTGGGCGGAGCACTCGCGTTCATTCAGGTGGACGCAGGCCCCATGGGTGTCGGCGAAAATTTGAATCTCGATGTGGCGGGGCCCTTCCAAAAGCTTTTCCAGGTAGACGCTGGCGTCGCCGAAGGCGTTTTGGGCCTCGCTTTGGGCGGCGCGAAAGGCCGCCGGCAATTGGGCGGCGGTGTCCACCCGGCGCATGCCCTTGCCGCCGCCGCCGGCGGCAGCCTTCAGCATCACCGGGAAGCCGATGGTGTGGGCGAAGGCCAAGGCGGCGTCCGCGTCGGCGAAGGGGGCGGTGCTGCCCGGCACCACTGGGACGCCGGCCTTCTGCATCAGCGCGCGGGCGCGCGTCTTTTCCCCCATCGCTTCCATGGCAGTCGCCGGCGGCCCGACGAAGACCAGGCCGGCCGCCTCCACCGCCCGGACAAAGGAGGCGTTTTCGCTGAGAAAGCCGTAGCCAGGGTGAATGGCTTCGGCCCCGGAGGCCCGCGCCGCGGCCAACAGGCGCTCCTGGTGCAGGTAGCTGTCACGGGAGGGTGCCGGGCCGATGCAGTAGGCCTCGTCCGCCATGCGCACGTGCAGCGCGGCGCGGTCCGCTTCGGAGTAGACGGCCACCGGAGAGATGCCGAAGTCGCGGCAGGTGCGAATGACGCGGACGGCAATTTCCCCGCGGTTGGCGATGAGAAGCTTGGAGAACATGCCCCTGGTGCACGCCTGCTTAGCATTCTCCTTTGGGGGACGGAGGGAGCAACCACAGGCGGGGTGGCCCGCGGCCAAACCCACCTGGGGCAGCCAGCGGCGGGCTAGGCCGTCGCGGCGCCGGGCAGGGGCGGTGGCCTGTCCATCCGCAACAGACGCCGCACCCAGGGCGGCGTGGTGAATTGGTGGCGGCGGCGGGCCAGGACAAGGAAGGCCACGCCCAGGCCGGTGCCGAGGACAACGGCCGGTAGCCCGGCCTCCGGGCCGAAGGCACCGCCCGTCAGCCACGACGGTCCTGGAAAGCGTGCGTCCAACAGCGCCGGCAGCTTGATGCCGCTGACGGTGGCGCCGTACAGCGGGCCTTCGAAGAAATTCCACGCCGTGTGCAGCCCAATGACGAGCCACAGCGAGCGCGTGGCGAGGTACGCGGCGCCGAGGCAGAGGCCTGCCTCCAACGCAATGGCGGTGCTGGACAGCCAGGTGGCATTGGGGTTGCTCATGTGGCCCAAGCCGAAAAGCAAGGCGCTGACGGCCAGCGCCGCAGCGCTGCCGAAGGTTTGCTCAAAGAGGCGAAACAAGATGCCGCGGCTGACGACTTCCTCGTAGACGCCGACGAAAAAGAAGACCAGGGCAGCATGCCCCAGCGCGCGGGGGGTGGCCCCGGCCCCAAACCCCAGCACCTGGTAGCTGCCGGCCGCCCACAGGGTGGCCACCACGGAGGTGAGGAGGCCTGCGCCGACGAGGTAGCCTTGCGCGAAGCGTAAAGGAGCGCCCGGCAGCCCGAGCCCCGCCGCTTCCAGGCCCTTGCCCTCCAGTAGCCGCAAGCTGGCCCACAGCACCAGCGTCGCCAAAAGGGCGTTGCGCAGAGTGCCGCCGAGGGCGGTGTTGGGGAGGCGGCCCAGCGAAGGGGCGAAGCGCGCCAGCACCCAGGTGGCCAGCGAAAAGAGAAGCAACGTCCACACCAGGCGCAAGGGCGGAGACAACAGCACGCGCACCGCGCCGCGCTGCCAGCGCTGGGCACCGGTGGGTGTCGGAAGATGGTCTGGATGCATCACGGAAGTCTCTTCCACACGCTGCCAACCTTGGGAGGGAAAGCGCCGCCCCCTAGCGAAGGGAAGTACGTCGGCCGAAGGCCACGCATTGCGGGCTTCTTGGCCGCCACGCCCTTCCCCCGGGGTGGACGCGGCCCTGCCCGCTGGGCGGGTGGCTTAGCCTTCGTCGTCCGCGAAGAAGACGCGGACGAGGACCGGGACGAGGCTGGGTGTGGGCAGTGCGCCCAACGGCAAAAGCAACCGCTGGCCGCTGCAGCCGGTGCTGCTTTGCACGCGGTTGCAGAAGCGGGCGCCGCGGTGGCGTGCGCCTTGCGGCCCAAGCGCCGCGGGCAGGTGCTTCACGCCGAGAGAGCCAGCGTGGAAGGCCACCCGCGCCAGCTGCGCCGCGCGCTGGGCCTGCAACGGGACGCTGGCCACGGCCGTGCGCAAATGACACACGGTGCCGGCGGGAAGTGACAGCACGACGGCCAAGAGAATGGCCAGGCCGAGGGCGTACGCCCCCCCCAAAAGGACACCCCAGTTGGCCTTCGCCATGGCACCCTCACTGTCGGTACCCCCTACCAACGGATGGGGTGGCCTTCTATTGCACCGCTTCCGGGGCCCCAGGCTGACGGTACTGACGCGTTGCGCCAATCCTTCAACTGACGAGGAATTTCCCCGCGGCCCTGGGCGTGTTTCGTAAGGAAAGTCCCTCATGCGACGCGCCGCCCTCCTCGCCCTCGTCCTCTGGCCACTGGCCGGCCTGGCCTCCGCGCCCATTCTCAGCCGGACGTTGCCCAATGGCCTGCAAGTGGTGGTGGTGGAGGTGCCCACCTCGCCCCTGGTGACGGTGGAGGCGGCGGTGCGCAGCGGCGCCATGACGGAGGCCCCCGAGGCCAATGGGCTGTCCCACCTGTTGGAGCATCTCTTCTTCAAACCGACCGCCGCGCTGCCGGACGCCGACGCCTACAACGCCCGGGTGCGCAGCATCGGCATCTCCTCCAACGCCACCACCGACACAGAACATGTCACGGCCTACATCACCACCACCGCGGACCACCTCGAAGCGGCGATGGAGTTTCTCAGGGACGCACTCATCACCCCCAACTTTGACGAAGCGGAGTTGGCCCGAGAGCGCCTGGCGGTGACACAGGAGATGGACCGCGCCGAGTCCGACCCGCTGTTCCACCTCTCGCAGGCCATCGACAAGCAGCTGTGGTGGAAGTACCCATCGCGCAAGGACGCGCTCGGCAACCGAAAGACGGTGCTGCAGGCCACGGTGGCGCAGCTGAGAGAGTTGCGCGAGCGCTACTACGTCCCCAACAACTCGGCGCTGGTGGTGACCGGCGGGGTGAAGGCCGAGACCGTCTTCGCGCTGGCGGCCAAGCTGTACGGCAGCTGGAAGCCCTCGGCGGAGAGTCCCTTTCTGGCCCATCCGCTGGTGCACCATCCGCCGTTGCCGAGAATCAGGCTGGTGGTGGTGGAGCAGCCGGTGGCGGCGGTCACCGGGGAATTTGCCTGGCAGGGCCCGTCGTCGGTGGGGGACGACGTCGACCTCACCTACGCCGCAGACTTACAAACCGTGGCGCTGCTGCAGCCGTCGAGTCGCTTTCAGCAGGCGCTGGTGGAGTCCGGGGTATGCCTCGGCGCCAGCTTCTCCTGGTTTACCCAGCGCAACACCGGCCCCATTCAATTGCAATTCGAAGCCACGCCGGAGAAGGCCCTGGCTTGCATCTCCGCCATTGAAGCCGAACTGCCAAAAATGGCGGACCCGGACTACTTAAGCCTGGAGGAGCTGCACGACGCCCAGCACCAACTTCAAGTTCAGCGCGCCCTGGAGATTGAACAGCCGAGCGAGCTCGCCCATACCCTGTCCTTCTGGTGGTCGACGGCCGGTTTGGAATACTACCAGAGCTACCTCTGGCAGACGCACGCCGTCACCCAAGCAGACATTGCGCGCTACGTGCGCACCTACGTCCTCGGCAAGCCCTACATTCTCGGCGTGCTGCTTTCCAAAGCGATGCAGGCGCACGGCCTGTCCCGCACGGCGCTGGAGCGCCTGGCCATCCCCATTGGAGCGGCGCGGACTTCCCACGCGGCGGTGGCCCCCTGAAGCGGAGCCTCTTCGCGTGCACGCTGTTGGCCTTGGCCGCCTGCGCCACCGCGCCTGCTCCCAGGCCGGCCGCGCCGGTGGTGCCGGCGCCCCCTGGACTGGTGACGGACGGGGACGTCAGCCTGGCGCGGCTGGGCGGCGTGGACGTCCTGGTGCGCCGGTGGCCGGGCGCGGAGTTGGTGACGACGACGCTGGCCATGCGCGGCGGCGTCCAAAATGTGGACGCGCGCACCCAAGGGGTGGAGTTGCTGGGGCTGCGCACCGCCGCCTCCGGCGGGACGGAGTCGATGGACAAGGCGGCCTTTTCCAAGCGGCTGTCCAAGCTGGGCTGCACGCTGGAGGCGACTGCCGAGCCGGACTATTCGGCGCTGGTGGCCAAGTCCCTGCGCGCGGACTTTGAGGCCACCCTGGCGCTGCTGTTGGACGTGTTTCTTCACCCGCGACTTGCGGCCAGCGAGGTGGACCTGCAGCGCGAGCGGCTACTGCTGGAATTGCGCAGCGAACAGGAAAACCCGGACGACGCGCTGCAGGCCTTAAGCGAGGAACTTCTCTTCACCGGGACGGCCTACGCCAACCGTCCCCAGGGGACAGCGCTCAGCGTGCAGGCCCTGTCGGTGGAGGAGGTGCGCAGCCACCTGGCCGCCCTTCGGGCGCAAAACCGGCTGGTGGTGGTGGTGGTGGGCGACGTCCAAGTGGAGGAAGTGTTGGCGCGCCTTCGCCCGGCCCTGGCCCTGCTGCCGCCGGGGGACGCACTTCCGCCGCCGCCTGGGCTGGTGCACTTCAACGCGCCGCGCCTACGCGAGCAGCAGCGGGCCCTTCCCACCACCTACCTGCAGGCCGGCTTCGCCGGGCCCAGTTGGCGCTCGCCGGACTTTGCCACCGCGCGGCTGGCCACCGCGGTGCTTTCCTCGCGCGCCTTTCTGGAAGTGCGCAGCCGCTACAACCTCAGCTACGCCCCGGACGTGCGTCTTTCCACCAACCGCTTCCAGTCCTTTGGCGGGCTGTACGTCAGTGCGGTGGATGCCCAACAGGCCCTGGGGGTGATGCAGGCGGTGGTGCGCCAACTGGGCGAGGTGCCCCTGTCCGAAGCGGAGTTGGCCGGCTACCGGGCCGCCTTCCTGGTGGACTTTTACTTGGGCGAGGAGACGACGGACGGGGCGGCCCACCGGCTATTGCAGGCCCACCTTCTCGGCGCTGACTTTCGCTTGGCGCGGACGCTGCCGGAGCGCACCCGGGCCACCACCGCGGCGGACGTCCAAACCTTCGTCCGCCAGTACTTGCGCAACTACCAGGTGGCGGTGGTGGGCCCAGGGCACGTCCACCTTGCCAACAAGCCCGCGGGGCACCGGGCGGACAGGCGCAGCGCCTTGTAGGGTTGGGCCAGCCATGTCGGACGTGCAGCGTGCCGCGCTGTGGGGGTGCGTCCTTCTGGGCGGGTTGGCCGCGGCTTATGCCTTGGGCCGGCTGGGCCTTCGCCGGACGCACGTCCGGGACGTGCTGCACGTGGGCGCAGGCGTCTGGCCGTTGGGCTGGCCCTTCTGGCGCGGCTGGGCGTGGCCGGTGGCCATTCCCTGCGCGGCGCTGTTGGGCATGCTGGCGCTGCCGTGGCTTGCGCGGCAGAAGCCATGGGCGAAACGCGCCGTGGACGCCGTGTCTTCCGTCGAAGAACGCTGGAGTGGCCTCGTCCTGTACACCGCCTCGGTGGCGGTGTTGACGCCGGTGGGCCTTCTCGGCCGGCCCTTCCCCGCGGCCGCCGCGCTGTTGGCGCTGGCCCTGGGGGACGGGGTGGGCGGTGCGCTGGGGCTGGCCTTCGGCCGTCACCGTTTCCGGGTGCCGGGCGGCAAATACAAAAGCCTGGAAGGCGCCCTGGCGGTGGCCGTTTTTTCAAGCTTGGGCGTCCTGGTGGCAAGGGCGTGGTTTTCAGCGCCTTTGGGCTTGCCCGCCGCGGCGCTGGCCGGCCTCATCGCTGCCGCGGCCGAGGCGGCCTCTCCGCGGGCCACGGACAACGTCGTCGTGCCGGCCTGCGTTTGGGCCTTCCTCGCCGCGGGGTAACCCCCGGCAGCTTCGCGCCGTCGCCGGCGGCCAAGCCGTCAGTCGGCTTTTTGCGTCGGGGGCGGGCGTGGGAGGCCCACCGAAAACAGGGCGGAACCCGCCGCCAACAGGCCGGCCAGCCCAAAGACGAGGCCCAGGCCAAGCAGCCAGCGCCTTTGGGTGAGGGCCGTCAGGCCAAAAAGTGCCAAGGACAGGGAGAAGGCGGCCTCGCCCATTCCAAAGCGGGTGGCCCGCGCCTGCAGCTGCGCCCGTCGCGCCTCCAGGGCTTCGGCCTTGTCCTGAATGGCGGACTTTTCCTTTTCATAGCGGGCGACTTCCGCCCGGTAGTGGTCCAGCCGCGGCTTCAGCACGCCAGCGCTTTGCGGGGCGAGGTCGCCTTGGGCCTCCAACAGGGCGAGGGAGGTTTCGGCCAGGTGCTGCTTGGTGCTTTTCGCCTGGAAGTAGGCCCAGGTGTTGTTCACCTCGCTGGCCGTCAAATTCATCTCCTGCACCCCCTCGCCGCCGGCAATGTTGGCCAGCGCCAGGATGGTGGCGGTGACGGCCACCGCCACGCCCACCCGGCTGTTGAGGCTGTGCCCGTACCCGTGCTCGGCCGCTTCTTGGATGCTCTCCACCAGCTCTCCCATGTCGGCCTTTCTTCCCCGGGGGGCCGTTACAGCGGAATGTTGCCGTGCTTGCGCGGCAGGTTCTCCTGGCGCTTGTCCTTCAACATGCTGAGGGCGCGAATCAGCTTCTCCCGGGTTTGTTCCGGACGGATGACTTCGTCGATGTAGCCGAGCTCCGCTGCCTTGTAGGGGTTGGCGAATTTCTCCCGGTAATCGGCCACCAGCCGCGCGCGCTCGGCGTCGGGGTCCGGGGCGCGCTGCAATTCATTTCGAAACACAATGTTGACGGCGCCTTCCGGCCCCATGACGGCAATTTCGGCCGTCGGGTAGGCGTAGTTGATGTCGGCGCGAATGTGCTTGCTGGCCATGACGTCGTAGGCGCCCCCATACGCCTTGCGGGTGATGACGGTGACTTTGGGAACGGTGGCCTCGGCGAAGGCGTACAGCAGCTTGGCGCCGTGGGTGATGATGCCGCCCCACTCCTGGGCCGTCCCCGGAAGAAAGCCCGGCACGTCGACGAAGGTGACCAGGGGAATGTTGAAGCAGTCGCAGAAGCGGACGAAGCGGGCCGCCTTCACCGAAGCCGAAATGTCCAAGACGCCGGCCAGGAAGGCCGGCTGGTTGGCCACCACCCCCACGCTGCGGCCGTTGAGGCGGGCGAAGCCGACCACAATGTTTTTGGCAAAGTGCTCCTGGACTTCGAAGAAGTGCCGGTGGTCGACCACCGCCCGCACAATCTCCTTCATGTCATAGGGCTTGTTGGGGTTGGCCGGGACGACGTCCCGCAGCGCGGCGTCGCTGCGGAAGGCGTCGTCGTCGCACGGGACCACCGGTGGGTCCTCGGCGTTGTTGGAAGGCAAGTAGCCCAACAGCTCGCGGGTCAGCAGCACCGCCGCCTGTTCATTCTCTGCGGCAAAGTGGGCCACCCCGGACTTTTGGTTGTGGGCCAGTGCCCCGCCCAAGTCCTCCTTGGTGACTTCTTCGTGGGTCACCGTCCGGATGACTTCCGGCCCGGTAATGAACATGTAGCTGGTGTCCTTCACCATCAGGATGAAGTCGGTGATGGCCGGCGAATACACCGCGCCGCCGGCGCAGGGGCCGAGGATGAGGGACAGCTGCGGCACCACGCCGCTGGCCAGGGTGTTGCGCAGAAAAATGTCGGCGTAGCCGGCCAGGCTTTCCACGCCTTCCTGAATTCTGGCGCCGCCCGAGTCGTTGAGGCCCACAATGGGCGCGCCCACCCGGGTGGCGAGGTCCATCACCTTGCAGATTTTTTGGGCGTAGGCCCCGGACAGCGAACCGCCGAAGACGGTGAAGTCCTGGGCGAAGACGAAGACTTGGCGCCCGTCCACCTGCCCGTAGCCAGTCACCACGCCGTCGCCGGGAATTTTGCGCTCGCCCATGCCGAAGTCACTGCTTCGGTGGGTGACGAATTTGTCCAATTCGACAAAGGTGCCGCCGTCGAGGAGGAGGTCCAGCCGCTCGCGCGCCGTCAGCTTGCCGGCCTCATGCTGCTTGGCGATGCGCTCGGCGCCGCCGCCGAGGTCCGCCTGGCGTTCCAGCGCTTCAAGCCGGCTGCGCAAGCCATCGCCGTCGGAAGGTGCGTCCATGGGCCTCCCTTTGGTGCTGCCGCAGGGCAAATGTGTCTAGCAGAGTTCGCCCCTTCCGGAAGCGCGCGGCAAGGGCGCTGGGGCCCGTGGTGGGGTGACGGCCAAGGCCCCCCTTTTGGGGCCCCTTGCCCAAACCCCGTGCTTCCAGGGTGCCCGCTTGGCCGGGGCTGTGCGAGAGTTGCGGCGTGCGGTTGGGGGGCGTGCCCAGGCCGGGGCCGCCCCAGGTGGCTTCAAGCGTGAAGGTGCCGACGTGAGATGTCGCGTGGCAGTGGCCACGGCCGTGCTGCTGTGGTGCGCGCCGGCCGGGGCGCAGGTGCAAGCGGCCCTGTCGGACCCCGACGTCCTGGCCGCCGGCGCGACGCCGGCCGCCACTGCCGCCGCCGCAACGCCGCAGTTCAGCGCGCCGCTGCGGATTGGCCTGGAAGCTGGGGCGGGGCTGGTGGGCGGTGCGGCGGTGGGCATCTTCAGCGAATGGGCCTTCAGCGGACTGCTTGCCACGCAAAACAGCACGCCCCAGACGCAGCACTTCACGTCGCTCTTCGGTGCGCCCTTGGGGGTGGCGGTGGGCGCGCCGCTGGCGGTGACACTGACTGGCTACACCATTGGGGAACAGGGAAGCTTCCTCATCAGCTGGCTGTCCAGCATGGCCGGCCTGGCGGTGGGCGGCAGCGTCTACCTGGCGGCCACCGCCAACAGCGACTCCACGGCGGCCAAGGGCAGCTATGGCCTGGCGCTGCTTCTTCCGGTGGTGGGCGCGGTGCTGGGCTATGAATTGTCCGCCCGGGCGGCGGACGTTCCCCTTCCCCAGGGCCCCGCTGTCGTGCCGTCGGCCTTTCTCTCCGCCGGCGGCGGCGGCGCCGCAGTGGCCGGGCGGTTTTAGCAAGCGCCCTGCGGGCTGTTACTTCGGCGGGACGACGCCCGCGGCGGGCCAGGGTGGTGTCCGCCAGCCGCTTCCGGTTCATCTCGAAGGATTGGACCGGCGTAGGAATGAAGGGTGAAGCTGCGGGTCCCCGGGATGGTGGCGAAGGCGTTGAAACTTAACTTTCCTTCGGCGTCATAGCCCCGGGGCCTTCGAGGACTTTCCCGCCGTTGCCAAAAGGTTTGGAGGCCGGGGCAAGCGGCCGTCGGAAAAGGGGGGAACGTCAGTTGAGGGCGCGCAGCCGCGGGTCTGGCAAGGCCAACTCCCAGCGCTGCGCGGCTGCTTCGCGCTGCTTCTCCTCTGCGTCCGGCCAATAGCCCAGCGTCTCTCCCAAGGCGGCCGTCAACTCTTCGGCTGCCGCCCGCCGGACGGCCACTTCCGGGTGGCGCAGCGCGGCCAACAGCCACTGGCTTCTGGAACGGCGCCGGTTTTCCGCCCACCACGCCACCCAGGCCCGCTTGGTTTTGCCGAAGGAGGCGCGGGTAATTTCAAACAGCGCCTCGGCGGCGGCGGTGCCGCACAGCAGGTCGTCGCTTCCTGTCAGGCCAATCAGGCCTTCCACTGCCTGGCGGTCCCGCAGCGCCCCCAGGGCGCGCGCCGCCAGAATCCGCCGCATCGGGTCTCTGGACGCCAACTCCTGGCGCAGCGACGGCATCGCGGCCTCGAAGCGTGGCAGTCGCCGCAGGGCCCGGGCGGCCATCCGCGCCGCCGAAGACAACTCCGGCACCAAGTCAAACAACCCGCGCAACAGGCCCGGGACCAGTTCCGGGAAGGGAAGGCTTCCGGCCGTCAACAGCGCGAAGTAGCGCGTCTGCGGGGAAGGCGCGTCCAACAGCGGCGCCAGCGCGCCGGCGCCCGGGCGGCCGAGGCGCACCAGGGCGGCGGGAATGGGGCCCAATTCATCGGCCACCGGCAACTCCTCCACCAGAAGGCGACTCCACGCCGTCGGCCCGGGGAAGGCCTGGGCCAGCACCCGGGCGGAGGCCTCCGGCGTGCGGGCCAACTCCGCCATGGCGCGGGCGCGCTGCGTCGCTTCGTTTCCCACCAGCCGTGCCAGCACCGGCTGGAAGTCCGGCGGGGGCCGGGCCCCTTCGGGCTGCCCGGGCCCGGGCCGGGTGGTGGCGCGCCCCAGACTGTCGGGCGAGGCCTGCACCCCGGGCGCCCAGTCCAAGCTGGGCGGTGCAGGGGGGGCTGCCGGCGCCGCCTGGACGGTGCCTTGGGTGGAAGGGCGCGCCGGGGCGGCCAGCTGACGGCGCAGCACCAGCAATTCCGAAAAGGCCCCGGACAATTCCTGGCAGAAGAGGCGAAACTCCGCCAGCCGGCGCTGGCTGACGGGCTTGCCGGACCGGTCCCCGTACACCATGGCCACCAGCCGGCCGCGCACTTCCACCGGGTGGAGGAAGACGGTGCGGGGGGCGCGCCGCAGCTGCTTCAGGACGTCCCGGGTGAGGGTGTCCTTGGGGACGGGGCCAGCGTAAGCCGCATGCGCCAGGGCCACGGTGCGGAAAAGGCTGGGGCTGTCCAAGGGGACTTGCAGCTGCTGCAGCCGGGACTTGTCCGCCCCTTCCCCCAGGGCGTCCCAGCCCACCGCCTGTCCGTGCACCACGGCGAAGGCGGCCAAAAAGTCAAACGTCCGCCGGCCATAGCGCAGGGCGACGTCCTTGATGGCGTCGCGCTCGCTGGTGACTGCACGCAGGGCGCTGCGCGCCTCGGCCAGCGTCCAGTCCACCACCGTCTCGCTGGGGGCCGGCGCCTGCGCGGCTGGGGGGGCAAGCGGAAAGCCCGCCGTGCCCAGCATCGGGTAGTCCCGCTGTGTCTTGGCGCGCGCGGCCGGCGGCTTGGCGGTGGGGGGCGGGGCCTGGGGCGGCGCCGCCGCTTTGGCGGGCGGCGTGCCCAACACTTCCTTGGCCAGCAGGTCCTCCAAGGTGAGGCCTTCGTCCAGGCTTCCCTCGGTGATGGGGGGCGGCAGCGGCAAAGGCAGGGGCCGGTTGGGTTCCAACGCCGCCAGCACCGCCGCCTCCCGCGCCGGCAACGGCAGCCCGTACAGGGCGGACAGCCAATCTCGCACCCGCGCGGAGACGGCCACCCACGGGACCAGCTTGCGCTGGCGCAGGGCCCCCAGCGCCTGCAACTCCAACTCCGGCACCGGGTAAGCCGAGGCCAGGTGCAGCGTCACCCCTTCGGTGGAAATGGGGACCACGTCCAGCCGGTCCGCAATGTCCCCCGGCAACTCCACCGCCAGCGCGACGTTGGGCTGGTAGTCGCCCAAGTGCAGCGGCTGCACGCCGGACGCTTCGGCCAAGGCCCCCAACAGGGCCGTTTCCGACAGGCCGCCCAATTCCAAGAAGACGGTGTCCAGCCGCCCGCCGCCCAGCGCATAGTCGCGCAGGGCTTCGTCCACCCTTTCTTCGGACAAAAGCCCGCGGGCGAGCAGGACGTCTTCCAGGCGCGCCGTCATGGACAGGCTTGGGGGCGCCCCCCTCCCCTCAACTTGGGCGCACGACGAAGGTGCGCGTCAGCTTGTCATGCAGCGTCTGCCCGCGCCTGTCGAAGAGGGACAGCCAGAAGCCGGCCAGGCACAGCCCGAAGGACACCACCGCCAGCAGGGCCCGCGCCACAGCCCGTCCCGGCCCTGGGGCCAGGCCGCGCTTGTCCACCAAGCGGATGCCAAACAGGAAGCGCCCGGGGCTGCGCCCGCCCCACAGAAAGCCGTAGACGGAGGAATAGACGACGGCCAGCAGCACCCCCAACACCAGCGCGAAGGGCAAGACGCCCTGCACCGCGTGCAGCCGCGCCACCACCCCGTCCAGCCCCGGCAGTTGTGCCCTGTGCCAAGCGGGCGGACGCACCAGGAGGAGGGCCAGCCAGAGGAAGAGGTAGAGGACGCCACCGACAATGGCCGTGTCCGACAGCAGCGCCCCCGCGCGCCGCCACAGGGAGGCCGGGCGCGCCCGCACGTCCCGGACGGCCGGCGCCTGTGGCCGCACGTCCGGCGGCCGGGGCATGGCCAGCACCGGGGCTTCGGCCACAGCGGGGATGGGCGTCGGCATTGAAGCCGAAGGGGTGGGGCGTCCAGGCGAAGGCGGCAAGCCCTGGGGGCTGGGGCGAGGGCCCGACGCGGCGGCCACGGCGTCCAGCGGAAGTGCAGTGTTGGCGGCACGCGCTGGCGCCGGCGGTGCAGGGGCCGGGGCGGCGACGGCCGGGGTGCGTGGGACGGCTGTGGAAACGGGCCGGGGCGGCGCGGAGGGCGTGGCTTCTGGCGGCGGCCACACTTCCACCAGCGCCGCGGGGACGGCCACGGACGGTGGCGACGCGATGGCTGGGCCCGCGCCCGTCGGCACCGGCACGCGCGGTGACTGCAGCGGGGACGGCAGAAGCCCGCCCGGCGCTGCCATGGGCGAAAGCGGCGCTGCCGCGGGCGCGCCGCTGTGGGGGCTGGCCGGAGTGGCTGGCGCGGCGACGGGACGTGACGGGCCAGGCGAGGCGGGCCTGGCGACGGCCGGGGGGCCGGGTGCTGGCAGCGGGGCCTCCGGCACCACGCGGGGGAATTGCGGGTCCGTGCGTTCCCAGGCCGCTGGCATCTGCCCCGGCAGCCGGCTGGGCGCCTCCTCTTCCAAGGGCAAGGGGACCTCCGGCAACAGGGGCGTGTGACGGACGGCCTCCTCAGGCGGTGGCAGCCCCACCTGCACCTCGCGGGAGCGCCGCCCGTCCCCGGCGAAGCCGCCGGCGGGCGTCACGCTGCGCGGGGGAGGCGCGCCGGCGGACGGCGAAGCTGGGGACGTGGGGGCAGCGCCAGTCACCAGCGGCCTCTGGGCGACGGGGGCCAGGGTGGGTGCAGGCGAAGGGGGGGTGCTTGCCACGGGCTGCGCCGCCGGGGGCCGGGCCAACGGCGGGCGGGAAAGGGGCCCAGCGGCAGGGGACGGGGCGAAGGGCACGGGCGTCCGCAGCGAAGGCGGGAGGCCCGGGGCGGGTGCCGCCGGGCGCGGGGATGCTGGCGCGGGCGTCGCAAAGGGCCAGGTGTCCGTCGTCCGCCCTGGGGGCGCGGAGGCGGGGGGCGCGGGCGGCGTGACGGAGAGAATGCCTTCCACGGGACTCCGCTGCCGGGGCATGTCCAAAGGAGGCGTGGCCTCCGGCGGCCAAGCGGTTTGGGGCGGTGCGGGGACGGTGAAGGACCTCTGGACGGTGGCGCCGGGCAGCACCGGCTTGGGCACTGGCGCCGCGACGGGCCGGGTAAAGCCGGCCGGGGGCGGCGCAGGCAAGGGGGTGGGCGCCTTGGGCATCGGCGGTCCCAATTCAAAGCTGCCCTGGGCACGCGTCGCCGCCCGTCTGTCCAGCGGCAATTCCCTGGACAACAGTGCCGGCGGACGCGGGGGCGCCTTGGCCGCAGCGGCGCACGTGGGACAGTCGCCAGTCGCGGGAAGCTCGCCCCCGCACTTCAGACACTTCAACACGGCAGGGCATGAAAGGCGGAATGGGGGGCCGACGCAAGAAACTGCAAGGGGGCCGCTTGGCACCGCGGCGTCAACCGCCCAACGCTTGCGCGGTGCTACCCCAGCAGCCCCTCGCTGTGGCGCAGCACCGCCAGGGCGGCCAGCGCTGCCGTCTCGGTGCGCAGCACCAGCGGCCCCAGGGAAACGGCCACTGCGCCCAGGGCCTGCAGCGCCTCCACCTCGGCGCGCGCCAGCCCTCCCTCCGGCCCGACGACGAGGGCCAGCGGCGCAGCGGCATCTGCTGCGGCGCCGTCCGTCAGGCGCGTGCCGGTCTCCGCCTCATCCAGCACCAGCACGGCCGTCGTTGGGGGCAGGGCGTTCACCGCCACGCCCAACGGCTGCACCGGGAAGACGTGCGGCACTTCCGCGCGCCCGCGCACTGCCGGGCCGCCTCCTCGACAATGCGCTGCCAACGCGTGCGGCGGGCTTCGGCCGCGGCTGGGCCCAGCCGCATCACGGTGCGTTCCGACAGGGCCGGGTAGAAGGCGTGCGCGCCCAATTCCGTTCCCTTTTGCAGGATGAATTCCAGCTTGTCGGCCTTGGGCAGCGCTTGGACGAGAGAGATGGGCCGTTCCACCCTTGCCGTCCGTCCTGGGCCGAGGCGCAGAAGCGCGTGCGTGTCGTCCACCTGCAGCACCTCCGCCGGCCAGGTGCGGCCTTTTCCGTCGAAGACTTCCAGCATTTCCCCAGGGGAAAGGCGCAGCACGCGCAGGTGGTGGAAGGCGTCGCCGTCCACCCGCAGCGCCTCCCCGCCATCCCGCGCGTGCGGAAGCAACAGCCGGTGCATGTCAGCGGCCCCAGCCGAAGTGAAGGCGCGCCCAGTCGCCTTGGTAGGCCACCCCGGCCGGGCGGAGGCCCTGGGCGGTAAACGCCGCGGCGACTTCCTCCACCTGCGCCCGAAGGACGCCGGCCAGCACCAACAGCCCCCGTGTGTGGGCGGCCAAGGACGGCGCCAGCCCGACCAGGGTGTTGGCCAAAATGTTGGCCAGCACCAAGTCGAAGCGTCCCTCCACCTGGGCCAGGGGACACAAGGAAAGCTGGACGCCCTGCACGCCGTTGGCCGCCGCATTTTCCTGGGCCAGCGACACCGAAATGCTGTCGGTGTCCACGCCCACCACCTGGGCCGCCCCCAGCTTGCGCGCCGCCAGCGCCAGGACGCCGGTGCCGGTGCCGACGTCCAAGACGGTGGCCCCGGGGTGGGCATCCAGGTAGCTGTCCAGCGCTTGCAGGCACAGCCGGGTGGTGGGGTGGTCCCCCGTCCCGAAGGCCATCTTCGGTTCGATGTGGAGGGCCACCGCGTCCGCGGGCGCCGTCTCCCACGGCGGGCCGACCCACAGCCGGCCCACCCGGGTGGACGCAATGCGCTGGCGCCAGGCGACACTCCAGTCGACGTCCGGACAGGCTTCCAAACAGCAGCGCGCCGCTTGGACGCCCTCCGCCAACAGCGCCTGTGCCGCTTCGGCCTCGGCCTTTCCGACAAAGCCGGCGATGAGGATGGCTTCACCCGGGGCCGGCCCGCGCACCCCGGGCATGGCCGGGGCCTCCGCGTCGCGCACTTCCAGCCCGCTGCAGCCGGCGTCCCACAACAGCGAAGCGGCGAGCTCGGCCTGCATGTCCGGGACGTCCACGGTGAGGGCGAAGTGGGCCATGGCAACGCATGGGTGCCCCCCCAAGCCAGCGGCCCCGGGGGGCCGTGCGGCTGTGCAAGGGCGGGTTAGTCCTCCAAGGGCGCGTACAGCTCGGGCGCCCGGTTTTCAATAATCCGGAAGAGGCCCCGCTGGACCAATTCGTCAAAGTGGAGGCTTTGCCGGTGGGCGTCCAGCGCCGCAGCGTCGTCATACACTTCATACAGGAAGAAGCGCCGCGGCTCGGCCAGGCTGCGGTGGGCCTGGTACATGCGGCAGCCGGGCTCGGCCCGCGTGGCGCGGGTCAGCTTTTGGAAAAGCTCCACCGCCTCGGCTTCGCGGTTGGGCAAAACCAAATACGTCACGGCGAGGCACAGCATGTCCGCCCTCCTCACAACAGCCGGGAGACGAAGCGCCGGTTGCGCGCCACCAGCCAGTAGCCCACCTCCACGCCCCACACCAGCGGAGGGACGGCCAAGGCCCTGGCGGCAAGGGGATGGCCCAGCTGGCCGAGGATGTAGAGGACGGCCCGCCCGGCGCGCAGCACCTGGCCTTCGGGGTGACGACGTGCACCGCCTGCGCGCAGGCGGCGCGCAAGGCGGGCCCCACCGGCGGGGACGGCGCGTCTTGGTAGGGGACAGCGCGGAAGGCGCCGGCCGTGTCCCGCTTTTGCACCCAGGCCACCGCGCGCCGGCAGACGCCGCACTCCCCGTCCCACAACACCAGCGCCGGTGACGTCAGGGGCCCACCTCTGCCAGCGCGGAGTGCTCCAACCGCAGCAGTCGGTCCGCCACCCGCTGGACGTCCGCCGCGGTGACGGCCCGCACGCTGTCTGCGAAGTGCAGAAAGTTTTGAAGGCCCAGGCCGCAGGCATGGTCCAAGGCCAGCAGCGCAGCGCGGGAGGAATTTCGCTGCAGCCCAATTTCGTGGCTGCCGATGAGGTGGGCCTGCGCCCGCTCCAACTCCGCCTGGGTAATGGGCGTCTCCACCACCCGGCGCAGCTCGGCCTCAATTCCGGCCAGGGCCGCGTCACGCTTGTCCGGGCTGGTGCCGATGTAGACGGCGATGTAGCCCGGGTCCACGCCCTCCACCGCCATGCAGGCCACCGAATAGGCCATGCTGCGCTTGTCCCGCAATTCGACGAAAAGCCGGCCGCCCTGTCCGGACAGCACGGTGGTCAGGACGTTGAGGGGGTGCTTGTCCTCTTCCTTCACCCGCAGCCCTTGAAAGCCGAGCACCAGGTTGGACTGGGCCTTGGCCAGCGTGCGCTGGGCGTAGCGCCTCGCCTCCGGGGGCGGTTCCACCGGCACCACCAGGGGCTGCGCTGCCGGCCGCGCTGCCCCAAAGGCCGCCTCGGCCAGGCGCAGCACCTGGTCGGTCCGCACATCTCCAATGACGGCCAGGGTGAGGGCGCCCGGGTGCAGGAAGCGCGCGTGGTAAGCGCGCGCGCTGTCTGCGTCCAGCCCTTCCACGCTGGCGCGTTCCCCGGACAGGGGAAGCCGGTAGGGGTGGCGCAGGTACAGCGTCCGGGCGAAGACGTCGAAGGCGAGGGACGTGGGCCGGTCCTCGCGCGCGACAATGTCCTGCAGCTGCAGTTGCTTCTCCCGCGCCACCTCCTCCTCGGCAAAGGCCGGGGACAACAGGCAGTCCGCGAAAAGGTGGAAGGCCGCCTCCAGGTGGCGGCTTAAAAACTCCCCCTGCAACGACAGGGTGTTGCGGCCCGCCGCCGCGGACAGCGTCCCGGAATAGGAATCGGCTTCTTGGGCCACCTCCTCGGCGGTGCGGTGCTGGGTGCCCTTGGTGAGGGTCCGGGCCACCAGGTGGCTGAGGCCGTTGTCGGCGTCCGTCTCCGCGCGCGTCCCGGCGAGGAAGGCGGCCCGCAGGGCAACCAGTGGCACCGCGCGCTCCTCACGCACCAGGAGGGTGGCGCCACCGGGCAGCGTGTGGACGAGGACGTCGGACACCTCGCCGCCGCCGGTGCGGACCGGCGGCGCCCCTTTGGGAATGGGCGGCCGGGTGGTGGGCGTCGCACGCGGGGCGTGCCAGCCGGAGAGGAGGGCCTGGTAGGCGGGGCCCTCCTCCAGGTGTCCCCCTGGGGGGAGGAGGGCCGTCACCACCACCGTCGCTTCGTCCAGGGTGCGCTGGCCGACCGCCTGCAGCGCTGGGGGGGTGAGGGCGGCCACCTTCTCCAGGTAGCGCGCTTCGGCCTCGAAGCCCCCGAGGGACGTTTCGTAGAAGCCCAGCTTGCGCGCCAGGCCTTGCACCGTCTCCCGCTGGTAGACGGCGTCACTTTCCACCAGGGCCTTCAACGTTTGCAGTTCGCCCGGGCTGCACGGCGTTTGCGCCAGGCCGGACAGCACTTCGGCCGTGGCCTTCAGTGCCTGCGGCGTGTGGGGGCCGGTGGCCGTGAAGCCCACGCCGAAGAGGCCTGGGTCCAGCGGGCGTGTAGGCATAGGCGGAGATGTCATTCACCAACCGCCGCTCCCGCTTCACCGCACGCTGCAGCCGGCTGTTGTCGCCCTGCCCGGCCAGCATGGCCAGGACGTCCAAGGCCGGCACGTCTTCGTGGTCCACTGCCGGTGCGGCGAAGGACAGGTGAAGGTGGGCTTCTTTGACGTCGTCGTCGCGCAGTCGCCAGCGCCGGCCGGTGCGCGGCGGCTCCACCGGGCGGCTGCGGGGCGTGGCGTGCACGCGTCCCCAGTCCCCGCCGAGAAGGGCCTCCGCCCAACGGAGGAGGGGCCCTTCTTCGACGTCTCCCACCGCCACCAGCACCATCGACTCCGGCAGGTAGTGCCGGCGGTAGAAGTCGTGAATTTTCTCCCGGGTGACGCTGCGGACGCTTTCCTGGGTGCCCAGCACCGGCAGCCGGTAGGGGTGGACGAGGAAGCTTTCGGCAAACAAGTCCCGCGAGGCGCGCCGGGACGGGGTGTCCTCAGCGCGCTTAATTTCCTCCACCACCACCTCCACCTCGCGGGCCAATTCCTGGGGGTTGAAGGCCGGGGCGCGCACCGCGTCGGCCAGGACTTCCAGTCCCACCTGGGCGAAGTCCGACGCCATCACCACGTGGTAGACGGTGTGGTCGAAGGACGTCCATGCGTTGACTTCCCCGCCGTGGGCTTCGATGTCGCGGGCGACCTCCCCGGGGCCCCGCTTGGCGGTGCCCTTAAACAGCATGTGTTCATGCAGGTGGGCCAGGCCGGCCTCGGCCTCGGCTTCGTCCGCGCTGCCGACCTGCACCCAAATTTGAAAGGCCACCACCCTGGCGGTGTGCAGCGCTTCATGGACGATGGTGAGGCCGTTTGTCAGTCGATGGCGGGCGGGCATGGGCAGGGGGTAGTCTCTAACAGCAAACAATGGCTAGCTCGCCGGAAGACGCGGGGGCGACAGCGGACCTCCGGTTGCTGGACGATGAACCGCTCGTCCAGCGCCCGGCAGGGCGTGCGCCGTCGGCGCCGGCCGGGGCCGGCCACGGCCCCCAGCCGGCGGCCTCCGCCCTCCCGGCGGCCCCTCCCCCCTTGCCCCGCGGGCGGCCCACCGGACGGACCGCCCCGACGGGTGGGCTGCCCACGGTGGGCCCGGCGGCCCTGCACCCAGCCGCCCAGGTGCCGGCGGCGCTGCCGCGCCCGGCCGGCGACCCCTTTGCCGAGCCGCCGGAGCCCCGCCACTCCCGCGGGCGTGGCGATGGACGAGAAGCTGGAGTTTTTCCGCACCGTCCTGAAGCAGAAGGAGGAGACGCTGGGGCGCGCCCGCGCCCTGTACGAAACGCGGGACCTCGAATCCGCGCGGCTGCGCGAAGTGGCCCTGGCCCTGTACGCCCAGGCCGAGGAAGTGCTTCCCGTCTACGGCCGGCTGCGCGAGTTGCCGGCCCAGATGGAAAGCCTGCAGGCTGCCCTGGAAGCGGAAAGGACACGTGCCGCGGGTGTCGAGGCGCAGGCCGCCCAGCTGGACGCCTCGCTGCGCACCACCGACGCCGACCGGCGGGACTTGGCCCGCGCGCTGGCCGAAGTGGAGGCGGAGTTGCCGGGGCTGCGGGCGGGCCTCGACGAGGAACGCCAGTCCCGCGGCGCCTTGGCCGAAGAAGTCGTCTCGCTGCGGGAGTCCCTGGCGGAAGCCGAGGCCCGGTTGGCCGAGGCCCGTTCAGAGCGCCAGGAGATGCAAGGCGACCTCGGGGCGGCCAACGGCCGGGCGCACAGCCTCGAGCAGACGCTGGAGAAAGTGGAGACGGAACAGAAGTCAGCTCCTCGAGGAGGTGACGACGCTGACCGCCGAGCGCGACGCCGCCTCGGCCGAGCGCGACGTCCTGAAGGGCGAATGCGACGCCTTCAGTAACCAGGTGCGCCACCTTTCCACGTCCCTGGACGAGGCGAAGCAGCGTCTGGAAAGCCTTCAGGGCGAGCAGGCCTGGGGAACGTCGTCCCTGGAGGAGGCCC
Organism: uncultured delta proteobacterium; assembly: GCA_963713045.1. GTDB lineage: Bacteria > Myxococcota > Myxococcia > Myxococcales > Myxococcaceae > JADGRA01. The sequence goes on from CAVQKE010000006.1 coordinate 335,602, forward strand.
GCGGGCGCATTCGGGACTTGGAGGCGGACCTGCAAGGGACGCGGCAGCAGCTGGCGGAGTTGGAGACACAGGCCCAGGCGCTGGCCGCGCAAGGCAGCGAGGACTTGGCGCGGGCGCGGGACAAAGCGCGGGAGACGACGGCTGCGCTGGAGGCGGCCAACCGCCGCAGCAGCGAGGCCGAGGACAGGGCCGAGACGGCGGCCCAGCAGGCCGAGGCGCTGTCGGCGCAGGTGGAGCAGCTGCGCGCGGTGCAGGGGCGGCAGGAAGCGCACGCCCAAGGACAGCTGCAGGCGGTGCTGGAGCGCGAGGCCGAGACGAAGCGGACGCTGGAGGCCAAGCTGGCGGAGCGCCACAAGGAAGTCCACGCCGCCCGCTCCAGCGTGGAAGGCTATGGAGAGAAAGTCCGCGCGCTGCAGGCCCAGGTGCAGTCCGAGGCAGAACGACGCGCCCAGTCCGACGCCCGGCTGGCCGAGGCCCAGCGCGAGTTGGCCGGCATGCGGGGCTCCTCGGATGAGCAGAGCGGCCTGGTGGAGGCGCATCGGGCGCAAAGCGAGAAGCTGGAGCGGGCACTCGCCCTAGGAGCGCGACAAGCGGCTGGCGTCGGAGCAAAAGTCCGTCGCCCTCAGCCGAGAGCTTCAGGCGGCGAAGACGGCCGAAGCCGATGCCCGCGCCGCGCTGGAGGCGGGCGGCGACCACGCCGGCACGCTGGACGAGGCGCTGAAGAAGGAGCAGTCCCGACGGCTGACGGCCGAGGCGGAGGTGCGCAGCCGCACCACCCAGGCCGAACTTGCGCAAAGGGCCGAGAAGGAGGCGCGCGGCCAGGCCGAGAAGCTGCAGCAGCAGCTGGCCCAAGAAGCGGACAAAGTGCGGGCCTTGCGCGAACAGGCCTCCCGCGCGGCCGGGGCCAGCGGCACCGCCGACGCCCAGGCGCAGCGGCTTCAGGAGGAAGTGCGAGCGCTTGCGGGCGGAGGCGGCCAGCCTGAAGAAAGTCCGCGAGGAATTGCTGACCGCCAACCGAAAAGCCATTGAAGCCCAGGCCGCCTTCCAGAAGGAGAAGCGCGAGCGGGAGGCGCTGCAGGAAAGGGTGTCGGACTTGGAAATGGACCTCTCCCGCGCTGCCGGCAAGCCGCAGGGCACGGACGAAGTGAAGAAGCTGCGCGAGGACGTCGCCAAGCTGAAGGCCAAGCTGGTGGCGGCCGAAAATGCGATGGAGGCGGCGGCCATGCTGCGCTCCAAAGTGGCGCGGCTGGAGGCGCAGCTGAAGGGCAAGCATTAAGAAGGGCCGCTTGGAGGGCTTGGCCAGAGGTGCGCGCGCCGGAGGACGCAGTGGCCGACGGCTTCACCGGCCTGTCCGCCGCCCGGCGTGGGCTGTACGTGCACTTTCCCTGGTGCCTGGCCAAGTGCCCCTACTGCGACTTCGCGGTGGCGGTCGCCAAGTCCATTCCCGAGGCGCGCTACACCCAAGGGCTGCTGGCCGAGTTGGCGCTGCGGCTACAGGCGCAGCCCGCCTGGAAAGCGCGTCCCTTGGATTCGCTGTACCTGGGCGGGGGCACGCCGTCCTTGTGGGCGCCGGCCCTGGTGGCGCAGCTGCTTTTAGGCATCCGGGCCCAGCTGGCGGTGCGGCCTGAGGCTGAGATGACGCTGGAGGCGAACCCCGAAGTGGCCGACGTCGGCCGGCTGGCCGCTTACCGCGCCGCGGGCATCAACCGGCTTTCCTTGGGGGTGCAGTCCTTCCAAGAAGGCACCTTAAAAACACTGGGCCGGGCCCACCGTCCCGAGGAAGCGCGCAGGGCGGTGGCGGCGGCCCGCGCCGCCGGCTTCACCAACGTGTCGCTGGACGTCATTCTGGGGGTGCAGGGCCAGTCGCTGGCCTCCGCGGTGCGGGATGCCGAGGAGGCCGTGGCGCTTGGCCCCCAGCACGTCTCGGCCTACGTGCTGACCGTCGAGCGGGAGGCCCTGGCGGCGGAGACGGTGTTTTCCAGGGGCGTGCGGACAGGACGGCTTCAGCTGCCTGAGGACGACGCGGTGGCCGACATGGTGGAAGCGGTGACGGACGTCTTCGCCGCGGCCGGGCTAGAGCGCTATGAAGTTTCCAACTACGCCCTTCCGGGAAGGCACGCGCGCCACAACGCCCTGTATTGGACGGGGGGCGAGTGCCTCGCCCTGGGGGTGGGCGCCACCGGCCTTCTCCACACGGCCAGCGGCGCCGTCCGGACGGCTTCCCACCGAAGCCCGCGCCGCTGGTTTGAAGCCGTCGAAGCAGCTTCCCTGCCGGAGGCAGAAGGCGAGACGTTGGGGCAGAAGGAATTCTTCTTGGAAAGGCTGCTGCTGGGCTTGCGCCTGACCTCGGGCTTGGACGTCGAAAAGCTGGCGAAGGCGTTTGGGCAGCCGCCGCGCGGCCAGCGCCTTCAGGCCCTGGTGGCGCAAGGCCTGGCGGAGTGGACGCCCGCCGGCCGCTTCCGCCTCAGTCGGCGGGGACTGCTGCTGCATTCCAGTGTGTGCGCGCGCCTTTTGTAGTGCCCAAGAAGGCTGCGGAGGATGGGTCCCCCCCCGGCGGCTTTTCGTTGGACTGCCTCCGGCGGCCCGTGTAACGGGGGCCAAGGCGCGAGTGTTGTCCCGTCGGCCCGAGCGGCGGCTTCAGCCCCCCGCTGGCCGGCAGCCCCTTCCAAGAAGACAGGGAGACTTGAAAATGGCTTCCTTGCTGCTGAAGGCCCGCTCTCTCGCCGTCGGCTGTCTTCTGGCCTGCGCCACCGCGGCGGCGCAAGTCCCGGCCGCAGTGCCGGCGCCGGCTGACCCGCTTCCGTCTTGGAACGACGGGGCGGCGAAGAAGGCCATTGTCGACTTTGTCCAGGCCACCACCGACAAGGCGAGTGCCAAGTTTGTGGCGCCGGAGGCGCGCCTGGCCACCTTCGACCAGGACGGGACGCTGTGGGTGGAGCACCCGTTGTACACGCAGCTGATGTACTGCCTACAGAAGGTGCCGGCACTGGTGGCGAAGAAGCCGCAACTGAAAAGTGCCGAGCCCTATAAGACGGTGCTTTCCGGCCTCGCTGGCAACCACGCGGCCTTCGAAAAGCTGACGCTGAAGGACTTGGAAGTCATCGCCGCCGCCACCCTCGGCGGGATGACGGTGGACAGCTTCCAGGCCGAGGTGACGCAGTGGATGGCCTCGGCCAAGGACGGGCGCTGGAAGCGCCCCTACACCGAATTGACCTTCCAGCCGATGCTGGAAGTGCTGCGCTACCTGCGGGCGAACGGCTACCGGACGTACATTGTGACAGGCGGCGGCCAGGACTTCGTGCGCGTCTACGCCGAGGGGGTGTACGGCATTCCCCCGGAACAGGTGGTGGGGACGGTGGGCGCCACCCGCTATGGCTATGCCAAGGACGGAAGGCCCCAGCTCACCAAAGAAGCGAAGATGGTGCTGAACGACAATGGGCCCGGAAAGCCCGAGGGCATCCACATGTTGATTGGACGGCGGCCCACCGCCGCCTTCGGCAATTCGACCGGCGACCAGCAGATGCTGGAATACACCGGCGCCGGCGACGGTGCGCGCCTGGAAATGCTGGTGCTGCACGACGACGCACAACGGGAGTACGCCTACGGCCCGGCGCGGGGGCTGCCGGCGACGAAGGTGGGCACCTTCACCCAAGCGCTGGACGACGAGGCGAAGCAGAAGGGCTGGACCGTCATCAGCATGAAGAAGGACTGGAAGCGGATTTTTGCCTTTGACCAGCCCTAAGGCGCCCTTGGGTCCGGCATGAAGCAGTCGGCTGCAATGCGCCAGCGGCCCCCGCCGCCCAGCCGCCAGACGGCGAGGTAGCGTCCGGTGGACACCGCCGGTGGGGCTTCCCCGGTTTGCGTCTGGGTCCGGCTGGTCCCCACTTCGTAGGCCAAGTCTCCACTGACGCTGACTTCGCTGGTGGTGAGCTCGGCTTCCAGGAAGCGGGTGGTGGCCAACCGCTGGCGCCAGTAGTCGGCAATCGCCAAGTGGCCGCGGATGGTGCCCGGCCGGGTGGCGTCCAGCAGCGTGGCGTCGTCGGCGAAGACGGTGGCGATGCGGTCCGCGTTCCCCACCTCCACCGCGGCAACCAACAGCCGGTTGCCTTCGGCAATGGCGCCGCGGGCCTCGGCGCTGCCGGGCGAAGCGCTGGGGGTGGCACAGCCCACCGCACAGACTGCCAGAAGGCCAAGGCAACAAAGGTTCAAGTGTCACCCATCCCCAAAAGAAGAAAGGGCGTCCACCCTAGCAAGTCGCAGTGGACGGGCGACGCCTTGGGAGAATTCGGAAAGACGGCAGCCCAGCAGCGCGCTGCAGGCCCCCCCGGGGCCGGCGGCGCCGTCACCCCTGTCCCTCCAGCACCAAGCGAAGACGTCTTGCCGGACAAAGCGCACCGCCTCCTCCAGCGGCACACACCGGCGCCAGGAAGCCTTCCAAGCCTTGGGCACGAAGTCGTCCATACAATGCCGCTCTCCCGAATGGCCGACGCCGCGCCCCAAGAGAAGCCCGAGCCTTTCCGGCGACTGCTTGCCCGGGCGGTGTTGGTTCCCTTCGTCCTGTTGGCGGCCTTGGCCTTGGCGCTGGCGGTGGGCGTCACCACGCTGGTGCGCAGCGCCCGGCTGACGGAGAGCAGCGACCAAGTCCTGACGCAGGCCGCGCGGCTGCGGGAGTTGTTGGTGGACCGCGAGACGGCCCTTCGCGGCTACCTCCTCTCCGGCAACGACGCCTTTCTGCAGCCGCTGGTGCTGGCCGAGACGCAGCTGCCGCACACCTTTTCCGCGGCGCGCGACTTGGTGGGACAGGAAGAGGCACAGCAGGCGCGCGTGGCCCGCGTGGAGCAGCTGGCCAACGCCTGGCGGGACTTTGCGGACCGGGAGCGCCAAAATTTCCTGGAAGGCCGCGACTACATTACCGCCATGGCCAACGGCTCCGGCAATGTCCTGATGCAGGGCATGCGCCGGGAATTGGACGCCCTGGTGGCGGTGGAATGGGAACGTCGCCGGAGCCGCGCCCGCACCGCCGCCTGGGTGGGCCGGGTGCTGGCGGCCGGCGGGGTGGGCTGGGTGCTGGGGCTGGCGGTGCTGCTGGCCTACTGGGCCCGCCGGCAACTGCTGCAGTTGTCCCGCGGCCACGAGGCTGCGCTGGCAGGGCTGGAAAGGCAAAATGAGGCGCTGCGCACCGCGGAGAAGGAAATTCGCGAGCTCAACACCAGCCTTGAAAAACGGGTGGAGGAGCGCACCGAGGCCCTCAGCGCCGCCAACCGGGAGCTGGAGGGCTTCACCTATTCCGTCAGCCATGACTTGCGCGCCCCGCTGCGCCAGGTGGCCGGCTTTGCCGAAGTGCTGGACGCCACTGCAGGCCCCAAGCTGGACGCCAACGAGAGGCGCGCGCTGGCCACGCTGCGGGACTCAGCCCGGCATTCGGGCCAACTGATGGATGACCTGTTGCGCCTCTCCAAAATGTCCCGGCAGGAGTTTCGCACCTTCAACGTCAACCTCGCCTCGCTGGTGGAGTCCGCCCGCGCGTCGCTGTCGGCCGAAGCCGACGGGCGCAGTGTGGAGTGGATGCTGCAGCCGTTGCCGATGGTGCGCGGCGACCCCAGCATGCTGCTCCTCGTCTGGCGCAACCTGTTGGCCAACGCCCTCAAGTACACCAGGGGACGCAACCCAGCGCGCATTGAAGTGGGCACCCTCCCCGGACGGGGTGCGGAGGACGTCTTCTACGTGAAGGACAACGGCGTCGGCTTTGAGATGAGCCACGCCGACCGCCTCTTCGGCGTCTTCCAAAGGCTGCACGGCGCGGAGTTTGAAGGCACCGGCATTGGGCTGGCCAGCGTGCGGAGGCTGGTGGAGCGCCACGGCGGCCGGGTGTGGGCCGAGGCCTTTCCCGGCCGAGGCGCCACCTTCTACTGGACGATTCCCCGCGCCCCAGCGGCGGAGGCGGAGTTGGGCTGAAGCCCTGGGTGGCGCAACACCACGTCCCGGGACTGCAGTAAGTCCACCTCGCCGGCGAATTGGGCAAAGGCGTCGTAGCGGGCCACCGGAATGCGGGCCATGTCCAACCGGTACTCTTCTTCGACGTGAAGTTGACTTCCGGCCTGCGCTTCGGTGCGGCTGAAGAGGCCGAAGGGCGTCTGCATCCGGGCGGTGGGCAAGGGCGAGTCCAGCACCCAGCCCTTCGGCAGCGCCAAGCCGACGCGGGAATGCACCGCCTCGGTGGCTTCAATGACCAGGGGCAGCCGCCGTTCCCCAGCCTGGACGAACCGTCGGCCGAGAAACGTCGGGTAGGTGAGGGCGCCGAGCACCAGGCGTTGGCCGTCCACTCGGGCGAAGCGCGGCGCGCGGAAGCTGTAGTGGACACTGACCGTCGCCCCCACCGCGCGCGGGATGTCCAGTTGGATGTTGGACACCTCCGCCCCGCCAAAGTAGGCCCCCAGCGCACTCTGCAGCGCCTGCTTGCGGTCTTCGTTGGAGAGGGCCTCCAGGGCCTCGGCCAGCTGGGCGGCTTCAAAGCCGTGGTAGATGTCGGTTGCCCGTCCCACCAGCGTCCCGTCTGAGTCGAGCGCCAAGTCCAGGGTGACGTCTTTGCCCTGGGGGGGCGGCGCCGGAGGCGTCCGCACCGCCCGCAGCGGTTTCCCCGGCTCCGGCAAAAGGTAGGCCTCCCGGCCGCCGGCGGCCTGTTCCGGCAACTGGCCGAAGGGGCCGAAGCGCACTTGGGTGTCCAGCCACACCGGCGCGCTTCCGGGAGGCTCCACCCGCAGACAGAGGTACTGGAAGAGGGCCTCGTTGGGGAAGCGGTAGGGGGCCGGGTCCACCGCGAAGATGCGCACCGCCACCAGGCGGCTGGGAATGCCCAGGGCGTCCAGCGAAGCGCGCAGCAGCGCCAGGCGGCTACCCCTGTCCTGCGCCAGGCTGGCGGCGGCAGTCTGCGCCAGGCTGGCGTCCCGGCCGACCAGTCGGCTGTGGACCGCGCTGTACACGGCGCGCACCGCGTCCAAGCCGGTGCTGCGGTTGGCCGCCGCACGGGCGAAGGCCTCCACGTCCGCGCTGGGCCGCAGCCTTTCCAAGGCATTGTCCATGGCTGCCGTCAAAAGCTGCTCCTGCCCGCGGGCGCCCGCCCCCAGCACCACCATCGGCAGCACTTCGTTCAGGTTGGGCGGCCCTTCTGGCTCCGGCAAAAACGCCGGCGAGCGACGAACTTCTTGTCGGAAGACGTCTTCGCTGCCGCCGCTTTGCACCGCCGGCGCCGTCATGTTGTGGGCGTCCACCGCCATGCCGGCCCCCTTGGGGGCCAGGACGGTGTAGGTGGCGAAGTCGTCCGGCGTCTGCGCCACCTGGTAGTAGAAGGCACCGGCGGTGAAGCCGGGGACGGCGGGCCCACGGGTGGGGTGGGCGAGGAGAAATTCCTGCTCCACCGCGTCCCCCACCGCCACGCCCGGCATGCTGATGGTTTCCTTCCCTTCAATGGCCTCGGGCTCCAGCACCGTGCCGTCGGCCTTCAACGTCCGCAGCGCCAGCACCTGCGCCCCCGGCGGAAGCGTCACCTCGGCCACTTCCTGAATGCCGGCTTGGTCCAGCACTTTCTGGACGGTGTGGATGCGGTCCACCATGGACCCGTCCGGGTAGGCGCGAATGGCGGCGGCGTCCAGCACCAGGACGGACGGCGCCTCGTCTTCATGGGGGCCGGCCTGGTACTTCTTCAACGCCGCGCGGCCGTCCAGGGCTTCGGCCTGAAGCACTTCCTTGCCCGTCAGCTGCCGGTCCACCAGCCGGCGCAGCGTCAAGTCCCCGCCGTCCAAGAGGAGGGCCGTCTGTCGGGAGGACAGGGCGCCCGCGGCGTCCCCGACCAGCGCTTGAAGCTCGGCCAGGTTTTTGAGGAGGGGGGCGAAGCGGGGCCACAGCGCGTGCAGCTTTTGCAGGACGGCCACCCCTTGGGCCGGCCGCTTGTCGGCCAGCAGAAGCGCGGCCAGGCTTTGGGCCAACGGGACGCTGCTGGGGTCCGCCTGCAGCCGCTTGTCGGCCAGGGCCACCGCGTCACTGAGGCGTCCGCGCGCCTTGGCATGCTCCACCGCGCGGCCCTCCTCGCCGGGGCATGCCCCCAACAGGCCAAGAAGCCGGTCCGCTTCCGCCACCGCTTCGCGGCGCATGGCCAAGTCGTACCGCAGCCCGAGGGCCGCGCAGACGCCTTCCTCGGCCTGAAGGGCCTCCAGCGCAAAGCCGTCGGCCTGGGCGTCCAGCCCCAAGGACAGCTGCAGCCGCGCCTGCAGCAAGTCCACCGGGTAGCCCACCGGGGTGTGCGCCGCGCGCGCGCTGCGCAGGGATTCCCCGGCTTGGGCAACGCGCTGGTCGTCCAAGGCCAGCGCGGCGCGGTTGAGGAGGCTTTCCACGTCACCGGCGTCCTTGGCCAGCGCCGCGTCGAGAAATTGCGCCGCGCGGCTGCGCGCGACTTTGCTGGGGAGGCTACTGTCCGAGACGGCCACCTCGGCCGCCAGCGCCGCCCAGGCCGGCGCGGCGGGAAGTGGCGCCGCCGCAGTCAGAAGGCGCTTCACCCCGTCCCTGTCCCTGCCGTCCGCGTCCCGCGCGGCCAGGAAGGTGGCCAGCGTGGGGCCGGCCTCCGGCACAAGCGCCTGTTGGACAGACAGGGCGGTGGGTAACACCGCCGGGACGTCCACTGTCCGAACGCCGGCCCAGCTGGCCGCGGGCCCGCGGGCAGCGGAAAAGTGGAGGTGCGCCGGCTGGCCGTCGGCGCGGAAAAGGGCCAGGGCCAAGGTGGCCGGGCGCTCGCCGCGCAGCAGCACCACCAACACCCGGTGCTTCCCTTTTTCCAAGGCCACCCCAGTTTCATTGACAAGGGACGTGGGTGTGCCGAAGGGCCGCCGGTCAAACAGCAGGGTACCGTCCACCCGGGCGCGGTAGGCGCCGTTGCCGGCGGCGCGCAGCACGTAGCTGCCAGCGGCTTCCACGTCCACGTCCACCGCGGCCAGGTAGACGTCCCCCAACGGCCCCTCCGCCCCCAGCGACAATTCCCCGTCCGGGGTGGGGACGGTGCGCACCGCCATTGCCCCGAAGGGACCGGGAAGCGTCGGCGGAAGGGCGCCGTCGCCTTCGGCCGCCAGCGGCGTCGGGTAGGCCAAATTCCGGAGCGCGGCCAGCGGGCCCACCACAGAAAAGGCCGGGACGAAGCCGGCGTCGGCGCGCAACGCCAGGGCGGCTGCCATGTCCCGGCGGGACTGAAGCGAGGCCAGTGCGACGCGGAGTTGGAAGGCGGTGTCGCCGGTGGCGCCGTGGGCCAGGGCTTCCGGCGCCAGGGCGAGGATGCGCACGTCCATGCCTTGGGCCCGCCCGGCCAGCGAGGCCACCAGGCGCGCGGCCAACGGCGCCAGCGGGTGGTTGGGCGAAAGCGTGCACACCGCCAGCGCTGCCTCCAGTGCGGCCTCCGGGTGGGCCAGGCGCTCCGCCAGGACGGCCGTCCCAAACAGGGCGTAGGCCTCCCGTTTGTCCTTGGCCAGCGCGGCAGAAAACAGGCGCTGCGCCTCCTCGGCATTGCCCTGCACCAGAAAGGCGTGGAAGCCGGCCAGCGCCTGGGTGTGGGCCGAGGCGTCCGCGGCGTGCGCCGCCGTGGCTGCCTCATCCAGCACTTGGGTGGACGTGGGCGGGGTGTGGGCGCAGGCGGCCAGAAGAAAAGCGGAAAAGAAAAGGGCGCGGGCCGAAGACATGGGCGGCCCGTCCTACACGCAGGGCGCCCCACGGCGCTAGCCGCCCGAGGCGCAGGGCGGGTGCGGCCTGGTCCAGCCTGAGGCTGTCGGCGTCAGCGCTTCGCTTGCCTGGACGGCTTTTGAGCGGCCTTCGGCTTGTGCGCGCCGGTGCGCACCGCGACGCGGGTGGAATGCGTTGCCGACTCCAGCACCATCGGCTCCGGCACGTCCGGTGGCTCGCGGCCAATTTCGTAGCCCACCTGTCGGAAGCTGCAGACGGCGTCCACGCAGCCCAACTCCGGCGCCGGCGGCGCGCCGAAGTGCCTTTTCCAGTCGGTGCCCAGGTAGAGGGGCGCGCCGATGGGCGTCTGCTCGCCGTCCGTGCCGAAGAAGGCCGTCAGCTGGCCGGCCCGGTCCACCAACAGGCGCATCGACGCCTTCCCCTCTGCAGGGCTGGGCGGCCCCAGCATGATGCCGCGGCGCTCCCCCAGTGCCCATTCAAACGTCACCGGCTCGCCGTCGCCGGAGAGGATGGCGGCCACGAAGCGGCCGGGTGTCCCCAGCAGCACCAGGGCCGCCTGGGGGTTGCGGCTGCGGCCAAGCACCAAGTCCTTCACCACCTGCCAGGTGCCCAGCGGGCGCGGCGCGACAATCACCTCGGCCGTAAACAGCGCCGCAATGCCGTCCTTGTCGACAATGTCCAGCTGGGCCCGGCCCACCTCGGCCTCCTCGTCGCCCGGGGCTTCAAAGCGCAGCGTCCGGCCATCCAGCGTCACCGGACGCCCAAAGGCGATGAGGGGAATGGCGTCCAGGCCTTCGCCCACCACCACCCGGCGCGCGTTGGAAGTGTCGGCAATGCGGCCCGGCGTGGTGAAGGTGGCCTCCACCCGCAAGTCCGGCTGGGTGAGGGCGGCGCCCGCCGGCATCGGCGGCGGCGGCTTCCAGTGGATACGCGCCCAGGCCAGGCCCAACACCGCCACCGCGGCCAACAGCGCCAACGCCTCGGCCATCCGCAGCGTCCGGCGGGCCGCCCGCTGGACTTTCAGCTTCACCTGCTCGACGCGACTGGTTTTCCGCGGCAGCTGGCTGAAGGTGACCGGGGCGAAGGGCTCGAGGTCCGCCATCAATTCATTGACGCGCTGGTAGCGGTCGTCGGGGTTGGTTTTCAGGCAGCGGGAGACAATGGCGTCAATGCGCTTGTCGACGCCGGGGCGCTTCTGCGACGGCGGGTCAAAGTTGCCAAGCGGCACCTCGCCCACCAGCAATTCGTAGAGGAGGACGCCCAGGGAATAGATGTCCGCGCGGTGGTCGGCATTCTTCGCGTCCACCCGCTGCTCGGGCGCCATGTAGCTGAGCGTCCCCATGGAGACGTGCGTCTGGGTGACGTCGAAGCGCTTGGTGTGCGGCGTCGTCTCGAAAAAGGTGGCCAGGCCAAAGTCCGTGACTTTGGGAATGCCGCCCGCTTGTTCGTCAAAGAGGATGTTTTCCGGCTTCAAGTCCCGGTGGATGACGCCGCGGGTATGGGCGTAGTCAATGGCCCGAGAAATCTCCATGATGATGCGCAGGGCCCCGGAGATGTCGAGCATCGGCGACTTGCTGACCTCGCGCAGCGAGGGGCCGTCGACGTATTCCATGACGAGGTAGTAGGTGCTGTCGGCTTTTCCCTTGTCGACGATGGCCACCACGTTGGGGTGGCTGAGGCTGGCCAGCGCCGCCGCCTCTTTGTCGAACCGGGCGACGAAGGTGGGGTCCTCCGCCAATTCGCGTGCCAAAAGCTTCACCGCCACCACCCGCCCCAGGGACAGCTGCACCGCACGGTGCACCTCTCCCATGCCGCCCTTGCCCACCAGCCTTTCCAAGCGGTAGCCGGGGATGGCGTCGGGCGGACGGGAAGTCAGCTTGAGGAGGCTGTCAGAAGCCGGGGCGGACACTGGGGGGGGGGAAGTTTACTCCCCGGGTGAGGGTAGCGCCCCGCTTGCAAGGCCGCCAATTGACGCCGGGTACCGTGGGCCCCAGGGCATACTGCCAACCGTGCCGCACCGCGCTTCTCCCTCCTCCACCGACATCGCGGCTGGCCTGGCTGCGCTGCAGGCCAGCCTCATCCTCTGTCGCGCCTGCCCGCGCGTGGTGGGGACGCCGGTGCATGGGCTGCCGGTGGTGAGCCGCATTCTCCTCGTCGGGCAGGCGCCTGGGCCACGCGAGGCCAGCTTCGGCCGGCCCTTCGCCTGGACGGCCGGCCGTACCCTTTTCCGCTGGCTGGAGGAGGCCACCGGCGCCGATGAGGCGACGGTGCGGGCGGGCGTCTACATCTCCGCGGTGGCGCGTTGCTTTCCCGGGAAGGCCCCGGGCGGCGGCGACCGGCGGCCGTCGCCGGACGAAATCAGCCGTTGCCACGGCTGGGTGTCGGCGGAAGTGGCGCTGTTGCGTCCGCGCCTCATTCTCCCGGTGGGCACGCTGGCCATTGCCCAGGTGTTGGGCCACCAGGGGAAACTGGTGGAGGTGGTGGGGCAAAAGTTCCGTGTCACCTTCGCCGGCCACCACGCCGACGCCATTCCGCTGCCCCACCCCAGCGGTGCCTCCACCTGGCACCACATGCAGCCCGGGAAGGCGCTTTTGTCCGATGCACTGACGTTGCTTGCGCGACACCCCGCAGTGCGGGCGACGTTTCGACAACCGATGCTGGGGAAGAAGCGAGGGACAAGCCGGCGGGCGAAGGCCGGAGCCTCCCGGAAGGGGAAGCGGGAATGATTGAGGCGCAAGGGCTGACGAAGCGCTACGGCCAGGTGGACGCCGCCAGGGGCGTCTCCTTCACCGTCGCGCCGGGCGAAGTGGTCGGGCTGCTTGGCCCCAACGGCGCCGGGAAAACCACCGTCCTGCGGATGCTGGCCGGCATCCTCACCCCCACCGAAGGCGAGGCGCGGGTGGCCGGGCATGCCGCCAGCCAGGATGCCTTCGCCCTCAAGCGGTGCTTGGGCTTCCTGTCGGGAGACACCGCGCTCTACCAGCGGCTGACGCCGCGCGAGGTGCTGCGCTACTTCGGCCGCCTCAATGACATTGAAGAAAAGGCCCTCGACCGGCGCATTGAAGTGCTTTTGGACGCCTTCCACATGCGGGACTTCGCCGACCGACAATGCCGCACGCTGTCGGCCGGCCAGAAGCAGCGTGCCAACGTGGCACGGGCCTTCCTCCATGACCCGCCGGCCTTCATTCTGGACGAGCCCACCACCGCCCTGGACGTCGTCTCCGGACGCTTTCTGTTGGACGCCATCCGCGCCGAGCGCGCCAAAGGAAAGGCCATCCTCTTCTCCACCCACGTTTTGGGGGACGCCGAGGCCCTCTGCGACCGGGTGGTGCTGCTTCACCAGGGCCGGGTGCTGGACGACGGGACGGTGCAGGACGTCATCGCCCGCGCCGGCGCGCACACCCTCACCGACGCCTTCTTGGCGCGCATTGGGGCGGCGGCATGAGGGCGCACATCGTCTGGCACATTTTCCGGAAGGACTTGCTGGAAACGCTGCGCGACCGTCGGGCCCTCTTCACCACCCTGGTCCTGCCGATTGTCATCTACCCGCTGCTCCTCACTGCCATTGGCAGCTTCACCAGCAACAAGCGCGAAGAAATTGCCGGCCGCATCGCCCGCCTGGCCGTCTGGGGGCCGGTGCCGGAGGGGGCTGTCCAGGCAGTCCTTCAAGACAAGGCCACCCTGGTGGGGCGGGAAGCGTCGGTGCCGGCCAATGCCGTGGAGCGCGCCCGCAAGGCGGTGGCCGACAAGCAGCTGGACGTGGTGCTGGTGACGCCCGACGCCGCCTTGGGCCCCAGCATCCCGGTGCAGGTGTACGGCGACTCCACCCAGCTGGAATCCGAGGCCATGCAGCAGCGCGTCCTGACGGCCCTGCGCAAGCATGAGGCCAAGCTTCTGGAGGAACGGATGGTGGCGCTCGGCCAGCCGGCCGTCAGCGCCCAGCCGTTGGTGGTGGAGGAGGCGGATTTGTCCAGCAGCGCTCGGCGGGCGGCTTCGCTGGTGGGCAGCATTCTGCCCTACCTGGTGCTGGTGCTTCTGGCCTCGTCGGCCTTCTATTCGGCCATTGACTTGACGGCCGGCGAGAAGGAACGCGGCACGCTGCAGACGCTTCTGACTGCCCCGGTGCACGCCCTGGAAGTGGTGGCCGGCAAGTACCTCACCATTGTCGCCATGACGATGGTGGCCGCCCTGGCCAACATCGGCTCGCTCAGCCTGGCCATCGGCCGGCTGCTTTCGGCGGAGGGCGGTGAGGCCAGCTTCCATATGACTCTGGGCGTGGGCCTGGCCCTCTTCTTCACCCTGGTGCCGGCGGCGCTGCTGTTGGCCGCGCTCTTCATCTCGGTGGGCGTCATGGCCCGCACCTACAAGGAGGGGCAGAGCTACCTGATGCCCCTGCTGCTGCTGGTGGTGTTTGCCGCCACTGTCAGCACCCTGCCCGGCGTCGAACTGACGCCGGCGCTGGCCCTGGTGCCGCTGACCAACGTCGCCCTCCTGATGCGGGAACTTCTCGACGGCCGGGCGAGTCTGGGGCTGGGCAGCCTGGTGCTCATCAGCAGCTTGGCCTACGCGGCCCTGGGGGTGGTGCTGGCTGCGCGGGTGTTTGAAACGGAGCAAGTGCTGCTGTCCGGGGAGAAGCCGTGGAAGGACGTCTTCGCCCGCAAGGCCAAGGGCGGCTTCACGCCGGGCAATACCGTCTTCTTCATCGCGCTGTTGGTGGTGGTGGTGTTTTACGCAAGCCTGCCTCTCATGGGCGCCGTCACCCGGGAGCAAGTCGGCCGGGCCATCGCGCTTTCTCAGGTTGGCTTCTTCCTTTTGCCCTCGGTGGCCTGGGCGCTGGCCCTGCGCGTCCCTTTGGCAGACGCCTTTCAGCTGCGGCTGCCCTCACCCCGCGGCTTGGCCGGCGCGGCCCTGTTGGGACTTGGGGGTTGGGCGGTGGGGCTACTGACGGGCAGCCTGGTGTCCAACTTCCAAGGGGCACGCGACTACGGCGAGCAGCTGGGGAATTTACTGGGCAAGCACGGGCCCCTCTCGCTGACTGCCGCGGTGCTGCTGGTGGGGGTGCTTCCGGCGCTGTGCGAGGAGGCCACCTTCCGCGGGGTGGTGCTGACGGGCCTGGCGCGCTCCGGTTCGGGCGTCCTGGCGGTGGTGGGAAGCGCATTGGCCTTCGGCCTCTTCCACGTCAACCCGTGGCACATTTTGGCGGCGACGGTGCTGGGTTTGGTGCTGGGCTACGCTGCCTACCAGTCGCGCAGCCTCCTTCCCGGAGTCCTGATGCACGGCATAAGCAATTCGCTGCAAATGGTGATGGTGCGGGTGCCGGCAGTGAAGGACGTCTTCTCCTCCTGGACGGCCATCGGCGTAGGCTTGGCGCTGACGGCCCTCGCCCTGTGGCTGCTCACCGGAAGCGGCCGGCCGAAGGCGGCGGCCACGGCCCGCCTGACTGGCCGCACGGCCGAGGAGGTGCACCCGTGAAGCGGCTGTCCGCGTCCCTGCTGCTTCTCGCCCTGGTGGCCTGTCACACCGCCCCGCCAACGCGTTCCGCCACCCGCAAGGGCATTTTCAGCGGCACCGTCACCTACCGGGAAAAGCTGGCCCTGCCTGCCAATGCCCAGGTGTCGGTGCGGGTGTGGGACGCAATGCTGCCGCCGGACGTGGCGACGGTGGGCCAGGCGGACTTCCAGGCCCTGGGGAAGCAGGTGCCGCTGCCGTTCGAAGTTTTCTTTGAGCCGGCTCTCATTCAGTACAGCCACACCTACGGCGCGCGGGCCAGCATTTCCGTCGACGGGGTGGTGTGGTTTCAGAGTGAAGCGCCGGTACCCGTCCTCACCCAAGGCGCCCCGGCGGTGGACGTGGTGCTGATGCTGAAGCGCGTCGCGCCACCGCCTTAAATGACGGAGGGCGGCTCGAAAATGCCGGAGGCGGTGGGCGACCACCGCATGGCGACGGCCTCGCCGGGGCAGGCTTTGAAGAGGGCGGAGGATTGAATTTCAGCGGGCACCTCCCGCCGCTTCAACCGGACGAAGCCGAAGCGCGGGAAGTAGTCCGAGGCGTTGGTGGTGAGGAGAAACACCTCGCGCAGCCCCTGCTCCACCGCCTCCTCGAGGAGTTGCCAGGTGAGACGGCTGCCGATGCCGGTGCCTTCGGATTCTGGCTGGACGGCCAGCGAGCGCAGAAGGCCGAGGCGTCCATGCACCTCGAGGCCGCCGGTGCCCAGCACCGTCCCCTCGCCATCGGCCACCCAGAAACGGTGGAGATGTTCCTCGAGGCCGTCCAGCGGCAGCCCCCGCTCCAGCAGCAGGGCCTCCACCGGCGCCATGTCCTCTGGCTGGGCTCTGCGCAGGGTGACGTCCAACCGTCCTCCTTCTTGGCCCAGTCCCCCCCCGGGGCTGTGCCACCAGATGTCTGTTGAGGCGCGCACCCTTTGCGGCACGCCCGACTGCAAACTTTCTACCGACGGAACAGCCCACTTCCCCGAAGGCCAAGCACCTAAACAGTTGGCCGCGCGACTTCAGCGCCACTTTAGCGAAGAAAGACGTTGACGCTGCGCGGGCCATCCACCGCGCATTGGCGGGGTCCCCCAAGCCCCAGTACGAAAAAGGGTGAGAAGGGCCACCCTCCGCGCACCCCGACGGCGGCTGTCGCACACTTGTGTGACGCGTCGGGGCAGGGGAGGTGGCACCCCTTTGTGGGGGACTGGCCGCGCTGTTTGCCAGTGCCAGCACCGACAGAGGAGCGCTTCTTCTAGGAAGTGGCGGCCACGCGGTACCGCCGGGTGCACCCCTCGAAAAGCACCGCCTTCGCGTGGAGAAGCTGCCGCGGCACATTGGGACACAGACGTCGCTCGCCCCGGCCGTTTCCGGGCCGTGACGCCGGTCCGCTGGGGCGTGGTGCGGCGGCAGAGGCCCCAGGCCCTACGCGCGCCGTCGGCCGTGGGATTCCTCGGCCAGCTCCGCGTCCATCTCGGCCTTGGCGGCCACCAGGCGTGCGCGAACTTCTTCGCGGAAGGCCGCCACGTCCGTCCCAAAGGCGAGGGGGTCCAGCGGTTCAAGCACCCGGGCCCGGCAGTTGGCGCGCTGGCGCAGCACCCAGCCGTGCTTGGGGAGGACATCGGCCGTGCCGGCAAGGGCGATGGGGTACAGGGGGCAGCGCTTGGCGATGGCCAGACGGAAGGCCCCGTCTTTGAAAGCCTTCAGCTGGCCATCCGGCGAGCGTGTCCCCTCCGGGAAGAGGAGGACGGGGACGCCTTTGTCGAGCCACGCTTCGCTGGCCGCCACCATCCGCGCAATGCTGTCCGGGTCCCCCCGGACGAGGGGGATGTAGCGGTTGAGGCTCATGTTCCAGCCGATGAAGGGCAGCCGGAAGTTGCTGGCCTTACTCACCCATTTGAAGGGCCGGTACAGCCCGAAGAGGACGAGAATGTCGGCCAGGCTGGCGTGGTTACTCACCAGCACTGCGGCGCCGTGCCAGGGCAGCTTCTCGCGGCCCTCCACCCGCAGGCGCCAGGCAGGGTTGAGATAGAAGAAGAGCTGCGCCCAGAAGCAGGAGTACAGGTGCAGCACGCGGCCGTTTCTGTCGAAGGGGGCCGTCAACAGCCAGACGACAAGCCCGCCGACAAACAGCGGGAATTGGCTCACCGCGAAGAAGGCCCAGAAGAGTCCTGAGAGGACGGCCTTCATGAAGGACTTTCCTTAGCCCAAGCGCGCGCTCGAAGCGAGCCTTCGATGGCCCAAGCCGTCCTCCGTGGCTAGACTTTCCGCAACGTTCGAATGCCGGAAAAGCAAAGCACCGATGCCAGCACCGGAGCGGAGCGGGCCGCGGCCCGCGACCTTCTCGTCAGCTACCGAGATGGCCTTCTGCCCCTCGAGTCGCTCATCTTCTGGGCGGAAGAACTCGAAGCGAGCGCGCCGACGGACGCCTGGTTGCGCCGGACCGCGGAGAGCCTCGCCGACCCGCTCCTCTGCCATGAGCGGGCGATGGCCTTCGTCCGTGACCTCCTCGAAGACTAGAACCCATCATGAAGCTGGAGGCTTGCGGAGTTGAGTCGCTCCGGGACCGGGAAATCAGCGGGCCTCTGGCAACCTGTGCAACCGGGAGGGACCGAGGAACCCTGGACGCAGCCGGGACGATGGGGATTGGACAGCCCGGCGACGCCGTTGGGGCCATGCTCGCCAAGCCCCCGGGTCGGCCTGCGGGGGAACCGTGGCCGCGGGCATTTGCCGCTACTGCACTGCGTCTTTGACAGTCACCGCAAACCCGTCTGGGTCGGTGCAATCGACCTCAGGCAGTTGCGGGAACACCATGCCAACACTCAACTGAGGCGATTGGAAGTCGGACGGCATCGACACGCCGCAGCCCGTGGGGAAGCGGATGGTCACGCCTCTCCGCCCGGCGATGGCAATCGTCTTGCCAGGGACTTCGACTGTCATTTCACCGGTGATTGCGGTCCTGACCACAACCCAAGCGGTCGATGACTGCCCGCAGCCACACAGAAGGATGAGAGCGGCCCAGCCCATTGTTCTCCGCATCGGTGCTCTCCTGCAGACGTCAATGCGAGCTTAGGTCTCCTCAACCCATCTCGAAAGAGTGTCCGGCAAGTGGGATGGCAGCGGCCGCAGGCCGTAGGGCGGATGCCGTGTGGCAGGCGGACCAACGCAGGCAATAGGGGCGGAGCTCCAGGGTGGGCTGTCACAAGCACTTAGTCACGTCCGCCGCTTATGACCCGGACATTTACAAAGCTACTACAGGGCTGCAGGGTGGGCTTGCCCCCTACGCCGCCGCGCTGACAGCATGCGTGGCCATGACGTTTCTCGTTCTTGGCTACGACGGGGCAGACCCAGAAGCCCCGGCCCGACGCGCCGCAGCCCGCAGTGCGCACCTCGCCACCGCCCAGCGCCTCAAGACGGCAGGGCACTTCCTCGAGGGAGGCGCCATTGTCGACGACGCTGGGAAAATGGTGGGCTCGATGCTGCTGATGGAGTTCCCCACCCGTGCCGAGCTCGACGCCTGGCTGGTCTCCGACGCCTATTCGGTGGGCGGCGTCTGGAAGGACGTCACCGTGCGTCCCTTCCGCCGCGTCCACTTCGACTAAGGCGCAGGACACCAACCGCCGGCACCTCGAGGACGCGCTTCATCGTCCCCTTCCCAGTCACACCTTGAGGCGGAAGAGGAATCTGGCGGGTCCAGCAGTCCGCAGAAGCACGTCGAAATGTTCGCGCCCCGCCGCTTGCCCCTGTTGAGACGTCGGTGCGACGCTGGACAACTGACAACCTTTGCAAACATCCGTCGTCTGGGGGTGTGAGTGAGCGGAGAGAGGGACGCCGGGGGCGCGGCAGGCCGCGCCGACTCCCCGGCTGATGAGGCGGCTTCGAAGACAGTGGTGCGCCCCAAGACGGATGAAACCCTCGGGCTCGCAGAGTCCGGCCAAGACACGCCCGCCAGCGCGGGTGGGGACTTGCCGCGTCTTCGGCCGGGCGAGCAACTGGCTGGACGCTTCGTGGTGCTGCGGTTCATCGCCCGCGGCGGAATGGGCGCAGTCTACGAAGCCAATGACGTCATGCTGCACACCCGGGTGGCTCTCAAAGTCCTCCAGGGCCAGGTAACCGCAGATGCGGCGGCCATGGAGCGCTTCCAACGCGAGGTGCTTCTGGCGCGCCGCGTTTCCCACCCCCACGTCTGCCGCGTCTATGAATTTTACCAGTCGACGACGGCCGGCGGCGTCCCGATTCACTTTCTCACCATGGAGTACCTGGAGGGAGAGACGCTGGCCTCGCGCATCGCCCGCACCGGGCGGCTTTCGACGGCAGAAGCGCTGCCGTTGGTGACGCAGATGTGCGAAGGCCTGGCCGCTGCCCACGCCGAAGGCGTCATCCACCGCGACTTCAAAAGCGCCAATGTCATGCTGGTTCAGCGTCCGGGCGACTCCGGCAGCGCGACGCGGGTGGTCATCACCGACTTTGGCATCGCGCGTGTCTTCGAAGGTGGCGCCGAAGCGCCTGCCCCGGGCCTCACCGGAGGCGCTGGCATCCTCGGGACGCCTGAGTACATGGCGCCGGAGCAGGTGACGGGCGGCACCGTCTCACCGGCGACGGACGTCTACGCGCTGGGCATTGTCCTTTATGAAATGGTCACCGGCCGGCTGCCTTTCTCCGGGGAGACGCCGTTGGCCACTGCGGCCCGTCGCATCAATGAGGCGGCTCCTCGCCCGGAGCTTGCGGCCCCTGGCCTGGATTCCCGCTGGAGTCAGACCATTCTCCGCTGTTTGGACCGCGACCCCCGGCGACGTTTTCAAAACGCCGCGGATGTCCCACCGGCCCTCTCCAAGGTGAGGGGGAGGCCAAGCTGGCTTCTGCCAAGCGCGGTGGCGCTCCTCCTGGTGGCTGTGCTCGCCCTGGGGATTCGGGTTTTGCAGCGGGCAACGACGCCGGCAGTGGCGCCGGCGGCGTCGGTGGCCGCACAGCCCTCCATCGCCGTCCTGGCCTTTGCAGACATGAGCCCCGAGCACAACCAGGAGTACTTCTCCGACGGCTTGGCCCAGGAAATTATTGATGCCTTGGCCCAAATCCCTGGGCTGCATGTCGCCGCTCGCTCCTCCTCCTTTTCCTTCAAAGGCAAGAACGAGGACCTGCGCACTGTGGGGCAAAAGCTGGACGTGGCCAATGTCCTCGAAGGCAGCGTCCGCAAGTCAGGCTCCCATTTGCGCGTGACCGCGCAGCTGGTGAATGCAGCCAGCGGCTATCAGCTGTGGTCGCAGACGTTCGACCGCGAGTTGGCCGACGTCTTCGCGGTGCAGGACGAGATTTCACACGCGGTGGTGTCCGCTCTGAAATTAAAAGTCCTTCCCAACACCGATGCGGCGGCACCTCGACCGGTGACCAACCCCGAGGCGTACACCCACTACCTCCGCGGGCTGCAGCTGGAGAACACCGGGTCCGCCTCCGGGCTGCAGGGCGCGGTGGAGGAATACCGACGCGCCCTGGTCCTGGACCCAAGTTACGCGCCGGCCCACGCCCGGCTGGCCTGGGCACTTTTCTGGTACGCGAACACCTTTGGGACGGATGAGCAGCAGATGAGGCAGGAGGCCATGGCGGAGGCTCAGCGCGCCGTGGAGCTCGACCCCAGCAGGGGCGATGGGTACCTGGCGCGAGGGTTTCTGAGGACTGCCACCGCCCGTGATTTCGCCGGCGCTCGCGAAGACTTGGGACGTGCGGTCGCTCTCAGCCCGGGGGACGCGCGAGCGCGAACTTGGCTCGCGGTCAACAAGGCATCCTTCGGCCAGCTGCCAGAGGCCATTTCCGCCGCGGAAAGTGCGCTCCAGCTCGACCCTCTCTCGGCGGAGACGCGTCAGCGGCTCGGCAGCCTGTACAACGCCGCGGGCCAGTATGCCGAGGCGCGAGAGACACTGAAGAAGGCGTTGGACATCGCCCCGCACAATTCTTCGGTGGTGCGGGAGCTGGCCTTCACGGAACTCTTCGATGGCCACCCACAGAAGACGCTGGCCCTGCTTGGCCAGAGCGACGTTGCGTGGATGAGGGACCTCGGAAATGCAGTTGCCAACCACAGCCTGGGAAATGCTGTGGCTTCCCAAGCGGCCCTTCAGCACCTCATCGCCAACTTCAGTGGCGGCGCCCCGTACCAGATTGCGGAGGTGTACGCCTGGCGGGGTCAGCGCGACCTGGCCATCGAGTGGCTGGCGAAGGCGGTCGCGGGCGATGACCCCGGTGTTGGCTACATCAACTATGACCCTTTCATGCGCCCCTTGCGCAGCGACCCGCGCTTCAAGGCCATGCTCCAGTCGCTGAAGCTGCCGACGGACTGACGGGCGTCGAGGCAGGCGGCGCCTTAGGGGCCGCAGGTGGGCGCCTCATCCGTCGGGTAAAACGTGGCGATGCCGTAGCTGCCATTCCGCGTCCCGCACCAAATGCGGTACGGCACTCCGCCCAAGTCCGAAGCGGCGTAGACGCCCCCGTCCTTGCTGCCGCCAGTGCGGTGACAGCACCGGGCAAAGGCCCGCGTGCCGAGGGCCAGCACCGCGACGGCGTCATGCTGCGCCGTGAAGCCGCCGACGCGCTTTTTGCCGCAGCCCCAAGGGGAGACGGCGGCAAAGCGGAAGGTGTACTGGCCCTGCTGCAGCACCTGCTTGCCCGGCACCGGCCCGCCGAAGCACAGCTTTCCTTCGGCTTCCAGCTGCGCGTAGCGCGGCAGGAAGTGCAGCCCCCCAATGGCGGCCCGTGTCCAGTCATCCCCACAGAAGACGTGGGTGAAGGCATTGCGAGGGCCGGTGCCCACCCACAGGGACGCCAACCACTCCACGTTGGCCGCCCTGTCTCCAGGGCGACCGGCCGCGGACAGTGCGCGCTGTAGCCTTTCGTCGTCGAGGTGCGCCGCAACAAAGCGGCGCACGTCCTCCAGGGTGGCCGAAGCGTCTGGCCGGGCCGGGCACATGGCCAGCACTTCCCTGTCCGTCGCGGTGAGAACCGGAGGCGCGGGGAACAGGGGTGGACTTGTGCATTGGGTAAGACAGTGGCCGTTGCCTCCCGGCGCAGGCCCTGGCTGGCCGCCGGCGGGCGGGCCAGCGGCTTCGCACCACACCCAGCCCGGCGCGCCCCCGGACGAAGGGGCCAACTTGCACCAGGCGCCCCCGGGGCCTCCGCGCTTCAACAGCAGGTAGGACGTCCCGGCCTGCACCTGGAAGACGACGTGGTGGCTGCCCGGTTGCTCCACCGCCTCCGCCGCCTGCGGCGCCACGTAGGTGGCGCTGTCCGCCTGGGCGAGCGTCCCGAGGAGGCAGAGGAGGAAAACCAGCCGGCGCGTCGTCATGGGGCCCCATCCACCAGGGTGCCCGGGCATGGACGAAGTGTCTACGCGGCCCGGCGGGCTTGGGACTGAAACGGGGGGCTTGACGCGCCCTGCACGGGCGTTCAGAAATGCGGGCCCCCCTGTACGGACCCGGGGACTTCGCTGACAGGTGGAATTGCATGGGCGCCCCGCAGATGCCGCTTTTGTTTTCGCGAAGCCCGGCCGCTGCCGCTGACGGACTGGCCCCCTTCCACCCCCTCGTCCAGCGGTGGTTTTCCACTCGGCTGGGCAGCCCCTCCGCGCCTCAGCAGCGGGGCTGGCCGCCCATTTTGGAGGGCCGGGACGTCCTTCTCGCCGCCCCCACCGGGTCCGGCAAGACGCTGGCGGCCTTCCTGGTCGCCTTGGACAGACTGTTTCGCCTCGCCCTCACCGCCGAGTTGGGAGAGCACACCCACGTCCTCTACGTCTCTCCGCTGAAAGCCCTCGGCAATGACGTCCAGAAAAACCTGCTGCAGCCGCTGGAGGAACTGTACGCCTTGGCGGCGGCCGAAGGCCTCTGCCCGGAGGGCATACGCGTCCAGGTGCGCACCGGGGACACGCCCGCCGCGGAGCGCGCCCAAATGCTGCGCCGCCCTCCGCACATTCTGATTACGACGCCTGAGTCGCTGTACCTGCTCCTCACTGCGCCACGCGCCCGGGCCACGCTGGCCCGGGTGGACACCGTCATTGTGGATGAAATTCATGCCCTGGCCCGGGACAAGCGCGGCAGCCACTTCTCTCTGTCCCTCGAAAGGTTGAAGCACCTCACCGGAGCGCGCCCCCAACTCATCGGCCTGTCGGCCACGGTGCGCCCGTTGGAAGACTTCGCGGCCTTCCTCACCGGCGGGCGGGCCGATGCCTGCGCAGTGGTGGAGGTGGGGCATCTGCGCACGTGGCAGCTGTCACTGGAGACGCCCGAGGAGGAACTCTCCGCGGTGGCCACCCATGAGATGTGGGGCCAGGTTTATGACCGGCTGGTGCAGCTTGTTTCAGAAAACCGCACCACCCTCATCTTCACCAACACCCGGAAGCTGGCCGAGCGCGTGGCGCACGACTTGGGGCTCCGCATTGGCGCTGCCCTGGTCTCGGCCCACCACGGCAGCATGGCGCGGGAATTGCGGCTGGCTGCCGAACAAAAGCTGAAGTCCGGCCAACTGAAGGCCATGGTGGCCACCGCTTCGTTGGAACTGGGCATCGACATTGGTTCAGTGGACGTCGTCGTCCAGCTGGCCAGTCCGCGCGCCTTGGGGACGTTTCTTCAGCGGGTGGGCCGCGCCGGCCACCATTTGGCCGGCGTCAGTAAGGGCCTTCTGCTGGCCCTCACCCGGGACGAATTGGTGGAGTCCGCGGCGCTGGTGCGCGCCGTCCAGGAAGGGAAGCTGGACGCGGTGGCCATTCCCCAGGCGCCGCTGGACGTGCTGGCGCAGCAGCTGGTGGCCGCCTGCAGCGTCGAGAGTTGGGATGAGCGCGCGCTGTATGCCCTGGTGCGGCGCGCCTGGCCCTACCGCAACCTCCCTTGGGAGGCCTACCAGGACGTGGTGCGCATGCTGGCCGAGGGCGTGGCCCCGCGCGGCCCAAACCGGGCGCTGCTGCACCGGGACCGGGTGCACCAGCAGCTGAAGGCGCGCCGCGGGGCGCGCCTCACGGCCGTCTTCAATGCCGGGGCCATTCCGGACACGTTTACCTACCCGGTGGTGGCCGAGCCCGAAGGCCGCCAGGTGGGCACGCTGGACGAGGACTACGCCGTCGAGTCCATGGCCGGAGACATTTTTCTCCTCGGCAGCACGTCCTGGCGCATTCAAAGCATTCGCGGCGGGACGGTGCGGGTGGAGGACGCCCACGGGGCGCCCCCGTCCGTCCCCTTCTGGCGCGGAGAGGCGCCGGGGCGCACCGATGAGCTTTCGGTCGAAGTGGGACGTCTGCGCCAGGAGGCGGTGGCTTCCGCGGACGTCGAGTCGCTGCGGGCAGCCTGTGCCCTGACCGAATCGGGGGTGGACAGCCTGTTGCGTTACCTCCGCGCGGCCGAGGGCATTTTGGGGGCGCTGCCCACCACCGACACCATCGTCGCCGAGCGCTTCTTTGACGAAGCCGGCGGAATGCAGCTGTGCCTGCACGCGCCCTTTGGCAGCCGCATCAACCGCGCCTGGGGCCTCGCACTGCGCAAGCGCTTCTGCCGGACGTTTGACTTCGAGTTGCAGGCCGCCGCCACCGACGACGGCATTCTCCTCTCGCTCGGCGAGCAGCACAGCTTCCCGCTTCAGGACATTTTTGAATTTCTCCACCCGGACACGGTGGAGGCGGTGCTGGTGCAGGCGGTGCTGCAGAGCCCCCTCTTCGGCACCCGCTTCCGCTGGAATGCCACCCGGGCGCTGGCGCTTCAGCGCTTCCAAAATGGCCAGCGGGTGCCTCCGCAAATTCAGCGCGCCCGCAGCGACAGCTTGCTGGCAGCCGTCTTCCCAGCCCAAACCGGCTGTCAGGACAACCACGGCGGCGGCGACGTGGAACTTCCCGACCATCCCCTCATCCAGCAGACGGTGCAGGACTGCCTCCGGGAGGCCCTCGACGTGGACGGCCTGAAGGCGGTCCTGCAGCGCCTCCGCGCCGGCACCCTCCGCACCGTCGCCGTGGACTTGCCAGAGCCATCTCCACTGGCGCATGCCCTCCTCAACAGCCAGCCGTACACCTTCCTCGACGACGCGCCGCTGGAGGAGCGCCGGGCGCGCGCGGTGCAAGTGCGCCGCTCGCTTCCGGCCGAAGACGCCAGGGCCATGGGGGCGTTGGACGCCGACGCCATTGTTTCCGTCGTCACCGACGCCCGGCCCCTGGTGCGCGACGCGGATGAATTGCACGAAGTGCTGGTGCAAGGCGTGCTGGTGCCGGAGGAGGGGCTGGACAGCGTCTTCCTCGCCACGCTTCTGGCCAGTGGCCGCGCCGCACGCCTGTCGGCAGGCGAGCGCCACTTCGTCGTCGCCGCAGAGCGCGTGGCCCACGCCCAGGCCCTTTTTCCAAGCGGCACCCTGACCCCGCCGCTGCAGCCCCTGCCGGAAGACGGCCCGGTGCAAGCCGAAGCGGCGGTCCTGGCCTGCGTGCGTGGGCGGATGGAAGTGGCGGGCCCGGTGACGGCCACCGGACTGGCCCTGGCGCTTGCCCTTCCGCCCGAAGACGTCAGCCTGGCGCTGCACGCGCTGGAAGCAGAAGGCACACTGCTGCGAGGCCATTTCCGCCCCAGTCAGCCTGTGGATGCGGAACTCGAATGGTGTGACCGAATTCTGTTGCAGCGCATTCACCGCCTCACCGTGGGGCGGCTGCGGCGGGAGATTGAGCCGCTTTCCGCCAGCGACTTCATGCGCTTCCTCTTCCGTTGGCACCGGCTGCTGCCGGGGGAGGCCCTGCGGGGCCAAGTCGGCCTTCTCAAGGCTGTTGCCCTGTTGGAAGGCGTGGAGGCCCCGGCGGCTGCGTGGGAGCAAGCGCTGCTGCCGGCCCGGGTGCAGGGGGACGTCGGTCTGCTTCTGGAACAGGCCTGCTGGCGCGGAGAAGTCGCCTGGGGCCGTCTGTGTCTGCGCGAGGCCAAGGCGGTGGGCCCCCGCCGGGGGGCGGAGGTGGAAGTGCCACTGCGCCGGGTCCCGTCCTTAACCCGCGTCGCCACCCTGTCGTTTTTCCGTCGGGCCCGCATGGACGCGCTGTTGGCTGCCGCGCGGCCCGACTTGTCCACGGACGGCGAACCCTGGTTGCCGGAAGACTTGGAAGGCGCCGCCCTGGACGTGGGCCGCGCCCTCATCCGCCGCGGTGCGTGCTTCTTTGCGGACTTGTTGGCCACCACCCGGCGCTCTCCGGAGGAAGTGGAGGACGCGCTGTGGCAGCTGTTGGCGCGCGGCGTGGTGACGGCGGACGCGGTGGAGAATTTGCGCGTCCTGCAAAGCCCCAAGCGCCGGCGGCAGCAGAAGGCCGAAAAGCGTGGGGGGCCCGGGCGGTGGACGCTGCTGCTTTGCACCCAGGTGCCGCCGGCCGAGGAGAGGCACCGGGCGCTGGCGGAACTTTTCCTTCAACGCTGGGGCATTGTGTTTCGGGACTTGGTGGCCCGCGAGGCGCTGGCCCCGCCCTGGCGGGTGCTGGCTTCCCTCTACCGGCGCATGGAAGCGCGCGGAGAAGTCCGGGGCGGCCGCTTCGTCGCTGGCGTCAGCGGCGAGCAATTCGCCTTGCCACAAGCGGTGGACGGCGCGCGCGCCGTGCGCCGCGCCTCCTCGCGAGGGACGGAGCGGGTGGAAGTTTCCGCGGTGGACCCGCTCAACCTCACCGGCATTGTGACGCCGGGGCCCCGCATCCCGGCCACCTTGGGCGAGCGGGTGGTGTACGTCGACGGCGTTCCCTTGGCGTTGTCGGCGGAAGTAGGCCCATCCACGCCAGCGGCCTCTGAGGTGCGCACCGGCTGAGGCCCCGAAGCCCCAGTGGCGCGGAGTATTCTCCAGGGGGGCCGTCCCTCCCCACCCTAGAGAGAATGCACCCACTCCCTCGTCTTGCCCTCGGCCTTCTGCTTCTGGCTGGCCCCGAGGCCTTTGCCGTCAACCACGTCGCCTATTATGGCGGTCCCGTCGTCTCCAACCCCAGTGTGGTGGCCGTCTCCTGGGGGCCCAACGTGGACGTCAACGTCGCCAACGGCATGCCGTCCTTCTACGCCTCCATTCTGCAAAGCCCCTACCTCGACTGGTTGAGTGAATATTCGACGGTGGGGTTGACAGGCCTCCTCAACCCCGACGCCGGCACCAACCAGCGCATTGGCCGAGGCAAATTTTTCGGCAGCTACACCATTACCCCCAGTAACCCGAGCGTCTTTCTCTCCAACACCGACGTCCTGACAGAATTGCAGTCGCAAATTGCGGCCGGCAATTTGCCGCCGCCGCAGCTGGACGCCGAAGGCCTCGCCAACACCGTGTACATGGTGAATTTCCCACCCGGCATCAGCCTGACGGCCCCCGCCGGCCAAAGCTGCACCTTCCCCGGTGGTTTCTGCGGGACTTCGGACACCCTCAGCGTTGGAAGCCAAACCGCGGGCGTCGGCCTCATTCCGGACCAGAGTGACGCCGGAAGCTGCTTCGGCCAGTGCGGCGGCGACAGCGACTACTTCAACGACGCCACCGAAGTGCATTCGCACGTGCTGCTGAACCTCGTCACCAACGTCGGCGACGGGTTGTGGAAGCAGGGCGGCAACGCGTTGGTTGGCCCCCCGCTGGCCTGGTACAGCGTCGGCGGCGCCGAAAACCAAGTTGCGGACCTCTGCAACTTCCAGCCGGCCGTCGTTTCAGGCTTCGTCGTCGAGGAAGGCTGGTCCAACCTCCAGGGGGCGTGCGTCTCTCAGCCGGCCAACCCCCTCCCGGTATGCACCGCCGGCGCCACCTACTGCCAACAGTGCAGCACCACCGATGTCGGCCAGGACGGGGGCTGCACCGGGACGACGTCCTTTTGCGAGACGGACAACAGCAACGCTTCCTTCGGCCAGTGCGTCGGCTGCACCGTCAGCCAGGGCTGCTCCGGAACCGCGCCCGTCTGTACCCAGGGCGGCACCGGGAATGACACCTGCCGCGGCTGCAATGGGGACGCCGAGTGCACCACCAACGCCGCGGGCCCGTATTGCCAAACCTCAGGGGCATGCGGCCCGCAGCCGGCCTCTGCCCCTGGAAAGTCCGGCGGCTGCTCCAGTCCTGGCGGTTCGGTATCCCTGGTGGCCTTATTGGCGGCGTGGGGGCCGCTGGTGCGACGGCGGCGGTTGGCGTCCGTCCGCCGAAGCCGGAAGGACTGAAGCGCGGTGCGGCGCCAAATTCGCAGGAAGCGGTCGGGCTTCTTCCCGCGCCTTGGGGAACGAAATGGACGTCGGGCGTGTTTGCACCCGCAAGCGGTTGCCCCACAGGGTGGACTGCCCACCCTTCCAAGGGGTTAGGTAGGAGGACGCCGGCGGTGGACGCGTTTCGCTGGGTGCTTGCGGTCGGGCTTCTTCTTCCAGGCCTCGGACTGGGGCAGGGCGCTGCGGCCAAGCCTCCGCTCCCCCCTCCGCCCGCCACGCCAGCTCCGCCCCCCGTCAAAGGCGCCTCCTACTGCCCGGGCGAATACGCCGATGACTTCTCGGCGCTTCTCCCCAAGGCCCGGGAACTCGAGCAGCAGGTCGGCGCTTACACCTTCTGCATCCGCACCAGCGCCACCTATGAATGCCCTTCCTACGGCCCAGACGGCAACCTGCGGCGCAAGAAGGTACGCGTTTCCGCGCACGGCACCGGCTTCGCCTACCGGCAGCAGGGAGGCGAGACGCTGCTTCTCACCAACCAGCACGTCGCGGAGTGGCCAGCGGTGACGGATGACGACCACCCCGTCGACGACGTCCCCACCGGGTGCAAGCGCGTCACCGACTCCCTCAAAATTGTCGATGATACGACCGACAGCTACGAGGCCGATGACCTCCCACTGACCCGCGTGGTGGTGGACCCCGCGCTGGACGTTGCCGTCCTCAAGGCGAAGGCGCTGCTGCCGGTGCTGCCGTGGAAACTGGGGCGCAGTGCAGAGTTGAAGGAGCGCAACGTCGTCGACGTGCGTGGCTTTCCGTTGGGCGTCTTCAAAGCCACCAACGTGGGGAAAGTCACCTCGGCCTACGCCCACGACAGCTACAAGGACTGGGACCACGATGACTTCGTCATCGACGCGCTTTTGTCCCCCGGAAACTCCGGCTCGCCGGTGTTCGCCATCTCGTGCAAGACGGGGGAATTTGAGCTGGTCGGCCTCTACCACGCTGGCTACACCCGCGGCAGCGCGCTCAACGTCGTCATCGGCATCGACCAAGTGCGCGACTTAATGACGACGTTGAAGCGCACCGTCCGCCCGCGGGCCGACGCCGGCCTCACCCTGGACGCCGCCGCCCGGGCGCGGCTGGTGGAGGCCAGCCGGCTGTCGCTCGAGCCGTACTTTCCCGTTGGGCCGATGGCCGCCGCGGTGCGGGTGCGGGGAGACGGCGCCCTT
Source organism: uncultured delta proteobacterium (assembly GCA_963713045.1). Lineage (GTDB taxonomy): Bacteria > Myxococcota > Myxococcia > Myxococcales > Myxococcaceae > JADGRA01. The sequence goes on from CAVQKE010000006.1 coordinate 365,152, forward strand.
TTGTATGAATTGCTCAACCGCGACTTTCCCTTCCGGGCCTACCCAGTCCTGGTGCTGGAGGACTTGCCGCCAGCCGACGCCGAGACGTTTGGCCTTCCGGGGCGCGTCTGGTTTGGCAACCGTCAGGGGCTGAAGGCCTATGCCCGCGCGGACCTCGACGCGGACACCCAAGCCCAGCTGGCCAAGCTGCTGGAAGCGGTGCGGCGGGACAGCATTGCCGCCCTCGCCGTCCGCGCGGCAGACCACGACGCAGCCAGTAGCCGCGAGAAGTACCAAGGAAGCGAGCGGCTGGAGAAGGTGCTGCAGCGCGCGAGTGCGGCTTCAACCGACGCCGCCCAGGCCGCGGCGGAACTGGCGGAGCGGCTGGGGCCTGGGCCGGGCGAAGTGTCGGTGGACCTCACCGCGGCGCTGGTGCCGCCGCCTGCGCCGAAGGCGGCCGAGCCGGTGGCGGCCAGTCAAGCCCCGCCGCCCGCCCTTCCTACTGACAGCGGCTCGCCACCTCCGACCCAAGCCCAGAAGTAGAAACGACGAAGGGGCCGCGTCCCCGTGACAGTCGCCGCTGGAGGCTGGACACGCCGCGGACCCTTGCTGCCCTTGAAGGCCAGGGAGGTCGTGGCCTGGCAGTAGAAGCGCTCGCCCCGCCCAAACGGGGCGGTGAACGCTCGCCCGGCCGCCCAAGCGGCACGGGCCCGCGCAAAGACAAACCCATCCAGCTGTGCCGTCCGGACGGGCTAACCTCTCCCACCCAGGAGGTGGGGCGTTTTGGGCTGGGGCGAGGCAGGCAAACGGGACGTGCGGAAGCATAGGGCTGCCGCCATCAGCGGGGGGCTGTTGTGCGCCGTCGTCCTGGTGGGCCAGGGCGCGCTGGCCCAAGGCCGAGAGCCGGGGAAGGCTGTCAGGCTGCCCCCAGCAGCCGCCACCTATGACGGCGAAACCATCCTGACCTTCGAAGTTCGCGTCTTCGGCTATTCGCCCGGGCAGCGCGCGGCGGACGTGACGCGCCGTCTGGCTCGGGCGGTCGGCTCGCCGCTGTTCCGCGTGGAAGACGTCCATGTCGAGGACCACGACAGCTTGACGCTGGTGACCTGGCGAGACGAGCTTCTCTTCGCGCTGAGCGACGAAGACGGCGCGGCAGCGCATACCACCCGCCAGCAGCTGGCCGCCCAGGCAGTCACCAGACTTGGCCAGGCGGTGGAGGACTCGGCAACAGCGCGGACGCCGAAGAGCCTTCTCGTCGACTCGGCCTATGCCCTGGGCGCCACGCTGCTGCTGGTGCTGGCCATCCTCGCGGTCAACTGGGGCGTCCGACGGGCCCGTGCGCGGCTCGAGGCGTGGTTTCGGCTGGCCGGACGCAAGCTGCACAGCTTCACCACGGTGCAGCGGCTGGCAGCGGCGGCGGTGGCGCTGCTCGGCGTCCTGCGCATCGCGGTCATCCTTGTCCTTTTCTATTTCTACATTCCGGCCGTCTTCCACCTCTTCCCATGGACGCGGAGTTGGGGCGCGACGCTGCTGACTTGGGCCATCGACCCTGTCCTCAGCGTCGGCAGGGCGCTGGTGGGCTACCTTCCCAACGTCTTCATCATCGCCGTCGTCTTCCTGGTGGCGCGGCTGCTGCTGGGGCTTCTGCGGGCGGCCTTCGAGGAGGTGGGGGCGGGGCGCCTTGTGGTCTCCGGCTTCTACCCGGAGTGGGCGGAGCCCACCTACCAGCTGGTGCGGGCGCTGGTTGTCGTCATCACCACCGTCATTGTCTTCCCCTACCTCCCCGGCGCGCACTCCCCGGCCTTCCAGGGCATTTCCATCTTCCTTGGAGCGCTGCTGACGTTTGGCAGTAGCTCGGCCATCTCCAACCTCTTTGGCGGCGTCATCCTCACCTACACCCGGGCCTTTCAGGTGGGTGACCGGGTGCGGGTGGGGGACAGCTATGGGGACGTCATGGAGAAGTCGCTGCTGGTCACCCGCGTGCGCACCATCAAGAACGAGGAGGTGGCCATCCCCAACGCCGTCGTCCTGGCGTCGCACATTGTCAACTACACCGCCGCCGCGCGGGGGAAGGGCCTTCTGCTGCACACCACCGTCACCATCGGCTACGACTCCCCATGGCGAAAAGTCCACGCCCTTCTGTTGTCCGCGGCGCACGCCACGCCGCGCATTCTGGCTGAGCCCGCGCCCTTCGTCTGGCAGAAAAGTTTGGATGACTTCTTCGTCACCTATGAGTTGAACGCCGCCACCAACCATCCGGACGTGCTGGACGACACCTACGCCGAACTGCACAAGTCCATTCGCGACGCCTTTGACGAGGCGGGGGTGGAAATCCTCTCCCCCCACTACACCTCGCTGCGCGATGGGAGCCGCTCCACCATCGTCCCGCAGGACAAGCGCGGCACGAAGGGCTGAGGCCGCTGGCTTCTGCCTTCCCCGGTTAGCCGGTGTAACTGGAACGCAACAGGAAGTAGATGGCCACGCCTGTCACGCTGACGTACATCCAAATCGGCCACAGGACGCGCGTCACCCGGCGGTGGCGGAGAAACTGCCGGCGGTAGGCAAACCAAAAGGCGGTCAGGGCAAGCGGCACCACCGTGGCCGACAGCACCACGTGGGAGGCGAGAACACTCAAATACACGGTGCGCAAAAGCCCCGACCCGGCGTACCGCGTGTCCCCATGCAGCGCGTGGTAAACCAAGTAGCTGACCAGGAAGACGGATGAGGCGGCGAAGGCGGCCACCATGAAGAAGCGGTGGACGCGCCACTTGCGGCGGCGGATGGCAATGTAGCCCAGTAGCAGCAGCGTCGCCGAAAGCGCGTTGAGAGTGGCATTCACCCCCGGCAGGAAGGAGACGTCTACCCCGCCGTTGACGGCCCCGTGACGCAGCACGAGGAGGTAGGCCAGCAGCGTCAGCGCCGCGACGGACACCACCGCGTTGAAGAGGAAGAAACGCCGGTCGGCGGAGGCGTCCGGCGTCCCAGGGGCGGGTAGCTGCGAGGCGGTGGGAAGAGGCATCCGGCCCCCTTCCCTACCAGTCGGTGCAGCTGGACGCTACGGACCCCAATTGCCGCCTACCGCTGGCCCCTTGACGGGACAGGGTGCCTCCTCTGAATCCGCCGGGTTTCTGCTAGGCACTTCCCCAAGGGCACGCGCGCCCTTTTCTTAGGAGTCGCCCATGGGCTTTGGCCGACGGTGTTCGACTGTTTTGCCCGTAAGGGCCTTGGGTGGGCTGGCCGCGCCGTTGGCCGTCCTCGCCCTGGGCTGCACCACCGTCTCTAAAACTCCCTCGCAGAGTGCCTTGATGCAGGCCACCGGGACGAAGGTGAGCGTCCTCTCCATGCGTGCCACGCAAAACCTGCTGGCGGTGCAGGTGCCCGGGACCATCGAGGCGACGGCGGACAGCATTGCGGCGCAGACCACCGACGTGAAAGTGCGCCGACGGGCGCTGTTGTGGAAAATCGAACTGGTCCCGACGTTTTACCAAGCCCTCTTCAACGCGGACCCGTTGGCGGCCGCCATGGACACCTACACGCTGTGCCTCCAGGTGGAGGCCTATTTCGAAACGGGCGCGGGCCGGGAAGAATTGGCGCCCTTCCAGCCCCTGGTCATCGGGGCCGCGAAGCATGCACGCAGCCAGGTGGAGACGGCTCTCAAAGCCGTTGCGGCGTCGCCCGAAGGTTTCCAGCGGGCCGAGGCCTTTGCCGAAACATGGGCCACGGCCCACCCCATTTCTGGGCCGCCCCTCTCCTCCCGGCCAAGCGTGCTGAACGACTTGGCGGACATGGCGGCGGGTGGCGACAAGAATGTCAGCGTCTTTCAAGTGGTCGGCGACCTTCCGGCCACCGTGGACGACATCGCCACGCGTCTGGACATTTACACGGCCTACCTCCCCAACGCGGGCCGCTGGCAAGCGGAGCTGTTGGCGGACGAGATGGCGGACCGTGCGGAGTCGCAGCGCGTGCTGACCACATTCGCCTCGGTGAAGGAGATGGCGGAGCGCATCAGGCAACTGTTGTCCCAGGAGGCTCTCCAAAACACGCTCGACGTGGCCAGTCTTGAGGTGAGGAAGGAGCGGCTGGCTGCCTTTGCCAGCGTCGAGTCGTTGCGCAAGGAAATGGAAGCCTACGTGACGAGCGAGCGGGAGGCGGCCCTTCTGGGCGTGGGCGCGGAGCGTCGCGCCGTCATGTCGGACTTGGGCCGCGAGCGCCTGGCGCTGATGGAGCAGGTGGACGCGCTGCGCAAGCAGACGCTGTTGGACGCCGACCAGCTGGCGAACCGGATTATTTGGCGAGGCAGCTTGGTGGCCGCCCTCCTCCTTGTCCTGGCCGCCGGACTCGCCGTCTTCGTCGTCCGTCACGGCGCGCGGGCCAAGGCCTGAAGCAGCCCAACCGCCTCGTCGCCTGAAGGCCCCTACGGCGCGGAGGCGCGCAGTTGGGGGAGGCGCTGGCGCGTCTGCAGTACCGGGAGGAAGAGGTCTCCCACGCTGTCGACGCGCCTGGGGAGGGTGCGCAGGTTGAAGGCAGAAGGGTTGAAGGCCGTCGTCACTTCGTCCCAGTGCAGTGGGGTGCTGGCCGGGGCGCCTTCCACCGCCCGAAGCGAATAGGGGGCCACCATGGTTTTCAGGCGTCCGTTTTGTTCGCAGTCCAGGTACAGCCGGCCATGCCGCTGCTTCAGGGCGCGCTCCCGGGTGGCCAGCGTGGGGAATTTGTGGGTGAGGACTTCGCCCACCGCCACCGCAAAGCCATAGGAGGCTTCAAAGGTGTGGCCCGGCGCCAGCGGAACAAACACGTGCAGCCCCCGCTTGCCGGAAGTCTTTGGCACGGAGAGCAGCTTCACTTCGTCAAGAAGGGCGCGCAGCGCCTGTGCCAGGGGGACCAGCTGCGTCCAGTCGTCGCCGGCGGGGTCAAAGTCGAACACCACCCAGTCAGGCTGGTCCAAGCTGGCCAGCCGACTGGACGTCATGTGCAGGGTGAGGGCGGACTGGTTGGCCAGCCAGGCCACCGTCTCCGGCCGGTCCACCACAATCTGTTCCAGGCGTCGCTCCTCATGCTGCACCGTCGCCCGCGTTACCCAGGGCGGCGCGCCCTTGGCGTCGTGCCGGAAGAAGCCCGGTGCCCCAATGCCTTGCGGCCACTGCTGCATGGACAGGGGCCGGCCGTCCAGGGCCCGCACCACCAGCGGGGCCACGGCGTCGTAGTAGCCGCGGACGTCGGCCTTGGTGAGGCCGGACTTGGGGAAAAGCACTTTGTCCGGGTGGGTGAGGGGCACCACCACCGTCTGGGTGGACGATGGCGCGGGTGCGTCAGCACGGCGCCCTTTGGACGGCTTCGGTGTCTTCGCCGGTGGGTCTTCTTCCATGTCGCGTCCCGTCTCGGCCGGCGCCTTGTCCTCGCGCAAACCCTGGAAGGAAGGGTGGCGTAGCCGGCGGTCGCGCGTCCACTCGCTGAAGCGGACTTGGGCCACCAGGCGCGGGCGCACCCAGTGCACGCCCTTCATTTTCGGTGGGTCGCGCACGGTGGGCGCTTCCACTTCATCCGCCCGCAGCTGGCGGAGGAGTCCGGTCCGCACCTTTTCGCTGAAGCCGGTGCCCACTTTCCCGGCGTAGCGGAAGGCCGGCCCATCCCGCTGGGCGACGAGGAGGGCGCCAATTTCCGGGGCGCCCTTGGACTGGGCGGTCCAACCGACAATGGTCAGCTCCTCCGTGCCCAGCACCTTCAGCTTCAGCCAATCCGCACTGCGCTTGCCGCTGTAGAGAGAACCTCTGCGCTTGGCGAGGAGGCCCTCCCAGTGGTGCTTCTTGGCCGTCTTCAGCGCCTCCTCCTCGCTCCCGGGGACGCGCTCGGCAATTTCCAAGGGAAGGGCCGCATTGGCCAGCACCGACTCCAGTAACTCTCGGCGCTCCTCCAGCGGGCGGCTGCGGACGTCCTCCCCATCCAGCCACAACACGTCAAACACCACGTAGCGGTGGGTGGCCGAGGCGTCGCCGAGGAGTTGGAAGCGCGAGATTCCTTGCGCGTCCAGGGCGAGAATTTCTCCGTCCAGCACCACCTCGCCCACCTTCACGGTGCGCAGCGCCTCCGGGAGAAACGGAAAGCGAGCGGCGAAGTCCAACTCATTGCGCGAGCGCACCGCCACCCGGCCGCCGGACAGCGCCGACAGCGCGCGGTAGCCGTCGTACTTCACTTCGTACAGGTATTCTGTGGCTGGGGCGGGCCGTTTAGGCGCAAGCACCGCCAGCATCGGCGGCCAAACCTTTTCCAGGAGGGCCTCCGGACTGGGGTGGGGGCCCTTCAACATGGCCTGCCTCTCCGGCCCCCGCGTCAGCCGCCGGCCTGAGGCCACCGACTCCGGGCGTTCCGTTTCCACGTCATAGTCCGGGCGCTGGGTGCCGTCCTTCGCCTTGATGCAAAGCCATTGCGCCTTCCCGCCTTGGGGCCGCGTGCGGACCAGGTGCCAGCCGCCCAGCAGCTTCTCGCCATGCAACAGCAGGTGTAGATGGCCCTTCTTCCGCTGGGCGCTGGCCTCGCCCGGCGGCACAGTGACGTAGGTGCCTCTGTCCCAGAGGAGGCTGTCCCCGGCGCCGTATTCGCCCTCCGGAATGCGACCTTCGAAGTCCCCGTAGTCCAAGGGGTGGTCCTCGGTTTCCACCGCCAGGCGCTTCACGGACGGGTCGTAGCTGGGCCCTTTGGGAATGGCCCAACTGGCCAACGCGCCGTCCATTTCCAGCCGCAAGTCGTAATGCAGCCGGTTGGCGTCGTGCTTGTGGACGACAAACCGCGCGGCGGGCAGTGCCTTCTTGCCCCGGGTGCGCTTGGGCGCCGGCTCAGGCGTGCGCGTGAAGTCGCGCTTCTTCCGGTAGGTGGCGAGGCTGTCCCGCCGCTTGGCTGTCGGGCGCTTGGGCATGGGCGGTGTGGGGGACGCTGCAGCGAAAGGTGGCCGTAGCGTCCCTTGGGAATGGAATACAGGCTTTCGCCGAGGGCGCCCGCCCTGGGCGCACTTCCTTCGTTGAAGAAAGCGCTACTTCGCTTCGCCCGCGGTAATGACAATGTCGTCCTTGTCCGCCTGGATGGTGGCAAAGCCGCATTCAGTGCGCTGGCCGGTGGCGTCAAAGCGGCAGCCCCAAATGGCTTTCGCCTGGGCGTTGCACTGGCCGGCATTCAGTTCCGTCGCGTACCAGCCCGAGCCCGGCGCCTTGCCCCAGGTGTTGTTCAGGCCGTAGACGGCCGTCAGCATGCCTCCCTTGAAGGTGCCGCTGCCGTTGATGCAGGGGAAGCTGACGTTGGTGTAGATGTAGGTGACTTTGTCCTCGTCATCGAAGGTGTACTCGGCGGCCTTCGCACTGCCGCTGAAGTCCATGTCGATGGATTCATTCCACGTCGGGTCGGTGTCGGTGGTGGAGTTGGCCGTATTCACCGACAGGTTTCCGTGTCCTGCAGTGGTGGTGGTGGTGGCGCTCGCCGGAGGAGGCTGAGTCGCCCGTGCCGTCGCGGCTGGGTTAATTTTCACGTCCGGCCCGGCACTCATCGCGCTGGCAGTCCCGGTGGCACTCTTCGTTTCAGCGCAGGCGGCCAGCAGTCCTGCCGCTGCAAAAGCGACTGTCAACAGTGTCTTCTTCATGGACCTCTCCAGGGTGTGACTCGTCTTGTTTTAGGGTTGTCGCGCGCTTCCTACCCTTCCCAGGGCTGGACGCACAGCAACGTTTTGGCACTCCCGAAGACAGCTGCTAGGGGACGCCCACGCCGTCCGTCAAGCGCTTTCGACGCCTGCCAGCCAACCGTCCGTAAACCAACTTGCCAGCGTGCGGAAGGCTTCGGCTGAGGCGTCCTCCGCGTCGCTGAAGGCTTCACACACCTCCGCCAGACTGGCATGCGACTGGGCGCGCACCAGGGCCTCGGCCTCCATCGTCGGCAGGACCCGGTGCAGCACTTCAAAGCCCTTTCGCCAAACCACCACCGACACCGGCCGGGGGTCCACCGCCGGCAAGTCCTCTGACTCGGCCTCCAGCTGTTTCCAAAGCGGAAGGACGTCATGCTGTAGCGTCAGCACCCGCAGCGCTGGGACGAAGGACAGCCGGGCCGCGCCCGCCGCTTCGCCAAGGTGGCCCAGCGCTTCTTTGCCCACTGTCTCCGCATCCGCCGCGGTGAAGGCCACGGAAAGCGCCCATTCCAGCCGGGCCAAGTCGGCCTCGTCTCCCCTCCGCCCGGGGTGCGCCAACAAGAAGTCGGGCAGGTGCCGGCCAAATTGCCCAATGTCCGACGAAGCACTGGGGTGGGCGCGCGCGTAGCCGGCTGTCAGCGTGCCGAAGCCCTCGTCGCCGAGAAGTCGCGCCAGGTTGGGGAAGTCCGCCCGAAGCGCATCCTGCAGGCGGGCCAGGTACATGTCCGCGTAAATGCCCGCCCGGGCGGCGGCGTCCAGGGGTGGGTGCGCTGCAATGCCATTGGCCAGCTGGCTCGCCTCCACAGCGCTGGGCTCCTCAATGGCCTGGGCCAACAATTCTTGAAGCTGCTGAAGCCTCAAGCGGCCTCCCGCAGCGCCGCCTCCGCCACCTGGCGGGCATGGGCGGACTCTTCCAACAGGCGCGGCAGCGGTGGAATGTTTGCGTCCCATTCCACAAGCGTCGTGACGGGGCCAAAGCGTCGAACGGCCTTCTGGTACAGCGCCCAGACAGGGTCTGTCACCGGACTGTCATGGGTGTCCAACAGGTGGGTGCCCCGGTCCGAATAGCCGGCCAGGTGGAATTGCCCGACGCGCTCCACCGGAATGCCCTTCAGGTAGGCCTCCGCGTCAAAGCCGTGGTTTCTGGCGCTGACATAGACGTTGTTGACGTCCAAAAGGATGCCGCAGTCCGCACGGGTGGCCACCTCCGCCAGAAAGTCCCACTCGGTCAGCGTGGAGGCGGAGAAGGTGAGGTAGCTGGACACGTTTTCCAGAAGAATCTGCCGGCCCAGCGCCTCCTGCACCTGCCCCACCCGGGCCACCACGTGCGCCAGGGACTCCTCAGTGAAGGGCAACGGCAGCAAGTCGTGCAGGTAACGGCCCCGGTGGGTGCCCCAGCACAGGTGGTCCGACACCCACGCCGGCTCCACCCACCGCGCCAGCTGTCCAAGACGCCGAAGGTGCGCTTCGTCCAGGGGGTCCGGCCCGCCGATGGAAAGAGAGACGCCGTGCAGCACCACCGGCATGCGCTGCCGAACCGCCTCCAGCACCGCCCGTGGACGGCCGCCTTCCTGGAAGAAGTTTTCGCTGATGGCCTCCACCCAGTCGACGCGGACGTTGCCCGCGAGAAAGTCAGCGAAGTGCTCACTTCGTAGGCCAATGCCGTGGCCCAGGGAAGGCAATGCGAGGGACATGGGGAAGGGTGGCTCGTCAATCTGGCCGCGCCCGGCGGCCCAGGACTTCCCCCAAGGTGCTTTTCACCTTGGGGGAGAGGGGCGCCAGCGTGCGGCGGGGGACGTCTTTCAAAGCGACTTAGCTCTTCTTCGCGTCCGGCGGGGCCACCTTGCCGCCCTTGGCGGTGCAGTCCTTCTCCGTCGGGGTCATGTTGAAGCTCTGGCCCTTGCAGCTGTTCTTCCCGGCGCAGCTATTCTTTGCGCCGGCACAAGACCCCTGGCCCTTGCAGCTGTTGATGCCAACGCACTTGACGCCCTTGCTGGCGGCAGGTGCCGGGGCGTCCCCGGCGAAGGCGCCGGATGCAAACAAAGAGGCAACGGCCGAAGCGATGACGGCTCCCTTGAGGGTGTTCTTCATGGCGTGTCTTTTCTCCAAAAAAAATGCGGGGTGGGGGTGAGTGTGTCGCCTGGCTTCGCACCGGCCCCAGGCGGGGAGGGGGGTTCTACAACCTCGGGACGCCAGTGCGCACCCCGAAACCCGTTGGCCCCCCATACGGACGGTGGCCGGGAATGGTTTCGAGCCTCCTCCCTGGCTGTCCGGAGGGTAGGCTCCCCCGCCCCCATGTCCTCCCGCTGGCTCCTCGCCGACGCAGTCCTCTGGAATGGCCAGCTGCTGCGCGGTACCGCGGTGGAAGTCTCCGCGGATGGAATTCTCCTCTCAGCCGGCGCCTTTCCCCAGGGCGCCACCGTGGAGCGCCTCCCTGGAAGGCTGCTGCTGCCGGGCTTCGTCAACGTGCACAGCCACGCCTTTCAGCGGCTGTTGCGCGGACGGACCCAGGCCCGCTCCCCCGACGTGGAAGTGGATGACTTCTGGACGTGGCGGGAGGCCATGTACCGGGCGGCCATGACGCTGGACCCGGACGGCCTCTACGTCGCCTCCCGGCAGTGCTTTTTGGAAATGGCGCTGGCCGGCATGACGTCGGTCGGGGAATTCCATTACCTCCACCACCAACCGGACGGGACGCCGTACGCGGAGCCGCTGGAATTGGCCCTGCAAGTCATCCGCGCCGCCAGGGACGTTGGCTTGCGCATTGTCCTGTTGCGGACAGGGTACAACCGCGCCGGCTACAAGGCCCCCCCCAACCCGCGCCAACGCCGCTTCTACGACGCCACCCCCGAGGCCTGGCTTCGCGCCGCGGAAGACCTCCGGGCCCGCACTGCCGAAGACACGCTGGTGACGGTGGGCATTGCACCCCACAGTGTCCGCGCCGTGCCCCGCAGCTGGCTGGAGGCGGCGGCGGCGGCCAAGCAGTCCCTGGTGCACATGCACGTCGCAGAACAACCGGAGGAAGTGGTGGTGTGCGAGGCAGAGTATGGCCGTCGCCCGGTGGAACTTCTGGCGGACGTGGGCCTCCTCCGCGAGGGCTTCACCGCCGTCCACGCGGTGTACACCATGCCGCATGAAAGGGAGCTTCTCCGCGGGACGTCGGTGTGCGCCTGCCCCAGCACCGAAAGGGACTTGGGCGACGGCGTCCTGGCCGCAGACGGCATGGCCCGCGCCGGCGTCCGCCTGTGTGTAGGGACGGACAGCCAGGCCACCTTGGACGTCTTCGACGAATTGCGCATGCTGGAAGGCCACCTGCGGCTGACGCGCGGACGCCGTGCGGTGTTGGACGCGCCGGAGGGCCCGGATGGCCTCGGCCAGCTGCTGTTGGGCTTCGCCATCCGAAAATGGGGCCCGCGCCCTTGGGCTACCCACCGGGGTGTTGCGGCCTGGGGCCCCGGCGGACATGTGCACCGTCAACCTGTCGCACCCAAGCCTCGTCGGTGCGCCGGGCAACGCACTGCTGGCTTCCGTCGTCTTCGCTGCCGAGGCGGGGGCGGTGCGCGACGTGGCGGTGCAGGGGCAGTGGGTGGTACGCGATGGACAGCACCCGCTGCAGGAAAACAGCACCCGGGCGTATGGCGACTTGTGCCGGAGGGTTTTTCAGGCGTGACGGACGTCGAAGCACAACTGGAAGCCACGCTGCGGGCGCTGGTGTCCTTCGACACCACCAGCCGCCTCTCCAACGTGCCCCTGGTGGACTGGCTCCTCCCAAGGCTGACGGACTTGGGATTCAGCTGCCAGCGCCACCCGTACCGGGACGACGCCGGCGTGGAAAAGCAAAATTTGTTGGCGCTGCCCCCGGGCGGAGGGCTGCCGGAACTGGCCCTGGTGGGCCACACCGACTGCGTCCCCTACGACAGTGCCTGGGCCGATGCCCTGCACCTGACGGCCCGGGACGGCAACCTGTACGGGCGCGGCGCCTGTGACACCAAGGCCTTTCTTGCCTGCGCACTGGTGGCGGCGGAAAGGACGGGCGCGGCCAAGCTGGCCAAGCCCGCCGCCCTCTTCTTCACCGCGGATGAAGAAGTGGGGTGCGTCGGGGCCAAAATGCTGGTGGAGGAAAAGCAGGGAAGGGCCCGCCGGGCCATCGTCGGCGAGCCGACGTCCCTGACGCCAGTCCGCGCCAACAAAGGCTACTGCCTGGCCGAGGTGACGGTGAAGGGCAAGGAAGGGCACAGCGCCTACCCGGCGTCGGGCATCTCGGCCATCAATGGGGCGGCCCGCCTCATCTCTCGCATCGAGGACTACGCCAAGACCGAATTGCAAAAGGACAGGGACGAGGCCTTTGAACCGCCCTACACCACCCTCAGCGTGGGCCTCATCCAAGGCGGGAGGGCAAAAAACGTCATCTCCGGCCAGTGCACCTTCACCCTGGAATGGCGGCCGCTTCCCCGCCAGTCGCCGGACGTCGTCCCGGAAAGCGTCAAGCGCTTGGCCAGGGACGTCGAAAAGGCCACCCCCGGCCTGCACGTCGAAGTCCGGGTGCAGCGGACGGACCGGGGCGTCGAAACACCTGCCAGCGCCGGTGTGGTGGCCTTCTTGGCGAAGGAGACGGGCCGGCCGCCCATCACCGTCAGCTTCGGGACGGAAGCCCCGCAGATGACGGCCCTGGGTGCCGAGGCCGTGGTGTTTGGCCCGGGCAACATTCGGGTGGCCCACCAGTCCGGGGAATTCGTCCCGGTGGCCGAGCTTCTTCAGTGCGAGGAAATTTTGGAGAAGGCGCTGCGCCACTTCTGCACGTGAGGCCAAAGGGACACGCCTTTCTTCTCACTTCGCTTGTCGGCGCCTTGGGTTGTCCCGCCACCGGACCGCCGCCGGTGGAGGAAGGCGACGTCGTCTTCCAGCCGTCGCATTCGGTGAAGAATCTGGCTCTGCAAGCGGCGACCCACTCCAGCTGTGGCCAGCTTGGACTTGTCACCTTCCGCGACGGCAAGCCCTTCGTCTTGGAGGCACTGGCAACGGTGCAGGCAACGGGGTTAGCCGACTGGCTTCAGCGCGGCGAGGGGGGCCATTACGTGGTGAAGCGCCTCGTCGACTCGAAGCAGGTGCTGGATGCGCCCTCCCGTCTGGCGCTGCAGAAGCAAATGCGCCGCTTCGAGGGAAGGCCCTACGACGACACCTTGGAATGGAGCGACGAGCGCTTCTACGGTGCTGAGTTGGTGTGGAAAGTGTACGAAAGGGCGTTGGGAATTCGCCTGGGAGAGCCGCAACGGCTGGGGGACTTCGACCTGTCCGTGCCCCAGGTGCACGCCAAACTGGCCCAACGCTTTGGCGAGAATGTCCCTCTGGACGAGCCGGTCATCTCCCCGCAGCGCATTTATGAATCCGGCCGGTTGGAAACCGTCGTTAGCCGGTAGCGCTTCCTTCGCGCCTTGTCTCAGCGTTACCGTCGACGGGACAAGACGGGTCTCGCCGGTAAGTGCCCCGGGCCGTCGCCCTTCCTCTGGCCGCCTCAGGCGCACCCCGCGGAACGACAATGCGCAAAGCCTCAGCCGCCGCGGGCAGCACCGTCTTCTTCTTCGCCGCACCGGGCGTCGTGGTCGGACTCATCCCGTACTGGCTGAGCGGCTGGAAGGTGGCCGAGCCACCCTGGCCGACACCCGTGCGGGCCCTCGGCGGCCTGTTGCTTCTGGCGGGCGCAGCGGCGCTGGTGACTTCCTTCGTTCGCTTCGTCGCCGAAGGCGCCGGCACGCCGGCGCCCATCGCCCCCACCGAAGCCCTGGTGGTGGGCGGCCTGTACCGCCACGTCCGTAACCCCATGTACTTGGCCGTCCTGGCCACCATTGTCGGCCAGGCGCTTTGGCTGGGGCAAACGCCTCTGCTGCTGTATGCGGCGGCCGTCTGTGCGGCTTTCGTCTGCTTCGTCCACTTTTACGAAGAGCCGACGCTCCTCAAAAGGTACGGGGCGGAATACGAAGCCTACCGGCGCGGCGTCCCCGCGTGGTGGCCGCGGCTGCGGCCCTGGCAGGCGGAAGGCCAACGCTAGAAGGGAATTTCTGGAAAGGCCCCCGGGCGCGGCGGCGCTTCAAGCGAAGCGCTCGGGCGCGAAGTCGCCAGGGCCCTGTTGGGCGTGACGGCGCTTCGGGTGTCTGCCTAAGTTGGCAAACAGCAGCGGGAGGGGACGCGCATGGTGATGGGGCTACCGCCGTTGACGTTTTTCCACACCCTGTTGAGCTTGGTCGGGATTGTCAGTGGCGTGGTGGTTCTGGTGGGCTTTCTCAACGACAGCTGGTTTGCCCGCTGGAATGCTTGGTTTCTTACCACGACGGTGCTGACCAGCGTCACCGGCTTTCTATTGCCAGCGCCACATTTTCTCCCGTCGCACGGCGTGGGCATTCTTTCCCTGGTTGTCCTTGGGGTCGCCCTCTACGCTCTCTACAAGAAGCACCTGGTGGGGGGCTGGCGGCGGGCCTACGTCTTCACCTCCGTCATCGCGCTCTACTTGAACGTCTTCGTCCTGGTGGCGCAACTGTTTGCCAAAGTGCCGGCGCTGAAGGAATTGGCACCCACCCAAACCGAAGGCCCCTTCAAGCTGGCTCAGCTGTTGGTGCTGGTCGCTTTCGTTGTTCTGGGCACCCTGGCCGCCAAAAACTTTCATCGCGAAGTGCGGGGCGCTCGCGCCTCGGCCCCGTGAAGCCCCTTCGCCGGGTGGACAACCAAACCTCGGTTTCCCCATGACGCTGGAACCCGTCGCCGAAGGCCTGTGGGTGGCCCCTGCGCCGCAGAAGCTTCTGGGCGTTCAGTTGGGAACGCGCATGACGGTGGTGCGCCTGTCTGGCGGAGGGCTGCTTCTCCATTCGGTGGTGCCGATGACTGGCGCGCTGAGGAATGAAGTCGAGGCGCTTGGGCCGGTGGAACACGTGGTGCTTCCGGACCTCTACCACCACCTCCACGTCGGCCCCTGGACGCTGGCCTTCCCCAAGGCGCGGGTGCACGCCCCACCGGGCATGGCCCGGAAGCGCCCGGACTTGCGCATTGACGCTGAACTTTCCGAAGTGCCGCACCCGGACTGGGCCAAGGATGTGAAGCCCTTTTTCATCTCCGGCTGCGGCCTGCGCGAGACGGTATTTCTCCACCCCCGAAGTCGCACCCTCATTGTGGCGGACCTGGTCGAGAATTTTCACTCGAGCGACCACTGGCTCACCCGCACCTACCTCCGGGCGGGAGGCATTTACGGCCGGGTGGGTTTCAGTCGGCTGCTGCGCTGGCTGTACCGGGAACGTCCGCGCGCCCGTGCCAGCTTGGAGCGCGTCCTGGCCGAGGATTTCGACAGAATTCTCCTCACCCACGGACAGCCCATCCCCCACGGGGGCAAAGAAGCGCTGCGGCTGGCGTACGGTTGGCTTTAAGTTAAGACGTCGGAGGCCGCCCTGGTGGCTGAATCGAAGGCCGGCACACGTCGTCGTTCGGCAATCCGCTTTTGAAAGCGGGTCTCTCCTCCGCAACGTTTCTTCATGAGGCGCATGGGCGGCGAGGCGCGCGCACGGGCCGCCCTCTGCCAAGCGACTTTGGCGTCTCAGCTTTAGCTAATGCCGGTGAGGATGAGGTTGAGGGTCATCGCGAGAATGCCGGTGTTGAAGAAGAAGGACAGCAGTGCATGGCCCAGCGTTGCCCGGCGGAAGCGGGTTTCAGTCAGGAAGACGTCGGTGGCCCCGAAGCACATCCCAACGGTGAAGGCGTAGTAGGCGAAGTCAATGTCCGCCGGCGCCGCGTCGTCGGGAAACCGCAAGCCCCCCGCGTTCCCGTCCTCCCGGTAGTAGAGGTGGGCGTAGCGAAACGTGAAGGCGGTGTGGACCGCCATCCAGGCGAGGGCGACGGCCAAGAGGGCCAAGACGACGAGGACATCGCTTGCTTGCGGGGCCAGCGACTTGGCGCTCCGGACAACGGCGTTGCCGGCCAAAAGACAGACCGTCGAGGAAACCAGCACCAGGGCGCGTACCAAGTGACTCCCCGGGTCGACGGCAGCCGCCCGAGCGCGCGTGGCCTCCGGCGTGTATTTGAGGATGACGCTCCACGCTAAAAACAACAAGACGAGGAGCCCCGCGTCCCAACCCGCCATCAGCTGAAACGCCCAGCCACGGTTGGCAGTCACAACGACGCCCGTCAAGACACCGGCCAGAACCGCGGGGATGAAGCGGCCCAGCGCGCGGTTTCGCCAAGAAGCGTGCTTCCGGGCAGGTGCCGTCGGTGCCATAGGCCGCCCGGAAGCGTACCGGCGCTACTGACAGATGAGGCTGAGTAGGCCTTCCGGGTCCGGCGGAATTGGGAAGCCGGCCCAATCGCGTGACCGCAGGACTTGCCACAACAAAGGCCCACGCACCGACCGCGGTGGGTTGGGTTCTTCCTGGTAAATCGGGTCGGCCAAGGCCGCGTCGAGCGGAACCCAACGCACCCCCAAGCCCTTCGTACAGGGTGAGGAGGCCTTCCAACATTTTCGCGTCAAAGGCGCCGAGGTGCAGAAGGAGAATCTGCCGCACTGGCCGACCGAAGAGACGCTTGGCGGTGTCGTCCGACCAACGCAAGGCTGCCTCGGCAGCCTCGAGGTAGGAGCCAGTCAAAAGACCAAGTGCGTGGCTGTCGGCCTTGGCCCAACAGCGGGCGTAGGGGTTGTTCCAAGCCCAGTCTTCGAAGTCGATGGTGACTTCCGCAATTCGGTAACCCCGCGCCAACAGCGCCTGACGCAGACGCGCCCGGCCAGCCAAGTCCGCCCCCTCATGCAGGTAGGGGTAGCGCAGCACCTTCCAGGCTTTCTCTCGCGCGGGTCCTGGGCCCATCGTCGACGCCAGCACGGCCTCATTGGCGATGACGTTGGCGAGGAAGTCCTCCACCGAAGCCTTGGACGCGTCCAGGTGCGTGTAGGTGTGGTTGCCCAGCGGGTACGCAGCGGCCACCCACGCGGTAAGCACTGGCTGGTCCTCCGGGTGCTCGGTCAGCTTGGCGCCGTTGACGAAGCCATACACCTGCGGCACGTGGTGGCGCAGAAGCACATCCAGCATCTGCTGGCTGAGGTCCACTCGAGAGAGGCCGGGGACGTCCTCCCCGTGTCGAGGCAAGTCATCCACCGTCACCGCCACTTCAATTGGCCCCGGCGGGGAAAACATCGGCTGCGGATTGCTTTTGCATCCGCCGCCGAATGCGACGGTCAACACGGCGCTGGCGGTGAGTGCGACTCGCATGGGCAGTCAAACCAGCATGCCAGAGAAGGGCCGCCACCTTGGCCCCAAGACGTCTCCTTCGCCACGCCCGCGGTTTGCACGCCAGCCGCAGTGCGGGCTAAGGCGCGCCGCTAGCGTGGACAACAGCCAGTGGGGGACAGGGAGCCGCAGCTCGACCGAGCAGAAGTTTCTGAGCGGCCCGCAGCCACGGGGCTTCGAGTTGGCCCGGGCCTGGCATATTTTTTGGGAGCTCCTCCGAGGATTCCGGTCCCTCCACTTTGCTGGCCCCTGTGTCACCGTCTTTGGCTCGGCGCGGTACGTCGAGTCGGACGCCTACTACGCCTTGGCCCGGGAAATGGGGGGCGCCTTGGCGCGGGCTGGCTTCACCGTGATGACCGGCGGGGGCCCTGGAATTATGGAGGCGGCCAACCGCGGGGCACGGGAGGCCGGGGGCCACTCCATTGGGTGCAATATTAGATTGCCCGTCGAACAGAAGCCCAACCCCTACCTCGACAAGATGGTGGAGTTCGAGCACTTCTTCGTCCGCAAAGTCATGCTGGTGAAGTATTCGTACGCCTTTGTCGTCATGGCGGGAGGGTTCGGCACCCTGGACGAACTCTTCGAAGTCTCCGTCCTCATCCAGACGGGGAAAATTCAGGACTTCCCGGTGGTGCTGCTGGGCAGCGAATTCTGGCGCCCACTCGTCGAGCAGCTGAAGGCGACGCTGCTGGGCCACCACACCGTCGACGCCAAAGACATGGAGCTCATGAAAGTCTTCGACTCGCCTGAGGAGGCGTCGCAGTACATTCGCCACCGGGCCCTGGCCGGCTTTGGCCTCACTGAGGGGCCGCGGCTTCGCCGCCGCTGGTTTCTTGGCGAGCGCTGAAGCGCCTCACCGCCGCTGACCCGGGGGGCCGCTTCCGCCGCCGACAGCCCTCAGGGCCCAGGCTGACAGAATGCGCGCCGCGGGACGGGAAGCCTTGGTACGGTTGCGCACTTTGCCGGCCACGTCCGGCCAGAGGAGGAGTCCCTCATGCGTCATCTGTCGCTCGTCGCTTCGGTGCTCGTCCCATCGCTGGCTCTGGCCCAGGCATCAGCGCCACCGGCCGAAGAGGCGCCAGTCGCCCCGCACACCATGCCGCACCAGCCGAAGACGATGCCCATTCCCAAGTGGAACCCGAAGACGGTGGAAACCATCTCGGGAAATCTCGTCGGCGTCTGGCGCGACAAACAGTTTGGAGTTGTTGTCGGCATCGACACCGAAAAGGACGACGTGGTGCTGTGCTCCGTCGGTCCGGCCTTCTTCATCGACCCCAAGGTTACGTTTGCCGCTGGCGACCAACTCGAAGTGACGGGCTCGCGCGTTCCGTACAAGGGCCGCTCGGAAATGCTGGTCTCTGTCCTGAAGCGGGGCGACCTCGTCGTGCACGTGCGGAACACCAAGGGCAAGAAGCTCTGGTGAGGCTTCTGTCTCCGACGCCGTAATTCGACTGGTGAGTGCCCGGGGTCAGCCCGCCGGCACGCCGCGTGCGGCAGCGACTTTCCGGTAGGTCCGAAGAATGGCCGCCGACATGGCCTCGGCAGAGAAGTCTCGCTCCACGCGGGCACGTCCTCGCCTGGCCATAGCGTTTTCGCAACTCCGCATTGGCCAGCAGCTGGTTGATGGCCGCCGCCAATGCTGGGGCATCTCCCGGAGGAACGGTGATGCCCGACTCACCATGGCGACTGACGTAGGGCACACCAGAGTCGAGCGCCGTATTCACCACCGGGACCTGACACGCCATCGCTTCAAGCTGAACAATCCCGAAGGCCTCACTCCGCGCGACCGAGGCGAGGACGAAGACGTCTGAGGCTAGGTAGTACGGCAGCGAGGCTGGCCTCGGGGACGTGGCCCAGGAAGACGACGCGCTTGGACACTCCCAAGGAGCGCGCCTTCGCTTCCAGGCTGGTCCGCAATGGCCCCTCGCCGATGACCAACAGCGTCGCGTCCACGTGCTGCATCGCCTCCACGGCCACCTCAAAGCCCTTGTAGTAGATGAGGCGTCCCACACTGAGGATGAGGGGTGTCCGGTACTGTGACCGAATGCGAGATGCGAGGTCCCTGGCTTCAGGAGTCGGCAGCAGCTGGTTCAAGTCGAGGCCGTAAGGAATCACGGTGCATTTCTTTTGGAAGGGCTCGAGCTCCTTCGACGAGGCCAGGTAATTGGGAGACGCCACCAGAATGGCATCGGCCCGCTCCAGCACCCGACGCATGAGGGGAGCCACCAGCTGCTTCAAGCGAGCTTGGCGGACAATGTCGCTGTGATGGCTCACCACCAGGGCATGGCGGCGAGGCTTCCTCGACACAACATAGGCCGCCGCGGCCAGTGGATTGGGTGTGTGAAGGTGAAGCACGTCGTATGCGCGCTTTGAGAGCTCCCAGGCCATCACCGGGCTGATTGGGGAGCCTGCCAGGGAGACAGGCGCGCCACAGCGGGTAACCGGCACTCCGTGAATCTCTTCTCGGACAGTGGAGGGACCGCTGTTGAAGACAATTGCCTCAACGTCCACCGACGGCTTCAAGCTTCTGCAAAGGATTTCGAGATGCGTCTCGATGCCGCCCTTGTGTGGGGAATAGAACTTTCCGAGCTGGACAACGCGCATGGGTGTCACAGCGGGACAACCGCGTTGTTTGTCGGCCTTGCCTGGTTGGCAGAAGTGAGCGTTGCATGTCGCGTCGACCGTCGGCACAGCGGCAGCTTCTCAAAGCGCGGGAGGGCCTCGCTTGGTCGCATCAGGCGCTGGCCGCTTCCGGAAGTGCGCAGGCGCTCAAGTCACGCAACACCTTCTTGGCGTCCCCGAGTAGCAACGGCGCCTGGTCTGGACCGTCTCGCTTCGCCACCAGTTTCATCTCGGGGGTAAGCCGGTAGAGGCCCTTGCTTCGTTGCACCAGCGCTGCCAGCCGCGCCGGGTCCAGCAATGCGTCAGCGCCTAGCGTCACCACCAGGCGGCCAGGGCCAGACTCCAGCGCACGAAGACGTAAGTCGCGCATGGAAATTTTGAGGAGCATCAGCTCGGAAAGGTGGTCGACATCGTCCGGCAGCTCGCCGAAGCGGTCCACCAGTTCGGCACGCAAGTCCTGCAGCTCATCCGGTGACGCTGCGGAGGCAAAGCGCTTGTAGAAAATGAGCCGCTGGTGCACGTCCGGTACATAGTCATCCGGAATGAGCGCTGGGATAGGGAGCGTCACGTCAGGCTCGACTTGGACTCGCACTTCCTCCCCGCGCATTTCCGCCACCGCTTCCTCGAGGAGCTGGGTGTACAGGTCAAACCCAATCTCCGCGATGCTTCCGGACTGGTCCGGGCCGAGCAGGTTGCCAGCGCCGCGAATTTCCAAGTCATGCGACGCGATGGAAAAGCCCGCTCCCAACTCGGTGAAGGCCTGCAGGACTTCCAACCGCCGCTGCGCTTCACGCGTCACCGGACGGCGCGCAGGGACAAGGAGGTACGCGTACGCTCTCTCCTTGGAACGGCCAACTCGGCCACGCAGTTGATAGAGCTGAGCCAAGCCGAAGGTGTCTGCACGGTTGACAATCATCGTGTTGGCAGACGGGATGTCCAGGCCACTCTCGATGATGCTGGTGGAAAGGAGGACCGAGAACTTCTTGTCCACGAAGTCCGTCATGACTTTCTCGAGCTGCCCCTCGCCCATTTGTCCATGGGCAACGCCCACAGTTACCTCGGGCACGAGCTCATGAATGAAGCGCTCCATGGAAGCAATTGACTGCACCCGGTTGTGGACGAAAAAGACCTGGCCGCCGCGCTGCACTTCCCGCAGCAGCGCCTCGCGAATGGTGGGCTCGTCGAATTTGGTGACAAACGTGCGGATGGCCCGTCTGTCTTCAGGCGGAGTCGCAATGATGCTGAAGTCCCGCAGGCCTGACATCGCCATGTTGAGTGTGCGCGGGATGGGGGTGGCGGTGAGGGTGAGGACGTCCACCTGAGTGCGGAGCTGCTTAATTCGCTCCTTGTGCTTCACGCCGAAGCGCTGCTCCTCGTCCACCACCAAAAGTCCCAGGTCCTTGAAGGCGACGTCGGCTCCGAGCAGCTTGTGGGTGCCGATGAGAATGTCCACCTTGCCCTCGCGGGTGCGCTTCAGCACCTCGCGTGACTCCTGCGCCTTGCGCATGCCGGAAACCACATCAACGGTGACGGGGTAGTCCTTGAAGCGACGCTGAAAGGTGTGAAAGTGCTGCTGGGCAAGTACGGTGGTGGGGACGAGCACCGCCACCTGACGCTTGTCGAGGGTGGCTTTGAAGGCGGCGCGCATCGCCACCTCCGTCTTGCCATAGCCGACATCCCCGCAGACGAGTCGGTCCATCGGCTCTGCCTTCTGCATGTCCGAGAGCACGTCCTCGATGGCCTTGGCCTGGTCAGCCGTCTCCTCGAATTCGAAGTCCGCCTCAAATTGCCGGAAGTAGTTGTCCGGCGCTGAGAAGGGGTGTCCAGGGTGCGCCTTTCGGGCGGCGTAGAGCTGCAACAACTCGGCTGCCATTTTGAGGAGGACTTCCTTGACCCGGGCCTTCGTCTTCGCCCAGGAGCCGGTGCCGAGCCTGTCCAGCGCCACCTTGGAGGGGTCGGCGCCAGTGAATTTCTGAATCAGCCGCATTCGGCTGACGGGCAGGTACACCTTGTCCCTTCCCGCGTACTCGAGGAGCAGAAAGTCTCCAGGGATGCCTTGCACCTCCATTTTGACGAGACCCTGGTAGCGCCCGATGCCAAAGTCGGTGTGGACGATGAGGTCCCCCTCCTTCAGCTCGCGGAAGGCGGCGACGAAGGGTTGGTCTCCCTTCCGCGGCTTCACCCGGCGGCGCGCTCTGGCGCCAAATATCTCCTCGTCCGAAAGGACGGCCAACCCGCCAGCGGTGTCGACAAAGCCCTGGCTCACTTCCCCGGTGAAGAGGTGGGCGTAAATGGCCGGGTCGTACAGCGTCCGTGCATCGGCCAACGGCTCGGCATGCACGCGGACGTGCAGGTTTCTGTCGAGGAGAAGCCGTTTCACCCGGTCGACTTGCCCTGCTGTCCCGCAGGCGATGGCGGCGGCCACCTTCATGCTCCGCCACCTGTCGAGCCGCTCCACAAGCGGCGTCAGCGCGCCCTCCTCCCCGTGGTGGCTGAGGATGGCGTTGCGCAAGTCCGTCGTCGTCCCGAAAGCGAAAGTCACCGGGGGCGTCGTGTCGGACGTCAGCGAAAGGCCACCGCCTTCGAGAATGGGGTAGCGAGCAAGGCCTTGGCGGAGCTCCGCGTCGTCGACGAAGTGGGCCTCGGGGGGAAGGGCCAGGTCGAGGCGTGACTGGGCCTGTGTCCAAACGCGTTCGAGTTCGGTCCGCAGTTCCTCGGCGGCGCGGTCCACGCCTACCGGGTCATCCACATAGACGAGGGCGTCCTTCGACCAGAATGGGAGGTAGTCCAGCACCGAGGCTAGCCCTCCTGGGTAAAAGCCTGGGAGGAGGGCCTCGATGCCGAAGGGCGGAATGCCCTCCCGAATCTTCTCCACCACCTCGCGCAGCTTGGTGGAGGGCAAATCGACGCGCTCGGCCGCTGCGCGTGCCGCGGCCTCTGCCGCTTTCTTGGTTTCGGTGTTGAAGATGAGCTCGCGTGCGGGGACGAGGGTGACTTCCTTCAGCGTCTCCACTGTCCGCTGGGAGCTCGGGTCAAAGAGGCGCAAACTCTCGACGGTGTCGCCGAACAATTCAATGCGGATTGGCCGCGGGTACAACGGGCAAAAGACGTCGAGGATGCCGCCCCGGACTGAAAACGTGCCCAAGTCCTCTACGAGGGGCGAGGACTGGTAGCCCATGTCTGTAAGACGGCGGGCCAGGCTATCTCGGTCGACATTCTGTCCGACTCCGACGAGCTCGGAGAGGGCATCCATCACCGCCGGCGGAAGGACGCGGCGGTGCAGTGCCCGCCAGGAGACGACCAGCGCGCGGAAGCGTGTGCCCTGTCGGAGGTGAAAGAGGGCACCGAGGCGCTCGGAAACGACAGCGGCGTCCGGGCTGACCTCATCCCAGGGGAGCACTTCGTCCCCTGGGAGCTGGAGGACGGTGGGAGCTAGGAGGCTTCCGCGGCCGCCGAGGAAGAAGGCCAAGTCCGCGGTGAGCTGCTCAGCCGCGTCGTCGTCGGCGGTGACGCACAGAAGGGGCACCCGCGCCTCAGTCGATAGGCGGGCGAGGACGTGACCGCGCGCAGCTCCCTGGAGGCCCTGCGTGCGGAGACGGACTCCCGGCTTAAGCGTTGCGCGAACGAGCGCGACGGCATTATCGAAGGGGAGCCCGGGCGGGGGTAGTGGGGCGGCAGGGGATGAGGACTGCGGCAGCGACATCGGCGCCACCGCTCTTAAGAGTGACAGGTGCCAAAGGTCAACGCGACGTGCTCCGTTTCACCGGATGGCCAAGCGGAGGCATTCTTCACAACACAGGAGCTTGCCCGATTGGGGAACCTCGGTTAACCCAGGAGGGCTAGGCTCCAGCTTACATTCGGTCGAGCGCCATTCCCTAAGGGGCTCTGCTGCCGACTGGACACGGAGGAAGCCCTGCGGTGGTAATCGGTGTCTTGCGGAAAGCCTGCGCGGGACTAAGGAACCGGGCGCTATAGGTTCTGACCCATGGTCGATTTGGGAACCTACCTCTCGTTCGCGAACGGCGGCGTGATATCCGGCTGACCGTGAAGGTTCAACGACAAAGGAAGCGATCGCTGAACTGTCGAAAGGCAGGAGCTCTGATCCGATTATCGCTGCGGCTGTGCGAGTCATTGAGAGTCGGATCTTCGCCGTCGATCGACTCGTCGATGTGGGCTGCGGAGCGGGCGATCTCTTTCGCGGGTTCAGGCCTGTAAGTTCATATGTGGGTGTTGACCTGGTGCGGTATGAGCGGTTCCCTTCGGACGGTACAGTGCAATTCGTCCATGCCGACCTAAACGGCCCGCTACCGCTCGAGGATAGTTGTGCTGACGCAGTAGTCTCGGTCGAGACTATTGAGCATCTGGAAAATCCACGGGCTTTTGTCCGAGAGCTCGTTCGTGTCGCCCGTCCTGGAAGGTCGAGACCTGGTGACCACGCCGAATCAGCTGAGCTTGCTTAGCAAGCTGACTTTCGTTGTAAAGAATCAATTCAATGCGTTCCTCGATTCTAGCTATCCTGCACACATCACAGCTCTACTCGAGCTTGATCTCCTTTCTGTCGGATTGCTTTGGAGTGCGGGCTTAGCGATGTCCAGATTGCGTACACCCAGCAGGGGCGCATTCCGGGCACCGCCATCCATTGGCCGGCTCCGTTCGGCGGGCGGCCTTTTAGCGACAACGTCGTCATGAGTGGAGCGAAACCCTGAGTCGTTCAGTTACGCCTCGTCTCAACTTAGGAACGAAGCTCGTCCCTGTCATTTGGAAAATACGATTGCGATAACGACTTATCTGGTCAGTGCCATTGCTATACAGCCGATTGGGATCACTGTTGGCGATGAAGTGGAGTACCTTACTGAAGCTCAGGTAATCGGCACTGGCGCATCGTTGCTCGATGCTCGTTCATATCGACCAGGGACCGGCGAAGACCGACCGCATTACCCCGTCGGTTGGCCATTACTTCTTGCACCGCTGAGTCGTGCACCGTGGCCTGCACCCTTTCTGCCTCCCTGTGGCGCTTCATCTGCTAGGGACCGCACTCTCAGCCGGATCTTGACGAAACCGAGGTCTCTCATCTTCTCTCGGGCTTTGTTGTACTTCGCTGAGCCAGCGAGCTTGCTTTTCAGCCGGACTCTAATGGCGGACTCGCTGTCCTCGGTTCTCGTCGTCACGCTCTTGTTAGCGGCTGACGCAGGGCGAGCTGAGTGGCTCGGGCTCCTTTCCGGCGCAGGTCTCCTCTTTAAGCCATCGCTTACCCTCGCATCCATCCCGTTCGTGGCCGCCTGGTTGATCTTCCAGGTGCCACCCAACAGTCGCCTCAGACTTGGGGTTCTGGCCCTCGTTGGCGTCTTAGCTCCTCTAGG
Source organism: uncultured delta proteobacterium (assembly GCA_963713045.1). GTDB lineage: Bacteria > Myxococcota > Myxococcia > Myxococcales > Myxococcaceae > JADGRA01. Next base: position 390,027 of record CAVQKE010000006.1, read on the forward strand.
TGTTTGGGGTTGGCTCCGTCACCTAGAGGTTTCCGGAACCGCTGATATCTCTTCTTTTACTATGCCTCAACACCTGGTCTTGGCCACGTCGGCCTCGTCTTGATCACCTTTGCGCTCGCGTGGCCCGGCCTTCCAATCGCGTTACTCGGTGCGCAAGCTTGTGAACGAGCCGGAGCATTGGCGAATATCGGTATTTTAATATTCTATCAATATGATTACGTTGGACCCAACCTGGCGGCGACCTTGATTGTTGGGAGCAGACTTCTGCTGCCGGCAGTTGTCTTGTTGTTGCCAGGATATGCGATATTTCTTTCATCACTCTCAAAGCCCTTGAGATCGGGAAGCATCGCCGCCTTAGCGCTTGGAGCTTTTGCTTTTCCGCCACTTTTGATAGGGTTCTAGCAAGTCGACGCCAAGTTCTTGACGACGTCTCTGTCGAGACACTTCGACAACTACGGCCTGGCTGTGCTCGGGGTTATTCCCCGTTCGCAATAAAGCTGCTTGTCCCGTTTCCCCTTTCAGGGAACTTCGCATCTATTGCCGAAGAAGCTGAATTGGAAAGTCAATTAGTTAATGGAACTTGTGTCGGGACTCCTTAATCGCCCCTGCATCTCTCGTTACTACTGTCGATGCAGAGTTTAAGGACCCTGGCTTTTTTTCTGATCTCACGCGAGGATTTCCAAGGTGTGATCTGCAACGAAAGGGTGCAGAACGGATCATTCGATTGTTCCCGAAGGGCGAGATTCCAGACTGCGAACCGTAGAGATCTTCGTCCGGCGGTTTGGAAAAACTGACGGGGCGATGAAGGGCTGCGTGCGAATCTGCGCGGTGCTAGGGCCTAGCAAAAGTGCCCTTCCGGACACTTTCCAATGAGCGGAGCGAGGCTTTCCCTATAGAGTGCGTTCGATGCAGATTCGTCGTTCCCGAGCGCGGTCTGTACCTTTGGTGACTTCAAAGCTCGCCCTCCTTGAGGTCCAGGCCAATTCCACAAGGCCCGTGCGCCTCATCCAAGGGCATCCCGTTGTCTTCGAGGGTCGAGAAGGGTGGCAGGTCAGACTGTCAGCCGACGAGGACGAAGCGGTCGAGGTTCGGGTTTTTGGCCAAGTAGCCATTCGCGTAAACGAAGTCCAGGTGCGCGGCGTCGCTCGCGCTCGCGCCGGCGATCTGATTGCACTGTCCGACCGATCACTGCTCGTTCAGCGGTTTTCGTTACCGCCCGATCTTCTGTCGTCGCCAGCCAGCCACGAGGCCTTCGAGCAGCGACTGCTCGAAGAGGTTAACCGAGCGGTTAACAGCAACAGCCCGGTTTCGCTGCTAATGGTCCGCTCCAGCGCGCTGCTTAATCATGGTTTGAAGGAGTTCCTTGAGTCACCTGAATTGCGGCGTCTGCGCAACCCGGCACGCTTAATCCTTATCGGCCAAGCGGCACCAGCTGCTCTGGAGCTTCTTTGCCCGGGCGCCACGGCGACAGACGCGAGCGAAATCCGCGAGCACCTCTCTGAGGCTCTTGGTCGACTGGTCGGCCGTTTCGCTGGGGCTGGGCGACCGCGCCAACCGAAGCCAACGATTCTGCAGAGTTGTTGGGCCGTGCTCTAGACCGTCTCTTTGCGGAGCGTTCGGAACCTGTCGACGAGCTGCCGCGCGCCGACCCGGTAATGGTCCGCCTCTGGGCACTGTGCGACATCTGGACGGGGATGCGGGAGGCGTCCTGGTCCGTGGCGAGGTTGGTTCGGGCCGGGAAACCTTGGCGCGAGTCATCCATGAACGGCACGCGCCTCGCTCGCCGTTCGTTGTGGCACGGTCCGCGAGCTTCGACAGTACGCTTTGGCTAGCGAACGTGGAGCGCGCTCACGGTGGAACTCTCTATGTCCGGCATCCGGATGCGCTTCCTGCACTTGAACGCGCTAGCTTCTGGGAGGCGACGGCCTTCCGCCCCATGGCTTGCTCCCAAGAGACCGCCTCGCCGACGCCACCTGTCGTCATTGCTGTGCCTCCTCTGCGCGACCGTCAGCTCGACATCCTGCCCATCGCGGAGCACGTATTGACACGGTGTTCCGGCCTAGACGCATCGCGGAAGGCCAAGCTCACCCCTGCGGCGAAATCGTTACTGTCCCATGAGTGGAGCGGCAGCGTGAGAGAGTTAAAGAACTCGCTCCAGCGCGCGTCGCTCCTCGTAGACGCTTCGGGGGAGGTGCTTGAGGAGCATCTGCTTAGGCCAGGTGAACGTATCGTCGGAGATCGAGCCAGCCAAACTGATCTCCGTACGTCGCTCCGCTCGGTCGAGCGTCGCACACTGCTGGAGACGCTCGCCCGAACTAACTGGAACGTGACCGAAGCAGCGCGGCTCCTAGGTCTTCCGCGCAGAACCGTTGTCTATCGGATGGCTAGGCTGGGTCTGAAGCGCCCGGCGACATAGGACTAAAGTCAGCACAGGGGACAAATATTCATTGAAACCGACCGAGTTGGTTGAACTGACGATTCCAGGCCTCCACTCCGCCGTCTTCCGGCTGGTGCGGCGGGTTTCGCCTCCTCCCCTCGACGTGCTGGACCTTGGGGCCGGAACGGGAGCCTGGCCAAACCGGCTAAAAGCGGCGGGTTACCGCGTCGCCGCCGTCGATCGAGACTCGGGGACCTTCGGATCCTCCGCCATTGAGTTAGTTGTGGCCGATCTGAACAGTGGCTTTTCGCAGACCCTTTCAGGACGTTGCTTCGACCTAATCACATGTCTCGAAGTAATCGAGCACCTGGAAAACCCGCGGCATCTTCTGCGCGAAAGCAAGCGTTTGCTCAAGCAGAGTGGGCTGATGGTTTTGAGCACGCCAAACATCGAAAGTATCCCTGGACGTTTACGCTTTCTCGCAACCGGAGAGCTTAGGATGTTCGGTCGGGACCAAGCGCGAAATAATCAAACGCACATAACACCCATTCACACGCTGATGTTTGAGCGCATGCTCTCTGACAGTGGTTTTGAGCTGCTGGAGCACTCATTCAATGCTCCAAGCCCGGTAGGCAGTAAGAGACTGATTAAGGTTATTGGAAGAATTATCGACTGGGTAGTTTCTGGCGTAAAGGGCGGCGACTCTCATATTTTCGTGATTAGACGAAAACAATGAGGGCGCGAACCACCAGATCATCGGGCGCGCCCTTGTCCTGGGTGACAAGCCGGGCCTATTTGAAAAGAACAAGCGGACGTCCTGGTGGGGTAAGCCAGACCCGTTGCAGCAACGCTAGCGCTCCCCGATCCTGAGGAGAATTACGATACGTTAACACCTGAAAAGCTATTAGCGCGGTCGCCGTCCCGAGTGTCGCGATGAGGGGCGCAAGCGACTTCTGGGGCCGAAATGACCAAAGAAGCCAAACGACAATGGCGCCGACGCCAGCCCATATAACCATTCCAGCTTCTGGGTTGCGCAGCCCAAGGGCACAGAGAATCGAGGGGACGAAGTACCCAGCGCGTGTAAGCGGGACACTTAGACCAACTATCGCGTTCGATACATCGTCAGGTATGTAGTTTACAAAAGTTAGAGCACTCGTGAAAAATACTGAGCTGGCAAGCAAAACGCCGCAAGGCCCTCGTAGCCACGATGCTCGAGCTCGCTCGACGGTGAAAGCGCAGGGAAGTAATAGAAACGGAACGAGAGGGGTGAGATGCCGTGGTCCTGTCGTCCAGCCCCAGGATTCGTAGCTAAAAGAGGAGGTGAAGTAAGTGTACCCCGCTACGATGGCGACCGTAGCCCATGCGACGGGTCGCAGGCATGGTTGAGCCCCACGACACAAGAGCCAAATACCTGGGACAGCGAGGAGCAACGCCGGTGATAAGACAAATAGTCCGCGGAGAGGCGAAAAAAAGGAGAGAAGGAAGGCCCTAGCATGCGGTAGCCCGACTCCAAGGAATCCGCCCTCGTGCCACGGCTGATACGCGACATCCGCCAAGTGCCGGTAGCCGCTCTCAAGAGGTCCGCCGAACGCTCGTGCCTGATACCACATTAGGAGCAGAGTCAGCGGCAGGGAGCCGAGTAAAAAGATGCCAGCTGCTCGTGCGGATGCGGCCAGCGGCATACCCTTTCCTTTGACCAATAGGACTCCAAACAGCCCCACGGCGATAGCTCCAATCGCCGCCGTGTACTCGGTCATTACGGCCGCCGCCGCAAGAGTCCCTGCCGCAAAAGGTAGGTCCCTTTCCGTTCGTCCTTCGACCACCGCCATAGCGCGTAAAACGCCCCAAAAATTAAGACTGCGCAAGGCTGGTGACTCATGAATAGCAAAGAGTAGCTGAAGGCCAAAGTGCCCAAAGCATATGTGAGCGCCACTGCGTCGGCGGTCAGGGGTGACACGAATTCAGTCAGAAATCGTCGAATCAAAACCACAAGGAGAAGGGTCGGGAGAGCTGTGACAATCAGCCGGCTGAAGTATACGAGAGTTACTTCTGATACGGACGTCGGCTCTCCGCCAAGAACCGCGCGCAACCCCGCGTACACTGGAACGGCGGCGAACGAAACAAGAGGAGCCTTAGACGGATAGTAGCGTCCCCGATAGAAGGCCAGATCGCCGACCTGGCCATAGAGGCGCATCGCGCGGTTTAGGTCAAGATCTCCGAACTCGACGATCGCACGGGCCTGCATCAATCGGCAGAGCTCATTAGGAGAGCGCAGGCCCGGATGGTACGGAAACGCCAATATGTAGAGGGCGACGACCGTCGACCAGATCCAGCGTGGAGCGCGACGCGCGTCAGCGGTCAGAGGGCGTCAACTCCCCGCTCGCCAGTGCGGATGCGAATCACTTCCTCGACCGGGATGACAAAAATCTTACCGTCACCAATCTTGCCTGATTTTGCGGCGCGCTCGATCGCCTCGACTACGCGAGGTGCCTGGTCGTCGTCGCATACGACTTCAATCTTCACCTTTGGCAGAAAGTCGACGACGTACTCGGCCCCCTTGTAGAGTTCGGTGTGCCCGCGCTGGCGACCAAAGCCTTTAACTTCGACAGCAGTGAGGCCGTGGATACCCACATCGGCCAGGGCGTCCTTTACCTCGTCGAGTTTGAAGGGCTTGATAATCGCCTCGATCTTCTTCATCGCGAGCTCCTCAGACTGCGGTTGCGACCGCAAGCAGACTCAGCCCCACCGGGAGGGGAAAGGCTGACTCCACCTTCGCCAGCAGCGGCGCGAACATGATCATAGGCTCGAAGTTGTCCCTGCGGTAACACTCTGCGCCCAAGGACGCGGCCATTTAAAAACCACCCTGGAATTCCTAGGAGGTTCATCCATGTGAGCTGGGTAAGCTCGAAACCATTTTCCCCAATTACCTTGCGAAGAGTGCTGGGCATGTAGCGCCGCCGATGACCGACCGCTTCGTCCAGGGTGCCAAACAGAAACGTAAGCGCCGGAACCAGGACAACTAGCCGGCAGCCCGGTGTGAGGGCCCTTCGGATGTTCCGTATTGCCGCGCTGTCGTCCCGTATGTGCTCGAGGACATTGCTGAGCAAAGCAGAATCGAAATTGTAGGCTGACAGGGCGTCCCAGTTGGTCTCTTCTACCGGACAGTGCATCACCTTGACGCGCATCTCGTGCTTGAATGCGGAGAGGAGCTCGTTGGAGTAGGTGGCTTCCGCCTCAAGGGCGACGACAAGCTCTCGCCCTTGCAAGATCTGCCGGGTGATGGTGCCGATTCCGGCCCCGACCTCCAGGACACGTTGGCCGAGATACGGACGGAAGCGGCGCCCAAGCCAAGCGTTGTAGTTTGGGGCCCCTTGCTCAAGCGCGACGAGAGTCGCATAGCCTTCAGGCACCGAGTCCGAGGTGGGCATCGAGTCGCAAGCTTCGATCGAGGAAAGGCGAATGTAGGGCCCACCTAGCACACTGCTTGACGAGGTAAAAGAGATGACGCCGCCTCACTAGAGGCGTTGGCAGAAATCAGGCCGGAGGAGCCTCTAGCCGGCCGCACGGAGCGTCGGATCGACATCCAAGCGCTGAAGCGCTGGGCGTGGCGCGAAGCCGCAACCGTCAAAATAGCCGCAGACGAGCCGGTCGGTTTGACCTGCACGCCGGGCCCAGGGCACTCTTGCGGCACGGAGGTTCGGTTAGGTTGAGTGCCGACGAAGGAGCTGAGTGGAAAGCGATGCAGCCAATCTCCCGCTGACCGGTTCGAGTGCCTTCAACCTGCATGGCTTCATACAAGTCATCTCGAGAAGGCGCTGGCTCGTCACCCTTACACTGCTAGTGGTTTTCGCCACTGTTGCCCTGCACACACTGCGTCAACAGAAGGTTTACTCGGCCTCAACGTCCTTGATCATTGAGGCAACGGCGCCTCGTGTACTTGACGCTCAAGTTGGGGAGGTCTCCGAACAAGGCTCGGGGTACTGGTATGGGAAGGAGTACGCCGAAACCCAGTTCAAGGTCATCACCAGCCGGGCAGTTTCTGCCCGAGTCGTAGAGAAGCTTGGGCTTGATCGCGATCCCAAGTTCTTAGGGCTCGACGCAGTGAAAGATAGCAAGCGCAGGGACGAGATTATGAAGTCAATTGATGCAGTGGCGATTCTGCAAGGGAAGATTTCCGTAAGTCCCATTAGAGATTCACGTATTGTACGAATTATCGTTGAAGACTCCGACCCTCAGAGAGCCGCTCTCTTGGCCAATGAGGTAGCTGATGCCTACATAGCGGAGAATCTCGCTCTCAAGCTTCGCATCAGTGAGAGTGCCGACCGTTGGCTCGAGGACCGGCTCGCGGAACTTGAATCCAAAAGCAAAGCCAGCGAGCTCGCCGTTTATGACTTTAAGAAGGACGCCGACATGCTTACGACTTCGCTCGAGGATCGGGCGAGCATGGTTTCACAACGCTTGACGTCATACAATGGAGCATTGACTGACGTACCGAACAAAAATCGCGGGGCTCCGGGCTCGCGCTGAAGCACTTAAGCGTCTTCGCTCCACAGTCGATGACGCCAAGGCGCCGGAGTGGTCCGCGCTACTCGGTGACTCGGGAGAGCACTCACAAGCAGGGCAGCTTCGGGCACGCTTCTTTGATAGCAAGAGTGAATGCTCTGCTCTAAGAGAACGCTACCTCGATGCTCACCCGAAACTAGTCGCCTGTCAGGAGAAACTAAACGCGGCGCGCGGCGACCTGATTTTGGAGCTTAAGACCATAGTTGCAGGAGCCGAGGCGGACTTGTTCGAAGCAGAGGCTCGAGAGCGGAACCTAAACGCGCTGCTTGAGTCTGCGAAAACGGAAGCTTTTGAAGTCAATAAGAAGCAACTCGCCTTTGATCGCTTAAAGCGCGAGGCAGACAACGATCAGCGCCTGTATGACCTGGTATTCAAGCGGCTTAGGGAGACAGAACTATCCGGATTGCTGCGAACCAGCAACGCCCACATACTCGACGCTGCTCGGCCCTCCTTTGCACCCGTTCGCCCGAGAGTGCAGAGTTCACTCATTTTGGGATTGATCCTGGGGCTAGTAGCGGGCGTAGGCGTTGCTCTTTTACGAGAACAACTTGACAACAGCGTAAGCAGTCAACTTGACGTTGAGCAAAAGCTCACTCTTCCTTTCCTGGGCTTTATTCCGCGCGTTCTACCACACCAAGGGAAGGAAGACTCGAGTCCAGATCTATTCATATTTGACCAGCCGAGTCGCCGTCGCCGAAGCTTGCCGCGCTATTCGAGCCAACTTGCTCTTCATGACACCGGACAAGCCTCTCCGGACAATTCTGGTGACGTCGAGTGGACCAAAAGAGGGCAAGAGTTACTCCGTAATCAATGCAGGCATAGTCATGGCACAAAGTGGGAATCGGGTTTTACTTGTGGATACTGATCTACGGCGGCCGCGCCTGCATAAAGCCTTCGGAGTTTCCAACGAGAGCGGGGTAACTAATGTAATTATGGGTGAAGCTAAACTCTCCGAAGTCGTGAAGACGACCGCAGTGCCGAATCTTTTTGTTATGCCGTGCGGTCCCATTCCGCCCAACCCCACAGAGTTATTCCATGCCAAGGCCTTCTTGGAATTTATGAAGGAGGCTGCGTCCTCCTTCGATCGTGTTATTCTTGACAGTCCCCCGGTGAATGCGGTTTCCGATCCGCTCGTGTTGTCGACGGCCGTCGACGGTGTAATGTTTGTGATTCGTGCTGGTTCAACCAATCGCTCACTAGCCCTTCGCGCCCTGAGAAGTTTGCGCGCCGTGAAGGCGCGGATCCTCGGGGCAGTTCTCAACGACGTTGACGTCGGGAATCCGCGGTTCGGGTACTCGTATGCATATACGCGGTACGGCTACGGTGATCCGAACGAAGCAGCGTGAGACGCAGCGCGGACAATCACCCATGCGCGTGCTCCACTTGTGCTCAGGAAATTTGTACGGCGGAATCGAGACCCTTCTCTTAACGTATGCCCGCAGCTCGAAAATTTGGCCGAGGATTCAGCACAGATTTGTTCTGACCCATTCCGGACGGCTGGAAAACGAACTTAGGTCGGCCGGGGCTTCGGTTGATTCTTGTCGGCCCTGCAAGGTTGCGCAGTCCTTGGAGTGTTTTTCGGGCGCGTGCTCGGCTAATGGAGTTGCTTAGAGCCAGCAACGCTGACGTGGCTCTTAGCCATGGGCCGTGGCCGCACCTCGTATTGGCGCCAGCTGTTCGGCGGTGCGCGATTCCGGTTGTCCTGTATTTGCACGCGCCCATCCGGCTCCACTGGCTTGACCAGTTGGCTCTTCGCGTTGGGCACACAGCCGTTCTTGCAAACAGCGAATTCACGAAACTGCGCTCCGCGCGCTATTTCAAATTTCGGTCCGTCGACACTTGCTATTATCCCGTGTTCGACTCCGTCCACCATGGCCGCTCGACGCTTCGAGACGAGTTGAATCTGGGGGAACAAGTCGTTGTTCTTCAAGCCAGTCGGCTAGATCCTTACAAGGGATTCGAGTTGCATATCCGAGCGCTCGCCCTGTTGCGGGAAGATCCACGCTGGGTTGCGCTCTTTGTTGGTGGGCCGCAGAGTGCACGCGAATCGCGATACGTGGCGCGTCTCAAATCTCTGGCTGAAAAGCTGGGAATAACGTCAAGGGTACGCTTCCTAGGGCACAGATCAGATGTTAGAGCTTTAATGGAAGGCGCGGACATATTCTGCCAACCAAATAGCGGCCCCGAACCCTACGGACTGGTATTTGTTGAAGCGCTTTACGCGGCTCTCCCGATTGTCACGACGGGGATGGGCGGCGCAGCTGAGATTCTCGCGAAGGATTGGGGCGTGCAAGTTTTGCCCGAACCCAGCTCTGTGGCAGTTGCTCTTTCTCGCTTAATCGCCTCACGCGACGCTAGGCGCGCCCTTGGGAGGCTTGGACCCGAGCGCGCGCGCTTTCTGTGCGACCCGTCCAAAGCACTTAAGGCTCTTGAGGATAAGCTTGGAGGACTGACCGATAGAGCTCGCTCGGCGGACGGTGGGAGCCAGTCGTGGGTTTAATATTTTGTGTGGTCTTCTTTGCGCTCGGTGGCATTTTAGCTCAATGGAAACTAGCGCACGGCATCGGATTTGTAATTGCCGTTGGCTGTATTTATGGCTGGTTACGTTGCTACTTCTTTGACGGATTCACCCATTACAGCTTCGACGCCGCTCTCTTAGGCCTTTACCTTGGGGCCTATCCGAAACTACGTGCTTTCATTGCTCACGACCGCACGGGTCTCACACAGTGGGTGGCTCTCCTGGGGTGCTGGCCGCTCTTTGTCGTTATAGTAAGCCCGTTTCTCGACGCACAGCCATTAATTATTCAGATTGTCGGCTTGCGGAACGCGGTACTCTTTCTTCCGGCCCTTTTGGTGGGCGCGCTCCTGAGATCGGAAGATCTAAACGTACTAGGCGCTTGGTGCGCCGCCATTGCCTTCGGTGAAGCGGCCTTTGCAGGGGGGGAGCTTATGTGGGGTTTACAGGCCGCGTTCCCAGACAATGCCGCCTCAAGCATAATATATATATCTAGAGATGTCGCGGGAACAGAGTACCGTATACCAGCGTCGTTTTCTTCGGCACACGCCTATGGCGGAACAATGGTAGCCATTATACCATTTTTGGTGCACCTACTGACGACAGGTAAGGGTTGGCGAAGCGTAACGTTGGCTGCATTGACGCTCGCAGCAATTGGGGTTTTTGTTTGCGGGGCGCGTACGCCGGTCATTGCACTTTGGGGCGTGCTAGGGGGAGCAATCTACGGGCTGCGCAGAAGGCCGGGACTAGTGGTCGGCCTTGTGGGAGCAGCTTTCGTGGTAGTGCTAGTAGTGCGTGAGAGCGACCGTCTGCAGCGTTTCGAGAGCCTCTCGGATTCGGAGTTAGTAGAGCGTCGGGTGGGAACCAGTGTTAATCTCTCATTCTTTGAGATTGTCGCGACCTATCCACTCGGCAAAGGGCTTGGAGGGGCGACCGGGACAAGCGTACCGTTTTTTTTGGAGGACGTTGCGTTGCCACAGGTGGGAATGGAGAACGAATTTGGGCGACTCGCACTTGAAGAGGGACTGATTGGACTAGTTCTTTGGGCCACGTTTGTTATTTGGGCACTGTTTAGGGGGCCCGGCAGGCTTATGCGCTTCGGGGGGGCAAGTGATCAGGCGCTGTGGGCGCTTGCGTGGACGGCGTGGATCCTTTCGTTCATTGGCACAGGGACGCTATCCAGGCCGGTGTAGGTGTGGGAGCCATCGATATCGCCCTGGTAGGCGTTGACGTCGATGGCGTCATCGCCCTGGGCCGCGGTGCCGTTGAGGACGACGCTCTGGGTGGCGAGCAGGCCTTGTCGGTGTAGGGGCGTTCTGGGGCACGGTGGGGGTGAGGGTGAGCAGGGTGCCGGTGCCGCCGCTGGGGTTCCAGTGGCCGCCGCCGCTGCCGCCGACGATGGTGAAGGTGATCAGCATGTGGTGGGCGTCGATGCTGGTGAAGCTGATCGGGTTGAGGACGAGGTTGCCGTTGCTGGCGGCGTCGGTCGAGAGGGTGGCCGCCGTCACGCTGAGGAGGGTCGGGTCATAGGTCAGGGTGAAGGAGAGGGACTGGACGGCGGAGGTGATGCCGCTCAGGGTGATGGGCAGTCCGGTGCTGGAGTTGGGGATGTTGACGGTCTGGCCGGGCCCGCGGGCGACGAAAGCGGCGGTGACCACCGGGGTGACGAGCGGGCTGGCGACGGTGAGGGGCTGGCTGTAATTGCTGGCGAGGGTGGCCCCGCCGACGGCCTTGACGGAGTTGGTGACGGCGACGGTGTAGTTGCCGGGAGCCAGTTCGCCCGCGGTGGCGACGAAGGTGGCGACGTTGGGATGGGTGGCGTCGATGAGCAGCGAGCCCTTGAGGCGGCCCCCCCGGCCGGCCAGGGTGATGTTCGGCGCCACGGCGGTGGCGCCGGGGCTGTAGAACAGCTGGGTGGTGTTGGGATCGACGGGGCCGTCGAAGACCAGCTGGACGTAGTTGCCCGCGAGAGTCCGCCGAGTCTACCTGGAGGAGCTGACGACGTTCTGGGTGACCGAGAGGGAGGTGCTGGTGGTGAAGTTCCCCTGGGTGGCGAAGGTGGCGGTGATGGGGTGGCTGCCGACGGCCAGCTGGGCGGCCGTGCTGAGGGTGATCGTGGCGTTGCCGCTGGCGTCCCGACCAGCGCCTCGTCGGCCCCGAGGATCTTCTCGGCGACGACGTAGAGCGGCCGGCCCAGCGGGCCGCCCGGCTGGTCCAGCCGCGCGGCGATGAGCTCCTTCAGCGGGCCCTCGACCTCGTCCCAGTCCGCCTCCTGCGGCGGGACCGGCCTCGAACGCCCGGCGGGCCATCGCCAGAGCGTGGTGCTCCTGGAGCCGGCGGAAGTACTGCGCGGGGTCGTAGAGCCCGTCGGGGTGGTCGATCCGCAACCCGTCGATCTCCCCTTCGGCCACCAGCCGCAAGACCAGGCGGTGGGCGGCCTCGAAGACCTCCTCGCGCTCGATGCTCAGCGCCGCCAGGTCGTTGACGTCGAAGAACCGCCGGTAGTTGATCTCGTCGGGGGCCACCCGCCAGTAGGCCAGGCGGTAGCACTGCTGCTCCAGGAGGCCGTCGAGCAGGTCGAAGCTCCGCGGGTCGCCCGGCCGGCCGTTGAACGCGGCCACGTTCTCCTCGATGAACCCCCGCACCGGCGCTGCTCGGCGGCCAGCGCCGCGAGCCGCCGCTTGACCACCTCCTTCTCCCGCTGGTGCTCGGCGATCCGCTCGGGCTCGGTCTCGTGGGGCTCGGGCAGGTTGCGGACGGCGGTCAGGATGCTCTGGTACTCGATGAGCGCGGGGTCCTCGGGTCCCAGGGTGTCCTCCAGCTCGTCGAGCCGGTGCGCGAGGATACTGGCGTAACTGCGCGGCGACGCCGGGAACCGCCGGTCGTAATAGCGGATCGCGAACGCCCCGTCGGCGAAGGCCAGCTCGAGCTGGCCGGCCTCGAGGACGTCGCCGTAGGGGTCGCCCAGGACCGCGAGCAGGACCTTGTCCTGCAGCTCCCGGCGGGGCGAGGAGTGCCAGGCGATGTCGAAGTACGCGCCGTAGCGCGAGGCCGGGCCGTTCTCCAGCACATCGTTCCACCAGGCGTTCTCGTTGGTGCCGACCCCCATGTGGTTGGGCACGGTGTCGAGGATCTGCCCCAGGCCGCCGTCGCGCAGGGCGGCGACCCAGGCCTCGTAATCCTCGTCGGTGCCGATCTCCGGGTTCAGGCGGCCATGGTTGACGATGTCGTAACCGTGCGTGCTCCCCGGCCGGGCCTTCAGGTACGGCGAGGCGTAGGCGTGGGTGATCCCCAGGTTGCGCAGGTAGGGCGCGATGGCCGTGGCGTCGCGGAAGGTGAAGCCGGCGTGGAGCTGGAGGCGGTAGGTCGATTCGGGCAGCCGCGCCGGGCGGCCGACTCCGCGGCCCGCGCCAGCAGGGTCTCGGCGAGCGGGTTCGGATCCATGAGGCCCTCTCTTCAGTGGCAAGTGGCGAGTGGCGAGCGGCAAGTAGCAAGTCGGAGTTGGCACGTCGGAGGTGACAAGTCAACAAATTGCGGCGAGGAATCCCCCCGGCTTCAGCCGTGGGGAGGAATCGCCGCCCCGTCGGGCCAGTCGGGTTGACTGGGTGATGAGATTCGTCTAAAATGCATATATGAAACTCACCGTCCGGATCAGGCTCATGCCCGACGCCGAACAGGCGATCTGCCTGAAGGCGATGACGACAAGATTCAACGCCGCCGCCGACTGGATCGCCGGGGAACTGTTCGCCCGCGAGGTCTCGAATAAGATCGAGGCCCAGCGGCTCCTTTATCGCGAGATCCGCGAGCGCTTCGAGTTGTCGGCGCAAACGGCCATACTCTGCATCCACCGGGCCTGCGAGGCGTACCGGCGGGACAAATCGGTGCGGCCGCGGTTCCGCAAGGATGCCGCGATCACCTACGATGTCCGCACGATGAGCTTCAAGGGTATCGACAAGGTCAGTCTCCTGACGCTCGACGGCCGGATCATCGTCCCGATGGTCGTCACCGGCTATCAGGCGGAACGAATCGCACACCCCAAGGGGCAATGCGATCTGCTCCGGGCCAAGGACGGCAAGTGGTTCGTGTTCGTCACGGTGGACCTGCCCGACGGCTCGCCGATCGAGCCGGACGATTTCATTGGGGTCGATCTCGGCATCGCCAACATCGCCACCGATTCCGACGGCAACCGGCACTCCGGCCAGGACGTCGAGCGGGTCCGGCGGAAGCACAATCTCCAGCGGAAGCGGCTGCAGCGCCGAAACACCCAGGGGGCCAAGAAGAAGATCCGGCGGATGAAGGACAAGGAGGCCCGGTTCCGCCGTCACCAGAACCATGTGATCTCCAAGGCGATCGTCGAGTCCGCCAAGTGCACCGATCGTGGGATCGCCCTCGAAGACCTCGACGGCATCCGCGAGCGGGTCACGGCTCGGGGCGGTGACGCTCGCAATCGACTCAGCGGCTGGGCCTTCGCGCAACTCGGCTCGTTCATCGGCTACAAGGCGAAACTGGCGGGCGTCCCGGTGGTCTCCGTGGACCCACGGAACACCAGCCGGACCTGTGCCGAGTGCGGACATTGCGAGCAGGCCAACCGCAAGAGCCAAGGCGAATTCTCCTGCCAGGCGTGCGGCCACCAAGCCCATGCCGACGCGAACGCCGCCCGGAACATCCGGGCTCTGGCCGTTGCTAAGCCGGCCACAGGACTGGAAAACCAGCCGGGCAACCGGGTGGCTTAACCGGAAATCCCCCGCCTTCAGGCGTGGGGAAGCTTAACAGGGTGTACGAAAAGCCAGTTTGGGCCTATAATTCCGCATGAAACCCAAACGCTACCCGTCCGATCGGACTCGGACCCAGTGGAAACGCCTCAAGCGGTTGCTGCCGCCGGCCAAGCCCGGCGGACGACCTCGCTCCGTGAATCTGCGGGAGGTCCTCAACGGCATCTTCTACATCCTCCGCGGCGGCTGTGCCTGGCGGATGATGCCCACGGATCTGCCCCCGTGGAGTACCTGCTACGACTACTTCCGTAAGTGGCGCGACGCCGGCACCTGGGCAAAGATCAACGACGCGCTGCGGACCCAGGTCCGCCGACGCGCCGGGCGGAAGAAGAGCCCCAGCATGGGTATCATCGATAGTCAGAGCGTCAAGACCACCGAGCGCGGCGGCCCGCACGGCAAGGACCCGTTCAAGAAGGTCAACGGGCGGAAGCGTCACCTGGTCGTCGATACGCTGGGGATGGTCGTGGCCGCGGCGGTCCACTCGGCGGGCATCCAGGATCGGGACGCGCCAAGCGGGTCCTGGGGAAGATGGTCGGCCGCTTCCCGCGGCTGGAGAAGATCCTGACCGACGGGATCTACAACGGCGGGATCGCTGAGTGGGCCCGCGCGGTCGGTGGTTGGCTCCTGGAGATGGTAGTCCGTCCCGAGGGGGAGACGGAGTTCAAGGTCCTGAAGTGGCGGTGGATCGTGGAGCGGACATTCGCCTGGCTGGGCCGCTACCGGCGCTTGAGCAAGGATTACGAGGGGAGCGAGGAGTCGAGCGAATCTTGGATCTATGTGGCTATGACTCATTTCATGCTCCGGCGCCTCGATCCAGCTTGATCGAGGCTTTTCGTACACCCTTTAAGACCCGTCTTCTCTTCACTGGCCGCTCGCCGCTAGAAACGCCGCTTCTCTTCCAGGACGGCCCGGATCTGCTCGGGCGTGGCTGTATGCCCCTTGTGCTGCGGCGGGCGGGCGGCCAGGACGGCGAACGAGCGGTCCTCGAGCGGATACTGCTGGCCCCCCTCGAAGTCCCGCGGCTCTTCGCGCGGGTCCGCCGTGTCCAGGATGCGGTCCCAGATGTGGCCCTCCTTGGTGGGGGGCAGCACAAAGGGGATCGGCTCCCAGTGGCCGTTGAGCAGGATCAGCAGGGTCTCGCCGGTGATCGGCTCGCCGCGCTCATTCTCGTCGTTGATCAGGTCGCCGGCCAGCCGCACCCCCAGGCACTTGACGAATCCGGCGTTCCAATCCTCGTCCGACATCTCCTGGCCCGACGGGTTGAAGAAGGAGATGTCCTTGATCTCCGAGCCGCGGATCGCCCGCCCCAGGAAGAACTTGCGCCGGTGCAAGACCGGCTGGCTCCTCCGGATGAAGATGAGCTTGCGGATGAAGTCCAGGAACTGCTTCTGCCGGTCGTCGAGCTCCCAGTCGAGCCAGGTGAGCTCGTTGTCCTGGCAATACGCGTTGTTGTTGCCCTGCTGGCTGTGTCCCAGCTCGTCGCCGCCGAGCATCATCGGCACGCCGACGGACAGCATCAGCGTGGAGATGAGGTTCCGCTTCTGCCGCTCGCGCAACTCGATGATGTCGGGATCGTCGGTCTCCCCCTCCTTGCCGCAGTTCCAGCTATTGTTGTCGTTGGTGCCGTCGCGGTTCTCCTCGCCGTTGGCCTCGTTGTGCTTCTGGTTGTAACCGACCAGGTCGTGCAGGGGGAAGCCGTCGTGGCAGGTGATGAAGTTGATGCTGGCGTACGGCTTGCGGCCGTCGTCCTGGTAGAGGTCGCTGCTGCCGGCCAGCCGGGTGGCCAGCTCCGAGGCCGTGCCGCCGTCCCCCTTCCAGAACCGGCGGACGCAGTCGCGGTACTTGCCGTTCCACTCGGTCCAGAGGACCGGGAAGTTGCCCACCTGGTAGCCGCCGGGGCCGACGTCCCACGGCTCGGCGATCAGCTTGACCTGCGAGAGCAGCGGATCCTGGTGGATGATGTCGAAGAAGGCGCCCAGCCGGTTGACCTCGAACAGCTCGCGGGCCAGGGTGCTCGCGAGGTCGAAGCGGAAGCCGTTGACGTGCATCTCGGAGACCCAGTAGCGCAGGCTGTCCATCACGAGCTGGAGGACGAACGGCTGGGTCATGTTGAGCGTGTTGCCGGTGCCGGTGAAGTCCATGTAGTAGCGCGGGTCCTCGGCCAGGCGGTAGTAGGCGGCGTTGTCCACGCCGCGCATCGACAGCGTGGGCCCCATCTGGTTCCCCTCGGCGGTGTGGTTGTAGACCACGTCGAGGATCACCTCCAGCCCGGCGGCGTGCATGGCCCGCACCATCATCTTGAACTGCTGGACGGCGTCCTGCTGGATGCCGTCGTAGGAGTAAGGCGAGGCCGGGGCGAAGTAGGCCAGGGTGTTGTAGCCCCAGTAGTTGTGCAGGCCCTTCTCGACCAGGTGGCGGTCGTCGAGGAAGTGGTGCACCGGCAGCAATTCGACGGCCGTGACACCCAGGTCGCTCAGGTGCTTGATGGCCGACTCCGAGGCCAGCCCGGCGTAGCTGCCGCGCAGGTGCTCGGGGACGTTGGGGTTGAGCTGGGTGAAGCCCTTGACGTGCAGCTCGTAGATGACCGTCTTGTGCCAGGGGGTGCGCGGCGGCCGGTCGTCGCCCCAGGTGAAGGCCGGGTCGAGCACCGCCGCCAGCGGGGCGTGCGGGGCGCTGTCGCGGTCGTCGAAGGACAGGTTGACCTGCTCGTCGCCGACCTTGTAGCCGAAGAGCGAATCGTCCCACCGCAGGTCGCGGCCGATCAGCTTGGCGTACGGGTCGAGCACGACCTTGTTGGGGTTGAACCGGTGCCCCCGGGCGGGCTCGTACGGCCCGTGGAAGCGGTAGCCGTAGAGCTGGCCGGGCAACACGTCGGGCAGGTAGGCGTGCCAGACCTTGTCCGTGTATTCCTTGACCGGGATGCGGTGCGCCTCCTGGGTGGCATCCGGCGAGTCGAACAGGCAGAGCTCGACCTGCGTGGCGTTCTCCGAGAAGATGGCGAAATTCACCCCGCGCCGTCCCAGGTGGCGCCTTGGGGATAAGGATTGCCCGGCCAGACTCTCATCGCGTCAACTCTCTGCAGCCCGAGGCTGTGCCAGGGTTCGTATCATGAGCTCCGTCCTCGTCTCGCTCCTCAACGGTCGGGGAAGGTCCGCCAGGAAGGTGGGCCAAGGACAATGAACTCGAACGGTGCCAGCTCGTCAATCGGCCCGGCCTCGCGGCCGCCGTATTCCGGGACCTCCGAGCGGAGCAGGGCCGGCACCTTGCCGCTGACGATGTCCGGCGGGAGCCCGACCGGCCGGTCGCCGAGGTTGAACAGCACCCACACCCGGCCGCCGGAGGCCGCGCCGCCGCGGACGAGTTCCAGCACCGGGCCGCCGGCGCCTGGCCCCCCCTCCAGCAGCCGCACCGAGCGGTTCTCGAAGTCGCGCACCGCCGGCCACTCGCGCCGCGCCGTCAGGAGGTCGCGGTAGAGCCGCGCAGGGCCGCCCGGGGCGTCCCCTCGGGCCACGACCAGCTCAGCCGGGCCGAGGCGAAGGTCTCTTCACCCTGGGGGTCGGGCACCTTGCCGTGCCAGGAGAAGGCGTCGAACTCCTTCTTCCGCCCCTCGCGCACCGCCTCGACCAGCGCCGGGTCATCGAACGAGCAGAAGAAGGGGAACGGGTTCTCCTCGCCGTACTCCTCGCCCATGAACAGGAGCGGCAGGTACGGCGAGAGCAGGAGCAGCCCGGCCGCCAGTCGCTGCTTCGCCGGGGGGCCGAGCATCGCATTGAGCCGGTCGCCCCGCGCGGTTGCCCACCTGGTCGTGGTTCTGGAGGCAGACGACGAACCGGTCGCCGGAGAGGCCGACGGGCGGCGCCCGTGCTTGCGGCCGCGGAACGGGCTGTAATCCCACGCGTACACGAACGGGCATTCGAAGGCCCGGGCCAGTTGCCCGGGCTCGCCGAAATCGACGTAGTACCCGGCACGCTCGCCGGTGAGGAAGGCGTGCGCCGCGTGATGGAAGTCGTCGGCCCACTGGGCGGCCAGGGCGAAGCCGCCGCGCTCGCGAGGGTAGAGCAGCCGGGGGTCGTTGAGGTCGCTCTCGGCGACGATGGTCGCCGGCCAGCCCCGGCGGTCGCCGACCCCCTCGGCGACCTCCTCGATCGCCCGGAGGATGTGCCGCCCGCCCAGGTCGAACACGGCATGCACGGCGTCCAGGCGGAGGCCGTCGAAGTGGAATTCTTCCAGCCACATCCGGGCGTTGTCCAGGGCGTAGTCGCGCACCGCGTCGCAGCCGTGGCCGTCGTAGTTGACCGCGGAGCCCCAGGGGGTCTTGTACCGGTCGTTGAAGTATCGGCCGAACTCGCCCAGGTAGTTCCCCTCGGGGCCGAGGTGGTTGTAGACGACGTCGAGGTAGATCGCCAGGCCCTCGGCATGGCAGGCGTCCACCAGCCGCGCCAGGCCGTGCGGGCCGCCGTAGCTGTCCTGCGCCGCGTAGGGATACACGCCGTCGTATCCCCAGTTCCGCGCGCCCGGGAACTGGCCGACCGGCATGATCTCGACGGCCGTGACGCCCAGCTCACGCAGGTCGCGCAGCCGGGGGATGACGCCCTCGAACGTCCCCTCGGGAGAGAACGTGCCGACGTGCAGCTCGTAGAAGACGAGGTCCTCGCGGCGGACCCCTGTCCAACCGCCGTCGGTCCACGAGAACCGATCCGGCCGCACGATGGCCGACGGCCCGTGGACCCCCTCGGGCTGCCAGAGCGAGCAGGGGTCGGGCCGCTCGGGACCGTCGTCGAGCCGGAAGGCGTATCGCTGACCCTCGGGTACGTTCGCTCCCCGGTGTCGGTGATAGCCGCCCGCCTCCGGCCGCATCGCGACCGTGCGCCGTGCCGCGCCGTCGATCAGGACCAGGTCCACCCGCCGCGCAGCGGGCGCCCAGACCCGAAAGAGGACCGACCCGTCCGGAGGTCCCACCGCGCCGCACCGGCGCGCCGGCCCGACCCGCTTGGTTTCGCTCATAACGACCGCGCTGCGCCTCGTCCGGTTCCGGTCAGGGCGCCGCTACGGCTCCAGTCCCTCCACCGTTTCCGTTCCTGCGGGAGGCTTGAACGCAAACCGCCCATCCCCGATGGCCACATCTTCCTTCATCTCTGTAAAGCGATATTCCGTGGCCGCACCGTCCAGTTCCTGGATGACAATGCGGACAATCCGATGGTCCGGCGTGATCTCCAGCAGAATCTCACTTACCCGGTCCGCCAGGGCCTGCGGTACGCCTCGCAGGACCACATTTCCGGCCCCCAGAGGCTCTACATCTGGAGCTAGAGATAATCCCTGCAACTCTTTCTCCAGCTTGGTTTTACCCAACAAGAATGCCAGTGGGGATCGAACATCCTCCAACTTCTTGGCCGCCGTCTTGCGCGCCTGCCGGTCGTCGGGGACGTAAAACCACGCATCTCTCCCATCGCTGATAAACAGCTTCTCTCTGGGAGAACGATACTGCCAGCGCATCTTGCCAGGTTTTTTCAGCCAGAGGGTCCCACTTTCGGTGCGGTCCATCCCTGAGCCGCGGTAGATCTCGGTAAACTCGGCCTGCAGCGAGTGCAGGTGGTTATAGTGGGCATCGACCGCCGCCGCTAGGGATTTGACGTCAGAAGCAAACCCGGAGGCAGTTCCCGCGGTCATCAGAGACCACACCATCGCAGAGCGCAGCCAACGGACTTGCATTTCGATCACTTTTTCACCGGGTACCGTCCGCGTGTTGGCTCACTAGTAAGCTCCCTCGCGCGAACTCGGGAGGGAAACACAGACGGGCTCCTACGGGAGGGCTCCTTGGATGATTGTAAGCGGAGGAGAGCAAGTTGTCATTTTCGGGCGAGCAGGGCTTGCCTCAAGCGCGGGCATTCTCATCCGCGCCATTAATAGCACCGGCCTATGTAGGGTTCCTCGCCCGGCTATCGCCGCGCTCAAAGTGACATGCGGCTGAAATAATCAACCAACTCTAGAACTTCACCATGATGTCGATATCGATCAGCGACTCATCGCTGCGCAGATCGGGGATCCACAGACTGCTGCCTTGGGCTGCGCAGGCGGTCTGCGCGATCGCCTCGTTGGCGGACATCGACAGCGCCAGTGTTCCCAAAGCCAGTATTGCCTCCGTTCATGCACGCATAGTACTGTGGAGATCCGTTGTTGGTGTAGGGCACGCCGCCCGAACCCGGCGGAGTAACGCCGCCCTTGCCCGACCAGTAAGGCACGCTTGCATGGCGATAGTCATACTCCCAGCGGAACGTGAGCCACTGCCGCGGCATGTAATCGTAGGTGAGGGAAGTATCCCAGGCTTTGAAGGGGTCGCCGGGATTGCCGGTAAAGTAAGGAGCGTTGATCGCCGCCGAGGAGGCAGTCTCGCCATTGATAGGCGGCAGCAGCACCAGATAGCGGCCCGGATTGTTGATCTTGCCGCCGCCGATGGTGATGGCGTATTTGTCCTTCTTGAACCAGGTGCGGTCGTAAAGCATGTAGCCGATAAAGCTCTGCTTGGGATCGACTCCACCCCGTGGGAAATTGGCGCTCGAGGGCGCCACCTTATCGCGCCTGTTGCCGTAGCAGCTCACGCCTGCCAGCCCGGAGGTCGTGCTGGGGCCGAATTCGCAACCCAGATCGCCAGTGAAGGTGAACGCCATCTTGTCGAGGAACTGTCCCGGCTTGTCGTAATACTTGATCTCGACACTGTTGTCGGTATGGATGCGGCCGCGGTTCGGAATGTAGAGGTCGTCATGGCCCATTCCGTAATTGTTGGAGAGGAAGTTGATCCAGGGTCTCGGCGTCCACTTGATCTGCCCGCCCAGTCCTTTCCTCGAGTTGGACGAACCGTAGGATTGCCAGCCGTTAATGATCCAGGGCTCGATCTTCAAGTGGGGATTCGGAAAAATCTGGATGCGAACGCCTTCGAAAAACCACGGAGTATTGGAGGAAACGTAGGAAGGCTGATACGCCCAGTTGTCGAAGTTGTAATAACTGAACAGGCCGACGTAGGACATGAAGATCCCCGCGTCGATGTTGATCCCGTCCAGCACATCGAGATGATATCCGCCGTAGGCCTCCGACAAGTAGCGGTCGGCATCGCCGATATTCCATTGGCCCTTGGAGTAGCTGGGGTCATTGCGCATCGTTGCCGTGGAATACATGCCAAACTGCGTCATGAAGCGGGCGCGAACGTTGTCGAGGTGGAAGTCGCCGCCCAGGCCAAGCTGCTCCAATTGAATTTCGTTCGAGCGGAACAGTTCGCTCGACCCGCCCATGGAGTCGTCGACAGGCTTGTTGAAATCGTAGGTATAGGTAACGTCGGCGCGGATTTCCGGCGTGAAGAATTTCGAATCAAAGGCCGTGTCTTTGTTGCGCGGATTGCCATTCAGCCAGGTCCAGTCCCAGTCGGAGAAAGGCTCGATCTTTTCTTTCTTGGCGGGCGCCGCGGTCGCGGAGTCGCCGGCTTGCGCGACGGCTTTTTCGATCGGGGCCACCGATGGGGATGCTTCGGCTACCCTGATTTCTGGCGCCGAGCGCAGGCGTTGGCGCGGGGCGAACGTCGGCGCTGCCGGCGGGGTGAGCGTCGCGACCGCGGAGGACGGCGCGGCCGCAATTGCAGGGGCTGGCGTCGCCGGCGCAGCCGCGCCACGATTCTTCAGTTCCGCTTTGAGTTCCTCAATCTCGGCCTGCAGGGCGGCCAGTTGTTTCGCAATGGCGGGGGGTACGTCCTGATAAGGAGCGACCGCAGGCGCGGCGGGCGCGGCGTTGACAGGTTTATTTCCGCTTCCGTCATGGGCCGCGCCATCGGCTACCGGCGGATGCAGGGTAGCCACGGTCGAGTGCCGGTTGTGTCGGCCGATGTCTGGGCCTCACCGCGCGGCGCGAGGAGCGATAAACAGATCAGCCCGAGGGCTAAAACAAAAGCCGCAGTTCGAACACCTGATACGAATGAGTTCTCATGCTCATAACGCCCCGATCCCCTGCATGTTTAGATTGTTTGCACGGGCGGGCGGCAAACGGCCAGTCCGCAGCGCAATAATTGCCTGTTTAAATTCGCCCCGTTTGGACCCACGCAATTACATCCAGAAAGTCATAAAGATCGCGTAAAGCAATCGTATGAAGTGCGTAAAGCTCTGGCGCGACCGCGAGGCAGGCGCGCTTGTCGGTAGGCGAGGCGGAAGTTGAGCTACTGGCTGGCGAATAACGAGTATTGCTGGGCGGCGACGATCTTTTTCAGCCGCCTGCTCTCGCTCAGCACATGCTCCAGCAGAGGGTTGTGATAGAGCACGTACACCGGCCTGGGATGCGCGCGCAGACTCGCTTCCAGGTTTGCGGCCACCCGGCGCATCCCCGATTCCGGGAACGGATTGAAACAGATAAATCACCAGCGGACCTTCGGGAAAAGGGAAGGTGGTTGCGTCGGCGCAGATCGACTCGAGGGCGAAGCATTTCTGCGATTCGCTTTTGTACTGGCGCAGGTTCTCGATGCGCGATTTCGTGCAACGCGGGCAGAAGTTCCACGCCCACGATGCGGCGGAAGGGATAGTCCGATGCCATCAGCAGCGTGCGTCCCTTGCCCGACCCGAGATCGATAAAAGTGAAGTCGCGAAAGTTGATGGTCGCGTGAGTCCGCACTCGGAGTCTGCTGCAGGAGCGTCCAGCATCTCATGAAACGCCGCCGGTTCGGTGGGCTGGTACGCGGAATGGAACATGCCCAGCAGGCGGTCGTGCCATCCTACTGCGCCGCTCGTCGTGTTCACGCGGTAATCCCAGTCGTAGTCGGCGTCGCCGAAGCGTTGCCGCAGGCGCTCGGGAGTGGAGTCGCGGGCGAACTCCCACAACACGCCGGCGAGGCGCCGCGTCGCGGCAAAGGACGCCCTCGTACGCGGCCGCGTACCTCCACCATTGCCACGCAGTTTTGAGCACGCTGATTGGTGGAGGAGAGTCCATGCGAGGAGTAACGACGGCTAGACATGATACGGGGAAAACCAGCTGTAGTCAGCAGTGGTCAGTGGCCAGTTAAATCGTAGGCGAAGCGCCAGGGCCGATCTCACAACACTGACCGCTGATCCGTGCTAGCTGTGGTTGTGGAACTTCGGCGGGCCGGGCTTGTATCCCGGAGGCAGACCTTTTGTGATGAAAGGGAAATCGTCCGGGGTCTCGACCAGAACCCGGCCATCCGGCGTCAGCTTGTAGGCGTCGCCGTCAGGATCAACGGGGATGCCGCGCAAATGTGCGGCCGCGACCAGTTCCGCCATGCTGGCGGGAAGGCGTCCGTTGCGCTGGCCGAACTCGGTGACCAGGGCTTGAGGTTGGTGACGTCTTCATCCACTTGGAGCGCGCGCAGGTGTTCGACCGCGTTCTGGCGGATGTTGGATTCGCGGGCGGTTTCGTAGGTGGCGCTCCACAGCATGCGGGCCGTGGCGAAATCGCCGGCGTGCATCGGCCATCTGCGCGGCCAGGATCTTCATGAACGGATGCGCGTTCGGGAACCTTCGAGCCGCGCTCAAACACCTCGCGGCTTTGCGGTAGTCCTTGAGTTCGGTGTAGTAAACGAAGCCGAGATTGTAGTAGAGCTGCCAGTTGTCGGGATTGTTCTGGATGCCATACTCCATGAGATGAATGGCGCGCTCCGGTTGGCCGGCTCCGCCCGGCGGCTGGGGAGCCAGGAAGCTGGCGCCGAACTGGTAGGCGGGCAACAGATGCGGATCGAGCGTGGTCGTGATTTCCAGCAGCGGCGCGAGTTCGTTGTACGTGTGCGCGTAGTCGAAATGGCGGTGGCCGAAATACTGCACCGTGCGCGTCCAGTAGATGCAGGCCATCAGGCCGTCGAAGCCCAGGCTGGCGCGCTTGACCATTTTCGGCGAGTTGATGTAGAGCACATCCTCGATGCTGGCTTGCGGACGGATCCGGTCAATGTGCCGCAGCAGCAGAACACTGGCGGCCATCGAAACCGCCAGGCTCACGCGCGGCGATGACGGTGGTGCGCTGGCGGGCGGTCTTCATTTCAAATTCCTGCGCTCGAAGATCAGGACCGCGCCGCTCAAGGCCATCGTCGTATAGAACAGGGCATAGAGCGTGTTTTGCAGGATGAGCTGCGAACTCATCGGCTGCTGATGCGCGACCGCGCTGATCACGTTGAGCGCCGAGAAATTGGGCACCAGGTAGGCCGCTCCCGTGGCGACCCAGCGCGTGACGCCGTGAGCCATGCCGGCAAATCCGCGCAGGTCGTCGGCGAAACTTCCGATCACGAACAGCGAGAACGCGAAAACCGCGGAGAGCAGCGGCGAAGAGAACGACGAGAACAGCAACGCCAGCGAACAGATGACGAGAAATTCGAGAATGATGAAATAAAGCGCCACCAGGATCAGCGCGTCCGGCTTGGAGAACTTGTGCGCCACGTAGAGCAGCGCGCCGAATACTCCAATGGCCATGAAGAACGTGTTCACCACCAGCGTTCCGGCCAGGCCGAAAAACTTGCCGACAATGAACTCCCAGCGGCGAACCGGACGCGACAGCACGGTGTAAAGCGTGCGCTTCTCGATTTCTTTCGAGACCAGCCCGATGCCGATGAAGATCGCGATGACCACGCCGAAAAGCGATACTGCTGTGAGGCCCAGGTTAATGACCACCAGGCGCTCGATGTCGATGGAAATCTGGCCCACGAAAATGGCCGCGCCCGAAAGCAGCAGGGCGAAGGCGATCAGGTTGTAGAGCACGCGGTCGCGGACCGCTTCGCGAAACGTGTTGGCGGCAATGTGGACGATGCGTGGCGTTCATACGGCGGTCCCCAGTTTTTTCCGCGGTAGTTTGGGAGCGCTGCAGCTTCTCGACGAAATACGCTTCCAGCGAAGTGCGCAGCGGAGTGATCGCGATCAGGCGAATGCGCTCGCGGCGCAGGGCGTCGATGGCGGCGTCCTGCTGGTTTTCAGGGATCACGGCGCGGACGGTGTCTCCCGTGACGTGGCATTCCGCGCCCAGCGCCTTCATCGAGGCCGGAACCTGTGTGCCTTGCCAGACCACTTCCACTTTGCCCTGAACCGTCGCGGTCAAGTCCGCCACCGCACCCACGCCCCGCAATTCGCC
This sequence comes from uncultured delta proteobacterium, assembly GCA_963713045.1. Lineage (GTDB taxonomy): Bacteria > Myxococcota > Myxococcia > Myxococcales > Myxococcaceae > JADGRA01. Next base: position 415,348 of record CAVQKE010000006.1, read on the forward strand.
TTGGTGAATGATGGCGACGCGGTCGCAGAGCGCTTCGGCGTCCGACAGAATGTGAGTCGAGAAAAATACCGTCTTGCCTTCCTGCTTGAGTTGCTCCATCAGGTCGCGAACTTCGCGGCGGCCCAGCGGATCGAGACCCGACATGGGTTCGTCGAAGAAGACTAGTTTCGGGTTGTGCAGGATCGCCTGCGCGATTCCGGCGCGCTGCAGCATGCCTTTGGAAAACTTGCGCAACTGCACGCCTTTAATGTCGGTCAGCCCCACGCGCTGCAGCACCTCTTCGATGCGGCGCTTGCGGTCTTTGCCGGGAACTCCCGAGAGCTGGCCGTAGTAATCGAGCAATTCGTGAGCGGTCAGGTAGTCGTAGAAGTAGGGCTGCTCGGGAAGAAAGCCGATCTGCGCTTTGACTTCGGGATCGGTCCAATCGTGGCCCAGAATGCGCGCCGTGCCTGCGGTCGGGAACACCAGCCCCATCAGCATTTTCAGAGTCGTGGTCTTGCCTGCGCCGTTGGGGCCGAGGAAGCCGAAAATCTCTCCCTCTTCCACGGTGAGATGCAGCGGCTGCAAGGCCCGCTTCGGGCGCTTGCGCCAGAAGCCCACCATGTAGGTCTTTTCCAGTCCAAGGATTTCAATCGCGGCCATGTGTCGCTTCAGACTTCCGGTAGAAGTATTTTCGAAAATATTATAAGCACGAGAGCGCGGTAGAACATCCCCGTGCCAGTTACGAGGGTCACTGGGTGCGCGAGTGGAAGCTGATGAACGGGAGTTTTGTGGAGAGACGAAACTGTCCAAGCCGCGCGAGCGATTCTCAACTTGCGATGAGATTCGGACTCGCTACTGCGTCACGGGGAAAGCCAGGCAGGCGCTATGGTGTTGACCGGAACGTCGCCGGGGCTGCCCATTTGTGAGCGCAGAACGCCATCGTTGGTGGAGCAGTAATCGTGGTTTCCGGTGGAATTCATCAAGCACGGGCGCGGCTGCGGCTACAAAGGCGGTGTTGTTGACGGCGCCGGCGCTCATAATGCCGGTGGCCAGAAAAACGTAGCCGCTCTTGCCGCCGCTGCCGGGGGTGGCCGACGGACAGAAAGCTGTCAAGCAGACATGCCGTCGTGGAAGAAGGAGTGCACGGGGACGCCCCGCCCAGCTCTCCGATGTTGGGGGCATATCCGATCGTCGGATAAGCGGTGGTGTAGGTCACCTCCGAACTCTTGATGGCGCTGATGGACCCCACGGCCGAGGCCTCATTGGCGGCCAGCCGCGCCTGCAGCAGGTTGGGGATCGCGATGGCGGCGATGATAAGAATAATCGCCACCACAATCAGCAACTCGATCAGCGAGAATCCCTTTGTGCGATCGCATCCGATGTTCCCTTGAATTATGGTCAAAGTTCAGGGGGAACGCCTTGCATGGATTGAGTTGCAGTTTGGGCGCCAATTTTACTGTCGAGGCTGGAACCTTAGTAATCCCTAAGACTTTAGGTGAATCAATGGGTTAGCCGCCGGAGACCAGATCAAGAAGGCAAGGTCGCAGTTCGGTCGCTACAACTCTGACAGAAAGTGTCACGCCCGCTGATAAAAAAAGCCTCAGGGCCAGATAATCGGAGCCAAGGCCGCCCCAAGAACCATCCAAACAAGAGCCGAGGAGCAGCGAACTCGAATTCGCTGCTCCGCGCTGGTGTGTGCAAAGACTTTGGGATTCAACTTGGGGCCGCTGGGCTCGTTACTGGTTCAGCGGATTGAAGGCTTGAATACCCGCTTCGGTGTTCGAGCAAACTCCAGCGGGGTCGACGCGAATGACGGCATCTTCCTCCGCGCAGAAAGCGCGAATCCCGGTTTGGTTGATCGAAAGCGGAATCGCCTTGATGGTATAGCCCACGTTCACGCCGCCCGCGACCGCGCCGGCGCCGCTGGTGAACGAGTAGCCGCTCTTGCCGCTGCCCGCGGGGTTGCCGTTATTAGAGAGCACGGAGTCAATCAGGCAGGCCGTCGTCGAACTGGGCACGCAGGCTA
>CAVQKE010000007.1:0-610278 GCA_963713045.1 uncultured delta proteobacterium
AGTGAAATTGCCTTTGAGAGTCAGGATGCCGGGCGCCTGGCTCATTGACAAGCTACCCGGACTTAAGACACCGGCATTATTGAGGCTGCCATCCAGAACCCCTGAGCCGCCGATGATTGCTCCCTGGGCAACATTGACCGTTTGAGAAGCCAGTTCAGCATCGACTTCCAAGCCGCCCGCTACCACGTTGGTGGTGCCCGTTAAGCCGGTGATCGGCTGATCCAACACCCAGGTGCCCGATCCTTGCTTGAGCAGTTGGCCGGTTGCGGTGATCCCGCCACTGACCGCGCCGCTGAGGGTCTGTGTTCCGGCCCCATCCAGGACCAGTTGGGAACTCGAGCTTGAGCCGAGGTTTAAGAGCCCCTGGATCTGAGAACCGGTCAAAAGCGTCACCAGATTGGCATTGTTGCTGAGGGTCACATCCCCATGGATCGTGCCCGCGTTGGTCAATGTGGTGGATCCACCGGTCGCAGTGAGCGCGCCATTAATCATGGCGCCCTGCGGCATTGGTCACCGTGCCGCCTTGGGCCAGGAGGATTCCGGTCGGACCGCCCGAGATGGTGCCCGTATTGGTGATCGTGCCGGCGGTGGCCAGGGTTATCCCGCCTTGTTGACCGGTGATGGTGCCCGAATTGGTAACGGTGCTGTTGCCCGATATACCGGTTAGACCCCAGGCGTTCCCGCCTATGGTTCCCGCATTATTGACGCTACCGCCATCGAGCAGGGTCAGCGGATTGGTGAGCCCGGCTCCGGCATTGACCTGCAACAGACTGGTCGTGCCATCGATTGAGACTGCGCCGGTGCCTAACGCCTGGTTAGCGGCCACGACCAAACTACCGGCCGTGACACTCGTTCCGCCGGTGTAAGTGTTGGTGGCCGCCAGGATCACCGTGCCCAGACCGGTCTTGGTCACATCCCCGGCACCGGTGATCTGCACTCCAACGGTACCGCTCACCCCGCTATCGGCCTCCAGAATCGTGCCGGTTGAGGCCGTAAGCACCGAACCGTTTGTGGTCGTGATCAGGTAACCATCGGTGACAAACTGCAGCCCGGTGATCGTCATGTTCGCCGCGAGGGTCACCGTTCCGGCTGCGCCTTCGAACACCGCAAAACCCGGACTCCAGACTGAGTTGACGTTCCCGTTTGCGTTCGTCCAATTGGTATTGGCGGTGTCCCAGGTTCCGCTGCCACCGTTCACGGTGCCGGTTTCTACCGACATTAGTCCCATCCCAGAATTCAAAGAGGGTCCCGTTACTGGTGACCACCAGGTTGATCTGGTTGGCGATCGAGGTCTGGATGGTCAACTCTGCCGGGGTCACTCCGGCCGGCAGCGTCCCAAACGCCAGGCCGTCATTGGTCAGGGTACCGTAATTAAAGAGCCGGTAAACTCCCGCCCCGAAGCCACCCGCGTTGACGATGTTCAAGGTACCTGCCAGGGTCAGATTATCAGTGACGTTGATCAGGTCGTTGACTCCGCTACCCACCACTCCCGGCGTACCCAGGTTAAAGGTGGTGACCGACCCTGGAGTCAACAACAGGTCTTTATGGAAGGTCAGGGTGCGAGGATCGCCCGGCGAGAGTATTCCACCCGGCTCGATGGTCACGTCCTGATAAATGTTGCCGGCGCCGGACAACGTTGCGCCGCTCTCGACTTGCACGTTTGAGTTAAGCAGGTTGCCCTGGACCGTGAACTTTCCGGCTTGCACATCGGTTAGCCCGCTATAGGTGCTGGTGCCGGTCAGGATCAAGTCCCCGGTGCCGGTCTTGTTGAGCGCCAGCGTGCTAGTGCTGCCGTCTTGCAAGACGCCGCTGAAGGTAGTCGTAGCGTTGTCGCCGCCGGCCGTCAATGTGGCCGCTGTCGCGCCATTGTTGGTGACCGTGCCGGCACCAGCCAGTGAACCAATCGCGCTGGAGAACCCATTGAGGTCTAAGGTTGCGTTAACGTTCACTGTCACATTGGAGTTCGGGCTCAATGCCCCGCTTGAGCCCAGCTCCAGTGTGCCGGCGCTCACCGTCGTGGGACCCGAAAAGGTGTTGTTGCCGTTCAAGATCAAAGTTCCCGAGCCTTCTTGAATTAAGCTACCCGGACCGCTGATACTGAAAACGACGGTGTCGCTGCGGTCGAACGCGAGGGTCGCGCCGCTGTCTACGGTTGCACCCGTAGCGATCATCCCGGTGGTTCCCCCATCCCCGATCTGCAAGGTGCCGGCGGTCACCGTCGTGCCGCCACTGTAAGTATCGGTGCCCGTCAGGATCGAGGTACCGGTCCCCATCTGGACTAAAGTTCCGGTGCCGCTGATGATCCCACTTAAGACCAGGCCGCTATCGGACCGGTCCAGGCTCAGCTGACCGTTATCGATGATGTTGCCGACAATGCTGCCGGTGCTGCCTCCGTTGCCCAGTTGCAGGGTCCCGCCGCTAATGGTCGTTCCGCCCGTATAAGTATTGGCCGCCGTCAGGATCACCGTGCCGGGACCGGTTTTGGTCACATCCCCAGCCCCGATAATTGCCGCCCCGATGGTGCCGCTTACTCCGCTGCCGGCCTCTAAAATCGTGCCGGTTGCGGCCGTGATCGACGAATCGTTTGCAGTCGTGATCAGGTAGCCATCAGTCACAAACTGCAGACCACTGAAAGTCACGTTCTGCGCCAGGGTCACCGTTCCGGCGGTGCCTTCGAAGACCGCAAAGCCCTGTCTCCAGACTGAGTTGGTGCTCCCATCTGCCGCTGCCCAGTTGGTATTGGTGGAGTTCCAGGTTCCATTGCCGCCGCCAATGACGCCGTTATTGGCTGGATCAGTTCCATCCCAGAACTCTAAAAGAGTCGTCCCGTTAACCACCAGGTTGATCTGATTTGCGACCGCTGTCTGGATGCTCAAACCTCCCGGGGTCACTCCGCCTGGCAGCGTCCCGAGCGTCATACCGTTATTGGTTAAAATACCCCCGTAATTAAAGAGCCGGTAGACCCCGGTCCCGAAGCCACCCAGGTCGGTGATGTTCAATGTTCCTCCCAAGGTCAGGTTGCCAGTCACGTCCACCAGATCATTGCCCACCGCTCCGGGCGCACCCAGTCTAAAGCTGGACAACGACCCAGAGCTCAACACCAGCGAACCGAGCGTCAGAGTGCCAACGCCGTTGTTGCTCGGCGACAAGGTTCCCCCGCTGGTGACCGTCACCGTTCCGTTAATGGTGCCGGTGCCGCCCAACGCTGCGCCGCTCTCAACCCGAACGGCCGAATTGCTTAAGCTGCCCACCACCGATAACAGACCGCCTTGCACATCGGTCAGCCCGCTATAGGTGCTGGCTCCTGAAAGAATCAAAGTCCCGCTGCCCGTTTTGCTGAGACTCAGGGTGCCGATACCGTTTTGCAGCGCGCCGCTGAAAGTCGTCGAGGCGTTGTCGCCGCCCTCAGTCAGTGTCGCCGCTGCTGCGCCATTGTTGGCGATCGTGCCGCTGCCGGCCAAGGAGCCAATCGCGTTGGAGAACCCATTGAGATCTAAGGTTGAATTGACCGTAAAATCTGAGGTTGGGCTTAATCCTGTGATTGAACCCGCTCGCAGTGTTCCGGCGCTCACCGTCGTTGGACCTGAGTAAGTGTTGGTCCCGCTCAAGGTCAAGATGCCGGTGCCAACCTTGGTCAGTCCTAAGGCGCCGGGACCGTTTTGCAGCGTGCCGCTAAAGAGGCTGGTCGCATTGTCGCCTCCGGCGCTCAATATCGCCGCGGCGCCGGTATTGGTCACCGTCCCGGTGCCGGCCAGTGAACCAATCGCGCTAGAGAACCCATTGAGGTTTAGGGTCGCTCCAGTCACGACCGTAAAATCAGAGTTGGCGCTCAATGCTGATAAAGAACCCGCCTGCAGCGTTCCGGCCATCACCGTGGTCACCCCGCTATAGGTGTTGGTGCCCAACAGGGTCGAAGTGCCTGTGCCGGCCTGAATCACGCTGCCGGTGCCGCCGATGTTGCCGCCTAAATTCAGGGCCGCATCGGTCCGATTGAACTCCAGTACCCCATTATCGGTGATGTTGCCGACAATGCTGCCGGTGCTGCCGCCGTTGCCCAGTTGCAGAGTGCCCGCGCTAATGGTCGTGCCGCCTGTGTAGTTATTGGCGCCGGTCAGAATCGAGGTGCCTGTCCCCATCTGGACCAAGGTTCCGGTGCCGCTAATCACTCCGGTCAAAGCCAGACCGACATCGGACCGGTCCAAGACGAGTTGTCCGTTGTCTGTTGTCAGTCCGGTGATAGTGCCCGAGGCGCCTCCGTTGCCCAGTTGCAGGATCCCGGCGCTAATCGTCGTTCCACCCGTGTAAGTATTGGCAGCCGTCAGGATCACCGTGCCCGGACCGCTTGTGGTCACGTCCCCAGCACCCACAATAGCCACCCCAACGGTTCCGGTTATCCCACCGAGGGCCTCCAGAACCGTGCCGGGTGCGGCCGTGATCGTTGAACCGGTTGCCGTCGTGATTTGGTAGCCGGTGGTGACAAACTCCAACCCGGCCATCGCCACGGGCGCTCCAAGAGTCACCGTTCCGGCGGTGCCTTCGAACACCGCAAAGCCTTGCTTCCAGGCTGAGTTGGTGCTCCCGTTGAGGACCGTCCAGTTGGTGGTGGCGTTGTCCCAAGTCCCGGTCCCGCCTGAAACGGTGCCGGTTTCTGCATTATTGGGTCCATCCCAGAACTGTAAGAGGCTCGCGCCACTGACTACCAAATTAATCTGGTAGGCCACCGATGTCTGGATCGTCAAAGCTCCCGGAATCACCCCGCCTGGAACCGTCCCGATCGTCATGCCGTTATTTGTTAAAGCACCCCCGTAATTGAAGAGTCGGTAAACCCCGGCCCCGAAGCCGCCCAGGTCGGTGACGTTTAACGTGCCAGCCAAGGTCAGGTTGGCAGTCACGATGACAAGGTCATTGGAGGTGCCCCCTAGCGCTCCGGCCGGGCCCAGGTCAAAGTTAGACACCGACCCGGAGTTCAACACCAGCGAACCGACGGTCAGTGTGCCAACGACGCCGTTGCCCGGGGCGAGTATACCGCCGCTGAAGACGGTCACCGCTCCGCTAATGGTGCCTGCGCCGCCCAACGTTGCGCCGGTCTCAACGTGCACAGCTGAAGTGCCCAAGTTACCGCGAACCGATAACAGGCCGGCTTGCACATCGGTCAGCCCGCTATAGGTGCTGGTTCCTGAAAGAATCAGGGTCCCGGTGCCCGTTTTGCTGAGCCCGAGGGTGCCGATACCGTTTTGCAAGACACCGCTAAAGGTCGTCGAGGCGTTGTCGCCCCCGGCAGTCAATGTGGCCAAGGCCGCGCCACTGTTCGTTACGATGCCGGTCCCTGCCAGAGAGCCAACGGCATTGGAAAACCCGTTGAGGTCCAAGGTTGACGTGACCGTAAAATCCGAGTTCGCGCTCAATGCCGTGGTTGAACCGGCCCGCAGTGTACCGGCGCCGACCGTCGTTGCACCTGAGTACATGTTGAGTCCGCTCAAGGTGAAGATGCCGGTGCCGGCCTTGGTCAGACCTAAGGCGCCGGGACTGTTTTGCAACGTGCCGCTGAAAACGCTAGACACGTCATCGCCTCCGGCGGTCAGTGTCGCCGCGGCGCCTGTGTCGGTCACTGTGCCAGTGCCGGCCAGTGAACCGATGGAGTTCGAGAAACCGTTCAGGTTTAAGGTCGCGTTGACCGTGAAATCCGAGGTGGCACTTAAGCCAGTCACTGAGCCTGCTTGGAGCGCACCGGCGTTCACCGTAGTCACTCCGCTGTAGGTATTCGTGCCCGAAAGGGTCACGGTGCTGCCCGTACCGATTTGAACCACGCTGCCTGTGCCGGTAATATTATCGGCTAAGTTCAGGCCCGTGTCAGAGCGGTCCAATTGCAAGACTCCGTTGTCGGTAATGCTGCCCACAATGCTGCCGGTGGCAGTAGCGGCCCCCAATTGCAAGATGCCAGCGCTGATAGTGGTGCCGCCCGTGTAGGTGTTGGTCCCCGTCAGAGTCAAGATGCCAGTACCACTCTTACTTAGCGCCAGAGCGCCGGTGCCGTTTTGCAGCACTCCGCTAAAGGCCGTGCTGAGGCTGTCACCCTCGGCGATTAGTGTGGCGGCTGCTCCGGTGTTGCTCACGGTTCCGCTGCCGGCTAAGGAACCAATCGCGCTGGAGAACCCATTGAGCTCCAGGGTTGAATTGACCGTAAAATCTGAGGTTGCGCTTAACCCTGTGGTTGAACCCGCTCGCAGTATACCGGCGCTCACCGTCGTTGCGCCTGAGTAGGTGTTGGTTCCACTCAAGGTCAAGGTGCCCGTGCCAGCCTTGGTCAATCCGAAGGTGCCGGTGCCGTTTTGCAGCGTGCCGCTAAAGAGGCTAGTCGCATTGTCGCCTCCGGTGCTCAGGGTGGCGGCCGCCACACCGCTATTGGTCACCGTGCCATTACCAGCCAGTGAACCGATAGCGTTGGAGAAACCGCCCAGATTCAAAATCGAGGTGACTGTAAAATCGGAGTTTGCGCTTAAGGCTGACAAAGAGCCCGCCTGCAGCATCCCGGCGCTCACGGTGGTCACTCCGCTATAGGTGTTGGTGCCCGACAGGGTCGCAGTGCCCGTGCCGGCTTGAACCATGCTACCGGTGCCGGCGATGTTGCCGCTCAAGGTCAGCGCCGTGTCGATGCGGTTGAATTCCAAGACTCCGTTATCAACGACGTTGCCGCTGATGCTGCCGCTGATGCCGGCATTGCCCAGTTGCAGGGTCCCTGCGCTGATGGTCGTGCCCCCACTATTGGTATTGGCTCCGGTCAGGATCGAGGTGCCTGTCCCCATCTGCACCAAAGTCCCGGTGCCGCTGATCACGCCGCTCAACGCCAAGCCGCTATCGGAGCGGTTCAAACTTAATTGGCCGTTATCGGTAATGGCGCCTGTAACAGATCCAGTTGTTCCTCCGTTGCCCAGCTGCAAGGTGCCGCTGCTAATGCTCGTGCCGCCACTGTAAGTATTAGCAGCCGTCAGGATCACCGTCCCCGGGCCGGTTACAGTGACGTCCCCTGCTCCGACGATTCCTACCCCGACCGTCCCTGTGACGCCGCTATTGGCCTCCAGCAGCGTGCCGCTTTGGGCCGTGATCGTGGAAGCATTGCCGGTGGTGATCTGGTAGCCGGTGGTCACAAATTGCAGCCCGGCGACACTCACCGGCGCTGTCAGGTTCACCGTTCCCGCAGTGCCTTGGAAGACCGCTAATCCCTGTTTCCAGGCGGAGTTGCTGCTCCCGTCTAATACCGTCCAGTTGGTCGTGGCGTTGTCCCAGGTCCCGCTGCCGCCCGCCGGGCTGCTGCCGGTGGCGGTGGTATTAGGCCCGTTCCAATACTCCAAAAGGCCCGTGCCGTTGACCACCAGATCGACCTGGTTGGCGGTAACCTGGATGTTTAAGGCGCTCCGGCTCACTCCGCCTGGGATCGTGCCAATCGTCAGTGCACTCGCCGGACCGGTCTCGGTCCCGAAACCAAAAAGCTCGTAGGTCCCGGTCCCGAAAGTGCCCAGATCGGCGATGTTAAGGCTTCCTCCCAAGGTCAGGTTGTTGTTCACTAACACCAGGTCGTTCGCCCCGCCCCCGCGTTACCTAATCCGGACGGACCCAGTTCAAAGTTCGACAAGGAGCCGGAATTTAAGACTAGCGAGTCGACCGTCAAAGTCGCGGGGCTGTTGCCAGGCGCCAGCGCGCCTCCGCTTAAAACCGTCACCGTCCCATGAATCGTCCCATTGCCGCCCAAGGTTGCTCCGCTCTCTACCTGCACCGCTGAACCAGTGACCGTTCCCCGAACCGATAAGACTCCTCCTTGCACATCGGTTAATCCGCTATAGGCGCTGGTCCCGCTAAGGATCAAGGTCCCGGTGCCCCTCTTATTGAGCGCCAGCGTCCCGGTCCCGTTCTGCAGGAGCCCGCTGAAAGTCGTCGAGGCGTTGTCGCTCCCCGCACTCAGAGTGGCGGCGCCGGTGGCGCTCACCGTCCCGCTACCGGCCAAGGAACCGATCGTGTTGGAAAAGGCACCCAGGTTCAAAATCGAGGTGACCGTGAAATCTGAAGCGGCGCTCAGCGCGGTGGTTGAACCTGCCTGCAGCGTGCCGGCGCTCACTGTCGTCGCCCCTGAGTAGGTGTTGTTCCCGCTCAGGGTCAAGGTGCCCGTGCCGCTCTTGGTCAGCGCCAGGGTGCCGGTGCCGTTGCTGAGCACTCCGCCAAAAGTGGTAGCCGCATTGTTGCCCCCCGCAGTCAATGTGGCCGCGCCTGTGGCGCTCACCGTTCCGGTGCCCGCCAGTGAACCGATCGTGTTGGAGAAAGTGTTCAGGTTTAAAGTCGCCCCGCTCACCGTGAAAGCAGAGTTTGCGCTTAAGCCGGTCGTCGAGCCCGCCTGCAGAGTACCGGCGCTCACCGTGGTCACTCCGCTATAGGTGTTAGCGCCAAGCAGGGTCACCGTGCCCGCACCGGCCTGCACCACGCCGCCGGTGCCGATAATGTTGCCGCTCAAAGCCAGGCCAGAGTCGGTGCGATTAAATGCCAACACCCCGTTATCGGTAATGTTGCCGACGATGGTTCCGCTCCCGCCGGCGTTACCTAACTGCAGTGTGCCGCCACTGATCATCGTGCCGCCCGTGTAGGAGTTTGTCCCGGTCAGGGTCAGAGTGCCGGTGCCGCTCTTGGTCAGCGCCAAGGCGCCGGTACCGATTTGCAACACTCCACTAAAAAGGCTGGAAGCGTTATCGGTTCCGGCGGTCAGCGTCGCCGTCCCGGCAAAGCTATTAATCACCGTGCCGGAGCCGGCCAGCGAACCGATCGTGTTGGAGAAAGTATTAAGGTCCAGGATTGAATTAACGCTAAAATCTGAAGTCGCACTTAGCCCGCCAGTTGAACCCGCCTGCAATGTTCCGCCGCTTACAGTTGTGGTGCCCGAGTAGGTGTTAGCTCCGCTTAAGGTTAAGGTCCCGGTGCCGCTTTTGGTCAGGGCCAGGGTACCCGTGCCGTTTTGCAGCACTCCGCTAAAAGTGGTAGCCGTATTGTTACCCCCCGCAGTCAGTGTGGCCGCGCCTGTGGCGCTCACCGTGCCGGTGCCGGCCAGCGAGCCGATCGTGTTGGAGAAACTGCCCAGGTTTAACGTCGCCCCGCTGACCGTATAAGCAGAACTTGCGCTGAGCGCGGTCGTCGAACCCGCCTGCAAGGTGCCGGCGCTCACCGTGGTCACCCCGCTATAGCTGTTGGCACCCGAGAGGGTCACCGTGCCTGTACCGGCCTGCACCACGCTGCCGGTGCCGATGATGTTGCCGCTTAACGCCAGCCCAGAATCGGTGCGATTGAAGGCCAAGACCGCGTTATTGGTGATGGCTCCCACGATGCTGCCGCTCGCGCCGGCTCTGCCCAACTGCAACGTCCCGCCGCTGATCGTCGTGCCGCCACTGTAAGTATTGCCAGCCGTCAGGATCACCGTTCCCGGACCGGTTACAGTGACGTCCCCTGCTCCGACCATTCCTACCCCAACCATCCCTGTGACGCCACTATTAGCCTCCAGCAGCGTGCCGCTTTCGGCCGTGATCGTGGAAGCATTGGCGGTGGTGATCTGGTAGCCGGTGGTCACAAATTGCAGCCCGGCGACACTCACCGGCGCTGTCAGGTTCACCGTTCCCGCGGTCCCTTGGAAGACTGCCAGCCCCTGTTTCCAGGCGGAGTTGCTGCTCCCGTCTAATACCGTCCAGTTGGTGGTGGCGTTGTCCCAGGTCCCGCTCCCGCCGGCTGGGCTGCTGCCGGTGGCGGTGGTATTAGGCCCATTCCAATACTCCAGAAGGCCCGTGCCGTTGACCACCAGATCGACCTGGTTGGCGGTAACCTGGATGCTCAAGGCGCTCCGGGTCACTCCGTTGGGAATCGTGCCAATCGTCAGCGCACTCGCCAGACCGCTCTCGGTCCCGAAACCAAAAAGCTCGTAGGTCCCGATCCCGAAAGTGCCCAGATCGGTGATGTTAAGGGTTCCTCCCAAGGTCAGGTTGTTGTTCACTATCACCAGGTCGTTCACCCCGCCCCCCGCGTTACCCAATCCGGACGGACCCAGTTGGAAATTGGAAAATGACCCGGAGTTTAACACCAGCGAACCGACCGTCAGGGTGCCAACCGCGCCGCTATTGCCCGGCGCAAGGATACCTCCGCTCAAGACCGTCACCGCTCCGCTAATGCTCCCTGCGCCGCCTAAGGTTGCCCCAGTCTCCACATGCACCGCTGAATCACCTAAAGCGCCCTGAACCGTTAACCGGCCCCCTTGCACATCGGTTAATCCGCTATAGGAATTGGTCCCGCTCAGGATCAAGGTCCCGGTACCGCTCTTGGTCAGGGCCAATGTCCCACCGCCGTTCTGCAGCGCCCCGCTGAAGGTCGTCGAGGCGTTGTCGCTCCCGGCGCTCAGCGTGGCCGTCCCGGTTGCGCTGACCGTGCCGGTGCCGGCCAGGGAACCGATCGCATTGGAGAAGGCGCCCAGGTTCAAAATCGAGGTCACCGTGAAATCTGAAGCGGCGCTCAGGGCGGTGATTGAACCCGCCTGCAAGGTGCCGGCGCTCACCGTGGTCAGCCCGCTATAGCTGTTGGCGCCCGAGAGGGTCACCGTGCCTGTACCGGCCTGCACCACGCTGCCGGCGCCAATAATGTTGCCGCTCAAAACCAGGCCGGAATCGGTGCGATTGAAGGCCAACACCCCGTTATCGGTGATGGCGCCCACGATGCTGCCGCTCGCGCCGGCACTGCCCAACTGCAACGTCCCGCCGCTGATCGTCGTGCCACCGCTGTAAGTATTGGCAGCCGTCAGGATCACCGTTCCCGGACCGGTTACAGTGACGTCCCCAGCTCCGACGATTCCTACCCCGACCGTCCCTGTGACGCCGGTATTAGCCTCCAGCAGCGTGCCGCTTTGGGCCGTGATCGTGGAAGCGTTTGCAGTGGTGATCTGGTAGCCGGTGGTCACAAATTGCAGCCCCGCGACACTCACCGGCGCCGTCAGGTTCACCGTTCCGGCGGTCCCTTGGAAGACTGCCAGTCCCTGTTTCCAGGCGGAGTTGCTGCTCCCGTCCAATACCGTCCAGTTGGTCGTGGCGTTGTCCCAGGTCCCGCTGCCGCCGGCTGGGCTGCTGCCGGTGGCGGTGGTATTAGGCCCATTCCAATACTCCAAAAGGCCCGTGCCGCTGACCACCAGATCAACCTGGCTGGCGGTAACCTGGATGCTCAAGGCGCTCCGACTCACTCCGCCGGGGATCGTGCCAATCGTCAGCGCACTCGCCGGACCGCTCTCGGTCCCGAAACCAAAAAGCTCGTAGGTCCCGGTCCCGAAAGTGCCCAGATCGGCGATGTTGAGGGTTCCTCCCAAGGTCAGGTTGTTGTTCACTATCACCAGGTCGTTCACCCCACCCCCCGCTTTACCCAATCCGGACGGACCCAGTTCAAAGTTCGACAACGAACCGGAATTTAAGACTAGCGAATCGACCGTCAAAGTCCCGGGGCTGTTGCCCGGCGCGAGGATACCTCCGCTCAAGACCGTCACTGCTCCGCTGATGGTCCCTGCGCCGCCTAAGGTGGCCCCAGTCTCCACATGCACCGCTGAATTGCTTAAAGCGCCCTGAACCGTTAACTGGCCCCCTTGCACATCGGTTAATCCGCTATAGGAATTGGTCCCGCTCAGGATCAAGGTCCCGGTGCCGCTCTTATTGAGCCCCAGCGTTCCGGTCCCGTTCTGGAGCGCCCCGCTGAAGGTCGTCGAGGCGTTGTCGCTCCCGGCAGTCAGGGTCACCGTCCCCGTAGCGCTCACCGTGCCGCTGCCGGCCAAGGAACCGATCGTATTGGAAAAGGCGCCCAGACTCAAAATCGAGGTGACCGTGAAATCTGAAGCGGAGCTCAGGGCAGTGGTTGAACCCGCCTGCAGGATGCCTGCACTCACTGTCGTCTCCCCTGAGTAGGTATTGCTCCCGCTCAGGGTCAAGGTGCCGGTGCCGCTTTTGGTCAGCGCCAGAGTCCCCGACTGCAGCGAACCGCTAAAGGTCGTTGAAGTGCCGTTATTGCCGACCGTCAAAGTCGCCGCCGAGCCGGTGTTTGTGACCGTGCCGGTGCCGGCCAGGGCACCGATCGTGTTGGAGCTGCTATTGAGGTTCAAGCTTCCATTGACCGTAAAAGCAGAGTTCGCGCTTAGTGCGCTCGTTGAACCCGCCTGCAACGTCCCGGCGCTCACCGTGGTCACCCCGCTATAGGTGTTGTCGCCCGAGAGAGTTACTGTACCCGTACCGGCAGCAAGCTCGACCACGCTGCCGGTCCCGGTAATGTTACCGCTTAAAACCAGGGCCGTATCAGTGCGGCTAAACGCCAACACCCCGCTGTCCGAGATATTGCCCACGATGCTGCCGGCGGCACTTGTGCTGCCCAGCTGCAGGGTCCCGGCGCTGATCGTCGTGCCGCCCGCGTAGGAGTTAGTCCCGGTAAAGGTTAAGGTGCCTGTGCCGATCTTGGTCAACGCCAAGGCGCCGGGGCCGTCTTGCAGCGTGCCACTAAAAACCCTAGACGTGTTATCGCCGCCCACGCTCAATGTCGCCCCGGCGCCGGTATTGGTTACCGTGCCGATGCCGGCCAGGGAACCAATCGCATTGGAAAACCCATTGAGGTCTAAGGTTGAATTGACCGTGAATGCCGAGGTTGGGCTTAGCGCCGTTCCAGAGCCCGCTTGCAGCGTTCCGGCGCTTACCGTTGTTGGGCCCGAGTAGGTGTTGATCCCGGTCAAGGTCAAGGTGCCGGTGCCGATCTTGGTCAGGGCCAGGGTGCCGGCGCCGTTCTGCAGCACACCGCTAAAGACGCTAGTCGCGTTGTCAGTCCCGGCGGTTAGGACGGCTACGCCGAGGCTATTGGTCACCGTGCCAGTGCCAGCCAGGGAACCGACGGTGTTAGAGAAACCATTCAGGTCTAATGTCGCTCCATTTACTGTCAAATTTGAGTTGGTGCTTAACGCCGTGGTTGAACCCGCCTGCAGCGTCCCGGCGCTCACCGTGGTCACGCCGCTGTAGGTGTTATTGCCCGACAGGGTCACAGCGCCCGAACCGGCCTGCACTACGCTGCCGGTGCCGATGAGGTTGCCGCTTACTGCCAAGGCAGAGTCAGTGCGATCGAATGCCAATATTCCGTTATCAGTGATGTTGCCCATGATGCTGCCCGTGGTGCCGCCGTTGCCCAATTGCAGGGTCCCGCTGCTGATCGTCGTGCCACCACTGTAGGTATTGGCGGCCGTCAGGATCACCGTGCCCGGACCTGTCACGGTCACGTCCCCGGTTCCGACAATCGATACCCCAATGGTTCCAGTTATACCGCTCAGGGTCTGCAACATCGTACCGCTCGCCGCGCTGAGCGTTGAACTGTTTGCGGTTGTGATCTGGTAGCCATTGGTTATAAACTCCAACCCGGCCATCGTCTGGCTCGCCGCCAGGGTCACCGTTCCGGCGCTCCCTCCGAAGACCGCAAAACCCTGTTTCCAGTCT
Organism: uncultured delta proteobacterium; assembly: GCA_963713045.1. GTDB lineage: Bacteria > Myxococcota > Myxococcia > Myxococcales > Myxococcaceae > JADGRA01. The sequence goes on from CAVQKE010000007.1 coordinate 13,518, forward strand.
GAATTGGTGCTCCCGTCTGCGACGGTCCAGTTGGTCGTGGTGCTGTCCCAACTCCCGCTACCTCCGATCACCGCGACGCCGCCGGTCGTATTGGCCCCATCCCAGAACTGTAGAAGACTCGAACCGTTGACCACCAGGTCGACTTGATGCGCGATCGCTAAGTCGATACTCAAGGCGGCTTTGGTCACTCCGCTGGGTACCGTTCCGATCGTCATCACATTATTGGTCAAGGTGCTATAACTGAAAAGCTCATAGACCCCGGAACCGAAGGCCCCGCCTACGTCGGCAACGTTCAATGCGCCTCCCAAAGTCAGATTGTTGGTCACGATAACCAGATCGTTCGACGTGCCGCCCGCATTTCCCAGTCCTGAAGGACCAAGTTCAAAGTTGGACATCGACCCGGAGTTCAGGATCAACGAATCGATGGTCATCGTGCCGGGACTGTTACCGGGCGCCAAGGCACCTCCGTTCAAGACCGTTACCACCCCATGAATCGTACCGTTGCCGCCCAAGGTTGCCCCGCTCTCAACCTGCACGGCCGAATTACTGACGGTGCCTCGCACCGATAACAGGCCCCCTTGCACGTCGGTCAGCCCGCTATAGGTGCTCGAGCCGGTCATGATAAAAATCCCGGTGCCGTTCTTGCTGAGCGCCAGGGTGCCCGTGCCGTTCTGCAGTGAGCCGCTGAAAGTCGTATTGACGTTGTCGACGCCGGCAGTGAGTGTGGCCGCCGCAGTGCCACTATTGGTGACGATACCGTTGCCGGCCAATGACCCAATCGTATTGGAGTACCCATTGAGGTCCAAAGTGGAATTGACCGTGACATCAGAGTTTGCGCTGTAAGCTGTGCTTGAGCCGGCCTGCAGGGTCCCGGCGCTCACGGTGGTTGGGCCCGAGTAGCTGTTGGTCCCGCTCAAGGTCAAGGTCCCGATGCCGGTCTTGATCAAGCCCAGCGTGCCGGCGCCGTTTTGCAGCACACCGCTAAAGGTGGTAGTCGCGTTGTCACCGCCGACAGTCAAACTGGCCAGAGCGCCGCTATTGGTCACTGTCCCAGTGCCGGCCAGGGAGCCGATCGCGTTGGAGAAACCGCCCAGGTTTAAGGTGGCCCCGCTGACGGTAAAATCCGAGTTTGCGCTCAAGGCGGATCCAGAGCCCGCTTGCAGGGTTCCGGCGCTCACGGTGGTTACCCCGCTATAGGTGTTATTACCCGACAGGGTCACAGTGCCCGCACCGGCTTGTACCACGCTGCCGGCGCCGGTGATATTGCCGTTCAAGGCCAGGGCCGTGTCAGTGCGATTAAACGCCAATACCCCGTTATCGGTGATGTTACCCACGATGCTGCCGGTTGCCGTCGTATTGCCCAATTGCAGCGTGCCTCCGCTGATGGTCGTACCGCCCGTGTAAGTGTTGGTCCCGGTCAGGGTCAGGGAGCCGGCGCCGCTCTTGGTCAACGCCAGAGGGCCCGCACCATTTTGCACGGCACCGCTAAACATTGTGGAGTTATTGTCGGCACCCGCGTTCAGGATGGCCGCTGCGCCACCGTCGGTTACCGTGCCGCTGCCGGCCAGGGAACCGATTGCGTTGGAGAAGCCATTGAGGTCTAAGGTTGAGTTGACCGTGAAATCTGAGGTCGCGCTCAGCGCCGTGATCGAACCCGCCTGCAATATCCCGCCGCTCACTGTGGTGGCGCCGGAATAGGTATTGGTGCCGCTCAGGGTCAAGGTGCCGGTGCCGCTCTTGGTCAGCGCCAGGGTGCCGGCGCCATTGATGAGGGTGCCGCTAAAGGTGGTCGCCGCGTTGTTGCTTCCGGCGCTCAAGGTGGCCGTCCCAGCAACGCTATTGGTCACCGTACCGGTGCCGGCCAATGAACCAATCGAATTGGAGAAACTAGCCAGGTCCAAGGTCGCACCGCTCACCGTAAAGGCGGAATTAGCGCTGAGGGCCGTCGTCGAGCCCGCTTGCAGAGTGCCAGCGCTTACCGTGGTCACTCCGCTGTAGCTGTTGTTGCCCGACAAGGCCACCAGCCCCGTACCAGCCTGGACCACGCTGCCCGCGCCAATGATGTTGCCGCTCAAAACCAAGGCCGTGTCGGTGCGATTAAACGCCAACACCCCGTTATCCGTGATATTGCCCACGATGCTGCCCGTTGCGGCGGCGTTGCCCAACTGCAGAGTGCCGGCACTGATGGTCGTCCCGCCAACGTAGGTATTGGTTCCCGTCAGGATCGAGGTGCCTGTCCCCATTTGGACTAACGTCCCAGTGCCAGTGATGTTGCCGTTCAACACCAAACCGCTATCGGAACGGTCCAGCCTCAATTGTCCGTTGTCGGTAATCGGTCCGTCCAGCGTCCCTGAGCTGCCGCCATTGCCGAGCTGAATTGTCCCTCCCGACACAATCGTCGCGAGGCCGCTGAACGTATTAGCTCCCGTCAATGTCAGTACTGAGGCTGCAGACTGATTCAGATTGCCCGTTCCGCTGATCAGATTGGCGATACTGTGGTCCGTAGACCAGTCAAAGTTCAGGGTCCCGGCCGAGCCGATACTGACATTGGAAGCCCCAGCAATGGAGCCAGTATTATCGTTATTGCCTAATTGCAGGAGGCCAGCGTTGATGGTGGTCGCGCCCGAGTAGAGGTTGGCGCCGCTCAGTCGCAAGGTGCCACTCCCTCCTTGAGTCAAAGAGCCGGCGCCGCTGACCACGTTGCCAAACACGATGGAGTCACTTCGGTTAAACGCCAGGACCGCACCCCCGGCTACGCTGACATCCGTCCCGATCATCCCGACGCTTCCTCCGTTGCCGATCTGCAAGGTCCCGGCGTTGATGATCGTGCCGCCAATATAGGTGTTGGCGCCCGTCAGGATCGAGGCGCCCGAGCCGTTCTGAATCACTGTGCCGGTGCCGCTGATGACTCCGCTCAACACCAAGCCGCTATCGGAGCGATTCAACGTTAAGTGGCCATTATCGGTAATGGGCCCTCCGAGGGTCCCTGAGGTGCCGCCGTTACCCAACTGGATCGTTCCGCCGGCAAAAATCGTCGTCGTCCCGCCAAAGGTATTGGATCCGGTCAGTGTCAGGACCGAAGCCGCTGACTGATCCAAATTGCCCGTCCCGCTAATCAAGTTGGCAACGGTGTGGTCGTTGGACCAATCGAAGTTCAGGGTCCCGCCGCTAGCGATACTGACGTTGGAAGCGCCAGCAATGGAGCCAGTGCCGTCATTATTGCCTAATTGCAGAATGCCCGCGTTGATGATGGTTGCACCCGTGTAGGTGTTGTTGCCGCTCAGTTGCAGGATTCCTGCACCCTCTTGAGTCAAAGCGCCCCCGCCGCTGACCACGTTCCCAAACACAATGTTATCGGTTCGATCGAATGCCAGGATAGAACCGGCCGCGACGGTGACATTCGTCGCGATCATCCCGGCGGTTCCCCCATTGCCGATCTGCAAAGTCCCGGCATTGATGATCGTGCCGCCATTATACGTGTTGGTGCCAGTCAGGATCGAGACGCCCAAGCCTTTCTGCACCAAAACCCCGCTGCCGCTGATGATTCCGCTTAAGACCAAGCCGCTATTGGATCGGTTCAACGTTAGTTGTCCGTTATCCGTAATGGGCCCGGCCAGTGTCCCTGTTGGTCCGCCGTTGCCCAGCTGGATCGTTCCGCCGGCAGCAATCGTCGTGGTCCCGCTAAAGGCATTGGCGCCAGTCAGGGTCAACACGGAGGCCGAGGATTGATTCAAGTTGCCGGTGCCGCTGATCGCATTGGCAACGGTCTGGTTATTGGACCAATCAAAGTTCAAGCTCGCACCGCCGGCGATACTGATATTGGAGGCGGCAGCAATCGCGCCAGTGCTGTCGTTATTGCCCAGTTGCAACGTGCCGGCGGTGATCGTGGTCGCCCCGGTGTAGGTGTTGAACCCGCTCAAGCGCAGTGTCCCTGTCCCTTCTTGAGTCAAAGCGCCCGCCCCGCTCACGGTGTTGCCAAAAACGATGGTGTCAGACCGATCAAATGCCAGAGTCCCGCCGCTCGCCACCGTTGCTCCAGTCGCGATCATCCCGGCCGTCCCGCCGTTACCGATCTGCAGGGTCCCGGCATTGATCACGGTTCCCCCACTGTAGCTTTCAGTCACAGTCAGGATCGAGGTTCCTGTCCCGTTCTGGACCAGGGCGCCCGCTCCGCTGATCAGTTCGCCAAGGGTATTGGTGTCGGACCGATTCAAGCTCAGTTGCCCGTTGTCGACAATGGGGCCGGCCAACGAGCCTGAGGCCCCTCCATTGCCCAACTGGATCGTGCCTGCTGAAATGGTGGTCGTGCCGCTGAAGGGATTGGCTCCGGTCAAGGTCAGGGTCGAGCCGGCCGATTGCTGCAGGTTGCCCGTGCCGCTGATTAAATTGGCAAAGATCTGATTAACGGACCAGTTGAAGTTCAGGGTCGTACCCGGGCCAATACTAACATTGGAGGCTGCGGCAATGGAGCCCGTGTTATCGTCGTTGCCGAACTGAAGGGTGCCGGCCGTGATATTGGTCGCTCCGGTATAGGTGTTGGCGCCGCTCAAGCGCAGCAAGCCGGTTCCAGCCTGGGTCAAGCTGCCGTCACCGCTGATGACCCCGCCAAAGGCTATCGCATCGGACCGGTTAAACTGCAGGCTGCCATTGTTGAGAACTGCTCCAGTGATTGAACCATTGGTCGTACCGTCACCAACAATGAGTGTGCCCGCATCGATCGTGGTTCCGCCGGTATAGGTATTGGTGGCTGTGACCGTCACCTGGTTGGCGCCCATCTTTTCCAATGAACCGGCGCCGCTGACCGGATTGGCGAAAACCAGATCATCGGAACGGTCAAGCACCAAAGCGCCGCTGTTGAAGATTTGCCCGATGACACTGCCGCTGGTGCCACCATTGCCTAACTGCAACGTGCCCTGGCTGATCGTCGTTCCACCGCTGTAGGTGTTATTGGCGCTCAGGATCACGGTGCCCAGATCGGTCTTGGCGATTCCATCGGTGCCGGCGATTGCGACATTGATGGTGCCGGTGATTCCAGAACCGGCCTGTAACACCGAACCGGCGGCGGCGGTGATGGTTGAACCGTTGGCGGTCGTGATCAGATAACCGTCAGTCGCGAACTGCAACCCGGCCATGGTCACGTTCTCGGCCAGAGTCACCGTGCCGGCTGTGCTTTGAAAAACGGCAAAACCCGATTTCCAGGCTGAGTTGGATGAACCATCGCTTACGGTCCAGTTCTGATTGGTGGTGTTCCAGGTCCCGCTCCCACCGCCAATGATGCCGTTGTTGGGTGGATCCGTCCCGTCCCAGAACTCTAAGAGGCTCGAGCCGCTGACCAGAAGGTTGACCTGGCCTGCAGTGCCGGTCTGGATCGCCAGCGCTGTCGGGACCACTCCGTTGGGCACCGTCCCGATCGTCATGTGGTTATTGATCAGACTGCCTCCGTAATCAAAGAGCCGGTAGACCCCAGTCCCGAAACCCCCGATGTCGATAATATTCAAGGCGCCGGCCAAGGTCAGATTGCCGCTCACTTCGACCAGGTCGTTGATTCCGCCGCCTGTCACTCCGGCCGGGCCCAGTTCAAAGTCGGAGATCGACCCGGAGTTCAACACCAGCGAATCGACCGTGAGAGTTCCGGGGCCGCTGTTGCCAGGAGAAAGGATACCTCCGCTGGTGACCGTCACTGTCCCATGAATAGTCCCGGTGCCGCCCAGTGTTGCGCCGCTCTCCACCTGCACCGCCGAGTTACTTAAAGTGCCCCGGACCGATAGCTGCCCCGCTTGCACATCGGTTAACCCGCTATAGGTGCTGGCGCCGGTCAGGATCAAGGTTCCGGTGCCGCTTTTGGCCAGCGCTAGCGTGCCGAGGCCATTCTGCAGGGCGCCGCTGAAGGTCGTCGAGACGTTGTCGCCTCCGGCGCTCAGTGTGGCTGCCGCTCCATTGTTGGTGACGGTGCCGCTGCCGGCCAAAGAACCAATCGCATTGGAAAAACCATTGAGGTCTAAGGTTGAATTGACCGTGAAATCCGATAACGAGCTTAGCGCCGTCCCTGAACCGGCTTGCAGCGTACCCGCGTTCACCGTCGTGGCGCCTGAGTAGGTGTTGGCCCCGCTCAAGGTCCAGGCGCCCGTGCCGACCTTGGTTAGCGCCAGGGTGCCGGCACCATTGATGAGGTTGCCACTGAAGACGCTCGAGGCGTTATCGGCTCCAGCGCTCAAGACCGCGGCCGACACCCCGCTATTGGTTACGGTACCGTTACCCGCCAGTGAACCGATCACATTGGAGTTACTGTTGAGGTTTAAGGTCGCCCCCCCAGTCACGATAAAGTCCGAGTTTGCACTCAATGCCGTTGAAGAACCGGTCTGCAGCGTGCCGGCGCTCACAGTGGTAACTCCGCTATAGCTGTCGTTACCCGAAAGAGTCACAATGCCCGTACCGCTATTTGTTAAGCTGCCGGTCCCGCTGATATTGCCATTTAAAGTCAGAGCCGTGTCAGTTCGGTTCAGGTTGAGTATCCCGTTGTCGGTAATGTTGCCGATGATGCTGCCGCTAGCGCCGGCGTTGCCCAATTGAAGGGTGCCCGCGCTGATCGTCGTGCCGCCGTTGTAGGTATTGATCCCGGTCAGAGTCAGGATGCCGGTGCCGCTCTTAGTTAACGCCAGGGTGCCGGTACCATTGATGAGGGCGCCGCTAAAGGTCGTTGAAGCGTTATCGACTCCGGCGCTCAGGGTCGCCGCGACGCCATTGTTGGTCACCGTACCGCTGCCGGCTAAAGAACCGATCGCGTTGGAGGACCCGTTGAGGTTCAAGATCGAATTAACCGTAAAATCAGAGTTAGCGCTCAGCGCCAATCCAGAGCCGGCCTGAAGCGTACCGGCACTCACCGTGGTCACCCCGCTATAGCTGTTGGCACCCGAGAGGGTCACCGTGCCCGTACCGGCCTGCACCACGCTGCCGCTCCCGGTGATGGCACCGTTCAAAGTCAGGCCCGCGTCGGTGCGGTTAAAGGCCAAGACCGCGTTATCGGTGATGGCGCCCACGATGCTGCCGCTCGCGCCGGCATTGCCCAACTGCAGCGTGCCTGCGCTCAGGACCGTGCCGCCATTGTAAGTATTGGCTCCTGTCAAAATCGAAGTTCCCGTTCCATTCTGGACTAAGGTTCCGGTGCCGCTGATGATGCCGCCTAGGATGAGGCCGTTGTCAGAGCGGTTTAGGCTTAATTGCCCGTTATCGGTAATGGGTCCGGCCAGTGTTCCCGAGGTCCCCCCATTGCCAAGGGCTATGGTCCCGCCCGACACGATGCTCGTGGTGCCGGTAAAGGTATTGGCGCCCGTCAGGGTCAGGATCGTAGCTGTTGATTGCGTTAGATTTCCCGTCCCGCTGATCGCGTTGGCAAAGGTCTGGGCATTCGACCACTCAAAGTTCAGGGTCCCCGCGGCGCCAATGATGACGCTGGAAGCCGGATTGAGCGATCCTGAAGTATCATCGTTGCCCAACTTCAGGGTGCCTGCATTGATGCTCGTCGCTCCGCTATAGGCGTTAATTCCGCTCAAGCGCAAAGTGCCTGTCCCCAATTGAGTCAAACTGCCCGCGCCGCTCACTACGTTAGCGAATACGATGTTATCGGTTCGATTGAACGCCAGGGTCGCACCGCCGGCCACGGTTACATCCGTCCCGATCATTCCGCTGGTTCCGCCGTTGCCGATCTGCAGGGTTCCGGCGCTGATGGTGGTTCCACCGCTATAGGTGTTGTTCGCGCCCAGGATCACGGTGCCCAGATCGGTCTTGGTGATCCCACTAACGCCGGCGATTCCGACATTGATGGTGCCGGTAATTCCCGAGCCGGCCTCTAATACTGTACCGCCGGCTGCGGTGATCGTTGAACCGTTGGCGGTCGTGATCAGATAACCGTCAGTGACAAATTGCAGCCCGGCGATTGTCACACTCTCGGCCAGAGTCACCGTTCCCACAGCGCCTTCGAAAACTGCAAAGCCTGATTTCCAGGCCGAATTGGATGAACCATCCGATACTGTCCAGTTCTGATTGGTGGTGTTCCAGGTCCCATTGCCACCACCAATCACTCCGTTGCCGGGTGCCTCAGTCCCATCCCAGAATTGCAAGAGTCCCGAGCCGTTGACCAAAAGATTGACCTGCCCTGCGATGGCCGTTTGGATGCTCAAAGCCGCTGGGGTGATACCGTTTGGCACCGTCCCGATGGTCATGACGTTATTGGTCAGAGTGCCTCCGTAATCAAAGAGCCGATAGACACCGGGCCCGAAACTGCCGAGGTCGGTGACATTTAAACCGCCCGCCAAGGTCAGGTTATTGGTGACTTCTACCAAGCTGTTCACGCCGCCCACCACACCAGCCGGCCCCAGTCCAAAGTTGGATTGCGAACCGGAGTTCAACACCAGCGAACCGACCGTGAGGGTGCCGGGGCTGGTGTTGCCCGGGGAGAGTATACCTCCGGTGAGCACGGACACCGTTCCACTCAGGGCGCCTGTCCCGCCCAACGTTGCGCCGCTCTCAACCTGCACAGCCGAATTACTTAATGTACCGACAACCGATAGCAGGCCGCCCCTCACATCGGTTAACCCGCTATAAGTACCGGCACCGGTCAAAATCAAAGTCCCAGTGCCGCTCTTGGTCAGCCCCAGAGTGCCGATGCCGTTCTGCAGCGTGCCGCTGAAAGTCGTATTGGTATTATCGCCTCCGGCGCTCAGGGTCGCCACCGTCACACCATTGTTGGTTACGGTGCCGCTGCCGGCCAAAGAGCCAATGGCATTCGAATACCCATTAAGGTCTAAGATTGAACTAACCGTGAAATCAGAGTTCGCGCTCAAGGCCGATAGAGAACCGGCCTGCAGTGTACCGGCGCTCACCGTCGTTGCCCCTGAGTAGGTGTTGTTCCCGCTCAAGGTCAAGGTGCCGGTGCCTGCTTTGGTCAGTGCCAGGGTGCCGACGCCGTCCCGTAGCGTGCCGCTAAAGGCGCTAGAGTTGTTATCGGCGCCGACGCTCAAGGTCGTCGCGGCGCCGGTGTTGGTCACTGTTCCGTGACCGGCCAGTGAACCGATGGCATTGGAATAGCCCCCCAGGTTCAAGGCCGAATTCACCGTAAAATCAGAGTTTGCGCTCAAGGCCGATAAAGAACCGGCTTGCAGCGTTCCGAGGCTTACCGTGGTCACCCCGCTATAGGTGTTACTGCCCGTAAGGGTCACGCTCCCCGAACCGGCTTCAATCACACTTCCGGTGCCGCTGATATTGCCGCTTAAAGTCAGGCCAGTGTCAGTGCGGCTGAACTTGAGCGTCCCGTTATCGGTGATGTTGCCGCTGATGCTGCCGATAGAGCCGGCATTGCCCAATTGCAGGGTGCCCGCACTGATCGTCGTGCCGCCCGTGTAGCTATTGGCTCCGGTCAGGATCGAAGTGCCCGTGCCGCTCTGAGCCAGGCTGCCGGTGCCGCTGATAACTCCACTTAAAACCAGGCCGCTATCGGACCGGTTCAAGCTCAATTGGCTGTTATCGGTGATCGCGCCGGCAACTAATCCAGTGGAGCCCCCGTTGCCGATCTGCAAGATGCCCCCGTTAATGGTCGTGCCGCCCGTATAGGTATTGTTGGCCGTCAAGATCACGGTGCCCAGATCGGTCTTGGTCACATCTCCACTGCCGACAATTGAAACCCCAATGGTCCCGCTCATCCCGCTACCGGTTTCCAAAATCGTGCCGCTGGCGGCTGTCAGCGTTGAACTGTTGGAAGTCGTGATCAGGTAACCATTGGTCGTAAACTGCAGCCCGGCCATTGTCAGGTTCGCCGCCAGGGTCACCGTGCCGGCTGTGCCTTCGAAGACGGCAAAACCTGATTTCCAGGCTGAGTTGCTGCTCCCGTCCGCCACTGTCCAGTTGGTCGTGGTGTTGTCCCAGGTCCCATTGCCACCGGAAACGGTGCCGTTTGCTACTACATTCGGCCCATCCCAGAACTCCAAGAGGCTGGTGCCGCTGACCACCAGGTTGATCTGGTTTGCCACCGACGTCTGGATGGTCAAGGCCCCTGCGCTCACTCCGTTTGGCACCGTCCCGACTGTCATGCCGTTATTGGTCAGGCTACCCCCGTAGTCAAAGAGCCGGTAGACCCCTGCTCCGAAGCCGCCCACATCGGTGATGTTCAAGGCGCCTGCCAAAGTCAGATTATTGGTCACTTCCACCAAGCCGTTGTTGCCGCCGCCCACCAGGCCGGCCGGACCAAGGTCGAAGTTGGACATCGAACCGGAGTTTAGCACCAGCGAATTGACCGTCAGGGTGCCAGGGCCGCTGTTGCCTGGAGAGAGGATTCCTCCGCTAGTGATCGTTACTGTCCCATGAATGATGCCTGTACCGCCCAACGTTGCGCCGCTCTCAACCTGTACGGCCGAATTGCCTAAGCTGCCTCGCACCGATAACAGGCCCCCTTGCACGTCGGTCAGCCCGCTATAGGTGCTCGAGCCGGTCAGGATCAAAGTCCCGGTGCCGTTCTTGCTGAGCGCCAGGGTGCCCGTGCCGTTCTGCAGTGAGCCGCTGAAAGTCGTATTGACGTTGTCGACGCCGGCAGCCAGTGTGGCCGCCGCAGTGCCACTATTGGTGACAATACCATTGCCGGCCAATGACCCAATCTCATTGGAGTACCCATTGAGATCCAAAGTGGAATTGACCGTGAGATCAGAGTTTGCGCTGTAAGCTGTGCTTGAGCCGGCTTGCAGTGTCCCGGCGCTCACGGTGGTTGCGCCCGAGTAGCTGTTGGTCCCGCTCAAGGTCAAGGTCCCGATGCCGGTCTTGATCAAGCCCAGCGTGCCGGCGCCGTTTTGCAGCGTCCCGCTAAAGGTGGTAGTCGCGTTGTCACCGCCGACAGTCAAGCTGGCCAGGGCGCCGCTATTGGTCACGGTGCCAGTGCCGGCCAGGGAACCGATCGCGTTGGAGAAACCGCCCAAGTCTAAGGTGGCCCCGCTGACGGTAAAATCCGAGTTTGCGCTCAAGGCGGATCCAGAGCCCGCTTGCAGGGTTCCGGCGCTCACGGTGGTTACCCCGCTATAGGTGTTATTACCCGAGAGGGTCACAGTGCCCGCACCGGCTTGTACCACGCTGCCAGCGCCGGTGATATTGCCGTTCAAGGCCAGGGCCGTGTCAGTGCGATTAAACGCCAATACCCCGTTATCGGTGATGTTACCCACGATGCTGCCGGTTGCTGTGGTATTGCCCAATTGCAGCGTGCCTCCGCTGATGGTCGTACCGCCCGTGTAAGTGTCGGTCCCGGTCAGGGTCAGGGAGCCGGCGCCGCTCTTGGTCAACGCCAGAGGGCCCGCACCATTTTGCACGGCACCGCTAAACATTGTGGAGTTATTGTCGGCGCCCGCGTTCAGGATGGCCGCTGCGCCACTGTCGGTTACCGTGCCGCTGCCGGCCAGGGAGCCGATTGCGTTGGAGAAGCCATTGAGGTCCAAGGTTGAATTAACCGTAAAATCCGAGGTTGCGCTGAGCCCGGTAGTGGAACCGGCCTGGAGAGTGCCTGTGCTCACTGTCGTGGCGCCGAAGTAGGTATTCGTTCCGCTCAAGGTCAGGATGCCGCTGCCGGTCTTGGTCAGCGCCAGGGTGCCAACGCCGTTGATGAGCACTCCGCTAAAGGTCGTCGCCGCGTTGTTGCCTCCGACGCTCAGGGTGGCGGCTGCCCCACTATTGGTCACCGTGCCGCTGCCGGCCAGAGAACCGATCGTGTTGGAGAAACCACCCAGGTTTAAGGTCGCCCCGTTTACGCTAAAAGCAGAGTTTGCGCTGAGCGCGCTCGTCGAGCCCGCCTGCAGCGTACCGGCGCTCACCGTGGTGACCCCACTATAGGTGTTAATGCCCGAGAGGGTCACAATGCCTGTACCAGCCTGGACCACGCTGCCCGCGCCAATGATGTTGCCGGTCAAGGCCAGGGCCGTGTCAGTGCGATTAAAGGCTAACACCCCGTTATCCGTGATGTTACCCACGATGCTGCCGGTCGTGCTGGCATTGCCCAACTGCAGGGTCCCGCCACTGATGGTTGTCCCGCCGCCGTAAATATTCGTCCCGGTCAGCGTCAAAACGCCGGTGCCGCTCTTGGTTAAGGCCAGAGGGCCGGTGCCGTTTTGCAATACGCCGCTAAAGACGCTGGAACCGTTATCGGCTCCGGCAGTCAACGTCGCGGCAGTGCTGCTGCTATCGAGCACCGTACCGCCACCGGCCAAGGATCCGATGATGTTGGAAAACCCATTCAGGTCCAGGATTGAGGTCACCGTAAAATCCGAATTCCCGCTGAGCCCGGTAGTGGAACCGGCCTGGAGAGTCCCTGTGCTCACCGTGGTGGCGCCCGAGTAGGTGTTCGTTCCGCTCAAGGTCAGGATGCCGCTGCCGGTCTTGGTCAGCGCCAGGGTGCCAACGCCGTTGATAAGCACTCCGCTAAAGGTCGTCGCCGCGTTGTTGCCTCCGACGCTCAGGGCGGCGGCTGCCCCACTATTGGTCACCGTGCCGCTGCCGGCCAGAGAACCGATCGTGTTGGAGAAACCACCCAGGTTTAAGGTCGCCCCGTTTACGCTAAAGGCAGAATTTGCGCTGAGCGCGCTAGTCGAGCCTGCGAGCAGCGTGCCGGCACTCAACGTGGTAACCCCGCTATAAGTGTTGTTGCCCGACAGGGTCACGGTCCCTGTGCCGCCCTGCACCACACTGCCTGTGCCGATAATGTTCCCGCTCAGATTCAGCGCCGTGTCGGCACGGCTGAAGGCCAAGACTCCGTTATCCGTGATGTTGCCTAAGATGCTGCCGGTTGCAGCGATGTTGCCCAACTGCAGAGTCCCGCCGTTAATGGTCGTCCCACCCGTGTAGGTGTTGGTCCCGGTCAGGGTCAAAATGCCGGTGCCAATCTTGGTCAGCGCCAGCGCGTTTATGAGCACACCGCTAAAAATCGTAGAAGTGTTTTTACCCCCGGCGCTCAGCGTCGCAGCGGCGCCGCTGTCGTTCACAGTACCAGTGCCGGCTAATGAACCGATCGTATTGGAAAAACCGTTGAGGTTTAATGTCGCCCCATTCACCGTAAAAGCAGAGTTCGCGCTGAACGCCGTCGTTGAACCCGCCTGCAGCGTGCCGCCGGTGTTTACCGCAGTCACTCCGCTATAGGTGTTAGTGCCTGACAGGGTCACGCTGCCTGTACCGTTATTTATCACGCTACCGGTGCCGACGATGTTGCCGGTTAAAGCCAAGGCCGTGTCAGTGCGACCGAACAGTAACACCCCATTATCGGTGATGTTGCCCACGATGCTGCCAGTTGCCGTGCCGTTGCCTAACTGCAGCGTGCCGGCGCTAATAGTGGTCCCGCCCGTGTAGGAACTGCTCCCGGTCAGGGATAAAATGCCGGTACCGCTCTTGGTCAGCGCCAAGGCGCCGGGGCCGTTTTGCAGTGTGCCGCTAAAGACGCTAGACGTGTTATCGCCGCCGACGCTCAAGGTCGCCCCGGCGCCTGTATTGGTTACTGTGGCGATGCCGGCCAGGGAACCAATCGCATTGGAAAACCCATTTAGGTCTAAGGTTGAGTTGACCGAGAAATCTGAGGTCGCGCTCAGCGCCGTGATAGAACCCGCCTGCAATATCCCGCCGCTCACTGTGGTGGCGCCGGAATAGGTATTGGTGCCGCTCAGGGTCAAGGTGCCGGTGCCGGTCTTGGTCAGCGCCAGGGTGCCGGCACCATTGATGAGGGTGCCGCTAAAGGTGGTCGCCGCGTTGTTGCTTCCGGCGCTCAAGGTGGCTGTCCCGGCAACGCTATTGGTCACCGTACCCGTGCCGGCCAATGAACCGATCGAATTGGAGAAACTAGCCAGGTCCAAGGTCGCACCGCTCACCGTGAACGCGGAATTAGCGCTGAGCGCCGTCGCCGAGCCCGCTTGCAGAGTGCCAGCGCTTACCGCGGTCACTCCGCTGTAGGTGTTGTTGCCCGACAAGGCCACCAGCCCCGTACCGGCCTGCACCACGCTGCCGGTGCCAATGATGTTGCCGCTCAAAACCAGGGCCGTGTCGGTGCGATTAAACGCCAGCACCCCGTTATCGGTGATATTACCCACGATACTGCCGGTCACCCCGGCATTGCCCAATTGCAGGGTTCCCGCGCTGATGGTGGTGCCGCCATTATAAGTATTGGTTCCCGTCACAGTGGAGGTGCCGACCCCTATCTGTGCCAAAGAGCCGGTGCCGCTAATTGTGCCGCTGATGACCAGGCCGCTATCGGACCGGTTCAAGCTCAGTTGCCCATTATCGGTAATATCACCGCTCACCGATCCACTGCCGGCCCCGTTGCCCAGCTGCAGGATGCCGCTACTGATCGTCGTGCCGCCACTGTAAGTATTGGCAGCCGTCAGGATCACCGTGCCCGGACCGGTGACAGTCACGTCTCCAGCGCCGATAATAGGTACCCCAACAGTGCCGCTCACCCCGCTCCCGGCCTGCAGAATTGTTCCAGTCGAGGCGGTAATGGTTGAACCGTTGGAAGTGGTGATCAGGTAGCCGTCGGTGACAAACTGCAGGCCGGCCACCGTCACATTGGCCGCCAGATTCACCGTTCCGGCGGACCCTTCGAAAACCGCGACTCCCTGTTTCCAGGCCGCATTGCTGCTCCCGTTTGCGATGGTCCAGTTGGTCGTGCTGTTGTCCCAGGTCCCGTTGCCGCCGACCACCGGCACCCCGCCAGTCGTATTGGCTCCATCCCAGAATTGTAAGAGACCGGCACCGTTGACGACCAGGTCGACCTGGTTGGCGGCAATCTGGATGCTCAAAGCGCCTCGGGTAACTCCGCTGGGGATCGTTCCTATGGTCAGAGCGCTCGCCAGACCGCTCTCGGTCCCAAAACTAAAAAGCTCGTAAGTCCCGATCCCGAAGCCGCCCAGGTCGGCAATGTTGAGGGTTCCTCCCAAGGTCAGGTTGTTGTTCACTATCACCAGATCGTTCACCCCGCCCCCCGCGTTACCCAATCCGGACGGACCCAGTCCGAAATCGGAAATCGACCCGGAGTTCAAGACCAGCGACCCGACTGTCAGGGTGCCCACGGCATTGTTGCCCGGCGACAATATTCCACCGTTGAGGACCGTCAGAGCTCCGCTGATGGTGCCGGCGCCGCCCAACGTTGCCCCGCTTTCAACCTGCACCGCCGAATTGCTTAAAGTGCCACGAACCGATAATTGGCCCCCTTGCACATCGGTTAATCCGTTGTAGGCGCTAGTTCCTGAAAGAATCAAGGTTCCGCTGCCCTGCTTAGTCAGCCCGAGCGTCCCGGTGCCGTTCTGCAGTGCTCCGCTGAAAGTCGTCGAAGCATTGTCGCCTCCGGCGCTCAGCGTGGCCGTCCCGGTTGCGCTGACCGTGCCGGTGCCGGCTAGTGAACCGATCGTGTTAGAAAAGGCGCCCAGGTTCAAAATCGAGGTGACCGTGAAATCTGAAGCGGCGCTCAGCGCGGTGGTTGAACCTGCCTGCAACGTGCCGGCGCTCACTGTCGTTGCCCCTGAGTAGGTGTTGTTCCCGCTCAAAGTCAAGGTGCCCGTGCCGCTCTTGGTCAGCGCCACGGTGCCAGCCCCGTTTTGCAGCACTCCACTAAAGACGCTGGAGTTGTTATCGGCTCCGGTGGTCAGAGTAGTGCTAGTGCTAGTGCTAGTGCTAGTGCTAGTGCTAGTGCTAGTGCTAGTGACAGTCCCGCTCCCGGCCAGTGAACCGATCGTGCTCGTGAAACCATTCAGGTCCAAGGTTGAATTAACGGTGAAATCTGAGCTCGAGCTTAAGGCCGATCCGGAGCCGGCCTGCAAGGTCCCGCCATTCACCGTCGTGGCGCCCGAGTAAGTGTTCAGTCCGCTCAAAGTTAAAATGCCGGTGCCGGTCTTGGTCAGCCCCAGGGTGCCGGTGCCGTTGACGAGCGCTCCACTGAAAGCCGTGGAAGTGTTGTTGCCGCCGGCAGTCAGTGTCGCTGCCGAGCCGGTATCGGTCACCGTGCCGGTGCCGGCCAGGGAACCGATCGTATTGGAAGACCCACCCAGGTTTAGACTCGCGCCGCTTACGGTGAAAGCGGAGTTAAGGCTTAGGGCTGTCAAAGAACCCGCCTGCAAAGTGCCGGCGCTCACCGTAGTCACCCCGCTATAGGTGTTATTGCCCGAGAGGCTCACGGTTCCCGTACCGGTATTTAGCACGCTGCCGGTGCCGATAATGTTGCCGCTTAACGTCAGGCCAGAGTCGGTGCGATTCAATGCCAACACGCTGTTATCGGTGATGTTACCCACGATGGTTCCACTCCCGCCGGCGTTGCCTAACTGCAGGGTGCCGCCACTGATGGTCGTACCGCCCGTGTAGGAGTTGGTCCCGGTCAGAGTCAAAGTGCCGGTACCGCTCTTGGTCAGCGCCAAGGCGCCCGGGCCGTTTTGCAGCGTGCCGCTAAAGACGCTAGACGTGTTATCGCCGCCAACGCTCAATGTCGCCCCGGCGCCGGTATTGGTTACCGTGCCAATGCCGGCCAGCGAACCAATCGCATTGGAAAAGCCATTGAGGTCCAAGCTCGAATTGACCGTGAAATCCGAGGTGGCGCTCAGTCCCGTTCCAGAGCCTGCCTGCAATGTCCCGCCGCTTACCGTCGTGGCCCCTGAATAAGTATCGGCGCCACTCAGGGTCATGGTGCCGGTGCCGCTCTTGGTCAGCGCCAGGGTGCCGATGCCGTTGCTGAGCATTCCGCTAAAAGTGGTAGCCGTATTGTTACCCCCGGTGGTTAAGGTGGCCGCGCCGGTGGCGTTCACCGTGCCGGTGCCCGCCAGGGAACCGATCGTGTTGGAGAAAGTGCCCAGGTTTAAGGTCGCCCCGCTCACCGTGAAAGCAGAGTTTGCGCTTAAGCCGGTCGTCGAGCCCGCCTGCAGAGTACCGGCGCTCACCGTAGTCACTCCGCTATAGGTGTTAGCACCAAGCAGGGTCACCGTCCCCGCACCTGCCTGCACCACGCTGCCGGTGCCGATAATGTTGCCGCTTAGCGCCAGGCCAGAGTCGGTGCGATTGAATGCCAACACCCCGTTATCGGTAATGTTGCCGACGATGGTTCCGCTTCCGCCGGCACTGCCCAGCTGCAGGGTGCCGCCACTGATCATCGTGCCGCCCGTGTAGGAGTTTGTCCCGGTCAGGGTCAAGGTGCCAGTACCGCTCTTGGTCAGCGCCAAGGCGCCGGGGCCGTTTTGCAGCGTGCCGCTAAAGACGCTAGACGTGTTATCGCCGCCGACGCTCAATGTCGCCCCGGCGCCGGTATTGGTTACCGTGCCGATGCCGGCCAGCGAACCAATCGCATTGGAAAAGCCATTGAGGTCTAAGGTCGAATTGACCGTAAAATCCGAGGTTGCGCTCAGCGCCGTTCCGGAGCCTGCCTGCAATGTCCCGCCGCTTACCGTCGTGGCCCCTGAATAAGTGTTGACTCCGCTCACGGTCATGGTGCCGGTGCCGCTCTTGGTCAGGGCCAGGGTACCGGTGCCGTTTATAAGCACTCCGCTAAAAGTGGTAGCCGTATTGTTACCCCCCGCAGTCAATGTGGCCGCGCCTGTGGCGCTCACCGTCCCGGTGCCGGCCAGGGAACCGATCGTGTTGGAGAAACTGCCCAGGTTTAACGTCGCCCCGCTGACCGTGTAAGCAGAGTTAGCGCTGAGCGCGGTCGTCGAACCCGCCTGCAGCGTGCCGGCGCTCACCGTAGTCACTCCGCTATAGGTGTTGGCACCCGAGAGGGTCACCGTGCCCGTACCGGCCTGCACCACGCTGCCAGTGCCGATAATGTTGCCGCTCAAAACCAGGCCGGAATCGGTGCGATTGAAGGCCAACACCCCGTTATCGGTGATGGCGCCCACGATGCTGCCGCTTGAGCCGGCACTGCCCAACTGCAACGTCCCGCCGCTGATCGTCGTGCCGCCACTGTAAGTATTGGCAGCCGTCAGGATCACCGTCCCCGGACCGGTTATAGTGACGTCCCCTGCTCCGACCATTCCTACCCCGACCGTCCCTGTGACGCCGGTATTGGCCTCCAGCAGCGTGCCGCTTTGGGCCGTGATCGTGGAAGCATTGGCGGTGGTGATCTGGTAGTCGGTGGTCACAAATTGCAGCCCGGCGACACTCACCGGCGCTGTCAGGTTCACCGTTCCCGCGGTCCCTTGGAAGACTGCCAGCCCCTGTTTCCAGGCGGAGTTGCTGCTCCCATCTAACACCGTCCAATTGGTGGTGGCGTTGTCCCAGGTCCCGCTGCCGCCGGCTGGGCTGCTGCCGGTGGCGGTGGTATTAGGCCCATTCCAATACTCCAAAAGGCCCGTGCCATTGACCACCAGGTCGACCTGGTTGGCGGTAACCTGGATGCTCAAGGCGGCTCGGGTCACTCCGTTGGGAATCGTGCCAATCGTCAGCGCGCTCGCCAGACCGCTCTCGGTCCCGAAACCAAAAAGCTGGTAGGTCCCGGTCCCGAAAGTGCCCAGGTCGGCGATGTTGAGGGTTCCCCCCAAGGTCAGGTTGTTGTTCACTATCACCAGGTCGTTCACCCCGCCCCCCGCGTTACCCAATCCGGACGGACCCAGTTGGAAATCGGAAATTGACCCGGAGTTTAACGCCAGCGAACCGACCGTCAGGGTACCCACGGCATTGTTGCCCGGCGCGAGGATACCTCCGCTCAAGACCGTCACTGCTCCGCTAATGGTCCCTGCGCCGCCTAAGGTTGCCCCAGTCTCCACATGCACCGCTGAATTACTTAAAGCGCCCTGAACCGTTAACTGGCCCCCTTGCACATCGCTTAATCCGCTATAGGAATTGGTCCCGCTCAGGATCAAGGTCCCGGTGCCGCTCTTGATCAGGGCCAATGTCCCGCCGCCGTTCTGCAGCGCCCCGCTGAAGGTCGTCGAGGCGTTGTCGCTCCCGGCAGTCAGGGTCGCCGTTCCGGTGGCGTTCACCGTGCCGCTGCCAGCCAGGGAACCGATCGTGTTAGAAAAGGAGCCCAGGCTCAAAATCGAGGCGACCGTGAAATCTGAAGTGGCGCTAAAGGCGGTGATTGAACCCGCCTGCAGGGTGCCGGCACTCACCGTCGTCGCCCCGGAGTAGGTGTCGTTCCCGCTCAAGGTCAAGGTGCCGGTGCCGCTTTTGGTCAGCGCCAGGGTGGCTGACTGCAGCACACCGCTAAAGGTTGTGGAGCTGTTGTTACCCCCGGCGCTCAAGGTGGCCGTGCCGGTGGCACTCACCGTACCGGTGCCGGCCAAAGAACCGATGGTGTTGGAAAAGCTACCCAGGTTTAAAGTCGCCCCGCTGACCGTGAAAGCGGAGTTGGCACTTAGCGCGCTCGTTGAACCCGCCTGCAGCGTCCCGGCGCTCACCGTGGTCACCCCGCTATAGGTGTTAGCGCCCGACAAGGTTACCGTGCCCGCACCGGTATTTGTCACGCTGCCGGTACCGGTAACGTTGCCGCTCAAAGCCAGGGCGGTATCGGTGCGATTAAACGCCAACACCCCGTTAACGGTGATGGCCCCGACAATGCTGCCAGTTGCGCTCCCGCTGCCCAACTGCAGAGTGCCGCCGCTAATGGTCGTCCCGCCCGTGTAGGTACTGGTCCCGGTCAGAGATAAGGTCCCGCTGCCGCTTTTAGTCAGGCCCAGAGCGCCCACACCGTTTTGCAGCACCCCGCTGAAAGTCGTGGTGGCGCCATCGGCTCCGGCGCTCAGGGTTGCGGCCGTTCCGGTGTCAGTCACCGTCCCACTGCCGGCCAGCGAACCGATGGTGCTGGAAAAAGTATTAAGGTCCAGAATGGCATTAACCGTAAAATCCGAGCTCGAACTTAATCCCGATATTGAGCCGGCCTGCAGCGTGCCCCCGCTCACCGTGGTGGCCCCTGAATAAGTATTGGCTCCGCTCAAGGTCAAAATGCCCGTACCGCTCTTAGTCAATCCAAGCGGGTTCTGCAGAACACCGCTAAAGGTGGTAGAGCTGTTGTTACCTCCGGCACTCAGGGTGGCGGCTGCACCGATGTCGCTTACCGTGCCGCTGCCGGCTAAAGAACCGATGGTGCTGGAAAATCCACCCAGGTTCAAGCTAGCCGTGTTCACCGTAAACGCAGAGCTCGCGCTGAATCCGGTTACAGAACCTGCCTGCAGAGTTCCGGCGCTGACCGTGGTCACCCCGCTATAGGTGTTAACACCCGAAAGGGTTGAAGTGCCCGTGCCGGCCTGGATCACGCTCCCGGTCCCGGTGATATTACCGGTCAGACTCAAGGCCGTGTCGGTGCGGCTAAACTGCAATACCCCGTTATCAGCGACGTTGCCCACGATGCTGCCCGTTAAGCCGGCGTTACCCAACTGCAAGGTGCCCCCGCTGATGGTCGTGCCGCCCGTGTAGGAACTGGTTCCTGTCAGGGTCAAAGTCCCTGTACCGCTCTTGGTCAGTGTCAGGGGACCGGCGCCGTTCTGCAGCAATCCGCTAAAGACGCTCGAGGCGTTATCGGCGCCGGCAGTCAGGGTCGCCGCGGCGCCGCTATCGGTCACCGTGCCGCTGCCGGCCAGTGAACCGATCGTGCTGGAGAAACTATTGAGGTCCAGGATTGAATTAACCGTAAAATCCGAGGTCGCGCTTAATCCCGATGTTGAGCCGGCCTGCAGGGTCCCGGCGCTCACCGTGGTGGCCCCTGAATAGGTGTTGGCTCCGCTCAAGGTCAAAATGCCGGTGCCAGTCTTGGTCAGCGCCAGGGTGCCGCCGCCGTTGATCAGCACTCCGCTAAAGGTCGTTGCCGTATTATTACCCCCGGCGCTCAGCACTGCCGTCCCAGCAACGCTATTCGTCACCGTGCCGGTGCCCGCCAGTGAACCGATCGTATTGGAAAAGCTATTGAGGTTTAAGGTCGCGCCGCTCACCGTAAAAGCAGAGCTTACGCTGAGCGCGGTGGTTGAACCCGCCTGCAACGTGCCGGCGCTCACCGTGGTCACTCCGCTATAGCTGTTGGTGCCCGAGAGCGTCACCGTGCCCGTACCGAACTCCACCACGCTGCCGGTGCCAGTGATGTTGCCGCCTAAATTCAGGCCCGTGTCGGTGCGATTAAACTGCAAGACCCCGTTATCTGTGATGTTGCCAGTGATGCTGCCGGTCGCGGTGGCGTTGCCCAGTTGCAGGGTGCCTCCGCTGATGGTCGTGCCGCCCACGTAGGTGTTGGTCCCCGTCAGGGTTAAAACGCCGGTACCGCTCTTAGTCAGGGCCAGCGTACCGGCGCCGAACGCTTGTATTATGCCGCTAAAGGTCGTCGTCGCGTTGTCGCCACCGGCCGTGAGCGTGGCTGGTACGCCGGTGTTGGTTACCGTTCCATTGCCGGCCAAGGAGCCGATCGCATTGGAAAAGCCGCCCAGATCCAAAATCGTGAGCCCCCGGGCAACTCCGACCCGAGGGCCTGCAGGGCCCGCGTCATCTGCCGGACGGCTTCCTCCGTTTGGCCACGCGCCTCGGCCAGGGACGACAACCCAATCCCAACATGGGCAAGGCCGAGGTCCTGGGCGCGCTGAAACAGGCGCTCCGCCCCCGCCAAGTCGCCTTCATTCAAGGCGCCGACACCGCGCCACAGCGACGCGTTCCGGGCGACATAGGGGTCGATGGCCAGGACGCGGTCGAGCAGTTGGTCGCCCTCGCGCAAGTAGCCATGGCCCACCCGGGTGGTGGCGAACCAGAAGTTGGCGGTGACGTCGTCCGGGTCCAGTTCCAGAGCACGCTGAAACGCCTCTTTCCCCTCCAGGAAGCGCCGTCTGGTTTCGTAAACCAGCCCCAGCACTGCGTGGGGCTCGCCGAGCGAAGGGTCCAGCGCGATGGCATGGCGTGCGGGCTTCTGCGGCGGCCAGGGCAGTGTCGGGCTTGCCCACTTCATAAATGGGCAAAAGGACTTGCAGCGTGGCCAGCCGCGACCAGGCGCGGGCATAGCCCGGGTCCAGCCGCAGGGCCTTCTGTAGCTGCCCGATGGCCTCGCGGAAGTGGGCGCCCTTCCGCCGGTTGAAGATGGATGTCGCCTGCAGGTACAGCGCGTAGGCCTCCGGGTTGTCGGTGGCCACCGGGACCAGGCGCGTGCGTTGGTCTCCTTGAAGGACGACCTTCAACTCCTCCGTGATGGCCCGGGCAATCCTCTCCTGCAGGTCGAAGACGTCCGTCAGGTCGCCTTCGAAGCTATTTGACCAGAGGTGGAAGCCGTCCGAGCCCTGGATAGCTGGGCGGTAATCCGGACCCGGTTGCCCTGCTTGCGCAACGAGCCTTCCAACAGGTTACTGATGCCCAATGTCTCGCCGATGGCGCGCAAGTCCTCGTTCTTGCCTTCGAAGTGGAAATCGAAGTGCGGCCGGCGACCTTCAGTCCCTTGACGCGCGCCAAGGCGTCGAGGATTTCTTCGGAAATTCCGTCGGAGAAAAATTCCTGTTCTTTGTCGAGCTGAGGTTCACGAAGGGGAGGACGGCAATGGACGAGGTCCTTCGACGTCCACCGCGCCGCCCACGTCCGCCGCTGTCCCAGAAGGCCGCGCGCGGGGAAAGAAGCGCTCCCAAGTCAATTTCCGGGCGGAGGGATTAAAAACGAGGGCCGCGACAACCACCGCCACCACCCCAACCGGAATCAGCCACGACCAGGCCCTCCAGCGCCGAACCGGCGCGTTGGGCATTGTCGCCGTCGCGGAACCGGTTGGGTTGCGAAGCAATTCCAGGTTGAAGCCCAAATCCCGCGCCGTCTGGAAGCGGCGCCGTGGGTCCTTCTCCAGGCACCGTTGGACAACTTGAGCGACGCCCGCTGGAACGCTGGCCGGCAACGGCTCCGGCTCCTTGTGGAGGATGGCGTAGCCGCTTTCCACCACCGCCCCCGGGAACGCTCGCCGGCCCGAAAGCAATTCGTAAAGGACAGCCCCCAGGCTGAACAAGTCCGTCCGCGCGTCCACCGGGTCACCGCGCACCTGCTCCGGAGACATGTAGCCAGGCGTGCCCAGCACCATCCCAGAACCGGTCCCGCCACTGGATGGCGACAGCGTCTCGTCCAACAGGCCGTGGGGGGCTGCCTCGTGGGCCGCCTCAATCAGCTTTGCAATGCCGAAGTCGAGCAGCTTCACGTGCCCGTCCCGGCTGATGAAGACGTTCTCCGGTTTCAAGACCCGGTGGACAATGCCGCCCTCATGCGCAGCCGCCAGGCCCTGCGCCATCTGTGCCGTCCACTCCAGCGCCTTGGCCAACGGGACGGGGCCTTTCGCCAGGCGCTCCCGCAGCGTCTCGCCCTGAAGCAATTCGGTGACGAAGTACGGCTTTCCGTCGTGGAGTCCGACGTCATGCAGGGCAACGACGTTGGGGTGGTTGACGGACCCGGCCAGTTTGGCTTCCCTCTCGAAGCGCTCGACAAAGGCGCCGTCCGCACCAAAGGCCTCGGAGACAACCTTGATGGCGACGTCGCGGCCAAGGCGGGTGTCGGTGGCGCGGTACACCTCCGCCATCCCGCCCGCCCCCACCAGGGCCACCACTTCGTAAGGGCCCACGCGGGTGCCCGCTGTCAAGCGCACGGCCGCACCTTACACCCAAGCCTTCCCCGCCAAGGGTTGTACGCGCTCAGCGAGGCGCGACTTTCTCGGCAAGGAAGGCGTTCGCCCCTCTGGGGCAGTCAGCACCCCTGCGGCTGGAGGGACTGCCCAGGACGCTGCCCTCGCCAGTGGGATTGTCAGCCCTCGCTGCTACTTCTTGCTGCCGGGTGAGAGACACTTCCGCTGAGAGGACGTATTCGCTGGCCGACGCCGCGGCGCTGCTTGGCGTCACCGAGGCGCGGGTGCGGTCCTTCATCAGCGGTGGCCTTCTTCCCTCCCGCTCCCAGCCAGAGGGGCGTGCCTTCACCTTCCGCGACTTGGTGCTGCTGCGTTCCGCCAAAGGCCTGGCCGACCGCAACGTCGCCCCAAGGCGCATCCGCGCCGCACTCCAACGCCTCGGCACGCAGCTTCCCGCCGGGCAGAGTGTTTCCAGCATTTCCCTCGACGCCAAAGGGCAGCGGCTTCTGGCCCGAGACGGCGAGGCCACCTGGGAACCGGAAACAGGCCAGGGCGAGCTTGCGCTGGACGCTCCGGCGCCCCGCGCGGGCACGGTGCACCAGTTACCAACCCCCGCCGGGCCGGGGGTGGACGTCCGTTTTCAGCAGGCCTTGGCGCTGGAAGAAGTTGACCCCTCCAGCGCCGCCACGCTGTACGCGGACATTCTCCGCCAGGCGCCCACGCACGCCGATGCCCACGTCAACCTCGGCCGCCTCCACCACGGCGCCGGTCGACTCTCGGCCGCCGAGGCGCACTACCGCGCTGCACTGGCGGCCCAGCCGGGCGACGCGGTGGCTGCCTACAACCTGGCCGTCGCCCTGGACGACCAAGGGCGAAGCGCAGATGCGCTGGCCAGCTACCACCGTGCCCTTCAAGTGGACCCCGCCCTGGCCGACGCCCACTACAACCTGGCCCGGCTCCACGAAGGCCGGGGCGAGCGGATGCTGGCCCTCCGGCACCTGAAGGAATACCGCCGCCTGGCGAGCTGAAGCACAGGCTGGGGTTGCTTCCCGGCTTGTCCAACGGGGCCGGCGTGACTACCTCCCTTCCCTTGGAGGTGTCCCATGCGTCCCTTTCTCATCTGCCTGTGCGCCAGCTTGACGTTGGCCTGCACAAAGGAACAATCCCGGCCGGCCAAGGAAGCTGTCGCCGAAGCCAAAGGCAGCGCGGCGGAGGCGGAGAAGGCAGCCCAACAGGCCGCGGCCGAGGCCGACCGCACCGTCAACAACGCGCGCGTGGCCGTCGAGCAGGGCGTCGCCACGGCGGAGGAAAAGACGCGTTCTGGCGTGGACGCCGTCGCCACCGGCGTGCGAGAGCTGGGTGAGGGCGGTGTGGTGACGGGACGGGTCAGCACCATCTCGCGTTCCCACCTCGCACTTCGTCCCGAAGGCAGGGGCCCAGGGGAGTTGCAGCTGGATGAACACACCCGCTTCCTGCTGCACGGCGAAGGCTTGGAAAAGCCGCACCTCGCCGGGACGCGGGTGCGTGCCACCTACGTCGTCGAGGCGCACGTCCCGGTGGCCACCGAGGTGGAAGTCCTCACCCGGTAGCACCGTCCCCAAAGGCTTTCCCTCGGCGCTGGGCCTCCGGTAGCGTCGGCGCGCCCGGCATGAATCTCCCCGTCTCCCGCCCGTGTCCCCCATGCTGTCCAAGCTGGTGGCGGACATCCCTCCGGCGGGAGAGTCCTCTCGAACCAAAGTGGGACGGCTTTCGCACCATCGTCTTCCGGGATGGGGACACGCTGGAATTGGGCAGTCGAAATGAACGGCCCATGACGAGGTATTTCCCGGAGTTGCGGAATCCGCTTCTGGCGTCGCTTCCCAGCCGCTGCGTCGTCGACGGGGAAGTCGTCATTGCCGGTGCAAACGGCTTGGACTTTGACGCCCTTCTCCAGCGCATCCACCCTGCCGCCTCCCGAGTGGCCAAACTTGCGGCGGAGACGCCCGCTTCCTTCGTCGCCTTCGACTTGCTCGCCCTTGGCGACGAGGACCTCCGGCCAAAGCCCTTTGGCGAACGGCGCCGACGTTTGGAAGCGGCGCTGGCCGAGGCCAAGCCCCCCGTCCATCTCACCCCGGCCACCCAAGACCGCCAGGTGGCCGGGAGTGGTTTCGGCGCTTCGAGGGCGCCGGCCTGGACGGCGTCATGGTGAAGCCGCTTGGCCTTCCATACCTTGAAGGAAAGCGCGAAATGTTGAAGGTGAAGCACACCCGCACCGCGGACTGCGTGGTGGGCGGCTTCCGCCTTTACAAGGACTACTCGGACGTCGGCTCGCTGTTGCTGGGGCTGTATGACGAGGCGGGGACGCTGCACCATGTGGGCATTGCGTCTGGCTTTACCCAGGCCAAGCGAAAAGCCCTGGTGCAGGAGTTGGCGCCCTGGCGCGAAGGCGCCCGCGAAGGCCACCCCTGGCAGCACTGGGAAACGCTGGCCGGCGAGACGGAAGCCCGCATGCCTGGCGCCCCCAGCCGCTGGAATGCCAAGCGCGACTTGGGCTGGGAGGCTTTGCGGCCCGAGCGCGTGGCCGAAGTCAGTTACGACCACCTGCAAGGCGACCGCTTCCGGCACGCGACGCATTTTCTCCGCTGGCGCGAGGACCGCACTCCGCGCTCCTGCACCTACGCACAACTGGAGGCCGTGGTGCCGGAGGAGCTGTCCCGCCTCTTCGGGACAGCCTAGCGCGCCGCACATGTCCGACGTTCAGCCCGTCCCCAGCCCTGGGCCCCTGCACCGCCTGGTCGCCCTGTGCCTCCAGGTGGGGCTGCTCTCCGTTGTGTTTGCTGGTTGGCTCGTCGTCGGGCGACACGTACGCCTTCCCCTTCCAGCGGGCCTCCTCGCAATGCTGACCGTCCTTGGCTTGCTGCTGTCTCGGGCTCTCCCTCAGTCCTTCGTCCAGCGAGGGGCGGCCTTTCTCTTGCGCTTCATTGCTTTGCTTTTCGTCCCAATCTGCATCGGCGCCGTCCGGCAGCTTCCGCTGTTGCGCGCCCAGGGCGGTACCTTCGTGCTTCTGGTGGTGGCCGGCGCGCTGGTGGGCCAAGCCAGCGCCGGACTCCTCGCCCAGGCGCTCTGCAAGAAGCCCTGCGTCACTCCCGCGCCCGAGGGCTTCGAGTCATGAATTTCACCCTGACGGCGTTGGTGACGGCGGCCACGGTGGCGGCCTACCTGGCGGCGGAGCGCCTCTACCGAAGGGTCCAGGTGGTTGCCCTTCACCCGCTTCTCGTCACCTCTCTTCTGGGAGCTGCAGTCCTGGGCCCAAACCCGGACGCCCTCGCCAAGTACATGGAAGGCAGCTGGCTTTTGCAGTGGGCCCTGGGCCCGGCGACGGCGGCCCTGGCCGTTCCCTTCTTTGCCAGCCGCGCAGTGCTGGCCAGTAACCCGGCCAAGGTGTTGCTTAGCGTCGCCGCCGGGACGGCCGCTTCGGTGGGCACGGTGCTGGGCCTTGGTGCATTGCTTGGTGCGCCACCTCTGTTGGTGCGCGCCCTCACCATCAAGTCCGTCACCGCGCCGGTGGCCATCTCCCTCGCCCCGGAATTGGGCGTGGACGCAGGACTGGTGGGCGCTGCCGTGGTGTCCACCGGCCTCTTCGGCATGGCGGTGGCCCCCCACTGCTTCGCCTCCTCGGCGTGCGCCGGCCACTGGCGCGCGGCCTGGCCCTCGGCACCATCGCCCACGCCATGGGGACGGCGCGCGCACTTGAAGAAGACGGCGCCGAAGGCGGCGCCGGCGGTGCCGTGGCGCTGGCGCTGGTGGCCATTCTCCTCTCCACTGCCGTGGCGCTGCTTCGCTGATGGAGCCTTCAGGCCTCGGTGCTTCCGGGGCCACGTCACAAGGGGAACGGACGCGCTGAAAGCGCCCGCGCCCGGACGGCGTTCCCGGTAAACTGCTTCGCCTCTGTGGCCCCCCCAACTCGCTACCGCCTGTACTACTGGCCGTCCATTCAAGGCAGAGGCGAATTCGTTCGCCTTGTGCTGGAGGATGCTGGCGCGCCCTATGTCGACGTGGCCCGTTTGTCGCCGCCCGCCGGTGGCGTTCCGGCACTCCTTCGGCTGCTTTTAGAAAAGCAGTCGGCGACCCCGCCCTTTGCCCCGCCCTTTCTGCAGGTAGGGCCGCTGCTGATTGCCCAAACGGCCAACATCCTCTTGTACCTCGCACCGCGCCTCGGCCTCATCGGCAAGGGCGAGCCCGGACGCCTCTTCGCGCACCAGCTGCAGCTGACCATCGGCGACGTCGTCGCCGAAGTCCACGACACCCACCATCCCATCTCCAGCAGTCTCTACTACGCGCAGCAGCGCGGCGAGGCGCGCCGAGGCTCGGCCTACTTTCTCAGCGAGCGCATGCCGAAATTTCTGGGGTACTTCGAAAGGGTACTGGCGCAGAGCCCCAAGGGCAGTCACCTCGTGGCCCGTCGCTTCTCTTACGTGGAACTCTCTATGTTTCAGCTGCTGGTGGGCCTGGAATATGCGTTTCCACGCGCCTTCTCCAAGCGCGCGCGCTTCATCCCGAGGCTGCTGGCGCTGCGGGACAGGGTGGCGCAGCGTCCCCGCCTCGCCGCCTATCTCGCCTCACCCCGCCGCCTGCCCTTCAACGAAGAAGGCATCTTCCGGCACTACCCGGAATTGGACGGTGGCTGACCCCTTGGCAGGGGCGGTCTCTTCCAGTAACAGCCGCGCCCGCATGACTTGACAGTGCGCCGTAGCGGAAGGGCCAACTGCAGGCGCGCGAGGCCCACCTCCTCTCAAGCCCTGCGCGAAGCCAGCAGCTCACGCGGGGCCGCCAGGCCCGACAACTGCACCGCGGGTGGCGTGAGGCTAGGCAGCTTAAACCGGTGGCCCCTTCTTCCGCGCCCGGCTGGGTTGAACGCGCATCGGCTCGCCCGTCTGCTTGGGAAAGTGCGGGGGCCAAGGCGCATCCCCCAAGCCCTCCGCTTCATCTCGGGCCGCCAAGTCAAGCAGAGGCTCAAGCCCATACGCTGTCGCATCAATGCCTGCCGCCAAGTCACCCAACGCCGCCACGCGGGCCGGGACGGTGGCCAGCGTCAGCTCACCCGGCTCCACCGTCTCGACTTCTGGCCAGGCCAGCGGACAGCTGACCCGCCCTTCTGGGTTCGCCCGGACGGAATACACCGAGGCGATGGTCCGGTCGCGTGCATTCTGGTTGTAGTCGATGAAGACGCGCGCCCCACGCTCTTCCTTCCACCATTTGCTGGTGGCGATGTCCGGCAGGCGACGCTCGACTGCGCGTGCCAAGGCCAGTGCGGCGCGACGGACGGCGAGAAAGTCCCACTCTGGTCGGATGCGGACGTAGACGTGAAGGCCTCGCGACCCTGACGTCTTGGGCCAGCCCTGTAGTCCCAACTCGGTCAGCAGTCGGCCCACTTCTACTGCCACCCGGCGCACGGCGGAGAAGGGCACGTCGGGCTGCGGGTCGAGGTCCACCCGCAACTCATCCGGGTGGTCGAGGTCCATTCGCCGAACGGCCCAGGGGTTGAAGTCCAGGCACCCCAAGTTGACTGCCCAGATGATGTGCGCCGCGTCCGTCGGACACAGCTCCTCGGCGCTTCGACCGCTGGGGAAATGCACCGTCACCGTCTCCAACCACTCCGGACGCGGAGACGGGACACGCTTCTGGTAGAAAAACTCGCCCCCGGCACCGTTGGGGTAACGCTTGAGGACCGTTGGGCGCTCCCGGACGCCGCGGAGAGCCCCCTCCCCCACCGCTAGGTAGTACCGAACCAGGTCCAGTTTCGTCTCGCCGCGGGCAGCGAAGAAGACTTTGTCCGGATTCGAAATGCTGACCACTCGGCCGGCGACGTCGATGTCGGTGTGCAGTGTGGCCACGCGCGCTCCCTCACTATGCTACTCGGGCCCTCTTGACTCCGGGGCCAGCACCTCTGAGGGACCCACCCAACCCTACCCTCTGGCCGGAACAGGGGATGTCCCACCTCCCACGGGAGGTGAGACTGACGCCAGGCCAACCGCTCGGCCACCGGACGTCCAATAGGAGGTGGAAGCTGCCTCCGGTGGTGGACTTCGCAGCACTGAATCCCTCGAGATTGAGTCATACTGGGTAGCTGGATGACGTCCACCAAGCCCTTTTTCGAGGCGAGCAAGACTGACTCGAAACACTCTGGCGCGGCGGTTTCGCCATCGTCGCGACGCGCATACACTACGACTTTGCCGTGGCCGCTTTCCTGCAGCTCACCGCACTTTCGGCTCAACTCGAGGCCCCGCATCCGAGCGGCCGATTCCCGTCCCGTCACGTCTTCCAAGGGCGAGCGTAGCCGAACGTTCGAGTGGTCCTAGCCGCCCATGGCCCCTGCAACCCGACTTGGCAAATACCAACTGCTGCGGAAGCTCGCGACCGGCGGCATGGCGGAGGTGTTTTTGGCCAAGACCGCTGGCCCGATGGGTTTCGAGAAGCAGCTGGTCATCAAGCGGATTCTTCCCCATCTGGCAGAGGACCCGCAATTCGTTCAGATGTTTCTGGGCGAAGCGAAGCTCGCCGCTCGCCTCAACCATCCCAACCTGGTTCAGATTTTCGACTTCGGCGAATCCGACGGCAGCTACTTCATCGCGATGGAGTACATCGACGGGCCAACGCTGCGCCTGCTGCTGCAGCGCGCGCGTGAAAAGTCGCTGGCGATTCCGTTCGTGCTGGCTGCACGCATCGTCTCCGCCGCGGCCGAAGGCCTCGCCTATGCGCACGAATTCACCGACGGGGCGACCGAGGAGCCCCTTCAACTGGTGCACCGGGACGTCAGCCCCGACAACATTCTCATCTCTCGCAACGGCTCGGTGAAAGTGGTGGACTTCGGCATCGCCAAGGCCAAGGGCGTCAGCCACCACACCCAGACCGGGACCATCAAAGGGAAAGTGGCTTACATGGCGCCCGAGCAGCTCAAGGGCGAGCCGCTCGACCTTCGTGTCGACTTGTACGGTCTTGGGGTGGTCCTCTACGAATTGGTCACCTTGGGAATGCCCTACGAGGCGGCGAGCGACGCCAGCCTCGTACGGAGGGTGCTTTATGAGCCCTATGTGCCGCCCGCCGAGCGCCGGCCCGAGCTCCCTCTCGCGCTGCAGCAAGTTCTCGCGAGGCTGCTGGCGAAGGACCGCGAGGAAAGGTACCGGGACTGCCGAACTCTCGAAGCGGACTTGGAACGGTACATCCACGCAACTGGCGAAACGTCGAGCGGCTACGCCTTGGCTCAGTTGGTGTCGCGGCTGGTGCCGACGGTGCCCGTCGGGGTGATTGCCGAGCCCGAAATGCCCATCTTTACGCCGTCAGCACTCAGTGCCTCCGAAGCCTCTCCGGCTGTGTTTGCAGTCGAGGCTGGCAACGTCGACGGAGAGGCCAAGACGGCCGTCGCCAGTGCCCGGCCAAAGCGAGGAGGGCCAGAAGGCTTTGTCTTCCCTGGAGCCCTCGAATCGGAGCGTGCCCCGGCCGGGCTGGCCCAACCGTTGGGTGGTGTTGACTTCGCGGGCACCGACTTACATGGCGCCGCGGCGAGGACCGACCCAATTCGCCACGCTCCACGCAGCGGCTTCAATTGGCTCCTCGCCGTGGCACTCCTCGCCCTGGCGCTGGGCGGCACGTGGTTTGCCTGGCCTCGGCTTTCACCACTTCTCGGCCTCTCGCCGTTGGCCTCCCCGGTTGCCGTTGCGCCACCGGAAGCTCAGCCGCCACCTCCGCCGCCGCCTCCCGCGCCGACCCCGCCACCTGCAGCAGTCCCTGTCGTCGCGGCGCCAGTGGCGGCGCCACCGGAACCGGCGCCGCTGCCGGCACCCCCCAAGCCAACTCCTCATGTCGCCGCTCCAGCGCCAAAGGCTAAGCGCGACACAGCGGTCTCCAGCAAACTGCTGGGAGCGTTTGCGGCAGCCGAAGCTCAGGCTTCGAAAGAGGAGGCCTCATCGGAAACCGGTCCGGCTCGCATCCGCTTTGAGAGTCAGCCACGACTGCACGTGCGCCTTGGCGACCGCATTCTTGGGACAACGCCACTGGTGGTGACACTGCCGGCCCCTGGCTCCGCCGACGTTGAACTCTTTGATACCGGGCTCGGTCTGAGCCGGGTGGAGCATGTCGACCTCGAGGCTGGCGACAACCCACCGCGAAAGGTCACCTTTGAAAAGGGCGCCATCGACTTCCAAGTGCAGCCCGGTATCACCGTCTACGTCGACGGCAAGAAGGTCGGCATCGCCCCCTTCGACAAGCCGGTGCCGCTGTATGAAGGCAAGCACCCGGTCCGACTCGTTCTGGATGGCCAGGAGGAGCGGCGGACGTTGACAGTCACGCCAAACGAGACGGAGACCCTCGAATTCACCTTTGAACGGTGAAAACGGCGCGCGTGCCGCCTCGGACCTTCTAGGCGCGGTGCTGCCTAGAATTGAGGAGTGGCACAGAAGGTGCCACCTTCTCCGTTCCCGGAAGGAAGAACCTCATGTCCGAAGCGGGCACACCCAATTGGCGCACCGAAGGCGTTCAAATTGTCCGGGCAGGAACCCTCGACCCCAACACGGCACAAACCCAAGGGATGACTCGCGCCGCCGCAATCACCAGGGCTCGGGTTGGGGCGGAGAAGCTGTGGGCAGGAACGGTGACCATCCAACCCACCGCGAAGACGGGCGCCCACCACCACGGCAGTGTCGAGTCGGTCATTTACGTCCTGAAGGGAAAGGCCCGAATGCGCTGGGGCGAGCGGTTGGAATTTCTGGCGGAGGCCGGCCCTGGAGACTTCATTTACGTTCCACCCTACGTTCCCCACCAGGAAATCAACGCCTCCGATGACGTCCTGGAGTGTGTCCTCCTGCGGAGCGGTCAAGAGCCGGTCGTCGTGAACCTCGACATCACGCCCGTTGAGAAGCCGGAAGCCGTTCGGTGGGTGGACGACGTTCATCGCTGACCGTCGGATGATGACCGCCGCCGACGCTTGCGCCGCGCGACGTTTGTCGCTAGATGCCCTAACCACGCGCGATTAGCTCAGATGGATAGAGCGTCGGCCTCCGGAGCCGAAGGCCACTGGTTCGAGTCCAGTATCGCGCGCAATTACAAGTGGTCGCGCGACCGAGTCAGCTCCGCCGAGTCCTTGTCCACATTTCTGTCCACATTTCTGGGACGAAGCGTCAGAGGTCGTACGGCATTCGGCTGACTGGGGCTCGCCGGAACGCGCGAGCGACGTCAATGGTTTGGCGGCTCTCGATGCGGGCCCATGAGTCTGCGCTCCACGTCCATTCCGTCTCGCGCCGTAGATCGGGACCGGACCCTCACGGACTGCGCGCATCAAGCAATCAGCGAGGTGTGTTAGCCCGAAGCTGTGTAGTCAGTCCGAGGCTGTTACGTCGGCGCCCCTGAGCATAGTGTCCATACCGACGGCTCCCGTATTCAGGCGAGGGGAAGCCCCCGGGCCGCCATCATGTGCGAGGGAGGAATCGTGGGAAACAAGACTGCCGAAGAGCGCAACATGGAGTTGATGCAGACGCTGGACGACGCATGGAACGCGCAGGACTTAGAGACGTTCTCCAAGCGCCACAGAACCGATGTCGTAGTCCGCTGGCCCGGAAAGGGGCCGACCAACGGTGTCGACGCTCACCGGATAGAGGCAATACAGTTCTTCAAGACCTTCCCGGATCAGCGTTTCGGGTAACAGACCCTACAAGACGTTCTTTGCCTCGGGCGATTGGTCCTGCTCAATCGCGCATTTCACCGGCACGATGAAAGGGCCCATGTCCGGACCTGCGGGCAAGGAGATCCCACCGACCGGCAAGAAGTTCGACGTCGACTTCTGCACAGTGGCCCACTGGGACAACAACGGACAAATCATTGAGGAGAATCTTTTCTACGATTGATTACCTTCATGAAACAAATCGGCCTGGGGTGAGCAGGTAATTCGATGTTTGAGGATAAGGCCCTGGAAAATTGGCCAAAGCGCACGACTGGCGACGAAACGAGCGACGGGCTTCTCGGCGCCGCCTCTATCGTCTGCCTCGACGTTTCGGCGGCCGGCTCTGCACCGAGGACACGACTCCGACTTTGACTAGTGTGCCCGGTGGGGCGACTCCGTCGCACGCGAGAGGCCGCTGGCCGGCGTCTGACGTCCGCGTGCTCCCGTTGGGACGGAGGAGGTCGCCGTGTAGGCTGTTCCGGCGTGCTCTTGCGCCTTTCGAGCGATTTCCGCCGTACGATGGACCTGTCGCTGGTCCTGGAACAGGAGGGTATCCCCCACGAGCTGCGCCGCTTGGGAGAGGCGCACTGGGCGCTCCAAATCGACGACCCGGACGCCGCGCGGGCGGAGGTGGCCATCGTCGCGTTCGAGCAAGAGAACCCGCTGGAGGTGCGCCGTCCCGAGGGGTTCCACCCGATAGCGGGAGCGGTCGCCACGGGTCTCGCATTCGCCCTTGCACTCGTGACGTTCTACGTTTGGACGGGTCCGGAGTCGGCCGGTTCACCCTGGTTCGAGCGGGGGAGCGCGGACGCGGCCGCAATCCTCCGCGGCGAGTGGTGGCGATCGGTCACCGCACTGACCCTGCACGCGGACGCTGGCCATGCCGCCGGCAACGCCGTGCTGGGCGGGCTCCTCCTGGCGCTGCTCGCACGCTCCGTCGGCCCAGGGATGGCGAGCGCCCTGATATTGCTCTCGGGGGTCGCAGGAACCTTGGCCGCGGCCGGGCTCACGCGCCACAACTTCGTGTCCATCGGCGCCTCGACTGCGGTCTTCGGTGCCCTGGGCGCGCTGGCAGCCTTGCCGCGGGACAGTCGCCGCGTTTGGATGCCCCTCGTTGGCGGGTTGGCGCTGCTTGCACTCCTGGGAACGTCGAAGAGCGCCGATGTCGCCGGCCATCTCTGCGGATTCATCTCCGGAGTGCTGGCCGGCGCGGCGGTGTCGCTCCTGCCGCCGCTGCAGAACCGGGCTGCTCAAGCGTCTCTCGCGGTCGCCGCCGGGTGCGTCCCGGTTGCCGCATGGCTCGCCGCCTTTCGTTGAACGTCCCAACGAGCAGCGGGCCGGAAGAACGAGTCATTCCTACGCCCTGCGCCTGGAGCCGCTTGGCGGCCACCGCGACTAAGCCCGTGCCCTGAGACGATCCTCACTCAAGGCGTGGAAATGGCCGGGAAACGCTGAAAGCGGCCGCTGCATTTCCCCCAGGGGGCCGTGTCACGGCGTCCGGAGGCAGACAATAGGGTGCGCCCGGGTACACAAGTCACTCGACGGCACCAACGCGGTAGCGCCCAAGTCAAACCGGCGGATACGGCCGACCTGCCCTGAGCCCCCCTGCCAGCCACTGCAGTCGGGAGAACCGGACGTCCAGACGTAAGTGTCCGAGAGCGTGTTGGGCACCAGCCCGACCCCGTGAGAAGTGATGTTATCGGCTGTCTCCACGGGCGCTCCATCAGCGCGAACGTCGCCGTCGTGGATGGGGATGCCGCGCAGCTCGGACGCGACGAAAGTCCCGGGCCACCCAGCATCGGACGCATCTGCTTGGCACTGGCTGTCCGCACCCAGTACGCCGTCGGACGGCACCCAAGGGGTTGACAAGAAGGTGGTGCCCGCATCCAGAAAGCGGGAGGTAATCACGAGCCCGCTCGCGCCCGTCCCAAAGCACACGATGTTTGCGCTGCCGCTACAGGCGACCGGCGGGGCGCCCAAGTCATTGGACCAAGCATAGCCCATCGCCCCGGTGGTCCCCGCCGGCGTCACTCCCGTCGTCGATGTCCAATTGTTGCAGGTCTCGGACGCGGGGAGCGGAGTCCCGTCCACCGCCGCACCCGTCACCGTTGGCGTCGAGGTCGAGATGAGAGGCGCCCATGGCCTCGCCCCAGCGAGGGCTTGGATGTCCGGCGCGAAGATGGGAGAGGCATTGCCACTCACTCCTCCCCAGCCGTTGGAGCCCGCCAACAGCTGCGCCGGGTTCCGTCCCGTAGAAGCGAGCCAAGCAACAAACGTGCCGCCATAGCCTTTGCTGCTCGCAGCCGTATTGCAAGCAGAGTCGGCGCCAGAGCCGTCAGAACCAAAGCTAGCGAGCGGCAGGGGACCGGTCGTAAAAACGGAGTTGACTGGCTGAAAGTTGGCGGTGACTGTCAGCCCTGCGTCGACGTCGAGTTGGCAGCTTGGGCCGGCATCTGCGCAGGCGTCCCCCCATTGGAGAAGGACTGCGGAGTCCGGATCCTCGCCGCTTTGCAGAACCGCATCGAGCATCAGCGGTCCGAACCAAACAAAGGGACACGTCCCCACACACCAGTCGGTGGAAACGACGCCGGGTGGACCCAGGGCGACGAGTCCGTACGGCAAATCGTTGGCGAACCCTAGCCGGGTAACGTTCAAGTTCACCAATGGGCCGACTTGGGCATTCACTGCCTTGTCTGCATTCACCGTGAAGCTGCACATCGGACTCGGGAAATATCCGCACGGGGGGCTCGTCCACTGGACACCCTCCCCGGAGGGGAGCGAGAGGGAGAATTGCTCGGGCGTGCCATCAAAGACAGACCCCGAGCATTCCTGGCCTGTACAACTCGAATCGCCGCAATAACCGGAACACGACCACAAAGGAATTGGAGGAGTCACCGTCAGCGTCGCTGCAGCGGCGGACACGAAGAGACCGACTTTCCATCCGACCTGTGCTTGGAGAATCAGGTACGGAGCATCCCCGCCATTGCTCGATTGAACCTCGAGCGTGGCCTGCTGGCCGCCTGGGCTCTGGGCCGTTACTTGGACGGAAATGTTACAGGAGGCGCCAGCGGCCAGCGACGGCACGCAGCCTGGGGCGCTCACGCTAAAGGCCGATGGACCGCCACCTCCAATTGCGACGGAGATGCCCTCCGCTGCAGAGCCACCCGTGTTGATGAGCTGAATTGACATGGGCGCGGACGTGGGTCCTGGGACGCGTCCAAAGTCGAGCGGCGAAGGGGGCAGGCTTAGAAACGGACCCGACGTCTGTCCACATCCGGCGAAGACGAGAAGTATGGCGACCGGCGCCGAGAACAACCGTGGCCCGCGACTCACGGCAGCACCTGTACGCAGCCAAGTCGGTGCGCCTCGCTGCATGAGGCCGTTGGGGGAACGAGAATCGGTGGACCCGTGGTCATACCGGACGATGCTTCCGACAGCACCCGGCCCCCCGTCCACCCGTTACAGTCGGATGAGGCTTTCTCGACCCACACATAGGTGTCAGAAAGAGTCGCCGGCACCATGCCCTGACCACGCGCATCGACGTTTTGCGGATCTGAACTCACCAAGCCGTCGGTACGAACGGATGTACCGGGCTGAGTACCGCCCGGGGAGTGCAGACTGGCGGCGGCGAACGTGCCGCTCAGGCCAGCATCAGCCGCGTCGGCCTGACAGTGGCTGTCAGCCCCACTCAAGCCGCCCGCTGGAACCCAAGGCGAGGAAGTGAAGGTGAGGGCGATGGGCGGGGTAATGGGCGGCAAGACAAGGTTTCCGACGACACCCTGGCCGAAGCAGGCGAGCATCGCCGAGGCGCTACAGGGAGAGTCGGCGCTCCGATGTCGACCGACCAGGCGTAGCCGACACCGCCGGAGGTGCCCGCCGGTGCCGTGCCGCTCGGGGACGTCCAGTCCTGACAGGTCTCGGTCATGCCGAGGGTGGTTCCGTCGGGGTTGGCTCCAGTGGCGATGGCCCGGCCGAGTGCCGGAGGAATGGCCGAGACGAGGCGCGGCCCGGTGATATCCGCAATCGTGCGTGCGGTAAGGATGTAGTCCCCTGGATAGGTGCCGGAGATCGCCCAACCGGACCCTGCGGCAAGCAGGGAGGCTGGGTTTCTCGTGCTCGTCGCGACCCAGGCGACGTACGGCTGTGTGTCCCTGTTCCCGAGGGCAGCCTGGTGGCACGCGGTGTCGGCGCCTGCGCCATCGGCGCCGATGGTGGAAAGCGCAACCGGCCCTGTGAGGAAGATGTTGTTGGGAGGGGACACGGACAGCGTGACGGTGGCGGCAAGCGTCACATTCAATGAGCATGTCTGAGAGGTGCCGCTGCACGCACCGCCCCACGCTTCGATGACGAAAGGCTCAGGGCTCTGCACAGTCAGCGTCACCGGGCCACTTTCGATAAAGCCACACGTCCCGCCAGAGCAGCTTTGGCCGCCCGGATCCACCACGGTCACCTGCGCACCCGCGGTGGTGAGCTCAACGGTGAGTGCAGGTGCGGCAGTCCCCACCAGTTGGGCATCGGCCGATACAGTAAAGGTGCAGCCGCCGCCGGGAAGGTTGTTGCACGGCGGCGTCCAACTGACCGCCATGCCCGTCGCCAAGCCAGTGACCGTAATCGTCAGGACGGTTCCGGCCGCAAAATAGGCCGAGCTGCCTCCCGTGAAATTGCAGCCCTCATTGCAATTCAGGCCCGCGGGCGACGACTGCGCAGCTAACGAAAAGACGAATGGCTCAATGTAAATGGAGATGAGTTCGCCGACGGTGCCGGTGATGTTGCACGTCGAGTACGAAAGGACGTTACCGACGTTACCCGTCGCCGTAAATGTTGCTTGCTTCTGGCCGAGCGTCTGTGGCGTGAGGCCAACGGTTACCGGGCAAGAGGCGCCCGGCGCCAACTCCGATGGGCAAGCAGAGAAGTCGACCAGAAATTCGCTGGCCGTTCCGGAGGAAACCTTAAGGGTAAAGCCGAGGTTGGTGGCCGTGACCACGCCGGTATTGGTGAGCGTAATGGTTTGGGGGGGGACCGTCTGCACATTGGGAAACCGGCCCAAGTCGAGCGTGTTCGAGCTCAAACTGAGGGCGGCCGTGTCAGCGGTGCAATGCCCATTCAAGCACACCGACCCGGTGCAACAGTCCAAGCCGACATCCGACCCGCAGACGTTGACCGAACAGCAGTCGGTGCCGCTGCACGTGCACTGGCCGGAGAGAGCGCAGTAGTCGGCAAAGCCAGCATTGGGGTCGCACGCAAGGAGCAGCAGCACGCAACCGAGGCCGACGCGCTTCACGGGAATCGTCCGCTCAAGAGCAGCAACCCTCGCGACGGGTCGACGCCCAGTGTTACGGCCAGCCCAGGCGGCCGCGCGCCAGGCTTGTAGAGAAACAGGCCGACGACTGCGGCCGCGACGCTGACCGCCGTCAGCGAATAGCCGACGATGGCGTAGGTGTTGGCCGCGTTGCGGGCAGAGACTGCGTCCGCCAGTGGTAGACTGGGGTTTGGAAGCTTGGAGTTCTCGGAACCAGACAGCAGGAAGAAAGTGACGCCCGTCGCGAGCGCGGCGCCGCCGAAGATAAAGCAGGAGACACCGTAGGGTCGCGTCGGAGGGTCATATTTGAGGGAGCGCCCCGTTCGCGCGGCGAGCCCGTCGGCAACAACCTGCGTCTTGTTGACGAGCTCGCTCAGGAGCTCGGTGAGCGAAGGTGCGGTGGAAGCGACGGTTATCCACGGCTCGCCAACGCTGGACGTAACAACGAGCGAGAGTTTCCATATGCCATGTTCAACAGACAGCTGCCCGCTCAGGATGGCCTGATAGTCGTCGACCTTGCCTCCACACTGCGGTTCGGGGGATGCGCACGCCACCAGCCGTCCCAGGCCCTCGGCTCCGATGCGGGACTCTATTGCCGCGGGGTCGTCCGTCGGTTGTCCCCATTGCCGCAGCCAGTAGATGACGTGGTGCTGAACGTAGGCGACTGAATCCTGCGCCCGCGTAGACGCGGCCACGATGGGCACAACCGCTAGCGCGGCAGGTTTCGTAGGGGCTGCGCCTTCGGATGGGGCGGCTGCGGCAAGCAGTCCAGCTAGGAGTATGGCCCCGGGCATTTCCCCCCCTTGTTGCGGAGACGAGGAGTGTCACGTATGTAACATAGAGCTTAGCGAGGGTCCGGATTGCAAGTCCGTCCCCGGACAGACATCGTCCTTGGCCCGCCTTCTGCGATCTCCGAGATGGCCGCGTCAGTGGCAAACTGAAAAGGATCGGGGCGTACCTGTCAAGAATCCGGGCCAAGATCGCCACATTGATTTCCCGAAGCAACGCCGACAGCTCGGCGGGCGTAGCGATTCTTCTCGCGACCAGGATCCCACTCATGGCAGCAAGCCATTAGCCAGGCCTGTTAGCTCGGCTAAGTTAGAAACAAGAAAAGCAAAAGGGTTGGTGATGGCGGTCGCTCTTGCGCTCGGAGAGGTGGAATTACGAGCAGGACACTCTGACTGCAGCAGGTTGCTACGGGCGAATACGCAAACCGGTCCCTTCGTTGCTTCCTACAGCAACCCTAAGCTCACTAAGTGCGCTCAGCAGGAAATTAGGACAGGTCTGCCTGCAGAATCGCCGAGAACACCGAGATGTAGAGAGCACCTGAGGTCGGGTCCACAGCCACACCCCAGGGGGATGAGAGCACGCCAGGAAGTGGCCCCGGTACCATTCCGTTGTCTCCGGCCACTCCGACGAGAGTGGTCACCACCCCTGTTGGCGTTACCTTCCGGATGGTGCAGTTGTCAGTGTCCGCTACGTAGAGATCGCCGGCGCTGTCCAGCGCCACACCGCTGGGGCCCCAGAAGCGTGCGGTCGAGCCCGTCCCGTCAGAACTTCCACTTAAGCCAGCGCTTCCGGCAAGCGTCGTCACTACCCCTGCCGGAGTCACCTTCCGGATAGTGTCGTTATATTTGTCTCCGACGTAGACATTTCCGCCGCTGTCCACCGCCACGCCGAATGGGTTGTTAAAGCGTGCGGCCGAGCCAGCACCGTCGGCGCTTTCACATGCGCCAACACTTCCGGCAAGCGTCGTCACCACCCCTGCTGGCGTCACCATCCGGATGGTGCAGTTGCTAGTGTCCGCGACGTAGACATTCCCGGCGCTGTCAACAGCCACGCCGTTTGCGCCGTTAAAGCCTGCGGCGGAGCCAGTCCCGTCGGCGCTTCCAGGTACCTCCGCAATTTCCCGCAGCGTTGTCACCGCCCCTGCCGGCGTCACCTTGCGGATGTCGTTGCCCTCCCCGACGTAGACATTTCCGGCAC
Organism: uncultured delta proteobacterium; assembly: GCA_963713045.1. Taxonomy (GTDB): domain Bacteria; phylum Myxococcota; class Myxococcia; order Myxococcales; family Myxococcaceae; genus JADGRA01. Next base: position 54,027 of record CAVQKE010000007.1, read on the forward strand.
CGTCCACCGCCACCCCGAAGGGGCTGCTAAAACGTGCGGCCGAGCCGGTCCCGTCGGCGCTTCCAACTGCCCCAGCACTTCCGGCAAGCGTCGTCACCACGGCTGCCGGAGTCACCTTTCGGATGGTTCGTTGCCGGTGTCCGCAACGTAGGCATTTCCAGCACCGTCCACCGCCACCCCGAATGGGTTCGTTAAAGCTTGCGGCGGAGCCCGTCCCGTCAGCACTTCCAGTTGCGGCAGCACTTCCGGCGAGCGCTCATCACCACCCCTGCCGGCGTCACCTTGCGGATGGTGGAGTTGCCGGTGTCCGCGACGTAGACATTGCCGGCACTGTCCACAGCCACCCCCGAATGGGTTGTTAAAGCTTGCGGCGAGCCCGTCCCGTCAGCACTTCCAGTTGCGCCCGCAGTTCCGGGAAGCGTTGTCGCCATGCCTGCCGGCGTCACCTTGCGGATGGTGGAGTTGTCAGTGTCCGCCACGTAGACATTTCCGGCACCGTCCACCGCCACGCCGCTGGGCCAGTTAAAGCTTGCGGCGGAGCCGGTCCCGTCAGCACTTCCGGGTGCGCCCGCAGTTCCGGCAAGCGTCGTCACCACCCCTGCCGGCGTCACCTTCTGGATTCTGCTGTCGATTGCGTCCGCAACGTAGACATTTCCGGCGCTGTCCACCGCCACCCCGGCAGCACTTCCAACGCCAGAATAGTTTCAGCAAGCGTTGTCACCACCCCTGCCGGAGTCACCTTCCGGATGCTGCCGTTGTCATCGTCCGCCCGCCGAAGCGTGCCGCGGAGCCGGTCCCGTCGGCGCTTCCACATGCTCCAGCACTTCCGGCAAGCGTCGTCACCAGCCCTGTTGGCGTCACCTTCCTGATCGTGCAGCTTCAGCGTCCGCTACGTAGACATCGCCGGCGCTGTCCACTGCCCCACCGCTAGGACCCCAGAAGCGTGCGGCCGAGGCGGCCCCGTCGGCGCTTCCAGCTGCCCCAGCACTTCCGGCAAGCATTGTCACCACCCCTGCCGGAGCCACCTTCCGGATGGTGTTGTTGTACGTGTCCGCGACGTAGACATTGCCAGCACCGTCCACCGCCACCCCGGCGGGCACGCCGAAGCGTGCCGCGGAGCCGGTCCCGTCCACGTTTCCTGGACCCGCTGCAACTCCGGCGACAACTCAAGACTACCCACTCCCCCGTCGGGGCTGTTAGAGCAACCACCCAGAAAACACACCGATAGTACGAAGCAGCTCCTGACGCGATTTGGTCGCACCACGCACCCCCCCGAAACAGCAAACAAACATAGGAGCCGGCGGTTCGAAGTGCAACAGCTCCAAGGGCCGATGCGTGTCGCCATCGTGCTGGACTCTCTTGTCGCCGGCGCCGTCAATTCGGTGTGGTGTTTGGCCACAAACTCCTTTTGGGTGAGCCCGGTCTGCTTGTACTCCGCAGCAGCGTTGCCCACTCCGCGGGACCTAGTCGTCTCGGCACGTCCCGCACCCCTCTGAATTGAAGCCACCCTCAAGAGGCGGTGGAATTGGCCGCGGACAGGTGGTGAACGATAAAAGGCGAGATTCAGGAGGACCTTCAGCGCTGGACGGCAAAGCGCAGGGTGGCGCTAGTTGCCAGCATCCTAAAGGGGGAGACCTCGGTGCAGGAGGCGGCACGGAAGCACGGGCTTACCGTGGCCGAGGTGGAAGAGTGGAAGGAGAAGTTTCTCCTCGGTGCGGAGAATGCACTCAGGTCGAAGCCCCGTGACCACGAGGCGCTGGACCAGGAGCGAGTGCGCAGACTCATGCAGAAAGTCGCCGAGCTGGTACTCGAGAACGACGTCCTGCGGGAGGCGACCAAGCTCCGCCCTTTTGTGCCGAAGAAGTCCGACGAGTAAGGGAAGCGATGCCCCGTCTCTCCGAGCGAAAGGCCTGTCGGATTCTCCGCGTCCCTCGAGCGCATCGGCGGCATGAGGGCGTGAAGCAGGCTCGCCCTTTGGACGAGCTCCTCGTCGCCAGAGTGAAGGAGCTCATTCACCAGTACCCAACGTTTGGCTACCGACGCGTCTGGGCCATGCTGCGCTTTCGTCAGGGCGTCCGCGTGAATGCGAAGGCCGTGTACCGAGTGCTGAAGCAGAAGCGCTGGTTTGTGCACCAGCGCATTTGGACACCCCGCCCGAGAGTGCGAGGGCGCATCAGCATCGCCGAGCGGAGCAACCAGCGGTGGGCCACGGACATGACGCAGGTGCCGCGTGGGAGGGATGGGTGGGCACACCTGGCCGTCGTCATCGACTGTCACGACCGAGAAGTCATCGGCTATGAGTTTGCGCTGCGCGGGCGAGCCAAGGAGGCAGAGCGCGCCATCGAAGGGGCCTGCATCAGCCGTTTCGGCACGCTTCGGCCGGAAGGGCAAACACCAGTGCTGCGGAGCGACAATGGGCTGGTTTTCCAAAGCCAGCGCTTCCGACGGGCGTGCCGCGACTACCGGCTGCAGCAGGAATTCATGCACGCCCTAGACGCCCGAGCAGAACGGTCTGGTCGAGCGCTTCTTCCGGAGCTTGAAGGAGGAATGCGCCTGGCAGCACAACTTCAGCAGCTTCGCCGAGGCCCGCTTCACGATTGGCCAGTGGATCGACTGGTACAACACAGGCCGACCGCACCAGGCTCTCGGCTACGGGAGGTCAAAAAGAATACAGAGAAGTCTCACGTGTGGCTTGATTTCAGGGTGTCACTACATCCCGCCAGTAATTCCACGGCAATAGCGGGGTACAGGAGGCAACGGGACCACTGTGCAGGCGGCCCAACGGGGCCGGTCGGGGCCGCCACCCCTTGTGGCCCAACTGGCTGGAGCAGTTCGGTAAGCACTCGAAGGTCCCTGGTCGGCAGCTTGCAGTCCCTCGTCACCCAGCCACCTTCCGGAGTGTCACAACCATGCTCAGAAAACGCGCAGGAAATGCGGGTGGGAACCTCGACCCGCCAACAGCGAGTCGTACAATGCGAGCGCCTCTTCCTCCACCAGCCATATATCGGCCGTCGTACCAAGTGTCTCCAGTAGCAATCCGCCGCGATGAATTCCTGGTCGTTGCTCCAAGAATCTCACGCAATTCTCTAGCAATCTGAAGCGTCTGCTCGTAGTCCGTACAATGAGATGCGAAATGCGCGTTCAGTAGGTGCTCCGGGAACCAAAAGAAGCTGACCATCGACGAATTCACGGAGCGTCCGGTTTCCGCAAACTTGAACTAGGCCGCAAACAGCCCGCTCCCTCCGTGACTCCCAAGTGACGATCACGTTGCCGAAGAGCGGAACGGCTCTGCTCTCATCTGCAACATGCCGTTTGCGACTGTCAGGCCGATTCCCGTTCTTGACCATTCCTCCTGCGACCTGCTGAACTACCTCCGAGGGGGCGGGCATGAGCATTTTGAAGTCGCAATCTATCGATTGCCCGCTTGACTTTCCTGAGTATTTGGAAGCCGCCAAATACCAAGCTCTGCAGCAGATTCCGTCACTTCGTTGCACTTAAGGATCCTCGCTTCAGACCTATTCTTTACGACTTAGTGCTGGACTATCCCTCTCGAATAGGGAAGGGCCTACGGCCGGCGTTGTGCATCGCCGCATGCCGAGCCTTCGGTGGCACGCTGTCAACAATTGTACCCACTGCCGCTGTTCTGGAGCTTTACCATAACGCATTTCTCATTCACGACGACGTCGAGGATGGCTCTCAGAAGAGACGAGGCGTCCCGACACTACACTTGCGCCACGGTCTACCCGTTGCTGTGAACACCGGCGACGCAATGCTGGCTCTAGCATTCCGACCGCTCCTTGCGAACCTCGAGTTGCTCGGTCTCGGCAAAACGCTCCGCATTCTAGAGGTCATCGCGAAAATGGCCGAGGAATCCGCTGAGGGACAAGCCCTTGAGCTTAGCTGGATACGCGACGGGCAATGGGCCTTGACGGATGCGGACTATGTCGAAATGGTCGCGAAGAAGACGGCCTGGTACAGCTTCATCGCTCCACTCGCAGCCGGCGCAATTGCCGCGGGTGTCGACGATGGCGTGCTTCTTAAGCTCGAGGTGTTCGGCCGTTCCTTGGGGATCGCTTTTCAGATTCAAGACGACGTTTTGAATATTGACGCCGAGGAGCAAGCCTATGGCAAAGAAAGTTTGGGGGACCTTTGGGAGGGTAAGCACACCCTGATTCTGCTCCACGTTTTGCGAACCGTCTCAGCTGAAGACCGAAAGACGGCCCTCGAAATACTCGCCCTGCCTCGGGAGGCTAAGCGCGACGAGGACATCGCTTTTTTGCTCGGCCTGATTCGGAAGTCCCGCGCAACGCAGACGGCGGGCTTGGTCGCGCGATTTTTTATCGGCGAAACAGCAAGTGCTTGGCAGCAGCTTGAGCCCCTAATGCCACCGTCAATCCATCGGAGCTTTCTCCTCGCTCTCGTGCAGTACGTTGTCGAACGCAAAAAATGAAGGTCGCCATGAGCTCAATACCTCCCCCCAGAACTGACCCGTCGCTCTTAAATAACTTACCCGTGGAAAGCATCGGGAGGGCACTGGTCGCGCTCCACCGCGCGAATTCGGCTCGTGACACGTTCGCTGACTCCTGGATTCCGGCTCCTCTCCGAGGCGTGGCCAAGGACCCCATTCCCGATGTAGGCGACACGCTCTATTCCATCGTCCGCTCACAACTCGACCAGCTCAACGTACTCCTCAAGCTTGGACAGAGTGAAATGAGTCGCGTTGCGAGAGCTTGGCCCATTCCCGAACGCCCAGCGCGGCTGGTTGTTCAGCTTCATGGCCCTTCAGGACAAGACATCACCGGGAACGCCTCGTTCAAGAATCGCTTTCCGCGCAAGGTGCTTCCGCGCATTCGCTACGCGCCTTTCATTACACGTGACGGACTGCCCGCGGGAACCGTCGTTCCGAGTTTTTCCTTTGAGCCGCCGGGGGAAGTTGATGTTTGTGGAATGTGCACGCTGACTGTTTCGGTACCTGGCTCGGCGTTTAACTCGAGTAAGGGATGGTATTTCTCGGATGGCCGAATCCTCGTGGACGGGGAGACTCTCGCCCTCCTGACAATCGAACTTCAACTGCTTTAGTTCTGTTGAGGGGCTTTGATGTCATTGCACAACGGCCACGTTAGCGCTGATGCCGCGGAAGAGGTCATCGTCGAGCTGATCCGGGCAGTGCAGTCGGCCATTCTCCTGCATCCGACAGCAGCTCAGGGAATCTACAGCGCTCTGGTGCATGAGGGTCGTCGATTTTCCAAAACGCCGGAGGGCGACGCGTGGCGGTCAAGGCTTGTTGGAAGCACTCTCGTTGAACGCGGGCGCACGCTGCTGGAAGTGGTGACTATGGGGCTTCTCGACGAAGACGAGCGCGAGGGCCTTCCGACGCGTCTGCTCGATGTCTTGGCCATCGCTATCCGTCAAGGTGCGTTGGAGACAATCCTCGGCCGGGCGGTGTCTGAGGTGCAACCTTGAGGCAGGCTGACTTGACCGAGACGCTCGACGCGAGCGACAGCCAGAATACTTTCCTGCTCCTAACGCTTGGCTGCCTTTCGGCGTTGGCATTTTTCGCCTCTGTGCTCGGCACCTGTGACACCCAACAAGCCGCGGAGTCCGACGGAGGGAGTGATGCAATGCTCGCAGTCCTTGGAGCGATTTCACTGTCACAGCGTATGGAAGCACTCATCTCCGCCGCGGTGAGCGAACACAATCAGCGCCCTGGCCGTCCACCAGCCATTCCGCCCTTTCGCGAGTTCAGAAGATGAGCGCAATGCAGACTGCACCGATGCGCGGGGCGTCCATCGGCGACTACGTCCGAAGAACCGCCGTGCCTAGGCCGCCGCAGTCGAACTTTTGGGAGTGGTTTCACTTCGCGATCCGAACGCCTCAAGGGCCTGACGTGGTGGTGAATTTCTGCACCGCAGGAGATCCCCGGACCCGACCCTCCGAGGACGCGTGGTTTGGATGTTGCACTGTGCTTGTGCATGACGGCACCTGGTCGGGCGATTGTGTGAGACACGAGCAGCGAACAGTCCAACTTGGAGCCGGTCGGATCCTGGTGGCGATGCCGGATCACAGGCTTAGTTTCCAGGATGACCTGTATCGTCTCCGCGCCAGCGCGCACCGCGACCGGGTCGCAGTCGATTTGCAACTCGTTCCCCTTGCGATGCCGGCGACCGCCGCCGGCGTTCGCCTGGCCAGCAACAGTCGCCTGAGTTGGCATGTCGTGCCACGTCTTGCCGCCAGTGGCACGGTCGAAATACGGGGGCGCAACTATCACCTCAAAGAAGCACCGGCCTACCACGACCACAACTGGGGACCGATCGCGGCGGGCGATCTCTCCTGGGAATGGGGCTATGCAATACCGGAGGGGAACTGTGTGCTCCAGAGCGTGTTTTTTGTTCGACTCCTCGACCGAGCTCAGTCCACAACTTACATGCAAGGCCTCTTCGTCTGGAAAAACGGTCAGCCCCTACGCGTTTTCAGAGATCGAGAACTGAGCGTTTCGCAGTCGGGTGCAAGGCCCCAACGCTGCCCGACCCGCCCACGCGAGTGCGCTCTTCTTCTCCCTCCGACTGTCGTCGATGTCCCGGGATCCCTGACCGTCACCGCAGGCCGCGGCGAAGACTGGCTATCGCTTTCGGTCGAACTGCTCGACGCAATTCGCATCGCGATCCCGGATGGTCCTACGGAAGAGCTGCTTGTCATCCACGAAACGAGAGGAGCCGCCGTCCTTCGTGGCTCGATCGAGCGCACATCCTTCAATTTCCCCGCCAATGGCTTCTTCGAATTCATCACTCATTAAGCTCCCATTGCGAGTCTGGCTCCAGCAGGGCGCGACAGACCTCCTCCACGACTACCCAGCGGGGCACGACCGTCTTTGCAAACTCCTTTCAATGGTTCCAATGAGGCTGCAGCTCAATCTCGACGCCGCCTACTTGGCAAGCGACGGCCATGCACTCATCGTCACCGAGGAAGCATCCTCTCAAGTCAACATCTCCTGCACCAGCGACAGCCTCTTTCGACTCCTCGATGGTCTGGACTCAGTCGGAGACGCGGCGCGGAGTGGCGCCCTCCTGGTGCAGGGCTCGTCCCAGGCGATACAACGTGCCGCCGCCGCGTTCCAATGCGCGCTTCACGCGGCCATTCGTACCCCGACGCTCGCACGTCTCCTGGACAGATATCGAACCCTTCACAATCGATGACAGCTACTGGAGGCACCGATGCAACCAATTGAAGCGCCGAGCCCCGATTCGAAACCCCCGACGAACCATAGTAGCGGGCCAATTTCGGACGTCTACGACGTCGTTATTTTCGGTGCTGGAATAGCGGGCATGACGGCGGCACATGAACTGCTTGCAAGGAACTTCAAAGTCTTGGTCGTCGACAAGGACCATGCCGTGGGAGGGGTGGCGAAAAGCCAACCCGCCTACGTCTTCCGCAATGAGTGGGGACCAACCAGAGACGCTGCGTCCAAGGTTGCTCCGCCCAGGTTCGTCCGAGCCCTGCCGCAGCCGCACCAGCTCCCGCGGGTTAAGTGGGATTTTAAGGCCGACCAACCGGACGTTTACAGTTTTAGTCGCCTTAAAGACAGTTTGATCGAATTCTGGTTGAAAGAACCAAAGCGAGTTGACGTTATTCCCTACTATGCCTCGGACCAAAGTGACGCCTATAGCCGACTTGAGCGTTTAGTCACGCAGCTCAAGGCAGCCGTCACCCCACACATACCGAGTCATCTCTTTGACTTATTAAATCGGAACGTGCCCGCGCAACTGCGTGCCGAATACGACGGTTGTTTCGATTTTACCTGTCAGTTCGAGCTCCCAGGCGAGCACGGTTTCAGGTTCTTTCCATCCTACTATGACAATCTCTTTGACACCATGCAGCGCACGCCCCTCGTTTCGGATAGTGACATCGGGTCTAAAACGGCTGACGAACCGGGACATTCCGTCTACGACAATCTCAGCCCAACGAAAGACCTAGGAATTGGGCTTGTTGGCACCGAGCGCTCCTTTACTATTAAGAGGAGTCTTCCACGATCTCTAGATGCGATCCGCGCCTTTGTAAGAGACCTTCAGGAAAAGCTCGGGTTTTCGCTCCGCGATATGATTCGCATGGAGACCAAGCTCTTTCTCTACGCAACGTCGTGCGCGGACAGAAGGAAAAAGTATGAAAAGATTTCGTGGTTCCAGTTTGTCGATGGTGACGCTTACAGCGAGAAGGTTAGCACCTACTTGCAATCGTCGAGCCAGGCGCTAGGGGCTCTTCGCGCGACGGAGTGCGACGCCCGTACCTATGGGAATACGGTCCTGCAGCTCTTGACCGATCAGCTGACGGACGGTTCGCACTCTGATTCCACACTAGCCGGTCCGACCACGGAGTCCTGGTTCGCGCACTGGAAGCATTTTCTTCAACGAGAAGGGGTGCAGTTTTTGAAAGGAACACTAAAAGGGTTTGAGGAGGCCGAAGGAAGACTCCTACCAATCGTAGACGATTGGTCGATCAAACCACCCCCCTCTGCAGTCAACTATAGGAAAGCTAAGTACTTCGTTCTGGCTGCATCGGTCCAGGAGGCGGCGCGCCTAGCGTGGACGTTTGAGGCAGAGACAAGGAACGCAAAGGACTTTCAAGGACTCAGAGAGTTTATAACAAAGGATTGGGAACAGGACTTGGCAAAGGCAAAACCGGACGGTCCGCTGCAGCACCTTAGCGGAATCCAGTATTTTTTTCGTGAAGAAATACATTTAGTCGACGGGCACACCTTGTACCCCGACGCCCCGTGGGGCCTAACCTCGGTTTCCCAAACATCCCATTGGTTCCGTTACCGTGGACGCTGGGACGGGTTTCGCAGCGTGCTCTCGGTCGACATCGCTGACTGGAGCACTCCAGACAAACATGGCCAGAAGGCTTGGGACTGCGCGGCCGACGAGATCGCCGCGAGCGTTTGGGAGCAAATTAGTGAAACCCTCTCGAAGCAGACGCTCGTCGATAATTCGGGGCCGCTACCAGATCCGGCGTACTATCATATTGACGACAATATTAACGTCGATGTATCTCCCAAGAGCGACCATGCGCCATTTCTAGTGAACATCAAAGACAGCTACGCCATACGTCCTGGAACGTTAGACGCTTACGACGTTTACAGGGGTTGGGTGCTCGCCGGTAACTACATGAAAACTTATACGAGATTGACCACGATGGAGGCGCCGAACGAATCTGCTCGACACGCGGTTAATGCCATTCTAAAGGACCACAAGTACCGCGGCGACAGGGTGCCAATCGTCAATCTTGAGACAACAGAGCCGGCCGATATAGCATGGCTGAAGAGGCTTGATCAATATTTGTTGGATAATGACGCGCCGCATTTCTTGGAGATTTCTGGGGGAACTAAAGTGTTGCTAAAGCTTATGCCCTCGGACGCCCGTGCTTTTCAGGAGATTTTGGACTGGTAGGTTCTACGTTGGGCGGCGCTAGTTGGGGATGAGCATTCGGAGCAGTCTGGGTGGGCTCTTTACCCCGAGCGAAGTGAGTTTAGCGTGTTCGGTCGCTTCTGCACCTGGCTGCGCCGCCGCTCGCGAGGCAGCCGCGTAGAGGGCCATGCCTGCTAGGTCGAAGGCAGCCGCAGCGGCTTCAAGGTGTCGTTTTCCCGCCGCCTCGTCATCATCGAGGCGCGCCACACCAGCCCGTAAAGCGCAGGCGAAACCAATCGAGAGCTGCAAGTCTTCGCGCTCGAGCTGACCGACCGCTGAGCGCGCTATGGCGAGCAGCTGCTTCGGCGCAACGTGGCCAATTTCACCTCGAGCAGCAGAGTTCGCTGCCGCCAGAGCGACTCGCCCGCGAAGGTGCTGCGCTTCAGAACGAACGACACGGGCGCGCAAGAAGAACGCGCTTCGGAGTTGCGCCCACGCGGCTTCGACGCGACGAAGGGCTGACCACGCGTCTCCGCGGTAGAGGTCTGCCTGAGCCGCCGCGAAGAGATGGTGGTAGTGGGGGGTGAGGTAGAGGGATGGCTGGAGCGGACCCATCATCCGCGCTGACCGAACATCGATGTTCCCAAAAAGCGCGGACAGGGCAGCGTCGGCTTCGGAAAGTGCCCTCAGTGGCTGGTCGATGACTAGCCAAATGAGGTTGGGCATGCCAAGCCGACATGTGTTGGCATTGAAGAAGTCTCCGCGCTCCATGGCGGAAGCCAGTGCTCTAGGTACCCGCTTTTGGAGTTCGGGAAGGTCGCCGAGATACGCGAGCGCTGGCATTGCATATGCGTCCGTGATTGCGAGCTCCCAGGCGACCCCGCGGCAGCGCAAGCGGTAAATTTCAGCGGCTTCGTCGCAGAGCTGAACGGCTCGCTTCCACTCGGCGTTGAACCATGCGCTGATTCCCTGCGCCATGGTTCCCCACGCGCGGTCGTACGGGATAGAGGATTTTCCAATCTCCTCTTCCATACGTAGAAGCAGCTTTTGCGCATGTCGTCTCAGTGGAGGGTACCCAAGGACCGTTTCAAACGCGGCTTCGTATCCCAGGCCGCGGATGACCCTCGAGCGGTCACGCGCCTGGATGGCACCTCGCAGGTGATGCACACCGAGCGGGTCTGCGGCGACATAGTTGAGCATGGAGATGCTGGTGGACGCCGACCAGAGCGAATCGAGTCGGTCGAGCGCAGAAGCATCTACCGTCGGGTGCTCGCTCACCGGGAACGACAGCGGCTTCAGCATCAGACCGAGGCGCGGCAAGAGGCCGCTGAGTACCGCTCCAATTCGGGTCTCTGGAACGGGGATGGGCAGGTTTGCCGTCGACAATCGGAGTAGCCGCATCCCATCAGCGAGTCGACCGCTGCGGAGGTAGTGCTCGCTGGCCAGCCGCAGGAGCGTTCTCGGCGATGCTTTGGTGGTACCATCTTTTTCGGCGAGCTCGGCGGCCTGCTCAAAATGCCTCGCCGCGCGCGCCCCCTTCCCTGCATCCGCCCACGCCGTGGCCGCCAATTCGTGCAGTTCGGCCTCGTTTGCTTTACCTGGAAGCAGCTCCAGCACCTGTTCATACAGCGCTCCCGCACGGTCGAACGCCAGCTTCTCGCGGGCGGAGTGTGCCGCACGTAAAGCGAATTCGCCGGCCAACTCGGTGTCTCCGGCGCCACGGTAGTGAACGGCCAGCTGCTCGTCGTCAGCGGATGGCAAGCTCCTAAGGCATACGGCAAGTTCGTGGTGGTATTTTCTCAGCCGTTCAGTGGAGAGTTGCGCAAGTACGGCGTCTCTCATTTTGTCGTGGTAGACTTCAACGAGTGGTGCGTCGGGCTGTTCGATGAGTCGCAGCATCCGTGCATGTGCGAGCCTGCTGATATCTGTTTGGGCTGCATCGCTGAGATTTGCCGCTGCGAGGACGGTTTCCCGCCCCATGGGCCGGCCAGCCACGGACACCAACTCGACGATTCGCCTCGCCGTGTCGGTCAGTTCGGCAATCCGCTGGTCAACAACATCAGCGAGCCCAGCCCTGTTGGTCTGGCGCCCCAAGTTGTGCGCGGCGTGACGAGCCAACTCCCCTAGGAAGAAGGGGGAACCGCATGACTCCACCACAAGGGAGTTCAGGAGCTCGTCATCGACTGCACCGCCGAGCAGACCCGAAACGACCTCATGTGCTGAGGCATCTGAAAGTGGTTCCACGTGGACTGGGATCGGGGGCGTCACCGCTAGGCGTCCTTCCCGAAGTGCGGACAGAAAAGCCTGCCCAGACACATCCTCAGCCCGGTACGCGAGAAGATACAGAATGGGGGCCTGCGCTGGACGGAGAAGATGCAGGATTAACTGTTCGGAATCTGGGTCCGTCCATTGGAAATCGTCTATCCAGATGACCAGAGGTTGGCGGCGAGCGCATTCACCCAGGAGCTGTCGCAGAGCTTCGACCCCGAGCCTTCGCAGCTCGCGGGGCTCGACAAGCTCGGAAGCCACCTGGCCGCGTGGCGCCTCCAAGCCCGGCACGTCGGCAAGAGCTCCGAACAGCCGACAGAGATTGGCACCCATTCCTGGTTCCAGGCGGGGAACTTCGGGGGCCGGGAGCGATCCCAGATACGTCGCGAGTTGGTCAACCACGCCGTCGAGCGCGCGGTAAGGGACCAATTCCTCGGGAAGACATCGCCCGCTCAAAACGGTGGCTTCGTTAGCGGCCTGGACCTGGGACGTAAAACGGCGTGCGAGTTCAGTCTTTCCCATCCCAGACCTTCCCTCGATGGTCGCGAGCGTCAGCTGGCCACTCTTCGCCGTTCGCAATGCCGTCCAGAGCGCAGCGAGCTCCTCCGAGCGGCCGACGAAACTTGTATGGCGCGGGCGGCGCTTCTCCGGTTTGCCCAGCGCCTTAAGCACTTCCGAGGGCCCTGCTCGTTGGTGGGGTCTCGGATCGAGAAGCCGGAAGACGAGTTCTTCCAAACGCAGCGGAGTTTCCGGAGCTAAGTCTCGAAGGGACCTCGGTTTACCAGCTTCTTTGAGCGCGAGTATCTCTCGGAGTGACCCGTGAAAAGGTACTCGGCCCGTAAGTATCTCGTAGAGCAGTACTCCAACCGCGTACCAGTCGGAGGAAAAACCGAGCGGCTCTCCGCGGAGCTGCTCCGGAGAAACGTACGCGGTCGTTCCGGCGAGGTACTTCTGTAAGGAGACTTGGCGGTCAATGACAAGGTCGCTGACTAGGCCAAAGTCGAGCAGAACGAGGCGATCCGCCGAGGTAACCTGAACGTTGGAGGGCTTGATGTCTCTGTGAAGCTTTCCAGCGCTGTGCAGGGCACAAACGCCCTCCACGAGTTGGGCAACAGCGTCTTCGAACTTTACCATGCGCTCGGGCGGTAGCGGCGACCCTAATGGAGCACCGGTCTTTGGCCACCTGCTCCCAGCTTCTGCTGCATCGTCGACGTCTAGCGTGACAGCTTCTATCGCGGGTGGCAGACCGTCTCGAAGGTGGTGCTTGAGAGTGCTCCCATCGAGCAGTTCCATAGTGAAAAAACAGTCCGCCTCGTTTGCAACCAAGTCATAAAGTTCGACCAGATTTGGATGGACAATTCCCTGAAGAGATCGAAATTCCTCCTTGAGCTGACGAATCCAAGTTGGCGATCGATGGGCATCCGTCAACGTTTTTAAGGCAACGTCGCAACGTCGCTTTTCATCGTACGCGCGATAAACGACGCCCATCCCTCCGCGACCAATCTTTGAGACCAGACGAAAGCGGCCATTACCTCGAAGCTGCGAGCTGGCCTGCTTGCCTCCCGAGCCGGACCGAAGCGCGTCTTCGGCGCCTGAGAGGAACCGCTCCTTCCAGTTCTCGAGTTCCGATGCCGTTAGACCGTGTTGACGAGCTGCCTCCTGAGTAGATGCCTCACCTTTGAGGATGCTGATGACTAGCTCGGCCCGCCGCTCGGCCGTCCAACCCTGGCCATCTTCGTTGAGTTCGTTCTCGTCGGGCTGCATGACGAACCTCTCGTTGGCTCCTAGCCTGGCGCAAAGTCGTGAACTGGGCCTCGACATTCATCCGGGTCCACAAGCGGAGCCTGTCGAGCCTAGCTCACCGGAACCTCGCAAGCGGCCGAGGTGGACGCCCTATTCACTCACAGCAAAGGCTCGGGTCTCCACGCGGGCGGGGACGCCATGTCCCTGTCTTGCGTCACACGACGACTTCCCCCGACCAGCATCGCGTGCTCTCCAAGCCGTTGTCCTACAAGTTGGCCATGAGTCGTGGAGATGTGGACAGTGAGCTCCCGGTTACTTCGGCTCCGAGCAGACTCGGCGCGATGCGCCCAAGCGTAGAAGCCGGCGCGCGAGACGCCGAGCAGGCCGCACATGGCAGCGACCGAGGTGGATGGCTCCCCCGCCTTCTCCGCTTGAATCCGAGCAAATTTCACTTGGACTCCTTGGCGAAGAAGGCCGCCCATTTTTTTAATAGGTCACGCTCCATCCGCAGCGTGCGGTTCTCCTGTCGAAGCTTCGTCAGCTCCTGCTTCTCGGCGGTTGTCAAAGCCCCCTCCGGTCCCTTGCCCTGGTCGACGTCGGCCTGCTGGACCCAGTGCCGCAATACGGTTTCGGTCAGGTCCAGCTCGCGTGCGACGTCACCCACCGTCTTGCCGCTCTCCCGGACCAGTTTGACGGTCTCAGCTTTGAACTCTGGGCTGAACTTCCGCCGTGCTCGCCTCGCCATCGTGGACATGTACACCCCTCCTCAGGTGTCCACGAAACGAGGGGAGGCTCAGAACTGGGCGTGCTCCGCTTCGGTGGACAATGCTTTAGGTCGATTCGCCTCGTCGTCTTAATCGTGATGGCATGCAATCTCGCTGGGGACCTCTTGAGTGTTGGCCTGTGTGTTGTCGACCCGACCGCGGCTTTCCGCCGACGCAGTAGTGGTAAGTCGACACCTCGCTTTGTGCGTCAATGGCTCACCTACTCGACGGCAAGCTCAGCTTCGCTCTCGGGGCAAAGTACAGAATGGTCGCCTAGGCGAACCGGCAACAACTGAGGCCCGGCTCACGCCCCTTCGAGGACTATATGGGCTACGGTTTGTATCCCGCTCCGGCCAGTAGACCCCGTGAGCAACGTCTCACAGAGGCTTGGCCAATGCTGGCGCAGTTACGGCCGCAGCTCCGGCACCGTCGTCCCGTCAATGCCGGGACTGCCCTTGGTTTGCTCCACGCGCTTCAACGCCTTTACCGCATTGCTGCGCTCGAGATGCGCTCCATCCATGCGCAACGCCGTTTCCCGAGCCTCCGTCTCCGTGTGTCAAAAGGAAGAACTCCTGCGTCGGATGTCGACGCAGGAGCCCTTCTCTTTCCACCACAAGGTGACTTATTCGTTGACACCCGGGACCGGAACCCACCGCGGCCCGTAGAGCGGCACCGGCTGGCCGTACTCGTACGCGCCGAGGTCCGGGGCGCTGCCGGTAAAGTCGTCGGTGACGTTGGGGATGAAGACTCCCGTGTCAATCGCCGCCGAGCCTTTAGCCAACGTGTAGTCGATGAGCACCGGCGCAGTCACGCCAGCCGTCGTGGTTCCCCAGCTGTACAACTGCTCGGGGTTGGACGCTTGGGCCGGCGGCGGCGCGTTGTTGAAGACGGTCCAGTCGACGACGATGCTGTGCTTGTCCTGGCCCGTTCCCGCTTGATACGCCGCCAGCGAACCATAGGTCTTCGTCAGCAGCGGCGTACCGCCGTCTGGGTATTGCGAGCTGTAATCCGCGAGGACCGTGGTATCTGGAGGAGACGCATACGAGAACGCCGTCGGACCCCCGTCGGGGTTAGCGCCGTCGCCCGGCGGGATTCCCCAGCCATTGTAATCGAGCACCGAGTAATTCGTGTACATGCCGATGCTGAGGACCTCAGTGCTGACGCCCGTCCCTGAGACCGGTGCTTGCATGATCAGGTTGTTGAGGAACGTGATGTTGGCTCCGCTCGGCGAAGCGCTGGCGTATTCGCCAAACGTGTTGTTCAGATAGAGCACGCCTTGCGCGTGGTCCCACTTAATGGAGCTTACCCAACTGTTGTACACCACGTTTCGGATGAAATACTGCGGGCCAGCAAACGTGGGCTGGTTGCTGGTGGCCTGCTCGCCAGTGTTGATGCAGCGGTTACGCATCCACCGCGCGTTGATCGTCGAACCGTCCATCTCGCCGCAGTTGTCGGTCATGTCATAGACGTCGTTGTTGTAGGTATCGAGCGAAACGGCCATGAGGTCGCGAGGCTGGCCCGACGGAGTGCAGTCCGGCCTGCGCGGGTCGCAGGGATACCCTTCGGGTTGGTGGGTATCGATGTCGAAGCCGTCGTGGAAGTAGGCGGCATAGTTATAGGCTACGGTGTGGGCGGAGCCGTAAAGCTTGGTCGCGAAGTAAGCGATGTTCGGCCCCTGGTAAGTCGCGTAGTTGTGGTCGTTTGTGGGACCGCCGGCCACCGGTTGAACGGTGATGGGCGTCGTCTCGGCGGTTCCGTTAGCCACGTGCTCCGTCCAGAGCGTGCTAAAGGGCGCCCCTCCCCAGGAAGTCTGGTAGGTTTGTTCATTGCGGCCGTAGAAGAAGTTGTCGGTGATGTAGAACCACTTCGACTTCGCCCACTCGCTCCAGACGCCCATGGCGATATTCTTGAAGATGCACTGCTTGACGGTCAAACCCTCCGAGCCAACGCTTTCCTTGGTGCCTGCGAGGATGGCGATGTCGGTGTTCTGGAACACTATCCCTTGGAAGTAGTTGTAATTCGCGGACTGCACGTCGAAGAGCACGTGGTTGTTCTGGCCGTCGATGATGACTGGGCCGTCGCCCGCGGACACAATGGCGATGGGCTTCTCCTTGGTGCCGTTACCGCGCAGATAATACGTGCCGTCAAAGTCGGTGCCTTGGCCTGCGGTGGCGGGGTACGTGCTTGTGGTCGAGGTATATTGCGGACCAAATGCCGTAACCGGCCCGTTATACTCCGCACCGGAATAGTGATAACGGTCGTCGGCGTAAGTACCCGGCATGGACAACGATGGTATCGCCGGGCTTTACCCGCACCGGGCACATCTTGTTCCAGTCATCTTCAACCTGGCACTCGTAATAGGCGGCCAGTATACCCGGATACGCGTTGGGCGCTGTCGCGACCGTCCTCAGGTTGGTCCCCGGCGGATACACGTGATAGACGTTCCCGTCGCTGCCCTTATAGGGCACGGGCTCGGCCTGCGTGCGGAAATTCACCTCCTGGGTTGCGCACTCGCCGAACCGCCGCCGGCCCTCCACGCCGTCGGGATCGCACAGCTCGAACTTAGCTTCGTACTCGGTGTCCGGCTGGAGATCGAAGATGCTCCCGGCAAACATATTCGGGGCGACATAAACGTAGTACGGCGGGTGAAAGGCGACTTCGTTCTGGATGCGGACGAGATTCATCCCTTGCTGCCAGGGGGAATTGCCGTTTGCACGGCGGTACCAGACCGTCACACTTGCAGTCCGGTTGTCGTCGCCGGTGATATACCATTCGAACCCCGCGTTAATCAGCGTGGTAGGTTCGACGTAGAACTGGCCAGGCCCAACCTCATTTTGGGCCACGGCGGTAGACGGCGACAGGCCCAGAAGAAACAGCGAGACAACTGGGAGCAGCCAGGCCAGGTGGTTCTTAGTTCTCATGCTCAGCCTCTTTTCTGGGGAACCGCTTCGTGCTGGAGGTAAAGCTTGCTGCGGCGCAAGAATCTTCCTTCCAGTGCGTTGTTTCGGGCAGGTTTCACCGCCTGCCATCCTCCTCTCGCGCCGGCGCTTTCGCGCCCGCCTGTCAACGCAAGGGCTTAGAGAAAAACCGGCCACTTCGGGAAATAAGGTCGCTCAGCGGCGCCTGGGCGGGCGCGAGCGGGCCTTTGGACGCCGTGAACGGGATTATCACGAAAGCGGGTCGACGTACTTCAGGTCGCTCCGAATCCCGAGGCGCTGCTTCAACGCGGCGAAGTATCGCCGGCTCACTGGTACTTCACGACCTGACTTCAGCCTGAGAACGGCGGCACGCGGCTCTGTGCGAAAAATCTCCCTGATCTGCCGCACGTCCACCAGATATTGACGATGACACCGCTGAAGAGGCGTCTTGTTCTCGAGCGCTTGCATCGTCAGTTCGGTCAGGAATTCATCTTTAGGCGTAACCACGTACACCCCTGCGGCGCTGCAGTGGACGTGCTCGACCTCGTCGACATCGACCAGGCGTATGCTGCTATGCCCGGTGCAGGGGATCCGCTCGATGGCGGGGCTCTCATAGACTCGCGTCCGTCCCTCGTGAACAAAGCGCTTCAGCTTTTCCACAGTGAGGCTCAGCCGCTCGCGCAGGACGGGCTTTAAGAGGTAGTCGATGGCATTCTCTTCGAAAGCCTTTATAGCGAACTCATCGAAGGCGGTGACGAAGACGACGTGCGGCATGCGTTCGCGGTCGATCATGCTGAGCAGCTGAAAGCCATTTACCTTCGGCATCTGGACGTCCAGAAAAAGGACATCTGGTGGTGCGCGATTGATGGATTGAAGGGCCTCCACCGCGTTTGCACACACCGAAACGACCTCGAACTCCTCCGAAGTGGCGAGCATCGCTTCCAGCGACCGGCGCGCGTAGAGCTCATCATCGACAATCATCGCGCGCATCATTGCCATGCCTCCGGCGTGGGCACCTGGATGGACACCCTCGTCAGCTCGTTCGGCACGCAGGAGATGTTGAGCCTGGCGCCGCGCCCGAGCAGGCCCTCGATACGCTTCTCGACGATCTTAATGCCCAACCCGCTACTACTCGGCCGGGCTTCTTCGTAGGCACCGGCATTGTCCTCGATGTCGATCCGGGTACTCCCATCGCGCCGGTAGATGTGGATCCGCGCAATGCCCGGCGACAACATTTCGGAAATGCCATGCTTGATGGCGTTCTCGACCAGAGGCTGCAGGGTGAAGGTCGGCACCTTCGCCTCGAGCAGCGAGGCGTCGACGTCCATCTCCACCGACAATCTGCCCTCGAAGCGCGCTTTCTCGATTTCCAAGTAGGCGCTCACGTGTTCCAGCTCCTCACGGAGCGTCGATAGGTCGGCACCGCGCTTCAGGTTCTCGCGGAAGAAAGTCGATAGATGCGACAGCAGTCGGTAGGGTCGGCTTGCCTCCGGTAGCATTGCCAAGATGGTGTTGAGCGAATTGAAAAGAAAATGAGGGTTGAGCTGCGCGCGAGCGAGTTTGAGCTCGGCCACAAGAAGCAGGTGCTTTTGCTCCTGATAGCGGGCGAGGAGAAGCTGCATCGAGAGAAGCGACGTGAGTCCCTCGCCCAGCGTCCGGTTTGACGTGAGGAACTTGTCCGCCGCCTGGTAGAGCTCGATGGTGCCGAGGACCTCTCCGTCCACCCGCAGCGGGACCACAAGCACGGAGTGAAGCGGGCACTTTGTCGACAAGGCGCAGCGATAGGAACCGTCGACGAACGTCACCTCGCTCGAAGCAATTGCTTTCGTCGTCCATGCCGACGCGATGGGGATCTCCGCGTGGTGGTGTTCGGCCCCTGCTCCGACGAATGCCAGCACTTTCTCAGCGTCGGTGATCGCGACCGCCCCGACTCCTGTTTCCTCGTGGATAATTTTCGCTATGTCTCCCGCCACATTGTGATCCAGGCCGTTCGCCACCAACTGAAGCGTCCGCTCGGCGATCCGGAGCGCCCGCGCTCCTGACGCCGCCCCGGCCTCGTCGTATAGGTTCCTGCGGTCGCGCAGTATGCTCATGAACAAGGCCGCTCCGGTGGAGTTGGCGAGTATCACCGGGAGCGCGAGTGTCTTTACGAGTGCGACTGCGTCACCGTACGGGCGTGCGAAGAGCAGGATCAATCCCATCTGCGTCGCCTCGGCCACGAACGTCGTCCCGAACGCGATCTTCGGATCGGACAGCCGCGCTGACCCGCGCCGCACCATATACGTGTGCACAACCCCGCCCATGAGGCCCGCCAAGGCGGTAGCCAAGCCACACGGGAACGCGGTGAAGCCGCCCAAGCAGAAGCGATGGAACCCGGCTGTGACGCCCACGGCGCTGCCAAGAAGCGGTCCGCCGATGATGCCAGCGAGGACGGAGCCGATGGCGCGGGTATTCGCGATTGCACCTCGGACCGGCGTACCGAGGTAAGTACCCATGATCGAGGCAGCGGCAAAGAATACGAACAACAACAACTTGTCCCGTGTACGGAAGGAGTTCAGCTCGACGGGTCGATACAGCGGCGATTTGCAATACGCGTACGCGATCACCAGGAAAAAGGACATTGACTGGGCGAGCGCGAATAGCAGCGTCATGTCGGATTCACAGGCGACGCGATAGGACTCAGCGTCTGCACTCCCTCCACTCTCGGGATGATTTCAGGCGGTGGGCATGACCCAGCCGGGTGGCTTCACTCAAGACGCGGCGCGATAGACACGCCGCGCCATTTGTCGGCAGGGTCATCGAATCCACTGACATTGCAATCAATCTGCGCCAGCGCGGTTCCACGGCTGGGCTGCCCACGCCGTGCGCGCATGAGACATCCTGTGTCAACGTCAGCCTGCGTTGAGGAGGCGCACGGCAGTATGGAGGGCGGGGTCGTACGGCTTTCGGTCCATCCAGGCGCGCCAGAGCACCCGAATCCAAGCACGGGCGAGGATGCGGATGGCGTGTGGATTTCGGCAGCCGTGGGACTTCGGCGAGTATTTGAGCGGCGCAGGCTTTCCCGGCGCGAGGGAGGGACATCATGACTCTCCCGTCCTCGCTGCTGGCGACGGCATACCCCACCCCTCCGGTGAGCTTGTTGATTTCCTCGACCAGGCGTTCCAGGGCACTCGCAATGGCACGGACCAGCTCGCCCGTCGCCGCGGATTCGGCGTCGCCGCACATGCCGACGGGTGCCGCGCGCAGGTGACAGAGCAGCTCGGCGGAGGGACAGCGGCCGGAGTAGCGGTACTGAGCGAGGAAGGAGGCGAGTCGCTTTTCGCCCAGGTGCGCAGCGCTAACTGGCGTGGGGTAGTGCTGCACGAAAGCCAAGGCAATGGGCGAGTCGATTTTCGAAAAGACGTCTACTGCACCTACCCAGAAGCTTTCGAGCAGGCTCAGCAGCTGATTGGCCAACGCCACCCGATGGCGGATGAGGAGCGCGCGGGCGCCGACAAGGGCACGCAGCGTCTTGAGCTCGTCAGAAGCGGGCTTGAGCGCTCGAAAGCGATAGCCATCAGTGCGCAGCAGGTCTGCGAGCAGGTAGGCGTCGCCAACGTCGCCCTTTCCTCGAGCCGCTCGGTAGCGCGGGCGAGCAGCCTTCACAGCATTGGGGTGGATGGGCACCACCACTTAGCCGGACTCCACGAGTGTGTCGACGAGCAGGCCACTCGGCCCCTCAATAGCGATTGACAGCCCGGGTGGCTGCCGTCGTCGGCCGAGGCGCCGTTCAATTCGGTAAGGCCCTCGGCCGAGTGGACGACCTCAAAGCGATCCACAACTTGCCAGCTTCATCCAGAACACAAAGGCGTGACGACTGCCGCCCCAGTCGAGCCCTACGAAGTACCTCGGCGAGGACGAGGCTTCAGGAGCAGACCATCGAGTTTGACTGGAAGCAGGCCGAGCTTCGGGCAGCCGGAGCTGCAGCTGACGCTGTAGCCCGAAGGCAAGATCAAGGTGCGCCTCGATCTCCTCGGCGAGCATCCCGCCCGCTCGCACAAGCTGCCCACCGACTATGCCATCCAGCGCGGAGGCACGATCCTCGTCGGAGCCTGGCTCGACCCGATGACGAGAAGGGGGCGAACAACTGCTCATCGCGGTCACCAGGAAATCGAGACGGTGTAGAGTCCGCGCCGTTCTTCTTCCCGGAGCTTGAAAAGATGCGCTTCGTTCTGCTGCTCGCCCTCCTCGCGCCCGTCGCCGCGCTCGCGGCTGATCCGCGCCAAACCAGACACGACCGACGACGATAAGTCGCTCTACGGCATGGGCTACATCGTCGGCTTGCGCAACCTCGAGGAGCTCGGTCTCAACGCCGCGCGAGCTCAAGATCGTCGAAGAGGGCATCAGCGACGCGGTCACGGGCAAGAAGGCCAAGGTCGACGTCGACACGCAGATGGCGAAGATCATCGCCTTCGCCAAGGGGCGGGCGAGCGCGGGGGTGGACAGGGAGAAAGCAGCGGGCCTCGAGTTCGCCGAGAAGGCCGCGAAAGAGCCAGGGGCGGTCAAGGTCCCGGTCGAGGGCGAGGGCTTCTTGGTCTACAGGACGATTACACCCGGCACCGGCGCTACCCCGGCCCCCACCGATACCGTCTATATCGACTACGAGGGCAAGCTTACTAACGGCAACGTCTTCGACAGCTCGTACAAGCGCCGCCTGCCGGCGGAGTTCGTGTTGAAGCAGGGCATCAAGTGCTGGACGCTCGGCGTGGCCAAGATGAAGGTCGGCGAGAAGGCGCAGATTACTTGCCCGTCCGACGTCGCGTATGGCGATGGGGGCCAGCCGCCGAACATCCGTGGCGGCGCGACGCTGGTGTTCACCGTCGAGCTGCGCTCCATCAAGTCCATCAAGGGGCGTGAGCCTGCGGCACCCCAACGTCTGCAGCGCGCGGGCGAAAACTAGACTTCGTATATTCTTTGGGCACGCGGAAGAGGAAGGCGTGCTCGCGACGTCGAATGGCGCGTTCGGCAGGCTGCGCACACGCTTAGCGCCCTATACCGTGGTAGGAAGAATAAAAGGAAAGAACGAGCCGAAGCAATAAAGAGTTAGGGGCCCGCGAGCATGAGCTTCCAGACCAGACGCGTGACGCTTATTTCAATCGCACTGATTTCGGCTGGCGTTGTTGGCTACTTAAGTTTTAATACGTTGTCGCCTTGTATCGGATTCGGACACCCCAAGTACTGGCTGTATTGCAAGGGCCAATGCACGAACACGAACACGGACCCTGGTAACTGTGGAACATGCGAGAATCAATGCACGAGTGGAGCATGCAGCAACGGCCAGTGCCAATGTCCCAGCGGCCAAACGCTCTGCAATGGCGCCTGCGTAAACACGAGCACGGACTCAAAAAATTGCGGAACGTGCGGCAAGGTTTGCGGGACGGCTTATACCTTAGCTACTACGTGTAGTGCCGGCGTTTGCGGGACCACTCGTCCCTCCACCCAACAGAATTGCGGCGCTCAGGCCCTTTATGGATGCTGCCCAGCGGCTCCGAGTACGACGAGGTTTTGTACTTGCGCGCAAGGGCCGACCCACGACTGTTCAAGCGGATGGTGGGCTTGCGGAGTCGGGCAAACACTTCAAGGGCCTCCAATGGCTTGTCAACCGTTTCAACCATTTGGTGGTCCTGCTTTGATATCCCCACCTCCAGCAATGTGCCTGGGTGCACCTAACGAAGCACCTTGACCGCGTTGACCGCGCTGGGGGCTGTCGATGGTTGAGCATTCTCTACCGAGCGGGAAATCAGAAGGCGGGGGACTTTCCTGTGCCGCGGTGAATGTTTCAGTGAGGGGTCATTTTCCGCGGTGTGTCTCGCTGCAAGGAAAGGGGCGCCCCGCACCGGGCCTGACCAGGCGTGTCTGTTCTGGCACGTGCTTTGCCGGGAGGTGTGACCAACCTCAAAGGCTGCTCGTGGGGACCGCGCAGGCGGCTTTACTTCGTTAGTGCGGTGGCAGCGGCGTCTCCGCGCCGGCAAGCTCCGAATAGACGATGAATTTGAACGGGCTGAACTGATTCTTCGCACGGAGCCCCTGCAGAGCCCGCATGCGAAGTGCGATGAGCGCCGCGTCCTTAGGATGCGCTGCGAGTGCCAAGTCCGCGATTTTGAGGGACATGGCGAGGTCTCCCCTGTCGGCAAGGCTTGTCACCGCATGCGCAAACACATGCGCGTCTCCGCCAGCTATCAGGTCGAGTGCGGCCGCCTCCTCATGGCGTGAAAACACTGCGATGCCCTCGCCGTCTGGCTTCCAGTAACCAGTGTACTGTGCATACAGACGCTTAATGGCGTTTTCCCGCATCAGGAGAAAGGGAGTCACCGCGTTGGGGTATGCCTCTAACTCTGACGGAACGAGATTTCGTGCGAGTGCATCGGCGAGCGGGGCGCCCTCCCTCAGGGCTTTCCGGACGTCACGCTCGAGCACGTGCAGACTCAGCTCCAACGGCTCCAGGACAGCCACCGTAAAATTCTCGGTGAGCGGAGGGTGGCCATGTATCAGGAGGGTCGGCTTTAGCGAGCGGAGCAGCGCGATGGTGTCCAGGAGGCCCTCCACCGAGCCCTCGGCGACGAAGGGCGCGCCGAAGTAAGGCATGAAGGCATCGCCCACGAAGACTACGCCCTGGTCGGGCAACTGGATTAGGAGCGCGTCATCTGTCTCGCCGCCGTGGACCGGATAGAGCGTGAAGCGCGTCCCGCCAATCAGGAGGGTCTCGGTCTTGGCAATGAGATGGGTGGGTTTGACCTCGAGCTGGCCGGGCGTGCCCTCGCCAAAGAAGTCATGGAAGGTAAAAGGGGTTGCATTCGAGCGCTCCAATTCGTCGGCGAAGCGAGCCTGGGCGATGACCTCGGTGTTTGGCCCGGCCAGCGCGCGTAGACCGCCCACGTGGTCCCAGTGCGCGTGGGTCAGGATAATCGTCCGAATCGGCCTGTCGCTCACCTTGCGGAGCGCGGCCAAAGCGGCACGGGCGTTGGCTTCGCTCGTCCCTGCATCGATGGCGACTACCTCATCGTTCGTGAGGACAAAGCCGATGTCCGCGAAGTCATATCCCTGGGCGACGTAAACGCCAGGAGCCATCTTCACCAGCGCTGGTGCGGCGAAGCGGAAACCGTCACGCGCATTGACTGCGAAGTCGGTGAGAAGCAGCGGCGCATTCGGTCCCCCCTGCCCGCCCGCCTGCTCCTGCGCCTTGCTGGCCGCGTCGGGCCTTCCGAGCTGCCGGTAGGCACTCGCGAGCCCGGCGTAGGCGCCGCGGCGGAGCCCAGGCGGAAACTCCTTTTCATGAGCAAGCATCCACTCGAGATCCTCCGTGGCCTGCTGCGCCCGGCCGAAACGGTCTGGGAGCTGGGCCGAGACGATTCCCCGGAAGTAGCGCGATAGTCCGTCAGCAGCTGCGGCCCAATCCATCCGCGCCATGGCCTCCTTTACCCAGGCAACCCGCTGAAAGAGGGCGACCGTGGGCGCCATCCGCGCCTGAAACAACCCGCACAGCGCAGCGAAAAGCGGCCGGTCGGGCACCCTGGCGGCCCGCTCGCAAAAGTACGCGTACCCGTCGCTGTCACGCCCAGTCGCCAAATATTGGTTCGCGAGTCCGGCTACGGTGGCCGTTGCGGGATTCCTGAAACGGACCGCCTGCTCGAACGCCTCGAGGTCGAGGTCTCTGGTGAGCTTCGCGGGCGGCGCCGGGTGGCCGCATCCGGCCACCGCCAAGAGAAGGACCACCAGTCCGCAGAACATCTTCGTGCTGTTGCGCGCTTCCATACTCTACCTCCACCATGAGTGTATATACACCTTAGTTGCCAAAAAAAATGCCTTGCTAGCCTTCCACCCTCAGGTTGCTCGCGGCGTTGAGGCCGGCCAGGAGTTCGTGCCAACGCTTTGTCCCGAGGCCGCTGACGACGTGTCTCTGAGCCTTCTCCCAGAGGGGAATCGCTCGCGCCAGTGCGCGCTGCCCCTCGTCCGTGAGGCGGAGAAGCCGTACCCGTTGGTCCGGTCCTGGACTGCTCGTGACGAGGCCGTCCCGCTCGAGGGGCCGCAGGTTGCGGGTGAGGGTTGTTCGCTCCAGTCCCAGCCGATCGGCGAGGCGCAACAGGGGCACCTGCCCGAAGAGAGAAAGAGCCACCAGGACATTAAACTGGGTTCCGCGGAGCCCAGCGGAAGCGATGGTGTGGTCGTGAATGCGGCTGATGGCCCTCGCCGCGCGACGGAGCTGGGAGGCCGTGCACTCGGTGGAAACTCGGACACACTTGGCCCGAAGCGAATCAACTGGCGAAGTCATGGTCGTGTATATACACCTATCGTGAGCGGAATCAAACCAAAACTCCGTGGGGGCTCAATAGACTCGGTTCCTCGCGAAACCATGGATGATTCGACCAATTGGCCGCCGCCGACACTCAGCAGGTGGCTGAGACCAGCGTCACTTCCACCGCCCGTCCAGCTTAGGCGGTCAATCTCTGGGGCGGCCCGGCTTCAGGGCTGACGCGCTGATGCCCCAAGGTACGTGGTACTGGTCGGCCCGAAACCGGTGATGTCGACGACTGCGGCCACGTCCTTCGTCAGGGCGAAATGCGCCACGCTCGCCGGCTCGGTGTAGAAGCTTCCCGCCGGCAGCGGTTTCAGCGCTGCATCGTCGAGCCGCTTGCCGTAGCCGAAGTACCAGATGCCGGAGACCACCGTCACGGCCCGGTTGTCCTGATGGGTGTGCGCCTGAATCCGGGTGTTGGCCGGAACGGTGAGCCGAATGGTGTAGAGGCCAGGCGCCTTTGGGTCGCCAAAAAGCACCGTCGTTTGAATGCCCGTGACGCCTGACGTTCCGGCGCCGGCTTCATGCGTGGCCAACTCGGAGATGTCGCCAGGCGTCAGGCGACGCGCCGGGTCGCCCTGGTCGAGAAACGCCCGGATGGCCGATACCGTGGCGGCCGGCTGCTCCTCCATCAGCCAGTGCCCAGAATTCGGGATGACCATCTCTTGGACGGAGGTAGCGACGGCGCGCATGACCACCGCCATGGTTGGGCCAAACGACTGTTGCCCGCCAATGGCGAGCACCGGCATCGTCAGCTTTCCCCGGGACAGAAAAGCCTGATTGTCACGTGCGTCTTGGTCGAAGGCCGCAAATTGCGCGAAGCCCGCGTGCATGGCGCCGGGCATTGCATAGAGCTTGGCGTAATGAGCACGGGACACTTCGCTGAAGCGTCTTGGGTCGGCCGAGAACTCGTTCCAGAAGCGGTCGAGGTAGATGCGCTCCCTGCCTGCGACGAGTCGCTCGGCGTCGGGGCCGCCGAACGAGAAGTGCCACAATGCCTTGCTTCGGACCAATTCGTCCCAAGGTCCGATGCCCGGAAGTGGCGCGTCCATGATGACAAAGCGGCTAACGCGTCCGGGGTATTCGGCGGCGAAGGCATACCCGACCATGTTGCCGATATCGTGCGTGACCAGGTCGACTCGCTCGATTTGGAGCGCGTCGAGGACGAAGGCGATGTCTTGCGCCTGCGTCTTCTTGTCGTAACCGCCCGGGGGCCGGGAGGAGAGCCCGAGACCGCGCAGGTCGGGGATGACCACTGTATGGTCGCGAACGAGATTGACGGCTAGCGGCGTCCACATGTCTCCAGTTTCGCCGTAGCCATGGAGCAGCAGGACGGCCGGGCCACGACCGCCAACCCTGACGTACAGCTTCGCCCCCGGCGTTGGAATCTCTTGGGTGTGGAAAGCCGGGGGCAGCGGTTGGACCTGCGCCCACACCGGCGCAGACACCAGCAAAAAGCACAGAACAGCAAATAGCGTGCGAAGCATGCCCGTCTCCTAGCCGGCAGTGCCGTGGAAGTAGCGGGCCAGTGCCGAGCCGTTCGAAGTAGCACTGTGACGGCGCGCTGTCGCTGGTGTCTGGGGCGGGAAGGCTCGAAGCTGGTTTCCGGAAATACCGAACGATGATGAAGCTCGAGGGAATCAGCACCTTCGTCGCGGTGGCAGAGTCGGGCTCG
Organism: uncultured delta proteobacterium; assembly: GCA_963713045.1. GTDB lineage: Bacteria > Myxococcota > Myxococcia > Myxococcales > Myxococcaceae > JADGRA01. The sequence goes on from CAVQKE010000007.1 coordinate 81,125, forward strand.
CTCAGCGAAGCAGCGCGACGCCTGCGCATCTCCAAGTCGGTCGTGAGCGAACGGCTCGCATGGCTGGAGCGCACTCTGGGGGCGAGACTCTTGCAGCGAAGCACCCGCCGGATGTCCCTCACCGAAGACGGGACTCGGTTTCTCGAGCGAGCACGTCACATTGTCCAGGGCGTCACCGACGCGGCAGACGAGATTTCCGAGGGCCATCGGGCCCTGTCAGGCCCCCTCCGCCTCTCGGCCCCCGTCAGCTTCGGCACCCTACACTTGGCAGCGGCGCTGTTTCCCTTCTTACGGAAGAACCCCGGCATCGAACTCACCCTCGACCTGGATGACCGCTTTGTTGAAGCCGCCGCCGCCGGCTACGACGCGGTCATCCGCCACGGACCGGTCCGCGACAGCCGGTTGGTTGTCAGGCGGTTGGCGCCGAGTCGGCGGGCTCTGGTCGCGGCCCCTGCCTACCTCGAAACGCACGGGAATCCGGGCAGCATTGCGCAGCTACAAGGGCACCGGGCCATTCTCTACACGCTCCGCGGCGCGGCCGACTGGCGCTTCGCCATGCGAAGGGGGAAACACCAAAGCGTGGTGTTCCGGCCCGAGACGGGCCTCCGCCTCAACAATGGCATCCTCATGCGGGACGCCGCCATCGCCGGCCTGGGCATTGCGCTATTGCCGACGTTTCTAGTCTCCGCCCCCCTGGCAAGCGGGCAACTCCGCACCATTGACGTCGGGGTCGAGCCCGAGGGCGCCGTCCTTTACATTGCGTACCCCAAAAATCGACGTCCTTCAGCCAAGGTTTCTGAGCTGACGGCTTCGCTGCGTCTCGCCTTTGGGGACCCGCCCTATTGGGACAGGGAAGTGGTGCTACCTCACAGGTCATAGACGCAATGACACGGGCTCAACAGCGAAGAGGTGGCTGGCTGCGACCTCTCCGGAAGGCGGAATCTCGCCGACGGGCTCCTTGACTTCTTCCGCACCGCTCCCGCGGTGCCCGCACGTTGCGGAGTTGCGTTGGGTCTCGATGGTCGTCTTGGAGGCGCCTTGAACATGTCTACTCATCCGCTCGAGATAATCGCGCAACTCGCCAGGCTAAGGGCGCTCGCACCGGCTGTGGCGGCGCCTTATATTCGTTTCATGAGCACAGTCACTCTGGAAGTCTTCGCCGACTACGTTTGACCATGGTGCTATCTCAGTACGGTCCGTACTGAACGGTTGGTAAAGGCCTATGACCTGCGCCCGGTGCGCGTTCAGTTTCCGCTGCATCCCGATACGCCGCCGGGCGGCATCGCACTGACGGAACTGTTCGCTGGGCGCGGGCTCGACCTGAATGCGATGCACTCGCGCATGAAGTCGCTCATGGACGCCGAGGGGTTGCCGTACGCGCGGCGCGAGCGCACGTACAATTCTCGACTCGCGCAGGAGCTAGGCAAGTGGGGCGAGCTCGCGGGCCGGCCGGCGATTCACGACGCGCTCTACCGCGCCTATTTCGTCGACGGTATTGATATTGGCAGCGTCGAGTCGTTGGTGGGGATTGCCGAGCGTATTGGCCTGCCGGCCGACGAGGCCCGACGCATCTTGAGCGAGCGCGCATTTCGCTCGGCGGTCGATCGGGATTGGGCGCACGCGCGCGCCCTGGGCGTCACCGGCGTCCCGACCTTCGTCGCCGGCGGCCACGGAGTCGTCGGCGCCCAACCGTACGAAGCGCTGGAGCAGCTGGTCCAACTCGCTGGCGCCAAGCGGCGCTGACAGTTTGGCTGGCCGCCTCCTCAGCCGTGAAGTAGCGGTTCAACCCTGACGGTACGCTTTCTGACAGTCTTCGCGGAGATTCGTGTTGGGCAACGGAAACGGTCCATCACCTACCCCGCCTCAACCGGGCGATGGCCGTCCGAATCGCCATTAGGAAGGTCGCATCTATGCCACCACCATGTGCGCCGGTACGCCTCTCCAGTAGGTCTGCGAGGTCTTCGTCGGCCGTCCGGTCAAAAGCGGCAAGACCCGCCTCCCCGCTCGATGGGTGAACGAGCCGGCGGGCGTTCGCCGCTTCAGTTGCGGCGCAGCTTCCCGAATGCTCTTTGTCGAGCGCACACGTGACCCCGGGTAGTCCGCCGGGGATGGTTTTCCCGCATTCCATATCGCCAGCACCCAAACAGCATAGTCATCGCCGCGCGAGGAACACTCCTGAGATCAGTTTAAGGGGGTTGCGCTCGTGCTGGCCCGGCCCCACCTTTCCGATGTCGGGAAGAGCGAAAGCAGCGGTGGCTAACGCGAAGGCCTGAGAGCAGGTGTCTCTTGGCCCACGGCCGCTCTCGCGCTACCCGACACAAAGTGCGCGGTAAGGTGCTGCATCAACTGGGACGAGCGCCTCAGGCCCCGCTCCAGCGCCTGTAATGAATTCTCGCGGGGAGCCGGGTGGGGGCATTTTGCGTTCGCGTCGCAGTTGGGCCCAAAGCCGCGCGCCACGCTCACCCCTCCCGGCTTCGTGACGCTCCGCTCGTGCTTTTCTGTGCGTCGCCCCCGGTTGAGAGGCATCACATCGAGCAGTTGTGGCTACGGGTGCTGCTTGGGACGGTTCAAGAGGCTGCAAGCCGTTACCGTCTTTGCAGGGTCCACCGCCTCTTGTCCCAGTTCGACGTGCTGGATGATGCCTTGCTTGTCGATAAGGAACGTCGCGCGTTGTGCCAATTCATAGCTGGTGTTCCCAACCTGCTTGTAGCGAACCGGAACTCCGTATTGCTGGAGTACCTTCCCATTCTGATCGCTCAAAAGTGGAAAGTGAACATCAATTTGGCGGGCGAATGCAGCGTTCGCAGCTGGGCTATCGTTGCTGATTCCGAGAACTACGGTGTCTGATGCATCCAACTTTGGCCCATCAGCCTGATAGGCTTTGAGTTGACTGCTTCAAGTGTCGGTAAAGGCGAGCACATAAAACACAACGACCACGTTTTTCTTCCCTTGAAAGTCGCTGAGTTTGACTTCCTTCCACTCGTTGCTGAGAAGTGTGAAGTCAGGTGCCCGATCTCCGACCGCCAGCAAGCGCCTCGCCGACGTCTCGGCGAGCACCGGCGAAGCGAAGGTCAGCGCGGCAACGGCACCAACGAGGCAACCAGCATTCATGGGCGACTCCCTCTCAAAGACGCAATCTTGGGTCTGCGCTAGAACTGTGCACGACCTTCGACTCTCGATGCAACCGTTGGCCTCGCGTTCTACGACACCCAGAGGCCGCGGGGTGTCGCAGGAAGTCCAAAAGTCGCGGCGCTGGCTCGTCGCCTCTGAGAAGGCGCCCGCTGCCGTCGGGCGCTCCGCATCAGCCCTGCAGCATCCTCGCGACGGGCTTGCTTAATTGGGAGAGAATGAATTCTGGAGCCAAACGATTCATCAGCTTCAACTGGTTGCTCTGACCTGGTCGGATTTCCAACCGCCCGTCGGCGAGACCCTTCAGACTGGTTCGAACCATCTCGTCGACCTTCATGAGGGGCACGCCCTTTAGGTCTTCAGCTTCGAAGGGCCCGAGGAGTTCAGTCTCGGTAGCCGGCGGTGCGATTTCGAAGACGCTGACTTTGGTGTTGGCGAGCTGAGCGCGAAGCGAGAGCGAAAACGAGTGCAGCGCGGCTTTCGTCGCGCAGTAGATTGGCGAGATGGGTAGCGGCACGAATGCCAACCCTGAAGTGATGTTGACGATTGCCGCGCTCGGCCGCTTCTTGAGCTCAGGCAAAAAGCGCCTTGTCATGCGAATCGGTCCCTTGAGGTTGGTGTCCACCTCGGCTGTGAAGTCTTCCAGACTGCCTTCCGCCTTATGGAGATTCACAATTCGCATGACGCCCGCGTTGTTGAACAGCACGTTGAGGTTCGGAAACTCCTGAGTGACCCGCTGATGGAGGGCCTCGATGTCCTCCACCCGGCTGACGTCGCTTTGAAAGGCGTGAAGGTGAGGAACGAGGCTGCGGGCGCGTTCGAGCTTCGCCTTGTCCCGTCCAGTGATGATGACCGTGTTCCCCCGCCGCTCGAACTCCTTGGCGAACTCAAACCCAATGCCGGTTGATCCGCCTGTAATCAAGATTGTATTCCCGTCGAGCTTCATCTTTCGCACCCCTGTGTTCGGGCGCCCCGGTTGGCCAGGACGCCACTACTTGCAGAATGCAAGCTGCCTGCTACTAAAAGCCGGACTTGCCAATGGCAAGTGACAATCAGAGTATTCGCGCATGCGGATGAACGGGCGGTCCAACTGTCCGGTGGCTTGCACCTTGGACATCCTCGGTGACAAATGGACGCTCCTTTTGGTGCGAGACATGTTTCTGGGTAAGGAGCGTTTCGACCAGTTCTTGGCATCTCCCGAAGGCATCGCCACCAACATCCTGGCTGACCGTCTTGCCCGGCTAAGCGAAGCGGGAATCGTCGAGCCGCGCCCCGACCCAAGTCATCGAGGGCGGGCGACGTACCATCTTACCGCACGTGGAAAACAGCTGAGCTCCGTTCTGGACGCGATGGCTCATTGGGGTTTGGAGAACCTACCGGGCACACGAATCGGGAAGGCTGCAGCTACGCCCCGTTCACGCCGCGGCAAGCCTCAGGGTTAATTGGGGACGGGTGTCGAGAAGGGCCAACTGGACCCTCAGCAACGTCGGTCGTGCCCTTCGGCGGCATGCCGCGCGCCCACACCTCGTCGACTTCCCTCCGGACGATGGAGTCAATTCCCCGAGTCACCGTCTTCGGGCCGGAGCCCTGCGCCTGCGGCGGCCAAGGTCGTTCACCCCATTCCTGCCTACCGAGGCAAGAGAGCGTCGAGGGCCGCGCCGTTGTCTCCGAGCACATCCCACTGCATTCGAAGAGGGTCGGCAAAGACGCTCACTCCACCCGCCTGGTCGACGAGGTGCGTCGCCAGGAGTCCGTACTGCTCTGAACCCTGGAACAACTGTTCAGCGACAACCAAGCGACGTTCATTGCGGGCGCCCTCACCCACCGGCTCCTGCAACAGCCGCTCAAAGTATTGAATCCCAATCTCGCGAGCCCGAGCCTGGTGCACGACTCCCACGACGACGATGACTGAATCCCAAGCGTCAGGATTGACACTGGAGACCAGTCGCCGAGTGGTCTCGACCGCAGCATGAAGTGCCCGGAGACTCTCCGCTGAGATGTCCCGCAGATTCTCGATGAGATCGCCGCGAACCGACTGGAAATAGCTCCGCCGAGCATCCGGCCCGAGTCCACCTTGGGAAAAGGTTGCAACCGCCTGCCGGGTACGTTCCAAAATTCTGCGCTGTCTCGCTCGAAGACTGGCAGGCAGCAACGTCGCGGTCGGTGACGACGCGTCTCCCATCTGGACTAGAGCAGCATCGAGGGCGTCGAGAGTGCGGGCCACGTGTTGGTCGCGCACAGCCCCTGGCTGCTCTGCGAAGAGGAGCGCTGCTAAGAAGACAGCGTGCGAGACGTCTTTGACCGGATGGTACGCTTTGGGAACGACGAAAGTTCGAAGAACCTCCTTCCCCATGTAGCGGGCTTCATAGAGTCCGAAGGAGTAACGCAGAACCAGGCGTTTGGACTCCAATTCCGTACATTGCTCATCTCGCGCCCGCGCATGCGCTTCGAGGAACTCTGTGTTGAGGTCTGAAAGCGGGCCCTTCACACCAAATTCTGCCTCAGCGGTTTGATGCACGTCAGCGCGGCACCAAGAGGCGTGCTCCGCGGGTCGTGCCGTCGGGACCCCCTGGCTGGAGGTAGTTGGGGACGGTGTCGAGTGGGCCTGACATGCGAGCGATAGCAGTAGAAACAGATGCAAAAGCCCGCCTCGGCCGGAGCCCGTTCCCACGTATCCAGCTCTCCTCCCAAGGAGTTCACCGGCCCCACTCAACTCCCCACTGTTGGCCTGTCTTGTTTCGATTTCGGTGGCCCTCGCAGCAGCGTTGTTAGCCTCGATAGGGTGAGGGCGGCCCAAGCAACAGGGAACCGAGCGTCACCCCGACCTTCTCGCGTTGCTCGGAGCTAATCGCCTCCTGGACCGAGCATTTTTGATGGATCCACAATCTTGTCGAACTCGGCAGCTGTGACAAATCCCAAATTCAGCGCTGCCTCCTTCAGTGTGAGATTGTTGTCCAATGCATGGTGGGCGATTTTGGACGCTTTGTCGTATCCAATCACCGGCGACAGCGCAGTCACCAACATCAAGGAATTTGCGACATCTTGATGGATTTTGGTTAAGTTTGGTTTGGTGCCTTCGACCAGAAACCGTCTAAAGTTGGTGCATCCGTCAGTCAAGAGCTCGAGCGAATGAGCAACATTATAAATCATGAGGGGTTTATAGACGTTCATCTCGAGGTGGCCACCGGCACCGCCGAAGCCAACCGCCACGTCGTTCGCCATGACTTGCACGGCAATCATGGCAAGCGCCTCAGCTTGGGTCGGGTTTACCTTCCCTGGCATAATCGATGAGCCCGGTTCGTTGGAAGGAAGGATTAACTCCGCAAACCCTGCCCGTGGCCCACAGGACATCAAACGGACGTCATTTGAAATCTTATAAAGCGATGCCGCTAGAGTTCGAAGAGTCCCCGAAAGTTGAACCAAGGCGTCGTGAGCGCCCTGCGCCGCGAATTTGTTCGGCGCGGTGACAAATGGAAGCCCTGTGAGCCTTGCAATCTGTTCCGCTGCTGCTTCGGCAAACCCGGGCGCCGCGTTCAATCCGGTTCCAACCGCCGTTCCGCCGAGTGCCAACTGGTAGGTTCCCTCCAGTGCGGTGTCTAGACGGGTAAGGTCGTCAGAAAGCATCCAGGAATACCCTGACCACTCCTGGCCGAGGGTCAGCGGCGTCGCATCCTGCAAATGCGTCCGGCCAATTTTGATAATGTCCTTCCATTCGTTGCTCTTTGCTTGAATGGCGTCGCGGAGATCGCGCACCGCTGGAATCAGCTTCTGCTTTACGCTGAGGGACGCCGCGATGTACATCGCCGTCGGGAACGTGTCATTGGACGACTGTCCCATGTTCACATGGTCGTTCGGATGGACCGGCTTCTTCGAGCCCAACGGCGTGCCCGCGATTTGGCAACAGCGGTTGGAGATGACCTCATTCACGTTCATGTTGAACTGCGTACCGCTCCCGGTCATCCACACGTGGAGCGGAAACATGTTGTGATGCTCACCCGCGAGAATCTCGTCGCAAACGTGAACGATGAGCTGGTACTGCTCGAAGGGAAGCCTCTTACCGTTGTGGTTGGCAATGGCTGCCGCCTTTTTCAAGACGGCATAGGCCGCAATCATCTCTCGTGGAATGAGGTCATGACCAATACTGAAATATTCAAGCGAGCGCTGTGTCTGCGCTCCCCAGAGCTTATCGGCTGGGACCTCGACAGTCCCGAGGCTGTCTGTTTCCTGTCGCATCGCTGACATGGCCGCCGGTCCTCCAGAGGAGCGCTGGAATGGAACAACGCCGCAGCCCAATGTCAACACAGCTCTTGCGGCGCGACCGCCTTCGCGACACTCCCGGATGCGGTCCAAATAGCGGTCAAACACCTGGCGACATCCTTTGCCACATCGACTTTATCGACGAAGACGAGGCGAAAGCGCTCGACGCCAGCCGAAGAAGACGCACGACACCGCAGCGGTGCATGCCAAGGGTGAATGGCCAGGCGGACCCTGACGAACGGCGCCGTGTACCCGCGAGAAGCACAACGGCCGAATGAGCTGAGATGGCCCGCCGGGGCCTGGGGGAGGTTTGGGCTTGGCGCCGCGCGGCAACCGGAGGAAGCTAGACGAAGCCACTCCCCAGAAGGAGAATCCGATGAATTGGAGCGCCTTGCGTTTTCTGGCCAGTGCCTCAGCAGTCCTGCTCGGCACGGGTTGCGCCTCCGCACCTGCACTCGCGCCCCCCAGCGTCCCGGCTGACCTCGAAGCGCCGGCGACAATGGCTCCGGCTCTGCGTTGGTTTGCCCGTGGCACTCAAAACTACACCTGCACCGCTCGGGCAGATGGCACCGGGGCGGAGTGGAAGCTGACCGCGCCCGAGGCAACGCTGTACGCCGGCCCCGAGGCCACGGCCCTCGCCGTGGGGACCCACGGGGCCGGCCCGTCCTGGGTTGCCACGGACGGCAGTCGGTTTGTGGGAAATGCGGCTGCCGCCAAGCGCGCACCCTCCCCTGAACCGGGTGCCGTCCCCTGGCTTCTGGTGCCGAAGAAGGAGGGCGATGCCAGCGGGACGCTCGGCGGAATGGAATACGTCCAGCGGGTGGACACCCACGGCGGTCAGCCGCCAGCGACCGGCTGCGACGCCACCAGCGTGGGCGCGACCCTCAAGGTGAACTACTCGGCGACGTACATTTTTTACCGGTCTCGGTAACGGCCGACGCCTGGGCGAAGTCCTTGCGGGCAGCGGTTAGGGGGCCGGGAGAATGCTGGCGTACTCCGGAACCCAGCTGCTGTCTTGCACGCGTCGACGGGTCGCGCTTTCCGTTGCTGCGGGCGCGACCCCTGCACGGACGGCTTCCAGCGCCACGGCGGTTGCCACGTGCTGGGCAAGCGTGGGGAGGGCCTCCAGCGAGGGAAGCAGCGGGGCGTCAGCACCGGTCCGCGCGGGCGACAGCTCCCCCAGCGCTTCAGCGGCGGCCAGCATCATCCCATCGGTGACGCGGGAGGCACGCGAGGCGGTGACTGCAAGTCCAATTGCCGGAAAAATGTAGAGGTTGTTGCATTGGGCAACGCTGATGGTGCGGCCGAGGAGGCGGACCGGCGGACACGGGCTGCCGCTGGCCACCAGCGCTCGACCATCGGTCCAACGAAGGAGGTCACCCGGCGCCGCCTCCTGGCGGTCGGTGGGATTGGACAGCGGGAAGATGATGGGCCGCGAGACTTTGCTGGCCATCATCTGCACGGCAGCCTGAGAGAAGGCGCCAGGCTGTGCGGAGACACCCACCAGCACCGTTGCCCTGACCCGTTTCAGCACGTCCAGCAGCCCAATTTGGCCGTCCGGGCCAGTCCCCCAGTCGGCCACGGCTTCGCGCGGCTGAGCAAACTTCTGCTGCACCGGCGACAAATTGGCCATTCCGGTGTGCAGTAGCCCGTACAAGTCCAGGAGAAAGAAGCGTCGCCGCGCCTCGGCCTCGGAAAGCCCACGGCGGCCCATGGCCAGGAGTAAGTGTTCAGCCAGCCCGGTGCCGGCGCTGCCACCGCCGACGATGACAACGTTTTGCTCGACCAGCCGTTCCCCGGTCACCTGCAGCGCACCCTGAAGGGCGCCCGCCACGACGGCTGCAGTGCCCTGGATGTCGTCGTTGAAGGTGCACAGCCGGTTTCGGTACCTGTCGAGGAGCGGCCGGGCATGGGGCCGGGCAAAATCCTCCCACTGCAGGAGGACCTGCGGGAGGGCACGCTCGACTGCGGTGACGAAGTCCTCGACGAAATTCCAGTACTCCTCGCCGCCGATGCGTTCGTGCTTCCAGCCGATGTAGTCCGGCGCCCGGAGGCGGTCAGGGTTGTTGGTACCGACGTCGAGCAGCACCGGCAGCGTGCGGGAGGGTTCGATTCCCCCGATGAGGGAATAGAGCTGAAGCTTGCCGATGGGGATGGCCATCCCGCCCGCCCCTTGGTCGCCGATGCCCAGGATGCGCTCTCCATCGGTGACGACGATGACGTCCACCTCGCGGTACGGCCGACTTTCGAGAAGCTCGTCCATGCGCTCGCGCAGCGGGTAGGAGATGAACAGGCCACGTGGACGGCGATAGATGCGGGAGAAGTTGATGCAGCCCAGCGCCACGGTCGGGGTGTAGACGATGGGCGTCATCTCCTCGATGTGTCGGCTCAGCAGCGCGAGACAAAGCGTCTCGTTGGTGTCTTGCAAAGCGCGCAGGTAAATATGCCGCTCGAGGTCATTGTCCTTGAGACGGTAGGCTTCGTAGGCCCGTGCACACTGTTGTTCCAGCGTTTCCACGGCGGGCGGCAATAGGCCGTGAAGCTTGAGGGCGCTCCGCTCGCTTTCGCTGAAGGCGGTACCCTTATTGAAGACCGGCTCGGTCAAGAGGTGCTGGCCACGCAGCTGTGTCCGGATGACGGTGCCAGTCGGGTCGGCGGCGGTGGCCATCAGCTCTTCGTTTTCCTGTGCACGGGCCGCCGCCCACGGGCAGATGAACTGCCGACGGCGAGCGCTGAGGCGAGTTTGGCAGGAGCGATGGTTTGGTAACTTTCGCTCACCCAGGCCGCGAGCAATTTCACTGGGGGACGGGCACCACGAGCGAAGCGGGCAGAGACCCACCCGGCGCGTCCGAGGCCGTAGCCTGTCGGCTCGGCAAAGGACAGGATGAGTGCCGCGCCCTGCGACTGCGGCAACTTGACCGAGAGCGCGAGGTGTTTAGCGTCGTAGTGCATGAAGAGGAAGACCTTTTTCTTCACCTTGAAGGCGCGCTCGCCCCAGGGAAAGTCCTCATGCACCTCGGGAAAGCCGAGCGCAATCTTCCGAAGCGCAGCGCCAGCTTTCACCATCGGACTCACCGCCACGGGTAGCCCCCTCTTCAGACGAGCGACTGGGCAATCGTCTGCCGGCTGAGGACTTCGCCGCAAGCCCTGCGCAGAGCGAAGTCGGTGCCGTTGGCGAGCACCCCAGGGCACTTCTCGAACTGGGGCATCCGGATTCGGAGACCAAGACGCTCCGGCCTTCATTTCCGGTCCAGCGCGCCCAAGTCGGGTGGCGATTCTGGGTCCGCTTGCCTTACTTCTTCTTGTCCAGCTGGTCCTTGGCCTTCTTCAACAAGTCCTCGGACGTGGCCTGAGCCTGCTTCAAGAATTGCTGAGACTTGGCACGTGCTTGTTCGACGAAACTCGCCGACTTGGAGCGCGCCTGTTCGAGGAGGTCCTCGGCGTTCTGCTTTGCCTTGTCGACGTCGCCCGTGTGGTCCGCCAGTCCCTCCAGAAACTTTGCTCGTGCCTTGTCGTAGGCATCGCCCGCGAGCTTCTGCAGGGAAGTTGCCGCATCGCGCAGTTGGGGCGGTAGGTCTTCCAGTTTCATAGCGTTTCCTCCTCTTTCCAGGTCCCACAGCAGCACCGGAAGGTTACACCGGTTCACCTTGGAGAAGTGGAAGGCCCAGGGCTGCACAATGTCAGGGCCAGGTCAGGCTCGGCCAAGAGACTGTTGGCCACAAGCCTCGAAGAAAATTTCCTGGCATCAGCCGTTGCAGTGGAAGGGCCGCTCTGAGATGGTGCCCAACTCTTGGATACCCAACTGAAGCAGTGTCTGTCGTACCGGTCCATCGGCGGCGAGGTCGAGCAGTTCCGCGGCAAGGTCCCGATGTACGACTTCATCGAAGGCTACATCGACGGCCGTTTCGAGGTGAACGAGGACCTGCAGGACTTTCTGCGCCGCGGGGAGTTCATCAACTACCGGCTGACGGCTGGACAGGTGGGCTTCATTCTCGCCGGGTTCCTGCCCTCGGTGTTGGTGCACACCCGCTCGATGGACAAGAAGCTGGTGACCGGCCACTACGACCGGGGAAATGACTTCTTCGCCGCATTTCTCGGCGAGCTGATGGTCTACACCTCAGGCTTCTTCGTCACCGGGAACGAGACGCTCGAGCAAGCCCAGCTGAACAAGCTGAACATCGTGGGCGAGAAACTCCAGCTGCGTCCGGGCGAGAAGCTGCTCGACGTGGGATGTGGCTGGGGAACACTGGTCCGGCATTGCGCCGAGATTTTTGGGGTCGACGCCACCGGGGTGACCCTCAGCGCGCGCCAAGCGGAGCTCGGGACGGAGCGCATCGCGGCAGCGGGTCTGCAGGACCGGGCCCGCGTGCTGACCCTCGACTACCGAGCCATTCCGGAGGCGCGCTACAACAAAATCAGCGTCCTCGAAATGGCCGAGCACGTCGGCATCCGGAACTTCCAAAAATTCCTCCGCCAGCTCTCTGGGATGCTGGCCGACGATGGCCTGTTTTTCCTCCAGATTGCCGGTCTCCGCCGCAACTGGACCCCCGAGGACTTCAGCTGGGGGATGTTCATGTCGAAGTACATTTTCCAGGGAGCCGATGCGAGTCTCCCCTTAAGCTTCGTCACCAAACAGCTTGAGTGCGCCGGCTTCGAAATCCACAGCGTCGAGAACATCGGTATCCACTACTCGCTGACCATCGAGCGGTGGTACCGGAACTGGCTGTCCAACAAGGACGCGGTGGTGAAGGCCTACGGCGAGCGCTGGTTCCGCCTGTGGAACCTCTTCCTGGCCTGGTCGGTGGTGGTTCCCGAGCGCGGAGGCTCCACCTGCTTTCAGGTGGTGTGCAACAAGAATACGTCCAGCTTCTACCGCCGCCGCTTCATCGGCGAGCAGCGTCGGCTGGGAGAAGTTGCCGCGCGCCAGCTGCCTGCGGCCTAGGCCCGCGCGTCACCGACCCTGCGGTGCCGCCAACAGCGTCTCCGCCTCGGCCACTGAAGTGGCCAGGTGGGCGGTGTAGCCTTCGGCGCGCGACTGCCGCTCGAGCTTGAGAATGACGTCCGGCAGTGGGCCGCACACGCGGACGACGCGTCCCACCTCGTTCGCCACCAGAGAGGACTGGAGCCGCTTGACGTGAGGCATGCACGCGTCGGGTAGGCTGGCCAGTCCAGAGAGGTCCGCCAGGACGTCGAAGCCGGCGCGTAGCTTACTGAGCGCTGCGATGACGGCCGAGGCGCAGGCAAACACTTCTTCCGGTGTGGGGTGCCCCCAGGCCTTGAAGAGCAAACGGTTGTGCGAACGCAGGGTGCGAATTTCAAATTGCAACGGCGCTCCTCGAAACGGGGGGCGGTCTGCTGCTGCCGCCGCCTCCCAAATGCCACTGGTGCGTCGCCGGCACCCTAACTTAGGCTTATGTCGTAGCGCAGTGTGGGTATTGTGACCCCACCTGGGTGGGAGGCACCCCCGCAGCTGGTGGGGGCCGACGCCCCCACCCGTCCAGTGTCCAGTGATGCCGGCCGGTTGCGCTGACGCTGCGAAGTCACTTCGCACGGGTGGTCAATTTTGGCACTGGCACGTGCCCTGCTGTGAGAGGAGTGGGCAAGGAGCGAATCAAGAACGCGGGCTGCACATGGCGTGGACTTTCGGCAAACGGGAAGCAAAAGGGGCGCCGGTCCGCTGTAACTGGTGTCGCGCGCCGCTGGCGCTGCAGCAGCCTTCAGGGCTTCTGCCGCCGGCGGATGAACTCCACGCCCACGGGGCAGTGTCGGTGAAGCGGCTCGGCTGGTTTTGCGGGCGGCGCTGCGTGGCGGCCTACGAAGCGCGATTTCGGGTAATTCTCGAGCCCGACACCCAAGGCAGCCCCGAGCCTCGCACCGCCTGAGCCACTCGTCACGGCGGTGACGGCTGCACACCCTTCCCGAGAACAGCTTGGGAGGGGGAACGGGCATGTGGATTCTCTCCAAACGACCGGTGCGGACGTCTGTCCGCTGCAGCTTCTGCCGGCGAGCACGACACGGGGTGGACGAAGTCCTGGTTCCCGAGGCGAAGCGGCTGACAGCTCAGGGGGCCGTGCCGATGAAGCGGGTGGGTTGGTTCTGCTCGCGGGAATGCGTCGGCGCTTATGAATCTCGCTTTCGCGTCATTTTGGAACCCGAGCCCTGTTCCGCCTACGAAGCGAACCGGTGAGCCGCGGGCCTTCGCTGGGGGGAGGCGCGCAGGCGACTGTCCTCGCGCGCGCGTCGCTTGCAAAGGCGGGCGTGCCGGCCTGCTCCGACTGCGAGCACCGGCAACTCCCAAGTCCAAGATGAGCCCCCCTCGAGCGAACTAAGTTGCCTGTGCCGCACCCTTTGCGCGGGGAAACGGCCGCCGCGCACCCCTTGGACATCGGGCACACCCCGCCAGGGCTACAGCAGAGGGCACCCCTCTTGCACAAGGGGGTAGCGCTGCCCATGCCCGAGGCCACGCGCACAGCTGACAGCCGGCATTGGCCATTCGCTGGCCCGTACAAGCCCAGGAGGTTTGCGACATGGAGCTAACTGCCAGTCAAGTCCGCAAACTCATCCTCGACGAACATTCCGTTCTACGGGATGAAATGGCGGACATCGGCACGCTGCTGGAAGACATTGCTGCCAAGCGAAGGGAAACGGCCGAGCGGCTACGGCACCGCCTGGCAAGCTTTTACGACGCCTTCCTCAAGCACATTTCCCACGAGGACAGCTTGCTTCGGCCCGTGCTGGCCAACATCGACGCCTGGGGCGCCGTCCGGGTGGAGAAGATGGACGACGAGCACCGAGAGCAGCGGGCCAGCATTGCGGCCCTTGTCGGGCTCGACCCCAACCGCGACTTCGAGGGCTACCTCTCGCGCGTCCAGGCCTTCGTCGCAGCGGTGGCAGCAGACATGGCCACCGAGGAGCAGGAGTGCCTCAGCCCCGAGACGCTGCGGGAAGACACCATCGTTATCGACTACTTCACCGGGTAGCAGACAGGACCGGGGCCGTGCCGAAGGCTTTTGCGGCCCGTGTCGCCCCCTCCAACAGCGGTCTCGGCCAGAGCCCGAGTCCAACCACCGCGAGGAGGCAGAGGGTAATGGCCGCCCGGAGGGGGAGGCCGGCGTGGAGGGGCGCGGAGGACTTTCCCTCGGACATGAAAGTCGAGCGAGCCACGCCGAGGTAATAGAAGAGGCCCACCACAGCCAGCACCACGCCAAGGACAACCGGGACCACCAGGCCGGCGCGGTAGCCCGCGAGGAAGACAAACAGCTTCGCCCAGAAGCCGGCGACGAAGGGGATGCCGGCCAGCGAAAGCAAGAAAACCAGCATGGCCGCTCCCAGAAAGGGTGAGCGGCGCGACAGCCCGGCTAGGCGGACGAGTGAATGGCCGCCGGACGCCTCAGCCGCGGCATGCAGCACGAGGAAAGCGCCGAGATTGGTGAAGACGTAGGTGGCAATGAAAAACAGTGCCATCGCCACCCCAAACTCCGTCCGGGCGCAGAGGGCCACCAGCACGTAGCCAATTTGCGCAATGCCAGAGAAGCCGAGCAGCCGCCGCAGGTCCGTCTGCGGAAGGGCGAAGAGGTTTCCCACCAGCATGCTGCTCACGGACAGCAAGATGAGGGCTGGCTCCCACACGCCCCACTGCTGCGCCCAGCCGGAAAGAAGCACCACACTGAGCGCGGCCAGTCCGGCTGCCTTCGGCGCAACCGAAAGGAAGGCCACGAAGGGCGTTGGGGCACCCTGGTAGGTGTCGGCCACCCACATGTGGAAGGGAACGGCCGCCACCTTGAAGCCGAAGCCGGCCACCACCAAGAGAAGCCCCACGCCGGCGAGTGGCGGCAACGGACCTGCAGGAACGGCCGCAATCAGCGTCGACTGGGTGAAGCCCAGAATGAGGGCCAGCCCAAAAAAGGTGAGGGCCGAGCTGGCCGTGCCCGTCACAAACAGCTTCAAACCAGCCTCGGCGGCAAGCTTCGGCCGGTCGGCCGGTCCGTCGTTTTTCGCCCACGCCGACAGCACATACAAAGGGACGCCCATCAGCTCGAAGCTGACGACAAGCAGCGCCCAGTCGCGCGCGCCCGGCAAAATCATCATCCCCACCACGCTGAACAGGAGCAGCGCGTAGTACTCAGCCTGGCGCAGGGGTGCCTGCTGGTTGAGCCAGTCCATGGCGCCCATCACTGCCAGCAAGGCGGCGCAGAGGAAGACGCGCTTGAAAAAAAGCACCCAGGCGTCCGAGACGTAAGCGCCGTGAGGCGTCACCCCGGACACGTCGACCAGGAAGGAAGCGCCCAGCACGGCGGCCAAGAGAACGGCCGTCAGCCGGCCCCACAGCCGTCCATGCCCCGGCAGCACGGCATCCCCCAGCAACACCAGGCCGGCAATTGCGGCCACCGCCATGTCCAGGCTGAGGAGGTGGAGCCAAGAGGGCATTTAGCGTAGCGCCTGGGCGAGAAGTGGCAGCCGGGTGAGAAAGCCAGAGCTGGTGATGTCGATGAAGTCCAAGAGGAAACGCGGCCAGAGTCCAAAGAGGACGAGCGCCGCGCCCAGGACCAGCGGTGCGCCCCACTCCGTGCCCCGGACGTCCCGCAGGTGCGCGGAGGCACCGGTGGGCGCCGGTCCCCAAAAAATCGTCTTCGCCGCGCGCAGCACGTAGACCGCGGTGACGAATGCCCCCAGGACGCCGGGCACCGTCCACCACGGGAAGGCACTGGTGGATGAGCCGAGAAAGACGAGGAATTCGGCGACGAAGCCGGCGGTGCCGGGAAGGCCCAGCGACGACAGGCTCGCCAGGGTGAAGAAGGCTGCCACCGCAGGCATGACGTGGGCGAAGCCGCCCATGCGGGCAATGATGCGGGTGTGAGCTCTCTCGTAGACGAGGCCCACCAGCGCGAAGAAGAGGCCGGTCATGATGCCGTGGGCAAACATTTGGTACACCGCCCCGTTCCAGCCCACGGCATTGAGGGTGGCCGCCCCCAACATGACGACGCCCATGTGGCTGACGGAAGAGTAGGCGATGACGTACTTGAGGTCGGTCTGGCTGGCGGCGCTCAGCGCGCCGTAGAGAATGTTCACCACCGCCACCGTCCCGACGACGGGGGCCCACACCACGGCCGCGTCCGGCGCGAGCACCATGCCCACCCGCATGACACCGAAGGCGCCGAGCTTCATCAACACCCCGGCGTGAAGCATGGACACCGCGGTGGGCGCCGAGGCGTGGCCATCCGGTGACCAGGTGTGGAAGGGAAAGACGCCCGCCAGCGTGCCGAAGCCGAGCCAGATGAGTGGAAACACCAGCATTTGTGTCGACTTTGAAAAGGCAACGCTCTGGAGGACTTGGAGGTCGAAGGTACGGGCCCCGGACCGGCTCCAGAGGACGAAGATGGCCACCAGGATGGCGGCCGAGCCAACCAGAAGCATCAGTGTCAGCTTCATGGCCGCGTACTCGCGGGAACCCACCGCGAAGCGACTCCAGACGAAACGGAAGGGGCCGGCCGGGGGGACTTCGTGGCTGCTGCCCCAAATGCCGATGAGGAGGTACATCGGCAGCACTGCAATCTCGTAGAGGAGAAAGAAGACGAAGAGGTCCTGCGAGACGAAGACGCCCAGCACGCCCGAGACCAGCACCAGGAGGAGGATGAAGAATTCCTTGTCCCGCTTGTCCACCCCCCAGCTGGCCAGGACGCCGGTGACGATGATGAGGCCGGTGAGAAGCAAAAGCGCGACGCTCCAGCCGTCGGCCGCGAATTTGAGGTGGATGCCCAAGGACGGCACCAGCGGCGTGTCCTGCACAAACTGAAACCCACCGGTGCCTTTGTCCCAGAGGAAGGCCAAGGTGACTGCACCGGCGAGCGAGACAAGGGCGGCGAGAAGGGCGATCCACCGCGTTGTCTGCCGGGCTGAGCGCGGGACGACGAGCAACACCGCCGCTGCGACGGCGGGAGCAGCGACGATGACGGCCAACAGGTGGCTCGTCACCGCCAGCCGCCGAACCAGGCGAGTACCAGCGCGCCCACCATCACCGCGAAGACGTAGTGACGGGTACGCCCCGTCTGCAGCGGCCGCACCGCCGCCCCCGCCTCGAGCGTGCCCCAGCCCACCGCATTGATGACGCCGTCCACCAGGTAGCGGTCCACCCAGCGGGCCCAGCCGCTCACCCGGAGGAGGACTTGGCGGTAGAGGACTTCCCACCCCTTGTCGATGAAGCTTTCCCGGTCGAACCACTCCAGGGTGGCCGCCCATGGTGCGCCTCGTCCAGCACTGCCAAAGACGACCAGGGCCGCGGCGAGGCCAAGCAGGGCCACCGCCGACGCCACCAGCGGCGTCAGCCCCAAATGAAGGTGGTAGTCCACACCAAACTTGGGGGCCAGCCACGCGCCGAGCAGCCCTGCGAAGACGGCAGGCACGGCCAGCAACAACAGCGGCCCAGTCATGGACGGACCGGGTTCGTGCGCGTGCAAGGCAGCCTGCGAGGGTGGTCCGAGGAAGGCCTTGACGAGGACGCGCCCCATGTACAGCGCAGTCAGAAAGGCTGCCCCCATCAGCAGGCCCCACGGCACCCAGCCTCCCTTCCCCTCCACGGAAGTGAGGACCAAGTCCTTGGAGAAGAAGCCAGCGAAGCCCGGGACGCCGGCGAGCGACAGCGCACCCACCGCAAAGACAGTGGCAGTCACCGGCATGCTCCGTCGCAAACCGCCCATGGCGTCCAAGTCGTTGGAGTGAACGGCGTGGATGACGCTGCCCGCGGCGAGGAAGAGCAGCGCCTTGAAGAAGGCGTGCGTGTCGAGGTGGAAGAAACCGGCGAATGCCGAGCCGGCGCCGAGGGCCGCCACCATCAGCCAAGCTGCGAGCAGGTGGAGTAGGCCAGCACCTTCTTGATGTCCGGTCTGCACCAGCGCCAGCAGGGCCGCAAAGGCGGACGTCGCCTGCACCCAGCCACAGCATGACGTCGCGGGTGAGGGCGGCCTGGGCGAAGAGTGGGTCGGCTCGGACGACGAGGAACACCCCAGCGGCGACCATCGTCGCCGCGTGCAGCAGCGCTGACACCGGCGTGGGGCCCTCCATGGCGTCCGGCAGCCAGACGTGGAGTGGGAACTGCGCCGACTTCCCCACCACCGCCAGGAAGAGAAGCAGCGTGACGGCGGTGGCAACGTGCGGCGGGGCCGCCACCGTCCATTCGAAGCTGCCCGTCGAGGCGAAAAGCAAGAGGAGGGCGAAGAGGAAGCCCATGTCGGCGAACTTCGTCACCCAGAAGGCTTTGACTGCCGCCCGCGCCGCGCTGGGCCTGTCGGAAGTAGAAGCCGATGAGGAGGTAACTGGTGACGCCCACCAACTCCCAGCCCGCGAAGAGCTGGAGCAGGTTGGGCGCCACGCACCAGCAAATTCATGCTGAAGAGGAACAGCGCGTGGTAGGCGAAATACCGCCCGTAGGAGCGGGCCGGCTCGTCTCGCATGTATTCAAGCGAGAAGACTTGAACGCACAGGGCGACCAACGTCACCACCAGCAGCATGACGGCCGACAGGTGGTCCAGCTGGATGCCCACCTCGGCCAGCGTGCGGCCGCGGGCCACCAGCCAGGGGACTGTCACCCGGACGTCCGGGGCGCCGAGGCTTCTGTCGACAACCAGCGCAACTGCCGCGGCGGTGGCGACGACGCTGCTGAGGATGGTCAGCCCAGCGGCCGGCGCCCCCCGGTGGCGAAGCCAAGGCACAAGCACCAACAAGAGTGCGGCCAAGGCCGGCGCGAAAAGCGCCACCTCACACAGGTGCACGGCACTCAATGCTTGGCCTCCCGGGCGAGGTCCAGCACCGTGTCGCCGTGCCGCCGGTAGAGGAGCATCACCAGCGCAAGGCCCACGGCGACTTCCGACACGATGACCACCAGCGAGAAGAGGACGAGGGCTTCCCCTGGGCCTCCTCGGAGAGTGGCAAAGGCGACGAAGGCGACGTTGGCTGCGTTGGCCATGACCTCGATGGACAAGAGGAGGGCCACGGCATGCCGGCGAGTCACGACGCCATAGAGGCCGACGCTGAAGAGCAGCGTCGCCAGGAGAAGGACGTCGGGGAGCCTCACTGGTCGCAATCCCTCGGGGGTCGGCGCGGGGTCTCGGCGCCGTGCCATCACCACCGCGCCCACCACTGCGGCGAGCAAGAGCAGCGACGCCACCTCGAAGGCCAGCAAGTATTCGGTGAGGAGGCTGCGAGCCAGCTCGGCCGTCGTGGGCGGCGGCGGCGGGAGGGTGGGAGGTGAAGTCCGTCCTGAGGATGGCCCCACCCACCAGGACGAAGAAGCCGAGCGCGACCAGCAGTCCGCGGATGCGGTCTGCGCTGTCGACTTCTGCCACCGCGCCCTGGTGCCGCCCAGTCACCATGACGCCGAAAATCATCAGTGTCACGACGCCACCGACGTAGGTCAGCACCTGGACGCCGGCGAGGAATGGAGCGCCCAGGATGGCGTAAAGCGCGGCCGTCAACAGGAGCACCACGGCGAGCCAGAGGACGGCGCGCACCAGGTTCCTGCTCCTCACGACGAAGAGTGCAGCCACCACCATTGCCAATGCGAGGAGCCCGAATCCGAGACGGGACATCATCCGGACCCCTCCCCCGTCCTCGGCGTGCCTCCGCCACTGGCGGCGGGGGCTGCGGCTGGCGCGGGGGCTGGCTTCGGCGCCTTGGGTAGCTCCTGCATTCCCATCAACCGCGTCGCGTCACCCCAGGCGCGCGGCTTGGACTTCTCATTTGCGTACAGCTTGGCCATGGTGAGGACGAGGTCCTCGCGCGTGTAGGCCGGCTCCTCGGCCTCCCGCGTCATGACGATGGCGTCGGTGGGGCAAACTTGCACGCACAGCTCGCAAAAAATACAGGCCGACATGTCCAAGAGGAAGTCGTCGGCATAACCACGCTTCTTGCCGGTGATGGGAGACTCGCGCTTCCCACCGAATTTGATGGCGATGACTTGCGAGGGGCAGATGCGCTCGCACTGCAGGCAGCCAATGCACAACTCGTCCCCTTGTTCGTCATGGAGAAGCGCGAAACTGGCCCGGTAGCGCTCCGCCCGCGGGCGAATGACGTGAGGGAACTCGACGGTGGATGCCGGGCGCAGCATGTTGGCGAGAGTGACTCTCATCGCCCGAAGCCCGTCCGTGAAGTAGCCCATGCCCGTTACGCCCCTTCGTCAGCCTACGAAGACGACCCACACTGCAGCGCCGGCCACCAGGGCGACGCTGGAGGGCACCAGCCACCTCCAGCAGAGGCCCATCAGCTGGTCGGACCGAAAGCGGAGCAGCGTCCAGCGCATCCAGTACAGCGCTGCAAATAACAGCAGCGTCTTGAGCACCATCCACTGCAGCCCCGGCCGAAAAGGCCCACCGTCCCAGCCGCCGAGGAAGAGGGCTGCTGCCACCGCGGAGGCCACCAGCGTGTGGACGTACTCGGCCATGTAGAAGAGGGCGAACTTCATTCCGGTGTATTCGGTGGTGACACCGGCCACCAATTCGCTCTCCGCCTCGGGGATGTCGAAGGGGATGCGGTTGGCCTCTGCCAGCATGGCCAAGACGAAGATGACGAAGGCCGGGATGCCCAAGAAGAAAGGCCAAACCACGAACCAGTGGCCCTCCGACTGGACGCGGACAATGGTGCCAATCCGCATCGAGCCGGCGAGGATGACGGGCACCAGCGCGGCCAGGACCAGGGGCACTTCGTAGGAAATGGACTGCGCCACGGCGCGCATCCCTCCGAGGAGGGCAAGCTTGTTGTTGCTTGCCCACCCGGCGCTGAAGACGGGAAGCACGGTGATGGCGCCGATGGCCAGGACGTACAGCACGCCCACGTCGAGGTCCGCGGCCACCACCGTCGGAGAGAAAGGCACCGCCGCTGCGACGCCGATGGCGCAGACAACCGCCACCGGCGGAGCCAGGTTGAAGAGGATGCCATCCGCTTTGAGGGGGACGATGTCCTCCTTCTGCAACAGCTTCAGGACGTCGGCGAATGGCTGCAAGAGCCCGGCCGGCCCCACCAGGGTTGGGCCCAGCCGGGACTGCATCCGGGCGGCCAGCTTCCGCTCGAACCACAAGGAAAACGCGGTGGCCGTCATCAGGACGGAGACAATCACCACGCCGTAGCTGGCGCCGTGGAGAAAGCCTGTCACCGGTCGACCTCGCCCATGATGGGGTCGAGCGAGCCGAGAATGGCCACCGCGTCGCTCACCGTGGCCCCGGGAAGGATGTAGGGCAGCGCCGAAAGCGCGTGCAGGCTGGGCGGCCGAATTTTCAGTCGGTAGGGGAATTGCGAGCCATCCGAGATGAGGTAGGTGCCGAGCTCTCCGCGGGGCGTCTCGATGGCCACGTAAGTCTGGCCCGGTGGTATCTTTGTTTGCAGCGGCACTTTGATGGGCTTGCCGCTGTTGATGCCTCCGGCGGGGACGTTGTCCACCATTTCCCGGATGAGGCGAATGCTTTCCCGCATTTCCCCGAGGCGCACTTGGGCGCGCGCCAGGCAGTCCCCGCCGGTCGCTGTCACCACGTGCACTTGGACTTCGTTGTAGGCGTGAAATGGCGCGTCCCGGCGCAAGTCATGGTCCACGCCGCAAGCCCGGAGGATGGGCCCGGTGATGCCCAGCTCGAGCGCCAAGTCGGCATCGAGGACGCCCACCCCTCGGGTCCGCGCGACGAAAATTTTGTTGTCCAGCGTCATTCCTTCGTATTCCGACAGCGCGGTTGGCGATGACGTCCAGCGCTTGGTGCACCTTGGCGCTCCAGCCTGCCGGGATGTCATGCCGGTTCCCGCCAATGGTGTGGGTGTTGTAGTGAAAGCGGGCTCCGGTGACTTCCTCGAAGAGGTCGAGGATGAGTTCCCGTTCGCGAAAGCAGTAAATGAAGACGGTCGAGCCGCCACCGAGGGCGCCGCCGAGGTCGAGGGCGAACGTGCCGAGCCACAGCAGGTGCGACGCAATTCGTTGTAGCTCGGCGAAGAGCGTCCGCATCCACCGGGCTCGCCGCGGCACCTCGAGGTTGAGCAGTTTCTCGAAGGCCATATTCAACGCCTGCTCGTTGGTCATCGGCGCGACGTAGTCATTCTTGTCGACGATGGGCGTGATTTGGACGTAGGCCAGCGACTCGCACAGCTTTTCCACCGCGCGGTGGAGAAAGCCCACGTGGGGCACGGCCTTCACCACAATCTCGCCGTCCAGGGTGAGGTCCATCCGGAACACCCCGTGCGTTGAGGGGTGCTGAGGCCCGAAGTGAAGCAGCATCAACTCCGCTTCCGGGTCGTAGGTGTCGATGGACAGGTGCGGATTGACGCGCCGGGCGACCTGGACGGTGCGCATGCCGGTCATCTCCAGGGCGCCGCAGCGGTGTCCGCGGCGAAGTCACGGCGCAACGGGTGGCCGACGTAGTTCTCGGCCATCATCAACCGGCGAAGGTCGGGGTGCCCGGAGAAGACGACGCCGACCAAGTCAAACTGCTCCCGCTCCTGCCAATCCGCACCAGCGTAGAGGGCGCTCAGGGATGGAACCGGTTGTCCTGGGACTTGTCGGACGGACCAGGTGGCCACCCTGGAGCCGGGGCCGACGCTTCTCAGCAGGTACACCACCTCGTAGTGCTCGACCTCTGTCGCGTCGGCCCCTCCCCTTCCCTTTCCGGCCAGCCAGTGCGTGGCGACGATGGAGACGAGTTGCCGGTAGCCGAGGCCTTTCAGCCGACTGGCCAATTCCAGGTGTCTTTCGATGGGCACCAGGGGTGGCCCCTGCTTGCCAGGTTGCACCACTCCCAGCTCGCCCAGCACTGCGTCGAAGTCATTCGCATCCCCCGGTGTGACGGGCGCGGGCACCACCTCGAGCGGAACGGACACAGGGAGGGCAGTCTCCAAGTCGGTGGCATGCTCGGCCGAGTCCACCTGGGCCTCGTCCAATTCTGCGGTGCGGTCGGCGTCCACCAGCCGGGGGTTGGACGGCTTGGTAATGCGCAGCAGCTCCGGGTTGGGGTCCGCCACCACTTTCAGTCCCTTGCGCATGGCGCGGACTTTGTCTTGCAGGCGCAGAAACCCGTGCATCAATGCCTCAGGGTTGGGCGGGCACCCGGGCACGTAAACGTCCACCGGCAGGAAGGTGTCCACGCCTGGAACGACGGAGTAGAGGTTTCGGTAGAAGTCCCCGGAGATGGCGCAGGAGCCCATGGCGATGCACCACTTTGGCTCGGGCATCTGGTCCCACAGCTTCTTGACTCGAGGAGCCATCTTCACGGTGATGGTTCCGGCCACCACCATCACGTCTGCCTGCCGGGGCGAGGCGCGAACGATGGTGCCCATCCGGTCGATGTCGACTCGACTGGCGGCGCTGGCCATGAATTCAATGCCGCAGCAGCTGGTCGCCATCGGGAAAGTCCACAGCGCGTTGGTCATTCCCCAGGTGAGGACGTGGTCCAGCGCGGTGGCGGCCACCGTCAGGCCAGGCGTCTGCATCAGTACCTTGTAAAGGGGGTGCTCGAAATTGCCGGTGTCATCCACCGTCCCTGGCCTCTTCATACCCATTCCAGCGTTCCCTTCCGGATGCCCCACACCCAGCCAAGCATCAGCACGCCGACGAAGCTGCCCACCGCCCACAGACCGCCCCGTCCCATCTCGCGGGTAATGACGCCCCAGGGAAAAACCAGCGCGGCTTCGATGTCGAAGAGGACGAAAAACAGGGCAACCACATAGTAGCGGGCGTGGAATTGCACCCACGCCGGAGCGAGTGGTGTCTCCCCGCACTCATACGTCTCCCGTTTGAGACGGGAGCTACTGCGCGCACGCACGCGCAACAGGCGCGCGGCGACCAGAAGGCTCCCGGCGACGGCGACCGCCACCAAGAGAAAGCCCACCAGCGCGAGACCCTGGTTCATGGTTTCCAAAAAAAGCCACCCTTCTCAAGGTTTACCCCTCTCACTGTGCCACAGGGTCGTCCCCGTAGGCTTCTGCCCCCGGTGCCGGCTCGCCAGAGTGGCGGGCAATTTCCTGCTTGACCAGGGCTTGGTGCTCCACTTCCTCATCCCGCAGCTCTGCGAAGAGGGCGCGAACCGCCGTGTCCTCGAGCTGGGGAATGGAGCGCGCGAAAAAGTCGTAGGCCTTCTCCTCGGCGGCGAGCGCGGTCTTCAGCGCCTGCTCGACACTCATGAAGACGCGCACCTGGTCAAACTCCGGGGCCTCGACATCGAAGACATTTGCTGGCATCGGGCTTTGAAGTTCCTTGGCAAACAGCGCCTGCCGACGTTCAGCGAGTCGCGAGCGGTGTATTTCTTCCACCCGAGCCATCCGCTCGAAGAAGCTGGCCGCCTCGGGCGTGTGGTGAAGGGCGAGTTGCTCGGCGAATTCGCGGTAGCGGTCGCGCGCCTCTTCCTCGATGGCAATGGCCAGGTCCAGCCCCTCTCGCAGGGTGAGACGTGCAAAGTCAGTGTCCTCTTGAGCGCTCACGTCTCACCTCACTTCTGCAAATAGGCATCGAGCACGCGCTCGCGTGGCCGGCATTTTTTTGACAATTCGGCCTGCCGCTGGCGGACGAGTGCGTCGTATGTCGGCGGCGGGTTGGGGTTGCGGTAGAAGACTCCGGTGTAGAGTTCCTTTCCGTAGGCGCGCGCCAGGTCCAATGCCGCCAGCTGGTTGGCCGCATCGTGCCCCAGGCTGGCCAAGGGTTTCATCTTCGTCTTGTGGGCCCGTAGTTGCTGCTCCTCCTCGCCGAATGTCACACAAGGCGACTGAATGTTGACGAAGGAGAAACCCGGGTAACGGAGCGCTTCTTCGATGAGCGCCGCCATGCCGGGCATATCTGCCGGCGTCGCCTGCGCCACAAAGCCTGCCCCGTAGGCGAGCACGTACAGCAAGGGATTGATGGGCTCCTCGAGGCTTCCGAAGGGTGAGGTGACGGTGTGGAGGCCTCTGGGGGCGGTGGGGGAAAGCTGGCCCTTGGTGAGGCCGTACACCTGGTTGTCCATGACGAGATAGGTGAGGTCGATGTTGCGACGGATGGCGTGGGCGACGTGTCCGCCTCCAATGGAGAAGCCGTCGCCGTCGCCGCCCGCCACCACCACCAACAGCTCGGGCCTGGCCAGCTTGACGCCCTGGGCAATGGGAAGCGCTCGCCCATGCACGCTGTTGAAGCCGTAGGCGGTGGTGTACCCGGGGATGCGGCTCGAGCAGCCAATTCCGGAGATGAAGGCAATCTCGTGTGGCTCTCGCCCAAGGCCGCTCAGGGCGCGGTACAGCCCCTGCAGGACACCGAAGTCCCCGCACCCTGGGCACCAGATGGGTTTGAGCTCGCTCTTGTAGTCCTTGGGCTGATGCGCGGCCGCGGCGCGGGGTTGCACGGGCTTGGTTTGCAGTTCCACGTCAGCTCTCCGCCATCGCGAGCTCGGACAGCTTGTCGAGCACTTCGCTGGGCTGGAAGGGGTTGGCACCACTTCGGGCGAACGGCAGGACACCCTTCGGGACGTCCACAAACATCCTCAAAACTCTGTAGAGCTGCGCTTGGTAGGAAAGCTCGACGACCAGGCCGGCGCGGACGGAGACGAAGAAGTCCTGGTACACCTGCTCGGCCACTGGGTACACCAGGGTGGGGACGAGCAGCTTCACGTCCAGTCCCCGGGCGCGGGCGAGTTGGAAGGCCTCCCGGGCGACGCCGGCAGTGCTTCCCCAGCTGACCAGCGCGTAGCGTGCGTTGTCGTTGCCCTCTATCTGAAAGAGGTCCCGTCGCTGTTTGAGTGGCTCCAGCTTCTTGAAGCGCTTCTCATTCATCCTTTGGTGCATCGCGCCGCTGGCCGTCGGGTCTCCGTGCTCGTTGTGCTCAATCCCTGAGCCGAGGTAGGTGCAGCCGGGCATTCCCGGGTGACCCACCGGGCTGATGCCGGATTCGGTGAGACGAAAGCGCTGGTAGTCGCCGACCTCAGCGCCTGTCGGTAATAGGCGGTGCTCCAGGGTGAATTGCGAGGTGTCGATGGCGTCGACAGTTTCCTTGCGCTGAGCAATTTCCTGGTCCGAGAGGATGATGACCGGCGTCTGGTATTTCTCAGCGAGGTTGAACGCCTCCACCGTCACGCCGAAGGTGTCGGCCACGGAGGTTGGGGCCAGCACCGGGCGCACCACGTCACCATGCGCGGAAAAGGCTGCCTGGAAGAGGTCCGCCTGCTCAGGCTTGGTGGGGATTCCGGTGGAGGGACCGCCGCGCTGCACATTCAGCACCACCAGCGGTAGTTCGCTGATGGTGGCCAAACCGAGAATCTCCGTCTTCAGCGCCATCCCGGGGCCGGAGGTGGCAGTCATCGACTTCTTCCCGGCGTAGGAGGCCCCCAGCGCCGCGCCGATGCCGCTGATTTCGTCCTCGGCTTGGAGGACGACGCCGCCGTGCTGCCACAGCTCCCTGGAAAGCGTTTGCATCACCTCGGTCGACGGAGTGATGGGGTAGCCGCCGAAGAATTCCACGCCGCTGAAGATGGCCCCCGCAGCGCACATGTCGTTGCCGTCGCAGAGCATCCGGTTGGCTGCCACCGCGATGGGCCTGGCAAGCACTCGGGACTCGGCCAAGGGGTGCGTCTGGGAATATTCAAAGCCGCTCGCCAGGGCACGCTCGTTGGCCTCGAAAAGCCCCGCGCCCTTGTCGCCAAACTTCTTCTTCAAGCCTCGCAGCAGTGCCGCTCGAGGAATGTCGAGCCAGCCCGAGATGAGGCCCAGCACCACGCTGGTCTTTGCCTTGTCGGTGCCAGCGGCCTTTTTGGCCATCTCGGTGATGGGGACGGAGAAGACGAGTTCCCGCGAAAGTGGACGGGTCGCCGCCGTCTCGGGCGGAGGCCCCGCCTTCTCCTCATGAATGACGAGAGTGGAGCGACCGAGGGGAAGCTCAGCTCCAAAGCGGAAAAAGTCTTCCCAGTTGAGGACCACCGCGACGTCGAGCATTCCGCCGGGATTGAGAACTTGCCGGCAGGAGAGGCGCACGCGGCAGGAAGACTCGCCGCCGCGAATTTGTGAGCCGAAGCTCTTGGTCATCATCGCGTGGTAGCCCTCGGACGAAGCCGCAGCCAGCAGCGATTCGCCCGCGCTCACGACTCCGTCGCCACCGGAGCCAGCCATGCCCACGACCAGGTCATCCACCATGGGAGAATTCCGGCGGGCCAACCGTGGCAACCACGGTTGGCGAAGAAGCGGCCAAGTTCCGCCGGAGAAGCGAGAAATGCGCGTGGCTTTCGGCACGACGCAGAATCTGCGGGCCAAAACTGGGCGGTCTTTGAAAAGCGGCTGGCATGCCGGAATTCCCTTCGAGAAGTGCGGTTGTCGCACCGGCCCTCATGCACGAGCCGTGCACACTCCCAGGGTCGTTGGCCGCGGCGCGTTA
The DNA here is from genome assembly GCA_963713045.1 of uncultured delta proteobacterium. Taxonomy (GTDB): domain Bacteria; phylum Myxococcota; class Myxococcia; order Myxococcales; family Myxococcaceae; genus JADGRA01. The sequence continues at coordinate 108,858 of CAVQKE010000007.1, forward strand.
GTCATTGGCCTTGGCGTCCACGGCCTCCTACTGGTCCTGGACGTGCCCGAAGAGGTCATCGGCGACTGTGGCCTCCTGCTTGGCAGCCCGCCCCAGCTGCTGGACACGGCCCTTTTCAATGTGGATGGCTCGCCAATGACTTGACGGACCCGCGCCCGGGTCCTTGGCGTGAGTGGGCAGCCTTTCCGCCGCAAAAAATGCTCGGGCCCAGAATCGAACTGGGACGTTCCCATGAAGGAACCGCGGATTTTAAGTCCGCTGCGTCTACCGGTTTCGCCACCCGAGCAGGGGTATGAGGCGTTGGAAGGTATATGGCACGTGGCGTGTGGAGCGGGAACTGGTCGCGCAGGGCGCCGTTGGTAGGGTGACGCCGCGCTTGAAACAGCGAGGGGCCACGACGTACCCACGGCTGCAGCCGCGCTTCCGCCTAACCGCGGTGCGCCGCCAAGGACTATGGCCCAGACGGTGCTGAGCGCGAGAACCACAAGGCGAGCGCGAGGCAGAGGGCGCTCGCCGCACTTAAGACCACCGGCGGAAGAAAAAAGAACTGAACCACGAGGCCCAGCACAGCCACATTGGCGACCAGAAAAGCGAGGAGGATGGGACGCAGGCGATGGGCTTCCTTCACCGCGAGCGTTGCCAGAAACCACAGGACCACGGCCTCCAGCAACAAGAGAACGCTCACCGTGAGGCCGAATCCCTCGTAGAAATCCCAGTACGTCCTTTCCGCTCCGAGCACCTCGAAGCGGTAGGACTTCATGCCGCCAATCACCGCGTTGGTGGCGCCGCCCTGCGACGGCGTCCAGGGCACCCCGGCGGAATGGCCGAGGAAGTAGAGGAAGCTCAGGACCGAGGCGGCACGCAGAAACGTGGGTGGCTTCATGAGGCGCGAGGCGAGAGTCGTCATCAGGGGGGTGTCCCGTGAAGCGGAGGTTCTACTGCGGAGTTTCTCTTGTTCCCAAGGGCCTCGATTGTCCGTTCGCCAAGTCACACCCTCCTCCGTCGGTGGTGTCAGAGCTACCCGGACATGCTGGAGACCGTCACCAAGGGTTTTCGAGCCGCCAAAGCGCTGTTGGCTGGCCGTGAGGAACTCACCGCGGAGTTGGTGGAGGAGTCTCTCCGCGACGTCCGCGTCTCCTTGCTGGAGGCCGACGTCGGCTGGGAGATGGTGAAGTCCTTCGTCGCACGGGTGCGGGAGAAGCTGGTGGGCCAACCGTCCAGACGCGGGCAAGCGTTGCCCGCATAATTCCCCCCCAACAGTTGCGCGAAGGCCCATCCCATAGGGCCGTCAGCGAGTCGCTGCGTGCGGGCCGGGCGCGAGCGGTATCGCGCGCCTCCTTGAGCGGCAGGCGCGGGTTGGTCGGGGGGGGCTTTCGCGCTGGACAAGTCCGCTGCGTCTACCGGTTTCGCCACCCGAGCTGCTGCTGTGGATGCAGAGGTCGTTTGGGGCCACGGTGGGCACCCCAGAATAAGCACCCCAACCCGCACCGGTGTGACGTCCGGCGTGGAATTTGCGCCCACCAAGCCGGTCGCCGAGACGCGCGAGGCGGGAGAGTGCCACTCGCGCGAGCGGATGGCAGCGAACTGACTCGTCTTCAAGCAGGCCCGGAGCTTTCGAGCTCGGCTTGGAGACGAGGCAGTGAAGGACAAAGCCGTTGCCTTAGCGATTCGTCGAGAGGTAAATGGTACAGGCAGGCAAGCAGCCGGTCGTTCGGCCGATTCGAAATGACCGAGCACCAAAGGGGGGAGTCATTCGAGGCTTTGCCATCAGAGGCGTTGCCGGCGCGCAAGGCGGGCCACGCCTTTGGTCGAGGCCCTCTTACGGCTCTGGGCGGCGCCCAACCGTCGCGTCTTCCAGAGACTGGAAGCGAGCCTGGGGCCTCGACGCGTGGACGCGGAGGAAACGGCTGGCGGCGGTTTTGGGACTCGCTCTCTTGGCCGGGTGTCAGTCATCAACAACACCCCAGTGCAATCCCGCCAGCGCACCCAGCCCCTCTCTCTTGGGCCGGTGAGGGCGAACTTGCCTGGAGCCTCGCCGGGGCAGACGAGGCGAGCATCGACAACGGCATTGGCGCCCTCAACCCCGTGTACGCCTCCGGGCTGAGTGGCGGGGAGTTGTCCTCAACCACGACATTCACCCTGACGGCGACCAACTCCTACGGCACAGCAACGACGAACGCGAACGGGTCTGGGTCCGGGCCCACCATCAATTCTTTTACGGCATACCCGTTCGCCCTCGGAGAAGGAGGAGGGGAGGTCACGCTCAACTGGAGCGTCCTGGCGAGCGATTCCACCACGCTGAGCATTGACAATGGCGTTGGCGACGTGACGAAGACCAATCCCCGTTCTGCGCCACCCATTTCAGTCACCAAGACGACGACCTTCACGCTGACCGCAACCCAGGGGACCTACCAAAGCACAGCGACCACGACGGTCGTCGTCGGCAACGGGCTGAGTAACAACTGCCAAGGGCCCACCATCTATGGTGCCTTCTACACGCCTGGATACTCAACAACGCCCTGCCAGCTCACCTGGAACGTCGGCAATCAGAGCAATGTGAGCTTCGACAATGGCGTCGGGGATGTGGATGCTCCTGGAGGTCGGCCGAATGTGGTGGGGAACCTCGTCGTGACACCCTGCCCGACGCCCTACGCCGTCTACACGCTTACGGCATCCAATCCCTGGGGGACGACTACCCTCAAGGTCCCGACCGGTAATGACACCGTGACGAGGGTCTTTCCAAGCGCCGGACCCCCAGCAGGCGGGACGCCGGTGACCATCACTGGAAGCAACTTTGGGCTGTTGAGCACGGTTAGTTTCGGCGGGAACCAGGCCACGGGTGTCGTCGTCAACAGTCTGACCAGTATCTCCGCAATCACGCCCCCAGGAGCTGCAGGTGCAGTTGACGTCACCGTCGATGTTTTTCCCACCGGGTCCTTCACGCTGCCAGGGGGCTTCACCTACAGCGTACTTGCCCCAACCATTGCGAGCATCGCTCCCACGAGCGGACCAACGGCTGGAGGGACACCGGTGACCATTACTGGAACGAACTTCGAAGCCGGAGCGGTTGTTGCGTTTGGTATCAGCCCGGCAGCGGGTGTCGTCGTCAACAGCCCAACCAGCATCTCCGCCACCACGCCCGCTTCATTTTCCTCAGCAGCGGGCCCGGTCAACGTCACGGTGATGACCGGCGGACAGACGGCCCAACTGCCGGAGGGCTTCACGTATATTGCCCCTGCGCCCACCATCGCGAGCATCTCTCCCACCGGCGGCCCGCCGGTAGGCGGGACACCCGTCACCATCCTCGGTACCGGCTTTCAGATTGGAGCCTCGGTCGACTTCGGCTCAGCGGCGGCCACCGGCGTCACCGTCACCGGTCCGGGCAGCATCTCCGCCACCACCCCCGCCGGCACCGCAGGCGCAGTCGTTGGCGTCACAGTCACCAATCCCGACACCCAATCCTCCACGCTGCCAGGGGCGTTCACCTACGCCACCAGCGCACCGCCGCCCACCATCGCGAGCATTTCCCCTAGCGGCGGCCCAGCAGCAGGTGGGACAGCGGTCAGCATCGCCGGAAGCAACTTCCAGTCTGGAGCGACGGTGACGTTTGGTACGGCATCGGCGACGGGTGTCACCGTCAACAGCGCATCCAATATTTCCGCCACCACCCCCGCCGGCGCCGCAGGCGCAGTGGTTGGCGTCACGGTGACAAACCCCGACACCCAATCGGCCACGCTGCCAGGGGCTTTCACCTATGCCGGTAGCATAGGGGCGCCAACCATCGTCAGCTTCGCCGCCAGCCCAAACACGCTGACGGCAAGCGGCGGCATCGTCACGCTGAGTTGGAGTGTGACTGGCGCAACTTCCTTGAGCATCGACAATGGTGTTGGAAGCGTGACGCCGGTGACGACGGGCACCACCTATGTCAGCATTCCCGGAAACTCCAGTGGCCAACCGGAAACGGTGACATTCATCTTGTCCGCCACCAACTCCTCCGGGACCAACATGGCCAGCGCCATCGTCACCGTGGAGAACATTTGAGCCACTGCCCGCTGCAACTTTAGCCCACCCCTAAGCCGTAGCGGCCGCAGAGCTAGCAGAAGGCTTCGCGAGGAGTCGGACACTTACAGAGCGAGCCACCATCAGGCGGAACCTAACGGGCCTTGCTGCTTCAAGTCGGCTGCGTCCATCCAGTCTCCCCTGCCCTCCTTTCTGTCCTTTTGCAAGTTTTCCGGGTGAGTCGCCTCGGCCTGCGCCCGTGGTGTAAGAGCAACGCTCCATGCTGGAAACCGTCACCAAGGGTTTTCGAGCCGCCAAAGCGCGGTTGGCTGGCCGTGAGGAGCTGACTCCGGAGCTGGTGGAGGAGTCCCTCCGCGACGTCCGCGTCTCTTTGCTGGAGGCCGACGTCGCCTTCGAGGTGGTGAAGTCCTTCGTCGCACGGGTGCGGGAGAAGGCGGTGGGCCAAACCGTCCAGACGCGGGCCACCGACCGGTCCGGGCGGACGCTGAAGGCTTCAGCCGCCGACCAATTCGTCAAGATTTGTCACGACGAGTTGGAGGCGCTGATGGGGCCAGTGGACACCGGCCTCTCTCTGAAGCCGAAGGGGCAGGTGTCGGGCGTCATGCTGGTTGGGCTACAGGGTTCCGGGAAGACCACCACCACCGCCAAGCTGGCCAGCCACTTACTTCAGGAGGGCCGCAAGCCGCTGTTGGTTGCGGCCGACGTCCAGCGCCCGGCGGCCGTGGAACAGCTGCAGACGCTAGGCAGCCGCATCGGTGTGCCGGTTTTCTTCCAAGGCGGGCTGACCCCACCGCAGCTGGCGCAAGCCGGCTATGCCGCCGCTCGGGAGCAGAAGCGCGACGTGGTGCTGCTGGACACCGCCGGCCGGCTGGCCATCGACGAGGCGTTGATGGCCGAGCTTCAGGCGATGAAGGCGTCGGTGCACCCGGACTCTGTCCTTCTGGTGTGCGACGCGATGATTGGCCAGGACGCCGTCCGGACGGCGAGCGAATTCAACCGCCTGCTGGGCCTGGATGGCTTCATCCTCACCAAGTTGGACGGGGACGCGCGTGGCGGCGCAGCGCTCTCCATCAAGGAAGTCACGGGCAAGCCCATCAAATTCCTCGGCCTCGGGGAGGGGCTGGACCGCTTAGAGGAATTCCGCCCGGCCGGGCTGGCGAGCCGCATCCTCGGCTTCGGCGACATCGTCGGCCTGATGAAGGACTTCGAATCGGTGGTGGACGAGGAGAAGGCCGAGGCGGACGCCGCCAAGCTGCTCTCCGGCACCTTTAACCTGAAGGATTTCGTCGAGCAGATACGCACCGTCCGAAAAATGGGGCCCATCAAGGACCTCCTCGAGAAGTTTCCAGTCTTCGGTGAGATGTCCGAGCAGCTCAACCCCGATGAGAAGGAACTGGGCAAAATCGAAGCGCTTTACGACTCGATGACGGAGAAGGAACGGCTGCAGCCGAGTCTCATCAACGACTCGCGCGCGGCCCGGATTGCCCGCGGCTCAGGGCGCTCCAAGAAGGACGTCGGCGAGTTGATGGGAAAGTACCGGATGATGCAGCAGGTGATGGGCGCCGTCGGGCAAAACCCCAGCCTCCTCGGCCGCATCCCCGGCTTCAAGCAGCTTGGACAGCTGGCCCGGATGAAGAACATGGACATGGGCGCCCTGTTTGGCAAAGACGCCGCGATGATGGAGCAAGCCCTCGGCGGCCGAGGGCCCATGCCGATGCCGAGCCTGGCACCCGGCTACACTTCGCCGATGGGGCAGGCGGCCATGAACCGCGCGCGACTGATGGGCTACTCCAACGCACCGGCCAGCAAGCCTTTGGACCGCAACGCGCTCAATGAAAAACGCAAGCGCGAGCGACAGGCCCGGAAGAAGAACCGCAAGCGGCGGTAACCCATCCCTCGCGGGCTTGCCGGGGCAGTGTCGCTTCGGTCCCGACGGTCCTCACTCGGCCTCGCCCGGTTCTGGCTCGACGTGCTTCGGGACGACCAAGCCTCGGGACAGGCGTCGGAGCACTTTCAGCCGTTGGCGGTGCTTGTAGCGGACATGGGCGCTGTCCCCCAATTCATTGGTGGAGGCAGTGCGCTCGTCGAGCATCTGGAATTCGACAAGGGTAAAGGTGATGCGACCCTTCCTCTCCCGCACATCCTCTTCCGGCGGTGGCAGCCAGGCGTCTAACCGCAGGGGCAGGTCGACCACAAAGTTGAGGACCCGGTAGGCGGCACCACTGAAGGGGTTCCCGGCGGTTCCCTCGCGGTCCTCGAAATTCGGGTCCAGGTGCAGGTCGTTGGCGTGCGCCGCGAAGTGCGGGAAGTCGCGCAGCAAGCTTTTAAAGGGCAAGAGCGAATTTTCGGTCTGGCCCGGGACGACGAAGTTGAAGGGAAACAGGCGCTGGGTCAGGAAGTACAGCACCGGGAGGATGTCGCCTCGGCTGCGGGTGACGATGCGGAAGCGGGTCTTGTCGTAAATCTGCGCGGCAACCGTCTCCTTCTTGGCGAGCAGCTTGGTGATGAGGGACTCGCGCGTCTTGACCGAGTGGTAGAATTCACAGATGGGCAGCCCCTTGGCGCGGGCTTCCTCCATCGCCCCCGACACCTTGCGGATGGCCATCTCGGCCAGGGCGGCTTCGGACACCGCCAACCGGTACTGAAGGTCTCGTCCCTCAATGTGCTGCACCACGTGCATGCATTTGAGAACGATGCAGGCAATGCGCCGTAACCGCGCTTCTTTGACGCCGGAGGCGTAGAGAAACAAGTCGTGGACTTCGGCCGGGCGCGCCACCGCGTCCGCCACCCGGTAGCCGAAGGTCCCCCGGAGGTATTCGACGGCATCCGCCAGCACCGCACGGGCCCAGGCCTCATCGTGGTGGTTGCTGAGGTCCAGACAGCACAACCGCAGAAAGCGGTCCACCTCGTCCCGGGTGCGGAAAATGGGGCGACGCCAGTCGACGATGCTGCCGCCGCGCAGGATGAGACGGACCCGTTCCAATTCCTTGAGGCCCATCTCCTGGACGGGCCGAACCGGCAAGTCGGGCAACGACGGCTCGAGCGGAAGTCGCATCGCAGCGGGAGGGAGGGGCCTTGTGGAGAAGCGCGTCAGAACTTGAAAGGAAAGTCGACTGCTTGGCCGGGTGAGTAGCGGTGCTTGGGGAACTGCCACGTCTTCACGAGACCCGTCATGCACGTGGCGAAGTAGGAGGTTCTGTAGCCTTCGGTCACCGGCGCGACGTTGGTCGTCTTTCCGGACGTCTGGATGACCCAATGCATCACCAGCGTCCCGTGGAGGTTGGGGTCGCGGCTCTTCTGCTCATCGACGCAGCGAACCATCGCGCTCTTGTTGGCGAGGACGACGGACATGATGTCTCCGTCGCCGACTTTCTCCGGAACGTCGGTGACGCCTGGGGCTGGTGGCACGTAGGCCGTCTTCTTTCCCGTGTCGCCCGCCGGAGCGGCCTTCTTGCCGTCGGGAGTTCCGAAGACCTCGTCGAAGAGGTCATCGGCCTTGTTGCGCGGACGGGACGCTTCGATGGTGTCCTTGGCCGGGCCTTCCAGCGTGCCGTCTGCACTGGCGGCGCTGTTGCTCCTCGACCCGCGATGCGTTCCGGTGCCCCGTCTCTGTGGCGGGGACTCGACAGCTGGGACCGGCGTGGGCGCCCTGGCGAGGGTGGGGGGCGTCGCGGGCGCCTTGGGTGGAGGCGCGGCCTGCGCTGGGCTGGCCACGGCACCGGGGGCCGGCGGCGGGGAAGAAGCCACGGGGGCCGGCACCGGCGGTGGAGGCGGGGCGACGACGACCACCGGCGCAGGCTTGTGCAGGGTTTGGAAGAGTTGGAACGCCGCCAGCGCGACCACCGCCACGAACAGGCCGACCAGTGCGAGGGTGAGGCCCTTGCGTGGAGCGGCCCCTGCGCCCGGTGTGCTTCGGTAGGCGAAGGGCGTCGGCACGGTTGGAGCGCCATTGTGGGCAGAGCGAACGGCCGGCATGGCGGTGGCCGACGGACCGGTCCGCTTCACCGGTTCTTCCGGCACCTCGAGGATGGACCTCGGCGAGGGCGGTGGAGGCGGAGGGGGCGGCGGCTTGTTGAGGGCCTCAATCTCGTCCTTCACCAAGGACGCCAGCGCGGCGGTGGCCGCGGGCCGGAAGCCGGTGTCGGAGCCGCCGGTGGCCACCGGCACCTCGGAGCGGACCGTCCTCGTCATCCCCCCAGCGCTGAACGCCGACTCCACCGGCACGGTGACCACCGAAGGAGGAACGGGCGTCATCGCTGGTGTGGAGAAGACTGGACGCGTTGGCCGTGGTGCCAACAGCACGGCCAGTTCCCCCACGTCGGACAGTGGAATCCAGTCGGCCAGGCCCTGCCGCCAGGTGAGGCTGTCGGGTCCAATTTCTCCCCGGTCCCACAACTCCTTCACCCGGCCTTCGGTGAGGGGTCCGGTTTGGACTTCATTGACGGCGACGAACCAGTCGTAGCCGGCGGTCGGCGGTGGCGGGGGAACCGGCGTCGGCGTGCTTCCCTGGGACATCTCGGCGAAGCGCTTGACCGACTCCTCATCCATGACACGGGTGGAGTCGGTGTCATCGGCCTGTTGGAAGGGATTGGTGACGGCGGTTCCCTCTCCACCCAAGGCCTGGTCAAACGCGGCGCCAATCTCGTCTTCGTCCACGCCGCTGAAGATGTTGTTGTCCGACGTGGGCGTCTCCGGGGCGGCGTTGGCGGCTGGCGCCTGGGCCTCTTCCAGTGCAGCCACCGCGGCTTCGGCTTCGGCCAGGGCCTCGCGGCGGACATGGATGACATGCCCGCACTTCTTGCAGCGCACTTTGACCCCGCGCGCGCCGACCTTCTCGTCGCTGATCATGTACTGCGCGCGGCAGCTGTCGCAGGCAAAGCGCATCGGGACTGGCGAAGCCTCTGAAAGGTCGAGGGTTTACGCCCTAATGACCTTACACCGCAGCTGGCGGCACCGGTCAAGGAACGCGCTGGACCCACCCGAGAGTACCTTCGCGGACTGCAGCTGCCCGGGCCGGGGGGGTCACTTTCGGCTGGGGACCTCGACGGCAGTGCCGACGGCCGCCCGGAGGGTCGCCAGGTCCTCGGAGACGGCGAACGCCATGACTTCGCGAATTTTCGTCTTGCCCGGAATGCGAAACGCCGAGCCAGTCTCGCCCTGCACCAGGCGCTTGACGGGCTCGACGTCCCCGGCGACGAAGAGGGCGCAGCGGACCCCGGTTAATTCTGCGCCTTCCAGGTATTCCTTGAGGGTGTCGGTGTTGCCCCGCCGGAGGACTTCCTGTGCGGCGCGAGCAAGCGCAACGCGGGCAGAATCCGGGAGGGCCGGTTCAAGCTTCTGCCGCTCGGCTTCAATGACGGCGTGCGGCGCGGTCCAGCGCCAGCTGAAGCCAGCCAGGGCCAGGGCAGCCTGAAAGACGGCGTCCAGCTGTTCGGGAAGCAGCCGCTGGGCGAGCGCCACTTCGGGGCGAAGTCCGGCCAGCGTCCGGCCCAGCAGGGCGTAGGTGTCGCGCTGACTGTCCTTGCCCAGCTCGCCGAAGAAGCGGCCGCCCACCTTCAGGGAGACGGGATGGGTTTGACAAATCTCGATGCCCACCAGCGGTTCCGGCGCGGGTTCGGACGTGCGCTTGGCCAGTTTGTCGCGGGTGGCGATGAGAAAGGGGGAAAACAGTTCCACCGCTTCCATGCCGAGCAGCTTTGCGACCGAGCGGTAGTGATGAATTTGGTACTCGGGCGCGGTGCTGACGTCAATCCGGTGGCGCTTGGGGTTGATGCCCACCTGGCTGAGGGAAGTCGCAAACAGGTGACCGGCGTGCTGGAAGAGCAATCCGAAAATCTCCGCGACCGGCGTGCGAAGCTTGGGGTGGAAGAGTTGGCCGGTCCACAGCCGCTCGGTCAGTCCACGCTGGGGGATTTCGCGCTTCTTGGCGTAGGGACCAAGCTTGGTGAGAATCTCCTTCTCGGCGGAGCCGGGGTCTCCGAGGAGCCCGGAGACCACTTGGGCGGCCATCCACGCCCCGTCGTAATCCTTTCGCTTGGCTGCCAATTCAGCCAGCGCCGAGACCACCTTGCGGGGGTTTTGGGTGCCGGAGATGGCGCGGCGGTAAGCGGCCACCGCCTTGTCCTCGCTGCCGGGAGTCTTCGACAGGAGGTCGCCGTACGTCTCCTGGACGGTGGCGTCGTCGGGCAGCCCGGCGGCGGCCACTTGGAAGGCCATCAGCGCTTCCTGGGGCTGCTTCAGCACCTGGTGGTAGAGGTCGCCAAGCGTTCTCCACAGCACCATCCTGGCAGCGTGGGTGTCGTCGGTTTTCGGCAAACGCTGAATCATCCGCGCGTAATTCTCCTCCAGAGACTTCCATTGCTTCTCCGAGGAGAGGAGCTGCTCGATGGCACCGAAGGCCTCGACAAAGCGCGGGTCCAGTTCGAGTGCGGCGTTGAAGGCGTCCACGGCACGCGCGACGTCTTTGACGTCGTCGCGGTAAGACTCGCCGAGCGCGTACCAGACGCGCTTGGCGCGCTGTGGGTCAGCCTGCATGGCGGGAGTCTGGAGCATCCGCTCGAGGATTTCGGCCGCCTTCTGCGGCTGCCGGGTCTCCCGGTACAGCATGTAGAGGGCGTCCATGATGTCGACGTCGTCAGGCCGCAGCCGGTGGGCCTGGACGTAAGCGTCGATGGCGGTGTGGGCATCCTTCAGGCGCTCGCGCGCCAGCTTGCCCAGCTCGAGGGCGGCCTCCGCCTTGGCGTCGCCGTCGAGGGATTGGAGCAGGCTGTGGCGGTATTCGACCGAGCGTTCCCACTGTGCGTTGGCGTCGGCCAGCGCGATGAGGGCGCGCAGTGTCGGCTCATGCCCTGGGTCGATGGCCAGCGCCTTCTCGAAGTTGTTCTGCGCGCGGTCCGGTTGGTTGAGCGCGGTGTGGACTTCGCCAATCTGCCAGTACACCTCCACCACCTCGAGGTCCGTCAGGTCCTCCCGGTGGTGGATGAGGATGGTTTGCAGCACTTTCAACGCTTGCTCGTGCCGCTGCGCTTGGACCAGGAGGTGGGCGTACCCCTCCAAGGCGGGCAGGTAGGTGGCGTCCAGTTGGTAGGCCTGCTCATAGTGTTCCAGGGCGACGTCGCGCTGGCCAAGCTTCTCGGCCACGTAGCCGAGCCGGTACACTTGCCGGCAGAGTTCTTTGTCGGCGCCCCCTTCCGGTTCCGCCGCGGCGCGGGTGCGAAGCTGGCGGACCACCACCTCCAGCATGGCTTCGGCGCGGTCCCACGCCTCCCGGGCGATGTACAAGTCGGCCAGCGGCAGGGCGGCGTCGAGCAAGTCCGGCTGGTGGCGGGTGGCCTCTTCGTACCAATGGGTGGCGGCGGCCACATCCTCCCGCCGCTCGCTGTAAAAGCGCGCCAGGGCCAACTCGGCCTGGGCCTTCTCGGCGGGGTCTTCGGCCGCCCGTGCCTCGGCGGTCAGCACCGCTTCGTAGGCGTTCCAATCCCCTTCAGATTCGTGGATGCCACGCAGCGCGCGCAGGGTGGCGACGTGGTCGGGGTTGACGCGGAGCGCCTCGGCGTACCAGCCCTTGGCGGTGCCCACGTCCTGCAGCATGTCCTCGTTGATTTTCCCCATCCGGTGAAACAACTCGACGGCTTCCGGACTCCGGCCGAGGAGCTGCGACTCCTGGTGCAGGACGTCCAGGGCGAAGGGCCAGTTGCCGCTTCGCTCGTACAGAAGGCCCAAGGCGTGCATCGCCGGGCGGTGGGTGGGGTCCACCTGCAGCGCTGCCTGGTAGGCATCGACTGCCCGGTCGGCGCGGCGAAGCTGGTCGCGGAAGACGTCGCCCACCTGGACGTAGAGGTCGGCCTGCTCCTGCACTTCGGTGGCCAGCTGGATGTGGCGCTCCAGCACGGCCACCAAGTCCTCCCAGCGGCCCTGGGCCAGTCTCAGGCGCTCCAGCGTCTTGATGGCCTGCAAGTTGGTGGGGTCGAGGGTGAGAATCCCCTCCACGCAGGCATCGGCGTTGGCGGCGTTCTGGTAGGTGTCCTCCCAAATGGCGGCAGAGCGGAAGAGGATGTGGACTTTGGCCCGGTAGTCCTCGGTCAGCTCCAACTGCCTCTCATACACGGCGAGCAGGTCGGCGGGCCGGGTCAGCCGGGTGTAGAGGCGCTCCAGCGCGTCGACTGCCTCGCGGTTTTGGGGGTCCAGTTCCAGCGCCTCCCGGTAGGCCTCAACTGCGGCCTCCTCGTCGCCGATGTCCCGTTCCTGGACCTGCGCCACCTCCACCTGAATGCGGGCGCGCTCCTCGAGGGAGGGCGCCAAGTCGCGAGCCCGCGACAGGGTGGCGGCCAAGTCCCCCCACATGTGCTGGTCTCGGTACAGCTTGGCCAGTTCGGCCAGCGTCTCCGTGTCCGGTTCAAGGTCGAGCGCCCGCGTCAGCGCACTGGCGGCTTCGTCGATGTTGCTCAGCTGCTCGACATAGGTGCGTGAAATCTCGCGGAGAATTTGCTTTCTGGCTTCGATGGAGGGCGCGGCCTCCAGCTTCTGCTCGAGCGCGACGATGTATTCCCGGTGCCGGCCGCGCCGGGCGAAGGTGCTGGCCAGCGTGTCCAGCGCCGAGGTGTTGGTGGGGTCGAATTCAAGAATTTTTCGGAGCGCGGCCTCGGCGGCACCAGCGTCGTCGAGGTTTTTGTCCTGGACGCGCGCGAGCACCAAGTACAGGCGGGTCACCAGCGGTCCGCGGGGCAACTCGTCGGCGACCTGCTCGTACACTGCGGCCAGCTCCTCGTAGGAGCCGGTCTCCTCGGCCAAGCGCTCGACGTCCTCCCGAAGTGCGTCGTCGGAAGGGTCGAGCTGCAGCGCGCGGCACAGGGCGAGGAAGGCGCTGTCCTTCTGTCCAAGCTTCTGCTCGCGCACCTTGCCCAAATCGCGCAGGGCACGCGTCTTCTCCTCGTCGGTGACCAGATTGGGCAGGTAGCGGTCGACCAGCTGGGCATGGGCCCGCCAGTCGTTGACTTCGGCGTACAGGGCGAGCAGCCGCTCGTACGCGGTGCGGTTGGCGGGGTCGACATCCAACAGACGCTCCAGCACCGGGGCGGCAGACTCCGGCTTGCCGCCCGGTCCAGTCCAGAGGTCGGCCATCTCAAACAGGGTGGCCACCACCTGGTCGCGCTCTTCCAGGCGGTGGTAGACGTCGGCCTTCAGTTCGAGGGCGCGCACCGCGTCTCCGAAGGCGCGCAGCGTGACGAAGACCTGCCGCACCCGGTCCAACTCGGGGATGGTGTGGGGCTCGACTTCGAGTGCCCGGCGGGCGGCGTCCAGCGCCTCCTCCCGCCGCTGCATCTCGGCCAGCACCTCCGCCATGCGCAGACGGATGGACTTCACCCCGGCGGCGTCGTCTTGCAGCGGGATGAGCCGGCGCAACACCACCACCAGGTCATCTCGACGGCCCAACTCCGCGAGAACGTCGCGCAGCGTCTCCAGGGCGTTGCGGTTTCGCGCGTCCCGTTCCAGGGCCAAGCGCAGCGGCGCGACTGCCTCCTCCGGGCGTCCGAGGTTGCGGTAGAGCAGCGTCCCCACCCGCTCATCGAGGTGGACCTGTTCCAATGGCTCGGACACCTGGGCCCGGCGACTCACCAGCAGCGCGCGGAGGTCCTCCCAGCGTTCGGCCTTCTCCAGCGCTTGCTCCAGCGCGGTGAAGGCCTGGTCGGAGCGGGGATTGCGCGCATGCAACTCGCTGTACAATTCGATGGAGGCTTCCAAGTCCGAGAGGCCCTCGGCGGACACCTTCACCATCTTGGCCAGAATCCGTTCCCGCTCGGCTCCTTTGGCCAGGTCGCGCTGAATGCGCAGGGTGGCGAAAAGACGGTCTTGACGGCCCGAAGCCTCGTACAGTGGTTCCAGTTGTCGGGCGGCCAGGACGTTTTTGGGGTCGAGCGCCAGCACCCGTTCGCCGGCGTCGATGGCCCGGGGCGAATCCTCCAAATCCACCTGCGCCACTTGCACCAGACGCAGCAGCAGCTGGACTTTCTCGGTGGGGTCCGCGGTGCGCTTCTCCAGCTCATCCAGCGCACCGGCCAAGCGGTCCGGCCGGGAGATGGCCGCGTACAAGCGCACCAACGCCTGAAGCGCCGGGACCGCCAGCGAAGGGTCGAGGGTCCGGGCCCTCTCGTAGCTGGGGATGGCCTTGGCCGGGTCGGCGAGGCGCTGCTCAAACAGCTCACCCAGCCGGAAGGAGACTTGGGCCGCTTCGGCGCCTTCGGCAATCCGCGGCAGCGCCTCCTCGTACAGTGCGGCCAGCTCCTCGTGGGAGTTGGAGATGTCGGCCAGCTTGTCCAGGCGCTCGCGCAGGGCGGCGTCGTTGGGGTCTTCCTTGAAGGCGCGCCACAGCGCCAGGAAGGCCGGCCCCATCTCCCGCGCCGACTCCCGCACCGTGGCCAGCTCCACCAGAAGCGCCTTGCGCTCGAAGGGGTCGGGGGAGACGGCCACCCGTGCTTCGAGGGCCTGGGCCAGCCTCGCGCCCGCGCCCCCAGCGCGGTAGGCGTCCAACAGCACCTCTGCCGCCGCCTTGTTTTGCGGGTCCCTCTGGACAAGCTCCTCCACCCGCGGAAGGGCCAGGGCGTGGCGGGGCTCGACGGTGAGGACGTCCCGGTACAATTCCAAGGCGCCAAATTTGTCCAACAAGCGCCGTTCGCGCACCTCGGCCAGTCGGGCCTTCAGCTGCAGTGCTGCGCCCCCGTCGGCCGTGGCGGCACGGCGCGCCAGCACGTCAGCCACTTCGGGCCAGCGCTCGGTGCGGGTGCAGAGGACGTCCATCCGCTCCAGGGCCTCGGGGTCATCCGGCTTCAGTTCCAGCAGACGTCGCAGGGTAGCCAGAGCGCCCACCGGGTCCTGCAGCGTCTTGTCCTGCAGGTTGGCCATCCGCAACAGAAGGGCCGTCTTGGTGCCCGGGTCCTGGGCTGCAGCCAGCTGTCGGCGGAGGACTTCCAGCACCTCCGCCGGCCGGCCAGCCTGGCCATGCAAGCGTTCCAGGCCACCCAGCGCCTCGGCATCGGCCGGCACCGCCTCCAGCAGTCGCTCCCAGGCGTGGACTGCCTCCTCGGTGCGTCCCAGGGACTGCTGGGCCTGGGCCAGGGCGCGGGTAATGCCAATGCGGGCCGCGTCACTGGAGGCCCGCGGCAGCACCTCTTCCAAGAGCGCGGCAAGTTCCTCGTGCGCCGGGGCCCGTTCGGCCAGCCCGACGGCCAGCGCCAGGGACGGCTCCTCATCGGGAAGTTCCCGCAGGGCACGCGCGGCAGCGACGAAGGCCAGCTCCGGGTTTTGCATTGGCCCGGCGTACAGCTTGCCCACCTTGCGCAGCAGCGCCGCGCGGTCCTCGGCCTTGGGCTCGGTGGCGGCGCGGGCCTCCAACACCTGGACCAGCCGCAGGTGGTCGCCGCCGGCCGTGAAGATGGGCTCCAGCGCCTCGGCCGCTTCGCCGCGGAGCGGGCTTTGGGAGCGGGCCATCTCCTCCAGCGCACCAATGGCGCCAGCGTGCCCCTGCCGCTGGCGCAGGACGTCTTCAAACGTGGCCAGGGCACCGCGCGGGTCGTCGAGGCGGGCCAGGCGCAGGCGGCCCAGGCGCACCATCAAGTCAAACATCTCCTCCGGGCGCTGCCCCGCCTGCGCCAACTCAATTTCCCGGGTGATGAGAGAGGCCAGCTCCGGCCAGCGCTCGCTTTCGGTCAGCACCTTGCCCAGGGCGCGGATGGCGGCCGCGTCGTCTGGCTTCCGGGCGAGAATTTCGCCGTAGGCCTGCGCCGCCAACTGCCGGTCGGCGAGCGACTCTTCGGCCAAGGTGCCGAGTTCCGCCAACAGCTCCATCTGCCTGGCGGGCGAGGGGTCGGCCATCACCTGGCGCTTCATCACGCCGGACAGGGCGTGCCAGTCATGCTGCCGCTGGTGCAGCCGTGCCAGCGCCGCCAGGACGTCCAGGTTTTTCGGTTCTCTTCGGGAGAGCTCCTCGTAGGCTTTCACCGCCAGCTCGGGGCGCTCCAGTCTGTCGGAATAGAGGTGGGCGAGGCGTCGCCACAACTCGGTGGAGGTGGCGTTGGTGACGCCGCGCTCGAGTTGGTCTTCATAGGCGGCCGCCAGCTCCTCAAAGGCGCCGCATTCTGCGGCCAGGCGCTCCAGCTGCTCGCGAGAAGCGGGGTTCTCCGGCGCCTCGGCCAAAATGCGGGCCCGCGCCGCGAAGGCGAATTCTTTCTGGCCCAGCGACTCGCGGAGCGTCGCCACCTCCTCCAGCAAGGCGAGCCGCTGCGTGGGGTTGGACACCGGAATGCGAATTTCCAGGACGTCCACCAGGTGGCGTGCGTCATTCAGGCTGCGGTAGACCTTCTCCAGGACGCGGGCTGCTTCCTGACGGACCGCTTCGCTGGCCAAGAGCCGCTCCAACCCGGCAACGGCATTCGGGTCGCTCGGGGCCCCGTCCAGCAGCTGCGCGTACCCGGCGACCGCGGGGGCCAGGTCCCCTTGCTTCTCCAGCAGCTGGGCGCGCCGCAGCAAGTACCCTCGCCGCACGTCCCCCGACGTCGCCTGCACCAGCTGGGCAAGGATGTCGCCTTGGGCGTCGAGGTCCTTGGCCTTGCCGTAGAGACGGTCCAGCGCTTCGAGGCCATCGACGCCCCTGTCCAGCGCCAGGGCTTCCTTGAAGGCGTCGATGGCGCGCGCTTCTTCCCCGGCCGACTCGAGCGAAGCGCCGGCCCGCATCAGCAGAGCGCGCCGTTCGGCCGGCGCCCCGGCCAGTTTGGCCTTCTTGAGGGTAATCTCCGCCAATTCTTTGGCGTTCCGGCTCAGTTCGAAGAGGCGCCCGAGGGCGTCCAGCGCCTGGCGGTCCTGGGGCGCTGCCGCCAGCAGCGCCTGCCAGTCGCGAATCGCAAAATCTGACAGGCCGAGGTGCTCGCGGAGTTCTGCCGCGCGGCGCAGCACGTCCACCGCCTCCGGCTCGTGCAGCTTCGCCGCCAGCGCTTCATAGACTTGGGCCAACTGCTCATAGGAGCCGCTGGTCCGCGCCAGCCTTTCCAAGTCGGCGCGCGCCGCCGGCCGGTCGACTCCGGTGCGGAAGGCCTCGGCCGCCGCTTCGAAGGCGCGGTCCGGCGCGGCGAGGTCTCTCTCCAGAATGCCGCGCAGTTCGCGGGCCAACCGCACCTTCTCGTCGGTCAGCGCGTCGGCCATGCGCGCCTCGCGAATGTGCACGCGCCGTTGGTGGTCGCCAGTGCGCGCCAGCACCGGGTCGAGAATTTCCAAAGCGGTGGCACCCTCGGCTTCCTGAGAACGTGCCCAGGCCTCGAGGAGGTCGCGACTCGGCTGGTGGCCGGGGTCCTCGACCAAGACCGCTTCCAGCAGCTGCAGGGCACCCGCCGTGTCCCTCAGCTTCTCTCGGCGCAGCTGCGCCAGCCGGAAGGTGGCCTCGCGGCCCTGGGGGCTTTGTCCTTCCTGCGCCCGCCGCAGCTCCAAGGCGAAGGCCAGCCCCTCGTCTTTCCCCAATTCCAAATACAGGCGGTCCAGCGCGGTGACGGCCTCTCGATTCAGGGGGTCCGCCTCGGCGACGCGGCGCCAGAAGACGGAGGCCGTCTCGCGGTCCGCCAGCTTGCTTTCCTGAAGCAGGGCAGCCTCTCGCCACAGGGCCACCCGCTCGGCCGGCTCCTTCACCACCGAGGCCAGGGTGTCGAGCACCTTGGCCAGGCCGGCCCATTGCTCGCCGGCGCGGTGCAGGCGCTGCAGCGCCCGAAGGGCGTCGACGCTGGCCGGCTCAATGGCCAACAGCGCTTCCAGGTGCGCCACGGCGCCGGCCCGGTCGTCTAATTTCTTTTCCTGGACGTCGGCCAACTCCCGCAGCAGAGCGGCCCGCACCGGCGCGCTGTCCGCGGTGCCCACCAACTCGGTCAGGACGGTGGCAAAGCCGTCCATGGCGTCAGCATCTTCGGCCGCGCGTCGGGCGGCAGAACGGAGTCCGGCGTCAGCGGGGGACAGGCGCAGCGCACGGGACAGCGCGGCGAAGGCCAGCTCGGGCTGACGCAGGTGGTGCAGGTGGACGTGCGCCGCCTGCTGAAGCGCCAGCACGCGCTCGGTGGGGTCCTTCGTCAGCTCGGCAACGACTTCCAGCACGCCGACCAGCTTGCGATGTTCCTTGACGGCCTCGTAAGCCGGCACCAGGGCCCGAGCCGCCTCTTCCCGACGGGCGGGCTCTTCCAGGAGAACCTCCAGCGCAGCCAGGGCCTCAGCGTCGGTCGGTTTCCTGTGAAGGATGGTTGCGTACGTCTTGACGGCATCGGCACCGCTGGCCAAACGCACCTCCACGGTTTCTGCGGGCGGCGCCGCCTCGGGCTGCACCGGCGGGGCGGCAAGGGACGGCTGAGGGGATGGTAGCAGATGCGACCCGTCTGCTCCGGTATCCGGCGGCGCCAGCGCAAAAGGGACGGGGGTGGGGGGGCCGGGGCGGGAGGTCCAGACCTGCGCCTCCGGCGCGGCGTCCAGGGAGGCGCCCGCGGGAGGCAACAGCTGGACGGACGGCGGACGTGGGCCTGGAGGGGAGGTGCGCTGTGGACTCACCACGTTGCGGCTCCAGGTCCGCAGCACGGCCGCTTCCCGGGAGCGGCCACTGGCCTCGAGGCGCTCGGCCAGCGAGGCGTAGGCCTGCAGCGCCTCGGTGGTGCCTCCACTTTCCAGAAGCAGCTCAGCCGCCAGGCTGACGGCGTCCGCCCGGGCCGGGTCCGCGGCGGTGGCCTGGCGGAAGTCCGCCAGCGCGCCCGGGGCATCGCGCAGGCGGCTGAGGCGGAGTGTGCCAGCCCGCACCCACAACTCCGCCTGCGCCGTCGGTTCGGGCACATCCCTCGCCATCTGCTCCAAGACCGTGGCGAAGCTGGCCCAATCCTCGGTGCGCTCGGCCATCCGCTCTAAAAAGCGCAGGCCGCCCGGCATGGCGGGCCACAGCACGAAGCAGCGGTCGAGGGCCTCCTTGACGCGGGCCGAGCCGCCCGGGTCGTACCAGGAGAAGAGGCGCGCCACCGCCAGGGAAAGCTCCGCGGCCTGCACCGCTTCTTGCTCTGCCAAGGAGGCGGCCCACAGCGCTGCTGCTCGCTCCCGCCAGCCCGCGTCCAGGGCGGCCAGCGCTTCTTCGACGCCGGCCGCGCGCTGGCTGTCCTTGTGGAGGAGCTGCGCCCAGTGCAGCGCCGTCCGGGCAAGCTGATGTTCCGTGGGGTCGTCCACCAGCGCCTCGGCCAGGGCGAGGTAATCCTCTCCCAGGCCGGCACCGCCGCGCTGCTCGCGCTCGCGCTCCAGCGAGGTGAAGACGGCGCGGTAGCGGCGTTGCGCAAAAAGCTCGCGCCGCAGCTGCTGAAGCAGCGAGGCGTCCTCCGGGTCGGCGCGGGTGGCCTGCTGGAAGCAAAGAATGGCGCGGTCCCGACGGCCCAGCTTTCCGCCATACACCTCAGCCGCTTCCAGGAAGAAGGCAGCGGCCGCCGAGCCTCGCGTCCGTACGGCACGCTGCAGCAGGGCCTCGGCCTCCTCCTCAAAGGAACGCTGAGCGCGGGATGTGGGCTCCATCGGCGGTGCGAAGCGGGTGCCCCACAGGAGGCTCTCCGGGCCCAGCGTGGCCGAGAGGGCCCTCTCCGGGCGCGGGCGGGCAGTCTACCGTCCGCGGATTTGTTCAATCAAACAGCCGGTGTGGTCCCGTTGGCCGTTTCCGCTTCGGGTGCGCCGTCGGTGTGTGCATCCTCCGCAGGCGGCGGCGGTGGCACGGACGGCGGCGTCGCCTCCAGCCGCTCCGCGGCCGCGTCATCCCCAGCGCGGCGGTACAGGCGAATGGCCTGGTCGCGGTGCCCTGAAGCCTCGGCAAAGGCAGCCGCCTTGGCGAAGTCGCCCAGGGCTTCCAGCAGGGGGTAAGCGCGGTCCTTGCGTTCGGCCTCCTCCCAGGCGACTGCCGCTTCGGCCTTGCGTCCAAGCAAGTCCAACCAGCGCGCCTGAGGGGACAGCTTGCCCTCCGTCTTGGCCGTGGCCAGTTCGGCCTCTGCCAGCGCCCGGGCCTCCTCCTTCAGCTTCAGCTGTTCCAGAAAGCGGAAGGCCTTGGTGGCGGGCAGGGCCTTCAACACCTCGGCCGCCTCCGCCCGGCGGTGGCTTTGGACCAGCACTTGCGCCGCACCCAGGCGGTCGCCGCGCTCCACCAGGCGCTGGACTTCCAGCGCCCGCACGCGCTCAGCGCCCGCCGTGTCGCGGGCCCTTTCATACGCCTTGCGGGCCAGCCCCAGCTTCCCGGCGCGCTCCCAGGCCAGGGCGGCCTGGTCGAATTGGCGCGCCCTTTCATACAGCTTGGCGACGTCGTCGAAGGCATGGCCCTTGACAAGCAACTCCATCAACAATTCCCAAGCCTCGGCGCGCTCCAGCTGGGCACGGGCTTCGGCGGCGGGCATCGCCTGGGCCAAGCGGCGCGCCGCCTCCATGTCCTTGGCGGCCAGTGCGGCGCGCAGCGCGCCCTTGGTGTCTCCGCCCGCTTCGTACAGCTTCAGGGCTTCGGAGGGCTCGCCGTGCTTTTCGTAGAAGTGGGCTGCGTCGCGGGTGCGGCCACGGCTGGCCATGGCTTGCGCCTGCGCCTTCCAGTCGCCGGGGGCAATGGGGGCTTGGGGGGCGTGCCGGGACGCGGTGCTTGGGACGCGCGGGGCCCGCGCCTCGCGGCCCTTGCGAATGCCCCGGGCTGCGCTGGGGACACGGGCCGCTTCTGGCTTGGCCAGTGGGGCCTCGGCCTGGGCCAATTCCTCAGCGGAGGGCGTCCTGCCGGCCAGGCTGAAGGCAGCCTCGGCCCGCTCGGCTTCGTGCACGGCCAGCCAAGCCAGCCCCACCCGGTACAGGACGTCCGCATAGCGCTGGGCTGCCGTCACCTGCGGCGCGGGGGGGGGCGCCTCGCTGGGTGCCGCCGCTTCCGGTGCCGCGGTCGCTTCATTGGACGGCGCGGCCGACGCCTCAGCCGGGTCCGCCTCTGCAGGCGCCTCGGCCTCGGGGGGCGCGGGTGTCTCCTCGGCGGTGGCCTCGGCCGGCGTCTCGGCTTCGGAAGCGGGCGGTGCCTCGGACGAAACCGCAGCCGGTGCCTCATCGCCGGCGGGGGTTTCCGCCGCTGCGGGGGCTGCCGTCGCCTCCGCAGAAGCCTTGGGCTGACGGCTGACCCTCAGAAGGGTGGTGATGAGGCGTCCCCGGGCATTGGCCTCCAACTCCGCCAGGGCCCGGACGTGCAGCGTC
Source organism: uncultured delta proteobacterium (assembly GCA_963713045.1). Lineage (GTDB taxonomy): Bacteria > Myxococcota > Myxococcia > Myxococcales > Myxococcaceae > JADGRA01. The sequence continues at coordinate 130,122 of CAVQKE010000007.1, forward strand.
CGCAGCTGACGGACGACTTCGTCCAAAGGCCGCAGTTGCCCTTCCAAGTCCCCCTTGCCGAGGGCCTTTTCTATATTGGACAGCTCGACAACGACGCGGTGGCCGCCGCCGGCCGGGGCACGTTCATCCCGTCGGCCCTTGCCTGCTGGCCGGCCGTCGCGGCCGCGGTCGCGTTCGCCGCCGCGCGGGCCCCGGCTGGGGCCCTGTGGTACGTGAGAAGTCACTGCCTGGCCCCTGGTTTCGCCTGCAAAGGGGGCAGCACATAGCAGCCTCGGGCGGCGGAGGGCCAGCTTCCTTAGTCCGTTCCTTAGTCCGTCCGTCGGCCGGGGGCGCCGCGCACAGCCCGGGGAAAGCCCTGGGCCCTTTAGAAGGCGTAGCGGATGTTGGGCGTCACCTGGAAGCCCCACTCGTCGCTTTTGCCGAGGAAGGTGCCGTCCACTTCGATGCCAATGCTGAAGTGCCGCAGGTGCGTGTAGTACTGCACGCCTAAGCCGGCGAAGGCGTACAGCGCCGAATAAGAAGACGTCGCCGGGGTGGGGGTAAACAGTGCAGTCGGTTGGAAGAAGGCCCAGCCGGCGCCCGCCTTCAGGTAAAGCCACGTCCGCTGGACGCCTTGGGAGTCGGCGAAGCCGAGGAAATTGACGCGAACGTCGAGGCCGGGAATCAGCTGGGTGAAGGCCCCGGAGGCCACGCCGTTGGAAAAGCCGATGTAGTCCGAGCCGGCACCGTAGGCGGCAAAGGCCCCAAACAGGGCCACCGTCACGTAGCGGCCAATGTCATAGCCCGCTTCCAGCCGCAGCATCAGCCCCCAGGAGGAGGGGGAAGGCGTTCCCGGGGCGGCCGGCAAACCGCCGAGGAAGGACACCCCCACATCGGCGCCCAGGTAGAAGCCGCGCTCCACTTCGTCAACCGGCGCTTCCTTTTCGATGAGGGGGGCCGCGCCAGCGGCCTGGCTCTGGGCCAATGCCGCCGTTGGCGCAATCGCCCCGAGCAGCGCCACACCGAAGAGCAGCGTTCGACGCATCCAGAACTCTCCCACCGGCTTACGCCCCGGGTTCCTTGAAGACGAACGGGTACGTCACCACCGCCACCCCGCCGCCCTTGGGCTTGGGGAACACCCAGGTCAGGACTCGGCCAGCGACGCAGGTATCCAACTCGTTGTTGCCGGTGGTGGTTTGGATGACAACCGAGGAGGAGACGGTGCCCTGTTCCGTCACCACCCACTTCACCGCCACCTTTCCGGACAGCCTGGGGTTTTTGGTGAGCTGCACTTCATAGCAGTACTTCAGCTGGTCGAGGTGGCTGCGCACCACGCGGCGGATGAGTTCGCGGTCGATGGAGCCGGTAATTTCCGGCTCGCTGGCGGCGATGGCGATGTCGGCCGTCTTCTTACCGCCGAGGCCGACGCCGGTGCCGTAGCTGCCTTGCCCGCCCGCCACGCCCTTGGTGCCGACGGACCCGATGCCCAGGGTGTTGCCGGTGCCGCCGCCCCCACCGCCGCCGCCCTTCAATCCCATGCCCAACACGCCCCCCGCGTCCCCGACGGTGGTGCCTTTGATGCCGCCCAGGGCCGCCTGCAGTGCTCCGCCCAACCCATTGGTCCCAAAGAGGGTGGCCACACCGTTGGGGCCTTTGCCGCCGAAAATCTTCTGGGCAATGAGGCGAGCCTGGTCCTTGCTGTTGGGGTCAATGGCCTTGGGCGCTGACTTGGTGTTGCGCTCGGGCGCATTGCGGCGGCCCGACTTGCCCTCGTCACCCTTGTAGGCAGCCGCGGCCTGAGCGCCGGCCTCCTTCGACTTGTTGAGCTGCTGGATGAGCGGGTTCTTCTGCATCTCCGGCGGCTTAATCAACAGCTTGGTGAGGACGGCGTTGTCGGCGGAAAGTTCGTCGGCATATTCATCGCCGGCGGCGGCACGGTTGAGGGTCGCCACCAACCCGACCGCGCCGAGGAAGAAGACCAGCAGGAAAATGTTGAGGGCCGTCCAGTCGACGCGCTGCGACCAGGGGACCGCCACCTTTTCCGGAACCGGCGTGAAGCACACGTCCAGGACGAGGCGGCCGACCTGCACCCGGGCCACGTCGCTGTTTTCCATGGGGATGGCGTAGGCCTCGCCATCCCGATGGGCGATGCCCTGTTCCGGCGTTCGAGAGAGGGGGACAGCTTGCCCCTTGCGCTCCAGCTCCCCGGCCATTTTTCCGCCGAAGCGTAAGACGAAATTCTGTCCGTCACCCTTCACCACGTCGAAGGGGTCGACCGGAAGGGATGCCTCCCCGACGTCGAAAGTGGCCGCTGGCGAGCTGCCGACGCTGATGGCCCCTTTGAAGCCTGGTTGCAGGTACCTCTCACCGAGAATTTGGTCTCCCCAGCGCAGCCGGACCTCCAGCCCCAGGGGGCCAGTCCCGGCGCGCCGGGAGGGCTGCAGTCGGGCGTCGGCGCGCGCTGCTGGTGTCGGTGCCGCCCGTGGGACGGCGCGGGCCGGCTGCACAGGCTCGCGGACGACGGGCCGGCGCGCTTCCACCGGCTCCACCACCGGAGGCTGCACATAGGACTGGGCCGGGACAGCGGCCGACTGGGCCAGTGTCGCGGCGGCGGTGGCCCGGACGGCGTCTGCCGTCGGGGGTGGCGGGGCCGGGCGGGACACCGCTTGGGGAGGCGAGGCGGTAACCGGGGCGGGCGTCTCGATGCGGATGGTGGTGTTGCCGAGGCGAATCTCATCCCCGAAGGCGATGGCGCCCTTGTTCACCCGCTTGCCGTTGACGTAGGTGCCTTCGACGCTGCCCATGTCGATGATGGACAGCCGGCCGTCGGGCGCCACTTCAATGACCGAGTGGATGCGCGACACCTTGTCATCATCCAGACAGAGGTGGGCCGAGGCGAGTCGGCCGATTTTGATGATGTCGCGGTCGTAGTCCCGCGAGGCGACCAAGGCGCCGCTCTTGAAGACCTTGAGGGTGAGAGGGACGGGCACGGCGCGGGCCTCTCTTACAGCTCGTCCACCGACTGCATCACCTTCTCGTGAAATTCTTCCCGAATTTTGATGAGGTTCGAGTGCTTCACCTTGGACGCGGTGTCGATGTATTCGCCGTCAGGGCGCGTCAAGTCACCCTGGATGGTTTCGTCTTCAAAGTTAATCACCGTCTGCTTGGACGCCGCCGAGCCGGTCGAGGCCGGTTCAGCCGTCTTCGACTCTTGCGCCGCGGCAGTCCCGCCGACAGCAAGCGCAAGCACCAGGAGCCAGTGCCTCATGCAGCGTTCCATGCTACCCCAAGAGGTTCCACACTGCCCAAAGCGCTCTCTCATGCCCTTCGCCACATGAGCCTACACAGCCAGGGCCCCCGTGGGGAGTGGAGTCAGGGGTGGGCTGGGGCCGCGGGCGCTGGCTTTGCCGGCGGAGGCGCCGCGGCCGGCGCTGGCATGCGGGCCTGGTCTTCCACGCGGCGGGCCTCGGCCTTGGCGCGCACCATCTGCTCGGCCTCCCGTCGAAGCGCGGGCAAAGGGGAAGTGTCTGGCACTGCCTGCTCTCCGCCCAACACTTCCACGTAGCGCTTGTACTGTTCCAGTGCGCGGTCCGGAGCGCCCTTCATCCGCTGCAGCAGAATGCCCCGGTCCAGGTACACCGCCGCCAGACGGCCGTTGAGACGTTCCGCTGCGTCGTAGGCGGCCAGTGCCTTGTCCGCCTGCCCCAGGCCTTTGTAGGCCACGCCCAGCGCAAGCTCGACTTCGGCCGTCCCTCCTCCGGCCTCGGTGAGGCGCCGCAGCGCATTCTCGGCCGCGGCGTAGTCCTGCGCGGCCAAGGCGAGGCGGGCCAGTTCCAGGAGCGCCCCGCGCTCGTCCGGCTTCACCTCCAAGGCCTTCTTGAATTGGACGGCGGCTTGGTCTGGCTGGCCCTCGGCCAGCTGCACTTGGCCGAGCAGCACGTACATCTCGGCATTCTTCTCATCCAGTTTGAGGGCCCGGAGGCCCACCAGCTTGGCCAGGGAATACTGCTTCCGGTCGAGGTCACTGCGCAGCATCACCTTGTAGGCGGGGATGCTTTTCGGGTCGCGAATCAACGCCTGCCGCGCGTAGTCCAGGCACCTCTCATGGTCTCCACTCAGCCGGTACAGCTCGGCCAGCGCCACCCGGGAGGGCGCGTCGTCGGGAAATTTCTCGGCGATGTCCGTCCACTGGGCGATGGCCGACGGGTAGTCGCCCTGTTCTCCGGTGAGGCGGGCCAGGGCCTCGGCGGCCGCCTTCAGCGAGGGCTTCTTGTCCAGCGCCGAACGGTAGAGGAGGAAGGCCTGCTCGCGCTTGCCCTGGCGTTCGGCCAACACCGCCAGGTTGAAGTCCGCCTCGGCCAGGCGGGGGTCCGCCATCCGGGCGGCGTCATACTTGCGTTCCAGCGCCGCCGCGTCGGGATGACTGGCCTTGGCTTGGGCGGCGGCGGTTTGGTTGGCGTCGTCAAACAGCGCCAGGGCGTGGCTGCTCAGCCCGCCGTCGGGTTGCTGGGCCACGCTTCCCGGTGCGGGCGGCGGAGCCTTCGCCGGCGACGTCGCCTCCGGGGCCGGGGGCCCGGACGTGGCGCAGCCGCACAGGGCGGCCAGGCCCAGCGCCGCCCAAAAGCGCTGAGACAGGGCCCTCGTCATGGGGGCGGCTCCTCCGGCTCTCGGTCGGCGTTGCCCGCGCTGGGCGTCGCCAGGGGCGCCGGTGCGGCCGGGGCATCATGCGGCCGCTGGCCAGGTTTGAGGTCCGTGGCGGCGTCCTCGCGCGTGGCACCGGCCGGCAGGGCCGCCGTCTTCTGGCCGCCATTGGGCCGTGCGGTGGGGAAGCCGGCGTGCGGCCCTTTCAACACCACGCCGGGGACGGCGGGTTGCACTTGCACCAGCAGGGCGGGTGCCCGCGGCGCATGGGGCGGGAGGCTGAGGGCCACCAGCTCCTCCGGCATCGGGGGAAACTGGTCCTGACTGTAGGAGGAGCGCAACAGCTTCAGGCTGCGCGTTGAGCATGCGTTGGAAATGGACAGCTCGCGACTCTTGGCCACCGCGGCGGCGAAGGCGACACCCGCCTTCTCCTTCACCGGCTCAGCCTGCTGGGCCAGCTGGTCCTTCAGGGCTTCCTGCGCCTCGGGGGGGAGAAATTTGGGGGCCGGCGCGTTGCTGATGCTTTCCGCCATGTTTTCGTAGGCCAGGCCAATTTTCTCCAAGGCGCAGATGGCCGGGCCGCCGGCTTTGAAGGCGACGGTGGCCGTGTACAGTCGGTTGATTTCGTCCAGGGCGCGCGTCTTCACCGCAAGGCTGTCTTTGAATTCCCGGGTGGGGTCCGGGGCCCGGCCCCAGCGCAGCTTGAGGTGGGTGTAGTATTCAAATTGCTCTTCATTCTTCCAAAGCGAGGCCCGTGCCACCGCCTCCAGCGCCGGCGCTTCTAAAGTGCTCTTCACCCTTGAGGGAAGCTTGTCGTAGTAGTCCAGCACCTGTTTGTTGGTGCGGGCCAGGGCGCGCGCGTCCTTCAGCCGCGCCTCCTGAATGACTTGGATGCGGGCCATGGCGGCCAGCACCTTGTTCGGGTCGCGCTGGTTGTCGCGAACGCGCTCCTCCAGGAAGGCCACTGCCTTGGCGTTCTGGCCGGTCCTCTCATACAGCTCAGCGATGGAGAGGTTGACGGCGTCGGCGTCCTTGGCGTTCGGAAAAAGCTCCAGGTACAGCTCGCGGTCCCTGAGGCTGGCCTTCAACTGGGCCAGCCCCTCCCGGTAGACGGCGGCGTTGTAAAGCCCAATTTGGGCCTTGGACTCCTCCCACACCGGGCCACTCTTCGGGGGCGGCTCGGCGGCGACTGCCTTGCCCTTCTTCCCCTTCTTGGCGTGGGCCCCTTTCTTGGTGGCCGGCGCCGGCGCGCGGCTCTGCTGGTAGCCCTGGACGTAAGCTTCGTAAGCGTCGGCTGCCCTTTCAAAGTCTCCGATGGATTCATACCCCTCGGCGTTGGCCCAGATGCACAACGGGACCAGCGGACTTTTGGGGTAATTTTTGAAGAGGCGCTCGCGGGTTTCCAGCGCCTTTTCGAAGAGGTGGGCTTTGAAGAAGTCGACCGAGGCGTTGTACAGCGCCTTGTCGGCAATCTCCGTCCGGGGGAAGTCCCGGACGAAGGAGAGGTAGGCCTCGGCGGCCTGCGCATACTCCCCCTTCTGCTCCAGCTGGGCGACCAGCTTGAAGGAGGACTGTTCGATAATTTTTGAGAGGTCTTCGCGGAACTTGCCGGTGGCCAGCTTGTCGTTGGCGTAGAAGCGCCGCGCCCATTCATTCACCTTCTGGTAGTTGCCGAGGCCGTTGTAAGAATCGAGGACCAGGTTGGCGGCGATTTCCCCGGCGCGGTCCCCATTGTCGAATTTGTAGTCCGGGTAGCGCAGCGCAATTTCGCTGAAGCGAGCCACCGCCTCGTCATAGCGGTGGTATTCGTAGTAGATGCGCGCCGCCTTGTAGGCCACCTCCACCCGCTTCTCGCCGTTGGGCAGGTATTTGAGGTACCTCTCGCAGGCGTCGAGCAATTCCTTCTTCACCGGGGGAATGGGCAGGGGCTTGGTAAGGTCGGTGCTGGACTCGGCCTTCAATTCGCCGCGCTCCTCGGCCCGCTTCACCACCTCGTCCCAGGCGTACACCGAGTCATAGGCGGCCAGTGCCAGCCACTTGCCAGCCGGCTGCGGCTTCACCGTCCAGGCACCGGAGGCGTCCTTCTGACCCTCGATGCGCTGCGCGTCCTGCTTCACCACCAGGGTGTACTGCACCGCCGCCTTGTCAAAGCGGTGCAGGTTGTCGTGCAGCAGCTCGGCCCAGAAGAACCGCATGGTGTAGGCCTTGGAATTGTCCGGGAAGAGGGCCAGGTAGTCGCCGTACACTTCGTCGGTGGCGGCGAAGGTGTCGTCATCGCGCGTCTTCTTGCCCTCGTTGTGCCAGTTGATGGCCAGGGCTGAGAGGATGGCCTCGGAGCGCTTCTTGGCGTCGCTTAAGGCCTTCTTGTCGGCGGCGGACTTGACGTTGCCGCTCTTCTCCACGTCGCCAATAATTTTCACCAGCCGGCGTACCTGGGCGACGGTGGCCTTCTTGTTCCCCTCCCGCAGGACGCAGTCGACAATCAGCGCCTGGAAGCCGGGCGCCTCCGGGCTGAGCGGCCTCTCTTTAATGAGGAGGTAATAGGCGAGGGCTGCCGAGCGGTCGTTGCCGTTGTCGTAGTAGAGGTTGGCCAGCGTCTTGTACATCTCCCACAAGTCATCCGGATTGTGGGCCACCTCGGGGAAGACGACGCGGGACTGCTCGGGGGTGCCGCCGGAGCGCTCATAGGCACGGACGAAGTCCCGACGGGCCTCGCGAATGAGGGCCGACTTCCCCTTGGCGCCGCCCACCTTTTCCAGCGCGGCCGCGCCGGAGAATTCGCCGTAGAGAACCACCGCCTTCCACAAGTCCATCGCTTTGGAGTAGGCGGCCAGGTTGAAGTAGCACCAGCCCTCCTTGTAGAGGGCGAAGGCGTAGACGTTGCTGTCGACGTAGCTGGCGGCCTTCTTGTAGTTGTCGAGGGCCTTGGTGAGGAATTCGCGCTTGGCCCGGCTGTTGTTGAAGTAGTACTCGCCGAAGGCGAGGTAGGCGTCGGGGAGGTACTTGGACTTGGGGTACTTCTCGACCAGGCGGTTGTAGGCCACCAGCGCCTTGCGCTCCTCGCCCATCTCCATCAAGTCGTAGCCCAAGTAGTAGAGCACCTCGTCGGTGCGCTCGAAGTCTTTGTAGCGCTGGACAATCTCGGTGTAGGTGTCGATGGCCTTGTTGGCGTAGAGGTCGCGCTGGGTGCCGAGCTGCTCCTTCTGCGCACGGGCCTGCGCCTCGGCCGTCTTGTCCTTGGCCTGCAGGGCGCGAATCAAGTCGTCGTCCTTGCGGCTGGCCTCGAAGAAATAGTAGCGGGACTCCTCCCAGTAGAGGTCGGCCAGCCGAAAGAGGAGGCTCGGCTGCTCCTTGGGGTCAGGGGAGAGCTCGATAATTTTCTTCAGCGACTCAATCTGCTCTCGCCGCTTGTCGGCCACCTGGAGTTCAATGCCCAGCCGGAATTCGTCGTACTGCATCGGTGCGCCGGCGGTTTCCTGCTTCTGCCGGCTGAGGTCGCCGGCCAAAGACGTGTCGACGTCGGTGGTGCTCTTCTTGCCGAGGCCGGGCGCCTCCTTGCCCTGGGCCCACGCCGGGCCGGAGATGAGGACCAAGAGGAGGATGAGACGGCGCATGCGGACCTTCAGCAGAAGGCGGCCCGCTGTCGGGCGGCCGGGCAAACCGTTGACTGGCCAGGAGAATTTACCGACACGGACGGCGAATCATCCACACAAGGCCCAGCGCCCGTCAACGTTCTCGCCGCCTTCGATGGAGGGCCGGGTGTGAGTCTTTTGCCGCCACAGGCAAGCTTTGCAGAGGTGGTGCAGGAAGCCTTCCTCCGGCTGCGGGGCAAAGGCCTGATGTTGGGCGTGCTGGACACCGAATTGCTTCGGGCCTGGGCCGAGACCGGCGTTCCGGCGGAGGTGGTGGTCCGCGGGCTGGAAGCGGCGGCGGTCCGCACCGCCTGGGATGCGCGTCCGGGCGAGGTGGGCCCGCGCAGCCTGCGCGCCTGCCGTCCGGAGGTGGAGGTCGAGGTGGCGCTGTGGCGGACGCGCGTCTTGGGCGCCGGCGCACCAGCACGCGAAGGCGCTGGACAACTGCTTCAAGAACTGCGTGCGCTGGCGCTGGCGCGTCCCGGCTTCGCGAAAGTTGTGGAACAGCTGTGGACACGCGGCGTGCTGTCGCGTGCAAACCCGCGAGATGCGGTCGTCGCTGCGCTGATTCGCAAAATGCCCTTCGCCGAGCGACTTACGCTATGGCGCGCCGAGCGCCTTCAAATGGTAGAGGAGGGCGCGTCACCCCGCGCTCGTACCATGCTGCGCCGGCGCATTCGCGCCGCCTTTGCAGCGAGCGAGTTCGGGTTGAAGGGGCTGTAGCGGAGGGGAGTCCAAGACAACAAAACACATGGAAGCCGTCGTCTCTCAAAGTCCGAATGTCTGTGGCGAGTGCCGGGGAAGAGGCTACCGGTTGTCGAGCAGCGCGGACCGGGCGCTGGCAAGCGTCTGCAGCTGCATGAGCAACTGCCTGCACTGCAGCGGTCAAGGCTACGTGCTGTCCGTCCAGGAGGAGACCTTCAGCCAGCGGGTGGGGCCCAGGCGTTATGAGGCCGTCGCGCCCTGCATCTGCCGGGTGCTGCGCAGCCGGGTGGCGGCCTTCAACCGGGCGGGCATTCCGGGCGTGCTGGCCCGCGCGGGATTCGACAACTACCTGCCCTTTCACGAAGCCCACGACGCCGCCAAACAGGCCGCGACGCGCTTCGCCTTCTCCTTTCGCCGGGGGGCCGCCGCCCGCGGCTTCATCATCAGCGGCCCGGTGGGCAGCGGCAAAACCCATCTCCTCACCGCCGCCCTCGCCCACTTAGTCCTGGAAGTGGGCATCCAGGCCCGCTACCTGGAAATCTCCCTCCTCTTCGCCGACATCCGCCGCGGCTTTCAGGAAGGCAAAAGCGGCGGAGAAATTATCGGCCCCCTGTCCGAAGTGGACGTGCTGGCCATCGATGAATTGGGCCGCGGCCGCGGCAGCCCGTTTGAGATGGAGACGTTGGATGAATTGATTGCCCGCCGCTACAACGCCGGACGCACCACCCTGTTTGCCACCAACTATTCGCTTTCGCCCGAGCGCAAGCCGCGCCCCCACAGCCGCAGCGGCTACCGTTCCACCGCCGAGGAGTCGGCGCAGCCGCGCGACACCGAATTGCTTCGCGAACGCGTCGGCGAGCGCATTTACAGCCGGCTGTGCGAAATGTGCGAATTCGTCAGCCTGCCGCCCGAGACACCGGACCACCGCCGCACCCGGCAAGAATTGCACCCCCACGCCAGTAAGCCGCGGGCCTTGGGCCACTAGCTACCGGCCCTCCCGCAGCCGGTGCAGCTCTTGCGTCAGGAAAACCAGCTGCCCCACTGGGACCAGCAGCGTCAACTGCAACGGCCCGCTGTGCACCGCCCGCACGCTGACGCCGAGGCTGGCCGCGGCACGAAGGGCCTCCCGAAGCAGGCGCGGCTGGGTGCCGACGCCGGCCCCCACCAGCGTCACCGTCCCCAGCCCGGGCATTTCTTGCACCGAGGCGCCCAGCGTGCGCTGCAGCGCCGCGCGCAGCGCCGCCACGCCATGGACGTCGGTGAGGGGCACCGCCACCAGCACCTCTCCCCGCCCACCCTGTCCCAGCACGAAGCGCGTCCGCACTTGGGCTTCCTCAAGGAAGGCCAGCAGCGCTGGCAAGGCCTCGCTGGCAGCGGCCAGCACCAGCAACTCAGCCTCCGAGGCGACGGCCGTCACCGGGGACTGCCCGGCGGCCTCCCCCACAATGCGCGTCCCCGTCCCGGCCTGGTGGGCGTGCAGGGCATGCAGCACCACGCCGTTGGCCTTGGCCCAGGCCACCGCTTGGGCATTCAGCACGCGGGCCCCGGCCGAGGCCAATTCCTGCATTTCGTCGTAGCCCACGCTGGCCAGCTTCTCGGCCTCGGGGACGACCCGGGGGTCGGCGGAGAAGACGCCGTCCACGTCCGAAAAAATTTCACAGGCCTCCGCCTTCAGCGCCGCGGCCAGCGCCACCGCAGTGGTGTCGGTGCCTCCTCGGCCCAGCGTCGTCACTTCCCGCTTGCGCGACACCCCCTGGTAGCCGGCCACCAGGACGACTTTGCCGAGGCCCAATTCTTCCAGAATGCGCACCGGGCGCACCTCCAGAATGCGCGCCGAGGCATGGGCTTCATCGGTAATAATTCCGCTTTGACTGCCGGTGAAGCTGATGGCCGGGACGCCCAATTCCTGCAGCGCCATGGACAACAGCGCCACGCTGATGCGCTCACCGGCCGTCAGCAGCATGTCCAATTCGCGTCGCGGCGGGTCCAAGGACACCTGTTTGGCCAGCCCCAGCAATTCATCGGTGGTGTCGCCCATGGCCGACACCACCACCACCAGCTGGTGGCCCTCCGCCCGCCGGGCGCGCACCCGTTCCGCCACCCGGCGCATTCGGGCGACGTCGGCCACTGAGGAGCCACCGTATTTCTGGACGATGATGGGCATGGGCCTTCAGGGCACGCCGATGCAGTTTGCGGGCCTTTAGCACGGGGGCCTCCGGAAGAAGCGCCGCGCGACGGCTGTTGACAGCCCCGTACGCATCGCTAAGAAGCCCCCCGCAGCAGGCGGCCCACCGCAGTGGCCAGGAGGTTTGAGCCGACCCATGTCGATGATTGAGGTGAGCCACCTCACCAAGCGCTACCGAGACCGCATCGCCGTGGACGATTTAAGCTTCGAGGTGGCCGAGGGGGAGATTTTGGGTTTCCTCGGCCCCAACGGCGCCGGCAAAACCACCACCATGCGGGTGCTGACCGGCTTTCTCCCGGCCTCCTCCGGCCTGGTGAAAGTGGCGGGCCACGACGTCTTCGAGGAACCCCTGGAAGTGAAGCGGCGCATTGGCTATCTGCCCGAGACGCCCCCCCTCTACCCGGAGATGACGGTGCGGGCGTACCTCAAGTTTGTCGCCACGCTTCGGGGCGTGGCGCGCGGTGTAATGCCCGCAGAGTTGGAGCGCGTGGGCCACGCCACCGGCACCTCGGCGGTGATGGGGCGCGTCATCCAAAACCTCTCCAAGGGCTTCCGGCAGCGCGTCGGCATCGCCCAGGCCCTGCTTGGCTCGCCGCCGGTTCTCATCCTCGATGAGCCCACCGAAGGGCTTGACCCCATCCAACGGGCCGAGGCGCGACAACTCATCAAGGGCCTCGGCGGACAGCACACCATCGTGCTCTGCACCCACATTCTCCCGGAGGTGGTGATGACCTGTGACAAAGTCCTCATCCTGCACCAGGGCCGGCTGGCGGCCTTCGACAGCCTCTCCGCCCTCGGCCAGCAGGCCGGTTCCGCCGAATCGCTCGAGGAAACCTTCCTCCGCCTCACCCGCGCCGCCTGAGGCCGCCCGTATGCGCAACGCACTGGCCATCGCCAAGAAAGAATTGGGCATCTACTTCACCACGCCGTGGGCCTACGTCGTCTTCACGGCCATGCTGGCCATCTCCTCCTTCTTCTTCGTCGCCTTGCTGCAGGACTTCCGCCAAGTCCACGCCTTGGCCCGGGCCTACGGCTGGGAGCGACTGGGGCCCGACTATGGGGCCTTCAAGAATCTCACCGACGGCGTGGTGGTAAACCTGTGGAATACCATCGCCGTCATCACCCTCTTCGTCGCGCCCTTCCTCACCATGCGGCTGTTTGCCGAAGAGCGCCGCAACCGCACGATGGAGTTGCTGCTGACCCTACCGGTCCGGCCATGGGAGATTGTGCTCGGCAAATTCATCGGCGGCGTCGGCATCTCCACCGCCGCCTTGGGTGTCACCATCGTCTACCCGCTGACGCTGGCTCTGTTTGGAGCCAGCGAGTCGGGTCAGGCCCTGGAGTGGGGCACGGTGCTTCTGGGCTACGGCGGCCTCCTCCTCTGGGGGGCGTGCTGCATCGCCCTGGGAATGTTCATCTCCGCCCTCACCGAATCGCAGATGCTGGCGGCCATCCTGACCTTCGCCCTGGCGCTGGTGTGGTGGCTACTGCAGGGTCTGGTGGCCGGGGCGGACGAGCCCTGGCGCTCCATCGGCACGCACCTGTCGTTCAGCGCTGAATTGTCGCCGCTGTTGCGCGGGGTGCTCGACTTGAAGTCGCTGGTCTTCTTCTTCTCGGTCATCCTCTTCGCGCTGCTGCTGACTGACCGCGCAGTGGAATCCCAGCGCTGGACATGACGATGACCAAGGCCACCCTCGGAAAAGTCCTCGGCGCGCTGGGACTGGTCTCGCTGCTGTCGGCGCCCTACACCTACCTCATCACCGCCTCGGCGACGCTGAGCGCCGTCAAGGCGGTCCTGGGGCTCGGGTTGATTGGCGTCTACTTCGCCACCAATTTCCGCCAGCTGAACCAGTTCGCCAGCCGGCGCTCCACCTTCTACGTGGCCTCCTCGCTGCTGTTGGCGTTGGGGGCACTGGCAGCGCTGGGGGCGGTCAACTACATCGCCGCCAAGAAGGACAAAAGCTGGGACCTCACCCGCAAGAAGGTCTTCACCCTCGCCCCGCAAACCCGCGCTGCCCTGCAGGCCTTGAAGACGCCGGTCACCGCCTTCGCCTTCCTGCCGCCCACCGACGCCGACTACAGCTACGTCGACCGGCTCTTGGCCCGCTACCACGCCGAGGCGCCCCAGAAGTTCCTGGTGTCTTTCAAGGACCCGCGCAAATCGCCGGACTTGGCGGCCAAATACCAGCTGCGCGAGGGCCAAACCACCATCGTCCTCAGCCGCGGTGAAGGCGCCCAGGAGCAGCACACCACCGTTTCGGTGGCGAGCCTGCAGGGGGTGACTGAGCAGGACGTCACCAACGCGCTTCTCAAGCTCGACCAGACCGGCCAGCGTCACGTCTACTTCATCACCGGCCATGGCGAGTGGCCGCTGGAACAGTCGGCGGAGGGCACCAGCCTTTCGGAAATGAAGAAGTCCCTCTTCCAGGAAGGCTACCTGCCCTTGCCGTTGAATTTGCTTGGCGGCAGAGAAGTGCCGCGGGACGCCACGCTGCTGGTCCTCGCCGCGGCCCGCAGCAAATTCGCCAAGCCGGAGCTGGACCAGCTGAGCAGCTATCTCGGCGAGGGAGGGCGGATGCTGATGTTTTTTGACGCCCTTCTTGAACCGGGCCTGGAAACACTTTTGGCGCCCTATGGCCTACAGGTGGACCCGGGCATCGTCGCCGACGAGGAATACGCGGTGGGAAGCCCCTTCATCGTGGCCACCCACTTCTACGGCGACCATGAAATGGTCCGCCAGCTGTCCAGCCTCCAGGTGAACGTGGAATTTCCCACCGCCCGTGGCTTCACCCTCCTCAAGGACGGCCTTCTGCCTGGTGTCCACGACGAGGCGGTGGTGATGACGTCGAGCAACGCCTGGGAAGAATTGGACCCGGCCAATGAGCCGCACCGCTCCCCCGGAGAGCGCGCCGGCAGCATCCCCTTGGTGGTGGCAGTCAGCCGCCCGGTGCCTGAGTCCAAGGAAAGGCGGACGCCGGAGACACGGCTGGTGGCCTTTGGAGATTCGGAAATTCTCCTCGACCCCAACTGGCGCGATGAGCCGAACCGAAACCTGGTGATGAATGCGGTCGCTTGGGCCTCCGGGCAGCCGGAGCAAATCACCATCCGCGCGCCCGACCGGGACATCTCCAGCCTGGACCTCGACACCCAGCGCTTGGGTCGCATCCGCTTTCTGGCCACCGACTTTCTCCCGCTGGCACTTCTTGGCGCGGGCCTGGCCGTGTGGCTGACCCGGCGAAACCAGTGAGAACGCGCGCTCGGACGCTTCTCCTCTCCGCCGGGGCCCTGGCAGTGGCCGGCGCGCTTGGCCTGTACGCCTACTTCGGCGTGCTGCGCAGCGAGGAGAAGGCCGCGGCGGAAAAAGAGGCAAAGGAGAAGCTGGTCGCTCCGGTGCCCGAAACCGACGGCGGGGCGGCCGGGGCTTGGGGACGGCTGCAGGGGCATTTGGTCCGCTACGACAAGCTGGTGCTGACCGCCCGCGGGGAAACCACCGAATTGGGCCGACTGCCGGATTCGGCGTGGGTCATCAGCCGTCCCTTCCGGGCGCGCGCCGACGCCCATGTCGCCGAAGACGCGGTCTCCACCCTTCAAGCCCTGCGCCTGAGCCGCATCGTGGACGAGCAGCCGAAGGACGAGGACCTCGAGCGCTATGGCTTAAAGCCGCCGCGCTTCGTCGTCACCGCCAGCGCGGAGGGCACGCCGTCCGTCACCCTGTTTGGCGGGGTGGAGAATTCCTACGACGGCACTCTCTACGTGCAGCGCGACGGGAAGCGCGCGTCTATGCCATCGACGCTGCCAGCCGCGCTTCCCTGGAAAAAAGGACCGAGGAGCTGCGGGCCCGCGACGTCCTTGGCCCCCGCGACCTCGGCTTGGTGGGCATTCAGCTGAAGAGTGGCCATCACGACTGGGCCGTCGCACGGGAGCCGCAGCAGCCCTGGGCCTTCCAGAAGCCGGCCGGCCTGGCCGCCGACGGCTCGGCCATCTCGCAGTGGGTGGCGGCGCTGGCCACCCACCGGGCGGTGAAATTCCTCTCCGACTCGCCCGCCGAACGCAAGCGTACCGGGGTGGAACGGCCGGCGGCGGACGCCACCTTCCGGCGGGGGGAAGAGACGGTGCGGGTGCGGCTCGCCGCCGGTCCGCTGGAGACGGACCCCTCCTTCGTGCTGCGCGAGGACAGCTTCGGCGTGACGCTGGCCGAGCTGACCCACGGCGCGCTGGCCGCCCTCGACGTGCCGGCGGCGCAGCTGCGCGACCGCCGCGTCCTCATCTTCCAGCCGGCCGACGTGCAGCGCATTCGCTTCCTTCCGGAAGGCGGCGGCCCAGCCATCGTCGTGCAGCGCCAGGCCGCCGACGCCGGCACCCCTCCGCGCTGGGTGCTTGCCTCACGCACGCCCCAGGCCGCCTCGGCGGCCAAGCTGGGCAGCCTCCTCTTCGCCCTGGAGGAGTTGAAGTGGCTGCCGCTGGACGACGTCCCGCCCAAGGACCCAGGCCTCGGGGCCAACGCGCGCACCGTCGTCCTGGAAGACGCCTCGGGCAAAGTGCTGTCCACGTTGGTGCTGGGCAAGACGGCCTCGCACACCGGACCCAGGGTGTGGACACGCACCGCCGGCGGCGAGGTGGTGCAGGTGGACTTGGGCCGTCTTCCCAGCCTGCCGAAGACGCCGGCGGACGTGTTGGACACCGGACCGGCGGTGCTGACGCCCACCGCCTCCCCCTAAAGGCCTTTTTTCGCACCCCGCCCGGCCAAAGCCCCCCCTTTCCTTCTGGGAAGTCGGGCGGACGCCCCCACCCCAGTTCTTGACATCCTGTGTCCTCAGCCGTTATTGGCCCGGCGGTTTTGGGGTGTTCCCCCGAGGGAAGGAGTGTCATGGCACGCGTCACGGTGGAGGACTGTCTCCCCCTGGTGGACAACCGGTTCGCGCTGGTGCTGTTGGGCGCCCGGCGGGCCCGTCAACTGATGGCAGGCGCCCGGCCGGTGCTGGACATCTCCAAAAACAAGCCGCCCGTCCTCGCCCTGCGCGAGGTGGCCACCGGCAAGGTGAAGTTCGACCGCGACGTCCGCCAGACGCTGTCCGGCAAGTACGACCCGCCGAAGACCCCCGCGCCGTAAGGCGCGCTTTAGGCCGCGGCCGAAGCCGCGCCCAGGGAGACGACGCCGCGGCGCACCAGGTCGCGCAGTGTCTCCTCCACTTCAATCGGGGAGTCGTCCACCCGGCTCAGCACTTCGCGCGGGGACAGCTTCTCCTCGCACAGCAGCCGCGCCGTCCTGAGCCAATTCTTCGGGCCATTCTGCGCGTACACCCGGTAGAGGTCGGCGTTGACGTGAATGGCGCCCGGGTTAACCAGTTGCGCGTCGCGCAGCTTCTCGGCATTTTCATTCAGCAGTTCCGCCGCCCGGTCGAGTAGCTGCGGCATGGGCAGCATCAGCGTCTGGCGGGGGGCCGAGTCGCCGGCGGTCCAGGTGGCCTCGGCACAGCGGCTGGCGACGAAGGCGTTGAGGGCGCGCTCGCCCACCGCCTGGTGGCCGCCCGTCTGCGCCTGGGCATGCACCCCGACGCCCTTGCGGAAGTGCACTTCGTAGCTGGCCCAGCTGTCGCGGCCGCGCAGCCGGCCGGTCATGCCGTGCGCCGCCAGCGCCCGCAGCACCCAGCCCAGCCCGAGCGTGCCAACCGGCAGCGTGGACACCTTCCCGGCCCCCATCGCCGAATCGGCCTGGGCGCGCGGCGTCAACAGCTGCTTCACCGACTCGGCCAGCACGTCCAAGCGCAGCGTCTTCGGGAAGTAGGCCTGGGCGCCGGCGTCCAGCGCCCTCAGTTGCTCGCGGTAGTCGTCCTGGCAGCTGAGGAGGGCGAAGGGAACTTCATGGGTGCGGTGGTCCTCGCGCAGCGCCGTCAACAGCCCCCAGCCGTCCAGCTTCGGCATGTTGAGGTCCGCAACAATCAGGTCGAAGTTTCCACCGAGCGCCGCTTCGAAGCCGGCGACGCCGTCGGAAGCGGTGGTGACGGTGTAGCCGAGGCGGCGGAAGAATTGGGCAAACATGCGGCACAGCTCGGCGTCGTCGTCGACCAAGAGCAGCGAGCCTGGGCCGGCCTTGGCGCGCGGGCTGGCGGCGGCGGGCGCGGCGACGGGGGGCACTGGCTTCGCGCTGGGACGCAAGCCGTTGCGCAGCGGAGGAGCGCGGGGCGTCAGCGCCTCGGGCTCGACCAACAGCTCCTCGCCTTCCAGGGCGTCTTCCTCGCTGGCCGCTTCGGCAAACTGGGGCCCGGTGGCCGATGGCTGAGCCTCCGCCTCCTCATCGGCCAAGACGCCGGCCGCCAGGGGCAGCCCATCGTCCGCGAAGCCCCCCAAGTCCACTTCAATGGCCAGCTCCTCGGCCGGGGGGACGCCTCCGGCAATTCAATGACGAAGCCGGCGCCGTCGCCCTGCTGGCCGCCCAATTCGACGAAGGCCCAAGGGCTGCGGGGCAGCGCCAGCATCGCCCCGAGCGCCGTCATCCCGGAGGAGGACTGGTGCCGGGCCCAGCGCAGCACGCCGTTGGCGAAGAAGGCCTGGCTCTCATGGGGGTGGCCCGGGTTGACTTTCAGGGCCCCGGAACGAAGCGTCTGCTGGATGTGGTCCACCATCCGCGCCGCCTCGAAGCCGACCACCGTGCCGGAGCGCTCCGGCAGCTGTTGAAGCAGCGAGCGGACGGCGGCTGGATGCTCAAACGCGGAGAAAGGCTCATGCAGCATCGCCACCACGCCGCTGCGGGCGTGGGCCACCAACGCCTCGTCGACGGTGTTGAGACAGAGGACGAAGACCGGGAGGCGGGCCAGCGCTGGGTCCCGCAGCAGCGACTGCAGCACGTCCACCAGCGGGCCGCTGCCAAGCTCGCCATGCGCCAGCACCGCGTGCGGCCGCCCGGTGCGGATGGTGGCCATCAGCCGGCGGGCGTCGGGTACCGCGCGAAAGCGAAAGTCTGCGCGGCGAAACGCCTCGGCCATCTCGCGAGCCACCTTCGGCTCGGGTTCGACTGCGATGATGTCCAAGACCTCGCCCACCACGTGCCTCCGGGGCCACTTTGGCCGCTGTGCAACGCTAGGCAAAGCAACCCCCGTGCCGCGCTGTCGCCCCAGGGGAAAGCAACTTGCGGTGGAGGTGCTTTGGACCCGGGCCCGACGCTTGCGACACAGCAAACAACAGGGGCCCCCAGCGACGTCGCCGGGGAAGATGGCGCCTTGCGGGGTGGGTGAAGGGCTACCCTTCGACTCGGCCAACACCCCCCATTCCACCAAGGCCGACGTCGTCCCCGGGCTACCCAGCGAAGTGGGCCAGCTTCGCCTCGGCACCCATGCGGTAGGCATAGCGCAGCACCTGAAGCACAGCGTCCAGTCGGCGCGCCGCGCACAACGGCAACAGGCGGAGGCAGAAGGCGCGGGCCAGCCGGTTGGCTTGGCTGTAGCGCCTCTCTTCCAGGGGCGAGAGGCCGGGCCGCAGATGCATCTCATCAAACAGGCGGGTGTGCAGAGTGGCCGCCCACTGCCCCCGTGCGCCGGCCCAGGCGCGCAGCAACAGCAGCGCAAACTTGTCCACTTCGGCCTGGGCTTCCAATTCCAAAAGGGAGACGGGGCGCGCCAGCTCGACCGAACGCGTCAGGTAGAGGAAGTGGCTGACGCCCTCGGCCAACTGACAGAAGGGCCCAAGCGCCCCGGTGGGCGCCTCCGCCAGGACGGCCGGGGCCAAGTAGAGGCCCAGTTCAACCGCCCCTTCGACTTCGTGCACCAGCAGCGCTTCGGCGCCGCTGGCATCGCCGCCCAGGGCCTGCGCTTGTTCAGCGTCGAGGAGGAAGCCCCGCGCGCGGTGGGTGCACCGCATGGCGTAAATGGCTTCCAGGTGGTCCTGGACCGCGTCGACCCAGGCCGGGGCACCACCCGTCAGTTGGGGAGCCCCCCTCGCCGAGGCAACAGCCCAGCTTCGGCCAGCACGCCTTCCAAGGCGTCCCCGCCCCGTTCCGTCCAAGCTTGGTACACCTTCAGCATGCCGGAGGGAGAGCCACGGGCCAGACCCCGGGCGGCGATGGCTTCCAGCACCGCGGCCAGCGCGCGGAATTTCCGGCCGAGCTCTCCATACACTTCTGCAAAGCCGCCCCGGGCGAGGTCCGCCACCTGGCCGTAGGCCGCGCCGCCCATGTGGATGTAGTAGTCCGGGCCCACCGCGGTGCGGTGCAGCGCAGAAGCGAAGAAGCCGGCCTTGTACAGCGACACGTCGCCCATCCGGCGCAGCGTCCGAATGCGCGCCGCCCCTTCCTCCTGCATGGCACGGCAGTAAAGGACAGCCAGGGGCTCCTCGCCGCCCTTGTCCTTGGCGAAGAGGCGGTCCGCCGCGGCGAATTCCACCAAGAGGTTGGCCAGGTACAGTTCGGTCAACTCCCCGACATTCACCCGGGCCTGCGCCAAGGCCTCATCCAGAAGCGTCCGGAAGAAGACGGCGAGTGACTTGGCGGCGACGAGTTGGGACATCTGCCTTCGACGGCCTTCCAGGCTAGCAGCCGGGGCCCACTGCCCTGAAATCCAACCCTTGGAATTTCGGGGAGTTGGACTGGCAGTCCCCCGCCCGCTTCGCCAGTCGGCCGGCTGGCACTCCCAGGGGCTGACCGCTGAAACGCCGCACTCGCTTGCCCGGAAACCAGCTGAGTTTCAAGCGCTTACAAAACCGAGCGGACCGCCTTGACGCTGCAGGACACGTGGTTAGGTTACGTGTTGCGTGGGGCTGGCAGTCTCAGGTTGAGAGTGCTAATTCCGCGCGCCAGTTCACCCACCCCAAAACAGAAGGGGCCCCAAACGTTGGGGCACCAGGAAGGGAAACCACCCCATGAAGATTCGTCCGCTGCAGGACCGCCTCATCGTCAAGCGGGTCGCCGAGGAGAACAAGACCAAGGGCGGCATCATCATCCCCGACAGTGCCAAGGAGAAGCCCCTCGAAGGCAAAGTGATTGCCGTCGGCAACGGGAAGATTCTCGAGGACGGCAAGGTCCGCGCGCTCGACATCAAGGCCGGCGACACCATCCTCTTCAGCAAGTACGCCGGGACCGAAGTGAAAATCGAAGGCGAAGACCACCTCATCCTGCGTGAAGAGGACGTCCTCGGTGTGATTGAGAAGTAATTCCAACCCCTGACAACCCGACGAAAAGAACTGAGAGAAAAAACCGATGGCTAAGGACATCATTTTCGACACCCGCGCGCGCGAAGCCATTCTGCGCGGGGTCAACACCCTTGCCGACGCAGTGAGAGTGACACTGGGTCCCAAGGGCAGAAACGTCGTCATTGAGAAGTCGTTCGGTTCCCCCACCATCACCAAGGACGGCGTGACGGTGGCCAAGGAAATCGAGCTGGAGAACCGCTTCGAGAACATGGGCGCGCAGATGGTGAAGGAGGTGGCCAGCAAGACCTCCGACGTCGCTGGAGACGGCACCACCACCGCCACCGTGTTGGCACAAGCCATCTACCGCGAGGGCGCCAAGCTGGTGGCCGCCGGGCACAACCCGATGGACATCAAGCGCGGCATCGACAAGGCCGTGGTGTTGGTGACGGCGGACCTCAAGAAGCAGAGCAAGCCCACCAAGGGCAAGCAGGAGATTGCTCAGGTCGG
This sequence comes from uncultured delta proteobacterium, assembly GCA_963713045.1. Taxonomy (GTDB): domain Bacteria; phylum Myxococcota; class Myxococcia; order Myxococcales; family Myxococcaceae; genus JADGRA01. Next base: position 150,891 of record CAVQKE010000007.1, read on the forward strand.
CACCATCTCTGCCAACGGCGATGCGACCATCGGGCAGATTATTGCCGATGCGATGGAGAAGGTGGGCAAGGAAGGCGTCATCACGGTTGAGGAGGCAAAGGGCCTCGAGACCACCCTGGACGTGGTGGAAGGCATGCAGTTCGACCGCGGCTACCTGTCTCCCTACTTCGTCACCGACCCGGAGCGGATGGAAGTCGTCCTGCAGGATGCGCTCATCCTCATCCACGAGAAGAAAATCTCCTCGATGAAGGACCTCCTGCCGCTGCTGGAGCAGGTGGCCCGCGCCGGAAAGCCGCTGCTCATCATCGCCGAGGAGGTGGAGGGCGAGGCCCTGGCCACCCTGGTGGTGAACAAAATCCGCGGGGTGCTCAACACCTGCGCGGTGAAGGCACCGGGTTTCGGCGACCGCCGCAAGGCCATGCTGGAGGACATCGCCACCCTCACCGGTGGGAAGATGATTGCTGAGGACCTGGGCCTGAAGCTGGAAAGCCTCACCCTCAATGACCTCGGCAAGGCCAAGCGGGTCGTCATCGACAAGGACAACACCACCCTCATCGACGGCGCTGGCAGCCAGAAGGACATCCAGGCCCGAGTGGCGCAGCTGCGCAAGCAGGTGGAAGACACCACCAGCGACTACGACCGCGAGAAGCTGCAGGAGCGGCTGGCCAAGCTGGTCGGCGGTGTGGCGGTCATCAACGTCGGCGCCGCCACCGAGACCGAGATGAAGGAGAAGAAGGCCCGGGTGGAAGACGCGCTCAACGCCACCCGCGCTGCGGTGGAAGAGGGCGTCGTCCCAGGCGGCGGAGTGGCCTACGTCAGGGCCCTCAAGGCGCTGGAGAAGGGTGACTGGGCCGAAGGCGAGAAGTTCGGCGTGGAGATTGTGCGCCGTGCGCTGGAAGAGCCCCTCCGGCAGATTGTCGGCAACGGGGGCCTGGAAGGCTCGGTCATCTGCAACAAGGTGAAGGAAGGCACGGGAAGCTTCGGCTTCAACGCCCAAACCGGCACCTATGAAGACCTGCTGGCGGCCGGCGTCATTGACCCGGCGAAGGTGTCCCGCACCGCACTGCAGAATGCAGCCTCGGTGGCCTCCCTGATGCTCACCACCGAAGCCATGGTTGCCGACCGTCCGAAGGAAGACGAAGGACGGGCCGGCGGTGGTGGCGGCGGCGGCATGGGCGGAATGGGCGGCATGGGCGGGATGGGGATGTAAGTCCGGCCCTCCTACCGCGACAGCTGCATCACGGCCCTTCGGGGGGGACAAGCCCTCCTCCGAGGGGCCGTTGTCGTTTGGCCGGCCACCCCAAAACCCGCAGCGGCTGGCCGCCTGCTTCTAGCGGACGAAGGGCCCAGGGCCGGGCAGCGGAGTGCCGGTCGGTGAAACGCCGAACAATTGACGCAAGTGGGGCGGCACGTCGGTGAAGCACACCCCCATCCGCCCGCGCAGGTTGATGCGGAAGTCCCCCTGCTTGGCCCAAGCCACCCGGCCGGAAAATTCGAATTCCGTCCCGTCCACCAGGACGGTTCCCTTGAGCGGCGTGCCCTTGGGGAAGACGCGCATCAACTCGGCGCAGAAGCCGCCGGCGGAGACATCCACCGTGAAGCCGGAGGCGGGCCCCATACTCACTTTGAAGCGGCGGCGCTGGCGACCCAGCACCCGCGTATTCTGCATCGCGCCCACCCCCGGGGAGGGTTACCACCTACCCCCCTGGGCCTAGCACGGGCGGGGCGGCTCCTGCACTGTGGGTAGGCGCCATCCAAGTGGACGGCCCAACACCCGTCGGGGAAAACTTCCGGGGTGAGGAGACAGCATGCAGCCAGTCGTCGTCTACACAACAACCTATTGCGGCTACTGTCAGAGGGCCAAGGCCTGGTTGACGGCGCGCGGCGTGCCCTTCCGGGAAGTGGACGTCACCGACGACGACGCGGCGCGCGCCGCTCTGGTGGAACGTTCGGGCGGCATGCGGACGGTGCCACAAATTTTCGTCGGCGAGGCACACGTCGGCGGCTACTCGGACTTGGTCGCCTTGGACGCGGCGGGCAAATTCACTCCCCTCCTCGAGACCCCCGCGGCGTGAAGCCAGCCCTGCTGGCATTCCTCGCCACCGCCAGTGCTTGCACCAGCGTGCCCGTCACCACCGAGGCACGGCTGGACAGCGCGGCGCGCTTCACCGCGCTGGTGCTGGAACCGGTGCGCGGCGCAGCCACCGACGACGCAGCTGCCTTGGGCCAGCGGCTGACGGCGGTGGCACTGCAGGCGGTGGGCGGTGAGGTGCCGGTGTGGGACCCCTCCGAAGTGCACCTGCTTCACCCGGAAAAGCACGACTGGAGCGCCAGCAGCGCCGTCCCACTTCTCCGCGCCGCAGACATTCGCCCCGAGCAAGCCCTGGTGGTGCGCGTCCGGCTCGCCACCGGGGAAGCCTCCAGCCAGCAGGAGGTGCAGGGTGGCGCCGGCGCCGGCGTCGGGGCCACGGCAGAGCTGCGGTGGCGAGCCACGGTGGAGGTGCTTCAGCCCAGCACCGGGCAAGCCCTGGTGGAGACGACGGCCGAGGCCCACGCCGACCCCTTCGCCCATGGCGGGACTGACGCCGCCACCCTGCAGCCGGCGGACGTCCTGGAACGGGCGGCCAGCGAGGCCTTGGCCCAGCTGCGTGGCCGCTGGACGCCGCCCCGACCGCCCCAAGGGCCGGAGCTGCAGACGTGGACGGTGGTCGCCACGCCCGAGGGACACCTCGGCCGGGGCCTCGACGCCGAAGTCTTCCGGCTGCAGCTACTGCAGACGGCCAACCCGGGGCTGGGCGAGACCGAGGCGGCGCATCTGGCACGGCTCCCGCCGGGCCTACTGGTACGGGGGGCACCCTACGGCTTTCGCCTCCGCGCCGGCGACGAAGTGTTGACGGTGGATGCCGCACCGGCCGGCGCCGCCAGCCTGGCGCGCTGCCGCTTCGCCTCCCTCCCAGTCCTGGTGGACGTCCGGGGGACGGACGGGCACCTTCGGCGCGTGAAACTCCCCTGATGCTTTGCTAAGGGGGTCGGTCCCCCGCCAGGGCAACGCCCCCGTTCCGGAGGTCCCACCCCGTGTCTTCCCGACTCGCCCCTTTCAGCCTCGTCTTTCTGCTGGCCACCTCGGCCGCCGCCCAAGAGAAGACCAAGGTCAGCAACTTCCTCCCCTTTAACTTGGCCGTCTGCTTTCTCGAGACGCAGAAGGTGGACCCGCCGATGACCGACACCGCCCTCAACGCCCTGTGGATTATGGCTCGGCCCCTGGTGCTGGAGTGCCTGGCCGACACACGGCTGTACGTGGCCGGGAAGTCCCCCGCCTTCAAAATCAGCATCACGGTTGACGAAACCGGCTACCACCGCAGCATCGAGTCGGACGGGCTGACCGCCTTCGGGAAGACGTGCCTGGATGGGGCGGTGGGGAAAGTCACTCCCCGCATTGCTGCGCTGGCGGCGGGAAGCAAGCCAGTCACCTTCTCCGACAAGGTGCCCGAGGTGGCGGCCAGTCAGCAGATAAAGTTCGGCATCAACACCTTTTCTGACGTCGCCGGGACGGTGCGCCTGGCGATGCCCTCGCTGTGCAGCTGCTTCGCCCCGTTCAAGGACGGCCCGGCCCCGGTGCCGATGTCCATGAAAGTCACGCTGACCCCCTCCCCCGAGCGCTTCAAGCAGCCGGATGGCGGCTTCCCGAAGCTGGCGGACGTCACGGTGAATGAAGGACCTGAGTCGATGAAGGCCTGCATTGCCGACAAGCTGGACGCGCTGCCTTACGGCATCAAGTCCAACGACCAAATCCAAATTCGCTACGAATTCGACTTCATCAATTCCCTGGCCACCAGCAGCGACGTCAGCGCCCTTCCCGACTGGTTGAAGTTCGCCCAACTGGACGCCATGGAGGCGCCGCTCGCCGCCGCGTCCCAGCTGGCACTGTCGAAAAAGGTGGCCGCCGCGGACCACTACAATGAGTTGGTGCAGAAGTACAAAGCCCTCACCAAGACTGACCCCAAGAAGGCCCACACCATGGTCAACGAATTGGTTCTCTCCTGCAAGCGCATGGTGACCATGGACGACGCCCAAATTGCGGCGCTTCAGAAGGAGGCGCAGCTCTCCCATGAGACACTGGCTCTGGCCACCAGCCTCAAGGCGAAGGACCCCTCCTGGGCCAAGGCCGAGGCCGCGGCACAGAAGGCCACCACCGAGGCCGAAACCCGGGTGACCAAGGCCAAGGAATTTCGCGCGGGCGACGAGAAAGTCTGCCCGAAGGTGCACGCCGACTGACGGCCGCCCACCCCGGCAGCAGCAGCAGCAGTTAGGCTACCGCTTGGTCGTCGTTGGCCGCGGCCGCGTCCCGCAGCCGCACCGACACCAACTTGGAGATGCCCGGCTCCTCCATGGTGACGCCGTACAGCGTGTCCGCCACTTCCATGGTGCGCTTGTTGTGGGTGATGAGGATGAATTGCGACTGGGCACTCATCTCCCGAAGCAGCGCGTTGTAGCGGCCGACGTTGGCCTCGTCGAGCGGCGCATCCACCTCATCCAGGACGCAGAAGGGCGAGGGCTTGATGAGGAAGATGGCGAAAATCAGGGCCACCGCGGTGAGCGCCTTCTCGCCGCCGGACAACAGGGTGACACTCTGCAGCTTCTTCCCCGGGGGCTGGGCGACGATGTCCACCCCTGCCTCGACCCCCGGCACCGGGTCGGCCATCAAAAGGCAGGCCCGGCCCCCGCCGAAGAGTCGCGGGAAGACGGCCTGAAACTTCTCGTTCACCGCGTCAAAGGTATGGGCGAAGCGCTCGGCGCTGGTGCGGTCAATCTTCGAGATGGCGCTGCGCAGCTGGGCCAGGGTCGACTCCAGGTCCTGCTTCTGTGCGGCCAAGAAGCCGTGGCGCTCGGCCACCTCCCGGTGTTCATCGATGGCGGTGAGGTTGATTTCTCCCATGCGCTCCACCTGCAGCCGCAGCTCTCTCAGCTCCGCCTCCGCGGCGTCGTCCAAAGGCGGCAGGAGATGAAAGCGGTGCAGCTGGTGGGTGACGTCCGTCTGGTGTCGGTCGCGCACCGCGTCCAGCAGGTGGGTGAATTCAAGCACCAGCTCGCGCTCCCGAAGGGTGAGCTGGCTCAGTCCTTCGGTCAGCCCGTCCAGGCTGGCCCGCTCCTCGCGAAGCCGCTGCTCCTCGGCCCGCACCCGGGCCGCCCGGGCGGTGTGGGCCTGCTGGCCGATGGAGAGCTCCTCGCGCCGTGCGGCGAGCTCCGCCGAGCGCGCCTGGTGCCCGGAGGCGGTCCCGGCAATTTTCGCCGACAAGTCTTGCGCGCGCTCCGCAGCCTGGGCGTGCGTCTCTCGGTGCCGCAAGGCGCGCAGAAGAAGCTGGTCGCGCGAGGCGACCGCTTCGGCCAGTGTGCGGCGGGCGGCCTCGCTGCGTTCGGCATTGGCGGCGCGGCGCACCTGCAAGTCCAGCAACTCGGCCTGGTGGGCCTCGGCGGAGGTGCGAAGCGACTCCAGGCGGTCCGCCAACTGCTTGACGCCCTCCTCGCGGGCAGCACGCTCGGCCTGAGCATGGGCCAACTCGCCCCTGGACGTCTCCTCGTCACGCTGCACCGCCAGCAGGCTTTGGTGGAGCCCCTCCGCCTCCAGGCCGGCCTGCGAGAGGCGTTCTTTCAGCGAAGCCAAGAGCTCGGCGGCCCGGGTGAGGTCCTTCTCCAGCGCGCTCCGGTTGACTTCCTCCTCGTGGTGGTGCCGCTGCAGTCCCTTCAGCACCTCCTCGGTGTGCAGGACGTGTTTCTGCAGCGCGTAGCCTCGGGTGACGGCCTCCTGAAAGCGCTCTTCCAGGCCGACCAGCCCCTCGGCCAGCTCGGCAATTTCCCGCTTCTTCTGCAGCGCGCCCACCGCTGGGCCCTCCAGCACCCCACCGGTGACGGCGCCGTCCCGGCCCAACACCTCACCCTCCACCGTGACGCAGGTGAAGCTGCCCGGCGCGGCCGCGGCCACCGCACGGGCCGCGTCCAAGTCCTCCACCAGAAGGACTCCCTCCAGCAGGGCCTCCACCACCGCGCCAAAGGGTGCCTCCGTCCTCACCTCCTCCAGCGCCAAGGCGAGGACGCCGGGAATGCCAGCCGGCGGCGTGGGCCGAAGCGGCGGCCTGGGCTGCGCCGCCAGCGGGATGAAGGTGCTGCGGCCCTCGGCCAGGCTGCGCAAGTGGCCGGCCAGGGCAAAGGCCTGCTCGCTGTCCTCCACCAGCACGTTTTGTAGACGGGCCCCGAGCGCCGCCTCCACCGCCTTCTCAAAGCGCGCACTGGTGCTGACCACGTCCGCCACCAGGCCCCGCACGCCGCGGTGGCCTTCGGCTTCCGCCGCGTGCCGCATGATGGCGCGCACCCCGCGGTCGTACCCCTCGTAGTGGCGTTGAATCTCCCGCAGCGAATGCAGCCGGCTGCGCCGGTCGGCCAGCTCCTCCCGCAGCGAAATGACGGCCACTTCGTGCTCCGCGAAGGCGGCGCGGGCGCGGGCCAGGCTTTCCTCCTCGGCCCCGCTGCGCTCGGCCAATTCCAGGGTCAGCTGGCGACTGCGCGTCACCGCCCGCGTCACCTCACTTCGCTCGCGGTCGAGGGTGGCCACCTGGCTGCGCAGCGCCTCCGCCTCGGCTTCCGCGCGGGCGTGGCGCAGGGAAAGCTCGTCCCGTTTCTGCGCCAAGTTGACGAGGTTGTTCTCATGGTTGGCCACCCGGGTGGCCAGGGCGAGCAGTGTCAGCCGCTGCTCTTCCAAGCGCCCGGTGGCGTCGGCCTGCATCACCTGCACCGCCTCCAGGCCTTCCAGGGCACGCCGCAGCGCCGCCGACTCCTCTTCGGACGTCTCGCAGAGGCCGGCCAGCTCGGCATCGAGGGCCAGCGCCCGCGCCGCGAAGGCTTCGGCCAAGCCCTGCGCTTCCGCTAGCTCCGCGCCGCTGGTGACTTCGCTGGCTTCGGCCGCCGTCAAGTCCTCCTGCCAGTGGGCCAGGTTTTGCGCGTCCCGCTGGACGTCGGACTCAAGGGCGTGGGCGGTCTCGCCCAGTGTCTGTAACCGCAGCGCCTCGGCATCCAGGTCCGTCCGTTCAACGGCAATGGCATCCTCCAGCGCGCGGACGGCTTCCACCGCCTGGCGTTCGGTGCCACTCAACGCCGAGAGCCGCTCCGCCAGCTGCTTTTGCTCCGCCGCCAGGGCAAGCCAGCGGTGTGCGGCGTGGTGCAGTTCTATCTCCCGCATCCGGCCGCGCAGCGTCCGGTACTTCTCCGCTTTGCGCGCCTGGCGCCCCAGCGTATCCAGCCGCTTGGCCAGCTCCGCCACCAAGTCCGCCACCCGCAGCAGGTTGGCCTCGGTGGCCTCCATCTTTCGTTCCGCCGCCCGGCGGCGCGACTTGTACTTCGTCACTCCAGCCGCCTCCTCCAGCAGAAGGCGGCGGTCTTCGGGCTTACTGGAAACAATCAGGCCCACCCGGCCCTGTTCAATGATGGAGTAGGCGCGTGTCCCGACGCCGGTGCCGAGAAACAGCTCCACAATGTCCAGCAGCCGGCAGGGCGTCTTGTTGATGAGGTAGTCGGACTCCCCGGAACGAAACAGGCGCCGGGTGACGGTAATCTCCGGGTAGCCGGCATACTGCGGGGCCAGCGCGTCGGCGGCGTCAATGGACAGCGTCAGCGACACTTCGGCCATGGACAGCGGCCCGAGGGTTTCGCTGCCGCTGAAGATGACGTCCTCCATGCCTCGGCCGCGCAGCGCCTTGGCACTTTGCTCGCCCATCACCCAGCGCAGGGCGTCAACCACGTTGGACTTCCCGCAGCCGTTCGGCCCGACGACGCCGGTGATGCCGTCGCCGAAGGCAAACAGGCTGCGGTCCATGAAGGACTTGAAGCCGGTGATGTCCAGGCGCTGGATGCGCATCGCGGGGCGTCGCTCCGGGAGGTGAGGGGGTGCTACTTTTCCACAGGTTACGCGCCACTTTCGAGGTGAGCAAGCATGACGTCACATGACGTGACACTCGGTGAATGGTCACGGCTTGCTGCACCGACTAGGATTGCTCGACGGCTTGGACGGCCTGGGTTGCCGGCCGCGGTTCAATGCGGACTTTCAGGACGCGGGGCCCATCCGTCTCCGCCACCCGCACTTCCCACTCCCCCACCGCGGCGGCGTCTCCGGGCACCGGCACCCGCCGCAGCTTGGCCATCAGGTAGCCGGCAATGGTGGTGACGTCGGAACCATCCACATCAAACTCCATGTCCAGTCGGTCCTTTAAGTCCTCCAGCGGTGTGCTGCCGGAAACTTCGAAGCGCCCGCCGGGCAGCGTCTTCACCTCCTCTGCGCGGCGGCCCAGCGTTGCCACGTCCCCCACCACCGCCGACACCACGTCGGAAACGCTGACGATGCCGGAGGTGCCGCCGTGCTCATCCACCACCACCGCCAGCTGCCGCCGGCGCTTGGCAAACTCGGCCAGCAGCTGGTCCAGGGTGACGTTTTCCGGGACGAAGAGGACGGGCCGTTGCACCTGGGCCAAGCTTTTCAGCTTTCCCTCCGCCAACAGAACGAAGAGGTCCTTCACATTCACCACCCCTTCCACCTGGTCGAGGTTACCTCGGCACACCGGCACCCAGGTGTGGCCGGTGGCGCGTGCCTCGGCCAAGTTGTGCTCCAGCGACTCCTCGAGGTCGAGGTAGTGCACCTCGGTGCGGGGCACCAGAATCTGCCGCGCCGTCTTCTCCGTCATCGCCAGCGCCCGCTCCAGCAGCTCGGCCCGGGTGCTGTCGATGGTGCCCATTTCCGCCGCTGACGCGAGGATGACTCTCAATTCATCCTCGGTGTGCGCCTGCTCCTGTCCCGGCCGCGCTCGAAACCCCAGCAGCCGCAGGACGAAGCCCGAAGCTTTGTTGACGAGCCACACCCCTGGGTAAAACAGCAGGTACAGCGCCCGCAGCGGGCCAGCCACCGCCATGGCGGTGGACTCGGCTTCTTGAATGGCGACGCCCTTCGGGACCAGCTCCCCCAGCACCAGGCACAGGAAGGTGACCAGCGAGAAGCCCAGCACCACCGAAACGCCGGGCAGCGCCGCCAGCAGCGCCGGATGCGTTTTCACCACCGGAAAAAACAACCGCTGCAGGGTGTCGGCCACCGCCGGCTCCCCTACCCAGCCGATGCCCACCGCACACAGCGTGACGCCGAATTGGATGACGCTGAGGTAGGGGCTGAAGTCCTCGATAATCTTCAGCGCGGCCCGGGCATCGCGGCGGCCCGCATCGGCCAGCGTCTTCAGCCTGGCCGGGCGCACTTTCACCAGCGCCATCTCGGCCAGGACTAGAAAGGCGTTGACGCCAATCAGGCCGGCCGCGATGGCGATGTGCCAGGCGGAGACCCTCACAACAGGCTCTCGTACTCCGGGTCGCCTTTGAGAGCGTCAAACATCGGGTCGGTGGCAAGCCAGCCGGTGACTTTGGCCCGGTCCAATTCCAGCGACGTCCGAAGCGCGGCCAAGGCCTCGGGCTTCTTGCCCCACAGCGCGTACAGCGCCGCCAAATTGTAGTGTAGCAGCAGGTCCTCGGCGTTCAGCTCGCGCGCGCGGCCGTAGGCCCGCTCGGCCTCAGCGTAAAAGCCCTTCTGGGCGTAGCAGATGCCCAAGTCGAGGTGGGCCTCGAAGTTCTCCGCCTCCAGGCGCACCACTTCTTTCAGGTGGGTGATGGCGTTTCGGTAGTCCCCCTCGTCCATCAGCAGCGCCGCCAACTCATGGCGGGGGAAGGCGTCGGCCGGGTCTAAGTCAATGGCCCGCTTCAGCTCGCTGACCGCCTCCTCCACCCGGCCGTGGTCGGCGTAGGTGAGGCCGAGGTTGAGGTGGGCGTCGGGGTACTCCGGGTCCAATTCAATGGCCTGCCGGTAGGCAGAGACGGCGAACTCCGGACCATGCGTTGAGAGGAAGCAGGCCAGGTTGTAGTGCGCAGTGGCACTGTCCGGCTCGAGGCGGAGAGCCGTTAGGTACTCGGCCAGCGCCTCGCGGTACAACTTCTTCTCCGCGTACACGGTGGCCAGGTTGTCGTGGGCGTGCGCCGAGTCCGGGTCGAGGTCGATGGCCCGCTTGAATTCGCGGATGGCCTCGTCCAGCCAGCCCCGGTCCGCAAGCTCAATGCCCCGGGAGTTGTGCTCGTCGGAGAGCGCGATGTTGTCCTTCTCGCGGGCCATGGGCGCCAGGGGGGAAAGCGGTCAGTACTTACGAGGGCGCCCGGGCTGATGCAAGGCGGCGCCTCTGTGGTGGAAGCCGGCCCACCCGAGGGGCGGAAGCGGCGCCGGGAAGACGCAATGGAATGTTGCCGGCAGCCTGCGTTTGGGCGGGACTAATTCCCCTTCGACTTCCGCCTCCGAAGCCGGCCCCGCTTCAGCACGCCGCGCTTCACGCGGGCACGGCTTTTCAGCTTCTTCTTGCTGCGGTTGCTTTTCACGGGGGTGGCCATGGGCGGAGGGTCCTTAGCACCGGCCGGGGGACGGTGTCTCTGCCGGAGGGCTGGCCAATGCCCCTCGCACCTTGCGCGAGCACCCCTTCGGCCGGTAGGGGAGGTCTCCCGTCATGCTCGACCAAGCCCTCCTCGGGAAACTGGAAGACGTCGAGCGCCGCTTCGACCGGCTGACGGCTGCTCTCTCGAGCCCGGAGACGCTGGCCGACTCGGTCAAGTTCCGCAAGGTGGCCAAAGAGCGCGCCGACTTGGAAACGCTGGTCGAGACGTTTCGCCGTTACCGGCAGGTGAAGGGGGACGAGGACGAATTCGACCGCTGGCTGAACGGCAGCGACGCGGAGGCACGGGAGATGGCGCGGAAGGAATTGCCCGCCCTCAAAGCGCGCCGCGAGGAGTTGGAGCTGTCGCTGCACCTGCTGCTGCTGCCTCGCGACCCCAACGACGACAAGAATGTCATCCTCGAGGTGCGCGCCGGGGCCGGAGGCGACGAGGCCGGCCTGTTTGCCGAGGAAGTCCTTCAAATGTACCTGCGGTATGCCGAACGCAAAGGCTGGAAGACGGAACTACTGGACGTCAGCGCCGGCAACGCCGGCGGCCTCAAGGACGCCAGCGCCATCATCTCCGGCGATGGCGTCTACGGCTGGCTCAAGTACGAATCCGGGGTGCACCGGGTGCAGCGGGTGCCAGCCACCGAGGCCCAGGGCCGCATCCACACCTCCACCATCACCGTGGCGGTGATGCCCGAAGCAGAGGACGTCGACATCCAGCTCAATCCGGCTGACATTGAATTGCAGGTCATGCGCTCCACCGGTGCCGGCGGCCAGAGCGTCAACACCACCGACTCCGCCGTCCGGCTTCGTCACCGGCCTTCGGGGATTGTGGTGAAGTGCCAGCAGGAGAAGAGCCAAACCAAAAACCGGGCGATGGCGATGAAGATGCTCCGCGCGAAGCTTTTCGAACTGGAGCAGGAGCGGCAGCTCAGCGAGCGCGAGGCCCTGCGCCGGGGCCAGGTGGGCACCGGCGACCGCAGCGAGAAAATTCGCACCTACAACTTTCCCTCAGGACCGGCTGACCGACCACCGCATTGGTGTCACCTGGCACAACCTCGCCGCCCGCATGGCCGGAGACATCGATGAGGTGGTGACCGCCTGCCGTGCTTACTTCGAAGCGGAGCTTCTCAAGGCGGAGGGCGTGAAGTGAGCTTCAGCGGATGAGTGAAGCCTGGACGGTCCGCCGGCTGCTTGGATGGACGACCCAGCACTTCGACCGCCGGGGCGTCGACGCCCCACGACTGGCCTCGGAGTTGCTACTGGCCCATGTGCTTGGCCTCGACCGCGTGCGCCTCTACACCGACCTTGACCGACCACTCGACAAGGCCGAGCTGCAGGCCTACCGCACGCTCATCGAAGCGCGCGTCGACGGGACTCCGGTGCAGTACCTCACCGGCCGTCGCGACTTCTACGGCCGTCCGTTTCGGGTCGACGCGCGGGTCCTCATTCCGCGGCCCGAAACGGAGTTGTTGGTGCAGTCCGTGCTTTCTGCGCTTCCTCGCTCGACTGCGCTGCGCCTGTTGGACCTGGCCACTGGAAGTGGCTGCATCGGGGTGACGCTCGCCGCCGAGCGGCCCGAGGCCACGGTGGTAGCCACCGACGTCGACTCCGGCGCATGCCAGCTGGCCCAGGCCAACGCCGAGGCGGCCGGCGTCGCCCGGCAGGTCCAGGTGCTTCAGGGCGACCTGTTTGTGCCGGTGCAGACGCTGGCTCCCTTCGACGCCGTGGTGAGTAACCCGCCCTATGTGCCCAGCGACGAGTTGCCTCGGCTTCAGGCCGAGGTGCAGCGCGAGCCGACACTGGCACTGGACGGTGGGCCGGAGGGCCTCAGCGTCCTGACCCGAGTGGTGGACGGGGCCTTCGGCCACCTCGTCCCCGGGGGGCTGCTCGCCCTGGAAATTGGTGAGGAGCAGGGCGCCGCGGTCCGGAACTTGCTCCTGCAGCGGGGGTATGAGGCAGTGCACATTGAACCGGACTTGGAGCGGCGGGACCGCATGGCCTTCGGGACACGGCCGCGCGGCTGAAAACCCGCGCAGTGCGGGCAAACGGAGGGACCAGGGCGTGGACCGAATTCTGGTGGTGGGCGGCCGGCGGCTGGAGGGCGAGGTGACGGTGTCCGGCGCCAAGAATGCCGCCCTCCCCCTCTTCGCCGCCGCGCTGTTGGCCGACGGCGCAAGCACCTTTCGCAACGTGCCGGACTTGGCGGACGTGACGACGCTGCTGCGCCTGCTGCGCACCATGGGCGTCGACGCCGAGCGGCTTCCCGGCCAGGAGCGGCATGCGGTGCGGGTGCACGCCGTCAACGGCATTACCGCTGAGGCGCCCTATGACTTGGTGCGCACCATGCGCGCCTCGGTGCTGGTGCTCGGTCCGCTGTTGGCTCGCTACGGCCACGCCCGGGTGTCCCTGCCCGGCGGATGTGCCATCGGCGCCCGGCCCATCGACCAGCACCTCAAGGGCTTCGCTGCCCTGGGGGCGGACATCCGCCTGGAAGAAGGCTACGTCGAGGCGCGGGCGAAGCGGTTGCGCGGGGCCACCGTCCGCTTCGACCGGGTGACGGTGACCGGGACCGAAAATGTCCTGATGGCTGCGGTGCTGGCCGATGGCCACACCGTCCTGGAGAACGCCGCGCGCGAGCCGGAGGTGGAGGAGTTGGCCCGGGTGCTGCAGGCGATGGGGGCCCACATTGAAGGCGCCGGCACCGACACCCTGCACGTTGAGGGGGTCAGCGGACTGCGTCCGGTCGACCACGAAATTCTGCCGGACCGCATCGAGACCGGGACGCTGCTGGTCGCTGCAGCCATCACCGGCGGGGACGTGCACGTCCGCGGGGCGCGGGCCGAGCACTTGGACGCGCTGCTCGGGAAACTTCGGGAGGCCGGCTGTACCATCGTCCCCACCGGGACGGGCCTGCGCTGCCGCGGACCTGAGGTGCCCCGTCCGGTGGACGTCCAAACCCATGAGCATCCCGGCTTTCCCACCGACATGCAGGCTCAAATCATGGCGCTGCTCAGCGTCGCCTCGGGGCCAAGCGTCATCTCAGAGAACATTTTTGAGAACCGCTTCATGCACGTGGCGGAGCTGCAACGGATGGGGGCAAACATCCGCGTCGAGGGCCGCACCGCCGTGGTGAAGGGGGTGCCACAGCTGTCGGGGGCGCCCGTCATGGCCACCGACCTGCGCGCCTCAGCGTCCCTCATCCTGGCAGGTTTGCGGGCCCAGGGCACCACCGAGTTGTCGCGCGTCTACCACCTCGACCGCGGCTATGAGAGGTTGGAGGCCAAGCTCTCGCTTCTCGGAGCCCAGGCGACCCGGGTCAAGTGAGCCCTCTTCAGCGGTCGAGGGTTGCAGTCGAAAAATTCTCCGCCCTAGTATCTCCACATTGCGTCCACGGGGCATCGCCCCGGCCACAGGAGAAGACAAGGTCCGCCATGAATTGCCCCAGCTGCAACGTCGAGATGGGTGAGCTCGATGGGGAAGCGACGTTGCGAAGGTGCGGACAGTGCTTCGGCTTGTGGATAAATGTCGCCGACCTGAACCGCGTTCTTCTGCACAACAACCTGCCGGGGCTGGAGAGCCTCGGCGGCCGTGTCGACGCCGAGGCACTCACCGGCCAATGCCCGGAATGTCAGGTGGACCTGGTCCGCGTGGACGGCGGCGAGCGACAACACCGGCTGCACTACGACACCTGCGAATCCTGCGGCGGCATCTTTCTGGAATCCGAATTCAAGGATGCCAGCGACGCCCAAGTGGCTTTCGCGGAGATTGTGGACTTCTTCCAGCACTTCTCTGCGAAGAAGAAGCGCGCCGCGCTGTAAAGGCGACTAAGGGCGGTCCCGGTAGGTTTGCCGCAGCTCGCCCACCGGGCCTTCGAGGCTCAAGATTGCCACCGGCTTTCCGCCGGCCATCGACTGGCTGAAACGCGGGTGCGCCTCCACCTTGCCCATGCCCGGGATGCTGAGCCACACCTCTCCGTCTTTCAGCCCCCATTTGCCCGCCAAGGGCCGACCCCGCCCGCTGGGCCCCTCCGGCGCCGACCGCCAGCTTCCGTCCAGAAAGAAGGTGAGAGAATGGTCCGGCGCCCCGGCCGGGCCGCCATACCAAACGCCCAACATCTCGCTGGCGCCGGGCTGGTAGGCCAGGTGCTTCCGCAGCGCTGCGCCGGCCAGGGGCGTCGTTCCGGAATAGGGCAGAAAGTCGGCCAGGCACGCCGACGCCAACACGTCCTCTGCGGGGAAGGTGTCCAGCACTTCCAGGGCGAAAATCTGCCCTCTCAGCGCCTTGGGCAACGGCACCGACTGAGGGCCCTGCCGGTCCTCCAGCGTCACCGTGGCCGTGCCGGTGGGCCCCCGCACCAGCATCTTCCGCACCCGGCTGAAGGCATGAAACGTCTCCTCACTGGCCCCATTTCCGGTGGTGACTTCAAGCCGAGTCAACGTCACGGGTTCGGCAAAGCCGAAGCTGAGCATCTCGCTGAGGGCGTCCGCGCCCCGGCTGCACCAGACGGTGGAGGGCACTCCGTCGAGAAGGTTGAGGGGCGTGTACCGGCTCGGCGTGGAGGCGTCCAGTTGCCCACTGGCCCGTACCCAGCCAACGCTGGGCGAAGCCGGCGCCGCCATTGCCGTCAACAGCACCACCACCAAGGCTGAGGCGCGCATGGCCTCCCATGCTGCATTGGGCCGGACTCCAGCACCAGCCCGCAGTGGGGGACCCCCTTGGGAAGGCCGGCTGCCCAGGAAGGGGGCCTGGGGCACTTGTCAGCGTGTCCAACTGCTGTGGTAGGCGTTTCCTTCTTGAAACGTCCGACGGGCGCCACTCCCCTACTTCTGCTGTTGGCGGCGGCCTGCCCACGCCCCGCGCCGCCAGCCGCGCCGCCCGTGGCCGCCGACGCCGGCCCCGTCCAGCGGGCGGAGGTCGAGCCCAATGACCGGCCCGAGCAGGCCATGGCCATCGGCGAATCCACCGTCATCACCGGCAGCCTCACGTCGGACCCGGCCCGGCCGGATGAGGACTGGTACCTCCTCTTCACGGACCATCCCCGGGTGGTGGATGTCGGAATGACGGGCATTCCGGGGACCGAGGTGGTGCTGGAAGTGTACGACATCGCCCGCAACCGCCTAGCCGCCGTCACCGGCGAGGCAGAGGGAGGGCCAGCGCGGCTGCCCAACCTTCTGGTGAAGGACAAGCTGCTTCTCAAAGTGTCCGGCCGCCGCGGCACGGGCGGCGCGTACAAGCTGTCGCTCCTCTTTGCCGAGCCCGTCGCCGGCCTGGAAGCCGAACCGAATGACCGGGCAGCCGACGCCACGGAAGTGACGTCCACCCCAGAAGGCCAGGGCCCCTGGGTGGTGAAGGGCTTT
Source organism: uncultured delta proteobacterium (assembly GCA_963713045.1). GTDB lineage: Bacteria > Myxococcota > Myxococcia > Myxococcales > Myxococcaceae > JADGRA01. Next base: position 166,753 of record CAVQKE010000007.1, read on the forward strand.
GTCAGCCAACCGAGTGACGAGGACTACTACCGCTTGGTCCTCATTCCGCAGGCGGCGAGCGACGCCGGCCCCGCGCCCTCCGACGGCGGAGCGACGGCCGAGGGCGCCGCGGACGCCGGGCTGCCGGCCCAGGAAGCCCTGGCAGCGGATGGGGGCGCGGCGCCGACCGAAGTGCCGCGGGTGCCGCTGCGCATTGGGCTGAGCGCCGTCCCCGGTGTCCGCCTGGAGGTCCAGGTGCTGTCTGAAGCCCAGGCGCAGCTCTTCATCGGCCGCGGCCAGGAAGGGGAAGCCTTCGACCAGCGCAATGTCGCCGTCCGGGCGACGGACAGCGTCGTCTATGTGCTGGTGCGGAGCGCCTGGACCGGGAGCGGCAAGGGGGCGCATCGGGGAAGCAACCCGGACGTGCCCTACACCCTCACCGTCTCTCGCGAGGCGGCCGGCGCCAATGCAGAATTCGAACCCAACGACGACTTGGCCCACGCCACGCCCCTGCCCCTGAACGGTTACCGCGAAGGCTTCCTCTCCCCCAAGGGCGACGTCGACTACTACGTGCTGCGCGTGCCCCAGCCGTCGCTGGCACGCTTCGAGTTGACCGGGCTCGACCGGGTGGACCTCATCCTCTCGGTGGTGGCCCCAGGCGACAAGCCCGGAACGGAGAAGGTGCTGCTCAAGTCCAATGACGGCGCGGTGAAGGAGCCGGAACGTCTCAACAGCGTGGCCTGCGTTTCGGAATGCTACGTGAAAGTCGAGGGCGCACCGCGCAAGGTGAATGGGAAATGGGTGCGGGACTTCGAGAACGCAGAGCAGCCCTACCGCCTCACCGTCACGACGACGCCTGACACCGGCGCCGAGGAGCGCGAGCCAAACGACTCTCCCGAGACGGCCACTCCGCTGGCGCCCGGAAAGCCGGTGCGGGGCACCATCTACCCGAAGCGCGACGTGGACTTCTACCGGCTCGACCTGGGCGACCGCCAGGTCAAGACGCCGCTCCGGGCCACCGTCACCGGCATTCTCAAGGTGGACGTCGCGCTGTTTCTCTACCGGCAGGAAGACGACGGCACCCTGACGCTGGTGCAAACCGCCGACCGCGCCAAGGGCGACGCGCCGGAAGTCATCCGCTACGCAGCCGAACCCGGGACGTATTTCTTCAAAGTGCAGGACTCAAAAAATCGCGAGTCCAACTTCCAGGACAGCTACCAACTCACCGTCGAAGAGTCGGACTAGGTCCGCACGAGGCCGTCGCTAGGGGAGGAAGCCGCGCAAATATGCCTCCACGCCGACGGGTCGGTAGCTGGGGAAAAGCTCGGTGGCCTCCAGCACATCCGCCCGCCGTTTGCCGGCGAGGCCTTGAATCCACGCCGAGCGGGCGATTTGGGCGTAGATGAGGTACGCCATCTTGTCCGGTATGGCCGCCAGCTCTTCAATGTTGCGGTCGACGGTGGCGGCCGAGAGGGTGCGGCGCTGTAGCTTCTTACCGGAGAGCCGCTCACACAGGCTGATGAGCTCCGCTTGGGTGTAGAGGTTGGCGACGGGCAGCATCGAAACTTCGCGGTTTTCCGTCTTGGGTTCGTCCAGCATCAGCACGGTGTAGGCGGCGATGTCGCCCATGTCGAGGAGCGCCATCTTCACGTTGCCCTCACCGAGGATTTCGACTTCTTTCTCCGGCGGCGCCTGGAGGCCCAGCTGTCCGAGGCTGGCAGCCCAAAAGGGGAAGAAGCCGTTGGCGTAAACGTAAGTGACGGCGATGCCCGTCTTCTGCAGCGGCTGGTGCAAGTCGCGCTTCCAGTCGAAGAGGAGGCAGCTGCCCTTGGGCGTGAGGATGACGTCCACCCCAAACTCCGACGGGACGAAGCGCCGCGCCCCGGCCTTCTTCGCCGCGCTGGCCAGCGCCACCTGGTGGGAGAGTGGGGGCCCATTGACGCAGGAAATGACGGCGTCCATCCCTCGGCAGGCGCGCTCGACGGACGCGGTGTCCTCGATGGTGCCCTCGACCAGGGTGGCTCCCTCTTCTTTCAAGGCGTCAACAGCTTTTCGCTTGTCCGCCTGCGTGGACTTCGCCGTTTCCGGCCGCAGCAGCACGCGGACGTCCTTTTTCGCTTCCGCAGCTCCGAGACGATGTAAGGCCCGATGTGGCCGGTGGCTCCAACGACGAGGACGGTTTGCGTTCCCATCTGCTTTCTCCCCCTCCTCCGCACGGGCTGAAGTGCGCCCGCAAGCCACGGCATCCGTGCAATGGCTGGTCGCGACCGTTCCGCCTCAATCCGGTCACTCCCCGGGCACCGACAAATGCTGGAGTGCACCAAGGCCGTGCGACCGAAGTCGTCCGCAACTTTGTGTTGCATCACGATGCGCACCGTGAGTACGCCTGTCGCTGCCTCGCCCACGGGCGGCTTGGGGGGCCGACTGAAACGGATGTTCGCTTTGCGACAGTGGGCGAGGGTCGCGAATCTCCGGCAGCGCTTCGAAGCGCCGGTTGTCGGTGTTGTAGCTCTGGCAAGCCTTCTACCTAAGGGGAACAACCACGATGGGTCCGAGACACGTGAAGTTCACCACCGTCGGCGTGCTGCTACTTGCGTCCGCGCTGACTTCTCCCATGCTTGCCCAGGCTCAAGAGAAGAAGCCCAACATCCTGTTCATCATGGGCGATGACATTGGCTGGATGCAGCCAAGCATCTACCACCGCGGCCTGATGGTGGGGGAAACGCCCAACATCGACCGCATCGGGAACGAGGGCGCAATTTTCATGGACTACTTGGCCATGCAAAGTTGCACGTCGGGCCGCAACGCCTTCTTCACCGGGATGTACCCACTGCGCACGGGGATGATTCCCCCGCAACTCCCCGGTAGCCCATCCTACCTTCGACCTGGCACACCGGCCCTCGCTGTCTTCCTCCACGACCTCGGCTACACCACCGGGGAGTTCGGCAAGAACCACCTCGGCGACCACACCGCCGCTCTACCGACAGCCCACGGCTTTCAGGAGTATTGGGGCTACCTCTACCACCTGGACGCGATGCAGCAGGTGAGCTTCCCCGACATCAACAAGACCCCGCTGGTGCAAGGCATCGCGCCGCCATGCAAGAACACTCCGGTCCCCGGCCTGACCGACCCCCCGGGCGCCGTCGACCCGAGGACCGCGACGTGCCTGACGCCGCCCCGCCCTGTCATCTGGTGCAAGTCTTCGGACGGCACGGAGAAGAACCAGAGCTGCAAGGACGAGGGCCCCTTGACGCTTGACCGTTCGAGGACCGTGGACGAGGAGATTTCAGCCAAGGTCATCGACTTCCTCGACCGCAACGACCCGAAGAGGACTGGGAAGCCCTTCTTCGTTTGGTACAACCCGGCGCGTATGCATGTCACGACCATGCTTTCCCCAAAGTATGAGGCGATGATTGGAACGCAGGGAGGCAAGGACTGGGGCCTCAATGAAGCCGGCATGAAGCAGCTGGACGACAACATCGGCTATGTCCTCAAGAAGCTCGAGGACATGGGCCAACTCGACAACACCATCGTTGTCTTCACGACGGACAACGGTGCTGAGACAGTGAGCTTTCCGGACGGCGGCATTACCCCATTCAAAGGTCAGAAAGGCGAGGCGTGGGAAGGCGGCTACCGCGCGCCACAGGTCGTCCGCTGGCCCGGTCACATCAAGCCAGGGACGGTGAAGAAGGAGATGTTCGCGGCTCTCGACTGGCTCCCAACATTCGTCGACATCGCCGGAGGGCCCAAGGGAGATGGGCTCAAGAAGCAAATCGAAGCGGGCAAGTACCCGGGCATCGTCAAGACGACGCTCGATGGCTTCGACCAACGGGACTACCTTGAGGGCAAGTCGGACAAATCTGCGCGAGATGTCTTCTTTTACTACTCAGGCGCGACGCCATCCGCCGTGCGCTACAAGAATTGGAAAATGTATTACTCGATGGCGCCTTCGGGTGCGAGTGGCTGGTTCATGCCCCTCGTGAACTTCCACTGGACTTTGGTCGGGAATGTCAAGCGCGACCCCTTCGAGCAAACGGTTAGCTTCGGAGAATCAAAATCAGCGATGGCGCTGGGGGGGTCACTCGGCTCCCCATCCACTGCGTATTTGTACGACTGGAACATGCTGCCGGTGGGCCAGCTGCTCTGGGAAAAGGAACTCTATTCGTTCAAGGAATTCCCGCCGCTGCAAGCTGCGGAGACCTACAACCTCAATGGCATCTTGAAGGAAATGGAGCACAACAAGGGAGACGACTAGGCGCGGCCGGGGTTACTGGCGTCAAGTTTAACGCTGACCGGGCGGTCCTCAGGCGGACCGCCCGGCGAAACGGAGATGTACGAATATTGACCTGAAGCCGTCCTGTCGTTGGCTATGCTTTAGGAACCATCCGTCGAGCCGGACTCCTTCGCACGCGATGAGGAGGCTAAGGTGAAGCAGGTGGTCGAGATTCGTTCGTACAACCTGAAGGCAGGAACCCGTGAGCGCTTTCATCGCCGCTTCGTGGACGAGTCGCTACCGATGCTGCGGCGTCGCAATATCGACGTGGTGGCATACGGCGCATCGCTGGACGAGGCCGACTCGTACTTTCTGATCCGGGGGTTTGCGAGCCTAGCGGAACGCCGGTCTAGCGAGGATGCCTTCTACGGAAGCGAGGAGTGGCGAAAGGGACCGCGCGATGCCGTCATGGCCGACATCGAAAGCTTTACGACCGTCGTCCTGCGCGTCGAACCAGAGACGCTTCAAGCCCTGCGCGCTTTGACGGCATAGTTTTCGGTACGCTTAGCGTGATGCGACCCCTTCGGTGTTCCATCAACGTCACACTGGACGGGTGCTGCGATCATCGTGCAATCGTCCCGGACGAAGGCTTGCATCGCCACGCGGTCGAGAACCTTGCCCCAGGTCGATGCCCTCCTCGTTGGCCGGGTCACCTACGAAATGATGGACTCAAAACCCAGTGGTTCAAAGTGCGGCCGAGCTCGCTTTCGTCACATCGCGGGGAGGACCCAGCCAACCGCGCGCCTGCTCGCGGAATTGCGATGGGGTCGTCCCAAACGCAGCATGGAAGCGGGCCGAGAAGTGACTGTGACTAGAGAACCCCAGCTCGAGCGCAAGCTCAGTGAGGTCGTCTGCTTGTGAAAGCGCTACAAGGGCCCGCGCCAGCCGCAGTTGCGTAAGGTACCGGTGTAGCGGGACACCCTCCACCGCGCGGAACACCTGGGTCAGGTAGACCGGAGATGCGCCGACTGCGATGCCGACATCGGCGAGCCGAATGGGGTGAGCGTGCTCGGCTTCCAGGTAAGCCTTGGTCCGTGCAATGAGCTTCTGCGTCGACCGGGCTGGATTGTGTCGAGGGGCATCGTCGTCGAGGGCCGACCTGAGCAATGCCAACACCAGCTCCTCCGCAGCGAGCGCGTCGTCATTCGCTCCGCCAAGGGCCCGAAAGAGGAGCTGCGCCCTAAGACTCTGCACCGAAGGGCTAACACGGCGACTCCGACGGTGAAACAGCGCGTGAGACGCAAGAGCGCCCCCGCTCGCATGCCCGAGCTCCGCGACGATGGACGCAGCGGGCGTGACAATGAGCTCCGCATAGCCGCCTGCGACCGGGTGGCTCATGCGATAGCGCTCACCACCGGTGACGAACAGTGCCTGGTTTGCATCACCCACCACCTCGTCGTGGCCCACATGCCAGACGAAGAGGCCGCGGTACGGGAGGGCGACCTGGAACTCCGCTGAGAACGCTTCTCCGTCGAGCTCGTTCAGCGCGCCGCCGGCCCGGACATCTTCGACCAGTCCGAGTGACAGCTCGAAGAGGCGGGTGCGCGATCGCGTCGCGCAAAGGCCGCGCTCTGGCTCGATCTTCGATGCGAGCTGAAGTGAAACCATGCTCCTAGGCTACTACGCTGCGCTCTTCGTGCCGAGCGTTGTGAAAGCGGAGCTTAAGAATGTGACAGCGCTAGCGAGCCAAAGAGCGTGACAGCGAAGCCACCCTCGTTCGTCCACTCTTGCGCGCATGTCGTGGCCCTCGCTTGAAGCCCCTAGGTTGGAGCTCGCTCATTTGCTGAACCGAGCACGCTTCGCCCACACGCGTCGGTCATGACCACCACGTCGCTGCGAGGAGGTTTCGATGAAGGCGCCAATCATTCGGTGGGTGGCAGGGATGGCAGCACTGTTGGCAAGCGTGTCCGCGGGTGAGTCCGGTGAGGCACGCGGTGAAGCGCAGGCTGCTTACCGCATCACAACGCTCCCTTCGCTCGGGGGAACGCAGAGCTCGGGCAATGGCATCAACGACTTGGAGTGGGTGACCGGTTCTTCGGCCCTTGCCGGAAACCAGAGCGTCCGCGCCACGCTCTGGTTCGATGGACGGATAACCGACCTCGGAACGCTCGGTGGCGCGAACAGCAGCGTGGTCTGGCCAGTGAAGGACTCCGTCGGCATCATCACTGGAATCGCTGAGACCTCGACAGTGGACCCGCTCGGAGAACAGTGGAGTTGTAGCGCATTCATCCCGACGACTGGGACCACGTGCCTCGGCTTCGTCTGGGAGTTCGGAACGATTCGGGCGCTTCCGACTTTCGGGGGTAACAATGGCTTCGCTACTGGCGCCAACAACCGAGGGCAAGTGGTTGGCTGGGCCGAGAATGCCGTTCACGACCCGACATGCACCAGTCCGCAGGTCCTGCAATTCCGGGCCGCGATTTGGGGGCCTGGCACAGGTACGATTCGGGAGCTTCCGCCTCTGGCTGGCGACTCAACCAGCGCCGCGACGGCGGTCAACGACCAGGGCCAGGCGGTTGGCATCTCTGGCATTTGTGGCAGTGCTGTGGGTGCTTTCAGCGCCGCGCACGCCGTGCTTTGGGAAAATGGCACACCGACCGACATCGGGAACCTCGGCGGTGTTGCGTGGAACACACCGATGGCCATCAACGAGTGGGGGGACGTTGTTGGATTCTCCAATATTCGCGCAAGTGATGGGGACACCTTCAATGCGCACGCGTTCCTGTGGACGCGTCGGAACGGCATCCAGGACCTCGGCACACTTCCGGGTGATGCGCTGAGCCAGGGCTTGGGCATCAACAATTGGCGCCAAGTGGTGGGCATTTCCTGCACCGCGGGCTTTGCCAGTTGCAGAGGATTCCTCTGGCGAGATGGCGTCATGATGGACCTCAACTCGCTTGTGGTGTCGGGGACCACCGACCCCATCTATGCCGCCGGAGACATCGATGACCTCGGGCGAATCACTGGGCAGACGCTCAACGTGACGACGAACGCGGCGTCTGCTTTCCTTGCCCTACCAACCTGTTCGCTCGACGGCGACCGCGGCTTCGGTGGGCGTACCGAGGCGGCGCTTGCGACACCAGCGTCGCAGCCACCTTTGCCCGAACAAGTCAGAGGCGAAATTTTGAGGCGCCTGGGCGTCAGCGAGCACAAGCTCTAGCCTTGCTATGACGCTCTGCAGGAGCCGCGATGAGGTAGTATGGACAGACTGCCGCCAGCAAAGTCCGTGGCCAGTTCCAAACGTTCTGGTCTATACCGCGTCATATTGGCACCGCCTCGTCGCCTATAGTTGCACCACTGGCTTGAAGGTCGTTGCTCCCTTCGTTTCGGCCGATTGGAGATCGCAGGAGGGGGTAGTCTGACTTGTGGTTCCCCCTCGGAACACGGGTACTTAGCGGTGGTAGCTCAGTTGGTAGAGCACGAGCTTCCCAAGCGTGGTTGGCGTCGCCGAACGTAGGTGACGGGGTCGGTACCAGAGGTAAGGCCCACCTCGTCGACCTCTCCTGAGCCCGGCGAAAGCCCTCGGGACCTACCTTCCAACCTACGTTCCGGACACCAGCGCGCGTGCGTTGGCCCTCCTCCGGGACAGACGCGACGGGAGCCCACCCAGGCCGCCCACGCTGGGCGTTAGCCGTCGCGTGGGAGGAGCCGTTTTACGGGCTCTTCCAACGCTTAGGAACCGCCGTCTGACCGTTCGCGAGCGAGTTCCTCTTCCAGCCACGCGCGGTACAGACCAAGTCGCTCAACAGCGCGCGGCCTGAGGCGACTCGAGGGAAAGAGCTGCAGGAAGGTCTCGTAACGTTGGATCCCCTCCAGGTACGCCTGCACGTCGGGCTCGAAGTCGCCGCATCCCCGCGGCTCGACGCGCGTATTCCAATAAGCCTCATCAGCTTGTAAGCCATTTGGCAGTGCCGCGAGGTAATGGGCGAAGCCCTCGGAACCCGCTTCCCAGTCGAGGCCTACTTCGCAGTAAAGCAGCCGGACCCCAATTACTGAGAGGCAAGCGAGCAACTGGTCCCGAAGCGCGAGCGCCTCCTTGGGTTTCATCTTCCTTTTGGTGAGTTGATCCGCGAGCTTGTCTGCTTTCTTCTGCAAGGTAAGCCAGTCGTTCGCGCCACCCCGTTTCGCCGCGAGGTGCGCCTGCGCTAGCGGCGCCATGACCCCCACGGCGCAGGGAACGCCTCCATCGGGCGACGCGGAGAGCAACACAGCGAGAGCGAGCGGAATCAGCGGACGGTCCTCACAGGAATCGATTTGCCTAACAAGCGTGAACACAGCGTGGTGCGTTGGATACCGGGTGGTGATGGGTCCTTTGCCGCCGAGCGCCGCAAACTCTGAGCCAGCGGCCTGTTAACCAAGACCCTCTCGTCGATTCGAGGCATGTGAGTCCACACGCCTCCGCTGGTGCGTCTGAAGAGCCGCACCGAGCACCAGTCATCTCCTAGTCTCCTCGAGTGAAGTGGTGGCGCCAGCTGTCGGGAAGGGACGGAAGCTGGAGGACTTCCCTGAGTCGAGCTCGGTCCTCCATCAGTTTTTCGAAGGAGAAGAGCTCCAGGACGGAGAGGTGGATGGCTTCTCGTTGGACGAGTTCGAGCTCGTCCCCTTCCAAGAGAGTGCCTTCTCCGAGCACGCGGAGGTAGACGCCGGGCCGCCGGATAGCTATGAAGCGTCTCAGGACGAGAGGGTCGCCAAAGCGAATCCCAAGCTTGTAACAAGGCAGGCGGGGCTGGCTTGCCTGCACCGTGGCGGTTCCAACCCGGAAGACGTCGCCGATAAACACCTGGCTCTCGTCAAGCTTGTCCAACAGCAAATTCTCGCCAAACGCCGGCGGCTCGAGTGAATGCCCCTCGCTTTCTTCCCAGCTCGCGTAGGCGTCGAGCCCGTAGGCGTAAGCCGCCTTGTCCGGGCCGCCATGCACGGTCAGGTCGGCTTGCGCATCTCCCTGCAAGTTGAAGCTTCCCAGATGCAGCGGGCCCCGAGCGGACTGTTTCCAGATGCTGGTGCTGACTGGGCGCTGCCCGCCCAGCACCGTGCGTGGCTGTCCCACAAACATCGAGACAATTCGCATGAAGGCCTCAGCTCTGCGCTAGCTTTGGGACAACCAAATCCACAACCATCCGGGAGAAATCTCCGCGCCTAGCCCACGCCAGACATTTCAGGGTCCGTGAGAGATGCCATGAGCGTTTAACCGGTCGAGCTGTTTGCGCCCAATCTTTCGGTCGTTCTCGGAGACCGCGGCTTCTCCCTGGGCATCGCGCCGGTCCACCTCGTCGGCAAAGCGCGGCAACTTGCGCCAATCGAGACCACCCAGAATCTGCAGGGCCAGCTCGTTGAGCTTGCTCGTCAATGTGTGAAAATCTCTAATTCTCCGAAGTTGGCCCCTCCACAGGGCGGAGCTTCATGGACGTCGGCGCGTACCAGTTCCGGGTGCAAAAACAGCATCTGACTGGTCTCCATTCCTCGAAGAACGAAGGGGGCTCGCGCCCGTCGAACAGCCGTCACTCGGCGCCTGGGCTTCGACCCTAACTCCACCTCTGAGCAGACATCTAGATGGCGAAGGCAAGCACGACAGCGATTGACTCGAACTCCTGCAAATGGGTGTTCACGGTCGAGTTGGTGTTCGGGCCGATAATCACCGGAGCCCAATCGGACGACCCGGTGCCGGCCGCACCCACCGGCGGAATCGGGCCGGACCAGGAATACGGCTGGGCACCAGGTCCGCTCGGAAAGCCGTTAGCGAATTCGAAGCTGGCGACGACCAGCACTTTGATGTTTGCGCGGACCAGGAAGGCGAGGGCCGGAGCGATGTGCAGATCATTCACGGTTGGGCCGCCCTTTTGGTAAAGGGAAATGTTCTCGATGCGAAGGCTGGGAACGAACCACGGGAAGACGACGTAGCTCAACTCTCCATACGTCACCTGCGCCGTCACCTGGCCGAGAGCCCCCACCGTATTCACCCATCCTGCGTTGTGCTGCTGATTGTAGAAGCCCAAATCGAGCTCGGCTGAGCCGAGCATGCCCCGGACCCCGACGCCCGCGGTGAAAGACACGTCGCTGACCGGGGTCGCGCCCGGCGGGGTCGTCAACGGGTTCGGGAAATGCTCGTTTGAGTGGTAAAGGAAGCCGTCCACGGTGAGCGAGGTCTCCGCCCACGGGCGCGCTGGATCCGCAGGGCCCGTCGAACCCTCCCCGTCAAGGCGCATCCCGCCGATTTTGAACCCGGCTTGCGCGTAGTAGTTCGCGCTGTTGAAAGCGCTCGTCCAAGCGTTCGACCCTGCATTCCATCCCATCGCATAGTCCAACCGCCCAGCGATGACCCCCCGAAGCTCCACGCCCGGATAGTTATTGACGAGAACAAAGGGACTGGTCGAGAGACCGTAAATCCCCGTGACCGGTGCGTTGGTGATGAACTGATCGGCGGCATACGAAGAGTGCACGCCAAAGCTGCTGATGGTGGGAAGCTGACTGCCCACCACCAAGTTGAAGACGTGAGGCAAAAAGAGGTCGTTGAAGAGTAACTCGGCAGACTCGATGGACACTCCTCCCGAGATGTCGACCGTCACCTCGCCCCAAAACGTGATGGTGTCGGTGAAGGCGCCTCCCGCCCAGAGGTGAAACTCCTCGGTTTCGCCATCGAGGTCCACTTGGGTCCCATTGTTCGCTTGCGGGAACGTGGACCCCTTGTCAGGGTAGAACATGGCTTGGCCGTTGAACCCGACCGAGATGGGCACCGAGATTGGAATGGTGCTTGGCCACACCGCGTTCGGGAAGTTCTTCATGTTCGCTTCTTGGGCGAGAGGCACGGTCTCCTGTTTCACGTAATCACTGTCGACACCCGGGAACCGGTAGCCGTTGCGCCGAAACGCCTCACCGAACGGGGTGAGCTTCGGGTACACCGTGTGGCACGTCAGACAGCTCGTGCCGTACTTGCGGGCGAACGCGGGAATGGCCTGAGCTGGGGCTGCTACCAAGAGAACCACGGCGAAAGCCAGAACATGGATTCCGATGCGACATAGGCACTTCATGCCGGGCTCCTCCTGCTGCAGGACCGCGGAGAGCAATGAGAACCCGGCGTAGGCCCGGGCCCGTGGGATGGTCTCGGCCGTCGCTTGGTTGCGAGATGGCCTTGCAATCTCACAGCCAGCAAATGTGCTTCGAGGACACCTTCCACTTGAGCGCAGTGTTTGCGCGACGCGGTGTTTGTGAGCCGTTTGTCGCAAAAGCTGCGTCGTCGGTCCAAACCATCGTCCTCACGTTGCGCGCCGCGGCGAATGCGGTGGCCAGATTCAAGTCGCCAGCTCGCGGGACATTCGGGGCGCAGTAGAGAGCGCGAACGCGCCGAGCATGCCAAGGGCGATTAGGAAATCCCGCCACCCGAGCGGCGGCGAGCCAGGCGCTGAAAGTGACGGCACGACGAGCAGGTTGCAGTTCAGCCACAGGCCAACAAGCTGTGCCACCAGAACGGCTCGAAGGACGCCTGGCGACCGTCTGCCGTACGGGTGGAGCAGGCCCAGGAACGGCACGACGAAGACCAGAACGACGACGGCGACCACCACCCATCCCCAGTTGTCGACGCTCCGACGCAGTGCGAAGACAATTTCGTCTGGAAGATTCGCGTACCAGAGGGTGAGGTATTGCGACCAGAAGAGGTAGGCCCAGAAGATGGCCAACGTCAAAAGCAGCGAGCCAGCGTCGAGGCGCTGTCGCTCGGAAAGAGCACCGCGCGCCACCGCGACCAGGGTGGCGACACCGGCCCCAGCAATGAAAGCCCCCACGAAGAGGTACGGGCCAATCAGCGTGTTCCCCACCCAATCGGGCGCAGGCCCGACGACGAAGTCGAACGCCCAGATGGACAACACCACCGCGAAGACGAGGAGGTAAACCACCGACGCCCGGAGCGTTGGAGATTTGCCTCCGGCGGGCTGACGAAATCCCAAGTAGGCGAAGCCAAAAAGCGCGGCATTGAGCGCCAGCTGGCGTAGGACAAGGAAGGGAGTGGCGAGCCAGCCAGTCGACTGACCCGCCCACGGAGCAATGCCTGCACCGGCCATGATGACGACGAGCAGCACGGAAGCGGCCGGCAGAAAGGACGCCTCTGCGCCAGCGAGCGGCGCCAGCGGCCGGGCCCAGCCGGCATCAATCATCCTGAAAAAGGCGCGGAACGCCACCGCACCGGCTGCGGCACCGGCAAAAAATAGCCAACTCGCGATGAGCGCCGCGTAGGCTCGTGGCGCGCCTCCGCCAAAAAGTCCGCTGGCGAAGGCCACGATGCCGAGCCCGACCGCGGCGAGGGCGACCCACGTGACCCGCGGTCCCATCGTTGCCTGCGCTTCTGCCGTCCAGCTCACCGGGCACCTCCCTCGGGGGCCGGGGGCACCGACTCGCAGCCTTCCGCTTGTAGCGTGCGCACAAAGGCAACCAAGTCCCAGCGATCGCGCGACGTCGTGCCCTCGCGCATGGTCGGCATGGCGCGTCCGCCAGCGGTGAGTGTTCCGTAGATGAATCCATCGCTTCGGTTGCAGATGGCGCTGTAGCGAAGGTTTGGCGCGGGCGGGAACTTAGCCGAGACCGGACCGTTCCCTTTGCCCTCGGGGCCGTGGCAGGGCGTGCAGTGGATGGCGAAAAGGGCCCGGCCCCGTGCCGCGGCGTCGGCGTCGAATGGCATGGGGGGCTTGAGGTCCGTGTCGTCTTCTCGGTCGACCAGCGTTTCGACCCCGCCGAGTGGGATGGAAGTGGCCGGCACCGGTCGCGCTTCCTCCAGCGGGCGCACGCTGGGCTGCTGCTCCATGCTGGCCGGCCATAGCTTCTCGCAGCCGGACACCAGCAGCACAGGCAGCAATGCTGCGCAGGCACGGCCGTTCATGACGAGAGCTCCGGGACGGCATTCCCGAGCAGCTCCCGCACCCGGTCCCGCACCTCTGGCGCGAGGCCGCCGAGCGGCACAACCACGACAATGCGCTCGCTGCTCACCTGGTCCCGTACGGCACGAGTTACCTTGCGCCTGGCCAGCGCCGAGAAGACGACGAGCGCGAGGAAATTCGCCACACCAGCGAAAAGCATTGTGAGCTCGAACATCACCACCGCGAATGCGGTCCAAGCCAGGATGGGCTTGCCGCCGACGACCAGGCCAAGCGCCTTGGAAGTGCCGGCCTCGAGAGCCGTCGCACATCCGAGCCCGGTGAGCCCGCCAAGCAAAGCGACCCAGCCCAGGGCTCGCGACTGTCCGGTGGCCTCCACCTCATGGACCACCGGGTAAGCAGCAGGGCTCGAGACCTGAGCGTTGTCCACGCCCCGGGCACGGAGCGCCTGGACCGCACGCAGCGCGTCGTCGGGGTCGGCGTAGATGGCCACCAGGTGCTCAGGCATGGCTCGCCTCGGGCGTGAGGGCACCCTCGTCAATGGCATGCTTGCTCTGCATGCTCTCGGAGATGGCCATGCAGGGGAACAGCTTGACGAAGATGAGGAAGAGCATGAAGAACCAACCGAGGCCGCCAAGGCAGATGCAAACCTCTCTCAGCGTTGGTGAGTAATTGCCCCAATATTGAGAGATGAAGCCGCGGGCCAGCGTGGTGACGATGAAGAGGAATCGCTCGAACCACATTCCGACCGTCACCAAGGCCGAGATGGTGATGAGCGCCGGCAGGCTTCGGCGCACACGCGACCAGAATAGGGCCAACGGGGCGAGGCTGTTGCAAGCCGCGACGCTCCAGAAGACGGGCGCGTAGGTGCCAGTCGCTCGCCACGCGAACACCTCCCGCTCCGCCGCGCTGCCTCGATAAAATGCCATGAAAAATTCCGTGGCGTAGACGAACGTCATGACCAACGACATCGCCAAAAGGAGCTTGGCGAGAAGCTCGAAGTGCGCACCCGTGATGTACCGCTGCAAGTGGTAGCCGCGACGAAGCCCAGCGAGCAGGAGCACGGCCACGGCGACCCCGGAGAAAATGGCTCCTGCGACGAAGTAGGGTGCGAAGATGGCCGAGTGCCAACCAGGCATCACCGTCATCGCAAAATCCCACGACACCACGCTGTGCACCGAGACGGCCAGCGGGATGACCACGGCGGCGAAGATGGGATAGGCCTTCTCAAACAGCCGCCATTCCCCGTCCGTGCCGGCAAAGCCGAGCGTCAGGGCGCGGTACAAGGGACGCCTCCAGTCATGCACTCGCCGCGCCAGCAGCGCCAAGTCTGGCAGCATGCCCATGTAGAGAAAGAGCATGCTCACCGTGACGTAGGAGGTAATCGCAAACACGTCCCAAGTGAGCGGCGACCTGAAATTCATCCAAAGTTGCCGCTGGTTCGGATAGGGCAAGAGGAAGAAGAAGAGCCAGGACCGTCCAATATGGACGATGGGGTAGAGACCTGCGGTCAAGATGGTGAAGACGGTCATCGCCTCCGCTGAGCGACCAATGGCGGCCCGCAGCGGCGAGCGGGTGAAGAAGAGAATGGCCGAAACCAGTGTCCCCGAGTGGCTCACGCCGATGAAGAAGACGAACGTCGTGATGAGCGAACCCCACATCACCGGCTCGTTCAGCCCGGTGAGCCCCAAGCCTTGGCTGAGGATTCCGGACCAGGCCCAACCCCCGACGCCAACGAAGGAGACGGCGATGCCCAGGCACAGCCAGTAGCGCCACGTGGTCCGGTCCATGGTGGCGACGGTGTCGTGCTCGATTTGCGCCAGCCTCAGGTGGCTCACGTCACGCCCTTTCGGCGACGGGCGAGATAGAAGACGCCCGGTTGGGTGTTGAGCTCATCGAGCAGCCGGTAAGCGCGCCCGTCCGCAGCCAAGCGGGCGACGGCTGAGCCCGGGTCCTTCAAGTCGCCGAAAACGATGGCCCGGGTGGGGCAGGATGCCGCGCAGGCAGAGACGATGTCGCCGTCGCGTAGCGCCCGCTTGTCGAACTTCGCCTGCTCCTCGCCCGAGCGGATTCGCTGGATGCAGAAGGTGCATTTCTCGGTGACCCCGCGCTCGCGCACCGTCACGTCGGGGTTGAGGCCCAGCCGCTCCGACGGGGCGCGCGGCCAGTCGTAAAAGTTGAAGCGTCGAACGCCATACGGGCAGTTGTTCTCGCAGTACCGCGTGCCGATGCAGCGCGCGTAGACTTGGGCGTTGATGCCTTCTTTGGTGTGGTAGGTCGCGTACGTCGGGCAGACCGACTCGCAGGGCGCGGCGGTGCACTGCTGGCACATGAGCGGCAGGAAGGAGACTTCTGGCCTCCCGTGGCTCCTGTCGACGTCGGCCCTGACGGGAATCCACGACATCGAGCGACCGAGGCTCACCTGCTCCGGGCCGACGACGGCGAGGTTATTCTCGACGTAACACGCAGCCGTGCAGGCTCCGCAGCCGTTGCAGCGGTCAAGGTCGATGGCCATGGCCCATCGCCGCACGGGGTGCTCGACGGGCGGATACATCGACGGTAGTGGAAGGGCTGGGGGAAGCGCCGTCGCTGGCTCCTCCACGGTCCGAACGAGTCGCTTGGCGTTCTTGGCGCCCCCAGTCGCAGCGTGTGGGCGCTCAATCCTCCTCCCCGTCGGCTGAACCGTCACCCGGGTGCCAGACCCAATCAAGCTGGTGGCTGCGAGGAGCACGGTGGCGTCGCCCACTGGAACTGCGGCGGCCCCGGCGAGGATTGAATCCGTGACGAATGCCGGCAGCTCAACGCGACCGCCCGGCCCCTCGAGTCTCACCACGTCGCCAGTCTTCACTCCAAACGAAGAGGCGGTGGTCGGGTGCAGCTCGACCCAGCCGGTCCACGCGAATCCGGACAGCGGGTCCGGTATCTCCTGGAGCAGCGCGCTCCGGGACACCCGGCCGTCGAGTTGGCGAAAGCTCGGTACGACGATAAGGGGCAGTCCCTGCGGCGCTCCGCGAGGCTCGGCGGCCGGGGGGAGAGTGGCCAGTGCTTGCGGCGACAGCTCCGGCTCCACGGAAGCCACGTCCTCGAGGCGGAGCCCCCGTTCGATTTCCTTCGGCTGGAATGTCTGCCGTACAAGTTCCCCGAAGGAGCCATCGGGTAGCCCCGCGGTGCGGCCCAGCAGGCGTGCGACAGCGAGCAGCTCGTCGGCGGCCGGCCTCGTCCCGAGCACGGCCTCCATCACCGGCTGCTGGATACCGACGACCCCAGGGCGCGCCTTGACGTCCGACCAGCTCTCCAGAAAATAGTTGTCAGCGAGGACGAGGTGCGCCTTACGCGCCGTCTCATCAAGCTGGTTGACGAATGCTGCGACGAACGGGATCCCCGCAAGTGCTCGGCCAAAGCCTGCGTAGACCGAGCCGTAGCCGAGCGGATCGGCGTGGTGGAGCACGAGCGCGCCAACCTCGCCGGCCAGCGCCCTCTGAGTAAGGTCGGTCAGGTCCATCGACGGCCGCGCAGGGGGAGCGGCCACGAAGGGCAGACCGTTGCCAACGCTCCCGAGGAGCGCATTGAGCACCTGGACGGCCTCGGCGACCGTCGCTGCGTCGCCACCAGCGACGGCACGGCCCGGCCCGAGGCACAGAGTTGGCCGGCCGTGGATGAGCTCCGTGGCCAAACCCTCCAGCGCTTTCGGACTGGACCCAGTTCTCTTCGAAACCGACGCGACCTCATACGGCGCGAGGCGGAGCTGAAGGGCTTCCATCGCCGCGGGCGTAAGCCCCGACTGGGCGCCGAGCCGATCGAGCGTCTGGCGGAGGAGCCCCAGTACGAAGACGCCCTCGGTCCCGGGCTCCACACCAATCCACCGGTCTGCCGCGGCCGCGGTGAGGGAGAGCCGCGGACCGACGTAAACCAGCCGGCCTCCGGCGGCCCGCTGGTCGGCGAGCGCCCGCGCGTATTCGACAGGCGAGCCCTCCTCCACAAAGTCGTCCCCGACAGAGAGAATCAACCTCGCCGCCGCAAGATTGGGCAAGGCCGTGACTCCCGCGCCGAAGGCGCGCGTCTGACCCTCGCGGAGCCATGGCCGGTCCATCGCATCGAAAGTGACGACTTGCGACGGCGCCTGCCCGAGCGCCTCGAGCCAGGTGCGGAAGAGCCCGCCGAGGATGCCTTGCTCTGGCCGGGTGACCACGACCACCAGCTGCTTTGCATCCAGCGCGTGCTGTAGCCCGGCAACGAAGAGCTTTTCAGCTTCCTCCCAGGCCACGTCCCGGTCGCCCGCGCGCGGAGCACCAAGGCGCGTCGGCGAGTAGAGCCCCTCGATGGCCGCTTGCCCGCGCGGACAAAGCGCTCCGCGGCCAATGGGGTCCTCGGGATTCCCTTCGAGCTTCACAGCGTGCCCCTCGCGCACGCGCGCTGTGGCGCCGCAGCCGGCCGGGCACTCTCGGCACACCGTTCGATAGTGACGCGCCAGGCCCGGGACCGCGTCGTCGGGCGGTGTGGAATACGGGACCAGGTACCGGGGGAGTCTCTCCTTGCATCCTGTCAGGACGCCTGTCCCCAGTGTCCCGACCGCTGCTCCAAGGAAGCCTCGTCGTGTCACCCGCATGCGTTTCCCCGTCACTTGTGGCACGTCATGCAGTCGCGACTCGCGTTGCGCGACTCGTGGCAGGTGAGGCATCGACCCATGGTGAATGGCTCGTTTTGCCGGACTGTTTTGGCCGCTGCCACGTCGCCGTGGCACTCCTTGCACTCAACCTTGGCGCCCACGTGCGCCCGGTGAGAGAAATAGACGAAGTCCGGCACTGTGAAGACGCGCGCCCAGACGAGAGGCTGGCCGTCCTCGAACCGTTGCGCCAGGACCTGGACCGCGGGCTTGTCCTTACCGACGAACTTGTGGCAGCCCATGCACTTTCGGCCCGAAGGCAAACCAGCGACCGGCGACTTGTCGGCGTAGACGTGGCAATCGAGGCACGGAATTTTGTACTGACCGGCGTGAATCTGATGGTCGAACGGAACCTCACCTACGGGGTTCGGCCGGGCGGAAAGCTCATCGGCCTTCTTGGAGACGGAGGGAGACTGTGGGCGCGCCTCGAAAGCGCCGAGGGTGATGGCCACGGCTGAGGCGGCGGTAGCCACGACAAGGAATCGCCGCCTTCGTCGACGCATGCTTTTGCCGCTCAGCGCTTGACCGCCAGGCTTTCAGTGACGGTCTGCCCGGCCGCGACGGTTACCGTCTTCTCGGTCGCTTTGAGCTTGTCTGCGTTCCAGACCTCAAGCTGCCAAGTGCCTGGGGGGACGTCCTTGATGGTGAAGTTGCCCTTGGCGTCCACGACCGAAGCGTAGGGATTCTGGCCGACGAAGATGTATGCCAGCATCTCCGGGTGGACGCTGCAGAGCTGCGAGTAAACCCCGGTCTTCTTGAATGTGTAGCTCGCGTTCTGACCCTGCTTGAAATTGCCCAAATTGTAGCCCTCGCCATCTGGCGAGTAGACGTTGTGGTCGACCTTGTCGTGATTGAGGAATGTCACCGTGTCACCCTGGGTAACCACCAGCACGTGCGGGACGAACTTCATCCCCTGCTGGTCCATGACGCGCTTCTGCGAGGGGTAGGTCCCAGGCAGAGCCTTTAGGTACACCACTGTGTCTTCCAGGTATTTGGCTGGCGTGGCCTCGACCTTACCGGTGATGGTCCCGCCGCCTTCGGCTTTCGCGACGCCAGCAATCCCGACGGCAGCTAGCAGCAAGGCGGCAGATAGGCGTGTGCGCAAGACGCGTCTCCTGGTCGAATTCATCACCGGCTATCCGGGTCACCTGTGCAATGCCGAGGCCAAGCGGTTTCGAATCCCGGCCGTCCGACACCAGGGCCCGCTAGCAGGCCGGGAGGACTTTCCTTTCACACCACGCAGCTCTGCGCCGGCGCGAAAATTTTGCGTGCGGCGCGTCCAAGACCGCAGAGAGTGCAGGCAAAGGGGCCTCCTCTGAGCAAACAGGAAGCGGGCGAGCGAAATTTTCGCTGCGGCCGGCTGTGTGGCTTGCAGCGTTGCCGTCCCAACTTGGAATACGTCTCCGACCAAGACGCCGCGCTCGTCGAACTCGTCCAACGGCAAGTTCTCGCCGAACGCCGCCGGCTTGAGCGAACGCCCTTCGCTTTTTCCCAAGTTGCGCAAATATCGAGCCCGTAGGCATAGGCCGCTTTGTCGACGCCGTGCACCATCAGGTCGGCTTGCGCATCGCCTTCCGGGTTCAGGCTCCCGAGATGAAGAGGGCCCTCGGCCCGCGCCTTCCATATGCTCGTGGTCACTGAGCGCTGCTCGTCCCATCACTGGGCGTGGCTGCCCCACGTACGTCGAGACAATTCGCATCACGCCAGTCCACGCCGCGAGAGCCCTGCCGGGCGGGGTAGCTTGCAGTTGCGAGAGGCCACTGCGACCAAGCGCACCTCATCTCGGAGTTCCGGCACTTGGCACGGATGACATCGCGAGACTTCACAAACCAGCGGCGACCCGGAGCGCGCACTTACCGCGGCTCATGGGGCACCGCGAGGCGGCTCTCCCCGGAAGCCTGGACAAACCCCCGTGTGCTAGCCCGTGGCCAATTCCGAACGTTTTGATCTATACCTCGTCACGTTGGAGCATCCTCAATCGCTATAGTTGCACCACGAGCTTGAAGGTCGTTTTTCTCTACGTTCCGGCCGAGTGGAGAGCAAAGGACTAGGGGTGAGCAGTGCCCTTCTCGAATGGGAGGGGCAGTTAGCGGTGGTAGCTCAGTTGGTAGAGCACGAGCTTCCCAAGCTCGGGGTCGCGGGTTCGAATCCCGTCCGCCGCTCTCGTTTCTCCTCTGGGAAGGCCTTCCGGAGGAGATTTCGCGGGATAAGACCCCGTGTGTACGTTCAAGAGGCCGGGCCGGGCTTCCCAAGCTCGGGGTCGCGGGTTCGAATCCCGTTCGCCGCTCTCTCGAAGCGAATGGAATCACTGAGGTTTCCGAGTCGCGTTTGCAACTCGGTCCGCACCCGCTGCTCCGTGTGTCTCTCGGGTGCTTTTTGAAACCTCCCCAAGAAAGGAGCGCCGCCAAGTCTCCACCAACCTTCAGAAGGCGGCTATGCGCTGGATGACCAAGAACATCGCCACGGCGCCGATGGCATAGGGCGGCAGAAGCTGGATGAAGGGTGAGCGTTCTTGGTTGATGGGGGTGAGTAGAGAAGCGGCCCGGCGCAAGAGCGCGATTACCGACATGACGACGCCGATGAAGAGGAATTGTCCCGCTTCAACCCCGATGCTGAAGAACAACAGCGCGGTGGGAATATGCCCAGCCGGCAAACCCGCCTCGCTGAGCCCACCGGCGAAGCCTAAACCGTGCATCAGTCCAAAGGTGAGGGCGACGATCCACGGCGCACGGGCGGTTATGCCCGCGCGGCCTTGTCGCTCGCGCAGAATCTCCACCGCGACAAAGACGATGCTCAACGCGATGGCGGCTTCGACCGGACGTTGCGGGATGTGGACGTAACCGAGCGTCGCTAGGGTGAGCGTGATGCTGTGCGAGACCGTGAAGGCCGTGACCGTCTTGACCAGCTTCCACCCTCCCCGCGTGATGATGATCAATGCGAGCACGAACAGGAGATGGTCGATGCCCGTCAGGATGTGCTCGACACCGAGCTTGAGGTACACGCTCGCCACGGACCATCCGCTCTGCCGCATCGGGATGTTGGCCGATGGCCCTTGTCCCGTCAGCCTTTGCACCCACGTCGTGCCGTCAGCAAATTCGATACGGACGAGCACGTCCGTCATCGAACCTTCCAGCCCACGAATGCGGAGCGTCTGTCCGCGCAGCGTCGGCGCAAGCAGCATCCACTGCTGAATGGCCGCGCCCGGTAGGGTGCGTACTGTCACCGGCGGCAACGCTGTGCTCTCGCCAGAGAACTCTGGTTCGAGTGCCAGGCGCGCGTCGCCCCGCATGGGTGTTTTCCAGAGCACGCTGAATTTGCCTGGCTCCTCTTCCCGCAGTTCCAGGTAAGCCGGCCGGATTTCATGAGCGGAGGCCAAGCTGGAAATAAAGAGGATAGCCAGTGCCCCCAACGTTTGTGGCAGCCCATGTGCGGACGCCGATAGACGAAGCCTGGCGAGTGCCGGTTTCATTTTGGTACGACTGCTACCGTTGCGTTCGCCTGCGCGGCGAAGCCGTCCAGCGAACCGACAAGCGGCTTGACGTTCTCGTCCACGACCACGTCATATTTCTTTAAGAGGCTCGTGTAATACCGTTCGTTCGCCTCGCGCTGATGTTCCTCCCGCCAGGCCTCTCGCACTTGGGCTTCCACCTCGGAAAACTCAAGCTGCCGCACCGGCTTGGCGTTTGTCACGCGCACCAAATGCATGCCGAAACTGGATGCGATGGGGCCATGCCACGCGCCCTTCTCCAAAGCAAAAACTGCATTAGCGAACGTGTCTCCGAACTGACCGGCGACGGCACGCATATCCTCGTCTCGTACCTCGCCGTCAACTGGGCAGGGGTCGCCTAAGCCCCCGCTGGCCGCCGCATGCCGCGCGAGAATGGCGAGCCCGGCCTTAGCATCGGCCGCGGTGTCCCGGCGTGTTTCGGGATTGAAGAAGACATGAGTGAACGAGACGCGCGCCCGAGTTTTGAAAGTGTCGACGTTTGCCTCGTAAAAGCGACGCAGGTCGTCCTCGGTTGGCGGATTGAGCCGCGATGTGTCATCGACGATAAATTGGACCTTCTGAGCAAGACGCCGACGGATGATGAGGTCGTTCTGATCGAGGCCCATGGCTCGCGCCTCGCGGCCGAGCAGTTCCTCTTTCAAGTACCCCGCGACCAACGCGTGCAATTCCTCGCGTGTCGGCTCGCGCTGTTGCTGACGCTCCCATGTCTCCGTGAGGAATGCGATTTCCTTGGCGGTGACATGCACCGGGCCGGTGCCACTATCCCCGTTGCTGGACTCGCCGCGATGGAGCCAGGCATACACGCCGAATAGCAACGCGCCGAGACCAAGAAAGTGAACCAGTGGCTCGTGGACCCATCGCTTCAAGGTTTATACCAGATGGGCGAAGTGTAGGCCCGGTCCGTTACGGTCATCGGAACGTAGGCGGCCATCTTGATGCCGAATCGCTTCTGGTCATAGGCCGTCCAGCGAGGCGACGGAATCTGAATCACGCGGACGTAGTAAAACGCGAGCTCCGTAGCATTGAAGTGCGGGTCCTTCCAGTACGCCGATAGAAACGCCGCACCGATGGAGTTGCTATAGGTTGCATTAGCCACGTCCACAGTGCTACCGACTAAAGTCTTGCAACTGCCGTCCGGGCCAATCTTGCGCCCGCCGGATACCGCCACGTCGTAAATTCGCTCGTAAGTCTTACCATCCTTGCCGAGCCAGCCCTTGATGATTTGGATGCGGTCGAGGTTGGGGCCGTCCGGGTCGCGCACCGCGTGCACCATGAATGCGGGGCTCTTGCCAGCAGGCGCCTTGCTGAGGTTCCCGCCCATCGGCACACCACCGGCGTAGCCATGCGCTGCGAAGTCGGGCCGATTGTTGTCCGCCGGCACGAAGTCCCAGCCCGCGAAGACGCGCACGATTGGCCGGTCCCCAGTCGTGGCATAGGCCTCCTTGCGCTTGAGCGCGTCCCAGATGGCCTCGCGGGTATTCTCGCGCGCCCACACCCCGCCCAGGCCAGAGGCTTGCTCCATCCACACCGAGTAGGCCGGTTTCCCGTCAGCAAATTTGAGGAGTACGTTTTGCCACCGGTCGGGGGCTGGCTCGGATTCCGTAAACTGGCCGAAAAAGTTCTCTTCCCGCATCGTAAAGACGCCCGTGTGCTCATCGCTGGCGCCCACCATCCCGAAATTATAGGGGTTGGCTCCAAGCTTGCTTTCTAAGAGCAGTCCAAGCTTGAGCGCGGAACGCGCGTACTCGTACTGAAGCATACTGTTGACCTTTGGCGTCGGGGGATTCCCGAGATTGCCGGCGGCCCAATACCGTTCGAAGTCCGCGAATTCGTCGTTCGGTGAGAGGAAGGGGTGGGTCTCGCTATCCCCCTTTACCTGCGTGGCCTCCATGAGCGGCTCGTGGCCGCTCCGCGCCTCGGCGTAGGCACGGTCCATCGGCTTGTGGTCAAAGGTCTCCGCGGTGAACATGAGGCCGTTGCTGAGGTTGCTGTTGTGCGGGATGGCGAGAACCTGGCCACCAGTCGACTTCTCGTATTTGTCCATGAACTTCCAGAGTTCCGCGGGGTCTTGGCTGTCGAACGCGGAAAATGGAACAACTTGACTCACGCGGTCCACGTTATCGCGGAAAATGAGAGTACGATGAAGATTATTGCCTCCCGGTACGGAAGTCCATTCGAAGCCGTGAAGCGTTGTGAAGACCCCAGGCTGATTGTATTTCTCGGCCGCCTCGTACGCTTCCTTCCAAGCTCCGGCTTTCAGCTGAGGCTGGTTAATCTCATCCTTGTTCTGCGCGATTGAGGTAAATACTTCAAAGGCAGCCTTAAGAGCCTGCTGTTTGCCCTGCTTGGACATGTCGTACCATTGTTTGCCCATCGGAGTGGCAAGGAGCGCGGGGCTGCTACTCCGAATTTGATCGGCTAGCCCCATATATTCGGCGTGGTCGGTGATGGCGAGCCAGTCGAGCGGTCGGTCAAGTCTAACTTGCAATCCTGTGTTGATGGTGACGACTTCGCCCCTCGAAAAACGGAACAGGTCTGCGGGACCGAGCGTGACTCCCATCAGGCCTGCGTCGGCGGAAAGGGACGTGTGGATGTGCGTGCAACCCCAAAGGACGCGGTCCGGGAAGGTCTGGTCGACGTAAGGTGAATATTGCTTCGCTGGTGCTTTTGGCGGCACCGCCCCTTTTGGACTCGCTTCCTGTGCGACGCTGGTCTTCGCAGTAAGCAGAACAATGAACATCAGAGTTGGAATGACCCTCGTCACGTGTTTCATCATTTCTCCCTCATGATCCGGCTATAAGCCCTAGGCTGTTCATCACTGCTTCGCACGAGCAACGATTCCGTTACGCCCGAGCACGAGCGTTGGTCGATCCCGCAGACGGCTCCGCACAAGGAGTCGACCCGCCCGGCCGTGAGTGGCACTGCTCTGTCCGGTAAGCGACAATCCCCTCCCCGCTTCAAGGACTCTAAACGCCTGCCGGACATCTTGCGGGGCGCGGAACACCCCGCCCGCAGAAGTCGGTTGCGCGTACCTACTTGATGTCTGCAGCCTCCGCTATCCGCTTTGGGCCAGATGGAGGGGGCACTCGTGCTGAAGCCAGAACCCTCGAACTACTTCGAGTACATCATTCGGGATGCTGAGTCTTACGGGATGGTGCTTGCCGCAGCCAATCTGGAGATCTCCCAGCTTGAACCCGGATCCCTGAGCGGCCGCCATATTCGCCTGAACTTGCCAGGCGGTGAGTTCTCCTATGTTGAAACGAACCTGGCACTGCGCGGAATCGGCACTTTCCCAAACCTGTGGACGCTGTCGGTCGTGCTGGAGAGCACAAGCCGGTCACGTCAGCATGGGATACGGATTCGTCCGGGGTCACTCGTAATCCACCAGCCCAAGGCGGAACACGACGGGGTTTACAGCCGCAATTTCAAGGTCGCTTGCTTCACCATTCGCGACGATTTTCTTGCAAGCCACGTCCGGCACCTCGATCGAGAAGTTCGGGCCGCAATGCGCAAACCATGGTCGGTATTTGAGCCGCCAGCCGACTTGCGACAGAAGACCATCGAGCGCTTTGCGCAGGCGGCGGAAATCGTTCAATCCGACCCGCGAGTGCGAAACTCCCCACAGGCGCTGGCAAATCTTGAGGCGGAGTTGGTGTGGGAATTCCTAGAGGCGGTCGAGCAGCAGTTCCCGGTGCATTCAACTGGCCCGGACCAGCGGGCCGCTGAAATGGTGCGCCAGATCGATCAAGAGATGAAGAATTCTCTCAAGGTCGGGGCTTCGGTAGCCGAACTATGCGCTGCTTGCGAGGTGTCACGGCGAACTCTAAACCGCGCATTCCAAAGCGCGCTCGGCATGGGACCGGCTACCTATCTCCGTCGCCTCCGGCTGAATCATGCTCAGCGCGCTTTACACCGCGAAAACGACCGCTCGACCACAGTGACCGATGTTGCGTTGGAACTAGGCTTCTGGCACCTCGGCCGTTTTGCTGAGCAGTACACGGAGTTGTTTGGCGAAGCGCCCCACGACACCTTGCGCCGCTCACAAGAGCCCGCTCAAAACCCGGAATCCTCGCCCGTCGCGTAGCATCGTTGTGCGTAGGCGAACGTCGCCAAACGCCATTCCGAACGTATACCTCGGACGACCGGGGAGGCCCCCAGGAGCGGTCTTGCGAGCGAAAGAATACCCCGGCCAATACCCGTGTGGACGTTCTAGAGCCCGGGGCCAGCTGCCCAAGGTCGGCCGACGATTTCGTACCGGTGCCTTGCCCGATTTTCACCCGGGCCCGCCGGTGCCGGCCGGCAAGGGCGGGTCAGGTAAACCTCGCAAACGGCCGCGCAAACGCCCTTCGGAGGGTATCCCCGAGGCTCTAGGAGCTGCGCAGACCCCTGGTCTTACCCGTCCCCAAGACCCCATTGGTGCGTTTGCGGACCCCGGACAAGGTTCCCAAGCTCGGGGTCGCGGGTTCGAATCCCGTCCGCCGCTCTCTGGAAGCAAACGGAATCACTGAGGTTTCCGAATCGCCGTTTGCAGCTCCCTTAGCACTAGCCTCTCGGAATGTTTGATGCGTGTCGATTGACGGGAGAAGCGACCGCTTGCGCATTTCCGCCCCCGCCCGTTCAGAATTTGGGGGCTACCTGGATGCGCTTTTGGCGTGCGGCCGTCTTAAGCGCCTCGAAGTCGCGGTCCGTTTGGTCTGCATACGCGAACGCGAAGGACGTCAGGGCCTCGTCCAAGACATCGCTCTTGCCCGCGTAACCCGCAATCATTGCGGCATCGCCAGACTTGGCGTGCGCCAAGGACAACGCCCACCCACAAAGCATCGCATAGTCCTCTATCCCTTGAGGCCGCCAGTTCTCGGGGTCGAGCTCCAAGCTCCCCTTCATGTCCCTGAGCTGGCGAAAGTAGAAATCATGCCCTTCGCTCTCACACCACCCGAGGAAGATGTCAGGGGCGCCTTGAATCAGGCGTTGCCCCTCCACAACGCGACGACCTTGGTGGTGGAATTTTTCGGTCTTGAAATATGGGGCGAGGACTGAGGGCTGAGCCTCCTTCACCTGGAGAAAGAGCGGGTCGGACTCGCTCGCGCCCTGAAGAAGCAGCACCCAGCACCGCGTCCCGACACTCCCTACTCCAACTACCTTTCGCGCCACATCGACCAGGCGGTACTTCGATACGAGGGTCTTTCGGTCCTGAGCGAGCGAGTTCATGTAACGCTCGAGAACGGGGCCCAGCACTTCGGCAATGGGCGTACCCTTTTGGGTGCGTGTCTCCCGGACGACGAAGGGAGCTTCTTCGATGATGCGCTGCTTGTCGTCCACGAGCGCCGTCATCTTCTCCAGGACTTGTAGGTGGCCTCGCTTCTTCGCCTTTGCGAATATTTGCTCAGCCTTCTCCCGGACCTCCGGGGACAACGAAGCGAGCAAGTCCTTGTCTTTGATGGTCGCGTACCAGAGTTGTAGATGCCCCATCTCGGCGTACTCACGCATTCGCTCGCGATAGGAACTCACTGCACTTCGGGCTGCCGTCTCAGCCACGAGGCGGTCTCCTCCGAGGAAGCGGACGGCCACGACGATGCTGGCCACGAGGCGTTTGAGGTCCCATTCCCACGGTCCTGGGAGCGTTTCGTCGAAGTCGTTAATGCCAAAGACGAGATTGCGCTCCGCCGAGGCGAATACGCCAAAGTTGGATAGGTGCATGTCGCCGCAGGCCTGCACGGTGATGCCCGTGAGAGGCGAGCGGCTCAGGTCATGTGCCATCACGGCAGCCGAGCCGCGCAGGAACGCGAAGGGCGACGTCAACATCCGCGCGTAGCGCACCGGAATGAGCTGGGGCAGCCGAGTCTTGGCCTGCGCTTCAAGGATGGCGACCGGGTCCTTTCGGCGGGGCGGCGGCTGAAAGGGAGCGAGACCCTCTCGTGGGACCTCGACCCGAAGCGCCTTTCCGGCCGCGAGACGCTCCTCAACCCCAGGCACGGGCCTCAGGAATTGTGCAAGCTTCCCCCGAGAAGCACTCCTACGCGCAGCTTGCCTGCTCATCACGTGTCCTTTCAAAGACTGCGAGCGACAAAGCCTGACGCTAGGCCCCCAGCCCGCAGGTCCGCTTGCATTAAAACGGTTTGTTTACGGAGAGTCCTAGCGAGACTGACGACCAGTGTACTCAGGCTGAGCAGCCAATTGGGGCCCTGCCGGCCATCAATTGAATGGCTCGGCATGACTGTCGTGTACGAGAGTCCTGCTGGAAGACACCAGCCGACGAATTGTTCAGGAGCAGCCGAGTCACGCTACGAGAGGCTCAGCCGATGGAACCCTCCTCGTCGTTTCGGAGCGACACCTACAAGAGCGTGTCTATCCATTGGGCGCAAATAGGCCTCGCCCAAGTCCGGTGGATGCTCGTGGCACTGGCCGGAGTCATGCCGGTCGCGACGCTCGCCGCAGGGCCATCGGACCCAGCTGGGCCCCTAAAAGTTGTCACCCAACCAATTGCACCCTTCGTCCTGAAAGACGGAGACCGGCTGAGCGGTTTCAGCGTCGATTTGTGGAATGCGGTGGCGCTTCGCGCGGGCATCCAGTTCACCTGGAAAGTCGTCGCAACGCCCATCGAGTTGCTCGACGCAATCCGCAGCGGCGACGCCGACGTAGCCATTGCGGCGATTGCCATCACGCCGCAGCGCGAGCAAATGGTGGACTTCACGCACCCCTACCTCAACTCGGGCTTACGAATCATGGTCCACGCCAGGAGCGACGGTGCATTTTCAGATTCACTCCGGGCCATCCCATGGCTGGCTATCGCGAAGCTTTTGGGCATATGCACTCTCATCGTCTTTCTGCTGGCGAACGTCCTGTGGCTCGTCGAAAAACGTAGGAATCCTGATTTCAAAGGGGGATATTTTCCGGCGATTGGGGAAGCCCTTTGGGGTACGATGCTGATTGTCGCCACCGGCGAGCACGGCGAGCGCAATGCTCCGGGAGCGCTCAAGCGCATAACAGTGGTTGTGATGTGGCTCTTGGGAGTTCTTCTAATCGCTCAGTTGACTGCAACGGTGACCTCCTCGCAGACTGTGCAGCGCCTCCAGTCAGAGATTCGTGGACCTGACGACTTGCCAGGCAAGGTCATCGCAACTGTCTCGGGCACTATTGCGGCCGACTACCTGACGAACCGGGGCTTGCCTTTCGTTGGCGTGACCGATGCGGACGATGCAATCAAGAAGCTTCTCCGGACCGACGTGCAGGCCGTTGTCTTCGCTGCGCCGACGCTGCAGTACTGGGTTGCCAAACGTGGCCAGGGTGTTCTTCAAGTCGTCGGCCCGGTTTTTGAGCCCGAGAGAATAGGAATCGCTGTCCCGGAGGGCAGCCCGCTTCGCAAGCGCATCAACACGGCAATGGACGAGCTCTATGAAGACGGAAGCTATGAGGAAATCTACTCTCGGTGGTTCACGCCGGCGAACTGAGCGGCTTGGATTAGTTCGCTCCGCCTCATGCCCTCCAAGACCCGCACCTCCTGCCATGGCGTCCGATGGCTCTCTCGGCGGTTAGTGCCATCGCTGCCGGGACTCCACTTGCGCGGTCAGTGATGGCGACGAATGAGTTGGCGCGCCACCCCAACGTCGTAGTCCGGCTCGCGGTGTGACAATTGCGTGAACAGCCACTCTGCGGCCTAGCCAGATCGCGATGATCCATCCCCGCTTCCGGAGCGACAGTCGGCGGCCAAGGGGCCGAGTGAGTTCGGTGTACTAGGCCCGAATGGATTCGCCGGTCGATTCTCGCACTGTCCTCCGTTGGCAAGATCCACACGCCGCTCTAAAGCGCGGTTGAAACTGGATTTGCTAGCGATCGAGTTTCAACCGACCTATGACCTTGTCGGGGCCGAGTTGGCGTCGGCACCGGAGGGACCACCATGTCCAAATTTCGACTCTTCCAACTTGCTCGGATGCTTCTCGCTGGGCTCGTCGCGACTCTCGGAACTGCGGAGCTCGCGCGGGCGCAGGGGAAGCCCAACGTCGTTATTCTCATGACCGACGACACTGGCTGGGCCGACTTCGGCTACGTCAATGGCGGAGGCAAAGGCTTGGGTCATCCCACGCCGAACATTGACCGCGTCGCCAAGGAGGGCGCAGCGTTTTCGAACTGGTACGGCCAGGCGAGCTGCACCGCGGGTCGGGCCTCCTTCATGACCGGACGGATCCCCATCCGCTCGGCACTCTCAATCGTGGTCGCCCCCGGTGATCCGAACGCCCTGAAGAAGGAGACTCCGACGATTGCGGAATTCTTCAAGAAAAACGGCTATTCGACCTACTACTCGGGGAAATGGCACATGGGCGACAAGCCCGACGCCTATCCAATCGAACACGGCTTCGACGAGATGAAGCATTTCGCCGCCTATTACCCGGGCGTCTATTCCTACAACGACACGTCGCCCCGCATGCATCCGTGGTTCCCGTCATACAACGCGGAGTTCAACAAGATGTATGACACCGTAGTAAACTTGGGCGAGTGGGAGGGGGTTTCGGGAAAACCAGCCACCAGGACTGGCACTATCAACTGGGATTATCTAGCGATGTTCGACGTGCGTCAGGCAGATTCGGCGGTTGCTTATATTAAAGCACACGCAAAAAGCAGCAAGCCGTTCTTCATGGACATCAACTTCATGAAGATGCACAACCCGAACAATCCGGCACCGGAGTTCAGAGGGCGGACGCATCTTGGAAACTACTCGGACGCCATGTTGGAACTCGACTCCAACATTGGCCGGATCATGGACGCTATCCGCGCAGAGGCACCCAACACCATAGTCGTCATCACTGCCGACAACGGTGCATGGCTAGATGCTTGGCCCGACGCGGGAACCACGCCATTCCGCGGCGAGAAGGGCTCCCCGTTTGAGGCCGGCTGGCGCGTTCCGGGTGTGATGTGGTGGCCCAACAAGATTCCAGCTGGTGCTCATTACGATGAAATGATGTCGCACATCGACTGCTGGGCGACCTTGGCCGCGCTGGCCGGCATCACCCCGCCCCCAAAAGGCGAAATGAAGGATAACAATGGTAAGCCGATTTACTTCGATAGCATAGACAACAGCGCCTATATTCTGGGGAAAGCGCCACACTCCGCACGAGACTCATGGATCTATATCGACGGCGAGACATTTCAGGCCGTACGGGCCGATATCGGCGGAGATCCCAAGGAGCCCTGGGTGAGAATCGCTTGGAAATACACCTATAGCGCAAAGGATTCGTGGCTCGGTGCAACCGCCGAGTTGGGTTCGATTGGCGCACTCTATAATCTCACGATGGACCCGTACGAGAAGTATGACATGATCTTCAACGGAGCGGCGCCGGTGCGCGTGCTGTCGTCCTCGCCGGGTAAGTATTCGGGCGAGGACAACGGATGGGCCTTGGCGCTAGTATACCAGCCCCTCGTTGAATTCGATAAGTCGATTATTAAATATCCTAACATTCAGCGCGCTCCCGGTGGAGCATCGAACGACTTGGTGCCCAATCTTCAGAATCCGAAGAACCCGCTGCCTTATGCCGATCCTCACAAGACGCCTCCCGTCGGCGGTGGCGGCGGCTGAAGCGGATCTCAGACACCGAGGAGCATACATCTCCGGGATCGGCGACAGATCCGGGCGGCTGGGCCCGCGACGGCCAGCCACTTCCATTAGCGCCGAGAACATTCTGCGAGACCCAAAGCAACTTCGGAAGTTCGCTCAGCGCGACCGCATGCAGAAAGCCAGGATCCCTCCCGGACCGCAAGGGCCACGGACGGCTCTATCCGGCGTTTATAGTCTAGGTCGCTAGACCTCGACGGACGCTACGCATGCTCTGTGGGTGATAGCAACGCAGAAGCAGATGCATCACACAAAGCAGGCTTCCGGCGGGTGAATCAAGTAGTCAACGATGAACGGGCGCTGGCTGCGGGCGCCGGTCTATCGTTCAGGTGGGGGTCATAATGGTCGGGCACCCGGTGTTGTGGCTATTGGTTGCTGCCGTCGTTGGACCGTTGCTTGGCGAAATACCGCTCGGCTTTCGGGTCCCGGTCGTCGTCCTGGAAGTCATACTCGGAATCATTCTCGGCCCCCAGGCTCTGGGACTCGTGCGCTTCGAGGGATTCGTCGCGACGATGTTCACCTTCGGGATGGCGGCGTCGCTATTCAGCGCGGGCTTGGAGCTTGACTTCGCTCGAATCCGTGGCCGTCCGCTGTCACTAGCCATCCGTGGGTGGAGCATTTCGCTTGTGCTTGGGCTCGCTGTTACGGGTCTTCTTCACGCGACGCCTTTGGTACACGCCCCGCTGATGGTCGCGCTGGCGCTGGCCACGACCGCTCTCGGGACCCTCCTGCCCGTCTTTCGCGACACTGGTCAACTCGACACTCCCTTCGGACAGCTGTTTGTTGCCGCCGGCACTGTCGGCGAGGTTGGACCCATCATCGCGATGGCGCTCGTTCTGTCCCAGCGATACAGCTCCTGGTTGGAGTTTAGCTTCCTGATTGTGTTCGTCGCCGTCGTGCTTTCAGCGGCTGCTGTTGGCATGCGCGCTCGGCCTCCCCGCGTGGTAGCCCTACTCAGCCGCACCATGCATGCGAGTAGTCAATTGCCGGTGCGCGTGGCCCTTTTGACGCTGGCCGCGTTCTTCGTGCTGTCCGAGGAATTTGGATTCGAAAGTATCCTCGGAGCCTTCGCTGCTGGAATGATTGTTGGGCTCGCAACCCGCGGTGCGGAGGGGGAGTCATTCCGTGAGAAAATCGATGCCGTCTTATTTGGCTGGTTCATGCCATTCTTTTTTGTGGGAACGGGCATCAAGTTCGATCTCAAAGCACTGACAAGAGACGTCACGACCGTCCTTCTGGTACCCACCTTTCTGCTGCTTTTCTTGCTTGTTCGAGGCAGTCCCGTGCTTCTGTACCGAAGAGACCTCTCGCGAACGGAGCGGTTCCCGTTTGCACTCTTCACCTCGGTAGCGTCGCTGTCGCTGGTTGTCGTCATCACGGAAATCGGCGTTCACGGTGGGCGGATGAGCCCAGACATCGCGGCTGCCCTGGTCGGGGCCGCCGTGCTCTCCGTTCTCCTCTTCCCGACGGTCGCAGGGGTCCTCCTGTCCAACGTGGCTCGTCGCGCACCTTCGAAGCCCGCTCCCTCACCGGCCAACTAAACCCCGTACACCGTAGAGTTACTCGAAGACGGACGTTCGCAATCCTCTCCGGACGTGCGCGGAATTTCGGTGGAGGAGCTTCCCAAGCTCGGGGTGCGCGGGTTCGAATCCCGTCCGCCGCTCTAGTCTTGTCCCTGGGTCCAAATAGGCGAGCGAAGGTCGGGCCTCCATGACCTCAGTGGGGCGAGGTCCGCGCAAGCGTCTGACGCCGGGTCTCGGCGTCAGTCCCGAATCGTGTGTAGTTTACACTCGCGGTGCGGCCCTCGGGCGTCCTTGGCAGCGCAGCGGGACAGGGTCAGAGCAGAGCCAAGAGAATCAGGGCAAGCCCCACGAAAGCAACGTTCCACACAAAGGACCGGAGCAAGGGAAAAGCCGCGACGTACAGCGGAACGTAGGCGACGCGCGCAGCCAGGTAGAGTGTTGCGCCGGTCGCGCTCAACGTCCCTTCCCGTCCTGCGATGTGCACGACCAGTACCGCTGCTGCGAACAGCGGAAATGTCTCGAGGAAGTTGTGGAGTGCACGTTCCAGTCGTCCCGCTGCCCCGAGGAGCGGCGGCCGGGGCTCCCGCGCGACGGCGGTCCACCGATATCCCACCTGAAGGCTGGCGGAGTGGGCCTGGAGCAGGATTTGGACCAGACCCAGCACAATGCTCCAAACCAAGATGCGTAGCTCGATGCTCACGCGGCCACCCCTCCATGAGGATAGATTTCTGCCGTGCCGGAATGTGCTTTTTCGCCCCGGCTCGTCGGGACAGCCGCTGTGTTCCGAGAGAATTCTACTTTGGAGGTGCCCGCGCCGGCGAGGCGATGAGCGAGGTCGTTTTGGCCACTTTATGTACCCTTCAGAGGCGAAACCGGCCGGGCGCCACATTCTGGGGATGGGTCGAACGCACTCCCGAACGTACCGGCGGGAGCGTCTGGGAGCCCCGTCTTGAGGTCTCGCCGGGCTGCGAAGGGTACTGCCAAGACCCCGTGTGTACGTTCAAGAGCCCCGGCCGGGCTTCCCGAGCTCTGGGTCGCGGGTTCGAATCCCGTCCGCCGCTCTCTCGAAGCAAACGGAATCGATGAATTTCCGAGTCGGCGTCTGCAGCTCCCCCACCGTCGCCTCTCGGAATGATTGATGCGTGTCGCGCGAGATGACCCCCGCATCTCGCCTCGGTGGACACCCAAAACCGGCCACTGATTGACAGCTGAAAACCGGCCACCAGGAGTAGCGCTCCGAGACGTTGACGAGGCGGAAAGGACCGTGGTCCGCCGCCGGGATGGCGAACGTCTTGAGCGAAGCGAAACGGCAACAGGTGGTGGCGCTGGGGCGGCTCGGCTGGTCGCTGCGACGGATTGAGGAAGAGACAGGCGTCCGCCGGGAGACGGCGAGCTCGTACCTCCGAGCAGCGGGTGTCCAGGTGCGATGTCGGGGTGGCCGCCCGGCGGCGTGGCCGCCAAAACCGGCCACCAGCGACGGGATGTCCACCGACTTCAGGGCAAAACCGGCCACCACAGAGGGGGTGTCCACCGACTTTGAAGCGAAAGAGTGGCCGCCGCGGCCTGGTCGCGCGCCCTCGGCGAGCGCCTGCGAGCCCTACCGCGAGCTCATTGCGGAGGCGCTCGGACGTGGCCGGAACGCGATGGCCATTTGGCAGGACTTGGTGGACGACCACGGCTTTTCGGCCAAGTACGTGAGTGTGCGGCGCTACGTCGCCCAGCTCCGCGAAGTCGCACCGCCCGAGGCGCGAGTCGTCATCGTGACGGCGCCGGGGCAGGAGTCGCAGGTCGACTACGGCGACGGGCCCATGGTGCGAGACGCCGAGTCGCGGATGTACCGACGGGCGCGTCTCTTCATCATGACGCTGGCCTATAGCCGAAAGTCCGTGCGCCTGCTGACGATGAAGTCGAGCGCGCGCATCTGGGCGGAGCTGCACGAGCGAGCTTTTCGCCGGCTTGGCGGCGTGGCGAGCGTCAACGTCCTCGACAACCTGCGTGAGGGAGTCCTCAAGCCGGACATCTATGACCCGACCCTCAACCCCGTCTACCGCGACATGCTCGCTCACTATGGAGTGGTAGCACTGCCCTGCCGGGTGAGGGACCCGGACAGAAAGGGAAAAGTCGAGTCGAGCATCGGGCACGCCCAGCGGACTCCCCTCAAAGGGATGCGCTTCGAGCGCCTCGAGGAGGGGCAAGCTTACATCGACCGCTGGGACGCCCACTGGGCGGACACGCGCATCCATGGGACGACGAAGCGCCAGGTGGCGGCGATGTTTGCCGAGGAGAAGCCGTACCTCCGGCCGCTCCCGGTGGAGCCATTTCGCTACTACGAGTACGGCGAGCGCACGGTGCACCTCGACGGCTACGTCGAGGTGGAGGCGGCGTACTACGCCGCCCCGCCAGGATGGATTGGCCGCCGCGTGGCGGTGCAGTGGGACGGCGTGCGTGTCCGACTCCTGGACGCGAAAACGGGACAGCTCTTCCGCGAGTACCTACGGCAGCAGCGAGGCCGCCATGTCATCCGTGACGAGGACAGGCCGTCCAGGACTCCCCAAACGACGGTGGCGCTCCTCGGGCGTGCCCATGCCATCGGGCAGCACATTGGCGTCATGTGCGCGCACATCCACCGGCAGGACGGCGCGCTGGGCATACGGCGAATACTCGGCGTCCTCGCGCTCGCGAGGAAGCACGGCGCTGCAGTCGTCGACGATGCGGCAAAGACGGCGCTCGAACTCGGCGCTCCAAGCTACCGCTTCCTGCGGCGCTACCTCGACCGACGGCCGCCGGCTCCGCTGACGCTGCGGCAGGTCGACCCACTCATCCGTCAGCTGTCGCTTTACCGAGCGCTCATCGAAACCAAGACACAGGAAACAGAATGAATCTCGTCGAGCTCGACCACGCCCTCAGAAAGCTGCGCCTCTCTGGCATGGCTGCCGTCCTGGAAACACGGCTACGCCAAGCGCAGACGGACAAAGCTGCTCCCATCGACTTGGTCTCGGCACTTGTCACGGACGAGCTGGTGCGCAGGGCAGGACCGTCTCTTTGCCCGTCGCTTGAAACAGGCGCGCTTCAGAGACGGGGACCGCGCCCTCGACAGCTTCGACTTCGACTTCAATAAGAAAATGAACCGGGCACTCATCTACGAGCTGGCCACCGCCCGCTTCGTCGCGCAGCGAGAGGACGTGCTCATGCTCGGCCCTCCCGGTACCGGCAAAAGCCATCTCGCGCAGGCACTTGGCCGCGCAGCAATACAGCAAGGGCACCGCGTCCTCTACCGTGAAGCGCACATCCTCATCGAGGAACTTGCGGATGCGAGTCTCGACGGGACGCGCAAGGAATACCTCGCTGAACTCGCCGGCGTCCCTCTCCTCATCATCGACGACCTCGGGATGAGAAAGCTGCCGCACACCGCCGCAGAGGACTTGCTCGAGCTCATCATGCGCCGCTACGAGCGCGGCTCGACGGTGCTGACCTCGAACCGCCCCGTCGACGACTGGAGCAAGCTGCTCGGCGACACGGCCGCGGTGACCGCGCTCCTCGACCGGCTGCTCCACCACGCCCACGTCTTGAAGTGCGGGCCTCGGAGCTGGCGCACCAAGGTCAGCCAGGATTTGCGCCAGGAGGAAGCTGCGACCTAAAAGCAACCAAAACCAGTCTCGGACGCCGCCCGCTGGTGGCCGCTTTTGAGCCGTCCACTGGTGGCCGCTTTTGAACTGTCCACCGAGGCTCGCGCCCGAGGTCATCCTGTTCGAAGTGCAGGTAGCGCTGGGACACGATCCGCGGCTGTACGTGGGGAGCAACTTGGGCACGGACGGACGGCCGACGGCCACCGTGAGGTGGCGCTCAGCGAAGCCTGGCGCGCGTGCCGGAGACACCGGTCCGGTGCGCGGCAGCTGGTCAGAGCGCTCTGAAGCGCTCGACCTCGCCCACGAAAACGACTCAACACCAGGGCAAGCAGAGTTGAGTGGTACTAACCCGTCTCCGTGTCAGCAGGTTCCCGCGTCCGTCGAAGTTGCGGACGAGCAGCTCTTTCCACCCGCTCCTGCCCTTTCCGTCAGCGTTGACCTTGCGGCGCACATCAAAGGACTCAATTCGAAACCCTTGGTAGAGCTTCCGGATTAGCGGGTGTTCGGAGTTGCTGACCATGACGAAGCAACCCCGTCTATCCAGCTCGTGCACGCAGCGCGCCAGCCGCCGATGATCACCTTCGTAGAAGGCAGTTGGCAGATACCGAATGGTGCGCGCAGCGCGGCGAGTCAAGTAGGGCGGATCGAAGTAGATGAAGTCCCCCTCGGCAGCGTCTGCGCAGATGTCCGAAAAATCGCCACACCGCAGCTCCGCTCGCTTGAGGCATTTGCTGACCCGCCGCAATGCGCCCTCGTCCGTGAAGTTTGCCCGGATATCGCGCCCATAGGGCACGTTGAAGTGGCCTCGTCGGTTGACGCGGTAGAGACCGTTGAAGCAGGTCTTATTGAGGAAGATTAAGCGCGCCGCACGCTCAATCTGGGAAAGGGACTCGGGCGCTTGGGCTCGAACTGCGTGGTAGTGCTCGGCAGTGTTGCGATGCTCGCGCAGCTCCTGGAGCAGAGCATCCACCTGGTCGCGTATCACCTCGTAGCAGAGCATCAACTCGGGGTTGGCATCACCAAGCACCGCCGCGCCTGGCTTGAGCCCCAAGAAGAGCACGCCGGACCCAACCATGGGCTCGAAGTACCTCGTGAAGCTCGGCGGTTTGCGTCGGAGGAGTTCGCTCAGGACGCCTTGCTTGCTACCCACCCATTTGACAAATGAGAATGCCTCGCGCGTCTTGACGTGTTTCCGCACACGAGAAGGAAGAGGGTCTTGAAACCCGAACGTCGTCAGGACACCCCTTCGATCAATGAGACCTTCGAGCCCTTCGGCCGCGTAGCGCTGAGCCCAACTTCGGACTGTTGACGCTTTTACGGTCGCGCCGACTTCCCGAAGCGCTGCAGCGGGTTTGAGCCCCTTGGCAACGACAGCCTCGAATTTGAGGACCAACGTCTCGCGTTCTTTGGCTCGAGCCACGCGGTCATTCCAGGCAAACTCCCCAATCTGCCGGCGAAGCGCCGTCAGCTTCTCGTCCGTGACAAACGACGCGCGATCCCCACGCACTGGGCGTTTGCCCCTCCAACTGGAACTCTTGGAGGTAAAATCTACCATCAAGTCGGCATCCTGAAACGCAGTTCCTCGAAGAGACCTTCGAGCGCCGCCGAAACCACCAGTGGTATGAAGATCGGCGCTGAACCCGAGCCCGGCACAGCGCCCGGACACTCTCTCCGTGTGGATGTGCGCTTTCTGGCCCAGGCGTTCCGGCCGAGCTACTTGCCCACGCCATCAGCCCCAAGGTGGCGGCGAGAGTTCGAATCCCTCCCGTACCTCAAAGGAAGTCTTCCATGTCCTTAAGCGATCGCCGCACCCCCTCGTCGTACTCCACGACAACCTCGTCCAACGGTTCTGCATAGCCAAGCGGTGCCTCGCCTCGCGCGTACCCGATGGCTCGGTACCCACGCAGCCGCCTCTCGAACATCCGCAGCAGCATCGGCACCTCGCGGTCGACGTAGTCGAAGATGCACACCTCGGTCTTGCCGGGATGGAGACGATGCAAACGCCCCGTGTACTGGATTAGCGTCCCTTTCCACGATACTGGCAGCGCCAGAAAAAGCGTGTCGAGCCGTGCGTCGTCAAAACCCTCGCCGATGTAGCGGCCGGTGGCGAGGACGAGCCGCTCCTCATGGTTCGGGATGGCGACGAGACGCTCCTTCGCCTCGCGTCGCTGCTTGGTGCCCATGCCACCTTGAAGGACCACCACATGCCGCGCGATCTTCTGCAGCCGAGCGCCGAAGTACTCGAGCTGGTCTTTCCTCTCCGTGAGGAGGATCGGCGAGCGTCCCCGCTCAAGGGCCTGGATGACGTCGTCCAAGATAAGCCTGTTTCGCTCCTCGTCAGCCGCAAGCGCCGCGTAGAGCTCCTGGATGCTTGGCTTCGGTACGCTCGATGTCGTGAAGCCCGTCTCGCGCACCACGAGCTTGTGGGCAAAGGGCCGTTGCGCGGCCTGGCTCTTCGGATCGACGGCGAACCGCACGGGACCCAGCTGCATCTCCGTGATCGGATGGTGGCCGTCGCGACGCTGCGGGGTGGCGGTGAGACCGACGACGTAACGGCCCTTCACCTCCGCAAGCACTTGCTCGAACGAGACGGCTGGCAGGTGGTGGCACTCGTCGACGATTACCTGCCCATAGTTGGCGACCACAGCCTGGACCTTCCCCTTGCGAACGAAGCTTTGGATCATCGCCACATCAAGACGCCCGTTCCCGGTCTTCTTCCCCGCGCCGATCTGCCCGATTTCCTTCGGCTCGATGCCGAGGAACAGCGAGAGCTGCGCCAGCCATTGGTCGAGAAGCGGGCGCCGGTGGACCAAGATCAGGGTGCTGCAGTCGCGCTCGGCTACGAGGTACGTGCCAACGACCGTCTTGCCGACGCCGGGCGGCGCAACTAACACGCCAATGTCGTGCTCGAGCAGCGCGTTCACGGCCTTCTGCTGCATTGCCGTCAGCTTCCCGCGGAATCGGAACCCAAGCCGCCTGCCCGCAACGCGCTGGTCGTCGACTTCCAGAGCGACGCCGAACTCGCCTAGCAGCGCCTGCAGCTCGTCCTGACAGCCCCTAGGTAGGCCCACGTGCTGAGGGAGATCCTCAGCGCACGAGATCACGCGCGGCGTCGTCGCCGTCGAGAGGCGCATGCCCTGTTTCTTGTAGAACTCCGAGTTCTGAAACGCCGCGAGCCGCTTGATTTGATTGAGCAGCGGCGACGGGAGGCCTGCTTTCTCCACGAAGAGCTTCTGTGCGAGAACAGCACGCACTTTCGGCGGTAGCGGTTCGCTGATGACCAACGGCTTCGGCATGCGGGTGGGCAGTCGTGCCCATGGCGCGGCGTGGTCCTCATCTCCCGTCTCCGACAGTCGTAAGCCGGTGACGGATCCCTGCCGCGTTGCGTCACGCGCGATCAGATCGACGGTACCTGGGCTGATGCGCGTCACCGCAGCGAGATAACCCCATTGCCGGTCATCGGGATGCGGCTTCAGCTGGTCGTCGAGGAAGACGGAGTTTCCAGCGCGCCTCGCCTCGTACTGCAGTGGCAGTGCAATCAAGTTCCCGAAGCCACCTCGCGGCATCGTGTCCTGGCTGGGGAACAGGCGGTCGTACGAGTCCATGCTCAGCTCGTGCCGCCGCGACATTGTCTCAGTGATGAGGTAGCAACCCATCTTGCGCGCATCGCTCGCCGGCACGGGCGCCGAGAAGAAGAACCAGACGTGGGCGCCGTTGCCGGAGCGCGACTTCTCCACCGCGGTGGGTAGGCCGACGCGCTGACAAGTCTCGACGAACGCACTGACGTCGTTCGTCCAGGTGCTTTGGTCGAAGTCAACCGCGAGGAACCAGCACGTGTCGTCATCGAGCAACGGGTACACGCCCATCACGTGACGGCCCGTCAAGTGCTCGACGATCGCAGCGTCGTCGACGGGGATGAAGGCCTGGTTCGGGCACTCGCTGCACTTGCCCCCCGTTTTCAGAGCGCAGAGGCCGGGCTCCCACTTGTTCGAGCACGCAGGCGCATAGCCGGGCTTCCCGGTTTTCTTGCTCACGAATCGCGTCGGGAAGACTTCTTCGCGTCCACGAAACAGCGAGCGAAACAGCTTCACCTTCTCAGCGGACGTCTTGGGAACCCGCGCCTCGAGCGCGATGGGAGAGCGCACGCGAGCGTCGGGCGCGACTCCGAGCGAAGCCAGCTCGGCCTGGAGCGTGCCGAGGCGACGTCGCGAATCGGCCTGGTCGGCCTCAAGTCTGCCGAGACGTGCCTCTTCCTGCGCAATGTCCCGCAGCAGGCCCTGGCGTCGTGCTGGCAGATCGGTTCGCTCGTCGTCGCAACCCTACTGTGCGGACTCTTCTGGGTCTCGTTATCGAGAACGTCTTGGCGGCCTGTTTTCCTCATGCTCGCCAGCGCTCCTTCCGCTTCTGGTTCGAGCCCATTAGTCCTTGCGGATATGCTAGAAATAGCATATTGCCCTCAACTAGTGCCAGCCGAGTCAAAACCTATCGTTTGGATGGGGGATAGCCTGGGTGTCCTGCGCGGATTCCCTGACGAGGTCAAATACATCATGGGATTCGCGCTTCGGCGCGCCCTGGAGGGCAAGAAGCACGAGCAGGCCAAACCCCTGCGCGGATTCGGCGGTGCGGGAGTCCTGGAAGTCGTTCAGGATTTTGACAGGAATGCATACCGAGCGGTGTACACGGTGAAGCTCCAAGGCGTCGTCTACGCCCTACATGCTTTCCAGAAGAAGTCGAAGAGAGGTAGCGCAACGCCTAAGGCCGAGATTGACTTGGTGAAGTCCCGGCTCAGGATTGCGCAAGAAGCGCACGCAGCAATGGAGAGCGAGAAATGAAGAAGACGACACGAGGCACCGGCAACGTCTTTGCCGACATCGGTGTTCCAGACCCAGAAGTTGCCCTCGTGAAGGCTCAGTTGGCCTCTCGCATCGTTGACCTTATTGAGGCTCGCGGGCTGACCCAGGTTCAGGCTGCTGCCATCCTCGGCACGGACCAACCCAGGGTTTCCGACATCGTCCGCGGAAGCCTGCAGCAATTCACTGCCGACCGCCTGATGAACCGTGATGCGCGGGTCTGCGTGGCGGAGAACCTTCTGCACCACAGCCATCGGCACGCCCCTCCCGAGATAGAGCGACGCAGCAGTGTCTCGAAGGTCCTTCCACGTCAGCGGCCCCACGGGCTTGGGCCACAGCTTGCGGGGCTTCTTCCCATGCCTGTCGGGGCAGTAGCGGGCCAAGGTGTCCGGGGCATCTGTACAGTTTCCCCGCGAGCTTCATTCAGTGCTGGCGAGCTTTGCTTTCCACGTCGCCGCCCGCGCGGCTTGCCCCGTCCCAGGTGCGGCCTTCTCCCAGGCCTCATAAAGCGTCACCAGCGCCTCGAGACACTTCTTGCGTGTCATGCTCTTCGTTGCGGAGAGCTGGTGCTCGGCCGCAAGGAGTGTCGGCTCGGCCTCGGCGTAGCGCTTCAGCCCCGTGAGTGCGCGCCCAAGGGCCAGCCGCGCACCGCCTACCAGTTCGTTTTCCTCGAACTTCGTGCGCTCGTAGCCTGTCACCGCCTCGTCGGCGAGTGTCTTCGCCTCGCCGTAACGGCCTTGGTCGGTGTAGGAGTCCGCCAGGCTGAAGAAAGACTGAAGTGTTTTGGGGTGTTCAGGTCCTAGGACTCGTCGCTCGGCCTCCAAAGCCTCCAGGAAGAGCTTGTCAGCCTCGTGGAACCGCCGCTGGGCCTCAAGCGCAGAGGCGAGGTCGTTCATGGTGCTCAGCGTCTCCAGGTGCTCGGGCCCCAGGTTTCTTCGTTGGAGCTCGACAGTCTCGCGGTCGAGCTTCTCGGCTTCGTCATACCGCCCCTGTTGCATGTAGAGGCCGCCGAGGTCACTCATAGAGCCGAGGGTATAGGGGTGCTCTGGTCCCAGGACTCGTCGCTCGGCATCGATAAGCTCTTTGTCGAGCTTTTCGGCTTCGCCGTAGTGGCCCTGAGCCGCGGTCACCTCAGCCAGGTTATGGAGGGCCCCGAGCGTGCTTGGGTCCTCCGGGCCCTTGACTCTACGCAACGCCGCCAAGAGTTCGCGGCCGAGCTTTTCGGACTCGGCATAGCGCCCAAGTTGCATGGACACGACGGCGAGGTTGCTCATGGAGTTGAGCGTATCCGGGTGCTCGGGCCCCAAGACTCTTCGCTTCACCTCGAAAGTTTCTCGGATGAGACCTTCGGCTTCTTCATAGCGCCCAATTTGCATGTCCACGACGGACAAGTTGCTCATTGACCTCAGCGTATCCGGGTGCTCGGGGCCCAGAAGTCTTCGCCGGGTCTGCAGAACCTCATGGTGAAGCTTCTCGGCCTCTTTCAACTGACCTTCTCGTATGCACACGTTCGCCAGTTCATTCATGGCCTGGAGTGTGTCCACGTCCTCGGGTCCCAGTGCCCCTATTCTGAGCTCGACCGCGCGCTTGGCGTGTTGCTCCGCCTGCGGGTAGAGACCGAGATTCTCGTAGGTCCCTGCGAGCGTGTACTCCAAGCTCCCAGCGATTCTCGGCTCGCTTCCCATATCCCGCCGCAGGGTTTTCCCGGCCGGCTCGAGAATTTGCCCGTCGAGGAGGTGAAGCGCGGTTTCCGTCGGATTTACTCCCGCGAGGGCCGTGTCAAGCGAGGCCAGATTCGAAGCGACGTTCTCTTCTGCTGCTCTCCGACGTCGGCTTGCCGCGGCTACACCGTCGTGCAGGTCCTTCCAGAGCGCGCTTCCCAGCGCCTGCGGCTTCAAGGTGCCGAGCATATTCTCAAGGAACAAAGAGACTCTCTCCGAGGCCTCTCTCTCTCGGTTGGCCCGGTCCCTCTCGGCATTGGCGCGGTCGCGCTGCAGAGCCGTTCGACGCGCCTGGACGGCCATTGTCACCGCGAATGCAACGAGAAGCGCGGCCAGTCCGGTGGCGAACCACACTCCTACACGGTGGCGCTTGAGGTACTTTTGGAGACGGTAGGCCGTACTCGCTGGCCGCGCTACCACCGGCTCGTGGCAGAGGTGTCGCTCGATGTCTTGGGCGAGGTCGGACGGGGTGCCATAGCGTCGGGCCCGAATCCTTCTCGAGCGCCTTCATGGTTATGGCGTCGAGGTCCCCCTCGAGCTGCCGCTGCAGTACGTCCGAGTCCATATTCCGATTTTTTGCGGCCTCGGCCGCTCCTTCTTTCAGGATGCTCAGCTTGGTGCTGGGCGCGGGGGGCTCATCTTCTTTCAGTTTTCTTCGCAGCTCCTCGTAGCTGGAGGAGCGCAAGTCTTTCGAGCTGAAGGGCAGTTCCCCGGTGAGAAGCTGGTAGAGAAGGACACCCAGCGAGTAGACGTCCGACCTCGTGTCCACGTCCTGGCCGGTGAGGTCCGCCTGCTCGGGACTCATGTATTCGAGCGTGCCGATGACGGCGCCCACCTCGGTGAAGAGCGTCTTCTCGGT
The DNA here is from genome assembly GCA_963713045.1 of uncultured delta proteobacterium. Taxonomy (GTDB): domain Bacteria; phylum Myxococcota; class Myxococcia; order Myxococcales; family Myxococcaceae; genus JADGRA01. The sequence goes on from CAVQKE010000007.1 coordinate 210,217, forward strand.
AAGCCGGTAGCCCGTGGCCTTCGCAATCCCGAAGTCAATGATTTTGGGTTGCGCCTTCCCGTCCACTAGCGAGACGAGAATGTTCGACGGCTTCAAGTCCCGGTGGATGATGGCCTTCTGGTGAGCGTGTTGGACGCCCTCGCATACTTGGGTGAAGAGCTCGAGCCTCGCAGTAGTGGACAGCTTGTGGGTGTCGCAGTGCTCGGTAATAGGGACACCTGCCACGTACTCCATGACGAAGTAGGGCCGGCCCTCGGGCGTGCTCCCGCCATCGAACACCTTGGCGATAGCCGGATGGTCCATCAGGGCCAGTGCCTGGCGTTCGGACTCGAAGCGCGCCACCACCTGTTTGGTGTCCATGCCCGCCTTGATGACTTTGAGGGCTACCTTGCGGCGGACGGGCTCGAGCTGCTCGGCAAGCCACACCTCCCCCATGCCACCTTCGCCAATGAGTTGCAGCAGTCGGTAGGGGCCAATTCGCCTTGACGTGCCCGTCTCTGGAGCAACAGCGGAGGTAGGCCTTTGTCCACGGACCAGGGTCTCGTCCGGATCCGGGTTCTCGGAGTTCGAGGCTGCGGACATGCTTCCCCCTCCAGCGACGACGCTGAAGAGAGAAGGCTACATCCTTCCTGAACAGATCCGCGACAAAGCAGGCCCTGGCGCCCTGACTGGTTTTCGAACGGCACTTTTCCTACGCGGCCGGCGTCGTCGCGAGGCGGAAACGAATCGGCAGTTAGAGACATTAGCTGACGCCCCGGGGCTGAGCTGACAGGCCAAGCCTTCAGCGCCGACACCCTGACACGCTCGCGCTCCTTCCTTCGCCGGGCCGACAGGTCGGCAAGGGGGCCGACGCGAGGGATCAGGCTACGGATTCAGCATCCGGAAGTTCGGCCCCCGGGATTTCCTGTTATTCTGGACCAAAGCCGAGGTCCACGCGTTCCGGAAGCGCACTATTTCGCTCGCGATGGCGAAGGCCCTGCGGAGGAGACCTTGGCAGGCTGAGACCAGTCGCGATGACCCCCGCCGAATCTATCCTTGAGCCGGAACCACTTAACCGCCTTCAGTGGGTGAAAGCAGACCACTACCATTGGCACGCACACGACGTGGAACTCGGATGTGCGTTCCGCGTCCGGCGCTCCACCGACGGGCACTTATTCGTTGTCCTCTGGTGCGACACGACGGGCACGCGGGCCGGCAACGCGACCACCACCACCCTCTCACAGGCTAAGCAGGTGGCGGAAGAAGTGCGTCGGGGCGGGCCCGGTCATTTCGGGTGCTAGAGACCCGTCCCGCATGGCCGTCCTTGGCTCGGGGACCGGCCGGTGGACTCCACGGCCGGCGCCTGTCGGGCCCGTGGTTCAGAACAGGCCTCTCGGTCAGTCGGCGACAGACGACATGAAGCATTAGCGCTGGCGCCTCCTGCTGATCCATCGCGGGAGGCGATGAACCAGTCGTACACGTTCAGTTCGCGGACCTCTGGGCCAGGGCTGACAAATCGCATCGCGTCACAAGACTTCTGGGCCGGGACGCCTCGCCGAACGTCATTTCGAACGTCCTGCTCGGAGCATCTGGAAGCCCGGTCCTGAGGTCTCGACGTCGGGCGAAGAGTACTGCCAAGACCCCGCAGTGACGCTCAGGAGCCGGGGCGGCCTTCCCAAGCTCGGGGTCGCGGGTTCGAGTCCCGTCCGCCGCTCTAGTCGTTCTCCCTCGGTCCAGACGAGGAAGTATCTTCCTGCACCACCATCCGACAGCTGGAATTTAGGCTTCCAAACAGGGCGGGGCTGATTTCAGCCTCGTGGTCACCGTTCTCGCGGGGCGTAATCTTGCGAAGCAAGGCAAGGGAGCCGCCACATGAAGGGCACCAGGGGACCGCAATGGATTGGAAGATGGGCCGGAGGTCGCATCAAGCAGACCGCCGAACCGAGGCCGGATCCTGAGCCGCGCTCAGGTCATCAGGTCTGCCGGCGGTCGAGGGCGGCAATCTGGATCAGATTGCCGCAACTATCGTTCAGCCTTGCGACGGTCGAGCCGGTCACCTTGGTCGGCGGCATGGTGAACTCCGCCCTCAGCGGTTTCATACGGTCGTACTCCCGCTGAACGTCATCCACGTAGAACACAGCGGCCGGCTGGCCCTGCTCGAACATCGCCTGCTGGTAGGCCCGAGCGGCCGGATTGTCGTTTGGGGCCAGCTGCAGCTGAGTGCCATCCGGCTCCTCTGCTGAGGCAACGGTCAACCACCTGAACGGCCCTTGGGTGACGTCCGCCTTCTTCACGAAACCCATAACCTCGGTATAGAAGCGCAGCGCTTTCTCCTGGTCGTTCACGTAGATGCTGATAACTTTGATCTTCATGGCGAATTCCTCCTCTCACATTGTGCGGTGTGGGTTCGTCACCTATCTACCCCCGTGTACAGGGCTAGGCATGGATCAATGAGGTTTCAAGGGCAGCCCGAAAAACGCGAATGAGCCGGGTGGGAACTCCAGTCTCAAGGCAGGCGAGAGTACTGCGGGACTATGCTCCCCAATACGCGGACCCGATTCAGGCTGAGCGTGGTGAAAAGGTGACGGTCGGAGCGGAGGATGAAAAGTTCCGAGGTTGGAAATGGTGCAGAGCTTCGGACGGTCATGAAGGTTGGGTGCCGGTCGAAATCATCTCGGCCGAGGGCTCAGAGGGAGTCGTGCTCGAGAGTTACTCAGCCGTCGAACTCAATGTCGTCTCCGGCGAGATCGTAACGGTGGAACTCGAGCGCAGCGATTGGTTGTTGGTACGCAGCCGCGATAAGAAGGGTTGGATTCCCGCCTCGCATGTAGAGCCACTTGAGTAGAGCCTTCGCGAGCGCTCAGTGCGAGCCAAGAGCGTCCCGCGCAAGTCCGCGACGTTCCGTAGAGCGCACAGCGAATGGATCGTGTCGGACGGTGGCGGCGGCGAGCCGAATCTGTGTTCGATTTGTGTTCAATGCCGCGAACTCAGGCGGATGACTCTGGACTCCGTGCCTAGTCGGAAGGCGAATTTTCTGCATAGAACCCCTCGGAGTTACTCAAAGGCGGACCCTTCCGAACTTCGCTGGACGAGGGCGGATTTTCCTGGCCCGGTTTTCGCAGCGTTCTACTTGCGGCTCCTGAAGCGTCCATGAGCGCAGCCGCCGCAATGCGCCGGCCCACCGAGCTCGCTTACAGGTTGTCCGGTGATCGAGGTGCTGAGGGCTGAAGGCGTGGGAAAGGCGCTCGGTAGAGCAAAAACCAGGCAACGGGTTAGCTCCCCTCAGTTCAGTCGAATATCGCTTCCTTCGGCGTTCCAGGCGCTCACACTTGGAGCGGCCAAGGCGGAGAAGTAGCGTCCGGGCACAGTGAGAGCCCCCTCGAGTCTTGAGCGCCTGCCGGCACGAATGACATTTGCGGCGTTGGCCGTCGGCGTTGCCACTGGAGTGGGCGCTGTCATCTTTCGAGCACTCATTGGGTTATTCCACAACCTGTTCTTCTTCGGCAGGCTCTCTTTCATTTACGACGCGAGCCTCCATACGGCACCGAGCACGTGGGGCGTCTGGGTCATCGTGATGCCGGTGTTAGGCGCGCTGTGCGTCGCTTTTCTCGTCAAGACCTTCGCGCCCGAAGCAAAGGGCCATGGCGTGCCCGAGGTCATTGACACGATCTACTACCAACGAGGAGCCATCCGCCCGGTGGTCGCCGCGATCAAGTCCCTCGCGTCGTCCCTTACGATCGGGTCCGGCGGCTCCGTCGGGCGAGAGGGACCGATCGTCCAGATTGGCTCCGCTATCGGTTCGACGCTTGGAAAGATCTTCCGAATGCTCGAATGGGAGCGCATCACGCTCGTCGCCTGTGGCGCAGCAGGCGGCATCGCGGCCACCTTCAACACTCCGATCGGCGGTCTTCTCTTTGCCGTCGAGCTGCTCGCCCCCGAGATCAGCGCGCGTACACTAATACCGATCGCACTCGCCGCCGGATGCGCCACGTCTGTCGGCCGTTGGTATTTCGGAGATCACCCAGCTTTCGACATCCCCGGGCTGGCCCTTCCGCTAGCGCATCAGTTCACGCTGGGCGCGGTCTCAGCGTATGTGGTGCTTGGACTCATTCTGGGCCTCGTCTCCGCGGTGTTCATCCGAAGCATCTATAGCGTCGAGGATTTATTCGACCGAATGCCCGGGAATTACTACATCCGCCATACGCTCGGTATGCTCCTGGTCGGCATTCTCATGTACTTGTGCCTGCGGTACTTCGGGCACTACTACATCGAGGGCGTCGGCTACGCCACGATCCAGGACGTGCTGGACGGTGGCCCGTTGTTGCCCTCCCTGCTGTTTGTCCTCTTTGTACTCAAGATGCTCGCCACCGCGTTGACGCTGGGGTCAGGAGGTTCTGGCGGGATCTTCTCGCCTTCATTGTTCCTAGGGGCGACGTTCGGGGCCGCTTACGCGCTGTTTGTTGAACGCTATCTTCCGACAGGTATCGAAGCCGCGAGTACGGCGGTGATCGGGATGGCGTGCATGGTGGGGGCAACGACCGGAGCCGCCGTGACAGCGATCGTGATGATCTTCGAGATGACTCGCGATTACAACGTCATCATCCCAGTCATGGTCAGCGTGTCATGCGCTTACGGCATCCGTACGTTTCTGCTCGCCGACAACATCTATACGATGAAGCTCACCCGCCGTGGGCACTTCGTCCCAACGTCCTTCAACACTGGGATGTACATGCTTCGCAGCGTAGGCGAATTCGCGTCTCGCGAAATTCGCCTAATCGATGCCGACGCCACCATGCATGCTCTTGGCTTGTCTCGCTTCTCCTCTATCCCGCACGTTCTCTTGGTGAAAGACCATAAGCTACGCGGGGTCGTGCCATCTGCACGCATCGCGCGAATGCGGCGCTCGGGCGATCTTGACCGACGACTGGTAGAGGAGGCCGATGAAGGGTACGTGCTCGTCGCTTCTAAGACCGAGCTCTTCCTTGTAATTGCACGGATGCGAGAACACGGCAAAGAGGTTGCGGTTATCACGCAAACCGGAAACCTCCACAGGGCGGAAGATGTGGTGGGCGTGCTTACGTGGAGGGACGTATCGCGTCACGCCGGTAACCTGCTTGAACGCCTCCAGCCGAACCGCGGCGAGGGCGATCCGGCGGCTCGCGATCGTCGGGCCTAGGAGCAACTGATTCGAGTCGAGGTCCGAGTTCGGTGGGATGCCCGTCCGACTCCACTCGCCTTGCGGCATGTCGGCGAGCCCCCACGTTGGACGCGTCTCCTCGTTGGCCCGGGGTGCTCTGACGGCTCGGTCATTCGCGGTGTCGACTCCGATCACCCAGAGGCGCCGCTGTTGACGATGAAGCCGGCCGATTCAGATCTCCGCGGGCCGCGCTCACTAATGTCGCGACCGCCGGGTGTTCGATGCGTCGGCCGGAAGTCACCGCGTAGAACCTGTCCTGAATGCCGTTACATCGTCCGACGAGCCTGACGTCATGCAGGTCCTCGACCTCGGCCTTGAGCGCTGCACGAACAGGGAAGATTCCTCGCCCAGCGCTTCCGAAGACTCGGAGCAGACCAGCATCGTCAACCTCCGCCCGAATGACGACCTCGACGTCTTGCTGCGCAAACCACTCGTCCAAACGCCGACGCAATGGCGCGCCGCTCGGGGGAACAATCACGGGGAGCCTGGCGAGAGAACTGGGAAACCTTCGGCGCGCGACGCGGGCAAGGTCTGCTCTCCCGTACAGCAAGATGTCCGTCTCGCCGAGCAGGTGGCAATGCATACGGCTTCCTGGCGGTATAGTGGGCACGTCGTTCGTGAGCGCGACGTGCATCCGACCCGCCGCTAAGCTCGAGACCAAACTTTGTGGCGAGTCCTGACGGATGATCGCAATCCCCTTGGTCTGATCCAGGGCTGGGGCGAGCAAATGGTGGACGAGCGTCTTCGGAATCCCGGCCACCACACCCACTCGGAGCGTCTCGCGCCCAGTCCCGGGTCGACCTCGTGCGACGTCGGTTAGCTCACGACCCAGCCGAAAAATGTCAGCAGCGTACGCAGCCGCGTCAACTCCAAATGGCGTGAGCACCAAGCGCTTGCCCTGGCGGTCGAAGAGCGGCGAGCCCAAGTGCGCCTCCAGTGCGCGGAGTTGAGCGCTCAGCGTCGAATGGGTGAGCCGTAGTTTGCGCCCGGCTGCTGCGACGCCCCCCTCTTGGGTGATGACCCAAAAATAGAAGAGGTGATGATAGTTGAGCCATTCCATGGCATGTCATTCCAAGCGACGATACATGTCAATCTTTCGTTATGGACGACAACCAGACCGCGGGATATCCCTTGAACGAAGACAATGAATGTTCCGACACCAAAGGGAAGCCCATGGCATTGACAGAAAGACAGGACACTTTCCAGCCGGCGGCTCGGCCTGGCGTTGATTTCGGTTCTAGCGAACCTCTATCGACACTAAGCTCCGCGCGGATACGTATTCTCTTCGCCTTTGAGAAACCAACCTTCCCCAGTGTAAGCCTGCGAAGGGCGTTCGAGCTCGCACAGCAACTCGATGGTGACCTCTGCCTCTTGCGAGTCGTTCCACCAATCGGCAGCGTCGGTTCCAGTGACACAAACCGAAGCACCCGGGACGTCATTGCGACCCGTCGCTGGGCGGGCGAGACCCTCGGCGCCAACTTCTCGGGGCAGCGTCTTCAAGTGCGAACGGGGGCCTTCGTAGAGCAGACTGCCTCGCACGCACGCCAGCTTGGCGCGGATTTGATTGCGATGCCCCCCGGCCAGCGAGGATTTGGAACGACTGTCACCACGCTCGCAGAAGTCTCCCGCCTGCCCGTCTTTGTGGCTCGCGCGAGCAGGTCGCATGGAGCAATCATCGCCGCAACAGACCTCGAGGACGCGGAGTATCCTGTCCTCCGGAAAGCCGCTGAGCTGGCTGTACAGCTCGATGCGCCCGTTGTCGCCGTACACAACCTGTCGCACATAGATTTGATGACCGGCCCCGGTGCTGCTTGGACGATGACCGTGACGCCGAATCCGGAACTACGAGAGCTCTATCGGCAGAAATTGGTACGCGTGTCGAAGCGTCTCCAAGCTCACGCAGCGACAGTGGTGGCGAGCGAAGAGAGTCCAGTCGATGCGATTCTTCGAGAAGCCAGATTGCGCAATGCCGATGTGGTGGTTGTAGGGACACATCGCTCGTGGTTCGCTCGGGTGATCGGTGCCAGCGTCGCCGCGCAGGTCGTTAATCAGGCGTGGCGCTCCGTGTTGGTCACTCCACTCGACGCATCTCCATGGCCAATGACGGCACCACCCGAGCGCGCCTGAGGTGGTCGCGCAGGCGGCTGCACTGCGGCCCGGGAGCCTGCGCTGCCAAACGCTGCGAGTCGAAAACTTACAAGGTGCGGGCGAGTCACCGGCGCTTTCCAAAAACAAATCCACCGAACGTACCGCTGGGAGCTCCCCGGAGAGGGATTTCGGGGCTTAGCCCTGGTGTCGGGAATGCATTTGTTCGAAGGAGCCGTTGCCCGAAGGGAGGAGACGCGGATTGAGCGCGAGCTTTTTAGCCGATGCTCACTTTTCTAAATCTTTAAGGTCACGCTCAGGTCAGTTCGCCCGTGGTCGAGCGGACGTGATTGTGCCGGGTCTCGAGGTGACTCGGGCCTGTCGGCGTGACCGGAGCCGGCGGGGTGGTGGTTGCCCCTGCCCGGATGGGTGGCGTCAGCTTCGCAACTTGTGGCTGTCGTCGACCAGATCCCTAATCTCTAGCTCGAGGCCGATCCGCTAGTTCCGTGGCTTCTTCGACGGGGTGTTTGCGGCCTTCTTCGTCGATCCCTTCTTCCCCCCGACGAAGGGCATGGCCGCGGCCTGTTTCATCCAGGAGGCCACCTGGCGCTCGTCGAGATGGTCCAACGATGCCAGCTCGACGCCACGTGTGGACTTGCCCATCCCGATCGGTGTGACCGGCGGTTCCGGCTTGATCTCCATGCCACGTATGAACATCAGCTTGACGTGTCCGACAAAGGCGCCGGACGAGAAGCACCAGCCCTCGCCCACGCCGTAGTACGCCATTCCCCATTTTCCCAGCGCGCCGAAGGTCGGGCAACGTCTTGGTCGCCAGGGCATCGATGCGCTCGGCAATACCGCGCTGCGGCTGCGGCAGGCTGGCGATGTAGGCGAAGACGGGTTCGTCGCCATCAGCGGCCTTCGCGGCGCTTGCCTTTCCCGTCATGGCAACCAGCAGCTTCGTGATGGCTTTGCCGTCGGAGGTCTTCTTGCCCTTGGCCTTGTGCGCGACGATATGCTTCACCGGGTTCCTTTCTTGAGCTGCCGGGCGAGCGCCCAGAGGTACCAGCACGATGGCAACCTATCGTCGTGTGGGCCCGCTGTATATGAAGGACGCGCTTCGCGTCTAGCGCCTCTCCAGGAACCCTCTGCCTTCGAATATCGCCGGCATCGCCCTTTCGATTCGCGCCACCCGCGTCGCCGGCTGCTTGGCCGCGGCGAAGTGGTAGAGGTAACCTCTCTGCCGCCCCGGCGTCAGCGCTTCGAAGGCGCGCTTGAAACGTGGGTCCCTCCGGAACCGCTCCGTCAACTCATCGGGAACAGGAAAATCTGCGGTCTTCTTCCGCTCCATCCGCAGCCCAGCCTGCTCGACTGCGATGGCCTCGCGCACGTAGGCCTTGATGATCGCCGCCTTCGCCGTGATGTCCTTCATGCTGGTGAACTTCATCACCCGCCCGGCTTGCACTTGACCGAGCTGCACGAGCACCTTCTTGGGGTCCTTCAGCAGAGCGCCCTGAAAGAGGCCCAGACCGAAGTAGTCCTTGAAGCCCTGCATGATGACGATGTTCCTCCCATCCACCGTGTAGGTGGGCTTGCCCCACTTACACTCCTCCTTCATCGCAAAGCCGGCGAGCACACGCCGCATCACCGCGATCTCCGCCTCCCACCGCTCCTGATACGCCATCTTCATGCCAGCGCCGTCATCCATAGTATTTGGCGCAATTAGACGCGCCTGAATCTGCCGTGCCGTTAGGTCGCAGCTCCCGGGGGGTGCTCCGCGAACCACTGCGAGATGGCCGGCATTTCCTTCTCGAACCCGCTGCGATTGTTGAAGCTGAGGATCCCCGCGCGGGCCGCGCTTCGATTCTCGAAATCGTGCGTCGTTCGACCGGGGATGAGGATGAACGTTCCTCTTGGCGCAGCAATCCAGCCCCCGTCGAGGAAGACGTTCATGGTCCCGTCGATGAACGCGGAAGTCAGGCCCGAACCGTACGGACTTTCCAGGCGCTGCCGCTCGGCCGGTGGTTGATATCCCGCGGCAGAAGCACCAAGTCGGCCGCTTGCTCAGCATCCCTGAGAAGCGTTCTGCGCGGCGTGCCCATCCTTGCACGTACGGTCAAACCACGGACAATGTCAGTGACTTGGATCGCGCGCACGGCTACTGGAAAGTCAGGGGGGATGTCTCCCACACAGATCCCGTCCCGGAAACGCCGCTCCACCACCGCCGCGGAGCCCGCGACCGTGCTCTGCAGGAACCGCCGAACCTCAGCGTCGTCCACAAGCGGCGCGACGCACACCAGAAGGCAGCCCCGGGCGGACCCTTTCTCGGTCGCACTTTCGACGGCGTACCTCAGAAAGCCCGCGATCGAGTCGCGAAGACCCTGTGGCGAGAGGAGTGCCTTCGCGGCTGATGCGCCCTTCCGTTCTGCGTACGCCCTAAGGACGCGCAAGAATATCGCCCGCTTGTCCCCAAAGACGGCATACAGGCTCGGCCGTCCCACACCCATCCCGGCGACGAGATCGTCAATCGTCACTCCGTCGTAGCCTTTCGACCAGAAGACCTGCGTCGCCTTTTCCAGCGCCCCCTTCTCGTCAAAGCTGCGCGGTCGTCCTCGCGGCCTAGCCGTATTTTGAATCATTTGGTTCAAAACTCATTGACAATGGCAATCGCATCAATATATAACCGAACAGTTCGAAATTAGCAAGCCGGTCCTGGCCTCGCGGGGCCTCACGACTCGACCTTTCCCCTTCACCACGGAGACGCCCATGGAACATTCGATCGCGCTCGTCACCGGCGCCACCTCCGGGCTCGGTTATGCGGCAGCCCGCTTGCTCGCCATCGAGGGCTACCGCCAGGTCATCGTCACCGGACGCAGCCTGGCCCGGGTTCAAGAGACGGCCGCTCAGCTCGCGGCTGAGACCAAGACCCAGGTCTTCACCCCGCTGGAGCTGGATCTGGACACGCCGTCCAGCGTTCGGTCAGCCCTCGCCGAGCTCGTCAAGCGAGGTCGGCCGATCGATTTCCTGCTGCTCAATGCGGGGATGGTCCCAGGTAAGAAGCGCGTGCTCACTGCGGCGGGGTTCGAGGCTTCTCAGGCCCCGCTAATCGGCCATCATCAACTGACTGTCGGGTTGCTCCGCGCCAACCTGCTGAGCCCCAACGCGCGGATTGTTATCGCCGGTGCGGAACCTGCCCGAGGGGGCGTACCCCTGTTCAGCTACACCGACGTGCCAGCCTTCGCGGCCAAATATCACCAGGGTGACCGAACCGCCGCTGTTGAAGCCCTGGTGCGCAGCGGGCCGAACGTGAAGTACGTGCCCAACCGGGCGTATGCCGACGCGAAGCTAATCATCGCTTGGTGGGTCGCGGCGCTGGCGCGCCGGCTCCCCTCCGGCATGGCCGTGTACGCTGTCTCGCCCGGTGCGGCGACCGACACCAAGGCGGTGCGAAACGCTGGCCCGGCGTTGAAGTATCTGTTTATCCCAATCGTGAACCTCATTCCCGGCATGAATCAGACGCCGGAGACCGCGGCCCGTCGGTACCTCCAGGCGTCGGAGTTCGGAACCGACGTCTCAGGGCAATTCTTCGCCTCGGCTCAAGGGAAGTTCACAGGCCCAATTGAGGCGCAGCGCCACCCACACCTCCACGATCGCGCCAGCCAGGAAGCCGCGTGGCAGGCCGTCGTCAAGGTCTCTGGCGTCGACTTCTCCTCCGCAGCACCCTTGAGCGCGGTGTCGCCCTGATGGAGCACCCGCTCGCGGCTGAATTGAACGTGGTGACCCAAAATGAGCTGGCGAGGCCTGGGTAGCCATTCCTGCGCTTCGATCTCGTCGAAGATCTGCAGCGAGAGTCAGGGGGAATACGCACTGGAGCATATGGGCGCCGAGGCCAAAGACCTAATCGCCATGCTGGTCAAGCACCACGTGGCCGTTACCTCGACGCTCCCGGTATTTGAATCTCGTCTCGACGGGCGTCCGCCGAGGGCGAATGCTCGAGTCGCTCCGTTCACGCCGCTACCCCTCGTGGTTCAACCTCTTCCCGCCTGCCGCGGGTCGGGGGTCTGGCTGAGATCCTCATCGAACAAGACCTCCGGGTACTTCTTCGCAACATTGAGAAGTTTTAGCGCGGCGTCCGATGGCTGGCGGGCGTCTGCCTCCCAAGAACGGTACGTGGGCTAACGTTCAGGATTCGGGCGAACGCGGCCTGTGACACGCGCATCCTCGCGCGGACTGCGACAACGTCCATTCGCTCTCATGGGCCGCGGGGGGCTTTAGCTCGACATCGCGGACAGTAAGCAGAGCCTTCCCACGGTGGTACGCGATCGCGTCCTCAAGCCCAGCCTTGATCTTCGAGAAGGCACGGCTGCCAGGCGCCCTGCGCTTCATGGCGTCTCCTTCTTAAGTCGCCAAACCAATGCGGCGACCTCCCGGCGCTCCGCCGTCGATAGGTCGGTTTTCTCCCGCTTTCCAAATATCGCAACCAGATGAGTGACCTGTCGTGCGGCAAGATCGAGGTAGTACACGCGCACGCCTCCCCTGGTTCCACGTCCAACAGCTCGCTGACTAGCCCTTATCTCCCGTAAGCCTGACACCAGGTGGAACACGGTTAAAAGGGGTTTCCTTTTGCGCCTGCTCAGGCTTTCTCTCGGCTACTTCCGAGACCGCGCGAGGCACCTGTTATGAGCCAGACCTTAGACATGGGATTGATTGGCAAATGCAGTCATCGGCCAAGTGGGGCCACTCTCGCGCCATGATCATGGCGTGGGCGTGCAGTTATCGTCGTGAATAAACTCGTTGTACCAATTGACTTCCCAGGTCTTACCTCCATCCGTAGAGAAGGCCTGCTCCCATTTCGCCGCAATGGGAGCGTTTTTAGGGTTCAACGCCCGCTCCCATTTCGCTGTAGCCGGCGCGCCCTTTGGGAACACTGTCCAGGTGTAGCGGACGATAATGGGTATGCCGTTAAACGTGTCAGGGCCCTCGAATATCCCAACGTTGCCATCGAACTTGCCGACTACCGGCGGCCCGATGACGCCCCCGGAGAACGTGTTGTCGACCCAGTAATTACGCCAAAGGCCCGTCTTGGGATCGTAAGTGCGGACAGTCACTCCGACAAAGTCTTTCCAGTAGCTCGCCTTCCACTAGTCAATGTCGCCGACGCCCCCGGGCAGTGGACTAGCCTCATCACAGTGATGAAATCGACCCATTCGTGCGAGCCCGCCAGGCGCTTTGTGAGCCTGTGATTGGGCATTCTCCGTTTGCCGTAAATGAAATCGAAGTCGTGAAGTCCCACCGGCTCGGCCGCTGTCGCGTTCTTCGAGGGACCCTGGGATGGGCTGGTTTGTGCCAATGCAGTACCGGAATCGACCGCACCAAAAATCAGTAGCACCGCGGCCACGGTCAGGCTTAGAGCAGTCGTCACTTAATATCTTCTGTGTCGCTCCTGCGGGATGGAAGTTTCTCAGCGTGTCATTCTGAAACAGCAGCGGTTCATCGACCCTTTGAAGACCGACGTCAACGCAGAATCTCGACGAGCAAGATCCAAGCGTAGAGGGTACCCGCTATGAGCGAGAAGACCACCGCCGGCACCAACCAGTAGAGTCCGCCTCCGGCGTGAACGACGAGCGACACGCCGGCAATGACGAACGGAAGTGTGGGCAGCTGCGACAGCAGCCCGTTGGCGATAACCCGGCATGCCACACTCTCTCCTCGGCGGCTCAACCTCAGCAGTTGCATGGCGGTCGGCAGAGCCAAGGCCGCGAGTCCGAGAACGAGCAGCTCCCAACCCACAGCCTTGGAAGTCTGACCAGGCACCAGGAGGAGCGTGGCGGCCACGAGCACCGTCATAAGCATCGTAATCGCTTGGCCAGCCCGGCGAGGAAGGCTCGGCGCCATCAGAATCTTCGCCAGGTTGATCGAGACTGCGACGAAGACGAGACCGGCCAGCGCGGCGGCGGCACCCGCCTCAGCAACGAGGAAGGGTTCCCAGCCAGAGAGCGTGTAGGCGTTCATTTCGGCTGACCCCCAAATGCGGACGTCGCTGACGGAGACGCCAATCGTCCGCATGTCGAACGTACTCCCGAACGTACCGCTGGGAGCGTCTGGGAGCCCCGTCCTGAGGTCTCGACGGGCGGCGAGGGGTAGTGCCAAGACCCCGTGGGTACGTTCAGGAGCCCGGGGCGGGCTTCCCAAGCTCGGGGTCGCGGGTTCGAATCCCGTCCGCCGCTCTTTAGAAGCCAACGGAATCACGGACTCTGCCGATACGCAGCTCAGAGCTCCGCCAGCACCCGCTGCAAATTGTGCTGATGACGCGTCGATGCGCAGTGAGAGTTTCCGCACCTCCGTGCCGAGGTGTCCTCGCCGAGGTGCGCCTAGCGCTCGGATCTGAGGCGCGGGTCTGCGTGGCGGAGCACGTATCCCGCATCGAGCGCCCCCTGAGACGCAAGCGCAGCCCTATTACTGATCGTCGTTTGAGTTTCCTAATACGAAGGGCGTTGGCACGAAGCTGTGCTGCCTTTTGTTCGTGTCGACGAGGCTTCCCGTGATGGCATTCACTAGCTTGCTCGAGTCGGAAGCGGCGCCCAGGCCACCGCTTGTGCCTGCGCCTGGAGCGTCGACCGTAGGGTGAACCGTCGGCGAGAGGCTCACTTCACAGTTGAGGGAAGCATTTCCGGGGTGCCCGCGTCGGCTGGGGAGGCTCCCCGGTGAGGCACCGTCTCCTCCGCCCGCAGCGCCTCGTCCATTCGGTCGAGCCTCGCCTGGAACGACTGCAGCCGAGCTTGGATGTCGTGCAGCTTCCGGGCGACGTCAGGGAACTCCTGGGGCCCTCCGTCCCCGAAAAGCCGGGCAAAGCTCCGGTCGAGCCCAAGCGAGATTTCCTTTGCCCGCGCGTACAGCGGTGGGAAGGGTTCGCCGGGTCTGCCCGCCTGGCTCAAAGTGGCCCGCGAGACTGGCGCCGCATCGGCCCCCCCGGCGGTGTCCCGGGCGAACATGATTGCCTCAGCCTCGGACAGCCGCTGGGCGATCCGCGACGCCTGGGCCTGTACGTTTGGAAAACCCCGCACCCCTCCGTCGGTCCCGCCGCCTAGCGCGAGCTCCGCCTCGTTCGCCCGCTGTCCGAGCTCGCCGACGCGGCGGGCGAGCTCGACGAGATCCGCGTTCAGGCTCGCGAGTTCTGCCTGCATCGACGCCCGGGCACCGGGCCGCGTAGCGGAGTCGCCTGGCACACCAAGCGCGGAGGCGACGTCTCGCGCCCGTCCAACTCCCGCGTCGAGAGCCTCCTTAAGGGCGCGTGCCAGCACCGGGACGTCGGTCAGCTCTCTCCCGTGCACGATATCCAGCCGACTGCGGATGTCGTTCTCCAACACCCGGGTGTCCTCGAGGGCTTTGCGGGCGGCGCCGAGCTCGTCGTTGACCGTGAGCTTGAGCTCCGCCAGCGCGTCGCGGAGGCCTTCCTGGGCGTGAAGTACCTCCTTCAGCAGCTTGCGCTCGGCGATGAGAAGGAGCACCAGCGCGACGACGCTGAGGAGGGCAGGCAGATGTCTGCTCCGCGCCCATGCCCAGGCATCCCGCACGCGATGGGCGAATCTTCTGACCCAGGGATCCGTCGCTTGGCCTGTCATCCTGTTCCCGTTTGAGTGTGCTCGACTGCGCTGACTCTAACGGAATCGAGTCGCGCCTCGAACCATTCTTGGATCCAAGGAAGAACCAGCCGTTTACGCGCCGGAGGCACGGTACGCGCACAGCAAGAGCTCTCGCGATTGCCGGCGTTGCCCTTGCCGAGCAGCATCGAACTCGGACTTCGAACTGGCTCTAGTAGGCGGGGAGGGCAATCTCGTCCTTGAGGAGTGGCCGGAAGAGGAGCTCTGCGACGAACGGCAAACCCAACGCCGAGCTGAGATGGTTCTTGAGAAAGACGCTGAGCTTCGAACGAGGAGCAAAGTTGTCCACTAGGCGCGCTGCGGAACGCTGCTTGCTGGCCATGAGCTCCGCAAGACGTTGCTCGTAACGAGCGAAGGCCTGGCCCGGCTCGTCGTGCGCCCGTTTCAGCTCGCCGGCGAGGATGTACGCTCCCAGCATCGCCAGCGCCGAACCCTGCCCAGCGAGGAACGACGGAGCAAACGCCGCATCCCCGACCAGCGCTACCCGTTCGCTTGACCAGCGGTCCATCCGAATCTGGCTGACGCGGTCGAAATAGAAGGATTCAGCTCGGTCGAGCTCGGCGAGAATTTGCGGGCATTCCCACCCGGCATGCGCGAACCGTTGCCGAAGAAGCGCCTTTTGTCCGGCAACGTCGGCCGGTCCCACGGGCGACGGATGGGCCAAGATGAAGAGGAAGAGCGTTCGGTCTCCCCGGAGGCTGAAGCGATCGGACTGCTGCCCCACCTGGTTGTAGATGACATAGACGTTGTCGTCCCGGAGCTTGTAGCCAGGGAGCTCGAAGGCCGCGAACTGCATCCCGAGGTACTTTTCGAACCGGCCCATTTCGCCGAAGCTCAGGTCTCGGACCCGCGAGTGAACTCCATCCGCTCCGACGACCAGGTTGAAGGAACGTAGCCCCGCGCGATCGAAGCGCACCTCGACCGTGGCCGGGCGCTGCTGGAGGGAGGTGATGCTGTCTCCGAAGAGCGTCTCCACCCGGCCCTCAATGGTTCCATAAATTGCAGCGGCCAGAATCTGCCCGGGGTAGGCTGAGCAGGCGCCCGCGGGTGGCGCGGCGAATGGCTTCGACCGGAATGCCACCCACGCGGTGGCCGCGCCGGTCCATCATCCGGACCTCCTGGACCAGGTAGCCCTTCTCACGAAGCAGGGGAAGCAGCCCCATCTGTTCAGCAATGTCGAAGCCAGTGCCCCAGAAATCGATGACGTAGCCACCGGTGCGCAACTGCGGAGCGCTCTCGACCAGGGTGACATCGAAGCCGCCGTGGCGGAGCAACCAATGGGCGAGAGTCGGTCCGGCAATCCCCGCGCCCGAGATCAAGACGCTCACCATGGGCGAAACATATCCGCACTAGCGCGGGTCGGTGCTCTATAACGAGCCCTTCCACAGGGGCGCGGGCGTTGGTGCCAGTCAGCTGACCGGGTGGTCCAGCCTGGTGCCTTCTTCGGCGGAAACCCCAGTGCAGGCCGACGAGGATGCGCTCAGGTCTCGCAAACGGCCGCGCAAACGCCCTTCGTGGGGCCTCCCAGAGATTCGTGGAGGCCTCGAGAACGCTGGTCTTAGGGGAGTACCGAGCCCCTCGGGCGTTTGCGAACCCCGGACGAGCTTCCCAAGCTCGGGGTCGCGGGTTCGAATCCAGTCCGCCGCTCTCGTTTTCTCCTCTGGGACAGCTTCCCAGCAAGGACTTGAGGCGCTGACTCGACGTCGTCCCAAACGTCATCAGCGTGTCACAAAGGCTCAGGGTCAGGTGCTCTCAGCACCAGGGGCGACGCCTAGAAGCACCCGCGTCTTCTTGGCGCCAGCGAACCACAATGGACTGGACGAGTCCCAAGGAGGTTCCAAAAAAAAACCATCCGGGCAGCGCTAACCGTATGTGAGGTCTGTGCTCTGTCCGACCTCGATAATATAACCGTCGGGATCGCGGATGTAGCAGCGAATCTCGCCGTACTTGGGAATCGGCTCCGTGATGAACTCGGCCCCTCGACTTTTCCATAGTTCATAACATGCTTGAATATCTGCAACGCGGATGTTCATAAAACTGCTGATCTTGTCGGGGTCGGCGAGGACGCTGAGCGTTACCGTCGGCTTGTCCGGGGTCGGCCCGCCCCCGACGTTGACAATGAGCCACGTGTTCGCGATCTGAATGTACCCAGGGGCGCCCTCGTTGTCGCCCCGGCTCAGAATGCGACCTCCAAAGACCTTTTCGTAGTAGCGAACCGATCGCTCGATGTCGGCGACGGTGAGAAAATGCGCGACGGTGAAACCCTCCCGCGGGGGCATCTCATAGCTCTTCTGTTCGACTTGCACGCTCATTGACGACTCCCATTCCGACAACGATGTCCACTCGCATATTCCGATTGTCTCTCGTTGGGAACCTCGCGGCACCAGCGCGCCCCCCACGTGAGAATGCGCTCGTCGAACGTCATTCCGAACGTATACCGGGGAGGGCCGGCATTGCCCCAAGCAGCGGTCTCCCGAGCGAGGAAGTGCCCCCGCCCAGGTCGAGGGTTCGAATCCCGTCCGCCGCTCTAGTCTTCGTGGGCTTCAGCCCGAGGACCTTAGAAGTAACCGGCCGTTGAGAAGAAATAAGGGCGCGCCGGCCGGTATGCAGCTTTCGCACGCTTCACGTCACCAGGGCTACGGCTGCGATCTCAGCGCCGTGACCGTGCGCGCGGCCAAGTCGCGCATCGCACGTGACCACTGTGGCTCCAAGCGCTTCAGCAAGACCAACATACATCGCGTCGTAGGCCGTGAGCGCAGCACGCATCATCCACGCCCGCACCCATCAAGTCCTGGTGTGGATATCGAATCACGGGGAACTCGGCGAGAATCGGCAAGCGCCTGTCGCGCACGGCGCTCCTTGAGTGCACCGCCTGCACAAAGGCGTCGAAGGACGTGCAACACTTCGACGTCCAGAAGGTGCGGTGCATGCAGTGTCTCGCCAGCAATGGCCAGCCTGTCCCCGACCCGCTCGCCGAGTGGGGTGTTGAGCAAAAGCTCAATGACCGCCGAGGCGTCGACAACAATCACAGCTTGCCCCGAGCCTCGCGCACAAGGCTCGCCGCCGATTCCTGTAGGCTTTCGCGCTCGCGGCGCAGGAGCCTGGCGCGCATCTGTCCAAGTGTCGGGCGCTCCGCTAGCTGTCGCGCTTCGCGTGCAAGCAGGTCCGAGAGCGTCATGCCCTCTTCCACCGCCCGGATTTTCAGCTTTCTATGAATCTCGTCAGGCACATTACGGATCTGAATCATCTTGGACATGCTAGTAACATGGTCGCATGTTCACAACATGTCAACGATGAGTCGCGTTCGAACCTCCACACGCTGGCATCAAACCTCCTCGTACCAAGGGCACAGCCAAACCCCGTGGTGACGTTCAAGAAACCCGGGCCAGCTTCCCAAGCTCGGGGTCGAGGGTTCGAACCCCGTCCGCCGCTCTGCAAGAGACAACGCTGAACGGTGAGAGCGTCGCTAAAATGAAACGGCCCGCTACTTGACCACCTGAACCCCGGGCGGGCTCCAGGTGCCTTCCCCGGGCGGAAGAATGGAGGGTGGACTCGTCTTCGGCCAATACAGGCGCATCACCAGGTAGATGGGCCCATTCGGCGCGGGGAGCCAGTTGGACTCGTTGGCCTTCCCGGGTGAGTCCTTCTGGATGTAGAGCGTCAGCGAGCCTTCCTTGTTCTTCTTCATGCTCGGCAACATCGGTGCGTTGATGAGGTAGCGGTTGATGGGGTTCTCAATCAACAGCTGCGTATTGCCGTCATACATTGTGACTGACCAAAAGGCGTTGACCGGCGGGAGGTGCCCGGCC
Source organism: uncultured delta proteobacterium (assembly GCA_963713045.1). Lineage (GTDB taxonomy): Bacteria > Myxococcota > Myxococcia > Myxococcales > Myxococcaceae > JADGRA01. The sequence goes on from CAVQKE010000007.1 coordinate 228,948, forward strand.
GCGAAGGTGAGGGTGTACTTGTGTTTGCTCCCGTCCAGCGGAGCACCGGCTGCGTCGACGGTGGTGAGCGGATAGACCGCTTCCACCGCGTCATTTCCGTAAATGCCACCTTTGGCCGCGGCGGCGCGCAGGAGCCAGTTGCCGTTGTAGAAGGCGCGGTCACCAAAAATTGCCGCCACGTTCCAGCCATTGAGGTTCTTGCCGGCGGCCTTGAGGGCCTCGTCGACCTTGTCCTCCCCGCCCTTCATGCCCAGCAGCACTTCTGCCTTGTGGGCGAGCGACAGGTCCTTGAAGTCGAACGTCTTTCCCGCGCCGATGCCGATGGTGGCCAGCTTCGCGCGGATGGCTTTCTCCTCGGGCCCGGGAGGGGCGAACTGCAGCGCGAAGGCCACGTAGTCAAAGAAGTTGGACTTGGCGAGCTCCTTGTCGATTTTGGGGAACGTCACCGCAGTCGCGGCGGGCGGAGCCGGTTGGTGGAGGAAGGCGGACAACGGCTGCGCTTGATAGCCGGCCTGAACCCTCTTCACGTTGGGGAGGTCAGCCGGGTTGAAGAGCTGAGTGCGGAAAATAGCCGCGGAGAACTGGGTGGTGGAATGAAACACCTTCTGGATGCCAGGCGGGGTCTCGCCCTTCCAGTCCGGCCCGACGACGAGGTAGGAGCCTGCTCCGCTGCCGGTCGCTCGGCTCCCGACGTAGCCAAAGTTGAACGTGTTCCCGTCGCATAGTTGCACTGAGTAGTACCGCCTCTTGTCGACCGTCGGGACGGTGAGGACCATCGGCTCGGCGCGCAAATCCATCCAGACAAAAGAGTAAGGGGTGTCACTGTTGGGCGTGACCACCGCCGTATCCTTGTTGGTGAAGACGTTTGCCTCGTTAAAGAGCTGGTTGAAGGGCGCCTTGAATTGTCCGGAAGTCCGGTCGACCGCGTACTCGTACATGACAGCGTAGTTCATGACGATGGGGAGGCCGTAGATGAAGCCTTCCTCTGCGATGGCCTTCGTCTCGGCGATTGAGGGACCAGGTCCAGCGTCTGGGGCCTTCTCTGCTTGCGAGATAGTGTCGTTCGGTTTTGAGCACGCCAGCATCAACGCGCTAGCGGCCAGGACAGCAAGCACAGCGGACCGCCCACGAGCCCTAGGACTAAGACGGCCTGAAGAAAAACCCATTTCTTTGATCTCCGTGGGCGTGGCCGGTGCCAGCGCGCACGGCCTTCTACCCGGAGCTCCCAGAGTTCAGCGAGGACTTTCTCTGCCAAGCGCGGCTAGCATGTCGTTTCGCTAAGGCCATGCTGAGCTCCGTAGCACCGACCACCCAGGCGTGGCGCCGGCGAACCGCGTCCGCAACCCGCTCGTCGAACGTACTTCCGAACGTACCGCTGGGAGCTTTTGCGAGGCCCGTCCTGAGGTCTTGCGGGACGGCGAAGGGTAGAGCCAAGACCCCGTGGGTACGTTCGGGAGCCCGGGGCCAACTTCCCAAGCTCGGGGTCGCGGGTTCGAATCGCGTCCGCCGCTCTAGACATCCTCTTGGCGTTCACGGTCGTAACAGTTCTCGGAGCCCATCAGCGGGTGCGCCACGAAATTTCTGAGCGGCACAGGCCAACGGCATAGTGTGAAGGGTGTCCGCTGATGGCCAAGCATCGCGTCACGGGCCGCGATAGGCGCGCGCGTATTTGATTTCCGTCCGGTCCCCGTCAGCACCACTGCACTGCTCGACAATCTGGGCAGTGTAACCCTTTGCCCTGGCGGCGTCCCCCGAGGCTTCGGCGGCGCGGCCGGCGCCGTAGAGCGCGGCCAACCGGTGGGGAGCGAGGCGCAGCGCCGTCTCGTACTCGAGGAGTGCATGCTTGCCATCGTGCTGCTCGAGCAACAGCTCTCCCAGAAGTTCGCGCATCGGCAGCATCGAACCGGGTGTAACGGGGTGCTTCTCTGTCGCGTCCTCGAGGTTCGCGGCAGAGCGCATCAACGTGAGCGCTTCGGACTCGTGTCCGTCGGTGTGCGCGATCCATGCCTGCAATCCCCGTCGTAGCGCTTCAATGTAGTCGCTCCAAAACGGATCCTTGAGCTGCGCCATCTCGCGCTCGACAGTCTCCAGGGCGACCAGCTCTCTACGGGCGCCCGCCGCATCCCCGAGGCGCGCCAAGCCGTAACCGCGCGTGAAGGAGGTAAGGCCGCTCGGCCATTTCAAATTGCTCTCGTGCAGCGACGTAAGCGTCGCTGCCTCCGCCCAGTTGCGCCGCTCAAGCGCGTAGCGCGCAGGAAGCGCGGCGAAGGCGTAAGCGGTTTTCACGTTCTCCGGCTGAACCTTCTTGATCGTGCGTAGCTCATCGAGCACCTCCTTGGCGTCGCGGTCTTGCCCAAGTTGCAGATAGGCGTAGGCGAGGTAGTCCATCGCGTGCAGCTGTTCGTCCCACGCTCCGTCCATCTTCAGCTTCGCTTCGTAGTCCTTGGCCGCCCGCTCCGACGAGATATTCGAGGCAATCGAGTCGCGCCACAGCCCGAGCCGGGTGAAGATGTGCGACGGCATGTGCAGCGCGTGCGGCGCCGCGGGTGCGATCTTGGAGTAGTTGCGCGCCGCCGACAGCCCCAGCGCCGCGAGCTCGGGGTAGTCGAAGGCATGGATGATGTAGTGCGAGGCGCCCGGGTGATCGGGCTGCGCAGTGAAAATCTGCTGGAGAAGCACCGCAGCTTTCTTCTGCCTGGCGTAGGTCTTGTCCTTCGGCGATGCCGCGGTGATCAGGGCAAGGCCGTAAAAGGCGGTCACCTCTCGGTCGTCAGAAAATCGATCGTGCAGGTCCTCCATTGCTTTCTCGTAGGCGGCGACACGTGTCGCGTTGTCGAGCGCCTCCCAGTTGCCGAAAAATGACTCGAGGGCGGCAATGAAGCCTCGCTCGCGATCGGTTTGTCGTCGTGCGGCCTTCGCCTTCTCGATCGCTGTCCAGCCGGCTCCCAGCGCGGTCGCGTCGGGCGCGTACCAGAGCGGACGCCATTGGCTCATCGCAATGCCCCAGTAGCCCATTGCACAGTCGGGGTCTTCGGCGACAATCTTCTGGAACGCCTCGATCGACGCCTCGTACCAAAACGAGTGCAGCATCGCGACGGCGCGTTCGAACGGCTTTTGCACTGACGGCTTGCACGAAATCGGAAACGTCACCGTGCCGACAGCGTTGGAAGATGAGCCCGATTCGTCGTGATGGCTATGCTCTTGAGCTAGCGCCGTGAAAGCGAGGGAAATCGCACCGGCGAAGACGATCATCGAGCGCATTGGGCCGCTCTCCAAGGCAGACCAGTCATTGTTGCAGATGCCGAAGCGTGATGCTTGGGCGGACTGCAACTCAAGCGTCCATCCGGTGCAACCGCGCGAACTCCGCAAACACACTCGCAAACAGACTCGGGGATGGGCCTGGCACGTCGCAGGAGCGGCTTCGAAGGCCGCCCTTCAAGGCCCCATAGGCTCTGTTTGGGACCGGGGCGAAGGCTTCCCAAGCTCGGGGGCGCGGGTTCGAATCCTGTCCGCCGCTCTCGTCGTGTCCCTAGGTCGAGTCGGGAACTCTGAAAGCAGTCTCCAATTCGTCGCTTAGCAACTCAGCCGCTGTGCTCTGGCCCGGGAACCGGATGCGATGGCAGGTGCCGGGCGTAGAGGTCGATGCCGGGCAGAGCACTCAGTCCGTGGGCGAAAATACTTAAAAGCACCGTCACCATCACTGCGAGACGAATTGTCGACTCACCGGGCAGATGCACTTCTTGCTCCAGATAGACCAAGCCGAGCACGATGGAGGCGAGTCCCCGCGGACCGAACCAACCGATGAACAGTACAGTGCCAAAGCTCAGGCGGGTACCCAGGAGCGCGATTGCAACCGGCAGCATTCGCACCACCGTCAAGCTTAGGAACGCATAGAGCCAGAATGTTGGTCTGAATTGCGGGCAATCTTGCAGCGCGATCGCACCGAAGAGGAAGAAGACCGACAGGTTGAACACCTCGCCCCACTCCGCGGTGAACTCGATGCCGTGCCTGCCCGCATCCTTAAATCCGATCTGCACGGCAAGGCCTGCGACGAATGCTGCGATGAACATGCTTGCGCCCAGCAATTCGGACACCACGAGACAGAGTACGGGCAGGGTCACCACGGAGAGTTGTTGGAAGGACTTCGCACTCCATTCGTGCTTGTGTGCGAGGCCGATTAAAAACCCACCACCCAGCCCACCTACGAGCCCGACGAGTACGCCAACACCAAGCTGTTCAACAATGAACTGCATCAGGCTCGCCGCGTCGCCTTCTATTCTGGCGGCTGCGAGCGCAATGAAAAACAACAAGAATGGGACGGCGAGTCCGTCGTTGAGACCCGCCTCCACGTTGAGCGCCTGGCGGATACGCAGCGGGATCCGTGGGCTGCTGACGATAACCTGCCCTAGGCCAGCGTCGGTCGGGGCGAGTATGGCGGCCAGGATTCCTGCCTCCCAGAGACTGAGACTCGGAAACACCAGCCGCGCAGTAAGCGCACCCAGCAGGATGGTGAGCAACATACCGATACTCAGCAACCGAGCTGGCACGCTTCCGATGCTCCGCAAGTTGCGCAGGTTGGTTCGGCTCGCGTCCGTGAAAAGGAGTAGTACCAGGCCAATCTCGGCAAGACGGAGGAAGACGGAGGCACTGATCTCGGCCCTCTGTGCCAATGGCAACACCTGGAATGTTCCCATTCCTGCGACGGTGAAGGCGATGGGTGCGGTAATCACCGTCCGCTCCAGGCGCTGCGACACAAGGCTGTAAAGCAAGAGCACCGAGACGAAGAACGCTAAAGGCACCATCGAGGTCTGCCCCCTTTCCCGTCGGTTCTACCCGCTCGCGCGGAGCTCCGCATGATGGGGGAATGTACAGTTGCGACTGGCCGTCCGCGGGTAGGCGTGTGATCTCATCGGTGACCTCGTTCCGTCCCGGTGCTGAGGGGGCCGCGCGTGCCCAGGCTCGCATGCGACGTGGTTCGGGTATTGAGCGGTTGTTCGGCTCTCTCCCTTGACCCCATTGCGCTCCGCCTTCAAGGCGGATCCCATGCCGCTGCGCAAACAGGCTTCCAAACAGGCTCGTGAATGGCCCTCGCACGTCGCTGGAGCGGCTTTGAGGGCCGCCTTACCCCGAGTCAAGACCCCGTGGGGTCTGTTTGGGGCCGGGGCGAAAGGCTTCCGAAGCTCGTCCGCCGCCCAGTGGCAAACTTACGGACGTACCGCGCGTCGTATTTTCGTTGTCTGCTGTACCTTGGCCGTAGCGCCCCTGTGGCGTTCCTCCGTTGGCATGTGGTGTCGTGTGCGGCCTTGGACCCACGCCGCTTTCGCACGGCCGCAGGGCATTACGTCGCAGGACGGCCGCCGTATCCGCCGGCCCTGATCGAGGACGTGGCGGCCTCCTGCGGCTTCACACGCGCGCACCGGCTGCTCGACCTCGGTACCGGCCCCGGGGTGGTGGCCATCGCTTTCGCTCCATACGTCGGCTCCGTGCTCGCGGTAGACCCTGAGCCAGAGATGCTCCAGATTGCGCGAGAGGCGGTGCGGGCCGCAAGCGTGGCGGTTGAGGTCCGCGAGGGAAGCTCGGAGACGCTGGTCCCATGCTGGGGCCGCTTCCGGGCGGTCACCCTCGGCCGGTCCTTCCACTGGATGGACCGCGTCCAGACGCTCCGGCGGCTGGACGGCCTTGTTGAGCCGGAGGGCGCGGTGATCCTCTTCAACGACGAACTGGCGGACGCGCCGCAAAACGCGGCGATGCGCGCCTGGTGGACAGTGATCGACCGCTATTCGGCGGACGACCCGGTGCGGGCCGAGCGCCGATCGCCCGAATGGCAGGACCACGAGACGATCCTCCGAGCTTCAGCCTTCTCTCGGATCGATCGGCTTGTCCACCTGCACGTGTGTGCCCTAACGGTAGAGGGGCTAATCCACCGGGCGCTGTCCATGTCCTCCACCTCGGCATCCCGGCTCGGTCCACGCACCGAGGCGATGGTAGCCGACATCCAGACGGCTCTATTGCCGTTCGCCGCGACCGGCGAGATGCTCGAGCCAATGGAGTGGACCGCGATTGTCGCCCGGCGTCCGACCTCGGAGCATTGTCGGTCAGACCTCGATCGGCGGTGAAACGCGACGCAATCCGGCAGGCACCTCAGAGGCTAGCTCAGGCTAGCTCTTCCGGGAGCGGCTACCCCCGTCGAACGTCACCCCAAACGTAACGCTGGGAGCTTCTCGGAGCCCACGGGACCGGTCTCGTCGGCCGACGAGGGGTTACTGCCAAACCCCATGGGTACGTTCAAGAGCCCCAGGCGGGCTTCCCACCTCGGTGCTGTCTTCCGCCTCACGGCCACGCACCAAGAGAAGACAATGAGCTTGGCGAGGTAAGGGTCACGCGCCACGTGGCATCCGCACGCGGGAAGCTCACCAGCGAGAGACGGGGCTCAGCCGGAAGTCTGTGGACTACCGGGGACTCCCAGGAGGTAACAAAAACCGGGCCCGAGGGCGGCTACCTTCATTTGGCAGGCAACCCAGCGACTGTCGCTTGGGGGTTCCACCAGCCGCCGCCGAGCGCCACGTAGAGCGCGACCGTGTCCTGGAGCCGCTGCGTCTTGGCTTGGATGTAGCCGAGCTCAGCCTGCTGATATTGCGCATCGGCCACCAGCACCTGAAGGTAGTTGGCCGTCCCGGTCTGGTAGTTAATATGAATGAGCTGCAGCGCTTCCTCGGCGGCCTTGACGGCCCGGCTTTGCGCCTCGAGCGCCTCAGCGTCGTGGCCCAGGGAGCGCAGCGTGTCGGCCACCTGCTGGAACGCCGCGAGCACCGTTTGACGATAGCTCGCCGCCGCCAGGTCGCGGGCGTCGATAGCGGCTTGGTTCTGGTACCACAGGGTGCCACCGTGGAAGAGCGGCTGCGTCAACCCCGCGGCGAGGCCCCAAAGGGCACTCGCTGGAGAGAAGAGCTGCGTCGCATCGGTGCTGGCGACACCCAAGGTTCCGCTCAACGTGATGTTGGGCAACATGGCCGCTGTCGTCACGCCAATTTGCGCATTGGCGCTGTGCAGCTGCGCCTCCGCCGTCAGCACGTCCGGCCGCTGGCGCACCAGCTCCGACGGGAGCGACAGGGGCAGCTCGGCCGGCAAGGTGAAGTCCTTGAGCGTAAAGGACGACTGCCTCCACTCGGCTGGAGTTCGGCCTACCAGGGCGGCAAGTAAATTGTCGGTCTCGTCGATTTTCTGGCGCAAGGGCGGCAGCGTGGCCTCGGCACTGGCCACCGTGGTCTCCAGCGCCAACATGGTGGCGTCCGGGACGATGCCCGCTTCGGCCTGGGCCCGGGTGATGGACAGCTGCTCCTCCTCCAGCTCCAGCAGCTTCTCGGTGGCCAGCACCTGGTCGCGGTAACCGGCCTGGGCCAGGGCCGCATTGACGACGTTGCTCGACAGGAGGAGAAAGGTGCCGACCAAGGTGTCGCGCTGCGCCTCGGCCGACGCGGCAAGGGCCTCCACCGAACGCCGCTCGCCGCCCCAGATGTCCAGGGTGTAACTGACGCTTCCTGAGACGGTGTACAGATTAAACGTGGTGCTGGGCAGATTCTGGCCCAGCTTCCGGGGGTTGTACTGCTGCCGCGAGAGGCCGGCCTGCGCGTCCAGTTGGGGGTAGAAGACGCCGTAGCCTGCCCGCAGGTTGTCCTCACTCCTGCGCAAGCTCGCCTGCGCAGCCTCGACGGTGGGATTGTGGGCCATGGCCTCGGCCACCACGGCGTCGAGGCTCGGGCAGGACAAGACTCGCCACCAGTCGGCGGCAAGCTTCTTCTGTACCACGAGCCGTTGGGACGTCCCATCCGCTGCGACGCTCGTCGTCTCGATAGCGGTAGCAAAGTAGCCCGCGTCGGGCGAAGCATCGGGCCGCACAAAGTCCGGCCCGACGGCGCAGCCGACTCCAGCCACCAACGTCGCCACCAAAAGGAAGCGACTACTTCCTCGTCCCGACGAAGACACTCACGCTTTCCTTGTCACCGATGTAGACGTCGACCAACTCGCCTGGGTACACCTCAACGCCCGGGGGCGGGATGAAACGGAAGATGACGGGCAGCACGCGGACGTCGACCTTCTCGGTCCTCGCGTTCGAAAGCTGAATTTTGGGAGAGACGTACGGCTGCATCCGCACGAATTCGAGCGGTGCGCTGATGGTCGTCCCCCGGATGAAGAGCCTGCCGTGGATCTCGTCAGGCGGCGGAAGCCGTGCGATGAGAATCTCGTCGATGTAGCAGCGAACGGCGAGGTAGCCCTTGGGGGTGGCCGAGGCGGACGCTGTCGCCAGGACCAGCACCGGGGCTAAGCCTTGGGTGTAGGTGTCGTATGCCCCCTGGGGTGAGACGTAGCTTCCAACTGAGCTCAAAATCGACAGAACCATCCCGTTGAAAGGGGCACAAAGTGTGTACTTCGAGAGGAGCGCATTCGCACTGGCCGCAGCCTTCGTGAGAGCCTCGGTTTGCCGTTCTTGGTTTTGGATGTCGAATACCCAGGCGCCTGCGCGCGTCAGCTGGAGCTGACGTGTCGCCACGTCCAAGTTCGCCTTGGCCACCAAAGCCGCATTCTTGTAATTGTCGAGGGCGTCCTTACTGACCGACTTGGGGTTGAGCTGATAGGACTGCAGCTGTTTGTCGAGCTGGTCCTGCGCAGTTTTGAGATTCGCCGCAGCGAGGTCGGCCTGTGCTCTGACGACCTCGAGGGTCTCCTTCCTCGGCTGGGCTTTCAGCTCGTCCAGCATCGTCTTGGCGGCCGAGGCCTGTGCCTTCAGCTGCTCCACCGTGGCTCGCTGGACCGAGTCCTCGATTTGGAGCAACGGCGTCCCCTCCTCGATGGCCTCGCCCTCGGCGACAAAAATTTTGGTCACCACCCCCGCCACCTCGGGGTAGACATTCGTGTTCTCGCCGTGAGCCTGGTAGCTCTCGATGATGCCTTCGGAGTAAATGCCTTTGGTGTATGGGTTCGGGGCCGGGCTAAAGACTGGCGGTTGCGGTTTGTGCGGGGCCGCGTAGATCACCGCGCTGACGATGCCGCCCACAATTCCGAGGGCCACCAGCACGAAAATGAGCTTGTTACCCATGGGCGACCCCCTTCACAATTCCGCGCGCCTGACTTCCAATAATCCGCCCATCCTCCATCTCTAGAATGCGGTCGGCGTATTCGTAAATGCGGTCGTCGTGTGTGACGATGAGGATGCAACGCTTGTCGGTGAGCACCTCCGTCCGCACAAATTCCACGATTTTCCGACCAGTATCTCCATCGAGCGAAGCGGTGGGCTCATCAAGAATGAGAATGTCCGGCGCACTGACGATGGCCCGCGCAATGGCCACCCGTTGCTGCTCGCCGCCACTCAACTTGGACGGCGGCAGCTTGGCTCGATTGGCGAGGCCCACGACCTCCAGGTACTTGAGGCCCTCTCTCAGCGATGCATCCCAGTTCTGGCCCTTGAGGATGAGCGGGATGGCGACGTTTTCCACCGTCGTCAACTTGTTAAACAAATGGTAGTCCTGGAATACGAAACCGACGGTATTTAGCCGAAAGTCGGCGATGCGGTCTTCGTCGAGGTTCCAGATGTTGACACCCTTGACCAGCACCGTCCCCGCGCTCGGCCGGAGAATGCCCGACAGCATGCTGAGCAGCGTGGTCTTGCCACTTCCGGACGGCCCGACGATATACAGCATCTCGTGCCAGCCGACCTCGAATGACACGTCCTTCACGGCCTGGGTGCGCGTCTCGCCGGTCCCGAACCACTTGCTGACTCCTTCGGCTTTGATCGCAACGGCCATATTCACGCTCGAAAGATGTCGAACGGCTCGATACGCAAAACGCGTCGGACAGCGAAGTAGCTGGAGAGACTGGCGATGACCAGCACCATCCCCAAAGCGAGCCACAGGTTGGTGAAGGTGATGACGGACGCGTAGTCCTTGAGCCTCAGCTTGGCCAGCGCGATGAGGCAGGCGCACAGACCCACGCCGAGCCCGTATCCGCAGAGCGCCGTGGTCCCGGCCTGAAAGAGAATCATGTAAACTAGCTCGCGACCCTTAGCCCCGATGGCTTTGAGGGCCCCGAACCGCTCCAGATTTTCGAGCACAAAGGTGTAAAAGGTCTGTCCGGAAATGGAGAGACCCACCACGAAGCTGATGGCTGTCATGATGAGCAGGTTGATCCCCATTCCAGTTCCGTACATGTACCAATTGGTAATCTTGGAGATGAATTCACCTTCCGTGAGCACCTGGTAGCCGAGCTTGGCAACTTCAGCCTTTATGCCTGGAATGAACTCCGGGCTCGCCGGCTCCACCAAGATGTAGGAGATGGTGTAGCGCATCGACGGGATGTACTGAACGGCACGGTTGAAAGTCGTATAGAGCGTCGGGATTCCGAACAGACCGCTCGCCGGGACCGTCGCAATGCCGACAATCACGCCCCGATTGTCATTGATTTCGAATTCATCGCCGAGCTTTGGATTCTTTAGCTTGGGGAATTCTTCATCCTTGACGACGATGAAGCCGTTTTCGGTGTAGATGTTCGAGATTTCTCCTTCCACGAGCGCCGGACGCCCGAAAAGGCTGGTGTCGTCCAAGCCCAGGACCGTCACTGCTTGGTAGGTGCCGTCCTTGAGTTTCACCAGGCCCGCCCCGGAATAGAACGGCACGGCGTACTTCACGCCGTGGATGCTGCGGACGGCGTCGAGGACGTAGTTTGGCATCGGAATGCTCGACGCCACATTGGTGACGGCCGGGTCAAGGACCCAGACTTTCGCCCCGGTATTCGTCACCGTCGCCGAGGCCTTCTTCATCATCCCGGCGAACATCGACGTCACCTGAATCATCAGGAAGACGGAAAACGTGATGCCCAGCAGTAGGGCAATGAATTTGCCCCGGTCATTGACGAGCAGCTTGTAGCCGATGCGAAGGATGCCCGTCATTGCGGAGACTGGTGTTGCAGCAGCCATGCCGAAAAACATCGGTTGGTGCGCAGTCCCACCGGCCATTTGTCGCAGCGCATGTGAAGCCCGCCGCAGCTCTTGCGACGGGAGCAGCCCCTCCCGCATTTTTTGCGTGGCGCTCACGAGTTACAATGCGAGCACCGACAGCCGGTAAACAGCCGGGGACTGCGCCTTTCAACAGCAACTTCATCGGCCGCCGCAACTGTAGCGGTCTGCATCACCGCTGGACCTAATGCACGTTTTATGCACAGCGAAGCGCCCGCATGTTGCCGACTTCGCTCATCGACCACGAAGCCCGCTCAAGATGTACAGGGCGTACAATGCTTGTGTCTCTTCTTCATCGAGGGACCGACGACTCTGCGCATTCTTGGCTATGGCTCATGCTGGGCGTCGCGCTGCTCGATGCATCCCAGGTGCGTGCGAGCGTCGGGCTGCTTGCGTGGCTCGCGCCAGTGCCTTGGCTGCGCTACTTACGGCTCACCGCCGGCTGGCCCTCGCGACTGGCCTTCGCCGGGGCCCTTTTCGTTGCTTGGACGCTCGCAACAGCAAAAATTGCGAGTGAGCCGATGTTCCTGGCGCTGGCGCCAGTCTTTGCTCTTCCCATTGCAATTTCTCAAGGTGGTGCGTATTTCACCTGGAACCTGGTGCGCAAACGCGTGTCGCCCGCAATTGCGAGCGGGGTGTTTGCAACCGCCGCCGCAGTTGGCGAATGGGCTATTTTTTCGCTTACGCCATTCGGGTCGTGGGGCGCGACCGCATACACCCAACTCGACAATTTGCCGCTGCTACAGACTGCGTCCGTTTTCGGCATCGCGGGCATAGGTGCTTTGGCAAGCTTCGTAGCCGCTTCGATCGAAAGCATTCCTTTCGCAAGCGGGCGTCGGTGGCGCTTAGTGGCGACCGCCGGAGCACTGGTTGTGATTGCTTACGCGTGGGGAACGGCCCGTCTGGCCCTTGCCGACGTGGCCGAGCCAGAGACGATTGCTGTTGCTGCGATCACAACGGACTCGGATGTACGCGGGCTACCGCTCCCGTCACGCGAAGCAACGCATTCCTGGGATCGAATGCTCTTGGACCGAACGCGGCAGGCAGCGCAGGGGGGCGCCGTCTTGGCGGTGTGGCCCGAGGCGGCGACCCTGGTATGGCCCGACGAAGAGACGACCTGGCTCGAGCAAGTGCAAACCGTCGCGCGAGCAGACCGGATCGACATCGTTACGGCGTACGTGGTGCCTACTGAGGCGACGCCCTTCGCTTACCGAAATGAGCTCCGTTTCGTATCTCATGACGGCACCTTGGGACCGGTCTATGCGAAACACCATCCGGTGCCCGGCGAGCCGGCCATCAAAGGGAACGGTCCTGTACCCATTGTGGACCTCGATTGGGGTCGGTTATCAGGCGCCATCTGCTACGACTATGACTTTCCCGCAATGGGCCGCAGCCGCGCGGTCGTCGACTTCGTTGCGGTGCCGGCCTCGGACTGGCGGGGCATCGATCCCGTCCATGCGCAGATGGCTGCCGTGCGTGGCGTCGAGTCCGGACACTCGGTTCTGCGCGCCACCAGATGGGGACTCTCGCTTGCGACTGATCCGTATGGGCGGATTCGGGCGTGGCACAGCGCGTTTGAGCGTAGCAAGTCCGGAATTATGTATGCCGAGCTGCCACGCGAGCACATTCGGACACTTTACGCGCTGTGGGGCGATTTTCCTTTGGCGGTGTTGTCCGTGCTCGTCGTGGCTCTAGTCGCCACGAACCTCTTGCGGAAGCAGGCCTCTATCAACGTAGCCACTCCCCGTACGGAACGGTGATCCGACCCATCGCGCAGGCGCGCCGGCGACAGACGAGGCTTTGCGATCCAGGAGGTTTCCAAAAAAACGGACCATCGGGCCGAGCGTCAGCCGTCTGTGAGGTCTGTGCTCTGTCCGACCTCGATAATATAGCCGTCAGGATCGCGGATGTAGCAGCGAATCTCGCCGTACTTGGGAATCGGCTCCGTGATAAACTCGGCCCCTCGACTCTTCCATAGTTCATAGCATGCTTGAATATCCGCAACGCGGATATTCATAAAGCTGCTAATTTTATCCGGGTCGGCGAGGACGCTGAGCGTTACCGTCGGCTTGTCCGGGGTGGGCCCGCCCCCGACGTTGACAATGAGCCACGTATTGGCGATCCGAATGTGCCCAGACGCGCCCTTGCTGTCGCCCAGGCTCAGAATGCGACCGCCAAAGATTTTTTCGTAGTAGCGAGCCGATCGCTCGATGTCGGCGACTGTGAGAAAATACGTGACGGTGAAACCCTCCCGCGGGGGCATCTCATAGCTCTTCTGTTCGACTTGTACGCTCATTGACGACTCCCATTCCGAGGTAGTCCTGCTCTAGGTGGGCGTAGCGCTCAGACGCGATGCGTGGGTCTGCGTGGCGGAGCACCCTCTGCACCAGCCATAGGCACACCCCGCCCGCCCGAGGTGGTGCGACGCAGCAGTGTCACGAAGGTCCTTCCAAGTGAGCGGCCGCACTATGGGCTCCGTCCAAACCCTTCGCGGGGATGTCTGGGCCACGCCGGTGATCTCGGGCGCGATTCGCTGGAGTCGGCGAGGTCAGACCACACGCCGAAAAGATCAAACGGGCGGGCACCCAAGGTGTGGAAGCCAGCGGTCACGGAATCGCGAAGGGGTCAAGAGGAGGTGCGCCAATCAGCTCCGCCAGCCGCTCTGCTAAAGCGGAGGACGCTCTGGCGGCGGCATTATGCAGCACTACTCTTGAAGGCCACCTCTTTACCGCCTTCCAAGTACTGGGCTTCGTCGAGGCGACCGAAGATTTGGATGAGGGTCGCGACGAGGCCAGTCCAGCCGGTCTGGTGACTGGCGCCGATACCTGCCCCCGTGTCCCCGTGGAAGTATTCGTAGAAGAGCACCAAGTCCCGCCAGTGGGGGTCGGTTCGGTACTCCTGTGCCGCTGCGTGTACTGGTCGTCGACCCTGCGCATCGCGCAAAAAGATGCTGGTAAGTCGCGTCGCGATTTCCTTGGCCACTTGGAATAGGTTCATGAGTCGCCCCGATCCCGTTGGGCACTCGATTTTAAAAGAGTCTCCATAGTAGAGGTAATAGTTAAGCAGAGCACGGATGAGCAGCACATTTACCGGCATCCAAATCGGTCCACGCCAGTTCGAGTTACCACCGAACATCCCGCTGTCGGAGTCACCGGGCACGTAGCCCACTCGGTACTCCTGGCCTGATACGTTGAGGATGTATGGGTGCTGTGCATGGTAGCGGGATAGTGCGCGGATACCATAGGCACTAAGGAATTCGCCCTCGTCCAGCATGCGGCTCAGAATGCGACGGAGTCGCTCCTGGTTGACTATTGCCATCATGCCCCGCTCACCGTGGCCGAGGTACCCTTCTCCCCACGCGTGCATGTTTCGAAAAATATCCGGTTGGCGGCGCGCTCGCTCTAACATGTGAGCCATGAGGTTTGGAACTCTCTCTCGCTGCCACGGCTCCACCACAGTTGTGGCGCACAGGGGAAGGAGTCCGACCATCGACCGAACTTTCAGCCGTTCCGCGCTTCCATCGGGCCTTCGCAGGACGTCGTAATAAAAGCCATCCTCCTCGTCCCACATGCCCTGAGGACCCTCTCGGTTCATGGCCCGCGTGATGAGGAGGAAGTGGTCGACAAACCTCACTGCTAGGTCTTCGAAGGTGGGGTCGTGAGCGGCGACCTCGACGCCTATCTCGAGCATGTTCTGGCAGAAGAGCGACATCCACGCGGTGCCGTCTGCCTGCTCAAGATGGCCGCCGGTAGGAAGCGGGGACGAACGGTCGAAAACGCCGATGTTGTCGAGCCCCAGAAATCCACCCTCGAAGACGTTTTTTCCGAAGCGGTCCTTGCGGTTCACCCACCAGGTGAAGTTTGAAAGGAGTTTGCCGAAGGCGCGCTTCAGGAAGTCGATGTCGCCCACGCCCTGGAGCGCCTGTTCCATTCGGTAAATAAAAAGGGTGGCCCACGGATGCACCGGTGGGTTCACGTCACTAAAGTTCCACTCATAGGCTGGAATTTGGCCACTCGGATTCAGGTACGTCGGACCCAGCAGCAGGTCCAGCTGCTGCTTGGCGAAGTCCACATCCACTCCAGAGAAGACGATGGAGTGGAAGGCAAGGTCCCAGGCCGCGTACCAGGGGTATTCCCACTTGTCCGGCATCGACACCACATGGTCGTTCACCATATGGGCCCATTCCTGGTTGCGAACTGAGCTCCCCTCGGAGAACGGGCCGATGCCGTGCTCCTCGAGCCACTTCTGGACGTCGAGGCCGTAATACTGCTTGCTCCAAAGCATTCCAGCCAGAGCCTGCCGCATGACCCGGGCGGTGTCCTCGGTGGCCCCTTTGGGCGTAATAGAAATGTAGAAGTCGTCGGCCTCTTTTGAGCGGGCCGTCAACGTCGCCTCAAAGTCGCCGAAGGGCTGTAAGAGGGCCGCGAGAGGTCGGTCCGTGAGACGCAACCGAACTGTGGCCGTTTGCCCAGGACCGATTGTGAGCTGATGATGCGCTGCTGCTTTGGTGCCAATGCCAGCCGGGTTCACGGCGTCGCGTCGGGCATGTACGACAAATTCGTTAAAGGCGTCCTTCACGAAAGGGCTAGCGTTCGCCGAGGCGAAGAGGCGCGCATTGTTTGTCTCATTTTCGGTGAACAGCAGCGGCGTCTTGCCCTCGACGTAGAGCCAACGCTGTCCGAGCGTTGCGTGTTGCGCGCCGATAATACTAAGGGCGCCAGGGCCGCTTGATTGCCGGAGCGAAGGCTTCTCGGCGGCGTCACCCCAGCTCCAGGTATTGCGGAACCAAAGCGTCGGCAACACGTGGATGGAGGCGGCCTCCCTTCCTCGGTTTGCCACGCTGATGCGGATGAAGAGGTCCTCGGGGGCGGCCTTAGCGTACTCCACGAAAACGTCGAAGTAGCGGTCCTCCGCGAAGATGCCCGTGTCCAGTAACTCGTACTCCGCCTCTTGGCGAGAGCGGCGCCGGCTGGTCTCGATGAGTTGGTGGTAGGGGTACGCTCGGTGAGGGTACTTGTAGAGGTACTTCATGTACGAGTGGGTCGGCGTGCTGTCGAGGTAGAAGTAGCACTCCTTGACGTCCTCCCCGTGATTTGCCTCGCTGTTGGTGAGTCCAAAGGCCCTTTCCTTGAGGATTGGATTTGCACCATTCCAGAGAGCGAGGGCGAAGCAGAGGTGTTGCTTGTCGTCGGAAATTCCCGCGAGGCCGTCCTCTCCCCAGTGGTACGCGCGAGAGCGCGCCTGGTCATGTGGGAAGTAATCCCAGGCGTTCCCGTCTGCGCTGTAGTCCTCTCGGACGGTGCCCCATTGGCGCTCGGAGAGGTACGGACCCCAGCGCCTCCAAGGAACACCCTTCCTAGCTTCTTCAAGCCTCAACTCCTCAAGCGTTGTCATACGTTCTCCCGTCAACGGTTGTTCTCGGTCGTGGGGTTTCTACCAGCCTGACTGGCGGTCCGGCTGAGATGCCACATCAAACAAGACCTCTGGGTACTTCTTCGCAACATTGAGCAGTTCTAGCGTGGCGTCGGATGGCTGGCGGGCGCTGGCTCCCAAGCCTGGACCGCACGTGGGCTGACGTTCAGGATTCGGGCGAACGCGGCCTGTGCCACGCGCATCCCGGCACGGACAACGACAACGTCTTCACTCTCATGGGCCGTGGGGGCCTCCGCTCGACATCGCGGATAGTCAGCAGAGCCTTCCCACCTTGGTACGCGATCGCGTCCTCAAACCCAGCGTTGACCTTCGAGAAGCCGCGGCTACCCGGTCCCCTCTGCTTCATGGCGTCTCCTTCTTGAGTCGCCCAACCAATGCGGCGACGTCTCGGCGCTCCGAACGTACTCCCGAACCTACCGCCGTGAGCGTCTGGGAGCCCGCGTCCTGAGGTTTCGACGGGCGGCGAGGGGTTAATGCCAAGACCCCGTTGGTACATTCAGGAGCCTCGGGTGAGGAAGGAAGGATAGACCGCCACACCAGGACGGGTAAGCGTGGCCAGCCGCATGCCTTCTCAGCTCCGTCGGTGGCCCTGGGCTAGAGTCCACCCGTGCGTCTGACAGCGGGCACCCGGGTCGGCCCCTATGAGGTAGTGGCTCTCCTGGGGGCTGGGGGGATGGCCGAGGTATACCGGGCCAAGGACACACGGCTGGGGCGCGACGTAGCCATTAAGGTCGTGTCCGAGGAACTCGCCGGCGACGGAGCGCTTCTCGAGCGCTTTGAGCGCGAGGCAAAGCTGGCCGCCTCGCTGGCTCATCCCAACGTTGTCGCTCTTCACGACGTCGGGTTTCACGACGGGAAGCCCTACTTCGTCACCGAATTGCTTCAAGGCGAGACGCTGAGGGAGCGGCTGGCCCAAGGGCCGGTTCCGCTGGCCACGGCTCTCGAGTGGGCGGCAGCCATGGCCCAGGGGCTAGCCGCGGCGCACGCGCGCGGCATTGTGCACCGGGACTTGAAGCCCGAAAACGTCTTCGTCACGCAGGACGGGCACGTCAAGCTTATTGACTTCGGCATAGCCAAGCTCGTCGAGGAGGCCCGCGAGGCGGCACCCCACGCCTTGCTGGACGAGACCCTGTCCCCCTCCGGAGCTCATACCGGGACGGGGATGGTGCTCGGGACCCCCGGCTACATGTCGCCCGAGCAGGTGCGGGGCGACCCGGTTGACGCCCGGACGGACTTCTTCAGCCTCGGAGCGGTTCTATACGAGATGCTGGCCGGACACCGGGCCTTTCCGGCGAGCTCTCTGGTGGAAAGCGGCTACGCCATTCTCCGCACCGAGCCCGAGCCTCTTCCGACGACCATTCCCCCGGCCCTCGTACAGGTGGCGCGGCGCTGCCTCGAGAAGGACCCCGCGCGGCGCTTCCAGTCTGCGCGAGACCTGGCATTCCATCTCGAGCTGCTGCGGGCACCCACTGGTTCCGGGCCGCCTACCGAAACGAAGCCGGCAATCGCGGCACAGCCATCGGCCTGGCGACGCTGGGGCCGGCCCTTGGTCTCCGGACCGGTCGGCGTAGCCGTCGCGGTCGGCTTTCTCGCCCTAGCCGTTGTCCAGCTCGCCCTGCGGGGCCGAGGCTCGGGCGCCGCGCCACAGCTCCGGCTCTCTCAGGTCACGTTCGCCGAGGGCGTCGAGTCGTCGCCCGCCTGGTCGGGCGATGGAACAAGCCTGGCGTACTCGGCGGACGTCGGGAACCTGCGCCAGATCTTCGTCAAAAACCTACAGACGGGCGAGGAGAAGCGCCTGACGAAGAGCGACTTCGACGACATCCAGCCCGCCTCGTCTCCGGACGGCCGGACGATCCTCTTCGCGCGCTCGCGCAAGGCCGGGCAGCGTCTGGAGCCCTCAGACGTGTTCGGGTACTACGACGACGGCGACATTTGGGCGATCGACGTCGCGTCCGGCAAAGAGACGCGGCTCGTCGAGAACGCGTTCGATCCGGCCTACTCTTCCGACGGCAAGCGCATCGCGGTGGACGCGTCCTGGGCGGGTCCGAGGCAGATCTGGATCCTGGATGCCCAGGGGCACAACCCCCAGCAGGTTACGTCGGACGTCTCCGAAGCCGTCGTGCACATGCGGCCGCGCTGGTCTCCGGACGGCAGGCGGATCGTCTTCCAGAACATCGAGCGCACCAAATTCGACGTCCGGGTCGTGGATGTGGCCTCGAAGGCCCTCGCTTGGATCACCAACGACCTCTACCAGGACATCGATCCGGTCTGGTCCCCTTCGGGCCGCTTCGTCTATTTCTCGTCCTATCGTAGCGGAGGCCTGAACCTGTGGAGGAGCGAGATAGGCCAGGACGGCGCGCCGGCTGGGCCGCCGCAGCAGCTCACGACTGGCGCAGGGCAGGATGTCGAGGCCGCCTTGTCGGCCGATGGCAAGAAGCTCGCCTTCGCGATCCTGAAGCAGAACGCCGACATCTGGAAGCTGCCCGTCTCGCCAGAGAGCGGGCGCCCGGTGGGCGAGCCGCAGGAGGTCGTCGCGACGACGCGTGAGGACAGCCGCGGCGCCTGGTCGCCGGACGGAAAGTGGATCGCCTTCAACTCCGACCGCTCGGGCGACATGAACATCTGGCTGTACTCGCTCGCGGACGGCTCGACGCGCCAGCTCACGAAAGGTCCCGGCGGCGACTTCCAGCCGACCTGGTCGCCCGACGGGCGCTGGCTCGTCTTCTTTCTCGTCGCGCTCGGGAAACGCCGACATCTGGAAGGTCGAGGTCGCGTCGGGCAAGCTCGTCCAGCTCACGAAGGCTCCCTCGATCGACATCAATCCGTTCTTCTCGCCAGACGGCCGGCAGATTGCCTACCAGTCGGACCAGGGAGGCCGCTTGGAGGTCTGGCTCATGACTACCGACGGCGACGAGCCGCGTCAGCTCACCCGCGTCGGCGCAGGCGGCCATTTCCTGCGCTTTTCTCGAGACGGCCGGGAGGTCGTCTTCCGCTGCCCGACCTGCGGTGGAAAAGGTCAGACGATGCGTGTTGCCGTCGACGGCGGCGAGCCGCAGCGAGTCGGCGAGCAGGCGGGCGGCTCGCACATCTCCTTCTCACCCGATTTCTCGAGGATCATGGACGTCACGGGCCACAAGACCCTCTGGGTTTCGCCGCTGACAGGCGGGGATCCCCAGAAGGTCTTCGAGTTCACCGACCCACGCGTCCGGATTGACTATCCCGTCTGGTCGCCGGACGGCCGTTTCGTGCTTTTCGACCGCTTCCGCCCCGAGGGCGGGGACATTTGGGTGATGGAGGATTTCGAGCAATGAGCGTAGGCAAGTCGTTCTCGGAGCGCTACGGCACCCTCACGGCGCTGCGCGCTAGCTCGCAGCCGTTCGGTCGTGGGTTCGAATCCCATCCGCCGCTCTCGTATGGGCGAACTTCCCAGCCAATTTTCTGGCCACAGGCAAGCCACGGGTCCGCCGGTCCAAGACTTCAGGCAAAAAAAGGGCGGCTTGCGCCGCCCTCAAGAATACTCAACCCGATCCCTTAGGCACGAGCCGTGATTTTGGGAATCGTTGAGCTGCACACTTCGTAGCTCAGAACTTGCGGAGTCCCTTGAACGACGTTGCCCAAGGCCTTCAGCACTTCCGGGTAGGCTGCGCGGCCGTACTGCTCGGCTTTCTCCTTCGACTCCCAGAAACTAATCGCATACGCCTCGTTCCCGTTGGAGCCGATGAAGGCGACTTCCTCCTGAAACCCTGGCTGCTTGCGCAGAAGGGGAAGCACGTCCTTCTCCAGCGTCTGGGTGAACTGCGTGGCGGTGTTGGGCTTCAGTTGCAAATGCACGTTGCGAGCAAACATGGTGAGACCTCGGATTCGTTCTTACTACGCATTTACGAATCGAGACCGCCTGACCTAGTGCAGATGACTCGAGTGCCGAGCGGTACGCTCGCACACAACACAAACTAACCAGCTTCCGCGGAAGCGCCAGCAAAAGGTCGGAACCAGCTTTTCTCATTCCTGGCTGAGAGAAATCAGTGGCCCGGCGCCCGTGCAACGGCGGGAGCTTAGGCGGCCCGCCGCCTCCAGAGAGGACCCGGAAACGACAGGGAGTCGCTCGTCACCATTGCCTGCAGACGCCAAGCGTCGGGGCTAGTCCCATCTCTCTGGAGAAGACATGCTGTCACGTCGGCCAGAGGTACGCTTCCGCGGTGGCCGACACCAACCGGATGGCACCAAGGAGAGATTTGGACGCGAGCCCTTGCCCTTGGTGAAAAGGCTTGGCACCCTCCTCGCCCAGCGAGCCCAGGGGCCGCCAGGAGGCTGCCGTGGCCACGAAAGCGAAGCATTTCATTCCAGAGGGTTACCACACAGTGACGCCTTACCTCATCGTCAGGGGCGCCGCGCGGGCGATCGATTTCTACAAAACGGCGTTTGGGGCAACTGAGCTCTTCCGAATGCCAATGCCCGATGGGAGGCTTGGCCATGCAGAGATCCGCATAAGCGGCTCAATCGTGATGCTCGCGGACGAGTTTCCGGAGAGAAACGTGAAGGGTCCGCAAAGCCTCGGCGGTACGAGCGTGGGCATCAGCGTCTACGTCGAGGACTGCGACGCATCCTTTAATCGGGCCGTTGCCGCAGGAGCCAAGGTCGAACAGCCGCTGGCGGACAAGTTCTACGGGGATCGCTCCGGTACTCTGCTCGACCCCTACGGCCACAAGTGGACTTTTTCGACCCACGTCGAGGACGTTTCTCCCGAAGAGATGAACACGCGCATGGGGAAGCAAGGGCACAGCGATTGAAGGGCGGATTGGTTGCGACCCTATGCGCTGAGTGACGGCCCACCCCGTAAGTCGAGGGGGGCTCCAAGGGAAAAGATTGTCAGCGGCGCACCGAAGACGACACTTCGCCGAGCGCATCGGTCAGGGCACGCGCTGGATCTTGCGGTGCGTCGACGGAGCGCCAAGCGATGAAACCATCGGGGCGAATCAACGACACGCCTTCCGGTCCGATGCCGAAGGCCTTGACCAAAGGACTGTTGGTCACGCAGCGAGAAGCTGTCGGTTGACCGCGAACCGATTCACTGTTCAGCCCGGAGTGAATGTTCCGCCGGCGATACCGCACGCGCTCTCTAAGGTCGTCGTCGTGACTGAGCCAGCATCCGATCCATCAGGGAGCGTGTACGTATACTGGTAGTTGTCGCCCGTTCCAGTGCCGATGGCGCAAACGCCCAAGGTGCCTGCCATAGAGCAGGGGCTCGACGAGTAGGCGCCATTGCCTGTGCTGCAGGTGTTCTCTGCGGCGGAAGAGTTGTACTCCGTCCCGAGAAAATCCTCGCAGTAGTCATAGCCGGCGTCGGTTGTGAACAGACAGCTCCCGGTGTCGCCGCACCCTGGCAACAAAAAACCGACGATGACGAGCAATGAGCAGCGCCATAGAAACGTCCCCACAGTCTTGCTCCGATGAAGTCGGGCCAATTGGGTTTTTCAGCCGAAATGAATGAGCAGTCGCAGATCAAATCGGCGCAGTGCGGCGTACTGGGAGTTGCCGAAGAATCCGGTGCCCAGCCGGTAGGCGTAGATGTCGTTGAAGAGGTTGAAGACGTCGAACGCGAGTTGGGGCTTGAAAGGCAGGTCAAAGGTGTGGCTCATCGTCACATCGACGGTGGAATGCTCGGGCACGGTCTCGTTGGTGGCGATCCCGGTATGGAAGCCGCTCCCGTAGTTGAAGCGGATGGCTAAGTTGTTCCACTTGCCGGCATCCTGAAGGACGAGGCCGACGTTTGCCGTCCAGTTCTGCACGTGGTCCATGGTGGTCCAGACTGCTGACGCTGTCAGGTCGTCCGGCGAGAACAAGAACTTCTGTGAATTGATGTTGAGCTGCTGCGCGTCCTGGGCGCTCAGATTGGCGAAGCCGCTCAAGATGAACCCGCGAAACTTCGCGATTTGACCGGAGCCGTACAGGTCGAAGCCGAGCGCCCGACCCTGTGCCCAGTTGAAGCTGGCCCACAGATCGGAGTTCCCAATGTTCTGGTGATCGAGCATGTTGTGGGTGAGGCGAATCCAGCCGGTCAGCCCCAGGGTAATCCAGGGCTTGGGATGCACGGAGACGCCGAGTTCGGCGCTGAGAGTCGTCGCGGGCTTGAGATCCACCGGCTGCGGCTGCCCTCCCAAGGACGGGACGAGGATCGGCGCCAACACCGGAGCGTCGAAGTTGACCGGTGCCTCCCAGAGGTAGCCGACAAAGGCGTGAAGGATCACAGCGTCGTTGAGCGCATACGAGGCGCCCAGACGAGCGCTAGGCCCGCTCAGGAAGAGGTTGGGCTCGTTGGAAGGGGCGAAGCTGGTGTTCTGAAAGTCGAAACGCACGCCCGGTAGAAACGTGAAATTGCCCACTTCGATCCGATCTTCCAAGTAGACGCCGGCAGATAGCGTGTTGATGTTGTCGCTGCCGCTCAGCGTCAGAGACGGGTCTGGGCCACCCGAGGGCGAGCCGTCGTCGCGCGTGAACAGCGAGGTGTTTACGGAGCTCTGCTGATCGCGGACCTCAACCCCCGCCTTCCAGGTGTTGCCGGTCAGCCAGTTCCAGCTTGCACTGGCAAGGCCGCCGAATTGGACAGCATTGCGGCTGAACGTGTTGCAGACGGAACCGGGATCGGCGGTGGCGCCCAGCGAGCCAGCCGGATCGCAGTTGAAGTCCTCGTAGAGACCTCGGGAAAAGATGGAGATCTGGGTGCCGACGTCGCCGTCGTGAATATAGGACAGCGCCGCGAAGAACGTGCGCTCGAAGTCGGTCGGGTTGGCGTTGTAAGGGACGAATGGCGGCGGCGGGTTGCCGTACACGTCGTTGCCCCGGACTGCACCCGGTGGGGCGTCCGAGAGCGGCAGCATCGTCGGATCGATCGGAATCTGGAACTTGTCCTGTTCGTAGGTCGCGATCAGCGCCAACCGGTTGCGGCTGTCGACCTCGTAGTCCAGCTTGACGAAGCCGTTACCGCCGCTCCGGTAGTCATGGAGCACACCGACGGCGTTGGGAGTGTCCAAGCCGCGAACCGTACTGACGTAGTCCGCGCTGGCGAAGACACCGAGCTTGCCGATGGTCTGGGAGTAGTTGAGCGCGACGTCGGTGAAGTTGTAGGTCCCATACGTGATTTGCGCTTCCGCGGTGGGATTGACCGTCGGCCGCCGGGTCTGGATATCGACAACACCGCCGAGCGAGGAGCTGTACTCGATCGGGAACCCGCCCGTGTAAACTGTGATGTTTTGCACCAGCCGGATCGGCAACGTGTTCAACAACTGTCCGACGGTCCCCAGCGGGGGAGTGAAGATCGGGATCCCGTCGACGACATAAAGGATCGCGCCGTCGGCACCACGCACGTGGATATTGGAACCGAACGAATCGGCGACGGTTCCAGGCTGCATCGTCACGATGTCCGCGATGGTCTGATTGTCGCCGCCAGGCAAGGCTTCCACCTGCTCGCGTGTGACCGTGGTGGCACTGGCGCCGATGAGAGCCGGATCGGGCCGCACAGCTGTGACCGTCGTCTGAAAGCTGGGCGACTCAACAGGGGCCACCACGTCTGAGCGCCCTGGCAAAAGCAGGTCGGTGGCGGGGACTTCGGGGACGAACGGCTGTTCGCCCGCGTCTGCGATGGCCAGCCTCGCATTCGTTTGCTGCGAGGACTCGGCGACCGGTGCGACGGTCGTGGAAGGGACCTGAGTGGGAGGCGCGGAGGGCGGCGGAGCCTTGGGGGCTGGAATGTCCGACTGGGCTGGTGCAGGCGAGGAGAGCAGGAATGCCGCGATGCCGAGCGGCCAAAGCCGCAACAGCTTCGGCGAAGACGGCTGGGCCACTAATCGCGCACCGGAGTGAGAGTGCTCTGGCAAGTCGTCGCCGAGGAATTGACGTCGGAGCAAGTGAACGTGAGCCCCCCGTCCGCGGTCGGCGTTGCCTCACAATTCCAAGTCTCGGCGCCACCATCTCCGACAGACACCCCGCCATTTGCGGCCGAGGGTGTCGCGGAGACAATCCATCCGCCCAAGCTTGGCGTCCTCGTGGGTTGGAGGGTTTGTACGCCCGACAGACCGAGAACGGACCAAGTGCCGAACATCTCGCAGCCATTCACGCTGAGCGTGAACGCACCACCGTCTCCACAGGAACCCGATGCCCTGTACTCGAGGGGTATGGAGGCTGGGCTCGGATTGTCGCCATCGGGGCAGGCCCACGGCCACCACTGGCCGGCATCGGCCACACCGTTGGTTGCAGTGGTTATCTGCGGAGCCGCACTGTCGTCATATGTGCCAAAACCACACCCGGCGCCGACGAACAAATCCGCGAGGGCGACCAACGACAGTAGGGCGCGTCCAAGCCTGCTTCCCGCACTTCGCGCCACCGCACAAATCAACCGCGCCTCGTTGTGCAAGCACCCTCCTTCGGTGCCGTAATGCCACAAGCCGAAATGCTTGGTTATCAGGCGAATGCCTTAGGAGGACGGCCGGCCCTTGGGCTCAGTGCTGTTGCGAAGCGCGACTGCCGCTCTCGGTGTCACGAAATGTGGGGATTAAGCCG
Organism: uncultured delta proteobacterium; assembly: GCA_963713045.1. Classification (GTDB taxonomy): domain Bacteria; phylum Myxococcota; class Myxococcia; order Myxococcales; family Myxococcaceae; genus JADGRA01. The sequence goes on from CAVQKE010000007.1 coordinate 253,939, forward strand.
AGCTCCTCAACATCCCCAGCAAACGTCGCGCGTTCCACATCGAGTGGAGCTGGTCAGCTTGCGGGCGCGCAGACCTCGCTGTCGAAACGTGTGTCGATGATGGATCCCAAGAATGCTGGACACCGTCGGAGGCGAACTGCTTCGCATCCGCCGAACGTCATTCCGAACGTAACGCTGGGAGCTCCTTGGGGGGCGACGGCAGCGGTCTCGCCGGGCGACGAACGGACTGCCAAGACCCCGTAGCAACGTTCAAGAATCCGAAGCTAGCTTCCCAAGCTCGGAGTCGCGGGTTCGAATGGTATCCGCCGCCCTAGGCCTTATCTGGTCGAGCGACCTCGAGGCTCGGTGCCGAGTCAGCGGCCGAGAACGATGTCCACTCCCGCGAAGATGAGCTCCAACTGCTTCTTCGAAACGCGGCCCACCCGCTCGTTGAGCAGGGCACGGTCAAGCGTGACGATTTGCGAGACGTTGGCAACCGAGTCCTTGCCTAGCCCAGAGGTCCGCGCGGGCAGGAGCACATTTCCTGGCGCGTTAGCCCACTTGAGGTTGCTCGTGAGCGGAACGCACACGACCGTTGCGAGGCGGCTCCGGTTGAGCGAATCACCCTGCACGACCAGGACGGGCCGCCGAAATCCCGGTCCGGACCCAACGGGATCGGGCAGGTCGGCCCAGCAGACATCAGCCTGCGCGATCACCACTCAGACTGCTCCAGCACCTGACGCGCAGCATTCGACGAGAACGAGTCCAGTCGTGTGTCCATCTGGGCGGAGACGTCGTTCATGGCCTCCGTGATCGCCTCCGGCTCGTGTCGGGCGACGTACTCCGCGACCGCCTCCTGGTAGAGTTCGCTGCGCGACTTCTTCAGACGCTTTGCGAGTCGCTCGGCCTCGTGGAAGATGCCGTCTGGCAATGAAATTGCTGTCTTCATACCGAAAGTATAACCACCTGAGTCTTTGTCCCGCAACAGGGTACCTAGCCCCCCCAGGGTCTATAGGGCTCGGACGTGACGCGCGCTCTGCGGCATGGAGAACCCTCCGCACCCGAGCGGGCAGCGAACAGGTAGCGAACGCCATCCGAAAACCTCGCTAACCAACCGACTTCATGTCGCTGGGTAGATGCTTTAGAACTGCCGCGATCGAATCGTCGGACGCAGCGAGAATGGCGAAGCACGGTCACATCCCCTCCAAGAGGAGACCTCCGTGGCGCTCGTGGTCTTCCTGAAAGGAATCAACGTCGGCGGGCACAAGCTCGTCCATCCGTCCCTGCTCGCCCAGCAGCTGAAACGCTACGATGTAGTCAACTTTGGTGCGGCAGGAACCTTCTTGGTTCGTCGGCCGGTCAGTCAGAGCCAGCTACTCGCGGAAATCGAGCGCCGATTGCCGGTCCAGGCTGAAGTCATCATCTGCGACAGCGGCGCGCTTCTCGGCGCGGCGTCCGCCTCCCGCTTTGGACGCGCTCCGATTCGCTCCGATGTCGTTCGCTTCGTGAGTGTGATGTCCCGCCTACCTCGTCGGCCGGCGCCCCCCACCCCTTTCGCGCTCCCTCTGCACGGAAGTTGGTTGGTGAGAGTCCTCGCAAGGGAAGGCAGGTTTCTGTTCGGGATCTACCGACGTCAAATGCAGACGATACGGCAACTCGCCGCGATGGATAGACTCTTCGGCACACCCATCACGACACGCAATTGGAATACGATCGCTGCCATTCGAAAGGTACTGGAAGACGGACGTTCATGACGGTCGCACGTCCCGACGGCGGCATGGCACTATGGACGAAAACTGCCGACGGAATCGATGTCGCCGCTTGGGAACGTGGCGGCGAGAAGCTCGATGTGTTGTTTCGCGGTGCCAGGATTTTCGATTTTTTTGGGCGCGAGCAACACTTCTTGCGCCTCGGCTTCACCTATCACAACGAATCCGAACGCCGAAGCCGCATTCCGCATGGCCACCGCGTTGAAGCAGATCCGGTAACCCACAGCGCTTATCGGTGCGCGCGTTGCCCTGTTGACGTTGGGGCGCGTGCTTTAGAAAACGCACCACCACTGCCCAGCCGACGGCCTTGAACTCATCGCCCAGATTGGGCTCGCTGCACCCTGCGCCCTCGTCAGTCCGCATGCAGGGATTGTGACAAGCTCAACAGGTTCTGCGGCTGCACTCGGATGATGCCCGTGCGAGGGCTGTCGAGATCCGCGATGAGATAGAATGCCACAGAGACGACAAGCGGTAGCACCAGCAGGAGATACGCCTTCGCTCGGCCAGATCTCGCACCATAACCGACCAACAGGTTGCAACAGAGGGCGATCGCGGCCATCAGCGCCCAAGCCGCCGGCGGAATCCTGTTCCACCACGCGGCCTGCGTGTACCCCTGGGAGTTCAACACATCGTTCATGCCCGAGACGGCGAGTGCAAGGATCGGCGTCGGCTGTGTAGCTGCGGTAACCCGCACCGCTGACCAGAGCTCGCCTTGCAAGTGCGCTGTGTATTTATTGACTTGGTTCAGCTGTTGTCCATCGCGAGTCGTGTAGAACAAGATACGTTGATCGAGGTACTCCCTAAGCAGCGCGCGCACTTTCGCCGCATCGCCGGCGGGCAGCAGGTCAGCCCGGATGTATTCTGTGCCGATCGCATTGGCCTCGGCTTCCTCGTAGTTCTTGCGCTGATCGTAGCGGCTGATGGCCATCGAAAAGCTGAATCCGATGAGGAGGCCGAGTAGGGTCAGCGTTGCGGTCACGATGATGCCAAAATCTTCGCGTGACGCAGCGTCCAGGTCCTTGCGGCTCTTGAGAATGGAGCCGCCGACGAATTCCGAGAGCCAGAGCGCCGTGAAGGTGAACACGAGAACAAGCAATGGATAATGCGTCGGATCTGTCATGGGGCTACCCACTTACACCGGGTCAGGCTGTTACGGCAGCAGCGCTTCCAGGTTCTCGCGTCGCACCCTGGCGTTGGAGACCCGTGGCTTTTGCGCCCAGCGCCTCCCGTCGGTCGCGCCGAGCCGCTAGCATCGTCTCATGGAACAAGCGCAGACGGTCGAGGACGAACACGCCTCCGTGGACGAGGAAGCCGCGGCTCTGATGCAGTTGGGACGCAGCTCGGCGTGCTGTGGCGCCGGCGGACCGGCCTTCCACACGGCACCCACCGCATCACGGCTAAGTGGTCGCCTAGTATGTGGAACACGTCGCGGCACTTCCGCGGCTGACCGGGGCCAAGGACCGGACGGCGTGAAGGCTCGGCAGAGAGGGTGCAAGCAGTCGAACGCCGATGTTCCGGGCGTCCATCCCGCAGCGCCCCGTCGCGCCAAGACCCCATTGCGACGTTGAAGTGCAGCCGTGAACGTCTAAATCGCAGCTCAGCGGCTTAGGCTGTTCGCTGACTGTTCTCCCTTTCGTGGGTCAGCCGGCGACACCGGTACGCGTTGCGCCGCTGGTCAGTGCGGCGCCGGACAGCAAGAAGACCCAGGCAAGCCCAAAGACAAAGCTATTGAGCGGCATACCCCACATCAGGTCCTGATTGGGCATCACGGGCGCCGTGACGGGGTCCACCAGAATGCCGCCGTAGAGTGAGGAAGTCGCAGAGGCGGCAAAAAAGCCGCCCAGCAGCACACTACCAAGTACCGCTCCCATGGCGATCCCGAACCGCGGCCGGTCGCGATAGAACCAGATGAAGTACAGAGCGACCAGCGCCAGAAGACTGCCGGTTGCAAGGAGCCATACTTCATGTAGCCGGGCATGTGCGGGCCACGCTGGATTGAAAACGTGGGTCGGGCTCAAATCGACCAGCAGCGGGACAAAGCCGGCGACGACCGTCCCAATCGACATCATGAGCCGGCCAAGCACACCTTCGATTGTCATCCTCAAATCTCTCCCACTTCGCAGGCCATCAGCGCCCGGCGCACTCGAACGACCCGTCGAGATGCTTTGACTCCTTTGGAGGTTGATGCAACTGTCGCGAACGTACCGCTTTCACGGACGGCGGGAACCGTTATGTCTACTGTCCTCGGAGGTTGCTATTGCGGCAATCTCTCCGTCGAGCTGGAGCTTTCGAAGCCCTCCGACTCGTATTGCCCGCGCGCCTGCGATTGCCGCTTCTGTCGCAAGCACGCGGCGTCGTACGTATCCGACCCCGAAGGTTCGTTGCGCATTAAAGCTCGGGAGACTCAACTGTTCGGACGATATCGACAAGGCAGCGACACTGCAGAATTCCTGCTGTGCGCCCGATGCGGCGTTCTGATCGGCGTGTCCTACCGGGAAGGCGAGCTGTGCTATGCGGCCGTCAACGTCCAGGCCATCGAAAATGGAACGACCTTCGGCAGCCCGACCGTCGTTTCACCCAAAGCGTTGGCCGTCGACGAGCGAGTCCGGCGCTGGAAACAACTCTGGTTCTCGAACGTTCGGCTCGAAACACCGAGCGACGGCACTCAGTGACGATGATAGGGGAGGGCTGAATCGGACGTCGAGCGTATCCGGCCCCTCTCCAAGGCAGACCAGACTTCGTTCTTCCAAATTCCCAAGCGTGGCCCTTGTTGCGGCCTGCAACTCAAGCGCCCATCCTCTGGAACAGCCGCGGAGTCAAGACCCCGTAGCACCTGTTTGGGAGCGCGAAGGCTTTTCAAGCTCGGGGTCGCGGTAAAATTCCGTGCGCCGGTCCCGCATTTCGAAGGTTCTTCCTGTCACTTCAGAATGGGCCGAGCCTGAGGATTTCCGCAGCGTCTGATTCTCACCGCCCAGCGTCGGAAAGGGCGGGGCGAGGCGTTGATCACCCTCTGAATGCTCGCGGTGCCAAAGCCCTGCCAATTTAGCCACTTCATGCTCCGACCCCGGTGTCGCCCGTCGAAGTGACGCGACGGGTCCGAAAAAAAAGGCGGTCTCCTGACCCACCTGCGGCGAAATGACCCACCCAACCCGGAGAGAGTTTCGGGGTTTAGCCCTGGTGTCGAGAATGCATGGTTCGAAGGAGCCGGTGCCAACACGAGGAGAAGCGTCAATGCAGGACGCAGCCCGACAGACTCTTTCGGACAAAGCCTCCTCGGAGGCTTTGAAACAGCTGGCCTCGCTGGGAGAGCCCATGGACCCGACGGCAATGCTCAGCCAGCCCGAAGTGACGCAGGCTGTGCGTTTGGCCGCCGCCGCGGTCGTACAGTCAGACCTGGACCGTTACGACGGCTTGCAGGGCGTCATGGTCGGGCGGGCCTACAGCATCGCGTACCAAGAGCTCTCCCGGTACGAAGCGAAGGACGGCCCATTGTTGGGCTGGCTCTCGCGGAGGGTCCAGGACGGCCTCGTACAGGACTTTGCGTAACGCGCTTATCGCGCCGGGGTACTTCACGACCGCAAACGGTCCGGGACGTCCGCTGCTGCGTAGCCAAAACCTCGCGCGTACGTTCAAGAGCCGCGGGCCCGCTTCCAAAGCCCGGGAGAAGAACGCGCCTAGGTAAGCCTCGCAAACGGCCGCGCAAACGCCGTTGGCCCGAGCGACGCCGAGAGTAGACCACCGGAGGCAGTGGAATCCTCGCCGCTCTCGCTCTTTGCCCGAGGCCTCGACCCGAGCCGGGCCTATTGAGGTCGCTGCAGCTTGTTTACGTCAAGCGACGCCCCCGGCGCTTTGATGAGCGTCGTTTTCGAGATGGGCTGGTTGACTTCAGTGAATTGGTAAATCACGTATGGGATCTCAACCCACTGCTGGAAGCCAACCCCGGCTTCGTGCCCAAACTGGATGACACCACGGGTGCCGTCGAACCTGATCGTCTGCAGCGCCTTCACGATCGCCGTGGGGTCCACGCTTTTCGCCTGCTTGATGGCGTCGACGATCAGGAGCAGCGAATCGGCCGCCTGGAATATGAGTCGGTTGGGTTCCTTTTTCGTGCGCCGGGTGTACTCGGCGGCGACGTCCTGTCCAAGTTTCGACATCGGCATCCGTGGATGGTACTGGCCAACTGAGATCATCCACTTCCCCGCTTCCCGGACGTTCTGCCAGAAGTCCGGGTAATCGATGATGTCCGCCCCGTCGAAGAACCAAGTCTTCGCGCTCGGCACCACACCCTGTTCGTGAAGCTGGTTCATGAGGATGTAGGCGGCCGGGGGCAGCATGAGGTTCATCACCATCTCTGGTGGATTGTCACGAAGGGCGAGTACGGGACGGGTGAAGTCTATCCCGGCGCGGTCCAGCGTTGTGAATCCAAACTGGGTGGCGGGTGCCTTGGCCTTGATGAACCCAGCGAGGACCTTCGCCTGTCCGATACCGAAATCGGTGTTCTCGGCGAAGGCGATGACGCTCTTCACACCCATCGCCGCGATCGTCTCAGCCATCGCCATCGCGGAGCGCGTATTGTAGTTACTGGGGTTGAAGACCTGCGCATAGCCCTTCTTACGTACGTCGTCGGAATAGCAGTTGGTGTTCACATAGGGCGTCCCCGAGCGGTGCGCCACCTCGATTTCTGCAAGGCATACCGAACTCTGGTGCCCGCCGGTCACAGCGACCACTCCGTCTTTTGTGATCAGCTTCTCAATCGCAGCTCGGCCCTTCTCGGGGATGCCCTGGTTATCCTCGTACACGAGCACGATGGGTCGGCCCAGTACGCCACCCTTGGCGTTGACCATGTCTTTCGCAATCTCCATACCGTCCTTGATTTGTGTCCCCTGAATCACGGACCCTGGCGGAGACTGGGTGATGCTGACGCCGATTGCGATCGGCTCGGCCCCCGTGGAAGGCACGGTCAGAAGCGGCGACTGCGCGGCGATGAGGGCGATCGCGTTCGGGGCGGCCGCCGTCGCAGCAGCACCTAGGGACAATGCGACCGTGAGGGCAATAAATGCGAATTTCGCCATGGCCTTCCTCCGCGCTTCGACACTGCTCGCCAAAGGGACTGCTTCTATGCCTGGACGATGCAAAGCGCGTGCAGTCCGCGCCTTAGAGGGCCTACTTCACCAACTGAATCTCGCTCGGCCGTGGCCCGGCCACTCTTCGCCTTCGACCCCACCTATGTGGGTTGTGGCGAGTGGAGATGGCGTGCTGTATGGGGCGTGTCCCTGGACGCAGCTTTCGGTTGGACACTGCATGGGATGCGAGGATAGACGCGTACCAGGCCAATTACTCGCCCGCGCCGTTGGGATGGAGGTCCGTCTTTCAATGAGGTACGTCTTAGAAAGAGTCATTCTGGCATTGGCAATCTGCTTGCTCGCCGCATGCGCTGCCTCCACTCAAAGCCAACCACCGCCACAGAACTCAACGAACGACTGGGCGGCCGGTGTTTTTTCCTCGCCTATCGCGCCACAGGGGGCTGACAGTTCCGATGCAGGACCAAGATAAAGGCCGGCGAATCCCAGACTAATGCGCGCTACTGCGACGCGTCGAGCTGCACCTTCTCCATCACCTGGTTTAGATTAAATGTCCCCGGCTTCTGACGAGGCGGGAATTCCTTAAAGCTCTGGAGCCATCCTGCCACGTAGGTGATGGTCGGCGGGAGCGCGTAAATCCGATCGATCCGCCACCTCGAATAACCGATTCCCTCGTGGTCGGCCCGCTCCCACGGGTCCGAACGCAGGCTAAATAGTTTCGGGACGCGCAGCACCACCATGGGGTCCTGCCAAACGTCAAAGCCGTGGGCACGCTGCTCCATGAAGACAATCTTCCACTGGTCGTAACGAAGGGCGCAGATGTCCCCGTCGTCCGTCCAATACATGAACTCCTTGCGCGGCCAGTCCTTCGCTTCGCCGCTCCGCAAGGCTTCCATCAGATTGTAGCCGTCGAGGTGCACCTTGTAGGTCGCGCCAGCGATGGTCGTGCCCTTTAACAGGGCTTCCTTGACACTCGGCTGGCCCGCGGCGGCGAGAAGCGTCGGCAGCCAATCCTCATGCGAGATGATCTCGTTGACCTCGAGACCTGGCTTGATGACTCCCGGCCAGCGGACCAGCAGCGGTACGCGGTAGCCCCCCTCCCAGTTCGTGTTCTTCTCGCCCCGGAACGGCGTCGTTCCTCCGTCGGGCCAGCTCATCGTCTCGGCGCCGTTGTCTGAGGTGTAAATGACAATCGTGGTATCGGTGATTTTCAGCGTATCAAGCTTCTTCAGCAGCTGGCCGATCTGATCGTCGTGCTCCACCATGCCGTCCGGATAAATCCCGAAGCCGGTTCTACCCTCCGAAGCTTTTTTGAGGTGTGTCCAGATGTGCATGCGGGTGGTGTTGAACCAGACGAACCACGGCTTACCGGCTGACTGGTTCTTGTCGATGAACCGGAGGGTCGAAGCGAGGATCTCCTCGTCGATGGTTTCCATCCGCTTCGCGGTGAGTGGCCCAGTATCCTCGCACTTTTGCTTGCCCCACGGGCCGAAGCGCGGGTCGGCAGGAAGCGAGCTCACGGTGTTCGTCGCATAGCAGTGGAAGACGCCGCGCGGGCCGAACTTGGTCTTGAACGCTGGGTTTTTTGGGTAGTCCGCGTTCTCCGGCTCCTCCTCGGCGTTCAGATGGTAGAGATTGCCGTAGAACTCGTCGAAGCCATGAACGGTCGGGAAAAACTCATTGCGGTCCCCGAGGTGATTCTTGCCAAACTGCCCAGTGGCGTAGCCTTGCTCTTTGAGCAGGGTAGCGATGGTGGGGTCCTTGTCCGACAAACCCTCCGGCGCGCCTGGTAGGCCCACCTTCAGCAGGCCGGTGCGAATCGGTGACTGCCCCGTGATGAACGCCGAGCGACCGGCGGTACAGCTCTGCTGCCCATAGGCGTCGGTGAAGATGGCTCCTTCCGTGGCGATCCGGTCGATGTTGGGCGTGTGGTAGCCCATCATCCCGCGGTTGTATTTGCTGATGTTCCAGTAGCCGATGTCGTCGCCAAAAATAACGAGGATGTTGGGGTGCTTGGAGTTGGCTTGCCCCGAGGCGAGAACCGGAAGAAGGAGCAGCGACGCGAACAAATTTCGGAAACCGAGTTGGGTCATAAGTGCTTTCAAATGAAGGATTTTCGAAACCAATCCACTGGCCCAATTCGTCCTTGGGCGTTGGTTGGGCGCTGACTACCGAGGCCTACGCTTTACCGGCGGAACCCTCCTCCGCCATGAAACCCACCCCAACCACCGCCGCCACCCCCACCGCCCCAGCCGCCGTGACTGTCGCCGCCACCCCAGCCACCGCCGCCCCAGCCGCCACTGTGATTGTCGCCGCCCCAGCCACCGCTGCTCGCACCTCCCCAGCCCCCTCCGCTGTGACTGTCGCTGCCCCAGCCGCCTCCGCTGTACGATGCGCTCGCGGACCTCTCATCGCCCTGCGCTCGCGCTTGCGAAGACTGCTGATAGCCGGAGTATGAGCTGGAGGACTTGTCGACGTTGCTCCAGCTGCCATTCGAATTCTGCTTCTGTGCCTGGCCCGTCTGGGAGTTGTAGCTGTAATTGTTGCCGTCGTGGTCCGCGTAGTAGTTGTCCCCGGACTCCGCGACGTGCGTTGTCTGGCCACCCGGACCCTCTGCAGTGGCGTGGCCATAGGTAGCGGATTGGCCGTAGGGCGTCGTCACCGTCGTCCGACTACCGCCGGCGGCTACGCCGGTGCTGGGGTTGTAGGTGGCGCCGCGCGTGTTGTAGGCGGAATTGCCGGTATAGGTGTTGTGCACTTGGGTGCTTTGGCCGGCCGACGTCCGCCCCGTTACCGAATTGTAGGAAGTGCCGGCCTTGCTGCTCCAGGCGTTGCCCGTCCAGGCATTGTAGCCAGTCGAGTTACGGCTGACGACTGAGGTTGCCCCGTATTGGTGGTAGATGTTACCGCTGGTGGCAGCCCAGCCGTGCGGACCCCACGCGGCCGCCCCGCCGTACGCGCCGTAGGCCGCACCATGGTAGGCGTAGGGCATGGGTCCCCAGTAGGGCGCCGGCGCGTAGCAGGCATGCGCTACACCCCAGCCAATCGCGAAGCCGACGGCGAACCCCGTCCACGGCGTATAGGTGATGTTCGCCGCGTACCCATATGTCACCGGAGGCGGGTACCACACGCTGGTGCCCACGTACGCGACGTAGCTGTACCCAGTGCCGTACACCACCACCCCTGATGGCTCCACCACCACCCCCATGTACCCCGGCGTGTAGCCAACGACGACTGTCTCTGGCGTCGCCGCGTAAATATAGACGAACGTTGTGTAGAAAAGCGGCGCACTCGGCGGGATGGAATAGATGACGGGTGGCACCGTGCTCGCCACCACCCACGGTCCATACAAGCCCGGCGCCGTGAACCAGACGCCCATCTGCACCGCATACCACTGATTCGATGCAACTTGGATGATGGCGTCGGGAGAGTTGAAGACATAGCTCAACGGCGTTCCCGGAATGGGGTTCAGCACCGGCGCGCCGTTCACTATGGGCTGAAACGTCACTTTGGAACGGTAGACGGTTGCCATCTGGGGAATGCCTGCGGAGATGGCCGCCTCCTGGGCCTCGAACGTCCCCGGAACGGAAGCCAGGACGTTTTCCTTTGGGCTGGTGATGGGGATGAGAGCAAAATCCGGCGGCAACTGCGTGGCGGGAATGTAGGACCATGGCCCGCCCAGTGTTGGCGCGGAGAACCACCGGCCGGTCACCAACACGTAGTATTGCTGATTCAGGAGGTCCTGAAAGACGTTGCCGTTGGTGTTCTGGACGTAGAGCAGCTGGGTGCCCTCGAGGGGGACCCAATTCATTGGCCCTTCGGTGATGACGATTTCGGTGGGCCGAGTGGCCACCACCACTCCCGGTGCGCCACTGGCCAGCGAGGGGCGCTGCCCAGTGGCGTCATTCACCGGGCCCTGCATCAGGTCCACGGTGTTTTGCGCGGCCAACGACTGGGCCGTTTGGTTGGCACCCGCAGGAACGGAAACGGCCACGCTCCATGGGCCGTTGAGCGACGGCGCAGTCATAAAGCCGTCGAGAACGTGGACATATACGTTGCCGGCGGGGTCGCTGAGCACCAGGGCGCGTGTATTGAGGACACGAGACAGGGACGTTCCAGAGACCGCTCGCCAGACCGGGTCTCCGTGGATGAGCACCAGCACCACGGCGCTGGTGCTGAAGACGATTCGGGGAGGCTCGTTGAGAACCGGGACTTGGCGCGCCTTCCGCTGGGCGCCTTCGATGGCCACAGCTGCCTCCAGCCGTCCGAGCGACATCGTGGCCGGGCTTTGGGCAATCAGGCTCTGGATGGCCTGCTGGTAGGTCCCCGCCATCTGCGGAACCGACGGGAAGGTGGCTCTCGTCACCAGCAGATTCTCGAAATGGACTGCCTGCGCCTGCTTGTCGACGATGGTCAAGGCCGAAATCTCGATGACTCCCAAGATGGGGTCCTTCGAGTTGGGCGGCAGCACCGAGACGGCGGCGTGCGCCTGGTAGACATAGTCGTTCCAGCTGTCGAGCTGCGGCTGGTAGAGGGTGTATTTGGTGCCGTTTAACTCGGCGGACTTGGGCCATGGGTCGGGGGTCACCTGAGAAGCGGGAGGCGACGCTTGCTCGGGAGCGGGCCATGCTGCGGATGGCGCCTGCGCGACGCTGGTCGAAGCCACTCCGGGCGCCGGGGCCACCAGTGGCGCGGCGGGAGGGGGCGGAGGTGGCGGATTCACCGCCCATTCGGCCGCCTGGCTTTGCTGCGGAGCCTGCGAGGCCTGCTGCGAGGAAGCGCACGCCAAGTCCAGGGCGAATGCCACAACGACCTTCCGCGTCAAGCTAGAAACACTCATGAGAGACGGACCTCCCGGCCCGGATTTGCGAGCGAGTCACTAGCTCGGGGACTCTGCTGCCCTCTTTTAAGACCGCGACGCACCGACGCGTCCAGCAGAAAAACTCTGGACTGTCCGGCGGAACACGCGCACGCGTTGCACAGAGAGACGGCGATCGCGATAAGGTCTGGCTCGGGGGCGATTGGCGTAAATGACTTCCAGAGGCGCCTCCTGATGGGAAATTAGGGAGATTGCGCCCGTCGCGGCGCAACGCGTCCGCACGACGCGGTCAAGCTCGCAGATCCAGTTCACCTCCCAGGTCTTGCCCCGTCGGGCGAGAACGGCTGCTCCATCCGGCGAAATGTTCAGTCACACATAGCGAACCAGAATCGCTCGCCCTTCAAAACTCTCCTGGTCAAAGAATTCTCCCCGATTCCCCTGAACTGCCCGACAACGGGTGGAAGGCTAAGCATCCCTTTGTCAACATCGAGCAAATAAATGCTCCACTGGTGCGATTCTGGATTGTAGAGCCTTAACGTCTGCGCCTTGATGTGCAGGTGCTTCTCGGGGTTGTCGACTTCGAACTCCTCGAAGTTGGCATTACTATCGAGAATCTTCTTGTGGTTTGATATCCAGTCATACTCGACCCATGTGTTCGAGCCATTGAGTCGATCAGGGAGCCGCCGAACGTGCGCCTTCCAGTTTCCAATCAGGAAGTCGAAGTTGTGCGCCCCGTCAACTTCCGCTTTCACCTGAGGCATTGGTGCTCGAGGCTTTGCGGGACTTGGCTTTGAGCAATTCCAAAAGAGAAGAAGCCTGTAACCAGCACCGTCCACCAAAGCCCACGCGTACAATTTAGTTCCATGAATTCTTCTTAGGATCTCAGCCCGTAACAGTCAGGGCGCGAGAGATCCGAAGGCTATCTCGTGAGTGCCCACGGGAAAGGCACCTCCTCACCGCGAACTCATTGCGCTTGACCCTTGCGTTCGTGGGGCGGAGGCCCGCTCCTTCACCCGCAGAACCAACACGGTTCCGGCCAGCACCAAGGCCATGCCTGCGAGCGCTGTCCCGGTCCAGCGGTAGCCCTCGAAAGCAGTCGAGGCCAGCATGGCCACCACCGGGATCACCGCAGCGGTGTAGCCCGAGCGCCCGGCGCCGATGCGCCGCAGCAGCGTCAGGTAGGAGACGAAGGCCGCCACCGACCCGAGGGCCGTCAGGTAGAGGAGCGAGAGCACGTAAGGCGGGCGGAGGTCGAAGGCAAGCGGAACGCCCCGCACCGCGCACCAACCGAGGAGGAGGAGCGCGGCATAGCCCATGGCCCAGGCCGTCCCAGGCACAACGGCCACCCCGCGAGCGAAGAGGCGCTGGGACTGGAGGTTCCCGGCCGATGCCACAAGGGTGGCGATGCAGGCGAGCGCCATCCCGATGCCCTTGCCCTGTCCACCCCGCAGGCTCGCCAGCTCGGGCCAGAAGAGGAGTCCGACGCCTGTCACACCAATGATCGCCCCCAGGAGCACGGCCAATGACACGCGGGTGCCGAAGAGAAGGCGCGCGCCGAGGAGATTCCAGAAGACGATGAAGGCGAAGAGCACCGCTACCAGGCCAGAGGTGAGGCGCTGCTCGCTCCGGTAGACCAGCACATAGTTGACGCCGAAGAGCAGCGCCCCCAGGAGCGCCAGTCCGGCGTGCTCTCGGGGCGCGAAGCGGAGCGAGACGCTCCGCAGCAGGCACCAGCCCAGCAACAGGAGCGAGGCTAGCGCGAAGCGCCAGGCCACAGAGACCTCTGGCTGCACTACGCCAAGCTGGAACTTGATGACCAGCCAAGTCGTTCCCCAAATAACACTGGGGAGGAGGAAGAGGAACAGGGTGGAGGCGGCGGAGGCATCCGGAGTCGCCGGAGTATCAAGAGCGCGTTCCATAGAAGGGCGCGGGGAGCATAAGCCCGGGCGCGGCCGAATCAGCCATCCGACGCCAACGTGGCCGCAACGGTAGCGCGACTCGAGATGCGTACTCTGCAGTGCCGAGGGCCTTGCTTCTTGGCTGCCGTCGGCTGGCGCGACTCGAACGGGGCGCGCAATTGCGACTGCAGTCGGACGTGCGTGCGACTGCAATGCCGGCGGTCGTAACCCATCGCTACCACCCGCGTCTCGGACCCTGCCGAAACCTCTGCCAAATGGGGGACCTCGAGGCAGAAGAACTTCTCCGCCGGCTCCGCGGGGAGTTTGGCCGTTCACTCAAGGCGGGCTACTTGACTCGACGTCGGGCGACAGAAGCGTGGCTGCATAGAACTGCAGAAGGCGTCCTTCGGCGGCGACTACAGCCGTGGCCCGTCTACTTCTTTCTCGGCGACTTCTCCCATGGTCTCGACCCCTCTCGGCCGGCCGTGCTTCAGGTTCCGCTTGACCGTCTTGCCGCCGAGCGGCTGACGCTCACTCTGGGCGACAGCATGACGGTTGCGGCGCAGCCTCGCGCTCATCTCTACGGGCTCGAGCAAGTGGCCAGCTTGTTCGCACAGGGTTTGGTGGCAGGGTTCGGGTCATCTGACCAATCCCGGTTTCAAGAGTCCTTCATTGAGGTTCAAGTCTGGCGCGGCCACTAGACCGAGGCGAAGAAGCGCACGGACAGGGCAGTGGCTTTCTGGACCCGTATCTCGGACTCGGGCTCCGCGAGCACCACACTCCTCGAGTTCGTGCTCACCTCGAGTTTGGCTTTGACGAATGGCGGTACGTGCCATCAAAATTTCCGACCAGCCCCCCCGGGGCGATAGGGTTTCATTATCGTACGATGGACTATCGATATTGGACTCTTACCGTGGGGAGCGCGCAGGTTGCGGGCAACCTTGGAGGAGTCAGCATGATGCGAACGTCAGTTTCTGGAAGGGGTGCGCGCCGGCTCAAGCGTGTTCTCTGTCTCGTCGCCATCGCGGGCGCCTCGTGGTTGAGCGCCGCGTTCGCCGCAGATGCGTCAGCACCCTGTTCAACCAACATCGAAGCGCGCCAGCTGGACTACTGGTTGGGCGATTGGACAGTGACCTATCCCGGCGCCTCCGGAAATGGCACCAGCAGGGTCTACCTCTCCCTCGAGCAATGCCTCCTCGTTGAGAGCTGGGACAGCGGAACGGGCTTCAGCGGCGAAAACATCTTCGCCTACAACCCAGAGGACAAGCTCTGGCACGGGCTCTATGCCGACAATCACGCTCACGTGCATGTCTTTGAAGGAAGGGTCAAGCCGGGCTCGGCCGAGTTCGATGGACGAAGCCACGACCCGAAGGGAGCAGTTGTACTCAACAGGCTCACGGTGGTGCGCCTGACTCCGAACAAGGTCGAGCAGACGTGGGAGAAGTCAGAAGACAACGGAGCGACCTGGAAGGTGGAGTTCCGCGGAGACTATTCGCGCAAGAGCCCCTGAATTCAGGTCACGCATGCTCCATTTAGCCGCCCTGCTTCTGTGTCCGCTCGTCCTCCTCCTCGCCGGTGCAAGCGAGGAGAATGCGCCGCCCAAGGCCTCGCCACCTCCGATGGTGAGGCTTGAGGTCGGTGTCCTCGAGGGCACCCGCCTCGGCGCGAGTGAGGGGACGACGGCCTTTCTCGGCGTGCCGTACGCGGCTCCTCCCGTCGGTGGACTACGATGGAAACCGCCACAGCCCGTGACTCCGTGGGTGGGTACGCGCAGAGCAACATCGTTCGCTGCGTCCTGTCCGCAGCTGCCGCAAGGCTGGCTTCCAGACCTCCCGTGGAGCGAAGACTGCCTGTACCTGAATGTTTGGACGCCGGAACTGTCCCCGAATGCGGCCCTGCCCGTCATCGTCTGGTTTCACGGCGGCGGAAACAAGGCTGGTCGAGCTGAGCAGACAGTGCTCGGACCCGCCATGTCTCGACTCGGAGTCGTCGTCGTAAGCTTCAATTACCGACTGGGTCCCTTCGGCTTTCTTGTCCATCCAGCGCTCAGGGCAGAGTCGGAACACCACGCTTCAGGGAACTACGGACTTCTCGACCAACTGCAGGCTCTCGAATGGACGCGACGCAACATTTCCCGTTTTGGAGGCGATCCCAACCGAATCACCGTGGTGGGCCACTCTGCAGGCGCGTTCGACATCTGTCTGCTCATGGCATCGCCGCTCGCGACGGGAATGTTTCAGCGGGCCATCCTTGAGAGCGGGGAATGTCAGAGTGCCTTCATTCGGGATGGTCGAGCGGCTCTTCCATACAACGCACTGCAGGAAAGCGGTGAAGTCCAGGGACAGCGGCTGGCAGGTGAACTGCATGTTCCAAACCGGCCGGACGCGTTGGAAAGGCTCCGGAGCCTGCCGGCGGACGAAATCCTCAGGGTATGGGGCAGGGACCCCACGGTTCGCCTCGACCCCGTCGTAGACGGCTGGATTATCTCGGAGCAGCCGGCCCGAGTCTTCGCCGAGGGCAGACAAGCACACATCCCCATTGTCGTGGGTAGCACAACAGATGAAGCGACGGTGTTTGGTCACCAGGGACCGACGACCGTCAACCAATACCGGGAGTACCTCGCCGCCAATGCCGGAAAATATTCTGTCCAGCAGTTTCAAGCGTACCGAGCGACAGGCGACGCCGACGTCGCCGGCCAGTACTTGCGGCTTCAAAACGACCTCTTCGCCTTTGGCGCTTACTCCTTGGCCCAGGCGATGACCCGCGCTGGACAGACGGCATACGTCTATCTGTTCTCATTCGTCGACACTGGTAAGCGCGCGCACCTCGGCGCATTCCACGGCGAGGAGCTCATGTTTCTGAGTGATTTATTCCCGGATGATTGGAAGCGTGGCCCTGACGAGGCCAGACTTGGCGAGCTCATGCGCGCTTACTGGACACAGTTCGCAAAGACCGGCGACCCCAATGCTGCCGACCTCCCCCACTGGCCCGCTTACGACGCAACGCTGGAGCAAGTCATCGAGCTGGGACGGACTGTCAGCGTGGGTCCTGCCCCGCATGCCGCGCAACTCCGCGTCCTCGAAGAAGTCATGAATCAAATTCTGGCCGAAACTGCACCCAGAGCACTCTCGGCGCACCAACGGCATTGAAAGGAGTTGCTTTCAACTCGTGGGTTGAGACCTGAGCTCGTTCGCCAGCAGTTTGCGGACAGCGGCGACAGCTCCAGTCTCGTAACGCGCGGTGTTGCGCGCCAGAGTGACGATGCGTTCGAGTCGCGGTGTATTGATGGCCAGCATCTTCAGTGGCGGGCTCGGCACGTCGAGGGCGCTGCGAGGCACAAGAGCGACGCCGAGACCGGCCGAGACGAAGGCCCTTACCGTCCCCACGTTCGCTGTGGTGAAGCCGATGTGCGGAACAAAGCCGCTTCGCTTGGCTGCCAGGGCAATCATTTTCCGGACGGTCGCCCCTGGTCGAAAGGCAACGAGCGTCTCGTCGCGGAGATCCTCGAGGCCAATACTGCCGTGACTTGCGAGGCGATGGCCCGGACTGACGATCGCCACCAAGGGCTCGCTACAGAGTTTCGCTAGCGACAAGTCTTGGCTGGCTGCGCGCATCCCCACCACAGTCCCTCCCACCCTGCCCAGGTGGACCAAGCCGAGGTCCACCTCGCCACGCCGGAGGAGTTCGAACACCTGCCGGGTGTGGACCTCGCGGAAGGTGATGCGTACTCCTGGCTGGCGTGCGTGGAACGACGCCAGCAGTGACGGCAGGCGACCTTCGAGGAGGGTCTGTAAAGCGCAGCCGATTCGGACCGTCCCGGTGCGCAGCCCGGCATGGGCCGCCATCTCGTGGACCGCGTCCTGCACCTCCAACAAGATGCGTTCGGCGCGCGTCAACAGGCTGGCGCCGGCCTCTGTCAACCCGGACATCCGGTTGCTGCGCTCGATCAGCACGACACCCAGCTCACGCTCCAGCGCCTGAATCTGTTGCGACAGTGCAGGCTGCGCCACACGTAACCGTCGGGCCGCTCGGGTGAAGCTCTGCTCATGGGCGACTGCGACGAAGGACCGGAGGTGGCGGATGTCCACGATAAGGATCTCCTATCGCGATGAGAGGTTCCCATATCAGGTTTTACCATGCGGTAGGGCCATCAGAGCCGACTGGTCGATGAGCCCGGCGGAAACATTTTCCAGGGAGCTCCGGCTGGCGGCCTGGACCGCGTGAATTCTGCACCGTCGAGTCAAGCGTCAAGGGCTGTAGCGCTCACGTCCGGTCGGCTGTTGCAACGAAGCAACAGCTGTTGCGGCTGCGCAACAGCTCAAGACTGGCAACCTCCCGCCACCTCAGGCGTCAGCGTCGATCCAGCGCTGGCACTCGAAATGCTGGTGCGCTGACCGGCCCGAGGGGGGCGGGCCGGCCCGCGCTAGGACACGGAACGACACAAGGCATCGACCCAAAGCAGCGAGGACCTCGACCTCGATGGAGTCAGAGACGCTCCGTCGGTCGAGGGTTTTTCGCAATACCACTTTTCACGCTGACCCGACTGAAGAGGAGGGAACAACCGATGAAGCCCAGTTTCATCCTGAGTCAACTCATTCTTGTTTCTACATTTGTGGCTTCCGCACCAGCGTTGGCGGGCGAGCATCAAATCATCACTTTCGACGTTCCCGGATCCTATCAAGACCCCGGCGGCGGCACGCTGGCCTCGGTCATCAACGACTTCGGTGAAATCGCTGGTCTGTACGTCGGCGCAACCGACCTGCAGGTTCACGGCTTCTTGCGACGCACGGATGGTACCTTTGTGACCTTTGACCCGCCCGGTTCCATTTATACAAACCCCTATGGGCTCAATCTCGAAGGTGCCATCACCGGGGTTTATTATGATGCAACGGGCTTCGAGCATGGGTTCTTGCGCAGCCCAACTGGCAAATTCACGACCTTTGATCCGAGCCCCAGCCAGGGAACGGAAGCTCTCAACATCAACGATTTCGGCGAGATCGCCGGCGACTACTTCGACGCCAATGGGATAACGCATGGCTTCCTGCGAAGCCCAACGGGGACCATCGTCCTCTGGGACGTTCCCGGCGCTGACCAGGGCACCCGTCCGGCTGTCTCGAGTGCTCTGACCAATGAGGGGACCATCGCCGGGGACTTTCGCGTCACGGATTCGAACGTCAATCCGCCCTATGACAGTCATGGTTTTTTGCGCCATCCGGACGGCACCTTCACCACGTTCGACGTTCCGGGCTCGGGTGACACCTACATGTCGAGCGTCAACGACCAGAATGTCACCACCGGTTTTTGGGTCGTCGCCCACGGCCAGGTCGAGCACGCCTTTGTGCGCGGACGGGACGGCAGGATTACCACCTTCGACGCCCCAGGCGCTGGAGCGGGGACCGGTGCCAATCAGCAGGGCACCCTACCCTCTAACATCAATGCCTTGGGCGCTATCGCGGGTTATTTCCTCGACAACGAATCCGTCTCTCATGGCTTCGTCCGGGGTTGTGATGGCACCCTCACAGAGTTTGACGCGCCTGGGGCAGGCACCGCTCCCTTCCAGGGCCAAGGAACCTCGGCCTTTAGCAACAACTTCGCCGGTGCAATTACTGGGGCCTTGGTCGACGCGAATGGCGTGTCACATGGCTTTCTAAGGGAATAGCGCGCCTTAGCAACGCCCGGTCATCTTCATCGCGCTTCACTTCAAGGCGGTGAAGGCCTGCCTACCGTCCCATTTCCTTTGCGAACTCGACGAATGCCTGCTCGATCGAGCGAGCCACAAGCATCTCGAGTGATTCCCGCTTCTGGCGACGTCGCCCGCGAATCAATCGCAGCAGCAGCCGCCCAATCGAGTCCCTCGTCTGCGACTTCGGCGCGAGTGCGGACAGTGTGTTGTTGGAGATGAGAGTGGCGGTTGACATGGTTTTCCCGTTGCGAGGTTGGCAGCGCCGGAGCGCCTGTGAATCAGTACGGAGGGGACAAGCGTTGTGACAGAACTTCGCCGGGCGTCCGAGACGCCCTTCGACCTCGTCTTCGAAGCCCGGCCCTGAGGCTCCGGCGCACTCCGTGGGCTCAGGGGCCCAGGCGAAGCGCACGAGCGCCGTGCAAAAGTTTGGCTCGGCGGCGTTTTCCTTGGGCGCCTCTCAGGGTTCGTCGTCCAAAAGGCCCAACTCCGACACTGGCTGAATGCAGCCGCATGCGTCGTGCAAGCATCCCAAGCGCGCTTAATCGTTTTCTGCAATGGGTGTTCTTCCTGGGCGATGGGTGCTCTGTCCGTCCGCTGGTCGGAAGGCAGAGCGGGAAAGCCCTGACCCCGGGGACCGTTTCTCGAGGAGGCGGCCCCCGGGGTTTTCTTGAGAGGCTCGAGCTGGGAGAAGCGCAGCCCGGCTTCCAGCGACCGTTGGGATTTCAGGCCTAAGCCCGGCGGTCAGCATCCAGCGCCAGCAGGAACGGCATCACTGGACTGGTCCACTTCACGGGGAGTGCCAGGGCGTCGGTCACACCGCCTTCATTCGCTTAGGGCGGAGGTCCCTGAGGAAAGGACCGTCACCTCTAGGCTGCGGGAACATTCGCTGGTGTGCGTCGGTAGAGGTTTCCGTCAGTCGGGAGGGGGACAGTGCCCGACGAAGTACCGTCAACCTGGCCATGGGGCTCGCCCTCCCCTGCAGTCGCCTCAGGGCCACCCCCCCGGGCGCAGCGTCACCCATTGCCAGCGAGTTCAGAAGTTGCGGCGACTACGCGGCTGTGCTCGGTTTAAGTCCGATGAAGGTCGCCTTCGCCGCAGGACGGCGAGCGCGGCGCCCTTGAAAACGGACCCCTGGAAAATGCCGAGGGGCATAGGCCCGGGCCGGCGCAGCACGGGAGGTTTCTAACGTTGAAGACGAAAACGCTTCTCCACGTGTGCATCGCCCTCGGTGTCCTTTCTGGCTGCCCGCCGGGCTCCTCGCCGACTTCGGACGCGACGCTCAACTTCAGCGGCGTGTGGGCCGGAGACGCCGGTCCGAACCCGAGCGACCTTAAATTTCAGGCGAAGATTGAGATTCTGGACGACGCCGGGACCATCTCGGGTGAGTTCTTCAACGAAGACCCGGAGAAGCCGGGCGTCTACCTTCGAACCGGACAAATTCGCGGCGCGCGCGACGGCGGCGTGCTGCTGCTGACAAGCGGGACGACCATCGACACTCCCGACGCGGGCAGGCTCGAGCCGCAGCCGCTGACCCTCACCTACGACGGCGGCTTTTTGGTCGGCGTGCGCGTCCTTCAGCTGCAGGGGCGGCCGCCAGTCAATGAATACCTCTTGCTCCGGAAGCAGCGAACGGGGCCCGCCGTGGCGGCACCGAATTCCGTTTCATCAGATGGCGGCTGAGCGGCTGGCGCGCTCTTCCAAGTGGCGCTTCAGGGCCACCGCGTTGTTTCGCTCGGTTTCCCGTGAAGCATAGACGAGGGTCACTGGGCGGCTTCGGACCTCGGCCACCAGGCGGTCGAGGGCAGCTGGTTGCGCCTCCAGCTCGCGGGCGTACCGCTTTTGGAATTTCTCCCAGCGCTGCGGGCGATGGCCGTACCACCGACGCAGGGCGTCCGACGGAGCCAGCTCACGCAGCCAAGCATCCACATGCGCTCGCCGCTTGGTCAGGCCTCTTGGCCAAAGGCGGTCCACCAGCACCCGATAGCCATCCTCGGCAGCCGCGGCCTCGTAGACGCGTTTCACTCGCACCGAGCGGCCATTCATCAGAGCTGTCTGGGACGTCGTCGGAGGCGGAGGGAGGCCGTCGAGGAAGCGGACCGCCCCTGTCTCGAGTTCATACTCGGCGCCCACCACGGCCACCCGTCCGGCGACAACCAGCTCCTCGAGCAGGCGGCTTCCATGCCGGAGGTGGGCCACGGAGGCCCGGACGTTGGCACGCATTGCCTCGCGCAGCAGACGCTTCGGGTGCCCAGGGCGGACCAGGTTTTCAATGTGTGGGGCGATGCGGTCGGTGATGGCACGGATGTTTTTCGACTCGGGGCCAAGACCAGTCTCAATGGCCTTCACGGTCGCGGCGATGGCCCCACAGCGGGTATGGCCCATCACCAGCACCAGGCGTGAGCCGAATTGCGAGGCCGCGAATTCGATGGACCCCACCACGGAGGGAGCGACGATGTTCCCGGCGATGCGGATGACGAAGAGGTCTCCGAAGCCCTCGTCAAACAGAATTTCCACGGGAGTCCGGGAGTCCGAGCACCCGAGAATGATGGCGAACGGGCGTTGTACCGCGGTGGCCAGGTGACGGCTCCAGGAGCGGGCGGGCGACTTGCCCTTGGCATTTCGAAACCGCAGGTTCCCTTCGGCGAGCCGCTGCAGTGCAACGTCCGGCGCTGGCGCGCTCGCATCCCAGGTGTGGGGCATGCGCGCAGCTTTAGCAGGCCGGGCGCGGGCAAGGCACGCTTCTGACAGCGTGCGGCCCCTGTCAGAGGAGGCGTCTTGGCGCGGTCCGACGTCCGCCAGCCGTCCCGGTATTCACCGTCGCCGATGGCTCCACGAGCAACAGCTGGACCTCCTCCTCCGCCACCGGTCGGTGCTCGACACCTTTGGGGACGACGAAGAGCTCTCGGGGCCCCAGCTCGACGGCGCTCTGACGAAACTCGATGCGCAAGTGGCCCGACAGCACGAGGAAAAGCTCATCCGTCTCCGGGTGGGAATGCCAGACGAAGGCGCCCTGTAGCTTGACGAGGCGGACGTCGTAGTCGTTCAGCAGGGCCACCGTGAAAGGTGCCCACTGCTCGGTAATGGCCGCCAACTTCTCGTCCAGGTTGATTTTGTCGCTCACCATTTGAAGCATGGCGGCCACGCTGGACGCTGTCGAGAGGCCGCCGGTGACGAGCGAGATGCTGCGGGCCGGCTGGGCCGCCGGGGTGCGCCTTGACAGGGCTGGCCGAGCCGACGAAAAGAAAAGCATAATGAAGCTCGCGAGCCTGCGTGACGGAACCCGAGACGGGGCCCTGGTGGTGGTCCACCGCCACGGCCGCACCTTTGTTCCGGCCCGAGAGGTGGCCCGGACGCTTCAGGGCGCACTGGACAGCTGGGCGACTAGCGCCCCGCGCCTGCGGGCGCTCGCCGACTCGCTCGCTTCTGGCGCCCTCCGCGGCGAGCCTCTCGACACCCGCCGGCTCGCTGCGCCGCTGCCCCGGGCCTACGAATGGGTGGACGCCTCGGCCTACCTCAACCACGTTCGACTGGTGCGAAAGGCCCGCGGCGCAGAAGTACCGCCGACTCTAGAAACCGACCCGCTGGTCTACCAGGGCGGCTCCGGCGTGCTGCTCGGCCCCACCGATGACTTGGTACTGAAGGACGAAAGCTGGGGGATGGACTTCGAGTCCGAGGTGTGTGCCGTCCTGGGCGATGTGCCACTCGGCACCAAGGCCGCGGCGGCCGCCGAGCACATTTGGCTGTTGATGGTGTGCAACGACGTTTCGCTGCGCAACCTCATTCCGGCCGAGCTGGCCAAGGGCTTCGGCTTCTTCCAGGGCAAGCCAGCCACCGCCTTCAGCCCTTTTGCCGTAACGCCGGACGAGCTGGACGGCGCCTGGCGGGACGGACGCCTGAACTTGCGGTTACAGACTTGGCTCAACGGCAAACTCGTCGGCGACACCGACGCCGGGCCAGAAATGCACTTCAGCTTCTTTCAGCTGCTCGAGCACATCGCCAAGACGCGCGCCTTCACAGCTGGGACCATCCTCGGCTCGGGCACCGTCAGCAACGCCGACCGAGCGCGAGGCGTCTCCTGCCTTGCCGAGCAACGGGTGGTGGAAACGCTCGAGGGCGGTAGCCCACGCACCCCCTTTCTGAGCGTCGGAGACGTGGTCGAAATCGACATGCTGGGACCGAATGGGGAGACCCTCTTCGGCCGCATCCGGCAGAGGGTGGTGGCAGGGTGAAGCTCTACAACTACTGGCGGAGCTCCTGCAGCTGGCGGGTGCGCATCGGCCTCTACTGGAAGGGGCAGCCTTTCAGCTACCTCCCGGTCCACCTCCTCAAGGATGGGGGCCAGCAACGGGCGGAACCCTACGCGAGCCTCAATCCCATGCAGAGTGTCCCGATGCTTGAGTTGGACGAAGGTGGACGACTCATCCGGCTGGCCCAATCCATGGCCATCCTCGAGTACCTTGAGGAGCGCTGGCCGGAGCCGCCGCTGCTTCCAGCAGACCGCGTGGCGCGCGCCCAGGTGCGTCAGGCAGCCGAGATTGTTAACTCCGGCATCCAGCCCTACCAGAACACCAACGTCCAGAAGCGGGTGAAGCACGAGTTGCATGGCGATGAGAAGGCCTGGGCGCGGCACTTCATCGCCCACGGACTTCGAGCGCTCGAGCCGCTGCTACAGTCCACCGCCGGCCGCTACGCGGTGGGCGACCAAGTCACCTTGGCCGACTGCTTCCTCGTGCCGCAGCTGTACCATGCGCGGCGGTACGAGGTGGACCTCAGCCCCTACCCCACCCTCATGCGGGTGGAGGCCGCCTCTGCCGTCTTGCCTGCCTTTGAAGCGGCCCATCCCGACCGGCAGCCCGATGCCGAAGCTTGAAACGACGAAGGAACAGCGACATGCCCAAACTTGAGTCCCTCGGAATTCTCGGCATCGAAGCCGCGCATTGGTACGTGCACGACCTCGAGCGCAGCCGTCGCTTTTACGTGGATGGGATGGACTTTGCGGAGGTTGGAGAAAGCGACCCGGAGCTCACCACCAAAGGTCGGCAGAAGAGCGCCGTCTTTGCCGCCGGGGACGTGACCCTCATCGTCAGCCAGCCCCAGGGTGAGGGCGGCCGGGCGTGGCGGTGGTTGAAGAAGCACCCGGACGGCGTCGGAACGCTGTGGTTTCGGGTGAAAGACGTCCAGCGGACGTTCCGTCTCCTCGAGAAGCGCGGGGCTACCATCATCGACGACATTCAACGCGTCACCGACGCGAACGGCGGGACGCTGGCCAGCTTCTCCATCACCACCCCCTTTGGCGACAGCACCTTCCGCTTCGTCCAGCGCGACGGGTACCGGGCGCTTTACCCGGGGATGGCATTGCATCCCAAGCCCCTGGGCGGGAAAAACCGCTTCGGGCTGACGCACATCGACCACGTGACGTCCAATTTCCAGACGCTGCTGCCGGCCATCCTCTGGATGGAGAACGTGCTGGGCCTTGAACAGTTCTGGCAAATTGAGTTTCACACCGGCGATTCGCAGGAGCGTTTCGAGCAAGGCTCCGGCCTGCGCAGCACCGTCATGTGGGACCCGGAGTCGACGGTGAAGTTCGCCAACAACGAGCCAAGCCGGCCAAACTTCAAGGCCTCCCAAATCAACCTCTTCCATGAGGACAACCAGGGGGATGGCATCCAGCACCTGGCCCTGGCCGTCCGCGAGATTCTTCCCGCGGTGGAGGGCTTGCGGGCCACCAACCGGGTGCAATTCATGGACACCCCGGACAGCTATTACGACAACCTGCCCAAGCGCATTGAAGTGCTCAACATCCGCCGCATTGACGAGAACCCCGACGACTTGCGCCGGCTGCGCATCCTCATCGACGGCGCCGAAGAACATAGCTACCTGCTTCAGATTTTCATGAAGGATGCGGCGACGCTGTACCGAGAGACGGGGGCCGGCCCCTTCTTCTACGAAATCATCCAGCGCAAAGGGGACCGCGGTTTCGGCGCCGGCAACTTCCGCTCGCTCTTCGAAAGCATCGAGCGCGAACAACGGTCGCAAGGGAGGATTTGAGCCCCATGCTCGAACGCCGCGTCGTGGGGACAGTCCCTGCCAAGCACCACATCCAGCTGCGCGGCCCCGGGGGTGAGTTGCGCTACGAGGAGTGCTTCACCCAGGAGGGCTTCGAGGGGCCCTACACCATCGGCTACCACCTCAACCCGCCAAACACCCAGGCGCTGGCCGAGGTGAAAGCGGGCTGGACGCTGCCGGTGGCGGCGCCGGAACGCCGTCTCGCCAAACGGCACTACAAGACCCAGGAGCTCAAGCGCTCGGGCGGTCCGGCGGTGAATGCGCGAACCCCGCTGCTCTTCAATGCCGATGTGACGTTGGGCATGGCCTACCCCTCGGCCGCGGACCCGGTGTACGTCGCCAACGCCGACGGCGACGAGCTTTTCTACGTCCACGAGGGGGCGGGCACGCTGCGCACCGCCTTCGGCGACCTTCGCTTCCAGAAGGACGATTACGTCTTCATCCCCCGGGGAATGACCCACCGCTTCCTTCCCGATGAAGGCGTGCCGCAGGCGTGGCTGTGGATGGAGTTGGCCGGGCGGATGCACCTTCCGCGGCAATGGCGGAATGAGACTGGGCAGTTGCGGATGGATGCGCCCTACTGCCACCGCGACTTCCGCCACCCGGAGTTCCGAGGGCCAGTGGAGGAGCACCTCCGGGACTTGGTGGCGAAGCGCAATGGGGCCTTCCACGGCTTTCGCTCCGCGCACTCGCCGCTGGACTTGGTGGGCTGGGACGGCACCGTCTACCCCTTCGCTTTTCCCATCCTCAACTTCCAGCCGCGGGCCGGCTTGGTGCACCTGCCGCCGACGTGGCACGGCACCTTCGCCACCCGCGGTGCACTCATCTGCAGCTTCGTCCCGCGGGTGGTGGACTTTCACCCCCAAGCCATTCCCTGCCCCTACCCGCACAACTCCATCGACTGCGACGAATTCATTTTCTACGTCAGGGGAAATTTCACCAGCCGCCGCGGCGTCGCACCGGGCAGCGTCAGCCACCACCCGGCGGGAGTGGGTCACGGACCGCACCCGGGCGCATATGAAGGGAGCATTGGCGCCACCCGGACGGACGAGTTGGCCGTCATGCTGGACACCACGCTGCCGCTGCACCCCACCCCGGCCGCGCTGGCGGTTGAAGACAGCGGGTACCAGGCGAGTTTCATCCCGGCCCAGCAGTAGAAGTGCTGGCGCGCCGGGCCGCCGTCGTCGTCACTGGAACGTGGCCGACCGCCGCTTGGCAAATGTGGTCTGTTCCCCATCGCCTTTTCAAGCAGGGAGCACCCTTCGCTATGCCTTCTGACTCTCCACTCGGCGCTGAAGAACTCCGCCGAATGCACGCCTATTGGCGAGCCGCCAACTACCTCTCGGTGGGACAAATTTACCTGTTGGACAATCCGCTGCTGCGCGAGCAGCTGCGGCGGGAGCACGTCAAGCCTCGGCTGCTTGGCCACTGGGGGACGACGCCCGGGCTCAACTTCGTTTTAGTCCACCTCAACCGCGCCATTCGGGCCCGCGGGTTGGACATGATTTACGTCCTCGGCCCTGGCCACGGTGGCCCAGCCGCGGTGGCCAACAGCTGGCTCGAGGGGACGTATTCCGAGCATTACCCGGACGTCTCCCGGGACGCGGCCGGGATGAAGAAGCTCTTCAAGCAATTCTCTTTCCCCGGCGGCATCCCGAGCCACGTGGCGCCGGATGTGCCGGGCTCGATTCACGAAGGGGGCGAACTCGGCTATTCGTTAAGCCACGCCTTCGGCGCCGCGTTTGACAACCCGGGCCTGGTGGTGGCCTGCGTGGTGGGGGATGGCGAGGCGGAAACCGGCCCACTGGCCACCAGCTGGCATTCCAACAAATTCCTCAACCCAAGCACCGATGGGGCCGTCCTGCCCATCCTCCATCTGAACGGCTACAAAATTGCTAACCCCACCGTCCTGGCGCGCATCCCCAAGGCCGAGCTGGAGCAGCTGCTGTGTGGCTACGGGTACCAGCCCCTCTTCGTCGAGGGCAGCGAGCCAGAAGCCATGCACCAGCGCTTTGCCGCCACCTTGGATGCGGCCTTGTCCAGCATCGAGGCCATCCAGCGCCAGGCGCGAGCGGGGGGCACCCTGGGCCGACCGCGCTGGCCGATGATTGTCCTGCGCTCGTCCAAGGGTTGGACCGGTCCGAAGGAGGTGGACGGGAAGAAGACGGAAGGGTCCTGGCGCTCCCACCAGGTACCGCTGACGGAGGTCAGGACCAACCCGACGCACCTGCTCCTCCTTGAGCAGTGGATGAGGAGCTATCGTCCTGAGGAGCTGTTCGACGCCCAGGGAACGCCGGTGGCCGAGCTCTCCGACTTGGCCCCCCGAGGGAAGCGGCGGATGGGCGACAACCCCCACGCCAACGGCGGCCTGCTGCTCGAGGACCTCCGCCTCCCTGACTTTCGCGATTATGCCGTTGCCGTCCCCCAGCCTGGGGTCACGCAAGCCGAGGCCACTCGGGTGATGGGAGGCTTTCTGCGCGACGTGATGAAGCTCAACCTCGCAAGCCGTAATTTCCGCCTGATGGGCCCGGACGAAACGGCCTCCAACCGGCTGCAGGACGTTTTCGAGGTCACCGGACGCACCTGGGTGGCAGAAACACTGTCCGACGAGGACGAGGACGAGCATCTGTCACCCGATGGCCGGGTGATGGAAATCCTCAGCGAGCACACCTGCCAGGGTTGGCTGGAGGGCTACCTCCTCACCGGCCGGCACGGCTTCTTCAGCTGCTACGAGGCCTTCATCCACATTGTGGATTCGATGTTCAACCAGCATGCCAAATGGCTGGTCAGCACCCGCCACATCCCCTGGCGCCGGCCGATTTCCTCGCTCAACTACCTTTTGACCAGCCACGTCTGGCGGCAGGACCACAACGGCTTCAGCCATCAGGACCCGGGGTTCGTCGACCATGTGATGAACAAGTCTCCCGACGTCATCCGCGTCTTTCTCCCGCCGGATGCCAACACCCTTCTCTCGGTGACCGACCACTGCCTCCGCAGCCGGAACTACGTCAACGTCATTGTTGCCGGGAAGCAGCCGGCGCTGCAGTACCTGGACATGGAGGCGGCGGTGAGCCATTGCGCCGCCGGCGCCAGCATCTGGGAATGGGCCAGTAGCGACGCTGGCGCCGAGCCGGACGTGGTGATGGCCTGCGCCGGAGACATTCCAACGCTGGAGACGCTGGCCGCCGTGGATTTTCTAAGGCAGCACTTCCCGGACCTCAAAATCCGCGTGGTGAACGTCGTCAACCTGATGGCGCTTCAGCCGCAGAGCGAGCATCCCAACGGGATGACGGACGCCGTCTTTGACTCCCTCTTCACGGCCGACAAGCCGATTGTCTTTGCCTACCACGGCTACCCGTGGCTGATTCACCGGCTGACCTACCGCCGCCACAACCACGACAGCTTGCACGTGCGCGGCTACATGGAGAAGGGCACCACCACCACCCCCTTCGACATGGTGGTGCTCAACCGCCTGGACCGCTTCCACCTCGCCGGCGACGTCATTGAGCGCGTCCCCCGCATCCGCGCCGTGGGTGCCCATGTGCAACAGCACCTACGGGACAAGCTGGTGGAGCACAGCGAATACATCCGCGCCTGCGGCACGGACCTTCCGGAGGTGGCCGACTGGAAGTGGTCGGCAGGCACGTCCAGCGGCCAAGCGGCGCCGGTGACTCCGCCTGGGGCTTGACTGAACAAAAGTTCAGATGAAAGACTGCGCCCCGCCGTGGCCAAGCCCCGCCCCTGGTCCAACCCTCCCAACCCCTACCTGCCCACCGCCCTTGAATACGTCGGGGAGGTGCCGCGGGCCGAGGTGCGCGTCCACGAGGACGCCTCGCGCAGCATTCTCGCCCACAACGACAGCCCGGACGTCGGCTTCCGCTTCAGCGTCAACCCCTACCGCGGATGCATGCACGGCTGCGCTTACTGCTACGCCCGGCCCGGGCATGAGTACCTGGGCTTTGGGGCCGGCACCGACTTCGACACGCAGGTGGTGGTGAAGCGCGAGGCGGCGCGGCTCCTCCGCGAGGCCTTCCTCAAGCCTTCCTGGAAGGGAGAGCTGGTGGTCTTCAGCGGCGTCACCGACTGCTACCAGCCTCTGGAGGCCTCGCTGCACATCACCCGGGCCTGCCTCGAGGTGTGCGCTGCGTTCTGCAACCCAGTCGCCATCATCACCAAGTCCCCCATCATCGAGCGGGACATTGACGTGCTTCAAGAATTGCACCGCACCGCCTCGGTGGGCGTCGGGGTGAGCATCCCTTTCTGGGACCAGGCAGTGGCACGGGCGCTTGAACCCGGAGTGGCCACGCCGCGGCGACGGGTGCAGACGCTGGAGACGCTGGCCAAGGCTGGCATTCCGGTGGGGGTCAGCATCGCGCCCATCATCCCTGGGCTCGACGAGGACGTCCCGCGCATCCTCGCCGCGGCAGCCGCCGCGGGTGCGACCTCCGCCGGCCACGTGCTGTTGCGGCTGCCGGGCTCCGTCGCGAAGGTTTTTGAGGAGCGGCTGCGAGAGGCGCTGCCGCTTCGGGCAGAAAAGGTGATGCACCGCATTCGCGAGACACGCGGTGGAAAGCTGTACGACGCGCGCTTCGGCGTTCGCGGACGGGGAGAGGGCGAATACGCCCAGGCCATTGGCCGACTCTTCGAGGCCAGCGCGCGCAAGGTGGGCCTGGGTGCCGGCGGCTGGGGCCTCTCAGAGCGCCCGTCGACCTTTCGCCGCCCGCCGCGGCCGCAGCCGCAGCTGTCGCTGTTGTGAGGGGGGTTGGCCCAGAGGCCCTACCAAATTTCGCAGCGCGGCGAGCGCACCATCGGCTGCCCAGACTTGCAGCCAAAGGCTTCCTGAAAGGTGGTGAGGTTGGAGAGTGGGCCATTGACGCGCCACCTCTCACTTGCGTGCGGGTCGGTTTGGGCCCGACGCCGCGCCTCCTGTGGACGGGCCTTGGTGCACCAGGCTTGGGCGAAGCCCAAAAAGAATTGCTGGTCCACGCTGTAACGCGAGGGCTTGACCGGCTCGGGATGCGCTTGCAGGTAGGCCTTCAGCGCCAGTTGGGCGAGCTTCAGGCCGCCTAAGTCTGCAGTATTTTCGCCCAGCGTCAGTGCGCCGTTCAGCTTCACCTCGTCCACCGCCACGTACCCGTCGAACTGTGTCTTCACACAGGCCGCGCGGTCCTCGAAATTTTTGCCGGAGCTCGGCGTCCACCAGTCAGTGAGGTTGCCGGCTGCGTCGAATTTCCTGCCCTGGTCGTCGAAGCCGTGTGTCAGCTCGTGGCCCACCACCATGCCCATCCCGCCGAAGTTGACGGCCGGTGTCGCCTCGGCGCTGTAGAACGGAGGCTGCAGAATCCCGGCCGGAAAGACAATCTCGTTCATCTGCGGGTTGTAATAGGCGTTCACCGTGGGCGGCGTCATTCCCCACTCCGTCCGGTCGACCGGTTTGCCAATCTTCTTCAATTCGCGGTCCATCTCGTACGCTTGTGAGCGCCAGGAGTTGCCAAGGTAAGAATGGTTGTCGACGAGCAGGCCGTCGTAGGTCTTCCACTTGTCGGGGTAGCCAATCTTGTTGGCGATGGCGCGGACTTTCTCCCGGGCGCGGTCTTTGGTGGCTTGGTCCATCCAGGTGAGGGCGGCAAGATTGTTCTCGAAGGCCTGCTCGATGAGTGCGACCATCTCGCGCGTTACCTTTTTCCCGCCCGGGCCAAATGTCGCCTCGACATACGCCGCGCCCAGTGCCTCCCCAAATGCCCGGTCCGTGGCCGCGACGCACTTCTTCCAGCGCGGCAGCTGCTCCTTGGCGCCAGTGAGGTGTTTGCTCTCGAAGCCGAAGCGCTCATCCTGGAAGCGCTTGGGAAGCGCGTCGAAGCCCAAGCCCTGAAAGTCTCCGCCGACGGCCCTCCAGGAAAGGTAGTTCCGCCAGACACTGAGCGGCACTTCCCGTGTCATTTTTGAGACCTCGGCGAAGAAGGGCTCGTGTTCGACGCTGATGGTGGTGACGCCGGGTGCCCCCACCCGAGCGAGAAAGACGTCCCAGTCGAAGGCCGGCGCCAGCTTCTTCAACCCGGCGAGTTCCACCCGGTGGTACGTCTTGTCCGGGTCGCGCCGGGAGACCCGGTCCAGGCTGGCCTTGGCAAGCCGGGTCTCGAAGGCCATCACGTCGGCAGCCTTCTTGGCCGCAGCCGTAAGCGAGTCCCCCAAGAGGACGAAGACGGCTTTGACGTGGGCCTGGTAGGCGACCCGGATGGCTTTCATCTTCTCGTCGTCCTGGAGGTAGTAGTCCCGGTCAGGAAGGCCGAGACCGTCCTGGCCAAATTCGCCGATGACCAGCGTCGCGTCCTTGGCGTCCTGGGTGGAGTGGAAGATGAAGAGCGGCTGGCCTCCAATGCGCTGAAGGCGCGCAACTTCCTGGATGAGCCCCTTTGAGGAGTTGAGGCGGGCAATGCGGGCGAGCTCTGCCTTCAGCTCGGGAAGCGCCGTTTCCAGCTTCGCCTCATCCATGCAGCTTGCGTAGTAGGTGCCGACTGCCTGAGGGTACAGCATGCCAGCCGGGACGTTGCCGGCAGAGTCCGCCTCGAGGAGTGAGCGCAGAGTCGTCCGGTTCTGTTCGTCGATGGTTCTGAAGCCGCGGTCCCAGATGCTTCGGTCTGCCGGAATCTCCGTCGTCTTGAGCCAGCCGCCGCAGGCGTACTGGAAGAAGTCCGTGCAAGGGTCGGCCTGGAGGTCCATCGCGGACGCCGCCAGCCCGGCCGGCATGGGAAGCGGGGCAGCTGCTGCTGCCGCCGTGGGCGGGGGCGTTGTGGGCGCCGCCGCGCTGACCTCGGGGGCCTTCGCCGCGGGCGCGCTTACTGCCTTCGTCTCCGCGGTGGGGGTGCTACAGCCGGCCAGGGCGAGCAGCGCGCAAAGGGCGAGTCCGCTTTCGGGAAGGGGCCAACGGCGTCGGGCAACTCTCGACATGGGTCGCAGACCTCTTGAAGGCTGAAAGGGGGGAGCACCGGCGGCCCATTCAGGCGGACGGGTGTTTCGCCAAGGTGGCCTGGCCAGGGCACGGGACGCTGGGGTGCCCCGGCCGGCCCAGCGGCGACGACGGTCAGCTCGGGCGTGGGTAGGTGGGTTTCCCAAGGGGGCGGATAAACGGCACACCGGGGCGTGCTGTCCAGTACGCGCTTCGGGGACACCCATTGCATCACTTGAGGACGAAACGTCCGGCTGAAGGAACGCGGCGTCAGCCGTTGGCCTTGGCAAAGTCCTCCATGAAGCCAACCAAGGTGCGGATGTTGTCGGGCGAAACGGCGTTGTAGGCGCTGACCCGGATGCCGCCTGCACTGCGGTGGCCCTTCAGGCCCACCATCCCGGCCTTCTTTGCCTCCGAGACGAATTTGTCTTCCAGGGCCTCGCTGTTGAGGCGGAAGACAATATTCATCACACTGCGCGACTCCTTCTCCACCGGCGCCCGGTAGAAGCGGCTCAGCCGGTCCAGCGTTCCATAAAGCACCTCCGCCTTCTCGCGGTTCCACTTTTCCATCTGTGCCAGCCCACCGACGGCCTTTATCCAGGCGAGCACGTTGCGCATCAGGTAGATGGCCAAGGTGGGGGGGGTGTTGTAGAGGGAATTGTTCTCCGCGTGGGTGCTGTAGCGGAGAATTTTCGGAATGTCCTTGCGGGCCCGGGACATCAAATCCCGCTCGAGGATGACCAACGTCAAACCCGACGGCCCAATGTTTTTCTGCGCGCCAGCGTAAATGAGGCCGAATTTCGAAACGTCGATTTTCCGCCAAAGAATGTCCGAACTCATGTCGACGATGAGCGGGACTGCACCGACGTCCGGGAAGGCATGCCACTGCGTCCCGAAGATGGTGTTGTTGCTGGTGAGGTGGACGTAGGCCGCCTTGGGGTCCAGCTTCAGCTCCGACTGCTTGGGAACCCGCGTGTAGCGCTTGTCAGCATTCAGGGTGGTGGCCGCCACTTTCGGCGTCCCGAGGATTTTCGCCTCGTCCAGCGCCTTCTCACTCCACGTCCCGGTGAGGATGTAGTCCGCTGAGCCGTCCTTGGGCAGGAAGTTCATCGGGACCTGCGCGAATTGCAACGAGGCCCCTCCTTGCAGAAACAAAATTTGGTGGGTGGGCGGCACGCCCAGCATCTCGGTCAGCAGCGCGATGGCCTCGTCGTGGACGGCCTCGTATTCCTTGCCCCGGTGGCTGTGCTCAAGGATGGACATCCCCGAACCTTGAAAGTCGATGAATTCGTCCCGGGCACGCTCCAGGGCTGGCAGCGGCAAGCCCGCGGGTCCGGCGTTGAAGTTGATGACGCGCATGGGGGACTTCTACCAGGTCCTCCGCCGCTCGGGGGAGCACAGTCGCGTCCACGTCCGGCAGCTGGGGCGGCTCCGCCTCCAGCTTTCCGGGCCCAACCTGCCGAGGGGCTTCGTGCGCTGGCCGCTACTGCGCCGGGGTCTGCTGCAGCACCGGCAAGGCGGACGGAGCCGGGCCGAGTCCAATCTCAATGCGGCGGTTTTGGGCGCGGTGCTCGGGGGTGTCGTTGGGGACGGTTGGTTGAAACTTCCCGAAACCGGTGGCGGCCAGCTGGCTCCCGGGGATACCGGCCTTCTCGAAGAAGTGCACCACCGCCAGGGCCCGCGCACTGGAGAGCTCCCAGTTGGATGGGAAGACCGCGGTATGGACGGGGACGTCGTCGGTGAAGCCCGCCACGCGAAACACCTTGCCCTGGACGCCCTTGAGAACGTCGGCCACATTCTTCAGCGTGGCCAAACCTTGCTGGTGCAGCTTGGCGGACCCGGAGGGGAAGAGCACCTTCTCGGCGAGTCGGACCGTCACCAGGCCGGAGAGCTCCATCACCTGGACTCTCCCCGCAGCAGAGTCCGCAGCCAGCGCCGCGCTGATGGCTTGAAGGTCCGTGTTTTGTTGCGCCGTACGCTGCGCCTGCTGCTGGGCCGAGGCGTTGGCCTGCTGCAAAGCGGCCACCTTGGCGTTGAGAGCGTCAATTTTGGCGTTGGCCGCCGCGAGCTGCGCAGCCTGGTCATCGGCCGTCTTCTTGTACTTCTCCGCGTCGGCCTGAGCGGCCTTGTATTGCTCCTCAGAGACGCCGCCGCAGCCGGCCGCCAGGGCGACGCCCAGAGCCAAAGTGGCAAATGGAATGCTGTTCCGCATGGTTGACTTCCTTCGTGTTGGGCAGTGAGTTTTTTCTTAGCGTCCGACGGCCTGCGAAGTCTTTGCGGAGGAGCGCCTCGGCGCAAACGGCCTCAGCGGCGAAAGCCACCACCACCACCGCCGCCGCCTCCACCGTGAAAGCCGCCCCACCCCCCGCCGCCGCTCGAGCCGCCGCTGTGGCTGTCCGAGCCACCCCAACCACCACCCCCGCCGCCACTGTCGCTGTGGTCCCAGCTGTCTCCGCCGTAGGAGGAGCTGGCCGACTTCGCATCGCCCTGCTCTCGCGCTTGCGACGACGCCTGATAGGAGGAGGCGCTGCTGCTGCTCGGCGGCTTGTACGAGGAGGACCCCGAGGTGGTGCTGCTGGGCGGCTTGTACGAGGAGGACCCCGAGGTGGTGCTGCTGGGCGGCTTGTACGAGGAGGACCCCGAGGTGGTGCTGCTGGGCGGCTTGTAGGAGGAGGAGGACGAGGAGCTGCTTTCCGGCTTGTCCACGTCGCTCCAGGTGCCGTTGGAATTCTGCTTTTGCGCCTGCCCCGTCTGCGAGTTGTAGTTGTAGACGTTGCCGTCGTGGTCGCCGTAGTAGTTGTCGCCGGACTCGGCGACGTGCGTTGTTTGGCCGCCCGGGCCGGTAGCCTCCGCATGGCCATAGGTGGCGGACTGGCCGTAGGGCGTCGTCACCGTCGTCTTGCTTCCGGCAGCGGCCACGCCGGTGTTGGGGTTGTAGGTGGCGCCACGGGTGTTGTAGGCGCTGTTCCCGGTGTACGTGTTGTGCACCTGGGTCGTTTGTCCGGCTGAGGCGCGCCCCGTCACCGAATTGTAGGAAGTGCCCGCCTTGCTGCTCCAGGCGTTCCCCGTCCACGCGTTGTAGCCGGCGGAGTCGTGGCTGACGACGGAGGTCGCTCCATATTGGTGGTACATGTTGCCGCTGGTGGCGGCCCAGCCCCCCGGCCCCCAGGCGGCCGCGCCGCCATACGCGCCGTACGCGGCGCCGTGGTAGGCGTAGGGCATCGCTCCCCAGTACGGCACGGGCGCATAACAGGCGTGGGCAACGCCCCACCCAACGGCGAAGCCCACGGCAAACCCTGTCCAGGGCGTGTAGGTCACGTTGGCCGCGTAGCCGTAGGTGACGGGCGGTGGGTACCAGAGGGTTGCACCGACGTAGGCGACGTAGGTGTAGCCAGT
This sequence comes from uncultured delta proteobacterium, assembly GCA_963713045.1. Taxonomy (GTDB): domain Bacteria; phylum Myxococcota; class Myxococcia; order Myxococcales; family Myxococcaceae; genus JADGRA01. Next base: position 289,576 of record CAVQKE010000007.1, read on the forward strand.
GCCGTACACCACCACGCCGTTGGGTTCGACCACCACGCCCATGTAGCCAGGGGTGTAGCCAACCACCACCGTGTCCGCCGTCGCGGCGTAAACCTGCACATAGGTGATGTAGAAGAGCGCTGCGCTTGGCGGAATGGTGTAGATGACGGCAGGCACGAAGGTGGCCACCGTCCACGGGCCATTGAGGCTGGGGGCGGTGAACCAGACGCCCATTTGAACGGCGTACCACTGGTTCGGCCCCAGCGTGATGATGGCGTCCGGCGAGTTGAAGACGTAGCTAAGGGGCGTTCCTGGAATGGGCTGCAGAATCGGCGCTCCATTCACCACCGGTTGGAAGCTGACTTTCGCCCGGTAGACGGTGGCCATCTGCGGGATGCCGGCGGCAATCGCTGCCTCTTGCGCCTCAGCCGTGCCCGGAACGGAGGCCAGGACGTTTTCCTTCGGACTGGTGACAGGAATCAGGCCGAAGTCCGGCGGGAGGGCCGTCCCAGGAACGAAGGACCACGGGCCACCGAGGCTGGGCGCCCGAAACCAGCGGCCGGTCACCAGCACGTAGAACTGCTGGTCGAGCAAGTCCTGGAAAACGTTGCCGTTGGTGTTCCCGACGTACAGCAGCTGTGTTCCCTCGAGGGGAACCCAATTCATCGGGCCCTCGGTGATGACAATCTCCGTGGGCCGCGTCGCGACCACCACACCTGGAGCTCCGCTGCCCAGCGAGGGCCGCTGCCCGGTCGTCTGACTGACCGGGCCCTCCATCAAATCCACCGCGTTCGCCTTGGCCAGCGTCTGCGCAACCTCGTACGAGCCGGGGGGCGGCGTATTGGATACCGTCCACGGGCCGTTAAGAGACGGCGCCGTCATGAAGCCGTCCAGGACATGGACGTAGACGTTGCCGCCCGCTTGGAGGACCAGCGCCCGGGTGTTGAGGACGCGGGAAAAGGACGTCCCGGCGACCGGGCGCCAGATGGGGTCGCCGTGGATGAGCACCAGCACCATGGCGCCGGTCCCAAACACAATGCGGGGCGGCTCGTTCAGGACCGGAACAGTGCGCGCCTTGCGCTGGGCGCCCTCGATGGACACCGCCGCTTCCATGCGTCCCAAGGACATGGTGGCTGGCCCTTGGTTCATCAGGCTTTGGATGGCCTGCTGGTAGCTGGAGGCCATCTGCGGAGCCGAGGGGAAGGTGGCTTTGGCCACCACGATATTTTGGAAGTGCACCACCCGGGCCTGCTTGTCGACTTCGGTAAGGGCCGAAATCTCGATGACTCCAAACACCGGGTCCTTCGAGCCCGGCGACAGCACCGAAACGGCGGCGTGCGCCGTGTAGACGTAGTCATTCCAGCTGTCGAGCTGAGGTTGGTAGATGGTGTACTTCGTCCCGTTCAGCTCCGCGGACTTGGGCCAGGGGTCGGGCGTCACCTGGGATGGAGGTGGCCCGGCAGGGGCCTGGGCGAGAGCAAGCGCCGGGAAGGCCAGGACGAAAAGAAGAAGTCGGACCATGCCTGCTGCCCTCCCCTGGAGAGACGTCAAACCAGCGCCGTGGGCGACCTCTCCCACGCTCGGCTTTGCCGCGCCGCGACGTCTAACCGAAAAAGGGGCGTCGCGCACGCCTCTGGGGCGGGCGTCGGGCAAGGGTTGCACCTCGGCGACAGCGAGATTCAACGTCAGGCGGTGGCGACGCGGCGCGAGGGATGCGTGATGCGCCAGCCGGCCCTCCGCTTCAAGCTCCAGAGGGCATGGACCCCTGAGGCCCGACCTCAGCCGCCCTTCCAGGTGAAGTTGAAGGCGAAGAATTGCAGGTAGGTGTTGGCGTAGCTGCCGGACACGGTGCCGGCCAGCGGCCCACGACTCACGTCAACGCTGGGGCTGCCCCACCATTCGAATTCGTAGGCCAGGCCAAACGTCCAATTGCTGTTGGCCGCCCATTTGCCTCCGAGGCCAAAACGCCACTGGTCGGCAACGGCCAGGGACAAACTCCGGTTGTCAGCATTTGTCATTGAGCTGTCGTAGGCAGCGCCGAAGTCCAGCTGCCACCTCTCGCTCAGCTGCACCTGGGCGCCCAAGGCCCCGTGCCAGGTGTTGGTGTAGCCGATGTTGGTGGTGATGGTGTGGCTGTTCTCGTTGGTCAGGCCAACTTCCACCGTCCCGAAAGCGGCCCAATTGTTCCAGCCGACGTCGGCCATCACCGCCCACTGCTCGGTGAGGGCTTGGAAGAAGCTCAGCATCACCGTTTGCGGGACGGTCAGGCCGAGGTTGAGGTTGGCGGTGGCAAAGTTATTTCTGGCAACGATGGCGCTCAGCCCCGGCCCCAGGCCGTGGAAGGTGGGGACGGCGCCGAAGGCGAGATTGACTGGGGAGGTGTAGGTAATTCCCAGCCGGCTGCCCTTGGTGAATTCCCACAGCAGCCCGACGTCGGCCCCGAAGCCCCAGGCGTTGGTGGAAATGCCGAGGGCCCCGTCGGCGGCATTCGGTTCCAGGTTTTGAAGCGCGGTGGTGTCCTTGAGGATGCCAAACATGGCATTGAAGGTGACGCCCACCGAGAGTCCGCCGGCGATGTGCCAGGCGACACTGGGGAGGATGGAGAGCCCGAGCAGAGTGGTCTGGGTGGTGTAGTAGCGCCCCACCCAGTTGTCGTCCCATTTCTCGGCGGCGCCGAAGTTGGACACCACCCCAAAGCCAACCCGGAAGTCACTCCACGGGGCAAAGGTGGCGAAGAGGCTTCCGTTGGGAAGGACGCCGATGGCATTGCCCCCGTTGTTGCCGATGACGGTGGTGGCCGAATTGGGGGCGAAGGTGAGGCTGCCGTACACCAACTCGCCGGCGACCTCCACCTGGATACCGTCCAGACGCGTCATCCCCGCCGGGTTGGTGAACAGCGTGCTCGGCGCATCGGCCCGCGCCGACCAGCCAGCCGAGGCATAGCCGATGTCGGAGCTGCCAATTTCATAGAGGAAAATTCCTCCCGCCTGAGCCGTCCCGGCAAGCACCACGCCCAGCAGCACACCGTACGGCACCCCTCTGCTCGCTCTCCTCACTCGCCCTCCCCTTGCGACTGCGTGGCGCGACGGACACTAGGGGCCGCGTGGTGAGGGGTCAACGCCCAAACGCCCTGCCCAACGCCGGCATTACAGGGGATGAAGGAAGAGTCCGGAGCGTAACTTTGGCTCGAACCAAGTGGACTTCGGCGGCATGACGTCGCCGGCGTCGGAGATGGCCATCAACTCCTCCAGGCTGGTGGGCCACAGCGCGAAGGCCACCCTGTCCTCCCCGCGGTCCACCCGCGCCGCCAGCTCGGCCGTCCCGCGAATGCCACCGACGAAGCCGATGCGCGGGTCGCGGCGCGGGTCCTCAATCCCCAGGATGGGCCGCAAAAGGTTCTCCTGGAGAATGGCCACGTCCAGTGAGGCGGTGGGCGTCTTTCGCCAGCTGCCTGGCCGGGCACGCAGCCGCCACCAGCGCCCGCCCAAGTACATTCCAAAGGCATGCCGGCCCTCGGGCTCGGCGCGGTCGGCCGGCGTGACGTCGAAGCGCTCCTGCACCGAGGCGACAAACGTCTCCGCGTCCAGCCCTCCGAGGTCCCGCACCACGCGGTGGTAGGGAAGAATTTGCATTTGGTCGTGCGGGAAGGCGACGACCAGAAACCGTTCCGAATCCCCCCCAGGGCGGCCTTGGGCCCGACGCAGCTCCTGCACCCGCGCCGCCGCCGCCGAGCGGTGGTGCCCGTCCGCAATGTACAGCGTGCCGACGCCGGCCAGCGCCGAGGCCAGGCGTGCTGCGTTTTGCCCCACCGCCCGCCACAGCGTGTGGCGCACGCCGTCGTCGCTTTCAAAATCGACCTCGGGCTCGACCGCAGTCAACTCCTCCACCAGCGTGTCAAGGGTTGTCTGCGCCCGGTAGGTGAGGAAGACCGGCTCATCGTTGGCGTTGAGGGCGTCGATGTGCCGGGTTCGGTCGTCCTCTTTGTCCGCCCGGGTAAGTTCATGGCGTTTAATCTGCCCGTCGCGGTAGCCGTCCACCGCGGCACAGGCCACCACCCCCGTCTGCAGGTGCTCGCCCATCTTCTGCCGGTACAGACGAAAGCCGGCCGCTGCGTCCTGCAAAAGCCAGCCCTCGCTGCGGAAGTGGCGAAGGTTTTCAGCTGCACGGGCGTAGACGACGCTGTCGTGCTCGTCGATGTCCTCCGGGAAGTCCACCTCGGGCCGGCTGATGCGGAAGAAACTTTTCGGGTTTCCGGCCGCCAGCAGCCGCGCTTCCGCGCTGCTCACGACGTCATAGGGCGGCACGGACAGCGCGGGGGCAAGGGCCGCCGGCGGCGCGAGGGCTGAAAAGGGCGTGAGGAGCGACATCGCGGAGGGCTGGGTGGCGGCGCAGTATGGCCGGGCGGCGGCTGCCCTGTCCCCCGGCCGAGCCAACTCGACTGACCTTGTAAATTTAGGTCCTTGGGCTTTCTAACCCACCGCGTTGTCAGTGGAATCCTTGTAAATGCCGGAGGTGGTTGCTACAGGACTTGGCTTCGGATGAATGAGAACGCCCTCAACGCGTCGGTGGGCGCCAAGCTGCGTGGGCTCCGGCTGAAGCGGGGCATCAAACAGACGGACGCTGCGCACGGCCTCGGCGTCTCCCCCGCCTACCTCAATCTCATTGAGAAGGGGAAGCGGGTGATGCCCTTCCCGTTGTTGTGGAAGGCGCTGCGCTATTTCGAGCAGGACCCGGAGCAATTCATGGGTTCCCTTGGCCAGGGGCCGGTGGATGAGACGTTGGCCAAGCTCCTCGACGAGCCGCTGCTCAGGTCGCTGGACATTGACTCGGCGTCCCTCGAGTCGCTCTCCGCCGAGCCGAAGCTGGCGGGCACGGTGGCGGCCCTCTTCAACCTCTACAAGAATACCCGGCACCAGCTGGAGAAGGTGTCAGCACAGATGACGTCGCCGCTGGCCGCCCCGGACGCCGCCCTGCGGTTGGACTATTCGCCTTTTGATGAGGTGAGCGACTTTCTCCAAGCCCGAAAGAATTGGTTCCCCGAGTTGGAGGAGCAGGCAGCGGCACTGGTGCGCGACTTCCGGCTGGAGCGCCAAGTGACTTCCAGCCAGCTGGCCGCTGCCCTCGGCGAGCGCTTCGGCTACAGCGTCCGCTATGAAGCCTCGGCCACGGGCAGCTCGGTGGTGCGGCGGATGGACCAGGCGGACAAAACGCTCATCCTCTCCCCTGCCCTGACGGAGCAGCCGCTGAAGTTTCAGCTGGCCGCGTCCATCGGCCTGATGACGCTCGACCAAAACCGTCTGTTGGAGAGCATTCTGGCCGGCGTGCAAATGCGCCATCCGGAGACGCCCAAGCTGATTAAGGTCAACCTGGCGAACTACTTCGCCGGCGCGCTGCTCCTCAACTACGAGGAATTCTTTCGTCAGGTGCAGAGGACGCGCTACGACGTCGAGCTACTCAGTCAGATTTTCGGCACCACCTACGAGACGGTGGCCCACCGGCTGTGCAACCTCTCGGACCCGAAGCGCCCGGGCGTGCCCTTCCACTTCTTAAGGGCCGATGTGGCCGGCAACATCTCCAAGCGCTACAGCGGCACCGGGTTGAAATTTGCCTCCGGCGGCGGCAGCTGCGGCAAGTGGGCCGTCCACCTCGCCTTCCTCAACCCCTCTCAAATTACCCGCCAATTCTCGATGATGCCGGACGGCACCACCTACTTCTGCTTCGCCAAGGTGCAGCTGCAGCCCATCAGCGGCTCCATCGTCCGGGGAACGGCCTACAGCATTGGGCTTGGGACCAACGCCGAGAATGCCCAATTCCTCGCCTACGGCCTGCCCACCACGGACCTCAAGCGTGACGCCGTCCCGTCCGGAATTACCTGCCGCTTCTGCGAGCGCACCGACTGCAACCAGCGCGCGGCGGCCAGCTACCGCTTCGCCTTCTCCTTCGACGAATACACCAAGAAGGACTGCTTCTTCTCCCCACTCCTCGTCCACGAGGCCGGCAAGGAGCCGCCTCGCAAGGCGCCGCGGCGCACCCCCGAGCCCGCCTCCAGCTGAGCGCCTGGGGCCACCGCCATGTCCTCCTCGCTCCCCCTGGTAAGTCTGGCGACGGCCAGCGCGCTGCGCCTCGAAGCGGACGTCCTCATCCTCCCGGTGTTGGAAAGCGACGGCAAAGCCGTGGCCGACGCGGCGATGGTGGACGTCGACCGCGCCCTGGGAGGCCACTTGCACCGGGCGGCGGCGGCCGACGGCTTCAAAGGCCGCACCGACCAACTCTTCCAATTCCACACCCAGGGACGCCTCCCCTCGGCACGGGTGGTGCTGGTGGGGCTGGGACCCAAGGAGCGCTGCACCAACGAGACCCTGCGCCAGGCCGCCGGGCGCGCGATGCGCACGGTGCTGCGGACCAGGGGGATGCAGGTGCTGCTGCAGGTGCCACCCACGGCGGACGACGCGGCCGCGCTGCGCGCCGCCACCGAGGGGGCGTTGCTGGGGGCGTACCGCTTCGACCGCTACCGCAGCAATGGCGCCGAGGAGCGGGGCAGCCTGGCGGGTCTTCGCGTTGTCCTGCCCCCCGGCATCCGGCGCAGCGACGCGCTGGACCAGGCACTGCACTTGGCGGTGCAGGTGGCCGAGGCCACCAACCACGCCCGGGACTTGGTGAATGAGCCGGCGGCCCACCTCACCCCCGAGCGCTTGGCAGAAGAGGCCCGCCGGGTGGCAAAGGCCTCCGGCCTCAAAGTGCGGGTGGACGGCCCGGAGGAACTGGCCCGGCTGAAGATGGGGATGTTTCTCGCCGTGGGCCAGGGAAGCGCCAACGGACCGCGCCTGATTGAAGTCAGCTACCTGCCGAAGGGCCAAGCCGCCTCCGTCCGGCCGCTGGTGCTGGTGGGCAAAGCCATCACCTTTGACAGCGGCGGCCTGTCGCTGAAGACGGCCGACGGCATGGTGGAGATGAAGACGGACATGGCCGGCGCGGCCGCGCTCCTCGGGGTGATGGAGGTGGTGGCGGCGCTAAAGCCTCCCTTCCCGGTGGTGGCCCTTCTCGCCGCCGCCGAAAACATGCCGTCGGGGACGGCGTACCGGCCGGGGGACGTGCTGACCTCCCGGCTGGGCAAGACGGTGGAAGTCACCAACACCGACGCCGAGGGACGCCTCGTCTTGGGGGACGTGTTGGCGTACGCCGCCGAGCGCTCGCCCTCCGCCTTGGTTGACGTCGCCACTCTCACCGGCGCCTGCGTGGTCGCACTGGGTCAGCACGTGGTGGGCCTGTGGAGCACCGACGAGGCGCTGGCCGAGGAAGTCTTGCAGGCTAGCCGCCGGGCGGGCGAAGCGATGTGGAGAATGCCGCTGGTGGAGCTACAGAAGGAGAACCTCCGCTCGGAGATTGCCGACATGCGGAATTCCGGCGAGCGCCAGGGGGCCGCCATTGCCGCGGCGCTTTTCCTCCGCGAATTCGTCGGGGCAGTGCCCTGGGTGCACCTGGACATGGCCGGGCCGTCGGTCAGCACCAAGGAGCGCGGCTACTTCGTCAAGGGAGGCACCGGCGTCACCGTGCGCACCTTGGTGGAACTTATCCGCGCGCGCGGCCAGGCCGCCGCCGCGGCGGCGCAGGCGCGCCCCGCGCCCGGTAGCCGCCGGCCCTAGCTTCGCTGGGCGAGGGCCGAAGCCACCGCCTCATGAAGCGCCTTGGCCACCGCCGGCGCCTCCGCGCTGGCGTGCAACGGACGGCCCACCACCAGCAAGTCCGCCCCGGCACGGATGGCCTCCTGCGGTGTCGCGGTGCGGGCTTGGTCGCCTGAGGCCGCCCCTTCTGGGCGAATGCCCGGAGTGCACAACAGAAGACGCGGGTAGCGCGCCCGCAGCGCGGGCACCTCCCGCGCCGAGCACACCAGCCCCCCCACCCCGGCCGAGGCCGCCACCTCCGCCAGCCGCGTGGCCATCAGCGCGGCGGTGGGGCCGAAGCCCAGCGCCGCCACGGCGCTGTCATCGAGAGAGGTGAGCGCCGTCACCGCCAGCACCACCGGCGCCGTGCGGCCGGCGGCGGCGGCCCCCAGCTGCACCCCCTGCACGGCGGCGCGCAGCATGGCGCTGCCCCCCGAGGCGTGCACGGTGAGGTAGGAGACGCCGAGGGCGGCGGCACGGGCAGCCGCCAACTCGACGGTGTTGGGGATGTCGTGCAGCTTGAGGTCCAGAAAGAGGCGCGCTCCCTGGCTGCGGAAGGGCTCCAGCGCCAGCGGGCCGTGCTCGACGAAAAGGGACAGCCCCACCTTCACCACCCCCACCCAGGGCCGGAGGGTGGGGTACAGCGCGCCGGCCTCTTCCAGCGGCACGTCGGCCGCCCAGGCCAGGGCGTCCCGCGCCTCGAGGCTCACCGCGAGGCGAGCTCTGGGTCGATGACTTTTTTGAATTCCTCGATGGGCATCGCACCGTTGATGAAGACGCCGTTGATGAAGAAGGCTGGGGTGCCGTTGACGCCGGCGGCCTGGCCAGCCTCGACGTCTGAGTCCACCTGCTTCTTCTTCTCGCCGCTGTCCAGACAGGTCGCAAACTTGGTCGCGTCCAGCCCAGCGCTGCCGGCGTAGGCCTTCAAGTCAGAGACGTCGAGCTTCTTCTGGTTCTTGAAAAGCAAGTCGTAAACCTCCCAGAATTTCCCTTGGTCCGCCGCGCAGAGGCTGGCCTCGGCGGCCTTCTCGGCCTGGGGATGGATGGGGAGCGGGAACTGGCGAAACACCAACTTCACCTTACCGGCATACTGCTGCATCAGCTGCTCGACGGTGGTGTAGGCCGCGCCGCAGTAGGGGCACTGGAAGTCTGAGAATTCCACAATGGTCACCTTGGCGTCGCCCGGGCCGCGCGCCGGTCCGGTGGCGGCCACCTCCACCCGCGGCGGGGGCAAGTCAATTTGCAGGTTGGCCGAGGTGCGCAACTCATCGATGACTTTCTGGACGCTGGCCCGACGCTGCTGGTTGACGATGGCCTGAACCAGCTGGTCCTTGATGCTGTCCAGCTGGGTGTCCGCCGGGATGCGGTTGGCCGCCTTCAGCCGGTCGTAGAATTCCTTCACCTCGGCGTCGGTCGGCGGGGTGACGGGAATCGCCTCCACCCGGGCCTGGATGTAGGCCTCCTCGGTTTGGTTCTTCTTGGCGGCTTCCGCCTTCACAATGCGCTCCACCGCCATCCGCTCCAGGACTTCCCGGCGCGCGGAGTACATCTGGTTTTGCAACTCCTGAATCTTCGGCTTGGCCTCGACCTCCAGCTCGCCGTAGGTGATTTTGCCGCCGTTGTAGGTGGCCACCACCTGGTTGGCGGCCATCGTGTTGGCCGCGCCGCTGGCCGCTGCCGTCTTCTGCTTCGCGCAGGCGGCGAGGACGAGGAGGGAGGCCAGGACGGTGGCCGAGAGGGAGGAGGGGGCGGGTAGTTTCATAGGGAGGGGGGCCTTTTGCCCTGCGCCGGGGAAGTGTGCAAGCCACACCCAACACCCGCCGCGCCGGGAAGCTTCCCCGAGGGCCCTCGGGAAGCAGCCCCGCCCGTCGGCCTCAGGCCGGCTCGGCGGCGAAGTCCGGCAAGCGAAAGCCGAAGCGCTCCAGCTCACGCTGTTGAGCGCGCACCACCGCGTAGGCGGACGGGTCCGCCAGCACCTCGCGCACCAAGCGCAGGTGCAGGGCATGGCCGCTCTTGACGGCCTTCAGCGAGCCGATGACGGGGTGGCCGAAGAGGGCCAAGTCGCCCATGGCGTCGAGGGCCTTGTGCCGGACGAATTCGTCTGGAAACCGCAGCCCGTCGGCGTTGAGGATGCTGAAGTCATCCACCACAATGGCGTTGTCGAGCGAGCCCCCGCGGGCCAGCCCAGCGGCCTTCAGCCGCTCCACGTCCCGTAGAAAGCCAAAGGTGCGTGCGCGGGAGACTTCCCGCACGAAGGCGCGACCGGAGAAGTCCAGCTCCAACCGCTGACGGGAGACGAGCGGGTGGTGAAAGTCGATGGCCACGTCCATGTGGAAGCAGTCCGACGGCGACAGGGAGGCTTCCTTGTCCCCTTCCAGGACGGCCACCGACTTCTTCACCACCACGAAGCTTTTCGGCGCCTGTTGGACCCGCACCCCGGCGCTCTGCACCAGGTAGGCAAACGGCCCGGCGCTGCCGTCCATGATGGGCACCTCAGGGCCGTCCAGTTCCACCCGGACGTTGTCCAGTCCCAGCCCCAACAGCGCCCCCAACAGGTGCTCCACCGTGCCCACCCGCACCCCGTCTTTCCCGAGGCTGGTGGCCAGTTCTGTGTCCACCACGTACTGGGCCGTGGCGGGGATGGACACCGGCCGGGCCAAGTCCGTGCGGACAAACACCACCCCGTGGTTGGCCGGCGCCGGGCGCAGCGTCAGCTTCACCGCGCCGCCGGTGTGGAGCCCGATGCCCTCGCAACTGACTGAGCTGCTGAGCGTCCGCTGGTTGAAAGACATGGACATGGTCTGTGTGTGAGGCTCCCCTACCCTCTTCCTTGCCACTCCCAACCAAGCCCTGCGCCTAGTCAACACCTAAGGACCGCAAGAGGTTTCATCCGGGCAGACGTAAAGCTACCGCGGTGTGACAAACCGACGAAATACCGTACCGCGGCGCGTCGCCACAACGCTCACATTTTCTCTAAGGACCGCAGCACCTAGCAGAAATCCGCTGAGAGGGGCACAACTTCAACTCGGACGGAACCTGTCCAGCACGGCCTCAGCGTGACCGCGGTCAAACCGTCGCCCGGTGACGTCCCGGCGACGGCCAATGCGGACGAAGAGGCCTTCGGTGGCACCGGCGAAGAGGAGGCAGTCTTCGGCCAGACGGGCCCGGGCCAGCGGGCCTTCGGGCGACTGGGACGCATCGCCGAGGATGCTGAGGAAGCGGTCCACGGCTTCCAAGTCCCCGTAGCGCAGCAGCTGGTAGCTGCCGTCTTGAAAGTAATCGAGGAAACGCAGAAGGGCGCTGAGGTTTGCGCCTGCGTCGGAGGCGCCCTGCAGGGCTTGGGCGGCCTCGCGGGCCAGCTGCGAGGCGACCCACAAGTCATTGCGCAGCCGCTGCGCCACCATCCCCGCGGAGACGAGGGCCGAGAAGCCCTCCTGGGCGCCGCGCGCCTCAAGCGCCCGGCCAAGCTGGACCACCGCCCCTTCAAACAGGGCGGTGAAGTCCCCCACCGCGCCCCGCATTCGGTTGTCGTCCGGCGGGCCTTCCGCCAGCAGCGCCCGGCCGATGGCGCCTGACTTCACCGAAAGCGCGCGCGCCACCCGCAGCGCGGCGGTTTGCCACGCGCGGGTGGTGGTGCCGGCCGCCACGTCATTGCGCAGGTAGCCGCTGAGGGTGAGCGCCTCGCTGTGCACCAGGGCGAGGAGGACTCGCGCCCGACGCTCCAGAGGGCGCTCCGGCTCGAGCCGCAGGTAGCCGAGGGCGTGAAGGAAGCGAAAGAGGGCCAGAAACGCGCTGGTGAAGAGTCCGCGCTCCGGGTCCGGGAGGCGGCGCAGGGCGTCCAGCACCGGGACGCTTCGAATGCGGTCGAACTCGAGGCAAAACTCGAGCGGGCGCGCCGGGCGGAAGAAGCGGTTTTGGAGAATGGCCCGGACTGCAAGGCTGCCCACTTCGTGGAAGACGCGGTGGCCGACCGCCTCCAGCCCAAACAGGCTGTCCATGACGACGCAGATGGATTCGAAGCTTTGCGCCAGGAGGAAGAGGCTCTCCTGGGGCGTCTGCTGTTCCAGTTCGTCTTCGAGCAGCGCCCGTCGGACGCGGTCGTCCACCGCCTGAGAGCCGAGGTAATGGCGGAAGACGAAGCGCTGCTCGTGGCCCGGGTCGAGCAGCCGTCGGGCCAGTCGAATGGCCTGGTGCATGGCGTCCCGGAGGTCGCGCAGCTCCTCGCCGAAGTCGCGCGTCACCAGCGGCCGTGCCGAGCCCTCCAACGTCAGGGTGTGCAGGTGAAAGGAGCGCTCGATGGCGCGCAGCAGAAGCTCAAATTCGAAGAGTCGCTCCTCACGGCCCTCGACCCGGACGCTGCGCAGCCAGCGCTCGCGTTCGGCCAACAGCACCGGCCGGGGCTGGCTGTCTCGAATCAGTTGGACGTAAAAGTCACGCGCGCTGCGAGGAGGGCGCAGGCGTGGCGCCTCCTGGCGCTCCGGGGCAGCACTCACAACAGCGCCCCTTGCGACGCCGGCGGCGGCGTCAGTCCCAGGTGCCGCCAGGCCTTGGCCGTCGCCACCCGGCCTCGGGGCGTCCGCTGTAGAAAGCCCTCCTGCATCAGGAACGGCTCGTACACGTCTTCCACCGTCTCGCTCTGCTCGCCCACCACCATGGCCACTGTGTCCAGCCCCACCGGGCCGCCCCCGAACTTGTCGAGGATGGTGAAGAGAATGCGCCGGTCCATCGGGTCGAGGCCGAGCGCGTCCACCTCCAGGCGTTTGAGGGCACCCGAAGCCACGGCGCGCGTCACCACCTGCTCGCCGTCCACCTCGGCAAAGTCGCGGATGCGGCGGAGCAGCCGGTTGGCAATGCGGGGCGTCCCCCGGGCCCGGGTGGCAATTTCCCGGGCGCCGTCGGGTTGCAGCCGGACACCGAGGATGCCAGCGCTCCGAGCGAGAATTCGCTCCAAGTCCGCGGCCGCGTAGTAGTCAAGCCGCTCTTGGATTTGAAAGCGGTCGCGAAGCGGTGAGGTGAGCAGCCCGGTGCGGGTGGTGGCGCCGATGAGGGTGAAGGGTTGCAGGTCCAGCTTCATCGCCCGGGCGGCGGGGCCGCTGTCGATGGTGATGTCCAAGCGGAAGTCCTCCATCGCCGGGTAGAGGTACTCCTCCACCTGGGGAGGCAGCCGGTGGATTTCGTCGATGAAGAGGACGTCGCGAGCCTCGAGGCTGGTCAACAGCCCAGCCAGGTCCCCTTTGCGCTCCACCGCCGGCCCAGAGGTGACGTGAATCGCCACGCCCAGCTCGGCGGCGAGAATGTGGGCCAGCGACGTCTTGCCAAGGCCGGGCGGTCCGGAGAAGAGGCAATGGTCCAGGGCCTCCCGTCGCCTGCGGGCCGCCTGCACATACACCTTCAGCTTGTCCACCACCGCCGCCTGCCCGACGTATTCATCGAAGCGCCGCGGCCGAAGCGAAACCTCGAGGCGCTGCTCTTCGGCGGTGGGGCTGGGCTCGAGCGGACGGTGGACAGGCGCCATGGGGGCGCCGCGCAGGGTAGCAGTTTTGAAGCGCGCCCTCCCTAGCTAGCTTGCAGGGTGCGGAGTGCCTCGCGGAAGAGCGCCTCGAAGGGCGCGTCGGCTCCCATGCGGGCGGAGACCGCATCGGCCGCCTCCTCGGCGGCTGCGGGCCGGTAGCCGAGGTTCTCGAGGGCCGACACCAAGTCGCGACGGGCTCCCGGCGTCCCGGCTGCCGGCTTGCCTGCCGCCAGGGCCTTGGCCTTGTCCCGCAACTCCAGGACGAGGCGCTCCGCCGTCTTCTTCCCCACCCCATGAATCCGCGTCAGCCGGGCGAGGTCTCCCCGCGAGAGGGCCTCGGCCAAGTCCGCCACGTCCAGCCCGGACAGCACCGCGAGGGCCAGCTTCGGCCCGACGTGACTGACCGAAGTCAGCAGGAGGAACATCTGCTCCTCCTCAGGGGACAGAAAGCCCACCAACTCAATGGCGTCCTCGCGCACCACGGTGTGGATGCGAAGCTCAGCCGGCTGCCCTTCCGCCGGCAGTCGGGCGAGGGACAGCAGGGACAGCGCCACCCGGTAGCCGACGCCGTGGACGTCCACCACCGCGTCGGAGAGGCTCTTTTCGAGAACCACCCCCCGCAGCCGCGCAATCACCTGGGCGCCCCGTACACCGCCCGCGACAGCCGCGGCCATTCCGGCGGCCGCCGACGCGCCCTGGGCCTCTCCGGCAGCAGCGTCACCACTTGTGCCCGGTGCAGGTGGCAGACCGCCACCGCCAGCGCATCCGTGGCGTCGGCCCGCAGCGTCCCGGCCAAGCCGAGAAAGGCCCGCATTTGCTTGGCCACCATCTCCTTCGAAGCCGAGCCGCCAGCACCCACCGCGCGCTTCACCAGGGCCGGGGCATATTCGAAGACTGGCTGGCCCCGTTGGGCCGCCGCCAACAGCGCCACCCCTCGGGCATGGCCCAGCACCAGCGCGCTGCGCGCGTTGCGGAAGGTGAAGACGCCCTCCACCGCCACCGCATCCGGCCTCCAGCGCGCGAGGACTTCAGACAGGCCGTGGAAGAGTTCGGCCAGCCGCAGCTCGAGTGCCAGCTCGCTCGGGACCCGAAGCACTCCGTGGGCCACGTGGCACAGCTTGCTCGCGTATGCGTCCACCACCCCAAAGCCGGTGACGCGGCTTCCTGGGTCGATGCCGAGCACACGGAATGGAGCGGACATGTGCCTCCGTCGTGTAGCACACCGCCTCCACGGGCCCGACTTTTCGCCCCGTCAAGCGGTGGCCGCAGCCAGCAGGGCCTCATCCATCTCGTAGTTGGCCCAGACGTTCTGCACGTCGTCATTGTCCTCGAGGACTTCCAGCAGCTTGAGGACGCGGCGGGCCACGTCCCCCTCCACCCGGACGGTATTCTGGGGGAGAAACACAGCGCGCTGCTCCCCCACCGCCAGCCCCTTGGCCTCGAGGGCCGCGGCCACCGCGTGCAGCGCGGCCGCCTCGGTGCGGACCTCGAAGCCCTCTGCCCCCAGCCCCACCACGTCCTCGGCACCGACGTCCAGTGCCACCTCCAAGACGCTTTCCTCGGACGGGCCAGGCTTCAGGTGGATGCTGCCCTTTCGGTGGAAGAGCCACCCCACGCTTCCCTCGACGGCCAGGTTGCCGCCGCCCTTGGAGAAGTGGGCGCGGATGTCGGCCGCGGTGCGGTGGCGGTTGTCGGTGAGGCACTCCACCAGGACGGCCACGCCGCCGGGCGCATAGCCCTCGTAGGTGACTTCCTCGTAATGCGCTCCCTCGAGTTCCCCGGTGCCCTTTTTAATGGCACGGGCAATGTTCTCCGAGGGCATGTTGGCCTCGCGCGCGGCGAGGACGGCCGAGCGCAGGCGGGCGTTGGCGGCTGGGTCTCCGCCGCCAATCCGTGCCGCGACGGTAATTTCCTTCGTTACCTTGGTGAAGAGCTTGCCTTTGCTGGCGCCCATCGCCTCCTTCTGCCGCTTAATTTTCGTCCAGCGGTTGTGACCGGACATGGGAATGTCTCCTTGTTTAGGCGGACGGCCGCGTCCTCTTTCAGCGCGCGTCCCGCAGCAGCCGCCGCGCGTCATCCGCCTCGGGGCCTTCCGGCTCCAGCGCCAACACCCGCGTCAACTCCGCGTTGGCCTTGGCCCGCTCACCCCGGCCGAGGTGAATGCCGGCCAACAGCAGGTGGGCGCGAGGCTCCTTGGGGTCGAGCGCGACGGCCTTCATCGCCGCCCCTTCTGCCCCGCGCGCATCCCCGGCGTCAAACCG
This sequence comes from uncultured delta proteobacterium, assembly GCA_963713045.1. Classification (GTDB taxonomy): domain Bacteria; phylum Myxococcota; class Myxococcia; order Myxococcales; family Myxococcaceae; genus JADGRA01. Next base: position 304,989 of record CAVQKE010000007.1, read on the forward strand.
CGCCAGGGCCAAATACAGCCAGGCCACCGCCGAGTCCGGAGTGCCCTGCACCACTTCGTCCAGGACACGCACCGCGGCCGAGGGCAAGGCGGCGCGGTACAGGGCAATCCCCTCGGCCAGCGAATGCTGGCGCGCCCCCTCCGACGCCTCCCCTGGCGCGGCCGGCTGTGCCGGGGCCGGCACGTCCGCAGGCCCTTCGGCGCCAGCCGCCGGCACCACCGTCGCCGAGGCTGCTGCTGCCGGGGCTCCCGGTGTGGCCTCGGGCGGACCGGCTGCCGGAGGGAAGGCCGGCGCAGCGGCGACGGGTGCCAGGGGCGTCTGGGTGGGAGACGCCGGGTGTCGCGGCCACCACCAGCTGGCCAGGGCCACCAAGCCGAACAGGGCCGCTGCGGCCAGCGCCCACGTTGTCAGCGTCGCGCTCCGGCGGCGAAGCCCGGCCGCGGCCAGCGCGTCGTCCGCCCAAATTTCGTCGGCCGGTGGGCGCGGGGGCGAGGGTTGGTAGACGCGCGCCAGCGTCCTGGCAGCCGCTTCCAGGGGCGACTCCTCGGGAAGGTGCAACTCCGGAGTCTCCGCCGGTGCACTCGGCGGCCGCAGGGCACGCGGCGCCGGCGGAGGCAATTCCGTCCCCAACTCTGCCGTAGGCGGGGGGGCGGCCGCCGGGCCGGCGTGCGGCGCCACCTCCACCGACGCTGCCTCCGAAGCAGGGGCGAGTGCCAGCGACGCCCAGATGCCTGGAAGGTAGGGGGCGCGCGCCGCCTCGCGGGCCAGGGACTCTGGTAACAGCACGCCGCTGGCGTAGAGGCGGGAGGCAGCCCGCAGGGCCGCGACTTCCGGAAGCGGGGAGGCAAGAATGGCGTCACGAAGCGTCCGTTTCCCGTCAAACAGGCGCAGCAGCGTCTCGGCCTCGGTGGGAAGGGAGGGCAGGCTGGCGCGCAGCACTTCAAAGTCCGGTTGCAGCACTGCCTCCAACGGGACGCTGATTGCCACCAGCCGTTCCCACAGGGCGAGCTCGGCCCCCAGCCGTCCACACAACTCGCGCACGCCGGTGCTCAACTCGCCCCGGGCCAGCACTGGGCCCAGGTGGACGCGGTAGGCGCCACGGCCCAACGCCAGCATGCGCGTCAACCCGCGCTCACCGTCGAGCCCCTCAAAGCGGACGGACACCACCTCACCACGGCGGAACAGCAGCTGTCCGCGCGACTCCAGAAACAGCCGCCCCGAGGACGAACCGGCCAACAGCGCCCGCAGGGCCGCCAGCAGCGGCAGCACGTCGGTGTGCGAGTCCAGCGTCGCGTCCCGGGCGGCGCGCCCGGCGCGGAGCCGCACCATCGTGGCCAAGTCCGAGACGAAGAGGGGCTTCGGCACATAGTCATCCGCCCCGGCGCGTCCGGCACGCTCCAGGTCGGCGGAGGAGGGCTGCGCCGCCAGCAGCAGCACCGGCACCTCTCGCAGGCGGGGGTGGGCACGGAGCCGCTGGCACAGCGCAACGCCGTCCATGCCGCCCAGGCCCACCTCAGCCACCACCATCCCCGGCACCACCAAGCCCTCAGCCAGGTTGCGCTCTGCGTCCTCGGCAGTTGCCAAGGCGGCCACCTGGAAGCCCTCCCGCACCAGGCCGAGCTGCAGCAGGCCCCTCGCCCCCGCATCCGGCTCCACCAACAGGACGCGGCGCACGTCCACCGGCCGGTCGCCCAGCGTCTGGCTGTCCAGCGGGGAGGCGCGCGGGCGGGGCGCCCCCGCCTCCGCCTCAGCGGGGTCGCGCTCTGGCGCTGTCGAACCCAGCGACATGGACGTCCCTTTCGCGGGGGCTGTCATACACGGGGCGCCCGGGGGCCGGCGATGGGTCGCCGGGGACCGCTGGCAAACAGGGGAAACGCCGTTACTGGACGCGCCGCATCTGCTCGAGAAATTCCTCCGGGCCGAGGAAGCCCGTCACCCGCGGGTTCGCCAGAATCTCTCCGCCCGAGGAGACAAAGGCCACCGTAGGCAGCCCCTCAATGCCAAAGCGCTGGTACAGCGCGTCGAGCGCGTCCTGGCCATTGGTGCCGTCCACCTTAATCCGGACGAAGCGCTGGGCCTCCGAAACGACTTTCGGGGCGACGTAGGTGGCCCGGTCCAACTCTTTGCACGCCGCGCACCACTCGGCGAAGAAGTCAATCATCACCGGCTTGCCGGAGGCCCGCGCCGACGCCAGGGCCTGGTCCACTGGCGAGGGCGCGGCCGGCTGTCCGGCCCATGTCAGCTCCCAGCGCATGACGGTGTCTGAGGCGCGCGGTGCGTCCGCCGTGCCGGCGCGCAACAGAAGGCCGAGGCACAACAGGGCCACGCCGCCCCCTTTGAGGAGTGCCTGCAGCGGCCCTGCCCCGAAGCTGCGGTTCAGCGCACCCAACAGGACGCCGGCGGCGGCCAGCGCCGCGGCCACCGCCGTGCCCGGAAGCCGTCCCAGGCGACTGGCCGCTGCCTGCACCGCCTCGCGCAGCGCCGGAAAGGCGTCCTTCAGGTAGCTGACAGCGAGGAAGACCAGAAGCACGCCGAGGAGACTTTTGACCCAGTCCATCCACACCCCGCCCCGAGGGAGCTGCACGGCGAAGACTCCAATCAGGAAGAAGGGCACACCAATCCCCAGTGCGTAGACGAAGAGAAGGCCCGCGCCGAGGGCGCTGTCCTGGGACTTGGCAACGAAGGCCAGAAGGCCGGTCAGCACCGGGCCGGTGCAGGGGGCGGCGAGAAAGCCGGCGACGCTGCCCATGAGAAGGGCGCCCAACAGGCCCGCCCCACCCACGGTGGACAGCCGCTGCATCAGCTGGGGGGGAAGCGTCAACTCAAAGGCACCAAACATGCTCGCCGCAAGAAGGAGCAGTAGCGCCGCCAGCGCCAGCACCACCACCGGCTTGCCGAGGACGGCTCCAAAGGCCGCACCGGTCCGGGCGGCGGCCACGCCCAGCGCGGAGAAGACGAGTCCCATGCCCACCACATAGGCCGTGGTCAGCCCCAGGGCTCGGGCCCGGCTGGTGTTGCCGCGGGCCCCGAAGACGCTGACGGTGATGGGGATGAGTGGGTAGACGCACGGGGTGAGGGCCGTCAGTAGGCCTCCCAGGAAGACCGCGACGGCACCGGAGGCGAAGCGGCCCGCGCCTAGGTACCCGGTCGCGTCCAGCCCGCTCGTCGGACCCGCGGGGACAAGCAGCGGCAGGAAGCTGATGGCCAGCGCCGCCACCAGCGCCCAGGCAAATAGGCCAGCAAGCGGCTTGGAAGAAGTGGTGGTCGTCGCATCCATGAATGTAGTGTTGCCGGAGCCCCTGAAGCGGCGAGGAGACGCCCTGCAAGTGAAGGCAGTTACCCCATTTATTGCGCAAAGCGCACGGGGGCAGCCGCCCTTGCCACAGGGGGGGTCATCGTTATAATGGACTAGTTAAGTCCACATTCGACGACCATGCTCAAGCTACCGATTTACATGGACAATCACGCCACCACCCCGCTGGACCCGCGGGTGCTGGAAGCGATGATGCCCTACCTCCGCGAGGACTTCGGCAACGCGGCTTCGCGCAACCATGTCTTCGGCTGGAAGGCCGAGGCAGCGGTTGAGCAGGCGCGCGCCCAGGTGGCGGCGTTGCTGGGCGCCAACGAGAAGGAGATTGTCTTCACCAGTGGTGCGACCGAATCGGACAACCTCGCCCTCAAGGGGGTGCTGGAGTTCTACCGGGACAAGGGCGACCACCTCATTACGCTCAAGACCGAGCACAAGGCCATCCTCGACAGCGCCAAGCGTCTGGAGCGAATGCGGCAGGACCGAGTTGAGGAGCTGCGCCTGCTGCGCTTGGCGGAGTTGGCCGCTGAGGATGTGACGGCCGAAAACGTCGACGCCCTCGCCCTGAAATTCAACCTCGAAGAGGACCCGGTCCTCCGCCGGTGGATGGCCCAGCTGCGTACCGGGGCCCGCGTCACCTACCTGGACGTGCAACGGGATGGGCTGGTGAACCTCGACGCGCTGCGCGCCGCCATCACCGAGCGCACCGTGCTGGTGAGCATCATGCTTGCGAACAACGAAGTGGGCGTCGTCCAGCCGATGGAGGCCATTGGCCGGCTGTGCCGCGAGAAGGGTGTGCTGTTCCACACCGACGCAGTGCAAGGCGTGGGCAAGGTGCCCTTCGACGTCAACCGAATGAACGTGGACCTGGCCTCGGTGACGGCCCACAAGATTTATGGGCCCAAGGGGATTGGCGCGCTCTACATCCGCCGCAAGCCCCGGGTGCGCATCGCCCCGTTGATTGACGGCGGGGGCCATGAACGCGGGATGCGCTCCGGCACCCTCAACGTGGCAGCCATCGTGGGCTTCGGCAAGGCGGCCGAGCTGGCACGCCAGGAAATGGAGTCCGAGAGCCAGCGCTTGCTCGCGCTGCGCGAGCGGCTCCGTGCCAAGCTGACATCCGAGCTGGACATGGTGACTGTCAACGGCACCCTCGAGCACCGATTGCCGGGAAACCTCAACGTCTCCTTCTCCTGTGTCGAGGGCGAAGCGCTGATGATGGCGATTAAGGACGTGGCGGTGAGCTCCGGCTCGGCCTGCACCTCGGCCTCGCTCGAACCCTCCTACGTGCTGCGGGCCCTCGGTGTGGAAGAGGACATGGCCCACTCCTCCATCCGCTTTGGCATTGGCCGCTTCAACACGGTCGAGGAAGTGGACTACGTGGCCAGCTTGGTCATCGACAAAGTGAAGAAGCTTCGAGAGATGAGCCCCTTGTACGAGATGGCGCGGGATGGGGTGGACTTGAAGTCTGTGCAATGGGCAGCGCATTAGAAGGAGAACCAGACATGGCCTACAGCGACAAGGTCATTGACCACTACGAAAACCCCCGCAACGTCGGGACGCTGGACAAAGAAGACCCCAACGTGGGGACGGGCCTGGTCGGGGCACCGGCCTGTGGAGATGTGATGCGCCTGCAGCTGAAAATCTCGGATGACGGCATCATCCAGGACGCGAAGTTCAAGACGTTCGGCTGCGGCTCGGCCATCGCCAGCAGTTCGCTTGTCACCGAATGGGTGAAGGGCAAGTCGGTCGACGACGCCACCCGCATCACCAACCGGGACATCGCCCAGGAGCTGGCGCTTCCGCCGGTGAAAATTCACTGTTCGGTATTGGCCGAGGACGCCATCAAGGCCGCGGTGGAGGACTTCAAGCGCAAGCGCGCGGCCCGGACCGTCCCGGCCAAGGCCGCCGAGACGTCCGAAGCCCACGCCCGCTAACGACCGTGAATGCCGCCGCACCACAAACGCCGGTGACAGCCGCCGCGGCGAGCCCCGTCAAGCCCGCGGGGAAGACGTTCGGCATCAGCGCTTCTGCCGCATCGCGCATCCAGACGCTGCGCCAGGAAAGGCAGACGCCAGAGGCCGGCCTGCGCGTCGCAGTCCGAGGCGGAGGCTGCTCGGGCCTGACGTACGCCATCGAGTGGGCCGAGGCGCCGCGGGAGCGAGACAAAATATTCGAGCGCGACGGGGTCCGCGTCTTCGTCGACCCGAAGAGTTACCTTTATCTCCTGGGCTCCGAGCTGAACTACGAGGAGACGCTGATGGCCTCGGGCTTCCGCCTGCAAAACCCCCAGGTGAAGACCGCCTGCGGCTGCGGAGAGAGCTTCTCCATCTGACGGACGCGGCCGGAGGCGCCCCTGGGCGGGCCCTCTGGCCACCCCCACCCGGGCCCCCCCCGGGCCCCCCTGAAAGGAAGGACGCCCGCCTTGCAGTGCTGGAACTGCCACAGCGAAATCACCCCAAGCGCCCTCCTCTGCTCGCGCTGTGGAAAGGTTTTGCCGCCGCCGGCCGGCCGGACGTTGTTCGACGCCTTTGGCCTCAAGCCCTCGGTGGACGTGGACGTCCCGTCTCTGGAGCAAGCTTACCGAGAGCGCTCGCTGCAGGTGCACCCGGACCGCTTCGGCACCGCACAGGCGCGCGAGCGCCGCTTTGCTCTGGAGCAGAGCACCCTTCTCAACGACGCCTACCGCACCTTGAAGGACCGCTCGGCCCGCGCCTTCTACCTGCTGAAGCTGCACGGGCTGGACCTCTCCCGCGAGGACGCCGGGACGCAGAAGGACTTGCCGCTCAGCTTCCTCGAGGAAGTGATGCAGTTGCGCGAGGCGCTGGACAGCCACCGTCAACGCGGCTCGCTGGACGCGGCGCTCGACATGGCGGAAGGCGTCTCAGAGCGGCGGCTGGCGGCGCTGGCCGAGGCCGAAACCGCGCTGCGGCAGCTGCTCCAGCACCCGGAGGACGTCACCGCCCGCGCCCAAGCCGGCCACGCGCTGGCCCAGGTGCGCTACTTCACGCGCTTCCTTGAGGAGGTCGAGGCGATGCACGAGGAGGCGCTGGAAGGATGAGCGGCGGCCTTCTTCAAATTCATGACCCGCTCAAGCCCCGGGGGCACGCGGTGGGGATTGACCTCGGCACCACCAACTCGCTGGTGGCGGCGGTGGTCAATGGGACGCCCCGCTGCCTCCCCGTCGACGAGGCGGGCGGCACGCTCCTTCCCTCGGTGGTGCACTACGCGGCCGACGGCGGCGTGCTGGTCGGCGGCCGGGCGCGGGGCTTAGCCACGGAGTTCCCCACCTCCACCGTGGCCTCGGTGAAGCGCTTCCTCGGCAAGGGACGCGCCGACGCCGAAACGCGAAAGCTGGGCGCCTACCGTTTCGCCGATGGCGTGGGCGACGTGGTCCGCTTCCAGGTGTCGGGCGGTGCCCCGGTGACGCCGATTGAAGTGTCGGCCGAAATTCTCCGCACCCTCAAGCGCCGGGCAGAGGCTTTTTTCTCGGCCAAGGTGGAGCAAGCCGTCATCACCGTGCCGGCCTACTTCGACGACGCCCAGCGCCAGGCCACCAAGGACGCCGGGCGACTGGCCGGGCTGGAGGTGCTGCGCCTCCTGAACGAACCCACCGCCGCGGCGCTGGCTTACGGGCTGGACAAGGGCAGCCAGGGCACCTTTGCCGTCTATGACTTGGGGGGCGGCACGTTCGACGTCAGCATCCTCCACCTGGTGGAAGGCGTCTTTCAGGTGAAGGCCACCGGGGGAAATTCGGCCCTCGGCGGCGACGACTTCGACCGCGCCATTGCCGAGCATGTCCTGGCCGCTCGGGGACTCACCACGCCCACCCCGACGCAAATCACCGCGCTCCTCGCCGCCGCGCGCAGCGCCAAGGAGGCCCTCACCACAGAAGAGGCGACGACGCTGAACGTCGACGGCCACCGCATGGAGGTGACCCGGGCGCAGTTGGAGACGTGGATTGCGCCCTGGGTGGAGAAGACCGGGCCGGTGTGCCGCCGGGCGCTGAAGGATGCCGGCCTGACCGCCCAGCAACTCGACGGCGTCATTCTGGTGGGAGGAGCGACCCGTGTCCCGGCTGTTCGCCGCTACGTCGAAGGCCTCTTCGGGCGTCCGCCCCTGGCAGACATCGACCCGGACCAGGTGGTGGCCCTGGGCGCAGCGGTGCAGGCGGACCTCCTCACCAACGCCCAGCGGCAGGACGAGGTGCTGCTGTTGGACGTCATTCCGCTGTCGCTCGGCTTGGAAACCATGGGTGGCGTGGCAGAGAAAATTATTCCTCGCAACACCACCATTCCCACCGCGGCGGCCCAGCTCTTCACCACGTTCCAGGACGGCCAGACGGCCATCGACATCCACGTGGTGCAGGGCGAACGCGAGTTGGTGGCCGACTGCCGGTCCCTGGCGCGCTTCCGCCTGTCCGGACTGCCGCCGCTGGCGGCGGGCATGACACGGGTGGAGGTCCGCTTCGAGGTGAATGCCGATGGGTTGCTGTCGGTCAGCGCCCGCGAGCAGGCCACCGGTGCGGCACAAACCATTGCGGTGAAGCCCACCCACGGCCTCACCGATGAGCAGGTGGAGCAGATGCTGCTCGACTCCATTGAGCATGCCGAAGAGGACATGCTGGCTCGCCAGCTCGTCGAGCAGCGCGTGGAGGCGCAGCGCACGCTGGCCGATGCCACCAAGCAGCTCCGCGAAAATGGAGACCTGCTGGAGCCCGCCGAGCGGACGAAACTGGAAGCGGCGATGTCCGAGCTGCAACGTCTCTCCGAAGAGAAGGACGCCCAGGCGCTGCGGGAGGCCATTCACGCCCTCGACGAAGAGGCCAAGCCCTTCCTCGAGCGGGTGATGAACCGGGCGATGACCCGAGCACTGGCCGGGCAGTCCGTGGAGCAGGCCTAGCATGGCCAAGGTGAGCTTCAAGAGTCCTCTCGACGACGTCTCGGTCGAGGTGGAGCCCGGCACCTCCCTCTTGGAGGCGGCGGAGAAATGCGGAGCCCACGTCGGCCATTCCTGTGGCGGCGTGTGTGCCTGCTCGACCTGTCATGTCTGGGTGAGGCGTGGGCTGGAGAGCCTGTCCGAGGAGGAGGACGCGGAGATGGACCGCATTGACCAGGCCTTCGACGTGCGGGCCTTTTCGAGGCTGGGCTGCCAAGCGCTGGTGGACTCCGAGGACGTGGACGTCGAGATTACCGAGGAGTCGCTCAGCGCCTACCTCGATGAGAACCCGGCGCTACGCCGGTCTCTCGAAGCCGAAGGAAAGTGGCCCCTCAAGAAGGCGCGCTAAACCGGACGGAAGCGGGGCAGCCAGTGGGAAATTGTTGTCCCAGAAGTGGCATCAGAGCATTGTCCGGCGCGCAGCATACTTCGCTACGGGAGAGTCCCCATGAAACGCACTCTGAGCGCTGTCCTTCTGTCGTTCTTCGTCGCCTCGCAAGCGTTGGCCCAGGCAAGCACCGCCCCGGCCCCCGCTGCGGCACCGGCACCGGCACCGGCACCGACGCCACCGGTCGCCGGAACGGTGCTCCTCGGTGTCACCGTCACCGAGTCCATCGCCGTCGCCCACGGCTACCGGGCTTCGAAGGTCATCGGCGCGACGGTGTACAACGACAAGAGCCAGAAGGTCGGCAAAATCGGTGACCTCATCATCAGGCCCGACGGGACGCTGTCTTACGCCATCGTCGATGTCGGCGGCTTCTTGGGCATGGGGGTTCACCAGGTGGCCATCCCGGTGAACCAATTCAAGGCCGTGAAGCCGAAAATCATTCTCCCCGGCGCCACCAAGGACGCCCTCAAAGCCCTACCGGAGTTCCGTTTCGAGAAGAACTGAGGCTCCGGGAGCGGTCGGCTTCCCGCCCGGTCGTCCGGGCGGCGGGAAATAGCAGGGGCGTCCCCGGACGCCACTGGGCGGTCCGGGTGAAGCTGCTGCCGACAGCGCTGGCCGCGGCCCTCAAAGGCTTACCCACCCATCGGTCCGCCACCTCCGGCGCCTCCGCCGCTGGTGCCGCCCACTGGGCCGGTGCCGGGGCCACCGCCGGGCGCCACTCCGCCGTCGGGCAGAAGCTGCGTGGCGTAAACCCGTCAATGCCCAAGACACCGCCCACTTCCATCCGTTGCCGAATGGCGTGCCGGACCGACAGGGTTTCGTGACATCCTCGCTTTGTGTGGGCAGGAGGTGTGACGCATGCCGCGCAGCACCCGAAAGCCACCGAAGCGAGGGAAAGCCGGTCACAGTGCCGCAAAACGCCCGCGGCGCTCGCCTCGCGTGCTGGTGCTGGTCGCAACGCGAAAGGGCGCGTGGCTGTATCACGGCGACACGGCCCGAAAGACTTGGCGGGTTGATGGGCCGCACTTTCTCGGCCACATCGTCAACCACCTGGTGCTTGACTCCCGCGACAAGCAGACCCTGCTGGCAGCCGCGAAGACGGGGCATCTCGGGCCGACGGTATTTCGGTCGACAGATTTCGGACGGAGCTGGACCGAAGCGGCGCGGCCCCCTGCGTTTGAAAAAGCAGCGGCCGGACAGAAGGGACGGGTTGTCGATCACACGTTTTGGCTCACCCCGTGCCACGACAATCAGCCTGGCGCCTGGTACGCCGGAACCTCTCCCCAGGGACTGTTTCGTTCGCATGACGGGGGGGTTGCTTGGGAGCCGCTGCCAGGGCTGAACGACAATCCGCGCTACCGGGAGTGGATGGGCGGCGAACAGGACGGAACGCCCGATGGTCCGAAGCTGCACTCGGTCATCGTCGACCCCCGGGACCCGGCGCACCTCTACATCGCCATGTCGAGCGGAGGAGTGCACGAGTCGGTGGATGCGGGCCGTAGCTGGGCCCCCCTCGTCCAAGGGCTGGAAGTCGTTGAAAACCTGGACCCAGCAAACATTCGCTTCCACGACCCGCACTGCGTTCGACTCGCTGCGAGCAACCCGAATCGGCTTTACCAACAGAACCACTGCGGCATTTACCGACTCGATCGGCCATCGAAGCAGTGGACGCGCATTGGACGGAGCATGCCGCGGCGAATCGGCGACATCGGCTTTCCGATGGTGGTCCACCCACGAGACGCAGACACCGCCTGGGTGTTTCCAATGGATGGAACAGCCGTTTGGCCCCGGACCAGCCCAGACGGAGTCCCGGCGGTGTATGTGACGCGGAACGGGGGTGAGGGTTGGCGCCCGCTCAACTCCGGCCTGCCGAAGCGCCACGCTTGGTGGACGGTGAAGCGACAGGCGATGACTTCAGACACTGCGGACCCGGTCGGGCTGTACTTCGGGACGACCAGTGGAGAGCTCTGGATGAGCCGCAATGAAGGCCGCCAGTGGCAGTGTCTGGCTCGGAACCTCCCTGAAATCTACGCGGTGGAGGCGGCCGAAACGCAGTGAAACCAGCGACCCGTCACGAGACGCGTTCAGTCGAGTGGAGCTTCAGCCGATGAAAGTGGTGATTCCCAGCCCTTTGCTCTCCTACACCAATGCTCGCGAGGTCGAAGCGACCGGCGCCACCCTGACCGAATTGCTTGCTGACCTTGAGCGTCGCTACCCAGGCCTGCGATTCCGGCTGGTCGACGAGCAAGAGAGAATGCGCCCGCACATGCGCTGTTTCGTCAACGGTCAGCAGGTGTTCGACTTGACGCGTGCGCTCCTCCCCACCGATGCCGTCCAGATTGTTCAGGCTTTAAGCGGCGGGTAGGCCCACTCCTTCCTTCACCGAAGGGCTTGGTCTTTCTTTCCCCAAGTCTCTTCCGGTCTTGGACCATTGGTCCATCGGCGCCCAAACGGGCTTCGCGATGAAAGTTCAATCTTCTCATCGCCCAAGGCGATGCCGAGGTCGAGAAACTGGTCAAGGGCATCAAGGCTTCCCGTGCCTGGAAAGACGGCCGGAACGTCATTGTGGTGACCTGGGACGAGAACGACTATTCGAATGCGGCCAATCGCGTATGCGCCGAACGGCCGAGTGGTCGTCACCCCATACGACCACTACTCGCTGCTCCGGACGATGGAGGCTGGCTTCGGCCTCCCCCTGCGTGAACCAGGCGGCGACCAGACGTCCAAAGTGATGAACGAAATGTTTGGCAGCTGCGACGAGTAGCCGTTCAGCGTCGATTTTCCAACGCAGCGGGCTACAATCCGTTTGAAAACGCCGGAGAGTGCTAGCACTCTCCGGTGTTCAGGACGACCTTGGGGTGCTGCCGAGGGTGTCGGTGGCCGGCGCGTCGTAGAAAGCAAGGATGGGAAGACAGGCAGCCAACGCGCTTTACGTGCTCGCGCTGGTCGCGGTCGTGGTCGGCGTGGACGTCCTGTTCTTCAGGAACCGTTTCTGGGAGCGGCTGATGGTGAACGTCGGGATCGTCCTGGTGTTCGCAGCGTTCTACTTGCGGTTCCTAAAGCGTCCATGACCGCAGCCGCCGCAATGTGAGGCGAGCCTCCTCGCTGACTCAGGGCGAAGTTGGGGTGCAGGTCCACTTGAACACCAAAGGGATGGTCGTGAAGAAGCTCAAGACGGAAAGGTCGGCCGAACGGCTGGCACGGTCCGTACGTCAGTTGCTCTTGCGCGGGCCGAGAAGCGTTAGGACGCGATACCTGCGTCAAAGGCGTGCGGTCCCTTGAATGTCAGAGGCCGCAGACACCGGCATCGCAAGTCGCGGTTCTGTCCGCGGGACACGGACAGATGCCAGTTTGTCCGCCGATACTACTGAGGTTCGCCTCGTACTGAGCCTCTGCGGAGACGTTGATTGCGGCGTTGCCGCAGTCAACGCAAAAGAGCGCGTTGCACGAATCGCCCTCGGCCACGACGACGCAGTCAGAGGCGGTCGAGCAAGACTGGTCGTAGTCCGACGCTTGAATGCTGCCGCACGTGGAACACGACGCCAGGAGACTTGCGGCAACAACACCGAGACCGACGACGAAGCGAACGTTGGCCATCTTGCCTCCCAGCTACAGGACCGCGAGAGCGCCATTTTGGCCGAGAATGCTTGCTGTTCACACCCCCCTGCGCCCCGTTCAGGGCCCTGCCTCGCCGTGCTGTATTTTGCAGCGCGCTGGGGCCAGCCTGCGCCACTTTTCTCCGCCGACGCCTCGCACCGTTTGTAACGACACACTTGCTTCGCACAGTTGGTTCGCGCAAATCCGCGGACTTCGCGTAACGCGCCGCCTCTGCCCAGCTGGTGAAATTGGTAGACACACTAGATTCAGGGTCCGAGGTTTAGCTAAAACCCGAAACACTTCGCGACCTTCGGAGTCAGTCCTCCGCGGCGCACACCGACGTCCCAGAGAGCCGGCCCATCGCCTCCGAGACGCTCTTTTCCGAGGTCTTCGCGTAGAGCAAGGTCACCGCCGGGAAGCTTTGGCCGAGCCGCTTGCCGAACACGCTTCATGCGCCAGGCTCAATGCGAACGTGGGCGTCGGTCAGGTGGAACCCGTGCTTTTCGATGTCGTCTATGCATTCGTCGATATTGACGCCCGGCCTGGGTTCGCCTCTCGTCATCTCCACCATCTTGAAAGCGGTCCAAGGCCCGTACTGACTGGGCAGATTCGCGGCAGCGCCATCTAGCGTGAAACCAAAAACGCGACCGGTACCTCTGAAAATGTGAACTTGCACTAGCGTTCTCCCAGATCGCGTTGATTTAGCGTGCACCCCCCAGATGGTCCAGTCGTCTCCTCTGTCCAGACCACCCTGTCCCGTTTGCGGCTGGCATCGGATGCAGCCTGAAGACGGCACGCGCTTCGCTGTCAGGCTGAGGGAACGCCGATGGCTTTGGAGACGGCGGAAAGCCTGCAAGGACTGTTGGGCCTGGGCAACGAATCCGCCCGTTAAACCCCGAACTCCCGTTCAGGGCCGTGCTGAAGTTTGCAGCAGCGTGCGTCCAGCGGCGTCCCAAGGATCCCGGGTACGCCTCGGACCGTTCGTAAATCGACGCTTGCCTCGCACGGTTCGTTCGCGTAAATCCGGGCGCTTCGCGTAACCCCCGCCTGCCCAGGTGGTGGAATTGGTAGACACACTAGATTCAGGGTCTAGCGCCCGAAACGGCATGGAGGTTCGAGTCCTCTCCTGGGCACTGTTTACGCGGACTTAGGGGGACCACAGTGGACCTCTCTGGACGTCCGCGTCGCAAACTTCGGACGCAATACGGACGCATGGGTCCGAAGCCTGGGGTTACTTCGTACCGGCCGCGGCGGAAAGACCCACCCCGCCTAGGAGGGACACGGCCTCGGCGTCACCGTGGCCCGGCTGCAGGCGCGCGTACACCTCGGTCTGCACCACGGACGCATGGCCTAGGAGGTCGCGGATCCGAATCAGGGACACGCCGCGGATCGCGAGGTGCGACGCGAACGTGTGCCGGGTGGTGTGAATGCCGGCGCGCTCGACTCCGGCCGCATCGCAGAGACGCTCCATGGCCTTTGTCGCCTGGTGCCGCGTGCGCCAAGTCCCCGACGAGGTGCCGAACACCAGCTTCGCCCTTGGGTGCTTCGTGCGCCTCGAGGTGAGCACCTCCACCGCCAAGTCGTTCAGCGGAACGGTCCTCGCCTTCCCCGACTTCGGCGCCGACTCCACCGAGTCCACCACCGCCCGGGTGACGTGCAGCCGGGGCTTGCCTTTCAAGTCGACGTCTTCCCAGCGGAGGCCGAGAAGCTCGGAGATGCGCAGGCCGGTTTGTAGGCCAACCACCACCAGGGCGCCCCACTCCTCGTCCTCGCGGGCCGCCTCGATTAGGGCCGCGGCCTCCTCGAAGGTGAAGAAGCGCGGCAACTCCTGAGCGCCGGTCTTCTTCGGGAGCTTCACCGGCGGCGCCTGCTTGAGGTGACCGCGTTCGGCGCAGAAGTTGAGGAGCCGGCGCAGGGCCCGCAGCGTGCCGCGCACGGTCTCGACTTCGCGGTCGGCTGCCAGGGCCGTGCGGAAATCCGAGAGGACGTCTCCGTGCACCTCGTCGACATAGTGCTCGCCGAGCGCGGGAACGACGACGCGCCTCAACTGATTGGCGTACCACCGATGCGTCGAGGCGCGGACCTCCGAGGTCGTGGCGCGTAGGAAGACCTCGACGGCCTCGGCGACCGTGAGCACGTCCCCGCGGCGCTGGTACGTGCCGTCGAGGACCGCGGCGACGGCCTGACGCTCTTCCCGCTCGGCCGCGCGCCGCTCGTTCTTCTCGGCGACCTTCCGGATGGTGACCTTCCGCCCGTCCGGCCGGCTCACGACGGTCTTGATCGACCACGCCGCCCGAAGCGCGCCGGTCCGGGGATCCTTCCATCGCCGCTCGAAGACGCCCACGCCGGCAAGCGTAGCGAAAAGAGGGTGCTGGGGTACGTCCGAGGTGTCGATCGCCCCGCACAACGCAAATGCGGCGGTCGGTTTCGTGTGGGTGCGGGTGGGCTCGCCTGACCGAACAAGAGAGACCCTTCCGGCGGATTGAAGTGGAACGCGACCGCGGGCTCGGGCGGATTGAAAGGGACGACAGCAACCGGAACCGGATCGCCCCTCGGGGCGCAGGTACAGACATGAGACGCCGTGAACCTCCACTCCTGATGACCATCGAAGAGGCCGCCGACTTCCTCGGGGTCAAGCGCAGTCGCCTTTACGAGGACGTGAAGGCCGGTCGCTGGGCCGCGTGCGTCGTCCGCTACGGCTCCGAGGTCCGCCTCTCGCGCCTCGCGTTGCTGGAGTTCCTGAAGGCCCCCACGACCTCCCAACCCGCAGCATCCGAGGTGCCCTAGTCGTGAGCGAGCCCGAGCCGATTCGCTTCTGCAGTTGCGGGAAGGAGAGCTGCACCCCGCCCTACCGGCTGACTCCCGGCTCGAGCCCGCGGCTTTACGCGCAGGCGATTCGAGGCCCTGGTGATCGCCGGCGTCCCGTTGCACTTGGCTGCCGACGCCGAGGCCGACGAAGCGCTCCTGAAGGGCCTGCAGGCCGTCGAGAGGGCGCAGAAGAGGCGGCCGGTGAAGTCGTGGGGCGCGGCGAGGCTGTCCCTCGTGCCTCCGCTCGCCTAATGCGGGCCAAGCCACGCATTAGAATTATTCACTTGCAAACGCTATGATAATCCGGGGTGGCCGTGGTTCCTTATGCGCATGACACCAGCAACCCAAGACACCCCCGTCGGAGCCGAGACCGTGCGGAGGTTCACCCTCGATTTGAAGGGCGACCTCCTCTCGAACCTACTCCGCGCCGCATCGGCCGACCTCGCCCAAAGGGGCCGGTATTCCCTCTCAGCGACGATCACGCGCCTCCTCGAGGAGAGACTCGCCGAGGTGACGTCGCGATGAAGGCCGATCCCCGTCGAGAGGTGTTCCGCACCATCGCCCGCCAGCAGGTCAGCGGCGCCGAGCTTTTCCGGAAGGGTGAGGCCGCGGTCGACGAGCTTGTCGAGCGCATGGTTCAGAACGACGACGCCCGCACCGCGCAGGCCGCAACCGAGGCCGCCGAGGCTCGCGACATAAAGGTGCAGGTCCCCGCCGCGGTGGCAGTCGCAAAGCAAATGGGCGTCAGTCCAGCCGGTGCCGTGCAACGCATCGTCGACGAGTCCGCGGCGGCCGAGCCGGTCGCCACCAGCGCGGCGGTCGCGATCCCCTACCACCGACCGCGAGACCGTGCGCCTGCAGCGCCATGAGCGCATGCGGGCCTTGCACCGCACCGGGTCGCTCTACTTCGGCGACCTGAAAGAGGTCGTCCCTGAGTCCACGACGGTCCTGCTCGGGAGCGACAAGTCGATCACAATCGAAAACGCCGCCGACGGCCTTCACCGCGCCGGCTGGGACCCTCTCGCAGGCTTCATTCGGGACCGCGCCACCCTCGACGCCGCTCCGAGCACCGTCCAGCCGAAGCGCGCCCTCAGCGGCGACGTGACGTCCCTACTCGTGATCGACCTCGCGGCCTCCTGCCTCTTCGCCGTCCGCATGGCAGGCGATCCCGGACACGCCGCCGGCGGGGAACTCATCCAAGCGAACGGCCGACTCTTCCCCGTCGGTCGGGCCCCGCGTGGTCTTTCCGGCCCGGCCCGACGCAAGGTGGACCCGAGCCTCGCGGTCTCATCCCCGTCCGTCTCCATCGCCGTCTACGCAGGTAACGCCACGACGAAGCGTCTCTCCGACGGCCTCGACATTCTCGGACACGGGAGCTTCATCCCCGTGGCGGGGTACGTGGAGCTAGCGACGGGAGAGGCCGGCCCCCTTGTGCAGTGGGGCGCGCCTTTCTGGTTCCCGGACTTCGACGGGTTCGAGGATTGGTGGTCGTACGACGGCGAGGGAAACAAGACCCTCTCCCGCCGCATGGGGGCCACGCCTCCGCAGTGGAACCGCCCCGGACCGGCTCCGGAGTGGCTGCAGAAGATCGCCGCGTAAAGCTGAACAAACCCCGCAGCACGCTCCGCATACCGCGGCGCAAAGGCCGTTGCCGTGCCCGTAGATCTCGCAGGTTTGCAGTTTCTCGAAGTGGCGACCGCACTACACCCCCGGGGTCAGGGAGAGACGCGGATTCTTGCCCGCCGCGGAGGGCTCAACACCTTCCGCAGTCGGCACACTGAAGTCCCGGCCTGGCCCGGTGCTCCCGTGCATCGCGGCGGACGAATCCTCTTCGGCACCACGTCGAGGCTCGATTACGAGCTTCTCGCCGAGACCTTCGAGGCGCTCGCGAAGAAGATGCGCGCCGTCCTCGCGAGCACGCCATGAGCTACACGAATCTCGATCGTCAACAACACGGATCCCAAGGTCGTCGAGGTGCGGACCTGCGCCGACCTCGAAGCCTTGGCTGCGGTCGTGTCCACTTGCGACTGGTGTCCGGGCGTCTTCAGCGATGGACACCGGCACAAGAGTAGCTTCGCCCACTCCGACTTAATCGTCTTCGACGTCGACGACGGCTTGACCGCCGACGAAGCGCAGAAACGCCTGGACGCCGCCGAGCTGTCCTATCTGCTGCTCCTCTCGAAGTCGCACGGGATCCCCAAGGGTGACAAGCCGGCGTGCGACAGGTTCAGGATTGTCCTCCCCGCCGAGCGCCGGATCACCTCCTTGGAGGACCACGCGGCGACGTGGGCGTCCTGGTACGAGGACGTGCTCCCCGAGGCCGACACGAAAGCGAAGGACGCCGCGCGTTTCTTCTACGCGAGCCCGAAGGGCTGGACGGGAAACACGGGCAAGCCGGCCACGGTGCTGTCGACCGACGCGCCGTCCGCGAAGCAGCCCCCGCCCACAATGGAGGAAGCCGAGGCTCGACTCGCTCCGTGGCCCTTGTCCGAGCGGGTTCGCCGGGCCGAGGTCCGCCTCGAGGCACTCGTAAAGAAGGGCGTCCTCGCGGTCGAAGGGGACCGGGACAGCAAGACGATTCGGATTGCCCGCGCCATCGGCCACGACTTCGGGCTCGGGTCGGCGATCGCGACCGACCTGCTCTGGCGCGGGTGGATTCCGCACTGCCCCCACCCGTGGCCATTGAAGGACGACCCCAAGGGGGAAGACCTCACGACGAAGGTCGAGAACGCGCTCGACACATACACGCCCGATCACGCCTACGGGTACGAGCTTCTGTTGACCGCGCCGGCGGACCTGAAGGCGAAGCTCGAAGCCGGGGGCGCCGAGGTGCCCGAGCTCGAGGACGGCCGCCCGGCCTTGAGCATTCCCCCCTTCCCGCAGAAGGACTGGGACGAGGTGGTGCTCGGCAACAACACCGTGCCCGTGCTGAACGAGCGCTTCCGTGTGCTGCGCGCAAAGGAAGGGCCCCCCACTCGGATCACGATTAAGGTGGACGATTGGAATCAGGCGCAAGCCCTCCCCGACGACGAGCCCGAGCTGATCTCGTACCTCGTCGGACGGTACGCCGACGCGGGTGTGCGGCTCAAAAAGAAGGTGATCCTCGACTCGGTCTTCTACTGGCGCGCCCACGCCGAGCCCCTGGCCGAGGAGCCCCTCCCGCTCACGTACGAGGGCGACCCACGCCTCTCGTTCTGTCGTCTGCCGTGGACGCCGGCCGAGGGCGAATGGGCGGCCTGGAAGGAGTTCACCTCGAGGTGCAGCGACCCTGAATTAGTCATGGCCTATGTGGGCGCGTGCTTCACCCCTGAAAACGAAACCCGTCAGGCCCTCGTGCTCCGCGGCGATGGCGAGGACGGGAAGTCGACGGCGATCGGTGTGCTGGTGGGCGCACTCGGAAGCGGAGGGGGGTCGATTAACGACATTTCGGTGACCGAGACGAAGCGCTTCCTCCTCTCGTCCCTGTACGGGACGCGAGTCGTCGCCTATCCCGATTGCAAGGTTGAGAAGTTCTGTCTGACCTCGGTCTTCCGGTCGCTTGTCTCCGGTGACCTTGTGCCGATCGAGTTCAAAATGGCGGGTGCGTTCAAGGCTCAGATGCGATGCAAGCTGATCATCGGCACGAATGAGCACCTACAGGTTGCCAGTACCCGCGCGGATCAAAGTCGGGTGCTTCTCGTCGAAGTCGCACCGTCGAAGAACACGGACGATCCTAGCTGGAAGCTGCGGCTCCGCGAGCAGCTCCCGGCCTTCGTCTTCGAGTGCCTGAAGGCGTACGCCCGCCGGTGCCCCAATCACGGGAAACTCGACGTCGGCGAGGTCGTGTCCGAAGAGGTGCAAGCGGCGGCCGAGGATTCGAGGCCCGCTTTTCGGACGAGATCCCGAAAGCTGTACGCCTGCGCCCCCGCCCGCCGTCTGTATAAATCCGAACTCCGCGCGGGCCTCGCTCAGAACGGCGTGCGCGTGGACGTGGATCAGTACATTGGCCGCGCCGTGGCTTGGCTCGCGAGTCGAGGCGTCGCCCAGCGGTGGGACAAGGCCCGAAGCACGCGCTACTTCGACGGCCTCTGCCCTCGTTACCTCCTCGACAAGCGAGACGCCTGGGGGTTCCCGGCCATCCTCGACGGGCACGAAATCGGGGCGCCCATCCACACGTCCCGCGAACTCTGGCAGGCCACCTTCGCGGAGGCCGCGCCGTGACCCGCGCGGCAGGGAACACCTGGACCCACGAAACCCTCGGCGCCGTGTTGCGGCGATGGGTGCCCCTCGGGACCGCGTGCTCCGTCCTTCAAACCGACGGGGCCGGGGTTGTGCGGCAAGCCTCCGAGGTGTGGTGCCTCCTGGGGATCTGGACCCTCCTCGTCCCGCCCCCGAAGTTCCGGTCGTGATCTCCGAGAAGCTGCGCGAGCGCGTCCTCAGCATCCTCGAGACGCCCACCAGCGCCGTCGGGATTTGCCGTCGCTTGTGGGGAGGCTGGGACCCCGACGACCGACCGGACCTCGTGCGGGCCGTACTCCTTCAACTCGAGCGCGAGGGCCGGGTCGTGGCGTTGAAGGACGCGGCCAAGGTCCGGACCGGGCTGTGGGTGCTGGCATGACCGCGCAGCGTTGCTCCGCTTGCCAAGCGACGAAGCCCCTCGAGGCGTTCGCCGTGGACAGCCGACGGCCCGGGGGGCGGCGTTCGCGTTGTCGTGCCTGCACCTTGGCCCAGCGCCGAGCCCGAAAGGCCGAGGGGAGGTGCCCCATCCACGGCCGAGCGGTGATCCCCGGCCTCACCGCCCGGTGCGGCCGTTGCGTGCGAGATTCTTTCCGCCGCTACGACGAGCGAAAGGCCGTCGGGACGTGCGTCGCCCATGCGTCCAGGCGGGCCGTAGCGGGCCGTACGCGGTGCCGGGAGTGCCTCGGGTACCTGCGGACGTGGAGTCGCCGCAAACGGGGCCCCGCAGCTTCCTAGAGTCGTCGGGCCTCTGTGGTCGAGATCGCGACCGCTGGCCCGCGGCCCCTGGACGCTCCGGGCACCCCAGAATCAACTGAAGCCGGCCGGGGGTGGTTGATCCCGTCGGTTGATCCGCGAGTTTCAGAGGGGGAATCAACAGACACAGCCGAATCACCCTTTTTGGGGCTACTACTCCACACCCCACGGCGCCGCACCGCATGTCCCGTCCAGGCCGCCCAACGCCGCCGCGGCTTCGCCCCGCCTTAAAGCAATTCCTATTGATCCCCCTCTCCTCTTGATTCTCTTGATTCTGTTGATTCTTGAGAGTGAAGAAGAGGAATCAACCGACAGGATCAACCGACCCGGAATCAACCGAGCCTCGGAGCACGCCCCCGGGACGCCGTGGACGGTGGTCGCGAAGTCGGGGACAGAGGCCGCGCCGGGTTCCGTTGGGGTTCCGTCTTGGGTGTGGATAGGTCGACCTCCGCGTGTCCGGACAAGCCCGCCCCACCCTGCGACAGTGCACCAGACTGGGGAGTCTGGCGCCTAACTGAGGAACGCCGCGGGGATGCGTGGTCGTGGGCACGAATCGCGCTCCACATGCGTCCGCTCGAGGGCCGCCGGCCGGGGGACGTCGAGGCCCGGCGGCCCTTTTTCTGAGGGGGACGGCCGGCGGCGGGGGTGACAACCCCAACAAAACCCACCCCCCAGAAACAAATGGAAGGAATCCCCAAGCGACCTCGGCCCGACCGCGAAAGTCGACGCACCGTGTCCATGGTCGCAGTCCATGTAAATCAGGCATACCTAGGCAAAATGGAAGGAATTGTGTAAGCATGAAAACGTGAAGAAGCCGACTCTGACCGCGCTCAACGTGCAACGCCTGTTCGCGGAGCTGACCCCGAAGGCCCTGGAGCGGCTGGAAGCCCTCCTCGACAGCCCGAACAACACGGTCAAGCTCGCCGCGATTCAAACAGCGCTCGCGTACGCCTGGGGCCGCCCGAAGACGACGGCCGAAATTTCGGTCACCCACGACGAGACCGACAAGCTCGCGCAGCGCAAGACCCTGCGGAAGATGATTCGCGCGCGCCCCGAGCTTGCCGACGTCGCTGCGGACATGCTCCTGCCGTCCGTCACCCACCGCAACGCGCTCGAGGCCGGCCCCGTGGTGGTCCTCGAAGACGTCGCACCCTCGGAGCACTGACCCCGTGCCCCGTGGCCGGACAAATTCCGAGGACAGGTTCGCCGGGCTAAACGCGGTCCGTGCCGCCCTGGCCGAACCCCGGGCCGTGGCGGACGTGGCCGCGGAACTCGGGCTTCCCGTGGGCACCATCCACGGCCGGATCAAGGCGTTGCAGGCCGAGGGCTTCGTGATCGCGCAAGTCGGCGTTCAGCGCCGTGGCCGCCGCGGGGCCGTGACACCCATGCTCATGCTTACGAAGGAGCCGACGCCGTGACCTACCCCAGAGGCCCTATGTCTAGAATGCGAGCGGAGACGTGGGGCGTCGGCACGTCCGCGCCAGCCTCCTTAAAAAACCAGGAGGCAAGCCCGGGGCCGGTCCCCGTGCCAGTGCCCCCCGTGGCCGAGCCCTGGACGGCCGAGGACGTGCGGCGCGCGTGCCGTGCGGAGATCCCGGCGATGCTTCGCAGTCCACACCCCGAGGTGCGCGAATACGTCCTCGATTGCCTCGCCGACTTCACCTTCGACGCACTCGAACGGCTTTTCACCCCCGACGAGCTGCGCGACCTCTTCCCCGCAGTCCCGTAGCAAAAGGAAACGCCGTGCTCTACCCCCTCGCAGCGAACACAAACTTCTTAACCGGCGACGCCGTGGCGCTTAACGCCTCCGGCCTCGCCGTCGTTCCCACCGCGACCACGGGCCTCGTGGCCATCGGCATCGCGCAGTCCGGTGCACTTACCGCCGACGCGGCCGGAAACGCGCCAGCGTTCACCAGCCCCGGCATAGAAGCCCGCCCAGGCGCCGCCCTCTTCACGAATAGCGGGACGCACGCCTGCAGCGGCGGCGACGTCGGAAACCCGGCCTACTTCGAGGGCGCGGGCGTCGTCGGGAACAACGCGACGGGCAAGAGCGCGGCCGGACGAATCCTCGCCATCATCGGCGGACAAGTCCTCGTCTTCGTCGGCCTCACCTAAAGCGGGTCCTCGCCCGGGGTCGCTGTCCTCGGGTTTCCTCCCGCCAGCGGTCCGGGTGGTACCGGGCCGTGACGGCTGTCATTGGCCGGGGGCGGTCTCGGACGGGATTCCGCGGCCGCCTCGAACTTCTCCAAGTCCGCGACGCTGGACGCTGCCTTCCTCGCCAGTCGTGCCTTAGGCTTCAAGGTGGCAACGGAGCGGATCCCCCCATCGCCCCGTCGTCCTCGCGCCCGGCTCGCCTACTCGGGGGCCGCGGCCGCGGGCATCTGCGACCCCCCTGCTGGGTAAGCAGGCCTGTCGCACACCGCACAGGCGTTTCGTTGGTAGGCTGGGGGATCCCTGGCTATACCTGAGGGTAGGCCGATGGCAGAACCGCTCAACATCCAAATCCAGACCGTGCCGACCGAAGAGGCAATTCGCCGCCCTCCGGTGTACGTGAACTCGTGCCAGATCGTAGGTGACGCAAACGGGCACACTCTTTACCTCTTCGCGACGCCGCCGGACGCGATCCAGCTAGCCGCGGTGCGCTCCAAGGTCGGTGCGCCGCAGCAACCGGGCGCCGCGATTCAGTTTGAAATGGAGCCGGTCGCCAAGGTGTTCCTCTCTCCGACCTTCATGGGACAGCTCGTTCAGGTACTCGCCACGCAAATGAGGAACTCGCAAGAGCTGCGCGCAGCATTCGAGCGCCTAGCCAAGGGGGGAACGCAATGATCGAGCTGATGCGACTTCAGGACGAACGGTACGATCAGCGGTTCAAAACGCCGATCGCCTTCGATTACGTCTCCGCCCCGCCCACCCCGGTGAAAGCGGAAGTCTCGAATCCGCGGCTGTCCGATCCGTTGGTCCTCCAGTACCTCACTTTTGCGATCGAGCGCCTCAAGAGCGTTCCGCAGGAGAACCCGCTTTGGGACCTATACGCGCGCGGCTTGAAGGTGACCTTCGACCTCGCTGACTCGACGTTTCGTCCGCAGAAGCTCGCCGTTGAGTCCACTGGCGAAACAGAGATGCTGTTCTCCCTCTTTGGCTTCGAGAAGCGCGGCGCCGATATTTGGGTGGACGCCGAGAGTGAGGCCGTGCTGTTCGTTCCCATGGTCGCAGGGAAGGTCGAGAAGGAGCGTCGGATCCCCTCTGGCGCTGGAATGAGATCGCTAGCTGGTTGGCTGGAACGACTCAGGCGCCTCCTCTTTAGGCGCTCGCTCGTGCCTGAGGAGTCCGACCGCGTGTTTCGGGGCTACCGCGCTGGACACGTCGTCAAGGAACACGGACAGACTCGTCTGAGCAGCGGTCTCTTCCGCGACTCGAACGGGGTCTCGGTTTACGACGGCGCGCTCTGTACCGCCGAGGTCGTGCTCGCCAGTCTTCAGCGCAGTGGGGCGACCTGGGGCCTCGTTACCGTTACGAAGCAGAAACTCGCCGACCTAGGCGCGACCTTGACCGTGAACGTGCAAGGCGCCGATGCGGACGACCCGGCGCGAGAGGCGCACTGTTTGCTGAAACTCCCGAAGAAGGGGGTCGCGGCAGAACTTGCGGCATGCGCTCTCGTCCACTTCCACGCTCCGGGGGCTGAGTACATCCCGACCGAGCTGCAGTAGGCAAAAGAAGAGGCCCCGGTCGACTGCCCCTGGCAGCCGCGGTCAGTTGTGTGGCGGTGGCAGCGCGCCCATGGGCGGGCAGTGGTAGTCGCAGCAGTTGCCGACGAGAGGCTTGCTGACCGCAAAAGCGCCGTATTGGTTCCCCGTGGCATACGCGGTGCTCCCGTAGACCTGTTCCGCGCATCGGAGGATCTGCGGGCACGCTCGAGCCAACGCACACCTTCGCGGCCTCTTCGTTGAGCGTGTTCATGTCGGCGTGCTTGTTGCCGCAGACCGTGAAAACTCCGGTCTGATAATCCCGGGCGGCCACGTGGGCGCTTGCGCATCCGACGACTAGGCCCAGCAGTCCAGCGCCCACGACGAGAAGCGTCTTCCGCGTCATTCCCACCCCCGCGACGGAGCCTAGCGCAAACGAAAGTCCCGGCGCCTGTACGAGCACGCCGGGGCATCGGGCCTCATGCGCTTGCGAAGGCCTACCGCTCACGGCCTTAAACGCGCCGTCTCTCATCAGCGAGAATGTCGTTGCACAAGTCGACGCAATCGTCGCAGATAAAGAGCGGCGGTGGGCCTGGAGGACCCGCAATCAAATGAGCTACCCGCTCCAGTGAAGCCCCGCAGAAGGAGCAGTGCGCCTCGTTGTTCGTCTCGGGCGTGGCGGCTCCCCCCTCCTGGCCTTGTTTGGCCAAGATGCCATTACAGAGGCCTATACACTCATCGCAGATGTACACGACGGGTCCGTTCTCGCCCGCGCCGGCTCCGGCAACGAGTTTCTTCACGTCCTTTTGGTGCTTCCCGCAGAACGAGCAACTGAGGCCCATTGTCCTTCCTGCCATGTCAGCTCTCCAGCGACCGGACTCACCGCCCTGCCGACGCTAGCCGCCCGGCCCTCGGGATGGGAGGGCGAGCCCTTCCCTTGCAAACTGCGGACGCAATACGGACGCATGAAGAGGTGCCATCCTCTGAACGACCCGAAATTCAGGGTCTAGCGCCCGAAACGGCATGGAGGTTCGAGTCCTCTCCTGGGCACAGCAATTTCAGTGGTTTGTGGGATTTCGTGTGCACTGGGTGGGATCGAGCTTTGGGCACATGCGGGGCGGAGTCATTTCAGTCACGCTCGCCCGGACGCGCCGGACGTTCGCCAGCGCGCTCTCGACGCCCGCTTGAAAGCCAGAAAACAACGCCGCACCGCCGCCCGCGACGAGTATCCAAACGAAGAGAGTGAAGGAGTCGGCACCCAATAAACTGCCCTCCATCAGGTTTGGGCCTCGAGTCTCAGTCCCGCTCTGGAGTCACCAGGCT
Source organism: uncultured delta proteobacterium (assembly GCA_963713045.1). GTDB lineage: Bacteria > Myxococcota > Myxococcia > Myxococcales > Myxococcaceae > JADGRA01. The sequence continues at coordinate 330,004 of CAVQKE010000007.1, forward strand.
GCCACCCAACGCCGACGGAGCCGATGTGGGGTGCGGAGGGGTAACCTCGTCCTACGACAGAGCACCCGAGAAAGGCACTTACCGTGATGTCGCGACGGGGGCCTGAACGCACGCTGCCGACCAAGTTGGCGGAGATTTCTCGACGGTCCTTCAGTTGGTCCAGATCCAGCCCCCTCCGATCGCGACGAGGTGGCTCCCGGTGGCGTTAGACGCGACCGCTTCCCAGGGCCCGCTCGCGGCGGGGTCGCTGGTGGTCAAGTCGGTCCAGGTGGTGCCGCCGTTCGTCGAATACCAGACGTCTCCATTGTAGCCGTTGACGAGCCCGTCCACCGCCATGAGGTTCATCCCCGTTGCGTCGGAGGCCACGGAAAACCACACCTGCCACGTCGGAGCCGAGGCCGAAGCAGCCCACGTGACCCCACCGTTGGCCGACGTCCAGATGTATCCCGTGTCGACGACCGCGACGAGCTTCGTTCCCGTCGCGTCCGACGCGACCGACGACCAGCCTTGGCCTTGCGGCTTTCGAGGTGCGAAGTCGAAGGCGTCAGCCACGAGCCCGCTCCGCGAGAGAAGTGAGAAGGAACATTCTGTCGGGACGTGTTGGCAGAGGGGTGAAGCCAAAGCTGGGGTAGAAGTCCCGGGATGCTTTGTAGAGCGCATCCACGACGATGGCGTAAACACCCAGGCTCTGTCGGCCGGCAAGGACCCGGTTGATCGCGTCCGCCAGAAGAACATCGCCCACTCGCTGCCCACGACTCCGGAGGTCGCGGGCCAAACGGCCTATGAGCGCTGCGGGAATTGCACTGTAGCGGGAAAGCTTTTTGGCCAAGTCCTCTGGGAAGTCATCGAGCTGCAGCGAGAATGCGCTCAAGCTGTAGAAGCCCACCAGGCCGAGCTGGTCGTCGATGGCGACGAAGACTTGGGCAAGGTCGCGCTTGGTGTCCTGGGTCGCCCTATTTCTGAACCAATCGTCCAGGGAGGGCTCGCCGCAGCTGAACGCACGACGGTCGTGCTGCTTCTGGAGCGGTTCGATGTGAATCGCCAAGAAGCCCTACCGGGAGACTTTGTCCGCGTGGAGCCTAAAGGCCTCGCTCAGGCGGGGCGAAGGCTTCGGCGGGTTGCGGACCGTAGCTAAGAAGACCTCACGGTCGGCTCCGCGGAGCACCATGCGCTCGTGGTCGTCGAGTACTTGCTTCGCGCCCTGGAGCGCCAGGTCAGCCGCGGGGAGGCCGGAGACCGCCATGGCGCGCAAGATGAGGGCCTTCGCCGAAGGGGCGACACGCAACTCAAGCCTCTGGCTCTTCAACTCCCTGATCTGCTTATTTTTCGCCGCCCTGGCCATGGACGAGATGTACGTCAACTAGCCGTACACGTCAACGTGTGGCGCAATCGCCCCCAATTGCGAGCGGGAGGTCGTATTTCGCAAAAAATCCTGTGACACCGGCGAGGCAGTCGAAGCGGGCCCTGAGTGCTGTGGTGGTGACCCTGCTCGAAGCCACTGTCGAGCGTGCTGAGAAGCGTTAGGATTTCTTGGGCGGGTTAACCGCGCTGTCACGGTCGATCTCACGCTGGCGCCTGTCCTCAGCTAGCCAGACCGGGAAGTGGAATCGGTCACTGATCCGGCAGTATCCGTAGGTTCCTCGGAAGTGGCCGGGTGACTCATCGCGGTCGGGCAACTCATAGACGGACGTCGGACGCACTTCGAGGTGTCCAAGCTGCACCCCAACCCTGCCAATGCGGTGCGTCTCTGGTGTCCAGTGGTTGTTCGGAATGCGAGGCTGGCCGGTGACTCGGGTTGGACACTCGCTAACGAAGACCTTGTACCGCTCGAACGCCTTACCGAACCGCCAGCGCGCAAAAGGACTGCTAATCGCGTTCCATAGAGGGTCCAGGAACTTGAGTGCCGCTCCGCCGAGGCCAATAGGGTCCACTGCGGTCGAAGTTTTGCGGTGCGCTCTGACAGCCCCCTGACGCTACTTTTTGGCAGAGCTTACGTTCGCAAGACCCGCCTGCCCGCCGGTTCTCAGAGAGGGCCGGGACTGTCTCAACCCTTCAGGGTCTAGCGCTCGAAACGGCATGGAGGTTCGAGTCATCTCCTGGGCGTACGTTGAATAGTTGGGGAGGGTTGCGGACGCGAGTTCAGATTGGCGAAGTCCGCGCTAGGACGCGCACCTCTTCGGCCCGAGCGCGATCCGGCCACTCGAGCTGCCCAACGGGAAACGACACGGCAACGGCCGAGCCTGGATTCAGCCACGGATTTGTCACCGTCGGCTGCAAAAGGTGCCCTTCATGAGCGAACCGTCCATCCCGGAAGTCCTCGGGCAAGTGGAAAGGCTGCTCGCCGAGGTGGAGCGCGCCACGCCCACGGAGAGCGAGCTGGCTGTGCTCTCGCCCCAGCACCGGCCAGGCGCCCTCAACCTGCGCCACTACCTGGCACTGCGCCTGCACGACGTTCGGCACCTTCAGACAATGCTCGCCGAGTTGGGGCTGTCCTCCCTGGGTCGGGCCGAAGGGCACGTCCACGCCACGCTCTTGGCGGTGCGGCGCGCGCTTGCACGACTCGAAGGTCGGACTGCACCGGTGCCGAAGCCTCTCGGGCCGGACTTCGAGCAGGCGCGCAGCGCCCTCAATGCGCAGGCCGACGCGCTACTGGGAGTCGCTCCCTCGGGGCGCGCCGTGAGAATCATGGTCACCGCCGACGCGAGTCTTGCGGGGAGTCCAGACTCGGTGCGCGCACTGTTGCGCGCTGGCATGAGCTGCCTTCGAGTCAACTGCGCGCACGACGGGCCTGACACCTGGCGGCGCATCGCTGGGCACCTTCGCGCGGCGCAACAGGAGCTGGGCACTCCCTGTCAGCTGCTGATGGACCTCGGTGGCCCGAAAATACGGACCGGGCCGCTTGAACCCGGCCCAGCGGTGGTGACGTGGAAGGTGCTCCGTGACGCCTGCGGAAAAGTCCTGTCGCCGACGCTGGTGTGGCTCGTCCCCGAGGGCGATGCACGCCCTCGCCCGTCGCCGGTATTGCGCTTCCCATCCGCCTGGGTCACGCAGCTGAAGGAAGGCGAACTCCTTCAATTTCACGACGCCCGGGGGCGAGCACGCGAGTTGCGGGTCGTTGGGCGTGAGGGCGATGCGGTGAAGGCCGAGACCGAGCGGCGGGCCTATGTCGTCGAGGACACGGCGTTTCGTCGGCAGGGCTTCGAGGAGCGTGTCTTCCCCCTGGGACTGCCCAGGTGCGAGGTCCCCCTGCAACTGGCGGTGGGAGATGAGCTCATCCTCACGCGCGGGCTTGCACCCGGCTCCGCGGCGGTGAAGGACGCATTGGGAAACGTGCTGCGGGCAGCCCGCATTGGCTGCACCGAGCCCGCCGTCCTCCTGGCTGCAAGGCCGGGCCAACGCGTCCTCCTCGACGACGGAAAATTCGAGGCTGAAACCGTCCACGTCGACGCGGAGCAGATGCACTTGCGGGTGACACGCGCCCCGCTCCCCTTTGGGAAGTTGGGCAGCGAAAAGGGCGTCAGCCTCCCGGACACGCGCCTTCAGCTGCCGTCGCTGGGCGAGGCAGACCGAGCCGACTTGCTCGAGGTCGTCGCGCTGGCAGACCTGGTGGGTCTGTCCTTCGTTCAGAGCCCCGAGGACGTGCATGCGCTGCGCGCCGAGCTGACGCGTCTTCACGCCTCCCGCTTGGGCATCGTTCTCAAAATCGAGACTCCCCATGCCTTTGAGTCGATGCCCGCACTGCTTTGGGCGGCGATGGAGCACGAGCGTGTGGGGATCATGATTGCGCGGGGCGACCTCGCCGTGGAATGCGGCTACCAGCGCCTGGCAGAAGTGCAGGAGGAGCTGCTCTGGATTTGTGAGGCGGCCCACCTGCCCGCCATTTGGGCGACGCAGGTGTTGGAGGGAATGGCCAAAACAGGCGTTCCCAGCCGAGCCGAGGTGACGGATGCGGCCATGGGCGAGCGCGCCGAGTGCGTCATGCTCAACAAGGGCCCCCACATCGTGGAAGCCGTGATTGCGCTGGACGACATTCTTCGTCGGATGGAGGAACACCAGTCGAAGAAGACGGCGCAGCTCCGAGCGCTCAAGTCCTGGCGTCCCGGGTCTTGACGAAAGCGCCTGGCCCTCACAGGTCCCGGCAACGCGCGGCCATCGACTTTCGAGCCCCGGACCTTCGGACCCGCGTGCGCCGAGGCCCGACGCTTACCTCTTCGCCGCGTCCCGCCCGTCAGCCGCTCGCTCGGCGAGGGCGCGACGTCGAGTGGCTTCAGTCTCTAGAGCGATCGCCAGCTCCACCACTCCACGCCGGATTTCGGCTGTGCCGACCGCAGCGAAACCCAATTGCAATCCCTCCTTTGACATCGGTGCTCGACCGTAGCGGCTCAAGGGAGTTACCTCGACATCCCGCCGGGCGGCCGCCGTTGCCGCAGACTCCGAATCGATTCCGGCGCACAGCCAGCCAACGGTCTGCAGCCCGGCTTCGACACCCGAAATCTCGAGCAGCCCGGCGAGCCTTTGACGGGCGCCTTCAAGCAGAACAGAAAGTCGCTCGGAGTACATCTCGCGCATCCGCCGGAGATGGCGCCCGAAGTGTCCCTCGGTGATGAAGTCGCCGAGTACCGCTTGCTGCAAGACCGGCGGGTGCCGGCTGGTAATCGACTTGACGGCGGCGAAGTTGGCCACCAGGTCGGTCGGGACGACCAGGTATGCCAACCGGAGCGATGGGAAAAGCACTTTGCTGAAACTGCCCCCGAAGAGCACCAGTCCGTTCTGATCGAGCCCTTGCAATGCCGGCACCGGGCGGCCCGAGTAACGGTACTCGCTGTCATAGTCGTCTTCGAAGATGAGCGCGCCGGACACTCGAGCCCACTCGAGCAACGCCAGTCGCCGCGGGAGGCTCATGGTGATTCCCAGCGGGAACTGGTGTCCGGGCGTCACGTAAACCAGCCGCGCACCGCGCAAGCGCGCGACTCGCAGCTCCATCCCTTGGTCGTCGACCGGCACCCCGGAAATCTTCGCCCCGGCGGCCTCGAAGACGAGGCCCGCTCCCACGTACCCCGGATCTTCCATGCACACCCGGTCACCGGGATTGAGAAAAATCCTGGCCACCAAATCGAGCGCTTCCTGAATCCCGGAAACGATTACCACTTGCCCAGCGTCGCATTTGACGCCCCGAGAGACGTTCAGGTAGTCGGCGATGGCCGCCCGCAGCGGGGCGTGCCCCATTGGATCGCAACCCAGCAGCATGCCGGTCGAGGCGCGACGAGAACGCCGCGCTGTGAGTTGGGTCCACAAGGCTGTCGGAAAAGCGGACAGCGCCGGCAGATTGGGACGAAAGGCGCGGCTCGCACGGACCTCGAGGCCGGGAAACAACACCACCCGACGGGCGTAGTCCGAGACGCGACGCTGCGGTCGCGGCGGCGTGGATGGCCGCACGCGTGGTTCTCCCCTGACCTGGAGCAGCTCCTCGGGAAGCACCTTGCTGACATAGGTGCCCGAGCCGATGGCACCTTCCACGTAGCCCTCCGCCTTCAGCTGCTCGAAGGCAGTGACGACGGTTCCACGCGAAAGTCCGTATTGCTCGGCCAGTTCGCGCGTCGCCGGAAGGCGCGCGCGTGGGCGAAGGCGGCCCTCCAGAATCTCGCCGCGCAGTGCCCTGTACAGCCAATGGTGCGCGGGGGTTTTTCCGCCCCGCGAGGGAAGCGTCAGGGCAAATGCGCTGGTCCGTTTGGCCATTCGAAGTGGTCCAGTTCAAATCCAGTAAATGGTCCTTACCGATGCACCACTCTACGTTAGATTGCCTGGGCAATGACACGAGCCACGGCGACATTTCGAGGGGCGGCCAGCCTCATCATCGCAGTCTGCGACCACCAGCTGCCGCTCTCTGGGCCGCCGCCTGAAACACCGGCCTCGGGAGTGACGGCGCCATGAACGACGTTCTGTCGACCGCCTTGGACGTCGTCTTTCGCCGCTCGGCGAAGCACGCGCAGGTCGACTGGACGCGTGTCGGCCGGTGGTACGCTCGAATCGCCCTGGGCGTGGGCTTCCTGTCAGGCGTCGCCGACCGTTTCGGTCTCTGGCGCGGCCGGAATGTCGGGTACGGAGATTTCAGCCACTTCGTCCTGTACACGGCCAAAGTGAATTCGTTCATGCCAGCGTTCACCATCCCATTCCTCGCGTGGGCAGCCACCGTCGCGGAGTTCTCACTGGGGATGGCGCTCGTCGTGGGTCTGCGGCTGCGCTGGGCAGCCCTTGGCAGCGCGGTGCTACTCGTTTCCTTCGGGACTGCGATGGCAATTTCTTTCGGCCTGAAGTCGCCACTGGACTACTCGGTCTTCTCTGCATCGGCGGGAGCATTCCTGCTGGCGCTCTCTGAAGCTCCCAAGGGCACTCTCTCGCAGAAGACGCGCCCCCAAGACTGACCTAGCAGGGGACACATCGTGAAAACTCGCCTCAACTACTCCAGCGTTGCCCCAGAGATTTACGCGGCCATGGATGCAGCGGACCAATATCTCAGCCGCTGCGGACTGGAACCGGGCCTATTGAACTTGATTCGGTTGCGGGCATCGCAAATCAACGGGTGCGCCTACTGCCTCGACATGCACTGGAAGGACCTGCGCGCGAGCGGTGACACCGAGCAGCGTCTGTCTTCGTTGGAGGTCTGGCGCGAGTGCCCGTACTACACGGAACGCGAGCGGGCCGCTCTTGCCTGGACCGAGGCCGTGACCCTTGTCACCAATGGCCACGTCCCTGACACCGTCCATGATGAGGTGCGTCCGCACTTCAGCGAAAAGGAGCTATCGAATCTGACGCTGGCGGTGGCCGCCATCAACGCTTGGAATCGTCTCTCGATTGCGGGCCGCCTCATCCCGGGCGACTACCAGCCAGCGGATGCGCCGTGAAACGGGCCGTCGACGGAAACCACGACTCATTCAATTCCTCCGCGGGGCGGATGCCCTCGCTCTCGCCGTCGGCGCCGGGGCGCATGAGGCTCTTGTCATCCCGGACCACTGGCACCGATTGGCTGCTGCTGGTCGTTCCGGGGCTCATCTGGGGTGCGTCGTTTCTGTTCATCGCAGAGGGACTCAGGGCGATTGGGCCCAACGGGCTCACCTTGGTCCGAATCCTCGTTGGATTCGTCACGCTTGGACTGATTCCTTCCGCCCGCGCTCCTGTCTCTCGCTCGGACTGGCCGGCGATTGCCTTGCTCGGGTTGCTCTGGCTCGCCTTCCCCCTGAGCATGTTTCCGTTTGCCGAACAGCGTGTCTCCTCGGCACTGACCGGAATGTTGAACGGGGCAAATCCCCTGTTTACCGCCATCGTGGCAGCTGGCCTCAATCGCCGCGCGCCATCGCGGGCCGTCGCTGCGGGTCTCGCCGTGGGTTTGGCAGGGACGGTGCTCATCGCTTGGCCCTCGCTTGGCGAAGGCCGCAGCAGCGTCGAAGGCATTCTCATGATTCTGGCCGCCGTCGCCTCCTACGGTTTCGCTCTCAACCTGGCGCGGCCACTTCAGCAGCGAAACGGCGCACTCCCAGTCATTTGGCGTGCCCAGGCGGTCGGACTTCTGTTGACGGCTCCGTTCGGCCTGGCCGACCTGGCGTCGGCACGCTGGACCCCCGGTCCCCTGCTGGCTGTCCTCGCCCTCGGCATGCTCGGAACGGGCCTGGCTTACGTCCTGATGGCGGTCGCCGCCGGCCGGGTGGGAGCAACCCGCGCGTCGGCTACGACGTTTCTCATTCCGGCAGTGGCGTTGGTGCTCGGGGTCGCCGTGCGTGGCGAGCACGTGGCGCCACTCTCTGTGGCAGGCGGGGTTGTCTGCGTCGCCGGCGCGTGGCTCATCCGCCGGGCGCAGCTCGAGGCCGGACGCATCTAAGGCGCTGCGCCACGCCTTGACTTGAGCGATTTCAATCGTCTCAGGGCCCCGTTTTGCGTGTACCGGCGCTGGAGTGGCTCGGTCGCCGAGCGTGCGAGACCCATTCCGCCTCAACGCGACGCGCCGCTTGAAAGAGTGAAGGCCGAGTGTTTTTTCGTCGAACGGCGGGCTCGGCTTTCTAGCGCGACCGCGCTGGGTGCGCTACGTGACACTTGAGCCCGTGCTGGATCCCCCCCATCAGCGCGGGTTCCCGTGTGCCGGGCGGCTCCTTTGGAGCCGCTCGGCCCGCGGTTTGACAACAGGGCCCCCGCATGGCCACCACCGGTGAAGTCCTCCGCTAGTGCGAGGGTGCCGGCCGCGACTCTTTGCGGCCACCTTCGGCGCGATTGCCATCCGACGCCGCTGCCGTTAGGAGGCCCAGACATGAAAGCTCCCAAGGCCTCCACCTCACGGCAGCTCGGCAAAAGCGGCCCGTTGGTTTTTCCTCTCTCGCTTGGCTGCATGGGCATGTCGGGCATGTACGGGCCGGCAGATGAGGCCGAGAGCATTGCCACCATTCACGAGGCCTTAGAGAGGGGCATGACCCTGTTGGACACCGGCGACTTCTACGGAATGGGCCACAACGAGATGCTTGTCGGCCGGGCCCTTCGCGGGCGCCGCCAGGGGGCGCTCCTCTCGGTGAAGTTTGGCGCCCTGCGCGGTCCAAACGGGAGCTGGGTGGGCTTCGACGCTCGGCCGGCCGCAGTGAAGAATTTCCTCTCCTACAGCTTGGTGCGCCTCGGCGTGGACCATGTGGACATCTACCGTCCGGCGAGGCTCGACCCAAGCGTCCCCATTGAAGACACGATGGGTGCCCTGGCCGAACTGGTGCAGGCCGGTTACGTGCGTGCCATCGGACTGTCCGAGGTGGGAGCGGACACCGTGGCCCGGGCGAATGCAGTGCACCCAGTGGCCGACTTGCAAATTGAATACTCGCTCCTCAGCCGCGGCCCGGAAGTGGATATTTTCCCCCGCCTGCGCGAACTCGACATTGGGGTGACGGCCTACGGCGTCCTCTCCCGCGGCCTGTTGAGCGGCTCGAAGCCCGCGGCCAAGGGCGACTTCCGCGGCGCCCTGCCGCGCTTTACTGCCGAAAACCGGCAACGGAACGAAGCGCTGGTGCAGGCCCTGGAGCGGGTGGCCGTCCAGAAGGGATGCACCCCGACGCAGTTGGCGATTGCTTGGGTGCTGGCCAAGGATGCCCGCATTGTCCCAACGGTGGGCGCAAGGACACGCGCCCAGCTGGCCGAGATGCTGGGCGCGCTCAGCGTCGAGCTGTCGGCGGAGGAAATTCGTCAACTCGAGGCGGCGGTGCCAGCGAGCGCCGTGGCCGGCACGCGCTACGACGCACACCAGATGCGGATGCTGGACAGCGAGAAGCCCGCGGGCAACGCGCCCCGCGCCTAGGCCCGGCGTCGGCCGTCAGGCCACCTGGGGGAGCCCGGCCAGGGCGATGGCCAAGTCGTCCTCGTTGTACGGCTGGTCCACCAACGTGCCCGCGAAGTAGTCGGCGTAGGCCTGCATGTCGAAGTGGCCATGTCCGCACAGGTTGAAGAGGATGGCGCGCGAGACGCCCTCGCGCTTACAGCGCAAAGCCTCGTCGATGGCCCCCTTGACCGCGTGGTTGGCCTCAGGCGCTGGGACGATGCCCTCGGCACGGGCGAAGGTGACTCCGGCCTCGAAGCAGGCCGTCTGGTGGTAGGCCACCGCCTCGATGAGGCCCAATTCTTTGATGTGGGAAACCAGCGGCGCCATTCCATGGTAGCGCAGGCCTCCGGCGTGGAAGCCGGGGGAATGAAGGTCGACCCCAGGGTATGCATTTTCGCCAACGGGGTGAGGTGACCCGTGTCCCCAAAGTCATAGGCGTACTTGCCTCGCGTCAGGGACGGACAGGCGGCGGGCTCCACCGCCACCATCCGGTACTTTTTGCCGCCCCGCAGCTGCGCGCCGAGGAAGGGAAACACCAGTCCCGCGAAGTTGGAGCCGCCGCCGGTGCAGCCCACCAGGACGTCCGGCGAATCCTCGGCCATCTCCATTTGCGCCATCGCCTCCTGGCCGATGACGGTTTGGTGGAGCAGCACGTGGTTGAGGACGGAGCCGAGGGCGTACTTGGTGTCCTCCTGTGAAGCGGCCACCTCCACCGCCTCGGAAATGGCGATGCCGAGGCTGCCGGGATGGTCCGGCCGCTGGGCAAGGATGGCACGGCCGGACTGCGTCTCCGCCGAAGGCGAGGGAATGCAGCTCGCGCCGTAGGTCTCCATCAGCGCGCGGCGGTAGGGCTTCTGTTGGTAGGACACCCTCACCATGAAGACTTGGACTTCGATGTCGAAGAGGCCTCCGGCGAAGGCCAGCGCAGAGCCCCACTGGCCCGCTCCCGTCTCGGTGGTGATGCGCTTCGTCCCGGCTTCCTTGTTGTAGAAGGCCTGGGGGACAGCAGTGTTGGGCTTGTGGCTTCCAACCGGCGAGATGCCTTCGTACTTGTAGTAGATGCGCGCCGGCGTATCCAAGGCGCGCTCCAGACGACGCGCGCGGAAGAGTGGAGAGGGGCGCCATTGCCGGTAGATGTCGCGCACCCGGCGAGGAATCTCCACCTCGCGCGCGCCGGTCACCTCCTGAAGGATGAGGGCCATCGGGAACAGCGACGCCAAGTCATCCGGTCCCACCGGCTTCAGAGTGCCGGGGTGCAGCACCGGGGGCGGAGGCACCGGGAGGTCCGCCACCAGGTTGTACCAGTAGGTGGGGATGCGCCGTTCATCGAGCAGGTACTTGATGGTTTCGGTCATGGTGGCTCTCCCCGAGCGGCAGCCAAGGTGTCCGTCGAATGAAGCCGGGGACGGAACGAGGGGTCAAGCCCGGCCCCGGGGGCCCCAGCAGCCCCCGGCGCCGCCACCGGTCCCCGGGAATGCGTCGACACGACGGCCGGGAAATGGTTGCCTCGCGGGCCTCGCCCCCACGAAGGAGGAAGTCCCCATGCTGCTTTCCGCACCCGAGCTCGGTTGGAGTCTCCTCACCCTGACGTTGCTCGCCCCTCTGGCCGCCAGCGCCCAAACCCTTCCCAACCACTACGGCGCCCCCATTGGCGTGGAGGCGGCACGAAAGGTTGCGGCGGCTGCCATCGCCGAGGGGAAGAAAAATGGCTGGACGGTGGCCGCAGCCATCGTCGACCCGGGCGGGACGTTGGTTTACTTCGAGCGCATCGACGGCACACAGAATGGAAGCTCAGAAGTGGCCCAAGCGAAGGCGCGTACGGCGGCCGCCTTCAAGCGTCCGAGCAAGCTTCTGGAGGACCTCGTCACGAGCGGCAAGTCGCAGTACCTGCGGCTCCCGGGCGCCCTGCCGATTGAAGGCGGAATCCCGCTGGTCATCGACGGAAAAATCGTCGGCGCCATCGGCGTCAGTGGCGCGAAGTCGGACCAAGACAGCGTTTGCGCCAAGGCGGGCGCGGACACGCTCGGGAAGTAGGGCGCGCGCCGCGCAGTCAGTTTGAAATTGCCCGCGGGCCTTGCGCGCACGCGGGCACTTGCGCCAGCCTCTTTCCGCGATGTCTTCTGTCCAGAGACTGCTGGGCGTCGGCCGACGTGGGCTTCGGCCCATCGTCCTGCTGGCCGCCGGCACCGTCCTGGCTCAGCAGGCGCCGGTGGCTTCCGGCGTGCAGGTGCACCTTCAAGTGGGACAGCAGAAGGTACTGAACGTCGGGCTGGCGATGGGCCTGATGTGTGACGACGGAACGGTGGTGCAAGCGGAGCTGCGCCCGGCGTCCAACTCGGAGAACGAATTGGTTCTGGTCGGGCTCAAGCCAGGGAAGACGTCCTGCCGCGCCGGGACGTCCAACATGTCGCGCTCCAAGCTGGTCAACATCTCCGTCACTGCCAAGGACGCCTCACCTTAGGGCCGAAGGCAGGCCGCTTCCGGCCTCACTCGTCGCCGACGTTGGTGCTGGCCCAGGGGACGGCTTCCAGACGGGCGACGGGAATCGGGTCCCCCGTCACCTCGCTGACCCCGTAGGTGCCCAACTCAATCCGGCGCAGCGCGCCGTCAATCTGCTCCAGCATGCGCTCGTCCGCCTCGGAGAGGCCAATGCGCAAGTCCGAGGTGGTAGCCTCGTTGGCCTCGTCGCCGACGTCGTGCGGGTCCGGCATGCCCGGCGGCCGGTCAGCATCCAGGGCCGCTGACTGGAAGAGCCCCATAATCCGCGCATGCTCTTGGTTGAGTCGTTGGCGGAAGTGCGCGAGCTGCTTGGCGCTCAAGGGACGCTCTGCCTTCTCATGCCTGGCCATCCAAACCTCCGGAGGGCGAAGGTTAGGCAGGGACGCCCCTCCGCGCCAGAGGCAAGCGCCTTCTTTGCGGGCGGCCCGTCCTTCCATTTGCGGGACACGGCCTCACTGCGCCGGAGGCTTGGGCGTCAAGAGCGACAGGGAGACCAGCCGCGCAATCAAGAGCGCCGGGAAGAGCTGGCCGAGGATGCTTTCCATGTTGGCCAGCGCGCGCGCGGCCAAATTTAACGGCACGATGTCCCCATAGCCGACGGTGGTGAGGGTGCAGAGCGAAAAATAGACGAAGGTGGAGAGGTTGTGTGCATGCGGTTCCCAGCTCAGGGCGTGCAGGGAGCCCGGGACGACCACATCCACCACTCGGTAGGCCTCGGCAAAGTCGAGGCCCAAGAGCAAGTAAGACGCCACCACGCCGTAGAAGCGTTCGAGCGCGCCGGTGCTTTCGCGGAAAACCTGCGCGAGAATCAGGGCCAGCAGCATCGAGAGCACCACCACCGAGGAAGTGGCGGCGACGCCCTCCGTCCAGCGCTCGGGAAAGGTGCGAGCCACCAACCGGACGGCCAACGTAAACAGCACCAGGCCAAGGGCGAGAGCGAGGATGGCGCTCCGGGCACGCCGCCATCCGAGGGCCGAGGCCCCAGCGAAGATGACGCCGGCAAACCAGAGGTCCGCGATGAAGAGCCAATTCGGGCCAAGTAGGCCGCTGTTCTCGAGCGGGAGGAAGACGAAGATGAGGAGAACGAGGCTCACCAACAGCGCGGCCAGGCCTCGCCGGGACGTCCAGTAGCTGCCGACGGACGAGAAGCGTGGAAAGGAAGCAGGGCTGGCCATGTCACCTCGCCTCTGGGCCCCTCAGGCCCGGAGCCAATGGGCAAGCGTTGCGTCCGCGTCCGGCTCGAGCCGGACGCCGGCCTCGAGGGTGACGACCTGGGCGTGAATGCCACGTGCCGAAAGCGCGGCGAGCAGCCTTTGCTGGGACTCGGCATCCGGAGACGCGAGGATGCAGCCGTCGCCGCCGCCAGCGCCGCTGACCTTGCCGGTGCTGCCCGCGCTCTTGGCGAGCTGAAGAATGCGCTCGAGGGCCGGCGTCACCACCGTCCCGAGGGAGGCGAGGAGCTGCTGCAAGCTCTCACAGGCCTCCCGCACCGCCTGAAAGCTGCTGGCGCGCAGCGCCTCCTCCAGCGCGTCTCCCAAGACGTTCGACTCGGTGACGAAGGCAGGGCGCAGCGTCTCATCCAGCACGCGCTCCGCCGCCCCAATCATCCCCGGTGTGTCCGCGCTTTGCCCGGCAAAGGCGTAGGAGAGGAACGCTGGGAACAGGCCGGTGCGGACGACGTCGACCGGCCCCGCGTCGCGCAGCGCCACTTGCAGGGGGCGCTCCGACGACTGCACCTGCTCCACCGGCCAGCGTCGGTAGCGGACCAGGGTTCCCACTGAGGCGGCCACCACGTCCGCGCCGCTGCCCTTTCCACCCTGGGCTTCGGCGTGGGCCAGAAGCGCCAGCGGCAACGTGGGCTGCACGCCAAGCACGCCGGCCACTGCCTCCACCGCCAGCACCGTCGTACGGGCACTGGTGCCAGTGCCCAGTTTCTGCCCGTGCGGCCCCAGCGCCGAGGGGGAAAGCGCGAGGCTGAGGCCGAGACTTTCCCGGCCGTGGGCCCGGTACACCACGTCCATCGCGCGCGCGGCAAAGCGCATGGGGCCCGTCACCTCGGCGTCCCAGCGGCAGCCGAGGGGCGTCGACACGCCCAGCAGACGGCCGTCCCCGGTGAGGAGCTCCACCGTGCGGTCGTCCCGAGACCGCACCAGCGCCGCGGCGCGCGGGCCCACGGCCAGGACGCGCGCCACCCCGCCCCAAAGCACCGCGTACTCGCCGGATAGGAAAAGCTTGGACGGGGCAGAGAGGGCGCGTTCCACGGGCGTCAGCCAGGGAGCTAGCACAGGGTGGCCGACGTCGCTCAACTGCTGGCCGACGACCGAGGGAGGGGCTTGCTGCGCTGTCCCGACTGCCTGCGGCCCTGGCGGCCCCGCCCGGCCTTAAAACAGTGCCGTGTCCAGAAGCCTCGCATCGCCGCCGGGCGCGCAGCGCACGACGTCCATGGCGCCAGTCGCCCGGGCCAGGGCCTCAACTCGGTCCACATGCTCGGCCGTCGTCAGCAGCACCGGGTTGGGGCCGGCGTCCAGGGTGAAATACACCGGGCAACCCTTGGCGCGCGCCGCCGGTAGCGCCAGCACCACCTGCAGCGTCTCGGCCCGCAGGTAGCAGAAGGCCGGCTGCGCAGCCAGGGCGGTGGCGTGCATGCGCCAGGCATTCCGCTCGGCGATGGTGCCCAGCGAGGCGAGGTCCCGACTCCGGACGGCCTCACGCGCCCGCGGCACTTCCGCCTCCGCGTCCTGCACCCAGGCCCGGTAGTAGGGGGACGTCTCCACCGTGCCGTGCATTCCCTGTCTGGAGGAGACGTCCTTCGGCGCCGCGGAGACGACGCAGGCCAACAGCCTCAATTCGGGCCAATGCCCCTCCGCAAAGTCCTGGGTGGCGAAGCTGTCCTCACCATCCGCCCGCTGGCCCCGGTGCCAGGTGCAGAAGCCGCCCTGGATGCTGCGGGCGGCGGAGCCACTTCCGATGCGGGCCAGGCGCGAGGTTTGGGCGACGTCGTCCGGAAGGCCCGCCGCTGCCCGCGCGGCCCGCGTCAGCGCGGCAAAGCCGGCGGCACTGGAAGCCAGTCCAGCGGCCACCGGGAAGTTTCCGCGCGACACGACACGGACTGCACCCAAGTCGTGGCCCGCCTCCTTGGCCACCCTGTCCACCAGGGCCAACACGCGCTCTCGCTGCGGGCCAACGGCCGGTTGGCCATTCAGCTCGACATGGCTTGGTCCCTGGCCGAATTCCACCGTCGTCGTCACCTCCAACGGCGCCAGCGTCACGCTGAAGCTGGACTGGTGGGGCAGCACCAGCGCTTCGTCGCGTTTTCCCCAGTACTTGACGAGGGCCATGTTGGGGTGGGCTCGCGCTGTCGCCTTGGCTGGCCTCATGCCCACCTCGGCACGGGACTGACAAAGCAGGACACGCCGGCGCGTGCCAGACGCGCCCGGGCCCTGTCCCCCTGGCCCATTTCGAAGAGGCCCACCACCGCACCGCCATCTCCGCCGGCCCCGGAAAGTTTCGCGCCGAGGGCCCCCGCTTCGCGCAGCCAGCCGGCCATGCCGTCCAGTGCGGGCGAACTGACGCCCAACGCCACGAGGAGGCCCTGGTTGACATTCATCGCGTCCCCCAAGGCCTGCAAGTCTCCTCCCTCCGCAGCCCGCGCACCCTCCTCCGCCACCTGGCCGACTTCACGGAAGAGGCGCCGGTAACGCGCCGGCCAACGGGCCTGGCGTCTCCGCAAGCCGGCCACCGTCTGCGCCGTTGGCTGGCGTACCCCGGCCAGGGCCACCAGCAATTCGAAGGGCCGCGCGACGTGCAACGGACGCACCAGCGGCGGCCGCCGGGCGCCACGCCGTTGGTAGCGAATGGGGACACCCAAGGCACTGCAGGCCGCGTCCACGCCGGAGGGGGTGCCGTGGAAGACGACTTCCATGCGGTGGGCCAGCGCCCGCAGCTTCCGCGCGGGCACCCGGCCGCTGGCCGCCGCAAGAAGGACGCCAGCCACGGCCACCGAGACGGCGGCCGAGCTGCCCAGGCCCACGGACAGCGGGAGGCTGCTTTGCAGTGAAAGGCTGACCGCCGGGCGGCCAGCCGCCTCCGCCGCCTCCCAGAAGGCACGCACCAGTTGCCGGCGCCGCGCCCCGCGCAGGGCCCGCGGGAGGCGGAGGCCACAGGCAGCGGCCGGGACGGCCACGGCCCGGACCCCGAGGGCCAGTGGCACCGCCACCGCTGTGGTGCCGTACACCACCGCGTGCTCGCCGAGGAGGATGACTTTGCCGGGCCCGAAAGCCGTAAGCGTCGGCCTGGGGCTGGGCCTCACGGCCCGTCGTTGGCGCCCTGCGGCTCGAAGGATTCGAGCGGCGGGAGGGTGGCGAGAATTTCTCGCGCCTTGTCCACCTTCACCGTCCCGGATTTCACCAAAAGGTGGGCCACCTTCTCGACGTGGTCCCCACGGGCACCGGCGGTGACGGCCACACACCGGGCGTGCAGCGCCATGTGGCCTTGCTGAATGCCGACGCTGCCGAGCGCCCTCAGCGCCGCAAAGTTTTGGGCCAGTCCAACGGCCGCGAAGACTTGCGCCAACTCGCGCACGCCCGAGCAGCGCAGCAGCTTCAGCCCCAGGCGGACGCCGGGGTGGACTTGGGTGGGGCCGCCCACCGTCCCCAGGGCCAGCGGCAACTCCATCCGGCCCACCAGCGTCTGCTCCTCTAGCATCCACTGGGACAGGGGACGGTACTGGCCGCTGCGGGCGGCGTAGGCGTGGGCACCGGCCTCAATGGCGCGCCAGTCCTGGCCGCAGGCGATGGCTACCGCGTCAATGCCATTCATGACGCCCTTGTTGTGGGTGGCCGCCCGGTAGGGGTCGGCCATGGCGAAGCGACTGGCTTGATGGATGCCGTCGGCAATCTCCCGGCCGTCCAGGCCGAAGTCGGCCAGCGCCTGGACGGGAATGCGGCAGGTGGCGCGTGCCAGTCGCCGGTCGGAGAGGTTGGAGAGGATGCGCAGGTAAACCCGGCCGTGGGTGACTTGCTGGATGAAGGGAGCCACACCCTCCGCCATGGTGTTGATGAGGTTGGCCCCCATCGCCTCCTGGGTGTCTACCAGCAGGTGGACGATGAGGAGGGGCTCACCACGGGCGCCTTCGGGCGCCGGGAGGACGCGCACTTCGACTTCCTTGGCCCCGCCGCCGCGGCGCTGCATCGCCGGGTGAAAGCTGTTGGCCAGGGCGAGGATTTGCTCGCGGTGGGCGAGGACCCGCTCGGTCGCCTCGGTGGGGTCCCCGTAGCCAGTCACTTGGACTTGGCCCACCATCAGGGAGTCGTCGGCCTCGGCCTCGAAGCCGCCTGCCTCGCGGACAATCTTGGCAGCGAAGGAGACGGCCGCGACGACGCTTGGCTCCTCGACCGCCATCGGCACCAGGTAGTCGCGCCCGTTGACTTGGAGGTTGAGGCCGAGCCCAAGCGGCAGGCTGAAGGTGCCGACCGCATTCTCAATCATCAAGTTGGCCACTTCGACCGGCAGCGGCCCCGGGCTCTGCAGGGTGGCAATCTCCTCCTCGGAGAGGCCGTGTGTTCGGGCAATGTGTTCAAGCCGCTGCTGCAGCGTGAGCTTGTGAAATCCCGGCAGCCGTGACGAGGGCCGAGCCTCGTCGGGCTGGCCGCTGTTCCGGGCGACTGCGCCCATGCCTTTTCGCCTCACAATGTTCCCATCCAGTCTCTCAGTGGTCCGGCCACCACCTTTGGTTGCGTTCGAAGCTCCGCCACGTTGCGGCTGCCGGTGAGGAGCAACGCCTGCTGCAGCGCTCCTACCACCGTGTCCACCGCGGACTCGGCCGCGGAAACCCCGCCGGCCTGTTGTGCGCGAAATAAGGGAAGGGCCATGCCGGCAATGTCCGCGCCGAGGGCCAGTGCCTTGGCCACTTCCAGCCCGTTGCGGATGCCGCCCGAGGCGATGAGGCGCAAATGCGGCCCCACCGCGCGGCGGACTGCGGCCACGGCGGCCGCGGTGGGAATGCCCCAGCTGCTGAAGAGTTCGCCCACCTCACGCGCCGGACCGCCCTTGACGCGCAGCTGCTCCACCCGCACCCAGGACGTCCCGCCGAGTCCACTGACGTCCAAGGTGCGGACGCCGCAGTCGACCAGTCTCCGGGCAACGTCTGCGGAAAGCCCACAGCCCGTCTCCTTCACCAAGAAGCGCTCCCCCAGCGAGGCGCTGAGGGCCTGCACCAGGCTGTAGCCACCTCGAAAGTCCCGGTCGCCCTCGGGCTGTGTCAATTCCTGCCCGACGTTGAGGTGCAGCGCCATGCCGTCAGCGCCGATGGCGTCCATCAGCCGGCGGACGCCGTCCACGCCAAGCGCAATGCCCTGCCGGAGGCCGATGTTGCCCAACAACAGAATGTTGGGAGCGACGTCGCGCACGGCGAAGGTACGGGCGAGCTCCGGGTTTTCCGCCATCGCCCGTTGGCTTCCAACGCCGAACGCCAGCCCGCGGCGCTCGGCCACCAAGGCCAGGTCGCGGTTGACACTCCGCGCCCGGTCGCTGCCGCCCGTCATTCCGGTGACGAGCAGCGGCGCCCGCAGCGTCTTCCCCCACCAGGAGGTGGAAAGGTCCACTTCGGCCAGCGCCAACTCGGGCATCGCACAGTGGACGAGGTGCACGCATTCGAGGAGCGTCGAATTGGCCGCCGGCTCGACTTCGTCCACGGCGCACAAGTCGAGATGCGCATCCTTGCGCAGCGGGGTGGAGGAGTCGGGCATCGGCGGGGCCTCGGGAACTAGCAATGGGGGCTTCTTGAAGCAAGGCGCTAGAGTCTCAACAGCCCCCGGCCGTGACTGTGGAACCCCCCAGACTCCTTCTGTTTCTTCATAGCGCGGACTACGACCGACTGCACCAAGGACTGGCCATTGGTGCCGCGGGTGTGTCGCTTGGGAAACAGGTTGAGTTATACTTTTTTTGGTGGGCATTAGAACGGCTGCTTGACGGGCGCCTGGACGAGCCGGACTTTCACCCCTCACGGCCGGACGTCACGGACCGCTTCGAGGCCAAAGGCCTGCCATCGGCGAGGGAACTGCTCGGCCACCTGCGCGCCTCGGGCCGCTGTCTGGTGGTGGCCTGCAGCGGAAGCCTGGTCGCCCTGGGAAGGGACGCTCAGGCTGCGGCGCCCCATGTGGACCAGGTGCTGGGCTGGACGTCCATTCTCCAGCGAACGGCGGGCGTGGCCGACCGCTTCTACCTCTGAGGCCGCCAAACCTGGTACTGGACGGGCGTCATGGTTCTCGGACTTGCCGTCTTCTTCTTCGTGGCCTTTGTCGTGACTCTGGGGCTGTTGCTCTTCGGGTCGCACCGCCCCTCCACCTCCACCTCGACGGACACCTCTCGGGAGGCTGAGCGCCTCCGAGTGGCGGAAACCGAGGCGGAGCGCCGGCGGCGGGAAAGCGACGAGGTCAAGGCCCAGTGCAATGACTTGCGGTCCGAGTTGAAGCAGTTGAAGCGCAAACTGCACGAGCAACGGACGGAAGGGCGCAGCGAGCAGGACTTGGTGCGCGCCCGCACCGAGGTGGAACGCAGCGCCTCCCAGCAGCTGGAAGTGGTGCGCGGCGAGCTGGCCCATGCCCTGGCGGAACTGGCCAAGCTGCGCGCCGACGCCGACGGCCCGCGCGGCCGCGGCCGACCTGCACCGCTGGCCTCGGCGCCTCCTGCACCCCCTGCGCCGCCGGTGCCCGCGGCGGCGGCGGCTGCGCCAATCCCCGCGCCGGAACCCGAGCGCGCCACCCGCCGCTTTCGCGAACTGTCGGATTCCGAGAAGGAAAAGCTCGAGCGGCTGGAACATCAAGCCACCCGCGAACGCACCCGCGCCCTTCAATTTCAGGCCGACGTCCGCCGTCTCAAAGGGCGCACCGAGACGCAGCACCGGGTGTGGGTTGTCACCAAGGGGGAGCTCGACCTTCTCAAGGACAAATTCAAAGCGTTGGAGAAGCGCCTCAACCGCACCCTGTTGGAGCGGGACCTCCTCAAGCGCGCCATTGGCGAGTTGGAGCGCCGCGGCGGCCTGACCGCCGGGCGCACGGAGTTGACCCCGGAGGAGATTGCCCTCTCGGACCGAGGCGTCGAGGAGCGCTCGCGCGCCGAAGCCGAAAGGCTGGAGCGGCGGACCACCGCGGCCGGACCTTCCGAGGCACCGGCCAACGGCACTCCCGAGGCGGAGGGCGTGGGCGAGCACTCCACGGCCGTCCCCGCCGGGCAGGAGAGCGCGAGCTAAGGCAGTGGCCTCGCGCCCCACCCTCTCACTCGCTACCCGCATTTTCCTCGGCCACGCCGCGGTGCTGTGCACCTTTGGCGTGGTGGCCCTCTTCAGCGTTTCGGAGCTCCACCGAAGCCAGCAGGAGATGCGCCTGGTGGGCCAGGGCTACCTGCAGCTTTCCCAGGATGCGGCGGCCCTGGAAAGCCTGGTGAAGAACCAGGCACAGGAGTCGGCGCAAATTGGGCGAGAAAAAAATGGCGAGGCCCGGGCCGCCCTGATTCAACTCGCGCCCCGGACCTTTCCTCCGCTGCTGCGGCAGCGGTTGGCCTCGGCTGAGGCCACGCTGCAGGCCATCCGGCTGGACGCTCCGCCCGACGAGAAGCCCACCCTTTTGGAATTGGGCGCCCGGTTGGAGCAGCTGGAGCGGGCCGTGGACGAGACGGACAGCCTGTCCGCGGATGCCTACCGGCGCCTCGCCGCCGGCGCGCCGGATGCCACCTCAGCGATGGAAGCGCTGGCCGCGCACCAGGAAACGGTGGCCCGCGCCGTCCGGGCGCTGCGGGCCGCCGTCGAGGCGCGCATTGCCACCCGGGTGGAGCTCGCCGAGCGCCGGGAGAGAAGCCGGGGGCTGTTAGTCATCGCCCTCACCATTCTCAGCGTGGGCGTGGGGCTGTTGGCCACCGCGCTTTCGGCCCGCTCGCTGGCCCCGGTGCGCACCCTGATTGCCGGCGTGGGCCGAATCCGCACCGGGGACTACGCTGCCCAGCTGCCGGTGCGCGGGGATGACGAAATTGCCCAGCTGGCGCGGGAATTCAACGCCATGGCCAGGGAGCTGGCCGAGCGCCAGCGCCAACTGGAGGAAAAGCAGCGCGCGCTCTTGCTGGCCGAGCGCCTTGCGGCAGTGGGGCGCGTCTCGGCCCAAGTGGCCCATGAAGTCCGCAACCCCCTTTCCTCCATCGGCCTGAATACCGAATTGTTGGAGGAAGCCGTCCGCAAGGCACATTTCTCCGCGAAGTCCGACGAGAGAGAGGCCCAGCAGCTGCTGGCCGCCATTGCCGGCGAGGTGGACCGCCTCACCGAAGTGACGGACATGTACCTGCGTCTGGGGCGGCTGCCCCACCCAGCCCTGGTGCCGGAGGACGTCAACCAGCTGCTCGGCCGGGTGCTGGACTTCTCCACCGAGGAATTGGAGCGAGCCGGGGTGAGGGTGGAGCGGGACTTGGACCCCTCGGCGCCCCGGGCGCTGGCCGATGAAGGGCAGCTGCGGCAGGTCTTCCTTAACCTGCTCCGGAACAGCCGCGAAGCGATGCCGGCGGGCGGCACCCTCCGCGTCGCCTCCCGCGCAGCGGGGGACGCGGTGGAAGTCACCATTGCCGACAGTGGCGGCGGCATTCCCAAAGAAGCCCAAGGGCGCCTCTTCGAGCCCTTTTTCTCCACCAAATCCGGAGGCACCGGCTTGGGCCTGGCGCTGGCGCGGCAAATTTTAGAGGCCCACGGCGGCTCCATCGCCTGCACCTCCACCGCCGCCCAAGGCACCACCTTCCTGCTGCGTGTCCGCCGGGCCTGAGCGCCCCCTCCGCCTTGGGGTGGGGCTGCTACAGTGCCGCCCCTAGCGCCTCTTTCTATGGACAGCTTCGTCCGACGCCTGGTGGAGCGCCTCCTCAGCGAGGGAGGGCCGCTTTCGCGCAACCGCCACTTCCACACCTTTGACACCCCCGAAGGGCGCACCGCCCTGCGCATGGCCCGGCGACTCCGCGCGTTGCAGCGGGATGTGGCCCGCTGCCTAGCGGAAGGGGGAAGCGTGCAGCTGCGCCGGCTGGTGGACGCTGAAGTCGCCCGGGCCGAGGAGTTGTGCATCATCCACCGGGTGGGCACCCACCGGGCCTTCCTCTCGCGCGAGGAACTCCAGCTGTTGCGGACGCTGCCTGGCCTGGCTGAGGCGCTTGCCAGTCCCGCCGCACGGCGCGCCAGCTAGGCCGGTGCGGCCGTGGCCTCGACCCAAGGCGCGTCGGCGCGGCGCTCTCCCGCGGCCAACAGCGCGCGCAGCACCGCTTCGGCGCCGGCCGGCACGGCGGCGACGCCTTGTGGAGCGGCGGCCAACAGCGGAGGGACGTCCGGCAGCACACACACCACTCGCAGGTGCCCCTGGTAGGCCAGCGCCGAGGCCAGGGCCAGGGTCTCCTCCGCATCGTCCAACACCAGCGCCCCCAGGGCGGAGGCGGTGAAGGGGCGCCAGAGGGGGCGGGCCGCGTCGGCCCCGGGCAGGACACAGAAGTCCAACCGCAGGCTTTCCCCAAGTTCCAGGCGGGCTACCGTCCCGAAGCCGCTTCCCCAGGCCGCCGCCTCCTCCGGCCCCGCCAATAAGTTCGGCAGCTGGGCGAGGAAGCGGCGGGTGCGCTCGGCGCCGTGGCTGCACAGCACCACCGTGGCCACCCGGGGGCGGGCCCCCGGGCGGCCGCGGAACAGCCGCGCGCGCAGCGCGTGCACCTCCGCCGCTGCCAACAGCGGCCCCGCGTCTTCCGGTAGCTGCGCCTCGCTGGCACGCACCAGGCCCCGCTGAAGAAGGCCCACCACCGCCTCCAGCACCGCGGCGTCCGGGCCAGGGTGCAAGTCCAACACCTCGGCCAGCGTGCGCGGCTCGCGCAGCTGAAGCAGCAGCCAGGCCCCCAGCCCGTCCGATGGGAGGCGGTGGCCCGGCACCGCGACCAGGCGCGCCTTCCACGGGGGCAACAGCGGGACTAAGCGACGCACCTCGTCCGCCTCGCGCATGCCCTCCAGCAAGGCGTCGTCCATGCCACGCGTAATGCGCGCCACGCTGGGCGGGGCCCCAGGGAGGAAGGCGAAGTTTCCTTCCGTCCAGGAAAGAAGCCGGAAGAGGGCCTTCTCGGCCTGCACGGTGCCCAGGGACGCGTCCACTGGACGGCCCTCGGCCACCACCACGGCGCCTTGTTCGCCAGCACGGCTCAGCTCCAGACGTCCGCTGCGCTTGTTCAGCTTGAGCATTTGAAGCAAGTCCGGCAGCGGCAGCTGGACGAGGGAGCCTTCCAACTCCTGAGCTTCGGTCAGTTGCGCGCCGGGCGCCCGGGAGAGGAGCTCCTCAATCCGGGCCAGGACGTCCCCCAGCTGGAAGGGCTTCTGCAGGACGCCCTGCACAGCGTCCCCTGAGGCTCTGGCGGCACCGGTGCGCACCACAGGAATGCCCTCGGTGCGGGGATTGCTGCCGAGAATTTGGGTGAAGACGCCGGCTTCAATGAGGGGACAGGCTTCGTCGAAGAGGACCACGTCCGGGTGCCGCAGCACGGCCAGCTCCAGCGCCCGGCTGCCGTCGGAGGCGTAATGCACCTGGTAGCCGCGCTGACGCAGGGCCTTGGTGAGGCTGCGCGCCACCTCCAGGTCCGGGTCGGCGATGAGGACTTTGCGAACGGCCGTCATGCGTCAGTCGGCGCCAGTGGCGCGGGAGGGGCTAGTAGGGTTGTAAGTCATAGGTGGTTTGCAGCTTGGCGACGAGGCCATCCACCACGGCGACGTCCGAGGTGTGAAAGCCCCAGGTGGCCCCATGCCCGCGCCGCTGGAGCAGCGCGTAGGCACTCTGCTCGCCCAGCCAGAGGAGAAATTCATAGCGGCCGAGCCGCTCGTCGCCGGCCACAAAGACCGGGGTGAGGCCGGGGTGGGCTTGGAAGTCCCCGCGCCGCCCCAAGAGGTAGACCCGGGCGGAGAGGCCCGGCGGGGCGCGCTCCAGCCCCCGGGCAATGGCCAAGTCCGAGCGCACCTCACCCGCGCCGACGTAGACCAGGCCCCGCGTCGCCGGGTCGCGTTGCAGCTCTCGAGCCACCTCGGCCTGCACCGCTTGGAAGAGGCCGTCGGAGACTTTGCCCCGACGCGATGGCTCAGACTCCCCGTCCGCCGGCAGACGCGGCGACTGCGTACTCCCGAGGAGAAGCTCCACCGTCTCCCAGAAGTCCAGGCCCTCCAGCATCAGCCGCCGCTGGAGGGACACCCGGCGCTCGTCCATCCGCCGCCGGCAGCGCTGCACCAAGTCGTCGAAGTCCTCGCCGTCCCTGGGGAACGTGCTGGCCCCGGCAACCAGCGACAGCGGGACCTGGGCCTCAATCGACTGGACCTCCGGCGAATCGCGCACCGTCTGTAACGCCCGGCGGCTGAAGACGACGGCGCCGAAGGCGTCCGTCTCCGGCAGCAGAAGGTAAAACTCTGAGTCTGATATTCGCGCCAGCACGTCAGAGTCTCGCAGCACCGAGGCGAAGAGGCGGATGACGGCGCGGGTGGCGGCGCGGGCCTCCTCGGGCCCGAGGCGGCTGCGGAGCGAGCCGAGGTTGTCCAAGGAGAAGAGGAGGAGGGAGAAGCTGCGCCCATAGCGGCGGGCACGGTCCATCTCCTTGGTGGCGTAGTCGGTAAAATACGCCAGGTGGTAGGCGGATGTGTCCGGGTCCCGGAGGCCGAGCCGCTGCAGCGCGAGAAAGCGCCGGGCATTCTGAAAGGCCAAAGACGCCGTGGTCGCCAGAAGTTCCACCGCGGCGCGCGCCTCGCCAGCGAAGGCGCCGCTCAGCGGGTCCGCCAGGCGGCACAGGCCGAGCACCTCGCCGTGGACGCTGAAGGGGACGTACAGCACCGTGCCCTCGGCCTTGCGCGCCTCCCAGGGAACGCCGACGCGCACCCGCGCCTCCGTGAGGACGTCCGGGGCAGGCGGACGGCCCGCGGCGCCCCGCCACACCCGTAGCTGAAGCGGCCCGCGAGTGAGGCACGTCCACAGAGCGCCGGAGCGCGCGTCGGAGGCGGCCAACAACTCTGCCAGCACGCGCTCCTGGAGCCACTCCAACTCCGGCTGGGCGAAGAGAGAGCGCGCCCGCTCGTGCAGGTGCACTTGGGTAGAAAGCGCCAGCTCCTCGGAGGCTTCCGCGCTCACCGGAGAGTGGTCTCCTCAAGGGGCAACTCTGGCACCTCTGCTGAGAAGACGAAGGTGGCCGGGCCCCGCAGCACCACCGAGGAGAGGTCCGCCGCAAGCCGCAGGAAAAGCGTTCCCCCCGGCAGCGCCACCGGCGTCGTGCTTTCCTTGGCCACCCAGCCGGCCAGAGTCGCGGCCACCAGCGCGGCACATGCGCCGGTCCCACACGCCTGGGTGAGGCCCACCCCGCGCTCCCACACCACCACGCGAAGGCCCCCTTCCTCCTGAGCGACAAACTCCACGTTGGTCCGCTCGGGAAAGCCTCTGGACATTTCCAGCGGCGGGCCCCAGACGGAGGCCTGGCCGATGGGGGCGTCCAAAAGGACGAGGTGGGGATTGCCCATGCTGACGGCCGTCCCGTGAAAGGGCGTCCCGGGCACCGGTGCCCCCACCCACGGTTTCCCAGTGCCGGAAGACGGAAGGTGTGGGGCGACCAGACGCGCCGGGCCCATGTCCACCTCCACCTCCTCGACGCCTGCGCCTCGCCAGAGGCCGCGCGCGGTGAGGACGCCGGCGTCCGTCTCCACGCGCAACTCCTCGCGACGACCGGCGGCACCCTCCAGCACGTGCTTGACGACGCACCGCAACCCGTTGCCACACATTTCCGGCACCGAGCCGTCGGCGTTGTGAATGCTGAGACGCACGTCGCCGCGCGAGGACGGTAAGAGGACCAACGCCCCGTCTGCCCCCACTCCCCGTCGCCTATTGCACAGCGCCTGCGTGGCCGCGGGCCCAATGTCCTCGCCGCCCGCGCGCCGGTCGAGAAGGACGAAGTCATTGCCTAGCCCGTGGTACTTGTGCAGGCGTTCAGTCATCGCTGGAAGTCCCGGACGTCGTCGCTCACCGTCCCATGCTGAACGACGGCGAGCAGGCTACTGGACAGCCTTGGGACAGCAAAGCACCGCCCCCCGACGCCGGCGGGTTGGAGACGACAGCGGAACCTCAGGAGCGAACGGTTGCGTCGGCAAGTGGGGCAGGCCTGCGAATCGCGCTGCTGAAAAGCGACTAGCGCCACCGAGTGCTGAAGTGGTGCGCCGTTCTATCCTGCCGTGGACGGCGCGCGACTCTCTTAGAGAGTGCGGCAATGGGCCCGGTCCCGGTGCTTCAAAGAGGCTTGTGGCTTCATCCAGCAGCATCCCAGCCATCGCGACAGCCGTCGACGCCAGCTGCGAAAGTGGCAGGCCCCCGTGTCTTGGCGCTCGCCGCGCCTGCGGAGTTAACGGAAGCGGAAGCGCGCCTCGGACGCTGAGCGACGCAGGGGCCGTTGGAACGGCGATGAGCGTGTCGCCGACAACGCTGAAGCCCAATGGCGCCGCCCTAATCGAGCCCGCTTGTGCCAGTGCATCCCAGTACCCTCAGCGTGAATGCCTCGACCTGTGTCGGGAACGCCGACGGCGAGGCTTCGGCGACGACGCGTTCGCCCGTGGCCATCAACTCCGGGGGCACGTCGCGCTTGCCCGCCGCGAGCGCCATGGGCTTCACGGAGGCCGAGGGCGTAGCCGGCTACAGCGCGCTGCGCCGCGTGCCAGGAACCTCCAGACGAACCCCGGCTGACCTGCACAACGGCGGCATGAAGCTCCCGGCCTGCGTCCTGTGAGAGGAAATGCCCTCCCGGAGCGTCTATCTGACAACGAGGACGAGTGTCTGTCCTCATGCCCAGTGGGGGGCTTTGTGCAGCGCGGCGCCGACGTCAGATTCTTTCCTCCCGCAGCCTGTCTCCCGCATCAGCCGATGTCAGGTGGAAGAGTTGCCACCAGTTCCGGCACCAGCTCCCACCATGGAGCGAGCGCACCAGTGGGGTTGGCTTGGGTGGTCGCTCCCAGGGCACCGGGCCGACTGAACCGTCCGGACGAAAAGCCGCCCCCAACCATCGTGCGGGCAAGACTCCTTTTCCTCGGGTCAATTGTCATGGGTTCGGGAATGAAGCGAGTGGCGCCGAGCCAGGACGTCTTCGTTCGCCTAACCGCTCAGCACCCTCGGCTGGGTTGTCCTCCCGGGAACGGTGGAGGGACTGCTTGGCCGTGAGCAGCTTCTCAACGGCTGTACTGAGGACACGCTTCGGAGCGACGAGGCCTGGGGGGACTCCATGAGAGGGGTTTTCGTTCGACACAGTGTCTTAGCGTTCACCGCTGTTGTCCTGACGGCCTGTAATGGCGGCACCAAGATTACAAGCATTACACCGAATTCAGGGCCGGCATCGGGTGGGAGAGTTGTCACCATCAAAGGCGTCGACTTGGCCCAGGTGACAACGGTCGACTTCGCAACACCGCCGGGGCCTGGATTGCCCGAAGGACCTGGGTTTTTTTTCCACGCGTTTGCGACGGCTCTCCAGGACGTGGATTCGACAACTGTCATTTGCACGACCCCAGCGGACCCGAACCCAGCCGTCCCGCAAGATGGGGATGTCGCCACGGTTACGGTCAACGCTCCCGGCGCGCAGGCAGAGCTTAGCAACGGGTTTACCTATTACCTTCTGCCTGCCCCAACCGTCAGTGGCGTGACTCCGTCAGCCGGGCCGACAACGGGTGGGACTGCAGTCACCGTCACCGGCGCCAACTTTGACGCTGGAACAACTGTCCAATTCGGCTCCGCTCCGGCCTCCTCAGTCACCGTCAACGGTTCCACAAGCCTAGTTGCCACAACGCCCCCAGAAAACGCGGGAGTTGTCGACGTGACGGTCACCAACCCGGACACACAGTCCGGAGTGCTTTCTGGAGGCTTCACCTACCTCAGCATTTTCCCCGCCCCCGTCCTCACCAGTGTGATGCCGACGTCCGGGAAAACGGACGGCGGGGACTCTGTCACCCTGAGCGGCTTGAACATCCAAACAGGCGCAACCGTTCAATTCGGCTCCGCTCAGGCTTCGAATGTCACCGTCAACAGTGGTCACAACGGTCTCTTTGCCACGACTCCCGCAGAAAGCGAGGCGGGATTTGTCGACGTCACACTCACCAACCCCGACGGGCAGTCCGCGGTGCTTCCTCGCGGCTTCACCTATTTCTTTTACTTGTCGCCGGTGCCCACCATCGTCGGCGTGTCTCCGTCGACGGGGCCAGCGACGGGCGGGACAAGTGTCACCATCGCCGGAACCAACTTCCAATTGCCCAACTACCCCGGAGTACCAAGTGTTCAATTCGGCTCTGCTTTTGCCTCGGCTGTGACCGTCAATAGTCCGGTCAGCCTCTCCGCGACGACGCCCGCGGGCATGGTGGGTGCAGTCGATGTGACAGTCACCGCCCCCGACGGGCAGTCCGCCGTGCTTCAGAGCGGCTTCACCTATTACGTCGGGGCGCCGCCCACCATCAGCAGCGTGTCTCCCTCAAGCGGGCCAGTGTGGGGTGGGACTGCTGTCGCCATTTCCGGCACCAACTTCGCTTCCGGAGCAACCGTTCAATTCGGCGACCGTCCTGCCTCGGCTGTCACCGTCAACAGTTCGACAAGCCTCACCGCGACAACGCCCTTTTACGAGGGATTCGAGGGAGCGGTTAACGTCCAAGTCACCAACTCCGACGGACAGTCTGCAAGCCTTCCGAACGGTTTCACCTACCTCGGTCCGGCCCCCATCGTCAGCAGCGTGACGCCGAGGACCGGGCCGACTTCGGGTGGGACGGCCGTCACCATTTACGGTGACAACTTCCAGCAGGGAGCAGCCGTCACGTTCGGCCAGGCCGGAGACCCAAATGCCACCGTCAACAGCCCGACAACCATCTCCGCCACGACTCCCGCAGAAGCGTCGGGGGTAGTCGATGTGACAGTCACGAACCTCGACTTTAAGTCCGGAGTGCTTCACGATGGTTTCACCTACACCAATTCACCCCCTCCAACCCTGAGCAGCGTGATGCCGGTGTCCGGGCCGCTTCCGGGCGGGACTCCAGTCACCCTGAGCGGTAGCAACTTCCAACAGGGAGCAACCGTCCAATTCGGCTCTGCTTTTGCCAGGGTTGCCACCGTCACTCCGACAAGCATCTCCGCCACGACTCCCGCAGGAGCAGGAGCTGTGGACGTGACCGTCACCAATCCGGACACACAGTCCGTAGTGCTTCATGACGGCTTCACTTACACAGATGCCCCCACCCTTACCAGTGTGATGCCGACGTCCGGGCCTGTCGCGGGTATGACTGTCGTCACCCTCAGCGGGACGAATTTCCAAATGGGAGCGACCGCACACTTCCACGGTGTTCCGGCCACGGCTGTCACCGTCAACAACACGCTAAGCATCACTGCCACCACGCCCGCGGGAACGGCTGGGGCTGCCGATGTCACAGTGATCAACCCAGACGGGCAATTCGCAACGCTTTCTGGCGGCTTCAGCTACTTCCTGGTGACCGGCATCGCCTCGGGCTCGGCCCACACGTGCGCCCTTGTCAATGGCGGCGCGCAGTGCTGGGGATCGAACGTTGGTGGCCAGCTCGGGAACGACTCCACGGCTGTGGACAGCTATGTGCCTGTGCCGGTCTCCAATCTGACTGGTGGCGTCACGGCAATCGTCGGCGGCCTCGGACACACGTGCGCGCTCGTCAACGGCGGCGTGCAATGCTGGGGGAGCAACAGCTATGGCCAGCTGGGGAACAACACCACCAACAACAGCAACGTGCCGGTGCCGGTGCCGGCACTGACCAGCGGCGTGCAGGCCATCGCCGCGGCCGGCAACCATACCTGCGCGGTCGACGCGAATGGCGCCGCCTGGTGCTGGGGGGACAACCAAGCCGGCGACCTCGGAAACAACTCCACCACCGAGAGCCTTGTGCCGGTGTCGGTGCACGGCCTCACCAGCGGCGTCAAGGCCATCGCCGCCGGCGCAGACCATAGCTGCGCAATCGACATGAACGGCGCCGCCTGGTGCTGGGGGGACAACCAATATGGCGAGCTCGGCAACAACTCCACCAACTACAGCGCGGTGCCGGTTCCGGTGCAGGGCCTGACCAGCGGCGTGCAGGTCATCGCCGCGGGCGGCGGGGCCGCCGAGCACACCTGCGCCATCCCCGCGAACAACACCGTCATGTGCTGGGGCAACAACCAATATGGCCAGCTGGGGAACAACTCGACGACCAACAGTGACGTGCCGGTGGCGGTGATGGGACTGCCCGGCCCCGCACAGGCCGTCGCCGAAGGCTTCTCCAACACCTGTGCGCTTGTCAGCAGCGGCGTCTGGTGCTGGGGGGACAACACCTATGGCGAACTCGGGAACGGCACCACCACCAACAGCAAAGTGCCGGTGCAAGTCACCCCACTGGGCACCGCCCTGAACATCGCCGTTGGCTCTGAGCACAGCTGCGCGGTCGTGAATGAAACCGCCTGGTGCTGGGGGGACAACTCCTTCGGCGACCTCGGGAACAACTCCCAGAGCGAGAGCAACGTGCCGGTCGAAGTCTACAGCCTTTAGGGCGACGGCGAGGCGGTGGGCGCGAGCGCTTTGTCTACCGCTTCTTCGGCGGTGGAGCCTCAGTCGGCGCCGGGGTGTCTTCTTGCCGTGGGGCCGCGCGACGCGCCCCCTCGCGCGCCGCAGAAATTTCGGCTTGCGCCCTTTCATAAATGCTCTTCAGCTCTTCGGCACTGGGGCGGCCGCTGGCGCGACGCAGTGCGCTCAACTCCGTCTCCTGGGCGGTGGCGCGCCGCTGGACCATTTCCAAGCGGGCCTGGGCCTCGGCCAGGCGCGCCTGCAGCTCGGCCTCCTTGCCCTGGGCAGCCGAAGCTGCCGCTTGCACAGAAGCCAACTGCGCCCGCAGCCCGTCAAAGGCGGCGCGCTGTGCGTCCGCCCCGCGTGCCAAGGCCTGCAGTTCATCCGCCCTCTGGGCGACGTCCGCCGCCTGGCGCTGGGCCGCCTGGGCGGCCTCCTCGGCGGCGGCGCGCGCACCGCGTTCTGCCCCCACCTCCTCGACTAGGGCGTCAGCATGCGCTGCCAACTCGGCCCGCTCCGCCACCAGGGCCGACAGCTGCGCCTCGGCGTCCGTCAGTTGCCGCTCCAGCGACTCCCCTTGGGCCCGTTGCGCCTGGGCTTCCAGGGCGCTTCCGGCGCTGGAGGCACGCAGGGTTTCCAATTCCTGCTGCAGCGCTTCCTCCCGCGTGGAGGAGGCCGAAAGCTGCTCCTCCAGTGCGTTGCGTTCGAAGAGGGCAGTGCTGGCCGCGTCGCGGGCGCGTTCCAACTCCTCCGCCTCGTGCGCCGCGGCGGCCTGCACCTCGGCCGCGCGGGCCTGGGCCGCACTGTGGGATTCCAGAAGCTCGCGCCCCCTGGTGCGCTCGGCCTCCAACTCCCGCTGAAGCGTGTCCCGCAGCGCGCGGGCCACCCGCAGCTGCCCCTGCGCTTGCTCCAGCTGCTCGCGCAGCGGGCCTAAGTTGGCGGCCGAGGCTGCTGCGGCCTCCAGAGCCTCCTTGGCTTCCCGGACGGCCTCCTCTTCTTGCTCACTGGCCTGCAGCCGCTGAAGCAGTTGCGCTTTCTCACTGGCCCAAGCCTCGCGCTCGGCCGCGTCCGCGGCCAGCTGTTGGCGGGCCTCGGCCAGTGCGGCCACGGTGGTGCCCGCGCTGGCTCGGGCCTCCGCCCCGGATGCGCGCAACAGGGCGACTTCCGCGCGCAGCGCTTCTTCGGCCGAAGCCGCGCGCGCCGCGGCCTCGGCGGACGCCTCGGCGGCGGCCTGGGCCGCCTGCAGCTCGGCCTTGACGGACTCGGCCTCGGCCAGGGCCTGGGTGCGCTCGGCCTGTTGCACGCCGACGTCCTCGGCCTTCCTGTCCAAGGCCGCCCGCAGCGCCGAGGCTTCCTGCAGCAGCTGCTGACGGACGCCCTCCACGTCCGCCAGGCGCTGGCGAAGCGCGTCGGCCTCCGCCTCGGCGTCGTCGGCGCGCTGCGTTTCCAAGGACAGTCGGCCGAGGACTTCGGCTTGCTCGGCGACGGCGCGGCGCAGCGCCTCCAGCTCCTCGGCGACGCCTTCCGGCACCGTTTCCAGGGCGGTGGTGCGAGCCTGGGCCAAGTCGGACTCGAGGCTGTCCACCAGGGCCCGCGCCTGTTTCTCCTGGGCCTCAGCCACTGCCACCTTGGCCTGAAGGCGCTCAGCCACGTCCCGCAGTGCTTCCAGTTCGGTGTGTTCCGACACCTGTTCTAGGGAAAGCGGGCTTTCCAAGGCCTTCTGCTGCATGGCGCGCAGCCGCGCCGCATCGGACTCCGCAGCGCGCTCTGCTCTGGCCCGCTCCCCCTCCAGCCACACCACCCGCTGCTCCAGTGCCTCGGCCCGCGCCTTTTCCGTGGCTGCCGTCCCCTGAAGCGACTCAATGGCGGCCAGCGCCGTGCTGTGTTGCTCGGCCAGCCGCAGTTCCCTCTCTCGGGCCTGGGCCAGCCGCTCCTCAACGGCCCGACGGTCGAGGTTCGCTTGGGCCGGGACGGCTCCCGCCTCAGCCGCCCGCAACTGGGCCACCTCCTCCCGGACGCCCCGCAATTCTTCGTAAGCAGCCGTCAGCTTGGTGCGCGCGTCGTCGAGGAGGCGCGTCACCTCCTCGCGCCTTGCCCGTTCCAGGCGCACCGACTCCTGCGCCGCCAGCACCTGGGCCATGCCCTGGCGCTCCTCCTGGTGGACGGCGTCCAGCTGTGCCCTCTGCACCCCCAGGCGACGTTCGGCCTCCAGCGCACGCTCCAGCGCACTTCGGCCCTCGGCCTCAAGGCGCCGGACCCGGGCAGCAAGTTCGTCCTGGGCCAGCGGTTGCAGCGGGTGGCGCTCGCGGGCCTCGGCCTGCGCCTGCCAGCGCCGCGCCTCCTCCTCGGCCCGCCCCTGTGCCTCCCGGGTGCGGGCCAGCTCGCTCTTCAAGGTGTCCGAATCGGCCCGGGTATGTTCCAAGCGACTCCTTCAGCCGCCGACTCCTCTCCTCCCACTCGCGGGCCCGCGTGGACACTTCATCCAGACGGTTGCCGGTGAAGGCCAGTGGCGCCGGGGGCAGCTGCACCCAGGTGGGGTCGACCGGCCGCTGGGGGTCTTGGCTGGCCAGCACCACGAAGTAGGCCGCTTCGCCGGTG
The DNA here is from genome assembly GCA_963713045.1 of uncultured delta proteobacterium. Classification (GTDB taxonomy): domain Bacteria; phylum Myxococcota; class Myxococcia; order Myxococcales; family Myxococcaceae; genus JADGRA01. Next base: position 363,029 of record CAVQKE010000007.1, read on the forward strand.
CCGGCCAGCGTCCCGTCCACCTGAAGCCCTTCGCTCCTCTCAAAGGCCAGCTGGTAGCCGAGGAGTGGACTTTGGGTGGCCACCTCCACCGTGCGGAAGTGGGACGACAGCGCGTCCAAAGCCTGGCCGTAGGTGGGCGGGGCACCTTCCGCGTCGGGCTCCATCAGCTGGGCCAGCGAGAGGCCGGCCGGGTTTCGCAGTCCACCCACCAGAGAACCGGTGGGGGAGACTTGCGCCACCAACTCCCGCAGCAGTTCCGGCGCTCGCACCCAAGGGGCGAGGTCCGCCACCAACACCAAGTCGAAGCCTCCGGGAGGCAAGTCGTCGAAGACGGTGGCCCGGAAGCGCAGGTTGGCGCTGCCCAGGCGGCTTTGGGCGTCGGCCACCGCGACCAAGTCATCGTCGCAAGCCAGCACCACCCGGGCCCCGCGCTCCAGGAGGAATTGGGCGGAGGCGCCCCCGGTGGCGGACACCGCGCCCACTTCCAGAACCCGGCGGCGGACGAAGAGGCTCTCGGCAAAAATGTACCGGGGAAGCAGCTCGCTGACGCCCAGGCGGCGGAACGTGAGGTTCATGGGCGCTTGACAGGAAGGACTATACCCCCAAGGTTCCCGCACCCGCCCCTTCCTAGGCACACGCGGGAAACACGAGGCCCCCATGGCGACTCCCACCCCCACCACCTTTGGCCAGCGCGCAGGGCACGCCGTCCGTCGCCTGCTGGTGACGCTGTTGGTGCTGGCCCTGGCTGGAATTGTCTGTGTGCTGCTGGCCCGGGACAACGCGCGGACGTATTCGCTGAAGATGGAGGGCAGCAAGCTGGTCGTCCAGAAGGGGCGAATGCTGCCCTGGGGCAGTGCGCCCTACCGTCCGTCGGACCCAAGCCTGGCCGAGGCGTATGCCCCCATCGACCTCGGGGCCGCCATTGCCGGCACCACTGAAGTGGAGCGCTACGAGGACCGGGATGAGTTGGACCGTGCGCTGTTTCGCGTGCTGGAGGCAGCCGCCCGCCCGAAGCTGCTTGCCGATGACACCCAGGTGGTGGCCAGCGGGATGGCGCTGTTGCACCGCATGGAACTGCTGCAGGGGACGAGTGAGGAGCAGCGCCGGACGCTGCGCAGCCTGGAACTGGACGTGGCCTATGACCAGGCCCGCATCCGCTTCGAGGAGGCCCGGCGCGCCGTGTCAGACGGACTCACCCAGTTGCGCATCGCCGCCGACAGCCCGACGCGGCGGGCGCGGGCAGCGCATGCGATGCTGGTGAAGGTGGAGCCGGCCGCCGCCGCGTTGGAGGACGTGCTGCGCCAGGTGGTGGTGACGCTGGCGGAAACCCCGCCCGGCGCGGTGGCCCCAGCCTCTACCACCCCGGCGGCGCCCGACGCTGGCGCACCCTAAACGCTTAAGCGCCTCAGCGAAGGACGCCCAGGTAAGGAAGGTTGCGCCAGCGGCCTGCCCAGTCCAGTCCGTAGCCGACGACGAAGACGTCGTCGATGACGAAACCCCGGTAGCGAATGTCCACGTGCGTCCGGGCGCGGGCCGGCTTCTCGAGAAGCGTGCACAGGGCGAGGCTCTTCGGACTTCTGGCCTGCAACAGACTCATCAGGAAGCCGGCGGTGAGGCCAGTGTCCACAATGTCCTCCACCAGAAGGACATCCTTGCCGGCCAGCGGCTGCGCGACGTCGGTCGAGATGCGCACTTCCCCCGAGCTCTCGGTGGCGTCGGCGTAAGAGGACACGCCGATGAATTCGAACTCCACCGGCAAGTCAATGGCCCGCACCAAGTCCGCACAGAAGAGGACCGCCCCTTTCAGGACGCACACCACGGTGAGCGTCCGCCCGGCATAGTCCCGCGTAATTTGCCGCCCCAGCGCGCGGACCCGAGCGCGCACTTGGGGTGGAGAGATGAGGGGACGCACCGATGTCCCGAAGGGGCGAGGGACCCTCACCTTCCGCCTTCGCCCTCCGCCGACGGCCGTCTTCTTCCGCAATGCCATGTGGCAAGAGACTCCTCGACGCCCCCCCGCCGGGGCCCGCTGCCCATCCGCCTTGGAGGCAGCTGCCCGGTGCAGGTGGGGCGTCACGCGCTTGCTGCTGGGGGCGTGGCAGTGTACCGCACGCACGGACCTGCACTCCCCGGACGGCAGCACAGGACGGAATTTTTTGGCGGACGACGCCCGGCGGCCCAGCCAGGGCCTGTCCAGGGCCTTCCGCCACCCACCGCTTTTGGGCTAGTGACCACCAAAGGCCATGCCCATGCGCGATTTCAAGGTTTTCGCCGGCAATTCCAACGTTGCTCTCGCCAGCCGCATTTGCGAGCACCTGAAGCGCCCGTTGAGTAAGGCCGACGTCGGCCGGTTTTCGGACGGGGAAATTCAGGTGGAAATTGGGGAAAACGTCCGCGGCCAGGACACGTTCATCATCCAGTCCACCTCCCCGCCGGCCAATGACCACCTGATGGAGCTGCTCATCATGGTCGACGCCCTGAAGCGCGCTTCGGCCGCCTCCATCACCGCCGTCATCCCCTACTTCGGCTACGCCCGTCAGGACCGCAAGGTGGTCCCCCGCACGCCCATCACCGCCAAGCTGGTGGCGGACCTGATGGAGTCCGCCGGCACCACCCGCATGGTGTCGATGGACATGCACGTGGCGCAGATTCAGGGCTTCTTCCACATTCCGAGCGACCACCTCTTCGCCTCGCCCGTCTTCTTGGAGGACATTCGGCGGCGCTTCGGCAACACCGAGGAGTTGGTGCTGGTGTCTCCCGACGCAGGGGGCGTCGAGCGGACCCGCGCCTATTCCAAGCGCCTCAACGCTGGCCTGGCGATTGTCGACAAGCGGCGCACCCGGGCCAACGTCTCCGAAGTGATGAACGTCATCGGCGACGTCCGGGGCCGGGACACCATCATCATCGATGACATGGTGGACACCGGCGGGACGTTGACCCAGGCCGCGCAGGTGCTGAGGAACGAGGGGGCGCGACGGGTGCTGGCCTACGCCGTCCACCCCATCCTCTCCGGCCCGGCAGTCAACCGCATTCAAGAGTCAGCGCTGGAAGAGGCCGTCTTCACCGACACCATCCCGTTGGGCACTGCCGCCGCGGCCTGCCCCAAAATCCGTCAGCTCAGCACCGCCCGTCTCTTCGCTGAGGCCATCCAGCGCATCTACTCCGGGGACTCTTTAAGCTCCCTCTTCGTCTAGCGGCAACCTGAGACAGCGGCGGTGGACAAGTCAGGCTCGAAGGTGGTGCTGGTGGTGGAGGACGACCCGGACATCCGGGAAGTGCTTCAGGAGATGCTCGACTCCGGCGGCCACCAGGTGCTGACCGCCTCCAACGGCCGCGAGGCCCTCGACGTGCTGGACCGCGTGGCCAGCCCTTGCCTGGTGCTACTCGACCTGATGATGCCGGTGATGAGCGGCTTTGCCTTCCTCGAGGAACTCCAGCGCCGTCCGGACAAGGCCCGAGTCTCGGTGCTGCTCATCTCCGCCAACGCGCAAGTGGAGCAGGCCGCGCGCGGCAAGGGCGTGGTGGGCTTCGTCAGGAAGCCCTTCGACTTGGACGACGTCCTGGCCTTGGTGGACCGCCACGCCAAGTAACAAAAGCAGCGGCACCGCCGCCGGGGCCTCTAGGGCGCCTCCTGCCGCATTTTGGCCCAGTCGTAGACCGGGTATTTCGGCCGCTTGATGGGAGCAGGTGGGTGCTGCTGCAGGTTTTCCAGCGCGACGGCTACGCTGCGCTCGAGCTGCGGGTCCTGCCCCTTTCGCACGAGCGCCGGGTCCTCCTCGACGACGATGTCCGGGGAGACGCCTTTGTTCTCAACGTCGAATTCGCCCGTCACTGGGTTGTACAGCGCCCAGCGCGGCGCGGTGACTTGGCCGCCATCCATGAGGAAGGGATAGCCTCCAATCCCAATCAAACCACCCCAGGTGCGGGTGCCGATGAGCGGCCCCAGGGCGAGCTTGCGAAACATCCAAGGCAGAGCGTCGCCGCCCGAGCCGGCGTCCTCATCCAGCAGCATCACCTTCGGACCGCGGATGGTGCGGGGGATGGGGTCATCGTCCCCCTCGCGAGTCATGGCGACCATCAACAGCGGCCGAGAAAGCCAGTCGACCACGTAGTCGGCAATCCACCCGCCGCTGTTGTGGCGCTCGTCGATGACGGCTCCCTGCCGGTTGGACTGGGCGAAGTAGTAGCGGTTGAAGTTGGTGAAGCCGTTGACGGCGGTATCCGGCAGGTAGACGTAGGCCAAACGTCCGTCACTCAGCTGGTCGACCTTCCGGCGGTTCTGCTCCATCCACCCGCGCAGACGCAGCCCCTGCTCGTTGGCGATGGGCACCACTGCCACCAGCCGAGCCCCCTTGCCGCTCGGGTCGGGCCCCAACTTGAGCTGCACCGTCTTGCCAGCGGTTTCCTCGAAAAAGGCGTAGACCTCGTCGGTTGCGAAGAGCTCGCGTCCATTGACGGCCAACAGGTAGTCGCCCTCGTGGACGTTGACGCCCGGCTCGGTGAGGGGCGCGCGCACGTCGGGGTTCCAGTTCTCGCCACGGTAGATGTGGGCGAAACGGTAGCGGTTGTGGTCGATGCTGTAGTCTGCGCCCAACAGGCCACCGCCCACGTGCTTCACGCTCGGGCGATCTCCGCCGGTGATGTAGATGTGCTGAGCCGTGATGTCGCCCAGCATGTCGGTGAAGATGTAGGTGAGGTCGGCGCGGCTCATGACGGCGTCGACGTAGGGCTGGTAGGCCGCTATCAACGCCTTGCGGTCGACGCCGTGGAGATTGGGGTCGTAGAAGAAGTCTCGCTCGATTCGCCAGACTTCCCGGTACATCTGCTCCCACTCGGCATGCGGGTCGACGTAGACCTCCATCGCATCGAGCTTCAACGGTTCCTCGGGCTTGCCCGGTTCGGGGGGCTTACCCAGCGAGGCGAGCGCCTTGATGAACCAGGGACCGTGAAGCTCCTGGCCGCCGGGCGCTGCTTCGCTTGGCGGGGGAAGCTGCTCGTAGAGTGCCTTCTCTGCTTTGGCGGCAACCACGAAGTTGCGGACCCGCTCGAGCAGCTTGTCCGTCTTCCGCGTGCAGAGGTCGAACTTGTGGACGGTCACGGCGTTGGGGCCGGTGCGCGCGTCGACGGTTGGACCTTCTAATAGGTATACCAGGTGGCTCTTCCCGACGAGCAACCCTGAGTAGTTTCGCGCCGGGAAGGGCAGCGCCAAAAGACGCTGGTCGATGGCCTCGAAGTCGATTTTCACCACCGGCGGCGTCTTGGGAGCGGCGTCCTTCTTCTGCTCCTCCTCCACCTTGCACTCTGAAGCGGGGGGCTGGGCGCCTGCGCGGCCCGGCTGCACCTCGGGTTTCTCCTCGTCCGTCAGTGGCATCAACGGCGAGGGTTGGTCTTTGCTCAGCACCAGAAGGTAGCCGCTGCGCGTGACGGGTAGCTTGTAGCCCGCCATGGAGCTCGCGAGGATGGGGCCACTGTCGGTGCTGGCGAGGAAGTAGAGGTACTTGCCGTTGCGGTCGAAAGCGGCGCTCGCAGCGTCGCTCGAGCCGTCCGTCACTTGGTGGCGGGCGCTGGCCCCGACGTCGTAGATGAAGACCGCCCCCAACCCAGTGGGCAAGGGGCGAGTGTAGGCCAGGTAGCGGCTGTCGGGCGACCAGGCGGGTGAGAAGTCTGTGAGGAAGGGGCTGGTGTCCACCAGCACCGGCTTTCCCCGCTCGATGTCGACCAACCACAGGTTGTAGCGTTTGTCGTAGTAAGCGATGCGCTTGCTGTCCGGCGACCAGGTGGGAGAGTAGAAAAAAGAGGGCGGGGTACCGAGGTCGATTTTGCGCACCTCGCCGAGCCCCTCCTGCGGACGGATGTGCAGCGCGTACTCGCCAGACTCGTCCGAGAAGTAGGCGATGGACTTGCCGTCCGGGGACCAAGCCGGGTCGCGGTCGGCGATGCCCGGGGTGTTGGTCAAGTTGCGGATGTCTCCGTGCTCGGCGGGCACGGTGAGAATTTCCCCATTGGCCTCGAAGACGGCGCGGGCACCGCTCGGGGAGAGGTCGGGATTGCGAAGCTGCTGGCCGACTTTCATGAAGTGAGGGCGCACCGCCGGGAAGTCGGCCGCCAGCCGGATGGGGACACTGCGCTGGCTCTTCGTCTTCGGGTCGAAGAGGTGAAGGGAGCCGAATTGCTCGTAAACGATGACGTCCGGACCGGCCGAGGCTGACTTGATGTCGAGGCCCCCGGTGGCGATGGCCAAGGTGACTTGCTTGCTGGTGGTGTCGTAGGCAAACAAGCTCACTGGGCCGTTGCGGTCGGAGAGGAAGTAAACGGTGTTCCCGAGCCACATCGGGCTGGTGTCATTCGAGTCCTTGCGCGGGACCTTCTCGATGGACGAATCCTCGAGCTTGGCCACCCAAATGGGTGCGGCGGTACCGCCGCGGTAGTGCTTGATGCTGCGCCCCATGAGCCCATTCGCCCCACCATTGCTGAAGGGGACGTAGGCCAGGTGAGTCGCGTCAGCCGAGTAGCTCCCTTGCTCCGCCATGGGCAGCGGCACCTCCTCGGGAAAGCCTCCGTCGAGCCCGACGGTGTAGAGCTGGCGTCTGCGGTTGAAAGGGCCGCGCGTCGAGCGAAAGAGAATTCGCTTGCCGTCTGGCGTCCATCCCACCACCTGGTCTGGTGCAGGGTGGGAGGTGAGCCGCTTCGGCTGGCCGCCGCTCGCCGGCACCAGGTAGACGTCCTGGTTGCCGTCGTACTCGCCGCTGAAAGCCACCAGGGTGCCGTCCGGCGAGAAGAAGGGGTTGGTCTCGATGCCAACGTCACTGGTGAGCCGGTGCGCCTCGCCGCCGCTGCGGTCGACAATCCACAAGTCGTCTCCGCTGCTGAAGACAATTTGCGTCTGGCTCACACTGGGGTTCCGGAGCAGCAGCGCCGGCGTCGCTTGCACCGGCGCGTGAGGCGCGGTGGGTGCGCCAGGCGGGGCGGGCGCTGCTGGGTTCGCTTCAGGCGTGGGACTGGGTTTCCGCTCGCAGGCCACGCAGCACGCCGCGACTGCCAGGGCGAAAGACACTCTCTGCAGAAACATTCTAGACGCTCCACATTCCAGGGCATTGCAGACGCCCAAACCAAAAAAGGGGGGCGCAGCATGCCGTGCCAGCGGCGGAAGGCAAGCGTGGAGCAGGGGGCTGCGGCTCAAACAGCGCGGCTGCCAGCTTGCTTACAGCGCCGCCACCTCCTCGCGAAGACGTCTCTCGGCGCGTCGGACACCTCTCCCAGGGTGGCGAGGGCCTTCACCGCTTCGAGAAGGCGGGGCCTGAGGTTTTATTGTCACCGCCCAAGCCAAAAACGGCCGTTGAGCCGCGTTTAAATGGCACAGCAGACGCCGATGACCGCTGGTCCAAGCTCATGCGGCGCATCCCTCGACGCCTTCAGCCAGCTCGCACCGCAGCCGCAATGCGGGTGATGAAGGTGAAGGGGCTGCGCGTGAGTCGCCACCTTCCAGTGGGGAAGCGGCTCGCGGTTGACGGAGGCTCGAAGCCGACCCCTCCACCGGGCCCCTGATTCAGCCTGCGTCCCGAGCTTCGAGCCCAAGGGCTGTCCCTGCGAGCTGTCGGCCGTCGCGCGGCCGCTGAAGGCAATGTCAACCGCAACGGCAAGCCCGACGGCGCTGACGACGTCCAGGCACTGCTGGGAATTTCGCAGTGGAGGGAGGTGGCTCTAGCGCACCGCCTGCGGCAGGGAGAAGGTCGCGTCCTCGTCGCCCAACCCCACCTCCACCACGTGTTGCCAGTAGCGCAGCCCGGCCTGAAGCCTCACCTGATTCGCACCGGGAATGTGTCCCAGCACGCGGCCGGCGCCCGACACCAACCCCCGCAGGGCCGGGACGACGAAGCGCCAGCCATTCTTCGCAAGGCCGAGGGCGTCGGCGTAGTGGTCCTCCACCAGGAAGCGCGCCACGCCATGCCCGAAGGCAGTGACTGTCTCCGCCCGGGACACCTCGGCCGGCGAGCGCGCCTCGGCGCGCGGGCTTTCCAACAGCGCCAGCGCCAGCGCGCGCGAGTCGGCGTCCGGCGGTGCTTGGGTGAGGCGGATGAGGTCCCACAAGTCCCTCGCCTCGGCCTCGGTGGAAGCCAACAAGTCCTGGCGCACGCCCAACAGCCAACCGGTGGTGCGCCACAGGTGCAGGACGTCCGAGACTTCCTCCAGCGGGAATTTGAAGCCGAAGCGGCGCAGGCCGTCCACCACCACCAGCGAGAAGAGAAGCACCGTTCCGGCCATGTCCAGCTGGTTGATGGGACTTCCCCACCGGGTGTGGTCCCAGTCGTCCGAGGCCAGAAGGAGGCGCCGCACCTGGGCATGCATCAGCCGCACCCGCGCCGTCGCGACAAATCCAGGCGCCCCTGGACGCAGGCCGTCGGGGAGACAGACGGCTTGCACAAAGCGTCCGGTCTCGCTGAGGCGACGCGCGGCCGAGGCCCGCAGCCGCCCGGAGAAGACAAGCGGCTTGTTTCCCGCTGGCGAGCAATAGCCAAGAATGAGCGAGCGAAAGGCCAGCACCAGCCCACCGAAAATTCCGGTGCGCAACAGCACCGCGCCCCCGCGTGCGGCGCGCGGGTAGTCCACCCAAAAGGGCACTTCAAGCAGGCCATCCCGGAAGCGGCGCAGCGCTTTCGGCGCGCGCTTCGGATTGCCCAGGGACAGCGCCTGAGTCACCAGGGACTCGCGCACCTGGGGACCGACGCCGGCCAGCGCCTCCACCGCCTCATCCGCTGGCGGGTCCCCCAGGGAAAGCAACGGCGCGAGGCGGTCCGCTCGCTCGCCGAAGCGCGCACGCGCTTGTTCCAAGTGCACCAGTCGGCGGGGCGTCACGACGCTAGCTGGTAACCGGCGCCGGGGCGCCCTGCTTGACGGGCGCCCGTGGCTGGGGCAAAAGCCGCGGCCGGCGTCTCGAGGGGTCCACGAGGCGCCACCCCAACGCTTCCTCCGGGGCCCGCCATCGGGGTGGGATGCCGGGCGAGCAGGGGGACGCACTTTTCGGACCTGCTGCAGAGAAGGGTGTCCCATGGCCAGTGACGCGAATGTCCTCAACGCCAAGCCGCGCGAGGGCGCGGGGAAGGGCCCGGCGCGCCGCCTGCGCGCCCAAGGGCTGGTGCCGGCCATCGTGTACGGGCGCGGACTGCCTGCCCCGGCGCACATTGCTCTGGACCCGCACGAAGTGAGGCGCGCCATTGCCACCCCCCTCAAATTCAACACCCTTTTGACGCTGCGGGTGGAGGGGCAGGAGGAGCGTCGGGTGCTGCTGAAGGACTACCAGCAGGACCCCGTGACCCGAGAAATGCTGCACGCAGACTTCCTCGACGTGCGCGCAAACGAAGAGGTGAAGGTGAATGTCCCCCTGGTGCTGGTGGGCAAGCCGGAGGGCGTCGTCGCCGGCGGCATCCTCAGCCAAAACCGTCGCGACATTGAAGTGTACGTCCTGCCCAGCGCAATTCCGGAGAAGCTGGAGGCGGACGTCACCCACCTGAAGGTGGCGCAGTCGCTCCACATTCGTGACGTCAAGTTTCCCGCAGGAGTCCGGGTGAAGACGCACGTCAACTACACCCTGGCGGTGGTGAACGTGCCGGAGAAGGAAGAGATTCCGGTGGCGGTGGCCGCACCGGTCGCGGGCGCGGCGGTGCCTGGGGCCCCGGCTCCGGCCGCGGGCGACGTCAAGGGCGCGGCTCCCGGCGCCCCTGGCAAGGGGGCGGCCCCGGCGGCGGCAGGGGACAAGGCCGCGCCTCCGCCCGCAGCTGGCAAGAAGGACGACAAGAAGAAGTAGCCAAGGCCCAGGCGTGAAGCTCATCAGCGGACTGGGGAACCCGGGTGGAGAACACGCCGGGGACAGGCACAATGCCGGCTTCCTGGTGGTGGACCGCCTCTCGGCGCGCCTCTCCATCCCGCTGGACAGCACGAAATTCGACGGCCAGCTGGGGACGGGCCGCCTCGGCGTGGAAAGGCTCCTCCTCCTGGAGCCACAGACGTACATGAATCTGTCTGGGCAGTCGGTGGCGGCCGCGGTGCGCTTCTACAAGCTTGCCTTGCAAGACGTGCTGGTGGTGCACGATGAGTTGGACCTCCCCTTCGGCCGCCTCCAGCTGAAAAGCGCCGGGGGCACCGCCGGCCACAACGGCCTGCGCAGCATTGTTGCCAGCCTCGGCGAGGACGGCTTTGCCCGGCTAAGGGTCGGCGTCGGGAAGCCCGAAGGCAAGGAACGGACGGTGGGCCATGTCCTGTCGGGCTTCAGCAAGGAGGAGCGCTCCGCCCTTCCCGAAGTGCTTGAACGGGCGGCGGACGCTGCCCTGGGCTGGGCCACCCTCCCGCTGGCGGAGGCCATGACGCGCTTCAACCGCAAGGGCTAGCCGGCACGGGTTTCCCCCGCCGGGCTTGGGGGGGGAAGGCTTCCTGGCCTTGACTTCCGGGTCCCGAGACCGCTACGTACCCGCCCCCTTCCTTCGCCGGCCAAAAGGCTTCTTTGTAAACGGAGGCTTTCTTCCAGCCGAGGCAGGGGCAGCAAGCGCGGTGGTGACGGGCGCGCACATTTCCCGTCCCCGGGTGGGTCGCTCCAGGGCAGCCCCTCCGCTCCCCGCTTCCCAAGGGCCCCAAGAAGCTTTCGGGCCCCCGGGCGGCACCATCCCAAGGGGACGAGCGACATGGCCGAGACGAACACCGCGCATCATCTGCGCGAGTACGAGACGATTTTCCTCGTCAAGCCGGACTTGACGGACGACGGTGTGGACCGAATTAAGGACCGGGTCCGCAGCATTGTCTCCCGAGACGGCGGCAAGGTGCTGCGCTTCACGGTGCTGGGCAAGAAGCGGACGCTTTACCCGGTGGCGAAGCAGTCCCGCGCCATTTACGTCCACGCCCACTACCTGGGCGGCACGGGAATGGTGGCCGAGGTGGAGCGCAACCTGCGCAACTTCGATGAAGTGACGCGCTTCCTTTCCGTCAAGCTGGCCGACGATGTCGACCCAGAAACGCGGCCGGTGTTGGAGGACGTCCGCATGGCCGGCGACGTGGACGAGCGGCCGCCGGGCGCTCCCGGTGCGCCGGCGGCTGGCCCACGCGACAGCCTGTCGCCGGTCGGGGCCCTGGACGATGAGGAGCCGGCCGAGGAGGCCTAAAGACACCTATGAATGGACCGGACGCACAAGTGGCAGTCAGTGCAGCCGCGCCAGGCGGCGGACGCAGCCCCGGCGGAGGAGGACGGCCGCCGGGCGGCGGGGGTGGAGGGGGCGGCGGAGGCTACGGCGGTGGGGGCGGCGGGGGCGGCTACGGCGGCGGTGGGGGCGGTGGCGGCTACGGCGGCGGTGGCGGGGGCGGCGGCTACGGCGGAGGTGGGGGCGGCGGCTATGGCGGCGGCAACGGAGCCGGCGAGGACGAACGGCGTGGCACCCGGGGCGGTTTTGGGCGGAAGAAGGTGTGCCGCTTCTGCACCGAGAAGAGCAAACCGGACTACAAGGACCAGGCGGCGCTGAAGTACTTCGTCACCGAGCGCGGCAAAATTATTCCCCGCCGCATTTCCGGCAACTGCGCCAAGCACCAGCGCCAGGTGGCGACCGCCATCAAGCGTGCGCGCGGCCTGGCCCTCATCCCCTACAACGCACTGGTGGGCTAGGGAGCTGCCATGGCGATGAAAGTCATCCTCCGCGAGGACGTCCCCAACCTCGGTAAGTCCGGGGACTTGGTGTCCGTCAAAGCTGGTTTCGGACGAAACTACCTGCTTCCGCGCAAGCTGGCCGTGCTGGCCAATGAGTCCAACGTCCGGCAGCTGCAGCATGACCGGGAAGTCATTTCCGCCCAGCAGGCCAAGCTGCGGGGGGCCGCGCAGACGCAAGCCCAGAAGCTCCAGGCGGTGGTGGTGCGCATCAGTCGAAAGGTGGGCGACCAAGACAAGCTTTTCGGCAGCGTCACTTCGCTGGACATCGCCGAGGCGCTGGCCGCGCAAGGGCTGAAGGTGGACCGCCGCGCGATTCACCTGGCCGAGCCCATCAAGACCACTGGGAAGCACGCCGTGGAAATCCGGCTGCACCGGGAAGTCCTCTCCACCATCCAGGTCGAGGTCTCACCGGAGGCCTAAAGTCGCTTTGAAAGCCAATGCGGGCCCCGGCCATTTGCTGGGGGCTGTCAGGGAGCCGGCGGATGTTCCGGCGAGGATGAGGAGCGAGAGTCCAGCAATGGCGGTGGGGCGGCTGGAGACTTCTGAGCCACGGCGGTCGCTGCAGGATTTGGCCGCCGAGCGCGCGGTGCTGGGCGCCATCCTTACCGACAACACGGTGGTGGCGGCGGTGGCCGAGGTGGTGCACCCCGACGACTTTGCCAGCCCCGGCCACGTCCACATTTTCTCGGCCATCCTCGGGCTCGACGCCACCCAGCGCCCGGTGGACCACCTCACCCTGTCCGAGGAGCTGAAGCGCCGGGGGCAGCTGCAGGCCGTCGGTGGTCCGGCCTACCTGATGTCGCTGGACCAGGTGGTCCCGGTGCCGTCCAGCGCCGTCAGCTACGCCAACATCGTGAAGGACCAGGCAGTGCGCCGCCGACTGGCCGAGGCCGGCCGGGAAATTCAAGAATTGGCCAGCCAGGACTCGGGCGAGCTGGACGCGATTCTGGACGAGGCCGAGCGGCGCGTCTTTCTGCTTGCCGAGCGCAAGCGCGAAGGAGATTTAAGGCCGGTGCGCGAGCTGATGGAGCGCACCCTCGACTTGCTGGACCGGATGAAGCTGTCGGCCACCGGCGTCACCGGCCTGTCCACCGGCTTCCTCGACCTGGACATGCAACTGACGGGCTTTCATCGCGGAGAATTGCTGGTGCTGGCCGCGCGCCCCGGCGTCGGCAAGACGTCGTTGGCGATGAATATTGCCCTGCACGTGGCCCTCAAAGAATCGCTTCCGGTGGGGATTTTTTCCCTCGAGATGCCAGCCGACCAGCTGCTGATGCGGCTGTTGGCTGCCAGCGCCCGGGTGGACATGAAGCGGCTGCGGGGCGGACGCCTCACCGCCCATGACGAGGAGAAATTCCAGGAAGTGGCCGGAAGCCTCTTCAACGCCCCCCTTTACATCGACGACACCGGGGCCCTGTCCCCCTTCGACTTGCGGGCCAAGGCCCGGCGACTGAAGCAGAAGAATGCGCAGCTGGGGCTGTTGGTGGTCGACTACCTGCAGCTGATGCACCAGAAGGGCCGCGTGGAGAGCCGGCAGCTGGAGGTCTCGGAGATTTCCCGTTCCCTGAAGGCGCTGGCCAAAGAATTGGACTGCCCGGTCCTCGCCTTAAGCCAGCTCAACCGAAAGGTGGAGGAGCGCAAAGGGGGACGGCCGATGTTGTCGGACTTGCGCGAATCCGGCGCCATTGAGCAGGACGCGGACGTCGTGATGTTCATCCACCGCGATGACGACGAAGACACCGACCCGGGCGGTTACGGCTCTCGGGGCGCGGTCCCGGTGGAGCTCATCATCGCCAAACAGCGCAACGGGCCAACGGGCACCATTGACTTGGTCTTCCTCTCCGAATTCACCCGCTTCGAAAGCCGGGCCCGAGAGGCCTGAAGCCGAGGGCGGCCCCCCGGCTTTTTCCACGTCAACCCCGCAGGTACTGGCGCACCGCCGCCCGGGCGCGCAAGACCGCGGACTTCGGCTGAAGGCCCTGGCCCAACCCAGTGGCCAGCGTCGAGGCAAACCGGCAGCCCGTGCCCCGCTGTGCGGAGGTGCGGCGGAGGCGGCTCCCCACAAAGCGGTGCACCGCTTCCGGCAGCACCAGCACGTCCACCGGCGGTCCGGCCAGGTGCCCGCCCTTCACCACCACCGCACCGAAGCCGTCGGCCCGAAGCGCCGTGGCGAGTCGGCAGACGGCGTCCAGGCCCTCGGGCACGTCGCGCCGGCCGAGGAGCCAAGCCAATTCCTGGACGTTGGGCGTCAGCCACACCCACGGCCGGGCGAGGGCGCGGAAGTCTGCGGGACGAAGCCGAGAGAGGCGCTCTCCCCGGGAAGTCCGCACCACCGGGTCCACCACCACTGGCACACGCAGCCGGACCAGGCGGGGCCACAGCACGGCCAACGCCCGCCCATCCGGCACCATCCCCAGCTTCACGCTGTCGGGGCGACGGTAGGCGAGGACCGCCTCCAGCTGGGCGGCCAGCAGCGCCCCGGGCGCCGGCTGACAGTGGAAGGCGCGTCCCTGCGCGGTGAGGGCGGTGGCCAGGCCGAAGGGGACACCGCCCGCGGTGGCCACCGCCGCCACGTCGGCCAGCAGCCCGACGCGGCCGGTCGCCTCGAGGCCTGCGGCCACCAGGACGGCCGGCACACTAGCGACGCGTCTCACGGGCCTTCTGCACCAGCGCCCGGTACAGCCCCAGCTGCAAGGGCATACTCTGCAGGAGCAGCTCCGGGTGCCACTGGACGCCGAGTGCGAAGGGATGTTCTGTGGATTCAATGGCCTCCACCACCCCGTCCGGGGAGGAGGCGCTCACCCGCAGCGTCGGCGCCACCTGGGAGACGGCTTGGTGGTGGGTGGAATTCACCATCAGCTGACCCCGACCCAGCACCTCGGCCAGCGCGGAGCCTTCGCGCACGTCCACTGGGTGGCTGGGCTGTGTCCTGTCGTTGCGCTGTTCGTGCTCCTTGGCGCCGCGCAATTCCCGGCGCAAGTCCTGGTACAGCGTCCCGCCGAGGACGACGTTGAGAAGTTGCATGCCGCCGCAAATGGCGAGAATCGGGAGTTTTCGTCGCAGGGCGGTCTGCAGCACCAGCGTCTCGAAGGCCGTCCGGCTGGGCTTCAACGCGCCCAGCCCTTCGCGCGGTGCCTCCCCGTAGGCCTCCGGAGGCACGTCGAAGGCGCCTCCCGTCACCACCACCCCGGACACCCTGTCCAGGTAGCCGTCCACCACCGCCACTTCGACGCTGAAGGGCAGCACCAGCGGAAGCCCCCCGGCCCTTAGCACTGCATCGGCATAGGCTGTCTTGAGGACGTAGCGGGAAGCGTCGCCTTCCCCTTCGACGTCCGGGGTAATGCCCACCAGCGGTCGGCGCAGCGGGGTGCCGTGCGGTCTCACCCCTTTGGTATCCCTCGTTCCTCGACGCCGCGCAGGAATTCTTCCTGCAGCAGCCCGACGGTGTGCGCAATGTCCGATGCCGACAGCAGGTTCGACACGACGGCTGCGCCATACGCCCCGGCGCGGGCCACCGCGCGGATGGAGGAGAGGCCAATGCCGCCAATGGCCACCACCGGAAGGGGGCTCTCCGCCGCCACCCGGGCCAGCCCCTCGACGCCGAGGAGGGGCGCTGCCACCACCTTGCTGCCAGGGCGGAAGACGGGGCCGAGGCCCACATAGTCGGCGCCGGCAGCCCGCGCCGCCCGTGCCCCTTCTGCGCTGCGCACCGTCACCCCCACCAGCGCCTTTGGCCCCAGCAGCTGTCGTGCTTCGTCGGCGAGGAGGTCCTCCTCGCCGAGGTGCACCCCGTCGGCCCCACACAGCAAGGCCCAGTCCACCCTGTCATTCACCAGAAATACCGTCCGGGCGGCCCGGGCCTCGGCCGCCACCTGGCGGCCGAGGGCCACCGCCGCTGCCCCTTGGGTGCGCTTCAGCCGCAACTGCAGCACCGGCACCCCACCCCGCAGCAGCGCCTCCACTTGGGCCAGGACGGGCACGTCGGGGCGGGCGGTGTCATCCGCCAGGGCATAGAGGCCAGGGGGAAACATGGGGTGGTCAGCCCGAGTGCCCTTGGACGCCGCGGGCCCGTGCGCTAAAAGTCCCGCGCCCGGGGCATTCCCGGCAAGGACTGGAAGAGGCTTCCCCCCGTATGGCTGACACCGTGGATTCCAAGCAATTCGACAAGCGCACCGCCGCCCGTTACCGGGAGTCCGGCCTCCTCGACGAGAAGGCCTGGGAGAAGCACCTCAAGTCCCTTCCGGACTTGGCCGAGGACGCTCTCACCGTGGACACCCGGATGAGCTCCGAGCCGGACGAAGACAGGGACGGCTGACAAGCCGACAAGGGGCAGCCACTGTGGGCGAACGGCGCGGGGAAAGCTTCGTCATTCAGGACCCGCCGACGACCTCGGGCCGAGTCGACTTCACCACTTTTCTGCTTGGGCTGGCCAGCTCCGCCCTCATCCACATGGGGGCCACGCCCCATCCCGAGACGGGGCTGGTTCAGCGGGACGACGTTCTCGCCCGGCAGAGCCTCGACCTTTTGGCGCTGCTGAAAGAAAAGACGCGCGGCAACCTCTCCCTGGAAGAGGAGCGGCTCTTCACGACGCTGCTCACGGACTTGCGTCTCAAATTCCTCGGGACCCCCCCGCCTTGAGCGGCAGCGGCGGCGAGGTCCCGGGCCGCCTGCGCCTGGCCTCCCTTCTGAGCGTGGTGTTGAGCGGGCTGTGCGGCCTCTTCTCGGCCTGGGATGCTTTTTCCCTCCTCCGTTTGGATGAGTTGAGGAAAGCCCAGCCCCTCTTCAAGCCCGTCGGAGACGCGGCCCTCGCCGAGCGGCTGTGGGCCTCACGGCTGCTGGCGCTGGAGCACATGCGCGAGCCGCGGATGGTGGTCCTGTTCGCGTTGGCGTTGGCCTGTTCCTTAACCTTCGTTGCTTCCAGCCGGCTGCTTCGTCCGGCAGGGCTGCCCCGGGAGGGAGTCCGGCGCGTCCTCATCTGGGGGTTGGTGGTGGCGGCGGCGCTGCGCACCATCAACGGGGCCCAGGACACGGTGCTCGACCAAGGGACGGCCGACATCATGCCGGGGGAGTTTGACGCTGCCCGAGGGGCTGTCGCAGCACAGCGCGGAGGAGGTACGGCGCCTGCTGGGGCCGGCCATCTTCCTCTTCACCATCGCGCGGACCGTCCTGGTGGTCGGCCCCTTCCTCTTTTTGAGCCAGTATTTCCGTTCGCCGGCCGTCAAAGAATGGGTCACCCGCCAGGACGCCGCTTCCCCATGACGTCAGCCAATCCAGCCCCGCAGCAACGCCACGCCGACCGGGCGGCACTGCGCGTCATCATCGTTTACAAAGCCTTCAAGGGGCTCCTCTCCGTCGTCGCGGGCATCATCATCGGCGGCGCCGTTCTCTTCGGCTTCGGGCCGAAGCTTCAGGCGCACGCCGCCCACGTGCACGAGCACGTCACCCGCGCCTGGGCCCTGCACGCCGCCGAGCTGCTCGCCAAACTGACCACCCCCCGCTGGCTGCGCTGGTCCGCGGTGGCGCTGGAACTGGACGGCGCCGTGAACTTCCTCGAGGCCTGGGCCCTGCGCGAGGGCCACGCCTGGGGCCCCTGGGTGGTGGTGGTGATTACCGCCCTGTTTTTGCCGCTCGAAGTCGTGGAGTTGTGGCGACACCCGAGTCCCGTCCGGGCAGGCCTGCTGGTGGGAAACCTGGTGATTCTGGTCTTCCTCATCTGGTACGCGCGGCGCCACGCCTCAGCGTTGGGGCGCCGAGGCGCACCTCCGGCGCCACCCACGGCGCCCGCTGCTTCAAGCCCTCCCGCACCCCCAGCGACTCCGGCCGCGTCGGCCTGAGGGTTGGCGCAGGGAGGCGCAATGCACGGGGGGCTGCGGCCCTTCGCCGGGGTGCGGGCCTAGCTGGCGAGCTTGAAAATCATCCAGACGAAGAGGACCAACTGGATGAAAAAAAAGGTCGCCCGAACGTAGACGTTGGGCACGCCGAGGCCGGAGAGGTGGGCCACCGTCTGCCCGAAGCGGGCATACAGGACAAACGGGGCGAGGGTG
Source organism: uncultured delta proteobacterium (assembly GCA_963713045.1). Taxonomy (GTDB): domain Bacteria; phylum Myxococcota; class Myxococcia; order Myxococcales; family Myxococcaceae; genus JADGRA01. The sequence continues at coordinate 380,756 of CAVQKE010000007.1, forward strand.
TCAATGGTGCCAAGCCGGCCGGTGGAGGCGGCAAACAGCACGATGGCGCCGAAGACCGGCAAGTTTTCAAGGCAATTGGTGTGCGCGTCCTCCATGCGACGGAACAGCGGCGGGTCGTCGGCGGGCTTGGGGTTGCGCAGCCAATGGTTGATGGGCGTTCCCCCCAGCACCCGGACTCCCCGCTGGAGAAAGACAAGAATGACCAACAGCAGAGTCCAGGCCGCAAATCCCAACAGCGCTTGAAGAGCCGTCATGGTTTTCTCCCCGGGGGGGGAATGCTGGCCGCCCCGCGCGCGGCTGCCTTTCATGCACCAGCGCGGAGCCTAGTCCGCACGGCACGCCTTCCGTCCCGGGAAATGCGCCCGGGCCCAGCCAAGGCTCGCGCCGTCTCCCTCGGGGGAAGGGCTGTCCTGAGAGGTCAGCCGGGAGAGGGCGAGGCGGCCGAGAGCAGCGAGGCGAGGTCCAGCTCCGGACCCTCCAACTCGAGCAGCGTCCCAGGGGCATACGGCAGCCGGAGCAGCTCCTCTCGCCCGAGGCCCAAGAGGCGAGCAAGGCGCCCCATGGGCCAGCTGTCGCGGAGGGCCTCAAACTCCTCCTCGGAGAGCTCCTCGACGTCCAGGTCCCGCTCCTCATAGACGAGGGTCTCGCCCCCGACTGGACTGCCGGCCCCGTAGGAAGTCACCGCTTCGAAGCGGTCCGGGTCAAAGGCGTAGGCGTGCACCGTCCCGAGCGAGGCCGAGGAGAGCGCGGCTGCCAGGGCCTGGTGGTCCCGGTACCACTGGGCCCCGGGCGGTCCATAGGTGTGAGGCCCGTCATAGGCCAGGCGCACCAGCCGCCGGTCCATGTCCACCGACACCAAGAGGCCTGCGGCCTGTGGCGAAAGCCCCTCCGCCTGGAGGGCGGTGCGGGCCAGCCGTTGCAGCGGCACCCCGGCCAGGCTGTCGGCCCGGAGAAGGTAGCCGCCGTGGGCGTCAATGCGGGGCGCAAACACGTGGAGATGGCCTTGCTTGTACGCGTCGTCCGGGCGCCTTGCCAAGGCCGCGCAAAGGCTTAGGGTATTGGCCATGCGAATCGACCAGTTCACCGTCAAGGCGCAGGAGGCCATCCAGGCCGGGCAGGCGCTCGCGCGCCGCGCTGGAAACCCCCAGTATGAACCGGAACACCTGATGCTCGCCCTCCTCGACCAGGAGCAGGGGCTGGTGCCGGCCATTGTCCAGCGGGTGGGTGCCGAACCCCAGCTGTTGCGCGACCGGCTGCAAGAGGCGCTCGGCAAACTTCCCAAGGTGTCTGGCGGCGAAGGGGCCAACCTCTCGCAGCGTCTGCTCAAACTTTTCGACAAGGCCGAGGACGAGGCCAAGTCGTTGAAGGACGAATACGTCTCGAGCGAGCACCTGCTGCTGGCCGCCATCGGCGACAAGGGGAGTGTCGGGGAAGTCCTCAAGGCTTCGGGCATCACCCATGCCCGTGTCCTCTCGGTGCTGAAGGAGTTGCGCGGCGGCCGGCGCGTCACCTCCCAGGATGCCGAGGACACCTACGAGGCGCTGGAGAAGTATGGCCGGGACCTGACCGCCGACGCCCGTGCCGGCAAGCTCGACCCCGTCATCGGCCGCGATGAGGAGATTCGGCGCGTCATTCAAGTGTTGAGCCGCCGCACCAAAAACAATCCGGTTCTCATTGGTGAGCCGGGCGTCGGGAAGACCGCCATCGTCGAGGGACTGGCCCGGCGCATCATCGACGGAGACGTCCCCGAAGGGCTGAAGGACAAGCGGCTGGTGGCGCTGGACTTGGGTGCCATGGTGGCCGGCGCAAAATTCCGCGGGGAGTTTGAAGAGCGGCTGAAGGCGGTGCTGCATGAAGTCGCCGCCGCCGAGGGGCGAATTCTCCTCTTCATCGACGAGCTGCACACCCTGGTGGGAGCCGGCAAGGCCGAAGGGGCGATGGACGCAGGCAACATGCTGAAGCCCGCCCTGGCCCGCGGGGAGCTGCACGCCATCGGCGCCACCACGCTGGATGAGTACCGCAAGTACATTGAAAAGGACGCGGCCCTGGAGAGGCGTTTTCAGCCAGTGATGGTGGGCGAGCCCTCGGTGTCCGACACCATCAGCATTTTGCGCGGGCTGAAGGAACGCTATGAAGTTCACCACGGCGTTCGCATCCAGGACGCGGCCCTGGTGGCCGCTGCCACGCTGTCCAACCGGTACATCTCCGACCGCTTCTTGCCGGACAAGGCCATCGACTTGGTGGACGAGGCGGCCAGCCGGCTGCGCATCGAGATTGACTCCATGCCTCAGGCCATCGACGACATTCGTCGTCGCATTACCCAGCTCGAGATTGAACGCGAGGGCCTGAAAAAGGAGTCCGACAAGTATGCGCGAGAGCGTCTGGCGGCGATTGAGAAGGAGTTGGCTGACTTGCGCGAGACCTTCTCGTCTCTGAAGGCGCATTGGGAGGCGGAGAAGGCTGCCATTTCGAAAATCCGCGCCGTCAAGGAGAAGCTGGACAAGGCCCGCACCGAGCAGGCCGCGGCCGAACGTCAATCGGACCTGAACCGCGCCGCCGAGCTGAAGTTCGGCACCATCCCGGCGCTGGAGCGGGAGTTGGTGGAGCAGAACGCCAAGTTGGCGGAGCTCCAGAAGAAGCAGAAATTCCTCAAAGAGGAAGTCGACGCCGAGGACATCGCGCAAGTGGTGGCCAAGTGGACCCACATCCCGGTGTCCCGCCTGATGGAGGGCGAAGTCCAGAAGCTCATCCACATGGAGGAACGCCTCGAAAAGCGGGTGGTCGGGCAACGGCCGGCCATCGAGGCGGTGAGCAACGCCATCCGCCGTGCCCGGAGCGGGCTTCAGGACCCCAACCGCCCCATCGGCTCCTTCATTTTTCTCGGACCGACTGGCGTTGGGAAGACGGAGACGGCCAAGGCCCTCGCCGAGTTCCTCTTCGACGACGAGAATGCCCTCATCCGCCTGGACATGTCGGAGTACATGGAGAAGCACTCCGTGTCTCGCCTGGTGGGTGCTCCGCCGGGCTACGTCGGCTACGACGAGGGCGGTCAACTGACCGAGGCGGTGCGGCGTCGTCCCTATTCGGTAGTGCTGCTTGACGAGATTGAAAAGGCCCACCCAGACGTCTTCAACGTGCTGTTACAAATTCTCGACGACGGCCGGCTGACGGATAGCCAGGGCCGCACCGTGGACTTCAAAAACACCGTCCTCATCATGACGTCCAACCTCGGCAGCCAGGGCCTGGTGGCGACTTCCGAGGGCAAAGGTCTGGATGAGGCCGCCCGAGAACGGGTGATGGATGCGCTGCGGGCCCACTTCAAGCCTGAGTTTCTCAACCGGGTGGACGAGATTGTCATTTTTGAGCCGCTGAAGAAGTCCGACTTGAGCCGGATTGTCGACATTCAGCTGGACCGGCTTCACAAGCTGCTGGAGGAAAGGAAGCTGACATTGGAGTTGACCACCGCGGCGAAGGCCTTCCTGGCCGAACACGGCTATGACCCGGTGTACGGCGCCCGTCCCTTGAAGCGTGCCATTCAGAAGTACCTTCAGGACCCGCTGGCCCTGAAAGTCCTCTCCGGGGAGTACCAGGCCGGGGACACGGTGCGCGTCGACGCGGGCAAGGGCGAGCTTCGCTTCGGCAAGCCGGTCCGCGCCTAAAAAGCCTGGGCCCCGCCGCGGATGCGGCACGCCCACGTCGGACACCCTCGACAGAGCGGCGCGGCGATGCAACCCCAGCGCTGCTTCCCCAGGGCAGCAAGACGCCAAGGTTGGACTTATGGCAGAAGGCCAGCGGTGGACGTCACTGTCGTCGGGGCCGGCGTCATTGGCCTCACCACCGCCGTTGAACTTCAACACGCAGGCCACGCCGTCCAGGTGGTGGCCGCGGCCACCGGTGAGGCCACCACCTCGGCCGTCGCCGGCGCGCTCTGGTTCCCCTTCCGTGCCCACCCGCCGGCCCGCGTCAATGGCTGGGCGCGCATTGCGCGCAAGCGCCTCGAAGCGCTGGCTGCCGCCGTCCCAGAAGCGGGCGTGGACGTCCTCACCGCGTACGAAGCCGGCGACGGCAGGGAGGCGCCCTGGTGGGCGGCCAGTGCGCCGCACCTCAGCTGGGTCACCCAATCCCCACTGGGCGGTCCAGCCTGGCGATTTCGAGCGCCCCGGGTGGAGCCGGAACTTTTCCTCGGCTGGCTCGAAGGGCAGTTGCAGCGGCCCATTCGCCGGCAGAAGGTGACGTCCCTCGAGGCGGTGGAGGGCGATGCGGTGGTGCACTGCACCGGTCTCGGCGCGCGGGCCCTGGCCGGCGACCCCGCCCTGCAGGCGGTGTACGGCCAAGTGCTGCTGGTCGCGCCGGGGGAGCTGGACCGCCAGGTGTCCCTGGGAGACGAGCGCGACGAAGCGGCCATCCTGTACTGCATTCCCCGGCGCCACGAAGTCGTCCTCGGCGGGTGCGCTTTGGTCTGCTCTGACGAAGTGTCGCTGACCCCCCGCCCAGCGGTGCGGGACTCCATTTTGGCGCGTGCCCGCGCTGCTGGGTTGAGGCATGGGCCTGTCCTCGCCGAGCGCGCTGGACTGCGGCCCTGCCGGCCGACGGTGCGACTCGAGCAGGAGGGCCGCGTCATCCACAACTACGGGCACGGTGGAGCAGGCTACACACTGGCCTACGGCTGCGCCGAGGACGTGGTGGCCCTCCTTGCGCGCTGAAGGCGGGGCGCTACTCCCGGTACCGCACTTCCACCAGCACCAGCCCCTGGGGCGGCGCGGTGGGGCCGCCTTGCGTTCGGTCGCCTGAGGCCAGCACTTCCTCGACCCAGGCCACCGGCCGTCGGCCCCGCCCCACCTCCACCAGCGTGCCCACAAGATTGCGCACCATGTGCTTCAGGAAAGCCGTGCCCTCCACTTCGAATTGGACGACGTCCAGCGTCGAGGCGAGGGTCAGCTCCCGCAGCGTCCGCACCGTCGTCGGTGCCTCGCAGTTGGCCGCACGAAAGGCGGAGAAGTCATGCGTCCCCAACAGGCACCGGGCAGCCTCGCCCATGGCAGAGACATCCAACGGCGCGAACAGTTCCCAGTGCGTCCGCCGCCGCAGTGGCGAGCGGACCGGCCGGTTGGAGAGGAGGTAGCGGTAGCGTTTGCCGAGGCTGTCGCGCCGCGGGTCGAAGTCGTCCGCCACTTCCTGCGCCCCCACCACCGAGACGTCCGGCGGCAGCAGCGCTGAGAGGCCCCGCAGGTAGGCCGTCAGCGGAAGGGCCCGTGGCGGGTCAAAGGCCACCACTTGCCCCAGTGCGTGCACACCGGCGTCGGTGCGGCTGGCGGCCAGGGTGGCCACTTCGGCGCCCAGCAACTCGCCCAGCGCTTTCTCCACCACCTGTTGCACCGAGAGGCCGTTGGTTTGGCGCTGCCAGCCGACGTACGCCGTCCCCTCGTACTCCAGCGTCAGCCGCAGGCGGCCCATTCAGCGGTACTTGAGCCAGTCGCGCAGCACGTCCCGCGCCAATTCTTCGGCCCCGAGTCCGTGGCGCTCGGCCACCGTCTCCAGGGCCCGGCGCTCGGACTCGCCCAGCGTCACCTCGAGCGGTGCGCCGTCCATGGCCGGAACGCCGTTGCCGTCCACCGGCGCATCCAGCCGCCTCGCCAGTCGGGCCCGTTCCTCGTCCAACTCGCCCGCGAAAAGCTGCTTGAGAAAGTTGGAGAGGTGGATGCTGGAGGGGCGGAAGGGGAACTGCCCCATCGTTCGCTCCAAGTCCCGCTGCATGTCCCAGGCCGACGGGTAACGCTTCTCCCGGTCCTTTTCCAAGGCCCGCATCACAATCTGCTCCACCTCGGGGGGAATGTCCGGTTTGAAGTAGGAAGGGCCGTAAATTTTTCCGTCGGTAATCGACTTGAGGACCGCCACTTCCGAATCGCCGGTGAAGAGACGGTACCCGGTGAGCCATTCGTAGAGGACGACGCCCAACGAGAAAATGTCGCTGCGCTGGTCGAGCGGCTGGCCCAGGCACTGCTCCGGGCTCATGTAGGCCAGTTTGCCTTTAATTTCCCCGGCCTGCGTCTGGCCCACCTGGCCGCGCGCCTTGGCAATGCCGAAGTCGAGCACCTTCACCATCCCGTCGAAGGAGACGAAGACGTTTTCCGGTGTCACGTCCCGGTGGACAATGTGCAGCGGGTTGCCCCACGCATCCGCCTTCTGGTGGGCGTAGTAGAGGCCCTCGCACACCGAGGCGGCGATTTTGAGCGCGTAGACGTGGGGGAAGGGGATTCCCAGTGCGGCCGCCTTGGGAATGATGCGCGCCATGTCGCGGCCGAAGAGGTACTCCATGGCGATGAAGTAGCTGTCGCTGATGCGGCCCAATTCGTGGATTTGGACAATGTTGGGGTGGGTGAGCTGCGAGGCGAGTCGCGCTTCGTTGAGAAACATGGTGACGAAGCCCTCCACCCGGGTGAGGCGCGGGAGGATGCGCTTGATGACCACCGTTTTCTCAAAGCCCTCCATGCCGGCCTGGCGGGCGAGAAAAATTTCGGCCATGCCCCCCACCGCCAGCCGGTCGAGCAGGGTGTACTTGCCGAAGCGGGCCGGGGCTGGCGAGTCGGGCGGGCTCACCCCGTCAAGGCTAGCGCATTGGCGTCGAGCCGCAGCACCTCCACCTTGAGTCCCACCGGCTGACCGGGCGCTGCCGGGAAGTCCACCGGCGAGGCGCCGAGGCGACCCACGGTGTGTCCGAAGCGCCCCGCGGTGGCCAGCCCGTGGTGCACCAGGGCCGAGAAGCGCTCCCAGGACAGACTCTGCTGATTGCAGCAGACGAAAAGCAGCCCGTGGGGCGCCACCACCGGGGCCGCCCGCGCCACCAACACCGGCGTGTCTCTGGCCATGCTGAAGGGCCCCGAAGGGCCGCGGGCGAAGGCCGGCGGGTCCAGCACCACCGAAGAAAAGGTGCGCTCCGACTTGGCCAGCCGTCGCAGCCACTGGAAGACGTCGCCCCGGAGCGCCTCAGCCTTCACGCGGTTGAGCGCGGCGTTCTCCGCAGCCCAGGCCAGCGCCCGCTTGCTTAAGTCGACATTCACCGCGGCGGTGGCGCCACCGGCCAGCGCCGCAATGGCGAAGGCGCCGGTGTAGGCAAAGCAGTTGAGCAGCGTCGTCCCTTCGGCCTGCGCCCGGAGGAAGGCCCGCGTCTCGCGCATGTCCAAATACAGCCCCACCGACAGCCCCTCCGCCGGACGAATGCGAAAGGCCAACCCCGCCTCCAAGACGTCCACCGTTTCGACCGCCGAGCCGTGGACTGGCGCGACCGGGGCTTGGGCGCGGAGCGCCTGCGGCGTGAAACGGCTTGGCGTTCGCGGGCGGCGCTTGAGGTACACCGCCCGGGGGGAAACTTCTGAAACAAGCGCCTCGACGAGGGGCCCGGACTCCTGGTCGGTGTAGAGGCTGACCACCAGGACGTCACCGAAGACGTCCACCGTGGCGCCCTCAAAGCCGTCGCCTTCTGCGTGCACCAGGCGGTAGGCGGTGGTGCGCCCGTCGGCACACAACGGCGCCCGCCGCTCAGCCGCCCGGCGGAGTCGCGCGCGCAGGCCGCGTTCAGCGCCGCGCACGGCGGACTGCCACCGCCTCGCGCTCCAGTTCAAGCGCGTCTGCGCCAAGCAACTGCCCGTCGCGCAACACCACCCGCCCGGCCACCACCGTCCAGGCCACCGGCGCCCGGCTCACCTCAGCGGCCACGTCGGCCGTCCAGACGTCCCCCTCGGGAAGCATCTCCAACAGGGCGAGGTCGGCCAGTGCCCCCGCCGCCACCCGGCCCGCCGGCGCGCCGTAGAGGTCTGACACCAAATCCGCCGCGCCCTGCTGAAGAAGCGCGGGAACCAGTTCCTCCGCCCACAGCCGGCCCAGCCGCGCCGCCTTGCGGCCCATCGCCCAGGCGGCGTCCCATTGCTGCGGCAGCGTGCCCAGGCCAGAAGTGCCGAGCGCCACTCGGTGCTCGGGAATCAGCAACGCCTCGAAGCCGTAGCCCTCGCCGAGGAGGTCCCGCAGGGGACTCCAGGCCACCAGCACACTGCGCTGGGCGAGGACACGCGCCTCGTGCGCGTCCACGCACCGGGCATGGGCGGCCACCGTCCGCGGTCCAAGGAGGCCGTGTTGGGCCAGCCGCTCGACGCTGCGCACCCCGTACTTCTGGTGGTTGAGAACCAAGTCCTCGTCGGTTTCGGCCAGGGCCAGGTGCACCACTGCTTGGGCCGCGTCGGCGGCGGCGGACACCCGAGCCAACATGGGTTCGGGAGCATCCGCCAGACGGGAAATGCCCACCGCCCCGCGCACCAGCGGGTGGCTGGACCAGGCACGAAGAAAGGAAAGGTTCGCTTCAAGCGGACCCTGCCAGTGCTCTCCGCCGGTGGCGTGGGCAGCCACCAGGCGGATGCCGAGGCGCTCGGCGGTCAGCGCCTGCATCGCCAGCGCCTCCGCTGGATGGTCCACCGCGTCCAACATCTCAAAGACGGAGCTGACGCCTGAGCGGACGGCACGCGCCAGCGCCGCGGCGGCGAGCGCCTCCACTTCGGAGGCCGTCCAGGGGCTGGCGCCAGCGGCCGGGGCGGTGAGACGGGCATGTGCGTCCACTCGGCCGGGGACCAGCAGACGGCCCCGGCCGTCCACCGCCCAGTCACCGGGGAGAGCTGGCGTGTCGGCGTCCGGGCCGACATGGGTGACTCGGCCGCCCTCCACCACCACCACGCGGCTCGGGGCGAGGCGTTGCCCCTCGAGCAGCGTGCAATTCTTGAAGAGGAGCCGTCCGTCCATGCGGGTGCGCGGGCCAGCCTCGGCAGCGTAACCTTTCCGGCCCAGCCCCCGCCATGCACACCCCCCTGCCCGATGGCTTGGCCCACATCAGTTGGCGCGAGGACTTGCGGCTGGCCGAGGTGCACGGGCATTGCCCAGTGCTGCAGCGCCTCGGCCGACTGAAGCCGGGGGAAGTTTTGGGGGAGGCGCTCAACATCGAGGCCGGCAGAGCACGAAGCCTGGACGCGCTGGCACTTCAGGGCGGCGGCGTGGCATTTCTGCGCGTGGGCGATGGGGAGTCGGGTGGCTGGGTGCGCTTGGCGGTGCTTGCTGGCCAGCCGGTGCGACAGGCCTGGGCGTTGGACCTCGAAGCGGCGCTCCACCAGGCGCCGCCGCTGCAAATCTCCCACCTCTCCTCGGCGCTCAGTCATGAGCTCCGCAACCCGCTCTCCAGCGTGAAGCTTTCGGTGCAAACCCTGGCCCGCGACCCGGAGCTTTCCGCGCGCGACCAGCGCCGGCTGACCATCGCCCAGCGAGAAATCCGCACCCTGGAGAGGATGCTGACGATGCTGGCCGAGTACGGACGAGAACGACCGGGGACGGTGGAGACGACGGCCCTCAAGGAGTTGGTGGCCCAAGCCGTTGAGGCCATTTCCTCGGAGCTGCGAGGCCGGCAGCAGTCGGTGCAGCTCGACGCCCCGGGGACGCTGCCCCCGGTGCGGGCCGACGCCCACCGCACCGGGCCGGTCCTCTCGCAGCTGTTGCTCAACATCGCCGCCACCCTGCCGGAGGGGGGCAGCGTGGTGGTGCAGCTTTTGCCACGGCCCGGCGGGGGTGCGCTGCTCCGGGTGCGCGACTTGGCCACGACCCTCTCCCCCGAGGAGCAAGCACAGGCCTTTCAGCCTTTTGGCTCTCGGCTGGCGCGGGGGGCCGGACTGTCCCTGGCCGCGCTGCGACAGGTGATGCTGCACCAGGATGGCCAAGCCGAGGTGCACACGGATGAAAAGCCTGGCACCCTCTTCACCCTGGCCTTTGCCCCGGGCTGACACCCCCCAATGGTTGCCCAAACCCCCAGCGACACCTTGCTCATCGTCGACGACGACGTGTCTCTCTTGGAGACACTGGCGCTGCACTTCGAGGAGGTGGAGCGTGACGGCGAGCCGCGCTTCCATGTCGTCACCGCCACCACCGCCGAGGCGGGCCTGGTGGCGGCGAGCAAGAGCTCCCCCTCGCTCATCATTCTGGACATGATGTTGCCCGACCGCAGCGGGCTGGACGTCATCGAGGAGATGCGTCAGCGCTGCGGCGACGCGCCCATCGTCCTCATCACGGCCTACCACGACATGGCGTCCACCATTCGGGCGATGAAGCTCGGGGCGTTTGACTACGTGCACAAGCCCTTCCCGGACCCGGGGGTGCTGGACTTGGTGGTGGAGCGAGCGCTCCAGATTCGGCAGCTGTCGCGTCAGGCGTTGGCCGCCGCCGCCGACGTTCCCTCGGCGGCTCGGCTGGGCGACATTGTCGGCCGGACGCCGGTGATGCAGGCGCTGGTGAAAGAGATTGGACGGGTCGCGGCGGCGACGCGGGCCTCGGTGCTCATCACCGGCGAGTCCGGCACCGGCAAGGAACTCATCGCCCGCGTCATCCACAACTACTCCTACGACACGCCTCGGCCTTTCATCGGCATCAACTGCTCGGCCATCGTCGACACCCTGCTGGAGTCAGAACTTTTCGGCCACGAGCGGGGCGCCTTCACCGGCGCGGTGGCTCTCAAGCCGGGGAAATTCGAATTGGCCGAGCAGGGCACCATCTTCCTGGATGAGATTGGCGACCTGTCGCTGCCGCTTCAGGCCAAGCTGCTGCGCGTGCTGCAGGAGAGGGAATTCGAGCGGGTGGGCGGGGTGAAACGGTTGCCACTGGTGGCGCGGGTCATTGCAGCCACCCACCGGAACCTCGCCGCGGAGGTGGAGGCTGGCCGGTTTCGCGAGGACCTGCACCAGCGGCTCCAAGTCATCACCCTGCACGTGCCGCCGCTGCGGGAACGCCCGGACGACATCCCCGCGCTGGTGCAGGCCCTCCTTGAACGCATCAACGAGAAAGTGCACCAGCGGGTGAACCGCGTCCCCCCGGAGGTGCTGGAGCACCTGCGCGCCCTTCCCTGGCGCGGCAACATTCGAGAGCTGGAGAATGTCCTCACCCGCGCGGTGGTGCTCGCGCCGGCCGACGTCCTTCTCGCCGAACATCTGCCCCCGCTGGAGCGCGCGCCCACCCCGCCCGCGCAGACGACGGCTTGGCCCCCCGAAGGGGCTGTCCCCACGCTGGCCGAGGCGGAGCGCCTCCTCATCTGCCGGGCTCTCACCCTGACGCGGGGGCACAAGGGAAAGGCCTGCCAGCTGCTGGGTATCAGCCGCCCCACCCTCGAGCGAAAACTGGGCAAGTACCAACTTCATGAAACGTTTGCTCGCCGCCTGAAGACCGTCTCCTGAAGGACGCTGTCTGCGTTGAGACATTGGCCTTCGGCGTATTGAACGAAACGTTACAATTGTACGAAACGTTACAACTCTGCCCATGGATGTTGCGCAACTTCTGCAGCAACCCTTCAGAGTTGCGCGCAGGGGTTGTGGTGGCATACCCCTTGGAAGCGAGTGTTCGCATGCTGACTCAACCGCTGGGTTCCAACGTGGTCTCTCCGTCCTTACCTTCCTCCGGAATGTTCGTGTCGCCCCGGCGTGCCGACGCAAGCCGTCCCCCCGGCGCCGCCGTCGAAGGCACGCCGCAGAACTTTCCGCACCAGGCCGTCATCTACCGTCCAGGCGAGGCGCTGCAGACGGCGTATTTCGTCAAGTCTGGCCGTGTGCGGCTGATGCACCTTGGACGCAACGGGCGGGCTGCCGTCTTCGCCATCCTTCGGGCAGGCGACGTCTTCGGCGACGTCTTTCGTCCCGAAGGCGCCACCGCCGATGAGATGGCCGTCGCCTCCGGCGAGGTTGGGCTGTGGACGCTGGAAGGCCGGACCCTTCGGGCCCAGCTCGAAGCGGAGCCGGCGCTGGCCGTGGAATTGGTCCGGGCCTACGCCGAGCAGGTGCGAGGCCTACGCTCGCGCATCCTTGGGCTGACCTTCAAAGAAGTGCCGGCCCGGCTGGCGGAGACGCTGTTGACTGTGGCCGAGGCCCACGGCGAGCGCTGCGCCCACTCCGGCGAGACGGACTTGCGCGGAATTACCCAGCAGGACTTGGCCGACCTGGTGGGGGCCTCCCGCTCCTTTGTCTCGACGTTGGTGAATGAATTGAAGCGCCAGGGCATCCTCGGAAACGTCGGACGGGTGCTGTGCATCCGCGACCAAAAGGCGCTGCGCCGACTGGCAACCGCCGAGGTGTAGCCAGCGCCACCGACCCGTTTTTTCGGCCACTTGACGGCTGGACCGTGTCAGGGTGGTTGGGGCCGTGGTGCCTTCCAACTCCTCCTCCAGCGCCGCAGCGGCTACGGTGGCCGAGGCCCACGCCGCGGCCGCTGCCCGAGGGCGCGCACTGGTTCTGGCCCTGGACCGGCGCATGGCGAGGGTAGCGAACGGGCGCGCCGCGACGTTTCTCGGCGCCGCAGTCCTCACCGGGCTGGCCATTTTCGAGCGCCTGCCGAAGCTGGCCTGGGCCGGAGCGGCGGCCTGCGCCTTGGCCTATGTCGTCCTCGCCGTCCACCATGCGCAGCTGCTGTCGCGGGAGCGGCGGGCACGCGCCGAGGCCGATTGGCACGCCCGGGCCCGGGCGCGCCTGGACGGCAGCTGGCCCACGGCGCTGCCCTCCCGCGGTGAGCGCTTCGTCGACGCGCACCACCTGTACACCTCGGACTTGGACGTCTTTGGCCAAGGCTCCCTCTTCCAATGGCTGGACGAGACGGCCACCGGCGCTGGGGAGGAGCGGCTCGCCGCCTGGCTGCGCGCCCCGGCCCAGCCGGCGGAGGTGAGGGCGAGGCAGCAAGCGGCACAGGAGTTGGCAACCCTGCCTGAGGTGCGGCGGGACGTGGCGGTGAGCGGGCGGTTGGCTGCCGCCGGCCGGCCCAGTCCCAAGGCCTTTCTCAGCTGGGCCGAAGGGCCGCCCCGCCTCCGGGAGTTGGCGTGGGCGCGGTGGGTGGCCTGGGCCCTGCCCGCCGCCACCCTCATCTCAGCCGCCCTCGCCGCGGTCGGCCTGGTTCCGCGCCTCGTGCCGTGGACGGCGGTGGCGGTGCAACTTCTCGTCGTCGTGCTGACGCGAAGACCGCTGGCGGAAGCCTGGGGCAGTCTGGCCGTCGCCGAAGCCGGCGGGGCGACGTTGGGGGGCGCCTTCGCCCGGCTGGAGAAGGCACACTTCCACGCGCCGCTGCTGCGTCAGCTGAGCGCCGGGCTCTCCCCCCCGGGGCCCCGGTCAGCGCCCGCATGCGGCAATTCGCCCGCCTCCTCAACCTGGCCGAGGCGCGCAGAAACCAGCTTCACCCCGTCCTCCACCTCCTCACCCTGTGGGACGTCCACGTCCTGTTGCGCCTCGAAGACTGGCGTCAACACAACGGAGGCCTGGTCCGCGGATGGCTCGAGGCGCTGGCCGAGGTCGAAGCGCTCGGCTGCTTCGGCAATGTCACCGCCGACCACCCCAACTTCCATTTCCCGAAGGTGGTGGAAACCCCGTCGTACTTTTCAGCCCAGGCGCTGTGGCACCCGCTGCTCCAGGACGCGGTCCCCAACGACGTTGAATTGCCGCGACCAGGCTTTCTCCTCCTCGTCACTGGCTCCAACATGTCCGGCAAGTCCACCCTGCTTCGCGCCATGGGCGTCAACGCGGTGTTGGCCCTGGCCGGTGCCCCGGTGGCAGCGCAGGGCCTGTCCTTGGGGCCCCTGCAGCTGGCGACCAGCATGCGCGTGCAAGACTCCCTCTCCGCGGGCATTTCGTTTTTCCACGCTGAAGTGCTTCGCCTCAAAGCGGTGCTGGAGGCGGCCGCGGCCGCCCAGGGTCACGCCCTGGTGCTGCTGGATGAAATTCTCCTCGGCACCAACTCCGGAGAGCGCCGCGTCGCCTCGCGGGAGGTGCTGCGCTTACTTCTCGAGGCCCGGGCGCTCGGCGCCGTCACCACCCATGACTTGGCGCTGGCTCGCCTCGAGGCGGAACATCCGGGAAGCCTGCGCGCAGTGCACTTTCAAGACCACGTGGAAAATGGCCAAATGCGCTTTGATTACCAGCTGCGCGAGGGCGTCGTCCGGACCACCAACGCGCTCCGGCTGATGCAGCAGGCGGGCATTCCGGTGCGGGCGCACCCGCCGGGCGAGGGGGGCTAGTTGGCCCGTGCTGACCCGCACGCCTGGGCCGACGACGCCCAGCCGCGCCAGCAGCACCTGCGCTGGACGGCACGGGTGGACTTTGCTGCCCGGCAGCTTGCCGCCACCGCCGAGTTACGTTTCGACCGCGGGGGAGCGCGGGTGGACCTCGACACCCGCGGGCTGCAGGTGGACGCAGTCACCGGCCCATCCGGCCAGGCGCTGCCCTTCGCCCTCGGCCCGGACGACGCGGTCCTCGGCACCCGGCTGAGCGTCAGCTTGCCGGAAGGCGAGGCACGCTGCGTGGTGCACTACCGCACCGGCCCGGAGGCCACGGCGCTGCAGTGGCTCTCGGAGGAGCAAACGGCGTCCGGCAGGGCGCCCTTCCTCTACAGCCAGTGCCAGGCCATTCATGCCCGCTCGGTGGTGCCGCTTCAGGACAGCCCGCGCTTCCGCTTCACCTACGAAGCAGCCGTCACCGCACCGGTGGCCTTGCAGTCGCTGATGGCCGCACGCTCCACCGGTCGGACAGAGACCGGCAGCGAGGCCACCGGACGTTGGGCCATGGACCAGCCCATTCCCCCGTACCTTTTCGCCTTCGCCGTGGGTGCACTCGACAGCCGCGAGCTGGGGCCGCGCTCCCGGGTGTGGGCCGAGCCGACCGTCGCCGACGCAGCGGCGTGGGAGTTTGCGCAGGTGGACCGCATGCTGACGCAGGCCGAAGCCCTGCTCGGCCCCTACGTGTGGGGACGCTTCGACGTGCTGGTCCTCCCGCCTTCCTTCCCCTACGGCGGCATGGAAAATCCCACCCTCACCTTTCTCACGCCGACCGTCCTCGCCGGGGACAGGAGTTTGGTCAACGTCCTCGCTCACGAGCTGGCGCACAGCTGGACGGGCAACCTCGTCTCCAACGCCTCGGCCGAGGACTTCTGGCTCAATGAAGGCTTCACCGTCTTTGTCGAGCGCCGCATCCTCTCGGTGCTGGAAGGCCCGGAGGCAGTGGCCCTCCATGCCGCCGTCGGGCGCCAGTCGCTGGAGAACGCGGTGGCCGGCTTCCGGGAACGGCCAGCGCTGACTCGGCTGCGAACGCACCTCGCCGGCGTCGACCCCGACGACGCCTACAGCCAAGTGCCCTACGAAAAGGGCTACCTTTTCCTGAGGGCCTTGGAAGACGCGGTGGGCTCGGCGCCCTTTGACGCATTTCTGCGCCGTTACCTCCACCGCTTTGCCTTCCACAGCCTCACCACCCAGGAGTTTTTGGACTTCCTTCAGGCCGAGTTGCCGGAGGCCTTGGTCAAAGTGGACGTGCCCAGCTGGGTGGATGGCGAGGGGATTCCCCCGGGGGCACCCGCACCGGCCAGCGCCCAGCTTGCCCGGCTGCAGGCGCTGGGTGGGCAGTTGCCGACCGACGCCGAAGCGCGTGGCTTCAGCCCCCTGGCGTGGCAGGTGTACCTCGGCCGGCTGCCACGGCCGACGCCGCGCGACACGCTGGAAGCACTCGACGCCGCCTTCCACCTGACCGCCACGCGCAATGCGGACGTCCTCGTCGCCTGGCTGGTCCCGGCGCTCTCGGCGGGCTATGCGCCCGCGCTGGCGCGAAGCGAGGCCTTCCTGGGCGAGGTGGGTCGGATGAAATACCTGAAGCCCCTCTATGCGGCGTTGCTGGCGCGAGAGGAGACGCGGCCACGGGCGGAGGCTTGCTTCCGGCGCTACCGCAGCCGCTATCACGCCATCGCCGCCACAGGCTTGGAAAGCCTGCTTCGGCGCACTGCCGTCTAGAGGTCTGGGGCCGACTGCGCTTCCCCACCACGAGACACCCTCTTGGAGGCAGGGTGGGCGCAACGTGAGGGGCCTTCAAGTAAATTGACGGCTGACAGCGTCGGCCCCGGGCGGGACTCGCCGCATTGCGCTGGCCACAGCGCTGAGCCAGCAGTGCGACCGCCGGAAACCGACGTGAGAAGGAGGGAGCATGCGACGACTGCCGTTTGTCGCCCTCGCGCTGGCCGTCGGCGCACCAACGCCGGCCCATGCCGACCAGGCGATGGCCGAGATGGAGAAGTACTACGTGGTGCTGCTGAAGCGCCCAACCAACGCCCCGAAGCTGGACGATGCGGCTCTCGAAGCGTTGCAAAAGCAGCACCTGGGCCACCTTCAGGCGCTTTACGAGGCGGGCAAAATTGTCCTCGCTGGGCCCTTCGACGAGCAGCGGGACGAAGCGCTGCGTGGAATGTGCCTTTACCGCGTGGCCAGCCTCGACGAAGCACGCACGCTGGCTGAGTCGGACCCAGCGGTGAAGGCCCGGCGCCTGGTGGTGGAGGTTTTCGCCTGGTGGGTGAAGAAGGGGACGGTCAGCTTCAAGCCGCCGCCCGCGCCAGCGGCCAAGTGAGGAACGCCCGGGTGGCCCCCCCGGCTTTCTTCTGCAACGGGCCGCCGCGAACGCCACGTTTGAATTCCATCGCGGCACTGCAAAGGCGGGCTCCAGCGCCTTGGGGGAGTCGAGAGACGGCCGCGCGGCCAGGGCCTGAAGCCTGAGGCCGCTCCGGCGAGGGGCTGAAATGGACCTCGCTCTCGTGCGTAGGGAACGGGAACGCGTTCAGCCCGGGCTTGGCCATGCTCACCGACAACTTCAAGCTCGCGCTTCGCACGTTTTGGGGGCACCGCCTACGAAGCGTGCTGACGTTGCTCGGCATCGTCATCGGCGTTGCCACCGTCGTTTCGATGATGGCCCTTCTTCAAGGGCTTCGGCACAAGGTGGACGATGACCTCTCCGGACTGGGCGCCAACGGCTTCCAGCTTCAGAAGTGGCCCGCCGGCTTCGGCAATTTTGACTGGGACAAAATCGACCGGCGGCCGAACATCAATCTGAGCGACTACGAGGCCATCCAGAAGCAGCTGCCCGAGGTGGCCACGGTGACGGCCGAGGCCTACGGCGTGGGCCCGAAGAAGGTATCGACCGCCGAGCGCGAAACCAGGCCCAACGTGCAGATTGGAGGCGGGACCTTTCACTTTTTCGACACCAACGCGCTCACCGTGCTCCGGGGGCGAAGCTTCAGTGAGGGTGAGGTCCAGGAGGGCGCCCAAGTGGCAGTCGTCGGCCTGGATGTGGCGGAGGTCCTCTTTCCGGACGTCGAGGCGGTTGGCCAGGAAATCCGCATCAGCAACCGCAGCTTTCAAATCATCGGCGTGCTCAAGCGCCAGGGCGGCATTTTTGGCTCGGGCTACGACAACTCCGCCATCATCCCGATTCCGGTCTTCTTCGACCTCTACGGGAAGAACCGCTCTCTCAACGTCAGCATGCAAGCTTGGAATACCCAATCGCTCCAGAGGGCTCAGGACGGCGTCGAGTTACTGATGCGCCACCGGCACAACCTCCGGCCCGAACAGGAGAGCGACTTCACCATCTTCTCGAACGAATCCGCCACCCAGACGTTCAACCAAATCTCCTCGGTGGTGACCGCGGCGAGTTTTGGCGTGTGCCTGCTGTCGCTCATCGTCGGCGGCATCGGCATCCTCAACATCATGCTGGTGTCGGTCACCGAGCGGACGCAGGAGATTGGAATCCGCAAGGCGTTGGGTGCGCGCCGAAGCCGGATTCTCGGACAATTCGCCACCGAGGCCTTGGTGCTTTCGGCGTTGGGTGGAGTGGTCGGCGTCGTCATCGGCTACGTGGTCGCCTTTCTCGGTCGCTGGGCGCTCGGTTTTCCGACCGACGTACCCTCTTGGTCGGTCGGCGTCGCGCTGGCCATGTCCTCGGCGGTCGGGCTCGGGTTTGGAATTTACCCCGCCGCCCGCGCTGCCGGCCTCGACCCAGTCGAGGCAATGCGCAGCGAATAGCCGCCTTCCGGACGGGCAACAGGTGCATTGGCGGTCGACGGTGCGCTACACCGTCGTGGATGACCCGCCTTCGTTCGGGCATCCTCCTCCTGTTGGTTACGGGTTGCGCCTCCGAGCAGTCACAGGGCGCAGGACCGGTGGTGCCAAGACCAACGGACATGGCTGTCCTGCCCTCGTCCGCACGCCCTCACCCGGTTTCCTTGCTGGGAGGGGGCAGCACCACGAGGGTGTCGATGGACTACTTGGGCTACGAGGCCACCACCGACACCGTTTGGGCTCCGGGCGGAAACACCGGGCGCGTCTTCGTCCTCGACGCACAAACCGAGCGAGTGCAATCCGTCGAGGGTTTCGCCACGCGCGAAGTCAGCGGACGCACCGTCGGCCCAAGCAGCGTCACCTTTGGCCCGCGCGCCGCCTACGTCGGGAACCGCGCAGACGCCTCCGTCTGCGCGATTGACTTGTCCACCCATCAGCGAGGCGCCTGCGCCACGCTGGCCACTGCGCCGGATGGCCTGGCCTACGTGGGGAAAACCCAGGAGGTGTGGGCCACCTTGCCGCCTTCCAAGTCCATTGCCGTGCTGGCGACTTCCGCCGCTGGGCTGGTTTCGAAGGCACAGGTGCAGCTGGACGGCGTTCCGGAGGGGTACGCTGTCGACCTACGGCGCGGGCGCTTCTACACCAACCTCCGCGACCGGGACGAGACGCTGGCGGTGGACCTCACCACGCGCGCCGTGGTGGCGCGCTGGAAGACGGGCTGCGGCGCGAAAGGACCGAGGGGGCTCGCCCTGGACGGCGAGAGCGGGTTGCTCTTCGTCGCCTGTACCGACGGCTTCGTCGGGCTGCTGCTCGAACGAAACGGTTTCCAGGTGGCTGGCTTAGTCACCGGGGCTGGTGTGGACAACCCAGACATTCTCCCGGGCATGAAGCGCCTCTTCGCGGCTTCCGGCGACACCGGCATGCTGTCCTTCGTCGGCTATACCGAGGACGGACACCTGCGCCTGCTGCGTCGGCTTGCCACCGCTCCCGGAGTCCGTGTCGTCGTCGCGGACAAGCGTGGAAAGGCGTTCGCCGCGGATTCGGCGGCGGGGTGTCTCTGGGTCGCCGGGCCCTGAAGGGGGGGCCGGGCGGGCGAGTAGACATCCTCTGCCTGGAACGACAGGCTTCCCGCAAACCCCCGGAGGAGCTTCATGCGCCCCATTCATTTCCCTGGCGAGACGGCCGCGTACCGGTCTGCTCGGGATGAGCTACTTCACGCCGAGCAGGCGCTGCGCAGGCAGGTGGAAGCAGTCGCCGCCGCTCGCCGGCGTCTGCCCCTGGGTGGGCCGGTGCCCGAAGACTACGTCTTCGAGGAAGGCGCGGGGGACATCGACGACGTTTCAGCACCTCGCCGGGTCCGCCTCTCAGAGTTATTCGCGCCGGGCAAAGACGCGCTCGTCCTGTACAGCTTCATGTTCAGTTCTGACATGGACCATGCCTGCCCGATGTGCAGTAGCTTCCTCGACGGCCTCAACGGAAATGCTCGCCACATCGCCGAGCGGGTCAATCTTGCGGTGGTTGCGAAGTCGCCCATCGCGCGCATCCGCGACTTCGCGCGGGCCAGACCCTGGCGCAACCTTCGTCTCCTCTCCTCGCAGAAGAACGACTTCAACCGCGACTACCTGGGCGACGCTGAGGACGGCTCGCAGAACAGCGTCATCCACACCTTCGTCAAGCGGGACGGCCGGGTGCACCATTTCTACAGCTCGGAGATGGCGTTCGGGCAGAGCGACCCCGGCCAAAACCAGCGGCACGTTGACCTCATGTGGCCCCTGTGGAACGTCCTGGACATTACTCCCGAGGGGAGAGGGGCCGACTGGTACCCGAAGCTGTCCTAAGTCTTTGCCCCGGCGTCCCCCGCTGGCGAGGACTGCGCACCCAGGGGCCTTCGAAAAAAAAAGGAAACAGCCTCGGCGTGTCCAATTGAAGACATGCCGGCCTTGGCAAGTCGCGGGGCCCGCCGCAGGGGCGTGTAGGGAAGCTTCCGGCAATTCGTACCTTCACGCGGGTGCGGCCGCCGCTACTGCCGGCGGGTCGCTGTAGCCGGTGGCGCTACGGTTTCACCCTGTCCGGTCGACCAACTCGCCAGAACCACAGCGAGTTGGCGCGTGGCATTCTCCTCGCAATGGTCGCCTCCTGTCGTTCAACGGGAGGAAGCCATGAAGGACTTGAAGACGTTTGGGTGGTTGTCGCTGACTTCGATTGCGCTGTTCGCCTTCGCTGGGTGTGGTCAAGCCGTCGCGGGGGGCGAACAGCCGCAGCCGGCTGTTGCCCAGGTGCAGGTCGCCATCGCCGACAGCCAGCCGACATCCGACGCGGACAGCGACAATGGACCGGGCTGTGCCGAGTCCGCATTGGACAGCTCCGCGCGGACGATTGCGCAGAGGTAAACGACCCGACCGCTGGGGGGCGGCCAACTCCGCCCCCCGTGGCCAGCGGTGGACCCTGCGATAGCGGGGCGGCGGCTGGCACTGAGACCTTGAGGCCCAAAGGAGGGTCCGATGACAAACCAAGCCGCAGAACCGTCTTCCGCCCAGGGACGCAAGCTTCTCCCCGTTTTCGTTCTCCTTGTGCTGGGAGCGCTTGCCGTGAGGAGCGTCCTGCACCAGGTACCGGCCCTTGCTTCTGAAGCTCTCCCAGCGGCCGCCGTGCGCCAGGCGCAGACGCCGGCCAACGTCGCCGAAGCCGAGGCGGACTTCGGACCCGGGGAGGACGAGGCCGCGGTCGCGAAATGCCCAGAAAAGTGAGGGCGGCGCGCCCAGCCTCGGGCGCGACGCCCGTCCTGGCGGCTCGGGCCTAGCGCCCCGCAGTGGCCCTCGCGGCCCCCGATGGACCCGCAGCTGTTGGTCCGCAGTCGGTGCCCCGGGGCAACTGGGCCCGAGCTTTCTCTGGCCGGAGTTCTGGCAAGATGAGGCGCTCTGGAATCCTCGCCTCAAACGCCGGCGTCGTTGGTTGACCGCATCCGCGCTGGGGATGGCTTCGCCGAGACGGAATTGGTGACGCGCTTCGACCGTGGCGTTCGCGCCATCCTCCGCAACGTGGCGCGTAATTCGGCGCTGGTGGAAGACCTTCACCAGGAGACGATGCGCATCCTTTTGGAGCGGATTCGGGAGGGTGCCATTCGGGACCCGACCCAGCTGGGGAGCTTCGTCGCCTCACTTGCCAGAAACCTCGCCACCCAACACTTCCGAAAAGCGCAACAGACGCAATCCACAGGCGAGGGAGAACTTGAGCGTCTCGTCGACCCGTCGCCGGATGCTCAGGAGGCCCTGGCACAGCGGGACCAGGCAAACCTCGTTCGTCAGGTGCTCGAAAGTCTTTCCATGAAACGGGATCGCGACGTTCTGCGGAGGTTTTATCTCGGCCAGGACGACAAGGACCTCCTCTGCGCCGAGTACGGCTTGAGCAGTCTCCAGTTCAACCGCGTATTGCATCGGGCTCGGGACCGTTTCCGAGAGCTTTGGCAGCAGATGGCGGCATCGGCCCACCCGTGAGGCGATAATTCCGTGGCTCGCGACACCCTACCGGTGAAGATGGACCACCAGCTCATCGACGACGGCCTCTGGCCCGAGCGCTACGTCACCGGTCGCTTGGACCCGGCGGAACGCGCCCAATTCGAGGCGCATTTTGTCGACTGCTCAGGCTGCCTGGACCGCATCGAAGCCGCCGAGGCCCTGGCTTTGGGTGTGAAAGCTGCGAGCGCAGCTTCCCCGCCCGCCCGCCCGGCCCGCATCCGTCCCCCGCCGTCACGCTGGGCGCTTCGCTCGCGGTGGGCCATCGCTGGCGCCTGCGCCGCGGGACTCCTCGCCGTCCTCTGGGTAAATACCTCCAGAAGGAGAATGGAGGAGGAAGTTGCCGCTGAACGGCGGAGTCGGGCCGAGGCGATGGCCGAGACGGCAGTGGAGCAGAACCAACTCCAAAAGGAGCGGGCAGCGCGCCAGGATGCTGAAGCCCGACTGGAGGCGCAACGCCGGCCTCCCGTCCGCGTCCCGGTGCTCGCCCTGTTGGCGACGCGCGGCGCTGACGGCCCCTCGCTCGAGCTTCCGGAGACGGCACAGCCCGTCGTTCTCTCCGTCGAGCGAGAGGAGCCCCCACGCTTCGCGGCGTACTTCGTGAACATCCACTCCGAGGGTGGAGGCGAGGTGTGGCAGGGGCGCATTCTGCCGAGTTCGCGCGATGCAGTCGCATTCGCTATCGGCTCAAGCTTCTTCAGCTTGGGAAAGTACGTCCTCAGCCTGGAAGGCGAGGAGGCGGGTGGCCGCAAAATCCCTCTGGGCAGGTATTCCTTTCGGACCGTCGCCGCGTCCAAAAATTAACACCGGGGACCTTCAGGCGCGGTGGGATAGCGCGGCCCGTCTCGACACAGAAACCCATGTGAAGGACACGTTCCGGTAAGGATACGAAGTCACAGCTTTGCCAGCGGGAAGGGCGATGCACCAGAGTGCTGCTTGGGTCGTGATGGCCATGCTGTGGGCCGGATCGTCAGCCCGCGCAGAGGACGGTGTGCTCGCGTTCGGCACGTCGGCGCAGGGACTGGCTGTCCCCGGAGCCGAGCAAACCCACCTTGTCGAGGGCACTGCCGGTACGGCACTGCACCTTCGGCTCGACCACGGCCATCTCGACGTCGAGCTGCGCGTGCTGGGACCGGACGGAGAGCCCCTCGGGGCGATGGAGAACGTGCTCGGCCGAACGGAGCCCCTCACCCTCACCGCGGTGGTGAAGGAGACTGGTAGGCAACGCATCGGTGTCCGGCTGCGCTCGAGGCGCGCCCACGGTGGCCCTTACCAACTGGCACTGGGCCCCGAGATGACCGCGACCGCAGCCGACCAGACGCGCATTGAGGCTGAGCAGCTGCGGGCCAAGGCTGACTCCATCGTCGCCAGCCAGGAGGGAGCCGCCTTTCCGCGCGCGCTCGACGCCTACCGTGACAGTGCGCAGCGTTGGCGCCAGCTGGACGATGGTCTCGAGCTGGCGATGACGCTCAGCCGCCACGGCGAGCTGCTGGAGATGATGGGCCGCCAGCCCGAAGCGCGCGCCATCCTGGAGGAGGCCCTGGCCAGCTGGCGCCGGGTGCAAGACGCGTCCGGCGAGAGCGGCTGCCTGGACACGCTCGGCTTGGTCATCACGGAGTTGGGGGAGCCCCGGAGCGGGCTGCAACTGCTGGAACAGGCACTCGCCCTCCGCCGGGCAACGGGACCTCTGCCCATCGCGGAGGGCTCCATCCTCAACGACATGGCCGTGGCGCTCGGCAATCTCGGCGAGCGGCAAGCGGCCATCGACCGCTACACGGAGGCACTGGAGTGCGCCCGGCGAGACGGCGACGAGGACGTGCAGGCCCAGGTGCTCACCAACCGGGCCGTCGACTACGAAGGGTTGGGGGACGATGTGCGCGCTCTCTTCGACTTCAAAGAGGCACGGGCAAAGTTTCGCGCCCTCGGCAACAGGCACCAAGAAGGGATGACCGATTTCTCCATCGGCTTGACGCTCGGCGATACCGGCCGGGCGGCCGAGGCATGGAGCTATTTTCAATCCGCACTTGAACTCTTCACCAAGGCCGGCGACGAACGCTTCGTCGCCTTCACCCTGAACCAGATGGGCCTCTTACAGCTCGACGCCGGGCGCTACGACGACGCAACGGCCACCTTCGAGGAGGCGCTGGCCAAACTCGAAGCCGGTGGCGATCGGCGCTCCGCGGCCGACCTTCGGATGAATCTCGCGCGAACGCTGCTCGAACGCGGGCGGCCACTCGAATCCCTGGAGCCCCTCGCGGGCGCCCGCGAGGAGCTTCACGCGATTGGCGACCGTACCCACGAAGCGATGGCCTTGACGCACCTGGCGCGGGCGGAGCTGGCCGTCGGCCGCCCGGACCTGGCACGCCAGCACGTCCTCGAGGCCTTGCGGCTGACGGAAGAGACACGCGCCTCCATCGTCGGCCCCAGCGCGCGGGCAATCTGGGTCGCGGCGGAGCACGCTCGGTATGAACTCTTGGTCAGCGTGCTGATGGCCCTGCACGCACGTGACCCGGCGCATGGTTGGGACGCCGAGGCGCTGGCCGCCAGCGAGACATCCCGTGCGCGCTCCCTCCTGGAAGTGCTCGCGGACGCGCGCGCCGACATTCGGGCCGACATGGACCCCGGCCTCAAGGCCGCCTCGGACAACGTCGCCGCCCGGGCAGAGGAGGCGCGGCGAGCGCAACAGGCGCTGCTCTCTCGCCCGCACCGGCCAGAAGAGACGGACAAACTTGAAGTGACGCTGGCCGAGATTCGTGCCGAGGAGGAGCGATTGCAGGCGCAGCTGCGCGCCTCCAGCCCTCGGTATGCGAGCCTGGCATCCCCTGCCCCACTGTCCCTGGCAGAAATTCGGACCGCGGTGCTCGACCCGTCGACGTCCCTGATTGAATATTTTGTCGGGGAGCGCGAAAGCTTTGTCTGGGTCGTTTCCGCGGCGCAACTTGTCTCGGCCAAGCTTCCTGGACGACGAGACGTCGAGCGGGCGGTGGACGCCGTCTATCGCCACTGGAGCGGCGCCGACTCTGTGGACAACGGCGAACGTGCGGCGCGCGCTCTCTCCCACCTCGTCCTGGGCCCGGTGGCCTCAGCGCTGCAGACCGAACGGCTGCTGGTGGTGGCCGATGGCGCGCTCCAGCGGATTCCTTTCGCCGCGCTTCCGGTGCCAGGCTCGCACCGGGTGCTTCTCGAGGACCACACGCTGGTGAGCCTGCCCTCGGCGTCCACGATGGCGTTGCTCGCCGCCGCCCGAAGCGACGCTGCCCCAGGCGGTCCCCAGCTGGTCATCCTGGCCGACCCCCTCCTTGGCGACGGGGACCGTGCGGCCGGGACGGCGTCGAATGCGGTGGCCACGCTGGAGCCGGGCCTGCTTCGCTCCCTTGAGGACTCCGGCCTCCGCGCGCTGGAGCGGCTTCCGGGCACACGCCTCGAGGCGGAGGCCATCGCTTCGCATGCGACGGCGGAGCACGTGCTCACCGCGTTGGGTGCTGACGCCAGCCGTGCCACGGCGCTCGGCCCAGAGGTGTCCCAGGCGCGGATTGTCCATTTTGCGACGCACGCGCTTCTGGATGTCCAGCACCCGGAGTTTTCCGGCATTGTCCTGTCACAGCGGGATGCGTCCGGACGGCCCGAGGATGGTTTTCTGTCGTTGGCCGACGTCTACCGGTTGCGCCTGTCGGCGCAGTTGGTGGTTCTCTCGGCGTGCAACACCGGGCTGGGGAAGGCGGTCCGGGGCGAAGGGCTGGTCGGGCTGACCCGCGGCTTCATGTACGCTGGCGCCCAGCGGGTGGTGGCAAGTCTGTGGAAAGTCTCGGACCGCGCAACACTGGCGCTGATGGACCGCTTTTACGCGCTGTTACTGGAGCAGCACCTTGCCCCGGCCGAAGCGCTGCGGGCCGCCCAGCGGGCCGTTCGACGGGACCGACGGTACGCGGCGCCCAACGCCTGGGCGGGCTTCGTCGTACAAGGGGACTGGCACGCGCTCCCCCAGCCTGCGGGAAGCCCATAGGGAGGATGACATGACCGACACGCATCGAGGAAATTGCTTCTGCGGAGCCGTTGAAATTGAAGTTTCAGGCGCACCCGAGGCGATGGGGTACTGCCACTGCAGTTCCTGCCGGTCTTGGTCGGCGGGCCCAGTGAATGCTTTCACCTTGTGGAAGCCCGAGAACGTGAAAGTCACCAAGGGAGCGACGTGGCTTGGCCATTTCGCGAAGACAAAGACGAGCGACCGACACTTCTGCACCAAGTGCGGTGGCCATCTCATGACGAAGCACCCCACCTTCGGATTGACCGACGTTTATGCGGCGACGATTCCCAGTGTCGTCTTCGTGCCAGCCCTCCACGTGAACTACGCCGAGACCGTCTTGCAGATGAAGGACGGGCTCCCAAAAATGAAGGACTTCCCGAAAGAACTCGGGGGGTCCGGCGTGGCGCTCCCTGAATAACGTCCCGTGACGGCAGCAGTGGGGCGCCGCCGAACGGCAGCGCCCTCGGCGGCTGTTTCGTGCTTTCTTGAGCGCGGGATGGTCGGGAATCACCCCATCGTTGCCGTGCTGACTGGCGTGCTCGACCGGTTCCGCGTGCGGCGACAGCTTGCCGCCCTTGGCCCCGATGAGCGCCTGGACGGGAAACTGGCGCTGGTGACCGGCGGCGCCTCGGGGCTCGGTTTCGCGACGTCGGTGGACCTCGCGCGCCGCGGCGCCCGGGTGCTTCTGGTAGACCGCCGAAACCCGGAAGCCGCCCACCGTAAAGCCATCTCCCTCGGGGTGGCGGCTGACCAGATTGAAGCGCTGCAGGTTGACCTCGCCGATTTGGCGTCCATCGAGGGCTTGGTGGCGGACCTCACCCGCCGCGGCCTACGGGTCGATGTGTTGGTCCTCAACGCTGCCATCGTCCCCACCTCAGCGCGGTCGACGCCCCAGGGGCTGGACGAGATGTTTGTCGTCAATTACCTCTCCTCGTTCCTCCTGGTGAGGCGACTGCTGGAGCAAGGGGTCCTCCCCCGCGACCGCCTGGCCGGCGAGGTGCCGCGCGTCGTTTTCGTCGCGTCCGAGGCGCACCGATGGAGCGAGAACCTCCTCTTGGAAGCCCTCGACCAGCCGCGTGACGGCTCAGCCCGCCGGGTGCTTGCCTTCTACGCCACCTACAAACTGATGCTGGTCACCTTCGCCTGGGAACTCGCGCGGCGCCTCGCAGATGAATGCAGTCCTCGGGTCGCGGTGTTCGCGCTCTGCCCCGGGGCGATGCGCACCAACATCGCCCGCGAGCTGCCGGCCGCGCTGCGCGGTCCCCTCAAAGCGGTGATGCACCTGTTTTTCCAGGACCCCTTCATCGCCGACGAACCGCTGCTCTACCTCGCCTGTAGCCGTGCCCTGCAGGGCCGAACTGCCGTGTATCTGCACAAGATGGCGACCAAGGACGTCGACCCACGCGCCGCCGACGCGGAAATGGGTCGGGCGCTTTGGGAACGCAGCGAAGCAGTCTTGGCCCGGGCACTGACCCTTGGCATTGCTCAGCCCCGGCCGGGATGAGACGCTGACTGCCTTTGGGGGGAGTGCTTTGAGCAGAGAGTCGAAGCTTCCGACGGTTGACGTCGATGGCACCCAGGCCTCTGGCGGGCAGCCTTCAGCCGAAGCGTCGGGCCGCACGCCGGATGAGTCGACGATGGGCTTGCCCGCTTCCGGCGAGCCACTGCCGGCGTCCAGCGGCGAGTTGGACCTTCCGCGTCTCCAAGTGGGCGAGTCCCTCGCAGGCCGCTTCACCATCCTCCGCTTCATCGCCCGCGGGGGCATGGGGGCGGTGTACGAGGCGAATGACGTGATGCTGCGGTCGCGAGTGGCGCTGAAAGTCATTCGCGGTCGCATCGCTACCGACGCCGCGGCCATGGAGCAATTCCGGCGCGAGGTGCTGCTCGCCCGTCGCATTGGCCACGCCAACGTCTGCCACGTCTATGAGTTGTTCGAGGCGACAACTGCTGCTGGGATGCCCATCCACTTCCTCACCATGGAGCTGCTCGAGGGGGAGACCCTCAGCCAGCGCATCGCCCGCGAGGGGCGGTTGACGATGGGTGAGGCATTCCCCCTGGTTCAGCAACTCTGCTGGGGGCTCGCGGCTGCACACACCGCGGGCGTCATCCACCGGGACTTCAAGTGCAGCAACGTCCTTCTCGTCCCCGGTGACACGTCTTCCGGAGAGTCCACGGCCCAGTCGACACGCGTCGTCATCACCGACTTCGGCATTGCGAGAGCGGTGCAGCTCGGCAGCGGCCAGACGACCAACGGGCCCCTGACGGGGGGCCGGGCATTCGTCGGGACGCCGGAGTACATGGCCCCGGAGCAGGTCGCTGATGGGGCTGTCACGCAGGCCACCGACATCTATTCGCTAGGCGTCGTCATCTTCGAGATGGTGACAGGGAAGCTACCCTTCACCGGGGACACACCTCTCGTCGCGGCTGCCAAGCGTCTCAACGAGTCGCCGCCGCGCCCGGAGGCCACGGTGCCTGGCCTGGACGCCAAGTGGAGCTCCACCATTCTGCGCTGTCTAGCCCGGGAGCCAGAGCGACGCTTTCGGAGCGCCTTGGACATCCTCCCGGCACTTGAGGGGCCGCCTCAGCACTGGCGGCGCTGGGTGGGGCTCGGTGCCGGGACGCTGTTGGTCGCCCTCGCCACGTTTGCAGGTGTGCGGGTGTTTCCAAGCTTTCATCAGTTGCAGCAACCACGAACTGCCGTGCCGATGCCTCCCCGGCGGGCGCTGGCCATTCTGGGCGTGCGCGACGAACTGGCGTCCAGGGAGCTGGACTGGCTCCCGACTGCTGTCGCCGAGTCACTTGGGCATGAACTTGCAGCGGCTGAGACATCCCTCCGAGTCATCCCCAGCGACAGAGTTGCCAGCGTGCGGCGCTCGCTTGGCGTGTCCGAGGACACTGTCACCGAGGAAAAGGTTCGTGAGCGGATGCAAGGCCTTCTCGCGGCCAATTTCCTCGTCTACGGCACGCTAAAGCCGGTGGCGCAAGGCTCGGCGTCAGTGGAGCTCTCGGTCAGAATGGCGGACGCCATCTCGGGGCAGGAGCTTGCCTCCATTGAAGAGGACTTAGGGGACGGTGCGATTGCGGTGCAGGAGAAAGTCCCAACTGTCGCCGAACGCCTCCGGCGGTTGCTCGGTCTCTCTCTTTCGGATGCACAAGTGGTCGCACTTTCGACGTCCCGTGCGCGGAATCTGTCGGCCACGAAGCCCTACGCACAGGGTGTCATGAGTTTGCGGAAATTCGACTATGGGAGCGCAAGGAGCAGTTTCGAAGCTGCGCTCGCAATGGATGGGAGCTTCCCGGAGGCGCGACGCCGTCTCGCCGAAACGTGGGAGCACGAGGGGAACCGTAAGAGGGCCCGAGAGGTCGCCGAGCCAATCCGGTCGAAGCAGACGAATTTCACGTCGAGACAGCTGGCCGAGCTGGACGCCAAGCTCCTCAGCCTGGGCCCGGAGCCTGGCCAGGGGGCGTTGGCTCGGCAGGCCCTATTCGAGGCGACGCCGGACGATGTCGAACTGGGGCTCGCGCTCGCCGAGGAACAAGTCGAAACGGCACCCAAGACAGCAAACGCGATTGTGAGTCGCCTCCGGGAACAACCCGCCCCGGCCTCTGCTGACATCCGTCTGGACGGCGCAGAGGCGGCGGCCGCCTGGCGCCTGGGCGACGGCGAGCGCGCCAAGGAACTTCTGGCGGAGGTGAAGGCTCGAGCGCGGGCACTGGGCGCCAGGACAGAACTCGCCAACGCGCTCACAGAAGAGGAAACGATGCTCTGGCAGGGGGGAAAGCGACCCGTCGAAACGATGGGGCCGCCTTTCCAGGAGGCCGTGCGGTTGCTCAGCGAGGCTGGCGACCTCATTGAACTTGCCGGCGTGGAGGGGAGACGAGCGGGGTTGGCGATGGAACGCTTTCCTTTGAGTATGGCACTGAAGTCCGCTGAAGAGACCGCTGCGCTCTACCGAAGACTCGGGGACCGAGCCGGCCTCAGTTCGGTGCTCAGCCTCTACGCTTACGAGCTGCTCCAATACGGGCAGCCGGACCTCGCGACCAGGACGGTTGCGGAGGCCATGGCCGAATCGGAAGCCATCCATGACCGGCACCTGGGTGACGCTGTCGGCTTCTACACCAGCGTCCAAGGCTTCGTCGCAATGCAACGGGCAGACCTGGATGGGATTTGGAATGCTGCCCGCTTACTCCGGTCCCAGGCGAGTCAGGGAGAGTGCGCCCTGTGCTTTGCAGCAGCTGCTTTGAGAGAGGAGGACCGACTCCCGGAAGCGCGAGAAACGCTGGAGAAGGCCATGGCATCGGAGATTGCCGGTGGAAACCACCTCGCCGCTTTCGTGTCCCAAACCCGGCTCTGCGAGCTGAGCTGTGACGAAGGCCACCCGGTGGAAGGAATCGCGTGCTTTGGCGAGCATCCTCCACCGGTTGGAGCTGCTGGCACCGCCTGGGTGCTTGAGCTCAATCCCGGGCTTGCGAAATGCCGTTTCGAGGCCGGCGACCTCGACGGAGCGGGAGCCGCGGCCGTCGAGGGCCTGGCGCTCGCGCAGCACTTACAGTGGTACGTCTATCGTGTTCTTTCGAATGCGTACCTCATGCGGGTGCGCGCGGCCCGCGGCCAGACCGCTAAGGCGCTGGCCAGCCTTCGCGCCGACCTTCACGACTCAGAAAGCAGAAAGACAACGAAGTTTGCCTTCGAGATTGCTCTTCAGCTGGGAGAGGTGGAGCTGGCCGCAGGACGTCCAGAAGGGCGGCCTCGGCTTCTGAAACTCGAACAGGAAGCCAAGTCTAGGCAGCATTTCCGCATCGCTCGCCTGGCACGCGAAGCGCTCGACGGCAAGCCCGCGGCGACGAGTCCGGCCAAGTAAACGCCGCCCTCCGAGCTGCATCGCCGTCGCCGAGCAAACGAGTGACCCCGGCCGGTGTCAGCCCGCACATGCGGTCTGCCCGCACCGGTTGCCGTCTTCAATGGAACGGTGACCGGTCAACCCATGAGACTCGTCGGCCCTCAAAGCAAGCCCCAGACAGACGGCACCCTCCCGGTCGCTTACGGTTGGGTGCCGACCGACGCGCAGGAACACGGACCCAGACGCGCAACCGGCGGCGACTGAGGCGCCGACGTCGCCTCTAGGCTGTCGACAACGCCCGCATGCGGGCGGCGGCGAGACGGAGGTATTCGGCGCTACTGTCGAAGCCGAGGAAGCGGCGGGACAGCTTCAGCGCGGCGACGCCGGTGGTGCCGGAGCCGCAGAAGGGGTCCAGCACCAGGGCGCCCTCTTTGCTGCTGGCCTGCACCACGCGCTCGAGGAGGGCGAGCGGCTTTTGCGTGGGGTGTCGTCCATGGGCCTTTTCCGCGGCCTTCGGTCCGGTGAGGGTCCACACGCGCCCTTGCCCGTCCGCGTCGACTTCCTCCTCTCCGGGCCGAGGCAGCGCCCACACGTCGCGCATCTGCTTTCCGCCCGCCTGCTGCCGCATGTCCGCGTATTGGAAGGTGTGCAGCAAGCGCGGGCCTGGGCGGGGAGCGGCCCAGATGAGCAATTCCGAGGAGTGGGTGAAGTAGCGGCAGGAGAGGTTGGGGCTTGCGTTGGGCTTGTACCAGGTGACGGTGTTGAGCAGCTTGAAACCCAGCGACTGAAGGGCGAACCCGACGGAGAAGATTCCATGCTGGGTGCCGGACACCCAGAGGGTGCCCTCCGGCTTCAGCACCCTTTGGCAAGCGGCCAGCCAGGCCACGTTGAAGCGGTGGTCCTCGGCGAGGCCGCGCGAGGCGTCCCAGGCGCCTTTGCGCACCGGGGCGCGGCGTCCAGCGTGGCAGGTGAAGCCGCCGTTGGAGAGGAAGTAGGGCGGGTCTGCGAAAACCAAGTCCACCGATGCCGCCGGCAGCTGCGCCAGAAGCTCGCGACAGTCCCCGTGGGCCAGTGTCCACCCTGCGCCCGCGGCGTGTGGCGACGGAAGGCCGCCGCGCAAACGAAGTGGCTGTGGGGCGATGGCCATGGGGAAGCCACACCCTACGGGCCCACCAGGCGGGCGCGAGTTTTCGCGCCGAGTGCTACAGCGTTGAAGCGCCTACGCCTTGGCCTTGCTCGGCGCCTTGGCCTTCTTCACTTCCACGGCGGCAGCGGCTGGCTTGGCCTCGTACTTCTTCCGGAAGCGCTCCACCCGTCCTTCGGTATCCACCAGCTTGTACTTGCCGGTGAAGAAGGGGTGGCAGTTGGAGCAGATTTCCACGTGGAAGGAGCCGCGGGTGCTGCGCGTCTCGATGATGTTGCCGCAGGCGCAGACAATCCGGCTCGGCGGGTAGACGGGATGCAGGTCCGGCTTCATGGTGCTTTCCAGCGTTGGGGGGCCGCCGCTTTCCCGTGCCGGGACTGGCACGAGGTCTTGGGTCGTCCCTCGGACGTACAGGGCCCGCGCTCATAACAGCCCCGCCCCAAGCCGGCAAGGGCAGCCACCCCCCCTCAACAGGGGAAACCCCAAGGAAACACGGAGCTTGACCCGTTTGCCGAAAAACAATAATGAGTCGCAAAATCATTTTCAGCCAACCCCGAGACCCCATGCGCCCGCGCGCCGCCGCCCTTCTCTCGCTGCTCGCTGGCTCCTCCGCCCTGGCCAGCGAGCGGACACTCACCTGGGAATACGATTCCAGTGTCCTGCCCCCCGGCAGCAAGGAACTGGAACTGTGGAGCACCGGCCGCTTCGGGAAGCCGGAGGGCTACAGCGCCTTCGACAACCGGGCCGAGCTGGAGATGGGCCTCGTCGACCAGCTGCAAACCTCCCTCTACGTCAACTTCGGCACCGTCTATGACTACGGAAGCCTGGTTTCCAATTGGAGCATCTCCAACGAATGGAAGTGGAAGCTCCTCGACCCGGTGGCAGATGTCATCGGCTTGGCCCTCTACGGCGAATTGACCTTCGGGCCGAGTGAGGAGGAAGTCGAAGCGAAAGTCATCTTGGACAAGCGCTTTGGAAAGCTGCTCCTCGCGCTGAATCTCATCGGCGAGTACGAATGGGAAAACCTCAACCCGGGTTGGCTGCACGAACAGCAGCTGGAGGCCGCCTTCGGCACCGAATACAACCTCGGCGCTGGCTTCCACCTGGGCGTCGAAGCGCGCGTCAACTGCGTCTGGGAGGGCGGCACCGGCTTTGTGGGGGGAGCGGTCTTCGTTGGCCCGGTGCTCTCCTACGTGCGGCCGACGTGGTGGATTGCGCTGTCCGTGCTGCCGCAGGTGGTGGGGTTTGGCAGTGGCACCGTCGATGGGCTGGAGCTCGACGACCATGAGCGCATCAACGTCCGGCTGCTGGCGGGCTTCGACTTATGACGCAGCCCCGCACCCGCGCTGTGGCCTGCGCCCTTGTCCTCTCCGGCTGCCTGGCGGGCCCTGGAGCACCTCCGGTGGACCCCTTCAAGCCTGCCGACCAGGCGCTGGGCGAGCGCATCTTTCGCGACCCCCGCTTCTCCCAATGGTTTGCCGCCCATTCGACGTCGATGAATGCCTTCCCCACCTCCGGTGACCCGACGGTGCAAGACGCCGTCAATGCATTGGGCCCGGACATGCCCGGCTCGCTGGCTGGAACCGCGATGGCCTGTTCGCTGTGCCATCTGGTGGAGCAAAACTCCATTCCCGATGGGGCCAATGCCAACGGCACCAACATGCGCGCCTACGCGGACTTCGCGCGGAAGAGTCCCATCCCCGACCGCGGCGACGGGCAAAGCGTCACCCCGCGCAACGCCGCGGCGATGGTGGATGCGCTGGTGCCGCGGGAGGTGCCAGTGTTTCTGCACCATGACGGCCAATTCGTCTCGGCCGAGGACCTCATCGGGGCGACCTTCACCGGCCGAAATCTCGGCTGGCTCCCCACCGAAGCTTCCCAGGCGGTGGCGCACATTGCCAACGTCATCCGCCAAGACGACTGCAGCCAATTCATCGGGCCGGACCCCGGGCTTGCTGGCACCAGCTACGCGGCGGACTTTCTCGGCCAAGACGACCGAATTCCGGCGCGCCTGCGCCTTTTGCCGGAGGCGCGCATCGACGTCCGGAGCGCCAGCGACGAGGAAGTTCTGGCCAGCGTGGAGGCCGTGGTGGCGGCCTACATCAGCGGGCTGCGCTACAGCCGCGACACCAGCGGCGCCTACAACTTTTCGCCTTTCGACGTCTTCCTCAAACTCAACGGGCTTCCGCGCCAGCCAGACCCAGGCGAGGCCCCCCTGGACTACGCCCGGCGGCTGCGGACGGCCGTCGAGTCCATCGTGTCACCCCAGTGGGTGACAGCGGACATGGGCAGCTACATCCACCACGACCAGCCCTTCGTCTTTGGCCCGACGGAACTGGAGGGGCTGGAGGTGTTTTTGGCGGAGCCGCTTCTCCCTTCCCAAGCCCCCAACGGCGGCGGCGTCGGCAACTGCCTCGCCTGCCACACCCCCCCGGACTTCACCGACCATCTCTTCCACAACACCGGCGCCAGTCAGGTGGAATACGACTCGGTGCATGGCGATGGCGCCTTTTTCGCCCTGGCGGTGCCGGACCTCTCCGCACGCAATGCCAACCCGGCGGCGTACTTGCCGGCGTCGGCGGCCTACCCCACCGCCCGCGGGCGCTTTCGCGCCGCCGCCTCACCGGACGACCCGGGCCTGGCGGACTTGGGCCTGTGGAACGTCTTCGCCAACCCAGCCATGCCCAACCCCCAGCCGGCCCTGTCGGACGTGCTGTGCACGGCCCCCGGGACGATGGACTGCTCGGCCGAAGCCCTGTTGCCCACCACGCTGGCCCTCTTCAAGACGCCGGGGCTGCGCGACTTGGACGACAGCGCGCCCTACCTGCACAACGGCTCGGCCAATGACTTGTCGGCGGTGCTGGGCCAGTACCAGAAGGCTTCGGACTTGCAGCGCGCAGGCACCTTGCGCAACGGCGATGCCCGGCTTTTGGGCATGCACCTCGCCTCCGCTGACTTCGCCCCCTTGCAGGCCTTCCTGCATTCGCTGACTGAGGACTACCAGTAGCGGGCCCCGGGCCTAGCGCTTGGCGGCAGACTTCTTCAGCTCCGCCAGCCGGGCCTTGGCCTTCTTGGCCGCATCGGTGCCGGGGTAGCGCTTGATGACCTGTTCCAGCGCGGCTTGGGCAGCGTCGAGGTTTTTCAGTCGCTGGAAGCAGTCGGCCGAGTGCAAGAGCGCGGTGGGCATGGACTTGCTGTTGGGGAAGGCCTTCACCAGCTGCCCGTACTCCGGGAGTGCCTCGGCGCAGCGGTCCTCGACAAAGTAAGACTCGCCCAGCTGGAAGTGCGCCTCCCCGGCCAGGTCGTCTCGGGGGTACTTTTTGATGAAGTCCACATACAGCTGCCGTGCCACGGCGACGTCGCCCGCCTTCTGCTTGGCCTGGGCCAGCGCGAAGAAGTCCTTCTTCTCCGCTGGACGGGGGATGTCCGCTCCCGCCGGCTGCGCCGGCTTGGCGGCTTGGACGCCGGGGAGGGCATTCACCTCGGTCTGCAGCTGGTCGAGCTGGTGGACGTAGGCGTCCACCTGGCCGCGCAGCGTGGCCATGTCCTCCACCACCTTTTGCAGCTGGACGCCGATGTCGGCGTCACTGCGCCGCCCGGCCTGGTCCAGGCCGTCCAGGGCCTTCTGCACCTCGGCCAGTTTCTGGTCCACCCGGGGGAGAGATTCGTTCAGCTTGTCCTCTTGGGCCTTCAGCTGAGCGCGCAGCGCCTCGTTGTCCGAGGACAGCTTGTCCACCCGCAGCTCCAGTTGGTTGCCCTTCTCCGAGGTGTAGCAGCCCGGTAGCCCGAGGGCGAAGACCGACAGCAGAACCGGCCAGCGCCAGCTCACTTGGCGACGAAGTCATCCCGACGGTTTGCCGCCCAGGCCGCTTCGTTCTCGCCTTGCACCGCGGGCCGAAGCTTGCCGTAGCCCACCGTCTGCAGAAGGGAGGCCTTCACCCCGAGGTCCACCAGGTACTTCTTCGCAGCCTCGGCACGGCGGATGGAGAGGTGGAGGTTGTACTCCTCGGTGCCGCGGTCGTCGCAGTTGCCCTCGATGGTAATCTGCTTGAAGCTGTTGGCCTTGATGCAGCTGGCCAGTGTGTCGAGCTGGGCCCGTGCCCCTTCGTCCAGGTTGCTCTTGTCAAACGCGAAGTGAATCGGTGTCCAGTCGCAGCTACCGGCCCCGGCAGCAGCGCCCTTGACGCACATGCCGGCCTGACACGTCTCGCCCGTCCGGCAGTCGTCGTTGGTGGCGCAGCTGTTGGCGGCACAGACCTTGTTGGTGCAGCGCGCATTGGGGCCGCAGTCCTGGTCCTGGGCACAGCCTTTGGCGACGCACTTGCCGTTGTCACACTTGCGGCCGCTGCCGCAGGCCGCGTCGTCGGTGCACTCCGGCTTCGGCACGCAGGCGTTCTGCTGGCAAACGAAGCCCGGCTTACACTGCTGGTCGGTGGCGCATTCCCTGCACTGGCCCTGGACACAGACTTCGTTGTGTTCCTTGCAATTCTGGTCCGAGTCGCACTTGGGGTACGTCGGCCCGCAGCCACTGAGGAGGAGGACGACGAATGCCGCGACGCCCACCAACCACCCATTGCGGTGCATGCTGTCTCCTCAAGTGACTCAAAAACAAAGCGGAAAAACGCTGTACCGCCCCCAACCGGTCGCGGTCAAAGGAATTCTCGCCCAGTGTCGCCCCACGGCCACACGCTGTGGGCAGATGCCCACGCGCCGTGCACGGCGCGTCGGCTTTTAGGAATGTGACTTGAATGGCCCACAGCGTCCTCATCGTCGATGACGAGAAGAACATTCTTCTCAGCTTGAGCCAGTCGCTGCAGCTGGCCGGCTACCGCACCGAGTTGGCCCAGACTGGCCAGCTGGCCCTCGACGTGGCGGGCTCGCGCCCGGTGGACGCCGTCCTGCTGGACGTGCGGATGCCGGATTTGGACGGGCTGTTGGTTCTCCAACGGCTGCTCGCCCTGCGGCCTGGCCTGCCCACCATCATGATGTCCGGACACGCCACCATCGACACCGCAGTGCGCGCCACCCACCTTGGGGCCCGCGACTTTTTGGAAAAGCCCATCGCCCGCGACCGCCTCCTGCTGGCGCTGCGCAATGCCCTGGAGCATCAGGCGGTGGTGGCGCAGCTGAGAGAGCTTCAGGCCGAAGCGCCA
This sequence comes from uncultured delta proteobacterium, assembly GCA_963713045.1. Classification (GTDB taxonomy): domain Bacteria; phylum Myxococcota; class Myxococcia; order Myxococcales; family Myxococcaceae; genus JADGRA01. The sequence goes on from CAVQKE010000007.1 coordinate 417,341, forward strand.
GCGGACGAGATGGTGGGGCACGGAGTGGCGATGAGCCGGCTGAGCGCGCTGCTGGCCCGGGCCGCCCCCAGCGAGGGGCGGGTCCTCATCAGCGGCGAGAACGGCACCGGCAAGGAGTTGGTGGCGCGGGCGCTGCACCGGCGCAGCCGACGGGCGGCCGGCCCCTTCGTCCGGGTGAATTGCGCGGCCGTCCCGGAGGGCCTCATCGAAAGCGAGCTTTTTGGACACGAGCGAGGGGCCTTCACCGGTGCCACCGCGGTGCGCCGGGGGAAATTCGAGCTGGCCGACACCGGGACCCTCTTCCTGGACGAAGTGGGAGACATGCCGCCGGCGATGCAGGCCAAGCTGCTGCGCGTGCTTCAAGAAAATGAATTTGAGCGCGTCGGCGGCACCGAGACGTTGCGCGTCGACGTCCGGGTGCTGGCTGCCACCAACCGCGACCTCGAGGCCGAGATTTCGGCCGGTCGCTTCCGGGAGGACCTCTACTACCGGCTGGCGGTGGTGCACTTGCACACCCCGCCCCTGCGGGAACGGCGGGAAGACCTTCCGGAACTCATCTCCACCTTCCTCGCGGAGGCCTGCCGGCGCAACGGCAGGCGTCCGCTGCGCCTGTCGCCCGAGGCGGTGGCGCTGCTGTCAGCCCAGCCCTACCCCGGCAACGTCCGAGAGTTGCGCAACTTGATTGAGCGGCTCGCCATTCTCTGCGACGGGCCAGAGGTGACAGCCGAGGCGGCGGGCGAGTTGCTGCCGGCACCCCGCCTTCATCGGCAGGCGGAAGCGGCGGGGGCTCTTCAGCCGCCTGAGGTGCCCAAGGCGGCACGCCCCGCGCCGGTGGTGGGCAGCAAGCCCTTCCGCGAGCTGGTGGAGGACGCCGAGCGCGAGATTATTATCCGGACGCTGGCCTTCGCCGGCGACAACGTCACCGAGGCGGCGCGCCTGCTCGACCTCGAGCGCGGCCACTTCTACAAAAAAATGAAGGCCTTAGGCCTCCGGCGCGGGCCGCCCGAGGGGGAGCCGGCCGCCGGTTAGCCCCCCCCGCCTGACCAACTCAGGCCCCCATCAGGATGAGACTGAGCACCGTTGCGACCTCGACGTCGCTCCAGGTGGCCATCACGGCCGGCAGCTGGAGGAAGCCGTAGCCGCCAGGCACCATCTGCCCTTCGTACTTGTTGCCATTCCACTGCAGGTTGTAGGTGACGACGCCGATGCGGCCGTTGATGGCTTTGGGGCTGAGAATCCAGTCCGAGTTGCCGACGCCCATCGCGCCGACAATGTGCGCACTGCCATCGGGGTTGACGTCGACGATGCAGCTGAAGGGGGTGGTCCCCACCGAGCCTTCCGCCTTGTTTCCTTTAATGCTGACGTCGACGCTGCGTCCGGAGTTGCCGGTGCCCCGCACGTGGCCGCCGGTGATGCTGAGGCTGGCCACCGGCCCGCTGAGAGAGCGGCCGCTGATGGAGTTGGAGATTTGGCCACCGTTGGCCACACCCTGAAGGTCATTCCCGGTGGACATCGACGCCGAGGCGAGTTTCCAGTCGGGCGGCGGCCCGGCCGGCATGGCGGGCGGGGGGGTGGCACAGGCCAAGAGGGCAAAACAGGACAGCGGCGCAACCAAGTGTGAGACGCGCATCTGAGGCCTCCTCCAAGTTTTACGGAAAGGTGAGCGGCAAAGTGACGGCGCCCCCCCAAAAAAGCACTTCGCCTTTGGGCAGCATCCGCCCAGCCGGCAGCCGCTGTCACTTGGATTCTTCCCCGCCCGGGGGCCGGGCTACGGCGACGGGGGGGCGGCCGAGCGAGGAAGCTGGCGGAGGCTTAGGTCCCGAGGACGATGGCCAGCACCGTGGCGGACTCGAGGTCCGACCAGCTGGACATGCCCGCCGGCAGCTCCAAGGAGGTGATTTGGACGCTGCCCGCGCAGCTCGACATCCCCTCATAGCGGTTGCCGTTGAAGGTCAAGTCGTAGCTGCACTTGCCAAGGTACCCCTTAAAAATTTTCGGGCTGATGCTGAAGGCGGAGAGCTTGGCGCCGGCGAAGAGGCCGGTCACCTGAGTGACACCGTCGTCCTGCCGCTCAATTTGCACGCTGAAGGGGGCATTCTTGTAGTTGCCGTCGGTACGGGTGGCCTTGAGGGTGGCGTCCACCTGCGCATTGCCCGGACCATAGCCGCGGATGAAATCCGGGCCGTGGGTGAGATTCCAGGTGGGGCCGAAGATGGCGTTGCCTTCAATGGAAACTTGGACGTACCGGCTTTCCGAGCGCAGGCGCACCTCCTTTCCGGCCGAAGGCGTGGCGGACGCGAAAGCCCAGTGTGGGGCGGCGGGAGGCGGATTCGCTGGTGCCCCGGCACAGCCAAGCGCGAGGGCCAGCAAGGGGACACAGACAAGTAGGCGCATGGGCAACTCCAATGGGGGCGTAGCTGGCCGTCCTTGTGACGGGCAGCGCCGGGGCCCTATTCACACCCCGGCCCGCCGGCGGTTGCAAACTCTGGCACCCCGCCGTCCCCTGCGGACGGTGCAGCCGGGGGAGCCAGGGCGAAACGGGCCCAGACGGGGGCATGGTCCGAAGGCAGTTTGCCCTTGCGCGCCTCGCGGTCAATGTCGGCCGCCTCGCAGCGGGCGGCGAGGGCTTCTGTGGCGTACACCGCGTCGATGCGCAGCCCGTGGTTTTTCGGGAAGCCAAGCATCCGGTAGTCCCACCAGCTGTAGCGGCCGGGCTCCGGATGGTGCAGCCGAAAGGTGTCCTTTAGCCCGAAGGCCACGACTTCTTGGAGGGCCTTGCGCTCCGGAAGCGAAAACAGCGTCTGTCCCTCCCACAGCGCCGGGTCCCAGACGTCGCGCTCCTCCGGGGCGACGTTGAAGTCCCCACACAGCACAAGCGACTGCTCGTCCCGGTAGCGAACGTCCAGCGCGTGCCGCAGCTGGGCATAGAAGGCGAGCTTCCCCTGGTAGGCAGGCGAGTCCACCGACTGGCCGTTGGGCGCGTAGACGGACAGGATGCGCACCCCCTGCACCGTGCCGGCCAGCACGCGCGCTTCGTCAGAAGCCTCGGCCAGCGGCAACCCACGCTCCACCTGCTGGACGGGCGTGGTGCTGAGGATGGCCACCCCGTTGTAACTCCGCTGGCCGTAGACGGCGGCATGGTAGCCGAGGCGCTCCACCATCTCCTTGGGGAACTGTTCCTCGGTGCACTTCAGCTCCTGAAGGCAAAGCACCTCCGGACGGCGGGAGGTGAGGTAGGCCTGCAGCCGCTCGACGCGTGCCCGCACCGAATTGATGTTCCAGCTGGCGATGGTGAGTGGTGTGCCCAGGGCGTCCTTTTCTAACGCAGGACGTGGGCCCCGCCAGGCCACACGCCCCAACCCCAGCCCGTGGCCACCCGGCCACTGGACGGTGTGGACAGTCGGCCGCGCCCGCTTGCGCCCCAGAGGGCGCCGCGGCGGTGGCACGGCGCGCGCAAGTGCACCGGCGTGGCCCCCCCAAGGGGCCGCACTCGCAAACAACATTTGAGGTTTCAAAACACCATGCACCGCCCCACGCTTGTCCTCCTCGGCGCCCTGTGCGCACTCGGCTGCCAAAAGTCTTCTTTCGTCGCTGCCCGTCCGGCACCAGCCGCGGAAGTCCCCCGCGTCGCCCTTGCGGCGCCGGCGACGCCTCAGCTGCCGGACGCCGGCCGGGTGGTGGAGGCGGCGCGCCGGGTGGTCACCGCGCCAGTCCTGGGACTTGCCCACGTGGACAGCGTGCCCACCGACCACCTGGCCCGGGCCCGGGCGCTGCGGGAAGAAGGCGACACCGTGGAAGCCTTGGCCGAGGCCCGCCGCCAGCTGGCGGACAGCCCGGAGGATGAGGAGGCGCTGGAGTGGGTGGGCCGCGCCGCGCAGTCCCTCGGCCAGCTTCCCCTGGCCGCGGCGGCCTTTGAGAAGCTGGGCGAGGTGCGTGAAGACGACGCACTCCCCCTGATTCGGGCGGGCCGGCTCCACCTGGCCATGCAGGACAGTGCCGGCGCGGCGCGGGAGGCCACCTTGGCACTGGAACGCGACGAGGGGTCGGTCGAGGCCTACCAAGTGCTGGGCCGCGCCGCCCTCCTGGACGGGGACTTGCGGCATGCCATCGAATGGCTGGAGCAAGCCCGGACGCTGGCGCCGGCCCATGGCTGGGTCCTCAACAACCTTGGCTTCGCGTACCTGAGTGCCAATGAGAATGCGAAGGCGCTGGAGACGTTGACGCGTGCCGCGGAACTGCTGCCGACGGCGGCGGTGGTGCAAAACAACCTCGGCGTGGCCCTGGAGCGCGTCGGGCGCACCAGCGAGGCCAGCGACGCCTTCGACAAGTCCGCCGCGCTGGCGCCGGGCTACACCCGCGCCCAGGTCAACCGCGCCCGGCTGGCGCTGCTGCGCACGGCCGACGGCGGGGCAGACGCCACCCCTGAGGAGGAGGCGGATGCCGACGGGGGCGAGGACTAAGGGCTTCGCCCGTCCTGTTTGCTAGGGGCAGCCAGGGGGCCCCAGGGTACCGGGCCCTCTGCTAGCCTTTGCCACCGCAAAGACGACACGAGCGCGCCCAAAACCTGGCTCCAAACAGGGCGCCCGAAAGGCCCCGCCCTATATTGGGGGCCTTCTCGACAGACGAGGACGATGGCCTCTCCCTACCCCAAAAGCTTCCGCCGGCCGGTCAGCCCTGTGCTGCGGGCGCTTCGCGTTGCCGGCTTGGTCGTGGGCGGCCTGTTGGTGGCTTGCCTGGTGAGCGGTGCGGTCGCCTATTTCATTTTCAGCCGTGGCCTGCCTTCGGTGGAAGCACTGCGGGACTATCGGCCGCCCCAGGTGACGAAGGTGCTGTGCGCCGACGGCAGCCTGTGCGCGGAGTACTACCTCGAGCGGCGCACCCTGGTGGACGCCGCGCTGTTGCCGGCCCATGTGCGCAACGCCTTCCTCGCCGCCGAAGACGCGGACTTCTACCGGCACGAGGGCCTCGACTATTGGGGCATGGTGCGCGCTGGGCTGAAGGCCCTGCGGCCCGGAGGCCGCCTCACCGGCGCCTCCACCATCACCCAGCAGGCCTGCCGAAACCTCCTCCTGACGCAAGAACGCAAGGTGAGCCGGAAGTTCCGCGAGTGGATTCTCACTCCGCGGATGGAGCGCGCCCTCACCAAGGACCAAATCCTCAACCTCTACCTCAACCAAATTAACTTCGGACACAGCCGCTACGGCCTGGAGGAGGCGGCCCTGTTTTATTTTGGAAAGCACGCCGCCCAACTGGACGTGGCCCAGGCCGCGGTGCTGGCCGGCACCGTGCAACAGCCGGCCCGCATCAATCCCCTCACCTCCCTCACCAAAGCCAAGGGCCGTCAAGCCTACGTGCTGCAGCAAATGGTGAAGCACGGCTTCCTTTCCGAGGCCGACGCGCACAGCGCCGCTGCCGAGCCGCTGGTGCTGGCGCCGCGGCCGCCACCGGCCGTGGGCCTGTACTACGTGGAGGAGATTCGCCGCATGCTGTTTGCCCACTACGGCGAGGCGCAGGTGTTGACCGGCGGGCTGCGGGTGGAGATTGCGATGGACCCCCAGCTGCAGGCCCTGGCCGAGGACGCGCTGCGGGAGGGACTGCAGACGCTCGACCGGCGGATGGGCTACCGCGGGCCACTCGGGACGCTGGAGGCGCAGCGCTTCTCCACCTTCCGCCACCTCCTCGAAGGGCGACTGGCGGAGGCTGGCCGGCGCGAGAAGGAAAACTCGCTGGTGGCCGACGTCGGCCCGTTGGTGAGCGCGCAGGCCCGCTCGGAAGAGGCGGAGGCGGCCGAGGTGGACCCCGAGGGGGAGATGGAGGCGGCGCCGGAGGAGGCGCTGGCCGCGACGGTGCCGCTGCTGCCGGTGCACGAGGGCCTCACGCTTGCCGGCTATGTGACGCGCGTGGATGACGCCTCCCGCACCGCCACCCTGGACTTTGTCGGACGCAGCGGGGTGCTTTCCTTCTCGACGGTGGGCTGGGCGCGCGCCCGGGGCGTGGGGAAGTGGACGCCGGCCCCGCAGAAGCTGTCCGACGTGCTGGCCGAAGGCCAGGTGGTGCGGGTGCGCGTGCTGCAGGCCCCGGCGGCGCCCAAGCCGCTGGAGGTGACACTGGACCAAGTCCCGGAGGTGCAAGGGGCCCTCACCGCCATCGACCCAGTCACCCGGCGCGTCCTGGCCCTCGCCGGCGGCTATGACTTTCGCCTCTCCCCGTTTAACCGCGCCACCCAGGCGCACCGTCAGCCGGGCTCCTCCTTCAAGCCTTTCCTGTATGCGGCAGCCCTGCAGAGCCAGCGCTTTACCGCGGTGAGTGTCCTCAACGACGCCCCGGAGGCGGTGCGCGACCCCTACACCGGCCGGGTGTGGAAGCCGCAGAATTACGAACGCACCGGTTTTGAGGGGCCGATGACGGTCCGCCAGGCCCTCACCCGCTCGAAAAACACCGTCTCCGTCCGCCTGATTGAGGCCCTCACCCCGGCGGTGGCCATTGAATTTGCGCAAAAGGTTGGCATCCACAGCACCATGCCGGACAACCTGACGCTGGCCCTTGGCACCGGGGAAGTCACCCAGCTGGAAATTGCAAACGCCTACGCAACTTTCGCCGGCGGAGGCCGCTACGCGGACCCGCTGTTGCTGCTGCGGGTGACGAATGCCTCCGGCACGGTGCTGGAGGAGCACCAGGCGGCGTTTCAAGACGCCACCTCTCCGGCGGTGGCCTACCTCATCACCTCCCTGATGCGCAGCGTGGTGGAGGAAGGGACGGCGGCCGCGGTGCGCGACCTCAACCGGCCGGCGGCCGGAAAAACCGGCACCACCAATGAATACCGGGACGCCTGGTTTGACGGCTACACCCCCACCCTGTTGGCCTCGGCGTGGGTGGGCTTCGACGACCATTCCTCGCTGGGCCCGGGGGAGTCCGGGGCCAAGGCGGCGCTGCCGGTGTGGCTGCGCTTCATGAAGGCCGCCACCGACAAAACTCCGGTGACGGACTTTGCCGTGCCGCCGGGCGTGACGCTTGTCCGGGTGGACCCCAGCACCGGACTGTTGGCCGGGCCCCACGTGCCCGGTCGGCAGGAGGCCTTCCTCGACGGCACCGCCCCGACGTCCGAGGCGCCGGCCCCCAACGAGGCCAGCCCGGACCGCTTCCTCATGGAGGACCCGGACAAGGGCCACCTGTGAGAGGGCCCCTTCTCGCCCTGTTCCTGGCCCAGGCCCCGGCCCCGGGCGCCTTGGAGGGGCTGGCCGAAGCCATCGCCGGCCAGGTGCGTGCCGCCGGCGCCACTGCCCCGGTGGCCCTGTCCCTCTCCGCCCCCGGACACCCGGCCCTCCGCCAGGCCTTTGCCACACTGCTGCTGGCCCGCCTCAGCGGCCTCGGGCTACGGCCGCAGAAGGTGTCGCCGGGGGCCGACGCGGAAGCGCAAGCGCGCGCACGGGGTGCCCGGGCGCTGGTGCGGCTGCGCTTGACGCTGGACGGCGGGCTGGACGCCGCCGGGGACGTGCTGCCCACCTGGGACAACTTCTTCTCCGGCCGGGCTTCGCCGTCCGGCCGGCCCGCGGCGGTGCTGTTTGCCGAGGTGCCGCCAGATGCTGCGGTGCGTGCGCTGGCCCGGGCCGCGGACGCCCCGGCCTTGCTGCTGGAGGCCGCGCCACTGGCTGAATGGCCCGTCCGGACCGCCGCGCTGGCCGCCGGGGACTTGGACGGCGACGGCCAGCCGGAGTTGGCCGTCCTCACCGAAGTGGCGGTGGAGGTGCGAGGCCGGGACGGACGGCTGCTCGCCCGGCGCAGCCTGGACAGCCTGCCACCGGCAACGCCGCCCAGCCGCGAGCCCTTCGGCACGCTGTGCATTTGCCAAGGCCTCCTCTACGCCTACAGCGCGGCCCGCGCCGTGGGCGAGGTGCTGGCCCTGGAAGGCGCAGCCCTCGTCCCCCGCGCGCCTTTGGCCCAGCCGGTGGTGGCCTGCGGGCCCCCGCTGCTGGAGGCCTCGCTTCTCCCCGGCGTGGCGCGCCTTCAGCCGGCGGGCCCCGGCTGGCCTGCGCTGCCGGAGGCCCCGGCGGCGTGGGGCATCGTCGTCAGGCCTGGGCCGGGCGGGCCCTCCCTCCTCGTGCTTCGGGAGGACGGCACGGCGCTGGCCGGCGCAGCCACCGGCGGCTGGCAGCTTTTGACGGGCGTCGGCGCCGGCGCGGCCTTGGCGGACCTCTCCGGGGACGGCGTGCTGCGCGTGGCGGCCAGCTCCGCGCAGCCGCTGCCGGAAAGGGACAGCGTCCGCCTCCTCGCTGGGGCCACCGGGCGCGAGGAGGGCAGCGTGGAAGTGCCGGGGCGCATTCTTCAGGTGGTGTCGACCGAGTTGGATGCTGACCGCAGTGAGGCGTTGGTGCTGGGGGTGTGGGTGCCCTCGGGCGGCGCAACGCTGCGGGTGGTGCGGGCGGCGCGGTGAGGCCCATAACCTTCTTCGCTCTCGGGCTGCTGGTGCTGGCCGCCGTGCCAGCGGTGGGCGCGGCGCGTGCCCGGTTGGGCGGCACCCTGTCGGTGGGCCTGGTTGGCCTGCGCGCGGCAGCTGACACGGATGAGGACAGCCCGGAGGCCACCACCGCCCGGGCGGTGATGGCCCTTCCCTTGTGCCGGCTGCTGCCGGGGCCGGCGCCCCTGCTGGCCACCTTCGAGCGCGCCGGCAGTGGCCCGTTGGAGGAGGTGCGGGTTGCCCCGCGGCCGACAGCGCGCTTCGCCGACGGAAGTCCGCTGCGCGCCCGCGACGTGGCCGAGGCTTGGCAGCGGCTTCAGGGCGCAGGGAGTCCCTACCTCGCGCTGCTGCAGCCGGTGGCTGGGCTGGCCGAGGCCCTCGCCTCCGCGATGCAAGCGCCCGACGGGACACTGCAGCTGCGCCTGGCCTTCCCCTGGCCGGACTTGGAAGCCAGCCTCTGCCACCCGGCCTTCACCCCGTTTCGCCAAACGCCCGGCAGCGCCGAGGGCGTCGCCCTGTATGCCGGGGCGTCCGCGGGGCACCTGTTGGCTTCGCACAGCGCCCCGGGCGGCCCGCCCTTCCCTGCTGCCCTCGCCTTCTCCTCAGTCCCGGCGCGCGCCGCCGCGCGCCTCCTCCAGCGCGGCGACGTGCAGGTGGTGTTGGGGGAGGGCGCCGAGGCCTCCGTCCTCCTCTACGCCACCTACCTGGTGTACGGCCCCCAAGGCCTTCCGGCCGGGGCCCGGGAGGCCCTGGAGGCGGTGGACCTGGAGGCGCTGGTGCGCACCTTCGTCCCTGGGCCGGCGGCGGCCCTCCACGCGCTGTTGCCACCGGCGCTGGTGGAGATGCCACCCCGGCCTCCCGTCACCCCTTTTCACGCTGCGGCCGGGGCCGCCGTCCGCCCCTTCACCCTCGGCTATGTGGCGGGCGTGCCCGAGGCCCGGGCGGTTGCCGAGCGGCTGCAAGTCTTGCTGCATGACGCGGGCTACGCGGTGCGCCTGCACGCGGACAGTCCAGCGGGGCTGAGGCAACTGCGGCGCGCCGGGACACTGGACGCGGCCCTCGTCTCGGTGCTGCTGCCCCCGGTGCCCGCGCCCGCACTGGCGCTGGTGTTGGGGTTGGCCGAAGACGAAGCGCTGCTGCGCCGGGAGCTGCCCGCCCTCGGCGCCGAGGCGGACGCGGCGGCCCGCGCCGCTGTCGTCGCCCAGCGCGCCCATGCGCTGGCCGCGGGACTGCCGGTGTTGCCGCTGTACGTCCGCGGGCTACGGGCCGGCCTGTCCTCGGCCCTGCTGGACGTCCGCCGCGACGGCTTTGGCCTGCTTGTCCTGGACGACGCCTGGCTTGGCCGTTGAAAGGAAGCGGTTGCAACTCGCCATGCGCCTGCGCACCAAACTGGCCCTCGCCTTCGCTGCCCTGGCGGTGCTGCCCGTCCTCGTCTCCGCGCCCTTCGTCGCCCGGCGGCTGCGCGCGACGTTTAGCCGGCAGTTGCAGCACCGGGGCGAGGCCGCCTCGGGCCTGGCGGCGGCGGCGGTGCAGCGCCTCCGTGGCCAGCTGACTGAGGCGGTGGCTGCCGCGGCACGGGACAGCGGCGCCGAGGAATTGGCGCGGGCCGTCCAGGGCCCTGGCCCCCTGCCCCCGCCGGACGCCGTCCGCAGCCTCAGCGAAGGCCGGGGCCTGTCCGTCCTGGCGCTGGTGGACGCTGCCGGTCGGGTGCGCAACAGCGCGCACTTTGCAGCCCGCGTCGGGGACGTGGACCCGGGGCTTCGCGCCGCCTTGGACGGCGGGGGCCAGCCGGTGCTGGCCGAGGTGCAGGCCGCTTCCCCGGAGGGGCCTCGCCTCTGGCCAGCCCTGCTGGCGGCGCAGCCGGTGGAGGGCGTGCCCGGCACCTTTGTCGTCGGCGGCGTGCTGTTGGACGGCCGGCTGGCGGCGCAGCTTGCCGCCCAAAGCGGGGCCGAGGTGGAGCTTCGCCAAGGGGCGGACGTGCTGGGCAGTGGCGGGCATGCCGAGGGTCGGCTTCTGTGGACGGACGTCCCGCTGGGCTCGGGCGCAGTGGCCCGGGTGGGGGTGGGGGACGCAGCCTCGGCCGAGGCGGAGGCCGCCCTGCTGGGCGCCCTGGCCGCGGTGGTGGGGGCGGGCCTGCTTTTGGCCCTCGCCCTGGGGGTGCTTCTGGCCGGGCGCACCACCCAGCCGCTGGAAGCCCTGACCCGCGGGGCGCGGCAGGTGGCCGATGGCCAGTTGGACGCCCGCGTGGAGGTGCGCGCCAGCGGGGAGTTGGGGGTGCTGGTGGACGCCTTCAACCAGATGACGGCTGCGCTGTCGCGCACCACCCAGGCCCTGGTGAAGGCTGAGCGCATCGCCGCCTGGGAGGAGGTGGCCCGGGGGCTGGCGCACGAGTTGAAAAACCCCCTCACCCCGCTGCAAATGTCGCTGGAGACGCTGGCCGCGGCGCAGGCGGAAGGCAGCCCGCGCTTTGCGCAGCTTTTCCGCGAGAGCGCGCCGGCGATGCGCGAGGAGGTGGAGCGCCTCAAGCGCACCGTGGACGCCTTCGCTCGCTTCGCCCGGCTGCCCCCGTCCACCCCCGTCCCCCTGGACTTGGGTGCCTGGGCCGAGCAAGCCCTCAGCCTGTACCGCGCCTCCGGCGACGTCACCCGCGAGACGTCGCTGGCCCCGGGCCTCGTCGTGCTGGCGGACAGAGACCAGCTGGCGCAGCTGCTGCACAACCTCCTCAAGAATGCCGAGGAGGCGATGGCCGGCCTGCCGGCCTGGGTGGCGGTGCGGGTCCGCGCAGAGGACAGCTGGGCCTTGCTGGAAGTGGAAGACGCTGGCCCAGGTGTCAGCGCCGAGGAGGAAGCGCATATTTTCGAGCCGGCCTTCAGCGGCAAGCCGGGCGGCATGGGCCTCGGTCTGGCCCTTGCTCGGCGCATCGCCACGGAACATCGCGGGACGCTTCAGGTGGCGCGCGGCAGCCGCGGAGGCGCGCGCTTCCAGCTGCGGCTTCCGCGCTTGCCCGACTGAAGTGACGACAGCAGTCCCCGCAACCTCCTCAACAACCCCGCCCCGCCCCCGGAGCCGGCAGCCCTCAGCATGACGCCCTCGGCGCCAGTCGCGTCAGAGTCGCAAGGCGGCCCGCAACGCCCGCGCGCTAGTCCTTCACCGGCGTGGCCTTCAGGGCTGCCTTCCCGTCCTTGACGTAGACACTGAAGCGCACCGTTCGGCAGCTGTACTTGGAGATGAGCTGCTCGCGGTTTTTCCGCAGCTTCTGGGCGAATCTTTCGTAGGTGAGGCCGTCGGCGGACTCCCCGCACTTGTCACGCTGGTGGACGAAGTCCCGGTACACTTCATGGAAGTGCTCCTCGTCCGGCGGCGGGGCAGTGCGCGCCCGGGGGGCCGGCGGTGGCCGGGCGGCTTCCTGCAATAGCTCCGGAGGAATGTCTGCCACTCGGGTGTTGTCGGGAATGGCGTTGGCCCGTGGCCCCACCGCAGCGAAGCCGGCCGGCGGGAGGTTGAAGTCCGGAAGCTCCGGAATGGGGTAAGCGGTCGTCGGCTGGTGGTCATAATCCAGCGGAGGCGGCGGCGGCGCTGCCCTTGGTGGGGGTGTGAAGCGTCCGCCAATGGGTGCCGACGGCGTGCGCTGAATGGCGTCCCCTCCGCCGGGCGGAGGCGTCCGCGGGGGGGGCGGCGGAGGCATCGCGTCCAACAGCGCGGACAGGTCCTCCACCGGCGGCGGCGGGGGAAGGCGGCCCATTGGGACGGGAAGCGGCTCCTCGTCCAGGACGGCGGCACTCAACGCCGAGGGTGCGGCGTCGAAGACGGAGGAGGCGGCCGTCGGCGGCGGGGACAGGGGCGGAGGAGGCGGCGGCGGGACGGCCTCTTGCACGGCCTCCGGCTCGGGCTCGCTGGGGCGGGGCACCGCCACCGGTCTCGGGGCCGGGGTGAGGCGGCGGGGAGGAGGAACGGTGTCCTCGTCGGGGCGGGGCCGGGTGGCGGGCTGCGCGCGGTTCATCCACACCGTCGCGCCGGCCAGAAGCACCGCCAGCGCGGCAATGCAGCTGAGGGCGAAGCGCTGCGCGTCGGCCAAGGCCGACATGAAGGGCTCCACCGAGGCCACTGCCAACACTTCCACCGGCTGGCCTGGAAGGCTGCGGCGCACGGCCATGCGCAGGGCCGGGTCTGCGCCGCCCGTCCACAGCGGCAGCTTCAACGGGCCCAGCGCGCCGGCGCTGCCGCGGACCGCGGCGGCACTTTTCCCCACCGGCGTCTCCCGCAGCGCCACCGGCAGCACGCCCCGGTCCGGGCCGCCGGAGGCCGCCAACTTCCCCCCGCTGACGAAGCCAACCGCCGCCAGCCCCAGTTCCAGAGAGACGCCGTCGGCGGTGCCATCCGGAAGCAGCGGGCCGCCCACCACCAGCGTGCCCAGGGCATGCCCCTCCTTGTCCGAGCCAGTCAGCGGGACGGAAAAAAACAAGTCGTAGCTGCCAAAGGCGTCCCGCGTCTGCCCGTCGCTGCCCGCGCCGGCCAGCACGTCCACCTCCACGCCCTGCAGCGTCGCACTCGGGCTTTCTGCGCCCCGCACGTAGGTGCCACCGTTGTCGGTCCGCAGCCCGAGGACCAGGACGCTGCGCAGGCTGGTGGAAACGGCGTCCTGGGCCAGCCGTCGCACCGCCCCCATCCGCTCGGCGGCGAGGTCCGCCTTGCCCGCGCGCAGCGCCTCCAGCGTACTCCACGTGGCCGGTGAGGCCGCCAGCCGCAAGGTGAGGGCCTGCAATTCCGCGCGCCGCGCCGCCACCCGGACGCCCACCGCGTCCACGGCGCGCGCGGCATAGGCGACGGCCTGCTGCTCGGCCTGAGCGCTTAAGGAGGAGGCGGTGATGGAGAGCTCGGCGAGCCAGAGCACCAGCGCTGGCAACGCGACGAGCAACGGCCACAGGCGGGGCATCGTTCGTCGAGGCGGGGGAAATGCCTCGTTCATAGGGGCTTATACGCGTCCGGCCCAACGTCCGACAAGCGAGGGCGCCGCTGCAGCCCAGGCCGGGGGGGCCCCGGCCGGGCCGGCCCCGGGTGCAGCTGGCCCCTAGGGCTCGTCCACGGGGAGGTCGGCCAGGGCAACGCCGCCCGCGTGGTGGTGGTGCTTGTCGACCCAGCGCTTGGCCGCGTGCTCCAGGCGCTCGCACGCCCCCAGCACCGCCCTCCGGACATCATCCGACGTCTCCTCGACGTGAATGGCCGGTACCCCCGGAAGCCGGAGGGTGACGCGGGCGGATTGGTCCATGCCTCCCTTGGCTGCGTTGGTGTCCACCAGGTGCACCTCGACGGACACCGACTGCTGCTGGAAAATGCGCAGAGCGCGCTCCAGGTGCACCTCGACGAAGCTGTGCAGCGCCTGGTCCACCTGCAAATGGACACCTCGGACAAGCAGTTGCATGCGCCCGACTCCTCTCTCATCTGTCCGCCCGGGCAGTATGCGCCAACACCCGCCGCCCGGGCGGCCCTGCCGAGGCGTTTCCGCCGTGCAGCCCTCAAGGCCCCTGGGCTGCTAGGGTAGGCGCGCCATGGCCGATGACAAGCGCCGCTTCACCCGCATTGCCCAGGTGGATGACCCCCTCACCCTGGACGCCTACCGGCGGGTCCTGCAGGAGGCCTCCATTCCCGTCCTATCCCTGGATGACGAGGGCATGATGGGGGGGCTGACCGACGGCTTTGGCGGCCGCCTGTATGAAGTGCAAGTCCCCGAGGAGTTGGCGGCCAAGGCCACCCAGCTTCTCAAAGACGAGCAAGCCCGGCTGGATGCCGACGCCGAGGAAGCCGGTAAGGCCGCCGAGCGCGAAGAGGCCGAAGGCGAACGCCAGTCGCGGCCTCACCGTCCCAAGCACTAAGCGCCCGCTGGGGCCCGCACTTCCCACAGGCTGACTCCCACCAGCTTCCACGCCATTTGGGCCTGTCGGTTGAGGAAGTGGCCGAGCTCCTCGTCCACCACCGCTTTGGCCCCGACGCTGGTTGCATGGCGCAAATACGTCTGCCCTCCTCGCTGCACGACAAGACCCAGGTGGCTGATTCGGGTAATGCGCTGGGGCTGGTCCTCGCGCACCACCAGCAGCAGGGTACCGTTTGGAAAGCCGGGCGCATGGGCCATCACGCGTTGCAGGGGGAGAAGTCCGAAGGGGAAACGCCCGGTGGCGTGGACGGACTCTGGCAGCGCCAGCGCCCGGCCCTCGGGGCCTTCCCAGCTGCGCCGGTCGAGGACTTTCTCTGCCCGCACGGCGTCCGCACCGCCGAGGGCAGTGGTGACGTCTCGGACGACGCCGGCGCGGGCGTTTGCCGGCAGCCAGTCCGCCTCCATCAGGTGGTTGCGCGCCTCGTAGGCCACCGTCCCGTCGCGGTAGCGGATGGCGTCCAACACCGAGAGAAGCTCTTCCGGCCGGCGCGCCAGCGAGAGCGCAATGCTTTCCTCGACGAAGGTGACACAGTCGACTTTGTCGAAGCGCAGGCGCGGGTCCGGGTCAAAGCCCTGCCCCTCCCCCAACGGGGACAGGTCGTATGCCGTGCCGAGAAACCGCTCACTGGCGGCGAGCAACCGCTGCTGGACAGGCAATGGCTGCAGCTGGACCATCACCTGGGAACGGGCAGCGTCGTCCAGCGCACCCCAGGACACGGGCACGGCGGCCCACAAAAGCAAGCGGAAGGCGGGGACGAACAAGGGGCTTCTCGCAAGAAGCATCCGATGGGCCGCCAGCCCTGTCCACTGCTGACCGTCTGACTCACCCGCCGGTTGGCTGACCTCTGCACCGGGGCAGCCTTAAAAAACCACCTCCAAGGCACAGCGCTGCAGCAACGTCCACACCGCGTCCACGTCCTTGGGCCCGGTGTCCAGCGCGCCAATCGACACCCGAATCAGCTGGGTGCCCTTCACCACCGCTGGGGTGACGTAGGCGCCGCCGGTGGCGTTGACGGCGTTGGCCAGCGCCAGGTTGTGGGCATTCACCTCGCCCGGCGTCCGCCCGGGCAACAGGTGGCGCAAGCACACCGTCTGCAGTGGTACCGGCGCACAGCGCTGCCAGGCGGGTCCGGCCGCATCCACGCGCGCGGCCAGTCCCTGGGCCAGCGCAATGTCCCGGCGCACCGCAGCGCGCAGCCCCTCGGCGCCGAGGGCCTGCAGCACAAACCACAGCTTCAGCGCGCGAAAGCGCCGTCCCAGGGGAATGCCCCAGTCTCGGAAATTCTTCACCTCGGCGTCGGCCGGGGTGCGCAGGTAGCTGGGGTGGGTGGACATGACGCGGAGAAGGTGCTGCACGTCCTGGACAAAGTAGGCGGTGCAGTCGAAGCCCACTCCCATCCACTTGTGGGGGTTAAACACCACGCTGTCGGCCGCCTCCACGCCGGCCCACATCCATCGCAATTCCGGGCACACCATGGCGGTGCCGGCCAGGGCCGCGTCCACGTGCAGCCACAGGCCGTGGCGGGCAGCCACCTCGGCCACCGCTGCCACCGGGTCCAGCGCGGTGGTGGACGTCGTCCCGGTGGTGGCCACCACCGCGCACGGCACAAGGCCGGCCGCGGCGTCGGCGCTGACGGTGGCTTCCAGCGCTTCGGCCCGCAGGGCGTGCGCCTCGTCGGTGGGAAGAAAGCGCACGTAGTCCCGGCCGAAGCCCGCCAAAAGGGCGGCTTTCTCCACCGAGCTGTGTCCCATCGCCGAGGTGTAGACGACGAGGGGCGCGTGCGCTTCTTGAAGGCCTCCGCGGCCCAGCGCCAGCCCGGTGGACTTCTCGCGCGCACACAGCAGGGCCACCAGCGTGGAGGTGGAGGCCGTGTCCTGCAGTACGCCGGTAAAGGCGGCCGGAAGCCCCACCAGCTGCCGCAGCCACTCCAGCATGACTTCCTCCACCTCGGTGGCGGCGGGGCTGGTTTGCCAACTCATGGCCTGCGCCCCAAGGCCCGCCGCCACCAAGTCCCCCAGCACCGAGGCAAGGTGCGTCTTGGCGGGGAAGTAGGCGAAGAAGCGCGGGTGGTTCCAGTGCGTCATGCCTGGCAGCACCACGCTGTCCAACAGGGGAAGCAAGTCCTCCAGCGCTCTGCCCACCTCCGGAGGCGCCACCGGCAGCTGCGCGCGAATGCTGCCCGGCGTGGCCCGCGACAGGACGGGCAGCTGGGGCAGCGCCTCGCGGTAGCGGGCCACCCACTCCACCAGCGCGTGGCCGAGCCGTCGGAATTCGTCGGGTGTCACGGGACTTCCTCAACAGCAGTCAGGCCCTGCACTCTGCCATGCCCCTGGGGGCACCGGCTGCAGAGGCTGCACCCCCCGGGGGTGTCTGCTGTGCCCCGCGGCGGCCCCCAAGGTTGTCCCCCGGCTGCGGCGGAGGGGCTGCTACAGTGCAGACTTTCGCGGGCCACACACCAGCCCGGCTAGGGTGGAGAGAATGCCTCGTTACGAGGTGCACATTCCCGGGGCCCAGCCAGACGGCCTCACCGTCACCTTCCGCGTCGACGCCCCCAACTGGATGCAGGCGCTGAAGACGGGCTTTCTCAAGCTGGGTGAGACCGGCCTGGTGGTGCACAACGTCCTGGTTGACGTGGCTGACGACGGCTCACTGCATGTCACCGAGGGAGACAGCGGCCGCGTCTTCCGCATTCGAGAGCTGACCGAGGAAGAAGCAGCCCAGGCCAAGGTGAAGGCCCCGCCCGCGAAGCCCGCCGACCCCAGCGACGCGCCGACGCAGGTGGTGCGGCCGGAGGCCCTGGCGGCCCCAGCCCCGGCGAAGCCCGCAGCCCAGCCTGCACAGCCGGTGGTTTTTGCCAAGCCAGCCCCGGCGCCGGACCGACCGGTGGGGCGAAGCACCCCGCGGGCCACACCCCTCTCCACCCCGGCGCTGGTGCTGCCCACCACGGTGGAGCTGACGGAGCCCACCCACCCGGTGCGGGGGGCCATTGGACGGACGCGGACGCCGGCCCCGGCGCGGGAGATGGACGACGTGCTGGCGGAAGTCTTCAACCGCGTGCAGGGCGTCTACCAGTACCGAGAGGCGGCCAGCGGCCTCTATTTCCTGCTGGACTTGGCACTCGAAAAAATTCCGGCCGAGGCCGGCAGTGCCCTTTCCTCGGAGCTCATCACCGGCACCCTGCGCTTCGTCGCGGTGCGCGGGCCGAAGGCCAAGGACATTCTGGAGGCCCGCGCCCTCATCCCGTCAGGACAGGGCATTGCCGGCTTCTGCACCGCAGAAGGTGTCAGCCTCGCGCTTTCGGACGTGCACCGGGACCGGCGCTGGTACTCAGCCATTGCCGACCGGCTGCAGTATGAAACCCGCAGCCTCCTCTGCTCGCCGATGGTCAGCGCCGGCCGGGCGTACGGGTGCCTGGAACTCATCAACCGAAAAAACTCCTCCACCTTCACCGACCAGGAGGTGGGCCTGCTCGCCTACATCGCCCACCAGGGCGCCCTCTTCCTCCACGCCCTGGGCTAGTCCTCCACCGGCCCGCCCGGCTTCATCACCTCGTCCAGCAGCACCGTGGCATAGCTTCCCCGCGGAAGCCGGAAGGCCAGCCAGACGTCCCGGCCCTCGCGCTCCACCTGCACCGCGCCCACCGGAACGGCGTAGGGCCGCCGCGCCCCTTCGGTTTCACCCTTCCCTGTCCGCAGCGCCCCCTCCGGAAGCCCCTCGGCGGCCAGCAGCTGCGCTTCCGCCGCAGCCACCTCCCCGGTGGGCAGCGGTTTGACTTTCCAGCCAAACATCGGCCCGGTGGGGGACACCTCAAGGCTGTCCACCCGCGGCTGCTCCCGTGCCACGTCTTCGCAGAGGAAGAGGCCTCCCGAGTCCGCCCGGCGCAGCACGTCCCCCAGCAGCGCCCGGCCGTAGGTGGCCGCCCCAAGGCGCGCCGCCAGGGCCCGGTTGAAGAGGAGTGACTGGTAGGCGGACAGGTACAGACGCCGCTGCAGCCTGTCCAGCCGTCCCGGCAGGCGCTGGCCGAGGAGGAGGGCGCGGCCGCGCGCGGCATTCTCCTGGCTCCGGCCGAAGCGCTGCGGGCCGAAGTAATTGGGCAGCCCCTGTTGACTCAGCGCCTTTAGGACAGCGGCGGCCGCCTCGGGGCTGTGCGGCTCGCGCAGTCGGATGCGGAAGGCATTCCCCCACAGCTGCCCGGTGCGCAACTTTCTCTCGGTGCGCTCTGTCCGCAGCACCTGGACGCCCTCCAGGCCCAGCGGGGCGAGGGGCCCACTGCGCGGGTGCGGGACGGTGAAGGCCTGCTGGGTGATGGCCTGCTTGTCCTTCAGGCCGGCATAGCCCACCTCGCGGACGTCCACCGACGCTGCCCGGGCCAGCGCCCGCGCCACCTCGGCCGTCTCGACAGTGCGCTTCTGCACCCACAGCCAGAGGTGCTCGCCGCTGCCGGTGGGCGCAAACGCCGGCACCTCCTCCACCCAGAAGTCCTCGGGCGCCTGCTTCAGCCGTCCGCCGGTGCCGGGCAGCCCGGTGGTGAGGCGGGGCCACTTCCAGGCGTCCTCTGCGCTTGGACGCGTCACTCGCCCAGGCCCGCGAGCAGCTCCTTCACCCTTCGGGCCAGCTCCTCATCGGCGCGCGACTCAAGCAGCTCGCCGGCTTGGAAGAGGAGAAAAAACATGACGTCGCTGAGGGCCGTCCGCAGGCTGGCCACCGGTTCGCTGCCCAGCGCGCCCTTGGTGCGGGCGAAGCCCTCCAGAAGGGCCCGCTCCGGCAGCCGGCCGTCGCGGGCAAACTGCAGCCCCCTTAGCCCTGGAAAGGCGGTGAGGGACTGGCCAGCCAGCGCCGCGTTGGCGGCCTTGAGAAAGCCCGGTCCCCGGCCCTGCTTGGCCACTTCCGCCAGCACCTCGGCAAAAATGGCGTTGAAGGTCTCCACCACCGCCACCGCTGGGTCGGCGCTGGCCGCGGCCGTCGGCAGCCCTTCGGCGCTACTGACTTCGGACACCGAGGCGTAGCCGCCTTCCAGCAGGCGGAACAGCACCTTGGTGGCCTCAAATTCACTCAGCTTGGCCAGCGCCGCCAGCTCCAGCACGGTGTGGCGGCCGGTGGCCAGCCCCAAAAGCTGGTCCTCGTCCGGGTGCAGCTTGCCGTCGCTGGGGCGCTTTTTGGTGACGTACAGCCGCCCATGGGGAATGCGGCCGCGAAAGTGCGCCAGCTCGTCAATTTTGCGGACGGCGTCCATCAGAAGACTCTGCGTCGACAGCTGGACGTTGGACTGCAGCCGCTCGTCCAGGTCCTGGTCCACCAGGACGAAGACGCCCTCCCGGGCCAGGACAATGGCGTGAAAAATGTCGCTCACCTGGTGGTTGACGGCGGCCCACAGCTGGTGCGCTTGCAGCACGCCTCGGTCCACCAGCGCCCGGCCCACCTTGGACGGGGGGACGTCACGGAGTGCCGCGTCCACGCGGGCCCGGCTGGCCAGGCCCAACCGCACCAGCACTTCGCTGAGGCGGTCCGCCGCGTCCTCGCTGGCGGCGCCCCGCACCTCGCCGTCCTTGAGGGCCACGCTGCGTTCACCGTTGGCGGTGTACACGCGCAGCACGCCGCTCCAGCGGGAATGGCCGAGGAAAGCGATGAGGTCACTCACCGGAAAGCCGCCCGCTTCCCCCAGCAGCACCACCCGCGGTGACGGGGCGCGGCCCCCCTGCAGGGGCACCCGCAGCGCGCACAGCAAGTCGAATGCCGTGGGGACCAGGAGGTAGCGCCCGCCGCGCTGGGCCAGCTCGGCGGCCATCTCGGGTGAGTCCGGCTTCAGTCCTCCCCGGGCGTCAATGGTGAAGCGCGACGTCACTTCGGGGTGTCCACCGCCCAACTGCCCTGGTGCGACTGAAAGTCCAGCTCGTCCTCGAGGGTGAGTTCGAGCATGTTGGCCTGGGGGAGGAAGTCCACTTTCCGCCCGTTGAAGTACACCGTCGGCGTCCCCTGGACGCCAGCCGCCAGGCCGGCGTCCCGCAGGCGCTCCAACTCGGCGCGGTACACCTCCTCGGCCAGTGCCTTGGCCCAGGCGTCCGCCGGCAGCCCGGCCTTCACCACCACCTCGCGGATGACGTCGGGGGACATGCGTGCCTGGTTTTCGAAGAGGCCGTCATGCACCGGCCAAAACTTGCCGCGGTCTCGCGCGAAGAGGGCCGCCTGTCCGGCCGGCAGGGCGTTGGGGTGCTGCGGCAACGGGAAGGGCAGGTAGCACAGCCGCACCTGGGCTGCGTGCTCCTTGACGAATTTCTCGAGGATGGGCCGGCTGGCGCCGCAGATGGGGCATTCGAAGTCCGCGTATTCGGCAAGCGTCACCGGGGCATGCGGGTCGCCCTGGCACATTCTGTCGTCCACCGGCAGCTTGGCCCGCGGCTGCTGGAAAGACAGGTTGTAGCGCGCCAGGACGACACCCAGCTCGGCCGCGGTCGCGCCGCGCTCAGCCAGAATCGCCGCCAGCTGCACCTCCCGGCGCGAGTGCCGGCAGCCTTGGTGCGTCTGAATGCAGCTGGCCAGCGTGTGCGGCGCACCGCAGCCGCAAAACTCCTCGCCCATGGCCTGCGTCACTTCCCGCCGGGCCGAATCGGAAAGCGAGGAGAGGTCCAACGGCGGCGCCTCATTCGCCGCCGGCGGTGACGCGGCCGCCGCCGCACCGCTTGCCAACACCAGCACCACCAAGAGAGGCGTCGTCCCGTGCCGCATGGCGTGACTTCTCGCCAGCGCGCGTGGGCCTTGTCAAGCAGCCCTCCTCTGTGGAACGCCTGTCACCCCGGCCCCAGTCGTCGTCCTTGGCCCCCCATGCGCAAGACTGTCCTCCTCCTGCACACCGGCGGCACCCTGGGCATGGTGGGCGGCCGCCCGCATAGCTTGCGGCCGGCGCCGTTTGCCGAGGCCCTGCGCGCGCGCGTCCCGGAATTGACCGAGCTGGCCAACATTGAGCTGGAATTGTTCAGCAATGTGGACAGCAGCGAAGTGCAGCCCGAGGACTGGGTGCGTCTGGCCCAGCGCCTCTACCAGCGCCTCCCCGAGGTGGACGGCGCCGTGGTCACGCACGGGACGGACACCCTGGCCTTCACCGCCAGCGCCCTCTCCTTCCTGTTGCCGGGGCTGCGTCGGCCGGTGGTGTTGACCGGCTCCCAGCGGCCACTGCAGGAGGTGCGCAGCGACGCCCGCCTCAACCTGATTGACGCTGTCACCTCCGCCCTGCGGGGTCCGCCGGAGGTGACGGTGTGCTTCGACAGTCACCTCTATCGCGGCAACCGGACGCTGAAGGTGAAGGTGTCGGAATATGACGCCTTCGCCAGCCCCAACTTTCCCCCGCTCGGCACCTTGGGCGTGCACACCCACTTTCTGCCTGGGCTACGGCCGCGCGGGCGGCCGAAGCTTTTGCAGCGGCTCGAGCCGCGCGTCTTCCTCCTCAAAGCCTTCCCTGGGCTCGACCCGAGCCTCCCGCTGCTGTTGCTACCCCATGTCCGGGGCCTGGTGGTGGAGGCCTACGGCGCCGGCAACGTGCCGGTCGAGGCCGGCCGCTCGCTGCTGCCCTTTTTTCGCGCGGCCCGGGCGCGCGCCATCCCAGTGCTGGTCATCAGCCAAGCGCCTCGCAACGCAGTGGAGCTGGGCCTGTACCAGGGCGGGACGGCCATCCGCGAGGAAGGCGCGCTGGACGGCGGAGACCTCACCGCCCCGGCCGCTGTCACCAAACTGATGTGTGCGCTGGCGCTGTACCAGGACCGGGCCGCCCTGCGGCGCTACCTAGAGACGTCGGTCGCCGGAGAGCGCAGCTAGCGCCCCACCGCTACGGGCAGAGGCTGGTGGGCGTGCAACTGGCCGGCTGGCTGGGCTGCCCGCCGGTGAAGTCGCTGCACGGCAGATTGTTGACGGCGTTGATGCAAGCCTGTGCCGCGCTGCTGCTGTAGGTGCCCCCGCTGGGGCAGGCAATGGTGGCGCAGTTCGCCGCGTTTTCGGCCTGGGTGGTACAGCTCGCCTCTGTCCCGAAGGCCGCCGTGGCTGCTGCCAGGTCGCAACTGAAGAAGCGGCTGCAGATGGCGCTTGCCGCGGACTGGCAGGCCGCGGTGGGCGTCGAGGTGTCCACCGTGCTGCTGGAACAGGCGGCCAGTCCGGCCAATGCAGTGACGGCGAGGAAGGCGGTGCGCATGGGAAGCTCCAATTTCAGAAAAAAAGTGCCAGGGCACCCTACCTCGCCCGTCCAAAGGACTGGGAATGGACGCCTTCATCCCCCGCGGGGGGGGTGACGGTGAAGACAACGTCCCGATGTCGGGCCCCTGGGGGGGGCCCGGTGCTTTCTTCAAAGCCGCGCCGTACCCCCTTGCGTTCCTCGCGCCTTTGCGGGCAAGAGTGCGTCCCCCGCCGAGGCAAGGGCAGACGACGGCCCTCGCAGGTGCCAGCTGAAGTGTCCGGGGTGAAGGTGGCACGGCGCGGGGTGACTTGAGAGGAGGTGAGAGGCACCTGTGGCAGGCATTCGAGTGAAGGAAGGCGAATCCATTGAGAGCGCCCTCAAGCGCTTCAAGAAGGCCACCGAGAAGGCCGGCATCCTCTCCGAAATCCGCAAACGCGAGCACTACGAGAAGCCCTCGGTGAAGCGGAAGAAGAAGGCCCTCGCGGCGAAGAAGCGCGCGGTGAAGAAGCAGCGAAAGACGTACTAGGGGCCGTTGGAGGCCCCCCGCCCGGCAACGACCATTGGGGAGCGGCGCTTGAGCGTCGCTCCCCCTGCAGGCCGGGGGGGATGCGACAGCAGCCACCGAAAGCGAGGTACCCTCAAGGCCATGGCCACCCTCAAAGAGCGCATTGACCAGGAGCTGAAGGACGCGATGCGCAGCAGGGAAGAGCTCACCACCAGCGTCCTTCGCATGTTGAAGAGCGCGGTGAAGTACAAAGAGGTGGAGCCCGGCGCCAAGGCGCTGGACGACGCCGGCGTGCTGCAAGTCATCGCCACCCTCATCAAACAGCGGCGAGACTCCGTGGAGCAGTTCCGCAGCGGAAACCGCGATGACTTGGCCGACAAGGAAGAGCGCGAAATTGTGGTGCTGCAGCGCTACCTCCCCCAGCAGCTGTCCAAAGAGGAGCTGCTGGCTGAGGTGAAGGCCGCCGTCAGCGCCACCGGCGCACGCGGGCCGAAGGACATGGGTGCCGTGATGAAGGCCCTCCTGCCGAAGGTGCAGGGGCGAGCCGAGGGCAAGGCCGTCAGCGAGGCGGTGAAGGCAGCCTTGGCCGCGCTGTAGCGGAAAGGCCCCCCTGGGGGGCTGCGGGCGGTCAGTCGGTTGCAGTAGCGTGGACGGTGAAGCCGCCGCAGGGACAGACGTTGATTCCAGAGCAGAAAATCGACGAGGTGCTGGAGCGCGTCGACTTGGTCGCGCTGGTGGGCCGCCACGTCGAGCTGAAAAAGTCCGGCCGAAGCTTCAAGGGGCGCTGCCCCTTCCACGAAGAGAAGAGCGCCTCCTTTTACGTGACGCCGGAGCTCAAGCGCTTCAAGTGCTTTGGCTGCCAGGCGGGCGGGGACGCCATTGCCTTCCTGCAGCGCTACCAGGGGAAGTCCTTCGTCGACGCCGTGCGCGACCTCGCCCGCGAAGTGGGGGTGGAGTTGCAGGGTCCGGACGACCCAAGCGCCCGCGAGCGCCAGCAGCTACGCGAGGTGACGGCGCTGGCCCAAACGCACTTCCAGCGCCTGTTGTGGGAGCCGGCTGAGGGCCGCCCAGCACGCGAGGCGTTGGCCGCCCGGGGCGTCTCCGACGAGACGGCGCGGGCCTTCGGCCTCGGCTGGGCACCGGAAGGGTGGACGCGCCTCTCCGAGGAATTGGTCCGACAGGGAATGCTGGAGCCAGGCCTGCAAGCTGGCCTGGTGCAGCGGCGCACCAAGGGGGAAGGCACCTACGACGTTTTCCGCGGCCGGCTGATGGTGCCCATCCGCGCCCCGGACGGCCGGCCCTTGGCCTTCGGCGGCCGGCTGCTGCTTGGCGAGCAAGGGCCGAAGTACCTCAACTCGCGCGAGTCGCGCCTCTACAACAAGAGCGACACCCTGTATGCGCTGGACATGGCGCAGCACGAGGTCCGCCGACAGCACATGGCCGTCCTGGTGGAGGGCTACTTTGACGCCATGGCGCTGCACCAGGCGGGCCTCCGGACAGCCGTGGCGCTGTGTTCAACGGCC
This sequence comes from uncultured delta proteobacterium, assembly GCA_963713045.1. Taxonomy (GTDB): domain Bacteria; phylum Myxococcota; class Myxococcia; order Myxococcales; family Myxococcaceae; genus JADGRA01. The sequence goes on from CAVQKE010000007.1 coordinate 441,912, forward strand.
CTCACCCCGGGCCACCTCGAGGTGCTGCGGCGCGCCGAGGCGCGCGAGCTGGTCCTGCTTCTGGACGGCGACGCCGCGGGCCGCTCGGCGGTGGAACGCCTCGCCGGGCCCCTCCTCGGCGCCGGGGCCAATACCCGGGTGGCCCTGCTGCCGGAGGGGGAAGACCCCGACACCTTTGCCCGCCGGACCGGGGAGAGTGGACTGCGCACGCTGCTGACTCAGGCCCGGCCGCTCAGCGAATACCTGCTTTTCAGCCTCCTCCCGGACGGCGCCGCCGCGGGCTTCGAAGGGAAAATGGAGGCCCTGGAGCGCCTCAAGCCGGTGCTGGCCCACCTCCAACCGGGCCTCATCCGCACCGCCTTCCTCGCGGCAATGGCCCGCGGCTTCGGCCTGCCGGCCTTTGAGTTGGAGGCGGCCCTGCGCGGCCGGGTGGAACCCGCCCGGGCCATCCCCCGGCCAGTCCCTGCCGCCCCCCCGGCCCGCCCCGTGGACGCGGTGGAGGCCGCCCTCGTCGCAGCCGCCCTCCGCCAGCCGGCCCTCCTCGAGGAAGGAGGGGCGCACAGCACCGATGAGTTGGTGCACCACGCCGGGCTGCGCATCATCCTCGCCCGGCTGCAGGGCGGTGTCCCCTCGGCCGACGCCCTGGACGAGCTGCCGACCCGGCTGCTGGACGTGGTGGCCGCCCAAGGGCGCACCCTCCCCACCGACGAGGCGCCCTTGGCGGAGGCCTTCGCCCGCCTTTGCCGCCGGCTGAAATTGCGTCGCATTGACGAAGCACTCACCCACATCGCCCGGGTGACGGGCGAACACGCCTCAGCGCATGAACTGGACGAGGACACGCGCCGACTCCAAGCTGAGCGGGTGGAACTGCTCGGGCTGCGCCGCCGCGTCCTTGGCGAAGGGCGCGCTTCGGCACCCGGTTTCGAGTCGGTTTGAAATCCAAAGGCCTGCGCGCTAGATCCGCGTGTTCACCCTGATTTTCCCGCCTCGCCCCTCTCCACCCCAAGGCAACCCCTCGTTATGGCCAAGCAGAAGTCCACGCCCAAACACTCCGCCAAGGCGAAGCCCAAGGCCAAGTCCGCCGCCCTTCGCGAGAAGGAGCTGAAGCGGAAGAAGCTGCTTCTGGCTGCCAAGGCGAAGGCCGCCGGCGCCAAGGGCAAAGGCCGTGTGCCCGAGGACCTGGACCCGGAGGAGCAGGCCGACGAGTTGGCGGCTGCAGTCGAAGTTGACCCAGATGCTGCCGCAGATGAAGTGGAGGAGGAGCCGATTGCCGACCGCAAGGAGGTGAAGGACCTCCTCGAAGTTGGCCGGCAGAAGGGCTTCCTCACCTACGACGAGGTGAACGACGCGCTGCCGGCGGACATTGTCTCCTCCGACCAGATTGACGACGTGATGTCGATGTTTGGCGACAACGACATCGAGATTGTCGACGCCCAGAAGGCAGCCCAGGGAACCGAGACCAAGCCCACCGTCGCCGCCTCCGAAGAGCAGCAGGCCGCTCCCGAGGAGGAGGAGGAGAAGGACGAGGACGACGAGCCGGGCGGCAAGTCCAATGACCCGGTCCGCCTCTACCTGCGGAAGATGGGCAGCGTCTCGCTGCTGACCCGCGAGGGCGAGGTGGAAATCGCCAAGCGCATCGAGGAGGGCGAGAAGGAAGTGCTGCGCGCCCTCCTCGCCTGCCGCTTGGCGGTGGCCGAGATTCTGGAGGTCGGTAACAAGCTGAAGAGCGGCAAGCTGCGGGTGCGTGAGGTGGTGAAGGACGCCCCGGATGAGGGCGCCGCCGCGGAGAGCGAATCCGAGGGTGAGGCAGAGGTCGGGGAAGCGGACAGCGCGGCCGCGCAGCTCAACGCGAGCGAGCTCAACCGCATCGAGCAAATCTGCAAGCAGATTGACCGCATCCGCAAGTACGCCGCCTCCGTCGATGAATTGGAAGAGGACGTCGCCAAGAAGAAGCTGTCTGAGGTGCGAAAGAAGGAAATCAAGCAGGAGATTCGCGACACCCGCATCAAGATGATGGAAATCCTGGAGGAGATGCGGCTCAACAAGAAGCAAATCGACCGCATCGTCTTCAACCTCCGCGCCCTGATTGAGCGGGTGGAGAAGGCCGAGGACGAGCTTCGGCAGATGGAGCGCTCGCACGGCATGGCGATGCGCGAGCTCCGGCCGCTCCTCAAGGAGTCGCGCGACAACCTCCCCGGGCAGAAGAAGCTGGCCCGCCGTCTCAACGTCTCGCATGACCAACTGGAAGCACTGGACCGCGACGTCCGCACCGCGGTCCGAAAAATCAAGCGGGTGGAGGAAGAGGCCAACCTCCCGGTGGAGCTGCTCCGGCGCAACTACGAGGCCATCCGCGTCGGCGAGCGCAAGGCGGAGCGGGCCAAGGCCGAGCTGGTGGAGGCCAACCTGCGCCTGGTGGTCTCCATCGCCAAGAAGTACACCAACCGCGGCCTCCAATTCCTGGACCTCATCCAGGAGGGCAACATCGGCCTGATGAAGGCGGTGGATAAATTCGAATACAAGCGCGGCTACAAATTCAGCACCTACGCCACCTGGTGGATTCGCCAGGCCATCACCCGCGCCATCGCCGACCAGGCCCGCACCATCCGCATTCCGGTGCACATGATTGAGACCATCAACAAGCTCATCCGGACCAGCCGCTACCTGGTGCAGGAGATTGGACGCGAGCCCACCCCGGAGGAGATTGCCGAGAAGATGGAGCTGCCGTTGGACAAGGTGCGGAAGGTCCTCAAAATCGCCAAGGAGCCCATCTCGCTCGAGACGCCCATCGGCGAGGAGGAGGACAGCCACCTCGGAGACTTCATCGAGGACAAGAGTCTCGTCTCCCCTGCCGACGCCGTCATCAACATGAACCTCGCCGAGCAGACGCGCAAAGTGCTGGCCACCCTCACCCCCCGCGAGGAGAAGGTGCTGCGGATGCGCTTCGGCATTGGCGAGAAGTCCGACCACACCCTGGAAGAGGTGGGCCAGGACTTTGAAGTGACCCGCGAGCGCATCCGACAAATTGAGGCCAAGGCGCTGCGCAAGCTGCGCCACCCCTCTCGCAGCAAGCGCCTGCGCTCGTTCGTCGAGGGCGGCTGACGCCCAAGGCCCTCCTGCCGCTGCCCACCAGGGTGTCCCGCGTGGTGCGCGCCATCCCCAAGGGCACTGTCCTCTCGTACTCGCGGGTGGCGGTGTTGGCCGGAATGCCGGGGCGCGCTCGGTTGGTGGGAAAGCTACTCGCCTTGTGCGGCCCTGGCCTGCCCTGGTGGCGGGTGGTGCGCGCCGACCGCACCCTGGCCGAGCCGGTGGCCAGCGTCCAGGCCCGACACCTCCGGGCGGAGGGCGTCCGCCTCCGCGGCGCCCGGGTGCCGCTGGCCTCCGTCCTGGCCGTGGCCGACGCCCGGCTGCTGCGCGCGCTGCAGCGCAGCCGCCTGGAGGCCCAACGCCGTCGCAGCTGACTCGCCCCGGGTGTGCGCCTCTCCCTATGCTGGCCCCTAGCTTGGCGCCCGGGGCGGGCGTCCAACGCCGGGCACAGGTTCTCGCCCCTTCAAGGGATTTCTGCCATGGCGAAAGGCTTCCGAGACTTCATCGCGCCCTACTGCGTCACCAACGGAAAGGGCTTCCGGCTGAAGGACGTGGACCCAGCCGACACCCAAGGCCTCGGCGAGCAGGCGGCGAAAGCCATGCTGGAGGAAGAGGTGGCGCTGCTGAGCGAGCTTCAGGAGAAGCTTTACGCCCAGGACAGCTGGGCGCTGCTGGTCGTCCTGCAGGGCATGGACGCAGCCGGCAAAGACGGCACCATCAAGCACGTCATGTCCGGGGTGAACCCACAAGGCTGTGATGTGAATTCCTTCCGCGAGCCGTCCGCGGAGGAGCTGAACCATGACTACCTGTGGCGCACCACCCGCGCCCTTCCGCAACGGGGGCGGATTGGCATTTTCAACCGCTCCTACTACGAGGAAGTCCTGGTGGTGCGGGTGCACCCCGCCGTGCTGCGGCAGGAAAAAATCCCGCACGCCTTGGTGGGCAAGGACATTTGGACGCAGCGCTTCGAAGACATTGTCGCCCTGGAGCGCTACCTCGGCCGCAATGGCATTTGCCTGCGCAAGTTTTACCTGCACCTCTCCCGTGAGGAGCAGCGAAAACGGCTGTTGAAGCGCCTCGACGACCCGACGCGCACCTGGAAGTTTTCTTCTGCCGACTTGGCGGAACGCCCCTTCTGGGACGCCTACCTGGAGGCCTACCAAGACGCCATTGCAGCCACCGCCAGCGAAGCCGCCCCCTGGTACGTGGTCCCGGCGGACAACAAATGGTTTACCAGGCTGGTGGTGGCCGGGACGCTGGTGCAGGCCCTCGAGCAGATGAAGCTGGCCCTTCCAGCCCTGGACGCCAAGCAGCGAAAGGAGCTGGACGCATTCCGCGTGACGCTGCAGGCCGAGGGGAAGCCCAGGAAGCCCTGAGGAACGCCCCCCAGCAGGTGCCGGCGGTCCAGGGCCGTGCAGCGCCAGAGGCGTCTTGGCTGGATGGAAAGGGCAACCCAAGGGTTGCATGTTGTTTCGGGCTGCGCTAATCAGCAACCGGGAGGTTGCACATGGGCAATGACCGCATCGAGAAGAAGATTCTCCTGAAGGCACCGAGGAGCCGCGTCTGGCGGGCACTCACCAACGCCCAGGAGTTTGGCAGCTGGTTCGGGATGAAGCTGGAGGGCCCCTTTGCCAACGGGACGCCGGTGCGCGGCGTCATCGTGCCCACCACCGTCGATGCTGAGGTGGCGAAGATGCAGAGACAGTACGAGGGGCACCCACTCGAGTTGTGGGTGGAGCGGATGGAGCCGGAGCGCCTGTTCTCCTACCGTTGGCACCCCTACGCCGTCGAGGCGGGCGTCGACTTCTCGAAGGAGCCGACCACGCTGGTCACCTTCACCTTGGAGGAGAAGGAGAACGCCACCCTGTTGACGGTCACCGAGTCGGGCTTCGACCAGATTCCGCTCGGCCGCCGCGCCGAGGCCTTCCGCAGGAACGAGGGCGGCTGGAGTAAGCAGATGGAAATGATTGAGAAGTACCTCGCTCATGCCCGCTAGCAGCAGGCCGCTGGCCGGATTCGAGGACTCCGCCCCCGTCTTCGCCGCCCTGGGAGATGCGACCCGCCTGCGCTTGGTGACGCGGCTCTGCCACCGTGGGCCCTTGTCCATCACCCACCTCGCCTCCGGCTCCCGGAAGAGCCGCCAGGCGATTACCAAGCATCTGGTGGTGATGGAGCGCGCCGGCCTGGTCCGCGGACGCCGACGGGGACGCGAGCGGATTTGGGAATTGGACCGGGGGCGTCTGCAAGACGCGCGGCGCCACCTGGAACTCGTCTCCCAGGAATGGGACGGCGCCCTCGAACGGCTGCGCACGTTTGTCGAAACCTAAGAGGGCGACCGCCCGCCTCCCGCCAAACGGGCCCGGAGTCTTCATCCCCGCGCGGGCCTGAGGGCATGCGCCCTGGAAGGCGTCCGACGACCGGGAACACCCCAGCGACGGGCTGGTGGGGCCGGCTGTCTAGAAGTCCAGGCGCACCAGCGCCCGGCCACCGAGGAGTTGGTCCTTGGCGTTGGTGGCCGTGTAAACGACGGTGCCTCCCGTCGTCAGCGAGTAGAACGTCGCGGAGAAGTCGCCATACAGCCGCAGGCTGAGTGGGCCCACAATGTAGAAGCCAAAGCCCAGCTCCCCTTCCAGGGCGTAGGCGCTGCCGGATGTGTAGAAGACCGGGTTGGTGTTGCCGATGAGCTGCGTCTGCTGGAACCAGTAGACGTAGTCACCGCCGATGAGGATGAGGAACCAGCTCCCAATCGGAATCTCCACCTTCAGTCCCGCTGAGACACCCAACAGGTTTTGGTTGGGAAGTCCGGGGAAGGCGGTGGAGGCGTTGCTGACCTCGAAACGGTAGGTGCGAAAGGCCACCGGAATGTCGATGGCGAAGTCCGAGTATTTCACCGGACGGATGCGGGCCTCCAGGCCGGCGGCGCCCATCCCAAAGTTGGTGGTCTGCTGCGCGCCGGTGGCCGGCTGCTGACTCTGCAGCCCGATGGAGAACTGGTACTGGGCAAAAATCCCAAGGCCGGTGAAGAAGCTTCCCGTCTTCGCGAAGGGAAAGAATTCCAGGCCAATGTCCAGCATCCCGATGACGTTGGCGGTGTAGGTCAGCAGGTTTTCGGTGGCACCGGCCGGGTAGGTGTAACTGAGGTTTCGGTGGAGGAAGGTCCCTCCCACCTCGACCGAAAACATCGGCTGGCCGCGCACGCCACCCACGTTGGTGGCCGGCGTCGCGTCAATGGCGACCGGCGTGTCCGCCAGCGAGCGCTCGCCGGCCGCGCCGGGCGGGGGTGGCACCGGTTCGAGCGTGGAGGGCGGCGGTGCCGTCACCATGGGGGAGGTGGGCGTGGTGGAGGCAACCGGCGGCGGCGGTGCGGCTGCAGCTTCCGCCGCGGCCACGGCCGCCACCCCGGAGACGTCCTCGGAGAAGCCGAGGACGGGACCCGACTCATGCACCAACTGCTTGAGGGCGAGGCTGCTCAAGTTGCGCTTCGAGCTGAGTGGGAAGCTCCAGGTCTGCGTCGGCTTGGAGGAGCCGGCCAACAGCGCCACGCCCGCGGTGTACCCCTTCTTCGTCTTGGTGATGTTGGTGGTGAAGATGCCGACCACGCGCTCCTTCTTCGCCTTTTTCCAGTCCGGCTTCTTGTTGGTGGACACCTTGGCGTAGGGGACGCAGTTGTACACCTTGCACAACTCGCCGTTGAGCTGGCTTCCCACCGCGTTGTTCTTGTCTCCGTGGACCGGCGCCAGAGAGATGCGCGGCGGAGAGCCTGCTGCTTGTCCCAGCGCCACGCTGGCCAGGCCCACCGTCGCCAGCACTGCCCAACCCACCGAGACTCGCATCATCCTGCCCCTTGTTTCGTGAGAGGAGGCGCCCCTTGGCCGCCGTCGCGGCCGAGGCGCCTTCCAAGAGCGAAATCAGACCCCGGCTCGGCCACTCGGGCAAGCAAACTTCCGCCACACCCAGGGTGCCCCGCGGTGTACAAGTGTGGGCAGCCCGCGCTGCTACAGGGCCCTTAGCTCAGCGGTCAGAGCTGTCGGCTCATAACCGATTGGTCCCTGGTTCGAATCCAGGAGGGCCCACTTCAACTGACACCAGCCGGCCGTTGCGCAGCGCGAGGACTGGGCAAAACGGCTCGCTCCCCTCCTCGAAGCGCGGCCAGGGCATTCCCGCCACCGGCGCTAACACTGAACGACGCACCGAGCGCACAAAGCGCGGCGGCTCCGCCGGCGGCGGCGTTGCCAGAAGCTTCCACACCGGCACGTCCCGTTCCAACAACCGGCGCGCGAAAGAGAAAAACCAGGGGGAGCCACGGCACGGGCCGAGCGCGGCGAACCACATCTGCCAGTCCAACCGCGGCATGTCCGGCGCCACCCAGGAAGGCCCCACGTCATCCGGCTTGTCGCGGAAGTGGAGAGGTTGCCAGGCTTGGCCGTCCTCGCTGACGTCCAGGCTGATTTCATCCCGCTGCGTCGTCATGACGGCGAACAGGCCGTAGTGGTTGATGACGCCCAAGGGCGCCAGCACCTCCAGCGCTGGCGCCAAGGGCACCGGGCCGCCCAGCCCGGCGATGAAGGCCTGAAGGCCCAAGACGGCCAGCGTCCCGGCTGCAAGGCGCAGTGGCCAGCTGGCAGGCGCCGCCGGCCGAGGTTCCCTGCCTCGCAACACCCAGCGCCCCAGGGCACCGAGGTCGCCGTCCTGCAGCATGGCCGCCACCAGCGCCACCGACAGCAAATTGAAGAAGCCATAATTGCCGGTGAGGGCAATGACCAGCTGCAATGAGGCCAGCGCCACCGCGCCCGCCAAGCGCACTGGGCGCGGGCCGAGGAGGCAGAAGGCCGCGCCAAGCTCCACCGCCAGCGTCATCGCGCAGGCGGCATCCAAGAGGCGGGGCGGCCACACCGCCACCCATAGGCCAAGCGGCGTCGGCAACGGCTGCGTCCAGAAGTGGTAGCGCAGCGCAGTGAGGTTGCGCCAGGTGACGTCACCGCTGAGCAGCTTCACCGCACCACTGGCCACCATCAGCCGGACCAGCAGCAGCTGCACACACCGCCAGCTTGCCATGGGCGGGGAGTCACTCCACCGAGGGCGAAGCCCGGCCGGCGACACCAAGACGGTGAGGAGCCCGGCTTCAGCCAGCAGTGCGTCCCACTGGAAGTGCCAGAAGACATGCCCCACGCTGACCAGCGAGATGTGCAGGACGAGCGCCACCGACAGCGCCCAGCGCGGCGCCAGCCCCAGCGCCGCCACCAGCCCGGCCAGCGCGCCCACCAGGCACAGCCCCTGGAGCGCCCCGGCGCTGGCGTTAAGCCACAGCACCGACGGCAACGCCCAGCCAGCCTTCCAGGGCCCCCAGGCCTCGCCCGCGTTGCGCAGGAGGGCCGCGGCTGGTGCAATGCCTTGAGGGCCGAGAAGCCCGCGCACCTGGCCGAAGGCAGAAACGAAGGCGAAAAAGAAGCTGAGGCCCACCCCGGCCACCACCAGACGTCGCGGGGCTGCCCGACTCGCCCTCACCTTGGAAAGCCGTTAGCGGTGTGCGGTTGCGTTGAGGAAGAGGGCCGCGAAGAGGCCGGCGAGGTAGACCAGCGAGTAGAAGAAGCTTTTCCTCGCCCAGCCCGCGCCAAGCCGTCGCACCACGCCCCACGCCTGGACGCCCAGGAAGGCCACGCCCAGGGCGGCGGCCACCACCAGGTAAAAGCGCCCGGCGACATGCAGCGGGACGAGGACCAGCGTCATCGGCACCAACAGGACGGTGGTGGCCAGCATGGACCAGCGTGCCGCTTCATCCCCGAGGTGAAGCGGCACGGTGTGCAGCCCGGCCTTGCGGTACTCGGCCTTGCGGAAGAGGGCAATGGCCAGAAAGTGGGGCAGCTGCCACAGCACGAGGATGCTGAACAGGACCAGGCCACCAAGGTCGAGCCTCCCGGTCACCGCTGTCCAGCCCATCAGGGGAGGGAGCGCGCCCGGTACCGTTCCCACCAGCATCGAGAGGTCGGTGTGTCCCTTCATCGGGGTGTAGATGAGGACGTAGGTGAGCAGCGCCAGTAAGCCGAGGCCGGTGGTGAGCCAATTGCTTCCCACCGCCAGCACCGGGAGAGACACGGCCGCCAGCGCCAGAGCAAAAAAGAGCGCGACCGGGGGGTCCATGCGTCCGGCCGGAAGCGGCCGGTTGCGCGTCCGCACCATCGCCCGGTCAACGTCACGCTCGACGTAGCAGTTGAGGGCGTTGGCGGCGCCCACCGTCCCGGCCGTGCCCAACAGGGTGAGCAGCCACCGCCCCGGCGTCAGCCCCCCTGGAGCCAGCCACATCCCGCCAGCGCAGGTGCACAGCACCAGGCTCGACAGTCTGGGCTTGGTCAGCGAGAGCAAGTCGCTGGCCGAGACTGGGCGATTCACCACCTGGGCATTCACGGCTGGAGAACCTCGCGCTCGGCGACGGGATGCAGGGGCCAAGGTGTACCGGGCCGTGCGACTTCCATCAAGCCCGACCCCACGTCGGTGTGGAAGTGGGGCGCGGCCGCCGTCGCCACAGGCCCGTTGTCAAAGCGCCCCGCGGCGTGGCCGGTCTATTGCGCGATGCGTTGCGCCTCCACGGCGTGCTCGCCGCGGGGGTCAAGCCGGAGGTAGGCCAACGCGCTTGCCCGGGCCTTGTCCTTCGCCCTTTTGTCGGTGGCCAAAAGATGCGCGTAGAAGAAGTAGGCCTCGGGGTAGTCGGCGTCCGAGTTGAGGGCCTTTTGGTAAGCCTCATCGGCGCGGGTGCGGTCGCCCATCGCTTCATAGGTGCGGCCGAGTTCGGTAAAGGTTTCCGCAATGCGGCGCGATTGTCCGAGGTACTCCTCGCTGGCCTTCACCAGCTGCTTCTCGGATTCTTTGAAGTCACCCTTTTCCCGGTAGGCGATGCCCAGCTGCAGCCGCGCATCCGGGTTGCGTGTCTTGGGGTCGGCCAGCGCCTTGTTGTACTGCGCAATGGCGTCGTCCAAACGCCCCTGCCGCCGGTACGCTTGCCCGAGCAGCACCATCAGCTTCGGGCTGTCCGGCAGCGTCCGGTTGGCCGTCACCAGGGCGTCCTGGGCCTCGCGCGCCCCGTCCGGCTTCAGCATCAACGCCCGCGCCAAGTCCACGTAGAACTGTGCGCGGGTGGGGTCCATCTTCACCGCCTCCCGCATTTCCTGGATGCCAGCGTCGAGCTGGCCGTCCGCCACCAAGCGCTTGCCCTTGAGGAGCCGCAACTCGGGATTGTTGCGGTCCAAGTTGAATGCCTCCTGCTCCTCCTTGGCCTCCAGGGCTGCGGCCTCGGTGTGGTCGAGCGGCACATTGGTTCGCTCGGCCAGGCTCTTCTGCTCATCCGGCTTGAGCAGCGGCAGCGCCGCTTGCACCCGCGCGATGAGCAACGCCCGAGCCATGTGGGCCACCGCCAGCTGCCGGGGAGAGGGCGGCGGTTCCCCTTCCAACAGCTTCTTCAGGTTGATGGCGGCGGCGGGATAGCGCGCGGGATTGTCCTGTTCGAGGAGGAGCAGGCTGAGCCCAAGCAGCGAGGCGGAGTGGTCCTTTTCATAGCGGAGGGCAAAGCCAAAATTCTGCTCGGCGCTCCTGGCATCACCTCGACGGCGGTGCAGTGCCCCCAGCGCTGCATAGACGCGCGGGTCGCTCGGCGCCAGCGCCTGCGCCTTCTCCAGACTCTCGCGGGCGCGCTCCAAGTCGCCGGCATTCATCTGCACCAGTCCCAAGGTGAGGTAGAGAAGCGAGGAGGCATGGCCCTCTTCGTCGAAGGCCTTCACCTGCCGCGACAGCTCTCCCAGGGCGCGGGTTCCCTGCCCCGAGTATTGCTGGAGCAGCGCTTCGGCCGCGTAGAGGTGGCTGTCCACCTCGTTCCCTGCCTTGGCAGCCTGGAGGTGCTCCTCGGCGAAGCGCCGTGCGTCGTCCCCGTCCCCGTGCTCGCCCCAGCGAATGGCGTAGGCGTAGGCCAGGTCGGCGTGCGGAGTGACTGCCTTCGGCTCGACCTCAAGGGCCTGTTCGGCGGCCGTACACGCGAGCTTGTACGAGGCGAAGCTGTCGTGCTTCAGCTGCTCGCTCGCCTCCTTCAGGTTGCGGCTGTAGATGTTGGCACGGCGCGCCGTCCACTGACCCCAGACGTAGAAGCCGGTCACCGTCACTGCGCCCAGCCCGAGCAGGATGAAGAACGCCTTGGCAGCACCGGAGCTGGCCTTGGCGTGCTTTCTCAGACGCTCGTCCTCCTCTTCGGTAGCGCGCAGCATCGTCCGTGACACGGTGGCGGCGGGCGCCCCGTTGACGGGCATGCGGGCCGCCGGCCCCTCCCCCGTCCGGGGCGCCCGGGTGCCGGCCTGCGGAGGGGGAGGCGCGACGGGTTCTGGCGGCGGAGGCGGCCGAGGCGGTTCCAGCTTCCATTGGGCGAACAGGGCCAGCGTCTCGGCGTCGGTGGGGGCGAGCTCCCAAGCCTTGAGGAGGTTGGCCTGCCCAGCGCTGACATCTCCCGTCTTCATCTGCAGTGCGCCGATTTGTCGCAGAATGGTGCGGTCCTCTGGCGCCACTTGCAGCGCGGCCGTCAGCTCCTCGATGGCCTTCTTGTCCTTCCCCTGGTCGGCATAGACGCGCGCCAGCAGCACCCGTGGGTCCGGACGGTTGGGGTGCGCTTTCACACCCTTCTTACAAACGACCATGGCCTCCATGAAGCGGCCCATGCCGAGGTAGGCCTCGGCGAGAGGACGGTAGGCATCGGAGCTCGGGTCCGACGCAAAAGCATGCTCGAGTTTCGCGAGCTCTTGCGGGCTCGGCGGCTTCACTGGGTTGGGAGTCATCCGGAGGTTCGGGTTGGGCAATCTAGAGGGAAACCGCTACCGCTGGAAGACGGGAGCAAGCGGTGCGAGCCGTACCTACGCCTGCAGCAGCGTCCGTTGACAGCCCGGGAGGTGCAGAAGTACACGCTGTGGCCCATTTCGTAACCCATGTCCGCAGTGGTTGGGGGTGTAGCTCAGTTGGGAGAGCGTCGCGTTCGCAATGCGAAGGTCGTCGGTTCGATCCCGTCCACCTCCACTGGTGCCCGCCGTCCGGGGGTTCAGGTCCACGCGGACCTGAACCCCGCAGCCGCTGACGCGCAGTGAGAAGCCTCGGCGCCGAACTGCTGACTGTCGACCAGGCCACCGGCCTCGGCACACTCCGTTTCACCGACGGCAAGCTCGCTCCGTTTCCCCTCGGAGGTGTCACCGGCTTCGTGCCCGTTCCGGGCTTGGCCGTCGTCGCGCAGCTCGCGGCCGACGGCGCGGTGGTGCGCGTACATTTGCCGTCCCACCCAAGCAAAGCGGACCCGGAGCGCTCGGCCGACGTCGGCTGGGTCACCGTCCTTCGCGACAAGGCCCTTCTGCAGGACGTCCGGGCGCTTGAAGACCTCCTCGAAGACGTCGGCAGCCCTCGGCCCCGTCTCGCCGTCCATCCAGGCCAGGCCCGCGGAGGCGGCGTGGTGGAACTCGTCTGGCCGACAACGCACATGCTCCTCATCGAGACGGCGGCATCGTTTGCACTCGGTACAGTCGACCAGCGTGCATTGCCACCCGGCTTCCTCGCGGGGAGCTACCACCTCGCGCTTCTGCCGGCCCCAGTGGACCCAGCCGACGAGCGGCGCCTTCTCGGAGCGGACTTCCCGGACCCGTGGGCCGAGCAGGGAACGCTGCGCCGTGCCTCGCGCCTGCTGCGGGCGCTGCTGCTGTCGGACGGCCGGGGCCTGGTCCTGCATCGGGCCGGAAAGCTGGCACTCGGGCGGGAGGATGGGCTGCGGCGCTTGGGCGACCTCAAAGACATCGAAGCCCGGCCCTTCGGCGCGTGGATTGACTGGGCTCTCACCGAGGACCGGCGGGCCTACCGCACGCTGGGGATGGCCACGCTCGGCGGCGAAGACGTGGAGATTGCACTCTCCAACCCGGACGCGGACGTCGAGCTGGACAGCGCTGAGTCGGCGCTCCTCTTCGCCTGCATGCTCCAGGTGCGCGAAAACCGCTTCCTTGCCGACGGCGAAATGTTTCACGTGCCCAAGGACGTCCGGGTCGGCGCCCGCGGCGCAAGCGCCGTCTCACGGACGGGCTACCGTTACTTTGCCCACCGCGGCCATGCCCGCGTTCAGCTCGTCCGCGGCTGAAGGCCCCTCCCTTCAGCCCGCGGAGGGCTCGCCTCTGGAGAGCCGGGACTAAAACTGCTGCGTCTCGGTCGACTCGTTCAGGGCCAGGGTGGAGGCCAGACCACCCGAGATGACTTGGGCCACGTCGTCGAAGTAGCCCGTGCCCACCTCGCGTTGGTGGCGTGTCGCGGTGTAGCCGTCCGCTTCGGCGGCGAACTCGGCGGTCTGAAGTCGCGCGTAGGCGGACATCCCTTCTGTGCGGTAGGCGTGCGCCAGCTCGAACATCCCGTAGTTCAGCGCGTGAAAACCGGCCAGCGTGACGAATTGGAATTTGTACCCCATCGCGCCAAGTTCTCGCTGGAAGCGCGCGATGGTGGCGTCGTCCAGGTTCTTCTTCCAATTGAAGGACGGCGAGCAGTTGTAGGCGAGCAGCTTGTTCGGGAATTTCGCTCGGATGGCCTCGGCAAAGGCCCGGGCCTCCGTTAGGTCCGGCTTGGACGTCTCGCACCAGAGGAGGTCCGCGTACGGCGCGTAGGCCAGGCCACGGGCGATGGCGCACTCCAGTCCTCCACGGAGGTGGAAGAAGCCCTCGGCCGTCCGCTCGCCCGGAAGAATGAAGTCCCGGTCCCGCGGGTCGACGTCCGACAGCAGCAGCTTCGCGCTGTCGGCGTCCGTCCGGGCGACGAGGAGCGTTGGCACGTCGCACACGTCGGCGGCCAGCCGGGCTGCCACCAGCGTCCGGATGAAGTGGCTGGTGGGGACGAGCACCTTGCCACCCATGTGGCCGCACTTCTTCTCCGAGGCGACCTGGTCCTCGAAGTGGACCCCAGCCGCGCCGGCGTCAATCATCGACTTCATCAACTCGAAGGCGTTGAGCGGGCCGCCAAAGCCGGCTTCCGCGTCGGCGAGGATGGGCACCAGCCAATGGTGCTGGGCCTTACCCTCCGCGTGCTCAATCTGGTCCGCCCGGCGGAGGGACTGGTTGATTTTTCGCACCACCTGCGGCACCGAGTCGACTGGGTAGAGACTCTGGTCTGGGTACATCTGCCCGGCGCTGTTGGCATCCGCGGCCACCTGCCAGCCCGAAAGGTAAATGGCCTTCAACCCCGCGCGCACCATTTGCACCGCCTGGTTGCCGGTAAGGGCGCCCAGCGCTGCCACGTAGTCCTCCGTGTGGAGCAGCTCCCAGAGACGCCGGGCTCCCAAGTCGGCAAGCGTGTACGCCACCCGCACCGTGCCCCGCAGTCGCTCGACGTCCGCGGTGGAGTAAGGCCGGAAAATCCCTGCGAAGCGCCGTCCATGCAGCGCAGTCGCTGCGTCCCCTTTGGGCGAAACCGGGGAGGACGGCGAAGCGGACCCTTCCTTCATCACCATCGCAATCGACATGGCCGTTCATTCCTTGGTCAGAGGTGGCAGACTGTTGTCAATCAGTAACTGTCATGACGTGGTGCAATGTAAATGCTGCCACGGGCATGTAGGCGGACGCAAGCACGAGCGCAGTTCACCCTCCATCCCCTTGGAACCCTCTCTATTTACAGGTGGATGGGAGAGATGACGTCGGTTTGTAAACGGTGTGTCTGGCGCTGGACCTCGCGACGTAAATACGGAACCCAGACACCACCCTTGGGCAGCCTGCGTGGCCCACGGGGAGTGGACACGGACGGGCTGCCGTTGGGGCTTCCCGGCCCGGGCGGTGTATTTCTAGGCCCCCGGGACGGGGGGGGCTGGCGTCACGTCGACAGCAAGCGCAGCGGCGGCCTTGCGCTTGGGCGTGGCAGCACCTCGGCAGCTCCGGCACCAGGGCTGGTTGCGGATGGCGCCGTCCGGCATTCGCCGGAGCCCGAATTGGGCCAGCGGGCGAATGTGGTGGCACTTCAGACACATCAGCGTAATCAGCACTTCGTTGCCCTCCCCGTCGAAGATGGACGAGGGGCGGCGACGGCGAGGCTTGGTGTCTCCACGGCCCGGAGCGGGCGGCTTGCGAGTACCCGGAAGCATGGCCGGGGTGACTTTGTAGAGCATCGCGGGCCGGCAGATGAGCAGGCCAATCTGACAAGGCCCCCCCGGGGGGCGCCCCCTCAAAGGGCGCAGCCCGCAGCGTCGCCGTGCAGCACTTGGGTACGGCCTGCAGGCGGGGCCACCAGCGGCTCCCCCCGACGACTGAGGTCCGCCGCCAAGGCGTCCCTCAGGTTGACCGGCCGCCGGTCGCCCAAGTCTCGCCGCTCGGAAGGCAGCGCTTCCATGAAGTGCTGGAGCCCGTCGCCACCCCGCGCGAGGTAATCCGGCAAGACCACCCGGTAGAGGCGTCCGTCCTGAAGCGCCGTCCCGTCTGAAAGCGACACACGGATGACTTGCAGCCCACTCGGGCAGGCAGCCACGGCGATCTTCAGCCCGGACTGCTGGGGCACCCGTCCGTGGTTGAGAATGGCGTTGAGGAGTGCCTTGAGCTCGGCCGCCGTCAGTTGGAGCGTGGCCACGGCGTTGTCAAAGGGAAACGTCTCGTAGAGGTGCCCATACGTCAGCGGGCCTGACACCAGGTCAGCCCGGAGCCCTCCCGAGTTGAGGAGCCCGACGTCCGCGCCCTCCATGCGCCGCAGCGCATCGGCGGTCGCGCTGCCCAGGGGAGTTTCGCCGTTCCCCCCTCGGTGCAGCGTCACCGGCACTTCAATGCCCAGCGGCTGTGCTTGCACTTGGGCCACCGCCGCCAGGGCCGGGGCGAGCCGCTGGACCATCGCGGCGTCGGGGTGCAGGGGCTGGCCGTGGAATGCCGCAGCGACCAGTGGCTTGCCCTTGGCAAGGACGCCCGCATCGCAGCGGTGCGTGCCCTCCACCACCTGCTCGCACAAGGCCACTTCGGCCTCGATGCGTGTCGCGGAAACAAGCGGCCGCCGGGTGCTTGGGTCCAACTCAAGGGTAATGAGGCCGAAGCTCCGTCCCAGGGCCGACGTTTCGATAACGGGAGTCCCGTTGACGAAGTGCCCCAGCGGGCGGTGTGTGTGGCCTGCCACCACGGCATCCACCGTCCCGCGGGGAAGCTGGTTGAGGAGAGCAAAAATCTCCTCGCCTGCATTGCATGTCGACACGTCGAGCGGGTTTCGCCAGTCCTCGCAGGAACCACCAGCGTGGGCCACCACCACCACCAGCTGGGCGCCTTGCTCCCGGAGGTGCGCCGCTTGCGTCTTGACCACTGGGACCAGCGGCAGAAAGCGCAAGCCGGCAACGTTGATCGGGTTGGTGAGGTTGGGAGTGTCCACCGTTGTGAGGCCAATGATGCCCACTCGGATGCCGCCGACGTCGCGCATGGCCGTTCCTCGAAGCCAGGCGGGGGGCGCCCCGGTGGATGCCTCGACAATGTTTGCCGCGAGGAAGGGAAACCGTGCCTGGGCGACGCGTGCCTTGAGAGCGCCCACCGGGTCATCTCCCGGCGCTGTTGGAACGGCCGCCGGTCCAACTGGGCCGTAGTCAAACTCGTGGTTGCCGACCGCGACGGCATCCACGCCGAGGGCGTTGAAGGCGTCGACCATCACTGCCCCCTCGCTCAGGTTGGAGACCAGGGTGCCCTGGAAGACGTCCCCCGCATCCAACACCAGCAGTTGGCCACCGGTTTCCGCCCGCAGCTGTTTCAGCACCGATGCGTAGAGCGCCAATCCGCCCTCGTCCACGGTTGAGCCGTCGGGCATCCGGACCTGGTGTGGCTGCGCCCAGCCGTGCCAGTCGTTGGTGCCGACAATCGTCAGTCGTAGCGCTGGTGCAGGCCCCGGGGGCGTGACCGCGACGGTCGGAGCCCCACAGGCCAGAAGTGAAGCGGCGACAAAGAGGCCTGCGACGCGAGAAGGCACCTGGGATGCGAGAAGCGTTACCACGGCCCGCAGGCCGCCCGCTACCGGCGGCGGCGCCGTGCCAGGAGGGGAAGCAGCAAGGCAAGCAGCGCGGGTGCGCTCCCCGCCGTCGAACAGTTGCAGCTATTCGCGGTCCCGGTCAGCTGCCCGGGCCCTGGTGGGATGATGGGAATGGTGGGAATGCCACCGGCGTCGAATCCTCCCGATGAACCTCCATCGACGTTGGGAAAGAGATTCTGCTCCACAAAATGCAGCCAGGGGTTGGGGCCCGCATCGAACGTGGAAAAGGCGTCTTCCGTCACCAGGGTGAGTGTCGTTGACGAACCCGCCGACGCGGCGGAGACGGGGAAGGTTTGTCTCCCGGACGTAGCCTTGACGGAAGCTTGGCCGAGGACGATGCCGCTCGCGGTCGTCGTCCCGCCATCATTGGACAGCGCGTACACACCCCCCGCCCCAGCGCCCGCGAGGATGTAGGGTTGAGTCCAGGAAATGACTTCCACGTCGGTGTACCCCCCGTCGTTGAGGTCCGAGTAAAGGGTCAGTGTGCCACCGGCGCTGACGTAGGTTTTGGGGACAGTCCAAATGTTCGAGTTGCCGTCGCTGATGTAGAGATAGCCCTCGGGGTAGGGAGCGTCATCCGGGCTCAGTCCCAACACTTGGCCGGTTGCGAGGGACCTGAAGAGCGGCACGCCCATCGGAGTCAACCCGGTGCCGCTGCCATTGGGGATGAAGTCCTGTTCGTAGAGGGTCGCCGGGGTCCCTCCGGTCGCGAAGTAGACGCGAAGTGTCGGCGGCGTGGTCGTGGTCGCGTCGACGGCCATCGCTGTCGGGACGAGGGCACCGCTCGTCAGGGCCGGGGTCTGAGCAACAAACCCGCCGCTTGCGGTCCAAAGAAACGCGTCAACGCACGGCGACAGCGAGCAAGCGGCGCCGAGGTCGGCAGCAAAGACGAGGGTGGTCGGTGAAGTGCCGAGCGTGTACTGGTCAGCAACCGCGAATGTCGAGAATTGCCCGGGCTGGTTGTTGGTGAAGGCGCCAGACATGCCGAAGACTTCCAGGTCTTGACCGGCATTGGCCATTCCAAATTCCGCACCACCGGAGGTCACAACGTAAGCGGTCGTCAAGCCGGTGCCGCCATCCAGCGCCACGCTCGTGGTTGCCTGAACTACTGCTTGGGCACCCGCCGACGTGGCCCACAGCCCGCAAAGAAGAGGAAGCAGTCGACGTACCGTCATCGGTCACAGGCTACCAGTGGCTCCGGACCCCTCCAAATTGCCGTCGCCCGGGTTGCCAGACACACGGCCAACGCCATCTGCCCACACCCCCTCCAGCAGAGGCTACCGGCCGGAGACCGCCCGGTAGACCTCGTCGAGGTGCTCAGCCACATGGGCCCATCGAAAGCGTGCCGCGTGCCGCCGACCTGCCTCGGCGCGGGCTTGCCTCTCGTCGGGAGATTCGAGGAGGCGCCGGAGCACGTTCGCCAGCCCCCCCGCGTCGTCAGGGCTGACCTGGACGGCTGCTGTGCCACACACCTCCGGCAAGGCCCCGGCCGTGCTCACCACCGCCGGCGTGCCCAACGCCATCGCCTCGAGAGGGGGAAGTCCAAAGCCCTCGCCACGCGACGGGAAGACGAAGACGGTCGCGCGCTGCAGGAGGGCATGCAGCAACGGCTCCGGCTGAAACCCCAAGAGGCGAATGTCATAGCCGGTCTTGCGCATGTCGCGAATGCGCCGCTCGACCGGGCCTGAGCCGTACCAGCGTTGCCCGACCAAAAGGAATGGCACCGTTCGCCAGGGGCGTAGCCGCTCCAGCGCGTCGAGGACCAGACCAACATTCTTCCGTGCGTCGAGTGCGCCGACGTAGAGGAGGAACTCTGCCGGCAGCCCCAACGTCTCGAGAAAGGCGCGGCTGGTGGCGTCAAGCACCGGGGCACGCACGTGGTCGACGCCCAGGTGCGCGACGCTAACCTGCGCCTCGCCGAACCAGTCGAAGCGGGCTAGAAGCGCCTCGCGCGTCGTGGCGCTGTCGCACACGACATGGTCGACGACGCGGAGACTGCGTTCGAGCCAGAGGCGAAACTGCCAACGAAACCTTAAGGACACCGTCTCCGGAAGTTCGAGCGGAATGAGGTCGTGAACGGTCAGGACGTAGGCCGTCCCAGGAAACCGCCGCAGTGGCAAATTGAAGTTGGCGACGGCGTGAAACACCGGCGGCCGAAGCTTCGCCAACGTGCGCGGCAGCTCGGCCAAGGTGTAGAGGCTGTAGCCCTTCAGTCGACGCGGGTATTCGCCCGAGGTGCGCGCCCCAAGTCTCACCACTGGCACGCCGCGCTTCCCCAGCGCCTCAGCGACCTGCCGAGTGTACAGTCCGATGCCGGTGGTGGGTTCGTCCCAGAGCGTTGCGTCCAAGGCAACCGTGGGGGGTGTCACGCCCAAGGCCACACCACCCGCGGTGGCCACGCAGGACGCGGAACAAAGGAGTCCAACGCGAGGTTGGGGTTGTAGTACGGGTCACGCTCGATGAGCGCCGCCCAGCGCTTTCTCATCACCGCGTCTTCCTGCAAATAGCGTCGGCGGTCTGCTCGACCCTCGTCATCTCCGCGCGAAGCGGACTCTTGGTGGTAAAGCTCTGCGTAAGGAGTCCAGAGGTTGCGGTAGCCCGCGCGCAGCAGCTTGAAGCAGAGGTCGATGTCGTTGAAGGCAACTGAAAGTTCAGTCTCGTCGAGGCCGCCAACCTCGAGGAAACGGTCCCGTCGTAGCACCATACAGGCGGCTGTGACCGCCGCCACCTCACGCGTTGTTTTGAGCTGAAGCAAATAGCCGGGCGACTGTCGCTTCTCACGTAGGTAGGCGTGCGATGCGACTCCGAAGAGTCCCGCAGACCATTCCGGCGTGCTGGATGGTGTTGTTGGGGTACAGAAGTTTCGCCCCCACCGCCCCGATGCCAGGTTGAAGCGCCAGGCCAACCATCTCCGTGAGCCAACCCGGGTCAATCGCTTCGACGTCGTTGTTGAGAAGGCACAGCAACGCGCCGTGGGCTTCGCGCGCCGCAAGGTTGTTCATCGCCGAGTAGTTGAAGGGGTGTGGATAGCGCAACACCCGCGCGACATCGTCCGCCTCTAGCGCCGCAAGAAAGCCGACGGCGCCGCGTTCGCGGCTGTCATTGTCGACCACCAAGAGTTCTAAGGGACGGTAGGTCGTCACCTCCCGTACGCTTTGGACGCAGCGCTTGAGGAGGCGGAGATTGTCTCGCGTGGGAATCACCACGGTGACGAGCGGCTGTGGACTCGGGACGGCATAGCGGATGCGGTACGTCCCGAGCTGCGTGCCTGGCTCTGCGGTGGCCGCCGTACGCACCCGGTCGAGACTCGCTTGTATGACCCTGACGCCTTCGCGTACCTCGGCGGCTGTCGGCGCTGGCTCAGGAGGCGAGTGCAGGAGAACAGCCGGCACATGGGAGATGCGTTCTACCGGAAGGTCGCTCGTATACCGGAGGAGCAATTCGTGGTGAGAAACCTCTCCATCACGGCTGCGCCATCCGCCCAAGGCGCGCACGCCTTCGGTGAGAAAAAACGCTGCCCGTCCGATGTAGTCCTGTGCTTGGAGCCAAGCTGGACTCCAGTCCGGCTTGAAAGACGGGGCTGCGGAGTCGGTGGCGTCGCCCGAGTCTGAGTCCGCGTAGAGCAGAGCGAGGTTCGGCACCCGGTTAAACTCCTCGGCGACGACGAAGAGCGCCTGGGGGGCCAACGCATCCCCGGGCACGAGGCGCGCGACGACTTCACCACGGGCAGTTGCCAGCGGGTCCATCCCCGAGGCCCAGCGAATCTGCGACGCAACGACGCTCCGTGCGAACACGCTGCGGAGTTCGTCCGAGATGGTTTCCTCGGCGACGCAGAGTTCCCAGTTGGGATAGACCTGATGCTCCAACGCCTCCACCGTGCGTCGAAGCCGAGCCTCGGAGACTTGGTCGGAGGTGAGTAGAAGTGAAATCGTCGGACGGAACCTAAAGGCTTCGAGCCTCGCACGTAGCTGGTTGAGCTGCGCTTCGCTGAGCGCTCCATAGCGCCTGGCCCAACCCGCGTAGCCCTCGTCGAGCAGCTGCTCTTGGGTGCCTCGGCGCAGCCGGTCGACGACGCCGCGCGTCCCGCGCTGGCGAAGCAGTCGAATGGCCCGCCCCAGAAGCAACGCGAATCGGGCCGGTTCACGCAGCAGACGTCGCACCTGCGGGACAGCGTGCGCAACCATGGCTGCGACCGCCGTCAACTCAATCGCGCCCAGGGCACCCAAGCGGAATGTCGTCATCGAGCCGGGATGAAGTCCCAGCGCAACTGTGTCTTCCGGCAACGTCACCAGCGCTGCGATGACGCCGGCTTCAGGCGCTGGGAGAGGAACCTGTTTCGCTTGAGCGAAGCCGGCACCGGTGTCGAGGAGCAAGGTGAAAGGCGATGGTGACTCGGTGGTCGAGACTTGCATCTCGAACCGAACGTCACCGATTGGGGCGCGTTGGTCTTTCTCCAGGACCAGCCCAATCAGCGGACGGGGGCCGCTGACCTGCCAGCTGCCGTCCAGGAGTCGTTTCACGTCCTGACGAGCTCTCGGCTCGAAGCGGCAGACGCGCCCAGTCAACCAGCTCGTCCGGCCGTCCTTAGACCCGCGCGGTCCTCCAGGGTCGACTTCACGCTCGTCTCGAATTCTGCTTCGCATCTCTCTTTGGGAGTCGTCCGACCTGGAGGGAACAAGGTTTTCACGCTGAAGAGAGGCCTCCTCGGCTGAATAGGAAGGCGCCTCTCGTGCAACTCATTTACCTCCAGGTGCATCGGTGCATTGTTTCCCGTATGAAGCCGGGCATCGATGATTCAAAACCTCCGAGAACTTTGGCAGTACCGCGCGCTGCTTTGGAACCTGACTCAGCGCGAGCTGAAGGCTCGCTACCGGGGCTCGGCGCTCGGGTTCCTGTGGACCTTTCTCAATCCAATGCTCCTGATGGCGGTCTATGGGTTGGTGTTTGGCGTCATCACGCGCAATAAAATCGAGCACTACACCTACTATGTTTTCATCGGCCTTCTGCCCTGGATTTGGTTCTCGTCTAGCGTGGGTACTGGGGCAAGCGCCATCAGCGATCGCCGCGACCTCCTCACCAAAGTCCGCTTCCCGGCCCAGGTCCTTCCAGCGACGGTGGTGGCGACCAATCTCGCAAATTACCTCCTCACGATGCCGTTGATCTTCGTGCTCGGTGGCCTGGTAGGAGTTTGGCCGACGTGGCACGTGGTGATGTTGCCGGCGGTGCTCTTCGTTCAGCTGGTCTTCACCCTCGGCGTGTCGTTCCTGGTGTCAGCACTGAATGTTGCGTTTCGAGACCTGCAGCAGATTATGACCAATTTCCTGACGCTCTGGTTTTTCGTTACCCCAATACTTTACCGACCGGACGATGTTCCGGAGTCCTTCCGTAGGTTCTATCTGATCGCCAACCCCATGTCGGTGATTATCACCTCCTACCAATACATCTTCTATGAGCACCGGCTTCCTCATTGGCGCGCGCTCACAGGGGTGATGCTCGGCTCCATCCTACTTCTCTGGCTTGCGTCCCGCGTCTTCGAGCAACGCCGGGAAGAGTTTGCGGAATTGGTCTGAAACGATGGATGCGATTGTCCTTCGGAACGTCAGCAAGGAGTTCCGCAAGCAAACTGTGCGACGGGAGTACACGACGCTGAAGTCCGAGCTGGTCGCTTTTCTTAAGCGCACCCCGGAGGTTCAGGAGCCCATTGCGGTCACAACAGCCCTTCGTGACGTCTCATTGACTGTCCCCCGGGGACGAACGGTTGGGTTGGTGGGTCGAAATGGGTCGGGCAAGAGCACTCTTCTGAAGCTGGTAACAGGAATCTATCGGCCGACCAAGGGCAGCGTCGAAGTCAACGGTCGAATCTCTGCGCTCCTCGAGCTCGGGGCCGGGTTCCACCCGGACTTCACCGGGCGCGAGAACATCGTCGTCAATGCCATCATTCTCGGCATGTCGCGTCGGGAGATCCGGCAGCGGATGGAGGAGATCGTCGCGTTCAGCGAACTTGGGGACTTCATCGATCAGCCGGTGCGCACCTACTCGAGCGGAATGTACGCTCGGCTGGCGTTCAGCGTCGCCACGCATGTCGACCCGGAACTTCTTATCATCGACGAGATTCTATCCGTCGGGGATGAGCACTTTTCGCGCAAGAGCACAGCGAAGATGACTGAGTTTCGTCGGGCCGGGAAGACCATCCTCCTGGTGACCCACGACATGGAAACCCTTCAACGCCGCTGCGACGAGGCCGCATGGCTCGACGCGGGCACCCTGAAGGCCTATGGGGACCCAGCCTTTGTAGTTTCCGAATACCGGAAGGCAGTGGCCGAAGCTGAGGTTCAGGCCGAGATGACGCCCGGCGCAGTTCAGCCGGCGCAACTGCATCCTCAGGGTCGCCAGCCGCGCCGAGGGCCGCCCGCTGAAGCTGGCCGCCGTTGGGGCACCTTCGAAGCGGAAGTGGCGGCCGTACGCGTGCAAATGTCAGACGGCGTCGAACACGCCGTTTTTGACGCAGAGGATGCCCTCGAGACGGTGATCGACGTTGAAGCCGACCCATCGCTTTCCGGGCTGGGCGTGGAGGTATCGCTCGTCTCCCAGGATGGAACCCTACTCTGGCGCGACAGCCACGCCATCGCCTCCGCCCCCGCGGCTACGGCGAGGCTGAATTTGAGTCGCCTTGGCCTCGCCGACGGTAACTACCGCCTCGACGTCGCTGTCTTCGCTGAATCCGGACGGGTGTGCTGTGATTTTCAAAAGGGCTTGCACGGCTTCGCAATTCGGAGTGCCAAGCCCAGCTCCGGCCTGTTGAAGCCGGTACACCATTGGACCGTTCACCCCGAGTTGGAGGAGCCGGGTCAGGGCCTGTAGAGCGGCAGTACTGGTGCCTCGGCAAGAAGCGGCGCCCCAGCGTCCTTAGCAGACAGGATGGGAGCCCTGACAGGCCAGTGGATATTTAGAGCGGGGTCGTCCCATCGGAGACCGCGCTCCGACTCGGGCGAGTACGGGGCAGTGCATTTGTAAAAGAAGTCTGCGCTGTCCGTCAGGACGCAGAAGCCGTGTGCGAAGCCGGGCGGTATCCACAGCTGCCGGTGATTGTCAGCGCTCAGTTCCATGCCTACCCAACGACCGAATTGCGGCGAACCCCGGCGGACGTCGACCGCCACGTCCCAGACTGCACCGTTGAGCACCTGAACCAGCTTCCCCTGAGCGCCGGGCTCCTGGAAGTGCAGGCCGCGCAGTGTGTCCTGTACGGATCGCGACAGGTTGTCCTGGACGAAGGCATCGCGAATGCCGACCCCAGCGTACCGGTCTGCATGAAAAGATTCGAAGAAGAAGCCTCGCGAATCGCCGAAGACCCGGGGTTCGATGAGCAGAACGCTTGGAAGTTCAGTGGGTGTTACCTTCACCTTCGAGCCCCTCCAGTGCGAAGCAGCTCAAGCAAATACTGGCCGTAACTATTGTTTTGCATCGGCCGCGCCAGCTCGGCGAGGCGCGAACTGTCGATGTAGCCCATACGAAAGGCAATTTCCTCTAGGCACGCAACCTTCAGTCCTTGCCGACGCTCGACGATTTCGATGAAACTCGACGCACTCTGGAGCGCGTCGTGGGTGCCGGTGTCAAGCCAAGCGTAACCGCGGCCAAGAAGTTCGACCGTCAGCTGGCGGCGGTCGAGGTAGGCCAGGTTGACGTCGGTAATTTCCAGTTCGCCGCGGGCGGAGGGCTTCAGCGCTGCGGCGATGTCCAGCACCTGGTTGTCGTAGAAGTAGAGCCCGGTGACGGCGTAGTTGCTCTTGGGATGACTAGGCTTCTCCTCTAACGAAAGTGCCTCATTCCCAGGACCGAGTTCCACGACGCCGTAACGCTCCGGGTCACTGACGTAATAGCCGAATACAGTCGCTCCCTGCGCCCGGCCGGTTGCTCGCTGGAGACGCTCGCTCAGGCCGTCTCCGTAGAAGATGTTGTCACCCAGGATGAGGGCCACCCGGTCGGTGCCGACGAAGACACGACCGATGAGAAAGGCCTGGGCTAGACCATCCGGGCGCGGCTGTGGGGCGTAGGAGAGCTGCATCCCCCATTGCTCTCCAGTTCCAAGAAGCTCCTCGAAGCGAGGTAGGTCTTGGGGAGTCGAGATAATCAAAATCTCCCGAATGCCTGCCAGCATCAGCGTGCTCAAGGGATAATAAATCATCGGCTTGTCGTAGACTGCGAGCAGCTGTTTGCTCACAACACGAGTGAGTGGGTAGAGCCGAGTGCCGGAGCCACCAGCGAGAATGATTCCTTTCATCAGGTGGCTCCCTGGTCTGCCTCAACCTCGCGATGAAAACGGGCAAGCGCCGCTGACAAGTCGAGTGGCTGGTTTGCGAGTTGTGCTGTTGCCTTTGCGACAAGGAGGCCGCCTCGTTGAGGGCGCGGGCTCTTGAGCTTCGCCTCCGAGAGCTTTGAAGGAACGATCGACCTGGCGTCGAGTCCGAACTCAGCGCAAAGCGCTCGACCAAACTGCAGGCGATTCACGACCGCCGCTCCGGAGACATTCCAAATCCCCTGATGCCGGTTCTCGGCTAACTCAACAAGCTGGTCGGCGACACTTGAAGCAAGGCTGGGCGAGACCGACTGATCCTCGAACAACCGAATCGGTTCACCTTTTCGAAGTGCGCCCAGAAGCCAACTGCCGAAGTTGGGCCGCCCCGCTGGCGGCCAACCGTAGACTACTGCGGTACGAGCAATGGTCCACGACCGGGCCAGTGCGCGCACGCCTTGCTCCCCGATGTGCTTGGTCAGCGCATAGACGCCGCGCGGGTTCGGAATGTCGTCTTCCGTATAGGGCCCCGCCTCGCCGTCGAAGACGTAATCTGTGGAGACATGGACGAGGTGCGCTCCGACGTCGGAACAGCAACTCGCTAGCACCCCCGGCGCAACGCCGTTGACCTTGAAGGCTTCGGAAGCAGCCGTTTCGCAGCCGTCGACATCGGTCATCGAACCAGGATTAATCACAATCTCCGGGTTTGCCGCTTTGACGGTCGCCACCAGCGCGGATTCGTCGGTGAGATCGACCGACCGGTAATCCCCTGCCGCTAGGCGCCGCGGCCCACGACCAAGGGCAACAACGGTGTGGCCACGTGCACCGAGGCGCGCGACAACCCGACTTCCGATTAGGCCGTTGGCTCCAGTGACCAGGATGTGCATCGCAGGGTCAACCGGCCTGCGTGCCAAGGCGGCCGCGGTACTGAGTGTCGAAGTACTGCCGGTAGGCACCACTGTTGACGTGCTCCCACCAAGCGGTGTGGTCGAGGTACCACCGCACCGTCTCAGCGAGTCCCTGCTCAAAGGAGTGGGCCGGCTTCCAGCCGAGTTCCGAGCGAATCTTACCAGGGTCGATGGCATAGCGCCGGTCATGGCCTAGGCGATCGGCAACGAGGCGAATCAGGTTCTCGTTCTTGCCGAGCAACTGAAGGAGCCCTCGGACCACTTCCAGGTTCTTCCGCTCTGCTCCACCCCCGATGTTGTAGACCTCACCGGCGCGGCCGCGCTCGAGCACCGCGAGCAGCGCTTCGCAGTGGTCTTCAACATGTAACCAGTCACGAACGTTGCCGCCGTCGCCATAGACCGGGAGCGGCTTGTCATGAAGGGCATTGACAATCATCAGTGGAATCAGCTTCTCGGGAAACTGATGTCGGCCATAGTTGTTAGAGCATCGAGTAACGACGACATCCAACCCGAAGGTGTGACCGTAAGCGAGGGTGATGAGGTCGGCGGCCGCCTTAGAGGCGGAATACGGGCTGGAGGGCTGAAGCGGCGAGGATTCAGTGAAAGCTCCGCTCGCCCCGAGCAATCCGTACACCTCGTCTGTAGAGACCATGACAAAGCGGCGGACACCGGCCACCTTGCAAGTCTCTAGGAGCGCTTGGGTGCCGAGCACGTTGGTGTGGATAAAGACGTCCGGCCCGAGGATGGAACGGTCAACGTGGCTCTCGGCGGCGAGGTGGAGCACCACTTCGATGGCGTGCCGGGCAAAGACGAACTCGAGCAACTCGCGGTTGCAGATGTCGCCCTTCACAAAAATGTGCCCTCGGTCATCTTCAAGCGCGGCCAGGTTCTCCAGATTGCCGGCATAGGTGAGTTTGTCGAGCGTCACGACCGTCCATTCCGGACGCCTTGCGCGCAGGTGAAGCACAAGGTTCGAACCAATAAAGCCGCAGCCGCCGGTGACAAGGACGTTCATTTCTAGAGGACTCGCATCATCTTCTTCGAACCGAGTCAATTCGCAAGTGGGTCGACGGCTCCCCTGGGCCTCAAGCGTGGCACCTGAGTCGCTTCTGAAGGACGACTCCCATGCGGTCGGTAAGGCGGCCGACATGGTGACTCCACGTCTTTCCTTCACACGTCGGTGCGCGTGCCGGCGAACTCCAAGCCTGATAGCAGCTTCCGTCGTGATCCGAGCCCAGCGACCGTGTCCGCAGGACCGGCGATCTGCTGGCGAGGCCGCCGTGGCAAAGGCGTTCCAGCCGAGAGATGGGTGCGGCGCAGCCACTCAGCCACGCCGATCGCCACCGCCCTGGACTTTAAGGTTTGAGCCTGATTGGCCTTGTCCTCGCGGGGGCGCGTGTGGGACCCTCCCCGCCCTTCGCGCGGGCGGCTCCTGACGGACGTGCCTGTCGCCCAGTACTTCAGGAGGCCAACACTTGCTGGAGTGGACCGGCGAGCGCTTCATCCCCGGTGTCAAGGGCGACGTTGAAGTCGAACATCTGCACCGCTATTACGCGGCCAGCGGCTGCGTGCGCGGGCTACGCGTGCTCGACATTGCCTGTGGCGAAGGTTACGGCTCCGCCATCCTCGCCCGACAGGCGCTGAGCGTCGTGGGCGTTGACATCAGCCCAGAGGCAATCGCGCATGCCCGAGCGACCTATGCCTCGACCGGACTGCGCTTCGAGGTCGGTTCCTGCGAGCAGATCCCACTCGGCGATGCCTCAGTCGACGCAGTCGTCTGCTACGAGACGCTGGAGCACGTGGCAGCGCACGACTCACTGATGGCCGAGTTCCGACGCGTGTTAGTTCCCGGGGGATTCCTGGTCATCTCGTGCCCAGACCGGATCGAGTATTCCGAGATTCCCAAGTTTCACAACCCGTTTCACGTCCGCGAGCTCTACCTCAACGAACTCCGTGACCTGCTTGGACGTCATTTCCGTAAATTTCAGATCTATGGGCAGCGGGTGCAATACGCATCGGTGTTGGCACCGATCGACGAACTCAAATCGCCCTTTGTCTCATTCCGCTCCGCCGACGAAGTCGTGCGAGGACAGGGGATCATTCGGCCCGTTTACTTCCTAGCGGTCGCCTCGGATAAGGCCTGCCCGCCGCTACCGGCTGGGGTGCTTGAGCCCCGGGTACCACCTTACCTGGCTGACATCGAAGCGCTACGGGCTGAGGTCCATCGCGAGCAGTCAGACCGTGCACGACTGAAGGACGAGCTGGCGCGAGTCGGCGCAGAGGCCGCGCGGCTACCGTCACTCCACGCCCGCGTTTCCGAGCAAGAGGGCCTTCTGTCCGAACAGCGCGGGCGCCTCGAGACGGGCGCCCTGGAACTCGCGCAGCTGACCCGAGCTTTGGAGGATGCCCGGGGGCTCCTCCGCGCCTCTGAGGGCCGCACCATCGAACTCGCCCAGCACGCATCCCAGCTCGACTCGGAGCTGAAGAGGATTTGGGCTAGCCGCTCCTGGAGGTTCACCGCCCCTTTGCGCAAAGCGATGGGTGCGGTTCGCGATCTCCACCCGCGTCGGCGACTGCGACAGGCGACGGAGGGTCTGTTTGTTTTCATTTACCGCGGACTACCCTTGGGGGGGCGGGCGAGGGTCCGGATCCGCAACTTCCTCTTTCGCACGTCGCCCTGGGCCTTCGCTCACACCCGGTCATTTCGAAATTGGCGCGAAATCAGCGTTCTCGACGAACGACCCCCAGGCTCGACGCACGAGTCCGCAGGGCAGCCTACCCTCGGAACGCTACCCGGGTACCGTGTGCTTCCGGCCGCCGACGGGTTGTGGGAATGGGCAGACGGCGCTGAAATCCGTGAGCGGCTCGGACGCGCCGAGGCCAAGCGTCGTGCCGCGCTTCGGATCGCGCCCTACGCGGTCATCTCGCTCGAGGAGGGCGAGGTGGACGCCGCGGTGGCCGGCCTCCGCTTTCCTAATTGTCCGGAGCCGCTGGTCTCCATTCTGATCCCGACGTATGGCAATTTTAAGTACACGGTTGAATGCCTGGTCTCCATCGAACGGTGCGGCTCGTCCCTCGCAAGCGAAGTGATTATCGCCGATGACGCCTCGACCGACGGTACCGCTGACCGGCTGGCTCGAGTCCCCAATCTGCGCGTTCTTTCTGCGGCACAAAACCAAGGGTTCCTGCGAAACGTCAACCGCGCAGTGCCCGCTGCTCGGGGCCGCTTCCTGGTCCTGCTCAACAATGATGTCCAGGTAACGTCAGGCTGGTTGGAGGCGCTCGTCTCTCCAGCTCTAGAGCTGCAACATGTGGGCGCTGTAGGCCCGAAGATTATCTACCCCTCTGGATGGCTTCAGGAGGCGGGGTGCTCTTTCCGTCCTGATGGCACAACACAAATGGTTGGCCTCGGCGACAGTCCCAATCTTCCACAGTACGGCTACCTGCGCGAGGTGGACTATTGCTCGGGCGCTTGCCTCTTGGTCAACACACAAATTTTCAGGGAGCTCGGCGGCTTCGACGACGCACTGGCGCCTGCCTACTGCGAGGACAGTGACCTCTGCTTGCGTCTGCGTGAGCGCGGCCTGCGCGTGATTTACAACCCAGCGGCGGTTGTCGTTCACCATCTCTCAAAGACAACGGCGGTGGAAGGCAACGACGTCAGGCTCGCGCAGGTGGGACGCAACCTCGAGAAGTTCGCTCGGAAGTGGCAGGCGACGCTCGACCGCCTGACTGCGGTGCGGGTGGTGGCGTTTTACCTGCCCCAGTTCCATCCGATTCCCGAGAACGATCGCTGGTGGGGGCCCGGATTCACCGAGTGGCGCAACGTAGCGCAGGCGCGACCCAACTTCGTCGGCCACTACCAGCCGCGGTTGCCCGCCGACCTGGGCTTTTACGACCTGCGTGCGCCGGAGACAGCCGACCGACAGGCGGCACTGGCGCGCCGCTACAGCATCGACGCTTTTTGCTACTACTACTATTGGTTCGCGGGTCGCCGTCTGTTGGAAATGCCTCTCGAGCGCGTCCTCACACAAGGGCGACCTGATCTGCCATTTTGCGTCTGCTGGGCCAATGAGAATTGGACCCGCCGCTGGGATGGGCAGGACAACGAGATCTTGATGGCGCAGGCCCACTCGGACGCCGACGACCGGGCGGTCATCCTCGATCTGCTCCGCTACTTGCGCCACCCCAACTACCTGCGGGTCAACGGCAAGCCACTGCTCGCTATCTACCGAGTTCAGCTTTTCCCCGACTTCCCGCGTACCGTCGCAACCTGGCGGCAGATTTGCCGAGAAGAGGGGCTCGGCGAAATCTATCTGACCCTGGTGGAGTCTTTCGACCTCGCCTCGAAGATGGTGCACCCCGCCACCTTTGGTTGCGATGCCTCCATCGAGTTCCCCCCCACGGCATGGCCGATCCACGGCCGCCGAGTGGGACGGTGACCAACCCGCGTTTCGCGGGGCAGGTGGCCGATTACCGCGACCTGGTGGCCCGCTTCTGCCTCCGCGAACAGCCTCCGTACATTCGCTTCCGTGGGCTAATCCCCGGCTGGGACAACACCCCGCGTCGGCAGGACGCCAGCTTCTGCTTTGAGAACGCTACGCCCGGGGCGTTCGAGGCCTGGGCCGAGGTCGTCATCGAGGAAACGGCCCGGATGCGCAGTGGCGAGGAGCGACTTGTGTTCGTCAACGCCTGGAACGAGTGGGCCGAGGGAGCCTACCTCGAGCCGGACCTGCGCTTCGGCCATACCTTCCTCGAGGCGCTGAAGAACGCCAAAGACTCGGCGCGGCTCAAGCGGAGGAGCCGATATGCGCTCGACTGAGGTGGCGGCCCCGATTGCCTCTTTCCGAGAGTGCTGGTTGGCCCGCATCAGCACTGTTACCCTCTGTCGTTAGGAGATGACTCGCCCAACGCCCTCAGCTGAATCCCCGCGACTTCTCATCTTTGTCATCGCGTACCAGGCGGAGGCGACGCTGACCGCAGTGTTGGAGCGCATCCCCCGCTCTGTCTTCGAGGCCTGGGACACCGAGATACTCGTCGTCGACGACGCATCGGGAGACCGCACCTACGACATCGGCCGCGCGTACCAGGCGGCCCATGCAGACCTGCCTCTCACAGTCCTCCGCAACGC
Source organism: uncultured delta proteobacterium (assembly GCA_963713045.1). Taxonomy (GTDB): domain Bacteria; phylum Myxococcota; class Myxococcia; order Myxococcales; family Myxococcaceae; genus JADGRA01. The sequence continues at coordinate 473,341 of CAVQKE010000007.1, forward strand.
CTACAACCAGGGCTATGGCGGAAACCAGAAAGTCGGCTACTCGTACGCCATCGCCCGCGGCTGTGACGTCGTCGCAATGGTGCATGGGGACGGTCAATATGCACCGGAGGAACTTCCCCGGCTCCTCGAGCCCCTGCGAGAGGGAACGGCCGACGCCGTCTTCGGGAGCCGGTTCATGCCTCCCTCAGGTGCACGCAAGGGAGGCATGCCTCTTTACAAATTCATCGGCAACCGCGTCCTCACCGGGGTGCAGAACCTTTTGCTCGCCACCCGCCTCTCGGAGTTCCACTCTGGTTATCGCCTCTACCGGGTCCCGACGCTCGCCGCACTCCCCTTCGCCCTCAACTCCAACGACTTTCACTTCGACACAGAGATTATTCTCCAGCTCCTGAACCATCGCGCCCGCATCATCGAGCTCCCCATCCCCACCTATTACGGGGACGAAATCTCGAGAGTGAACGGGATGGCCTACGCGTGGAATGTCGTCTCGGCAACGCTGCAGAACGTCGCTCATCGCTTCGGGATTCTCTACCAGCGCCGCTTCGACGTGACGCCGCCTACCGACACGTCCCATTACTCAGCAAAACTGGACTACGCCTCCAGCCACACCTTCGCCCTGGAGGCAGTGCCGGCTGGAAGTCGGGTGCTCGACTTGGGCGCAGGTCCGGGGCCGCTCGCCAACCGGCTTGCACAGAAGGGCTGCTCGCTCACTCTGGTCGACCGGGCGCCGTCACAGGGAGCTCCCCAGGGAGCCACCGTCCTCGTCCGCGACCTCGACGGCGACCCGCTGGACATCGACGTTCGAGACGCCGATGTCATTCTGCTTCTGGATGTCATTGAGCATTTGAAGGACCCGGAGCGCTTCATGGCCGCGCTGCGTCGCCACTTTGACTACCGGACGCGTACCGTTGTGCTGACCACACCCAATATTGCCTTTATCATCCAGCGTCTGATGCTGCTGTTGGGCCAGTTCAACTACGGCAAGTCCGGCATCCTCGACCGGACTCACACCCGACTCTTCACCTTCCGCAGCTTCGAGCACCTCCTCCGCGACGCTGGGCTTCGCATCAAACGAATTCGCGGCGTGCCGGCGCCCTTTCCCAAAGCAATCGGGGACAATTTCGCGGCGCGAGCCCTGCTGGCCATCAATCAGGCCCTCATCCGGGTGAGCAAGTCGCTCTTCGCGTACCAGATTTTCGTTGAGGCCGAGACCACGCCGGACGTGACCTTCGTCCTCGCGGACTCGCTCGCAAGACATCCCATGCCCGCGGCCGACGCGCCGCCAAAGGGCCCCGTGGCCGCAAGCAGATGAGCGCCGCACCGGAAGACGGCGGATGGACGCGCACCACGGTGCTTGCGCTCCTCCTCATCGCACTTGGCCAGATGCTGTTGGCAAGTGACGGCCACTACACGCCCGAGGCCATCCGGTGGCTAGTGGTGGCGAGCGCACTCGGCATGGTTGCCGTCTCTGCCCGGCCCCTTCCCGCGCTCGAGCGTCTGGGGCTGTGCGCACCGGTGGCCGTGCTCCTCTTTGGAGTCGTCGTCCAATTCACCCAAGTCGCCACCCACCCTCCCGGGATGTACCTCCGCCCCGTCAGTGGCTGGGCAGCCTTCCTCGCCGCTGTCGCGGCCGCCGCCGTCTTTTCCGGGAGCGTGGCTTTCGCCAGTCCAGCCTTGGCACGCCTCGGGACCGCGGCGCTTGCCGTGTGCTTTCTGGCTGCCGGGCTGTGGGTGCTTCGTGCCTCCCCCCGGCCCGCCATCGATGTCTTCATCTTTCAACAGCAGGCGAGCGAGGCGTTGCTTCACGGCCACAACCCCTACACGCTGACGTTCCCCAACATTTACGGCCACACGCAGTTTTACGGACCGGACATTACCGACGGGCGGACCCTCTTCTTCGGATTCCCCTACCCACCCTTCTCGCTCTTCCTCGCCGCTGGAGGTTTTCTGGCCACTGGGGACCACCGGTCGGCCCAGCTGTTGGCCTTCGTCATTTCGGCAGCATGCGTCCTCGCCCTGCGGCCAGACCGCCTCGGCGCGCTGGTGGCAGCCGTGCTGCTCTTCACCCCTCGCGGGCTCTTCGTCCTCGAGCAAGGCTGGACCGAACCCTTCGGCGTCGCTTTGCTCGGCCTCGTGCTGCTCTCGGCGGTGCGCGCTCCGCGCCTTCTCTGGCTGGCCCTCGGGGCCCTCTTCGCCTGGAAGCAGTACACGGTTGTCCTGTTTCCCCTGACAGCCCTGTTGCTCCCACGGCCTTTTTCTTGGAGGGCTTGGGCAAGACTGGTGGTGCCGGCGCTTGCGACGACGCTCGCCCTCACCCTTCCGCTCGCGCTGTGGGATGGGCGGGCGTTTTGGCGCTCGGTGGTGTGGCTCCAGACGGTGCAGCCCTTCCGGACGGATGCGCTGTCCTTCCCGGCGGCGCTGGTGGCCCTTGGCACCACGCCACCTCCCATCGTTCCCACGCTGCTCGTGCTTACCGCGCTGGCCGTTGCACTCGTCCTGTGGCGAGCCCCGCGGACGCCTCAGGGCTTCGCCCTCGCTGTCACCGTCGTGCTTGGTGTCTTCTTTGCCTTCAACAAGCAGTCGTTCTGCAACTACTGGTTTCTCGTGCTGGGCACCTCGGCGTTGGCCGTCGCCGCCGGCATGCCGCGGGCGACGGCCGCCGAGGGCCCGGACTGAAGCCTGCGGCCCGACGGACGCCAGGAGCCCCGTCAGCGCCCGGCGTCGTTGGCCCCGGCGAGTCGTTCCCTGGCCCCGCGCACCTCCTCCTCGTAGAGGCGCACCAGCTGCTTCTCTCGACTGAGGAGGAGGTCCACATTGGCGTCGCCCCAGGCCTCGCGCTCGTCGGCCAGGTGCTCCACTCGAGCCTCGTCTTCCCGGAGGGCGGCAAGGGTGGCGTCCACCGCCTCGCGCTTGTCGGCCGGAAGGCTACTGCGTGCGGCGGCGAGGTCGTCGGACAGCTTCCCCAACCCCAAGGGGTGAGTGAAAAGCCGCGCTGCCGCGACGTCCGCCGCCATGGACTCAATGAGACGCACTTCGGCCGCGCTGAGCGCCGTGCGCTGACGCGCCGCTGCCTCGCGCTGCCCCTGCGCGGAGAGGACAGACCAAGCCCGCTGGACCGCGCCGGGCTCTCCGGCGTCGACGGCCTGGAGCAGCTCTCTCAGTTGGGCAGAGGACGGTTCGCCGCCTTGCAGCAGCAGTTGCTTGTACTCCAGAAAGGCCTCCAGCTTAGCCGCGGTGAGTCGGTAGGGACCTGCGTCGACGCCAAGTGCGGCCGCTCGGCCCACCAGGCCAGCGTCTAGGGCAGTGTTCACGCGGGGAGTTGCCCGGCAGGCGGAAGCAGTGCATGCCAAAAGGAGACAGACGGCGAACCACCGGTTGGGGCTTTGACCGTGAGCGGCGCGCTCGTGTACGACCTCCGGCGAGGATGGGCAGAAGAGCGGGAGGCACTGGTGAAGGTGTACCTCGTGCGGCACGCCGACGCGGACGCAGACATTCCTGAAGGGTTGGACGACGGGGCGCGCGCGTTGACTGCCAAGGCACGAGAGAAGGTGCACGCCCACTTTGTAGCGCTCAAAGCCTCTATGGAGGGGGCGGCCCTCATCCTCACCAGCCCACTCGTCCGTACCGTGCAAACCGCTCAAATCCTAGCCCTTGCGCAGGGGCTCGAGGTGCCGCTTCGAGCCGACCGCAGCCTGCTTCCGGACATGCCGGTCGGCAGTCTGGATGTGGTGCTGGCCGAGCACCGGGCGGAGGACGTGGTGTTGGTGGGCCACAACCCGTCCATGCCGGCCATGGCCGCCCACCTTTTGTCCATCCAAGCCTTCCCGCGCAACGTAACGCCCGGCACCGTCATCGGTCTGGAAGTTATAGAAAACAGCCGAGCCCGCCTCCTCTTCTTCGCTGCGCCGGGACAGCCGATGGCCACCTCGCTTGGGGTCTAGGCAAAGGGGCCTATGGACGAGACCCGCTACAACCAGCTGGTGGCTGATGCCTTCCGGACGCTGATGCGGGCGCTGGACAAAGTCGACCCGGACCTGCTCGACGCGGACAGCACCGGCGACATGGTGACGGTGACTTCGGCCTCGGGGCAGAAGGTGGTGGTCAACACCCAACGGGCGGCGCGGCAGATTTGGGTGGCCGGCAAAGGCCTTGGCCTGCACTTCTCCTTTGAGGCCGACGGCCGGTGGATGGACGACAAAGGGAAGGGCGTCGAGCTCTTCACCTTCGTCGGGGACGCGGTGGCCGCCATCTCCGGGGTCCGGCTGGACCCAGAAGGCTGAACCGAAGGCTTCGGCCGTCTCACCTCAGGCGATGGAGATGCGGCTTTTCTGCCGTCGGGCATCGCTGGTCGCTCCGGCGACGACAATGCGGTTTCCACCCTCCAGCCGGGCTTGCTCCAGGGCCTCCTCGGCGCCGTCCATCAGGGCGCCGAAACTCAACTGGCCGGTGTTGCGAAGCGGGTCATGGGTGGCGACTCCCACCGAGGCGGTAATGAAGGTTTCCCCGAGGCCGGACAAACCTTCCTGAAGACGCGCCGCCACCTCCTGGGCGCCCGTCACCGGCGTGTGCGGCAGAAAGGCCACCCAGCTGGCGAGCCGGTAGGGCGCCACCAGGTCCACCTCCCGCAAAGCAGCGACCAGCCGCTCCAGCACGGCATCGGACAGTTCCTGAAGACGGGCCACCTCCTCGGGGTCCGTGGCGTCGCCGAAGCCGTCCAGGGACACCACCACCAGGGACACGGGGTAGCGGAAGCGCCTCGAGCGTTTCACCTCCCGCACGAGGAGGGAGCGGAAGGTTTGGAAGTCGGCCGACGTCTGGGCCGTCAGCTCGGGTTCGCTCCCCTCCGCCGAGTCGGCCGTCGGCCCTGGAAGGATGCGGCCTTCCAAGTCGTGCAGCTTGAGGACATTCTTGACGCACGAGAGCACGGTACCGGCTTTGAGCGGCCCCACCAGGCAGCCGTCCGCCCCAGCCGTGGACGAGCGCTCGTCCGCGTTGGCCTCATCCGGCGGATAGACGAGCACCACCGCCGGGCTGGAGTCCCGCGCCTTGAGCGCGGTGCACAGCCCCTCGCCATCAAACAATGGGGATTCGCTCGCCAGGACGAGGTCCACCTTCTCGCTGGCGAGCAGCGCCAGGGTCTCCTCCTCGGTCCGGGCTACCCGCACGGCGTACTTGCCGGCGAGGAAGCCGCGCAGCGCGTTGGCCACCGGCGCCGAAGGTTCAGCCAGAAGCACGCGGGCGGCGGTCACACCTCCATGACCTCCTTCTCCTTCTTCTGCACAATCTGGTCGACCTGCGCGATGCCGCCGTCCGTCTCCTTCTGAGTGCGGGTCTCGGTGCGCTTCGACTCGTCCTCCGAAATTTTCTTGTCCTTGAGGAGGGCCTTCAGCCGTTCGTTCGCATCGCGCCGCTCATTGCGGACCGCCACCCGGTGGTCTTCGCCCTTGGTGCGGACTTGCTTGGCAATGTCCTTGCGCCGCTCCTCGGTGAGCGGGGGGATGGGGAGGCGGATGAGCTCGCCATCATTCATTGGAGTGAGGCCGAGGTTGGCTTCGCCCAGCGCCTTCTCAATCTCTTTAATCAGGCCCTTCTCCCACGGTTTGATGGTGATGAGACGCGGCTCCGGCACTGCGAGGCTGGCGACGCCCGTCAGCGGGGTAGGCGTCCCGTAGTAGTTCACTCGGACGCCTTCCAGGACGCTGAGCGAGGCGCGCCCGGTGCGGATTTTGGAGAGCTCCTTTTTGAGGTCCTCCATCGTCCGGTCGATGCGAGCCTTCAGGTCCTTCACCACATCGTCGGTCACGGCCATCGCCCTTGCTCCTCGCTCGCCGCCCTGGAGGGCCTTTCAGGCCCAGGCGGTCTCGGCTGCTCCCACCACCGTCCCGAACTCGCCCGTTCCAGTCACTGCCTTCAGGATGTTGCCCTGGGTGGTGAGGTCGAACACGACGATGGGTAGCTTGTTGTCCATACACAGGCTGATGGCAGTCGAGTCCATCACGTGCAGGTTTTGGTTCAGGACGTCCATGTAAGTCAGCGTCCGGTACCGGCGCGCCTGGGGGTCCTTTTTCGGGTCCGCATTGTACACCCCGTCCACCCGGGTGGCCTTGAGGATGACTTCCGCCCCAATCTCCATGGCCCGCAGGGAGGCGGCCGTGTCGGTGGTGAAGAAGGGGTTGCCGGTGCCGGCGGCGAAAATGACCACGCGGTCCTTCTCCAAGTGGCGCACGGCGCGGCGGCGAATGTAGGGCTCCGCAATCTGCTCCATCTTGATGGCAGACAGCACCCGGGTGTTGGTGCCCTGCTTCTCCAGCGCATCCTGAAGCGCGAGCGCGTTGATGACGGTGGCCAGCATCCCCATGTAGTCCGCGCTGGCTCGGTCCATTCCGTCGGTACTGGCCGCCACGCCGCGGAAGATGTTGCCTCCGCCAATGACGATGGCCAGCTGCACGCCGGCGGCGATGACGTCCTTAATTTCCCCGGCAATCCGATGCAGCGTCGGCGGATGGATGCCGTACTTGCCATCGGCCATCAGCGCCTCACCGGACAGCTTCAGCAGGATGCGCCGGTAGCGGAGCGGGGCGGACACGTACAGTCTATAGCTTGTACGCCCCTGGCCGGGGGCGAGGCAATGAGGACGTGCCGGGGGCCCCGGGCGCCGCAGCCTTGGAGGGCTACGCCGGAGTGCGGGACCGGGAGTCTCCGGCCACGGGCGGCGAGCCGGTGCCGGCCACCGTCTTCGCCACCTCGGCCGCCAAGTCTTCCTTCTTCTTTTCAATCCCCTCGCCCACCACGAAGCGGGCGAAGCGCCGCACCACAATGTTCTCCTTAATTTTCGCCACGGCCTCCGTCACAACGTCCTGAATCTCTTCTTGTCGTCCTTCACCCAGGGCTGGTCGAGGAGGCAGGTCAGCTCGAAAAATTTCTCCATCTTCCCGGTGAGGATTTTTTCAATCATCGCCTCGGGCTTCTTCTGTTCCCGCAGCTTGGTCCGCTCGATGTCCTTCTCTCGCTCGAGCACCTCCGGGGGGACCTCCTCGCGGCGCACGTACTGGGGCGCTGCAGCAGCAATCTGCAGCGCGAGTTCCTTCACCAGCGCCTGGAAGTCTTCGCTGCGCGCGACGAAGTCCGACTCGCAGTTGACTTCCACCAGCACGCCCACTTTCCCGTTGTGGACGTAGGCGCTCACCAGGCCCTCGGCGGCAGTGCGGCCGGACTTCTTCGCGGCGCCGGTAATGCCGTGTTTGCGGAGCCATTCCTCGGCCAGGGCGAAGTCCCCAGCGCTTTCGGCGAGGGCCTTCTTGCAGTCCATCATCCCGGCCCCGGTCTTCTCACGGAGCTCCTTCACCATTGCTGCTGTCACGTCGGCCATTGCACTCGTCTCCAGCGCGCGCGGGGCCGCCCACGCCAGACCGGGAGGGGCCCTGGGGGGGGACAACGGCCTCCCAAGGGGGATGGGCTCTCGGCGTTGGGTGCTTGGCCCCCCAGGCGCCCTGCTTGGGGTTGGTTGCGCGGCGCTCGGGGGTCCCCCCAGGCGCCTCCTTCAAACTCAGGCCTGCTCGACCTTGGCGTCCACCGGGGCCTCTGCGGGCGCCTCCGGGCTTTCCTCGGGAGGCGTGTCCAGAGTGCCACTGGTGGGCTGACCCTTAATCTCCACCAGGGGTCCGCGGCGCTCGCCGGCTGGCGCTCCCACCCGGCGGTCGCTGCGCCGGGCATTGGCGAAGCGGCGGTCCTCGCGCGGACGCTCCTCGCGCCCATCTTGCTCGTCCCGCTCGCTGGCGCCCGAGGCCTTGTAGCGGGCCATGCCCTCCAGCGCAGCGTCGGCGACCTTCCCGGTGAAGAGCTTGATCGCGCGGATGGCGTCGTCGTTGCCGGGGATCACGTAGTCAATCCCTCGGGGTCGCAGTTGGTGTCGACCACGGCGATGACGGGAATGCCCAGTCGGCGGGCCTCGTGGACGGCGATGTGCTCCTTCTTCGGGTCGACCACGAAGACGCGCCCGGCAGGCTTCGTCATGTCCTTGATGCCGCCCAGGTTTTTCTCCAGCTTCTCGCTGCTCCCGCTGCAGCGCGGCCACTTCCTTCTTCGGGAGGCGGTCGAAGGTGCCGTCCTCGGCCATCTTCTCCAGCGTCTTGAGCCGGTCGATGCGCCTGCTTGATGGTGCGGAAGTTGGTCAGCATCCCGCCCAGCCAGCGCTGGTGACGTAGAACTGGCCGCACGCGCTGCGCCTCCTCGCGCGATGGCGTCCTGGGCCTGCTTCTTGGTGCCGACGAAGAGGACGCTGGCCGCCCCGGGCGGTGACGTCAGCGACGAAGCGGAAGGCGTCGCGAGCAAGCGTCACCGTCTTCTGCAGGTCGATGATGTAGATGCCGTTGCGGGCGCCGAAGATGTACGGCTTCATCTTCGGGTTCCAGCGGCGCGTCTGGTGGCCGAAGTGGACGCCGGCCTCCAGCAGTTGCTTCATGGTGATGCCGCTGGGGGCGGCGATGGCCTGGGCTTGGACGTCGGTTGCTTGCGGCTCTTGAACTTGTGCTTCCATGAGGTTTTCGGTTGCTCCGCCACACCCGTCAGCGGCCGGCTCCTTCGACGCCCCGGCCCAAACGGCCCGGAGCGCCACCTGAGGAGTCTCCTCGGGGCGTGTGTGAATTTGGAAAGTGCTGCTTAACCGGAGAGGGGAGGTGCGTGCAGCCAGGCTCACCTAACCCGGGGAAGGGGCTCGTTACCACCCCCGGGTGCGTCGGTGCAAGTCGGCGTACCGCCTCGGGTTACTTGGCCGGCTGTTCGCCCGCGCCGTGGCACTTCTTGTACTTCTTGCCGCTACCGCAGGGACACGGGTCGTTCCGCCCTACCTTGGGCCCTGTGCGGACCGCCTGCTTGGGCCGCGCGTCGGTCTGCACCCGGCCATCGGCGTCACCCCGGCCTTCAATGACGGGCCGGGCTCGGGCCGCCCGAGCCATCTGCTGCTCCACCCGGGCCGCCTCCTCGCGCGCCCCTTTGGGGGCAATCCGCATCAGGAGGCTCATCAACTGGTGGTTGATGGCGGACAGCATCTGGACGAAGCCGTCGTAGCCCTCCTTCTTGTAGGCCTGCTTCGGGTCCCGCTGCCCGTAGGCCCGAAGCCCAATGCCCTGGCGCAGATGGTCCATCGCCAGAAGGTGGTCCTTCCACAAGGCGTCAATGGTGGCCAGGTAGCGATGGCGGGCGAATTGGCGGAAGTCCTCGCCAAACTCCTCCTCCCGCGCGCGGAGCGCCTTCTCGGCGGCTTTGAAGATGTGCTCCTGAAGTTCCTCCCGGCTTCCGGCTGCTTGGAAGCTCATCTCCAAATTCAGGTTCTCCTTCACCGCGCGGCCGAGCGCCTCGAGGTCCCAGCTGTCCGGGTTTTTCGCCGGTGCCCAGGCATCGGTTTGCGCCACCACCACGTCCTCAAGGGCGTCGAGCAGCATCTCCCGGAAGTCGTCCCAAGAGACGGTGGCCTCGGTGCGCTTCTTGGCGTGGGTCTTCGTGTCCTCTTCGTATTCGACCAGGGCAATGCCGGCGCCGGCGGCCAGGACTTGGCGGCGCAGCTTGTAAATGGTGCGCCGCTGCTGGTTCATCACGTCGTCGTACTCGAGCAGGTTCTTGCGGATGTCGAAGTTCTGCCCCTCCACGCGCTTCTGGGCCTTTCAATGGCCCTCGACAGAAGCTTGTGCTCGATGACTTCGTCTTCCTGCATGCCCAGGCGGTCCATCACCCGGAGATGCGCTCCGACACCGAAGATCCGCATCAGGTCGTCTTCGAGCGACAGGTAGAATCGACTCACGCCGGGTCGCCCTGCCGGCCGGCGCGTCCGCGCAGCTGGTTGTCGATGCGCCGCGACTCGTGCCGCTCGGTGCCGAGGATGAAGAGGCCGCCGAGCCCACCACCTCCTCGCGCTCGCGGGCGGTGACGGCCTTGTACCTCGGCCACCGCGTCTTCGAATTCGCTTCGTCCCAGGCTTCCGCCGCCGCCCGGTGGTCCTCCGCCGGCGCAGGCGTCCCGTCCGCAGCGGGAGGCGGGAGCTCCGGCGGGGCGCCCACCTCGGCCTTGGCCAGGACTCCGGGTTGCCGCCGAGGAGAATGTCGGTGCCGCGGCCGGCCATGTTGGTGGCGATGGTGACGGCGCCCTTGCGGCCGGCCTGGGCGACGATGTCCGCCTCGCGCTCGTGCTGCTTGGCGTTGAGGACGTTGTGCGGCACACCCGGCGCTTCAGGAGCTGGCTGACACCACCTCGCTCTTCGCGATGGACACCGTGCCCACCAGCACCGGCTGGCCCTTCTCGTGCAGCTCCTCGATCTCCTTCGACCGCCGCTTCGAACTTCTCGCGCTCGGTCTTGTAGACGACGTCCGTCCAAGTCGTTGCGGACCATCGCCCGGTTGGTGGGGATCACCACGACGTCGAGCTTGTAGATCTGTCGCGAACTCCGCCGCCTCGGTGTCGGCGGTGCCGGTCATGCCGGACAGCTTGGAGTACATGCGGAAGTAGTTCTGGAAGGAGATGGTCGCGAGCGTCTGGTTCTCGTTCTCGATCTTGACGCCTTCCTTCGCCTCGATCGCCTGGTGCAGTCCGTCGGACCAGCGGCGGCCCGGCATGAGGCGGCCGGTGAACTCGTCGACGATGAGGACCTCGCCTTCCTTACCACGTAGTCGCATGTCGCGCTTGTAGAGGGTGTGGGCGCGCAGGCGCCTGCTCCACGTGGTGCAGGGTCTCGATCTTCGCTCGGGTCGTAGAGGTTCTCCACGCCGAGGCGGCTGCTCGCATCTTGTCCACGCCGTCGTCGGTGAGCGGTGACGCTGCGGGTCTTCTCGTCGAGCGAGTAGTCCTGGTCCGGGACGCAGGCCAGGGATGACGCGGTCGACCTGGTAGTAGCGCTCGGTGGAGTCTTCGGTGGGGCCGGAGATGATGAGCGGCGTGCGCGCCTCGTCGATGAGGATGGAGTCCACCTCGTCGACGATGGCGTAGTTGAGCTCGCGCTGGACGTAGTCCTGCAGCCGGAACTTCATGTTGTCGCGCAGGTAGTCGAAGCCGAACTCGTTGTTCTGGCCGTAGGTGATGTCCGCAGCCGTAGGCCGTCCTGGCGCTCGGCGTCGCTCCAGGTCGTGGACGATGACAGCCGACGGTGAGGCCGAGGAACTCGTGAATGCGGCCCATCCACTCCGCGTCGCGGCGGGCGAGGTAGTCGTTGACGGTGACAACGTGCACGCCGCGCCCGCTCGAGCGCGTTGAGGTAGGCGGGCAGCGTGGCGACCAGCGTCTTGCCTTCGCCGGTGCGCATTTCGGCGATGCTGCCCTGGTGCAGAGACCATGCCGCCGATGAGCTGGACGTCGAAGTGGCGCTGGCCGATGGTGCGCCGCGCCGCCTCGCGGACGAGGGCAAAGGCCTCGAAGAGGACATCGTCCAGGGGGCGGCCCTTGGCCACCTCCTCTTTCAGCCGCGCGGTGTAGTCCGGCAGCTCGCTCGTCGTGAGGGCCGCCATTTTCGGCTCGAGCGCATTGATGCGCTCGACCTTGGGCCAAGCTTTTTTGAGCTCGCGCTCATTCTTGGTCCCGATGAGCTTCTTTAGCGTCCACTCAATCATGTAGGAGGTTTATAGCGAGGGAGGGGCCTCGGGCGCCCGGGGCCAACGCTACGCCCTATTCCACGCCGGGCCCGGTGTGCGCCATGAAAAAGCCTCTCAAGGTACAGCGCAGGCGGCAGCGCGCAAGCTCGCGGTCGACGGATGGCTGGGTGTCCCGCGACTTGGCGCCGGGCGAACCGCCCCGCCACAGCCAGCGTCCGGCTGCTGGTCCAGACAGGCCCGCGCCGCCTGGGCCCGGGCCGGCGCGGCCGCCCGCCCTCGGCGCTTGGCTGTGGACGTGTCGGCCAGGCTTCGAGGTGCACCTCCAGCAGGAACTGGCCCGCGCGGGCTGCAGCCCCGAGGTGCTGGGCCCAGGGCTGGTGTCTTCGGCGAGGCGGCCGGCGGTGGATGCGGCGTTTGCGCGCGCCGGCTTCCTCGTCCGGGCCCGTGCAGCCGGGCCGCTGGAGGCGGCCGTGGAGGCGCTGGCCCCGCGGCTCGCCCGGGCCGGCCCGTTGACGGTGCGCGTCTGGACTGCGGACTCCGAGGAGGGGCAGAAGCTTGGGCAGACGGCACGTGCGCTGGAGGCCGCGCTGCAGGGCGCGCCCGGCGTGCAGCACCGGGATGACGGCGTCGCGCCCTTCGGGGAGGTGGCGCTGGTGGGGACAGCCGGCGCGTGGACAGCCGTCTTTGGCATTGTCCCCCGCGAGGAGGCGGTGAGTTGGTCTCCCGCCGGCCGCCAGCGCATGCACCGTGGCCACGGCCTTCCCTCGCGCGCCGGGCTGAAGCTGGAGGAGGCGTGGGCACTGTTGGGCCTCCGCCCCGCGCCGGGGGAGACATGTGTGGACTTGGGGGCGGCGCCGGGCGGCTGGACCGCCCGGGCACTGCACCACGGCGCTCGGGTGGTGGCCGTGGACAGGGCGGCCCTGGCACCGGACGTCGCCCGGCACCCGCGGCTCCGTCACCTGCGCGAGAGCGCCTTTGCCTATGTGCCGGAGGAAAGCGTGGACTGGCTCCTGTGCGACATGGCGTGGCGGCCCCTGGAAGTGGCGGCACTTCTGGCACGCTGGGGACGCGCTGGGTGGGCCCTTCACCTGGTGGCCAACTTCAAGCTGCCGATGAAGGACAAGGTGGAGACGCTGGCCAAGGCCCGGCGCCTCCTCGAGGAGGCCGGTTGGAAAGCCGTCCGCTTCCGACAGCTGTACCACGACAGGGACGAAGTGACGGTGCTGGCGCGAAGCCGCTAACAGGTGCAGTGGGGGGCTCGCGCGCCAGGGCCTCCGGCGGCTAGGAGTGGGGCCCGCCAATGGACTACACGCTCGACGACGCCACCGTAGCCAAGCTGCTTCGCCTTCAGCCTTGGGTGAAAAGCCGTCCCCCGGGGCACCACGTGGCCCTTGCCCTGTCCGCCCTCCTGGACGCCGAGTCCTGCCGGCAGGGGGGCCCGGACCCCGTCTCTGGGGCCCTCAACATCCTCTTTCTCACCCAGGGCAGCCTGTTGCGCCCGGAATATGACGTCTCCATCCATGCCCATGTCCCCTGGGAGGTGGGCCTCCTCACAGTGGACGTGGTGGAGCTCATCCGCGTCAACCAAGTGGCCGGCTTCAAGGTGGGCGACGCGCTGTTGCGCGCGGTGGCCGACTGCCTTGCGGCCACGTTTCCGCGCGCTCCAGTGGTGCGCATCCACACCGACTGCTTCGCCGTCCTCTTCGTCCCATCCTCCGAGACTGACGTCACCGAGGAGGTCCGCACCGCCGCCCGCGCGGCGCTCGGCCGCGCAGCAGTCGACTTCCGCAGCGCCGAGGCGCGACTGCCGGAGCCCTTGGACTTCACCCTGGGCTTGGCTCGCCTGCGCGTCCTGGACCCTTCCCACTGGCAGGTGCTGGGGCCGCTGGTGTGGGCCGAGGCCGAACGGACGCACGTGCTGGCCCGGGTGGGAAAGGGCAACGACGTGCTGCTGCGGACGCTGGACCTCTCCGGCCGGGTGGCCGTGGAGCCGAGCGACCGCGAGGCGGCTACTCGTCGTCGAGAATGAATTTCCGGGGATTTTCCGGAAGCCCATTCACCCGCACTTCATAGTGCAGGTGCGGGCCGGTGCTGCGGCCGGTGTTGCCCACCGCGCCAATGAGGTCGCCTCGATGGACATGGTCGCCCGGATGGACTTCCACTTTGCTCAAGTGGCCATAGCGCGTCTTCACGCCGTAGCCATGGTCAATGACGAGGACGTTGCCGTAGCTGCCTTCCAGGCCGGCAAAAATCACGGTGCCGTCTGCCGGAGCCGTCACCTCCTTGCCGTGCGGCGCGGCAATGTCCAGGCCCTCGTGCATGACGCGCTCGGCGGTGTACGGGTCCGTGCGCTGGCCGAAGTCGCTGGTAATCCAGCCGCGCGCCGGCCAGACGCTGGGCGTCGAGGCGAGAAGACTCTTCTGCTCTAAAAAGTAGGCCTGCAGCTGTTGGAGGCTTTGCTCCTGACGTGCGGCCTCGGTGCCAAGAGTCTCCAGCTTGGCGGCGAGCGCTTTCGGGGACTCGGCGACCTGCGAGGGCGCGGTGAACTCGGACTCGCTGCTGCTGGGCGGCGCGCCCTTGGTGGTTTCCATGGCCGTTGGGCCCAGGGCCAGGTTGCGTTGGGGGTCCGACAGCAGCGTCACCGCGCGAAGCTTTTGGTCAAAGCGCTCCACCCGCTCGAGGGTGGAGGCCATGTGCTCAACGTGCTCGCGGAAGCTCTTCAGCTGCGTGCGGAGCGCGAGGTTTTCGTCCCTCAGCGCGCGGTTCTCAGAGGCGCGGTACAAGAGGTGTGTGTAATGCACAGCGGCCACCGCCAGCACCATCACCAAGAGCGCCGCTCCAGCCAACAGTCGTCGGACGAGGGCCTTGTCCACCTGGTAGCGGCGGACGGCCTGGTCATGCTCGGGGACGACGATGAGGGTGAAGCTCTTCTTGGCCAAAGCCTTGGCTCCCTGGTTGCCCCCCGGCATCAGCGTTTGAGCATACCCCGAGCGCGCCCCTTCCCTGCAGCGTTTCTGTCTACTGCCGGGCGGGTAAGCAGCTCGGCGTCGGTAGCACCTGCTTCCTTACACGTCAAGGTGAGCGCGCTAACCGGCTGGTGTGTGCTTCAGGCCCGTCGTCGGGCTCGGCGCGCACCGCGATGACGGTGATGTTGTCGTCTCCGCCCCGCTCATTGGCCAACTCAATCAGCTTCGCCGGAATCTCGTCGAGCGGGTTGGCGCGGACAATCTCAAAAATCTCCTGATCCTCGAGCATGTTGGCCAGGCCGTCGGAGCAGAGGATGAAAACGTCGCCCGCCTCGGCCAGCAGGCCCATCACGTCCACCTGGACCTCCTCTTCGAAGCCCACCGAGCGTGTAATTATATTGCGGTAGCGGCTGTGGCGCGCTTCTTCGGGCGTAATCATCCCCGCCTTAATTTGTTCATTGACGAGGCTGTGGTCCTCGGAAATTTGCTGGATGAGGTCTCCGCGCACGAGGTAGGCGCGACTGTCGCCGACGTGCGCGAAGAAGGCATGCGCGTCATCCAGCAGCAGCGAGATGACGGTGGTGCCCATGCCGGCGAGGTCCGGGTCCTCCTGGGCTCGCGCGAAAATGGCCAGGCAGGCCTGTTCCACGGCGCTGCGGATGGTTTCCGGGACGGGCGACTCTTGCAGGTTGGTCGCCGGAGGGTGCGCCTTCTCGGCGGCCCGCAAGTCCCGAAGCCGCTTGTCAATGGTTTCCACGGCAATCCGGGAGGCGGTGCCCCCGCCAGCGTGCCCACCCATGCCGTCCGCCACGACATACAGCTGCAGTTCCTCATCAATGAGGAAGCTGTCCTCGTTGTGGTCGCGCTTCCTGCCGACGTCCGTCAGGCCTGCAGAGGCGGCCTTCAACCGGACAGGAGCTCGCTCAGCCGGGGCACCCACGCGGCCAGGGATGCTACGGCACCGCTGGAAGAAGGGGCAAGGTTAGCGTTGAGGAGATGTGCTGGGCTGGGGACGGGGGCACCCGGGGCCAGCTGGCCGCCGGGACGCGCCGGCGCCCTTTAGCAGCGCCTCAGCGGCCTGCATGGCGGCTTCACTCACTTTGACGCCGGACAGCATGCGCGCCAGCTCGGCCACGCGCGGGGCCCCTGGGCTAAGCGAGTTGACGGCGGAGGCCGCGCGCCCACGGGCCAGGGTTTTGTGGACGACGAGGTGCGCGTCGGCGTGCGCCGCCACCTGCGGAAGGTGGGTGACGCACAGCACCTGCCGGCCCTGCGCCACTTCCCGGACAAGGCGTCCCACCGCGTCCGCGACCGCCCCGCCGACGCCCGCGTCGGCCTCGTCCAGCACCACCGTTTCGCAGGCGTCCCGCTCGAGGAAGACGCGGCGAAGCCCGAGGAGAAGCCGGGAGGCCTCGCCGCCGGAGGCCACCCGTTGCAAAGGCCGGAGCACCTCGCCGGGGTTCGCGCAGAAGAGGAATTCCACGTCGTCCGCGCCCTCGGGGCCGAGGCCGTCTGCCGCGGCCACCTCGACGCGGAAGCGCGCGCCTGCGAGGGCCAGCTCGGCCAGCACCGTCTGGACGGCTCGGCCCAGCGTCGCCGACGCGCGCTCTCGCTCCGTGCGCAGCGCCCGGGCCGCGTCCCATGCGGCAGACTCCAGCAGGCCGCGCCGGGTGCGCAACCCCTCCAGCGCCTGTTGCCGGCCGGCCAGCCGCTCGGCCTCAGCGCGCAGGGCCTCGGCGCGGGCGAGGACACCCGCCAGGTCCCCCCCGTGCTTACGGCACAGCCGGCGCAGGGCGTCCAGCCTGTCCTCCACCTCGAGGAGGCGTTGGGGGTCTGCCTGTAGCCGGCCGAGGTAGGTGCGTAGACTGGACGCGGCGTCTTCCAACTCGGCGCTTGCCGTGCGCAACGCAGTGGTTGCCGGCAGAAGCGACGTGTCCTTTTGGAGGGCCTCCTCCACAGTGGCGCGCGCCCGGGCCGCTGACTCGGTGGCGCCGCCCTCTTCGCCAAGGCGCACCAGGGCCTCCTCCGCGGCAGCGCGCAGACGCTCCACCGAAGCCAGACGGCGGCGCTCCTCCTCGAGGCGGGCTTCCTCGTCCACTGAAGGCGCAAGCCGCTCCACCTCTTCCAGCTGAAAGCGCAGGAAGTCGAGGCGCTCCTCCGCGCCATCGGCGCCGCCCAGGGCCTCCAACTCCCTGTCCACGGCGTGAAGTGCCGCGTACGCCGCCCGGTAGACGTCACGCACCAGCGGCACGCGCCCCGCCCGGTCCAACAGCGAGCGCTGGAATCCCGGCTGGAAGAGGGCGACGTGGGCGTGTTGGCCGGCAACATCGAGAAGCCCTTGCAGCAGCTGGCCGAGGAGGCCCACCGTCGCCAGTCCTCCGTTGACGTGCACCCGGCTGCGGCCGCCTTTTCCGACAGCGCGCCGCACCGAAACTTCCTCGCCTGCGTTTGGCAGGCCCAGCGCCAGAAGGCGCTCGCCCAGCGCCGGGGTCCTCTGAAAGACGGCTTCCACCACCGCCTCTTCGGCCCCGGCCCGTACCACCCTCGCGTCGGCGCGCACTCCGAGGAGGAGGCCGAGCGCCTCCACCACAATCGACTTGCCGGCGCCCGTCTCTCCCGTCAGCACCGTCAGCCCGGGTCCAAAGCTGATTTCCACCTCCTCGACGACGGTGAAGTGGTGAAGGCGTAGGGCAAGCAACATTGGGACGGCACTCCTCGTAGGGCCTCTCGGCGAGAAACACGTCCACCCTAGCGCTGCAAGCCGACACTGGACAAGTTTTCAGTAGTCGTTGAAGGGCCGGAGAACCGGACCGAGGGAATGGCGGCCCCTCGGCGCCGGCCGGCGAGGGGAGTTCCGCGGGGGCGGGCTACACTTCCTGGAAAAGCTCCTCGATGTCGGCCTGGGAGAGGGCGCGCAGTCCGGCCTGGGTGCCTTCGAGGATGCCGGTGGCCAACTCGCGCTTGCGCCGCTGCAGCTGAAGAATTTTCTCCTCCACCGTGCCTTGGGTAATGAGTTTGTAGCTGATGACGGCGCGCGTCTGTCCAATCCGGTGGGTGCGGTCGGTGGCTTGGTCCTCGACAGCCGGGTTCCACCACGGGTCGAAGTGCAGGACGTAGTCGGCTGCGGTGAGGTTGAGGCCTGTCCCACCGGCCTTCAGACTGATGAAGAAGAGGGGCGGGCCGTCCGGCGCGTTGAAGGCGTCGACCCGCGCCATGCGGTCTCGGGTGCGTCCGTCCAGCGCCTGGTAGGTGAGGCCTCGGGCATCCGCTTCAGCCTTCAGAAGGTCCAGCATCTCCGTGAATTGGCTGAAGACGAGCGCCCGGTGGCCCTCGGCCACCAAGTCGTCCACCAGCCCGAAGAAGCGCTCCAGCTTGGCCGAGGGTGGAAGCTGCGTTCCGGGGGGTAGCTTGAGGAGCCGCGGGTCACAACACACCTGACGCAGCCGCATGAGGGCGGCCAGAATGGAGATACGCGCTCGGGCGAAACCCACCTTGTCGATGCTCTCGTGGACTTTGCTTCGGCTCTGCTCCAGCACCTCCCGGTAGAGGGCCGCCTGTCCGGCGTCCATCTCGCACCAGGCCACCACCTCCGTCTTGGGAGGCAAGTCCTTGGCTACCTCCGTCTTCAGCCGGCGGAGGATGAAGGGGTGGATGCGGCGCCGCAGCCGCTCGCGTACGCCAGCGTCCGCGCCTATGGCAATGGGCTGTTCATAGCGCTCCGAGAAGTCCTCCTCGCTGCCGAGGAAGCCAGGCATCAGGAAGTCAAAAATGCTCCACAACTCCCCCAGCCGATTTTCCAAGGGCGTCCCGGTGAGGGCCAGCCGGTGCTCGCTGGGGAGCGCCTTGCAGGCCTGAGCGGTGGCGCTTCCGGCGTTTTTAATATTTTGCGCCTCGTCCAGCACCACGTACTTCCAACGGGTTTTGGACAGCTCCTCCAAGTCCCGGCGGACGAGGGCGTAGGAGGTGAGAACAATGTCGACGGCAGCAAACGACTCGCCACGCTCCCGCCTGTCCTGCCCGTGCCAAAGTGCGACGCTGAGGTCGGGGGTGAAGCGCTCGGCCTCCCGCTTCCAATTGGCAAGCACGCTGGTGGGGGCCACCACCAGCGTCGGAGCTCCCTTCTCCTCGTTGTGCACCTTGAGAAGGAGGGCCAGGGCCTGCAGCGTTTTTCCGAGGCCCATGTCGTCCGCGAGAATTCCGGAGAGCCGGTGGCGGTGGAGAAACCACAGCCAGGCGAGCCCCGCTTCCTGGTAGTGCCGCAGCGTCGCCTGGAGCCCATTCGGCGGGGGCACCGGTGCAGCCTGGTCCACCAGCCGCAGCTCGGCCATTGCCGTGCGCGCGCGGGCCTCAATGTCTGCGGCGTCCCCGAGGCTAGCCAACGCGTCCAGCGCCATGGCTTGGTACAGCGGCACCCGGGTGGTGGCTTTGCCCGGGCTGGCTCCGGCCTCCTCCAACAACTCCGTTGCCCGCTGCAGCTCTTCTTTGTCCGCCTCGGCGAAGCTTCCGTCCTGAAGCGCCACGTACCGGCGGCCCGAGGCCAGCCACAACCGGACGGCGCCCAAATCCACCGACTGCCCCTCCGCCTCGAAGCGGGCGTCCAACTCAAACCAGTGCACCCCGTCCATCCGGACGCGGACCCGGGGGCGCAGCCCGTTGCGCACCTTCACCTCCGGCAGCTTGGCCGCAAAGCGCTCCCAAGCCGCGGGGAGGCCCTTCAGTCCCTGGGCCCAGAAGGTGACGGCGGTGTCGCCCTGTCCGACGTATGCTTCGCCGTCCCAGCGCAGCCCCTGCCCGGACAACAGCTTCAACGCCGCCCGCTCGGCGGCCTCATCCCGCCGGTAGAGGCGCCGCTGGCTGCCGTTGCCGCCAATGGCGTAACCCAACGTGCCGGCGGCCGGCGTCACCGGCACCGTGGTGCCCCCGTAGCGGGCGCCCAGGAGGGCACGTACCCGCTCGGCATTCCCCTCCAGCGTGAGGAGGAAGTGCGGAGGCGTGGACTCGTCCACCTCCAGCCCGTCCGCCCGCAGGGCCAAGTCGAGGCGTGGTAGGTGGGCGGCAAAAAACGTGAGGGCCCGGTCCAGCTGGCCATGCGGCAGGGACATGGAGGGTTCCAGCAGCCACTTGCGCCAGAGGCGAGCCGGGAGGTTTGGGCGCACCGGGTACAGCGTCTGCCCTGAAAGCAGAAAGCTCGTCCGCTTGCCCACCAGAAACACCGAGTCGCGAATGGCTACCGGCTCGCCTTCAGGCAGGCGAAACTCGAGCGAGGCCTTGGCCCCACCGTCGGTGGACTCAAGGTGGACTTGGGGCGCCGCGGGGGCGTCGGACAGCACCAGCGGCGTCCCTCGGTACACCACCCGGGCGGAGCCCAGCACCTCCAGCAAGTCCGCGAGCTCCTCGTCTGAGAGGAAAAACTTCCCGTCGTAGCGGCTGTCGTGCCGGGCAAGTTCATGCAGGGCGCGCTCGTCCACGGGCCCAAGCCGTGCCCCCTGGCCAAGCAGCCGCTTCACTTGAATGGGGCCGGCTGTCTGCGCTTCCCGGCGACGCACGTCCACCAGCCAGGCCCGCGTCCCGCTGCGGGCATGGGCCGGCATCACCCGGTAGACAAACGCGTGGTCCGGCAGCGAGGAGAGGCCAAGCCAACTCTCCAGCTTGGCCACCGCCGGAAGCGGCACCACCTCCGCGCCCGGGGCCTGCTTGGCTTCCGGCGGGCGCTGAAGCACCTCCGGGGCAGAGGCGCGCTCGACAGCCAGCTGAGCCAGTGCCACCGCCACCACGTGCTTGCAGTGTGGGCCATAGCGGTCCCACGCCTGACAGGTGCAGCTGGACACCAGTGGCCGCGCGGCCGTGTCCAGCGTCGCCCGGTAGGTTTGCCCTTCGGAGCCGGCGATGGAGCCGGAAAGGACGCTGCCCGCCCGGGCTACGTCGGAGACGCGGCCCAGGCCGGCGTAGTCGCGCCCCTTCTTGAAGCTGGTGGGGTGGACTTCGTCCCTGAGGAGAGAGACCCAGCTTCCCTCCTCGGGCGCAGCGACGGTCTGGAGTTCCGGAGGACTCAAGGCAAGTCCTCCCAAGTAACACGGGAGGCCGTCTCTGCGCTGGCCCGCGTTGAAACGTTTCATTCTCGTTGGCGCGCCGTCCTCGAGGCGGGCATACGAGAGGGTTGTCCATGGCCGGGCCCGAGCTAGCCATTGCTGTCGACGGCCTGGTGAAGCGCTTCGAGGACGTGGCCGCCGTGGATGGCGTGTCCTTCTCCGTCCGTGCCGGCACCTGCCTCGGCCTGTTGGGCCCCAACGGCGCGGGCAAGACGACAACGGTGGAGATTCTCGAGGGGCTGCAGCAGCCCACCGCCGGTACGGTGCGGGTACTTGGGCAAACGTGGGACCAGCAGCCGGAGCGCCTCAAGGCTCGCATCGGCATTTGCCTTCAGGAGACTCGCTTCTACGAGAAGATGACGGTGCGTGAGACGGTGACGCTGTTCCGCAGCTTCTACCCAGCCGGCCTGTCGGAGGAGGAGGCCATCCACCTGGTGGCCCTGGAAGAGAAGCGGGACGGGCGCGTCGGCAAATTGTCCGGGGGCCAGCGCCAGCGGCTGGCGCTGGCGGTGGCGCTGGTGGGCGACCCAGAGGTCCTCTTCCTGGACGAGCCCACCACCGGGCTGGACCCAGCCAGCCGCCGCGGGCTGTGGGATGTGATTGAAGCCCTCAAAGCGCGCGGCCGCACCGTCGTCCTCACCACCCACTACATGGAAGAGGCCCAACGGCTGTGTGAGGAAGTCGTCATTGTCGACCACGGCAAGGTGGTGGCCCAAGGGACGCCCCAGGCGTTGGTGGCGGCCCACGGCGGGACGCAGGTGATTGAGTTTTGCTCCGAGCCTGCGCCGTCCCTCGACGCCTGCCGCGCGTTGCCCGGCTGCTCGGACGTCCAGGCGCGCAAAGGCACCGTGCGGCTGGCCGTGCGCGGACTGCCTGAGGCTCTGCCGGCGCTGTTGCGCGCCGTCGAGGGCGCCCGAGGCACGCTGCTGCAGCTGTCCACCCACGTCCCGACACTGGACGACGTCTTCCTCAACTTGACGGGCCGAAGCCTGCGCGACGAGGACTCCTAAAGGCGCCTTCCATGTCCAGGCACCCCCTCTGGCAGCTCTTCCTCATGCGGTTACGGGCGCTGTGGCGCGAGCCCTCGGCCCTGTTTTGGATTTTCGGCTTCCCCATCCTCATCTCCATCGCCCTCGGCCTGGCCTTCCGTCACCAGTCCCTCTCTCGCCTCACCGTGGCCGTGGCAGACGGGCCCGGGAGCGAGCGCCTTCTTGCGGCGTTGTCCGCCACCCCGGGCCTTAACCCGGAGACGCTGGGGGAGAGCGCGGCACGCCGCGCGCTGGCCACCGGCAAAGTCGCCCTGGTGGTGATGCCGGGAGAGCCACCGCGCCTGCTGGTGGACCCGGGCGTTCCCGAAGGGCGCACCGCCCGGCTGCTCGTCCTGGACACCCTTCAACGCCAAGCCGGCCGCACCGACGTCCTCCAAATTCCGGAGGAGCACGTCACTGTCCCCGGGGGCCGCTACATCGACTTCCTCATCCCCGGCCTCCTCGGGTTCGGCCTCATGTCCTCCTCGGTGTGGGGCTTGGGTTGGGGCCTGGTCAACATGCGCACCGGCAAGCTGCTCAAGCGTCTGGTCGCGACGCCCATGCGCAAGGCCGACTTGCTGGCGTCCTTCATTTTGAGCCGCCTCCTCCTGGCCGTCCTGGAGACGGGCTTCTTCCTCGCCTTCGCCCGCCTCCTGTTTGACGTCCGCGTGGCCGGCAACCTGCTCTCTTTCGTGCTGGTGGCGGCCTGTGGGGCCCTCTGCTTTGGCGGCATCGGCCTCCTCGTCGCCTCCCGCGCGCAAAACACCGAGACGGCCGGCGGCCTGATGAACTTGGTGACGCTGCCCATGACGGTGCTGTCCGGCGTCTTTTTCTCGGCCAGCCACTTCCCCGGGTGGATGCAGCCTGTGGTGAGGGCTCTCCCCCTCACCGCCGTCATCGACGGCCTCCGGGCGATTTCCGTCGAAGGGGCGCCGCTGTGGGCTCAAGCCGGCCGGCTGCTGGTGCTGGCGGCGTGGGGTGCCCTCGCCTTCACCCTGGCCTTGCGCCTCTTCCGCTGGGCGTGAGGCCCCTTGGCCAGGGGAAAGGCTAGCGGGCGCCCCAGTGCAGCTTCTCCCGCAGCACCCCGAAGTAGTCCAACCGGGGATTACTCACCAGCAGCACGCGGTTGGGGGAGCGGCGCACCTCGAGGGTGTCTCCGGCCTGCAGCGCATGGCCCGCTTGGCCGTCAAAAGTGACGTAGATGTCCGCTGCTTCCGGGCCCAGGTGGATGGACACCACTTGGTCGCCCGGCACCACCAGCGGCCGCTGGGTGAGGGCATGGGGGCAAATGGGGACAATCAGGGCGCAGTCCAGGCCCGGGTGGACAATGGGCCCTCCGGCGGCCAGGGCGTAGGCCGTGGACCCAGTGGGTGTGGCCACAATGAGGCCGTCGGACTTGAAGGTGGCGATGAGTTTTCCATCAATGCGCGCCTCGTGGTCCGCAATGCGCGACAGCGCGCCTCGGTTGATGACGACGTCATTGAGGACTTCGTCCTCCGCCACCGACACCCCCTGCCGGAGGACGCGGCAGGCCAGCTTCATGCGCTGCTGCACGGTGCCCCGGCCGGCCAGCACTTCGTCCAGGACGTCCAACCCCTCGGCCGCGGGCACCTCCGTCATGAAGCCCAAGCTGCCGAGGTTGATGCCGAGGATGGGCACCGGCCGCCCCTCCAACAGCCGCGCGGCACGGATGAGGGTGCCGTCCCCCCCCAGCACCACCACCAGCTCGGCCCGGGCGGCCACCTCCTCCAAGGAGTGCACCGGCCAGCCAAGCTCCTGGGCGAAGTCCGGGTCCGCCAACAGGGTTAAGTCCCTGCGGTGCTGGCGCAGACGGCCGGCCAGGAGGGCCGCGTCGGCGCTGCCTTTTTTGGCCACCACCGCGAGCGTCTTCACCTTGCCCCGAGGCTACTACTACAAGGCTTCCTCTAGCTGATGGACCTCTTCTCCCAAGCGGCAGACAAGGAAACCGCCGCCAACGCCCCACTCGCCGAGCGCCTCCGCCCGGAGGCGCTGGAGGACTTCGTCGGCCAGGAGCACCTCACCGGTGAGGGAAAGCTGCTGCGGAAGGCCCTGGCGGCCGGAAAGCTTCCCAGTCTCATTTTTTGGGGCCCTCCGGGCACCGGGAAAACCACCCTGGCGCGCCTCTTGGCCAAGGGCAGCGGCGCCTTCTTCATGGGCATGTCCGCCGTCTCCGCCGGGGTGAAGGACGTCCGGGAGGTGGTCGCGGCCGCCGAGGAGCGCCGGCGGCTTCATGGACAGGGCACCGTGCTGTTTCTCGATGAAATCCATCGCTTCAACCGCGCCCAGCAGGACGCCCTCCTCCCCCACGTGGAGAAGGGGACGCTGACATTGCTTGGGGCCACCACCGAAAACCCCAGCTTCGAGGTGAATTCGGCCCTCCTCTCCCGCACCCGGGTGGTGACGCTGCGGCCCTTGGAGGAAGAGGAGCTGCTCGGCCTCTTGCGGCGGGCGCTTGCCTCCCCCCTCGGGCTGGGCGGCAACGTCCAGGCGGACGAAGGCGCCTTACGGGCCATGGCGCGCTCGGCCGGCGGGGACGCGCGCCGCGCCCTCACCACCCTGGAAGTGGCCGCCGCCGGCGGGGGCCTCATCGACGAAGCACGGGTGGCGGAGGCCCTGCAGCGCCGGACACTCCTCTACGACAGGGCCGGGGATGAGCACTACAACGTCATCTCGGCCTTCATTAAGTCCTTGCGAGGCTCGGACCCGGACGCGGCCCTCTACTGGATGGCCCGTATGCTGGAGGCCGGCGAAGAGCCGCGCTTCATTGTCCGGCGCATGGTGATTTTTGCTTCCGAGGACATTGGGAACGCCGACCCCCAGGCGTTGCAGGTGGCAGTGGCGGCACTGCAGGCCTTCGAGTTGGTAGGCCTCCCCGAGGGCACCCTCCCCCTCACCCAGGCGGCCACCTATTTGGCGCTGGCGCCCAAGTCCAACGCCGTTATCGCCGCCTACGGACGAGCGCGCGAGGCTGTCCTTGAGTCGGGCTCCCTGCCCGTCCCCTTGCACCTGCGCAACGCCCCCACGGCCCTGATGAAGTCCTTGGGCTACGGGGGCGGTTACCAATACCCGCATGACTTTGAGGGCCACTTTGTGGCTGAGGAGTACCTTCCCGACGCGTTGCGCGGCGCCAGCTTCTATCGCCCAAGCACCGAAGGCCGAGAAAAGGAATTGTCAGCGCGTCTCCAGGCCCTCCGGGAAGCCCGGGACAAAGGTACCCAGGGAGAGTAAGCGCGTGGGGGGGGGCTGTGGACGCCCGCACCCAACGCGCGAGGGAGGCAAAGCCGTCGCCGTCATCGGCAGAGGCACCAACGCGGGGCATCGCTCGAACACCACACACTTGACACCAAGAGGCAACGGACCCAAATGGACTCTCCGTCTAGGGTCTTGGGGAGACTAGGCACGTGAGGCCCGTCAAAGTCGCCGCCCTCTCGCTGGCTGCAGCTGTTGTGTCCGTTGGCTGTGGCCCCGCTGCGGTGGCTCCGACAATCAACTCCTTCATGGCCAGCGAACCCACCCTGCCGGCGACGGGAGGCAGTGTCACGCTCTCCTGGGACGTGACGGCGGCATCCGAGCTGAGCATCGACAATGCTCTTGGAACTGCTCGTCCGGTCACAAAGGGCAGCCTGTCGGTCAACGTCACCGCGACGACGACGTTCACGCTGACGGCGACCAACGCCGCCGGGAGGAAGACCGCGGCCGTCACGGTCATCGTGCTCGACTACGCCGCTGCTTACGTCGGCACCTGGAAAGGAAACGCCAAAGCCCCCGCGGCGCCGATGTATTCCTACACGCTTATTCTCAATAACGTGCCCTATACCATCGATAATTGGGCAGAGCTTGTGTCAGCCAGCTGGACTGGTGCGCCTTGCGACCCGCCAGTTGCCGATACCGCGACGACCATGACGGTCACTGAAGTCTCAACCAACGTCATTTAAATTGTAGGAATGCTGAATCAAACGCTGCCGGTCGCGAGCGTCACGGCCGCTGGAGCAGCACTCCCCGGTTTCGCGGGTGAGGTCAAAATCTGGAATCTCTTCGCCCCTTCGAATCCAGGCGGCTGCGATGGCAATGGGTGGGCCGTTTTTGGAGCCACTTTCAGCCCATCCGTGGTGAGTATTTCCAGCACCGGCGAGCTTGAATTGAACATCAGCGGAAATTTTACGGACTATGACAACCAAGGCAATTACACGCTGAGCTATACCTTTGCCGGGACAAAGTCCTAACAGCCAGCGACGTTGGGCCCGTCATTCATTGCAGGGCAGCAAAGGTTGGGTTTGGAAACTTAGAGGCAAAGTCCATTGCAACAGGCTTTGCCCCACAACCCCGTTGCCAGCGCCGTCGGATGACCGGTCGGCCTTCCTCAGCCGCAACCGGCCCCAACCGCCCCCCCCCCGCGCAAGTCGGCGCACCTGCGCGCGGGAATTGGCGCACACAGAGCAGACGGGTTTTGGCGAAAGCGAAGCCCCTAGGCCGTCATTGGCTCGGCTTTGTTGGGCTGGCCCTGGCCGCCAAGTGGGTTTCTGCCGACTTCGTACTGCTTCAATAGCCGGCGGAAGTTGCTTCGGTCGACGCCCGCGGCGCGCGCGGCGGAGGAGACGTTGTTGCCGCTTCTTTCTAGAAGTGCTGACAGGTAGCGCCTTTCAAAGGCGCGCATCGCCAGCCGCTTGGCTTCCGCGTAGGGGAGGTGGGCCAGGCTGAGCACCTCAATGTCCCCGCCGCCTCCGGGCGCGTCCCTCAGCCCCTGCGGCAAGTCCTCCACCTCCACCACCTCGCGCGAGGTGAGGACCACCGCGCGCTCAATGACGTTTTCCAACTCCCGGACGTTGCCCATCCACCGGTGACACACCAGTGCCTCCATGGCGCCGGGTGTAATGGACGTCACCTTCTTCCCCATTTTCGCCTGGTACATGCGGAGAAAATGCTGGGCCAAGAGGGGCACGTCTTCCGGCCTGTCTCGCAAGGGCGGCAGCGTCACCGTAATGACGTTGAGGCGGTAGAAGAGGTCCTCGCGGAATTTCCCCTGCTCCTTGGCCTTGGCCAAGTCGATGTTGGAGGCGGCAATGACGCGCACGTCCACTTTGGTGGTCTCGTTGGCGCCCACCCGCTTCACCTCGCCTTCCTGCAGCACCCGCAGCAGCCGCACCTGGGTCGCTGGAGGGACGTCGCCAATTTCATCGAGGAAGATGGTGCCGCCGTCGGCGGCCTCAAACAGGCCCTTCTTGTTGGCGGTGGCGCCTGTGAAGCTGCCCTTCACGTGCCCGAAGAGTTCGGACTCGAGCAGCGTGTCGGTGAGGGCCGAGCAGTTGACGGCGATGAAGGGCTTGTCCTTGCGGGGGCTGCGGTAGTGGATGGCGCGGGCCACCAACTCCTTGCCGGTGCCACTCTCTCCCTGAATCAAAACCGTCGCCGAGGAGTAGCTCACCGTCTCTACCAGCTTGAAGACGGCCCGCATTTGGTTGGACTGGCCGATGAGGTCCTCGAATTGCCCCTTGGCGGTGAGTTGCTCCTCCAGCACCCGGGTCCTGTCCTTGAGGGCCTTGCGCTCGGCCGCCTTGGCCACGGTGAGGCTCACTTCGTCGATGTTGGCGAAGGGCTTGGTGAGGTAGTCGTAGGCGCCGGCTTTCACCGCTTCGACGGCCGTCTCCACCGTGGCGAAGGCAGTCATCATCACGACTTCCACCTCCGGCCGGGCCTGCTTAATGGCCTTGAGGAGGTCCATCCCGGAGAGGTGCGGCATCCGGATGTCGAGGATGGCGACGTCAATGGACGGGTCTCTGGCAGCCGCCAGGCCCTCCACCGCGTCATCAATGGCCACCACATGGTAGCCCTCTCGCTGGAGGATTTCGGTGACGGCACGCAGGACGACTTTGTCGTCGTCTACGACCAGGACTTTGGCAGCTCGCTTATTCATGTTCTTCAGTTCCTCGGGGACAACGACGTCAGGGGGATGGGGAGAAGCACGGTGAAGGTAGAGCCCAGCTTGGGCTCTGTCTTCACCTCAAAGGTGCCGCCGTGGTCCTCGACAATGCGGTACGCAATGGCGAGGCCGAGGCCGGTGCCTTGGCCGGGCGGCTTGGTGGTGAAGGAAGGCTCGAAAATGTGCGGCAGCACGTCCGGGGCAATGCCGGTGCCGCTGTCGGTGACGCTGAAGTAGACGGCCGTGTCGCGCCGCCCGGTGGACACCGACAGCCTCCCGGGCTGTCCGGACAGGGCGTGCAAGCCGTTTTGCAGCAGGTTGAGCACCACCTGGCCGAGTTGTGCCGGGTCGCCAAACACCGCTGGAAGCCCCCGCTCAATCTGCATCTCGAGGGAGGCCGACGGGGCCTGCTTCAGCTGGCCGCGGAAGAGGAAGCAGGCGTCGTCCACGCAGGCCGCCAAGTCGAAGGTGCGGCGCTCCTCGGCGCGGTTTCTCCGGCTGAATTGGAGGAGGCTTTCCACAATCCGCTTGCAGCGCAGCGCGGACTCC
The DNA here is from genome assembly GCA_963713045.1 of uncultured delta proteobacterium. Classification (GTDB taxonomy): domain Bacteria; phylum Myxococcota; class Myxococcia; order Myxococcales; family Myxococcaceae; genus JADGRA01. Next base: position 501,484 of record CAVQKE010000007.1, read on the forward strand.
TCAATCAGCTGCAGCGCTTCTTGGTCTTGGCTGGTGCGCCCGGCATCGCGCTTCATCAGCTGCGTAAAGGCGAGAATGCCGCCGAGCGGGTTGTTGATTTCGTGGGCCACCCCACCGGCCAGCTGCCCCACCGCGGCCATCTTCTCGCTTTCCACCAGCCGCCGCGTCATCTCCCGCTCCTCGGTGACGTCGCGGTAAGCGCACACCGCTTGGCCCGCCTCGGCCATGGGGTAGACGTTGAGGACGTAGGTGCGGCCACGGTGCGCGATTTCCGCCCGGCCCTCCTCGCCACTGCCGAGGGCGCGCTCCAACGGGCAGCCTGGGCACGGCGTCGACCGGCCGAAGAGAAACTGGTGACAAGTGGGCGCCTGGCTGACGTCCTGGACGCGGTGCCCGGCCACCCGGGCATAGGCCACGTTGGCCCGGCGGACGACGTGGTCCGTCCCACGCACCACCGCCAGCGGCAAATCGAGCGAGTCAAACGAAAGCTCCCACTCGCGCTTGGCCACCATCAACAGGCGGGTGCGCTGCTCCACCCGCTCTTCCAAGTCCGCGTTGAGGAGCCGCAGCTCGTCGTTTTGCCGACGCGTAATTTCGGAGAGTCGTTCGTTCTCCGCGGCCACCGCAAACTGCTCGAAGGCACTCTGCACGGTGAGGAGCAGCTGCGCGTCATTCCAGGGCTTGGCGATGAAGCGAAAAATCTCCGAGCGGTTGATGGCCTCCTCAATGGCCCGCTGGTCCGCGTGTCCGGTCAGTAGAATCCGCTGTGCCCGTGGAATGCGTTCCTTCACCCGGGCCAAGAACTCCGCCCCATTCATCCCGGGGAGGCGAAAGTCCGAAAGCACCACTTCTGGGGTAAAGGACGACAGCTCGGCCAGGCCCTGCTCGGCATCAAGGGCGGTCCGAATCTCCCAGTCGCCATGCCGCAACACCCGCTTCAGCGAGCGGAGAATGTTCTCCTCGTCGTCGACGACAAGGAGGCGTCCGGAGGACACGGCCGAATTCAAGGCGGGTTGCATGCGGGGGTCTGGACTGCACCCTGGGAGTGCAACGGCCCGGCCATCCCCCGCCTCCTCCCGAAGTTATTGAATTGTCTTGGCTTCAGGTATGTTGAAACGCCTATTGCCCGGGGTCACTCTATACCCATTGGGCGATTTGAAGTCACTCCGTACCCAGGGGAGTCGCAGGGGAGTGGACGGGGGGAGGTCAGCCCAAGTGTCCGAAATGCTTCAGGGGGAGGGGGGCGCGTGTGCGCTTGGACCCGCTGGGTCAGTGAGACAGACCCGGTTCCGTCCGTCGCGCTTGGCGCGGTAGAGGGCTTCGTCGGCGGCCCGCACCAACTCCTCGGTGGTGTGGACGTGAGCGGCCGGGTAGCTGCTGACGCCGAGGGACGTCGTCACCGAGACGGCCTCTGCCGGCCCCAGGCGCAGCGCACTGACGTCCCGTCGGATGCGCTCGGCGACGGTGAGGGCGCCAGCAAGGTGGGTTTGCGGCAGCACCACCGCGAATTCCTCCCCGCCCCAGCGCGCGACGGTGTCTGTGTCGCGGATGCAGCCCTGGAAGCAGCCCGCTACCTTGCGCAGCACCTGGTCCCCGACCACGTGCCCAGCCGTGTCGTTGACGGACTTGAAGTGGTCAATATCCGCCAGAATGAGGGCCAGCGGATTGTCGTAGCGCTGCGCGCGCCGGAATTCCTCGGCCAGTTTAATTTGGAAATGCCGGCGATTGTGGATTTGGGTCAGGCCGTCGGTGAGGGCCAGCCGCTCCAGTCGCTCGCCCTGCAACAACAGCGCGTCGGTGCGCTGCTTCAGCCCATGCCGGCGGGCCAGCCGCGCCAGAAGCTCCATCGGGTCCACCGTCGGGCGCAGGACATCGTCGGCGCCGAGGTCAAACGCCGCGACCTGCGAGTCCAAGCTTTGCGTCAGCACCACCACCGGCAAGTCCACGCGGGCCTCGGAAAGCCGCAGTCGCCCCAGCACGCTGAAGGCGTCCTCCGTCAACAGCGGGTCCTCCAGGAGGAGGGCGTCCGGGGGCTCGGCGTCCAGCCGCTGCATCACGGCCGCCCCATCGTCGAAGAGTGTACAGACCCAGCCGCCCTGCTCGAGCGCTGGAACCAAATTCCCCCGGGTGTTGGACCGGGTACTGGCAACCCAGAGCTGCATCTCCAAGGCCCCCTCTAGGGAAAAACGCTAGCACGCCCTCCTCGCCTCGCCGGTGGCTTTCGTTTGGGTTGCCGGCAGTCCACCTCTCGGGCTACCACTGCCGGCCGCCGTGCCCGGCACGACACAAAAACCCGGCGACGCGAGGGGCGGTCCAGAACGACCGCGGGAGTCTCCGGGGTTCCTCCGGCGGCTGAGCCACGTCCTCGTGGGGCGGCCTCGCAGCGTCGAGGACCCGAGCGTCTTCCACAAGGTCTCGCTGGTCACGCTGTTGGCCTGGGTCGGCCTCGGGGCCGATGGCCTCTCCTCCTCCTCCTACGGCCCGGAGGAGATGTTTCGGGCACTCGGCACGCACACCTCTCTGGCGGTGGGCCTGGCGCTGGCCACGGCCATCACCGTCCTCATCATCGCGCTGTCCTACAGCAAGATTATTGAGCACTTCCCCTTCGGAGGCGGCGGCTACATCGTGGCCACGAGGCTGCTCGGCCCGGGCGCGGGCGTCGTCTCCGGCAGTGCCCTGGTGGTGGACTACGTCCTCACCATCACCACCTCCATCGCCGCCGGCACTGAGGCCGTCTTCAGCCTTCTGCCCCCGGGCTGGGGTGGGGCGCGCCTCCTCGTCGAATTCCTCGTCATCGGCGTCCTGGTCCTCCTCAACCTGCGCGGTGTGCGGGAGTCGGTCACCATCCTGGCCCCCATTTTCCTCGCCTTCCTCTTCACCCACGCCATCCTGATTTTTGGCGTCCTGGGGGTGAGCGCCGGCAACACCGGCGAGGTGGTGCACGAGGTGCGGGCTGGCTTCCACCACGACCTGTCGACTCTGGGCGCGGCGGGGCTGTTGGCCCTCTTTCTGCGCGCCTATTCCATGGGCGCGGGCACCTACACCGGCATCGAGGCCGTCTCCAACGGCCTGGCCATCATGCGTGAGCCCAAGGTGGCCACCGCCAAGCACACCATGGCGCTGATGGCCGCCTCGCTGGCCCTCACCGCCGGTGGCATCACCGTCGCTTACCTGCTTCTGCACGTCGTCCCGGAGGAGGGCCGCACCATGAATGCGGTGCTCACCGAGCGCTTCGCCGGCAGCTTCATGCTGGCAGGCTTCGCGGTGGGCAAGGGCTTCCTCTGGTTGACGCTGGCCTCCGAGGCGCTTCTCTTGTTTGTGGCCGCCCAGGCCGGCTTCATCGACGGCCCCCGCGTCATGGCCAACATGTCCATCGACAGCTGGCTTCCCCACCGCTTTGCGCAGCTGTCGAACCGCCTCACCATGCAGAATGGCGTCCTCCTCATGGGCCTCGCGTCGGTCGGCGCCCTCGTCTACACCAGTGGCAACATCTCCACGCTGGTGACGCTGTACGCCATCAACGTCTTCCTCACCTTCTCGCTGAGCCAGGCCGCCATGTGCCGCTTCTGGCTGAGGCGGCGGAAGCGGGGCGACCGCACCTGGGCGCGCAGCATCGCCGTCCACGTGGTCGCTCTGGTGCTGTGCGTCGGCATCCTGCTCATCAACCTCTATGAGAAGTTTCTGAGCGGTGCCTGGGCGACGGTGGTGGTGACCGGTGGCCTCGTCTCGCTGTGCGTCATCATCCGCCGCCACTACCGCACGGTGCAGAAAAGCCTCCAGCGGTTGGATGAGATTCTCCCCTCGCTCCCCGTCAAGCCGGACGCGCCGCTGCGGGCGTTGGACCCGCGGGAGCCGACCGCGGTGCTGCTGGTGGGCAGCTACGCCGGCTTGGGCGTTCACTCCCTGCTCAGCATCCAGCGCCTCTTTCCCAACTACTATAAAAACTTCATCTTCATCTCCGTCGGCGTCATTGACTCGGCCAGCTTCAAGGACAGCGACGAAGTGCGGGAGGTGAAGGAGCGCACCGTCAAAAGTCTCCAGCGCTACGTCGCACTGGCCCGAGGACTCGGGCTCGCGGCGGACTACCGTTTTGCCCTGGGCACCGAGGCAGTGGACGCGGCCACGCGGCTCTCCCGCGAGGTGGGAAAAGAGTTTCCGCGCGCCATGTTTTTCGCCGGGAAACTCATTTTTCAGGACGAGCGCTGGTACCAGCGCATTCTCCACAATGAGACTGCCTACCAGCTGCAGCGCACCCTCCAATTCTCCGGCCTCAACGCGATGGTGCTGCCGGTGCGCATTCTGGAGCCCCAGCCTGCCTTCTGAAGAAAGGCGCAGGCCAGGGCCGGAGGGACCGCTTCAGGGGTAAAACCTCTCGCCGTTGGAGGCTTTCTCGCGCAACAGCGCGGACGGCTCGAAACGGGCGCCCAGCTTCGAGGCCAGCGACTCGAGGCGTCCGGCCAGGGCAGCGGCGCCAAAGGCGTCGGCGAACCGGAGGGGGCCCCCGCGGAAGGGCGGAAAGCCGAGGCCAAACACCGCGCCCACGTCGGCGTCCCTGGGGCTTCGCACGATGCCCTCCTCCAAGCAGCGAATGGCTTCATTCACCAGCGGGTAGACGCAGCGCTCGACGACTTCCTCCCTCGTCACCGGGCGCCGCTTCGTCCCAGGAGGCAACAGGGCATAGACGCCCTCGTCCACCACCTTCTTCTTGCCGTCGTAGGTGTAGAAGCCCTTTTTCGCCTTGCGGCCGAGCCAGCCGTTCTTCACCAGGGCCGTCATCGCCTCGGGCGCTTCCATCCGCTGACCGAAGGCGGCCTGGAGGACGTGGGAGACTTTCTCGGCCACGTCAATGCCCACCTCGTCCAGCAGTTGGTAGGGCCCCACCGGAAAGCCAAAGTCCACCAGAGCCTCGTCCACCGCGCGGACCTCAGCGCCGTCGAGAAAAAGGTGGGCCGCCTCATTGAGGCAGGGCGCGAGCACGCGCGAGGTGTAGAAGCCCGGGCCGTCGCGTACCACAATGACGGTTTTTCCCTGCCGCTTGCCGAGGGCCACGCACGTCGCCGTCACCCAAGGGGCGGTGCCCGCGTAGGTGATGACTTCCAACAGCGGCATTTTCTCCACCGGGCTGAAGTAGTGCATCCCAATCACCTGGGCCGGCCGCCGCGCCCCGTCCGCCAACTGGGTAATGGGGAGGGAGGAGGTGTTGGAGGCGAAAATGCAGTGCGCCGGGGTGGCCGCCTCGGCCTCGTCCCGAAGCTTCTTCTTCAGCGCCAAATCCTCGAAGACGGCCTCCACCACCACGTCCGCCCTGGCGAAGCCTGCCCAGTCCGTGCCGGCTGTCACTTGCGCCATGCGGGCGTCGAGTTCGCGTTTTGTAAGGCGCCGCTTGTCGACTTGCGCTTGCAGCTGGCCCCGTACGTGCGCCAGGGCACGGCCCGCGGCCGGGTTGTCTTTCTCCTTCACCCGGACATGCATCCCGGCCGTCACCGCACTCACGTAGGCGATGCCGCCGCCCATCAGGCCGCCGCCCAGCACCGCCACCTTGGCCACAGCGCGGGGCTGGACGGACGCGTCGGCGACGCCCCTGTCTTTTTTCAGCTCGGTGGTGGCGAAGAAAATTTCCCGCAGCCGGTGGCTGACACCGGTGGTGAGGAGTTCACCGAAGGCGCTGGCCTCAGCGCGGAGGCCCGCCTCCATGCCCTTTTCGATTCCCGTTTGCACCACCTCCAGCGCGCGCTCGGGCGCCGGGTAATGGCCTCGCGTCTTCGTCCGAAGCTGCTTGCGCGCCTGCTCGAAGAGGAAGGCCCGGCCGAGGGGGTTGTCCTCCAAGGCAAGCTCCGTCCAGGTCTGCTTCCTGCCAAGGGCCTCAAAGACGGCTGACAGTCCAGGGGCGGCCCTTTGCGTCGGTTTGAGGCTTCCATCCGCCAGGGCCCTGGCGCGGGCCAGCGCCACGTCGAGAAGCAGTGGCTTGGGCACCACCTCGTCCACCAGGCCCAGCTTTCTCGCTTTACTGGGGCGGACGGACTTGCCGGTGAGGATGACGTCCAACGCCTGGGCAATGCCGATGAGGCGCGGCAGCCGCTGCGTCCCCCCGGCCCCGGGCAACAGGCCGAGTTGCACCTCCGGAAGGCCCAGCTGCGTCTTGGGCGAGTCCGTGCAAAGGCGGTAGCTACAGGCAAGTGCCCATTCGAGGCCGCCCCCGAGGCAGGCGCCGTTGATGGCGGCGACGACGGGTTTCGCGCAGTGGGCCAGCCTTTCAAAGCCGGCCTGGCCCTCCTGGGAGGCGCGCTCCCCGTCCTCCTTCGTCCGTAGGCTTCCCAGCCAGCGGACGTCCGCCCCGGCGACAAACCCGTCCGGCTTGCCGGAGGTAAAGACCACCGCGCGCACGGCGTCGTCCTCGAGGGCCCGGCCCAGGGCCACATCGAAGAGGGCTCCGGTGGCGGGCGACAGGGTATTGACCGGCTCGCCTGGCAAGTCGAGGGTAAGGACGGCCACGCCGTCCCGCAGGTCATAGGTGAGGGCGGTGTCGGCCATGCCGTCAGCTGCGCTCCAGAACGATGGCCGCCCCATTGCCGCCTTGGGCGCAGACGGTGCACAGGGCGGTGTTGAGGTTGTTCCGCTTCAATAGATAAAGGGCCTGCATCACCACCCGCGCGCCGGTGGCGGCAAAGGGGTGGCCGAGGGCGATGGAGCCCCCATCCAGGTTGAGGCGGCTTCTGTCCACTTCGCCCAACGGGGCCGAGCGGCCCATTTTCTTGGCGAAGGCCTCGGAGGCAAACGCTTGGAGGTTACTGGCGAGCTGCGCCCCAAAGGCCTCATGCATCTCAAAGACGTCAATGTCCGACAGCTTCATCCCCGCCCTGTCCAGCGCGACGGGCGCGGCGTAGGCCGGCCCCTGAAGCAGCTGGTCGGCTGGGTCCGTGGCGGCATAGGCCCAGGACCGCACGTACCCGAGAGGCTCCACGCCGAGGGCCCGTGCCCGCCCCTCACTCATCACGACGAGTGCCGCCGCCCCGTCGGTGAGAGGGGAGGAGTTGCCGGCCGTCACGGTGCCGTACTTCTTGTCGAAGACGGGCTTGAGGGCGGCCAGGGCCTCGGCGCTGGTGTCCGGCCGGACAATGTCATCCTGGTCGGCCACCTTCTCGTAGCGGGGCGGGACAAGGACGGGAAACACCTGGGCGTCAAAATGGCCTTCCCTCCATGCCCTAGCGGCTTTTTGGTGCGAGGCCAACGCAATGGCGTCCTGCTCGGCGCGGGAAATGTGGTTCTCCTGCGCCATTTTCTCCGCGCTTTGCCCCATGGTGAGGCCGGTGGAGTACTCGGCAATGGCCGGCGGGACGGGGACCAAATCCGCGGCGTGCAGGCCCTCAAATGCGCGCAGCTTGTCGGGCAGGCTCTTGGCTCGCGAGGCCTTCACCAGCGCCCGGGCCAACGGCTGGCTTGCGAAGACGGGTGCATCGGACATGCACTCGGTGCCTCCAGCGATGGCCACCTCCGACAGGCCCAAGGCGATTGTCGTAGCGACGTCCGTCAGCGCCTGAAGGCTGGTGGCGCAGGCCCGCGCCACGGTGTGAGCCTCGAGTGTCCGCGGCAGGGCCGACGCCAGGACCACCTCTCGGGCGATGCTGGGGGCCAACAACGTGGGAATGACTTGGCCAAACACCAGCTGGTCCAAGCTTTGGGGGTCCACCCCCGAGCGCTCCACCAACTCCTGGACGACGGCGCGGCCCAAGTCCAGCGCCGTAAGGGACTGGAAGGTGCCTCCTGCCTTGACGAAGGGCGTGCGCAGGCCGTGGACAATGGCGGCGCGCGTGTTTCCCGCGACTGCCAACGAAGTCATACGCCCAGGGCTTTGAACAGAGGCCTTCTGGGAAGTCAACGCACCGGCGAGTGGCGGCCAAAGCGGTGGACCGCGTCCACCAGCGCCTTGGCCGCGTCCGGAGAGGTTGGCGGCAGAATGCCGTGGCCGAGGTTGAAAATGTGGCCCACTGGGCCCGCACGCCTCAGCACGTCCTGGACGCGGGCCTCGAGCTCGGCCTGCGGCAGGAAGAGGGCGAGTGGGTCCAGGTTGCCTTGAAGCGCCACCCCCTCCCCCGCCCGCGCGCGTGCCTCGTCGAGGTGAATGCGCCAGTCGCAACCCACCACGTCCGCGCCGGTGCGAACGAGCTGGGGCAGCAGCGTCGACATGGACGTCCCAAACACAATGACGGGCACCCCCGTTTCCTGGAGCGCCGCGACCATGCGCGTCACGTAGGGCAGCGCAAATGTCTCATAGTCCTCCGGCCCGAGCTCTCCGCCCCAGGAATCGAAGATTTGGACGATGCGGGCGCCCGCTTTCACCTGCATTTGCAAATAGGGGATGAGGGTTTGGGTGAGCTTCTCGAAGAGGCGGTGCGCAAGCCGTGGGTCCTCGAAGAGAAGACGCTTGATGGCGATGAAGCTTTTCGAGCCGCCCCCCTCCACCATGTACGCAGCCAGGGTGAAAGGCGCCCCGCTAAACCCAATAACGGGGACGGCATCCGAAAGCGCCGCGCGCGTGCGCCCGATGGCCTCGGCGACGAAGCCCGTCTCGGCCACCGGGTCCGGAATGGCGAGGCGCTCAACATCCGACGCCGTGCGCAAGGGACTCGGGAAATGCGGCCCCTTGTCGCCGAGCTCAAGTTCCATCCCCATCGCTTCAACCGGGATGAGGATGTCGGAGAAAATGATGGCCGCATCGACGCCGAGCCGAGTGACGGGCTGCACTGTCACTTCGGCCGCCAGTTCGGGTGTCTTACACAGCTTGAGGAACTCCACCTTGCTCCGGATGGCTCGGTACTCCGGGAGGTAGCGCCCCGCCTGCCGCATGAGCCATACGGGGGTGACGTCGACGGGTTGGCGACGCGCGGCGTTGAGAAGGCGTTCGTTCACTGTTGCATAGCCTAGCGCCACGGGAAATGAGGCGCGGTTTCAAATTGCAGCTGCGGAGAGCTTCCTGCGCCTGCCTTAGCAGGAGTCGAGTCGAGCGCTCCTTGACACCCTCCTGACTCCGCCAGTATGAGCCGCCCGCTGCACGTTGTAGGGTGGAGAAGGAGTCGGGCGGGTAGCTCAGCGGTAGAGCATCGCCCTTACAAGGCGAGGGTCACAGGTTCGACCCCTGTTCCGCCCAAAGTCGTCGTCGTGCTGGGGAGTTAGTTCAGCTGGTTAGAACGCCGGCCTGTCACGCCGGAGGTCACGGGTTCAAGTCCCGTACTCCTCGCTTCGCCGTTCCGCTAGGGCTTCGGATTCGCTGCGTTTTCAGCCCAGCGACCGGTTCTGGTTCTTGTCACTCAGTGGTGGGTTTTGACGAAAAGCTGATTAGGCACACGCGTTTAGAAGTCTGAGACGGTAGTTGGCGAATGACCTATAGCCGTAAGCCCGCCGTTTCACGAGCTTTGCCTTGTTGTTGAAGCCCTCCGTGCGGCCGTTGGTGAGGCCGGTGGCGAAGTAGGCCAGGATTTCGGTTCGCCACTTCATCAGCGTCCGGCGCGCAGCGTCTTGAGTTCTGGAAGCGGGCTGAGGCCGTGCGAGTTCCCCCCCGAGCGACTAGACCCTTCTTCCGCCACGACTTGAAAGCCCTCGGGACGCTCGGTGGGCATCACCGCCCTGGGCGACTCTCCGAGCAGAACGTCATCAGTCTTGGCTCCAGTCCGCGCACGTTGCATTCGAGAGTGTCGCCTTCGGTGGCAGCGTGCTGACAGACTTCCTGATGCCTTCAAAGAATCCGCCGGAGCCAGCGCCTGAAACCCACAGGCTTTGCGGCTCGTAGCCACGCCGTTCTTGAAGTGGAGCACCACAGTCCTTCTGCAGGCGGAACGAATTAGGTCGTCGAGCTCCCTGACGCCTGAGATTCTCCTGCAGCTATAGTCGCGGTGTGGCCCAACCCCCGCCCGCATATGATAACGAACTCCTCCAAGTCCATTTGGAGCAGGCCGCAGTTGCGCTGCCTGGGCCTGACTACTACACCGTCCTGCGCTGGATTCATCAGATCCTCCAGCCAGCGACCTACATAGAAATCGGAGTTCGCCAGGGGGAGTCGTTGCGTGCAGCTCTAGCGGGAACTCGATGCGTGGCCATCGATCCACTTCCTGCGCTGACGGGAGATCTCCCCTCAGACACTCGGGTGTTCCCCATGACGAGCGACACCTTCTTCAATACCCACGATTTAGCTGAAGTGCTACGGACCCCGCATTTTTCTCTCGCTTTCATCGACGGCCTTCATCTCTTCGAGCAAGCGCTACGGGATTTTATTCACCTCGAGCGGTTCGCAAGCCACAAATCGATCATCTTACTCCACGACTGTTTGCCACTAGATCGCGTCACGTCGGAACGCATTCGGACGACTCACTTTTATAGTGGGGATGTCTGGAAGCTTCCGATGTGCCTCAAAAAGCATGGGCAGGACTTGAGAATCGCAACAATCCGAACCGGGCCTACCGGCCTCTGCCTAGTGAGCCATTTCAACCCTGGAGTCCGAGCCCTGAGAGATCCATATGATGCTTACCTGGCGGAGTACTTGTCGCTGAGCTTCGATGACTATCGCAAGCATCCGGAACAAATGCCCAACACGTGGGGCAACTCCTTCGAGGCGGTCCGGGCGTGTATCGCCCACTTATTTCAGAAGGAGCCCCCCGGTGGCCCGGAGCCGTAAAGCGACCTCCAGTCAAAAATCGGCAGCGGGTTTAGCTCGGATTTTCCGTCATCGTAGTGGAGCTTTTCTGGTGGTATCTCGAGTCGATCCAGATTAAGCTTCATGTTCTCGTAATGGTAGTTGCTTCCACCGCGAAGCAAGCCAGTCCTGTCCCGGAAGAGACGAGACAACATCTGCTCCCGACTTCGCATGGAATAGTGGCGCAAATTAAACCAGACTGGCCATTGAAGCCCGAGCGGTGGGTTGTGATTGAAAATTCGAATGTTTGTCGCGGAAGCCCGCCAAGCTCGAATTCGGGCCGCGCAGTCTCCGAATAAAGAATAGTGTCGGATTCTAGCTAATGGAGATTCAACCTGCGGATCGTCTGCACTGGTTAGCCAGTAATTAAAATTATTAAATCGTACCCAATTAAAATTGGACTCGTGCACTTCTTCGATCCATTGATGATACGCCTTCGATCGATCGGGACCCTCTAGTATCTCGTCTTGGTCTGGCCATGAAATCCAGTCATAAATGGATGTGTAGTTCTCGATGAGATGACGGGACATGGCTGGATAGAGTTCGTAAAAATCGACTTCTCTTGGAATTATTCGTGATTCGAGTAGCTCGGCTTTAAATTTTTGAATGACTTCGGCCGTCTGGTCGGTCGACCCATGGTCCCAAACCACCAAGTCATGCTCTTGATTGAGCAGATAGCGTAAGGCGTCCTCCAGAAGGTCGCCATCATTGTAACACAACAGAACGCCGAGCATTCGAATGCGAGCCAGGACTTACGTTCCTTTCCGATTAGTTGAATCTCCAGGAAGCCGATACTGGTGTGCCCCCCCCCTTGCCAGGTCTGACCATGAATACTTCACGGCTCGGAAAAGCCTGGCGCGGCTGACGAGTTCGTAGGCACCGTGTCGGAGGCGCAGTCGCGGCACTGACGGGCGTCCCTTTAGCGCTACCACTTACGGGCTGCTCCTCTTTCGAAACCAGTTTCGCATCATCCGGACGCGCGGAGGTACGACCGCAAGGACCCGTATCAACCGATGCTTGACGAAGCGCAGGGGCATTGTAAGTCGCCACGACTGACTGTCCTTTATGGAAGTCAGCTGAGCCAGAAGTGAGTCATGCGCCCGCGCTGACTGGCGAACGAGGATCCGCTCAGCGTCAAGCGCCTCATTGAGGCTTTCGACTTGGGCCACGCGGTCTTTGACGGCGCTCTCGAGGCTGACAAGCTGGAGGTCGCGGTCATGAGCCAATCTCTGGAGTTGCACGACTTCCGTGTCGCGCTGTGCCATCAGATCCCGCAGCTGGGCCACCAAGTCCCCCAGATGATGTAGGTAACCGAGGGCCGGTAGGAGTCCGGATGAAGCTTTGCGCGGAACGGCCATGACGTTGCCGGTCACTGTTTTTTGAAAGTCGACCTCTTCCTCGAGCCACTTCTGGACATCCTCCTCGGTGACCAGGAGTCCTGCCGGCTTCACCAGCGCCCGTACCATGTCCACCAGTGACTCCGTGTGCTCGAGCGAAGCACCGCCGTCAGCGAAACAATACAGAATGCTTCGCGTCACAACCCACCCCAAGGGGACGTCTCTATCCGTAGACCACTCGCGATCGATTTGGACGAGTCCGGAGCCAGTCTCCAAGAGATTGAAGGGCGTACAGTCTAGAAAGCTGCCATCAATGATCAGCGAGGACAGGTGACGCTCGCCGTCCTGGGCTGTGCCGGAATCGGCATGGGTCGCTCGCTCCAGAAGAAATCGGAGCCAAGGCTGCAGCACGGCGACGAGCTTTTCGAATGACCCACTGCGCGCCTGCTCGCTCAAAAATCGGAAGAAGATTTGGCGGCCGGCGACGTAGTCGGTGGTCGTCCCGTCGATGCGGAGTCGCATCCCGCTGCCGGTTAGCGCCTCGTGATTGCTCGACGAGCTTAGCAACTGTTTCCCCACGAGAATCCCCTCACCTCGACGGAAGAATCGCGTCTCCGTGGCGAATTCAGGTCGCCGGCCGACGGCGTACGTGGTCGCGAGGTCATCGGAAGGGCGTGGAATCGAGGCTTGATTCGCAATCACCAGAAAGGAGTTCGCGAACTCGGCGAAGAGCCCATTGTCGGCCAGCGAAGAATAGACCAGCGCTTCATTGAAGAGTCGAAAGGGGCGACCGGTGTAGTCCCGGGCGCGCGAACGGAGAATGAGCTCGGCCGGATTGAAGTTCTCCGTGTGGAGCGCTTCGTCGGAGACAATGACGGACGGCAGCTTGTAGTCCGGAAAAGGATAGTAGAACCGGGTGAACGGAAACCCGGCCGAGCGGAGCTCTAAAGCGAGCTCGGCCCGGCCAAACGTGCGAGGCGTTTTCGGACCGTAGAGGTCCTGAATTCCAAAGAAGGGAGCGCCGACGTGGTCCTCTCCACAGGCGTTGAAGTACTTAAGACCGAGCTTGTTTTCAATCGCGACCACGAGGTTTCCGTGGGGCGCGAGAAATTCCTTAAGGCGGGAGAAGTAGTGCTGGACCGGGGCCGCGGCTGTTGAAAAGACCGGCGCATACTCGAGGACGCCGACCAGCAAGAGCCAATCAAACCTTTCCCGGGTGGAAAACTGGACCAAGTCGTCATTGACCACCTTCACATTGGGAAGGTCGCTGCAGCGTTGCGAGGTGATGGCCGCGCGGCTGAGGCTTCCTTCGACTGCGGTCACCTGCGCCCCAAGCTCTCCGAGGTAGCGGGTGATGGCGCCACACCCAGCTCCCACCTCGAGGACTCGTTCCCCTGGCCGAAGTTTCAGCGGCCGAATCAGGCAGTGGCGAAAGCGACTGAGGTGGTATTCGGACGGCCAGTCGGTAATGGCCTGGCTCAGCTCCAGCGACGCGACACTCTTGTCTTTGACGCTCTGCATCAGCGTCAGCAGGCGCTGTTCAACGTCAGCGCCGTCCGTATACGGGAACGGCGCAGACGGGTCTCGTCGGAAGAGGCGCCGCTCCTCGTCCCAAATGTAGGCGGGCTCAGTCGAAGGCAACTGGGCCTTGCGGGTCGCGGGTCGAGTCAACGACAGACCCCTGGCTTGCAGGAGGGAGGACTGGTGTGCGGACGTCAGGTGTGAAAAGTCTGCTCATTCTTCGCTTTTGGGGGCCCGGCCGAAAAAGATCGCCGAGCGGACGGTAACCCAACTCCCGGTCGGTAAGTTAAGCACGGCGGACCGAAGCGGCCTTTTTCGTTCTTTTTGGCAAGGGGTTCCCCGAAAGGGTGCTCACGCGTCTTCGCCGGCAAACCCGGGGTCCTCCTGCGGTCTTCTTGAGCCGACGGAAAGCCCCGCGTAGACAAACCACTGCCGGCGAAGAATTCCTACTCGCTTCCCTCGGTGGCCCACCTACTGGCCGCCATTGTCAATCTCGAGGCCAACACCTGAAGGAGCCTGTATTGCCCTGGGTACGCCTCCACACGCTCCGATGGTGCAGCATTCGGCTTGGGCGTCGCTTCGCAAACAGCACATCAACCCCGCTTCAGAGCAGGCCGTCGACGCAGCCCGGGGAAGCAGGGCAGCCGCCATCGTACAGACCCGCGCTGCCTGGCCGCCGTCGCCCCCACAACAAATCTCAGACTCCACCGGGCTTCCGCTCGTGCGCGCCACCACTACCAAGGAGGTTCCGCCTTGGAAGTCTGTCCTCAATTGAGGACGCAATTGTTGGCCGGAAGTTATCTGCCGTTTCCATTGGAACGGCGAAGATTCTGAAATCGGCCAGCGCTGCGACCACAGCGGAGCCCATCGGTGGAAATGCTCCCGAGCTCGAACAGTTCTCATCGCACGCCTGCTCCAAAGGTAGATATCGAAGTGCTTGGCTTTATCGAGACACCAACGTCGATGTACTCAGCATGTATGCCTTGCCATAGATTATCGATCGACCACAGAACGGTCCTGAACCCGGTGCACGACGAAATCATGTCGACAACGTCGTATCCAAAATCATAGGTAACCAAACTTCCGTCCGGATTGATGGGGTTCCCATGGTAGGCTGGCGGCTTAACTAAGTGCTCAATCTCTCCATTGCTAATAATCGCTCTTCGGACTGTAGCATTCTGTCTGTTAACCAACGGTGTGGTGAAGATGTGCACGCCACCGGGCCGCAAGGTCCTATACAGCTCACGGAAGACCCGATGCACGTCAAAAACATGTTCGAGGACGTCCTGCGTGACGTGAAGGTCGATTGACTCATCCGCGAAGGTCAAGCTCTCTAGATTCTCATTCCGGTATCCGTCGATTGTCGATCCCGCAGCGTGCGCAGGCCAATGGTGCGACTGAACAAGCCTCGGGTACCTGGTCTTGAGATATTGACTGAATCCACGCTGGCTGGGCGAGCTCTCGTGCACAACCGGATCGCTGGCTCGGAGCAATGCGCGGTACTTTGCGAAGACAGTCGCGATCGCGCGCTCTCGCGGAATCGACTTGCAGCGGCGGCAGATGTAATGGTCCCGAAGCCAGTTTTCCTGCGCAACGAAGACAGTATCGCGCTCACAGATTGGGCAATACCCGTCGTGCGCGAATGGAAGGAATGGAACTCGTTCTAGAGCTGCCGAGATTTCGCGAACCGAGGTGAGAACATCCTTCGAGTGCCCCGCCATGGAGTCGACCTCTTCTGATCTTCGAACTGCCCGCTGTCAAACGTTACCTTCTAACAGACTGCGGATGTATTTAAACCGCACCTAAGCGGGGATGGGGCGCTGTCGTTTGCGATGTCGCTCGGATCTTTGCCTACCGCGTCCTGGTACGCGCGAAGGCGACAGAGGCGCTCGGCGGGCCCCACGACGGCGCTCTGTCGAGGCCTCGAAGCGTTCCGGACCGAGGCGACCCGCGAGGCCATCGTCGCCAAACCTACGGGGCGGAGAGAGGCCCTGGTCAGTTCCGGGACCTAGGCGGCCGGTTTATCCGGCGTCCCGGCGGCGCTCGACACTAGGCTCGTGCGCGGCCCCGGCTAACCCGCCCACGACCCCGGGCCGGGAACCGGTCCCAAGGGAGAGAAGTGGCGCGCCTACGCAATCTCGATGATACCGCTCACTTGCGTCGACCTCGCGTCGTCCCTCTGCTTAACGGTACGTGCTTTCGACGAAAGGCAACGTCTCCTCGCAGCCTTTGCAGAGCGGAGCTGGCACAGCCAGGATGAAATCCCCAGTTTCTAAGCGATGAGCTTGTTCGGGAGCCCAGGCCCGAAGCCCAAACACCTGCTGCCGCAGGCTCTAGCTCAAGCGGGCTTGTCCCCTGAGCGAAACTGGGCAGCCAGCATCTCGTTCAAATCCGTGGCTGGCATCTCCAGTGACGGGTACGAACTCGAATAGTCGTAATGCTGACTTTGCTCGAGCGCGAGGAAGCTACTGTGGTAGCGCCGCGCTGCCGGACTCAGGACAGCAAACCCGCGTAGTAGCTCCCGCGCCATCGATCCACGCAACGGGAGGAGCAGCCCCTTTCTTCCGAAGTGCCTGCGAATCTGCGTCACCATGTCCAGCATGCTGAGCGCTTTGGTCTCGAAGCCGTTGATGACGGACGCAGAAGCCCAGTGCACACAGGCAAGGACTAGAGTGACGGCGTCACGCAAATGGGTGATTTGGATGTACAGATCAGATCCAAGCACTGGGGCTACTGGCCAGGTGCGGTATCGCCGAACCATTCGCCCAAAAAGGCCACCGTTACCGATAACGAGTCCGAACCGAAGCGCCACATCGTCTTCGCGAACGAAGTACTGCTCTAGCGCATGTTTTGCACACCCATATTCAGACGGAGCGGTGGCGTGCGCGGAACATGATGTTACATAGAGTTGCCGTCGGACTCCAGCGGCTCGCGCCTGTGAATGCCAACGCTTGGTGCCCTCAACATTTCGCGTGAAGGTCCCAGGCGACATGTCGTGAGCGCAATGAACGAGGAGGTCGACGCCCCGAATCGCGTCGGCGGGCAGGTCCTTCCCTAGGGACGAGAGATAAAAGGGAGCCAGTCCACCTCTCGAAGGGGGACGTCGGCAAATCGCCACGACCGAGTTACCGGCGGCGGCACCGGCAGCCAAAATGGCGTCGCCAATGAAGCCATTCGCTCCGGTAACGGCGATTCTCACGAAAGAGTCAGCGATGAAGCGACGTGACCGGCGGTACGCATCGCGTTGGCCATGATCGTCAGCGTGTGATTCTTCGCCGGAAGACACGGAAAGACCGCTGCATCTGCCACGTAGACGAAGCGTGTGCCGGAAAGCCGTCCCGTTGGGCTCGTCGTATACGCGCCGCCGCCCTCGCTCCGAACCATCGGCAGGGTGCCGCCGTAATGGACTCCATTGCCCGGCGTGGGCGTTTTCACCAACGAGGTGTGCGACCAAAAACCCAGGCGCCGCATCAAGCCGATCAACTGATGCTCGACTGCGCCCGTCGATACACGGTCCTTATAAATAAGTTCGAGACTTCCCGACGGCAAGAGGCGCACTGTGTTTCCCGGGCGAGCGGCCTCGGGATAAAAACAAGTGAATAACGAAAAGGCTGGCAAAATGTACTTGCATGCGGCAGTGGAACCGCGAATCGTGAATGGGAAATCCATGATCACTTCGCTGGCGAGCAGCGAGCCATAAGTATAGTACGTCGCCTGGACGTACGACTCGGAAGACGGCCCGCGGTAGACGGCCACCAATTGGCCAACACCGTGCGAAGTGAAGTCGAGGCGGTCACCCACCATAGCCGGGGTTACGAAGGGGACCATGGATACTTGGTTGTCGAGCAATGGAAGGCGAGTCATGGAATCGTCCGCGGACGCAAGGACGATGCGGGCGCTGTTGAGGCAGCCGGCCGCCAGGATGAGCCTTGCGCCGCTGAAGGTCTCCCGCGTCTCGGAATCGAGCTTAAGAGTGTGCACATCGACGCCGTTTGGCGTTTCGCAAAACGTCTTCACTAAGCGCCCGGGCTGATAGCTGATGCGGCCATCCCTAATTAGGCGGTCGAGCGTAAAGCGGGGCGTGTAAAGATACGGGACTTGAGGCTCCCAGAACGTGAGGTTGTCGTAATTGCAAGCCCTTCGTTCGCCGAGGTCCCGACTCAGGACTGCCAGTCGCGGCCGACCGATCCTGAAGCCATGCTCCTGAAACGAGACGCGGCGACGCTCATACCCAGCCAAAAGCCTTGAAGAGAGACGGTCGAGGGGATGCGGCGGCTGGAGACCCTCGGTGCTGCCGAAATGAGAAGCCAAGTCGTCGCTTGTCCCCGAGATGCCAATTTCTTTGACAAGCTCTTGATAGTGACCTCGCAGCTCGGCCAGTCCGAATGGAAAGGGGGCAAGGTCTTCAGCAGTAAACTCGAACGTTCCGGCGCCCCATGCGTTGGCGAGGCCTCCATACGCGAGGCTCTGTACGGCCGAGAAGCCGTCTGAGAATACAGGCGACAACGCATCCGTCTTCTCAGTGACAAAGCTGAATAGGGGCGCCTTCAACTTCGGACTCAAATACGCCTGAGAGATGTTGTGCAATGACTCGAACTTCTCGCCAATGAAGTAGGATCTTCTGCTTAGGATCGCTTTGGCGCAACGTCAGAAAGTCGGGGCCCAGCCGTTTCCCGGCGGGAGCGGGAGTGCCCACGTCAAGCATCAAGATGCGCAAGCCTTTTTTCGCGCCTTCGTATGCGGCAAAAGTTCCCGCAGCGCCCGAGCCTACAATGATCAGATCAAACATGCCGCCTTGCACGGCGCTCGAGGCGCTTCAACAGCAGGAGGCCACTTAGAAAGTAGTAGAAAGTAGATGCGGCATGCCAAAGCAACTCTAGGTATGCGGATAGCCGGCTGGGCCGACCGTTAATAAACCGCTGGTAATTGGGGGTCGAGGCGTCGGTCTCGAGCAGAAACGCGAGAATGTGGGCCCGCTGTGAAAGGGGGTTTCGCGGCCATTTGCGCCTAAGAACAAGTTCGAGGCCCTGCACGTCGACGCGCTCTGCAAGCGCGATCTCGACCACGCGCCGCCAGACACCCTCATCGCGTTTCTCCTTCGGCGTTCGTGGCTCCCCTTCGGCTGCAGCGTTCCCGCCGAGTACAACCGAAGTCACCGCGGCGCGGTAGCTGGCGAGGACACCGGCGTCAATTGCAGCCGCCCCAAACAGTTTGGCGCCGAGGAAACGGCCTTCGTCGGCGAATGTCGAACCTTGTCGCTGGTCGAACGAAGCCTGGGTCGTCATGCGCGTTCACGGCGCCGCAGCACAATGACGTGGTGCAGGGCGAGCAAGCGTTCCCACGGAGAGAGCAGCTGCTCGAACCAGCGCACGAGCGGCACTGCGAAGTTCGGCACGAGCTGCCGAAAGTTCAGCCCACCAGAGAGAAGATAACGTCCGTAGGAGCGGAGAGGCTTCATCAGCACCAGCTCGAATTCGGGGAATTCCCGCTCGAAAGTGGCCCGATCGCGCACGAAGACTAAATAGCTGAGGGCTTGGTTAGCTCCCGACATCGGTCCTTGCGTGGAGACCTCCCAAGCGCCAGCCCGCTTGTCAAAGTTCTCGCTAGCGAAGAGCCGTTTGTAGACAAACGAAGCCATGGCGCCGTGGTAGGGTTCGATCAGGAGGATGCCCCCTCCGGGCGCTAGCACCCGGCGCGCCTCTCTGAAGAACCTCCGGGGCTCGGGGAAGTGGTGGAAACAATTTTGGCAGAAAAGGGTCTTGAGTTCACCGTCGTTGAATTGCATCTGTTGCGCGTCGACAACGAGATCCAATTGGGCGGACGGCACGACATCAGAGGACTTCACGTCTGGGTCGGTGAGCCGCAGCGGAAAAACGCCGGCGCCCAATTCAATGCGGAGGCCCGAGCCCTTCAGATAGGTTGCTTCAAGCGCCAGAAATGTCTGGTTCATCTCCTTGAAAACGTCGGCGATCATCCTCTTTCGGGCAAGGATGACCGCGTGCGCTTTGAGTCGCGCCTCACCGTCGAGATCACTGAGGCGTGCCTCCTTCTCCAGCAGCAGATTCGCAATGGCTCCCAAGACCCACCCTCAGTCGCTTTGTTCGAGCGCCAACTTCCCGACCGAACCTACAGCAGGGCGACTGGCGTCGCCATTGGCTGGCAGAGCCCGTTCTGTGCTCTAGAGGCTGATTACCGGGACGATTTGCCTCGGGCCTACGTGCATCTGGACTTTTAACGTGCTCTCCTTCGCTCCGGCCACTAGCACACCGAACGCTGCCCTCCCTCTACGGATGGCCGTGGTAATCCCCAGCTTCCGCGTCGCCCGCCACATCCTAGGTGTGCTCGCTCGAATCGGCCCCGCAGTCGAGCGAATCTATGTAGTCGATGATGCCTGCCCGGAGCACACCGGCGACCTGGTTGAGCAGAAGTGTCGGGACGCGCGGGTCACCGTGCTCCGTCACGAGAGAAATCGCGGCGTAGGCGGGGCAACGAAGACCGGCTACGCTCGCGGCCTTGCCGACGGCTTCGACGTCATCATCAAAGTGGATGGCGACGGCCAGACACCGCCCGAGCTAATTCCGGTGCTGGCGAAGCCGATCCGCCTCGGCTTCGCGGACTACGCAAAGGGTAACCGCTTCTACAAAGTTGAGGATGTGCGGGCGATGCCCACGGTGCGTCTCTTCGGCAACGCGGTGTTGTCCTTTCTTACCAAACTCTCGTCTGGCTATTGGCGCATCTTCGACCCCACCAACGGATTCACCGCCATCCACCGGTCGGCCTTAGGGCTTCTACCGCTGGAGAAAATCAGCGACGGCTACTTCTTTGAGTCGGATATGCTTTTCCGGCTGGCGACTGTTCGCGCCGCGGTGGTCGATGTACCGATGAAGGCCGTTTACGACGACGAGAAGAGCGGCCTAAGGATCGGACGTATCTTGGGACCGTTCCTGCGCGGGCACTTGAGCAACCTCGTTAAGCGTGTCGGCTACAACTACTTTCTGCGGGACTTCAGCGCCGCGTCGCTGCAGTTGGTCGCGGGCGGCGCTTGTCTTCTCTTTTCCGCCATCTTCGGCACGTGGCACTGGGCGACCAGCGGTGCCGACCACACCTTCGCGTCTGCCGGCACAGTGATGCTGGCGGCACTGCCCGCAATTCTTGGCCTGCAGCTAGTCCTCGCCTTCCTATCAGCCGACATCGCTTCAGAACCGACCATCGCATTGCAGCAGCTGCGCGACTGAGCTTCCCCTGGGTTTCGACCGCATCGGTCCGCAACGGACCACGGGCGGACTCGTTGCTCCTCAAACTGGCTCCCCGAAGACTCGCATGAGTAGGCACCCCGAGGGCAAACTCGCAGCGCACTGACATAGGGAAGTCAATTGATGAGTGACAACGCTTCCTCTGGCTCCGACGATCGATTTTTCGTCCTCTTGTCGGTCGTTGGCCTTGCATGGATGGCATTTCGCGTCGCAGTGGCCTCGAGCCCCACCCTCGCGGGTGACGAGTACGCTTACTTCGCTCCGGCATCGCTCTACCCGCACATCGGTTTTCTCTATTCGTTCGACCCTGGGCTGCAGCGGGTCGGGACTTCGGCGTTCCATTGGATTGCGAGCCACTTCTTCCTCCTCGGGCTCGAGCCTGTCTTTAAGCTGTCGCAGCTTTGGCACTGCCTGCTGTACGTCGGAGCCGTCTATCTGCTTTCGCTCGCTGCCGGGGCAGCATTTACTCGCGTTTGCGCGCTCAGGTCATTTGCCGTTGCCCTAACGCTGCCGATGTCGTTCTACACGGTGCCATTCATGCCGGAGGTCGACCTCGTATTCCTGTCGAGTGGCGTTCTCACCCTCTTCGTACTTCGGTGGAGAACCCGACCCCTCCTCGTGTCGTCCGTGTCTGGTGTCGTCTTGGGTTTCGCCATGCTGGTCAAGCCGCACGCCCTGGCATTGGTCGTTGGCGTCCTCGTGTTTCACGTCGCGGTGTTGGTGGGCCCGCACAGGGTATCCGTCCCCGCTTCAATTCGCAGCGCTGCCTCCTTGCTGGTTTCGTTCGTCTGCTCCTACTTGTTATTCACGCGGATTTTTTCCGTCGCGGAGGCAGCGGGAGCCGCACCCTCCTCACTCGCGGACAGCCTCTATTATCGATACCTCACTTCGCCACTTGAGCCTGGCTTCTGGGTGCGGAATGCCCTTCCGGTGGTCGGGTATGTGGCTGCCCACTGTATCGTGCTGGCCATCCTTTTTCCGGGCACCATCACGATGTTCGGCGACTTCGTGAAGGGCCTTCGGCTTCCCCGGGCCAGCGTAGATTTGGATGTTAGCCAAGCCAGGACCGACTACCTAGCAATCACGTTGTCTTGCACGCTCGCGACCCTCGCGATGATCGCGGTGTTCAGCCAGCAGGTTGGAGCAGCTAGCGCCTTCGAGACGGGACGGCTCCACGGTCGCTACCTGACGGCCGTTTTGCCCTTCCTTGTACCCCCGACGATTTTTCTCGTCATGAGTCGCGACGAAACGCTGGCTCGACGCGCGTGCGGACTCGCGACCGTCTCGTTGCTTCTCCTCGCTGCCTGGATACGACCAACGTTCAAGATTTACCCGTGGGACTATCCAGAGCTCTTCGCTTTCTTTTCTTCTCGCAATCACTACGGTTGGGACTGGCGTTGGACCTCTGTCGACGTCGGGACATCCTTACTGGTGGTGGGCTTACTTGTCGCCCTCGCGGGCTGGGGTTTCCGTCAAATATCGTCTATCTGCTTGGCAGGGCTCCTCGGAGTCGTGCTGGTAGTCGGCAACGCGCAGCATCTTGCCTGGTACCTGTCCCTCCTTCGCGACACACGGGATGGGTATGCGCTTGGCAGGACCGTGCGGGGCGTGTTGGGCGACCTGACCCCGGGAGAGGGGACGGTCGTCGCCGAGGACCGATACGGGAAGGCCAGCTCCGTGCTCCTGGGTCTCGGTGTTCCACAACACGTCATCACAATGGCAGCCGGCACCACCTTGGGCCCTCCGGTGGTCGGTCCTGGGTCCAAGTGGATCCTGACGCTCAATCCTCACCCATTAGCCAGTGACTTCGTCAGTTCCTTGAAGCTCGGCCCAGCTAGGCTTTACCTGCTGGACCAAACTCCCTCGGGCTCGGCTGCAGGTGCGGCCTTGTGCTCGGGTCGCGATTTGCGACTCGCGCTCGCCGATCCCGCTACCTACGGCAGAGCCCGAGGCTTCAATGATCGGGAAGATTGGGGTGCGTGGAGTAGAGCGGACACTGCGGAGGTCCTGTTGCCATGTGTTGCCTGTGGACGCCTCCGAGTGCGCATCCTCGGCTGGGCGTCCGCAGAAAACCCTGGACCGTTGCGAGTGCAGGTAGGGGAGAAGGAGCAGATCGTTCGCCTGGTCCAAGGACCCTCTGAGGCTCGGTTCGAGGTCGAGCCAGCGAATTGCGTGGATCGGGTCATTTTCAGGAAGCCCGTCGTCCAGCCCGTGAATTCACACCGGCCCATGGGTTTCGCCTTGATCCAGTTATCGGTCACTGAGAGTCCCGCTCGGGTTCCTCCGGGCACTGACGGGCACTGAATTGCAACCGGGGAACTGTCGGCGGCTGATCCGCCGGCCCTGCCGACGGCGTCTACCCCCCGTCACCGGGAATCAACGGCTACCTGGCCTGATGAAACGACAAACGCCATTCTTTTCGGGCTGTTCCTCACAAGCCCGAGCTTCGTCTCCAGACCGAGACGGGCGGCATTAGCAAGGCATGGAATTCACTTGGACCCTCTGCACCGTCCAACGGGGCAGAAGATGGGAACTTCAGCGTTCCCAACGTCGTTTCAACCGCCCGCCCGGAAGCGCGTCGCCCTTGTCCTCGCGAGCCCGGGCGTGGGAGTCTCCCGGCCCTTTGCGCGAGCGGCTCCGCATCTGACGCGCACTTCTCAAGGAGAGAATCACTTGCTCGAGTGGACCGCCGAGCGCTTTGTTCCAGGCGTTAAACGTGTCGTCGGGATCGAGCACCGGCATCGCTACTACGCGGCCAACGAGAGTGTGCGCGGGATGCGGGGGCTCGACATCGCGTGTGTGTGGGCGGACCCGGAGCGGAGCCCGCCATGAGCGCGGCCCTACCCGACGTATGCTTGGTGGGCCACCCGTTCGCGCCCATCGGCATGGGGGAACAGCTGCGCTCCTCGTTCCGAGCCCTGCGCAGCATTGGTCTACGGCCTGCTGTGCTCGACGTCTACGAGCTGCAGACGCCCGAGCCGCCGGCCGAGTCCGAGTTCGGCCCCTTCCTCGAAAAGGGCTTTCGCACACTCAACCTGTTCCATATCAACGGCGACGAAGTTGAGCCAATCCTCGCCCATCTTGCCGGGAGGCCGTCGCCGCGGCAGATGTGGCGCGCCGTGATTCCCCTCTGGGAGCTGCCTAACTACCCTACCCAGTGGGCGCAACTGCTGGAGCAGTTCGACGAGGTTTGGGCCTCCTCGCTATTCATCGAGAGGGCGCTCAGCGAGGCGGTGCACCGGCCGGTGGTGCACCTGCCTCCGGCTTGCGAAGTAGTCCTCTCCGCCTTCCGGGGCCGCCGCTTCTTCGGCATCCCGGAGTCCACCTACGCCTTTCTGTTCTCCTTCGACTTGCGCTCTTGGGTAACGCGCAAGAACCCGGAGGCGGTGGTCGCCGCCTTTCGCCGAGTGGTGCACAAACGCCCTCACGCCCAGGTCACGCTCGTCTTGAAGATCAATGGTGCCGAGTTGGGGGATGAGCGCTACCGCGCCTTCCTCGACTCGCTTGGCGACCTACGAGACCGGCTGGTTGTTCTCCCGCGTACCCTCACCGATGACGAAATGAAGAACCTTGTCCGTTGCTGCGACTGCTACGTTTCGCTTCACCGATCGGAGGGCTTCGGTCGCGGTCCCGCCGAGGCGATGGCCTTGGGCAAGCCGGTGATCGCCACCCGCTGGTCGGGCAACCTTGATTTCATGAACAACGACAACTCTCTCCTGGTTGACTGCGCACTGGTGCCGGTGCCGCCCGACGCCTATCCCCATTGGCAAGGGCAGCGTTGGGCCGATCCCGACGTGGAGCACGCCGCGGCAAGCATGGTGCAACTGCTCGATGATCCGGGAAAGGGAGCCGCCATAGGACGCCGCGCCAGTCTCGACATGCGGCACGATTTCTCCTATCGAGCCATCGGCGTCCGCACGCTTCAACGGTTGGAGCAGGGAATGCGGCTCCTCGCCTCGGAAGAGGCTTGACGCTGGGGCGAGCGCAGGGCTGAGCCTAGCTCTGAACAGTGGCCGTCGACCGGTTCGGCGTATTCAAGGCAAAGCGGCAAATGCGAGACCCGGGCCGCCGCGGTCGAAATTCTGAGCTAGGCCAGGGGGCGCGAGGCTCGTGGATTTGCTCGGTTCCTCGCCCCCGGTCCCGCCTGATCTGCTTGCCGTGCTTGAGCTTGCCAGGCAGTCTAGTGCCTCGGGATTCTTTCGGGCTTGCTCGTTTACCAAAACTTAGAGGAGGCGTCATGAGGGGGGCTTCTCGCCTTGCCCTATTGGCTTTTCTATTCGTATCTACGGCCTTCGCTGCGCAGCCTTCCAGCGACGAACAGGCAGTGTGGTCTCTGGAAAAGTCTTATTGGAAGTATGTGCAGGCCAATGATCTCGAGCTCTACCTCGCTCTGTGGAGCCCGGACTTTCTTGGCTGGCCGTTGTCGTATCCCGAACCCTCGCGAAAAGCTCAGATCACCGACTGGATCACCGCGCGCACTACCAAGGGCGAGACTCTCAAGTCCTACGACCTGGAGCCGCTGAAGGTCCAGCTGACGGACAACATTGCCACGACGACCTATCGTATTCGCATGACCTGGGTCGACAAGAACGGTATCGGGCAACCGACATCTCTCCGCATCATCCATACGATGCGCCGAAACCCAAGCGGCGTGTGGCAGATCATCTCCGGTATGGCTGCCCCGACCAACGCCGACGGGCACTGACTAAGAATCAAACGTCGCGGCGCCTACCGTCTCGGCTCTTTGGCCTGGCTGACGGGTCCCTGGCACAGACGTAGCCTAATTTGGCTTGTCGGCGGCTGAAAGCCTCGCCTCACAGCTGTGGGCAGCCGACCAACTCCAGCTGCCAAATGCCCTGGCAGGTCACCGCCATTCCGCCAGAAGCACACTCGTTGTAGTCGCAGGAGAGCCCAGCGGGCTGACACTCGGTTCCGAGGTTCGGCACATAGGGCGGACACCCGGCGTCCAGCTGACTGACACACCACACGTCCCTTTGCCCTTCGATGATGGGTCCTCCGCAGCCGTTGCTGCAGGTATAGGCGCTTCCCGAGTAGACGCACGTCATACCAAGCTGGACTTGCGTGCACGGGGCCTCTCCCGCGTCAGGGGCTGTGGCCGGACACAACGGTACTGGCGGATTGCAGGCGCCGCCGGACAGCTGCCAGCCAGGCGTGACGCCGCCGCACGTTCCGACGGTGCGGCACTCGGCCCGGGCATCGCTTCCCCAAGAGCACATCAACCCCGCTTCAGGGCAGGCCGTCGACGTGGCCGGGGGGGAAGCAGGGCAGCCGCCGTCGTAGACAACGGCGCTGCACTGGCCGCCGTCGGGCCCGATACAAATCTCAGACTCCACCGGGCTTCCGCTCGTGCACCCCACCATCACCAACGTCACCATTGCGCCGAGAAGGCCGAGTATGTGCTTCATATGTCTCTTTCAGTGCGCCGTCACCGACGACAGTCAAGGGTACCCGCTCCAGCGTGCATTGATTTGGTCTCCGGAAGCCACGAGGAAGCCTTAGGGCGTGCTTGGAGCCACCAGCGAAGACATCCCCAGGCGTCGTTCCGGCCGAGGTCGGCAGCCTACTCACCCTTCGAGAGTCCACATCAGACCAGACAGCCTTGCCATCGTGGCAAGTCCTGAAGCTCGAGAATGAGCGCGACGACACAATTGCCGAGTGCGGTGGAAGGTACCCGATTCGAGCCCCGAAAGACGTCGACTCTTGCCGGAGCAACGGTCGCCTCGACACCGCAGACTTCCCGGTCACCTCAAACTCATAGGTCCATACGAAGGCGTCGCGGCTCCGCCTTACGCCAAACGGCGAACTGGCTCCGGACACTCAAAGCCATCCGTTTCCTCCAGCGGCAGCTTCATCACCAAAATGCACCCGCCTCGACAGGAGGCGCAGATTTTGAACAAGCTGCCGGTTACGACCCTCATCAAGTAAGCGTCGCGATCGGTCGCGGCGATTCGCTTTGCTACCGGCGGGTTGGGCCCAAGGCGTTTTGAAAGGCCTTGGGCGCCTCTTGAGAAGCGGTTCCCGTCAGGGCCGACCCAAGTAGCCGCTCGATGAGCCGCTGCCCCCAGGCGCTGTGGTAGGCCTTGGCTAGCCGGTCTAGACCGCCTGAGGCCACCAAGGCTCTCACGAGATTCCCGGCGGCAAAGCCAGCGGTGAAGCGCCGGCGGTGTTGCCAGACGTAGTGGCGCCACGCTGAGGCTTCCGACCGCTCTCCGCGCGCCACCGCTGAAACCGCCTCGGCGGCGAATAACCCGCTCTGCATCGCCTGGGAAATGCCCTCGCCCGTGGCGCTGTTGGTCACCCGTGCCGCCTCGCCGACCCAAAGCGCACCGGGCGTGGCGCACTGGGATACCCAGGTGGTGAAGACGATGGGATGTCCCTTCAACCTCCCCAAGCGACGGGCTCCACGGAGTGGCTCGCGATAGTGGTCGTTGAGGAAGCATTCAAAAAGACCTCGGAGGTCTCGCACTGCCCGACGCCCGTGCCCGTCCTGTGCATCGACACAGATTCCGATGTTGACCCGAGTCGTTGTCTCCGGAAACATCCACCCGTACAGCGGCGCCAGGTTCCGGTCGAAGACCATATCCAGACGCCGTGGCGGGAGGTTAGCGCCTTCCCACCAGCCCATGAGAGTGGAGATGAAGTGCTTGGGCCGGCGGTCCGGAGAAAAAATCGAGTGGGCGCCATCCGCGCAGAGAACGTACGACGCCCGGTGCTCTTCACCCTCGAAGCTCCGGACACCGACGACCCGTCCTGAGCCGTCACGGACTAGCTCAGACGCGCGGAACCCCGTCTGAAAGCGGACACCCAACTCACGCGCCCTTTCGACCAGCAACTGGTCGAAATCCTTCCGGAGCAAAATGACCGCCGACGAGTTGGCCGGGAGGACAAGTTCCTCGCCGCCGGGGGTAACAATGCGAACCCACTCGATGGGGTTCGCCCGCGCCTGTACCTTGTCTCCAATCCCGAGCGTCTCGGTGAGGTGGAGCGCCGCCGGGGAGAGGCCGGAGCCGCAGGTCTTGTCGCGGGGGAAACCGTCGCGATCAACCAGGAGAATGTCGGTGACGCCGCGGAGGGCGAGTGCGGCTGCTGCTGACGCGCCCGCAGGGCCCGCCCCGATGATGAGCACACGGGAGTCCATCCCCACCTCGTGGGTCGCTCCCCCCGGCCCTGGGGGCGGTCTTCATTGCAGCAGTGCATAACCTAGGGCCCGGGAGACGTCAGGACAAGCGTGTGGGGCCCCTGGCCTGTCGAAAGCAACGGCAGGAGGATTCGTACGGTTGTCACTTCGAGTTGGCCAGGCACGACTTTGGCCGCGTGGAGGTGCAGTCTCCGGCGCGACATTCGTCGGAAGGACAAACCATGCTAACAAGGCGGAGTCTGCTTCAAGCTGCTATGGGAAGTGCGCTGGCCGCAACCACGACGAACGCTCAGGGGCAGGCCGGCGGGGCCCCTATTGGTACCGTCCCGAGCGGCAAATTTAAGATTTCCGCGGGTGCGCAAGTTCCTCGGCGCGAGCTGGGCCGCACCGGCGAGCGAGTCTCCATCGTCGGCCTCGGCGGCTACCATCTCGGGTTCCCGACCGAGCAGGAGAGCATCCAGATCGTGCGTACGGCGCTCGATCACGGGCTCAAGTTCCTCGACAACTGCTGGGACTACAATGGCGGCGAGAGCGAGCGGCGCATGGGGAAGGCCCTGCGCGACGGGTATCGCCAGAAGGCGTTTCTGATGACCAAGCTGGACGGCCGTACCGCGGCGGCGACGCGCCAGCAGCTCGAGCAGTCAATGAAGCGGCTACAGGTCGACGTCGTCGATTTGGTGCAAATCCACGAGGTGATTCGACCAGACGATCCGGAGCGCTGTTTCGCACCTGGGGGCACCATCGAGGCGCTGCTTGCGGCGCGCAAGGCGGGCAAGCTTCGCTTCATCGGTTTCACCGGGCACAAAGACCCGGACATCCATCGCCACATGCTGGACGTCGCGCGGCAGCAAGGCTTCCGCTTCGACACCGTGCAGATGCCCATCAACGTTTTTGATGCGCACTACCGCAGCTTTGAGCGCGATGTCATTCCGGTTGCTCTGCAGGACGGGACCGCCGTCCTGGGCATGAAGCCGATGGGCGCCGGGCTGATTCTGGAATCCGGCGCTGCGAATGCCGAAGAATGCCTGCGGTACGCGATGAGCGTGCCAGGCGTCAGCGTGACCATCACGGGCTGCGATGGCCAGGGAGTCCTCGAGCAGGCGCTCTCCATTGCTTTGAACTTCCAACCGATGTCGATCGCGGACCGTGACAACTTGCTCGCCCGCACTGCGGACGCCGCGCGTGGCGGCAAATGGGAGAAATTTAAGACCACCCACCAATTCGACGGGACTGTGCAGAACGTGCGCTGGCTTACTTCCGCACAGATGTGACAACCAAGCTGTGGTCCCGTCTCCTCGTTCACACCACGAGAACGCGACGATTGCCCGAGTTTTGGCGTCGACTCGGACGCGTGCGGCATAGCACTGCGCAAATGCTAGAAGACGTACGCTCAGGTGGGTTCACTCTGCGCCCCGCAGTCAGTGAACGACCTCGACGCCTGCCAGTTCCTCCATTCGCCGCAACACAGCCGAGAAATCCTCTTCGTTGCCTTTTGCCAACTCCTCGGAGTTGACGCGAAATGCCGCCTCTGTCGCTGGTAGGCGGAGATCGCTTTTAGCGGCCGCATCCAAAATCAACTGAAAATCCTTATGCATCAAGCGTAAGGGAAACTGCGGACTGTAATCGTTGTTCGCTACTCGTGCGAGCTTCCCCACGTGAGCCGCCGCGACCACCGCAGTCTTGGACAGGACTTCAAGCAGTCGCCCACGATCGAGACCGGCCTTCTCTCCAAGGACGACAGCCTCAGCAATCGCCTGCATGCCCAAACCCAACAGCGTATTGACGACCAGCTTCATCGATGTCCCTGACCCAGGCCCGCCCATCAGGAAGTACTGCTTTGCGAAGACCTGAAATATCGGCTCAGCAGCGCCGAATATTTCTTGGCTACCCCCCACGAGCAGGGTCAGCGTGCCCTGCTCGGCGGCGGGAGTACTTCCTGAGATGGCTGCATCCAACAGCTCGATGCCATTCTGCTTACCCAGCCGATTCAGTTCACGTGAGCTTTCTGGAGATATGGTGCTCATCTCTAGGACGACCGTCCCTGAGCGCGCCGCAGAAAAAATTCCGTCGGGACCGCTGTAAACGCTCCGGACTACTTCATCGTCGGTCAATGAGGAAAGAAGCACATCGGAAGTGCGTGCCAATTCGGTAATAGTCTTCGAAACACTTGCGCCCCGTTGAGCAATGGCTTGCGTCTTGACGGGGTCCAAGTCGTAAACAGAGACGCCGTAGCCGTGAGCGACGAGCCGTCTGGCGATCGGATTCCCCATGTGACCAAGACCAATAAAACCGATTTTCGTTCGATCTGATGTGAGAGCTTTCATAGAGCGTCCCCTCGTTTGTCGGTTGTCGAAGGCTCGTTGGGTTCTTTCTCACTTCGTAGTAGTTTTGGCTTTTGGGCAGCCCGGTGTTGGTCGGCTTTTGCAGCGTTCGTACCTCCGCGGCGAGGCGCTTTTAAGCGTCGCTCCGGATCCCGCCACGATGGCGCAATACGGTTGGGTCCAGGTGTGCGTCAAGCCCGGCCGCCGCTGCCGCGTCGCGGGGAGCCTCGTTGAGAGGCGTGGTCTCAGGGCCCAGGGCATGTAGCCGATGAAGGAAGACTGCCCGGGCACCCTCTCGGAACGGACCACGCCAAGCAGTGCAGCCATCTGCGAACTGACCACTAGGAGCTCGCCCCGCCTCTATCGGTAGGCCTGGCGTCGACGTATACGCGTGGTGAGCGCGGGCGCCTCGGACCCTGGCACCACCCCGTCTCGGTCGGGTAGCCTGCTGGACGACAACAAGCGTCACTCTCCACAGCTAGACCGACCAAACCCGAGCCCCGGCCCAACACCCGCAGCAGCCGGCGCCAAGTGGGGATGTCCCCATGTGGATCGTTCGACTCGCCCTCCGGCGTCCCTACACCTTCGTGGTGCTGGCGATGCTGATTGTCCTGATGGGCGTCGTCACCATCCGCCGGATGCCGACGGATATTTATCCCGAGATTGACATCCCAGTCGTCGCCGCCGTCTGGGCCTATACCGGCCTGCCGCCCGAGGAAATGGAAGGGCGCATCACATCGATGTTCGAGCGCGCCGCCACCACGACGGTCAATGGCATCGAACACATCGAGAGCCAGACGCTTGCTGGTGTGGGGGTGATTAAAGTCTTCATGCAACCAGGCGTTTCGATGGCGGACGCTGTAGCTCAAGTCGGCGCCATCTCAGAGCCAATCCTCAAGCAACTGCCACTCGGTACCACGCCGCCCCTCATCATCCAATACAGCGCCTCGAACGTACCAATCCTGCAGCTGGGCCTTTCTAGTGCGAGTCTCGACGAGCAGCAGATCCTCGACCTGGGGACGAATTTTCTACGCCCGGGGTTGGTGACCGTCCGCGGCGCGCAGATGCCGCTGCCTGTCGGCGGCAAGTTCCGGCAAATTATGGTCGACCTCGACCCTCAGAAGCTCTTCGCGTGGGGCATTTCTCCATCATCGGTCTCGAGTTTACTCGCTCAGCAAAACGTCGTCTTGCCGAGCGGGACGGCCAAGATTGGTCTCCAGGAGTACCCCATCATCTTCAATGGAAGCCCGCCAAGTGCTGCCGGCTTCAATGATCTCCCCCTCAAGTATGTGAATGGGACGATGATCTACGTGCGCGACGTCGCCCACGTCCGCGACGGCTTCGCCCCTCAGACCAGCGTGGTCACGATCGACGGTACTCGGGGCGCGCTGCTCCCCATCCTCAAGTCTCAGGGAGCCAGCACGCTCGACGTGGTGTCCGGCGTTCGTTCAACGTTGCCCGCCGTCCAGGCCACGTTGCCTCCACAGCTGGAGATTCACCCGCTGTTCGACCAATCCGTCTTCGTCAAGGGCGCGATTCAGGGGGTGCTCCGCGAAGCCATCATCGCCGCCGGGCTCACTGGCCTGATGATGCTCCTCTTTCTGGGGAGTTGGCGAAGTACGCTCATTGTCCTCATCTCCATCCCCCTCTCGCTGCTGGTCTCAGTAATTTTACTCAACCAGCTGGGACAAACCCTTAATCTCATGACCCTGGGCGGGATGGCACTCGCGGTGGGAATCCTGGTCGACGACGCGACGGTGGAAGTTGAGAACTTCCAAAGACAGCACGCAATGGGGAAGCCGGTCATCAAAGCCATCCTCGATGGCGCAGCGGAGATTGCGGTCCCCGCCTTCGTGTCCACGTTGTGCATCTGCATCGTCTTCGTTCCGGTGACCCTGATTAGCGGAGTGGCCAAATTCCTCTTTATCCCGCTGGCCATGGCCGTCGTCTTCGCAATGCTCACGTCGTACTTCCTTTCGCGGACGCTGGTTCCCACCTTGGAGCACTACCTCCTGGGCAGAGAACCACCCGGTGGGACCAGCGCGTCCGGGCCCATCGGGTGGCTCCACAAACGCATCGACCGGGGCTTCGAAAACCTGAGGGATGTGTACGCGCGAGGACTAGAGGCTGCGATTCACCACCGCAAAATCTTCCTGGCCGGGTTCCTTCTCTTCGTCGCCGCGTCGCTCGGTCTGGTGCCGCTCCTGGGCACCGATTTCTTCCCTAGCGTCGACGCCGGTGAGTTCCGGCTCCACGTGCGTGCGCCCCCCGGAACCCGCATCGAGGAGACCGAACGACTCTTTGCCGATGTCGAGGCCCACGTGCGGAAGGTTATCCCGGCCGATGAAATCGACGTGGTGATCAACGACATCGGTGTACCGGTGAGCGGCATTAACCTTGTCCTCGGCGACCCGTCGATGATTTCCAGCGCAGACGGAGAGATGCTGGTCTCTCTGAAGCCGAACCACGCGCCCACCGACCGCTACGTCGCGGCTCTCCGTCGCGACCTCCGCCAGACGTTCCCGAATTCGACGTTCTTCTTCCTGGCAGCTGACATCTCGACGCAAATACTGAACTTCGGCCTCTCGGCACCTCTGGACGTCCGCATCGTCGGGCCAGCTGGAAATCAAACGGCCAACCTCGCCATTGCGCGGGAGCTTGCACAAGAGATGAGCCAAATTCCCGGGGCGGTGGACGTACACTTGGCCCAGGTGCCCGAGACGCCCGAACTGTTTCTCGACGTGAAACGTTCTCAGGCGACACAACTCGGGCTGAGCATGAACAGCATCGCTTCGGATGTCCTGGTGTCCCTGTCATCGAGCGGGCAAACGGCGCCAGCCTACTGGATGGATCCGAAGACTCGCGTCCAGTATGCGGTGGCCGTGCAGACGCCGCAGTTTCGTATCGATTCAATCGCCGCACTCACTGAAACGCCGGTCGCGCCCGCCTCTGGCGGCGCCCCTACTCCACAACTTCTTGAGAATGTGGCGAGCGTCACGCCGGTGGTTGGCCCGACGAACGTGACGCATTACAACATCGCACGGTCTATTGATGTGCAGAGCAACGTGTCTGGCACCGACCTCGGATCGGTCGCGCGCGCCGTGCGAAAGCTGATTGACCGCAGACGCCCCAGTTTGCCGCGCGGAACGACGGTCCTACTCACCGGGCAGCCCCAGGCCATGAACGCGTCTTTCCTTGGCTTGGGAACGGGAATCCTGTTCGCGGTCGTGCTGGTTTATTTACTACTGACAGTCAATTTCCAAAGCTGGCTCGAGCCCTTCATCATCCTGATGGCCCTCCCTGGGACGGTCGCCGGGGTCGCGTGGGGGCTCTTTCTGACTGGGTCAACGCTGAGCATTCCTGCGCTGATGGGGACGCTGATGAGCATCGGGGTGGCCAGCGCAAACAGCATCCTGGTCGTGACGTTCGCAACAGAGCGGCTTGCTGCCGGTGACGAGAGGATTCAAGCTGCTCTCGACGCCGGACGCACCAGGCTTCGGCCGGTCATCATGACCGCGACAGCGATGATCCTCGGTATGCTACCGATGTCGCTTGGCCTCGGCGACGGCGGCGAGCAGAACGCGCCGCTTGGCCGCGCGGTGATTGGCGGTCTCTTGCTGGCAACCGTGTCCACGCTCTTCTTCGTGCCAGTGGTGTTTAGTAAGATTGGACGTCGGCGGGCGACCGACGTCATCCTCGACGAGAGCGACGGGAGTGCTCGTGACCAACACGGCACCTAGCCCGTCACCCGTCCGACGCAAGGGCTTGTTGATGCTGGCGGGGGCGCTGGCGGCACTCCTCATCGCCTTTCTGGTCGGATATCTCCCTCGCAGGCATTCGTGGTCTCAGGCGGTAGCCGCGGCGCAGCTTGAGCAGCAGCCTCTCCGGCTTTCGGTGGTGACGGCGGAGGCAGTTGACGCTGGACGAGACCTCAGCTTGCCCGGAACGCTTGTCGCCAACCAACGGACATTCATCTATCCGCGCGCGACGGGCTACGTGCGCCGCTGGGTGGCAGACATTGGAGACCGTGTTCCTGCCGGAGGCTTACTCCTCGAACTGGATACGCCTGACCTTGACCAGCAGCTTGCCAGCGCCCGAGCGACGCTCCAGCACACCATCGCAGCCCTGGCTCAGGCTGTCGCCAACCGGGATTACGCGCTCCTGACCTACGATCGAATGCACATCCTGGCTTCCGAGAAGCTCATTGCCCAACAAGACGAAGACCAGGCCCGCAGCAATGAATTGGTCCAGGAAGCCATCGTGCAGGCGGCCAAGGCCGATATCCAGGCACAGCGAGAAGTTGTTCGCGAGCTCGAAGTCCTGGTGGGCTTCAAGCGAGTGGTTGCTCCCTTTGGTGGCATTATCACTCAGCGTCTCGTCGATGTTGGGACTCTGGTGGTTGCAGGGACCGGAACGACCGCCGTCGTAAACGCGGCGCCGGGTAGCACGCCGTCAGCGCTCTACGAGATAGAGGCGACGGATCCGATTCGCGTCTTTGTGGAAGTCCCCCAACCGTTCACCCCCATGCTGCGGGTGGGCCAAGGCGCCACCCTCGCGCTGCGGCAGTTTCCGGGACGCTTCTTCACCGGCAGGGTTACGCGAACCGCAGGTGCGCTCGATTCAGCGACGAGGACGATGAGAACGCAAATCGACATTTCGAATGACGCCGGAACGCTGTTGGCGGGAATGTATGGCGAGGTCACAATGCCAGTCGCCATCGCCCACGCGACGGTCCGCGTTCCTGAGAGCGCCTTGCTCGAGGATGCTCGAGGGATTCACGTCGCCGTGATTGATTCGAGCTCACATGCGCACCTGGTTGCGGTTCAACCAGGACGCGACTTCGGGGCCGAAATTGAGCTGGTCGATGGTCTCCAGGGCGGCGAACGCATTGTCGTGACCCCTCCGGCCAACATCGCCGACGGCCAGCTTATCGAAGTCGTGAGCCACTGAGAGGGGTCCGTCTGGATACCTGTCCGGGCAACACTCGGAAAATCTCTGGCGCCTTCGCAAAGCGCCGGAAGAACTCTCCGGATACGCCCCTCCGTTTTCGGTCGCGACGGCAGGCGTCATCCGGCTCCGATTTTTCCGAGCCCGACGCCGATGGCGAACACGATGGCTCCGCCGATGATGACCTGGACGACGGTGCTCGCAAGCCTGCCACCCATGAAGCGGTAGCGGATGAAGGCAATCGTCAAAAGTTCTGCGACCACCACGCCGTACGCGAGCTTCAAGGCGATATCCAGGTGCGGGACCAGAAAGGGAAACGTATGCAGCATGCCTCCGAGTCCCGTGGCGATGCCCGTAATCGAGCCACGTCGGAGAGGGCTGCCGCGACCCGTGACCGTCCCATCGTCGGACAGGGCTCCGGTCCTTCGCAGACGCAGTACGTACCCCGAGGGACACAACCCCCTTCAGTTAGACCGACAGGCGCGACCGCTACGGTAATGCGCTGACATCACCGCCGGCTTGCGTGTAATCCAGCTGGTAAAGCGATTGGGTTTCGTTTCGACTCTGGCTCAGCACCCGAATATTCGGGTCGCGGGGAATGAGACAATTCACCAGGTAGGCGGATATTGCTCTCTGATGATGGTTTTCGATAGCAAGGGTCCGTACAGGTCCACCCCGCGACAATTCCACGTTGAACTCAATATCAATGACGCCGAGCCCTTCCTTCATCTCCTCTGGTGCCGGAAACGTCCACGAAATAAGCGTGGGCTCAGTACTTTGTCCGTCAACTGTGATCGACAAATCGCGAAGCACCAGCTCTACGTAGGTCCGCTGTTCGGCCTCGGAGATAATGCCGTCCCGGTTGGTGTCGATGCTCGCGAGCACGATGGATGAAACCGCGACACCCGGGACGAGACGCATGTTCGCATGAACATGGTCCTTCTCCACCGAGAGGAGGGTCGCTTGCAGGTACTCGTCGAGACGATGAGCGAAGGCGGCGCCTCCCGGCAACAGGAGGATGCCAGTCGCCACAATGAATTTCGTTTTCATTTCGTCCCAGGCCCCCGCCCGTAGTCATTCGTCGGGTCGCGGTACATTGTGTGGACATGCATCGAAGGGTCGCCGCCCAGACGCTGGGGTGCGTACTCGATAACCAGGTGCGGCCCCTGGATCCGATAGTACGCGGTGATGTTCTGACCCGGATTAGCGGTTGCCGGACCGCTCCAAGCGAACCAGGTCTCGTCGATATCGGCCTTTAGTTCCGCAAGCCGGGCCGCGGCCGCACCTTCGTGAATGATGCTCGTCCATTCCGAGATGAGGTCGAGCAGCATCGCGCGTTGTTGCTCGTTCATCGCGGACGCTTTCAACCCTTCGGGTTGGATGGTCTTCCCGTCCTGCCCGGGGCCGAGCACCAGGTCGGCCAACCGGAAGCTCAGAATCGTTTGCTTCCGCTGACTGACGTCGAGGGCAGTCAGCAGGGCCAGAGCCTTGTCGCTTTCTTGGCCGAGAGGGCGAATGGTCTTCCCGTTGCTGGTGTAGAGGGCTGGCTGAGCGCCGATCAGAGACGGCGTAAGCAGGCCACGTTCGCCGGCGATGGTGATGTTGAGGGCGAGATGGTGTCCTCCAAACTGCAACATCCATGGCGTCCTTTCCGAGGGCGTTCCTAGAATTGAGATGTAGTACAAGTCCTTCCCGAAAATCGGGTTGTTTCCTCCAGCAATCTTAAGAATCTCGTCGCCCTCCATGATTTCCTGGACCTTCTCGAAGCCTCTTCGGCTGAGCGCGGACGAAACGAGAGCTAGAGCAGCAGAACGCTGAGCATCATTGAGCTCCTTGAGGCTGACGCCGGCCCGGGGCACCATCGAAAGCGGCAAATTTGACCAGCGTGCTCGCTGCGTCTCGTCGTCAAACGGAAAGAGCACGCTCTGTCGTTGCTGCGCATCGAGGGTTGAAAGGAAGGCATTTGCCGCGCTCACTATCTGTGCGGTCGCGGTCGACGCCGCACCGGCCGTGAACGGCGCAGACATCAGAGTCAAGATGCCGATGCACTGAACCTTCTTCATCAAAAGTACATTCATCTTCCTCACCTATCCTCCGCTTCCCACATCTTGTCGGAAGTCACCATTAGATTGACCGAACGACGATCGGGATTGCGTCAGCGTGTTAAATCGCGCAACGTGCATTCTGGCGGTCCGGGGTCGCTGCCCCGCGGCGGCCGCCTTCAACCCACCTTCCGAGGTCCGCGATGCGAAGACGGCTCTTGCTCCTAGCGGTTCTGCTCCCTGCGATAACGCACGCCCAGACGACCGACAGGACGCTTCAGCGTATCCGCGATAGTAAGACGATCACCATCGCCTACCGCACCGACGCCCTTCCCTTTTCCTTCGAGAACGGCGGGCAGCCCGCGGGGTACACGGTCGAGCTGTGCAAGCGCGTCGTCACCAGCTTGGAGCAACAGCTCAAGGTCCAGCCGCTCTCCGTGAAGTGGGTTCCGGCCAACGTCCAGACCCGACTCGACCTCGTCAGCAAGGGCCAGGTGGACCTGGAATGCGGGACCACCACCGCTACGCTCTCGCGCATGGGTCAGGTGGACTTCTCCAATCCAGTCTGGGTCGACGCGACTGGGCTGCTCGTCCGGAAGTCTGCAGGGGCGCATAGCCTTGGGGGCCTTGCTGGCAAGAGCATCGCGGTGGTGGTCGAGACCCCGAACGAGCGGGCGCTACAGGACGCGCTGAAGAAGGGGCTCGTGAACGCCAAGGTCGTGCCGGTGAAGACATACGATGAGGCGATCTCGCTTCTCGAAAGTGGAAGCGTCGACGCGCTGGCGGCGGGCAAAATGATGCTGGCAGGGATGGCAAGCAAGCTGAAGGACCTCCCGGCCTACGAGTTGCTGGACGATGACATCGGCTACGTGCCCTACGCCATCGTCCTGCCGCTCGGGGCAAGCGGGCTCCGTCAGGCAGTGAACCGGGCCCTCTCGCAAATCTACGCCAGCGATGCCATCGTCGAGATTTTTCGCGGCACCTTCGGCCCAACCGCCAAACCTAGCCTGCCGCTGGTCATCATGTACCGTCTCAACACTTATCCAGAGTGATGGACCGCGCTGGCATTAAAACGTCCGCGTCACTACGGAATTTTTCACCGCCCGTGCGCCGGCAGCACAGAGGCCTGGTAGCCATGTCCATCGTCCTCTAGCGGTTGCAGCGCCGTAAGGTTTCCGCTGGATTACGTCGATGGTGCCGCGGAGCTTTGAGTCGTCCGGCGGGAGAAAGTCAAACGGCGCCATCTGCAGCAGAGACGCATCCAACTCGGCCCGGAGCGCGTGCCGGCGAAGCCTCCGAGGGCCGAACTCCAGCAGTGCTCCAAGATGTCCGCATCGAGCCGCTGGGCGCCAGCGGCAAACTCATCACGCACCGACGCGGCAACCGCGACGCAACTCGGGCCATCCGATAAACGGCGGCCCAGCACATCAGCGTGGAAAACGTTTGTGGTTGCCAGACGGTCCGAAGCTCCCAGATTCCGGCGTCCGGGGTTCCGAGGATTCCCATCGCCTCGCTCCCGGCGCCGCGCGCCCACACCAGCCGATGCCGCTCCCTCTGGAATTCTGGTGGGCCGCGGAATTGGGTAAAGTGAAACGTGCCAAAGCTGTCAAGCGCTCACCTCGAACCTTGGTCCTCATCGCGTCTCGGCAGAGTACGATGAGGAATCGGCTCAAGCGGACCGATCGAGCAGAGGAGCCGCTCCGCGCTTCATGCTGATTGCAGACGCGACCAGTTCAGCCAAAGCTGTCGACCGGCCCAGGACTAGGTCGGCGACGGCGAGCGCCGCCACCAATCCGAGCGTGAAGAGGTTGTCGCCAAATCCTGCGGCCACGAGCACTGGAGATTGCCGACGACGGCGGCCGATGATG
Source organism: uncultured delta proteobacterium (assembly GCA_963713045.1). GTDB lineage: Bacteria > Myxococcota > Myxococcia > Myxococcales > Myxococcaceae > JADGRA01. The sequence goes on from CAVQKE010000007.1 coordinate 540,616, forward strand.
GGCAGCCCGTCCGGAGAGCGCATCACCATCGTGGACCCGCTGTCGACGACGTCCAGCTCGGTTCTTCCCATTCGGCTCAATGCGTACTCGAGCAACGGTACCGCGCCGTCGCCGTCTGCATCCGAGGCGAAAACCAGGGTCTTGATGCCACCGTGCGTGGCCGGACGCATTTGGTGCGCTGGCAAGGCCGAATCCCAGAATACGGCTGGCGGGAATTTGTCGTCTCGAAGGATTTCAAGGTAATGCCTGGGGTGCTCGGCCAGACCCCCGAGGAACGGGAATTTGAGGAAGGGCTGCTGAGCGGCGAGGAATACGTTCCTCGCCCTCAGCTCCGAGTCGGACCTGGTCCGCACGACGCAGGGCTCGCCTTCGATGAGGCTCTCGACTCGGTCCTTTGGGAGAATCAGCACACCAGCCGCGCGAGCCAGCCGCCGAAGTCCGCTGAGGAAGAACGTTGGCGCGAACTGGGCCTGTCCTGGAAATCGAACAGCCCCCGCGATGCCGAACGCCATTGGAATGGTTCGCGAGACCTCCGTCTTTATCCCAGCCGCTCTCGCTGCGTCGCATTCGTCGCGAAGCGCACGCAGGCCCTCTTCCCGCTCCGAAAAGAGGTACCCCGGAATGCGCTGGTACCCGCAGCCGCCCATCGCACGACCAAGCTCACGAACCGTATCGATGACGACCCGCGTCGAGGAGGCAAGAGTGCGCGCTGCCTCAAGGCCCTGCTGACCGATTACCGAGGCGTAGCCAAGCCCTAGCCGCTGGGTCAACAACCCCACTGCGGTTGATGGGCCCAGCCCATCCACAGGGCTAGGCAGGACAATCACCTTTTTCCCGGCCCGGGCTAGCAGCAGAGCCGCCGTCAGACCTGAGATTCCAGCCCCGCTCACCAGGACGTCGGTCTCGAGGGCTCGCTGCTGCACCGGCGGTCGCCCAGGAGGCGTCACTACACGAAGCGGCCCAACACGGGACACCCGAGAACTCAGCTCTGAGAACTCGCACGCTGTCGCAACTGGCATGACCCGTCCTCCGGCAGCGACTGCATCTGCAGGGTAGGGACTATTCGAGGCCGCCGCATAAGAGGCGTCTTGCCACAAGACGGAACGAGTGTGACAGAACGCCACGCGTCGTCTGACCACTCGGCGCGCTCAGGGCTCGCTTTGTATGGGCATACTTCTCGCAGCGAGGGTGAGCCATGCCCAACCGAGCGAAGCCCACAGATACGCGGAAGATTCCAGCGCGCCGAAAGACGGCCACGCCATCCCGCCGTCACAGCGCGGGTGCGGCCATGGAGTCGACCCGCGGTACGTCCGACGAGCTCCTCGCGACGCTTGTTCGCAGCGAATCTGAAGCCCTGGAGTTGCTGAGGCGTTTACTTTCTGAGCGCTCAGCCGATGCGTTTCGTCCGGGTCTCCTACGGTGTCTGCGATTTCATGAGTCCGCGCTACTCCAGCTCGAGTCGCTGCGTGATGAGGAGCCGGACGTCGTAGAGGCCACCCCGTTGGGCGGGATGGCCATCGTTCAGGTGCCGAGGGAGGTCATCCTCGTGACCGATGAGGACATCATCGCGGAGTGAACTGGACCTGGCCACATCGAGCCCTCTCTGCGGAAGACACCACGCTGACCCGTCTTTTAGTGCCCATCGGTGTCGCACAAATGGCCCACCGGCTTGCGGCTGCGCAGGACTGCGGCACAGCTGCCTTAGCCCCAAAGGCCGGTCAGAAAGAGGAGAATACCGATTAAGGGCGTTTGTCTCGCCAAGATGTTGCTGCGACTGACGCGGCGTGTCTTCGAGGACTCGCGAGCTGTGGATGGACGCGCGACCCCTTCAAACGAGGCGGTTTCCCCCTTCTGTCTCCAGCGAGCAAGGGGCTTTCCCATAGGGTCTGACGTCCAGGACAACGTCAACATGACTTCCTCCAGAACAAGAGCCCGAGCGCTCGCGGCTCATTGGGGAGAGCAGCGAACAAATCCGGCGGCTCTCGGTTAGGTGGTTCGGCAGCGGTCAGCTTGCGACTTTTCTGCCACAGGCACGGCGCCCGTGGGTGGGCAACTCCCTGCGCCACCGCGGCCATTCAACGAGCAGCGACGAAGTGTTTTGCAGAGCGATTCGTGCTTCGAGACCTCAAGCATCCCCACTCACATTTTGAAAATTGTGCGCGAAACCGTCTGCGCCGAAAGAGAAGAACGCTGCCTCTCGGCTCCCCGGGGCGTTTCAGTTCCAGACCGGCGGGGCCGACTCGCGCTCTCGGCTCCCGGTGCGTCCCCTGCCCCCAATGCCGACTCGTCGCAGCCCGGTCCGTTGTCCGCATTGGCATCTGCAGTTGGGTGGAGCGGCGAGTCGGCGATGACCGCATGGGCCGGCGGTGGCCCCTCGACCCTCTGGGGGCGAGCGGTAGCCTCACCGCACCCCGGTAGGGCGAGCACGGCAAGGTGGGCAAACAACAACGCAACAATGAACGTCAAACTGTTCTTGCTCATGGGCATCTCCAAAGGAGCCGAAGCGGCTGCGGCTCGCTGTCAACGGCGGCCGGTCAATTCACCGGCTTCACGTTGATGGGTACGGTCCGCCTGGAGGTTGTGACCGGGGGTTCCGCCGTCATGCCCGACGCCAATTCGGCGCGCCCGGCCGGTGCTAGGCTTGTTCCATGGCCGGCGAAGATGAGTTGGTTCTCTCGCTGCTCGACGCCGGAGACAGTCGGGAGGCAGCCACTGTTCTTTTGCGGACAATCGGCCCGAGCGTCATCCGTTACCTCCGCTCGCTTCTACGAGACGAAGGCGCCGTGGACGATGCCTTTTCGCTCTTCGCCGAGTGGGCTTGGACCGGACTCGGCCGGTTTCGCCGCGACTCCTCGCTTCGCACCTGGGCCTTCGGTGTCGCTTGGAACGCCGCGCGGAGGGTCAGCGATGAGGCATGGCAGAAGCGGAAGGAGCGTCTGAACACGGAGGACGCATCCAAGCTGGCCCAGGAAATCCGCGCATCGTCCAGGCTCGAGCTTGACCGACAAGCGGATAAACTCGCAGAGCTTCGTCGGGAACTTTCGGCTGATGAGCAGAATCTTCTCGTCCTGCGCATCGATCAGCAGCTGTCGTGGGAGGAGATTGGTACCATTGTTGCCAGCGGTGACACGCCGGTATCGGCCACCGTGCTGCGCAAGCGTTTCGAGCGTCTCAAGGTGCGAATCGCCCGGATGGCGCGCCAGAGAGGGCTCGTCCAGCGCTGAGGCCGCCGCTCTGCTGAGGGGTTCTGCCAGAGCCTTCGTTGGCCGACCTCACCATCCGAGCATCCTCACCCCATCTGAGGCAGCGGCTGGCAGGCGAGCAGGCGGGGCCCGTCCTGAACTCGGCCCGAGGGCGGCCAATGACACGGCAATCGGCCGGGCGACAAAGTTGAGGACAAAGAGCTGTCCGCAGAGGGCCAGCAGCGACAAAGGCAAAACGACCGCGAACTTACCAAAACCGTTCACGACTCCACCCTTCGAAGCGGCATGAGGATGCGCCGCCAGTGCACCTCGGTATGGAGGGCGCGCCGGTTGTGACCGCTTGTGTGGTGAGAAACGGTATTTCGGCAGCAACGCCGCGACCGTCCCGCCCAACGAGCCAAATTGGCGCCGAGTGTCGCTCCCGGTCAGCGCTCCATGAAGAACAGGGTTAAGTCAACAGCCGCCCGGGCCGCTGCTGCTCATCCGCGAGGCAGCTTGCTATCCTCTGTTGCCGGCCGAGGGACGTCAGTGACTGAGAACCCCAGTCGCGAGGGAGTCGAGCGTCCCACCTCAGAACGATGGGCTCACATCTCTACGCTGCTGGCAGAGCTCGTCCGCCAGCCCGAAGCGGAACTGGGTGAAGGTTGGGAACAGTGGCTTTTCCCCGGTGCCACCATCGGACGGTTCGAACTGGTGCGCGAGCTTGGGCGGGGTGGTTTCGGCATCGTCTGGGAGGCCAAGGACCGAGAACTCCGCCGAGCAGTGGCCTTCAAGGCCGTCAGGGCCGGCGACCGGGCCACGTTGCGAGAGGAGGCGCTCGCCCGCGAGGCGGAGGCGGTGGCGCAGCTCGCGCATCCGAATCTCGTCACTCTCTATGATGTCGGCCGATGCGAGCACGGCCCCTACCTCGTGCTGGAGCTGCTTCGCGGTCACGCTCTCTCTGAACGCCTCGAGCATGGAGCGTTACCAGTGCCGGACACAGTGCACCTCGCCCTCGAGATTGCGAAGGGCCTGGCACACGCACATGCCGCGGGCGTGGTGCATCGCGATTTGAAGCCCGCCAACATCATCGTCTGTGAAGACGGTCGGGTCAAAGTCCTCGACTTCGGGCTTGCCCACGCCTTCGGCCGCAAGCGCATCAGCGGGGGGACCCCGGGGTTCATGGCTCCCGAACAATGGGAAGACGCACCCGAGGACGAGCGGACCGACGTGTTTGCGCTCGGCGTTCTTCTGTACCGGGCGCTCTCCGGCGAGCTGCCCTTCGCCGGCAAGAGCTCGGAGTCAACGGCCCCGGAGCTCGAGGTAAGGGAGCTGCCTCAGCTGGGAGAACTCGTTGGAAAGATGCTCCAGAGAGAGCCGGTCCGGAGGCCTCACGCCGGTGCGGCGGTGCTCGGCGCACTCCAAGGAATCGCCAAGCTGCTCCCCGACACCAGCCTCGACACCCAGCCACGGCCCGGACCGGCGCGCATCCGAAAGCCTCGCGCCAGGCTCCGAATTGCCGTTGCGGCCGTAGCCCTCGCGCTTCTCACCACCGCTGCCTTTCTCGTCTTCCGTCCGGGGACCACGCTTCCCGCTCCCGACCGCTCGATCGCGGTGCTGCCATTCGAGAACCTCTCTTCCGAAAAGCGCGACGCCCATCTGGCTGATGGATTCCACAATGAAGTCATCACCCAGCTCGGAAAAATCCCCGGCCTCAAGGTCATTGCACGCAGCTCAGTGCTGGAGTTCCAACAGAAGGGAGACCTCCGGTCGATTGGGCAGACGCTCGGAGTGGCAACGCTTCTCGAAGGAACGGTCCGTCGGGTAGGACCGAGAGTACGCATCTCGGCAGAACTTTTCGACGCCGCCAGCGGCCGGCAGCTGTGGGCGGAGAACTACGACCGTGGCGTTGTTGACATCCTCGGAGTCCAGACCGACGTGGCGGTCGAAATCGCTCGGACGCTCGGAAATCGCCTCAGCGAGGAAGAGATGCGACTGCTGGTGCGTCCTCCGACCAAAGACGCCGAGGCCTACGATGCATACCGAGCGGCGGTCACAATTCTCCGAAGTGGGTCGCTCGGGGGTGACGAGCAGTGGAAACGCGCTGACGAGATGCTTGAGCAGGCAATCGCTCGCGATCCTTCGTTCGCTCTTGCTCAGGCCTGGCTCGCTCTCTCGGTGGTGGCTGGCGCCCACATGGGGCCGGCGTACTGCGAGAGGGCGCAAGCTCTTGCGCAGCGAGCACTGGTTCTCGAGCCCAACCTTCCCGAGGCCCTAGCGGCGGCTGGGGTTGTTCGCGGCTCTTGCACGACCGAGTTGCCCGACGCCCTTCGCGAGCTGCGAATCGCTGCAAAGGGACTCCAAAACGACGCCTATTTTCAGACCGAGATGGCCCGCGTCTTTTGGCGCGCCGGCGACGAGGCGGTCGGCGTCGAGATGTACAAACGAGCCTTCGAACTTGACCCCCGTTCGTTTCGGTCTGCAATTTTGCTGGCGAGCTACGCCTCCGCCATCGGCGACTTCTCTGACGCTGCCCGCGCGCTGGAACGCGCCCGGGAGCTGTCACCGAGCGATCTCGGAGTTGCGGCGCGCCAGGCAGAGCTGGCCGGGTTCCGAAATGGCGATTTCGAGCCGGCGCGGAAGGTGGTGGACGAAGCCCTGGTCAGAGCTCCGTCTACCCGATTCGTGCCCTATGACTTCGAGGCCATCTCGCGATGGCTTCCCGACCGCGGCTTGAGGCTCGCCGCGCAGGTGCTCGCGCACGAGGCCAGCGAGTCTGCGCCCGACACACTCATCCTTCAACACTGGTACCTCATCTCCGGGCGCTTGCAATTCACTCTCGGGCACCGCGAGGCGGCGCGGGCCGCGTACACCCGGGCCCTCGATGAGTTCGCAACCCAGGAGAGTTATGCCATCGCTCGGGGTGTGGCCGGGCAATGGCACCTCGGTGTGGCAGTTGCCGAGGCTGGTCTCGGGCGCGCCACCGACGCCCAGGAACATCTGCGGATCGCTCAGCCCCTCCTCAAGACTCCTCGGGGGCGCGATGAGTACCTCGAACGTTCGGCCGAGGTGGCCGTGCTCACCAACCAGCCCGACGCGGCCTTTGCCTCGCTCGGCGAGTTGTTGTCCCGCCGCCGCCGATTCACGGCCGCGGTTGCGCGGGCTGATCCATTTTATTCCTCGCTGCGCAGCAATCCGCGCTTCGAGGCATTTCAGGAAAAGCCGCCTGAGACGGTCCAAATCGGCGTGCCCTGGTAAGGCGATGGCCCGAATTCGCAGCGACCTTCAAATGCTTCGAATTCTTTGCCTCAACTGTATCGACCGCCGTGTGCTAGGGCCGCTCGGCGCCCGAGCCTGCCTTCGGGGACCCTAAAGTTGAAACAGACGTTCCACGTTGTGCCCCTGCTCGTCGCGGACGTGCCGGAACTCATTGGTGGTTGGGGAGTAGACGTAGTCGGCCCCCCAGGCTTCTGCGTGCTTCACGGAGCTCCGCACTGCATCAGCGACGGTCTGCACCTCTTCGGTGGTGGTGGTGGGGTGAAGCGAGATGCGCACCCAACCAGGCTTCTCGCTCAAGTCTCCCCGGTCGATTTTCTCCGTGATTCGGTGCGACCGGTTGGGGTCCACGTGCAGGAGGTAGTGGCCGTAGGTCCCCGCGCAGGAGCACCCGCCGCGTACCTGAACGCCGAAGCGGTCGTTGAGCAGCCGCACCAGCAGGTTGTAGTGCACGTCTTCCACGTAGAACGACACAATCGGCAGGCGCTCCTCGACGTGGTCGGCCAGGATGTGGAGCCGAGGGATGGCCCGCAGCTCCGCCAGGAGGAGGCCGAGGAGCGCCTGCTCCCGTTTCCGAATGCGGGAGGTGCCCATGGCCTCCTTGAGCTGCACAGCCAGGGCGGCCTTGATGGTTTGTAGGAATCCCGGGGTGCCGCCGTCCTCGCGCGCCTCAATGTTGTCCACGAAACTGTGCTGGTGCCAAGGGTTGGTCCAGTTGACCGTCCCGCCACCGGGCTGGTCGGGCACCCGATTGTGGTACAGCTCCGAATCGAAGACGAGGACGCCGGGGCTCCCCGGACCGCCGAGGAATTTGTGTGGCGAGAAGTATACGGCGTCGAGCTTTTCCAGCGGGTCGCCCGGATGCATGTTGATGTCCACGTAGGGAGCTGATGCGGCGAAGTCCACAAAGCAGTGGCCGCCGTGTTCGTGCATCACGCGCGCGAGCGCGTGCACGGGCGTGCGGATGCCGGTGACGTTGGAGCAGTCGGTAAAGGCGCCGAGCTTCAATGGCCGCGCCCGGTAGCGTTTCAGCGCCTCTTCCAGGTGCTCCACCGCCACCAGGCCACGGGCGTCTGGGGGAATGACTTCGACGTCCGCCACCGTCTCCAGCCAGGACGTCTGGTTGGAGTGGTGCTCCATGTGGGTGATAAAGACCACCGGTCGCAGCGCTTCGGGAAGGCTGCAAAAGGGAGCCAGCTGCTCCGGCAGGCGCAGGCCCAGCATCCGCTGGAGCTTGTTCACGACCGCCGTCATCCCCGAGCCCTGCGTAATGATGACGTCGGCGGGCCCGGCACGCACGTGCCGTTTGAGGAGCGCCTGGGCATGCTGGTAGGCGCGCGTCATCGCCACCCCGGTGGTGCTCGACTCCGAGTGGGTGTTGCCGACCAGCGGCCCGAACTGCTCCAGAAGACATTGCTCGATGGGCCGATAGAGACGGCCGCTGGCCGTCCAGTCCGCGTACAGGAGCGTCTGTTCGCCGCAGGGTCCTAGGAAGCTGTGGCGCAGGCCCACAATTCCCTCACGAAACCGGGAAAAAAAGCGAGCGAGCGGCTCTTCCTCTGGAAGGGGCAGGTGCACGGGCCAAAGAACCAAGTCTCACGGGTTGCCGCGTCCGCGCAAGTCTCCGCGGGCTGGCCGGCAGCCAAGTCTCGAGGAACCCGTCAGACGAGGCGGCGGGTCGACTGTCACCGCTCCGGGCCTGCCTCTGCTCGTCGTCCGGACGTCGCGGCACGTCAGGGCGGCCCGCTACGGCTGTCCTCGCCTGATGAAGGCGGGCCGTAGAAGAGGTGAAGCGAATGCACTTTGACTGGTGGTCGTTTATTGGAGGCAACGTCACCGGTGGCACCATCGTCGGACTGGTCCTCGAGGCTGTCTCTCGCATCGTCACGGACAGGTACGAGGACCGCCGCAAGCTCACCGACGTCAATCGGAAGGCTCTCGATGACGGGCTCACGCTCCTCAGTCGGATGGTGATGAACCTGCACGAGCACCAACACGGCGAGAAGCGTGCGTTGATGAACTACCAGCATCACCGCGTACAACTGTTCGAATTGCAGCACCGAACCGGAGTCCCAACCATCGACACCGCCATTCAGGAAATCTGTATGGGCGAGGCTCCACTCGAACCGCTGGTGGAAGTGCTGGAGGACCTGCGCGCCAAAATCGGGAGGCGACTCCAAAAGCCGTGATGGCCTTCGAGGATGAGGCTCGCCCTGTTAGCCCGACGACAACGCTCGAGTCCGCGTGCACAGCGAACGCGTGTGTCACTCGATGCTAAAGGCTAGCTTCTGGGGCAAACAGTACCTATCAGAAGCGGGCGAGTTTCGCTCTCCAGGAGCGCGGGCTCCGTCCGCCTGGAAGGAGAACCAATGACGAAGGTCCAAAGTGCGTTTATCGCGGTTGCCTTCCTTGCCAGCATCGGATGCGCGACGGTTCAAGAACCATCGCTCCAGTTTCCGGCAATCGTCGATCCTCCTAGGCCAGAACATCACGCAGGCAAGGTGATTTTCGCTGAACTCGTCACGCCGGACCTCGCCGCCTCGAAGCGATTCTATGGAGAACTCTTTGGCTGGACATTCCGCGACTATGAGGCCGGTGCGAGGCACTACTGCGAGGCTTCCCTCGGTGGTCACCCAGTCGCAGGGCTGTTTCACAAGGACCTACCGGAGGGGAGCCATCGGCAGCCCTCCTGGCTGACCTACATCTCCGCGCACGATGTCGACGTGGCAACCAAGCTTGCACAGGAGAAGGGCGCGAAGGTCTTGTTCGAACCGCACGCAGTGCCCGACCGCGGTCGCGAAGCAGTCTTCGCTGATCCTCAGGGGGCCGTCTTCGCGGCACTCGCGTCGAGCAGTGGGGACCCCCCGGACGTCTTGGCGGTACCCGGAGACTGGATTTGGAGTTCGCTGATTACGAGCGATCCCAAAGCAGCTGCTTCCTTCTACGAGACACTCTTCGGTTACGCAGTCTACGACTTGCCCGCAGCGGCCGGCGCTCAGCATTTCATGCTGGCATCGGACAACTTCGCTCGCGCGAGCGTCAATAGTCTCCCTGGCACTGGGGCAGACTTCCATCCCTACTGGCTTAACTACGTACGCGTCGAGGACGCCGTAAAGATGGCCGCCAAAGTCGTGGCTCTCGGCGGTCGCGTGCTGGTCGAGCCGCGAGTTGATCGCCATGGCGGCATGATTGCGGTCGTCGCCGACCCGCAAGGGGCACCCTTCGGCCTGCTTGAATGGCAGGAGACCCAAACCAAAGAGGTGACCAAGTGAAGACGCTACTCTGGTCAGCAGGTGCCCTTTGGATTGGGTTTCTGGCGCTCATCTCCTCCGGCTGCGCTGTGAGCGGTGGAGGCTATGGGTACGACGCGCAGTACTATCAATCCTACGGCTACAACTACGGAGGCTGGGGACCTCAGTACACGGTGGCACCGGTTCGCGTCGACGTGCACGATGGCGATCATCATGACGAGCATGGTGGTGGCCAGCAAGAGCATGGCGGCGGCCGTCCGGTACCGTCTCTTCCGCCGCCGGGACACGCAGGTGGCGAGCACGACCATCATTGATGGACAGCTGATTCTTTTCCCACGCGGTCACCTCCTTGGCTGAAAACCTTGGAAGCCGTGCACCGTCGCAGCTGCGCTGTGACTTAGCGAGCAGCGAAAGGCGATATCCGTTCCCCCTCGCCGCCGAACCGCGCCACTGCAGCCGGGTGGGTGCGCTGCCACTGGACTCCGTCGGAGGAGATGCTGCCGACGAGTTAACGAGCCCACGATTTCGTCGGTACACACGCCGCGCTATTTTCGCACCAAACAATTCGGCAAGGGTGGCACATGCGAATCGGCATCCTGGGTTCCGGACTGATGGGCGGAAAGCTGGGGATTCTGTTCGCGCGCGCGGGGCACAAGGTCGTCTTCAGCTACTCGCGTCGTCGGGAGAAGCTGAAGGAGCTCGCGCGCAAGGCCGGCGCCAACGCGCGCGTAGGGACGCCGGCCGAGGCCGCGGAGGGTGCAGAGGCGCTTCTTCTTGCTGTGCATTGGTCCAAAATCGACGACGTCGTGAGCCAGGCGGGTGAGATGTCAGGCAAAATTATCGTGAGCTGTTCGCTGCCGATGAACGACAGCGACACCGACCTCGTCGTCGCGCACACCTCCTCAGGCGCTGAACAACTCTCCCGTCGTTTACGGGGCAGTCGAGTTGCCGGCGCCTTCAACACCGTCCCCAGCGAAGTGCTGTTTGGGGTGTTCAAGGCGCGCAAGCGCGCGACCAGACCAAGCATGGTGTACTACGGCGACGACCGAGGCGCGAAGAAGGTAGCCGCCGGTCTTGCCCGTGACGTAGGTTTCGAGCCGGTGGACGCTGGACCTCTTCTTGCTGCTCGCTATGCCGAGCCCTTTGCGCTCTTGGTTGCCCGGCTCGCTTATGAGGGCAAGGGCGGTCCGGAACTGGCGTATCGATTTGAGCGGTTCCGGTGAGCACGGGCGCGTCGCTAAGGTTTCCTCAATCGTCCATGTGCTTCTGAAGCGTTTCCTCAGGACGCGGAGGTGCTTTGTTCTCTCAGAAATGCAACCGCATCAAACTTGGAGGAACGCATCATGCTGACCAAGCGGAGGCTCGGCCGACAGGGGCTCGAAGTGTCGGCACTGGGTCTCGGATGTATGGGGATGAGCCAGTCCTACGGCGTTCCCGATGACGAGGAATCGGTGGCCACGATTCACCGGGCTCTGGAACTGGGAGTCACCTTTTTCGACACCGCCGAAGCCTATGGCCCCTACCTCAACGAGGAGCTCCTCGGACGGGCCCTCAAGGGACGGCGCGAACAGGTCGTCATCGCCACGAAGTTCGGCTTCCGTATCCAGGACGGCAAGCTTGCGGGGCTGGACAGCAGGCCGGCGCACATCCGGGAGGTGGTGGAAGCATCCCTGCGCCGGCTGGGGACCGACCACATCGACCTTCTCTACCAGCACCGCGTCGACAAACAGGTGCCTATCGAGGAGGTGGTGGGCGCAATGGCCGCCCTGGTTGGCCAAGGCAAGGTTCGGTTCCTGGGGTTATCCGAGGCCGGTGAAGAAACCCTTCGCCGCGCCCACGCTGTGCATCCCATCTCCGCGCTCCAAAGCGAATACTCCCTTTGGGAGAGGAACCTAGAGACCCACATCATCCCGGTGCTCCGCCAGCTGGGCATCGGCCTGGTTCCCTTTGCTCCGCTAGGCCGCGGTTTCCTCACCGGAACGGTCCAGCGCGCCGACAGCTATCCCGCAGGCGACTTCCGCAGGAACGACCCCCGTCTTCAGGGCACGAACTTCGACGCCAACCAGCGCATCGCTGGACTGGTCCAGGCGCTGGCTGAACGGAAAAGGGCGACACCGGCTCAGGTCGCGTTGGCGTGGCTGCTGCAGCGAGGGGATGACATCGCCCCCATTCCGGGAACGAAGCGTAGGAAATACCTGGAAGAGGACGTAGCCGCTGCCGACCTCGTGCTCACCGCTGCTGAGACCGCAGAGCTGGAGTCCTCCGTCCCGCTCGGCTCAACCGCGGGCCCGCGGTATGGCCCGGAGCTGATGGCGCAGATTGACCGCTGAAGAATCGACGAGTTGAAGAACCGGAGCTACCAGGAAAATTGGAAGGCCGACGAGGAAGCAGCTGCCGCCGAAAAAGGACGATACGGGTTTGGCCTGAAGGCACGTCGGGTTTAATTGGCAGGCTTTCGTTGATACGGGCGGTAGCTGGCACGACTCCCCTAGTATCCTTCGCGACTGAGCTGGAGGTATCCTTCACAGATGGGCTCGGCTCGGGGAGCGACCTTTTTCGCGCTCGGCGCGGCGCTGGCCTTCGGTTGCAACAACCCGCGAGCGCTGACGGACGCAGACGGCAGGCTCCGCCGGTTTGCTGAAGCGCTTGCGACATCGCAGGCCTCTCACAGTCTCCGCCATCGGTTCTGCTTGAAATTGCCTGAGCACCCGGAGCGATCTGAGGATTGTGCAACCCTCAATGGTTTGATTTCGGAGATGGAGGGCAGGATGGCCGCTCACCCCGAGGAGGGGCCCCGCTGCCCCACTGGGAAGGGAACGCCCGAAGAGCAGGACCAGTGCAGTTGCGAGTGGGCCTGGGTAGAGTTAGGGGCCGCAAAGGCCGCGCCCAAGTCGTGGACAGAGGTGGTCCAGTCGAACAAACTCGCCACGCTCCCCCGGATCCCCCCACCGACCTTCGTCGCCCAAATGGAGCAGTCGGGATCGGAACAGGCTTCGAAGTTCTGGACGCTGGGGTGCAAGCCCCCTTCCAAGTAGCCGAATTGGCATCGCTTACGGCTGATCCGAAGGCCATTGCCAGATTGCGCCGGACCGCCCATCCAATGTGGCCTGACGCAAATAGGCCGACTTCCTTCTCCGGACATAGCGAGTCGCAAAGTGCCACAATCCGTTACGCTGGCTTGCATTGCTCATGAAGGCACTCGAACTGTCCACGTTGGCCCTTCTCGCGGTGGGGGCAGCGGCTGCTGGCTGCAGCACCTCGGCAGGTAACAGCACCAACGCGCCGTCGGCGCCAACGGGAGTCGAGGCGACCGCTGGGGACGCCAAAGTCACCCTCACCTGGCCGCCAGTCGGCGGAGCGACCCTCTACAACCTCTACTGGTCCACGACCGCCGGCGTGACACCAGCGAACGGCACCAAGATTGCCGGTGCGATCAGTCCTTACGTTCAACTTGGGCTAACCAACGGAACCACCTACTACTATGTGTTGACCGCCGTGAATGGCAGCGGTGAATCCGCAGCCTCATCTCAGGTAAATGCGGTCCCGTCAGCCAGTGCTGGTCCGCCAGGGGCGCCGACGGGTGTCCAGGCTGCTCCGGGGAATGCTGAGGTCGCCATTTCGTGGTCGGCTGTCTCCGGAGCGACTTCCTATGACCTCTATTGGTCCACTTCGCCTGGGCTGATGCCCGCGAACGGCACCAGGATAGTCGGTGCCACCAGTCCTTACGTTCAAACTGGGCTGACCAACGGAATCACCTACTACTACGTTGTCACTGCCGTAAATGCGGATGGCGAATCGATGGCCTCGTCTCAGGTCAGCGCTGTCCCCTCGGCCACCGCGTCTACCCCCTACATTTATGCACTCATCCTTAGCCTGAGTGGAGGAGGCGTACCTCCGTATTTCGGTCATCTGGAGGCCGTCTACGTCTGTACGGATGGGTACAACTGCGACCGTCCGATTACCACCGCGACCGTGACTGTGAATGGCGGTGCGCTCACTTACGATGGAATGTCGAGTGCCTACTTCGGCGACCAGGCGATTGCCGAGGGCAGCTCCGTCAGCCTCCAGGTGACCATTGGCGCGGACGTGTACACCGCCAACGCGACCCAGTTCACCAGCCCTCCAACCGTCACAGCGCCCCCGACGTCAGGAGCAATTTGGATGGCCGCCAACAGCAATACCATCACGTGGAATGGCGGTGGACCCACCACCGACGCGAACTATTACGTTCAAATGTACGACAGCAGCCTCCACCAAATCTTTCCATCATCCACATCAGACAGTGGCGAATTGCCCATCAGCACCACCGCGGCTGTTGTCTTGCAAAGCAGTCTGCCCACCGGGGACGTCTTTTTGATGGTGGGAATCGTCTCTCCCGGGGCAATCCTGCAGGACTCTGGCGGCATCTCCATTCCCAACGCCGCAGCGGGTTCCGGACTTTGGCTCGGCCTATTGGCCTCAATCGTGCCCATCACCGTCGAGTGACTACCGCGTCGGGGTCCGGACGACCAATTGACTTGGTCGGGTTACCATTTTGTCGCGCCGCGTCGCACGTTCCAAGTCTGTTTGCGAAGCGTCGGAGCTGGAGGCAAGGTGGCTGAATGATTCGGCGCGGACGTCACTTCCTGCAAATCCCCGGTCCGACCAACGTGCCCGACCGCGTGCTCCGGGCAATGGACCGTCCGACCATTGACCACCGCGGTCCAGAGTTTCAGGCGCTTGGGCGGGAAGTGCTCGACGGGTGTCGCGCCGTCTTCCAAACCAGCGGTTCCGTCTTCATCTACCCATCCTCTGGAACGGGCGCTTGGGAGGCGGCCATCGTCAACACCTTAAGCCCAGGCGACAAGGTGCTGATGGTCGAGACTGGTCAGTTCGCCACTCTCTGGCGGGCGATGGCGCAACGACTGGGGCTGGAGGTGGACTTCGTGCCAGGAGACTGGCGCCACGGCGTGGATGCTCAAGAAATCGGCCGCCGCCTGAGCGAGGACCGAGCGCGGAAGCTTCGGGCGGTGATGGTCGTTCACAACGAAACCTCGACCGGTGTCACCAGCCGCATCGACGAAGTACGACGTGCCATGGACCAGGCCGGCCATCCGGCGCTGTTGATGGTGGACACCATCTCTTCGCTGGCCTCCATCGACTACCGGCACGACGAGTGGGGAGTCGACGTGACCGTGGGCGGCTCACAAAAGGGCCTCATGCTTCCCCCAGGGCTTGGCTTCAACGCCGTCTCGGACAAGGCGCTGGTCTCAAGTCGAAGCGCCAAAATGCCTCGCAGCTATTGGGATTGGCAAGAGATGCTCAAGCCCAACGCGGCCGGCTTCTTTCCCTACACGCCTGCGACCAACCTCCTCTATGGGCTTCAGGAGTCTCTTCGGATGCTCGAGGAGGAGGGCCTGCCCCAAGTCTTTGCCCGTCACGCGAGGCACGCGGAAGCGACGCGCGCCGCGGCCCGAGGCTGGGGGTTGGAGTTGCTGCCGCTCAACCCAGCCGAGTACTCGAGTTCTCTTACGGCGGTGATGATGCCCGAAGGCCACGACGCTGATCGCTTCCGAGCAGCAGCGCTCGATGGGTGGGACATTTCCCTCGGCGCCGGTCTTGGCAAGTTCCAAGGACGAATCTTTCGAATCGGCCATTTGGGTAACTTCAATGACCTCATGCTGATGGGCACACTGTCGGGAGTTGAGCTGGGCCTACGGGCGGCCCGAGTTCCCATCCAGGCAGGGGGACTCGGCGCCGCGGTCGCTGCACTCTCGCATCCTCTGGACAGTTCAACCGCCGTGGGGCGTCCCACCAGCGCCTGACTTTCTTTTCCGGTGAAACAGGGCAAGGCGCGTATGAGGCGGCGACTTCTCGGCGCTCCCAGCATCGTCATTTTGCTCCTATGTCTCATGTACTTCATCACCTACGTCGACCGGCTCAACGTGGCGACGGCCGCTCCGCTTATCCGCAAGGAGTTGGGCCTTTCGCTGACACAACTCGGATTGGTTTTTAGTGTCTTCGCGTATCCCTACGCACTATTTCAAATTGTTGGAGGCCACCTTGGCGACCGTTTCGGTGCCGGCCGAACGCTCACGGTGTGCGGGCTGCTCTGGTCCATTGCAACCTTGCTCACTGGCCTGGTCGGCGGACTGCTGTCGCTGCTTTTAGTCCGTTTGCTCCTCGGCATCGGCGAGGGTGCCACCTTCCCCACGGCGAACCGAGCACTCCAGTCGTGGGTGGCGGAGGACCGGCGGGGTTGGGCCCAGGGTGTGACCCACGCCTTCGCTCGAGCGGGCAGCGCCGTCACCCCTCCGCTGGTCATCGCCTTAATGGCCGCAGCGGGTTGGCGCGGCGGCTTTGTCTTGCTTGGGTTGGCAAGCACGCTTTGGGTGGGCGTCTGGGCGCTGTATTTTCGGGATGAACCGAATACACACCCCGGCGTGACCCAAGAGGAGTTGGCGGCGCTGCCGCCTACGCGCGCGAGGAGGACCGATTCTGGCGCGCCCTGGGGGCTTCTTGTGCGGCGCATTGCACCTGTCACGCTCACCTACTTTTGTTACGGTTGGACGTTGTGGCTGTACCTCTACTGGCTCCCTTCCTTCTTCAAGGAAGGCCAGAAGTTGCAACTTACGAGCACCGCCTTCTACACCTTCGCCGTCTTCGGCTCGGGCGTCGTCGGTGACATCTTGGGCGGTCTACTCAGCGACGCCATTTTGCGGCGGACTGGCAACGTCCTCTTCGCGCGGCGCTCTGTCGTGCTCCTCGCTTACATCGGGACCATCGCTTCGTTGGTGCCAGTGCTGTACCTGCGCTCCCTCTTGCCCGTTACCATCTGCCTCAGCCTCGGCTTCTTCTTCCTGGAATTGGCCATCGGACCGATGTGGGCCGTCCCGATGGACATCGCGCCGAAGTTCTCCGGGACCGCCTCTGGACTGATGAACTTCGGTTCAGCGGTGGCTGCCATCATTTCTCCCGTGGTGTTTGGCCTTGTCGTTGACTTGACCGGGAACTGGCACCTGCCCTTCTGGGGCTCGGTGGGTTTGTTGGTCGTCGGTTGCGTCAGCTGCTTCTTCATGCGACCGGACCGCCCGCTCACCGACCTCTCGAAACCTCAACCTGTGCGAGCACCCGCCTCGTCGGAGGCCGCCAGCTGAAGACGCCTGTGGAAAGTCGACCCGCGCGTTCTGCGGAAGGAAGCCTCTTGGCCGAGCGCCTGGGTCGCGAGGTCCGAGGCCACGTTCGCTTCGATGCATTCGCCCGCGGCATGTACGCCACGGACGCGTCCATCTACCAGGTCTTTCCCTTAGGTGTCGTCTTGCCCCGTGACATCTGGGACGTGCAGGCAACATTGGACATTTGTCGTGACTCCGGCGTCCCTGTCCTTCCCCGCGGGGCGGGGACGTCACAATGTGGACAAACTGTCGGCGAGGCAGTCGTCCTGGACACGAGCAAGTACCTGCGCCAGCTCGTCTCCCTCGACGTGGCGGCGCGGAGCGTGCGTGTTCAACCAGGCCTGGTCCTCGAACACCTGAACCGCCAGCTGAAACCCCACGGCCTCTTTTTCCCAATCGACCCCTCGACGGCGAACCGCGCCACTCTGGGAGGGATGGCTGGCAACAACAGCTCCGGAGCGCGCTCCATCAAGTACGGGAACATGGTGCACAACGTCAACGCCATCGACGCCGTGCTTGCAGATGGAAGTCGAGCCCGCTTTGGCCCGTTGCCAGCGGGGGGCACCCTTCCGCCTGGGCGCTACGGAGAGCTGGCCGGATGGCTGTCTGCTCTTGCCATCCGCGAAGCCGCGGAGATTGAAGCGCGGTTTCCTAAAGTTCTTCGGCGGGTTGGCGGGTACAACCTCGATGCGCTACTGGGCCCCAGCCCAAATCTCTCGCACCTGCTGGTGGGGAGCGAAGGCACGTTGGCCTTCTTCACTGAGTTGGAGCTCGAACTCTCACCTCTGCCCGCGCACCGCGTTCTTGGGGTCTGCCACTTTCCGCAGTTCCACGACGCGATGGTCGCAACCAAAGAACTGGTCGCGCTGGGGCCAGTGGCGGTCGAATTGGTCGACCGAACCATTCTCGACGTCGCGCGCGACATGCCGGAGTTTGCGACGACGGTCCAACGCTACGTGCGCGGCCAACCGGATGCCCTCCTGCTTGTGGAATTCGAGGGGGAAGAGGCTCGCGAGCTAGAAAGGCTGCTGGCGGCGCTGGATGGCCGGATGGCAGAACTGGGCTTCCCAGCAAGCACGGTGCGCGTCGCTGACTCCGCCGCCCAGGCGGAGGTGTGGAACCTTCGCTCGGCAGGCCTCAACCTGGTGAGCAATGTCCGCGGAGACGCGAAGCCGGTCTCCATCATCGAGGATTGTGCGGTGCCGCTGGAGCACCTGGCGGACTACACGGAACGGCTGACGCAGCTGTTCGCTCGCCATGGCACCCGGGGCACCTGGTACGCCCACGCGTCGGTCGGGTGCCTGCATGTTCGACCGGTGCTCAACATGAAGAGCGACGTCGACGTCGGCAAGCTCCGAGCGATTGCCGAAGAAGCCTTCTCCATGGTGCGCACTTATAAAGGCAGTCATTCCGGCGAGCATGGCGACGGCATCGTGCGCAGTGAGTTTCACCAAGAAATGTTCGGCCGGGAGTTGGTCGACGCGTTCGAGGCGGTGAAGGACGCGTTCGATCCAAAAGGACTCTTCAATCCCGGAAAAATCGTGCGGGCGCCGAAGATGGATGACCGCCGTCTTTTTCGCTATTCGCCCGAATATCGGCCGATGCCGCTGGAGACTGCGCTGGACTGGTCGTCTTGGGGCGGCTTCAGCGGTGCAGTCGAGATGTGCAACAACAACGGGGCTTGCCGAAAGACGGACCCCGGCGTGATGTGCCCGTCGTTTATGGTTACCCAAGACGAGGAGCACGGAGTCCGCGGTCGAGCAAACGCGCTTCGTCTGGCTTTAAGTGGACAGCTTGGGCCAGAGGCCCTGGTGTCCGATGGAATGGCGAAGACGCTGTCTCTTTGTGTGGGCTGCAAGGGTTGCAAGAGGGAGTGTCCCACCGGCGTCGACATGGCGAGGATGAAGCTCGAATACCTCTGGCAGCGACGGAGACGTCACGGGCTCCGCCTTCGGGACCGAGCGGTGGCGACGCTTCCCCGCACTGCGCCGCTCCTGCGGCATTTCCGTTGGCTGCTCGGGCTCAGGGACACAGTCCCCGGTTTGGCGCGTCTCACGGAGCGCGTTTCCGGACTCAGTTCCCGGCGGCGGCTACCCAGGCTGAGCGCGAGGCCATTTCTCGGGAATGTCGAGAGAAGCCAGGACAATGGCAGCGGTGCGGAAGTGGTGCTGCTGATGGACACCTTCACCACCTGGTTCGAGCCGGAAACGGCGCGTGCCGCGCTCCGTGTTCTCGAACGGGGTGGATACCGCGTGCACCTTCCACGTGCTTCCAGCCAACGCCGGCCACTGTGCTGCGGGCGAACGTTTCTTTCCGTCGGGATGGTGGAGGAGGCCCGCAAGGAAGCCCATGCCATGTTGGAGGCGCTGCGGCCCTTCGTTGAGCGAGGGGTGCCGGTGGTCGGGCTTGAGCCTTCCTGTTTGCTGACGCTTCGGGATGAGTTCCTGGCGATGCTTCCGGGCGAGGCGGCCAAGCGTCTGGCGGCGTCGGCGCTGCTTTTCGAGGAATTCGTCGACCGCGAAGCAGCCGCTGGGCGCCTTGCCCTGCCCCTTCACAGTCTCCCCGAGCGCCGTGTCTTGCTTCACGGGCACTGCCACCAGAAGGCCTTCGGAGCGTTGCCCGCCGTCAACCGGGTGCTAGCGTTGATTCCGAATCTCCAGGTCCAGACCGTCGCCGGCAGCTGCTGTGGCATGGCAGGCACCTTCGGCTATCAGGCCCAGAATTTCGACATCTCCATGGCCATGGCCGAGAGAACGCTTCTTCCTGCAGTCCGTCAGGCACCGCCTGACACGCTCCTGGTGGCAGACGGATTCAGCTGCCAACATCAGATTTTCGCTGGCACTGGCCGCAGGGCGACCCATGTGGCGTGCGTCCTCGATGCCGCATCATGCTGACGCTCGACCCGTCCCCCTTGCCCTGGATTCCGTGTCGACGTCCGGCTGGGCGATGGGCAGTCACCCACCCATCGAGAATAAGCTGCCCGTTTGGTGCGAACGAAACCAAGACATCGCACAGAATGTCTTGTCGCCCGGCTGGTAGGCGCCGAGAATCATCGAGAAGTCGACCGACGGGAGGAGCCCCTGATGACTGGCATGAGCGCGCTGTGGCTGCCTATTTTGCTTTCCTCAGTTTTCGTCTTTTTTGTGAGCTCCATCATTCATATGGCGTCGCCGTGGCACAAAAATGATTTCCCGGCGTTAGAGAACCAAGACCGCATCATGGAGGCGCTCCGCCCATTCTCGATTCGCCCGGGCGATTATTTCGTGCCTCGGCCTGCGAATAGACAGGAACTGCGGTCGCCCGAATTCATCGAAAAAATGAAAAAAGGGCCAGTCATCATCATGACGGTCATGCCGAACGGCCCAACGTCAATGGGTAGAAACCTCATCCAATGGTTCGTCTATTCCGTGGTGGTGGGGATTTTTGCCGCCTACGTTGCCGGTCGGGCGTTGCCTTCGGGTTCGCCCTATCTCCAAGTCTTCCGCTTTGCGGGTGTCACGGCCTTTTTGGGCTACTCCCTTGCGCTTTGGCCGCTCTCCATCTGGTATCGCCGAGCTTGGAGTACGACTGTTAAGGGTACCGTCGACGGGTTAATTTACGCTGGGCTGACGGCTGGAACTTTCGGGTGGCTTTGGCCGCGTTAGTTCGCGGCGACCGACAGCCTGCCCCGCTTCAAGCGTCTGTCGTCGAGCGCTCTTCAGGGGCTTCGACTCCAGGTCGCACACTTCGTCGGCCTCGGCATGAGGACTTCGTGATTCCGAAGCCGCCTTCAAGGAACGAAGGTGTTGGACAGAGCGCCGGCGGTGCCCTCCCCGAGAACGTGGAAAGCATCGCCGATGGCGACCGAGTCATCGGCCACAATCTCAAGGCTGTAGGTTTTGCCGGACGACAGCACGCCTGGAGGGAGTCGCAGAGAGAGGTCGCGGGTGGTGAACGAGCCGACGACCGTTCCCAGGGTGGTGACCCCACTGACGTAGAATTGCGTCACCGTCACGGTGTAGCGCGACGGCGTACCGACTGCCGGCGCGCTCCATGCCACCAACGGGGTCAGACCCACACCCGTCAGGGCCTGCGAGGCATCGGCGCCGTTGAGGGTAATGGCACGCACCGGCGTCAGGGTGGGGACAACCGGGCCCGAACAGAGCGTGCCCACCGGTGTGATGACTTGCATTCCAGCGTATCTCACTGTGCTTGGGCCCGCCGAGGTCCCCGGAAACGCAAATCCGACGTTGGGAAAGTAGCTGATGAAACCGTAAGGAAAGAAGGGGTAGCCGGCGGGGATGCCATACGTCATTTGACCGCTGACTTGGTCGGTGGTGGATGACGGTGGGGAAAACGACAAGAAGTCCGCCTGAGGTTGAAAGGGCAAGCCCTGGCTGGTCGGGATGCTCGAGCCCTCCACGTTGACGCCGTATTGAATGCCGGCGTTGGTAAAGCCACCGGCTGGAATCTGAGTCGCAGCAACAAATTGTGACAGCCGAAAGTCGCAATTCAGGGTTTGGTTTTGGTTAACAGTAACCATCGGCCCCGCCACGCTGACGTTCTGTCCGTCGCTCAGGTTGAATGGCGCGGGCTCAAAGTAGCTAGACAGCGACAGGTAGAACACGCCGGTGGATGTCTGTTGCAGGCTAAGTTGCGCGATGACGACGACGTCTCCCTTGGACCCTTCGATGGTGTTGGCCGCGCCGCAAGGCGAGTTCTTGACCGAGAAGACGCCCCCGTTGAGGAAGGTCGTCCCCGCGGCGGGTGCCGGCGCCGGATTGCAGCCCGCAGGTAAATCGTTGACGAAGTCATTTGCACCGAGGGAAACCGCTTCGAGCACGTCGTTGGAATTCCAAGACGTGAGGTTGGTCAGGGTCGCGGTGATGGTGGCGTCGCTGGGGTTTGCGAAGTTAAAGGGGATAACGTCCGCCCGACCGGCGCCCAGGGTCAGGAGGGGGAGTGTGTCGTCGGGAATCCAGTAGGAGGTTCCCGCACCGAGATTCAATAAGTAGTTACCAGCCGTCGGGAGGCCGGCCACGTTGAAGTTGCCGTTGTTGAATCCCACACCCTGGATTGGCGAGCCGTAGACACCGGCGTCGAGCAACGACACCGAGATGCTTGCGGTCGAAAGGTCCGGGGTGATGATGGTCTGCGGAAGGCCGGGCGGCTGGTAGATGGTCATTTCCGAGCCGTTGATGGTGCGGAGCGCGGCTCCACCGTCAGGCCCAGCGTCCGATGGCCCCCCGCCTGGCAGAGATGCGCCCACCTGAAGCGAGACCGCATATTCATTGAATTCGTCGACCAGGTAGACCTCCGGAAAACTTGCCGCAGACACCAGTCGGGTGCTGCTGGAGAGAGTGGTGCGCGGGTAGACGTAGAGCCAACGGGGTTGGAGGTTGGGTGCGAAGGCGAGAACGCCCACCCCCAACGTCGCGCCCGAGAGCAGCACCGCAAAGCTTCCGTCGGCGCCCGAATAGGTGCTCAGGGGCAGGACCGAGGCCAATGTCGCATCTTCGGTGTCATAGAGGCCGGCAATGGGAGAGATGACGTCCGGAGTGGTGGCGTTGAGTGCCCACAGCTCGAAGGTGGTGTAGGGCGGCGCATTGCTCACCGTGACGACGCGGCCGTCTGCAAGCGCACCCACCACTTCCGCTTGAGTGTGCGACGGGCTTCCGAGCGGCGCCATATAGCTGCCGAGAATGGCACTGCCGGCGCCCACCCGAAGGATGGGGTACACCGGCACCGGCACTCCCGTGATGCTGCAGTTCGAAATCAACTGAACGACGAATGTCCCGTCCCCGACGGAGAGGAGTTTCGAGATGCTCTGAACGGCGCACCCCGGCGGCTCGGCCGTGGGGCCGAAGCTCACCTTGCCTTGGGTGATGTCGACAAGGTTCCAGCTGCTGCCGCAAACCCCCACATTGGGCGAGAGGTAACGGCCACCTCCTCCGGCGACGACACCCGGCGTCGGGGGGCCGGTGAAAGTGAGGCCCGACGAAGTCGTCACCTGGTTGAGTTGGGGGTCGAAGCAGGTGAGGCTCTCAATGCCAGCGTCCGTGGAACATGCCGCCACGGAGTCCTGAAGGCACAACAGGTCATCCACCCGGGTGAGAGGCGCGTTGGCCACCGGAGGCCCCCCGGTCGCGGTGACGTTTGAAGCGGCTGAGTTGGAAGGCGAAGCGAGAAGCAAATTGGAGCCGTTGCCGGTGAAGTCGAAAAACAGGGTCTGCCCCCGGGCATTGAGACCGCGCGCGACGTAGCCCCCGTCCAAACCTCCAGGCAGTTGACTGGTTTGAAACCCGTAAAAGGTGCCGTCGGCCTGCCCCAGAAGGCCGGGAATCCAGACCGAAGTGGCGCTTGCCGGGTTGGCGGTGGCCAGGGGGAGGATGAGCCCCCCATCGAAGGCGACTGGCTCGGCGGCCCAGTCAATCGGGCTGGTGGAAGCCGGCCTCCCGGGAATGTAGCGGTCCCACACCACCCGGGTGAGGTCCACACCCAAGTCCAACTGCGTCCCGTTTCCATTGGCGGCTGTGGCGCTGACCAGCAGTCGCACCGTCCTCTCGGTATCGGTCAGGACTTCAATCGGCACCGGCACCCCCGGCGTGTAAGACGTGTTGTCCGTCCCAAGGCCAGGAGCGCTTTGAAAGAAGACGTTGTACGTCGGCTGCGGTCCGGCCTGCGTCACCGTGACGCTGGTCGCTGGCTGAGAGTCCAGGGTGACGACGGGAAAGGAGCTGAGCGCAGTGTTGGACGTCACCTGCACTGTGAAAGGGGCCTTGGGCTGCGCGGAAGGCGGATACTGGATGGATAGAACGGGTCCCACCGTGTTGAAAGCGACTTCGAGTGCCGCCTGCTGCGGGATGCCTGCGTCGCTTTGCGCTACCACCTGCAGCTGCAAGAGGGGATAGCCGCCGTCCGGGTTGGGTCCGGTGAGGCCTTGGCACAAACTGAAGTCCACCAGGGCGGCGTAGGGAGGCGCCGTCCAGACTTGGATGGTGCGCGGACCACCGTCCGGTGGCCCGCAGAGGACCGAAACATCGGTGATTCCGTAGACGGAGGCCGCTGTCACGGACACCTGAGAGGAAAGGCCAATGACGTCCCCCGGCTTGGGAGTTACGACGGTGAGGTAGGGTGGAGGCGGGGTTGGCGGGACGGTCGGCAAGTCCAGGTTGAGGCAGCCAGTGCCGAGCAGCAGAAGAAGGGACGGCATGACAGCTGCTCGGCGCAGGCCCTCGTCATTTCCTGGGCGGACTGCCATGCGAACCCCTCCCCGACGAGCTACTGAGGCGACTCTCCCTCTTTCCGCGGCCGATGGGTGCGTCCGTTGTGCGCTGCTTTGCGAAGGCAAAGCCTCAGTCGCTGCTCCGACGCGCCGCGCGGACCGGAAGCCTTGGGAAACGCCGGCCTCGCTCGGCTCAGACCTCCGCTTCGGGCTCAAAATCCGAAACCCCCTCCTAAGCTCCCAACATTACGGGAGCTTTTGTCCTTTGGATGCCAGACAATTCGTGGACTGAACCTCAGGCCCCAGAATCATAGCAGTCGTGACCTCCAAGGAGTGCTGACTGCGCGCACCCTGGGCATCTCGACGGCCGGTCGCCGCTGCCAGAGTGGAGCCTTGGAGCCCAGGGTTCACACCGTTGCCACTGTCCACCAGTCGTGCAGCCTGCTGTCGGGAGTACTTTCTGGCTTCACGCCGCAGTAGGAAGCCGTCCTCGAAGGCCACCAAGCTCCGAGGAGTCGTCGAATGCCCTTACGCTTGCCTCTTCTGGTGCTGCTTCTGGGCGCCCCTGCAATCGCCGACATCAAAGTGGGGGTCTATGGCCCGTACAGCGGCGGCTCGGCCAACGGGGGGCTCTCCATGCGCAATGGGGTGGAAATCGCCGCAGACGAAATCAACAAAGCTGGGGGCATTCTCGGGCAGACGGTGGTGCTGGTGCTTCGCGATGACGAGGCCAAAAACGAGCGCGGCGCTCAAATCATGCAGGAGTTCCTCAACAAGGAAAAAGTGGTGGCCGTCCTCGGCCCGTTGAATACCGGGGTGGCGGACAACTCCACCCGCTACGCCAACGAACAAAAAGTGCCGGTCATCATCAACGGCTCGTCCGGGGCCAAGGTCAATGAATACTTCGGGCCGGGTGTTGAAAACTACGTCTTCCGCCTGGCCGCGTCCGACTTCCTGCAAACCGAGCTGTTGGTTCACGAAGCCATCGACGTGCGGAGATACACGAGGCCCGCGCTCATCTGCGACGACACCAACTACGGACAGGGCGGGTGCACGAAGCTGAAAGCGGCACTGGCCAAGCGGAATATGACCCCAGTCAGTGTCGGAAAATTCAAAATTAAAGACACCGACATGACTCCTCAGGTCCAAGAAGCCAGGGCGGCAGGCGGAGATGTGCTGTTGGTTTTTGGCATCGGGCCAGAGCTCGCTGCGTTGGCGAACTCGCTCGATCGAGTGGGCTGGAGGGTGGACTTGCTCGGCGGCTGGAGCCTCTCGATGGAGTCTTTCATCAAGAATGCGGGAAGGAACGGCAATGGGGCCACGATGCCGCTCACCTTCATGGAAAGCGACGTCCGCAATGAGCGGCAGCGCGTCTTCGTTGAGACCTACCACCTCAAGTACAAACAGAACCCAATCAGCCTGCCCCCCGCCGCCGCTCAGGGCTACGACTCGCTTTACCTTTTAAAGGCAGCCATCGAGCAGGCGAAGAGTACCGACGGTCCAAAGATTAAAGAGGCGCTGGAGCACCTCCAGTTGCCCTTTGAGGGCCTCATCGGCAACTACGGACGCCCCTTCACGCCTGAAGACCATGAGGCGGTGACCGCGCACATGATGAAGTTGGGGGTCGTTTTCGACGGAACGGTCATCCCGCAGGCCGCCTACAAAAAATAAGGGCCACCGCGCGCCGAGACGGGCCCTTCACGGGCAGGGACTTCGGCTTCATTCCGCCAAGTCGAAGCTGAGCTCGCCCAGCTTCTCGACGCTGCAGGCAATCTTATCGCCGGCCTTGAGCCAAACCTGCTGTGCCTCGGGCTTGCCGAGAATGACGCCCTCGGGCGTTCCAGTGGAAATGAGGTCCCCGGGAACCAAGGTGAAGACTTGTGAGGCGTAGCTGATGATTTGTGCACAGCTGAAAATCATGTCGCTGGTGTTGGAGGATTGGCGCTGCTCGCCGTTGACGCGGCACTCGATGGCCAGCTTCTGGGGGTCGGCCACCAGGTCCGCACCCACCAGCCAAGGTCCCACCGGCAAGAACCCGTCCGACGTCTTCCCGAGCATGAATTGCGACGCCTTTCCGTCGCGAAACTGAAGGTCTCGCGCGGAGAAGTCATTCCCAGTGGCATAGCCGAAGACGTGACCCAGTGCTTCGGCTTCGCTCACCTGGTGCGCCATCTTGCCGATGACGACTTGGAGCTCGACTTCGTAGTCGAATTTCTTCGCGACCTGGGTCGGAGCTTGATGGTTCCTCCGTGTCCAGAAAGCGCGTTGTTGTATTTGTTGAAGAGAACCGGCGCAGTCGGCAGGGGCGTCCCCGTCTCCTTCGCGTGACGACGGTAGTTGAAGCCCAGCATGATGATTTTCTGGGGGGCCGTGAGGCAGGGGCCGAAATGCGCCTCGCCCTCCTGCAGGAAGACCCCTTTCATGGACGCGGCGGACTGGAAGACCTTCTGCAACCCGTCGAGATTTCGGCCGGCGATGACGTCGTCGGTGGTGGCCGGGACTCGAATTCGCTTCAACTTCCCCGCTTTTGCAACATCGAGGATGCGGTCGCCCTGTTTGACGCCGAGGCCCAAGCCGCTGGGGGTCTGCAGCATGCAGTAACTTAGAGAACGCGGCGCGAGCATTGAAGTGGCCTGTCCCCCGGCCGTCCCCGCCCGTGGCAAGAGCAGCGCGCTCGCGGCGGCGGCTCCCGCCGTCTGAAGAAGCTTGCGTCGTGTGGTGGCCATGGCGCCTCCCAGAAAGGGCAAATAGCGTACCCCAGCCCGGTCCGGCGAATTCCCTTGGGTTGGCAAGCCGAAGTGCCCGGACGGAGTGTCACGACTCCTCGGGCAGCTCCGGCCTTGGCACCGTGACCCACTTCGCCAGGACGAAGCACACTGCCATCACCGCGTAGCCAGCGACCCACGGCCAGGCGGGACTCAGCGAAAGGACCGTGTCCGCCGGCGTCCAACGGTAGGAATGCATGAGGCCGAGCGCCGACAGCACCGCTCCACCCAGGCACCAGGCGCCCGCCTGGACAAAGCGCCTCTCGATGACAGCCACGGTGGCAGCTGCGAGGAGCATGCTGCTGAGGATGAAGCCCTGCTCCAGCCGCAGCGCGCCGTCGAGCCAGATGTCGGCCTGCTCGAACTCTCGGAGAAGGGCCGGTGAAAACGGCCGGCCGCTCGGCACGCCCATCCCAGCGGCATGTAAACCCGCTTTGGCCATGTAGGCGCCCCAGCCAGCGATGCTTGGCAGCAGCCCGACCACCACTTCGCGGGGGCGTGCCGCCGGGGCGTTGCCTGGAAAGCTTGCGCGGCGATGACGATGCCAATCCAAAGGACAATGGCCATTCCAGCGTCGATGGGCACCGCCCAGGCAATCCAGCCCACCGTCCCGGTAAAGCAGATGAGGCTCATGAACGCGCCGTTGAGGACCGAATACCCGGCGCGCGCCCCCATCGCCTTCCAACCGGGGTGGCCAATGTAGAGCGTCGTCGGAAAGCAGGAGCCGAAGGCACAAGCCGCTAGGGTGCCGAGCCCGTTCACCGCCAGCGAACTGCGGACGGGGTATACGTCTCCGGCGGCGCGCGCGGACTCGATGTTTTGCAACGAGCCGATGGTGGCAAACAGTCCCATCGGGAGAATGACGGAGAAATAGGCGAGCAGGTAGTGGCTGGAGAGGGCCGTCAGGAGTCCGCCCACGACGGGAAATGGCAGATGGAGCGCTGGGGGCGGCGGAGTGGGGCCGGTCGGGGCCAAGCCGGTGAGCCACGCAAACGCCACTCCAAGGGCCACCGCCACGAAGCCTCCCGGTAGTCCCCCGCGGAAAGACACCCGGCCGAAGTAGACGACGAAGATGACGGCCAGGGTGCCAAGGCCAATCACCGGCCGTGTGTAGGTGCGAAACAGAAAGCTGATGGCGATGAAAGTCAGCGCAATGCCGGCCAGCGTCGAGAGCAAGGCGGCTCGAGGGGTCGACTTTCGAATGCGTTCGGCAACGGTGTCCCGAGAAGCTCAATCATGCCCGAACCGAAGCAGGCCACCAGCCCCGCGTGCCAGGCGACGCGAGCCGGGTCAGGCTCCCCCAGTGACTGCGCCGCGAGTTTGGCCGGTAGCATCACCAGGAAGACGTAAGCGAAGAGCGACACCGTGTTGATGCCGTAGGGCAGCGCGCACACGTCCACCCGGCCGGTGGCGCGGCCCAGCGCCCTCGCTTGCCACGCATAAAAGACGTTGCCGACCAGGAGCGAGACGGCGGCTCCAGGCAGCACCCGGCCAAACACCAGCGCGTCGGGGAAGCCGAGCACGGTCCGGCACAAGGCAGACAGCACCAGGAGCTGGACGAGATTGTCCAGCGCCAGGCCAAAAAAGCCATCGACATCTCCCCGGACAAACCACCGCATCTGCGCCCGGGGCGAGGCGCCAGAGCTCACGCTGGCGCTTTGCATGCGAGCATGCGGGCGAACATGGCATGCCGGGTTTGACGTTGCCCGGCCTCGCCGAGGAGGGCCTAGCGGGGGGTGGTGCTTACCTCAGCTTCGGTCCGCGTCCACCAACGCTTCGATTTTGGCCATCGCGTCGTCGAGTACGGCACGGACCTTTTTCATGACGGCCGGGCTGAGGCGTCCGTGGCGCGCGGAGTGTCGAAAGACTTTGAAGAGGCGGGTCGCGTGCTTGATGAGGTCCCCCAGCTCTTCGGCGTACTCCTCCCAGCTGCCGGCCCCAGACCGTTCATAGAAGTCGTCCACCTCGTCTCGATGGGCCTCGAGGTCGCGCTGACCTTCGGCCGTGATGGCGTACACCTTGCGCCCCTCGCGCTCCTCCACGCGCGCATGGCCGAGTTCCTCCAGCAATTGCAGGGTGGGGTAAATGACTCCGGGGCTCGGCCGGTATGTCCGCCCGCTCCGCTCTTCGATGGCCTGCATAATCTCGTAGCCATGGCGGGCTTGCTTCTCAATGGCGTCGAGGACGAGGTACCGCACCGCCCCGCGGTCCGCCCGGGGCGGAGGCCCGCCGAAGACGTCCCAGAAGTCCGGCCGTCCCCCGTGGTGTCTCCGGCCGCGAAAAGCCGACCCCATGAAATGGCGCTCCCAGTCCCAGTGTCCCTCGTGCATGTGCTTCCTCCAGCCGACACTGAAAAGATGTGTCGTTAAGTTATATCTACAGATAGCTCCGTTCGAGCTTGGGTGCAAGCGAATGCGCCGAGACGTCCTGGGGGCGCGCGAGCCGTCGTGCTTCCGGGCGCTTGGTCCGCGCTCCAAGAGTCAGCTCCACGTCGACGGGTCGTCCCCGGCGCCGCGTCATGACGCCTTGCGGCGGCGGGGCGGCCCAGACGGCGGGCGAAGGCTGGACTACCGTCCTCGCCGTGCCCGTGAGGCTGCTGCAGCCGACCCCTCCCCCGTACGACCCGCTCCTCTGGGTGAGGAAGCCGCTCGAGGAACGGGCGCGGATGGTCTGCCAGGCCTGGGCCATTCAAGGCTATGGGACGCCCCTCGGCGCGTACGCCATCCATGCAGTCAAAGTCCTCCTCTATGTCGGAGCGTGGGTTTTCTTCTGCGCCTTGACGCCCGGGCTCGGTGGCCTCACGTCCATCGGCCGATGGTGGCTGGCCCCGGTGGCATTCCAGAAGGCCATCCTGTGGAGCATGCTTTTCGAGGGCCTCGGCCTTGGCTGCGGGAGCGGCCCGTTGACGGGTCGCTATTTCCCGCCCTTCGGCGGCTTCCTCTATTTCCTTCGGCCGGGCACCACCAAGCTGCCGTTGTTTCCGGGCCTGCCGCTACTCGGCGGCACGCGACGAAGTTGGCTGGACGTCGCACTCTACGCGGCGCTGCTGGTCGCGCTGGTGCGGGCCCTCGTTGGCCCGACGGTTGACTCGGCGGTCCTCCTCCCGGTGGTGCTGCTGGTGGCGGTCCTGGGGCTTGCGGACAAAACCATTTTTCTTGCCCTGCGCGCCGAGCACTACTGGACCACCACGGTGTGTTTCGCCTTCGCCACCCAGTGGATTGCCGGCGCCAAGGCGGTGCAGTTGGCGCTGTGGTTCTGGGCCGGGTTCTCCAAACTCAACCATCACTTCCCGGCGGTCGTCTGTGTCATGACGAGCAACAGCCCCTTTCTGCGGTTTGAGTGGTTGCGGCGAAGGATGTATCGCCACTACCCGGACGACTTGCGGCCTTCCCGCCTCGCGGAATGGATGGCGCACGCCGGGACGGCGCTCGAGTTGGGCGTCCCGGTCATCTTCCTTTTTTCGCCGGGTGGCCCGTCCCTGGTGGTGGGCATGGTGCTGATGCTGTTGCTTCACGCCTACATCACCAGCAATGTGCCGATGGGCGTGCCCGTCGAGTGGAACTTCATGGTGGTCTATGGCGCCTTCGCGTTGTTCTGGGCTCACCCCAACGTCACCCTGGCGGCCCTCGGTCCGCCGTGGCTGACGGTTTTTCTTGCCGTCATGCTCATCGGCCTGCCGCTGGCCGGGAACCTTTTCCCAGACCGCTTCTCCTTCCTCCTCGCGATGCGCTACTACGCCGGCAATTGGGCGTACGGCGTCTGGCTTTTCCGCGGCGACAGCTACCGCAAACTCGACCGCTTGACGAAGAGCGCCGGCTGGGTGTTCGACCAGCTGGACCGCTTCTATGACAAGCCCACTGCCGTCGGCCTGTTTGGAAAGGTGATGAGTTTTCGGATGATGCACCTCCACGGACGCGCCTTGCCGGTCCTGTTGCCGAGGGCAGTGGAGCGCTTTGAGGACTACGAATACGTGGAGGGCGAGGTCATCGCTGGGCTGGTGTTGGGCTGGAACTTCGGCGACGGGCATCTGCACCGCGAATCCCTGCTTCGTGCCGTTCAAGAGCAGTGTGGGTTTGCCGCGGGGGAACTCCGCTGCATCTTCGTCGAATCGCAGCCTCTCGGACGTTCGACTTTGGGGTTCCGCATTCTCGACGCGAAGATGGGCCTACTCGAAGCGGGCACGCTCGATGTCCGCGAGCTGCGGCAGCGCCAACCGTGGGCGGCGGCTTGAGCGAACCAGATGTCGTCATCGTCGGGACAGGACCGAACGGCCTGGCGGCGGGTGTCTTTCTCAGCCGCGCCGGAGCGTCGGTCCTCTTGCTGGAGGCGAGCCCCACCGTCGGCGGGGGACTGCGCACCGCGGCGCTGACGCTGCCTGGCTTTGCACATGACGTCTGCTCAGCCGTCCACCCAATGGGCATCCTCTCGCCCTACTTGAGGCAACTGCCGCTGGAAGACCACGGCCTGCAGTGGATTCGCCCCCCGGCCTCGGTTGCGCACCCATTGGACAACGCTCCAGCGGTCCTACTCCGTCGCTCACTCGACACCACCTCCGCCGAGTTGGACGTCGACCGGGAGAGTTACCGGAGGCTGGTGGCGCCGTACCTCCGTCGCCCCCATGCGCTCCTCGAGGACGTGCTCGCCCCGCTGCACATCCCTCACCACCCGGGCTTACTGTTTCGCTTTGGCCTCCAGGGCATTCAATCCGCCACCAGGCTTGCCCGGCGTTTCCGAGGCGCCCGCGCCCGGGCGCTGCTGGCCGGCTGCGCCGCCCACGCCATCCTGCCTCTCGAGCAGCACCTGACAGCGGCCGTCGCCCTTCTATTCCTCGTGACCGGACACGTCGAGGACTGGCCGGTGGCCTTGGGAGGCTCGGAAGCCATCGCCCGGGCACTGGCGAGTCTGCTCCGCTCGCGCGGCGGGCAGATTGAAACCGATGTCGCGGTGCGGACGCTGAGGGACCTGCCCAGGGCACGGGCCTACCTCTTCGACACCAGCCCGGCACAGCTGGCCCAAATTGCTGAATCCATCCTTCCCGCTGGCTACGTGCGCCGGCTGCGTCGGTACCGCTATGGCCCCGCCGCCTTCAAAGTGGATTGGGCGCTGGACGGCTCCATCCCCTGGAAAGACTCACGTTGCCTGGAGGCGTCCACCGTTCATCTGGGCGGCACGCTGGAAGAGATTTCCGTGTCCGAGGCGGCGGTCTGGCGCGGTGAGCACGCCGAGCGTCCCTTTGTCCTGCTCTGTCAACAAAGCCAGTTCGACCGCACCAGGGCACCGGCCGGCAAGCAGACCGGTTGGGCCTACTGTCACGTTCCAGCCGGCTCCGCCGCCGACATGACGGGCGCCATCGAGTCGCAAGTTGAGCGGTTCGCGCCGGGGTTTCGGGCACGCATTCTCGCCCGTCATGTCACAAGGCCGGCGGACCTCGAGCGCTACAACGCCAACTATGTGGGGGGCGCCATCACCGGCGGGGTGGCGGACCTCGGCCAACTTTTCACCCGACCCGTCGCGCGCCTCAACCCCTACACGACGCCCCACCCGCGGCTCTTCCTCTGCTCTGCCTCGACTCCGCCAGGCGGGGGTGTGCACGGAATGTGCGGTTACTATGCCGCTGCGACCGCGCTGCGACGCCTCGACGGCCTTCGGCCGGCGACTCTGACTTCAGCCGCCTGACAACGCGGAAAGGAGCATCCCTTGACTGCCGCGCTCACCAACCCAACCGTCAGGGCCGCCATCGATGCGCTCCAGAGGGGGGACCGAAAAGCCTGGGCAGCCCTCTTCGAGCCCGCGGCGAAACTCTACGACGACGGCAGCCCACGAAGCCTCGAGACCTTCACCCAGGAGGCAGTCGGTCACGAGCGCTTCACGACGATTGACCGTGTGGAAAACAACGGACTGGACGTGTTTGGCGCCTTTCACTCGCCCCAATGGGGCGACTTTCAGACCTATTTCAAGTTCCAGCTCTCTCTAGCCGGCAAAGTCGCCCGCCTCGACATTGGGCAAGTCGAATAGCACTCGTCTTGAAGTCCACATGGCCCGGCCCTCGAGGCCCTAGCAGCAAGCAGGCTGCGTGAGGAGTCGGGCGGGGGCACCTCGGCCCTGCTACCGGAGGCAAACCGCTTCGACGTTGTTGCCATCTGGGTCAATCAGAAACGCCGCGTAGTAGCTGGGGCCATAGTCCGCGCGGATGCCCGGTTGTCCGTGCTCGCGACCCCCCGCCTCGGCGCCCACCCGGAAGAAGCGGTCTACCTCAGACCGTTCGGATGCTCGGAAGGCGACGTGGATACCGGGGCCGCCGGCGCCTTTGGATAGATAAAGCCAAAAGGCCGGCTGTCCCGGAGGCCCGAAGCTGGCGCTGCTGTCGTCTTGAGAGTGAAGCACGTGGCCCAAGGCGCCAAGTGCAGCGCGGTAGAAGCGAACGCTTGCCCCCAGCGACTTCACCTTCAAGCCGATGTGGTCGTACATGAAGGACCTCCTTGGGCCCGCTTAATCGGCTGGTCGCCGGCGGACCACCCGAAAGATTGAAGGTCTGGGGCGGACGCAACAAGCCTTTTCGAAGCATTCGCCGCGCTCCGGCCCGCAAGGCTGGCTTTCCCACAGGGGTTCCCAGCCGGCGAAGTCAGCCGCGGCGTCTCAACGTCGCGACGGATGTCTCACGGCCCTGCGTCCGTCGGCAGAAGCAAGGGTGGCAGGGGCTGCTGCGTGAAGTCGAAGTCCGCGCTCAAGTCTCCGAGGATGGGAAGGGTTTCCCGCACCGAAATGCGCGGGTCGGGTCGCCCATCGGTGGCCGGGTCCAGCCGTTGGCTACCCAGGAAGCGGTCCTCAATGAATTTGACATACGCGTCGAAGCTCAACGTTTGATGGTCAATGTAGCCGGCACGTGCGTAGGGACTGATGACCATCGCTGGCACCCGAAGCCCGTAGCCATTGGCGTCCACCACCGGCGGTAGGACGTGGTCATAAAAGCCACCCCAGTCGTCCCAGACAAGAAAGATGGCCATCTCCGGCCACGCTGAACTCTGCATCAGCGTGTTAAGGATGGCGGTGACGTAGGACTGGCCGACGCTGACCTTGGCCGGTGGGTGCTCGCTCACGGTTCCGTCGGGGATAATCCACGCCACCGCGGGAAGGTTTCCGTTCTTCAGGTCGAGATAGAACTCGTCGAACGGAACGATGTTGCCCAACTGGCCATCCGCCTTGACGGTGTCGAAGTTGGGGAGGGGGTTCCAGATGCTGGGCACGGTGGCCAGCTGAGCCACCGGCTCACACGTTTCGACTCCGTCGTCTTCGCAGTCTGGCTCAGTGCCCTCGGCCAAATAGTAGCGCCAGCTCACCCCGGCGCGCTCAAGAAGGTAGGTGAGGTCCGTCCAGGCGTACGGGCCGATTCCGGCGGGGCTCGGCGATTGCAGCGCATTGGTGCAACTCTGTGGATTTCCGGCCTCGGTGCAGTCTGCCGACCATTCCGAGACCAGGTACAGGTGCGCGGGTTGGCTCCAGGATGCGTTGGATTCGAACATGTGGTCCTGGAGGACAAAGGCATGCGCGTAGGCCCAGTAGTTGGGAATCTCGCGGTCGTCGTGCCAACCGACCGCGTCGATGGAAGCCCCGTTGCTGCAGGCTGGATTGTTTGGGTCGAGACAGCCCTTTTGCCCCTTTTGAGCCGACACCAGGAAGCCGTCCATCGCGCCGCCGTCGATGTCGTCAATGGCATTGGCCTCGCCGTGGGGACCTCCACCATTCACGTCGTCCGGGTCGTGAAACGGTCGAACGCAGGGACCGCCGTCAGCTTGCGGGAGACAGGCCAGTGGGACACCGGCATCGTCCATCGGGATGCCGTCCGCTCCGGGAAAAGTACCGAAGTAATGGTCGAAGGAACGGTTCTCTTGCATCACGATGACGATGTGCTTGATTTTTTGCAGGCCGACTGGTCCCCCGTCGGTGCCAGCGTCAGTCCCGGCGTCGGCTGGGGCGTGGGATTGGTTGCAAGCCCCTGCCACCAGCATCGTCGCGAGCGCTAGACGCAGCTTCGCCATCCCGCTTCCTCCAGGGCCTGAAAGACTAACCCAGCGACGCCAACGCCAGTTGCGTGCGGGCCCGCGGCAAGGCCGGTTTGCCTTGGCGGCACCGGACGGCTACCAGCGAACGACGAAGTCTGCGTAGTCCCCTTCGGCCGGCGATTTTGAGTTGTCACCGTCCGTCATCAGGCCCAGGCCGACGAAGTCCGGAACGTCTTGCAGCTTCACTCCGTAGTATTTGGCGAATTCGGCCCTTGGGTTCACCTCGACGGTTTCCCAGCTGTTCAGCGGCCCCCCCGTCCGGACGAGGATGGTGTCCCGGTCAAAAAACCACCCGCGCGTCGATTCGCACGACGTTCCGGGGGTTCCCATGGTGCTCCATGCATACTTCAGGACCATGATTTTGATTCCGGCCTTGAAGGCAAGAAAGACGGAAGCGGCGTTGTCAGAAAACCCCGGTCCACAGTCGTTGGAGTCCTTGGGCAGAGCATGGACACGCCAGCGCCAGCTGACCTGCTTGACTGCGTGCCAAGCCTTCGAGGGGGTTTCGGCATAGAGGACGACGTTGCCCAGGGGCGGGCGGTAAACGCCCCGAATCATCCGAGTGTCCCCCTCCGTCACGACCGCGTAGTAGTTGACCGGTCCCGAGTCCTGCGTGAAGACCTTGAAGCTCTCCAGCGGAACGACGGCCTCATTCTCGCCCTTCTCGGGAGCAGAGGGGCCACCGTCAGCGAGCGCGGCGGCGAGGAAAACCATCAGGAGGTGACTGGCTTGGGGCATGAAGTCGAACGTCTCTGTGGGTGAGCGGGTGTCCTAACGCGGAAGCCCCGCTTCGTCGACAGGACGAGGCGCTCCCCTTTCCCAGAGCCCGTTTTGACCCTTCCCGACAGGAGGCAAGTCAGCGCCCCAACCGTCAGCCTGGCGTGTCGACGACGCGAAGTCGCTCCAATTGACGAAGCGAACGCGACGGCATGCCGTCGGTCAACGCCACCAGGCGAAAGGGTCCGACGTCCTGTCCGAGCGGCTTCCCATCGACTGCCCAGACGACCAGCACCACCGTCTGTCCCATCCCTTCGGTCAGCTCAGCGCAACTGAAGACGGCCTGGAAACCGTCGCGCGCGGTGGCGACCAGCACCTGTCGGTAGCCCCGCACTTTCTGAGCCACGGGAACGTCTTTGCCCATCAAGCCCGGAGTGAAGCCAAAGTGAGCCAACACCTTGTCCAAGAGGACCCCCGTCACCTGGTGGCTTTCCCCGTGCGTGGACCAAGTCGATGTCGTCGGCCCCAGCTGCTCCAGGTCACTTTGGGCGAGGCTCCCCGTCGTCGGAAGAGCCCCCTCCACCCGCACCGAGGCCGTGGGCGCTGCGGCCGCCGCGGTGAGCGAGCCCAAGAAGAGAATCAGAGTCGCCGCGTCGGCCCAACGCCTACTTCCCAACCAGCACCTCGCTGGCCTTGATGACAACCGTCACCGCATCCCCAGCTTTGAGACGAAGGTGTTCGGCGGATGCCTTGGTGATGGTCGACACCAGCTCATTCCCGCCGACGTCGACGATGACTTCGGCCGTCAACCCGTCGGTCTTGACGGACTTCACCTTGCCCTTGAGTTGGTTGCGCGCACTGAGTTCCATTTGGACCTCCTTGGAGTCGACGACAAATCCACCCCCCGCGGACTGGTGTCCCGCGGCGTGGAGGCGCACCGGCGTACCGTATGTTTAGCTGAGTCGCGAAGGCAGTTGCAGGGTTTGGGACCCACCTGCGTCGCGCGGCGCGCGCGCCAGGGCGTTGCCAACGCACCTTGCCTCACAGCGGCTCGACTGCGCTCGGGGTGAGCAACCAGGTCGGACTGAGGACGACCGCCGAGCCGCCGACCAAGAGGAGTAGCCCCATGGCACCGAACTGAAGGCAGCCGAGGGCACCGGCCAGCGTTCCAATCGCCCCTGCCACGCCGAGGAACATTCGCCGTCCTTCGACCAGCGCCGTGCTTCTCCAACCAATCAGCGCACCGGCTCCGAGACCACCCAACAGACAGCTCACCAGGCAAAGCGTCGTGCAGTCGTGAAGTCCGCACTCGATTCCGGCGCGCATCGCAATCGCGGGCACGAGAAAAGGCACCAGCCCAGCCGCTAAGCCGGGGAGGACAGCGCGGGCGCTGACGCGACGCCACAGACCCGCTCCGAGCGCAGTCAACAGCAGGCCGGCAGCCAAGAACAGAGCCGACGTCGGGTGAGGCCGACTCAACGCGTAGATGACGAGGGCCGCGGCCACCGCGGCGCCGGGCAATGCCACTCGCAGCCGGCCCATTTCGTAACTCAAGCGCAAGCGCCCGAGCAGCTCAGTCGAGTCCATAGCGCGTCCTCCAGGCCATTCGCAGCCGGCGTGCTGCCCGCTCGACTCGCTTCCGAAATGTCGGCCCCGGAACGGCGGGCCGAGGCTCCACCTCAATCCACGCAAGCAACGTCTTCACATCCTCCGGCTTCATCGTTCCCAGGACCTCGCTCAGACACCGACCCAGCTGCTCACGCATCGCACTCGCTTCGGCCTCGCTGTCAGCGCTGAGGGCAGCGAGCGGGACGCCCGAGGCTTCACGGCGCCGAAACTTCTTACGTGCCAGCGTTCGGCATTCGGCCGTCGCCAACGCGAGCGTCCATCCGAGCGCGTCCCCGCGGGCGTCGAAGTCGGAGACTTTGAAGAACAGCCGCTCAAGGGCCATCTGGGTTGCATCCTCCGCATCGTGCTCATTTTGAAGCATGCGTCGGCACCAACGAAGCACCACTGGGTGGAGCGCCTCGAAGACCGGTGGCAGCATGCGGCGCTCCCCGTTCGCGAGGCGAACCATCGCTGCTTGAAGCTCGTGGCGCTCCACCCGGTCGATTTCGCTTGGTCTCGCAGTGAGCGTCTAGGGGCAGAACGGACAATGCGGGCAAAACGGGCAACAGGCACCGTGCGCCGTGGAGGCCCAAGCAGCGACTGGCAGGGCCAACCCCACCAAGAACATCAATTTCGACTTCCAGCTTCCCATGCAGTCACTCCTGTTGAGGCGGGCCATGAGTGGCACCACTCAGCAGTGAGTGGGCACAAGGAGGCCCAAGCGTGACACCTTCGGCGCGGCACAGGCTGGCGGCTTAAGGCTCGGACGCTGCGGGCGATGGGACGAGGCGCCCACCGGAGGGCTGGGCTTCGGTCAGCCGCTCATCCGCCCGATGGTCCTTGGCGATGAGGAGGTAGATGGCCGGAACGAAGAAGAGGGTGAAAACCGTCCCCACCGCCATGCCGGTCACCAGGACGAGGCCGATGCTGTTTCGAGCCGCGGCCCCAGCGCCAGTGACGAGGGTCAGGGGGAAGTGACCGGCCACGGTGGCAACGCTGGTCATGAGAATCGGCCGAAGGCGTGTCATGGCCGCCTCCTTGACCGCTTCGATTTTGACCTTGCCGGACTCCTGCAGCTGGTTCGCGAACTGGACGATGAGGATTCCGTTCTTCGAGATGAGTCCGACCAACGTCACCAGCCCCACTTGGGAGTAGATGTTGATGGTCGTCGTCCACCCGTCGGTGAAGAAATGGATTTGCGGGTTCGGCATTTTGAAGAACGTCGTAATCATCGAGCCGAAGAGCGCTAAGGGTACCGAGCCGGCAAGGATGACGAAGGGGTCTCGGAAGCTGTTGAACTGCGCCGCCAGCACGAGAAAGATGAGGACGACGGCGAGGCTGAATGCCGGCAGGAACTTGTTCCCTTCCGTCCTCAGCTGCCGCGACTCACCGGTGTAGTCGACGGTATACCCCTGGGGCAGAACGTTTTTCGCCTCAGTCTCCAGAAACTTCAGGCCGTCATCCAGCGAAGCCGCGACCCCACTGATTTTGACCGCATTGAGTTGTTGGAAGCGATTGAGGGAGCGGGGCGTGACGGTGTCACGGATTTCCGCGATGGAGGAGAGCTTTATCAGGGCTCCGCCGGGACCGGTGACGTACAAGTCGTCCAACTGTTCCGGGTTCAGGCGGTCGACCCGCAACAGCTGAGGAATCACCTTGTAGCTCCGCCCAGAAATGCTGAAGCGGTTGACGAAGTTGCCGCCCAGCGCGGCGCTCAGGTCCTTTCCCACTGTCTGCAGGTTCAGGCCGAGCTGCGCCACTTTCTCGCGATCAATGACCAGTTCCGACTGCGGCTGATCGACCTTCACGTCGAGGATTGGCGGGAAGTAGAATTTCCCGCTGGCGGCCGCCTTGTCGGCGAGCTTTTTGGCGAACTCGAGCACCTCGGAGCTCTCCGCCGTCGAAGCAACGACAAATTCGATGGGAAAGGTCCCTCCGCCGTTCAAGGCAGGCGGGATGATGCCGAAGGTCTGAATGCCAGGGATGGCGCTCACCCTCCGCTGCAAATCGGGGAGGATTTGCGCTGCGGTCCGCTTCCGCTTGTTCCACGGCTTGAGACCGTCGCCCCAAAATCCATTCACCCCGCCGGGGAGCAGTCCGCTCGTCCCGGCCGAGGTGATTTGAAAGACGAATTGAGTTTCGGGAATCTCTTCAACCGTTCGGTTGACCTCGCGGATGGACGGCATCAGCTGATCAAGCGTGGCGTTCGCCGGGGCATTGACCACTCCGAAAATCACGCCTTGGTCCTCGGCAGGCGCCAACTCCTTGACTGACATGTTGAACATCACGACCGCCAGAAGGGCGAGTGCCACCCAGACCATGTAGACGATGTTGCGCCTGGCAAGAACGAAACTCAGACCCCGCCCATAGGCTTCGCGGATGCGGTTGAAGCCGTGGTTGATGAGCCTGGCCAGACCCCGCTCCTCATCGCCAGGCCTAAGCAAATACCTGGACATCATCGGAGACAGCGTCAGTGCGACCACGCCGGAAATGGTGACCGCGCCGGACAAGGTCAGAGCGAACTCGCGAAACAACGAACCGGTCAATCCACCCTGGAAGGCAATGGGGCTGTAGACCGCCGCCAGGGTGATGGTCATGGCGATGATGGGACCGACCAGCTCGCGCGCTCCCACCAGCGCGGCGTTGAGTGACGACATCCCTTCGCTGATGTGACGCTCGACGTTTTCCACGACGACGATGGCGTCATCGACCACCAGACCGACGGAAAGAACGATGGCCAACAGCGTCAACAGGTTGACGGTGAAGCCGAACACCTGCATCAAAAACACGGCGCCGATGAGTGAGACTGGGATGGCGACCACCGGCACCAGCACCGAGCGCAGTGAGCCGAGGAAGAGGAAGATGACGATGACGACGATGAGCAGTGTGCCGCCGAGCGTCTTCACCACCTCATCAATCGCGCTTTGGATGTATTCGGTGGCGTCGTAGGCGAGGACGGCTTTGATTTGCTCTGGCAACTCGGTCTGCAGTTGCTTGAGTTCGACGCGGACGCGTTTGATGACGTCTAGCGAGTTGGCATTGGGCAGAGACCAAACCCCGATAAACACCGCCGTCTGGCCGTTGAACCCGACCGCCGTGTCGTAGTCCTCCGCTCCCAACACCACGTCCGCCACGTCCTTCAACCGAACCACCGCGCCGCCGG
Source organism: uncultured delta proteobacterium (assembly GCA_963713045.1). Classification (GTDB taxonomy): domain Bacteria; phylum Myxococcota; class Myxococcia; order Myxococcales; family Myxococcaceae; genus JADGRA01. Next base: position 580,996 of record CAVQKE010000007.1, read on the forward strand.
TTTCCCGGATGACCAGATTCCGGAATTCCTCCACCGAACGCAGGTCGGTGTTGGTTGTCAGGTTGACCTGAACCAAGGAACCTTTGGTTTGGCCCACCGCCGCCAGGTAGTTGTTGTCGGCCAGCGCCTGTCGGACCTGCGCCGGGCTGACGCTGAGCGCCGCCATCCGGTCCGGCTTCAGCCAGATGCGCATCGCGAAGGTGCGGGCTCCCAACAGGTCCGCCCGCTGCACGCCCTCGATGGCGGACAGCCTCGGCTGCACCACCCGGACGAGATAGTCGGTAATCTCGTTCTGCTTGAGAAACTCCGAAGAGAAACTCAGGTAGGCCGAGGCAAACTGGCTGTCGGCCGATTCGATGTTGAGGACCGGGACCTGCGCCTCGGGAGGCAAATCCCCGCGGACCTGGTCGACCTTGGAGCTGATTTCGGCCAGCGCCTTGGTGGAGTCGTAATTCAGTCGCAGGCGCGCCCGGATGAGGGACACGCCCTGGCTGCTGGTGGATTCGATGTAGTCGATGCCGTCGGCTGCGGCGATGACCCGTTCCAAGGGGGTGGTGATGAAGCCCCGCACCAGCTCGGCACTGGCGCCCACGTAGACAGTGGTGACCGTCACTGCGGCATTCTCGCTCTTGGGAAACTGCCGCACGTTCAGCGACCGGATGGCCTGAAATCCGGCGATGACGATGAGGAGATTGACCACAATGGCGATGACCGGCCGCCGGATGAAAAGGTCGGTGAACTTCATGGTGCCACTCCCATCAGCGGTCGGCCGGCGTCGGGGCCAGCTGCGCTGGCTCAGCGTCGTTCTTCACCACAACCGGCATCCCATTCCGAAGCTTGAAGGCGCCGTTGCTCACCACTGTCTCGCCCGCCTTGAGTCCGGAGACGACTGCCACGAAGTCCCCGCGTCGCTCTCCCACGCGGACGAAACGCTGTCTCGCAACCAGCCGAGTCTTGTCGTCCTTGTCCGGCTCCAGCACGTAGACCGAGTCGCCGAAGGGCGCAAAGAGGACGCTGGTCGCCGGAACGATGAGCGCCTGCTCGAGTTTCTCCGAAAAAACATCGACGCTTGCGTACATCCCGGGCAGGAGGGTGCCGCCCTTGTTCTCGACGGTCGCTCGCATCCGGACGTTCCGGGTGCTGGGGTCGACCTCGGGATTGATGGTGGTGACGGTGCCATCCCACTCTCGGCCTGGAAAGACGTCGACCTTGAGGGCGATGTGTTGCCCCAACTGGACGTCTGCCAGTGCCTGCTGCGGGAGCTGAAACTCTGCGTAGATGGGTGTCACCGTCTGCAGCGAGACAATCGGCGTGCCCGCCTGGACCACCTGGCCGAGCTCGACCTGACGGATGCCGACCCGTCCGTCGAACGGTGCTCGGATGGACTTCTTGGCGATGAGCGCGCGAAGGTTGGCAACGGTGGCTGTCGTCTGAAGCGCTCGAGCCTCGGCCGCCTCGAGGTCTGCCTGGGTGTTGGTCAGGTCCTTGCGAAGCCGCTCGGCGCGCTCCAGGGTCAGCTTGGCAAGCTTCTCGTCGGCCAGAGCTCCCTCGAGTTGCGCCTGCTCCGCGGACGTATCCAGGCGAACCAGGAGCTGTCCCTGTTTGACGTTCCCGCCATTCTCGAAAGAAATCTCGCGGACGGTGCCGGTCACCTCCGCACTCAGCGTCGAGGCCCGGATGGCAATCAAAGTCCCCACTGCTGAGCGGATAGGACGCCACTCGACGGCTTTCACCTGGGCCGAGGTGACCGCCTCCGGCGGCTGAACCATGCTTTTTCCGACCTTAATCATCGTCGCAATTTGAGCGACCTTGACTCCGGCCAGGACGACGACAATGAGGAGGACGCCCCCAACGGCCAAGAGCCAGGCGCGAAGGCGGCGGGACTTGGGTGGCTGGTCAGAAGCCCGCAGCGACTCGGTGGGTTGCTCTTCGCGGGGTTGCGCTTCGGCAGGACGGAACATGGTCAGGGCCCAGCGGAAAGGAGTTCGACCTCGAAATACCCGCGTTCAGCTCGGTTGGCTTGCGAAAATGTCGTAAGGGAACTGAAATTCCCTTTTCGAGGCCCGTTTCTGCCGCACGCGCCCTCGCTAGACCCCTCAGATGCCGTCTGGAGCCGAACGTTTCGAATGCGCGCTGATTGCCTCGAGGGCTTTCACTCTGCGTGAAATCCTCGCGCCTCGCTCCAAGTCCGCTCAACGGACCCTCGACGGGGGTTCCTGGAGGGTCCAGCCGCAGACTGTCGGTTCAAGACTCGCCCGTCGACACCGGAACTTCTACCAGGGCACCCACCAACCGGGGGGCGCTCGCCTTAAAAAACCCGTGGTGGCCTTGGTGGCAACGTCTCCCTCGTGTTGGCCGAACCCCAACTTTCCCGAAAGGCCGCGCATGAATCTCCTGTGGGGAGTGGTGGCCGTTCTGGTCCTCTTGTGGATGCTCAGCTTCGCCATTCATCTCGGCGGCGCACTCATCCACCTGTTGCTGGTCGTCGCGTTGGTGGTGCTCATCGTGCGCCTGGTGAGCGGTCGGGGACCCTGAGACTGGATGGCGTGGGCGCCACCCGTTGTTGCCGGCAGGGGTGGTGACGTTACGCGCGTTGAGGTTGGTGTCCAGCCCGCTGCTCCATCAAAGCGGGGTAGAACCCGTGCACGACCGACCGGGAGACCCGCACATGAGCACCGAGGCAGAGTTGAAGGCTGAACTGGAGCGCCTCAAGGCTGAAAACGAGGCCCTCAAGACGCGCGGGAGCAAGGCCGTCTCGATGAAAGTCAGCGAAAAGGGCGGCGTGTCGGTCTACGGCCTGGGACGTTTTCCCGTCACCCTGTACCAGGAGCAGTGGCTCAAGCTTCTCGAAGTCGCTGAGGACATTCTCGCCTTTATTCGGGAGCACGAGAGCCAGCTCAAGAAGAAGGCGTGACTGGCGCCCAGCGGGAGGCGACGCCCGCGCGGCCCCCTTAAGCCTGTCGCGTGCCTCATCGGCGGGCGGCCATCAAAACATTACCCCTTCATCACCGAGTCGATATGGCGGCTTCAGCTACGAACGCGGGCTTTGCCCCTGAGTCGAGGCCTGCACGAACATCCATCTGGTCTCCGAGACCATCGGGAAACTGGCCAAGCAGGGGCTCATCACCAACCCCTTCCCAGAAGTCCTCGCTCCTCAACTACAAGAAGAGCCTTGAGACGACGACCAAGTTCATCCCCAACTGGGTGAAGGTGATGGTGGCCTTCACGCTCGGTCTGGGAAGGATGGTTGGCTGGAAACGGATTGTGGTCACCGTCGGAGAGAAAATTGGCAAGGAGCACCTGACATACGCCCAGGGCGCCTCGGCAGAGATTGTCGCCATGGGCACCATCGGCATGGCCGACTATTTCGGTCTTCCGGTGAGCACCACCCACGTCCTTTCCTCCGGCGTCGCCGGACCATGTGGGCCAACCACTCCGGACTGCAGATGGGGACGTTGCGCAACCTGGTCCTGGCGTGGGTGCTGACGCTTCCGGTGTGCGTGCTCCTCGGCGCCGGCACCTTCGCGGCGGGCCTCTTTGTTGTCCTGCACCTCTTCGGGATTCCGTAGTTTCCACACCCGTGGCCGGGCGCGCTTGCCCAGCATCTACCGAGGCGGCAGGCGCACCCGAGGTTTGCACTTGAGTCTTGGCTGGGCGACGCCGCTGGCCTTCTGAGGCAGGCACGCTTGACCGTTGGTGGTCCCGATGTGACGGACGCCACCCCGGAGGGTGTCTGTCGGAACGCCAGACGGTTCCGCACAGCTTTCAGGCCGCGTTGGCCCGCGCCTGACGCGCCGAGGGTGGAGGAGACGCCCCAGGAAGGGTGTTACCCATCGTCTCAGGCGAGGCGCAACGAGGCCTATTAATCTACTTGGCTCTCACTCTGAGGTGCTATAGGTAACTAGGCCCGCATACGGCTGCACCCCAAGTTCGGGCCAGTCGGGCCTGTTCCGGGCTTCGGGAGGGAGAATGCCTGTTGCGAAAAGGGGTCTGCTTCATTCGCTGGTTGCCTGGTCGCTCGTGCTTGCGAGCACCGCCTCGGCTCAACAGTCCGCCCCGGCGGCGGCAACGGACGGGGCGACAGAGGCGGCTGGAACCGTGAACGCTTCGATGGGCGCTGACAATTCCGTGGCAAGCCAAGGGAGCGGACAGCCCTCGGACCTCACCCTGCTCAACTTCTTCACACAAGGTTGGGGAGAGGCCTGGGTGCACCGGCATCACTTCTCGCCGGACATGTCGCTGCTTCGCGTCACGACGAACTTTTTGGAACGAGAATTCCGGGTTGACTACGTCTTCACGGCCGCCAACAACAACCCCAAGCTCGAAGACACCCAGCTTCTGCAGGGGCTCATCGCCTACGGCGTCGACCGGCGCATCATGTTGGAGGTCATCACCCAATACCAATGGAACGTCTCAGCCACGGGTGCCCCTCCGGAGAATGGGCCGGGGGGCGCGGCCCTGGTCCGCTTTCAGCTGGTGGACACGGAGACGGCTTCCTACGCCTTTCAGTACCGCATCGGCGGACCCAACCGCTCCATCGGGCAGACGACGACTTCGATGCAGTACGCCTTGACTGGATGGCAGGACATCGGTGCCCTCGCACATGCGCTGGGTCGTTTCGGCCTCTATTACTCCTTCCAATACGAAAACGACCTTGGGCCCCACAAGGCGACCGCGACGCTGAACACCCTCACTTACGTCATCTCCGTCGCCGAGACGTGGACCCCCAGGGCAACGCCCGTCTTGGGAGACTTTACGACGTTCGTCGAGTTCGCTGGCGTCACGGCGCTCGACGGCTCGGCAGCCGGCACCACCATCAGCATCACGCCCGGCATCCGCTTCTGGTTCCTGCCGAAGAATTCGGTCACCTTCGGCATCGACTTCCCACTGACGACGAATCCGTCCTACTCCGTCGTCTATCGGCTGAACTACATCCTCAACTTCTAAGGGGCATCGACGCGCATCAGGCGTGCAGCTGTGGAAGGCTCACAGGGCGGTTCCTGCACCAGCTGACGCCTTCCGCCTCCGGCTAGATGGCGCGCAGCAGCGTGTCGGCGTCACTGACTTCAAACATCGCCGGCGCCTCGACGTTCAGCAGCTTGACGACGCCATTCTCGACCACCATGGCGTAGCGCTGCGAGCGGATGCCCATCCCACGGGAGGTGAGGTCCTGCTCGAGGCCGAGGGCCTTGGTCCAGGTGGCGCTCCCATCGGCCAGCATGCGCACCTTGCCGTCCGCCTTCTGGTCCCTGCCCCAGGCGCCCATCACAAACGCATCATTCACTGAGACGCACCAAATCTCGTCCACCCCCTTGGCTCGGAATTCGTTGTACCGGGCGACATACCCTGGAACGTGTTTTCCGGAGCAGGTTGGGGTGAACGCGCCGGGGAGCCCGAAAACAATCAGCCGCTTGCCCCTGGCGAGGTCCGCCACCTTGAAACTGTTCGGGCCCACCACGCAGCCCGGGGTCTCGACTTCAATCATCTCGGTGAGTGTTCCGTCGGGAAGTCGGTCACCAACGCGAATGGTCATGGAATTCTCGTCCTCCTCGGGGCCGGAGTCCTTAGCACACTCTGCTCGGCGGAGGAGTCGAGCGTCGGCCGGAAGGGCCCAGTGGCCAAGGAGCGAAACTCAGTCGCAGCCGCGCTCGGACGGCGCCCTTTGACCTCGAGCCAGGTAAGTGTTCGCCGCAGGACGAGGTCATCGACCACCAGGGCGACCAGCTCGCCGCGAGCAATCTCCTTCTGGACAGCGTGGTTGGAGAGGATGGTGAAGCCGACGCCCGAGGCGGCCAGCTGTTTAATGACTTCATTCTCACTGATTTCGAACAGGCGGCCCGGAGTCACGCCGCGGTTGCGGAGAGCGGCGAGCACCACATCGCGCGTTCCGGCTCCCTGTTCACGAATAAGAAACAACTCCTGGAAAAGCCGGGTGGCCTTGAGGCGGCGCACTTGGGTCAGGGGGTGGCCCGGCGCGGCCACGGCCACCAACGCGTCCTCCATCCAGGGGGAAACCTCGACGCGCGCGTGACTCACCGGACCCTCCACCACCGCCAGCTCGACCGCGTTGGTGAGCAGCGCATCGAGAACCGCACGGGTGTTGGCCGCCACCAGCGTCATCTCGATGGCGGGGTGTCGGGCGTGGAAGGCACCGAGGATGGGCGGAAGAAAATAGCTGGCCACAGTCAAACTCGAGCCGATGCGCAGCGAGCCGCTCCGCAGGCCCCGACGCTCGGCCAGCGCTTCCTCGGCGGCGCGTTCCTCGCCAAACAACGCCCGGGCGTGAGAGAGCAACACGTTGCCCTCTTCGGTGAGAGTCACTCCCCGGGAGGTCCGCACCAGCAGCTGGGCGCCCAGCTGCCCTTCCAGCTGCCGGACCGCCTTGGAGATGGCGGGTTGACTCACCCGAAGCTGACGTGCGGCGGCTGTAAAGCCGCTTCGCTCCGCCACTGCGGCGAAGAGTCGAAGCGAGTTGAGATTCAAGGCCATAGCCAAAAGTTATTTTACGTGGTCTTCGAATGTCTTGGCGATCTTCCCGCCGCTGGCGCATTTGTGAGCCCGTGGCGGCAACCCAGCTGCCCAAGGAGAGAGGGCCATGTACAGCTTTGACGAGAGGTGGCGGAGGCAGCTGTTGGAGGACGCGCTGGTGGCCGACCTGCTCGACCCGCAGGTGGGCCGGCAACCGAGTCCCCCCGACGCTCGGCCGGCGCGCCCTGGCGTTGCGGAACGGACGGAAGCGGCCGGCCGCACTCGCGACGCGCGCAGCGCCGCTTAAAGCCGCAACAGTCCGGTGGTGGACGAGGCGGGGTGCGCTATAGAGCGCGCCATGCACCGTCTCCTCCTCGTTGGTTTGGCGTTGACCTCTGGCGTCGCGCTTGCCCAGCCCGACGCGGGCGCCGTCCCAGGGCTGGCTGTCCACCCGCTTCGGCTGCAGTCGACTCCTGGTCGCGTCGGGATGGATTATTTGGGCTACGACGCTGCCACCAACCAGGTGTGGGTCCCCGGCGGAAACACCGGTCGCGTTTTCATTGTGGACGCCACGACGGAGAGCATCCGCACCATTGAGGGTTTCGCGACGAAACAGAAGGAGGGCCGGGAGCTCGGCCCGACTTCGGTGACGTTTGGGCCCGGCCGGGCCTTCGTTGGCAACCGCGCCGACTCTTCAGTCTGCGCTTTCGACCTACGCACCCTCCAGCGTGGCGCCTGCGTCGCGTTGCCAGAGCCCCCCGACGGCTTGGCCTATGTGTCCACCACGGATGAGGTTTGGGCCACTGTGCCCCGCTTGAATTCCATCATCATCCTTTCTGCGGCCAAGCCGGAGCTGCCGATGGTTGGGCGGATTGAGGTGCCCGGGCAGCCGGAGGGCTACGCGGTGGACGCCGCCGCGGCGCGTTTTTACACCAACCTCGAGGACCGGAACGAGACGCTGGCTCTCGACGTGCACGCGCGCGCCACCGCAGCGCACTGGCCCACCACCTGCAGCTCAGAGGGGCCGCGAGGGATGGCGATTGACGGCGCCAACAGCGTTCTGGTGGTGGCGTGCACCGACCGCCTCGTCTCCTTCGCACTCACCGCGGCCCCCGCTCCTCTCGGAAACGTCGACACCGGCCTCGGCCTCGACAACATCGACCTGGCGCCGAAATTAGGCACAGTCTTCGCAGCCGCGGGGAAAGCCGAGCGGCTGACGCGGGTGCAGCTCTTGCCCAACGGCGTGATGCACGTCACCGGGCAGGCGCATACGTCGGCCGGGGTGCGGGTGGTGGTGGTCTCGGCGGCAGGCAAGGCCTTTGCCGCCGACCCTGCGGGCGGCCAACTGTGGGTGGCTGCTCCCTAGCGGAGCGCTTCGGCTACAGTGAAGCGGATTTTCCCGCGCTAGAATGGCTTTGGGCCGCTCCACGGGCGCCAAGGCTGGGGCCGACTGGCCCGGTTGAGGACTCGGAACGCCCGCCGGGTCCTCTGGAGTTCAGGATGACGACGCCGTCCGCCTCAGTCCTCCTGACGACCGCCGACGTGGCCGAGTTGCTGCGCGTGCACCCGAAGCATGTGTACCGACTGCTGAAAAAGGGACTTCCGGCGCGGCGCGTGGGCTCGGAATGGCGATTTGACCGAACGGAGGTCCTTGTTTGGTCGGGTGGAGGAGCGCCGCCGGAACCAGACGTCGGCGTCCTACCGGGCGCTGCTGCCCCGACCCCGCTCGTCGCCGGCAATGGTGACCTGGTCCTGATGGCGCTGCTGCGGCTGAGCGCCGAGCGCGGCCCGCCGCTGCTTGGCTTCGTGCCAGCCGACAGAGAGGCAAGCTTGGATTTGTTGGCGCAGGGAGCGGTCCTGGCCGCCGGGGCGCACGCCGGGGGCTTTCCCTCCCACCTGGGTGCGGAACGTCTGGCCCGCATTCACCTTGTCACGCGCGAGGTGGGCCTTCTCACCAAGCGGGACGCCAAGCCCTTCCGGCTCCTGGGGTTACCCAAGCGGACGCTCGCCTCGCGGCCGACTTCGGCCGGGGTGCGCACACACCTGGATGCGGCGCTCCGGGCTGCGAACCTCGACTCGGACCAGGTGCACCGCCGGGCAACGCTGTTCCCCTCCCACCTCGAGGTGGTGCTTGCGGTGGTGTCCGGGCGCGCCGAGGTCGGCCTTGCTTCTCGCGCTTGGGGAGAGCGCGCCGGCCTCGCCTTCCATTTGCTGGCGAAAGAAGCCTATGGGCTGTTGGTGAAGGCGAGCTCCCTCGGCGACTCGCGGGTCGTCCGACTGTGCGAAGTGGCGCAAGGAGAGGCATTCCGCTCTGAAGTGGGAGCCATCCCCGGCTACGACACCGAGGGAGCCGGAGACATCCGCTACGACGGGTGAGGGTCGCCAAAGCCCTCGCCGTCAATCCCCGTGCCATATTCCCCCGCCTCAAGGCATTGGACAGATGAGTCACTTTGTGTCACAAAGTGACTCATGGGTAAGAGGCTGCCTGCTTCCCCGCCGCCGCGTGGGCGCAAGGAGCGGGTCATCCATACCCGGGTCCCGGCCCCCCTCGAGGCGGAGTTGAAGCGCTTCGCGGAGGAGTTGAGAATTCCGGTCTCCAACCTCATCCGCACCATTCTTGAGGACGCCCTGGCCGCCGCGGACCACGCCGGGGAGCGCGTCGAGCGGGAGCTTCGGGCGGGAGCGGCCCGGCTGGCGCATGGCCGCGACCGCCTGCGCCGGACGCTGGTGGGCCGCCTTCCCGGCGGCCCAAAAGAGACGGACGGCGAATCGTGAGCCCTTTGGTGGCCGCGTGATGCGCGACTTCCCCCCCTCGGACAAGCCCGCCGTTGTCCTGGTGGCGCGCGAGGTTGCGGCGCTGGCTGCGTATGGACTGCTTCACCCCTTCGGCTGGAGACGGCAGCACAAGCGGACTGCGAGGCGCCGCGACCAGCGCACGGTGGTCCTGGTCCACGGCTACGGCGGCAACCGCAGCAACTTTCTTCCACTGCGCGCGTACTTGAGGCTCCACGGAGTGCGGCAGATGCTGGCCTTTGACTACCAGTCCTCGGCCGGCATCGAGCAGGCGGCCCGCGCGCTTCGGGACTACCTTCGTCATTCGGTGCGCGGCGGTCGAATTGACCTCGTCTGCCACAGCCTCGGGGGGCTGGTGGCGCGCGTGTACCTTCAGCAACTGGGGGGCGCGCGCCGCGTGGACCGTTGCATTACGCTGGGAACGCCCCACCGAGGCACATACAACGCGTATTGGGTTGCCACACGGGTCGGACGGGAGCTGCGGCCCGATTCTTCTGTCCTGGAACGGCTCGCCGGGAGTCAGGGCCTCGCCCGCACTGTCCGCTTCACCTCCATCGTCGCCGGTTCAGACAACATCGTCATTCCGCGCATCTTCGCGGCCGGGGAGGACCTGGTCCGCATCCCGGACGTCGGCCACTTGGGCATGCTGTTTTCACCTGGGGTGGCTCGTGCAGTGCTCGAGCGGTTGAGCCCCACGACGGACCCGGCCGTTGGTTCCATGGACTCGGAACTCGCCTCGCGTTAAGGCAGGCGCCGGGCTGGACGGAACCGGCTTCCTTTGGGAAGGTGCTCCTAACGTGCTGCGCTATAAGGCCGACGTCCGTACGCTCGGCATTCTCACCTCCTATGCCGTCCTCTTCATCGGGGGCTGGCTGCTCGCGCCTACCGGGCCGCTCTGCTGGGCGTGGGTGGTGGTGCTCTCATACAACTCATGGCTTTGCGCGGTGGTTGCGCACAACACCGTCCACTGTCCGGTCTTCACCCGCCGGTGGATGAACCGCGTCTTTCAGGTGTGGGTCAGCCTCTCCTACGGTTTCCCCATCAGCGAATACGTGCCAGGCCACAACCTCTCCCACCACCGTTACGTCGAGCGCCGAGAGGACGTGATGCGCACCAGCAAGGTGCGCTTCCGATGGAATCTCCTCAACCTGCTCTTCTTCTTCCCGACCGTGACGCCGGCCATCCTCAGGGGCAACGCCCGCTTCAAGCAGCTCCGCGGCAACAAAATTGCCGCCTGGCACTACCAATTTCTCCTCGAGGCACTGGTGGTGTGGGGTCTCAAAGGGGCCCTCCTGCTGCTCGACTGGCGGAAGGCGCTGGTCTTCATGGTGGTGCCTCACCTCTTTGCAAACTTCGGCATCGTCACCATCAACCTCATCCAACATGACGGTTGCGACGCAGAGCATCCAGTCAACCATTCCCGGACCTTCATCAGTCCGCTGCTGAATTTCTTGACGGTCAACAACGGATACCACGGTATGCACCACATGGAGCCGGGGCTCCATTGGAGCCTGCTTCCGGCCGCCCATGCCGAGCGAGTCCGGCCGACCCTTCACCCGCGCTTGGAGGAGAAGTCCATGGTGGGCTACATCTTCCGGGCCTACGTCTACCCGGGGAAGCGTCTGAAGTACGACGGGACTCCGCTGGTGGTGAGGGACCTCGGTCCGGACCTAGACTGGGTTCAACCCTCGGACGCGGAGTTCTCCGGGCAGCGCACCATGGCCCCGGCCTGACCAGCGACGTTCGCCTGCCGGCTTTCTGTCAGCGGCCGGTGGGAATGAAAGGCTGCCGGCGGAGCGCTTCCGCCACCGTCTCCAGCGTCGGCACGGGCGGCGTCGCGCCCGCGGCAAGCGGGGCATGGTGGCCAAGCACGTTGCGAAGGTCCTGCTCGAATTTCACGTTGCCCGCAGCGATTTCCCGCAGCGCCGTGACGGTCGCCTTGTCGCGCCCCGAAGGCACGGTGCAGGTCGCCCCGGAGAGAAGTTGCTTGGTGCGGCGGACGGCGAGGATGGAGAGCGCGAAGCGGTTCTCCGCGTACGGACCGCAGTCTTCAATGGTAACTCGCGCCATAGCCCTTCGAACTAGCACGCCTGTGCGGCCGCAGCAAACCGGGCGTTCGGAGAACCAGCCGGCAAGACGCCATCGGCCGGGAGCTCACCGACAGAGACAAGCCCATCTCCTCGAAGAGCAGCTGCGGCTTCACGGCAGCCAGCGACGCTCGACCCACTGCTAGGCGAAGCAAGCGGGCTCGCGGGTGCGCCGCGGGCACTGGCAGGTGCCCAGTCCTGTTTGGCACGGCAGCCGTCCGGCGCATCGCAGCCGAGGCAAACAATCCCGTACGCGGATTTCGCGAGAGGGGGAGCGGCGTGTCTCCGTCCCCCCTTGGAGGAAGTGTGGGCCAGGCAGCAAGCCTTCCTTCGCACGCGAGGGTCAGGCCAAACCTCTTTCGTGGCTTCTGGCTCTAAGAACCAGGAGGAAGAATTGCTCGGAGTGCACCGCTTCGAGTTGACCCACCGGAGTTGACGAGCGGGAGGCCCATCGATGTCCAGTTCGAAAGAGATTGTGATTACGCTTCCGGGCAGACGTCGCGTAGACGCCGCCGTGGGGACGCACGTCGTGCGGACCGACCAGCCCCGGGGCAACGGCGGGGAGGATACGGCTCCGTCCCCATTCGACCTGTTCCTGGCGTCACTCGGCACCTGCGCCGGAATTTTTGTCCAAGGCTTCTGCGCTGGCCGCTCCATTCCGTCCAACGACATTCGCATCCGAGAGACAGTCGACTTTGACACGGAGGGCACCCTGCAGACGGTGCGTCTCGAGCTCGAGTTACCCCCCGACTTCCCGGAACGGTACCGCGAAGCGCTCATCCGGGCCGTCGACCAGTGTTCGGTCAAGCGTGCAATTCAGGCTCAGCCGAGGTTCCAAGTTCGAACGAGCGTTGCACGAGCCACCGCCCAGTTGGGAGTCGCCGTCACTGACTAAGGGCGTTAGGCTGTAGTCCTCATGCCCCGCACGGATGCCGAACTTCTCCGCGCCGCTCGGAGCGGAGAGTCGGGGGCCATCGACGAGGTCCTCGCACGACACGAGAAGCAGGTGTTCCGCTTCGGCCTCCGAATGTGCGGCTCCGAAGAGGATGCCCGCGACGTCCTCCAGGAGACGCTCATCGCCGCCTTCCGAGGCCTTCCCGAGTTCCGGGGCGATGCCGACCTTTCCACTTGGCTGTATCAAATCGCGCGGAGTTTCTGCATCAAAGCGCGCCGTCGACGTGTCGGCGAACCCTCGGAGAAGGTCTCCTTGGACGAGCCTGAAGCCCGAGGCATCCCTGCCGGCGCCTTGGTGCCGGACGCACGGATACATGCGAGGGAGATTGGCGAAGTGCTTCAGGCGGCGATCCTCTCGCTGCCACAAAGCCATCGCGAGGTCATCGTCCTCAAGGACGTTGAGGGACTCACGGCCGAGGAGGTTGCGCGCGTGCTCCAGGAGGACGTAGCGGCGGTGAAGAGTCGACTGCATCGGGCCCGCGCAGGGCTTCGTCAAGCTGTCGCCACGCTACTCGGGCCGGATGGCTCGATGCAGGCGACCGAGCCCTGTCCAGAGCTATCCGACGAATTGGCCAACTACGCCGCCGGAGACATCGACCAGGCGACGTGCGCTCAAATCGAGGCGCACCTTGCCCAGTGCAAGCGCTGTTCTGGTGCCTGCGAGACGCTGCAGCGGACAGTGTCACTCTGCCGGAGGATTCCGGGCGATACGGTGCCAACCGCGGTGCGCACTGCCGTCCGGGCGGCGCTCGGAGTGGCCCCGAAAGGCTTAAACCCACCGGCGTGAAGCGAAGAAGGCGCATCTGGGCTCCGATGGGGGCCAAACTCAACTTTGCCCTCCTCGACGCAATTGCGCCTCCCCGTGGCGGTCCCTCTCCTCCCTGCTCCTTTGCTTCAATCGTCGCCGGTGTCCCCAGAGGTGCTCCCAAGGGAACAGTAGTTCCCAGCCTGGTGCCGAGGCAGAACCCGCGGGCGAACCCCGGGAGCCCGTCCGTGGCTCCAAGGAACTATGAGAGATGCGTTGGGCTTGGTAGCTGTTCTCGTTGGTTGGTTCGTCGTGCAACGGGTGATGGCCGCAGTCTTCGGCTTCAGAAGCTGAGGGCCCTTTGGGACCCCGGCGGGGTCCCACACCCAGCGCGGCGACGCCAAGGACACGCGCCGCCCGGAATGAAAGAGGGCTTTCGGTCCATGGCGCCGACGCTGAGCAGAGAGGTACGGCGACCCTCCGGAAAAGCTACTGCCGACCCGTGTCCTAACGGATTATCGCTTGGCTCTCTTGAGCGCAGAGTGAAGTTGCGCACCTCATCCGCATTGCAGGACGGGGCTAAGGCACCGTCAAGGGCGTCCCACGCGCGATGGCACTTGCGCCAGAACCCTTTGGAGCAGGCTTGGCTCTGACTGTCCGGAGGAACAATGTGCCACCGAATTCGCTGTAGGCAGTGCGGGAAGCCCACCTGGGCAGGATGCGGTGCCCACGTCGAGAACGCGCTCTCAGGCGTCCCACGCGAGGCGCGCTGTCGGTGCCGCGAGGACGAGCCCAACAGGGCGCCTGCGGCAACACAGCCCGCCAAGCCCCGAAGGCTCTTCGGGCTGTTCTAAACGCGAACGGAGTCGAGGTGTCCGGTGCTCTTCAGGCACGTTTCAGCGTCCTGGTCTCCTCATCTCACGCAGAAAGAGAGCCCGGCCGCACCCAAAGCGGTTCATCCCCTTGGCGGAGCTCTTCGGCAGGTTCACGCCAGGCGTTCTGCGACGGGGCTGACGTCGCGAACCGCCGTTGCGGGCAACGGGCTCTCACACTTCTGAAAGGAGTTCGTAATGAAGACCAACGAGTCCGTTGTGGACCGCGTCCTCCGGGTGTTCCTGGGGCTCGCGCTTGGAGCGTATTTCCTCTCAACCGAGCACCCGGCCTGGGCGCTGGTGGGTCTCATCCCACTCGTGACCGGCAGTGTGGGGTTCTGCCCAATCTACCGGGCACTCGGATGGTCGACCCGACGGCAAACCCAAAGCATAGCGCCATGAGTCCCAGGTAGACGGCTGGCCAAGCGCGCTACGGCGACCCTCTCCCAGTTCCCGTCGCGCCTTGCCTACCTCACAGGAGGAGTCGGCGTCATATAAGGCGCGCTGAGGCGGAGGGCTTCAGGGCAGCGGCCGCAGGTTGACCTCGCGCACGTAACTGGTGCCAAGGAATTTGCGCATCTCCAGTCGAACCTTTATCTGCTCCTGCTGCTTCTGCTCGTCAGCGGTCTTGAATTGCTTGGCGAGGATGGCCTTATCTTTGTCGTCGTCGGACTTGCTGTAGTCGAGCGCCTGAGCGTAGTTTTTGTAGAGGCTGCAGAACATGACGTCCCAGTCGTTCACGTCATGGGGCGGCTGGACGAAGACCTTCCAGTCGAGAATGAGGCCCTGCTTCTTCTCCTCGGTAAAGATGGGGAGCGTCGTCGCCCGGACCCACTTGATGTACGTTTCAAACTGGCCAGGCGCGGTACGGTAAGTATCGCACTGCCACACCGGGCCCTCAGTCCAGTTTTCCTGCGCCAACGCGCTCTTCGCGCCGAACAACAGGGCACACGTCGTCACCAGCGCTGCAAGGCTCTTCCTTTTCATGGCAACCCCCTCCTGTGGCGCGGGCTGGCTGACCCGCGTGCGGGGCAAGAGAGCACACCCACGCGTCATCTGGAGAAGGTTTTACGTTATGAGCCGCAAATCGGCTGCCGCTCAAAGCAGTTACTGCATGTGCCAGCCGTGACTCACCAGCAGCGACTGGCCGGTGAGGGCACGGCTTGGAAAGGAGGCGAGGAACACCGCCACTCGGGCGACATCGTCGAGCGTGGTGAATTCGCCGTCGACGGTATTCTTCAGCATCACGTTCTTCACCACTTCTTCCTCGCTGATGCCAAGGTCGCGGGCCTGCTCCGGAATTTGCTTCTCCACCAGCGGCGTTCGGACGAAGCCCGGCGCGATGACGTTGCTGACGATGCCGTATGGGGCACCCTCCTTTGCCACCGTACGCGCAAGGCCGAGGATGCCGTGCTTGGCGGCCACATATGGCGCCTTGAGCGGCGAGGCCTCCATGGAGTGCACGCTGCCCATGTACAACAGGCAGCCGCCCTTCCGGGAGGCCACCATCCGGCGCATGCAGGCCCGGGTGGTGAGAAACGCTCCGTCGAGATGGATGGCGAGCAACCTGCGCCACGCTTCGAACGTGCAGTCCACCACCGCCGCGATGTGTTGCACGCCGGCGTTGCTCACCAGCACGTCCACGCCGCCAAAGCGCGCCTCAAGCGCAGCAACTCCCTCCTCGACTTGAGCCTCGCTGGTGACGTCCATCGTCAGGGCGATGCCGGCGCCGCCCATGTCGTCGACCACGGCGCGCGCCCCAGCGGCGTCAATATCCGCCACGCCGACCCGAGCGCCCTCGGCGGCGAAGGCCAAGGCAATTGCACGGCCAATCCCACTGGCTGCACCCGTGACCAGCGCCACACGGCCTTTCATACGCATAGCGTCATTCCCTCGTGCTTGGGCCCGCGGCCCGGGGCCCGTCGGAGCATACGCGGGGTTCGCGGCTAAACCTCGTTGACCTTGGGCAGACCGCGGCTAAGGTCCCGACGGTCGCCGGCCGCTTGCGCGAAGCCTGGAACCTATGCCCGCAGCTCTCGAGGCTCGTGGTCTCTCCAAAGCCTTTCATGGCTTCACCGCGGTGGACGGGGTGGACCTCGTCATTGAAGAGGGGGAGACCCACGCCATTATCGGGCCCAACGGCGCAGGAAAGACGACCCTCTTCAACCTCCTGTCCGGCTTTCTGGCCCCCACCGCCGGCCAGGTGTTGCTGTTCGGCGAGGACATCACCGGCGTCTCACCGTACAAGATTGTTCGCCGGGGGCTCTCCCGTTCATTTCAAATCTCGTCGGTGTTCGACACGCTGTCCGTCCAGGACAACCTCCTGGTGGCCCTCCAGTCCAAGACGCCGCACCACTGGCGCTTCTGGGAAAGCGTCAAGGTGCTGCTGAAGTTTCAGCCGCGGGCACGAGAGATTCTGGAGGTGGTGCACGAGTTGGGGTTGGCCCACCGGCCAGCGTCGGCGCTTTCCCACGGTGAGAAACGCAATCTGGAGATTGGCATCTCCCTCACCCAGGAGCCCCGGGTGCTGCTGCTCGACGAGCCGACCTCCGGCATGGGCACCGATGACGTCCAGCGGATGGTGGCGCTCGGCAAGACGGTGGCCCAAGGACGGACACTGGTGTTGGTGGAACACAACATGGGAGTGGTGGCGCAACTGGCCGACCGCATCACCGTACTTCAACGCGGCCGCATCCTCGCGCAGGGAACGTACGACGAAGTGCGGCGAAACCCCCACGTCATCGAGGCCTACCTTGGCGAGGAGGTTGGCTAAAGCCAATGTTGGTGGTTTCTGACCTCCAGGCCTTTTACGGCAAGAGCCACGTCTTGCACGGCGTCTCGCTGCGCGTCGACCCAGGCGAGGTGGTGAGCCTCATTGGGCGCAATGGCGCCGGAAAGAGCACCACCCTCAAGTCGGTGATGGGCGTGCTGCCCGACCGACGGGGCACACTGACTTTCGACGGCCGCGACATCAGCCGACTGACGTCGGACCGCATCGCCCGACTGGGCATCGCCTGGGTGCCGGAGGAGCGCGCAATTTTCTCCGCGCTAACCGTGCGCGAAAACCTCGAGTTGCCCCCCGTGTTGCGGCCCGGGGGCTGGACGCTGGAGCGCATCTACCAGACGTTCCCCATTCTCTTAGAGCGTGGCGCCTTTCCCGGGACGAAGCTGTCTGGGGGGGAGCAGCAGATGCTGGCTGTGGTGCGTGTGCTGCGGGCCGCGCCGCGCTTGCTGTTGCTCGACGAGCCCTCCGAGGGCCTGGCCCCGGTCATTGTCCAGCGCATTGCCCAGATGGTGCTCGACCTCAAGGCCCAAGGGCTGGCCGTCATCCTGGTGGAGCAGAACCTGCGCTTTGCGCTGAAGGTGGCTGACCGCCATGTGCTTGTCGTCGATGGACGCTCGGTCGAGACGCTAACCACCGAACAGGTCCGCACCCGCGAAAAGGAGCTGTTGGACTACTTGAGTGTGTAACTGGCCGTGGGGCAACCGGCGCCCCTTCCGAAGCCGGCGTCGCCCCCTCACCCGAAGGAGACGTGGATGAAAACGACATTGCTGGCAGCACTTTTGCTCGCGGTTCCCGCCGGGGCACAGCTCTCCGGTGACAAAGTCAAAGTGGGCGTCCTGACCGACATGAATGGCGTCTACTCGGCGCTGGCCGGCCCGGGTTCGGTCAAAGCGGCCGAGATGGCTGCCGCGGCCTTCATGAAGAGGCACCCCGAGTACGCGGGGAAGGTGGAGGTGGTGGGCGCCGACCACCAAGGCAAGGCGGACGTGGCCACCAACAAGGCCTTGGAGATGATTGAGCGAAATGGCGTCGACGCCATTTTCGACGTGCCCACCTCCTCCTGCGCCCTGGCGGTGGCGGGAGTGGTGAAAACGCGCAATGCCCTCCTCATCGTCGTGGGCGCCGGAACGACCGAGCTCACCAACGAGCAGTGCAACCTCCACACCTTCCACTACGCCTACGACAACTGGATGCTGTCGAACGGCACCGGGACTGCGGTCACCAAGCGCGGCGGCAAGACGTGGTTCATCATCTACCCGAACTACAAGTTCGGGCAGAACCTTGACGCCCAGATGCGCAAGGCGGTCGAGGCGGCGGGCGGAAAAATCATCGCCCCCAGCGAGGCGACGCCGTTTCCCAATACCGACTTCTCCAGCTACTTACTGAAAGCGCAGTCCCTCAAGCCCCAAGTCTTCGGCACGATGCACGCCGGCGCGGACTTGGTGAACGTGGTGAAGCAGTACAATGAGTTTGCCCTCAAGAAGGCGGGCATCGGCCTGGCCATCGGATTGCTCTTCGAGACGGACATCGACGCGCTCGGACAAGACGCCTACGCGGGGGCGGTGGTGACTGTCCCCTGGTTCTGGAACTTGGACGAGCAGAGCAAGGCGTGGAGCGTCGAGTTTCAGAAGGCCTTCGGAAAGAAGCCTTCCTGGGTGCACGGCGGCGTCTACTCTGCAGTCACCACCTACCTCGAGGCGGTTGCCCGCGCCAAGTCGGACAACGCGGACCGTGTCCGTGCAGCGCTCGAGGGATACCACTTCAGTGACTTCTTCGCGCGCAACGCCAGCATCCGCCCCCAAGACCACCGTGTCATTCTCGACGTGTTGCAGGTGGAGGTGAAACCGAAGAGCCAGGCCAAGGAGGACCGCGACTACTTCAAAGTCATCTCCAAGACGCCGGCCGCCCAGGCCTTCATGCCGCTTTCTGAGTCGGTGTGCCACATGGCCAAGTAGCAGCTCGCGACGCGAGGGCTCCATGGGGCGGTTGCTGGTCATCGAGATTTTCAACGGACTGGTGAACGGCGCGTTCTACGCCCTGTTGTCGCTGGGGCTGGCAGTCATCTTCGGAATGCTGCGCATCGTGAACTTCGCGCACGGTGCGATGTACATGTTGGGAGCCTTCACCGCCTACAGCCTGGGCGACCGCTTCGGGCTCGGCTTCTGGCCTTCGCTGCTCATCGCACCGTTGCTGGTCGGGTTGCTCGGGGTGGTCATCGAGCGGACCATGCTCCGCCGCCTCTACAGCCTGCCGGCGGCCTACAACCTGCTGCTGACCTTCGGGCTGACGCTGGTCATTCAGGACGGCGTTCGGCTCGTCTACGGCATCAGCGGTGCCCCCTACTCCAGTCCGCCCCAGCTGGCCGGCGTCACCAACCTTGGCTTCGTCATCTTTCCCACCTACCGCCTCTTCGTCATCGTCGCCTCGGTGGTGGTCTGCGCCCTCACCTACTACCTCATCGAGCGAACCCGTCTCGGCGCGGTGGTTCGGGCCTGCACCGAAAACCCCTCCGTCACCCGCAGCTTCGGCGTCGACGTCTCCCTGTGGGTCACTGCCGTCTTCGGCTTTGGATCGGCCCTTGCCGGGCTGGCTGGCGTGCTGGCGGCGCCCATCTACAGTGTCGACCCGCTGATGGGCTCTGAGCTCATCATCACCACCTTCGCGGTGGTCGTCATCGGCGGACTCGGAAGCATCCTCGGCTCGGTCCTGACCGGCTTCACGGTGGGCGTGCTGGTGGCCATCGGCTCGGCCCTGTACCCGCCGATTGCCAACACCCTGGTGTTCATCCTCATGGCCGGGGTCCTGTTGGTCCGGCCGACTGGCCTCTTCGGGTTGCCGGAGGGCGGGCGATGAGCGGACGAGCGTGGCTTGTGGCGGGCGCCGCGGCGTTTCTCCTGTTGGTCGGGCTGCCCTTTGTCGTCTACCCGGTGGTCGCGCTGGACATCCTCTGCCTCGGTCTCTTCGCGCTCGCCTTCGACTTGGTGTTCGGCCAGGTGGGATTGCTCTCCTTCGGGCACGCGGCCTTCTGGGGCACCAGCGCCTACGTGACTGGGTGGCTGCTGCTGCACCTCGGCGTGGGGGTGCCGCTGGCCATGCTGGGAGGGACGGTGGCCGCATTCCTCATCGCCATTCCCATTGGGTTTCTGTCCATCCGCAGCGTCGGCATTTACTTCTCGATGATTACGCTGGCCTTCGGGCAGATGATCGACTTCATCGCCAAACAGTGGGAGGACGTCACCGGGGGGGAAAGCGGGATGCCCAACATTCCGCGGCCGGCGCTGCTCGGTTTGGACTTCTCCAATTCGATGCACGCCTACTGGTTTGGTCTGGTGGTCGCCACCTGTGGCGCCCTGGTGGCCTTCCGCACCATCCATTCTCCCTTTGGCGCAGCGCTGCGGGCGATTCGCGACAACGACACCCGCGCCCAGAGCGTGGGCTACGCCACCTGGGCCCACAAAGTGCTGGCCTTCCTCCTATCCGCCACCCTCTCTGGGCTGGCCGGGGCGCTGTTCGTCGTCGCGCACGGCGTCGTCTCACTCGACGTGCTGTCCTGGACGACCAGCGGACAGGTGGTAATGACAACGCTGCTTGGTGGCACCGGGACCTTCCTCGGCCCCCTGGTGGGAAGCGCCGTCACCGTGCTGCTGCAAGACGCGCTCTCTCGCTCGACTGCCGCCACCGGGCTGGTGACGGGTCTCGTCTTCGTGGTGACGGTCCTCTTCTTCCGGCGCGGAATTGTGGGGACGCTGGGCGCGCTGTGGGCCCAGCGACGCTTGGCGCACGCTGGGAGGAGAAAGCCCGGGCCGGCCCACCCCCCGTCGGCTGCCTAATGCTCGAGGAGGTAGGCCCCTGGCGCGTCCATCAACGGCGGGTGGCTGCTGTCGCCCATCGGTGGTGGTGGCCCCAGAGCGCCGGCCCGGGCGCCTATCCACCGTGCCCATTCCTCCCACCAACTTTCGTTGCGTCGGCTGGCATCGGCGCGCCACAACTCGGGGTCGGCCTCCGGCTTGTCGTTCACCCAGTAGACGGCATTCTTGTTCGGGGGATTGACGATGCCGGCGATGTGGCCCGAGCTGCTGAGGACGAAGCGCACCTTGCCGGCCAATAGCCGAGTCGTCTTGAAGGACGACTTCCAGGGGGTGATGTGGTCGTCGACGGCAGCCAGAATGAAGGCGTCCTGACGGATGGTGGACGGGCGCAAGTGCTGTCCGGCCACCACCAGCTCGTCTTTGGCGAGCTGATTCTTCAGGTAGCAGGCCCTCAGGTACTCCATGTGCATTCGGGCCGGCATCCGCGTCCCGTCAGCATTCCAGGCGAGTAAGTCGAAGGCCGGGGACGGCTCGCCCATCAGCCATCGCGTGGCGACATAGCTGAAGATGAGGTCACCCGAACGCAGCAGGTTGAACGTGCTGCCCATTTCCTCGGCCGAGAGGTATCCCCGGGCGGCCATGCGACGGTCGATGCGGGCGATGGTCTTCGCGTCGGTGAAGGCCCCGAGGATTCCCGGCTCGCTGAAGTCGACCAGCGTGTTGAGCAGGGTCAGGCTGTTGACCCAGTCCTCGCCGGTCTCATTCAGGTAAGCGAGGAACATCGTGGCCAGGGTGCCCCCCAGGCACAGCGCGGCGACATTCACCTTGGGTGCGCCGGTGATTTCGCGGATGGCCCGGGTTGCGGCCACGGGCCCGTCGAGCAAGTAGTCATCGAGCGTGACGTCGTGCATCGAGGCGTCGGGGTTGCGGTAGCTGATGGCAAAGGTGGTGTGGCCGTGCTTCACGGCCCACTCGGCAAAGCTCCGGCCCGGAGCGAGGTCCATGATGTAGTACTTGTTAATCCACGGCGGGCAGAGCAGCAGCGGTACGCGGTATGTCTCGGGCGTCGATGGCGCGTATTGGATGAGCTCCATCAGGTGGTTTCGAAAAACCACCTTTCCCGGCGTCGCCGCGAGATTTTTTCCAATTTGAAAGCTGGAGCTGTCGACCTGCTTCGGCCAGCCGTGGCGGGTGCGGACGTCCTCGAGGAAGCCCAACAGGCCACGCACCAGGCTGAGGCCCCCCGTCTCGAAGGCACGTTTCAGCGCGCCGGGGTTGGTCCACAGGAAGTTGCTGGGGGACAGTGCGTCCACCAGCAGCTGGCTCATCAGCCGCGCTTTGCCGGCCTGAATCGGCGACAGCGCCGCAGCGTCGACCAGCTCTTGCGCCAGCCGCTCCCACAGCAGGTGGTTCTGCAGAAGGCCATAGAAGAAAGCATTCTCCTCCCAGGCGACGTCCGCGAAGCGCCGGTCCTTCGCTGGGACACCCATCGGTCCGTTGACTTGAGCCCCAGCGAGCCGCTTCGCGCTGACCACCAGGGCACTCAACTCCCCGGCCAGGAAACGGACCACCGCTGCGCCCGACCTGTGCGGACGAGTCGCCAGCCCGACCGCCTCAGCCAACAGCGAGCGGTTGAGCCCGACGGCGTCGAGCTGGTCGAGAGCGTTGGCGGCTCGGCCGAGCACAGACTGGAGCCGAGTGCGTGCTTTGGCTTCCCTCCCCTTCGGTGACGTGACGGACAAGTCCATCGGGACATTCCTCAGTGCTGGTGGGGGGTCTTCGCTGCTTCGCTGTCGGCGCCGGAGGAGGCCAGCGCCCGAAATGCTTCCCGACTGGAACCGTACAGCTGCGGCGACAGATGGTGGCTGGCCAGGGAGTGCCCCAGCGCCAGCCGGAGGAAGGCGTTGCTCGTGTACCGCGTCACCTTGGAATAGAAGCGCTCGGTCAACCGCTCCACCATGTCGGCGTAGGCATCCATCAGCTGGGGGGCAATGCTGCAGCCGTCATAGTTAACGATGGCCGGCACCCGCCGCCCGAGCGGTGCGCAGCGGTGCTCCACCGTCAAGGCGATGGCCTGCAGCTGCGCTTCGCCTCGCACCGAGAGCCCAGCGAAGTTGATGAACAGCACTCCGGCCGAGGCGTCGAAAAGGATGCGCTCCTCGAGCGGCCGCGACTCGAGCGAGTGCCTGAGCCCCATCGCCTCCGGGGCAAAAAGCCGAGCGTCCATGGTGGACAGCTGCCGGGCTCGCAGCGGGACGAAGTCCATGTTGGACAGGATGTCCTCCAGGGTGATGCCGGGCGCGACCTCGACCAGTTCCAGGCCGTCTGAGGTCAACCGGAAGACGCAGCGCTCGGTGACGTAAAGCGCTTCGTGGTTGGCCTTGAAGCACTGGGCGCCGCTGAAGCTCACCTGCTCCACCGACCGAATGAATTTCCGGATTTTGCCCTCCCGGAGAATGCGCAGCTTGCCTCCTGAAACGTCCACTTCGAGGCCCCCGCAGGTGAAGGTCCCGACGAACACCACCTTTCGGGCGTTCTGGCTGATGTTGATGAACCCTCCGCATCCGGCAAAGGTGTCTCCGAAGCGGCTCACGTTGACGTTGCCCGCCGCATCGCACTGGGCCATGCCGAGGCAAGCCAGGTCGAGGCCACCGCCGTCGTAGAAGTCGAATTGCTCATTCTGGTCGATGAGCGCCTCGGTGTTCATGGCGGCACCGAAGTCGAGCCCCGAGGCGGGAAGCCCGCCGATGACGCCCGGCTCCGCAGTGAGGGTGAGGAGTGGAAGAAGCCCCTCCTCCTGGGCAACCGCGGCCACGCCCTCCGGCATGCCGATGCCGAGGTTGATGATGCTTCCCGGCACCAGCTCCACTGCGGCCCGGCGTGAGATGACTTTGCGCTCATCCAGCGGCGCCAGTGGCAGGGCCTCCAGGACGCCGCGTGTCTCGCCCGAGTACACCGGGTTGTACTGGGTGGCATAGGTTTGCCAGTGGTGCTCGGGCCGGGCCACCGCCACGCAGTCCACCAGGGCGCCCGGAATTTTCACCGCCCGCGGGGAGAGTGAGCCGGCTTGCGCCACCCGCTCCACCTGGACGAGAACCAAGCCGCCGCTGTTCTTCGCCGCCATGGCCATCGCCAAGTTGTCCAACGTCAACGACTCGCGCTCCATGGTGACGTTCCCGGCGGTGTCGGCAGTCGTCCCGCGAAGCAGAGCCACCTGGATGGGAAACGCCTTGTAGAGCAGCCACTCCGTCCCGTGGAGCGTCAAGAGCTCCACCAACTCCTCGTGCGTCGCAGCGTTGACTTTCCCCCCGCCGTGGCGCGGGTCGACGAAGGTGCCCAGCCCCACCCGAGACAGCGTGCCCGGCTTGTGGGCAGCAATGTCGCGGTACAGCTGGGAAATGCACCCCTGCGGAAGGTTGTAGGCTTCAATGTCGCCGGCCAGTGCCATGGCCGCCAGCTTCGGCACCAAGCCCCAATGGCCGCCGACGGCCCGCCGCACCAGGCCCGGAAGGGCCACCCGGTTGAGCCCGCGTGTTTTCCCGTCGCCCTGCCCGGCGGCGAAGACGAGGGTGAGGTCCCGCGGTCCGCCGGTCGCTTCGAAGGCGCGCGCCAGGGCGTCGAGAAGCGCGTCCGGCGTGCCGTTGCCGACGAAACCGGAGGTCGCCACCGTGTCACGCGCCTGCACCAGCGCAACCGCTTCCTCGACGCTGGTGACCTTATTGACGCTCAGCATGGCCGAGCTCCCTCGAAGACAGCCGGAGGGACGCCGCCCGACTTAGAGTCGAGTCGAGGTGGCTGCGTCAAGCGTCGACCCCCAACTGCGGCGCCACCCCAATCAGCGAGCAGAGAGGCCGGTGTCCGGCACTCTCCGCTCACCCGTTGGGGCTGGCAACCGACTTAGACCTTCTCGGGCGCCAGAATCGCTGCGGCGCGGCGCGTCGCATCGAGGAACAGCTTCCGCCACTCGGCGCTGGCCTTCTCGGCAAGGGCCACCGACTCCTTGGCAATGCGGCCGGCCTCTTCCACGCCACTGACCGCCTGGGCCAGTGTCTTGCTCTCGATTTTGGCCAACTCGCTCAGGCCTGACTCAACCCGACTCACCTGCTCCGCCACCATCTTGTTCCACTCGCCCGCAATTTGCTGCACCTGCGATGCGGTCTTGTTCATTGTCTCAGCCATCGTCATTTCCTCAACTTTCGCTCGACACGCTCATCGCGCCGGCAACAAGAACCTAATCTCGAGGGCCGGGGTGTCAAGCGAAAATGCTGCGGCGCAGCAAAACGCCAGCTATCGCCGGCGCTTGCGGACCGTCTTCTTCAGCTGGTCCACCTCGCGCCGGAGGGCTTCGACTTCTCTGGACACCGCACCGGTCGAAGCCGGGTGGACTGCACCGCGGTCCGGGCCGAAGAAATTGGCGAAGGTGTCGGCTGGGGTGAACGCGGCGGCAAAGGGGTTGAGAGCGCCGACGGCGCCCATCCCGGCGCGGGCCTGCAGGTACAACTCCAAGGCTCGGGTGACGTACCGCCCAAGGAAGTCGGCCAGCGCGTCATCCCCCATCCGAATCAGCTGGTGCAGCAGCGGGACTGGCAGCAGCTGCGCCGCATTGCTGTCCTCCATGATGATTTGCGTCAGCGTGGCTTGGGTCAGGTCGGCGCCGGACTTGGCATCCACCACTCGGACTTCCGCCCCTTGGCGGACCTTGGCCGCAATTTCCCCGAGCGTGACGTAGTGGCTCGCTTCGGCATCGTAGAGGCGACGGTTTCCATATTTTTTGATGACCACAGCCATGGCCCGCCCCCTTTCTGGACCCGGACCTATACTACCGCACCAAGGGCGCAGGAATTGCGTTCGCCCTCGCCGTGTGCTGCTGGTGCGAGAGAGGCGCACGCCTGCGCAGCATCCCGCCAAAAAAGGGTCGTTTCCTTCCGGCGCGGGTTGGCTAAGCTTCCTGACCAAACATGTACTTTGCCTACCAACTGCAGCGCGCGCTGCGCGAGCCGCTTCATCTGTGGGCCACGGCGAACCAGGCACTCTGGTCCCATCCCGCACTCGCCGGCAGTCCGTTGACTCGAACGTTGACGGCGGTCAGCGAGCTGGTGGAACGGTCGACGCGCCACTATGCCAAGCCGTCCTTCGGCCTTCACACGGCGGAGGTCGCCGGCCAAACGGTGGCGGTGCAGGAGCAGGTGGTCCTCGAAACGCCCTTCTGCAACCTGGTGCACTTCCGGCGGGACACCTCGGCCTCGCACCCGAAGGTGCTGGTGGTGGCACCGCTGTCTGGCCACCACGCCACGCTGGTACGCGAGACGCTGCGGACCTTGCTTTCCGACCACGACGTCTACGTCACCGACTGGCTCGACGCGCGTCTCATCCCGGTTTCGGCCGGCCCCTTTGACTTGGATGACTACATCGTCCTGATGCAGCGCATGATTCGACACCTCGGTCCGGACCTGCACGTGGTGTCGGTTTGCCAGCCGGCGGTGGCAGTGCTTTCGGCCATTTCGCTCCTGGCCGAGGAGGAGCCGGCGGCTCAGCCCCGCACCATGGTGCTGATGGCGGGGCCAGTCGATACCCGCGTCAACCCGACCGAGGTCAATCGCCTCTCAGAGACACGGCCCTTGGAGTGGTTCGAGCGCTGGGCGCTCGACCGCGTGCCGGCCAATGAGCCCGGCGCCGGGCGCCGGGTGTGCCCGGGCTACGTCCAGCTGAACGGCTTCGTCTCGATGAACGTGGACCGGCACATCGCGGCCCATTGGAACGGCGACAAGATGACGATCGGCAGCTACACGCTCGTGTGCCGTTCCTATACCGACGAAGATTTTCCTAACTACGCGGGGGAGTGGGCCGTGCTCGATGTGTTCAAGGGAGGCAAGCAGATCGACACGCTGACCCCCGAGCGCCGCTTCTACAAGGCCAGCCGCCAGACTTCGACCATGCCGTTCATTCGCTCCACGCTCAATGAAGATCTTTATGTGGTGTACGAGGGCTTGAATCAGGATACGGGGCGGCCGATTTTGAAGGTGCATCTCAATCCTCTGGTCATGTGGATTTGGCTGGGGGTATGGATCATCCTGGGCGGCACCGTGCTGGCGCTGATCCCGAACGCCCCGGCTCCGGTCCGCGTGCCCGCCGCTAGATTGGTGGAGCACGCAGCTCCCGTGGCCACGGGAGACTGAAGAGCAAAAGAGCCAGCTGTTGGACACGGGACAGGAATTTTTGAATGTGGGGACAGCCGCCCTCGGCTGTCCGCCGGGCGCAGCCCGGCGCTCTTGATTTGCAACGATATGAGATCTCGAAACGTGCGATTAGTGAAACGACGAATGACTACGAGACCTACACAAATTCTCCGCCGCCTGCTGCAGTGCGGGCTGCTCTGTCTCGCTGTCTTCGGGCTGGCTGGAGCGGGCGATCCCGCGACGCGCTTCAACGAACTCGGCCATCAGATGATGTGCATTTGCGGCTGCGGGCAGATTTTGCTGGAGTGCAATCACGTGGGCTGTCCGTCTTCCGACGGCATGCGCAATGAATTGATGACCGCGGTCAGCCGCGGCGACAGCGACAGCCTGGTCGAGCAATCGTTCGTGCAGAAGTACGGACCGACGGTACTGGCCGCGCCTACGGGCAAAGGTTTTGATCGCACCGCCTGGATTGTTCCCTTTGTCGCGCTGGGATTGGGGCTCGGGGTAGTTGTCCTGGTGATCCGAGCCTGGAAGAACCGTCCCGCGCCTGCGATTGCGGAAGGCCTGCGCCCGGTGCGAGGCGCGGAACTCGAACAATTTCGCGACCAGGCACGCAAGGAGACCGAAATATGATCTTTGAACTGGCGTGCTGTTTTCTGGCGACGGTGGCGGCGGCGTTTTACATTTTCTCTCCGGGCGCTTTCGATGTTGGGCGGGAGAAGACCCGCGCATCCTACCTCCGCGAACGAAGAGATGCGGTTTACGAAAATCTGCGCGACTTGAATTTCGAATTCAAGGCGGGGAAGATGCCCGAGTCCGATTACCTGCCCTTGAAGTCGTCGCTGCAGGACGAAGCCGCCACACTGCTGGCCGAGATCGCGCGCCTGGAGGCCAAAACCGGACCCGCGCCCAGAAAAGCGAGACCATGAACCGAGCTCAGACATTGATGAACTATGTGGGGACCGCCCCCGGCTGTCCAGGCGAGCGCACCTCGACAGCACTTTCTGCGACCTGGCAGCTGCCGGGCTTTGCCCGGCCCGACAGCCGAGGGCGGCTGTCGCCACATGTTCGCATCTCGACATTTCTGTTTGCTCTCGTTTTTTTGCTTCTGTCAGGTCTTGCCTCGGCCCAAACCCTAACGGGATCGGTAAAAAATTCCACCACAGGCAAGCCCGCTGCGGGGGACGATGTCGTGCTGCTCAGCCTGGGCCAAGGCATGGAAGAAGC
This sequence comes from uncultured delta proteobacterium, assembly GCA_963713045.1. Lineage (GTDB taxonomy): Bacteria > Myxococcota > Myxococcia > Myxococcales > Myxococcaceae > JADGRA01. The sequence goes on from CAVQKE010000007.1 coordinate 608,915, forward strand.
TGGACGAACCAAGACCGACGCCAAAGGCCATTTCAGTTTCAAACTCGATGGACAGGGTCCACATCTCATTCGCGTGATTCACCAGGAAGTTACGTATCACCGCATGGCACCTCCGGGAACCACTTCGGTCGAAGTTGAGGTGTATGACGCCGGCAAGAAGGTGGAGGGCATTGAAGTCGTCGCCGACATCATGCGCTTTCAGGCCTCCCAGGGACAGTTGCAGATCGAGCGTACGTTCGCCGTCGACAATAACTCCAAGCCGCCACGTACGCAGATGAACGAGCACAACCTGGAGTTCAACGTGCCCGATGGCGCCACCGTCAACGAGGGCCAGGCGATGACGGCCGGGGGGCAGCCGGTAAAATCGGCGCCGGTTCCTGAGGACAATGCGAAGAATCGATACGCGTTTCTGTTTCCCCTTCGTCCCGGCGAGACGCGCTTCAACGTGGTTTACACGGTTCCTTACACGGGCAGCGCGAATATCGATCCCAAAACGGTGTACCCTCTGGAACACTTCGTCGCGATTGCGCCCAAGACGATGGAGTTCAGCGCCGCGCCCGGAGCGAAATATCAAGTCACTCCATTCCCCGGTCAGCCTGACGCGAACGTGGAAGTAGCTTCGAACATGCAGGTCGGGCAGCCCATGGCATTCAAGCTTTCGGGCGAGGGCAGTCTGGCGGCGCCCGCGGATGAAAACGGCCAGCCGAGCCAAGGCTCGGCTGAGCAGAATGAAAGTCGGCCGGGCGGCGGCCTTGGACCGCCGATCGACGCGCCCGATCCGCTACAGAAATATCGCTGGTGGATTCTGGGGGGATTTGCGGCGGCCTTGGTAATCGGGGGAGTCTACGTGGCGTCGAGGCAACAGGCTTCGAATCGCGCGGCGCGGGCCAAGGGAAAAGGCTTGTCGCCGTTGGAAGAAGATGTCGAGTATGCCGAAGTTCCGGCAGCGCGCGAAGTTCGCGCCGCAGAGCCGCGTTCGAGCGAACCGCGTATGGGGCCGAGCAGTACGCGCAGTTCTTCCAAACTGCTCGAAGCTCTGAAAGAAGAAATGTTCGAGCTCGAAGTCGAGCACAAGCAGGGACGCATTTCGCAGCAGGAATACGAGAGCACTAAATCGGCGCTCGACCAGACGCTGCAGCGTGCATTGAAGCGGGAAGCGCAGAAAGCGTAGAACGGCGCTGGGCTGGTGTCGTCCAGGATAACTCCTTACTTTAGAAGCGTTTATCTGAAATTTCAAAAACCCCACCCTCTCGCCAAAAGCGCGAGAAGGGTGGGGCACCTGAGCTGGGGCGCTCCGGCTTTCACCCGATTCTCAGGATCGCGAGGAGATGCATCTCTGCCGGTCGCGCGACATCCAATGGAGT